>NZ_CP108341.1:0-4800000 GCF_045040895.1 Streptomyces purpurascens | reverse complement strand
CCGTCCTGGGCATACACATAGCCGCGCATCCAGTGGCAGTTGGCGAGTTCGGTGCGGATCTGCAGGCCGCGGTACAGCTCGGCGGCCTTGGCCAGCGAGGCGTCTGCCTCGGCGAGACGCCCCTCGGCGACGAGGGTGCGGGCGACGGACCGGTGCATCCGGGCGACCAGGGCCGGATCGCCGGACTGCGGGGCGAGCGCCAGGGCGAACTCGGCGGCCTGGGCCGCTCGCGCGTGCGCGCCCATGTCCATATAGGGCCCGATGACGCTGGCGTAGAGCAGCAGCAGCGCGTCGGGATCGTGCAGCCCACCCCGGTTCAACTCATCGAGAGCGGACTCCAGCAGATAGACGGCGTACCGGAGCTCCCCGGCGAGATAGTGCGCGACGGCCCGGCCGCGCAGGGCCGGAACCCGGGCGGGCAGCGGTGCCCCGGCCAGACATGCCTCGGCCCGCTCGAAGTACTGCCGGCCCGCCACCAGCTCGCCGGTCTCCAGGGCGCACTCGCCGAGCCCGAGCAGCGCGGCGGCCTGTTCCGCGGCCAGCCCGTGCGTCTCGGCCTCGACGAGCAGCTCGGCGTACTGCTCCGCCGCCGGCTCGGCCTCGCCGACGGCGAAGGTGCGCTGGGCCTCGGTCAGCCGCAGCCGCAGCTCGGTCACGAGCCGCGCCGAACGCCCGGTGGCCAGCTCGTCGAAGGCGACGCCGAGCCGCTCGGCGAGATGCCGCAGAGCGTCGTCGGAGGGCCGCACCCGGCCCGACTCCAGGGTGGAGACATAGGCCGGTGTGTACACGGGTTCCGCCAATTGCCGCTGTGTCAGCCCGCGTTCGACACGCAACCGCTGCACCCGGCGCCCGATCGTCCCCGGATCGTCACGCTCCCCCATGCCAACTCCCCCTGCCCCTCTTGCCGTTCGCCGCGAACAGCCCCTAGGTTAAACGGAGTGTTAAGCCGAATTGTCGTACACGCTTAATACGCTGCCGCCGTAGCCACCGCCCCAGTTGCGAGGTCGCCGTGCTCGAACGCACACGCACCGCCGAGCGCTACGCCCGAGGTCTCACCGCGGCCGTCATCGCCGTCGCGACACTACTGCTCGCGGCGAACGCGGGGCCGGCGAGAGCGTCGGAGCCACCGTCCGCGCAATTCGAACACCCGTCAGGCTCTTCGAAACCGGCATCCTGACCCGCCCGCGATGGGCACACTGTGACCCATGACTCAGTACGCGGAGTTGTTGCTGGACGACAGCACGGTGATACGCCTGGAGCTGTCACCGGTCGGGGGGCCGCAGGCCGAGGGCCAGGAGTCCGACCCGGGGGAGTACGGGGAAGACGGGGAGTACGAGGAGCTGCCGGACGGCATCCAGGGTTCGGAGCCGATCGGCCGACTGCGTGATGCCGCACGCGTCCTGGTCGGCGGGACGGTACGTGGTGTGCTGAGCCCGCTCGGCCCGCTGCTGCGGGAGGTCCACGCCACCGTCACCTCGGTGGACGACCCGCCCCAGGAGTTCAGCGTCGAGTTCGGCCTGCAACTCGGGCAGGACCTGAAGCTCGGCATCGTGGGCGTCAACAGCACGAGCAGCGTGAAGGTCTCGGCGACGTGGCGGCCCGTCCCGGACACCGTCGTCTAGGGCGCCACCTTGCCGTGGTTCTCCCCGCCGGGCCCGTCCCGCCCGGCGACCGTGTCCGTGTTCCCGTCCTCCGGGAGCAGAAAGTGCGTCGGCGCCGGCGTCCTGCTGCCCGGCAACCGTGTCCTGACCGCCGCGCACGTCGTCAACATGGCCCTGGGCCGGGAGGACGCGGAAGACACCGCCCACCCTGGCAACGAGACCGTGCTGCGCGTGCGCGTCGGCCACCACTGGCAGGACGCCCGGGTCAAGGTCTGGATACCGGTACGCGATCGGAAGAAGACGGACTGGAGGGGCGATCTGGCCGTGCTCCAACTCCCGCACAACTTACCGCCGAACCTCGTACCGCCCCCGTGGCTGGAGGTCCGCGAGGGGATGCGGGTCTGCGCCTGGGATCCGTCGGGCCAGCCCGAGTTCTCCCTGGCCCTGTGCGAAGTGATCGCGGTCAAACCGGAGTACGAGTTCGCCGTCGTGGACACCACCCGCAGCGCAGTGCCCATCGGGCACGGCTACAGCGGCGGCCCGGTCTGGTGCAACGAGGAACGGGCCGTCGTCGGCATGATGGTGGCCAAGGTGAATGGCGTGCCAAGGGCCCACGACCGCAGAAGGGTCGACGACCTCAGCTGGTTTCTGCCCACCCAGCGCATCCGCAGGGAACTCGACGCCGAGGGCGTCGCGCACCTGCTCGACCCGACGCCCGACACGGACGAACCCGACACCTCCAGCGAGGCCTTCGACCTCGCGGACATCCTGAGCCGGAAGGTGGACGGCACCAAGCAGCTGGCCAGGTCCGGCCGCGTGGTGGCGAAGAAGTGCGGTCTGGGTCATCCGCGCGACCGATCCGCCCCCTCCGTCGAGGAGTTCGCGCGCGTCCTGCTCACCCACCCTCGCGCCCTGGCCGAACTCACACAGGCGCTGTCCGCCAAACCCGGCGCCGTGGCCGAACTGCTGGAGGTGGGCGCCCGAATCCCGCAGTGCGCGCTGCTCACCCACACCGAACGGGAGCGCCTGAACAGGCTGCTGGCGTCACTGCCCCACGACATCGTCGCGACCGTCCCCACCCTCGTCCACGACGCACTCCCCGATATCGACCTTCCCGACGCCCTGCACACCGATCCCGACTGGCAGAACGCCGACACCGCCAGTGCCCCGCTGGCGGCGCTGCTCGACCAGTTGGAGCGCAACCGCCGCGCCCCCGCGACCGAACGGTCCCACAGCCCGCTGCTGCCCGCCCTGGTCTGCTTCGTCCTCCATGTGGCCGCCGCGTCACCCGACCCGAACGGGGCCGATCTGGTCGGCTGGTGCGCCAAGGTCGTCCGGCGGACCCAGGGACACCAAGCCGCGCTCGAGGAGCGGCTGGCACACGCCAAGGGACTGGCCTGGCGGCTGGCGGCGCCGAACCAGAACGCGCCGCGGTTGCTCGTACGCCTGCGAAAGGTCGACGGCAAGGGCGACAACTGCCGGTTCACCCTGCGCATGTGGAGCCGCAAGAGCACCACGTGGCAGCGCGTCCGCGTCGACGAGCGGCAGGCCCGCGACACCGCCGACACGGCCGCGACCATCTTCAACACCGCCTCCACACTGTTGCGGCCCGGTACCCGGCCCATCGTCGAACTACTCCTGGACCGCGCCGACCTGGACCTGAACCCGCACTGGTGGATGGCACCGGGCCCGCTGAACACCCACCGGGCCCTGGGCGTGGAATTCCCCGTGGTCTTCACCTGTCCGGAGCTGGTCGAGCAGGGCTGCGACGCGGAGTTCCTCCGGGAGCGGAAGAAGCGCCTGAACCGAGGTGTCCTGGTGCGCATCGACGCGTCGGTCAGCAGTCTCGACGAGGTCTACGGACGTCTGGCGGGCGAGATGGACGCCGTAGGGGTCGTCATCGGCGAGGTCGACCCCGCCTTCCGCGAGCTGGTCGTGCAGTACTGCCTGGCGGTCGGCATGCCGGTGGTGCTGTTCGAGCGGGGCGGGCAGGACTGGGCGCGGGCCGAGAGCCGGCTCGTCCGTGACGCCCCGGCAACGCTGCCGATGACGGTGCGCGAGTACCGCCGAGACTCCTTCAAGGAACCAGCCGTACACCTCGGACGACCCGTGCTGGCCTGGTGCGACGACACAGGACCGCCACCCGGAGACCTCTACCTCGATGACCCCTCGGAGGAGCTCGCATGACATCCGACGCACACTGGCGGATCTTCCGGGGAGACGGCGAACCCCGGGGCATCGACGGTCTTCCGCCCGCTCCGCCCTGGCGCCGCTTCGGCGACGGCCCGCGCTCCGGCACGAACGCGGCCCCTTACCTCATCTCCCCCAAGGACGCCGATGTCGTCAACGCCGCCCTGCATCTGCGCCGCCCCCTGCTCGTCACCGGTCAGCCAGGCACCGGCAAATCATCCCTGGCCCGGGCCATCGCGCACGAACTCCGGCTCGGGGACGTTCTGCACTGGCCCGTCAACAGCCGGTCCACCGTGAGCGAGGCCCTCTACCGCTACGACGCGGTCGGCCGGCTGCGCGAGACCACCCTGTACCGGGACCGGGGACACGAAGAGCCACCGATCGGCACCTTCGTCCGGCTCGGCCCTCTCGGCACGGCGCTGGTGCCCCGGACGACACCGCGTGTCCTGCTCGTCGACGAACTGGACAAGGGCGACGTCGACCTCCCCAACGACCTGCTGACGGTGTTCGAGGAGGGCGAGTACGAGATCCCCGAACTGGCCCGGCTCCCCGAGGACCAGTCCGTCGTCGACGTGCTGTCTGCCGAGCCCGACACCCGGATCACGGTGACCCGGGGGCGGGTCAGGTGCGACGAGTTCCCCGTCGTGGTGATCACCAGCAACGGGGAGCGCGACTTCCCGCCCGCGTTCCTGCGCAGGTGCGTACGGCTCGAACTGCCGCCGCCCGACAGCCAGCGCCTGCGCGAGATCGTCTCGGCCCACCTGGGCGGAGCCGCGGCAGCCGATGTCGAGGACCTGCTCCAGGTCTTCCTGAGCCGTCAGCAACGCGGCGGACTCGCCACGGACCAGCTGCTCAACGCGGTGTTCCTGCGCGCCGGCGGGGTCGACCTGGACGCCGACGGGCTCCTGGACGCCGTACTGCACCGGCTCGGCGGGACCATCTGAATGCCCGAGGACAGCACGGGATGCGGGCTCCGGCGCGTGCTGAACCTGCTCGCCGACTGCGGGGTCACCCTCTCCCAGGAGGAACTGCTCGACACCCTGTGGCTGGCGCGACAGCTGACCGGCTCACCCGAGTCCCTGCCCCTCCAGCGGGACGCCACGCCCAGTGTCGCCCCTCCCCCCACCCCGGTCGTGCCCGACCGGCGCAGGCCACACACGGCACCGGGAGGCAGGGCCGGTCTGTACGGCGCCCCGCGGCTGGAAACGCGCGCTGAACCGGAAACCGCCTCGTCCGGGCCCGAACCGGAGACACCGCAGCCGGCCGCGATGCCCCAGGCCGACGAGACACGGGCGATGCCGCTGCGCGTGCCCGAGGCCAAGGCCCTGGCCGACGAGCTGCTCATCGGACGCGTCCTCCGGCCGCTGAAGCAGTCGCGCCCCAGCACCCTGCGCTACGACTTCGACGAGGAGGCCACCGTGCACGCCCTGGCGGAGACGGGGCTGCCCGATGTGGTGCTGCGGCCGGCTCCGGAGCGCTGGCTCGACCTCGCCCTGGTGGTCGACGACGGCATGTCCATGCTGCTGTGGCAGCGCCTCGCCACCGAACTGCACGCCCTGTTGCGCCGGGCGGGCGCGTTCCGGATGATCCGCGCCTACGGACTGCACACCCGGGGCGACGAGGTCCACCTGCGCGGACGGCCCTTCTCGGCCGAGGCGAACCGGATCCCGACGGACCTGATCGCCGACCCCACGGGCCGGACCCTGGTCCTGCTCGTGAGCGACGGTGTGGGCCGGGCCTGGCGCGACGGCCGTATGCACAGCACGCTGAACAACTGGGCCCGTTGCGGGCCGACGGCCGTGGTGCACGCGCTGCCGAGGCGCATGTGGGGCGGCTCCGGTCTGCGCTCCCAGCGCTGGCAGGTGACCAGCGAGCGACGCGGCTCGGCCAACACCGAGTGGGGTGTCGCCGACCCGGTGCTACCGCGGCACGTGGTGTCCTTCCGCGGGGTCCCCGTACCGGTGCTGGAGCCCGCACCGGCCGCACTCGCCGCCTGGGTGCGGCTGGTGGCCTCGCCCGCCTCGTCCGCGACGCTGCCCCTCTTGGCCGCTCCCGGGTCGTCGGGAGCCCGGCCCGTGGACACCGGGCTGCCCCGGCTACGGCGCTTCCATGCCGCCGCCTCCCCGGAGGCGTACCGGCTCGCGGCCCATCTGGCCGGTGTCGCCCCCCTGTCCCTCCCGGTGATGCGGCTGGTGCAGGCGGCCATCCCCTGGGCGGACACCGCGAACCTGGCCGAGGTGTTCCTCGGCGGGCTGCTGCGTCCGCTGCCCGGGCCGCCGGGCGAGTCCCTGCCGCCGCAGCACCAGCTCTTCGACTTCGACAGCGACATCGGAAACATCCTGCTCAACGCCGTGCCGCTGGCCGATGTCGTGGAGACCGGCCGGACCGTGAGCGCCCGCCTGGAGCGACTGGCCGGCCGCTCCCCCGAGTTCCCCGCCTGGCTCGCCCACCCCGAGGGCACCGAACGCATCCCGTCCTCGACCCGGGCCTTCGCGGCCATCGGCCCCCGGCTGGCGGCCCGCTTCGGCGTCGGCAGCCTGGAACGGCGCATGGGGAGCGTGTGGCGGCCGCTCCGATCGGGCGACCCGTGGCGCATCGGGCCGTACACCCTGCACGCCAGGGGGGCCGACGACGGGCTGTGTCGCAAGTTCCTGGGGCGCGATGCGGACGGTACGGAGGTTGTCGTCCTCACGGCCGACGGGTGGCACGTGAACCATCTGAGCATCGAGGTGAACGCTCTTCATCTCGTCGGCGGCAGGTGCGCGCCCCGGCTCCTTGGCCGCGGCCTCACCGAGGACCCGCCCTGGATCGCCGAGAGTCCTCCCCACTCACCGGACGGCATCCCGGCCGAGCCGCTGGCCACGGTCCTGGCGCGCGGAGACCTCGAACCGGATGCCGCCCTGGAACTGGCCCAGCGCCTGTGCGAGGCCGTGGACACCAGTCACCGAGCCGACCTGGCGCACGAGGACCTCACTCCCGAGACGGTGCGGTGCCTGGGCCGTACGGTGATCCTGACGGACTGGTTCCGGTCCTCTTACCTGTCGGATCGCGGCATCGACCGGGACATCGCGGCATTGGGGACCCTCCTCGCCCAGCTGATCACCTTCGCACCCGGGGATCTCGGCGAGCTCCGGGAGCTCATCGAAGCGTGTGATCCCGCCCATCGGGGATTCCGGCCGACTGCGGGACAACTCGCGGAGGTACTGGCCGGCCGGCTGGGCATGCAGGGGGACGACGGCATGCTCGTCGCCGCGATGGACGCGCGGGCCAGGACCGAACTGATCCGCACACGAGTCCGCTCCTGCCGCCAGGTCGCCGTCCTCGGCCTGGGCGGCACTTCCGGCAAGAGCACCACAGCCGCCCTGCTGGCCACGGTCTTCGCCACCGAGCGGGGCGGCGGGACCATCGTGGTGGACGCCGATCCCGGGGTAGGCACGCTCGGCTTCCGGGTGAACGAGAACCGGGGCCGGGGCATGACCGCTCTCACCCGGGCCCTGAGCCGTATCAACAACGTCCGAGATCTCGACCCGTACCTGTCCACCATGAGGTCGGGCGCGCACGTCCTGACGGACCTGGTCGGTCTGCCCGCGCCGGACCCGGCGCCCGTCCAGCGGGTCCACGACCTGCTGCGACAGCACTACGAGATCCTGATCACCGACTCCCACTCCACGGACCTCGACGCGAGCAAGCACGCCGTCCTGGGCCCCGCGCATCAGCTGGTCATCGTGGCGGAGTCCCTGCAGTCCCTGGTGACATCGCACGCGAACGAGTACTTCAGCCGCCTGCTGGGACTCGGCTACAAGGAACTGCTGTCGCGGAGCGTCATCGTCCTGTCGAAGGCGTCGCCTGACGGGCGGCAGAGGCTCAACCCATCGGGCGTCGTCGATCGGCCCACCGAACTGCGCCATCTGTGCCGGGGCATCGTGGCCATCCCTCACAGCCCGTACCTGGCCAACGCGGGAGAGGCCGACCTCGGCGGACTCGACCACGAACTCCGCGACGCCTACTACGCTTTGGCAGCCCTCGTCGCCCAGTCCTTCAAGGCGACGTAGGCCTCCGGCGAGACGGTGAGGATCCCGGCCCCGGGATTCTTGGAGTCGCGCACGGCGACGCCGGGTCCGAGGTCGGCGACCTCGACCACGGCGTTCATTTCGGTCTGTAGCCGAGCGTAATCACTCGACTCCGCCCGGCATCTGCGCCGGATCCTCAGGGTGTACCTCACAGCCTGGGAGATGAGTGAACTGTGCGACCCGGCCGGCCTCGCCCTCACCGAACTCGTCGCCAACGTCGTACGCCACACGCCCGACCGGCGCGCCGCGGTGCTGATGATGCGGTGGCCGGACGGGCGTGGGGTGCGGGTGGAGGTCACGGACACCTGCCCGCGACCGCCGCTGTCCACAGCCGTGGACGAACTCGCCGAAGACGGACGCGGCGTGCTGATCGTCGAGGCCGTCACGGATCGGTGGGGGTGGGATCCGCTGCCCGACCGACCCGGAAAGACCGTCTGGTTCGAATGTGACGCGAAGCCGTAAGGCGGTTAAGGAATTCAGTCAGTGCGAATTCCCGCGTGCGCGAATATAACGCCAGCCGAAGTAGAAAACTCCGAGAGTCCCTGCGGCCGCACCGACGGCACACGCAGCCGTCGCCCACGCGGCCATGTCCCGCGTAATCCACAGCAGGCTCACCACGACCAGCGCCATGGAGAACAGCAGGCGTTCTCCATAGCCCGGGCCGCGACGGCCGGTCAGTCCCCGGTAGCCGTGCACTTGTACGTCACGCCCTTCATCCTGATGTCGCGGTACCCCACCTTCACGGTCGGGTTGGTGGGAGCGACATCGGTTCCGCCGCCACCGCCGGTGTCCTTCTTGCGGCAGTAGTAGCCGAGCGCGTCGAGCTTCTTGATGTCACTCATCGCCTGGTACTTCTTGTAGGAAGCGATCATGGCCGCTCGCTTCTCAGCAGGCGTGGCCTCCTTCGCCTTCGTGTACAGGTAGCACCCGACGCTGGCGCCGATCCCGACCCACGAGGCGCCCTTGGCCAGGGCCTTGGTGAGGCCCGCCGCGCCGCTGCCGATCCCCAGGACCGCGCAGATCTCGTCCGCTCCGGCGCGGAGTTCCGGCTGTGCCGGAGCCGCTTGTGCCGACTGCGCTCCGGCGGCACACAGCGCACCGGTCATCGCGAAGGCGATTACGGAAGATATTCCCTTGCTTCGTACGCTCACGAAGTCCGTCCCCGTTTTCTTCAATTGTTGCATGGTCAGTGCGAAATTGAGGCTACCCACGGGGACACGCGTGCGCAATGGAGGAGTTGTGAACATCATTGGGAGGAGATTCAACCGGGTAAAACTTCCCTCAACGCCTCGTCAAGGTTTTTCGCTATTTCCGCGTCACCGAGCCCGCTTCCCCCCGGGCCGCGCGGAGGAGGGTCGTACAGGGCGTCGAGTTCGGTGATGAGGGTGCGGTTCACCGCGCCGTACAGGGGCGTGACCGGGCGGTGCACGGCCTCTTTGAGGGCCGGGTACAGGATGCCGCGGGAGTAGCTGGTGCCGTCGGCGAAGCGGTCGGGAGGCGTACGGACCGTGCTCTCGCCGGTGGGGGACGCCGAGGGCGCCTCGGCGTACGCGGGGGCGTGCCGGCAGTCGGGGGCGGTGCCGGACTCCTCGTAGGCGGAGGCGCGGGTCGCGGCGAACCCGGCGCGCAGCAGGCAGCGTTCGCTGTCCGGGTCGGTCAGGAACGCGATGAGTTCCTCGGCCTTCGCGGCCCGTGGCCCGGACATGGACGAGGTGACGGCGAGGTTCTGGCCGCCGAGCACCGCCTTGCCGGGCAGCCGGGCCACACCGAGCTTGCCCTTGAAGGTCTCGTAGAGGGTGGGATAGACGTACGGCCAGTGCCGCAGGAAGGTGGTGCGGCCTTCCGCGAATGCGCTCAGCGACTCGGCCTCGCGGGACTCGGTGGCCTCCTTGAGCGTGTAGGCCTTCGCCGTACGCGCACGCAGTTCGGTCACGCCCGCCGTCAGCTGTTCCCTGGTCGCGACGTACGTGCCGTCGCGGTCGGTCAGCCGGAAGCCGGGGACGGCCGAGGCGAACGCCTCGATCGCGTTGACGGTACGGCCCTCGTACGCGGCGAGCTGGGTGGTCCAGCCCGCGTTGTCGCCTGCGGGGTCGACGGCGTCGATCAGATCCCGCAGCTCGTCCCAGGTGACCCCGCCGCTGAGCTCGGTCCGGTAGGCACTGGCTTTCCGCAGATGGTCCTTGCGGTAGTACAGCAGGCCCGCGTCGCTGTTGAAGGGGACCGCGTACCGCTCGCCGTCCCAGTACGACGTGCTGTTCACGGACGGGATGAGGTCCTTCGGGGACTTGACGGCCGCCTCGGTCAGCGGGCGGATCAGGCCGGATTCGGCGAACTCCGGGATCCAGGTCACGTCGAGGTTCACCACGTCGTAGTCGGCGCTGCCCGACTGGAGGGCGCCGAGCAACTGGCTGCGCTGCTGGTCGGCGGAGCCGGGCAGTTCCACCAGGCGGGCCTGGTAGCCGTGTCTGCCCTCCTTGGTGTTCCAGGCGTCGATGAGCTGCTGGCGGATGCCGTTCTTGCCGGTGACGTCCTGGCCGCTGGCCACCACGATCCGGGTGGAGGTGTCGGCGCCCTGCGGCTGCTCCTGCCCCTCACCGCCGGTGCAGGAGGCCAGGGCGAGCAGCGACAGCAGGGACAGCACGGCGGCGGGCAGGCGGCGGGCCGTCATTCCTCCCCCGTTCCGATGCGGGCGACCTCGTCGCGCAGGGCGGGGACCAGGTCGTCTCCGGCGTCCAGGCAGCGGCCCCGGCCGGCCTCGGCGATGAGCGTGCCGGGACGGCCGCTGTCGCAGGCGCCGCTGTTCAGGGTCACCATGGCCACGGGTGGCATGCCCGCGGTCCCGGCCCGGTCGACCACCTGCTTCAGCCGGTCGCCGGTCAGGCGGGTGTCGTCCTCGCCGTCGGTGAGGTACACGATCAGCTGCGGCCTTTCGTCGTCGGCGCCGCGCTCGCGCATGAACGTCAGGGCGTCCAGCAGGGCGGCGGGCGGATCGGCCTCCGCGTCCCGCACCTTGCCGGTGTCGAGGGCCTGCTCGGCGTCCTCGCGGGGGTGCGTGCCGAAGGGCAGCAGCTCGGTGTGCGTACGGCCCGTGAGGCCGTGCACGGCCCACATCCCGTACTCGTCCTCCCCGCCGAGCCCGGACAGGGTCTGCTTGAGGATGCCGGGGCCGCCGCTGGGGCCGTCCCACAGACCGGCCATCGAGCCGGAGCTGTCGAGCAGGAAGAGGACCCGGCCGGGTCCGTGCGCGTTGCCGTACCGCTCCAGTGCCGTGTCCAGATCCGACGGGTCGGCGGACTCCGCCGGGGGGACGGCGCCGGTCAGCCCGTCGGGGGCCGACCCGGCGTCGAGCAGAGCGCGGTCACCGCTCGCGGACCTGAAGCCCTGCTCGCCGAGCACCGCCCGGCCTTCCGCACCGGTCAGCCAGGTGCGGAAGCGGTTCGCCTCGTCGTCGCGCGCGTCCGCGTCCAGGTCGCCGTGATCCCAGCGCACCCGCACGAACGTCGGTTCCAGACCGGGTACGTCGTCCGGGTAGGCGGCGGTGCGCGGGACGCGCGTGGCCGGGTGGCAGCCGACCCCGCTCCTGAGCAGGAACTCCGGGACCAGGGCCGCGCCGCGGTCGTCCACGGCGCCGTCGTCGGGCAGGGTGCACAGCAGCTTGACGGCCGAGGGCTCGGGGCGCTCGGGCCGGGTGATGAGCCGCTCGGCACCGCGCGCGTCGTCCCCGTGGCCGTACAGGCCCGCGGTCGCCAGCAGTGCCGCGCCGGTGAGGCCGGGGTCGGGGCGGTGCACCTCGGCGCCGCCGGGTGCTCCCTCCAGGGCGTCGACCAGCTCCGACAGCGACCGCCCGGTGGGCTTCCCGAGAGTGGGGGCGAGGCCCCGAGGGACGGCCAGCACGACCGGCGAAGAGGCGAACGGCTCGGCGTCCGGCTCCAGTCGGGCGAAGACCCGGTCCTCCTGCGCGGCGGCGACCCGGCCGACGTCGGCACCGGTCGCGGGAATCCACACGTCCGGCTGCGGGCCGATGTCCCGCTGCGGGTTGTCGTCCTCGCGCGGCTGCTGCCAGGCATCGGTCCGCTCGCCCAGCGCGGTCACCACGGCGGCGGCACCGGCGCTGTAGACGGTGACGCCGCCGCGCCGGCAGCCGTCGTCGGTGGTGTTCGCGTCCGAGGCGAAGTAGGCGTCCGCGGCGGCCTGCATCGCCGGCTCCAGGTCGGGATCGGTCAGCACGCGCAACTCCAGGGACGGCGCGCAGGTCGCGGAGTCGCCCATCAGGGCGAAGATCCCGTAGCCGCCGGCGCCGGTGGCGAGCAGGGCCAGCAGGAAGGTGAGCAGGGTTCGGCCGAGCCGGTCGGCGACGGCCCGGACGCTGTTGACCGCGCGCCCGAGCGGGCGTGACCGTCGGGGGCGGGGCGGAGGGCCGGGCGTCGGCGCCTCCAGTGGATCCGGCACCGGCACCGGCACCGGATCCGCTGCGGGCGCGGGCTCAGGCACAGGCACGGGCTCAGGCAGGGGCTCAGGCGCAGGCGAGGGCGAGGGCGCAGGCGCAGGCGCAGGCGCAGGCGAGGGCACCGGACGCGCCGCCAGCAGGATGTCCGCGTCCGGATCCCACGGAGGAGCCAGTGCCTGCGGTATCTGCGGGTCGTCCTCCTCCGCCGTGTAACCCGCCTCGTCCATCCGCTGCTTCAGCGTGGGATACAGCTCGGAGAGCCACACCTCCCCGCCCTCGTCGAGAACCTCCGCCAGCTCACGGGTGAAGGGCGTCGCGATGTCGGCGTCCCCGCCCAGGATGCAGCGGTTGGGCTGGACACTCATCAGGAGGAGGACCTTCTCCTTGTTCCCCTCCGGATCGGCGAAGCGGTGCCAGACCCCCGCCGCGTGGCCCGCGTAGCAGCAGTCCAGGATCACCAGCACCTTCTCGGCGCGGCTCTCGGCGACGCAGATCTGGCCCAGCACCTGGGCGAAACTCACCGCGCCTGGCAGCTCGCCCGCGACCACCTGCGCGGTGCGCATCTGGAGGTGCAGCTCGCCGCCGGACGTGTTCACGACGGCATGCCCGGCGAAGTAGAGCAGCAGCAGGCCCTCGGCCTCGCGCACGGCGCCTCGCAGCTGGCCCCTGAAGTCCTCCTCGGACGGTGAGGCCAGCACCCTGACCTCTCCCGCGCCGAACACCCCGCTCCGGTTCAGGGCGTCCTGAAGTGTCTTCCGGTTGTGCCGCACGGCGGGGAGCTGGCCGGTCACGCCCTGCGGATCCGGCGCCGTGTGGTCGTATTCGGACACGCCGACGAGCAGCGCACGGTTCGCTCGGCCGCGCGGGTCGAAGCGGGTCACCGGGCTACTCGCCGTCGGAGCCCAGCGGACGGATCTCCGAATCGGGTTCGCCGCCCTGGAGCCTGCGGCGGTTGTTCTTCCAGGTCTTCACCGCGCGGTTGGTGTACTCGGTCAGCGCCACGACCGTCGCGACGTCACCGAGCAGTTGGAGGACGAGCTCGATGTCGGGCCCCAGACGCCCCTTGGGCCCGTCCGTGCTGGTCCGCTCCTCGATACGCAGCTGCCCGGCGGAGAGCAACTCCTCCAGCGGCTCGTCCCGTTCCAGCCAGGCCCGCAGGGCTCTGACATCGTCCACGGTCGCGCCTTCGCCCAGCCGGACGCGTACGCCTAAGACAGCCACTTCGTCCCCCTCTGTCATACCCGACATCATGACACCGGGTCAGGCCCCCGGGGCAGACCTTTGACACGACCCGCGAAGGCGATTGCACGCCCCTTTCACGCCACGCGCACCCGGCGCACGCGGCTCAGCCCTGGGTCTGGAGCTGGCGCAACTGCCGCTGGACGTGGTCGAGGGCCCCCTCGCGCCGCCCGGGCACCCGGCCGCGCAACTCGGCGAGTCCGAAGCCCAGTTCACGTGCCTGCGCGGAGTCGGCTATCTGCCCCCACTGGTGGTGGGCCCGGTCGACGGCCGACTCGACGGCGGGCGCGTCCACCGCCTGCCCCGCGTTCAGCCGGGCGGTGGCCACCGACAGCCAGGTGCGGCAGCTGCGGGCCGCGTCCCCGGCGAACATCGCCAGGTCGGCCCGTACCTCGGCCCAGTGCAGGGCCTCTTCGGAGGCGGGTCCGTGCGCGGCCACGGCGGCCTGCTCGTGCCGGGCGGCGAGCGCGTCGGCGTCCTGGTGCCGGCCGGACTGGACCGCGGCGGTGATGGCGGTGTGCGGATCGCCGCTCACCGGCCCCTGCGTGCTGACCACGATGTCGCGGCCGGCGCTCTCCTGCGCGATCCGGGCCAGCGCCTGCTGGTGCAGCTGCTCCGGCGGCGGGCGGAACCCGCTGCGCAGGATCGTCGCCACGGCCTTCATGTACGCCGGTGCCGCCACCGAGCGCCGGGACGGCGGTGGTGCGATACGCCCGTGGACGGCGGTGCCGCGGCCCGAGTCCAGGGGGGTGCTCCGCAGCAGCTCCCAGGCCTCGGCGTCCGCGTGCAGGTCGAGCATCAGCGTGGTCGCCCCGGCGGGTCTGAGCCGCAGCTCCTCCCGGAACCAGTGCCAGGGGAAGGCCGTGTAGCGCACGGTCGGGGCGGTGGTGCGGGCCAGCGCGAGATGCGGCAGGCGCTGCTTGCGGTCGAGCTGGAGCTGTCCGGTGACGTACACGGTGAGCGGGCCGGGGGCCGTGGCGGCGGCACGGAGCCGGGTGAGGACGGCCTGCGGCTCCAGCGGGTCGGCCAGTTCGACGACGTTCGCCGTGTCCGTGCCGGACAGCACGGCGGGCGGCACCGCGGCCAGGACGGGGAGCACGGAGGCGGCGTCCACCAGGCGCCCCTTGCCCAGCGGCGAGGCCGCCAGCAGCAGCACGGTTCCGGGCATCTCTTCCCCTCCCCCGGTCGATCACGTACGGCAGCACCGTAACCTCTGCGGCTGCAAAGGGGGCCCTCAGGACCGCAAACGTCCGCCTTCGGGTGGTTCGCCCCCGGCCTCGGGCACGATGTCGCCCGGGCCGCGTTCCCGTACGCCGACTTGCCAGCGGCCCCCCGCAGGTGTGCCCTGGTAGGCAGGGGCAGGGAGAGAGGAGCACTCTCATGGCTCATGCGGCACCCGCCTCACGCGAGATCGTCCTGCGGCGCCGTACACCCGATGTCTTCAGCCCGCGCACCCACGCCATGGCGAAGGTCGCGGTGCCCGTCGCCGTCGGGCTCGTCTACGGCTACTGGGCCGCGGCCCTGCGGCGCGACGCCGGGCCCATCACGGGCTGGAACCTGCTGTTCGGCTTCCTCACGACGTTCGTCTTCGCGGTGGTGTTCGCCGCCGTCTGGAACGTCGCCCAGCGGCTGCGCCGCGAGCTGCACGCGCTGCTCTGGTTCGTCTTCACGGGCTGCGCGATGGGCTTCCTCTACAGCCAGACCGGCGGATCCGTGCTGAAGTCGGCCGGGCTGGGGCTGGCGGTGGGGGCGGGCGTGCTCGTGATGCTGTTCTACCGGTACTACTCGCGTGAGGACGCGACCGGCCACCGCATCGGCTGATCGGCCGGCCCTCGTTCGGCTCGACATGTGGGGCCGATTGCAGTCACTCCGCGCGCGAAGGGGGCCCGGGGCGGCTTGCCTGGGAGGGTGCCCGAGCCAGACCGGGCGCCCGTACCCGAGAAGGCGCCCCCACGACCGCGGAACGCCCTGTCGGCCGTTCTGCTGGCCCTCGCGTGCCTGCTCGTGCCGTTCGGGGCGCTCGCGTCCTGGGCGGCGCACGGGCTGACCGACACCGGCCGCTACGTCCGGACGATGGCGCCGCTGGCCGCCGACCCGGACGTGCAGCGCGCGGTCGCGGACGCCGTCGGGGACGGCATCATGCGGGAGGCCGGGTACGAGCTCGACACCGGCTCCCTGCGCGGCGCGGTCGGGCCCTTCGTGCACGACGCGGCGCGTTCCTTCACCCGCACCGAGGCGTTCCAGGCCGCTTGGGACGCGGCGAACCAGGCCGTCCACGCCGCCGTGCTGCACTCCCTGCGCGACGACGAGGCGCACGCTGCCGCGGTCACCGTCGACCTCGCCCCGGTCGTCGCCCGGGTCAAACGCCAACTCGCCGACGACCACGTGGCGTTCGCCCACCGCATCCCGGTCGCACACGCCCGGGTCCCGGTGCTCCCGGCCGGGGACATGGACCGACTGCGCAGGGGATACCACGTGCTGGACACCGCCGCGTTCTGGCTGCCGCTCACCGCCGCCGTCCTGGCCGTCGCCGGGATCGCCGTCGCCGCCTGCCGCCGCCGCGCGGTCACCGCCCTCGGCCTCGGCACGGCCCTGGGCGGCGGGCTGCTGGTCCTCGCCGTCGCGATCGGCCGCCGCCTCACCCTCGCCGACCTGCCCGACGCACTCCACCGCCCGGCGGCGGGCGCGGTCTACGACGCCCTCACGACCACCCTGCGCACGGTGTCCTGGCTGCTGCTCGTCCTCGGCCTGACGGTGGCGCTCGGCTCGTGGCTCACAGGCCGGTGCCTCGCCGCGCGGCGACGCGCGCGAGCGTCCGCAGCGCCCGCCGCAGATCCCCCTCCGAAGCCGACGCGAGCCCGAGCCTGACGGCGTCGGGCGTATGGCCGGGGGCCACGGCGAAAGCAGGACCGGGCGTCACGGCGATACCGTGCGCCGCAGCCGCCACCGGTGGCACCAGACACGTGACTCACAAACCCGTCCCCCGCCGCGCGGCGACGCGGCCGAGCGTCCGCAGCGCCCGCCGCAGATCCCCCTCCGAAGCCGACGCGAGCCCGAGCCTGACGGCGTCGGGCGTATGGCCGGGGGCCACGGCGAAGGCAGGGCCGGGCGTGACGGCGATGCCGTGCGCCGCGGCGGCGGCCGTGAAGGTGTCGGCGCGCCACGGGGACGGCAGCTCCCACCAGGCGAAATATGCGCGCGGGTCGGAGCGCACGGCGAAGCCGGCGAGTTCCTCGGCGAGGATCCGCTGCCGCCGCACCGCGTCCGCCCGCTTGGCCTCCACCAGCCGCGCCACCGTCCCCTCCGACGCCCAGCGCACGGCCGCCTCCAGCGCGAACCGGCCCGCGTTCCACCCGCCCGACCGCACGGCGTCGGCCACGGCGGCGACCCGCTGCGGCGGCACGACGAGGAACCCGACGGTGAGCCCGGGGGCGACCCGCTTGGAGAGCCCGTCGACGACATGGGCGAGGGCCGGGGCATGGGCGGCGAGGGGATCACCGGCCCCGTGCCGCTCGCCCGACCCGTGCAGGAAGGACCAGATGCGGTCCTCCACGATCGGGAGGTTCAAGTGGTGGATCAGCTGGGCGAGTTGCAGCCGCCGTGTCCGGCTCGTCGTCAGGGACGTCGGATTGTGCAGCGTCGGCTGCACGTACAGGGCGGACAGGGGCGCCGTGCGGTGCGCGGCCGCGACGGACTCCGGGAGCAGCCCGGCCGGGTCACCGGCCAGCGGCACCAGGGTGATGCCGAGCCGGGCCGCGATCTCCTTGACCAGCGGATACGTCAGCTGCTCCACGCCGACCCGGCCGCCCGGCCGGACCAGGGAGGCCAGGACGGCGGCGATGGCCTGGCGGGCGTTGCCGGTGAACAGCAGCCGGTCCGGGCCAGGGCGCCAGCCGGGCGTGGTGAGGAGGGCGGCCGCGGCCTCCCGCGCTTCCGGGGTGCCGGTGGCGGCTGCCGGCAGCAGGGCCTCGGCCAGCACGTCGGGGCGCAGCAGGGGCGCGAGGACGGGGGCGAGCAGCTCCGGCTGACCGGGCGCGCTGGGGTAGTTGAGCTCCAGGTTGACGGGGGCGTCGGCCGGGCCGGGCTCGGCGAGCGCCTGCCCCGTCGGACCCGCCGGGCCGGCCCGTACGAAGGTGCCGCGCCCCACCTCGCCGACGACCAGCCCGCGCCGTACGAGTTCGCTGTACACCCGGCCGGCCGTCGACGAGGCGATCCCGCGGCGCCGCGCGAACGCCCGTTGCGGCGGCAGCCGCTGACCGGGCCGAAGCCGTCCGGTGGCGATGTCGTCGGCGATCCTGTCGGCGATACGCCGGTAGTCACCCATCGGTCGGCCTCCCCTTGCATTGCACCGAGAGCAAAGATCTTATTGCACCGAGTAGTTGGGCGGCCTAGGGTCGTCCCCATGGCACCCTTCCTCGCATACGAGGACAAAGGCCCCGACTCCTCCCGGCAGCCCCTTGTCCCCAAGGTCCCCCTCGTTCTCGTCCACGGCCACCCCTTCGACCGCACGATGTGGGCCCCGCAGCTCGAGACGTTCTCGGCGGACCGCCGGGTCATCGCCCCCGACCTGCGCGGCTACGGCGCCTCTCCGGTCACCCCGGCCGTCACGGACTTCTCCGGATTCGCCCGGGACATCGAGGCCCTGCTGGACGAGCTGAAGGTGGAGTCGTTCGTCCTCGCGGGCCTGTCGATGGGCGGCCAGATCGCGATGGACTGCTACCGCCTGTTCCCCGAGCGGGTCAGCGGCCTGGTCCTCGCGGACACCTTCCCGTCGGCGGAGACCCCTCAGGGCGTCCGCACCCGCGACGCCATGGCGGACCGCCTCCTGGCGGAGGGCATGGGCGGCTACGCCGACGAGGTCCTGGAGCGGATGGTCGCCCCCTACGCCCCCGACGGGGTCAAGGCCCACGTCCACGGCATGATGACGGCCACCGCCCCCGAGGGCGCCGCCGCGGCCCTGCGCGCCCGCGCCCGGCGCCCCGGCTACGACGATCTGCTGACCCGCGTCTCCGTCCCGGCCCTGGTCGTCGTGGGAGCGGACGACACCTTCACACCGGTCTCCGACGCCCTGGCCATGCACGCGGCCCTCCCGGACGCGGCGCTGCACATCATCGACGGCGCGGCCCATATGCCGAACCTGGAACGCCCGGACGTGTTCGACCAGGCGCTGGGGGAGTTCCTGGCCCGCGTCGACGCACGGCAACCTTCCTCCGCCCCACCCCGTCCTTGAGGGAGGATGCGGGCGAACCACCCCGCGAACGGAAGGCCGGCCTGTGAACACCGCCGCTGCCGAATGGACCGCCACGGACGACGGGCCGGAGCACCGCCCGCCCCGGCGGAGGTTCGGCGCGGGGTTCGCCTTCCTGCTGCTCGCGGGTGTGAGCGTGGTCGTGGGCTTCCGGACCGCCGACAGCGACGGCATCACACCCGTCCCGCAGCTCCTCGCCTTCCTCCCCTGGCTGCTCGCGCCCACCGGCCTGGCGCTGCTGCTCACCCTGCGCTCCCGCTGGTGGCTCGGAACGGTCTGGGGAGTCGCCGTGCTCGGCCTGCTGGCCTGGTTCATCGAGCCGTACGGCAAGGTCGACGACCCCGCGGGCCGCCCGGTCGCCGACCTGCGCGTGCTGACCTCGAACGTCGAGTTCGGGCAGGGCACCGACTCCCTGGTCGCCGCCGTCCGCCGCGAGAAACCGGACATTGTCTTCGTGCAGGAGTGCGACTACGACTGTGACGCGCGGCTGAAGAAGGACCTCTCCCAGGGCTATCCGCACCGCAGTGCCGTCGAGGGCGGCGGTTCCGAGGGCTCCGTCATCCTCAGCCGCTTCGCGCTCCGGCCCACCGACGGGGTCCCCGCCACCATGGGCATGCCCGGGGCGATCGCCGACGTGGACGGGCACGCCGTACGGCTCCAGCTCGCCCACCCCATGCCCCCGCTGCCCGGGCAGGTGGACCTCTGGAAGCGGGAACTCGGCGCCGTGCGCGCCGCGGCCGTCACCGACCGCGGGACCCCGCTCGTCCTGGCCGGCGACTTCAACGCCTCCCAGGACCACGCCGCCTTCCGCCGCATCCTCGACACCGGCCTGCGCGACGCCTCCCGCCTGGACGGCGCCGACCGCACGGCCACCTGGCCGGCCCGGACCGCCCCGACGCTCGGCGCCCAGATCGACCATGTGCTGGTGTCGCGGGACTTCGCGGCCCGCGACACCCGCGTCCTGGACCTGGCCGACACGGACCACCGGTCGGTGATCACCGACCTGACGCTCCATCAGCGGCCTGAGGATGGGTCCTAACGGCCGGACTTCTCCAGAGCCTTGTCCATCGCCGCCGCGAAGCCGTTGGCCCACAGCTGGTTCACCCGGGACCGCTCGTTGGCGTTCGGAATGGCGTTGGTGCAGGACGTGCCGGGCCCGCCACCGGACATCAGCTCGCTGCACGGGCCCGTGTAGTGGTCGGGCAGACCGAGGACGTGACCGGTCTCGTGGGCGGTGACCCGCGTGGAGTCGTACTGCTGGTTCTGCCTGTAGTCGAGGAAGATGTAGCCGCTGCCGTGCCCGTCGGTGGAGGCGTACGAGCCACGGGAGTCATTGCCCTCCCGATAGCTGAAGTCGGCGGAGGACGCGGACCCCGACTGGAGTCTCACGTTCGACACCGAGCTGTTCCATATCTGGGTGCTGCGCGCTATCTGGGAGCTGAACGTCGGGGCGCGGGACGCGTCGTAGACGACGGTGACGGCGGCGGTGGCACTCGGGTTCGCGGCACGCTTCTCGGCGACGGACTTCAGGACGGCCTGGAAGAAGGCCTTGCTCGCGTCCGATTCGGCGGACTGGGCGACGTACCCGGCGTGCGGGGCCGGGGCCGCCGCGGCGGGAACCGCCGTACCGAAGCCGACCGTCGCAAGGCCGAGACCGAGAACCGCCAGCGCGGACATGGACTTTCGCATCGAGACTCCTTGGTGGGGGATTGAGTCGTCACCGGTGAGTCTCGATGCCTGTGCGGCGCCTGTGATGATGGCAACCAGCGATAGGACAGAACTATTGGCTGCCCAATTCACATGCTTTAGCGGTGAATTATGTGGCTGGTTATAGGCGCGATTCCGCTTTAGCCTCACAGAGCATGGAGCTCGAGGTGAGGCACCTCCGCGCGCTGTGCGCCATAGCCGACACCGGCAGTCTGCACCGCGCCGCCCGGCACCTGGGCGTTGCCCAGCCATCGTTGAGCACACAACTGCGCCGTATCGAACAGGAGCTGGGCGGCCCGCTGTTCCTGCGCGCCCACACCGGCTGCCGCCCCACCCCGCTGGGCCGCCTGGTCCTGAGCCGCGCCCGTCCGCTGCTGGGCGAGATGCACCTGCTGGTGGTCGAGGCCAGGGCGGCGGCGGCCGGCGGCGCCGAGCTCCGTGTCGGCTCGACCGCGAGCAAGGCCCTGGCGGGCTGGCTGCGCCGCCTGCGCGCCCACGGCCAGAATCCCACCCTTCATATGAACGTCTCCGCGAACGCCCTGCTCCGCATGGTCCTCGACGGCCAGCTCGACGTCGCCTTCGTGCACGAGGTGGAGGGCTGCCCGCTGCGCATCCCCCCGGAACTCCGGCTGCGCGTCCTGGTCGAACGCGAGCCGCAGTGCGTATCGCTGCCCGTCGACCATCCGGCCGCCGCGAAACCCGAGGTCGACCTGAGCGACCTGGCCGGCGACCGCTGGATGATCGACCCCACGGTCGACGGCGAATGGGACGCCGTCCAGCGGATGTTCCGCGCCGCCGACGTCAGCCCCCACGTGCTGCACGGCGACTACCACACGGCCGACGCCCTGGTCGCGACCGGCGAGGTGGTCACCGTGTGCCAGCCGACCCGCACCCCCCGCCCCGACATGGCCGTACGCCGCCTCAAAGGCGACCCTCTCGGCGTACGGCTGCTCGTCGCGGCTCGTACGGAGACGGCCCTGGCCGGCGTCTACCCCGCGCTGGAGGAGGCGTACGGGGAGGTGGCGCGGCAGGCACCGGCGTACCGGGACTGGCTGGACCGAGCGCCTCATGGCACGGCGCGGCTCGGGGCACGACCGGTACCCGACGGCCCGCACAGACCGCCGAGCCCGGCCCTGCCCTGATCCCGCTGAAGGCGCGGCCGCTCAGACGCCGATGTCGGAGCCGTCCGCGCGCCACACGGCCACGACCGCCGGCCGGACGTACTTCCCGGGCCCGTCGGGCCAGGTGCTGGCCGGCTTCTCCACGGACGCGCCGTCGATCTCGCCCGGGTGCTGCACGGAGACGAGGACGCGCCGGTCCTGGATGATCGGACCGCAGGTCTCGGCGCCCTTCGGCACGGTCAGGAACTGCTTGAGCTCACCGCGCCGCTCACCCCGCGTCGCCACGCCGAACAGGCCGTCGTGCGAGCCGAGCTGGGCGCCGTCGGTGGACATCCACAGGTTGCCGTAGGGGTCGAAGGCGACGTTGTCCGGGCAGGAGATGGGGCTGACGCCGTCCTTCGGGAACCCGGCGAAGTACGTCGCCGGGTCGTCCGGGTCACCGGCGACCAGGAACAGCGACCAGGCGAACTTCGTGCTCTCGGGCCGGTTCCAGCGCTCGGTGAGCTCCAGCACGTGCCCGTGCTTGTTGGCGTGGCGCGGGTTGGCCTCGTCCGCCTTGGCGTTGGAGCCGACACCGCGGTTGGTGTTGTTGGTCAGGGCGACGTACACCTTGCCGGTCACCGGGTTGGGCTCGATGTCCTCGGGCCGGTCCATCTTGGTGGCGCCCACCTTGTCACCGGCGAGCCGGGTGAAGACGAACACCTCCTCCGCGGTCATCCCGTCCACATGCGAGACGGCACCCTTCGCGGTGGCGGTGGCCAGCGGAATCCACTGCCCGCTCCCGTCGAACTCCCCGTCCTTCGGCAGCTTGCCCGTGCCGTCGATCTCGAGGGCGGGGGAGTCACCGGTGAGCTTGGCGACGTACAGCGTCCCCTCGTCGAGCAGCGAGAGGTTGTGCTCGCGCACGGCACGCGAGGACCCGTGACGCATCCGCTTGCTGCCGACGAACTTGTAGAAGTAGTCGAACCGCTCGTCGTCACCGGAGTACACGACGGGCCGCCCGTCCTGCGTGAGCCGCACGGTCGCGGCCTCGTGCTTGAACCGCCCGAGCGCGGTGTGCTTGCGCGGCGTCGACTCCGGATCGTACGGATCGAACTCGACGACATACCCGAACCGGTGCACCTCGTTCGGCTCCTGGGCGACGTCGAACCGCTTGTCGAACCGCTCCCACTTCCGCTCGGTCGCGCCGGTCCCGACCCCGTACCGCTTGTCGGTGTCCCGGCTCGCGTTGCCGAAGTACTGGTTGAAGTTCTCCTCGCCGTGCAGGGTCGTGCCCCACGGGGTGACCCCGCCCGAGCAGTTGTTGAGGGTGCCGAACACCTTGGTGCCGGTCGGGTCCGCGGAGGTCCGCACGAGCTTCGACCCGGCGACGGGCCCGGTCAGCCGGAACTCGGTGGTGACGGTGACGCGCCGGTTGAGCTGATGCCGCGAGACGACGGTCAGCTTCCCCGTCTTCCGGTCCCCCTCCACCACCACGGCGGACAGCCCGTGCGCGGCCCAGGCGATCTCGGCCTGCTCACGGGTGGGGTTGGCGGCGTCGTACCCCCGGAACATCAGGATCTCGTCGGTGTACTCGTGATTGGCGACGAGCAGCTGCCTGCCCCGCTCACCCGGCAGCGGAAGGAGGGCGAGAAAGTCACAGTTGTACCCGAACTGCCCGGCCTGCGCCTTGGCGGTCTGCTTCTCCGGGTCGAAGGCGGGCGCCCCGCGCAGGATGGGCTCGCCCCAGCGGATGACGACGTTCTGCCCGTACCCGTCCGGCACGGTCACGGCGTCGGTGGTGTTGGGCGCGACGGGCGCGAAGCGCAGCCCGCGCGCGCCCTTGTGTTTACGCCGGGCGACCGCGGCGGCGTCCGCTGCCGTCGCCGGTGCGGATGCCGGTGCCGCACCGGCGGGTTGCGCCTGCCCGAGACCCACGGCCCCCGCACCCGCGGCGCCCACGGTCACCACGGCCGCGGCCCGCATCATCGACCGGCGGCTGAGCGCACCGGCGATCACATCACCGACGTACTCGTTGGAGCTGGTGTTGGGCACCTCGTGGAAGCAGGCGTCACCACACCGGAAACGACAGGTCATGGCGGACCGGCCGCCAGGGTGCGAACCGGACGGCGTTCCGATCAACGGCAGCAGCTTTCGCACTTTGCTCTCTCCTTGGATGCCCTTGGTGTCAGCGTGACCGTAGGAGCACATACGTGCGGGAGCCGGGCGCCTGGATGAACTGCGGGTGAACCTGCGGCATCCGTGCGGCAGTTGCTTCGATTCAGCAGGGCGACACCGTCGCGGGCCGGATGTCCCCTTGACAGTCTGTGCCTCGCACACCCGACCCTGCCCAAGATCACACAGGAGGGCCGCTAACCTTACGTGTCCGTCCTGGCCAGGGATTGACGGGCTTCAACTCACGCGAAGGGTTGCGCGCACATGGGCATTCTCACTCTCTTGCGGAACGCGTTCGGACGGTCACGCAAGTCACGGACCGCCGAGGCGGAGGGTGCGGCGCGGCCGACGACGACCCCGGAGGAGCCGACGGCAACGCCGCCGGCCGACACATCGACGCCCCGGGGCCAGGTACCCGCCCAGGAGCCCCCGACCGCCTCCGGCGAACGCCAGACCCCCTCCCCCACGGCGAACGTCCCCGAACCCCGCACCTCCTCCCCCGACGAACACGACCTGGTCTCCGCGGCCTTCGACAAGGTGGCGGCGGTACCTCGGCCGACGCGCTCTTCGGAGACCGACGAGGCGGCGCCGGCTGAGGCTGAGGCTGCGGCGGGGGAGACGCCGGAGGCGGCGGTTGCCGAGCCGACGGCTGCCGAGGAGCCGGCTGTCGCGGAGAAGGCCGCGGTCGCGGAGGAACCGGAGGTCGTCGAGAAGCCGACGGTCGTCGAGGAACCGGCGGTCGTCGAGGAACCGGCGGTTGCGGAGGAGCCCGAGGGCACCGAGAAGCCGGCGGTCGCGGAGGCCGCGGAGAAGGCCGCTGCCGTCGAAGAGCCGACGGCCGCCGAAAAGCCGGCAGTCGCCGAGGAGCCCGAGGGCACCGAGAAGCCGGCGGTCGCGGAGGCCGCGGAGAAGGCCGCTGCCGTCGAAGAGCCGACGGCCGCCGAAAAGCCGGCAGTCGTCGAGGAGCAGCCGGCTGCTGCCGATGAGGCGGAAGCCGCAGGACCGACCGCTGCCGAGACGCCGGCGGCTGCCGAGCCCGAGGCAGCTCCGGAAGAAGCGAAGCCGGTGGCCCAGGCGAAGCCGGAGGCCCAGGACGAGGCCGTTAACGAGGCCGAGCCCGAGCCTGCCGCGGAACAGCCGGAGCCGGAGCCGGAACTGAAGCCGGAGCCGGAAGCGGAGCCGAAGGCGGAAGCGACCCCGCAGCCAGAGGCTGAGGCCCCCGCACCCGCCGACGGCGAATCCGCCCCACAGGGGCCACCCGCACCCGACAACGATGACCGCACGGGTGGTGCGGGTGGGAACGACTCGGCCGAAGGCGAAGCCGAGGCCGACACAGAACCCGCAACCGAGGGCGACGCAACCCCCGCCCTCCCCCTCACCCGCGTAAAGTCCCACGCCCCCGGCCTCACCACCGCCTACAAGGCCGCCACCACCACCCTCAAGACCCACAACCTCACCGGCACCCGAGCCAAGGTCTACCTCGTCCTCGACCGCTCCGCCTCCATGCGCCCGTACTACAAGGACGGCTCCGCCCAGGCCCTCGCCGAACAGACCCTCGCCCTCGCCGCCCACCTCGACCCCGAGGCCACGGTCCAGGTCGTCTTCTTCTCCACCGAACTCGACGGAACCGGCGAGATCACCCTCGCCGACCACGAGAACAAGATCGACACCCTGCACGCGAGCCTCGGCCGCATGGGCCGCACCAGCTACCACGCGGCAGTGGAGGCAGTCCTCGCCCACCACAGCAAGGAAGCGGCGACCGACACCCCGGCCCTGGTGATCTTCCAGACGGACGGCGCCCCCGACGCCAAGACCCCGGCAACCCAGGCCCTCACCGACGCGGCCAAGTCCCACCCCGCCGTCTTCTTCTCCTTCGTCGCCTTCGGCGACCCGGAGAACAAGGCCTTCGACTACCTCCGCAAGCTCAAGACCCCCAACACGTCCCACTTCCTCGCCGGCGAAACCCCCCGCGAGCTCACGGACAAGGAGCTCTACGAGGGCGTCCTGGCGAACTGGCGCCCGTAGCCCCTCAGCGCTCCACCGACGCCGCCCGCTTCTCACCCCGTAAAAGGGGAGGCGGGCGGCGTACCCATGTCAGCTACGATTTCAAGGTTCCGTAGACGACCGAGACCACGAGATCGTCACCCCGCGTAGCGACTTGGGAGCAGCCCGCGATGGCTCGACACCTCATCACCAGCGCCCTTCCGTACATCAACGGGATCAAGCACCTGGGCAACATGGTGGGGTCCATGCTCCCGGCAGACGTCTACTCACGGTATCTGCGCCAGCGCGGCCACGAGGTCCTGTACATCTGCGCCACGGACGAGCACGGCACCCCGGCAGAGCTCGCCGCCAAGGAGCAGGGCATCCCCGTGGACGAGTTCTGCGCCCAGGCCCACGACCAGCAGAAGGCGATCTACGACGGCTTCAACCTGGCCTTCGACTACTTCGGCCGCAGCTCCTCGCCGCAGAACCACGAGATCACGCAGGAGATCGCCCGCGAGCTCAAGACCAACGGCTTCATCGAGGAACGCTCGATCCGCCAGGTCTACTCGAACGCCGACGGCCGTTTCCTGCCCGACCGCTACATCATCGGCACCTGCCCGCACTGCGGCTACGACAAGGCCCGCGGCGACCAGTGCGAGAACTGCACCCGCGTCCTGGACCCGACCGACCTGATCGACGCCCGCTCGGCGATCAGCGGCAGCAGCGACCTGGAGGTCCGCGAGACCAAGCACCTCTTCCTCCTCCAGTCGGTGCTGGCCGGCGAGGTCGAGGCATGGGTCGACGAGCGCGCCGACAACTGGCCGGTGCTGGCCTCGTCCATCGCCCGCAAGTGGCTCACCGAGGGCCTGCACGACCGCGCGATCACGCGTGACCTGGACTGGGGCGTCCCGGTCCCGGCCGACACCTGGCCCGACCTGGCGGCCGAGGGCAAGGTCTTCTACGTCTGGTTCGACGCCCCGATCGAGTACATCGGCTCGACGAAGGAGTGGGCGGACCAGGACCCGGAGAACCGTGACTGGCGCTCCTGGTGGTGGAAGTCGGACGCGGACGTCCACTACACGCAGTTCATGGGCAAGGACAACGTCCCCTTCCACAGCGTGATGTTCCCCGCGACCCTGCTGGGCACCCGCGCCCCGTGGAAGAAGGTCGACGTCATCAAGGCCTTCAACTGGCTGAACTACTACGGCGGCAAGTTCTCGACGTCGCAGCGCCGAGGGGTCTTCACACACGACGCCCTCGAAATCCTGCCCGCCGACTACTGGCGCTACTTCATGATGGCGAACGCCCCCGAGTCGGACGACTCGTCCTTCACCTGGGAGCACTTCACGGCCACGGTCAACAAGGACCTCGCCGACACCCTCGGCAACTTCGTCAACCGCGTCCTGTCCTTCTCCAAGAAGCGCTTCGGCGAAGAGGTCCCGGCAGGCGCCGAGCCCGGCGAGGCGGAGGCGAAGCTGGGCGAGGAGGTCGCCCGCCTGCTCGCGGAGTACGAGGCCCAGATGGAGGCCATCCAGTTCCGCAAGGCCGCGGCCGCGCTGCGCGCCCTGTGGTCGGCGGGCAACTCCTACCTGGAGGAGAAGGCCCCCTGGCTGGAGATCAAGACCAACCCGGAGGGCGCCGCCCTCACCCTCCGCACGGCGATGAACCTGATCCACCTCTACGCCGTGGTCTCCGAGCCGTTCATCCCGACCTCGGCGAAGACGATGCGCGAGGCGTTCTCCCTGGAGAACGACACCGCGACCTGGGTCACCCGGGACGAGGCGAAGTCCCTGTCCTCGGTCCCCGCCGGCACCCCGTTCACCATCCCGCCGGTCCTGTTCGCCAAGCTCACGGACGAGGACCTGGAGTCGTACAAGACCCGCTTCGGCGGCGAGAGCGAGTAGGTCAGGGCGTAACGGTCGTAACACGCTCGCTACAGCGCGGGGCCCGGGAGAACGAGCACCTTCTCCCGGGCCCCGCGCTTTGCGAAGATCGCACAAAGCACGGCAACCCGGCCACCCGGCCGCCGCCACTCACCACGGGGGTTTCCATGGCACTCTTCGGCAACGCGCACACCGTAGACCCGGCCTCGGCCCAGCAGGACTACGCCCGCCTCCTCGGCCACGGCGAACAGGTCCACGCCGCGTACCTCCTCATCCGCGACACCATCCTCTTCACCGACCGCCGCCTGATCCTGATCGACAAGCAGGGCATCACCGGCAAGAAGGTCGAGTACCACTCGGTCCCCTACCGCAGCATCACCCACTTCGCGGTGGAAACCGCCGGCACCTTCGACCTCGACGCCGAACTCAAGATCTGGCTCTCCGGCTCCCAGCTCCCGATCCAGAAGACCTTCACCAAGGGCGTCGACATCTACGAGGTCCAGGCGATCCTGACCCAGTTCGTGGCGAGGTAGCGCCCGAACGTTTCGCCCAAGCTCGAAAGAGTGAACTCACGGCCATCCACCGCATATGCCAGGGCCATTGGACCTAGCTTGCGCACATGGTCACATCAACCCATGAGACCTCGCACCGGATCTTCCAGGACCATCCGGAGGTTCTCACCCCAGTCTTCGAAGCGTTGGGTCTACCAGCGCCCGCGAAGGCAATCGTCGAGGCGCTCACGCCCGACGCAACCGAGATCAAGCCGCTTGAGCGCCGGGTGGACACGGTGCTCAAGGTCGAGCCGTCCGAGGGGGACGGCTTCCTCATCGCGATCGAGGCCCAGACCGCCCGGGCTCCCGGCAAGGGGACCAGCTGGGCCTACTACGTGGCGTACCTGCACGCGAAATTCGGCATGCCCGTACTACTGGTCGCGGTCTGCAAGCACCGGCCGACCGCGACTTGGGCGGCCGGCCCCTTTGAGTGCCGCGTCGGCACCTGGACGACCCAGAGCACCCGCCCTTTCGTGCTGGGACCCGACAACGTTCCGGAGATCACCGACGAGTCCGCTGTCGCCCGGCAACCGGCCCTGGCCACGCTTTCAGCCATCGTGCATAGCGGAAGCCAGAATGCCCCCGCCATACTCGGCATGGTGGCCCGCGGCATGCGGACGCTCGACGAGGCCACAGCGAAATACTGGTGCGAATGGCTTGAAGTCGGGCTGGAGAACACTCCGGTCCGGGATACCTGGAGAGAGCTGGAGAAAATGGTCGCCACTTACTTCCCGGGCAGGGGAACCCTCTTCGAGCAGACGTACCTGGAAGGCAAGGCCGAAGGCAAAGCCGAAGCCATCCTCCAGGTGCTGGACAAGCACAGCGTCCCCATCTCCGAAGCCACCCGCGACCGCATCACGTCCTGCACCGACCTCGACACTCTCGCCCTCTGGTTCGGCCGCTCCCTGACGGCCACCACGGCGGCGGACCTGTTCGCCGAGGAGTGAGCGGCAGCCCGCCCCGGTCCAGGAAACCTGGAGAGAGCTGGAGAAAATGGTCGGCACTTACTTCCCGGGCAGGGGAACCCTCTTCGAGCAGACGTACCTGGAGGGCAAGGCAGAAGGCAGGGCAGAAGATCGCACGATGCTCATCCTCCGCGTGCTGGAGAAGCGTGGCATCGACATCCCCGAGACGGCCAGGGAACGCATCACCTCCTGCACCGACCTCGACACCCTCACCCTCTGGTTCGACCGCTCCCTGACGGCCACCGCGGCGGAGGAGCTGTTCGCGGACGGCCAGGCCAGCCCGGCCTGACAGGCAGACGGACACCAGAAGGCGCCCGGGGTGACCGCACCCCGGGCGCCTCCGTGTCGCAGGAGTCAGCGCGCTACCCCACTGCCGCCTCCCCCTTCACCCCCGTACGACCGCCCGAGCCCGCCCGCGGCCCCCGGTTGGTGTGCCGTACGAACGCCACCCCCAGCACGGCCAGAATTGACGCCGCCGACAGTGTGTACAGCCCCCCGTTCGTGCTGCCCGTCGTGTCCTTCAGGTACCCGAACAACGTCGGCGAGACGAATCCACCCAGGTTGCCGATCGAGTTGACCAACGCCAACCCCGGCGCCGCGATCTTCAGGTCGAGGCCCGACTGGGCCATCGGCCAGAACAGTGTGGCCGCGCACTTGCCGCCGACCGCGGCCAGCGTGAGGGCGATGAGGCCGAACCAGGGCGAGCCGAGGGTGGCGAGGAACGTGCCGATGGCGGAGAGGACCAGGGCGATCGCCAGGTAGGGACGGCGGTCCGGGGCGCGGTCGGTGAAGTGGCTCATCGTGTACATCGCGATGACGGCGCAGACCCACGGGATCGCCGACAGCAGGCCGATCTGGAAGGGCGACAGTCCGCCGATCTCCTCCACCAGGCTCGGCAGCCAGAAGGTGATCGCGTAGCCGGTGAGGGCCATCGCGAAGAAGACGGCGGTCAGGACAGCGACCTGCGGGTGGAAGATCAGTTTCATACGTGACACCGAGGGGGCACGGTCCCGCGCCTCCTTGTCCCGGGCCACCGCCTCGCTCAGCGCGTCCTTCTCCTCCTGCGTGAGCCACTTGGCGTCCTGGATCCGGGAGACGAGGAAGAACCCGGCGATGAAGCCGACCAGGATGGAGAAGGCTCCTTCGAGGGCGAACATCCAGCGCCAGCCGGCGATGCCGCCCGCGCCGTGCAGCTCCAGCAGCGCGCCCGTGATCGGGCCCGTCACGATGTACGCCGTCGCCGAGCCGCCCAGGAAGATCGCACTGGCCCGGCCCCGGCTGGAGTCCGGCAGCCACTGGGTGAAGTACAGGAGCACACCGGGGAAGAAGCCGGCCTCCGCGACACCGAGCAGGAAGCGCAGCGAGTAGAACATCCACACGTTGTGGATGAAGCACATCGCCACGATCACCGCACCCCAGGTGATCATGATCCGGGTCAGCCAGACCCGGGCGCCGAGCCGCTCCAGGAGCATGTTGCTCGGCACTTCGAACAGGGCGTATCCGATGAAGAACAGGCCCGCTCCGAGGCCGTAGGCGGTGGCGCTGACTCCGACGTCGGCCCGCAATTCGTTCTGGACGAAGCCCACGTTCGTCCGGTCCATCTGGTTGACCAGCAGCATCAGGACCAGGATCGGCAGCATGCGGCGCAGGAACTTGCTTACCGCTCGCTGCTCGACCTCAGGTATGGCGGTCGCGGCTTCTGACATCGTTGTCTCCCTCGATGTGCACATACGTGAACAGCAATCACGTACGCGTTCTCGAAGGGACCTTATGGAGGCCCGCCTTCCGGGTCAACGGATTGAGCAGAAGTACATATATGTGAATGTGGGGCGGACGTCCCGTAGACGTCCGCCCCACACACCCCCAGTCCGTCAGCTACGTCAGCTCGCGGAAGCCGACGTCGATGCCGGCGCCGACGCGCCCGGCTGGACCGCGTCATCCGTGCCGTCGTGCGTCGCCTCGGGGTCGACGCCCAGGGTGAGGGTGGCGACGACGCCCTTGGCGATGGCGTTCTTCCGGTACTTGAGCTTCAGCAGCCCGCCCTCGGTTCCGTTGCCGGGGTAGATGGTGTCCTCGTCGAGGGTGGTGCGGGTCGTGGTGTTGGTGGAGTACGGCTCGGCCTCGGCGGAGGCCAGCACGGACTCCTCGTCGAAGAAGAGCTGCCCGGTGTGGCAGGTGGTGCCGCCCTCGTAACCGGCGTCGGTCCAGGTGCCGTTGACATGCACCTTGGTGTGGATGTGCACACAGCGGCCCTGGTACCAGCCGGGGAAGACCGTACGGAACTCGACGAAGCCCCGCTTGTCCGTGCGCCAGGTGCCGCGCAGATAGCGCTCGTCGTCGGTCGGCTCCTGGTGGCCTCCACCACCGCCGCCACCGCCGGGAGGCGGGCCCGTGGGCGTGCCGGTCGGCGTACCGGAGGGCGGCGTACCGCCCCCGCCGCCACCGCCGCTGCCCATGTCCTCGTAACCCGAGTACACGCCCAGCGCGTTGCAGTGCCAGATGTCGACGGCAGCGTTCGCGAGGGGCTTGCAGCTCTCGGAGTCGATCACCTTGAGGCGCAGGGTGAGCGGGATGCCCTCCTGGTCCTCGGTGACGTCCCGGCGGAGCTTGTCCGCGTCGATGTAGTAGGGGCCCTCGGTGGTCTCAGAAGTCAGCTTGTAGCAGGCCTCGCCCGAGCCGGCGGCGGCCGTTCCCTTGGCGGCCCTCGGCTCCTCCCCGGCGAACGCGCCCGCCGCGAACGTACCGCCGACGCCCGCCGCCACCACCGCACCGGCGCCCGCGGCGACGACCTTACGGCGTGTGAGATCCCGTTTGTGTTTCGGCCCTTGGGCCGTTTCCTGTCCCGTCATGGGAAGGGAAGCTAGGGAGCGCGTCTGTCAGGAACCTGGGTACGAGCTGGGTAAATGCCCTGGGTACGAAAGTGGCTCGGAACCGACGCCGGTTCCGAGCCACCTACGCGTTCGCCGGAAGTCCTACTTCGGCTGCGGCTTGCGCACCGACAGGTGCAGCTCCCTCAGCCGCGCCTCCTCCAGCTCCGTCGGCGCGCCCATCATCAGGTCCTGGGCGTTGCCGTTGAGCGGGAAGGAGATGGTCTCGCGGATGTTGGGCTCGTCGGCGAGCAGCATGACGATGCGGTCGACGCCCGGGGCGATGCCGCCGTGCGGCGGGGCGCCGAAGCGGAAGGCGCGCAGCATGCCGGCGAACTTCTCCTCGACCGTCTCGCGGTCGTACCCGGCGATCTCGAAGGCCTTGAGCATGATCTCCGGCTCGTGGTTCCGGATCGCGCCGGAGGACAGCTCGACGCCGTTGCAGACGATGTCGTACTGCCAGCCCAGGATGTCCAGCGGGTCCTGGGTCTCCAGTGCCTCCAGACCGCCCTGCGGCATGGAGAAGGGGTTGTGCGAGAAGTCGATCGCGCCGGTCTCCTCGTCCTTCTCGTACATCGGGAAGTCGACGATCCAGCAGAAGCGGAAGACGTTCTCCTCGAAGTGCCCGGCACGCTTGGCGGCCTCGACCCGCACCGCGCCCATGATCTTCGAGACCTCGTCGAACTCGCCCGCGCCGAAGAACACGGCGTGACCGGCGGCCAGGGACAGGCGCTTGGTCAGCTCGGCGACGTTCTCCTCGGTGAGGAACTTCGCGATCGGGCCGGACAGCGACCCGTCCTCGGCGACGCGGACCCAGGCCAGGCCCTTGGCGCCCTGGGAGACGGCGTAGTCACCGAGCTGGTCGAAGAACTTGCGGGGCTGCGCCGAGACGTCCGGCACCGCCAGGGCACGCACGTGCTTGCCGGCGAACGCCTTGAACTCCGAGCCCTCGAAGACATCGGTGATGTCGACGAGTTCGAGCTGGGCGCGCAGGTCCGGCTTGTCGGAGCCGTACTTCAGCATCGCCTCGCGGAACGGGATCCGCGGGAACGGCGAGGTGACGTGGCGTCCGCCGCCGAACTCCTCGAACAGCTCGGTCATCAGCTTCTCGACCGGCTGGAAGACGTCCTCCTGCTCGACGAAGCTCATCTCGACGTCGAGCTGGTAGAACTCGCCCGGCGAGCGGTCCGCGCGGGCGTCCTCGTCGCGGAAGCAGGGCGCGATCTGGAAGTAGCGGTCGAAGCCGGAGATCATCAGCAGCTGCTTGAACTGCTGGGGCGCCTGGGGAAGGGCGTAGAACTTGCCCGGGTGCAGACGGGACGGGACGACGAAGTCGCGGGCGCCCTCGGGGGAGGTCGCGGACAGGATCGGCGTCGCCATCTCGTTGAAGCCCAGCGCCGTCATCTTGTGCCGGATCGCCGAGATGACCGCCGTGCGCAGCATGATGTTGCGGTGCATGCGCTCGCGGCGCAGGTCCAGGAAGCGGTACTCCAGGCGCCGCTCCTCGTTGACCCCGTCCTCGGCGTTGATGGTGAAGGGCAGCGGGGCGGCCGCGCCGAGCAGCTCGACGTCGCCGACCTCGACCTCGACCTCACCGGTCGGCAGCTCGGGGTTGATGTTCTCCCCGCCACGGGAGACGACCTTGCCGTCGATGCGGACGGTCGACTCCTTGGAGAGCTTGTCGAGAGCCTCGTAGGAGGGCGTGCCGGGACGGGCGACGAGCTGCGTGATGCCGTAGTGATCGCGCAGATCGATGAAGAGGATGCCGCCCAGGTCGCGCCGATTGTGCAGCCAGCCACTCAGCCGGACGTCGGTGCCGACGTCAGAGGCGCGGAGCTCGCCGCAGGTGTGGGACCTGTACCGATGCATCGTCGTTCATCCAGTCTTCGCTGATCGGGGTCTGTGTTTCACGTGAAACTGGTCCCCAGCGTACCGGGCAGGGCAAGATCGGCTCTCCACAGTTAACGATCGAGCACACTTCGGTCATCGGTGGCAGTCTTCGATCCCCTCTTCTTAAAGTAGGGCAATGCGCACTGGCGAGCCCCTGCCCGCCGTGGGGGAGGCCCTCGCCGCCCTCGCGACCGGCCTATGGCACTGGGACACCGCTACCGGGCTGGTCACGGTCGACGCCGAGGCGGCACGGCTGCTCGGGCTGCCCGCCGAGCAGGTCAGCCTCACGGAGGCACAAGCCCGGGCCCGGCTGCACCCGGTCGACTGGAACGAGATCACGGGCGTGGTCCAGCTCGCCGTCGCCGAGGGCACCCTCGCCGAGGTGCGGATCCGTGTCATGGACGAGCAGGGCCGGATCGTCCGGATCGTCCGCAGCCGCTCCAAGCCGTCCTTCGACCGGGTCCACAAGGCGTACCGGCTGATCGGCACCCTCCAGGAGGTGACGGAGCCGACGCCGGGCACCCCGGCCGGGCGCAGCGCGGTCACCGGCGACTGGCGGCGCTCGCGGGAGGCGTTCCTGCTGGACGCGGGCCGGGCGCTGGCCGAGGCGCGCTCCACCCAGGAGGTGCTGCGGGTCACGGCCAATCTGTCGATGCCGGGGTTCTCGCCGGACGGGCTCGCGGTGTTCGGTGTGGCGGGCGACCGGCTGACGATCATCGGCCACCACGGGCAACAGCAGGGCGACGAGAGCCCGTTCTCGGAGATGCCGCTGGACACGGACTACCCAGCCGCCGAGGCGGCGCGCACCGGCCGGGCCGTGTATCTGTCCTCCCCCGAGCAGTACAAGGCCCGTTATCCGCTGGCCTGGCCGCTCGCCGAGCGCTTCGGCCGCCGTTCCTGGGCGTTCCTGCCGCTGACCGTGGCCGGCCGCACGATGGGCGCGTGGATGGCCGCCTTCACCTACCCGGTCGCCTTCACGCCGGACGAGCGGTCCGTGCTGGCGACGGTGGCGCGGATGCTGGCGCAGGCCCTGACCCGGGCGGGCGTGGTCGAGAGCGAGCGGGCCCTCACCGACGGGCTCCAGCGCACGATGCTGCCGAGGCTCGGTTCGCAGCGCATCCCGGGCATGAGCGTCGCCGCCCGCTACGTCCCCACCGGCGGCGGACTCCAGGTCGGCGGCGACTGGTACGACGTGATCCCGCTGCCGAACGGGCGGTTCGCGCTGGTCATCGGCGACGTCCAGGGTCATGACGTACAGGCGGCGGGCCTGATGGGCCAGCTGCGGATCGCCCTGCGGGCCTACGCCTCGGAGGGCCACCGACCGGACGCGGTGCTGTCCCGCGCCGCCCGCTTCCTGCACGGCATCAGCGACGAGGATCCGTCCGACCCGCGCTTCGCGACCTGCGTGTACGTCGAGGTCGACCCGGCGACGGGGGTGCTGGACATCGCCCGTGCCGGGCACCCGGACCCGGCGTTCCGGATGGCCGACGGCACGGTGCTGACACGGCCGACGTCGGGCGGACTGCCGCTGGGCATCGACCCGGACGCCGACTACCCCACGACCCGGCTCGCGCTGGAACCCGGCGAGACCATGCTGATCTGCACGGACGGCCTGATCGAGACCGGCGGGCACGACCTGGACACCGGCTGGCGGCGGCTGCGCGTGATCCTGGAGGAGCACAAGGGCGATCTGGAGGAACTCGCCGACACCCTCGTCCAGGCCGTGCACGGGCCGTCCTCGCACCACACCACCGGCCCGCTGGCCGACCGCCGCGAGGACGACATCGCCGTGCTGCTGCTGAGCCGGGAGGGCGACGGCTGCGGGTGCGGCGACACCATGACCGCGGTGCGCCCGGTGCGGCGCACGGTGCTGACGGTCGCGCAGGCCGAACCCGAGCGGGTCGCGGCGGCCCGGCAGCAGCTGCGCGAGCTGCTGCACGACTGGTCCTCCCCGGACCAGGTCGACTCGGCGGTGCTGCTGCTGTCCGAGCTGCTGACGAACGTCCTCGTGCACACCGACTCCGACGCGCTGCTCGTCGCCGAGATCACCGGCGCGGTGGGGGAGCGGCGGCTGCGCATCGAGGTCACCGACGGCGGTGACGACCTGCCGCACAAGCGCAGACCCGGCGAGCTGGCGTCCTCCGGCCGCGGCCTGGTCCTGATCGAACTGCTCGCGCACGCCTGGGGCGTGGACCCGCGGGGCGAGAGCAAGAGCATCTGGTTCGAGCTCTACGAGTCCGTGGACGGCTCGGGCGACGGCTCCTGGTCGCCGTAGCGGGTACGGAGCTCCTGGAGGACGCCGAAGGCGGCCGCGGTGAGCGGCACGGCGAGCAGCATGCCGAGCACGCCTGCGACGGACGCGCCGGCCGTGATCGCCACCATCACCACCGCCGGGTGCATCTGCACGGTCCGGCTCTGGATCATCGGCTGAAGCACATGCCCCTCCAGCACCTGCACCGCGAGTACGACCCCCAGCACCCACAGCGCGATGACGAACCCCCGGTCGGCGAGCGCGACCAGCACGGCCACGGCGCCCGAGAGGAAGGCGCCGAGGTAGGGGATGTACGCCCCGACGAAGACCAGCGCGCCCAGTCCCGCCGCACCCGGCACATCCAGGACGAGCAGCCCCACGGTGATGCAGAGAGCGTCGATGAGCGCGATGAAGGTGGTGCCGCGCATGAACCCCTCGACGGCGTGGAAGGCCCGCCGCGCCATGGCCTCCAGGGTGTCGGCCGAACCCCGGGGAGCCAGCGCCCACAGCGCCCCGGTGGCCTTGTCGGAGTCGCGCAGGAAGAAGAAGACGAGCAGCAGCGCGAGCACGGCCATGGCGAGGGACTCGCCGACGACACTGACCCCGCTGATCACACCGGAGGCGGCGCTGCCGCCGAACTTCCCCAGCAGCTCCCGCGCGTTGGAGGCCAGGTCGTCCAGCGAGGTCCCGGCGGCCCCGAAGTGCTCGGAGACACCGCGGGCGGCCTGTTTGAGCGAGGCGATGATCTCGTCGCCCGTGTCGATGAGCGCGGCGACCACGATGTACACGGCCCCGCCCACCACGGCGACCACGGCCACACAGGTGAGCCCGGCCGCGACCGACCGCCGCACCCCGGCCTTCACGAGCCGCCGGTGCAGCGGTCCGAGCAGCGCCGTCCCCAGCAGCGCGAGCAGCACGGGCACGACAGCGGTCCGGAACTCGTCGCACAGCCGGATCCCGACGTAGACGACCCCGGAGACGAGCAGGATCAGCGCGCACCAGGCGGCGAGGCGCCGGAGGGGGGCCGGGAGAAGCGTCCCGGCCCCGGCCGCGATCGGATCGGAATCCTGCACCCCTCCACCCGACCACGCCCCGAACGCCCCGTCCCGCCGGAACGGCCCGCCCGGGTGACGGGGCGTCAGCGCCGCCGCTCCGATCGCCGGTTCAGGTCACGTCGCCGCCGGCACGGACCGCGCGGCCTCCGCCCGCCGGGGCGACCGGAACGAGGAGACCCGCCGTCGGCATCGGCAGCGACCTGGCGGGCCCCGCGCCGCGGGGCCGCCCGGACCGGGGATGCCCGGACCGGGGATGCCCGGCGTCAGGGCCGCCGTCTGTCGCGCGCGTCCTCGGGGCAGCGGCCGATGATGGGAGTACGGCCGAACACGTGGAGCTGATCATGACGGGTTGGCGGGTCAGGGACTACTCCCCGGACGATCTCGAGGCGGTGGTCCGCGTCGACGCGGAGAGCGGCACGACCGAGGAGTCGCCGCTCTTCCCGCTCGCGGACACCGTGACAGCCCTCCAGGCCCGCCACCCGGCTGTCGTGGCCACGGCGGACGACGTCCTGATCGGCGCCGCGGTGAGCCGGGTGGAGGGCGACCGGGCATGGATCCTTCGCATCTGCCTGGCGCCCGGCTGGCGGCAGCGCGGACTGGGCAGTGACCTGATCACCGCTCTTGAGCAGCGGCTCTTCGCCGACGGCGTCCGGGCGGTGCACGCCGCCCTGCCCGAGGGCGAGACCGGTGCCACCGCTCTGCGCAACTGCGAATTCGACGCCCGCCCCGGGCTGGTCTTCTTCGAGAAACGCGGGCCGGTGACCCCGCAGTCGGCCGGTACGCTCTCCTCGCTCGGAGCGGAGCTGCCGCCCGGGGGACTGTGGCAGAAGGTCGCGGGCATGCAGCACGAGAAGCGGCTCATCGAGCGGCGTCTGGTCCTGCCGCTGGCCCATCCCGAACTGGCCGCCCAGCACGGAGTCGAGCTGCCACGGGCGGTGATGCTGTTCGGCCCGCCCGGGACCGGCAAGAGCACGTTCGCACACGCGATCGCCGGCCGCCTGGGGTGGCCCTTCCTCGAACTCTTCCCCGCACGTCTGGCCGCCGAGTACGGCCTGGCGAGCGGGCTGAACCGGCGCTTCGACGAGATCACCCGGCTCGACCACGTCCTGGTCTTCATCGACGAGGTCGAGGAGGTCGCCGGGACACGCAGCGGTGCGGACGCGACAGCGGTCGGCGTCGTCAACGAGCTGCTCAAGGCGATCGTCCGCTTCCGGAGTCAGGAAGGGCGGCTGCTCGTCTGCGCCACGAACAACGTGATCACGCTCGACCCGGCCTTCCTGCGGCACGGCCGCTTCGACTACGTGCTGCCCATCGGCCCCCCTGACCACACCGCGAGGACCGCGCTGTGGGAGAGCTATCTGGCCCGGGCGGACGCGAAGGCCGACAGCGCGGCACTCGCGTCGGCCAGCGAAGGGTTCACGCCCGCCGACATCGCACACGCGGCGCGAACCGTCTCCCAGGCCCAGTTCGAGCGCACCTTCGACACCGGGACCCGGACCGCCGCCACCACCGACGACTACCTCGACACGATCCACGGCACCCAGCCCACGGTCAGCGCCGCCATGGCCAAGGAATTCGCCCAGCAGACGGAGAGGTTCGCCCGCATCTAGCATCCTGGCCGACGGGGAGCCGGTCCCGAGGGACCGAACCAGGCAGCAAACACGGACGAGCCCCGCCCGTGTCCGGGCCGGACTCGTCCGCTTGTGGCCTCAGCGAGCCCTAGAGGCCGCCCTCGGACATCCCGTGCACGGCCGGGATCGTGCCCAGCCGTCCCTTCTGGAAGTCGTCGAACGCCTGCTGGAGCTCTTCCCTGGTGTTCATCACGAACGGGCCGTAGTGCGCCATGGGTTCGCGGATCGGCTGTCCGCCGAGCAGCACGACCTCCATGTCCGGCGTGTTCGAGTCCTGCTTCTCGTCCGCGCGGACGGTCAGCGAGGAGCCCGCGCCGAAGACGGCCGTCTGGCCCGTGTGGACCGGGCGGCGGTCGGCGCCGACGCTGCCCCGGCCGGCGAGGACGTACGCCAGGCCGTTGAAGTCCTCACGCCACGGCAGGGTGAGCTCCGCGCCCGGCGCGAGGGTCGCGTGGACCATCGTGATCGGGGTGTGCGTGACGCCGGGGCCCGCGTGCCCGTCCAGCTCACCGGCGATGACCCGCAGGAGCGCGCCGCCGTCGGGGGTGGAGAGCAGCTGGACCGAGCCGCCGCGGATGTCCTGGTAGCGCGGCGCCATCATCTTGTCCTTGGCCGGGAGGTTCACCCACAGCTGGAGGCCGTGGAAGAGCCCGCCGGACATGACGAGATGCTCCGGTGGGGCCTCGATGTGCAGCAGGCCCGAGCCGGCCGTCATCCACTGGGTGTCGCCGTTGGTGATGGTCCCGCCACCACCCTGGCTGTCCTGGTGGTCGAAGATCCCGTCGATGATGTACGTGACGGTCTCGAAGCCCCGGTGCGGGTGCCAGGGCGTGCCCTTCGGCTCACCCGGCGCGTACTCCACCTCGCCCATCTGGTCCATCATGATGAACGGGTCGAGATGACGGTAGTTGATCCCCGCGAACGCCCGGCGCACCGGGAAGCCCTCGCCCTCGAAACCGCTCGGAGCGGTCGTGACGGCGAGCACGGGACGTGCCACGGCGTCGGTCGGCGCGGTCACGCGGGGCAGCGTCAACGGGTTCTCGACGGTCACTGCAGGCATGTCGGTTCCTCCTCGTGTACGCCCAGTTTAGTTGAGCGTTGAACTTTCTGCTACCCCAAACAGAGAAAACCGGGAGGGCATTCCCAGCGGAGGACCGCCCGAACCACCCGGCACCGACATGACGGAAGGCCGGCACCCCCTCACGGGGTGCCGGCCTCGAGTCCGCGGCGTCAGGCGGCCAGCCGGTGCTCCTCGTTCTCGGCCCCGGTGGGCTCGGCCTTGCGGTCCCGCATCACCAGCGTCGCCACCACGGCCGCCGCCAGGACACCGATCGCGCTGATCGTGAAGGTCGTCGACATCGAGGCGGTGAAGGCCTCCCGAGCCGCCCGGACCAGGCCCGTGTCGCCGCCGGCGACGGCCAGGGCCCCGCCGATGGACTCCTTCGCCTGCCCGGGAGCACCGGCCGGCATCTCGTCGGCGTAGCCGCTGGAGAGCAGGGAGCCGAGGATCGCGATGCCGAGGGCGGTGCCGGACTGCTGGATGGTGTCGTTGAGGGCCGAGCCGACGCCCGCCTTGTCCTCGGGGATGGTGCCCATCAGCGCGGCCACCGCGGCCGGCATCGCGAGGCCCGCACCGAGGCCCAGGATCCCCAGCGCCACGGCCGGGACCGTGAACCCGCTGTCGGCGCTGAGCGTGGTCAGCAGCCCGAAGGAGGCGGCCATCAGCAGCATCCCGGCGAGGATGACGATCCGGTTCCCGGCCTTCACGGCGAGCTGGGCCCCGGCGGCGTTGCCGGCCAGCGCGGCCACGGCCAGCGGCAGGAAGGCCAGGCCCGCCTTGACGGCGGAGTAGCCGAGCACGAACTGGAGGTACTGGGTCAGGACCAGCAGCAGGCCGGCGTTGCCGATCTGGACGAGCGACAGGGAGAGCGAGCCCCCGCTGAAGTTGCGGTTCTTGAAGAGGACCAGCGGGACCATCGGCGAGCGGGTGACGTTCTCCCAGATCACGAAGCCGGCCAGGGCGACCACCGCGACGGCCAGGACGATGAGGGATCGGCCTTCGAACGCGCCGTGCTGCGGGATCTCGATGATCCACCACACCAGGGCGGTCATGCCCACCGCCGACAGCACCGCGCCCAGCGGGTCCGGCTTCTGCCACGGCGCCTTGGACTCCGGCATCAGCAGCACACCGGCCAGCAGCGCCAGCGCGACGATCGGCACGTTGATCAGGAAGATGGCCTGCCAGGCGAAGTGGTCGATCAGCACACCGCCGAGGACCGGGCTGCCGACCAGCCCCAGCATCGACACCGAGCCCCAGGCCGCCATCGCCTTGGGCCGCTCGTCCTCGTCGAAGACGGTGATCAGGATCGACAGCGTCGACGGCATGATCAGCGCCCCGCCGACCCCCATCGCGATCCGCACCGCGATCAGCTCACCCGGGGTGGAGCAGAACACCGCCCCCAGCGAGGCCGCCCCGAACAGCAGCAGGCCGATCAGCATCACCTTCCGGCGCCCGAACCGGTCCCCCAGGCTTCCCGAGGTCAGCAGCAGTCCGGCGAAGACCAGGGTGTAGGAGTCGAGGATCCACTGCATGTCCTGGGTGCTCGCGCCGATGTCCTCGGTCAGCGTGGGCACCGCCACCGTCAGCGCCATGTTGTCGACGACCAGCACGAGCGTGCTCAGGCAGAGCACCACCAGGATCCACCAGCGGCGTGGATTGCGAGCGTCCATGTCAGTTTCCCCTCCTGCGAACACCGTTCCTTCGATGCGAACACTGTACGCACAGCGGAACAGCGTGCGCAACCCTTGAGTTCTGTACGCTGACTGCGCACGCTGTTCGCACGAAGGTGCCGAAGGTCCAGCAGGAGGAGCGTCCATGAGCCGGAGCAAGACGACGGAGAAGAACCCGATCCCGTCCGTATGGACCCGGGAGCAGCGCCGCCCCGACCAGCCCGCGCTCAGCCGGGACGCGATCGTGCGGGAGGCGATCGCGATGCTCGACGCCGACGGCATCGAGGCGCTCAGCATGCGCAAGCTCGGCGCCCGCCTGAACGCCGGCGCGACGTCCCTGTACCGGCACGTCGCCACCAAGGACGAGCTGATGGAGCTCGCGGTGGACGAGGTCGCCGCCGAGATCCACGTCCCGCCGGCCGGCGGCCCCGACTGGCGCGCGGCGGTGACCGAGGCCGCGGGGTCCTTCCGTACGACGGCGCTACGGCACCCCTGGCTGACCCTGGTCCTGGGCCAGGCCGGGCTCGCCTACCTCGGGCCGAACTACATGACCTTCTCCGAGCGGCTCGCGGCGCTGTTCACCGCGGCGGGGTTCCCCGAGCCGAGCCGAGCGATCGACGCGGTCTTCTCGTACGTCATCGGCATGAGCACCACGGAGGCCGCCTGGCTCACCACGGTCGCCCGCTCCGGCGAGACCGAGCCGGAGTTCGTCGCGCGGCTACTGCCCACGGCCCGGGAGGTCTCCGCCGGCTACGACCACCTGGCGGCCGCCGACGCCAGGACCGCGGACCAGGCCGTCGACCCCGCCCGGATCCGGGACGACAAGTTCACCTACGGCCTGGAGGTCGTCCTGGACGGCCTGGCACTGCGCCTGCCGGAATAGGGACGTCAGCCGCCATACATCCGGCGCATCGCGAACTCGACCATCTGCTCGACGGCCTTCGCGTCGAACACCATCCGGTGCTCGCCCTCCATGTCGAGGACGAACCCGTAGCCGGTCGGCAGCAGGTCCAGCACCTCGGAACCGGTGATCACGAAGTACTTGGACTCCTTGCCCGCGTACCGGCGCAGCTCCTTGAGCGTGCTGAACATCGGGATCACCGGCTGCTGGGTGTTGTGCAGCGCGAGGAAGCCGGGGTTGTCGCCGCGCGGGCAGTAGACCTTCGACGTCGCGAAGGCCTGCTGGAAGTCCTCGGCGGCCATCTGCCCGGTCGTGAACGCGCGCACCGCGTCCGTGAGGGAGGGCGGGGACGGCTCGGGGTACAGCGGCGGCTGCTGCCCGTACCCGCCGGACATCGGCTGCTGCGGAGGGGCGTACTGCGCTTGCGGGCCCGCTGTCTGGTCGTAGCCGTACATGGGCGCAAGCGTACCGAGAGCGAGGCTCCGTGCCTCCACGATGCCGGTATGAGCCACGCGTCACAGATGACCGGTTCGGGGTTGCTTCTTATTACCGACGGGTAGCATCATCGTAGCTACTTGTTGGTACGTGAACTAGCGCGAGGATCCAGTGCCTCGCCGATCTCTCTACGGAGCCGGGAGCCGTCGCCATGGGGCACTACAAGTCGAATCTCCGCGACATCGAGTTCAACCTCTTCGAAGTACTCGGGCGAGACAAGGTGTACGGCACCGGCCCGTTCGAGGAGATGGACGTCGAGACCGCGAAGAGCATCCTGGAGGAGCTGACCCGCCTCTCGGAGAACGAGCTGGCGGAGTCCTTCATCGACGCCGACCGCAACCCGCCGGTCTTCGACCCGGAGACCAACACCGCGCCGGTCCCCGCGTCCTTCAAGAAGAGCTACCAGGCCTTCATGGACTCCGAGTACTGGCGCCTCGGCCTGCCCGAGGAGATCGGCGGCACCACCTCGCCCCGCTCCCTGATCTGGGCGTACGCCGAGCTCATCCTGGGCGCCAACCCGGCCGTGTGGATGTACTCCTCGGGCCCGGCCTTCGCCGGCATCCTCTTCGAGGAGGGCAACGAGGTCCAGAAGCACATAGCCAAGTTCGCCACGGAGAAGCAGTGGGGCTCCACGATGGTGCTCACCGAGCCCGACGCGGGCTCCGACGTGGGCGCCGGCCGCACCAAGGCCGTGCAGCAGGAGGACGGCTCCTGGCACATCGAGGGCGTGAAGCGCTTCATCACGTCCGGTGAGCACGACATGTCGGAGAACATCCTCCACTACGTGCTGGCCCGCCCCGAGGGCGCCGGCCCCGGCACCAAGGGCCTGTCGCTCTTCCTCGTCCCGAAGTACCTCTTCGACTTCGAGACCGGCGAGCTGGGCGAGCGCAACGGCGCCTACGCCACCAACGTCGAGCACAAGATGGGCCTGAAGGCCTCCAACACCTGCGAGATGACCTTCGGCGACCGGCACCCCGCCAAGGGCTGGCTGATCGGCGACAAGCACGACGGCATCCGCCAGATGTTCCGCATCATCGAGTTCGCCCGCATGATGGTCGGCACGAAGGCGATCTCCACGCTCTCCACGGGCTACCTGAACGCGCTGGAGTACGCCAAGGAGCGCGTCCAGGGCCCCGACCTGGCGAACTTCATGGACAAGACCGCGCCCAAGGTCACCGTCACCCACCACCCCGACGTGCGCCGCTCGCTCATGACGCAGAAGGCGTACGCGGAGGGCATGCGCGCCCTGGTGCTCTACACGGCCTCCGTCCAGGACTCCATCGCCATCAAGGAGACCGCCGGCGAGGACGCCTCCACCGAGCACGCGCTGAACGACCTGCTCCTGCCCATCGTCAAGGGCTACGGCTCCGAGAAGGGCTACGAGCAGCTCGCCCAGTCGCTGCAGACCTTCGGCGGCTCCGGCTTCCTGCAGGAGTACCCGATCGAGCAGTACATCCGGGACTCCAAGATCGACACCCTGTACGAGGGCACCACGGCGATCCAGGGCCAGGACTTCTTCTTCCGGAAGATCGTCCGCAACCAGGGCGCCGCGCTGAACTCCCTCGCCGAGGACATCAAGAAGTTCCTGGCCCTCGGCACGGGCGGCGAGGAACTGGCCGGTGCCCGCGAGCACCTCGCCAAGGCCGCCGTCGAGCTGGAGGCCATCGTCGGCCTGATGCTGACCGACCTCGCGGCCACCGAGAAGGACGTCAAGAACATCTACAAGGTCGGGCTCAACACGACCCGCCTGCTGATGGCCTCCGGTGATGTGATCGTCGGCTACCTGCTGCTCAAGGGCGCCTCGGTCGCCGCCGAGAAGCTGGAGACCGGCGCCGGCAAGGACACGGCCTTCTACACCGGCAAGATCGCCGCGGCGAAGTTCTTCGCGGCCAACGTCCTGCCGGGCGTCACCCTGGCCCGCAAGGTCGCCGAGGGCGTCGAGCTGGACCTGATGGAGCTGGACGAGGCCGCGTTCTAGATCCCTCACGTCCTCTGTTCGAGGGCCTGTTCCCCTACGCCGGGAACGGGCCCTCGTCCGTCGTTAAGGTGAACCCATGACCGAACCAGTCCGCTTCGACCGCGGCCACACCGACGACCTCATGACCTTCCTGGCGGCGAGCCCCACGCCGTACCACGCCGTGGCCACAGCCGCCGAGCGACTGGAGAAGGCCGGCTTCAAGCAGGTCGCCGAGACGGACGCGTGGGACGGGACGAGCGGCGGCAAGTACGTGCTGCGCGGTGGCGCGATCGTCGCCTGGTACGTGCCGGAGGGCGCCGCGCCCCACACGCCGTTCCGGATCGTCGGCGCCCACACCGACTCCCCCAACCTGCGCGTCAAGCCGCAGCCCGACAGCGGGGCGCACGGCTGGCGCCAGGTGGCCGTGGAGATCTACGGCGGACCGCTGCTCAACTCCTGGCTGGACCGCGACCTGGGCCTCGCCGGCCGGCTGACCCTGCGCGACGGCTCGACGCGCCTGGTCAACGTCGACCGGCCGCTGCTGCGCGTCCCGCAGCTCGCCATCCACCTGGACCGCTCGGTGACGGCGGACGGGCTCAAGCTCGACAAGCAGCGGCACCTGCAGCCGGTCTGGGGCCTGGGCAACGACGTGCGCGACGGCGACCTGATCGCCTTCCTCGAGGAGACGGCCGGCCTCCCCGCGGGCGAGGTCACCGGCTGGGACCTGATGACGCACTCCGTGGAGAAGCCCGCCTACCTGGGCCGCGACCGCGAACTGCTGGCCGGCCCGCGCATGGACAACCTGCTCTCGGTGCACGCCGGCACGGCGGCCCTCGTGGCCGTGGCCTCCGGCGCGTCGCATCCGGCGTCCATCCCGGTCCTGGCCGCCTTCGACCACGAGGAGAACGGCTCCCAGTCCGACACCGGCGCGGACGGGCCGCTGCTCGGCAACGTGCTGGAGCGTTCGGTGTTCGCGCGCGGCGGCTCCTACGAGGACCGGGCCCGCGCCTTCGCCGGCACGGTCTGCCTCTCCTCCGACACGGGCCACGCCGTCCACCCCAACTACGCGGAGCGGCACGACCCGACGCACCACCCGCGCGTCAACGGCGGCCCGATCCTCAAGGTCAACGTCAACAACCGCTACGCCACGGACGGTTCGGGCCGCGCCGAGTTCGCGGCGGCCTGCGAGCAGGCGGGCGTGCCCTTCCAGTCCTTCGTCTCCAACAACTCCATGCCCTGCGGCACCACGATCGGCCCGATCACCGCCGCCCGGCACGGCATCAGGACCGTCGACATCGGCGTCGCCATCCTGTCGATGCACAGCGCCCGCGAACTGTGCGGCGCCGACGACCCGTTCCTCCTCGCGAAAGCGCTCACCGCGTTCCTGGAGAGGTAGAACAGGCCGTCACCGCATGGGTGTTCCCCAGCGGGGTACCCGGGGTGCGGACCGGAAGGACCGGACCGTACAGGGAGGCGACACATCATGGGCCTCGGCGGATGCATCATCCTCATCGCCGTGGGAGCCATCCTCACGTTCGCGACCGACTGGGACATGCAGGGGGTCAACCTCGACCTGGTCGGCATCATCCTGATGATCGTCGGACTGATCGGCGTCACGACGTTCAGCAGCATCGCGAGGCGCCGGCGCGTGGTGGTGCCCCCCACGACGCCCGGCGTCGTCGAGGACCCGGCGACCCACCACCGCCGTGACGGATACAGCGACGGATACGGGGTGTGACGCCTCCGACGATCAGGCGTCCATCCCGGCCAGCACCAGGGGAAGCCGGTCCGTCCCCGCCCCGGTGAGGCGGACGGGGACGCCCCAGTCCTGCTGGTGGACGTGGCAGGCCGGGTACTCGTTGTCCGGATCGTCGTCGCAGGAGGCGGCCATCGCGGAGACGTGCAGCACGCCCTCCGGTACGGAGGGGTCGAGTTCGAGGGCGCGGGACAGGTCTGTTCCCGCGCCCTCGCCGGTGCTCAGCAGCTCCGGCGGGGTGGACGAGACGAGCAGGCGAGTGGAAGGCCCGTAGCGGGTGTCCAGCTTCTGTCCTGCCGGTGCCTGGAAGATCACGTCCAGCCGGAGCCGCCCCGGGGCGACTTCGGTGGCTTCGCGCTGGGTGCGGTGAGCGACCTCGGCGACCTTCACGGCCTCCTCCGGCAGCCGCAGCCGGGTCAGCCGGTGCCGGGCCGACTCCACCACCACGATGTCGCCGCCGACGAGCACGGCGTCGCTGGGCTCGCGCAGGTCCGTGGCGAGGGTCGTCACCTCGCCGGTCGCGGGATCGAAGCGGCGCAGGGCGTGGTTGTAGGTGTCGGCGACGGCGACGGACCCGTCCGGCAGGGCGGTGACACCCAACGGGTGCTGGAGCAGGGCCTGGCCGGCGGCGCCGTCCCGGTGGCCGAAGTCGAACAGGCCGGTGCCGACGGCGGTGCGGACGGAGCCGTCGGGCTCCACCCAGCGCAGGGCGGAGGTCTCGGAGTCGGCGAGCCAGAGCCGCTCCGGTGTCGCGGCCAGCCCGGACGGCTGCGCGAACCAGGCCTCGCCGCCCGGCCCGTCCACCAGCCCTTCGTTGGTGGTCCCGGCGGTGACGGTCACCGTGGCGTCAGCCGGGTCGTACGCCCACAACTGATGCACACCGGCCATGGCGATCCACACCCTGCCCTGCCACCGGGCGACGTCCCAGGGGGACGAGAGGTCGACCTCGCGGGCCGGGCCCGAGGTGGGTGAGCCCTGCCACCACTGCCGGCCCGTGCCGGCCAGGGTGGTGACCTCGCCGGTGGTGAGGTCCAGCCGCCGCAGCGCGTGGTTGACGGTGTCGGCGACGACCACGGAGTCGTCGTCGAGAAGGGCGAGCCCCTGCGGCTCGTTGAAGGTGACGGTCGAGGCGTCCCCGTCGGCGAACCCGCGGGCGCCGGAGCCGATCCTGCGCACCACACTCTCCCCGTCCTCCGCCAGCTCCACCAGCTGATGCCGGGTCGTGTCGCTCACCAGGAAGTTCCCGCTCGGCAGCAGGAGGGCCTTGCCCGGGAACCGCAGCACCGTCGGCTCCGGCTCCGGCGCCACGTACGGCCCGTCGCCCCGCCGCAGCGTCCCCTTCGCCGCGTGCTCGGTCTCCAGTTCCTCGACCAGCCGCTCGATGGCGTGAACATGCCCCTCACCGGCGTGCTGCGCGACCACGTACCCCTCGGGGTCGATCACGACGAGCGTCGGCCAGGCCCGCACGGCGTACTGCTTCCAGGTCGCGAGCTCCGGGTCGTCGAGCACCGGATGCTCCACCCCGTACCGCTCCACGGCGTCGACGACCGCCTGATGCTCGGCCTCGTGCACGAACTTCGGCGAGTGCACCCCGATGACGACGACCGTGTCCCGGTGCTTCTCCTCGAGCTCTCGGAGCTCGTCCAGGACGTGCAGGCAGTTGATGCAGCAGAAGGTCCAGAAGTCCAGGACGACGATGCGTCCCCGCAGGTCGGCGAGGGTGTACTGCTGCCCGCCCGTGTTCAGCCAGCCGCCCTTGCCGATCAGCTCGGGGGCACGGACGCGGGCGCGTCGGGGTGCGGAGTGGTCCATGCCCCCAGGGTGCCATCCGTCACTGACAGCCCACTCAGCCCGTCGGCCTATCGGCGGCGTTTCACAGCGGGCCGCGGGGAAGCCCTGGTGTCATGAGATTCCTCGTGTACGACCGGCTCCTCGGCTTCGGTGACGACTACTGGATCGAGGACGAGCGCGGCAGCAAGGTGTTCCTCGTCGACGGCAAGGCCCTGCGGCTGCGGGACACCTGGGAGCTGAAGGACACCCAGGGGCGCGTCCTCGTCGACATCCACCAGAAGATGCTCGCCCTGCGCGACACGATGGTGCTCCAGCGGGCCGGTGAGCCGCTGGCGACGATCCGCAGGAAACGGCTGTCCCTGCTGCGCAACCACTACCGGGTGTCCCTGGCCGACGGCAACGAACTGGACGTCAGCGGCAAGATCCTCGACCGGGAGTTCGCCGTCGAGTACGACGGTGAGCTGCTGGCGGTGATCTCCCGGCGCTGGCTGACCCTGCGGGACACCTACGGCGTGGACGTCGTCCGCGAGGACGCCGATCCGGCGCTGCTGATCGCCGTGGCGGTGTGTGTCATCCACCTGGCGGAGAAGGAGCGCGAGGACTGAGAGCGGGAGGGCGGAGAGGCGCAGGTCAGGGCCTGCGCGGGGGCTCCAGCCCCAGCAGCCGGTCCTTCAGCGCCGGGAACTGCTCCCGCGTCGTCGCGACCTTCCCCGGGTCGAACTCCACGGTGAGGACCTCCTCGCCGGCGCCGGCCCGGGCCAGCACCTCGCCCCAGGGGTCGACCACGATCGAGTGACCGGCCTGCGGAACTCCGGCGTGCGTCCCGGCCGTTCCACACGCGACGACGAAGGACTGGTTCTCGACGGCCCGTGCCTGGGCCAGCAGCGTCCAGTGGGACCGGCGGCGCTCCGGCCAGCCCGCCGACACCACGAGCGTCTCGGCACCGGCGTCGACGAGAGCGCGGAAGAGTTCGGGGAAGCGGAGGTCGTAGCAGGTGCTCAGCCCCAGGACGGTCCCCGGCAGACGCACCGTCACCAGCTCGGCACCCGCGCCCATCAGCACGGCCTCGCCCTTGTCGAAGCCGAAGCGGTGGATCTTGCGGTAGGCGGCGGCCAGGTCGCCGGAGGGGGAGAAGACGAGGGAGGTGTTGTAGAGCGGTCCTTCAGGGTCGCGCTCGGGGATGGAGCCCGCGTGCAGCCACACGCCCGCGTCGCTCGCGGCCTTCGCCATCGCCTCGTACGTCGGCCCTTCGAGCGGCTCGGCCTCGCGCCCGAACTCCTCGTAGGCGAAGGCACCCGTGGTCCACAGCTCCGGCAGGACGACGAGATCGGCACCGGCCTGCTCCCGGACGAGCGACGCCACCCGCCGTCGGCGCGATTCGACCGATTCGCCCTCATCTACGGCGATCTGGATCACAGAGGCGCGCACACTACCACCGTCCTGGCATTCGACCCGTCCACAAGGGCTTCCCCCCGGGCCTACGATCGTCACACGAAAGCACTGCCGGGGTGCCTCACAGCAGCGTAACTTAGCTGCCAAGACACCCGCCGACAGCCGCCACCTCCCACTGGCAACGCCGCCACCACCTGCCCGTGCACCGACCGCCGAGGGGTCCCGTTCCGTGAGTCTGCATCCCACCCTCCAGCCCTACGCCGACGCCTGGACCCACTCCATCGATGCGATATCCGAGCTGCTCCAGCCGCTCGCGGAGGCCGAGTGGAACCGGCGGACGCCGTGCCCCGGGTGGTCGGTGCGGGACGTGGTCTCCCATGTCATCGGCCTGGACTGCGAGATGCTCGGCGACCCGCGCCCCATCCACACGCTCCCGCGTGACCTCTTCCACGTGACGAACGACCACCAGCGCTACATGGAGATGCAGGTCGACGTCCGCCGGCACCACACGGCGCCGGAGATGACCTCCGAGCTGGAGTACGTGATCATCCGCCGCAACCGCCAGCTGCGGAACGAGTCGCGTGACCCGGGCACCAAGGTGCGCGGCCCGCTCGGCACGGAGGTGACGCTCGAGGAGTCCATGCGCCGGCACGCCTTCGACGTGTGGACGCACGAGCAGGACCTGCGCACGGCCCTCGGCCGGCCCGGCAACCTCGACTCCCCCGGCGCGCACGTCGCCCGTGACGTGCTGCTCTCCGAACTCCCGCGCGTGGTCGCCGAGAACGCCGAGGCGCCGCGCAGCTCGGCCGTCGTCTTCGACGTGCACGGCCCCATCGAGTTCCTGCGCACGATCCGCGTCGACATCCAGGGCCGCGGCACCCTCGAGACGGCCCCCGCCCTCGGCCCCGCCGCGACCCTCACCCTCGACTGGGAGACCTACGTCCGCCTGGCCTGCGGCCGCGTGACGCCGGAGGCGGTGTCCGACCGCCTCAAGACGGAGGGCGACCCGGACCTGACGGCGGCGATCCTGCGCAACTTCACGGTCACGCAGTAGCCGTAACTGCGGGCATGCGTGCCTCCCCCAGTGCCTTAAGGGCCTGGGAGGTGCCCCCAGGGCGGCACGGGTGGGCGGTGGGGGTCCCCCCGCTCGAGCGAAGCCGAGAGTGGGGGAGGCACCTCGTCGCGCCGAGCCGCGCACCCACCCGGCCCCGGCAGCAACGGCCAGGGCCTGAAAACCTTGTGCCGCGAGCCCACCACCCCACGTAGCGTCCCGCCCATGACCACCCCACCCCGCCACACCCGACTCACCTTCCACGGCCCGCTGTCCGAAACACGAGCCGACCGACTCGTCGCACGCCTGGCCGCCAACACCCCCACCACCGTCCTGGACATCGGCTGCGGCTGGGCCGAGCTCATGCTCCGTGTCCTGACCGCCGCCCCGGACGCCACCGGCACCGGCATCGACATCGACCCGGAAGCCCTGGCCCGGGGCCGCGAGGCCGCCACGGCGCGCGGCCTGGCCGACCGGGTCCGTCTCGTCGAGGGGTCCGCCACCGAGACCGCCCACGACCCCGCCGACCTCGTCCTGTGCCTGGGCGCGAGCCAGGCCCTCGGCGACCGGCTCCCCGAGGCCCTGAAGGAACTCCGCCGGCTCGTCGCCGACGGCGGCCGTGTCCTGCTCGGCGAAGGGTTCTGGCAGCGCACCCCGACCCCGGCCGAACTGTCCGGCATGTGGCCGGACGCCGCCGTCACCGACCACCACGACCTCGCGGCCCTCGTGGACCTGGCGATCGAGGCCGGGTTCAGGCCGGAGTGGACGGAGACCGCGAGCCTCGACGAGTGGGAGGAGTTCGAGTCGGCGTACCTGGCGGACGTCGAGGTGTGGCTGGCCGAGCACCCCGGGCACCCGCTCGCGGCCGAGACCAGGGAGCACGCCGACCGGCACCGCGCCCGGTGGCTGTCGTACCGCGGCGTCCTGGGGCTGGCCTACCTCACCCTCGTACCGACCGCCTGACACCCGTCACGCCGGTACGTGCACCGTCTCCACCCGGCTCGCCACGAGGCGTTCCCGCTCGCGCCGGGCGGCCCGCTTGCGCAGGCGCAGGATCTGGCTGACGCCGAGGGCCTGGAGCACGAACACCGCCGAGAAGGCGATGCCGTAGTCGTCGCCGGTGGCGTCCAGCAGGACACCGACGGCGAGCAGCGTGGTCATGGAGGCCACGAAGCCGCCCATGTTGGTGATGCCGGAGGCGGTGCCCTGCCGCTCGGGCGGGTTCGCCGGGCGGGCGAAGTCGAAGCCGATCATCGACGCGGGCCCGCACGCCCCGAGGACCGTGCACAGCACGATCAGCAGCCACATCGGGGCGTGCTCGCCGGGGTAGGCCAGCGTCGCCGCCCACAGGGCCGCCGTGGTGCCGACCGTGCCGAGCGCGATGGGCAGCCGCGCCTCGTGGTGCCGGGCGACGATCTGGCCGTAGACCATGCCGACGCCCATGTTCGACAGCACGACGAGTGTGAGGAGTTCACCGGCGGTGGCCCGGGACAGCCCCTGTGCCTCGACCAGGAACGGCAGCCCCCACAGCAGCAGGAAGACCATCGCCGGGAACTGGGTCGTGAAGTGCACCCACATCCCCAGCCGCGTCCCCGGCTCCCGCCAGGAGGCGGCGATCTGCCGCCGTACGTAGGCCGCGCCCTGGTGCGGGAGCGGCTCCGGCTCGTGGCCCTCCGGGTGGTCCTTCAGGAACAGCAGCACCAGCACGAACACCACGGCCCCGGCGACCGCGCTGCCCGCGAACGCCGCCGTCCAGCCGATGCCGTGCAGCAGCCGGGCCAGGACGAGCGTGGAGACGAGGTTGCCGGCCATGCCCACCAGGCCCGAGAACTGGGCGACGAGCGGCCCGCGCCGGGCCGGGAACCACCGGGTGCCCAGCCGCAGCACGCTGATGAACGTCAGCGCGTCACCGCAGCCGAGCAGCGCCCGGGAGGCGAGCGCCATGCCGTACGACGGGGAGAACGCGAAGCCCAGCTGCCCGGCCGTGAACAGCACCGCCCCCAGCGCCAGCACCTTCTTGGTGCCGAGCCGGTCCACGAGCAGGCCGACGGGTATCTGCATGCCCGCGTAGACCAGCAGCTGGAGGATGGAGAAGGTGGACAGGGCGGAGGCGTTGACGTGGAAGCGGTCGGCGGCGTCGAGGCCGGCCACGCCCAGGGACGTGCGGAAGATGACCGCGACGAAGTAGACCGAGACGCCTGTGCCCCAGACGGCCAGTGCCCGCCGGCCGCCCGGTGGATCGCCCGGCAGTATGCCGGCGCTCATCGGACCTCCCCCCGGGCCAGGTGCGAGAACCAGCTGACGTGGCGGTGGACGAGCCCGACGGCCGCCTCGGCGTCCCCGGAGCGCAGCGCTTCGAGGATCTCCTCGTGTTCGGTGAGGGTCTTGGCGATCCGGTCGGGGTGGGAGTGCAGGACGGCGACGCCCATGCGGAGCTGGCGGTCGCGCAGCTGGTCGTAGAGGCGGGAGAGGATCTCGTTGCCGCCGCTGCGGACGATCTCGGCGTGGAAGCAGCGGTCGGTGACGGCGGCCGCGGCGAGGTCTCCGTCGGCGGCCTGCTCCTTCTGCCGGGCGAGGAGCGCTTCGAGGCGCTCGATGAGCCCGGGGGGAGCGGGCACGGCCTTGCGCGCCGCGTGCTCCTCGACGAGCAGCCGGGTCTCCACGACGTCGGCGATCTCCTGTGCGGAGACGGGCAGCACGAGGGCACCCTTCTTCGGGTAGAGCCTGATCAGCCCCTCGACCTCCAGCCGGAGCAGCGCCTCGCGCACCGGCGTGCGGGAGACGCCTACGGCCTCGGCGAGTTCGCCCTCGGTGAGCAGGGTCCCGCCCTCGTAGCGGCGCTCCAGGACGCCTTGCTTGACGTGGGTGTACACACGGTCGGCGGCGGGAGGGTGCTTCACGGCCAGGGTCATGCCGACAGGATAGATACATCAGGTACGCATGGATGTATCCGTCCAGGATGCGGACTCACGCGGGCTCAAATGTCACACGTCTGTGGCAAAGGGCGGGTCCCCCTCGGCAACGGCACAACCAACTGTGCTAGTTACGAGTCAGACACGTGCGGCTCCCTTCCCCTCGTCCTCAATTCGGCCGCACGCCTGGGGCATTCAACGCAATCGGGGTACTTCACTTGATAACCGGCATTAAGGGCACCCGTCTCCGTAGAGCCGCGGCCGTCGCCGTCACCACCGGCGCCATGCTCGCGACCGGAGCCCTCACCGTTGCGCCGGCGCAGGCCGCCACGGCGCCCACGATCGTCGCCAAGGGCGGCTACGTGATGAACAACGCGACCGGCAAGTCGCTCTACACCAAGGCTGCCGACACGCGTCGCTCCACCGGCTCGACCACCAAGATCATGACGGCCCTGGTGGTGCTGAAGCAGTCGAACCTCAACCTGGACAGCAAGGTCACGATCCAGAAGGCGTACAGCGACTACATCGTCGACAACAACTGGGCGTCGAACGCCAAGCTGATCGTCGGCGACAAGGTCACCGTCCGCCAGCTGCTGTACGGGCTGATGCTGCCGTCCGGTTGCGACGCCGCGTACGCGCTCGCCGACAAGTTCGGCTCGGGCTCGACGCGGGCGGCGCGCGTGAAGTCGTTCATCGGCAAGATGAACACCACGGCCAAGAACCTGGGTCTGAAGAACACCCACTTCGACTCGTTCGACGGCATCGGCAAGGGCAGCAACTACTCCACGCCGCGCGACCTGACGAAGATCGCCAGCAGCGCCATGAAGAACTCCACGTTCCGCACGGTCGTCAAGACGAAGAAGTACACGGCGAAGACGACCACGAAGTCCGGCGGCACGCGGACGATGGCCGCGTGGGAGAACACCAACCCGCTGCTCGCGAGCTACACCGGCGCGATCGGCGTGAAGACCGGTTCCGGCCCGGAGGCCAAGTACTGCCTGGTCTTCGCGGCCACGCGGAACGGCAAGACGGTCATCGGCACGGTTCTCGCCTCGACCGACGGGCCCACCCGCAAGTCGGACGCGACGAAGCTGCTGAACTACGGCTTCGCCAAGTAGGACAGGCACCACAGAAGGGGGGCTCACCGCCGTCGGCGGTGAGCCCCCCTTCGTATGTCTGCGTACGTCAGGCAGCCGTCCGCTGGCGACGCTCCAGCTCCCGGGCCGCCTTGCGCCGCCCGCCGGCCAGCACGTTCACGGAGGAGCCCGCCCCGGCTCCCGGCTCCAGCCCCCAGCCGCGGATCCGTGCCGCGACCCGGGCCAGCCGCTGGTCGCCGGGCCGTACGTCGACGGAGAACAGCGACTCGTCGGGCGTTCGGTCGTCGCCGCCCCAGCGGACGACGCCGTCGAGCTCGGCGAGGATGTCGCGAATCACGACCTCCTGCCCCGGGAAGAAGCCGCCCCGGGCGCCGCGCGGGTGGAAGCCCGGCCGGATCCGTACCGCCGTGCCCGACGCCAGGTTGGACTCCGGCCGGCCCCTGCCGACGTCGGACGGGTCGTGCCAGCCGACGACGTCGCCCCGGCGCAGGGCGTCGACCTCGTAGTGGAACCGGCGCACCAGGTGGACGAGGACGGTCTCCACGTCGCCCATCCGCACGGCGACCCCCTTGAGCGGGGTGCCGGGGACGGGCCGGGTGTAGACGGTGCCGCCGTCGTCGGCGACGTTCTCCATCTCCCAGCCGTTGTGGGAGCGCGAACCGGCCTGCACGCGCCGGGTCCGGTCCTGCGCGCTGCGCAGGGCGTCCCGTACGCGGGCCGGAATGGGGTTGTGCGCGTCGGCGTACGCCTGGGACAGGAACTGCGAGACGGGCAGGGCGGCGACGCCCACGGCACCGCCGACGGCGGCGATACGGCCGAGCAGGGCGCGGCGGGACAGCCCTCGGCGGTGTGCGGCGGCCGAGCGGGGCCCTCTGCGGGTGATGCGGGGGAACTGGGGGAGGTTGAGGTTCAACGGTCTCTCATTCCGGCGGTTCACGCGTGGCGAGCGATGCTGTTGTACTTCTCGAAGATCTGGTAGACGGCCAGGCTCTGGTGCGTCTGGGCCCCGACGTCGGGGTCCCAGGCCCGGTAGCGGCGCAGGAGTTCGGTGATCTCGAACTCGGCGAGGTCCAGGCGCATGGACCGCGGGGTGGTGACCCGGTCACCGGGCGGCAGTTGGCCGCCCGGCCTGCCCCGTACGCCCCACAGATGGATCAGCGCCGCGGTGCGCACGCTGAACGCGTTGTCCTTGTTCAGCCGCTGCCACACGGACCAGAGGTCGGCGTCCTTGCCCGGGTCGCGGTGGTCGCCGGTGGTGTACCCCCAGCCGATGCAGTGGTTCCAGGCCTGGATGGCGTCGGTCGCGCTGATCTCCCCGATGCCGGTGGGCGAGTCCTTGACGGAGCCGGAGCCGGTGAGGTGGTGGTCGGCGACCTGCTGGTCTCTGGCCTGGTCGGCGAGGCTGTAGTCGCGTAGGGCCCAGTAGACGGCCGTCTGGATCAGCGCCTTGCGCATCGAGTACGTGTGCGACAGCTCGGTGATCAGCCCGTCCTGGTCCTGGATCGTGCCGACGGCCTGGGCGTTGGTGTAGAGCCGCGCGTCGCTCCCGATGCCGCCCAGGTCCGGCCGCCCGATCGACCGCATGTACCGCGAGAGGTCCGCCCGCAGCGCGGGCACCTGGCGGGCGTCGAAGGCGACGTCCGGGACGGCGGGCCGCGGCCGGTCGAACGCGCCCTGCCCGGTGTCCCGTCCCGAGGCGGCGTCGACGTCCACCTCCAGCTGCCCGTCGCCCGAGCCGAGGGTGCGGATGACGAACTGGTCGTAGGCCCAGTCGCCGGGCAGCGGGCGCCCGGCGTTGCCGTCGAAGCCCGGGGACATGCCGGCCACGAAGCTCGCCGTCGAGAAGCCGGCCGCACCGGTCCGCGCGCAGACGTTGCGGGAGCCGTAGACGCCGATCTCGTACGGGTGGCCGGAGTCCGCCATCGCCTCCTTGATGCCCTTGAAGTGGGGCAGGACGTTCGCGGTGATCTCGGCGTCGATCGCGTCGAAGTCGACGGCGAAGAAGATCCGCGTGCCCTTTCGGAACCCGTGGTCCAGGGCGGCGTTGACCGCCGCGTACCCGGCCGTCCGCCCGGCGACGTAGTCGAAGTCCGAGGCGTCGTTGTTGACGGTCTGGTAGATCGGGAAGCAGCGCAGGCCCTGCCGGGCGATGGTGGTGAGCTCGCCAGGCTGGACGGCCTTCTCCGGCAGGGACGTGGCGCTCGGGTTGGTGAGGTAGCGGCCGACGTAGGTGATGCCGGCCGCCTTGAGCGTCGCCGCGCGCTCCGGGGTGACCTTCGCGATCGTGTCGCAGGCCCGGCCCTGCCGCGACTGGTCGCCGTAGGACGCCAGCAGGGAGGCGAAGGTGGCGAAGTCGCCGTCGCCCGTGGCCGGGAGCGCGACGAAGCTCTGGAAGGCCCGGACGGCGGCGGCGAGGTAGGAGTCGAAACTGTCGGTGAGGGCGACGGGCCGCCGGTTGACGACCATCCCGGCGGAGAACAGCCGGACGTAGACGCCCGTGTCGCCCTGTCGCACCGGGTGCGACTTCAGGGCCGACTGCGTGCCGGGGCCGAAGTTTCCGTTGGCGGTGCCGTCCGCCATGCCGAGCTCGTACTGCACGCCGAACACCAGCGCCCTGGCCGTGTCCCGGGACACCCGCCCGTCGCAGGCGACCGCGAAGAAGTCCTGCCGGCCGAAGTACCGGCCGTTGAGCCACCGCTGCACCTCACGGACCTGCCGGGTGCCGGAGCCGCCGAGGACGTACGAGTCCATCGTCAGCAGCGCCTTGAACACCTTGGGCGTCAGACCGTCGCCGGGCAGGGCCTGTTCGACGCCCATGTCCGCCTTCAGCCGCGTGACGGCCGCCCGGGTCCGCGCGCCGTATGTGCCGTCCAGGTCGCCGCCGTCGTACCCCTTGCAGTACAGACCGGACTGGATGACGCGGCAGAAGTCGGGCGAGGGGACCGTGTCCGCGTCGAGCACGGGGTACTTGGCGGTCAGCGTGGAGAGCGTGGTGGGACCGAAGTTGTCGGACAGCGCCGTGATGCCCAGCTCGTACTGCAGCGCACGGGTCAGGGCGTACATGGTCGCCCAGTCGGCCTCGCCGGTCTCCTCCACGGTCGTGCCGATACGGCTGCCGTAGACGGAGTTCACGAATCTCTGGGCCCTGAGCACCATGGCGTTGCGCATGGAGAGTGATCGTATGTCCGGCTAAACCGCTTACTGTGCGGTATTTGGGAGGGGTCTGGGGAGCTTCATACGCGGTTCGGCATACGGCCGGCGAACTCTCCGCACAGACGCCGGCGGCCCCCGGCCCGAGGGCAGGGGGCCGCCGCGGTCGGCTCACGCCCAGGTGATCAGACGCTTCGGCTGCTCCAGGATCGCCGCCACGTCCGCCAGGACCTTCGAGCCCAGCTCGCCGTCGACCAGACGGTGGTCGAAGGACAGGGCCAGGGTGGTGACCTGGCGGGGCTTCACCTTGCCCTTGTGGACCCACGGCTGCAGCTTGATCGCACCGACCGCGAGGATCGCGGACTCGCCGGGGTTGAGGATCGGCGTGCCCGTGTCGACGCCGAAGACACCGACGTTGGTGATCGTCACCGTGCCGTTCTGCATGTCCGCCGGGGACGTCTTGCCGTCCCGGGCCGTCGACACCAGCTCGCCCAGCGACTCGGCCAGCTGCGGCAGCGTCTTGGCGTGGGCGTCCTTGATGTTCGGCACGATCAGGCCGCGCGGGGTCGCGGCCGCGATGCCCAGGTTCACGTAGTGCTTGACCACGATCTCCTGGGCGGCCTCGTCCCAGGACGCGTTGACGTCCGGGTTGCGCCTGATCGCGACGAGCAGGGCCTTGGCGATCAGCAGGAGGGGGTTCACGCGCAGGCCCGCGAACTCCTTGTCCCCCTTCAACTCCTCGACCAGCTTCATCGTGCGCGTCACGTCCACCGTCACGAACTCCGTGACATGCGGCGCCGTGAACGCCGAGCCGACCATCGCCGCCGCCGTCGCCTTGCGGACGCCCTTGATCGGGATGCGGGTCTCACGGGTGGTGTCGTACGACACCGCTGCCGGCGCGGGTGCCGGGGCGGCGGCCACGGGGGCCTCCGGCTGCGGCACCTGCGGCTGGGCCACCGCCGCGTGCACGTCCTCGCGGGTGATGATGCCGTCCGGACCGGTCGGGACGACCGTCGTCAGGTCGACGCCCAGGTCCTTGGCCAGCTTGCGGACCGGGGGCTTGGCCAGCGGGCGTTCCTTGACGGCGGCGGCGGCCGAGGGCGCCGCACCATGGCCGTTCAGCTCGGTCTGGATCGCGGTCGATGCCTGCTGGACCGGGACCTCCGGGCCCTTGCGGGGGCGACGGCGGGTGGACGAGGTCGCCACCCCGTAGCCGACCAGGACCGGCTGGCGGCCCGAGCCCTCCGCCTTGGGCTCCTCCGCGGGCGGGGACACCGCGGGCTGCTCGGCGGCGGGCGCCGGCTCGGGCGCGGCCCCTCCGCCCACGTCGACCGCGATGATCGACGTGCCCACGTCGACCGTGGTGCCCTCGGGGAAGTGCAGATCCCTGACCACGCCGTCGTACGGGATGGGCAGCTCGACAGCCGCCTTCGCCGTCTCGACCTCGCACACCACCTGGCCGTCGGTCACCGTGTCGCCGGGCTGGACGAACCACTTGAGGATCTCGGCCTCGGTGAGCCCCTCACCCACGTCCGGCATCTTGAACTCGCGTACGGACGCTTCCGTCATCGTCGTCACGACCCTCTCCTCAGTACGCCAGCGAGCGGTCGACGGCATCCAGCACCCGGTCCAGGTTCGGCAGGTACTCCTCCTCCAGGCGGGCCGGCGGGTACGGCGCGTGGTAGCCGCCGACGCGGAGCACCGGGGCCTCCAGGTGGTAGAAGCAGCGCTCCGTGATCCGCGCGGCGATCTCCGCACCGGAGCCGAAGAACACCGGGGCCTCGTGGACCACGACCAGCCGGCGCGTCTTCTCCACCGACGTCTGGATCGAGTCGAAGTCGAGCGGGGAGACCGAGCGCAGGTCCAGGACCTCCAGGTTCCTGCCCTCCTCGGCGGCCGCGTCCGCGACCTCCTGGCAGAGCTTCACCATCGGGCCGTAGGCGGCGAGGGTGAGGTCGGTGCCCTCGCGGACCACCTGGGCCTTGTGCAGCGGGCCCGGGATCGCCTCCGTGGCGACCTCGGCCTTGTCCCAGTAGCGGCGCTTGGGCTCGAAGAAGATCACCGGGTCGTCGCTCTGGATGGCCTGCTGCATCATCCAGTACGCGTCCGAGGAGTTGGACGGGCTGACGATCTTCAGACCCGAGACGTGCGCGAAGAGCGCCTCGGGGGACTCCGAGTGGTGCTCCACCGCGCCGATGCCGCCGCCGTAGGGGATGCGCACGACGACCGGGAGCTTGACCTTGCCCAGGGAACGGGCGTGCATCTTCGCGAGCTGGGTGACGATCTGGTCGTACGCCGGGAAGACGAAGCCGTCGAACTGGATCTCCACCACCGGGCGGTAGCCGCGCAGGGCCAGGCCGATCGCCGTGCCGACGATGCCCGACTCGGCCAGCGGGGTGTCGATGACGCGGCTCTCGCCGAAGTCCTTCTGCAGACCGTCCGTCACCCGGAAGACCCCGCCGAGCTTGCCGACGTCCTCGCCCATGATCAGGACTTTGGGGTCGGCCTCCAGGGCGTGGCGCAGCGACTCGTTGATCGCTTTGGCGAGTGCCATCTTGTCGGCCATGTCAGTTGCCCCCCTCATCGGCGAACGACGCCTGGTACGCGGCGAACTGGGCGCGCTCCTCGTCGACGAGCGCGTGTCCGTCCGCGTAGACGTTCTCGAAGATCGCGAAGTGGTCCGGGTCCGGCATGGCACGGACCGCCTCGCGCACTCGTTTGCCCAACGCCTCGGACTCGGCCTCCAGTTCCTCGAAGAATCCCTCGTCCGCGTGGTTTGAGGTCTCCAGGAACCGGCGAAGGCGCAGGATCGGGTCCTTGGCCTCCCAGGCCTGGCGCTCCTCGTCGCCCCGGTAGCGGCTCGGGTCGTCGGAGGTGGTGTGGGCGCCCATGCGGTAGGTGAACGCCTCGACGAGGGTCGGGCCCTCGCCGGAGCGGGCCCGCTCCAGGGCCCAGCGGGTGACCGCGAGGCAGGCGAGCACGTCGTTGCCGTCCACCCGTACGCCCGGGAAGCCGTAGCCCTGCGCGCGCTGGTAGATCGGGACGCGGGACTGCTTCTCGGTCGGCTCGGAGATGGCCCACTGGTTGTTCTGGCAGAAGAACACGACCGGGGCGTTGTAGACCGCGGAGAAGGTGAACGACTCGGCCACGTCGCCCTGGCTGGAGGCGCCGTCGCCGAAGTAGGCGATCACCGCGCTGTCGGCGCCGTCCTTGGCGACGCCCATCGCGTAGCCCGTGGCGTGCAGCGTCTGGGAGCCGATGACGATCGTGTAGAGCTGGAAGTTGTTGCTGTTCGGGTCCCAGCCGCCGTTGTTCACGCCGCGGAACATGCCGAGCAGGTTGGTCGGGTCCACCCCGCGGCACCAGGCGACGCCGTGCTCGCGATAGGTGGGGAAGACGTAGTCGTCGTCGCGCAGGGCCCGGCCCGAGCCGATCTGGGCGGCCTCCTGGCCGAGCAGCGAGGCCCACAGGCCCAGCTCGCCCTGGCGCTGCAGGGAGGTGGCCTCGGCGTCGAAGCGGCGGGTGAGCACCATGTCGCGGTACAGGCCGCGGAGCTCTTCCGGGGTGACACCGGCGACGTACTTGTCGTACTCGGCGTTCTTGACGCGCTTGCCCTCGGGCGTCAGCAGCTGCACGAGCTGGGGTTCGGCGGCCTTCTTCGCGGCTGCCTTCTTCGCAGGCGTGCGGGTGGTGCCCTTGGTGCCGGTGGTGCCGGCCTTGCTTCCGGCGCTGCGTCGCGATGTGCGCGCGGCAGTGCTCTCCACGGTCACGTGTGCTCCTCCGTCGGTCCGGCCCCCGGGGTTGCCGGTAGGCCAGTGCGGCTCACCTGTTCTCGGCCACCGGGGCACGGGGTGGGTGCCACTCGGCCGGGAACAGGCGTGACAGGTGCCCCGGCGAGCGCCCTGCAGACAGCACGTTACCCAGTGCTCCACATTTCTGTGAAACCCCATCTGACCTGCGATTTTGCTTGGATTTCCAAGTAAATCGGGAAGGCGGGGAAGGGGCCCTGGTCACAGCCTTGCAGGAGGCCGGAGCAACCGCACGTTAACCCGGTGACCCAGGTCACGGGAAGAGCCAACTTGTCGGCGCGGCGAAACGGCACGCGCGCGTGGAGCCCGTTTCCGGGTCCCACGCGCGCGTGAGGTGTTCTTGTTCGGCTGTCGGATTCGGCTGTCCGGTTCGGCTGTCCGAGGAGTTCGGTCAGCCGCCCGCGCCGCCGACGACGCTGCCCGTGGCGCCGCCGTCGGCACCGCCCGTCTCCTCCTCCGGCGGCGTCTCCGGGTCCGTGGGCTCCTCGCCCGTCGGCTCGCCGGTCGGCTCCGCGGTGGTCGGCTGGTCCGTCGGCTGGTCCGTCGGCGTCTCGGGAGTGCTCGGGGACGGCGTGTAGGACGGGGTGTACGACGGGGTCCATCCGCCGCCGCCGGAGCTGGTGCCGGGGTCGGTGTCCGTGGAGGTGTCGGTCGGCTCGTCCGTCACCTCGTCGCTCGGCGTCTCGCTCGGGGTCTTCTTCTCTTCCGTCTGCGAGGTGGTCGGCGACTGCTTGTCGGCGGGGTCCTTCTTGTCGCCGCCGGTGTTCTGCAGCGCCAGGGCGACACCCGCCGCCACGGCGATCACCGCGAGCACGGCGAGGATCCACAGCTTGCCGCGGCCGCTGCCCTTGTTGCCGCGGCCCTCGAAGCCGCCGTCGTCCCCGCCGCCGTAGCCGGCGGGAAGTATCGGCGAGGGGATCTGAGCGGTGCCGGAGACATCGCCGGGGTGGCCCATCACGGCCGTGTGGGCGAAGCCGCCCGACGGGGTGTGCCGGCCCTCGTGCGTGTCGACCGGGCCGGTGTTCCAGGTGCCGGTGTGGCCGCCCTGGTCGTAGAGCATCTGGAGCGCGTACTGGACCAGCCCGCGCATCTCCTCGGCCGTCTGGAAACGGTCGTCGGGCTCCTTGGCGAGGGAGCGCATGACCAGGCCGTCCAGCTCCGGCGGGCAGACGTCGGAGGCCTCGGACGGCGGCGTCGGGATGTCCTGGACGTGCTGGTAGACCACCGACAGCGGGGTCTCGCCGGTGAACGGCGGGCGCAGCGAGAGGAGTTCGTAGAGCAGGCAGCCCGTGGCGTACAGGTCGGAGCGGTGGTCGACGGCCTTGCCGAGCGCCTGCTCCGGGGACAGGTACTGCGGGGTGCCCATGACCATGCCGGTCTGCGTCATCGTGGACTGCGCTCCGTGCAGGGCGCGGGCGATGCCGAAGTCCATCACCTTCACAGCGCCGTTGTGCGTGATGATGACGTTGGCGGGCTTGATGTCGCGGTGCACGATGCCGTGCTGGTGCGAGTAGGCGAGCGCCTCCAGGACGCCCGAGACGATGATCAGGGCCTGTTCGGGGCCCGGCGCCTCGGCGTTCAGCAGCAGGTCGCGGATGGTGCGGCCCTCGACCAGCTCCATGACGATGTAGGGGAGCGGCTGGCCGCCGACGATGTCCTCGCCGGAGTCGTACACGGCGACGATCGCGTGGTGGTTGAGGCCGGCCACCGACTGGGCCTCGCGCGTGAAGCGCGCCTTGGACACCGGGTCCTCGGCGAGGTCGGAACGGAGCAGCTTGACGGCGACGGTGCGCCCGAGGCGGACATCCTCGGCCGCGAACACCTCGGCCATGCCGCCCCGGCCGAGTCTGTGGGTCAGCCGGTACCGGCCGTCCCCGACCAACCCGCCGTTACCCCAGACCTCCGGCGCGTCCGACATGCCGCCGCCAGTCGCCTCGGGTTCGGACGGGCCCTGAGCGCGCTGCTGCTGTGCCATCAGTCCTCGCCGTCGTTTCTGCCCGCGGTGCGCGCGGTGTTGTTACGGTCTCCGTCGGCCACGCTACAGCCTCCGCGCAAGCCGCCGGTCCGAGACGGGTGCCGGGACCGGCACGGGACGGACGCGCCATGAAACCTTTACTCAGCACTCTCGTGCAAATTCTGTGTACCGGCCGCACACCCCTGGTAACGCTTCCGCGACGCTTCTTTCGCGTACGGTCACGGAACGGGCACCGAGCTTGACGTGTCCGTGCCCTGGGGCAGACTTGGCCGGGAATGGCGGTTTGGATCAACGACGGATCAGACGGATCAGCGGCAGTCGGCAGCTCCTCGGGGAGCCACGGGGGACACGGAACATGAGCCAGGACGGCGCACAGGGGCAGTACACGGGGCGGGCGCTCGCCAGTGGCCGCTATCAGCTGCGTGACCTCCTCGGCCAGGGCGGCATGGCCTCGGTGCACCTCGCGTACGACAGCGTGCTCGACCGGCAGGTCGCGATCAAGACACTTCACACCGAGCTCGGCCGGGAGCAGGCCTTCCGCGAGCGGTTCCGCCGCGAGGCCCAGTCCGTGGCCAAGCTCACGCACACCAACATCGTCTCGGTCTTCGACACCGGCGAGGACACCCTCGACGGCATGACGACGCCGTACATCGTCATGGAGTACGTCGAGGGCCGCCCGCTCGGCTCGGTCCTCGACGAGGACGTGCGGCAGCAGGGCGCGATGCCCGCCGACAAGGCGCTGAAGATCACCGCGGATGTGCTGGCCGCGCTGGAGATCAGCCACGAGATGGGCCTGGTCCACCGCGACATCAAGCCCGGCAACGTGATGATGACCAAGCGCGGTGTGGTCAAGGTCATGGACTTCGGCATCGCCCGCGCCATGCAGTCCGGTGTGACGTCGATGACGCAGACCGGCATGGTCGTCGGCACCCCGCAGTACCTCTCGCCGGAACAGGCCCTCGGCCGTGGCGTGGACGCCCGCTCCGACCTGTACTCGGTCGGCATCATGCTGTTCCAACTGGTTACCGGGCGGCTGCCGTTCGAGGCGGACTCGCCGCTGGCCATCGCGTATGCACACGTCCAGGAGGAGCCGCCGGTTCCGTCCACGATCAACCGCGCGCTGCCGCCCGCCGTGGACGCGCTGATCGCCCGGGCGCTGAAGAAGAACCCCAACGAGCGTTTCCCCAGCTCCGAGGCCATGCGCGACGAGTGCCTGCGCGTGGCGGCGTCCTTCCACGCCGCCCCGCCGAGCATCGTCCCGGGAACCCAGGCGCCGAGCGGCGCGGGCGTCGGCTCGGCCGTGTTCCCGCCGGTCGACCAGGCGCCCCCGGCCGCCTCGGGCCAGGTCCAGACGCCGTACCAGCCGACCCCGCCCCCGAACCCGTACGGCACCCCCGCCCCGTCGGCGCACTCCCCGGCGTACGGCTATCCGCAGCAGGGCGGCTACCAGACGCCGCACCCGGCCGCGTACTCCCCGCAGCAGGGCCCGTCGACCCCGCCGCCGTACAACCTCACGCCCCAGACCGCGCCCGGCTCCCAGAGCGGTGGCAAGAGCAACAAGCCGGTGATCATCGCCTCCGTCATCGTGTCCGTGGTGGCGGTCGGCGGGCTGGTCGCGGCCCTGCTGATGAACGGCGGCAGCGAGGACGACAAGGGCGGCGGGGGCAGCAGCGCGAGCGCCTCGGCCTCGGCCAAGAAGCCCGGTTACCGCGGGCCGGACCCGTCGAAGACGATCGACTCCGAGGAGTGCACGGAGCCGGAGGAGTCGTACAACGACCCCGACAAGATCCAGATCCCGGACTTCAAGTTCATGAACATCACGTCGGTCAAGACCTGCGCCCAGGCGGCCGGCTGGCAGGTCAGCACCAAGAACGTGGACGAGAACACCTACGGCCAGGGCACGGTCATGAACCAGTTCCCGTCCAAGGGCACCGATGTCGACCCGGACGACATGCCGGTCATCGAGCTCAACGTCTCGACGGGCAACCCGCCGTCCTGACGCCCCGGACATGAGGAAGGGCCCTGCGGCTTCGGCCGCGGGGCCCTTTCTGTTGCTGTCCGGGGAGGTCTGGTACCGGGCCTACAGGTACGGCCCGCCCGAACGGGCTCCCGGGTGCTGCTCGTCGAGGCCCTCGTGGCCGACGCCCGGCGGGAGGGCGCGGCGCATCGACTCCAGCTGGGCGCGGGCCGCCATCTGCTGGGCGAACAGCGTCGTCTGGATCCCGTGGAAGAGTCCCTCGAGCCAGCCGACCAGCTGGGCCTGCGCGATGCGCAGTTCCGCGTCGCTGGGTGTCGTCTCGTCCGTGAAGGGCAGGGACAGCCGCTCCAGCTCCTCGACCAATTCGGGTGCCAGACCGTCCTCCAGCTCCTTCACCGAGCTGGCATGGATCTCCTTGAGCCGGACCCGGCTGGCCTCGTCCAGGGGCGCCACGCGCACTTCTTCGAGCAGCTGCTTGATCATGCTGCCGATGCGCATGACCTTGGCGGGCTGCTCCACCTGTTCCGTGACCGGGATCTCGCGGGAGTCCTCGTCTCCGCTGCCGCCCCCGAGCGCCATGCCGTCCTGGCCCACGACCAGGATCTGCGGGCTCTCCGGCGACCGTTCGTTTCTCGGCATCTCCATGTCGCCATTCTCTCGCACGCCTGCACCTCACCTCCGTGGTGCCCCCACGGGAAGCTGATCCACCCTGTTTCGACAGACGTATCGGTCAGGGCCCGGGTTGCTCGCCGGAGGGTGGTTCCACCTCACGGGTGAGACGCAGCAGACGGGCCTCGCAGTGGTCCAGCCACCGGATCTCGGCCTCGGCCTGGAAGACGAGCTGCTCCAGGACGAGCAGCCGGGCCATCTCCTGGGGGTGCCCCGGCCCGCGGGCCAGGGCCTCGGCCCGCTGCCGCACGAGGTCGTGCAGCGCCTGCGTCACGTGCCGGCGCTGGGCCTCGACGACCTCCCGTACGTCGACGCCGTCCGCTCCGACCGCCATCACCAGCTTGATGGCGAGCTCGTCGCGCGGCGGGCTCGTCCGTGCCACGGGGCGGGCGTACCAGGCGCGCAGCTCGGCCCGGCCCGCCTCGGTGAGCGTGTACAGCGCCCGCCCCGCCTTGTCGACGCCCTCCCGGGCCACCAGCCCGTCCCGTTCCAGGCGGCCCAGCGTCGTGTAGACCTGCCCGATGTTCAGCGGCCAGGTCCCGCCGGTGCGGGCCTCGAAGTCGGTGCGCAGGCGTGAGCCGTAGCGGGGGCCGGCCGCCAGGAGCGCGAGCAGCCCGTGACGTATGGACATAACCGGATTGTGCAGCGATTCCGCCCGTCGGCCGAACCCGGAGTGCCGGACGCCCGGGGCGGTGTGAGGCTGATTGCCTCGAAATGACCGAACTTGCCGATCTTGCCCTACCGGGCGCGGCGGGAGGGGGTCACCAACGTGACTCCATGGCTACGCGCACTGCGGGCGACCGGACTGATGGTCGCCCTGGGGGCGGGTGTGGTCGTCTCACCCTGCGGTTCTGTTCAGGCCTACGGTTCTGTTGCCTCAGTCTCCTCAGCCCTCTATATCTCCTCAGTCCCCTCTGTCCTCGCGTACGACGAGGCCGGGGCGGCCGCCGCCCCCTCTGCCTTGTCGGCCCCGTCGGCCCCGTCCGCGTCCGGGGAGCCCTCGCGGGCCGGGACCCGGGCCGGTGAGGGGCGGGAGCGGCCGGGGCGGCCGGAGGAGGCCGCGGAGGAGCGGGAGGCTCGTGAGGCCAGCGCCGTGCCCGAGGCGTCCCGGGAGGCCGTCCCCGCCGTCCCCGAGCCCTCCGCACCGACGGAGCCGCCCGTACGCGAGGCCGCGGCACAGGCCGACCGATCTGTCGGGCCTGTGCTGCGGATCCTGCCGCTGGGCAGCGGGCTGGTGCTGATCGGACTCGGGCTGGGCCTGGCGTTCGTGGGCCTCCGGCTGAGGCGCGCGTAGGGGAACGCGGCCGGCCGTGTGCCGGGGCGCTCTACGGGGCGATCAGCAGTACCTTGCCGATGTGGCCGCTGTCCTCCACGACCTGGTGGGCGGTGGCAGCGTCCGCCATGGGGAGTTCGCGGTCGATGACCGGGCGCAGATGGCCGCCGGAGAACAGGGGCCAGACGTGTTCGCGCACGGCCGCGACGATGGCCGCCTTCTCCTCCAGCGGCCGGGCCCGCAGGGACGTCGCGCTGATCGCGGCGCGCTTGGCGAGCAGCGCGCCGATGTTCAGCTCGCCCTTGACGCCGCCCTGCATACCGATGATCGCGAGCCGGCCGTTGACGGCGAGGGCCTTGACGTTGCGCTCCAGGTACTTGGCGCCCATGTTGTCGAGGATGACGTCGGCACCGGCGCCGTCCGTGGCCTTCCTGACCTCTTCGACGAAGTCCTGCTCGCGGTAGTTGACCAGGATGTCGGCGCCCAGTTCGGCGCACCGGTCCAGCTTCTCCTTGGTGCCCGCCGTGACGGCGACCCTGGCACCGACGGCCTTGGCGAGCTGGATCGCCATGGTGCCGATGCCGCTGGAGCCGCCGTGCACGAGGAGCGTCTCGCCGGGGCGCAGATGGGCGATCATGAAGACGTTCGACCAGACGGTGCAGGTCACCTCGGGCAGTGCCGCGGCCTGCCGCAGGCCGATGCCCTCGGGCACGGGCAGCAGCTGTCCGGCCGGGACCACCACCTTCTCGGCGTAACCGCCACCGGCGAGCAGCGCGCACACCTCGTCGCCCACGCTCCAGCCGGAGACGCCGGTGCCGATCTCGGCGATCCGCCCGGAGCACTCCAGGCCGGGGTAGGGGGGCGTGCCGGGCGGCGGGTCGTAGAAGCCCTGCCGCTGCAGGATGTCGGCCCGGTTGACGGCACCGGCCGTCACCTCGACCAGGACCTCGCCCTCGCCGGGCACGGGATCCGGGACCTCGTCCCAGACCAGCGCCTCGGGCCCACCAGGTTCGGGAATCGTGATCGCATACATGACTGGGACGGTACTCCTCGGTCGCCGGACGGAGTCCGCTCCGTCCCCGGGTCGGCTCCCTCTACGTCATTGGTCCGGTTCTGGCGAAAATCCATATGCGGGACCGATGAGTTTGCGCGACCGTAAAGGTCTCCCCATGCGTAGCCCACGTACTCGGAAGGACCCGAAGCATGAGCACGCAGACGTCCGGCCTGGCGATCGAGACCGCGGGCCTGGTGAAGACGTTCGGCGAGACCAGGGCCGTCGACGGAGTCGACCTGTCCGTGCCCGCCGGCACGGTCTACGGCGTCCTCGGCCCGAACGGCGCCGGCAAGACCACCACCGTGAAGATGCTCGCCACACTCCTGCGGCCGGACGGCGGCGAAGCGCATGTCTTCGGCCACGACATCGTCCGCGAGGCGGACGATGTCCGCGCCCGGGTGAGCCTCACCGGCCAGTACGCGTCGGTGGACGAGGACCTCACCGGCACCGAGAACCTGGTCCTGCTGGGCCGGCTGCTCGGTCACCACAAGAAGGCCGCCCGGGAGCGCGCCGCCCAGCTCCTGGAGGCCTTCGGCCTCACGGAGGCCGCCGCGAAGCAGGTCAAGCACTACTCGGGCGGTATGCGGCGCCGGATCGACATCGCCGCGTCCATCCTCAGCACCCCCGACCTGCTGTTCCTCGACGAGCCGACGACCGGCCTCGATCCGCGCAGCCGCAACCAGGTGTGGGACATCGTGCGGGCCGTGGTCGCCCAGGGCACCACCGTGCTGCTGACCACGCAGTATCTGGACGAGGCCGACCAGCTGGCGTCCCGGATCGCCGTCATCGACCGCGGCAGGGTGATCGCCGAGGGCACCAAGGGCGAGCTGAAGTCGTCCGTCGGCGCCGGATCCGTCCATCTGCGGCTACGAGATCCCGGCCAACGGAGCCTCGCGGCGGACCTGCTGCGCCGGACCCTCGACGCGCAGGTGCAGCCGGAGCCCGACGCGGTGGCCCTGACCGCCCGCCTCGGTACGGCGGCGAGCGACGACAGCGCGGCCCAGCAGGCCGCCCGCGCGCTGAACGAACTGGCCCACGCCGGGATCACCGTCGACAACTTCTCGCTGGGCCAGCCCAGCCTGGACGAGGTCTTCCTCGCCCTCACCGGGCACGACACGCACGCCCCGGACCGCACGGCCGGCTCCGGCTCCCACGACCCGAAGGACGAGGTGGCGGCATGAGCACCACGACGACCACCGAGGCCAAGGATCTCGCCCCGGTCAGCACCGAATCCCTCGCGGCCCTGCTCATCGCCAAGGAGCGGCCCCCACGGCCCAGCGCCTGGTCGGCCTCGATGACCTTCGGGTGGCGGGCGATCCTCAAGATCAAGCACGTGCCGGAGCAGCTCTTCGACGTCACGGCGTTCCCGATCATGATGGTGCTGATGTACACGTACCTGTTCGGCGGGGCGCTGGCCGGCTCGCCGAAGGAGTACATCCAGTTCCTGCTGCCGGGCATCCTCGTGATGTCGGTCGTGATGATCACGATGTACACGGGTGTCTCGGTCAACACGGACATCGAGAAGGGCGTCTTCGACCGCTTCCGCACGCTGCCGATCTGGCGGCCGTCGACCATGGTCGGCTATCTGCTCGGCGACGCCCTGCGGTACACGATCGCGTCGGTCGTGATGCTCACCGTCGGCATCATCCTGGGCTACCGGCCGGACGGCGGGATCGGCGGTGTGCTCGCCGGGATCGCCCTGCTGGTGCTCTTCTCGTTCGCCTTCTCGTGGATCTGGACGATGTTCGGGCTGATGCTGCGCACCGAGAAGTCGGTGATGGGCGTCAGCATGATGGTGATCTTCCCGCTCACCTTCCTGTCCAACGTGTTCGTCGATCCGACGACCATGCCGGGCTGGCTCCAGGCCTTCGTGAACAACAGCCCCATCACCCATCTGGCCTCGGCGGTGCGCGGCCTGATGGGCGGCGACTGGCCGGCCGACGAGGTCGCCTGGTCGCTGGGCTGGGCCGGACTGTTCGTGCTGGTCTTCGGGCCGATCACGATGCGGCTGTACAACCGGAAGTGATACTCGATCAGTTGCGGGGCATCGGCGGCATCGGACGGATGTCGGGCGCGACCTGTGTGGCCGGTGTCTTCCGCACGATCGTGATGAGGCGGTCGGTCAACTCCAGCCTCCCCACGGCCGGATCGTCGTAGCCGAGCACCCGGTGACCGCGTATGACACTGACCACCAGGTCGGCGATCTCACGCGGGGTCTTGCCCACCTCGGCCTTGACGACCGGCCGTTCGACGATGTCGAGCCCGCTGCCCTGCTGGATGAGGTCCTCCATCACCATGCCGGCGGAGGGGCTGAGCACGGACAGGCCGAGCAGGCGGCCTGCGGCGCTGGCGCTGGTGACGACACCGTCGGCGCCGGACTGCTTGAGCAGCGGCGCGTTCTCCTCCTCCCGCACCGTGGCCACGATCTTCGCCCCGCGGTTGAGCTGCCGGGCCGTCAGCGTCACCAGGACCGCCGTGTCGTCGCGCTGGGTCGCGATGATGATCTGACGTGCCTTGTGCACCTCGGCCCGCTTCAGCACCTCGCTGCGGGTCGCGTCCCCGACGATGCCCGCGTACCCCTCCGCGGTCGCGGCGTCGACGACCTTGGAACTGGGGTCGACCACGACGACCTGTTCCTTCTTCAGGCCCGTCGCGCAGACGGTCCGGATCGCCGACCTGCCCTTCGTGCCAAATCCGACGACGACGGTGTGATCGCGCAACGTGGACCTCCAGCGGGTCAGTCGCCACTCCTCGCGAGTGCGTTCGGTGAGCGCTTCGAGGGTGGTGCCGACCAGGATGATCAGGAACAGCACACGCAGGGGCGTGATGACGAGGATGTTCGTGAGCCGGGCGGCGTCGCCGGCGGGGGTGATGTCACCGTAGCCCGTGGTGGAGAGGGTGACGGTGGCGTAGTAGAAGGCGTCGAGGAGGGTGAGGCCGCCGCCCGCGTTGTCGTTGTAGCCGTCGCGGTCGGCGTAGACGATCAGCGCGGTGACGACGAGGACCCCCAGCGCCATGGAGAGCCGCTTGAAGACCTGGCGGATCGGGTGCTCCACCACTTTCTTCGGGAGTTTCACCCGATGGGTCACCAGATGCTCGTCCGCCTGGCGGGCGATCGCGTCCTGGCCCGGAAGTTTCACGTGAAACACACTCCGATACCTCCGGACGCCCAGGGCAGGTCGAGCAGTTCCGCCTCCTGCCCCGGACGGGCGCCGCCCGGGGGCACGACGGCCAGCGCGTCGGCCGCCGCGATGCCGCGCAGCATGGCCGGGCCGTTGTAGTGCAGCGGCACGGCCTGGTCGCCCCGCAGGACGACGGGCACGAGCCGGGTGTCGTGCGGGTGCCCGTGCACGGCGTCCCTGAGCGGCAGTGTGTACGGCTCCGGGGCCGGGCGGGCCGCGAGGGTCCGCAGCAGCGGCTCGGCGAGCGTCAGCAGTCCGGAGACGGCGGCGAGCGGGTTGCCCGGCAGGCCGACGAGGTGCTGGGTCTCCGTGATGCGGGCCAGCAGCATGGGGTGGCCGGGGCGCACCTTGACGCCGTCCACGAGGAGTTCGGCCCCGATACGGCGCAGGGTGGGGTGGACGTGGTCGACGGGCCCCGCCGCGGTGCCGCCGGTGGTGATGATGACGTCGGCGTCGGACGTGGTCATCGCCCTGCGCAGGGCGCCGGCGTCGTCCCGGACGCGTCGTACGGCGGTCACCTCGGCGCCGAGCGCGCGCAGCCAGGGCGGCAGCATCGGGCCGAGCGCGTCCCGGATCAGACCGTCGTGCGGCAGCCCCTCGGTGAGCAACTCGTCGCCGAGCACGAGGACTTCGGCGCGGGCGCGGGGGACGGCGGTGACCGTGTCGTATCCGGCCGCCGCGGCGAGCCCGAGGACGGCCGGGGTGACGAGGGTGCCGACGGGCAGGAGTTGGTCGCCGGTGCGGCATTCCTGGCCCCGGGGGCGGATGTCCTGGCCGGGGACGACGCCCCTGGTCGCGTGCAGCCGGCCCTTGTCGTCGGTGCGGCCGTGCTCGCTGCGCAGGACGGCCGTGGTGTCCGCGGGGATGCGGGCGCCGGTGGCGATCGGGACGGCCTCGCCGTCGGTCAGGGGCGCCTGCGCGGTGTGCCCGGCCAGGACGCCCTCGTCCCGTACGTCCCAGGGGGCGGGCCCGGCGACCGCCCAGCCGTCCATCGCGGAGGTGTCGAAGGAGGGGAGGTCGGTGAGGGCGTCGAGGGGGGTGGCCAGGGTGAGGCCGAGGGCGGCGTCCAGCGGCACGGAGACGGGGTCGCGGCGGGCGGCCCGGGTGGCACTCCGGGCGGCGCGTCCGGCGATGTCCCGGGCCTGTGGCCAGGGGGTGGCCCGGTGCCGGGTGTCCGGCTTCCGGGGCGTGGGGGTGCTGTCCTTCTCACCTCGTGCGGCGGGGTCGGGCAGGTGGGTGCCGTTGCTGTTGTTCACGAGGGCGAGCACCTCCTCGACGTCGAGATCTTCGGCGTCCTCACCGGTGCGGGTGCCGTGCGGCGTCATCCGGCGTCCGGGCGGGTGTCGGGCGTCGCGTCGGGGGCGACGTCGGGCTGGTCCCCCGGGGCTTTCGGGGTGCTCTCCTCCGCCCAGCGGGCGGCGAGGGCCACGGCCTTGCGGGCGGCTTCGGCGACCGCCTCGGGGCCCCCGCCGGCCCGCGCGGCCGCGTAGCCGACGAGGAAGGTGGTCAGCGGCGCGGCGGGCCTGGCCACACCGTGGGCGGCGTCGCGGGCGAGGTCGAGCAGCTCTTTCACGTCGACGTCGAGGTCGATCCCCAGCTCGTCCTTGACCGCGGAAATCCATTCATCCAACACGTGCCCATGCTCCCTGATGCGTGCCCTGGCGGAGGCGATGTCGTCCCAGGTGTCGCAGTCGAAAGACGCGACGGGATCGGAGATGCGGGTGAGGTCCAGCTCGGCGGTGAGACGCCGCAGGGGAAGTCCGTGCGGACCGCCGTGCCGCTCGGCGAGGAGGGCGAGCGTCTCGCGCAGGCGCCGTGTGCGGTACGCGGCGACGAGCGGCTGGTCGCGGCCGTCGGGGTCGGTCAGCAGCACGCCGTCGGCGGCGGTCCCCCGCAGCGTGCCCAGCAGCCGGCCGACGGTCCGCTCCTCGAGGAACGGCAGGTCGGCGGAGAGCACCACGACGTGTTCCGCCGTGGTGTGCCGGAGGCCGGCGTCGAGCGCGGCGAGCGGTCCGCCGCCGGGCGGGTCCTCGCGGGCCCAGGTCACGGGCCGTGCCGTCGGCCGGGGCGCGGCCACGACGACGGTGGTACGGGCGCCGTCGCACGCGGCGAGCACCCGGTCGAGCAGGGCCCGCCCGCCGACGCGCACCCCGGGTTTGTCCGCGCCCCCGAGGCGCCGGGCGGCGCCGCCGGCGAGCACGACGGCGTCGTGGTCGGCGGGGTCCGTCCCCTGCGCGGGGCCGGGGCCGACGCCGGGTTCACCGGGAGGCTCGTACGCGGTCACCCCCCGAGTATGCGTGCCCCCGCGATCACATGGAACGCGGGGGAACCGACGCGATCACCGGGAACGGCCGCGCGCCGGAGAGGAATCACAGCGTCCGCAGGAGCACCGCCGGCTGTTCCACGCAGTCCGCCACGTAGCGCAGGAAGCCGCCCGCCGTGCCGCCGTCGCACACCCGGTGGTCGAAGGTGAGCGAGAGCTGGACGACCTGCCGCACCGCCAGCTCGCCCTCGTGCACCCAGGGCTTGGGGACGATGCGGCCGACGCCGAGCATGGCGGCCTCGGGGTGGTTGATGATCGGAGTGGAGCCGTCGACGCCGAAGACTCCGTAGTTGTTCAACGTGAAGGTCCCGCCGGTGAGTTCGCCGGGCGTCAGCGTCCCGGTCCGGCCCGCCTCGGTCAGCCGGGCGAACTCCGCGGTCAGCGACTCGGCGTCCCGCGCGTGCGCGTCCCGGACCACCGGGACCACGAGCCCCCGGTCGGTCTGCGCCGCGAAGCCCAGATGCACGTGGTCGAACCGGACGACCTCCCTGGCCTGCGCGTCCACGGTGGAGTTGAGCTCCGGGAACCGGGCGAGGGCCGCGGTGCAGATCCGGGCCAGCAGGGCCAGCAGGGAGATCTTCGGCCCGCCGGCCGCGTTCATGGCGGTCCGTGCCCGCATGAGCTCCGTGGCGTCGGCGTCGACCCAGCAGGTCGCGTCGGGGATCTCACGGCGGCTGCGGGACAGCTTGTCGGCGACGGCGCCCCGCATGCCCTTGAGGGGCGTGCGGATCTCGCCCGGGGCGGCTGTCGCGGCGGGCCGGGGGGCGGGGGCCGCTGCCGGAGCGGGCCGGGGCGCGGCGCGCAGCGCGTACTCCACATCCGCCCGCAGGATCAGCCCGTCGGGCCCGGAGCCGGTCAGCTCCCGCAGGTCGAGGCCGTTCTGCCGGGCCAGCCTGCGGACCAGGGGCGAGATCACGGGGAGGGGGCCGTCCTCGGCCTCGGGGACACCTGCCCGCCCGTTCACCGCCGCGGCGGGCGCGGCACCGGCCGCGGGCTCCTGGCGCACCCTGCGCCGCCGCGCGGGTGCCTCGGACGTGCCGTATCCGACCAGGACGTTCCCCGAGCCCTCGGTCCCGGCCTCCTCCGCACCGCCGCCGGACGGCGCCCGTTCCCCCACCGCCACCGTGATCAGCGGCGCTCCGACGGGCAGTTCCGTGCCCTCCTCGCCGAAGCGGGCCGTGACCACACCGCCGTAGGGACAGGGCACCTCGACCATCGCCTTGGCCGTCTCGACCTCGACGACCGGCTGGTCGATGGCGACGACGTCGCCGATCTCCACCAGCCAGCGCACGATCTCGGCCTCGGTGAGCCCCTCACCGAGGTCGGGCAGCTTGAACTCCAACACCTGTGCCATCAGCTCTCGGCCTCCCACTGCAGACGCCCCACGGCGTCCAGGATCCGGTCCACACCGGGCAGGTGGTGGCGCTCCAGCATCGGCGGCGGATACGGGACGTCGAACCCGGCGACGCGCAGCACCGGCGCCTCCAGGTGGTGGAAGCAGCGCTCCGTGACCCGGGCCGCGATCTCCCCGCCCGGGCCCCCGAAGGAACCCGACTCGTGGACGACGACCGCGCGTCCCGTCCGCCGCACCGAGGCGCACACCGTCTCGTCGTCGAACGGCACCAGGGAGCGCAGGTCGACGACTTCGAGGTCCCAGCCCTCGGCCCGGGCCGCCTCGGCCGCCTCCATGCAGACGGGTACGGACGGCCCGTACGTGATGAGCGTGGCGCTCCGGCCCGAGCGCCGCACCACCGCGCGGCCTATCGGTTCAACGGGCGCCGGCTCCTCGGGGTTCCAGGAGTCCTTCGACCAGTACAGCCGCTTCGGCTCCAGGACGACGACCGGGTCGTCGGAGGCGATGGCGGCACGCAGCAGGCCGTAGGCGTCGGCGACGGTGGCGGGCGTGACCACATGGAGCCCCGGGGTCGCCATGTAGTACGCCTCGGAGGAGTCGCTGTGGTGCTCCACTCCGCCGATGCCGCCGCCGTAGGGGACGCGGATGGTGATCGGCAGGGGCATCTTGCCGCGGGTGCGGTTGCGCGTCCGGGCCACGTGCGAGATGAGCTGTTCGAACGCCGGGTAGGCGAACGCGTCGAACTGCATCTCCACGACCGGCCTCAGGCCGTACATCGCCATGCCGACGGCCGTGCCGAGGATGCCCGCCTCGGCGAGCGGGGTGTCCGTGCAGCGGTCCTCGCCGAACTCCTTGGCGAGTCCGTCGGTGACGCGGAAGACGCCGCCGAGGGTGCCGACGTCCTCGCCCATGACGTGCACGGCGGGGTCGGCGGCCATGGCGTCGCGCAGCGCGCGCGTGAGGGCCTGCGCCATGGTGGCCGGCTTGACGGCGACGGTGGTCATCGGTGCGTGTCCCCTTCCGGCCCGGTCTCGGCCTCGGCCGCCAGTTCCGCCCGCAGCTGCTCCCGCTGCTCGCGCAGCTGCGGGGTGGGCTCGGCGTAGACGTGGGTGAACAGGTCCATGGGGTCGAGTGCCGGGTCCTGGTTCATGTGTGCGCGCAGGTCGGCGGCCATCGCCTCGGCGGCGTCCCGTGCGGCCTGCTTCCCGGCCTCGTCGAGCAGGCCGAGCGCGGTCAGCTCGTGCTCCAGCAGCTGGATCGGGTCGTGCTCGCGCCAGGTCTCGACCTCGGCGTCACCGCGGTAGCGGGTCGCGTCGTCGGCGTTGGTGTGGGCGTCGACGCGGTAGGTGATCGCCTCGACCAGGGTGGGACCGCCGCCCGCGCGGGCGTGCCGTACGGCGTCGGAGAGCACCTCGTGCACGGCCGCGGCGTCGTTGCCGTCGACCAGGCGGCCGGGCATGCCGTAGCCGACGGCCTTGTGGGCCAGCGACGGGGCCGCGGTCTGCTTGGCGAGCGGGACGGAGATCGCGAAGCCGTTGTTCTGCACCAGGAAGACGACCGGGGCCTGCCAGACGGCGGCGAAGTTCAGCGCCTCGTGGAAGTCGCCCTCGCTGGTGCCGCCGTCGCCGACCATGGCCAGGGCGACCACGTCGTCACCCTTGAGGCGGGCGGCGTGCGCGAGACCCACGGCGTGCGGCAGCTGAGTGGCGAGCGGGGTGCACAGGGGGGCGACCCGGTGCTCGTACGGGTCGTAGCCCGTGTGCCAGTCGCCGCGCAGCAGCGTGAGCGCCTCGACGGGGTCCACACCGCGGGCCACCACGGCGAGCGTGTCGCGGTAGCTCGGGAAGAGCCAGTCCTGCTCCTTCAGCACGAGCGCGGCGGCGACCTCACAGGCCTCCTGGCCGGTGGTGGAGGGGTAGACGGCGAGGCGGCCCTGCTTGGTGAGCGCGGTGGCCTGCGCGTTGTAGCGGCGGCCGCGGACCAGCTGCGTGTACAGCGTCCGCAGCAGCTCCGGGTCCGCCTTCGCGGCGGCCTCGGTGCCGAGGACGCGGTACGGCTCCGCGTCGGGCAGCAGCGGCGCGGGATCCATGCGGGGCTGCCAGGCGGGCGGCGGGGTCGGCCGGTACGCGCCCCGCTGCTCCATGACCGTCATGACGGCACCTCCTCGTGGGAGCGGCTACGGGAGGCGGGTCGGCTGTGACCCGCCTCACCTACCGATTGTTCGGTCGACGGCACAATTTGGCTATGGCTGGCCCCAGGCTGTGGACAAACGGTTCTCCACAGCCTGTGATGGACGCAGTACGTCCATGGTAGGGAGGTCGGCGCAGGTGGCATCTGAACAAATGGCCGAAGGACAGGACGTCGGCGGTGTGCTACCGCCGCCGCGGCCCCTGGACGCCATAGATCAGGACATCCTGCGCATGCTCCAGGCGGACGGCCGCGCCTCGATACGGTCGGTCGCCGAACGGGTCCACGTCTCACGCGCCAACGCCTACGCCCGCATCAACCGGCTCGTCGAGGACGGTGTCATCCGCGGCTTCGGCGCCCGCGTCGACCATGAGCGGGCCGGTCAGGGGACGTCCGCGTACATCACGCTGAAGATCGTGCAGAACTCCTGGCGCACGGTGCGCGAGGAGCTCAGACGGCTGCCGGGCGCCTCCCACATCGCCCTGGTGGGCGGGGACTTCGACGTGCTGCTGCTGGTGCACGTCTCCGACAACCGGTCGCTGCGCGAACTGGTACTGACCCGCCTCCAGGCGATCCCGCAGGTGCTCAGCACCCGCACGCTGCTGGTGTTCGAGGAGGAGGACCTCGAGCCGCAGGGGTGAGTTCAGGAGTCCTTCCGGAGCCCTCCGAAGGCCAGCCGCACCACCGCGTCGGCCACCTCGCGCTCGTTCATTCCGCGCCCGTCGGGCCGGTACCACTCCACGATCGAGTTGATCATTCCGAAGACCAGCCTGGTCACCAGCCGGACCTCGATGTCGCCGCGCACGTCCCCGTCCGCGGCCGCCGCCTTGATCAGGTCGGCCACCCGGTGGTCGAAGTCGCGGCGCCGCTCCAGGGCCCAGCGCTCGGTGTCCGTGTTGCCGCGCACCCGCAGCAGCAGGGTCACGTAGGGCAGCTCGGCTATGAGCACCTCGACCATGCGCCGCACGACGTACTCCAGGCGCTCGGCGGACCGCCCCACGCGCGCGTGCTCCTCGTCGAGGATCCCGAAGAGGCCGTCCAGGGCCCGGCTCACGGCGCGGCGCAGCAGCTCCTCCTTGCCGGCGACGTGGTGGTATATCGACGACTTGGAGATGCCCGCCGCCTTGGAGAGGTGCTCCATGGAGGTGCCGTCGTAGCCACGCTCGTTGAACACCTGGACGGCGACGGACAGCAGGGTGTCCGGGGTGTACGTGTCGCGCTTTGCGGTGGTCATGAGGCTGTGCCCTCCCGCTTGTCGGAGGCGTGGGCGTGGCGGTACAGCGCGAGGGACGGCGTGTAGCGCCCCGAGGGGTCGCGCATATGGAGATCGTCCAGGAGCGCGTAGGCCCAGTAGCGGCCGAGTTTCCGGCTCCACTCGAAGGGGCCCAGGGGGTAGTTGACGCCGAGGCGCATCGCGGTGTCGATGTCCTCCTCGGTGGCCACGCCCTTGGCGACCGCGTCGTGCGCCAGGTCGATGATCCGCGCGACCGTGCGGGCGACGATCATGCCGGGTACGTCGCCGATGAGGCTGACCCGCTTGCCCAGCGCCTGGAAGAGGCCGATGGCCTCGGCGAGGGTCCCCGGGGAGGTGTCCTGGGAGGCGGACAGGGCGATCCGGGTGGCCTTGCGGTAGTCGAGGGCGAGGTCGAAGTAGACGACGTCCCGGAACTCCACGGAGGTCTGCCCGTCGGCGAGGGCGAGCTGGCCCCCGCTCGGCAGCACCATGCGGGTGCCGTTGTCGTCGTCCTCGTCGCGGACCGGGATGCCCGCCTCGCGGATCAGCGCGAGCAGGTCGGACGCCGGGCCCAGGTCGCCCTCGGCGACGACGTACGCGGGCGGCTGCCGCCGCTCCGCCGTGTCCGGATCCGGGCGCTCGGCGCCGTCCTGGTGGTCGTACCAGCCCTGGCCGGTCTTGCGGCCCAGCCGGCCGGACTCGACCAGGCGCCGCTGAGCGAGGGACGGCGTGAAGCGCACGTCCTGGAAGAAGGACTGCCAGACCGAGTGCGTGACGGACTCGTTGACGTCCTGGCCGATCAGGTCGGTCAGCTCGAAGGCGCCCATCCGGAAACCGCCCGACTCGCGCAGCACGGCGTCGATGGTGGCCGGGTCGGCGCCCTGCGCCTCGTACACCGCGAAGGCCTCGGCGTAGAAGGGCCGGGCGATGCGGTTGACGATGAAGCCGGGGGTGTCCGCGCAGGCGACCGGCGTCTTGCCCCAGGCGCGGGCGGTCTCGTACGCGCGCGTGGCCGACGAGACGTCGGTGGCGAACCCGGAGACGACCTCGACCAGCGGCAGCAGCGGCGCCGGGTTGAAGAAGTGCAGGCCGACGAAGCGGCCGGGGGAGCGCAGGGCGCCGCCGATGGCGGTGACGGACAGGGACGAGGTGTTGGTGGCGAGCAGGCAGTCGTCGGCCACGACGCCCTCCAGCTCGCGGAACAGGTCCTGCTTGACGTCCAGCCGCTCCAGGACCGCCTCGACGACCAGGGCGCAGTCCGCGAGCTCGGCGAGGGCCTCGGCGGGCAGCAGCCGGGCGCGGGCGGCGTCCCGGTCGGCGCCGGTGAGCCGCTCCTTCTCCACGAGCCGGTCCAGGCGCGCGCCGATCTCGTCGGCCGCCTCCCGGGCCCGCCCGGGGACGGTGTCGTACAGCCGTACGGGATGGCCCGCGACCAGCGCGACCTGGGCGATGCCCTGGCCCATGGTGCCGGTGCCGACGACGGCCACGGGGCTGCTGAGGTCGAGTGCTGTCATGTGCGCGATCCTCCCGCACGGGGTTTTCCACAGATGCGGCGGACCCCCTTGAGCCGACCGATCGTTCGGTTACTCTAGCTCTGTCCGAGTGTTCCTGCCCAGGTTTCTGCCCAGGTCATGAACTCGACGAAGAGTTCTTGAGACGAGGAGATGGTCACCCATGACCGCCGCACTCTCGGCGCACGAGCTGATCGCCCGGCACCGGTCCACCCTCGACCAGGCGCTGGAGGCGATCCGCACGCGCGCGTACTGGTCCCCGCACCCCGAGCACCCCAAGGCCTACGGGGAGCACGGCAGTCTGGACGCGGCGGCGGGCAAGGCCGCCTTCGACGCCCTGCTCGGCAACCGCCTCGACCTGGGCCAGCCCGGCACCGACGACTGGGTGGGCGGCGAGACGTCCCCGTACGGCGTCAACCTGGGCGTGACGTACCCGCACGCGGACCTCGACGTGCTGCTGCCCGCCATGAAGGCCGGGCAGCGGGCCTGGCGGGACGCGGGCGCGGAGCAGCGTGCGGTGGTCTGCCTGGAGATCCTCAAGCGCATCAGCGACCGGACGCACGAGTTCGCGCACGCGGTCATGCACACCTCCGGCCAGGCCTTCATGATGGCGTTCCAGGCGGGCGGGCCGCACGCCCAGGACCGCGGCCTGGAGGCGGTGGCGTACGCGTATGTGGAGCAGGTGCGCACACCCGACAACGCCGAGTGGACCAAGCCGCAGGGCAAGCGCGACCCGCTGGCCATGACCAAGCAGTTCACCCCGGTCCCGCGTGGCATCGGCCTGGTGATCGGCTGCAACACCTTCCCGACGTGGAACGGCTACCCGGGCCTGTTCGCCTCCCTCGCCACGGGCAACGCGGTCCTGGTCAAGCCCCACCCGCGCGCGGTGCTGCCGCTCGCGCTGACGGTGCAGGTCGCGCGGGAGGTGCTCGCCGAGACGGGCTTCGACCCGAACCTGGTCGCGCTGGCCGCCGAGCGCCCCGGCGAGGGCATCGCCAAGACCCTGGCGACGCGCCCCGAGATCCGGATCATCGACTACACGGGCTCGACCGAGTTCGGCGACTGGCTGGAGGCCAACGCCCGCCAGGCGCAGGTCTACACGGAGAAGGCCGGCGTCAACACCGTCGTCGTCCACTCCACGGCCGACTACAAGGGCATGCTCTCCAACCTGGCGTTCTCGCTGTCCCTGTACAGCGGCCAGATGTGCACGACCCCGCAGAACCTGCTCGTCCCCCGGGCGGGCATCTCCACGGACCAGGGCCCCAAGTCCTACGACGAGGTGGTCGCCGACCTCGCCAAGTCGGTCGACGGCCTGCTCGGCGACGACGCCCGGGCGAACGCGCTGCTGGGTGCGATCGTCACCCCGGACGTGAAGGCCCGTCTGGAGGCCGCCGCGGGTCTCGGCGAGGTCGCCCTGGCGTCCCGGGAGATCACCAACCCCGACTTCCCGGGCGCGGTCGTGCGGACGCCGGTGATCGTGAAGCTGGACGGGGCCAAGCCGGACGCGGAGGCCGCGTACATGAGCGAGTGCTTCGGGCCGGTGTCCTTCGCCGTCGCCGTCGACTCGGCCTCGGACGCGGTGCAGTTGCTGCGGCGGACCGTTCGGGAGAAGGGCGCGATGACCGTCGGGGCGTACACCACCGACCCGGAGGTCGAGCAGGACGTGCAGGAGGCCTGTCTGGAGGAGGCGGCCCAGCTGTCGCTGAATCTGACGGGTGGGGTGTATGTGAATCAGACGGCCGCGTTCTCCGACTTCCACGGGTCGGGAGGGAATCCGGCGGCCAGTGCGGCGCTGTGTGACGGGGCGTTCGTCGCCAACCGGTTCAGGGTTGTCGAGGTGCGGCGGGAGGCCTAAAAACTCCCGCAGCTCCAGTGGTACAGCGTCATCGCCACACTCGTCGCCAGGTTGTAGCTGCTGACCTGCGGACGCATCGGCAGGGACAGCAAGTGGTCCGCACGATCACGTAGTTCCGTCGACAGGCCCGTGCGTTCCGAGCCGAACGCGAGGACGGCGTCGTCCGGGAGCTTGACGCCCCGGATGTCGTCGCCCTCGGGGTCGAGGGCGAACAGCGGGCCGGGCGGCAGGTCGGGGACCTCCAGCCGTTCCACCGCCGTCGCGAAGTGCAGTCCGGCCCCGCCGCGTACGACCGTCGGATGCCAGGGGTCGACCGTCCCGGTCGTCACCACGCCCGTCGCGCCGAAGCCGGCGGCCAGGCGGATCACCGCCCCCGCGTTGCCCAGGTTGCGCGGATTGTCGAGGACCACGACCGGGGTGGTGCGGGGCGTGTGCGCCAGCCGCGCGAGGTGGGACTCACGAGAGGGGCGCACGGCGAGCGCGGCCACGGCGGTGGGGTGCGGGCGCGGCACGAACGACGCGTACGTCTCGTGCGGCACCTCCGTGAGCAGCGCGCCCAGCGCGTCCCGTACGTCCGGGGCCAGCTCGTCGGCGAGGGCGAGCGCGGCCGCCCGGTCGGCGGTGACCGCCACCGGCACCTCGGCGCCGAACCGCACCGCGTGCTTGAGGGCGTGGAAGCCGTCGAGCAGGACGGTGCTGCCGGCGAGCCGGTGCCAGACGGTCACGGGGTCGGTCATGCCCCGAAGCCTACGTGCGTGGCCTGGGAACTCTCGGGGGCCGGCTGCTCGGGCACCGGCGTGCGCCCGCCGCGGCGGCGCAGCAGCCGGTCACGCGCGCGTGCCGACCGGCCGCCCAGGCGGCGCAGGAAGGACATCGGCAGGAACACCGCGTCCGCCGCGATCATCGCCAGCGAGAAGAACGGCAGGCCGAGAACGACGGCGATCACGGCGTGCTCGGTGATCATGAGCGCCAGCAGGACGTTCTTCACTCGCCGGTTGAACAGCGTGAACGGGAAGGCGACCTGCACGAGGACCGTCCCGTAGGTCACGAGCATCACCATCGTCCCGCTGGCGGACAGCAGGTCCGCGAGGGCGGGCCAGGGCGAGAAGTACTCCAGATGGAGCGGGTAGTAGACGGCGGTGCCGTCCTGCCAGCGGGAACCCTGGATCTTGTACCAGCCGGCCGTCGCGTAGATCAGGCACGCCTCGGCCATGATCACGAGCAGGGCGCCGTTGTGCACGATGTTGGCGACGACGTCGAGCAGGATCCGCGGTTCGCCGGACTTCGCGCGGCGCCCGACCAGCCACCACAGGGCCTGCGCCGCCCACACGGTCCACAGCAGCACGGGTATCAGCAGGTCGTCGCCGTCCATCCGGCCGGCCAGGGTCGCCGCGAGCAGCGCGACCCCGAGTACGCCCCACAGGGCCGGGCCGGTCAGGTCCCTGACCCGCTCGCCCCGCTCGCGGGCGTCCCGGGCACGCGAGGCCCGCCGGGCGTCCAGCGACCACACCTGGGCGCAGCGCGTGAAGACCAGGTAGATCGACATCAGGTGCAGCACGTTGTCGCCGCCGTCGCCCATGAAGACGCTGCGGTTCTGCAGCGACAGCACGCCGACCATGAACAGCACCGACATGGTGCGGGTGCGCCAGCCCAGCAGCAGCAGGGCGCTGGTCAGGATCGCGAGCGCGTAGACGAGCTCGAACCAGATCCGGCCGTCCGACCACATCAGGGTGGTGAAGGCCTTGTTGGTCCCTATCAGCTGCTCTGCGAGACCCCAGCTCCAGGGCCCGTCGGGACCGTAGAGCTCATGGCGGTGGGGCAGCTCGCGCAGCAGGAACAGCAGCCAGGTCGCGCTGAAGCCGATGCGGATCACGGCGGTCTGGTACGGGCCGAGGGCGGCCTCGGTGACACGGGCGATGCCGCGCGAGACGGCCAGGGAGAAGCGGTTCACCGCACGCCTCCCCGGGCCTCGTCCCGCGGCACCGGCCACCAGGGCAGCTCGCGGTAGGACGGCGTCGTGGAGACCTTCTCCCGGCTCCACTTCGGCGGGGGCACGTTGGTGGTGCGGGAGCGGACCTGGACGCGCTCGATGACACCGCCGTCCCCGGCCGAGGCGCCCGCCGCGTCGTCGCGGTCGAGGCGCAGCACCACGATCCTGCGCAGATACGACTCGGAGAGTGATCCGCGCAGGCCCACCGGGCGGCTCTCGCTGTCGTGCGTGGCGGTGAAGAAGTCCCAGGCGCGGCGCAGCTCGTTCTGCTGGGTGTGGCTGGGCAGCAGATTGCCGTCGATGGCCCGGCCGTCCTCGGCGGACAGGTCGTACCAGCCGGTGCTCAGCTTCTCGCCGTCCGCGCCGCGGACCTCGGCACGGGCCTGGATCGAGATGTTCTGCTGGAGCGGGTTCGGGGCGAAGAGCTTCCAGTTCTGCTCGAACTCCGGATAGATCCAGTCGTCCACGGCCCGGCCGTGCTCCTTGGTGACCGTGTTCGCCGGCGCGACATGCAGGAACGTCATCGCGATATGCACACAGACCCCGATCGCGACGACCGCGAGCGCCAGCGCGACCCCGATCTGATACGGGAGGGAGAGCGCGGCGATGCCGGAGCGGGGCGGGTCGGGCGGACCCGGCTCGGCGAGCCCGGAAGGCGCGTCCGGCCCGTGCCGGGCGTTCGAGCCCTCGTCGTACGCGTCCATTCCGCCCCGTTCCAGATCCCGGTCCGTCGTCCCGCCCGCGCACCGCCGCGCGGCGTCGGCACGGGCACGGTACTCAGGCCACCCACCCCGGCACAGCCCCTGTCCGCCGGTCCCGGCCGTGGCCATCGCCACACCGCGGAAGCCGACCGTACGGCGCCCGCGACCGCCCGGAGCGGCGTTCCCCCTCGTCCACAGGGGACCCCCGCAGGTTATCCACAGGGCGCCCCGGCAGGTCGCCCACAGGAGGGACACCCTACGGCGCCCGCCCGTACGCCCATTCCCTTCTTCTAGAACCTGTTCTATCTTGACGCCCCGTCAGCTCAACGGGATCGGCCCGGAAGGACAGGCACCGTGGACTTCACCTTCACCGAGGAGCAGCAGGCGGCGGCCGAGGCGGCGAAGGGCGTGTTCGCCGGGGTCGCCCCGGACGCCGTGCCCAGCCCCGCGCTCACCCCCGGCGCCGTCGCCGAGAGCCACGACCGCGCCCTGTGGGCCGGGCTCGCCGACGCGGACCTGCTGAGCCTGCTGCTCGACGAGCGGTACGGCGGGGCCGGCCTGGACGCCATCGCGCTGTGCCTGGTGCTGCGGGAGTCGGCGCGGGTGCTGGCCAGGGTGCCGCTGCTGGAGAGCAGCGCGGCGGCGGCGGCCGTCCAGGCCTTCGGGAGCGACGAGGCGAAGTCCGCCCTGCTCGCCCGGGCCGGCCGGGGCGAGATCGTGCTGACCGTCGCCGCGCACGGCCGTACCGGCCACGACCCGGCCGAGCTGGCCGTGACCGCACGGCAGGACGGCGAGGTCTGGGTGCTGGACGGGGTGCAGACGGCCGTGCCGTGGGCCTACGACGCGGACGTCACGGTCGTGCCCGCCCACACCGCGACCGGCCGGACCGTCCTGGCCCTGGTGCCCCGCGCGCACGCCGGGGCCGCCCTCGCCGAGCAGTTCTCCACCAGCGGTGAGCGGCTCGGCGAGCTGCGGCTGGAGTCGGTCCGGCTCAGCGCCCGGGACGTGATCGACGCCGACGGGGCGTGGGAGTGGCTGCGGGACCTGCTGGCCACCGGGACGTGCGCGCTGGCGCTCGGGCTCGGGGAGCGCGTGCTGCGGATGACCGGGGAGTACACGAGCGAGCGGGAGCAGTTCGGGTTCCCGATCGCCACCTTCCAGGCCGTCGCCGTGCAGGCCGCCGACCGCTACATCGACCTGCGCGCGATGGAGGCCACGCTGTGGCAGGCCGCGTGGCGGATCGCCTCGGGGGCACCCGGCGCGCTGCCCGCCGCCGGTGACGTCGCCGTCGCCAAGATCTGGGCGGCGGAGGGTGTACGCCGGGTCGTGCAGACCGCGCAGCATCTGCACGGCGGGTTCGGCGCGGACGTCGACTACCCCCTGCACCGCTACCACGCCTGGGCCAAGCACCTGGAGCTGTCGCTCGGCCCGGCCGCGGCACACGAGGAGGCCCTGGGCGACCTGCTGGCGGCACACCCCCTGGCCTGACCGCCCGGGGCGAGAGGCCCTACAGGACGAACCCCGACTGCCCGTCGTCCGTTACCACGGGACGGCCCGCCGCCTCCCACACCTGCATGCCGCCGTCGACGTTCACGGCGTCGATGCCCTGCTGGGCCAGGTACATCGTGACCTGGGCGGACCGGCCGCCGGAGCGGCAGATCACATGGACGCGGCCGTCCTGCGGGGCAGCCTCGGTCAGCTCGCCGTACCGGGCGACGAACTCGCTGATGGGGATGTGCAGCGCCCCTTCGGCGTGACCGGCCTTCCACTCGTCGTCCTCCCGGACGTCCAGCAGGAAGTCGCCGTCCTTGAGGTCAGCGACCTCGACCGTGGGCACACCAGCTCCAAAACTCATGCCTCCGACGCTACCCGACCCGCCCCGCGGGCCGGACGGGACGCGGCTCAGCCCTCGCGGCTCAGCCCCCACGGCCCGGCCCTCTCGGCTCAGCCCTCGCCGAGCAGCGTGGCCAGCTCCGTCTCGCGCTCGGTGACCTGGCTGAGCAGCTGCTGCCCGATCTCGTCCAGAAGGCGGTCCGGATCGTCCGGGGCCAGCTGGAGCATGTGGCCGATGGCGCTCTCCTCCAGCTCCTTGGCGAGCAGGGCGAGCAGTTCCTTGCGCTGGGCGAGCCATTCGAGGCGGTTGTAGAGTTCCTCGGCGCGGCTCGGGCCCCGCTTCAGCTCGGGCCCCTTGGCCCACTCCTCGGCGAGCTCGCGCAGCTCCGCCGCGTCGCCGCGGGCGTAGGCGGCGTTGACCCGGGTGATGAACTCCTCGCGCCGCTCGCGCTCCTTCTCCTCCTGGGCCAGGTCCGGGTGCGCCTTGCGGGCCAGGTCCCGGTAGAGCTTGCGGGCCTCCTCGCTGGGGCGGACCCGCTGCGGGGGCCGGACCGCCTGGTCCGTGAGCATCGACACGGCCTCCGGGAACAGGCCGCTGTCGTCCATCCAGCCGTGCAGCAGCTCCTCGACACCGGGGATCGGCGCCAGCCGCGATCTGGCCTCCTCCGCGCGCCGCAGGTCGTCGGGGTCACCGCTGCGAGCGGCCCTGGCCTCGAGGATCCGGGCGTCCAGGTCCTCGAGCCGGGCGTACAGCGGACCGAGCTTCTGTTCGTGCAGCCGGGAGAAGTTCTCGACCTCGACGCGGAAGGTCTCCACCGCGATCTCGTACTCGATCAACGCCTGCTCGGCGGCCCGCACGGCCCGCTCGAGCCGCTCCTCGGGCCGGGCCGCGTCACCTTCGGCACGGGCCGCGTCGCCCTCGGGCGTCACCCGTTCCTCATCGGCGCCGCCACCGCCCTGCTCAGCTTCCGGGGTCGTCACCCGACCAGCCTAGGCCACGCGGCGCCTGCCCCTGTGCCCCGGACGGCCACCCGCCCGAGGCGTCCCCAGGGTCAGACCCCCATCTCCGCGGCGACCTTTCCCGCCCGCACCCCCGCCACCAGATCCGCGTGATCCGCCTCGGTCCGGTCCGCGTAGGCCACGGCGAACGCCGCCATCGCCTCGTCCAGCTCCTCGCTCTTGCCGCAGTACCCGGCGACGAGCCGGGGATCGGCGCTGTGGGCGTGCGCCCGGGCCAGGAGCGCGCCGGTCATCCGGCCGTAGTCGTCTATCTGGTCGGCGGCCAGCGCGGCCGGATCGACGCTGCCCTTGCGGTTGCGGAACTGGCGGACCTGGAAGGGGAACCCGTCGACCGTCGTCCAGCCCAGCAGGATGTCGCTGACGACCTGCATCCGCTTCTGGCCCAGGACGACCCGCCGGCCCTCGTGCACGGCCTCCGGCGCCTCGAAACCGGCCGTCACCAGATGCGGCACCAGCGCCGAGGCCCGCGCCTCCTTCACCTGGAGCACCAGCGGCTCGCCCCGGTGGTCCAGGAGCAGCACGACGTAGGACCGGGTGCCGACGCTGCCGGTGCCGACGACGCGGAACGCCACGTCGTGCACCGCGTGCCGGGCGAGGAGCGGCAGGCGGTCCTCCGGCAGGGTGCCGACGTACTCTTCCAGGGACACGGCGACCGCCGCGGCCTCCGCGTCCGGGACGCGCCGCAGCACCGGCGGGGCGTCGACGAACCGGCGCCCTCCGCTCTCCGTGGCCTCCGTGGACTTGGCCGCGAAGCGGCCGCTCGTGTTGTGGCGGGCCTTCTCGGAGACCCGCTCCAGCGTGCCGAGCAGGTCATGGGCGTCCGTGTGGGAGACGAGCTCCTCGTCCGCGATCGCGTTCCACGCGTCCAGCACCGGGAGCTTGGCCAGCAGCCGCATGGTGCGGCGGTAGGCGCCCACCGCGTCGTACGCCGCCTTGCGGCACCGGTCCTCGTCCGCGCCGGCCTCCCGGCCCGCGAGCACCAGGGAGGCCGCGAGGCGCTTGAGGTCCCACTCCCAGGGGCCGTGCACCGTTTCGTCGAAGTCGTTCAGATCGATGACGAGGCCGCCGCGCGCGTCGGCGTACAGGCCGAAATTGGCCGCGTGGGCGTCGCCGCAGATCTGGGCCCGGATCCGGGTCATGGGGGTGCGCGCCAGGTCGAAGGCCATGAGGCCCGCCGCGCCGCGCAGGAAGGCGAACGGGGTGGCGGCCATGCGGCCGACCCGGATCGGGGTGAGCTCGGGGAGCCGGCCGCGGCCCGACTCCTCGACCGCGCTCACGGCGTCGGGCCGGGACGCGTCCAGGTCGAGCAGGGAGTGCGCGCTCCGCGGGATGCGCTTGCGCAGGGCCTTGCCCTCGTCCTTGGGCGAGCCCTCGGCCGGCCATTCGGCGAAGCCGCGCACCCGGGGGAGCCGCCGGTCCGTCCCGTCCGCCGCCATGCCCTCGGCCCCCACATCAGCCTTGGTCATCCCAACCGCCTCCCCCGCACGCGCACGAACATCAACTCGTGCCGACCGTACATCCGGGCGGCTGAAACACGTCAGACCCTGTGGACGACTCCCCGGCTGTGGACAACTCACGCGGGAGCGGGCAGCGCCTGCCCTTCCGCCACCTCCGCCACCTCGGCCAGCACCCGTTCCGACCGCTCCACCGAGACGTCGAGCCGGGCCAGCACCGCGGGCACGCAGATACTCGGCAGGAAGTGCTCGAACATCACGACGACACGGCGTTCCAGATCGCGCCGCTGGCAGCGCAGCTGGGACAGCAGCTGCACCCCCGAGAAGCTGCCGACCAGCAGCTCGGCCGTCTCCGCCACGTCGACATGCGGCAGCAGTTCGCCCTGCGCCTTGGCCTCGGCCAGCCGCTGTACGTTCTGGTCGAACCACATCCCGAAGGCCTGCGTACGGTCGAGGTCCATGGCCCCCTGGTCGAGGGCGAGCCCCACACTGGCCCGCACCAGCGGCTCGGACCGCAGCCGGCGGGCCAGCACCAGACCGGAGTCGACGAGTTCCTGGAGCTTGCTGGACTGAGGCGGGAGGGTGATCGCGAGCTGCTCCTCGAACACCCCGATCGCGAGCTCCTCCTTGGAGCCGAAATGGAAGTACAGCGCGCCTTTGGTGACGCCCGCCCGGTCCAGGATCTCTCCGATGGTCGCCGAGGTGTAGCCGCGTTCGTCGAAGACGGCCGCCGCCGCCTCCAGGATGGTCCGCCGGGTGCGGATCGCGCGCTCCTGTCGCGCCATCGGGTGCCTCCTGATCTCCGTCGATCCCTGTGAAGTCACTGTGCAGCGGGGGCGCGAGAGCCCGTCCCAGCGGCTTGGCTCACCCTTTGAAAAAAACCGGCTCGTCCGTATCTTAGTCAAACGTCCACATCGCATACCGACCGCAGCCAGGCAGCCGATCCTGGGGGTTCTCATGCCGCAGACAGGACCTTTAAGCGCACCCACGGACGATCAGACCGGACGCGAGGCCCCTCCGGCAAACAGAACCGTTGCGGCCGTCGAGAACGCGCCACAAACCGAGCGCGGCCCCCACACCGCCGTCACCACGGACCTCGCCCACCGCACCACCGACACCGACGTCTTCCCCACCCGGTGGCGCCGAATCTCCGACGCCCGCTTCCGCTTCACCGCGCACTGGCCGGCCGCCCACCCCTTCTTCGGCCCCGTGGACGACCGCCACCAGGACCCGATGATCGTGGGAGAAACGTTGCGGCAGGCCTCCATGGTGCTCGCCCACGCCGAGTACGGCGCCCCGGCCGACACCCACTTCGTCATGTGGGACCTGACGGTCCACGCCGACCCGTCCGCTCTTCCGCTGTCGGACGCCGCCGAACCGGTCGACATCGACGTCGTGTGCTCCGAGGTACGCCGCCGCGGTCGCGGCCTGAGCAGCATGCGGACCACGATGGAGTTCCGCCGCGCGGGACGCTTCGTCGCCCGCGGCACCGGCAGCACCGGCTGTACCTCGCCGCTCGCCTACCGCCGGCTGCGCGAACGGCAGTTGGCGGCCCTGGAGACTCCGGTGCCGCTGCTGCCGGGCATCGCGCCCGAGCTCGCCGGCCGCTCCCGCGCCGAGGACGTCGTCCTGGCCCCCGCCGACCGCCCCGGGGTCTGGCTGCTGCGCGTGGACACCCGCCACCCGGTCCTCTTCCCCCGCCCCAACGACCATGTGCCGGGCATGGCCCTGTTCGAGGCGGCCCGCCAGGCCGCGACCGCCGCGACCGGTCAGCACCCCTTCCTGCCCCGCGCGATGACGGCCACCTTCGCCCGGTACGCCGAGCTGCACAGCCCCTGTCGGCTGGAGACCGAGGTGCTCGGCACGGACCGGGGGGAGGTGACCGTACGGGTCTCGGGGAGGCAGGACGGCGAGTCCGTCTTCACCGCCACCCTGACCTCCGCACGGCCCGCCCGGATACGGTCGCTGTCGTGACGGTCAACCTTCTGATCACAGGCGCGAGCGGCTTCGTCGGGAGCCATGTGGCCGCCGCCGCACACCGGCGACCCGGCGTGCGCGTACGGCAGTTGTCCCGGCGGACACCGCCCGGCCCCGAATCCGTCCACGGCGACCTCGGCGACCCGGCCTCCCTGCGCGGCGCCTGCGCGGACACCGACGTCCTGGTGCACTGCGCCACCCGGATCAGCGGCGACGCCGAGACCGTCGCCGCCGTCAACGACCTGGGCACACGCGCCCTGGTCGAGGAGGCCGTGCGCTCCGGGGTGGGCCGGATCGTGTACGTGAGCACGGCCGCCGTGTACGGCCGGGGCCCCTTCCGCGGCGTACGCCCCGGGGAGGTGCCGATCGCGCCCGCGTCGGCCACCAGCCGCACCCGGGCCGCCGCCGAACGGCACGTCCTCGACGCGGGCGGCCTGGTGCTGCGACCGCACCTCGTCCACGGTGAGGGCGACCGCTGGGTGGTCCCCGGACTGGTGTGGCTGCTGGGCCAGTTGTCGGCGACCCTGACCGGCTGCGCGGCGCTCCAGTCGATGATCGACGTCGGCACCCTGGGCCGTGCGGTGGTGGCGGCGGCCCTGTCCCCGGCGCACGGCGGCGGTGTGCACCACGTCAACCACCCCGAGCCGGTCAAAGTCCCGGACCTGCTCGGCGCTGTGAGCGCGCAGTTGGAGGTGCCCGGCACCGATGCCTCGGTGGACGTCGCCACCGCCCTGGAACGGTCCGCCGGGACACCGCTCGCCCTCCATCACCTCGGCATGCTCACGGTCGACCACTGGTTCGTGGACGACGGCTTCTGGAAGGACCTCGACTGCTCGCCCGGCGAGGGCTTCGCGGCGGCCTTCACGCGGGCGGCACCCTGGTACCGCTCGTTCCTCCGGGACCGGGGCGCTACCTGACCGACTCCGCCTCTTCCAGCTCTTCCGGACGGGGGCCGTGCAGCAGTACGGGCAGTTCCTCGTGCCCCGTCGAGATGATGGAGCGCAGCCGCTTCGGCGGGCGGGACGGGTCGGCCAGGGCCAGTCGCGGGAAACGGTCGAACAGGGATGTCAGGGCCGCCGTGGCCTCGGCCATGGCCAGCGGCCGGCCCAGGCAGTGGTGCACGCCATGGCCGAAGGACACATGGTCGCGGCTGGTGGCGCGGGTGATGTCGAACCGCTCGGCATCCGGGCCGTGCCGCTCGGGGTCGCGACCGGCACCGGCGAAGGAGACCACGAGCGGGTCGCCCTTCGGGATCGTCAGACCCGGCTCGATCTCGATGTCCTCGACGGCGTAGCGCAGGCCCGACATGGCGCCCGGCGCTTCGAGGCGCAGCGACTCCTCCAGGGCGTCCTCCCAGGTCGCCCGCCCGGAGCGGACCAGATCGAGCTGGTCGGGGTGGGCGAGCAGGCTGTGCACGGTGTTGTCGATGAGGTTGACGGTCGTCTCGAAACCGGCGGTGAGCAACAGGATCAGGTTGTCCATCAACTCCTGTTCGCTGAGGCTGCCTTCGTCGCGGGCGGCGATGAGGGCCGTCGTCAGGTCGTCGGCCGGGTGCGCGCGCTTGTCCTGGAGGAACGCGGTGAGCGTGCCGTACAGCTCGACCCCGTTGGCCTGGGCGTCCTCCAGGGAGATCGCCGTGTCGAAGAAGCGGTTGATGATGCGGTACAGGGCACCGCGCGGACCGTCCTCACCGGGCGGTACGCCGAAGAGTTCGCACACCACCTCGTGCGGCACCGACGCCGCGAACGCCGCCCGCAGGTCGACGACTTCGCCCTGCGGGATCCGCTCCAGGTCGTCCAGGGCCCGGTCGACGATCTCCTGGACGCGCGGGAGCAGCGCCTCGACGCGCCGCTTGGTGAAGGCGGCGGACATCGGCTTGCGCAGCCGGCTGTGGTCGGTGCCGTAGGCGGTGACCATGTTGCGCACCGAGACCCAGATCGCGAGCGGCCAGGTGCGGGAGATGTCCCCGTTGATCCAGGCCGGCCAGTGCCGGAAGGCGTCCTTGCTCGTCTCGGGGCCGGCCAGGAGCCGCTTGTTCAGCTCCAGGCCGTTGATCCACCACGCCCGTACGCCGCCGGGGAGTTCCACCTCGACGGCCGGGCCCCGGGCCCGGATCCGGGATATCTCGCCGTAGAGGTCCTGGCCTGACGGGTCGATCGTCAGGAAGGGGCAGGCCTGCTGTGCCATGACACTTCGCTCCTTGGTCCAGAGGCTGGGGAACCAATGGTGCGATCCGGCCACCGAAAAAACTTGGCATCCGGTTTGTTTTGGCCACTGCTTCACAGAGTGTTGGCCAGGGACGGATACGTCTCCGCGTGGTCGGCATCCACCGGGCCGGGACAGGTCCCCGCCGGATCCAGCGCGCCCGCCAGGTGCGGTGCGGCCACGCTCGGCAGGAGCAGCTGCCACAGATCGGTCAGCGAGGGGCGGGCGAGCCGGCCGTGGTCCTCGCGGGCCAGCACCTCGATGCCGGTCGTGGCGGCGAGGACGACGGCGCCGGTGCGGTGCGGCGGCACACCGGCGGCGAGTTCGCCCTGGCGCTCCGCCTCGGCGAGCAGGCCGTCCACGCACTCCCGCCACTCCCGGCGCAGATCACGCACCCGCCCGGCGGCCGCCTCGGCGTTCAGCCGTAACCCCGCCCGCACCACGCTGTCGGCGCACAGCAGCCGGGCGACCTGGTGCGTGACGTCCACGAGGCGCTGCAGGGCGCACCCGTCGCCGTCGCGGCCCCGGGCGGCGGCGCGGCGCAGGGCATGGGCGGCCGCGTGCTCGACGGCCTCGGCCACGGCTGCCTTGTTCGCGAAGTGGAAGTGCAGCGCTCCGGAGCTGACCCCGGCCCCCGCGCTGATCTCCGCCAGGTTGGCCTGGACGTATCCCCGTGCCTCGAAGTGCCCGGCCGCCGACCGGATCAGCGCGAGACGGGTCCGGACGGCCCGGTCCTGTTTGGTCACCGGTGGCTCCCCTGGAGGGCTCTGATGGCGGCGCAATGAAACCAACTCGCTGGTTTTATACAACGCGCGTGCGACACACGGGCCTTGGGGCCGCCTCCTGCCCGCAGAACGGGGCAGCCCTAGGCCCTCAGATACGCCAGCACCGCCAGCACCCGGCGGTGGGTCTCGTCCGCCGGGGGCAGGTCGAGCTTCATGAGGATGCCGGAGATGTGTTTGCCGACGGCCGCTTCGGAGACGACCAGTTCGCGGGCGATGGCGCTGTTGGATCTGCCCTGCGCGATCAGCGCCAGCACCTCCCGCTCGCGCGGGGTGAGCCGCTCCAGCGGGTCGCGGCGGCGGCGCAGCAACTGCCGTACGACCTCGGGGTCGACGACCGTGCCGCCGTCGGCCACCTCGCCGAGCGCCTCGACGAACTCCTCGACCTGGCCGACGCGGTCCTTCAGCAGATAGCCGACGCCGGTGCCGTCGCCGGAGTCCAGCAGCTCGGCGGCGTACCGGCGCTGCACGTACTGGCTGAGGACCAGGACGGGCAGCGCGGGCCGCTCCTGGCGCAGCCGCACGGCCGCGTGCAGGCCCTCGTCCTGGAAGCCGGGCGGCATCCGTACGTCCGTCACGACCACGTCGGGCGGGTGCTCCTCGACGGCCGCGACCAGCGCCTCGGCGTCCCCCACGGCGGCGACGACCTCGTGTCCGCAGCGGCCGAGCAGCCCGACGAGCCCGTCCCGCAGCAGCACACTGTCCTCGGCCAGGACCACGCGCAGCGGCCGGTCGACTCGCAGGGTCACGGCCGGTCAACTCGCAGGGTCACAAGGGATCTCCACACGCAGCAGGGTCGGTCCGCCCGGCGGGCTGGACAGGGAGAGTCTGCCATCGAGCACCGACACCCGGTCGGCGAGTCCGGTCAGTCCGCTGCCCGCTCCGGCCCGCGCACCCCCGCACCCGTCGTCGCGGACCAGGAGGAACAGCCGGCCGTCGCGGTGCCCGCCGCTCACCTCGGCCCGGCTCGCCCCGCTGTGCCGGCCCACGTTGGCGAGCGCCTCGCACACCACGAAGTACGCGGCGGCCTCGACCGCCTGGGAGAACCGCCCGGGCAGCTCCAGGTCGACGTCCACGGGCACGGCCGAGCGGTCGGCGGCGTCGGCGACCGCGGCCTCGAGACCGTAGTCGGCGAGGACCTTGGGGTGGATGCCGTGGATGAGCTCGCGCAGTTCCGCGAGGGCCGTGCCCGCCTCCTCGTGGGCCTTGGCCAACTGGTCGGCCAGCGGGCCGGGCGGCGCGTCGAGCCGGGCCAGGCCGAGCGTCATCGTCAGGGCGACGAGCCGCTGCTGCGCCCCGTCGTGCAGATCGCGCTCGATACGCCGCCGTTCCGCCTCGAAGGCGTCCACCAACCGCACCCGGGACCGGGCCAGTTCGACCACCCTGGCCCCCAGGCCGGCCTCGCGCGGCGCGATCAGCAGCCGTGTCAGCCCGGCCCTGGCCCCGGCCACGACACCCAGCAGATAGGCGCCCAGGACGAGGAGGACCAGCCCGAGGAGGGCGAACCCGAAGGCGGCCGGCCAGCTGGTGACGAGCCACACCTTGAGCACCTTCGCCTCACCGAAGACGGCCAGGAGCACCGGGGTGGCGACCACGGTCAACGGGCACAACAGGCCGACGGCGACGGCGAGGGCGTCGACCGGCCACAGCAGCCCCGCGAACAGCAGGGCGTGGCCGAACTCCCGCCAGGTGGCCCGTTCCCGCAGCCGGGTCGTCAGCCAGGCCCGCAGGCCCGGGTCGCCGGGCGGCTCGTGCGGGTCGGGCGCCGGCTCCGGGTCGACCAGCCGCAGCCGCAGCCGCTCCAGCGCCGCCACCGGGATGCCCGCCAGGACCGTGCACAGGAGCAGCGGCAGCCCCACCAGCGCGAGCGCGAGCACCCCGCCCGCCGCCGCCGACAGCACGATCCCCACGAGCACGACGGCGCCCGTCACCGCGCCGGTGAGCAGGTAGCCGGCCGAGCGCCAGGGCCACGCCGACAGCGGATAGCCGGGGCGGGACAGGGCCTGCCACACGTTCCGAGGGTGCATGGGATCACCGTAGAAGCCGGTCGGGGGCCCTGCCATGGGCTCAGACGGAGGCCCGGGGGTATGCCTGGCCCTACCCCAGGTCTAGGCCCCGCCGCACTGCGCCGGACCGCCCCCGCGCGATGTCCTTGAAGCCCGGTCAATCGACGCGAGGTAGGGACATGAACGCCATTCAGCTGGACTCGGTCACCAGGACGTACGGAGCCGTCACCGCACTCGACGGGGTGTCGCTCTCGTTCCCCCACGGGACCTTCACCGCCGTCATGGGCCCCTCCGGCTCCGGCAAGTCCACCCTGCTCCAGTGCGCCGCGGGCCTGGACCGGCCCACCTCCGGCTCGGTCACCGTCGGCGGCACGGAACTGACCGGCCTGAGCGAACGGCGGCTGACCCTGCTGCGCCGCGAGCGCGTGGGGTTCGTCTTCCAGGCGTTCAACCTGCTGCCCTCGCTGACCGCCGAGCAGAACGTGGCCCTGCCCCTGCGCCTGGCCGGCCGCCGCGTCCCGAGGACCCGGGTGCGTCAGGCGCTCCAGCAGGTCGGCCTGGCCGACCGGGCCCGGCACAGACCGTCCCAGCTCTCCGGCGGCCAGCAGCAACGCGTCGCCCTGGCACGGGCGTTGATCACCCGCCCCGAGGTGCTGTTCGGCGACGAGCCGACCGGTGCCCTGGACTCCCGGACCGGCCGTGAGGTGCTGGAGCTGCTGCGCGGCATGGTCGACCGCGAGGGCCAGACGGTCGTCATGGTCACGCACGACCCGGTCGCCGCCGCGTACGCCGACCGCGTGCTCTTCCTCGTCGACGGCCGCGTCCACGGCGAGTTGACCGACCCGGACGCCGAGACCGTCGCGGCCCGCATGACCCGCCTGGAGGCTGTGCCGTGCGCATGACCCGCCCGAAGCCCATCGCCACGCGCCCGCCCTCCCCGAAGCCCATCGCCACGCGCCCGCCCCGCCCGAAGGCCATCGCCGCACGCCCGCCCTCCCCGAAGGCCATCACCGCACGCCCACTCCGCCCGAAGGCCGCCGCCACGCGCCCACCCTCCCCGAAGGCCATCACCGCACGCTCACTCCGCCCGAAGGCCATCGCCACGCGCCCGCCCCGCCCGAAGGCCTTCGCCGCCCGCACAACCCGCCCGGAGGCCCTGCCGTGCTGAACGTCGCCCTGCGCACCCTGCGCACCCGCTGGGTCACCTTCACCGGCAGCTTCGTCGCGCTCTCGCTGGGCGTGGCCCTGCTCACGGTGATGGGCCTGGCCCTGGCCTCCTCGGCCGCCGCCCCGGAGCGCGGCCCCGAACGCTTCGCCGCCGCCCCGGTCGTCGTCAAGGGCCAGGACACGCTGCGCGTGGCGACCCCGAACGGCGACCGCACGTCCCGGCTCGCCCACCCGCGCCCGCTGTCCGCCGCGACGGTCGCGGAGGTGCGGAAGCTGGGCCCCGTCGTGGCGGACCGCTCCTTCGCCGTACGCGCCGCCGGCGCCCCCGCCGAGCTGGTCGGCCACCCGTGGTCCACCGCCGCGTTCGCCCCCTACGACCTCGCCACCGGCCGCGCGCCCCGCACCGCCGACGAGGCAGCCGTCACCGGCGACTGGGCACGCCCCGGCCAGGAGCTCCGCACCGACCGGGGCCCCGTACGCGTCGTCGGCACCCTGACCTCCCGCGGCTTCGAGAACGCCGTGTTCTTCACCGACGCCCGCGCCGCCGAACTGTCCCCTCCGGTCCACCAGCTGGCGGTCACGGCGGATCCGGCAGCCGTACGGCAGGCCGTGGGCGACAGCAGCCAGGTCCTCACCGGGAACGCGCGCCGCCTCGCCGACGCCGATCCCGACCGGGACAGCGAGGCGCTCACCGCGATGAACGCCCTGTTCGGCACGGCCGGCGGCGTCACCGCCTTCGTGTCGGTCTTCGTCGTGGCGTCGACCTTCGCCTTCGCGGTCGCGCAGCGGCGCCGGGAGTTCGCCCTGCTGCGCACCGCAGGGGCGACCCCGGGCCAGATCCGCCGGTCCGTCCTCGTCGAGGCCCTCGCCGTCGGCGCCCTCGCCTCGGCCGCCGGCTGCGCCCTCGGCTCCCACGGGGCACCGCTGCTGGCCGCCCGGGTGGCCGCCGAGGGCCTCGCCCCGGCCTGGTTCACCATCGGCGACCACACCTGGCCGTACCACGTGGCCTTCTGGACCGGCCTGCTCGTGACCCTGGGCGGAGCGACCGCGGCCTCCTGGCGGGCCGGCCGCACCGGCCCAACCGAAGCCCTGCGCGAGGCCTCCGCGGACAGCCGGACCCTGACACCGGGCCGGCTGCTGTTCGGCACGGCCCTCCTCCTGACGGCCGCCGTGACGCTGGCCCTCGCCCTCACCGGCGCCCCGGGCGACCTCCTCCAGCGCAAGACGTACATCAGCCGCCCGATGCTGCTGATCACCGCGACCGCCCTGCTGGCACCGCTCGTCCTGCGCCCCCTGACCCGGCTGCTGACCTGGCTGCCCGCCCTCCTGCCCGGTGCCGGCGGCCTGCTGGTCCGCGAGAACACCGCCGCCGGGGTACGCCGCACCGCCGCACTCGCGGCCCCCGTGCTGGTCACGGTCGCCCTCGCGGGTTCCCTGCTCGGCGCCACCGCGACGCTCAACGGGGCGAAGTCCACCGAGGCGAGGGAGCGCACCACCGCGGCCTTCGTCGTCACCCCGGCGGCGGGGACGGCCTTCGACGCCGCCACCTTGCGCGCACTGCGGGCGGTACCGGGAGCCGAGGTGTCGCCGTCCTCCACGACGGCCGTGCACGTCCTGGAGGACGGCGTGGCCCTCGTCCGCTCCGAGGCCCGCGCCGCGACCCCCGGCCTCCTGGCGGCCACCGCACGCCTTCCGCTCACCGCGGGCGGCACGACCGATCTCGACGACGACTCGATCATCGTCAACGAGGAGTGGCAGCGGCACCGGGTCGGCGAGCGGGTCCGGGTGTGGCTCGGCGACGGCACACCGCGGACCCTGCGGATCGCCGCGGTGATGACCACCGGCACCGGTGACAACGGCGTCTACGTCACCCCGCGCAACGCCCCGGGCGCCACGGCCGACCGCGTCGACGTGGCCCTGGCCGACGGCGCGGACCCGGGCGCCGTCGCCACCGCCCTGCGCCAAGCGGTCGGCACCGGCGACGGACAGGTCCTCACCCGGCAGGAATGGCTCCGCGCCACCGCCCCCGGCACCAACCGCGCCACCCGCCTGGGCCTCCTGCTCGTCCTCGGCATCGCCCTCCTCTACACGGGCATCTCCGTGGCCAACACCACCGTCATGGCCACCTCCGACCGGATCCGCGACCTGGCCGTGCTGCGGCTGACCGGCGCCACCAGGTGGCAGGTCCTGCGGCTGACCGGCGCCGAGGCCCTGACGGTCGTCACGGCCGGCACGCTCCTCGGCCTCCTGGCCGCCGTCGTCAACCTGGCCGGCATGTGGAGCGCCCTCGCGCTGCTGTCGGTCAGGCCCGCCCTCGTCCTCCCGTGGCAGGCCCTCGGCACGACAGCGGCCGCCTGCGCGCTCCTGGCCGTCGTCTCCGCGACACTCCCCGCAGCGGTCGCCCTGCGCCGCCGGCCCGTGGAACTGGCAGGCGTACGGGAATGACGTCCCGAGGGCCGGGTGGATCTCATCATGAGACCAATAAAGTGGAGCCATGCGACGGACCTCGTTCGACACCTGGCCCTGCTCGATCGCCCGCACCGCCGACATCCTGGGCGACGCCTGGACCCTGCTGGTGCTGCGCGAGGTCTTCTACGGCGAGTCCCGCTTCGACGGCTTCATCGGCTCGCTCGGCATCGCCCGCAACACCCTCACCGACCGGCTGCGCCGCCTGGAGTCCGAGGGCCTCCTGCGGCGGCGCGCCTACCAGACCGACCCGGTCCGCCACGAGTACCTGCTGACGGACAAGGGCCGCGACTTCTTCGGCGTCCTCGCCGCGCTCAACGCCTGGGGCGACCGCTGGCTGGCCGGCGACGAGGGCGCCCCGGTCGTCCTGCACCACACGTCCTGCGACCACGACACCGAGGCCCGGGTCGTCTGCTCCTCCTGCGGCGAGCCCCTGCGCCACCAGGACCTGACCGCCCGCACCGGCCCCGGCTACCCGCCCCGCCTCCTGGACGACCCCGCCGTACAGGAGCGTTTCGCCCCCGGACGGACGCTGGGGGACGGCCGCCGGGTCTAGGACTTCGCCCTGACCAGCCCGGCGTCGTAGGCGGTGATCACGGCCTGGATCCGGTCGCGGGCCCCGATCTTGGCGAGGACCCGTCCGACGTGCTTCTTCACCGTGGACTCGCTGAGAACGAGCCGTTCGGCGATCTCCGCGTTGGTCCAGCCCTGCCCGATCGCCACCAGTACCTCGCGTTCACGGTCGCTGAGGGCCCGCAGCCGCGGGTCCGGCACGGGTGTGCCGGCCGGTGCGAGGACCTGGTGGGCGTAGGCGTCCAGCAGGCGCCGGGTCAGCCGGGGAGCCACGACGGCGTCGCCGGTCGCGACCGCGTGGATGCCGGCGACGAGTTCCTCGGGGCGGGCGTCCTTGAGCAGGAAGCCGCTGGCACCGGCCCGCAGTCCCTCGTAGGCGTACTCGTCCAGGTCGAAGGTCGTCACGATGAGGACGCGGGTGCGGCCGCCGGACGCGACGATACGGCGGGTGGCCTCGATGCCGTCCATGCCGGGCATGCGGACGTCCATGAGGACGACGTCGGGACGGAGCTCGGCGGCCATGCGGACGGCCTCGGCGCCGTGCTCGGCCTCGCCCACGGGTTCCAGGCCCGGCGTGCCCTGCAGGAGCATGCGGACGCCCATGCGCTGCAGGGGCTGGTCGTCGGCGACGAGGACGGTGGTCATGGCAGTCGTTCTCCCGGTGGTACGTCGAGCACGACGTCCACGAGCCACCCGTGGCCGGTGTCGCGCGGTCCGATGGTGACGGTCCCGCCGTACATGGCGGCCCGCTGGCGGATGCCGACCAGGCCGTGGCCGGGGCCGTCGTCCCGCGTCGCCGGTCTCGCCCGCGGGGGTGCCCCCGGCGGTGCCCCGGTGTCGGCGACCCGCACCCGTACCTCGCCCGCCTCGACGGCGAGGGTGACCTCGGCGGACGTGCCGGCCCCGGCGTGCTTGAGGGTGTTGGTCAGCGCTTCCTGGACGATGCGGTACACGGTGAGCTGCACCCCGCCGCCCAGCCCGTCGAGATCACCCACGGTCCGGTACGTCACCGGCACCCCGGCCGCGCGGACCCGGGCCAGCAGGGCGTCGAGATCCCGGATGCCGGGCTGCGGGCCGAGCGGCCGCTCGTCCTCCCGGTCCTCGCGCAGGACACCCAGCATGCGGCGCAGCTCGCTCATGGCCTGGCGGCCGGTGTCACCGAGGATCCGCAGGGCCTCGGCGGACTGTTCGTTCCGGTGGGCGGCGAGGGTCGCGGCGCCGTCGGCCACACTGACCATGACCGAGAGATTGTGGCCGACGATGTCGTGCATCTCGCGGGCGACCCGGGAGCGCTCGGCCGCGGCGGTGAGCCGGACCCGCTGATCGCGCTCGACCTCCAGGCGCCGGGCGCGGTCCTCCAGCGCCGCCAGATACATCCGGCGGATCCGCAGGGTCAGCCCGACGGCCAGGGCCGCCGTCGCCGTCCCCAGCAGGAAGAAGATGCCGCGCAGCGGATTCCCGATGTCGACCAGGACGCAGACCGCCACCGTCGTCTCGGCGACCGTCACCGCGGCGGCCCAGCCCAGCGCCCGCAACGAACCGTGCAGCGCCAGGGAGTACAGGGCGACGAGCGTACTGACGCCGGCCTGCTGCCACACCCCGAACGACCACTGCACCAGGGACACGGACGCGATCACGAAGAAGGTCACGGCCGGGGCCCTGCGCCGCCACCACAGCGGCACGATGAGGGCGGCGGCGAAGAGGTACAGGGCCCCGGACGGCAGCTGAGCTCGGTGGACCGCTTCACCGAAGGGACCGTGGCCGCGGTCGGCGAGCAGGTCGGGCAGGCTGATCAGGAAGACGAACAGCACCACCACCGTGTCGAGCAGCCACGGATGCCGGCGGTCCAGCCGCTGCCGGTCCTGCTGACCGCGCCACATCCGCCCCAGGACCGGGTGGGCCCAGTCGGCGTCGAACCCGGAGGGCGGGAGCGCCGCCCCCCGGGCGGTGTCCGCGGCGGCCGCCGCGCGTTCCGCGCTCATGGACACCATTGTCCTCGTGCCCTGGTCAGGCGTCGGTCCCGCGGAGCCGGAACGCGGCCCCGGCGAGGGTGAGCGCCACCCAGCCGGCGAAGACCGCGAGCCCGGCCCCCGGCGAGAGGGCGCCCGAGGACTCGTGCAGGGCGTAGACGGCCGACCCCGCGTTGCTGGGGAAGTAGGGGCTGAGGGTGTCGTACCAGGAGTCGGGCAGCAGCGAGGCCAGACCGGGGAGGATGAGCAGGACTCCGACCAGGGCCGCGATGGCCCCCGCTGAGGAGCGGATCAGCACACCCAGGGCCACGCCGAACACCGCCACCAGGCCGAGATAGACCCCGGCACCGGCCAGGCTGCGCAGCACGCCGTCGTCGCTCAGGGAGAGCGCGATCCTCTCGCCGTCCAGGCCCGGCGTGCCCAGCTGGAACGCGGCCAGCGCACCGACGGTGGCCAGGACCAGGGCGATGGGCCCGATCACGGCGGCCTTGGCCCACAGCACGGGCAGCCGGCGGGGAACCGCGGCGAGGGTGGAGCGGATCATGCCGGTGCTGTACTCGCCCGCGGACAGCAGCACCCCGAGCACCCCGATGGCCAGGGACGCGAAGGTCACCCCGGTCAGGGCGAGACCGACCGCGTCGCTGTCACCGCCGCCGCTTCCGGGACCGGGCGGCCCGCCGGTCGCGACGGCATCCGGACTGTAGGTGTAGCTGGCGATCGCCCCGAAGAGGACCAGCAGGAACACGGCGACGCCCAGCGTGATCCAACTGGAGCGCAGCGACCAGAACTTGGCCCATTCCGAGCGCAGCACCCGGATGCCGGTCACCCTGTACTTCGTGGTGCGGACCGGGGAGGAGGCGGGGGCGAGGCTGGTGACGGTCATCAGGCGGCCTTTCGCTCGGAGCCGCCGGGACCGGCCGGAGCACTCTGGTACTCGACGACATCCCGGGTGAGGTCCATGAACGCCGCCTCCAGCGAGACGGCCTGCGGGGTGAGTTCGTACAGCGTCACCCCGTGCTGCGCGGCGATCGCCCCGATCTCTCGGGCGTCCCGTCCGGCGACCAGCAGTTCCTCGGCGGAGGAGGAGCTGATCGTGACGTCCGGTCCGGCCAGCAGAGAGCGCAGCCGCATGGCCTCGGCGGCGCAGACCTTCACGCCTCCCCCGCCGGCCTCCCGGGTGAAGTCGTCGACGGTCGTGTCGGCGAGCAGCCGTCCCCGGCCGATGATCACCAGGTGGTCGGCGATCAGCGCGGTCTCGCTCATCAGGTGCGAGGACAGCATCACGGCCCGGCCCTCGTCGGCCAGGGAGCGCAGCAGATTGCGCACCCACAGCACGCCCTCGGGGTCGAGGCCGTTGACCGGTTCGTCGAGCATGACGATCGCCGGATCGCCGAGCAGGGCGGAGGCGATGCCGAGCCGCTGGCCCATGCCGAGCGAGAAGGCGCCGACCCGCTTGCCGGCCACGCTGGTCAGTCCGGCCAGCTCTATGACCTCGTCCACCCGGCGGCGCGGAATGCCGTGGGTGTGCGCGAGCGCCATCAGATGGCTGCGCGCACTGCGCCCGGGGTGGACGGACTTGGCCTCCAGCAGCGTGCCGATCTCCTGCAGGGGAGCGGCGTGCCGGGCGTACGCCTTGCCGCCCACCGTGACCGAGCCCCTGGTCGGGGAGTCCAGGCCGACGATCATGCGCATCGTCGTGGACTTGCCCGCACCGTTGGGGCCGAGGAAACCGGTGACCTCACCGGGCTCGACGGTGAAGCTCAGGTTGTCGACGACCGTCTTGTCGCCGTAGCGCTTCGTCAGCTCTCGCGCTTCGATCATGGGAGTGGGCCTTTCCCGCCTCGTACTCGGACCGGCCCGCGGACGCGCCGCGATGCCTGCCCTCGAAGCTAGGAGCGCGGCGCGCCCGGACCCTGGGACCGGAGGCGACTCTTCGGCGCCCGAGTGGTACCGCGGTACCACTCGTGAGATAGCTCACGCACGAGGCCCGTCGGTGGGCCTGACCAGGCTGTGTGATGCCTCACAGGGATCACGGAAACGAGAAACGGGCCCCTGCCGTGACTTCCGTCACCGGCAGAGACCCGTTTCATCGGTTCTCACTGTGCGCGAGGGGGGAGTTGAACCCCCACGCCCTTGCGGGCACTGGAACCTGAATCCAGCGCGTCTGCCTATTCCGCCACCCGCGCATTTGGGTGTGTCCTGGGCTCCTGCACCTTGCGGGCCGGCGCCTTCCGACACCCAGAACATTAGCACGCAGCACGGGGTGGGTTCACATCCCTTGTCCCCGCAGGCAGACCCGCCCCCGAACCTTCGATGCCCTGGCCACGTATCAACACGCACTGCTTCACGTATCAACCTCGTACCGGTACCCCTTGTCTCCCCAGGAGGCGGTCCGGGTCCGCAGCCCGGTGCGGGACACTGGTCCACGGCCGCCTCTACGATCCTTGGCAGGGGTACGCGAAGCGGTGACGCGCAGCAGTACCACCGGAGGAGTTCGAAGAAGAGCTCCACAGGGAACTTCGTCAGGCGTCGACACCCGTCGGCCGCACTGACAGGGGGAACCAGCCGATCGACCGGCGCGTGGATACGATCAGTAAGCAGTACCAGCAGTACCCGGCAAGCGGCCCGCAGGGCAGTACACAGGACGGCAGCCAAGGAGGAGGTGCCCCATGGGAGTCCTGAAGAAGTTCGAGCAACGTCTCGAAGGTCTGGTCAACGGCACCTTTGCCAAGGTGTTCAAGTCCGAGGTCCAGCCCGTGGAGATCGCGGGAGCGCTCCAGCGCGAGTGCGACAACAACGCCACCATCTGGAACCGCGACCGGACGGTCGTGCCCAACGACTTCATCGTCGAGCTGAGCACGCCGGACTTCGAGCGGCTCAGCCCCTACTCCGGCCAGCTCGGCGACGAGCTCGCCGGCATGGTGCGCGACTACGCCAAGCAGCAGCGCTACACCTTCATGGGCCCGATCAAGGTCCACCTGGAGAAGGCGGACGACCTCGACACCGGTCTGTACCGGGTGCGCAGCCGTACGCTCGCCTCCTCCAGCAGCCAGCAGGACGGCCCGGGAGGCGGCGCCGCCGCGCCCGCCGCCCCGCAGGGCGGACGCGGCGGTGGCTACGGCTACCCGCCGGGCGCCGGATCGCCCGCCGGCGCACCGCCCATGCCGTCCGCGCCGCCGCCCGGCGGCCGCCCCGGCGGGTACGGCTACCCGCAGCCCGCAGGCGGCCAGCGGCCTCCCGCCGCCCCGGCCGCCGGCGGACGCACCCGCCACTGGATCGAGATCAACGGCACCCGCCATCAGATCTCCCGCGCGACGCTCGTGATGGGCCGCAGCACCGACGCCGACGTGCGGATCGACGACCCCGGCGTCTCCCGCCGGCACTGCGAGATCCGGACCGGAACGCCCTCGACGATCCAGGATCTCGGATCCACCAACGGCATCGTGGTGGACGGGCAGCACACCACCCGCGCTACGCTCCGCGACGGCTCGCGGATCGTCGTGGGCAGCACCACCATCATTTACCGGCAAGCCGAAGGGTGAAGCGGGGGCAATGTCAGAGCTGACCCTCACGGTCATGCGGCTGGGTTTCCTGGCCGTACTGTGGCTGTTCGTGATCGTGGCCGTGCAGGTCATCCGCAGCGACCTGTTCGGGACGCGTGTCACGCAGCGCGGATCGCGCCGCGAGGCCGGCCGGCAGCAGCAGGCCGCCCGCCAGGCGCCACCGCAGCAGCGCCAGCAGTCCGCCGGCGGCCGACGCGGCCGTAACGCCCCCACCAAGCTGGTCGTGACCGAGGGCACCCTCACCGGCACGACGGTCGCGCTCCAGGGCCAGACCATCTCCCTGGGCCGGGCGCACGACTCGACGATCGTGCTGGACGACGACTACGCGTCCAGCCGTCATGCCAGGATCTACCCGGACCGCGACGGCCAGTGGATCGTCGAGGACCTCGGCTCCACCAACGGCACGTACCTGGACCGGAACCGGCTGACGACTCCCACACCGATTGCGCTGGGCGCGCCGATCCGCATCGGCAAGACCGTCATCGAGCTGCGGAAGTAGTGCTACACCAATGAATGAGCGCGAGCGGAGCGAGCACGCGGTGGCGGGCCTCCCGGGCCCCCGCGCGCTCCCGACCGGAGGGTGGGCAGTGTGGCTCGACACGACCGGCTGTACCCGGAGCCGACAGGCGAGGTGCGCATGAGTCTGTCACTGCGCTTCGCCGCCGGATCGCACAAGGGGATGATCCGGGAGGGCAACGAGGACTCCGGTTACGCCGGCCCGCGCCTGCTCGCCATCGCCGACGGCATGGGCGGCGCCGCGGCCGGTGAGGTCGCCTCCTCCGAGGCGATCTCCACCATCGTCGCGCTCGACGACGACGTCCCCGGCTCCGACGTCCTCACCTCGCTCGGCACGGCCGTACAGCGCGCCAACGACCAGCTGCGCTCCATGGTCGAGGAGGACCCCCAGCTGGAGGGCATGGGGACCACCCTGACCGCCCTGCTCTGGACGGGCCAGCGCCTCGGCCTCGTACACGTCGGCGACTCCCGCGCCTACCTCCTCCGCGACGGCGTCCTCACGCAGATCACGCAGGACCACACCTGGGTGCAGCGCCTGGTCGACGAGGGCCGCATCACCGAGGAAGAGGCGACGACCCACCCGCAGCGGTCGCTGCTGATGCGGGCGCTCGGCTCCGGCGACCACGTCGAGCCGGACCTGTCCATCCGCGAGGTCCGCGCCGGCGACCGCTACCTGATCTGCTCCGACGGCCTGTCCGGCGTGGTGTCCCACCAGACCCTGGAAGACACCCTCGCCAGCTACCAGGGCCCGCAGGAGACCGTCCAGAACCTGATCGAGCTGGCGCTGCGCGGCGGCGGCCCGGACAACATCACCGTGATCGTCGCCGACGTCCTCGACCTGGACACCGGCGACACCCTCGCGGGCCAGCTCTCCGACACCCCGGTCGTGGTCGGCGCCGTCGCCGAGAACCAGCACCAGCTGCACGACAACGGCATCATGCAGACCCCCGCCGGCCGCGCCTCCGGCCTCGGCCGCCACGGGCACGGGCACGGCGGCGGAGGCGAGTTCGGCCCGCCCGGCTCCGGCGACACCACCGGCTACATCCCGGCGACCGGCCTGGACTACGGCGACGACGACTTCGTCAAGCCGCGGCGCAAGGGCCGCTGGCTGAAGAGATCCTTCTACGGCGCCCTCGCGCTGGCCGTCATCGGCGGCGGTCTGTACGGCGGCTGGCGCTGGACGCAGACGCAGTACTACGTCGGCACCGAGGACGAGCACGTCGCCCTGTACCGGGGCATCAGCCAGGATCTGGCCTGGGTGTCGCTGTCGGAGGTCGAGAAGGACCACCCCGAGATCGAACTCAAGTACCTGCCGCCCTATCAGCAGAAGCTGGTCGAGGCGACCATCGCCGAGGGCGGCCTGAAGAACGCCCAGGCGAAGATCCAGGAACTGTCCGTGCAGGCCTCCGCGTGCAAGAAGGAAGCGCAGCGGCGCGACGCCGAGAGCCGGAACAACTCCAAGACCGGCGAAGGCGAGGCCGGGGGCACCACGGGAACCACTCCCGCCTCCTTCACGTCCAAGGCCACACCGACGCCGAACCCGTCGAACCCGTCGGGCTCTCCGTCGGCGCCTGACAAGTCCCCGAACCCGTCCACGACCGCACCTACTCCCAGCCCCGGCCCCAGCCTCTCGGAGGAAGAGCAGAAGGTCGTCTCGCTGTGCGGTAAGCAGTAGGCAAGCCGTGAGAGGCCCTGTCACACGATGAGCAGTACGAATACGTCGAACTCGCCGACGCACCACACGTCCACGATCGGCGCGATCGGTGCGCCGAGCCGGCGCAACACCGAACTGGCGCTGCTGGTGTTCGCCGTGGTCATCCCGGTCTTCGCCTACCTCAACGTCGGGCTGGCCATCAACGACGAGGTGCCCGCCGGCCTGCTGAGCTACGGCCTGGGTCTCGGCCTGCTGGCAGGCGTGGGCCATCTCGTCGTACGGAAGTTCGCGCCGTACGCGGACCCGCTGATGCTGCCGCTGGCCACGCTGCTGAACGGCATCGGCCTGGTCGTCATCTGGCGGCTGGACCAGTCGAAGAAGCTGCAGGCGTCCAGCTCGTTCGTCGAGGCGGCTCCCCGCCAGCTGCTGTACTCCGCGATGGGCGTCGCCCTGCTGGTGGCCGTGCTGATCTTCCTCAAGGACCACCGCGTCCTGCAGCGCTACACCTACATCTCCATGGCCGGAGCGCTGTTCCTGCTGGTCCTGCCGCTCGTGCCCGGCCTCGGCGCGGACGTCTACGGCGCCAAGATCTGGATCAAGATTCCCGGCCTCGGCACGCTCCAGCCCGGTGAGTTCGCGAAGATCGCCCTCGCGGTCTTCTTCGCCGGCTACCTCATGGTCAAGCGGGACGCCCTGGCCCTGGCCAGCCGCCGCTTCATGGGCCTGTACCTGCCGCGCGGCCGCGACCTGGGTCCGATCCTGGTCGTCTGGGTGATGTCGATCCTCATCCTGGTCTTCGAGACCGACCTCGGCACATCCCTGCTGTTCTTCGGGATGTTCGTCATCATGCTGTACGTCGCCACCGAGCGGACCAGCTGGATCGTCTTCGGTCTGCTGATGTCCGCGGTCGGCGCCGTCGGTGTGGCGAGCTTCGAACCGCACATCCAGACCCGTGTGCAGGCCTGGCTCGACCCGCTGCACGAGTTCGAGCTCAGCCGGGCCGGCGTCCAGGACGGAATCGTCCACTCCGAGCAGGCCATGCAGGCCCTGTGGGCCTTCGGCTCGGGCGGCACCCTCGGCACCGGACTCGGGCAGGGCAACTCCGACCTCATCGGCTTCGCCGCCAACTCCGACTTCATCCTCGCGACCTTCGGCGAGGAGCTGGGTCTTGCGGGCGTCATGGCGATCCTGCTGATCTACGGCCTGATCATCGAGCGGGGCGTGCGCACCTCGCTCGCGGCCCGCGACCCGTTCGGCAAGCTGCTGGCCATCGGCCTGTCCGGTGCCTTCGGCCTCCAGGTCTTCGTCGTGGCCGGCGGTGTGATGGGCCTCATCCCGCTGACCGGTATGACGCTGCCGTTCGTCGCCTACGGCGGATCCTCCGTGATCGCCAACTGGGCCCTGATCGGCATCCTGCTGCGCATCAGCGACACCGCACGCCGCCCGGCCCCCGCCCCGGCAAGCAACCCCGACGCCGAGATGACCCAGGTGGTCCGCCCGTCATGAACAAGCCCCTGCGCCGGATCGCGATCTTCTGCGGTCTCCTCGTCCTGGCCCTGCTGATCCGCGACAACTGGATCCAGTACGTCCAGGCCGACGAACTCCGCACCAACAAGAACAACCGCCGGGTCACCATCGAGCGCTACGCCTCCCCGCGCGGCGACATCATCGTCGACGGCAAACCGATCACCGGTTCCACGGAGACGTCCGGCAGCGACTTCAAGTGGAAGCGCACCTACAAGGACGGCGCGATGTGGGCGCCGGTCACCGGCTACGCCTCGCAGGCCTTCGGTGCCACGCAGCTGGAGAACCTCGAGGACGGCATCCTCACCGGCAACGACGACCGGCTGTTCTTCCGCAACACCCTCGACATGCTCACGGGCAAGAAGCAAGAGGGCGGCAACGTCGTCACGACGCTGAACGGCGCCGCGCAGAAGGCCGCGTACAACGGTCTGAAGAAGCAGGGCGGCAAGGGAGCGGTGGTGGCTCTGGAGCCGTCCACCGGCAAGATCCTGGCGCTGTCCTCCTACCCGTCGTACGACCCGTCGTCGTTCGCCGGCAACTCCACGACCACGGACACCAAGGCCTGGCAGAAGCTGGAGAAGAAGAACAACCCCGACGACCCGACGCTCAACCGGGCGCTGCGCGAGACCTACCCGCCGGGATCCACCTTCAAGGTGCTCACCGCGGCCGCCGCGCTGGAGGACGGGCTGTACACGGAGGCGGACCAGAAGACCACGACGCCGCTGCCGTGGACCATGCCGGGGACCACGACCCCGCTGAAGAACGAGGGGAACATCCCCTGCAAGAACGCGACCCTGCGGGTGGCGCTCCAGTACTCCTGCAACACCGTCTTCGGCAAGATCGGCTCCGACCTCGGCAACGAGAAGATGCTCGCGATGGCCAAGAAGTTCGGCTTCACCGAGGAGCAGTTCACCCCGGTCCGCGCCAACGCCTCGGTCTTCTCCGACGGCATGAACCCGTCGGAGACCGCGCTGTCGTCGATCGGCCAGTTCAACACCGCCTCGACCCCGCTGCAGATGGCCATGGTCGCCTCGGCCGTCGCCAACGACGGCAAGCTGATGAAGCCGTACATGGTCGACGAGCTCCAGGCCCGCAGCGTCGACACCATCGAGAAGACCGAGCCGGAAGAGCTCAGCCAGCCGATGTCCTCGGAGAACGCCCAGATCCTCCAGTCGATGATGGAGACGGTCGTCGACAAGGGCACGGGCGCGAACGCCAAGATCCCGGGCGTCAAGGTGGGCGGCAAGACCGGTACCGCCCAGCACGGTGTCGACAACAGTGAGAACCCCTACGCGTGGTTCATCTCCTACGCCAAGGACAGCGACGGCGGCGCACCGGTGGCCGTGGCGGTCGTGATCGAGGACGACAACGCCGTCCGTGACGACATCTCCGGCGGCGGCCTCGCGGCGCCGATCGCGAGGAACGTGATGGAGGCGGTCATCAACAGCAAGAAGTGACCCCGCTCACGTCTGTTTCACATCGGTGCACGTTGCGATACCGGTCCTGTATCGGCTGACGGGCTTGGCCAGGTCACACAAAGCGAGCCGGGTACGGTAGGCCCGGACGGCAGCCTCCGACCGTACAAGCGTGCCGGTCGGGACCGACGGAGAGGGCTGGTAGGTAGCTATGGAAGAGCCGCGTCGCCTCGGCGGCCGGTACGAACTGGGCCAGGTGCTCGGGCGTGGTGGCATGGCGGAGGTCTACCTCGCGCATGACACCCGCCTCGGCCGCACCGTGGCGGTGAAGACGCTGCGCGCGGATCTCGCGCGTGACCCTTCCTTCCAGGCCCGGTTCCGCCGGGAGGCCCAGTCGGCCGCCTCGCTCAACCATCCCGCGATCGTCGCGGTCTACGACACGGGCGAGGACTACATCGACAACGTGTCGATCCCGTACATCGTCATGGAGTACGTGGACGGCTCGACGCTCCGTGAGCTTCTGCACTCCGGCCGCAAGCTGCTGCCGGAGCGGACGCTGGAGATGACCATCGGCATCCTCCAGGCCCTGGAGTACTCGCACAGAGCCGGCATCGTCCACCGCGACATCAAGCCGGCCAACGTCATGCTGACACGCAACGGCCAGGTCAAGGTCATGGACTTCGGCATCGCCCGCGCCATGGGCGACTCCGGCATGACGATGACCCAGACCTCGGCCGTCATCGGCACCGCCCAGTACCTCTCTCCGGAGCAGGCGAAGGGCGAGCAGGTCGACGCGAGGTCGGACCTCTACTCGACCGGCTGTCTGCTCTACGAGCTCCTGACGGTCCGTCCGCCGTTCGTCGGCGACTCCCCGGTCGCCGTCGCGTACCAGCACGTACGGGAAGAGCCCCAGTCCCCGTCGGTCTTCGACCCCGAGATCACGCCCGAGATGGACGCGATCGTGCTGAAGGCCCTCGTCAAGGACCCCGACTACCGTTACCAGTCGGCCGACGAGATGCGCGCCGACATCGAGGCCTGCCTCGACGGCCAGCCGGTCGCGGCCACGGCCGCGATGGGCTCGGTGGGCTACGGCGGCTACCCCGACGACCAGCCGACGACGGCCCTGCGCGCGGACTCCGGCGCGGGCGCCACGTCCATGCTGCCCCCCATGAACCCGGACGACGGCGGCTACGGCTACGACGACCGCCCCGACCGGCGCCGCGGGCAGCAGCGCAAGTCCAGCACCTCCACGATCCTGCTGGTGGCGGCGGGCATCCTGGTGCTGGTGGGCGCGATCCTGATCGGGCGGTGGGCGTTCAGTGGCAACGGGGTCGGCAACGACGCGGTTCCCACTCCGAACTTCGTCGGCGAAACGGTGAACGACGCCAAGAGACTGGCGAAGAACAGCGATCTCAAGGTGGCCACCACCAACAAGCCCTGCGAGGACCAGAGCAAGGGCAAGGTCTGCGACCAGGACCCGAATGCCGGGGCGGACGTCAAGAAGGGCGACACCATCAACCTCGTGGTGTCGACCGGGGCGCCGAAGGTTGCCGTGCCGAGTGTCGTCGGCGACATCATCGACGACGCCAGGGCAACGCTGGAGGGCGACAAGTACCAGTTCAAGGTCGAGACGAAGCAGAAGGAGAACTCCGAGGACCCCGGCACCGTCCTCGAGCAGGACCCGGCCCTGGGCGAGGAGGTGGAGAAGGGTTCCACCATCACCCTCACCATCGCCAAGGCGGAGGAGAAGTCCACCGTCCCTGACGTGCTCGGCCAGAGCTGTGACCAGGCAAGGGCACAGATGACGGCCAACAACCTGGTCGGCAACTGCACCGAGGTCGACACCCAGGACGACAACCAGGTCGGCAAGGTCATCCAGACCACACCGCAGGCCGGCTCCTCGGTCGACAAGAACTCGTCGGTCAACATCCAGATCGGCAAGAAGGAGAAGCAGAAGGCGCGCGTGCCTCAGGTCGTCGGCCAGACGGTCGGCCAGGCCAAGCAGGCCCTGGCGGCGGCCGGCTTCACGAACATCCAGTTCGCGGGCGGCAGCGACCAGAGTGACACCGCCCTGGTCACCGGCCAGGACCCACAGGGCAACCAGGAGGTCGACGACCCGGCAGCCACGACGGTCACCCTCCAGACCGTCGGCGTCGGAGGCGGCAACAACAACGGCGGCAACGGCAACGGCGGCATCTTCGGCGGCCTCAACGGCCGCAGCGAAGACGACTGACCGCGCCCCGTACGGAAGGCGCCCCAGCACCCTCGGTGCTGGGGCGCCTTCCTGTCTGCCGGGTTATGATCACGCCATGATCGCGTCTTGAACGCGACATGACCACATGGGGGTAATCATCAAGAAGCGAATCGTGGCGGCCCTGGGGGCTGCCTGCGCCCTGACCTTCCTCGCCTCGGGGACGGCGAACGCCGGGACCAACAGCGGCTTCGTCGAGACGACGGACTGGGACCCGGGCGGCAGGGGCGCTTTCGGTCATGACGGGGACTGCCTGACCGTCTACGACGACCAGAGCGATGGCTACGCCGTCGAGATCCACCTCTTCAGGATGAGCGACTACAAGACGATCGCCCAGCTGAAGACGAAGCAGCCCGCCCTGACGCACGAGTACCAGTGCTTCGGGAGCCAGGTGCCCGAGAACATCAAGGTCGGCGTGCGCGTCTCGCTCATCAAGAGCGGCGACAAGTTCAGCGGCTTCAAGTACAACCTCACCACCTGAGCCACGGTGGAATGACGAGTAGCCGAAGGGGGCTTGCCCGCAGGTCGTGCGGGCAGGCCCCTTCGGCTTTGTCCTGAGAAGAACCCGAGGCCTTCGTCGAAGCCCTGACCCACATGACCCGCCGCGTCCTGTTCGACTGCCTCGACGGCATGATGTTCCGTCAGGTAGTCCTGCCTCAGCAGCACTTCGACCCGGAGCCCGGGATCCGCCTGGTGCTGGGCGCGCCGCTTCAGCGTTAGGGCGTTTTAGGTCTGCCTCGCAGACTCGTACGCCCATCGATCGTGTCTTCACATTTCATGACTCGTTCACCGGGTGGGGTGAGGCATCGGAACTCCATCCCGGCCGTACGAGCCGAAGGGCAAGACGTGATCAACGAAACCGCACTGCTGGAATCGCCGACTCTGCGCTGCAGCGTGCTAGACCGCACGGACGTACTCGACAGAGTCAAAACACTGACGCTGCTGCCGGACGGGATGCATGTGACGACGGCGATGGTGGCGACGTACTTCGAGGTCGGTCTCGAAGCCATCAAGTCACTTGTCAAGGACAACCGAACCGAGCTGGAGGCCAACGGCTACGGCCTGCTGACCGGCGAAGAACTGAGGTCCTTCAAGAACCTCAGTGGAATCCAGTCCCGCACCCGGTCCCTCGCCCTCTTCTCCAGACGCGCCGTCCTCAACGTCGCCATGCTGCTCCGTGACAGCGAAGTCGCACGTCACGTGCGTGTCTATCTCCTCGACATGGAGTACCAGGCCCGCACACAGCCTGTGGAAAACCCTGTCACGGCCGACGTCGTATCCCTCGACGACCGGATCGACCAGCGCATCACCCACATCCTGGGCAAGACCGTCGTCCCCATGTTCAACGCCCTGATCGAAACGTCGGGCGAGCACCAGCGAGAGCTCATCGCCCTACGGGCAGGCGTCCAGCGCATCGAAAAGCGGCTCCGACAGCACAACGCCCGGCTGCAGCGGCTGGAAGGCCCCCGCGAAGACCGTCCCCTCGCCGGAGTCATGGCCTCCATGGACGCCATGAACGGCCGCGAGTTCGAAGAACGCGTCGCCGAGTTGCTGCGCCGCGACGGCTGCACCAACGTCGTCGTTCAAGGCGGCGGAAGGGACCGTGGCATCGACATCACCGCACTCACGGCCGACGGGCGGCGCATCGTCGTCCAGTGCAAGAGATTCGCGCCGCACCTCTCCATCACCAGCCCCGACGTCCAGAAGTTCGTCGGGGCCGCCAAGGTCCTGCACCAATCCGAGGTGGCCCTGTTCGTGGCGACCTGCCCCTTCACCCGCGACGCCCTGAACATCGCAGCCGAGAGCGGCATCACCGCCGTACACCGCGGGCTGCTGGAGGAGTGGAGCGCCGGGGCGCCACTGACCGTCCTGGAGTGAAACCGGACCACGACAAAAGGCCCGAAGCCGCAAAAGATGGTTGCGGCTTCGGGCCTCCGTCATGCTAGCGGCCGGCCTCCCCCAAGGAGGACGATCAGCCCAGTTCCTCCGGCGGAGTCCGCTCGCTGTCCACCTTCTCCACCCGCTCCAGCTCACCCCACACGATGTAGCGGTACGTGCTCGTGTACACCGGCGTGCACGTCGTCAGGGTGATGTAGTGGCCCGGCTTCTTCTTCCCCGATTCCTTCGGGACCTTGGACAGGACCTTGACGTTGTACTTCGAGGTCTCGGGAAGGATGTCGTAGACCTTGTAGACGTACCACTTGTCCTTCGTCTCGAAGACGATCGGGTCGCCCTTCTTGATCTTGTCGATGTTGTGGAACCGGGCGCCGTGGCCGTCGCGATGGGCCGCGAGGGAGAAGTTGCCGTTCTTGCCCGACATCGGCAGGGCCGACTTGACGGGGTCGGTGTAGTAGCCGGCGACACCGTCGTTGAGGATCTTGTTCGACGTGCCCTTCTCGACCAGGACCTCGCCGTTCTTCATCGCGGGCACGTGCAGGAAGCCGATGCCGTTCTTGGTGTCCAGCACACCGGGCCCGCCCCGCCCGTGGGCCCAGTCGTCACGGACCTTGTCCGCCTGCTTGCCGGCCGCGCGGTCGGCGACGACGTTCGTCCACCACAGCGAGTAGACGACGAACAGACCGAGAACCAGGCCCGCGGTGATCAGGAGTTCCCCGAAGACACTGACCGCTATGGCGATCGGGCCGGGCCGGCGGCGTGCCGCGGCCGGCCGTGACGCGGGCGCGCCGATGTGCTCTTCGTGATCCGTGTCGGTGGTCGCTGCCACTGGTCATCTGCCCTTAACTGACGAGCGCATCCGGCTTGCCCTTGCTGCGCGGCCGTTCCTCGACCATCTTGCCCCAGACGATCATCCGGTACTTGCTGGTGAACTCCGGCGTGCACGTGGTCAGCGTGATGTAACGGCCGGGCTCGGTGAAGCCCGACCCGGTGGGGACGGGCTTCAGGACGCTCGTGTTGCTCGGCGGGGTCACCGGCAGGATCGACGCCATCTTGTAGACGAAGTACTCGTCCTGCGTCTCCACGACGATCGGATCACCCGGCGTGAGCCTGTTGATGTACCGGAACGGTTCTCCATGGGTGTTGCGGTGCCCCGCGAGCCCGAAGTTGCCGCTCTTGTCGCCCGGCATCGCGGTCTTCAGCGCGCCGTCCGCGTAGTGCCCGACCATGCCCCGGTCCAGGACGCCCTTGTTGCTGGTGCCCTCGGCGATCGGCACGACCACGTCCAGCTTCGGGATGTGCAGGATGGCGAAGCCCTGCCCCGGCTCGAAGGCCCCCGGCTTGCGCTTGCCGCTCGCCCAGTCGTCCTGGAGGCTGCTGGCCTCGCTGCCCGCCTGCGCGTGCGCCCGGACGTTCGTCCACCACAGCTGGTAGGTGACGAACAGCAGCATCAGCACGCCGGTCGTGATGAACACCTCACCGATCGCCCGGCTGGCGACGACCGCCGCGCCCGGCTTGCGCGCCTTCGCCTGCCGCCGCGCCTCGACCCGTGAAAGCGGCGCCCGCCGCCCCTCCCGCGCCGGGCCATCCTGAGCCGAGCGGGTGTCCGGAGCGCCGCCATGGCGCCCGTGACGGCCTTTGGCGGCCTTTCTGCGGGCCGCCCGGCCACCGTGGGCGGGTCCGGCCTGCCGCGGGGCGGAAGAGCCCGGAGAACCCGCCATGGAGTCACCGGCCGCCGGCGGCGGATCCGGTATCCGCAGCGCCACCGTCTCCTCGTCGACGGGAGGCAGGTACGGCTCCTCAGGAAGAGGCTCGTACGACGCCGCGTACGGATCCGGCTCCGGCCCTGACATGTACGGCTGTGGCTGCGGGTTCGGCTGCGGGTTCGGCTGCGGTTCCGGCTGCGGGGAAGCGCCGTACGCCCCCGAGCCCGACCAGTCCTCGAACGCACCCCGCGCCCCGTACGACTGCTGCCCGTACGAGGTGTCGGACTCGCGCTCGGGGCGCAGCGCCGTCACGCCGAGGCCCTGCCCACCACCGGGGCGAGCCCCGCCGACCTCGCCACCGCGCCCTGGTCGCCGCACTCCACCAGCCAGTTGGCCAGCATCCGGTGCCCGTGCTCGGTCAGCACCGACTCGGGGTGGAACTGCACACCCTCGACCGGCAGTTCCCGGTGCCTCAGGCCCATCACTATGCCGTCGTGCGTCCGGGCCGTGACCTCCAGCTCGGCCGGGACCGTGGCCGGCTCGGCGGCCAGCGAGTGGTAGCGCGTCGCCGTGAAGGGCGAGGGCAGACCCGCGAAGACGCCCTTGCCCGCGTGCTCCACCGGCGACGTCTTGCCGTGCAGAAGCTCGGGCGCGCGGTCCACGACCCCGCCGTACGCCACCTGCATCGACTGCATGCCGAGGCAGACGCCGAAGACCGGGACACCCGTGGCGGCGCAGTGCCGGACCATGTCCACACAGACGCCCGCCTGCTCCGGAGTACCGGGACCCGGGGAGAGCAGAACACCGTCGAAGCCGTCCTGGGCGTGCGCCGTCGACACCTCGTCGTTGCGCAGGACCTCGCACTCGGCGCCCAGCTGGTACAGGTACTGGACCAGGTTGAAGACGAAGCTGTCGTAGTTGTCGACCACGAGAATCCGCGCGCTCACTGGTTGTCCACCGTCACATCGTTGAAGGGCAGAAGCGGTTCCGCCCACGGGAAGACGAACTGGAAGAGGACATAGACCACGGCCACGACCAGGGCGAGTGAGATCAGCGCCTTCACCCACGTGTTCCCCGGCAGATGCCGCCAGACCCAGCCGTACATGCCGTCCCTTCCGTCGTACCACGGCACCAGACCCACGCCGTACAGCCACCAGACTAACGGCGCAACGCCTCAGGTTTCCCGGCCTCCACAGGCTGGGTGGAGTCCAGGTGCGCCCAGACGATCAGACGATGACTGTGACCCCATTCCGGTTCGCACGTGGTCAGCGTCAGATACCGGCCCGGACGCGTGTACCCGGAAGTACGTGGAACAGGGTCGATCACCTCGATGTCCGAGGGCACTGTTTTGTACGGGCCTTTGTCGATCCGATACGTGAACCATGTCGTGCCGTCGGTCAGCACCACCGCATCGCCGCGCCGCAGCCTGGGAAAGTCCTTGAAGGGGTCGCCATAGGTGCGGCGATGGCCGGCGACCGCGAAGTTCCCCTTCTGCCCCAGCTGGGCGGTGTCCGCGTAGTGCCCGAGGCCCTTCTTCAGGGTGCCGGTCGCGGTGCCCTCGAGCACCGGCTTGTTCCACGTGAAACCAAGACGCGGGATGTACATGATCGCGAAAGGCCTGCCCTTGGCGTAGGGCGCCGGCCTCAGCGGACTCGCAGGGGATCCCTCGGCCGACGGACGGGGCCTCGACCACTCCTTCTGGAGCAGGTCGATCTGGTCGTCCATGACATGGTCGGCCTTCACACCGGTCCAGAACAGCACATAGACGACGAACAGCACGATCACGCTGCCGACGGTGATGCACAGTTCGCTGACGGTCCTGACGATCACGCGCACCGGCAGCTCCCCCGGCCTGGCTCCTATTCCACGGGCTTCGCGTGGTGCAGATCCACTGTGCCCGAGTAGCCGGGAAGAGTCACCGGCCCGTTCTCCTCGACTTTCCAGCCGAGCCCGTAGACGTTGACGTAGACCATGTAGTTCTGGATCGCCGGGGACGCCGCGAGCGTCCTCTGCAGCTTGCCCGGGTCACCGACCGCCGTGATCTTGTACGGCGGCGAGTAGACGCGGCCCTGGAGGATCAGGGTGTTGCCCACGCAGCGCACCGCGCTGGTGGAGATCAGCCGCTGGTCCATGACCTTGATGCCCTTGGCCCCGCCCTGCCACAGCGCGTTCACCACGGCCTGGAGGTCCTGCTGGTGGATCACCAGGAAGTCGGGCTGCGGCTCGGGATAGCCGGGCAGCTTGGCGGTGGCGTCCGGCGGGGCGTCATTGAGGGTGACCGTCAGCGAATCGCCCTTGAGCTTCTGGGTGCCCGCGCGCTCCTCCAGGGCGGCGAGCTTGTCGTCCTCCGCCTTGGTGCTGCCGTCGTCGCGCTCGGCGAGCGCCTCTATGTCCTGGCGCAGGGTTCCGTTGGTCTCGTCCAGTTCGCCGTTCTCACGGCTGCGCTCATGGATGAGGTCGGACAGCTTCAGCAGGGAACTGTCCGTGCGGATGTTGGTGCCCTTGGCGGTGTTGAAGCTGGTGAAGAAGATGAGACCCGCGAGAGCGAAGACGGCCGCCGTGAGGATTCGCACGGGCCGGAAGCGGCGCGCGCGCTCAGGGGTGGATCCCGTCCCGGGGGAGTCGGCAGAATTGCTCAACGTACCCTTATCTCCTTCGGCGCCACGGAAGCACTACGCTAACGGACGACCGGGGGAGCACTCAGAGTCCCCTCACGCTGCCCCGAGCCAGACCCAGTTCCCTGCGCGGCCACGCAGCGCATCGACAGGAGAGACCCTCGTGCCGAAGTCACGTATCCGCAAGAAGGCCGACTACACGCCGCCGCCGGCGAAGCAGGCGACCGCCATCAAGCTGACCAACCGGTCCTGGGTCGCGCCCGTCATGCTGGCCATGTTCCTCATCGGTCTGGCCTGGATCGTCGTCTTCTACGTCACCGACGGCTCGCTGCCCATCGACACGCTGGGCAACTGGAACATCGTGGTGGGCTTCGGCTTCATCGCCGCCGGATTCGGTGTCTCCACACAGTGGAAGTAGCGGTCACCGGACGCTGACCGCAGCTCTGCCCAGGGCTGTTCGCTGAGTTATCCACAGCGGTTATCCACAGGTGGAAAAGAAAGACGATCTGTGGATAACTCGTTGAGTGTTGACGCCGGTACGACGGAAGTACCGGAGGTCGAAAACCTGTTCGCCACCTGCCTGACCTGCGGAAACGCAGGTCGGTGACAGGGGGCACATGTGTTCCCGCACCGTATGCACAAGATTCGCCACCCGCTGTGGACAACATCACGCTCAGCTGAGCTGGGCCGTCCTCAGGAGGGTCACCAGGACGACCACGCCGAGGACCAGTGCGCAGGTGCCGTACTGGACCAGTGCGCGGCGCGCGCGGGGGGCGTGAACCATGGCGTATCCGAGGACGACACCGGCGACGAGGCCGCCGATGTGGGCCTGCCAGGAGATGTTGAAGCCCGGGCTGAAGGTGAAGATCAGGTTGATCACCAGGAGCGCGATGATCGGCCGCATGTCGTAGTTGAGCCGGCGCATCAGCACGGCCGTGGCGCCGAAGAGGCCGAAGATCGCGCCGGAGGCGCCGAGCGTGGCCGTGTTCGGAGAGGCCAGCAGATAGGCCAGGGCACTGCCCGCGAGACCCGAGACGAGGTAGAGCGCGAGGTAGCGGACACGGCCGAGGGCCGCTTCGAGCGGGCCGCCCAGCCACCACAGGCTGAGCATGTTGAACGCGATGTGCCAGATCTCCTGGTGCGTGAACATCGACGTCACCATGCGGTACCACTCGCCTCCCGCCACGCCCTGGGTGGGCGTGAAGGGCGCCGGCGGCCACGCGCCGAGCAGGACGATGTCGGTGAGGATCGACTCGCGGACCTGGACGGCGATGAACACCGCCAGGTTGATTCCGATGAGGATCTTGGTCAGCAGACGGGGGTCGGAGGCGATCGCGCCGCCCGCGATCGTCCGGGGCATGGCGGCGGTGGGCGCGTGACCTGTGCCGGAGCCGGTGCGGACGCACTCGGGGCAGTGGAATCCGACGGAGGCGTTGACCATGCACTCGGGGCAGATCGGGCGCTCGCAGCGGGTGCAGCGGATGCCGGTCTCGCGGTCCGGGTGGCGATAGCACATGGGGACGCTGTGGGCGTCCTGCGGGCTGCCCGCAGCCTGGTCGTCCATGAGATCCCCTATGTCGTGGAAGCCGAGGGTCTGTGGTGGAACCCGTGGGTCGTGAAAGCCGTGGTGGGAAAAGCCCCGCCCCGCCCATCCTTACGGACGAGCGGGGCGATTGGTTCCCCTGTGGGGGCCTTCGTGCTCAGCGCGTCTCGATGACGACCGACTCGATGATCACGTCGTTGACCGGGCGGTCGGTGCGCGGGTTCGTCTGGATCGTGGCGATGGTGTCCACGACCTTCTGGCTCGCCGCGTCGGTGACCTCGCCGAAGATGGTGTGCTTGCGGTTCAGCCACGCCGTCGGGGAGACGGTGACGAAGAACTGCGAGCCGTTGGTGCCCGGGCCTGCGTTGGCCATCGCCAGCAGGTAGGGCTTGTCGAAGCGCAGGTCCGGGTGGAACTCGTCCTCGAACTGGTAGCCGGGACCGCCGGTGCCGTTGCCCAGCGGGTCACCGCCCTGGATCATGAAGCCACTGATCACCCGGTGGAAGACCGTACCGTCGTAGAGCTTGTCCGTGGACTTCTTCCCGGTCTCGGGGTGAGTCCACTCCCGCTCGCCCTGGGCGAGCTCGACGAAGTTCTTGACCGTCTTGGGGGCGTGGTTCGGCAGAAGCCGGACTTCGATGTCGCCGTGGTTGGTCTTCAGGGTGGCGTAGAGCTGCTCGGCCACGATCCTGCCTTCCGTTGTCTTTCCGTGACTCCCTGATCCTCGCATGGCCGGCGCCCCGCGTCGCCTGACCTCCGTTCGCCAGGGGGAAACAGGGCCGATCGGTTGCGGAAAACCAGTCGAGTAGTCCCGGGGCGGGGGCGCGCGGCGACGATCCGTGGCATTGTCGACGACAAGCTCCTGTTGCCCCCGATTCATCCGCTATTGCACGTGATCGGCGTTCGACCCGAGACGGCCCGGGGCCGTTTCCCGTGACCCGGATGCCCGTCCGCGCATGCCTGGCGGCGCACCCGGAGGCATGATCCGTAAAAGGGTGGAAAGTCGAAATACCGTACGCCACCGAGGAGGAGGAACCCGTGACCCGCATCGACAGCGTGCGCGCCGCGACCGGTTCGGCGAAGGACAGCGTGCTGCACGCCGCGGAAGTGGTGGCGCCCTACGCCGACACGGCCAAGGACAGGGCAACGCACTACGCACACGAGGCACGCGTACGGCTGGCGCCCAAGGTGACCCAGGCCGCCGGACAGGCACGCGTTCAGTACGGCGCCCATGTGCAGCCGTATCTGGAGCAGGCCCGTACGCATGTGCCGCCGAAGGTCGACCAGGCCGCCCAGGAAGCCGCCGTCCGCACACGCAAGGCCGCAAGGCAGGCGGCGGACTACTCACGGCCGAGGCTTGAGCAGGCGATGGCCGCGGCCGGGCCCGTCACGACCGAGGCCGCCGCCCGGAGTGTGGCCGCGATGGCCGCGCTGCGCGGTCAGGTCTCGTCGAAGGAGATCCAGAAGCTGGTCCGCAAGCAGGAGCGGCGGGCGAGGGCCGGCCGTGCCGTGAAGACGCTGGCGATTCTGGGCGCCCTCGCCGGTGGTGCCTTCGCCGCCTGGAAGTGGTGGGACAAGCAGGCGAACCCGGACTGGCTGGTGGAGCCGCCCGCCGCGACGGAGGTTCCCGAGTCGGGCCGGCTGTCCTCCGTGGACGGCAGCGGCCAGTCGGTTCTGGACCCGGAGGTCCAGGCGAAGCAGGCAGAGGAAGAGACCGCTCAGCGCGACGACCGTTCCTGACGGCCGCCCGGGCAACAGCACGGCGGGGCGGGAGACTCGAGGTCCGACTTTGCGAGTCTCCCGCCCTGCCGTGCTGTTTCACGTGAAACAAGCTCGGGCTCAGGTCTTGCGTACCTTCCACACCACTTCCGCCGGCCACTTCTCGGCCCAGTTCCGGTCGAGGGCCTCCTTGAAGTAGGTGGCGCCGCCGGCCGGGGCGATGGGTTCCACCAGTCGTTCGATGGAGAATCCGCAGTCCCGGAACATGTCGATCCACTGGGCGTAGGTGGAGTGGAAGACGACCACATCGCCGCCGTACTGCATCCGGGTGTCGCCGTAGGGGTTCGCGAGGCGCTCGCCGACGGTGCCGCTCTGGTTGTCGAAGCACATCTGCAGGAGCGGGGAGTAGGTGCACAGGCCGAGGATGCCGCCGGGGCGGAGCACGCGGTGGGCTTCCTGGAGCAGGCGCCGGGGTGGGGAGAAGTCGAACGCGCCGTGGTCGCAGAAGGCCGCGTCGAAGACTCCTGAACGGAACGGCAGGCGCTCCGCGGCGGCTTGGACGAAGCCCGCGGCTCCTTCGCCGAGGGCGCGCGAGAGCTGGCCGGAGGAGAGTTCGACTCCGTAGGCCTCGTATCCGGCGCGGGCGAACCCGGTGGTGTCGTGTCCGATGCCGCAGCCGAGGTCGATGATCCGGGAGCCGGCCGGGAGGTCGTCGGTGAAGATCTTGAGGTCGCTCTCGGGAAGGTGCCAGATGCCCCAGGAGGGGTGCCGGTCGGGGTCGAAGTGCTCGGGGTGGGCATCGTGGTAGAGCTCGCTGTTGGAGTCCCAGTACTGCTCGTTGACCTTGAGGTAATTGATCTTTGCCATCGCCTGTCCTCAGTCTTGCGGGGGTTCGCACACCGACAGGTCGGCCCAGCCGGACGGCGGGCTGACGTAGTTCTTCACGCGCAGCCGGGCGGCCGACCTGAGCCGTCCGAACAGGCAGACTTCGCCGGTCGCGCTCAGCAGCTGTTCGGCCTGGGCGCAGTGGCCGAGCCGGTCCTGGAGGTCGTCCGCGGCGAGGGCCCGGTGCACGATGTCCTTGAACGCGGACGCGGGTCCGCCGGGGAGCCGGTCCGCTGGGCGGCGGGTGAAGGGGAGAAGGAGGGCAACCGGGTCGGGCCAGGGCGAGGCCATCAGCACGAGGCGGAAGTCTTCGCGGTGCGTGGTGTGGAGCTCGGTGAGATAGGCCCGGTATTCGATGGCCTCGGGCCGGAGGGTGAGTCCGGTGTTCTCGCCGATCTGGTCGGCGAGGACGCGGGCCGTCTCCTGGTTCGGTGAGAAGTCCGGGAAGACCAGGCGGATGGGGGTGCGCCCGGCCGCGGGGAACAGTTCGTGTGCCGAGCGGGCCGGTGCGGTGGGTCGGTGGGGGTCCCACAGGCCGGTGAAGGAGTCGAGTGGGCTGAGGGCGCCGTGCAGCCTGCGGGACAGGTCCTGCCGGTCGAGGGCGGCTGCGATGGCCTGCTTGTGTGCCGCGGCCATGCTGCTCGGCGGCAGGAGGGCGACGGCGATGTCGAGGTCGTCGACCTGCAGGTCCGGGTAGTCGGCGCGATGCGCCCACCGGGGCACGGGGAACGTCGTCGGGCAGGTGATGTCGACGGCTCTTCGGTCGTAGAGGCGCTGCCCGTGCTCGGCGCCGGAGGACAGGACGTAGGTGACATCGGGCCAGGGGCCGGTTGCCCGCAGGCGGATTTCACCGGGTGGGCCGGCGGCCGGGGTGTAGGCGCCGCTGGTGACGGCCGGGTCGCTGTGCCGGGGGCCGAAGACGGGGTTGGCCAGGAGTGCGGGCAGATCGCCGACGGGGTGGCGGGTGGTCAGCAGCAGCCGGTCGGGGTCGAGGGGCTGGATCTGCTCGATGAGCGACACGAGCCAGGCGAAGGGGCCTGCCTGCTTGGCGACTGCGGCGATGTGGCGGGCGATGTCGCGAGCGTGGATCGGCCGGCCGTCGGACCACCGCGCACCGGGCCGCAGGGCGAAGTCCCAGCGTTTCTCGTCCAGGCGGAGCGCGTGGTGCAGCAGGCCTGGCCTCAGGGTGCGGCCGGGGCCTTCCACGAAGAGCGGGCGGGCGAGTTGGCGCGTGATGGTCAGGCCGGTCCAGTCGTCGGCCGCGCCGTAGAGACCCGACGGAATCAGGTCCGTTTCCACTCGGATCGGCTTGGACATGCCGCTTCCCCTTTGGCGCGATACTGCTGCGTTTTTGGCGCGAACCGTGCCGCTGGGGCGAGGTACAGCCGCTCAATCCTTCACCACAGCATGCCGAGCGCCCGCTTATTGGGCCTGGGCGATGATATGACCGGTTTCGAAGTCAATGATTTTCCGCACGTCGTATTCGACGAGCTCGGTGATTCCCGCAAGGTGATGAATGATGGCAGCGGCCATCCAGGCACCGATGATGGTGTTGTTGGGGCCGAAGGAATAGCGCGTGCTCCGAAGATTCCCGGCATCATTCTCCGGCGCGGCGTCGGTGCGCACCGGAAAGGAGAGCTGCTCGGGAGTGACGGTTGATCTCCCCGGTGCGAAGAGCGGCCCGTAGAAGCCCCGCTGCATGCCCACACCGCCGAATATGGACGGTATATTCCGGCCCCAGGCAGATTCGGCCACGGCATCGGAGATGCTGCCGATCGGCTGGTCGATGCACACGGCGATGACATCGACGTCCGCATGCGCTTCCAGGACTTCGCCGATTTCTGCGGACGAGCGGACGAACCGGTCGACGAGCGAGATGTCGGCGTCCGGTACACGGTCTCTGACATAGGTGCGGGCCGCGTCCAGTTTGGGTTCGCCCACGGCTGCCCTGGGGAAGGTGAACTGGCGGTTCAGATTGTTCAGCTGCACCTTGTCGGCATCGACGAGGACGAAGCGCCTGACGCCGGCTCCGATGAGGTGCTGGAGGATCACACTGCCGGTGCCACCGACGCCCATGACCATGACCTTGGCGCCGCAGATGCGGCGTTGTGCCTCGTCAGGGCGTTGTGTGTGCAGGGCCAGATGCCCCCACTGCCGGGCATGGAGGCTGTCGTCGCCCGCGGGTCCCGAGGGCGACTCGATGAGAAGGCCGCGTTTCCGTAAGGCTCCGACGAGGCCCTCGCATGCGGAGTCACGGCGCGTCAGCGCTTCGAGGGCTTCGTTGTCGCAGCCGCCTTCGAGGGCTTCCAGCAGCCGGCTGACGGTGCCCTTGCTGTCATCGAGGACGTATTTCTTCTTCTCGCCCTGGAACGTCACCGTGCCGTCGGCCGATTCCAGTTGCCAGGCCGGGTTCAGCCATACACGCATAGCGCGCGAACACATCCTCGAGGCAGGAAGCGGATACCACTCAGGGATGCACGGAGCGGGAGTGCGGCCCCGTTTCACCGGGGCCGCACTCCCGCTCACACTGTCAACAGCGGTGGACCATCACCTGAGCGGCGTCGGCCACGTCCATCTCCTCGATAAAGAAGATGTCATCCTGCTCCTGCGAGGCAACCTGAATTGCGGACTCAGCAACGTTCTCGTTCACTGTCGCTCCTCATGTGCAGCGGAACTGAATTGCTCTGACGTCAGGAAGCTTCACCATTCGGACAGGCGCTTGTCAAGCATCTCTCATCCAGATTTATTTTTCACCGCAAAGCATGCTCAATGCCTTCAACACGGACATTTCTTCCTCTTGTGTTCAGGGATCTGGCCAGGCAGGATCCGTGAAACGCGTGAACGCCTTTGACGCCGCGCTACGGGGGGATTGATGCGGGGGGATTGAAGTGCCACCGGGGAGGGGTAGTGGACCCTTTGGGCGGACCACCTAAAACCGGAGCGTTAAATTCCGCGCCGCACGCAGCGCATCTTCCAAAGCGAGAGAACGAAGCTCAGAATCATGGGATTCCTTGAATTCAACAGTGTCCGGTGCAATCTCGCCGACGGGCGAACACTGTTCGAAGACGTCAGCTTCTCCGTGGGGGCAGGGGAGGTCGCGGCCCTGATCGGCCACAACGGCGCGGGGAAGAGCACCCTGGTCAACGTCGCGGGGAAGCGGCTCAAGCCGCGTGCCGGCACCGTCCACGTGCAGGGCGGCCTGGCGATGATGCCGCAGTTCATCGGTTCGGTGCGTGATGAGTCCACCGTGCGCGATCTGCTGCTGGCCGCAGCCCCCGAGCGGATCGCCGCGGCCGCGGCGGACATCGACGCCCTCGAACTCGAGCTGATGGAGCGCGACGACGAGGCCACGCAGATGCGGTACGCCGAGGCGCTGAGCACCTGGGGCGAGGCCGGCGGCTACGAGATCGAAGTGCTGTGGGACGTGGTGACCACCGCGGCACTCGGCATGCCCTTCGACCGCGCCCGCTTCCGCGACGTCAACACCCTCTCCGGTGGCGAGCAGAAGCGCCTCGTCCTGGAGGCGCTGCTGCGCGGGCGCGAGCAGGTGCTCATCCTCGACGAGCCGGACAACTACCTGGACGTCCCGGGCAAGCGGTGGCTGGAAGAGCAGCTGCGTACCACCGACAAGGCCGTACTGCTGGTCAGCCACGACCGGGCCCTGCTGGGCAACGTCGCCACGAAGGTCGTCGCTCTCGAAGGCCGCGGCACCTGGGTGCACGGCGGCTCCTTCACCGGATGGAAGGAAGCCCGCCAGGCGCGGCGCGAACGGCTGGTCGAGCTGCACCGCCGGTGGGACGAGGAGCACGTACGACTCAAGGACCTGGTGCACACCCTCGGCGAACAGGCGAAGATCAGCGCCGCCATGGCGCCCCGCTACCGCGCCGCCCAGACCCGGCTGCGCAAGTACGAGGAAGCCGGCCGGCCGCCCGAGCTGCCCCGGGAGCAGCGTGTGGTCCCGCGTCTGACGGGAGGCCGTACCGGAACCCGCGTCATCACCTGTGAGCGACTGGAACTGACCGGGCTCATGAAGCCGTTCGACCTGGAGATCTACCTGGGAGACCGGGTCGCGGTGCTGGGGTCGAACGGCTCCGGCAAGAGCCACCTGCTGAAGCTGCTGGCCGGCCTCGACGTCGACCACGCGGGCTCCTGGCGGCTGGGCGCACGGGTCGTACCCGGCTTCTTCACCCAGACCCACCAGCACCCGGAGTGGGTGGGCAAGACGCTCGTGGAGATCATGGGCCGCGGTGAAGGCATCCGCGAGGGCCTGGACCGCGGGGCCGCCGCGGGCATGCTCTCGCGGTACGAACTGGCGGCCGCGGCGGACCAGCGCTTCGAAACGCTCTCCGGAGGACAGCAGGCCCGGTTCCAGATCCTGCTCCTGGAACTCGGCGGCGCGACGCTGCTCCTGCTCGACGAACCGACGGACAACCTCGACCTGGTCTCGGCCGAGGCCCTGCAGCAGGCCATCGAGGAGTTCAACGGCACGGTCGTCGTGGTCACCCACGACCGCTGGCTCGCGAGCTCCTTCAACCGCTACCTCCTCTTCCGCTCCGACGGCGAGGTGGTGCAGACGCAGGAACCGGTGTGGGACGAGAACCGGGTGACCAGGGCCCGCTGATCCCTTGGCGTGGCCCCCTACCGACCGAAGGAGAGGCAAGATGCAGGACTCGGCGCAGACCGCTTCCGTCATGGACCACATGAGCAGGGACGCCGCGATCGCCTTCCACGGCAAGACGATCGACATGCTGACCGCGGCCCCCGTGGCGGAAGCACTCGGCCGGCTGCGGCCAGGAAGCGACGCTCCGGCCACCAGCCTGCCCCTGATGCCTGCGGACATGACACACCCCCTCGTCTCCGAGCTGGCCGCCTTGCCGACCTGGGCCACGGAGCACTGGCTGCTCACTCCCGATGACAACGTGAAGCCGTGCGACGCCGAGGAGTTCGCCGAGGCCGCCCCCGAACGGCGCTTCTCGCGCAGCGGCTGTCTGCGTGACATCCCCCGGTCCGCCCTGGGCATCCGCGCCTTCATCTCCGCGCTCAAGAGCACCGACGTGGCCGACGCGTTCTCGGAGGCCTTCGGCGAGCGGGTGTCCTTCCGCTCGGCCGACATCGCCAAGTACGAGGCCGGCCACTATCTGCGCCGCCACTCCGACACCTTCGACGACCGGCGCTTCGGCCTCGTCTTCTTCCTCTCCCCCGGGTGGGCCGCGGGCGACGGCGGTGAACTCGTGGTGGAGGCGCCCAGCGGCGCCGCCCTGGCCACGCAGCCCGAGCAGGGACGCGTGGCGCTCCTGCGGATCAACCCCGGATACCACCACAGCGTGTGCGGGATCCGCTCGCAGTCCTGGGTGCGCTACTCCATCGCCGTACACTTCGGCACGGCCAAGTAGCGGCCGCTCACAGACGACGGCCCCAACGAGCCTCCGGCGGCCGGTTGTTGATCCCCGCACGGCTCTGGCCGCCACAGGCAGGGCCGTGCGGTGACGTCCGCACCGCTCTCATCAGATCTACCGGCGTGCCGCCAGGAGTCCAGACGTGCTCAAAGACAGCAGTTTCAGAAACCTGTGGACTGCCCAGACCGTGTCCCTGTTCGGTACCCAGGCCAGCGTGGTCATCATCCCGCTGCTCGCCCTGGGAACCCTCGACGCCTCCGCGTTCGAGATGGGCCTGCTCGGCAGTGCCGAGTCGCTGGCCGTGCTGCTCCTGGGGCTGTGGGTGGGCATGACCGCCGACCGCTACCCGCGCAGGTCGGTCATGGTGACGGCGAACATCCTGCGTCTGCTGCTGATCGGGATGATCCCGGTGGCCTACGCGCTGGACATGCTGAGCATCCCCCTGCTCTTCACGACCGTCTTCCTGGTCGGCGCCCTCACCCTCCTGTACGACTCCGCGCTGTCCTCGCACATGGTGCTGACGTTCGACCGCCGCCAACTCCCCAAGATCAACTCGTATATGGAGGGCAGCACCGCGGTCAGCGAGGTCGCGGGACCGGGCCTGGGAGGGCTCCTGGTCCAGGCACTGGGCGCGCCCATGGCCCTGGTCGCCGATGTCTGCAGCTACGTCGCGAGCACGGTGCTGCTGCTCGGGTCCGGAGGCAGCACGAAGAAGGGCGAGGAGACCACCGCGCAAGAGGCCGGGCAGGACGCCGCCGACGAGGATGCCGAGCAGGAGGACACGGAGCAGGAGTCGGTCAAGGGCGCGCTGACCGGCTTCACCTGGGCCTTCTCCCACCCCGTGCTGCGACCGGTGATCGTCTCCGCGGCCCACTTCAACTTCTTCACCGCGATGTTCTTCGCCGTCTACACCTTCTATGTGGTCAAGGAGTTGGGCTTCAGCCCCCTCCTCGTCGGCCTCGCGAGCGCGGCCGGCGGCCTCGGCGGTGTGCTGTCCGCGACAGCCGCTTCCTCGTTCATGAGCAGGGTGCGGACCCGGCTGCTCTACGTCCTGTCCCTGGTCGTGCCCACCGTGGGCGCCTTCCTCGTCCCCGGCTCCGAACTGCTGGACTCCTCCCTCCTGAGGTTCCTGGCCGTGGCCGCCGGGATGTTCCTGTGGAGCTTCGCCATCGTCGTGAACCTGGTCATGAGCGAGACGATCAAGCAGATGGTGACGCCGACGCACATGATCGGTCAGGTCACCTCCGCGATGCGCTTCACGACACTGGGCTTCGAACCCGTCGGCGCGATCGTGGGCGGCACCGTCTCCCAGTTCCTCAGTCCCACCACGGCCCTGGTCATCGCGTCCTGCGGTCTCGCGACCTCCATCGCCTGGGTCGTCTTCAACCGTCACCTCGGCACGTACGACGTGAACGAGGCCGAACCCGTGAGCACCGCCTGACCCGATGCGCCGACCGGCACGAGAAAGACCCCCCTGCCTGCGTTTTCGCAGGTCAGAGGGGTCTGATCAAGTGGAGCCTAGGGGAGTCGAACCCCTGACATCTGCCATGCAAAGACAGCGCTCTACCAACTGAGCTAAGGCCCCGGAAGGGGACATCCGCCCGGACGAAGCATGTCCCGGCGGGCGTCGGAGACCAGAGTACCGGGTCACCCCCGTGATTCCGCAAAAGGATTGGGGGTCCCCGTCGCCGACCACTCTCCGTAAGATGCTCGGCGTGGTTCGCTACCGCGAACCGCCGTACATGGGGAAGCGATGGGGAGACGCAATGGACGCCGCACAGCAGGAAGCCACCGCAAGAGCGCGGGAACTGCAGCGGAACTGGTACGGGGAGCCGTTGGGGGCGCTCTTCCGTAGGCTCATCGACGATCTTGGTCTCAACCAGGCTCGTCTCGCGGGGGTTCTGGGACTGTCCGCACCGATGCTGTCGCAGCTGATGAGCGGGCAGCGGGCGAAGATCGGCAACCCGGCCGTCGTGCAGCGCGTGCAGTTGCTGCAGGACCTGGCGGGGCAGGTCGCGGACGGCAGCGTGAGCGCGGCCGAGGCCACTGAGCGCATGGAGGAGATCAAGAAGTCACAGGGGGGTTCGGTGCTGAGCAACACCACGCAGACGACGACCAGTTCGGGAGCGCCCACGGTCAAGCGCGTGGTCCGGGAGATCCAGTCGCTGCTGCGCTCGGTCGCGGCGGCGGGCGACATCATCGAGGCCGCGGAGACCCTCGCCCCGACCCACCCGGAACTGGCAGAGTTCCTCCGGGTGTACGGCGCCGGCCGCACCTCGGACGCGGTCGCGCACTACCAGTCCCACCAGAGCTGATCACACCGCCCGGCCGCCGAAGGGGGTTCGGCAGCCGACGCGGGTGATCTGACGGGGGACGCTGATCGGCGTGACGGGGGACAACGCACGGTACGGGCGGGCACGAGGGGGCGTGTCACGCACGGGGGACCGATCGGCGCGAGCGGGTTCTCCCGCTCAACGGGGGATTCGTATCACTCATCGGGGGAGTCGTCTCGCTCGTCGGGGAGTCGCAGTGCTCGTCGAGGGGGAGGCAAGGGGGGAAGCCGCAGGGGGAGGAGCGACGTACAGCCATGGGTGAGGTCTTCGCCGGCCGGTACGAACTGGTCGACCCGATCGGGCGCGGAGGGGTCGGTGCCGTCTGGCGCGCCTGGGACCACCGCCGCCGCCGCTACGTGGCCGCCAAGGTCCTGCTCCAGAGCGACGCGCACTCGCTGCTGCGCTTCGTCCGCGAACAGGCCCTGCGGATCGACCACCCCCATGTGCTCGCCCCCTCCAGCTGGGCGGCCGACGACGACAAGGTCCTGTTCACCATGGACCTGGTCGCAGGCGGTTCCCTGGTCCACCTCGTCGGGGACTACGGCCCCGTCCCGCCGGCCTTCGTCTGCACCCTGCTCGACCAGCTGCTGGCGGGGCTGGCCGCAGTGCACGCGGAGGACGTCGTGCACCGTGACGTCAAACCCGCCAACGTGCTGCTGGAGGCCACCGGCACCGGCCGGCCGCGGCTGCGGCTGTCCGACTTCGGCATCGCGATGCGGCTGGGCGAGCCCCGCCTGACGGAGACCAACCTCGTCGTGGGAACGCCCGGCTATCTCGCGCCCGAGCAGCTGATGGGCGCCGAACCCGACTTCCCCGCCGACCTGTTCGCCGTAGGACTGGTCGCGCTGTACCTGCTGGAGGGGGCCAAGCCGGACAGCAAGGCGCTCATCCAGTACTTCGCCGAGCACGGGACGCCCGGTGCGCCCCAGGGCATTCCGGAGCCGCTGTGGCAGGTGGTGGCCACGCTGCTGCAGCCGGACCCGCAGGCGCGGTTCCGTACGGCCACGGGGGCGCGCAAGGCGCTGGCCGCCGCCGCGGAGCTCCTCCCGGAGCCCGGCCCGGACGACGAGCTGATCGAGATCTTCGACCAACTCGGCCCGCTTCCCCCGGGGTTCGCCCCCGCGGGCCCGCTGGAGCGAGCGCGGGGACTGGGCCGGAGGGAAGAGCCGTCCGCCTCGGGGCCGGACGAGGCACCGTCGGACGACAACGGCCAGGCCTGGTCGGTCCCGGGCCCCGGGGCCGTACAGCCCGGCCCCCGCCAGGACACCGACCCGTCAGCCACCCCGTCCACCCCTGCTCGGCCTCAGCCGGCCTCCATGTCGGACACCGGCAGTTTCCACCTGCCGCCCCCGCAGGCCACCGGCACCTCCTCCCCCGCGCCCGACGGCCGGCCCCACGAGGCACAGGCGCACGCCCCGTACCAGCCGGAGACCCCCGTCTCCCCCTACGACACCACGCACCGGCTGCACACCTCCCAGCCGCTCCCACCGGCGTACTCCAGCCACACGGGCTACCCCGGTCAGCCCCTGCCCCCCGCGGCGCACCACCGCACCGACGCCTCCACGGCCTCGTACACCGCCCAGGTCCCGCACCAGTCCCCGCAGGCCCCACCGCCCGCCCGGGCCGCTTCACGGCATCGCGCGGAACGGCCGCGCCGCCGCCCCGGCCCTCCGGCCAAGGTGGCGGTCCCGCTCCTGCTGCTCGCCCTGGCCTGCTACGCCGTCGGCTTCTGGGCCCTGACCCGCATCTGAGCCCGCATCCGAGCCCGCGCGGGCCCTCAGTCCCGCCCCTTGGCCCGGCCCAGCGCTACACGGCGCTCCTCCGCCGCGCCACCACGGTCCACACCCCTAGCCCCACCAGCAGCGCGCTCCCGGTGCCGATCCCGCCCACGGCGACCGCCCTCATCGCGGTGTCGTCGCCCCCGGCCACGCCCTCCGCCGCCGCCTGACGCTCCTGGTCCGAGACCTCGAAGACGCCCGCGGGCCGGGACTCCCCCGCGTACTCGGGCCCGCTCTTCGCCGCTCCGCTCACCCGGACGCGCAGTGTCATCTTGAACGGCCCGTCGCCGAAGCTGTCGGCCACGCTCTCCGCGAGATGCGCGACGAGGTAGTAGGAGCCGGCGAAGCGCATGGCGCCGACCTGGCCGACGGCGGCATTGCGGTTGGCGTGGTCGACCGGCGGCAGGGGAGGCAGGCTGCCGGACTTCTGGTCGCCGTCGTAGCCGACACTCACGTCGGCGACGTGACCGCGGGCGGGGTTGTAGAGGGCCAGGTCCAGGGCGCCGGGCGTGTAGCCGGTGCCGCCGGCGTCCGTGCTGCCCAGCTCGGCGGTGACGTGGAGCTGCCGTCCCCAGTCGACCGGCACCTCGTAGAAGACCGTCTGTCCGGGCCGGATGTCGTCCCGCCAGACGCCCTGGTCGAGAGGGGTCGCCACGGCGAATCCCGCCCCGCCCCGGCGACGCTCGGCCTCCCCCTGGAGCGGCTGGGGAGTGGCGGAGTCCCACACCTCGGGCGCGCTGGTCGCCCCCGCCTTCGCCGTCCGCGGCTCCGTCATGGCGAGGAGCTCCAGGTCCCAGGCGTCCGGCGAGGAGCCCTCGCCCTTCGGGTCGACCCGCTCGACGGACACGTAATAGGTGCCGGCCTTCCGGCACAGGGGCTTGGCGGGCGAGATCTCGCGCATGCCCCAGGCCGCGATCGGGTGCGGACTACGGGCGGCGCCGAAGCTCGCGGTGTCGACGGAGCAGGAATTGCCCTCGGCGTCCTGCATGGACACCCGCAGCCCGTCGATGACGGAGACGGTGCTGTCGGGGGAGGGGGCGGCGGTGACGGACACGTACGCGTTCGACACGGCGTCGAGTTCGATGCTGTAGCTGACCTTGCCGCTGCTCGGGAGCGAGCTCTTGTAGGCCGTGCCGGGCTTCAGGATCACGGCGTCCGCGGTGCTCCTCGCTCCCTCGATGCTCCGGGCACCGTCGGCGAAGGCGTACGGGCTCGGCGTCACGGCCGCACCGGAGGCCCCGGCGGCGGCCACGGCGGCCGGGCCCGGCGCCACGGCAGCCGTCGCGCCCAGCACCACCCCCACGACCCCCAGGCGCACGGCCACCGGCGGACGACCACGCCACGCGCCCGCACGCCCCCACCCCGTACGACACCGTCCCCTCACGCGCCACCCCTCATGTCACCGGACCTCAGGACCATGAATCCGCGAGCCGTGGCCCATCCTGCCCGTACGGCCGGCCCCAGGACACACAAAACCCCGACCGCGAGGCGGCCGGGGTGTGCTCGGGGATGTCGTGACTCACGAACCCGTGGGCACGGAGTCAGTCGCCTCCGTCCACAGATCCTGCTCGGCGCGATCCGCCTGGATCTGGCGGTACACGAGGAGCCCGCCGATGGCGGCCAGTGCGACCAGGAGAAGCTTCTTCACCGCGCGACCTCGTCTTTCGTTGACGTAGGGGACCTCTGGCGCCCGACTATACACACCGACCGATACCGATCGGTGACCTGAGTCGGACCTCAACTCCCGTCCGGTGGACCGGGATAGAAGCGGAGTTCACCGCTCCGATCGGAGGGTGATCACACCCCGACGGACGGTTACTTCGGGCGCTTTTCTCCTCTCTCCCTACATTTTCACCCCTCTTGCGTCCATCCGAGTGGTGTTCATCGGAACATCGCCGCGCCACGGGCGTCGGTCCACCACTTCTCGACCCCCATACACATCATGAGGAAAGTACGCAAATCGCCCGACCCGAAAGTGAGGGGCCATGGCCCGGAACAAGGTCATGAAGCTGTGGACCGCCATCGTCACCGCCTTCCTGGCGCTGTGCACGACGCTCGGATTCGTCACCAGGACCACCGCCCCGGCGGTACTCCAGACCGAGCCGGAGCGCAACAGCGAGCGCATCCCGCACCAGCGAACGGCGTCGGCGACATCTCCCGCGTCCCAGGCCAAGGCATTGCCCCCCACGATGAAACAGCGCATCCGGGCCGAGGCCCACGGCAAGACCCCCCGCTGCCGCCACCGCCCGCTCACGGACGCGACGGCATCATCCGCCGACGACCGCACCGACGAGGACACGGACGCGGACTCAGACCCTACGGCGGACTATTTCGCTCCCCTGCAGCGCTGATCCCCCGGCTCATCCGAACGGCGACCCCGCGTACAGGCCCGGCAGCTCGACAGAGCCGCCGGGCTTCCTCATGTCCCGTCGCTCTGACCCCCATGACCTGGTCCCCGGGACGCAGAAAACCCCCAACCGCTACCGGTTGGGGGTTCATCATGCTGGTGGGGCTAACAGGATTTGAACCTGTGGCCTCATCCTTATCAGGGATGCGCTCTAACCAACTGAGCTATAGCCCCGCCGCGCTGTGCGGGGGTGTGTCCCGCGCGCTGACTCCTGAAGATTAGCGCACGACATGGGCAGTCCCAAAATCGGTTGTCGGGACAACGTCAAACCATGTCAAAGGGTTCGTGTCACTCGTCCTCGGCGAGCGTCAGCTCCACACCGCCGACGAAGCCCGCGGACAGGTTGTAGATGAACGCGCCGAGGGTCGCGAGGGCCGTCGCCAGGACGACGTCGATGACCGCGATGACCGACGTGAACATCAGGACGTTGGGCAGCGACAGGAAAGCCTGCAGGTCGAAGCCGTTGGACTCGTTCGAGCCGGTCGCCTCCGAGATCGTGCCGCCGACCGTCGAGAAGACGCCCATCGCGTCCATCACCATCCACAGCACGGCGGACGCGACGATCGTGCAGATGCCCAGCGCGATGGAGAGCAGGAAGCTGACCTTCATCACCGACCAGGGGTCGGCCTTCGACACCCGCAGCCGCGCCTTGCGGACACGGGGCACGGTGCGGGCCGCTCCCGTGCGGGGGCGCCGTACGGCACCGGCGGAAGCACCGGCGCCGGCACCGGCCGCCGCCTGCTGCGCCGGATAGGCCTGCGGCGGGTGGTACGGCCCGGCCTGCTGCTGTGCCTGCCGTTCTCCCGGCAGCGGGGAGGCCGTGTGCGAGGTGCCCTGCTCCTGCGCGGCCCCCTGAGGCTGCGGTTGTGGCTGGGCGCCGGATGCGGCCGGGCCCGCTCCAGCGCTGTGCTGCTGGGTCTGCGGACCTCGGGTGTCCGTCACAGTTCCCCCCTGGGATCCATGCGTGTCAGGCGAGGGCGAGTCGTCCTTCGCGGTCGGCTTGACCGCCTTCAGGTTGGTCGTGTGCGGGTCAGCCGCACGCGCGGCGGAGCCACGGCCGCCGTCGTCCGTGTCCGTACCCCTCGAGGTACCGCTCGGTCCGGCGCCCGTGGCTCCGCTCACGCTGACTCACTCCTCGTGCTACTCAGACGAGGGCGCCTCACCCTCGTCCGTGCCGGTGGTCGCGGCGCCTTCGGCGGTCTCGTCGACGACGATGTCGCCGTCGACCTCTTCCGCCTCGCGTCCCGCCTCGGCGTTGCGAGCGATGCCGACCACGGCATCGCGCTTGCCCAGATTGATCAGTTGGACGCCCATGGTGTCACGGCCGGTTTCCCTGATCTCGTTGACTCGCGTACGAATCACACCGCCCGACAGCGTGATGGCGAGGATCTCGTCGGTCTCCTCGACCACCAGCGCGCCGACGAGGGAGCCACGGTCCTCGACGATCTTGGCGGCCTTGATGCCGAGGCCGCCGCGACCCTGGACGCGGTACTCGTCGACGTTGGTCCGCTTCGCGTACCCGCCGTCTGTGGCAGTGAACACGAACGTACCGGGTCGAACAACATTCATCGAGAGCAGCTCGTCGCTCTCGCGGAAGCTCATGCCCTTGACACCCGAGGTGGCACGGCCCATGGGTCGCAGAGTTTCGTCCGACGCGGTGAACCTGATCGATTGGGCCTTCTTGCTGATCAGAAGCAGATCATCGTCTGCCGAGACCAGCTCGGCTCCGATCAGTTCGTCGTCCGAACCGTCCTCCTGCTCACGGAGGTTGATGGCGATCACACCGCCGGAACGGGGCGAATCGTAATCCTTCAGAGGCGTCTTCTTCACCAGCCCGGCCTTGGTGGCGAGAACGAGGTAGGGAACCGCCTCGTAGTTGCGGATCGCCAGGATCTCGGCGATCGCCTCGTCCGGCTGGAAGGCGAGCAGGTTCGCGACGTGCTGGCCGCGCGCGTCCCGGCCGGCGTCGGGCAGCTCGTAGCCCTTGACGCGGTAGACGCGGCCCTTGTTCGTGAAGAACAGCAGCCAGTGGTGCGTGGTGGACACGAAGAAGTGGTCGACGATGTCGTCTTCCTTGAGCTTCGTGCCGCGCACGCCCTTGCCGCCGCGCTTCTGGGCCCGGTAGTCGTCGGTCTTGGTGCGCTTGATGTAGCCACCCCGGGTGACCGTGACGACGATGTCCTCCTCGGCGATCAGGTCCTCGATGGACATGTCGCCCTCGTACGGGATCAGCTTCGTCTGGCGGTCGTCGCCGAACTTCTCGACGATCGCGGCCAGCTCCTCGCTGACGATCCCGCGCTGGCGGACCGGGCTGGCGAGGATCTCGTTGTACTCGTTGATCTTCGCCTGGAGCTCGTCGTGCTCCTGGACGATCTTCTGGCGCTCCAGGGCGGCGAGCCGGCGCAGCTGCATCTCGAGGATGGCGTTGGCCTGGATCTCGTCGATCTCCAGGAGGTCCATCAGGCCGTGGCGCGCGATCTCGACGGTGTCACTGCGCCGGATCAGCGCGATGACCTCGTCGATGGCGTCCAGGGCCTTCAGCAGACCGCGCAGGATGTGCGCCCGCTCCTCGGCCTTGCGCAGCCGGAAGCGCGTACGGCGGACGATGACCTCGATCTGGTGCGTCACCCAGTGGCGGATGAACGCGTCGAGCGAGAGCGTGCGCGGCACGCCGTCCACCAGCGCCAGCATGTTGGCGCCGAAGTTCGTCTGCAGGTCGGTGTGCTTGTACAGGTTGTTCAGGACGACCTTGGCGACCGCGTCACGCTTCAGCACGATGACCAGGCGCTGGCCCGTGCGCGAGGACGTCTCGTCGCGGACGTCGGCGATGCCGCCGATCTTGCCGTCCTTCACCAGGTCGGCGATCTTCTGGGCGAGGTTGTCCGGGTTCACCTGGTACGGCAGTTCCGTCACCACCAGGCACTGGCGGTTCTGGATCTCCTCGACCTCGATGACCGCGCGCATGGTGATGGAGCCGCGGCCGGTGCGGTACGCCTCCTCGATGCCCTTGCGGCCGACGACGAGCGCGCCGGTCGGGAAGTCGGGGCCCTTGATGCGCTCCAGCAGCGCGTCCAGGAGCTCCTCGTGCGAGGCCTCGGGGTTCTCCAGGTACCACTGGGCGCCGGCCGCGACCTCGCGGAGGTTGTGCGGCGGGATGTTGGTCGCCATGCCGACCGCGATACCGGCCGAGCCGTTGATCAGCAGGTTCGGGAAGCGGGCCGGCAGGACGGTCGGCTCCTGGGAGCGGCCGTCGTAGTTGTCCGTGAAGTCGACGGTCTCCTCGTCGATGTCACGGACCATCTCCATCGACAGCGGCGCCATCTTGCACTCGGTGTACCGCATGGCCGCGGCCGGGTCGTTGCCCGGAGAGCCGAAGTTGCCGTTGGAGTCCACGAGCGGCATGCGCATCGACCAGGACTGCGCGAGGCGCACGAGCGCGTCGTAGATCGAGGAGTCGCCGTGCGGGTGGTAGTTGCCCATGACGTCGCCGACGACACGGGCGCACTTGTAGAAGCCGCGCTCGGGGCGGTAGCCGCCGTCGTACATGGCGTACAGCACACGGCGGTGGACGGGCTTGAGGCCGTCGCGGACGTCCGGAAGCGCACGCGAGACGATGACGGACATCGCGTAGTCGAGATACGAGCGCTGCATCTCCGTCTCGAGCCCGACGGGCTCGACGCGCATGGCCAAGGCGTCACCCTCGGGCGTCGTCACGGGAGTGTTCTCGTCGGTCATTGCTGGTGAAGGTCCTTCCTGGTGCGGTCAGCTGAGACCGACTCAGATGTCGAGGAAGCGGACGTCCTTGGCGTTGCGCTGGATGAACGCGCGGCGGGCCTCGACGTCCTCACCCATGAGGACCGAGAACAGGTCGTCGGCCTGGGCGGCGTCGTCGAGGGTGACCTGGCCGAGGACACGGTGCTCCTGGTCCATGGTCGTGATGCGCAGTTCCTCGGCGTTCATCTCGCCGAGACCCTTGAAGCGCTGCACCGAGTCGTCCTTGATGCGCTTGCCGGCGTTGCGGCCCATCTCGATGAGGGCGTCGCGCTCGCGGTCGGAGTACGCGTACTCGAAGTCGTCCTTGCCCCACTTGATCTTGTAGAGCGGCGGACGGGAGAGGTACACGTGCCCGGCCTCGACCAGCGGCCGCATGAAGCGGAACAGGAAGGTCAGCAGCAGGGTGTTGATGTGCTGGCCGTCGACGTCGGCGTCCGCCATCAGGATGATCTTGTGATAGCGCAGCTTCTCGATGTCGAAGTCCTCGTGGACCCCGGTGCCGAAGGCGGAGATCAGCGCCTGGATCTCCTGGTTCTGCAGGATCTTGTCGATCCGCGCCTTCTCGACGTTGAGGATCTTGCCGCGGATCGGGAGGATCGCCTGGTACTCGGGGTTTCGGCCGGACTTGGCCGAGCCGCCGGCGGAGTCACCCTCGACGATGAAGATCTCGCACTTGGTGGGGTCGTTCGACTGGCAGTCGGAGAGCTTGCCCGGCAGGGACGCGGTCTCCAGCAGCCCCTTGCGGCGGGTGAGGTCACGGGCCTTGCGGGCCGCCACGCGCGCGGTGGCCGCCTGGATGCCCTTGCGGATGATGTCCGAGGCCTCGTTGGGGTTGCGGTCCAGCCAGTCGGCCAGGTGCTCGTAGACGACGCGCTGGACGAAGGTCTTGACCTCGGTGTTGCCCAGCTTGGTCTTCGTCTGACCCTCGAACTGGGGCTCGCTCAACTTGACCGAGATGATCGCGGTCAGACCCTCGCGGATGTCGTCACCGGTGAGGTTGTCGTCCTTCTCGCGCAGCAGCCGCTTGTCACGCGCGTACTTGTTGATCAGCGAGGTCAGCGCGGACCGGAAGCCCTCTTCGTGCGTACCGCCCTCGTGCGTGTGGATGATGTTGGCGAAGGAGTACACACCCTCGGTGTAGCCGCCGTTCCACTGCATGGCGACCTCGAGGGACAGGTGCTTGTCCTTGTCCTCGGCCTCCAGGTCGATCACGGTGGGGTGCACCGCTTCGCCCTTGCGGGAGTTGAGGTACGTCACGAAGTCGACGATGCCGCCCTCGTAGTGGTACGAGACAGCCTTGACCTCGTGCTTCTCGTCCTCACCGGCCTCGTCCGCACCGGCCGTGGCCTTCGCCGACTCGCGCTCGTCGGCGAGGTTGATGCGCAGGCCCTTGTTGAGGAACGCCATCTCCTGGAAGCGCCGCGACAGCGTCTCGAAGGAGTAGTTCGTGGTCTCGAAGATGTCCGGGTCGGCCCAGAAGGTGACCGTGGTGCCGTGCTCGTCCGTGGCCTCGTGCTGGGCGAGCGGCGCCGTCGGGACGCCCAACTTGTAGTCCTGGGTCCAGCGGTAGCCGTCGGTCTTGATCTCGACGGACACCTTGGTCGACAGGGCGTTCACGACGGAGACACCCACGCCGTGCAGACCACCGGAGACCGCGTAGCCGCCGCCGCCGAACTTGCCGCCCGCGTGCAGCACGGTCAGCACGACCTCGACGGCCGGCTTGCCCTCGGAGGGGACGATGCCGACCGGGATGCCACGGCCGTTGTCCACGACCCGTACGCCGCCGTCGGCGAGGATCGTCACGTCGATCGTGTCCGCGTGCCCGGCCAGCGCCTCGTCGACGGAGTTGTCGACGACCTCCTGCACCAGGTGGTGCAGGCCGCGCTCACCGGTCGAGCCGATGTACATGCCGGGCCGCTTGCGGACCGCGTCCAGACCCTCGAGGACGGTGATGGCACTGGCGTCGTACGAGGCGGTGACCTCGCCGTGGGAGGTGATCGCCTCGCTGGTCACGCCTTCGTCGGTGGACGGGATGTTCTCGTTGGGGTTGCCGGAATCGGCCACGAAGCGCCCTTTCTGGCACAGCACGAGCCAGGCTCGCCGGCGGGTTGCCGGAGCGGCTGCGGCATGTTGCGTTGGTAAGCCTTGATCAGCGTTGCTCAGCTTGTCCCGGACGGTCCCCAGCGAGTGGGGCGGGATTGCTTCCAGTCTACCGGTAGCACCGACACTGATGGGGGTTTGCCGGTACCTGAGTCCGCATGTGCCGCCCTCGACGGGTCTTCCCCGACTCCCGATATGCGGATGGGGGCTCCAAGAGGCTCACGGAGGCACTCAGCGCTTCCGGCCGTCAACCCTTGGCTACTTCGGAGTCAGGTCGCTATTCGCAACCGTGTGCGGTGGCAGAAAAGGGTGCCCGGAACGGCTCCGACCGGGCCGCCACGGCCCAGCCAGACGTGACGTAAGTCACCTGTAGGTATCACCAGGTCCACTGCTGCCCGGGGCACGCAGGGGGCCGTAGCGGCGGGTGGGGGCGCTGGGGCCCAGCACCTTGATCTGCCGGACGGTGCCGTGGCCCAGGTCCTCGTTGAGGCGTGCGACCAGGGTCGGGGCGAGCAGCCGCAGGTTCGTCGCCCAGGCCGTCGAGTCACAGCGCACGATCAGGACGTGCTCGTCCTCGTCGTACTTCTCCGGCACACAGTGGTTGGCCACGTCCTCGCCGACGATCTGCGGCCAGCGGCCCATCACACCGCCCACCGCGGCCGGGGCCTCCCAGCCGCGCTCGGTGATCAGCCGGTTGATCGCCGAGCCGAGCGCCATCGGATCGCGGCCGTCGGCGCGCGCGCCGGAGCGCAGCCCGCCGCGCCGCGCCTGCCTCTTCTGCTGAGCCGCGTCTCCACGCGCGCGTGCGGCTTCTTTCGCCGCGCGGAGCGCCACGCGCGCGAGGTCGACGCCGGAGGGCTCAGGGGCAGGGGGCTTGGCGGACGGGGGCTTGGGGTCGCTCCCGGGTGTGTTCTCCGTCATACGCGCTCCACCGCCCCCTCGGACACGGCGAACCGCGTCCCGGACAGCACATGCGGTACGTCGTCCTCGACCGCCGCCGTCACCAGGACCTGCTCACCGGGCGCGACCAGCTCGGCCAGGCGCTCACGGCGACGGGTGTCCAGCTCGGCGAAGACGTCGTCCAGCACCAGCACCGGCTCATTGCCCTCGGCACGCAGCAGGTCGTACGAGGCCAGGCGCAGGGCCAGCGCATAGGACCAGGACTCGCCGTGCGAGGCGTAGCCCTTGGCGGGCAGCTGGCCGAGCTTGAGCTGGAGGTCGTCCCGGTGCGGGCCGACCAGGGTGACGCCCCGCTCGATCTCCTGCTTGCGGGCCTCGGCGAGCGCCGCCATCAGCTGTTCGAAGAGGTCCTCGCGGGTGTGCGCCTCGCCCGGCGCGGACGGCTTGTACTCCAGGGCGATGGGGCCACCACCTGGGGCGAGCTGCTCGTACGCCTTGTCGGCGAGCGGCTGGACGGCGGCGATCAGATCCAGGCGCTGGGCGAGCAGCTCGGCGCCCGCGCGCGCGAGGTGCTGGTCCCAGATGTCGAGCGTGGACATGTCCACACTGCGGCCGCCGTGCCGACGGGCCAGCGCGGCCGACTTCAGCAGGGTGTTGCGCTGCTTGAGGACCCGGTCGTAGTCGGAGCGGACCCCGGCCATGCGCGGTGAGCGGGCGGTGATCAGCTCGTCGAGGAACCGGCGCCGCTCACCGGGGTCGCCCTTGACCAGGGCGAGATCCTCGGGCGCGAAGAGGACCGTCCGTATGATCCCCAGCACGTCACGCGGCTTGACCTGCGAGGACCGGTTGATACGGGCGCGGTTGGCGCGCCCCGGGTTCAGCTCCAGCTCGACCAGCTGCTGCCGGTCGCCCTGCCGGACCTGGGCCCGGATGATGGCGCGCTCGGCGCCCATGCGGACCAGGGGAGCGTCGGAGGAGACCCGGTGACTGCCGAGGGTGGCGAGATAGCCGACGGCCTCGACGAGGTTGGTCTTGCCCTGCCCGTTCGGCCCGACGAAGGCCGTCACCCCCGGATCGAGCGGGACCTCGACCCGGGGATAGGAGCGGAAGTCGGCCAGCGACAGATGCGTGACGTGCATGGTCGTTTCGCCGACCTCCCAGGCGCTCGGGTGTTGCTTACTTCTTCTCGACCGCGTGGCCGCCGAACTGGTTCCGCAGCGCCGCGATCATCTTCATCTGGGGCGAGTCCTCCTGGCGGGAGGCGAACCGCGCGAACAGCGACGCGGTGATCGCCGGCAGCGGCACCGCGTGGTCGATCGCTGCCTCCACAGTCCAGCGTCCCTCGCCGGAGTCCTGTGCATAACCCCGGAGCCCGTCCAGGTGCTCGTCCTCGTCGAGCGCGTTGACCGCGAGGTCCAGCAGCCAGGAGCGGATGACCGTGCCCTCCTGCCAGGAGCGGAAGACATCCCGGACGTCGGTCACGGAGTCGACCTTCTCCAGGAGCTCCCAGCCCTCGGCGTAGGCCTGCATCATCGCGTACTCGATGCCGTTGTGGACCATCTTCGCGAAGTGGCCCGCGCCGACCTTGCCCGCGTGCACCGCGCCGAAGTCGCCCTCCGGCTTGAGGGCGTCGAAGACCGGCTGCACCTTGGCGACGCTCTCCTTGTCGCCGCCGTACATCAGCGCGTAGCCGTTCTCCAGGCCCCAGACGCCGCCGGAGACACCGCAGTCGACGAAGCCGATGCCCTTGGCCGCCAGCTCCTCGGCGTGCTTCTCGTCGTCGGTCCAGCGGGAGTTGCCGCCGTCCACGACGACGTCACCGGGCTCCAGCAGTTCGGCGAGCTCGTCGATCGTGGACTGCGTGGCCTCGCCTGCCGGGACCATCACCCAGACCACGCGGGGGCCGCTGAGCTTGCCCACAAGCTCCTGCAGGCTGTGGACATCGGCGAGATCCGCGTTGCGGTCGTATCCGAGGACGGTGTGGCCCGCGCGGCGGATCCGCTCGCGCATGTTGCCGCCCATCTTGCCGAGGCCGACGAGACCGAGCTCCATCAGTTGTTTTCCTTAGGTGTACAGGTGTCCGATGTGGCGTTGCGGCACTCGCGTGCCACGTCCGAGCCTAAACCCGGACGCTCGCGCACATCTGTGGGCATACGCGCTCAGTCGTAGGCCCCCACCTGCGGGTTTGCCCCCAGCCTGTGGACAACCGACGCTGCTCAGCCGCTGAGCCGCACCGGCATGATCAGGTACTTGTAGGCGTCGTCCGCCTCGGCGTCCAGCGCCGGCTTGCCGCTGAGCAGCGCGGGCTTCGTGGACGTCGTGAAGGACAGCTGGGCGACCGGGGAGTCGATCGCGCTCAGGCCGTCCAGCAGGAACGTCGGGTTGAAGGCGATCGACACGTCGTCGCCCTCCAGCTGGGCGTCGACCCGCTCCACAGCCTGTGCGTCGTCGCTGGAACCGGCCTCCAGGATCAGCACGCCCTGCTCGAAGCTGAGCCGCACCGGGGTGTTGCGCTCGGCGACCAGGGCCACACGCTTGACGGCCTCCACGAAGGGGGCCGTCTCGATCACGGCGACGCTGTTGAACTCGGTCGGGAACAGCGAGCGGTACTTCGGGAGGTCGCCCTCCAGCAGACGCGTGGTCGTGCGACGGCCCGCGCCCTCGAAACCGATCAGCCCCTCGCCCGAGCCCCCGCCCGACAGCGCCAGGATGACGCTGTCGCCGCTCGTGAGGGCCTTGGCGGTGTCCAGGAGCGTCTTGGCGGGCACCAGGGCGACCGCGGAGGCCTCCGGGTTCTCCGGCTTCCACAGGAACTCGCGGACCGCGAAGCGGTAGCGGTCGGTGGACGCCAGCGTGACGGTGTCGCCCTCGATCTCGATGCGCACACCCGTCAGGACGGGCAGCGTGTCGTCGCGGCCGGCCGCGATGGCCACCTGGGCGGCCGCGGAGGCGAAGACCTCGCCGGGGACCGTGCCCGTCGCGTTCGGCATCTGCGGCAGGGCCGGGTACTCCTCCACAGGCAGGGTGTGGAGTGTGAACCGGGAGGAACCGCAGACCACGGTCGCCCGTACACCGTCTGTGGAGATCTCCACCGGCCGGTTGGGGAGCGCGCGGCAGATGTCCGCGAGCAGGCGGCCCGAGACCAGGACCGTGCCCTCCTCCTCGACCTCCGTCTCCACCGACACCCGCGCGGAGACCTCGTAGTCGAAGCTGGACAGGCTCAGCTGGCCTTCCTCGGCCTTCAGCAGCAGTCCGGCGAGGACAGGCGCCGGCGGCCGGGCCGGGAGGCTGCGCGCTGCCCAGGCCACTGCCTCCGCGAGTACGTCGCGTTCCACCCGGATCTTCACTGTTGCCGCCTCCTGCTGTTGCCGGCGCTTCTCGCTCTGCCTGGCCCTCGTCGTCTGTCTCGGTGTCGACGGTCCCTGGGATGGGGAGGACACCGGGGACCAGTCTGACGCACCGCACTGACAGTAGGTGCCTCTCGGGGTCAAGTCGTGACGAGGGGCAGTCGGGCGCCGAAGAGCGAGTTGTGCACAGGACCCACTTCGAAACGAATTCCCAGCTCTCTCTAGTTGGGAGTAGTAGTAGGGGCTGTGGATACCGTGGATAACCCCGTTTGCCCAGCTCAGAGCGGGAATTTTGTCCACCGGGCCTGTGGGTGAAGGCAGTGGACAACCTGGTGTCTCTGTGGAGAACGGAAAGTTCTGCACACCCCGTGCACAGGGAGAGGCGAGTTCTCCCCAGCGCCGTCCCCAGCTTTACCCACCTTTCCCACAGCCCAACCCGGCAGCTTTGTGTGACGCCTTTCACTCGACCCGGTGAGAAGGCGCGTCGTGTTGCCGAACAGTGGACAGCGATGTGGAGAAGCCCGGGATCGCTGGGGACAACTAGCCCCAGCCTGTGGGTTGTCGGTGGAAAACTCGATGCACAGCCTGTGGATCTCCTCTCTGTCCACAGTCTGTGGAGATCGTTCGTCCACGAATCCACATGCAGGTGACCTGGCCTGATGGCCCCTCAGCAGGAGCCTCTGTGGACACAGTCTGGACAACTTCCCAGTCCCCAGGATGTGGACGGGAAAAAGTCACCGAATCTGTGGAGGGTGGCCGTAACCCGGCAGGTAATCGAACAGCCGGGGACCGCGACATGACGAAGGGCGCCCCCGGAAACCTCCTCCGGGAGCGCCCTCGGCGGTCTGCCGCTCGGTACGTCAGCCGTTCTTGATGCGGTTGGTCAGCTCGGTGACCTGGTTGTAGATGGAGCGGCGCTCGGCCATCAGATTGCGGATCTTGCGGTCCGCGTGCATGACCGTCGTGTGGTCGCGGCCGCCGAACAGCGCGCCGATCTTCGGCAGCGACAGGTCCGTCAGCTCACGGCAGAGGTACATGGCGATCTGCCGGGCGGTGACGAGGGCGCGGCCCCGGGACGTGCCGCACAGGTCCTCGACGGTCAGCCCGAAGTAGTCCGCCGTCGCGCTCATGATGGCCGTCGAGGTGATCTCGGGGGCCGAGTCCTCGCCGCCGGGGATGAGGTCCTTGAGGACGATCTCCGTCAGTCCCAGATCCACGGGCTGCCGGTTGAGCGAGGCGAACGCCGTGACCCGGATCAGCGCGCCCTCCAGCTCGCGGATGTTGCGCGAGATCCGGGACGCGATGAACTCCAGCACCTCCGGCGGCGCGTTCAGCTGCTCCTGCACCGCCTTCTTGCGGAGGATCGCGATACGAGTCTCCAGCTCGGGCGGCTGGACGTCGGTGATCAGGCCCCACTCGAAACGGTTCCGCAGCCGGTCCTCCAGCGTGACCAGCTGCTTCGGCGGCCGGTCGCTGGACAGCACGATCTGCTTGTTCGCGTTGTGGAGCGTGTTGAAGGTGTGGAAGAACTCCTCCTGCGTCGACTCCTTGTCCGCCAGGAACTGGATGTCGTCGACGAGCAGGATGTCCATCTCGCGGTACCGCTTGCGGAAGCTGTCGCCCTTGCCGTCGCGGATGGAGTTGATGAACTCGTTGGTGAACTCCTCCGAGCTCACGTACCGCACCCGGGTGCCCGGGTAGAGGCTGCGGGCGTAGTGCCCGATGGCGTGCAGCAGGTGGGTCTTGCCGAGCCCGGACTCCCCGTAGATGAACAACGGGTTGTACGCCTTCGCCGGCGCCTCGGCGACAGCGACCGCGGCGGCGTGCGCGAAGCGGTTGGAGGCGCCGATGACGAACGTGTCGAAGAGGTACTTGGGGTTCAGACGCGCGGTGGGCTCGCCGGGGCCGGTCGCGGGCGCGGGCTGCGCGGCCAGCGGGCCGGGCGCACCGGTGGTGGGCAGGTTCGGGCCGACGGGGCCGCCGCGGTGCACGTGCCCCGAGCCGGCCGGCGGCTCGGGCAGCTCCCGGCGGACCGCGTCGCGCTGGTCGTACTCGGGGCGTGAGGTGTCGTAGTCGGAGCGCGACGGCTCGTAGGAGGGGCGCTCCATGGACTGCGGGCGGTAGTCCTGGGCGGACGAGCCGTACGAGTCCTGTGAGCCGTGGGAGCCACGGGGTCCGTGAGAGCCGTAGGAGTCCTGCGAGCCGTGGGATTGGTGGGATCCATGGGATCCGTATGAGTCCTGGGACCCGTGGGATTTATAGGAGTCCTGCGCGTTGTACGAGTCCTGACCGCCGCCGTACTGATCTTGACCGCCGTACTGGTCCTGACCGCCGTACTGTTCCTGCGAGCCGTAGGAGTCCTGCCCCGGTGACGCGTACGGGTCACGCTCGGGGAAGCCGAGGCGCTGCTGCTGCCAGCCGTACTCGTCCTGCGTGGGCCGCGGCCAGGCGCCGGGCTCGGGGCGCTGGTACTCGGACGGGTACGCGGGACGCGGGGTGGGCAGTTGATCTCCGCGCGTAGGCGGATGCTGATCGCCGGGTGCCCCCGGCATCTGGTCGGCGCGGTGGCGGCCGTACCCCTCGTATCCGTCGCGGTCCTGGCGCGCGGCGGGGAGCTCGGGCTCCTCGTAGCGCGGCTGCTGGGGGCGGGCCGGGGGCGCCGGCGAAGCCGGGGGCTCGCCCGCGGAGTCGTCGACGGTGATCGCGATCCGGATCGGGCGGCCGCATTCGCGGCTCAGCGTCTCGCTGACGATCGGCGCCAGACGGCCCTCGAGTACGCCCTTCGCGAATTCGTTCGGTACGGCGAGCAGAGCGGTGTCCGCGACCAGCGCGAGCGGCTGGCAGCGCCGGATCCAGTGCTCGTCCTTGGTCTCGACCCCCTGACCGCGACCCTCCCCGAGGAGCTGCTCCAATACGCGTGGCCACACTGCGGCAAGATCGGCAGGTACGTCAGCCACAGGGCACGCTCTCTCACAGGTCCCACGAACGTGTGGTTCTGGGACGGCTCGGGATGTAAATCGGGTGGGGCAGGGATAAGGGAACGAATCGGAGTTCCGTCACGGTAGTCAGGGCGGCCGGTAGGGTTCAAGTTGTTGTCCCCAGCCTGTGGACAAGTGTCTCCCGGCGGCTCCCGGTTTGACCGGATGGCGTAGCCGCGCGTACCGTAACCAGGTCGAGTTGTCGATGGCTGCTGCCGCCTGCCTCCGATGGGCACAGGTCATTTGGGTGATCGGTCAGCGGTGCACTCGGGCGTAACTGCGAGCTACTCGTGGGCGCACGGTGACAGCCAGGACGGCACCCCGCATCTACCGATTTCTTCTGGAGCCCCCGAGTGAGCAAGCGCACCTTCCAGCCGAACAACCGTCGTCGCGCGAAGACCCACGGCTTCCGCCTGCGGATGCGTACCCGTGCCGGCCGCGCGATTCTCGCGAACCGCCGCAGCAAGGGTCGCGCCAACCTGTCCGCCTGATCCCGATCAGGTCATGACGTCGTGCTGCCTACCGAGCATCGGCTGAGGCGGCGCGAGGACTTCGCGACCGCGGTACGACGAGGACGCCGGGCCGGACGCCCTCTCCTCGTCGTCCACCTACGTAGCGGTGCCACGGACCCGCACGCGCCTGGGGAGAGCGCTCCCCCGACGCGTGCGGGTTTCGTCGTGAGCAAAGCTGTGGGTGGCGCGGTCGTGCGCAACAAGGTGAAGCGCAGGCTTCGCCATCTGATGCGCGAGCGAGTCGCCCAGCTGCCCCCCGGTAGCCTGGTAGTCGTACGAGCGCTGCCCGGATCGGGCGACGCCGACCATGCACAGCTGGCCCGAGACCTGGATGCCGCTCTCCAGCGGTTGCTGGGAGGGGGCGCGCGATGAAGTACCCGCTGCTGGCTCTGATCAAGCTCTACCAGTGGACGATCAGTCCGCTGCTCGGGCCGGTCTGCAAGTACTACCCGTCGTGCTCCCACTACGGCTACACGGCCATCGACCGGCACGGTGCCATCAAGGGAACGGCACTCACGGCCTGGCGCATCCTGCGGTGCAATCCGTGGTCGCTGGGTGGTGTGGACCATGTCCCGCCGCGCAAGCGTCCGCGGTGGCACGAAATGCTGCGTACCGCGTGGCGTGCACGCAAGGGCGGGCCCTCCGCCGCCGACCCGGCCACCGAGGGACAGACTTCTCCCACAAGTCAGTCCAGTCCTTCGAGCCCGGCCGCAGAGACACCGTCCCATGCCCAAGGAGCATGATTAGTGGACACGATTGCCAGCCTCTTCAGCTTTATCACCACACCCGTCTCCTGGGTCATCGTCCAGTTCCATTCGGTGTACGGCGCCCTCTTCGGCCCTGACACCGGCTGGGCCTGGGGCCTGTCGATCGTGTCCCTGGTGATCCTGATCCGTATCTGCCTCATTCCGCTCTTCGTGAAGCAGATCAAGTCGACCCGGGCCATGCAGACGCTGCAGCCCGAGATGAAGAAGATCCAGGAGCGCTACAAGAACGACAAGCAGCGTCAGTCCGAAGAGATGATGAAGCTGTACAAGGAGACGGGCACCAACCCGCTCTCCTCGTGCCTTCCCATCCTGGCGCAGTCGCCGTTCTTCTTCGCCCTGTACCACGTGCTCAACAGCATCGCGACGGGCGACACCATCGGTGTGATCAACCAGAGCCTGCTGCAGAGCGCGCAGAAGGCCCACATCGTCGGTGCGCCGCTGGCGGCGAAGTTCACCGACAGCGCGTCGAAGGTGGAAGCACTCGGTGCCTCCCTCACCGACGTCCGTGTGGTCACCGCCATCATGATCGTCCTGATGTCGGCGTCGCAGTTCTTCACGCAGCGCCAGCTGATGACGAAGAACGTCGACACCACGGTGAAGACGCCGTTCATGCAGCAGCAGAAGATGCTGATGTACGTCTTCCCCGTCATGTTCGCCGTCTTCGGCATCAACTTCCCCGTCGGTGTCCTCGTCTACTGGCTGACCACCAACGTGTGGACCATGGGCCAGCAGATGTACGTCATCCACAACAACCCGACCCCGGGTTCCAAGGCCCAGGCCTCGTACCTGGAGCGCCTGAACAAGCACGTCACACAGCACAGCAAGGTCGGCCGGCGCCGCGACCGGGTCATCGTCAAGGCGATCGTCGCCAAGGGACGCGACCGCAACGAGTTCGAGCGCAAGTTCATCAACGGCCTCAGCAAGGCCGGACTCGTCGCCCAGGCCGACGGCACCGTGATCAAGGGCGACACCTCTGCCGCTGTCGAGACCGAGGACGGTACGCCGACCACGGCCACCCCGAAGCGCCAGCAGCCCAAGCGCCAGAGCAAGTCTCAGCGCCAGTCCGGCACCGCGAAGGCGGCCGGCGAGGCCGAGCCGAAGACGTCGCTGAGCAAGTCCGACGAGCCCGACGACGCCAAGCCCGCCGCTGCTGCCCAGAAGGGCGGCGGGAAGTCCGGCGGTGGTACCCGCAGCAAGGCCCAGTCCGGACAGCGCAAGGGCCCGCAGCGGCCCAAGTCCCCGTCCAAGAAGTAAGAAGGAGTCCATCCCGTGACGGAAGGCACCACCTCCGCCGCTGCCGAGGGTGCAGACACCCTGTCCCGCCTGGAGCAGGAGGGCGAGATCGCTGCGGACTACCTGGAGGGTCTGCTCGACATCGCCGACCTCGACGGCGACATCGACATGGACGTCGAGGCCGACCGTGCCTCCGTCTCGATCATCAGCGACGCGGGCCGCGACCTGCAGAAGCTGGTCGGCCGCGACGGCGAGGTGCTGGAGGCGCTCCAGGAGCTCACCCGTCTGGCGGTGCACCGGGAGACCGGCGACCGCAGCCGTCTGATGCTCGACATCGCGGGTTACCGCGCCCAGAAGCGTTCCGAGCTGTCCGAGCTGGGTGCCAAGGCCGCCGCCGAGGCCAAGAGCACCGGTGAGGCCGTGAAGATGCAGCCGATGACGCCGTTCGAGCGCAAGGTCGTGCACGACGCGGTCAAGGCCGCGGGCCTGCGCAGCGAGTCCGAGGGCGAGGAGCCGCAGCGCTTCGTCGTCGTGCTGCCCGCCTGATCGGCCCTTACGTTCCCCGGCCCCGTCTGTTGCGCAGGCGGGGCCGAACTTTGTCAGCCTGATAGTTCTGGTGGTTCTGGCGTCGGCGCTGGGCGCGCCGACGCCGTACGGAAGGACGGTCCCCCGTGACGGAGGCAGCGGAGCTTCCCCCCGCGCCCGAGCAGGCGCGCGAGGTGTTCGGTGATCGCTTCGCGGATGCGGTGCGGTACGCCGAGCTGCTCGCTCAGGCCGGCGTGCAGCGCGGTCTCATCGGTCCGCGTGAAGTGCCCCGCCTGTGGGAGCGGCACCTGCTGAACTGTGCCGTGCTCTCGGAGGTCGTGCCCGAGGGTGTGACCGTGTGCGATGTCGGCTCGGGCGCCGGGCTGCCCGGCATTCCCCTGGCACTCGTCCGGGAGGACCTGAAGATCACGCTGCTGGAGCCGCTGCTGCGGCGCACCAACTTCCTCACCGAGGTCGTGGAGCTGCTCGGCCTGGATCACGTGACGGTCGTGCGCGGCCGGGCCGAAGAGGTCATGGGGAAGATCCAGCCTGTCCACGTCGTGACCGCCCGAGCCGTCGCGCCGCTCGACCGTCTCGCCACCTGGGGCGTCCCGCTGCTGCGGCCCTACGGGGAGATGCTCGCGCTCAAGGGCGATGCCGCCGAGGAGGAGCTGAAGAGCGCGTCCGCGGCACTGAGCAAGCTGGGTGCTGTGGAGACGTCCATCCTGCATGTGGGTGAGGGCGTGGTGGACCCGATGTCCACGGTCGTGCGGGTCGAGGTCGGGGAGAGCCCCGGCGGTGTGCGCTTCGCCGCGAAGCGCGCCAAGGCGGCTCGCACGGGCCGGACACGCCGGCGACGCTGATCCGTCCTGACGACGAGACGTACTCCACACAAGCTGCCAAACCGATGCATGCCGGAGTGTCGCGGCAGTTCGGCCCCGGCTGCTGTGCATCGTGTTTCACGTGAAACGTCGCTCACTGCTGCACGGCATCATCAGTCGTGGCCGCGCTGCGGCCGAACCCCGCGACCGTAAGCCTCTCGGTTCACTCGGTGAGGGAGCCGAGTTGTCCACAGAGGTGGATTTCTCCACAGAACGCCAGGCCTCACTGGTTCACGACCCCGAAGGCATGGGAGGCTCTGTTCATAGCGAGCCTGAAGTCGAGGAGAGTGAATCCTTGCGGTCCGACGCCAACATCGCGGGACCGATGACCGATCCGGTCCCCGGTCCCCGTACCGAGTCGATGGGGGCGGATGTTTCACGTGAAACACCGCCTCCGATGGACGACACTCCCATCGGTCGTGCTGCCCAACTGGCGGTGGAGGCACTGGGCCGCGCCGGCGAGGGCCTGCCACGGCCCGAGCAGACCCGAATCATGGTGGTCGCCAACCAGAAGGGCGGTGTGGGCAAGACGACGACGACCGTCAACCTGGCCGCGTCGCTGGCCCTGCACGGCGGCCGTGTCTTGGTGGTCGACCTCGACCCACAGGGCAATGCGTCCACGGCACTGGGTATCGACCATCACGCAGAAGTCCCGTCCATCTACGACGTGTTGGTGGAGAGCAAGCCGCTCTCCGAGGTCGTCCAGCCCGTCCCCGATGTAGAAGGCCTCTTCTGCGCCCCCGCCACGATCGATCTCGCCGGTGCTGAGATCGAGCTGGTGTCCCTGGTGGCCCGGGAGAGCAGGCTGCAGCGTGCCATCCAGGCGTACGAGCAGCCGCTGGACTACATCCTCATCGACTGCCCGCCCTCACTCGGCCTCCTGACGGTCAATGCGTTGGTGGCGGGCCAGGAGGTCCTGATCCCCATCCAGTGCGAGTACTACGCGCTGGAGGGCCTGGGTCAGCTGTTGCGTAACGTCGACCTCGTGCGCGGGCACCTCAACCCCGCCCTGCATGTGTCGACCATCCTGCTCACCATGTACGACGGCCGGACGCGACTCGCTTCCCAGGTCGCGGACGAGGTGCGCACCCACTTCGGCGACGAGGTACTGCGGACGAGCATCCCCCGCTCCGTCCGTATCTCCGAGGCGCCGAGTTATGGGCAGACGGTACTGACATACGATCCAGGATCGAGTGGTGCCCTCTCTTACCTTGAGGCAGCACGAGAGATCGCGCTGAAGGGCGTCGGCATCAGCTATGAAGCGACGCACGCCCACATCGGCGTACAGCAGAACGACCCGAGCATGGTGGAGGGCATCCAGTGAGCGAGCGACGGAGGGGACTGGGGCGTGGACTCGGCGCACTGATCCCTGCTGCCCCCACGGAGAAGTCGGTGGCCCAGGCAGCGGCAGGAGGAGCCGCTTCCGCATCCCCCACGGCAGTGCCTTCGCTGCCGAACGACCGTGGGGTGGCGGCAGCGAAGGTGGCGACTCTGCCGACTGTTTCACGTGAAACAGAGGAGCCGGTTCAGCCCAGTGCTCCCGCCGCGCCTGCGGCGCCCTTGGGTGCGCACTTCGCCGAGATCCCCCTCGACGACATTACGCCGAACCCACGGCAGCCGCGTGAGGTCTTCGACGATGACGCGCTGGCCGAGCTCATCACCTCCATCAAGGAGGTCGGGCTCCTCCAGCCGGTCGTCGTACGGCAGGTGGGTCCCGCCCGCTACGAGCTCATCATGGGCGAGCGCCGCTGGCGTGCCTGCCGCGAGGCGGGACTGGAGGCGATCCCGGCGATCGTGCGGGCCACGGAGGACGAGAAGCTCCTCCTGGACGCTCTGCTGGAGAACCTGCACCGCGCCCAGCTGAACCCGCTGGAAGAGGCAGCCGCCTACGACCAGTTGCTGAGGGACTTCAACTGCACGCACGACCAGCTGGCGGACCGCATCGGCCGATCCCGCCCGCAGGTCTCCAACACCCTGCGTCTGCTGAAGCTCTCTCCGGCCGTGCAGCGCCGGGTCGCCGCCGGGGTGCTCTCCGCCGGCCACGCACGGGCACTGCTGTCCGTCGAGGACTCGGAGGAGCAGGACAGGCTGGCCCACCGCATCGTGGCCGAGGGGCTCTCGGTGCGGGCCGTCGAGGAGATCGTGACCCTGATGGGCTCACGGCCTCAGAAGACGCAGCGGCCCAAGGGCCCGCGTGCCGGTGCCCGGGTCTCTCCCGCGCTGTCCGACCTCGCCACGCGGCTGTCGGACCGCTTCGAGACGCGGGTGAAGGTCGACCTGGGGCAGAAGAAGGGCAAGATCACCGTCGAGTTCGCCTCCATGGAGGACCTCGAGCGGATTCTCGGGTCCTTCGCTCCCGGAGAGGGACCGGTCCTGCAGAAGAGCCTTCTGGAGAGCGACTCCGAGGAGAGCGACTCCTGAGCCTCCGGCAGGAGCCTCCGCTGTGCATCCGACAGAGCGGGCCGTGTCCGGTGTGTACCGGAACATGGCCCGCTCTTTCCTTTCTGGCGGTATCGATGGAATCGCATCGTGGATACGATGCGTTGGGATACGGCGCGACCACCCGGCAGCACCTCTGAAAGGCAGGCAGGGGCCATGGGAACGATGAACCGCACCGGACTGGTGAGCGCCGGTTTGGGACTGGGAGCGGTCGGTGGGTTCATCGGCAGTCTCATCAGGGAACGGAGCGCTCTGACAGCCGCCCGCGACGCTGCGGGCGAAGGAAGCGAGGAACAGCCTTCATGGGGCGTCGGCTCTTACCGCTCACGCTGGACAACCTTCAGGACCTCCCCAAGCGCTGTCGCTCGTGTGTCTTCTGGGAGCTCGACCCAGTCAGCGGTGAGGCCGCGGTAAAGGCAGGCACGCCCGCTCTGGAGAAGGAGTCCTGGATCTCGGCTGTTCTGCTGGACTGGGGGTCCTGCGGTCGGGTGGTGTACGTCGACGATGTGCCGGTGGGCTTTGTGCTCTACGCCCCTCCCGCCTACGTCCCCCGCTCCACGGCGTTTCCCACGAGTCCCATCTCCCCCGACGCGGTTCAGTTGATGACCGCGTTCATCCTGCCGGGCTACCAGGGGCAGGGACTGGGCCGGGTGATGGTCCAGACGGTCGCCAAGGATCTACTGCGGCGCGACTTCAGGGCGATCGAGGCGTTCGGAGATGTGCGCTGGAAGGAGCCGGCCTGTGTGCTGCCCGCCGACCATCTCCTGGCGGTGGGCTTCAAGACGGTCAGGCAGCACCCCACCAATCCCCGGCTGAGGCTGGACCTGAGATCGACGCTCTCCTGGAAGGAGGACGTCGAGATGGCGCTGGACCGGCTCCTGGGCGCCGTACAGAAGGAGCCGGCGCTGCGGCCGCTGTAGAGGCAAGCAGTCAAACGAATGGGCCAACCCTTCAAGGGTTGGCCCATTCGTGTTTCACGTGAAACATGCACCGCCGGTGCGACGGCTCAGCCGATTCACTCGGCGATGAACTCCTCGAGGTCGCGAACGATCGCGGCCTTCGGCTTGGCGCCCACGATGGTCTTGGCGACCTCGCCACCCTGGTAGACGTTCAGGGTCGGGATGGACATGACGCCGTACTTGGCGGCCGTACCCGGGTTCTCGTCGATGTTCAGCTTGACGACCTCGATCTTCTCGCCGTACTCGGAGGCGATCGCCTCGAGGGACGGCGCGATCTGGCGGCAGGGACCGCACCAGGCGGCCCAGAAGTCCACCAGGACAGGCTTGTCGCTCTTGAGGACATCCTGCTCGAAGGAGTCGTCGGTCACATTCTTCAGGGTGCCGGCCACGGCGGGCTCCTTAACTGGTTGGTGCGTGGGGCGGGTATGAGGGGTCAGACAGAGGTCTTCTCGGGCTCGGGCTGCTCCTCGTCCGCGAGGGCGGCGAGGAAGCGCTCGGCGTCGAGCGCTGCGGAGCAGCCGGTCCCGGCCGCGGTGATCGCCTGACGGTAGGTGTGGTCGACCACGTCGCCGGCACCGAAGACACCGGTCAGGTTCGTGCGCGTCGACGGCGCCTCCACCTTCAGGTAGCCCTCCTCGTCCAGGTCGAGCTGACCCTTGAAGAGCTCGGTGCGGGGGTCGTGGCCGATGGCGATGAACAGGCCGGTCACCGGCAGGTCGGAGAGCTCACCGGTCTTGAGGTTGCGCAGCTTCAGACCCGAGAGCTTCGGGTCGCCCTGGATCTCGGCGACCTCGCTGTCCCACACGAACTTGATCTTCGGGTCGGCGAAGGCGCGTTCCTGCATGGCCTTGGAAGCGCGCAGGGTGTCGCGGCGGTGGACGACGGTCACGGACTTGGCGAACCGCGAGAGGAAGGTGGCCTCCTCCATGGCGGTGTCGCCACCACCGATCACGGCGATGTCCTGGTCCTTGAAGAAGAACCCGTCGCACGTGGCGCACCAGGACACTCCACGGCCGGAGAGAGCGTCCTCGTTCGGCAGACCGAGCTTGCGGTGCTGCGAGCCGGTGGAGACGATGACGGCCTTCGCCCGGTGGACGGTACCGGCGGTGTCCGTGACGGTCTTGATCTCGCCGGACAGGTCGACAGTCACGACGTCGTCCGGGACGAGCTCGGCACCGAAGCGCTCCGCCTGGGCGCGCATGTTGTCCATGAGCTCGGGGCCCATGATGCCGTCCTGGAAGCCAGGGAAGTTCTCGACGTCGGTGGTGTTCATGAGCGCGCCGCCGGCGGTGACGGCGCCCTCGAACACCAGTGGCTTCAGCGACGCGCGCGCGGTGTAGAGCGCCGCCGTGTAGCCGGCGGGCCCGGAGCCGATGATGATCACGTTACGGACGTCGCTCACGGCTTGTTTCCTCGTCTCTGGTCTGCATCGTTCGACCGGTGGGAGCGTCTCTCGGAACTCTCACACCACCCAACGGATCCTAAGGGGCGCGCATTCCCGCTGTGTCCGGGCACACGGAGATGCGGCACTGTGCTGGATACCACGCAGGGCAACGACGATGCACGCGCTCAGGAGGACGGGTAGGAGCGCTCCAGGAGGACCTTGCCCCTGGCCGTGGAAGCCTGGTGATCCACACAGGTCGCGTCGACGATATAAGCGGTGACCCGGGTGGCGTCGGAGGCATTGGGAAGCAGCACGAGCATGGCCTTCTTCCCCTGGTACGTGCCGTTCTCGACAGCCAGGGCCGCGTCCTTGCGCCCGATGCCGTCACGGACGCAGCCGGGCACGGTGGGCTCCCTGAGGACCCTGGGGTGGTTGGTGCCGGGGGCGGTCGCTGCGCCGAGGGGGGTGCGGGAATCGCCGCCTTCCTCGCTTTGGCTCTCGGCCAGGAGATCGGTGACCTGCTTCTGCAGCTTTCCCTCGGAGAAGGTGTCCGCGGCGGTGGTCTGCCGGCCGCCCGCTGTGTCGTGGGGCGGCTTGTTGTCGCCGAGTGATGACAGAAGGACGGAGCCCAGCCCCAGGGCTGCCACTGTGAAGACGGTCCCCAGAACAGCGATCCTGCGGCGCCCGTTCCGCGTGCGCCCCTTGCGGCCCGGTCCCGTGGTGGAAGAGCGCGGGCGTCCCGCGGGCCGGTCGGCGGGCGTCGATGTTTCACGTGAAACATGCGCACCGCTGTCGTCCTCGGAAGCGGAGCGGGGAGCACCGACCGACGCCGGCTCCTTTGCGGCCTCGGGCTCCGTGGCGTTCAGCAGAGCCTCGGCGGCGAGTGCGGCATCGATGCGGCCTGCGACATCGGCGGGCATGCGCGGCGGGCCCGGCAGCGTGCCGAGCAGACCGCGGATCTCCTCCAGGGAGGCGTAGACGTCCGCGCAGAGCTCGCAGTCGTCCAGATGGCGGCGCACGTCGGTGCTCCGGGACGGCGGGAGAATGCCTTCGGAGAGGTCGGAGATCTCCGCGACGTCCGGGTGCCCGGCCATGTCTGTCGTCGACGTCACGCTCGTCCACCTCCGCCCTTCACTGCAGCTGAGTCGCTCGGTCCTGTGTCCGGCGGTCCCGTTCGGCGTGGTCCCGCTGCGGGTGGGACGGTTGGCTCTTGCGTCCGGTTCCGTTCCCCGCCCGGGTTCTTGTCCTTGCCGCCGCTGTCCGGCCGTAGATGGGTGAGCAGCGGCAGGAGTCTGGCTCTGCCGCGTGCGCATCGGCTCTTCACCGTGCCGGTCGGCACGTCGAGGACGCGGGCCGCCTCCGCGACCGGGTATCCCTGCATGTCCACCAGGACGAGCGCCGCGCGCTGGTCGGCCGGCAGGGTGCCCAGGGCTTCGATCAGCTGCCGGTGGAGATCGTTGCGCTCGGCGGGCGCGGAGGCCGACTCGTGAGGCTCCAGCAGTTGCTCGAGGCGCTCGGTGTCGTCGACGGGAGAGGTCTTCCGGGAAGCGGCCTTGCGGGCGCGGTCCAGGCAGGCGTTCACCGTGATCCTGTGCAGCCAGGTTGTGACGGCCGACTGGCCCCGGAAGGTGTGGGCGGCCCGGTAGGCGGACACGAGGGCGTCCTGCACCGCGTCAGCGGCCTCCTCGCGGTCCCCCAGCGTCCGCAGGGCGACGGCCCAGAGACGATCGCGATGACGCCGCACGATCTCACCGAAGGCGTCGGGGTCGCCTTCGACATGGCGGGCGAGCAGATCCTGATCGCTTACTCCGTCGTACCCGGTGCCGTCTGCCATCGGCCTCCTTCCTCGAGGCAGATGCCGTCAGCTGGTCACCTTGATGTCCGCCACCCTGCCGCGCCACTTGCCGTCGTCCGCCTGCGTGGGCAGCTCGGTCAGCCACACCAGGAGGTAGCGGCTCTTGAGGGACTTGGGCTTGAGTTCCACTGTCGTCCCGTTGCCCTCGGCGACCTTGCTGTAGGCGTCGAAGGACGTCGGCTCCGAGCTCGCGTCCGCGCTCGCGCTGCGGAGCTCGACCGAGGTGTCCCCGACGAAGGTGACCTTCACCTTGCCGACCTGCTGGACCTTGCCGAGGTCGAGGATGACGCCGACGCCCGACTTCAGGCGGCCGAAGTCCGAGCTGAGGTAGAAGTCCGTCTGCCAGTACGTGGCCGTGCTGTTGTCGTAGACCTTCCCTATGTCGGACGGCTTCTCGGAGCCGTCCGCGCCGAAGGGGTCGAAGTCGCGGGCACCGCTGATGGCGATGGGCTTGCCGCCCGTCGGCTTCTTCGGGCTCTTGTCGTTCCCGTCGTTGGTCTGCGTCTGGCCCGGTTCCTCGTTCTTGCCGCCCTGGTCCATGAGCGCGTCCGCGAGCTGCCAGCTGCCGAGGCCCAGTGCGGCGATCAGGAGCGCGGACACGGCCCACTTCAGGGCCTTGCCCGTGCGGCTCTGCAGCGGGGGCGGCGGGGTCGGGACCGGCTGGGTGGCGCCGAGGCGCGGGGCCTGGCGGCCGTACGAGCCCTGCTGGTACGTCGTGCGCTGGTACTCGGGCGGGGCGGTGAACGTCGGCTCCGGCGGGCGGATGCGGGGCATCTCGCCGATCGCCTTCACCAGCTCCTCGGGCGTGGTGCACGGCGAATCGTGCCGGGACGCGGTGGCACCGTCGTTGACGAGCGCGCGCATGGACAGTTCGGAGAGCCCGCGGTGCACACCGGCACGCACCTGGTCGGGTGCGATCAGGCCGATGTCCTTCGGCAGGCCCGACAGGCCGTATGCGTCGCTCTCGTACGGCCAGCGCTGGGTGAGCGCCGCATACAGCAGGGCGCCGATGGCCTCGGTGTCGGTGCGCTGCGGGGTGTCGGTCGTGACGCCGCGCAGGGCGGCATTGACGGCGAGCCCGCGGATACGCCACTGACCGGTCGAGGTGCGCAGCACGGCGTTGGGGTTCAGCCGCAGATGGGCGAGACCCTCGCGGTGCGCGGCGGCCATGGCGGAGGAGATCTGACTGACCATCTGGTAGGCGTCGTACGGCTCCAGTGGCCCGGAGGCGAGGAGCGGGGTCAGCTCCGTCGCGTCGGGAAGCCACTCGTGGACGACGTAGACGAGGTCGTTCTCCTCCACCGCGTCCAGCACCTGGACGAAGCGGGGGTCGCCGAGGAGCGCGGAAGAGCGTGCGGCGGCCAGGACCGAGCGGGCCCGTGAGTGGTCGGCGGGCAGGATGTGCACGCCGACGGCACGGCGGAGCTTCTCGTCCACAGCACGCCAGCTGCTGAAACCGTCCAGACGGGTGACGCACTCCTCGAGGCGGTAGCGTCTGGCGAGTTTGTGCCCACTGTGCAGTTCAGGCGGCGAGGTCGTTCCGGGCCCGTCGGTCCGGGTGCTCTCCTGTACCTCGTCGCTGTCCGTGTCCCGCTCCCGGTTCTTGGCCACCCCGTCGGCCGTGGACTGGTCCGCCTTCGCGGTCAGCGACGTGTCGTCGCTGTTGTCTGCCACGTCGACGGCAGCCGTACTACGTTCCGCCACCGTCGTTCCTGCCTCCCCATCCATGTGCGCGCCGGCCGGCATCCGTTGCGCGCCGTCCGACGCCGAAACCAATTGTGCCCACAGTCCGCCGCTATGCACGACACGCGGCGGCTGACGATGGTTGTGCGCCTACCCCCCGACTCAGCGTCCCAGGCGTCCGCGGACCATGCCGACCAGCGAGTTGAGTTCCTCGATGCGCATGCGGCGGGCGGCGACGAAGAAGATCCCGAGGAGCACGGCACCGCCGGCCAGTACCCCGGCGAGCGAGCCCGCGACGCCCTGGCCGAGGGTGTGGCCGATGCCGTAGCAGGCCGCGCCGCTGAGCAGTGCGGCCGGGATCGACGCGATGCACAGCCGGGCGTAGGTCCGCAGGACACGGGCGCCGTCGAGGTCCCCGCCCAGCCGCTTGCGCAGCCGGCTCCAGGCGACGCCGACACCGATCGCGTACGCCAGGCCGTACGAGGCGGCCATGCCGACCACGGCCCAGCGGGACGGGACGACGAAGTAGCAGACCGCCGACGCGCCCGCGTTGACCGCGGCCACGATGACCGTGTTGTAGAAGGGGGTTCGGGTGTCCTCGTAGGCGTAGAAGGCCCGCAGCACGACGTACTGCACGGAGTACGGGATCAGGCCGAGACCGAACGCCATCAGCATGAAGCCCATGTTGGTGGCCTCGCTGGTGCCCGAGGAGCCGAACATCAGCGTGCACATGGGGATGCCGAGCGAGAGGAATCCGAACGCGATCGGCACGATCGCGACCGCCGTGGTGCGCAGGCCCTGGGAGATGTCGTCGCGGACCGCGCCGCCGTCGCCCTCGGCCGCCGAGCGCGACAGACGCGGCAGCAGGGCGGCCATCAGGGAGACCGTGATGATGGCCTGCGGCAGGCCCCAGATCAGCTGTGCGTTGGCGTAGGCGGAGAAGCCGGTGCCGTCGACGGGCGAGGCCTTGCCCGCCGCGGTGGACAGCCAGACGACGACCATGGCGCCCGCCTGGTTGGCGAGGACGAACAGCACCGTCCACTTGGCGAGCGTCATGGCCTTGCCGAGGCCGTGGCCCTTCCAGTCGAAGCGAAGCCGCAGCCGGAAGCCGGTCTCGCGCAGGTAGGGGATCATCGCCAGCGCCTGGACCACGAGGCCGAGCAGGACGCCGATGCCGAGGAGGCGCTGGCCCTCCAGCGGGATGGTCGAGACCTCCATCTTGGAGTCGGCCGCCGTGCCGTAGACGTAGATGAACATGCCCAGCGTCACGATGATGACGATGTTGTTCAGGACCGGGGTCCACATCATCGCGCCGAACTTCCCGCGGGCGTTGAGGATCTGGCCCATCACCACGTGGACGCCCATGAAGAAGATCGAGGGCAGGAAGTACTGGACGAAGGTGATGGCGACCTGATTCGCCGCGGGGTCGCTGGCGATCGAGGGGGACATCAGGCGGATCAGGAGTGGCGCGCCGAAGATCGCGAGCGCGGTGAGTGTGCCCAGCGCCACCATGACGAGGGTCAGCAGGCGGTTGGCGTACGCCTCGCCGCCGTCCTCGTCATCCTTCATGGCGCGCACGAGTTGCGGTACGAAGACGGAGTTGAGACCGCCGCCGACCGTGAGGATGTAGAGCATCGTCGGCAGCTGGTAGGCGACCTGGAAGGTGTCACCGAGGAAGCCGACACCGATGGCCGACACGATCAGCGCGGAGCGGATGAAGCCGGTGAGGCGGGAGACCATCGTGCCCGCCGCCATCACGGCGCTGGACTTCATGAGGCCCGCGGCGCGGCCGCCCTTCTTGGCGGCCGGCGAGGCAGCCGGCTCCGCGGCGGGGGGCTCGTCCACGAGGGGCGGCGTCGGAGCGGTCTGGCCGGGCGCGCCGTACCCACCCTGCGCGCCGTACCCACCCTGCGCCCCGTACTGGCCCTGTGCCGCGTACTGGCCCTGTCCCATCTGCCCCGGGGCCTGGGACGGGCCGGGGACCGACGGCTGCTCGTACGACGGGTGACCGCTGTTCTGCTGCTGGTCCCTGAAGAGGTGGGCGAAGGCGTCCGGCTCCTGGCGCGGCTCGCCCGCCTGGGAGACCAGATCGTCCACCCCCACGAACTGGGTGGTCCTGGGGTCGTCGCCGTACGGCAGGTGCCGCGTCGGGCCCTCCGGCTCCGGCGCGGGCGTCTGGGCCCACACCTGCGGGTCCGGCGCGTACGGCGACTGCGGCGGCTGGGCGTACATCTGTTGCGGCTGGTACGTGCCCGCGGGGGGCGGTGGGTGCGCGGCGCGGTCGTAGAGCGCCTCGGCGACCGGGTCCTGGGCGGAGAGGTCCTGTGCCCGGTAGGGGTCCTGGTCGTAGGCGTCCTGGAGGTACATGTCCGCGGGGGGCGGCTGCGGTACCTGGCCGTGCTCGGCCGGCGCGCCCTCGGGCCCGCCCGACTCGGGGTAGCCCGAGCTGCCCGCGGCACGGCCGCGGTCACCGTCGTACGGCGCGTTCATGGTTACCCCACCTCATCGTCCCCGGCCCACCGGCCACGACATCTAACGGTCCACTCTCTCACCCGTGCCGGACGGGTCGGCGCTTTCCGCTGCGGTGTCCGGAGCCGGGTCACTCGGCTGCTCCGGGCCCTCCGCGCGCGATTCGGCCTCGGTCTCCTGCTTGAGACGGTCGCCGGGGGCCTCGGGGTTCTGCGGGTTGCCGGCGTCGTCGTCCGCCTCGGCGGTGCCGTCCTCGTCCGTCTCGCGGGCGGCGGCGCGCTTGCGCTGGGTGTACATACGGAAGCCGGCGAGGACCAGGAGCAGGACACCGCCGCCGATGACCAGCATCACGGTGGCCGTGACCTCGGTGACCTTCACGTCGAAGGTGACGGGTGCGCCGTACTTCTGGCCGTCCTCGGTGTACAGCTGGGCGACCACCTCGGCCCGGCCGTTGGCGTTGGCGGACGTGGTGAACTTCACCGACTGGCTGTGGCCGCCGTTCACGGTGACGGGCTGTTCCTCGTAGGCGGAATCGCCGATCTTCAGGCGCGTCGGGTTCTTCGACGTGAGCCGCAGCTCGAGGTGCTCGACGCCCTGGACCAGGTTGTTCTGGACGGTCACGGGGATCGTGGCGCTGCGGCCGGAGAGCTTGGTCTCCGACTTCTCGATCAGCTTGACCCCGTCGGTGAGCCCGTCGAGGTACGACTCGACGCCGTCGCGGTACCCCACCGCCGCGACACCCCGGCCGCGCCACGACGTGGACATCTCGCGGTTCATGGCCCGCCCGAAGGGGGTCACCACCCGGGACTGGTCGGTGAGGATCACCTTGAAGCTGTCGAGCTTGCCCTGTGTCCTCGCGATCTGCTCGAAGCCGGCCCGCAGCAGCTCCTGGTTGCGCAGCGAGGAGGGGTACGCGGAGGTCGACGGCACCTTGGTGTTCGCCGCCGGGTCCGGCTTGGCCTTGGCGGCGTCAGCGAGGTCCTGCGACTCGGACCAGTTCCCGCTCTGCAGGGTCGCCAGCGCCTCGGCCATGGCCTGCGCCTGGCTCACGGAGGGCATGCGCTGCGGGGCGACGACGACACTGCGCTGCTTGCCCGACTGCAGGCCGAGCGTCAGGCTCTGGGCCAGGAAACGCTGCACGGCTTGCGTGGAGGCGGAGGCCTTCGTCAGGTTGCCCTGGAACGCCGTGGACATCCTGGAGTCCGCGACGACCGCCGTGGTGCCGCCTCCGACGGGCCGGGCCGCTGAGGGCGTGTACGACAGGTTGTCCTGGAGGCTGTCGCTGCGGGCGACCACCTTGTCGGCGCCCGCGGAGGTCGCGACCTTCACGATCGACGGATCGACTGCGCCGTCCGCGGGCCAGGCGAAGTCAGTGGACGGTTTCACGTGGAGGATCGTCTCCACCGTGTCGTCGACGACGTCGGTGGCCTCCTTGAGGAGGCTCAGCGAGCCGGTGACGTTCGTGCCGTTGTGGGCGAGGGAGGCCAGGTCCGGGTCGCCGAAGGGCAGGGCGACGACCTCCTTGCCCGTGACGGCCTGCTGGAGCTGGGCGAGCCACTGCTTGGCGAGCGCCTGGTTCCGGCCGGCGGTGGTGGTGCCGTCCTCGCCTCTGACCTGGTAGGTCCGCGTCATCGCGTCGACGGATGCCAGCAGGTCCGGGTCGATCACCCAGGTGATGTCGAGACCCTTGCCCAGCGACACCATCTGGTCGAGACGGCCGCCCGGGGCGATCTCCTTGGCGAGGTCGTCGTTGCGGAAGACCGGCGTCTGCTGCTCGTTCGACCCCGTCTCGGCCGTCATATGGACGGTGGAGGTGAGCGGCCACATGAACGTGGTCTTCGTCTTGGTGCCGGCCTCCTCGGGCTGCCACGGCAGGAACGTGCGCTGGACCCCCAGGACCTGGTCCCAGGGCTGCGCGGAGGTCTCCCCGGAGAGCGCGACGGCCAGCTGGTAGACGCCGTCCGGACCGAGGTCCAGCTCGTCGGCCGGCACGGAGATGTTGAAGGGTTCGGCCACGCCGGGGGTGAGCTTGGCGAACTTCTCGCTGTACTTGCCGCCGACCGCCTTGCCGGCGGGTCCCTGGACGTCGTCGCTCTTCTTGGCGAGGGCGTCGATGGAGGAGCGGGTGTCGAGCGAGGGGCCCACCCGCAGATCGACGTGCGCGTCGGTGACCGCCTGCTTGCCGTTGTTGGTGACCGTGCCCGACACGTTCACCGTGTCCCCCTCGGTGGGGGCGGTGGGGCTGAGCGAGTCGACAGCGACGGACACAGAGCCCGCGCCGCCGGCCGCCTGTGGGGTCTCCTGTCCGGCCGCGTCCGCCGGGGCCGCGGCGGGCAGCTGGAGCAGCCCGGCCAGCAGGGGCGCACCGGCGAGCAGTGCCCCGGTGCGCCGCAGCCACCGGCGGGCAGGTGAGGCACTGGTCCCCTGGAAGTCTGCCGCGTCGGCCACGCGCTTCGCCCGTCCCTCGTCGTCGTCAGTGGTCGTCGGAATGTGCGTCCACGCATGGTAACGATGCGCGCTGAGGGGAAGTGCCGCGGTCCGCTCCACAAGATCGCGGGCGGGCACCGTCCTGCCCGCTTTGTGACCGTATAAAAGGGAGCGGTTCTTTACATCTCAAGGGCAGGTCTTGTGGGCCTATTCACGGACGAGTCCGCACGCTTGAGACGAGTCCGCACGCGCAATAGGGGGAGCCTGCGGTGGCCCGGGCCACGTACCCTCTTCTGTTGTGCCGAACGCCAACGAAGAAACGTCCAGTGCCCTCAGCCAGGTGCAGCACCGCGCGGTGAGTGAACTGCTGCGGGTCGCTCCTGTCGCCGATGTCCTCGCCCGCCGCTTCCAGGAGGCCGGGTTCTCACTCGCCCTGGTCGGCGGCTCGGTCCGGGACGCGCTGCTGGGCCGGCTCGGCAACGACCTCGACTTCACGACCGACGCCCGTCCTCAGGACGTCCTCAAGATCGTGCGCCCGTGGGCCGACGCCGTCTGGGAGGTCGGGATCGCCTTCGGCACCGTCGGTGCCCAGAAGGACGGCTACCAGATCGAGGTGACGACCTACCGTTCGGAGGCCTACGACCGGACCTCGCGCAAGCCTGAGGTGTCGTACGGCGACTCCATCGAGGAGGACCTGGTCCGCCGTGACTTCACCGTGAACGCGATGGCCGTCGCACTGCCGGAGAAGGAGTTCGTCGATCCGCACGGCGGGCTCGAGGACCTCGCGGCGCGTGTGCTGCGCACCCCTGGCACCCCGGAGGAGTCCTTCTCGGACGACCCGCTGCGGATGATGCGGGCCGCGCGCTTCGCGGCTCAGCTCGATTTCGAGGTCGCCCCCGAGGTCGTCACGGCGATGACGGACATGGCCGGGCGTATCGAGATCGTCTCGGCCGAGCGGGTGCGGGACGAGCTGAACAAGCTGGTCCTGTCGCGGTACCCGCGCAAGGGCCTGACGCTGCTCGTCGAGACCGGCCTCGCCGACCGGGTGCTGCCCGAGCTGCCCGCCCTGCGCCTGGAGCGTGATGAGCACCACCGGCACAAGGACGTCTACGACCACACGCTGATCGTCCTGGAGCAGGCGATGGCGCTGGAGGACGACGGTCCCGACCTGACGCTCCGCTTGGCCGCCCTCCTCCACGACATCGGCAAGCCGCGCACCCGTCGCTTCGAGAAGGACGGCCGGGTCTCGTTCCACCACCACGAGGTGGTCGGGGCGAAGATGACCAAGAAGCGCATGACGGCACTCAAGTACTCCAACGAGCTGGTGAAGGACGTCTCCCGTCTGGTCGAACTCCACCTGCGCTTCCATGGCTACGGCACCGGCGAGTGGACGGACTCGGCGGTCCGCCGCTACGTCCGTGACGCCGGCCCTCTCCTCGACCGTCTCCACAAGCTGACCCGCTCGGACTGCACCACGCGCAACAAGCGCAAGGCAACGGCGCTGTCGCGTGCGTACGACGGCCTGGAGGAGCGGATCGCCAGCCTTCAGGAGCAGGAGGAGCTGGACTCCATCCGCCCGGACCTCGACGGCAACCAGATCATGGAGATCCTCGGCGTGGGTCCCGGCCCGGTCATCGGCCGCGCTTACCAGCACATGCTGGAGCTGCGGCTGGAGAACGGGCCGATGGAGCACGACGTCGCTCTCGCTGCGCTCAAGGAGTGGTGGGCCGAGCAGGAGGGCTGAGGCTGTGAAACGGGTTCATGTTTCACGTGAAACATGAACCCGCAGGAGACAGCCAGAGGGGCGGTGTTTCACGTGAAACACCGCCCCTCTCTGTGTCTGCGTGTCTGCCCTACTTCTTGTAGTCCTTCAGGCAGAGCAGGAAGTCCTTGCCGTCACCGCTCTCGGTGTACGAGTACTGGAAGTCCTTGGCCTTGGCCTCGCACTTGCTCGACGCCAGCGTGTCCGTGAGGAACGAGCCCTCGATCTTGGCCAGCACCACGTACTGAGCCTTCGCGTCGCTGCACTTGACGACTTCGAGGTCCGGGTTGTTGTCGCTGGTGCTGCCGCGGTGCATGCAGTCGCCGACGGCCGCCGTGTTGGCGTCGTCCCGGCTGGTTATCCAGCCGCCGATGGCAATGCCCGCCACCGCGATGACGATCACGATGTTCTTGATGGTCTTGAAGCTGAGCTTGCGGCCGGACGGCTGCGGCGGGACCGGGGCGTACGGAGCGCCCTGGGGTGGGAAGCCGGGCTGGCCGGGCTGCTGGGGGTAGCCGCCCTGCGGCGGGTACGGAGCCTGGGGCTGACCCGCGGGCTGGCCCTGTGCGAACGGGTTGCCCTGGGGCGGCGGAGTGGTCATTCGGGGGTCCCCCTAGTACATGGTGAATGACGCGAACATGTCGCGAGATAAGACGCACGTAAGTTATCGGTCCCCACTGACAACGCAGTAGTCAGAAGTGGCTCTGTGTCATTGATGTGACACTTACCGGTGGCCAAACCGGGCCATAGCTGCCGCTACTGCCGCGTAGATAACAGCGATCGTGATCACCAGCGGCACGGATCGGCCGTCCGGAGGCAGCATCAGGGCCGCCACGGCGGCGGCGCCGACGAAGAAGACGTTGAACAGGACGTCGTAAACGGAGAAGATCCGGCCACGGAAGCCGTCCTCCACGGAGGACTGGACGATGGTGTCCGTAGCGATCTTCGCGCCTTGGGTGGTCAGCCCCAGGACGAAGGCCGCGACCAGCAGCGGGGTGGTGGCGAACGGCAGCCCGAGAGCGGGCTCCAGCAGTGCGGCGGCCCCCGCGCACACGACGATCCAGCGGCCCGGCCCCAGCCGCCCCGCGGCCCAGGGCGTCACCACGGCCGCCGCGAAGAATCCCGCGCCGGAGACGCCCAACGCCAGCCCCAGCAGGGCGAGTCCGTCGTCCGTGGTCGAGGTGAGCGCGTACCGGCAGAGCATCAGCAGCATGACCAGCAGGGCGCCGTAGCAGAACCGCATCAGCGACATCGCCGCCAGCGCCCAGGCGGCCCCCCTGCGCTGCGGCGCGGCCAGGTGACGTACGCCGGCCACCAGGTCGCGAGCGGTGCCCGAGAGAACGGGCCCGAGCCGCTCGCCCACCGAGGTCCGGTCGGGGCCGAGGAGTTCCCGCGCCATGCTCAGCGACGCCACGGCCGCACACAGATACAGACCGGCCCCCACGAGCACCACGGCGGCGTCGGAGTCCGCCACCACCAGGCGGACGGCGAACGCCAGGCCGCCGCCCGCGGTCGCCGCCAGTGTCCCGGCGGTCGGGGAGAGGGAGTTGGCGATGACCAGGCGCTCGGCGTCGACCACACGCGGCAGGGCGGCGGAGAGGCCCGAGAGAACGAAACGGTTGACCGCGGTGACGCACAGGGCGGAGACGTAAAAGAGCCAGTCGGAAGCCGGGCTGAGCATCAGCAAGGCCGTCGCCGAGGCCAGCAGGGCGCGCAGCAGGCTGCCGTACAGCAGGACCTGGCGGCGCCGCCAACGGTCCAGCAGGACACCGGCGAAGGGGCCGACGAGGGAGTACGGGAGCAGCAGCACCGCCATCGCGGAGGCGACGGCCGCGGCCGAGGTCTGCTTCTCCGGCGAGAAGACGACGTACGCGGCGAGCGCGACCTGGTACACGCCGTCGGCGCCCTGGGAGAGCAGGCGCACGGCGAGCAGACGCCGGAAGCCCTGGAAGCGCAACAGGACGCGCAGGTCACGGACGACGGCCATGGGGCACAGCCTCACATACGGGGAGGGTCCCCGGGTCGTACGACCCGGGGACCCTCACAGCCCTGGCAGGAGCGACTCGTTGCGGCGCGTCAGCGCTCGACCTCACCCTTGATGAACTTCTCGACGTTCTCGCGGGCCTCGTCGTCGAAGTACTGGACCGGCGGGGACTTCATGAAGTAGCTCGACGCGGAGAGGATGGGACCACCGATGCCGCGGTCCTTGGCGATCTTCGCGGCGCGCAGGGCGTCGATGATGACGCCGGCGGAGTTCGGGGAGTCCCAGACCTCCAGCTTGTACTCCAGGTTCAGCGGGACGTCACCGAAGGCGCGGCCCTCGAGGCGGACATAGGCCCACTTGCGGTCGTCCAGCCAGGCGACGTAGTCGGACGGGCCGATGTGGACGTTGCCCTCGCCCAGTTCGCGGTCGCGGATCTGGGAGGTGACGGCCTGCGTCTTGGAGATCTTCTTCGACTCGAGGCGGTCGCGCTCGAGCATGTTCTTGAAGTCCATGTTGCCGCCGACGTTCAGCTGCATCGTGCGGTCCAGGACGACGCCCCGGTCCTCGAACAGCTTCGCCATGACGCGGTGCGTGATGGTGGCGCCGACCTGGGACTTGATGTCGTCGCCGACGATCGGGACGCCCGCCTCGGTGAACTTGTCCGCCCACTCCTTGGTGCCGGCGATGAAGACCGGAAGGGCGTTGACGAAGGCGACCTTGGCGTCGATGGCGCACTGGGCGTAGAACTTCGCCGCGTCCTCGGAGCCGACGGGCAGGTAGCAGACGAGGACGTCGATCTGCTTGTCCTTGAGGATCTGGACGACGTCGACCGGCTCCTCGGCGGACTCCTCGATCGTCTCCCGGTAGTACCGGCCGAGGCCGTCGAGGGTGTGGCCGCGCTGGACCGTCACGCCGGTGCTGGGCACGTCGCAGATCTTGATGGTGTTGTTCTCGGAGGCGCCGATGGCGTCCGCGAGGTCGAGACCGACCTTCTTGGCGTCCACGTCGAACGCGGCGACGAACTCGACGTCGCGGACGTGGTACTCGCCGAACTGGACGTGCATCAGGCCCGGCACCTTGGACGCCGGGTCGGCGTCCTTGTAGTACTCGACTCCCTGTACCAGCGATGCGGCGCAGTTGCCCACGCCGACGATGGCTACGCGAACCGAACCCATTCCGGTTGCTCCCTGTGTGTATGAGTGAGGCCCTTCAAGGGGCTCTCACGTGGCGGTGTCGTCGGGCGTATCCGGACGGGGGTCGCCCCCCGGCCGGGGCAGGCCGCCCGACGCTCCAGATGTGGTGTCACGCGAGTCGGGCTCTCCGGAGGAGGAACCGTTGAGGTCCCGCCCCGCCCGCTCGCTCTCGATGAGCTCGTTCAGCCAGCGCACCTCGCGCTCCACGGACTCCATCCCGTGGCGCTGAAGCTCAAGCGTGTAATCGTCGAGGCGTTCCCGGGTCCGGGCCAGGGAGACGCGCATCTTCTCGAGGCGCTCCTCCAGCCGGCTGCGGCGGCCTTCCAGCACGCGCATGCGTACATCGCGTGAGGTTTGCCCGAAGAATGCGAAACGGGCGGCGAAGTGCTCGTCCTCGTACGCGTCGGGCCCGGTCTGTGAGAGCAGCTGTTCGAAGTGCTCCTTGCCCTCCGCCGTCAACCGGTAGACGATCTTGGCGCGCCGCCCCGTGAGGGGAGCTGCGAGGGCGTCCTCGGTGGTGTTCCCCGGCTCCTCGATCAACCAGCCGTTGGCGACCAGCGTCTTGAGGCAGGGGTACAGCGTCCCGTAGCTGAACGCACGGAACACACCCAGTGATGTGTTGAGTCGTTTGCGCAGCTCATAGCCGTGCATCGGAGATTCGCGGAGCAGGCCGAGTACGGCGAACTCGAGGATCCCGGAACGCCGGCTCATCGTCGCCTCCTCTCTCCCGCGGTACCGATGTCTCGGTCCGATGTGTCGAGCTGATGTATCGACTCGATACATCACGACGATAGAACGGCCTTGCGGATGCGACAAGAGGGGGTGTGGTGACCGGGGTCACATCACCGATTCGTCAGACGCGAGTTGCCTGATTTGAGGTGAACTTCGGTCCTCGGCAGGTTTTGGCGGTGCGTAGTCTGTGCGCCATGCACATCACCGGGAACCGTGGGACGCCTGAGGGCGTCCTCGTCTTCGGTGTAGTACGGGTGCATCCGGGACCGATGAATACCAAGCCGACCGCATCCGTACTTCGGGGGGACCGGAAACAAGCTGCCGTTTCCAGGCGCGCAGGGGTGCGCCTGCCCGAGGAGTAGTCGTTCGATGAGCGAGCACCGTCGCAAACCGCCGCAGCCGCAGGGAGGCGGACGTGCCGCGACCCGACGCGGCCAGTCCGGCTCGTCTTCCGGCCGCCGCGCGGCACCGCGAGGCGCCACCGGGTCTCCGTCCGACTCCTATGGGTCGGACTCCTACGACTCGGGGGGTGAGGAGCGCCAGTACGGCGGCCGTGCAGAGGCCCGGCGTGCGGCGCAGAGAAGTGGAGGCGGCCGCCGCAGAGCGGCCGAACCGACACGTGGCGGCCGGCGCGCCGCCCCCGGCGGGCCGAACGGGCCCGGACGGGGCAAGGGGCGCCCGGTCATGTACGACAAGAAGCGATTGATCGACTATCCGCGGGCCGGCAAGTACGGCTGGCAGCGCTGGATGCCGTCCTGGAGGCTCGTCTCCGGACTGTGCATCGGCTTCTTCGGGAGCCTGGTGGCCGTGGCGGGCATCGGGTACGCCATGGTGGGCGTCCCCAACGAGGAGAACGCGGCGGCCCTGTCGCAGAACAACGTCTACTACTGGGCCAACGGCAAGCAGATGATCGCGACCGGCAGTGGCCAGAACCGGCAGAACGTCACGATCGACCGCATCCCCGAGGCCATGCAGCAGGCGGTGATCTCGGCCGAGAACAAGAGCTTCTACCAGGACTCGGGCGTCGACCCCATGGGCATCGCCCGGGCGCTGGCGAACATGGCCCGGGGTGGCGACACGCAGGGTGGTTCGACCATCACGCAGCAGTTCGTCAAGAACACGTACCTGAGCCAGGACCAGACGGTCACCCGTAAGTTCAAGGAGATGTTCATCTCGATCAAGGTGGGCACGAAGCTCTCCAAGGACGAGATCCTCCAGGGGTACCTCAACACCTCGTACTACGGCCGCGGCGCCTACGGCATCCAGGCCGCCGCCCAGACGTACTACGGCAAGGACGCGGTCGACCTCGAGCCGAGCGAGTGCGCCTTCCTCGCGGCCCTGCTCAAGGGGCCGACGTACTACGACCCCGCTGGCAACGAGAGCCTCGATACCACGGCGAGCAAGGATGCCAACCTCAAGCGCTCCAAGGACCGCTGGGGCTGGATCCTCCAGCAGATGCACAACGACAAGAAGCTCTCGGACGCCGCTTACCAGAAGGCGATCGGCAAGTACCCCATGCCCGATGACCGCAAGGCGGCCAAGGGCATGAGCGGCCAGATCGGCTACCTGGCGGACACGGCCAAGAAGTACGTCCTGAACCACTCCAACATCACGGAGAAGCAGTTCGATCAGGGCGGCTACCAGATCAAGACGACCTTCGACAAAGCCAAGGTCGAGGCGCTGACCAAGGCCGTCAAGAAGGTCGAGAAGGAAAAGCTCGACCCGGACAAGCGTGAGCTGGACAAGCACGTCCAGTTCGGCGCGGCATCGGTGAAGCCCAAGGACGGCGCGATCGTCGCGCTCTACGGTGGCGCGGGGTACGAGAACGGCCACTTCAACAACAACGCGGACACCTCGGGTGTCCCCGTCGGTTCGACGTGGAAGCCGTTCGTACTCGCCGCCGCCATGGAGCACGGCACCTACCGGAGCGACGGTCCTCTCTCGCCGCTCAGCAAGTACAACGGCAACGACCATCTCAAGATCAGAAACAACGACGGCTCCTATGTCATGAAGAAGGACAACACGCCCTTCTTCCAGGAGAACGAGAGTGATCGCCCGTGGGGTTACATCTCCCTGCGCAAGGCGATGGAGCAGTCCGTCAACACCCCGTTCGTGCAGCTCGGCATGGACGTGGGGATGAAGAACGTGGCTGATCTGGCCGAGAAGGCCGGCATCCTGGACAGTAGTTTCGCCGGCCTCAACGCGTCGTTCGCGCTCGGTACGTCGACTCCCAGCGCGATCCGCATGGCCGACTCCTACGCGACGTTCGCCGCCGCCGGTAAGCAGGCCGCGCCGTACTCGGTGACGAGCGTCAAGTCCAACGGGCAGGAGGTTCCCGGCTTCGAGAAGCCGAGGATCACGCAGGCGATGCCCGAGAACGTGGCGAACAATGTCACGAACGTTCTGGAGAACGTCATCCAGAACGGTACGGGCAAGAAAGCGCTGTCCCTGGGTCGTACGGCGGCCGGCAAGACCGGTACGACGGACGAGAACAAGTCGGCCTGGTTCGTCGGCTACACCCAGCAGCTGTCGACCTCGGTCGCGATGTTCCGTGAGGACCCCAAGAGCGCCAAGCTGCTCTCCATGAACGGCACGGCGGGCGAGGCGTCCATCCACGGTGGTGACGTCCCCACGCTGGTGTGGACCGAGTACATGAAGGCCGCCCTGAAGGGCGAGACGGACCTCGGCTTCCCGAATCCCGAGAAGATCGGCGACATCCAGGACGCGGTGGGCGCTCCGACGCCGACGCCGACTCCCAGTGTGGAGCCCAGCGAGACCGCGACCGAGTCCCCGAGCGCCACGCCCAGCGGGACGCCGTCGCTGCCGTCGCCCTCGCCCACCGACACCTGCGGCTTCTTCGGCTGCGATGAGGAAGACGGTGGTACGGAGAACGGCGGCACGGGCGGAGAGCCGAGCACCTCGCCCTCGCCAACGGATACGAGCGAGAACGGCGGCAACAGCAGAGGAAACGGCAACGGAGGCATCTTCGGAGGCCCCACCGGCTAGCCGACCGATCGCCCGGCTTGGGTGTTTCACGTGAAACGCGAAGCCGTTTCACGTGAAACATGGGCCGCCGTACCCCCTCGGGTACGGCGGCCCTCGGCGTATTGATAGACACGTACGGCAGGATGTGCGGCATGCCCAGTGCAGAATCGACGCAAGCGAGCGTCCACGAGCCGGACCCGGTGCGGCCGACCAAGGAGGACGAGGTCGCCGCGGCCGGCAGCGAGCTGATCGGCGGCCCGCTGGGGCGGCGTGCCCTGATCGGGGCGTCCCGGTGGACTCCCGTGCGGGTGATCGCGCTGGTGGCGATCGGCATGTTCGCTCTCGGCCTGGTCCAGAAGGCGCCCTGCTTCAACGGAGCCTGGTTCTTCGGTGCCAGCTCCCAGTACACGCACGCGTGCTACTCGGACATCCCGCACCTCTACCAGGGGCGCGGCTTCGCCGACGGACTCGTGCCGTACTTCGACCGGCTCCCCGGCGACATGCAGTACCTGGAGTACCCGGTGCTGACCGGTGTCTTCATGGAGGTCGCCTCCTGGCTCACGCCCGGCAGCGGCACCATCCAGTACCAGGAGCAGTGGTACTGGATGGTCAACGCCGGGATGCTCATGGTGTGTGCGTCGGTCATCGCCGTCTGCGTGACCCGTACCCACGCCCGGCGTCCCTGGGACGGTCTGCTGGTGGCGCTGGCACCGGCCTTCGCACTGACGGCGACCATCAACTGGGATCTGCTGGCGGTCGCTCTGACGGCCGCGGCGATGCTGATGTGGTCACGCGGCCGCCCCCTCGCTTTCGGCGTCCTGCTGGGGCTCGCCACGGCCGCCAAGCTCTATCCGTTCCTGATCCTCGGCCCACTGCTGGTGCTGTGCTGGCGCGCGGGCAGGTGGCGTGCCTTCGGGACGGCTCTGGGCGGCGCGATCATCGCCTGGGTCGTCGTGAACGGTCCGGTGATGCTCTTCGCGTTCGAGGGCTGGTCGAAGTTCTACACGTTCAGCCAGGAACGGGGCGTCGACTTCGGCTCCTTCTGGCTGATCATGGCCCAGAACTCGGACGACCCGCTCAGCATCGACACTGTCAACACGCTCGCCACGTTGCTGATGCTCGTGTGCTGCGCGGCTGTCGCGGCACTCGCCCTGACCGCCCCGCGCCGCCCGCGGTTCGCTCAGCTCGCTTTCCTGGTCGTCGCGGCGTTCATCCTCACCAACAAGGTGTACTCGCCGCAGTACGTCCTGTGGCTGATTCCCCTGGCCGCCCTCGCCCGGCCGAAGTGGCGGGACTTCCTGATCTGGCAGGCCTGCGAGGTGGCGTACTTCCTGGGGATCTGGCTGTACCTCGCGTACACGACCAGCGGAGAGGCCCACAAGGGCCTGCCGACCGACGGCTACCACTGGGCCATCGGCCTGCATCTGCTGGGGACGCTGTACCTGTGCGTCATGATCGTGCGCGACATCTTCATGCCGGAGCGGGATCCGGTGCGCCGGTCCGGCGACGACGACCCCTCGGGCGGAGTGCTCGACGGAGCCGAGGACGTCTTCGTCCTCGGTCCGGCGGCCCCTCCCGCGCGGCACACGACTGCCCGCTTCGACGGGACGCAGGTCCAGTGGGGCAAGCGGGGTGCGACCGGCGGTTCGCTCTGAGCGAACGATGCGAAAGGCCGTACACGGGAAGCCGTGTACGGCCTTCTTGCTGAGCTGTGCGACCTCAGCGCACCGCGCCGGTCAGCGGTCCATGAGCCGGTCGAACTGCGTGGTGGTGTGCCGCAGATGGGCCACCAGCTCCTCGCCGACCTTCGGCTCCGGCGCGTCCGAGGGCACGAACAGGATCGAGACCTGCATGTGCGGCGGCTCGGCGAACCAGCGCTGCTTGCCGCCCCAGACGAACGGGGAAAGGTTCCGGTTGACCGTCGCGAGGCCGGCGCGGGCGACGCCCTTGGCGCGCGGCATGACGCCGTGCAGCGCCTTGGGGGCCTCCAGACCCACCCCGTGCGACGTACCGCCCGCCACGACCACCAGGAAGCCGTCGGAGGCCGCCTTCTGCTGCCGGTAGCCGAAGCGCTCGCCCTTGGCGACGCGCGTGACGTCCAGGACCGCGCCGCGGTACTCGGTGGCCTCGTGGTCCCCCAGCCACAGCCGCGTGCCGATGCGGGCACGGAACCGGGTCTGCGGGAACTGCTGCTGGAGACGGGCGAGTTCATCGGCCTTGAGGTGGCTGACAAACATGGTGTGCAGGGGCAGCCGGGCCGCACGCAGCCGGTCCATCCAGCCGATGACCTCTTCGACCGCGTCCGAGCCGTCGGTGCGATCCAGCGGCAGGTGGATGGCGAAGCCCTCCAGGCGGACGTTCTCGATGGCGGCGTGCAGCTGGGCGAGGTCCTGCTCGCTGATGCCGTGCCGCTTCATCGAGGACATCACCTCGATCACCACGCGGGCACCGACCAGGCCGTACACGCCGTCTATCGACGAGACCGAGCGGATGACCCGGTCCGGCAGCGGCACCGGCTCCTCGCCGCGCCGGTACGGCGTCAGCACCAGCAGGTCGCCGCCGAAGAAGTCCTTGATGCGCGCGGCCTCGTACGTCGTGCCGACGGCGAGGATGTCCGACCCCAGCCGGGTGGCCTCCTCAGCCAGCCGCTCGTGCCCGAAGCCATAGCCGTTGCCCTTGCAGACCGGGACGAGCCCAGGGAACTGATCCTGCACGTGCTTGTGGTGCGCACGCCAGCGCGCGGTGTCGACGTAGAGCGTGAGCGCCATGGCCGGACCTGGAACCTTTCTCGTGGCTGTCAGAGGTGCGGGATGAGGGGTGAGTGCGGGGTCAGCGGCGCGACATGTAGATGTCGAGCGCCTTGTGCAGCAGCTTGTTCAGCGGGAAGTCCCACTCGCCGATGTACTCGGCGGCCTGGCCACCCGTACCCACCTTGAACTGGATCAGACCGAAGAGGTGGTCGGTCTCGTCCAGCGAGTCGGAGATGCCGCGCAGGTCGTAGACGGTGGCGCCGAGCGCGTAGGCGTCGCGCAGCATCCGCCACTGCATCGCGTTCGAGGGCCGGACCTCACGGCCGATGTTGTCGGAGGCGCCGTAGGAGTACCAGACGTGCCCGCCGACGATCAGCATCGTCGCCGCCGAGAGGTTCACGCCGTTGTGCCGGGCGAAGTACAGCCGCATGCGGTTGGGGTCCTCGCTGTTGAGGGCCGTCCACATGCGCTGGAAGTACGACAGCGGGCGCGGCCGGAAGTGGTCACGCACGGCCGTGATCTCGTACAGCCGCTGCCATTCCTCGAGGTCCTGGTAACCGCCCTGGACGACCTCGACACCGGCCTTCTCGGCCTTCTTGATGTTGCGGCGCCACAGCTGGTTGAAGTTCTTGTGGACCTCTTCCAGGGAGCGGTTGGCCAGCGGCACCTGGTAGACGTAGCGGGGCTGGACGTCGCCGAAGCCGGCGCCGCCGTCCTCGCCCTGCTGCCAGCCCATGCGGCGCAGCTTGTCGGCGACCTCGAAGGCGCGCGGCTCGATGTGGTCGGCCTCGATGTCGCGCAGGCGCTTGACGTCGGGGTTCTGGATGCCCTGCTTGATGGAGGCGGCCTCCCAGCGCCGGATGATCACCGGCGGGCCCATCTTCACGGAGAAGGCGCCCTGCTGCTTCAGGTGAGCCAGCATCGGCTCGATCCAGTCCTGCAGATTCGGCGAGAACCAGTTGATGACCGGGCCCTCGGGCAGGTAGGCGAGGTAGCGCTTGATCTTGGGGAGCTGCCGGTAGAGGACCAGGCCGGCACCGACGAGCTCGCCGGTCCTGTCGTCGAACCACCCGAGGTGCTCGGAGCGCCACTCCGCCTTGACGTCAGCCCAGGCCGGGACCTGCATGTGGCTCGCCGACGGCAGGCTCTGGATGTAGGCCAGATGCTGCTCTCGGCTGATGGTCCTCAGGGTCAGGCTCATTTCGGGGCGCTCCTCGGGCTGGTGTGTCCCCATGGGTTCAGGGGCTCCGGCTCTCGCGCGAAGCCTACTGCGCCTTGGGAGCGCGCCGGTTGGGCGTACGGAACCTTCGCCCCGGCCCGTGAGCGGCCGGGGCGTCACACGATGTTCAGGAGGGGGTGTCCCTGGCGTCAGTCGATGAGCCCGCCGAACAACCCGCCGTGCGCCATGCCCAGGAAGAAACCGACAGCCGAGGCTCCCAGGCCCAGAATCAGGCCGAAGCGCTCACGGGTCGTCACTGAGACCCACTGGCCGTACGCACCGGTGAGAATGCCCACCAGGCCGGTCCAGGAGCTGAGCAGGTGCAGGTCATCGTCGACGAGTGCCGTGACGAACGACGTGATGCCCAGCACCAGGGTCACCGCGAGCAGAGTGTCCTGGAGGGGATGGGGCTTGCCGTCCGTGGCGAAGAGGCCGCCGGCGGTGTTGGGTCGCAATGCCTGTGCCATAGGGCACCTCCTGCGAAAGTCGGCGCATCGTAGCGCCATACACACCCGATGTGTACAGATTGGCTGCCCTCGCGGCCGGATTTCAACCGCAAGCCGCTGTGCGGGTACTCTGTACCGTCCGCACCGGTGTCTGCCCACATCACGGCAGGGGTTCTCGACAGAACCCTGACTGTCAGTGGTGGCCGATACCGTTGCTACGCATCACAACCCTCCTGCCACGGAGCGACCGTGGCCGCTGAGTCCAAAGGAGGTGGGTTCCACATGCGTCACTACGAGGTGATGGTCATCCTCGACCCCGAGGTCGAGGAGCGCGCTGTCTCTCCGTTGATCGAGAACTTCCTTTCTGTCGTCCGTGACGGCGGCGGAAAGGTCGAGAAGGTCGACACCTGGGGCCGTCGTCGTCTCGCGTACGAGATCAAGAAGAAGCCCGAGGGCATCTACTCGGTCATCGACCTGCAGGCCGAGCCTGCGGTCGTCAAGGAGCTCGACCGCCAGATGAACCTGAACGAGTCGGTCCTCCGGACCAAGGTCCTCCGTCCCGAGACCCACTGAGCTCTCCCGCTCAGCTGATTCCGGGATTCGAGTAGCAGCACAAGCAGCCAGCAGCAAACCCGCCGAGAGGTTCCCCATGGCAGGCGAGACCGTCATCACGGTGGTCGGCAATCTTGTCGACGACCCCGAGCTGCGCTTCACCCCCTCCGGTGCGGCCGTCGCGAAGTTCCGTGTCGCGTCCACCCCCCGCACCTTCGACCGCCAGACGAACGAGTGGAAGGACGGCGAGAGCCTCTTCCTGACCTGCTCGGTCTGGCGTCAGGCGGCTGAGAACGTCGCCGAGTCGCTCCAGCGAGGCATGCGCGTCATCGTGCAGGGCCGGCTGAAGCAGCGGTCCTACGAGGACCGCGAGGGCGTCAAGCGCACGGTCTACGAGCTGGACGTCGAGGAAGTCGGCGCCAGCCTGCGCAACGCCACGGCCAAGGTCACCAAGACCACCGGCCGCGGTGGCCAGGGCGGCTACGGCGGCGGCAGCGGTGGCGGCGGCGGCCAGGGTGGCGGCGGCTGGGGCGGCGGCCCCGGCGGCGGCCAGCAGGGCGGCGGCGCTCCCGCTGACGACCCGTGGGCGACCGGCGCTCCCGCCGGTGGCAACCAGGGCGGTGGCGGCGGCTGGGGTGGAAACTCCGGCGGCGGCGGTGGCGGCGGCGGCTACTCGGACGAGCCCCCCTTCTAGGGCGGGTTCGCACCCAAACTTCTTGATCACACAGGAGAATCACCATGGCGAAGCCGCCTGTGCGCAAGCCGAAGAAGAAGGTCTGCGCATTCTGCAAGGACAAGGTCACGTACGTGGACTACAAGGACACGAACATGCTGCGGAAGTTCATTTCCGACCGCGGCAAGATCCGTGCCCGCCGCGTGACCGGCAACTGCACGCAGCACCAGCGTGACGTCGCCACGGCCGTCAAGAACAGCCGTGAGATGGCGCTGCTGCCCTACACCTCCACCGCGCGATAAGGGAAGGGTGACCGACTCATGAAGATCATCCTCACCCACGAGGTCTCCGGCCTCGGTGCCGCGGGCGACGTCGTCGACGTCAAGGACGGTTACGCTCGCAACTACCTGATCCCGCGGAAGTTCGCTATCCGCTGGACCAAGGGCGGCGAGAAGGACGTCGAGCAGATCCGTCGTGCTCGCAAGATCCACGAGATCCAGACCATCGAGCAGGCCAACCAGGTGAAGGCCCAGCTCGAGGGCGTCAAGGTCCGTCTGGCCGTTCGCTCCGGCGACGCCGGTCGGCTCTTCGGTTCCGTCACCCCGGCCGACATCGCTTCGGCGATCAAGGCCTCCGGTGGTCCCGAGGTCGACAAGCGCCGCATCGAGCTCGGCTCGCCGATCAAGACGCTCGGGGCTCACGAGACGTCCGTGCGTCTGCACCCCGAGGTTGACGCCAAGGTCAGCATCGAGGTCGTCGCGGCCTGAGTGCCGCGCTCGCTGATGCAGTGAGCGATGGGGCCGCACCCTTCGGGGTGCGGCCCCATCGTCGTATCCGGACGCGTCTCGTCGTTTCCGGATGCGCGGTATCTGGTTTCACGTGAAACACCGTGTTTCACGTGAAACAGTCCGTCGGCCGAGCCCGGTCGTCAGCGGGTCGCGCCGGTCACGATCCAGCGGCCTGAGCGGCTCCGGAGCCACAGGGTCAGCATCCGCATGGTCATCATCAGCGTCATGGTGGCCCACAGGGCGGTGAGGCCACCGCCCAGTACCGGTACCAGTAGGGCGACCGGGGTGAAGACCGCCAGGGTGAGAACCATCGCCCAGGCGAGGTAGGGACCGTCGCCGGCGCCCATCAGAACTCCGTCCAGGACGAAGACGATGCCGGAGATCGGCTGCGAGAGGGCGACTATGACCAGGGCGGGCAGAGCCGCGTCCTTGACCGCCGAGTCACTGGTGAACAGGGGCAGGAACGCCGGTCGGGTGAGCACGACCAGGACACCGAGTACGACTCCGACGGCGATACCCCACTCCACCATGCGACGACATGCGGCTCGGGCGCCCTGTGTGTCACCGGCTCCGAGGTAGCGCCCGATGATGGCTTGCCCTGCTATGGCGATGGCGTCGAGAGCGAAGGCGAGCAGATTCCACAAGGACAGGATGATCTGGTGGGCGGCGATGTCGGCATCCCCGAGTCGGGCGGCGACCGCCGTTGCGATCATCAGGATCGCCCGCAGGGAGAGGGTGCGGACCAGCAGGGGCACTCCGGCCTGAGCGGAGGCCCTGATCCCGGCGGCGTCCGGGCGCAGGGAGGCGCCATGCTTCCGCGCTCCCCGCAGAACCACCGCGAGGTAGACCGCGGCCATGCCGCACTGGGCGATGACGGTGCCCCAGGCGGAGCCGGCGATCCCCAGGCCTGCCCCGTAGACGAGCCCCGCGTTGAGAGCGCCGTTGGCCACGAAACCGATGATGGCGACATAGAGCGGGGTCTTGGTGTCCTGCAGGCCGCGCAGGATGCCGGTCGCGGCGAGGACGACGAGCATGGCCGGTATGCCGAGCACGGATATGCGCAGATACGTGATCGCATAGGGGGCCGCCGCGTCCGAGGTGCCGAAGAGGTCCACGAGGTGGGGTGCCATCGGCAGGGCGACGGCGACGACACCGGCGCCGAGAAGCAGAGCCAGCCAAATACCGTCCATGCCTTGGCGGATGGCGGCCGGGAGATCACCCGCGCCGACGCGACGGGCGACCGCCGCTGTCGTGGCGTAGGCGAGGAAGACGAAGACGCTGACGAAGGTCATCAGCAGGGCCGAGGCGACGCCGAGACCGGCGAGTTGGGCCGTGCCCAGATGGCCGACGATGGCGGTGTCGGTCATGAGGAAGAGGGGCTCGGCGACGAGCGCGCCGAAGGCCGGCACGGCGAGTGCGACGATCTCTCGGTCGTGCTGTCTCCGGCCGGATCGAGGGCGCGCGGGGGCCTGTGTCATGTGCACCAATCTAATCGTCCACAGGTAAGAGATGCAAAGCTTTGTGGCCCTTACCATTCGTCCAGAGGTGCGCATTGCTGTGCACCATTCGAAGCGATCTTGGGCCGGTTGGGGAAGTTTTTCTTCTGCACAGCCGGTGGACGGTAAAGGTGCAGGTCAGGGCGGTTTCTCTGTGATGGGTGGGTGCTTGTTCACAGGCCTGTCCACCGGGTCGTGCACAGGTTTCGCCGAGTTCTCCACAGCATCTGGGCCGTCGTCCACATGGCCTGTGGATAACCAGATTGGCTGACGGTGCCGACGGGCCTACGGTAGTCCGGCGCCCGCTCCGTCCGTCGGTTTGGAAAACGTCACAAAACCGGCGTCCAGTAACCGGAGTTGGGCCTCTCATTTGTCAGTGCCGTGCCGTAGAAAAGAGAGGCACGGCTAGGTCTGCTGCGGCGGACGGGAGGAGGTGGCTCGGTGAGCATTTCCGAGCCCTTGGACGACCCGTGGGCCGACAGCGGGCCCAGTGATCGTCTGCCCTCCTCCCGCCGACGTGGTGACGGCGCCCGGGGCCGCGACGAGCAGCACGAGCGCGGCAGGGACAGCGGCGACTGGGACGGCGGCGGAAGCACGTCGTTCGAACGGGTACCGCCGCAGGACATCGAGGCCGAGCAGTCCGTCCTCGGCGGCATGCTCCTGTCCAAGGACGCCATCGCCGACGTCGTCGAGATCCTCAAGGGCCACGACTTCTACAAGCCGGCTCACGAGACGATCTATCAGGCCGTCCTCGACGTCTATGCCAAGGGCGAGCCGGCCGACCCCATCACCATCGCCGCCGAACTCACCAAGCGCGGTGAGATCAACAAGGTCGGCGGGGCCTCGTATCTGCACACCCTCGTCCAGACGGTGCCCACGGCTGCGAACGCCGCCTACTACGCGGAGATCGTCCACGAACGGGCCGTCCTGCGGCGCCTGGTCGAGGCCGGTACGCGCATCACCCAGATGGGATACGCGGCCGACGACGACGTCGACGAGATCGTCAACCGCGCCCAGGCAGAGGTCTACGCGGTCACCGAGCAGCGCACCAGCGAGGACTACCTGCCGCTCGGCGACATCATGGAGGGCGCGCTCGACGAGATCGAGGCGATCGGCTCGCGCAGCGGTGAGATGACCGGTGTGCCCACGGGGTTCACGGACTTCGACTCGCTCACCAACGGCCTGCACCCGGGCCAGATGATCGTCATCGCCGCGCGTCCCGCCATGGGTAAGTCCACGCTCGCGCTGGACTTCGCGCGAGCCTGCTCGATCAAGAACAACCTGCCGAGCGTGATCTTCTCGCTCGAAATGGGGCGCAACGAGATCGCGATGCGTCTGCTGTCCGCCGAAGCCCGGGTCGCCCTGCACCACATGCGGTCCGGCACGATGACGGACGAGGACTGGACGCGTCTGGCCCGTCGGATGCCGGACGTCTCCGCGGCGCCGCTCTACATCGACGACTCCCCGAACCTGTCGATGATGGAGATCCGCGCCAAGTGCCGCCGCCTCAAGCAGCGCAACGACCTCAGGCTGGTCGTCATCGACTACCTCCAGCTGATGCAGTCCGGTGGGTCCAAGCGGGCCGAGAGCCGTCAGCAGGAGGTTTCGGACATGTCCCGTAACCTCAAGCTGCTGGCCAAGGAGCTGGAGCTCCCGGTCATCGCGCTCTCCCAGCTGAACCGTGGTCCCGAACAGCGCACGGACAAGAAGCCGATGGTCTCCGACCTGCGTGAGTCCGGCTCCATCGAGCAGGACGCCGACATGGTCATCCTGCTGCACCGCGAGGACGCCTACGAGAAGGAGTCGCCGCGCGCGGGCGAGGCCGACCTGATCGTGGCCAAGCACCGAAACGGCCCGACGGCGACGATCACGGTCGCCTTCCAGGGTCACTACTCACGGTTCGTCGACATGGCGCAGACCTGACCTGAGCGTGGTCCCGCGATCGCAACGCGAGCACGGAATGTGCTCGACGCGGGGATGCCGGGGCGGGTGGACTGGGGCCCATGACGACATCTCAGGGAGAGCTGCTTCCCGGCACGCGTCGCGCACTGCTGCACCGGATCGCCGTGGCCCAGGCCGAAGGACGGGCGCCATCGCTCGTCGCGGCCGTCGTGCGGGACGGGAAGCCGGTGTGGACAGGCGCGCGGACCTCGGTGGAGGGGCATGCGCCGGACGAGAACGTGCAGTACCGGATCGGCTCGATCACCAAGACCTTCACGGCGGTTCTCGTCCTGCGGCTGCGCGACGAGGGCGCGCTGGACCTCGATGATCCGCTGGAGAAGCATCTGCCGGGCACCGGGGTGGGGGAGGCGACCGTCGCCGAACTGCTGGCGCACGCGGGAGGGTTGGCGGCCGAGACGCCGGGTCCGTGGTGGGAGCGGAGCCCCGGATCGCTGCGGCCCGAACTCGCCGATGTGCTGGGCGAGCGGCCCCTGCTGTCTGCGCCCGGCCGCCGGTTCCACTACTCGAACCCGGGCTACGCGCTGCTCGGCGCGCTCATCGAGAAGCTGCGTGGCGCCTCTTGGGAGGAAGTCCTTCGGCGCGAAGTGCTCGAACCCCTGCTGTTGCACCGCACGAGCGTGCGGCCTCAGGCGCCGCATGCGGGTGGCTGGGCGGTGCATCCCTGGGCCGACGTGATGCTCCCGGAGCCCACCGAGGACCTGGGGCGCATGGCCCCGGCAGGTCAACTGTGGTCGACGACCGGTGACTTGGCACGCTTCGCGGCCTTCCTGGTCAACAGCGACGAGCGGGTGCTGAGCGCCGAGTCGCTGCGGGAGATGAGGACACCGGCAGCGCCCCACGACGCGGCGGACGTGGCGAGCGGCTACGCCTACTGCCTGGGGATGGAGATCCGCCGGCGGAACGGGCGGTCCCTCGTCGGACACACCGGTTCGCTGCCCGGCTTCCTCGCGTGCCTCATGATCGGTGTCGAGGAGGACGTGGCGGCGGTCGTCCTGGCCAACTGCACCTCAGGACCGCTGCTGTTCTCCGTCGCCGCCGACCTGGTCCGCATCGTCGCCGAGGCGGAACCGCGCATCCCCTCCCCGTGGAAGCCGCTGAGCGATGTCGACCCGTCGGTGCTGGAGCTGACGGGCCAGTGGTACTGGGGCACGCACGCCTTCGCACTGCGGCTGACGGCCGACGGGCTCGTCTCGCTGGGGCCGCTGTCCGGCAGCGGCCGCCGCTCGCGGTTCCGCCCGAACGGCGACGGCACATGGACGGGACTGGAGGGCTACTACGCCGGAGAGCTCCTGAAGGCCGTACGGCGGCCGGACGGATCCGTGAGCCATCTGGACCTCGGCTCGTTCGTGTTCACGCGTCAGCCGTACGAGGAGGGGGCTCCTGTGCCGGGCGGGGTCGACCCGGAGGGGTGGCGCGGGATCGGGTAGGCAGCGACGACACGGGGCGCTCTGTTTCACGTGAAACAGAGCGCCCCGTGTCGTCACAGCGGGAGCTTGAAGCCCGTGTGGGAGGCCGTGAAGCCGAGCCGCTCGTAGAAGCGGTGGGCCTCGGCGCGCGATGTGTCGGAGGTCAGCTGGACCAACTGGCAGCCCGAGTTCCGGGATTCGCTGATCGCCCACTCGATGAGCTGTGTTCCCAGGCCGCTGCCGCGCTCATCGGCGTGTACGCGCACGCCTTCGATGATCGACCTGGTCGCACCGCGTCGGGACAGCCCGGGAATGATCGTGAGCTGGAGCGTGCCGACGACCCGGCCCTCCCGGACCGCCACGACCAGACGCTGGTTCGGGTCGGCGCTGAGCCGCTCCAGCGCGGTCAGGTACGGGGCGAGGTCGTCCGGCGACTCGCGCTGTGCGCCCAGGGGGTCGTCCGCGAGCATTCCGACGATCGCGGGGACGTCGTCGGAGACGGCGGCACGTATCTCAAGATCTCCCATGGACGCACCCTACGCAGACATGGCCGGCGCAGAAGCGGCCTATGCGGGCACCGGGGCCTTCAGCGTCTCGACGACCCGGACCAGCGGGGCCAGCTCGGGGTTCTTCGCCGCCTCGTCCAGAGCCTCACGCAGGGCGGCGTCATTGGTCGGCCGCGCCGCTTCCAGCAACTCGAGGCCTGCTTCGGTGACGTTCGTGTAGATGCCCCGGCGGTCGGTGGGGCACAGATAGCGCTCCAGGAGCCCGCGGTCCTCGAGGCGGGTGACCAGACGGGTGGTGGCGCTCTGGCTGAGCACGACCGCGTCGGCGACCTGCTTCATCTGCAGATGGCCTCCGTCCCCGTCGTGCTGCCGGCTGAGCACGTCCAGCAGGGAGTACTCCCGCGCGCTCAGGTCGTGCTTGGCCTGCAGGGCGCGCTCGATGTGGCCCTCGATCCTCCCGTGCAGCAGGGAAAGGGCGCACCAGCCCTGGGCGAGCGCGGTGAGCGCGGGGTCCGTCGCTGTCATTGGCGTTTCCTCCGTCCCGGAGCGGCTGACACCCAGGATAGAGCAGCATCGCAATTGACGGCGCTTGCCTATAGCCCGCGTGTGCAACTATTGTGGACGCACGCAAAGCGCTCCTGCAATCTTCTGGAAGGTAACCCCTCCATGCCTCTCGCGCTTCTGGCCCTCGCGATCGGGGCCTTCGGGATCGGAACGACGGAATTCGTGATCATGGGCTTGCTGCCCCAGGTCGCGGGCGACTACGGGGTCTCCATCCCCACCGCCGGGTACCTGGTGACCGGCTACGCGCTCGGTGTCATGCTCGGCGCCCCGCTGATGACCGTTCTCGGCACCAAGGTCTCCCGCAAGCGGATGTTGATGGCGCTGATGGGCCTGTTCATCGTCGGCAACCTGCTCTCGGCTCTCGCCCCTGCCTTCGGCGTCATGCTGATCGGCCGGATCGTCGCCTCGCTGGCCCATGGCGCCTTCTTCGGTATCGGCGCGGTCGTCGCGGCCGAACTGGTGGCCCCGGACAAGAAGGCCGGAGCCATTTCGATGATGTTCACCGGGCTGACCGTCGCCAACGTCGTCGGCGTCCCGCTGGGCACGCTCGTCGGACAGTCCGTCGGCTGGCGCGTGACCTTCGCCATCGTCGCCGCCCTCGGCATCATCGGCTTGGCCGGCATCGCCCGGCTCGTCCCCGACATGCCCAAGCCGGAGGGCGTCCGCCTGCGGCACGAGCTGGCCGCCTTCAAGAACGTGCAGGTGCTGCTCGCGATGGCGATGACCGTCCTCGGCTTCGGCGGGGTCTTCGCGGCCATCACCTACATCGCGCCGATGATGACCCACGTCACCGGCTTCGCCGACGGCTCCGTCACCTGGCTGCTGGTCCTCTTCGGCCTCGGCATGGTCGGCGGCAACCTCGTCGGCGGCAAGTTCGCCGACCGCGCCCTGATGCCCATGCTGTACATCTCCCTGGGCGCCCTGGCCGTCGTCCTGGCGCTGTTCACCCTCACCGCGCACGACAAGCTGCTGTCGGCCGTCACGATCGCGCTGATCGGCGCCCTGGGCTTCGCCACCGTCCCGCCGCTCCAGAAGCGGGTCCTCGACCAGGCGCACGGTGCGCCGACGCTGGCGTCCGCCGTGAACATCGGCGCCTTCAACCTCGGCAACGCTCTCTCCGCGTGGCTCGGCGGCCTCGTGATCGCGGCGGGCTTCGGCTACACCGCCCCCAACTGGGTCGGTGCCGCCCTGGCCGCGGGCGCCCTGCTCCTGGCCTTCCTCTCGGCCGCACTGGAGCGCCGTGCCGGTGTCGCCGGCACCGTCGTCACCGGGGCCGCGCCGGCCGAGCAGCGGACCGCCGTCCACCACTGAGGAACCGGGCCGGCCCCGCCCCAGAGCCAGACCAGAACCAACCAGCAAGTTCCCTAGGAGAACCCCCTCATGAGCACCACCACAGCCGTCGCCCCGCTGACCACCCAGGACGCCGACGCCCTCGTCACCGCCGCCCGTCGTGCCGCCGAGGTCGCAGGAGTGACCGTCAGCGTCACCGTCCTGGACGCAGGCGGCCATCTGCTCGCCTTCCGGCGTGACGACCGTGCCGTCCTGATCTCCGGCGAGACCAGCACCCGCAAGGCCTACACGGCTCTCCAGCTGAATGCCCCCACCGCCGACCTCGTCGACGCCGTGCAGCCCGGAGGCCTCTTCCACACGCTGCCGACCGCGCTCGACCGGCCGCTGCTGTTCATCGCGGGCGGCGTGCCGGTGCACCGCGACGGTCGCCTGATCGGCGCGATCGGCGTCGGCGGTGGCGCCCCGGAGCAGGACCACGCCTTCGCCACGGCCGCCGTGGAGGCCCTCGCCTGACCCGGGCCCGCAACGCGACGACGCCGGCTCCCCCATTCCCCGGGGAGCCGGCGTCGTCGTGTCCAGGGCCCTTCAGCCCGCGTATCCGGGGCCTTCAGCCCGCCGCGACCGTGACCGGCGCGAACCGGCAGGTCCAGTCTCCGGGCAGCTCGGTGATCCCGTACGCCATCACCGAGTTGAAGGCGATGGACGCCAGGCCGCGCTCCTTCGCCCACACCAGGAGCTCTTCGTGCCGCACGTCGATATCGGTGCGCAGAGGGCGGTCGGTGTGGGCCGCGAGGGAGGCGATGAGCGCCTGGGCGACCGCCGTGTCGCGCGCGATGAGCGGGCCGACGACGTGGGTGTCCATGTTGGGCCAGGCGGCCGCGTACCCGATGATCCGCCCGTCCTCCTCGGCCACGCGCAACTGGTCGGCGAAGGCGGGCAGTCGCGTGACGATGTGCGTGCGGTCGGTCCCGAACGCCTGCTCGTCGAGCCGGAGGATGGCGGCGAGGTCCTCGGCGGTCGCGGCACGGGTGGCGACCCTGGGATCCGCTCCGCCGGGAGTGAAGTGTCCGCACACCATCTCCGCCCGCCCGGTGACCTTGAAGCCGAGTTCCTCGTAGAGGGGGCGGCCGTTCGGGGTCGCGTGCAGGGTGAGTGGCGTGGGGCCCATCGCTGAGACGACATGGCGCATCAGCCGGCGTCCCACGCCCTGACGCGCATGCCGTTCGGCGACCAGGACCATGCCGATCGCCGCGAGGGCGGGGTGCTCGTGCGGTCCGTACTCGGTGACGACGCAGGCGCTCACGAGGCCGCCGTCGGGGCCGTCGATGCCGTAGCCCTTCCCGGCTGTGAGGAGGAAGCCCCACTTGTGCTCCTCCCGTGGCCACCCCCGGTCCTGAGACAAGTCGGCGCAGGCGGCGAGATCGCGGAGCGTCAGACGGCGGATGGGCAGAGAGGCAAGGGAAGGAGTCGGCACGCAGGTCAGGCTGTCCGACAGGGGCCCCTGACGTCCACCTCTTTCCCCGGACCCGTACGAGCTTTTGGCCAGTTGTAGCCGTCTGCACAGAGAGCGGTCAGACGCCGGACGTTTCACGTGAAACACGGGCGCGATGTCCAGTAGTTGGCGGTACTGATGATTCGCGCGGTGCCCTCATTCGTGACGAGGGAAGGGGGGACTTGTGTGCACGGCGGTGGCCGGTAGGGTCGACTCCGGTTCGCATTCGGGGCGGGTGACCCGTTCCGTGCGGGCCGAGCGCAGGGCAATGCAGCCTAATGGGACGGAGAGATCGAAGACCCGCGTTTTCGGGTACACGACTGAGCCGTCCAGACGAGTGGGAAGCTCGGGTGAGGGCACTGCGGGTAATGTCACACTCTTGCCTACTTGTCCGTACGGAGCCGAAATACGGGTTGAATATGGCCGCATTGGCCACGACATGGATGGGAACGCAGACCGTCCACGGGGGAAAGCAGGCACCTTCCGACTAGGGAAGTGCGCAGACCGACCGAAAGATGCTCGAGGCGAGGCACACCATGGACGCTCCGACCACCACGTCGGCCGACAACGGCACTTCCGGCGGCGGAGGCGGCTGGTTCACGCCCCGCAAGAAGCCGACGACGACGCCGGACAGCGAACCCGGTACGCCCGAGGCGCGTCGCCCGGCGGCGATACGCCCCGTGGGCAGGCCAACGGACGCTCCGGAGACGCCGGCCGACGGCACGGCGGTGCCGCCCGCTTCGACGACCGGCAGCGCGAGCACCGGTGGGCCGGAGCAGCGGCATGAGCCCCCGGAAGCGATACCCACGCCCGCCCAGTACGCCTCGTCTCCCGCGGCCGCAGGCGTCGCCGCGGCCTCGTCGGCAGGCCCCGCGCCCGCGACGCTCACACCGGCGCCCTTTGCCTCCACCGCTCCCTCCGCAACCGGCCCCGACGAGCCGCGGGTCCCCGCGCAGCGGCCCGCCCCCGTGTCGGCCCCTGGCCAAGCCGCCTCCGCCCCGGCCGGGGAAGCGTCCCCGGACGCCATCCTCATCCGCCGTGCCATGGCCGAGGTCGCACCCGTGGCCGAGAAGGTCACGTCGTACTTCTACGCCCTGCTCTTCGTCCGCTATCCGGACCTGCGGCCGCTGTTCCCGGCCGCGATGGACACCCAGCGGGACCGGCTGCTCAAGGCGCTGCTCACGGCCGCCGAGCACATCGACAACACCGACGTCCTCGTCGACTACCTGCAGAACCTCGGCCGGGGTCACCGGAAGTACGGAACGCGGGCCGAGCACTACCCGGCCGTCGGCGAATGCCTCATCGGCGCGCTGAGCAAGTACGCCGCCGAGGTCTGGAACGAGGAGATGGAGGCGGCCTGGGTCCGGGCGTACACCACCATCTCGCAGGTCATGATCGACGCGGCGGCCAGGGACGAACTGCGTGCACCGGCCTGGTGGTACGCCGAGGTCGTCACGCACGACCTCAGAACTCCGGACGTCGCGGTCATCACCGTCCGCCCCGACCAGCCGTACCCCTTCCTCGCCGGGCAGTACACGAGCGTGGAGACGCCCTGGTGGCCCCGGATCTGGCGGCACTACTCCTTCGCCTCGGCGCCACGCTCCGACGGCCTGCTGTCGTTCCACGTGAAGGCCGTCCCGGCGGGCTGGGTCTCCAACGCCCTGGTGCACCGCGCCCGCCCCGGCGACATCATCCGGCTCGGCCCGCCCGCCGGCGCCATGACCGTCGACCACACCACGGAGAGCGGCCTGCTCTGTGTGGGCGGTGGCACGGGCATAGCGCCCATCAAGGCACTGGTCGAAGACGTCGCCGAGCATGGGGACCGCCGGTCGGTCGAGGTCTTCTACGGGGCCCGCACCGATCACGACCTGTACGACATCGACACCATGCTCCGCCTCCAGCAGAGCCATCCCTGGCTCGCGGTCCGCGCGATCATCGACCAGCAGGCGAACCAGCAGCTGCCGGACGCGATACGCGCCTACGGGCCATGGGACGAGTTCGACGCGTATCTCTCGGGCCCGCCCGGGATGATCCGCAGCGGTGTGGACGCCCTGAGGGACGTCGGTATCCCGTCGGACCGCATACGGCACGACTCCGTGGAGGAACTGGTCGCGGCCGGGTCCTGAACCGCTGCCCGTGTCAGCCCAGGTCGGGGGAGTGCATGGCCCGTACGCCCTCGATGTTTCCGTCCAGGTAGTGCCGCAGCGCCAGCGGCACCAGATGGACCGAGGCGATCCCTACGCGGGTGAAGGGCACGCGCACGATCTCGTACTCGCCGACGGGTTCGTCCACCTCGGGGCCGTGGCGGAGGGACGGGTCCATGGACTCCAGGTGGCAGACGAAGAAGTGCTGCACCTTCACACCGGTCGCGCCGCCGTCCTCCCCGATGTGCTCCACGGTGTCCACGAAGCAGGGCACCACGTCGGTGATCTTGGCGCCGAGTTCCTCGTACACCTCCCGGTGCAGGGCGTCGACGACGGTCGAGTCATCGGGCTCGACCCCGCCGCCGGGAGTCAGCCAGTAGGGATCCATGCCCGGCTTGGTGCGCTTGATCAGGATCAGGTCGTCACCGTCCAGCAGGACGGCACGGGCGGTGCGCTTGACCACGGGTCGGACGGTCATGTGTGAAATGTGGCCCGGCTGGTTCCACGTGAAACATCGCGAATCGTCACCGGCCGAGCCCTCAGAGTGAGGCACCGTCCCGGGCGCCTCAACACCAGTCGGTCGAGGCGCGCTGCAACCACTCGTGGGCCCGCGCTATATGCGGCATCGCGAGCGTCCCGGTGCGGACCACCAGGAAGTAGGTCCGCAGCGGCGGCACCGCCGGCTCGTGCAGGGCGACGACGTCACCCCGCTCCAGCGCGGCCGCGCACAGATAGCGCGGGAGCACCGCCAGGCCCGCCCCCGCGACCGCACACGCCAGGACCGCGCGCAGGTCGGGAACGATGACCGTGCCCGGGGCGGCGGGGCGCGAGTCGAAGACGGAGGCCCAGTAGCGGGAGACGAAGGGCAGCGACTCGTGCACCTCCACCACGGGCACCTGCTCCAGGGACGGTTCCGGCTTACGGTCCGGCTGCCCGGCGCCGATCTGTTCGGCCCAGCGCGGGGCGGCGACCAGGACGTGCTCCTCGTCGCAGAGCGCAGTCGCCGTGAGCAGGGCGCCCCTCGGCTGGGCCGTGCTGATGGCCAGATCGTGATGCCCGGCGGACAGTCCTTCCAGCGTTTCCTCGGCATTCCCGAAGGAGGCGCGCAGCGCGAAGCCCTGACCGTCCTCGCCGATCAGCTCCGTGAGCGCGGGCAGGGCTCGTTCGGCGGTGAACTCCGGAGGTCCGGCCAGGTGCAGCGTCCGTAAGGAGGAGTCGTCGTCGAGGCCGGTCTCCGTTATCTCCACCAAGGCGTCGAGATGCGGTGCGGCCTTGTGGGCGAGCTCGTCGCCGATGCTCGTCGGGGTCACGCCGCGGGCCTGCCGCAGGAACAGGGGGCGGCCCAGTTGCCGCTCCAGGGTCCGTATCTGCGAGGTGACGGCGGGCTGGGAGAGGCCGAGCAGGGCGGCGGCGCGGGTGAAGGAGCCGGCCCGGTGCACGGTCACGAAGGTCCGCAGCAAGGCCAGATCCACCGCACGCTCTCCCCTCTTCGGCCCCGCTCCTGGCCCTCCGGCCGCGCTCAACTATAAATAAGTCGATAGGTCTCTGTCGCTACTGTGATTGGACACTGACAGAGAGTCAACTAGCCTTGGTCGCGCGGTTCTTGCGCGCGGAACCGGAGGACGGTCCGAGCCACGAGGGGGGAGGCTCGGACCGTCCGTGGGGGATGGTCAGGCCGTCGACGTGTCCAGTGCGCGCAGCACGTCCGCCACCAGGTCCTCCGGATCCTCGGCGCCGACCGACAGGCGGATGAAGCCCTCCGGGACCGCGTCGCCGCCCCAGCGGCCGCGTCGTTCGGCCGTGGACCGTACTCCGCCGAAGCTCGTCGCGTCGTCCACGAGCCGCAGCGCGTCGAGGAAACGGTCGGCCCGCGCACGCGTGGGCAGGGTGAACGACACCACGCAGCCATAGCGCCGCATCTGCTGAGCCGCGATCTTGTGCGCGGGGTCGTCGGGGAGTCCGGGGTAGCGCAGTCCGGTCACCTCAGGACGTTCGCGCAGGGCTTGGGCGACCGCCAGGGCGGTCGTGCTCTGCCGGTCGACGCGCAGCTGCAGCGTCGCGATCGAACGGTGTGCGAGCCAGGCTTCCATGGGCCCGGGAATCGCTCCGACGATCTTGCGCCAGCGGCGTACGGCGGCCATGGCCTCGGTGTCACGGCCGACGACGTAGCCCAGGAGGATGTCGCCGTGCCCCGTGAGCTGCTTGGTGCCGCTGGCCACCGCGAAGTCGGCGCCGAGCTCCAGCGGGCGCTGGCCGAGCGGTGTCGCGAGGGTGTTGTCGACGGCCACCAGGGCACCACGCGCGTGTGCCGCCTCGGCGAGCCGCCTGATGTCGCACACGTCGAGCCCGGGGTTCGACGGTGTCTCGACCCACAGGAGCTTCGCGCCGTCCAGGACGTCGAGCTGGGCGTCGCCGCGGGTCGGCGCGGTGCGCACCTCGATGCCGTATGTCTCCAGCTGGGCGCGCACCAGGGGCAGTGCCTGATAGCCGTCGTCGGGCAGGACGCACACATCGCCGGCGCGCAGCTGGGAGAAGAGCACCGCCGAGGTCGCGGCCATGCCCGACGCGAAGACGAGCGTCTCGGCATCGTCCCGGCCGGGCGCCTCCAGCTCGCCCACGGCGCGCTCGAGCAGTGTCCAGGTCGGGTTCTCGTCCCGGCCGTAGGTGTACGGGCCGGTCGGGTCTCCCGGCAGATGGAAGTGGGCCGCGAACACCGGTCCGGGCAGCGTGGGCTCGTACTTGACCGCCTCGGGCAGTCCGGCCCGCACCGCGCGCGTGCCGTCACCGGCGTCGGCGGCGACCGGGGCCGCGTCGCGCGACGCCCGGGCCGTCTCGCCCGTCGATCCGCCCTGGTCACCCCTCGCGGATTCACTCATGCCACTCGTCCCTCCACGTCCGCACGCACTGCGGCAAGCAGACCGGTGCTCGCCGCCTCCACCATCTCAAGGCATTCCTCGAAACCGTCCGCGCCCCCGTAGTAGGGGTCCGGTACGTCGAGGTCGGCGCCGGCGGCGGGGTCGTACGAACGGAGCAGCCGCACCTTCCGCGCGTCCTCTTCCGTGGGCGCGAGGCGGCGCAGGGCGCCGAGGTGGCCGGAGTCGAGGGCGACGACCAGGTCGAGGCGGGAGAACCACGACGGCTGGAACTGCCGGGCCGTGTGGCCGGTGGCGTAGCCGTTCTCCTCCAGGACGGCCACCGTGCGCGGGTCGGCGCCGTCGCCCTCGTGCCAGCCGCCCGTGCCGGCGCTGTCGACCTCGACCAGGCTGTCGAGTCCGGCCTCCGCCACGCGGGCCCGGAAGACGACCTCGGCGATCGGGGAACGGCAGATGTTGCCCGTGCAGACGAAGCAGACTCGGTACGTCATACGCGCTCAGTCCCCGTCGGGCAGAACGACGTTCAGGGCCCAGGAGACGACAGAGATGATCAGGCCGCCCAGGACGGCCGTCCAGAAGCCGTCCACCTGGAAGCTCAGGTCGAACTGGTCGGCCAGCCACGAGGTGAGCAGCAGCATCAGCGCGTTGACGACCAGGGTGAACAGGCCGAGCGTCAATATCAGCAGCGGGAGGCTGAGCAACTTGACGAGCGGCTTGACCAGGAAGTTCACCAGGCCGAAGATCAGCGCGACGATGATCAGGGTGCCGATCTTCTTGCCCGTGCTGTCACCGGTCAGGGTGATCTTGTCGAGCAGCCATACGGCGACCGCCAGGGCACCGGCGTTGGCGATCGTCTTGACTACGAAATTCTTCATGTGTCTGATCGTGGCAGACCTGATCGGGCACGGGCACTAGAGGCAGGGGCGGACTAGGCGATGAAGGCATTCCGGCTGGACGAACTGGAGGCGGAGCGCGCCGCCAACGAGGGCGCCTACCTGCAGTTTCTGCGGGCGCAGAACATGTCGGTCGGTCTGTACGCCCTCGACGCGGGTGAGCAGGATCCACAGAAGCCGCACAATCAGGACGAGGTCTACTTCGTTGTGAGCGGCCGTGCCGCGATCACCGTCGGCCTGGAGACGACCCAGGTGGCACGCGGCAGCGTGGTCTACGTGCCGGCGGGCGTCGCCCACAAGTTCCACCACATCACCGAGGACCTCAGGGTGCTGGTGGTGTTCTCTCCGCCCGAGAGCTGACGGACCGCCTCGGGGTTCCCTAGGGGTTCGGTCAGGGGAGGACAAGGGGTGCGAAGCCCCCGCCCGACCCCCTCCCGGACCTAGCATCGAGTGCAGAACATCAGGAGACCGACAGGACCCGGCACTCGAACGGGTGGAGAGGTAAGGACGAGGGCGATGCGAGAGATCTTCACGGGACTGCCGTGGTGGGTGAAGTGGATCGCGGTGCCGGTCATCGCCCTGGTCGTGTTCGGCGGGCTGATCGCCAGTGTGGTCGGGTTCGTCATCGGACTGCTCTTCAAGGTGCTGGTCTTCGTGGCGCTGGTCGGCGGACTGATCTACGTCGTACGGAAGTTCACGTCGAGTTCCTCGTCGCGCAGCGACTGGTGAGACCGGTGGGAAACCGGTGGGGGTAGCGGGAAACGCTGGGGAGCACCCGTTCCCTCGGGCGGGGGAAGTTTCCCGGCCGGGCCGTCTGCGTGCGGTGGCAGACGAATAGAGTCCGGCTCGACGCGGGGACATCCCCGCGAGCGGCATACACCCCCACCCGTGTTCCTCCGCACGGGCTGGCCCCTCGCGCTTCGGGAGTGACCCTTGACCCCGGCTGACACCGCACCGGCCCACCTGCGCAGCGTTCCCGCGCAACCGCGCTCTGCGGCACCCTCCGCATCACCGCCTCCCCTCACATCACCGCCTCCCGCCGAACCCCCGCCTCCGGCGACCCTCATCGGATCCGTACAGCGCGCCATGCGCCTGCTGGAAACCGTCGCCGGGCACGTCTACGGCGCCCCCGCCAAGCAGCTGGCCCGCGAGACCGGGCTTGCGCTGCCCACGACGTACCACCTGCTGCGCACCCTCGTGCACGAGGGCTATCTGCGCCGGGACAAGGGCCTGTTCTTCCTCGGTGAGGCCGCCGAGCGGCTGAGCAGCAGCGGGGCGCGGCAGAAACGTCGCAGCACGGTGGTCGACACGCTCGCGCAGTGGCGAGACCTGCTCGGCGTCCCCGTCTACTACGCGGCGTACCGCGAGGGCGAGATCGAGGTCATGTGCGTCTCCCAGACCCCGGGCACCCCGGCGGTCGAGGAGTGGGCCGACTTCCGGGAGACCGGGCACGCGCACGCCATCGGGCAGTGCCTGCTGTCCCAACTGGACGGGGAGGCCCGCCGCGACCACCTCGACCGCTACCCGGTGCAACCCCTCACTCCGTACACGGTGCGGGACAACCACAGCCTGCTCCGGCGTCTGGAGCGGATGCGGCGGATGGAACCCGTGACCGAGCGTCAGGAGTACGCACTGGGCGCGGTCTGCGCGGCGATCCCGCTCACTCTCGGCGCCACGGCCGCGACGATGGCCATCTCCCTGCCCGCCCACCAGGAGGACCGGCTGCTGCCCGCTGCCCGGCAGTTGCAGAGCGAGATCGGACGGCGACTCGGGTCGCTGGCGCTCTCTATCAGTATGTGAAAACTCACTCCTTGTGATCTGCTGTGTACGTTCAGCAAGATTCCACCAAGTGTCAGAGGTTCGTTCCCGGCCAGTCACGGCGAATGACGGGGTTAGCGATGCGCGAGTCCGTACAAGCAGAGGTCATGATGAGTTTCCTCGTGTCCGAGGAGCTCTCCTTCCGCATTCCGGTGGAGCTGCGCTATGAGACCAGTGATCCCTATGCCGTCCGGCTGACGTTCCACCTGCCCGGTGACGCCCCGGTGACGTGGGCTTTCGGCCGGGAGTTGCTGATCGACGGCGTCGGCAGGCCGTGCGGCGAGGGTGATGTGCGGGTCACTCCCGTCGAACCGGACACACTGGGCGAGGTGCTGATCCGGCTTCAGGTCGGCAGCGACCAGGCGTTGTTCCGGTCCTCCACGGCACCGCTCGTCGCCTTCCTCGACCGCACCGACAAGCTGGTGCCGCTGGGCCAGGAAGGTTCGCTCGCCGACTTCGACGCCCACCTCGACGAGGCGCTGGACCGCATCCTGGCGGAACAGGGCGCCGGGTGAGACACCCGTCGGGCGGCCTGGTGGAGTAACGCTTCACCGGATGCCGCCGAGCCGCGTAAGGAGCGCTTCGTCGTACGGCGGGGCAGGCGGCTTTCGGCGCCAGAGCGGCCGGAACCGCCCGAGGTACCCGGGATACCCGAGGCTCAGAGGCGTCTTGGCTCAGAGACGTCAGCCTCGCGGGATCCGAACCGTCAGCGCTTACGCCGTCGGCCCCTCCCCCCGCGTGCCGGGACCGGGACCGGGACCGCCGAGGCTTCCACGGCGCGCTCTTCCCCGCTGCGGTCGGCCGAGACCACGAGCGCGGCCAGAACGGTGGTGACCGGCACCGAGGCGACCAGGCCGATCGAACCGACCAGCGTGCGCACGATCTCCTCCGCGACCAGCTCGCTGTTGGCAACCGTCCCCACACCGCTCTGCGCGATGGAGAACAGCAGCAGCAGCGGCAGGGCGGCACCCGCGTAGGCGAGGACGAGCGTGTTGACGACCGAGGCGATGTGGTCGCGGCCGATCCGGATGCCCGCGCGGTAGAGCCCGCGCCAGCCCATCGACGGATTGGCCTCGTGCAGCTCCCAGACCGCCGAGGTCTGTGTGACCGTCACGTCGTCGAGCACACCGAGCGAACCGATGATGACGCCGGCGAGCAGCAGACCGCTCATGTCGATCGTCGGGTAGAGGCCGTGGATCAGGCCGGTGTTGTCGTCCGTGTTGCCGGTGAGCGCGGCCCAGTCGATGAACACCGAGCCGAGGACGCCGATCAGCAACAGGGAGATGAGGGTGCCGAGCACTGCCACGGAGGTCCGTGCGGACAGTCCGTGACACATGTACAGGGCGATGAGCATGATGGCGCTCGCGCCCACCACCGCCACGATCAGCGGGTTCGAGCCCTGGAGGATCGCGGGCAGGATGAAGAAGTTCAGCACCAGGAAGCTGATGGCCAGTGCGACGAGGGCCATGACCCCGCGCAGCCGCCCCACGATCACGACGGCGAGCGCGAAGATGCCGGCCAGCAGGCCCATGGGCAGACGGCGGTTGATGTCGGTGACCGAGTACTGCAGGTCCTTCGGCGCGGAGGGCTCGTAGGCGACCACGACCTTCTGGCCCTCGTGCAGCTGGCGGGACTGGTCCGGCTGGATGATCTCGGTGAAGGTGCGGCCCTTGTCCTTGCCGCTGTCGACCCGGATCGTCGCTCGCTTGCAGGAGCCCTTCTCCTGCTGCTCCGCCGAGGAGCCCTCGGCGGTGGAGGTGTCGCCGGTCGGCGGGACTCCCGAGGCGCCGGCCTCCTTGCAGCTGATCTCCACGACCTTGGTGACCGAGGCCTGCTCGGTCTGCCGGTCGAAGCCGACGCCGGTGCGCTCGTGCGACGGGGCGCCGCCCGGCCACAGCACGGCGAGACCGACCAGCACGGCCGCGCCGAACGGGATCAGGATCGCCGCGATGATCTTGCGCAGATGCATGGAGACGGGCGCGGCCGGACCGTGGCTGTGACTGTGCGAGTGCCCGTGTCCGCCGCCTGGCGCGGAACCGGGGCCATGGCCGTGGCCGTCGCCTCCGCCGGTTCCGGAACCGTGCCCGCCGCCGGAGCCCGGCCCCTGCCCGTCGCCGGAACCGTGCCCACCGGCCGAGCCGCCACCCTGGCCGTTGCCCGGCCCGTATCCCCCGGCAGAGCCGGAACCACGCTCACCACCGGCCCCGGCCCCGGGCCCGTAACCCGCCCCGGGCTCATACCCGGCCCGGGGGACGAAATCGTGGCCGTCTCCCCGGCCGTTGCCGACGCCGGATCCGCGAGGCGGCTCGGGCGGTGGGTAAGGGGGACGCTGCGTCGTGGTCACCGACCGATCATCGCAAGAACGAGGGGGGCCCTCTGTTCACCGCGCCAAGATTGCCGCTAGCGTGGAGGCACCTTTTGTACACGCGGGAGCTCGGAGCACCGGGCTGAGAGGGCGCTGACCTCCGTCCCAGCGATGTTTCACATGAAACATCACCGAAGTCGAGTGATGTTTCACACGGAACGTCGGCGGACGGAAACCGCTGCGTCGACCGCCGAACCTGTTACCGGGTAATGCCGGCGTAGGGAGTAGGTCTCATGACCGACAAGGACGCACGCACGCCTGCCTCCGTTCAGGACGCACAGTCCGAGGAGGCCGGGAAGTCCATCGGCTGGCACAAGGCATACGTCGAGGGCACCCGCCCCGACCTGCGCGTGCCGGTTCGTCAGGTGCATCTCACCAACGGCCAGGCGGTCACGCTGTACGACACGTCGGGCCCGTACACCGATCCACTCGTCGACACCGACGTCCGCAGGGGCCTGCAGCCGCTGCGCGAGAACTGGATCATTGCCCGCGGCGACACCGAGGAGTACGCGGGCCGCCCCGTCCGCCCCGAGGACGACGGCATCAAGCACACCTCGCCCCGCGGCGGCCTCCGCAACCTCGACGCCGTCTTCCCCGGCCGCCCGCGCCAGCCGCGCCGCAGCCGGGACGGCGAGGCGGTCACGCAGCTCGCGTACGCCCGCCGCGGCGAGATCACGCCCGAGATGGAGTACGTGGCCATCCGGGAGAACGTCTCGCCCGAGGTGGTCCGCGACGAGATCGCCGCGGGCCGGGCCGTGCTGCCGGCCAACGTCAACCACCCGGAGATCGAGCCGATGATCATCGGCAAGAGGTTCCTGGTGAAGGTCAACGCCAACATCGGCAACTCGGCGGTGACGTCCTCCATCGAGGAGGAGGTCGAGAAGATGACCTGGGCGACCCGCTGGGGCGCCGACACGGTCATGGACCTCTCCACCGGCCGCAACATCCACACCACCCGTGAATGGGTGCTGCGCAACTCCCCCGTCCCCATCGGCACCGTGCCGCTCTACCAGGCCCTGGAGAAGGTGGACGGCCGGGCCGAGGATCTGACCTGGGAGGTCTACAAGGACACGGTCATCGAACAGGCCGAGCAGGGCGTGGACTACATGACGGTCCACGCGGGCGTGCGCCTGGCCTATGTGCCGCTGACGGCCAACCGCAAGACGGGCATCGTCTCCCGCGGCGGCTCGATCATGGCCGCCTGGTGCCTCGCGCACCACCGGGAGTCGTTCCTGTACGAGAACTTCGAGGAGCTCTGCGAGATCCTCGCCGCGTACGACGTCACGTACTCGCTCGGCGACGGCCTGCGGCCCGGCTCCATCGCGGACGCCAACGACGAGGCACAGTTCGCGGAACTGCGCACGCTCGGGGAACTCAACCGGATCGCGAAGCGTTTCAACGTACAGACCATGATCGAAGGCCCGGGCCACGTCCCGATGCACAAGATCAAGGAGAACATCGACCTTCAGCAGGAGATCTGCGATGAAGCTCCGTTCTATACGCTCGGCCCGCTGACCACGGACGTCGCGCCGGCGTACGACCACATCACCTCCGGCATCGGTGCCGCGATGATCGCCTGGTGGGGCACGGCCATGCTGTGTTACGTCACACCCAAGGAGCACTTGGGCCTGCCGAACCGTGACGACGTCAAGACCGGCGTGATCACCTACAAGATCGCCGCCCACGCGGCCGACATCGCCAAGGGACACCCGGGTGCCCAGGAATGGGACGACGCGCTGTCCGACGCCCGCTTCGAGTTCCGGTGGGAGGACCAGTTCAACCTGGCCCTCGACCCGGACACGGCACGGGAGTTCCACGACGAGACCCTGCCGGCCGGGCCCGCCAAGACGGCTCACTTCTGCTCGATGTGCGGTCCCAAGTTCTGCAGCATGAAGATCTCGCAGGACATCCGCCGTGAACACGGCGGCACACGGACCGAGATCGAGGAGGGCATGGCCCAGAAGTCGAAGGAGTTCGCGGCGAGCGGGAACCGGGTGTACCTGCCGATCGCGGACTGATGTGGCCGCACACAGGCGTTAGGGCCGAGGGCTGGGGACACATGGTCCCTGGCCCCTGGCCCCGTGGCCTGCGGGTCGCGGCTACTCCGGCTGGTGTTCCGGTCCGCCGTAGTCCGGGCTGGTGTAGTCCGGGCTGCTGTAGCTCGGCCGTGAGCCGCGGTGGCCTTCGTCCGGGCTGGTGAAACCCGGGCGGTCGTAGCCGAGGTGCGGGATGCGGCTGATCGGCGTGGACGAGGAGGTGTGGTGCAGCGCGGCGGCCGCGTCCGGGCTGACGAGTGCCTCTCGCAGGAAAGGCAGGATGCCCCGCTCCAGCAGGGCCTCGTGCCAGGCGTCCCTGGCCAGGGCCACCTCCCCCTGCAGTTCGCCGTACGGACCGCCTTCGGCCGTCGGCTTGTTGCGCAGGGCGGTGAGCAGCAGTCCCACCGCGGCGACAAGGATCGCGACCGCGGTCACGGCGCCGAACACCCAGCCCGTGGTGAGCATGGTCCGGGCGAACGCCTGCTGGGGGTCGAGCATCTGCAGGATGTAGCCGACGAGCAGGAAGATCGCGGCGGCGGTTCCGGCCAGGACGGGTGCGAGGACGGCGACGATGGCGACGGCGCCCGCGCCGGCGGTCTCGGCGACCTCTCCCATGGCGGCGGCCAGCCCCGCCGGGCCCGTGCCCGGCTCGGAAGAACCGGACTCGCGCACGGCCGGCGGGCTGGACGACGCCGGCTGGCGCAGTTCCTCACGGACCTTGACGTAGTGCTGGTATTCGGTCGACGCGGCTGCCGTGATGAGTGCGGTGGCGTTCAGCGCCATGGTGCGCAGTTGTTCCGAGTTCAGCCGCTGTCCGACAGCGGTCAGTTCCGGACGGTGTGGTGCGGAGCGCAGCACCTCATCGAGGATCCGCTCGTATTCCTGGCGGTCCTCGCTCAGCAGGTGCTGCGGAACGCTGTTCATGTGCATCCCCCGATGCTCCGTAGGGCTTGGGGCTCGGCATGCTGACGAGCCGTCGGGCAGAAACGGAGGGGAGCCTGCTACGGATAAGCCGATGGTAGAGCCGTGGAGGTAGGCGGTGACAGGGGGTTTACCGAAATTGGCCCTTCACCCGTCCGGTCCTGTGACGGGAAACGCCTGCCCGGTGAACGTTCACGTATCCAGCGGCAGTTGCTGGACCAGCAGCTTTCCGGCCATGGTCACGCCGCCGTCCATCGCGATGGCGAGTCCGTCGGCGTAGACATGCGGTCCCTCGATCACCGGGTCGCCGCTGTCCTCGTCCTCCTCGGAGCCGACCTCGCCCAGCAGATACGGAATCGGGCTGTGCCCGTGAACGATGCGGGTGCCCCCGTACGTATCGAGCAGGGAGCGCACGGCGTCCGCGCCGCCCTCGTCGCGGAAGGAGAACCGCTTGGTGAACTTGCGGAACAGGTCCCAGACCTCGTCCGCGTCGTTGCGCGTGATCGTCTCGCGGACGGTGTCGTTGACCTCTTCGATGGAGCGGCCGTAGTCGAGGTAGGCGGTGGTGTCGGAGTGGACGAGCAGATGGCCGTCGACCTCCTCGACGGCGTCGAGACGGGCCATCCACTGCAGGTGGTGGTCCTGGAGGCGGTCCATGTCGGTCTTCTGGCCGCCGTTGAGCAGCCAGGCCGCCTGGAAGGTGGCAGTGCCCGCGCCGGAGTTGACGGGGGTGTCGCCGAACCGCTTGGCGCCGAGCAGCAGCAGCTCGTGGTTGCCCATGAGCGCCTTGCAGTAGCCGCCGGCCGCCGCGGCCTCGGCGGACAGCCGCATCACCAGGTCGATGACGCCGATGCCGTCCGGGCCGCGGTCGGTGAAGTCGCCGAGGAACCACAGCCGGGCGGTGCCCGCGCACCAGCGGCCGTCGGCGTCGAGGAGGCCCTTCTCCTGCAGAGCGGCCACCAGCTGGTCGAGATAGCCGTGCACGTCGCCCACGACGTACAACGGGCCCTGTCCGGTGTTCGGGGGCGGGGCCGCGGCGGTTTCCGGGTCGACGGTCACCTGGACAGTGTCACCCCGGTTGACCACGGGAAGGTCGCGCTGGGTCGGCGTGTATCCCTCGGGATAGGTCTCCTCGGGCGGCGGAGCGACCTCGCCGGGGCTCGCGCTCTGGACGTACGGACCGGTCTCGTGGACGTACGCGGGCACCCGGAAGTCGCGCAACGTCGCCGTGCGCTCCACCTCGGGTCCCTGACCGGCCCCCTGAGTCATCGACCCCTCCACCATCAAGCCGCATCTGCACCGCATCGGACTGCCTGGTCGTAGCGGCCCGCCGGTGTCGTGGGCCCATCATAGGAATGCCGATCGCGCCATGTGATGACCCAGGGGTGGTGAATCAGAGCAAGAGTCCAGTTCACCGCGGCTTTCGCCCCGATTGGGTCGGGCTTTGACCACCGTGTGACCGTCCTCGCTTTCCTTCTCTTCGCGAGAACGATCCCTTCTCTCCGGGGGACCGGCCCTGTTTCTCCCCAGGGACGGAACTTTTCCCTCGCCCCGGGTCCGAGGTACCGGACCCGGGGGTTCCCGGGTACCGGGTCTACGCCCCTTCGGGGGATCGCGGCGGGCTGACCGTCGTGCGCGGCGGGCGTCGCTGGGACGACGTGCGCACGATCAGCTCCGTCGGTATCACCTGCTCCACCGGGCGGTCGGATTCCACTCCCTCGATGGCGTCGATCAGGAGCTGCACCACCGCCGTGCCGATGCGGCGCGGCTTCAGGGAGAGCGTGGTGACGGGGGGCTCGGTGTTGGCGTACACGGTGGACTCGCTGCAGCAGACCAGCAGCAGGTCGTCCGGTACGCGCAGGCCGTAGCGGCGGGCGGCGGCGAGCAGGTCGGTGCCGTTCGGGTCGAACAGCCCGTAGACCGCGTCGGGCCGGTCGGGGCGGGCGAGGAGCCGGTCGGCGGCGACGGCGCCCGCGCACGGATCGTGCGCCGGATAGGCCTCGTACACCGGATCCTGGCCGACGCGCTCGCACCAGCGCAGGTACGCGGTGGTCGACAGATGGGTGTACGTGTCCGTCGTCGTGCCGGTCAGCAGGCCGATGCGGCGGGCGCCGGCGGCGGCCAGGTGGTCGAGGATGCCGAGGACGGCGGCCTCGTGGTCGTTGTCGACCCAGGCCGTGACCGGCAGCGAGCCGGCCGGGCGGCCGTCGGAGACGACCGGCAGACCCTGCCGGACGAGTTCGCTGACGACCGGGTCCTGGTCGGAGGGGTCGATGACCACCGTGCCGTCCAGGGCGACGTTCGACCACACGTCGTGGCGGGAGGTCGCGGGCAGGATGACGAGGGCGTAGCCGCGGGCGAGCGCGGCGGAGGTGGCGGCGCGAGCCATCTCGGCGAAGTACGCGAACTCCGTGAAGGTGAAAGGTTCATCCCCATACGTCGTCACGGTCAGGCCGATGAGTCCCGACTTGCCGGTACGGAGTGTCCGGGCGGCGGCCGAGGGCCGGTAGCCCAGCCGGTCGGCCACCTCGCGGACATGGCGCCGGGTGGCGTCCGGGAGCCTGCCCTTGCCGTTGAGGGCGTCGGAGACGGTCGTGATGGAGACTCCGGCGGCGGCGGCCACGTCTCTGATACCCGCCCGACCCGGCCGATTGCCTCGACGTGAGGTTTCCGCGCGGCTCACCTGGTGCTTCCCTGCTGCTGTCATGGCGAGCCGATAGTAGGGCTCATGCGGTGGGGTAGTGCGGACGCATATGCACACGTTGACAGGCACGTTTCTGCATGATCATTTACCCCCAATTACTTGGGAAACCAAGGGAGTTAAGCGCTCCCATGCCAGTACGTGACTTGTCGGCCCGCACGAGCCTGCCAAGGGGGCGAGGTTGCGAAGAGGTCTCAACTCACCTGCACGGGGGATGCGCGCCACGGCGTACACCACCGGCGCGTAGATATATGTACGGCGCGCCCCCGGATTCGTACGCCTTCGTGCGGCGATGCCCCTGATGCCGGTGAGACGTGGGAGTCCGGCGTTCACCGCTCCGCCGTGGGTGTACGCAGCGGCGCCGAATCCTCATAAGGTGAGGAGTATTGGATGTCGGCGGCGGTCATGGGCCGCCGGTCTTCGCGAGGAGGACTGCGGTGAGCGAGACGAGCCCCAAGCTGCGCGGCGAGCTGGAGGGAATCCCCACCTACAAGCCGGGCAAGCCCGCTGCGGCAGGCGGGCCGGTGGCCTACAAGCTGTCCTCCAACGAGAACCCGTACCCGCCGCTGCCGGGCGTGATGGAGACCGTGACGGCGGCGGCCGGCAACTTCAACCGCTACCCGGACATGGCCTGTACGGCGCTGATGAACGAGCTGTCCGAGCGGTTCGGCGTGCCCCTCTCCCACCTGGCCACCGGCACCGGGTCGGTCGGTGTCGCCCAGCAGCTGATCCAGGCCACCTCCGGCCCCGGCGACGAGGTGATCTACGCCTGGCGGTCCTTCGAGGCGTACCCGATCATCACGCAGATCAGCGGCGCCCGGTCGGTCCAGGTACCGCTGACCTCCGGTGACGTGCACGATCTCGACGCGATGGCCGACGCGATCACCGACCGAACCCGGCTGATCTTCGTCTGCAACCCCAACAACCCGACCGGCACGGTCGTGCGGCGGGCGGAGCTGGAGCGCTTCCTCGACCGGGTGCCGGGAGATGTGCTGGTGGTGCTCGACGAGGCCTACCGCGAGTTCATCCGCGACCCCGAGGTGCCGGACGGTGTCGAGCTCTACCGCGACCGGCCCAATGTCTGCGTCCTGCGGACCTTCTCCAAGGCGTACGGCCTGGCCGGTCTGCGCGTCGGGTTCGCCATCGCCCACGAGCCGGTGGCGGCGGCGCTGCGCAAGACGGCGGTGCCGTTCGGGGTGAGCCAGCTCGCGCAGGAGGCGGCGATCGCCTCGATGCGTGCCGAGGACGAACTGTTCGGCCGGGTCGGTTCGCTGGTGTGTGAGCGTGCGCGCGTGGTCGACGGGCTGCGCGCCCAGGGTTGGACGGTGCCCGAGACCCAGGCCAACTTCGTGTGGCTGCGGCTGGGGGAGCGCACGGTCGCGTTCGCTCAGGCGTGTGAGCAGGCGGGCGTGGCGATCCGGCCGTTCCCGGGCGAGGGTGTGCGGGTCACGGTCGGGGAGACCGAGGCGAACGACATCTTCCTGAAGGTGGCGGAAGGGTTCCGCAAGGAGCTGTAGTGCTCCGCGAGCCGGGCCCTGGGTCAGGCGTCTACGAGTTCCACGCGCACGGGGTCGCCGCCCCGCACGGTCGCGAGCAGGCCGGGGTCGCCGTCGACGCGGCCCAGGACGTTGCACGGGCTGGCGAGGCGGCACTCCTCGCCCTGTGAGATCGGCGTGGGCCCGTAGGGGAGGGCGAGGGCGTCGCCGTCGGTCCAGAAGGTGACCGTGCCCGGTTCTACGATCTGCCGGGCGTCTGTTTCACGTGAAACAGACACTCCTGTGTCGAAGTACACCTCCTCGCCCCAGGTGCGGGCGGTGGAGACGAGGGGCAGTGCCTGGGCGAGGGCCTGGGTGGTCGGGGTGTCGTCGAGGGTTGCGGTGAGGTGCCCCGCGGGCCAGGAGATCCGTATCTGTAGCGGTGTCTGCATGCCGCAGATTCAACAATATGTTGAAGTTCGCGCCAAGGGGTCGACCGTGACAGGGGCCCCCTTTGGGGCTCGAAAGTCCGTGCTGCATAATGGCTTGTGAATGTGAACGCTTTCACAAGCGTAGGTAAGGAGCGGCGACGTGGATCTGGCTCTGGCGCCGGAGACCCTGGCGCGATGGCAGTTCGGCATCACCACCGTCTATCACTTTCTGTTCGTCCCCCTGACGATCTCGCTGGCCGCCCTCACGGCCGGACTGCAGACCGCCTGGGTGCGGACGGAGAAGGAGAAGTACCTCCGGGCGACGAAGTTCTGGGGCAAGCTCTTCCTGATCAACATCGCGATGGGCGTGGTCACCGGCATCGTGCAGGAGTTCCAGTTCGGCATGAACTGGTCCGACTACTCACGCTTCGTCGGTGACGTCTTCGGCGCGCCACTCGCCTTCGAGGCACTGATCGCCTTCTTCTTCGAGTCCACCTTCATCGGCCTGTGGATCTTCGGCTGGGACAAGCTGCCCAAGAAGATCCACCTGGCGTGCATCTGGATGGTCTCGATCGGCACGATCCTGTCGGCGTACTTCATCCTCGCGGCCAACTCCTGGATGCAGCACCCGGTCGGCTACCGGATCAACGAGGCGAAGGGGCGCGCCGAGCTCACCGACTTCTGGCTGGTGCTGACCCAGAACACCGCGCTCGCCCAGGTCTTCCACACGCTCACCGCGGCCTTCCTGACCGGTGGCGCCTTCATGGTCGGCATCGCCGCCTTCCACCTGGTCCGGGGGAAGCACGTCCCCGTGATGAAGACCTCGCTGCGGCTGGGCCTGGTCACCGTCGTCATCGGCGGCATGCTCACCGCGATCAGCGGCGATGTCCTCGGCAAGATCATGTACGAGCAGCAGCCGATGAAGATGGCCGCGGCCGAGGCGCTGTGGGACGGCGAGAAGCCCGCGCCCTTCTCGATCTTCGCCGTCGGTGACGTCGACAAGGGGCACAACAAGGTCGCCATCGAGATCCCCGGCCTGCTGTCCTTCCTCGCCAAGGACGACTTCACCTCGTACGTCCCCGGCATCAACGACGTCAACAAGGCCGAGCAGGAGAAGTACGGCCCCGGCGACTACCGGCCCAACATCCCGGTCGCCTACTGGGGCTTCCGCTGGATGATCGGCTTCGGTATGACGTCGTTCGCCATCGGCCTGGCCGGGCTGTGGCTGACCCGGAAGAAGTTCCTGCTGCCACAGCATCTGAGGGTGGGCGAGGACGAGGTGCCGCATCTCGTGCTCCTGCCGAAGAAGGCGCTCGGCCCGACCCTCACCAAGTGGTACTGGCGCATGGCGATCCTCACCCTGGGCTTCCCGCTGATCGCCAGCTCCTGGGGCTGGATCTTCACCGAGATGGGCCGCCAGCCGTGGGTCGTCTACGGCCTGTTCCAGACGCGTGACGCGGTCTCCCCCGGTGTCTCCCAGGCCGAGGTCATCACCTCGATGGTCGTCTTCACCACGCTGTACGCCATCCTCGCCGTCGTCGAGGTCAAGCTGCTGGTCAAGTACGTCAAGGCGGGCCCGCCCGAGCTCACCGAGGCCGACCTCAACCCGCCCACGAAGATCGGCGGCGACTCCCGTGACGCCGACAAGCCGATGGCCTTCTCGTACTAGGCCGAGGGAGCTGCACAGTCATGGAACTGCACGACGTCTGGTTCGTCCTGATCGCCGTCCTGTGGACCGGCTACTTCTTCCTGGAGGGCTTCGACTTCGGGGTCGGTGTGCTCACGAAGCTGCTCGCCCGCAACCGGCCCGAGAAGCGGGTGCTGATCAACACCATCGGACCCGTCTGGGACGGCAACGAGGTCTGGCTGCTCTCGGCGGGCGGTGCCACCTTCGCCGCCTTCCCCGAGTGGTACGCGACGCTCTTCTCCGGTTTCTACCTGCCCCTGCTGCTCATCCTGGTCTGCCTGATCGTCCGGGGTGTGGCCTTCGAGTACCGCGTCAAGCGGCCCGAGGAGAGCTGGCAGCGCAACTGGGAGACGGCGATCTTCTGGACCTCGCTGCTCCCCGCGTTCCTGTGGGGTGTGGCCTTCGGCAACATCGTGCGGGGCGTGAAGATCGACCAGGACTTCAACTACGCCGGCAACGTCCTGGATCTGCTCAACCCGTATGCGCTGCTGGGCGGTCTGCTCACGCTGGCACTGTTCACCTTCCACGGGACGGTGTTCGTCGGCCTCAAGACCGTCGGGGAGATCCGGGAACGGGCACGGACGCTGGCGCTGCGCGTCGGGCTGGTGACCGCCCTGCTGGCCCTCGCCTTCCTGCTGTGGACCCAGGCCGACCGGGGCGACGGGGCGTCGCTCGTCGCGGTGGTCGTGGCCGTCGCCTCCCTTCTCGTGGCGCTGGTCGCGGCACGGGCCGGGCGTGAGGGCTGGGCGTTCGCCCTGTCGGGGCTCACCATCGTGGCCACGGTGGCGATGCTCTTCCTGACGCTGTTCCCGAACGTCATGCCGTCGACGCTGAACCCGGAGTGGAGCCTGACGGTCACCAACGCCTCGTCCAGCCCGTACACCCTGAAGATCATGACCTGGTGTGCCGGAATCGCCACCCCGATCGTCCTGCTCTACCAGGGCTGGACGTACTGGGTGTTCCGCAAGCGGATCGGTACGCAGCACATCGCCGAGACCGCGCACTGAGGTGTGTTTCACGTGAAACCAATCGATCCGCGTCTGCTCCGGTACGCCCGTGCCACCCGGGTCTTCCTGGGGGCGGTCGTCGCCCTGGGTGCCGTCGGGGCGGGGTTGGTCATCGCGCAGGCGATGCTCATCGCCGAGGTGGTGGTCGGCGCCTTCCAGCACCGCATGGCTGTGGCAGAACTCGGCACTCCCCTGCTGCTGTTGGCCGCCGTCGCGGCCGGCCGGGCGCTGGTCGGCTGGCTCACCGAGCTCGCCGCGCACCGGGCGAGCGCGGCGGTGAAGTCCGAGCTGCGAGGGCGGCTGCTGGAGCGTTCCGTGCGGTTGGGGCCCGGATGGCTGAGCGGGCAGCGGACCGGTTCGCTGGTCGCCCTGGCCACCCGGGGCGTCGACGCCCTCGACGACTACTTCTCGCGGTATCTGCCGCAGTTGGGTCTCGCGGTGGTCGTGCCGGTGGCGGTCCTGGCGCGGGTCGTCACCGAGGACTGGGTCTCCGCGGCCATCATCGTGGGCACCCTGCCGCTCATCCCGGTTTTCATGGTCCTGATCGGCTGGGCCACCCAGTCCCGGATGGACCGTCAGTGGCGGCTGCTGTCCCGGCTGTCCGGGCATTTCCTGGACGTCGTCGCGGGGCTGCCGACGCTGAAGGTCTTCGGCCGTGCCAAGGCGCAGGCCGAGTCGATCCGGCGGATCACCGGCGAGTACCGGCGGGCGACCATGCGGACGCTGCGGATCGCCTTCATCTCCTCCTTCGCGCTGGAGCTGCTCGCGACGATCTCGGTGGCGCTGGTCGCCGTGACGATCGGCATGCGGCTGGTGCACGGCGAGATGGACCTGTACATCGGCCTGGTCATCCTGATCCTGGCACCGGAGGCGTATCTGCCGTTGCGGCAGGTCGGGGCGCAGTACCACGCGGCGGCGGAGGGGCTCGCCGCGGCCGAGGAGATCTTCGAGGTCCTGGAGACGCCCGTTACGGCGTCCGGGTCCGAGGCCGTGCCCGCGGGTGCGCTGGCGTTCGAGGGAGTGACGGTCCGGTACCCGGGGCGCTCGGCGGACGCCGTGGCGGACGTGTCCTTCACCGTCGAGCCCGGGGAGACGGTCGCGCTCGTCGGACCGAGCGGGGCCGGAAAGTCGACGCTGCTCAGTGTGCTGCTGGGCTTCGTGCGGCCGGCCGAGGGGCGGGTGCGGGCCGGGGGAGTCGACCTGGCCGATGCCGACCTGGAGCAGTGGCGCTCCCGGATCGCGTGGGTGCCGCAGCGGCCGCATCTGTACGCCGGGACGATCGCCGAGAATGTACGGCTGGCGCGGCCCGACGCCGACGACGACGCCGTACGGCGGGCGCTGCGGGACGCCGGGGCGCTGGAGTTCGTGGACGCCCTGCCGGAGGGCGCGGAGACCGTGCTCGGCGAGGACGGGGCCGGGCTGTCGGCCGGGCAGCGACAGCGGCTCGCGCTGGCCCGGGCGTTTCTCGCGGACCGGCCGGTGCTGCTGCTCGACGAGCCGACGGCCGCGCTGGACGGGGCCACCGAGGCCGAGGTCGTGGCCGCGGTACGGCGGCTGGCGGCCGGGCGGACGGTGCTGCTGGTGGTGCACCGGCCGGCGTTGCTGGGGGTGGCGGACCGGGTGGTGCGCCTGGCGGAGCCCGAGACGACCGCTGTGCCGGTCGCGCGGGCCTCGGTACACAAGCGGGGTTCCGTCGAGGGCGAGCTGCCCGTCCCGGTCGATCCGGCCGAGCCCGACGGGGAAGCCGCTTCGGGCGGTGTCCTCAGGCGCGTTCGCGCCATGTCCGGCGCCCGGCGCGGGCGGCTGGGACTCGCGCTGCTGCTCGGCAGTCTCGCGCTCGGGAGCGCCGTGGGGCTCATGGCCACCTCCGGGTGGCTGATCTCGCGGGCCTCGCAGCAGCCGCCGGTGCTCTATCTGATGATGGCCGTGACGGCGACGCGGGCCTTCGGGATCGGGCGGGCCGTGTTCCGGTACGCCGAGCGGCTGGTCTCGCACGACGCCGTGCTGCGGATGCTGGCGGACACCAGGGTCGCGGTGTTCCGCAGGCTGGAGCGGCTGGCGCCCGCCGGGCTGCGCCGGACCCGCCGCGGTGATCTCCTCTCCCGGCTCGTCGCGGACGTGGACGCGCTGCAGGACTACTGGCTGCGGTGGCTGCTGCCGGCCGGGGCGGCCGTCGTCGTGTCGGGCGCGTCCGTCGGCTTCACGGCGTGGCTGCTGCCCGAGGCCGGGGCTGTGCTCGCGGCCGGGCTGCTGGCGGCGGGCGTGGGTGTGCCGCTGATCACGGGTGCCGTGGCGCGGCGGGCGGAGCACCGGCTTGCTCCCGCCCGCGGCGTACTGGCGACACGGGTGGCCGATCTGCTCACCGGCACCGCGGAGCTGACCGTCGCCGGTGCCCTGCCCGCGCGGAGCGCCGAGGCCCGCGAGGCCGACGGGGCGCTCACCCGGATCGCCTCGCGCGCCGCCACCGCCACGGCCCTCGGCGACGGGCTCACCGCGCTGATCTCCGGCCTGACCGTCACGGCCGCCGCCCTGGCCGGCGCTCAGGCGGTCGCGGCCGGGCGGCTGGACGGCGTGACCATGGCCGTCGTCGTCCTCACCCCGCTGGCCTCCTTCGAGGCCGTGCTCGGGCTGCCGCTCGCCGTGCAGTACCGGCAGCGGGTGCGCCGGAGCGCCGAGCGGGTGTACGAGGTGCTGGACGCCCCGGAGCCCGTGGGGGAGCCGGTGCGGCCCCGGCAGGCGCCCGCGTCGCCGTTCCCGGTCGCCGTCAAGGGGCTGACCGCGCGGTACGAGGGGCAGGACCGGGACGCGCTCGCCGGGCTCGACCTGACCCTCGAGGAGGGCCGCAGGGTCGCCGTGGTCGGACCGTCCGGCTCCGGCAAGACGACGCTGGCGCAGCTGCTGCTGCGGTTCCTGGACGCGCGGGCGGGTGCGTACACGCTGGCGGGCGTGGACGCGTACGCGCTGCACAGTGACGACGTACGGAAGCTCGTCGGGCTGTGCGCGCAGGACGCGCACCTCTTCGACAGCTCGCTGCGCGAGAACCTGCTGCTCGCCAAGAAGGACGCTACCGAGGACGAGCTGCGTGCCGCGCTGGGCCGGGCCCGGCTGCTGGACTGGGCCGAGGGTCTGCCCGACGGGCTCGACACGCTCGTCGGCGAGCACGGGGCGCGGCTGTCCGGAGGGCAGCGGCAGCGGCTGGCGCTGGCCCGCGCGCTGCTCGCCGACTTCCCCGTCCTGGTGCTCGACGAGCCCGCCGAGCACCTCGACCTGCCGACGGCGGACGCGCTCACCGCGGATCTGCTGGCCGCCACCGAGGGCCGTACGACATTGCTCATCACGCATCGGCTGGCGGGCCTGGAGGCGGTCGACGAGGTGCTCGTGCTGGATCAGGGACGGGTGGTGCAGCGCGGGTCGTACCCGGAGCTGGTGACGGTGGCCGGGCCGTTGCGGGAGATGGCGGAGCGGGAGGCGGCGTCGGAGGAACTGGCGGGAGCGCGGTAGCGGCCGGGAGCACCCCACACCGGGTCGGGTCCGCGCGCACTGATCCATTCGGAGCAGCCGGTCCCCCAGCCGTACGACGTGAACAGGACCGGGCCCGCAGGGCTGGGCGAGGATCACTGACATGCGCTCATATCGCCGCTATCGTCTGCTCGTTCCAGCCCTGCTGTGCGCGCTGGCGGCCCTCGCGGCCCGGCCGACGGCGGCGGACAAGGAGCCCGGGGGCGGCGGGGACACGGGCATCAGCGCCGAGGTGGCGCGGCTGTACGAGGACGCCGCGGTGGCGACGCAGCAGTACGAGGCCGGTCGCAAGGAGGCCGATGAGCAGCGGGCCAAAGCCCAGCGGGCGGAGGCACTCCTGGACATTCAGCGGCGGCACATCGCGGGCCTGAACGAGGACCTGGGCCGGATCGCCCGTGCCCAGTACCGGAGCAGCGGTGGTCTGCCCGTGGCCGCGCAGATGATCCTCGCCGACAGCCCCGACGACCTGATGCGAGGTCAGCACGCCTTCTCACAGACGAACCTCGCCGTGAACAACGCGATCTCCAAGAGCCGTCGGGCCGAGGCACGGCTCACCGCTGACGAGGCCAGGGCCGCCGCCGAGTGGCAGGCGCTGGAGAAGCGGAACACCCAACTCGCCGGTCTCAAGGCAGACATCGAGCAGAAGCTCGAAGCCGCCCGCTCGCAGCTCCAGGGGCAGGCGGACGCCTCGGTCGCCGCCGGGGCGTGCCGTGGGGCCGTCCGGCTCGACCAGCCGGAGACCGGGTTCACGAGTGCGTGGGTCGCGCCTGTGGAGACGTACGAGCTGTCCGCGTCCTACGGCAGCGGCGGGGCGCGGTGGTCGAGCCGGCACACCGGGCAGGACTTCGCGGTGCCGATCGGCACGCCGGTGCGGTCCGTGGGCACGGGCCGGGTGGTGAGGGTGTCCTGCGGCGGCCCCTTCGGCATCGAGATCGTGCTGAAGCACGCGGGCGGCTACTACACGCAGTACGCCCATCTCGCTTCCGTCGCGGTCGACCAGGGGGAGGACGTCAGCCCCGGCCAGTGGATCGGTCAGTCGGGCACCACGGGCAACTCCACCGGCCCGCACCTGCACTTCGAGACCCGGGTCACACCGGAGATGGGCTCGGCGGTGAACCCGGTGTCATGGCTGGAGGCGCGCGGGGTGGCGCTCTGACGGAGCGGCTCGACCGCTTCTGAAAGAGCGGGCGACACCTACACCCGCTCGGCCACCAACTGCTCGATCACGACGGCGACCCCGTCCTCGTTGTTCGCGACCGTCCGTCCCGAGGCCGCGGCGATCACGTCCGGGTGGGCGTTGCCCATCGCGTACGACCGGCCGGCCCAGGTCAGCATCTCGACGTCGTTCGGCATGTCGCCGAAGGCGACGACCTCCTCGTGCGAGATACCGCGCTCGGCGCAGCACAGGGCGAGCGTGCTGGCCTTGGACACCCCGGGGCCGCTGATCTCGAGCAGGGCGCTGGGGCTGGAACGGGTCACATTGGCGCGGTCGCCGATCGAGAGCCGGGCCAGGGTCAGGAAGGCGTCGGGGTCGATCTCCGGGTGGTAGGCCAGGATCTTCAGCACCGGCTCCCCGGCCGCCCGGTGGTCCGGGCCCAGGAGTTCCTCCGCCGGGGCGAGACTGTGGGGGATCTCCATGTGCAGCTTCGGGTACGCCGGCTCCTGGTAGAAGCCGTAGGTCTGCTCCACCGCGTACACCGTGCCCGGCGCCGCGTCGCGCAGTAGCCGTACGGCGTCCAGCGCGTTCTCCCGCTCCAGCTCCCGTACCTTCACGAACTTGTGGGCGCCGGGGCCGCCGTGCAGGTCGACCACGGCGGCGCCGTTGCCGCAGATCGCCAGTCCGTGGCCGTGCACATGGTCGCTGACGACGTCCATCCAGCGGGCCGGGCGGCCGGTGACGAAGAAGACCTCGATGCCCGCCTCCTCGGCGGCGGCCAGCGCGGCCACCGTGCGGGGGGACACCGACTTGTCGTCGCGCAGCAGGGTGCCGTCGAGGTCGGTGGCGATCAGCCGCGGCGGGAGGGTCTCGGCCGCGGTATCGGGCTGTCGGGTCGCTGAGGTCACCGGGTCATTGTCCCGCAGATGCCCGCACGGGCGTGCGGGGCTCTGCACATGTGAGTGAATGCCGCTCTCACCAGGGCTTTCCCGAGGAAGCCGCCCCCGGGGGGCTCAGCGCAGCTGGGCCGGCGCCTCCATGGCGATCTGCTCGAAGACCTTCTCGTCCGCCGCGAAGGGCGAGTCCGGGATGGGCCAGTGGATCACGAGCTCCGTGAAGCCCAGTTCCGCGTGCTGGCCGGCGAAGTCGACGAAGGCGTCCAGCGACTGGAGCGGTCCGGTGCGGTCCGGCGTGAACCCGGTGAGCAGGACCCGGTCGAGGCCGGTCATGTCCCGGCCGACCTCGGCGCAGGTGTCGGCCAGCTTCTCGGCCTGCCCGCGCAGGGCCTGGATCGACTGCTCAGGGGTGCCGTTCTCGTACAGCTTGGGGTCGCCGGTGGTCACCCACGCCTGGCCGTGCCGGGCGGCGAGCCGCATCCCGCGCGGGCCGGTCGCGGCGACCGCGAAGGGCAGCCTGGGGCGCTGCACACAGCCGGGGATGTTCCGCGCTTCGTGAGCCGAGTAGAAGTCGCCCTCGTACGACACCGCGTCCTCGCTGAGCAGCCGGTCGAGCAGCGGGACGAACTCGGCGAACCGGTCGGCGCGCTCGCGCGGGGTCCACGGATCCTGGCCGAGCGCGGTGGCGTCGAAACCGGAGCCGCCCGCGCCGATGCCCAGCGTGACCCGCCCGCCGGAGATGTCGTCCAGGGAGATCAGCTCCTTGGCGAGGGTCACCGGGTGCCGGAAGTTCGGCGAGGTCACCAGCGTGCCGAGCCGAAGCCGCTCGGTGACCCCCGCGGCGGCGGTGAGGGTCGGCACGGCACCGAACCACGGGCCGTCCCGGAAGCTGCGCCAGGACAGATGGTCGTAGGTGTACGCGGTGCGGAAGCCGAGCTGCTCGGCGCGCGTCCAGGTCGTACGGCCGCCTTCGTTCCAGCGGCGGTACGGGAGGATCACGGTGCTCAGATGCAGACTCATGGCAAGGAGCCTAAAGGAGCCCTGCGGGTGGCCCGTGTTTCACGTGAAACAAGTCACCGTCGGCGGCTGTACGCGCTCAGCAGGTCAGTGGGGTGCGGGGAAGCGGAGATAGCGCGGCGGTACGGCCTCGGTCAGCCACACGCCGTTCGCGCTCACGCGGAAGACATGGCCGTCCCGGTGCATGGCGGCCGTGTCCACCGTCAGGACGATCGGCCGGCCACGGCGGGCACCGACGCGGGTCGCCGTCTCGCGGTCGGGTGAGAGGTGCACGTCGTGCCGGTTCATCGGCCTGAGTCCCTCGACACGGATCGCGTCCAGGTTGCGGGCGACGGTGCCGTGGTAGAGGTGCGCGGGCGGGGTCGCCTGCGGCAGCCCGAGGTCGACCTCGACACTGTGGCCCTGGCTGGCACGGATCCGGGTGCCCTCGACGGCGAAACGGCGCTTGTCGTTGGTGGTGACGACATGGTCCAGTTCGTCCCGGGTGAACCGGAAGCCGTGCGCGGCGGCCGCTGCGATCAGCGTGTCGATCTCCACCCAGCCGCCCTCGTCGAGCGCCAGCCCGATCCGCTCCGGCTGATGGCGCAGATGCTTCGAGAGATACTTCGACACCTTGACGGTGCGTCTTTCGTCCATCCCACCAGAGTGCGGGAGAGACGGGAATCACGCGATCGAGTATTGCTTCCGAGGTTTGATCCACAGCCAAGTATGGTTATCCACAGGGGAATTGGCGGTTCTGTGGACAACGGGCCCTCAAGACAAGGGCCTTGGGCCCGCCGCGCAGCCTTTCACATCGGCGGCTTCACCCGCGCGATCCCCCGCAACACCCCCGGCGCCCACCGCGACAGCACCCGCGCACCCCGTGCCTCCGGCGTGACCGGAACCACCGCCTCGTCGCGCACCACCGCCCGCAGAATCGCGGCGGCCACCTTCTCCGGCGGATAGTTCCGCAGCCCGTACAGACGGGCGGCGCGCTGCTGGAGCCGCGTCTCCTCCTGGGCGTCGACCCCCGCGAAGTGCGCCGTCGACGTGATGGCGGTGTTGACGATGCCGGGGCAGACCGCCGTCACGCCGATCCCCTGCCCGGCGAGCTCCGCCCGCAGGCACTCGCTGAGCATCAGCACGGCCGCCTTGGAGGTGCTGTAGGCGGGCAGGGCCCGGGACGGCTGGTACGCCGCCGCAGACGCCACGTTGACGATGTGGCCGCCCTGCCCGCGCTCGGCCATCCGCCGGCCGAAGAGCCGGCAGCCGTGGATCACGCCCCACAGATTGACGTCGAGGACCTTCTTCCAGTCCTCCGGCGTGGTGTCGAAGAAGGACCCGGACAGCCCGATCCCGGCGTTGTTCACCAGGACGTCCACCACCCCGTACTCGAGGGTGACCTTTTCGGCGAGCTTCTCCATGGCCTGCTCGTCGGAGACGTCGGCCGTCTCCGCCCAGGCCGCCGCGGCGCCCATGAGACGGGACGACTCGGCGGTGCGGGCCGCGGCCTCCGCGTCCCGGTCGACGGCCACCACACGGGCGCCGGCCTCCGCGAACGCGAGCGCCGTCGCCCGCCCGATGCCGCTGCCCGCCCCGGTGACCAGCACGAGCTGCCCGGAGAACCGCTCGGCGTGCTTCCCGCTCGCCGCCGCCGGGGACCCGCCGTCCTCGACGGACGTCACGAAAGCCCCGATCCACGAAGCGAGTTGATCCGGACGGGTGCGCGGGATCCAGTGCCCCGCCGGGAGCGTCCTGCGGGTCAACCGCGGAACCCACTGCTCCAGCTCGTCGTGGAGCCGCTCCGACAGGAACCGGTCCTCCAGGGGCGTGATGAGCTGCACGGGCGCGTGGGCGTGCGCGTCCGGGCGAGGCCTGCGCAGCCGGGGCCGCACGTTGTCCCGGTAGAGCCAGGCACCGTGCGCCGCGTCCGACGGCAGGGACGAGGTCGGGTAGTCGCCGCGCGGCACCTTCTCGACCCGTTCCAGGACCTTCGGCCAGCGCTTGCCGAGCGGACCGCGCCAGACCAGCTCGGGCAGCACGGGCGTGTGCAGCAGGTACACGTACCAGGACTTCGCGCCCTGCCCGAGGAGCTGGCCGGCCCGGCGCGGGGTGGGCCGCTTCACGCGCCGGTTGATCCAGTGCCCGAAGTGGTCCAGGGACGGCCCGGACATCGAGGTGAAGGAGGCGACACGGCCCTCGGTGCGCCGGACGGTGGTGAACTCCCAGGCCTGCACCGAGCCCCAGTCGTGCCCGACCAGGTGTACGGGCCGGTCCGGACTGACCGCGTCCGCTACGGCCAGGAAGTCGTCCGTCAGCTTCTCCAGCGTGAACCCGCCCCGCAGCGGCCGCGGCGCCGTCGAGCGGCCGTGGCCGCGGACGTCGTACGCCACCACGTGGAACTGCCCGGCGAGACGTGCGGAGACCTCGGACCACACTTCCTTGCTGTCGGGGTAGCCGTGCACGAGGACGACCGTCGGGCGACGGGTATCGCCCATCTCGGCCACGCACAGCTCGACTTCGCCGGTCCGTACCCAGCGCTCCCGCGCGCCCGTGAGCAACGTCATCCGGCGAATCTGGCAGTTGTTAGAGAAATCGTCAATAGCGCGGGGCGGCCGCTCCCCGGTCGTGGTAACTCTCAGGCAGCAGGTCCCCTAAGGGCCCGTACTACTCGAGGGTGACCCGAATACAGCTCTGCGGAGTGACGACCGCCACGCCCGCGGCCCCTACCTTCGAAGGGTGACTGTGATCGCGACCGAAAGCCTGAGCAAGCGGTTCCCGAGGGTGACCGCGCTTGACCGGCTCTCCGTGGACGTCGGGCCCGGTGTGACCGGACTCGTCGGAGCCAACGGAGCCGGCAAGTCCACACTGATCAAGATCCTGCTGGGTCTGTCCCCCGCCACCGAGGGCCGCGCCGACGTGCTCGGCCTCGATGTCGCCACCAAGGGTGCCGACATCCGCGAGCGGGTCGGCTACATGCCCGAGCACGACTGCCTGCCGCCGGACGTCTCGGCCACCGAGTTCGTCGTCCACATGGCGCGCATGTCCGGCCTGCCGCCCACGGCGGCGCGCGAGCGCACGGCCGACACCCTGCGCCACGTCGGCCTGTACGAGGAGCGCTATCGCCCCATCGGCGGCTACTCGACCGGCATGAAGCAGCGCGTCAAGCTCGCCCAGGCCCTGGTGCACGACCCGCAGCTGGTCTTCCTGGACGAGCCGACCAACGGCCTCGACCCGGTCGGCCGCGACGAGATGCTCGGCCTGATCCGCCGGATCCACACCGACTTCGGCATCTCGGTCCTGGTCACCTCGCACCTGCTGGGCGAACTGGAGCGCACCTGCGACCACGTCGTCGTCATCGACGGCGGCAAGCTCCTGCGCTCCAGCTCCACCACCGACTTCACCCAGACCACGACGACCCTCGCGATCGAGGTCACCGACACCGACGAGCACCCGGACGGCACCCGCGCGGTGCGCGACGCGCTGCACGCGCGCGGGGTGAGCGTCGAGGACGGCAGCGGCCTGCCGGGCGCCGGCCACGTCCTGCTGCTCACCGCCCAGGGCGAGGAGACGTACGACCTGGTCCGGGACGTGATCGCCGACCTCGGACTCGGCCTGGTGCGCATGGAGCAGCGCCGGCACCACATCTCCGAGGTCTTCACGAGCAGCGACGAGCACGAGCAGCGGAAGGAGGCGGTCGGCCATGGCGGTTGAGCACTCCACGGGGACATCCGCCCCGGCACCGGGTGACCAGACCCGCATCCACAACATCGGCTACCGCACCTACGACGGCCCCCGCCTGGGCCGCGCCTACGCCCGCCGCTCCCTGTACTCGCAGTCCCTGCGTGGCTCCTACGGCCTCGGCCGCTCGGTGAAGTCCAAGGTGCTGCCGATGCTGCTGTTCGTGGTGATGTGCGTGCCCGCGGCCATCATGGTCGCCGTCGCGGTCGCCACCAAGGCCAACGCCCTGCCCGTGGACTACACGCGCTACGCGATCGTCATGCAGGCGGTCATCAGCCTGTACGTCGCCTCGCAGGCACCCCAGTCCGTCTCGCGGGACCTGCGCTTCAAGACCGTGCCGCTGTACTTCTCGCGGCCCATCGAGACCGCCGACTACGTCCGCGCCAAGTTCGCGGCGCTGGCCTCGGCGCTCTTCGTCCTCACGGCCGCTCCCCTGCTCGTGCTCTACGTGGGCGCGCTGCTGGCCGAGCTCGACTTCGCGGACCAGACCAAGGGGTTCGCACAGGGACTCGTCTCCGTGGCACTGCTCTCACTGCTGTTCGCCGGTATCGGCCTGGTCATCGCGTCCTTCACCCCGCGCCGCGGCTTCGGCATCGCGGCCGTGATCGCCGTGCTGACCATCACCTACGGCGCGGTCTCCACCCTGCAGGCCATCGCCGACGTCCAGGGCAGCAGCGACGCCGTGCCGTTGATCGGGCTGTTCTCGCCGATCACGCTCGTCGACGGGGTGCAGTCCGCGTTCCTGGGCGCGACCTCCGCCTTCCCCGGCGGGGTGGGCCCGAGCAACGCCGAGGGCGTCGTCTTCGTCCTCGTCGTCCTGGGCCTGATCGCGGCGAGCTACGGCCTCCTGATGCGCCGCTACAAGAAGGTGGGACTGTGACCACGCTCTCCATCGACCACGTCTCCCGCTGGTTCGGCAACGTGGTCGCCGTCAACGACATCACCATGACCATCGGCCCCGGTGTCACGGGCCTCCTCGGCCCCAACGGCGCCGGAAAGTCCACCCTCATCAACATGATGGGCGGCTTCCTGGCCCCCTCCACCGGCACGGTCACCCTCGACGGCCAGCCCGTGTGGCGCAACGAGCAGATCTACCGCCACATCGGCGTCGTCCCCGAGCGCGAGGCGATGTACGACTTCCTCACCGGGAAGGAGTTCGTCCTGGCCAACGCCGAGCTGCACGGACTGGGCGCCAAGGCGGCCCAGAAGGCCCTGGCCACGGTCGAGATGGAGTACGCGCAGGACCGCAAGATCCAGACGTACTCCAAGGGCATGCGCCAGCGCGTGAAGATGGCCTCCGCCCTGGTCCACGACCCGTCCCTGCTCCTGCTGGACGAACCCTTCAACGGCATGGACCCGCGCCAGCGCATGCAGCTGATGGACCTGCTGCGCCGCATGGGCGACGAGGGCCGCACGGTGCTGTTCTCGTCCCACATCCTCGAAGAGGTCGAGCAACTCGCCTGGCACATCGAGGTCGTCGTCGCAGGGCGGCACGCCGCCAGCGGCGACTTCCGCAAGATCCGGCGCCTGATGACCGACCGGCCGCACCGCTACCTGGTGCGTTCCAGCGACGACCGCGCCCTCGCGGCCGCGCTGATCGCCGACCCGTCGACGTCCGGGATCGAGGTCGACCACGCCGAGGGCGCGCTGCGCATCCAGGCCGTCGACTTCGGCCGCTTCACGGCCCTGCTGCCGCGTGTGGCGCGCGAGCACGGCATCCGCCTGCTCACGGTCTCGCCGTCCGACGAGTCCCTCGAGTCCGTCTTCTCGTACCTGGTCGCGGCGTAGGAGGCCCTGATGTATGACCCCACAGTCGCCCGGCTCACCTACCGGGCCCTGCTCGGCCGGCGCCGGGCCCTCATCCTCGGTGCCCTGCCCCTGCTGTTGATCGTCATCGCCGTGGCGGTGCGCGTTCTCGCCGGGGCGGACGACCAGACGGCCTCCGACCTGCTGGGCGGGCTCGCCCTCGCCACGATGGTGCCGCTCATCGGCGTCATCGCCGGAACCGGCGCGATCGGGCCGGAGATCGACGACGGCTCGGTGGTGTACCTGCTGTCCAAGCCGATCAAACGGCCGACCATCATCTTCACCAAGCTGATCGTCGCCGTCGCCGTGACCATGGTGTTCTCGGCGGTGCCGACGCTCATCGCGGGCTTCATCCTGAACGGCAACGGCCAGCAGATCGCCGTGGCCTACACGGTGGCGGCGCTCGTCGCGTCCATCGCGTACGCGGCCCTGTTCCTGCTGCTCGGCACGGTCTCCCGGCACGCGGTGGTGTTCGGTCTCGTCTACGCGCTCGTCTGGGAGGCCCTGTTCGGCTCCCTGGTGCCGGGCGCCCGCACGCTGAGCGTCCAGCAGTGGTCGCTGGCCGTGGCCCAGAAGGTGTCTGGCGGGACCCTGGTGACCTCGGACGTCGGCCTGACGACGGCGACGGTGCTGCTGGTGGGCGTCACGGTCCTGGCCACCTGGTTCGCCGGTCAGAAGCTGCGCTCGCTGACGCTCGCCGGCGAGGAGTGACGTGCCCGGGCCTTGACGGGGGCTTCACCCCCGTCGGGGCACACTGGGCAAACGGGATGTAGGGGAACCACACGGGAGTTGGACGGCTGGGAGGAGACGGGGATGGCGGGCGAGAGGGCTCAGTACGAGGACGGCGATCAGGCCGGGTCCGAGCCGGGGTCCGGGGCCAGGTCCGAGCCCAGGGCTGGGTCCGGGCCTGGAGACGATGCGTGGGACGACCTCGTTCTGGACGACGACTTCATACGCTCCGCCGGGACCTCCGAGCCGTCCGCCCGGGCCCGGATGCTCGCCGAGCGCTGGCGCCGTGAGGAGCCGGAGCCGCAGCCCTGGCGCTCCGACGAGCCGCCCGCGGGCTGGTTCTTCAGCAAGGTCCGGCGGCGCAGGTGGCGCAGGCGCTGAGGCCGGGCGATTTAATCGGTGGCGTCCAATTCGCCCGGCGGGCAGAGTGGTTGTGTTCACCCCGCCGGGCAAGGAAGTCCGGCGCCGAGTTCTGGGAGAGGAGCGGGACGATGTCCATGCACGGCAGTACGTCCAGCTCCCTTCAGGGCAGCCCGCGGCGGGCTCCGGAGTAGTCGCTACCCCACTCCGTAGAGCTCGCCCCATACGGGGAGCTGCCCGGGGCGGCCGCTTCGAGCACGCGAATCGCACTCGCGTGGGCCGCCCACCCGGAGGATTGGCCGAGTGGTAAGGCACTGGCTCGCGCTGTGGTTGATCAGAAGCGAGTCATGGTCGGGCTGGAAGCCCGCGCACGTTCGATCCGTGCATCCTCCGCCGAGCACCGAACAACAGGCCAGACGTTCAGCCCAGCAACCGCTCCAGCACCACAGCGATCCCGTCCTCCTCGTTCGAGGACGTCACCTCGTCGGCCACGGCCTTCAGCTCCTCGTGGGCGTCCGCCATGGCGACACCGTAGGAGGACCAGGCGAACATCGGTATGTCGTTGGGCATGTCGCCGAAGGCGATCGTGCCGGCCGCCTTCACCTTGAGCCGGCGGGCCGCCAGGGACAGGCCGGTCGCCTTGGACAGGCCCAGGGGGAGGAGCTCGACGATGCCCTCGCCCGCCATGACGACGCTGACGAAACCGCCTGCGGTGCGCGTGGCCACCTCGCACAGCTCGTCGTCCGACAGCGTCGGGTGCTGGATGTACAGCTTGTTCAGCGGTGCGGTCCACAGGTCCGACGCGTCCGCGAAGGGCGTCGCGGGAAGGGTGCCCTGGACCGCGTAGCCGGGGCCCACCAGCACCTCTCCGTCGAGACCGTCGCGGCTCGCGGCCAGGTACAGCGGGCCGACCTCCGCCTCGATCTTGGCCAGCGCCACCCCGGCCAGCTGCCGGTCCAGCGTCACCGACGTCAGCAGACGGTGGGCACCGGCGTCGTACACCTGCGCGCCCTGGCCGCAGACGGCCAGCCCCTGGTAGCCCAGGTCGTCGAGGATGTGCCGGGTCCACGGGACCGCGCGGCCGGTGACGACGATGTGCGCGGCGCCCGCCGCGGTGGCAGCGGCGAGCGCGTCACGGGTGCGCTGCGACACCGACTCGTCGGAGCGCAGCAGCGTCCCGTCGAGGTCGGTGGCGATCAGCTTGTAGGGGAAACCGTTGGTCACTTGGACACCGGCTCCAGGACCTCCCGGCCGCCCAGGTACGGGCGCAGCACCTCGGGCACGCGCACCGAGCCGTCGGCCTGCTGGTGGTTCTCCAGGATCGCGACGATCGTGCGCGGTACGGCGCACAGGGTGCCGTTGAGCGTGGCCAGCGGCTTGACCTGCTTGCCGTCACGGACGCGGATCGACAGCCGGCGGGACTGGAACTCGGTGCAGTCCGAGGTCGAGGTCAGCTCGCGGTACTTGCCCTGGGTCGGGATCCACGCCTCGCAGTCGAACTTGCGGGCGGCCGAGGCGCCCAGGTCGGCGCTGGCCACGTCGATCACGCGGTAGGGCAGCTCCAGGGAGGTCAGCCACTGCCTCTCCCACTCCAGCAGCCGCTGGTGCTCCGCCTGCGAGTCCTCCGGAGCGACGTAGGAGAACATCTCGACCTTGTCGAACTGGTGCACGCGGAAGATGCCCCGGGTGTCCTTGCCGTGCGAACCGGCCTCGCGGCGGAAGCAGGGCGAGAAGCCCGCGTAGCGCAGGGGGAGGCGATCGGCGTCGAGGATCTCGTCCATGTGGTACGCCGCCAGCGCCACCTCGGACGTGCCGACCAGGTAGAGGTCGTCGTCGGCGAGGTGGTAGACGTCCTGGGAGGCCTGGCCGAGGAAGCCCGTGCCCGCCATGGACTGGGGGCGGACCAGGGCCGGGGTGAGCATCGGGGTGAAGCCGGCCGCGGTGGCCTGGGCCATCGCCGCGTTCACCAGGGCGAGCTCCAGGAGCGCGCCGATGCCCGTCAGGAAGTAGAAGCGCGAGCCGGAGACCTTGGCGCCGCGCTCGACGTCGATCGCGCCGAGGATCTGGCCGAGCTCCAGGTGGTCCTTGGGCTCGAAGCCCTCGGCGGCGAAGTCGCGGATCGTGCCGTGCGTCTCCAGCGTGACGAAGTCCTCTTCGCCGCCCACGGGCACGTCCGGGTGGACGAGGTTGCCGAGCCTCTGGAGCAGCTCCTGGGTCTCGGTGTCTGCCGCGTCGCGGTCCGCGTCGGCCGCCTTGACGTCGGCGGAGAGCTGGCCGGCCTTCTTCAGCAGCTCGGCCTTCTCGTCCCCGGCCGCCTTGGGGATGAGCTTGCCGAGCGCCTTCTGCTCGGCGCGCAGCTCGTCGAAGCGGACGCCGGACGACCTGCGCCGCTCGTCGGCAGACAGGAGGGCGTCGACGAGCGCGACGTCCTCTCCACGGGCGCGCTGGGAGGCGCGCACACGGTCGGGGTCCTCACGGAGCAGGCGAAGGTCAATCACGAGCCCAAGGCTACCGGTGCGCGATGACCGCCCACGACTCACTATTCCGGCTGCGCATTACGTACCGTTATGGGGGAATTGCGCGCAGTGTCAATAAACGGCCCGTCTCTCCCTGGAACGGGGCACCTCGGAGGCGTCGCATTGACTCGAATCCCTTGCGGGGGCGGGGACTTGGGGTTCAGTTGTCCACAGGGATCCACACCTGCCGAAGAGTTATCCACAGGCTGTGTGGAAGATCTGTGGACTTCGGAATTGATCACTCCGGAAGGTCCGATCACCCCTCAGAATTCCCGGTGTAAACCCGCTCTATCCTCACTTTCGAGTGGATTCAGGTCACCCCGAAGAGTTACGCAAAGGAAAACGGTGGACGAAGGGTGACCTGCCCGTCGATGGACGCATCAGGGGCCTGTAGGGCGATTTGTCGACTGACTCACGTTTCGTTGTCGACTTGTCCCCAGGTCGAGAAGCTCACCTGTGGATAACTTCTGTGGATAACGACAATCAGCAGGTACGACAGCCTGGAACCGGTCTGGAACCGGCCTAGAACCGGCCGTCCTGGCACCGCGCCACCCAGTCCGCCGCCTCCACGAACTCCTCGTCCGACGTCCCCAGCCGCGGCGGCTGGACATCCTCGGGCCGCATATCCGCGCGCGGATAGGAGCCGAGGTAGCGCACCTGGAGGCAGATCCGCTTCAGGCCCTTCAGGGCATCGGCCATCCGGCGGTCGGAGATATGGCCCTCGGCGTCGATGCAGAAGCAGTAATTGCCGATGCCCGCGCCGGTCGGCCGGGACTGGAGCAGCATCAGGTTGATGCCACGCGTGGCGAACTCTCCCAGCAGGTCGCGCAGACCGCCGGGGTGGTCGTCGCGCTGCCACAGCACGACGGACGTCTTGTCCGCGCCGGTCGGCGCCGCGGGCCGGGCGGGCCGGCCGACCAGCACGAACCGTGTCTGGGCGTTCTCCGCGTCGTGGATCCCGGTCTCCAGGGCCTCGAGGCCGTAGCGGGCGGCCGCGAACTCGCCGGCGAAGGCGGCGTCGTACTGGCCCTCCTGGACCAGCCGGGCGGCGTCCGCGTTCGAGGCGGCCGACTCCCAGTGCGCGTCCGGCAGGTGCTTCTTCAGCCAGTTGCGCACCTGCGGCTGGGCGGCCGGGTGGGCGGAGACCGTCTTGATGTCCGACAGCGCGGTGCCCGGGCGGACGAGCAGCGCGAAGGTGATCGACAGCAGCACCTCGCGGTAGATCATCAGCGGGGCGCCGGCGACCAGCTCGTCGAGCGTGGTGGTGATGCCGCCCTCGACGGAGTTCTCGATCGGCACGAACGCGGCCTCGGCCTCGCCGGTTCGTACGGCGTCGAGCGCGGACTGGACGGAAACGTACGGGGTGAGTTCCCGGGTGGCGGCCTCGGGAAGCGTGCGCAGGGCGACTTCGGTGAAGGTGCCCTCAGGGCCGAGATACGCATAGCTCGCTGGCATGACCTCACCCTAATGGGCTCGCGGAATCGACATCCCCCACAAGACCGCCCAGAGACGAACTCTCACCCCTCCAGCAACTTCTGCCCCACGTACTCGCCCTCCGTGGCCCCGCCCGGCACCGCGAACAGCCCGCTCGACTCGTGCCGGATGAACTGCGACAGGGCGTCGCCGCGGTCGAGCTTGCGCTGCACCGGCACGAAGCCGCGCAGCGGATCGGCCTGCCAGCAGATGAAGAGCAGGCCGGCGTCGGGCACTCCGTCGGTGTCGATGCCGTCGTGGAAGGAGAAGGGACGGCGGAGCATCGCCGCGCCGCCGTTCTGGTCGGGCCGGGTGATCCGGGCGTGGGCGTTGATCGGGACGACCAGGTTGCCCTTGGCGTCCGTCTTCTCCAGGTCCATCGCGGTCGTCTCGGTGCCCCCGGACAGTGCCGCCCCGTCGGACTTGCGGCGCCCGATCACGTCCTCCTGCGCTGTGCCGGAGAGCCTCTCCCAGTCGTCGAGGAGCATGCGGATCCGGCGTACGACGGCGTAGGAGCCGTTCGCCATCCAGGCCGGGTCGCCCTTCTCCGGCACGAAGATCCGCTGGTCGAAGTCGGACTCGGCCGGCTTCGGGTTGCGGGTGCCGTCGATCTGGCCCATCAGGTTGCGGGCCGTCATGGGGTGGGCGGTGGCGCCCGGCGAGCGGTTGAAGCCGTTCATCTGCCAGCGGATGCGGGCCGCCGAGCCGGTGTCCTTCTGGATCGCGCGCAGGGCGTGGAAGGCGACCAGGGAGTCGTTGGCGCCGATCTGCACCCACAGGTCGCCGTTGCTGCGGTTCTTGTCGAGGCGGTCGGAGGAGAACTCGGGCAGCGGGTCGAGGGAGGCCGGGCGCTGCTTCTCCAGGCCCGTCCTGGCGAAGAAACTGTGGCCGAAGCCGAAGGTGATCGTCAGTGACGAGGGTCCGGCGTCCCGGGCCACGTCGGTGTCGTCGTGCCCGCTCGGCTCGCCCGCCATCAGCCGCCGGGCCGTCTCCGACCAGCGGCGCAGCAGGGCGGCGGCCTCCTTGCGGCCGGCGCCCGCCGCCAGGTCGAAGGCGACGACGTGGCCGCGGGCCTGGAGGGCGTCGGTGATGCCGGGCTGATGTTTCCCGTGAAACATCGCCCGGTCGGTGCCGAGCGAGGTGAGCGGCGTGGCGGCCTCGGAGGGGGCGGCGGCGTATCCCCCGGCCGCGCCCGCCGTACCGAGCACGAGCCCGGTGGCACCGGCGGTGCCGAGCATCCGGCGCCGTGAGATGCCCTCCCCGGCGGAGGCCGCTTCGGTCTCCCCCGGGGCGGTGCCGGAAGTACGGGCCTCCGGAATGGACTGGTCAACCATGGTCGTTCAGCCGATCTGCGCGTTCTTGGAGACGGTCACCTCGTCGATGTCGGAGGTCCGCACGGTGACGTCGACCTGCCAGTCGCCGGCCATGGGGATCTGCACTCCGTTCGCCGACCAGTGTCCGGTAGCGAGGTGGTCGGGGACGACGGGCAGGGGCCCGATGTCCTTGGCTTTCAGGGTGAAGTCGACCTTCACCTCGGGGATGTCGAAGGCCCGGCCGTTGGGCCGCTCCACGTAGACGTGCATCTCGTTGTCGCCCACGCGTGCGGGGTCGAGGTCGACCGTGACGATGCCCTTGCCGTCCTCGCCGCCGGTGTCGAACGGCATGTTCAGGGTCAGCGCCCCGGATGCTCCGGCGTCGGCGGAGGCGGATGCGGAGGACGAGGCGGCCGCCTTGGCCTCCTGCTCCGTACGGCCCGGCTCGGTCTGCGTCAGCACGGTGGTGACGGCGAGCAGGACGACCGCGATGCCGGCCTCGGCCAGCACGGAGCGGCGCAGGCCGAGACGGTCGGGGTCGGAGTCCCGCAGCTGCTTCTGCCGGGCGGTGTCCCGAGCGGCCCGCTGCCGGGCGAGCTGCGCGGCGCGCTCGGCGTCGGCGGGCTCGGTATCGGCGGGCTCCGCTTCGTCGGGCTCAGTGTCGTCGGGCTCGGGGTCAGGCTGCTCGTCGGCGTCATGGCCGGTGCTCGTGCCGGTCCGGTCTTCGCCGGAGGCGTCGGCGTCTGTGCCGCCGGAGGCATCAGCGCCCGCACCGACTCGCGCCATTTCCCGCTCCGCCGATGCCGACACGGCCTCCACCAGCCGCCCTGTCCAGCGCCGCGAGATCCACGCGACGCCGACCAGGACGACCACGAGGGCGATCTTGGCCAGGAGCAGCTGCCCGTACCGGGTGTCGGTGAAGGCCGACCAGGAGCCGAGCTGGCGCCAGGACTGGTACGTCCCGGTCGCGATCAGCGCGAGCACGCTGCCGAAGGCGACACGGGAGAAGCGGCGTACGGCCGCCGCGTCGACGGGCGCGTCGGCTGGTGCCCGGTACAGGGCGACGAGGAGCGCGCCCAGCCCGCCGAGCCACGCGGCGACGGCGAGCAGGTGGATGACGTCGACGGGCATGGAGAGGGACGCCTGGAGCCCGACCGAGGCGTGCTCGGACATCGCCCAGCTCGCGGCGAGACCGGCCGCCACGACAACGCCGCCGACGGCGAGACCGAAGGTCAGGTCGCGCTTCTCCTGGGCGTCCTCGCGCTTGTCGTACGCTCCGAACAGCACGGAGATGAACAGTGCCGCCGCGGCGAGCAGCAGCAGCCGGGACACCAGGGCCGCGCCGGTCTTGGTCTCCAGCACCTGCCCGAGCAGGGACAGGTCGAAGACGTCGGCGACCTTCCCGGAGCCGGTGTAGGAGCCGCGCAGAAGGAGCAGGGCGAGGGTCGCGGCGGTGAGCGCGAGCCACCCGGAGACGACGAACCGCTGCACCGGCCGCACCCCGGAGCCGCGCCGCCAGCAGGCGAGGACGAAGGCGGCGCCGCCGGCCATCACGATGAACCCGGCGTACGACACATACCGCCCGGTGCCGTACAGCCAGCCGACGACCCCGTCGTCGGTCGCCTGCTGGGAGACCGACGCGGATGTCTTGGAGGGGGCGCCGATGGAGAAGGTGTAGGCACCGGCGACGGGATGGCTGTCCGCGGAGACGACCTGGTAGGCCACCGTGTACGTGCCGTCGGGCAGGCCCGGCTTCAGCCCCACGGCATACGTCGTGCCGCTCACGTTGGACGGCTCGGCCGTGTCGACGCGCTTGCCGTCGGGGTCGAGCACGCGCAGCGAGTCGTCGGACAGCGCGACCTGCTCGGAGAAGGTGAGCGAGATCCGGGCCGGGGCCTCCTGGACCACCGCCCCCTGCCCGGGGTCGCTGCCGGTCACCGCGGCGTGCGCGGAGGCCGGGCCCGCTCCCGCGAAGAGTGCGCAGGCCGCGGCCAGGAGCAGCAGCACCAGGTTCCGGACGCGGGGGGCGATGGTCTGCGTCACAGGGGTCCCTCCCTCAGTGTCCGGTCTTCGGGCGGTAGGTCGCCGACTTCACCGGCATCTCGACCTTGACGGGGCCTGAGCGGGCGAACCGCAGCTCGAGGGTGACCGTCTGGCCTTCCTTGGGCTTGCGCTTCAACTCTTCGAACATCAGGTGGTCGCCGCCGCTCTTCAGCACCAGTTCACCGTGGGCGGGGACCTTCAGGTCCTTGACCTCCTGCATGGCTCCGCCGACGGTCTCGTGCACGGTGACCTGCCCGGCGACATCGCTCGTGACCGAGGTCAGTTCGTCGGCGGCGCCGCCCTTGTTGGTGACGGTGAAGAAGCCGGCCGCCATCTCGTCGGAGACCGGCTGCGGCATGTACGCGGAGCCGACGGAGAGTTCCGCCTTCCCGTCCGCGGAGTCACCGCCGGAGTCCGAGCCGCCGCAGCCCGCCAGGGCCAGTGCCCCGGCCAGGACGAGGGCCGGCGGGCCGAGTCGACGCCTCACGGGTTCGCTCCCTTGACGATCTTGGGGAGGTCCTTGGTGTAGTCGTCGACGGTGGCGTCCTCGCCGTAGAGCACATAGCCGCCGTCGGTCTTCGGCGAGAACGCGATGACCTGGGTGCCGTGCTCGGAGATGACCTTGCCGTTCTTGTCCTTCCTCGGCGCGTCGATGGAGATGCCGAGGGTGCGGGCGCCGGCCTGGATGGTCGCGAAGTCGCCGGTGAGGCCGATGAACTGGGGGTCGATGCCCTTGAGCCACTTGCCGAGCTCGGCCGGGTTGTCGCGGTCCGGGTCGGTGGTGACGAACACAACGCGCAGATCGCCCTGTTCGGCCTTGGGCAGCTGCTTCTTGGCCACGGCGATGTTGCTCATGGTCGACGGGCACACGTCGGGGCAGTGGGTGTAGCCGAAGTAGATCAGCGTGGGCTTGCCCTCGGTCTCCTTGCGGAGGTCGTACTTCTTGCCCTGCGTGTCGGTGAGGACCAGGTCCGGCTTCTCGAACGGCTTGTCGAGGACGGTGGCGGCCTTCTCGGTGCCGGCCTCCTCCGACACCACGGCGACGGGCTTGTCGCTGTCGCCGCCGCTGCCGCAGGCGGTCAGGGTCAGAGAGGCGGCGGCGAGCAGAGCGGCCGCGGCGAAGGTCTTGGTGCGCATAGAAAAAATCCCAGATGTCGGTGACCCGGCGCGCACCGGGGTGTCCCCGCCCGAGGGGCGAGGACCCGGTGCGCGCCGTGCAACGGAAGCGGCGTCAGGCGTTGGAGCGCCGACGCCCGGCGAGCACGCCGTAGGCGACGCCCGCCGCGCCGACCACGATGCCGACGATGCCCAGGACACGGGCGGTGGTGTCGGTGCCGTCGGAGGAGTCGCTTTCGGCGGCGGTGGTCTTGGCGGAGGCCTTCTCGGCCGGCTCGGAGTCGGAGGCCTCGTCGCCCGACGAGCCGTGGTGCCCGTCCTCGGAGGCGGCGGACAGCTCCAGCACGGGGGCCGGGTTGTCGGGCTCCTCCTTGCCCTCCTGCGGCACCTCGATCCAGCGGACGACCTCCTTGTTGGAGTACGTCTGCAGGGCCTTGAAGACGAGTTCGTCGGCGTCCTCGGGCAGGGTGCCGATGGAGACCGGGAACTTCTGGAAGAAGCCGGCCTTGATGCCGTCACCGTCGGCGGTCCAGGTGACCTTGGTGACGGCCTCGGAGATCTTCTCGCCGTGCATCTCCAGCGGCTTGTCCAGCTTGGACTTGGTGACCTTGATGTCCCAGCCGGGCACCGGCTCCGGCATGACGGAGGCCAGCGGGTGGTCGGTGGGGAAGTTGACCTCGAGCTTGGTGGTGGAGGCGTCGTCGCGCTCGTTGGGGACCTTGAAGTCCACGACCGCGTAGCCGCCCTTGGCGGCCGTCCCCTCGGGCTGCACGGAGACATGCGCGAAGGCGGGAGCGGACAGGGCGAGAACGGTGACGCCGGCGGCGACACCGGCCGCGGCGATACGGGAAGCCTTCATGGAAGGAGCACTCCGCTGTGAGTCGGGTCGGGATGAGGAAGAGGGATACACGCACACGCGCGTGCCGCACGACGGCGGCCCCTCCTCCGAGCCGTCCGGGAATCCGAGGACTCAGAAGAATCCGGGGACATCCGAAGAAGCGGAGTGGTGGTCGCGTCGCGTCAGGCGGCGAGGGCGAGTGCGGAAGCGGGAGCCGTGACGGCCGGCGGGCCGCGCCGGATCACCGTGTGCTGCAGTGCGGTCGTGCACGGCATCTCCGGCACGGGCCGCACGGCGTGCGCGGGGCGCGGACGCGCCTCCGGCGCTCCCGGGAGGCCGGCACGCAGGGCGCGCACCAGCGCGAACGCCGCCCGCAGGGAGCGCACCAGCGCCCCTTCGGTGACGCCCTGCGCCGACAGTTCGGTGAGCCGCAGCAGCGCCAGGTCGCCGTGGCGCAACAGCCAGCCGGCGGCGATCGCCGCGAGGACATGGCCGAGCAGCATCGGCAGGGACGGCCACAGCGAGGCCGGTGCGGCGTCCGTGGTCACGTGTGTGTGGGCGCTGCCCGTCGGCTGGAGCCGGGCGTCGGTGAGGAGCTTGTGGGCCTGCGCCGGGCTGATCGCCGCCGCCGTGGTGCCGCACAGGAGCCGCGTGGCCTGCTGGACCAGCGCGGCGTCGCTCGCGCCCGTCGGCACGGAGGACGTGGTGGCGGCCGTACCGTGCTGGCCGAGTCCGAACAGGGTGTGCAGGACCGTCTGGCCGACCGCGAGCAGTGCCGCGATGCCCGGCAGCGAGCGCACGCGCCCCGCGAGCGGGGCCGCCACCGCGACCACCCCGAGGAACCCGGCGCCCAGCGTCCACAGCGGAATGCCCTCGCACGACGCCAGCGCGTGACCTGCCCCGGCCAGCACGACGCAGACCGCGGCGAACACCGCGGCCCGCAGGATCCGGAGCGGGTGTCCGGAGCGCGTCGCGCGCGCGTGGGGGGCAGTCATGGCGGGCTCATCATCGCACTGGCCCCGCGGGCCTCGTGCGGCAGGTCCGCAAGATGCCGTACGACCGGAACGTCACCCTCTGGCCCCGCGCGCCCCCACTTACACCGATGTTCGCTCCCACATACACCGATCAGGACCAGCGCGCATCCGCCGTATGGGCGGCGTCACGTCAACTTCACGCTTACATGCGGGGACTCGGGGCAATACGTAACGGTATGTCGAGCCGCAGCCAGGAGGCTGGAGCATGAGCATCTGGTGGTCACTCCATCTGCGGCGCGAAGCTGCCAGCGTGCCCCTCGCCAGGCGCCTGCTGATCGGCACGATGGAGACCGCGGGCGTCGACCCCGACATCTCCTACGATCTCTCCGTCGCCCTCAGCGAGGCCTGCGCGAACGCCGTGGAGCACGGCGGGGACATGGCACGCGGCCCTGGTTCCGAGGCGTACCGGGTCACGGCCTACCTCGACGGCGAGAAGTGCCGGATCGAGGTCGCCGACGCGGGCCCGGGTTTCCCCGCGTCCTCCGCCGCCCGGCCCCGCCCGCCGGTCCGGCCCGCGCACTCCGACGCGGAGAACGGCAGAGGGCTGTGCCTCATCCAGGAGCTCGCCGACCACGTCCACATCGGCAACAAGCCGGGCCGGGGCGGGGCCGTGGTGAGCTTCGACAAGGTCCTCAAGTGGCGCGAGGGCGCCGCGCCGCTGATGGCGGTCTGAACCCGCAGCGGTGTTTCACGTGAAACACGACCGCCGTGTGAAAAACCACCGCCATGTTTCACGTGAAACGTCTGCTGCCATGTCTGTCCCTACAGCGCACCCCAGTCCAACGTCGTCCGCGCCAGCCCCGCCACCTGCGTGAGCAGCCCCAGCCGGGCCGCACGGACCGCCGGGTCGGGGTCCATCACCAGCACCTCGTCGAAGAAGGCGCTGATCGCGTCGACCAGCGGCCCGGAGACCTCGATCAGTGCTCCGAGGTCGTCCTCGCGGCCGTGCAGCGCCTGGCGTACGGCCTCGGCGCTCTCGGCGAGGCGCAGCTCGGCGGGCGCGGTCAGCAGGGACAGGTCCGCCGTCTCCACGCCTCCCTCGGGGAGGATGCGCACGACGCGCTGGAACGCGGCGGCGAGTGCCTCGAACGCCTCCGTGCCGATGTGCCGCTCCAGCGTGGCCAGCGTCCGGTCGCCGTGGGCGGGCCGGTCGGCCCACACCAGGACGGCCTGGACGAGCCGGTGTTCGTGCCCGGCGTCGGTGAGCTGCTGCTCATAGCGCCGGGTGATCAGTTCGGCGGCCTCGGCGACCCGCTCGGCGGGCACCTCGACGCCCTGCGCGGCGTACCGTACGGCCGCAGCGCGCAGGCCGTCGCGCACCCGGATCCCGGCCACGGAGGGCAGGCTCCGCAGCACGTTGAGCAGCCCGATCGCGGCCCGGCGCACCCCGTAGGGATCGGAACTCCCGGTCGGCGCGGCGCCGATCACGAACATGCCGGTCACCAGGTCGAACCGGTCGGCGAGCGACAGCACGGCCCCCGCGTCCCCGGCGGGAAGGGCACCGCCGGCGGAGCGCGGCAACTCCATCTCGGCGAGGGCCCGGGCGACCTCCGCGGACTCGCCGGACCGGCGGGCGTACTCCTCGGCCATCACCCCGGCCAGTCCCGAGAACTCGATCACCATCTGGGACGCCAGATCGAACTTCGCCAGCGCACCTGCGCGCCGGACGACGTCCACCGCCTCCTGAGCCAGCCCGGCACGCCCGGCCAGATCGAGGGAGAGGACGGCGAGGCGCTCGGCGCGGTCGGCGACCGTACCGAGCCGGTCCTCGAAGGTCAGCTTGTCCAGCCGGCTCCTGAACTCCGCCGGCGGCACCTTCAGGTCCGCCCGCCAGAAGAACGCGGCGTCCTCGTAACGGGCCCGCAGCACCGCCTCGTTGCCCGCCCGCACCACGTCGTCGTCGCACAGGGCGTTGGCGAAGGTGACGAAGTGCGGCATGAGGCGCTCGCCGTCCAGCACCGGCAGATAGCGCTGGTGCTTGCGCATCACGGTGGTCAGGACGCTCGCGGGCAGTTCGAGATAGCGCTCGTCGAACGACCCCCGCACGGCGTAGGGGAACTCCAGGATGTCGGTGATCTCGTCGATCAGACCGGCCTGGCCCTCCACGTCGATCCGCCCGCCGACCTCGGCCGCCGCCTCCAGGGCACCGCGGACCACCGCGCCGCGCCGGGACTCCCGGTCGAGCAGGATGCCGTGCATGTGCAGGAAGTGCGGGTAGCCCTCGGCGGAGGTCACCCGGACCTCCGGATAGGGGGCCTGACGCTGCACCCGTGTCGTGTCGCCTGCGGAGAGGGAGGAGACCACCACGGGCAGGGGAGTACGCCCCAGCAGCGCGAGCAGCCAGCGCACGGGACGCGAGAACGACAGCCCCGGGTCGCTCCAGCGCATGTTGCGCCCGGCACGCAGTCCGGACACGACCTCGGCCAGCAGCTCGCTGAGCACCTCGACGGCCGAACGCCCCTCCTCGTGACGGGTGACCGCCACGTATTCGACGCCGTTGACGTCGACGACCCGTACATCCGACGGTTCGGCGCCCTGGCTGCGGGCGAAGCCGAGGAGCGCGGGGGTGGGGGCGCCGTCCTTGTAGGCGGCGGCGGCCTTGGGGCCGCGCACGGTCCGCATGGTGTCCCGCTCGCGCGGTTGCACAAGGTCGACCGTGATGACGATCCGGCGCGGTGTGGCCATCACGGTGATCGCGCCGTGCCCCAGCCGGGTCGCGGCCAGCTTGGCGGTGACCGACTCGCGCACCGCCTCGGTGGTGGCGGGCACGTCCGCGTACGGCAGTTCCTCCACGCCGATCTCGAACAGCAGCGTCTCGACGCCGGGCACCTTGGGCAGCGCGGGCCGCTCGGCCGGGGCCGGTGCGGCCGCCACGCCGAGCGGATACTCAAGCGAGGCCCGCCGCCGCTCCCACAACTTCGCCGACTCGTGCGTCAGAGAGCGCATCAGCGAGAACGCCTTGGCCCGTTCGGTGGTGCTGATGGCGCCGCGCGCGTCGAGCACGTTGAAGGTGTGGCTGCACTTGAGCACGTACATGTACGCCGGGACCGGCAGCTCCAGGTCGAGCAGGCGCCGGGCCTCGGCCGCGTACGCCTCGAAGAGCCGGTGGTTGGTGTCGAGGTCGGCGTCGTCGAGGTAGTAGCGGCTCATCTCGTACTCGTTCTGGCCGAACACCTCGCCGTATGTGATGCCCGGCGCGTAGACGATGTCCTTGAAGTGGGACACGCCCTGAAGGTTCATCAGGATGCGCTCGAGGCCGTACGTGATCTCCACCGAAACCGGATCCAGGGCGACACCGCCGACCTGCTGGAAGTAGGTGAACTGGGTGATCTCCATGCCGTCCAGCCAGACCTCCCAGCCCAGCCCCCAGGCGCCGAGCGCGGGTGAGGCCCAGTTGTCCTCGACGAACCGCACGTCGTGCGCGCCGAGGTCGACGCCGAGCGCCCTCAGGCTGCCCAGATACAGCTCCTGGGGGTTGCCCGGGTCGGGCTTGAGGATGACCTGGAACTGGGTGTGCGTCTGGAGCCGGTTGGGGTTCTCGCCGTAGCGCGAGTCGTCCGGCCGCACGCTCGGCTCCACATAGGCCACGCTCCAGGGCTCGGGACCGAGCACGCGCAGCGCCGTGGACGGGTTGGCCGTACCGGCTCCGACCTCGGTGTTCAACGGCTGCGTGATCATGCAGCCGTTGTCGCTCCAGTACTTCTGCAGGGTGAGGACGGCGTCCTGCATGGTCAGCGCCGTCTGGACGTTCTTCATGATCGAATCGCCTGTTCCCCGAGTCGGCCCGGCAAGGTCGGCCATGATCTCACACGCCAACTACCGCTGACCTGCTGTTTTTTGACCCGCGGCCCGTTGGCCGGATGCTTCCGGTCGATTCACAGCGGGCTCTCAGCCCGGCCTCACGAACCTGACGGGTGGCGTCCCTAGGTTCTCCGTTCCATGACGGGAAACCACAAGAACACCTCCATCACCCGGCGCCGCGCCCTCGCGGTCGCGGGCGGCACGGTCGCCGCGGGCGGCCTGGCAGCGGCCGGCTACCCGTCGGCCTTCGCGGACACGACGACCGCCACGACCACCGCGACGGCCACCTCCTCCGCGAGCTCCGGCACCTGCATGCAGCTGATGTCGAGCGTCACGGAGGGGCCGTACTACCTCGACGGCGCGCTGGTCCGCAAGAACATCACCGAGGGCAAGAGCGGCGTTCCGCTGACGCTGCGCCTGACCGTCGTGGACGCCACCGACGGCTGCACCCCGGTCCCCGGCGCGGCCGTGGAGATCTGGCACTGCGACGCCTGGGGCTACTACTCCGGCTACACCACCGCCAACCCCGGCGGCTCGGCCCCCGCCGAGAGCGAGGACGGCTCCACCGCCGACGACATGGTCTACGGCGGCGGCGCCTTCAGCGGCCTGCTCACGCTTGAAGCGGTGCGCAAGAAGGACCCGTCCAAGGGCTACAAGGGCTTCCTCACCCTGGGCATCGACCCCGACGCCGAGAACACGGGCGCGGGCAGCGGCGGCGGAGGCGGCACACCCCCGAGCGGCGCCCCCGCTCCCTCGTCCTCCCCCTCTGCCTGAGGTACGGCGATGAACAGCCGTGAGGACGAATCGCTCGCGCAGGCCGCCGTCGACGCGCTGGTCGGCCAACTGGCCCTGGCCCCCAAGCCGGGCCTGCCCGACCCGCGCGATCTGACCGCCCGGATCACCCGCCGGGACCACAGCGCCCTGCGCTGGTCGGCCAGGGCGCTGCTGCCCGGCCTCACGGCGATGGCCGCCGCGGCCCGCCGCACGGGCGAGCCCAGTGCCCGGCTCCGGGCGGAACTGGGCGCGATCGGCCGCTCCACCGAACACACCGTGGGTCTGACGGGCGGCGGCCACCGGGGCGCCCTGTGGACGCTCGGCCTGCTGGTCGCCGCGGCGGCGCTGAACCCGGGGGCGCGGCCGGCCGACACGACGGCCCTGGCCAAGCAGATCGCCGCCCACCCGGACCGCCGCGCCCCGCGCCGCCCCTCACGCGGCTCCACGGTGTCGGCCCGCTACGGCGCGGCCGGCGCGCGGGGTGAAGCCAGGGCCGGCTTCCCCCACGTCCGCCGCGCCCTGACCGCCCTCGCCACATCCCGCGCCCAGGGCGCGGACGAGCCCGAGGCCCGCCTGAACGCCCTGCTCACGGTGATGTCCACCCTCCAGGACACCGAACTGCTCCACACCGCGGGCCCGATCGGCCTGCGCCATGTCCAGGCGGGAGCGCGGGGTGTGCTGGAGGCGGGCGGCACGGCGACGGAGCCGGGTACCGAGGCTCTGCGAGCTCTGGACGCCGACCTCACCAGCCGAGCCTGGAGCCCGAGCGGCAGTGCGCCCCTACTGGCGGGCGCGCTCTTCCTGGACGGAGCCTTCTAGGGGCGCGGGGAACTGCGCGACCAGCCCCCACGCACCCGCGGGACCGAACTCAACCCTTGACGGAGACCATCCACGCCTCGACCTCATCCGACCGCCGGGGCAACGCCGCACTCAGGTTCCGGTTGCCACTCTCGGTCACGAGGATGTCGTCCTCGATCCGCACCCCGATACCCCGGTACTCCTCCGGCACGGTCAGATCGTCGGCCTGGAAGTACAGCCCGGGCTCGACGGTCAGGCACATCCCCGGCTCCAGCACACCGTCGACGTACGTCTCGGTCCGCGCGGCCGCGCAGTCGTGCACATCCATCCCGAGCATGTGACCCGTGCCGTGCAGCGTCCACCGCCGCTGAAGCCCCAGCTCCAGCACCCGCTCCACCGGCCCCTCGACGAGCCCCCACTCGACCAGCTTCTCCGCCAGCACCCGCTGCGCGGCATCGTGGAAGTCCCGGTACTTCGCGCCGGGCTGCACGGCCGCGATCCCGGCCTCCTGAGCCTCGTACACCGCGTCGTAGATCTTCTTCTGGAGCTCGCTGAACCGCCCGTTGACCGGCAGCGTGCGCGTCACATCCGCCGTGTAGTACGTGTGCGTCTCCACACCCGCGTCGAGCAGCAGCAGATCGCCCGACCGCACGGGCCCGTCGTTGCGCACCCAGTGCAGCGTGCAGGCGTGCGGGCCGGCCGCGGCGATCGTGCCGTAGCCGACGTCGTTGCCCTCCACGCGCGCGCGGAGGAAGAACGTGCCCTCGATGTACCGCTCGGAGGTCGCCTCGGCCTTGTCGAGGACCTTCACCACGTCCTCGAAGCCGCGGACGGTCGAGTCGACGGCCTTCTGCAGCTCGCCGACCTCGAAGTCGTCCTTGACCAGCCGCGCCTCGGAGAGGAAGACCCGCAGCTCCTCGTCGCGCTCGGCGGTGACCTTGTCGGTCAGCGCGGTCTCGATGCCGGCGTCGTACCCGCGTACGACCCGGACCGGACCGGTGGCCTCGCCCAGCGCCCCGGCCAGCTCGCGCACGTCGGAGGCGGGGATGCCGTACAGCTGCTCCGCCTCGGTCAGGGAGTGGCGGCGGCCGACCCACAGCTCGCCCTGGCCGTCCAGCCAGAACTCGCCGTTCTCCCGGTCGGAACGCGGCAGGAGGTAGATCGTCGCCTCATGGCCCTCGCCCTTGGGCTCCAGGACCAGGACACCGTCCTCGGTCTGGTTGCCGGTGAGGTAGGCGTACTCGACGGAGGCGCGGAAGGCGTACTCGGTGTCGTTCGAGCGGGTCTTCAGGTTGCCCGCGGGGATCACCAGACGCTCGCCCGGGAAGCGCGCGGACAGCGCGGCCCGGCGGGCGGCGGTCTCGGCGGCCTGGGGGACGGGCTCGAGGTCACGCAGCTCGGTGTCGGCCCAGCCGCTCTTCATGTTCTCGGCAAGCTCGTCGGACACGCCGGGGTACAGTCCGTTCTTCCGCTGCTTGATCGGCTCTTCGCTCTCGTCCGGGCCCGCTGCGTCAGCAGCAGAATCAGGCACTGCCGGGGTGAGCTCCTCCGCCACGGTCATCCTCCTCGATACGGCACTGGACCGTCCTCAACTGTACGGCGGCGCGGAAGCGGCCCCGGGGCGATGACGAGGAGCGTTACTCGAATCGCACCGCCAGCAGGACGACGTCCTCCGCGCCCTCGGCCGCGTCCAGCCCGTCCGGCAGCACGCTCCGCAGGACGTGGTCGGCGATCGCGCCCGGGTCGCAGCGCAGCGCCCGCGGCACTCCGGCCGCCGCCGCGTGCAGCCGGGCGAAGGCACGGTCGGTGGCCTCGCCGGTGCGGTGCAGCAGCCCGTCGGTGTACAGCAGAACCGTCTCTCCACGCTCGGCGAGGATCTCCACGCTCGGCGCCTCCCAGCAGGCGAGCATGCCCAGCGGGGCGGAGACCGACGTCTCCACGAACTCCGTGCGGCGCTGTCCGATCAGCAGCGGCGGGCTGTGCCCGGCGCCGGCCAGCGTGATCTTGCGGGCGGCGGGTTCGCAGTAGCCGAACAGCGCGGTGGCCGAGCGGGCCGGCTCGGTCAGCCGCAGCAGCAGCTCCAGGTCGGACAGGACCGCGACCGGATCCTCCCCCTCCATCACGGCGTACGCGCGCAGGGAAGCCCGCAGCCGGCCCATCGCGGCGACCGCGCTGGGCCCCGACCCGGTGACGGAGCCGACGGCGAGGCCGAGGGCGGCGTCGGGCAGCGGCAGCGCGTCGTACCAGTCGCCGCCGCCGCGCGGGCCGGTGCGGTGCCGGGCGGCGAGCTGGACGCCGGGCACCCGCGGCAGCCGCGAGGGGAGCAGCTCGTCCGACATCGTCGCCATGGCCGTGCGCGTGCGCTCCAGTTCGAGGAGCCGGGCGAGGTGTTCGGCGGCGTACTTGGCGTACAGGCCGACGAGGTGGCGCCGGCGCTCGTCCGGCTCGGCGGGTTCGTCGTAGAGCCAGACGGCGGCCCCGAGGCGGCCCGCGGTCCCGGTGGACAGGGGGAGGGCGTAGCTGGCGGCGTAGCCGAGACGGGCCGCGACCTCACGGTGCCGGGGGTCGAGCCCCTCCGCCGCGAACAGGTCGGGCTCGGCGATCCCGTCCTCGCCACCCGGCAGCCCGTCGAGGATCCGCCCGTAGGACAGGGCGCTGCGCGGCACGGTCTCGATGTGGCCGAGGTCGGCACGGGCCAGGCCGAGCCCGATGGTGGTGTCCGGACCGAGGCCGTCGCCGGGTTCCAGTACGACGAGGCCGCGCCGGGCGCCCACGAGCGCGGCTCCGGCCCGCAGCACTTCCTGGAGCGCCTCGTCGAGCGCCGCCGTACGGGCCAGGCGCTCGGTCAGCTCGTGGAGAGTGGTGAGGTCGGAGACCCAGCCGGCGAGACGGTCCTGCAGTACCGCGCCGGGTGGGGCCTGAGGGTTTGCGGGGACAGCCGGGGAGGTACCCGGCGCGCTGGGCGCGACAGTGTGTGCGGGTGCCGGAACCGTTGAATCGATTCCGGCCACTTTCGGAGGGTGCGGGGCGTTCATGGTCTCCGGCCTTCCGACCGGCGCGTACTGCTCAAAAGCATCGCAAACCCCCATGTCATTCTGCGCCGCCAGCAGTGTCTCCACATGTACACGCACTCGTGAGGAGATGTCCAGCATTGTCCTGCCGGGATTCCTGGTGTCCGTGAGCCCCGAGGGAGCAACTCCCCTTCCTCTTGCCGAAATGCAAAGTTGGCTTAAAACTGCCGCAGGGGACGGCTTATTGCGGTCGACTGGGCTTGCTCGACGGAGCGTCACGACGGTCGTGATGGGTACGTACTCGGTAAAGGCCAGGGGTGGTTGGGAATCACCCGGAACCTGGCGACGGACCCGGGCGTCCTATCCACCGACGACCGTGCCCCATCCTCCCGTGGCGGAGGCGGAGAGAAATACGCGCGACGGCAAACGCCATACTTCGCCACCCCTACGCCACGCCCGTGCTTTTGATACACGCAGTATGGGCGGGACGGCCGCGGAGGCAGCCAAAGCTCGGCCCATAGGGGTTCCCCCTGCTCACGGCAGGGGTGTGATGCGCCAACAGGTACGCACAGTGAAGTGATCGACACATGTTGTGATGTGGACCACGGTGTTGCCAGGCGTGCAACGGAAAGGAACGAGCGCTCATGCGCGAGATCCTCGGAAGGCGACGCAGGCTCCTGTCCAAGCGCGGTGACGGGACGCCTGAGCTGATCGGCGCGGCCCTGACCTATGCGACGGAATGGCAGTGGCCCGTACTCCCGGGCGTGGCGGCGGACCCGCAGGGAGCGGGCCGTTGCGGCTGCCCCGACCCCGAGTGCACGGTGCCCGGCGCGCACCCCTTCGACCCCGGCCTCCTCGCGGCCACCACCGACGGACGCATGGTCCGCTGGTGGTGGGGCAACCGGCCCACGGCGCCGATCGTGATGGCCACCGGCGGCAAGGCACCCTGCGCGGTGTCGCTGCCCGCCCTGCCGGCCGCCCGGGCCCTTGAGGCGCTCGACCGGATGGGCATGCGGCTCGGCCCGGTCGTCGCCTCCCCCGCCCGCTGGGCGATCCTCGTGAAGCCGTACTCCATGGAGCAGCTCGGCGAACTGCTCTACGCCAAGGACTTCGTGCCCGGTTCCCTCCGCTTCCACAGCGAGGGCGGCTATCTGGCCCTGCCGCCGTCCGAGACGGGCCAGGGCGAGATCCGCTGGGAGCGGGCGCCGCTGCCCGGCTCCGCCTCGCCGTGGGTGCCCGATGTCGAGGCCGTGGTGGACGCCGTGGTCGAAGCTCTCACTCGTACGGGTGTGAGCGCGCCCGAGTTCTAGGACCGTCGGGCGCGCCGGGCCCGGCGTCGGCCCCGGGGCGTTAAGTTCCGGGTTCATGCCGCGTCATGCCCGGGGCCGCTCCCGGGACCCCCGAAAGACCAGACTGCTCGCCCTCGCGGGCGTCGTGGCGGTGTGTGCGGTCGCACTGCCGCTGGCGGTGGCGTCCGCGGGGTCCGTACATTCCGTGCGTTCGGAGGGCGCCGCCGATCGCGGTGGCCCCGCCTCCGGTTCCGTACAGGGCGAAGTACGTCCCTCCACGGACGCCGACGACAAGGCGATCGGGGGGTCCAAGAGCGCGCCCTCCGCCGTTCCCACCCTGCCCACCCTCGGCCAGGGCCTGGCGACCGCCGTGCGCTGCGGTCCCGAAGTCTCCTCCCCCGACGGCATCGAGGCGCAGACCTGTGTCGTGACGCAGGGTGCGCAGACCTGGGCGCGGACCTACTACCGCAACGCGACCGGCGAGGCGCTGGACGCCGTGCTGACCCTGATGGAGCCCGGTGCCCGGACCGTGCGGATGACGTGTGCGGTGAGCGCCGAGGACGAGCCGCGGACGTGCGAGACGCCTCGGGAGCCGGTGCGGGGGGATCTGGCGGCGTACACGGCGGTCGCGGAGTTCGCCCGGCGGGCGGGACAGGGGCCGCTGCTGCTGCGCTCGGGAAGCAACTCACCCGTGTGGACGGGTAGTTGAGGAGGGGCCGCGTTCGGTGAACGGTCGCACGGACGAAAAGACCCGGTTGCTGGCGACGGGGGATGCACCAGCAACCGGGCTACGGGAACGGTAACAAGAGATCGGCGGTTCGCAAATTCGATCTCGCCCTTTCCAGTCACCGACTGGCCTGTCTCCAGCGGGAGTTGTGAGGGGAGTCACCCGTCCCGGGGCGCGCGTGTTCCCGGCCGGCCGGGGTGGCGGCCGGCCGGACCCGTCGGCGAACGTCAGCTGAGCGTGACCTGCCGGTTGGTGAGGCCGCCGCGGGCGCGGCGCTCGTCCGGGGTGAGCGGCACGTCCGTGGCCAGAGCGGTGGCGAGGCGCTCGGCGAACTCCGCCGCCGGCTTCTCCACGTCCTCGGCCGTGACCCCGCTCGGCAGGTCCCACACCGGCACCGTGAGCCCGTGAGCGCGGAAGGAGCCCACCAGGCGGGTGCCCTCGCCGAGGCTGGAGCGGCCCGCGGCGTGCAGCCGCGCGAGGGCGTCCAGAAGCTGCTCCTCGGCGTGCGGCATGACCCACCGCAAATGGTTCTTCTCCGGCGTCTCGCACCAGTAAGCGGCGTCCACGCTCTGGAGCTTGACGGTCGGGATGGCCGCGGCGTTGGCCCGCTCCAGGGAGGCGGTCACCTCCGGCGTGGCGTTCTCCGTGTCCGGGACCCAGAACTCGAAGCCGCTGTGCACTTCTGGCGCGAAGGTGCCCTCCGGGTCGAGCAGATCCTGCAGTCGCGGACCGTCCGCCGGGGCGCGGCGGCCCTGCACCGGCGTACCGGGCTGTGCCTCCAGGGCGCGCTGGAGGGTGTCGGCGAGGTCGCGGCTGATGTCGCCGGACGAGGTGTCGTTCTGCAGGCCGAGCAGGACCGAGCCGTCGTCACGGCGCAGGGCGGGCCAGGCCATCGGCAGGACCGTGGCCAGCGTGACCGCGGGGACGCCCTCGGGCAGGCCGTCCTTGAGGGGCAGTTCGACCGTGGCCGCCGGGACCAGCTCGCGCAGGGCCACCCAGTCGCACTCGCCGGGCAGGCCCTCGAAGGGGCGGTGCACCAGCTCGGTCGCGGCGTGGGACGCGGCCCGGCCGTGACAGGCCTTGTAGCGGCGGCCGCTGCCGCAGGGGCAGGGCTCGCGGGCGCCTACAACCGGGACCTCGCCATCCGTGATCTGCGGGCGCTTGGCCTTCGTCTGGGGTCGCTTCTTGGCCATCGATGGTCTCCCGGTTACGGCTCGTCTCGTACGGTCGCGAGCCTAGCCGTTCGGGCCTCGGGCGACGGGATCCTGTGGACAACACTCGGTCCAGCGCGGCGTACGGGCGCTCGGTCCAGCGCTCAGTCCATGTCCTCGAAGGCGTCCGCGAAGTCGAGCCCGGATATCTGGGACACCGCCGGGGCCGCGACGCGCGTCACGAAGTCGTCGCGGCGGTGGCCGGCGTCCGGGTCGTACACGTCGTCGTGGACGATGACCCACACCGTGACCTCGCCGCGGATGTCGTCGCGGACGCCCCAGTCGTCGGCCAGCGCGGTGATGATGTTCAGCCCGCGGCCGCCGTGCGCCGTGACCGACGGGGTCGCCGGGGCGGGGCGGGTCGGGCCGCCGCCGTCCGTGACCTCGACGATGAGCCGGCCGGCCGGGTCCACGCGCCACGCGGCAAGGACGTCGCCGTCACCGGACAGGGCGTCTCCGAGCGGCCTGCCGTGTTTGCACGCATTGCTCAAAAGTTCGGAAAGGATCAGTACGGCGTCGTCAATGACCGAATCCGCTACGCCACCGCTGCGCAACTGTGAACGCATACGGTGCCTTGCTTTGCCCACGCCCGCAGGGCCATGGGGTACGGCCATGCTCGACGACGTGGGCACCTCCTGTGCCACCACCAACGCCACCCCCGAGACCTCCTTCGCCCCACGCCACGGTGTGGATGCCCCATTGGCCTGTACCGGAAACCGGCCAATCAACGTCCTGTGACGCATTCACCACGATCGAATACGGACCGAACGCGCCGGAGCACTCCCCGTAATCGCATGGCTTGTTTTCGTCGGTGTGGCCGAGACGGGAGGATCCCGCCCGTCAAGGCGTGGGGTCAAGGGGTGTGCGTGGGTCTGATGGGACTTGTGTGGCCGGCCTCAGCGGCCGAGGCGGTCCAGCACGGCGCGCGGACGGTTGGTGATGATGGCGTCGATGCCGAGCTCGATGCAGAGATCCACGTCCTCCGGCTCGTTCACGGTCCACACGTGCACCTGGTGGCCGGCCCGCTTCAGCCGCTCCACATAGACGGGGTGGTTGCGCACGATCCGGATCGAGGGGCCGGCGATCCCCACACCCAGGGGCAGCCGTCCGTCGCGCAGCCGGGGCGAGACGAACTGCGTCAGATAGACCGTGGGCATCGTCGGCGAGGCGGCCCGCACGCGGTGCAATGAGCGGGCCGAGAAGCTCATCACCCGCACCCGGGACTCCTCGGCGGTGGCCGGGGCGTCGAGGCCGAAGCGCTTCAGCAGGGCCAGCAGCCGCTCCTCGACCTGTCCCGCCCAGCGCGTGGGGTGCTTGGTCTCGATGGCCAGTTCCACCCGGCGCCCGGCGTCGGCGACGAGTCCGAGCAGCCGCTCCAGGGTGAGTACGGAGGTCGCCTCGCGGTCCTCCGGGGGGTGCTCCCAGTCGGGTTCCTCGTCGCGCCCCTTCCAGGCCTCGCGCGTCTTCCAGGAGCCGAAGTCCAGGGCGGCGAGGTCGGCGAGCTCCAGGGCGGAGACCGCGCCGCGGCCGTTGGACGTACGGTTGATCCGGCGGTCGTGCACACACACCAGGTGGCCGTCGGCGGTGAGGCGCACATCGCACTCGAGGGCGTCCGCACCGTCCTCGATGGCCTTGGTGTACGCGGCCAGGGTGTGCTCCGGGGCCTCCTCGGAGGCTCCGCGGTGGGCGACGACTTGAATCACATGCTGCCGTGCGTGGGTCACCGCGTCATGGTGCCACCGAGTCCGGGTACGCGTCCGGTCGTACGGACCCGACGGATTCACAGGCCCGTACGGAGGTGCTGGAATTGCATACTTTTCGCCAGTAATGACCTATATAAAGAATGGCCGCGGACCCACAGCCACCGCTTATGGTGCTCTGACGTCCCGTGGGAAAAGCTGACGGCATACAAAGGGACAAGCACAGCTGTATCGCGCCGGACCGTCGCCAGCGTGAAAAAGCGTGACCGAGTGCGACCCAGGAAAAACAGCCGTGGATCGAGGAGAGAAGCTGTGAGCACCGAGAACGAGGGCACCGCGGTACCCCCCGCCCCGTCCGCACCCCCCGTGCCGGTGGATGCTCCCGCTGCTCCGGCACCCCAGGGGCCATACGGGCAGGACGCCCAGGGGCAGGCCGCTCATGGAGAGGGCGCCTCCGATGGCGCCGGGCATCCCGGCGGTTCCTCCTCCGCCCCCGACCCGTCCTGGCCGCCGCCCCCGCCCCCGGCCACCCCGTCGTACGGCGACGGCGGTGCCGGATCGTCGTACGGCGACGGCGGTGCCGGTTACGGAGCGGGCGGCTGGGGTTCCTCCTACCAGCAGCCGGCGCCGAAGCCCGGCCGCGGCCGCAGTGGCCTGGTCGTCGCGATCCTGGCGGCCGCGCTGGTCGCGGGCGGTCTGGGCGGCGGCCTCGGCTACACCCTGGCGAAGAACAACGACGAGAGCTCCGGCTCCACGACGGTCTCCGCCTCCACCAGCGGCGGCGACCTCAAGCGCGACCCGGGCACGGTCGCGGGCGTGGCCGCCAAGGCGCTGCCGAGCACGGTCACGATCGAGGCCGAGAGCAACAGCGGCGAGGGCGGCACCGGCACGGGCTTCGTCTTCGACAAGCAGGGCCACATCGTCACCAACAACCACGTGGTGGCGGGCGCGGTGGACGGCGGCAAGCTGACCGCGACCTTCCCGAGCGGCAAGAAGTACGACGCCGAGGTGGTCGGCCATGCGCAGGGCTACGACGTGGCGGTCATCAAGCTCAAGAACGCCCCCTCCGACCTGAAGCCCCTCACCCTCGGTGACTCGGACAAGGTGGCCGTCGGCGACGCGACCATCGCGATCGGCGCCCCCTTCGGTCTGTCCGACACGGTGACGACGGGCATCATCAGCGCCAAGAACCGCCCGGTGGCCTCCAGCGACGGCAGCGGCAGCCAGGCGTCGTACATGAGCGCCCTGCAGACCGACGCCTCGATCAACCCGGGCAACTCCGGCGGTCCGCTGCTGGACGCGCAGGGCAACGTCATCGGCATCAACTCCGCGATCCAGTCCACCGGCAACGGCGGCTTCGGCACCGGCCAGTCCGGCTCGATCGGCCTGGGCTTCGCCATCCCGATCAACCAGGCCGAGTACGTCGCCCAGGAGCTGATCAAGACCGGCAAGCCGGTGTACGCGAAGATCGGCGCGTCCGTCTCCCTGGACGACAGCTCGGACGGCGCGCAGATCACCGACCAGGGCGCGGGCGGCGCCGCACCGGTCGAGCCCGGCGGCCCGGCCGCCAAGGCGGGCCTCAAGCCCGGCGACGTCATCACCAAGCTCGACGACCGGGTGATCGACTCCGGCCCCACCCTGATCGGCGAGATCTGGACCCACAAGCCCGGCGACAAGGTCACGATCACCTACGAGCGCGGCGGCAAGCAGCAGACGGTCGACGTCACCCTGGGCTCGCGCACCGGCGACAACTGATCTCCACCCGCGCGCACCGACCCGTTACCCTTGTCCCCGCGCCGCCGATCACGGCCGGCGCGGGGAGGCGTGCCCGAGCGGCCGAAGGGAACGGTCTTGAAAACCGTCGTGGCAGCGATGTCACCGTGGGTTCAAATCCCACCGCCTCCGCGCAGGTCATAGATGTGCTGGTCAGAAGGGGTGCCTCTCGCTGAGGGGCACCCCTTCTGCATGGGGTCTGTCTCACCTTGATCCGGCTGTGTCGCGTTGTTGATCAGTGCATGTGGACCAGGTGTGGACCAAGAACGCGTGCGGTGCAGCCACTTGGCATCGGCCGTAACCCGCAGGTGACCGGCGCAGCTGATCGCTGGACGCTCGGAGACCGAACGCCGTGGGTGGGCTGCCCGTGGGTCACACCACTGGCCACCGGAACCGGCTCCTACTGCCTGGCTCAGACCAAACGCGCCGACGCCAGCTGACCCACGGCCTCGGGGCCCCGAACCACGCGATCCCGAGGCCGCCGGTCACCAGTCAGTTAACCGGAGAGAAGCGCGGCCCGGCCTGTATGAAGGGAACAGGTCCTGGACCGCTACGCCTTGCCAGTATCACTGGCCCGCGGGCACAGCCCGGCAGCGACACGCATCCGTCACGGGTTCGGTCACTTGGGGGTGACCGCCTACCAGTGCGTCCGTTGGGGTGGTGACGCCTGGGACGGGCGCTGGGCGTCTGCCTCGCGCGCCAGGGCGCGCGCTGGTTGTCGCTGATCATGCGCGGGCGGATGCTGGGTGCTCCCATCGGGAGCGGCAAGAGCTGGGGGCGCCTGTGCCTAGCGGCGTGGTGAAGTGGTTCGATCCCGAACAGGGCCTGGGCGCCATCGCCCAGGACGGCGGCGGGGATGCCGTCGCCCACCGGTCGGCGGTTCGCGGTGACGCGGACCGCGTGCTGGCCGCGGGCAGTCGGGTGTGTTTCGACGTCACTCAGGACGCCGACGGCGTCCGAGCCGACAACATTCAGCCGCCGACTCGGCTGTGTTGCCCGCCGGCCGAGCGCCCGCAGGACGGCGAGCTCGTTTGGATGGTGCCGCCGGGACTGCCCCCGCGTCCTGCGCCGGACGGCGGGTGAGGCCGTCTGGGTCAGGCCGCCCGGGTGAGCCGGGCGGGGTGCTGGGCGCACTGGCGGGCTCTTCTTGCTGCGGATGATGCGGCGGGTCATCCAGCGTGATCGCCGCCCAGGTGATCAGAGTCTCGGTGTGCTTGGTTGCGGTGAACGGCCTTGGCGTAGGAGCGGAACAGGACGGCGACGCTGTGGCCCGCCCACCGCGTGACCTCGGCCGAAAAGACGCCGGGCTCAAGGTGGCCCGTGGCCGCCGCTCCTTGTCTCCGCGACCGAGCTCTGCGGGCAGCCGCTGGCTGCCACCGTGCGCTGTGCTCAGGTGACGTATCGGTGTTGCAGGCGGCAAATAGCGAGGCTCTCGCCCTCCAAATAGGTGAAAGCGGCTGCCAACCCCTTTTCACAGAATTCGAGATCGGGAAGCAGCTTCGCCCCGTGCAAGTCAACGGCGGGGAATTGCGACTTGGTGGCGTTCCCCCGTCCCCCGTCCGGAGCGCAGCAGTCAGCACCATCCGGCCCATTAAGCATTATTAAGCATTTCGCGATTGGTTGGTCAATTCCAGCGAAGGCCCTTGAGGCAACCGTGAATCGATCGCTTCCTCGAATAATATGCCGCCGTCAGAACCGCCGATGCAGGCATCACCCCTCACAGGAATTGGCCCCTCGATGACACTGAATCTCATTGGTGCGTCACGATGGCGCTCCATGTCGCTTTGGATCACTGCGGTAGTAACCGCGGTGATCGCCGCTGCTGTGATCGCGATGTCGCCGACACGCGCTGAAGCCGTTGCCACGCCCGTGCCTCTGGGTACGGCAGGAAATTTCGGAGTACTGGCGGGTTCGACAGTCACCAACACCGGCCCGACGACGGTCGAGCGTAACGTCGGGGTGAGCCCGGGCACAGCGGTCGTGGGGTTCCCGCCCGGCGCAGTGCTGCCGCCCGGAACCATCCACGCTGCTGACGCCGTCGCTCTCCAGGCCCAGAACGATCTGACCACGGCGTACAACCAGGCCGCGGGGCAGGCAGCGGACGTCACGTACACCGGAGATCCCGTTGAGCTCGGTGGCCAGACGCTGGTTCCGGGCGTCTACAAGATCCCCGTCAGTGCCCAGATCACCGGCACTCTCACCCTGAACGGCCAGGGCAACCCCAACGCGGTCTGGGTGTTCCAGGTCGGTTCGACGCTGACGACGGCGTCCGCAAGCTCGGTGAGTTTCACCAATGGCGCCAACCCGTGCAACGTGTACTGGCAGATCGGCAGCTCGGCCACTCTCGGTACCGGCACCAGGTTCGTGGGCAACGTCCTGGCCTTGACCACGATCACTGCCAACACGAATACGACCGTCAACGGCCGGCTGCTGGCCCGCAACGGCGCCGTGAATCTGGACACCAACACGATCTTCCAGGGTGAGTGCGGGACCAGCCCGACGGGCACTCCGACGGGCACTCCCACGGGGACCCCGACGGGCACTCCCACGGGGACCCCGACGGGCACTCCCACGGGGACCCCGACGGGCACTCCCACGGGCACTCCCACGGGGACCCCGACGGGCACTCCCACGGGGACCCCGACGGGCACTCCCACGGGGACCCCGACGGGCACTCCGACGGGGACCCCGACGGGCACTCCCACGGGGACCCCGACGGGCACTCCGACGGGCACTCCGACAGGCGGTCCCACGGGCGGTCCCACGGGCGGTCCCACGGGCGGTCCTACGGGCACTCCCACGGACGGCGGCCACCACGACGGGGGCAAGAAGCACGATGAGCACGGCCGCCACGACGGGGGCAAGAAGCACGATGAGCATGGCCACCACGACGGGGGCAAGAAGCACGATGAGCACGGCCGCCACGACGAGGGCAAGAAGCACGATGAGCATGGCCACCACGACGAGGGCAAGAAGCACGATGGGCACGACAGTCACGGCTGGGCAGACGTCCCGTCGTGGTCTGGGCACTAGCTGACCTGGCCATGTGCCTGGTAGGGATTGCCTGGCTTCTGGCGTAGAGATCAGCAGCCAGTGGCACAAACGGCGCGCGGCGGATCGCCATCGATTCCGTCGCGCGCCGTAGGCAGTTCTGGGGGCGTGGGCGTCGCCAGGAGCAAAACGTCAATCCTCGAAGCCTTGTCCAGGGCAGCCGCGACCGACCGCTCATTCGGGGTTGACGGCAACGGCGACACACAGACCCGCCAGGCTATGCGGACCGTCTTCGACCCTGTCAGCGTGCGGTTCTAGGCGGGCCAAGCAGGAGGCCACTCCTCCTTTCGGCCGATGGGGTCACACGATTCTGCTCGGGTATTCGGGTGATATGGATGATAATCCTCCTTGGCGGGGGAAGCATGAGAATGCCATGCCTTCACCGATTCCATCGGCGTCCACTCACGTCAAGGAGACAAAAATGCGTCGTAGTGCCAGTGTGCTGATCGCATCAGGGGCTCTTGTTGCCGCCCTCGGAGCCCCGGCAATCGCCGACGACAACATCGTCGCTCTGATTCCCATTAAGCTGGACAACACTACTAGCGTTCTGAACAACCCGAGCGTTCTGAACAATCCCAGCGTCCTGAACAACCCGAGCGTTCTGAACAATCCCAGCGTCCTGAACAACACTGACGTGGACGACGATGACGTTGTGATTCTGGACGAGGATTGACAGGTCGGTGCCCCCGGCTTCGTCGGGGGCACCGCAGCATCAATAGGAGCAGTGGACCCCGTGTGGACCGCGGCCCCTGCCAGACGCCCGGGGCCGGTACGCTGTACCCGCTCCGCCCCTGGTGGACGGGTGTGCAGGTCATAGATGTTGCGGGTGAGAGGGGCTGTCGAGCGGTTCGGCAGCCCCTCTCGCGTGTTCGTCGTGTGTTCGTCGTGGAGAGGGGGCGCGTGAGCCGGCGCATCGTCGTCGTCACCGCTGTGCACGGACCGTCGGCCCGGTTTCTGCCGGAGGCCCACAGATCCCTGCGCGGGCAGCGGCTGCCGGAGGGCTGGGAGTGGCACTGGGTGATCCAGGAGGACGGGGAGGGCCGGGACGTAGCGCCGTACGTGCCCGATGACGTGCGGGTGACGTTCCGGCAGGGCCGGGCCGGTGGGCCCGGGGTGGCGCGCACCATCGCGCTGGCGCATGCCGAGGGCGCGTACGTGAAGGTCCTGGACGCCGACGACCAGTTGCCGCCGGGCGCGCTCGCGCGGGATCTGGCCGTGCTGGAGGGCGACCGCACCCTGGGGTGGGCGACCTCGCGGGTGCTGGACCTGATGCCCGACGGGTCGACGGCCGGGTTTCCCGGCGACCCCGAGCAGGGGCCGATCGAGCGCGGGGCCGTGCTCGAGCACTGGAAGGCGAACGGTTTCCTCGCGCAGGTCCATCCCGCCTCGCTGTGCGTGCGGCGGGAGTTGCTGCTCGCGCTCGGCGGGTGGATGGCCCTGCCCGCCTCGGAGGACACGGGGCTGCTGCTCGCGCTGAACGCCGTGAGCCGCGGGTGGTTCTCGGGGGAGGTGGGACTGCTGTACCGGAAGTGGGAGGGGCAGGTGACCGGGCAGGCGGCCCATGTGGACCGGTCCGAGCGGGATGCCCGGATGGCCGTCGTGGAGGCCCGGGCCCGGGCGCTGTCGGGGCTGCGGTGGAGTGCTCCGGTGGGGCACTGACCCGAGCGGGGCCACCGGCCTAGGGCTGGAGGTCCCTGTGCGGCGGTGCCGTGCCCACGGGGTCGTGGCGGATGTACCACTCGGTGCCGAGCAGCCGCTCCCGATCGGGTGCCGGGAGGGCGGCGATCAGGCCCGGGGCGGCTCCCCGTGCCACCTCGGTGCGGTGGGCCAGGACGGCGGCGGTCTTCTGCTCCAGCCAGGGCGTGACGTCGACGGTCGCCGTGATCCGGTCGTCGGGGACGGTGTGCATCGTCTTGCCCGTGGGGGCCAGGTGCCCGCCCCACGCCCGGACGGCGGAGTGCGGGTGCGTGGCCAGGTACAGGGCGCTCGGCTGCCAGGGCTCGCCGGCGTCCGGGTAGAGGCGTTCTAGTCCGGCGGCGTGGACCGCGAGCAGGGTCACGCGGTGGGTGTGCACATGGTCCTCGTGACCGGTCAGGCCGCCGTACGCGTCGTGGGTGACGACGATCTCCGGGCGGAAGTCGCGGATCTGTGCGACCAGTTCCCCCACCGCCTCGTCGAGCGGGACGTCGCACCAGCGCGGTCTGCCGGGTGCCGAGTGCGGCACGCGCGAGTCGGCGTGACCGAGCATGCGCGGCTTGCCGGCGCCGAGGACGCGGAGTGCCTCGGCCAGTTCCGCGGCGCGTGGGGTGTCCGCCGCCCAGGTCGCGGTGACGACCGCCGTGCGAGCGCCCGCGGACGCGTGCCGGGCGAGGACGCCGCCCGCCACCAGGGACTCGTCGTCGGGGTGGGCGAAGACCCCGAGCAGCGACGGCGACGGCGATGGCGACGGCATCGGCACCGGCCCTCGCTACGGCCGGCCCGGCGACGACGGCGCCTCAGTGACCGTGATGGCCTGGCTGGGGCACTTCTCCGCCGCTTCCAGGACCCCCGGGTCGTCCGTGCGGTCCTGGCCCGGGCGGACGACGCCGAACCCGTCGACGAACTCGAAGACCGCCGGGGCCCGGTGGGCGCACTCGGCGGAGCCGTAACAGAGTTCGCGGTCGACGGAGACCTTCATGACCCTTCCTCTGCCCAGCGCGCCGTCGGCCGAACCGGCCCGGCTAGCGGGTGCCGGCCGCGGCGAGCCAGTGGGCGACCCGGCGGACGGCGGGCTCGTCGAGCCGTTCGACGAGGGCCCGGACGGTCGTGTCGTCCTCGGGGGTGAGGTCGTAGAGGCCTGCCTTGTTCAGCCCGGCCATGAGGACCTGGTGGCGGCGGCCGGTCATCCGCTCCGCGAGCACGGCCGGTTCGCCGGGGGACTCCGCCTCCGGACTCGTCGGCTGAGGTGAAGCCGCCTGCTTCAGCGGTGGGTCGGACAGCTGCCACGCGCCGTCCTTCGGTCCCCAGAGCGCGACGGTCACCTCGTCGCCACGGGCGCGCATGGTCTGGGTCATCTCACCGAGCGCGTACAGCACGGGCGAGCGGTGGGGCGATTCCGCGACGGCACGCCAGGACTTCGCGGCCGGCCGGTAGAGCATCGCCACCCAGCGTGGATCGCCCTGCGGCTCCGAGCTCTCGGGACGTGTCTCCATCGCGCTCACCCCTGTACGTCGCTGGTACGTCGCTCCGGAAGCGGTACGGCAGGCGCCGACCATAGCTGACGGATCGTCAGTTATCCAGGGTCGCAGGACGCGTTGCGGCAGGGAGAGCCACCGGGATGACCACGTCGTCCGACACCGGTCCCTCCCCTCGTGGGGACCGGTGCCGAACGGTGGAGCTGCCGTCGTCCGGCGCGGACGGAAGCGGATGGACGCGCATGGAAGCTGACCGGAATGGTGCGTTGCTGCGTCCGGATCCTGCCATTTCCGGCTACTGAAGAGGAGATTCCGGTGCCGGACGGAGGGCATTACCGCAGGTCAGCCATATAGAGTGAGTTTTCCGGTCCGGACGTCCAGGGTGACAAGTAAGGAGTGGAGACCTTGAGTTCCGACTCGGGGGCACGCACCGCCTTCGCGGAACGCCTCGCACTGCTCTACAAGGAAGCCGGGAACCCTCCACTCAAGCGTGTGTCCGAAGCGGTCGTCCGGCTCCAGCGGGCCGACGAGCGCGGGCGGCCCGTGCGGGTGTCCGCCCAGCGCATCAGCGACTGGCGGCGGGCCCGGAACGTACCCGCCCAGTTCGCCGCTCTCGCGGCCGTGTTGCACGTACTGATCCCCGAGGCGCGACGCTCGCGGCCCACTCCGGTGTCCCCGGGCCTGTACGACCTCGGCCAGTGGCAGCGGCTGTGGGAACGGGCGGTGGCCGACCCGGTCGCCGAGCGCCCCGAGGCGTCCCCGGCGCAGGAGGGGCCTTCGGCCGAGGCCCCGCCCGCGCCCGGCGGGGTGTGCCCGTACCGCGGGCTGGCCTCCTACCGCCGGGAGGACGCCCGTTGGTTCTTCGGCCGGGAGCGGAGCACGGACGCGCTCGTCACGCAGCTCGGGTCCGTGGCGGAGGCGGGCGGCCTGGTCATGCTCGTCGGCGCGTCGGGAGCGGGGAAGTCCTCGTTGCTGAACGCCGGTCTGGTGCCCGCCCTGCGGGACGGCGCGCTGGGCGGCGGCGACGGTGCGGAACACGGCCGGGCGCGCAAGGTCGTGCAACTCGTCCCTGGCGGTGATCCGCTGGCGGAGCTGACCCGGTGCATCCCCGAACTGGCGCCCGTCCTCATATCCGAGGCGGGAGCCTCTGACCAGCCGTCTGCTGCGGAACCGGAAGCGGAGCTGAGGTCAGAGGAGCCTGACGGGCCCGCCGCGGAACAGGCGGAACCCGGCGCTCCCCCCACCGCGGACACCGTCCGTGCCGCCTTCGCCGCCTGGGCGCGGCGCGAAGCACCCTCCGGTGCGCGTCCGGTCGTCATCGTGGACCAGTTCGAGGAGACGTTCACGCTCTGCCCCGACGAGGCGGACCGGCGTGCCTTCATCAAGGCCCTGCACGCCGCGTGCTCACCCGCCGGACGGGACGAACCGGCCCCGGCGGTCGTGGTCCTGGGCATACGCGCCGACTTCTACGAGCGGTGCCTCAGGTATCCCGAACTGGCCGACGCGCTCCAGCACCGGCACATGGTGCTCGGGCCGCTGACCACCGCGGAGCTGCGCGATGCGGTGACGGGACCGGCCAAGGCCGTCGGCCTGGAGCTGGAACCGGGCCTGGCGGAGCTGATCGTCCGGGAGGTCAGCGCCGACGGCCCGCGCGGGGCGCACGACGCGGGCGTGCTCCCGCTCCTCTCGCACGCCCTGCTCGCCACCTGGCAGCGCAGAAAGGCGGGCCGGCTGACGCTGGCCGGCTACCGTGCGGCCGGCGGCATCCAGGGCGCCGTCGCGGCGACCGCCGAGCGGGCCTGGTCCGGCCTCGACCCGGCGGCGCGCACGGCGGCGCGGCTGCTCCTGCTCCGGCTGGTCCGGCTGGGCGAGGACACCCAGGCCACCCGCAGGCGGGGGACACGGCGGAAGCTGGCGGAGGAGTCGACCGACCCCGGCAAGACCGAGGAGTCCCTGGAGGCGCTGGTCCGCGCCCGGCTGGTGACCCTCGACGCGGAGACCGTGGAGATCACCCACGAGGCGCTGCTGCACGCCTGGCCGCGCCTGCGCGACTGGATCGACGACGACCGGCAGGGCAATCTGCTGCGCCAGCGCCTGGAGGAGGACGGCCGGTCCTGGGAGGAATCGAACCGCGACACGTCACTGCTCTACCGGGGCTCCCGGCTGGAACAGGCCCACGGCTGGGCGAAATCCGCCGGGGACACGTTCCTGACCCGGAGCGCGGTGGAGTTCCTGGCCGCCTCGGTCAGGCTGCGCCGGCGCATCATCTGGATCAGCCGGGGCGCGGTGGCGACGCTGGTCGTCCTGGCGATGCTGGCCGTGGGGTCCGCCGTCATCGCCTCGAAGCAGCGGGACGACGCCGTGTTCGAGCAGGTGCTCGCCCAGGCCGATCGCGTCCAGTACACGGATCCGTCGCTGTCCGCGCAGCTCGACCTGGTGGCGCATCAGCTGCGGCCGGACGACAAGGGCGCGAACAGCCGTCTGATCTCCATCGTGAACGCCCCGCTGGCCACACCGCTGGTCGGTCACACGGGCGCCGTCTACCTCACCACGTTCAGCCCGGACGGGCGGACCCTGGCCACGGCCAGCTACGACCGGACCGTACGGCTGTGGGACGTGGCCGACCCGAAGCGCCCGAAGCCCCTGGGCGAGCCTCTCACCGGCCACACCAGCTGGGTGAGCAGCGCGGTCTTCAGCCCGGACGGCCGTACCCTCGCCAGCGCGTCCGACGACGGCACGATCCGGCTGTGGGACGTGACGGACCCCGGCCGGCCGAAGCGGCTCGGCAAGCCGCTGACCGGCCATGACAGCACGATCTACCTGGTCGCCTTCAGCCCGGACGGGCGCACGCTGGCCTCCGTCGGCGACGATCACACCGTCCGGCTGTGGGACGTGGCCGATCCGCGCCGGCCGCGGGCGCTGGGCAAGCCCCTGACCGGGCACAAGACCGCCGTGCGCTCGGTGGCATTCAGTCCGGACGGCAGGACGCTGGCGGCCGGTGGCGACGACGGGGCGATCCGGCTGTGGGACGTGACCGACCCCCGGCGCCCGGAGCGGGCCGGGGAGCAGCTGACCGGCCACACCACCACCGTGCACTCCGTGGCCTTCAGCCCGGACGGCCGTACGCTCGCCAGCGGCAGCTCGGACAACACCGTCCGGCTGTGGAACATGGCTGATTCACGTCACCCGGAACCGATCGGTACACCGCTCACCGGCCATACCGGGCCGGTGTGGTCCGTGGCCTTCAGCCCGGACGGGAACATGCTCGCCGCCGCCAGCGCGGACAGCACCGCGAGCCTGTGGAAGGTCAGTGATCCGGCGTACCCGTCGCAGGTCGGCGGGCCCCTGGCGGGCAGCAGCGGCGAGATGTACGCGCTCGGCTTCAGCCCCGACGGGCGCACCCTCGCCACCGGGGCCGGCGACAACAAGGTCCGCCTGTGGGCGCTGCCGACATCGGACATGATCGGCCGGGCCGGAGTGTTCCGCCCGGACGGGCGGGTGCTCGCGACGGCGGCGCTCGACGGACGGGTGCGGCTGTGGGACGTGCGGACGCCCGGCAGGCCCGTGCGGCTGGGCCGGCCGTTCCGGCCGGACGGCGGTGTCCGCTCCCTGGAGTTCTCCCCGGACGGCCGCACCCTCGGGGTGGTGACGGGCAGCCGGGCCCTGCAGCTGTGGAACCTCCGTGATCCGGAACGCCCTGTCCCGCACGGGGCCGCCATCCCCCTGCGCATCAAGTTCGCCGACCCGCTGGCCTTCAGCCCGGACGGACAGGTCCTTGCCACCGCCTCCGACGACCGCACCATCCAGCTGTGGAACATCGGAGACCCGTCCCGGCCCCGCCCACTCGGCGCGCCCCTCACCGGTCACAAGGGCTACGTCAACGCCCTCGTCTTCAGCCCGGACGGCCGTACGCTCGCCAGCGGCAGCGCGGACGGCACCATCAGGCTGTGGAACGCGGCCGACCCCGGCCGGCCGACCCTGCTCCGCGCACCTCTCAAGGGCCATCTCGGAGCCGTCAACGCCCTCGCCTACAGCCCCGACGGCCGGACGCTGGCCAGCGCCGGCGACGACAACTCGGTCCGCCTCTGGGACATCGAGGACCCCGCCGAGGCCTCCGAGGAGGCGCGCCTCACGGGTCACAAGGAAGCGGTCGTGTCGCTGACGTTCAGCCGGAGCGGCCGCACCCTGGCCAGCGGCGGCAACGACAGCACCGTACGGCTGTGGAACGTCTCCGACCCTTCCGGGGCCACCGCGATCGGCCAGTCGATGAGCCCCAACGCCAAGACCGGCAACTTCCTGGCGTTCAGCCCGAACAGCCACCTGCTCGGGGTGTCCAGCGGCGCCGACAGCATCCGGCTCTGGAACCTGGACACCGACGAGGCCGTACGCCGCATCTGCTCGATGACCCGGGGTGTTCTGACGCCGGACACCTGGCGCGAGTACCTGCCCCGGCTCTCCTACGATGTGCCGTGCTCCAGCCGATGAGACCGCTGTACGACAACAGGGCGGATCCGCACGGTAGTTGAGTGATACGAGTCACAACCTGGCTTTTCCTGACAGACAGTCGGCTCCTCCCGCGTAAGCGCTTGTTACCCTTGGCCATAGCCCGACCGCTGGTGCATCCCCCGTCGCCAGCGGTCGGGCATTCTCATGCCGGTCCGCTCAGCGCAGGTCGAGGCGCATCAGGATGCGGGGATGGCCGGCCAGGACCGATGTGGTGGGGGCGGCACAGGTGAAGCCGGCTCGTTCGAAGTTCTTCCTCAGTCCGGCGTAGGCCATCGTCAGGTCGACCTTGGCGTCGCCGTTGTCGAGGGGGTACGCCTCGATCGCCGGTGCGCCCCGGGCGCGGGCGAAGGCGACCGCTCCGGCGATGAGCGCGTGCGAGATGCCCTGCTTGCGGTGGCCGGGGCGGACCCGGACGCACCAGAGCGACCAGACGGGCAGGTCGTCGACGTGCGGGATCTTGCGGTTGCGGGCGAAGGCGGTGTCCGAGCGCGGTGCGACGGCGGCCCAGCCGACGGCTTCGTCACCCTCGTAGGCGAGCACGCCCGGGGGAGGGTCCGCACCGCACAGCTCCCCGACGTAGTCACCGCGGGCCGGGCCGCGCAGTTCCTTGTTGAGCTTGGAGGGGATGCGGTAGCTCAGGCACCAGCAGACGTTCGCCCCGGGCGACTTCGGCCCGAGCACGGCACGGACGTCCTCGAAATCCGTGGCCGGGCGGACGTCGATGGTCATGGCACCACGATGGCACGGCCCTGGCGGCTTCGCCGCTACACAGTGGACTGAGCCGCGGAGGCCCGCCCCGACGCCGACGCCGCCCGCAGTATCCGCAGCTGGCCGATCTCGGTCACGTTCTTCATCAGCTCGGCGTTCACCCAGGCCACCATGTGCGCGACGGTGTACTTGGGGTCGCCCTGCGACGGGAACGAAGCCGTGGCGTCCAGGTCGGTGTCGGTGAGGTCGTCCAGGACCGCCAGCCACTGAGTGCGCAGGTCACGCAGCCACTCGACGGTCGGGGCACCCTCACCGGGCCATGCGATGTCCGTGCGGTCGCGGGGCGGCCTGCCCCGCATGTGGTCGAGGGCTACGCTCCACCACCACCCCAGGTGCCAGCTCACCCACGCGATCGTGGGGACGGGCACCGGATCGGGCTCGGTGTCCGCCCAGTCCGGTACCCAGGCGCCGTCGGGCGCCCGGCGCATCGTCCAGCAGAGGGGCGCGGGCTCCCAGAGGAAGTCCTCGGGCTCCAGCCGCTCCAGGTGGTACTCGAACAAGGACCAGGTCAACTCGAACTGCCAGCGCGGCAGTTCCGTACGGGAAACGCTCATCGGGCGACCCTACGCAAGCGCCCGGGTGTCCCGGGCCAGTCCGGGCCAGTCGATGTCCCGCAGCGCCCGCTCCGTGTCGCAGCCCGATGGCAGGTGCGGGGCCGGCTGGAACCAGACGACGGCCAGGCGCGAGCGGTACAGGACCGGGTCGTGGGCCGGATCGAGGGCGGCGGAGTGGAACATGCCGAGGCAGGCCACGGCGGGCAGGACCTCGACGGGGCCGAGGCCGCCCGCGTACTGGTCGGGGCGCTCGCGCGGGGGCGGGACGAGGTGGACGGGCGTGCCGGGGTGGGACCGCTCGGCGGCGCGCAGCAGCTCGCGGATCCGCAGGTCGTTGACGGGCCTGCAGGGATAGCCCTCCAGCAGGTCGCCGTAGGTCGAGAGCAGGTCGCCGTACGTCGACGAGAACCGCAGTTCGGCGAGGTCCACCGAGCGGCCGGAGGCGAGAGTGAGGCGTGCGAGCGCCATGGCCGGCGGTCTGGCGTGCTGGTGCATGGAGGTCTTTCGGTGCTGGCGGACGAGGCGCTGCTCATGGCCGGTGTCCTGTCGGCCGGGTGGCTGACGTGGTTGTCGCCCGGGCTCGGCGAGGTGCTGGTCGTGGCCGGTGTCCTGTCGGCCGGGTGGCTGGCGTGGTCGTCACCCGGGCTCGGCGAGGTGCTGGTCGTGGCCGGTGTCCTGTCGGCCGGGTGGCTGGCGTGGTCGTCGCCCGGGCCCGGCGAGGCGCTGGTCATGGCCGGTGCCCCGTCATCCGGGTGGCTGACGTGGTGGTCGCCCGGGCTCGGCGAGGCGCTGCTCACAGCCGGTGCCCCGTCATCCGGGCCGCCGACGCGATCGTCGCCCGGGCCTCGCGCTCGGACAGGCCGGTGTGGAGAGCCGCTTCGACCAGGGGGTCCACGAGCGCCGGGCCGATGCCGTCCTCGTACGCCCGGCAGGCCGCCCAGAACAGCCGGGTGTTGCGCTGGCCCTCGTGCGCGCCCAGGACGAACTGGACCAGGCCCTGGCCGTGCCCGCCGGCCGACGGGGGCGTGGGGTGGTGGGCTCGCGGCGGCGGAAGCAGCAGCCGCAGCAGGGAGCGCGGGCAGGGGGCGGGCGGCAGGGCCTCGGTCCCGGGGGCCGCGGCGTACACCCCCTGGTCCGTGCGGGAGCCGGGGCCGACGAGGTAGCCGCCGGCGCCCCGGATGTCGATGCCGGGGGCGAGGCGGCCCGCCGAGTTGGGGACCACCACGTCGGGCGGGCCGCTCAGCCAGAGGTGACGCCCGCCGGACGGGGTCAGGACCACCACCGTCGGGGGGATGGTGAACAGATGCCGCAGGGCCAGCTCGCGCAGGGCCGCCGAGGAGTCCGTGCCGGTCTTCACGTCCAGGTCGATGCCGATCAGCTGGTGCGGGGGCAGGCCGCAGGCGATGCCGTAGCCGGTCGCCCAGGGCGCCGCGGCGAACAGTTCGCGGATGCGGGCCGGGTCGCTGGAGGCGTCGTACACGCCGTGTCCGAGACGGCCGCACGCGCCGTGGCAGAGGGAGGGGGCGGGGTCGTCGCGGTGCGGGGAGCGCAGTGCCGGGAGCTTGGTGCGGGACAGGGGGATGACGGCGAGTCCGCGTTCGGCGGCTGACAGGGCGTGTGCGAGGGCCAGCGTCGTGGCCTGCCGGTCGGTGGTGGCCATGCTTCTAGTTTCGTACGTACGTTCGAAAAAGGAAAGAGGGGGCGGGTGCGACGCGCCGGTACGGAGGCCTGTGTGCGAAAAGTGCTGGAACGCTTCGCCCCTTGCGGCACCAGGGTTCGAATCGTCTCTTCCGCCCCGGTCCGGTGCTGAAGTGACGCAAAGGGGTTTATCGACATGTCATCACGCTTGAGTGCGAATAGGGGCTTCCGGTGTGGTTCGCCGGGGATTCGGTGGGCAACTCTGGACTCGCGACGTCGAGCAACGGACCAGGGCGGTCGGCCAACTTCCCTGGAGACAGCAGTACTTCAGCAGTCCTTGGAGGGACAACACCATGGCAAGCATCCGTACCGCCCGCGTCATCGCCGCCGTCTCCGCCCTTCCGCTCGCGGCCGCCCTCTTCAGCGGTGTCGCGACGGCGGACAACGGCTCCTTCGCGGACAACGGATCGATCGCGTCCGTCACGGAGGCCGAGGCGGGTGTCCTCGGCAGCGGCGTCGGCGGTGACAACTACGGCACCTCGTCCACCACCAATCAGCAGGCCGTCGGCGAGGGCGCCTCGAACCAGAGCAACACCGCCCAGGTCAACGGCTCCGCCTTCACGGCCGTCAACCAGGGCAACGACAACACCGCCGTCAGCTTCACCCCGCTGTGGTGGTGAGCTGAGCGGGCCGGTGTACCGGCATCGGCCCGCTTCCGTGTGGGTGTGCTTCGTGGGGTGACAAGCGTCTGAGCGGCGGTACTTCGGTACCGCCGCACAGGCGTTTTCGCGTCCGTGGGGTGCGATGCCTTGACGCCGTCCAGGATCTGACGGACAGTCAGAAATCGTGAACGGTGAGCCGGAGGTCCACGAGGAGTTCGAGGCGCGCCTGAAGGCCTACGAGGGCCGCCCGGCCGCCGCCACCGGGGTCGGCCGGGACCCCGTCAACGAGCCGATGATCAGGCACTGGTGCGAGGCGATGGGCGACACCAGCCCCGCGTACACCGGACCGGACGCCATCGCTCCCCCCACCATGCTCCAGGCGTGGACCATGGCGGGCCTCTCCCACCGCCCGGAACGCACGGCGGCCTACGACGAACTGCTCCGCCTGCTCGACGAGTCGGGCTACGACGCGGTCGTCGCCACCGACTGCGAGCAGGAGTATCTGCGCCCCCTGCGCCCCGGCGACGAGATCACCTTCGACTCGGTGATCGAGTCGGTCTCCGACCTGAAGACCACCAAGCTGGGGGCGGGTCACTTCGTCACCACCCGTACGGACATCCGGGCCGGCGGCGAACTCGCCGGCACCCACCGCTTCCGCATCCTCAAGTACGCCCCCGCACGCCGGTCGCGGCGCCCGAAGGAACCCCGCCCGCGCCCCGTGATCAACCGCGACAACGCCGGCTTCTGGGAGGGCGTGGCCCGCCACGAACTGCTGATCCAGCGCTGCACCGGCTGCGGCGACCTGCGTTTCCCCTGGCTGCCGGGCTGCAACAGCTGCGGCTGCCTTGAGTGGGACACCGTCGAGGCGAGCGGCGAGGGCACGGTCTATTCGTACGTGGTCATGCACCACCCGCCCTTCCCGGCCTTCGAGCCTCCTTACGCGGTCGGGCTGATCGAGCTCGCGGAGGGCGTGCGGATGGTCAGCAACGTGGTGGGAGTGCCGTACGACAAGGTGCGGATCGGCATGCCGGTCCGGCTCGAGTTCCGGCAGTACGACGACGCGCTGGTGCTGCCCGTCTTCCAGGGGGTGACGCGGTGAACGCCGGCGACCGCCTCCCGTCCCTGGAGATCCCGATCACCCGCACCCTGATCGTCGCCGGGGCGATCGCCTCCCGCGACTACCAGGACGTGCACCACGACCCGGACCTGGCCCGGGAGAAGGGCTCCCCCGACATCTTCATGAACATCCTGACGACCAACGGCCTGGTCGGCCGGTACATCACGGACCACTTCGGTCCGGGGGCCGTGCTGCGCAGGGTGGCCATCCGGCTCGGTGCGCCCAACCACCCCGGCGACACGATGGTGCTGACCGGCACGGTCGAGGAGGTCGACGGCGCCATGGTGACGGTCCGGGTCGTCGGCGCGAACGGCATCGGCAAGCACGTCACCGGCACGGTGACGGTCACGGTTCCGGCGGAAGCCGGGACGGCGACGGCTCCCGCCGGACCGTCATGACCGACGACACCGTCTCCGCGACCGCCGTACGCCGCGTCTCCCCGGCCGCCGTACGCCGCAGTACCCCGGCCGCCGCGTGCCGCGTCTCCCCGGCCGCCGTACGCCGCAGTACCCCGGCCGCCGCGTGCCGCGTCTCCCCGGCCGCCGTACGCCGCAGTACCCCGGCCGCCGTGTGTCGCGTTTCCCCGGCAGCCCCGGCAGCCCCGGCAGCCCCGGCAGCCCCGGCAGCCCCGGCAGCCCCGGCAGCCGCGGGCGCTCGCGGGACCCCAGGTGCCTGGCCCGGCGTGAGCCGAGGAGGCCCGGCGATGCCCCCAAGCGGCCCGGCGATGCCCCCAAGAGGCCCGGCGATGCCCCCAAGAGGCCCGGCGATGCCCCCAAGAGGCCCGGCAATGCCCCCAGGAGGCCCGTCATGAGTCCCCGTCGGCACGACACCCTCGGCGGCCGTGCGGCCATCGCCGGCATCGGGGCCACCGAGTTCTCCAAGGACTCGGGCCGCAGCGAGCTGCGCCTGGCCGTCGAGGCGGTGCGGGCGGCGCTGGCGGACGCCGGGCTCGCCCCGGCCGACGTCGACGGGATGGTCACCTTCACCATGGACACCAGCCCCGAGATCACCGTGGCCCAGGCGGCGGGCATCGGCGAGCTCTCCTTCTTCTCCCGTATCCACTACGGCGGCGGCGCGGCCTGTGCCACCGTCCAGCAGGCGGCCCTCGCGATCGCCGCGGGCGTGGCGGACGTGGTCGTCTGCTACCGGGCGTTCAACGAGCGCTCGGGCCGCCGCTTCGGCTCCGGGGTCCGGCAGCGCGAGCCGTCGGCCGAGGGCGCGGCGCTCGGCTGGTCGCTGCCGTTCGGCCTGCTCACCCCGGCCTCCTGGGTGGCGATGGCGGCCCAGCGCTACCTCCACACGTACGGGCTGAAGCCGGAGGTGTTCGGGCACGTGGCCGTGACCGACCGCGCGTACGCGGCGACCAACCCGGCGGCGTACTTCCACGGCCGGCCCATCACCCTGGCCGACCACGCCGCGTCCCGCTGGATCGTCGAGCCGCTGCGGCTGCTGGACTGCTGCCAGGAGACCGACGGCGGACAGGCCCTCGTCATCACCTCCGTGGAGCGGGCCCGCGACCTGCCCCGTCCGCCCGCCGTGATCGCGGCGGCCGCCCAGGGCGCGGGCCGGGCGCAGGAGCAGATGACCAGCTTCTACCGCGACGACCTGACCGGCCTGCCCGAGACGGCGGTGGTGGCCCGGCAACTGTGGCGGACCTCCGGACTCGCACCGGCCGACATCGACGTGGGGATCCTCTACGACCACTTCACGCCGTTCGTGCTGACGCAGCTGGAGGAGTTCGGCTTCTGCGGCCCCGGCGAGGCCCCCGACTTCGTGGCCGAGAGGCGCCTGCCGCTCAACACGCACGGGGGACAGCTGGGGGAGGCGTACCTGCACGGGATGAACGGGATCGCGGAGGCCGTCCGGCAGATCAGGGGCACGGCGGTGAACCCGATCCCCGGAGCGGAACGGGTCCTGGTGACGGCGGGGACGGGCGTGCCCACGTCGGGACTCGTACTCACCGCCGACCCGCAGGGGACAACCCGCAGTACCCCGGTCCCACCGCTCCACCTGTAGGAGGTGCAGCAGGCCCTACCACTACAACCTGAGGGGGACTTCGCTTCGGGACCTGCGGCCGATCCGCTCGACCTGGCCCGCTCATAGCGTTGAGCCATGACCACAATCGTCTGCACCAGCGCGTCGAAGGCCGCTGCACCAGCGGCGCAGACCCTTCCGTATCCATCGTTCTCGTCGTACGTCAGGGCCCGCCAGCCGGTGCTGCTGCGTACCGCCCGCTCGCTCACCGGCAACCCGAGCGACGCGGAGGACCTGTTGCAGACCGCGCTCACCAAGACGTACGTCGCCTGGGAGCGTATCGAGGACCACCGCGCCCTCGACGGCTATGTACGCCGGGCGCTGCTGAACACGCGGACGTCGCAGTGGCGCAAGCGCAAGGTCGACGAGTTCGCCTGCGACGAGATGCCCGAGCCGGAGCCGGTGACCGGCCGCGACGACCCGGCCGAGCAGCAGGCGCTGCGCGACGCGATGTGGCGGGCGATCATGCGGCTGCCCGCCCGGCAGCGGGCGATGGTGGTCCTCAGGTACTACGAGGACCTGAGCGAGGTCCAGACGGCCGAAGTGCTCGGCGTTTCGGTGGGCACGGTGAAGTCGGCCGTCTCGCGTGCGCTGGGAAAGCTCCGCGAGGACGCTGAGCTGGGACTTGTCCGTCACTGAGCCCTGCCTCGCAGGCCGCTCGCACGCCGCCTCGGCCGCGACTGAACCCCTCCGTCCGCTTGGCGTGATGTGATCGATCGCCCGGTCCTAGTGACATACCGCGCGGTATGTGCGCAGAATCAGCGCAACCCTTACCACCGCGTAGGCAATGTCGCCCCGGGAGGACGCCGTGCTGAGCACGATGCAGGACGTACCGCTGCTGATCTCGAGGATCCTGACCCACGGGTCCACGATCCACGGGACATCGCAGGTGACCACCTGGACCGGTGAGGACGAGCCGCACCGCCGCTCCTTCGCGGAGATCGGCGCCCGCTCCGCCCAGCTGGCCCACGCGCTCCGGGAGGACCTCGGCGTCGCCGGCGACGAGCGCGTCGCGACTCTGGCCTGGAACAACGCGGAGCATGTGGAGGCCTACTTCGCGATCCCGTCCATGGGCGCGGTGCTGCACACCCTGAACCTCCGCCTCCCGCCCGAGCAGCTGGCCTGGATCGTCAACCACGCCGCCGACCGCGTGATCATCGCCAACGGTTCGCTGCTCCCCCTGCTCGCCCCGCTGCTCCCGCACCTGAAGACGGTCGAGCACGTGGTCGTCACCGGCCCCGGGGACCGCTCCCTGCTCGCGGACGCCACCGCGCGGGTGCACGAGTACGAGGACCTGATCGCCGGGAAGCCGACGTCGTACGACTGGCCCGAGCTGGACGAACGCCAGGCCGCCGCCATGTGCTACACCTCCGGCACCACCGGCGACCCCAAGGGCGTGGTCTACAGCCACCGCTCCATCTATCTCCACTCCATGCAGGTCAACATGGCCCAGTCGATGGGCCTGACCGACGAGGACACCTCGCTGGTCGTCGTCCCCCAGTTCCATGTGAACGCCTGGGGTCTGCCGCACGCGACCTTCATGACCGGCGTGAACATGCTGATGCCGGACCGCTTCCTCCAGCCGGCCCCGCTCGCCGCGATGATCGAGAGCGAGAAGCCCACCCACGCGGCCGCCGTCCCCACCATCTGGCAGGGCCTGCTCGCCGAGCTGACCGCGAACCCGCGTGACGTCTCCTCCCTCGGCCAGGTCACCATCGGCGGCGCGGCCTGTCCGCCCTCCCTCATGGAGGCCTTCGACAAGCTGGGCATGCGGGTCTGCCACGCCTGGGGCATGACGGAGACGTCCCCGCTCGGCACGATCGCCCGCCCCCCGGCCAGTGTGGTCGGCACGGCGGAGGAGTTCGCCTACCGCCTCACCCAGGGCCGCTTCCCGGCCGGCGTCGAGGGCCGCCTGACCGGCCCCGGCGGCGAACGCCTCCCCTGGGACGGCGAGTCGGCCGGTGAGCTGGAGGTACGCGGCCCCTGGATCGCCGGCGCCTACTACAACGGCCCGGACGCCGACCCGCTCCGCCCCGCCGACAAGTTCAGCGAGGACGGCTGGCTCAAGACGGGCGACGTCGGGACCATCTCCCCCGACGGCTACCTCACCCTCACCGACCGGGCCAAGGACGTCATCAAGTCCGGCGGCGAGTGGATCTCGTCGGTGGATCTGGAGAACGCGCTCATGGCACATCCCGAGGTGTCCGAGGCGGCCGTCGTCGCCGTCCCCGACGAGAAGTGGGGCGAGCGCCCCCTGGCCACGGTCGTCCTCAAGGAGGGCGCCACCGCCACCTTCGAGACCCTGCGCGCCTTCCTCGCCGACGAGGGCCAGATCGCCAAGTGGCAGCTCCCGGAGCGCTGGACGGTCATCGAGGCGGTCCCGAAGACGAGCGTCGGCAAGTTCGACAAGAAGGTGCTGCGCAGGCAGTACGCGGAAGGCGACCTGGACATCACAAGGCTCGGCTGACCCCGCCGAACACCCCGGAGCCCCCTGGCCACCGCCAGGGGGCTCACCCCTGCACGGCGCTCGCTGCGTCCCACTCGTCCTCGAGCACGCCGAAGACCAGCGAGTCCCGCCAGCCGTCGCGGAGGAGCAGGGTGTGCCGCAGCCGCCCCTCCCGCGTCATGCCGAGCTTGGCCAGCACTCGCGCGGAGCCGAGATTCCGCGGGTCGCAGGTGGCATGGACGCGATGGAGCCGCAGCTCGCCGAAGGCGTGCGCGAGCAGCAGCCGCCCGATCTGCGTCCCGATGCCCCGCCCCCAGACGCGCGGATGCACGATGTAGGAGATCTCGCCCTGGCGCCGGGGTGCGCTGCGCACCCGCAGTTCCCCCATCCCCACGACCTCCCGCCCGAGGCGCGCCACATAGGGGAACCGGCGCTGAGGGCTCTCCGACCAGGCGGCGACCGCGCCCGCCACGAACTCCCGCGTCTCGTCCGGCGTGTTCGGCCCCCACGGCTGATAACGGCAGGCCTCGGCCAGACCCGCCCAGGCGTGGACGGCGGCCCAGTCCTCCGAAACGATCCTGCTCAGGGTCACGGTTTCCCGACGCACAAGACGATCATGTCCACTCCGGCGTACGGCTATCCGCGGCCCTTTCGCACGCGCGGAGGTCCATCCGCCCGCCCGGCATCCCGGGTTCTCGCCCGGCGGCATCGCCTCACCGCCGCACCGAGGTCAGCCCCCACCCCAGCACCAGCCACAGCCCCGCCACCGCGCACACCCCGCTCCAGCCGAAGTGGCTGAAGGCGGCCCCGCCGAGAGCCGAGGCGGCGGCGCCGCCCGCGAAGCCGGCGACCACATAGGCGGTGTTGGCGGTGGCCGGGGTGGACGTGGCGGTCAGGGCGAGGGTCTGGTTGGCGACGTGGGAGGCGACCAGCGCCGCGTGGATCGCGATCGCGGCGGCGAACAGCGCTGCCGACGCGTGCCCGCCCAGCCAGAACAGCGGCACGGACACGGCCGCGAGCAGATACGCGGACCGCACGACACGCGCCGCGCCGAACCGGTCCACGAACCCGCCCGCCAGCGGAGCCACCGCACTCGCCGTCAGCCCGAAGAGCCCGAAGAGCCCGGCGGTCGCGGTGGACAGCCCGTACGCGGGCCCGGTCAGCAGCAGGGAGAGCGCGGTCCACAGCGCGCTCCACGCGCCGAACATCCCGGCCTGCCGCAGGCACGCCCGCCACAGATCGGGCGAGTGGCGCAGCACCGAGGGCAGCGCGGCGAGTCCCGCGAACAGCGGGCCTTCCCGCCGCCGCGACGGCAGGACGAGCGAGGTGGCGAGCCCCAGGACGAGGGTGAGCAGGGCCGCGCCCGCGAACACCCAGCGCCAGCCGAAGGCCTGCCCGGCCAGTCCGCCCAGGACCCGGGCCCCGACGATGCCGGTGAACAGGCCCGCGATGACGGCCGCGACATGACGGGCACGCCGGTCGGCGGGGGCGCGTTCGGCGACCAGCGGGACGAGCAGCTGGGGGATGACGGTCGTGGCCGAGGCGACGAACATGGCGACCGCGAGGGCGGTGGCGCCCGGGGCGGCCGCGCTGGCGCCCAGCGCGACGGTGGTGACGAGCGTGAGCCCGGCGACCAGCCGGCGCCGGTTCGCGCTGTCGCCGAGCGGGGCGAAGAACAGCAGGCCGACCGCGTAGCCGAGCTGGGCGACCGAGGCGATCCAGGCGACGGCCGAGGGGGCCGAGCCGAAGTCGTCGGCCATGAGCGAGAGCAGCGGGGCGGCGAGGTAGATGTTGGCGGCGGTGACCGCGCTGCACACGGCGATCAGGGTGAGGAAGAGGCCGGGGGCGGGCGTACGCGCCTGCCGCACGGGGGCTTGGCCGGCCCGGCGGGTGGTCATGGTCGCTGACGGCATGGAAGGGGACTCCTCGGAGTCGGCTTGGAGTCGGGCTTGGAGCCGGGCTTGGAGTCGGCTCTAGCAACTAACTGGTTGGTTGGATAACGGGGCAACAGTGTGAGACGCCCTTCGATTCCCTGTCAACCAAACGGTTGGTTACTCGGCGCGCTACCCTCTCCCCCATGGCACCAAGGGACCCCGAGGCCACCAAGGCCCGGATCTTCGAGGCGGCGGTCGCCGAGTTCGCCCGGCACGGCATCGCCGGCGCCCGCATCGACCGCATCGCCGCCGAGGCGAAGGCCAACAAGCAGCTGATCTACGCCTACTTCGGCAACAAGGCGGAGCTGTTCGCGATCGTCCTGGAGAAGAAGATGCTCCACCTCGCCGAGGACGTCCCCATCGTCCCGGACGACATCGAGAGCTGGGTCGACCGCGTCATGGACTACCACGCCGCCCACCCGGAGCTGCTGCGCCTGCTCTTCTGGGAGGGCCTGGAGTACGGCAGCGCCGAACTGCCCCACGAGGCCGACCGCCAGGAGCACTACGCCCGCAAGGTCGCCGCCCTCCAGGACGGCCAGGACCGGGGCGTCATCACGGACGCCGTCCCGGCGGCCGACCTGCTGTTCCTGTTGACCGCCCTGGCCAACTGGACCGCCGTCGTCCCGCAGATGCGGCGCATCCTCGTCGGCGACGGGGAGGACGCCCGGGACCGCCTGCGCGCGTCGGTCAAGGAGGCGGCGCGCAGGCTGACGGCCCGGTAGGACCGGCTCGCCGGTCCCTGGCTCAGTTGGTCCCGATCCTGCTCAGCAGCTCGACGATCCGGGTCTGCACCTCGCCGCTGGTGGACCGCTCCGCGAGGAACAGCACCGTTTCCCCGGAGGCCAGCCGCGGCAGGTCGGCCTGGTCGACGGCGGCGGTGTAGACGACGAGCGGGGTGCGGTTCAGCTGCCCGTTCGCGCGCAGCCAGTCGATGATCCCGGCGTACCCGGCCTGCCGCCCGTGCACCTGCATCAGGTCCATCACGACCAGGTTCGGCCGGAAGTCGCTCGCCAGCGTCACCGCGTCCGCGTCGCTCGCGGCCCGCGCGACCTGCATCCCGCGCCGCTCCAGCGTCGCCGTCAGCGCCAGCGCGATCTCCGCGTGCTCCTCGATCAGCAGCACCCGTGGCGGGTGCTGCTCACTGTCGCGCGGCGCCAGCGCCTTCAGCAGCACGGCCGGATCGGCACCGTAGGCCGCGTCCCGCGAGGCCTGTCCGAGCCCGGCCGTGACGAGCACGGGCACCTCGGCGGCCACGGCGGCCTGGCGCAGCGACTGCAGCGCCGTACGGGTGATCGGCCCGGTCAGCGGGTCGACGAACAGCGCGGCGGGGAACGCCGCGATCTGCGCGTTGACCTCCTCGCGCGAGTTCACGATCACCGGCCGGTAGCCGCGGTCGCTCAGCGCCTGCTGGGTGCTGACGTCCGGCGCGGGCCACACCAGCAGCCGCCGCGGGTTGTCCAGCGGCTCCGGCGGCAGCTCGTCGTCCATCGGCTGCGGCCGCGGCGGATCGGCCACCTCGACGGCACCCCCGGGCCCGTCCAGCGGCTCGGGCCCCTCGGCGGCGTTCTCGTCGGGGGCGCCTATGGCGTACGACCGCCCACCGCCCTCGGTCAGCTGCGTGAGCCGGGACTGACCGGCGAGGGACGGCTGCGCCGGGACGGGCGCGGGCGCCGAGGCGGGCACCTGGGCGGCGACCGGCGGGGGCGTCGGATCGCTCGTCGGATGCGGGCGCGCGGCCTGCTCCGGACGCGCTGCCTGCTCGGGGCGCTGACCCTGCTCCGGACGGGACGCCGGTTCCGTAGGCGTGGCCTGGTCGGTACGCGTGGCCGGGTCGGGCGGCGTGCCGAGCTTGCGGCGCCGGCCCGATCCGCCCGGCTGGTGCGGAGGAGGTGTCGCCGTCGGCAGGGGGACGGACATGGCCGACGGCTGCTGGACCTGGGCCGCCTGCCGGTTGAACGGCACGCCCTGCCCCAGCGTCCGCACGCTGATCGCCCGCCCCTGCGTCGAGTTCGGATCGACGGGCGCCGAGGCCTCAGCGGGCAACGGCTGGGCCGCCCGCTGCGCCTGCGCCGCGCCCTCCGGCGGCAACGGGGTGCCCGGGGCCGGGGTGTTCGGAGCCGGGGTGTTCGGCTGCGGGGCCTGCGGGGGTGTGCCGTTCGGGGGTACGGCGAATCCGGCCCCCGTGCTGTCGTCGTCGGCGGCGGGCCAGGGCTGAGGTGCGGGGGCGCCGCCCTGAGCCGGGGTCCCCTGGGCGGGAGTGCCCTGAGCCGGGGTGCCTTGGGCCGGTGTTCCCTGACCCGGGGCGGCCTCGGCGGGGAGCGGCTGCCCGGCGGAGGGCTGCTGCGCCGGTGGGGTGACGCCCTGCTGCGGCAGGGGCTGCGCACCCTGGGCCGGAGGCTGCAGCGCCTGCCCCGGGAGGGCCGCCTGCACACTGTGCCCGAGCCCGCCCTGCGCGGGGACGGACACGCCCTGCGGGGCGTTCCCCTGAGGCTGCACGGCGTTGCCCTGCGGCGGCACGGCCGCCCCCGGCGCGACCTGGGCAGCGGCCACCCCGACCTGGACGGGCGCGCCCTGCCCCGGCGGGACCTGACCGGCGGCGTCCTGCTGCGCGGGAACCCCCTGCCCGGGACCCGCAGGCACGGAACCAGGCGGTACGGCAGCAGCCGATACGGCACCCGCCGGCGCGGCACCCGCCGCACCGGGTGCCTGCACCGCGGCCCCCTCGCCCTGCTGCGGCACCACGGCCCGCCGCCGACGGCCCGTCGGCGCACTCGTGGGATGCGGCTGCGGCGGGGTGTGATCGGCGGACTGGTCGTGCGGTACGGCGTCGTGCCGCCCCTCCTCGGCCACCCCGTCACCGGCGGCGGCCGCCGCGGCAACCGCCACGGCCTCCTGTCCCTGGTCGGCCTGTCCGGCCGGAACGCCCTGGTGGGCCGGTTCGTCCGGGGCCGTCTGATCGGCCTCGGCCGGCGGCAGGGCGAACACCGGACGCGGCCCCGCTGCCTGCTGCGCCGCCGCCCGCTCGTTGGCGGCGGCCAGCGCACGCCGCCGACGCCCGGTCGGCTGCTGGGCCTGTCCCTGCGCCGCATCGGCCGAACCGGAGCCCGCGTCACCGGACGGCGCGGGCAGCGCCGGCGGCAGCGCGCGCTGCTCACCGGGTTCACGCCGGGCCCGTCGCCCGGAGGCCTCGGGCACGCCCTGCGGCGGAACGGTCCCGCCCAGCCCCGTACCCACGGCGGCGGTCCCGGCCGCATGCTCGGCGGCCGTGACGACGGCCCCCTCGGCGACACCCTGGACGGCACTCCCGATGGCCTCGGCGGCGACGGCCTCCGCAGCGGCGCCCTCGGCCGGACGCCCGCGCCGCCGCCCGGTACCGCCCGACCCGGCACCCTCACCGGAAGCCCGCGCCGGAAGAGCGGCCGGTTCCCCGGCGGCCCGCCTCCTGCGCCGCCCGGTGGCAGCACCGGAACCACCGGAACCGTCAGCCTCGTCGCCCTCAGCCGGAACATCCCCGTCCAGGAAGGCATCGGTGGAGGACCGCCGTGCCCGGCGCCGCCCCCCGCCGAGGGTCTGCTCACCGGAGTCCCCGGGAACGCCCTCGTCCATCGCCTGGGCGGCGGCATCCGCGGCGACAGCCCCGGCCCCGCCCCCGATCGGCACCTCGAGGACGTACGCGCTCCCGCTCATCCCCGGCACGTCATGCGTCTGCAGCACGCCGCCGTGAGCTCGGACGATCCCCCGCACGATCGGCTCGTGCACGGTGTCGCCACCGGCGTACGGCCCGCGCACCTCGATGCGTACGACCTCGCCGCGCTGCGCCGCCGCCACCACGACGGTGTTGTCCAGATAACCGCCCGCCGACAGGGGCGTGTTGCCGGTCGCGTCGACCCCCGCCACGTCCGCGACCAGATGCGCGAGGGCGGTGGCGAGCAGCCGGGGATCGACCTCGGCCTCGATGGGCGGCGCGTGCACGGCGAACTGCACCCGCCCGGGCCCGATGAGCTCGACGGCCCCGTCGACCCCGGAGGCGACGACGGCGTCGAGCATCACCTTGGTACGGGTGATGTTCTCGCTGCCCGTGTCGAGCCGCTGGTAGCCGAGGACGTTGTCGATGAGCGTCGTGATCCGCGAATAGCCGGCGGACAGGTGGTGCAGCACCTGGTTGGCCTCGGGCCACAGCTGCCCGGCGTCGTCGGCGGCCAGCGCGGCCAGCTCGCGGCGCAGTTCCTCGAGCGGCCCGCGCAGCGACCGTCCCAGCAGGGTCAGCAACTGCTCGTGCCGGGCGGCGAGCGCCTCGTACCGGTCCTTCTCCCGCTCCCCGAGCGCGGCGTACCGATCCTCGTTCGCGCCGAGTTCCTCGGCGTGCCGCTCGGTCAGCTCCTCCAGCTCGGTGACGTGCCGCTGGCGCAGCGCGGTCAGCTCGGAGGCGTGCTCCTCGGCGACCCGCTCCAGCTCTTCCTCGTGGCGCTTGGCCGCCGCTTCCTTCGCCTCGACGACCGCGTCGTACGGCCGCCGGTCGGTGAAGGTCATCACGGCGCCGACGAGCTGGTCGCCGTCCCGCACGGGCGCGGTCGTCAGATCGACCGGCACCTTGCCGCCGTCCTTGGCGTACAGCACCTGCCCGCGCACCCGGTGCTTGCGTCCGGAGCGCAGGGTGTCGGCGAGCGGCGACTCCTCGTACGGGAAGTCCGACCCGTCGGCACGCGAGTGCAGCACGAGTTCGTGCAGTTCACGACCGCCGAGATCGCTGGCCCGGAAACCCAGTATCTGAGCGGCGGCCGGATTGACGAGCACGATCCGCCCGTCGGTGTCGGTCCCGACGACGCCCTCGGAAGCGGCCCGCAGAATCATCTCGGTCTGCCGCTGCGACCGCGCGAGCTCCGCCTCGGTGTCCACGGTCCCGGACAGATCGCGTACGACGAGCATGAGCAGCTCGTCGCCGGTGTAGCCGTAACCGTCGTAGGCCTGCTGCCCGTTCTCCAGATTCGCGCTGGTGACCTCGACGGGGAACTCGGTCCCGTCCGTCCTGCGCGCGATCATCCGGGTCGGCTTGGTCCGGGCATGCGGATCGAGGTGCTCCGGCCGTCGCATGGAGCCGGGGATGAGCTTGGAGTCGAACTGCGGCAGCAGATCGAGCAGCCCGCGCCCCACCAGAGCCGTCCCCGGAGTCTCGAAGGCCTCCAGGGCGATGGTGTTGGCGTTGACGACCGTCCCGTTGGCATTGACCAGCACCAACGCGTCGGGGAGCGCATCCAGTATGGCTGCGAGGCGAGCAGCGCCTCGGGATGGCCTGCTGCTCACGAGACGCTTCCTCCCTGTTACCGCACCTTGCCGACCGCTCGGGCCATCTTGCCAACCGTCCCGCAGCGTGTCACGCGAGGGAGTCTAAGGGCTGCGGTTGCGCTCGCGACGCCGGATGAGAGCGAGGTCGCACGAGCAAGTGACCCCGAACTGACGACCGAGTAACCGGAAACGCCCGCCCTCCTGCGACGACGTCGCGGGACCTTCGCGGGACCTTTACGACGACGGTGGTTCTGTACCTTTTGGCCGGGCCGGCGAGATGGCGGACGGGTAGGGGCGAAATCCGGACGAGGTACCGACGGACGAAAACGGGGCGGGGCTGTGGGGAGAGCCGGCGCCGGAGTCGATGCGGGGACGCGGCGCGCCTCAGGCGCCCTGCCCGGCCCTCATGTCCGGCAGGAGCGGCACGAGCCGGTCCCAGCGGGAGATCTGGCAGCCGTCACGGCGGTCGTACGTGGCGTCGACGGAGCGCCCGGCCCAGGTGCCGGTGACGTGCGCGGTGGCCGGCCCGCCGTACTGCATGGTGCAGAAGCCGCCCTTCGGGGCGGGAGCGAAGACCTCCTGCCCCCACCGCGTGTCCCGCTCCAGGGCGGCACAGGCGCCACGCGGGTCGGGATGGCTGCCGCCGTCGGGTCCGCAGTAGAGCTCGAAGGTCCCGTCGGCCCCGCCGCCGGCGTTCCGCACGGTGACGGTGAGGTGATCCCGCTCCTTGCTCTTGCCGTCGGCGAGCCCGGCCTGGCCGTACGCGGCCGGGGACACCGCGGCCAGTGATCCGAGGGCGGCGACGGAGGCGGCGGCACCGAGGACGAGGCGCCGCAGTCCGGGGCGGGGGGTGGTCCGGGGCGCGGTTCGGGCGGTGGCCCGGGAAATGGCAGTCGACATGCCCTGACTAACGCGACGTGCCCCGGGACGTTGCGCGACAGCCCGACAAGCCTTTTGCCCTGCGACCTTCCCGCCTAGTACCGTGGGGGGCGATTGGTGACACGGCGCTCGACTGTGTCATCATCGGCAAGCACCGACTCGCGCTCGCGCGGGAGCTTGTGCGTGGAGGCGTCGCCTAGTCCGGTCTATGGCGCCGCACTGCTAATGCGGTTTGGGTTTTAAAGCCCATCGAGGGTTCAAATCCCTCCGCCTCCGCACCTGATCACGAAGCCCCGGTCACCCGACCGGGGCTTCGCTGTCGTACCGGCCGGAACAGCCGTTTCCCCAGCTCACAAGGGGTACGGCAAACGGATTTCACATGGCGGCGGCAGTCATGTAATGTTCTTCCTGTCGCCGCGAGCGAGCCGGAAGGCCCGAGAGCGGCGATAAAACAGAACAAGCACTCGTAGCTTAACGGATAGAGCATCTGACTACGGATCAGAAGGTTGCAGGTTCGAATCCTGCCGAGTGCACAGCAGATCAGAGGCCCTGTGGAGTGATCCACAGGGCCTCTGGCTTATGTCTCTGAGCTCGGCCGGGGCGCGGGTCTCAGACGGTCGCGGCCAGCCAGCCGATGGTTTCGGTGGTGTGCTTCCCATCGCTCTTGGTGGCGCCGGCGTACACCTCGTTCAGGCGGATCAGGAAGCCCGTGTTGGTGACGTCATGGACGCGGATCCCCGGCGTCTCCGGGCCGTTGAAGGTCTGGGTCAGCGGGAGGACGACGACGTTGGCACCCGCCGGGAACGGGGTGGGGAACGTGACGCGCGTGAAGGTCGAGGTGTTACCGCCGCTCGTCTCGATCGGGTTGTCAGACCTCAGGTCGATTTTGCCGGTCTGGATGAAGCTCATCGTCGACTTCCTTTTCCTTCGAGTGGGGGTTGGATCGCTCGACCGCCTCCGGCAGCCGACGGGAGCCTTGTCACGAAATCGGCCCCGTATGCCGAAGTCCCGCAAACGAGTGATCGCCTTTCGGACAGCGGGAGACTGTGCGCTTCCTGGCTACCGATGATCAAGAACAAGACAGCCGCCGAGAGAACGCGGGTCCGGCCGGGATCCCCCCAGTCGATCAGGAACCTTCACTGTCCTGCGCAAAGCGCACCAGAGTGGTCGCCGACAGGGGTCGAGTGGTCGACACGTTGCGCCAAGCCACCTACATAGACGCACCCCGCAACCAAATAATGACTGTCCGTATTGGATCTAGTGCGCTTAGTGACAGTCTCATTACGGTCAAAGCGACGCCAACACCGTATCCCTGGAGGATTCGTGGCACGCTTCCGCACTCGTCTGGCCCTGCTCGGCTCGGCCGCAGCTCTCACCCTCGGCGCCATCGTCCCCGCGCAGTTCGCCGGGGCTCAACCTGCCGCCGCCGCGGCCTACCAGTGGGTCGCCCTGGGGGACTCCTACACCGCCGGGGTCATCCCGGCCGCAGGCGACACCTTCGAGATCCCGCGCGACGGCTGCGAGCGCACCGACCAGTCCTACCCGCAGGTCATCGACCGCGACCTCGGCTCCCTCATCGGGCTGACGAACGTCAGCTGCGGCGCCGCCACCATCGAGGACATCACCTTCCAGGCCCAGCAGCCGATCGGCCGTCACCTGCCGCCCCTCTCCGAGGACCCGGACTACCCCTTCCCCCCGGTGCCTCCCCAGTCCGAGGCGGTGGACCCCGGCACCGACGTGATCACCGTCGGCGCGGGCGGCAACACCCTGGGCTTCGCCGACATCCTCTTCACCTGCCTGCAACTGGGCAGCGGCAGCGGCGGCGTGGGCACTCCGTGCCGGGACAACCTGGCCGACGACATCCCCGCCCGGCTGGCCAAGGTGGGCAAGGACTACGACGAGATGCTCACCGTGCTCCACGAACGGGCCCCGCACGCGAAGATCCTGGCCGTCGGCTACCCCACCGTCGTTCCCGAGGACACCTCCAAGTGCCGCTACAACGACTGGGAACAGTTCGGCTCGATCACCCAGGGCGATCTGGACTGGCTGCGCCAGGACGTCCTGGGCCCCCTCAACAAGACCATCGAGAAGTCGACCGGCACACAGGAAGCCGCCGGCTTCGTCGACCTCTACGACTCCTCCCAGAACCACAGCGTCTGCGACACCGGCAAGTGGGTGGAAGGCATCTACACCCGCTTCCCTGACCAGCCTGCCTTCGTGCACCCCAACGCCCGGGGCCACCGCAACGCCGCCGACCACGTTGCCGTGGCCGTGCTGAACGCCCTCGGCGTGGCCTGACCCGCACCCGGCACCCCGGCCGACGATCCCACAGCGAACTGGCCTCCGGCACCAGCCGGAGGCCAGTTCCGCGCCCTGCGTTTCGGTGGCGGGTTACGTGCGGAGAGAGGACGCTGGAGCCAGGGGCAACGTGAGGGAGAGGCACCCCATGGCCCAGACCAGCCCAGATCACAAGGCGCGCCCGCCGTTCCTTTCCCGCCCCGGCGTCCGCCGCTTCATTCCGTTCGTCCTGATCACCGCGGTCGCTCTGGTCTTCATCTTCGAGAACCGCACGAGCGTCGAGATCCGCCTTCTCATCCCGATGGTGACCATGCCGTTGTGGGGTGCCCTCTTGATCGCCTGGGCTCTCGGCATCCTCGCCTCCCTCTTCACCATGCGCCGCCGGTCGAACCGGCACTCACGGCGGCCGAGGTAGGCAGCCGGGGTAGGTGAAGGTCAGCGAGCCGCTTCGCCCAGGAGATACGTCGCGTCGGCGGCGGAGGCCCCGCTGCGATCGTGAAGCCATGAGTGAACTGGTGGAGCGGGTGGACGAGCAGGATCGCGTGCTCGGTGTGGTGGAGCGGAGCGAGGCCATCGAGAGGCACTGGCTGCACCGTGTCGCGACGACCGTCTGCCGTGATCCGGAGGGCCGCATCCTCGTCCATCGGAGACAGGAGGGCGTGTCCCGGTTTCCGGGGCAGTACAACTGGCTGATCGGCGGCGCCGCCGAGGTCGGGGAGACGTACGAGGAGGCGGCGGCGCGTGAACTCACCGAGGAGCTGGGCGTCCGGGCGCCGGTGCGGTTCGTCCTCAAGTTCCTGTGTGACGGGCTGATCAGTCCCTACTGGCTGGGTCTGCACGAAGCCGTGGTCACCGAGGTGCTCGCGCCCGATCCGGCGGAGATCGCCTGGCACGGATGGGTCACCGAGGGCGAGTTGCGGGAGGCATTCGGCCAGTGGACGTTCGTCGGCGATGGGGTCGATGCCTTCAGGCGCTACCCGGCTCGGCCGGTCCCCGGTCAGTCGGGGCGGCAGTGTTCCTCCAAGTAGGTCGCCGCCAGGGTGCTCGCGCGGGTGAACCAGTCGTTGAGGACCGCGATTTCGGCGGGGGAGTAGTCCGCGAAGAGTTCCGTGAGGCGGGCGTAGTACGGCTCGTAGACCTCGAGGACGCGGGCGACCGCCCCGGGTCGGGCGGCTACGCGGATGCGGCGGCGGTCGGTCGGGTCGGGGCGGCGGGTGATGTAGCCGGCGCGTTCCAGGCGGTTGAGGATGCCGGTGACCGCGCCCGTCGTGACGTGGACGCGGGCTGCCAAGTCGCCTGCGGTGAGGAGGTTTTCGCCGGCCTCCATCACGTAGGCGAAGCACGTGAGGTCGGTCACGTTCATGCCGACCTGCTGAGCGATCTCGTGCTGTCCGACCAGGTGGGTCGCGATGAGGTGGTCCATCGCCGACAGTGCCTGCTCCGGCGTGGCGGCCGGACGCGGCTTGGCTTGCATTCCCAATTCCCTTAGTTCGTGAGAGGTTTGGGCGCTAAACGGTTGGGTGGTGAGGGTTCGGGGTGCGCCCCCGGAGTCCATCGGTGTGATGAGGGGGCAGCGCGTGAGCGCACATCAGTATGACCACGGGCACACGTTCGCGGGATGGGTCGGATGCGCGATCGGGAGCGTCGCGGCCGGTGTGGCGGGTGCCGGGGTTGTCATGGTCTCGGGCTTGCTGATCGCCGGTGGAATAGCCATCGGGGTCGTGGCTCTGCTCGTCACCTGGGCGCTGCACCTCTCCGGGTGGGGGAAGGGGCCCGGCCTCCGGCCCCGGGAGGAGTGGGGCTGGCGGGTGCGTGACTCGTCGGCGCCGGGTGGGCACGACGAGTGCCTGGGGTGCCGGCTGGCCGGGCGCCGGCCGGTTGCTGCTGCTGGGGTCGTGCCGGTGCGTGCGGGTGGGGAGACGGAGGCCGCTGCTGCCGTGGGGGCCGATTCCGTGAGGTGATGCCTCCTGCCGCGATGATCCCTCCCGTCGTGAGGTGACCCCTCCTGTCGGCCGGTTTGTCGTCGTCCCCGTTGATCGCCCCGGCCGAGCGCCCCGGCGCCGTTGTCAGTGGTGCCCTCTAGTCTCGGCAGAGATGGCACAGGCATGGAAGTGCTCGGGGCTGCGATGGTCGGCGGACGGTCCCGTGCTGGTGTGGGACGGCGGGCGGCGCAGTGCGCTGACCTGGGGGAAACGCGTGGCCTTCGGGGTCGCGGAGGGGGGCGTGCGGACGTGTGTGGGGGCTCGGGGGCATGCCTGTCCGGCGCGGGTGGCCGTGCCGGGGCGGAGTACGGGGGCGCGGTGCGAGGAGTGTGCGCGGCTGGACCGGGCGCACTCCGTGGCCGCCGACACGATCGCGGACGATCCGCGGCCGTATCACGTGTATCTGGCGTGGTTCGGGCCCGGCATGACCAAGGTCGGGATCACGGCGGTGGAGCGAGGCTCGGCCCGGCTGCTGGAGCAGGGTGCCGTCTGCTTCAGCTGGCTGGGCGCCGGGCCGCTCATGGCCGCGCGGCGTACCGAGGAGCTGTTGCGGGCCGCGCTGGGGGTGCCCGACCGGATCCCATACGCCGAGAAGCGGGCCGTGCGGGCCGCGTTGCCGCAGACGGTGGCCGATCGGGCCGGTGAGGTCGCCGAGTCGCATGGGCGGGCGGTGGCGCTCGAGGGGTGGCCGGAGTCGCTCGTGCGGGAGCCGCTGCGGGTTGTCGATCATGCTGAGGTGTTCGGGCTTGCCGGGTTGCCCCGGGCCGTCGGGCACGTGAGTGAGCTCGTGGCCGGTGGGGTCGTGAGCGGGGAGCTCGTGGCTGCCGCCGGGCCCGATCTGCATCTGGCGACCGGGGGTGGGGTCGTCGTGCTCGATACGCGGTTGATGACCGGGTGGGAGCTGGTGCCTGCGGCGGATGGTGAACTGTCCGTTCCTGTGAGGGAGTTCAGGGAGGCGGCCGGTGTGCAGGACGGGTTGTTCTGACCCGCCCCTCTTGATTCGGCTCTCTTGATCCGCCCAGCGGACCCACAGCTTCCCCAACACCCCACACAGCGGCCCCCGCCGCCCTCACCCCGCCGAACGCCGACATTCCCAGGCGTTCCCTGAGAACCGCCTGTGCGTTTCTCAGGGAATTCACAGGTTGCCGAAAGGGTGCTCTCAGAGGTCCCCGACATCGTGTTCACATGACCACGACCTCGCCCCACGGGCGCACCGAACTGCTGAGGCCGGACGGGAGCCCCGTCCGCGTGCTGGTGGTGGACGACGAGCTGTCGATCACCGAGCTGCTGTCCATGGCCCTTCGCTATGAGGGATGGCAGATCCGGAGCGCGGGGGACGGCCAGGGCGCCGTCCAGACCGCGCGCGACTTCCGGCCCGACGCCGTCGTGCTCGACATGATGCTGCCCGACATGGACGGGCTGGCGGTTCTCGGGCGGCTGCGGCGGGAGCTGCCGGACGTGCCCGTGCTCTTCCTGACCGCCAAGGACGCCGTCGAGGACCGGATCGCCGGGCTGACGGCCGGTGGCGACGACTACGTCACCAAGCCGTTCAGCCTCGAAGAGGTCGTCGCGCGGCTGCGCGGGCTGATACGGCGGTCCGGTGCCGCCGACCGGCGGTCCGACTCCACGCTGGTCGTCGGCGACCTCACCCTCGACGAGGACAGCCACGAGGTGACCCGGGCCGGTGACAACATCCATCTGACCGCGACCGAGTTCGAGCTGCTGCGGTTCCTGATGCGTAACCCGCGGCGCGTGCTCAGCAAGGCGCAGATCCTCGACCGCGTGTGGTCGTACGACTTCGGCGGGCAGGCCAATGTCGTCGAGCTCTACATCTCGTATCTGCGGCGGAAGATCGACGCCGGGCGCGAGCCGATGATCCACACCCGGCGTGGTGCCGGTTACCTGATCAAGCCCGCGGTGTCATGAGCGGGCGACGACGGTCCCGTACGCAGCAGAGCGAAGGCGAGAAGTCGCGCGCGGGCAAGCCGCGCACGCTGCGGACGCGGCTCGTCGTCGCGTCCGTGGTGCTGATCGCGGTGGTGTGCGCGGTGATCGGGACCGTGACGACGCTCGCGCTCAGGTCGCATCTGTACGAGCAGTTGGACGCGAAGGTCGACGACGCCGGCAAGCGGCTGTCGGGACCCATGAAACCCGGGGGCCGCCAGGACGGAGACGGGAACGGCGGGAACGAGCAGGGCGAGGAACAGCAGGACGCCGGGTCGGCGAACAGGATCACCGGCTTCGCCAGGGGACCCGCGCAGCCGGGCACCGTCGCCGCCGAGGTCAGCGCAGACGGCAGCGTCACCCAGGCGGTCCTCGCCAAGGAGACCTCCAACGACAACGGCCCCTTCCAGCCGAACCTGGCCGTCACGCTCAACGACGAGCAGAAGTCCGCGCTCGCCGAGGTGCCGACGACGCACCGTATGTACACCATCGACATCCCCGGCCTCGGCGAGTACCGCGTGCAGTACGTCACCGAAGTCGACGGCAGCGGCAGCTACTACGTCGCCCTGCCCACCGAGTCCGTCACCACCACCATCAACACCCTCATCCTCGTCGAGGTGAGTGTCACCGGCGCCGGACTGGTCGCCGCGGCCATCGCCGGCTCCGTCCTCATCGGCGTGGCCACCCGCCCCCTCCGCCGGGTCGCCGCCACCGCAACCCGGGTCTCCGAACTGCCCCTGCACACCGGCGAGGTCAACCTCAGCGAGCGCGTCCCCGACTCCGAGACCGATCCGCACACCGAGGTCGGACAGGTCGGTGCCGCGCTCAACCGGATGCTCGACCACGTCCACGGCGCGCTGCACGCACGGCAGCAGAGCGAGACGCGGGTTCGGCAGTTCGTCGCCGACGCCAGTCACGAGCTGCGCACCCCCCTCGCCTCCATTCGCGGGTACGCCGAGCTGACCAGACGCGGAAGAGAGGACGTCGGGCCCGACACCCGGCACGCGCTCGGGCGGATCGAGTCCGAGGCCGGGCGGATGACCCTCCTCGTCGAGGATCTGCTGCTGCTCGCCCGGCTCGACGCGGGGCGGCCCCTCCAGTTCGAGCAGACCGACCTCGTCCCGCTGGTCGTGGACACCATCAGCGACGCCCGTGCCGCAGGCCAGGACCACAACTGGCGCCTCGACCTGCCCGACGAGCCCGCGCTCGTGTCGGCGGACGCGGCCCGGCTGCAGCAGGTCCTCGTCAACCTGCTCGGCAACGCCCGCAATCACACACCGTCCGGTACGACCGTCACCGCGCGGGTGCAGCGGCGCGGGCCCTGGCTGTGCGTGGACGTGGAGGACAACGGGCAGGGCATTCCGGCCGAGTTGCTCCCGCATGTCTTCGAACGGTTCGCGCGCGGCGACTCCGCGCGTTCCCGCACCACCGGATCGACCGGTCTCGGCCTCGCCATCGTGCAGGCCGTGGCGACCGCGCACGACGGTGCCGTGACCGTCGACAGCGTGCCCGGGCGGACCGTTTTCACGGTGCACCTGCCCGCGCTCCCGGCCCCGCCGCAGCCGGAAATGAGCTGGCAACAGCACTCACAGGCACGCCACAGCGTCACCACATCGGTACAACAGGGCGCCTGACGAGAGTCGGTTCCATGCGAACCGATTCTTCTCCCGGCACCCTGCCGGCGCGGGAGCACCTCCCGGCCGCGCCAGCCGGTACGCCTGTCCTGGACGTAGTGATCCCCGTCTACAACGAGGAGAAGGACCTCCAGCCGTGCGTCCGCAGACTGTACGAGCACCTCGAGAGGACGTTTCCGTACGCGTTCCGCATCACGATCGCGGACAACGCCTCCACGGACACGACTCCGCGGGTGGCGGCGCGGCTGGCGGCGGAGATCCCCGAGGTCACCCTCTTCCGGCTGGAGCAGAAGGGCCGCGGCCGTGCCCTGCGGGCCGTCTGGTCGGCCTCCGACGCCCCGGTGCTCGCGTACATGGACGTGGACCTGTCCACCGACCTCAACGCGCTGCTCCCGCTGGTGGCGCCGCTGATCTCCGGCCACTCGGACCTCGCGATCGGCTCCCGGCTCGCCCGTAGCTCGCGCGTGGTGCGCGGCCCCAAGCGGGAGTTCATCAGCCGGGCCTACAACCTCATCCTGCGCGGCTCGCTGCAGGCCCGCTTCTCGGACGCCCAGTGCGGGTTCAAGGCCATCCGCCGGGACGTGGCGCAGGTGCTGCTGCCCCTCGTCGAGGACACCGGCTGGTTCTTCGACACCGAGATGCTGGTGCTCGCCGAGCGCGCGGGGCTCCGTATCCACGAGGTGCCGGTCGACTGGGTCGACGACCCCGACTCGACCGTGCACATCGTCAAGACCGCGACCGACGACCTCAAGGGCGTGTGGCGGATCGGCAGGGCCCTGGCCACCGGATCGCTGCCGCTGGACCGGATCGCCCGGCCGTTCGGGGACGACCCGCGCGACCGCGAGATCAAGGACGTACCGAAGGGCCTGGCCCGCCAGCTCGTCGGATTCTGCGTGGTCGGCGCCCTGTCCACCCTCTTCTACCTGCTCCTCTACAGCGGTTTCCGCGTCTTCACCGGGTCCCAGTTCGCCAACGCGCTCGCCCTGCTGGTCTCGGCGATCGCCAACACGGCGGCCAACCGGCGGCTCACCTTCGGGGTGCGCGGGCGCGGCGGGGCCGTACGGCACCAGGCGCAGGGCCTGGTCGTCTTCGGCATCGGACTCGCCCTGACCAGCGGCTCGCTCGCGGCGCTCAACGCGGCCACGTCCGAGCCCGCGCACTCCACGGAACTGGCGGTGCTCATCGCCGCCAACCTCGCGGCGACCGTGCTGCGTTTCCTGCTCTTCCGGGCGTGGGTGTTCCCGGAGCGGCGCGACGGCGACCCGGCGGTGGCCGACTCGCACACTCCGGTCCACCCGCTGTCCTCAGCGACCTTCTCCACAGCGCGCCACGACCCGTACGGGCCGCTCCCGCAGCGCACCCCCCGGTACCCGCACGACACCGCTCAGTGGGGCAGGGACGCCACCATGCAGCTGCAGCCGGTGCGCCCGCACGACACCGACCCGAGGGACTCCCGATGACGATCCACTACGACCAGCAGACCGCGGACAGAGACACGAGTACCAGTGCCTGGACCCGTCCCCCGACCCCACCGGCATCCGTTCCCGGCGCCGATGAACCCAAGAAGCCCTTCGTGCGACGCCTGTGGCACGGCCGCCCCGAGGACCCCCGCTGGGCCCGCCCGGCCTTCCTCGGCCTGCTCCTGGTGACCGCCGCGCTCTACCTCTACAACCTGAGCGCCTCCGGCTACGCCAACTCGTTCTACTCGGCGGCCGTGCAGGCCGGCAGCCAGTCCTGGAAGGCGTTCTTCTTCGGCTCGCTGGACGCGGCCAACGCCATCACCGTGGACAAGCCCCCGGCCGCACTGTGGCCGATGGCCCTGTCGGTGCGGCTGTTCGGACTCAGCTCCTGGGCGATCCTCGCCCCCGAGGTCCTCATGGGCGTCGGCACGGTCGCCGTGGTCTACGCGGCGGTGCGCCGCCGGTTCAGCCCCGCTGCCGGTCTGATCGCGGGCGCGGTGCTCGCGCTCACCCCCGTCGCGGCGCTGATGTTCCGCTTCAACAACCCGGACGCGATGCTGGCGCTGCTGATGGCCGCCGCCTGCTACTTCGTCATCCGGGGCCTGGAGGACGGCCGGACGAAGTGGCTGCTCTGGGCCGGTGCCGCGATCGGCTTCGCCTTCCTCGCCAAGACCCTCCAGGCCTTCCTGATCCTCCCGGCGCTGGCGCTGGTCTACGGCGTCTGCGCCCCGGTGACGGTGAGGAAGCGGATCGGCCAGCTCGCGGCCGGCCTCGCGGCGATCGTCGTCTCCGGCGGCTGGTGGGTCGCGATCGTCGAGCTGTGGCCCGCGTCGTCCCGGCCGTACATCGGCGGCTCGCAGAACAACAGCTTCCTGGAACTGACCTTCGGCTACAACGGCCTGGGCCGCCTCAACGGCGACGAGACCGGCAGCGTCGGGGGCGGCGGCGGAGGAGGCGGCAACGGCGGCGGCGCCTGGGGCGAGACCGGCTGGGACCGGATGTTCAGCTCCTCCATCGGCGGCCAGATCTCCTGGTTGATCCCGGCCGCGCTGATCCTGCTCGTCGCGGGCCTGGTGGCGACACGCAAGGCCCGCCGGACCTCGGCGACCCGCGGTGCGTTCCTGGTGTGGGGCGGCTCGCTGCTGATCACCATGGTGGTCTTCAGCTACATGCAGGGCATCTTCCACGAGTACTACACCGTGGCCCTCGCCCCCTACATCGCCCCGCTGGTCGGCATGGGCGCGGCGCTGCTCTGGGAGAAGCGCGACAAGGCGTGGGCGTCGCTGACCCTGGCGGCCGCGACGACGGCCACCGCGGCCTGGGGCTACGTGCTGCTCAACCGCTCCTCCGACTACCTGCCCTGGCTGAAGTGGCTCGTCCTGGTCGGCGGTCTGACCGCGGCCCTCGGCCTGGTCTTCGCCGGACGGCTGGGCCGTCGACTGGCCCTGGGGGCCGCGGGGCTCGGCCTCGTCGCCGCGCTGGCCGGTCCGGCGGCGTACACCCTCACCACGCTGAACGAGGGACACTCCGGCTCGATCGTCACCGCGGGTCCGGCGGTCTCGGGCGGTCGCGGCGGCCCCGGCGGTGGCATGGGCGGTGGCCCCGGCGGGGGCGGCATGCCCGGCCAGAACAACCAGCAGGGCCGGAACAACCAGCAGGGCGGCCAGAACCAGCCGAACGGCAACGGCTTCCCCGGCGGCGGCATGCCGGGCGGGCAGGGTCAGCGGAACGGCAACGGCAACACCCAGGGCCAGAACCAGCAGCAGGGCGGCCCCGGCGGCCGGACCGGCGACGGCGGTGGCATGGGCGGCGGCGGTGGCGGCATGGGCGGCCTGCTCAACGGCGCCAGCGTCAGCGCCGAGGCCAAGGCGCTGCTGGAGAAGAACGCGGGTGACTACACCTGGGTCGCGGCGGCCATCGGCGCCCAGAACGCGGCGAGTTACCAGCTGTCCACCGGCGACCCGGTGATGGCCATCGGCGGCTTCAACGGCACGGACCCGTCCCCGACGCTGGCCCAGTTCAAGCAGTACGTGGCGGAAGGAAAGATCCACTACTTCATCGGCTCGGGCAGCGGCGGCGGCATGGGCGGCAGCAGCGACGGCACGTCCTCCCAGATCACCTCCTGGATCGAGGCCACCTTCAAGAAGGTCACGGTCGGCTCGGCCACCTTCTACGACCTCACGCAGAAGGCGAGCGGCTGACAGTCCCCCGAGGACGGTCGAGTACGGCTGAGTACGGCGAAGGGCGGTGGCCGAGTGCCACCGCCCCTCGCCGTATCTCTGTTGTACGCCGTATGGGAACTGTTCTACGGTGTACAGCATGACGACATCCCCACAGGAGCAGGCCCCACCCCAGACGGCTTCCGGCGGCCACCCCCAACGCTGGCTGATCCTCGGTGTCATCTGCCTCGCGCAGCTCACCGTGCTGCTCGACAACACCATCCTGAACGTGGCGATCCCCTCGCTCACCCGCGAGATGGACGCCACGACCGCCGACGTCCAGTGGATGATGAACGCGTATGCGCTGGTCCAGTCCGGCCTGCTGCTCACCGCGGGCAACGCCGCCGACCGCTACGGCCGCAAGCTGCTGCTGATGGCGGGCCTCGCGATCTTCGGCGTGGGCTCGCTGGCGGCCGGCCTCTCCCAGAGCCCGGCCCAGCTGATCGCGGCCCGTGCGGGCATGGGCGTCGGCGGCGCGCTGCTGATGACCACGATCCTCGCCGTCGTCATGCAGATCTTCGACGACAAGGAGCGGGTGAAGGCCATCGCGCTGTGGTCGACGGTCAGTTCGCTCGGCTTCGCGGCCGGGCCGCTGATCGGCGGTGTGATGCTGAACCACTTCTGGTGGGGCGCCATCTTCCTGATCAACATCCCGGTCGCCGTGCTCGGCCTGGTCGCGGTCGCCGCGCTCGTCCCGGAGTCCAAGCACAAGGAGGGCGACCGGCCCGACCTGGTCGGCGCGGTGCTGTCGACCATCGGCATGGCGGCATGCGTGTACGCGATCATCACCGGGCCCGAGCACGGCTGGACGTCCGGCCAGGTGCTGGTCTCCGCGCTGATCGGCGTGGCCGTACTCGGTGTGTTCGTGATGTGGGAGCTGCGCATCGAGAACCCCATGCTCGACATGCACTTCTTCCGCAACCAGAAGTTCGTGGGCGCGGTCGCGGGCACGATCCTCGTGGCGTTCGGCATGACGGGGTCGCTGTTCCTGCTCACGCAGCACCTCCAGTTCGTCCTCGGCTACGAGCCGCTGGACGCCGGGCTGCGGACCGCGCCGCTGGCGCTGACCGTCGTCGTGCTCAACTTCTCCGGGCTCGGGGCGAAGCTGGTGCTCAAGGCCGGTACGCCGGCGGCCATCGCGCTCGGTATGACGCTGGTGTCCGCGGGGCTGGCGGCGATCGCGCTGTTCGGCGGGCAGGGGTACGGCGGGATGCTGCTCGGTCTGATCGTCATGGGCGGGGGTGTGGCGTTGTCCATGCCGGCCATGGCCAACGCGATCATGAGCGCGATTCCGCCCGAGAAGGCGGGTGTGGGAGCGGGCATCAACGGGACGCTCGCGGAGTTCGGCAACGGCCTTGGTGTCGCGGTCCTCGGCGCCGTGCTCAACTCGCGGTTCGCGTCGCTGGTCGCCGTGTCCGCGACGTCGTTGCCGGCGGCGCTGGCGGCGGCGGACTCGGCTTCGGAGAAGGCCCGGATATCCGACGCGTTCGCCTCCGGCCTGGAGAGCAGTCAGTTGGTGGGGGCGGTGGCTGTTCTGCTGGGTGGGCTGGTCGCGGCGGCGTTGTTGAGGCGGGCCGAGCGGGCAGAATCCGCCTAGGAGCTCGGGGTGTGCGGTGGTCCTGCGCGTGCGGCTTCGCCGTGGTTGATCGCGCGGTTCCCCGCGCTCCCGGGCAAAAGACAGGGCGCCTAGCATGATCGGCGTTGGAAAGTCAGGAAAGGTGCGCCATGGCGAAAGCAGCCGACAAAGCCGCGCGGAGCAGTGTGTGGCTGGGCGGCAAGGCGCACCGGCGGCGCGGTGGCGGGCAGCCGTCGGGGCTGGACCGGGATCGGATCACCGAGGTCACGGCCCGGCTGCTGGACGCCGAAGGGCTGGCCAAGTTCTCGATGCGGCGGCTGGCCGGTGAGCTGAACGTCACCGCGATGTCCGTCTACTGGTACGTCGACACCAAGGACGACCTCCTCGAACTCGTCCTGGACCGGGCCATGGGCGAGATGCGGCTGCCCGAGGCGGAAGCCGACGAGGACTGGCGCGACCAGGTGCGCGCCCTCGCCCGGGAGTACCGCGGCCTGCTGGTGCGCCACCCCTGGGTGTCGCAGCTGGTCGGCACCTACCTCAACATCGGTCCCCACAACCTGGCGTACTCGAGGGCCGTGCAGCGCGTGATCCGCAGGACCGGGTTGCCCGCGAACCGGCTGACGAGCACGATCTCGGCCGTCTTCCAGTTCGTCTACGGATACGGCACGCTCGAGGGCCATCTCTCCACCCGGGCCGCGGCCACCGGCATGACCCTGGACGAGTACTTCCAGGACGCCATGAGCACGGCGACCGAGTCCCCGCAGGCCGCCGACCTCATCCGGGACTCCCAGGAGATGATGGCGGCCCGCGGCGGCGACACGGTGGCGGAGATGCTGGAGCGGGACTTCGAGTTCGCGCTGGAACTGCTGATCGCCGGCATCGAGACGATCGTCGCCCGCGCCTGAGCCGCCTCCGGGGCTACTCCCCCTCGACCAGCCGCGCCGGGAACCCGCCGGTGGCCACCGGCCCCCACCGCTCCGGTGTGATCCGGATGATCGACTTGCCCTGCTTGACCATGGCCGCGCGGTACTCGTCCCAGTCGGGGTGCTCACCGGCGATGTTCCGGTAGTACTCCACGAGCGGTTCGATGGAGTCGGGGGTGTCGATGACCTCGGCGGTGCCGTCGATCTGTACCCACGGGCCGTTCCAGTCGTCGCTCAGGACGATCAGGCTCACGCGCGGGTCCCGCTTGGCGTTGCGGGTCTTGGCCCGCTCCGGGTACGTGGAGACCACGATCCGGCCGGAGTCGTCGACACCGCAGGTCAGCGGCGAGCCCTGAGGGCCGTCGCCGGACCGCCGGGTCAGCAGGATCGCGTGGTGCCGGGGCCGCACGAAGTCGAGCAACTCGTCGAGGGAGACACGGGTGTTCGTCGCGATGTTCGGTGCCATGGGCGGCAGCCTACGACGCCATGGCCTCCGCGAGGTTGTCGTACACGGGGACGTCCCGGCGCAGTCCGGTCAGCTCCAGGACGCTGCTCGTGACGCCGTCGGGCCGGGCCACCAGACGCACCCGGGCCTCGGGGCGCAGCCGGTGGCGGATGTCGTTGATGAGCCGGACGCCCTGGGAATCCATGAAGGACGTGCAGGAGAGGTCGAGGACGAGCAGTTCCAGCCGGTCGCCACGGTCCCGGGCCGCGGACATGATGAGCGGGAGCAGCTCGGCGGCGTTGCAGAAGTCGATCTCCGCGGGCATCGTGAGGCAGACACGGCCGGGCAGGTCCCGCGGTTCGGTGGGATTCGGGATGAAAGTCACAGCACTCACCTGGCAGACGTTCGTCCGGATTCCGGTAAGGCCGCTTCCTGACCCTTGGGCCCATTCCACCACGCCGGGGCGCGGCTGCGGAAGCGCCTGTCGCGGCCGTCGGCCGGACGTCACCTGGACGCAACCAAGCAGCTAGAGTGCTGTCCGTCCTGTGCTCGCAGTCGGGAATGTGCTGCGGAGCTCTCCTGCGCACGGCCATGGCCGTGCATGCCGAAGAGGTTCGTGGTGGCTGCGTCCGAGTTTCCTGATTTGCCCCGTTTTCCGGTTGGCTCCGAGCTGGCCGAAGCCCTGACGGTGGCGTCTCAGCAACTGCACGAGACGCTCACGCCCCACAACACCCTGCGTACGGCCGTCCGGCTGGCCGTGCATCTCATGCCCGGGGCCGAGCACGCCGGCGTCTCCGTGCTCGAGCGCGGCAGCCGGCTCCGAACGCTCGCCTGGACCGACGAGGTCGTGCGCTCCGCCGAGGCCCGGCACACCGGCCGCGAACCGCACGGGCACTGGGAGCGGTTGTGGAACAGCCCGGTCGCGCGGATAGGGGACAGCGAGGCGGACGACGGCTGGGACGTGCTGTCGGCCCTGGGGCTGCGCTCGGCGCTGTCGCTGCGGCTGCGCGCCGACCGCCGCCGGCTGACCGTGCTCACGGCCTACGCGCGCAAGCCGGGCGTCTTCGACGAGGACGCGACGCACATCGGCCGGCTGTTCACCGCGCACGTCAGTATCGCCCTGGACTCCGCGACCGTGCGCGAGCAGCTCACCGAGGCCATGCACACCCGGGACCTGATCGGCCAGGCCACCGGCATCCTCATGGAGCGCCAGGGCATCGACGCGGCCGCGGCCTTCGAGAGCCTGGTACGGGCCTCCCAGCGGGAGAACGTGAAACTGCGCGACCTCGCCCGCCGGATCGTCGGCACGCACAACAGCACCTGACATGAGCCCGGTTACGTCCGGGGGCGTGGGCGCGGGACGACGGGATACACGTACGGTCATGAGTTCCGAGACGTCCGACACGCTGGACCAGGCGATGGTGCGCAGCAGTGGTCTCGACACCCTGCTGCACGATCTGACCGACCGTGCGGTGATGGAGGTGCCCGGCGCCGCCGCGTGCAGTATCACGGTGCGCCGGGCCGGGCGGCTGCTCACCCTGGCCGGCAGCGAGGGCCTGCCCAGCGGCCTGGACCTGCGCCAGTACGAGAACGGTTCGGGCCCCTGCGTCGAGGCCGCCGAGACCGGTGCCGAGCAGTACGCCCCCGATCTGTCGGCGGAGTCCCGCTGGCCGTCGTACACGCGGTACGCCCTGTCCACGGGCGTCCGGTGTGTGCTGGCCGTGCCCATCGAGGTCGAGGGCGAGACGGGCGCGGCGCTCAACTTCTACGGCGAGCGGCCCGGGGCGCTGGGCGCGGACCTGGAGGCGGCCCGGGCCTTCGCGGCACGGGCCGGGGACGCGATCGACGTGGCGCTGCGGATCGAACGCCGACGTCAGTCCGCGGCCGACGTGCGCACCGCGCTGCTCTCCCGCAGCGTCATCGACCAGGCGATCGGCATCCTCATGGCCCGGGAGCGGATCGACGCGAGCATCGCGCTGGAGCGGCTGCGCCGGGTCTCGCAGGACCGGAACGTGAAACTCCGCGACCTGTGCGACCAGTTGGTGGCGAGAGTGTCCCGGCCGTCGGACCCGGCCTCAGGCAGCCGGAAGTGACTCGCCCTGCACGGCCTGGATGTCCAGCTCCACCTTGAGCGTCGTGCCGATGGCGGCGATGCCCGCCTGGAGGACCTGGTTGTAGTTCATCGCGAAGTCCTCGCGGTGCAGCTCGGTCGTGGCGCGGAACGCCGCGCGGGTGCCGCCCCAGGGGTCCGGGCCCGTGCCGAGGTAGGCCAGATCGAGGTCGACCGGCCGTACGACACCGTGCATGCCCAGCTCGCCGTGGACCGTCCACCGGTCGGAACCGGCCGCCGTCAGCCCGGTCGACCGGTAGGTGATCTCGGGGAACCGCTCGACATCGAGAAAGTCCGGCGACTTCAGGTGCCCGTCGCGCATGCCGTTGCCGGTGTCGACGGACGCGGCCCGGATCACCGCCTCCACGCGGGACTTGGTGACGTCGTCCGGGGCGATCTCGATCGAGCCGGAGAACTCCGTGAACCGGCCGTGCACGCTGGAGATGCCCAGGTGCTGTGCCACGGCGGCCACGCTGGAGTGCACCGGGTCGACGGTCCACGGGCCCGGCGGCGGCAGTTCGGTGCCGCCCTGCCGCGCCAGCGTCACCGTGCCGACCTCGGCCCGCCCGCTCGCGGTGACGATCACGCTGGAGGCCGCCGGCGCGTACCCGACGGCCGTGACGATGACGGTGTACGCCCCCGCCTCCAGCGGCGTCGCGTCCCGTACGGCGCCCTCGGCGTCGGCCTCGGCACGCAGCACCTGCGCGCCCCTCATGTCCGCCACCGTGACGACCGCGTGCGACACGGCCCAACCGTCCCGGGTACGGATCCTCGCGGTCAGTCCCATCTCAGCTACTCCTCAGAAAGAAACCGGCCCGCGACAGGGGGCGCACCTCCGCTCAGAGCGCGCCCACCTGCCACGGGCCGGGGTCGGACTACTCGCCGGGGTGGGCGAGTTCGATGTCGTGGCCGTCGGCGCCGGCGCCCGTGACCGTCAGGGCGGTGGCCACCGGCGGGTAGCCCGTGGCGATGACGGTGTACTCGCCGCCGTCCAGGTCGGTGAAGGCGTACGCCCCGTCCGTGCCGGTCGTGGCCGAGCCGACGACGTTGCCCGCCTGGTCGACCAGCGTCACCCGGGCATCGGCCAGCGGACCGTGCGGGGCGCGGACGACACCCTGGACGCGGGCGCCCGAGTCCAGGTCTATCTCGACCCGGGTGACCCCGGTGCCGCCCACCTCGACGGGCAGGGCCCGCGGCCGGTACCCGGCGGCGTTCACCGCGACGGTCACCGCCCCCGGCACCAGCTCGGCGAAGGTGAAGTCGCCCTGCTCACCGGTGGTCCCGGTGGCCAGCAGGTCGCCGCGCACATCGGTCACGATGACCATCGCGTCCTTGACCGGCTGCCCGTTCTCGGCGGCCCGCACCAGACCGGTCAGCCCGCTGGTGCCGCTGAGCAGGATGTCGTAGGCGACCGGCTCGCCGTTCACCACGACCGTGGACGCCTGCGGCTGGAAGCCGTCGGCGGAGGCGATCAGGACGTACGAGCCGGAGCCCGGGGCGTCCACCGCGTACGAGCCGTCGGCCTGCGCCACGGACCGGCCCAGCTGACGCCCGGCCAGCGAGATCAGCGTGACGGCGGCCTGCGGCACGGGCGCGGACTCGGCGCCGCGGACGAACCCGTGAACGGGGACGCCGGGAGCACCGCCGGAGGCCTCCTCCGCACGGACCGCCGTGGCGACGGCGGCGAGCCGCTGCGTGCCCTCGGCCCCGGTGCCGTCGACCGCCTCGGTCTCGGCAACGGCCCAGCTCGGCACGGCCTTCTCCGCGGCGGGAGCCACGGCTTCGGCGGGAGCCACGGCCTCGGCAGGCGTCTCCGGCTCGGCGGCCTGCGCCAGCCCGCCCTTCGTCTTCAACGGAACCTCCTTGATGAACAGCGAGACCAGCAGCGCGAGCAGCGCCAACGGAGCCGAGTAGAGGAACACGTCCGCGACACCGTGGCCGTAGGCGCTCTCCACGACGGTGCGGAGCGGCGCGGGCATCGCGTCGAGGTCGGGGATGCCGCCCCCGCCCGTGCCGGCGTGGCCGAGGGCCGCGCCCTTGGGGCCGAGGTCGGCGAGGCCGTCCTTGACGTAGTCGGTGATCTTGTTGCCCAGGACCGCGCCCAGCGCCGAGACGCCCACGGCACCGCCCAGGGACCGGAAGAAGGTCACCGTGGAGCTGGCGGCACCCAGGTCGCCCGGCTCCACCTGGTTCTGCGTGCAGAGCACCAGGTTCTGCATCATCATGCCGATGCCGAGACCCAGCAGCGCCATGAAGATCGCGATGTGCCAGTACTCGGTGTCGTACCGGATCGTGCTCAGCAGGCCGAGGCCCGCGGTCACCAGCACACCGCCGGCGACCAGCCACGCCTTCCAGCGCCCGGTGCGGGTGATGACCTGCCCGGAGACGGTCGAGGAGACGAACAGCCCCGCGATCATCGGAATGGTCATGACCCCGGACATCGTCGGCGACTTGTCCCGCGCCAGCTGGAAGTACTGGCTGAAGAACACGGTCCCCGAGAACATCGCGACACCGACGAACAGGGAGGCGATGGAGGCCAGCGTGATGGTGCGGTTGCGGAACAGCCGCAGCGGAATGATGGGCTCACTGGCCTTCGCCTCGATGAGGACGAACACCGCCAGCAGCACCAGCGAACCGCCGACCATCGCGTACGTCTGCCAGGACAGCCAGTCGTACTTGTCACCGGCGAAGGTCACCCAGACCAGCAGCAGGCAGACGGCAGCGGTGATGAAGAACGCGCCGGCCCAGTCGACCTTGACCTTCCGCTTCACCACGGGCAGGTGCAGGGTCTTCTGCAGCACGATCAGGGCGATCACGGCGAAGGGCACGCCGACGTAGAAGCACCAGCGCCAGCCCAGCCAGTCGGTGTCGGTGATGACACCGCCGACCAGCGGACCGCCGACCATGGCCGTCGCGAAGACGGCGCCCAGGTAGCCGTTGTAGCGGCCGCGCTCACGCGGCGAGATCATCGCCGCCATGATGATCTGGGCCAGCGCGGACAGACCGCCCATGCCGATGCCCTGGACCGCGCGGAACGTGATGAGCATGCCGGGGTTCTGCGACATGCCCGCCGCCGCCGACCCCAGCACGAAGATGACCAGGGCGACCTGGATCAGCAGCTTCTTGGAGAACAGGTCGGCGAGCTTGCCCCACAGCGGCGTGGACGCGGTCATCGTCAGCAGGGACGCGGTCACGACCCAGGTGTAGGCGCTCTGGCCGCCACCGAGGTCGCCGATGATCCGGGGCAGGGCGTTGGAGACGATCGTCGACGACAGGATCGCGACGAACATGCCGAGCAGGAGGCCGGTGAGGGCCTCCATGATCTGCCGGTGCGTCATCGGAGTGCCGTCGCCGGAGGGACTGTGCGAGCCTCCTCCGTGCTTGGCATGAGCCCGCACACCGGCTGGTGTGGTCGTTGCCATGGGCTTCCTTTTCTTACGTGTTTGCGGGTGTACGGGTGGTCTGTTCGACAGCGGGTGGTGCCGCCCGGGGCGCGGGCCGGCAGTCGAAGCTCTCCCGCAGCCGCGCCATCAGCTGCGTGAGCCGGCGGACGTCCTCGTCGGACCAGTCGCTCAGGCGCTCTTGAAGCACCTCGGTGGTCCGCCGGGACAACTCGTCGAGCTGCGCGTCGCCCGCGGGCGTGAGGCGCAGGATGCGTGAGCGCTTGTCCGCGGGGTCGGGGGAGCGTTCGATCCAGCCCCGGTCCACGACGTGCGCGACATGGCGGCTGGTGACCGACATGTCCACCGCGAGCAGCTCGGCGAGCTTGCTCATGCGCATGTCGCCATGGCGGCCCAGCAGGGTCAGAACGGCCGCCGACCCGCCGGGGCATTCGGCCGGCATGATCCGGCCGAGCTCCCGCTTCACGGCGCCGAAGGCACTGAACTGGCGGACCAGCTCTTCGTACTGCGCCCTCTCGGCCACGACACCTCCCGCTTTCGTTGCTTAGGGCAACCATAGGAGCTGTTGGTTGCTGAAGGCAAATAAAGGAGGTGAATGCGGCATCAAAACTTGGCAAAGGCAAGTATTGCGTCAGTAAATGTGCTGGCCACGAGGGTGGCGGTACCGGTCGTCCCGGGGCAAACGGAAGGCCAACCCCCACTTGGGGAGCCCCGGCGTTTTCGCTAGGGTCTCGGGCCATGGCTAACAACCAGGCCCCCCAGGGCAATCACGACCCTGCCGGCAACACCCAGATGTTCCGCGCGTTCGTCGACGAGGCGCCGCAGGGGCGGCAGGCCGCGGCGACGGCCGCCGGCGGCGGGCCACGCATCGGTCTCATCCTCGGCGTCGTAGTCGCCGTAGCGGTGGTCGCGGCGGTGGCTTGGCTGGCGCTGGCGTAACGCGCACGGCCGGTTTTCCAGCTGCTCGGCGCTTCTGCTGAGGCCGGGTGGGTCCGCACCCCGGCGAAGCGGGGTGCCGCTGCGCCCACCCGTGCCGCCCTTAGCGGCACGCATGCCCGCAGCTGGGGAGCTACGCAAGGGGCCGTGTCGGGGGGTGTCCGCCCGCAGCGGTTGGCGCGTCAACGAACAGCGAGTCGGCGTCCAACCCCATCGCGCCGTTCCGAGGACGGACACCCCCCGACACGGCCCCGACCCACGACGAAACCGCAGGCGCTCCACGACGAAACCGCAGGCGCTCCACGACGAAGTGCAGGCGTCCCACGACGAAGCCATAGGCGGTCCACGACGAAACCGCAGGCGGCCTCACGGTGAGAGCCGTGGGCCGCCCCGCGTCGTCAGTCCGAGATCAGCCCTTCCCGCAGCTGCGCCAGCGTCCGCGTCAGCAGGCGGGAGACGTGCATCTGCGAGATGCCGACCTCCTCGCCGATCTGCGACTGGGTCATGTTCGCGAAGAACCGCAGCATGATGATCCGCCGCTCACGAGGCGGCAGCTTGGCCAGCAGCGGCTTCAGGGACTCGCGGTACTCCACGCCCTCCAGCGCGGTGTCCTCGTACCCCAGCCGGTCCGCCAGCGAGCCCTCGCCGCCGTCGTCCTCCGGAGCCGGCGAGTCCAGCGAGGACGCCGTGTACGCGTTCCCCACCGCCAGCCCGTCGACGACGTCCTCCTCGGACACCCCGAGCACGGCCGCGAGTTCGGTGACCGTAGGAGACCGGTCCAGCTTCTGCGAGAGCTCGTCACTGGCCTTGGTCAGGGCGAGCCGCAGCTCCTGCAGGCGCCGCGGCACCCGCACCGACCACGACGTGTCGCGGAAGAACCGCTTGATCTCCCCGACCACGGTCGGCATCGCGAACGTCGGGAACTCCACCCCGCGTTCGCAGTCGAACCGGTCGATCGCCTTGATCAGCCCGATCGTGCCGACCTGGACGATGTCCTCCATCGGCTCGTTCCGCGAACGGAACCGCGCCGCGGCATACCGCACCAACGGCAGATTGAGCTCGATCAGCGTGTCACGGACATACGCACGCTCGGGGCTGTCCTCGTCGAGCGCGGCCAGCCGCAGGAACAGGGAGCGGGACAGGGTGCGGGTGTCGATGGCGCCCGCAGCCGGCAGGGCCGGGACGGGCTCGGCCGCCAGTGCCGGAGCATTATCGATGGGGCCGAGTGAGTCGAGAGCATGGGGAGCTGTCTCGCTCTCCGCGAGCGTGAGCACCTTCGAGCTGCCCTGTTCTGCGGACATGCCACCCCCTTTGGGTCGCGGGACGGTCGCGGCGAACGCTCCCGTCTGAGGAACGCAGCCTTCACCTGAATACCGGAGCCGAAGCCCCGGCAAACGCGCTTCACGCAGAATGTCACATGTCGGCAACACGCTGTAGTGACATGTCGACATCTGAGACGCGAATAAGCCCTGCAAACAAGGGGTCTGACGGCCTTTCGGCTCACAACTGCCAGGAACGGCCCTGATGAGCGATTCCCTCGCCTCAGTGACCCTCTCGCTCCTGTTTGCGGTTACGCGTCGATCCTGTTCGCAGACCGCAACCTTTGGAAGCTACGCGCGAGTAGCCGCGAGACATGCATCTGCGAGACACCGAGTTCCGCACTGATCTGAGACTGCGTGAGATTGCTGTAGTACCGCAGCAGCAGAATCCGCTGCTCTCTTTCGGGCAGTTGTACGAGCAGATGCCGTACGAGATCCCGGTGCTCCACGCCGTCCAGCGCGGGATCCTCGTAGCCGAGCCGGTCCAGCAGCCCCGGCAGTCCGTCGCCCTCCTGCGCGGCCTCCAGCGAGGTCGCGTGATACGACCGCCCGGCCTCGATGCAGGACAGCACTTCGTCCTCGGTGATGCGCAGCCGCTCGGCGATCTCCGAGGTCGTCGGCGTGCGCCCGAACGAGGTGGTCAGGTCCTCGGTCGCGCTGTTGACCTGCACCCACAGCTCGTGGAGCCGGCGCGGCACGTGGACCGTACGGACGTTGTCGCGGAAGTACCGCTTGATCTCGCCGACGACCGTCGGCATCGCGAACGTCGGGAACTGCACGCCCCGGTCCGGGTCGAAGCGGTCGATGGCGTTGATGAGCCCGATGGTGCCGACCTGGACGACGTCCTCCATCGGCTCGTTGCGGGAGCGGAAACGGGCGGCCGCGTAGCGCACGAGCGGGAGGTTGGCCTCGATGAGCGCCCCGCGCACCCGGTCGTGCTCCGGCGTGCCCGGCTGGAGTTCCTTGAGCTGGGCGAAGAGGACCTGTGTGAGGGCGCGGGTGTCGGCGCCGCGGCTCCGCTGGGGAGCGGGTTCCGAGGACGGTGCCTGAGGCGCAGTACTGGCCAGCACGGTCAACTCCACCTCGTCATCCGTCAACCCGTCCGTCAACCGCTCCATCAAAAGCGGTCATAGCATCACAACACATGCGCACTGTGTGCAAGCACCCCATAACTACGTGTTGAGGGATGAATTACCGCGTACATGCGCTCGCGCAGCAGAAAGCCCCCCGTCGAAGCGACGGAGGGCTCGAAGTAGTTCGGGCCGCGGGCCTCAGAACTCGTAGTCCGCGATCACCCACGTGGCGAACTCGCGCCACAGCGCGACACCCGCCTGGTGGTCGGGATGCTCCACGTACCGGCGCAGCGCGTCCGCGTCGTCGAAGGCCGAGTTGATGGCGAAGTCATGGGCGATGGGGCGGTCGCTGACGTTCCAGCCGAGCTCCCAGAAGCGGATCTCGGGGATCGCGCCGTCGAGCGAGCGGAAGGCCTCGACGCCCTTCACGACGCGCGGGTCGTCGCGCTCGACGCCCTCGTTGAGCTTGAAGAGGACCAGGTGGCGGATCATCACTTTGCTCCGTTCGCAACCCACGTGGCGAAGTCGCCGAGGGCCCCGGCGGCGTCCGATATGCCCTGGAAGCCTATCTGGACGTAGTCGGCGGCCTTGGCCGGGTCCGTGATGATCACGTACGTCGCGAAGACCACGACGACGTAGACGGCGACCTTCTTCGCGTTCACCGCCATCGCGGCCTCCCCTGTCACTGATGTCCCATGCAGCGCACATGATCGCACGAAGGTCCGAGCGCACGAAGGGGCAGATCGCACGAAAGGCCCCGTCATCAGACGGGGCCCTTCTCAAGCGGTAGCGGAGGGATTTGAACCCTCGGTGACTTGCGCCACACTCGCTTTCGAGGCGAGCTCCTTCGGCCGCTCGGACACGCTACCGAGGGAGACCTTACAGCAAGGTGCGGCGTGCTTTGAAATCGGTATTCAGCGGCTCCGGAAGAACTCGGTGAGTAGCCGGGAGCACTCCCCGGCGAGCACGCCCTCGATCACCTCGGGCCGGTGGTTGAGCCGCCGGTCGCGGACCAGATCCCAGAGGGAGCCGGCCGCGCCGGCCTTCTCGTCACGGGCGCCGTAGACGAGACGGTCGACGCGGGACTGCTGGATGGCGCCCGCGCACATGGTGCAGGGCTCCAGTGTCACCACGAGGGTGCAGCCGGCGAGCCGCCACTGGCCCAACCCGGCGGCGGCCCGACGGATGGCGAGGACCTCCGCGTGGGCCGTCGGGTCGCCGCCGGCTTCGCGCTCGTTGTGCCCGGCCGCGAGCACGGTCGTGCCGTCCGGGGCCATGACGACGGCGCCGACGGGGACGTCCCCGCCCCGGACCGCCTCGGCGGCCTCGTCCAGGGCGAGTCGCATCGCCGGCCGCCAGGGGTCGCGTACCGGATCGGGCGGTCCCGGGCCGACGGGACCGGTCAGCGGACGGTCTCCAGGGTCTCCGAGGCGCCCAGGGACTCGGCGATCTCGGTGACGGCCTCCGTCGACATCAGGCGCAGCTCCTTCTCGCTGACGCCGAGGTCGTCGAGGATCTGGGGGTCGCCGACCGGGCCGTGCGGGACGGCGTCGGCGGAGCCGGTCGCCCTGGCGCCGTCGTCGTCCTCGTCCTCGTCGGATTCACCGTCCTCGGTGCCGTCGAGGTCGAGGGCGTCCAGGTCGTCCCCGTCGTCCGGATCGCGGCCGAGCAGCTCGTCGGTGAGCAGGATCTCGCCGTAGCTGCTGCGGGCAGCGGCTGCGGCGTCCGAGACGTAGATACGAGGGTCGTCCTCGCCGTCCACGCGGACGACGCCGAACCAGGCGTCCTCCTGCTCGATGAGCACGAGCACCGTGTCCTCGTCGGGGGAGGATTCACGGGCCAGGTCGGCCAGATCCGACAGGGTTTCCACATCGTCGAGCTCTGTGTCGCTCGCTTTCCACCCGTCTTCGGTGCGCGCGAGCAGTGCGGCGAAGTACACCGTGACTCTCCCACTGGTCATAGGCGTGCCGGTTGGGGGTCCCCCCGGCGGAGGTTGAGGGCGGGGAGTGCTCGTCCGAGCCCCGCCCACTCGGAATCGTGGCAGAAACAAGGCGTTCAGGGGACGTCTTCGGCACCCTGTGTCCGGCAGTTTTGATCGCACGCTCGTTGCCGCCACCTGCGGATCGTACGCGGCTTTCCCCCACTGCACGCACGGTCACCGCGACAACGCCCGCGCGGTTCGTGATCTTCTCCGACGGTTTCCTCACCCGTTTCCTACCGGCGGAACACGCGCGGGTCCCACGGTCGGACGCGTGCGGCTCCTGGTGGCGAACGCGCCCGGGTCCCACCGGCGGAACGCGTGTGGGTCCTACCGGTGAAAGGCGTCCCGGTCCCGCGGGCGGACGGGTCGGGGCGCCACAGGCAAACCCGTGCGGTGCTGTCGGTCGACGCGGGCCGGTGTTACCAGCGGAACGTGCGCATGCGCATGGCGTGTCGCAGGCGGGCCGTCTTGGCGCGGCGGGGCTGGACGCGGTCGCGCAGTTCGCGGGCCTCGGCGAGGTCGCGCAGGAAGCGGGCGCGGCGTCGGCGGCGCTCGGCGGAGGACACGTCCGGCTCGTCCGTCCGGCCGGCTGCCGGGTCCGCCCCGGGCCATGCGCGCGGCGACAGATCTTCTCGGGAATCCCGGTCGGGCATCTGGCTCATCACCCCCAGTTCGTCCTTCCCGCCTTCCCCCGGACGAGCGATTGACGCCGGTGAACGGGTGACAGCCCGCCGACGGGCTTGCCGTGCGCCCCGGCTCACCCGGCCCGGCTACTGTTGTGGACATGCGTCTCCACGTCGTCGACCACCCACTGGTCGCCCACAAGCTCACCACGCTGCGCGACCAGCGCACCGACTCCGCGACCTTCCGCCGTCTCGCCGACGAGCTGGTCACCCTGCTCGCCTACGAGGCCACGCGCGACGTGCGCACCGAGCTGGTCGACATCCGGACGCCGGTGGCCACGACCACGGGCGTCAAGCTCTCCCACCCGCGCCCCCTGGTGGTGCCGATCCTGCGGGCCGGGCTCGGCATGCTGGACGGCATGGTCCGGCTGCTGCCGACCGCCGAGGTGGGCTTCCTCGGCATGATCCGCAACGAGGAGACGCTCGAGGCCTCCACGTACGCGACGCGGATGCCGGAGGACCTGTCGGGACGTCAGGTGTACGTGCTGGACCCGATGCTCGCCACCGGCGGCACGCTGGTCGCGGCGATCCAGGAGCTGATCAAGCGCGGCGCCGACGACGTGACCGCCGTGGTGCTGCTGGCCGCCCCGGAGGGCGTCGAGATCATGGAGCGCGAGCTGGCCGGCACCCCGGTGACGGTCGTGACCGCCTCGGTCGACGAGCGCCTGAACGAGCACGGCTACATCGTGCCGGGCCTCGGCGACGCGGGCGACCGGATGTACGGCGCGGCGGAGTAAGGACCTCCGAGCCCCTCAGCAGCCCTTCTTCGGCGTAGGCGCCGGCTCGGGCCTGGCCAGCTTGGTCAGGGCCCGGTCGGCGTCGGGCCTCTTCGCCAGTTCCTTGAAGCCGTCGCCGATGACGAGGTCGACCGCGGCATCCTTGCGGGCCGCCTCGGTACGCCGTTCGGCGTCCGGGAGCTGGGTGCCGAGCACGGGCAGCGACGTGTCGAGGGCGGTGGCGGGGCCGAGCAGCACGCCGGTTCCCTTGACCTTCTTGTCGTACTGCTTGGTCGCGTTGCCCACGTCGCCGATCTTGAAGCCGCGCTTCTTCAGCTCGTCGGCGGTCTTCTTCGCCAGGCCGCCGCGGGTGGTGGCGTTGAAGACGTTGACCGTGATCGTGCGCGGCTCGGGCAGCGCCTTCGCGGCGGGCGAGGCGCTCGCCTTGGTCCTGGGGGCGCAGTCCGTGCCGTTGCCGGCTGCCGAAGCCTTTCCGCCGCCGCCGGTGAAGACATCGATGAGCTGCAGCGTGCCCCAGCCGCCCACGCCGAGCACGGCGACGGAGGCGACGACCACGACGACAAGCCGCCCGCGCCGCCGGGGGCCCCGCATCCGGGGGTACTTGTTGCCCGTGATGCGGTACTTGCCGCCCATGCCGGGGGGAGTCAGCATGCTCATGAACGCAGCGTAGTGCGCCTGGGCGACGATGCCTACTAGATGATCATTCGACATCGCCCAGACGAACCAGACGAACCCGAAAGGGCCAACCCGTTACCGGCGAGGGGTCAGTCGAGTTCCAGCACGCGCGCGTGCAGCACCTGGCGCTGCTGGAGCGCCGCCCGCACCGCGCGGTGCAGGCCGTCCTCCAGGTACAGATCGCCCTGCCACTTCACGACGTGCGCGAAGAGGTCGCCGTAGAACGTCGAGTCCTCGGCGAGGAGGGTCTCCAGGTCCAGCTGCCCCTTGGTCGTCACGAGCTGATCGAGGCGGACCGGGCGCGGCGCGACGTCCGCCCACTGCCGGGTGCTTTCCCGGCCGTGGTCGGGGTACGGCCGGCCGTTTCCGATGCGCTTGAAGATCACACGGAAAGCCTACCGGGCAAGACGTTCCGGGCGCAGCCATGGCGCCGTAGTGCGACGCTGAAAAAAACCCCACAAGGCGGTACGAACCGGGAACAGGGGCGTGAATATGCCGGACCGCGAGACCATGCCGTCGGCCCCGGCTCCGGAAGTGTCGGAGCGCGCTGCCGCCCTCCCCCAGGAGGCCCTGAAGATCGCCTCCGGCTACGCCTTCTCCGGGCCCGCCCTGCATCTGGGCGCCCTGCTCTGGGACGGGCGGTGCCTGCCGGACGCGCAGATCCGGGTGCCGCTGGCGATGCTCAACCGCCACGGCCTGGTCGCGGGCGCCACCGGGACCGGCAAGACCAAGACGCTCCAGCTGATCGCCGAGCAGCTGTCCGCCCAGGGCGTGCCCGTCTTCCTCGCCGACATCAAGGGCGATCTCTCCGGGATCGCGGCGCCGGGCCGTTCGGACGCCCGGGTCGAGGGCCGGGCCCACGACGTCCACCAGCGCTGGACGGCGACGGGTTTCCCGGCGGAGTACTACGCCCTCGGCGGCATCGGCCGCGGCATCCCCGTCCGGGCCACGGTCACCGGCTTCGGCCCGGTGCTGCTGTCCAAGGTGCTGCGGCTGAACCGGACTCAGGAGCAGTCCCTCGCCCTGATCTTCCACTACGCCGACACCAAGGGCCTGGAGCTGATCGACCTCAAGGACCTCAGGGCGGTCGTGACCTTCCTGACCTCGGACGAGGGTCGGCAGGAGCTGAAGACGATCGGCGGTCTGTCGGCCGCGACGGCCGGGGTGATCCTGCGGTCCCTGACGGCCTTCGAGGCGCAGGGCGCGTCCGGTTTCTTCGGGGAGCCGGAGTTCGACACGGCCGAGTTGCTGCGGACGGGTGAGGACGGACGCGGCATCGTCTCGGTCCTGGAGCTGAACGCCGTACAGGACCGGCCGCAGCTGTTCTCGACCTTCCTGATGTGGCTGCTCGCCGACCTCTTCCACGACCTGCCCGAGCTGGGCGACGTCGACAAGCCCCGGCTGGTCTTCTTCCTCGACGAGGCGCATCTGCTCTTCGACGACGCCTCCGAGGCGTTCCTGGAGTCGATCACGCAGACCGTGCGCCTGATTCGCTCGAAAGGGGTCGGCGTCTTCTTCGTGACGCAGACTCCGAAGGACGTACCGGCCGATGTCCTCGCCCAGCTCGGCAACCGCGTCCAGCACGCGTTGCGCGCCTTCACCCCCGACGACCAGAAGGCCCTGAACGCCACGGTGAAGACGTTCCCGAAGTCCCCCTACGACCTCGAAGAGGTGCTGACCAACCTGGGGACGGGCGAGGCGGTGGTGACGGTGCTGAGCGAGAAGGGCGCCCCGACGCCGGTCGCCGCGACCCGGCTGCGCGCGCCCGAGTCCCTGATGGGTCCGGTCGGGCAGGAGGCCCTGGACCGGGCGGTCGAGGAGTCGCCGCTGTACGAGCGGTACGCCCGGGCCGTGGACCGGGAGTCGGCGTACGAGCGGCTGACGGACGACCGGGGCGGCCGGGGCGGCCGCGGGGCGAAGGGGCCGGACGAGATGCGTGATGTCACCGCCCCGGTGGAGGAACGGGCGGAGGAACGTGTGGAGGAACGGCCGTCCGCCGTGGAGCAGGTGGTCGGCAGTGGGGTGTTCAAGTCCCTGGCCCGGTCCGTGGGGACGCAGATCGGGCGGGAGATCACGCGGTCGCTGTTCGGGACGGCTCGGCGTTCGGGGCGGCGGAGGCGGTAGTTCTCTGTGCGGCCGCCGCCTCCGCCGCCGCGGGTGGATCAGCCGCGGTCTCGTTCCTTCGAGGGCTGCTGCGGCTTCCGCGTGTCCGGCTGGGAGTGGGGCTTGGGGGCGCTGCGCACGGCCTCCGCGCGCAGCAGGGCGCGCAGGACCGCGTACGGGTCTTGAAGCATGGCTGTTTCCTCGTCGTTCCTCGTCGTTCCTGTTCCGTGCGGGGCTGAGGGACCGGTGTCCGGTCGGGTCAGCAGCGCAGGACCTCGGAACGCGGGGGGCGAGGGGCGTGCGGCGGGCCCGGCGGTACGGGCGCGGGGCGCGGCGCGGTGTACGCGGGCCCGGGGGCCGGGAGCGGGGCGGGGCGCAGCGGGACGGCGGTGCGCCGGGCGGCCCGGGCCGACGGGCGCAGGGCGGTGTCGAGGACGTCGCACTCGACGGCCGTGCTCTCCCCGGAGACGGTGGTCGTCGGCCCCGTGTGCGCCTCGGCGTGCGCGCCCGGGAGGAGCAGGGCGAGCAGCAGGACGAGCACCCGCGGCCACGCGCTCCGGCGCGTGCCGCGGGGGACCGGCTGCGGTGCCGCGGGGGTCACGGGAGGTCGTTCCCCGTCGCGGGTGGGGTGTGACCGTGAGGCATGGTCCATGCTCGGACCGGGCCGGAGCGGCCCGCCACCCGGGACGGGCCAGGAGGCTGACGCCTGCTTGCCGGCTGTTACTCGCCGGCGGCCTTCGCGGCCTTGGCCGCCGCCTTCATCTCCTGCTTGTGCGCCCGTACCTTGACCAGCGACTCGGGGCCGGTGATGTCGGCGACGGAACGGAAGGACTGCGGCTCGCCGTAGGAGCCCGCGGCCTCCCGCCATCCGTCCGGCCGCACCCCGAGCTGCTTGCCGAGCAGGGCGAGGAAGATCTGGGCCTTCTGCTTGCCGAAGCCCGGCAGCCCGGCCAGCCGCTTCAGCAGCTCCTTGCCGGTGCCGACGTCCTTCCAGACGGCCTCGGCGTCACCGTCGTAGTGCTCGACGAGGTACTGGCACAGCTGCTGGATCCGCTTGGCCATGGATCCCGGGTAGCGGTGCACGGCCGGCTTCTGCGAGAGCAGCGCGGCGAAGGCCTCGGGTTCGTGCGCGGCGATCTCGTGCGCGTCCAGGTCGTCCGTGCCGAGCCGCTGGGCGATCGTCGCCGGACCCTTGAACGCCCACTCCATCGGGACTTGCTGGTCCAGCAGCATCCCGACCAGTGCGGCGAGCGGACTGCGGCCGAGCAGCGCGTCGGCCTCGGGGTCCTGGGCGAGGTGAAGAGTGACGTCCATGCCCCGATCATCCCCCGGTCGGGGCCCGGCCGCGTCCCCAGCCCGCTAGGACGCGCGCCAGTACCCCAGCGCGTGCACCCGCTGCCTGGGCAGGCCCAGTTCCTTGCGTACGTACGCCGCCAGGGTCCGGGTCGTCGCCGTGTCGCAGGCGATCCAGACGTACGGGTCCAAGGCGCCCTGCAGCAGCCCGGGCAGGTCCGTCTTCACCCGGTCGACCAGCTGGGCGCCGGAGTCCTGGCGCGGCACATGGCGCAGCTCGTGCCGGGCCGGGTCGGTGCGGAACGGCAGGTCCTCGCCGCCGCCCTCGAACCAGACGGTGGCCGGGGCGGAACCCAGGGCGTCCAGCAGGGAGTTGATGGCCGGCAGCGAGGCCGGGTCGCCGACGGCGAAGACGTGCGAGGGCGCGGGGCTGGGGTGCTCGAAGCCGGTGCCCTGGACGGTCGCCTCGACGGTGTCGCCCGACTCGGCGGTCCTGGCCCAGTCGCTGGCGCACCCCTCGTGCAGGGCGAACTCCAGGCTGAAGGTGCCGGTCTCCGGGTCCGGGTCGACCAGCGTGTAGGCCCGCTGGTGGGGCTTGCCCGCGTTGTCGAACCACAGCCGGACCCACATGGTCGGATGGACGCCGGTCGCCGCCAGCAGACCGCCGTCGGTGAAGGAGAGCCGCCGGTAGTCCGCGGTGACGTCCTGCGCGCCGGTCACGGTGAACACGAAATCCTTCGCGCGCAGCAGCTTGAGGACCGCGCCTTCCCAACCCCGCCCCTGCCCCATCGCTTGTTCACCCTTCACGTACTATTCCGCCACGATCAACTTAGGCAAGCCTAACCTAAAGAACAGAAGGAGCACAGCGTGGTCACCGAGATCTACCGCGATGCCTGGGGCATTCCGCATCTGCGCGCGGGCAGCGCGGCCGAACTCGCCCACGCGCAGGGCCGTGTCACCGCCCGCGACCGGGCCTGGCAGCTGGAGGTCGAGCGGCACCGGGCCCAGGGCAGCTCGGCGTCCTTCCTCGGCGAGAGCGCTCTGGCCTGGGACCGGTTCGCCAGACGGGCCAGACTCGACGACACGGCCAGACGCTGCTTCGAGGAGCTGGAGAGACGGGACCCGGAGACGGCCCAGTGGGTGCGGGCGTACGTCGACGGGGTCAACGCGGGGCTGGCGGAGGGAGCCGGGCCCGCCCCCGAGTTCGCCCGCACCGGCCTCACCCCCGGCCCTTGGCACCCCTGGACCCCTCTCGGCGTCTGGCTCGCCACCCACATCCTCTTCGCCGGGTTCCCGGCCAAGCTCTGGCGCGAGCAGGCCCTGGCTCACCTGGACGCGGACGCCATCGGCCTGTTCGCCACCGACGGTCCCGGCACCTCCGGCTCCAACGGCTGGCTGGTGAGCGGGGAACGGACCGTCACCGGGCAGGCGGTCATCGCCGGCGACCCCCACCGCTGGATCGAGGATCCGGGCGTCTACCAGCAGATCCATCTGTCCTGCCCGGAGTTCGACGTCGTGGGCCTGGCCGTCCCCGGTGTCCCCGGCATCGCCCACTTCGGCCACACCGGCTCCGTCGCCTGGGCGATCACCAACGCCATGGCCGACTACCAGGACCTCTTCCGGGAGCGGCTGCGGCGCACCGGGGCCGGCGTGGAGGCCCTCGGCCCGGACGGGGTCTGGCACCGGGCGGCCCGGCACACGGAGACCGTCGAGGTGGCGGGCGAGGAGCCGGTCGAGGTCGAGGTGATCGAGACCGACCGGGGTCCGGTGGTCATCGGCGGCCCCGAGGGGCTCGACGGTGATCCGGCCGACCCGGCCGACCCCCTCGGCGTGCCGGTGGCGATCAGCCTGCGCTACCCGCCCCGCGTCACCGGCGACCTCGGCTTCGGCGCCCTGCTCCCGCTGCTGCGGGCCCGCCGGGTCGCCGACGTGGACCGGGCCTTCGACCGGTGGGCCGAGCCGGTCAACGTCGTCCAGGCCGCCGACACCGAGGGCGGTGTCCTGCACCGCGTGGCCGGGTGGGTGCCGCTGCGCGCCGAGTCCAACCGCATGCGCGTGGTGCCCGCCTGGGAGCCCGGCCACGAGTGGCACGGCCGGCACGAGACGCCCCGCGCCGGGCTCACCGACGGCGTCGCCGTCATGGCCAACCAGCGCGGCCCGGCCGAACCCCTGGGCGTCGAGTTCGCCCCGCCGCACCGCGCCGGCCGCATCGCCGCGCTGCTCTCCCGCAAGGAGCGCTGGTCCGCCGCCGACATGCCCGCGATCCACACGGACACCCACCTCGCCTCGGCGGGCCCCCTGCTGGATCACCTCCAGGCCCTCGGCGGCCTCACCCCCGAGGCCGCCGCCCTCCGGGGCCGGCTCCTCTGCTGGGACCGCCGCATGGACGCCGGCAGCGCCGACGCGGCCCTCTACGCGGCCGTGCGCGCAGCGGTCGTACGACACCTGGCGGCGCACCCGGCCTTCGCCGCGCTCGCCGTACCACCGGCGTACCCGGAGGTGTTCCAGCCCTGGCTGGCCCTGATCCCGCGCGTCGGCTTCGCCCTCGAACACCTGCTGAGGGCCGAGGACCTGTACGGGATCGACCGCCCGGCGGCCGTCCGCGCGGCGGTCGAGGAGGTGGCCGAGCGGCCCCCGGCCGGTGTCTGGGGCGACACCCACCGGCTCACCCCCTGGCAGCCGTTGCGGCCCGGGACGCCGTACGACGAACCGGCGCTGTCCGGCGACCACGACTGCGTGCTGTGCACCTCGGGCGTACCCGGCCTCACCGACCGCGCCGCCCGCGGCCCGGCGGCCCGTTACATCTGGGACCTGGCCCGGCGCGACGACAGCCGCTGGGTGGTCCCGCTCGGCGCCTCGGGCGTCGCCGGCTCGCCCCACCACCGCGACCAGCTCTCCCGGTGGCTCGCCGGAGACCTCGTCCCGGTCGTCACCGACTGGACCCTGCTCAGGAAGGAAACCGATGTCTGACCCGTACGCCTCCCGCACGGCCGTCCACGAGCAGGCGACCGACGGCTTCGGCACCGTCCGCGTCCTGCCGCTGGACCCGGAGGCCGACGCGCGCGTGATCCACCGCTGGGCCGGCGAGGACCGGGCCGCCTTCTGGGGCATGAACGACCTCACCGAGCGGCAGGTGGCCGAGACCTACGCCCACCTGGACACCCTCGCCACCCACCACGCCTTCCTCGTCGTCCGGGACGGCGAGCCGGTCGCCCTCCTCCAGACCTACGAGCCCGAGGCCGACCGCGTCAGCGAGTGCTACGACGTCCGGCCCGGCGACATCGGCGTTCATCTGCTGCTCGCCCCCGCCGGCCCGGGCGGCACAATCTCCGGCTGGACGGCCCGGCTGGTGGCGGCCATCGCCCGGTACGTCCTGCTGGGCCTGGGCCGACGGCGGGTCGTGGTCGACCCGGACGTGCTCAACGAGAAGGCCGTCAGCCGCTTCCTCAAGCTGGGCTTCACGGCGGGGCCGGTGGTCGTCCTGCCGGAGATCGACCTCCCGGACGTGTACCTGCCGGAGAAGAAGGCCCAGCTCGCCTTCCTCGACCGGGAAGTACTCTTCCCCGGGTGACTCCCGACGAGCTCATCGCCCACTACGCACTGGAGCCGATCCCACGCGAGGGCGGCCTGTTCCGGCAGACCTGGGCCGGTCCCGAACGCCCCGACGGCAGACCCGAGGGCACGGCGATCGTCGCGCTCCTGACAGCGGACTCCTTCTCCGCCCTCCACCGCCTGCCGACCGATGAGATCTGGCACTTCTACCTGGGCGATCCCCTGGAGCTCCTCCTGCTCGCCCCCGACGGAAGCACTCGGACGGTGGTGCTGGGCCCGGACGTCCTCGGCGGCCAGCACGTCCAGTTCACGGTCCCGGCAGGTACGTGGATGGGCGGAAGGACCCACGGGCAGTGGACCTTGTTCGGCTGCACGATGGCGCCCGGCTTCACGTTCGAGGGCTATGAACACGGGGATGAGCGGGAGCTGACGGCGCGTTTCCCGACAGAGGCTGATCGGATCGCGGAACTGTCACGTACATAGGGGCGCGGGGAACTGCGCGAACAAGCCCCACCCGCCCGCAGCCGCCTCACCACACACGCCAACCACCCCGATGAGCGTTACACCCTTCTCATCCGTACGTATCCGGAAGCCGTACAGCCCGACCCCGGAGAACCACGTGGACCCACGGCGGAACGAGGAGCGCGATGTCGGACACCCCCGGCGAGTCCAAGCCCTGGTGCTGCTCGGCACCGTGCTGGTCCTGCTCCTCCTCAGCGGAGCTCCCGCCTCGGCCCACGCAGCCCTCCGCACCACCACCCCTGACGATGGATCCGTCGTCACACAAGGCCCCCGCAGCGTCACCCTGACCTTCACCGAATCCGTAGGCCTGCTCGACGACTCCTTCCGGGTCTTCGGCCCCGACCAGCGCCGCGTCCACACCGGCGAGGCCACCCACGCGGACGGCCGCTCCGACACGGCCCGGGCCGGCCTGCCCGGGAAGCTCGCCCAGGGCACGTACACGGTGGCCTGGCGGGTGGTGTCCGCCGACAGCCACCCGGTCTCCGGCGCCTTCACCTTCTCCGTCGGCAAACGGTCCGCCACGACCACGCAGATCGACACCGGCCCGGACGAGGACCCGCTGACCGGCGGCCTCTACGACGCCGCCCGCTACCTCGCCTACCTCGCCGCCGCGCTGCTCGTCGGCGCGGCGGCGTTCGCGCTGCTGTGCCGGCCCGCGGACCGGTCCCCGCTGCGCAGGCCGCTGGTGACGGCCTGGTGGACGCTGCTGGGCTCGACGGTCGTCCTGCTCCTGCTGCGCGCCCCGTACGAGGCGGGCGCGGGCCCGGCGTCGGCCTTCGACGCCTCCGCCCTCGGCCGCACCCTGACCAGCCGCCCGGGCCTGGCCCTGCTCGCCCGGCTGGCCGTTCTGCTGCTGACCGCCGTCTTCCTGGTGTGGCTGTCCAGGCGCCGGGACGGCCGGGACCGCCGGGATCCGGTGGCGCTGGCGGCGGGCACGGCCCTGGCCGTCGGCCTGGCCCTGACCTGGGCGGCGGCCGAGCACGCCTCCGCCGGGATCCAGGTGCCGCTGGCGATGACGTCGTCCGTGCTGCACCTGCTGGCGACCGGGGTCTGGCTGGGCGGCCTCGTGGCCCTGCTCCTGACCCTGCGCCGCTCGTCCGCCGAGGACCTGACGGAGGTCGTGCCCCGCTTCTCCCGTATCGCCTTCGCCTCGGTGACGGTCCTGGTCGTCACCGGCGTGTACCAGTCCTGGCGCGGCCTCGGCTCCGTCTCCGCGCTGAGCGGCACGCCGTACGGCCGGCTGCTCCTCGCGAAACTGGTCGCGGTGACCGCGCTGGTGATGGCGGCCGGGTACTCACGCCGCTGGACGGCACGCCTCGCGGCACCGGCGACCGCCCGGACGGTGGCCGTACGCGAACGGGTCGCGCAGCCGGTCGGCGCCCCGCTGCCGCCGGAAGCGACCGCAGAGCCCGGGACGCCGGACGCCGGGGAGCCGGAGCAGCCGGAGGCGCCGGCCCCCGAGCCGGGGGACGGGAACGGGGACGAGTGTCGGCGTGGTCTGCGCCGCTCCGTCCTCATCGAGGTCGCCGTCGCCGCCGTGGTGCTGCTGATCACGACCCTGCTCACCACCACCCTGCCGGGCCGCGCGCAGGCCGAGGCCGCGCAGCAGGCCCCGGCGGGCGCGCTGCCGCCCACGACCCTGGTCACGGTGCCCTACGACACGGGCACGGACTCCGTGACCGGCAGCGGCACGGTGCAGGTCACCGTGGACCCGGCCCGCGTCGGCGAGAACGGCGTCCAGGCCGTGGTCTACGGCTCCGACAAGGGCGTGATCGTCATCCCCGAGGTCCGTGTCACCTTCACCCTGCCCTCCCGGAAGGTCGGCCCGATCGACGCCGAACTGGCCGACGTGGGCGGCTACTGGAGCACCAACTCCGTCAACCTGCCCCTCCCCGGGACCTGGACGATGAAGACGACCGTGCGGGTGTCGGACGTCGACCAGGTGACGGTGTCGAAGCAGGTGCGCGTCGCGTCCTAGACCCCGCGGGTGCGACCGTGCGGTCCGGCGCGTGCGGCCCGGCGTCGGCCGAGGGCCCGTTCCTTCACCAACTCCTTCCCGTGCAGCCCCCGTTGTCCGGCCAGAGGTTCCGTGTTCCACTGGATCTTTTCTGGCACATCGGTCACGGGTCGCGCGCCCCCGGGCGGGCAGGCACTCCATGGGGGGTCCGTGTGTGAAGAACTGGGCTTCGAGAAACTCCTCGGCGAGGAGGGCTTCTTCGCGCGGCTGCTAGGACGGACGCCGTCCGGGGCCGGCCGGGACCTGCTGTACGGCCCCGACCTCCCCGTCGTCCTGCTCACCGGCGGCCCGGGCATGGGCAAGGGCCGCCTGCTGCGCGCCGTACGGGACCGCTTCGCCGCCAAGGTGCCGGTGATCCACCTGGACTGCGCCTCACCGGTGTACGCGGACCGCGCGGACCCGGAGCCCGGCGCCCGCTCGGCCACGACCGAGGCCCTGGTCGAGGTCGCCCGCCGGCTGTGCACCTGGCAGGGCACGGGCGGCTCGTTCGCCTTCCCGCGGCTCTTCCCGGGACTGGCCATGATCGCGACCGGCGTCACGGAGGGCACGCCCGAGGCGGTCGCGACGGAGGCCGAACGCTACGAGGGCCTGGCCCAGAAGCAGCGCCTGCGCGGCCTGGGCGCCGGCGACTTCTGGCGGGGCGTACTGCGCGGCGCCATCCGGAACCTGCTGACGACCCTGTCCGGGCAGGCACTCGACCCTTACTCGGCGGCCGTGAGCAACGCCCTGCTGGACGCCCTCTTCGAGCGTGCGGCCCCGCGGGGCAGGGCGGAACTGGAGCGGCTCTACGGCGCCTATCCCGGCGCGGCCGGCCAGCCCAGGATCGGGCTGCGCATCCTCGCCGCCGACTTCCGCGCCGGCGGCGAGGCACGGGAGGTGGCGGAGAGCTTCCTCTTCCGGGCCCTGCGCGAGGACCTGGAGGCGGCGTACGCCTCGCCCTCCGGCTGGCTCCGCCGGGTCGGCCGCCCGGCGATGCTGCTGGACCACGCCGAGTCGCCCCTGGGCGAGCGGCTGCTGCGCGCCGTCCTCACCGACCGCCGGGCCGGGCAGCGCGACCGCGTGGTGATCGTGGGCACGGCACGCCGTGCGGACGGCGGTGCCTTCCTGCACGGCGGCCTGCCGCCCGAGGAGGTGGCACCCGCGGCGGAGTACCGGCCGGCCGACGGCGCCCCGCCCGCCTGGTCCCGGCGTACGGACGGGGCCGCGGACCGCGCGCCCCTGGCCGACGGCGTGGTCCTGCTGCGGATGCCGCTGCTCACCGGCGACCAGCTCCGCCGCGAGACGGTACGAAGACAGCAGCGCGCCGAGCCGGAGGGCGGCACGAACCGCCGCCGTATCGACGCCGCCGTGGCCCGGCTGAGCGGCGGCCGCCCGCACACGGTGATCCGGCTGTCCGCCGCCGCCGCGGCCTTCCGCATGCCGGCGGACGCCAACGACCGCGACATCCTGGACGCCCCGCTGCGCCTCCCCGGCGACGACACCCTCGAACGCCCGGTCGCGGACGTACTGCTCCGCGAACTGATCCTGGACCAGTTACCCGTACGGCTCCCGACCGAGCACCAGGCCCAGTGGCTCGACCTCCTCTCCCACCTGTCGGTGGCCCACGACACGGAGTGTGCGGACGTCCTGCTCCGCCACCACCAGTCGGGCCACGTCCACCACCTGACCGCCCATCACGTGTCCCAGCTCCTCACCGACACCGGATGGCCCACCTGCGAACGCCACTTCATCGGCGACTTCGGCCTCCGCCAGCTGCTGGTGCACCGGCTCTACGGACTGCGCCCCGGCGGCGCCGCCTGGTACGCCGACCACCATCTGCTGCGCGACCACTACGCGGAACGCGCGGCGGGGGAGGCACCGGATGCCCAGGGCGACGGGGCGTTCCGCTCGCTCACCGCCCACCGGATGAACCACCACCTGGTGTCCGGCGGCGCGGACGACGTGGTCAGCCACCTCGCCGCCACACTCCCCGGCCGCCCCGGGGCATGGTGCGCGGATCTTCTGGAGATCGCCCAAGCCCCCTATCCGGGCGGGGCGGACGCCCGGCGGGAGCGCGCCCAAGGGCTGGTCGCGGCGGACGGCCCGCCGCTGCGCCGGACCGTCGACCAGCTGCTGCACGCGGTGTGGCTGTGCGAGGAGCGGACCAGGCCGACCGGCAAGGAGACGGCCCGCACGCTGGCCAAGCTGCTGGACCTGCTCTCGATCATGGACTTCGAGGGCGCGGGCCGGCTCAGCAGGACGGCGACGGACTGGAGCGGTCTGGCGGAGAACGAACAGCCCCTGCTCCGCTGCACCTGCACCGAACAGCTCCGGCGAAGGAGATAACGGGCATGCCCAGATGGCGGAAGATCCTCTACTCGGTGCTGCTCGTAGGGGCGATCGTGGCAGGCGTGGCCCTCACCACCTCCCTCCTGCGCAGGCCGGACACCTGCGCCGACGGCGTCGAGCGGATCGAGGACGAGTGCGTCGGCGTCAACGGCGACGGCTACGACTTCGGCACCCCGGAGATCGCCGACGTGGCCCGGGCCATCGCACGCGAGAACCAGCGGATCGCGAACCAGCCGCATGTCACGGTGGCGATGATGCTGCCGCTCCAGTCGGACCGCGAGGCCCTGCGCCGGCAGATGCGCAGCGACCTCCAGGGCGCCTACCTGGGACAACGGCAGGCCAACGAGGGCGAGGGCGAACCCCCCAGGATCCGCCTCGTACTGGCCAACCCCGGTCAGGCCTACGGCCGTCAGGCGAAGGTCGTCGACACCCTGCTCCGGATGGCCGCCTCCCCCGAGGACCGGCTGCGCGCGGTCACCGGCTTCAATCTGAGCCTCGCCGCCACGGAGGCGGCGGTGAAACGCCTGACGGAGAACAAGATCCCGGTACTCGCGGCCCGGATCAGCGGCGACAGGATCGCGAACGAGGACCGGCCGGACGGCATGGCCGCTCTGAGGTTCCCCGGCCTGGCCCGCATCCTCCCCACCAACAACGACGCGGCCCAGGCCCTGGCCAACTTCAACGGCGAACGCGGCCGCCGGAACCTCAGGACGGTCCTGGTCTACGACAAGCGCCCCGACGGCTACAACGAGTCGCTGGCCAGGGCGTTCAGCAGGGTCAAGGAGAAGGGCCCGGCCGGCCCCGCCGCGATGTCCTTCGAGTCGCCGTCCATCGACGAGCCGGGCTCGACCGGCAACCAGTTCACCCAGACGGCCAACAACATCTGCGACTCCGAGGCCGACACGATCTACTTCGCGGGCCGCACGCTCCACCTGCGCATCTTCGCCCTCAAACTCGCCCAGGTGGGCTGCGAGAACCGCCACTACACGATCGTCAGCGGCTCCGACGCGGCCTCGCTGCGCCAGGCCATGACGGAGAAGGACTGGGACCGGCTCCGCGGCGACGGCGGCAGGGCGAAGGTGACGGTGCAGTACGCGGCCCCCGCACACCCCGAGGCCTGGACCACGGAACTGACGGCGTGGACGAAGAACTACACGGCGACCCACCACAAGAAGCCCTCCGCCCAGGACCTCCCCCAGTACCTCACCGAACCCCGGGCGGCCCTGGACACCCTGAGAAACCAGATCAGGGCCACCCGGCGCGAAGGCATCGCTCTCGGCTCCACCCCGAACCTGGACGACTCCCGCACGATGCTCGTGTACGACGGCCTCCTCACCATCGGCAAGGCCCTCCACCAGGCCCAACGGGGCGCCCCCGAGAGCACCGCCCCCACCCGCGAGGACGTGGGCCGCCAGTGGTCCCTCCTCCAGTCCCGCCACCGCGTCCAGGCCACCAGCGGCCTGATCTGCCTCACCACGGGCGGCAACGCCTACGACAAACCGGCCGCCATCGTCGAACTCGACCCGGGACGAAAAGGCGAGGGCACCCTGAAGTTCGTCGGCCTGGGCTGGCCGACGGGCAAACCTCAGCCGAAGAACTGCGTGATTCCCAGCACGACGCCTTGATCCGCCCCGAGAGGCCGTCCGAGACGCACAACGTCGAAGGGCCCCACCTTGCGGTGGGGCCCTTCGACATCGTGCCCGGTGAGGCACTGGCGGAGGATACGAGATTCGAACTCGTGAGGGGTTGCCCCCAACACGCTTTCCAAGCGTGCGCCCTAGGCCTCTAGGCGAATCCTCCGTCGAAGACATTACATGACTGGGAGGAGTGCTCGCGAACTCGTTCCCAGCCCCTGACATCAGGTAGCCTTGGCGCAGCCCCTCACGCGGCGCTATCTGACTGAACTCCCCCAGGGCCGGAAGGCAGCAAGGGTAGGTTGGCTCTGGCGGGTGCGTGGGGGGCGTTTGCGTTCCCGGGGCGGGGCTCGTTGTCAGTGGGCGCCTATAACCTCGTATGCGTGTCGTCTCTCGCTCTGTACCGCCGCTATCGCCCGGAGACCTTCGCCGAGGTCATCGGGCAGCAGCACGTCACCGACCCGTTGCAGCAGGCGCTGCGCAACAACCGGGTCAACCACGCGTACCTGTTCAGCGGGCCGCGCGGGTGTGGCAAGACGACCAGCGCGCGGATCCTGGCGCGGTGTCTGAACTGCGAGCAGGGGCCCACGCCCACGCCGTGCGGCGAGTGCCAGTCGTGTCAGGACCTCGCGCGCAACGGCCCCGGTTCCATCGACGTCATCGAGATCGACGCCGCGTCGCACGGTGGCGTGGACGACGCCCGTGACCTGCGCGAAAAGGCCTTCTTCGGACCCGCGAGCAGCCGGTACAAGATCTACATCATCGACGAGGCCCACATGGTCACGTCGGCCGGTTTCAACGCGCTGCTGAAGGTCGTCGAGGAGCCGCCGGAGCATCTCAAGTTCATCTTCGCGACCACCGAGCCCGAGAAGGTCATCGGGACGATCCGCTCGCGGACCCATCACTACCCCTTCCGGCTCGTTCCGCCCGGAACCCTGCGGGACTACCTCGCCGAGGTGTGCCAGAAGGAGACCATCCCGGTCGACGACGGTGTGCTCCCGCTCGTCGTGCGGGCCGGTGCCGGTTCCGTGCGTGACTCCATGTCCGTCATGGACCAGCTCCTCGCCGGTGCCGCGGAGGACGGTGTGACGTATGCCATGGCGACCGCCCTGCTCGGATACACCGACGGCTCCCTCCTCGACTCCGTCGTCGAGTCCTTCGCCACCGGCGACGGAGCCGCGGCCTTCGAGGTCGTCGACCATGTGATCGAGGGCGGGAACGACCCCCGTCGCTTCGTCGCCGACCTGCTGGAGCGGCTGCGCGACCTGGTGATCCTCGCCGCCGTTCCGGACGCGGCGGAGAAGGGGCTCATCGACGCCCCCGCCGACGTCCTCGAACGCATGCAGGCCCAGGCCGGCACCTTCGGCGCCGCCGAACTGAGCCGGGCGGCCGACCTCGTCAACGAGGGATTGACCGAGATGCGCGGCGCCAACTCGCCCCGTCTCCAGCTTGAGCTGATCTGCGCCCGCGTCCTGCTCCCCGCCGCCTACGGCGACGAGCGGTCCGTCATGGCCCGCCTTGATCGCATCGAGCGCGGCGTGAACTTCTCCGCGGGGCCCGCCGGCATGCCCGCCATGGGATACGTGCCCGGGCCTGAGGGGCACGGTGGAGCGGCGGCTCCAGCGGCTGCCGCCGCTGCTCCGGTTCCGCCCGGTGGCGGTCCGGCCGCGGCCCGTGCGGCCGTACGGGCTTCCGGAGCACCGGGTAACGGGAGCAGCGGCGGCACTGGCGGTAGCGGTGGCGGTGACACGGCGGCTGCGGCCGGGCACGTCCCCGACGCTCCCGGTACCCCGGGCTCCCCCGGTGCCCCCGCCGAGCAGCCCCCGGCCGGCTCCGGCCCCGCCGCCGGCGGGCACGCCGAGCCGCCCCGGCCTCCCGAGCCGTCCCAGGCACCCCCAGCACCCCCAGCGCCCCCAGCGCCCACGACGCCCGCACCCGGACCCGCGGCCGCCCCGGCTGCCCCGGCCCCCGGCGCCTGGCCCACCGCCGCCTCCGCGGGCAGCGGCGGCCGTCGCCCCGGCGGCTGGCCCACGTCCGCCCCGGGCACCCCAGGCCCCGCGGCAGGCAACGCCCCGGCGGCGAACACCCCCGCGCCGAGCGCCCCCAGCACCCCGCCGGAACCCTCGCCCTCGGCCCCCGCTCCGGCCGTCCCCGCCCCCGCTCCCGGCGGCGGCGGTCTCGACCCCCGCATGCTCTGGCCGAACATCCTGGAGGCCGTCAAGAACCGTCGGCGCTTCACCTGGATCCTGCTCAGCCAGAACGCCCAGGTGGCCGGCTTCGACGGCACGACCCTCCAGCTCGGCTTCGTCAACGCGGGCGCGCGGGACAACTTCCTGAGCAGCGGCAGCGAGGACGTGCTGCGGCAGGCGCTGGGCGAGCAGTTCAACGTCCAGTGGAAGATCGAGGCCATCGTCGACCCCTCCGGCGGCTCCGCGCCCCCGGCTCCGGGCGGCCCTTCCGGCTTCGGAGGAGGCAACGCCGGCCACGGCGGCGGCCCCGGCGGCAGCGCCAGTGGCTACGGCGGCGGCAGCTACAACTCCGGCGGTGGCGGCTACAACGCCGGAGGCGGCAGCGGCGGTACGGCAACCGCCCAGCGCCCCGCCCCGTCCCAGTCGACCGCCCCGACCACCCCCGCCCAGCAGTCGAGCACGGCCTCTTCCGCCCCCACCTCTGCCCCCGCGGCCCCCGCACCCCAGCCCTCCGCCCCGAAGCGGCGGTCCGTGTCCGTCGAGGACGACATCCCCGAGGACGACGACCCCGACCTCGACGAGTCGGCCCTCTCCGGGCAGGACCTGATCGTCCGGGAGCTGGGGGCAACGGTGGTGGACGAGTTCACCAACGAGCCCTAGCCGGCCGAACGACCCCAGCCCGGCCGAACGAGCCCCAGCCGCACGGTCAGTGCCCCCGCTTCGGAGGAACCTCCAACCCAACACCCCCACCCCCTTCGGAAGCCCGCACAAAGGAAACCCGGCGCTTCCCGTTAGGCTGACCCCCGTGAAGGTCCTCGTCATCGGCACCGGCGCCCGCGAACACGCCCTGTGCCACTCGCTGTCCCTCGACCCCGACGTCACCGCGCTGCACTGCGCCCCCGGCAACGCCGGCATCGCCGAGGTCGCCGAGCTGCACCAGGTCGACGCCCTGGACGGCGCCGCCGTCACCGCGCTGGCCACCCGGCTCGGCGCGGAGCTCGTGGTCGTCGGCCCGGAGGCACCGCTGGTCGCCGGAGTCGCCGACGCCGTGCGCGAGGCGGGCATCCCGGTCTTCGGCCCGTCCGGCCCGGCCGCGCGGCTCGAGGGCTCCAAGGCCTTCGCGAAGGACGTCATGGCGGCGGCCGAGGTGCCCACGGCACGCTCGTACGTCTGCACCACGGCGGACGAGGTCGACACGGCCCTCGACGCCTTCGGTGCTCCGTACGTCGTCAAGGACGACGGGCTCGCCGCGGGCAAGGGCGTCGTCGTCACCGACGACCTCGAAGCCGCCCGGGCCCACGCCGCCGCCTGCGAGCGCGTGGTCATCGAGGAGTTCCTCGACGGCCCCGAGGTCTCCCTGTTCGCCGTCACCGACGGCGAGACGGTCGTGCCGCTCCAGCCCGCCCAGGACTTCAAGCGCGCGCTGGACGGCGACGAGGGTCCGAACACCGGCGGCATGGGGGCGTACTCCCCGCTGCCGTGGGCCGACCCGAAGCTGGTCGACGAGGTGCTGCAGACGGTCCTGCAGCCGACCGTGGACGAGATGCAGCGCCGCGGCACGCCGTTCTCGGGCCTGCTCTACGCCGGTCTCGCGATCACCTCCCGCGGTGTCCGCGTGATCGAGTTCAACGCCCGCTTCGGCGACCCGGAGACCCAGGTCGTCCTGGCCCGCCTGAAGACGCCGCTGGCCGGCCTCCTGATGGCCGCCGCCACCGGCAACCTCGCCCACCTGGAGCCGCTGCGCTGGAGCGACGACGCGGCCGTGACCGTGGTCGTCGCCTCGCACAACTACCCCGGCACCCCGCGTACCGGCGACCCGATCACCGGCCTCGACGAGGTCGCCGCCCAGGACGCCCCGCACGCGTACGTCCTGCACGCCGGTACCAAGAGCGACGGGGACGCGATCGTCAGCGCGGGCGGCCGCGTCCTGTCCGTCACGGCCACCGGCAAGGACCTCACCGAGGCCCGCGACCGCGCCTACACGGCCGTCGGCCGGATCCGCCTCGACGGCTCCCAGCACCGCACGGACATCGCCGCGAAGGCGGCAGGCGCGTAACCGGGCCCACACCCGACCCGCCCCACACACAACAGGGGAACCACCCCCACCAATAGGGGAAACCACCCCGCCGCCGATGAACCCCACAGGCCCCGAATCCGTCTCAGGATCCGGGGCCTGAAGTTGTCGGTAGGTGAGGGCCTGACCGTTGCTTTCCGTCATCCACCTCTCCCCAAAGCCATTCCATCGAGTGACCGATGCCCTATCCGGCTGACGGGGCGCTGAGCCCCAACTAGGGTGCGGCGCAAGCGTTCCGGCACTTGGCCCACCGGCATTGCGATGTCAGTGGCGGGTGCCACAGTGGGGGAGTGAGCAAGGAAAGCGTCGGGTCAACGGGGAGGGGGTGAGGTCGGTCGTGACCGGAATGGGTGTGGAGGCAGGCGCGCAGGTCGCGCGGGCACGGGCACTCGTCGTGCTGCGCATCCGCAGCCGCGCGCTGGCCGTCGCCCTGTTGCCCGCGGCCGTCGCCGTGATCCTGCTCGCGGGGGCTTTCTCCGGCCGTCTCGTCGGTCCCGGCTGGGACGCCGCCCGCTGGGTCGTGACGCCGGTCGCCGTCCTCGTGCTGCTCGCCGCCGCCGGGATCGCCCTGGTCGTCGCCCGGGCCCGTCCGGCCATGAGCCCGACCGTCCCGATCGCCGAGGAGTCGGCTCCCGACCTGTACCGGATGGTGCGCGACCTGGCCGACCGCCTCGAGGTCCCCGCCCCCTCCGCGATAGCGCTCACGCCGGACTGCGACAGCTGGCTGGAGGACCGCACCCACCCGGCCCACGGACCGCCTCCGCCCGAGGAGCACGACGACATAGCGGGTGCGGGGAAGCACGCGCACCGTCGTCACCCCGTCGCGCCGGTCCTCGTCATCGGCTCTCCCTTCCTGTGGTGGATGCGGGTCGGCGAGCTGCGCGCGGTCCTCGCCCCGGTCGTCGCAGGTACGGGCCCCTCCGCCCACCCGGACATAGCCGCGGCCCGGCGCTTCGTCCGGGGCCTCGACGCCGCGGTGGCCGTGACCTCGGCGCCCCGCCGCGACCCGGTGTCGCGAGCCGTGCTGGCCGGCGTCGGCTGGGTGGCCCGGCTGCTGCTGCGCAGTTGCCGCCTTCATGCCGCCGAGCTGGAGCGGGGCGTGGCGGCCGCGGCCGCGGAGCGTGCACAGGCTGTGGATTACGGGCTGCGGATCGTCGCCCAGGAGCAGGTGGGCCTGGCGTACGCGGGCTGGGACCGGCTGCTGACCCGTGTCGCGCTGCCCGCCTGGCGGATGGGCCGCTGGCCGTCCCGGCTGGACGCCGGCGTGGTGGCGGCGCTCACGGAGCTGTCCCGGCGAGACCGACTGGCCGAGGGCTTCGCGTCCCGTCTCGGGGAGCGGCCCGCCTGCGATCTGCTCGAGGAGCCGGGCGCGGTCGACGAGTCCGCCTCCCTCCTTGCCGCCCGCCTCTTCCACGGCGGTCCCGCCGGGCCCGGGCCCGACTGGTCGCCGGTGGACTGGAGCGAGTATCCGGAGGAGGTCGTGGACCGCAAGTGGCGCATCGACGCGGCCCGGCTCCACCGCGTCCTGGACGCGATGGGCGTCCGCCCCGCCACCGGCCCCGCGGCCCCCGCCACCGGCAGCCCGACCCTGTCCCGCGTCCTGGACCACCTGACGGACCCGACCGGCGAAGCACCGCTGAGCCAGAGAAGCACGGGCCCGACCGGCGACGCGTCGCTCACCCACAGAGGCAGCGACCCGTCCGGCGAAGCGCCCCTCCCCACCAGAAGCCCGGAACCACCCCCTCCACCCGACGACGACGAAGAAGACCTCACCGGCACCACCCCCCGCAGCGCGAACCTCGCCGCCCGCCTCAGCGCCGAACTGGGCCGCGAAGAGGCCGCCGCGACGCCCCGCCCGTCGACCGCCGCCTCACCGGCCCCGGGCACCCCGGCCACCCCGGACCCCCTCGCCCTCTGGGACGACCGAGCCCTCCCCCTCTTCCCCCTCCAGCCCCCGCGCACGGCCCGTGAGCTGCTCGCCGACCACCTCACGGCGATGATCTGCTGTGCCGCGATGGACACCGCCGGCGCGACGCCCGGCCTGGACTGGCTGGACGGCCCCACGCTCCTCCACAACGGCGAGCGCACCGCCGATCTCGCGCCCAAAATCCTCACCCTGGTCGAGGAGGGTGACCCCACTCCCTTGCGCGCCTGGCTGGCCGAGCTGGGGATACGCCCGGAGAAGCCGGTCCGGCTCGTCTGACCCGCCGGAGCACCCCCTTCCACTTCTGGCCAATTCGAAACGAACAGTGACGAAGTGCGCGCGTTATGTGATGTGCTTGGACCGTTCGCGCACATGGCAAGGGCTGACGACATACGACAAGCACATAAGCGCGACGGCATCACAGGGGGACGCACTCACCGCACAGACCACACGCACCACACCGGTACGCACCACCACGGGGGCGATGGGGAGGGGAAGCAGCCATGGCTTCGGAGCAGATCCGCCGCTGGGAGTCGGGAGCGCTGGCGCACGCCGTGACGGATCCCTTCGGACAGGGTCCCGTTCCGTGGCTGCGCGGCACCGTGACGTACTTCGACGACACCGGCCAGGTCGTCCCCTGGTACGTGGACCAGGACGCGCCCCACGCCCCGAGGAAAGCCACCCGCTCCAACGGCCCCCGCGCGGCCGACGACGTCCACCGCCAGATCAAGGGCTTCACCTCCACCGGCGCGGTCGCGCCCGGCTCCGCCATCGACTTCCACATCACCGTCGACCCGCCCCAGGAGTTCGGTGTCGACATCTACCGCATCGGCCACTACGGCGGTGACGGCGCCGCCAAGATCACGACCAGCCCGCGGCTGTCCGGCATCGTGCAGCCCGCGCCGCTCACCGCGGACCGGACGGTCTCCTGCCACCACTGGTGGCTGTCCTGGCGCCTCCAGGTCCCGTCGTACTGGAACATCGGCGCGTACGTCGCCGTCCTCACCACCGCCGGCGGCTACCGCTCCCACGTCCCGTTCACGGTCCGCCACGACCAGCCGGCCGACCTGCTCCTCGTCCTGCCCGACATCACCTGGCAGGCGTACAACCTCTACCCGGAGGACGGCCGTACCGGCGCCAGCCTCTACCACGCCTGGGACGAGAAGGGCCGGCTGCTGGGCGAGTCGGAGGCCGCCACGACGGTCTCCTTCGACCGTCCGTACGCGGGCGCGGGCCTCCCCCTCCACGTCGGCCACGCCTACGACTTCATCCGCTGGGCCGAGCGCTACGGCTACGACATCGCCTATGCCACGGCGAGCGACCTGCACGCGGGCCGCGTCGACCCCACCCACTACCGGGGCCTGGTCTTCCCGGGCCACGACGAGTACTGGTCGGCCGCCATGCGCGGCAGTGTGGAGCTCGCCCGCGACGCCGGAACCTCGCTCGTCTTCCTCTCCGCCAACTCCATGTACTGGCAGGTGGAACTGGGCCCCTCCCCGTCCGGCGTCCCCGACCGCCTGCTGACCTGCCGCAAACGCAGGGGCCCGGGCAAGCCGGTGCTGTGGCGGGAGATCGACCGGGCGGAGCAGCAGCTCATCGGCATCCAGTACGCGGGGCACGTGCCCGAGCCGCAGCCCCTGATCGTGCGCAACGCCGATCACTGGCTGTGGGAGGCGTCCGGCGCGCACGAGGGCGACGAGATAGCCGACCTGGTGGCGGGCGAGGCCGACCGCTACTTCCCACGCGCCCCGCTGCCCGAGCACGAGGAGCGCGTGCTGCTCGCGCACTCCCCGTACACCGACAAGGAAGGCGCCCGGCGCCACCAGGAGACGTCCCTCTACCGCGCCCCCTCCGGCGCCTGGGTGTTCGCATCCGGAACGTTCGCCTGGACCCCGGCCCTGGACCGCCCGGGCCACGTCGACCCCCGCGTCCAGCGCGCCACCGCGAATCTTCTGGACCGCATCTGCAAACGCGACTGACCCACTGTCCGCGATCACCCGCGCATACGGGAGAATCGACCCATAGGACAGAACCACGGGGAGGAACCGTGTCCGGATTCGTAGAAAAGCCCGAGCCGATCCAGGTTCCGGGTCTGGTGCATCTGCACACCGGCAAGGTGCGCGAGCTGTACCAGAACGAGGCGGGCGACCTCGTGATGGTCGCCAGCGACCGCATCTCCGCCTACGACTGGGTGCTGCCGACCGAGATCCCCGACAAGGGCCGGGTCCTCACCCAGCTCTCCCTGTGGTGGTTCGACCAGCTCGCCGACCTGGTCCCGAACCACGTCCTGAGCACCGAACTGCCCGCAGGCGCCCCCGCCGACTGGGCGGGCCGCACGCTGGTCTGCAAGTCCCTGCAGATGGTCCCCGTGGAGTGCGTGGCCCGCGGGTACCTCACCGGCTCGGGCCTGGTCGAGTACAAGGAGTCCCGCACGGTCTGCGGCCTCGCCCTCCCCGAGGGCCTGGTCGACGGCAGCGAACTGCCCGCGCCGATCTTCACCCCGGCCACCAAGGCCGCCGTCGGCGAGCACGACGAGAACGTCTCCTACGAGGAGGTCGCCCGCCAGGTCGGCGCGGACACCGCGGCCCGACTGCGCCAGGCGACCCTCGCCGTCTACGCCAGGGGCCGGGACATCGCCCGGGAGCGGGGCATCATCCTCGCGGACACGAAGTTCGAGTTCGGCCTCGACGGCGACGACCTGGTCCTCGCGGACGAGGTCCTCACCGCGGACTCCTCCCGTTTCTGGCCGGCCGACCAGTGGGAGCCGGGCCGGGCGCAGCCGTCGTACGACAAGCAGTTCGTCCGCGACTGGCTGACCTCGGCGGAGTCCGGCTGGGACCGCAAGAGCGAGCAGCCCCCGCCGGCGCTGCCGCAGCAGGTCGTCGACGCCACCCGCGCCAAGTACGTGGAGGCGTACGAGCGCCTGACGGGCCTGACCTGGTCCTGAACACACAGAAGCCCCCCGGCCGGAACCGGGGGGCTTCTCGCTGGAGCGAACGACGAGGTTCGAACTCGCGACCTCAACCTTGGCAAGGTTGCGCTCTACCAACTGAGCTACGTTCGCATGCGCCGTGGCGCGGGAACCACTATACCCAACCTCGCTCTCGTGCGAGACGCACCGCCGCATGCCGGTTCTCCGCCCCGAGCTTCGACACCGCCGAGGACAGGTAGTTCCGTACGGTCCCCTGCGACAGCGCGGCCCGCTCGGCGATCTCCGCCACGGGTGCCCCGTCGGCGGCGAGTTCCAGCACCTCCGCCTCCCGCGCGGTCAGCGGCGAATCCCCGGCGGCGATCGCGTCGGCGGCCAACTCCGGGTCGACGTAGCGGTTACCGGCGTGCACCGTACGAATGAGCTCCGCGAGCCGCTGCGCACTCACGGTCTTCGGCACGAACCCCCGCACCCCGGCCTCCAGCGCCCGCTTCAGGTGCCCGGGCCGCCCGTGGCTGGTGACGATGAGCACCTTGCAGCCGGGCAGTTCGGAGCGCAGGGATGTGGCGACCTTCACACCGTCGGCGCCGGGCATCTGGAGATCCAGCACCGCGACATCGGGCTCGTGCGCCCGGGCCATCGCCAGCGCCTCCGGACCGGTGGCCGCCTCGGCGACGATCATGAGGTCGTCCTCCAGCGACAGCAGCGCGGCGAGCGCCCAACGGATGAGGTGCTCGTCGTCGGCGAGCAGCAGCCGCACGGGCTCCCCGGCCGTCAAGGCGTGACCTCACTCACGGAACGCACGGCGGAGACGGACGCGGGGCCGGCGGTGGCGGAAGGGGTGGCCGACGACGGCAGCGGAATCTCCGCCGTCAGCCGGAACAGCCCCCGCCCCGCGGACCCGGCCTCCAACGTGCCGTCGATCTCCGCCAGCCGCTCCCGCAATCCGGCGAGCCCCGAGCCGGAGGGGCCGGAGGGGCCGGAGGAGCCGGGAGCGCCGGGCAGCCCGGTGTCGGCCTCCGTGACCACCCCGTCGTTCTCCACGGACAACACCACGCACCCCTCCACCACCCGCAGCCGCACCGCACACCGCCGCGCGTCCCCGTGCCGCAGGACATTCGTCGCGGCCTCCCGCACCACCCACCCCAGGGCTGACTGGACCGCGACCGGCAGCCCGGCCACCGTCGCCCCGCTCACCGTGCAGTCGATGCCGGCCGCGGCCAGCACCCCTTGCGCCCCGGCGAGTTCTACCGCGAGGTCGGCCTCCCGGTAGCCGCGGACGACCTCTCGCACCTCCCGCTGCGACTCGTGCGCGAGCCGCTGGACCTCGACCATCTGTGCCACGGCCTCCGGCCGGCCCCGCTGGGCCAGCTGCACGGCCAGTTCGCTCTTGAGCGCGATCACGGCCAGGTTCCGCCCCATGACGTCGTGCAGATCACGCCCGAACCTGAGCCGCTCCTCGGCGACGGCGAGCCGGGCCCGGGTCTCGCGGGCCTCGTCGAGTTCGTAGACGATGTTGAGCAGCCACACGGAGACGACGGCCGTGAAGGCGAGGGCCCCACCACCCAGCAACACCAACGCCGCCGCGGAGAACGCGGCGTCCACGGGGGCGCCCCGCATGACGGGCATGATCCAGGCGCACCCCGCGAAGCCCCCGACGACCGCGAGGACACGCCGCCGCTGCTGGACGCCGAGCGCGATGATGCCGATGCCCACGATCAGGACGACCCCGACGGTCCCGCCCGCGGCGGCGCCGACGGCCTCGCCGTCCGGTCCGTGCTCGGCGATGCCGACCGCGGTGACGGAGACCGCGGCGGTGACGGCGGCCAGCATCCACAGCATCCTGACGGGCTGGGGCCGCCGGCCCCGCGTCCAGTCCAGCGCCCGCGACACGGTGACGACGCAGACCGCGCAGTGCACGGCGACCATCAGCAGCAGCAGGCCGCCGATCCGCTCGGCCACCGGTGCGACCGTGAATCCGACCGTCAGGCACTCGACCAGCGCGAAGAAGTGGAACGACCACCGCGTGTACGTCTCGACCTTCTCCGGCGTCGTCTTCCGCCGCCACCACCTGCCCGGCCCGCGCATCAGCCCGTCCCTCCCCCCCTTGGTCAGCGCCGCGGTTCCCAGCGGAACCACCGCCGTACAGCAAACACCGACACGAGGATCCAGGCCACCGCCGTCGCCACGGCGCCCAGCGCCTCGTACGCCGACAGGTCACCGGTCCAGCCGCCGCGCACCAGGCTGACGACGGGCGTCAGCGGCAGCAGCTCGCACAGCGAGGCCAGCCGGTCCGGCAGCAGCTCCAGCGGAAAGAACATGCCCGAGCCCATCATCGAGACGATCAGCAGCGGCATGGGCGTGACCTGGGCGCTCTCGCCGGTCCGGGTGAAACCGGCGGTGACCGCGGCGAGGGCGGCGCACAGCACGAGCCCCAACAGCAGGCCCACGACGGCCAGCTGGGGCGCGGACGGCGCGGACATGTCCAGCAGCACGGTGCAGCCCACCGCGAGCAGCAGGCACTGCGCGAGCGCGGTGACGGCGGCGGGCATGGCGGAGCCGGCCAGGATCTCGGTGTCCCGCAGCTCACCGGTGCGCAGTCGCTTGAGGACGAGTTCCTCACGCCGGACGACGAAGACGCCGACGAGCACCGAGTACACGGCGAACAGCAGGGAGAAGCCGACCGCGGCGGGCAGCACCAGGGTGCCGGCGTCCAGCCCCGCCCCCGCGAGGTCCATCTCCTGGGCCGCCGACCGCACGCTGACCGGCATCACCAGCGGCACGAACAGTGCGGCGACGAGCGCGCCCCTGTTCCGCCCGAGCAGGGTCAGCTCGGCGCGGGCCAGTGCCGTCATGCGGCTCATCGGCGTGGTGCCCGCGGCTTTCGTGCCGGGCGCCGGGCGGGGCGTCGTGTGGGTGGCGCTCATGCCGCGTACTCCTTCGTCGTCGTTGCCGTGGCCCGTCCCGCGGAGGCCTCCTCGGCGATCCCGAGGAACGCCTCCTCCAGGGAGGCCGACCGCACGTCCAGGCGGCGCAGTTCCACCCGGGCCCGCTCGGCCCACAGCAGCAGCCCGGTGGCCGCGCGCTGCAGTTCATGGGTGCGGAGCCGGACGATCCGGCCGTCGGTCTCGTGCCCGGTCACGCCCATCTCCCCGAGCGGCGGCAGATCGCCCACCAAGTAGCCGTCGGGCAGTTCGAAGGAGATGCGCGACGGCTCCGAAGCGGTCACCTCGGCCGGGGTCCCGGTGAGGGCGACACGGCCCTCGTGCATGATCGCCAGCCGGTCGGCGAGGTTCTCGGCCTCTTCCAGGTAGTGCGTGGTCAGCAGCACCGTCGTGCCGCCGTCGCGCAGTGCGCTCACCAACTCCCACGTTTCCCGGCGGCCTTCGACGTCCAGTCCGGTGGTCGGCTCGTCCAGGAAGAGCACCTCGGGGTGGCCGAGCAGGGCGAGTGCCAGATCCAGGCGGCGCCGCTGGCCGCCGGACAACTGCTTGACCCGGACGCCGGCCTTCGACTCCAGTCCGACCAGCGCGAGGACCTCCGACGGCGGACGGGCCCCGCTCACGCACCCCGCCCACATCCGCGCGGTCTCCGCGACGGTCAGCTCGGAGGGGAAGCCGCCTTCCTGGAGCATGACGCCGGTGCGCGGGCGGACGGCGGCCCGCTCGGTGCAGGGGTCATGGCCGAGCACCCGCACCGTCCCGGAGGTCGGCGGCGCGAGCCCTTCCAGCACCTCCACGGTCGATGTCTTGCCCGCGCCGTTGGTCCCCAGCAGCGCGAAGATCTCCCCGCGTCGTACGGAAAAGCTGATTCCGCTTACCGCCTCGAACCCGCCCCCGTACACACGCCGCAGGTCAGTGACCTCAATCACGTGTTCGTGTCCGTTGTTTTCCAAGCCTTCAGCGTTCCGCCCAGGGCGGCCCCCGGGCAGTGCGCGCTGTCATCACTCGGCATGACAAATGTCAGACGGGCCCGCCAGACGCACGAAAAGACCCCGGTCCTGATGGACCGGGGTCTCATTCCCGAGCGGACGACGAGGTTCGAACTCGCGACCTCAACCTTGGCAAGGTTGCGCTCTACCAGCTGAGCTACGTCCGCAATTGCCCCCGATCGGCTCTCACCGATCGGTGCGGGCACCAGCCTACCTGATCCACAGGAGTGGTCGGTACGGCGATGCAGAGCGGGTGACAGGAATCGCACACTGCGCCTTCCCCCTGGAAGGGGGATGTTCTACTACTGAACTACACCCGCATGTTTCCGTGAGCTGGGCCTTTCGGCCTTGCCCCTCGGCGTGCTCCAGACTCTAACTGATCAGCCCGGGTGCTGCGCAAGTCGGTTGGCGCGAGGGGCGGATGGCCGGCCGTCGGACGGGGCTCACCGGGCCGTCACTGCGCGGCCGTGAACGCCTCGTAGACCCTCTTGGGGATGCGCCCGCGCGCGGGGACCTCCATCTTGTTGGCCTGGGCCCAGGCCCGCACGGCCGACGGGTCGGGGGCGACCTCCGTCTGCCGGTACGCCTTGCCCGAGCGGGACCGCTTGCGGCCGGCCTCCACGTAAGGCGCGAGCGCCTTCCGCAGTTCGTCGGCATTGCCTTCGTTCAGGTCGATCTCGTACGACTTGCCGTCCAGTCCGAAAGCGATCGTTTCCGCCGCTTCCGAGCCGTCGATGTCGTCAAAGAGAGTGACCACGACCTTCTGCGCCACGAATATCGGTCCCTTCCTGCGGCACTTGCCAATTCATTTGTACAGTGCCGTGCAATGCATTGTGAAGTCCGACTAAATCCTTTGGCGTGTCCGAACGCAATAGGTTTCGGGTGACGACCCGGAATCTTTCCCGGAAATTTTCGTGTGTGGACCCGTCGATGCGGGATCGTGATGACCGTCACGTAGCTTCCTACAAGTCGACGCGCGTAGAAATTTTGTGCGGGTAGTCTGAAACCACTGCAGGAACCTGCTCAGCACCACACCACCGGGAGTGCACGTGGCACGCGTCGTAGTCGACGTCATGCTCAAGCCGGAGATCCTCGACCCCCAGGGCCAGGCGGTGCAGCGCGCACTGCCGCGGCTGGGTTTCGAGGGGATCTCGGACGTCCGCCAGGGAAAGCGTTTCGAACTGGAAGTTGACGGGCCGGTCGACGAGGCCGCCCTCGCCCGCATTCACGATCTTGCGGAGTCCTTCCTCGCGAACACCGTGATCGAGGACTTCACCGTCCGGGTCGAGGAAGTCGCGGAGGCCGTGAAGTGACCGCTCGTATTGGCGTGGTCACTTTTCCCGGCAGTCTGGACGACCGGGACACGCAGCGCGCGATCCGGGTCGCGGGCGCCGAGCCGGTCGCCCTGTGGCACAAGGACAAGGACCTCAAGCAGGTCGACGCCGTGGTGTTGTGCGGTGGTTTCTCCTACGGCGACTATCTGCGCGCCGGGGCCATCGCCCGTTTCTCGCCGGTGATGGAGCCCCTGCTGGAGCAGGCGAAGGCCGGTCTGCCGGTGCTCGGCATCTGCAACGGCTTCCAGATCCTCACCGAGGCCCATCTGCTGCCGGGCACGATGCTGCGCAACGACCACCTGCACTTCATCTGCCGTGACCAGAAGCTGCGGGTGGAGAACGCCGAGACCTCCTGGACCACCGACTACACGGCCGGCCAGGAGATCCACATCCCGCTGAAGAACAACGACGGGCAGTACGTCGCCGACGCGTACACGCTCGACCAGCTGGAGGCCGAGGGCCGCGTCGCCTTCCGGTACCTCGACTTCAACCCCAACGGCTCGCAGCGGGACATCGCCGGCGTCAGCAACGCGGCCGGAAACGTGGTCGGCCTCATGCCGCACCCCGAGCACGCAGTCGAGCAGCTGATCGGTACCGGTCGTACCGACGGTCTGCCGTTCTTCACCTCGATCCTCAAGAAGCTGGTCAACGCATGAGCCGGACGCCTCTGGACACGGTCGAGCACGCGGCCGAGACCCCCGACGTCGAGCTGCCCTGGGCCGAACTCGGCCTGAAGAAGGACGAGTACGAGCGGGTCGTGGAGATCCTCGGCCGCCGGCCCACCGGGGCCGAGCTCGCCATGTACTCCGTCATGTGGTCCGAGCACTGCTCGTACAAGTCGTCGAAGGTGCACCTGCGCCAGTTCGGCGAGAAGGCCCCGCAGTCCGACGCGCTGCTCGTCGGCATCGGCGAGAACGCCGGTGTCGTGGACGTCGGCCAGGGCTACGCGGTCACCTTCAAGGTCGAGTCGCACAACCACCCGTCGTACGTGGAGCCCTACCAGGGCGCGGCCACGGGTGTCGGCGGCATCGTCCGCGACATCATCGCGATGGGCGCCCGCCCGGTCGCGGTCGTCGACCCGCTGCGCTTCGGCGCGGCCGACCACCCCGACACCAAGCGCGTGCTGCCGGGTGTCGTCGCCGGCATCGGCGGCTACGGCAACTGCCTGGGTCTGCCCAACATCGGCGGCGAGGTCGTCTTCGACTCCTGCTACCAGGGCAACCCGCTGGTCAACGCCGGTGCCATCGGTGTGATGCGGCACGAGGACATCCACCTCGCGAAGGCCTCCGGCGCGGGCAACAAGGTCATCCTGTACGGGGCCCGGACCGGCGGTGACGGCATCGGCGGTGCCTCGATCCTGGCCTCCGAGACCTTCGACGACGCCAAGCCGTCGAAGCGCCCGGCCGTCCAGGTCGGCGACCCCTTCCAGGAGAAGCTCCTCATCGAGTGCACCCTGGAGGCCTTCCGGGAGAAGCTGGTCGTCGGCATCCAGGACCTCGGCGCGGCGGGCCTGTCCTGCGCGACGAGTGAGCTGGCGTCGAACGGCTCGGGCGGTATGCGCGTCACCCTCGACGACGTCCCCCTGCGCGACTCCACCCTCTCGCCCGAGGAAATCCTCATGAGCGAGTCGCAGGAGCGCATGTGCGCGGTCGTCGAGCCGGAGAAGGTCGACCGCTTCCTGGAGATCTGCGAGAAGTGGGACGTCATCGCCACCGTCATCGGTGAGGTGACCGACGGCGACCGCCTGGAGATCTACTGGCACGGCGGCAAGATCGTCGACGTCGACCCGCGCACGGTCGCGCACGAGGGCCCGGTCTACGAGCGCCCGTACGCCCGCCCGTCCTGGCAGGACACGCTCCAGGCGGACGACGCGAACAAGCTGCCGCGGCCGTCCTCCGCCGCCGAGCTGAAGGACCAGGTCCTGAAGCTGGTCGGCTCCCCGAATCAGGCGTCCAAGTCCTGGATCACCTCGCAGTACGACCACTTCGTGCAGGGCAACACGGTCCTCGCCCAGCCCGAGGACTCCGGCATGATCCGGATCGACGAGGAGTCCGGCCTCGGCGTGGCCCTCGCCACGGACGGCAACGGCCGGTACGCGAAGCTGGACCCGTACCACGGCGCCCAGTTGGCGCTGGCGGAGGCGTACCGCAACGTCGCCACGACCGGCGCGAAGCCGCTCGCCGTCTCCGACTGCCTGAACTTCGGTTCGCCCGAGGACCCGGCGGTGATGTGGCAGTTCGCGGAGGCCGTGCGCGGTCTGGCCGACGCCTGTCAGCAGCTGGGCACCCCGGTGACCGGCGGCAACGTCTCCCTCTACAACCAGACGGGCGAGGCCGCCATCCACCCGACCCCGGTGGTCGCGGTCCTCGGCGTGATCGACGACGTGGCCCGCCGCACGCCGGTCGCCTTCCAGGAGGAGGGGCAGCTGCTCTACCTCCTCGGCGACACGCGTGAGGAGTTCGGCGGTTCGGCCTGGTCCCAGGTCGTGCACGACCACCTCGGCGGTCTGCCGCCCAAGGTCGACCTGGAGCGGGAGCGGCTGCTCGCGGAGATCCTGATCGCCGCCTCCCGGGACGGCATGATCGACTCGGCGCACGACCTGTCCGACGGCGGCCTGATCCAGGCGGTCGTCGAGTCGGCGCTGCTGGGCGGCAAGGGCGCCCGCCTGATCGTCCCGGACGGTCTGGACGCCTTCACCTTCCTCTTCTCCGAGTCGGCGGGCCGCGCGGTCGTGGCCGTGCCGCGCTCGGAGGAGCTCCGCTTCAACGACATGTGCGGCGCGCGGGGCCTCCCGGCCACCCGCATCGGTGTCGTCGACGGGGACTCGGTGGACGTCCAGGGCGAGTTCGCACTCTCCCTGTCCGAGCTGCGCGAGACGCACGAGGCGACGATTCCGGCGCTGCTGGCGTAAGCCGGCCGGATGTCACGAAGCCCCCGCCCGGTCCGCCGGGCGGGGGCTTCGGCGTTCCCTCCCGCACGCTTGCGCGTAATTACGTAGTTCCGTAATCTTGGAGGAGTGGAACTGGAAGCACGCGTCGCCGACCTCGAGCGCCGGCTGGCGGCCCTGGAAGGCGCCCACCGTGCCGGACCCCGCCTCGACGAGAGCGACTTCTGGGCCCTGAACGGCCTGAAGGAGCAGCTGGCCGAGCTGGGGGCGGACGACGGAGGTGTCCTCTACACCGGCTCCGTGCGCCTGCCGACGGGTGAGCCGTACGCATGGCAGATGGGCGCCCTGACGGAGGGGCTGCTGGAGGGGGACTGGACGGCGGCCGCCGAGTCGTTCGCGGCACTCGGCCACCCGGTCCGGCTCCGGCTGCTCCGCGAGATCCTCGGCGGCCGGCGCACCGCGGCCGAACTCGCCGAGCTGGACGAGGTCGGCACGACCGGCCAGATCTACCACCACCTGCGCCAGCTCACCGGCACCGGCTGGCTGCACACGACCGGCCGGGGCCGCTACGAGGTGCCGGCCCAGCGCGTCGTACCGCTGCTGGTGGCGGTGGCGACGGCCAGGCCGTAGAAGCGAGGGAACGGGGACGGGATGTCTGCGCACAAGCTCGGGATGGTGGCCTTCCAGGGCCTCCAGCTGGCCTTCATCGGCCTGGTGATCGCCCATATCTGCTTCGGCTGGGGCTACCCCATCTTGTGGAACTGCCTGCTGCTGCTCCTCGCGTACGCCGTCGTCACCGTCGCCAACCGGTGGGGCGGCGCCCCGGACAGTGCGCGCCGGGCCCGGGAACCCCTCGAAGTCGCCCCGCCCGTGACCGGCCGCTGGTCCGCGCTGAACAGCCCGGCCGACCGCACCCCGAGCCACGGGGTCCACGCCCACGGGCAGACGTACGCCATCGACATCCTCGCTGAGCCCGAGCCGGGCTCCCGCCCCGCCTTCCGGTGGCTGTGGCCGCTCGCCCGCCGCCCCGAGGACTTCCCGGCCTTCGGCGCCGAGATCCTCGCGGTCGCCGACGCCACGGTCGTACGGGCCGCGGAGGGGCAGCGCGACCACCTCAGCCGCAACTCACTGCTCGGGCTGCTGTACCTGATGCTCATCGAAGGCTCGGTACGAGAGATGTCCGGCATCCGCCGCATCCTCGGCAACCACATCGTCCTCGACCTCGGCAACGGCACCTACGCCGCCTACGCCCACCTGCAACGCGGCTCCCTCACCGTCCGCGAGGGCGACCGCGTCCAGGCCGGACAACCGCTCGCCCGCTGCGGCAACTCCGGCAACTCCTCCGAGCCGCACCTCCACTTCCAGCTGATGGACGGCCCCGACCCGGACGGCGCCCGGGGCGTCCCCTTCACCTGGACCGGCATCGGCGTGCCCGGCAACGGGCAGACCTTCGAGGCACCCCCGACTGTCACAGCCCGCACTTAGTGTGTCCCTCATGCCCCCGGCCAAGAAGCGCCCCCGCGCGTACGACCCCGCCAAGACCCGAGCCGCCGTGCTCGCCCAGTTCGGGAACATACGCCGGGCCGTGGGCACCCTCGGCCCCGACCGGCTGGCCCTGCCCACGCGCCTCGGCGACTGGACCGTGCGCGAGCTGGCCGCGCACTGCGCCATGGCCCTGGACGCCGTGGACCGGCTGCTCCGGGAGCCCGAGCCGGCGCGGCAGGACGGCCGACTGCTCGACTGGCCGTTCGCCATAGCCGACGACGCCCCGGCCATCGCCGCCACCGCCCGCCGCCTGGCCGAGCAGCACCCGGACCTCGACACCCACTTCGCCGACGCCGAGCACCGCTTCACCGCGCACCTCGACGCGCACCCCGCCGGCCGGCTGCTCCCCACCAGCGCGGGCGCCCTGCCCCTGGCCGACTACGTCGTCACGCGCACCGTCGAACTCGTCGTCCACACCGACGACCTCAACACCGCCGTCCCCGGCCTGGACATCCCCTACGACCGTCAGGCCCTGGCCGCCTGCACCCGGCTGCTCGCCGACGCGCTCGCCGCGAAGGCGCCCGGCGGCTCGACGGAGGTGCGGGTGCCGCCGTACGCGGTGGTGCAGTGCGTGGAAGGTCCGAGGCACACCCGGGGCACCCCGCCCAACGTCGTCGAGACGGACCCGCTCACCTGGATCCGGCTGGCGACCGGGCGGCTGACCTGGAAGCAGGCGCTCCAGGACGCCCATGTCAGCGCGAGCGGCGAGCGGGCCGACCTGGACGCGTACCTGCCCTTGATGAGGTAAAGGGAACCGATCCCCCCGGGTGCCCCGTCGAAGTGGCATGGACAGGCAGAAGCAGCGCATGACCCTGACGGCCGCCGCCATGCTCGTCCCGCTCATGGCGGCCTGCGGCAGTGAGAAGGCGGACAGCGGCAGCGGTTCGGTCGGTGCCGACAAGCCGGCGGTGACCGGCATGCGGTGGAGCGTGGACAGCGTCACCGCGGACGGCACCACCCGGAAGGCACCCACCGGCGCCCACGTGACCATCGACAAGGGCCGGGCCGAGGGCAGCTTCGGCTGCAACAACTTCGGCGCCGACGCCACCGTCGACGGCGACCGCGTCCGGCTCAGCAAGACCATGGCCACGGAGATGGCCTGCGAGAACAAGCCGATGGCCTTCGAGGAGACCCTCGCCCGCACACTCTCCGACCAGGAGTTCAAGGCGAAGGTGGACGGCGACCGCCTCACCCTCACCACCGACAAGGGCGACACCGTCCGTCTCACCAAGGCCGAGGACGCCGCGCTGAGCGGCACCAAGTGGACCGTCACGACCCCGAAGGCCGACGGCCGCGCCCACCTCACCTTCGACGAGAAGAAGGGCACCGTCTCCGGAAGCCTCGGCTGCAACAAGGTAAACGCCAAGGCCACCGTGCGCGACGGCCATATCACCCTGGGCCCTCCGGCCACGACCCGAATGATGTGCGAAGACTCACTCATGTCCGGCGAGAAGACCCTGCTGCGTCTTTTCGACGGGAAGCTGAAGTACGGAGTCGATCACCAGACTCTTACGCTGACCAGCGAAAACGGTACGAGTGTGCGAGCCGTAGCCGAGCAGTGATCCACCAAAAAGTCCGGAATCCCCAATTCGGACCAGTGGTCGACCTCGCCTACACTCGGTGGCGTGCCACGTGGTGACGGACGACTCAACCACGACCTGCTCCCCGGTGAGAAGGGCCCCCAGGACGCTTGTGGCGTCTTCGGTGTCTGGGCTCCGGGCGAAGAGGTCGCCAAGCTCACGTACTTCGGGCTCTACGCCCTCCAGCATCGAGGCCAGGAATCCGCGGGAATCGCGGTCAGCAACGGCTCTCAGATCCTTGTCTTCAAGGACATGGGCCTGGTCTCCCAGGTCTTCGACGAAACCTCCCTCGGCTCGCTCCAGGGACACATCGCGGTCGGACACGCCCGCTACTCGACCACCGGTGCCTCCGTGTGGGAGAACGCCCAGCCGACGTTCCGTGCCACCGGGCACGGCTCCATCGCGCTCGGCCACAACGGCAACCTGGTCAACACCGCCCAGCTCGCGGAGATGGTCGCCGACCTGCCCAAGCAGGAGGGCGGCCGCACCCCGCGCGTCGCGGCGACGAACGACACCGACCTGCTCACCGCGCTCCTGGCGGCCCAGGTCGACGAGGACGGCAAGCCGCTGACCATCGAGGATGCGGCCCATCGCGTCCTCCCCCAGGTCAAGGGCGCCTTCTCCCTCGTCTTCATGGACGAGCACACGCTGTACGCGGGCCGCGACCCGCAGGGCATCCGCCCGCTGGTCCTCGGCCGCCTGGAGCGCGGCTGGGTCGTGGCCTCCGAGTCCGCGGCCCTCGACATCTGCGGCGCCAGCTATGTCCGCGAGATCGAGCCGGGCGAGTTCGTCGCCATCGACGAGAACGGCCTGCGGTCCTCCCGATTCGCGGAAGCGAAGCCCAAGGGCTGCGTCTTCGAGTACGTGTATCTGGCCCGCCCGGACACCGACATCGCCGGCCGGAACGTCTACCTCTCCCGGGTGGAGATGGGCCGCAAGCTCGCCAAGGAAGCCCCGGTCGACGCCGACCTCGTCATAGCGACCCCGGAGTCCGGCACCCCCGCCGCCATCGGCTACGCGGAGGCGTCCGGCATCCCCTTCGGCTCCGGCCTGGTGAAGAACGCCTACGTCGGGCGTACGTTCATCCAGCCCTCGCAGACCATCCGCCAGCTGGGTATCCGCCTGAAGCTGAACCCGCTGAAGGAAGTCATCAAGGGCAAGCGCCTGGTCGTCGTCGACGACTCGATCGTGCGCGGCAACACGCAGCGGGCCCTGGTCCGCATGCTCCGCGAGGCGGGCGCCGCCGAGGTCCACATCCGGATCTCCTCGCCGCCCGTGAAGTGGCCCTGCTTCTTCGGCATCGACTTCGCCACCCGCGCCGAGCTCATCGCCAACGGCATGACCGTCGACGAGATCGGCACCTCGATGGGCGCCGACTCCCTGGCGTACATCTCCATCGACGGCATGATCGAGGCGACCACCATCGCCAAGCCGAACCTGTGCCGCGCCTGCTTCGACGGCGAATACCCGATGGAGCTCCCGGACCCCGAGCTGCTCGGCAAGCAGCTCCTCGAGACCGAGCTGGCCGCCGGCCCGGCCGCCACGGCCGCCGCCGACGCGATCCGCCGCCCGTAGTCAGCCCGTATCACCTGCCGTACGACACGAAAGCTCTCACAGCCATGTCTGAGACCCACAGTGCCGAGGGCGGCGCCAGCCCTGCATCTGCTTCCTACAAAACAGCAGGTGTCGACATCGAAGCGGGCGACCGCGCCGTAGAACTCATGAAGGAGTGGGTGAAGAAGGCGCAGCGCCCCGAGGTCCTCGGCGGCCTCGGCGGCTTCGCCGGCCTCTTCGACGCCTCCGCCCTGAAGAACTACGAGCGTCCCCTGCTCGCCTCCGCCACGGACGGCGTCGGCACCAAGGTCGACATCGCCCGCCAGCTGGGCGTCTACGACAGCATCGGCCACGACCTGGTCGCCATGGTCATGGACGACATCGTGGTCTGCGGCGCCGAGCCGCTGTTCATGACCGACTACATCTGCGTCGGCAAGGTCCACCCCGAGCGCGTCGCCGCCATCGTCAAGGGCATCGCCGAGGGCTGTGTGCTGGCTGGCTGCGCCCTGGTCGGCGGCGAGACCGCCGAGCACCCGGGCCTGCTGGGCGAGGACGACTTCGACGTCGCCGGCGCCGGTACGGGTGTCGTGGAGGCCGACCGGCTGCTCGGCGCGGATCGTATCCGTACGGGTGACGCGGTGATCGCCATGGCGTCCTCCGGTCTTCACTCGAACGGGTACTCCCTCGTCCGCCACGTCCTGCTGAACCAGGCGGGCCTCGCGCTGGACACCCACATCGACGAGCTCGGCCGCACCCTCGGAGAGGAGCTGCTGGAGCCGACGAAGATCTACTCGCTGGACTGCCTGGCCCTGATGCGCACTACCGAGGTGCACGCCTTCAGCCACATCACCGGCGGCGGCCTCGCTGCGAACCTCGCCCGGGTGATCCCGGACGGCCTGCACGCGATCGTCGACCGCTCCACCTGGACCCCGGCCCCGATCTTCGACCTCGTCGGCCGGACGGGTCAGGTCGAGCGCCTGGAGCTGGAGAAGACCCTGAACATGGGCGTGGGCATGATCGCGATCGTGCCGCAGGAGTCCACGGACGTGGCCCTGGCGACCCTGGCCGACCGTGGCGTGGACGCCTGGGTGGCAGGGGAGATCACGGACCGGGGCGAGCACACCACCGGCGCCGCCCTGATCGGTGACTACGCGAGCTGAGGCACGGGGGTCATAACCCTGCGAGCAGCACAGAACCCGGTCGGTGACCGGAGTCACCGACCGGGTGAGTGCTCAGTGCAGGGTCAAGCGCCGCGACGGTGTTGTGAGGACTGGTCGTCCTCGTCCTCGTCGTCGTCCTCATAGAGGTCGGCGTACCGTGCGTACAGGTCCTCATCCTGATCATCGTCCTCGACCACCGGCTCGCCGTTAGGCGGCTGCGGATGTGAAGGCGATGCACCCAGCTCCTCGGCCAGGCGTGAGAGGTCAGTCCCACCGCTGTTGTACTTCAGCTGGCGGGCGACCTTCGTCTGCTTGGCCTTGGCCCGGCCGCGCCCCATGGCTCGACCCCCTCAACGACGGGGCTCGACGGCCCCAGAGTCTTGACACGCGTTCATGGTCCGGCACGGACTCTCCGCAGAGAGACCGTGTCCGTAGGGCTTCCACGGTACCTGAGCCCGCGCCCATACGGTACGTCGCCCGCATGACGTGCCCGCGCCCAGGACCCTCGAGGCGCCCCGTCCTCGCTGGTCAACCGCGATTTTAACCACTTATCGGCGGTCGACCCGCCGGTAGAAGTGAGAGTTCTCTCTAACTGCCCACCGACGGGTACCGGCCAAACGTACGAGACCCCTCCGGGTCAGTCCCGTATCCGCTCCGGTTCAGCGCGCCCGGCGCGCCATGGCCGCGTCGTGCATCCGCTGCTCGGCGATCCGGTCGGCCGCGGCGGCCGGCGGAATACCGTCCTCCTTCGCACGTGCGAATATGGCCAGCGTCGTGTCGTAGATCTTCGCCGCCTGCGCCCGGCACCGCTCGAAGTCGAAGCCGTGCAGCTCGTCGGCCACCTGGATGACACCGCCGGCGTTCACCACGTAGTCCGGCGCGTAGAGGATCCCGCGGTCGGCGAGGTCCTTCTCCACACCCGGGTGGGCGAGCTGGTTGTTGGCGGCGCCGCAGACCACCTCGGCGGTCAGCACCGGCACCGTGTCGTCGTTCAGGGCGCCGCCCAGCGCGCAGGGGGCGTAGATGCCCAGCCCGTCGACCCGGATCAGCTCGTCGGTGTCCTTGACGGCGATCACGTTCCGGTGCCGCTCGGTGATCCGCCGCACGGCGTCCTCGCGCACGTCCGTGACGAAGACCTCGGCGCCCTCCTTCACCAGGTGCTCCACCAGGTGGTGGCCGACCTTGCCGACGCCCGCGATGCCGACCCGCTTCGCGCGCAGCGTCGGGTCGCCCCACAGGTGCTGGGCGCAGGCGCGCATGCCCTGGTAGACGCCGTAGGCGGTGAGGACGGAGGAGTCCCCGGCGCCGCCGTTCTCGGGGGAGCGGCCGGTGGTCCAGCGGCACTCGCGGGCCACGACGTCCATGTCGGCGACGTACGTACCGACGTCGCAGGCGGTGACGTAGCGGCCGCCGAGGGAGGCCACGAAGCGGCCGTAGGCGAGGAGCAGCTCCTCGCTCTTGATCCGCTCCGGGTCGCCGATGATCACGGCCTTGCCGCCGCCGTGGTCGAGGCCGGCCATGGCGTTCTTGTACGACATCCCGCGCGCGAGGTTCAGCGCGTCGGCGACGGCCTCCGCCTCGCTGGCGTACGGGTAGAAGCGCGTACCGCCGAGCGCGGGGCCCAGGGCGGTGGAGTGGAGGGCGATGACGGCCTTGAGGCCGCTCGCGCGATCCTGGCAGAGCACGACTTGCTCATGACCCCCCTGGTCCGAGTGGAACAGGGTGTGCAGTACATCAGCAGGCGCGCCGGCTACGTCGGTCACTGTGGTGACTCCTGAGTAAGTTGCGGCGGGTGGGGCTGGGCTCCCGTGTGGGTGGCGGGAGCTGTTGAGCATGAGATTAGAGCCTGGTGCGCCCGCGGGCGGCACCGCGCACAGGATCCCCTCCGTGCGGAGTACAGCCGTGCGACGATTTGCATAGTCTTCCCGTGCGTTTGTGAGTGGGTTCCGCAGGTTTTCGCGACGGAGCGCGGGGGAGGGAGCAGGCGTGCCCAAGGTGTCCTCGGTGATCGTCCCCTACGCGACCTACCTGCGCGTGTACGAACCGCTGGCCGCCTTCGCCGAGCCGGAGCGCAGCCACTGGGCCCGCTACGCGCGTCGTACGGACCGTCCCTCGTACCAGGACGAACTCCGTCGTGCCCTGGCCGACTTGGCGCCCACCCCGCCGGTCCCGGTGCCGGTGCACGAGAGCGAGGACGCCTTCGTGCTCGACGTCGACGGCGTCGTCTGCGTCTGCCCCTGGCGTACCCGGCTGCGCGGCTGGCAGGCCCTGGACGAACTCTCCGAGGAGCTCCCGCAGCCCGTCCTGGACGTGGTCCTGCCGCCCTTCCTGCGGAGCCAGGCCACCCAGGACTACGAGCGCTGGCTGGCGGACAACCCGGACGCCCGGCCGTGGATCCGTACGGCGACCTGGCAGGTGCCGATCAACTGGTTCGTGCTGGTCTCCGACGAGGAGCGTGAGTACGACAAGGGTGCCTCGGTCGACAGCCCGCCCGTGCTGCGCTACCGCACGCCGATGGTCCAGGCCCGGCGGCGCGTGGCCCGGGGCCTGCGGGCCCTGAAGGAGGCCATGGACGAGGGGCCGCTGATCGACGGCCTGGTGGACGTCGGGCGCTGGCTGGAGGAGTTCCACCCGCGCTCGCTCGTGGAGCTGGACTACGGCGGCCTGGTGCACGCCGTGCCGGCCGGGGCGCTGGAGGACGATCACTCGGCGGCGGACGTGGCCGAGGGGATCGCCGCGCTGCGCCGGGGCGACGGGACGGCCGCGGGGGCGGCGTACGGGCGGCTGGTGGAGCGGTGGCGTTCCGTGCGGGATCTACGGTCGGCCAACTGACCTCTGACCTTGAGATCCCTACGGACGGCTCGCGGTCGGTCACGAACTGACGTTTGACGAACCGCCCGATTTGAGGTTTTGTCCTCGCACCGAGTGCCAGAAGCGGACTGTGCGTTTCCTGAGGCTTCGTCAACAAGGGACGTAGGACCCGATCCGGGCGTACCTCTCAAGTAGGCCAAGCGTGACGGACTACACGTACGTGGCTCTTGCGCCCCTTGCCCCTCCTCATGCCAAAATAGGACAAGGAGTCCGGGGGGCTCCTTCCGTCCCGTAGTGCTGCACTATGGGCGGAATCTCAGCATTACACGCTTTGGGGGGTCTCGTGACTCCTGATCGCCGCTGTGACTGATCGTCACAGCGGCGTGACTGTCCGCTATGGCATGGTCCATCGGCTTCCGTCGCTGATGAACACCTGGAGGGGCAATTCCATCGGTTTGGCCGACGCGGCTGGACAGATGGTGTAGTTGTAGTGCCGAGGACAAGCCGTTCGTCCTATAACCGACTCGACTCGCGTCCGCCATTTCGGGCAACGCGGGTCAAGGTGCAGAATTTAGAGGAAAGAACCGAGAAGGTTCGGTTCTCCCGAGGAGGCCGCTCATGACCGCTCGCACCCCTGATGCCGAGCCGCTGCTGACCCCGGCTGAGGTCGCCACCATGTTCCGTGTGGACCCGAAGACGGTCACGCGGTGGGCGAAGGCCGGCAAGCTCACGTCGATCCGCACGCTCGGCGGGCATCGGCGCTACCGCGAGGCTGAGGTCCGCGCTCTGCTCGCGGGCATTCCGCAGCAGCGCAGCGAGGCCTGAACAATTGAATACCGGACAAACCGGCTGGTCCCCCACTGGCCGCGGCGTCCGGAACCCTAGCTCCAAGCGACGCGGGTCCTGCCCCAACAGGCTCCACGCCCAAGCCAGTCAGAGCTTCGCAGGCATGTAACAGGGTGCGTCGTAGATCGCGTTGGACTCCGCCGGGTCCAGCGCGATCTTTTTTGTGCGCCGACCGTCGTCCTTCCGGGCCTGCTGTGAGCGGCATTGTCGGAGTCTGAGGAGGGGTGTCGGATCTCCTGTGCGCGGTGCCCCGGGTGGGGTGCAATTGCACATATTAAATTGACCTGTTGTAGGTGGGGTGTAAGTACCGTACTTTCCAGAACTCATGCAGTGACACCCGTCACATACCAAGCGGCTTGTTAGCTCTGACGCCGGTGCGGTAAAGGAGCCTTCGGCTCCAGCACCCCACGCTCAGACGGGTGTTGAGGCCGGCCCGGAGCGGACTCCATCGCCAGCCGCAGCAGGCGGTGGCAGATCGGGCAGTGACGCGTGAGGTGCCGGTACGACGACGCGGCCGACAGGTGCGCGCGGAGCAGAGCCCGCGTCTCATGCCTAGCCGATGCCGCCATACGCCACCTCCAGAGGGCCGCACGGGGAACGGCCCTGGTTTCTGGGTACCGAGCTAACGAGAGCCCGTCAAGACGGCGCGGGGGAGCCCTGGAGGCTCCTGCGGAGGTCAGGGCATACAAAAGAGCCCGGATCCGAAGATCCGGGCTCTTTCACTGCGGTCCTGACGGGATTTGAACCCGCGGCCTCCACCTTGACAGGGTGGCGAGCACTCCAAACTGCTCCACAGGACCAGGTTTCGCGGCGCCATTCGTGCGTTGCGCTGCGAGAAGAGACTGTACAGGAGGGGTGGGGCCCTGCGCGAACTCACCCAACGCGCACGGGCGATTACGGGACTTCCGCGTCGATCGCCTTCACGATCCGCTTGTCGGAGACGGGGTACGCCGTGCCCAACGCATGGGCGAAGTAGCTGACCCGGAGCTCCTCGATCATCCAGCGGATGTCCAGGACCGACGACGGGACAGGCCGGCCCTGCGGCATCTGTTCCAGCAGCCAGGCGTACTCGTCCTGCATCTCGTGGACCTTCTGCATCCGCGTCGTGTCCCGCTGGACGTTCGCCGGCATCTGCTGCAGACGCCGGTCCGCCGCCACCAGATAGCGCATCAGGTCCGGCTGGCGCCGCAGCCCCGCCTCCGTCACGAAGCCCGGCTTCACGAGGGCGTCCAGCTGCTTGCGTACGTCCTGGAGGTTCGGCAGCAGCGCGGGGCTGCGTACGCCCTTCAGGCGGCGCTCACAGGCCTGCCAGGCGGCCAGGACCTGCTGCACCTGGCCCACCGTACGGACCGTCGTGTCGACGATCTCGGCGCGCACCTTGTCGTACAGCTTCCGGTACGACTCCTCGTCCCACGCCGGCCCGCCGAAGTCCGCGATCAGCTTGTCGGCGGCCGCCATCGCACAGTCGTCGAACAGGCCCTGGATGGAGCCGTGCGGGTTCGCGGACAGCGCCAGCTTCTGCGCGTTCGTCAGCTTCTCGGAGGCGAACTTCGCCGGGTTCACCGGGATGTTGCGGAGGATCAGGCGGCGCGTGCCCTTCCACATGGCCTGTGCCTGCTCCGCCTCCGTGTCGAAGAGGCGCACGGAGACCGTGTCGCCGTCATCGACCAGAGCCGGATACGCCTTCACCGGCTGGCCGGCCCGCCGGGTCTCGAAGACGCGGGTGAGCGTGCCGATCGTCCAGTCGGTGAGGCCCTTGCGCTCCAGGGACTCGCCGCCCTGGCGTTCCGCGGTGGCGGCCGCGGCCTGGGAGAGGGCCTTGCGGGCCTTCGGCCGCAGGCTGAGCTTCAGCGCCTCCAGGTCCTTGTCCTCCGCGAGCTTGCGACGCCGCTCGTCGACGATCCGGAACGTGACCTTGAGGTGCTCGGGGACCTTGGACCAGTCGAAGTCGTCCGCCTCGAAGGGGACGCCGACCATGCGCCGCAGTTCGCGGGCCATCGTCGTGGTCAGGGGTTCTTGGAGCGGGACCGCGCTGTCCAGGAACGCCTTCGCGTAGTTCGGCGCGGGGACGTAGTGGCGGCGGATCGGCTTGGGCAGGGACCGGATGAGCTCCATGACGACCTCTTCCCGCAGGCCCGGGATCTGCCAGTCGAAGCCCTCGTCCGTGACCTGGTTGAGGACCTGGAGCGGGACGTGGACGGTCACGCCGTCGGCGTCCGCGCCCGGTTCGAACTGGTAGGTCACACGGAACGTGAGGTTTCCCTGGCGCCAGGAGTCCGGGTAGTCGGCCTTGGTGACCTCGCTCGCCTTCTCGTTGATGAGCATCTCGCGCTCGAAGTCGAGGAAGTCGGGCTGCTCATGGCGCTTGTGCTTCCACCAGGAGTCGAAGTGGGCGCCGGAGACGACGTGTTCGGGGAGCCGCTGGTCGTAGAAGTCGAACAGCGTCTCGTCGTCGACCAGGATGTCCCGGCGCCGGGCCCGGTGCTCCAGCTCCTCCACCTCGGTGAGGAGCTTGCGGTTGTCGGAGAAGAACTTGTGGTGCGTGCGCCAGTCGCCCTCGACGAGCGCGTTCCGGATGAACAGCTCGCGGCTGACCTCCGGGTCGATCCGGCCGTAGTTGACCTTGCGCTGGGCCACGATCGGTACGCCGTACAGCGTGACCTTCTCGTACGCCATCACCGCGGCCTGGTCCTTCTCCCAGTGCGGCTCGCTGTACGTGCGCTTGATGAGGTGGGCGGCGAGGGGTTCGACCCACTCGGGCTCGATCTTCGCGTTGACGCGGGCCCAGAGGCGGGACGTCTCGACGAGTTCGGCGGACATCACGAAGCGCGGGGGCTTCTTGAAGAGGGCCGAGCCGGGGAAGACCGCGAACTTGGCGTTGCGGGCGCCCAGGTATTCGTTCTTTCCCGTGCTTCGCCCGCCCTCGCCCCCGGCCTCCTTCACGTCCTTCATGCCGATGTGGGAGAGCAGGCCGGCGAGGAGGGAGACGTGGATGCGGTCGGCCGGGGCGTCGTCCTCGTTGAGGTGGATGCCCATCTGCTTCGCGACCGTGCGCAACTGCGAGTAGATGTCCTGCCATTCGCGGATGCGAAGGAAGTTGAGGTACTCCTGCTTGCACATCCGGCGGAAGGAGGACGAGCCCCGCTCCTTCTGCTGCTCGCGGACGTGGCGCCAGAGGTTGAGATAGGCCAGGAAGTCGCTGGTCTCGTCCTTGAAGCGGGCGTGCTGCTGGTCGGCCTGCGCCTGTTTGTCGGCGGGGCGCTCGCGCGGATCCTGGATGGACAGCGCGGCGGCTATGACCATGACCTCGCGGACACAGCCGTTGCGGTCGGCCTCGAGCACCATGCGGGCCAGCCGCGGGTCGACCGGCAGCTGGGCGAGCTTGCGGCCGGTCTGCGTGAGCCGCTTGCGGAGGTCCTTCTGGGCCGGGTCGAAGGCGCCCAGTTCCTGCAGGAGCTGCACGCCGTCGCGGATGTTGCGGTGGTCCGGCGGGTCGATGAAGGGGAACTTCTCGATGTCGCCGAGGCCGGCCGCGGTCATCTGCAGGATGACGGAGGCGAGGTTCGTACGGAGGATCTCCGCGTCCGTGAACTCCGGGCGGGCGTTGAAGTCGTCCTCGCCGTAGAGGCGGATGCAGATGCCGTCGGACGTACGGCCGCAGCGGCCCTTGCGCTGGTTGGCGCTGGCCTGGGAGACCGGCTCGATGGGGAGGCGCTGGACCTTGGTGCGGTGGCTGTAGCGGGAGATCCGCGCGAAGCCCGGGTCGATGACGTACTTGATGCCCGGGACGGTGAGGGAGGTCTCGGCGACGTTGGTCGCCAGAACGATCCTGCGTCCGGTGTGCGGCTGGAAGACACGGTGCTGCTCGGCGTGCGACAGCCGGGCGTAGAGGGGCAGGATCTCGGTGAATCTGTACTGCTTCTTCGTGAGCGCGTCGGCCGTGTCCCGGATCTCCCGCTCGCCGGAGAGGAAGACGAGGATGTCGCCCTTGCCCTCCTTCTGGAGCTCCTCCACGGCGTCGGTGATCGCGGTGATCTGGTCGCGGTCGGCGTCGTCGGAGTCCTCTTCGAGGAGCGGCCGGTAGCGCACCTCCACGGGGTACGTACGGCCGCTGACCTCGATGATCGGGGCGTCGCCGAAGTGCCGGGAGAAGCGCTCGGGGTCGATGGTGGCCGAGGTGATGACGACCTTGAGGTCGGGCCGCTTCGGCAGCAGCTGGGCGAGGTAGCCCAGCAGGAAGTCGATGTTGAGGGACCGCTCGTGGGCCTCGTCGATGATGATCGTGTCGTAGGCGCGCAGCTCGCGGTCGGTCTGGATCTCGGCGAGCAGGATGCCGTCCGTCATCAGCTTGACGAAGGTGGCCCCCGGATCGACCTGGTCGGTGAAGCGGACCTTCCAGCCGACGGCCTCGCCGAGCGGGGTGTCCAGCTCCTCCGCCACACGCTCGGCGACGGTGCGGGCGGCGATACGACGGGGCTGGGTGTGCCCGATCATGCCGCGGACGCCCCGCCCGAGCTCCATGCAGATCTTCGGGATCTGCGTGGTCTTCCCGGAACCGGTCTCACCGGCGACGATCACGACCTGGTGGTCGCGGATGGCGTCGGCGATCACGTCCTTCTTCTGGCTGACCGGCAGCTGCTCGGGGTACGTGACCTCGGGCACGCGGGCGCGCCGCGCCGCCATCCGCTCCTCGGCCTTGGCGACCTCCGCCTCGATCTCGGCGAGCACGGCGGCCTGGGCCTCCGGCTTACGGATCTTGCGCGCACCTTCGAGCCTGCGCCCGAGCCGGTGCGCGTCGCGCAGGGACAGCTCGGTCAGGCGGGGGGCGAGGGCGCCGAGGGCGGGGGCGGAGTGCGTAGACATACGGGATCCAGGATCTCATCCCCGGGAAATCCGTGGCGAACGGTTTTGTCCCGCGGTCCGCGCCTGCTCCCCGCGGCACGGAGTGAGGTTTGACCGTTTCTCGTTCGGGCGGCGATTGCATGGCGGTGAGGTCGTACGGCAGTCGCTCACGATTGGAGGGCCTCCCGTCCCATGCCCGAAGCCACCGAAGTCCTGATCGTGGGTGCCGGTCCCACCGGTCTGATGCTCGCCGGAGACCTTGCCGCGGCGGGCGTTTCCGTCACGGTGCTCGAGCGTCGCACCGAGAGGTCCCAGCTGACCCGCGCCTTCGCGGTCCATGCCCGGACGCTCGAACTGCTGGACGCCCGGGGCGTCGCCGACGAACTCGTCGCCGGCGGTGTCCAGATCGGCAAGCTCCAGATGATCGGGGACGCCCAGCTGGATCTGAGGCGGCTGCCGAGCAGATTCCCCTACATGCTGCTGACCCCTCAGTACGCGACCGAGGCGGTGCTGGCGAAGCGTGCCGAGGCGCTCGGCGCCGATGTGGTGGCCGGCGCGGACGTCACCGGGGTCGAGCAGGACGCCGACGGTGTGAGCGTGACCGTGTGCCGGGCCGACGGCACACCGCGGACACGGCGTGCCGGTTACCTGGTCGGCGCGGACGGCATGAACAGCGTCGTGCGCCGGGCGCTGGGGTTTCCGTTCCCCGGCCGGGCCGCGCTGCGCTCGGTGATGCTCGCCGATGTCCGGCTGGCCGTGCCGCAGGCCATGCCGGTGGCGAACGCGGTCCGGGAGGGGATCGCCTTCGTCTCCCCGCTGGGCGACGGCTGGCACCGGGTGGTCGCCTGGGACCGCGGCAAGCAGCTGCCGGTCGAGGCCCCTCTCGATCTGGAGGACGTGCGGACGATCACCCGCAAGGCCCTCGGGACCGACTTCGGCATGCACGACCCGCGCTGGCTGTCCCGCTTCCAGACCGACGAGCGCCAGGTGCCGCGGTACCGGCTCGGGCGGGTGCTGCTCGCGGGCGACGCCGCGCATGTGCACTCTCCGGCCGGCGGTCAGGGCATGAACACCGGCTTGCAGGACGCCGCCAATCTCGCCTGGCGGCTGGCGGCGGTGGTACGCGGGTGGGCGCCGGAGGGACTGCTCGACGGGTATCAGGCCGAGCGGCACCCGATCGGGCGGGAGGTGATCCGGGACAGCGGCAGGATGATGCGGCTGGCGCTGATCCATTCGCCCGTGCTGAGCACCGCCATGAACCTGCTCTCGCGCGCCGCCGCCGCACTGCCACCGGTGGCCGACCGTATGGCGGCCAAGGCGACGGGGCTCGCCATCTCCTACCCGGCACCCTCCGGCACCCACCCCAGCACCGGTCGGCGCGCTCCCGACCTGGAACTCGCCCAGGGCGCAGGCACCGGCACCGGCTCCGCGACGCGGCTGTACGAGGCACTGCGCGCCTGCCGCTTCGTGCTCGTCAGCCGGTTCCCCGAGGTGACGGGCTGGGAGGGACGGGCGATCACCGTCGCCCCGGCCGCCGGCTCGAAGGCCCCGGCGCTGCTGCTGGTCCGCCCGGACGGATACATCGCATGGGCCGCGGGCGACCATGACCACGACGCGCTGCTGACCGCTCTGACCACCTGGCTCGGCCCTCGGCAGGACGTGGCATCGACATGAACCACGACATGACTGAGCCCCTCTCCGGTAATGGCGGAGAGGGGCTCATGCCCTGAACGGGCGGCGGTGGCTGGGGCCGGGGTCGAACCGGCGACCTTCCGCTTTTCAGGCGGACGCTCGTACCAACTGAGCTACCCAGCCACGAGGTTTCACGTGAAACCTCAGCGGTCCTGACGGGATTTGAACCCGCGGCCTCCACCTTGACAGGGTGGCGAGCACTCCAAACTGCTCCACAGGACCAAGCTTGTCGTACGACAGTGTCGCACAGGGTATTGCGTGCCCCCAACGGGATTCGAACCCGTGCTACCGCCTTGAAAGGGCGGCGTCCTAGGCCGCTAGACGATGAGGGCTATCGGCCCGCCTGCGCGCTTCTCAGCGCGTCGGGGACGTGAGAAGCATATGGGATGGCGGGAGCTATCGCCAAAACGGTTTAGGGGGAGGCGGAGGGGGTGCCCTCCGTGGGGGTGCTCGAGGGGCTCGGTGACGGGTTCGCGCCGGGCTGGTTCTCCTCCGGCAGGTGGCGGCTGACCTCGGCCGTCGTGAGGCCGAGGCCGCCCAGCTCGATCTCGTCCCAGGCCTGGAGGAGACGGGAGTCCCGGTCGAAGTACAGGATCGACGCCTCGATGGGGTCCGGGTGCTTGCCCTCGATGGCGCGCAGGCCGCTGCCGCCGGTGGAGCCCTCGATGCGCAGTCGGGTGCCGTACTTCAGGACCTCCGTCTCGTCGTGGTGGAGATGGCCGGCCAGGGCCAGCGGGACCTCGCCGTCGACCTCGCGCACCGCCGCCGGTTCATGGGCGACGGCGACGTCCACCGGGGTGCCGGCCGTGCGCTGATCGCGCAGGGCCGTGGCCAGCCGGGCACCCGCCAGTTCCTGGGACTGTGCGGCGCCGATCTGCTTCGAGCGGTCCGGCGTGTACTGCGGATCGCCGATGCCCGCGAAACGCAGGCCCTTGATCGTCTTCGCCCGGCCGTCGTCCAGGACGTGGACGTTCCTCAGGTCCTCCAGATACTGCTGGGTGAGCATCGAGTCGTGGTTGCCGCGGACCCAGACGTAGGGGGCACCGAGGTCCTCGATGGGGTCCAGGAAGCCGTTCTCGGCGGCCGTTCCGTGGTCCATCGTGTCGCCCGAGTCGACGATCACGTCCACCTTGTACTGCTCCACGAGCGAGGCGATGATCTTCCAGCTCGCCGGGTTGAGGTGGATGTCGGAGACGTGCAGGACCCGGATGGTGGAGGGGTCGGGCGCGTAGGCGGGGAGCGTCGAGGTGGCGTCGTAGAGCTTGGTCACGTTGGTGACCAGGCGGGCCAATTCCTTCTGGTAGACGTCGAATTCGGTGACGATGCTGCGCGCGTTGCCGACCAGGGAGGGGGCCGACGTGAGCAGGCCGGAGAACTTGGGTTCCAGGACGGAGTCGGGGCGCCAGGTGGCGTAGGCCGTGCCGCCCGAGGCGGCGAGGAGGGTGAGGGCGAGGCCGCCGGCGGCCAGGGCGCGGCGCGGGCGGCGGTAGACCGCGAGGCCGAGGGCGGTGGCCCCGGCGACGACGGCGACGCTCGAGCGGACGGCCAGGTCGAGGGTGCCGCGGCCGACGTCCTCGGTGACCTCGTCCTGGAGGCCGGAAAGGCGTTCGGGGTGGTCGACCAGAGCCTGGGAGCGATCCGGGTCGAGCTGGTCGACGTTCACGTCCAGACGGACGGGGGCGTTGTGGCTGTCCAGCGCCAGGGCGCCCAGCGGCGAGACATTGATCTTGGTGCCGCCGGTGAAGGAGGGCCGCAGGGTCATGGTGGTGTTCATCGGGCCGACCGGGACCCTGACGTTGCCCACGACCAGCAGCCCCAGCCAGGCGCCGAGGAGGACGACGGCCACGAGTCCGGCCGCCCGGGCCCACGGGTGCGGCTGCCGTACGAGCTCGATCGTGGTGGGCGCCTGACGGGAGCGGTAGCGGCGGGCCAGGGCGCGAGGGGGCTTGCGGATCGGGTTCAGGACACTCCGGACTGCGGCGGGGACGCGGGCCATTGATCCCGTATGCCCAAGTCCCGGGGCGGATATGCGACGCCGGATGGCTCTCGTACGGCCGGGTCGTGGCCGACAATGGGCCTGTGCTGGAGATGACGCGCGAGGAGTTCGAGGAACTGGTCGCCGAGGCGCTCGACCGGATCCCGCCGGAGTTGACGCGACTGATGGACAACGTCGCGGTGTTCGTCGAGGACGAACCGCCGGCGGACGATCCCGAGCTGCTCGGGCTCTACGAGGGGACTCCGCTGACCGACCGGGGGGAGTGGTACGCCGGTGTGCTGCCCGACCGGATCACGATCTACCGGAACCCGACCCTGCGGATGTGCGAGTCGCGGGAGGACGTCGTCGCGGAGACGGAGGTCACCGTGGTGCACGAGATCGCGCACCACTTCGGCATCGACGACGAGCGCCTTCACGCCCTGGGCTACGGCTGAGCGTGATGTGAACGCGGGGCGCGTGTCCTCTTGCGGGCGGCGGGAGTTGGAGGTGTTGACTCCATCACCCTTCCCGGAGGTGGCCCCGTGCGCCCCTTGTACGTACCCGTCCGCCTGGCCGCCACGGTCGTGGCCGTCGCCGCCGCCGCCGGCTGCATGAGCGTCGGCGACGACGGCGCGGGCGGGAGCGCCAAGCCGTCGCACTCCGCGGGGCAGCGCGCGGGGGAGGGGCCCGACGGCGGGCCGGCGGTGTCGGGCGGCGGCGCCGGCGTCGGTCCGGCGGCGGCCGACGGCAAGCACGGGCGCGGCAAGGGGAAGAAGGGCAAGAAGGGCGAGCGCGGCAGGCCCGGGGAGTCGGCGTCTCCCGAGGCGTCCCCGTCCGCCGCGGTGAGCGCGCCCGCGCCGGGAGGCGGCAAGCCGGGGAAGCCGGCCAAGCCGACGCCGAAGCCGCCGGCGCCGCCCACTCCCACCCGGACGGCCGAACCGGAGCCCACGCCGACACCGCCCGAGCCGACGGCATCGCCGGAGCCGACGCCCGAGCCGTCGTCGTCGGCGCACGAGCCGCCGGGGCCGCAGCTGGCGCAGCGGGAGCCGGCTCCGGAGGCGGGGGCACCGGCGTAGCCCCCGCTGTGAACCTCGTCGCGGCGGGAACATACTCTGGGGGTGGTCGGTTGACAGCCGACGGGAGGTTCTCCGGGCCACTGGCCCAGGGAGGGCGTCCCTGCTGTCTCCTACGGAGTCCGGTTTGCCTTACGGGGCCCGGAGTGCGTATGGTGGCAGATCGTTTGAACCCATTCTTGCCCGGCGCCACTACAGAGCGCGCCGTGTGGCGCGTACTCTCCCTTGCCGTGGTGGACCGCATTGAGGCGGTCGTATTGCGAATCGCGAATCACGGAGTTGACGGGCGCGTGCCGACGGAGACTCCGGAAGGTTTCGCATTCGCATGTCCATCGCCAGTACTGATCACGTCGTCGTGCCCGAGAACGAGGCAGCCGACACCACCCCCGAAGTAACCTTCGCCGACCTCGGCCTGCCCGAGGGCGTCGTGCGCAAGCTCGCACAGAACGGCGTGACCACCCCCTTCCCCATCCAGGCCGCGACCATTCCGGACGCCCTGGCCGGCAAGGACATCCTCGGCCGTGGCCGCACCGGCTCCGGCAAGACCCTCTCCTTCGGTCTGCCGACCCTGGCGACGCTCGCCGGCGGCCGCACCGAGAAGCACAAGCCCCGGGCCGTCATCCTCACGCCGACGCGTGAGCTCGCCATGCAGGTCGCCGACGCGCTCCAGCCCTACGGCGACGTCCTCGGCCTGAAGATGAAGGTCGTCTGCGGCGGTACGTCGATGGGCAACCAGATCTACGCCCTGGAGCGCGGCGTCGACGTCCTCGTCGCCACCCCCGGCCGGCTGCGCGACATCATCAACCGCGGTGCCTGCTCCCTGGAGAACGTGCAGATCGCCGTCCTCGACGAGGCCGACCAGATGTCGGACCTGGGCTTCCTGCCCGAGGTCACCGAGCTGCTCGACCAGGTCCCGGCGGGCGGTCAGCGCATGCTGTTCTCGGCCACGATGGAGAACGAGATCTCCACGCTGGTCAAGCGCTACCTGAGCGACCCGGTCACGCACGAGGTCGACAGCGCCCAGGGCAACGTCACGACCATGTCGCACCACATCCTCATCGTGAAGCCCAAGGACAAGGCGCCGGTCACCGCCGCGGTCGCCTCCCGTAAGGGCCGCACGATCATCTTCGTCCGCACCCAGCTGGGCGCCGACCGTATCGCCGAGCAGCTCTGCGACTCCGGCGTGAAGGCCGACGCGCTGCACGGCGGAATGACGCAGGGCGCGCGCACCCGCGTGCTGGAGGACTTCAAGAAGGGCTACGTCAACGCGCTCGTCGCGACCGACGTCGCCGCCCGCGGCATCCACGTCGACGGCATCGACCTGGTGCTGAACGTGGACCCGGCCGGGGACCACAAGGACTACCTGCACCGGGCGGGCCGTACGGCGCGTGCCGGCCGCACGGGCACCGTCGTCTCCCTCTCGCTCCCGCACCAGCGGCGTCAGATCTTCCGGCTGATGGAGGACGCTGGCGTCGACGCCGGGCGCCACATCATCCAGGGCGGCGCGGCCTTCGACCCGGAGGTCGCCGAGATCACCGGCGCCCGGTCGATGACCGAGGTCCAGGCCGAGTCCGTGGGCAACTCCGCGCAGCAGGCCGAGCGTGAGGTCGCGCAGCTCACCAAGGAGCTGGAGCGGGCGCAGCGGCGTGCGAACGAGCTGCGTGAGGAGTCCGACCGGCTGCTCGCGCGGGTCGCGCGCGAGCGCGGCGAGGAGCCCGCGGCGGCCGTCGAGTCCGCCAAGACCGGGGACGTTCCGGCGGGTGTCGAGGTGTCGGTGCCGGAGCAGCCGACCGCGCAGGACGTCGCGCGCGAGGAGCGCGCGGAGTCGTCGGCGCCTTCTGCGTCCGCCCCGTCGTACGAGCGCCGGGAGCGGCGCGAGGAGCGTGGCGGCGGCTACGGCCGTGACCGGTACGCCGACCGGGAGCGGTCCTTCGACCGTGACCGTGGTGGCGACCGTGGCGGGCGTTCCTTCGACCGTGACCGCGGTGGTGACCGTGGCGGTCGTTCGTTCGAGCGTCGTGACGACCGGGGTGGCTTCAACCGGGACCGTGACCGTGGTGGCGACCGTGGTGGGCGTTCCTTCGACCGTGACCGCGGTGGTGACCGTGGCGGTCGTTCGTTCGAGCGTCGTGACGACCGGGGTGGCTTCAACCGGGACCGTGACCGTGGTGGCGACCGTGGTGGGCGTTCCTTCGACCGTGACCGCGGTGGTGACCGTGGTGGCCGTTCGTTCGAGCGTCGTGACGACCGGGGTGGCTTCAACCGGGACCGCCGGGACGACCGCCCGGGCTTCCGCCGTGACGAGCGCGGTGGGCACCGCGGCAGCGACCGTCCCTTCAACCGGGACCGCCGGGACGACCGTCCGGGCGGTAGCCCGGGCTACCGCTCCGGCGGCCACGACCGCCCGAACGGCCGTCGTGACGACCACCGCGGCGGCGGCTCCTTCGGCCGCCGCGAGGACAAGCCGCGCTGGAAGCGCAACGGCTGACGCCTAGCCGTGTGGAGCGCCGTGGCCCCCGCCCCGACGGGCGGACCACGGCGCTCTGCTTTCGGTCCCGTACGGTGGTGGGTGACCGGCACGATCCGATACCCGATCGGAGACTCGCCGTCGTCCGGCTATGCTCGTGGGGGCAACATCACCCGGGCCCTTAGCTCAATTGGCAGAGCAGTGGACTTTTAATCCATTGGTTGTGGGTTCGAGTCCCACAGGGCCTACCGAAGAGCCCCAGTTCAGAGAGTCTCTGAACTGGGGCTCGAGTCGTTCTCCGGGCGGCTCAGCCCGTCGTCAGCATCCCCGCCCGCAGCCGTGCCACCGTCCGGGAGATGAGGCGGGACACGTGCATCTGGGAGATGCCGAGGCGGGCGCCGATGTCGGCCTGGGTGAGTTCTTCGACGAAGCGCAGGTGGAGGATGAGGCGCTGGCGTTCGTCGAGTTCGGCGAGCAGGGGAGCGAGGGCGTGGAAGTCCTCGACCAGTTCGAGGGCCGGGTCCTCCTCGCCGATGAACTCCGAGAGCGTCGCGTCGCTTTCGTCCGCGTCGCCGCCGACCGTCGCGTCGAGGGACGAGGAGAGGTAGCCGTTCGCCGCGACTTGGGCCTCGACGACCTGCTCCTCGGTGATGTTCATCAGCGCCGCGAGTTCGGCGACCCGGGGCGCGCGGCCGAGGCGGGAGGCCAGCTCCTCGGTGGCCTTGGCGAGTTCCGTACGGGCCTCCTGCAGCCGGCGCGGCACGTGCACGGCCCAGGACGTGTCGCGGAAGAACCGCTTGATCTCGCCGACGATGTAGGGCACCGCGAAGCTGGTGAACTGCACCTCGCGGGAGACCTCGAAACGGTCGATCGCCTTGATCAGCCCGATGATGCCGACCTGGACGACGTCCTCCATCGCCTGGCCGCTGCCGCGGAACCGGCGGGCCGCGAACCGCACCAGCGACATGTTCATCTCGATGAGCGTGTTGCGCGCGTACTGGTACTCGGGAGTGCCCTCCTCCAGTACGGCGAGCCGGTCCAGGAACTGTCCGGTCAGCCCGCGCGCGTCCTGCGGGGCGAGCTTCTGCGGCTCGGCGATCCGGGGCAGCACCTCGCTGGTCTCGGTGCCGGAATCCGTCGTCGTGCCGATGCGTGTGGTCGTCGTCACGGGCCCTCCCTCGTAGTCCCGGCCCGCTCCCATTCCCCGACAGGCCACCTCTAGCGCCGCTACCCGCAGCCGCCGGGCTCATGCCCCGCATATGCCCCATCGAGATGTAGACCACAGTCGGCGCAGGTCGGGGCGGTGTCGGGGTACTCGCAGAAGTCTGCGACGGCACGGGACAGGAGGGTGGGGCGGCGTGGCGGGGAGGAGTTCAGGCAGACCGGGTGTCGGGCGAGCGGGAGTCGTCGGCGCTGTCGGAGGCATCGTGTATCCGGGCCGCCGCCACGTCGCAGAACGCCTCGAGACCCTGCAGCAGCGCGACCCGCTTGGCCGCGGGCATCTGGTCGAGCACCGCGCGCAGCGCCTGCTCCCGTCGTACGCGCAGGTCGGCGAGGAACGTACGGCCCCGGCTGCTGAGGCGCAGGCGTACCTCGCGCCGGTCCACCGGACTCACCACGCGCTCGACGAACCCGGTCGCCTGCAGCCGGTCGCACAGCCGGCTCGTCGAGGGCGGCGTGGAGGCCAGGGAGTCGGCGAGCGTGCGCAGGTTGATGCCCTCGTGGTGTTCGAGGATGAGCAGCACGCGCAACTGGGAGGCGGAGGCGGGTGCCGTCGAGGCCCGGCCCCAGAGGACTTCCAGCAACTCCGCGGCCGTGGAGGTCACACGTGCGACCTCTGCTGGCTCAGGGCGGGGTCGGAGGGAAGTCACAGTCACACTCTCGCAGGCACCGGGGTGGCCGTCAGCGTACTAGGCGCGCGGGGAGCCAGGGGTGACCCGGTCAGGGGCACAGCCGCCCACCTCGCAATCGGACCGCATTCAGACCAAGGATTGGTGTGTCGACCATCGTGACGACGATCGTGAACAGATTCGTGGCCGCCGAGCGCGCCCTGCGCACGGCGGCCCCCCATCAGCTGCTGGACGCGGTCCGTCGTGTACTGACCGATCAGTACGCGGCGGACTCCGTCGAGCTTTTCCTGGCCGACTACGGACTGACCGTGCTTCAGCCGGTGTCCGTGCTGCCGCACACCCTCCAGCCGGTGTCCGTGCACAACAGCCCGGCGGGCCGGGCCTTCGGGGCTCAGGAGCCCTGTGTGGAGGCCCTTTCGGGTGAGCTCGTCCGTGCGCATCTGCCGGTCACCGTGCGCGGCGACCGGCTCGGTGTGCTCACCGTCGTCCTGCCGGGCGGCGAGCACGCCGACGGCTGCCTCGGCGAACTGGCCGAGATCGCCCAGGTGCTGGGGCACGAGGTCGTCGTGGCCGAGCGGGACACCGACCTGTACCTCCAGGCACGCCGCCGGGACCGCCTCACCCTGGCCGCCGAGATGCAGTGGCAGCTGCTGCCGGGCCGCTCCTGCGCCCGCCCCGAGTACGAGCTGGGCGCGCAGCTGGAACCGGCGTACGCGATCTTCGGCGACAACTTCGACTGGTCCGCCACGGCCGACCGGCTGAGCCTCTACGTCACCAACGGCATGGGCGAGGGCATCGAGGCCTCCCTGCTGACCAACCTGGCGATCAACGCCCTGCGCAACGCGCGCCGGGCCGGTCTCCCCCTCGCCGACCAGGCCGCCCTGGCCGACCAGGCGGTGTACGCGCACTACCGGGGCCGCTGCTACCTGTCCGTGCTGATGCTCGACTTCGATCTGGCCACCGGGCGGGTCCGGGCGGTGGACGCCGGGTCCCCGCGACTGCTGCGGCTGCGCCGGGGTGCGGTGGAGCGGGTGGACTTCGATGCCCAGTTGCCGCTCGGCATGTTCGAGGAGACCGACTACGTGGCCCAGGAGTTCCTGGCCGAGCCCGGTGACCGGCTCGTCTTCGTCAGCGACGGGGTGTACGACGTCGCCTCCCCGGGCGGAGAGGCGTACGGCGACAGCGCCCTGGCCCGGGCGATCCAGTCGACCCGGCTGCTCCCGGCCGCCGATGTGCCCCGGGCCGTCCTGCGCGAACTGAGCGGCCACCGCGGCAGGCCCGTCGCGGACGACGACGCCCTGGTGGTGTGTCTGGACTGGCGTGGTCGATGAGGGACGGGGAAGGCGCAGGTCGGGGGGGCGACGGTGGGCAGTTGTTTGGTGTTGCCCCGCGTCGGCACTAATGTTTGTCATACGGCAAGTAACGGCTGAGGCGCCGTGACGCGACCTCGGTCTGGCCCGTGCAAGGGAGCGATGCAAGTGTCGGAGTCGGAACGGAACACGGAACAGGAGCCGGCCCATTACCAGGTGAGCGCCTTTCTCGAACGGCGTCGCGAGCAGGTCGCCCAACGATGGGCGGACGCCGCGCTGTTCCGCACGGTCTTCACCGTCTCACGGGACGAGGCCGTGGATGCGGGCAGGTCCGTGGCCGCCGCGCTGGCGGCGGTGGCGGCTTCCGGGCGGATCGAGGACATCAGGGCGCCCGGATTCGAGCCGGTGCGCGACCAGTTGGGCCGGATGGCGGCCTCCCGCACCCGTACGGGGATCGACCCGGACGGGGTCGCCGACGAGGTGGCCGCCCTGCGCGAACCGGTGACGGAACTGCTGCGCGCAGAGTTCCCGGACCCGTACGCCCCCGACGCCCAGGACGGCGTGCTGGCCCTGACGGTGCTCATGGGCACGCTACGCATGGTCGTGATGGAGACGATGGTCAGCGCGGGCGAGGAGCTGATCGCACGGCAGCGCGAGCAGCTGCTCGAAGCGGCCACCCCGGTGATCAAGCTCTGGGACGGCACCGTCGCCGTGCCGCTGATCGGCACGCTGGACAGCGCGCGCAGCCAGGTGGTCATGGAGAGCCTGCTGGACGCGATCGTCGCCGAGCGTGCCCGGTTCGCCATCCTCGACATCACCGGCGTGCCCACGGTCGACTCGCTGGTCGCCCAGCATCTGATGAAGACGGTGGCGGCGGCCCGGCTGATGGGCGCCGAGTGCATCGTCTCCGGGATCCGGCCCGCGATCGCCCAGACCATCGTCCACCTGGGCATCGACCTCGGCACGGTGCTCACGCGCTCGAGCCTGGAGGACGCGCTGGCCTACGCGCTCAGCCGGCAGGGCGTCGAGATCGCTCCGCTCCGGTCAGCCGGCCCGGCGGCCGACGCGGGGGTCCGGTGACCGGGTCCGGGCCGGCGGTGCCCGGACACGCGGGGGGACACGCCTTCACGGTGCCGGTCCTCCAGCTGGGCGACACGCTGCTGGTCACCCTTCAGGGAGAGCTGCACGACGGGATGGCCGAGCAGCTCCAGCAGGACATCACGGCCCGGATCGCGCACACGCGGGTGACCGGGGTGGTCATCGACATCTCCGGCGTGGACATGGTCGACTCGTTCCTGGGGCGGGTCCTCGCCGAGATCGCCGCCGGAGCCGGACTGCTGGCCGCCCGTACGGTGCTGGCCGGGATGCGCCCGGCGGTGGCGATCACCCTGGTCGAACTGGGGCTCACCCTGCCGGGACTGCGTACGGCCCTGGACGTCGAACGCGCGATGGAGCTGCTCGCCGCCGGTGAGCGTCACAGTGAGGGGAGTCCCTGATGCAGGCCTCCCGCCATGCCGCGCCGACGAGCCTGCCGATCGGTTCGGACGCCGATCTGGCCTGGGTACGGCAGCAGGTACGGCAGGCCGCCGCCGAGCTCGGTTTCGGGCTGGTGCAGCAGACCAAGCTCGTCACGGCTGCCAGCGAACTGGCCCGCAACACCCTCGTCCACGGCGGGGGCGGCCATGTGGAGATCACTCCGCTGGGCCTCGGGGCGTCGAGCGGACTGCGGCTGGCCTTCGTCGACACCGGGCCCGGTATCCGCGATCTGGACCAGGCGATGACCGACGGCTACACCAGCGGCGGCGGGCTCGGTCTCGGCATGAGCGGGGCCAAGCGGCTGGTCCACGAGTTCGAGGTGCACAGCCGGCCCGGCGAGGGGACCACCGTCACCGTCACCGCCTGGGCCGCCGCCGTACCGCCGTCCCGGCCGGGGCCCTGATGAGCAGGGTGTGGGACGTGCCGGTGGACGACTCGACCCGGGTGCGGGACGTCCGTGTGGCGGCCGAGGAGGCCAGCGCCTGCGCCGGGCTTCCCGCGCCCCGCACGGCGACCGCCGCGCTCGTGGCGACGGAGCTGGCGACCAACCTGCTGCGGCACGCCGACGGCGGACGCGTCGTCATCAACCTCGTCGAGCGCGGCCGGGACGGCACTCCGGAGACGTCCGTGCAGCTCGTCTCGCTCGATCACGGCCCCGGCATCCCGGACATCGCGGCGGCGATGCGCGACGGCTACACCACCGCGTCCTCCCTGGGCGCCGGCCTCGGCACGTGCCGGCGCATAGCGAACGACTTCGACCTGCACAGCGCCCCGGGGCGGGGCACCGTGGCCGTGGCCCGCATCGGCCATGAGCGGGCCGTCAAGGGGGCGCGGCCCACGCCGGGCCCGCGCGTGGGCGGCGTCAACGTCCCCCTCGGCCGGGCCGAGCACTCCGGCGACGCGTGGAGCCGGGTGTACGACGGCGACCGCGTGACCCTCCTGCTCGCCGACGGGCTCGGCCACGGGCCCAAGGCCGCCGAGGCGTCCGGCGCGGCCGTGGCCGAACTGCGCGGAGTGGCCGACCTGCCGCCCGCCGAGATCCTGCGGCGTCTGGGCAGGACCCTGCGGCCCACCCGGGGCGCGGCCGTCGCCGTGGCCCAACTCGACCTCTCATCCGGGCAGTTGAGCTTCGCCGGGGTCGGCAACGTCGGCGGCCGGCTGCGCACCGGCGGCTCCTGGAAGCCACTGCTGTCCCACCCCGGCATCGTGGGCGCGCAAGCCCCGGCGTCCGTGCCCGTGCAGCGCGTTCCGTGGCAGGAGGACAGCCTGCTCGTCCTGCACAGTGACGGTCTGCCCGGCCGCTGGACGCCGCCCGACGACGGCGTGCTCCTCTCCTGCGACCCGGCGGTGGTGGCCGTGGCGGTGCTGCGGGACGCCGGGAGCGCGGCCCTGCCGGTGCGGGACGATACGTGTGTGGCCGTACTGGGTGGCCGGCCCGGCTCTGGGGCCTGAACTCGCCTTCTGCCGCCCTCACTGGCCGTCAGTTCCGCCCGTCCCCGTCGGTTCCGTCGGTTCCTTCAGGGCGCGGCACGACCCCGTCCCGCGCCGCCAGGAATCCCAGCAACCCCCGGCTCAGAGCCACCCGTTCCGCCGGTTCCATCGCCGCCAGCGCCGTGGCCAGGGCCTCGGTCCGGCGGCCCGCGACATCGCTCAGGACATGCCGGCCGTGCGGGGTGAGCCACAGCTGCACCTCGCGGCGGGTACCCGGGTGCGGGGCCCGTTCCAGCAGGCCGGCCGCCGCGAGCCGGTCGCAGAGCCGGCTGGCCGTGGGGAGGCCGATGTCCAGCTCGTCCGCCAGGGCCGTGACGTTCAGGCCGGCTGCCGCCTCCACGGTGCGCAGCGCCCGCAGCTGGTGCGGGGACAGGCGCAGGGACGCCTCCTGGGCGGCGACCGACCACAGGGCCGTCAGACGGTCCACGGCATCGGCGACCTGTGACGCGACGGCCTTCGGGCCGTCGTCCGGTCCCCTCGCACAGGGGTCGCCCGGGGCGCCGAGATCGGTCACGAAACGTCACTTTCCATAAGCTGCGGGTACTGCGGAGATCGCCCTCTTTCAAAGGCTGTACCCGATGAGCCGAAGGACAAGCAGCTTCGGTTCAGCGCCGGTCCGGCCGGGCCCCGTTCAGCCGGCGCTGAGCTCCGTCAGCGCGGCGAGCGGCAGCGTGTGCTGGGTCTGGAGGACCTTGGCGCGCAGGTAGCGGACGTTGTGCGCGGTGGTGAAGACGCCCGTGGGGACGCGGTCGCGGACATCGACGCCCAGGGTGCGCAACTGGTCCGCCTTGTCGGGGTTGTTGGAGAGCAGGTCCAGCTCCTTGATGCCCAGGGCCTTCAGTATCTGAGCCGCCGCCGTGTAGTCGCGGGCGTCCTCCGGAAGCCCGAGCGCCGCGTTCGCCTCGTACGTGTCGAGGCCCTCGTCCTGGAGGGCGTACGCGTCGAGCTTGTTGTAGAGGCCGATGCCCCGGCCCTCCTGGCGGAGGTAGAGGAGCACGCCGCCGCGGTCGGCTATGCGTTCGACCGCCTCGCGCAGTTGCGGACCGCAGTCGCAGCGGGCCGAGCCGAACACGTCCCCGGTGAGGCACTCGGAGTGCAGTCGCACCAGCGGGACCGGGCCCGGCTCGCCCAGGACGACGGCCACGTGTTCCTGGTTGTCGGCCAGTCCGTGGAAGGTGACGAGTTCGGCGTCGGCCTGGTAGCCGTCGTGGAAGCGAAGCGGTACCCGGACGCGGGAGCGCGGGGTGGCGAGGGCGGCGGGGGTGTCGGGCATGCGGGGCCTCCGGGTTCCGTTCCTGTTCGGCTGCACAGCCGTCTGCTTCAGATTTGAAGCAGATCCACGGTTCGGAACACTACCCTTGCTTTAAATTTGAAGCAACGAGGTTCAGTCTCTTGTGACGTGCCTCACTGAAGCGCCTCAGGGGGGACCGCGGGCCGCCTCACGAACAGGCCGTGGAGGACCTCCGCCGCCACGGCACGTCGTCCGACGTCGGCCGTGTCCCGTCCTCCTGGAGCCCCTGCGCGATCGCCGCGGAGATCTCCTCCAGCTGCGCCACCTGCTCCTCGCTGAGCCGGTCGAACACGAAGCTCCGCACGGTCTCGACATGCCCGGGCGCCGCGCGCTCCAGTACGGCGAACCCCGCCTCGGTCAGTGCGGCGATGCTGCCCCGCTTGTCGTGCCGGCAGGCCTCGCGCCGCAGCATGCCGTCCTTCTCCAGCCGCGTCACCGCGTACGTCAGGCGGCTGCGTGTGATCTTCAGCCGCTCGGCGAGATCGGTCATGCGCAGGCGCTGTTCGGGGGACTCCGACAGGACGGACAGGATGGAGTAGTAAAGGTGCGGCATGCCGGCGTCCTGCTGGAGCTGCCGGTCGATCGCGTCCTCCAGGAGCAGCGAGGAGGCGATGTACGCGCGCCAGGCGCGCTGCTCCTCGGGGGTGAGCCAGCGAGTCGTCATGCCGCCAGTGTAGGTTTGTTTCAAACTTGAACCAAGACCCGGCGAGCTCGATCCCGCCGGTCCGCCGTCCCACCCGACCGGGGAGCGTCGATGCCTCACCCGTACGTCCTGCTGTCCGCCGCCGTCTCCCTCGACGGCTACCTGGACGACACCGGGCCCGAACGCCTGCTGCTGTCCGGCCCGGCCGACTTCGACCGGGTCGACGAGGTCCGGGCGTCCGTCGACGCGATCCTGGTCGGTGCCGGCACCATCCGCGCCGACAATCCGCGCCTGCTGGTCAACTCGGACGAGCGGCGGGCGGCCCGCACCGCCGCCGGCCGACCGGAGTACCCCCTCAAGGTCACCGTCAGCGGCTCCGGTGACCTCGACCCGCAGGCGCGGTTCTGGCACACCGGCGGCGAGAAGGTCCTCTACACGACCGACCAGGGCGCCGAGCGGGCCCGGGCCCGCGGCCTCGCCACCGACGTGGTCCCCCTCGGCACCGACCTCGACTGGCGGCGGCTCCTCACCCACCTGCACGACGTACGGGGCGTGCGACGGCTCATGGTCGAGGGCGGCGGCCTGATCCACACCCAGCTCCTCACCCAGGGCCTCGCCGACGAACTCCAGCTGGTCCTCGCCCCGCTCTTCGTGGGCGATCCCAAGGCGCCCCGCCTCTTCGGGCCCGGCGGCTACCAGGGCGGCCGGCTCCGGCTGCTGGAGACGCGGCAGATCGAGGACGTGGTCCTCATGCGCTACGAGCCCACCGCCCCCGGCACCGGCCCCCTCGCCACCGCGGCCGACCACCACTGGCTGGCCCTCGCCTGCGAACTGGCGGGCCTCTGCCCGCCGTCGGACACGGCGTTCAGCGTGGGCGCGGTGGTGGTCGCGGCCGACGGCACGGAACTGGCCCGCGGTCACTCCCGCGAGGGCGACGACCCGGTCGCGCACGCGGAGGAGGCGGCTCTGGCGAAGCTCGACCCGTCCGACCCGCGGCTCGCCACCGCCACGGTCTACAGCAGCCTGGAGCCCTGCGCCCGCCGCGCCTCCCGCCCCGCGCCCTGCGCCCGGCTGCTCCTCGACGCGGGCGTGCGCCGAGTGGTCACGGCCTGGCGCGAGCCGGACACCTTCGTCCAGGACGCCGACGGCAGCGGCGTCCTGGCGGCCGGCGGTGCGGAGGTCGTCGTCCTCCCGGAACACGAGCACCGGGCCAAGGCCCCGAACCGCCATCTGCTGTAGGGGAGCGAGGGCGGATCTGGCTACCGACGGCCCGCTGAGCATGAGGTGGTCACGAGTGGTCCCGCGGATGGCGTACACTGGAATCACAACGACGCGGGGTGGAGCAGCTCGGTAGCTCGCTGGGCTCATAACCCAGAGGTCGCAGGTTCAAATCCTGTCCCCGCTACTGAAGGCCGAGGGCCGGAATCCGAAAGGGTTCCGGCCCTCGGTGCGTTTCGGGGTGTTCCGCTCCCCTGTCACTTTCAGTGAGTGATGCGCACCGCTCCGCATAGCAACTGACACACCGTCAATACCCGGCAGTCACTTACGGAGCGGTCAACTCGCCCGATTTGAGCCGGTCATGGCAGGTAAGTCCGCACGAAAAAGGTTAATGATCAAGTGGAATCGCTGGAATCCACCCCCCGGGTCTATTAACGTTCGATAACGCAGCGCGGTCGTCCCAGCCGTCACAGAAGGCGGCTCCGTGCGCACGCGCCGAATCCCGAAAGGGAACCGGGGAACCACCACTTGGGGTGAATCGGGCGTAAACCGCCGTGGAAGCACGGTCGGTATACGCGCGTAGGAGACCTTCCTGCTCCGAACCCGTCAGCTAACCCGGTAGGCGAGAAGGAAGGAAAGGAGTACGCCCACGTGGCGTCCAACCGGCCTGCCCCCGCGGCCCCGTTCGCGCGAAACCAGCGCGACACCGATACTTTCGGCTACGGCGGTCAGCGCACCGACGAGGGCCCGTTCCAGGAGTGGAACCCCACCGAGGAATCCATCCGTCCCGTCCGTGGCCGGCATCGCGTCACCAAGCAGCGCGGCGGAGGTCTCGCCCGCAGCTCCACCGTCCTGGGCGTCGGCGTCATAGCCGCCGTGGGCGCGGGCGGCATGGCCAGCGCCCAGACCGGCAAGCCGCCGGTGTCCATCTCCGTGCCGGACCTGCCCTCGGTGGGTTCCCTCATCTCGGACGACGACACCCCCGCCGGCTCCTCGACTCCGCTCAGCGGTCTCGGCACGGCCACGGCGGACACCGAGGAGAACTCCTCCGGCGCCGGCGAGGCGCTGCGAGCCCGGATCATGGCCCAGGTCGAGTACCAGCAGGACCAGATCGACACCAAGGCCGCGCAGGACGCCGCCGACGCCGCCGAGAAGGCGGCCGCGGAAGCCGTCGCCAAGGCGGAGAAGGAAGCCAAGGCCAAGGCCGCCGAGGCCAAGAGGAAGGCGGAGGAGGAGGCCAGGAAGAAGGCCGAGGCCGAGCGCCTCGCCGCCCTCGCCAAGCAGTTCACGCTGCCGACCTCCTCGTACACCCTCACCTCGACCTTCGGTCAGGCCGGCGCCTACTGGTCCTCCGGCTACCACACGGGTCTCGACTTCGCCGCCCCCACGGGCACGCCGATCAAGGCGGTGCACAGCGGCACCATCACCGAGGCGGGCTGGAACGGCTCGTACGGCTACAAGACGGTCCTCACCCTCGATGACGGCACGGAGATCTGGTACGCGCACCAGTCCTCCATCGGCGTCAGCGTCGGCCAGAAGGTCAGCACGGGCGATGTCATCGGCCGTGTCGGTGCCACCGGCAACGTCACCGGCGCCCACCTGCACCTCGAGGTGCACTCCGGTGGCGCCGGCAGCGGGATCGACCCGATGGCGTGGCTGCGGGGCAACGGACTGAACCCGTAAGCGGCACAAGCCAGTCGAAGCACCGGCAGCCCTGACGACGACCCCCCGACGTCAGGGCTGCCGGTCTCCGTTGTGCGCGGGGGCGTTTACAGGACCTTTGCGTCCGCCCTGGAATGAGCCGCGCCGGCACGGCCGTTGACGAGGAGCATGACTTCTCTTCGCAAGCTGGGCTCCTCCGACCTCGAAATCTTCCCGCTCGCCCTCGGCGGCAACGTCTTCGGCTGGACCGCGGACGAGGACCGGTCGTTCGCCGTACTCGACGCGTACACCGCCGCCGGCGGCAACTTCGTCGACACCGCCGACGTCTACTCGGCGTGGGTCGACGGCAACCAGGGCGGCGAGTCCGAGACCGTCCTCGGCAAGTGGCTCCAGGCGCGCGGCAACCGCGCCGATGTCGTCGTCGCCACGAAGGTCAGCCAGCACCCCGAGTTCCAGGGCCTGTCCGCCGCCAACATCAAGGCCGCCGCCGACGCCTCGCTGCGCCGCCTGCGCACCGACTACATCGACCTCTACTACACCCACTTCGACCAGCCCGACGTCCCGGTGGAGGAGATCATCGGGGCGCTCGACGAGCTGGTGAAGGCCGGGAAGGTGCGGCACATAGCCGCCTCCAACATCTCGGCGGAGCGGCTGCGGGCCTCCCTGGAGTTCTCCGACCGCGAGGGCCTCGCCCGCTATGTGGCGCTCCAGCCCCACTACAACCTGGTCTCCCGCGACACCTACGAGGGCGAGCTCCAGGACCTCGCCGAGCGCTCCGGCCTGGCGGCCGTCCCCTACTACGCGCTCGCGTCCGGCTTCCTCACCGGCAAGTACCGGCCCGGTACGACCGTCGACAGCGCGCGGGCCGGCGGCGCCGCCAAGCACCTGGAGACCGAGCGGGGCCTCCGGGTCCTGGGCGCCCTCGACGAGGTCGCCGCGGCCCACGAGGTCCCCGTCGCGACGGTCGCCCTGGCCTGGCTCGCGGCCCGGCCGACGGTGGCGGCCCCGATCGCGTCCGCACGAACGGTGGAGCAGCTGCCGGCGCTCGTCGGGGTCGGGGACCTCACACTGACGGAGGCGGAGGTCGACCGTCTCACGGAGGCTTCGGCCTGAGCGGTCTGCGCGGGCCCACCGCCCCGGCTACGACCGGTACGGGTTGTACGCGGGGTACGGCGTCGTCGGGGCGGAGTAGGTCGTCGTCGGATGGCCGTACCCGTACACCCCGTACACCGGCCAGGGCGGTGCCACCACCGGTACGGGAGGGGCCGTGATCCGCGCCGCGTGATCCAGCGCGGGGCGGGCCGCCTCCCGGCGCCGCCACAGTTCCTCCAGCAGTTCCCGTTCCCGTACGACGAAGTCGGCCCCGGCGCGGCCGCGGCGGCCCCGGTGCCGCAGGAACGCCAGAGACGTCGCGTAGGCCTCGTACTGGGCCACCGCCCGCGCCGCGGTCTTCCCCGCGTGGCGGCGTGCGTACTGGCGGGCGATGCGGCGGGCCCGCATCGAGCCGAGCGCGTACGGCTCGGCCGGAGTCAGCCAGCCGGCGACGGCGTACGGCGGCAGCTCCGCCCGTACGGTCCTCAGCTCCCGCTGCCGCGTCCAGATCACCAGCCATGTCAGCAGCCCGAAGATGGGCACCATGAACGCCGCGTACACGGCGAAGAACCCGTACTCGCCGAACGCCGACGAGCCGTTCCACATCGCGTGCATGCCCATCGCGAGCAGCAGCCCGGAGAGCGGGAAGGCGATGCGGCGGATGTGCTGGCGGTCCGCCGAGAGCGCGGAGATGCCGAAGCCGATGCCCGTGAGGACGGTGAAGAGCGGGTGCGCGAACGGCGACATGACGATCCGCACGAAGAAGGTCGCCGCCGTGACGGAGGCGATGCCGCTGTGCCCGGCGAGCTGGTCGGTGCCGAAGGCGATGCCCAGGTAGAGGATGTTCTCCGTGAACGCGAAGCCGGTGGCGGTGACGCCGGCTATGACGACTCCGTCGACGATGCCGGTGAAGTCACGCCGCCGGAAGAGGAAGACCAGTAAAACGGCCGCCGCCTTGGCCGACTCCTCGACCACCGGCGCGATGACGGTCGCGCCGAGGGTGTCCGCTCTCGTCGGGTCCGCGGTCGCCGTCGCTATCCACTGGGTCGCGAAGCTGTTGGCGACGATCGCTATCAGCGCCGCCGCGCAGGCGCCCCAGGCGAAGGCGAACAGCAGGTTCCGCCAGGGTCCCGGCTCGACCCGGTCCAGCCAGCGGAACGCGGCTATCAGCAGGGGGACCGGGAGGACGGCCAGCCCGAGCCCCACCAGGAATCCTTCCGTGCCGGTCTCCTCGCGGACCAGGGCGAGGATGACGAGGCCGGAGATCACGAGGAGCGTGGACAGCGCGCCGTAGCGCACCCACGCGCGCTGCCACCAGTGCGCGTGCCGCAGAGGGCCGGCGGCGGAGAGGCCGGCGAGCGGCGCGCCGTCGGGGGGCCCGCTGGGGTACGACGGATGTGGGGGGCAGGTGGCCACGGCATTGACCCTAACGACGGATGGGCGCTGTCCGCAGGCGGGAGAGAACCGGGGGCGGTCAGGCGCCGGCGGGGGGTTGGTCCACGTGCTGTACGCGACGGAAGAGGAGGTCGTTCACGACATGACCCTTGTCCAGTCCCTGGCCCTCGAAACGGGTCAGGGGACGGAAGTCGGGACGGGGCGCGAAACCGCCGTCCGCCTGCGTGTTCTCGAAGTCGGGGTGTGCGGTGAGGACCTCGAGCATCTGCTCGGCGTACGGTTCCCAGTCGGTGGCGCAGTGCACGGTCCCGCCGGGCTTGATGCGGGTCGCGGCCAGGGTCAGGAAGTCGGGCTGGATGAGCCTGCGCTTGTGGTGCCGCTTCTTGGGCCAGGGGTCGGGGAAGTAGACGCGGAGGCCGTCGAGGGAGTCCGGGGCGAGCATCTCGCGGAGCAGGATGATCGCGTCGCCGTTCGCGACCCGGATGTTGGACATGCCGTCCCGGTCGGCGAGATTGAGCAGGTTGCCCTGGCCGGGGGTGTGGACGTCGACGGCGAGGATGTTGGTGCGGGGGTCGGCGGCGGCCATCTGGGCGGTCGCCTCGCCCATGCCGAAGCCGATCTCCAGGACGACGGGATTGTCGTTGCCGAACAGGTCGGCGAGGTCGAGCTTCCGGTGCCCGTCGATGTCCAGCCCCCACTTGGGCCACAACCGCTGCAGCGCGTCCGCCTGTCCCGCGGTCACCCGGCTGCGCCGCGGCTGAAAACTCCGGATCCGCCGCTCGAAGTGTGACCCGGCGGGATCGGCCTTCGGCCCGTCGGGAAAGCGCGGCTCACCCTTGGCCCGCGTGTGCCGGATGGACACACCGGGCGCGTGGTCGGGGTGCTCGCCGTCGGGGGTGGTGGGCGGCTGGATGCTTTCAGGGGTATTCACGGAGTCAGACACAGTGAGGCCGATTTTACGGCCGTCGCGTAAGAGGGTGCGGCGGGGCGAGGCCGCGGCACCCCCCTCCGCCGGGTCGCGGGCCTCACCCGGGCCCGGCTCGCACCCCCCTCCGCCGGGTCGCGGGCCTCACCCGGGCCCGGCTCGCACTCTGCTCCGCGGGGTCGCGGGCCCGCCCAGCCCGCCGCTGCACCGGACACCGCCGACGCCCCCGAGGCCTCCGAGGCGGTGCCGCCGGACGCCGTCACGGCCGACGCCGCCCTCACCGTCGCCCCCTCCGGCCTTCACCCGGGCCCCGCTCACACTCCGCTCCGCCGTGACGCGGGCCTCGCCCCGGGCCCGGCTCACCCTCCGCTCCGCCGTGACGCGGGCCTCGCCCCGGGCCCCGCTCACCCTCCGCTCCGCCGTGACGCGGGCCTCGCCCCGGGCCCCGCTCACCCTCCGCTCCGCCGTGACGCGGGCCTCACCCGGGCCCCGCTCACCCTCCGCTCCGCCGGGTCGCGGACCCACCCGGACCTGCGTCACAGCCCGCTCCGCCGGATCGCGGCCCACGGGGACGCCTCACAGCCCGCTCAGCGCCCTCCGCGCCACCTCCCGCCCGATCGGCAGGCTCGCCGTAGCCGCAGGTGAAGGCGCGTTCAGCACATGCACCGTGCGAGCGCCCTCGCGGATCAGGAAGTCGTCCACCAGCGTGCCGTCGCGCAGGACGGCCTGGGCCCGCACCCCCGCCGCCGTCGGCACCAGGTCGTCCTCGGTCACCCCGGGCAGCAATCTGCCCACCGCGTCCGTGAACGCCGCCTTGGACAGCGACCGGCGCAGCTCACCCGCCCCGTACCGCCAGTGCCGGCGCGCGATCCGCCAGGATCCCGGCCAGGCCAGGGTCGACCCCAGCTCGCGCCAGCGGACCGTGCCCCAGCCATAGCCTTCGCGGGCCAGCGCCGGCACCGCGTTGGGCCCGACGTGGACACCGCCGTCGATGCCGCGTGTGAGATGCACCCCGAGGAATGGGAACGCCGGGTCGGGGACGGGGTAGACCAGGCCCCGTACGAGCTCCGGCCGGGCGAGTTCGTAGTACTCGCCCCGGAACGGCACGATCTGGACGTCCGGGTCGTCCCCGGTCAGCCGGGCGATCTCGTCGCTGTACAGGCCCGCGCAGTTCACCAGGACCCGGCCGCGCACCACGTCCCCGGCCGAGGTGAGCGCGGCGACGCCCAGCTCGGGGCGGCGGTCGATGCGCACGACCCGTGTGCCGTAGCGGATCTCCGCGCCCGAGCCGTGGGCCAGCTGGCGGGCGACCGCGACGAAGTCGCAGATGCCGGTCGTGCCGACGTGTATGGCGGCGAGGCCCCGCACCTCCGGCTCGTACTCCATGATCTGGGACGCGCACAGCTCCCGCACCGGGATCCCGTTCTCCCGGCCGCGCTGCACGAGGGCGTGCAGGCGGGGCAGCTCGGAGCGGTCGGTCGCGACGATCAGCTTGCCGGTGACGGAATGCGCGATGCCGTACTCGGCGCAGAACTTGACCATCTCGGCGGCGCCCCGCACCGCGTAGCGCGCCTTGAGGGAGCCGGGGCGGTAGTAGACGCCGCTGTGGATGACTCCGCTGTTACGGCCGGTCTGATGCCGGGCGGGGCCCGGTTCCTTCTCCAGCACCGTGACACGTGTGCCCGGTGCGGCGCGTGTGATCGCGTACGCCGTCGACAGACCGACGATCCCGCCGCCGATCACCAGCACGTCGCAGTCGTATGCGAGCCGCACGAGCACCACCTCCCGCTACCGATAGTGCACTGCACCACTGACAGCACCTTCAAACGCGGCGATGGCAGCGCGCCTTCAGGGGCGCGGGCCGGTATCGATCAGCGGCTCCGCCGCGTGGGCCCGAACGGCCACGACGAGATCCGCGGCTCCACGATCACAGCAACCCGGCAGACGCTCACGCGGGAGCCACCAGCAACGGCCGGGCGCGCTCACGAAGCTCCACGACCCGCGGCTCGTCCCCGTACGGCTCCAGCCGGTGAAGAAGATCCTTCACGTACTCCGTGGTCCGGGCGGACGAGATGCGCCCGGCGACCTCCACCGCCCGCACCCCCTGCTCGCACGCCGCGTCCAGATTCCCCGACTCCAGTTCGGCCACCGCCGAGACGACGAGGCGCAGACCGTGCGAGCGGACGAACTCCTCCGTCGGCTTCGAGAGCGCCTGCTCGGTGAAGCGGCGGACCTGGCGGGGCGCCTTGAGATCGCGGTAGCACTCGGCCGCGTCGGCGGCGAAACGGTCGTAGGAGTAGAAGCCGAGCCAGCTCGGGTCGTTGTCGCCGGGACGGGCCCGCTCCAGCCAGCTCTCGGCCGCCTTCAGGGCACCGCCGGCCGCCTGGGCGTCGTTGGCGCGGGCATGCGCGCGTGCCTCGACGAGACGGAAGAAGCTCATGGTGCGGGCCGTCGCCAGACCGCGGTTGCGTTCCAGGGCGGCCTGGGCGAGGTCCACGCCCTCGTCACCGAAGCCGCGGTAGGTGGCCTGGAGGGACATGGAGGCCAGGACGTAGCCCCCGAGGGGGACGTCCGCCGCCGCCCGGGCCAGGCGCAGGGCCTGGATGTAGTAGCGCTGGGCCGCTTCCTGCTGGCCCGTGTCGAAGGCCATCCAGCCCGCGAGCCGGGTCAGTTCCGCGGAGGCGCCGAAGAGGGCCCGGCCGACCTCGTCGGAGTAGGAGCCGAGCAGCAGGGGGGCCGCCTCCACCCTTAAGCACTCGGGGACCATCGACGAACGCCAGTCGCCGCCGCCGTACTTGGAGTCCCAGCGCCGCGCGTCCTCGGCGGCCTCCCGCAGCTTCTGCACATCGCTGTGGCCGACTTTGAGCGGTGCGCCGGAGTCCTCGCCGGGGCCCACGTCACGCGCGACCGAACTGTCGGCCGGGGTTATCAGCCATCGTGAGGCGGGCGTCGCGTACGCGCTCACCGCGAACGATCCGGCCAGCGACTGCCAGATGCCGCCGGTTCCGGCCCGGCGGCCCGCGAGGTCGAGGCGGTACAGCTCCGTCGCGGACCGCACCGCCTGGCCGACGTCCCGCGGGAAGGCGAGGCCGACTTCGGGCGCGGGATCCGCGTCCGCCAGGCCGATCTCGTGGAGCGGCACCGGGCGGCCGAGCTTCTGGCCGATGGCGGCGGCGATGAGGTGCGGCGCCGCACCCTGCGGCACCATGCCCTTCGAAACCCAGCGCGCCACCGACGTCTTGTCGTAGCGAAGCGTCAGACCGCGCTGGGCGCCGAGGTCGTTGACACGCCGCGCGAGTCCTGCGTTGCTGATTCCCGCGAGGGCGAGAACGGCGCCGAGTTTTTCGTTCGGCCCGCGTTGCTCCCTGGACATGAGCCACCCCTCGACACAGACGGCTGCCGGCACTGGCATAACCACGCGGCATTCGTAAACCCAGCGTAGTTCGCCGCATCCCAAGCGTTAAGGGGCATTGTTCCGGTTGGCGGGATTGTGGTCCGTACTGAAGTGCGGTTCAGATACAGGCTGTTGCGGCGTGCTCCCACTGTGTGGCCGTGCGCCCGCCCGTGCGCTCTTCTCCAGCCATCGCGGGAGCGCTTCCATGGTCATTGCGTGGGTCGGCCCGCTGTACTGGATCCAGTGGGCTGGGGGACACCGCCGCCTACATCCCCGCGGGCGGCGGAACGGTCCGGGAGGCGTGCTCCGTCTCCCGGACTGCGCGATCGGGCGATGGTGCGCCGAGCCTGTACGGAGCGTGTTCGACGCTGTCCGTGTAACGGCGATTCGGCTGAAAATCGACCCCGCCGGTCGTGGGGTATCAGGGCTCCGACCACGGCACTTGAGGGCGCATCAGGCGTAGTCGGGGCGCGTATCGGGGGCGCATTCGCGCCGCAATCGTGTCGGAGACGTGTCGCTGACGTGCCTTGCGTCCTGGCCCTCTTTTCTGCGTTCGGGTCGTTCGGGGCGGTGCGGGTGTCGCCGCCGGGGCGCATTCAACGGAGCGCAAGCGGCGTCGGGACCCTCTGGAGTGCTTCCTTCATGGCAGCATGGTGAACCGGTTCGTACGGTGCACTGGTTGTCCACAGCCTGTGGAGGCGGCGATGCGGTGGTTGGTGGGATGGAGCAGCACCGCCGCGGGAGCACTCGCTGCCGGTTCGGCGGGGGCCACGGGGCAGGACGGCGAGACCGTGCACCCGGTGGGTTCCCAGCTCCTGTGGGGCGACCCCGATCCGCTCTGGGCGGTCGGCGACTGGCGCCCCGACGAGGTGCGGGTGGTGAGGGCCGACGACCGGACCCGCATCGCCGTCCTCGGCATCTGCGGTGCCACCGACGAGCAGCTGCGCGTCGCGCTGTTCGCCGCGCGCGGCGGGGCACTTCGGCATCTGACCGCCTGGCCCGGGAGCTACACCGCGATCGTGCAGGTCGGCAGGAGGCTCACCGTCTGCGGCGATCTCGCGGGCGCGCGGCCGGTGTTCCACACGCCCTGGGCCGGCGGCACGGCGTACGCGACGGCCGCGCTGCCGCTGGCCGACCTCATCGAGGCCAACCTCGACTTCGGGCACCTCGCCGCGCTGCTGGCCGCCCCTGACGTGCCCGCCGCGCTGCACGACTCCACGCCTTACGACGGCGTGAAGCGCATTCCGCCGGGGCATGCACTGATCCTGCGCGCCGGTGCGCGGGAGATCGCCGGGTACGAGCCCGTCGCCTCGCTGGCGGTGGCGGCACCTCCGGCCGACCCCGACAGCGCGGTCGACGCGGTGCGCGACGCGCTCGTGGAGGCCGTACGGACCCGGCTGTCCGCGCCGCGGCACGTCCCCGGGGCGGACATAGACCCCGGCCCCGTGCCCGGCATGGGACCCGCCGAGCGGCGTGCCGCGCGCGGGATGCCCGTTCCGGGGATTGGCGCGGACCTGTCCGGCGGACCGGCCTCGGGGACGCTGGCGCTGCTGGCCTCGGGGCTGCCCGGGATGCCGGGCACGGTGCTGGGGCACGGCACGGGCGCGGGGGAGCGGCTGCTGGCGGTCACCTTCAACGACCTCGCCGTCACAGGGCAGGAGGCCGAGCTGGAGCGGGCGGGCGCGCTGGCGGCGAACCCGCGGCTGCACCACGTGGTCGTGGCGGGCGGCGAGGAGACCCTTCCGTACGCCGACCTGGACGGCCCGCTGACCGACGAACCCGGGTCGTGCCTGGTGTCGGCGGCCCGGCACCGGGCACGGCTGGCGTCCGGCAGCGCGGACCACTTCACGGGCTACGGGGCCCGCCAGGTCCTGGACGCCCATCCGGCCCGGCTGGCCGACCTGCTGATGGACCGCCGGCGGCGTCATCTCGTGCGACCGGTCGCCGCGCTGGCCAAGGCGGACGGGTCGGTGCTGGTCCCCGCGCGCGTGTACGCGGCGGCCAGACGGCTGTCCCGTACGCCCTACCGGTCGGGCGTCGAGTCCCTGGCCGAGCGGCTGCTCGACCACCGGTCGGACGACGGCCTCGACGCGCTCGGTGGCGCGGTGGAGGCCTCGCTCGCCGCGCTGACCTGGGGCAGACCCGGGCCGGCCGCGCGCTGGCTGACCGGTGAGGCACTCGCTGAAGTATCGGTTCGCCTTCAGGCGTCGACGCACCGGTCGGAGCTGGTGGGGCCGGGGCAACGGCCGGGCGACTTCCGCGCGCGTGCGGCGCTGGCGCGGCACGCGGCGGACCTGCGGGTGCTGGAGCAGGCCGCGGAGATCCGCTTCCAGCGGCTGCACGCGCCCTTCCTCGACAACCAGGTCGTGCGCGCGGCCCGCGCGCTGCCCGAGGCGTTGCGCGTACGCCCCGGGGCACGGGCGTCGATCCTGCGTACGGTGCTGGAGGGGGCCGGAGTACGGGAGCTGCCGCCCGGGTGGGGCGTCCCGACCCAGGCGACCGAGGCGGCCGCGGCCCGAACGGGCCTGAGAGTGGCGGCGGACTCCCTGGTGACACTGTTCGACACGCCCCTCCTGGCGGAAGCGGGCCTGGTCGAGGCCCGCGTGGTCCGCAAGGCCCTGCGCTCCGCGGCGGCCGGCGAACCCCTCCCCCTGGACGGCCTCGCGGACCTGGTCTCCCTGGAACTCTGGCTCCGCCGCCTCCTCGCCCGCCGCGGCACCTGCTGGACGGGCACACCGGCACGCCAGCGAGCGGTACCGGCGGGGATCGCCCCGCAGCGGGGGGCGTTGGGGGCGGGGGCAGGGGGTCGGCGGAGGTAGCTGCCTCAGCTGCCCTAGCTGCGGGCAATCGTGCCGCTAAGGGCGGCACGGGTGGGCGCAGCGGCACCTCGTCGCGCCGAGCTGCGCAACGCCCCGGCCCCAGCACCGACGCCGAGCACCAGAAAACCCACCCCGCAGCAACACCCGGCCCCAGCGACAATGACCCCGTGCGGTACAGAATCCTGGGCACCACCACGGCAGAGGACGACCACGGCACAGCCGTACCCCTCGGCGGCCCCCGCCTCCGAGCCCTGCTCACCGCCCTCGCCCTACGCCCCTCCCACACCACCCCACCCCAGACACTGATCGACGAGGTATGGGCGGACGACCCACCCCAGGACGCCCCCGCCGCCCTCCAGGCCCTCATCGGCCGCCTCCGCCGCGCCCTCGGCAAGGACGCCGTGACGACCTCGGAATCCGGTGGCTACCGACTCACGGCCACGCGGGACGACATCGACCTCTTCGTCTTCGAACGGCTCGTCCAGCAGGGCACCGACGCCCTCGCCGCCGACGCCCCCGCCCTCGCGGAACGGCATCTCGACGACGCCCTCGCCCTCTGGCGCGGCCCCGCCCTCGCCGACCTGACCGACCGCTCCGCGGCCACCCGCCCGGAGGCCACGCACCTGGAGGCGGCCCGGGCCCGGGCCGAGGCCCGCCTACGGCTCGGCCGCGCGCAGGACGTCGTACCGGAACTGCGGGAACTGACCGCCGTACACCCGTACGACGAGCCCCTGCACGCGCTCCTCATCCGCGCCCTGCGCGACACCAGCCGGCAAGCCGACGCCCTCGCCGCGTACGAGTCGGCCCGCCGGGCCCTCGCCGAGGGCCTCGGTACCGACCCGGGCCCTCAGTTGCGAGCCTTGCACGCCGAGTTGCTCGGCGCGGCCGCGCAGGACCGGAAGCCCTCGTCGACGCCCCCCGTACGGCCCGAGCGCACCGGCAACCTCCGTCCCCGTCTGACCTCTTTCGTCGGCCGGGAACCCGAGATCAGCGCCATCCGTTCCGATGTGCACAGGGCCCGGCTCGTCACCCTCACCGGACCGGGCGGCTCCGGCAAGACCCGTCTCGCCGAGGAGGCCGCCGCCGGGCTTCCGCAGGCATGGCTGGCCGAGCTCGCCCCGCTCGACCGGCCGGAGGCGGTGCCCGGAGCGGTGGTCAGCGCGCTCGGTCTGCGCGAGACCGTGCTGATGACCAGCGAGCTGACGGCGGTGCAGGACGACCCGGTCGCCCTGCTCGTGGAGTACTGCGCCCCGCGCAGCCACGTCCTGATCCTTGACAACTGCGAGCATGTCATCGGTGCCGCCGCCCACCTCGCCGAAACCCTGCTGACCCGCTGCCCCGGACTCACGATCCTCGCCACCAGCCGCGAACCCCTGGGCGTGCCGGGCGAGGTGGTCCGTCCGGTCGAGCCCCTGCGCCCGGACCAGGCCCGCCGGCTGTTCGCGGAGCGCGCCGCCGCCGTCCGTCCCGACACGGACGCCGTGCTCCGTGACGAGCGGGCGGTGGCGGAGATCTGCCGGCGGCTGGACGGTCTGCCGCTCGCCATCGAGCTGGCGGCGGCCCGGCTCCGGCTGCTCACTCCCCGGCAGATCGCCGACCGGCTCGACGACCGCTTCCGCCTCCTCACCTCCGGGAGCCGTACGGTCCTGCCCCGCCAGCAGACCCTGCGTGCCGTCGTCGACTGGTCGTGGGACCTGCTCGACGAGGCCGAGCGGACGATGCTGTGCGAGGTGTCCGTGTTCGCGGGCGGCTGGGACCTCGCGGCAGCCGAGGCGGTGTGCACCGGGCCCGCCGCCGAACTGATCGGGGCGCTCGTCGACAAGTCCCTCGTCGTGGCCGCGCCCGGCGAGGGCGAGATCTCCGCCGGCATGCGGTACCGCATGCTGGAGACCATCCACGAGTACGCCGTCGAGCGTGCCGCCGAGGTGCCGCAGCTGCGGGCAGCGGCCGAGCGTCGGCACCACGCGTGGGTGCGCGCACTCGTCGAGCGGGCCGACCCGCTGCTGCGCTCCGCCGGGCAACTGCCGTGGATCTCCCGCCTGGAGACCGAGCTGGACAACATCCGCGCGGCCCTCGACCGGACCCTCACCGCCGGGGACGAGGCGGAGGCCGGTGCCCTCGCCCTGGCCATGGGCTGGTTCTGGTGGCTGCGCACCTTCCGGCACGAGGGCATGGAGTGGCTCGACCGGACCCTGCGCCTGGGCGCGGCGATGGATGCCACGGGCCGTGGGCCGACCGGTGTCGAGCCGGGCGTGCCCGACCCCGTCGACCACTTTCTCGCCACGCCGGACGGGGAAGCGGAACATCCGCTCCATGCCCTGCGGATGCAACTGCGCATGCTGCATCTGTTCTTCATGTCCGAGGACAGGCCCATGGACGCGTTCGTGGGCGAGCGGCGGCAGTACGTGACCCGGGTGTGGGCCTACTTCGAGGCCGGCGGACCGCAGGCGGCCCGGGTTCCGGGGCTCGTCTGGCCGATGATCGCCTCCTTCGTGGGGGAACTGCAGGACGTCCGGGCCGCCATGGATTCCGCCGTCGCCAACTGCCGTGCCCACGGAGGCGACTGGGAGACCGCCGTCGCCCTGATGTTCCGTACGCACATGGTGGTCGACGCCCCCGGCGACCTGGACGGCGTCGACGACGACCTCGCGGAACTGCGCACCCTCAGCCGCCGCGCCGGAGACCGCTGGCTGCGGGCCCAGGTGTGCAGCGCGGCCGCCGAGGCAGCCATGGCGCGCGGCCGGTTCGAGGAGGCCAAGGGGGAGTACGAGGAGGCTCTGCGGCTCGCCTACGAGGTGGGCGCGTACGCCGAGTCACCGTTCCTCATCGCCCGGCTCGCCGAGATCGCCTACCGCGCGGGAGATCGCCCGGCCGCGCTGGCGGCGCTGGACGAGGCGAGCGCCGCCGCCGACCGGTACGTCGTGGCGGACTCCAAGGCGTTCGTCCTGCTGCTGCGCGCCCAGATCGCGTTCGAGGAGGGACACATCGCGCGGGCGCGGGAGCAGTGCGACGCGGCACGCGTGGAGGCCGCGCGTGGCACACCGCCGCCCCAGTTCATGGTGATGCTGGATCTGATCGACGCCGTGATCACGGCGAGCGAGACCGCTCCGGAGCCCGCCCTGGCCAAACTGGCCGGAGCGATGCGCGACGCCGTGGACAGGCGGTGCTCCGACATGATCCGGGCGACGGTCGTGGACAGCGCGGCCAGAGTGCTGGCCGACCTCGGCGACTTCTCGCGTGCGGCACGGCTGCTCGGCGCCGGCGACCACTGGCGGGCCGGCCGCACCCGACCCATGCCGGAACACGCCCACGCGGAACGGACCGCGGCCACCGCTCGCACCGCCCTGGGCAGCGTCCGGTGCGAGTCCGAGCGCGCCCTGGGCGCGGGTCTCACCGCTGACGACGTCCTGCGCGAGCTGGACGAGGCGCGCAGTACGTACGCCGCCGAGCCACGCTAGGCGCAGGTGAACTTCGACTCCGCCCAGTCCGCCAGGACCACGTTGTCGAGGGCGCCGCGCGGCTCCACCACCAGCCGCACGGTGCTGCGCCCGGCGAGATTCACATGGACGGGAACGGCCGGGTCCCCGCCCTCGACCAGCCCGGACCGCCACAGCCGGACCCCGTCGGCGTAGACGGAGAAGTACACCTTGCCGAGCCTCAGCGTCAGGTCGTCCACCCCGACGAGCGCGTCGTAGGAGGAGCAGGACCGGTTGAGGTCGATGGTGACGGAGGAGCGGCCGTGCACGGTGACGCCCTGCGTGTACCGCTGGTCGCCGACCGACATGCCGTACCGCTTCCAGACCCAGCTGCTCGCCCCGATCCGCATCTCGGGCTCGGTGCCGTCGCCGCTGATGTCGTACGACAGTTCGCTCCACTGGTAGACGGCCGGAGCGGGCGGCGCCTCGGTCGGGGGCGGTGGGGGCGTGGGTGCCGTGGGTGGTGTCGGCCTCGGGGACGCGGGCGACGGGGTGGGTTTTGGTGCCGGTGTCGCCGCCGAGGACCGTGTGGGACGCGGGCCGGTCCCCGGGGTGGTCGGCGTCGGCGCGGGCGCCTCGGCGCGCGCGGGCACGATCCCCGGGGGGTGCGGCCCGGGCTCCCGCTTCGAGGGGGAGGGCGTGGGCGTGGGCTCGCCGGGCCGCACCACCGGCGATGTCGGGGAAGCCGGGGACGGGGGAGCCGTCTTCGCCTCCTCCGTCGGCTTCTCGTTGCCTGCCAGGGCCATCACCACCGCGGCCACGACACCCACGGCGACCACACCGGCCGCGATTCCGGCCTTCACCGGCCCGCCGACCGCCTCGGAAGCCGCCGCACCGCCGCCGCTTCCGGCCCCACCGGCCCCACCGGACGAACCGGCGCCCGCGCCCGCCGCCGCGCCGGACGAGCCTGTGCCCGCCGTCGCGGCCGCACCCGCGGCACCGGCCGCGCCCGCTCCTCCGGCGATGAGCCCGGCCACCTTGGCGTACCCGGCGGCACCGAACCAGCCGAGGACGGCGACCGGGACGACGGCGGGGATGCCACCGGCCACTTCCGCGATCTGGCTCGCGGCCAGCCGGCACTTCGCACACTCGTCCAGGTGCTTGCGCAGCCCTCGCTCGGCACGTGTGCGCAGCCGGCCACGGGCGTAGGTGCCGAGGTGGTCGGCGTAGCGCGCGCACTCCTCGTCGCCGGTGAGCGTGGCGCTGACGTGGGCCTGGAGGTAGGCCTGCCTGAGGCCCTCACGGGCCCGGCTGGCGAGCACCCGGGTGCCGTTGGCGTCCAGGCCGAAGAGCGTGGCGACCTCGCTGGGCGACTCGTCCTCGACCTCGGTGTGCCACAGCACGGCCTGCCACCGCTCGGGCAGCGACCGGAAGGCCTGCATGGCCATGGACCGCTCGGCCTGGTGCATCGCCCGCACGTCCGCGCCCAGTTCGAGCGTGTCGCCGTCGGACACGTCGGGCCCGTGCGCGGACTGGGCGGCGAAGACCGCGAAGTCGTCGACGAGCTGTTCCCGCCGCGCCGACCGCGTCCAGGAGGCGGCGACGCGCCGCACGGAGGTGAGCAGGTACGCGCGGACGGCGTGCTGCGGGCCGGAGCCGCCGCGCACCGCCTGGAGCATGCGGGCGAAGACCTCGGCGGTCAGGTCGTCCGCGGTGTACGCGTCACGGCAGCAGGTCCGGGCGTACCGGCGCACGCCCTGCGCATGGCGCCGGTACAGCTCCTCGTACGCCGTGTCGTCGCCCGCACGCATCCGGTCGATGAGCTCGGTGTCGGCCGGCGGGAGGTTGGGGGGTGGCGGCAGGACGCTGTCCTCGCGCCGGTCGCGCTGTGCCGGGACCGTCCCGTCGGCGGGGTGCCCGCCCGGCGGGACGCTCGCGCGTCCGCCCTGGCTCGGCACTTGTTCGTCCCGCCCGTCAACGCTCATGCGGAAAGCCCCCGCCAGCCGCCCAACCCGTCCAGACCACCGGGTCAGACTGCCACAGGGGCTCTTGGCCGGGACCCCCGAGTTCGGACGATCACTCATCCGTGGGGATTTACCGCACGCCAGTACTAGCCATCACCCTTTCGGGGAAGGCTCACCCCTCGGTCCGGATCCGGAGGTCCGGCTCGGGCCCGGAAGACTCACCGGGCCCGAAGTCCTTCTCCCACCCGTCGGCTCACGGCCGCGAGCGCAGCCCCTCCAGCAGGATGTCCAGCAGCCGGGCCGAGGCGGCCGCCTGCTGTGCCGCGTCGGGCAGCGAGGGCGCGGCCGTCGCGATCACCAGCAGGACGTCCGACACCGACACGTCCGGCCGCAGCTCACCCGCCGCACGCGCCCGCTCCACGAGCTGACCCACGACCTCGAGCAGCGCCGACGCCCCGGCGTCGTCCTCGGCGGCGACCGCCGGTACCGCTGCGATCGCCACCGGCTCCTCCGGAACCAGCCGCAGCTCCGTCGTGCCCGGCTGCGTCCGCTGCTGCGGCACGCGAGCCTGACCGGCACGGTCATCCTCGACCGAGACCCGCAGCACCTGCGGCGGCAGCAGCCGCCCGGCGCCGGAGGCCACCGACGTACGCAGGAAGCGCGACAGAGCCGACCACGGCTCGTCCTCCTGTCCGAGCGCCGCACGCGCCTGGTCGGTCAGCCGGGAGGTCTCCTCCTCGGCTATCCGCCGCACCAGGACGTCCTTGCTCGGGAACCGCCGGTACACCGTGCCCACACCGACCCGCGCGCGCCGCGCCACGTCCTCCATCGGCGCGCCGTACCCCAGCTCGCCGAAGACCTCACGCGCCGCACGCAGCACGTGCTCCAGATTGCGCTGTGCGTCCACACGCAGCGGTGTCGTGCGCGGGCCGTCCCCGCGTCCGCTGCCCACCGCCGCGCTCAACGTCGCGCCACCCGCCGCCAGAGCGGATGCGGACGACCAATGAGAATCCTGAACATGCATACGTATTCCCCCGGTAATGACGTCTCCCCCCGGAGACACTCCCCGCCATTCGATGCCGGGGCGGAGGGAACAGGCCCGGGTCCGCGGGCCCGTTCGTCGCGGACCCGGTGAGCGCATCCCCCTACACCCCGTCGACACACGAACATAGTTGAGAGGGAGTCAATTCAGAAGGGGCACGTTCCGCACGGAGCGCCCACCGATCGGAGTACGGGCCGTATACGTCCTGAATGTGCCCCTGCGCGCCCCCCGCACCACCCCGGCTGACCTGCGCTTATTCATCACAGCTCGATAATCCGGCCAACTCCGCGCGCTCTCCCGCTCCGGTCACACAATTGGTCGAGGCTGTGGACAAACGCAAGCGACGGGTGCGTCATGGGATGGTGAAGGAACGTGCGCGCATTCTCGTTGTCGGTGGCGGCTACGTCGGGATGTACACGGCCCTGCGCCTGCAGCGCAGACTGAAACGGGAACTGGACCGGGGCGAGGTGGAGATCACCGTCGTCACACCCGACCCGTACATGACGTACCAGCCCTTCCTCCCCGAGGCCGCCGCCGGTGCCATCTCGCCCCGGCACGTCGTCGTACCGCTGCGCCGCGTCCTCGACCGGTGCCGCGTCGTCATCGGCGAGGCGACCGCCGTCGACCACGCGCAACGCACCGCCACCATCAGCACCCTCGCCACCGAGGAGGAGGGCACGGGCGGAGAGCGGCTGACCTACGACGAACTTGTCCTCGCCCCCGGCTCCGTCTCGCGCACCCTGCCGGTCCCCGGCCTCGCCGAGCACGGCATCGGCTTCAAGACCGTCGAGGAGGCCATCGGCCTGCGCAACCACGTCATCGAACAGATGGACATCGCCTCCTCCACCCGCGACCCCGCGATCCGCGACGCGGCCCTCACCTTCGTCTTCGTCGGCGGCGGCTTCGCCGGTGTGGAGGCACTCGGCGAACTGGAGGACATGGCCCGCTACGCCGCGCGCTACTACCACAACATCCAGCCCGAGGACATGAAGTGGATCCTCGTCGAGGCCTCGGACCGCATCCTGCCCGAGGTCGGCGAGGAGATGGGCCGCTACACCGTCACCGAACTGCGCCGCCGCAACATCGACGTACGCCTGCGGACCCGCCTGGACTCCTGCGCGGACCGGGTGGCGGCCCTCAGTGACGGCGCGCGCTTCCCCACCCGCACGGTCGTCTGGACGGCCGGCGTGAAACCCCACCCGGTCCTCGCCGCCACCGACCTGCCCCGCAACGACCGCGGACGGCTCACCTGCACCCCGGAACTGACGATCGAGGGCACCACGCACGCGTGGGCGGCGGGAGACGCCGCGGCCGTCCCCGACGTCACCGCGGAGAAACCGGGCGGCGAGTGCGCCCCCAACGCCCAGCACGCCGTCCGCCAGGCCCGCGTCCTCGGCGACAACATCGTGCACGCCCTGCGCGGCGAACCCCTCACCACCTACACCCACAAGTACGTCGGCTCGGTCGCCTCCCTGGGCCTGCACAAGGGCGTCGCCCACGTCTACGGACGCAAGCTCAAGGGCTACCCCGCCTGGTTCATGCACCGCGCCTACCACCTCAGCCGCGTGCCCACCTTCAACCGCAAGGCGCGCGTGCTCGCCGAATGGTCCCTGGCCGGCCTGTTCAAACGGGAGATCGTCTCCCTGGGTTCACTCGAACACCCCCGGGCGGAGTTCGAACTCGCGGCCGGTGGAAAGCCTTCTCAAGACCCCCCGCACAACCCGAAGGGGTCGTCCTGACCGGACCCAGGAACTCCAGCGGCCGGCCCGGCGTCTGACGGATGTTGGTCCGGTCCGCGCCCTGCCAGACTGGTCCACCACCGCGGGCGTGCCACCCCACGTCCCGGTGCGGGCCTCCGGGCCCCGGCCGGTTCCGGTGCCGGCCGCCGACCACTACACGAGGCAAGGATTCGTGAACTTCACGCGCTGGAGCGCCCGGCTCCCCGGAACGCAGCGCCGCGCCGCAGCGCGGACCGAGCAGACGGCCTCCCCGGACCGGCGGGGGGACGGCTCCGTACCGGCCGCCCGCGCCGAAGCACTGACCGACGAGACACCGTCCGTACCCGCCGTCGACGAGCTGCGGGTGCGTGAGGTCCTCGACCGCGTCCCGTCCCTCGTCGCCCTGGTCCACGGCCCCGACCACCGCATCGCCTACGTCAACGACGCCTACACGACCGCCTTCGGCGTACGCCCCCTGGGCGAACGCGCCCGCGAGGTCCTCCCGGAGCTTGACGCCCTCGGCCTGTTCCCCCTCCTGGACCAGGTCCAGCGCAGCGGCAAGCCCCGCACGGTGAAGTCCCGCAAGGCCCCCGACGGCCGCTCCTACACCTTCACCTGCACCCCGGTCGCCCAGGGCGACGGCGAGGGCGGCAGCGAAGGCCGCGGTGTCCTGGTCTTCGCCACCGACGTCACCGACCACGCCGAAGCCGCCGAACGCCTGCGCGCCAGCGAACGCCGCCAGCGCGAAACCGCGGTGACCCTGCAGAGATCCCTGCTCCCCCAGGAACTCGAGGAACCGGACGACCTGCGCGTCGCCGCCACCTACCACCCCGGCGGCACGGAGGCCGCGGTCGGCGGCGACTGGTACGACGTGATCACCCTGGGCGGCGGCCGCACGGCCCTGGTCATCGGCGACGTCATGGGCCGCGGCGTCCGGGCGGCCGCGGTGATGGGCCAGCTCCGCACGGCGGTCCGCGCCTACGCCCGCCTCGACCTGCCCCCGCACGAGGTCCTGCAACTCCTCGACGGCCTGGCAGCCGAGATCGACGCCAACCAGATCGCCACCTGCGCGTACGCGGTCCACGACCCGAACGAGGGCAAGCTGGTCTACGCCTCGGCCGGCCACCTCCCCATCCTCGTCCGCGACGAGACCGGCACGGTCCTGCGCGCCGAAGAACCCACCGGCCCCCCGCTCGGCACCGGCGGCTGGATGCACTCCTCCGGCTCGATCCCCCTCAGCCCCGGCTCCACGGCCGTCCTCTACACGGACGGCCTGGTGGAGCGCCGGGACGCCGACCTGGACGAGGGCATCGCATCCCTGGAACGCGCCCTGGCCGGCGCCACCGGCACACCCCAGGTCGTCTGCGACCGCCTGGTCCGCTCGGCCGGCGTGACACCCGACCACGACGACGACGTGGCCGTCCTGGTCCTCCAGCACCCCGCCCGCACGGGCGCGGAGGGCGAGCTCTTCCGCAACGCCGCCCTGGAACTCCTCGGCGGCGTGGAAGCGGCCCCACGCGCGCGTGCCTTCGCCTCCGGCGTCCTGACCAGCTGGCGCTTCCCCGCCGACCTGCACGACCTGGGCGTCCTGGCCACCAGCGAACTGGTCGCCAACTCCCTCCAGCACGGCACCCCGCCGATGCGCCTGCGCCTGCGCCGCACCGACCGCCGCCTGATCATCGAGGTCACCGACGGCGACGACCACCTCCCCAGACGCCGCCGAGCCGAAGCGGGCGACGAGTCGGGCCGGGGCATCGCCATCGTCGCCACGATCGCGTCGAACTGGGGCTGCAGACGCACCCCGGGCGGCGGCAAGGCGGTGTGGTGCGAGTTCGCCCTGCCGCGCACACAGACGACCTAGCCGACTGGCAGCGGATCAGACGTCAGCGGAAACGGGCGCCCCACCCCGCGCCACGACCCGGCTCTTCCCGAGCCACGGCTGGTCCTGCACGTCGGTCAGCTGCCGCCCCAACCGCACGGCGAGGACGGTGATCCCGAGGGAGAACACCAGGAACGCCACGATGTACGGCGCGTGCAGCGAAGCCCCGAGCGGCCCGCCCACCGCCGGCCCGACGGCCAGCGCGAGCTGCTTGACCAAGGCGAACGCCGAGTTGTACTGCCCGGCCATCCCCTCCGGCGCGAGATCCGCGACCAGCGGGGCCACGGTCGGCGACAGCATCGCCTCGCCCAGCCCGAACAAGGCGTACGTCGAGACGAACGCGGCCGTCGCCATCTCCTGGCTCCCGTGCCCGAGGCCCGCGTACCCGGCGACGGCCCACGCCACGGCCCAGATCAGCCCCACGGCCGCGATCACCCGCGACCGCCTCCGCCGCTCCACGAACCGCAGCACCGCGAACTGCGCGATGACGATCACCAGCGTGTTCGCCGCCAGCGCGGTCCCCAGCGCCGACGTCGATATCCCGGCGGCCTCGACCCCGTACGCACTCAGCCCCGACTCGAACTGGCCGTAGCAGGCGAAGAACAACACGAAGCCCAGCACACACAGCTGCACCATGGCCCGATTGCCCAGCAACTGCTTCCAGCTGCCCCGCCCCGACGCCACGGGTGCGTCCTCGATCCGCGGCGCATGCGGCATCCGCACCGTCACCATCACCACGACCAGCAGCAGGAACATCGCCGCCTCGATCGCGAAGAGGAGGGTGAAGGAGGCGGCACTGGTCGTGTCGACCAGATGTCCACCGATGAGGCCACCGACACCGAGCCCGAGGTTCTGCAGGAAGAACTGCATGGCGAACGCCCGCGACCGCGTCTCCGCCGTCGAGCAGTCCACGATCATCGTGGCCAGCGCCGGCTGCATCACGGCCTGCCCGGCTCCCAGCAGGGCAGCCGACACCAGCACGGCCGCCGCACTGCTCGCGATCCCCAGACTCAGGGCACCTATGGCGGCGGTGATCAGGGCGGCGAGCAGCACCGGCAGCGGGCCACGCCGGACGATGGCCCGCCCGGCGAACGGCAGCACGACCAGCGCGGCCACAGCGAAGACGGCGAGCACGAGCCCCGCCGTCATGGCTCCCAGTCCCCGCACCTGCGCCACATAGACGTACAGGTAGGGGACCGTGAAGCCGAGCCCGAACGCGCTGAGTGCGTTACCCACGTGAATGCGGCGCATCGCTGCGCCCATCGCCCTGGTCACGTTCACCTCTCTCACAAGTTAGGAGTGAAGACTTCGAAACTAAACTTCGAAGCTAAAGAGTACATACCCAAGGACTTCAAGGCAAAGAACGTCCGTGCCATACTGCCGCCATGGGCGACACCCCCGGCCCCAGCGAGCCGACCCTCGAAGAACAGATCGCCGCGTACCAGCGCGAGTTCCAGGACCTCGACCCCCAGGTGGAGCAGATCGTCTCGGCCCTGTCCCGCCTGAACCGCCGCATGAACGTCGCCTACGGGCGTCAGACCTCGGCCCTCGGCATCAGCAACGCGGAGTGGGAGGTCCTCAAGGCCCTCGTCCTCTCCGGCGCTCCCTACCGTCTGGGCCCCAGCGACCTCGCCAAGCGCCTCGGTCTCACCCCGGCCGCCATGACCCACCGCATCGACCGCATGGTCGGCGAAGGGCTGGTTACCCGAGAGCGAGACGAGTCCAACCGCGTACGAGTCATCGTGGAGCTGACATCCGAGGGGCGTGAGAAGTGGCTGGAGGCAATGCGCCTGGCAACGGTCTTCGAGGAGGACCTGCTCCAGGATCTGTCCCCCGTCGAGCGCACCGCGCTCGGCAGCGTCCTCACTCGCCTGCTGCGCAGGGTGGAAGACGCCCAGCCGGACGCCGGCGGCCGCCTCTCAGACCTGGACTGACGGCCACACAAAAGATCTTGACAGGGGCCGCTTGACACCCCCCTGCCCGATCCGTAGAGTTCTTCGGGTTGCCGCGGAGCCGTAACGGTTCTGCGACGGCACTTTCGCCGCTCAAGCGGCACCCAACCACCAGCAAGATCGCTCCCAGCGGAGTTGATTTCGGCGTGCCCGAATTCAATTCGAATTGGGACTCGACGGCCTGATCGACTCGACACCGGCTCGATTTGGGAATCGGCGAGAGACCGCGCTAAGGTTGGACACGTCGGAACGGCCCAACAGCCGCAAAGACAACCCCCACTGACTGGGGATCAGGCCCGAAAGGATCTGATAGAGTCGGAACCGCCGGAAAGGGAAACGCGGAAGCGGGAACCTGGAAAGCACCGAGGAAATCGGATCGGAAAGATCTGATAGAGTCGGAAACGCAAGACCGAAGGGAAGCGCCCGGAGGAAAGCCCGAGAGGGTGAGTACAAAGGAAGCGACCGTTCCTTGAGAACTCAACAGCGTGCCAAAAGTCAACGCCAGATATGTTGATACCCCGTCTCCGGCCATCAGGCTGGGACGAGGTTCCTTTGAAAAAACACAGCGAGGACGCTGTGAACGGTCGGGCTTATTCCGCCTGACTGTTCCGCTCTCGTGGTGTTGCACCGGATTACCGGTACACATTCACGGAGAGTTTGATCCTGGCTCAGGACGAACGCTGGCGGCGTGCTTAACACATGCAAGTCGAACGATGAACCACTTCGGTGGGGATTAGTGGCGAACGGGTGAGTAACACGTGGGCAATCTGCCCTGCACTCTGGGACAAGCCCTGGAAACGGGGTCTAATACCGGATATTGACCATCTTGGGCATCTTTGATGGTGGAAAGCTCCGGCGGTGCAGGATGAGCCCGCGGCCTATCAGCTAGTTGGTGAGGTAATGGCTCACCAAGGCGACGACGGGTAGCCGGCCTGAGAGGGCGACCGGCCACACTGGGACTGAGACACGGCCCAGACTCCTACGGGAGGCAGCAGTGGGGAATATTGCACAATGGGCGAAAGCCTGATGCAGCGACGCCGCGTGAGGGATGACGGCCTTCGGGTTGTAAACCTCTTTCAGCAGGGAAGAAGCGAAAGTGACGGTACCTGCAGAAGAAGCGCCGGCTAACTACGTGCCAGCAGCCGCGGTAATACGTAGGGCGCGAGCGTTGTCCGGAATTATTGGGCGTAAAGAGCTCGTAGGCGGCTTGTCACGTCGGTTGTGAAAGCCCGGGGCTTAACCCCGGGTCTGCAGTCGATACGGGCAGGCTAGAGTTCGGTAGGGGAGATCGGAATTCCTGGTGTAGCGGTGAAATGCGCAGATATCAGGAGGAACACCGGTGGCGAAGGCGGATCTCTGGGCCGATACTGACGCTGAGGAGCGAAAGCGTGGGGAGCGAACAGGATTAGATACCCTGGTAGTCCACGCCGTAAACGGTGGGCACTAGGTGTGGGCAACATTCCACGTTGTCCGTGCCGCAGCTAACGCATTAAGTGCCCCGCCTGGGGAGTACGGCCGCAAGGCTAAAACTCAAAGGAATTGACGGGGGCCCGCACAAGCGGCGGAGCATGTGGCTTAATTCGACGCAACGCGAAGAACCTTACCAAGGCTTGACATACACCGGAAACGTCTGGAGACAGGCGCCCCCTTGTGGTCGGTGTACAGGTGGTGCATGGCTGTCGTCAGCTCGTGTCGTGAGATGTTGGGTTAAGTCCCGCAACGAGCGCAACCCTTGTCCCGTGTTGCCAGCAGGCCCTTGTGGTGCTGGGGACTCACGGGAGACCGCCGGGGTCAACTCGGAGGAAGGTGGGGACGACGTCAAGTCATCATGCCCCTTATGTCTTGGGCTGCACACGTGCTACAATGGCCGGTACAATGAGCTGCGATACCGCGAGGTGGAGCGAATCTCAAAAAGCCGGTCTCAGTTCGGATTGGGGTCTGCAACTCGACCCCATGAAGTCGGAGTCGCTAGTAATCGCAGATCAGCATTGCTGCGGTGAATACGTTCCCGGGCCTTGTACACACCGCCCGTCACGTCACGAAAGTCGGTAACACCCGAAGCCGGTGGCCCAACCCCTTGTGGGAGGGAGCTGTCGAAGGTGGGACTGGCGATTGGGACGAAGTCGTAACAAGGTAGCCGTACCGGAAGGTGCGGCTGGATCACCTCCTTTCTAAGGAGCACTTCTAAGCCAGGCTTGCCTGGTTCAGAGGCCAGTACATCAGCGAATGTCTGATGCTGGTTGCTCATGGGTGGAACGTTGACTATTCGGCCAGGACCTCGGGTCGGAGGCTGCTAGTACTGCTCTTTTGAGCGTGGAACGCATGATCTTCGGACGGGATCTGGCCGGGCACGCTGTTGGGTGTCTGAGGGAACGAACTTTCCTCAGTCGCCGGCCCCAGTGAACTCGCCTGAAAGGGTGGGGTGATGGGTGGCTGGTCGTTGTTTGAGAACTGCACAGTGGACGCGAGCATCTGTGGCCAAGTTTTTAAGGGCGCACGGTGGATGCCTTGGCACCAGGAACCGATGAAGGACGTGGGAGGCCACGATAGTCCCCGGGGAGTCGTCAACCAGGCTTTGATCCGGGGGTTTCCGAATGGGGAAACCCGGCAGTCGTCATGGGCTGTCACCCACTGCTGAACACATAGGCAGTGTGGAGGGAACGCGGGGAAGTGAAACATCTCAGTACCCGCAGGAAGAGAAAACAACCGTGATTCCGGGAGTAGTGGCGAGCGAAACCGGATGAGGCCAAACCGTATGCGTGTGAGACCCGGCAGGGGTTGCGTATACGGGGTTGTGGGATCTCTCTTCTGTTGTCTGCCGGCAACAGGACGAGTCAGAAACCGTTGATGTAGGCGAAGGACATGCGAAAGGTCCGGCGTAGAGGGTAAGACCCCCGTAGTCGAAACATCAGCGGCTCGTTTGAGAGACACCCAAGTAGCACGGGGCCCGAGAAATCCCGTGTGAATCTGGCGGGACCACCCGCTAAGCCTAAATATTCCCTGGTGACCGATAGCGGATAGTACCGTGAGGGAATGGTGAAAAGTACCGCGGGAGCGGAGTGAAATAGTACCTGAAACCGTGTGCCTACAAGCCGTGGGAGCGTCGGACATCAGCTTGCTGATGTCTCGTGACTGCGTGCCTTTTGAAGAATGAGCCTGCGAGTTTGCGGTGTGTTGCGAGGTTAACCCGGGTGGGGAAGCCGTAGCGAAAGCGAGTCCGAATAGGGCGTTTTAGTAGCACGCTCAAGACCCGAAGCGGAGTGATCTAGCCATGGGCAGGTTGAAGCGGAGGTAAGACTTCGTGGAGGACCGAACCCACCAGGGTTGAAAACCTGGGGGATGACCTGTGGTTAGGGGTGAAAGGCCAATCAAACTCCGTGATAGCTGGTTCTCCCCGAAATGCATTTAGGTGCAGCGTCGTGTGTTTCTTGCCGGAGGTAGAGCACTGGATAGGCGATGGGCCCTACCGGGTTACTGACCTTAGCCAAACTCCGAATGCCGGTAAGTGAGAGCGCGGCAGTGAGACTGTGGGGGATAAGCTCCATGGTCGAGAGGGAAACAGCCCAGAGCATCGACTAAGGCCCCTAAGCGTACGCTAAGTGGGAAAGGATGTGGAGTCGCAGAGACAACCAGGAGGTTGGCTTAGAAGCAGCCACCCTTGAAAGAGTGCGTAATAGCTCACTGGTCTAGTGATTCCGCGCCGACAATGTAGCGGGGCTCAAGCGTACCGCCGAAGTCGTGTCATTGCAGCATAAGGGCCAACGCCTGCTGTGATGGGTAGGGGAGCGTCGTGTGCCGGGTGAAGCAGCCGCGTAAGCGAGTTGTGGACGGTTCACGAGTGAGAATGCAGGCATGAGTAGCGATACAAACGTGAGAAACGTTTGCGCCGATTGACTAAGGGTTCCTGGGTCAAGCTGATCTGCCCAGGGTAAGTCGGGACCTAAGGCGAGGCCGACAGGCGTAGTCGATGGATAACCGGTTGATATTCCGGTACCCGCTGTGAAGCGTCAAACATCGAGCATCGTGATGCTAAGGCCGTGAAGCCGTTCCGGACCCTTCGGGGAAAGGAAAGTGGTGGAGCCGCCGGACCAAGCGGTTAGTAGGTGAGTGATGGGGTGACGCAGGAAGGTAGTCCATCCCGGGCGGTGGTTGTCCCGGGGTAAGGGTGTAGGCCGTGCGATAGGTAAATCCGTCGTACATGTGGCTGAGACCTGATGCCGAGCCGATTGTGGTGAAGTGGATGATCCTATGCTGTCGAGAAAAGCCTCTAGCGAGTTTCATGGCGGCCCGTACCCTAAACCGACTCAGGTGGTCAGGTAGAGAATACCGAGGCGTTCGGGTGAACTATGGTTAAGGAACTCGGCAAAATGCCCCCGTAACTTCGGGAGAAGGGGGGCCACATCTGGTGAGAGGACTTGCTCCTCGAGCTGGGGGTGGCCGCAGAGACCAGCGAGAAGCGACTGTTTACTAAAAACACAGGTCCGTGCGAAGCCGTAAGGCGATGTATACGGACTGACGCCTGCCCGGTGCTGGAACGTTAAGGGGACCGGTTAGTCACTCTTCGGGGTGGCGAAGCTGAGAACTTAAGCGCCAGTAAACGGCGGTGGTAACTATAACCATCCTAAGGTAGCGAAATTCCTTGTCGGGTAAGTTCCGACCTGCACGAATGGCGTAACGACTTCTCGACTGTCTCAACCATAGGCCCGGTGAAATTGCACTACGAGTAAAGATGCTCGTTTCGCGCAGCAGGACGGAAAGACCCCGGGACCTTTACTACAGTTTGATATTGGTGTTCGGTTCGGCTTGTGTAGGATAGCTGGGAGACTTTGAAACTCGCACGCCAGTGTGGGTGGAGTCGTCGTTGAAATACCAGTCTGGTCGTGCTGGATGTCTAACCTGGGTCCGTGATCCGGATCAGGGACAGTGTCTGATGGGTAGTTTAACTGGGGCGGTTGCCTCCTAAAGAGTAACGGAGGCGCCCAAAGGTTCCCTCAGCCTGGTTGGCAATCAGGTGTTGAGTGTAAGTGCACAAGGGAGCTTGACTGTGAGACCGACGGGTCGAGCAGGGACGAAAGTCGGGACTAGTGATCCGGCGGTGGCTTGTGGAAGCGCCGTCGCTCAACGGATAAAAGGTACCCCGGGGATAACAGGCTGATCTTCCCCAAGAGTCCATATCGACGGGATGGTTTGGCACCTCGATGTCGGCTCGTCGCATCCTGGGGCTGGAGTCGGTCCCAAGGGTTGGGCTGTTCGCCCATTAAAGCGGTACGCGAGCTGGGTTTAGAACGTCGTGAGACAGTTCGGTCCCTATCCGCTGTGCGCGTAGGAATATTGAGAAGGGCTGTCCCTAGTACGAGAGGACCGGGACGGACGAACCTCTGGTGTGCCAGTTGTTCTGCCAAGGGCATGGCTGGTTGGCTACGTTCGGGAGGGATAACCGCTGAAAGCATCTAAGCGGGAAGCCTGCTTCGAGATGAGTATTCCCACCTCCTTGAGAGGGTAAGGCTCCCAGTAGACGACTGGGTTGATAGGCCGGATATGGAAGCACGGTAACGTGTGGAGTTGACCGGTACTAATAGGCCGAGGGCTTGTCCTCAGTTGCTCGCGTCCACTGTGTTGGTTCTGAAACCACGAACAGCCCCATGCCAGGTCACGGTATGGTGCGGTAGTTTACAGTTTCATAGTGTTTCGGTGGTTATAGCGTTAGGGAAACGCCCGGTTACATTTCGAACCCGGAAGCTAAGCCTTTCAGCGCCGATGGTACTGCAGGGGGGACCCTGTGGGAGAGTAGGACGCCGCCGAACAATCATTCAAAGGAAACCCCGCATCTTCGGATGCGGGGTTTTCTGCGTTTCAGGGCCCCTCGCGGGCAGTTATGACGGCTCAACCAATTTCGTGTCGTACGCCAGGATGACCGCCTGGATACGGTCTCGGGAGCCCGTCTTCGCGAGGATGCGGCCCACGTGGGTTTTCACCGTCGACTCGGCCAGGTGCAGGCGTGTGGCTATCTCCGTGTTCGTCCAGCCCTTGCCGATGACTGTGAGGATTTCCCGTTCCCGGTCGGTGAGGGAGGCGAGGCGTGAGTCCTCCTGTGCCTGGTCCTCTGCCGAGGGGTCGGTCGGCAGATGGTGGACGTAGGCGTCCAGGAGGCGGCGGGTCAGGCTGGGGGCGACGACCGCGTCGCCGGTCGCCACCGCGCGGATGCCGGAGAGGAGTTCCTCGGGCTGGGCGTCCTTGACCAGGAAACCGGAGGCGCCGGCGCGGAGGCCGGCGTAGGCGTATTCGTCCAGGTCGAAGGTGGTGACGATCAGGATGCGGGTGCGGTCGCCGGCGGCGGCGATGCGGCGGGTCGCCTCGATGCCGTCCAGGCCGGGCATGCGGATGTCCATCAGGACGACGTCGGGGTGGAGCTCCGCCGTCATGCGGACCGCTTCGCTGCCGTTCGCGGCCTCGCCGACGACCGTCATGTCGTCCTGGCTCTCCAGGAGCATGCGGGAGCCGAAGCGCTGGAGGGGCTGGTCGTCGGCGATGAGGACCGTGGTCACTGCGGGGTTTCCTCCGGGAGGTGGAGTCGGACGCGCCAGCCCTGCTCCGGGTGGGGGCGAGGGCCGGCCTCAAGTGTGCCGTCGTACAAAGCGGTTCGCTCGCGCATTCCGGGTAGTCCACGACCGTCTCGGGGAGGATCGTCCGTCCTGCGGCCGTTGCCTGTGTCCGTGATGTCGACGGTGACGGCGGCCTTCTCCTCGTAGGACAGGTCGATCTCCGCGGTGGCGCCGGGGCCGGCGTGTTTGAGGGTGTTGGTGAGGGCTTCCTGGATGACGCGGTAGACGGTGAGCTGGCGGCCCGGAGGGAGTGTGGGGGTGCCGTGGGTGGTGATGCGGACGGGGAGGCCTGCGGAGCGTACGCCGTCGAGGAGTTGGTCGAGGTCGGTGAGGCCCGGTTGGGGTGTCAGTTCGGCCTGGTTCTTCTCCTCCTCCCGTAGGACGTCGAGGAGGCGGCGGAGTTCGGTGAGGGCCTGGCGGCTTGTGGTGGCGATGGCTTCGAGGGCCTGGCCGGCGCGCTCAGGGGACTTGGCGGCGGCGTAGCGGCCGCCGTCGGCCAGACCGGTGATGACCGAGAGGTTGTGGCCGATGATGTCGTGCATCTCGCGGGCGATGCGGGCGCGTTCGGCGGCGGTGGCGATTTGGGCCTGCTGGTCGCGTTCGGTCTCCAGGCGGCGGGCGCGGTCCTCCAGGGCCTCGGTGTAGTTGCGGCGGGTGCGGACCGTGATGCCGATGAGGGCGGCCACGGTGATCGACATGAGCTGTGAGCCGATCTGCTGTTCCCAGCTGCCCTCATCGCCGTAGCGGGCGGTCGTCACGAGGACCGGGGTCAACATCAGGGCCGTGGCCCACCACAGGTCGCGCAGGGTGCGGCGCAGGGCGATGTGGTAGATCACGGCCAGCTGGAGCAGGGCTGCTTGGAGCGCGGCGCCGGTCCATGCGTTGACGACGGCGAAGGGCACCATCGTGACCAGGACGGCGCCGGGGTGGGTGCGACGCCGGAGCAGGGGGGCCGAGAGGCCGAGGCTCAGGGTGAAGAGGAGCCAGCCGGGGACATCCAGGTTGTGCGCGTTGTGGCGCCAGCCACCGCCGCCGTAGTCGATGAGGGCGGCGGTCACCCAGAAGCCGGTGAAGTGCAGGTCCCACAGCAGCGGGTGGCGTTGGTCGAAGGCGCGCACCTTGCGGGTGATGCGGTGGGCGTACTCGGTGAGGGGCTCCGGCGCCCTGTCTTCCGTCACGGGGTCCATCGTGAGGGCTTCCGATGCCGCGTGTCAGACGTCTCGGCGGCGCAGGACTGTCGCCGCTGTTGCGAGGGTCGCCGCCGTCCACAGGAGCATGGCCAGCAGGGCCGCGCTCGGGGAGGTCGCGCCGGGCAGGGGCTGGGCGGTGGTGAGGGCTTCCAGGGCCTTGCCGGGGAAGTGGCGGACGGCGTCGCCGACGAACTCGTACGGGAGCATGGCCAGGATCTCCGGGACGATCATGACGAGGCCGATGAAGGCGCCGATGGCCATCGGGACCGAGCGGACCAGGGCGCCGATGCCGAGGGCGAGGACGGCGAGCAGGGTGAGGCCGGCCGCGTTGCCGGCGAGGGCGCGCAGGACGCCCGGGTCGCCGAGGGAGGCGGACTGGTCGGTGCCGGAGAGGAAGGACTGGGCGAGGGGGAAGGTGAGGAGGTTCGTCGCCAGGGTGAGGGGGAACGCCAACGCGGCCAGGACGGCGGCCTTGGACCACAGGACGGGCAGGCGGCGGGGGACGGCGGTCATGGTGGCCCGGATCTGGCCCGTGGAGTACTCGCCCGCGGTGGCCAGGATGCCCAGGACGGCGAGGTTGATCTGGGCGAACTGGGTGCCGAGGAGGACGAAGAGGACCGTGTCCATCTCGCCTTCGCCGGAGCCGTCGTAGGCGGCGCCCAGGCCCGCGCCCATGGCGGCCGTGAGGGCGCTGGTCACGGCGAGGGTGATCCAGGTGGAGCGCAGGGTCCAGAGCTTGTGCCACTCGGAGCGCAGGACGCGGGCCGGGGTCACGCGGTGGGGGAGGGCCGTCGTGGTCATGCTGCCGCTCCTTCCAGGGTCGCCGTGTACTCCACCGCGTCGCGGGTGAGGTCCATGAAGGCCTCCTCCAGGGAGGCGGTGCTCGGGGTCAGTTCGTAGAGGGGGATGCCGTGGGCGGCTGCCGTCCGGCCGATGTGCTCGGCGTCCGTGCCGCGGACCTGGAGAGTGCCGGGGGTGTCGGTGGTGATGTCGATGCCGGGGGAGGAGAGGAGGTCTACGAGGGAGGCGGCCTCCGGGGTGACGACCTTGATGGTGCCCGTGCCGGAGTCGCGTACGAAGTCGGTGACCGTGGTGTCGGCGAGGAGGCGGCCGCGGCCGATGATGACCAGGTGCTCGGCGGTGAGGGCCATCTCGCTCATCAGGTGGGAGGAGACGAAGACCGTGCGGCCCTCGGCGGCGAGGGACTTGAGGAGGGTACGGATCCACAGGACGCCCTCGGGGTCGAGGCCGTTGACGGGTTCGTCGAGGACGACGGTGGCCGGGTCGCCGAGCAGGGCGGCGGCGATGCCGAGGCGCTGGCCCATGCCGAGGGAGAAGCCCTTGACGCGGCGGTGGGCGACGTCCGTGAGGCCGGTGAGGGCGAGGACCTGTTCGACGCGTGCGCGGGGGATGCCGTGAGTGTGGGCGAGGGCGCGCAGGTGGTGATAGGCGGTGCGGCCGGGGTGGACCGAGCGGGCCTCCAGCAGGGCGCCGACCTCGGTGAGAGGCGCGGGGTGGGCGGCGTAGGAGCGTCCGCCCACGGTCGCGTGACCGCGAGTGGGGGCGTCGAGGCCGAGGAGCATCCGCATGGTCGTGGACTTGCCCGCGCCGTTCGGGCCGAGGAAGCCGGTGACGGTGCCGGGGCGGACGGTGAAGGACAGGTCCGTGACGACCGTCCGGTCGCCGTAGCGTTTGGTCAGTTCGTGTGCCGTCAGCATGCTTCGATGCTCGTGCCTGCGGGGGCGGCGGGCGTCGGACCGGCGGCGGTAATCGGGGTGAGGGGTGTCGTACCCGGGTACTACCGTGGCCCGCATGAGCTATGTGATCCGGTCCGTCCGTGCTGATGAGTGGCCTGCGGCGAAGGAGCTGCGGCTCGCGGCGCTGCGGGACCCGGTGGCGCACCTGGCTTTCCTGGAGACGTACGAGGAGGCCCTGGCCAAGCCGGACTCCTTCTGGCAGGAGCGGACCGCGCGGGCCGCCGAAGGAGCGGACAAGGCGCAGCAGATCATCGCCGAGGGGCCGGACGGGCAGTGGGTGGGGACGCTGACCGTGCTCGTGGAGGAGCCCGGGACGACGGACTGGGCCGGGTTCGAGGTGGAGCGGAAGCAGGGGCACGTCGTCGCTGTGTTCGTACGGCCCGAGGAGCGCGGGAGCGGGCTGACCGAGGTGCTGTTCGACGCGGCCCTGGAATGGTCGTGGGCGCAGGGTCTTGAGCGGGTGCGGCTCATCGTGCACGAGGAGAACGGGCGGGCGCAGCGGTTCTATCGGCGGGCGGGGTTCCTGCCGAGCGGGGTGACCGTGCCGCTGGGGGACGCGGGGGAGCGGGAGTTGGAGTTCGTGCTCGAGCGGGAGTGAGCGCGCTCAGACAGGTAGTTCGTCGTGCGGCCAGCGGGCGCGGCCCTGTTCGCGGGACCGGAGCAGGGCCAGGGTCGGCATGCCCCGGTCCGCTCCGGTGGCCAGCAGCTCCGGCAGCTGGGGAAGCGGAGCCACGGCGGCGACGTCGTCCAGGACGAGCGTCATTGGTGGGTCGAGGCGACCGGAGGATGACCGTTCGGCCATGTGCCGGCCGCGCTCGACCACGCTGGAGACGAGGGCCGTCAGGAGGGGCATCGCGCCCGGCTTGGTCCTGGGGTCCTCGATGGATTCCCCCACCACATAAAGCGTGCCCCCTTCGTGGACGAAGGAATCCAAGGCGAGGGCATCACTTCGGTTGGGTGTGCAGGCTTCGCGGATGTTGACCGTGGAGAGGGCCGTGAGGGCGCGGGTGGTCAACTGCTGGGCCATGTCCCGGCGTTCGGGGTGGGCGGTGAGAGCGCCCTCGAGTTCGCCCGCGGAGCCGGGGGCGGCCTTGGGGTTCGTGCGGAGGATGCGTACGGCGTCCTGGATCTGGGTGCCCTGGGACCAGCGGTGGACGTGGCGGATGGTGCGGCCGTCGATGGCCGCGGCGTGCAGGTAGCTCCGCAGGAGTGTCTCGGCTGTGTCGCTGAGGGCTTGGTCGAGTTTGGCGGTGGGGCGGACGGGGGTGAGGAGGGCGGTGGCTCTCGCGGTCGCCGTTGCCTTGTCCTCGCAGCCGGCTGTGGGGGACCAGTGGAGGCGGGACGGGGTGTCGCAGAGGTGGGTGGGGTCGTAGAGGTGGGTGGGGCCCAGTTTGGCTCTGGCGTCCTTGGTGCTCTGCCAGAGGGCGGGGTTCGATGTGACGACGAGGGCGGGGCCTTCCGCGTCGCGTACCGCCTGGGCTGCGGTGGTTTGGCGGGTTTCCCTTGGGGCTACGTGGATTTTTGCCCACCCGCCCACTCGTTCCTGGGCGAACAGAGATGCCGGGGTCGCGGGGACCGTTGCCGGGGGTGGGGCGGTGGTTCCCGTCGGGTGTGGGGGGTGGACGGGGGCTGCCGTCGGGTGGGGGGAGCCGGCCGGGCTCGCTGTCGGTTCCAGGGGGCTCGTGGGGTCGGAGGAGGGTGAGCGGCGGGGGGTCGGGACCTCGTGCTGCGCCGCCGGGGATGCGTGCTCCTGCGCCGCTGCCCAGGTCTCGTGCTGCGCCGGTGCCCGGACCTCGTGCTGCGTTGGTGTGTGTGCCTCGTACGCGCCCCCTGCCGGGCCCGGTGCCGTAGCTGTCGCCCTTTCCTCCCGGCGCCTCGCGCGGACCGCCCTCCATCGGGCCAGTGTGCCCATCACGAAGACCGTCAGGACGACCAGGATCATCAACTGACCGATGAACAGGCCCCAGAACAGGCCGTAGCCCGAGAGTTCGCCGGGGGGTGTGTCCGGCCAGGCGCCGGGGATGTCGTGGGGCTGGGCGATGAGGCCGCGCATGGCGAGGGGGGTGCGGGTGAAGGTGACGCCGGACGGCCAGGAGCCGTGGGCGAACCAGGCGGCGAGGCCGGTGGCCGTCCACACCAGCAGGGTCATGCCGAGGAGGAACGCGAGTATGCCGATCAGCAGGCCGTCGGGGATGCCTCCCTGGCTGTCCCGCTGGGTGCGGCGGTCGTCCGGTCTCACGCGTTCTCCCTCTACGCCACCGTCGATTCGGAGTCGCCCAGGTGGTGTTCCACGAAGGCCGCGGCCCGTTCCTCCGCCTCGAGTTCGGCGGCGCGCAGGGCGTCGTCGGCGAGGTCGGCGGAGGACTCGGTCATCGCGCGGTCGGTGAAGACCAGCGGGCGTTCGGTCTCCGTGATCAGGTGTTTGACGACCTGGACGTTGCCGTTGACGTCCCAGACGGCGATGCCGGGGGTGAGGGTCGGGATGATCTCGACCGCCCAGCGGGGGAGGCCCAGTACTCTGCCCGTCGCCCGTGCCTCGTCCGCCTTTTGGGCGTAGATCGTCCTTGTCGACGCCATCTTCAGGATGGCGGCCGCCTCTCTGGCCGCCGCGCCGTCGACGACGTCCGAGAGGTGGTGGACGACCGCGACGAAGGACAGGCCGAGCCGTCGGCCGAACTTCAGCAGGCGCTGGAACAGCTGTGCCACGAAGGGGCTGTTGATGATGTGCCAGGCCTCCTCGACCAGGAAGATGCGCTTCTTCCGGTCGGGGCGGATCCAGGTGTGCTCCAGCCACACGCCGACGATCGCCATGAGGATGGGCATGGCGATGGAGTTGCGGTCGATGTGGGACAGGTCGAAGACGATGAGGGGCGCGTCGAGGTCGATGCCGACCGTCGTCGGGCCGTCGAACATGCCTCGGAGGTCGCCGTCGACCAGGCGGTCCAGGACCAGCGCGACATCCAGGCCCCAGGCCCGTACGTCGTCTATGGCGACGTTCATCGCCTCGGCCGACTCGGGTTCGGGGTGCCGTAGCTGCTCGACGATGTCGGTGAGGACCGGCTGGCGGTCGACGATGGTCTCGTTGACGTAGGCGTGCGCGACCTTCAGGGCGAAGCCGGAGCGCTCGTCCAGGCCGTGGCCCATCGCGACCTCGATGATCGTCCGGAGCAGCGCGAGCTGGCCGGTCGTCGTGATCGCCGGGTCGAGCGGGTTGAGGCGGATGCCCATGTCCAGGGCGGCCATCGGGTCCAGGCGGATGGGGGTTATACCCAGCTCCTGGGCGATGAGGTTCCACTCGCCGACGCCGTCCTCGCCCTGGGCGTCCAGGACGACGACCTGGCGGTCGCGGAAGCGGAGCTGGCGCAGGACGTACGTCTTCTCCAGCGCCGACTTGCCGTTGCCGGACTCGCCGAGGACCAGCCAGTGGGGGGCGGGGAGCTGCTGGCCGTACAGCTGGAAGGGGTCGTAGATGTAGCCCTTTCCGGAGTACACCTCGCGGCCGATGATGACGCCGGAGTCGCCGAGGCCCGGGGCCGCCGTCGGCAGGTACACCGCCTGGGCCTGGCCCGTGGACGTGCGCACCGGGAGCCTGGTCGTCTCGACCTTCCCGAAGAGGAAGGAAGTGAAGGCGTCGGTGAGGACGGACAGCGGGTCCCGCATCAGGTCCTACCTCCGAATGCCGGTGGCGAAGGGAAGGGTGTTCACGAAGGCGCGGTGGTGCTCGCGGTCGCACCATTCCAGCTTGAGGTACGACTTGCCTGCCGAGGCCCTTATCGTGCGCTTGTCGCGGGCGAGGGCGTCGGGGGTGCGGGAGGAGACGGTGATGTAGCCGACGAGGTTGACGCCGGCCGCGCCGCTGGCGAGGTCCTCGCCGCGCTGGTCGAGCCGGGAGTTCGCGGCGACGTCGCGCGGGTCGACGGTGCGGTTCATCTTGGCGGCGCGGGACGCCTCGGCCTCGTCGTTGGTCTTCTCGGTGAGCATGCGCTCGATGGCGACCTCGGTGGGTTCGAGGTCCATCGTGACGGCGACCGTGCGGATGACGTCCGGGGTGTGGACGAGGAGCGGGGCGAGGAAGTTGACGCCGACGGGGGTCATCGGCCACTCCTTCACCCAGGCGGTGGCGTGGCACCAGGGGGCGCGGGTGCTGGACTCCCGGGTCTTGGCCTGGAGATACGTGGGCTCCATGGCGTCCAGCTCGGCCGGCCAGGCATTGCGTTTCGACATCGCCTGGATGTGGTCGATCGGGTGGTCCGGGTCGTACATGGAGTGGATCAGCGAGGACAGTCGCCCCTGACCGAGCGGCTGCCGTACGCGGATGTCGGCCTCCTGCAGGCGCGAGCAGATGTCGGTCAGCTCGCGGGCCATGACGACGGCGAGTCCGGCGTCCCGGTCGACCTTGCCGCCGTGGGCGCGGGCCGCGCGGGCCATGGTGTTGGCCTCGGCGGCGAGCTCGCGTGTGTAGTGCATGCAGGCGACCAGGTAGGCGCGGTGCTGCTCACTGCTGGTCGACACCATCGACTGGAGCTGGTCGTACGACTGCTGCAGCCACGGTGGTGCCTTCTCGTCGCCGCGGACGGAGACGTCCTTGGCGTGCGCGTCCGGGTCGGCGGGGAGGGTGCGGGCGAGCATCTGCAGGCGGGTGACGAAGCCGTCGCCGTTGGCCACGTGCTTGAGCAGGGTGCCGAAGCGGTCGACCAGGGCTTCCTGGTCCTCGGAGTCGCGCAGGCCTACGCCGGGGCCCTCGATCTCGATGGCGGCCGTGACGGTCTTGCGGTCGGCGTGCAGCAGTACGGCGATCTCGTCGGGCCCGAAGGGGGCGGCCAGCCAGGTGACGCGGCCGATGCCCGGGGGCGGTCCGACCTCGACCTCACGGCCGTCCAGCCGGGTGCCGGCCTCGACGGCCGTCGAGCGGTAGGTGGTGCCCTGCTTGAGGGTCCGCTTGTAGCTGCGGTTGATCTCGAACCACTTGTAGAACGTGCGGTGCTTGAACGGCACGTACACCGCGGCCAGCGCCAGCATCGGGAACCCGGCCAGCAGCACGATGCGCAGGGACAGCACGGGGACGAGCAGTCCGCACATCATGCCGAGGAACGCGCCCACGACGATCAGGGCGATCTCGCCGGTCTCGCGGTTGCGGCCGATGATCGCGTTCGGCCGGGCGCGGCCGATCAGATATGTACGGCGGGGCGTGACCGGATGGGACACGTGGGACTCGGTCGTCAACGCCCTTCACCTCCCGTGCGGTTGCTGCTGCTGTTGCGGGTGTTGCTGGCGTGGGGAGTGTTGACGGGGCTGCTCGAACGGGGTGCGGGTGCGGCGGAGGGGACAGATCCGCCGCCGCCGTTCGAGGGGCGCGAGCTGTGCGCGGCGACTCCGCCGGAGGCGGGGTTCGAGGGGCGGGGGGCGGAGGACTGGCCGCCTGAGCCGCCCTTGTTGTCCGCGCGGGAGCTGTGGGTCTTGATGCCCTGCGCGACCAGGGTCGCCGGGGAGCTGATGACCGCGGCGGCCTTGCCCTCGGCGCCCTGCATGAGGCGGTTGTTGCGGGAGCCGGCGATCTCGTCGCCGAAGCCGGGGACGAAGCGGTAGATCATCGCGCTGGCGAAGATGGCGAGCAGGATGATGGCGAGGCCGGAGACGACGGCGGAGAAGGCGTCCGGGCCGTCGTCGGCGGAGAGCGCGCCGGCGAGGCCGAGCACGATGACGATGACGGGCTTGATCAGGATCACCGCGATCATGATGCCCGCCCAGCGGCGGACGTGGCCCCACAGGTTCTTGTCGACGAGGCCGGCGTAGACGACGGTGCCGAGGAGAGCGCCGACGTAGAGCAGGGCGGCGCGGATGACGAGCTCCAGCCAGAGGACGCCGGCGGCGAGGATGCTGACCAGGGAGACGACGATCAGCATGATCGGGCCGCCGCCGATGTCCTCGCCCTTCTTGAGGGCTTCGGAGAACGTGCCGAAGAAGGCGTCGGTCTGGTCGCCGGTGGCTTTCGCGAGGACCTCGGTGATGCCGTCCGTGGCCGATACGACGGTGTAGAGGATCAGGGGGGTGAAGGCGGAGGCCAGCACGGTCAGCCAGAGGAAGCCGATGGCTTCGCCGATGGCGGTGCTGAGGGGGACGCCGCGCACCGCGCGCTTGGCCACGGCCATGAGCCAGAGCAGGAGGGTGAGGACCGTCGAGGCGGCGAAGACGACGGCGTACTGCTGGAGGAACTTGGGGTTGGTGAAGTCGACGTTGGCCGTCTCCTTCACGGCGACGCTGAGCTTGTCGACGGTCCAGGAGGCGGCTTCGGCGCAGCCCTTGGCGAGGGAGGAGAGGGGGTCGAGGGTGGAGGTGGGGTCGAGGCGGGAGGTTCCGCCGCCTCCGCCGCCACCGCTGCCGGTGTCGCCTTCGCAGATCTCTCTGGCCCTGCCGGAGAGCAGGGAGCAGTTGTCGTCGCTGGGCGTGGGCGAAGGCGTGGGCGCCGCGACCGCTCGGGTGGCGAGCAGGACCAGCGTGGTCTGTACGGCTGTGAGGGTGGCGGCGAGCTTGACTGCGCGGCGCGGGCTACCGGGCATACGTGAACCCTCCGAACTCCTCGACGGCCTTCGAGATGTCGTCCGACGTCGACACCTTGTTGTCGCCGTTGACCGGCGCGGGGCCTTCCTTCTGGGAGAAGCTGTCGACCTTCCAGTCGCCGTCGGTCCAGCGCAACCGCAGGGTCATGGTGAACCAGTCGTTGGTGACCGGGTTCTGCGAGCTCTCCCCCGTCATCCCGAACACGCCCGTGCACCAGACCTCGACGGTGGCGGCGCTGCCCGAGTATTCGGTGGTCCTGGTGCCGACCGGCATGGTGCGGGAGACATACGTGCTGCCCTTCGGCGCCTCGCCGTTCTCGTCCAGGCCGACCTTGTCGAGGAACGCCTTGTCGTACACCTGGTCGAGATTGCTCTCAAGCTCGGAGACTCGGCCGGCGTCGAAGACCTGGCGGACGATCTCGGTGCGCCGTACGGGCTTGAGGATGTCGGCCGAGACCAGCACCACGGCGTAGTTCGCCGCCGCGCTCTCCGCCCCCTCCTGGCTCTGCGCGAAGCCCGACGGGATGCCGCCCGACTTGGACTGGACGGGGCGTTGGCCCGAGGGCGCCGTCGCCGCTGTTTCCGGTTTGTTGCCGGACGACTCGCTCTTGTCGGCGTCGTCACCCCCGCGGTTCGCGAAGGCGATGGCCGCGAGGAGGAGGACTACTACGCCGACCACCGTGACCAGGCTGCGGGACGAGGAGCGGGGGGTGCGGCGGGGGGTGCCGTAGGCGTCGGGGTCGGTGTCGGGCAGGCGGGTGCGGGTCTGGCCCGTGCCGCCGTAGCCGCCGGAGGCCTCGTGCTCGTCACCGAGACTCATGCCGCGTCCGCCCCCTCGACGTCGTGCGGAAACACTTGGTACCGGTCGTACTTCTCATACTCCTCGTACGACGGTAGCCGTGCTGGTTCCCGCGCGGGCGCGGTGTGGTGACTCGACATCAGGGAAACGCAACCTCAGCCGGTGGGCACGACGGGCGGGTGGGATGGAGAGGAGCCGGGCGTGCCCGGCCGGGCGGACGGTGCCCGGGCTACACGGCCATGCCGTACACGATGGTGAACAGCGTGCCGAGGGAGCCGATGATGAAGACTCCTGTGAGGCCGGCGATGATGAGGCCTTTGCCCTGTTCCGCGCTGAAGGTGTCCCGGAGGGCAGTGGCACCGATGCGCTGCTTGGCCGCGCCCCAGATGGCGATGCCGAGGCAGAGCAGAATGGCGACCGCCATCACGACCTCGATCATCACCTTGGCCTCGTTGCCCAGGCTGCCGAAGGGGCCCCAGTCCGGAGCGATCCCGCCGATGATCGTGTTGATGTCTCCCTTATCGGCCGCAAAGAGCATGTAAGTCACCGCCCCTGTTGGGTAGTTCCGTACCCTCTGCGGTCGTGCAGAGGTCAGGCCTCATTCTCGCCGACAATGACGCTGTCGGATGTCGACTTGGCGTCATTGATTGGCGGGTTTCGTACGAATACCTTGCCACCGTTCCGCGCCGGCCCCTAGGGGAGGCGACGGACGGTGTGCGAAGGATCGTATGGTCACTCTGTGTATCACGGCAGGTCACGACGGGCAATGAGGCCTGAGCGAAACCTGTCGTGAGGTTCCGTCGTTGTGCCTTTTTACGTCCCATGTCACCTTTACGGACCGTTTTTGACGGTCGGTCGGGTGAGTGGTCGCGCCCGTGTTCTCCGGGTGAAGGCTACCGAACGCGGCGAACGGGCCGCGGCTGGGATGCCGCGGCCCGTTCCTCGGTGACGTTCTGTCACAGGATCGGAAGGGTCAGCCGGTGAAGGCGCCGAGTCCCTCGGGAGTGCCCCAGCCGGTCGGGCCGTCGTAGCCCGTCCGGGCGGTGCAGAAGTAGCCGGTGGTGCAGCTGCCGTTGGAGCCGCTGGTGACGTCGTTCAGGGCGGAGGTGTTCGCGTAGGGGAACTTCGCCGGGTAGGAGCCGCTGGACGGGGTGCCGGCCAGGGCGTAGACGCTCGCGATGATCGGGGCGGAAGCGCTGGTGCCGCCGTAGGTCGCCCAGCCCTGGCCGTCGGCGCCGTAGGTGTCGTAGACGGAGACGCCGGTCGCCGGGTCGGCGACGGCCGAGACGTCGGCGATCATGCGCTTGGCGCAGCCGGTGTCGGTCTGCCAGGCCGGCTTGGTGTCGTAGGCGGAGCAGCCGGATCCGGTGCCTTCGGTGCCGCTGGTCCGCCAGACGCTCTCGGTCCAGCCGCGGCTGGTGGAGGACGTGGAGAGCTTGGTGCCGCCCACGGCCGTCACGTACTTGGAGGCCGCCGGGTACTCGGCGCCGTAGCCCGCGTCGCCCGCGCTGACGGTGATGGCGACGCCCGGGTGGTTGAAGTACGAGGAGTCGTACGTCGCGTCGGAGGAGGACTCGCCGCCGCCGTAGCTGTTGGAGACGTACTTGGCGCCCAGGCCGACGGCCTCGTTGACGGAGGTGCCCAGGTTGGCCATGGAGGCGGACTTGGCCTCGACGAGGGTGATGTGGCAGTTGGGGCAGATGGCGCTCGCCATGTCGAGGTCGAGGGAGATCTCGCCGGCCCAGCCGCTGTCGGCGGTGGGCAGGGAGGTGGTGGAGCCGGTCTGGCTCACCTTCTTGAAGCAGCCGTTCGCCGTGGTGCAGGCGGGGAGGCCGTAGTGCGAGCGGTAGGTGGCGAGGTCGGACTCGGCGTTCGGGTCGTCGTAGGCGTCGACGATGGCGATGGTGCGGCCGGAGCCGTTGCTCGCGGCGGCGGAGGTCAGGCCGTAGGCGTCCTGGAGGTCGGAGGGGCCGTAACCGGAGGGGGCGGTGGCGTCGGCGGCCCGGGGGGAGATGCCGTGCTGTTGCTGGAAGGCGGTGCGGCCGCCCGTGACGCGCAGGGCGTCGCAGGCCATCTCGTTCGTGTGCCGGGGGAGGGCGCAGGAGCGGGTCCAGGTGACCTTGGAGGAGTTCTCCCGGGCCTGGGCGGTGGTGGCGGCCGTGGCGAGGCCGGTGAGCAGGAGCGCGGCGGTGGCGATGACGGCGGAGCCGGTGCGGCCCCATCTACGGCGGGTGGAGGGGGTGTCGGGCGATGTCGTGCGCAAGGTACAGCCTCCTGGCAGTGGTGGACAGAGGCCTGCGGGTGGGGGATCCGCCGGTGTGGTTCCCGGCGGGGGCGGCGACCCGCGACGACGATCGCTTGTTGAGTACGTGACAACAAGACGGCTTTCGGAATCCTGACTTCCGCATTGCTGAAGGGGGTGCCGGGCTTACCGATCGGTGACGGGTCGATGGCCGGAGGATGGGTGCGGCTTGACCCAAGGGGGCCCGGTTCAGCGGGGCTTGAGGCCGTGCAGGAGGAGGTGGACGAGCTCCTCGATGCCGTCCAGGGCCGCCTCGGGGGCGAGCATGCCGCCCGCCGCGAAGGAGGCGACGCCCTGGAGGGTGGCGCCGGTCAGCAGGGTGAGGTGCTGCGGGTCGCCCGCGATGATCTCGCCGCGCTCCTGGGCGTCGGCGATGACCCGCTCCAGGGAGCCCACCGTCCGGTCGACGGCCGCGGCCATCTGCTCCGAGGCGTCCGGCTCGTGCTTGCGGGCGTACATGAGCTCAAGCAGCTCGGCGTTGTCGATCGCGAAGGCGAGATAACTCCGGGCGAGGGCGGTGAGCCGCCGCTCCAGCGGGAGGGTGGCGTCGTCGGCGCTGTCCAGGGCCTGGCCCAGCCGGTCGTATCCGGCGAGCGCCAGGGCGTTGAGCAAGGCCTGCTTGTCCTTGAAGTGGCGGCCCGGCGCGGCATGGCTGACGCCGGCCTCGCGGGCCAGTTCGCGCAGCGAGAGCGCGCCGGTCCCCTTCTCCCGCAGGGTGCGCTCGGCGCCGGCGAGCAGGGCGGAGCGCAGGTCTCCGTGGTGGTAGGGGCGGCTCTCGGGCATGCGCACCATCGTATCCCGATGTTGATGCCGCCATCATTGTTGTCGTTGACAGCATTGTTGTCGGCGCCTACATTCGAGGGTATGGCTGAGCAGAACACGAAGAGCAACGAGACAGGGAACGCGCGCCGCCTGCCGGACCTCACCGGCCGGACCGTCGTCGTCACCGGAGCCAACAGCGGCATCGGTCTCACGGCGACCGAGGCGCTGGCCCGGGCCGGGGCGCACGTCGTCCTCGCGGTACGGGATCCGGAGCGGGGGCGGGCCGCGGCGGCGTCCGTGCGCGGCAGCACCGAGGTGCGGCGCCTGGACCTGGCGGACCTCTCCTCCGTGCGGGAGTTCGCCGAGGCCTGGCGGGAGCCGCTGCACGCGCTGATCAACAACGCCGGCGTGATGATGCTCCCCAGGCAGCGCACCAAGGACGGCTTCGAGATGCAGTTCGGCACGAACCATCTCGGTCACTTCGCCCTGACCAACCTGCTGCTCCCGCACATCACCGACCGTGTCGTCACGGTCTCCTCGGGCGCCCACCGCTGGGGCGGCGCGACGATCGGCTTCGACGACCTGGGCCTGACGGCGAACTACACTCCGCAGCGCGCCTACGCCCAGTCCAAGCTGGCGAACCTCCTGTTCACCCTGGAACTCCAGCGCCGGCTGGCGGAGTCGGGCTCCACCGTCCGCGCCCTGGCCGCCCACCCGGGCTACGCGGCCACCAACCTCCAGAGCCACGCGGCCAACCCGGCGGCGCGCGCCTTCATGCGCCTCGGCAACAGGTTCCTCGCGCAGGACGACCGGGCGGGCGCCCTCCCCACCCTCTACGCCGCCACCCAGGACCTGCCCGGTGCGAGCTACGTCGGCCCCGACGGCCTGGGTGAGATGCGCGGCGCCCCGACCCTGGTGGGCCGCTCCCGGGCGGCCAGCGATCCGCTGACGGCCCGTCGGCTGTGGCGGGTGTCGGAGGAGCTGACGGGCACGGTGTTCCCGCTGACCGTGGGGGAACCGGCGTAAGAGGGGTGAGCCACCCGCTCCTGTGCCGACCCCGTGCGCCGGATTCCCCGGGCGTGCTTCCGCCGTGCGCCCGTGCCGTGGCCGGTTCTTCTTTCCGCCCCCGACTCTCCTCTTCGTGATCATTCCTGAGTGCGGCAGCCCCCTCTACACTGACCAGGCGACGGACTCGCGTGCGGTGAGGGGCGGTTGACGGTGCGTAAGGCATGGATCGTGGCGGGTGTTGCGATCAGCTCCGCCCTGGCCTTCGTGATGCTGCTCGTCGTCGGGGTCTACATCGTCGCCGGGAACCTGGCCAACGGCGTGGGCGGTGGGGCGAAGGCGCTGGCCAAGGGGGCGGTGCCCGCCGCGTACTCGAACCTGGTGCAGAAGTGGGGCAACCTCTGCCCCGCCATCAGCCCGGCCCTGCTCGCCGCCCAGCTCTACCAGGAGAGCGGGTTCAACCCGAGGGCCCAGAGCCACGCCGCCGCGCAGGGGATAGCGCAGTTCATCCCCGGAACCTGGGCCTCGCACGGCATCGACGGGGACAAGGACGGGGACCGGGATGTGTGGGACCCCAAGGACGCGATTCCCTCTGCCGCGTCGTACGACTGCGAACTCGCCTCGTACGTGAAGAAAGTCGGCGGGAATCTGACTGAAAACATGCTGGCCGCGTACAACGCCGGGGCGTACGCGGTGATCAAGTACGGGGGCGTGCCGCCGTACAGCGAGACCCGGAACTACGTGAAGCGGATCACGACGCTCTCGGAGAGCTTCGCGGCGCCCGTCGGGCGGGTCGACCCCTCCGAGCAGGCCGCCGGCGCGATCGAGTACGCGCAGAAGAAGCTCGGCACGCCCTATCTGTGGGGCGGCACCGGTACCGCTGAGCAGGGCGGACGCTTCGACTGCTCGGGACTGACCCAGGCCGCCTACGAGACCGTGGGCATCAAGCTCCCGCGCGTGGCCAACGACCAGTACAACGCGGGACCGCACCCGAGCCGGGACGAACTGCTCCCCGGCGACCTCGTGTTCTTCTCGGACGACCCCACCAATTCACGGGCCATCCGGCATGTCGGTATTTATGTCGGAGGCGGGTACATGATCGACGCGCCGCGTACAGGTGCTGTGATCCGGTTCGACCCGATCGACACCCCCGACTACTTCGGAGCCACGCGAGTCACCGAAGATGGCGCGAAAGCACTGCCCACGACGGTGTGAGCCGAGCGTGAACCCACCCCCTGAGCTGCGAAGACGTATCTCTCTTCGATAACGTCTGCGTGATCATTCGGTGGAGTGTGGAACGTATCAACGGGGACCATGCGTTCCTGATGACGTAGCCGAGCGGACGTCAGTGCGGAAGCGGATCTACAACCACGGGGGTGGCAGGAGCGGCGCACGCACAGGTGCGCCCGCGAGACGACGAAGGGGCCGCAGCACCATGGCTGGACTCGCCGAATCCGGGTCGAACCCTGACGTCGACCTGCTCTACGACATCAATGGCCTGGCCAAGGATGCGCCAGGGTGGTTCGACCGGGTCATGGAGTTCGTGGGCGAATACGGGCTTCTGCTCGCCATCGTCCTGCTCGTGGTCTGGTGCTGGTGGACCGTGCGGCGCCGGGGGGACGAGGACGCGGCGTCCTCCGTCGCGGCGCTGGTCTGGGCGCCGTTGGCGGCGGGGATCGCCGTGCTGGTGAACGTCCCGATACGGGGGTTCGTGGAGCGGCCGCGGCCGTTCCTCGACCATCAGGGGCTCGAGGTGCTCGTCTCCGGCAAGACCGACTACTCGTTCGTGAGCGACCACGCGACGATCGTCATGGCGATGGCGGTGGGGCTGTTCGTCGCCCATCGGAAGTTCGGGCTCGTCGCGTTGGTGCTGGCGGTGTTCGGCGGGTTCATCCGGGTCTACATGGGTGTGCACTATCCGACGGATGTCGTGGGCGGGTTCGCGCTGGGGACGGCTGTGGCGTTGCTGTTGTCGCCGGTGGCCATGGCGTTGTTGACGCCGGTGGTGCGGGCGGTTGAGCGGTCGCCTCGGGTGGGTTGGCTTGTGCGGGGCCGCGGGCGCGGGGCCGGTGACGGGGAGGGTGCGGTGATTCCCGGGGCTCGGCGGGAGCAGGCTTCTGAGCGGGACCTTGCTGCGTAGTGACCGGCGGTTTTGCTGGGGCCGGGTGGGTGCGCAGCCCGGCGGAGCGGGGTGCCGCTGCGCCCACCCGTGCCGCCCCTAGCGGCACGCATGCCCGCAGCGGGGGGCGGCACGCATGCCCGCAGCGGGGGGCGGCACGCATGCCCGCAGCTCAGTCCTACAGCGCCTGCGGGTACGTGAAGAAGCGGGTCGGGTCGTACTCGTTCTTGAGGTTCTTCAGGCGGGTCGCCGCGTCTCCGTAGTACGCCTTGCGCCAGTTCGTCAGGGTCGGGTCCGTGTAGTTCTGGTAGGCCGCGCCTGAGGCGTGGGGGCGCATGGACTTGTGGGCCGAGGCCAGCCAGTCGCGGGCCGTGGCGCCCGTCGTGCCCGGACGCCAGGCGGCGATGTACTGGGCCAGCATGCGGGAGCGGCGGTGGACGAAGGCCGTGGAGGTGGGGGAGACGCGGTTGACCGCTCCGCCCAGCGCGGTGAGGGCGATGCTGCCCGTGCCGCCGCGTACCGAGCTGATCTGGGACAGCAGCGTGCGGATGCCGGCCGCGGAGAGGGAGCGGTCGAAGAAGTCGGACGCCGCGGCGTAGGTCTCGCGGCCCAGCGCGCCCTTCGGGGAACGGCCCGGGGTCGAGCCGGGCAGATGGCACTGGGCGTCCGTCGGGAACGAGGAGCAGCCGGCGTACACCTCCATCGACTCCTCGTAGGAGCGCCGCTTCAGGGAGACGCTGCTCGCCGGGGCGCCGACGCGGTCGGCCAGGCGGTCGACCGCGTTCTTGAGCTCGCCGTAGGTGCCGAGGGAGAAGGCCGCGACGGAGACGGTCGGCCTGCCGCCGGCGGCGCTCGCCAGATGGAGGGACGACCAGATCTCGTCCGGCTGTGACGGGCCCCACTCCTGCCAGGCCTTCACCACCGCGGCCGCCTTCGAGGAGGGCCACGACATATACGCCGAGACGCCCTGCGGGGCCGGGTGGGTCTTGAAGTGCAGTTCCGTCACGACGCCGAAGTTGCCGTTGCCGGCTCCGCGCAGGGCCCAGAAGAGGTCCTTGTTCTCACGGGCGTTGGCGGTGAGCTGCTTGCCGTCCGCGGTGATCAGCGTGGCCTGGGTGAGGCTGTCGCAGGTCAGGCCGTACGCGCGGGAGACCACACCGTGTCCGCCGCCGAGGGTGAGGCCGGAGACGCCGACGGTGGGGCAGGAGCCGGCGGGGATCGTGACGCCCTTCGCGGTGAGGGCGCGGTAGACGTCGATGAGTTTGGCGCCGGCGCCGACCACCGCGGTGCTGCCGGAGGCCCGGACGCGGTTGAGTTTCGAGACGTCGATGATCAGGCGGCCGTCGCCGGACGACCAGCCGGCGTAGGAGTGGCCGCCGTTGCGGATGGCCACGCGCAGGGCGTGGGCGCGGGCGTAGGCCAGGGCCGTGCGGATGTCGTCCGGGTGGTCCACGTACGCGACCGCGGCGGGCTTGAGGCTGTCGAAGCGGGTGTTGTAGAGCTGCCGGGCCGTGGTCCAGGCGGTGTCGCCCGGGCGGACGAGGGGGCCGTCGAGGTCGCGGGCGAGGGCGCACCAGTTGGCGGCGGTGACGTTCGACTTCGTGCTCGTGGCCGCGGTCCTGGCGGTGGCTCTGGCCCCGGAGCCCGTGTCCGACTTCGTGCAGGCGGTGGTGAAGGGTGTCGCGGCCGCGGCTATGCCTGCCGTGCCGGCTGCGAGGAATGTACGCCGTTCCATGGGGCCTCCCGGTGGTTCCGTCGTGGGAGACGGGGCCGTGGAGGTGGGGGTTCCATGGTGTTCGGCCTTGTCAGCCCGCCGCGTGCTTCTCCGCGTCCGTGCGCGCCTGGCTTCTCGCTCTTCTGGCCGGGCCTCGCCAGCCGCAGGTGCAGTGGGCCATGCAGAAGCGGCCCTTCTCCGTTGTGCTCGTGAGGTGTTCCGGCCCGTCCTGCTGCGCCACGCGGACCACGTTACCCATCGCAGGTAAAGGGTTCGCATGGCGGCTGCCGCGTGCTCGCGTGACGGGGGCACATACCCGTCGTTATCCGGAACAACGAGGGGGCCCGTGACGGACGTACCGGCTGGGGGTAGGCAGGCGATGACTGGGCGGCAGCGGGAACGGTGGCACAGGCGCACGGGTGCGGCGGTCGCCGCGGCCGGCATCGTGGCCGGGGTGGGACTGGGGGCCGGCGGGTGTGCGGGCGGTGACGCGGCCGCCGGGGACTCCCGCGGCGGGGACGCGGTCGTCGTGCTGCACCGGGCCGCCGACCGGCTGGTGGAGGCGGGGAGTTCGAAGGCCCGTACGTCGATGGAGATGGCGGCCGGCGGGACCCGGGTGACCATCCGGGGCGCCGGGGTCTACGACTACCGGGAGCGGATGGGGCGGCTGAGAGTGCTGCTGCCGCAGGATCCCGCCGGGGCCATGGAGCATCGGCCCATCACCGAACTGCTCGCGCCCGGGGCGTTGTTCATGAAGAACCGGGGCGCCGGTGTGCCGCCGGACAAGTGGGTGCGGGTGGACACGCGGACCCTGTCCGACGGGAACCTCGTCACGGGCGGGGCCACCGATCCGTTCGCGGCGGCCGAGGTGCTGCGCGGGACGCGGTCGGCGACCTACGTGGGCAGGACCGAGGTCGCGGGCACCGGGGTGCGGCACTACCGGGGGACGGCCGATCTCGGGGACGCCGCGCAGCGGGCCTCCGGCAGCAACAAAGGGGCCCTGGCCGCGGCGGCTAAAGGGTTCGCCACGGCCGAGGTGCCGTTCGACGCCTACCTCGACGACGAGGGCCGCATCCGCAAGGTCCGGCACCGGTTCAGCTTCGTGGGCGGGCAGCAGAAGAGCCCCGTCGCCGTCGCCTCGACCACGCTGCTCTACGATTTCGGGGCCTCGGTGCGCGTACGGTTGCCGGACGACGACGACATCTACGCGGGCAAGATCGCCGAGAACTGACCGGCGTGAACTAGCCCGTCCGTGCCATGCGCGGTGTGTAGGCCGCTCCCTACTCTAGGAAGTCGGTAACGGCAGAGACGAGGTGATGCACGTGGCTCCGGTCGGCGGTACGGCAGTTCAGGACCACGTGGCCCTCGCCGAGATCGAGCTGTGCGGAGAGCTGATCATCGCGGCCTCGGCCGCGCACGAGGAGCGGCTCAGCCTGGAGAGCATCGACGAGGTGCTGAAAGTGGCCGAGGAACGCAACGCCTCGGCCTCCAGGCGGTAACCGGCTCACGTCCGCAGCATGCGGGCGATCGCCTGGGTCGCCTCCTTGACCTTCGCGTCGATCTCGTCACCGCCCTTGAGGGCCGCGTCCGCGACGCAGTGGCGCAGGTGCTCCTCCAGCAGCTGCAGGGCGAAGGACTGCAGGGCCTTGGTGGAGGCGGAGACCTGCGTGAGTATGTCGATGCAGTAGACGTCCTCGTCGACCATGCGCTGCAGGCCGCGGATCTGGCCCTCGATGCGGCGCAGGCGCTTGAGGTGTTCGTCCTTCTGCTTGTGGTACCCGTGAACACCGGCGTCGGTGACATTTCCGACATCGGTGGTGTCGGTCACGTCCGTCATCGGGTCCTCCTGGTGGGCAGTGAGCCGACATATACCCCTAGTGGGTATATGGTACCGAACTTTGCTGGGTATACGGCCCCTCGGACCGCCCCCGTGCTCACCACTGTGCCCGATGGGCGACACTGGGGGGCGGCCCGATAGCCGTGGCCGGATGATGCGCCTAGCATCGGCCTGACCGAAACCGAAGCACCCCGAGGACCCCACGTGCGCTTTCGTCTGACCCCCAGGGAGACGAGCTTCTACGACATGTTCGCCGCTTCCGCGGACAACATCGTCACGGGCTCGAAGCTCCTGATGGAACTGCTCGGGGCGGACGCATCCGCCCGGGCCGAGATCGCAGAGCGTATGCGGGCAGCGGAACACGCAGGTGACGATGCCACGCACGCGATCTTCCACCAGTTGAACTCCTCGTTCATCACGCCGTTCGACCGCGAGGACATCTACTCCCTCGCCTCGTCCCTCGACGACATCATGGACTTCATGGAGGAGGCCGTCGACCTGGTCGTCCTCTACAACGTCGAGGAACTGCCCAAGGGCGTCGACCAGCAGATCGAGGTACTGGCGCGCGCTGCCGAACTGACGGCCGAAGCCATGCCGCATCTGCGGACGATGGAGAACCTCACCGAGTACTGGATCGAGGTCAACCGGCTGGAGAACCAGGCCGACCAGATCCACCGCAAGCTGCTCGCGCACCTCTTCAACGGCAAGTACGACGCCATGGAGGTCCTCAAGCTCAAGCAGATCGTGGACGTGCTGGAAGAGGCGGCGGACGCGTTCGAGCACGTGGCTAACACGGTGGAGACCATCGCCGTCAAGGAGTCCTGAGCCCCACATGGACACCTTCGCTCTGGTCGTGACCATCGCGGTCGCGCTCTTCTTCACGTACACCAACGGCTTCCACGATTCGGCGAACGCGATCGCCACGTCCGTGTCGACGCGGGCGCTGACGCCGCGGGCCGCGCTGGCCATGGCCGCGGTGATGAACCTCGCCGGCGCGTTCATGGGCTCCGGGGTCGCCAAGACCGTCAGCGAGGGGCTGATCCAGACGCCCGTCGGGTCGAAGGGGATGGGGATCCTCTTCGCCGCGCTGGTGGGTGCGATCGTCTGGAACCTCATCACCTGGTACTTCGGGCTGCCTTCTTCCTCCTCGCACGCGCTGTTCGGCGGCATGGTGGGTGCGGCGCTGGCCGGCGGGACGACGGTCTACTGGAGCGGGGTGCTGGACAAGGTCGTCATCCCCATGTTCATCTCCCCGGTGGTCGGTCTGCTGGTCGGCTATCTGGTGATGACCGCGATCATGTGGATCTTCCGCAAGGCCAACCCGCACAAGGCCAAGAGGGGTTTCCGCATAGCCCAGACCGTCTCGGCCGCGGGTATGGCGCTGGGGCACGGTCTGCAGGACGCGCAGAAGACGATGGGCATCGTGGTGATGGCCCTCGTCATCGCGGATGTCGAGGACTACGGCGATCCCATTCCGGTGTGGGTGAAGATCGCCTGCGCGGTGATGCTGTCGCTGGGCACGTACGCCGGTGGCTGGCGGATCATGCGGACGCTGGGACGGAAGATCATCGAGCTGGACCCGCCGCAGGGGTTCGCGGCGGAGACCACGGGCGCGTCGATCATGTTCACCACGGCGTTCCTGTTCAAGGCGCCGATCTCCACGACGCATGTGATCACGTCCGCGATCATGGGCGTGGGCGCGACGAAGCGCGTGAACGCCGTGCGGTGGGGCGTCGCCAAGAACATCATTCTCGGCTGGTTCATCACGATGCCGGCGGCCGCGCTGGTCGCCGCGGCGTCGTACGGGATCGTGAGCCTCGCCTTCCTCTAGGCGTCCGTCGAGATCGCCGAACACCTTCAGCACGCGAAAAGGCCCGCCCCTGGGAGTAGGGGCGGGCCCTTTTCGGCCTCGCGGTGGCACCGCCATGCAGCACCGCGAGGAGTCTCGGCGGGGCCGGATCAGCCGAAGCGGCCGGAGATGTAGTCCTCCGTGGCCTGGACCGACGGGTTGGAGAAGATGCGCTCCGTCTCGTCGATCTCGATGAGCTTGCCGGGCTGGCCGACCGCCGCGAGGTTGAAGAACGCCGTGCGGTCGGAGACGCGCGCCGCCTGCTGCATGTTGTGCGTCACGATGACGATCGTGTAGCGCTCCTTCAGCTCGCCGATCAGGTCCTCGATGGCGAGGGTGGAGATCGGGTCGAGCGCCGAGCAGGGCTCGTCCATGAGGAGGACGTTCGGCTCCACCGCGATCGCCCGCGCGATGCACAGGCGCTGCTGCTGGCCGCCGGAGAGGCCCGAGCCGGGCTTGTTCAGGCGGTCCTTGACCTCGTTCCAGAGGTTCGCGCCCTTGAGCGACCGCTCGACGATGTCGGAGAGCTCGCTCTTCTTGTAGCTGCCGTTCAGCCGCAGCCCCGCCGCCACGTTGTCGAAGATCGACATCGTGGGGAACGGGTTCGGGCGCTGGAACACCATGCCGACCTCGCGGCGCACGGACACCGGGTCGATGCCCGACCCGTAGAGGTCCTCGTCGTCCAGCAGGACCTTGCCCTCGACCCGGCCGCCGGACGTCACCTCGTGCATGCGGTTCAGCGTGCGCAGGAACGTCGACTTGCCGCAGCCGGACGGGCCGATGAACGCCGTCACCGAGCGCGGCTCGACGGTCATCGAGATGTCCTCGATCGCCTTGTGGGAGCCGTAGTAGGCGGTGAGTCCGCTTACGTCGATTCGCTTGGCCATTAGTACGTCACTTCCAGACTCAGACAGTCGCTGTATGGCCGCGTCAGCGACCGGTCTTCGGGGCCTTCCAGCGGGCGATCCCGCGGGCCACCAGGTTCAGGAGCATCACGAAGGCGATGAGGGTGAGCGACGCCGCCCAGGCACGGTCGTAGGCCGCACCGGAGCCCGCGCTGTTCGCGTACTGCTGATAGATGTACAGCGGCAGCGAGGCCTGCGCACCCTCGAAGGGGTTGGCGTTGATGAACGCGTTGCCCCACACCAGCAGCAGGACCGGGGCGGTCTCGCCGGTGATGCGGGCGATCGACAGCATGATGCCCGTGGTGATGCCGCCGATGGAGGTCGGCAGGACCACCTTCAGGATGGTGCGCCACTTCGGGATGCCCAGCGCCAGGGAGGCCTCGCGCAGCTCGTTCGGGACGAGCTTGAGCATCTCCTCTGTGGAGCGGACGACGACCGGCATCATCAGGATGGCCAGGGCCAGCGAGCCGGCGAAGCCGAAGGGCTGCATGTCGAACATCAGCATGAGGCTGAGGATGAACAGACCCGCGACGATCGACGGAATGCCGGTCATGACGTCGACGAAGAACGTGATGGCCTTGGAGAGGTTCCCCCGGCCGTACTCCACGAGATAGATCGCGGTGAGCACGCCGATCGGCGCGGCGATCACCGTGGCGAGACCGACCTGCTCCAGGGTGCCGAGGATGGCGTGGTAGATACCGCCGCCGGGCTCGGTGTCGGCGACGACGCCCATGGAGTGCGTCAGGAAGTAGATGTCGAGGACCTTCACACCGCGTGTGACGGTCGACCAGATCAGCGAGGCCAGCGGTACGACCGCGAGCAGGAAGGCGACCCACACGAAGGAGGTCGCGATGCGGTCCTTGGCCTGGCGCTTGCCCTCGACGGCCGTGGCGATGCCGTACGTGCCGAAGAGGTAGAGGAGCGCGGCGATCAGGCCCCACTGGACCCGGCTGTGCAGGCCGCCGGCGAGGCCGATGCCGATCGCGACGGCGACGGAGCCGGCGGCGATGGCGTACGGGGCCCACTTGGGCAGGCGGGCGCCGCGCAGGGTGCTGGGGCCCTTGGGGGCGATGGTTGCGGTGCTCATGCGTTGGCCCCCGAGTACTCCTTGCGGCGGGCGATGATCGCGCGGGCCGCGCCGTTGACCAGCAGGGTGATGACGAACAGGACCAGACCGGAGGCGATCAGCGCGTCCCGGCCGAACTCGGTGGCCTCACCGAACTTGCTGGCGATGTTCTGCGCGAACGTGCCGCCGCCCGGGTCGAGCAGGCTGGTCTCGATCAGGAAGGTCGGGGAGAGCACGGTGGCGACGGCCATGGTCTCGCCGAGGGCGCGGCCGAGGCCGAGCATCGAGGCGGAGATGACGCCGGAGCGGCCGAAGGGCAGGACCGCCATGCGGATCACTTCCCAGCGGGTGGCGCCGAGCGCCAGGGCCGCCTCCTCGTGCATCTGCGGGACCTGGCGGAAGACCTCGCGGCTCACGTTGGTGATGATCGGCAGGATCATGATCGCGAGCAGGATGCCGACGGTCAGCATGGAGCGGGGGGCGCCGCCCTCCCAGGAGAAGATGCCGGTCCAGCCCAGGTAGTCGTTCAGCCAGCTGAAGAGGCCGGTCATGTTCGGCACGAGGACCAGCGCGCCCCAGAGGCCGTAGACGATGGACGGCACGGCGGCGAGCAGGTCGATCACGTAGGCGATCGGGCCCCTCAGCCGGCGCGGGGCGTAGTGCGTGAGGAACAGCGCGATGGCGACGGCGATCGGGACCGCGATGACCATGGCGATGATCGAGGAGACCACCGTGCCGAAGGCCAGGACGGCGATGCCGAAGTTCGGCGGGACGAGGTTGGTGTCCCACTCGAACGTGGTGAGGAAGTTGCCCTGGTCCTTGCTGATCGCGAGGGAGGCGCGGTAGGTGAGGAAGGCCGCGATCGCGGCCATGATCACCAGCAGCAGGATGCCCGAGCCGCGGGAGAGACCGAGGAAGATCCGGTCTCCGGGCCGGGTGGCCCCGCGCGCCGCGCGCTTGTCGGTGGCCGGCTGCGGAGCGGGGGGAGGTGCGTCGGTTATCTGTGTGGATGTGTCCATCAGGTTCTCCGGTCTGCGGAGCCGTACGCGGTGTGCGATGGCTCTGCGGAGCCGTACCGGAGGTACGGCCACTGGCGGCGGTGCACCGGACGGTGCGGCCCGGTCCCGGGGAGGGGACCGGGCCGCACGCGGGTCAGCTCAGGCCTTCGACGGTGGTGCGGACCTGGGAGATGATGTCGGCGGGGATCGGCGCGTAGTCGGCCTCGGCGAGGATCTTCTGGCCCTCCTCGGAGGCGATGTAGCGCAGGAACGCCTTGGTGGCGGGCAGCGTCTCGGCCTTGTTGCCCTTGTCGCAGACGATCTCGTAGGTGACGAGGACCATCGGGTAGGCGCCCTCGGCCTTGGTGCCGTAGTTCAGCTCCAGCGCGAGGTCCTTGCCCGTGCCGACGACCTTGGCCTCGGAGATGGCCTTGGTGGCGTTCTCGACGGTGGCCTTGACCGGCTGGGCGGCACCCGTGTCGAGGTCCACGGTCTTCAGGCCGTCCTTGGCGTACGACAGCTCGAAGTAGCCGATGGCGCCGTTGGTCTGCTTCACCTGCTGGGCGACACCGGAGGAGCCGGAGGCGGACTGGCCGCCCTTGGCCTGCCAGGTCTTGCCGCCGTCGTAGGGCCAGTCCTTCTTGGCGGTGTCGATCAGGTACTTGGTGAAGTTGTCCGTGGTGCCGGAGTCGTCCGAGCGGTGGAACGCCTGGATCTTGAGGTCCGGAAGCTTCGCGTCGGGGTTCAGCTTCTTGATCTGCGGGTCGTTCCAGTTGGTGATCTCGTTGTTGAAGATCTTCGCGAGGGTCGCGGCGTCGAGGACGAGGTTGTCGACGCCGTTGACGTTGTAACCGACCGCGATCGGGCCGCCGACCATCGGCAGGTCGATGCCCTGGCCGCCGGTGCAGACCTTCTTGGAGGCCGTGACCTCGTCGGGCTTCAGGGCGGAGTCGGAGCCGGCGAAGGCGACCTGGCCCTGCGTGAACGCGGTGACGCCGGCGCCGGAGCCGCCGCCCTTGTAGTTGATCTGCGTGCCCTGGCAGGCGGCCGTGAACTGCTTGACCCAGGCGTCGATCGCGTTCTTCTGCGCGGACGAGCCGTCGGCCAGCAGCTGGCCCTTGGCGTCGTCGCACTTGATGCTGCCGGGCTTGGCGGCCGCGGACGAGCCGCCGCTGCTGGTGCCCGTGTCGTCGGAGCCGCACGCCGTGAGGGCCAGGGCGCCGGAGACGGCGAGAGCACCGAGAGCGAGGGCCCGCCGGTTCATGCGCTGAAGCTTCACTTGAGTTCCTTCCAGGAGCCGCCGTCCTGATTTCGGCGGCGTGCGGAGAGTCCGGGTGACGCGCGACGCTGACACGCGGCAGGCGCGGTTCGCGTCGGGTAAGGCTGAAATTAGGCAGATCAGGTGAAGCCGCCGCTGGCCATAAATGAACGAGGGGTGAACCCCTGCCGAAGGTGTGGTTAGGTCACGGAACGCTTACGGGGAGAGCACGTGCGGGTTCCGCTTTCCGGCGCGGGTAACGCGAGCAGCGCGTCGACCAGGGGGCGGTCGTGGGGCTGTGTGAGACGGGCGCGGGCGGCGGCGGGGGTCAGCCACAGGACCCGGTCGACCTCGTCCGACGGGGAGAACTCGCAGGTCATAGCCTCGGCCGCCCAGTAGCGGACCTGCTTGGGGCGGCCGTTCGCCAGGTAGCGCTGGGTGGGCAGCTCGGCGCCCGGCACGGCCCGGCAGCCCGTCTCCTCCGCCACCTCGCGCAGGGCACCGGTGAGCGCCTCCTCGCCGCGTTTGAGCTTGCCCTTCGGCCAGGACCAGTCGTCGTATTTCGGCCGGTGGACGAGGCAGACCTCCAGCTCGCCCGTGACGGGGGAACTGCGCCACAGGACGCAGCCCGCCGCCTGAACAGTGGTGTCGTCGGGGGAGCTCACCTGACCGCCTCCTCGGTGGCGTGGCCGGTCATGACGTGCTGACGGTTTCCTTCTGCCAGCACTGCTGAAACGCGAATCGGGCCGCTTCCACCTCGTGCCGCTGGTCGGCGTGGAGCACGCCGAGCGCGTACGCCGTCGCGGGGGCGATGCGGGGGGTGCGGGCCGCCTGGGCCGCCGCTGCCGCCGCCTCCGAGGCGTCGCGGTGGCGGTTCAGGGCCTGGCCGGCGGAGAGCAGACGCAGGTCGACGACGGCGTTGCCGTCGGTCTCGCCGCGCAGGGCCTCGCGGGCGTAGCGGTGCAGGCGCAGCAGCAGGCGGACCTGGTGCCAGGGGGCGTCCTGCGGGTGCGGGACCGTGTCCGGGGACAGGCCGTGGACGAGGGCCGAGGCGTTGTACGGGTTTCCCGCGGTGACGAGGGGGAGGGCGGCCACGGCGTCCGTGAGGCGGCCCTCGGCCGACGTGGCGAGGGGGCGGAGGTCGGTGGTGACGGCGGTCTTGGTGAGGGGGACCTCGCTGGCCAGGACCGCGACCTTGTCCGCGATGGCGTGGAAGCGGCTGCTGCCCAGGGCCTGCAGGGCCGTGGAGTGGGCTCGGGTGCGGGCGAGGTTGAGCTGGCGGTCGAGCAGGGCGCCCGCTTTGGCCGCGCCGACTGTGAGGTTGCCGCGTTCCGGCGCGGAGGTCTGGTGGGCCGGGGCACTGGCCTTGGTGGGTGCCGCCGCGGCTGCCGTTTGCCCTGGGAGCGCCGTGGAGCCCGACAGGCGGTGCAGGGCGTTCAGCAGGCGTTCCAGGCGGGAGGTGTACGCGTGTTCCATGGCCAGGGTTCCCGAGACCCAGGCCAGTTCCGGGCGCATGCCCTCGCACCAGTCCGTGTCCAGGAGGGACTGGAACGTGTGCAGGCTGGCGCTGATACGGCGGGCCGAGCGGCGCAGGGCGCGCGCCGCGTCGGCGGACCCGTCCGAGGCGCCGGCGCCCGGCCCCGTCTCGCGGTGCAGGCGCAGCGCTCGGAGGAACTCCGTGGCCTGGGCCCGCAGGTAGCCCGCGAGGGCGTCCCCGGTGGGGGCGGGCCCGGTCAGGGGGGTCGTCGGGTCAAGGTGTCGCTGTGCCACGCCGGCGCCTCCGCGCGTCTATGAGCATCTCCTGGACGTTGCGCAGAGGCTGGCCGTCCGCGTCGGTCGCATGCCGCGTCCAGTCGCCGTCCGGACCGAGATGCCAGGAGGCGGTGCCGTCGGACATGCCGGTCTCCAGCAGCCGGTTCAGGGCTGCCCGGTGGGCCGGGTCGGTGACCCTGACCAGGGCCTCTATCCGGCGGTCGAGGTTGCGGTGCATCATGTCGGCGCTGCCGATCCACACCTCGGGCTCGCCGCCGTTGCCGAAGCCGAACACCCGGGAGTGCTCCAGGAAGCGGCCGAGGATCGAGCGGACCCGGATGTTCTCCGACAGGCCCGCCACGCCCGGGCGCAGCGCGCAGATGCCGCGCACCCACACGTCCACCGGCACGCCCGCCTGGGCCGCGCGGTAGCAGGCGTCGATGACGGCCTCGTCGACCATCGAGTTGACCTTGATACGGACGTGCGCGGGCCGTCCCGCGCGGTGGTGCTGTATCTCCTTGGTGATCCGCGCGACCAGGCCGTCGCGCAGCGACTTGGGGGCGACCAGGAGACGGCGGTAGGTCTCGCGGCGGGAGTAGCCGGAGAGACGGTTGAAGAGGTCCGAGAGGTCCGCGCCGACCTGGGGGTCGGCCGTGAGCAGACCGAGGTCCTCGTAGAGGCGGGCCGTCTTCGGGTGGTAGTTGCCGGTGCCGACGTGGCTGTAGCGGCGGAGCGTCTCGCCCTCCTGGCGGACCACCAGCGAAAGCTTGCAGTGGGTCTTCAGACCGACCAGGCCGTAGACCACGTGGCAGCCGGACTCCTCGAGCTTGCGCGCCCACTTGATGTTGGCGTGCTCGTCGAAGCGGGCCTTGATCTCGACCAGGACCAGGACCTGCTTGCCGGACTCGGCGGCCTCGATGAGGGCGTCGACTATGGGGGAGTCGCCCGAGGTCCGGTACAGGGTCTGCTTGATCGCGAGGACGTCCGGGTCGCCGGCCGCCTGCTCCAGGAAGGCCTGGACGGAGGTGGAGAACGAGTCGTACGGGTGGTGCAGCAGGACGTCCCGCTCCCGGAGCGCGGCGAAGATGTCCGGCGCGGACGCCGACTCGACCTCGGCGAGGTCGCGATGGGTGCCGGCGACGAACTTGCGGTACTTCAGCTCCGGGCGTTCCAGGGTGGCGATCCGGAACAGGCCCGTGAGGTCCAGCGGGCCCGGCAGCGGGTACACCTCGGCCTCGCTGATCTTCAGCTCGCGGACGAGCAGGTCCAGGACCTCGCGGTCGATGGACTCCTCGACCTCCAGGCGCACCGGCGGCCCGAAGCGGCGCCGCATGAGCTCCTTCTCCAGGGCCTGGAGCAGGTTCTCCGCGTCGTCCTCCTCGACCTCCAGGTCCTCGTTCCTGGTCAGGCGGAAGGCGTGGTGCTCCAGGACCTCCATGCCCGGGAACAGCTCCTCCAGGTGGGCGGCGATGACGTCCTCGATGGGGACGTAGCGGCCCGGGGAGCTCTCCAGGAACCTCGACAGCAGCGGCGGCACCTTCACGCGGGCGAAGTGCTTGTGGCCCGTGACCGGGTTCCGTACGACGACGGCCAGGTTCAGGGACAGGCCGGAGATGTACGGGAAGGGGTGCGCCGGGTCGACCGCCAGCGGGGTCAGCACGGGGAAGATCTGGTGCCGGAACAGGGTGAACAGGCGGGCCTGCTCCTTCTCCTGCAGTTCGTTCCAGCGGACCAGGTGGATGCCCTCCTCCGCGAGGGCGGGGGCGACGTCCTCGTGGTAGCAGGCGGCGTGCCGGGCCATGAGCTCGCGGGAGCGGGCCCAGATCATCTCCAGCACCTCGCGGGGCTGGAGGCCGGAGGCGGAGAGGGTGGCCACGCCGGTGGCGATACGGCGCTTCAGACCGGCCACCCGGACCATGAAGAACTCGTCCAGGTTGCTGGCGAAGATCGCGAGGAAGTTGGCCCGCTCCAGCAAGGGGGTGTTCGGGTCCTCGGCGAGTTCGAGAACGCGCTCGTTGAACGCGAGCCAGCTGCGTTCCCGGTCGAGGAACCTGCCCTGCGGCAGCGCGGGGGCGCCGTCGGCCTGCGACTCCTCGTACGCGTCGAGGTCGGCGTCGATGTCGGGTTCGAGGTCGGAGACGGCCGCCGCGATGGTGTGCGGGCGGTGGGCCGCGATGGAGCCCACGGAGGGCTGCGCGTGCTGGACCTGTGCCTGGGTGTTCGGCTGGCTCATGGACCCATTCTTCCGCGCCGCGAGCATCACGGGCGCGTCGGACAGCGCGGGCGGGAGCGGGGGCGTCACATGAGTGTTCCCGTTCCCCGCAGGCCCCTCTCGGGGTGGCGAAGGCTCTGGCACGGCGGGATTCATTGCCCGAGCGTCGCAAGCTCGTCTGAATCGATGGTTACGGAGACATGACGTGCGGGATAGCGGGGGGCGGCTCGCGGGGGTCCGGACCTTGCCCACAGCCTGTGGATGGTCCCTGGTGCCCCGGCCTGTCCGGAGTGTCTCCGAGAGGCGGGCCGCGCGTCCACTCCTCGCGGGAGGAGGCGGGGGGCGGCTCAGGGGGAGGCGGCGGGGCAGGCGGCGGCCGGTTTCCAGTACGGAAGCGGCCGATTTCCAGGTACGGAGGGGGCCAGAAGGGGGACGGCCGGGGCCGGGGCACCGTTGGCCCGCCGGTGCTCGGGGGCGGGCACGGCCAGGGGGCGGGCATCGGTTGCGGGTGCCCGACGGGCGTCGCCCGTCCAGGAGGGCCGGAAAGTCGTGCGTGGTTTCGTGAACCGTTCGCACCGGGTGGTCCGATGAGGAGACGTGAGCGAAACGAGAAGCGACGGGGAGCTGCTGCGGGCCATTGCCGCGGATGCCGACCGGCGTGCCTTCGAGGAGCTGTACCGGCGGTACGCGCCATGGCTCCGGGCCCGGTTGCGGGGGCGGTGCGCCGATCCGGGGGTCGTCGACGACGTCGTACAGGAGACGTTCCTCGCGGTGTGGCGGGGCAAGGCCCGCTATCGGGAGGACGTCGATGTGGCGGGGTGGCTGTGGCGCATCGGGTCGCGGCGGCTGGTGGACGCGCTGCGCGGTGACGGGGCACGGGGGCGGGTGCGACAGGCCCTGGCGCGGCTGCGGCACCGGGACGAGGTCTCGGCGGAGGAACGCGTGCTCGCGGGGGTGGAGCACGGGGACCTCGCCGGCGCCCTCGTCCGGCTGTCGCCGGAGCTGCGGGCGGTGCTGCAGGCGACGGTCATCGACGGGCTCACCACCCGGGAAGCGGCCGTACTGCTCGGAATTCCGCCGGGGACGGTCAAGACGCGGGCGATGCGGGCTCGCAAGCAGTTGCGGGAGGCGTTGGCATGAGTTGGCATGTGCCGGAAGAGGACCTGCGCGCCTATGCGCGGGGGGAGTTGGCGGCGCCGGCTCTGTGGTCCGCCGATGCGCACCTGGGAGCCTGTGCCCGGTGCCGGGAGGCGCTGGGCGAGGTCAGTGACCCGGTCGCCCTCGACGCGGGGTGGGAGCGGCTCGACGCCGAGCTGGACGCGCCCCGGACGGGGGTGCTGGAGTCGCTGCTCGTGCGGCTCGGGGTGCCCGGGCACATCGCGCGGCTGCTGGCGGCGGCACCGGTGCTGCGGCGGTCCTGGCTGGGAGCCGTCGTCGCCGTGCTGCTGCTGAGTGTGGTGGCGGGGCATGTCGTACGGGGCGGGGAGTCCCCCACGCTGTTCCTCGCGCTCGCGCCGCTGCTGCCGCTCGCCGGGGTGGCGTTGTCGTACGGGCCCGCGCTGGATCCGACGTACGAGATGGCCGTCGTCGCCCCGATGCACGGGTTCCGGCTGCTGATGATCCGGACGGTGGCCGTGCTGGGCGTGGTGCTGGGCCTGAACGGGCTGGCGACCCTCGCGCTGCCCGCGTACGGGCTGGGTGCGCTGGCCTGGCTGCTGCCCGCGCTGGCGCTCACCGCGACGGGGCTCGCGCTGACGCCGCGGCTGGGGCCGGTGCTCGCGCCGTCGCTGGTCGGCGGGGCGTGGGTCGGGCTGCTGTTGCTGGCCGATGCCCTGCGAGCGGGCGCGCAGACGCCGCTCGCGCCGTTCACCGTGGCCGGGCAGGGCGTGTCGGCGGTGGTCGCCGCGCTCGCCGCCGGGCTGCTCTTTCTGCTCCGTGACCGATTCGACCTCTTTCAGGGACGTGCCGTATGACCGTCACCGTGTCCGCCTCCGGGCTCGGCCTCCGCTACGGAGGCACCCGCGCCCTCGACGACGTGTCGCTGCGGCTGTCCGCCGGCGTCACCGGACTGCTCGGGCCCAACGGCGCCGGCAAGACCACGCTGCTGCGCGTCCTCGCCACGGCCCTGCCCGCCGACCAGGGCGCCTTCACCGTGCTCGGACATGACCCGGGCACCGCGCGGGGCCGGCAGGAGGTGCGGCGCAGGCTGGGTTACCTGCCGCAGACGCCGGGGTTCCATCCGGACTTCACGGCCTTCGAGTTCGTCGACTACGTGGCGATCCTGAAGGAGATGACCGGTCGAGCCGACCGGCATCGGGAGGTGCGGCGGGTGCTGGAGGAGGTGGGGCTGGCCGACGTACGCGGGAAGCGGATCCGGAAGTTGTCGGGCGGGATGCGGCAGCGGGTCGGACTCGGAGCCGCCCTGGTCGGTGACCCCGGGTTCCTGGTCCTCGACGAGCCCACCGTCGGGCTCGATCCCGAACAGCGCATGCGGTTCCGGGAGTTGATCGCGGGGGCCGGGGAGGGGCGCACGGTGCTGCTGTCCACCCATCAGACGGAGGACGTGGCGATGCTCTGCCACCGTGTGTTGGTCATGGCCGGTGGCCGGGTGCGGTTCGAGGGCACTCCGGCCGAGCTGACCGCGCGGGCCGCGGGGCGGGTGTGGAGCAGCACCGAGCGGGACCCGGGCGCGAAGGCGGGATGGCGCACGGGGACCGGCTCCTTCCGGAACGTGGGGGATCCGCCGGACGGCGCCGAGCTTCTCGAACCCACCCTGGAGGACGGCTATCTGCTCACCCTCGACGGTGACGCCGTGGAGGTGGCGGCATGACCGCGGTGATGGAGAAGCCGGTCGCGTCCGACGAGCGGGCCGAGCGGGGTGGGCCGTGGGCCGCCGTGGTCGCCCTGGCCGTGTTCGAGACGCGTCGGCTGCTGACGAGGCTGCCGGTGCTGATCGCCTTCGCCGCCTACGGCGGCTGGACCGTTTGGCGCTCCGGGAGGGACTGGGGAGGCTATCCGGCCCTCCAAGACGCCGACCGCGCCACCCAGAGCGCGCCGATGCTCGTCGGGCTCGCGGTGCTGCTGTGCGTCAATCGCGCGGCGCTGCGCTCGCGGCGGCACGGGACCGAGCATCACTTCGCGGTGCTGGTCCTCCTGCCGTGGCGGCGTACGGCCGCCCATGCGCTGTCGGTCGTCGCCGCGGCCCTGGTCACCGGCGTGTGTGTGGCCGTGCAGTTCGGCCGGGAGGCGCTCCGGCCCGGCGCGATCGGGCACGGTTCGGTGGGCGAACTGCTCGTGGGGCCGCTGACCGTGCTGCTGTTCGGGCTGGTCGGGCTGCTCGTGGCAGGGCTGGTGCGGTCCGCTCTCGGCGCGCCGTTGCTGGTCGTGTTCCTCCTGTTCGTGTTCCTCTTCTTCTCGGGCATGAGCGACGGCGGGAGGCGGTGGCTGCTGCCGGTGGTCGCCGAGGCGAGCGCCAACACCCTGCCCTCCGACCTGCTGGGCCGGCCCGCCGGCTGGCACGCCCTGTACCTGGCCGGGCTGGCGCTGAGCGTGGGCTTGGTGGCGGTGCTGGTCGCCGGCGGCCGCAAGCCGGTGGTCGTGGCGGGTGTCGCCGGGGCGCTGGCCATGACGCTGGTGGGCGGGGTGGCCCAGACGGGCGGCGACTCGCCTGAACTGGTCCGGGCCCGTGAACGGGCCACGACCAACCCCGAGCAGGTGCGGTCCTGTGTCCGGCGGGACGGGTCGACGTACTGCTCGTTCCCCGAGTGGGGGCCGCGGGTCGCGGACTGGGCCGGGGTGGTGGACCGGGTGCGGTCCCTGGCCGGGGGTGGCGCGCAGGATCAGGAGGTCGTCGTACGCCAGCGGGTGGAGGCCCGCTACGGGACCTCCGGCGATGGTGCGCTGATGCCGCTGGAGCGGCCGCACGAGGTGACGGTGGGCACCCAGTGGGGCGGCAACCGCGTCCCCGAGTTCTCGGCCGCCGTCGCCGGAGTGCTGGTCGCGGGCAATGAGAAGGCCTCGACCTCGATGTGCGACGGCCGCATCGTCACCGTCATGTGGCTGGCCCTGGGCTGGGAGTCCGACCCGGTGGCCGCGCTGCGCCGGGTCCGGCTCGACGACAGCGACACCGGCTCGGCCCTCGTGCTCCAGCCGACGCACGGGCTGTACATGACCGACGCCCAGACGGAGGTGCTGCGCGCGCTGCTCGAACAGCCCCGGGGCGAGGCCACCGCGCGGGTGAAGGACCACTGGGCCGAGCTGACCGAGCCCAAGGTGACGGCGGCCCGGGCCGCGGACCTGCTGGGCGTGGCCGCACCCGAGGGAGACGACAAGTGCCTCGACTGAGCGGGGATCTGATCGTTGCCGCCTGCCGGACCCTGCCGTTGGGTCTGGTGGCGGCGGCCGGCGGAACGGGGCTGCTGATGGCCGCGCTGTCGCGGACGACCGGCGAGGCGGGGGAGTGGCTTGCGCTGCCTCTGCTCCGAGTGGCGATCCTGGCCTTCGCGATGGGCCTGGTGTTCCTTCTGGACGATCCGGCCCGGCACACCACGGCCACCGTGCCGACCCCGCGCCCGGTCCGTATCGCGCTGCGGGTGGGGCTCGTCGCGCCGGTCGTGGCCGCCTGGTGGACGGCAGCGCTGCTGCTGGTGCCGCGGGACCTACGGCCGCCGGTCGCCGACATCACGCTGGAGGCCGGGTCGGCCTTCGCGCTGGCGGTGGCCGCCGCGGTGGTCGCGGTGCGCCGCAGCGACATCGCACGGCCCGGGCCGCGGCTCGCGGCCGGCCTGTTGACCTCGGCGATGCTGGCCCTGCTGTTCTGGCCCGGGCGGTGGGCGCTGTTCGTGCCGGTGCAGGACGAGCGGTGGGCGGCGGCGCATGATCGGTGGGCGGTGGTGGCGGTCGCGGCCCTTCTTGTGGGGGTGCTGGGGGCGGGGGAGCCGGTGCGGCGCTGGTCGTGGCCGGTGGTGCGGGGGCGGTGACGGGCCCTGCGAGGCACCGGCCCGCTATGCGGCTCGGAGTTCAGGAACGGTTCGAAGAGCAGCCGCCGTGCTCCAGCGGGCGCGGCCTCATCATCTGGGCGGGGAGAGAAGACGCCGTTGTCAGCCGCTCTGTCGTCGTGCCGCCCCCCCCGCGCGGCACGTCGGCGATCGTCCGACATCAGCCATGCCTCCGCGTCCCGCCGGATCCGCGCCGCGTCGCAGCTCTCGTACTCCCGGATCACCGACCTGATCGTGCCTCGCTCGCGGTACTCGTCCATGATCGCGACATGCTCCGGCAGGCGTACGAACGCCGCCAGGGCTCGCCGCTCGGTCCACACCGAGACCGATCCGCATCGCCGGGCCAAGGGCGCGACCTATAACCACATGCCGACCGCGCCGTCGAGATCCGGCCAGCGGCGCCGCAGCGCGAAGCCGTGACGCGCGATGCCGGGCAGGTCCCGGTACGCGTCGCTGGTGAACTCGGTGACGCTGACCGTCAGCGAGCCGCTCCGGCGACCACGCACACCGCTGTCGACGCCGTTCGCCGCGGCGCTGCCGCCCAGGAAGTCCCCGGCCGGGCCCCGGCACCAGCGGCTCCTCAGCATGGCCCCGGCGTCCAGGACGAGTCACGGCCGAGCAGCGCGAGCAACCGGTCGCCCGGCGGGGCGTCGTCGGGGACGGCGATCCGCCGGCGGAACGCGGCACCGGCACCGCGGCCCTCCTCCGGGACGAGGGATGCGACGCGCAGCGCGGCGGTGATGAGTTCGTCGGCGGGCTCCCACGGGGCGCCGATCGTCACCGCGATGTCCCAGGCGTGCACCACGTAGTCGAGCAGATGGAAGCCGATCGCCGTCCGTCCGGGGACAGCGAAGCCCTCGCCCACCTCCGGCAGCGCGAACCGCCGTTCCAGTGCGTCGTCTTCCGCGAACGCCGCGGTGACCTCGTCCACCGACGCCTCGTACGCTCCGGCCGGATCATCACCGAGGTCGCCGTCGCGCCACACGGCCCATGGCTCACCCGCGCCGCGCGCGGAGGCGGTGAACCCCTCGTTCTGGCTGACCAGATGGCGTAGGAGGCCGTACAGGGTCCAGTCCGCGCAAGGTGTCGCCAGACCTGGCCGAACTGGTGCCGTCGGCCGCGGGCCTGCACGTGACCACGTTCACCCGGGGCCGGCTCGCCGACCCCGACGCTCTCGCACAGCGGGCCGGCCGAGCCCGGGCGACCGGCGTGGCGGTCTACACCCTGGCGGAAGTGGCCGCCAACCGCTCCGCGCGCCCGGGCTTCGTCCTCGGCTACGGCTCGATCAGCGCCCCGGACATCAAGCCCGGCCTGCACCGCCTGCTCGGCCCGCCTCAGGACCGCTGAGCACTCAACCACGAGTTGTGTATCTACAGTCTCCGGCGTGGACCTCAAAGCCGTACGAGCCTTCGTCGCGATCGCCGACTCCGGGCAGTTCCAGAAGGCCGCCGTGGATCTGTCCCTCACTCAGCAGGCCGTCTCCAAACGGATCGCCGCGCTGGAGAAGGACCTCGGGGTGCGACTGCTGGTGCGCACCGCCCGGGGAGCGGAGCTCACCATCGACGGGCAGGCGCTCCTGCCGCACGCCCGGGCCCTGCTCCGGGCCGAGGAGCGGGCGGTGGCCGCCGTGAGCCCCGGGGACCGTGCGCTACGGGTCGACGTCGTGGGGCGCCGGGTCGCCACGGCCGGACTGGTACGGGACTTCCACCGGGCGCATCCGGAGATCACCCTGGACGTCGTCACGCTGTTCGGCGCGGACACGGCGCTGGCCGCCGTGCGGGACGGGGCCGTCGACGCCACGTTCCGTGCCGTCACGATGCCCGGGCACCGGCTCCCCGACGGCGTCGAAGCCGTCCCGGTCCTCGACGAGCCGCTGCGGCTGTGCGTCGGCCCCGGCCACGCGTTCGCCCGGGCCGCCTCGGTGACGCCCGCTCAGCTGGCCGGGCACCGGATCTGGATGCCGGGCAACGAGCCCGGCACGGAGTGGGCCGCGTACTACGACGAACTCGCCGAGACCTTCGGCCCTACCATCGACACCATCGGCCCCAACTTCGGCATCGAGGCCCTCCTCGACACCATCGCGGCCTCCCCTGCCCTGGCGACCTTCCTCAGCGAACGCACCCCGCTCGTCTGGCCGACCGGCCACGACCTGCGCCTCGTCCCCGTGCGTGACCCGATGCCGGTCTACCCGCACGCACTGCTCTGGCGCACGGACAACCCGCACCCCGGCCTCGCCGCCCTCCGCGACCACCTGCTGGCGACGCGCCCCCGCCCGACCGAGGGGGAGACCTGGCGCCCGTCGTGGGCTGAGCCTGTGCGGTGAGCGGAGGCTAGCCCCGACCCTGGCGGCGGGCCTCGGACGGGCGCCGGGTGGCGTGGAGGGAGCCGAGGAGGCCCAGGGCCTGGGCGCTGGAGCTGCCCGGCTCGGCGTGGTAGATGACGAGCTGCTGGCCGGGCGCGTCCCGTACGTCGAACGCCTGGTAGGTGAGGGTGAGGGCGCCGACCTCCGGGTGGAGGAGGTGCTTGGCGTCCCGGGTCTTGCCGCGCACGGTGTGGGCGTTCCACAGGCGGGTGAACTCCGTGCTGTGCTCGGTGAGGGTGCGGACCAGTGCCCGTAGCCGGGAGTCGTTCGGGTCGAAGCCTGCCGCGTGGCGCAGGTTGGCGACGGTGGCCTGGCAAGCCCGGTCCCAGTCCGTGTAGAAGTGCCGGCCCGCGGGGTCGAGAAACGTCATCCGCGCCAGGTTGTCCGCCGGGTCGAACGGCGCGTAGAGGGCGTCGGCCAGGGCGTTGGTGGCGAGGATGTCCAGGGTCCGGTCGACGACGAAGGCGGGGGTGTTCGGGTAGCCGTCCATCAGCTGCCGCAGCGCGGGGCTGACCGAGTCGGCGGTGTGTACGGCGACATGGTCGCCCGGAGCGGCCCCGGCCAACCGGTACAGGTGCGCGCGGGCATCCGGGTCGAGCCGCAGCGCGCGGCCGAGGGCGTCGAGCACCTGGGGTGAGGGGTTGCGTTCGCGCCCCTGTTCCAGGCGCGTGTAGTAGTCGGCGTTCACTCCGGCCAGGACGGCGACCTCCTCACGCCGCAGTCCGGCGACCCTGCGGGTCCCGTAACTCGCCATGCCGACGTCCTCCGGCCGCTGATCGGCGCGGCGTGCGCGGAGGAAGTCGCCCAGGTGGTTGTCAGCCATGCGTCCAGGCTAGGCGTGGGGTCCTGGCGCTGCCTGGGTGTGCCGCACCCAGGCAGCGTGCGGCCTGGGCGATGGCCCTTGACCTGCCCACTCTCGGTGGAAGAACGACAGACGCGAAGAAGCGCGCTGATCGAAGGAACCGAGGAGAGGAGCCCGCCATGACCGGGACCGCCGACGGCGACCGGCAGAGCGCCGAATTCGCCGGGAAGGTCGCTCTCGTCACCGGGAGCGCGCGGGGCGTGGGCAGGGAGACGGTGGCGCTGCTGAGCGAGCGCGGCGCCCATGTCGTCGCCATCGACCTGCGTCCCGAGAACGAGAACCTGCCGGAAGAGTTTCCCGGCGTCCTGACGGTGACCGGCGACGTGACGCGTGAGGAGACCGCCGTCCGGGCGGTGCAGACCGCCGTGGACGCCTTCGGCGGGCTGGACATCCTGGTGAACAACGCCGGGCTCACCCTGAACAAGCCCGTCACCGACACCACCGCCGAGGACTGGGACGCGGTGATGGCGGTCAACGCCCGCGGTTCCTTCTTCTTCGCCCGCGAAGCCTTCCGGGCCATGAAGGTCCGGGGCGGTGGAGCCATCGTCGGCACCGGCTCCTACACGTGCACGGTCGCCTTGCCCGAAGGCGCCGCCTACAGCGCGTCCAAGGGCGCTCTGGCCCAACTGACCAAGGTGCTCGCCGTCGAGGGCGGGCCCCTGGGCATCCGCGCCAACCTCGTCGCCGCGGGCGTCGTCGAGACCGACTTTCTCGACACGTTCCGCTCCGACAGCCGGGCGTATCTGGCTTCCTTCGCCGATGCGCAGCCCTTGGGACGGGTGGCACAACCCGCGGAGATCGCCGAGGTCCTGTGCTTCCTCGCGTCACCGCGCTCGAGCTTCGTCACGGGAGCCGTGGTTGCCGCGGACGGCGGCTTCACCGCGCTCTGAACCAGCACATGACACACCAGCGCACGACACACCAGCACGTAGGACATCCAGCACCCGGGACACCCAGCACCCGGGACACCCAGCACCCGGAACACCCAGCACCCGGGATGTCCGGCACACGAGACAGGGACGCGAAATGAGCACCGCCATGACGGGACGACTGGCAGGCAAGACAGCGCTGATCACCGGCGCGACAGGTGGCATCGGCCGGGCCACCGCGGAGTTGTTCGCCCGGGAGGGAGCGCGTCTCCTGGTCACCGACGCCGCCGCCGACGCCGCGGCGGACCTCGCGGCACGGCTGCGGAGCGGCGGCGCCGAGGCGGTGGGCATCGGCCTGGACGTGTCCTCGGCACAGCAATGGGGAGAGGCCATCACCCGGGTCGAGCAGCACTTCGGGCGGCTGGACGTGCTGGTGAACATCGCGGGCGTCGTGGACTGGCCCGGTGTCGAGGACACCGATCGCCAGGCGTGGGACCGGGTGATCGCGGTCAACCAGACAGGGACCTGGCTGGGCATGAAGGCGGCCATGCCGTTGCTGCGCGCGAGTGGCAACGGCTCGGTGATCAACACCTCGTCCGTCCTGGGGCTGATCGGCAGCGGGGCAGCCGCCGCGTACCAGGCGTCCAAGGGAGCGGTACGCCTGCTCACCAAGACCGCCGCGGTGGAGTACGCGACGCGGGGTGTTCGCGTGAACTCCGTGCACCCGGGCGTCATCGCCACCCCGATGATCCAGGAGATCCTCGACGCGGAGGGGGATCAGCAGCCCGATGTCGCGCGGACCCCGATGCGGCGGGCCGGCCGCCCCGAGGAGATCGCTCCCACGATGCTGTTCCTGGCCGGCGACGAGTCCTCGTTCGTCACCGGGGCGGAGTTCGTCGTCGACGGCGGACTCACCGCTCACTGATCCGCCGGCTCACCGGTCCCGGCCTCGCCCGGCTCCCTCAGGTCTCCGTCCGGTACATCAGATCCACCTCGTGCGTCTCGAACCCCAGCCGCTCGTACACGGTCACCGCCGCCTTGTTGTCGGCGTCGACGTAGAGCATCGCCGTGGGCAGGCCCTGATGCGCCAGATGCCGCAGGCCGATCGTGGTGAGGGACTTGCCGAGGCCGCCGCCCTGGGCGCCGGGGCCGACGCCGAGGACGTAGACCTCGCCGAGGCCCTCCTGGGCGTGGACCTTGGTCCAGTGGAAGCCGACGAGTTCGTCGCCGCGGAAGGCGAGGAAGAAACCGGCGGGGTCGAACCACGGCTCGGCCTTGCGGTCGTCGAGGTCCCGCTGCGTGAGGGAGCCCTGCTCGGGGTGGTGGGCGAAGGCGGCGGCGTTCACGGCGAGCCAGGCCGCGTCGTCCCGGCCGGGGACGAAGGGGCGGACGGTGACGCCCGCGGGGAGCGTCGGGTAGGGCTCGTCGAAGCCGGTCAACGGGCGTCGCATCTGACGCAGTTCGCGGAACAGGGTCAGGCCCAGGACCTGCGCGAGATGCCGGGCGGCGGAGTGGCCGCCGTGCGCCCAGACCCGCAGCCGCTTGCCGGAGGCGGCCAGCAGGGCGGATCCGAGCGCCCGTCCGTGCCCGTGCCCGCGATACCCGGGGTGGACGACCAGCTCGGCGGCCGGCGGCTCCACCGGGTCGGTGTCCTCCAGCTGGGCATAGCCGACGAGTTCGCCGTCGACGGTGAGCAGCAGATGCGCCACGCCCTCCCGCTCGCCGCCCCGCAACTGCAACCGGCCCTGTTCGGACACCGCCTGCTGCCCGTCGGTACCGGCGGCCTCGGCGAGCAGCCCGAGCACGGCCTCGGTCTGCTCGGGGGAGAGCGCGGCAAGGGTCTCGATCGAGCGGGGGCGGCCGGGCCGTACGGTGTCGTCGCTGGTCATGCGTACGAGGGTACGGGGACCCACCGGCAAAACGGCGGCAAAGAAGCAACCAGGTCGTAACCACGAAAGCCCTGTCGCGCTACGCGCGTTGACTCTAGGCTGCGCCGGACGACATCACTGTCCAAGCAAGCAGCAGCAGACCCACAGGGGGGCGTATGCCAGCCACTTCACCGGCACCGGTGCACCGGGAGCGCCGTAGACGTCGTACGAACCGTTTCGCCGCTCTCGCCGCCGGTGTCGTCACCGTCGGCGCGCTGGCCGCCGCGGGGCTGCCGGGGTCGGCGACCGCCGGCGAGGACCACCGCAAGGGCGGTCACTGGCCCGGCCGCTACCAGGATGTCCAGCTTCTGTCGTTCAACGACCTGCACGGCAACCTGGAGCCGCCGGCCGGTTCTTCCGGCCGGGTCACCGAGCAGCAGGCGGACGGTACGACGAAGACCATCGACGCTGGTGGCGTCGAGTACCTGGCCACGCATCTGCGCGAGGCCCGCAAGGGCGAGAAGTACTCCGTCACCGCCGCCGGCGGCGACATGGTCGGCGCCTCCCCGCTGATCTCCGGGCTCTTCCACGACGAGCCGACCATCGAGGCGCTGAACAAGCTCGACCTCGACGTCACGTCCGTCGGCAACCACGAGTTCGACGAGGGCGCCAAGGAGCTGGGCCGTCTGCAGAACGGCGGCTGTCACCCGAAGGACGGCTGCTACACGGACAAGAAGTTCAAGGGCGCCGACTTCCCCTACCTGGCCGCCAACGTCCTCGACGAGAAGACGAAGAAGCCGATCCTCAAGCCCTACTGGGTGTGGAAGAAGAAGGACGTCAAGGTCGGCTTCATCGGCGTGACCCTGGAGGGCACTCCGGACATCGTCTCCGCCGAGGGCGTCAAGGGCCTCTCGTTCAAGGACGAGGTCGAGACGATCAACAAGTACGCCAAGGAGCTGCGGAAGAAGGGCGTGAAGTCGATCGTCGCCCTCATCCACGAGGGCGGTTTCCCGGCGTCGACGTCGTACAACTACGACTGTGACTCCCCGGGTGCCGGCGACGGCATCTCCGGGCCGATCGTCGACATCGCCAAGAACGTCACGCCGCAGGTGGACGCGCTGGTCACCGGCCACACCCACAACGCGTACGTGTGCAGCATCGACGACCCGGCGGGCAAGCCCCGCATGGTCACCTCGGCCGCGTCCTTCGGCCGCCTCTACACCGACACCACGCTGACGTACGACCGCAGGACCGGCGACATCGCCCGTACGGCCGTGAAGTCGGCGAACCGCGTGGTCACCCGGGACGTCCCCAAGGCGCCCGACATGACGCAGCTGATCAGCAAGTGGAACACCCTGGCCGCGCCCATCGGCAACCGCGCGATCGGCTACATCTCCGGCGACATCGGCAACACCGGCAGCGAGTCCCCGCTCGGCGACCTGATCGCCGACGCCCAGCTCGCCCACGGCAAGCAGCTCGACCCGGAGACCGACCTGGCGCTGATGAACCCGGGCGGTGTCCGGGCACCCCTGACGTATGCGGCCAAAGCCGGTGAGGGCGACGGTGTCGTGACCTACGCGGAGGGCTTCACGGTCCAGCCGTTCGCCAACACCGTGAACCTCCAGGACTTCACGGGCGCCCAGCTGATCCAGGTCCTCAAGGAGCAGGTGACCGGCCCGAACGCGGCGGCGCCGAAGGTTCTCCAGGTGTCGTCCGGCCTGACCTACACGCTGGACCTCACCAAGTCCGGTGCCGACCGGGTGGTCACCGACTCGGTCAAGCTGGACGGCAAGGCCATCGACCCGGCGGCCACCTACCGCGTCGCGACGAACAGCTTCCTCGCGGGCGGCGGCGACGGATTCCCGACGCTGGGCCAGGGCACGAACGACGTCGTCGGCCTCGACGACCTGGCCGCTCTGGAGCAGTACCTGACGGCCAACTCGTCGGCCGGTAACCCGATCGCGCCGCCCAATGCGGACCGCATCACGATCGTGAAGTAAATCGCATAGGTGGGGTTCAGGTTGCGAGGTGGGGCGGTGCGCATGGTCGGATGAGACGATGCGCACCCCCCACCGCATGGACACGCACCATTCCGACGACCGCTCCGAACAGCCCAACAACCCCTACGACGAACTCGGCGCCCTCGACGACGGGCCTCTGGAGGCGACCCCTCTGCAGGACTTCCTCGGCGAGGACGCGGAGCAGCGGGACGAGCAGGAACCGGAGTGGTCGCCGCCCGACCACCGTCGCGGCGGCCGACGTCGAAAGAATCGTTTCGCCGGGCTGCCGCTCGCGGTGAAGGCGGTGGTGGGCCTGGTCGTCCTCGCCTCGTTCGCCGCCCTCGGTGACCGCTGGGCGGTGCTGTACGCCGAGCACAAGGCCGCGGACACCCTCAAGGACCGCCTGGACCTGGCCGCCGCGCCCGAGGTGGAGATCGGCGGCTTCCCCTTCCTCACCCAGCTCGCCGACAAGCGGCTGGAGTCGGTGAAGCTGACCGTCCCGGACGTCGCCGCCGACCGGGTCTCGCTGGCGAAGGTGTCGGCCACGGCCCATGACGTACGGCTGAACGCCGACGGCCTGACCTCCGTGCGCGGCGCCGATGTCCCCCGGTTCGACGGGGACGTCATGCTGTCCTTCGAGGACCTCAACCGCGAACTCGGCGCCTCCCAGGTGACGTTCACCGGCGAGGGCCGGGACCGGGTGCGGGCGCGCGGCACCCTGCCGGTCGCCGGGCACAACCTGAAGCTGCGGGCCGAGGCCCGGATCCAGCGGCAGGGGGAGCGGGGCATCGCCACGGAGATCGGCGGCATGCGCCTGGACATCGGGGACCTCGCCACCTACCGCCCCGGCAAGCGCGCCTCGGAGGGACTGCATCTGACGCCCAAGGCGTCCGCCGACCTGGCCCGGGAGACACAGAAGGCCAAGGCGCTGCTTTCGGTCCCGGCCATCGTGCAGCGCATGGGCGTGCCCGAGGCGACCGTGAACCAGGCCCTGGCCGACGACGGCAAGCTCGCCGAGCTGACCGGCTCCCCGCGCTTCGCCCGCCAGGCCGAGCGCCTCAACCTGATCGACCTGGCCCTGAACAACCCCGAGGTGCTCAAGCGCCTGGGCCTCGACCCCGGTCTCCTCACCGAGTTGTCGGGCCTGACCCGCCCGGTCCTGGCCGACCGTCTCGCGCTGGCGTTCGAGCTGCCGAAGCCGGAGCAGGGGAACGTACAGCTGGACGACGTACGGGTCGAGGAGGACGGCATCCGGGTGCGGCTGTCCGGCTCGGGGCTGTCGGTGGGCGGCTGAGCCACAGCGGTTCCGAGGGCTTTTCGCGCAGGGGAATGTGCCCGGAAGTCTGGCCTCCGGACGCTGCCCGCACCGTGTGATCCTCCGGAGACTGGGGCGGGCGCACCGGACCGAGACGAGGATGATGCGGATGCACAGGCACGGTAGGTCCCCGGAGTCGGAGGCGGACGCGCGGGCCGGACACCCCCACCGGCCCCTCCTCCGACCGCACGAGGACGGCCCCCAGGCGGCCCGGCTGGCAGCCGGGGGGCAGCTGACACCGGACGCGGCGATGTCCCTCCAGCGCACCGCCGGAAACGCCGCCTTCGTGGCCGTTCAGCGCATGCCCCAGGGCGGCAACGGCGAAGGCCCGGCCGAGGAGAAGCCCATGGACGGGCTGAGCCGGTTGCGCAGGGCCAACGAGCGGGCGGGGAAACGTGGTCAGACGGCGCCCGTGTACGGACCCGGGCAGAGCCCCTTCGGCCCGTACACGGTGAACAAGGGCCGAGGGGCCGGCCCGTACATCACGTCGAACAAGAAGACCCAGCACCCGGGCAGCGAGGACCTCGGAACCACGTACAACGAGCTGGTCAGGGCGCTCGACGCCGAGCACCTGCCGGTGGTCTCGGCGGCGGCGCGCGGCGAGGAACCGGACCAGGACATCGTCGGCACCATGAGTGCGACGCAGCGACGGGCCGCCGCCATGCTCTACGGGGTCATGAAGGAGTCCGAGGAGCGCAGGTTCCCCGGGGCGGGCAAGGCCATGCGCGGTGCCCTGACGAAGCAGGGCGACCCGTACCACGAGGCGGAGGAGTTCGACGAGGACTTCCCGATGGCCAAGGAGAAGGGCGCGCAGTACTACCGGGAGGTGCTGGCCGGGAAGAAGCAGCTCTCGGACAAAGCCCGCAAGAACCTGGAGGACATGTCCTCGTCGTCCTCGGACGGAGAGAAGTCCTCCTGAGGTCGACCACCGCCCGGGGTCGCTCCCTGGGTGAAACTTTGTGTGCAGAAGTGTTGACCTCTGTTCGAGTCCCCTTCTAGTTTCGTGCTCCACTGAGCGGTCCGATTGCGGGCTGCTCACCTTCGCACATGCTCAGAAGGGGATGTCGTGTCTCAAAGGAACCATCGCGGGACAGCTTGCGTGGGGGCACTGCTGGCCTGCGTCACGGCATTCGGCGGAGCGCTCGCTTCCCCCGCTGCCGCCTCGCCAGCCTCCCGTCCCGCCACACCGCCGCCCGTCAGCGACTTCAAGGGCGTCAACTGGGCCGACCCGCGCGACAATTACGCCGACGACGCGGTCGTGCCCTCGGGCCTGTCCACCACCGACAACTACGCCACCACCTACGCCAAGTCCAAGGCGATCATCACCGGGTTCTCCGAGCTCGGCGCCAACACCGTCCGGCTCCCGGTCAACCCGACCTCGGTGAACGGCCCCTTCTGGAAGTCGTACCGGGGCGCGATCGACGCCGCCACCGCCAAGGGCTTCAAGGTCATCCTGGGCTACTGGGAGGCCGACAACGCCAAGGACGGCAAGATCGACGACCAGGCCACCTGGAACCAGATGTGGGCGCGGATCACCTCCGCCTACGCCCACAACTCCAAGGTGTACTTCGAGCCGATGAACGAGCCGTTCGGCTACACCGCCCAGGAGTGGACCGACGTCGCCGCGCAGTGGGTGAGCACCTACCGCAAGGTGCCACGCGACCGGATGCTGATCGGCGGCTACAAGTACAGCGAGGACGTCAAGCCGGTCTGCGCCGACCCGCGCCTCAAGGGCACGCGCCTGGCCCTGCACAACTACGGCTTCTGGCACACCGACTGGACCAGCGTCGACCAGTGGAAGGCGGACTTCAAGGCGCGCATCGGCGACTGCGCCTCGCGCACGATCCTCGACGAGTTCGGCGCTTCCATGACCACCGGCCTGGACTACAACGGCCCGGTGGGCACCTCCAACGAGGTCGCGTACATACAGGCCGCGACCGACACCATCCGGGAGCTGGGCCTGGGCTCCGTCTACTGGCCCGGTCTGCGCAACGGTGACACCTACTCCCTCGCGACGCTCCAGGGCACGGGCACGAAGCTCAGCCTGAAGCTGAACAACCAGAGCGGCCTGGACCGGCTGCACTACGCCTGGAAGCAGTAAGGGTGGTGACCCTTCCGGGTCCGGCGCCGCTTGTCAGCCGGACCCGGAAGGGAGCCGTCAGGACGCCGAAGGCGTCCAGCCCGCGAGCCAGTCCGCGACCTCCTGGTCGGCGGCCTGCGCGTCGCTCAGATGCGGCCGGTTGGAGTTGGCCGACCCGGCACCGGCACCGGAGTTCTTGTACTCGGCGAACCGGTCGTCCTTCCACGAGAAGCCGCTCATGTCGGTCCACGGCGTGGACTTCACCGCGCCACTGAGGCTGGTGTTGCGGACCGTGGTCTGCGGGTCGAGCGAGGCGTCCCCGCCCGCGTGCCAGGGCCGGCCGAGGTAGAAGCTGCCGTTCGACACATCGCCGTTCACCGTGGAGTTGGCGATCAGGATGCCCTTGCGGTTGGCGGCCGTGCTGGGCGCCGTGACGTAACCGGCCGAGGTGCCGTCCCACCGCTTCTTCAGCGTGATGACGGACTTGTCGACGACGGCCGTGGCCCGCCCGAAGATGAAGTCGACGTTGCCGACGACGTAGGAGTTGCTGACGTAGACCCGCCCGAGCCGGTCCTTGGCGGCGGTGTCGACGAGCAGCGTGTCCTGGTCGCCGCTGACGATGATCCCGTCCAGGAACACCTTGTCGGCGGCGGTCCGCAGCGCGACGGCCTGATGCCCGCTGAGGCTCTGGTTGGCCTTCTCGTCGAAGTCGTTGGAGATGGTCAGGTTCCGGGCCTGGAAGTCGTCGGCCTCGACGGCGACGGTGGCGCTCCCGCCGGTGCCGTACGTACCGCCGCCGGGCTTGGGCGTACCGGCCGCGTTGTTGTAGACGATCGTCGTGTCCTTGCGGCTGCCGCCGGTGCCCTGGATGGTGACGTGCGGCTTGTTGGACGGCACCTTGACGAGTTCCCGGTACGTCCCCGGCTTCACGGCGATGACCACACGGGCGGGGTTGTTCGCCGGTACGGCGTTCACGGCGGCCTGCACGGTCCTGTACTGACCGCTGCCGTCGGCGGCGACGGTGAGGGTGGTCGCGGCGGCGGCCTTGGTGGAGGCGGCCGTCGTACCGAGGTTGGAACGGGGCCCGACACCGGACCTGAGGATGGACGGAAGATCGGCGGCCTGGTCGAGGGTGTACGGGTAGTAGGCCTTCGGATCGAAGGCGCTCCCGCCGCTCTCGTTCCTTCCGCTGGTCCCGGAGAAGACGCTGCCCCGCTGCACGATCGCGGCGCCGCTGTCCTTGATGACGGGGTTCTTGATGCCCTGGAAGTAGGAGTTCTCCAGGACCATCTTCGTCGCGCCGCGCGAGTAGTTGCCGTACGACGACTTGATGTCGGTGCCGGCGGCGTCCTCGAGGAAGTTGTTGTAGAGGTGGGCGTGGGCGGCGTTGTCGGTGGAGGGGTTGCGCTGCTCGGTCTCGCGGATCCAGTTGTGGTGGATCGTGATGTCGGTCTTGACGTTCTCGGTCCAGCCGATGCCGAAGGTCTTGTTGTTGTCGCTCAGCTTGTTCCACGAGACGGTGACGTTCGTCGAGTCCTTGCGGACGTCGATGAGCCCGTCGGCCATGTGCCGCAGATCGTTGTGGTCGATCCAGACGTGATGAGCACCGTCCATCTGGATGGCGTCGAAGTCATGGTCCTTGTCGTTCCACACGCCCTGGTACGCGTCCCGGATGGTCAGATTCCGGATGATCACGTTGTGCACGCCGGACCCGAGGAAGAACCCGCCGCCGACGATGTGCCCGGAGGTCCCCTGGCCCACGATGGTCTTGTCGGACTGCACCTTGATCTCTTTGCCGACCGGGTTCATGGCGATGGTTCCGGCGACGACGATGACGTACGGCTCGGCGGCGGTGGCGTACTTCTCCAGCTCGGCCTGCGTCTTGACGGTGACGGTCTTGCCGTCCCGCCCGCCGTACGTCCCGTTCTGCCCGAGGGAGTTGACGGAGGCGAACCCGTCGGCGGTGTCGGCGGCCCACGCCGGGGCGGCGGCGGAGGCCTGCCGGCCGGTACCGCCGAGGACGCCGAGGTCGGTGCCGTAGGCGAGGGTGCCGGCGGCGGTCAGGGCCAGGGGGACCGTGACGGCCAGGGCGGTGCGGTTTCTGCGGTGACGATGACGGGCCTTGCTGCGCGGCTCACTCATACGGCGATCCGTTCCGTGTGGGGGAATGACCGCTGATCAGTCGTCGCCCCACACGGAAAGGTTGCCGCCTCGCGCTGTCTGCCTTACTTCGTGCAGGACGCGGGGTCGAGCTTCTCCTCGATCTTGTCCTCACGGCCGTCGGGCTGGCCGCTGGGGAGGAGCTTGTCGGAGATGCCGTCGATGTAGTAACCGTGCGAGTAGACGGTCTGGTACCCCCGGTCACGCCAGCTGTGCACGGTCCGGTCGCCGTCGCCCTTGTTCCACTGATAGTCCTCGACGTGGAAGACGGGGTTCACGCGCACCACGCGCTGATACGGCGTCCAGGTCACGGCGACCTGCCGGCAGGGCGGAATGGTCTTCTCGCTGCGGGTCTCGAACTTGGACTCCTTCTCCCAGCCCCACTCGTACCCGGCGCTGCCGCCCACGGTTCCGCTGAAAATGCTCTTGGCGAGGGAGAGGCTGATGGTGCCGCCGACGCTCTTCTTCGCGAACGTCTTGGTGCTGTAGCTGCTGACGAAGGTCTCCTTGTCGTCGGCGGAGCCCTTGTTGCCGATCCACCGGGACGTGCGGACGGTGTCGCCCTTGATGGACCAGGTCGAGGCCTCGGCGTACCCGCACCAGCCTCGGAACAGCTCCCACGGCCCGGCGGGCTTCCACAGCCCGAAGACGTCCCGCAGGTACTCGTCCTGGGTCTTGAACTCACCGGTGTCGACGTTGAGGGCGCCGTAGACGCCCGTCAGGCTCGTCTCCTGACCGCACAGCCGCTCGATCATCCGGTCGGTGTCACCGGGGTCGACGCCCCGGATGTTGGTCGCCCCGGCGGGCCCGGCGGTCGCGGTCCCCGCGCCGGTGAGCAGGCCGGTTATGGCGAGGACGGTGGTTGCGGCAACAGCGCCGCATTTCCTGAGAGTCGATGTGCGAATGAGACGCATGGGGGTTGGCTCACTCCTGCTTGTCGTTCTGTGACGGCAGTGAAGATGTCAGAACGGGCGCAGGTGTTTGCGGTACTGGTGGGTACGACAGGACATTGACAGCTGGCCGGTTGTCATGTCCCGCTTTATCGGGCGCCGCCACCCCCACGACTGACCGCGACCCGCAGCACGTCTCCCAGGGACTCCACGGCCCGTGTCAGCGCGAAACGCACGGCGCGTTCACCGGCCTTGGGGTCACCGAGTACGGCTCTGGCACCCGCGAGCACCTGCTCGGCGGAGGTGAGCTGCGCGGCTTCGACGTCGTCGGCGAGCTGCGAGAGGACGCTGTCGGGGTTGTCGGTGGAGAGGTAGCAGGCCTTGCCGTCGGCGCCGGTCCAGGGGAGCAGTCTCATGCGTAGACCTCCAGGTCGCGGCGTCGATCGGGAGTGGCTCGGTGGCGGCCTTGGGTGGGGAGGAGGAGTCGTACGAGGGTCAGGAGCAGGGACTCGCATAGTTCGGCGGCGCGGAGGCGTAGGCGCATGGGTGTCCCTTCCGGGGCAGGCAGGTGGGTTGACGAGCGGTGATTACCGTTCGTGTCTCGATGGTTACGTGCCGCCCGTACGCTGCGGAAGGGGTCAGGTGTTGCCTGGCGCTCCAGGCAACGGTGAGGGGTGACGTGGGCGAAGTGGTTGACGGGGAGCGGGAGTCGGGGCGGGGTGTGCTCGGCCGGACGCTGAAGTTCCTGCGGGAGCAGGCGGGGAAATCGCTGGGATACCTGGCCGACGACACCGGGTACGACAAGAGCTACCTGAGCCGCCTGGAGAAGGGAGAACGGCTCTCCAAGCGGGCGGTCATGGAGGACCTGGACAGCTACTACGGGTCCGGTGATCTGCTGGTGACCCTCTGGAGGATGGCCCAGCTCGACGCCTTCAAGAACAAGTACAAGAGGTACATGGAGCTGGAGGAGACAGCTCGGATCCTGCGCGTATACACGCCGGACGTGCCTGGGCTGTTGCAGACAGAGGAGTTCGCCCGAGAGGTGTTGTCTGGGCCCCAGACAACGGCAGACAACAGCGATGACGTCGAAGAACAGGTGGCCGCACGCCTGGGGCGGCAGCTTCTGCTGCGGAAGGAGCCGGCACCCAGTGCCCGATTCATCATCGACGAGCCCGCATTCCGTCGCCCCTCGGCTACCGCGGAGATCTGGGACGGCCAGTTGTTGCACATCGAGGCCGTGGCCCAGTGGCCCGATGTCGCCGTGCAGGTACTGCCGTTCTCCGCTGGGGTGCATCCCTTCATGGGGAAGGGGTCTCTGACCCTGCTCTGGCAGGAGGACGGAAGCGCCGCGGCCTACACGGAAGGCGACAGCAGCGGTCTGCTGACGGATGAGCCGGAGGCTGTCCTGCGCCACCGTTTGTCCTACGATCTGCTGCGGGATCTGGCGCTGTCCCCGTCGGACTCGCTGACGTTCATCCGGGACGTACTGGAGGAGCGCAGATCATGAAGCCCACTTGGCGTAAGTCGAGCTACAGCGACGGGGGAGCCAACAACTGCCTCGAGGTCGCCGACAACTGCCCCGGCATAGTTCCCGTCCGCGACAGCAAGCTGCCGCACAGCCCGATACTTGTGTTCGGCGCGAGCCCCTGGGCGTCGTTCCTCGCCCGCGTCAAGGGCGGGAGGCCTGTCCACACCAACCGATGAAAACGGACACAGACGGGCAGCCCTAGGGTTGTGGTGTCGCTATGGTGGAGCTATGGCAGAGCACACGACCATCCAGGTGTCCCGACAAACCCGCGACCATCTCGCGCAGGTCGCCAAAGAGCGGGGGGTGACTTTGGGGCAGCTCGTCGAGGAGTTGGCTGCCGAGCAGCTGACCGCAGAACAGATCGCGGAACGTGTCGCTGCCACACGGAAGGTGCTGCGTGAGCGGATGGGCTGCACGTTGACCGACGAGGAGTTCGACCAAGGGCCGGACGTCCTGGCCAATGTGTACGCGATGGCCGCCGAGAAGATGCACACCCTGCGAGGCAACGCAGCGTGATCATTCTCGACACCAGTGCGGTGGTCGCACTCGCTCAAGGGCGCGAAGCCCTCCACCGCCTCGTCGACAACGTCGCTCACACGCCCGGGGACTGGCTGCACATCCCTGCGCTGTGTCTGATGCAAGCGGAGTCCATGGAGAAGGGGACTGCAGGCGATGTGATCGCGCTCCCGGGAGTCATGGTTGACCCGCTCCATCAGACAGCGGCGGCAACGGTCGGCGCGATGGTCCGGGATGGCTGGGGCGGGCCCGACGTCTGCCACACCCTTTACGTCGCGACCCCGCACGTCGAAACCGGCGGTATGTCGATCATCTTGACCGGACGAAAGGGCGACTATCCCCCCGGCATCCTGACCGTCGACATCGACTCACCGGGCATGCTCGGCCTCCACTGACGCCGGTCCCCCCCTGGCTGGGGGCGCACGTCATCGCACGGCATGCCTCGAAGCGCCCCGTGATGTCCTCCAGGCCACGGGGCAGCCTCTCGAAGGAACTGTCGCGTGGGCGGCCACGGCCTCGGGGGGTATTCGCGGTGAGCAGACCACAGCGTCCAGAGGGGGTCAGCGCGGCGCTCGCCGCATTTGTTTCGGCCGTGCTCTCCGTGGTTCTCACTATCGCGGGAACACTGGTCGGCCTGAGTTCCGACGCCTCCAAGAGCGCCGTTTTCCTTGTCCTGACCTGGGTGCTGATCGTCACGTCCATCGCTACAGGCGGGGTCGCGCTGTGGTTGCTGGCGGACTCGGTTCGGAAGCAGGTGCGTGCGTTGGCCCACCTGCGGGAGCTCGAAGCCTATGTCCCACAGCTCATACGGTTTCGCCGCAGGCATGACACCTTCGTCATCGATTCCGGAGGTGACGCGTCGGTTCACATGGTGTGCGAGGTGGAGTCACCCGACGCGGCCGTTGTCCCCTGGTTGTTGTTCACGATGATCGCAGAGGTGCCCGAGGGGCGACCGCAGTGGTCGAGCATCGTGGTGCGGCGCGTATGCGTGGACGGGGTGGAGTCCGATCCGACGGTGGCCTTCGTCAAGCGGCACAGACAGATTCTCGTCGACAGCTCCAGCATCAACGGGCGGGCGGTCGAGGTGGGAGCTGTACGCGTGCCGGTGTCTCTCGGCTTGGGACGAACGCGGTGCTCTTTCGAAGTCGAGCTCGACCTGATCGGGGCCTTTGCCTTTATCGACAGCGAGGAGAAGTGCTACACGGACGTCCTTCATGTGACCGATGAGCTCAGGGTCACGATCAAGGGCAAGGACGGGCTCAGAGTCTCCTGTTCGCCGTACTCCCAGTACCGGGTCCAGGCGTCTCATCTCGGCATGGAGATGCCCGACCTGCCGGAGTCGCAGTTGCAGTCTGCCTATTGCCAGTCGGTTGACGGTGTCCGATGGACCACCGGCAACGCCAAGCTTGGCTACCGCTACGCCATTGCCGTACGGGGGCAGGGATGAATGCTCGCGAGGCCTGGCCATCGCGTGGCCATCCAGGTGGCCAGTACGTCCGGCTCCGGCTGTTCTCCGGCCTCGCGCAGCAGCCGGTACACAGCCTGGACGAGCGCCGGTCGCCGCAGTAGCAGAGCCGGTCCCGGGCCGGGGTGAGCGGACGCCCAGGCGAGGGCGAAACCGACCCAGGCCGAGGCGGAGTTCGGAGAGGCTGCCAGTTCGGCACGGTAGGCGTGTTGGCTGGCGAAGTGTCGGCCTGCGGCAAGTGCCAGATCCCCGGGGCTTGCTTCGGCTTCCAGTGTCCGGAAGTCCGCGTCGGTCATGCCTTCTCCAACCGAGCAGCGGATCAGGTCGGCGCGTGTCTGAGGCCAAGGAATGGTCGGTTCCGTGAGAGTGGTGTCCGCCCGCGAACGGCCCGGGCTGAGAGAGGATTCCTGTAATCCGTCGAGATCAGTCTGAAAAGTGCGGGCGATCCCTTTCACCAGCTCCGAATCGGGCCGCAGATAGGCCAACCGCCAGTGCGTTTCGTGATCCTTTGCCACAGTCGTGGCAGCCAAGGTGACGTCCGAGGGCAATGGTTCGTCCTGCCAGGAGAGGAGTTGCGTTCCCATTCCCTCGAAGAACCGTCTCCCCGCGTCCGTAAGTCCCGGATCCTTCAAAAGCATGTCCAGCGCCCGGCAGGTAGGGGTGTGCCACCGTGTGTACTCGAAGGCCGCGGTGCGGCGCAGCCGTTCATCAGAGGTGCCGGCCAGAGCGCGCCAGAAGCGGGCCACGCCAAAGAAGGCGTAGATGCCCTGGATGATGCCGGAGATGGGCCGGGGGTCGTCACGCCACGGAGCATAGAAGCGTGGCTCCGGTGCGTTGTCGTGTAGCGCGACGAGGTGAATGAGTCCCCCCAGCAGGATGTGCTGGGACTCGTGGACCAGGGTGGCGGCCAGGGCGGCAGGATCCCTGGGCAGAGACATGAGCACAGCCCCGAACGCCTCTCCGCTGGAAGCACTGGAAACAAGGAAACGGCCTTGAGGAGGCAGCGGCACGAGGGCGTCCAATGCAGCGCTCAGGGTGCCCGCCTGCTCGGGAAGATGGGCGCAGACAATGCTCCATGCCTCTGTCAGCAAGTGCTTCCAGCGTCGCACCTGGACGGTGCCGACTCGGTCGGGCGGAAGGGGGCTGTTGAGGCCGCGGTAAGGGTCAAGGTCGTCGAGGTGCAGGGAGAGGGCCTGCTGCCCCGGGCGAGTGCGAATGTCTACGCGGCGCAGACCCCACCAGCCCGGAGCGTCCTCGGTGGGGTCGTCGGGCAGCACCACGGTGGCCTGGCCGACGCTGATCTCGGTGCGCCCTGCAGATGAATAGATCCCGGCGAGGGACCACGGTGTCGTAGGCATCCCGGACGTGTCGGGGATGTACGCCGTACCGAGCGTCGGCAACGAGACCATGCCCATTCGCGCAGGCACAGACAGGCGTATGTCCAGCCCGGCACGTATCGCTGCGGCGGCAGCAACGCTGCCGAGGTGCCCCAGATGTGCCCACAGCGGCGAAGGCTCCGCGGCTCGTCCCCGCAGCCGGCGCAAAGTGTGCCCGGCCCAGCTGCTGACGTAGGGATAGGCCAGCACCGCATCGAGCACTCCTGGCGCCGTTCGCTGAACACGGTCCAGCAGATCCCATGCCGCATGCAGTGATGTGAGATCCCCTTGGGTCTCCGGATTCCGCTCGGCTTCGTCCAGGATGGCGCGCAGCACCAGAAGGGTGCGGCTGCGTTCGGAGCGCCGAAGAAGGCGCACTACCTCGGGTCCTGCGGATCCACGAGCGAGTGCGTCGATGGCGTCCCAGGTGAGTTCATGGCGTGCCCAGTGCAAGCCGGACTCCCGGGGTCAGTCGAATCGGGCCGCAGGACCACCGCCCGGTTCACCGCCGCCTCTGAACACGGCGGGTGCGCGGTCGGCCTGGGCGGTGATCACTTCCAGGGCGCGATCCATGTCCTCTCCAGTGCGGTCGCGCAACTCCGAGAATGTGAACGTGCTGAGATCGGGAAGGTCCGTTTGCACGGCGTCCTGCGGTGCACCCAGCGGTGCGTTCATCTGTGCGGTCATGAAAGATCCACTTTCTTCCGCGTAGACAGAGTCACACTGGAGTCTCCAGTTATCCATACCGAGTATGAACAAGGGCATCTGCTCTCGGAAGTCTTGCGTGAGCCGAAAACGCCACCCCTGGCGTCCGTCAAGGCACCTCAGGCGGAGGCACAGCCGCTCCCGGCAGTCGTACCGTCGCCACCGTGCCGCCTCCCTCGGCGTGGGACAGGGACACCTCGCCGCCCGCCTGTTGGACCGTACGGGCCACGATCGACAGGCCCAGCCCCGAGCCCGGCAACGCCCGTGCGCTCGGGGAGCGCCAGAAGCGGTCGAAGACGTGGGGGAGTTCGTCGGCGGGGATGCCCGGGCCGTGGTCGCGGACCGTGAGGGTGCCTGCGGCGAGGCGGACCTCGATCGTGCCGGCCTCCGGGCTGAACTTCACCGCGTTGTCGAGGATGTTGACCACCGCCCGCTCCAGGGCTGAGGGTTCCGCCCGGACGAACCAGGGCTGGATGTCCGCCGTGATCGTCAGTTCGGGTCCGCGTAGTCGCGCTCGCCGTAGCGCCGACTCGACCGTGTCGTGCCAGGCGAGGATCTGAGTACGGCCCGCGTGCTGGCCCGTGTCCGGGCGGGAGAGTTCCTGCAGGTCGCCGATGAGTGCGGCCAGTTCCGTCATCTGTGCCTTCACCGAGGCGAGCAGGGCCTTGCGGTCCGCCTCGGGGATGGGGCGGCCCGTCTCCTCGCTGCGGGTGAGGAGTTCGATGTTCGTGCGGAGGGACGTCAGCGGCGTACGCAACTCGTGGCCCGCGTCGGCGATGAGCTGTTGCTGGAGTTCTCGCGAGCTGGCCAGGGCCGAGGTCATCGAGTTGAACGAGCGGGAGAGGCGGGCCACCTCGTCCTCGCTGTCCTCGTCCACCGGGATGCGGACGTCCAGGTCCTCCGTGCGGGCCACGTGCTCGACCGCTTCCGTGAGTTTGTCGACGGGGCGGAGGCCCGCCCTGGCGACCGTGAGGCCGGCCGCCCCCGCGCCGAACACCCCCACGCCCGAGACCAGCAACAGGATCAGCGCCAGTTCGTTGAGCGTGGACTCCGTTCCCTTGAGCGGGACGGCGATGACCAGCGCGTAGTCGGCGGCCACGCCCTGCTGGAACGGACCGTCCTTCACGACCACCGCCGTGGTCAGCACGCGCACCGAATTGCCGTCGCTGTCGGTGCCGTTGCGCAGGACGGCCGTCCTGTAGTCGGGATTCCTGGCCACGTCCTTGTCGCCGCTCGTCACATTCACCTGGGGCATGAGGCTGCTGAAGCGGCAGACCTTGCCGTCGGTCCTGACCACCTGCGCGTAGGTCTGCGGACGTGGCGCCCCGCCGAGCGTGTTCGACGGGTTCTGGGGACACGACTTGGTCAGCGCGTCGAACTCGTCCGCCTGAATGGTCCGGAACGACGACTGCAGGTCATCGTCCACCTGGTCGTACAACTTCCCCTGCACGATGAACCAGCACGTCACCGAAACCGCCGCCACCGCGAACGCCACCGCCGCCGCCACCAGCAGCGCCAGTCGGGAGCGGATCGGCAGGGAGCGGAACCGGCGTACGACCTTGTTCACTCCGCGCCGCCCGCCCGCAGTACGTATCCGACACCCCGCACCGTGTGGACGAGGCGCGGTTCGCCGCCCGCCTCGGTCTTGCGGCGCAGGTACATGACGTAGACGTCGAGGGAGTTCGACGACGGCTCGAAGTCGAAGCCCCAGACCGCCTTCAGGATCTGCTCCCGCGTGAGGACCTGGCGCGGGTGGGCCATGAACATCTCCAGGAGCGTGAACTCCGTGCGGGTCAGCTCCACCTGGCGGCCGGCCCGGGTGACCTCGCGCGTCGCCAGGTCCATGCGCAGATCGGCGAAGGTGAGCGCGTCCTCGTCGGCCGGGTCGCCCGCGCCCACGGCCGCCGCGTAGGAGCTGCGGCGCAGCAGGGCGCGGATGCGGGCGAAGAGTTCGTCCAGTTCGAAGGGCTTGACCAGGTAGTCGTCGGCGCCCGCGTCGAGGCCCGTGACCCGGTCGCCGACGGTGTCACGGGCCGTGAGCATCAGGATGGGCGTCGTGTCGCCGGTGGCGCGGATGCGGCGCGCTGCGGTCAGGCCGTCCATGCGGGGCATCTGGATGTCGAGGACGACCAGGTCGGGCCGGTACGCCGCGGCCTTCACCAGCGCGTCCGCGCCGTCGACGGCGACCTCGGTCCCGTACCCCTCGAAGGCGAGACTGCGCTGAAGTGCTTCGCGTACCGCCGGCTCGTCGTCGACGATCAGGATGCGCTGGGGGTCACGGTCGCCGTCTGCGGGGCTCATGGGCTCGGGGTCCTCGGGGTGAAGGGGAGGGGCGGGGCGTCTGACGCTCTCAGCCTCGCACGAGCGCACGTACGAGCGCGGGCGCGTGCGGTGCCGGGAGGCGGGTCAGGCCCGTGCGGTGCGGCGTCGGGCGGCGGCCCTTCCCGCCCGCCGGGCGGCCTTGGCCCCCGTGGTCGCCACCTCCGGTGCCCGGCCCGTCGGCGCGTGCAGTGCGTACGCCACCGCCAGGGCCAGCCCGACCCCGGCCGGATCGCCGCCGGATTCCGTGTGCTCGACCTGCTGGATCATCGCCCTACTCCTCATTCCGTGCACAAGCTCAGTTCGTGGAGCCGGCCCGCAGCGTGGCGAGGTCGGCCTTGACGGTGTTGATCGGGATGGCGAAGCCCAGGCCCACGCTGCCCGCGGCCGCGGAGGAGGACGCGCCCGCCGCCGAGTACATCGCGGAGTTGATCCCGATGATGTTGCCGTTCATGTCGATCAGCGCGCCGCCGGAGTTGCCCGGGTTGAGGGACGCGTCGGTCTGGAGCGCCTTGTACGTCGTCGTGTCCGAGCCGGTGTCGCCGTTGAACTCCCGGCCGCCGAACTCGAACGGCCACTCGCCGCCCTGCTGTCCCTGCCCCTGCTCCTGGCCCTGGCTCTCGTCCGTGGAGACCGTGACGTCCCGGTCGAGGGCGGAGATGATGCCGCTGGTGACGGTGCCGGTCAGGCCCTCGGGGGAGCCGATCGCCACGACCTGGTCGCCGACCCCCACCCCGGCCGAGTCGCCGAGCGTCGCGGTCTTCAGGCCGGAGGCGTTCTCCAGCTTGATCAGCGCCAGGTCCTTCTTGCTGTCGGTGCCCACGATCTTGGCGGTGTAGGACTTGCCGTCGTTGGTCGTCACCTTGATCTGCGAGGCACCGGCGACGACGTGGTTGTTGGTGATGATCTCGCCGTCACCCGTGATGATCACGCCGGAGCCGGTGGAGGACCCGGCGTTGGAGTCGGCGCTGATCTCGACGATGCTCGGGCTGACCGCCTTGGCGACCCCGGAGACCGTGCCCTTCTGGCTGGACGGCACCACGTTGGTGCTGGTGGAGCTGGAGGCGACGGTGTCGTTGCCGGTCAGCTCCTGGATGCCGTAGGCGGTGCCGCCGCCTATCGCCGCGGCGACGATCGCCACGGCGGCCAGCAGGGCGACGGGGCCACGGCGGCGCTTCTTCGGAGCGTGCGGAGCCTGAGCCGGGGCGTGCGCCGGCGGGGGCGGCCACTCGGGGTTCACCGGGGCCTGCTGCTGACCCTCGTAAGGGTTCTGGTACTCGCCACTGCGGTGGAAGCTCTCGGTCATGGAACTGAGCTTGTCGCCCGACCATGAGAGCTTCCTGAGTGCTCCCTGAGAAGCCCGACAGAACCTCGTATGCCCGATATAAAGACGCCTTCCGGCGCCCCACCGTGACCCCGAAGGGTTACGCGCAGCCGCAGGACCGCCGTGTCACCAACCGGGACGGGAACACCTTCAGCCGCTCCCGCCGCGCCCCCGCGACCCGCAGGCCGTCGTCGAGGACGAGGTCGACCGCCGCGCGGGCCATCGCCGAGCGGTCGGAGGCGATCGTCGTCATGGGCGGGTCGGTGAGCGCCGCCTCCTTGATGTCGTCGAACCCGGCCACCGCCAGCTCGCCGGGGACGTCGATCCGCAGCTCGCGCGCGGCTCGCAGCAGGCCGATCGCCTGGTCGTCGGTGGAGCAGAAGATCGCAGGCGGGCGCTCGGGGCCGGAGAGGATCTTCAGGGCGGCCTGGTAGGCGTCGTAGCGGTTGTAGAGGGCCTCGAAGAGGCGGCCCTCCGTGGAGATGCCGGCCTCGTCCATCGCGCGCCGCCAGCCCTCGACGTGGTCGGAGACCGGGTCGCCGACCGCGGGGGTCTCCGCGATGCCGCCCATACAGGCCACGTACTCGTAGCCGTGCTCCAGCAGGTGGCGTACGGCGAGCTGGGCGCCGCCCAGGTCGTCCGTGACGACGGCGACGTCGTCTATGGCCTCGGGCCGCTCGTGCAGCAGCACCACCCGGGCGTCCCAGGCCTCGATCTCGGCCGCTGCCAGGTCGTTGAGCGCGTGGCTGACGAGGATGAGCCCCGAGACGCGCATGCCCAGGAAGGCCCGCAGATAGTGGACCTCGCGCTCGCCGATGTAGTCGGAGTTCCCGACGAGCACCATCTTTCCGCGCTCGGACGCGGCCTGTTCGACCGCGTGCGCCATCTCCCCGAAGAAGGGCTGGCGCGCGTCCGGCACGATCAGGCCTATGAGATCCGTACGACGGGACGCCATGGCCTGGGCCACCCGGTCGGGCCGGTACCCCAGTTCCTTGATCGCGGCGAGGACACGCTCGCGCGTGGCCGGGGCGACCGGCCGGGGTCCGTTGTTGATGACATAGCTGACCACGGCAGTGGAAGTCCCTGCCAGCCGCGCCACATCATCCCGAGTCACCTTGGCCACGCGCGGAGTCTACGCGGATATACCGGCTCTGGGCAGGGCGTAAAGGAGGTTCCGTACGATATCCCGACCGCCGTCCGGAGACCCCCTCGCGGAAAGCGATGCCCAGGTGGGCACCGCAATACGCCTCTTTACGCCTCGGCGCGCGCCTCGGCGGCATCCAGAGCGGCCGACTTGTCCGCGCTGTCCTGCTTTGCCTTGGCGGCCTTCGCCTTCGCCTCCTCGGCGGCGCGCTCCACCTTCTCCGGCGTAACGAATCGATAACCGACGTTCCGGACGGTGCCGATCAGCGACTCGTGCTCCGGCCCGAGCTTGGCGCGCAGCCGCCGTACGTGCACGTCGACCGTGCGCGTACCGCCGAAGTAGTCGTAGCCCCACACCTCCTGCAGCAGCTGGGCGCGGGTGAAGACGCGGCCGGGGTGCTGGGCGAGGTACTTCAGGAGCTCGAACTCCTTGAAGGTGAGGTCGAGGACGCGGCCCTTGAGCTTGGCCGAGTACGTCGCCTCGTCGACCGACAGGTCGCCGTTGCGGATCTCCATCGGGGAGTCGTCGCTGACGATCTGCTGCCGTCCCATGGACAGCCGCAGCCGTGCCTCGACCTCCGCCGGGCCGGCGGTGTCGAGCAGGACGTCGTCGATGCCCCAGTCGGCGGTGACGGCGGCGAGACCGCCCTCCGTGACGACGAGGATCAGTGGACAGCCCGGGCCGGTCGACCGGAGCAGCTGGCACAGGCTGCGGACCTGTGGCAGATCGCGCCGGCCGTCGACGAGGATGACATCGGCGCCCGGGGTGTCGACGAGGGCTGGTCCCTCCGCGGGGGCCACTCGCACGTTGTGCAGAAGCAGGCCGAGGGCGGGGAGCACCTCCGTCGACGGCTGGAGGGCGTTGGTCAGGAGCAGCAGAGAACTCATACGTCTGGTTCCTCCTCGGTCCCTGCGAGGACGTTTGTTGGTACAGCACCGCTCTGCGATCCCGGCTGCCCCGTACACCTGCGGTTTCCCGTGTCGTATACAACGCTTCCGAAAGCACAAAAGGACCCGGGGGCAACGCTGCCCGAGTCCTCTGCCCAGCAGAATAGCCCACATGAGCTCTGGTGCGGCAGGTCATGTGGCGCGTTCCACCGATTGTCCGAACTCCGAGACGACCGCGGGAACGCCTGTGCGGGCTCAACTGCGGACGTTTCTGCGCACGGACGACGGTGTGACCATCGACGCCGTATACGACCCGGGTACCGCTGTATACGACGCCTCCGGGACGCTTTCCGCTCATCCCGCGTTCGTCGTCGCCCACGGTTTCACCGGTGCCGTGGACCGGCCGCACGTGCGGCGGGTGGCCCAGGCGTTCGCCCGGCACGGGGCCGTCGTCACGTTCTCCTTCCGGGGCCACGGGGCGTCCGGCGGGCGGTCCACGGTGGGGGACCGGGAGGTGCTCGACCTGGCGGTGGCCGTGCGGTGGGCCCGGGAACTCGGGCACGCGCGCGTGGCGACGGTGGGGTTCTCCATGGGCGGGTCGGTGGTGCTGCGGCACGCGGCGCTGTACGAGGCGGGCACGGACGCGGTGGTGTCCGTCAGCGCGCCCGCCCGCTGGTACTACCGGGGGACGGCGCCCATGCGCCGGCTGCACTGGCTGGTGACGCGGCCCGAGGGGCGGGCGGTGAGCCGGTACGGCTTCGGTACGCGCATCCACCACCGGGACTGGGACCCGGTCCCCCTCTCCCCGGTGGAGGCGGTGCCGAGGATCGCCCCCACGCCCCTGCTGATCGTGCACGGTGACGCCGACGGCTACTTCCCGCTCGACCACCCCCGCATGCTGGCCGCGGCCGCCGGTGACCAGGGCGAACTGTGGCTGGAGCCGGACATGGGGCATGCCGAGCACGCGGCGAGCGACGCGTTGCTGGCACGCATCGGGGAGTGGGCCGTCGGCCGGGCGGGCTAGCCTGACGCTGTTCACCGACGAGCGATTGAGGAAGCAGATGCCAAAGGTCACGGTGCGCTACTGGGCCGCCGCCAAGGCCGCGGCCGGGGTGGCCGAGGAGCCGTACGAGGCGGTCACGCTCGCCGAGGCGCTCGACGGGGTGCGCGGGCGACACCCCGGCGAACTCGAGCGTGTCCTGCGGCGATGCTCGTTCCTCGTCGACGGTGACCCCGTGGGCACCCGCGGACATGAGACGGTACGGCTGGCCGACGGCGGCACGGTCGAGGTGCTCCCGCCGTTCGCAGGAGGATGACGATGAGCAACCAGCCGCATGAGGGCTACGACCCTTACGGGCAGCAGCCGCAGGCGTGGCCCGGGCAGCAGCCGTACGACGATCCGTACGCCGCTCAGCAGTACACGCAGAACACGCAGCAGTGGCAGGGACAGACCTGGGAGACGCAGACGCACCAACCGGTGTCCGCGCCGGTGACAGCGGCGGACACGGCGTATCTGCCGCCGCAGGGGTACGTGGCTCCGGCCCCCGACGAGGTCCCTGAGGCTCCGGCCCCGGCTCCCGACGCCGGGTACGGCCCTGCCACCGTCGGCGGGAACACGCGCGTCACGGACGCGCAGCGGGCGCGGGCGGAGGGGCGGTCGCCGGTCATCGAGCCGGGGATGCAGCCGGCCGCGCTGACGGCACTGCTCGGGCTGCTGCTGGCGGGCGCCGCGGCCGTCGGCACGTACGCGCTTCTGGTGCCTCTCGTCGCCCTCCAGGCCGTCACCGCGGCGGGCTGGTTCCGGCTGAACGGCATGTGGCCGGCGCGGCAGGGCATCGCGCTGGGCTTCGCCGGGGCGCTGGCCGCCGACGCGGCGCTGCTGGTGTCGGACCGCTCGCCCTCGGCGATCCTGGGCACGCTCGGCGTCTGGGTCCTGCTCTCCCTCGTCCTGCAACTGCGCTCGCACGCCGACCCGGACGAGCGGATGTACGGCCTGATGGCGACGGTCGCGGCGGCGGCGCTGGCGATCGTCGCGGGCGGCTATCTCGCGGCCGACGCGGACGCGGTGACGGTGGGTGCGATCGCGGTGGCCGTCGCGGTCCTGGCCCGCGCCCTGCCGCTGCCGACCCCGGCGTCCGTGGTGGTGGCGCTGCTCGCGGCGGCGGGCGCGGGCGTCGCGGCCGGCGCGATGACGGGCCTCGGGACGCCGGGCGCCCTGCTGGGCGCGGGCGCGGCCGCCTGCGCCCTGATCGGCCACCGGGTCGCGAGCTACGACTACCCGTCCCGCTTCGTCCACTTCACAGCGGGAGTGGCCCTGCCCCTGTCGGCGGCGGCTCCGGCGGTGTACGTGCTGGGGCGGGCCCTGGCCTAGCGCCTCCTCGCGGGTGGTGGGTCGGGGCCGTGTCGGGGGGTGTCCGTCCTCGGAACGGCGCGATGGGGTTGGACGCCGACTGACTGGCGTTGACGCGCCAACCAGCTGCGGGCGGACACCCCCCGACACGTCCCCTTGCGTAGTCCCCCCCCGCCGCTGCGGGCATGCGTGCCGCTAGGGGCGGCACGGGTGGGCGCAGCGGCACCCCGCTCCGCCGGGCTGCGGACCCACCGGCCCCAGCACCGACGCCGAGCACTTGCCTGTCACAGATGATCGACAAATCCAGGGCGCTCACATCTCACGGAGTTACCCTCACGCTTGGGCGGCCACCCGGTCGTCAGGGACCGGACCGCCGTCCAACCGCCGAGGTGGGGGAAACACCGTATGCGCGCACTGCGAATACTGCTGATCGTCGTCGTGATCCTGGGCGGGCTCTTCGTGATCGCCGACCGCGTCGCGGTGAACTTCGCCGAGGACGAGGCCGCCGACCGTCTGAAGACGACGGAGAACCTCTCGGCTACCCCCGATGTCTCCATCAAGGGCTTCCCGTTCCTCACCCAGGTCGCCGGCGGCTCCCTGGACGACATCGAGGTCGGCATCCAGGACTACGAGGCCGCCGCGGGCAACGGCGCCCAGAAGATCCGGATCGACGACCTGAAGGCAGACATGCAGGGCGTCGAGTTCTCCGGCGACTACAGCTCCGCCACCGCCACCAGCGCCACCGGCACCGCGACCATCGCCTACGACGAACTGCTGAAGACGGCGAAGTCCGAGCCGACCCAGGTCGCCCCGGGTGTCACCGCCAACGTCGTCGGCCTCTCCGACGGCGGCAACGGCAAGATCAAGGTCACCGTCGAGGCCACCGTCCTCGGCACCAAGCTGCCCGAGCCGGTCTCCGTGCTCAGCACGGTGACGGTGGTCGACGGCGAGGTGCGGGTGAAGGCCGACGGCCTGCCCAAGTTCGGCGGCGTCGAGCTCGCCGAGTCCCGCGTCCGGGCCATCACCGACTTCCAGCAGAAGATCGACGGCCTGCCCGGTGGCATCAAGCTGGACTCCGTCCAGGCGGCGCCGAACGGCGTGGAGATCACGGTGAAGGGTTCCAACGTCCGGCTGGCCGGGTAAGGAAGGCGCAAGGCGGCACCGACCAGGGCTGTCCGGTGGGCGAGACGGCGGAGTCCGTAGCGCAGATGTGATGGCGAATACAGGCGGCCGGAAACCGTGCGGGAGACGCACGGACAGGCCGCTGATCCCATATGGCGGATCTTCGCGTCTCACTATGCGACACACCGGTGACACGCGCGCCCGACCGTCCCTACGATCGACGGCATGAAGCGACAGGCGGATCTCACGAAGCGGCGGGCAGTAGACCTGTGCCGCGTCGCCGCCATGCTCTGTCGCACCTTCTGAGCGACCGCGTCGGCCTGCTCCGACGCGCGCATCCCCGCCGCCCTGCAGCAAGGGCACCCGTGCGCCGCCCTCGTCATGGGCGCGCGCCCCTGCATACCTCGCACGCCCCGCCGTAACTGCCCCGGAGGAGAAAGAGCATGAGTCGCAGCGACGTCCTGGTAGACGCCGACTGGCTTCAGGAGCACCTGGACGACCCGACCATCGCGATCGTCGAGGTGGACGAGGACACGTCCGCCTACGAGAAGAACCACATCAAGAACGCGATCCGCATCGACTGGACCAAGGACCTCCAGGACCCGGTGCGCCGTGACTTCGTCACGCAGGAGGGCTTCGAGAAGCTCCTGTCGGAGAAGGGCATCGGCAACGACCACACGGTGGTCCTGTACGGCGGCAACAACAACTGGTTCGCCTCGTACGCGTACTGGTACTTCAAGCTGTACGGCCACGACAACGTCAAGCTCCTCGACGGCGGCCGCAAGAAGTGGGAGCTCGACGCCCGTGAGCTCGTCGCCGGCGACGAGGTGCCGGAGCGTCCGAAGACGGACTACAAGGCCAAGGCCCAGAACACGTCCATCCGCGCCTTCCGCGACGACGTCGTGGCGGCCATCGGTTCGCAGAACCTGGTCGACGTGCGCTCGCCCGACGAGTTCTCCGGCAAGCTGCTGGCCCCGGCCCACCTGCCGCAGGAGCAGTCCCAGCGCCCCGGCCACGTGCCGAGCGCCCGGAACATCCCGTGGTCCAAGAACGCCAACGACGACGGCACCTTCAAGTCGGACGACGAGCTCAAGGAGCTCTACGCCGAGGAGAGCGTCGACCTGGCCAAGGACACCATCGCCTACTGCCGCATCGGTGAGCGCTCCGCGCTGACCTGGTTCGTGCTGCACGAGCTGCTCGGTGTGGAGAACGTCAAGAACTACGACGGCTCCTGGACCGAGTACGGCTCCCTGGTGGGCGTGCCGATCGAGCTCGGCGCCAACAAGTAAAGAACCGGACCCACCTTTCCAGACCTCTTCAGGAGTACGACATGTGTGGTGCGAAGGCCGGCGGCCCCGACGCCTCGACGATCAAGCCCGGTGAGACCACGATCCAGGGTCAGGTGACCAAGGACGGCGAGCCCGTGGTGGGCTACGTCCGTCTGCTGGACTCGACCGGCGAGTTCACGGCCGAGGTGCCGACCTCGGCGACCGGACAGTTCCGCTTCTACGCGGCCGAGGGCACCTGGACCGTTCGTGCCCTCGTGCCCGGCGCCACCGCCGACCGCACGGTCGTCGCCCAGCAGGGCGGACTGGCGGAGGTCGCGATCGCCGTCTGACGGCGACAGGTCATCGAGGGCCGCACCCCCCGGGTTGGACGCCTGGGGTGCGGCCCTTCGAGCTGCCCGGATCTACGCTGGACGTATGTACGCACGACGCCGGCGCACGTACTTCGCGATGATGGGCGGCTGCATCGCCCTCTTCGTGCTGGCCTGGGGCGTCGTGCGACTCTGGTCCGTCCCCGTGGCCGTCGGCATGTGCGTCGTGGCCATGGTCATCCCGCCCGTGGCGGCCATGGTCGCGAACCGGCGTGGACCCGACGACCGCTGGTGGGACGACCCGTCCGGGGATCCCCAGTCCGACGAGTGGTGGGACGAGCTGGACGGCAAGAAGCGCCGCTAGGGAGTTGTCCGGGTCAGTAGACGAGCGCCTGCGTCTCGTCCGCCATGGCCTCCTGGACGAAGACCTGCGCGCCCGCGATGCGGACCCCCTCGATGACGTCCTTCTCGGTGATCTCGCGTCGGGCGGCGCACTGCGTGCACAGCGTGACGCGGCCGGCCGCGAGGACCGAGTCGAGCAGGTCGGGCAGGGGTGCCGCGTGCGGGAGGTCGAAGTCGGCGGCCCGGCCGGGCAGGGCGAACCAGGCGGACTCGCCGGTCAGCCACAGGGAGACCTCGACACCGCTGGCGACGGCGACCGCCGCCACCGTGAACGCCTGCGAGCACCGCTCGGGGGCGTCGGCCCCCGCCGTCACCTTGATCACCAGCTTCTTCGCCATAGCCGGAAGCGTAGTCCGGAATCGAAGTGCCGAAGGCGCCCGCGTAAGCTGGCCTCGGCCCTGTGCACCCATTCGCACCTCGCTCAAGGAGCACCCCGTGGAGCTTTTCTTCGAAATCCTGTTGGTCCTGGTCGCCGTCGGCGTCCTCGCCTTCGCCGGACTGACCGTGAAGAAGCTGTACCAGGGCCAGCGCTGACCCCCGTCTAGGAAGTTCCCATGATCGAGATCCCGTCCGACCTTCACAAGGACCTCGTCCCGCTCGCCTTCCTGCTCGGAAACTGGGCGGGTGCCGGTGTGCACGACTTCCCCGGCTCCGAGAAGTGCAACTTCGGGCAGGAGGTCACCTTCACCCACGACGGCCGGGACTTCCTGGAGTACCACTCGCACTCCTGGGTGCTGGACAACGACGGCAACAAGGTCCGTCCGCTGGAGTCCGAGCACGGCTTCTGGCGCATCGACCCCCACCGCAAGGTCGAGGTGACGATGACCCGCGACGACGGCGTCATCGAGATCTGGTACGGCGAGCTGGCCGACCAGAAGCCCCAGATCGACCTGGTCACCGACGCCGTGGCCCGCACGGCCGCCTCCCAGCCGTACACCGGCGGCAAGCGGCTGTACGGCTACGTCAAGAGCGACCTGATGTGGGTCGGCGAGAAGCGGACCCCCGAGGTCGAGCTGCGTCCCTACATGTCCGCCCATCTGAAGAAGGTCGTCACCCCGGAAGAGGTCGAGCGCTGGGCCAAGGCCCTCCCCGACGACATGCCGGACGACGGCATCGCCTTCTTCAAGTAGTTCTAGACTCGAGGTGTGGTGAGCACCGACTGGAAGAGCGATCTGCGGCAGCGCGGCTACCGGCTGACCCCGCAGCGGCAACTCGTGCTCGAAGCCGTGGACACCCTGGAGCACGCGACCCCCGACGACATCCTCGTGGAAGTGAGGAAAACGGCGTCGGGGGTCAACGTCTCCACCGTCTACCGGACCCTGGAGCTCCTGGAGGAGCTAGGGCTGGTCAGCCACGCCCATCTGGGACACGGGGCGCCGACGTACCACCTCGCGGACCGGCACCACCACCTCCACCTGGTCTGCCGTGACTGCCAGAACGTCATCGAGGCGGACGTCTCCGTGGCCGCCGAGTTCACCGACAAGCTGCGGCAGTCGTTCGGCTTCGACACCGACATGAAGCACTTCGCGATCTTCGGCCGGTGTCAGGACTGCGCGCTGAAGGCTTCAACTACCGAGTCGTAGGCTTACGTATATGAAGAGCCCCCTGCTGACCCTGCCCGGCGCCGTCCCCGCCGAGGGCGTGGACGAAGGCGTCGCCGCCCACTACGGCGACCTGTTCCGCGAGCAGCGTGCCCTCGCCGACGGCACCGGTTTCGTCGATCTCTCGCACCGGGGGGTCGTCGGAGTGACCGGCGAGGACCGGCTGGCTTGGCTGCACCTGCTGCTCACCCAGCACATGAGCGAGCTGCCCGTGGGCCGGGCCACCGAGGCGCTGATCCTCTCCGCGAACGGCCACATCGAGCACGCCCTGTATCTCGTCGACGACGGCGAGACGGTCTGGGCCCATGTGGAGCCGGGCACCCAGGACGCGCTGATCGCGTACCTGGAGTCGATGAAGTTCTTCTACAAGGTCGAGGTCGCCGACCGCACGGCCGACATCGCCGTGGTGCACCTGCCGGCCGGCTCCATCGCCGAGGTGCCGCAGGGCGTCGCCGTACGGGAGACGCCGCACGGCCGGGACCTGTTCCTGCCGCGTGCCGACCTGGAGGCGTTCGCCGGGCAGGCCGGTCCGCCGGCCGGGATCCTGGCCTACGAGGCGCTGCGCGTGGAGCAGCACCGGCCCCGGCTCGGTTTCGAGACCGACCACCGCACCATCCCGCACGAGCTGGGCTGGATCGGCTCGGCGGTGCACCTGCAGAAGGGCTGCTACCGGGGGCAGGAGACGGTCGCCCGCGTGCAGAACCTGGGCAAGCCGCCCCGCCGCCTGGTCTTCCTGCACCTCGACGGCAGCGAGGTCCATCTGCCGGTGGCCGGCACCGAGGTCCGGCTCGCGGACGACGGCCCCGACGGCCGGAAGATCGGCTTCATCACGACCTCCGCACGCCACCACGAGCTCGGGCCGGTCGCCCTCGCGCTGGTGAAGCGGAACGTGGCCGTGGACGCCCGGCTGGTGGCCGGTGACACGGCCGCGGCCCAGGAAGTCGTCGTCGCGCCGTAGGACTTGTAGACCTTTCGGGTCAGATTTCGATCTGCACGGTGAACGGGCCGTCGTTCGTCAGTGATACGCGCATCGCCGCCCCGAAGCGGCCCGTGGCCACCGTCGCGCCCAGTGAGCGCAGCTGGGCGACCACCTCGTCGACGAGCGGCTCGGCGACATCACCGGGGGCGGCGGCGTTCCAGGTGGGGCGGCGGCCCTTGCGGGCGTCTCCGTAGAGGGTGAACTGGCTGATCACCAGGAGCGGGGCGTCGATGTCGCTGCATGACTTCTCGTCGTGCAGCATGCGGATCGACCACAGTTTGCGGGCCAGCTGGGCCGCTTTCTCCTTGGTGTCCTCGTGCGTGACGCCGACCAGGACGCACAGCCCCTCGCCCTCGATCGCGCCCACGGTCTCGCCGTCCACGACGACGCTCGCGCCGTCCACCCTCTGCACCACTGCTCGCATACGTCCATCATGCAGGGCGGTGAACGTGAGACCGCGGGTGGTGCGCGCATGGCACGAACGGGTGGTTTGCGCCGGGCGCCAACAGGCCGCGCACGGCCGTATTTTGCTGCTTAACCGCCCATCTGGGGTCTATCGGGGGCACTCGTTCCCATAGCGGCCACTTGGGGTGGCACGATGCTTGCACACACCGGTCGAGGGGACGGTTGAGGCACATGAGCACATCTGGCACCGGGCAGCAGTCGGGGGCTGTCTGGTCGACGTACACGGGGATCGGGGCGACGGAGTACCACCGGCCGCCCACACAACGCACGGACAGCCCGCGGCTGCCCTCGGACGCTCCCGAGTCCGATCAGACCGCGCTGAGCCTGCCCGAGCTGCGCACACTGCGGCGCGAGGCCCAGCGCGACGAGGCCGACCTCAGCTACGTGCGGCGACTGCTGCAGGGGCGGATCGACATCCTGCGCGCGGAGTTGGCACGGCGTACACCGGCGGACGTGGCCGCCGTCGCCGCACCCGCGGAGACGTCCGTCGTCGAGCGGCTGGCGGAGATCCTGCGGGACGGCCCCGCCCGGCACCGCTCCTCCGCCCGCCATGTGACCCTGGGCACCCCGCAGGGCGAGGAGTCCCGGCGGCTGGCCGCGGAGATGCTCGGCGAGGTCGAGCTGTCCGACCTGGGCGCGCGCACGGACCTGGAGCTGAACACGGCGATGGGACGGCTCGTGCGCTACGAGCAGCAGGTCTCCCGACGCCGCCAGCGGCTCCAGCGCACGGCCGACGAGTGCAGCACGGAGATCGCCCGCCGCTACCGCGAAGGGGAGGCGCAGGTCGACGACCTGCTGGTCTGAGCCGCTCCGGACAGGGGAGGGCCGGTGCCCGGAAAATCCGCGCGACACCGACCGGCCCTCCGCCTAGCGTGAGGCCATGACCCGCGAAGCCGACATCGACATACGCCCCATCGACGAAGCCGAACACGCCGAGTGGCTGCGTGCCGTGCACACCGGCTTCCTGCGGGGGCCCGTCGTCTCCGCGGAGGAGATCGAGGGCCGTCGCCGGAACTTCGTCCCGGGGCGTTTCCTCGGTGCCTTCGACGGCGGTCGGTGCGTGGCGACCTTCCGGTCCTTCGAGCAGCAGCTCACGGTCGTGGGCGGGGCGAGCGTGCCGGCCGACGCCGTCACGGGGGTCACCGTCACCGCCACCCACCGCCGCCGCGGGCTGCTCAGCCGGATGATGGCGCGGGACCTGGCGGCCGCGAAGGACCGCGGGGACGTCGTGGCGACGCTGATCGCCGCCGAGTACCCGATCTACGGCCGGTACGGCTTCGGGCCCGCGACCTGGATGGCCGAGTGGACGGTCGATGTGCCGCGCACCGGCCTCGACGCCCGCTGGGCGGGCCCGGCGGACGGCGGGCGGATCGACCTGGTGGACGGTGACGACGTCCGCAAGCTCGGCCCCGAACTGCACGAGCGGCTGCGCCGCACGCAGCCCGGCGTCATCGACCGCGACGAGCTGTGGTGGAAGCTGAACACCGGCGTCGTCACGTTCGACCCGGCCTGGAAGAGGCCCTTCTTCGCCGTGTACCGCTCGGCGTCCGGCGAGGTCGAGGGCATGGCCGCCTACGAGGTGGACGACAACTGGGGCGAGGCCAAGCAGCCGTTGAACACGGCGACCGTGAGCTGGCTGACCGGGGTGACCCCGGCCGCGGAGCGCGCCCTGTGGCAGTACCTCTGCTCCATCGACTGGGTCGTGAAGGTGAAGAGCGGCTGGCGGGCGCCCGACGACCTGCTCCCGCACTTCCTGCCGGATCCGCGGGCGGCCAGGATCACCTCGCTGGCGGACTTCCTGTGGGTGCGGATCCTGGACGTCGTACGGGCGCTGGAGGCGCGGACGTACGAGGGGGAGGGGACGCTGGTGCTGGAGGTCGCCGGTGTGGACGGTCTGACCGGCGGGCGGTACCGGCTGGAGGCCTCCGCTGACGGGGCGTCCTGCACGCCGACCACCGAGAGCGCGGAACTCGCTCTGGAGATAGGCGAGTTGGGGTCGCTGTGGCTGGGGGACGAGTCGGCGGTGCGGCTGGCGGCGCTGGGGCGGGTGCGGGAAGAACGAGCGGGCGCCGCCCGGAAGGCCGACGCCCTGCTGCGTACGTCCAGGCGGCCTTGGTGCCCGGACATGTTCTGAGCCGCTCCCTTCTGCCGACGTACAGGGACCCGCATCCGTAGCGAGCTGTTCGGTTGTGGTTGTTGTGCGGTGGTGCTCACCGACCGGGCTCCCGGCTCCCCTCCGGAAGGGAGGCCCGTAGGTGGATGGTGGATGGCCAACCCCTTGAAAGTCTGACCATGTTGCCTAAGTTGGCGGCCAACTTCACTGTACTTATCTCCGCTTGGAAGCGTCTCATAACCACCCAGCACTGAACTGCCGGAAGATGGCGGGAAGTTGTACTGTTTGGTTGTGGACCCGGAACACACCTCCGTCAATGGACGGAAGAGGTCGCAACGGCCACAGAGAACACATCAAGAGGTGGCCGACGAACTGCGCGCCCGTATCAGGTCAGGAGCGCTGCGGTCCGGTGAGCGCATGCCGACGCAGGCGCAGCTCGCCGACGAGTTCGGCGTCGAGCGCGGTGCCGTACGCCAGGCGCTGCGCATCCTGCAGTCCGAGCAGCTGCTCACCAACGTGTCCAAGGGAAGTCCGGCGACCGTCGCCTCCGACCTCGCCAGGGCGCTGACCGGCCCACAGGCCCCGCCGCTGCCCACGACGGTGGGTCTCGCGCCCCGGATCGCGACGGCGTTCGCGGCGGAGCACGTCGAGATCGACGCCGTGTGCCTGACCTCCATCTCCCTCACGCTGGCGATCGGCGAACCGCTGCGGCAGATCCACGCCGGACGGCTGAAACCGGCCAAGGTCGACGTCCGGGTCCTGCTGCCCAGCCGGGACATCGACCTCGCCTTCCCGGTGCCGGTCGGGGGGCGCGGCGACGACTGGGTGCACGAGCGGTGGCTGGCGATGCGCAACGCCCAGGGGCAGGTGCTCCAGCACAGTCTGCTGGCCCTGCGCGCCACGCACGGCATCGATGTGCACGTCACATTCCGGGCGCTGCCCTTCACCCCGCCGGTGAAGCTGTACCTGCTCAACGGCTCGGAGGCGCTGTTCGCGTACTACACGCTGACACGCGGGGAGGCCGAGATCGACCACGAACAGAGGGAGATGTACGACGCGCGGGGTACCCAGTCGATGCTGTTCTCCTTCCGGCAGGGCCCCGGCCTGCGCGACACGACCTTCGTCGAGCAGTCGCACCTCTGGTTCAACGCACTGTGGGAGACGATCAGTTCGGAGCTGGTGCTCACGAGCTCATAGGGCGGTCCTCAGCACCAGCAGCGCCAGCACGACGGCTCCTGTGGAGCTGACCGCCGAGTTGTTGGACTTGAGCCCCACGGTGAGGAGGAGCAGGCCGACGATGCCGACCGGGCCGTACTTCCACTGGACGAACTGCTCGAAGGCGACGACTGCGATGGCGGCGAGAAGAGTGAGGGCGGGCATTGGTTTCCCCCTTCGGAAGTTCGGAGGCAAAACTTCCGCCAACTCAAAGGAGTTGGCAACCAACTCTGATTAAGTTGTCCCCACTTGGCCCCTAGGTATAAACAACTTTCAAACAACTCCCGCCAGATGGATCAAAGTTGTAGCGTTTGGTCGTGACCCAGGAGAACGTGGCCGTGAACGGCAGCAGAAGGCTCTCGCCCCAGGAGATCGCCGACAACCTGCGGGAACGCATCCGCACGGGCGAGCTCAAGCCCGGGGACCGCCTGCCCACCCAGGCCGACCTCGCGGAGGAGTTCGGCGTGGAACGCGGCGCCGTCCGCCAGGCCCTGCGAGCACTCCAGGAGGACGGTCTCCTCACCAACGTCAGCAAGGGCAGCCCCCCGCGGATCGCCGCGCCCGCTCCGGCCCGGGGCGAACCCCAGCCGACGATGGTCGGTCTGGCGCCACGGCTGACGGAGGCGTTCTCGGCACGCCGCGTCCGCGTGGACGTGGTCTGCCACACCGCCGAGACCCTGATGGTCGCCATCGGCGAACCACTCCGCCTGATCCACGAGGGCCGGATCCACCCCGAGTCGATCGACGTCCGCATCCTCGTCCCGTCCCGGGACATCGAGCTGGCCTTCCCCGTCCCCGTGGAGGCCCACGGCGACGACAACCCCGTCCACCAGCGCTGGCTGGTCATGCGCAACGCCCAGGGGCAGGTCCTCCAGCACAACTTCCTGGCCCTGCGCTCCACGCACGGCATCGACGTGCACGTCACGTTCCGCGCGCTGCCCTTCACCCCGCCGGTGAAGCTGTACCTCCTCAACCAGGAGGAGGCGCTGATCGGCTACTACATGCTGACCAGGCGCGAGGAGGAGTGGGGCAGCAAAACCCTGGACATGTACGACGTCCTCGGCTCCCAGTCCCTCCTCTTCTCCTTCCTGAAGCGAGCGGGCCAGCGGGACGCGGCGTTCGTCCAGGAATCCCAGAAGTGGTTCGACGCCCTCTGGGAAACCATCACGACGGACCTGACACTCTCCTAGTGACCTCTGATACGACGCAGACTGGTTCGGTGACAGTCGAGACCGAGAACGATCAGCACCATCTCCTGACTCTGATCAAACGTGCCCGTGTCGTGCTCTGGGACTTCGACGGGCCCGTCTGCCGTCTGTTCGCCGGGCACTCGGCGGACGGCGTGGCGAGCGACCTGGTGTCCTGGCTGGAGGGCCGGGGACTGCAGGGCCTGCTGACGGACACGGAACGCGAGTCGCTCGACCCGCAGGTCGTCCTGCGCGCCGTGGACCGCCGGCATCCCGGCAGCGACCTCGCCGCCGAGCTGGAGGAACGTCTCACCCAGGAGGAGCTGCGGGCCGCGTCCTCGGCGATGCCGACCCCGTACGCGGATCCGCTGATACGCACCTGGTCGGCGGTGGGCTCCCGCCTCGCCATCGCCACCAACAACTCACCGCGGGTGGTGCGCAAGTACCTCGAAAGCCGCGGCCTCGTCGGCTGCTTCGCCCCTCACATCTACGGCCGCACCCAGGAGCTCAGCCACCTGAAGCCGGACCCCCACTGCCTCAACCGGGCGCTGAACGCCATGGGTGCCGCCCCGGCCGACGCCCTGATGATCGGCGACACCCCCTCGGACCGCGAGGCGGCGGCACGGGCCGGGGTGCCGTTCCTCGGGTACGCGAACAACCCCCGGAAAGCCAAGATCCTGAGGGAAGCGGGAGCCGACACCGTGGTCGAGTCCCTGGAGAGCGTACTGGGGTTGCTGCGCGGCTAGGCCCGCTGTTCGGGCGGGCGCCCGGGTCACCCGGGAGGGGACGAGTTCGGCTCGATAGCCGGGTTCTCCCCTGATCACGGCGCCCGGTGGAGTAACGTGCCTTCCCCCTTACACCATCCGTACCACCGGGGCAGGCTGAACCACCCAATGACACCCCCATCGGTCTCCGGTGCTCGGCAGCGAGCAGTCGAGATGAGCGGCGACCCGAACCTGGTCAAGGGGCCGCTCAAGGGGTACCACCACGAGACCTACGTCCTCGCGTTGCCCGGTGGGACACGAACCGTCAAGGTCCGTGAGCCGCGCTCCGAGATCCTGTGGTTCGACCGGAGGTGCTTCAGGTCGGAGGAGGAGCTGCTCCGCGCCCTCCAGGGGCACATCAGCCGTGTCCCCGGCATCATCGACGTCGCCGGCATGGCGCTTCAGGGCTTCATCGAGGGGCGGACACTCGGTGAGCAGCGGCGGCCGGGGCGGCGCGTACCCGACGCGGTGTTCGACCAGATCGTCGACCTCTTCCGGGAGATGGCGCGGGTCACGCCGGACATGGTGAGTGTGGAGCGGCGCTGTGAGGGCCGGGACCGCGCCGAGGACGGGGACAGCACCGGCTTTCTGGAACGTCTGATCGTCTTCGTCGAGGAGCGGGTCTACAGGAAGAACCACACGGCGTTCGCCGGCCTGTTCCGCGCGCTCGGTGTCTCGGACGAATCGTTCACCCTTCTGAGGAAGCACGTGCTGGGGCTTCAGGAGCGCCCGTTCTGTCTCCTGCACGCGGATCTGCACCGTGAGAACTTCGTCCTCGATCCGAAGGGCCGGCTCTGGGCCATCGACTGGGAGCTGGCGATGCTGGGCGATCCGCTCTACGACCTGGCCACCCACCTCTACCTGATGCGCTACCCGGGCGATCAGGAGAGCCGTATGGTCCGTGAATGGTGCGACCTGGTCGAGAGGATCCGGCCGGGCAGCTCGTCCGGGTGGGAGCGGGACCTGCCGCTGATCCTCGACTTCAAGCGGGCGCAGTCGGTCTTCACCGATGTCATCCGGGTGTCGCTGTCCCTGCGCGAGGACGCGGGCTTCAACTGGGTGGCCCTGCCCGTGGCCGCCGGCAAGCTGCAGAAGATCCTCACCGCCGCCGCACAACCGCTGGGCCTCGCGCAGGTGCCGAGCCGTTCGCAGATCATGGCCGCGCTGATCCGCTGGCGCGGCGAACGGGAGGCGGCTGAGGAACACCGGGGGGCGGCGCAGGAGGATCGGCCCGTGCTCACCGAGTCGGGCGCTTCCTGACGCGGACTCCCACCTCGCCGTACTGCGTAGGCTCCCCCCATGAGCGAGCCCGGCCTGCGTGAGCGCAAAAAGCAGCGGATGTACCAAGTCGTGTCGGACATCGCGGTGCGGCTCTTCCTGGAGAAGGGGTTCGACGCGGTGTCCGTCGCCGAGGTGGCGGCGGCGGCCGAGATCTCCAAGCCGACGCTGTTCCGGTACTTCCCCGCCAAGGAGGATCTGGTGCTGTACCGGATCGCCGACCACGAGGGGGAGGCCGCGCGGGTCGTGGCGGAGGGGGAGGGGCCGCCGGTGGAGGCGCTGCGGCGGCATTTTCTGGACGGGCTGGAGCGATCCGACCCCGTGACCGGGCTCAATGACCATCCTCAGGTGCTCGCCTTCCATGCCCTGCTCTACGGGACGCCCTCCCTGGTCGCCCGTGCGCACACGCACCAGGAGCGGTCTGAGGCCGCGCTGGCCGAGGTGCTCGGGGGTGATCTGGACGCGCGGCTGGCGGCCGGGCAGATCATGGCCGTACTGCGGGTGCTGGCGCTGGAGAACTGGCGGCGGATCGCGGCGGGGGAGCGGGTGGCGGACGTGCGGGCGGACGCGGTGGCGGCGGCGGAGCGGGCGTTCGGCCGGCTGGCGGCCGGGCTGCCGCCACGGCTTCAAGGTGAGGGTGAGTAATAAATTTAACTCGGTTACGTTTTTCCCGTACGCTCGGTGGAATGACGTCGACCGAACCTGCCCTCCAGCACGCCCTCAGCCGTGAACGCGCCCACCACGAGCGCTGCCGGGCCGCCCTCGCCGCGATGGTCGAGGGCGCCGGTGAACAGGTCGTCATCGGGGAGGACGTCTCCGCGTCCGGTGCCGACGCGGAGGTGCTCGGGTACCGGCTGCGCAGCCATGCCAAGGCCTTGCGCGAACTGCCCGAGGGGCCGTTGTTCTTCGGGGCCCTGGAGTTCGAGGGGGCCGGTGGGCGGCTGCACATCGGGCGGCTGCGCATCTCCGAGCACCCGGCCGAACCGCCCCTCGTCGTCGACTGGCGCGCACCTGTCTCGCGTGCCTTCTACCAGGCCTCCGCCCGTGAGCCGCAGGACGTCTCCGTACGCCGGCGGTTCGGGTGGGCGCCCGGCAGCCGCGGGGACTCCGGCGACCTCACCGGCCTGGAGGACGAGCACCTGGGGCAGGGGGAGAACCGCGCCAGCCGGATCGTCGCCCGGGAGATCGAACGGCCTCGCGTCGGGCCCATGCGGGACATCGCCGCGACCATCCAGCCCGAGCAGGACGACCTCGTACGCGGGGACCTGGCGATGTCGGTGTGCGTGCAGGGCGCGCCGGGCACCGGCAAGACGGCCGTCGGCCTGCACCGGGCCGCGTATCTGCTCTACACGCACCCGCAGCGCATCCGGCGCGGCGGCCTGCTGATCCTCGGGCCCAACCGCACGTTCCTGTCGTACATCGCGGAGGTGCTGCCGGCTCTCGGGGAGACGGGGGTGCGGCAGTCGACGCTCGCCGAGGAGATCGCCCGGTGGCCGGTCCGGGGTACCGACGACGACTCCGCCGCCGTCGTCAAGCACGACGCCCGGATGGCGGAGGTGCTGCGGCGGGCGCTGTACGCGCGCGTGCGCACCACGGGGGCGGGCTCGCTCACCGTGCCGGACGGGTCGTACCGCTGGCGGGTGCCCGACGCGGAACTGGCGCGGATCGTCGCGGGCGTACGGGAGGAGGAACCGCCGTACGGGGTCGGGCGGGAGCGGGTGCGGGCGCGGATCGTGCGGTGTCTGCGCGAGCGGGTGGAACGGCGGGCCGGGCCGCCCACGAACGCCTGGGTGCGCCGGGTCGAGCGGGCGCGCCCGGTGTCCGAGTACCTCGACGCCGTCTGGCCCCGGGTGCGGCCGGAGGAGGTCGTGGCCGAACTGCTCACCGACCGGGAGGTGTTGGCGAGGGCGGCCGACGGGCTGCTGGACAGCGCCGAGCAGCGGGCGCTGCTGTGGCGCAAGCCGCCTCGGTCGTGGAAGTCGGCGCGCTGGTCGGCCGCCGATCTGGTGCTGCTCGACGAGGTGGCCGGGCTGATCGAGCACCCGGAGGGGTACGGGCATGTCGTCGTCGACGAGGCGCAGGACCTGTCCCCGATGGAGTGCCGGGCCATCGCCCGCCGGGCCCCCTTCGGCTCGCTGACGGTCCTGGGCGATCTGGCGCAGGGGACGACGCCGTGGGCGGCACGGTCGTGGCCGACGGTCCTGGCGCACCTGGGGAAACCGGACGCGGCCGTGGTCGAGTTGACCACCGGCTTCCGCGTGCCGCGTGCCGTCGTCGGCCTTGCCAACCGGCTGCTGGAGCGGCTGGACGTGGACGTGCCGGCGGCCCGTTCGCTGCGCGGGGACGGGGAGTTGCGGATGCGGGAGTCGGCCCCGGACGGGGTGCCGGCGGCGGTCGTGGACGCCGTACGGGACGCGCTGGGGCAGGAGGGCTCCGTCGGGGTCGTCGCGGCGGACGCGGAGGTGCCCCGGGTGCGGGCGGCCCTGGACGCGGCCGGTATCGAGGCGGCGGGGCCCGGGGAACTCGGCGCGCGGGTGTCCCTGGTGCCGGCGAGCGTGGTCAAGGGGCTCGAGTACGACCATGTCGTGGCCGTCGAGCCTGCGGCGATCGCCGAGGCGGAGGAACGGGGGCTCCACCGGCTGTACGTGGTGCTGACGCGGGCGGTGACGAGGCTGGAGGTGGTGCACGGGAGGCCGCTGCCGTTCTAGACACGGGCGCGTGCAGGGTGGTTAGGGTCCGTGGCCGTGCGGTGCCCGCCCGGCGACAACCTGATGCTGCACGCCGCGATCCACCGGGCCGAGCCCGGTTCGGTCGTCGTCGTGGAGGTCGCCGACGAGGAGGGCGTCGTGGTGGTGCCGGGGGCACGCCGGGAGGAGGTGCTCACCGCGGCCCGCGCCAAGCTGGCGAAGGAGGCCGCGGAGACTCTCGACGACTGGGAGTCGGCCCACCGGGCGCGCATCGACAAGATCCTGGCGGAGCAGGGCTTCGCGGGCTGAGCCGGCTGTTGACAGTCACCCCTGTGCCGCGAAGGGGCCGCCCTCCGTGAAGGCCAGTGCGCCGAAGCGTTCGCCGATGCGGCGGTGGGTGGCGGCGTCCGGGTGGACGTGGTCGGGGAGGGGGAGTTCGGCGGCGTCGGACTCGCCGTAGAGGTCGAGGCCGTCGAGGTAGTGGAGGTTCGGGTCGTCGGCCGCGCGGTGCCGCACGATGCGGGCCAGTTCCTCCCGGATGACGCCGAGCGTGAGCTTCCCGGCGGCCTTCTCCGCCGGGTCGCCCATGGCGGCGAACAGCAGCCGGCCCTTGTCGATCTCGCTGAGGTCCGGGGCGGTGGGGCCGGGGGTGTCCTCGTGGATCGCGCAGTGGATGGGGGAGACGACCAGCAGCGGGGTGTCGGGGTGCCGGTCGCGGATCGTGTCGAGGAAACCGTGCACGGCCGGGCCGAAGGCGCGCAGCCGCATCACGTCCCCGTTGACGATGTTGATGCCCATCTTGACGCTGATCAGGTCGGCGGGGGTGTCCCGCATGGCACGCGCGGTGAACGGGTCGAGCATCGCGCTGCCGCCGAAACCGAGGTTGACCAGTTCCACACCGCCCAGGGACGCGGCGATCGCGGGCCAGATGGCCGTGGGGCTCGCGGCGTCGGAGCCGTGGCTGATCGAACTGCCGTGGTGCAGCCACACCCTGCGGCCCCGGTCCGGCAGGGGCTGCACGGGCGCGTCGGTGCGCAGGGCGACGAGCTCGGTGGTCTCGTTGTGCGGCAGCCAGATTTCGACGTCCTTCTCACCGGCGGGCAGGCCGGTGAAGCGGACGGTACCCACCGGGCCCGGCGTGACCTCGCCGTCCCAGGTGGCCATGTCGACCGTGAGGACGTTGCCGCCGGTCCCGGAGGCCTGGCCGGCCGGGCGGCCGTCGACGAGCAGGTCGTAGAGGCCGTCCGGGCGGGACGGGAGGCCGACGTAGTCGCGCTTGGTGCGCAGCGTGTCGAGTTCGATGGCCGTCGCGGCGGTGCGGAGGACCAGGCGTACGCCGGAGGGCTGGGCCTCGGCCATGGCCAGCTGGGCGTTGGTGTTCTGGGCGCGGGCCCGGGCGGGCAGCCGGTGCGGGAGCAGGCCGTGCTCGGTGCGCTCCAGGTCGAGGGCGCCGCGCAGCAGGTCCGCCGTGAGCGGAGTGGTGATCCAGTCGTGCTCGGTGTGCATGGTGTCAGCCTCGGGGATCCGTAGGGGGCGCGGGCCAGTTGCGCAGCAGCGTGTCGAGGGCGTCGATGATCCGGGCCCAGGTGACGTCGGTGCCGGGAGCGCTGTGGCTGAACCCGCCGCCCAGCTCCAGGCTGACGTACCCGTGGAAGACGCTGCCCAGCAGCCGGACCGCGTGGGTCTGGTCCGGTTCCGTCAGGTCGTAGCCGCGCAGCAGTGCCCGGGTCATCTGCGCGTGCCGGACGCCCGCGCTCGCGGCCGCCGTCTGCGGGTCGAGCCGCAACTGGGCCGCGGCCCAGCGGCCGGGGTGTTCCCGGGCGTAGTCGCGGTAGACGTCGGCGAGGGCGCCCAGGGCGTCCTTGCCTGCTCGTCCGGCCAGGGCGTCGGCGGCCCGGTCGGCGAGTTCCGCCAGTGCGAGCAGGGCGATCCTGGTCCGGAGGTCCTGGGAGTTCCTCACGTGCGAGTACAGGCTCGCGACCTTGACGTCGAACCGCCGGGCGAGCGCCGAGACGGTCACCTCGTCGAAGCCGACCTCGTCGGCGAGTTCCGCGCCCGCCTCGGTCAGGCGCTCCGGCGTGAGTCCCACGCGTGCCATACGGCACCTCCCTTCTGCCTGAAGGGATTGTGCATCTACCTAATACCTTTAGGCAAACTGGATTGGGTCTTAGGCGTCCTGAAGGGTTCGCCGGGCGGGTGCCCGCAGCCTCCTGCCCCGCCTGGTCAGGCCCCAGGGCTTCAGGACCGAGATCACCGTCATGAAGACGTAGGCGGACAGCGAGACGACCGGCCCGAACAGGACGTCCCCGGCGTCGGGCAGCGGACCGCCCGCGGCGACGGCGGCGACGGCGGCATTGACCCCGGGGCGCAGGGCGAACACCGTCGCGGTGGTCGTGGCGAGCGTCAGCCAGAACTTCGTGTAGACCCACCGATGCCGTGCCAGACCCCACGCGGTCCCCAGCGACAGCACCAGACCGGTGAGGAGCGTGAGGAGCGCGACGGGGAGCAGCAGCCAGTCGGCGAAGAGCCGCATGGCCCGGACGGACGCCTCCACGGTCACGGCGGACCCGGTGGTGGCCGCGGTCGTCCCGAGCGCGAGCAGCCCGAGCGTGAGCCCGAGCCAGCTCGCGGAGGCGATGACGTGGACGACCAGCGCGGTCCGGCGGGCGGGGCGGCTGAGTTTCGGGTTCATGGGGAACACGCTGCCGGGGCGGCGGGGTGAGGTCGTCTTTCAGCGGGAGTAAACCGGCGTACTCGCGTCGGCGTACGGGGGGGGGGTGTCAGTGCCGTCGTCTAGCTTCGCGGCATGACCGAGCCCTCGTACCTCACCGCGGTCCGGGAGTCCTACGACACCGTCGCCGCCGACTACGTCCGACTCGTCAAGGAACCGGCCGAGTTGGACCCGGTGTCCCGCGCGATGCTGGCCGCCTTCGCCGAACTCGCACGGCCTCTCGGGCCGGTCGCCGACCTGGGCTGCGGTCCGGGCAAGGTGACGGCCCACCTGGCCGGCCTGGGAGTGCCCGTGTTCGGCGTGGACGTGTCACCGAGGATGATCGAACTGGCCCGGGCGGCGTATCCGGAACTCCGTTTCACCGTCGGCTCGATGACCGCGCTGGAGGTCGGCAGCGGCGAACTCGGCGGCATCCTGGCGTACTACACCACCCACCACACCCCGCCGCAGTGGCTGCCGACCGTGTTCGCCGAGTTCCACCGCACCCTCGCGCCCGGCGGCCGGCTGATGCTGGCGGGCCATGTGGGCAACGGCGAGCACCTGCGCCCGACGCGCGCGTACGGCGACCATCCGGTGTCCTACGAGTCGCATCTGCTGCCGCCGGACCGGATCGGGGAACTGCTCCAGCAGGCGGGGCTGGTGGTCACGACGCGTGTGGTGCAGGAACCGGAGGACGGGGTGAAGCGGCAGGCGGGCACCTTCCTGGCGTACAAGCCGCGGTAGCCGCGGGCCGGTCAGCCGTTGTGTATCCACACCCGCAAGGGGCCGACCGGCTCGAAGCCGTACCGGAGAGCGACCGCCAGATCGTCACCCTGCTCGTATCCGACGACGGGCAGGGTGGGGAAGAGCCGGGCGAGTGCGTGCAGGACGACCGGCCAGGCCGCGTCGGGTCCGCCGTCCCGCGCGAAGACGTTGGAGACGCCGACCACGTGCTCGCTGCGGCTCGCCACCGCTCCGGCGACCACCCGGCCGTCGGTGTCGGTGTCGCGATCGGTGTCGTCTGCGGACCGTCCCAGGATCACGAAGGTCTCCGGTTCGGCGAGCAGACCGGGCCGGAACAGGTCCGCGTTTCCGGCCCCGCCGTCCCAGGCCAGGGCCCAGGCACGCAGCGTGTCCGGGTCGCCCGCCACGTCCCACACGAGGTCGGGCGGGCCCGGCTCGGTGGCGGGTGCACCGGCCGGACGGTGGATCCACTGCGCCTCGAACAGCACCCGGAACCCGGCCTCCGCCAGCTCCAGGTCGGCGAAACCGTCCTTGACCGAGGCGCCGGGCGAGGCGGTGTCGATCCGCGCCACGAGCGCGTCCCGGTCGGCGTCCGGCTCCAGCGTCACCGCGTCGGGGTAGTAGAGCGGCGTCCGCACGGCCGCGGCCCAGGCCTCGGCCCCGAACTCGCCCCTCACCCCGTGCGCCCGGCACATCGCCGCGCACCACTCGGCGTTGTTCCGGGCGGCGGCGCGGACCAGGGACTGCTGCGAAGTCGTCGTCACGAGTGCGGATCATGACGGTGTCCACCCCGACTCGTCGAACGGTTTAGCGACCGACCGCTTCTAGGGTGTGCGGGACCGGAGTCCCCAGAGAGCCGCCCGGAGGCGCCATGACCCCGCTGATGAAGCTGAGCGCGATCACCCTGGACTGCCCTGATCCGCTCGCCCTGGCGGCGTTCTACCAGGAAGCCACCGGACTTGGACTCCACGCCGAGTCGGACGCCGAGTTCGCCGCGCTGGACGGTGAGGGCGGGTTCGACATCGGGTTTCAGCGGGTCGACGACTACCGAGCTCCGAGCTGGCCCGGCCAGGTCGTACCGCAGCAACTGCACTGCTGTTTCAGGGTCGTGGATGTCGATGCGGCCGAGGCCCGGCTGCTGGAGCTGGGGGCGGGTAAACCGGATCAGCCGCGGCAGGACAGATGGCGGGTCCTCACGGATCCGGCCGGGCATCCCTTCTGCATCGTCGGGGGCTTGTTGTGACCGGCGGGTCATGACCGGCTTGTCGTGACCGGTGTCAGATCACGCGGAAGAGGTCGGCGGCCGCGTGGACGTGTGTGGGCACGACACCTCGTGGTTGACGCTCCAGGAGGCTCACACCCGCCTCTCGCGCCAGCCGCCTGACATGCTGGCTCACGGCCGACTGAGTGCAGTCCAGCTCTCGCGCGACGGCGCTGAGGCTTCCCGCCCGGCACACGGCCACGAAAACACGCAGGTCCTCCAGAGCCATGGCCCCAAGTCTCAGCTTGGGTATGGCGAGAAATCCATAGGATTGACTGGGGCTTACACGGCTACGAAGATCGGTACAGGGCCCAGGCGGCAACCCGTCCGACGCCTTCGCGGGATCCGGACCCTGGGCGGAGGCGGCGGACGGGTGCCGACCTCCAGTGAAGGAAGGACACCGACCCGTGCCTGCCTCTCCTCCTGTCGCCGCCGACCAGGCCATCGCGCTGCTGCACACGCTCGGAGCTGCGGATATCGACCACCCGGGCGGCACCCTCGTCGCCCATCTCCAGCGCGTCCAGGGCCGACTCGCCGTCTGGGGAGCCCGACCCGCCCTCCGGCTCGCGGGCCTGTGCCATGCCTTCTACGGCACCGACGGCTTTCCCACCGCCCTGCTGTCCCCGGACAGCCGCACCGAACTCGCAGGGGTGATCGGTGCCGAGGCCGAGGCCATCGTGTATCTCTACGCCTCCTGTGACCGGAAGGCCACGTATCCGACGCTCGCTGATGCCGACGGGGCCTTCCGGAACCGGTTCACCGGCCGACTCCACACTCTGGAGCCGCAGCAGCGACGGGACTTCGCCGAACTGTCCGCCGCCAACGAACTCGACCTCGCCCGCATCGACTCCGCCTTTCGCGAGAAGTGGGGAGCCGAACTCCTTGCCCTGTTCACCCGCTTCCGGCCCTTGCTGAGCGAGCCCGCTTGGTCGGACTGCCAGGCGGTGCTCCGGACGAGGTCGGCACCCGGTGTGGGAGCTTCAGAGGGAGCACCCCTCTAGGAGTACTTCTGAAGGATCTGCCTGGTGAGCTGTCGGATATGTTCGCGGGCTTCCACGGGGTCGGTCACGGTGACGCTGTCGCCGAACTGCAGGAGCAGGCGCACGACTTCCACATTCTGGCCGGTGACCGCGATGCTCACGCGTCGCGTTCCCGCAGCGTCCCGAACAGTCAGTCGACGGCCGAGGATGCGCCTCGCCCTACCTAGTTGGTCCAGGTCGAGCTCGGCATGGATCCGGAAGGTGTTCGGGTTCTCCCAGCGCGCCGTCAGCTCTGCCGCGACACCGTCCAGGGTCGCGCCCGGCCGCAGCCGGCGAACTGCCCGCATCGGTTCCCAGTCGACGAGCCGTTCCAGCGCGTGGAGGTGCGGACGACCTGCGGAGTCTGCCACGAGATACCACCTGCCGCCCTTGGCCAGCAGGCCGTACGGGTCGATGATCCGCCACGTGGGCTCGGTCTCCTCGGACCGGCGGTAGCAGATACGCAACCGCACCCCGCGCCGCAGATCGCCCACCAGCGCTGCCGGAGGCAGGCCCTCGGCGTCCCGGGAGAACCAGGGGCTGTTGTCGGTGGTCACGACCGCGCTCAGAGGCAGCGCACCGGTGCTCGACGGACGCAGCGTCGATCGCACCTTCTGGTGCGCGCGCTGGGTGTCGGCCATGGCTCCCAGCTGTTCGCGCTGCATGTCGTCGAGGCCGTAGAGCGCGAGGTGGTCCCGTTCGTTCGGAGTGAGCCGTGACGTGTCGAGCAACCCGCCGGGTAGAAGAGTCACCCCGCCCCAACGGCCGCGTCGGACCAGCAGGGGGAAGCCTGCTTCTTGCAGCCATTGCACATCTCTGAGGACGGTACGGACCGACACCCCGACCTGGGCCGCCAGCTCGGCGGTCGTCGTGGTCTCCCGCGACTGCAGCGCCAGCAGCAGCGAGAAGAAGCGATCCGGAGTCACGAGATCGAGAATCTCAGAAAACCTGACGGGATCCGTCATGAATGACGTGCAGGCTCCGGTCGTTCAGTGAGACCGACCCAAGGAGCGAGCAATGTCGTCCTCGATCGTGTTCATCGTCTACGTCAACGACGCGCCCGAAGCGGCCCGCTTCTACGCGGACCTCCTCGAGATCAAGCCCGGCTTCCAGACCCCTGGTTACATCGCCTTCGACCTCGGCGAGGGCGTGGACCTCGCGCTCTGGAGCGGGCAGCTGGACGGCTTGACCCCCGCGGTGCCACGCACCAGCGAGGTCTGTCTGGCCCTGCCTGGCGGGCCCGAGGCGATCGACGGCCAGTTCGCGAGGTGGGTGGAAAAGGGGGTTCGAGTGGTCAGCGAGCCGCGCGATGAGGTATTCGGGCGCACGTTCGTCGTCGCGGACCCGGACGGCAACCTGATCCGAGTCGCCCCCGTCGACTGACCACAGGCTGCTCCGACTCATCGCACGCCGCACACGGTCGAGGGGCCGTCGCGCAGACGTGGTGCTGTGACGCGACCTGGCGTCTCAGGCAATCTGAGAATCAACGCCAGTCGTCGATCACATACGCGTCGGGGTGGCTGTACCCGGGTTCGTTGGGCCTGTGCATGGTCACGCCCTGCAACCAGGTGCGGAAGCCGCGGTCGATCATGCGCCGGTAGGCGTCCGGGTGGCCCAGGTTCATGCCGGCGTCCAGTTGCCCCAGCCCGCGCTCGGCGGCCAGCCGCTCGCACGCGTCGAGCAGTCGCTCGAACCGGTCGGCGGCCTCCGGACCAGGACGTACGGCACCGAATTTGACGAAGCACACGTCCGTGCCGGCCTCCGACCCGGCACCGCAGTGGCAGACGGCCAGGCCGTCGAGCTCGAAGCCGGTGCCATGGAGCAGGACGGTGTCACCGAGTCCCTGCGCGTGCGCGGCCACGATCTCGCGTTCCAGGCTCAGGCCCTCGTACACGGCTCCGGTCAGTGCGCGACAGAGGCTCAGCGCGTCGGGCCGCTCGACGGCGGGCAGTTCGCCGTAGAGCACCCGGCCGGGGACCGTGGCACCGTCTGTGACCTGCTTCTTCATGATGGCTGTGAGGAATCGAGGCCAGAAGCCGTACCGGCGGTAGAGCTCAAGATGCTTGGGACTGTGCGCGAAGGTGAACAGGCCGAGGTGGCGATTCCCCCAGGTGTCGAAGCAGTCGATGACCGGCTCCATCAGACGCCTGCCGATGCCCTGGTCCCACAGATCCGGGCGTACGGTCAGCGGTCCGAAAAACCCGACGCTGCCCCAGTTGGCGGCGAAGTTCGATCCCACCACTTCGCCCTCGACCGTCGCCGCGAACGCCGCCTGCGGATCGGCCGCCCAGCGGGTGCGGACGTAGTCGACGGTCCCGAACGGATCAGGTGCCCCCAGGAAGGCCCCGAAGGCGGCCCCGCAGATCTCATCGGCCCGATCCAGGTCCGCCTCATCCAGCGGGCGGACTGATACCGGGGCCGCGCCGCTCTCGCGCTCCGCTGTTGGCAGGACCATCACTCTCTCCTTCCTGCCCCCGTTCCATCGCACCACGGAGGTGCGCCGCAGGCGAGGTGGGTCAGAGCGGGGCTGCCCCGACCGCGGCCGCGTGGCGTGGCGCACTTTTGCAAGCGGGTGCTTGCAATAGTTAGCGGGGTGCGGCACTGTGGAGGCATGGCATCGCTCAACGTCGGCAATCTCGGTGACTACCTGCGCGAGCAGCGGCGCAACGCGCAGCTGTCGCTGCGGCAGCTCGCCGATGCCGCCGGGGTGTCCAATCCGTATCTGAGCCAGATCGAGCGCGGGCTGCGCAAGCCGAGCGCGGAGGTGCTGCAGCAGGTCGCCAAGGCCCTGCGGATCTCCGCCGAGACGCTGTACGTCCGCGCCGGCATTCTCGACGCCGAGCGGGACCGGGACGAGGTGGAGACGCGTGCCGTCATCCTCGCGGACCCGACGCTGAACGAGCGGCAGAAGCAGGTGCTGCTGCAGATCTACGAGTCCTTCCGCAAGGAGAACGGGTTCGGGACCGGCGACGGCTCCGACGACGGCGCCGCTGTCGTCGAGGTCGTGGTCGGTGAAGGCGCGGCGGATGCGGACGGAATCGCCCCGGACGGCGGCACCGAGATACGCAGACGGACCCGCACGGCCGACGGCGGCCCGCCCGCCGAGGACCGAACCCACGAGAAGGACGGCGGTGCGTCGGCCACCCGCCGGACCCGCAAGGAATCCGGCGGTACGTCCGCGACCCGCCGGACCCGCAAGGAGACCGGCGGTACGTCCGCCGCTCGCCGCACCCGCAAGAACGCCGACGGTACGTCCGCCACCCGCCGGACCCGCAAGGCCACCGGCGGCAGTGACACCGACCCGCAGCAGACGGCCGGCTGAGCCGGACCAGGGCACCGGCCGCTCCGCTGCGGATCACACCACCCTCAGCCGAACCCTCAAGCGAGACAGAATCCGGGAGGACCCTCACCATGGCCATCACCGACGACCTGCGCAAGACCCTCAGCGACCCGACTCCGCTCTACTTCGCCGCCGGCACCGCCGACCTCGCCCTCCAGCAGGCGAAGAAGGTGCCGGCCCTGGTGGAGCAGCTGCGGGCCGAGGCTCCGGCGCGGATCGACGCCGTACGCAACACCGACACCAAGGCCGTCCAGGAGAAGGCGTCCGCCCGGGCCAAGGAGGCCTCCGCCCGCGTCAAGGAGACGCAGGAGACCCTGCAGACCAAGGTCACGGGGTTCATCGGCTCCCTCGACGCCGACTTCAAGAAGCTCGGCAGCAACCTCGACGCGGACCTGAAGAAGTTCGGCGAGAACGCCCAGGACTTCGCGCTGCGCGGGGTCGGCGTGGCCGCCGAGTACGCCGTCAAGGCCCGGGAGACCTACGAGAAGGTCGCCGAGCACGGCGAGCAGGCCGTGCGCACCTGGCGCGGCGAGGCCGCCGAGGGCATCGAGGACGTCGCCGAAGGCGTCGAGGAGCTGGCCGTGGCCGTCGAGCCGAAGCCCCAGCCGGTCGAGGTCAAGGAGGAGCCGGCGAAGCCGGCCGCCGCCGCCCCGGCGAAGAAGGCCCCGGCCAAGAAGGCTCCGGCGCGCAAGACCACCACGGCCAAGAAGACCACCCCGCCGGCCAAGTAGGACGGCGGCCGCCGGATCAAGGGCGGCAACGCACGCGGGCCGGGCACCCTGGGGGTGCCCGGCCCGTTGTACGGGTACGGTGACCGCGTAGGGACGAGCCGAGTCTGGTGGTGGATGTTGTGCTGATGCAGGGCTTCACAGGGTTGATGTGGCTTCTGAGCATGGCCCTGATCATTTTCAGCGGCTTCGCGCTGTTCGACGCCGCCGTGCGGCGGGAGGACGCGTACCGCGCGGCCGACAAGAAGACCAAGCCGTTCTGGCTGATCATCCTCGGTCTGGCCTTCGTGGTGAACCTGCTCTTCCCGATCCTGTCGTTCCTGCCGATCATCGGGCTCATCGCGACGATCGTGTACATGGTCGACGTCCGCCCGGCCATCCGCGCGCTCCCCGGCGGCGGCCGGAGCCAGCGCGGCTCCAGCAGCGACGGCCCGTACGGCCCCTGGAACGGCGGCCGGTAAACCCCGGTCGGCGCCCCCTGGGCAGCGCTTGCTCCCGGGGGCTACGGCACCCGGTCCAGCAGCAGTACCGCCACGTCGTCCGTCAGCTCGCCACCGTTGAGGTCGCGCACCTCGTTCACCGCCGCCCGCAGCAGCCGCTCGCCCCGCAGTCCCTCGGCGAACTGGCGGCGGATCATCTCGGTCATGCCGTCCTGGCCGAGCCGCTCCCGGCCCCGGCCGATATGGCCCTCGATCAGGCCGTCGGTGTAGAGCATCAGGCTCCACTCGGCACCCAGCTCCACCTGCATACGCGGCCAGCGGGCACCCGGCAGCAGCCCGAGGGCCGGTCCGTTGTTGTCGTACGGCAGCAGGCGGGCCGGTTTGCCCGGACGGGCCAGCAGCGGCGACGGGTGTCCCGCCAGGCACAGGCCGGCGCGGCGCCCGTCCGGCGCGATGTCCACCGTGCACAGGGTCGCGAAGATCTCGTCGTCGGCCCGCTCGTGTTCCAGCACCTGCTGGAGCGTGCCCAGCAGCTGGTCGCCGCACAGGCCCGCCAGCGTCAGCGCGCGCCACGCGATCCGCAGCTCCACCCCGAGGGCGGCCTCGTCCGGGCCGTGGCCGCACACGTCACCGATCATCGCGTGCACGGTGCCGTCCGGCGTGCGCACGACGTCGTAGAAGTCACCGCCGAGCAGGGCGCGCGAGCGGCCCGGGCGGTAGCGGGCGGCGAACCGCAGCGGAGAGCCCTCCAGCAGCGGGGTCGGCAGCAGACCGCGCTCCAGGCGGCGGTTCTCCTGGGCCCGCAGGCGGCCCTCGGCGAGCCGGCGCTCGGCCGACTCGGAACGCTTGCGCTCCACCGCGTAGCGGATCGCGCGGCTCAGCAGCCGGCCGTCCAGCTCGTCGCGGAACAGGTAGTCCTGGGCGCCCACGCGCACCGCCTCCGCGCCGCGCTCGGCGTCACCCGACGCGGTCAGCGCCAGGACGGCATGCCGGGGCGCGAGCTCCAGCACGTGCTTGAGTACGGCGAGCTCGTCCTCGGAGTCGCTGTGGCCCGGCGCCGGCAGCGCGAGGTCCAGCAGGATGCAGTGGACGTCGTCGGTCAGCAGCCGCCCGGCCTCGGTCAGATTGCGGGCCGTGCGGACGCGGATCGGCTTGCCTGCCTGGTCGAGCATGTCCGGCACGATCGGCGAACCGGCCGGGTCGTCCTCGATCAGCAGCAGCGTCAGGTTGGTGTGAGCGGTGTTGATCTCCACCTTGTCCGTGGTGTTCCCGGCGGTGTCCGGCGTGCGCGGGGCCGCGGCCGAGGCGTCCGTGACGGAGTTCTCGGCGGAGCCGCCGCACGGGGACGCGGCCTGCGCCTGACCACTCTCCACGGCCGGGATCGCTCTCTGCCGCGGTATGGGTACGGGCATTGTCTTGGGTTCCTTCCCTCCCCCCGAGGGCATGGCGGGGGCGAGGGACCTCGACCCACCGACGGGGACCATAGCGGGTGTCGGCGCCGCATAGGAATGGTGTGAGCCACGCCGCTGCGCCATCGGCCAGTGTCATATGCCGCGATATGTACCGCAGTTGGACAGGCCGGAGATGCCGCGGAGATGACGAACGTCACGCCGACACGCGTTTGCCGGTGAGCCCGGCGTGCGGTGGGTCACGTGGGTCGGGTCACCAAACGTGCCTGATGCCCGATATGTTCACCCGGCGTCGGTGCCGGGATCCGGCCTTACCACCCCGAGGATAGGCATGGATCCCGCTCCCGCGATGGTGATGTCCCGCCCGGGCCGCGGGGCGTGCACCATCGCCCCGTCGCCGATGTACATCGCGACATGGCTGGCGTCGTCGAAGTAGATGATGAGGTCGCCGGGCCGCATGTCCTGGACGTCGATGTGCCGCAGCTGCTTCCACTGCTCCTGCGAGGTGCGCGGTATGCCGCGGCCGGCGGATATCCAGGCCTGTGAGGTCAGCCCGGAGCAGTCGTAGGTCTTCGGCCCCTCGGCGCCCCACTGGTACGGCTTGCCGATCTGGGCCGTGGCGTACTCGACGGCCTTCTTGCCCTGCTCGGACGCCTTGCCGCTGATCTCGTCGAGGACGCCGGAGCCGAGCCAGGCGGACTGTGCCTCGGCCGCGGCCTCCTTCTCCAGCTCGGCGAGGCGCTTCTGCTCGTCCTTCTGCAGCTCGGACTCGACCTTCTCCGCCTGCTTGATCTGCTTCTCGATCTTCTTCTGCGCGGCGGCCTTGGCCTTGCGGCCCGCCTCCAGCTTCTTCCATTGCGCGGAGGCGTCCTTGGAGTACTGCTCCAGGTCCTCCTGCGTGCGGGTCAGTTCGCCGATCAGGCCCTTGGCCGCGTGCTGGCCCTGGCGGACCCGGACCGCTCCTTCGAGGAACTCCTGCGGGTCGTCGCTGAGCGTCAGATGGGCCTCGGGCGGCAGTCCGCCCCCGCGGTACTGCGCGGCGGCCGAGGCGCCGGCCCGGTCCTTCAGCTTGGCCAGCTTCTCCTTGCCCTTGACGATCTTCTTGGCCAGTTCGACGATCTCGGCGGACTGCTTGTCCGCCTTCTCCTCGGCGGCGTTGTACTCGTCGGTGGCACGGCCCGCGGCGCGGTAGAGCTTGTCGAGTTTCTTGCGTACGGCCTCGAGGTCCTTGCTGGGCCCGGGCGTTGGGCTCGCGCTAGGAGTGGGGGAGGGGCTCGGACTGGCGAACGCCGTGCCCGGTGCCGCCAGCACGGTGATCGCGCAGACCACGGTCACTGCCGTCGCGATCAGGCCACGCTTGCCCGTTCCCATACCTCAGCCCCCAACTGATTAACCGTCAGTAACATCCGGTTCGTCTGGGATGCTGCCATGCCGGCGCCCAAAGCGACAGAGGTAGTGCTTCCCGCCACCCCCGCACCGGTATGCCCCCGGCATGACGATCTCCCCGCCTGTGTGACGAACGACTCAAAGAGATCGTTCCCGGCGAGCCATGCCGAGCCAGCCGACGGGCGATGCCGGTGAGCTCAGCCTCGCGGGGCCAACGCCTCCCACCGCACCGTCACTTCGCCCTGCCGCCACCGCACCGGACCGTCCGCCACCGGCCAGTCCGCCGTCAGGTCCCGAACCGCCCGGATCCACCGCTGCCGGGCGCCGTAGGAGGCGTAGGGCGCCGCGGCCGCCCAGGCGCGGTCGAAGTCGCGCAGGAAGGCGTGCACCGGCTCGCCCGGGACATTGCGGTGGATGAGCGCCTTCGGCAGGCGTTCCGCCAGGTCCGAGGGGCGCTCCAGGGAGCCGAGACGGGTCGCGAAGGTGACCGTGCGCGGCCCCTCCGGGCCGAGGGCGACCCACACGTGCCGGCGCCCGATCTCGTCGCAGGTCCCCTCGACCAGCAGTCCGCCGCGCGCGCCGGTGGCCGGGTCGGCCGGGGCGAGCCGCCCGCACAGCCGCTCCCACACGGCCGCGACCTCGCCCTCCTCGTACTGCCGCAGCACGTTCGCCGCCCGGACGAGCAGGGGCCGCTGCGGGACCGGGATCTCGAAGCCGCCATGCCGGAACACGAGCCCCGCCCGCTCGTACGGCAGCGCCGCCGCGACCCGGGCGGGCTCGATCTCGACGCCCACCACGCGCGCGCGTGGCGCGACCGTACGCAGGCGGTGCAGCAGTTCGACGGCCGTCCAGGGGGCGGCGCCGTACCCGAGGTCGACCGTCACGGGGTCGGCGGCACGGCGCAGCTCCGCGCCGTGCGTGGCCGCGATCCAGCGGTCCATCCGGCGCAGGCGGTTGGGGTTGGTCGTCCCGCGGGTCACCGTTCCCACGATGCGGGGGTGGGTCGCTGCGCGGGATGTCATGCGTACGAGGGTATGCGGCCTTCAGGAGCCGCTTGGCGGCTGGAGCGGCTCCCCGGGTGTCCTCAGGCGCCGCCCCCGTACGTCCCGAACTCGGGAACCCCCGTCGACTCGAAGACATGCACCGACAGCCCGCCCGGCGTCGTCCGGTGGTCGGTGAGCCGCAGCCCGGCCGGGGCCCCGCCGTCCGGGAAGAGGCGGCGGCCCTGGCCGACCACGACCGGGGCGATCGCCAGCCGCAGGGTGTCGACCAGCCCGGCGGCCAGCAGGGACTGCGCGAGCCGGGCGCTCCCGTGGATCTGGATCTCCCGGCCGGGCAGCCGCTTCAGCTCCGCCACCCGGGCGGGGACGTCGCCGGACAGGATCGTGGTCGGGTTCCAGCCGGCCGTGGTCAGGCTGTGGGAGGCGACGTACTTCGGCAGGCCGTTCAGTACGGCGGCGGCGGGATGGTCGGTCATCGTCGGCCAGTCCCGGGCGAAGTTCTGGTAGGTGCGGCGGCCGAGCAGCAGCGCGTCCGCCTCACCGAGCCAGGTGCCGACCAGCCGTTCGAACTCCTCGTCCAGATGCGGCACGAACCAGCCGCCCCGCTCGAAACCGTCGCTGGTGTCCTCGTCCGGGGCGCCCGGTCCCTGGGAGACACCGTCGAGCGTCAGGAACTCCTGCACCACGAGCTTCATCGTGACCCTCTCCTCTCCTCAGTGAGTCAGACGCCCCGGGACGCGGAAACTCATCGGTCCCGTCCCCCCTCGAAAGGGGAGAACTGTCAGTCCAAGAAAGGAGGTCCGTCAGTCCTGGCGGACGATGTTCCTGCCCGGGCCGCCGGAGAGCGTGTCCGCGCCGGGGCCGCCGTACAGCTCGTCGTCGCCGCTGTTCCCCCAGATCCGGTCGGCGCCGCCGTTCCCGTGCAGGATGTCGTTGCCCCTGCCGCCGTAGATCTCGTCGTCGCCGGCCCCGCCGTAGACCGTGTCGTCACCGTCGTCGGCGCGCAGGATCTGGTCGCCCGCACCGCCGTGCAGGACGTCGTCGCCCGCGCCGCCGTCCACGATCTCGCCGTCGATGCCGGCGTAGAGGGTGTCGTCGCCGGTACCGCCGCCCGCGTACCCCAGCGCGCCCGCCCGGATGGTGTCGTCGCCCGCGCCGCCCTGCACCGACGTGCCGTCGACGCGGCTGCCGGTGGCGCCGGTCCATCGGTCGGCGCCGTCGCCCAGCTCGACCGTGTTGAAGTAGTAGACCTGGTCGGTGACGTTGTCGAAGGAGGCGGTGTCGGCGCCGTCGCCGAGGTCCATCTCCATGGAGTTGAGCGGGGACTGGCTTTCGGGGGCCTCGACCGTGCAGGAGATCTTGGTCTTGTCCGCGCTGTCGGGATGGCCGCAGCCGTTCCCGGCGCTGATCGGGACGACATCGTCGATCACAAAGGTGAACCGGGAGCGGTCGCCGGTGAAGGACTGGGTGATGGCCACCTTGTTGGCCTGCCCGGGGGCGGCGGTGTAGGTGAGGTGCCAGCCGTACTCGTTCACCGAGGCGGTGGCCGTCGGCTGCGCGGCCCCGGCCGGGCCCGCCAGGGCGATCGGGACGGCCAGGGCTGTGCCGAGAAGGGGCGTCAGAACCGTCGCCGCGCGTAACATCCGGCGGCCGATGAGGCGAGAGGGCATTGCAGAACCTCCGTGAGGCAGTGGTCGATCCTTTTGTTGGTTGTGACCGGCGGGGCAGGAGCCCGGTTGTCCGCGGAACCGGAATCGACAGCCTTTTCACGACGGGGACAACGCCCGTGACCTGCGATTTCCGATCGAGTTCACCTGCCTGTCACGCTCCCGGGCCCGGCGGGCAAATGAGCCCTTAGGGAGCCCTTCACCCTCGAACGGTTGAGCGGTGAGCGGTAATGATTCGGTAAAAGTCGCGAACAGGGACACGAACGGGGAAATGGAGTGCCCCCTTCCGGTGTTCACCCCCGTGCAGGGCACAGCGCGTCCTGCGCGAGGCATGCCCGGAGCGAGGAGGAACGCCACGTGAGCCAGTACATCGGCAGGCTCGGGCGGCGCTCCGCGTCCGCGCCCGCGCGACTGAGGCTGCACCGCAGGCCCCGCCGGGTGGCCATGCTCTCCGTGCACACCTCCCCGCTCCACCAGCCAGGAACCGGCGACGCCGGCGGCATGAACGTCTACATCGTGGAACTCGCGCAGCGCCTCGCCGCGATCAACATCGAGGTCGAGATCTTCACGCGCGCGACCGCGGCCGCCCTCCCGCCCACCGTCGAGCTGGCCCCCGGCGTCCTCGTCCGGCACATCGACGCCGGCCCCTATGAGGGCCTCAACAAGGAGGACCTCCCCGCCCAGCTGTGCGCCTTCACCCATGGCGTCATGCAGGCATGGGCCCACCACCGCCCCGGCCACTACGACCTGGTCCACTCCCACTACTGGCTCTCCGGCCACGTCGGCTGGCTCGCCGCCCAGCGCTGGGGCGTCCCCCTGGTGCACGCCATGCACACCATGGCCAAGGTCAAGAACGCCAACCTGGCCGACGGCGACAGCCCCGAGCCCGCCGCCCGCGTCATCGGCGAGACCCAGATCGTCGCCGCCGCCGACCGCCTCATCGCCAACACCACCGAAGAGGCCGACGACCTGGCACAGCACTACGCCGCCGACCTGGACAAGCTCGCCGTGGTCCACCCCGGCGTGAACCTGACCCGCTTCTCGCCCGCCGACGGCCGTGCCGCCGCCCGCGCCCGCCTCGGGCTGCCCCAGGACGCGCTGATCCCGCTCTTCGCGGGCCGCATCCAGCCCCTGAAGGCCCCCGACGTGCTGCTGCGGGCCGTCGCCGTCCTCCTCGACGAGCGCCCCGAACTCCGCTCGCGCATCCTCGTCCCCGTCGTCGGCGGCCCCAGCGGCAGCGGCCTCGCCAAGCCCGAGGGCCTGCAGAAGCTCGCCGCCCGCCTCGGCATCGCGGACGTCGTACGGTTCCGCCCGCCGGTCGGCCAGGAACAGCTCGCGGACTGGTTCCGCGCCGCCTCCCTCCTGGTCATGCCCTCCTACAGCGAGTCCTTCGGACTGGTCGCCATAGAGGCCCAGGCGGCGGGCACCCCGGTCCTCGCGGCGGCGGTCGGTGGCCTGCCGGTGGCCGTGGACGACGGACACACCGGCTTCCTCGTAAGCGGCCACAACCCCGCCGACTACGCGCGCGTGCTGCGCGACTTCGCCGACGACCCGCAACTCGCGCCCCGCATGGGCGCGCAGGCGGCCCGCCACGCCCAGTCCTTCGGCTGGGACACCGCGGCCGCCACCACGGCGGACGTCTACACGGCCGCGATGCAGGCGCACCGCCGTCGCGTACGCTCGCACCATGGGTGACACCGGTCAGGAACAGCGCGCGGCACAGGTCATCGAGGGAGTGCTGAAGGACGCCGACCTGGAGTGGGAGAGCCCCGAGCCCGGCACCTACGTCGCACAGCTCCCCGGCACCCGCAAACTCAAGACCACGGTCTCCCTGCTCGTCGGCCGCCACTCCCTCTCCCTGAACGCCTTCGTCATCCGCCACCCCGACGAGAACGAACCGGCCGTCCACCGCTGGCTGCTGGAACGCAACCTCAAGCTCTACGGCGTGAGTTACGCCGTCGACCAGCACGGCGACGTCTACGTCACCGGCCGGGTCTCCCTGTCCGCCGTCACCGCCGACGAGCTGGACCGCCTGCTGGGCCAGGTCCTGGAAGCGGCGGACGGCAGCTTCAACACCCTCCTGGAGCTGGGCTTCGCCTCGGCGATCCGCAAGGAGTACGAGTGGCGGGTGTCCCGGGGCGAGTCGACGCGCAACCTGGACGCGTTCGCGCACCTCACGCAACGCCCGGAGCGCTAGCTCCGGTCAGGCCCTTCCCGATACCGCCCGGGCGGCACCCCCACCAGCCTCCGGAAGTGCCGGGTGAGGTGCGACTGGTCGTAGAACCCGGTCGCCACCGCCACCTCGCTCGGTGTCCGCCCCTCGAGCAGCAGCCGCCGGGCGCGGCCCACGCGCAGGGACGTCAGGTACTGGTGCGGGGCGATGCCGTAAGCGGCACTGAACGCCCGTACCAGATGGGCCGGATGGGCACCGACGAGCGCCGACGCCTCACGGAGCTCCACCCCCTCGACGACCCGCTCGTCCAGCAGTTCGCGCAGCCGGCGTGCGAGGGCGGGATCGGCAGGCCGTGGGGAAGCGGGGTCGCCCCGCAGATGCCCGCGCAGCCGCTCCCCGACGAACAACAGCCTGCTCTCGGCCTCCAGTTCCTCTCCGGGCCGCACCAGCGTGCCGTGCAACTGCCCGACGCGCCGCCGCAACAGCGGATCGCGCAGGTCGGGCCGGTCGACGGCGGCCCCGATGAGCTCGTCACCGAGATACGTCCCGTCGAGATACAACACCCGCTTGCGGAAGCCCTCCGCGGTGACGGGAGAGCCGTTGTGCGGCACATGCGGCGGCAGCAGTGACACGGTGTCGTGCGGCGTGCCGTGCTCGTGCCGGTCGAGGTCGTACCGTACGGCGCCGGTGTCGACGATCAGCAGCGTCCAGGCCTCGTGGACGTGCATCGGATACGCGTACTCCGTGAACCGCGCGTGGAAGACCTCGACGACACCCGCGACAGGGGGCCGCCAGGCGGAGACGGTCCGGGAGGACTCGGAGGCCATGCAAAAAACGTACAAGACCCCGGCGTGGGCCGCCCGGCACGCTCGCATCATGAACACCGAACCATCCACGGAGCCGGTCGAGCCGATCCGCTTCGACACGAAGATCGCCGTGCTGCTGCGTGAGGACCTCGAGCAGTGGCAGCGCCTCAACGTCACATCGTTCCTGGTCAGCGGCCTGGGCACGCAGCTTCCCGAGGTGATCGGCGAACCGTACGAGGACGCGGACGGCGTGCCCTACCTGCCGATGTTCCGCCAGCCGGTCATGGTCTTCGAGGCCACGAAGGAAACCCTGACCACGGCCCACAGCAGGGCCTTGTCCCGCTCCCTGCCCCGCGCGCTCTTCACGTCCGACCTGTTCTCGACGGGCAACGACCGCGACAACCGCGCGGCCGTACGGGCGGTGCCGACGGCGGACCTGGACCTGGTCGGCCTCGCGGTCTACGGCCCGAGGAACGCGGTGGACAAGGTGGTGAAGGGGGCGCGGATGCACCCGTGACCCTTGGGCCGTGCCGTCGCGTCGGCGGAGCGACCAAAGTCGGGGGCACGTAGACCAACGGCTGATGACAGGACGGACGGCACGTCCCGAGACTCTTTCCCATGGAGGAAGCCAAGAAGGACCGCATGGGAGCCGAACTCGCGGAATCGACCTGGGCCATCGTGTTCTTCTGCGTCGGCTGCGGTGCCGCCGCCGGCGCCCTGCTCCCTCTCCTCGCCCGCTGGCTGCTGATGCTCCCGTGGGCACCACTGGAGGGCCCGGCCGAACTGCTGACCTCGATCCCGGAACCCGCCCTCACCCTGGGCACGGTCGCGGTGGGCGTACTCGCGGGCCTGCTGCTGGGCTTCGTCGCCGTGCATGAGTCCCTGTCGGTGAGCATCTCCGCCACACACCTGACCCTCACCATCAGGGAGAGCACGCGGGAGTTCGCCCGCGAGGAGATCGCGGTGCTGTTCAGGGACGGCAAGCACCTGGTCGTCCTGGCCCAGGACAGCACGGAACTGGCCCGGGAGCACAGCGGTCTGTCCTGGCCACGCCTCATCGCGGCGCTTTCCGCGCACGGCTACCCCTGGGCGGAAGAGGACCCGCACCGAGCCGACTACCGCCGCTGGGTCCCCGGCACCCCCGGCCTCCCCGAGGGCGCGGACGCCCTGCTCAGGGCACGCGCGCGGGCCCGAAAGGACTCGGACGACGCCGACGACGCCCGAGAGCTGCGCGGTGAACTGCTGCGGCTCGGCGTGGTCGTACGGGACGAGGAGCAGCGGCAGTACTGGCGGCTGGTCGGGCGGGCCTGACGCGCAGGGCGCCCGGGCCCCTCGCAGCGATAAAATCCGCCGCGGGAGGGATGCCCGTGACCCGAATACCCGGCTTACGTGCCCTGCTCATACTCTTCGTCGCCACGGCGGCGGTTGCCGGCTGCGCGGGCCGGGGCCCGGACACGGCCCCTGACAGGGGACACTCTCCGGCCGCATCGGTACCTCGCCCGGCCATCCACCTCGGCACGGACGGCGATCGCGCACTGGTCCCCGGCGGACCGCCGCTCCCCTTCCGCGTCACTGTCGCCGGCCTCACCGAGACGCAGGCCGCCCGGCGCGTACTGGCGCTCTACATCGGCACGGTCCCGGACCGGCTCCAGATCCGCGAAGACGGAACGTGGCGCGATGTGCCGCTCCAGTGGACCAACGAGCAGGACGACGACGGGGAGTTCGCTGCCGTGCTGCCGCTCGCGCACCGCGGCAAGGCGCGCAAGCAGATCGAGTTCCGGCTCTTCACCGCCGACCAGCGGCGCAGCTATGTGGACGGCCAGGTGCCTGCGGTGGCCGACACCATCGCCGCGCAACTGGCCCCGGCCCGGAAGGGTTGGGTTCCGGATACCCACCCGGCGGCGTCCGCGTCACGTGTGCGCCTTCCGGTCGATCCCACTCACCTCGCCGTCGAGGTTCCGCAACTGCTCAAGGCGACCGAAGGCGGTCCACCCGTGGAGTGGGAGGTGCGGGTGCGCAACGAGGCGGGCAAACGCACACGCTCCGGCCTGCGCATCGCGATCACCCTCAGCCCCGGCGCGGTCGGCCAGTCGGTCAGCCGCCCGCACTGGGCGATCGACCGCGGGGGCAGCTGGGCCGACCTGACGGGCCGGGCGCACGTCGAGACGGACGAGTTCGCCCTCGCGCCCGGGGAATCCCGCACGGTCCGCATTCGCATCGCTCTGCCGACCGGAGCCACGTCGAAGAACACCGGCGAACTCGCCGCGGCCCTGTCCGCGGCGGTCTCGGCCCCTTGGTGGCCCTCCGACCCGGACGAACCTTCGGGAGTCGCCCTCGACCCGGAGTCCACGAACGTCCTGGCCGAGGGCTAGATCGCGGTCACGGGGCGCAGGCCTCGGCGATCGACAGGCTGTTCTCGTAGAGGTGGTGCCGCGTGATCCGCCCGCCCTCGACGGTGAGCCGCAGCGCGAACGGCCCCTCGAAGGACTTCCCCGTCGCCCGTACGGTCCCTGCGAGATGCCCCATCAAGACGGCGTCGGTGCCGTCGACGAGAAACGTGTCGACGGAAGCGCGGGCGTCTTCGGGCACGGTGTACTCCATCAACTCCGCTGCCTGCGCGGCACACTCCGCAGCGCTGGACCGCGGACGTATCCACGGCACTCCCGGATTCTCGGCGAGCACCCAGTCGACCTTGTCGGCGAAGAGCGCGGTGAGCCCCTCGATGTCCCCGGCGAGACGGAGCTCGAGGAACTTCTGAACGGTGGCCCGGGTCGCGTCGGCGGTGGTGGTAGGCGTCATGAAGCCCAGAGTGCCGGGACACCGCAGGAGCGTCGATTACGTCCCAGGTAAGGAGAGTCGGCGTCCATCACTGCCCCACGCGACCGTCGATCAGCTCACGCAGCAGGTCGGCGTGACCGCAGTGCCGCGCGTACTCCCCGATCTGCGCCACCAGGACATCGCGCAGCTGAAGCTGTCCACCGGGTTCGGGCCCGAGGTCGGAGAACCCGGCGTTCCGGGTGGCGAGATCGCCGACGCCGGCCAGGTACCGATCGGTGAGTTCCACTTCCACCCGCCACTGCCGCCAGGCATCCTCCACGACCACCGGGTCGGCGACCGCCCCGTTCCAGTCGCCGTCACGATCCTCCTCGGTCCGATACAGCTTCGGCGCGTCCTCACCGGCCATCACCCGCCGAAAATGCCGCTCCTCCTCCGTCAGGTGCCGCACCAGCCCGAGCAGCGACATCGTCGACGGCGGCACGGACCGCAGAGCCATCTGCTCGGCGTCCAGGCCCGCGCACTTCATCTCCAGGGTCAGTCGGTAGTGGCGCAGGTTCTCGAGCAGGGTGCTGCGCTCATCGACGACTTCGGTGTCGCTCTCGCGCGGATCATCGTCCGGATCGACCCACATGTCGGGGTAGACGGTCGACTGCGTCCATCGAGCCACGGCTCGTTCATTGGTGTGCTCATCCGAGACCATGGGGGCATGGTGTACGGGGCGAGAAGGTTCCGCCACTGGATATCGGGCTTCCCAGATCCGGCGGAGGGCCCGCATGCCTGGTCGGCACGGGTCATCCCTAAAAGACGTCTGGCTTTTTGCCTACCTCCCCAACCGGGACGAGAGGTCTGAAATCGCCACGATCCGTTTGTTCATGGAATGCCTTTGCCAAGGTCTCCCACCTGTTTGCCAGTTGCGTGCAGAGCTTCGATATGTCATCCGCAGATGGCGAACTTGGCAAATTTCCCATGCACCATTTCCGACGCTCTGCAAGAATTTTTGCCAATTCCTTGATTCGCTGCTCTCTCTCTTTGAGGACGTGCGTCAATTCGGTAGAGCAGTCGCGGGCGTCATCGCCATATAGGTCGATCAACGGGTCGTCACTGAAAGAGGGATGGGGAATTGCAAATTCGTACGCCACGTCATTCGGTGAGGAGTCGTGCCCGAATTGACGCATCGCGTTGATGAATTTGTAGCGCGTCTGCCAATGTCGCCGGTTATTAATCAATTCAGCTACCAGATCCCACCCTTCCTTTTCCTTCCTGAGCCACTCATGGAGCCTCTTCTGCGATAGGCTCCCATTCGAGGTGCGCGCGCTGCGGTAATCCCATACGGCGGCAGCCATGGAGGCCGACTTTTCGATAAGTAGCTGCTCGTAATACAGCAGTTCTATATCTTGAACATTGTCAGGGCGAGGTTGGTTCGGACATGTCGTGGGGAAGTGCCGTTTTGCCCAGTGGGAAAATTCTGGCCTTCTGTGAAGAACGACAAGATCGGGGTCATCCTCCGTAACCCATGAGCGAATTGAGCTGGCAAATCCACTGTCCTGAAGTCGCAAAGATTTTTCAAGTGATTTCACAGATCTGTCGGCAAAATCCTCATCCTTCTCCGCGGTAGGGGAATGGTTGTCAGACGAGCCCGGCTTGGTCGGGGTTATGCAGACGGCATAAATACAGGCGACATCGTAGAAGTCCTGCCAATGCGGAGACAGGCGGGAAAGCCTCATGCCGTGACGGCCGAACGATACTCGGCGTGATACCTCCTGTGCGTCGATAGGCCAGTGCATTCTCACCGATCCATGCGCAAACTCGAACGTGCGTATCGCTTGCCAGATCGCATTCGCGATGGCTGGCCTCTTGATGACTCTGTAGGCTGCCAAGTACTTAAGGCCGCGGGAATCGGCTGCTCCCCCAAGGCGAAGGTTCCGGGTCCAACACCGCCGGACCGGGTTACACAACAACAAGAGGCGTAGAGCGGCTCGTGGAATTTTCCGCTCTGGGATGCTCCGCGGGAAGAAGTAGGCTCGACTCAATTGCTGCGCCTTGACTTGCCCCAGGAATTGGAAGAACTCTTGCTGAAGTAGCCTCTCTGGGTCCTTTCCGAGAGACCCGCCAGGGAGCACTCCGTCAATTTCATGGTCGTTTGACTTCCCTTCGTGATCACAAAGGTATAGCTGGAAACCTTCAAAGTCACTTGTGAAGATCTCCTTAATTTGACCACGAAGGTCTGTGCGCTCTTTCGCTCGTGGACCGGAAAGCTCGTAAGGTGGCGACCAATCCCCGCTCAAGCGCTCACCCATACCCAGCAGGATCGCCTGCCGATATCGAGCCATGAGTAGGGGAACCCTCCACCAGCCCCTGCGAATAGATATACCTTTCCTGCGGAAATAAACTGGCTTCCTCATGAGAGCGTGGTAAATCTTCAGGTCCATATTCGAGGGGGCGAGGTCAATTACGCCTTCATATGTGACAAGTGCATCGAGATAAAGTCCAAGCTGCTCTTGAAGCAGGCCGACCTCAAGTCGAAGGTATGGATTGCGAGGGTCGAGATTAAAAGCCTCGTAATAGTGCCCAAGTGCTTCGTCGAAGCGCCTCTCCGCCTTGCATTGCTGTGCTTGTTGGACAATCTTGAAAAGTGGGCCCGGGATGGCAAGCCGCCGCCATGCCTGCCATGGCGGTTTGTCTACGAGTTTTGTCAGCGGCAAGATGAAAGCGCATACGTCGTACGCCGCTTTGTCTATGGCCAGTTCCCAGGTCTCATCTGTACAGGTGATGGGCTGGCTGGCCCACTTAGGCAGCACCATGACCTGTACGGTCACTCCGCGCTTCCCGTCCTCACTGTTGAAGAGAGCACCGTTAACCTGATAGGCGTAACTGATGTTTCCTGCAGCCAGTAGTTTTCCGATGTTTATAGCCAAGCTCGCGCCGACGTTCCTTGTGTCCACCGTCGGACTGCGCAACACCTCCGCAAAATCAATTTGCTGCGCTCCTCCTGGAATCGGTGCCGGGGCTTGAATGTTTACCTCGTTGAGCCTCTCGCGGAAGTAGGTGGTCAGTCTGTCTGTTGCCAGATTATGTCTGATCGTCTCATCCCTGAGCGGTGTCACGGAAATGGGCCCCGGTGTGTTGATTTTCAGGGCCATGCTAAACCTTCGCCAGCAATAGATGGCTATCAGGAAGAAGATGGCAAGGATAAAGAATCTGAAGGGTCGCAAATGCCATAGGATCTGCAGAATCCAGTTTCCTTCCCGCTTTGTGAAGTCGGCCCAAAAGGCCGACACTCCACAGAGTACGGCCACAGCTGCGATTATGCAGAGAGACAGCCACAGTGTAGGTCGAGGCTTGGGGACGGTAGCCTCGGCCCAGTAGCCTTGATTTCGGCTCCTCCGAGACATGAGTGCCTCCAGAACGGAGTGAGCGTATGCCGCCCAGGCAACCTCTATTAACGAGTCTAAGAAGCATTGCTTCAGCTCGCACCTTGGCGCCGACGCAGACACATGATGGCGTCTCGTTTCAAGCATGCTATTGATGAATGGTCAATTTCCTCCAAGTGAATGATTGCAACCTGCCGGTGTCATGGTCCACCGCATTCGGACCACGCTCACCTTCCCGTCGGGCACGAGAGCGAGTCGCACTCGGTACACAGGAGGAATGGCGTTCCGTCGGCCTTGAAGTGGTATGGGTGGACCCACTCCTGGCCGCAGACGACTGATTGCTGTCCGTGCCGCGCGCAGTGAGCGGAGCGAGCCGCCGCCTTGCCTGGTGGACGGCGGATCGGAACAGCCGAGTCCCGGGCCTACCCCAGATACGGCGTCGGGCGGTTTCGAGGAAGTGTTGGAGCCGTAGGCGCTGGGTGTGGTGCATGGGTAGGGCGTCCAGGTCGGAGGGCAGGATGCGGCCCTGGTCGTCGGTGACGACTGCCGATGCGGCCACGACGAGGCTGTTGGGGGTTGGGGCTGCGGGGTCGTCGTAGTACTCGGTGCGGGCCGCTAGGTCCCCAGAACTGCTGATCGTGCATGAGTGCCAGTTGGCAACGTGACTCGATGCCGTGGCCGAACTGATCCTCTGAGCCCCGATGTTGAACGTTGAGGGAGTCAGCGTCCCCCAGCGCGATGAGGATCGTGCCGCCGGCCTCTGCCCGCTCGCGTAGCAAGTCGTTGAGGCGGGAGTACGCCTCATGCAGGTACACGGTCGCGTACATCAGGACGTCGATGCGTTCACGTGCTGCGGCGATCACGTCGATGAACACGGAGACCGGCAGGTCCGCGGGCGTACAGGCCGACCAGTTCCGGGCCGACCGCCCGTGCCGTCTTCGCCTGCCGCAGTGCCGGCCGCAAGGCGTGTACGGTCCTCTCCCGGAATGTCGGCGGCCTTGAAGGCGGTGCGACGCCGGGGCACCCGTGCGGTTGTCGTCGTCAACCCACAGATCCATGGTGAGCGGGTCCTCGGGAGTGGCCTCTGACGGCCCAGACACGGCCCACCCCCACCAAAAAGCCCCCACCCCGCGAAGAAACCGCAGGCCGGGGGCTCACTGGCGTCGAGTTACTTCTTCTTCCCCTGGGTCTGGGGGGCCCGTTTTCCGGGCCTGGTCAGAGGGGTAGGCACCCCAACTGACCTGCCATCGAGCCGTCGTTGGTGGTCGTTGTCTGTCGTTGGCTGTCGCTCTCGGAGGGCCCACAGGGGGCCCGGCTCGGGCCACAGCAGAGACCGAGAAGGACCGCCCTTCGGGCGGACGTTCTTCGGCCGCCTCCCCAATCAGGGCCCCACGACCGTGGGCGGCTATCCGGACGCAGTCTCTGCCTGACACCTCCTGACAGTCAGGACCCCTCTGACACCCAAACCCCTAGGCAGGCGCGGGTGTCACCCGTTCTGACACCTGACGCTGACACCCTCTGACACCCGGCTCTGACACCCCACGCCGTACGCGTCCGGAGACGGCAATCCAGGGCGGGGGACTCCCCACCGCCCCGCCCTGGAATGCCGTCGTCGGGGCCTTCCAAGGGGCAGACGGCAGACCAGGCGGGCCCCGTCCGGCCGATGCCGCTCCGGGTGGCTTCTGGAGGCGTTTCCGCAGGGGGCAGGACGGCCGTGCCCACCGCACTCCTGCCCCCGCCGGAAAAGCCGTCCCTACTCCTCCTAGAGAGTTGAGGGGAGACAGCGTCCGCAGTGTCCGCCGGTCCTCCCCTACCCCCTCTGACCTGCACTTTTCCTGTGGACGCTAAACAAAATGTGTAGCGTCCGCCAGTGTCCGCAGCGTCCGGCCACCCTCCGCTACTAAGAGCCGATTTCCGCAGGTCACAGCCCGCTCTTAGTAAGGGGCGGGTGCGGACGCTGTGGACACTGGCCAGACGAGAAGAGACCACCTCCGCCGCCGGGTGGTCTCTTCGTCCTGGCACACGCCAAGTCGGACACCGCTGCTGGCACACGACAAGAAGAGCACGCGCCACGTGCGGGGTGCTCTTCTTGTCGTGTGCCAGGCGAGAGCGGCACCTCCGGCCCTCCCAGGGCCGGAAAACGCGTTCTGACCTGGGATGCGACAAGCGACAAGACAAGACAAGCGACAAGCCACACGACAAGCGAGACGACAAGCAACGCGACAAGCCACCGGTCGGCGCCTGAGCACTCGGGAGCTCCCGTCACACCGTCACACGTGACGGCTGCGTCACACCCAAACCCCTAGGCAGACCCGCTGTGACGCGGGCGTCACACCACCTCACACTGGGCCATCACACCCGCCCACCGGCCAGCGTCACACTTCGGGCAGACCAGCGAACGCGCGCGACGGAGCCCAGCAGGCACGGCGGCCGTCGCGCGCGAGCGCAGCTCGCTGCCAAGGGTCGCGCGGCCGTAGCCGCACCTTCTTCTCATTTCACAGCAGACGTCTCGTCGACGAACCCGTGGTCGGCCGGTTGCGTGGCGCGCTGGGCAAGCCATCCCGAGACACGGGGCCCGCCGTTCACCGCGACCCCTTCCCGGACGGTCCGCACGTGCTCGAAGCCCTGACGCAGGTAATAGCGCTGTAGCGCCTCGTTCGTCGTCCAGGCGTCAAGCCTCAGCCACTTCACTGAGGACCGAAACGCCGTGTCTCCGGCCCAGTCGAGCAGTCGACCGCCGAGGTTCTGCCCGGCGTGCGTCCGGGCAACCGTCAGCTTGTTTATGAACAGAGACGGCTCACTCAGTTCCTGTTCAGTCCACAACCCCTCTTCCGCTTCCGGCGTCAGGGTGATGGTTGCTGAGGTCACCTCTCCGTCCCGCACCATAAACACGGTTCCGGATTCGATCGTCGCCAAGAGTCGGTCGGCCGGATAAGGACGGCTCCACTGGTCAGACCCCAACTCGCTGAGCCACCCGGCCGCTTCCTGCCGGAAGGCAAGCAGCTTGGGCAAGTCTTCCGGCCGGGCAAGAGTGATCTTCACTTAGGGTCGTCCTCATTTCTGGCGGACAGGTCGCCGATCTCATAGTTCATCCGGTTCAGGTCACCCCTGAAGGTCGTGACCGTGCATCGGATGGGCCTCTCGGATGAGTAGCCCGTCCGCGTCCACAACAGCACCGGTACCCCTGCCCCGATCTCCAGCAAACGGGCTTCATCCGGCGTTGGCATGCGCGTAGCGATCTCGTCGTAGTAGCCGATCTGCTCGATGCCCAACCCCGCCATGTAGCGGGTCGTGCCTTCGGCGATATCACCCGGTTCGGTAAGGCGGGGGGCCTTCGAGATGAGCCAGTCCGGATAGTGCGTGGCCTGCGTCGACCATGGGACGTCGTCCACGAAGCGATGGCAGAAGCGAAGTACCGAGGTGGAGCCCTTATCCACCTTCAGCCGCTCAGCGATGTAGTCCGGCGTCGGAGTCATCTCAACCCGGAAGGTCTGGTGCGGCCGGCGCCCCGCGTTCGTGACGTCCGTGTTGTACGAGTCGCCGTTCTGCGGGAACGTCAGATTTTCGAAGCGAGAGGCATTCAGCTCGAACACCTCATGCTTCCGTACTTCGTACCCGAGTCCCTGACTGGACGAGATCAGCCCTTCACTGGCCAGCAACTTCAGACCAGCGCGCACAGTGTTCCTGGACGCCTCGAACTGGGCCTGGAGGTCGTTCTCCGAGGGCAAGCGGGCCCCCGGCGGGTACGCACCGCCCACGATGTCGCGGCGAAGGGCATCGGCCACCTGGTGGTACTTCGGCTGCTTGCTCATGACTCCATCATGACGCACTCGGTCAACTTGTTGGTACATGTCGTTCCTCACCTCTTGACGTCTCACGCTCCGTCGGTGCAGCATCACTACATCAGCTTGTACCAACAAGTTGAGCAGGTGGACCAACGCGCCTAAGTGTGCCCACCTGTGCCCATAGGGAAGCCCCGGCAGCACAGGGCTTACCGGGGCTCCGTAACAGGGAGCGGCCACCTACCGCCAAGCAGTCAGCCGCTCCCCGACCCATAAGGGGTGCATCAATCATGCCTGGAACCAGCGTGGAACATGCGGCCGACCGGCCCGGACCCCAGGGCGACGAGCCGATCCGAGGAAAGACCCGTAACGGGGAGGTCGTACCGATGACGGCTGAGCAGTCGGCGCGGCTGGGCTCGCTGTACGAGCAGTACGGGGCCCGGATGGTGCGCTACTCGTACTCGCAGCTCAAGCGGCGTGGGTACGACAGCGCGAGTGCGTGGACGGTTGCGGAGGACATCGCTCAGGGGATGTGGGTGCAGGTGGCCCGTGACGGCGCTCGCGGTCCGCTGCTGGGTGACGAGTCGCTGTCGGAGGACTCGGTTCGTGCGCTGCTGTTCTACAAGACCAAGCACCAGGTTCTCGGCTACGTCAGCGGCCGGGCGGCTGGTGAAGTCGTGGTGGACTTCGCCGACCCGGTGACCTGCAACTGGCTGTGCCCGCTGATGCCGAGCGGCTGCGCCCTGGTCGAACTGCCCGTCTACCTGGCCACGATGGTCGAGGCGCTGCCCGAGCAGGAGCGCGCGGCGCTGCTGCTGATGCTGGATGGGCTGGACCCGCGCTCGATGGCCGAACAGCTCGGGTGCGGCGATTCGACGGCCGTGCGAATGGCTGAGTCGGCCGTGCTGATGCTCCAGATCGACAACCCGGAGCTCTCGCGTGAGCCGGTAGCGCTGGAGTCGCTTCCCCAGTGGGAGCGGGAGGCGCTGTCGGAGCTGAGCCCGGAGCGTCGGGCGGCGCTGCTGCGGCTGGAGTCGACGACGCGTCAGGCGCTGCTGCTCAAGCACCAGGGCCTGAGTAAGCGCGAGATCGTCAAGAGGCTGGGCCTGAGCCACGACGCGACCGCAGCCATCGTGCGGTGCGTGTCGGCCCCCGGCGCCAAGGCCGCGCCGAAGGCCAAGAGCACCGGGCGGCGCGCGAACTCGAAGTTCGCCCAGGTCGCAGACGCTCTGCGCAAGGACATCAAGGCCATGCGGCCCGGTGACCGGCTCCCGCGCCGTGTGGATCTGATGGCGCGCTTCGGGGTCGGCAGCCGCACGATCGACAACGCGTGGGCCGTGCTGCGCGGTGAGGGGCTGATCGAGGCCAACGGCGCGTACGGCTACACCGTCGCCCGCTCCCAGGACGACATGAGGCAGGCGGCGTGAGCAAGCGTCCGCCGCATCTGAACTCGCACCGGCGGCGAGCCCGTAAGCAGCGGCTCGCCGCCCGCGACGGGCAGCAGTGCTACTACTGCCGCCGCCCGTTCCGGGAGCTCCGGGAAGCCACCGCCGACCACATCGTCCCGGTGAGCCTGTGGCGCACCTGGTCGGCATCGGCGCTCGTGTTGGCCTGCCGGTCGTGCAACGACGCGAAGGCCAACCGGCTCCCGCTCTCGCTCGCGCTGCTGCTGTGCGCGACGTTCCCGTCGACGGGCGTCAATGACGCTTCGACGCCCGTCGACGCGCAGGACAGCGGCACGTCTCTCACCAGCGTGACGACCCGCGTCACACCCACCGTCACGCCCCGGGACGATGCGGGTTCGACGCCCGTCAAGCGGCCCGTCGACGCCCCGACTGTTCACGTCGACGGCCCCGCGCTCACGGTCGCTCACGACGTGTTCACGGCGCCGTTCACGCTCGCCGCGTGGCGGTTGCTGGCCCGACTCGCACACACCCATCAGCCGACTTTCGCGGCCGTGTGGTCGCCCGACTCGACCGCCCGACGGTCGACCCCTGACCGGCGTGAATCGACCTGCCACGGCCGCCGTGAACAGCGGCCGTCGGCCCGACCGAACTGCCTGCGCGCGCCCCGACCGGTGCGGACGTGCGCGGGCCCGACCGGAGAGGCGGTGCCCGCGTGAACGCGGTGAACACCCCCGTGAACGGATCGCCCCGACCCGTGAACGGAACAGCCCGACCAGTGAACACGGTGAACGCCGCCGTGAACACCGATCCGCACACCGACCCCGCACGGCCCGACCGCACGTCCACACGGGCAGGTCGCACACCCGCACGGCCCCCGCACACGGACGGAGACGGCAAGCCACCGCCCGCCGCCGCACGCATCGTGAACATGGCGCGTGAGCAGTACCGGTTCGTGACGTCCACCGACGGCCGCCCCTACGCGGTCGCCCTGGACGGTCCGAACATCGCGCTCCCTCTGCGGGGCCGGGCCGGTGTGCGTCAGCGGCTGGCCCGGCAATTCGCGGACGCCTACCCCGGCGAGGTCGCCTCACAGTCCGCCCTCGCGGATGCCATGACCGTGCTGGAGGGCATCGCCGAGGACACCGACCCGGTGACGGTGAACCTGCGGGTGGGCCGCGACCCCGCCGGCGCCATCGTGGTCGACCTCGGCAGCGCGGACGGCCGCGCGGTCGTCGTGACCGGTGTCGGCTGGAACGTGGTCGACCGGGCCCCGGTGCTCTTCCGCCGATCCGGCGCCATGGCGCCCATGCCCGAACCCGTCGTGGACGGGGACGGGTTGGCCAAGCTGCACGCGCTGCTGAACATGGACGAGTCCGCGTTCCGTCAGCTCGTGGGCTGGCTGGTCGCGGCCTGGATTCCGGACATCCCCCACCCGGCGCTGGTGTGCAAGGGCGAGCAGGGCACGGGCAAGTCCAAGGCCGCGCAGATGTTCATCAACCTGGTCGACCCCTCCCCGGCCGCCAAGCGCAGTCAGCCGCGGGACGAAAAGGCGTGGTCCCGGCAGGCGTTCAGCTCATGGGCGCTCTGCCTGGACAACATCAGCACGATCCCGCCATGGCTCTCGGACACGCTGTGCAAGGCCGTGACCGGAGACGGGGTAGTCGACCGGGCCCTGTACACCGACGACGACGTGGTGGTCCTCACCTTCAAGCGGGTGCTGGCCATGACCACCATCGACGCGGGAGCTCTCGCCGGGGACCTCGCCGAACGGGTGCTGCTGCTGGACTTGCAGCTCATCGACTCCACCCGGCGCCGCTCGGAGGAGGAGTTGGACGCCACCTTTGAGGCGGTCCGTCCGGCCGTGCTCGGGGCTCTGTTCGATGTGCTGGCGTGCGCGCTCGCGGTGCTTCCCGACGTGCGGCTGGAGTCCATGCCGCGCATGGCCGACTTCGCCCGCGTCCTGGCGGCCGTCGACCAGACCCAGGGCTGGAACACCTTGGGCGACTACCTCGCCACGTCGGCGAACGTCGCCACGGACGCGATGGAGGGCGACCAGTTCGCCATGGCCATTGCCGCCCTGGTCGACCAGGCGGGCACGTGGCAGGGCACGGCCGCTCAGTTGCTCGAAGTCCTCCCCGCCCCGCTCGTGCGTCCGCCGAACTGGCCCAAGGACGCCACTCGCGCAAGCGGCAGGGTCAAGCGCCTCGCCCCGCTGCTGCGGTCTATCGGGATCACCGTCGACGACACACAACGTAGCCGCGACCGGCACCGACACCGACTCCTCACCCTCTCCCGCGCACCCGACGAAGACGAGTCAGCGTCCACACCCGAACAAGCCTCCCTCTGGCCGGAGGTCGCCCCGCCGGGGCACGGCAGAACCCAACCCGACCAGCACTGACGTAGCCGGAATGCCCACCGGGCCGGGCCGCACACCAGCGGCCCGGACACGTCGAAGCTGCGGACGCTACAGCCGTCCAGCGTCCACAGCGTCCGCCCTAGCGTCCACACCCCTCACCCCCACTGGCCTGCCATAACGCGACCGTGCGGACGCTGGGGCGCTGCGGACGCTGGAATGCACCAACTCTCTAGAACGGCCGCCCGGCACCACTCCCACGCACCGCACCCCGGACACGAGGAGTTACCACCATCATGGCCACCGACCAGCCGACCGACCCGCGCGCCCTCCTGCGCGGCGGCCTCCCCGACCGCTACCTGACCCCCGAAGACCTGGTCACCATGTTCAGCCTCCCGAGCGTCGAGACGGTCTATCAGTGGCGCCGCAAGCGCATCGGACCGCCCGGCTTCCGCGTCGGCCGCTATCTCCGCTTCAACCCCGCCGCCGTACAGGCGTGGGAGGCCGAACGGACCGCCCTCGGCGACGCGGCCTGAGCCGTCCAGCCGACGGGGAGGCACCGCCCGCCGGGCCGGGGAGGTGGGGAGAACTCCCCCACCGCCTCCCCGGCCCGCATCCCCCGTAGTGACCAGCGCAAAGACCCGTTCGGGGAGGCGGGGAGGCACCGCCGGAACCCTCCCGAAAACCCCCTCCTGAAGCCTCTCCGAGCCCCTGCCTCCGCCTCCCCGCCGAGCCCCGATGGACAGGGAGGGACGCCCGCCCGGCTAAGGGAGGCAGGGAGAACTCCCTGACCGCCTCCCTGACCCGCCTCCCTCTGCCTGACCAGCGCGGACACCCCCTCAGGGAGGCAGGGAGGCACACCCCCGGCACCCCCGAAAACCCCCTCCGAACGCCACCCGACATCCCCTGTCCCAGCCTCCCTGAGCCCCCGCCCGACGCTGCTACCGGTAGCACCCCCACCCACTACCGGTAGCAACCCCGCTAGCAACCCAAACCCCAACTGATCAGGCCCGTAGCGAGTAGCGGGCCCGACCCAGCACACCCCGAAACCGGCCGGACGGGCCTCACCAGGCCCCGCCGTGTCCTGCTACAGAGGAAGAGAGTCACATGTCAGGCAGCATTCAAGACCGCTGGTTCAGGACCGAGACCAGCACCAGCGGCAAGACCGTCCGCGTCAAGACCGAGCGTCACGGCACCGGCCTGAGGTACCGGGCCCGCTACTTCGCGCCCGACGGCAAGCGCAAGTCGAAGTCGTTCGCCGACGGACAGAAGCGTCTCGCTGAGCAGTGGCTCAGCAACATCAGCGCGGACGTGGCGCGCGGGCAGTACATCGACCCGAACGCGGCCAAGACGTCGTTCCAGGACTTCGCGGAGAAGTGGTTGGAGAGCCAGAGCGGCGACCCGAACACCCGAGCGTCGATGCAGTCTCAGCTCAAGCTTCACGCCTTCCCTCGCATCGGGGCCCGGCCTCTGGGTGGGTTCCAGCCCAGCCACATTCGCGAGTTCGTGACCCAGCTCGAAGCTTCCGGCATGTCCGGGTCGTACGCCCGCGTGATCTTCTCCAACGTGCGCGCCATCCTGAGCGCGGCCGTAGAGGACGGTTATCTGCCCCGGAACCCCTGCAACTCCCGTACGGTGACGCTCCCCGAGATGGGCGCGCGCCGTGTGGTCCCGTGGCTGCCGGAACGGGTCTTCGCGATGCGCGGCGCCCTGGTCGAGCGGTTCCGGCCCATGGTCGACGTGGGAGCCGGGTGTGGTCTCCGACAGGGCGAGATCCTCGGGCTGTCGGTCGAAGAGCTGGACTTCGACAACGCCACGGTGCACGTCGTCCAACAGCTCAAGCTGAGCCTGAGTACACCCGTGTTCGCCCCGCCGAAGGGCGGCAAGCTGCGGGACGTGCCGTTGCCCGACCCTGTGGCGGACGCGCTCAAGGCGCACATGAAGCTCTTCCGCCCGATAGAGATCACGCTGCCGTGGATGCGCGCCGGCGGCCCGCCCGTGACCAAGCGCCTGATCTTCACCGGCCCGCTCGGTGGACACGTCTGGCGCACGTCGCTGAACGAGGACCACTGGAAGCCCGCGCTCGCCAAGGTGGGCGTCATCCCCGCTGCGAAGAGCCGGGAGCATGCCGCCGCGCGTGAGCACGGCATGCACGCGCTCAGGCACTTCTACGCGTCCGTGCTGCTGGACGCCGGGGAGAGCATCAAGGCCGTCAGCGAGTACCTGGGGCACTCCGATCCGGGGCTGACGCTCAAGGTGTACGCCCACCTGATGCCCACCAGCCGGGACCGTGCGCGGAAGGCACTCGGCAAGGCTCTTCGGCCTGACTGATCACCGGCACTGAGGGCCCACAGTGGGCCCGGGCCGTGAAAATGCCCCCGACCCGCGCCATTCGCGCAGTTCGGGGGCATGATCACAAACTCTACTTCTTCTTCCCCTGGTTCTTGACCGCCTCAATGGCAGCCGCAGCCGCCTCAGGGTCCAGGTAGGTCCCCCCCGGCTTCACCGGCTTGAAGTCCGAGTCGAGCTCGTACGACAGCGGGATGCCCGTCGGGATGTTGAGGCCCGCGATGTTCTCGTCGGAGATGCCGTCGAGGTGCTTGACCAGGGCGCGCAGCGAGTTTCCGTGGGCTGCGACCAGGACCGTCTTGCCCGTCAGCAGGTCCGGGACGATCGCGTCGAACCAGTAGGGGAGCATGCGGTTGACGACGTCCTTGAGGCACTCCGTCTGCGGGCGCAGCTCCGGCGGGAGGGTCGCGTAGCGCGGGTCGGAGAACTGGGAGTACTCGGCGTCGACGTCCAGCGCCGGGGGCGGGGTGTCGTAGGACCGGCGCCACAGCATGAACTGCTCTTCGCCGAACTCGGCGAGCGTCTGCGCCTTGTCCTTGCCCTGCAGGGCGCCGTAGTGGCGCTCGTTCAGGCGCCAGCTGCGGTGGACCGGGATCCAGAGGCGGTCGGCGGACTCCAGGGAGAGCTGCGCCGTGCGGATGGCGCGCTTCTGGAGGGACGTGTGCACGACGTCGGGGAGCAGGCCGGCGTCCTTGAGCAGCTCGCCGCCGCGCGTCGCCTCCTTCTCGCCCTTCGCGGTGAGGTTGACGTCCACCCAGCCGGTGAACAGGTTCTTCTCGTTCCACTCGCTCTCGCCGTGGCGGAGGAGGATCAGCTTGTACGGTGCGTCGGCCATGCCCCAGAGCGTAATCCACGCATTCGCCCGTTCGCGTGGCTGCCCGGCAGGCGGACGCTTGACCGGATCCGTTAATTGAGTGGCCGCCGTCAAACAGCCGCTCGTAACGTGTGACTCCTGCGTGTGCCACTTACGCCCCGGGGGAGTCCATGCCGTACGCCGTCCGCGCCAGACGTGCTGTCCAGGAGACCGTCTCGGGGCTGCCCCGCGAGTTCTGGTGGCTGTGGACCAGCACGCTGGTCAACCGGCTCGGCGCCTTCGTCGCCACCTTCATGGCGCTGTACCTGACGCTCGACCGCGGCTACTCCGCCACGTACGCCGGTCTGGTCGCCGCCCTGCACGGGCTCGGCGGAGTGATCTCCTCGCTGGGCGGCGGGGTGATGACCGACCGGCTGGGCCGGCGGCCGACGCTCCTCATCGCCCAGGCCTCGACCGCCCTGTCCGTCGCGCTCCTCGGATTCGTGCGCGACCCGGTCGCGATCGCCGGTGTCGCCTTCCTCGTCGGCATGGCGAGCAACGCCTCCCGGCCGGCCGTGCAGGCGATGATGGCGGACATCGTCCGGCCCGAGGACCGGATCCGCGCCTTCTCCCTGAACTACTGGGCCATCAACCTCGGCTTCGCCGTCTCCTCCATGGCCGCGGGGTTCATCGCCGAGGTCAGCTACCGCGCCGGGTTCCTGATCGAGGCCTGTATGACGATGGCCTGCGCGATCCTCGTCTTCCTGAGGCTGCCGGAATCGAAGCCGGCCGAGACGGCCGAGACGGGGAGTGCGAAGGCGGTCCGGGACGACTCCGTCAGCCTCGGCACCGTGCTGCGCGACAAGCGCTTCATGAGCGTCGTCGGGCTGTCCTTCCTCGTCGCGCTGATCTTCCAGCAGGGGTCGGTGGGGCTGCCTGTGGCGATGGGTGAGGCCGGGTTCACGCCGGCCGAGTACGGCATGGCGATCGCCGTCAACGGCGTACTGATCGTCGTCCTGCAGATCCCCGTCACCCGGTTCATCGAGCACCGCGACCCCCGCCGGCTGCTCGTCCTCTCCTCGCTCCTCGCGGGGTACGGCTTCGGGCTGACCGCCTTCGCCGGGTCGGTCGGCGTCATCGCCCTCACGGTGTGCGTGTGGACGCTGGCCGAGATCGTCAACGCCCCGACGCAGACCGGCCTGGTCGTCCGGCTGTCCCCGCTGCACGGACGCGGCCGCTACCAGGGCATGTACACGATGTCCTGGTCCGTCGCCGCCCTCGTCGCCCCGCTGCTGTCCGGCTTCGTCATCGACCGGGTCGGGGCGGAGTGGCTGTGGGGGCTGTGCGCGGTGGTCGGGACGGTGGCCGGGCTGGGATACGGGGCGTTGATGCGGCGACTCCCGGAAGAGCCGACGGAGGAGAAGCAGGGGGAGCCCGCTGCCGAGGCCCTAGGGCAGGTCCCGGAGGGTTCCGCCTCCGGCCCCTGATCCCGTTCCGGGATGTTCCCGATGGTCTACGGATACGGCGCTTGATGAGCTGTTTCCATGGCCCACCACGGACAGCGGAAGTCGTCGCCTCTCCGCCTCAACGCCCTCGCCGCCCTTGCCGCGCTCGCCGTCGCCACCACCGCCCTGGCCGGTCCCTCCCACCCCCCTCCGCCCCGATTACCGGCGAAGGGCGGCCAGGCAGCACATCACAAGACCCAGACCGCACATCAGAGGACTCATGCCGCACATCAGAAGACCCAGGCCGTACTGAACGAGATCGTCGCCCGGGGCACCCCCGGCGTCATCGCCCAGGTGCGCGACCGGCACGGCGTGTGGGACGGCCGGGCCGGTGTCCGAAAGCTCGGGTCCGAGCTGCCGCGCAGCACCCACGACAGGTTCCGTATCGCCAGCGTGACCAAGACCTTCACCGCCACCGTGCTCCTGAAGCTCGAAGCCGAGGGGAAGCTGTCGCTGGACGACAGCGTGGCCACGTGGCTGCCGGGGGTGGTGCGCGGCAAGGGCTACCGGCCCCGGCACATCACCGTGCGGCACCTGCTCAACCACACGAGCGGGATCTTCGACTACAACATGGACGCCGGCTTCCGGGCCAAGTACGCGGGCGACGAGTTCGACCGCAACCGGCACGTCGAGTGGTCCCCGGAGGACCTGGTGGACATCGCCCTCGCCCACCCGCCGAACTTCCAGCCGGAGCAGGGCAGCAGGCCCGGCCGACCCGGCAAGTGGGACTACTCGGACACCAACTACGTCCTCGCCGGCATGGTCGTGGAGAAGGCCACCGGCCGCGGTTACGCGCACGCGGTCGAGCGCCTCGTCATACGGCCCCTCGGCCTGCGCGGCACGAGCGTCCCGGGCAGCTCGCCCCGACTGCCCTCACCTCACGCCCGGCACTACTCCACGCTCTTCGAGGACGGGCCGGAGGCGAAGGTGCGCGACGTCACCGAGTTCAGCCCCACGGTCGCCTTCTCCGCGGGGCAGATGATCTCGACCGTCGGCGATGTGAACACCTTTCTGTCCAAGCTGCTGGCCGGTGAGCTGCTGCCGCCCGCACAGCAGCGGCAACTGCTCGACGCCGTCCCCGTCGACGGGGACAAGGGACACGGCGGTCCGCAGGACGTCTACGGCCTCGGCCTACGGCACTTCAGGCTCGCGGAGGGCTGCTGGGCCTGGGGCCACGGCGGCATGATCCCCGGCTCCGCGACCCGGGCCCTCGCCTCGGCGGACGGACGGCAGGTCATGACGATGAACCGCAACGGCGACTGGGGGGAGCAGCGGCTGGAGGACGCCGCCGTCGAGACCGAGCTCTGCCGCCGATCACCCACCCGACCTCACTAGACCGACAGCGGCACCGGATGGATCTCGTCGGCCTTGTGCCCGGCGCGCTCGTGAATGCGCTGGATGGCTTCGGCCGAGGGCGCCTCGGAAAGGCAGTACACCAGGCCGGACTCCGGGTCCGCCCAGGCCGCCTCGAAGTGGACGCGCTCGTCCCCCTCTATCGCGAGGTCCGCGTTGTGAGCCTCGCGCAGTTGCTCTTCCGTAATGCCCTTCATGCTGTGGTGGACATCCATGAACTTCGCCATGGCCACGCGCCTCCTTCGGTACGTACCTTCCCCTTCCATGCTCCGCCTGTACGGACAGGGCGGCGACCCCGTGGCCGACCGTGATGGAAACGCCGCAGGGCCCCGGCGACCGCCGGAGCCCTACAGGTCGTACGAACATGTGCCGGCGTCAGCCGCACTGGCAGGGGCTGCCCGACTGACACCCGCAGCCGCAGCCCGAGCCGCAGCCGCACGCGGCGATCAGGGTCAGGTTCCTGATCTCGGCGGGCTGCTCGGTCTCGCGCTCCTGCGTGGGGTCGGGCGTGGTGCTGGGGGAATCGGCCATGGGTTCCTCCTTGAGGCTGGTGCCTGTGCCCATTGGATGCCCGTTCCGCTGGGCGCATCAACGGCGCACTGAGGCTTGCGCGCGCCCCGGCCGATCCTCACCCGCCCCCAGCCCGGCCTCAGCCGATCCCGACCCACTCCCCGCTCAGGCGCTCTCCGCCTCCGACACCGCCTGGATCTCCGGCTGCACGTCCGTCTGGAGCTCGTCGGCGTGCTCGCCCGTCACCAGGTACACCACGCGCTTGGCGACCGAGACCGCGTGGTCGGCGAACCGCTCGTAGTAACGGCCCAGCAGCGTGACGTCCACGGCCGTCTCGATGCCGTGCTTCCAGCGGTCGTCCATCAGGTGCTGGAAGAGGGTGCGGTGCAGCAGGTCCATCTCGTCGTCGTCCTGCTCCAGCTGGAGTGCCAGGTCGACGTCCTTGGTGATGATCACCTCGGCGGCCTTGGCCATCAGGCGCTGGGCGAGCTGGCCCATCTCCAGGATGGTGGCGTGCAGGTCGCTCGGGACCGCGCGGTCCGGGTAGCGCAGCCGCGCGAGCTTCGCCACGTGCTGGGCGAGGTCGCCCGAGCGCTCCAGGTCGGCCGACATGCGCAGCGACGTGACGACGATGCGCAGGTCCGTCGCCACCGGCTGCTGCCGCGCCAGCAGGGCTATGGCCCGGGCCTCCAGGTCGTGCTGCAGCTCGTCGACCTTCTGGTCGGCCTCGATCACGTTCTCGGCCAGCTTCAGGTCGGAGTCGAGCATGGCGGTGGTGGCGCGCCCGATCGCCGATCCGACCAGCCGGGCCATTTCCACCAGACTGTCGCTGATCGAGTCCAGTTCCTCGTGGTACGCGTCCCGCATCAGGCTTCCCTCTCGTGCGTCTGTGTCGGGGGTTCAAGGGCCGGGGCCCAGCGAACAGGCCGGGACCCACCGAACAACCGGCGGTACGACCGTCGTATTACCAACGGTCCGAACCCCACGCTCCCACGTTCCGGCCTGTACGCGTCCGTTTCCGTCATCCCAAATGAACCAATACTGGCTCCAAGGTGAACTCTGGGCGACGAGTGTTCGAGGTCGCAGTCCGACGGCTGTGGCCCGTGCCCGAGCCATGCCTAACCTGGGTGCATGGACGTGAACGCGGCGGTCGCCGCAGTGGCAGCGATCGCCGGAGTACTCACCGGTGTCATCGCCATGCTGGCGTTCCGGTGGAGCGAGCGCGAGCAGAAGCGCCCCACGCGTACCTCCCTGCACACGGACCCGGTGCTTCCGCCGGGCGTGGACACCGTCCTGTCGGTCCTCAGGTCCTCCGCCGTCGTGCTCGACGAGGCGGACGCCGTGGTCAAGGCGAGCTCGGCGGCGTACGCCCTCGGGCTGGTCCGCGGCGGCAAGCTCGCCGTCGAGCCGATGCTGCAGATGGCCCGGGACACCAGGCGCGACGGGGAGATACGCCAGGTGGAGCTGGACCTGCCGAGGCGCGGTACCGGACGCGGTGAGGCCCTGGCCGTCTCCGCGCGGGTCGCGCCGCTCGGCTCCCGGCTGGTGCTGCTGCTCGTCGAGGACCTCACCGAGGCCCGCCGGATCGAGGCGGTCCGGCGCGACTTCGTCGCCAACGTGAGTCACGAGCTGAAGACCCCGGTCGGCGCCCTCTCCCTGCTCTCCGAGGCCGTCATGGACGCCTCCGACGACCCCGAGGCCGTGGAGCGGTTCGCCGGACGCATGCAGATCGAGGCCACCCGGCTGACCAGCCTGGTGCAGGAGCTCATCGACCTGTCGCGGGTGCAGAACGACGACCCGCTGGAGGACGCCGAGCCGGTCCGCGTCGACGAACTCGTCGCCGAGGCCATCGACCGCTGCCGGCACCAGGCCGGCACCAAACAGATCAACATGGCTGCGGGCGGCACCGCCGACCTGCGCGTATGGGGAAACCGCGGCCAGCTCGCCGCCGCCCTCGGCAACCTCGTCGAGAACGCGGTCAACTACTCGCCCGCCCGTACCCGCGTCGGCATAGCCGCCCGCAGGGTGAACGCGTCCGGCGGGGAACACATCGAGATCGCCGTCACCGACCAGGGCATCGGCATCTCCGACAAGGACAAGGAGCGCATCTTCGAGCGCTTCTACCGCGTCGACCCCGCTCGCTCCCGTGCCACCGGCGGTACGGGACTGGGGCTGGCGATCGTGAAGCATGTGGCCGCCTCGCACGGCGGGGAGGTCTCCGTGTGGAGCGCCGAGAACCAGGGCTCCACCTTCACCCTGCGGCTGCCGGAGGCCGGTGCGGTCCGCGACCGCGCACATCAGCAGCCCGCCCGAGATGAACGCGCAGGAGGCGCGGGCCTCGACGAGGAGGCCGGGCGGTCCACCCCCACATCCCCCGAATCAACCGCGTACGAAACGCTTCCTGCCCCGGAGGTCCTTCCGTGACCCGAGTGCTCGTCGTCGAGGACGAGGAGTCCTTCTCCGACGCCCTGTCGTACATGCTCCGCAAGGAGGGCTTCGAGGTCGCGGTCGCGACCACGGGCCCCGACGGACTCGACGAGTTCGAGCGCAACGGCGCCGACCTCGTCCTCCTCGACCTGATGCTGCCCGGCCTGCCGGGCACCGAGGTGTGCCGCCAGCTGCGCGGCCGCTCCAACGTCCCCGTCATCATGGTGACCGCCAAGGACAGCGAGATCGACAAGGTCGTCGGCCTGGAGATAGGAGCCGACGACTATGTCACCAAGCCGTTCTCCTCGCGCGAACTGGTCGCGCGTATCCGTGCCGTACTGCGCCGCCGCGGCGAGCCCGAGGAGGTCACCCCGGCGGCCCTGGAGGCCGGTCCGGTCCGCATGGACGTCGACCGGCACGTGGTCACCGTCGGCGGCACCAAGATCGACCTGCCGCTCAAGGAGTTCGACCTGCTGGAGATGCTGCTGCGCAACGCCGGGCGCGTCCTGACCCGCATGCAGCTCATCGACCGGGTCTGGGGCGCCGACTACGTCGGTGACACCAAGACCCTCGACGTCCACGTCAAGCGCCTGCGCGCCAAGATCGAGCCGGACCCGGGCGCCCCGCGCTACCTGGTGACGGTCCGCGGCCTGGGCTACAAGTTCGAGCCGTAAGCCGCACGCCGGCGACGGAAACAGAAGGGGCGGGACCTCCAGGAGGTCCCGCCCCTTCCACGACTGCCGCGGCCGCTCAGTGCCCGGCGCCCGCGCCGCCCGTCGCGCTCGCCGAAGCCGCGTCGGTCGGCGTGGCCGGCGACTCGTGACCGCCCGGGGTCTCACCGCCGGCGGGGCTCTCCGGCGCGCCCGACTCGCCCTCGGCCGGAGAACCGGCCGGCGAACCCGACGGCGAACCGGACGGGGCGCCCGACGCGCCCGGCGCGGCCGGGACCTCGGTCGGGCCCCACTCGGTGAAGTAGTGCTTGGCGGGGACGACGAACGCGCGCAGGCTCACGTCACCGGTCTTGCTGAAGGTGAAGGTGACCTTCTGGGCGTTGCCGTCCTGGACGGCCTCGCGGCTGCTCGGCAGGCTGGCGGTGGCGTTGTCCTTGCCACCGAGGATCAGCGAGCCGCCGGCGGGGATGCTGAGGCTGCCGCCCTTGGCGGGCTTGAGCTCGGCGGTCTTGCCGGTGCCGGGGATGGTGATGGACTCCAGCGTCTCGGCGGTCTTGCCGGAGTTGAAGAAGGTCGCGGAGATCGCGGCCGGGCCCGTCGACTCGAGGTCCGGCTGGGTGATCACCACGGCGTTCTGGATCTTGATGTCGCCGACGCTGGTCGCCGCGTTGTCCGGCTTGATCTCCAGTGTCTGGGCGTTGTTGCCGGCGCCGCACGCGGCGAGCGAGGCGATCGAGAACGCGACGGCGGCAGCGGCGAGGGCGCCACGTCGAAGGCTGCTGCTCACGGCGGCGGCAACTCCTTGACTCGAGCAGAGCGGCCGATAAAGCCGCCCTAAGTGTGTGTCAGCAGGCCTCAGGTTACCGAGCCGTTCCCGCACGGCCGCACCCGACCCCCCGGTACCTCTGATCCCACCTGCGTCACAACTGATTCCCGCATCACATGTGACTCCTGGGTCACATTGCCGGAGTGCTCGTCCGGCATTCACATAAGAGTCCCGCGCGGTACCGCAAAATTTCCGTGAAGGAATGCGCGGACCGCCTCGGAATTGATCACCCACGGCCCGCCCGGAGGTCTCGTGATCAATTCCGGATTCGACCGGAACCCGGCTCGGGCCTCCGAACGGAGTAGCGGAAGTCGATCATACGGAACGGGACATATCGGGATGTTCGGCCGTCTGGAGGGGGCTTCGGATACGTGTAACGTACGCGTTTCGCTCACCCCGGACAGCCGCTCTCACCTGCGAATACCTTCTTCCATCCCCTGGGCGAAGCACGTTCCTGTTGGACTTGTCAAGCCCCGAGATATGCCCTGACCTGCGAAAACGCCATTCAGAACCCGCAGTTTCCGTGTTACCCTGGATAGCCACGGAAGGGGTACCTGTCACATGACGTTCAAGGTTGGCGACACCGTGGTCTATCCCCATCACGGGGCCGCGCTGATCGAGGCTATCGAAACTCGCCAGATCAAAGGCGTGGACAAGACCTACTTGGTGCTGAAGGTCGCCCAGGGCGACCTGACGGTACGTGTGCCAGCGGACAATGCGGAGTTCGTCGGCGTGCGTGATGTGGTCGGTCAGGACGGGCTGGACCGGGTCTTCGAGGTGCTGCGCGCGCCGTACGCCGAGGAGCCCACGAACTGGTCCCGTCGATACAAGGCAAACCTGGAGAAGCTCGCCTCCGGCGATGTCATCAAGGTCGCGGAAGTCGTGCGTGACCTGTGGCGTCGTGAGCGCGAGCGCGGACTCTCCGCAGGCGAGAAGCGCATGCTCGCCAAGGCCCGCCAGATTCTGGTGAGCGAACTCGCCCTCGCGGAGAACACCAACGAGGACAAGGCCGAGGCCCTGCTCGACGAGGTACTCGCCTCCTGAGGCGAAGCCCGTCGCTCAGCACTCTGCTGATCAACGCTGCACATCGAAATGCCGCGGTGCCCGATGACGAATTTCCTGTCGCCGGGCGCTGCGGCATGTTCGTACTCGGATGCCGGTGCACCGCCACCCCGGGATGTGTTATCACTCACGACCCGGTTGCTTTGGCGTGCCGGGCCCGGGCAGCCGGCTCGACCAGCGTCACGGAAGGGTCCGGTCGAGCGCGTCGCGCCCGGCACTCCTCCAGGCCATACCCACGCCAGGCCAGCACACAAACCTGACAGGAACCGATGTCTGACGAATCACGCCCTTCGCCGCCGGCCGCCCCCGCGGCAGCCCGTACGGCGGCCGTGATCCCGGCCGCCGGCCGCGGTGTACGGCTCGGCCCGGGCGCCCCCAAGGCGCTCCGCGCACTGAGCGGCACCCCCATGCTCATCCACGCGGTCCGCGCGCTGGCCGCCTCCCGTGCCGTCTCCCTGGTCGTCGTCGTGGCCCCGCCCGACGGTGCCGCCGAGGTCAGGTCGCTGCTCGACGCGTACGCGCTGCCCGAGCGGACGGACTTCCTCGTCGTCCCGGGCGGGCAGACCCGCCAGGAGTCCGTGAAGCTCGGCCTGGAGGCGCTGCCGTCCGGCCACGACATCGTCCTGGTGCACGACGCGGCCCGCCCGCTGGTACCGGTGGACACCGTCGACGCCGTGATCGAGGCCGTACGGGACGGCGCCCCGGCCGTGGTCCCTGCGCTGCCGCTCGCCGACACCGTCAAGCAGGTCGAGCCCGCCGGGACCCCCGGCGAGCCGGAGCCGGTCGTCGCCACGCCGGAGCGCGCGCTGCTGCGCGCGGTGCAGACCCCGCAGGGCTTCGACCGGGCCACGCTGGTCCGGGCGCACGAGACGGTGACCGGCGAGGTCACCGACGACGCCGGCATGGTCGAGCAGCTCGGCCTCACGGTCGTGGCCGTGCCCGGGCACGAGGAGGCCTTCAAGGTCACCCGGCCCCTGGACCTGGTCCTCGCGGAGGCGGTCCTGGCCCGCAGGAGGCTCAACGATGGCTTCTGACGAGATCCCGCTTCCCCAGGTCGGCATCGGCACCGACATCCACGCCTTCGAGGAGGGCCGCGAGCTGTGGTGCGCCGGCCTGAAGTGGGAGGGCCAGGGACCGGGCCTCGCGGGCCACTCCGACGCGGACGTCGTCGCCCACGCCGCCTGCAACGCGCTCTTCTCCGCGGCGGGCCTGGGCGACCTCGGCCAGCACTTCGGCACCGGCCGCCCCGAGTGGTCCGGCGCGTCGGGAGTCGCCCTGCTGACGGAGGCGGCCCGCATCGTCCGCGAGTCCGGCTTCCGCATCGGCAACATCGCGGTGCAGGTCGTGGGTCCCCGTCCGAAGATCGGCAAGAGGCGGGACGAAGCGCAGAAGATCCTGTCGGAGGCGGCCGGGGCACCGGTATCGGTGTCGGGCGCGACCACGGACGGCCTCGGCTTCCCCGGACGGGACGAGGGCCTCATGGCGGTGGCAACGGCGCTGGTCGTGAAGCGGGGATGACTGGTCCGACTGTCAGGGCGCGGGGCTGTGTCTGATGTGCGGCTCCGCCGCGTGGGCGCGAAAGCCCCCACCGACCCGCCCCCGACAAACAAGGGACTGCCCCACGCACGCCCCACGGCCTACTACCCTGGTGTCGTGACTATTCGCCTGTACGACACCAGCGCCCGGCAGATCCGTGACTTCACCCCGCTCCAGCCGGGTTGTGTCTCGATCTACCTGTGTGGTGCCACCGTGCAGGCCGCCCCGCACATCGGCCACATCCGGTCCGGCCTGAACTTCGACATCATGCGCCGCTGGTTCGACTACCGCGGCTACGACGTCACGTTCGTGCGGAACGTCACCGACATCGACGACAAGATCATCGCCAAGTCGGCCGACCAGAACCGCCCCTGGTGGTCCATCGGTTACGAGAACGAGCGCGCGTTCAACGACGGCTACCACGCCCTCGGCTGCCTCCCGCCGACCTACGAGCCGCGTGCCACCGGCCACATCACCGAGATGGTCGAGATGATGCGCGGCCTCATCGAGCGCGGGCACGCCTACGAGGCCGACGGCAACGTCTACTTCGACGTGCGCTCCTTCCCGGGCTACCTGGAGCTGTCCAACCAGGAGCTGGACAACCTCCAGCAGCCGTCCGGCGCCGGCGAGACCGGCAAGCGCGACCCGCGTGACTTCGCCATGTGGAAGGCGGCGAAGCCGGGCGAGCCCAGCTGGGAGACGCCGTGGGGCCGCGGCCGCCCGGGCTGGCACCTGGAGTGCTCGGCGATGGCGCACAAGTACCTCGGCACCGCCTTCGACATCCACGGCGGCGGCCTCGACCTGGTCTTCCCGCACCACGAGAACGAGATCGCCCAGGCCAAGGCCTACGGCGACGCGTTCGCGCGGTACTGGGTGCACAACGCCTGGGTCACCATGAGCGGCGAGAAGATGTCCAAGTCGCTCGGCAACTCGGTCCTGGTCAGCGAGATGGTCAAGCGCTGGCGGCCCATCGTGCTGCGCTACTACCTCGGCACCCCGCACTACCGCTCGATGATCGAGTACAGCGAGGAGGCGCTGCGCGAGGCCGAGTCGGCGTTCGCGCGGATCGAGGGCTTCGTGCAGCGCGTGGTGGAGAAGGCCGGCGTCGTCGAGCCCTCCGCCGAGGTGCCGCTCGCCTTCGCCGAGGCCATGGACGACGACCTGGGCGTGCCCCAGGCGCTGGCCGTGGTGCACACCACCGTCCGGCAGGGCAACAGCGCGCTGGCCGCCGACGACAAGGAAGCCGCCGTGGCCCGGCTCGCCGAGGTCCGTGCGATGCTCGGCGTCCTCGGCCTCGACCCGCTCGACCCCCAGTGGGCCGGGGAGGGCGACCGCGGCGAGGACCTGCACGGCGTGGTCGACACGCTGGTGCGCATGGTCCTCGACCAGCGCGAGGCCGCCCGGGCCCGCAAGGACTGGCCCACCGCGGACGCCATCCGCGACCAGCTGGGGCAGTCCGGCCTGGTCATCGAGGACAGCCCGCAGGGTCCGCGCTGGAGCCTCGGCCCCCGCTGAGACAAGGCCCACGGCTGATCGACTGTGCCGCCCGGGCCTCCGGACGGCACACTGCAGAGACGTAACAGACGTACGCAGACGTACGTACGAACCACATCACGGAGACGGGTAGCTCATGGCCGCGAACAACCGCCGCATGTCCGGCAAGAAGGGCGCGCAGGTCGGCAGTGGCGGCAAGCGGCGCCGGGGCCTGGAAGGCAAGGGGCCGACGCCGCCCGCCGAGGCGCGCAAGGGGCACGCCAAGCAGCGCGCCGCACAGGCCAAGTCGCGCCGCGCCCAGAGCCGCACCAAGGGCCCGCGCGCCAAGGGCACCTCCGAACTCGTCGTCGGGCGCAACTCCGTCGTCGAGGCGCTGCGCGAGGGCGTGCCGGCCTCCACGCTGTACGTGCAGCAGTTCATCGACAGCGACGAGCGGGTGCGCGAGGCCCTGCAGCTCGCCGCCGAGCGCGGGGGCATCAACCTCATGGAGGCGCCGCGCCCCGAGCTCGACCGGATGACGAACGGGCTGAACCACCAGGGGCTCGTGCTCCAGGTCCCGCCGTACGAGTACGCCCACTCCGAGGACCTCGCCCGCGCCGCCGCCGACGAGGGCGTGGACCCGCTGATCGTCGCGCTCGACGGTGTGACCGACCCGCGTAACCTCGGCGCGGTCGTCCGGTCCGTCTCGGCCTTCGGCGGGCACGGCGTCGTCGTACCCGAGCGGCGGGCCGCCGGGATGACGGCGGGTGCCTGGAAGACGTCCGCCGGCGCGGCCGCCCGTACGCCCGTCGCCCGCGTCACCAACCTGACGCGCGCGCTGGAGGCGTACAAGAAGGCCGGCATCGTGGTCGTCGGCCTCGCCGCGGACGGTGAGGTCGAACTCGGCGAGCTGGAGGCCCTGGGCGGGCCTGTCGCCATCGTCGTCGGGAGCGAGGGCAAGGGACTGGGCCGGCTGGTCGGCGAGACGTGCGACTACCGGGTGCGGATCCCCATGCCGGGCGGCACCGAGTCGCTCAACGCCGGTGTGGCGGCGGGGATCGTGCTGTACGAGGCGGCGCGCCGGCGTCGCTGAACAGGCATCCGGAACTTCACCCGTACGGGGTAATTCCGGAGGTGTCGGGGCGACAAGGACAAGCTTGACGGGGTCCGGACAGATCCGGCCGGTCAAAGCAGTGTCCTATCGCGACGTCACTCGGTTAGATGAGTGTGGACACCAGAACACCCCGCACTCCCACGGGGGACCGCTCGTCGGGACTCGACGACGCTCCCGCGCTGAGCATGGTGAAGGTGCCGAGCGACCCGGCGCAGGTCATCGTCAATCACGCGAGTTTCCGCGTGCAGTTGGGCGTCTCGACGCGTCGCGTCCAGTCCCCTCGGGTCGCACGGCACCTGACCGCCAGCGAGGACACCGCCCGCATCCCCGTCGCCACCGCCGGGGGCGGGGCGGACGGGGCCACCGCCCGCCGCCGGCCCGTCGTCTGGAGCGGCAGATCCGCGCCCGACGACACCGGCGCCCACCGGCTCCTCCAGGCCGTGCGGCACGAGAGCATCCGCCACACCGAGGAGCCCGCCTCCGACGCCGGAGCCACCCAGGTCATCTCCCGCCCGGCCACCGGCCACGGGAACACGGGCTACGGCGGCACCGGATACCAGGGCGACGGCTACGGCGCCGGATACGAGGACGACCTCGACCAGACGGTCGAGACCCCCGTCGTCGGCCCCCAGCGCACCCACTCCGACGGCACCCGGCTGCTGCCCCCCATGCGCACCGTCGGCAGCGCCTACGACGAACCCGCCTACGCGGAAGAGGACTTCGAGGACCTCACCGCCGACACGGACGAGGCCGGGCGGGCCTCCAGGCGTCACGGCGACGACCCGGCGCGGCACGCCTACTATCCGGGCCGCCGGATGAACCTCGGCGTCGTCCTGCTCCCGCTGCGCGTGTTCCTCGGCTTCATCTCCATCTACGCCGGCATGGGCAAGCTGTGCGACCCCGTCTACTTCGACGGCGGCAAGCGCGGCTCCATGGTCACGTGGCTCAACACCCTGCACCCCTGGGAAGTCGCCGAGCCCCTGCGCCAGTTCGCCCTGCAGCACCCGGTCGGCTCCGGGCTGGTCATCGCCTTCGCCCAGGTCATCGTCGGTGTCCTGACGGTCCTTGGCTGCTGGCAGCGTGTCGCCGCCGCCTTCGGCGCCCTGCTCTCGGCCGCGCTGCTCGTCACCGTCAGCTGGAAGAGCGTCCCCGCCTACGAGACCCCCGACATCATCTACCTGGCCGCCTGGTCCCCGCTGATCATCGCCGGCGCCCCCGTCTACTCCGTCGACGGCCGGCTGGCCGGCAGCGCCTGGCGCCGCCTCGGGCCCCGCGCCGACATCTGGGACCTGCGCAGCTACGTGCTGCGGCGCGGCGCCCTCGTCACCGCCATCACCGCCGGACTCACCCTGCTCGTCGGCTCGCTGCTGGGCGGCGCCGTCCGCGACGCCGACCGGGTCGTCGTCCCCGGCCCCGGCGAGGCCCCGCGCAACGAGCTGCCGGGCTCCCCGCTCCCGGGCGAACCCGGCAAGCGGCAGGACAAGAGGACCCCGTCGGCCTCCACGTCGCCCACCCAGGGCGCCACGGCCGGCTCGGCCAGCCCCAGCGCGGGCACCACGACCCGGCCGGACGCCACCCGGGGCAGCGGCACCGTCACCGGCGGCTCGCCCAGCCAGACCCAGGGCAGCGCGGGCCAGGCCCCGCCCCGGCAGTCCTCCCCGGCCGACGAGGCACCGAGCACGACCTCCGGCCCCACGTCCGGCGGCTCCGACACGGGCGGCTCCGGCTCGACCGGCGGCACCGGCGACGGCTCCTCCTCGGGCCAGCCGGGCCTGGTGGGCGGCTTGCTGGGCTAGCCGGCCGACCGAAGCAGGAAACAGGAGAGGGGCCCCGCACCGTCACGGTGCGGGGCCCCTCTCCTGTGCGCGCTCTCAACGGCCCGTAGCGGCCAGTTCCTTCGCAGCCTCCGTCAGGTCCTTCGCCGTGTCGATGGCACGCCAGTAGGACCCCTGAGGGATCGTGAATCCGGCCAGCCGCTGCTCGCGGGCCAGGCGAGGGAACGTCGTACGCTCATGGTCACCCCGCTGCGGCAGCAGATCCGTGAACTCGGGGGAGAAGACGTAGACGCCCGCGTTGATCTCGAAGGTCGACGGCGGGGCCTCGATGAAGTCGGTGATGTGGCCGAAGCCGTCCGTCTTCACCGCGCCCCACGGCAGGCGGGGCCGGGCCAGGGCGAGTGTCGCGATCGCGTCCCGCTCGGCGTGGAAGTCGGCCATGTCACGCAGCGAGAACCGGGTCCAGATGTCGCCGTTCGTGGCGTACCAGGGCTGGTCCGGGTGGGGAAGGCGCTCCGCGGCGTACTTGAGGCCGCCGCCGCGGCCGAGGGGCTCCGACTCCACGACCGTGGTGACGGAGACGGGCAGATCGGCCGTGTCCAGCCACGTCTGCAGTACCTCGGCGAGGTGGCCGCAGGAGACCACCACGTCCGTCACGCCCTCCTCGGCGAGCCAGGACAGCTGATGGCCGATGATCGGCGTCCCCGTCCCAGGGATCTCGACCATCGGCTTGGGCCGGTCGTCCGTGTACGGACGCAGCCGGGAGCCCTGGCCTCCGGCCAGAACGACGGCTTGAACGGGGCGGGACGCGGCGCTCGGATCGCTCATGAGACCGAACTGTACGGGGCGTCCCGCCCGCGGATTGCGGCGGACGAGAGGTTCTGGCGTCTGCCGTTATGGACTGCCCACCCGGTGGCAGGGCGGTGCGCTCAGCTGTGTGCGGCGGCGACGCCTGAGGCGAAGGCGGTGTCGCAGACCGGGCGGGCGTAGGACTGGGCGCGCGTCGGGCCGTAGACCCGGACGGCGGCCTGGCCCAGGGCGCGGGCGAGGGAGGCGCAGTGCCGGGCCAGCGACGGGCGGTCGTCGACGGCCTGCTGGAGGTGGGTGAGGGCGACGCCCGGGTTCTCCTCCTGCAGCTCGGTCAGCAGCCTGTCGCGCAGGACGTCCTGCGGGGCACGCTTGGCGGCACGCGGGGCGCCGGCGGACATGGCGGTGTCCGCTGCGGTGAGCACCGGGTCGGAGGAGCCCCCCGACCAGTTGACTCGGCTCACCGCGAGGGTCCCGGAGAGCACCAGGACGACGGGCAGGACGAAAGCGAGGGTGCGGCCGATTCGCCGGGCGGGGCCCCGGCCGCGTCGCGTCTGTTGGGTAGTGGAGTGCTTCACGCGTGTGAGGGTAGCGCGGGGTAATGGTTTGTAGACATTTAGTCACCGGTTCGGGGGATGAGCAGGGGCCCATTTTTGGGTAGGGGGTTGACGCACACTGCTCGAAACGTCCGGTCTGCCGGGGTATTTGTCGACAACGAGAAAGGCCCCGCAGCGCTCTGCGGGGCCTTCTTCGTCAACCTGGGTGAATTACCCGGGGTTGGGTGTTTGCGGTTGCCGTCAGTCGGACAGGCGCGCGCCGGTCGACGTCGAGAACACGTGGGTCTCGCCGGAGCGGGGCACGATGTGCAGCTGGCTGCCCTTCTCCGGGACGTCACGGCCGCTGACGCGGACGACGAGGTCCTTGGAGTCGTCGCCGACCTTCGCGGTGCCGTAGACGTAGGCGTCGGCGCCGAGCTCCTCGACGACGTTCACGGTGACCGCGAGGCCCTGCTCGGCGTCCGAGACGTCGAAGTGCTCGGGGCGGACACCGACGGTGACGGTCTTGTCGGTGGCGGCGGCGATCGCGTCGCGCTGCACCGGCACGACCGACTTGCCGAACTTCACGCCGCCGTCGGTGATCGGCACCTCGACCAGGTTCATCGCGGGGGAGCCGATGAAGCCGGCCACGAAGAGGTTGGCGGGCTTGTCGTACATGTTGCGCGGGGTGTCGATCTGCTGGAGCAGACCGTCCTTGAGGACCGCCACGCGGTCGCCCATCGTCATGGCCTCGACCTGGTCGTGGGTGACGTAGACGGTGGTGATGCCGAGGCGGCGCTGCAGGCTCGCGATCTGCGTACGGGTGCTGACGCGGAGCTTGGCGTCCAGGTTGGACAGCGGCTCGTCCATGAGGAACACCTGCGGCTCACGCACGATGGCGCGGCCCATGGCGACACGCTGGCGCTGACCGCCGGAGAGCGCCTTCGGCTTGCGGTCCAGGTAGTCGGTGAGGTCGAGGATCTTCGCGGCCTCCTCGACCTTCTGCCGGATCTCCGCCTTGTTGACGCCGGCGATCTTGAGCGCGAAGCCCATGTTGTCGGCGACGGTCATGTGCGGGTAGAGCGCGTAGTTCTGGAACACCATGGCGATGTCCCGGTCCTTCGGCGGCAGGTGCGTGACGTCGCGGTCGCCGATGCGGATGGCGCCGGCGTTGACGTCCTCGAGCCCCGCGAGCATGCGGAGCGAGGTGGACTTGCCGCAGCCGGACGGGCCGACGAGGACGAGGAACTCGCCGTCCTCGATGTCGATCTCCAGCGCGTCAACAGCGGGCTTGTCGGTGCCCGGGTAGATCCGGGTCGCCTTGTCGAACGAGACAGTGGCCATGATGAGTGAACCCCTTCTACCGGCAGGAACGTGCCGGACGATCCGAGTAGGAAGGCGGTGCCACGACGGGAACTCCGTTGTGGTGTAGTCCACGCGTGTGAACTGGCTCAGGACCGTACCTGGCGTTCACCTGGTCTGTCAGTACCTCCGGGCCTGTGAACTTCGCGGAAATTTTCGACGGGGCCCGTCGGGGACCTGGGTACACTGCTCGGGCACGTGCGGGTGCACACCCGTACGGGCCTCCTTAGCTCAGATGGCCAGAGCAACGCACTTGTAATGCGTAGGTCGTCGGTTCGAATCCGACAGGGGGCTCCCTTGGGCCCCAGGTCACATAGCCCGTGACCTGGGGTTTTCTGTTGCTCGGGGCGGGGCGTGTCACACGGCCGAGACGTCGTGACTCTGCTTGCGTGCACGATGCGTGAGCGGAGGGCGATCGTCCCTACCTCTTGGGCTTCTTCCGCCGGCTCTTCTTCTTGCCTTCGGCCTGGGCCTTCTTGGCGCGCTTGGCCTTCTCCCGGGCCTTCTCGGCCTTCCGCGCGGCCTCTTCGGCCTCCGCCTTGCGTTGGGGTGGGACCAGTTTGGCGGCGGCGTTCAGGCGCCGCGGCCTCACCGGGAAGGAACGCTCCGCCCGGTGCGGCTGGCGCCCTGCTAGAACCACCCGCACGTCAACTTGAACGTTGAGTGTTCAAGGAATCCAGGAGGGCAGCCCCGCGCTCAGCATCGTCCACGCTGACGGCAAAGTCCTTGCCAGTGTGGGTGCGGATAACCAGACACTCCCCACTGCGGAGCATCACCGTGGTGCCCAGCCCGCTCAGTCGGTATCCCCAGCCGCCGACCTGGGCAGGTGTGCGTGCCTCGACGCGGGCAGCCGCAATGGCGTCAGTAGGCCAGCGTCGGGCCGGCCAGCCCAGAGACCCGAAGGCCACCTCCAGACCCCTCTCAGTCACCCGTGCCTGCACCGACGCGAAGCCGAATACCAAGACAGAGGCAAGAGCGAACGGCCCGGCCAGCAACGCAGCCTCAGCCCCGATCAAGCCCCCCCCAGTGCCGCCACGACGGCTGCCACTGCTGTGACACCGGCAGCCTGTAACCGTGTCCGCCTCGCGCCAGTCCGAGTGGTCCAGATTCGCCCGAACGACAGCGGCCTGTCCGCCCAGGAGCAGCACGCCCCCGGACCCCAGCGTCGCGCCAACCCACCCCCGTGCTCCACTGTTCGAAGTGGCGCGGGCCCGCCACAGCACCAGTGCCACAGTCGTCGCCATCACTCCCCAGATCAGCGCCGGGAAGAGCGACGCGGCCCACAGAGGCATGGAACTGTCGGGCTTGCCGGAGCCGGCGTCCCAGTGCGTCGCCAGCCGGTCCGGTAATCGATTGCTGGCAGCCAGCGGCAGGGCGGCGAGCAGGACGAAGACCCCCGAGGCCCAGCCGGCGACACCCCACGCCGCCTACGGCCCGCATGGTTGGTCACGGAATCTCCCTGATCATGTCGATGAGGTCGCTCTTGCTGTATCCGAGGTGCGCCGCATCGGCCACGAGGTCGCGTACGCGATCCAGTAGTGCAGAGCGCTCGGCCGCCCCGTGGGTCACTGTTACGCCTCTGCCTCGCCGGAACTCCAGTACCCCTTCGTCGCGAAGCGCTCGAAGACCGCGCAGGACGGTGTTGACGTTCACTCCCAGAACTTGGGAGAGGTCCCGTGCAGGGGGAAGCCGGTCACCCGGCACGCACTCCCCTTCGGTGATGGCGCGTCGGATTGCACCGGCCACCTGCTCGTGGAGGAGGCGGTTGTCTGAAGAGTTCAGCTTTAGCAGCATGGTGCTAAAGAAAATAGCACCATTAGTTTGATTCTGCTGTGGCGTTCGGTGTCAACTGTGATCACCGAGATGCAGCCCGCGGCGAGCAGCGGCTTTGCCGCCAGCACCGGCGGGTGGAACAACCTCGCCTGAAAGTGCCGCCGAGGGCGGGACGGATAGAGAGCGGATCGGTGGGCGGGGAGAGTTGCAGGAGGCGTAGCCAAGGGGTGCAGGCCGGAGTGGTCGAAGAAGTCCGCTCCGTCCAGATCGGCGACCGTGCGGCGGGCGGGGCGGTTCAGGGCGACCAGCCTGCCCACCTGCAGAAACGACCGCCCTCGAATGAGCCGAAAGGGTCCGTCAGCAAGCGGACGAACCCTCACGCAGGATGCCTGCACTCAGCCGCATAACGTCATCTCCCATCTGGCGCCCGGGACCCACCGGGCGTGTCCCAGAACCGGCGTCCCCATCAGGCGCCGGGCTACGCCAACTCCAGTACAGCCATCAAGTCCTCGACGGCTGCATCACTGGAACCGGACTTGCGCTCGCACCAAGACGACATCGCGCTTCCGAAGTCAGTAAGTGATGACGGAGTCGATGTACACCTTGATATCTTCCTGGCGCACTTCAGTGGTGTTGGATCCCACGGCCTTGGACTGCTGGCCGACGGCTCCGGGCAAGATGGAACCGAAGTCGAATTCCGCGCTGTATGAGACGCCTTCGGAGCTGACAGTGATCTGCGTCTGGTACCGGAGAGCTCTCCCCGTGTCATTGGTGACGTTGCAGGCCACATTGATCCCGTACTCGCCGGGCGTGACCCGTACTTCGACATTGTCCGAGGTGACGATCTTCGTCTTACCGAGGTAACTGATCACCGGCGTCGGATCATGCGTGGGTTCACCGGTCTGTTCGACCACCGGCGACGGCGGGACCAACGACGGCGGGACGGTCACAGATTCCGTGGCCCTGTCCGGAACGGTCTTACTGGCGGTGCATCCAGCGGCGCTGAGGATGGTGGCGGCGATGGCTGCGCCGTACGCGATACGACGCAGCCCGCCACGAATGGAGGTCAGTTGCATCCGGACATCTTGTAGGTGTTGTCGACGACGACCTGGCTCCCGGACTTCATGTAGGAGTACGCCTCGCCGCAGCCGCCGCGCTTCTGGTAGACGGGCCCGGCGTAGGTGCTGTACGTACCGAAGTCCTCGGTGTGAGGTGTGTCGGTGAAGTTGTCCTTCAGGCGGATGCCCATGGAACGCGCGGAGCCGGTGTCGTTGAAGAGGACACCGCAGATGTACTTGTCGTACAGCTTGTTGGAGCCACTGTACTTGCCGTTCCACCACAGGTAGAGGGTGGCGTTCGTGCCGTATCGTGCAGCGCCCTCGGAGATGGTGTAGCCGGAGCCGCAAACGTTGGCGGCAGCCGCAGCCATAGGCGCGTTGGCTTCCAGAAGCGCCTTGCCACCAGCGCCTTCGATCATCTTGAGGCCCTTGCTGTCTCTGAGTTCGACGATCTTCGGGTCCTTGACGCCTAAGTTGGCGGCGGCGTTAGCGCTAGCGCTTGTAGCGGTGACGGCGGTCAGGGCCAGGGCTGCGGCGACGATGGTGGTACGTATGACGGAACGCGTGAACATGGAGCTCCCTTGTCATGCTCTCGATTGGAAACGGGTGCGACTGTATCCCCTTCGGCTGTCCTGCAATAGTCTGTTGAGCTTGTTTTGAGCTTCGCAAATACGGAACGACATCTCCCCTTTCCTTGGCCGGTAGGCCATCAGTTTCCTTACGCCGCAGATGGGTTGGTTTTCGGACACTGAAAATCGGCCACTGTGAATTCGCAGGTCACTTGGCCTGGTGTCAGCCGACGTTCTTGCACTCGTACTGGTCGTGGGCGGTTGCCTGCTCCCGAACTCTTCTGTGAGGGCGGTAGGTGCGGGTCAGCCCCGGGGTGAGGAAAAACCGGCCGACGCACCACGGTTCGCACATGACGGCTCAGGAGAGGCCGGAATCGGCCAACGTACCGAAGCGCGACGTCCGGCCCGCTCCGTTCCACTGCACAGGAAAATCACTGATCAGGAGTCGAGGCACGCCGTGTCCGGACACTTCCTCAGCACGACCCTCTTTCTGCTATGTCCCCGACCAGTGCCTATTTCCGTCGGTGCCACGTGTCTACATTGACCTTGCACTCAGGCGACCTGGTCTCACCAACCCGGTCTCCGTGTGCCGCCCGGGGGAGCAAGTGTTGCTGATGCAGCGCCGCATACGACCGCGTTCCTCCCCTTGCGCCGAGACGGGGAGAGACGGGAATGTGACACCTGCCGAAGGTATCGGCGCTGCGGCCTGAGCCGTTTGGGCCATCAAGCCCGCCGCGCATCGCATTGAGCCGATGCTCTTCCGCCTAGCGGAGCCTGATCGTCGGCCGGATCACCGCGACAGCGCAGGAGTTGCACGCGTTGCTGCTCGGAAGCAGCCCGAAGACAGCCTGGCGGTACTTCCGGGCAGAGCAGAACAACGGCAGCTGACTCAGTCCCTGGCGCAGAGACCGCGCCGGCATCGACGCGTGCGAGTGACCGGTCGGTCTTTTCTTCGGGAGCGGTCCCATCCGCCCCATCGACGCATCCACCCTCGTGCGGAGGCTCCGTGGGTTGCGCCACGGAGCCAGGGCCTGGGGTATGGCCTGGTCAAGACCGGTCTTGCGGACCGTGTCGACGAGCAGGACCGAGCCGGCCTGGGAGACGACCTGGCGGCCGTCGCACTGGACACGGACACGGGGGTACAACCCGATAGAGTGCTTCACCTGGGAAGTGCCTCCGGCGGTGGCAGGAACAAGGACCTCGACAATCCTCATTCTTGCTGGTCAGAGGCACTTTCTGCTTTCCTGACCACCTACCGGACAGCACGCTTCATGAAAGCGCGAGGCTAACGCCTGACGCGTCTGCATCGCTCGTGCTGGCTGCATCGGGCATGCCCCTGCTCGCCACCGTCGGTGTGGTCGCCTTGGTCTTCCGTGCCTTCCGCGGCAAGGGCCGGCTGCAGTGGTCTTGCGCTGGAGGGCACGGCATGTCTTCGCCGGGGTTACCGCAGGCCCCGCACGCGTGCGAAGAGCTACTCCGGCTCCTTGGGGGAGCGCTGGTCGGCCGCCTGCTGTGCGTGAGCGATGCGTGAGCGGATGGCGCGGCACCAAATGGATTCAGCGGCAGGCATGGATCAGCCTGCAGGTCGCTGATCAGGGAAAACAGGATCCAGCGTGATCATGGAGTACCAGTCGTCACGACCCTGCAGGCCCTTGTAATGCGTAGGTCGTCGGTTCGAATCCGACAGGGGGCTCTTCACCGCCCAGGCCGGACCTCTCCGGGCCTGGGCTTTTGCATGGCGTCGGTGTTGTCCATGAACTGGTCGATCGCGCCGGTGTCCGGCAGTGCGCGCAGGTCCGGGTCCGTGATGCGGGCGCGTAGGGCCGCGGTGAAGCGTTCCGCGTGGAGGACCTGGAAGGGGCGGCCGTGGTAAGGGCGGGTGGTGGGGTCGACCGGGGGCGTCAGCGCGAGGGCGTTGTGGTGGGTGGCGAGGGCTTCGTAGGCCCGTGTCAGGTGGCGTTCGCGGGTGGGCCAGTCCGGGGCGGTGAGGGCCGCCGTCAGCGTGGGGGTGAGGGCCGAGCCCTGGGGGGTCTGGGCGAAGGCGGTGCCCAGCCACTTGCTGTAGGGCGGGTAGCGGCGGTTCATCAGGAGGCACAGGCGCATCAGGTCGCGGACCAGTCGGCCGGCGACGACCGCGGAGCCGAGTTCGTCACCCACCTCGCCGCAGCGGCCTACGAAGGCCTCCTCCTGGGAGATGCGTTTCCACTGGCAGGCCAGGACGTACAGCCAGATGTCGTGCGGGTACCAGCGGAGGGCTGTGCGGGCCGGGGTGAGCCGGTCGAGGCCGTCGTGGAAGACCGCGCCCCCGGTGGCTTCGACCAGGAGCTGGGTGGGCGTGGCCAGCCAGTCCGTGGTGGTGACGGTCTCGGACGGGTCGAAGCCGAGGTGGGCGGTGAACCAGGTGCCCGGGTCCGTGATGTCGACTCGGTGGTGGACCGGGCCGTCGGTCCTGGTCATGACGCGGATGTCCGTTCCCGGGTCTTCGCCGGTGAGGGCGAAGTGGGTGGGGTGGCCGAGAAAGGTCTTCGGGAGGCGGTGGGAGAGGAGGGCGGTGAGGCGGGGGCCGTGGTGGCCGGCGTCCTGCGGGCGCAGGAAGAGCTGCAGGCGTGGGCCCCACTCGTGGTCGGCCGAGCGTGGGGTGTCGTAGCCGAGGACCTCGGAGCCGCTGCCGAGGCGGGCGGCGGAGTGGGGGATGCCGGGGAGGGCCTCGTCCAGGAGCGGGCGTACGGCTTCGGTGTAGAAGCGGCGGGAGAGTTCCAGGCCGGGCAGGAACGGTTGCATCGGTCAGTTGCCGTGGCTGCGGAGGCGGCGGGCGATCTCGAGTTGGGCGTCGTCGAGGGGGCGGTCGTCCTCGATGTCCCACAGGGTGTTCTGGAGGAGGCGGCCGAGGGTCCAGGCGCGGGCCCGGGGGCGGTCCAGGGTGAGGATGTCGGTCATGGCGTCGAAGCGCCAGAGGATGTCGTCGGGGTCGTAGCGGTTGTCGAGGGCCGGCCAGAGTTCGAAGCCGGGGTCGCCGGCCAGGGGCTTGGGGTCGATCGCCAGCCAGGGGGCGCGGTCGGACGCGAGGACGTTCTCGTCGTGGAGGTCCCAGTGCAGGAGGCGGTCGCCCGGCTCGTCGACGACCTCGCGTACGGCGGCCGCGCAGTCGGCGACCAGGCGGCGGGCCTCGGGGTCGGGGATGCGGCCCAGGGCCCACGGGGTCTGGTCGAGCATGGCCCACGCGATGTCGCCGAGGCGGCGCAGGCCGGGCGGGGCGGGGAAGGAGGCGAGGTGGGCGAGGAGCTCCGCGATCGTGACGACGGCCTGGTGGGTGTCCGGCACGTGGGACAGCATGCGGGTCTCGTCGAGGCGTTCCAGCAGCATGGTGCCGGTCGGCTCGTCGTGGTCGAGGAGGCGGACGGCTCCGTCGCCGTTCCAGGCGCGCAGCGCCACCGGTTCGCCTTCGCTCTCCTCGTCGAGGATCTGGAGCTTGAGGACCGCTGGGGTGCCGTCGGGGCGGAGGACCGGGAGGACCAGGGCGGAGACGCCGTGCATGGGAGGTCCGTCGGGTTTCAGTTTCCAGTGGTCGAGGAAGCGGGCCGTCTGTTCAGGCAGTCCGGTGATGAAGGCGCGGCCCGCTTCGCCGTTGAACTTCTCCTGTGATGCTGCCAGTTCGCGTGGAATGTCGATCACTCTCGGCACGGTAGTGGGGCATGCCGGGCGGGTCATGTGAATTAGCCGGGGGCTTCTCGTCCGTCAGGCCGCCGGTTCCGGAACCGGCCGGTCCACCGGTGTCCCGTGCTTCGGTCCCTTGGTCGTCACCATCAGACCCGCGACCAGGCCGGCCAGCAGCATGATGCCGGCGGCCCACCAGATGGCGACGGTGTAGCCGTGGACGACGCCCTCCCGCATGACCCGGGCGCGGTCGGACGGGTCGGTGAGGTGGGCCGTGACGTATGTGGCGGTGCTGGTGGTCGCGATGGTGTTGAGGAGAGCCGTGCCGATGGAACCGCCCACCTGCTGTGACGTGTTGACCGTCGCCGAGGTCACGCCCGAGTCCTGGGGTGCGACGCCCGCGGTGGCGGTGGAGAAGACCGGCATGAAGGTCAGGCCCATGCCGAGGCCGAGCAGCAGGAGCGCGGGCAGGATCTCGGTGGCGTAGGAGGAGTGCGTCGTCATCTGGGTCAGGATCAGCATGCCGCCCGCCGCCAGCAGCATGCCGGGGACCATCAGCATGCGCGGAGGCACGCGGGGGAGCAGCCGGGCGGATATCTGGGTGGAGCCGATGATGATCGCGGCCGTGAGGGGGAGGAAGGCCAGGCCCGTCTTGACGGGCGAGTACGCGAGGACGGCCTGGAGGTAGTACGTCATGAACAGGAAGAGGCCGAACATGCCGATGACGGCCAGCGCCATGGTCAGGAAGCAGCCCGCGCGGTCGCGGTCGCGGATGATGTGCAGCGGCAGCAGCGGCATCGGCGCCCGGGACTGCCACCACACGAACGCCGCCAGGAGTACGACACCGACGGCGAACAGCGACAGCACCCTCGCGTCGCTCCAGCCCCGGGACTCGGCCTCGCTGAAGCCGTAGACGATCGCGACGAGGCCGCCGCAGCCGAGCAGGACGCCGGGGACGTCGAGGCGGGCTCCGGCGTGGCCGGGGCGGTCGTGGAGCAGGGCGAGCGCGCCGAGCACGGCGGCGATGGCGATGGGCACGTTGACGTAGAGGCACCAGCGCCAGTTCAGGTACTCGGTGAGCAACCCGCCGACCATGAAACCGATCGCGGATCCGCTGCCGGCCAGGGCGCCGTAGATGCCGAAGGCCTTTCCGCGTTCCTTGGGGTCGGTGAACGTGGTGGTCAGCAGGGACAGCGCGGAGGGGGCGAGGACGGCGGCGAAGGCGCCCTGCAGCGCGCGGGCGCCGAAGAGCATGCCCGCTCCGGTGGCGGCGCCGCCGAGCGCGGAGGCCGCGGCGAAGCCGACCAGCCCGATGACGAAGGTGCGTCTGCGGCCCACGAGGTCGGCGATCCGCCCGCCGAGCAGGAGCAGTCCGCCGAAGGCGAGGGTGTAGGCGGTGATCACCCACTGCCGGTTGCCGTCGGACATGCCGAGGTCGGCCTGTGCGGAGGGGAGGGCGATGTTCACGATGGTCGCGTCGAGTACGACCATCAGCTGGGCCAGGGCGATGACGACCAGTCCCCACCAGCGACGGGGGTCGGTGTCCGCGCCAGGGCCGTCTCCGCCCGTCCGGGTGACGCTCATCCGGCCAGAAGACCATGGATCGGGGCGGGCTGCATCCGCGGGTTCGTCGCCGCTGGTGGGTGTCGGGTCATGGCTCCAGGACCACCTTTCCGATCGTGCCCCGGCTCTCCAGTGCCCGGTGCGCGGCCGCCGCCTCGCGGAGCGGGAAGCGCTGTACGGCCGGGGTGAGCCGGCCGGCGGCGGCCTCGGTGAGGGCGCGCAGTTCGAGGGTGCGCAGGGGGTCGGGGCCGCCGGCCTTCCCCAGCATCGCGGGGCCGAGGACCTGCTCGGAGACGCCGTCGACGAGGTAGGGCTCGCCGTCGAGGATGCCCTGGCCGGACCAGCCGAAGACGATGTGCCTGCCGCCGGGGCCGAGGAGGGCGACGGCCTCGCGGGCCACGTCGCCGCCGACGCCGTCGAAGACGACGGTCGCGGTGCGGCCGCCGAGGTGGGCGCGGACCTTCGCGGGCCAGGCCGGGTCCCGGTAGTCGACGGCGAGATCGGCACCGTTCGCCTGTACGCGGGCGACCTTCTCCGGCCCGCCAGCGAGGCCGATGACGGTCGCGCCGGCGTTCTTGGCGTACTGCACGAGAAGCGTGCCGATGCCTCCGGCGGCGGCCGGGACGACGGCCACCGAGCCGGGTCCGAGGTCGGCGAACTGGAGGATCCCCATCGCCGTACGGCCCGTGCCGATCATGGCGACGGCCTCGGCGAAGTCCAGGTTGCGCGGGATCTCGTGCAGCCGCTCGACGTCGGTGACGGCCAGCTCGGCGTAGCCCCCGGGGACGAAGCCGAGGTGGGCGACGACCCGTTTGCCGAGCCACAGGTCCGCGACGCCCTCGCCCAGGGACTCGACGACACCGGCGACCTCGCGGCCGGGGACGGTGGGCAGGGCTGCCGGCTCGCCCGCCGGTCCGCCCCGCATGCCCTCGCGCAGGGCGGCGTCCAGGAGGTGGACACCCGCCGCCCGTACGGCGATACGGACCTGTCCGGGGCCCGGCAGGGGGTCCTCGACCTGCTCGTGGGCGAGGTTCTCGGCCGGGCCGAAGGCGTGCAGGCGGATGGCGTGCATGGGAGCTCCTCGTGGGATCGCCGGGTGGGCGCCGGCGGGGCGCCGGATGGACCCCAGCCTTCAACCTCAAGCTTGCTTGAGGTCAAGCTCCCGGCGGCCGAGGGCCAGGGAGACCGCCGTCAGGGCGCTGTTGAAGGAGACCTCCGAGAGCACGCCGGGGGCCGCGACCTGGTCGCCGGCCAGGTAGACACCGTCGCCCCGGTCCACGGCGGGCCGGTCACGCCAGCTGGTGCCGGGCAGGTCGACCGCGCCCGTACGGCCCGCCGCGACGGAGTCGCGCCGCCAGGTGACGCGCTCGCGCCAGCCCGGGAACCCCAGATCGAGCAGCTGCTCGGCGCGGGCGGTGCCGTCGGCCTTGGACTCGTGCGGGGCGATGGGGATCTGCCCCTGGACGAGCTGCTCGCCGGCCGGGGCGAGGCTGCGGTCCTGGGCGGTGAACCGTTCGAGCCAGCCGGGCGCGTCCAGGTCGGAGACCGCGAAGGCGTCGCCGCGCCGCGTGCGCACGGCCAGGTCGACGAGGGTGGTACGGCCGCTCGGCCAGGTCAGGGAGGTGTCGTCGAGCAGACTCCGGGCGGCGTCCAGGGAGGTCGCGACGATCACCGGTGTGTCGGTGGGGAGCGTGTCGACGCGGGACAGGGTCTCCATCCGGACGCCCAGGTTCCAGGCCCGGGCGGCCATCCGGTCGATGAGGCCGGCCCAGCCGCCGCGCGGGTACTGGGCCTCGGGCGGCAGCTTGGTGGCCCGGCGCAGGCGTTCCAGCACGAACGCGGCCGACAGGGAGCCGGGATCGTGGTGGAAGAGGGCGACGGCCGAGTAGTGGGCGGCGGCCCGGGCGCCCTCCTCGCCCGCGATGCCGGTCGCCCAGGTCAGGAAGTCGACGTCCACGGGCGCCCACCGGGCGGTCCGGCGCAGCAGCTTCAGCATCGGGAAGGGCGGGGTGCGGCGCAGCACGCCGTGGTGCCGCAGCCGTAGCCGGGCGCCCTCCAGGGGCGGGATCGGGGCGAGCGGGCCGATGAGGTCGCGCTGCTTCAGCCAGGCCCAGTGCGGGCCGCCGCTGTAGAGGGCGTGCGGGCCCTCGTTCGTGCGGTACGGGCCCTCGGCGGTGCGGGCCCGGCCGCCGAGGGTGTGGTGGGCTTCGTGGAGGGTGACCTTGACGCCCGCCTCGGCGGCGGTGATGGCGGCGGTCAGTCCGGCGAAGCCGCCGCCTATGACGGTGATGCGGTGCATGGCTGGGATCTCCCTGAGGCCTGAGGTCGACAATCGCCTTCGGGATTACGACCGTTCGCGGGGGCCGGAATGTGACATGGCCCGTGTACGCGCAGGTCAGGGGGTGTTGTCAGTGGTGGGGTGCAGCATGGGGACATGGCGAGGAGAGCGGCGGGCGGTACGGGTGTGGCCGGCGGTACGGGTGTGAAGGGCGCGCGGCGACCGGAGGTGCGGCTGCCGCCGCTGGAGCCGTACGGGGGCGGTGGGCTGGAGCCGGACGGGGACTACGACGGGCTGGAGTTCCGGGACGCGGAGCTCACTGGGCAGGACGGGGCGGGGGCCCGTTTCATGGACTGCGCGCTGAAGGGGTGCGCGCTGGACGAGACGCGGCTGCGGCATGCCCGGTTCCTGGACTCGGCCCTCACCGGCGTCCGGGGCGTCGGCACCGACCTCGCCGAGGCGACCCTGCGGGACGTGGAGCTGACCGACGCCCGCCTCGGCGGGCCGCAGTTGCACGGGGCGGTGCTGGAGCGGGTGCTGATCCGCGGCGGCAAGATCGACTATCTGAATCTGCGCACGGCCCGGCTCAGAGACGTCGTCTTCGAGGGCTGTGTCCTCGTCGAGCCGGACTTCGGGGGCGCCCGCCTGGAGCGGGTGGAGTTCGTGGACTGCGCCCTGAAGGGCGTCGACCTTCACGCGGCGACCCTCACGGACGTCGACCTGCGCGGGGCCGCGTCGCTGGAGATCAGCGGAGGTCTTGACCGGCTGTCGGGGGCGGTGATCAGTACGGCACAACTGCTGGATCTGGCACCGGTGCTGGCGATGGAGTGGGGGATCAGGGTGGAGGGCTGACCCCGCACGCTCACCCTCAGTACTCGTACCAGCCACCTTCCCCCGCCTGCTCCGGCCAGTCATAGGACTGGTGCAGCGCTATGAGGGCGTGGACCAGACGGGGGTCCAGTTCGTGCCTCTGCAGCCGGTAGTCCTCGGCCACCGCGCGGAAGACGACATGGGCGCGGTGGGAGCCGTCCCGCCAGGTGATGCGCCGGGGTGGACGGAAGCCGTCGTCGATCTCCGCCATCAGGGCCAGGAGCAGGAAGAGGAGGTAGACCGGCAGCCCGAAGGGCCACCACAGCGCCCACCACACCAGTCGGCCCACGTACCCGTGCAGGACCGGCCCCGCCGCCGGTTCCACGGTCCAGCGTTCGCGACCCCACCGGAAGGCGCGGCGCCGCCGCAGGCTGATCCGCCCGAGCGGCGCACCGTGGGGATCGAGGACGTGGTACACCGCCGGGCGTCCGCTCAGCCGTGACCCCAGGGGCTGCTCCGTCACCACCCGGGCGACCGGCGCCCAGTCCTCCGCGCGCAGATGGAAGGCCCGCAGTGAGCGGAGCCGGTCCGGGGCGGGGCTGTCGGGGTCGCGGTGAAGCCGGACGATGGTGCCCCGCTCAAGCCCTTCTCCGCTGACGATGACCGGTGGCGTCATCTTGTAGTTCAGGCCGTAGGTCACGTGCCCCTGGCTCATGTCGCCGTTCTCCCCGTGTCCGCTGTATCGCTGCCGTTCGAAGGGCGATCGTGTCAGCCCGGTGGCGGACCGTTGTCAGGAGACCCGGGGAAAGCGGGCCTGGAGGGTCCAGATCGCCGGGTTCTCGGCGAGGTCGTCGTGCAGATCGGTGAGGTCGGCGAGCAGGTCGTGCAGGAAGTCCCGGGACTCGCGGCGCAGTTCCGTGTGGGAGACGGTGAGCGGGGGCTCCTCCGCGCGCATCCAGTCGGCCTCGATGTCCACCCACCCGAAGCGGCGCTCGAACAGCATCCGGTCGGTCGACTCGGTGAAGTCCAGCTCCGCCCGCTGCGGCCGGGACGCCCGCGAGCCGGCCGGGTCCCGGTCGATCCGCTCCACGATGTCGCACAGCGCCCACGCGAAGTCGAGCACCGGCACCCATCCCCAGGCTGTGGACACCTCGTGGTCCGTCTTGGTGTCCGCCAAGTAGACGTCACCGCAGAACAGGTCGTGCCGCAGGGCGCGGACGTCCGCGCGGCGGTAGTCGGTCTGCGGAGGGTCCGGGAAGCGGTTGGAGAGGGCGTAGCCGATGTCGAGCACGGGGGTGATGCTGTCATGCCCCCCATAGGATCGAGGTCGTGGCCCGGTCCGTACGTCTTGTCCCTGCCCTGCTCGTCTCCGCTCTCGCCCTCACGGCCTGCGGCGGGGTCCACGGCACCCCGGGCGGCTCCGGCGTACGCGACCCGTACTTCCCGAAGGCCGGCAACGGCGGCTACGACGTCACCCACTACGGCCTGCGCCTCGCCTACGACCCGGACGCCCATCACCTCACCGGCACGGCCACGCTCACCGCGCGGGCGACGAAGGACCTCTCCGCCTTCAACCTCGACCTGATCGGCCTGGAGGTCGGCAAGGTCACCGTCGGCGGCGAGACGGCCCGCTGGAACCGGGCCGGGCAGGAGCTCACCGTCCGGCCGCTCAAGGACCTCGGGCAGGACGAGACGTTCCGCGTGACCGTCCGTTACTCCGGGGCGCCCGAGACCGTCACCGACCCCGACGGCTCCCAGGAGGGCTGGCTGCGCACCGCGGACGGGGTGCTCGCGCTGGGCGAGCCGACGGGGTCGATGGCGTGGTTCCCCGGCAACCACCACCCGTCCGACAAGGCGTCGTACGACCTCACGGTGACCGTGCCGCGGGGGCTCCGGGCGGTCTCCAACGGGGAGTTGCGCACCGTCACGACCGCGAAGGGCGGCCGTACGACGTTCAGCTGGCACTCCGCCGAGCCCATGGCGAGCTACCTCGCCACGCTCGCGATCGGCCGCTACGACATCAGCCGCTCCACCGTCCGGGACGGTCTGCCCGTGTACACGGCCGTCGACCCGGCGGAGCAGGAGCCGAGCCGCGCGGTGCTCGCGCGCATCCCCGAGATCCTGCGCTGGGCGGAGCGGCGGTTCGGCCCCTACCCCTTCTCCTCCACCGGCGCGATCGTCGACCGCGCGGCCGAGGTCGGCTACGCCCTGGAGACCCAGACGCGCCCCGTCTTCCCCGGCGCCCCCGGCATCACCCTCCTCGTCCACGAACTCGCCCACCAGTGGTACGGCGACTCCGTCACTCCGGAGAGCTGGCGCGACATGTGGCTCAACGAGGGCTTCGCGACGTACGCGGAGTGGCTGTGGCGGGAGGACCACGGCGGGGAGAGCGCGCAGGAGTCCTTCGACGCGCTGTACGAGGACGGGGAGAAGACGTACAAGGACCTCTGGGCCTTCCCGCCCGCGAAGCCCGCGGATGCCGCGAACATCTCCGGCGACCCCGTCTACCAGCGGGGCGCGATGGTCCTCCACAAGATCCGCCAGGCCGTCGGCGACGACAGGTTCTTCGCCATCCTGCGGGGATGGGCGACGGACCATCGCCACGGGAACGCGGACACGGCCGAGTTCACGGCGTACGTCGAGGAGCAGGCGCCCGGGGAGGACTTCGAGGGGATCTGGGAGGACTGGCTGTACGGGGAGGGGAAGCCGGAGCGGCCGTGAGGGAGGCCGGAGCGCCGTGGACGCTCAGGTGCCATGGGCGGCTGCGGTTTCGTTGTGGCTTGTCGCGCAGTTCCCCGCGCCCCTGAAAGGGGGAGCCCCCGGCCCTTTTACAAGGCCAGGGGGCTCCGCCGTCACAGCGAGCGGGACGTCCGTCAGACGTTCACGCCGAAGTCCTGGGCGATGCCGACCAGGCCCGAGGCGTAGCCCTGGCCGACGGCGCGGAACTTCCACTCCGCGCCGTTGCGGTAGAGCTCGCCGAAGACCATGGCCGTCTCCGTGGCCGCGTCCTCCGACAGGTCGTAGCGGGCGATCTCGGCGCCGCCGGCCTGGTTGACGATGCGGATGTAGGCGTTGCGGACCTGGCCGAAGTTCTGCGAGCGGTTCTCGGCGTCGTAGATGGACACCGGGAAGACGATCTTCTCGATGTCGGCCGGGAGGGCGGCGAGATTGACGTTGATCGCCTCGTCGTCGCCGGCGCCCTCACCCGTGCGGTTGTCGCCGGTGTGGACGATCGTGTTGTCCGGGGTCTGCTTGTTGTTGAAGAACACGAAGTGGGCGTCCGAGAAGACCTTGCCCTGCGTGTTGACCGCGATCGCGGACGCGTCGAGGTCGAAGTCCGTGCCGGTGGTGGTGCGGACGTCCCAGCCGAGGCCCACGGTGACGTCGGTCAGGCCCGGAGCCTCCTTGGTGAGCGAGACGTTGCCACCCTTGGACAGGCTTACAGCCATTGTTGGGAGTCCCTTCCCTCGTTTACGTACGGCAGTACGGCAAAGAAGCTACAGCTACCCCCTGAACGTAGAGAGGGGTACGCGAGGTTCCAGCTCCTTTACTTTCTTTACTCGCGATTATTGGGATGACGTGGACCGGACAGAAGCGGGAACATGGAGGGCATGTCTGGTCCCCACGTCATCCGCGGCTCCGTCTCCCTTCCCGAGGCCGAGCTCATGTGGCGTTTCTCGCGGTCCTCGGGGCCCGGCGGACAGCACGTCAACACCAGTGACTCGAAGGTCGAGCTCAGCTTCGACCTGGCGAAGACCGAGGCGCTGCCCGAGGTGTGGAAGCAGCGGGCGCTGGAGCGGCTGGCCGGGCGCCTGGTCGACGGGGTCGTCACCGTACGGTCCTCCGAGCACCGCTCCCAGTGGCGCAACCGCGAGTCCGCCGCCGTACGCCTCGCCGCCCTCCTGGCCGAGGCCACCGCACCCCCGCCCAAGCCCCGCAGGCAGACCCGGATCCCCCGGGGCATCAACGAGCGGCGGCTGCGCGAGAAGAAGCAGCGCTCGGAGACCAAGCGCGGCCGGTCGGCACAGGGCTGGAACTAGTCCAGCTCCAGTAGCCCCACGGTCTGGCCGCCGCTGTTCTCCCCGTCCGGGCGGAAGCCGAGCCCCAGGTAGAAGCCCTCAGGGCCGTTCGGCCCCGGGTGCCATGTGACGTAGAACTTCTTGGTGCCGTGCCGGCGCAGCTCGGCGGCGACGGACTCGACGGCGAAACGGCCGTACCCCTTGCCCTGCTCCCCGGCCGCGATGTTCAGCCGCCACAGGCCCGAGCGGATGTCGCTGCCGTCCCCGTACCAGTCGATGCCGATGCAGGCCATGAGGAAGCCGACCGGGCGGTCGCCGTCGACGATGAGGCGGGGCCATGCGATGGCGCCGTGCGCGTACGCCTCGGCGAGCGACTTCACGACCGGGGCGACCGCGTGTTCCTGGTCGGGGCGGACGCGGATGCCGAGGGCGGCGTCGAGGTTCCCGGCGGTGATCTCTTCGAGGTGGAGGCCCGTCGTCGTCATGCGCGCACCCTAGGGTCGGCGATCAACCCCGGGCCACCGGGTTTCCGCCTCACCCCAACTGCCGGTACCGCCCCCGGAAGTACGTCAGCGGTCCGCCCTCCGCGCTCGGCACACGGGCCGTCAGGACACGGCCGATGACCAGCGTGTGGTCACCGGCCGGTACGCGCTGCTCGGTGCGGCACTCCAGGACGGCCAGGGCGCCGCCCACCAGGGGTGCCCCGCTGTACTCGCCGCGCGTGTACGGGATGTCGGCGAACAGCAGCCGGTCGCTGACCCGGCCCTTCATGGCGAACCGGCCCGCGATGTGCCGCTGGCTCTCGGACAGGACCGAGACCGCCCAGTGGGGCTGTTCGTCGAGCAGCTCGTCCATGCGGGAGCCCTCGCGCAGGCTCACCAGCACCATGGGCGGGTCCAGGGACACCGACATGAAGGCCGTGGCCGTCATGCCCACGTCCTCGCTGCCCGGCGCCGAGGGGTCGTCCGGGTCGAGCGGCGGCTCCTGCGCGGTCACCAGGACCACGCCCGAGGCCAGCCGGGACATGGCGGCGCGGAACTCGTCGTTGCTCACCCCCTCAGCATGCCCGGAGGCGGGTGACGGAATGATCGGGGACGTGGCAGCGGGAGTGTTCGGCACACCCGAAACGCTAATCTCCGCCCCGCGCGCCGCGCATCGGGCTCCCGCCTGAGCTGGGTCTTAGGACTCGCAACGGATTCCCGAAGGCCGGTTCGCCGTGCCTTGGGGAAATACCTGGGCGCAACCTGACAAAGTTTGCGTTCGATAGACGCACGTGAAGAACGCAGAAACTCCAGGCAATTGTTCAGCTTTGCCTGTGACTTGAGTCACAAGGGGCAGGAATTGTTGACCCTGTGTACCGAGTGAGCAGCGCGCTGTGATTCAGTGGCGGGGAAGCTGCCAGGACGATACGCCGATGAGAACCCTTGATTCGCTGCGAGGTCTCGGGGGGAGGGCGAGCATGGAGACCGAGTCGGAGCCCTACGTCCGCCTTGCGTCCCTGCGACAACTGCACCAGGTCATGGCCGACATGAACACGGCCCGCAGCCTGGCGGACACACTGCAGACCGTCGCGGAGGGCGTCGTCGCCGCTCTCGGGTACGAGATGGCGTGCGTGAACCTCGTACGCCCCGACGGCGATCTCGTCGTCGCCGCCTTCGCCGGGAACCCCGCCGCCGAGGCCCTCATCACCGGCCGTGTCGGCTCGCGCGATTCCTGGGAACGCCGCCTCGGCATGGGCGAGCACTGGGGCGACCTGGTGTTCATACCGCACACCGAGGGCTGGGTCCTCGACGACGACGACGTCCCGCAGTGGTACACCGACGGCCCCGCGCCCCGCTTCGAGGACGAGTGGCATCCGGCCGACCGGCTCTTCGCGCCCATGTACGCGCCCGGGCCGCAGGGCAGCGCGGCCTGCGGCGAGCTGATCGGCGTACTCTCCGTGGACCGCCCGCGCAACGGCCGCCGCCCCGGCGCCTGGGGCCGCGAGGCCCTCCAGATGTATGCCTTCCAGGCCGCCATCGCGATCAGCAACGCCCGGCTGCGCGCCAATATGCAGCGCGCCCTCGTCCGGCTGGAGCGCGAGCAGCAGGCGCTGCGGGCGAGCGAGGAAAGCTTCCGGCAGGCCTTCGAGTACGCCCCGTCCGGCATGGCCATCGCCGAGATGGGCGGCGACCAGCACGGCCGGATCCTGCGCACGAACGACGCCCTGTGCCGGCTGCTGGGCCGCCCCGCCTCCGCGATGCGCCGCTACTCCTTCTCCGACCTGGTCCACCCCGAGGACATAGGCACCCTGCTGCGGACCTCGGCGGAGGGCGGCCGCGCGGAACTCCGCCTCGGCCGCCGGGACGGCACCTACGTCTGGGTCTCGCTGCGCAACAGCGTCGTCGCCGACGCCGCCGACGGGCCCCGCTTCCTCCTCACCCACGTCGAGGACATCGAGGAGCGCAAGCGCCGCGAGCTGCAGCTCGCCCACCGCGCCTCGCACGACTCGCTCACCGGCCTGCCGAACTCCGCCGAGCTGCGCTCCCGCCTGTCGGCGCGGCTCTGCCAGCGCGCCGCGCCCCCGCACTCCGCCGTCGCCGAGTCCCATGACGCGGCCTACGGCCACCCCGCCTTCGACGTCGTCGGCCCCGGCTTCGACTTCCGGCAGGCCGCCGAGCCGTACGACGCCTACGACCACCATGTGCACACCGTCGCCCCGGACGGCGACCACGACGACGGCACGAAGGGCCTCGCCGTCCTCTTCTGCGACCTCGACGGCTTCAAGTCGATCAACGACCGGTTCGGGCACAACGCGGGTGACGCGGTTCTCATCGAGGTCGCCCGGCGGCTGAGCGGCGGCGTCCGCGACGGCGACACGGTCGCCCGGCTCGGGGGTGACGAATTCGTCATCCTCGCCGACGGACTCGGCCGGGCCGACGCGCAGGACCTCGCGGTCCGCCTCCGCAACGAGATCATCCAGCCCATCCGCGCCGAGGGGCGTGCCGTCCGGGTCGGCGCCAGCTTCGGCATCGGATGGGCACACTGTGGAATGACGGCGGACGAAGTGTTGAAATCCGCTGACGAGCGGATGTACGTCGAGAAACGATCTCGTCCCAAACAACACAGACGCGCTGGGTGAACCCGAGGTCAGCGAGTGGATGCGGTCTGAGTCACCCGTTTGGGTCACTGGGAGCGGGTAGGCTCGCTCTCTCACGACCCGTACCGCATTGCACCGCACCTGACTGAGGAGACCAAGGGATGACGCCCGGCAACAACGGCGCGAGCACGCCCGAGGACGACGACCCGTTCGGCTATCTCTACGCCGACGGGCAGGCCAACGGAGCCCAGCCGCCGTCCGGTGGCTACGGCTACCCGAACTCGGTCAACCGGGTGCGTGCGGTCGGTACCCGCTCCTACGGCCAGCAGCCGCAGGCGGGCGCGGGCCAGACCGCGGCGTACGGCCAGGCCCCCCAGCAGCAGGGCGGCTACGGCCGGCCGAACGCGCACTACGCGGCACCGGAGACGCTGCCCGGCGGCGGCGGAGCCACCACCGCCCCCCAGCACCAGGTACCCGGCGGCGGAGGCGGCCGCGGTGGCCGCGGCCCGAACACCAAGGGCCTGCTGATCGGCGCGATCGCGGTGGTCGCGGCGGTCGTCATCGGCATCGGCGTGGCCATGCTGGGCGGCGACAAGGACGACAACAAGGCCGACGACCAGGCCGGCTCCGGCCAGGACCAGTCCCAGAGCACCGAGCCGAGTCCGTCGGCCAGCAAGAGCGCGGCGGGCAAGACCGAGCTTCCGAAGGTCGACGCGAAGGCGATGCGGCTCGGGGCAGGTCTGACAACGGCATCGGACTTCAAGGGCGCGAAGGCCGACGGCGGCGTCTACGTGACAGGCTTCAATCAGGTCGGTTCCAAGGTGACCTGGTCGGTCGACGGCATCAAGAAGGCCGGCGATTACCGGCTGTATGCCCGATACAGCATCCCTGGCGTCGACGCCAATGCGACGCTTCTGGTGAACGGCAAGGCGAACACCCAGCCCATGGGCCTGAAGAACTTCATCGGCTCCCCCAAGGGTGACTGGGAAAAGGGCTGGCAGACCTCTTGGGCTCCGGTCACCCTGACCAAGGGCACCAACACCATCGAGCTCGCCTGCAACGAGGGCAACCAGTGTGATGCGGTCCTCGACCAGTTCTACATCGCGCCGAGCTAGCCGGACAGGCTGATACGACGACGGCGGCCGTCCCTCACACGCCGTGGGGGACGGCCGCCGCCGTACGAGCGGTAACGAGCTCAGCTCACTCGACCCGGCCCCACTCCAGGCAACGGCTCGCGGCCCACGCCTTCTTGCCGTTCCACCGGACCTCGTGCCAGTCCTTCTCGGTCGGCGAGCTGCTTGAGCACTTGTAGGCGCCGCCGTTGTGCGTACCGCTGCACCCGGCGACCCAGCACTTGACGATCTTCCCCTTCTTCAGGGTGCCGACCTTCCGTGCGGTGGTGCTGGGCTTCTCACGGATGCTGACGTCCCGGACGTCGCTCCAGCCGCCGCCCCATTCCTGCGCGGCCGCGGGACCGGCCTTGATCTCCGGGGCCGCCGAAGCGCCGGAGTTCATGGTGGCCATGAGGCCCACGGAGGCGATGCCGACCATGGCCAGCCTCGTGATCTTGTTCAATTGTTCCCCCAGTAACAAGGTCGATCTTGGTCGTTCGCGATCTTAGGTGGGGGAGAGACGAATCGGCCAGAGGATTTCGGTCACCTGTGCCCTACGCCGCAGATGCCTCACTCGTCACCGTGACCCGCCCCAGCAGCTCCTCGTACACGCCCCGGTCGAACTCCCCCGCGACCGTCGCCGCCGACAAGGCGGCAACCGGTTCCGCGATCCACAGCCGCACCGGCCGGGTGCCGGGGAAGATGCCGACGTCTGCTGGATCAGCTGTGGCTGAAGGCCGGCCAGGTCAAGGACTAGGCTAGGAAGACACCGTCGGCTCCCGGCGACCCGAGGGTGTTGAGACCTGTATGCGGGCTGTTCCTCAGGCCCAGTCGGTGCAGGAATTGAGCAGGGTGTCACCTTCGAATCTGGCCACCTGCACGCCGATTTCGTGGAGCCCTGCATCGTCCGAAGCGCTGCTGGTCCAAGTCTTGGTCGTTCCCGATCCGTCGAAGTTCTTCCTCCAGGGCCAGTTCACTCTCTTGCCGTTGTACTGCTCGCTGACCAGCCTCATTCGCACGTGGTGGTTGTCTGGGCTGATGTCACTCAAGTTGAACTCCAGGCCGACCTTGGCCGTGGGGTCGTACCAGTTGGTGATCTTGATGGCACCCGAAGCCCCGGTAGTCGTACACCCTGCGTAAGCCGTAGGAGCGGCTGTTGCTGGACTGGTAGCGAAGGCGGTCAGCAGAAGAGCCGCTGCACCAGTGCAGGTTGCCAGATGCCTCTTTTTCACATTCGCCCTTTGTTCGAATTTGACTGTGCATCGTCAATCTAATTGGTCGATCACAGTTGAGGGTGAAGGGGTGGCAAAATGGCTAAAATGCTCCGATAGTGTCTGAATGTGATACGAGGGCTGGAGGCATGCGGGCACAACCGCACGGGTTAGGCCGCACTGGCCTCCCCCGAAACCACCACCTGCCCCAGCAGCTCCTCATATGCCCCTTGGTCGAACTCCCCGGCCACTGGTGCTGCCACCGTCGCCGCGGACAAGGCCGTCGCCCGGGTCAGGCGGTCCGGCCAGGGGAGGTGTTCGATCAGGCCCGACAGCAGGCCCGCTACCGCCGAGTCGCCCGCGCCCGTCGGGTTGCCGTGTACCGGGGCCGGTGGGGTGGCGCGCCAGCGGCCGTCTCGGGTGGCTGCGAGCAGGCCCTCGCGGCCGAGGGACGCGACGACCGCGCCCGCGCCCCGGCGGCGGGCGTCCTGGGTGGCTCGCACGGGGTCGTGGGAGCCGGTCAGTTCCGCCAGTTCGTCGGTGTTCGGCTTGATGAGGTCGGGGCGGGCGGCGACGCCTCGGCGCAGGGGTTCGCCGCTGGTGTCGAGGAGGACCGGGATGCCGGCGGACCTGGCCGTGCGGACCAGGCCGGCGTATGCGCCCACCGGGACGCCCGGGGGGAGGCTGCCGCACAGGGCCACGGCGGAGGCGGTGGGGAGCAGGGCCTCGTAGGCCTCCTGGAAGGCGGACCATTCGGCGGGGGTGACGGTGGGGCCGGGTTCGTTGAGTTGTGTGGTGTCGCCGGACCGGTCGTCGACCACGGCGATCGTGCGGCGGGTCGCGCACGTGATCGGGACCAGCGCGTCCACCACGCCCGGGACCGAGGCCAGTCGCTCCTGGACGACCCGTCCCGTCGCACCGCCCGTGAAACCGGTCACCGTCACCTCGTGGCCGAGGGCCGCGAGGACCCGGGCCACGTTGACGCCCTTGCCGCCCGGGCGTTCCGTCACCTCGGAGACGCGGTGGGAGGTGTGCGGCCGGAGGGACCGTACGCGGTAGGTGATGTCGAGAGCGGTGTTCAGTGTGACCGTGAGGATCACCTGGTCGACCTCCCCCGATACAGAGACATGCGCTTGCTGCCGTGAACTTTCCGGAAGCCTGATCATGTCAAAGAGACGGCGGTCGGCCCAGTCCTGGACTCGGCCACCGTCGCTCGACTGCGGGATGGATCAGTGCAGTTGGGGACCGATCACCCATTCGCCCCGGCGCATCACACCCTTGAGGTCGTACGCGGAGTCCAGAAGCACCAGGTCGGCGAATTTCCCGGGCTCCAGTGAGCCGATCGTGTCGGCCATTCCGAGCAGGCGGGCCGGGTTGGCGGACAGGGCCGTCACCGCGTCCTCGACGGAGAGGCCGTCGACCGTGACCGCGCGTTTGAAGGCGCGGTCCAGGGTGAGCGTGGAGCCCGCGATGGTGCCGTCCTCGACCAGGCGGGCCACGCCGTCGGCGACCTCCACCTCCAGCGGGCCGAGCCAGTAGCGGCCGTCGCCGAAACCGGCCGCGTCCATCGCGTCGGTGATGAACGCCACGCGGTCCGCTCCGGCGTGGTGGAACGCCAGCCGGAGTGCGGCGGGGTGCAGGTGCGTGCCGTCGTTGATCAGCTCGACGGTGATGCGGTCGTCCTCGAGGAGCGCGGTGATCGGACCGGGGGAGCGGTGGCCGAGGGGTGGCATCGCGTTGAAGAGGTGGGTGGCCACCGTCGCGCCCGCGTCGATGGCCTCGATGGTCTGTTCGTAGGTCGCGTCCGTGTGGCCGATCGCCGCGATCACGCCCTGTTCGGCCAGGAGGCGTACGGAGTCCAGGCCGCCGGGGAGTTCGGTGGCCAGGGTGACCATCTTCGCCTGGCCCCGGGCCGCGTCGATCAGCTTGCGGACGTCCGCGGGGTGCGGGTCGCGCAGGAGGCCCTCGGCGTGGGCGCCCTTGCGGCAGGGGGAGATGAACGGGCCCTCGAAGTGGACGCCGGCGATCTCGCCCTGTTCGGCGAGTTCGCTGAGCAGGCCGGCGCGTCGGGAGAGGAAGTCCATGTCGCCGGTGACGGTGGAGGCGACCAGGGTGGTCGTGCCGTGCAGGCGGTGGGTGTGGATGCCCTTGAGGATGTCCTCGGCCGAGCCGGAGGTGAAGGAGGCTCCGCCGCCGCCGTGGTTGTGGAGGTCGACGAAGCCGGGGATCACGTAGTGACCGGTTACGTCGATGACCTGGGCGTTTTCCGGGGCTGTGGCGGCGATGCGGGTGCCGTTGATGACGACCCGGCCGTTTGTGACCGTCTCCGTGGGGAGGACCACGGTCGCGCCGGTGAGGACCGTGAGGGTTCCCGATGGTGCGGAGTGCGGGTGGTGCGTGGCTGGTCGCGCAGTTCCCCGCGCCCCTGGGGCATCGGTCATCAGGGCGTTACCTCCATACGGTCGGTCCGGTCGAGGAGATCCCAGGCGAGCAGGCCCGCGCCCAGACAACCGGCCGCGTCACCCAGGGCCGCGGGGACGATCGACGGCTGTTTCTGGAAGGTGATGCGGCTACGGATCGCTTCCCGCAGGGGTGTGAAGAGGGTTTCCCCCGCTTCCGCCAGGCCACCACCGATGATCAAAGTGCGTGGATCCAGCAAGGTCAGGGCCGTGACCAGGCCGTCGGCGAGGGCGTCGATGGCGTCCTGCCAGACCGCCCGGGCCTTCGGGTCGCCGGATTCGACGGCCTTCGCGCAGTCGGCCGCGTCCGCGTCCGGGTCGCCCGAGGCCGCGGCCCAGGCCTCGCTCACGGCCGCCGCCGAGGCGAAGCGCTCCAGGCAGCCGCGCTGCCCGCACGGGCAGGGGGCCCCTCCGGGCCGTACGACGATGTGGCCGATCTCGCCCGCGAAGCCGTGCGCGCCCGACTCGACCCGGCCCTCGACGCCGATGCCGCCGGCGATGCCGGTGCCCAGCGCCACGAACAGGAACCGGTCGGCGCCGCGGCCCGCGCCGACCCGGCCCTCGGCGAGGGCGCCGGTGCGTACGTCGTGGCCCAGGGCGACCGGGACGTCCAGCCGTGCCGCGAGCGCGTCGCGCAGGGGGACGTCGCGCCAGCCGAGGTTCGCGGAGTAGACGGCGACGCCCTCCGCCTCGTCGACGATGCCGGGGACGGCCACGCCGGCGGCGGCCGCGGGCATGCCGAAGTGCTCGGCGCCGTAGGCGCGCAGCTCGGTGGCGAAGTCGAGGATGCCCGCGACGACGGCGTCCGGACCCTGGTCGCGGCCGGTGGCCCGCCGGGCCCGGTGCAGCACCTCGCCCCCGGGCCCGGCCAGGGCGGCCTTCATTCCGGTGCCGCCCACGTCCAGGGCGATGACATGTCTCACGGAACACAGTGTGACCCGGGGACCCGCAAGAGGTCTAGTCCACTCACGTGGTGTAGACCTTATTCCGAATATCGAAAGTTTTCGGTGGCGGTGACGCCAGGGTTGGGGAAGTGCAGCGGTGCAGCGGCGGCGGATGGCAGGAACGATCGCGGCGGTGTCCGCACTGGGCATGACGGCGGTCCTCGGCGGCTGCGGTGTGACGGGCGGCTCGGGCGACGTGACCCTGAAGCTGGTCGCCGCCGACTACGGCGACAGCAACGCCAACAGCTCCCAGAAGTACTGGGACAAGCTCGTCGAGGAGTACGAGGCCGACCACCCCGGCATCAAGATCGACGTCAGCGTCTACTCCTGGAACGACGTCGACCGCAAGGTCAGGGAGATGGTCGCCGCCGGTGACCCGCCGGACATGGCGCAGATCGGCTCGTACGCCGGTTACGCGGCCCAGAACCAGCTCTACAAGGCCGACGAGCTGCTCTCCATACCCGTGCAGGCCGACTTCGTCGGGCAGCTGGCCTCCGCGGGGCAGGTGAAGGGCGTGCAGTACGGCATGCCGTTCGCCTCCTCCACGCGCGTGCTCTTCTACAACAAGACCCTCTTCTCCGAGGCCGGCATCACCCCGCCCAAGACCTGGGACGACCTGGCCGACGACGCCGAGGCGCTCAAGGCGGAGGGCGTGACCTACCCGTACGCGCTGCCCCTCGGCCCGGAGGAGGCGCCGGCCGAGACCATGCAGTGGATGCTCAGCGGCGGGGGCGGCTACACCGACACCGTCGACAGCTACGGCATCGACGCCCCGGAGAACGTAGACACCTTCTCCTGGCTGAAGGACGACCTGGTCGGCAAGGGTCTGACCGGGCCCGTCGCGCCCGGGGAACTCAACCGGGCCGACGCGTTCGCCGCCTTCGCCAAGGGCGAGGTCGGCATGGTCAACGGGCACCCGTCGCTGATGAACATCGCCGCGAAGAAGGGCGTCAAGTACGGCATGGTGCCGACGCCGGGTAAGGAAGGCACGAGCAAGTCCACGCTCGGTGTCGCCGACTGGATGACGGCCTTCCGCAAGAACGGCCACCGCGACCAGGTCGGCGACTTCCTCGACTTCGTCTACAGCGAGAAGAACGTGCTGGCCTTCTCCCGCGAGTACGACCTGCTGCCGGTCACCACCTCCGCGTCCGGGACCATGTCCGTCTCCGACCAGGACCGGCACCTCAGGCCGTTCCTGGAGGAGCTGCTGACCTCCGAGCTCTACCCGGTCGGCAAGACCTCGTGGGCCGACGTCAGCGCCGAGATCAAGCAGCGCATCGGCAAGGCCGTCGCCCCCGGCGGCAGCCCCTCGGCCGTCCTGGGCCAGCTCCAGGCGGAGGCGTCCCGGGCGGAGAACGCGGAGTAGGCGCTGTCGGTGGCGGGCGCTACGGTGCCGGGCATGGACGAGGACACGGGTGAGCAGGGGCTCGGGCGCCGGGAGCGGGACATTCTCGCGCTCGAACGCCGGAGCTTTTCCGGGCCCGGCGCGAAGGAACGGGCCGTGCGGGAGGAGCTGGGGCTCGCCCCTGTGCGCTACTTCCAGCTTCTCAATGCCTTGCTGGACGACCCCAGGGCTCTCGCCCACGACCCGGTGACGGTGAATCGGCTGCGGCGGGTTCGGGAACGGCGGCGGGCGGAACGCTGAGGTTCGTGGGGTGTCCGGCCGTGGCGGGGTGCGGGTGCGTCCGTGGCTGGTCGCGCAGTTCCCCGCGCCCCTAGGGGGCGCCTCTGCCGAGGCGGTCCGCCAGTGCGCCCAGCAGGTGTACGACGCCCTCCGGGCCGTCCACCACCAGGTCCGCCCGGTCCCGGAGTTCCGTCACCTCGTCGCTGCCGCTGCAGACCAGCAGGCCCGGGGTGCCGTCCGCGCGGAGGCGGTCCACGGCGGAGTAGGCGGGCAGGTCGCCCAGGTCGTCACCGCCGTAGAGGACGGAACCGGCGCCGATCTCCCGGGCGAACTCGGTGAGGGCGACGCCCTTGTCCATGCCGGGCGGGCGCAGTTCGAGGACCAGCCGGCCGGGCTCCACGATCAGGCCGTGGCGGCCGGCCAGGCCGGTGAGCGGCTCGCGCAGCAGGTCCAGGGTGGCCTGCGGGTCGGCGGCCCGGCGCGTGTGCACGGCCACGGCCCGGCCCTTCTCCTCGATCCAGGTCCCCTGCGACGCCCCGAGCCGTTCGAGGAGTTCGGGCAGCTCCCCGCGGACACCCGCGACTCCGGGATGCGGGGCGGGGGCGCTGATCTCGCCGCTGCGGGCGTCCCACCGCTCGGCACCGTAGTGCCCGAGGACGACGAGGTGTTCGAGACCGGGTACGTCCGCGAAGCCGCCGTTGCGGACCGCGACCTCGGCCGGGCGGCCGGTGATCACCGCCACGGCGGCCACCTTCGGCGCGAGCGCCGCCAGCGCCGCCAGCGCCTCCGGATGGGCCCTGGCCAGCTCCGGATCGGCCACGATCGGCGCGAGCGTCCCGTCGAAGTCCAGCCCGATCAGCGCCTCGGAGGGCCGCGCGAGGAGGGCGTCGAGACCCTCCTGCCCGGCCTTGGTGACGGGTGTCGGCAATGCCTCCGGGCTCATCACCGCTCAGCCCCTCAACGCGTCGAGCTGGTCCAGGAACCACTGCGCAGGCGGCAGCGCGGTCGCCGCCGCGGCCAGCCGTTTGCCGCGCTCGGCGCGTTCCTCCGGGCGCATCGACAGCGCCTCGTGCAGGGCGGCCGCCGTGCCGGTCACGTCGTACGGGTTCACGGTGATCGCGTCCTCGCCCAGCTCCTCGTACGCCCCGGCCTCCCGCGACAGCACCAGCGCGCAGCCCGCGTCGGAGACGACCGGGACCTCCTTGGCGACGAGGTTCATGCCGTCGCGGATGGGGTTGACGAGCGCCACGTCGGCGAGCCGGTACGCGGCCAGGGAGCGGGCGAAGTCGTCCTTGAGGTTCAGTACGACCGGGGTCCACCCCGGGGTCCCGTACTCGGCGTTGATCTCCTCCGAGACCCGCTGCACCTCGGCCGTGTAGTCGCGGTACACGGCGAGGTCCTGCCGCGAGGGGTAGGCGAAGGCGACGTGCACGACGCGCTCGCGCCACTCGGGGTGGGAGTCGAGGAGCGTGCGGTAGGCCAGCAGGCCGCGCACGATGTTCTTCGACAGCTCGGTGCGGTCGACCCGGACGATGGTGCGGCGGCCCTCGCCGATCTGCTCCCGCAGCGCGGCCATCCGCTCCTCGACGTCCGGCTCGTGCGCCCGCTTGCGCAGGAAGTCCGCGTCGGCCCCCAGCCCGTGCACGCCGACCCGCGTGCCCCCGAGCCCGTCGGCGAACCGCTCGGCACACGCGACGAACGCGTCCGCCCAGCGCTGCGTGAGGAAGCCCAGCCGGTCCGCGCCCAGCATGCCGCGCAGCACCTGCCCGGCCACGTCGTCCGGCAGCATGTGGAAGTACTCGGGCGGCGCCCACGGCGTGTGCGAGAAGTGCCCGATCCTCAGATCCGGCCGCAGCTCGCGGAGCATGCCCGGCACCAGCGTCAGGTGGTAGTCCTGCACGACCACGGCCGCACCCTGCGCCGCCTCCTCGGCCAGCGCCCGAGCGAACGCCCGGTTGTACGTCTCGTACGACGTCCACTGCCGCCGGAACTCCGCGTCGAAGACCGGCTCCAGGGGAGTCTGGTAGAGCATGTGGTGGACGAACCACAGGACCGAGTTGGCGACGCCGTTGTACGCGTCGGCGTGCACGTCGGCCGGGATGTCCAGCATCCGTACGCCGTCCTCGCCGACACCGCGCCGGACCGCCTCGCGGTCGCCGTCGGACAGCGCCGAGCAGACCCAGAGCGCGTCCGCGTCCGAGCCGATCGCGGAGAGCCCCGAGACCAGCCCGCCGCCGCCCCGTTTGGCGTTCAGCGAACCGTCCTCGCCCACCGTGTACGAGACCGGGCCGCGGTTGGAGGCCACCAGCACCTGTGCAGCACCGAACGTTGAAGCCATAGCCCTCAACCTAGCCCGGCCCGGAAACGCTCAAACGTACGGACCTGCCGTACCCGGCCGAAAACAGCCCCGGTCAGGCGGCCTTCCGCGCCTGGTACTCGGCGATCTCCACCATCGGCGGACGCTCCTCGGTGTCCACGGAGTACGTCCGCGGTTCGAAGCCGTCCCCGCCCCGCTCGAACTGCGTCAGGGACGGCCGGATCAGATGCCCGCGGGCCAGCCGCAGCTGGGCCGTGCGGTAGATCGCGGCGGCCATCCGGCCCAGAGCCTGCCCGTCCTGGTGCCGGTGCTTGCGCACCCCGACGTCGACCTGGGCGAGGGCGTCCAGGCCCGCCAGGTGCAGGGCGTCGACCAGCATGCCCAGCTCGACGCCGTACCCGACGGGGAACGGCAGCTGCTCAAGCAGCGAGCGGCGGGCCGCGTACTCGCCGCCGAGCGGCTGCACGAAGCCGGCCAGCTGCGGCCAGTGCATGTTGAGCAGCGGGCGTGCCATCAGCTCGGTGACCCGGCCGCCCTGCCCGGCGGCGGCGCCGAGCGGACGGTCGTACATGGCCTTCACCAGGTCCACGCCCGGCTCGGTGAGCAGCGGGCCCACGATCCCGGAGACGAAGTCGGACGAGAAGTCCCTCAGGTCCGCGTCGACGAAGCAGACGATGTCCCCGCGGGTGGCGAGCAGCGAGCGCCACAGCACCTCGCCCTTGCCGGGCACCGCGGGCAGCCGCGGGAGTATCGCGTCCCGGTGCACCACCGTCGCGCCCGCGGCCGCGGCCACCTCCGACGTACGGTCGGTCGAGCCGGAGTCGACGACGACGAGCTCGTCGACGAGCGGCACCTGCCGCATCAGGTCGTGGCGGATGACGGCGGCGATGTCGCCGACCGTCTCCTCTTCGTTGAGCGCGGGCAGCACGACACTGACCGTCTGGCCCGTGCGCTGCTTGGCGGCGAGTATCTGGTGGAGGGGGCGATCGGTCGCGGACCAGGAACGGGTGCTCAGCCAGCGCTCGACTTCTTCCAGCACCGTGGCGGCTCCTCTGCGTGCTCTCGGCGGGACGGACTGTGAGCCATCTCGCGGTTCGGACGACTATCTCAACTGTCCTGGTCGTCGGTTACAGTCTTGAACAACGCGGGTGACCATCGCATGTCCGGGGTCAACCCACGTCGACAACCGAATACAGCTCATCCAGAGGGACAGAGGGAAACGGCCCGTTGAAGTCCCGGCAACCCTCCAGTCGGTTCTCGTAGGTCACTGTCGACCACACGCGCGAGGCTCCCGGCTCGGGAAGGTGCCAAATCCGTCTCACGGCGAGATGCGTCGTGAGGAAGATGAGGAGAAAGGGCCTCGCCTCACATGGCTGCGCAGACTGTTGCAAGCACCACCGAATCCACCGTAGACCTCGGCCCCGCCGCCGCCCTGAGCTGCCGCGAGTGCGGTCACCGCGTCCCCCTCGGACCGGTCTTCGCGTGCCAGGAGTGTTTCGGCCCGCTGGAGATCGCCTACGACTTCTCGGCCTACGACACCGAAGAGCTCCGCAAGCGCATCGAAGCGGGTCCCGCGAACATCTGGCGCTACGCCCCGCTGCTGCCGGTCCCGGCCGACGTGGCGGAGAAGCCGAACATCAACCCCGGCTGGACCAAGCTCGTCAAGGCCGACAACCTGGCCCGTGAGCTCGGCGTCGACGCCGGCAAGCTCTTCGCCAAGGACGACTCCGGCAACCCGACGCACTCCTTCAAGGACCGCGTCGTCGCCCAGGCCCTTGAGGCCGCCCGCGCCTTCGGCTTCACCACCCTGTCCTGCTCCTCCACCGGCAACCTCGCCGGTGCGGTGGGTGCCGCCGCGGCCCGCGCCGGCTTCCGCTCCTGCGTGTTCATCCCGCACGACCTGGAGCAGGGCAAGGTCGTCATGGCCGCGATCTACGGCGGCGAGCTCGTCGGCATCGAGGGCAACTACGACGACGTGAACCGCTTCTGCTCCGAGCTGATCGGCGACCCGGCCGGCGAGGGCTGGGGCTTCGTCAACGTCAACCTGCGGCCGTACTACGCCGAGGGCTCCAAGACGCTGGCGTACGAGATCTGTGAGCAGCTCGGCTGGCAGCTGCCGGACCAGCTCGTGGTGCCGATCGCCTCCGGCTCGCAGCTCACGAAGATCGACAAGGGTCTGCAGGAGCTGATCAAGCTCGGTCTGGTCGAGGACAAGCCGTACAAGATCTTCGGCGCGCAGGCCGAGGGCTGCTCGCCGGTGTCGACGGCGTACAAGGCCGGCCACGACGTCGTACGCCCCCAGAAGCCGGACACCATCGCCAAGTCGCTGGCGATCGGCAACCCGGCGGACGGTCCGTACGTGCTCGACATCGCGCGTCGTACGGGCGGTGCGGTGGAGGACGTGAACGACGAGCAGGTCGTCGAGGCGATCAAGCTGCTCGCGAAGACCGAGGGTGTGTTCGCGGAGACCGCCGGTGGGGTGACGGTGGGGGTGGCGAAGAAGCTGCTGGAGAACGGGCTTCTCGACCCTGCCAAGACCACGGTCGTGCTGAACACGGGCGATGGGCTGAAGACGCTGGATGCGGTGGCCGGTACCGGGCTGACCGCGACCATCCGGCCCAACCTGGATTCGTTCCGGGACGCCGGACTCGTCTGACCGTTGCCTGCTGCGGGCCGGTGGGGGCTGGTCGCGCCCACGCGGCGGAGCCGCAGATCGGCACAGCCCCGCGCCCCTGAGGGCGCGCCCCAGCCGTAGCTTCAATCAAAACCGGAGGTCATATTCCGATGAGCGTCACCGTTCGAATCCCCACCATCCTGCGTACCTACACCGGCGGCCAGGCCGAGGTGGCTGCCGAGGGGGCGACCCTCGGGGAGGTCATCTCCGATCTGGAGAAGAACCACACCGGGATCGCCGCCCGGGTGCTGGACGACCAGGGCAAGCTGCGCCGGTTCGTCAACGTGTACGTCAATGACGACGACGTGCGCTTCGAGCAGGGTCTTGAGACGGCGACGCCGGACGGTGCCGGTGTGTCGATCATTCCGGCCGTCGCCGGTGGCTGAACCGGTCGACCGGCTTGATTATTACCATCGGTAACGGCCGTCACTGAGAGTCCATCGAATTGCCCCCTCCGTGAGAGAAACGGAGGGGGCAATTCTGTGTGGTTGAGCGCGGTACAGTTGGGGAACGCGATCCCGATCCCCTGATCGGGCACCCTGAATTCCTGCCGCGCGCCCGACAAGATGTAGCCAAAGTGTGTGCGTCTTTCGTGGCTTTTGTTCCCTTTGCGTGGCCCGACTTGCCCTGAAGTCAGGCGAATTCTCCCCACATTCCGGATCCTGCGCGTCCAGAATTCTCGTCCGATTGACCTGTTGCAGAGGGCAGTTGGACAGATACATTCGGCCGCGGTCGACGCGTTCCGGCGCACGCCCCCAATCCGTGGGGGGTGAGGTCTGACCCGGATCCGCGAAGTGCGGGTCTGTGCAAGGGCCAGTAATAGGGGAGTTAGGCATGGCTCAGGGCACCGTCAAGTGGTTCAACGCGGAGAAGGGGTACGGCTTCATCGCGGTCGACGGTGGTGCGGATGTTTTCGTCCACTACAGCGCGATTCAGATGGACGGCTACCGCACCCTTGAAGAGGGTCAGCGGGTCGAGTTCGAGATCTCGCAGGGTCAGAAGGGTCCACAGGCCGACATGGTTCGCGTCGCTGCCTGAACGCGCGACCACGACAAACCGCAAGCGGCAGGTCTTCTCTGAAGGGCCCGTACCCCCCGGGGTGCGGGCCCTTCGGCCTGTCCGGCGGCCGGCCGGGGCGAAGGGTCGGCGGGGGGCTCGTAGAAGTCCGCCGCGCCCGAGGGTGCCCCGATGCCCACCCCGGTGCGGGGGCGGCGACTTCGCGCTCCGGACCCGCTCGCGTCGGCCGCTCGGCCGCCGCCGCGGGCCGTGGGCCCAGGCGTTTCCCGGCCTCGGGCGATCCGCCGCGGCGCTGTCCGCGGCCTGCGGACGAGCCGGGCGCGCCCCGTTCGCCGGGGGCTGAGTGCGCCTCCGTATCCCGAGAGGCGCTTGCACTCGCCTAGGCCGAGTGCTAATCATTGCGTTAGCACTCTGAAGGTGAGAGTGACAACGTAAGGACCGGGTCGGTGAGGCCCGCAGGCCGGGTGGGGAAGGAACCACGAGGCTGGCGAGCCGTCCGTCGCGGGCGCGGGCGCGGTCCGAAGTAATCACCCCCAGTCCTGGAGGGACCACTTCACATGGCCAAGATCATCGCGTTCGACGAGGAGGCGCGGCGCGGCCTCGAGCGCGGCATGAACCAGCTCGCGGACGCCGTCAAGGTGACGCTCGGCCCCAAGGGCCGCAACGTCGTCCTCGAGAAGAAGTGGGGCGCCCCCACGATCACCAACGATGGTGTCTCCATCGCCAAGGAGATCGAACTCGAGGACCCGTACGAGAAGATCGGCGCCGAGCTGGTCAAGGAAGTCGCCAAGAAGACGGACGACGTCGCCGGTGACGGTACGACCACCGCGACCGTTCTCGCCCAGGCCCTGGTCAAGGAGGGCCTGCGCAACGTAGCCGCCGGCGCCAACCCGATGGCCCTGAAGCGCGGCATCGAGCGTGCCGTCGAGGCCGTCTCCGCCGCCCTGCTGGAGCAGGCGAAGGATGTCGAGACCAAGGAGCAGATCGCTTCCACGGCCTCCATCTCCGCCGCCGACACCCAGATCGGCGAGCTCATCGCCGAGGCCATGGACAAGGTCGGCAAGGAAGGCGTCATCACCGTCGAGGAGTCCCAGACCTTCGGTCTGGAGCTGGAGCTCACCGAGGGTATGCGCTTCGACAAGGGCTACATCTCGGCGTACTTCGCGACCGACATGGAGCGTATGGAGGCCGTCCTCGACGACCCGTACATCCTGATCGCGAACTCCAAGATCTCCAACGTCAAGGACCTGCTCCCGCTCCTGGAGAAGGTCATGCAGTCGGGCAAGCCGCTGCTGATCATCGCCGAGGACGTCGAGGGCGAGGCCCTGTCGACCCTGGTCGTCAACAAGATCCGTGGCACCTTCAAGTCCGTCGCCGTCAAGGCCCCGGGCTTCGGTGACCGCCGCAAGGCGATGCTGCAGGACATCGGCATCCTCACCGGCGGCGAGGTGATCTCCGAGGAGGTCGGCCTCAAGCTGGAGAACGCCACGGTCGACCTGCTGGGCAAGGCCCGCAAGGTGGTCATCACCAAGGACGAGACCACCATCGTCGACGGTGCCGGCTCGGCCGACCAGGTCCAGGGTCGCGTCAACCAGATCCGCGCCGAGATCGAGAACAGCGACTCGGACTACGACCGCGAGAAGCTGCAGGAGCGCCTGGCGAAGCTCGCCGGCGGCGTGGCCGTCATCAAGGCCGGTGCCGCCACCGAGGTGGAGCTCAAGGAGCGCAAGCACCGCATCGAGGACGCCGTTCGCAACGCGAAGGCGGCCGTCGAGGAGGGCATCGTCGCCGGTGGTGGCGTGGCCCTGCTGCAGGCCTCCCAGGTGTTCGAGAAGCTGGAGCTCGAGGGTGACGAGGCGACCGGCGCCAACGCCGTGAAGCTCGCGCTGGAGGCCCCGCTGAAGCAGATCGCCGTCAACGGTGGTCTCGAGGGCGGCGTCGTCGTGGAGAAGGTCCGCAACCTCCAGGTCGGCCACGGCCTGAACGCCGCGACCGGTGAGTACGTCGACATGATCGCCGAGGGCATCATCGACCCGGCGAAGGTGACCCGTTCCGCGCTGCAGAACGCCGCCTCCATCGCCGCGCTGTTCCTCACCACCGAGGCCGTCATCGCCGACAAGCCGGAGAAGGCGGGCGCTGCCCCGGCCGGCGGCGGCATGCCGGGCGGTGACATGGACTTCTGATCGACCCCTGGGATTCCCCGGGTTGATCAACGGTCTTGCCGAGGGCGGCACTCCCTGTTCCGACAGGGGGTGCCGCCCTCGGGCGTGTGCGGGGTCACAGTGCGGGCGGGATGGCATGGGCGGGCCGGATGGTTGAAGCGTACGTCCTATGCGTATGCACATACTGTCCGGTATCCGAAGGAGCCCCTGAGTGACCGTCGCCGCCTCCCGCGCCGCCGAAATCCTGTCCCGGCCCGTCACGCTCAACGGCCTGACCGTCCCGAACCGCATCGCGATGGCGCCGATGACCCGCATGTTCTCCCCGGGCGGTGTCCCCACCGAGGACGTCGTCTCCTACTACTCCCGCCGTGCCGCCGCCGGAGTCGGCCTGATCGTCACCGAGGGCACCTACGTCGGGCACGAGTCGGCCGGGCAGAGCGACAGCGTGCCGCGGTTCCACGGCGAGGAGCAGCTCGCGGGCTGGGCGAAGGTCGCCGAGGCGGTGCACGCCGCGGGCGGCACGATCGTCCCGCAGCTCTGGCACATCGGCATGGTCCGCAACCAGGGTGAGCCGCCGGTCGCCAACGCCCCGGCCGTCGGCCCCTCCGGTCTGCGCATCGGCGCCACGGAGCCCACCGGCAAGGCCATGACCCAGGCCGACATCGACGCCGTCATCGGCGCGTTCGCCGAGGCCGCGGCCGCCGCCGAGCGCATCGGCTTCGACGGCGTGGAGATCCACGGCGCCCACGGCTACCTGCTCGACCAGTTCCTCTGGGAGGGCACCAACCGCCGCACCGACGCCTACGGCGGCGACCGGGTCGCCCGCGCCAAGCTCTCGGAGGAGATCGTCGCGGCGGTCCGCGAGACCGTGTCCGCCGACTTCCCCGTCATCTTCCGCTACTCGCAGTGGAAGCAGGAGGCCTACGACGCCCGCCTCGCCGAGACGCCCGAGGAGCTGGAGGCCATCCTGACGCCGCTCGCGGCCGCCGGTGTCGACGCCTTCCACGCCTCCACCCGCCGCTACTGGGTGCCCGAGTTCGAGGACTCCGACCTCAACCTGGCCGGCTGGACGAAGAAGCTCACCGGCAAGCCCGCCATCACCGTCGGCTCGGTCGGCCTGAACGGCGTCGACTTCCTCAAGTCCTTCCAGGGCCAGGGCGCCGAGGTCAACGACCTCGACAACCTCCTGGACCGCTTCGAGCGCGACGAGTTCGACATGGTCGCCGTCGGCCGCGCGCTGCTCCAGGACCCGCAGTGGGCGGCCAAGGTCCTGGCCGGCCGCTTCGAGGACACGGCCCCGTACGACCCGGCGGCGCTGAAGACCCTCAGCTGACCTCGTCGCCTGAGGCTCTGGATCTGCTTGCGTCAGTCAAGGACACTGACTGAGCGCCTGTTCACCTGCCATTTCGTGAGGAGATCCAGATGACGACGACCGAGTCCCGCCCGGCGGAGGGTGGCCCTTCGGATGAGCCCGCACCGGTGGTCCGTACGACCGCCGGTGCGGTACGCGGCCGAACGGAGGAGGGACTCGCCGTCTTCCGCGGCATCCCCTTCGCCGCGCCCCCGGTGGGCGAGGCCCGCTTCCAGGCACCGCGCCCCGCCCACGCCTGGGACGGCATACGCGACGCCCACGCCTTCGGCCCGCCGCCCCCGCAGGACGTCGGCAGCCTGGGCGGCCCGGGCCTGCTCGACGTACCCGAGGGCGACGACTGGCTCACGGTCAACGTCTGGACCCCGGAACCCGACCCGGCGGCCCGCCGCCCGGTGATGGTGTGGATCTACGGCGGTGCCTACAAGCTCGGCCACACCGGCAGCCCCGGCTACGACGCCCGGCACATCGCGACCGAGGGTGACCTCGTGGTCGTCTCCCTCAACTACCGCCTGGGCATGGAGGGTTTCGCGTCCATCGAGGGCGCGCCCGCCAACCGCGGTCTGCTCGACCAGGTCGCCGCGCTGGAGTGGGTGCGGGACAACATCGAGGCGTTCGGTGGCGACCCGGACCAGGTCACGGTCTTCGGAGAGTCGGCGGGTGCGGGCTCGGTCGCCTCGCTGCTCTCCATGCCGCGCGCAGCGGGTCTCTTCCGGCGGGCGATCGCGCAGAGCGTGCCGGGGACGTTCTTCTCCGACGCGCTGGCCCGTGACATCGGTCTCGCCCTGGCCGCCGAGCTGGGGCTGCGCCCCACGGTCGCCGACCTCTCTACGATCGCTCCGCACCGGCTGACGTCGGCGGGCGAGACGCTGAGCGCCAAGATGCTCCAGTACGTCGACCGCTGGGGCCAGGCGGCGCCCACGGTCACGCCCTTCTCCCCGGTGGTCGACGGCGAGGTCCTGCCGACCACGCCCTGGCAGGCGCTGGCGGCCGGTTCGGCGAAGGACGTCGACCTGCTCGTCGGCCACAACCGCGACGAGTTCCGCCTCTTCATCGCCATGTCGGGCCGACTGGGCCAGATCACCGACGAGCAGGCGACCTCGGCCCTGCGCCTGTTCGCCCCGGGCCCGGACGGGGAGCAGGCCTACCGCGCGGCCTTCCCCGACGCCTCACCGAGTGAGCTCTACGAACGCGTCCAGACGGACTGGCTGTTCAACATGCCCTCCCTGCACCTGGCCGAGGCGCAGCGGGCGGGCGGTGGCAGTGCGCACGTCTATGAACTGACCTGGGCGGCCCCGGGCAATGGCGGTGCGCTCGGCGCCTGTCACGGCCTGGACATTCCGCTGTTGTTCGGCACGTTCGGGGCGGATCTCGGGGCCCTGCTGTTCGCGGGCGCGGAGCCGTCCGAGGAGGCCGTGGCGCTGTCGTCCCGTTTCCGCTCGTCCTGGACGGCCTTCGCGCGGTCGGGGCGCCCGGGCTGGCCGGCGTACGACGACGAGCGGCGGCTGGTGCAGGTGCTGGACGCGGAGCCGGTGGTCGGCGCCTACCCGGAGGAGACGTCGCGGCGCCTGTGGGAGGGCTACGGCTTCCCCGCCCTGCCCCTGCTGTGAACTACAGGTTGCCCATCGGCTCGATGTCGACCTTGACCGGCGTGCCCCACACCCGCAGCACCTCGTAGTCGGTGAACTCGTGCACCAGCCGGTACGCCATGGCCGCCCGGGGAGCCTTGCGCTGGGCGGCGATGAACAGCTCGGCCTCGCGGCGGTCCCGTCGCGGGGTGCCGCACAGCTGCCACGTCTGGCCGGTCCACAGCTCCGGCAGCCAGCGCTGCTGGGGCTGGGGGCGGTCGCCGCTCACGCCGTAGCGGGACTGGACGGGGTCGGTCTGCGGCTGCTGCGGCGCGGGCCCGTTGAACTCGTTCCGGCGGGCCGTCCTGCGCCGGGTCTCGCACAGCAGGCACAGGTCGGGGGCGTTCTTGTCGACGGGGCCGTTCGGATGCTCGGGGCAGCGCGTGCTGGGCGCGGCGCCCGTGACGCTCTCGTCCAGCAGGTCCAGCGCGCGCTTCAGGTCGGCCTTGACCTCGTGCAGCTTGGCGTCCGGGGTGTCGGAGGTGAGGGCCTCGCCATGCTCGCCGAGGACTCGGAGGGCACGGCCTAGGGCGGTCAGCTGGGCGTGGTTCATACGCCCATTGTCCTCAGTCGGCGTAGTCCTTGAGTTCTTCGGTGTCCAGCGTGAAGCCGAGAGGCTCGGGCAGCTCGACCGGGGTGCCCCAGGAGTGCGACGTTTTTTGCTGGTACCGGCCGTCCTCGGGCTCGCTGTACACGACGACCGTGTTGTGGTCGCGGTCGATGAGCAGGTAGACGGGGATGTCCACTGCCGCGTATCCGACGGGCTTGTCGATGCGGTCCCGCTGGTTGGTGTCACGGTCGTGGGAGGTGATCTCGACGACCATGAGGACGCCGTTGGCGGCGGACCACTCGCCGTGCCCTTTGAAGTGCCCCCGTCGTACGAGAGCCCCGTCGGCCCGGGCACGGCCTTTGCGGTAGGCCTCGGTCCGGACTCCACGCTCGTGATGGAGCCGCAGGTCGGGCCGATGGTGCAGGCACTGCTCGAGCAGCCACATGTGAATCTCGCTGTGGTTGCCGTCTGGCATGGCCTTGACCTCTAGTTTTCCGTTGATGTACTCAAGCCGCACGGTCTCCGGGGCCCGGCGTTCCAGCTCTTCGAAGTCCTCGACGCTGAGCGGGTCCTTCGTGCGGACGCGCCCGTCGACGTACTCGAGCCGCACGTGGTCCGGGGCCGCGTCGGCAAGACCCTCGAAGTCCTCGATGGGCATCAGCGGGCGGTCAGCGGTACCAGGGGTCATGGTGCCTCCTCCCTTCCATCGTGCCCTGGGGGAGTGACGTCGCACCGTAGGAGCCGTCATGCGTATGCCTTCTCTTGTCGTCGTTGGGACATCGAGGGCGCGGATACCGGCCGCGTGGGCCTGGACCGTGGGGGCGGAAAGGGGTGCAGGGGGTTGTGCGGGGGCGTGTTCGCCCCGGCAGGCGCTGCAACGGCCCCCTGGCAGGGTTTCCGGACGCCCCGGGGCGCCGCAGTTCGCGCACTCCAGGACCCGTAGGGGCGGGCGCGGGGCGGGTGGGGGTGGGAGTTTGCTGGTCAGGCGGCTGCGGACCAGGGCCGCGGCGTGGTGGACGGGAGTCGGCAGGCCGGATGTCAGCTCCCGCAGTACGTCGCCCTCCGACGCCCCTCGCGCGAACCAGTCCGCCACGAGTGGGGCGAGCGTCGCGCAGTCCCTCTCGGAGAGGGACAGGACGGAGGCTGTGCGGCCGAGGGCGGCGAGCAGGATGTGGGCGCGGGAGCGGGTAGGGCGCGCTGCCTGTGGCCGTGGTGCGTCGCCGTGGGTGAAGGCGGCCCACCAGTCGTCGTCCCGGGCGGTGCGGGTGAACCACGATCGGGTGATCCAGCGGGAGCTGCCGTCGTCGGCCGTCACGCACTCCCGGCCTCGGCGCAGGTGGCCTGCCTGCTGGATGCGGTTGAGGGCCGTGCCGAGGGCGCACTGTCCGTACGGGAGGTGCTTGGCCAGCGTCTTTACCGAGATGTCGGCGCCGTCGGGGAGCCGGTCCAGGTAGGCGGCGATGGCGGCTTCGCGGGGTGGGAGGTGTGCGAAGTCGTCGTTCGTACGGGGGTGTTGGTCGGGGGTGGTGCGTTTGCCGTAGCCCGGGTTCGCCATGGGGTGCGCGGACGGGGAGGCAGCACTAAAGTTGGCTTCAGCCATGGGATCGACAGCGTCTTTCGATCTCGATGGTTAAGCCCCCGCAAGGTGTTGGCGCACCGGGCGGGGGCTGTTGCTTGTCCAGGAACGTTAGAGGTACGTGACTGTCCGTGGCAAGCCGGACGCGTCGCGTCAACTCGCCGGGTGGGAGGGTGGGTTGAGGCCCTCCGCCCGTTCCTTGAAAAGAGGGCTCGAAGCTCGGATCCCGAAGCTCAGGCCGTTTCGTCCTTGAGGTTCGCGACGAACGCCGCCCAGGCCGTGGCCCGGAACACGAGCTTCGGGCCGTGGGGGGTCTTGGAGTCGCGGACGGGGATGAGGGTGGGGTGGCCGTCGGTTATTTCCAGGCAGTCGCCACCGCTGCCGCCGCTGTAACTGGACTTGTGCCAGGTCGCGCCGTCCAGGTCGTGCTCAGGGATGCTCCTCATGGCCGCAATCCTGCGCGATGTCCTCGATGAGAGCCAGGGACCTTTCCGGGGAGAGGGCGCACGCGGTGAGGAACTGGAAGGTGCGCCGCTGATAGCGGACCGTTGCCGGGTCGTCTTCCAGCCGCCCGGTGCCGACCCCCTCGAAGTAGAGCAACGGAGGGGCGTCCTCGAAGTCCATCAGCTTCATGGAGCCCTCCATCGACGCATGGGCGCCCGCGTCGAACGGCAGAACCTGTACGACGATCCGGTTCCGGCGGATGAGGGCGGCGACGTGGTGCAGCGCCTCTGCCATGACTTCCAGGCCGCCGGTCTGCCTGCGCAGTGCGGCCTCGTCAATCACCATCCACAACAAGGGGCTTGTTGGATCGTCGAGCAGGCGGGCCCTGTCAATCCGGGCCGTCACCAACTCCTCGATCACCGCCTCCGGCGCGGTGGGTCGGTACGCGCGGAACACGGCTCGTGCATACGCGGGAGTTTGCAGGATCCCGGGGATGAGGAGTGGCGCGAACTGCCGGATCTCCGTAGCCACGGCCTCCGCCTCCGCCGCCTCCGCGAAGTGCTCCGGATACTTCGACTTCGCCGCCGCCCCGCAGTTCCGCTGGAAGAAGTCCTCCGTCCCCAGCGCCTCGTCCAGCAACCGCGCATACTCCCGCTGCATCCTGCGCGTACCCGCCTCCAACTGTCCGATGAACGACCCGCTCACGAACAGCCGCTGCCCCAGTTCCTCCTGGCTCAGGCCGGCCTACTCGCGGGCGTGGCGGAGTTCGGCGCCCAGGAGGGCCCGAGGGGAGGAGGACGGGTCGAGGTCCCTGGATCCGGGCATGGGCAACTCCCTGTCGTACACATCGGGTTGTTGGGTCGCCGTATCTGGCCAGGTTAGGGGCGTGTCGGCCACGCTGTGTGGTGAATCACCAACTCAGCGTGGAGGTAGGAAAGGTGCGCTCGACCGAAGAGATCGTGCAATCGCTGCGGGACGCCCTCGCCGGAGTCGGCGTCGTGCTGCCGTCGCTGGGCGTCGACCCGGTGACCGGCGCGAGCGACGAGCCGTTCGCCCTGGTCGATCTGGGGCGGTGCAACGTACGGACGGCCGAGCATCTGACCGACGTACTGCGGTCGTTGCCCGTGAAAGAGACGCTGCGGGCTCGCGTGCGGCAGGTCAACCGGGAGCCGAAGTCACGGTGAAGTAATGGTGGCCGGCAGGTGTACAACCATTCACCCGGCATCGCCGTCGAACTGGCGTATCGCGCATACAGCGGCGTACGCCCCACCGCACGCCACCCCACAAGACACGTCCTTTCCCCAGAGGAAGCCTCTTCATGACGTTCCGTTGGTGGTGCGGTGTCCTGCGCGTGCGCGGGAAGACCGACCTTTTTCTCGTGCTGCTGTTCGCCGCCGGTTTCGCCGCGCTGCCCGTGTTCGCGCTGATGCCCTCGTTGTGGGGCTTCGCGGTCGCCTCGGCGGTGAGTTACGCCGTGGACGAGGTGCTGCACACGCGCTCGCCCGCCTTCGTGCGGCGGCTGGCCGCGTTGCAGCTGACCCGCACGATGCGGTTCGCCGTGCGCACGGTGATGCTGCTCGCCCTCGCCGACCGGATGAACGCTCCGGCCGCGGTGCTGGTGGCCGCGCTGGCCGTGCTCAGCGCCCACTTCACCCTGGTGATCCTGTACACGGCCGTGCATCACGCCATCCGGCGGCGGCGCACGCTCCCGGTGGTGGTGCGCAACCTCGACATGAGCGGGGCGGGCGTTCCGCAGTCCCCGCCCGCCTTCCTCTACCGGCGTTTCCTGCGCAAGCTGCTGCATCTCGACGTGCCCGCGCACGCGGGGCTGCTCGTCGCACTGGCGGTCGGGACATGGGCCCCCGCGGGCGTCGGCTTCGTGCTCACGGCCGGGCTGTCCGCGGCGGCCGTGGTGGCGCTGCTGGGGCAGCTGCGCCGGGCCCGCCGGATGCCGTCCGGGGACGAGGTGATCGGCGAGGTGAACCGGCAGCTGGCCGGGTACCGGCCCGAGGTGGCGCTGTACTTCAGCTTCGCGTCCGTGTCCCGGGACTTCATGTACCAGGTCAACATGTGGATCGAGACGCTGGAGCAGCTCGACCGGCGGCCGTTGATCATCCTGCGGGAGCGGGCCTCGTTCCGCTATCTGGGCCGTACGCGGATTCCGGTGGTGTGCGTGCCGAAGGCGGACGATGTGGCGCAGCTGGAGCTGCCCGAGCTCCGGGTCGTGCTGTATCCCGGCAACGCGGGAAAGAACGTGCACATGCTGCGCGTCGCCGAGGCCAAGCACGTCTTCATCGGGCACGGCGACAGCGACAAGCTCGCCAGCAGCAACCGGGTGAGCAAGGTGTACGACGAGATCTGGGTGGCCGGGCGGGCCGGGCGGGACCGCTACCAGCGGGTGCGGCACGCCATCAGTGACGAGGCGATCGTCGAGGTGGGCCGTCCGCAGCTGTCGTCGATCCGGCTGCACGCGGACCAGGTGCCGGGGCCGCTGCCGACGGTGCTGTACGCGCCGACCTGGGAGGGCTGGAGCGACGACGACTGCCACACGTCGCTGATCCCGATGGGCGTGACGCTGGTGGAGAGGCTCCTCGCGGAGAACGTACGGGTCGTCTACAAGCCGCATCCCCTCACCGGCAAGCGCTCGCGGGCGGCGGCCGAAGCCGACCGGGCCGTACGCGCGTTGCTGCGCGCCGACAACGAGCGGCGTGACGCCGAGTGGGCGGAGGCCGCGGTCGCCGCCGCCCGGCCGCGGCTCGCGGAGATCCAGGCCCGGCTCGGCGAACTGTCCGGGCGGCTGGCCGGTGACGACGCCCAGCAGACGCGCGAGGCGCGGGTCCCCGAGGCGGGCGGGGAGGCCGAGTGGCAGGCGCTGCGTGCCGAGTGGCACCGGATCTTCTGGGAGAGCCGGGGCCCCGCCCGGCACAACGTCGTTCTCGGGCAACTGCCCACGCTCTACGAGTGCTTCGACCAGGCCGACATCCTCATCAGCGATGTCTCGTCCGTGGTCGCGGACTTCGTGGCGAGCCTCAAGCCGTACGTCCTGACCAACGCGAACGATCTGCCCGACGAGGACTTCCGGGCGGCCTACACCACGGCCGGGGGCGCGTATCTGCTGGACCGGTCCTGTGCCCGGCTGCCGGAGATCCTCGACTCGGTCCGCGCCCCGCTCCATGACCCAATGGCATCCGAGCGCCGGGTCCTGAAGGACTACGTCCTCGGCCCGGACCGCCCCACCTCCATGGAGCGGTTCAATGCGGCGGTCAACGCCCTGGCCGAGAGGTCGGCGGCGGAACAGGACGAGCGGCTCGGGGACGGGCAGCGGGTGGCGGTGGGGGTGTCCGACGAGGCGGCGTAGATCAGGTGTCCCCGGGGTCGGGCCGCGTCAGGCGCCCCTGCCCACCCCGTCGCACCGCGCCGAGCTGGGTACGGTCCAGGTCGGCGCCGGTGAACTTCTGTGCCACGGCACGCAGGACGCCGGCCATGGCTTGGGCGGGCGGTGTGGCTTCGCGTGCTGCGGCGCGGGCGAGCAGGATGCGGCGGGTGGGGGCGGGAACGTCGGACCCGAACGGCAGCAGGCGGACGTCGCTGCGGCGGCTGGTGAGGGCGAGCCGGGGTGCGAGGGCGATGCCGAGGCCGGCCGCGACCATGGCTTGGGCTTCCTGGTAGTCGTGTGAGGCGTAGGCGATGCGCGGTTCGAACCCGGCCCGGTGGCAGCTGCGGCGCAGGACATCGGCGACGGGGTGGTTGTCGGCGCGGGTGATCCACTCCTGGTCGGCGAGATCGCTGAGGCGTAGCGAGGGCAGGGTGCGCAGCGGGGAGTCGGCGGGGACGACCAGGACGGTGGGGTCGTCGAGGAGGTGGGTGAGAGCGAGGGCGTCGTCGTTGACGCGGTTCCACTCGTAGTCCCAGAGCAGCGCCTTCTCGACCTCTCCCGTGTGCAGCATCTCGCGCAGCTGGTCGAGGACCCCGGCGCGTACGACGGTCCGTACTCCGGGGTAGCGGCGACTGAACCGGGTGAGGGCGAGCGGCAGCAGCGAGGCGCTGGCGGTGGGGAACGATCCGAGCCTGAGCGTGCCCTGGTCCAGGTCGGTGAAGGCATCCAAGTCGGCTTCCGCGGCCCTCAGTTCGCGGCGGATGGTCTGACCGCGCTCGGCCAGGGCGGCACCCGCGGGGGTGGTGCGGATGCCGCGCGGCAACCGTTCGATGAGGGGCTGTCCGGCCTCCCGTTCCAGCTGGGACATCTGCTGGGAGGCGGCGGACGTGGTCATGCCCAACGCCTCCGCGGCGGCGGTGAGCGAGCCGCGCTCGGCGGCCTCGGTGAGCAGCAGCAGGCGGCGTACGTTGAGCATGCCTGCGAGTTTAGCTGCACTTAAGTGAGGTGAAGAAAACTGCCATTGTGCCCAAGTCTCGCGGCTGCGAAGGTCTTCGCAATCGCCGGAGCGGTTCACCGGGGCGCAACGCACCCGTAACCGTCCGCCCCGGCCTTCCCCTTCGCTTTGTGACCCAGGAAGAGCCTCAGCTGTGCACATTCCCGCGACCTTGGTCCGTGGCGGCACCAGCAAGTGCTGGTTGTTCAGCCAGGTCCATGTCCCCACCGACCGCAGTGCGCTGGAGAAGCTGCTGGTCGCCGCGTACGGCTCCACCGACCCCGTGGAACTGGACGGGGTGGGCGGAGCGACACCCACCACTTCCAAGGCGGCCGTCGTCGGCGTTTCCCCCGCGCCCGGTGTGGATGTCGACTACCTGTTCGCGCAGATCGGCATCGGCACCGGCACGATCGAGTGGACCAGCAACTGCGGAAACTGCGCCACCGGCATCGCCTTGTACGCCGTCGCGAAAGGGCTGGTGCCCATCAGCGGTGACCGGACTCGCGTGGTGATGCGCAACAGCAACACCGGCGCCGTCATGGAAGGGGTGGTGGACACCACCGGCGGTGTAGTACATCACTTCGGTGACCAGACCGTGCCCGGCACACGGGCCGGCGGCGTGGCGGTCGGCCTTACCTTCCTGAGCCCGGCCGGCAGCACCACCGGTTCCCTGCTGCCCACCGGACGGGCGGCCGAGGAGCTACGGCTCGGCACCGCGGAGCCGCACCAGGTGACCATGGTGGACGCGGGTGCCCCCGTGGTCCTCGTGGACGCCCGCGGCGCCGGCCGCTCCGGGGCCGAGTCCCTGGAGCAGGTCCGTGCCGACGTGCCCTGGCTGCGCGCGGTCCGCCACGCGGCCGCGCCGCTGATGGGACTGCTCACCCCGGGCCAGGAGCCCGGTGACGCGGTGCCCAAGGTGGGCCTGGTCGGACCCCCGGTGCCGTACACCACCACGCTGGGCGAGCCGGTCGCCGCCGAGGACTACGACGTCTCGGTACGCATGCTCACCATGAACGCCCCCCATCCGGCGATCGGCCTCACCTCCGCGGTCGCCGTCGCGGCGGCGGGCCTGCTGAAGGACACCGTGGTTTCCCGGGCCGCGGGCGGGCCGACCGGTGAGTGGCTGCGCCTGGGCACCCCCGCCGGCGTCGTGGCCGTCCGCTGCTCGGACCCGCGCGACGGCGTCCCGGATCGCGTCACCGTGCAGCGGGCTGCCCGGCTGCTCGCCGACGCACGTATCTATGTACCGGAATCAGGAGCACGCAAAGCTGCCTGAACCGGGATGAATCGCCCCGGACGGTCCCCCAGCCGTCGCCCCGGGGCAGCCCCGCGCCCCTGGGGCGCGCCCTCCCGTCCCCTCCCCGCACCAAGGACAAAGATGTCTCCTGAAGTGATCTCCATAGGCGCACTGCTGGTGATGTTCGTGGTCGGTACCGTGCTCCCGATCAACCTGGGCATTCTCGCCTTCGTCGCGACCTTCACGGTCGGAACCGCCTCACTCGGCCTCACCGAGGACGAGATCTTCGAGGGCTTTCCGGTGGAGCTGTTCCTGACGATCGTGGGAGTCACCTACCTGTTCTCCGTCGCCCGCCGCAACGGCACCATCGATCTGCTCGTCGCGGCGGGAGTGCGCCTGGTCCGCGGGAAGGTCGCGCTCATCCCCTGGGTGCTGTTCCTGGTCGCCGCACTGCTGACGGCGTTCGGCACGTTCACCCCCGCCGCCGTGGCGATCCTCGTGCCGGTCGCGATGAACTTCGCCTACCGCTACAAGCTGAACCCGCTCGTGGTCGGCATGATGGTGATCAGTGGCGGCCACGCCGGCGCGTTCTCGCCGCTCGCCGTCTCCGGTGCGCTGGTGCTCGGCATGGTCGACAAGACCGGGCTGCACGTCTCTCCCGTCGCCCTGTTCACGGCCAGTTTCGTGATCAACCTGGTGCTGTCGCTCCTTACGTACGTGCTGCTGGCCAAACGCCCGGTCCCGCTGCTCGACCAGGACGAGGCGGCGGACGAGGACGAGGACCCCGCCGTGTCCGGCAGGCCCGACTGGCGACAGTGGCTGACCCTCGCCTGTCTGCTCGGCCTCGTCGTGGGCGCGCTCGGCTTCCAGCTGGAGATCGGCTTCCTGGCCCTGGTCGCGGGCGCCCTGCTGGCGCTGGTGGACATGAAGAGGCAGGAGAAGGCCGTCGACGGCATCAGCTGGGCCACGCTGCTGCTGGTCGCGGGCATGATGACGTACATCGCCATGCTGGAGAAGGCCGGGGTGATCGAGGAGATCTCCGAGCACGCCGCCAACCTGGGTGCGCCGCTCGTCGTCGCCCTGTTCCTGTGCTTCACCGTGGCCGTCACCTCGGCCTTCGCCTCGTCCACCGCGATCCTCACCGCGATCATTCCCATCGCCGTGCCGCTGTTGCTCTCCAGCCACCTCAGCGCCGCCGGGCTGATCGCCGCCCTCGCCGTGTCCACCACCATCGTCGACACCTCCCCCTTCTCCACCAATGGCGCCCTGGTCCTGGCCAACGCCCGTGGTGTCGACGCTCGCCGCTTCTATCGCCAGGTCATCGGCTACACCGGCGGCATCGTCGCCCTCGGCCCCGTCGTCGCCTGGGGTGCGCTGGTCCTGCCCTGGTCGTAGCGCACGGGTGGCGACGGGACGACGGAGGGCCACTGAGCGCGATCAACGTTCTCAGCGGCCCTCCCGTCCCACTGCCGGGATCGATCACGCGTCGACACGCGCCCTAGGAGCGTGAGTCGAGGGCCGCCCGCAAGTGCCCGTCGGATTCCTCCAGCAGCCGGGCCGCCGTAGGGCCGTCCACGTCGGCCAGGAGGGTGAGGATCGCGTTCTTCACCTCGCCGTCGGTGGCGGTCAGGGCCTGTTCGATCTCCTTGTCCTCGGCGCCGGTGGCGAGGGCGACGATGCGGTGGGAGCGGGCGCGGAGTTTGTCGTTCGACGCGCGGACGTCGACCATCAGGTTTCCGTAGGTCTTGCCCAGCCGGATCATCGTGATCGTCGAGAGCATGTTGAGGACGAGCTTCTGTGCCGTGCCGGCCTTCAGGCGGGTGGAGCCGGTGAGCAGTTCGGGGCCCACGACGATCTCGATGCCGTGGTCGGCGGCGGCCCCGAGCGGGCTGCCGGGGTTGCAGGCGAGGCCGACGGTGAGGGAGCCGCGGGTGCGGGCGTGCGCGACCGCGCCGAGGGCGTAGGGGGTGCGGCCGGACGCCGAGACGCCGACCACCGTGTCGTCCGGGGTCAGGCCCAGGGTCTCCAGGTCGGCCCGGGCCAGCTCCCGGGAGTCCTCCGCGCCCTCGACCGAGGTGACCATGGCCTCGGGGCCGCCCGCGATCAGGCCGACGACCCGGGAGGGGTCGGTGTTGAACGTGGGCGGGCACTCGGAGGCGTCCAGGATGCCCAGCCGGCCCGCCGTGCCCGCGCCCGCGTAGACGAGGCGGCCGCCCCGGGCCATCCGCTCCGCCACGGCGTCGATCGCGGCGGCGATCTGGGGCAGCCGTGCCGCGACGGCCCCGGCCACGGTGGCGTCCTCGCCGTTCATGAGCCGTGCGATGTCCAGGGTGGGCAGCCGGTCGATGTCCGCGAGCTCCGGCCGGAAGGCCTCGGTGGTCAGGGACTCCAACTCGGTTCTGAGGTCCCGGGGGTCGGAGGTGGAGGTCATGACGGCTCTTTCCGTGTCTTCCCGTGTCTTTCGCTGCCGGCCGGGGCCCGCTCAGGGACGGTGCCGGTGGGCCAGCGCCTCGTACGACGCCGAGAGCGCCGGCGCCGCCGTCTCGTACGTCCGCTGCGCCACCCCTACGAACAGGCAGTCCACCACAAGGAGCTGACCGGTCCGCGACGACATCGCCGCCGGACGCAGTTCACTCTCCCGCGCGGTGGACGTGGTGAGCACATGATCGGCGTACTGCGTCACCGGGCCGTCCGGGCGGCCCGTGATCGCCACCGTCGTCGCGCCGCGCTCGAAGGCGACCCGCAGCGGCTCGATGACGTCCCCGGTCGACCCCGAGTGCGTGATGGCGATCGCCACGTCACCGGCCCGCAGTTGCACCGCGTTCGTCACGGCCAGGTGCGGGTCGCTGTGGGCGTGGGCCATCAGCCCTATGCGCAGCAGCTTCTGCGTGAGGTCCTGGGCGACCAGACCGGACGCCCCGACGCCGTACACATCGGTGCGGCGGGCCGCGACCAGCGCGGTGACGGCGGCGCCCAGCTGGACGGTGTCGAGGCCGGCGGCGGTGTCGGCGAGGGTCTGCTGTTCGTCGTAGGCGAGCTTCGCGACCACGTCGGCGATCGGGTCGTCGACCGCGATGTCCGTCGTGATGGCCGGGGCCCGGCCGGACTGCTGCTGGGCGGCGAGGCCGGCGAGGGCGAGGCGCAGGTCCCGGTAGCCCGGATAGCCGAGCAGCCGGGCGGTGCGTACGACGGTCGCCTCGCTGGTGCCGGTGAGTTCGGCGAGGCCGGTGACCGTGAGGGCCGCGCAGCCGGCCGGGTCGCCCGCGACGGCCTCGGCGACCCGCTGCATGGAACGCGTCATCGACGGCGCCAGCGTGCGGACCTTGGCCGCGAGGGCGGCGGGGGCGGGCGGGGTGCCGAGCGTCCCGACCATGGCACTCGGGCCACCGGTGCCGCCCGTGCCGCCTGTGCTGCTCGGGGCGCCCTGATCGCTGGCGAAAATTTCCTTCACTCTACGGGTCACCACTGAAAGATATTTTCGGCTCGGTGCCGGGGTCAAGAGTGCGCACAATGGGGGGCATGGAGCCCATCACACCCTTGGAGCAGACGCTGCACGCCGCCCGCGCCCTCGTGCTGGCCGACCTCGTCGCGGGACGCGTCGCCGAGGCGGATGTCGTGTCCCTCGTCGAGGAGGCCGTCACGCAGCGGCGGTGGTGGGTCGAGCAGTGGCCCGAGGGCGCGCCGTACGTGGCCGGTCTGGTCGCGCAGGACGTACAGGACGCCCTGCTGGAGCGGTACGGCCGCTGGCCGCTGTGCCCGGTGTGCGGCACCGGCGACCCGCACGCGCTGGACGTGGATCCGGTGCTGGGGGCCGACCCGCACTGGGTGTGCGGCGAGGCGGGCGTGAAGGTCGCGGCGGTCGGGTCGCTGAGCGAGGCCATCGGCGGGGCGGCGTCCTCGTGAGGCCCTGGTGACGATCTACATCGACCCGCCCGCCTGGCCCGGACACGGCCGCATGTGGTCCCACCTGATCAGCGACGTCTCGTACGACGAACTGCACACCTTCGCCGAACGCCTCGGCGTGCCCCGGCGGGCCTTCGAACGCGACCACTACGACATCCCCGCCCAGCGGTACACCGACGCGGTCGACGCCGGTGCCGTGGAGGTCAGCAGCCGCGAGGTGGTGCGGCTGCTGTACGGGGCGGGGCTGCGGCGGCCCAAGGGCCTCTACCGGTCGCCGGGTTCCCGCAGCTCGTAGGTCACCTGCTCGGTGTCCTCCGCGACGGCCGTGAAGCCGGCGCGGGTGAGGACGCCCCGCGAGGGCGCGTTGTCCGGCTCGACGTTCGCGACCACGATCCGCACCTCGTCCCGGGCCAGGGCCCACGCCGACAGCGCGCGCAGCGCCTCGGTGGCGTAGCCGTGCCCGCGGGCCGCCTCGACGAGGTCGTAGCCGATCTCCACCCGGCCCGCCTCGTCGGGAACGGCGTGGAACCCCATGGCGCCGAGCGCCTGGTCGTCCTCGCGGCGGACCAGCACGTACGTGCCCCACTCCGGGCGGTGGACGCCGTCCTCGTACTGCTTGAACACCAGCCCGCAGCCCACCCGGGTGCCCTCGGCGGGGCCGCCCCCGAGCCACTCGAAGCAGCCGCCGTCACCGACCGTGGCAAGGTCGTCGGCCACCGCCGGGGTGACGCCCTCGAGGGTGAGCCGTTCGGTGTCGATCACCAGGTTGTTGTTCCACCGCCACTCGGTGACGGGCGCCCGCCCCGGCAGCTCGCCCCGGCCGGTGGCCCACAGCAGGGTCTGCCAAGGGGTCGGTCCGGGCTGGACATGCGGAAAGATCCGCCTGAGGACGAAGTCGCACAGCTCGGAGTCCGGCTCGTACGCCACGCCCAGGCCCTCGGCGATGTCGTGCGTGTGCAGCAGCACCTCGGCCGTGCCCATCGCCGCGAAGCCCTCACGGTTCGCGCTGCGGAACGGATACGGATGGAAGGCCCGCACCTGCCGCGGCGTCGTCCGGATCGCCGCGGCGAACAGGGCCCCCATCGTCCTGATCACCCGCACCGCACCCGCGTTGCCGGCCCCCTCCTCCAGCGACATCTCGAACGGCGTGTACTCCTCGGACTCCCGCCCCGCCAACTGCCCCGCGTACGCGATGAGATCCTCGGCGATGTGCACGGCCGTCTCCCGACAGCTCCATGTCACCCGCCCGGCCGGTGTCCCCTCCCAGTCCCGGTCGGTGACTTCCCCCAACAGGCCCACGCACTCGTCGACGGCCTGCTCCACCTGTTCCGCGCCCGTTGTCCACATGCCGGGCAGGCTATGAGGGTGTGGGGGGTTCGGGCGACGGGTTTTCCGGGTCGGGGAACCAGTCCTCGATCTCGTGACGCATGCCGAGTTCGGTGGCTTTGAGGGCGGTTTCGCGGAGTGTGGTGGCGGCGGAGAGGGCTACGACGGCCAGGGTGAGGAGGGAGAGTGGGGGGTCGTCGGGGCGGGGCGACCACGTGGAGTGGCCCGAGGCTGTGAGTGCGTGGAGCAAGGTCTTTTCCAGTTGGCGTTCTCTGTGCCAGCTTTCGGACGGGGGGACGACGTCGTAGCCGCAGTCGGCGAGGGAGGTGATGGTTCGGTCGCCCACCGCCCGCGCGACGGCCGGAGACACCGGGCCGAAGGCGACGGGGTCGTAGAACGGGCCGTAGGTGAACAGCGTGCCGTCGACGTCCCCGACACGGGAGGCGCCCTCGGCGGTGACAGAACAGCGGAAGCCCCACGCGGCGTAGCTCGCGATGGCCTGGGACAGGGAGATCCCCACCTGCTGTGCGCTGCGAGCCACATCCCGCACGGGGAGGGGACGGTTCGCGTTCAGACGGACGCTGTGGTTGACGAGAGCGGTCTGCAGTGCTGTGGGCAGCTGGTCTTCCTCGTCGGGGACGGATGCCACCGCGTACCCGAGTTCGCTCAGCCGTGCCGCGACGGCCCGTACCGGCCTGTGCAGATGGCGGGCCACCGCCGTCATGTAGAGAAGCGAGACCTCCTGGTCCACCCAAGGACGCTGAGCCTTGTACAGAAGGAGCGACCGGTCGTCCTCCGTCAGTCCAGGGTCGTTCGCGGGCAGGTGGAAGCCCAACTCGGACAGGAACTCCATGACGCGGGGCACTGTCGTGTCCGTGTGGTTGGCCACCGAGGCCAACTGGGCGGGCGAGATGCGCAGAGCGGCTTCCTGCGACGGTGGTGTGGCGTACGCCAGCCACAGAGACCTGAGGATGCTCTTCTCCTCGTCGGTCCAGCGCTCCCGGACCGCGTGGTCCGCCGGCACGGAGTAGCCCAGTTCCCGCAGACGTTCTGCGGCTTGCACGGTGGAGCAGTCGGCTTGCACCGCACTGAAGCAGATCTGCGGCCCGGAGAGCGCGGAACCTGGAGCCAACCGGTCCGCCGGGGCACCCATCCGCAGCAGCAGCGGAAGATCTTCACAGCCGGCGGCGGCGCAGCCCCCCAAGGGCTCGACCCGGTATCCGAGCGCGGTGAGCCGGGCGGTGACATCCGCGGGCGGGCGCTCCGACCTGTCGCTCAGCTTGAAGACCTGGACGGCGCTGAGCGCCTGGGCGGGGTCGCGCCAGTCGAAGAGCCCGCCGAGAACCGCCATGGCGTGCCCTCGCACCGACTGCCGCCGCCAGTCCCGGTACGACGTGTCCCAGCGGCTGTACCGAGTCCTGGTGAGCAGCAACATGTCCGACGGCCGTGCGCACAACTCGTCGGACGGGCACGACTCCGGCGTCGGCGACACCCGGTCACCGACTCCGGCGCGGTACAGCGCTCGTAGGCGCCAACGCAGTACAGCGGGCGGCATGTTGTAGAAGAAGCGGGCGTAGTCGGACCGCGGACCGTGCGGGTAGGCGCCAGTGACCATGGGAAGAAGATCGGCGTCCGGGAGGAAGTAGCCGACCGCGCGGAAGGGCACCGAGACCTCCCTGATCCTCCACTTCAGATCGGCACGCCGCGCATGCTCCGCCACGAGGTCGCCGAACCACGGGGCGGTCGAGCCGGCCTCGGTCAGCCAGCCGACCGTCGGAAGGGGGAGGCCGGCACGCGTCAGGCTGGGCGCGGCAGTGGTGATGACGGCTCGCACATGATCGCGGTCGAGGGAACGTACCTTCTTCCGGTCCACGGTGAGCACGGGTGCGTGCTCACCGTGCAGATTCACCACGACGCCGTAGGGGAACCGCTGCACCGCGTGGAACGCCGAGTCGGATTCCGTCAGCAGGCCGTCCGACAGGGCGATGCCCTGACGGTCGATCCACCACAGGTCCGGTGAGTCCGACGCCAGGCAGATGTAACTCGCCTCTCGGAGGCTCGGCGTATGCCTGGACGCCTCGATCGCGAGCGCCGTGACGGACAACTCCCCCGGCACCCACTCGTGCCCCCGAGACCCGTGCACCGCCGAAGTCCGATAAGGCGCCACCCACAACAACCGCTGCAGCGCATCCACGCACGACACATGCTTCCCCTGCCGCGACAGCAACAGCCGCACCGTCGTCCCCGGCTCGGTCCCCTCCCCCAGATCCTCGACCCGGAACAGATTCCCCGGCCCCGCGATCGTCACCTGCAGCAACCGCCCGGGTCGGCCGTCCCGGCCCATGCGGCAGGTGCGGACCACGATCTCGTCGGCCAGCATGAAGTAGCTCAGGACGCCGATGCCGAAACGGGAGTTGGGGTAGAGGCGGAGCTTGGGCTCCGGGAGTTCGCTCCAGGCGACCTGTTCCTCGATGTACTCGGGCAGGTCGACGAAGCGGGTGCCGCCCTGGGAGAAGACGCTGCCGAGTTCGGTGAGGCCCATGCCGATGCCGTTGTCGCGGCACTCGAGGTAGGGGCGGCCGTCGGAGCCGACGCTCTGGACGAACTCGATCCGGCCCTCCCAGGACGAGGTGGGGCGGCCGGTGCGCTGGAGGTACTGCGTGCGGCAGTCCCGGTACCGCAGCGCGTCCAACGCGTTCTGGTACAGCTCGCGGACCGCCAGTTCACGGTCGCCGTAGAGCTGTTCGCCCATGAGGAGTTCCTGGACGCGGTCCTCGGCGAGCTGGAAGCGGATGCCGTCGGAGAGCTGGTCGGGGGTGTTGCCGTCGAGGCGGACCCGGCTGCCGTCGGCGTAGGGCGGCAGGGCGCCGAGCGGGGCCAGGGCGGGGTTGTCGTCCCGGTTGATCTCGCGGAGGAGGGTGTCGACGCGGGTGGCGTGTTCCCGCAGGGCGATCTGGACGGCCGGGTGGGTGCACACCGCGTTCAGGGAGCGGCCGACACCGGAGTGGCGCCAGTCGGAGCGGCGCACGGTGACCATGAGTTCGCCGAGGTCGACGCTGTCGTAGATGCCGAGGTGCTCCACGACGATCTCGGGCAGGTCGACGGGGTCGACGGCCATCGCGTAGGCCGCCTTGAGCAGGGCGGACACCAGGGGCGGGCGCACCTCGTGCTCGTCGCCGGTGGTGGCGGCGATGACGTCGTGGTCGTCGAGGGCGCCGGAAGGGCGGCCGGTGGCCCGGCGGACGGAGAACGGAGCCGTCCGGTGTTCCTTCAGCAGCCGCATCAGACGGTCCGCGGAGAGTGCGTCGGTCACCCACGGCGGCTGGTCGGAGCCGCCCGTCACCTCGCCGAGGAGGGACTTGAGCTTCTCCGCCGCGTACAGCTCCGGCTGCTGGATCAGCCAGCGGTGGAAAAGCCACCAGCGGATGCGCTCCACGGAGCCGCGGGCCGCGGCCTGGTCGTACAGGGTGCGCAGCCGGCGCTTGAGGCGGGGGAAGCCCTGGCCGAACTTGCGGAAGCGGGTGTGGTCGGGGCCGGTGGCGCAGAGGTCCGTACCGAGTACGCCGACGCGCTGTGCGGCCTCCTGGGTCCAGAAGGCCTGCTCGACCAGGGGCATCAGGACCGCCAACGCGGCCTCGGTCGGGGACAGAGCGACGTCGTCGGCCAGCCGGCTGGTGAGGAAGTCCAGTCTGATGTGGGTGCGCCGGGCCAGTTCGGCGTCGTGCCAGGGGTCGTCGCGCAGGGCGTGGGCCGCGCTCTCGTACGCCGCGGCCAGCCGGGACGCCAGGGCGGCGCAGGTCTCCTGGAGGTGTCGGCGGGCGGGACCGTCGGGCGTGCGCTGCCAGATCGGGTGCTGTTCGGCGGAACGGATCCACGGGTGCGCCTCGGTGCGCCGGTCAGGGCCGGGCAGCAGCGGGAAATCCTCGCCGCCTGGAGTGGCCGCGGTCTCCGTGACGACGGTGATCTCCTGCACGGGCCGTGTCTTGCCGTAGGCGCGGTGGAGTTCCCCGACCCGTTTCTGCACCCGCGCCGCGAACTCGTGCAGGCGCAGGGCATGCGGGTCCGCCGCGATCGTGTCCGCGAGGGCGCGGGAGAAGAGGCTGAAGGACTCGCCCGGTTGGGTGCCGGGGGCGAAGCCCGGCCGGACCGTCTCCTTCTCGCCGACGAACAGGGCCAGTTGCGGGGCCTTGCAGGCATGCACGTACGCCACCTTGCGGCGCAGCGCGTCGGCGACCTTGCGCCGGGGCCAGGGCTGGACGCCGGGCAGCGCCGCCATCGTGTCGCGGTCGATGCCCTCGCGGCAGGCGTCGACGAGGAAGACGACATGACCCGCCGGGGAGTCCTCAAGCTCCCGCTCCCAGCCGATCTCGATGCAACTCTCGGCGAACACCCCCACGTCGAAGGTGGCGTCCTCCGGGATCAGGAAGTCCTTGCCCTCGAAGTGCTGGCCGTGCCCGCTGAGCAGGATCAGCAGCGTGTCGCCCCGGCCGGCGTCGCGCAGGAAACCGCGGATGCGGCCGTTGACCGTGTTGGGTGTGATGCCGCGCTTGCTCTCGACGATCTCCGCTGCCTGGAAGCCGCGTTCGACGAGCACGTCCCGGATCCGCTGGAGGTCGTCGCGGACGAACGGCAGGTCCTGGATACGCGGGTCGTCGTACTCGCTCGCTCCGATGAGGAGCGCCTTGTGCTGGGGCATGCGCGGCGGGTCAGGCGGCGCGGAGGGATGCGGCTCCCGCGGTCGTCGCCGCCCCTGTGTTCCGGTTCGCCGCGCTGCCGCTCATGCCGTCCCCCTGACCCTCGGCCGTTCGTCCGACAACTTTAGTTCACAAAGGGGTTGTTGCGTCCCCTCAGGAAGCCCGAGAAGGCGCTAGGAAGGCCGCTTGAAGACCAGCGTCAGTCCGCGGGTGCCCTGCACCTGGCCGGTGCCGAGGAGCTGGATGCCGCCGCTCGCGGTGACCTGGAAGGAGAGTTGGGCCTCGGCGAGCGGCAGGGTGCCGCCCCGGGCCGCGGCGTCCTCGAACAGCTGTTGGAGAGCGTCGACGGTCTCCGCGAGGTTCTTGCGCAGGGGGCCGAGCGGGACGGACCGCAGGGCGGGTTCGCCGCCGCCGAACAGGCCCATGGAGTCGTCGTCGCCCTCCTCGGTGACGGTGACCCAGAACGGCAGGCTCGGCTCGATGACCTCGGGCTCGGTGACGTTGTCCATCCGTGTTCCCCTCCCTGTGGTGCGGTGGGGCCAACCCTAGAACTCGGAGGCCGGCCCGGAGGGCGAATCCTCGAGCAGCTCCAGCTCCGACCGCAGGTTGTAGCGGGCCGTCGCCTCCCACTCACTCGCTCCGTGCGGGGTCCTGAACAGCTTCGGCAGGGCGAGGAGTTGGCGCAGGATCGCGGCACGGCCCGTGCGGAAGGCGTCGTTCGGCACGAAGTGGTACTCCTCGCGGACGGCGGTGGTGTAGGCCGCGTACGCCGACGGGGGCGAGGCGAGGATCGCCAGGTCGGCGTCGCACAGGACCTGGCCGTCGGGGTCGTCGTCGGCGGGGTCGTGGGTGACGGTGAGGCGGACCAGGCGGGCCACCTCGGCGGTCTTGGTGGCGGGGACACCGGCCTCCGCGAGGGCGCGTTCGGCGAGGCGGGCGGAGCGTTCCTCGTTCTCGGAGCGGTCGGGGAGGTAGACCGCGTCGTGGAACCAGGCGGCCAGGCGCACCACGTCCAGGTCGTGCGCGTGCCGCTCCAGTACGTCGATGTGATCGAGGACCGCCGTCAGGTGCTCGACCGTGTGGTAGCGGCGCTGGGGCTCCTGCCAGCGGGTGAGCAGGTTGTCCGCGTACGGCGCCGGGTCGGGGCCGCCGGCCGGGCCCCGGGCTCCTTCCAGGGCGCGGGCGAAGCGGGTGCGCAGGGTGTCGGGATCGGCCATGGCGTCATTCTCCCGCTGACCCGGGGGTGGGACCTAGCGTGGGTTCCATGACGACTCCTGCTGATGTGCACGACGTACGGGACCCCGAGCAGCCCGGGAGGCTGCTCACGATCGAGCGTGACGCGCTGATCCCGCTGCTGCGGGGCAGGGCCGAGGAGGACTTCGCACGGCCCGTGGCCGCGTGTCCGGGCTGGACGGTGCGACACGTGCTGGCGCACTGCTCGTCCGCCCTGACGCGGGTGGCGGAGGGCAGGTTCGAGGCGGGCGTGTTCTCGCCCGAGTCGAACGACCAGGACATCGCCGAACGGGAGGGCTGGAGCAACGGCCGGGTCGTTGACGAGCTGGAGCGCGGGCTGGGCGAGGCCGGGTCCGTGATCGCCGGGGCGGACGGGAAGCTGGACGGCCTCGCGCTCGGGGAGTGGGTGCACGCCGGGGACGTGCGTGAGGCCCTCGGGGAGCCGGGGGCGTACGGCGGGGCGGGGCTGCCGGACGCGCTCGCGCTGCTCGCCCGGATCACCCGGGAGCGGGGCCACGTGCCGCTGCACGCCGACCTCGACGACCTGGACGAGCCGCTGCGGCTGGGCGAGAGCGGCGGGGAGCGTCCCCCGGGTCGTTTCATCGGGGACGGGCCGACCCTCGTACGGCTGTACGCGGGGCGCCCGGTCGACGGGGGCGCGTACGAGCTGGCCGGGGTGGAGGCGAAGGAGCTGAACATCTTCGGATGACCGGGAGAAGACCCCGAGAGAAGACCCGAGGGGAGGGGTGAAGGGGCCGGCCCACGGGAAGTAGTCTGGATTGGACTAGACCTGTGGGTGGGTTGCGGCCGCCCTCGACGCCGATGAATGGGGCCCCATGAGCAAGCGTGCAGTCCTGGAGGTGATCGCCCTCGGGGTCGAGGACGCGGTCGCCGCCCAGGCGGGAGGCGCGGACCGCCTCGAGCTGGTCACCGACATGGCGGCCGACGGGCTCACCCCGTCGGCCGGGACCGTCGCCGGGATCCGCCGGGCCGTCGACATCTCGCTGCGGGTGATGCTCCGGCTCACGGACGGCTTCGCGGCGGGGGACGCCGACCGGCTGGTCCGGGTGGCGGGCGAGCTGCGGGAGGCCGGGGCCGAGGAGTTCGTGCTCGGGTTCCTCGACGCGGACGGCGGCGTGGACCTGGCGGCGGTGGAGCGAGTCGTCGCGGCGCTGGACGGCTGCCCCTGGACCTTCCACCGGGCGATCGACCGCGCCGCCGACCGGGACGCCCTGCGCAAGCAGCTGGACGGGATGCCCGGGCTCGACACATACCTCACCGCCGGATCGGCCGACGGGGTCGACGACGGGCTTTCCGTCCTGCTCGCGGAGGCGGCCCGCCGAGGAGAGCCGGGGTACGAGCAGCACCTGCTGGTGGGGGGCGGGCTGCGGCTCGACCACGTGCCGACGCTGCTGGCGGCCGGGGTCGACGGCTTCCACATCGGCGGGGCGGCCCGGCCGGAGGGCTGGGAGGCGCCGGTGTCGGCGGAGGCCGTCGCGCGGTGGCGGACCGCCCTGGACGCCGCCCCCGCGTGACCCCGGACGTCGGACCCGTTCACCGAGTTCGGTCAACCGGCCGTGCCTGCCGGGCCTTCGGGAGATACGGGGAAGCAGGGCATGTGCCCGTGCGTTGTGCTGTTGCATGAGCCTGCGCTTCTCACTGATGGGTCCGGTACGAGCCTGGCGCGACGAAGAGGAGATCGAACTGGGGCCGCGCCAGCAGCGGGCGGTGCTGGCGGCATTGCTGCTGAACAACGGCATCCGGCTGAGCAACGACCAGTTGATCGGCATGGTCTGGGACGACCCGACGCCGAGCGCGGTGATGGCACTGCGGACATACGTGTACAAGATCCGCAAGACGCTTCCGGAGCTGAACCTGAAGTCCCAGGACGGCGGGTACACGGTCCGCGCGGAGATCGTCGACGACTGCCGCGGCGAGCCCTTGGAGGGCCTCCGGAGCGCCTACTTCGATGCGCAACGGGTGCGGCTCGGCGACTACCGGCTCAAGGCCCGGGAGGACTGCCTCGAACGCGAGCTCGACGTGCTGGAGCTGCAGAAGCACGTCGCCGCCTTCCCGCTCAGGGAACGACCGCGCGCCCTCCTGATGCGCGCGCTCTACCTGGAGGGCAGGCAGGGCGAAGCACTCGACCACTTCCACCAGGTGCGCGCACTCCTCGTCGAGGAGCTCGGCCTCGAACCAGGTCCGGAGCTGCGCAAGGTCCACGCGCAGATCCTCAACGGCGACCTCACCCTGCCGCGCAGGCCGGAGCAGCTGGTGCCGGATCTGATCGACTTCACCGGCCGCGCCGAGGAGATCGCGCAGGCGCTCCGGACGCTGCCGGGCACCGTGGGCATCACCGGTATGCGGGGCAGCGGCAAGACCGCGCTGGCCACCCGGATCGGCCACCTCGTCAAAGGACGCTTCCCGGACGGGCAGATCTTCGTCAGGGGCAGGGACGTCGCCAACGAGCTGTTGCGCGCGGTCGGCGTGGAGAACCCCGTCGGCGACAAAGCCGCGCTGTGGCGGGAGAAGGCGCGCGGCAAGCGGTTCCTGGTCGTGGTCGACGACGTGCAGGACGCGGCGACCGTGCGCGATCTCGCCACGCCCGGCTCGGCGATGATTCTCACGAGTGTCCGCCGGTTGCACGAGCTGCCGGGGGTGACCTGGCTGAAGATCGCCGGGCTGACCGAGCCGGAGGCGCGGGAGTTCTTGCGCAAGGCCCTCGGCCCGGTACGCGCGGACGCGGAACCCGAGCAGGCCGAGGCGCTGCTGGAACGCCTTTCGCGACTGCCGCACCCGATCAGGGTGATCGGTGGCAAGCTCAGCTCGCGTCCTCACTGGACGATCGAGATGGTCTTGCTGCAGATGGAGCGGGACAGCAGGCTCACCGACGTGATCCCGTCCGACTGCGCCGCGATGATGGCCCCGTTGATCGCGGCCGAGAAGCAGCTGAGCGATCCGGAACGGCGCATGCTCATGTGCTTCGCGCGCCAGGACGCCGAGGTGATCGACAGTCACCAGGCGGCGGAGATGTCCGGGGTCGACGCCGGCGAGATCGAGCTGGTGCTGGAGTCGCTCGCGGGCGTGCACCTGATCGAGCCGCTCGTACTCGGCCGCTACCGGCTGCCGCGGTTCGTGCGCCTCTGCTTCGGGCTGCGGGCGGCGGCCTCCTCGCGACCTGACCAGGCCGTATATGCCGAAATTATGCTCTGACGATCTGGCGCGGCCAAGTTGGCAGACATGACAACCAAGGAACTTCAGGGCAAGAAGGCACTCGTCACCGGCGCCACGTCGGGCATCGGCCGCGCGATCGCGGTCAAGCTCGCGGAGGCGGGTGCCACCGTCTACGTGACCGGGCGCAGGGCCGAGCTCGGCAAGGAGACCGTCGAGCTGATCGAGCAGGCGGGCGGGACGGGCCACTTCGTCGTCGCGGACGTCGCGAACATCGACGACGTACGCAAGCTCGCCGAGGAGGTCGGCGAGGTGGACGTGCTCGTGAACAACGCAGGCGTCTTCCCGTTCTCGACGACCCCCGAGCAGCCGCTCGACAGCTACGAGCAGGTGTTCGACATCAACGTCCGTGCCACCTACTTCCTGACGGCCGCGCTCGTGCCGGCCATGGTGGCCAGGAAGAAGGGTGCGATCGTCAACGTCTCGTCGGTCGCCGCGCAGATCGGCACCCCGGTCGGCTCCGTCTACAACGCCTCCAAGGCCGCTATGGACGCGCTGACCCGGTCGTGGGCCGTCGAGTTCGGCGCGGCGGGCGTTCGCGTCAACTCCGTGGCGCCCGGCCCGATCCGCACCGACATGGCCGTCGGCACGGTGGGCGAGATGTTCGACGAGTTCAGCCAGAACACACCGCTCACCCGCGCCGGCGAGCCCGAGGAGATCGCCGAGGCCGTGGCGTTCCTGGCCTCCGACAAGGCCAGCTACATCACCGGCGCGGTGCTCGCCGCCGACGGGGGCTACGTCGCGACCTGAGCGGTCAGGGAGATGCCAGCTGCGGCGGCAGCGCGGCCGCATGCGTGACGATCAGACCCGACACCGCTCGCGTCAGCGCCACGTACAGGCGGCGCAGGCCGGTGCGTTCGTCGGGTTCGCCGTCGACCACCGCCTGCGGCTCGTCCAGGACCACGTAGTCGTACTCCAGACCCTTGGCGAGTGACGCCGGGACCAGGGTCAGGCGGGTCTCCTGCGTGGTCTCCTCGCCCGGGCCGAGGTACGGGATCCCGGCCTCCGCCAGGGCCCGTGCCAGCTCCGGGACCCGGGCGTCCGCCGCGATCAGGCCCGTCGAGCCCTCGTGGCGCAGCAGCTCGCGGCAGGCCTCGACCACGTCGGTGGTCGCGGGGGCCGTCCGGACCTCGAAGTGGCCCGGGTTCTCGCGGATCGACACGACCGGGGTGAGGCCCGGGGCGATGTGCGGCAGCAGCCGGGAGGCGTAGGTGATGACGTCCGTCGGCACGCGGAAACCGGCCGTCAGCTCCTCCACCAGCGCGTCCTGCTTGCCCAGGTGGGTCAGTGCCTCCTGCCAGCCGCGCGTCGCCCAGGGCGTGGTGCCCTGTGCCAGGTCGCCGAGGACGGTCGCGCTGCCGGTGGTGCAGCGGCGGCCGACCGCCCGGTACTGCATGGGGGAGAGGTCCTGCGCCTCGTCGAGGACGACATGCCCGAGGGAGTGCGTGCGCTGGATCAGGTCGGTGGCCTCGTCGATGAGGACGGCGTCGGCGGTCGCCCACTTGGCGGACTTGACGCTGCGCGCCGGCCTCGTCCACAGGACCGCCTTCTGCTCCTCCTCGCCGAGGATCCCCTCGGCGTGTTCGGCGAGGAAGTCCGCGTCCGACAGCAGGCGCAGCACCAGTTTCGCCGGGTCGACGGCCGGCCAGATCACCTTGACGGCCGCCTTGACCGCGCTGTTGCGGGCCACCGCGTCCTGCACCCGGTCGTCCGGCGCCTCGCCCGAGCGCTCCATCTGCACCAGCACGGCGTGCGCGATGCGCTGCGGCAGGGCCTCGCGGGCGGCGCCGTAGCGGATGTCGCGGTCGAGCAACTCCCGGACGATGTCATCCAGTTCGTACTGCGCGACGCGCCAGCGGCGGGAGCCGCGTACGACCATGACCGGTTCGGTGGGCAGGGTGACGTGCGCGTAGAGGGCCCTGCGCAGCACCTGTGCCATGCGGGCGTCGCCCTTGACGACCGCGGCCGTCGCGTCGTCCGTGCCCTTGATCTCGACGTGGGCCACCAGGTCCTCGACGGTGGCCTGCTGGACGGTCAACTCGCCGAGCGTGGGCAGGACTTGCTCGATGTAGTGCAGGAAGGACCGGTTGGGCCCGATGACCAGGGTGCCGGTGCGGGCGAGGCGCTCGCGGTGGGCGTAGAGGAGGTAGGCGACCCGGTGCAGGCCGACGGCGGTCTTCCCGGTGCCCGGGCCGCCCTGCACGCACACCGTGCCGGAGAGTCCGGACCGTACGATCTCGTCCTGCTCGGGCTGGATCGTCGCGACGATGTCCCGCATCGGGCCGACACGCGGACGCTCGATCTCCTGCTGGAGGAGACTGCTGGTCTTCGCCGCCTCGGTCGGGTCCGACAGGTGCTCGTCCTCGTACGCGGTGAGGTCGCCGCCCGTGTAGCCGAAGCGGCGGCGCAGCGCGATGTCCAGCGGGTCCTTCTTGGAGGCCCGGTAGAACGGCTGCGAGACCGGTGCGCGCCAGTCGATCACCATGGGGTCGCCGTCGGCGTCGTGCACATGCCGCCGCCCGATGTAGAAGCGTTCCCCTTCCGCCCCCTCCGCCTGCTCGGCGCCGGGCGTGTGCAGATAGTCGAGCCGCCCGAAGAACAGCGGCGTGTCGCTGAGGTCGGCCAGCGCCTTGATGCGCTTCTCGATCTGGTGGTGCAGCGCCTCCGCGTTGACCCAGTTCGCGGTGACGTCGCTGATGTCGAGGGCCTCGACGTCCTCGCGCATGGCGCGCAGGGCAGAACGGGACGAGGCGAGGTGGGAGCGCTCACGGGAGAGCGGGTCGTCGACGGGCGTGGACAAGGGGGTGCCTCCGGAGGACCTGCTGAAGAGATGGCGGTGAGATACCGGCCGGTTTCCGTCCGGTCGGCGGCGCTCCATGGGGGAGGCGGGCAAGAGCGGAGATCTTAGAGGAGCCGGGGAGGCGACCGCCAACGGTTTTTCCCGTCCCTGTTCCTCGTCCCCTAGGGGACGAGGCCCTCCTCCCTGAGGGGCAGGAGTCGGTCCGCAGGCGTACGGACGGAGGGCGCGGGTTCGGTCCCCAGGCCGACGCGGGCTTTACGGGTGAAACCGCACCATGGAGACATGAGCGCAGCAACCCTCTCCCCTGCCCCCGCACCGGGCCGGCCGCCGGGTGCCACCGCCGTGACCGGCAGCCACCGCCACCGCCTCGGCGACGCCCTGCGCGCCGTCAAGGTCTTCGCGGGCGCCGCCTTCGACGTGATCGTCCTCGGCCAGTACGGCGAGGAGGTCGGCGTGGTCCGCCGCAAGTGAGCCGACGGACCCGCCGGTCTCAGCTGTCCGCCAGCAGCTCGTCCGCGTCGACGATGCGGTACGCGTACCCCTGCTCCGCCAGGAAGCGCTGCCGGTGGGCCGCGAAGTCCTGGTCGATGGTGTCCCGGGCGACCACGGAGTAGAAGTGGGCCTGGTGGCCGTCCGACTTGGGGCGGAGCACACGGCCGAGGCGCTGGGCCTCCTCCTGACGGGAGCCGAAGGTGCCCGACACCTGGATCGCGACCGTCGCCTCCGGCAGGTCGATCGAGAAGTTCGCGACCTTGGAGACCACCAGCACGCTGATCTCGCCCTCGCGGAAGGCGTCGAAGAGCTTCTCGCGCTGCGCGTTCGACGTCTCGCCCTTGATCACGGGCGCGCCCAGGTGCTCACCCAACTCGTCGAGCTGGTCGATGTACTGGCCGATCACGAGGATCTGCTGCCCGGCGAAGCGGCGGACGATCGCCTCCGTGACCTTCCGCTTGGTCGCGGTCGTGGCGCAGAAGCGGTACTTCTCCTCCGTCTCGGCCGTGGCGTACGCGAGCCGCTCGGAGTCGGTCAGATTGACCCGGACCTCGACGCAGTCGGCGGGCGCGATATAGCCCTGCGCCTCGATCTCCTTCCACGGCGCGTCGAACCGCTTGGGCCCGATCAGCGAGAACACGTCCGACTCGCGGCCGTCCTCGCGGACCAGGGTGGCCGTCAGTCCCAGACGGCGACGGGCCTGCAGATCCGCCGTGAACTTGAAGACCGGCGCCGGCAGCAGGTGGACCTCGTCGTAGACGACCAGGCCCCAGTCCCGCGAGTCGAACAGCTCCAGGTGCGGATAGACGCCCTTCCGCTTGGTCGTCAGCACCTGGTACGTGGCGATCGTGACGGGCCGGATCTCCTTCCGCGTCCCGCTGTACTCGCCGATCTCCTCCTCGGTGAGGGAGGTCCGCCGCACCAGCTCGTGCTTCCACTGCCGGGCGGAGACGGTGTTCGTGACGAGGATCAGCGTCGTGGACTTCGCCTGCGCCATCGACCCGGCCCCGACCAGCGTCTTCCCGGCGCCGCAGGGCAGGACGACGACGCCGGAGCCGCCGTGCCAGAAGTTCTCGACCGCCTGCTTCTGGTACGGCCGGAGCGCCCAGCCGTCCTCGGCCAGCTCGATCGGGTGCGCCTCGCCGTCGACGTACCCGGCGAGGTCCTCGGCCGGCCAGCCCAGCTTCAGCAGGGTCTGCTTGATCTGTCCGCGCTCGGAGGGGTGCACGGCGACGGTGTCCGGGTCGATCCGGGCGCCGACCAGCGGCGTGATCCGCTTCGACCGCAGGATCTCCTCCAGCACCGGCCGGTCGGTGCTCGTCAGGACCAGGCCGTGCGCCGGGTGCTTGGACAGGGTGAGCCGGCCGTAGCGGTCCATCGTCTCGGCGATGTCGACGAGCAGCGCGTGCGGCACCGGATAGCGGCTGTACTCCACCAGCGCGTCCACGACCTGCTCGGCGTCGTGGCCCGCCGCGCGCGCGTTCCACAGGCCCAGCGGGGTCACCCGGTAGGTGTGGATGTGCTCCGGCGCCCGCTCCAGCTCCGCGAAGGGGGCGATGACGCGACGGCAGTCGTCGGCCCGCTCGTGGTCGACTTCCAGGAGCAGGGTCTTGTCGGACTGGACGATCAGCGGACCATTCACGCGCGGCAACCTTTCTGCGGCCAAACGTCCAGTGTGCCTGATCGACGCCCCCCGAGGGTGTGATCTGCGCTGCTGGAACGACACCGGTCCTACAGAATGCCTTTTCATCCCAACGTGTGGTGTGAATTCAGTTTTTCCGCGGTGGCCCCGAAGAATGGCGAACCGTGCAGAATACGCCGACGACCACGCTCGGATACGCCCTGTTCGCCACCCGCTGGCTCCAGGCCCCGCTGTACTTCGGGCTGGTGGCCGCCCAGGGCGTCTACGTCTACAAGTTCTTCAAGGAACTCTGGACCTTAATTCTCATGTGCGTGAGCGGGCACGCCACCGAGACGTACGTGATGCTCGCCGTGCTCAAGCTCGTCGACGTCGTCATGATCGCCAACCTGCTGATCATGGTGATCGTCGGCGGCTACGAGACCTTCGTCTCGCGCATCGGCCTCCAGGGCCACCGCGACCAGCCGGAATGGCTCTCGCACGTCAACTCCAATGTACTGAAGGTCAAGCTCGCCACCGCGATCGTGGGCATCTCCTCGGTGCATCTGCTCCAGATGTTCGTGGACGTCCACCACACCTCCCACCACGCGTTGATGTGGGGCACGGTGATCCACATGGCGTTCATCGCCTCGGCGGCGATCCTCGCGTACATGTCGGGCCCGATGGCCGCGCAGAGCGATCGCGGACATGCCGACCGCGGACACGCCGACCGCGAGCCGGCCGGGCACCCGCAGGTCACGCGCCCGCAGCCGGGCCAGGAGACCCCGGCGGCCACGCTGCCCCGTCCCCGGCAGCCGGAGCCGGTGTCCCTGTCGGAACCGGACGCCGACGCCGAGGCCCGGATCCGCGCGGCCGGCTTCCCCGCCCGCAAGCTGCTGGAGGACTTCGACCAGCAGCACCCCCGGGGCTTCGACCGGGAGACCGTGGCCCGGCTCGGCAAGGCGGACTTCGTCGCGGCCCGGCGCAACGTGCTGTTGGTCGGCCCGACCGGCACCGGCAAGACGCACCTGGCCATCGCCCTGGGCGTGCGGGCCTGCCAGGCCGGGCACCGGGTGCTGTTCGCGACCGCCGCCGAGTGGGCCGCCCGGCTGTCCGACGCCCGGGCCGCCGGCCGGCTCGACGCGGAGCTGGCCGCCCTCGACGAACACCCCCTCCTGATCGTCGACGAGATCGGCTACACGCCCTTCGACGCGGCCACCGCGGGCCTGTTCTTCCAGCTGGTCGCGCACCGCTACGAGCGTGGCTCGCTGATCGTGACCAGCGACCGCCCGCTCGGCCGCTGGGACGAGGTGTTCGGTACCTCCGCACCCGCGATGGTGGACCGCCTCGCCCATCACGCCGAGGCGGTCCGGCTGGAGGGCGACAGTTACCGGACGCGCCGCGCTACCGCAGTGTGGACAGACTGATGGTGTTGACCAGCGGGCCCTCGACGGAGACGCCTTCGCCCACCAGGGATTCAGCGTGGGCCGCCGGGATCGGCAGCGGCAGCGCGGGCGGGGCAGCCGCGGCCGAGGGCGCGAGCACGGCCACGAGGGCGGCGGCGGAGAGTACGACGGCGGGAAGCTTTTCACGCATGGCGGCAGGGCCTTTCACAGGCTGAGCGGTGAGGGACACAGCACCGCGGGCCGGCCCGGAACGCGGGGTCGGCCCCGACAGGTGTGCGGAGGCGGATCAGATCTGCGGCGTCTCGATGACAAGGCCGGCGACATCGATGCCGACCGCCGCGGCCGGGGTGGCGAGACCACCGAACATCATCAGGGCGGCGGTGGCCAGGACGGCGGAGACTCGACGGACAGCGCGCATGCTGGGACTTCCTTTCGACGGTGCTCACAGGAACACCCGGTGGCTGCCCCCGGGCACAGCGCGTGATGCGGCACGCCCGGCAAGGTCGCCCAAGGGTGGGACATCCCCGGCGTGGCGTGCATGAACGCCGGCGTGCACCCGAACGGGTGAGACAACGCCCGGCCGTCAGCCCGCGTCGTCGGCGAGCTCCGCGACCCCGGTGATCCGGTGCAGGGGATACGTACGGACCTCGTCAGCCGTGTGGTCGTACGCCGTGACGAAGCCGCCCTCGACGCGGATGGGGGCGATGACCCGCTGGCTGGCGGTGCCCTCGGCGTTGACGTAGCCGATCCACAGGGCCTCGCCGGTCAGGACGGCGGCCTGCATGGTGGCGAGGGTCTCGGCGGAACCGGTGCGGGGCAGCTCGCCGTTGACCTCCGGAGCCGTGCCGGGCTTGCGCGGGGTGGTGGAGGCGAGGTCGCCGGCCCGGATGGCGCGCAGCGCCGCCGTGAGGAGGACGTCGTCGGGGACCGGCGGGCCGTCCGGCACCGGCTCGGGTGCCGTACGGGGCGGGGTGCGGTGGGCGAGGGCGCGGGTGATCAGCACATCGCCCTCGGCGGACTCGGCCGCGGGCGCGAACCCCATCGACCGCAGGCCCTCGAGAAGCCCCGCGGGGTCGGCCTGCGCGGCCAGCACGGTCGGGGCGAGCCGGCGCAGCCCCAGGCCCGCGGCCCGCTTGTCGGCGAGGATCTCGTTGAGTACGGCGTCGTCGTCGCAGCGCACATACGCCGAGGCCGCGCCGACCCGCAGATGGCCGTGTCTGCGGGCCACGTCGTCGATCAGGTAGGCGAGCGGCTGCGGCACCGGCGTACGGGAGTGCGCGGTGAGGAAGGCGTGCAGGTCGGAGGCTGCCTGCCCGGCGTCGAGCGCGCGGCGCACCGACCCGGGCGTGAACCGGTAGACGGTGGCCCCGCCCTTGGACTCGACGTCCGCCAGCACCCCGAGCATGTCGGCGAGCGGGCGCCGCAGGGGCCCGGGCGCCACCGCGGTCAGGTCGGCCTGGAGCAGCACGTGGTCCAGCGGCTCGGGCAGCTGGGGCGTGAGGAGCCGGGCCGCGGCGGCGGAGGCGACGGCCTGTTCGGCGGGGGAGAGGGGGACGACCGGGACGGGGCGGTGGTGGTGGACGGGGAGTTTGTCTCCCGGACCGCTGTCTCCCGGGCCGGAGCCCTCCGCTTCGGGGTGGCGTACGGCCGCCGCCGCGCCCAGCAGGGCCCGGCCATGGGCCGACAGCGCGCCCCGGCCGGTGACGCCCAGCAGCTCCGCCTCGGACAGGGCCCACCGGGCGAGGCGGCTGCGCGGATCGTCCTCTCGCTGCGCGCCGCGCAAGGGACGCTCCCAGCGCAGCCGGGCGAGCACCGACTCGGCGTCCGGAGCGGCCCCCTCCGGCAGCCCGGCCAGCAGCGCCAGCACCCGGTGCCGTACCTCGGGCGCCGCCGAACGGTCCAGGCCCGGCCCGAGCGCCGACAACGTACGGTCCTTGGCGTCCCGCCCGCCCACAAGACCGGCCGTCCGGGTCGCCGCCAGCCACGCCGTGGCCAGCCGCGACCAGCGTTCGGCGGCGGGCGCCTCCAGCCACTCGTCGTAGGCCGGGGTCGCCGCGTACCGCTCGTCGGCCTCCCCGTCCGAGGCGATCAGGCCCGCCGCGTACGCCAGTTCCACCCAGAACGCGGCGACCGGCTCGGGCACGTCGAGGGCGACGGCGGTCCGCTTCAGGTCCCGCACGCTCAGCCCACCGGCCCGCAGCACCGCGGGCCCGCCCTCGTCCCAGTCCTTCAGCAGCTCCTCGACGGTCGCCAGCGCGGTGTACGCCTGCCCGGCCGCCGTACTGTCCACAACCTGTGGACGACGCACGGCGACGGCCTCGACCACCGGCGGCACGGGCTCGGGCGTCCGGTGCGCCAGCCCCCGCCGCAGATGCAGGGCGACCTCGCGCGGCAGGACGACCGTCCCCGGCGCCGTCGGCAGCAGCAGCCCCCGGTCCAGCAGCCAGCGCAGCCGAGCCGCCGGGTCCGGGGTGACCTGCCCGTACGGCGGCCCCCACACCAGGCGTTCCAGCACGTCCAGGGAGTCGGCCGGGGCGTCGGCGAGCAGCGCGGCCATCCGGGTCCGGTCCGTGAACAGGCCGGTGAGGGCGGTCACCGCGGAGACCGAGTCATGGGTCGAGGACAGCCCGGCGGTCGTGACGATCTCCTGGATCCGCCCCAGGGACATCCCGGCGGTGGCCTCCTGGACCGTCGGGCCGAGACCGGTCGGCGAGGGGTGCTGCGGCGAGGGCGCCAGCAGTTCACGTGCCGTGCGGACCAGCCGCAGCCGGTCGTCGCCGCCCCAGACCAGGGCCTGCTCGCGCAGGATGTCCAGGGCGTGCGGCAGGGCGGCGACGACGGCCGGGTCGGCGTCGTCCCCGGCGGTCAGCCCGAGCAGTTCGTCGTACGTCGCCGGTTCAGCCGCCACGGCCAGCGCCTCCGCCGTCTGCAGCGTGAACCGGTCCAGCCGCTCCAGGGCCCGCACGACCGAGGCACGGGTGCCGGCCCGGGTCGCGAGCTGGGTGAGGTCGGTCGGCACGGGCGTGATGAGGTCCGGGCGGCTGCGCAGGAGCGCGCCCAGCGCGGCATCGCCCCGCGCGCGGAGCGCTTCCGCGAGGGAGCGGGGGGCCGGGGGCCTGTCCTCGGTGCTCATCCGGTCCACGGTAGCGGGTCGCCTCCGGCGGCCGGGCCGACTGCGGGCCGGCTCACCCTCGCTCGCCGGACGGTCTTTTGGCCGACCCGCTGGTCCTCGCGATACCGTCGTGCGACGGCGTCAGCCAACGCACCCGCCCCGGAGGGGACTTCGTGGGGATTGAGAGCGACCAGGTCGTTTACGAGTATCTGAGCCGTGTCGGCGACGTGGCCCAGCAGCGGCAGTTGTCCTCGGCCACCCGGATGCGCCTGGTCGCGGACCTGCGCAACGAGATCGACCGGCGCCGCGCGAAAGCCACCGTCGACACGCCCGCCGCCGTCCGCCGCATCCTGACCCGCATGGGCAGCCCCGACGAGATCGTGGCGGCGGCAGCGGAAGGCACCGGCGGCGGAGCAGTGCCGCGGAGCACCGCCCCCGCCTCCGTCCCGGTGCAGCGCGACGCCGAGCCGGAGGAGCGGGCGAAGGGGGTGCTGCGGCGCGTCGTACCGCGGCCCCGTCCGGCGCGGCCCGCCGAGGAGTCGCACCCGGCGCCCGCCGAGGGCCCGGCCCCGCCGCACCTGGCCGCCGGGCACGAGCTCGGGGACAGCGTCGTCCAGCCCGACTGGTGGCGGGTGGACAGCAGCCCGTTCGGTGTGGGCGAGGAGGTGCCGGGCTTCGTGGGCGGCGTGGAACTGCCGGACCTGCTGAAGCCGCCGCAGCCGAGGAAGCCGCAGCAGGAGAAGCCGGCGGCCGAGGAGGCCGAGCCTGCCGCCGAGGCCGTCGAGGAAGCGGCCGGGACCGGCACCCGTCGCCGCCGCCTCCCCCGTCTGCCCTCCGGCGGCAACTGGAGCAACCCGCTGCTCCTCGCCGCCGCTGGTCTGCTCGTCGCGGGCGCCGTGCTCGGCAACTGGTTCGTGCTCCTCCTCGGCTGGCTCATCGCGTACGCCTCGCGCCGCCTGACCCAGGCGGAGACGAAGTGGGCGGTCATGGTCCTGCCCGGGCTCGCCGTCACATCGGGCCTGGTCTGGCTCTGGGGCAGGATGAACGGCCGGTGGGGCACTCCGATCGCCGAGGGCCACATGAACGACGCGGTCTCCGAGACCTGGCCCTGGGTGGTCCGGGGCGCGGCGGTGGCGTCGGCGCTGTTCCTGGTGTGGCGCTCCCAGCGGCAGAGGTAGCCCACATCCTGGGCACCCCCGGGACGCCTGTCGGCCATACGCCCTGGGCACAATGGCCCATATGGCACTCACCGTCGGTTTCGACCTGGACATGACCCTCATCGACTCCCGCCCCGGCATCCGCGCCTGCTACCAGGCGCTGTCCGAGCGGACGGGGACGTACATCGACGCCGAGCTGGCGGTCACGCGGCTCGGGCCGCCGCTGGCCGAGGAGTTGATCAACTGGTTCCCGGCCGAGGAGGTCGGGGAGATGGCCGACCTGTACCGCGAGATGTACCCGTCGATCGCCATCGCCGCGACCCCGGCGATGACCGGCGCCGGTGAGGCCATCGCGGCCGTACGGGAGGCCGGCGGGCGCGCGATAGTCGTCACCGCCAAGTACGAGCCCAACGCCAAGCTGCACCTCGCCCACCTCGGCATGGAGCCGGACGCGGTGATCGGCAATCTGTGGGCCGAACAGAAGGCGGAGGCGCTGCGCGAGCACGACGCGGCCGTCTACGTCGGCGACCACGTCGGGGACGTGCGCGGTGCCCGGACGGCCGGCGCGCTGTCCGTCGCGGTGGCCACCGGCCCCTGCCCCCCGGAGGAACTGCGTGCGGCGGGCGCGGACGTCGTCCTCGGCGACCTGACCGAATTCCCCGGGTGGCTTTCGGACTACCGCCCCGCGCGCGCCTGACGGCGGCCGGCCGCCACGGAACGCAGTACTCCCGCGCCGGCCATCAGGAAACCGACTGCCATGAGCATGCTCAATCCGAACATGTACGTCGGAAAGGGCGTCGTCCCGAGGAACAGCGGGGCGACCGTGACCAGTGTGGCCACGGCACCGATGAAGAAGACGATGGCACCGGCACGGACCAGACGGTCACCGGGCGCGGCGGAATTCGTTTGGGTTTTGTCAGGCACCGGACCAGGGTAGTTCCCAGCCCGAAGGAACAACCCGGTGACGTCTTGTCACCTGCCTGAAGAGCATTAGCCTTGGTACCGGCGGGTCCGTGCGGCCCGCCCGAGTGCTATCAAGAGCCGTTTCCAGAAGCAGTTTTCCGACGAGTACGAGGACGAGGACAGACGTGCCTACCGGCAAGGTCAAGTGGTTCAACAGCGAGAAGGGCTTCGGCTTTCTCTCCCGCGACGACGGCGGTGACGTCTTCGTCCATTCCTCGGTCCTCCCCGCCGGAGTCGAGACGCTCAAGCCCGGACAGCGAGTGGAGTTCGGGGTGGTCGCCGGGCAGCGCGGCGACCAGGCACTGTCCCTGACGATTCTGGACCCGACCCCCTCGGTCGCCGCCGCGACGCGCAAGAAGCCGGACGAACTCGCCTCGATCGTCCAGGACCTCACGACCCTGCTGGAGAACATCACCCCGATGCTGGAGCGGGGCCGCTACCCCGAGCGGACCTCCGGCAAGAAGATCGCCGGCCTGCTGCGCGCGGTCGCCGACCAGCTGGACGTCTGACCTCTCAGGGGAATCGCAGCGCGTTCGGGCCGAGGGGCGGTACGAGTCCCTCGGCCGCCGCGCGGGTCAGCAGTCCGCGTACGGCCGCGTAGCCGTCCTCGCCGAGAGCGGCCGTGAACTCGTTGACGTACAGCCCGATGTGCTGGTCGGCGACGGCCGGGTCCATCTCCTGGGCGTGCTCCATGACGTACGGGCGGGACACCTCGGGGTCGTCCCAGGCGGCGCGCACGGACGTCCGGATGGAGTCGGCGAGCAGCCGCAGCTTCTGCTCGCCCAGCGACCGCTTGGCGATGATCGCGCCCAGCGGGATCGGCAGCCCGGTGGTGTGCTCCCAGTGCTCGCCCATGTCGGCGAGCTTGTGCAGGCCGTAGCCGCCGTACGTGAAGCGCGCCTCGTGGATCACGAGCCCCGCGTCGACCTTCCCGTCCCGCACGGCCGGCATGATCTCGTGGAACGGCATGACGACGATCTCGCCGACCCCGTCGGCCAGGGTGTCCGCGGCCCACAGCCGGAACAGCAGATAGGCGGTGGACTTCTCGCTGGGCACGGCGACGGTGCGCCCGGCGAGGTCGACGTCCGCCTCCCGCGTCAGCACCAGCGGCCCGCAGCCCCGCCCCAGGGCACCACCGCAGGGCAGCAGCGCGTACTCGTCGAGGACGTACGGCAGCACGGCGTACGACACCTTCAGTACGTCGAACTCGCCGCGCTCGGCCATGCCGTTGGTGACGTCGATGTCGGCGAAGGTCACGTCGAGGTCGGGGGCGCCGGGGACGCGGCCGTGGGCCAGGGCGTCGAAGACGAAGGTGTCGTTCGGGCAGGGGGAGTACGCGATCTGCAACTGGTCACTGGTCATGCCGGTTCCAACTCTCCAGTACGGGCACGAGCTTCCCGAAACCCTCGGTCAAGGCGGCCAGGGCGTCCCCGATGCGCCAGGCGGCGCGGTCACGCGGCCCGACGGGATTGGAGACCGCCCGGATCTCCAGCACGGGCACCCCGTGCGCGCCGGCGGCCTCGGCGACACCGAAGCCCTCCATGGCCTCGGCGAGAGCGGTGGGGTGCCGCTCGCGGAGCGCGGTGGCTCTGGCGGCCGTCCCGGTCACGGTGGAGACGGTGAGCACGGCCCCCGTACGGGCCCCGGCGGCGTCGGCGACCCGCCGCAGAAGGTCCTCGGGCGGCTGGTGACGTACGGTCCCGAACCCGAGTTCCGTGACCGACACGAACCCGTCGGGCGTCTCGGCCCCCAGATCGGCCGCGACGATCTCATCGGCGACGACGAGCGCCCCCACGGGCGCCTCCGGCTGGAAACCGCCACCGATCCCGGCGGAGACGACGAGGTCGTAGGGGGTGCCCCGGAGGGCGGCGGCGGTGAGAGCGGAGGCGGTGGAGGCGGCGGCGAGAGCCGGCCCGACGCCCACAGCGATCACATCGGTCCAGCCGTGGGCGGTAGCGCCGAGCGACTCGTCATCGGACCCCGGCGAAAACCCGCCGAAGGCCTTCGCCACCGCGTCCCTCTCCACAGGAACGGCGGTGGCGACAAGCACCCTGCCAAGCCCCGCGGCAGCGATTACGCGTCCTTCTCCAGCTTGAAGTTCCACAGGCCGGACGTGTCCTTCTCGCCCTCCTTGATGGAGACCAGCGTCGAGTCGCCCTGCGCGCCGTACTGGGCGTTGAAGAACACGCTGCCCGGGATGGTGCGGTACGTCTTCGTGCTGGCGTCGGTCAGCGGCTGACCGTTCATCAGGATCGTCCAGCCCTTGTCGGCGATCTCCGGGTCGACACCGAAGCGCACGGTCTCGTCCGGGTCGACCGAGATGGTCTTGATGCCCTTGTCCTTCAGGCACTGCGTGAGGTCGGCGGGCTTCAGGGCGTCGCCCTCGCCGCCACAGGTGGCCTCGGAGTTCACCGAGTCGCTGCCCACGGTGACCGTGGCGATCGGCGTCGGCTTGTCACAGGCCGACAGGACGAGCAGTCCGGCGGATACGACACCGGCGACAGCGACGGCGCGGCGGCGTCGCACTACGGATTGCAACGTGTTCATGGGCGAAGGTTATCCGGCACGCGGGTCGGACCGCCCACGCGGGGTACGGCTCCCACCGAGATCCGTCGGGAGATCCATCAGAAGGGCCCTACGCCACACGCGCCCGCGTCGCACCGCCGCGCCGGGCGGAGCCGATCAGTCCCCGTACGGTCGTCAGCCACCCGGCGCCGACGATCGCCGCGCCCACCGCCAGCCCGACCGTGCCGTTGAGCGGCAGCGCGAGGCCGATCGCACCGCCCAGCACCCAGGCCATCTGCAGCAGTGTCTCGGAGCGGGCGAAGGCCGAGGTCCGGACCAGTTCGGGCACGTCCCGCTGGATCAGCGCGTCCAGGGACAGCTTCGCCAGGGCCTGGGCGAAGCCGGCCACCGCGGCCAGACAGGCCACCAGGACCGCGCTGAAGAACACCGAGGCCGTGATCGCCACGCCCAGCACGCACGCCACGACCGTCACGATGATGATCTCCGGTGCCCGGGAGCGCAGCCACGCCCCGACCGCCGTACCGAGCGCGTTGCCCGCGCCCGCCGAGACGCCCACGATCCCCAGGGACACGGCGGCGCTCTGGCCGGAGACCGGGTGCTCGCGGAGCAGGAAGGCGAGGAAGAAGATCAGGAAGCCGGTGAGGCAGCGGATGGAGGCGTTGGCGGCCAGGGCGTGGGTGACGGCCGGGCCGACCGTGCGCAGCCCGGGGCGTTTGACGGGCCGGCGGTGCGGGCCGTGCAGATGCTGTTCGTCCGCGGCCAGCAGCGCGGTGTCCTCGCCCTTGGCGGAGTCGACCTTGGGCGGCAGCGTGAACGACAGGACGGTCCCCGCGATGAACAGCACGAACGCGCCGTAGAGCGGCCAGCGCGGCCCGATCTGCTGGAGTCCGGCGCCGATCGGGGCGGCGATGCCGGTGGCGAGGAGCCCGCCGAGGGTGACGCGCGAGTTGGCCTTCACCAGGGAGAAGCGGGGCGGCAGCAGCCGGGGCACGACGGCGCTTCTGACCACCCCGTACGCCTTCGACGAGACGAGGACGCCGAGCGCCGCCGGGTACAGCTCGATCCCGCCGGTGACGACGGCCCCGGACAGGACGACCGCGAGCAGCGCCCGGGCCAGCATCGCGCCGGCCATGGCCGCCCGGCGGCCGTGCGGGATGCGGTCGAGGAGGGGGCCGATCACCGGCGCGAGGAGCGTGAAGGGCGCCATGGTGATGGCGAGGTACAGCGCGACGCGGCCGCGGGCCTCGTCGGTGGGGACGGAGAAGAAGACGGTCGAGGCGAGGGCGACGGTGACCATGACATCGCCGGCGCCGTTCACGCCGTGCAGCTCGATCAGCTTACCGAGGCCGGACTCGCCGGCGCCGTGCGCGTGGGTGGCCTTGCGGATGCCGCGGGCGGTTCCGGTGACCGGGAAGTGCAGGGCACGGCCGACCGCGCGGAGGGAGCCGCGCATACGGCCCGGTCCGCTCAGTCGGCTGCTTCCCTTGACGGGCGTCTTCGCGGCTGCCACGACGTCATAGTGCCCCGAGAAGGCTGTGGGTAGTGCCATTGGCGCTTGTATAGGGCCTCTGGGGTGACTGCCGGCTGACGGTCCGGTCGTCGGGTCATGGCACCGTCGGTGTACGCGAAGTGGGGCGGAAGGGTAGCGTGCGTATCTCAGCCATCCCGCAAAATGGATGAAGGACGTCGACGCGGTCCCCCGGTCCGCTCCGTCCGCCCCCGCGCTGGGAGTGGCGCACTCGTCAGACGGCGTATGGAGAGAAGCGATACCTGTGAGCGCAGCGACAACGCGAAGCCGCACCCCTGACCGTCTGTGCGCAGAGGCCGTCGACCTCGCGCGCGCCGCAGCCGAGGAGGCCGCGGCGCCAGGGATCGTCGGCGAACACGTGGGGACGGTCTCCGAGGGGGACCGCGTTGTCACACACTTCTTCGAGTGCCGGGAGCTCGGGTACCGGGGCTGGCGCTGGGCCGTGACGGTGGCCCGGGCCTCCCGGGCGAAGATCGTCACGGTGGACGAGGCGGCGCTGCTGCCCGGCCCGGACGCGGTGCTCGCGCCCGAGTGGGTGCCGTGGAGCGAGCGGCTGCGCCCCGGCGACATGGGGCCGGGCGATCTGCTGCCCACGGACGCGGAGGATCTGCGTCTGGAGCCCGGCTGGAGCGGCGAGGACGAGCCCCCGCCGAACTCCGTCGTCTCCGACGACATGGCGGCCCTGGCGGAAGCCGAGGACGCGGACGTCACCGCGGGGCCCCTGGCCGTCCCGGCGCGCGGTTCGATCGCGGCAGTGGCCGAGGAACTCGGTGTGCGCCGCGCCCGGGTGCTCTCCCGCTTCGGCCTGCACATCGCCGCCGACCGCTGGGAGGAGGCGTTCGGCGCCAAGACCCCGATGGCGCAGGCGGCCCCCGCGGCCTGCGTGAGCTGTGGCTTCCTGGCCCGGATCGGCGGCTCCCTCGGCCAGGCCTTCGGCGTCTGCGCCAACGAGTTCTCCCCGGCCGACGGGCGGGTCGTCTCCCTGGCCTACGGCTGCGGCGGCCACTCCGAGGCCGCGGTCATGCCCCGCCCCCCGCAGCCGCCCTCCCCGGTCATCGACGAGACCCGCGTCGACCCGTTCCCGCTGCGCCCGGCGCCGGACTCGGGTTCGGTGGCGGCGACGGCGGACGAGAGCACGGAGGACCTGGGCCACTCGTAGCCGTGTCCTGGCCCGGCCGCTGATCAGCTACGTGTCCTGCTCGTCCGAGAAGATCTGGTCGGCAGTGGGCGCGATCACGGCGCGTCGGTGCCAGCGGCGCAGGGTCTCGGGGTCATCGCAGCTCACGACGCGCTCGCGGACCGCCTCGAACTTCGGAGACCCGGGAGAACAGTCCGGGGTGGTCCTGGAAGATGCGGTGCATCGCCTCGTGGGGCGAGCTGACCATGCGGGTTCCTGTGAGGGTGGGGGGGCTTGTTTACGGGTGCGGTCATGCCTGTGGCACATGCGGAAAGGGCTTTGGCCGAGCGTAGAAGCCAACTGCTCACAGATGGAGCCCAGTTGATGACGTTCACTCGAGTGGGCGACCGAGCCCGGGGGAGAGCGGCCCGGGGCTGACGGGGGCGGGCGGGGCACGCGGCCCCGCTGCCCAAGCGGTACCGTCTCCTCACGTCGACGAGGAGAAGGTACGGAACGTGAGCAGCAAGTTCGTGCGGCCCGCCGCTGAGGGGGCCGATCCGTTCGGTACCGCCCGCCTGCGCCGCGGCGTGCTGGACGCCTGGGCCACCAGCCCCGCCCGGTTCCGTGAGGACGCCAACGCCGAGGAGGACCTCGTCCTCGGCGGCTACCGGGACCGGCTCGTCGTCGAGCTCGCCCAGAACGCCGCCGACGCGGCGGCCCGGGCGGGGGTGCCGGGACGTCTGCGGCTCACCCTCCGCGACGGGGTCCTCGTCGCCGCCAACACCGGCGCCCCGCTGGACGCGGCCGGCGTGGAGTCGCTGTCCACGCTGCGTGCCTCCGCGAAGCGGGAGAGCCACGAGCGGGCCGTCGGGCGTTTCGGCGTCGGGTTCGCCGCCGTCCTCGCGGTCACCGACGAGCCCGCCGTCGTCGGCCGGCACGGCGGGGTGCGCTGGTCCCTCGCCGAGGCGCGGGAGCTGGCCGCCGATGTCGCCCGGCACAGCCCCGGGCTCGGGGACGAGGTCCGGCGGCGTGACGGGCACGTACCGCTGCTGCGGCTGCCGTTCGCCGCCGAGGGCACCGCCCCCGACCCGTACGACACCGCCGTCATCCTGCCGCTGCGCGACGACCCCGCCACCGACCTCGCCGAGCGGCTCCTGCACGCCGTCGACGACGCGCTGCTGCTCGCCCTCCCCGGCCTCGAAGAGGTCGTCGTGGAGGTCAACGGTGAGACGCCGCGCACGATCACCCGCCGCACCGACGGCCCCTTCATCGTCATCGACGACTCCGGCGACGGCGTCACCCACTGGCGTACCACCGAGGCCCACGGCCCGCTCACCCCCGACCTGCTCGCCGACCGGCCCGTCGAGGAGCGGCTGCGTCCGCGGTGGTCCGTCACCTGGGCCGTCCCCGTCGACAGCGACGGCAGCCCGGCCCGGCCCCACACCAGCCCGGTCGTGCACGCCCCCACGCCGAGCGACGAGCCGCTCGGTGTCCCGGCCCTGCTCATCGCCTCGTTCCCACTGGACTCCACCCGCCGGCACGCCGCCCCGGGACCGCTGACCGACTACCTCGTCCAGCGCGCGGCCGACGCGTACGCCGAACTCCTCGGCGACTGGCGACCGGTGACCGCCGGGATCATCGGCCTCGTGCCCGGCCCGCTCGGCAAGGGCGAGCTGGACGGCGCCCTGCGCCAGGCGATCCTGGAGCGGCTGCCCCGCACCTCCTTCCTGCCGCCCGCCGCCGAGCCAGGCGAGCACGACGGCGACGATGACCTGCCCGACTCCCTGCGGCCCCGTGACGCCGAGATCGTCGAGGGCGCGGGCGCGGACACCGTGCGGGTCCTCGCCGAGGTGCTGCCCACCCTGCTGCCCGGCGGGCTGGAGCGGCGCGCGGAGCTGCGGACCCTGGGCGTCTCCCGTGTCCCCCTCACCGACGCCATCGACCGGCTGGCCGGGCTCGAGAAGGACCCCGGCTGGTGGCGGCGGCTCTACGACAGCCTCGCCGGGGTGGACCCCGACCGGCTGTCGGGCCTCCCCGTGCCGCTCGCTGGGGGCACCTCCCAGGCTTTCGGCACTGGGGGAGGACGTACGACGATCGGCCCCCGGCAGGTCCTGCTGCCCAGCGCGGAGGCCGCCCGTCTCGACCCCGAGGTGCTGGCCCGGCTCGGCCTGAAGGTCGCCCACCCGGACGCCGCCCACCCGCTCCTGGAGAAGCTCGGCGCCCTGCCGGCCACTCCGCGTGCCGTGCTCACCACCCCGCAGGTACGGGCCGCCGTCGCCGCGTCCCTGGACGACGAGGGCGGTGTGAACTGGGAAGAGGACACCCTCGACGCCGACGAACTGGCCGACACCGTGCTCGCGCTGGTGCGGGACGCCGGCCTGGAGCCCGGCGACGAGCCCTGGCTCGGCGCCCTCGCCCTGCCCGACGAGGACGGCGAACCGGCCCCCGCCTGCGAACTCGTCTTCCCCGGCAGCCCCTTCGCCCAGGTGATGCGCGAGGGCGAACTCGCCGCCGTGGACGCCGAGCTGGCCGGCCGGTGGGGCGAGCAGCCGCTCGCCGCCTGCGGGGTCCTGGCCAACTTCGCGCTCGTCCGCGCCACCGATGTCGTCCTCGACCCGGACGAACTGGAGCCCCGCGAGGGCGACTTCGCCGAGCCCGACGACGCGGGCCTGCTGGACGCCGTCGACGTGTGGTGCGAGGACATCCTCGACCGTTTCCCGGACAGCCCGGTCCCGCCGGTCGCGACGGAGATCATCGCCGTACGGGACCTGGACCTGGTCGACGAGGACAAGTGGGCCCAGGCCCTGGCCCTGCTGTCGCAGCCGCCCTTCCGGGACGCGATCGTCCAGCCCGTGCGGATCCTGCTGCACGACGGGACGCACGAGGTCGTACGGCCGTACGCGGCCTGGTGGCTGCGCGGGAACCCGGTGCTCGACGGCCGTCGCCCGGCCGGTCTGCGCGCCGCCGGCGGTGACCCGCTGCTGCGCGGGCTGTACGACGAGGCCGACGCCACCGGATTCGAAGACGAACAGGTGCTGCGCGCGCTGGGGGTTCGCACGTCCGTCGCCGCGCTGCTGGACGAGCCCGGCGGGGCCGCCGAGCTGCTCGACCGGCTCGCCGAGCCCGAGCGCGAGGTGGCGGACGCCCAACTGCACGCCCTCTACGGCGCGCTGGCCGAGCTGGACCCGGAGCAGGTGACCCTGCCGGACGAGCTGCGCGCGGTCGTCGACGGCCGGGTGGAGGTCGTGGACGCGGCCGACGCCGTGGTCGTCGACTCGCCGGACCTGCTGCCCTTCACCTCGGGCGTCCCGCTGCTCCCGGTGCGCCCCTCCCGGGCCGCCGATCTGGCCGAGCTGTTCCAGGTGCGGCGGCTGAGCGAGTCCGTCACCGGGGAGGTCGGTTCCGAGGGCGTCGAGCACGACGTACCGGAGCCGGTGCGGGTACTGCTCGGCCGGCTGACCCCGGCCTCCTACGTCGAACACGAGGAACTCGTCGTCGACGGCGTGGAGATCGACTGGCGCCTGACCAACGACGGTGTCCTGCACGCCGCCACCCTGGAGGGCGTCGCCGCGGGGCTGGCCTGGGCGGCCGGGCAGTGGCCGCGGCGGTTCGAGGTGGCGGCGCTGCTGGAGGATCCGTCGCGGACGGAGGAACTGGAGCGGGACCGCTGGTTCGACTGAGCCTCAGGGACGCCCCGGCGGCTCGTGAAAACTCCCGCACAAATTTTTCACCGGTCGTACAACCAAGCGGACCCCTCGGGCATCTGATCACGTGAGTCAACAGACTCCACGATCACTTGGGCCCCAGGAGCCGACGACGAGCGCCGGGGCCCCTCTCCACCTGGAGAACGCATGCGCATCCGAGCCACCGTGGCCGCCGTCACCGGCGCCCTGGCCCTTTCCGCCTTCGCCGTGCCGGCCGCGCAGGCCGCCGAGCCGAAGGTTCCCGCGGACATCGCCGCCGCCAGCGAGGTCGTCCACGCCGGCTCCGGCCGGTCGGCCCTCGCGGCCGCCGCGGAGGGCACGCCGTACGCCCTGAACGCGACCTTCTCCTCGGTCAAGGTCAACAACGGCAAGAACATCTCCGCCGGCACCACCAACCTGGTGAAGGTGCCCGTCTCCTTCAAGCTGACGCACGGCGCGGACGTCGACATCCACGCGGCCGACTTCTTCGCGGGCATCGAGCTGTACCGCGGCGCCTCGTTCGAGGAGTCGGTCTTCTACTTCGACAGCAACGACGCGAGCTGCACGGACTCCTCCGCGACCGTCGCCAACTGCAAGGCCACCGTCGAGATCGACCCGTTCGCGCTGCTGAACGAGGACGCCGGCTCCTGGAAGGCCGCGGGCTTCGCGGTCGCGTTCAACGGCGAGGACCCGGAGAACCCGAACCTGGACAAGGTCGGTGTCGCGGTGACGGACCCGACCAACTCCTTCAAGCTCCAGCGCTTCTCCAAGCTGACGGTCAACGCCTCGCCCGAGCCGGTGAAGAAGGGCAAGACCATCACCGTCACCGGCAAGCTGTCCCGCGCCAACTGGGACGACAACAAGTACCACGGCTACACCAACCAGTCGGTGAAGCTGCAGTTCCGCAAGAAGAACTCCAACACCTACACCACGGTGAAGACCATCAAGTCGAACTCCACGGGTGAGCTGAAGACCACGGTCAAGGCGTCGGCCGACGGTTACTTCCGCTACTCCTTCGCGGGCACGACTACCACCCCCGCGGTCAACGCGGCGGGCGACTTCGTCGACGTGAAGTAGAACGCGCCCCGAAAGGGGCGCGGGGAACCGCGCGACCGGCCCCAACGGCGGCGCGCCTATGCGGGAACGCGGCGGTCCACCCATCTCCACGCGAGTTCCAGGGTGGCCGCCGCCACCGCCGCGATGCCGACCGCGATCCACGGCACGGTCATGCCGACCAGCTTCAGCGCGAAGAAGTGCTGGAGCCACGGCACCACCAGGACCAGCAGGAACGCCCCGGCCATCGACGCCACCAGGGCGATGCGCCACCAGGTGTAGGGGCGGGCGATGATCGCCAGGACCCACATCGAGATGAGGAAGAGCGTCAGCGTCGCCGCGCTGGTCTCCGCGTCCAGCGCACCCGCGCCCGTGTAGTGCTCCCGGGCGATCAGATACGTCGCGAAGGTCGCCACCGCGGCCACCACCCCGCCCGGGATCGAGTACCGCATGACCCGCCGGACGAAGTTCGGCCGCGCCCGCTCCTTGTTGGGCGCGAGCGCGAGGAAGAACGCCGGGATGCCGATCGTCAGCGTCGACAGCAGGGTCAAGTGGCGCGGCAGGAACGGGTACTCGACCTGTGAGCAGACCACCAGGACGGCCAGCAGCACCGAGTAGACCGTCTTGACGAGGAACAGGGTCGCCACACGCGTGATGTTGCCGATCACCCGGCGGCCCTCGGCCACCACCGACGGCAGCGTGGCGAAGCTGTTGTTCAGCAGCACGATCTGCGCCACCGCCCGGGTCGCCTCCGAGCCGGAGCCCATCGCCACGCCGATGTCGGCGTCCTTCAGGGCGAGAACGTCGTTCACCCCGTCGCCCGTCATCGCGACCGTGTGCCCACGGGACTGCAGCGCGCCCACCATGGTCCGCTTCTGCTGCGGGGTGACCCGCCCGAACACCGTGTTGTCGTCGAGCGCCCGGGCCATGCCGTCCTGGTCGGCGGGCAGCCGGCGTGCGTCCACGGTGGTGCCGGACAGCCCGAGCTTGGAGGCGACCGCGCCGACCGACACGGCGTTGTCGCCGGAGATGACCTTGGCCCGGACGTTCTGGTCGGCGAAGTAGCTCAGAGTGTCGGCCGCGTCCGGCCGCAGCCGCTGCTCCAGGACGACCAGGGCGGTGGGCTTCGCCCCCTCGGTCACCTCGGCGTCGTCGAGGTCGCGTGCGACCCGGGCGAGCAGCAGCACCCGCAGGCCCCGCTCGTTCAGCCGCCCGGTCTCGGCGAGTGCCGGGTCGTCGTCGGGCAGCAGGACGTCCGGCGCGCCCAGCAGCCAGGTGCTCGTCTCCCCGTCGGCCTCCGCGAACGCGGCGCCGCTGTACTTGCGGGCCGAGGAGAAGGGCAGCGCCTGGGTGCAGCGCCAGTGCTCGCCGTCCGGGTAGGCGTCGATGATCGCCTTCAGGGACGCGTTCGGGCGCGGGTCCGACTCGCCGAGGGCGCCGAGGACCTGCCGTACGTACGTCTCGTCGGCGTCCTGGAGCGGGCGCAGCTCGGTGACGTCCATGCCGCCCTCGGTGAGGGTGCCGGTCTTGTCGAGGCAGACGGTGTCCACCCGGGCCAGCCCCTCGATCGCGGGCAGCTCCTGGACCAGGCACTGCTTGCGGCCCAGGCGGATGACGCCGATGGCGAAGGCGACGGACGTGAGCAGGACCAGTCCCTCGGGGACCATGGGGACGATGCCGCCGACCGTGCGCGCCACGGAGTCCTTGAAGGGGTTGTCCTTCACGAACAGCTGGCTGATGATCAGGCCGATCGCGGTCGGGACCATCATCCACGTGACGTACTTGAGGATCGTGGAGATGCCGGAGCGCAGCTCGGACTGGACGAGGGTGAAGCGCGAGGCCTCCTCGGCGAGCTGGGCGGCGTATGCCTCTCGGCCGACCTTCGTCGCCTGGAACGCCCCGCCGCCCGCGACCACGAAGCTGCCCGACATCACCTGGTCGCCGGGGCGTTTGACGACCGGGTCGGCCTCGCCTGTGAGCAGCGACTCGTCGATCTCGAGGTTGTCGGCCTCCGCGCAGACGCCGTCGACGACGATCTTGTCGCCGGGGCCGATCTCTATCAGGTCGTCGAGGACGATCTCGGACGTGCTGACCTGCCCGGCCTCCCCGTCCCGGCGTACGGTCGGTCTGGCCTCGCCGATCAGCGCGAGGGAGTCCAGTGTCTTCTTGGCCCGCCACTCCTGGACGATCCCGATGCCGGTGTTGGCGAGGATCACGAAGCCGAAGAGGCTGTCCTGGATCGGGGCGACGACCAGCATGATCAGCCACAGGATGCCGATGATCGCGTTGAAGCGGGTGAAGACGTTCGCGCGGACGATGTCGACGGTGGAGCGGCTGCTGCGCACCGGCACGTCGTTGACCTGCCCGCGCTCCACGCGTTCGGCGACCTGAGCACCGGTCAGGCCGGTCACGGGTGAGGTGACCGTCGCCGGCCGCGCGGAGTCGAGCCGGGCACCCGCGTCGAGATGCGTCATGCATTCGACGGTACGTGCGGATTTGCCGCTTCACCTGCTGAATGCGGGGAAGATCCGACCTGGGGAGGATGGGCGTCGTGCCCTGGTCGTACGGCAGTTGTACGCCTTCGGAACCTGGTGCCGCGCGGCTGTGTCAGCCTGCTCGGCGGGCGGTGAGCAGGAGGTACTCCCACTCCAGGGCCGTCCCGCCCGGGCCCGTCCCCAGGTCGCCGTCGCGGCCGAGGTCCACCAGGTCGCGGTCCAGGGCGGCGACACGGTCGGGGGCGTCGGCGATGATCTTGTACACGGTGATCGTCGGGCCGTAGCGCTCCTTGAAGTAGTCCCGGAACGCCTCGGGCGTCGCGAAGCGGTCGACTCTGACGGTCCGGCGCTCGGCGCGCACGTCCGTGACCCGGTCGCCGAGGAGTGCGCGCACATGGTTCTCGTCTCCCCACAGCGGGGGTGGCTGGGTGCCCGGCGGGGGCGGGGGCGCGTACGGCTTCATCGTGGCGAACATGCGGCCGATGAAGCCCTGGGGTGTCCAGCTCAGCAGGCCGATGGTGCCGCCCGGACGGCAGACCCGGACGAGTTCGTCGGCGGCCTGCTGGTGGTGCGGGGCGAACATGACGCCGACGCAGGACAGCACGGTGTCGAACGTCGCGTCGCCGAAGGGCAGGGCCTCGGCGTCGGCCTCCTGCCAGCTCAGAGTCGCGCCCTGCTGCTCGGCCGCGAGCCGGCCGGCCCCGAACAGTTCCGGGGTCAGGTCGGAGGCGATGACGTCCGCGCCGGCCTGGGCGGCCGGGATCGCGGCGTTGCCGCTGCCGGCGCCCACGTCCAGCACGCGTTGGCCTGGGCGCACCCCGCAGGCTTCGACCAGGACCGCTCCCAGGCCGGGGATGACCTCGGCGGCCAGGGACGGGTAGTCGCCCTGGGCCCACATCGCCCGGTGCTTGGCCTTCAGCGCCCGGTCCGCCTCGACCGCGCTGTTCTGCATCGTCATGGCTGCGCTCCTCACCGGTTGCGGGCGTTTGCCGCCTCCTCTTGAGCGTAGGGAGGGGGTGGGGCTGTGTCTCGCCGGAGCGTGGGGGTGGGTGCGCGTCTGCGCCTTGCGCCGGGTGGTGGGTCGGGGACGTGTCGGGGGGTGTCCGTCCTCGGAACGGCGCGATGGGGTTGGACGCCGACTGACTGGCGTTGACGCGCCAACCAGCTGCGGGCGGACACCCCCCGACACGTCCCCTTCTCGCCGTGCGCGGGTGCGGGGGCGTCGTGGTCCCTCTTACTGGGCCGAGGGGGTCGAGGGAGTGGCTGTCTGGTCCTGTGCTGCCGCTCGCTTGATCGCGGCGTCGCGTTTACGGACGTACCAGATGCCCAGCAGGCCCAGGCCGCCGCCGGCCAGGCAGGTCCACAGCCACCAGGTGTGGCCGTGGTCGTCGAACCAGCCATAGAAGGGGAGCTGGATCAGGAAGAGGAGGAACCACAGAATCGTGCCGCCGATGATGGTGGCGACCACGGGGCCCTCCAGGGGCTCCGGCGCCTCGTGCCTGGGGGTCCACTTCGCCATGGGGACAGCTTACGAGGCGATCAGGTCTACGCGCGGAGATGGTCGATCGGGGGGTTATATGTTCATACTGAAACGGTTTGTGTCTGACCACTTCTCTTCGTAGGAAACAACAAACACATGTCGTCCTCGGCTCCCGCCCAGGTCCCCGCCCCTGAACAGCCGGGAGCCGGGCCCACGTACGGCGCACTCGACCGCTTCTTCCGGATCTCCGAGCGGGGCAGCACCCTGTCTCGCGAGGTCCGGGGCGGTCTCGCCACCTTCTTCGCGATGGCCTACATCATCGTGCTGAACCCGATCATCCTCGGCAGCGCGAAGGACATGTACGGTCACCAGCTCGACAACGGGCAGCTGGTCACCGCTACGGCCCTCACGGCGGCCCTCACCACCCTTCTCATGGGTGTCATCGGCAATGTGCCGATCGCGCTGGCCGCCGGGCTCGGTGTGAACTCCGTCGTCGCGCTGCAGCTCGCCCCGCGCATGTCCTGGCCGGACGCGATGGGCATGGTGGTTCTCGCCGGGTTCGTCGTCATGCTGCTGGTCGCCACGGGGCTGCGCGAGCGGGTCATGAACGCCGTGCCCTTCGGGCTGCGCAAGGCCATCTCCATCGGTATCGGCCTGTTCATCATGCTGATCGGGCTGGTCGACGCCGGGTTCGTTTCGCGTATCCCGGATGTCGCGCAGACGACTGTGCCGCTGCAGCTGGGTGGCGACGGTCATCTCAACGGCTGGCCGGTGCTGGTCTTCGTGCTGGGGGTGCTGCTGACGCTCGCCCTGATCGTGCGCAAGGTGTCCGGCGCGATCCTGATCTCGATCGTCGCCATGACTGTTGTGGCCGTTGTGATCGAGGCCCTGGTCGACGTGCCGAGTTGGGGGCTGACCACTCCGAAGTGGCCCGGCAATCCCGTTGCCAGCCCCGACTTCGGGCTGGTCGGGCAGGTCAGTCTGTTCGGCGGTTTCGAGAAGGTCGGCATGCTGACCGGCGTGCTCTTCGTCTTCACCGTGCTGCTGTCGTGCTTCTTCGACGCGATGGGCACGATCATGGGCGTCTCCGACGAGGCGAAGCTGACGGACGCGCAGGGGCAGATGCCCGGCATCAACAAGGTGCTGCTGGTGGACGGCTTTGCCGTCGCCGCCGGTGGTGCCAGTTCCTCCTCGGCCACGACCGCCTTCGTCGAGTCCACCGCCGGTGTCGGCGAGGGCGCCCGCACCGGCTTCGCGAACGTCGTCACCGGCGGCCTCTTCGCCCTCGCGCTCTTCCTGACGCCGGTCGCCACGATGGTGCCGTCCCAGGCGGCCACCCCGGCCCTGGTCGCGGTCGGCTTCCTGATCCTTTCCGGCTCGGTCAAGGAGATCGACTGGGCGGACTACACGATCGCCGTCCCGGCCTTCGTGACGATGCTGATGATGCCGTTCACGTACTCGATCACCAACGGCATCGGCATGGGCTTCATCACCTTCGCGGTGCTGCGCCTGGCGGCCGGTCGGGGCCGGGAGGTTCCGACCGCGATGTACGCGGTGGCGGCGGTGTTCGCGTTCTACTACCTGATGCCGGCGCTGGGGCTGACTTGATCGGACGGGGTCCTCAGGTGACTCCGTAGAACCGCTCCGTCTCCTCGACGGCGGACTGGAACCGTTCGTCGAAGTCATCTCGAATGAGCGTCCGGACGACATAGTCCTGGACGCTCATTCCCCTTCTCGCGGCATGGTGCCGGAGCCGGTCGAGCAGGTCGTGGTCTATTCGCAGGCTGAGCACGCTGGTCCCCATGGGCATGAGGGTCGCGGCATCTTTCGGTGTGGCGGGTCGCGTTCCGTCGTCGGATCACCCATATGAGTGATGTCACGGGTAAGTGGCCAGAGTCACGGGCGTTCTCGCGTGTCCGTGGTGTTCCTTAGCGAGAGTAATGAGTTACGCTAAAGAACATGCCGGACCTCAGCCATGGCGACGATGTAGCCGCCGTGAACTCCCTCCGATCCGCCGTGATGCGGCTGTCCCGTCGGCTCAAGCACCAGCGTGTCGACGAGTCGCTCAGCCCCACCGAGATGTCGGTGCTCGGCACCCTGTCCCTCTGCGGCAGGGCCACGCCGGGCGAGCTCGCCCGCAAGGAACACGTCCAGCCGCCGTCGATGACCCGCATCGTGGCGCTGCTGGAGGCGAAGGGGCTGGTCCGTCTGGAGCCGCACCCCGAGGACCGGCGCCAGAAGGTCGTGACGCGCACCGAGCAGGCCGAAGCGATGCTCGAGGAGAGCCGCCGCAAGCGGAACGCGTTCCTGGCCACGCTGGTCGAGGACCTCGACGAGGACGAGTGGGCGAAACTCCGCGCCGCCGCCCCCGTGCTGGAGAAGCTCGCGCACCTGTAAGCCGTCGCAGCAAGGAGGCGAACCCTTTGAGTTCGGGACCCGGAGCAGCTTCCGTCCCCGCACCTGATCCCCACGATTCCCCGCCCACCTCCGACACACTCCCGCGCAAGTCCTCGATGTTCTCCTCCCTGAAGGTCAGGAACTACCGCCTGTTCTTCCTCGGGCAGGTCGTCTCCAACATCGGCACCTGGATGCAGCGCATCGCCCAGGACTGGCTGGTCCTCAGCCTCACCGGCTCCTCTGCGGCCGTCGGCATAACGACCGCGCTGCAGTTCCTGCCGATGCTGCTCTTCGGCCTCTACGGCGGTGTCCTCGTCGACCGGCTGCGCAAGCGGCCCACCCTGCTCGTCACCCAGACGTCGATGGGCCTCACCGCCATCGCCCTCGCCGTCCTCACCCTCACCGGCCAGGTCGAGGTGTGGCACGTGTACGTCGCCGCCTTCGCGGTGGGTCTGGCCACGGTCGTCGACAACCCGGCCAGGCAGTCGTTCGTCTCCGAACTGGTCGGCCCCGGGCAGCTGCAGAACGCGGTCAGCCTGAACTCCGCCAACTTCCAGTCCGCCCGGCTGGTCGGCCCCGCCGTCGCGGGTCTGCTGATCACCGGCGTCGGCACCGGCTACGCCTTCCTCTTCAACGGCCTGTCCTTCGTCGCGCCGCTGGCCGGCCTGCTGCTGATGCGCGCCCGCGAGCTGCATGTCGTGGAACGCGCCCCGCGCGGCAAGGGGCAGCTGCGGGAGGGCGTGCGCTATGTCACCGGCCGGCCCGAGCTGATCTGGCCGATCGTCCTGGTCGGCTTCGTCGGCACCTTCGCCTTCAACTTCCCCGTCTACCTCTCGGCCTTCGCGGACGACGTGTTCCACGCGGGCGCGGGCGCCTACAGCATGTTCAACACGCTGATGGCGGTCGGCTCCGTCGCGGGCGCGCTGCTCGCCGCGCGGCGCGGCACCGCCCGGCTGCGGCTGCTGATCGCCGCCGCCGTGGTCTTCGGCGCGCTGGAGATCGTGGCGGCGACGACCCCGACGCTGTGGATGTTCGCCCTGCTCATGGTCCCGCTGGGCCTGTTCGGCATGACGGTCAACGTCACGACGAACACCAGCATCCAGATGTCCACGGACCCGGCCATGCGCGGCCGTGTCATGGCCCTCTACATGATGGTCTTCCTCGGCGGCTCCCCGGTCGGCGCCCCGATAGTCGGCTGGATCACCGACACCTACGGCGCCCGGGTCGGCCTGGCGGCCGGCGGTGCCGTGGCGGCGGCCGCCGCGGCCGTGATCGGCCTGATCCTGGCCCGCGTCGGCAATCTGCGCCTGTCGGTGGGCTGGCACCACGGTCACCCGCGGGTGCGGTTCGTCCCCAGGGAGCAGCAGGAGGCGCTGGCTCCGGCGGCGTAGGAGGGCGTCGGAGCGGGCGTCCGTGCGGGGCCTACACCCTCCGGGCCAGCAGCTGACCCGGCCACCTGTTCTCGCCGACCGTGAAGGCCTCGGTGCGGGTGAAGCCGTTGGCCTCGTAGTAGTGGACGAGCTTGCCGTCGTCGCCGGCGTAGCAGTCCACCCGGAGGAGGCCCACCCCCGCTTGCCGGGTCTCCTCGGCGGCGTGCGTGAGGAGCGCGCTGCCCAGGCCGTGGCCCTTGAAGCGGCGGTCGGAGGCCAGCCAGTGGATGTACCGCTCGGGTTCGCCGGGCGGTGAGAGGTGGGCCAGGTAGGCGCCGGGCGAGTCGGTGAGGGTGAGGGTGGCGGCCGGGACGCCGTCGGCCTCGGCCAGGAACACGCTGCCCTCGCCCATGTACCGGCCGACCGACTCCACCGTCTTGGGGCTCTGGGACAGGGGCTGCGTCCCCCACTGCCCCGTGCGCCCCTGCGCGACCAGCCACTCCACGCAGCTGTCGAGCATCCCGAGTATCGCGGGAATGTCGTCCGGACCGCCTTCTCTGATGGTGATCTCCATGGCCTCATGGTGCCAGGCTGTCCCCATGAGAGTCTTCGCCGCCGTACTGCCTCCCGACGAGGCGACCCGTGAACTCGGCGCCGTCGTGGACGCGTTGCGGAAGCTGCCCGGAGCGGACGGGATGCGCTGGACCGGCCGGGCCGGCTGGCACTTCACGCTCGCCTTCTACGGGGAGGTCGACGACGGCCTCCTGCCGGAGCTGTCGGCCCGGCTGGAGCGGGTCGCTCGCCGTACCGACGCCTTTCCGCTGGCCGTGCGGGGCGGCGGTCAGTTCGGGCACGGCCGGGCGCTGTGGGCCGGTGCCGAGGGTGACCTGGCGACCCTGCGGCTGCTGGCCGACCGGGCCGAGGCGGCGGCGCGGAAGGCGGGAGTGCCCATGGGGGAGCACCGGCGCTACAAGGCCCATCTGACGATCGCGAGGAGCCGGGAGGCGCGGGACGTGCGGGCGCATCTGGACGCCCTGGCCGGGTTCACGGGCCGGACCTGGACGGTGGGCGAGCTGGCGCTGGTGCGGAGCAATCTGCCGACGTCGGGGGTTCCCGGTGAGCAGCCCCGGTATGAGGCGGTCGGTCGGTGGGCGCTCGGGGGCGCCGGTTAGGCTCGGTGCCGTGGACCCGAAAACCCGTAACCGGATCATGGCCGGTGTGCTCGTGCTGATGTTTCTCGTCGTCGCCCTGGCTTCCGCGCTGGGCAGGTAGGGGCGGGGGACTGCCCGCTGCTTTCCGGCTGCGCGCCGGTGGCGGCCGGTCGCGCCCTCGCGGCGCAGCCGCAGATCGGATACAGCCCCGCGCCCCTTCCAGGGCGCTACCAGGCGAAGGCCTCCGGTGACGGGCCCGGGCCCGGGAAGATCTCGTCGAGGCCGGTCAGAAGCTCCTCGGACAGGTCCAGGTCGGCCGCTCGCAGGGCGGAGCCGAGCTGCTCGGCGGTGCGCGGGCCGACGATCGGGCCGGTCACACCCGGGCGGGTGAGGAGCCAGGCCAGGGCCGCCTCGCCGGGCTCGATGCCGTGCTTGTCGAGCAGATCCTCGTAGGACTGGATCCGCGCGCGGGAGGCGGGGTCGGCGAGGGCGTCGGCCGCCCGGCCGGAGGCACGTCGTCCGCCCTCGACCTCCTTCTTGAGCACGCCGCCCAGCAGACCGCCGTGCAGCGGCGACCACGGGATGACACCGAGGCCGTACTCCTGCGCGGCCGGGATGACCTCCATCTCGGCACGCCGCTCGGCGAGGTTGTACAGGCACTGCTCGCTGACCAGCCCGATGGTCCCGCCGCGCCGGGCGGCGATCTCGTTGGCCTGGGCGATCTTGTAGCCGGGGAAGTTCGACGATCCGACGTAGAGGATCTTGCCCTGCTGGACCAGGACGTCGATCGCCTGCCAGATCTCATCGAACGGGGTGTCCCGGTCGATGTGGTGGAACTGGTAGAGGTCGATGTAGTCGGTCTGGAGCCGCTTGAGGCTGGCGTCCACGGCCCGCCGGATGTTCACCGCGGAGAGCTTGTCGTGGTTGGGCCAGGCCGGGCCGTCGGCGCCCATGTTGCCGTACACCTTCGTGGCGAGGACGACCTTGTCGCGCCGTCCCTCGCCCTTGGCGAACCAGTTGCCGATGATGCTCTCGGTACGGCCCTTGTTCTCGGCCCAGCCGTACACGTTGGCGGTGTCGAAGAAGTTGATCCCCGCGTCCAGCGCCGCGTCCATGATGGCGTGGCTGTCGGCCTCGTCGGTCTGCGGGCCGAAGTTCATGGTGCCGAGGACGAGCCGGCTGACCTTGAGTCCCGTGCGTCCGAGTTGCGTGTACTTCATGGTGACCAAGCCAACGTCTTGAAGTGCGCTCAAGGCAAGCACTCTCTCGCGTCAGCGTGCTGTCACGCCGGGGTGAACCGCGGGTTCGCCCCCGGGCGGACAGGGGGCGGACTCCCGGGCCGATTCGGGTGACAGCCTCAGCGAATCGAGCCGCTCACGCTTCTACCGTGCTGGTCATGAGGACTCCCGCGTCATCCACCACCCGCCGCACCGTGCTCGCCCTCGGCACCGCCGCGGCGGCCACGCCCTGGCTCGGCACGGCCTCGGCGTCGCCCGGCACCGACCCCGGCGAACTGGACGAGCTCGGCATCACCGAGCTGCGCCGCCGCATGGCCGACGGGCGTCTCGACGCCGAACGCCTCACCCGCTACTACCTCGAGCGCGTCGAGCGCCTCGACCCGCTGCTGCACGCGGTGATCGAGGTCAACCCCGACGCCCTGCGCGAGGCCCGCCGACGGGACGCCGAACGGCGCGCCCGGGGACCGCTGCACGGCATGCCCGTCCTGCTGAAGGACCTGGTGGAGACCGCCGACCGGATGCACACCACGGCCGGTTCGCTCGCCCTGGAGGGCCTGAGGCCGGCGGCGGACGCCACGGTCGCGGCCCGGCTGCGCGAGGCCGGTGCCGTCATCCTCGGCAAGACCAACCTGAGCGAGTGGGCCGGCGGCATGTCGCTCACGCACCACGCCGGCTGGAGCGCCCGCGGCGGCCAGACCCGCAACCCCTACAAACTGGACCGCTCCCCGAGCGAGTCCAGCTCCGGTACGGGCGTCGCCGTCGCGGCCAACCTGTGCGTCGCCGGTATCGGCACCGAGACCAACGGCTCGATCATCGACCCGTCCTCGGCGAACTGCGTCGTCGGTGTGAAGCCGACGGTCGGGCTGGTCGGACGTGGTGGGGTGATCCCCGGCGTGCCCAGCCAGGACAGCGTGGGCCCGATGGCGCGCACGGTCCGCGACGCGGCGATCCTGCTCGGCACCCTGGTCGGCGTCGACGACCGCGACCCGGCGACGCGGGCGAGCCGCGGCCGCTTCCACCGCGACTACACCCGGTTCCTGGACGCGGACGGCCTGCGCGGCGCCCGCATCGGCGTGCCGCGCTCGGTCTACTTCGGCTACAGCCACCACGCCGACGAGATCGCCGAACGCGCGATCGCCGTGCTCGGCAAGGCCGGAGCCACGATCGTCGACCCGGCCGACATCCCCACGGCCGAGCGACTGGAGGACCTGCCCGGCTCGATGGTCGTCCAGGTCTACGAGATCAAGCGCGCGCTGAACGCGTATCTCGCCGCGGCGCCGGGCGACCATCCGCGCAGCCTCGCCGAGCTCATCGAGTTCAACCGGGCGCACGCCGACCGGGAGCTGCGCTACGTACGGCAGGACGGCCTGGAGGCGGTGGAGCGGCTGGAGTTCACCGAGCGGGAGTACCGGGAGGCGCTGGCCGCCAACCACCGGCTGTCCCGCGCCGAGGGCATCGACGCCGTGCTGCGCGAGCACGACCTGGACGCCCTGGTGATGCCGACCACCGGGCCGCCCGCCAAGATCGACCTGATCCGCGGGGACGCGCACGGCGGCGGCGCGTCCACGCCCGCGGCCCTCGCGGGCTACCCGGCGATCAGCGTCCCGGCGGGCTTCGCCTTCGGCCTGCCGGTGGGGCTGACGTTCATGGGGACGGCGTGGAGTGAGCCGGTGTTGCTGCGGTTGGCTTATGCGTATGAGCGGGCCAGCAGGGTGCGGCGGCCGCCGGCTCATCGGCCGGCTGATGTGGGGTTCTGACGGGGTGGGGTGTCAGTCGCGGGGGGACTCGTCGGTCTTGAGGCCCTTCGCCGCGGAGGTGCTGAGCTTGGCCACGTCCGGGCAGAAGCCGTTCTCATGCCCGGGGAAGTCCCCCGGCCGCCCCATGGACGTGGGCAGCCGCGCGGTACAACGATACGCACGGTGACCACGACACGGAGCAGCGCGCACATGCCAGAAGAGCCCGACACCCAGCACCTCGTCCGGCTTCTCCGCCGCACCCTCCCCGACACCCTCCTCGGCATCCACCTGCACGGCTCCGCCACGCTCGGCGGTCTGCGCCCGCACAGTGACATCGACGTCCTGGCCGTCGTGCGGGAGTCCGTGACGCATGCCCAACGGCGGGAACTGGTCGAGGAGTTGCTCACCGTGTCCGGTGTGGACGGGCGGCGGTACGTCGAGCTGATCGTCGTCGTGCAGGGTGACGTACGGCCCTGGCGTTACCCGCCCACCTGCGACTTCCTCTACGGCGACTGGCTGCGGGAGGAGTACGAGCGCGGGATGATCCCGAGCCCGGAGCCCAGCCCCGATCTCGCGCCGCTGCTGACCATGGTCCTGCTCGCTGATGCCCCGCTGTACGGGCCGCCGCCCGCGGAACTTCTCGATCCCGTCCCGCACGAGGACCTCAGGCGGGCCGTCTTCGCCGGTGTGCCGGAGCTCATGGACGAGGTGGACTCCGACACCCGCAACGTGCTGCTCACCCTCGCCCGGATCTGGACCACCCTCACCACCGGGGCCATCCGCTCCAAGGACGCGGCGGCAGAGTGGGCGCTGGGGCGCCTGCCCGCAGAACACCGGCCCGTCCTCGCCCGTGCCCGGGCCGTCCATCTCGGGGAGGAGGACGAGCGCTGGGACGATCTGGCGCCCCGGGCCTGCGCGGAGTTCCTGGTCCGGGAGATCACCGGGAGTTACTCCTCGTAGGGCTCGCCCAGGTCCCAGGCCTGGTACATCGCCTCCGCGAAGGCCGCCGCGATCTTGTGCTCGCCGCTCGTGCCCGGGTGCGTGCCGTCGTAGGTGTCGGTGGGGATGTCGTACGACGGCGGGGTCGAGGCCAGGAGGACGGGGGAGCCGGGCTCGTCGAGGTCCGCGGCCGTCTTGGCCAGCAGTTCGTTGAAGCGGGCGACCTCGCCTGCGAACGCCGCGTCCGTCTCGGCCCGCACGTTCGGGGTCACCGGCAGCCACACCATCCGCACCCGCCGGTTCGCCGCCCGTGCCTCGGCCGTGAAGGCCCGGACGTTCTCGGCGGTCTGCTCCGCGTTGGTGTAGAAGCCCAGGTCGATGAGGCCCAGGGAAACCAGGAGAACGTCGGCGCGGTGCTTGCGCACCGCCTCGCCGATCAGCGGGGCCATGTGCAGCCAGCCCTCGCCCCAGCCGGCCAGATGGGCGCGCGGGAAGTCCGGTTCGGCGTAGGCGTACGACGTCGGGGCCTCGTCGAGCTTGTCGTAGAGCGTCTCGCGCGGGCCGACGAGGGTGAAGGGGCCGCCGTAGGAACGGCACAGGTGCTGCCAGATCCGGTAGCGCCACGTGTGTTCGCCCGTGCTTCCGATCGTCATGGAGTCACCTACGGGCATGAACCTGAGCATCCGCTCATCATGGAGGATCGAGCCGGGATCAAGCCGCCGGACGGGGTGTGAGTCGGACCACGCGCCGTTCTCCGGCCATCGGCCGTGATCCGTCACGCCCGTTGAACCGCGCGCTGAACCGCGGAGCGGGATGGCAGTCTTGGGGCATGCGCAGACCCCTCGCCTTCCTCGCCGCGGCTCTCCTCGTGGGCGCCTTCGCCGTGCCCGCCTCCGCCGCCGACGGGGACGAGGAGTTCACGATCAAGGACCCGCGCATCACCGAGTCCAGCGGCCTGGCGGCCTCCCGCCTGCACCCCGGCATCTACTGGACGCACAACGACAGCGACGACGGGGCGTATCTCTACGCCGTCGACAGCGCGACGGGCGAGACGGTCGCCACGATCACCATGGCCGGCGTGGGCAGCCCGCGCGATGTCGAAGCCATCTCCATCGGGCCGGACAACCAGATCTACGTCGGCGACATCGGCGACAACCTCGGCGGCACCTGGCCGTACGTGTGGATCTACCGGCTGCCCGAGCCGAAGAACCTGCGCGACCAGACCGTCCGGGCCACGCAGTACGTCGTGAAGTACTCCGACGGCGCGCGGGACGCCGAGTCGCTCGTCGTGCACCCGAAGACCGGCCGCGTCTACATCGTCGACAAGAACGAGAAGGGCGGGCATCTGTACGAGGGTCCGGCCGAGCTCTCTCCCACCGGGAGCAACGTCTTCAAGCCCGTCGCGGCCGTCCCCGACCTGGAAGCCACCGACGCCACGCTCTCCCCGGACGCCGAACACCTCGTCGTACGCAGCTACTTCGGGGCGATCGCGTACGACTGGAACGGCGGGAAGATCAAGAAGAGAGAGCGGCTCGGCGTGCCGTTCCTCGGGCAGGGGGAGTCCGTCACCTACACCGCCGACGGGAAGAAGCTCATGTACGGCGCCGAGGGGGCCGACAGCCCCGTGGAGCCGCAGGACGCTCCCGGGTCCGGCGGGTCCGGTTCGCCCTCCGGCAGCGGCAGTTCGGCCGCCTCCGACGGTGCCGGCGGCGACGGGCTGACCGGCAACCTCAAGACCGGCGCCATCGCCGTCGCCGTGGCCTGCGCCGCGCTGTTCGGGCTGCGGGGGCTGCGGCGACGCCGGAGGTAGGCCACCAGAGCGAGCCGGGCTATCGGTCCGCCGCGGCGCCGCGCTGCTCCACCAGGACCTCAAGCCCGTCCAGGATCCGCTGCAGCCCGAACTCGAAGTGGTCGAAGTCGGACCCGAAGCTGTCCTCGGAGAGCGAGGCCATCACCGGGTAGCGGCCCGAGGCCATGGCCTTCTCCAGGACCGGCACCTGCGCCTGCCAGAACTCGGCGTCCGTCAGGCCCGTCCGGCGCTCCGCCTCCCGCTCGTACAGCTGCGTGCGCGCGGCTCCGACGACGTACCCGTCGATCATGATGACCGCGGAGACCAGCTCGGGGTCGGTCAGCCCCATCGGGCGGATCAGGGTGAGGATCTTCTCCATGCCGTCGACGGCGCTCGGGCCGAGAACCGGGCGGGACTGGTTGACGTGGAGCAGCCAGGGGTGGCGGCGGTAGAGGGCGAGGGTCGTTCGGCCCAGTGCCTCCAAGGCCGCGCGCCAGCCGCCGTCGCCGAGGTCGGACGGGTTGTCGGAGCGGCGCTGCACCCGGTCCAGCATGAGGTCGAGCAGCTCGCCCTTGCCGGGGACGTACCGGTACAGCGACATGGTGCCGGTGCCGAGTTCGGCGGCGACACGGCGCATGGACAGCCCGCCGAGTCCCTCGGCGTCCGCGACCTGGACGGCGGCTTCCACGATCCGGTCCAGGGTCAGGGTCGGTTTGGGGCCCCGGCTGGGGCGCCGGCCGGTGTCCCACAGCAGTTCGAGGGTGCGGGCGATATCGCCGCTGCCGCTGGTCTCCGTACTGCCCGCACCACTCGTACCGCTCGTCATGGGCCCAGCTTAGAGGCCGTTCAAAAAACTGGGTACGTTGTACGCGTAATCGGGTACGCTGTACCCAGTTCAAGGTCGGCAAGACGGGCACGGGAGGGGCGGCATGGACGGATACGCGGTACGGGCCGAGGGGCTGGAGAAGCGGTACGGCGAGAAACGCGCCCTCGACGGCTTCGACCTGGCCGTACGCGAGGGCACGGTGCACGGTCTGCTCGGGCCGAACGGGGCGGGCAAGACCACCGCCGTCCGCATCCTGTCCACGCTGATCCGGCTGGACGGGGGCGGGGCGACGGTCGCCGGTCTCGACGTGGCTCGGCAGCCGCGCGAGGTCCGGGCCCGGATCGGGCTCACCGGGCAGTACGCGGCGGTCGACGAGGTGCTCACCGGCCGGCAGAACCTGGAGATGTTCGGCCGCCTCTTCCACCTGGGCGGCAAGCGGGCCAGGGTCCGGGCCGGCGAACTGCTGGAGCAGTTCGACCTGGCCGACGCCGCCGACAAGGGCGTGGGCAAGTACAGCGGCGGTATGCGGCGCCGCCTCGACCTCGCCGCGTCGATGATCCTCGCGCCGGCCGTGCTCTTCCTCGACGAGCCGACGACGGGCCTGGACCCCCGCAGCCGGGGCGAGGTCTGGGAGTCCGTACGGGCGCTGGTGGCGGGCGGCACGACGGTGCTGTTGACCACGCAGTATCTGGAGGAGGCCGACAAGCTGGCCTCGCACATCACCGTCATCGACCAGGGGCGGGCCATCGCCGACGACACCCCGGACGGGCTGAAGAACCTGGTCGGCGGCGACCGGATCGAGGTCGTGGTCGCCGAGCGGGCCGAGATCCCGCGGGTGGTGAAGGTGGTCGCCCGGGTCACGGACGGCGAACCCGAGGCGGACGAGACCGAGTTGCGGGTGCAGGCCCCGGTCGCCGACCGGGTCACGGCGCTCACCGAGGTGGCGCGGACCCTGCAGGACGAGGGCGTCCGCGTCGAGGACATCGGGCTGCGCAGGCCGAGCCTCGACGACGTGTTCCTGCGCCTGACCGGACACCGCACCGAGAAGGAGGCGTCGGAGTGACCACCCTCGACCTGACCGCGCGGGGCGGTCGCGGACGCGTGTACTGGCTGCTCGCCGACTGCTGGAACATCGTCCGCCGCGGCCTGACCCACTACCAGCGCCAGCCCGTCAACATCGCCTGGCAACTGGGCTTCCCGATCCTGTCCGTGCTGCTCTACGGCTATGTCTTCGGCAGCGCCATGAAGGTGCCGGGCGGCGGGGACTACCAGGACTTCCTGATGCCGGGCATGTTCGCGATGACCATGGCGTTCGGCTTCATCAACACGGCGACCGTCGTGGTCTACGACTCCACCAAGGGCGTCATCGACCGCTTCCGCTCCATGCCGATGGCGTCCTCGGCGGTGGTGGCCGGGCGCGGGGTCACCGATCTGATCGTGGCCTGCGCCGAGTTGGCGATCATGATGCTCACCGCGCTCGCCATGGGCTGGCGTCCGGACGGCGGACTGGGCTTCCTCGGCGCGTTCGGGCTGCTGCTGTGGCTGCGCTTCTCGCTGATCTGGATCGGCGTGTGGCTCGGCCTGATCGTGCCCAACCCGGAGGCGGCGGGCGGTCTCTTCGCGGTCGCCTTCCCGCTGACGATGATCTCCAGCATCTTCGTCGCGCCGCAGCTGATGCCCGACTGGCTGGGCTGGGTGGCGGTCTGGAACCCGATCTCCTCCACGGCTGCGGCGACCCGCGAGCTGTTCGGCACGCCGGTCGGCGGTGACACCTGGGTCGAGCAGCACGCGCTGCTGATGGCCGGGGTGTGGCCGGTGATCCTGACGGTGATCTTCCTGCCGCTCGCGGTACGGCGGTTCAAGAAGCTGAGCCGGTAGTGGTGCGGCGACGGTTCAAGAAGCTCAGGCGGTAGCGGGAGCGACGCACACCTCCCGGACTCTTGACGTGCTCATGGTGCGTCAGTTTCCTGGGAGGTGCGCGGCGTTATGGGAGCGCTCCCATTCGATTCCGGGGCCGCGCCTCCCCCCGAAGGGAAGCAGCCACATGTTCCGCACTCTGCGCAGAGCGCTGTGTGTTGCCGCGGCGCTCCTGTTACCGCTGGCCGGCACGCAGTCGGCACAGGCCGACGTGGGTACGAAGGCCGCCGGCGCCGGTTACTGGCACACCAGCGGCCGCCAGATCCTGGACGCGGCCGGAGCGCCCGTCCGGATCGCCGGCGTCAACTGGTTCGGCTTCGAGACCGCCAACCACGTCGTCCACGGCCTGTGGGCCCGCGACTACAAGAGCATGATCGACCAGATGAGGTCGCTGGGCTACAACACCATCCGGATGCCCTACAGCGACGACATCCTCAAGTCCGGCACCATGCCCGACAGTGTCAATCACGACGGCAAGAACACCGACCTGCGCGGGCTGACCTCGCTCCAGGTCCTGGACAAGATCGTGGCGTACGCCGGACAGGCCGGACTCAAGATCGTCCTCGACCGGCACCGCCCGGACGCGGCCGGTCAGTCGGCCCTCTGGTACACGGCGTCGGTCCCTGAGTCGACCTGGATCGCCAATCTCAAGGCCCTCGCCACGCGCTACAAGGGCAACTCCACCGTCGTCGGCATCGACCTGCACAACGAGCCCCACGACCCGGCCTGCTGGGGCTGCGGCGACACGTCCCGCGACTGGCGCCTGGCCGCCCAGCGCGCGGGCAACGCGGTGCTGTCGGTCAACCCCGAGCTGCTGATCATGGTCGAGGGCGTGCAGTCGTACAACGGCACGAACGGCTGGTGGGGCGGCAACCTCATGGGCGTGGCCCAGTACCCGGTCCAGCTGGACGTGCCGAACCGGCTGGTGTACTCGGCCCACGACTACGCCACGTCGGTGGCCCAGCAGCCGTGGTTCGGCGACCCGTCCTTCCCCGCGAACCTGCCGGGGATCTGGGACAAGTACTGGGGCTACATCTTCAAGCAGAACATCGCCCCGGTGTGGCTCGGCGAGTTCGGTACGACGCTCCAGTCGACGGTGGACCAGAGGTGGCTGTCCGCGCTGGTGACGTACCTGCGGTCGACGTCGACGGACGGCGCCGACAGCTTCCACTGGACGTTCTGGTCCTGGAACCCCAACTCCGGCGACACGGGAGGCATCCTGAAGGACGACTGGCAGACCGTGGACACCGCGAAGGACGGCTACCTCAAGGCGATCAAGGCGCCGGGCTTCGCGGGAGGCGGTTCCGGGCCCGACCCCGGCGGGCCGGGTGACCCCGGCGGACCGGCCGCCTGCACCGCCGCCTACACGGTGAGCAGCGACTGGGGCGGCGGCTTCAACGCCGAGGTGAAGGTGACCAACACGGGCAGTGTGCCGCTGACGTCGTGGAAGGTCGCCTGGACGTGGAGCGGCGCGCAGAAGGTCACCAGCATGTGGAACGCCTCGTACACGCAGAGCGGGGCGAGCGTGACGGCTGTGAACGCCGCGCACAACGGGAGCGTGCCGGTGGGGGCTTCGGCGAGCCTCGGCCTCGGCGGCGCTCCCGGGGGCGGAGCGGTGCCGAGTGTGAGCTGTACGGCGACCTGACGTCGGCGTGAGGGGGCGCCCGGTGCTCGCCGGGCGCCTCGTCCGACCGACGGCTCCGCGGCGGCGTACGCTGACATTTATGGCGCCGTACCGTGCCAAGAGGGAGCAAACAGGGCAGGAACCGTCGAGCGATCCGCGCCTCCCGGTGTTCGTCGACTCCTCCGGCCGGCGTGCGCGCAATCTCCGGCGGGCCGGCTACGGACTGGCCGGATGTGCGGCGGCCTACATGGCGGTGCTGGGGCTGAGCCTGATGGGCGCGACGCCCTTCGCGCCGGGGGCGCTGCTGCCCGGCGACGTGGCGGCGCCCGCCGCCCCGAGGGCCCAGGCCCCGGGCGGGACGCCCCTGGCACCGCCCGGCGACGCCTCGGACGCGGCCGGTCCCGGCGCCCTGCTCGTCCCGGGGCTCGCCGCGCCCGGCCCCTCCCTCGACCCGCCCCTCGTGCCCGGGAGCCCCCCGCCCGGCGCACCGGCACCTTCCGACACACCAGAACCGCAGGCACCACCGACACAGGAGCCACCCTCACCGGAGCAGCCCGCCGACCCCGACGATCCCGCCGCTCCCGCCCCTGAACCGGGCACGGGCACCACGACGCCCTCGCCTCCGGCCCCGCCCTCGCCCGCTCCGCCCACCACTGCCCCACCGGCACCTGAGCCCACAGCGCCGGCGCCCAGCCCCTCGGCGCCGTCCGGTGTCGCCGAGCCGCCCCCGCCCGCCGACCCCTCGGTGGCCGAGGCCCCCTGATGCGGCGGCGCCCCGACCGGTCACCCGACCGCTCATCGAGGCCGTCCGGTCCGCGGCGGACGCGAGCGACCCTGGCGCCGCGGCATCGCTTCCGCATCGTCGTCCCCCTGGTCCTGCTGGCGTTCGTCGCCTCGGTCCTCCTGGTCGAGGGCTACACCACCAGGGGCTTCGCCGGTGACCAGGAAGGGCGCGGCGGGCGATCGGCCAGTGGAGTCCCCCGCTCGATCGCGGGCGGCGGCCCGGTCGTCGACACCACCAACGATCATCTGCGCAGCTATCGCACGCCGGACAAGACGATCGTCCTGACCTTCGACGACGGCCCCGACCCCACCTGGACGCCCCGCATCCAGGCCGTTCTCGACCGCTACGGCACGCCCGGCACCTTCTTCGTCACCGGGCAGCAGACCGCCCGGTACCCGGACGTGCTGCGCCGTGTGGTCCGCTCCGGCCACGAGATCGGCGTGCACACCTTCTCCCACCCGGACCTGACCACCCGGTCCGCGAGCGACGTCGACCGTGAGCTGTCGCTGACCCAACTCGCCCTCGCCGGGGCCGCGGGCATCCACACCTCGCTGATGCGGATGCCCTACTCCTCGATCCCCTCCGCCCTCGACACCCCGGAGTGGTCCCTGGCCCGGCGCCTGGGCGAGAAGGGCTACGTCCTGGCGTTCATCGACCAGGACACCAACGACTGGCGGCGGCCGGGCGCCCGGAAGATCGCCGACGCGGCCACACCGACCGGGGGCAGGGGCGCGGTCGTCCTCCTGCACGACGCGGGAGGAGACAGGGCGCAGACGGTCGAGGCCCTCGAGATCCTGATCCCCCGGCTGCAGGCCCAGGGCTATCGCTTCACCACGCTCGCCGAGCTCGTCGGCGCCGACACCCTCACCAGCCCCGTCGACCGGGTGGACCTGTGGAGCGGCCGGATCTTCGTGGCCGCCGTCACCGTGTCGGCGACAGCGGTCACGGCCGTCAGCGTGCTGTTGCTGGTGGTCGGTTCGCTCGTCCTCGCCCGGTGTGTGCTGCTGATCGTCCTGGCCCGTCACCACGCCCGCCGCCGGCGCCCCGACCCCGGCGGGCACGGGCCCGTCACCCGGCCCGTCAGCGTCGTCATCCCCGCCTACAACGAGAAGCTGTGCATCCCCAAGACGCTCCGCTCCCTCGCCGCGAGCGACCACCCCGTCGAGATCATCGTCGTGGACGACGGTTCCCGCGACGGCACCGCCGACCTCGCGGAGTCACTCGCCCTCGAGAACGTCACCGTCGTCCGGCAGCCCAACAGCGGCAAGCCCGCCGCCCTCAACACCGGTGTCCTGCGGGCCTCCCACGACCTCGTCGTCATGCTGGACGCCGACACCGTCTTCGCCCCCTCGACCGTCGGCCGCCTCGTCCAGCCGTTCGCCGACCCCCGCGTCGGCGCCGTCGCGGGCAACGCCAAGGTCGGCAACCGGCGGCGGCTGCTCGGCCGGTGGCAGCACATCGAGTACGTCATGGGCTTCAACCTCGACCGCCGCATGTACGACCTGCTGCACTGCATGCCCACCATTCCCGGTGCCGTGGGGGCCTTTCGCGCCGAGGCCCTGCGGGACGCCGGAATGGTGAGCGCGGACACCCTCGCCGAGGACACCGACCTCACCATGGCCCTGCACCGGGCCGGGTGGGAGATCCGCTACGTGCCGGACGCGCTGGCCTGGACCGAGGCGCCGTCCTCGCTGCGGGAGCTGTGGCGCCAGCGCTACCGGTGGAGCTACGGCACGATGCAGGCCGCGTGGAAGCACCGTCATGCGCTGCTCGAGCGGGGTCCCGCGGGCCGGTTCGGCCGCCTCGGTCTGCCCCTGCTGGCCGTCTTCCAGATCTTCACCCCGCTGCTCGCCCCGCTGATCGACATCCTGGCCCTGTACGGCCTGGTGTTCGGGAACCCGGTCACGACCGTGCTCGCGTGGTGCGGCGTGCTGGCGGTGCAGGCCGTCTGTGCCGCGTACGCCTTCCACCTCGACGGGGAGCGGCTCCGGCCCCTGTGGGCGCTCCCTCTTCAACAGGTCGTCTATCGCCAGGTGATGTATCTGGTCCTCACCCAGGCCTGTCTGACCGCGATCAACGGCTACCGGCTGCCCTGGCAGCGGCTCAAGCGCAGTGGGGACGTGGTGCTGCCTCCGCAGCCCTCGACGCGCCGGACGTGAGCGGCCGCGGCGGCGGCGTACGGTGCGGGCGGCCGTTCGGGTTCAGTTGCCCGACCGAGGGGTCGTCAGCCTTCCTCCTGGGCGCTTTCCCGCCCAAGGTGTGATCATGAAAACTCCGCGATTGCACTGTATGCACCGATCTCTCGCGCACTCGGCCGGTGCGACCGTCATCGTCCTCGCGGCGGTCCTGACCTCCACCGCTCCCGTCGCGGCCCACACCGCGCCGCCGCCTGACCGTGACGAAGGTCAGAGTTCTTCGTGCTACTCGTCCCGCAAGCAGAGCCAGGGACTCGATGCCATCGTCTGGTCTGCCCTGTTCGGGCCTCAGAAGACCACGACGGAGACCCGGTGCGACGGCGACGCGGCGGAGGGGGAGCAGGGGGGAACCAGAGGCCTCCTGAGGCCCCTCTCGGGCTCCTGACCGCTCCTTGTGGGCCCTGCCCCATGCGACGAGAGGGGCGTTTGGTTACCGAAGGTCCAAATGCCTCTCTTTTAAAGGAGTTTGGGCGCATGCGGTGACTCGATTCGGTCAAGTCTTGGTCGAATATGTATGTGCATGGCGTGCTCTTCCGAAACGATGCGGCACGGCCCGTGTGACACGCGGGCCTGACCCCCCTCACCGTTCTGAGAGAACTCCATGAGAAGAAGCGCAGCCGTACTGTGCGGCGCGACCGTCGTCCTGGCCGGGACCCTCACCGCCGCTCCCGCCAGCGCCGACGCGTCGTACTCCGCGAACACCGCCCAGGCCGCGAAGGTCACGTGGAAGAAGTGCGCCACGGACGACTCCCCGACGCTCCAGTGCGCGTCGGTGAAGGTGCCGCTCGACTACGCGAAGCCGCAGGGGAAGCAGATCACGCTGGCGCTGTCCCGCGTGCCGCACACCGCCTCGACGTACCAGGGCCCGCTGCTGGTCAACCCCGGCGGCCCCGGTGGCAGCGGCCTGTCGCTGGCCGGGTTCGTCGCGTCCTCCCTGCCCAAGGAGGTCGCGGCCCAGTACGACGTCATCGGCTTCGACCCGCGCGGCGTGGGCGCGAGCAAGCCCGCCCTGGACTGCAAGCCGGGCCACTTCGACCCGGTGCGCCCCGACTCCGTGCCCAGCACGCCCGCGATCGAGAAGGCCAACCTCGCGCGCGCCAAGTCCTTCGCCCAGGCCTGCGGCACGAAGTACAAGGACGTCCTGCCGTACATCAACACGGTCAGCGCCGTGAAGGACATGGACTCGATCCGCAAGGCCCTCGGCGCCAAGAAGATCAACTACTTCGGCTACTCGTACGGCACCTATCTCGGCGCGGTCTACGCCAAGTTGTTCCCCGAGCGGGTGCGGCGCCTGGTGCTGGACTCGATCGTCGACCCGACCGGGGTCTGGTACGACGACAACATCCAGCAGGACTACGCCTTCGACAAGCGTCACAAGGCGCTGATGGCGTGGATAGCCAAGTACGACTCCACGTACAAGCTCGGCACCGACCCGAAGAAGATCGAGGCCAAGTGGTACGCCATGCGGGCGGCCCTGGCCAAGAAGCCGGCGGGCGGCAAGGTGGGCGCCTCCGAACTGGAGGACATCTTCATACCCGGCGGCTACAACAACGCCTACTGGCCCACCCTCGCCCAGACGTTCGCGGCCTACGTCAACGGCCACGACACCGCTGCGCTGGTCAAGGCGTACGACGACATCGCCGCCATCGACGCCTCCGGCGACAACGGCTACAGCGTCTACACCTCCGTGCAGTGCCGTGACGCCTCCTGGCCGCGCGACTGGAACCAGTGGCGCAAGGACAACTGGGCCGTGTACGAGAAGGCCCCGTTCATGGCCTGGAACAACGCCTGGTACAACGCGCCGTGCGCGTTCTGGCCGACGACGTCGCAGAAGCCGGTGAACGTCGCCAACTCCAAGCTCCCGCCGGTCCTGCTGTTCCAGGCGACGGACGACGCGGCCACCCCGTACCAGGGCGGCGTCACCATGCACCGCCTGCTGAAGGGCTCCAGCCTGGTGGTGGAGCAGGGCGGCGGCAACCACGGCATCACGCTGGGCGGCAACGCCTGCCTCGACAAGCACCTGGCGACGTACCTCACCAACGGCAAGGTGCCGCACGGCAGCGGCACGGCCGACGCCGTCTGCAAGAAGCTGGCCGACCCGAAGCCGCAGGCCGCTGCGGAGAAGACGCCGAGCACGGCCAAGTCGGCCGTCGCCCATGTCGGCAAGACCCTGAGCGGGATCCTGGGCCACGGCGGCTGAACATGCCTGTCTGAGCCTTGGCTCATGTGAAAGAAGGGCGCCCCGCACACGCGGGGCGCCCTCAGTCACGTACGGGAGAAGGTCACAGCTTCTCGATCACGTAGTCGACGCACTTCGTGAGCGCCTCGACGTCCGCCGGGTCGATCGCCGGGAACATCGCGACGCGCAGCTGGTTGCGGCCGAGCTTGCGGTAGGGCTCGGTGTCGACGATGCCGTTGGCGCGCAGGACCTTGGCGACGGCGGCTGCGTCGACGTCGTCGGTGAAGTCGATCGTGCCGATGACCTGGGAGCGCTTGGCCGGGTCGGTGACGAACGGGTTCGCGTACTTGACGTCCTCGGCCCAGCCGTACAGCGTGCGCGCGGACGTGGCCGTGCGGCGGACCGACCAGTCCAGGCCGCCCTGGCCGTTGATCCACTCCAGCTGGTCGTTGAGGAGGAACAGCGTGGCGAGGCCCGGGGTGTTGTACGTCTGGTTCTTGCGGGAGTTGTCGATCGCCGTGGGCAGCGAGAAGAACTCCGGGATGTGGCGGCCGGACGCGTGGATGCGCTCCGCGCGCTCGATCGCCGCGGGGGAGAAGACGCCGATCCACAGGCCGCCGTCGGAGGCGAAGGACTTCTGCGGGGCGAAGTAGTAGACGTCCGTCTCGGCGATGTCGACGGGCAGGCCGCCGGCGCCGGAGGTGGCGTCGACCAGGACGAGGGAACCCTCGTCCGCGCCCTGCACCCGCTTGACGGGGGCGGCGACACCGGTGGAGGTCTCGTTGTGCGTGAACGCGTACACGTCGACGCCCGCCTCGGCCTGCGGCTCCGGATGCGTACCGGGGTCGGAGGAGATGACGCTGGGCTCGGCGAGCCAGGGGGCGAGCTTGGAGGCCTTGGCGAACTTGGAGGAGAACTCGCCGAAGGTGAGGTGCTGCGACTTGTTCTCGATCAGGCCGTGCGTCGCGATGTCCCAGAACGCGGTGGAGCCGCCGTTGCCGAGCACCACCTCGTAGCCGTCGGGGAGCTGGAACAGCTCACGGACGCCCTCGCGCACCTTGCCGACCAGGTTCTTGACCGGGGCCTGCCGGTGGGAGGTGCCCATGAGGGAGGTACCGGTGGCGGCGAGGGCGTCCAGCGCCTCAGTCCGCACCTTGGAGGGACCCGCGCCGAAACGTCCGTCGGCGGGCTTGATGTCAGCGGGAATCTGGATCTCAGCCACGCTCTGGAGGTTAGCCGGTGAGGAAACCTGGGCGAAACGTGGTCCGTCGGGTGAGACGGGGTTCCGGCAGCCGTCAGTGCGGCGACGGGCCGGGCCAGACGGCCGAGGCGTCGTCGCGGTGCGGGGCCGGCAGCCGGACCGGGCGGACGGGAACAGGGCGGACGCGGCCCTCGGAGGCGGCCGTCCAGGGGCCGGGGCGGCCGGAGTAGCACAGGGTGGTGAGGACGAAGACGCCGTCGGCGTAGACCTCGACGTACTCACCGACGGTGAGGATGCGCAGTGCGGCGGCGGGGTCCGGCAGGAGGGTCTCGCCGAGCAGGGTGCCCTCGGGGCCGGTGACCCGGAGGTTCTTGCCGTCGCAGCCGACCGTGAGCGCGGGCCGGCCTTCGTCGGAGACATGTGTGCGCAGGGTGATCTCGGTGCGGCCGGAGAGGTCGACGTCACCGACCGCGTGCAGGGGGGCGTCGTACGTCTCCTCGCCGAGCCAGGGGTCCAGGCCCGGCCACCATTCCAGGCGGGGCGCCGCATCGTCCCTCACGACGAGGGACTTGGGCTGGGCGAGCATGCCGCGGCAGTGGTCGCCGGTGTCGGTGAGGCCGACGCGGCGGGGGGTGGTGTGCAGCACGACGCGGGAGCCGTCGGGGGCGGTGACGACGCGCGGGGCGTACGCGCCCGTCGGGCCGAGCGGACCGCGGCGGGTCCACGGGCCGCGCAGGCGCGGGGCGGTCCACGCCTCGAAACCCCGGGTGGCGCCGATGGAGCCGAGCAGCAGCCAGCCGCCGTCGTCGAGGCGTTCCAGGACCGGGCACTCCAGTTCGTCGACGTCGCCGGGGGAGATCAGCGGCGGGTGGACGGTCCAGTGCTCCAGGTCGTCGGAGGTGGCCCAGGCGACGCAGCCGCCGGCCTCGACCGGCAGGGCGGCGTCGGCGGCGCAGACCACCATGACCCAGCCGTCGGACTCGTCGTCGCGTACGACGAAGGGGTCGCGCCAGCCCATGCGTTCGCCCGTGCGGTACCAGCGCCCGTCCGCCTCCACGACCGGCCCCGTGCCGTGGCGCCGCCAGCCGGTGCCGTCGGCGCGGTCGGAGTGGGCCAGGCCGACCGACTGCAGGGGCCAGCCGTCGGGGGTGAGTCCGGAGACGGCGGTGTAGAGCATCGCCATGCCGGCGCCGTGCGGGAAGGCGTGCATGGTCCACACCGCCTGCTGGTCGAAGCGGCCCGGCAGGCCGTTGCCGAAGGCCGTGCCCTGCGGCTCCCAGTGGACCAGGTCGGTGGAGGTGGCCCGGCCGTAGGACGTCTCCATGCGCAGGTGGTCGAACTCGGCCGTCCACGGGCCCTGCAGGTGCAGCGCGGTGTAGGTGCCGTCCGCGTGGCGCAGGAGGTCGAAGTCGTTCACACAGAGGCCGGGCGGCGCGTATCGCATGGACAGGTCCTGTCTGCCGACAGCGGCACTCAAACGCGTGCGCTGTGCTCTAGCTGGCGAGAGTTTCTCTGAGAGTCAGCCGAAGTAAATCTGAACGCAAACGCTTGCGCAACAGGAGGGGCGGGTTTACGGTCTCGTCACTCCCCCTCACGCCGACGTGCTTCCGGGCCCCCTGACCCGCGGCGTGCACCCGATCAAGGAGCGTCCCGTGACGGTCAGCATCACCGATGTCGCAGAGGCCACCGGGGTCTCGGCATCCACCGTGTCCCGCGCCCTGCGCGGCCGTCCCGGAGTGTCGGAGGAGATGCGGGCCAGGATCGTCGCGGCCGCCGCCGAGCTGGGCTACACCGCCTCGCGCTCGGCGTCCAGCCTGGCCAGCGGGCGCACCTACACCATCGGCGTCGTCGTCCCGTACGTGGGCCGCTGGTTCTTCGGCACCGTGCTGGACTCCGCCGAGAAGGTCTTCAGCGCCGCCGGTTACGACGTCCTGCTGTACAACCTCGGCTCACCGGAGGCCCGCAAGCGCTTCTTCACCAAGCTGCCGATCCGCAAGCGGGTCGACGCCGTGCTGTCCCTGCTGATCCCGGACCTGGAGGAGGCCGCCGCCCTGCGCTCCCTTGGCGTGCCGCTGGCGACCACGGTCGGCGGCGCCCGGCCCGGTTTCACGGTGGTCGGCATCGACGACCGGGGCGGGGCGGAGAGCGCCGTACGGCATCTGGTGAACCTCGGCCACCGGCGGATCGGCATGATCTCCGGCGCCAGCGAGCCGCTGCACTGGACCACGCCCCTCGACCGCCGGCAGGGCTACCTGGACGTGCTGGCCGACGCCGGGATCGAGCCCGACCCCGCCCTGGAGGCGGACGGCGGTTACACCGTCGAGGGCGGCGAGCGGGCCATGACCGAGCTGCTGGCGCTGCGCCACCCGCCGACGGCCGTGTTCGCCCAGTCCGACGAGATGGCGATGGGCGCGCTGCGCGCCCTGCGTCGGCACCGGCTGAGGGTTCCGGAGGACGTGTCCGTCGTCGGATTCGACGATCACGAGCTGTCCGAGGTGGTCGGGCTGACCACCGTGGCCCAGCCGGTCGCGGCCCAGGGCCGGGAGGCGGCCCAGCTGCTGCTGGCGTGGCTGGACGGCCCGGACGCCGGGCCGCCGCCCCCCGTCGAGATGCCCATCCGTTTCGTCCTCCGCGAGACCACCGCTCCGCCGCACACCGGCCGGCAGCGATAGCTCCCCCCCCGTCCCCTTCCCCGCCCGCAGCCGGGAGCGCCGTTCCGGCCCCCGGCCCCTCCCCACCGTCCGCGCACCCACCCGCACACCCCGCACGGAGGCATGACCATGATCATCGGTAACAGAAAGCACCGTCGTACGGGCCTGACAGCCCTCGCTCTGCTGCCCCTGGCCGCGCTGGCCGCCTGTGGCGGGGGCGGCGGCAGCGACACCTCCGCCGAAGACGGCAGCGGCAAGGGCACCATCAGCGTCTGGGCCCACCAGGGCCAGGCGAACGAGGCGGCCGCGCTGCAGAACGCGGTGAAGTCCTTCAACTCCTCGCAGAGCGACGTCAAGGCCGAGCTGAAGCTCATCCCCGAGAACGACTACACCAAGACCATCACCACCACCGACGCCTCCGAACTGCCGGACGTGCTGGAGTTCGACGGCCCGACGATGGCGAACTTCGTCTACAACAGCAAGCTCGCCCCGGTCGACGGCCACGTCTCCGCCAAGACCCTCGGCAACGTCACCGACGCGATCAAGGCGCAGGGCGAGATCGACGGCAAGCACTACGGCCTGGGCATGTTCGACGCCGGGCTCGGCATGTACGCCAACAAGAAGCTGCTGGACGCGGCCGGCGTGAAGTACCCGACGAGCGTGGACGACGCCTGGACGGCCGAGGAGTTCGGCAAGGCCCTCGATGCGCTGAAGGGCAAGGACTCCGACGGCAAGGTCCTCGACATATCGGAGCAGTACGGCCTGGCCACCGAGTGGGGCACCTTCGGCTTCTCCCCGATCGTCTGGTCGGCCGGCGGCGGCCTGCTGAAGGACGGCAAGGCGGAGGGCGCCCTCGACAGTCCGGACGTCGTCTCCGCGATGAAGACCTTCCAGTCCTGGAAGACGTACGTCGACCCCAACACCGACGGCAACGCCTTCGCCAAGAGCAAGGTGGCGCTGAGCTGGGTCGGCCACTGGAACTACCCCGCGTACAGCGAGGCGCTCGGTGACGACCTCGTCGTCCTGCCGCTGCCGGACTTCGGCAAGGGTCCCAAGACCGGCCAGGGTTCGTGGGCCTGGGGCATCGGCGCCGCCGGCAAGAACGGCAAGGCCGCGGGCGTCTTCCTGGACTACCTGCTGAACGACACCAACGTCGGCGCGATGACGAAGGCCAACGGCGCGGTGCCCGCCACCAAGTCCGCACTCGCCAAGAGCGAGCTGTACAAGAAGGGCGGCCCGCTCCAGCTCTTCGCCGACCAGCTCGCCCAGCCCTGCGGCGACAGTGACATCAGCGCCTCCTGCGTGGCCGTCACCCGCCCGGTCACCGCCGGATACCCCACGGTCACCGCCAAGTTCAACACGGCCGTGAACTCGATCTACGGCGGTGCCGACCCCAAGGAAGCCCTGCAGAAGGCCGCCCGCGCCATCGACCGGGACTTCACCGACAACGCCGGCTACGAGATCCCGTAACCCGCAGGACGCATCGGCCCGGGCGGGCCGTCGGCGACGTGGCGACGCAACGGCGCAGCCACCCACCGACCGAGCCCGCCCCGCCGGGAAGAGGACCCTCCCGTGAAAACCGTGGAACCCGCGCACCCCGCGGCCCCTGGCCGGGCGCAGGCCGCCTCGTCCACGCCCTCCGCGAAGCCCTCGCGTCCGTCGCGCGGCAACCGCGACTGGCTGCACGGGCTGCTGATGTCCGCCCCGGCCGTCGGCGGGCTGATCGCCTTCGTCGGCATCCCGTTCGGCTACGCCGTGGTGCTCTCCTTCTACAACGTCCGCCTCGGCTCGCCGCTGGAGCCCACCTTCTTCGGCGTGGAGCACTACCGGCGGCTGTTCACCGACCCCGACCTGTCCGGCCCGTTCCTGCGGGCGCTGCTGAACAACCTGACGTTCGCCGCGGTCGTCGTACCGCTCCAGACGGGTCTGGCGCTGACGCTGGCGATCCTGCTCAACCGCAAGCTGAAGGCCATCGGCCTGTTCCGGTCCTTCTTCTTCATGCCGGTGGTCTTCCCGATGGCGCTGGTCGCCGTGATCTGGCGGCTGATCCTCGCCCGCAGTGAGCAGGGCATGCTCAACTCCCTGCTGGACACGGTGACGTTCGGCAACTGGGGTGCCTTCGACTGGCTCGGCGACGGTCTCACCGCGATGGGCTCGATCATCGTGCTGTCGGTGTGGCAGGGAGTCGGCTTCCAGATGGTCATCCTGCTGGCCGGCCTCCAGCAGATCCCGGGCGAGCTCTACGAGGCCTCCGAGCTGGACCGGGCCTCGCGCTGGCAGCAGTTCCGGCACGTCACCCTGCCCGGCATCCGCGGCACCCTCGTCTTCGTCGCGATGCTGACCTCGGTGCTGTCCTTCCGGGTCTTCGACCAGGTGTACATCCTCATCCGCGGCGGCGGCCTGGACGAGGACGCCACCCGGACGGTGATGTACCAGGCCGTCACCACGGCCTTCGACCAGAACAACATCGGCCAGGCCTCGGCCGTCACGGTGGTGTTCTTCCTGATCGTCGTCGCCCTGACGATCGTCCAGCGCCGCGTCGTCCGGCCCGACAACGAGGACTGACTCCACCATGGCCATGACCCGCACGCCCGTACGCCGCGTCCTCGACTACACCGTCCTGAGCGTCCTGGCGTTCGTCTTCGCCCTCCCCGCGCTCTACCTCTTCCTCGGCAGCCTCAAGCCGTCCGACGAGGTCCTGAACGGCCTGTCCGGCTTCCTGCCCACCCATCTCTCCTTCGACAACTACACCGCCGTCCTCGACAGCCTCAGCTCCGACAGCACCGGCTACTTCTGGCAGTTCATGGGCGTGTCGGTGCTGCTGTCGTTCGTCGTGGTGACGGGCGGACTGATCGTCAACTCGATGGCCGCGTACGGTCTGACGCGGCTGAAGTGGCGGGGACAGAACGCGGTGTTCACCCTCGTCCTGCTGCTGATGCTGATCCCGTTCGAGTCGGTGGCGGTGCCGCTGTTCTACATGTTCAACGGCCAGCGCAACACCCTGTTCGTCCAGGGGCTGCCGTTCGTCGCCAACGCCTTCGCCATCTACCAGTTCCACACGTTCTTCAAGAAGATCCCGCCGAGCATCGAGGAAGCGGCCCGGCTGGACGGCGCGGGGCCCTGGCGCACCTTCTTCGCGATCATCGTGCCGATGTCCAGGCCGGTGTTCGCCTCGGTCGCGATCCTCACCTTCCTCATCCAGTGGGGCTCCTTCCTGTGGCCGGTGCTGATGGTGTCCGACCCGTCGGTGCGTCCCCTCCCCCTGGAGATGAGCGTCTTCCAGGGGCAGCAGCCCCCGGACTGGGGCCAGATCCTCGCCTTCGGCGTGCTGCTGGTACTGCCCGTGCTGATCGTCTTCGCGTTCTTCCAGCGCTGGTTCGTCGAGGGCGTGGCCAGCTCCGCCGTCAAGGGCTGAGGCCGCAGAGGGCGCCCCGACCCGTCACTGTCAGTGATCGGGTGCATGCTGGACGCATGACGGATGCCGGGGAACTCCCTGCCCTTGAGGCCGAGCTGAGCCGGGTCGTCCGGGGTGACGTGGGTTTCGACGTCACCTCCCGGGCGCTGGTCACCATGGACGCCTCCAACTACCGGCGCGTGCCGCTGGGTGTGGTCGCTCCCCGTGACGCCGACGACGTGTCGGCCGTCCTGGAGGTGTGCCGGGAGCGCGGGGTGCCGGTCGTGGCGAGAGGCGGCGGGACGTCGATCGCGGGGCAGGCGACGGGCACGGGTGTCGTGCTGGACTTCACCCGGTACATGAACCGGCTGGTGTCGCTGGATCCCGAGGCGCGTACGGCCGTCGTGCAGCCGGGGCTGGTGCTCGACCGGCTCCAGGAGGCCGCCGCACCGCACGGGCTGCGCTTCGGCCCTGATCCGTCCACGCACAGCCGGTGCACGCTCGGCGGCATGATCGGCAACAACTCGTGCGGCTCGCACTCGGTGGCGTGGGGGACCACAGCGGACAGCGTGCGCGAGCTGGACGTGGTCACCGCGCGGGGGCGGCGGCTGCGGCTCGGACAGGACTGGGCCGGGGCGCCGGACGGGCTGCGGGCCCTGGTGGACGGCGAGCTCGCCCGGTTGCGCACCGGCTTCCCGGAGCTGCCCCGCCGCATCTCCGGGTACGCGCTGGACGCCCTGCTGCCCGAGCGGGGCGCCGACGTGGCCCGCTCCTTCTGCGGCTCCGAGGGCACCCTGGGCGTGCTGACGGAGGCGGTCGTACGACTGGTCGAGGCGCCCCGCGCGCGTGCGCTGGCCGTGCTGGCGTACGCCGACGAGAGCGCGGCAGCGGAAGCGGCCGCCGGGCTGCTGCCGTTGGGGCCGCTGACGGTGGAGGGCATGTCGGCGGACCTGGTGCCGTCCGCGGCGGCCCTGCCCAAGGGCGCGGCCTGGCTCTTCGTGGAGACCGGCGGGGAGTCGGCCGCGGAGGCACGCGCGCGTGCCGAGGCGATCGTGCGGGCGGCCGACGTCGTGGACGCCCTCGTGGTCACCGACCCGGCGGGGCAGCGTGCGCTGTGGCGGATCCGGGAGGACGCGAGCGGTACGGCGACGCGGATGCCGGACGGCAGTGAGGCCTGGCCGGGGTGGGAGGACTGTGCGGTGCCGCCCGCCCGGCTCGGGGCGTATCTGCGGGACTTCCGGGGACTGCTCACCGCGCACGGGCTGCGCGGCACGCCGTACGGCCACTTCGGGGACGGCTGCATCCACGTCCGGATCGACTTCGACCTGCTGACGGAGGCGGGTGTCGCCCGTTTCCGCCGCTTCTCGGAGGAGCTCGCGGAGCTGGTGGTGGCGCACGGCGGGTCACTGTCCGGGGAGCACGGGGACGGACAGGCGCGGGCGGAGCTGCTGCCCCGGATGTACGGGGAGGAGATGGTGGGCCTGTTCGAGCGGGCGAAGGGGGTATGGGACCCGGACGACCTGCTCAACCCCGGCATGCTCGTGCGCCCCGCCCCCCTCGACGCCGACCTGCGCTTCTCCGTCCTGCCCCGCGAACCGGTCGACGTCGCCTTCGGCTACCCCTCGGACGGCGGTGACTTCTCGGCGGCGGTCCGGCGCTGCGTGGGCGTCGCCAAGTGCCGTACGACGTCGGTGTCCGGCTCCTCCGTCATGTGCCCGTCCTTCCGGGCGACCGGCGCGGAGGAGCACTCCACACGCGGGCGGGCCCGGCTGCTGCACGAGATGCTCGCGGGCGAGGTGGTGACCGACGGCTGGCGCTCGACCGAGGTACGGGACGCGCTGGACCTGTGCCTGTCCTGCAAGGGCTGCCGCTCGGACTGCCCGGTCGAGGTCGACATGGCCACGTACAAGGCGGAGTTCCTCCACCACCACTACGCGGGGCGACGCCGTCCGGCCGCGCACTACGCGATGGGCGGGCTGCCGGTGTGGCTCCGGGCGGTGTCCCGCACGCGCACGGCATGGCTGGTCAACGCGCTCTCCGCGGTACGGCCCTTCGCGTGGGCGGCGAAACGACTGGGCGGGATCGCACCCGAGCGGGAGATTCCGCGGGTGGCGCGGCGGACGTTCAGCCGGTGGTGGGAGCGGCGGCGGGGTGAGGCGACCGCAGGTTCCGGCGCCCTGGTGATCCTGTGGCCCGACACCTTCACCGAGCACCTCTCGCCCTCCGTCGGGCAGGCCGCCGTGCGGGTGCTGGAGGCGGCTGGGCTGCGGGTGGGGCTGCCGCCGACGTTGCGGCTGGTGAGACCGCCGGTGGGTGACGGGCGGACGGTCGCGATGGATCCGCTGTCGGTGCTGCGCGGCCGGGGCCGTGTCTGCTGCGGGCTGACGTATGTGTCGACGGGCCAGCTGGACCGCGCCCGGGCGGTCATGCGCCGCACGCTCGACCTGATGGAACCGGTGCTGGAGACCGACGCCCCGGTCGTGGTCCTGGAGCCGAGCTGCGCCGCGGCCCTGCGCACCGACGTCCCCGAGCTGCTGCACGACGACCCGCGTGCGGCCCGCCTCGCCGCGAAGGTCCTCACCCTCGCGGAGACGCTGGAACGCCACGCCCCCGACTGGACGCCGCCGCGCGTGGACCGCCCGGTGGCCGGCCAGACCCACTGCCACCAGCACGCGGTGCTGGGCGACGCCGCCGACCGCCGGCTGCGGCAGGCCGCTCTGCTCTCCGGCGAACTGAGCGGCGGCTGCTGCGGTCTCGCGGGGAACTTCGGCTTCGAGAAGGGCCACTACGAGGTGTCCACGGCCTGCGCGGAGGAACACCTCCTGCCGTCGGTACGGAACGCCCCGGACGGCACGGTGGTCCTGGCGGACGGCTTCTCCTGCCGCACACAGCTGGAACAGCTGGCGGGGGTGCGGGGGAGCCATCTGGCGGAGGTGCTGGCGGCGGCGCTGGAGGGGGTGGGGGATGAGGCCGGAGGGGGAGGGATCGAACCGTAGGACGAGGGGTGAAGCGGGGGCGCTTGAGGCGTTCGGACCACGCGACGGGCGGACCCGAGTGTCTGAGCCGGAGGTGGGCCCAGGCCGCTCCTAGGCTCGCGGGACCAGCCACTCCAAGGAGCCCGCGTATGAGCATCCGCGTCAAACCGATCACCCGTGACGAGCACCTCGCGTTCGTCGCGGCCCGCCCCTCCGCCAGTCACACCCAGGTCCCGTCCTGGGGCGAGGTGAAGCCCGACTGGCAGGCGGAGAGCCTGGGTTGGTTCGACGCGGTCGGGCGGCTCGTCGGCGCGGGGCTCGTCCTGCTGCGCCCGCTGCCCGGGCCGCGGCTGCCCGGGCTGCGGAGATACCTGGCGTATCTGCCCGAGGGCCCGCTCGTCGACTGGCACGAGCCCGGCCTGGAGCGGCTGCTGGAGCCGATGCTCGCGCACCTGAGACGGCGGGGCGCCTTCGCGGTGCGGATGGGCCCGCCGGTCGTGGTGCGCCGCTGGAGCGCCGAGGCGGTCAAGGCGGGGATCGCGGACCCGGCCGCCGGGCGGCTGAACGACGTGCGGGCGACGTCGTACGACCCGAGTGCCGGCCGGATCGCGGGCGATCTGCGCCGCATGGGCTGGCGGCAGACCGAGGCCGGCGGTGAGGGCGGCTTCGCCGCGGGGCAGCCCCGGTACGTCTTCCAGGTGCCGTTCGCCGGCCGGTCGCTCGACGACATCCACAGCGGCCTGAACCAGCAGTGGCGGCGCAACATCAAGAAGGCGGAGAAGGCCGGCGTGAAGGTCGTACGCGGCGACCTGGAGGATCTGCCGGCCTTCCACGAGCTGTACGGCGAGACCGCCGAGCGGGACCGGTTCATCCCGCGCCCGCTGTCCTACTTCCAGGGCATGTGGAGGGCGCTCACCGCCGAGCACCCGGACCGTATGCGGCTCTATCTCGCGTACCACGACGGCGAGGTGCTCGCCGCCGCGACCATGCTGACCGTCGGCGACCACGTCTGGTACTCCTACGGCGCCTCCACCAGCCGCCGGCGCGAGGTCCAGCCGAGCAGCGCCGTGCAGTGGCGCATGATGACCGACGCCCATGAACTCGGCGCCGCCGTCTACGACCTGCGTGGCATCACCGACACCCTTGAGGAGTCCAGCGACCTGCTGGGTCTGCTCCGCTTCAAGGTGGGCACCGGCGGCGAGGCCGTCGAGTACCTCGGCGAATGGGAGTACCCCCTCAACCGGCTGCTGTACAAGGCGTTCGGCCTCTACCTCTCCCGGCGCTGAGGAACGCGTCTCACTGACCAAGACAGCGGTAAAAGGGCTTCACGCACCTGACTGAGTCTATTACTCTGGACTGAGAAGTACATCGGGATGTACGCGGAGTGCAGGCCGGTGTACGCACAGCCCGTACCCCGAGCCGACCAGCACAGGACCGCCCGTGACCACCCCCGCCAGTGCCACCACGCCCCAGTCCGCGACGGCCGCCACACCCTCCCCGGCCGGCGGCGGCCCCGGCCGCCTCGGATCCCTCGGGCCCGTGGGCCTGGTGCTCGCGGGCGGCATCTCCGTGCAGTTCGGCGGCGCGCTGGCGGTGACCCTGATGCCGAGGGCGGGTGCCCTCGGGGTGGTGGCGCTGCGCCTGCTCGTGGCGGCGGTCGTCCTGCTGCTGGTCTGCCGTCCGCGCCTGCGCGGCCACTCGCGCACCGACTGGGGCACGGTCGTCGTCTTCGGCATCACCATGGCCGCGATGAACGGCCTCTTCTACCAGGCCGTCGCCCGTATCCCGCTGGGCCCCGCGGTCACGCTGGAGGTCCTCGGACCGCTCGCCCTCTCGGTCCTCGCCTCCCGCCGCGCGATCAACTTGGTGTGGGCGGCACTCGCCCTCGCCGGTGTCTTCCTCCTCGGCGGCGGAGGCTTCAGCGGCCTCGACCCCACCGGAGCGGCCTTCGCCCTGGGCGCCGGCGCCATGTGGGCGGCCTACATCGTCTTCAGCGCCCGTACGGGCCGCCGCTTCCCGCAGGCGGACGGGCTGGCCCTGGCGATGGCGGTCGGCGCGGTGCTGTTCCTGCCCCTGGGCATCGCCGAGTCGGGGACGAAGCTGGCCGACCCGGTGACGCTGGGTCTGGGCGCGGCGGTGGCCCTGCTCTCCTCGGTCCTGCCCTACACCCTCGAACTCCTCGCCCTGCGCCGCCTGCCCGCCTCCACCTTCGCGATCCTGATGAGCCTGGAGCCGGCCATCGCCGCGACGGCCGGCTTCCTCATCCTCGACCAGGCCCTCTCGGCCATGGAGGCCGCCGCGATCGCCCTCGTCGTCGCGGCGAGCATGGGGGCGGTGCGCACGCAGGTGGGCCGCGGGCGCAAGAAGACGGCGGCGTTGGAGAGTACGGGCCTGGAGGGCTAGGACCAGGGCTAGGGCTAGGACCAGGACTCGCGAGCGAGTGCCGCTCGCATCTGGCCGAGCCACTCCGTAGCCAGCCTGCGCCCGTTCGGGAGCTGGTCGCCTCGATCCCAGCGCCACGCTGTGATCACCGCCAGCACGAGGATCCGGCACTGGCGCAGCACATCCTGATCGACACCCGGATAGTGCTCGCCGACTTCCTCGGGCGCATGGGCGAGGTCGAATTCGACGGGCCCACGGCAGCACGTCTCGAGGTCGATGAACAGCAGCCCGTTCTCCGTGGTGAGCAGGTTGCCCGGGTGTGGCTCGCCGTGCAGCAACTGCTCGGCGCCGCCGCGCTCGCTGATCACTCGCCTCATGCGTCGCAGTGTGTCGCCGAGCAGCTCCCGGTCCGCGTCGGGGAGCGCCGGAGTGCGGTCGCGGTTCGCCACGAGCTGTTGTGCCTGCTCGACCCGATCCGTGAAGTGCGGCGTCGGGACGTCGAGTGCGCGCATGCCGGCATGCAGCCGATCGAGTGCGTGGGCGTAGTCGGCCGGTGGGACCTCGCGAGGCGTCACGGGTTCGTAGTAGGTCCACAGCGTGATGACGAAGCCGTCACGCTCATGGACGCGTGGCTCCACTCGCGGCTCGAGAGCGGCCACCGGGCACCCGGCTTCGTTGAGCCGCTGAGCCAGCTCGACCTCGAACCGGGCGACCTGATCCGCCACCGGCGCCACCCGGGCCAGGACATCACAGGGCAGCAGCCGCAGAGTGAGCTTGTTCGAGTCGTGAAGAACGATCGCGTCGTCGGCTGTCAGGCCGAGTGCTGAGGCGGTCGACACGGCCGCGGCCATCGCACGCCGGACCTCTGATACCTGCATCGTCGCTCGGACCCTCTCCCTTGAGCTCAACCGGACGGTGTGACCGAGGGCCACACGCCGAACCACTGCTCGGCGCCGTACTCCTCGAACCGCTCCACCTCGGTGAACCCCAGCTTCGCCGCGAGGCGCATCGCGCGGTCGTTGCCGGTCCGGGTGCAGAGCACCACCGGCTCGCCGGGAAGCGCCGCGCGTTCGAGCTCCTCACGCGGTCGAGGCCCGCCGATGCTCGGGGCAGGCGGCCAGGTGCCGGGTCCTGACTCTGTCATGGCGGCAACCTATCGACCGCGGCTCAACGAGGCCGCTGAGCGCGCGACGCGGAACCCCACGTCGTCGATCCGGAACGTCGGATGGCTACGGCGCCGCACCGAGGCCCGGCAGCTCCAGTGCTCGTCGGACCAGCCGCCGCCCCGCAACACCCGGTACGTGCCGTAGACCTCGGCGTCGTAGAGGTCCCAGCACCAGTCCCAGACGTTGCCCAGCATGTCGTACAGGCCCCACGCGTTGGGCTGCTTGCCGCCCACGGTGTGGACCCGCTCGTCCGAGTTCCCCCGGTACCAGGCGACCTCGTCGAGCAGACCGTAACGCGGCCCGGCACTGCCGGCACGGCAGGCGTACTCCCACTCGGCCTCGGTCGGCAGCCGATACCCGTCGGCGGAGGCGTCCCACTCGACGGCCTCGGCCTCGACGCCCGTGCGATACGCGGGTGTCAGACCCTCCTCCACCGAGAGGGCGTTGCAGAAGGCGACCGCGTCCCACCACGACACACCCTCGACCGGCAGCCGCTCGCCACGAGCGGCACTCGGCCGTTCGCCGGTGACCTGGGCGTACCACTCCTGAGTGACGGGGAACGCCGACATCCGAAAGGGCGCGACCTCGGTCGTCCAACTCCGCTGCGTCCGCCGGTCGGACAGCGTCACCGCCCCGGCCGGGACGGCAACCATCTCGTTCTCCACGCCCACGCCAACTCCCATGCGGGGTGAGCCTATTGGCGCCCGCCGTGAAATATCCAAGCCCACACCGAAGTTGATCCGTCCATGACTCAACGCCCCGGCCCCCGCCCCCTGTCCGACGAAGCCCTCTCCGACCTCCTCGGCAAGCAGCAGTTCGGCACGCTCGCCAGTGTCAAGCGCGATGGCCGCCCCCATCTGACCACCATGGTCTACAGCTGGGACCCCGAGGCTCGCATCGTGCGGTTCTCGACGACGGCCGAGCGCATCAAGGTCAAGCATCTGAGACGCGACCCGCGGGCGGCACTGCATGTGCAGGGCGGTGACGTGTGGTCGTTCGCCGTCGCGGAGGGCGAGGCCGAGGTCTCCGAGGTCACGGCGGTTCCCGGTGACGCGGTCGGGCGGGAACTGCTCGGGATGATCCCGCAGGCCGCGAAGCCGGAGGACGAGGACGCGTTCCTGGAGGAGTTGGTCGCCGAGCGCCGGGTGGTCGTCCGGCTGAAGGTGGACCGGCTGTACGGGACGGCTCTCGACATCACCGGATAGACCGGCCGGGGCCCCACCCCGAGCCACCTCAGCGCGTCAGGATCCCGCCCACGGTGATCCCGTAATGCACCCGCAGCCGACGCAGCTCCCACAACCCGACCGCCGTCACGGACACCGGGGCCCCGAGCAGGAACACCACTCGCACCGGCCCCGGCACGCCCGCGTACGCCCCCGTGAACACGTCGATCAGGGTCATCTCCCACACCAGCGTCATCGCGAGCAGCGGCGGCATGGTCTGGTGGATGTCGGCGGTGCGGAACACGTGGACCAGGGCGAGACCGATGCCCCAGATGACGAACGGCAGCACCCACACCAAGGTGAACACGGTGGTCACCCAAGTGACCACGGACATCACGGGGTTGGTGGCGAACTTTCCCTCGACGAAGCCGGTGAGCACGGACGCCGGGAAGACGAAGACCCCGGCCACGAGAGCCACGATCGCGCCGAACGGCCGCGCCGCCCGGCGCAGCAGATCCCGGCGGGCCGACGGGGCGGTCAGGGCCAGCAGGATGCCGACGGCCACCGGGAACGTCACCGACAGCATCAGGACGCTGATCCACGACTGGTCGAGGCGGTCGTTCGCGGCGTCCCCGACGGAGTCGGTGATCTTGTAGGCCACCGACACGTACACGAACGCGCCGAGCCCCACGAGCGTGCGGATCTTCTGCATCCGCGCGATGAACGCGTCCTCGACGAGGTCCGGCCGGGACGGCTTGAAGACCCGGCGCGCGGTGTTGATGGGGCCGATCCGCCGCCGCAGCCGTGTGAAGGGACCGGGGGGTGGCGCCTGCGGCGGCATCGGGTGGGGTGAGTGGGGTGTGTAGGGGTGGGGGATGTGGGGCGGATGGCCACCCTGGGGCGGGTAACCGGCGCCCGGTGGCGGGTGACCAGGGCCCGGTGGCGGATACCCGGCGCCCGGCGGCTGCGGAGGCCGGCCGTGCGGGTCGTACGGCGGCTGCCCGCCCGGATTCCAGGTGCTCATTCTGGTTTCTCCCCCGAAGTCCGACCAATGGAACGAGCGCGACTGGGAGTGTATTGATCGCGCCGCCAAAGAGCACGCTTTCAGCCACCCCCACATTTTCATGCAAGCATGCTTGATTGTTTCTGACCTCGCTGCCATGCTCCTCAGCACCCCGCACCACCCCGCACACCGCCGTGCCCCAGGGAGCGCCCGTGTCCGATCCGACGTCCGTGATCGACGACCTGCGCGAGGAGAGCGAGGAACTCGACCGCCTCGTGGCCGGGTTGAGCACACAGCGCTGGGCGCTCGCCACCCCCGCCCCCGGCTGGACCGTCGCCCACCAGATCGCCCACCTCGCCTGGACCGACCGCTCGGCCCTGTTCGCCGTCACGGACGCCGACGGCTTCCGCGCCCTGGTCGAGAAGGCCCTCGCGGCCCCGGCGTCCTTCGTCGACGAGGGCGCCGAGGAGGGCGCGGTACTCCCGCCCGCCGAACTGCTCGCACGCTGGCGTGAGGGTCGTACGGCGCTGGAGAAGGCGCTGCGGGCCGCCCCGCCCAAGGCGCGCTTCCCCTGGTACGGCCCACCCATGTCGGCCGCCTCCATGGCGACGGCCCGTCTTATGGAGACCTGGGCCCATGGACAGGACGTGGCCGACACCCTGGGTGTGGTGCGCCCACCCACCGACCGGCTGCGGCATGTGGCCTGGCTCGGGGTGCGGACCCGGGACTTCGCCTACGGCGCGCACGGGCTGACCCCACCGGCCGACCCCTTCCGCGTCGAACTCCGGGCACCGTCCGGTGACTTCTGGGCATACGGCCCCGAGGACGCCTCGCAACGCGTCACCGGCCCCGCCCTCGACTTCTGCCTCCTGGTCACCCAGCGCGCCCACCGCTCCGACCTCGCCCTGCGCGCCGAAGGCCCCGACGCCGACCGCTGGCTGGACCTGGCCCAGGCCTTCGCGGGACCGCCGGGAAGCGGCCGTACGCCGAAGCCGAAGGGGGAAGCCGGGTGACCCTGCGCATCGGCAACGCCTCCGGCTTCTACGGCGACCGCTTCGACGCCCTGCGCGAGATGCTCACCGGCGGCGAACTCGACGTCCTCACCGGTGACTACCTCGCCGAGCTGACGATGCTGATCCTCGGCCGCGACCGGCTGAAGGACCCGGCCGCCGGATACGCGCGCACGTTCCTGCGGCAGTTGGAGGACTGCCTCGGGATCGCCCACGAGCGGGGCGTCAAAATCGTCACCAACGCCGGCGGGCTCAACCCGGCCGGACTCGCCGACGCCGTACGGCACTTGGCCGACCGGCTCGGCATCCCCGTCCGCGTCGCGCATGTCGAGGGCGACGACCTCACCGCCCGCCACCCCGGCAGCCTCGCCGCCCACGCCTACCTCGGCGGATTCGGCATCGCGGCGTGTCTGCGGGAGGGCGCGGACATCGTCGTCACCGGGCGGGTGACGGACGCTGCCCTCGTCACCGGGCCCGCCGCCGCCCACTTCGGGTGGAGGGGGACGGACTACGACCGGCTCGCGGGGGGCGTCGTCGCCGGGCACGTCCTGGAGTGCGGGGCGCAGGCCACCGGCGGCAACTACGCCTTCTTCCGGGACGGTGATGTCCGCCGCCCCGGCTTCCCGCTCGCCGAGCTCCACGAGGACGGCAGCTGCGTCATCACCAAGCACCCCGGCACCGGCGGCTTCGTCGACGTCGGCACCGTCACCGCCCAGTTGCTGTACGAGACGGCCGGTGCCCGGTACGCGGGGCCCGACGTCACCACCCGGCTGGACACCGTACGGCTCGGCCAGGACGGGCCCGACCGGGTGCGGATCGACGGCGTGCGCGGAGAGGCTCCGCCGCCCACCCTCAAGGTCGGGCTCAACAAGCTCGGCGGCTTCCGCAACGAGGTCGTCTTCGTGCTCACCGGCCTCGACATCGAGGCCAAGGCCGCCCTCGTGCGGGACCAGATGGAACCCGCCCTCGGCAAGGCCGCCGACGTGCGCTGGGAGCTGGCCCGCACCGACCGGCCCGACGCGAGCACCGAGGAGACGGCGAGCGCGCTGCTGCGGCTCGTCGTACGGGACCCGGACCAGGGCGTCGTCGGGCGGGCGCTGAGCGGGGCGGCCGTGGAGCTGGCGCTCGCCAGTTACCCCGGCTTCCATGTGCTGGCACCACCGGGGAAGGGCTCGCCCTATGGGGTCTTCGAGGATGTGTACGTCCCCCATGGCGGAGTCGACCATGTGGCGGTCCTCCATGACGGGCGCCGGATTCCCGTGCCACCGGCCCACGACACCGCCGTACTCGACGACGTAGGGGAGCCGCCCCTCCCGGAGCCGCCGGCCCCCGGGCCCACCCGGCACGCCCCCCTCGGCCTCGTCGCGGGCGCCCGCAGCGGCGACAAGGGCGGCAACGCCAACGTCGGGGTGTGGGCCCGCACGGACGACGCCTGGCGGTGGCTCGCGCACGAGCTGACGGCCGAACGATTCCGGCAGTTGATCCCCGAGAGCCGCGAGCTGAACGTCACCCGGCACCTCCTGCCCCGGCTCCGCGCCCTCAACTTCGTCGTCGAGGGCATCCTCGGCGCGGGCGTCGCCGCCCAGCACCGCTTCGACCCGCAGGCCAAGGCCCTCGGCGAATGGCTGCGCTCCCGCCACCTGGACATACCGGAGGCCCTGCTGTGACCGTCCTGACCTCCGCGCTCGACCCCAAGAGCCCCGATTACCGGGACAACCGCGAGGCGATGCTCGCCAAGCTGGACGAGCTGACCGCCGAGCACGCCAAGGCCCTCGCGGGCGGCGGCGAGAAGTACGTGGCGCGGCACCGCGAGCGCGGCAAGCTCCTCGCCCGTGAGCGCATCGAGCTGCTCCTCGACCCGGACACCCCCTTCCTGGAGCTGTCCCCGCTGGCCGCCTGGGGCAGTGACTACACCGTCGGCGCGTCCCTCGTCACCGGCATCGGTGTCGTCGAGGGAGTGGAGTGCCTGATCACCGCCAACGACCCGACCGTGCGCGGGGGAGCGAGCAACCCCTGGTCGCTGAAGAAGGCCCTGCGCGCCAACGACATCGCCCTCGCCAACCGGCTGCCCTGCATCAGCCTGGTGGAGTCCGGGGGAGCCGATCTGCCGTCCCAGAAGGAGATCTTCATCCCCGGGGGCGCCATCTTCCGGGACCTGACACGGCTGTCCGCCGCGGGGATCCCGACCCTCGCGGTCGTCTTCGGCAACTCCACCGCCGGTGGCGCCTACATCCCCGGCATGTCCGACCACGTGATCATGGTCAAGGAGCGGGCGAAGGTGTTCCTCGGCGGCCCGCCGCTGGTGAAGATGGCCACGGGCGAGGAGAGCGACGACGAGTCCCTGGGCGGTGCCGAGATGCACGCGCGCGTGTCCGGCCTCGCCGACCACTTCGCCGTCGACGAGCCCGACGCGCTCCGCCAGGCCCGGCGCGTGGTCGCCCGCCTCAACCACCGCAAGGCGTACGACGATCCGGGCCCGGCCGAGCCCCCCAAGTACGCCGCCGACGAACTCCTCGGCATCGTCCCCGGCGACCTGAAGAGCCCCTTCGACCCGCGCGAGGTCATCGCCCGTATCGTCGACGCCTCCGACTTCGACGAGTTCAAGCCGCTCTACGGGACGAGCCTGACCACCGGCTGGGCCGCCCTGCACGGCTATCCGGTCGGCATCCTGGCGAACGCCCAGGGCGTGCTGTTCAGCGAGGAGTCCCAGAAGGCCGCCCAGTTCATCCAGCTCGCCAACCAGCGCGACATCCCGCTGCTCTTCCTGCACAACACCACCGGCTACATGGTCGGCAAGGAGTACGAGCAGGGCGGCATCATCAAGCACGGCGCGATGATGATCAACGCGGTCAGCAACAGCCGAGTCCCCCATCTCTCCGTCCTGCTGGGCGCCTCCTACGGCGCCGGCCATTACGGCATGTGCGGACGGGCCTACGATCCCCGCTTCCTCTTCGCCTGGCCCAGCGCCAAGTCGGCCGTCATGGGCCCCCAGCAGCTCGCGGGCGTGCTGTCGATCGTCGCCCGCCAGTCCGCCGCCGCCAAGGGACAGCCGTACGACGAGGAGGCGGACGCCGCCCTGCGCGCGATGGTGGAGCAGCAGATCGAGTCCGAGTCCCTGCCGATGTTCCTGTCCGGGCGGCTGTACGACGACGGCGTCATCGACCCGCGCGACACCCGCACCGTCCTCGGCCTGTGCCTGTCGGCCATCCACACGGCGGCGTACGAGGGTGCGCGCGGTGGCTTCGGCGTCTTCCGGATGTGAGGCTGATGATGATCACTTCTGTACTGGTGGCGAACCGCGGCGAGATCGCCTGCCGTGTCTTCCGCACCTGCCGCGAGCTGGGCATCCGCACCATCGCCGTCCACTCCGACGCGGACGAGGGCGCCCTCCACGCGCGCGTGGCCGACGCGAGCGTACGACTTCCGGGGGAGGCGCCCGCCGACACCTATCTGCGCGGCGACCTGATCGTGAAGGCCGCCGTCGCGGCCGGCGCGGACGCCGTGCACCCCGGATACGGCTTCCTCTCCGAGAACGCCGACTTCGCCCGGGCCGTCCAGGACGCGGGCCTGCTCTGGATCGGCCCGCCCCCCGAGGCCATCGAGGCGATGGCGTCCAAGACCCGCGCCAAGCAGCTCATGGGCATCCAGCCCCTCACCCACGTCACCGAAGCCGACCTGCCCGTGCTCGTGAAGGCGGCGGCGGGCGGCGGCGGACGCGGCATGCGCGTCGTACGACGACTCGCTGACCTGGACGCCGAACTGGCCTCCGCACGCGCCGAAGCCGCCAGTGCCTTCGGCGACGGCGAGGTCTTCGTCGAGCCGTACGTGGAGAACGGCCGCCACGTCGAGGTCCAGATCCTCGCCGACACCCACGGCACGATCCTGCCGCTCGGCACCCGCGACTGCTCCCTCCAGCGCCGCCACCAGAAGGTCGTCGAGGAGGCCCCGGCACCCGGGCTCCCCGAGGAACTCCGGCAGGAGCTGAGCACTCTCGCCGTCCGGGCCGCCCGAGCCGTCGACTACGTGGGCGCCGGCACGGTCGAGTTCCTCGTCGCCGACGGCAGGGCGCACTTCCTGGAGATGAACACCCGCCTCCAGGTCGAACACCCCGTGACGGAGGCGGTGTCCGGCCTCGACCTGGTCGCGGAGCAGATCCGTGTCGCCGAAGGCCACCCCCTCGACCACGACCCTCCACGCGCGCGTGGCCACGCCGTCGAGGCCCGCCTGTACGCCGAGGACCCGTCCCGCGACTGGGCCCCGCAGACCGGCCGCCTGCACCGGCTGTCCGTACCGGAAGGCGTCCGCCTGGACACCGGCTACACCGACGGCGACGACATCGGCGTCCACTACGACCCCATGCTCGCCAAGGTCGTGGCCCATGCCCCCACGCGCGCGGAGGCCCTCCGCAAGCTCGCCTCCGCCCTGGAACGGACCGTGATCCACGGCCCCGTCACCAACCGCGACCTCCTCGTCAGCTCCCTGCGCCACCCCGAGTTCACCGCGGCCCGCATGGACACCGGCTTCTACGACCGCCACCTGCCGGAACTGACCGCCCCCACCACCGACCCGTACGCCCCCCTCGCCGCCGCTCTCGCCGACGCCCACACCGGCTCCCGCTCCCGCTTCGGCGGCTGGCGCAACGTCCCTTCACAGCCGCAGGTCAAGCGCTACGAGATGGCGGGCGAGGAACACGAGGTCCACTACCGGCACACCCGCACGGGCCTGGAGGCGGACGGGGTGAGCGTCGTGCACGCCGACGCCGGTCTGGTCATCCTCGAAGTGGACGGCGTACGGCGAAGGTTCGAGGTGGCCCGCTACGGCGACCAGCTCCACGTCAACACCACCGCCCTGACGGCCCTGCCCCGCTTCACCGACCCGGCCGCCCAGCACGCCCCGGGCTCCCTCCTGGCCCCCATGCCCGGCACGGTCGTCCGCGTAGCCGACGGCCTCACCGTAGGAACGCCCGTAAAGGCCGGCGCCCCCCTCCTCTGGCTGGAGGCGATGAAGATGCAGCACAAGATCACGGCCCCGGTCACAGGAACGCTGAGCGAACTGCACGCAGTACCAGGCCAACAGGTAGAGCCGGGCGCACTACTGGCGGTCGTGACGGAGACCCCTTAGGGGCGCGGGGAACTGCGCGACAAGCCACATACGGCCCGCACCCGAAAGGACTCCTCATGGACACCGAAGACCACAAGGCTCTACGAGAAGCCGTCTCCGCACTCGGCAAACGCCACGGCCGCGGATGCGACCCCGCACAACTCTGGTCGGAGGCAGGAAAACTCGGCTACCTGGGCGTCAACCTCCCCGAGGAGTACGGAGGCGGCGGCGGAGGCATATCCGAGCTCTCCCTCGTCCTCGAAGAACTCGGCGCCGCAGGCTGTCCCCTCCTGATGCTGGTGGTCTCACCAGCAATCTGCGGCACAGTGATCGCCCGCTTCGGCACAGACGCCCAGAAACAGACCTGGCTCCCCGCCCTGGCAGACGGCTCCCGCCTCATGGCCTTCGGCATCACCGAACCCGACGCCGGCTCCAACAGCCACCGCATCACCACCACCGCCCGCCGCGACCAGGACACCGGCGACTGGATCCTCACCGGCCGCAAGGTCTTCATCTCCGGCGTGGACATCGCGGACGCGACCCTCATCGTCGGCCGCACCGAGGACGCCCGCACCGGCAGTCTCAAGCCCTGCCTGTTCATCGTCCCGCGCGACACCCCCGGGTTCGGCCGCCGCCCCATCGACATGGAACTCAACGCCGCCGAGAAGCAGTTCGAGCTGACCCTCGACGATGTACGGCTGCCCGCCGACGCCCTCGTCGGCGACGAGGACGCGGGCCTGCTGCAACTCTTCGCCGGCCTCAACCCCGAGCGCATCATGACGGCCGCCTTCGCGATCGGCATGGGCCGCTACGCGCTCGCGCGAGCCGTCGACTACGCCCGCGACCGGCAGGTCTGGAAGACCCCCATCGGCGCCCACCAGGCCATCGCCCACCCCCTCGCCCAGGCGCACATCGAGCTCGAACTCGCCCGCCTGATGATGCGGAAGGCCGCCCGGCTGTACGACGCGGGCGACGACACGGGCGCCGGAGAGGCCGCCAACATGGCGAAGTACGCGGCCGGGGAGGCCTGCGTGAAGGCCGTGGACCAGGCCGTGCACACCCTCGGCGGCAACGGCCTCACCCGCGAGTACGGCCTGGCGCAGCTGATAACGGCCGCGCGCGTGGCTCGTATCGCACCGGTGAGCCGGGAGATGATTCTCAACTACGTCTCCCACCAGACTCTGGGCCTGCCCAAGTCGTACTGAGACGGCCGGCGACGGCCCGCGCGCGAGGAGGAACCATGTTCCGCAGCGAGTACGCAGACGTCCCGCTCGTCGACCTGCCCATCCACGAAGCGGTCCTGGCTCGGGCCGCGGAGTTCGGCGGCATCCCGGCGCTGATCGACGGCACCGACGGCACCACCCTCTCCTACGAGCAGGTGGACCGCTTCCACCGGCGCGTCGCCGCCGGGCTCGCCGAGGCCGGGGTGCGCAAGGGCGACGTCCTCGCCCTGCACAGCCCCAACACCATCGCCTTCCCGACCGCCTTCTACGCCGCCACGCGCGCGGGTGCCACCGTCACCACCGTCCACCCGCTCGCCACCGCCCAGGAGTTCGCCAAGCAGCTGACGGACTCGGCGGCCCGCTGGATCGTCACCGTCTCACCCCTGCTCGACATCGCGCGCAGGGCCGCCGAACTCGCGGGCGGCGTACGCGAGATCTTCGTGTGCGACAGCGCCTCCGGCCACCGGTCCCTGATCGACATGCTGGCCTCCGCCGCCCCCGAGCCGCGGATCGACATCGACCCCGCCGAGGACGTGGCGGCCCTCCCGTACTCCTCCGGGACCACCGGCACACCCAAGGGCGTGCTGCTCACCCACCGGCAGATCGCCACCAACCTCGCCCAGCTCGACGGGGCGATACCCGCGGGCCCCGGCGACCGCATCCTCGCCGTCCTGCCGTTCTTCCACATCTACGGCCTCACGGCCCTCATGAACGCGCCCCTCAGAAAGGGCGCCACCGTCGTCGTCCTGCCCCGCTTCGACCTGGCACAGTTCCTCGCGGCCATCCAGAACCACCGCATCACCGGCCTGTACGTCGCCCCGCCGATCGTCCTGGCCCTCGCCAAGCACCCGGCCGTCGCGCGGTACGACCTGTCGTCCCTGAAGTACATCCTCAGCGCCGCCGCACCCCTGGACGCGCGCCTCGCCGCCGCCTGCTCCGAGCGGCTCGGCCTGCCGCCCGTCGGCCAGGCCTACGGCATGACGGAACTGTCGCCCGGCACCCACGTCGTGCCCCTGGACGCGATGCGCGACGCACCGCCCGGAACCGTCGGCAAGCTCATCGCCGGCACCGAGATGCGCATCGTCTCCCTGGACGACCCCGGCAAGGACCTCCCCGCCGGCGAGTCCGGCGAGATTCTCATCCGCGGCCCCCAGGTCATGAAGGGCTACCTCGGCCGCCCCGACGCCACCGCCGCGATGATCGACCCCGACGGCTGGCTGCACACCGGAGACGTCGGCCACGTGGACGACGAGGGCTGGCTCTTCGTCGTCGACCGCGTCAAGGAACTCATCAAGTACAAGGGCTTCCAGGTGGCCCCCGCCGAACTGGAGGCCCTCCTCCTCACCCACCCGGGCATCGCCGACGCCGCCGTCATCGGCAGGTACAACGACGACGGCAACGAGGTCCCGCACGCGTACGTGGTCCGCCAGCCGTCCGCCACCGGCCTCTCGGAGGCGGAGGTCATGATGTTCGTCGCCGAACGCGTCGCCCCCTACAAGCGGATCCGGCACGTCACCTTCGTCGTCGGCGTCCCCCGCGCGGCCTCCGGCAAGATCCTCCGCCGACAGCTCAGGGAGAGCACATGAACCTCGTGACGCGCACCCGCGCGCGTGCGGTCGAGACCGTCACCTTCGACTCACCGCACAACCGCAACGCCCTGTCGGCGGCCCTGGTCGGCGAACTGGCCGACGCGCTCACGGACGCCGGCAAGGACACCGACGTCCGCGCGATCGTCCTCACCCACACCGGCAACACCTTCAGCGCCGGCGCCGACCTCAAGGACCCACCACCCCCGGACGCCCTGGTCGGCCTGCTGCGGCAGATCATCGAACTGCCCAAGCCGGTCGTCGCCCGTGTCACCGGCCACGTCCGCGCGGGCGGCCTCGGCCTGCTGGCCGCGTGCGACATCGCCGCCGCCTCCACCGACGCCACCTTCGCCTTCACGGAGGTCCGCATCGGCGTCGCCCCCGCGGTCATCTCCCTGCCGCTGCTCCCGCGCACGGACCCGCGCGCCCTGGCCCGCTACTACCTCACGGGCGAGCGTTTCGACGCGGCGGAGGCACAGCGCACGGGCCTGCTCACCACACACGCCGACGACGTCGACACAGCCCTCGCCCCCATCCTGGACGGCCTGCGCAAATCCGCCCCCGACGCCCTGACCGAGACGAAACGGCTGCTCACGGCTAGGGTGCTGGAAACCTTCGACCGGGACGCGGCCGACCTGACCGCGCTCTCGGCCCGGCTGTTCTCCTCCCCGCAGGCCCGCGAGGGAATGACGGCCTTCCTCGAACGACGGGATGCGGCATGGGTGGTGTGAGCACGGTCGACCGTGCGGAGAGAGTCCCCAAGCAGGACCGCAGCCGGGCCACCCGGCAGCGGCTCCTGGAAGCCGCCGTGGCCTGCCTTGCCGAACACGGCTGGGCCGGCTCCACCGTCTCCGTCGTCGCCGAACGCGCCGGTGTCTCCCGCGGCGCCGCCCAGCACCACTTCCCGACCCGCGAGGACCTCTTCACGGCGGCCGTCGAGTACGTCGCCGAGGAACGCTCGACGGCCCTGCGCGCCCTGTTCCCCGAGGGCGCGTCCGGAGACCGCCACGCGGTCGTCGCCGCCCTGGTCGACCTCTACACCGGCCCCCTCTTCCGCGCCGCCCTCCACCTCTGGGTCGCCGCCTCCGACGAGGACCAGCTCCGCCCCCGCGTCACCGAACTCGAATCCCGCGTAGGCCGCGAGACCCACCGCATAGCGGTCGACCTCCTCGCCGCCGACGAATCCGTCCCCGGCGTCCGCGAAACCGTCCAGGGCCTCCTCGACATGGCCCGAGGCCTCGGCCTCGCCAACCTCCTCACCGACGACGCGCCCCGCCGGGAGCGGGTGGTGGCGCAGTGGGCCGGGCTGCTGGAGGAGACGCTGGGCTGAGGGGGCCGTCAGCGGCGGGGGGCCGGTGTGGCCATCACGCGGGGCCGACAGCACCGCGCGACGGCCGTCAAGGACTCGGATCAGTGGGCGATGTCCCCGTAGCCCTCGATCTCGCGGGGGTCGCGGGTGCCCGGGCCGACGTAGCGGGCCGAGGGGCGGACCAGGCGGCCCGTGCGCTTCTGCTCGAGGATGTGGGCGGACCAGCCGGCCGTGCGGGCGCAGGTGAACATGGACGTGAACATGTGCGCCGGGACCTCGGCGAAGTCCAGGACGATGGCCGCCCAGAACTCGACGTTCGTCGCGAGGACACGGTCGGGGCGGCGGGCGTGGAGTTCCGCGAGGGCCGCCTTCTCCAGGGCCTCGGCGACCTCGAAGCGGGGGGCGCCCAGTTCGCGGGCGGTGCGGCGCAGGACCCGGGCGCGGGGGTCCTCGGCACGGTAGACGCGGTGACCGAAGCCCATGAGGCGTTCGCCCTTGTCGAGAGCGTTCCTCACATAGGCCTCGGCGTCGCCCGTGCGCTCGATCTCCTCGATCATGCCGAGGACCCGGGAGGGGGCGCCGCCGTGCAGCGGGCCGGACATGGCTCCCACCGCACCGGAGAGCGCCGCCGCCACGTCCGCGCCCGTGGACGCGATGACGCGGGCCGTGAACGTGGACGCGTTCATGCCGTGCTCGGCCGCGCTCGTCCAGTACGCGTCCACCGCCGCCACGTGCTTGGGGTCCGGCTCGCTGCGCCAGCGGATCATGAAGCGTTCGACGACGGACTGCGCCTTGTCGATCTCTCGCTGCGGGACCATGGGCAGGCCCTGCCCGCGAGCCGACTGGGCGACGTAGGAGAGGGCCATGACGGCGGCGCGGGCCAGGTCGGCGCGGGCCTGCTCCTCGTCGATGTCGAGGAGCGGCTTGAGGCCCCAGACCGGGGCCAGCATGGCCAGGGCCGACTGGACGTCGACGCGGATGTCACCCGAGTGGACCGGGATGGGGAACGGCTCGGCGGGCGGCAGGCCGGGGTTGAAGGCGCCGTCGACGAGCAGGCCCCAGACGTTGCCGAAGGAGACATGCCCCACGAGGTCCTCGATGTCGACGCCCCGGTACCGGAGTGCGCCGCCCTCCTTATCCGGTTCGGCGATCTCCGTCTCGAACGCGACTACTCCCTCGAGCCCGGGTACGAAGTCGGACATCAGGCGGCTCCTCGTGATGTAAGTGACAGATGGTGTCTGGTGGGGTGAGACGTGTGAACCATGTGTCAGTCAGCTTGCGCAGCGGGCGGCCGTCCGGTGGATCCACGGTCGTTGCGGCTACTCGCGGTCCCGGCCGGTCTCCCCTGTGATGCCCCGTGCGGCTGGCGGTCACCCAACCCGAACGGCATCAGAACGATATCCCCGAGTGCCACCGTTGGGGAGGGTTCGCGGCACTCAGTGCCATGCAGTGACGAAGGACACCGTCCATACGGCAAGATGACCGGGTGACCGACCCCGACGCCGTCCCCTTCGATCTGGCCTCGATGCGCAAGCAGTACCGGGCCGAGGGGCTCTCCGAGACCGAGCTGGCCGCCACCCCCGTCGAGCAGTTCGCGCGCTGGTTCAAGCAGGCCGCGACGGACGGCGGGCTGTTCGAGCCGAACGCCATGATCGTCTCGACGGCCGACGCCGAGGGGCGGACCAGCGCCCGTACCGTCCTGCTGAAGCACTTCGACGAGCAGGGCTTCGTCTTCTACACGAACTACGACTCCCGCAAGGCCCGCGACCTGGCGGAGAACCCGTACGTCTCGCTGCTGTTCCCCTGGCATCCGATGGCCCGGCAGGTCCTGGTGACCGGTGTCGCGCGGCGCACCGGCCGGGACGAGACGGCGGCGTACTTCCGGACCCGGCCGCACGGCTCGCAGCTGGGCGCGTGGGCCAGCGCCCAGTCCTCCGTGATCTCCACCCGTGCCGACCTCGACGGCGCGTACGCCGAGCTGGCCGCCCGCTATCCGGAGGGCGAGCAGGTGCCCGTACCGCCGAACTGGGGCGGCTTCCGGGTGGCCCCGCAGACGGTGGAGTTCTGGCAGGGCCGCGAGAACCGGCTGCACGACCGGTTGCGCTACGTCGAGCGGCCGGACGGGAGCTGGCGGGTGGAGCGGCTGAGCCCCTGAGGTCGGAGGCGGCTCGAACGCAGACGACCCGCGAGCCTGGTCCTCCGGAGGAGGGCCGGCCGGACGTACCGGCGGCTCGCGGGTCGGGTGACTGCTGGAGATTGGGCCGGCTGCGCGTTTCGCTCACGCGCTGGTCCGGCACCGCACTGTGTGTGGTGTCGGGCCGCTAGCCCGCAGCCACCTCACGCGTCCGGTTCTCATACATCTGCCGAACCACCTCCTCTCTCGTGTACCTGGAACCCTAAAAAACCGATCGGCCTCGGATCAACCGTTTTTCTGAGACCTTGACTCCGGGCCGAGCGGGAGGCGGGGTGTTCGTCAGCGGATGGAGTGGGGAATGCCCTCGTACAACGATTCCTTCAATGTTGTGGGAACACGGTGTGCGCTGGGTCACGTTCCAGTTGAATGATTGCAAGTAGCGAACCGACGTGCCGTACGTGCGGACGCAGCCTGCAGGGGGTCCAGGTGAGTGCTTCCCGGCGTAGTGGGACCACCGACGAGCTGGGGCCCGACGAGCCCGAGCGGGACAGTTCGGATGGTTCGGATCTGCTTGCCGCTTTGCTGGACGGGATGGACGCGGCGTTGTGTGCCTTCGACGCCGACGGTGTCGTGACGCACTGGAACCGCGAGGCCGAGCGGATTCTCGGGTGGAGCGCGGACGAGGCCGTGGGGCGGCGGGGCCTGGCCGGATGGGCCGTGCGCAGCGCGGACGCCGAGGAGGTCGAGAGCCGGCTGCTGTCCGCGATGCACGCCCCGGGCCGGCAGGTGCACGAGTTCGCGTTGCTGACGAAGGACGGCGGGCGGGTGCTCGTACGGACCCAGTCGGCGGCCGTGCGGGGTCCTGACGGGAAGCCGGCGGGTGTGTACTGCGCCTTCAGCGAGGTGCACACGCAGATCGATCTGGAGCGGTCGATCGCGTTGAGCGAGGCGCTGTTCGAGGACGCCAGCTGGGGCGTCGTGCTCGTGGATGTGGACCTGCGGCCGGCCGTGGTGAACGCGCACGCGGCCAAGGCGCTGGGCACGGGTCGTACGTCCGTGCTCGGCCGACCGCTCGGGGATCTGCTGTCGCAGGGCGTGGAGGAGCTGGAGAGCGCGCTGCAGCATGTGCTGGCGGAGGGTGCGCCGCCCGCGCCCGCCGAGGTGTGGGTGGGTGTGCGCATGCCGGAGGGGGAGCGGCGGCGGTGCTGGCGCAGCGGCTTCGTACGGCTGGCCTCGCCGCTCGCGGAGGAGCCGGTTCCGCTGGGCGTGGGGTGGCTGTTCCAGGATGTGACGGAGGCCAAGCAGAGCGAGCAGGAGGCGTCGCTGCTGCGGTTCCGTACGCAGCAGTTGCACCGGGCTTCGAGGGCCGCCGCCGAGTGCGAGGACCCGGCGGAGGCGGCGACGGTCCACCTGGACTTCGCCCTGGCCGGGTTCGCCGACCACGCGCTGATCGACCGGGTGGCGGGCGGGCCGCTCGTCGACGCGCAGACCGAGGGTCCGGTACGGCTGGTGCGGGTCGCCGCCACTCCCTCCGGCGCCCCGGGGCCGAGCAAGCTCTCGGGCCACGCGGGGCTGCCCGCGCGGTACGCGGAGGGGCATCCGGCCCTGCAGTGCGTGGAGCGGGTCGGCGCGCTGCGGGCGAGTGCGGGGTCCGCGTCGCCCGAGGATGCCCGGCTGTGGGCGCAGGCCCGGCAGTGGCCGCCGGACGCGGTGCACGCGCTGTGCGCGGTGCTGCGCAGCCGGGGGCGGACGCTGGGTGTGGTGACGTTCCTGCGGGGGGCCGGGCGCAGCGCGTTCGAGCGGTCCGACGCGATGTACGCGGAGGACGTGGCGGTGCGGATCGCGGCGTCCCTGGATCTCGCGGGGTTGTCCGACGAGGCGGTGTGAATCAGGCCGCGTGGTCTCGTGCCGGGACTGGATCCTGTCAGTGCCGGTAGAAGATCCGGTCCCGGTACCGCTCCATCACGCGGCTGTTCCAGTCGTGCCCGCCGTCGACGTTCCCTGAGCGCAGGAGCGGGGGCTCGAGGCCGCGGTCGGCGAGGGTGGCGGCCGTGGTGGCCATGACGGCCTGGAGGAGGGCCGAGGTGACGACCGTGGAGGCGGGGGCGAAGGGGGCCGGGACGTTGTCGAGGGTGATTTCGGCGTCGCCGACCGCGATCTTCGAGTCGAGGACGAGATCGCAGTGGTCCTTGAGGTACGTCCCCGAGGTGTGCCGGGACTTGGTCTCCGAGGCGTAGGCGACCGAGGTCACGCCGATGACCCGTACGCCCAGGGCGCGGGCGTTCATGGCCATTTCCACGGGGAGGGCGTTGCGCCCGGACAGGGAGATGATCAGGAGGGCGTCGCCGGCGCGGAGCGGGGAGCTGTCCAGGACGGCGCTCGCGAGGCCGTCGACGCGTTCCAGGGCGGAGCCGAGCGGCGCGGGCATGACGTCGACGCCGACGACGCCCGGCACGGCGAGCAGGTTCATGAGGGCGAGACCGCCGGCGCGGTAGACGAGGTCCTGCGCGGCGAGGGAGGAGTGCCCGGCGCCGAAGGCGAAGAGGCGGCCTCCGCTCTCCACGGTGTCGGCGAGGAGCGTGCCGGCGGCCGTGATGCTGTCGGCCTCCTCGTCGCGGACCCGTCGCAGCAGGTCGATCGCGGCGTCGAGGAACTGGCCGGCCGGCGCGCGGTCGCTCATACGGGGTCCCTTCAGGATGGCCTCGGTGGGCGCATGTCGCGCATACGGTGCGGTCTGGACCAGTGCGGTGTCAATACGGTCGTGGCGGCCGGGTCCAGGGTGCTCCGCGGGGCTCCGGGGCCCTCGAAGGAGTAGTCCGTACCCTTCCGCCGGGCCGCATAATCCCCTGCTTTTCCTCCCGCGGCACGGTTGTCGGTGGTATCCGGCAGAATTGGGTGCAGGGCCAGCGCACGCGCCGGTGAGCCGTCCAGCCTCCGGCAGAACTCACTCGAGGGGCACGTATGTCCGGACTGATCGACACCACGGAGATGTATCTCCGCACCATCCTCGAGCTGGAGGAAGAGGGCGTGGTCCCCATGCGCGCCCGTATCGCCGAGCGGCTGGACCAGAGCGGGCCGACCGTCAGCCAGACCGTGGCGCGGATGGAGCGCGACGGGCTGGTGTCCGTCGCCACCGACCGGCACCTGGAGCTCACCGACGAGGGCCGCCGTCTCGCCACGCGCGTGATGCGCAAGCACCGGCTCGCCGAGTGTCTGCTCGTCGACGTGATCGGCCTGGAGTGGGAGCAGGTCCACGCCGAGGCGTGTCGCTGGGAGCACGTGATGAGCGAGGCCGTGGAGCGCCGCGTGCTGGAGCTGCTGCGGCACCCGACGGAGTCGCCGTACGGCAATCCGATCCCGGGTCTGGAGGAGCTCGGCGAGAAGGACGGCGCCGACCCGTTCCTGGACGAGGGGATGGTGTCGCTGGCCACTCTGGACCCGGGCGCCGAGGGCAAGACGGTCGTGGTGCGCCGGATCGGCGAGCCGATCCAGACGGACGCGCAGCTGATGTACACGCTGCGACGGGCGGGCGTGCAGCCCGGCTCGGTGGTCAGCGTGACCGAGTCGGCGGGCGGTGTGCTGGTGGGCAGCGGCGGCGAGGCGGCCGAGCTGGAGTCGGAGGTCGCCTCCCACGTGTTCGTCGCCAAGCCCTGAGCCCGGCCGGGACGGCCGCGCCGGTGGCGTTGGCGTGATCCCGTCGTATCCAGGATTCAGTCCGTCGAATGGCAGCGCTCGTCCGCTTCCCGTGCGACGCTGTCGCGTGAGGCATATGACCTGAGGGCTCTTGGCCGTGGCTCGACAGCGATGTCGCCCGGCCGGGGAGGGGGCGGGAGGATGTGCCGTGGAGATGTAGAGGGCCCCGGCGCCTGGTGGCGCCGGGGCCTGTCCTCCCCTGTGTTGACCCGGAGCCCCGAGCTCTCAGGGTCATCCCCCTCGGACCGGTTTCCCCGAGCGGTCCGCCTCCCGCTGAAGATCTCCCCTCGGCAGCGGCGATCAATCCCTGCGGATGGTCACTCGAACGAGGGGTGTTGCCCGCGAGAACAGCATTCTCGAATGGGCATTCGATAGTGTGCGGGTGATGCACGGCACAGCAAGAAGGCGCAGCAGGCAGAACACGGTTCACAGGACCGAACGGCCGGAGGCGGCCACGGGTCCGCGCGAAGCTTGGGGGGTGCCAGGACATGGCGCGACGCATCGACGTGACCGGGACGGGCGGCGTACGCCTCGCGGCCTGGGAGTTCGGAGACCCGCCCAAGACCGATCCGGCGCACGACCCGCACGACCCGCGGCACAGGAACGACCCACACGACGCACAGCACCCGCACGACCCGCAGCGCACGCCCGGCGCGCGGACCGCGGCGAACGGCTCCCCCGGCGTGCTGTTACTGCACGGCCTGATGGGCCGCGCCTCGCACTGGGCGTCCACCGCCCGCTGGCTCTCCGGCCGGTACCGTGCCGTCGCTCTCGACCAGCGCGGCCACGGCCGCAGCGACAAGCCCCCGCAGGGGGCCTTCTCCCGTGACGCCTACGTCGACGACGTCGAGGCCGCTCTGGAGCAGCTCGGGCTCGACCCGGTCGTGCTCATCGGCCACGCCATGGGCGCGCTGACCGCCTGGCAGCTCGCCGCCAAGCGCCCGGACCTGGTCCGTGGGCTGATCATCTGCGATATGCGGGCCTCCGCGCTCGGCGCGGCGTCGCAGCGCGAGTGGGACCAGTGGTTCCGGTCCTGGCCGCTGCCCTTCGCCACGCTCGCCGACGTCCGCAAGTGGTTCGGCGAGGACGACCCCTGGGTGGAGCGGCCCAACCCAGCCCGCGGCGCGTTCTACGCCGAGGTGATGGCCGAGTCCCCGGACGGCTGGCGCCCCGTCTTCGAACCGGAACAGATGCTCCGCACCCGTGAGACCTGGGTGTACGACGCGCACTGGGAGGAACTGACCCAGGTCCGGTGCCCCGCCCTGGTCGTGCGCGGCCTCGACGGCGAGCTGGGCCGTGCCGAGGCCCAGGAGATGGTCCGCGTCCTGCCCCGCGGCCAGTACGCGGAGGTCGCCGACGCCGGCCACCTGGTGCACTACGACCAGCCGGAGGCCTGGCGCGCGGCGATCGAGCCGTTCCTGGACGCCCTCAGCACGAACTGAGGCGCACACGGAGACGGACACGTCACCCCTTGCTGACCGCCCCCAGGATCTCCGGCAGCCGCCGGGCCGTCTGCGGAGCGGCCAGCCGCAGCCCCATCACCGTGATCGCGGCCCCGTAGAGCGTGCCCACCGGCAGCAGCAGCCACGACCAGTCATCGCCCTCGGCGCTCACGTTCAGCCAGATCGTGAGCGCGATGACGGGCGCGCACAGCACGGCGGCGGCGATCATCCCGCCGAAGATGGAGATCCAGGCGAGCCCCGTCTGCCCGGGGGCGACGTTCTTGTAGCCCTCCTGCGGGATGGAGTAGGGGAAGCGGACGGACGTCCACGCCCCGGTCGCGAGCATCGCGCCGAGCAGCGCGAAGGACAGCCCCAGCGCCTCGGGCAGCCGCCGCCAGTCGCCGAGCATCGCGGTCGTCACCACGGTGACGAGCGTGGCGTACGGCAGGGTGATCAGCAGCAGGGCCAGGGCGCGGGCGCGCAGCTCGACGTAGGCGTCCCGGCGTGAGGAGATCGTCATGGCGACCATCCAGAACGCGGAGGTGTCCTGCCCGAACTGGTTGTACATCTGGATGCCGAGCATCCCGGCGGCGAAGCACGCGATGTACACGGACCCGGTGCCCTGCCAGGCGTTGAACACCGGCACGATCAGCCCGATGGCCAGCGATGTCACCCAGGCGGCCTTGGTCTTGGGGTCGCGCCACACATACCGCAGGCTGCGCTCCATGGCCGTGCCCGTGCGCCCGGAGGGCAGCAGCCGCCCGAGCCCGGTCGAGGACCGTTGGCGGGCGGCCGTCTCGGCGGTGGGCAGGGTGGACCCGTCGGGCGAGGTCATCAGCCGGGTCAGATGCCGGGACCACACCGCGAGCAGCGCCACCAGCGCACCGGCGGTCAGCGCCAGTTGGACGGCGGCCAGGCCGTACGACCCCTCGCCCACCGCGTGCACGGCGCCGATCGCCGACGCCGGCGGCACCCACTGGAGCACGTTCGCGACCGGGTCCAGCTCGCCCAGCCCCGCCGAACCGAGCCGCTGCGCGCCGAAGTTGACGACTTGCGCCCCGACGGCGATGACGAGCCCGCTCAGCACCGCGAGGTCGCGGCCCTTGCGGCTGGTCAGCAGCCGTACGTTGGCGGCGGCGACGGCCCGCGCGAAGGCCACGCACACCAGCAGCGCCAGGGCGACCGCGACGACCCCCACCGCGAACGCCGCCCCGCCCCGGGCGACAGCGACCACGGAGCCCACCAGCAGGCACAGCGTGAACAGCGGCCCGATGCCGACCAGCGACGCCGTGAGCAGGGCCCGCACCAGCGGCCGGGGCCGCAGCGGCAGCATCACCAGCCGCGTCGGATCCAGCGTCTCGTCACCACCGGGGAAGAACAGCGGCATCACCGCCCAGCCCAGCCCCAGGACCGCGACGGCCAGCACGGCCAGCGACTCGACGTGCGCGTGCCCGCGCAGCGCGATCAGACCGAGCAGTTGCAGCGCGGCGAAGAGCAGGGCGAGGACGGCCGACGCGATGTAGGCGGCCTTGCGCCCGCCGGACTGCCGCAGCCCGTTGCGCAGCAGCGACAGCTTCAGCCGTACGACGACGGGGGTGAGGGCGGGGGCACTCACCGGGCCCCGCCGCCCAGCCAGTCGAGGTCGGACCCGGCGTCCCGGCCCTGCGCCCCGACGAGTTGGAGGAACGCCTGCTGCAGCGAGGGCGCGTCACCGCGCACCTCGGCGAGGGTCCCGGTGGCCCGGATCCGCCCGGCGGCCATGACGGCCACCCAGTCGCACAGCGACTCGACGAGCTCCATGACGTGGGAAGAGAACACGACCGTGGCGCCCGAGGCGGTGTACCGCTCCAGCACGCCCCGGATGGTCTGGGCGGAGACGGGGTCGACGCCCTCGAACGGCTCGTCCAGGAACAGCACTTCGGGATTGTGGAGGAGGGCGGTGGCGAGCCCGATCTTCTTGCGCATGCCGGTCGAGTAGTCGACGACGAGCTTGTGCTGGCTGCCGGCCAGATCGAGTACGTCGAGGAGCTGTGCGGCCCGCTTGTCGACCTCGGCACCGGGCAGCCCGCGCAACCGCCCGCTGTACGCCAGGAGTTCCCGCCCCGACAGCCGCTCGAACAGCCGCAGCCCCTCCGGCAGCACCCCGATCCGGGCCTTCACCTCGACGGGGTCCCGCCACACGTCGTGCCCGACCACCTCGACGGTCCCCTGATCGGGCCTGAGCAGCCCGGTCACCATCGACAAGGTGGTGGTCTTCCCGGCTCCGTTCGGCCCGACGAGCCCGATGAACTTGCCCGCGGGCAACTCGAGATCGACCCCGGCAACAGCGACCTGCTGCCCGAACCGCTTCCAGAGCCCTCGCACCCGTACAGCGCTGGATCCCACCGCATCTCCCTCCGTCACGTAGAACCCTACGGTGGAGGAACGTCCTTCTTTAGGGGCGCGGGGAACTGCGCGATCAACCACGGACAGCCCGCAGCCGCCGCACAACGGCAACCGGGCAGACGAATGGGCGCCTATCGATCCCTGCCGCACGCATACGCAAGCGGCGAGATCAACTCCTCCGCATCCGGCAGCCACCGATTCGCAGGCGTAGGCCGGCAGGCCCACTGCACAGCCCCCCGGGACCCGAACCGCGTCGGCGGCGCCGCCACATACGCCCCTTCCCCCAGCACGGTCAGATCCAGCGAGGCCAACGACCACCCCAGCTTGCGCACCAGGTCCGGGATCTTCACCGCCGCCCCCGGCAGCACGAAGAACTCCATCCGCCGATCCGGCGTGAGCGTCACCGGCCCCAGCGTCAGCTCCATCCGCTCCATCCGGGCCAGGGCCAGAAAGCCCGCCGTCTCCGGCACGGAGATCGCGTCGAACGTCCGACCCGTCGGCAGCAGGATCGACGCCGTCGGCTGCTTCTGCCACATCCGTCGCGCGACGGTCGCACTGCCCGTCGCCTGCGTCGCCCAGTCCGGGCGCGCCGGGTGCGATCCGGGTGCCGGACACGCGGCGTCACCGCAGGAGCACAGCTGACGTCCGTCGACGGCTTCCAGCCAGGTACCGGGGAACACGTCCCAGTGGCGCTCCTCGGCGTAGCGGACAGCGGTCTCCAGCAGCGATTCCCCGCGCTGCTTCGGGATCTGAGCGGCTTCGGTGCCGGCGATCGTCTCTTCCACGATGAACACAACTCTGGTCGTCACCAGGGGTTACGCCCGCCGCCGTGCGCGGGGAGGAGCACCGCCCCTGTCCTCGGGGCGCATGGGTGCATGTGCGGGGGCGCGCAGGAGGATCGGTGGCCGGAGCTGGGTAGCCACGAGTGGGGCCGGCAACAGCCGTTACCCCGGCATTCCTCACATGCCTCGCATTTTCGCCTGGTCGGCGGGGCATTGATCTTCACGGCCGGATCTTTTCGCTGGGACGTGAGGGGTTCGGCCGCGGAAGACACGTCAACTCGGTGCGTGGGCAGGCACCGCAGCCACAGGGGGTACGCCATGGCCGCAAGGCCGCTCGTCGCTCGGCAGCCGAACGAACGGCTCCAGGCGCTCATCCAGGAAGCCGGATGCTCCAACGCCGGCCTCGCCCGCCGGGTCAACATGTGCGGTGCCGAGCACGGCCTCGACCTGCGCTACGACAAGACGTCGGTGGCGCGCTGGCTGCGCGGGCAGCAGCCGCGGGGCCGGGCCCCGGCGATCATCGCCGAGGCCCTGGGCCGCAAACTCGGCCGTACGGTCACGATCGACGAGATCGGCATGGCCAACGGCAAGAACCTCGCCTCGGGCGTGGGTCTCCAATTCTCGCCGACGGTACTGGGGGCCATCGAGCAGGTCTGCGAGCTGTGGCGCAGTGACGTGGGGCGGCGGGACTTCCTGTCCGGCTCCTCCGTCGCCGCGTCCGCGCTGGTCGAGCCCAGCCGTGACTGGCTGATCTCCGCACCCGACGGCCAGGTGTCGCGCTCGGCCGGACCGCGTGTGGGGCAGTCCGACGTGCAGGCGGTCCTCGCCATGACGCAGGCGCTGGTGGATCTCGACCACCAGTACGGCAGCGGGCATGTGCGCCCGGTCGTCGTGCACTACCTCAACAGCGTGGTCTCGGGGCTGCTGGCCGGGTCGTACCGGGAGGCGGTGGGGCGGGACCTGTTCGCCGCGGTGGCCCGGCTGACGGAGCTCGCCGGATACATGGCCGTGGACACCGGGCAGCCCGGTCTGGCGCAGCGCTACTACATCCAGGCGCTGCGGCTGGCCCAGGCGGCCGGTGACCGGGGCTACGGCGGGTATGTGCTCGCCGCCTCCATGAGCCATCTCGCCGCGCAGCTCGGGAACCCGCGGGAGATCGCGCAGTTGGCGAGGGCGGCGCAGGAGGGGGCGCGGGGGCGCGTGTCACCGCGTGCGGAGTCGATGTTCTACGCGGCGGAGGCGCGCGGGCACGCCTTGATGGGCGACGTGCGCGCCACCCAGTCGGCGGCCGGGCGCGCGGTGAGCGCCCTGGAGGCGGCCGACCCGGCCGCCGGGGACGACCCGGTGTGGATCGCGCACTTCGACGAGGCCTATCTCGCCGACGAGTTGGCCCACTGTCACCGGGACCTGGGGCAGGCCGACGCGGCGGCGCGATGCGCGCAGGAGTCGCTGGCCGGGCATCCCGAGACGCGGGCGCGCCGCCGGGCCATCGGTTATGTGCTGTTGGCCACGGCGCAGGTGCAGCAGCGCGAGGTCGAAGAGGCGTGCAACACGGGCATGAAGGCCGTGGAACTGCTGGAGGGGCTGCGGTCCAACCGGGGCGCCGAATATCTGGAGGACTTCCAGCAGCGGCTGGAGCCGTACCGGGACGAGGCGGTGGTCAGGGAGTTCGGGGCGCGGCTGGACCTGCAGGCCGCGGCGTGAACACAGGGTCTGCGGATGCGTGAACGTGTGGGAAACGGCCGCCGCGCGCGCAGGAGGTGACATGAACAGCGCGTCGTGACCCGGTTGTGTTACCGCGCTCACAGGGCTTGAGGTCAGGCCCTGTGCTGCGTGGCACGGGGCTCTGGGGACCCGGTAGCGTGACCCGACGATTCACAAGGTCCCCCATAAGTAGGAGTCCCGGTGACGCAGAGTGGACAGGGCGAGGAGCCCTCGGCGCGCCAAGCGCGCGAAGGCATCGTGCTGCCCTCCGACGGTGGCGAACCCCTGCTGCCGGGGATGACGGGCGGACCCGGTGACACCCCGGCCGGCCGCCGGCCCGGCCCGGCCCCGACCGGCCAGGCCCCGGCCTCCGCTCCCGCCGGGGGCCAGACCTGGGGCCAGCCGTGGGGCCCCGACCAGCAGACCCCGCCCCCGCCGCAGGACAACAGCTGGCAGTCCCCGCAGCCTCAGCAGTCCCAGCAGTGGGCCACCCCGGAGCCTCCGGCGTGGGACGCCCAGCACCCCGCCCCGGGCGCGCTCCCCCAGGAGGGCACCCAGCCCCCCAACCCGTACGCCGGCTACGGCACTCAGCCCGACGCCTCCCAACTGCCCCCGGCCCCGGGCTCGTACGGCACCCCGCTGCCGCAGACCACGGACGGGTACGGATCTCCTGCCGCGGGCGGTCTGCCCCCGGCCTCCGACGCGTACGGATCCGCTGCCGCGGGTGGGTACGGCTCCCCGGCCGGGGGAGGCCAGCTGCCGCCGGCGGGTGCCGGTGGACACGAGGCCGGGCCCGCCGGCGCCCCTCTGCCGCCGAGCACGGACGCGTACGGGTCTCCCGCCGGGGGCGGTCTGCCCCCGGCCTCCGACGCGTACGGGTCTCCCGCGCCGGGCTCCGGCGCGTACGGGGCCGCTCCAGGGGTGTACGGCGCTCCCGCCGGGGGCGCCCCGCTGCCGCCCGCGACGGACGGGTACGGGTCTCTCTCCTCGTCCACGGGCGCCGGAGGCGCACCGCTGCCCGCGCCCGCCGACGAGGGGGCGACCCAGTACCTGCCGCCCGTCGCCGCGGCCGCCGACGAGGGGGCGACGCAGTACATACCCCCGGTGGGCCCGGGTGCGCTGCCGCCCGAGACGCCCACCGGTCACGACCCCGAAGCGACCACGTTCCTGGGGACCGCGCCCCGGGCCGGAGCCGGGCCGTTGCCGCCCGCCTCGAATCCGGACGCCGAGGCGACGCAGTACATCGCGCCGGTGCCCGGCGGGGACAAGCAGCCGCCCGCCGAGTTCGACAACCTCTTCCGCAGCGACCACGGCGCCGAGAGCCCGGCAGCGGCCACGCAGCAGATGCCCCGCTTCGAGCAGCCGCAGCCCCAGCCGCACTCCTCGCACGGCGCCCCCCAGCCCTCCTACGCCCCGCCCGGCCACTCCGGCGGCGGGCGGTCCGGCCGCGGCGGCCGTACCGGCTCGCGGGTGCCGGTCATCGCGGCCGTCGGCATCGGCATCGCCGTCCTCGGCGTGGGCGCCGGCGCGCTGCTCGCCGCCGGCGGAGGCGGTGACGACGACGGCAGCGACAACAACAAGACCGTGGCCGCCTCGGCGCCCGCGACGGACGACTCCGCCTCACCCTCCGCCGACCCGGCCCGCGCGCAGGCGGTCGAGCTGGACAAGCTGCTCGCCGACAGCGGCGACAGCCGCAGCACCGTGATCAACGCGGTGGCCGACGTCAAGGGCTGCGACAACCTGCCCCAGGCGGCCAAGAACCTGCGCGACGCGGCCAAGCAGCGCACCGGGCTGGTCACCCGGCTCTCCGGCATCACGGTCGACCAGCTGCCCGACCACGCCGCGCTGACCACCGCCCTCACCAAGGCGTGGCAGGCCTCGGCGTCGGCCGACAACCACTACGCCGCCTGGGCCGACCAGACCGCCGGCAAGAAGGGCTGCAAGAAGGGCCAGGCCCGTGCCACCGGCCAGACCCAGGCCGGCAACCGCGCCAGCGGCGTCGCGAGCACCGAGAAGACCAAGGCGGCCGGGCTGTGGAACGCGATAGCGAAGACGTACGGCCTGACCGAGCGTCAGCCGACGCAGCTGTGACGTGATCTGATCCGGACGTGAACCACTGAGCGGGGGCTCAGTAGTTCACGTCGGCGTCCTGCAGCGTCCTCGTCGTGTCGACGAAGCCCTTCCGTGCCGACACCAGCCGCCCTTCCCGCACCACCTGAAGGGTCACGTTCGCATTCACCAGGCGCGGGAAGCCGACGGCGGCGAGCTTGTCCTGGAACCGCCACCGCAGCGTCGGCGTGAGCCCGCCCGTGCTGACCCTGAGGCCGTCGTCGAGGGCCTCCGTCACCGTGTCGGCGCTCACCTCGCCGCCGCCGAGCGACTCGACGACCTTCTTGAACACGGTGTAGGCGATCCATGTGGTCTGCACTCCGGCGTCCGCGGCGTCGATGCGGTTGTCGCCGAAGGCCTCCTCCTTGATCACCTGCTTCATCCCGTCCCAGCGGGCATCGCTCGCCACGGGGTACCAGCCGGTGATGTACGAGCCCTCGTACGGCCCCGAGGCCCCGCCGGTCGCGTCGATCACCGTCTGGTCGACGCTGCCGAGCACGGTGGCCGTCCGTACGTCGGGATAGTCCTCGCGGGCCCGCCGGAAGGAGTCCATGAAGGTGCCGTTGCGGTCCCCGAGCGCGGGCACCACACATCCCTCGTCCCCGGGGGCGGCGGTCGTCGTCTCCAGCGCCCGCTCGGCCTGGCCGTCGTACTCGGTGGCGTCCTCCGCCGCCCGCTGGTCCCGCGCCGCCGTGTGCCCGCCCGCCTTCAGGCCGGAGTCGAGCAGCGGAGGCAGCTGGTCGCCCGCGATGGTGTCGGGCCGCACCAGGGCGACCGGACCGCAGCCGGCCAGGGACCTGCCGAGACCGGCGAGCAGCGCGGGCTGGCCGCCGTTGACGGGGTAGGACAGGGGGCTGGTGAACTCGGCGTTGGTGATGCCGTAGCCGCCTATGTACGGGATGCCCGCGCCCTCCAGGGACGGGAAGAAGGAGTCGGCGTACTGGCTGTAGGATCCTACGACCGCGACGGCGTTCTCCTTGGCGGCCCGCCGGGCGCACTTGGCGGCGGCCACGCTGTCGTTGTGGTCGTTGCAGGTCAGCACGTTGAGCTTGCGGCCGTTGATCCCACCCTTGGCGTTGATCCAGCGGGCGTATGCGTGGGCGAAGGCGGGCATGCCGGGCTTGTTGGTGGCCTTGGTGTCCTGTGGCGCCCAGGTCATGACGGTGATCGGATCGTCCCCGGCATCCCCCGTGGTGCCCGGGACGACCCCGCAGCCGGCGAGGAGCGACGCGCACGCGGCCGCCGTGCCCGCGGAGAGGACGCATTTTCTGGCGTGACGGGTGAGGTGGCCGGGGAGGAATGTGCTGCGGGTGCGTCGCCTGCCGGTCATGGTTCCGCACGATTCCGCCACATGACCAACCCGAGAGTGATCGCGGCTCAACAATGGGTGACGCGCAGGTGAATTACGGGGGTCGGTGTGACCGATGTGGAGGGGAACGTACGATCGATGACCGTGCAAGCTTCGGAGAACTCTTCCCGTCGTGGCCGTCGCTCATCCACCATGGGCGGCATGCCTGTCAACGACATGCCGTGGTGGCGCTGGCGCAGCAACGTGCGCTCGGCGCTGCACATGCTCTCCGATCCCGGGTTCCAGCGGGACGTCTGGCTGGCCGGCGTGGACGGCTACGGCGACGTGACCGACGCGGTGTACCGGCTGGTCGAGGACACCTGGCTGGATCACTGGTCCGCCGAGAAGTACGTGGGCACGATCTTCCGCGACTCGCAGGAGGCGGCCCTGGTCGACAGCGCCGTGCTGCGGGTGCTGCGGATCATGCACCAGGTCGGGCCGGACGCGCCGGTCGCCGCGTATCTCGAGCACCAGGCGTGGCCGGAGGCGATCCAGGCGGCCCGGGACGCGCATGTGCGGCTCGCCGTGAGCGACGGCGAGGAGCCGGACACGCCGCCGCGCAGCCTGGAGGTACTGCGGATCATGACCAGGTCCGCCTAGCGGGACGATTGCGGGCGGTGCGGTCGCCTGTGGGAACCTGTCCTGCATGAACGAGCAGTCCACCACCGCCGAGACCCCGCCCGACCAGTACGTCCTCACCCTTTCCTGCCCGGACAGGAAGGGCATCGTGCACGCCGTGTCGAGCTATCTGTTCATGACCGGCTGCAACATCGAGGACAGCCAGCAGTTCGGCGACCACGACACGGGACTGTTCTTCATGCGCGTCCACTTCTCGGCGGACGCCCCGGTGTCCGTGGAGAAGCTGCGGGCCAGCTTCGCGGCGATCGGTGACTCCTTCCAGATGGAGTGGCAGATCAACCGGGCCGACCGGAAGATGCGCATCCTGCTGATGGTCAGCAAGTTCGGGCACTGCCTGAACGACCTGCTGTTCCGGGCGCGGACCGGTGCGCTGCCGGTGGAGATCGCCGGGGTGGTGTCCAACCACACGGACTTCGCCGAGCTGGTGGGCTCGTACAACATCCCCTTCCACCACATTCCGGTGACGAAGGACACGAAGTCCGAGGCGGAGGGGCGGCTGCTCGACCTCGTGCGTGAGGAGGGTGTCGAGCTGGTCGTGCTCGCCCGGTACATGCAGGTGCTGTCGGACGATCTGTGCAAGGCGCTTTCCGGGCGGATCATCAATATCCACCACTCGTTCCTGCCGAGCTTCAAGGGGGCGAAGCCGTATCACCAGGCTCATGCCCGGGGCGTGAAGCTGATCGGGGCGACTGCTCATTACGTGACGGCCGATCTTGATGAGGGGCCGATCATCGAGCAGGAGGTCGAGCGGGTGGGGCATGACGTGACGCCTGAGGGGCTTGTCGCCATTGGGCGTGACGTGGAGTGTCAGGCGTTGGCCCGGGCGGTCAAGTGGCATGCCGAGCGGCGGATTCTGCCCAATGGGCGGCGGACGGTGATTTTCGCCTAGGAGCTCGGGGCGTCCCGTCTTGTGGGCGGCCGCGGGTGCGTGGGGGTTGTTCGCGCAGTTCCCCGCGCCCCTGACCGAGTGCCCGCACGCCCCGTGGCTACATCCTGCTCAGTGAGGCTGCGGCGTAGAGGACGTCTCTGATCGCCTGTCTGTCTCCCACCTGGCCCGCTGCCGCCTCCTGCGGGGGTACGTGGCCCGCTGCCAGGCGGCAGAACTCGACGCCGTCCAGGGCCACGTGGGCCACCTCGTGTTCCGCGGAGCCCTTGGCCGCGGGGGAGTCGAGGGGGATCAGCCACTCGCCGCCGCCCGAGCCCTCGATCTCCAGGCGCAGGCTGCGGCCCGGTTCGCCCGCCGCCACGAGGTGGCGGTGGGGGGCGGGTGCCGCGAGGCCGGCGCGGCGGCGGTGTGCCAGGGCCGTCGGCAGCATGCGGGCCGCCAGGTCGATCATGCGGTGCAGATGGCGCGGCGAGGGCGGGTCGTAGGGGTAGTCGACCGCGTCCGCGATGTCCTCGGCGTGCACCCAGCACTCGAAGGCCCGGTCGAGCATCGCGTCGTGCAGGGGCAGTGCGAAGTCGCCGTACGGCACGGGCATCTTCCCGGTGCTGCCGCCCGTGAAGGACACCGTGCGGACGAGGTTGTGGCTCTGGTCCCGCCAGGGCGCCCGCACGGCCCGGGTGGGCGGGAAGTGGGAGGCGCGCCAGTACGCCTCGGTGCGGGCCGCCGGCGTCGGGTGCCGGGACGTGACGTCGCCCAGCGGGTCGTCCAGGCCCAGCGCGAGCGCCACCAGACCGTCGACGCTGAGCAGATGCGCGATGACCCCGGCGACGGTCGTACGGCGGCTCGTCGACTCGTCGGCCCGGAACCAGCGCAGCCGTACCGGCGCGTGCCACTCGGCGTCGCCGAAGTCCTGGAGCAGGGCGTCCAGGCGCGCGGTCTCGGCGTCGTACGCGGCGGCCCAGTCCGGCACCGGGATGCGCGGCGGGCGCCGCTCCAGGCAGGTATCCAGGACGCGGGTGCGCAGCGACGGGTCCAGGTCGAGGCTCTCGGGCCGTTGCAGCAGCCCGACCGCCTCGCGCAGCCGCCGCGCCTCGTCGGCGCACTGCCCGCACTCGCCGAGGTGCTCCTCGACGGCCACGGCCTCCTCGGCCGAGCAGGCGGCCAGCGCCCAGGCGCCGAGCAGGGCCTTCAGCACGGGGTGCTCCAGCACGGGCCGTACGGGAGGCAGTGCCGCGTCACCGAGGTCCTCCAGCGCGGGCAGCGGCAGCCCGCTGTCCTCGACGGAGGCCCGGGGCGTGGGGATCCGTGGCGGCTTCCCCGGCTCCTGTCCGTCGTCGTACGCGGGCCCGTCCGGCTCGCCCGGGCCCGAGGGGAGGTCCGACCCGCTCACACCGCACCCCCGTGTCCGTGCGGTGCGCCGGGTGGCTCGGTCTCGTGGGCGGTGGACAGGAGCTGGAGGCCCAGGCGCAGCCGGCGGCGGGCCTCGTCCTCGGTGATGCCGAGGTCGGTGGCGGTCTGGCGGTAGTCGCGGCGCTGGAAGTAGGCCCGCTCCAGGGCCGAGCGCAGCGGGACCGGCATGGACTGGACGATGTAGTCGGCGCGGGCGGCGACCGAGGCGCGGCGCACCCGGTGCTCCAGTTCCTCCGCGGTGCCGGAGCCGTCGATGGCGAGGGCGGCGGTCTCGGTGGCGCGCAGGCGTTGCACGGCCAGGCGGTGGGTCAGCGTGGCGACCCAGGTGCGCAGCGGGCCCTGTCTGGGGTCGTAGGCGTCCGGATGTTCCCAGACGTGGACGAAGACCTCGCGGGTGATGCCGTCGGCGGCGCGCTCGTCGCCGAGGACGCGGTGGGCGAGGCCGTGCACGAGGGAGGCGAACCGGTCGTAGAGCTCACCGAGGGCGGCGGCCTCCCCGCGGGCGAGCCGCTGCTGCATCTTGCGGTCCCAGCGGGGCGGTACGTCCTTTTTCGCCATGCGGCCCCCTCACCCCCTGTTCGTGTCCGCGCCCGTGCCCTGTCCAGCGTGTGCCTGATGTCTCCCCGAATGTAGTCGGCACGTCCGGTAGCGCACGCCCCTTTGTGGCAATGTGCGCCCCCTGACCGGCCGCAGGTGGTAGAGGCGTCTACCCCTCCGCCCTCCGATCAGACCTGACTGAAGGGGATCGAACAGGATCGAAGCCGACTAAAACAAGCCTCATTCGCGGGGGGTCCGTTTTTCGCGTTGTGTTTCAGGGAACGGCCGCTGGGCAGCCGCGCTGCAAGGAAGCGTAGGGACTGCTTCCGTTTTGGCGATCGAAGGGCGTGGTGGTGACCTTCAAAGTGACCGGCGGCGAGCAGGGCGAATGGGCCGTGCTCCAGGTGTCCGGCGAACTGGATCTGGTGACCTCGCCGGTGCTGCGTCAGCGTGTGCACGACGTAGTGGCCGAGGGGCACCACTGTCTTGTCCTCGACCTGTCCGATGTGTTCTTCTGCGATTCCAGCGGCGTCGGCGTGCTCATCGCCGCCCGCCGTCTGATCCGCTCCTGCCAGGGCCGGCTGCGGCTGGTGCTGCCCGCCCGGGGCGCGGCCGACGGGTCCCATGTCAACCGGGTCCTCGGCGCGCTGGGCGTGCGCAGGCTGTTCGACGTGTACGGCGATGTGGACGCGGCCCTGGGTGACGAGGGCGAACCCCTGTCCGCGTGAGGAGCCGATGACGCACGGTAGGGCGAGTGTTGCCGTTCTGACACGCTGTTGTCCCGGAATTCCCCCGGTCTTGGCGCAAGTGACGTTTTCCCGCGCCCGAACGGCCCCCTCCGTCGTACGCTCCGAGCGAGACGCACCCCACCTGACGTAAGGCGGCCTGAAAGAGACATGGTCAGCAGCGAGTACGAGCGCAGGATCGCCGCCCGGTTCGCCACCTTCGACCAGGACGGCAACGGCTACATCGACCGCGAGGACTTCTACGGGGCGGCCAAGGCGCTGCTCGCGGAGTTCGCCGTAGCGGCCCGGTCCGACAAGGGCCAGGCGCTGTACGGCGGCGCGGAGGCGTTCTGGCAGGGCATGGCGGGCATCGCGGACCGCGACGGCGACCAGCGCATCACGCGCGAGGAGTTCGTCAACGGCGCGGTCAAGCGCCTGCGCGACAACCCGGACCGGTTCGCCGAGATCGCCCGTCCCTTCCTGCACGCGGCACTGGACATCGCCGACACGGATGGTGACGGCGCGGCGACGCTCGAGGAAGTGGCCCGGGTGCTCACGTGCCTCGGCGCCCCCGAGGACATCGCCCGCACAGCCGCCGGCGCGCTGGACGCGGACGAGGACGGCAAGGTCGGAGAGCCCGAGGTCGTACCGGCCTTCGCCCGCTACTTCACGGTGCCGGAGTAGAACTACTGGCTTGGGCGGCGGCGTCGGCCCGGGCGGTACCCAGGCCCGAGCGGCGCCGCCCGCCCGGCGCCGCCCGCCTGGCCGCGTCGCCCGCCCGAGGCGTGTCACCCGCCCGAGGCGCGTAGCCCGGCCGTGTAGCCACCCCGGCCGCGTAGCCCGCCCGAGGCGCGTAGCCCGCCCGAGTCGGGTCACCCGCCCGAGGCGCGTCGCCCGGCCGCGTAGCCAACCTGGCCGTGTCACACGCCCGAGCCGCGTCACCCGCCCGAGTACCGCTCACGCAGCTTGTACTTCAGTACCTTGCGCAGGGTCTCGCCCCGTGGAAGCGCGTCGACCAGCTCCAGCCGTTCCGGCAGCTTGTGCACGGACAGGCCCTCGGCGCGTAGGAAGGCGGTGGCGGCCGGGAGGGTCAAGGGCTCGGCGTCCGGTGGCTGTTCGACCACCGCGCAGACCAGCTCTCCGCGTGCGGCGTCCGGCAGGCCGATCACCGCCACGTCCCCGACCGCCGGATGCCGGTGCAGCAGGTCCTCGATCTCCTGGGCCGAGATGTTCTCGCCCTTGCGGATGATGACGTCCTTGAGCCGGCCGGTGAGGACCAGGTGCCCGGTCTCCGTCACGTGCCCGAGGTCACCGGTGCGCAGGAACCCCTCCTCGTCGAAGGCCTCCGCCGTCTGCCCCGGATCCAGATACCCCTGGCACACGGCCTCCCCGCGCAACCGCACCTCCCCGTCCACGATCCGGATCTCCATCCCCTCTGGCGGCCGCCCCTCGGTCGTCGCCAGCAGCTCGGGGGTGTCGTCCGGCGCCCCCATGGTGATCATGGGGACCTCGGTCATGCCGTACCCGTGGGTGAGCCGCACGCCCATCTCGCGCACGACGGCGTGGTACAGCTCCGGCGGCTTCGGCGCCCCGCCGCCCGCCAGCAGCCGTAGCGTCGGCACCACAGGGGTCCCCGGCCGTTTCCGCTGCTCCGCCAGGAACATCGAGTAGAACGCCGTGGACCCGCCCGCCATGGTCACCCCGTGCCGGCGGTAGGACCCCAGCGCGTCCGGCAGCGCGAACTGCTCGAACAGTACCGCCGGGAAGCCGTACAGCAGCAGCATCACCGTGTAGTCGGGCCCGCCGATATGGGCGTACGGGAAGGCGATCGACCCCACGTCGTCCCCCGAGGGCCGCAGGGCGTGCGCGAGGCAGGAGCCGCCCGCGATCAGGGAACGGTCCGTGTGCAGCACGCCCTTGGGGTCGGAGGTGGTGCCGGACGTCCAGTAGATCCAGCGGACCGTGGTGCCGTCGGAGGGTGGGGGAGGCAGTACGGAGGGATCCCCGTCGGGCAGGTCGCCGTACGCCTCGAAGGCGCCCTTCGCGCCCAGCCGCCGGGCCATCTCCGCGTGGTCGAAGCCGCGCCACTCGCCCGGCACCGCGAAGAACTCCGCCCTCGACTCGCGCAGCGCGAAGCCCACCTCGCGGTCCCGGTAGAAGGGGATGACCGGGGTCTGCACGGCGCCGAGGCGGGCCAGCGCGAAGGACAGCAGGGCCGTCTCGATCCGGGTGGGCAGCTGCCAGGCGACCACCGTGCCGGGGCGGACGCCCATGCCGTACAGCCCGGCCGCGACCCGCTCGGCCCGTGCGCGCAGAGCGCCGAACGTCAGCGTGCGCCCACCGGACTCGTCGTCCTGGAGGAAGAGCGGCCGGTCCGGGGTGAGGGCGGCGCGGCGGATGACCAGCTCCCACAGCGTGCGGGACGAACTCAGTTCGTGCGGGGTCTCGTTCACGACTGCCCCCTGCTGCTTGGCTGACGGACCGTCAGATGGGATGCTATCTGACGCTGCATCAGATAAGTACCGTCCGGCGGAGGGGACCCATGGCGACCGAACTGCCCCGCATCATCAGCGTCGACGACCACGTGATCGAGCCCGCCCACCTCTTCGACACCTGGCTGCCGGCCAAGTACCGCGACCGCGGACCCAGGCCCCTGACCGCCGGGATCGGTGAACTCGCCTACGTCGGCGGCAAGTACCGGATCACGATGGACCCGGACGGCCCGCCCACCGACTGGTGGATCTACGAGGACCTGAAGTTCCCGTACAAGCGCAACATCGCCGCCGTCGGCTTCGACCGGGACGAGATGACCCTGGAGGGCATCACCAGGGAGGAGATGCGGCGCGGCTGCTGGGACCCGAAGGCCCGCCTGGAGGACATGGACCTCAACCATGTCGAGGCGTCGCTCTGCTTCCCGTCCTTCCCGCGCTTCTGCGGCCAGACCTTCGCCGAGGCGCACGACAAGGAGGTCGCCCTGGCCTGTGTGCGCGCCTACAACGACTGGATGGTCCAGGAGTGGTGCGGGGACAGCGGCGGGCGGCTCATCCCGCTCTGCCTGATCCCGCTGTGGGACGTCGAGCTGGCCGTCGCGGAGATCCGGCGCAACGCCGAGCGCGGGGTGCGGGCGGTGACCTTCTCCGAGATCCCCACCCACCTCGGGCTGCCGTCCATCCACTCCGGCTACTGGGACCCCTTCTTCGCGGTCTGCCAGGAGACCGGGACGGTCGTCAACATGCACATCGGATCCTCGTCCCAGATGCCGGCCGCCTCCCCGGACGCACCGCCCGCCGTCCAGGCCTCGCTCAGCTTCAACAACGCGATGGCCTCGATGATGGACTTCCTCTTCAGTGGGGTGCTGGTGAGGTTCCCGCGCCTCAAACTGGCCTACTCCGAGGGCCAGATGGGCTGGGTCCCCTACGCCCTGGAGCGCGCCGACGACGTCTGGGAGGAGCACCGCGCCTGGGGCGGGGTCCGCGACACGATCCCCGAGCCGCCGTCCACGTACTACTACCGGCAGATCTTCTGCTGCTTCTTCCGAGACAAGCACGGCGTGGCCTCGCTCGACGTCGTCGGCCGCGACAACGCCACCTTCGAGACCGACTACCCGCACGTCGACTCGACCTTCCCGCACACCAAGGAGGTCGCCCTCGACCACGTCAAGGGCCTCGACGACGAGACGGTCTACAAGCTGATGCGCGGCAACGCCATCCGCATGCTGGACCTGGACCTCGACCGCTGATGGACCTGTCGTACACGCCCGAGGAGGAGGACTTCCGGGCCCGGTTGCGGGAGTGGCTCGCGCGGGTGCTCCCCGGTCTGCCGTCCAAGCCGTCGCCCGACGACTGGCCGGGGCGGCGGGCGTACGACCTCGGCTGGCAGCGCAGGCTCCACGACGCCGGATACGCCGACGTCCACTGGGACGCCTCCCCGACCACCCGGCTGATCTTCCTGGAGGAGACCGAGAAGGCGGGCGCGCCCTATGTGGGCGCCAACTTCGTGGGGCTGCTGCACGCAGGCCCGACCGTCGCCGCCGAGGGCACGCACGAGCAGCGGGCCCGCTGGCTGCCGCCGATCCTGCGCGGCGAGGAGGTCTGGTGCCAGGGCTTCAGTGAACCGGAGGCCGGCTCCGACCTCGCGGCCCTGCGCACGCGCGCGTGGCGCGACGGCGACCACTACGTGGTGACCGGCTCCAAGATCTGGACCTCCCACGCGGAAGTCGCCGACTGGTGCGAGCTGTTGGTCCGCACGGACCCGTCGGCGCCCAAGCACCGGGGCATCACCTGGCTCGCCATGCCCATGGACGCGCCCGGCATCACCGTACGGCCGCTGCGCACACTGGCCGGGTCGGCCGAGTTCGCCGAGGTGTTCCTCGACGAGGTGCGGGTGCCGGTCGCCAACCGGGTCGGGGACGAGAACGACGGCTGGCGCGTGACGATGGTGACGCTGTCCTTCGAACGCGGCACGGCCTTCGCCGGCGAGGTGGTCGCCTGCCGCCGCGTCCTGGGCGAACTGGCCGCCCGGGCCCGCGAGAACGGCCGCTGGGACGACCCGGCGCTGCGGCGCCGGCTGGGCAGGCTCAACGCCGAGTTCCGGGCACTGTGGCGGCTCACGCAGTGGAACGTGAGCGCGGCGGAGGCCTCGGGCGGGGTGCCCGGGGCCCAAGGCTCGGTCTTCAAGCTGCGGTACTCGCACGCCCGCCAGGAGCTCTACGACGCGGCCGCCGACGTCCTGGGCCCGGACCGCCTCGACCTGGACCGGCCCTGGACCCTCGACCGCCTCTCGTCCCTCTCGTACACCATCGCGGCCGGTACCTCGCAGATCCAGCACGGCATCGTCGCCGAGCGGATCCTCGGCCTGCCGAAGGGGCGGTGACCGTGCGTTTCCGGTTGACGGACGACCAGCGGGCGTTGCGCGACGGGGTGCGGCAGCTGCTGGCCCGGCGCTTCGGCGCGGAGGCGCTGCGGGCGGCCGTGCGGGGCCCGGCGCGGCTGGACCGGGTGCTGTGGCGGGCCCTGGGCGACGCCGGGTTCTTCGCGTTGCGGCTGCCGGAGGCGGACGGCGGGGTCGGACTGGGGCTGCCCGAGGCCGTGTTGGTGTTCGAGGAGGCGGGGCGGGCGCTGCTGCCCGGGCCGCTGGCCGCCACCCACCTCGCGGCCGGAACCGTGCCGGGCGCGGCCACGGGGGAGACCGTCGTGACGGCCGTCGACGGCGGCCTCGCGGAGTGGCTGGCGGAGGCCGACGTCGTACGCGGCGACACCGCCGCGGCCGTGCCGCTGCGCTCCCTCGACCCGCTGACGCCCGTGCACCGCGTGCCCGGCGGCGCGGCTACGGTCCCGGACCCCGTCGCCGTCCTCCTCACCGCCGCCGAGCAGCTCGGCACGGCGGGCCGCGTCTGCGAACTGGCGGCGCAACACGCCCGGGCCCGCGAACAGTTCGGACGGCCCATAGGGGCCTTCCAGGCGGTGGCGCACCTGTGCGCGGGGATGCTGGTCCGGGCGGAGACGGCCCGCGCCGCGGTGTACGCGGCCGCCGTCACCGCCGACCCGGTCGACATCGCCGCCGCCCGCCTGCTCGCCGACGAGGCCGCCGTGCGCGGCGCCCGCGACTGTCTCCAGGTGCACGGCGGCATGGGCTTCACCTGGGAGTCCGAGGTGCATCTGCATCTGAAACGCGCATGGGTTCGAACGCAACGTGCGGGCGGAGTCACGGAGAGTGAGGAACTCCTCGCGGCCGATCTGGCGGCCGGAGTGGCCTGACAGGCCCGCTGGCTGCGACATTGCCGACGAGTCCCGTAAAGATGTCGCGGATTGTGGCATGCCGGAATTACGGAGAGTCGATATCGGGTCGTATCCGATGCGTGACTCGTAACAGCCCGGAGTCGGCTGTCCGCTCCGGTACCTTGTGTGAGATGCGAGTGGTTCTGAACACGCGCCGCGCCGCAGCCGCCCCCGGGGCGACTGCGGATCCGGCGATGCGCGCCGCTGCTTGCCCGTCAGCGCGGCCCCGCGTCGCCGCCTGTTCGACTCCCCGCGGCGAGCGTCGCACAGTATCCCGCAGGGGTACTCCTTCGCGCTGGAATATGCCCGAAGCGCTTGTTGGGGTGACTGTACGTCAACCATGCTGTCCCACAAGGGATTCACGTTCCGTGATCCTTGTCCCGGCCGTTGTTCTGGCCATGCAGAAAATGGCTACGATCGTGGCCCTCGTGAGGCGCGAGCCTAAGTGTCCGCCGGTTCGGATGGTGTGAGCGGTGCAGGTGCTTCAAGTGCAGCTGGAGATCCGGCCCGACCCCGCAGAGGTGGGGCGTGCCCGGCGGTGGGCCCGCTCGCGCCTGGCCGGGTCCGGCATACAGGCCGACGAACCGCTCGCCGAGACGCTGATCCTGCTCGTCTCCGAGCTCGTCACCAACGCCGTGGTGCACACCGGCTGCCCCGCGGTCCTGCTGCTGTCCCTGCCGCACGCGGTGACGGACGAGGCCACGGTCCGTCTCGAGGTCGCCGACCGCAGCGGCCGGGCCCCCGTGCCCCGGTGCGCTGACGACGACGCGACCGGCGGCCGTGGCCTCGCCCTCGTCGACGGCCTCGCCGACCGCTGGGGCTGGAGCGTCGAGAGCACCGGCAAGCGCATCTGGTGCGAGCTGGACCGGTGCGTGAAGTCCGGTGAGGTCACGGCGTCGTGCGGAGGGGGCGCGGCGGCGTACGGCGGTGCCGGGACGTCCTTCGAGGGGCTGGCGTACGAGGCGGTGTAGGGCCCGGTCCTTCGGCTTGCCCGTCCTCGCTCGTCCGTGCCCGCCGGGCACGTGGAGTGCGAGGCGTGGTGGACGGGGGCACATGCCGCGGGGTCTTGCGGCGAAGCCGGGGCACGGGTGCAGGCAGGCCGGCCGGTTCCGTCATGGCATGCGGCGATGCGCCGGGATGTGCTTCCGTGCGCGCCTACGGCACATACCGCATAAGCGACAAATCACCGAATCGGGTGTTGACGCGTCGTGACCGTGTGCTCACGCTGGTGAGCAGCGATTCGCCGTGAGGGGACGGCGAGGGCTTCGGTGACGGCAGCCCTCGGCGAGTGTGAGTCGTGATTCGGCGTCGGCTCCCTTCAGGGCCAGGGGAGCCGGGGCGGGAGCGCCGGAGATGGGTGGCGGCGCACGCTGCCGTGCTCGGGGCGAGCAGCGGGGCGCCGCCATCCAGCTTCAGCGGGACCCTGGGCAGCCGATGCCCTAGAGAACGGCGACCGGCGCCACCGGGGACCCGGTCGCCCCGGCGAACGGCTCGGGCGTCGCCGACAGCAGGAACGCGTAGCGCCCCGTTTCTCCACAGGCTGTGGACAACTTTTCGAGATTCCAGTTCTGGCCCTGCGGCATCCCCATCTCCACGAGGTCGAGGGCGTGCACCGGCAGCCACAGGCCGTCCACCTCGGGCGGGAACACCTCGAAGGTCAGCGTGTCGTTGGCGACGGCCGCGACATCGCGCGCGTGGAACCACTCCGGCGTCCGGATCGACAGCCCCGGTGACGGGTAGGCGTAGGCGTGCCGGTCCCCGGCCAGGCAGACCTGGACCTGCCCGGTCCGTACGAGCACGATGTCGCCGGCCCGTACCCGCGTTCCGGCCAGTTCCTCGGCGGCGTCCAGGTCCTCGGGGGTGACGGCGTACCCGCCGTCGAGCCGCTCCGTGCCCCGGGCCCGGGCGACATCGAGCAGGACCCCGCGCGAGACGAGGTGCCGGACCGTGCCGATGCCGCTGAACCCGGCGCCGCCGTGCGCCGTGATGGAGCCGGCCGGGCGGCCGTTGTAGATCCGGCCCGAGTGCGAGACATGGGGCAACGCGTCCCAGTGGGTGGCCGCCTGCAGCCCCATGGTCACGGCGTCGTCGCTGCACGCGACCGTGCCCGGGCCGAACAGCTCCTGGTTGATCTGCACCATGACGTGCAGCGGGTCGATGCGGCCCGGGATCATCCCCGTCTGCACGCCGTTCTGCTCGAGGGGCAGCGCGAGAGGGACGCGGCGGCCGCTGCGGACGGTGGCCGCGGCCTCCCGTACGACCTCGTCGGTGATCAGGTTCAGCGTGCCGAGCTCGTCCTCGGCCCCCCAACGGCCCCAGTTGTTCACGCGCTTGGCGATGTCGTGGAACGCGTCCGGCAGCGACATGAGTCCTCCCCGGGGCTTGTCTTCCCGTATCTGACGGGTCGTAGAATTCGGGAACCTGAAATCTAACGGTCCGTCAGAAACCGTGGGACGGGAAGGGGCCGGGCGTGGGGAACTTCTTGGCAGGGAAGGTCGTCGCCGTCACCGGCGCCGGGCGGGGCATCGGCCGGGCGGTCGCGCTCGCGGCGGCGTCCGAGGGGGCGAAGGTCGTCGTCAACGACTACGGCGTCTCGGTCGACGGCGCCTCGCCGACCAGTGAGATCGCCGAGGTCGTGGTCAAGGAGATCGAGGCGGCCGGCGGCGAGGCGATGGCCGTTGCCGACGACATCTCCACCATGGCGGGCGGACAGCGGGTCGTCGACGTGGCGCTCGCGTCGTACGGGCGGCTCGACGGGGTGGTCTGCGTGGCCGGGATCCTGCGCGAGCGGATGCTGTTCAACATGACCGAGGAGGAGTGGGACCCGGTCGTCGCGACCCATCTGAAGGGTACGTTCACGGTGTTCCGGGCGGCCTCGGCGGTGATGCGGAAGCAGCGGGCCGGGACGCTGCTCGGGTTCACGAGCGGGAACCACCAGGGGTCCGTTTCGCAGGCCAACTACAGCGCGGCCAAGGGCGGGATCATCTCGCTGGTGCGGAGCGCGGCGCTGGGGCTGCACAAGTACGGGGTGACCGCGAACGCGGTGGCGCCGGTCGCGCGGACGCGGATGTCGGCGGGTGTGCCGATGGAGCTGGCGGAGATCGGGGAGCCGGAGGATGTCGCCGCGCTGGTGGTGTATCTGCTGTCCGACGCGGCGTCCCGGGAGGGGATCACCGGGCAGGTGTACACGGTCGCGGGGGCGAAGATCGCGGTGTGGGCGCAGCCGCGGGAGTTGCGTGCGGCGTATGCCTCCGGCGGTTGGACCGTGGAGGGGATCGCGGAGTTCTTGCCCGGGTCGGTGGGGGTGGATCCGATGCCCTTGTTGGAGCGGGTGCGGGAGATGGAGAGGGCGGCTCGGGAGGGGGAGCGGCCCAACGCCCAGTAGCTCGGGGGTGCGTGTGGTGTGGCGGGTGCGGGTGCGTTGTGGTTGTTCGCGCAGTTCCCCGCGCCCCTGAGGAACCTTGAGTGAGGCGGGATCGTGGAATTCGGGTTCGCGCGTGATGACGAGGACTTTCGTGCCGAGGTCCGTGAATGGCTCGCGGCGCACGCCACGGGTGAGAGTGGGCGGCGCGCATGGGAGCGGACGCTCGGTGCGGCCGGGTGGATCGGGCTCGGGTGGGGGGCGGACGGGTACGGGAATCGGAGGGCCACCCTCACCCAACAGGTCGTCTGGGCGGAGGAGTACGCGCGGTCGGGGGCGCCTCCGCGCTCCGGGCACATCGGGGAGAACCTGCTCGCGCCTACGCTCCTGGCCCACGGCACCGAGGAGCAGAAGGCCCGCTTCCTGCCTCCGATCGCCGCCGGTGACGAACTCTGGTGCCAGGGCTACAGCGAACCCGGTGCCGGTTCGGACCTGGCCGGGGTCCGTACCGCGGCCGTACGCGAGGAGGGTGGCCGTGGGTATCGCGTCACGGGGCAGAAGATCTGGACGTCGCTCGCGCACGAGGCCGACTGGTGCTTCGTGCTCGCGCGTACCGAGCCCGGGTCGAAACGGCACCACGGGCTGACCTTCCTGCTCGTCCCCATGGATCAGCCGGGCCGTGTCGAGGTCCGTCCCATCCGGCAGATGACCGGTACCAGCGACTTCAACGAGGTCTTCTTCGACGGCGCGCACGCGGAGCAGGTCGTCGGGAGCGAGGGCGACGGCTGGCGCGTCGCCATGAGCCTGCTCGGTTTCGAGCGGGGCGTGTCCACGCTGGCCCAGCAGATCGGGTTCGCCCAGGAGCTCGAGGACGTCGTGCGGGCGGCCGTGGAGTCGGGCGCGGCGCGCGATCCCGTCGTACGGGAACGGCTCGTACGGCAGTGGGCCGAACTGCGCACCATGCGCTGGAACGCCCTGCGCACGCTGGGCGGTTCGGGCGACGCGGGGGCGCCGAGCGTGGCGAAGCTGCTGTGGGCCGGCTGGCACCAGCGGCTCGGGGAGCTGGCGGTGCTGGTGCGGGGCGCGGCGGCGAGCGTCGGTCCGGCGGACTGGTCGGCCTCGTCGCCCTATGAACTGGACGCGGCACAGCACCTGTTCCTGTTCTCCCGGGCCGACACCGTCTACGGCGGCTCGGACCAGATCCAGCGCACGATCATCGCCGAGCGCGTGCTCGGCCTGCCCAGGGAGCCCAAGGGGGCCGTGTGATGCGAGGCGTGATCTTCGACGGGAAGCAGGTCCGGGTCGTGACGGACCTGGAGGTGCGGGAGCCGGGGCCGGGTGAGGTGCGGGTCGCGATCCGGGCGGCCGGGCTCTGCCACAGCGATCTGTCGGTGGTGGACGGGACCATACCGTTCCCGGTTCCCGTGGTGCTGGGCCATGAGGGGGCCGGGGTCGTGGAGGCGGTGGGGGTGGGCGTCACCCATGTGGCGCCCGGTGACCATGTCGCGCTGTCCACGCTGGCCAACTGCGGTACGTGCGCGGAGTGCGACCGGGGGCGGCCCACGATGTGCCGGGGGGCGATCGGGCGCCCGGGCCGGCCGTTCAGCCACGAAGGCCTGCCGGTGTACCAGTTCGCGGCGAACTCGGCCTTCGCGGAGCGCACGGTGGTGAAGGCCGTGCAGGCCGTCCGCATCCCCGAGGACATCCCCATGGCGTCGGCGGCGCTCATCGGGTGCGGGGTGCTGACGGGGGTGGGTGCCGTACTGAACCGGGCGCGGGTGGACCGGGGCGACAGTGTGCTGGTGATCGGGACGGGCGGCATCGGGCTGAACGTGTTGCAGGGGGCGCGGCTCGCGGGCGCCCTGCGGATCGTGGCGGTCGACGCCAACCCGGCGAAGGAGGAGGTGGCGCGGCGCTTCGGCGCGACGGACTTCCTCACCTCGACCGAGGGCGTGCGCGGTGTCCTGCCCACCGGCGCGGACCACGCCTTCGAGTGCGTCGGCCGCGTGGAGCTGATCCGCCAGGCCGTCGACGCGCTGGACCGGCACGGCCAGGCGATCCTCCTCGGCGTGCCCCCGGCCGCGGCCGAGGCGTCCTTCCGCGTCTCGTCGATGTACCTCGACAAGTCCATCCTGGGCTGCCGCTACGGCTCCTCCCGCCCGCAGCGCGACATCGCCCTGTACGCCGACCTGTACCGCCAGGGACGGCTGCTGCTCGACGAACTCGTCACCCGGACCTATCCGGTCGAGGAGTTCGAGAAGGCGGCGGCGGACGCGGAGGCGGGGCGGGTGGCGCGGGGGGTGCTTACGTTCTGACGGCCGCCGTCCGGTCCTTTTCGGCCCGGAAGGTCCGCCGGTAGGCGGTCGGCGTGACGCCGAGCGCCGTCTGGAGGTGCTGGCGCATCGACTGGGCCGTGCCGAAACCGGCGTCGTGGGCCACCTGGTCGACGGAGCGGTCGGTGGACTCCAGCAGGTGCCGGGCCCGTTCCACGCGCTGCTGGGTGATCCACTGGCCCGGGCTGACGCCGGTCTCCTCACGGAAGCGGCGGGTGAAGGTGCGGACCGACATGGACTCCTGGGCGGCCATGTCGCGCAGCTGGATCGGCTCGTGCAGGCGGCCCAGGGCCCAGGCGCGGGCGGCGGTGGTGGACGCCTGCTGCGGATCGGGCACCGGCCGCTCGATGTACTGCGCCTGCCCGCCGTCGCGGTGGGGCGGTACGACCGTACGGCGGGCCACCTCGTTGGCGACGGCGGCGCCGTGGTCGCGGCGCACCATGTGCAGGCACAGGTCGAGGCCGGCCGCGACGCCCGCGGAGGTCAGCACATCGCCGTCGTCGATGAACAACACGTCCGGGTCGACCTTGACCTGCGGGAAGAGCCGCTGGAGGCGCTCGGAGTCGGCCCAGTGGGTGGTGGCGGGGCGGCCGTCGAGCAGGCCGGCGGCGGCCAGGACGTAGACGCCGGTGCAGATGGAGGCCAGCCGGGTGCCGGGCCGGAGGTGGGCGAGGGCGGCGGCGAGTTCGTCGGTCAGCACGCCCTCCTCGTAGACCGGGCCGAGTTCGTACGACGCCGGGACGATCACCGTGTCGGCGGTGGCCAGGGCCTCCGGGCCGTGGGCGACGTGGATGTCGAAGTCGGCGTCCGTCACGACCGGGCCGGGCGGCCGGACCGAGCAGGTCACGACCTCGTACAGGTGCCGCCTCCGGGCGTCCTTGGGGCGGCCGAAGATGCGGTGCGGGATGCCCAGTTCGAAGGGGAGCAGGCCGTCGAGGGCGAGGACGACGACGCGGTGGGGGCGGAAGCCCGGGTGTGCTGCGCTCGCTGCCATGGCCCGATCCTAGCGAATGCTGTCTCTTGGGCCACTCGATGAGTCCCGGGCGCGGATCGGAAGCTCTATGACGTGACCCAGACAGCCGACGCCGCGGCACCCGTCCGCCAGCCCGAGCCCAAGCCGACCCGCAGGCGTGTGCACCGCGCATGGTTCGTCGCCGCCGTCACCTTTGTGACGATCATCGGCGCCGCCGCCTTCCGTTCCGTGCCGGGCCTGCTCATCGACCCGCTGCACGACGAGTTCGGCTGGTCGCGCGGCACGATCGGTGCCGCGGTCTCCGTCAATCTCGCGCTGTACGGTCTGACGGCCCCGTTCGCGGCGGCCCTGATGGACCGCTTCGGCATCCGCCGGGTGGTCGCGGTCGCCCTGACGATCATCGCCCTCGGTTCCGGCCTGACGGTGTGGATGACGGCGGCGTGGCAGCTGATGCTGTGCTGGGGCCTGCTGGTCGGCCTCGGCTCCGGCTCCATGGCGCTGGCGTTCGCGGCGACCGTCACCAACCGCTGGTTCACCGAACGGCGCGGCCTGGTCAGCGGTGTCCTCACCGCCGCGTCGGCCTCGGGCCAGCTCATCTTCCTGCCGTTGCTGTCCTGGATCATCGACCGGTACGAGTGGCGTCCGGCGGCCGTGACGGTCGCGCTCGCGGCGCTCGCGGTCGTCCCCTTCGTCTGGCTCCTCCTCCACGACCACCCCGCCGACGTGGGCCAGAAGCCGTACGGCGCGACCGAGTTCGTGCCGAAGCCGGCACCGGTGGTGGGCGCCGCGCGCCGTGCCGTGTCCGTCCTGTTCTCCGCCGCCCGCACCGGCCCGTTCTGGCTGCTCGCCGGCACCTTCGCGATCTGCGGTGCCTCCACCAACGGCCTGGTCCAGACCCACTTCGTGCCCGCCTCCCACGACCACGGCATGCCCATCACGGCCGCGGCCTCGCTGCTCGCGGTCATCGGGATCTTCGACGTCGTCGGCACGATCGCCTCCGGCTGGTTCACGGACCGCTTCGACGCGCGCCGGCTGCTCGCGGTGTACTACGCGCTGCGGGGGGTGTCGCTGCTGTTCCTCCCGCTGCTGCTGGCGCCCTCGGTCCACCCGCCGATGATCTTCTTCATCGTCTTCTACGGCCTCGACTGGGTCGCCACCGTCCCGCCCACCCTCGCCCTGTGCCGCGAGCAGTACGGCGAGGACAGCGCGATCGTCTTCGGCTGGGTCCTCGCCTCCCACCAGGTGGGCGCCGCCCTGGTCGCCTTCCTCGGCGGCGTCGCCCGCGACGCGTTCGGCTCGTACGACGTGGTCTGGTACGCGTCGGGGGCGCTGTGCGCGGTGGCGGCGCTGATGGCGCTGGTGATCCGGCGGCGGGCGGGCGGTGTGGCGGCGACGGTGTGACAGGTCATTCTCACGGGAGCCCGAAAAAAGTCGGACGGGGATGTCGAGAACCCGCGTCCCGCTCCGTCCCCGGTGTGAACGCGACCACAATGGGTCGCACGAGCACCGAGGAGACCATCATGGCGAAGTACCTGCTGCTGAAGCACTACCGCGGCGCCCCGGCTCCGGTCAACGACGTCCCGATGGACCAGTGGAGCCCCGAGGAGATCTCGGCGCACATGCAGTACATGAACGACTTCGCGGCCCGCCTGGAGAAGACCGGCGAGTTCGTCGACGGCCAGGCGCTCGCCCCCGAGGGAGCGTGGGTCCGCTACGACGGTGAGGGGCGCCCGCCGGTCACCGACGGACCGTTCGCCGAGACCAAGGACCTCATCGCCGGCTGGATGATCATCGACGTCGACAGCTACGAGCGGGCCGTCGAGCTGGCCGGGGAGCTGTCCGCCGCCCCCGGGGCGGGCGGCAAGCCGATCCACGAGTGGCTGGAGGTGCGCCCGTTCTACGGCGAGCAGCCCACCATCACGGAATGACGTCACCGATGGACGAGGCCCTGCTCAGGAGCCTCACGCCGAGCGTGCTCACCGTCCTCGTCCGCCGCGGAGCCGACTTCGCGGCGGCCGAGGACGCCGTGCAGGACGCCCTGGTCGAGGCGCTCCGCCTCTGGCCGGCCGACCCGCCGCGGGACGCCAAGGGCTGGCTGATCACCGTGGCCTGGCGGAAGTTCCTCGACGCGACCCGCGCGGACACCGCCCGCCGCCGGCGTGAGGACCGCGTCGAGGAGGAACCGGCGCCCGGCCCGGCGCCCGCGCTGGACGACACGCTCCAGCTCTACTTCCTGTGCGCCCACCCGTCGCTGACCCCGGCATCGGCGGTCGCGCTCACGCTGCGCGCCGTCGGCGGCCTCACCACCCGGCAGATCGCCGAGGCCTACCTCGTACCCGAGGCGACCATGGCGCAGCGCATCAGCCGGGCCAAACGCACGGTCTCCGGTGTGCGGTTCGACCAGCCCGGGGACGTGGCCACTGTCCTCCGCGTCCTCTACCTCGTCTTCAACGAGGGCTACTCCGGCGACGTCGACCTCGCCGCCGAGGCCATCCGGCTCACCCGGCAGCTCGCGACCGCGATCGACCACCCCGAGGTGGCTGGTCTGCTCGCCCTCATGCTGCTCCACCACGCCCGGCGTGCCGCCCGGACCGCGTCCGACGGCAGCCTGGTGCCGCTCGCCGAGCAGGACCGCGGCCGGTGGGACACCGCGTCGATCGCCGAGGGCGTCGTGATCCTCCAGACGGCCCTCGCCCGTGACCGGCTGGGCGAGTTCCAGGCCCAGGCCGCCATCGCGGCCCTCCACGCCGACGCGCCCACCGCCGAGGAGACCGACTGGGTGCAGATCGTCGAGTGGTACGACGAGCTCGTACGCCTGACCGACAGCCCGGTCGTCCGGCTCAACCGCGCGGTCGCCGTGGGGGAGGCCGACGGGCCGCGCGCCGGGCTGGCGGCGCTCGCGGAACTGGATCCCTCCCTGCCCCGCCACGCCGCGGTGGCGGCGTACCTCCACGAGCGTGACGGCGACTTGGGCACGGCGGCCCGGCTGTACGCCGAGGCGGCCCGGCGGGCCCCCAACCTCGCCGAACGCGATCATCTGATGCGGCAGGCGGCGCGGCTCAACGCGGGGCGGGGGTGCTGAGGGGTCGCGTGTGGACTGTGTCGGCTGTTCGATCCTGGTCGGGGGTGAGCTCGCCGGGGCGTTGGAGCAGGCCCAGGAGCGCACGCGCGATGACACCGGCGTCGTGCAGTCGTCTGGCCAGGTCACCTGACGTCGTAGCACTGTTGAGATGTTCGTCAGCATGCCGCAGGACGGTTTGTGCGGTGGCCTGCGTCCCGTCCCGCATCCGAGGCATGAGCTTTGACAGCTCGGGTGCCAGCAGCCGTACGTACCCCTCCATCTCCTGGAGGCGGGCCCGCTGCTCGGGCGGCTGCCCGCTGGGGCCCCACAGCGTTTCCTCGCACCGGCGCCGGATCAGGGCCGCGTCGAACGGAGCCGTCGTATCGCTCATGCTTCCCGCTCCGTGGCGAGGCACTGCCTGGCGGCGGCGATCAGCCGGGCGACCTTCAAGGGTCTGCACAGGGTCGCGGCCGAGGCCATCGGCACCGACCAGTAGGTGACGCGAGCGCGCGTGCATTCCAGGGCGTCCGCCCTGGGAACTCCGAGATAGCTGCCGAGGCCCAGGCACTCCACGTCCAGGGGCCGCCAGTCGAGCTCCGACGGCTCGGTGCTGTCCGCCAGGGCCAGCACGAGGCGGCCGGGGATGCGTACGGCGGAGAAATCGATGCCGAGCGGGAGCATGGCTACGGCGTGCTGCTGCCATTCCAGGCGGGCTCGGTCGCGGCTTGGGGGCGGAAGGGTTGCCAGCAGCCGGTGCTCCGCCGCTGACCGCCGGTCCGAGGTGGGGTGTTCGAGCACTCCGGGGTCGGCTGCGACGGGCGGTAAGACGGAGTGGCTGTGGTTGCTCGGCATGCTGGGGCCTCCCCGGTCACGTGCGTTCCGTTTCACGCCGTGACCGTAGAAGCGCTGCTACCGCGACAGGGGCACAGTTTGTGCCCCCTTGCTCACGCTGAGAGAAGGCCGAGCTTCACCGCGAGTCCCGAGGCGCGACGCCTGCGCGCCGGGGACTTCGCCTCGGTCTCCTCCAGCACGATGCGTTTGGCGTAGCCGTTGTACTTGATCGTTTCTGGGGCCGCCTCGTAGGCCTGGTTGAGCGTCGCGAGGGCCACGTCCGGCTGCCCGTCGAGCTGGTAGCCGCGCGCCTCCTCGATGCGATGGCGAGCACGTCGCGGCCGCGACGGGATCGTCGCCGCGTCGGCGGCGGCCGCCTGCCGTACGGACTCCCCGCCGGCGTGCGTCTCGACGGCGATGGTCACGGCGTGCGCGCCCATGATGGCGCGCGAGAACGACGTCACCGGGTGGTAGTAGGCGGCGGGCAGACGGGTCGCCATGTCCCGGGCCAGGTCCCAGTGCCTCCAGGCTGTGCCCGCCTCGCCTCGGCGGGCTGCCGTGTATCCGGCTTCGAAGGTGAGGGCGCCGGTGATCGCGAGGACATCGTCGCTCGCGTTCGGCAACAGTGGTTCGAGGTAGGCCAGCGTTCCCATCGTCACGGCGTCGGCGGCGTCGAAGTGGGCGGGCCCGCTGTCACGGTGTGCTTGAGCGGCGAGCCACGCGGCGACGCCGATCGCGTGCGGGTCCTCGGACTCCTGGGCGGCGATCAGGGCACGGTCGGCGACGCGCCACAGCAGCGCCGCGTCGGGCTGGTAGGCACAGAAGAACTGCGCGAGGGAGTACACCTCCGCGAGGACGGCCTGCGCCGCGCGCCGCTCCGGTCCGGAGTCCGCCTGCCGTGCCGCGGCCTGGGCGTCGCGGATTAGGTCCGGCAGTAACTCGCCGATGACCTCACGGTGGTTCGGAGCAGAATGCCGGGCGGCCCAGGCGCGTGCGAGGCGAGCGCGGAGGTGCTCGGCAGGGGGCGCCTGGCGCTCGGTGGTGAGCGGGAAGGCGTCGAGCGCCGACTTCACCTCAGGGAGGCGTGGATGACCGGGACCGGTGAAGAGGCCGACCCGCATGGACTGGTCTCCGGTGAGGTCGGAGAGGTCCCGTAGGCGCAGGACCTCGGCGATACGGAGGATCACTTCGAGCTTGGGCGTCTTGAGACGGCCCGTCTCGACGCCCTTGACCCAGGAACCGGAACGGCCGACGAGGCCGCCGAGTTGCTCGCGGGTGAGGCCCTTGCGGGTGCGCAGGATCTGGAGTCGTGGCCCGAAGACAAGCGGGTCGGCGTAGGGGTCCGGGGTAGCGTCAGATGGCACGGTCTCGCCCCTTTTCTGTTCAGCGTCCACTGTCAGGGTATGGGGCGGGGGTACTTGTGTGTGAGTGCTCTGCGACGCTCCGCATAGGCGAGGGGCGAGTTGTGTGCTGTGGACTCCGTGCATGACGAAGCCGGTCCTGTACCTGATCGTCGACGAGGTCGGTCGTGGAGCAGAGCACATGCCCGGTTGAGCTACGCGGGCGGCGCGGTGTTCGCGGCGATCCACTCCAGGCATCCCTTCGAGCCGGCCTCGATCGGGACGGCCGCGATCTCCGGTTTCTGCCACGGGTGGTGCTTCAGCAGGTGGGACTCCAGCTCGGGGTAGCGGGATCGGGTGGTCTTCAGCAGGAGTTGCCACTCCTCCCCGGTGCCGAACTCGCCGTCGTGCCAGAACGCCGACGTAACAGGGCCGATGATCTGCGCACCGGCCGCGAGTCGCTCGGCGACGACCGAACGGGCGAGTTCAACGGCCTGGTCATGAGTCGGGGTCGCGGTCGATACCTGGAGAAAGTCAGCCATGCCGGGAGCGTAGGCGGCGGCCAGATGTTCAGGAGGGGCATCGCGGGGCGGCGGGTGGCCGGGTCCGCTTGCGGGCTCTGGCCCGTTGGTTGGTTGTGACCGCGCTTCCGTGATGGCTACGCCTTGGCTATGAGATCGGCTCGACTGGGGGTGTGCGGCCGCCCATCAACCAGGGAGCTTCGTGTAGATCCAGTCGAAGCCGTCGTATCCCTCGGTGTCGAGATGCGGTGCTCGGTTGAGCCCGGCGCGTATCGCCACGCGCTGAGAAGCGAGGTTGGCCGGCCGCACGCGGGCGATCAGCGGGAGGCCGGGCAGGTGACGGGATGCCCAGGTGGCGACCGCGGCTGCGGCTTCAGAGGCGAAGCCTTGGCCCCACGCAGAGGTGGCGAAACGGTAGAAGAGGTTCAGGACCGGTGCCCCGTGCAGTTCCATGGGCTTGATTCCGCAGAATCCGAGCTGCTGAGCGGAGCCGTGGTGCCGGACGACCCAGTACCCGTATCCGTGCTGCTGCCACTGATCGTCCCAACGGTGGTAGAGCGCCTCTGCTTCCTCAAGCCGGGCGAGTGCGTCGGACGGGTTGTGGGCACAGGTCTCAGGATCGCGGTGGACGGCGAAGATCGCGTCGACATCGGCTGTGGTCGGGCGTCTCAGCAACAGCCGGTCGGTCCGCAGCTCCACGGCTGCTGGGCTCCGGTCACTCATGGCAGGACCACCTCACCGGTGCGGAAGATTCGGTTCAGGTGGTGGTTCAGCACTGTGGTCGCGGACTCCGGGCTGCGCTGGCCGACGAGGATGCCGGTGCCGAGTCCCGCGGACATGGCGAGCAGGCCGGCTGCCTCCAACCGTGCGTCCACACCGGGCTCGAGCAGTGCCGCTTCCTGCGCCTGCCGGAGGAGTTCGGTCAGCGCGTCTTCGGCGGTGTCAGGGTTCTTGATGAAGGGCTGGGCTGCGAGTGCCGGGTCGTTCACGGCCAGAACCGCGTATGACGTGTAGAGGTGATGGAAGGTGCGGCTCTCGTCGTCTGCCGGCAGCGCCGCCATCAACAGCGCCTCGACCATCTCTCGCGGACCAGGACTGTCCCCGGCGGCCCGTACACGGGTGGATACCCGTTCCCCGAATCTCTCCGCCAGAAGCTCAAGCCCGAAGAACAGCAACTTCTCCTTGGTCTGGAAGTAGTACTGCACCAGCCGCAGTGACACGCCCGCCTCCGCTGCCACATCGCGCATCCCGACGGTATGCAGCCCGCGTCGGCCGGCGACCCGGATGAGGGCCTCGCCGATCTCGGTGCGCCGTTCTGCGTGGTCCACGCGCTTGGGCATCGGCCGGTTCTCCGCTCGTCGTTCCCGCTACGGCTCCCATGGGCTCTACGGCTCCCATGGGCTTTTGATGATACATCTGTACCAGTAACGTGGTACGTTCGTATCACGAAATCGATACGCCGGAGGTGGCCATGCCCGAGACCGCTGCCCGAACCCAGGCCGATGTCGGCCGCTATGTGAGCGATGCCTGGCGGGATCGCTACTTCACGGCCTGCGATGCGGTCTACGCGCTGGGGGCGCCCGCGCGCGCGGAAGAGGACGTGGAGACGTCCTTCGGCACCACGCACGTCTACCGCTACGGCCCCGCGAACGAGGCTGACCGATCCCGCACCCCCGTCGTCCTGGTGCACGGGGCGGGCTCATGCTCCGCGATGTGGTACCCGAACACCTCCGCCCTCAGCGCGGACCGCCCGGTCTACGCGATCGACACCCCGGGCGATCCCGGCCGCAGCGTGCAGCGCGAGCCCATCCACCAGCCCGAACGCGCCGCACAGTGGCTGGATGAGACACTCGCCGGACTCGGCCTCGACCGCGTACACCTCGTCGGCTCCTCCTACGGCGGATGGCTCGTCCTGAACCAGGCGCACCGCAGGCCCGGTCGCCTCGCCTCGGTCACCTTGCTCGACCCCGGCGGCTTGGAGAAGGTGGGACTGCGCTTCTTCGTCTGGATCTTCGCCAGCCTCTTCGCGACCTTCGCGCCGAAGGCGCTCCGCCCGCGACTGGCGGCCTGGCTCGAACAGCCGGTCCTCGTCGTGCCGGAACTGCGCGCGATGATCAGAACGGCGGTTCGCGCCTACCGCATACGCCGCCCGGCGCCGCTTCCCCTTCCCGAGAAGGAGCTGTCCACCATCCGGACCCCGCTCTACCTGGTGCTCGGCAAGCGAAGCCTCCTCGTACACCCGCAGCGGCAGGCGGAGCGTGTGCCGCGTCTGATCCCCGGGGCCCGAGCCGAGATCATCTCCAGCACGGGCCACGGGCCGCAGATCGACCACGCGGAGGAGATCAACCGCAGGATGCTGAACTTCATGGCTTCCGTCGACTGACAATTCCGAGCTGCCCGTCGGCGGGCAGGGGCTGATTGGATCGCGTGCGCCAACGCCACGGAGACGTCGACGAATTGGCCGCCACGGGGCTGTCCCTCAGCGCGGGTGAGACCGGAGGCGGGGCCACAGCGGCGTAATTCGGTGTTCGAGGAGAGGTGGGTCGGCCTACGGTGAGGCCCCTATGACTCTCCTGCATGCGCATGACTATGGGGGCGACGGCCCGCAACTGGTTCTTCTGCACGGGTTCGGGCGGTCGCTGGCCGACTGGAGTGCCTCGGCGGCTCAGCTCACCGACGGGTATCGGGTTCTCGGCATCGATCTGCCCGGGCACGGGCGTTCTCCCGATATCTCGCCCTGGGCGCTTCCCGCCGTGGTGCGGGACATCACCGACACGCTCGACGCGCACGGTGTGACCGAGGCCGTCGTGGTGGGGCACTCTCTTGGCGGGCTGATCGCCGTCGAGTACGCACGGGCGTATCCGGACCGAGCTCGTGCCGCCGTGAACCTCGACGGGTTCTGGTGGCGCCGCGAGTACCCGGGCGCCGAAAAGGTGACCGAGGGGCTGCTGGCGTCGGTCGGGGCGGTCGCGCCGGACGGGTACATCGAGCAGCAGATCGCCAACTCCGCACGGTTCGGGGTTCCCGCCGACCGTGCGGAGGCCGCTGCCCGCGCGGCGGCGCGTCCGCTGCCCGACGGCACCTGGCAGACGCTGCCGGAACGGGCGGCGGCGCTGGAGATCGTCGACGAACTCCACCGGCTCGGCGCGCCCGGTGTCACCGCCTGGCTGGACGGCGTGGACCGCCCGCTGCTGCTGGTGCAGGCCGGGCGACGGCTGCCGCCCGCGCCGGGCATGGAGTGGTTCGAGGAGTTCAGCGCCCGCTTCGCCCGAGAGGTCTCCGACGAGCTGGCCGTGGTCTCCCGCACCCGGCCGACGATCGGCGTCGAGCGCATCGACGCCACCCATCCCATGATCCTGGAGACTCCGGAGGCGGTGGCGACGCTGGTCGCCGGGTTCGTTCGGGCCCTGCCCGACTGAAAAATCCGGCACACTGAGCCCAGCTGCTTCGCCGCTTCGAGAGGTCCGTTGATGACACTCGGCATGGTCCTCGGCGACGTGGACGTCGTGACTCAGCACGCTCGTTCACGCCCGATCTTCCGAGGAGTACGCCGTGTCCACGATCCACTGGACCGAGTCTCGACCCCGTTCCGCCCGCTGGCACTCTGAGTCCGGACTGCCCCTGCCCCGCACGGTCGTCGTAGCCGACGACCGGATGCGGGCCGCCGTCGCCTACCGGCTGGCCTGTGAGGGCACCGCGTTGCTGTGGCGCGGGGATTTTCACAATGCGCGGCAGTTGCTGAGTGCCTTGGACCGTCGTGTCGGGCGTACCGCGCCCGGCGCGGCGGACACCACGGCCGAGACCTTCCGGCTGCAGCGCCGGTTCCGTGCCCACCGTGCGCGCGTGCTCGGCAAGCTGCTGGTCCTGCTGGACGCGGATCACGGACTGGACCTCCGCCGGGCGCCCGATGTGCGTCCGGCGGTCGCCGAGGCGTACGGGGCGTTCGACGGGCCCGTGGCCGTCGCCCTCTCCGAGCTGCTGGGTGTGATCAGTGCCCGGCAGTGGCGGGAGAAGGGCGTGTACGTCCCGGCGCTGGAAGCGCCGGTTCACCCGCACTATGGCGTGTTCGCGCCCACCCGGAGCGAATACGTCGATCTCGTCGCCCAGGCCCCGCTGCCGCGAGGCGGTGACGTACGCGTCGCCTTCGACCTGGGCACCGGAACCGGTGTGCTCGCCGCCGTGCTGGCCCGGCGGGGCGTCGGGCAGGTCGTGGCGACCGACGTCAGTGCCCGGGCCCGGGCGTGTGCGCGGGACAACGTGGGGCGGTTGGGGCTCACGGAGGTGGTCCGGGTGACCGGGCCCGAGCTGTATCCCGAGGGGCGCGCCGACCTGGTCGTGTGCAACCCGCCCTGGATTCCCGGCCGTCCCGCCTCCGACCTCGACCTCGGCGTCTACGACGCGGGCAGCGGCATGCTGCAGGGCTTCCTGAGCGGGCTCGCCGAGCGGCTGGAACCCGGCGGTGAGGGCTGGCTCGTGCTGTCCGACCTCGCCGAGCGGCTCGGGCTGCGCAGCCGGGAGCAGCTGATGACCGCCGTGGAGAGTGCCGGGCTGCGGGTGGTCGACCGGCTGGACACGCGCCCGCGCCACGCCCGTGCGCGGGACACGGACGATCCGCTGCACGCCGTACGGGCCGCCGAGGTCACGTCACTGTGGCGGCTGGCCGTCGGCTAGTCCTCCGTCAGCCGCGCGAAGCGCCCTCGGTGGAACAGCAGCGGTCCGTCCGGATCGTCCGTGCCCGTGCCGAGGGCGTTCACCCGGCCGACCACGATCAGGTGGTCGCCGCCCGTGTGGACGGCGTGGATCGCACAGTCGATCCAGGCGACCGCGCCGGAGAGGCGGGGTGAGCCGGAGACGGGTGTCCTGTCGTAGGCCACGCCTGCGAACTTGTCCGCGCCGCTCACCGCGAAGGAGCGGCACAGCTCGGCCTGGTCGGCGCCCAGGACGTTGACGCAGAAGACGCCCGCACGGGCGATGCGCGGCCAGGTCGTCGACGTACGGCCCACCATGAAGGCCACGAGCGGCGGGTCGAGGGAGAGGGAGCTGAAGGACTGGCAGGCGAAGCCGGCGGGGGCGGAGTCGGGGGTTTCGGGAGCGGCGGGGGGTGCCGTCACGATCGTCACGCCCGTCGCGAAGCGGCCCATGACGCTACGGAACTCCCGCTGGTCCAGCGGAGCGCGCTCGTCGTCGCCCACGCAGCGCAACTCCGGGCGCGGCAGCGCTTCCACGGGCCGTGCGGCCGGGGTGCGGGTCGACCTGAGGTAGCGGACGGCGGCTTCCGCCATCCCTGCTTGTCCCATCACACTCCTGATTGAAGCTGACGGTACGTCAGATTGGAAGACTCAGTGGCCCTTGTACGTCGGCTTCCGTCGTTCCACGAAGCTCCGTACCCCCTCCTGCGCGTCCACCGTCGTCATGTTGATCTCCTGCGCCGCGGCCTCGGCGGCGAAGGCGGTGGTCCGGTCGGTGTCCAGGGAGGCGTTGACGAGCTGCTTGGTCAGGGCGAGGGCCCGGGTCGGGCCGGCGGCGAGGCGTTCGGCCCAGGCACGGGCCGTCTTGTCCAGGTCCCCGTCCGGTACGACCCGGTTCACCAGGCCGAGGCGTTCGGCGTCCGTCGCCGTGAGCGCGTCGCCGAAGAACATCAGCTCCTTCGCCCGCTGCGGGCCGATGAGGCGGGGGAGCAGATACGCGCCGCCGCCGTCGGGGACCAGCCCTCGCCGTACGAACACCTCGATGAACCGGGCCGACTCCGCGGCCAGGACGAGATCGCAGGCGAGCGCCAGATGGGCGCCGAGGCCGGCCGCCGTGCCGTTCACCGCCGCGATCACCGGCTTCTCGCAGTCGAGGACGGCGGCGATCAGACGCTGGGCGCCGGTGCGGAGGGTGCGGGCGACATCGCCGACGTCGCGTTCGTCCGTGGTGGCGGCGCCTCGCAGGTCCGCGCCCGCGCAGAAGCCTCGGCCCGTTCCCGTGAGCACCACCGCCCGGACATCGGCCGTCGCGGACGCCTTCGCCAGGAGCTGGACGACCTCGTCCCGCTGGTCCGGCGTGAGGGCGTTGAGGGTCTCGGGCCGGTTCAGGGTGATGGTGAGGACCTGGTCGGCCGTCGTGTGCAGCACAGCCGGCATCAGCGGCACACCGCCAGCGCGTCCAGCGCCACCGCGCCCTGCCCCTGCGGCAGCACCATCAGCGGGTTGATGTCCAGCTCCGCCAGCTGGTCCCCGAGTTCCAGTGCCATGCGCTGCACGCGCAGGACGACCTCGACCAGGGCGTCCAGATCGGCCGGCGGGCGGCCCCGGACTCCGTCGAGCAGGGCCCGGCCGCGCAGACCGGCGAGCATGTCCCGGGCCTGTTCCTCCCCGAAGGGCGGGACGCCTACGGCGGTGTCGCGCAGGACCTCGACGAGGACGCCGCCGAGCCCGACGGTCACCGTGGGTCCGAACAGGTCGTCGTGGGTGACGCCCACCACCATCTCGACGCCCTGTTCGACCATCTGGCAGACCAGTACGCCGTCCAGGGAGACATCCTCGTAGCGGGCGATGTCGGTCAGCTCCCGGTAGGCGTCGCGGACCTGGCTCGCCGAGGTCAGGCCGATCTTCACCAGGCCCAGTTCCGTCTTGTGGGCGATGCGGGCGCCCGAGGCCTTCATCACCACCGGGTAGCCCACCAGACCGGCGGCCCGGACGGCGCCCGCCGCGCTCGTCACCAACTGCTCGCGCGGTACGCGGATGCCGTACGCCCGCAGCAGCTGCTTCGCGGCGTGCTCGCTGAGCTGCTCGCCGGGGTGCATGAGCGCCTGCGCCTTGCGGTAGGACGGCGAGGGGGTGCGCGGGGCCTCGTCGAAGGGGGAACGGTAGGCGGTCGTGAAACGGTGGTGGGCGAGGTAGGCGCGGACGGCGGTGAGGCAGTTGCCGACCGTGCGGAAGGTGGCCACGCGGGAGGAGCCGAGCAGCACCTCGCGGTAGGCCGGTTCGGTGCCGACCGGCGATCCCCATACGACGCACACCAGCTTGTCCGTGTGCTCGGCCGCGTCCACCAGGTCTCGTACCAGCCGGTCGCTGAGTGGTGGGAAGGGGCCGGTGACCGGGCAGATCAGCACGCCGACCTCGGGGTCGTCGAGGATCGCGTCGATGATCTTCCGGCCGCGCCAGTCCCCGACCGGATGCCCGCCGTTGTCGACGGGGTTGGCGACGCTCAGGTACTCGGGTATCCACTGGTGCAGCCCGGCCTGCCTGGCCTCGGACAGGACCGGCAGCCGGAGGCCCGCCTCGGTCGCCAGGTCCGCGACGTGCGCTCCCGTGCCGCCCGAGATCGAGTAGACGACGACGCCGTCCGCGCGCGGCGGCCTGGCCCGGGCCAGCAGGGCCGCGGTGTCCTGGAGTTCGTCGAGGCCGTCGACGCGGATCACGCCGTACTGGCGCAGCGCCGCGTCCACCACCGTGTCCGCGCCGGTCAGTTTGCCCGTGTGGGAGGCGGCCGTGCGGGCGCCGGTCTCGGTGCGGCCCACCTTGACGGCGACGACCGGGACTCCGCGCCGGGCGGCCCGGTCGGCGGCGAGCAGGAAGGAGCGGCCGTCCTTCAGGCCTTCCAGATAGCAGGCGATGGCGCCGATCCCGGGCTGCTCGGCGAAGTAGGAGAGGAAGTCCGCGGTCTCCAGGTCGGCCTCGTTGCCGGTGGGCGCCCAGTGGGAGAGGCGGATGCCGAGTTCCTGGAGGGCGAAGACGGGGCGGCCCTGGTGGCCGGACTGGGTGATCAGGGCGATCGCGGGGCCGTCGAGGTCGTCGCGGAAGTGCTCGAAGGCGTTGAGGTTGGTGTTGGGGCCCAGCAGACGCACCCCGGAGCGCTCGACCGCGGCCGCGAGTCGCCGCTGGGCGGCCTCGCCCTCAGGGCCGGTCTCCGCGAACCCGGAGGCGAAGACGACCGCGAACCGCGCCTTGGCCTCGGCCAGTTCCTCGATCACGGGGAGGGGGTCGCCGACGAGCACCACCGCCAGGTCGACCTGCTCGGGCAGGTCGGCGACGGAAGGGGAGCAGGGCAGGCCGAACACGGCCGGGCGGCTCGGATGCACCGGGTACAGCCGGGCCCCGACCCGCTCGGCCCAGTCGGCCAGTTGGCGCGTCACGCCCGTGTTGGGGCGCCCCTCGGCGTCCGAGGCGCCGATCACGGCGACGGACCGGGGCCGGAAGAAGTGGTCCAGATCGGGTACGTCGGCGTGCAGCGGGCGCCCGCTGACGTCGAGGTCGCCCTCCTGGGCGGGCCTGCCGTGCACGGCGGGCCCGGGCCGCTCGCCACAGGCGATGGCCCGGGCCCGGCGGGAGTCGGTGGTGAGGGTGCCGTGGGTCGATCCAAGCATCGTTTCCGCCCGCTCCTGTGAGACAGCCGCTAACTGACGCACTGTCAGATTACTGAACCTGCGTGATGTCAGGAACGGCTGTGCAGGCAGCAAGTTGCGACGCCCCGGTCTCAGCCCGGCAGCCGGGACACCCTCCCCGAGGTGTCCCGCGCGATGGCCTTGGCGATGCGCACCGCGTCGAGCGCCAGCTCGCGCAGATTGCCGCTGATCGGGTTGGTGAAGCCGGTGAAGTGCAGGCCGGGGGCCGTCTTCGGGCTGCGGGCGCCGTGGACGACCGGTTTGCCGCGGGCGTCGAGCACCTCGAGGTGGCCGACCAGGCCCTCCAGGGCGCGGACGTACCCGGTGGCGGCTATCACGGCGTCAGGGGAGAGCCGGGTGCCGTCGGCCAGCACGATCTTGCCGTCGCCCTCGAAGGACTCCACGGCGGCCACGATCTCGACCTCGCCCTTGCGCACGGCGTCGATCAGGCCGACGTCCTGCACCGGGATCGCGCCCTGCTTCACCCGGGTGTACAGCCCGGTGTCGGGGCGCGGCAGTCCGTGCGCCGACAGGTCGGGGATCGCCACCTTGGCCTGCGCCCGGGAGATCCGGTCGACGAGGCCGACCGGGAGATGGCGTACGAGGACACCGCTGTACTGGGCGGCCCAGCCGGCGGTCGAACGGCGTACGAGGTGCGGGACGGTGCGCACGGCCAGCCGGACCCGGGAGGCGCCGCTCTCCACCAGGTCCACGGCGATCTCGGCACCGGTGTTCCCGATCCCGACGACGAGGACGTCCCGGCCGGCGTAGGGCGCTCCGTCGCGATACTCCCCGGCGTGCAGGAACTCGCCGGTGAAGGCCTCGCGGCCGGGCCAGTCCGGCAGGCGCGGAGTGTGGTTGTAGCCGGTCGCCACGACCACCGCGGAGCCGGTCAGCTCTCGGCCGCCGGTGGCGTGCAGCAGCCAGCCCGTGCCGTCGGGCGCGCGCTCGATCCGGGACACCTCGACGCCGGTGACGATCTCCAGGCGGTGGTGCTCGGCGTACTTCTCCAGGTACCGCACCACGTTGTCCCGGGAGACCCACCGCCCGAACCGGCGCGGCATCGGCAGCCCGGGCAGCGCCGACAGGCGGCGGGTGGTGTGCAGATGCAGCCGGTCGTAGTGGCGGCGCCAGGACGCCCCGACCCGGTCGGACTTCTCCAGGACGACGGCCCGTATGCCCCGGGCGCGCAGCGCGTACGCGGCGGCGAGACCGCCGGGGCCGCCGCCGATGACGTAGACGGGGCGGTCCGGTGCGGGGTGCGCGGAGGAGTGTGGGGAGGGCGTGGAGTCGGCCATGAGCGGGAGCGTAACCACGGGCCCGCTTGATGGGTCTCGGTCAAGACCGGAATTGGTTGCGGATTGATCACGGCTGTAGGAGGAGCGAGTGGGGCTCGTGGCGTAGCGGGCCTGGTTGTGGCGGGCTCGTGATCGTTTCTGACGGGTGCGGGAGGGGCCGGGGTGCGGCCTCCGATACGGACAGACGGGAGTATCGGAGGCCGCGGTCCTGAGGGGGCTACCTGATGCGGTAGCCGGTCACCTTCGCGATCCACTGGATGAAGTCGCCCGGGTCGGTGTTCGCGCCGTGTCCCTCGTCCCAGTAGTAGAGGTGGCTGACGTCGTCGCCCAGCGCGGCCGCTGCGGCGGCGAGGTTGGCGGAGACCGTGTGCGAGGTGTCGGAGTCCTTGGTGCCGAGGCGGATCCACCAGTGCTTGGTGCGGTGGGCGTTGGGCTTGTCCCCGGTGAGGAAGGGCATCGGGTTCATCAGCCGCAGCTTCGCGGGGATGTCGCCGTCGAGCCGCGTGCCGGTGTTGCCGGTCGTGTCGTGCTTCAGGCTGTACGCGGTGAAGTGGCGGGTCCCGGTCGTGCCCGTGCCGAAGAGGTTGTTCTCGCCGGTGGACAGGTCGAAGGCGTCGAAGGCCGGGGTGGTCTTCTTGCGGGCGCCGACGTGGGTGAGGAAGTCGGCCCAGCTGAAGCGTGCCTTGCCGTTCTTCCAGGTGATGAAGGTGTGGTCGGCCAGGTAGGCGGCGCGGTCGGCGTCCGACAGGGCCTTGAGGTAAGTGGTGGCCGAGGGCTCCATGTACTGCTGGAGCAGGTACGTGTCGTAGTTGCGGGCGGTGAGCGCGCCGAAGCCGCCGAGGCCGCGCAGCTTCAGCGAGGCCTGGTACTCGGCGAACTGCGAGACCAGTTCCTTCGACACCGTCCGGTCGACGACCTTGCCCGTGCCCTGGACGACGCTGGCGCCCCAGTTCCACTCGTAGGCGCCGTCGGCGTGCTCCAGGTCGGTGATCGGGCACCAGGCGCCGGTGGCGAAGATGGCGTCGGAGGCGTCGGCCGCGCCGAGTTCCCTCAGGTACTTCTCGTACAGGGGGCTGTCGCCCGAGGCGCCGAGCAGCGAGGACAGGGCGCCGCCCGCGCTGGTGCCGGAGGAGACGATCCGGTCGGTGTCGCCCGGGATGCGGCCCTTGTTGGCGCGGACGTACCGGACGGCGGCCTTCAGGTCGACGATGGCGGCCGGGGCGGTGCCGTAGTACTCGCCCTCGGAGTTCTTCAGGGTCCGGCCGCGGGCGCCCGGCTCGACCACGACATACCCGGCGGCCAGCGCCAGCTTCGGCAGGCTGACCATCTTCCCCAGGGCGTTCACCATGCCGTTGCCACCGGACTGCACCTCGCCCGAGCCGCTCGCGGAGGCGCTAGGCGAGGGAGCGCCGGTCCCGCCCCCGGGCATGCCGGTCGTTCCGCCGGCACCCACGCCGGTGGCGTCGGCGACGGACGACGGCATGTAGCCGCCGACGGAGTTGGCGAAGAGGATGGGCGCGCCGCTCGCGTCGACGGACTTGCCGTCGATCTTCACGGGCACGCTGACGTTCAGGCTCTGGTACTTCTCGTCGACCGGCGCGGCGACATAGGTGACGGCCTTCCAGAAGCGGTAGACGACCTCGTGGTCGTCGCCGTTCGCGTCGGTGATCGTGGTCGTCTGCTCCGTGTAGCCGTCGGTGTCGAAGACGAGGCCGCCTGTCCGGGCCGACGAGCCGTTCGTGCCGCTCGACGCCTGTGCGTTCAGGGCGATCCCGCCGACCGCGGCGGCACCGGCACTCGCTCCGATCCCCAACATGACGCTCCTGCGCCTGACTGCCCTGTGCTTCACGTTGACGCCCTCCGTGGACTCGATCCGGGCTTGCCTCAGCGAACGTAGCCAGTCGCTGACAAAATTGCCAACAATTCTGTCGGACTCATTGTGAACGCATAGCTTCCTGGGGAGCGCACAGGTTCCGGGGGCGCCCGGGCCTTGTCGTAGGGTCTTGCGGATCCAGATAACTGACGTACCGTCAGATCGCATGGACACGATCTGGCTCGGCGGAGCGGAGTGGCTGGCCGTACTGCGGATCGGGCTCGGGCTGTGGTGGCTGGAGAGCTGGCGGCACAAGGACCGCAAGGCCTGGTTCGAACGGGGCACCGGCATCAAGTGGGCGGCCGGGATAGCGGCCGAGCACCGCTGGAGCGCCGTCCGTTCGGGCTTCGGCGCGGTCGTCGCACCCCACCCGCGCGTGATGGCGTACGTCGTCGTCTACGCGGAACTCGCCCTCGGCCTGGGTCTGATCACCGGCTTCCTCACCCCGGTCGCCCTGGTCGGCGGGTTCCTCCTCAACGCCTTCTATCTCACGCTCATGATCCACGACGTCGCCGAGCAGGGGCAGAACTCGATGATGGCGCTGATGTCCGTGGTCGGACTGTTCGGGATGTCCTGGCAGACGTGGTCGCTGGACAGCGCGCTGGGGCTGTTCTGATGACCGGGCGTCTCGACCTGCCCGAACCCGACGCCTTCACCCGGACGTACTGGGACGCGGCAGCCGAGGGCCGGTTGCTGATCCGCCGCTGCCGGGCCTGCGGACGGGCCCACCACTACCCGCGCGAGTTCTGCCCCCGCTGCTGGAGCGAGGATGTCGTCTGGGAGCCCGCGAGCGGCCGGGCCACCCTCTACACCTGGTCCGTCGTCCACCGCAACGACCTGCCGCCCTTCGCGGAACGCACGCCGTACGTCGCTGCCGTGGTCGACCTGGCCGAGGGGCCGCGGATGATGACGGAGGTGGTGGGGGAGAGGGAGCTGTCGGCCGGGGCGGAGCTGGAGGTGGCGTTCCGGGAGGGAATCCCGGTGTTCCGGATCGTGCCCGGGAGCGGGCAGGTGCCGGGACCGGGCAAGTGAGGTGACCCCTCCCTCCCCACGGGCTTGAATGACCCCATGGCCCCCATACGCGACCCGTTCTCGACCGCTCTGCCCGAACTCCACGGCCACGGCCTCCGTCTGCGCCCCTGGGACGCCACGTCCGGCGCCGACGTCGAGACGTGGCTGCGCGGCATGCGGGACCCGGAGTTCCGGCGCTGGAACACCCCGCTGAGGCTGGTCACGGACCGGGCGAGTGCCCGGGAGTCGCTGCTCGCGCGGGCGCAGAGTGCCGTGGAGGGCACGTCGCTGTCGTTCCGGGTCGCGGACGCGCGCAGCGATACGGCGCTGGGGCACATCGGCGTCAACGAGATCAAGTACCACCTGAAGGTCGCCCGCGTCGGCTACTGGGTGCTCCCCGAGGCCCGCGGCCAGGGCGTCGCCACCCGGGCCCTGCTGCTCGCCAGCCGCTGGGCCTTCGGCGAACTCGGCCTGCACCGCCTGGAGTTGGACCACGCGGTCGGCCACGACGCGTCGTGCCGGATAGCCGAGCGATGCGGGTTCGCGTACGAGGGAACCCTGCGCGGGGCGATCTTCAAGGAAGGCCGGCACGACGCGTTCCGGGACGCCCACCTGCACGCGCGGCTGGCGACGGATCCGCAACCGCAACCGCAACCGCAACCGCAACCGGAAACGGAAGCGGAAGCGGAGGCAGAGGCGGAAGCGGAGGCGGAGGCAGAGGCGGAGGCAGAGGCCGAAGCGGGGCGAGGGCCGGGGGCTTAATTCGGAGGTGCCGGCGGGGGCCCGGGCGGCACCATGGGGCATGCGCACCGACGACTGGCACCTCACCCACGACCTCGACGACTTCCTCGCCCGCGCGGGATCCTTCCTCCGCACCCAACCAGCCCTGCACACCGTCCCGTTGACCGTCACGGAGACGCTGCGCACCCGCGGACCGCACGTCTACGGCGACGGGGTGCCGGAGTTCGGCGTACTGGAACGGGACGGGACCGTCCGGGCGTCGTTCTTCCGCACCCCGCCCCACTGGCTGAACCTCACCGCCCTCACCCCCGAGGAGGCCGACACCCTCGCGGCGCGGCTGGCCGCTCTCGGGCAGCGCCTGCCCGGCGTGAACGCCGACCGCGACACCGCCGCCGCCTTCACCGAGGCCTGGCAGCGGCACACGGGCGCCACGGCCACCCTCCGTCAGCGCCAGCGGCTCTACCGTCTCGGCACCCTGACCGTGCCCGACCCCGCGCCGCCCGGCGGGCCCCGGATCGCCGTCGAGGCGGACCGCGCCCAACTCATCCGCTGGCACAGCGAGTTCACCGAGGCCATCGGCATGGGCACCGTCCGGAACGCCGGCGAGTGGGCGGACGCCCGCATCGAACAGGGCGGCATCACCTTCTGGGAGGCCCCGGACGGCACACCCGTCGCCATGGCCGGCAGGACCCCTCGGATCGCCGGCCAGATCCGCGTCGCCCCGGTCTACACCCCACCCCACCTGCGCGGCCGCGGCTACGCGGGCGCGGCCACGGCCGAGATCAGCCGCACCGCCCTCGCCTCCGGCGCACAGGAGGTACTGCTCTTCACGGACCTGGCGAACCCGACCAGCAACGGGCTGTACCAGCGGATCGGATACCGGGCGGTGGGGGACTTCACGGTGTACGACTTCAGCTGACTCCCCTCACGGCCACAGCAGCTCCCGCTCCCACCTCTCCTCATCCGCCCCGCGCCGGTAGCGCAGCCGTACGTGCCGCCGCTCGCCGTCGCCCTGGAAGAACTCCACCTCCTCCGGCCGCAGCCGGTAGAGGGTCCAGGACGGTACGGGAGCCTCCGGCTCGCCGCGGGCCCGTTCCCAGGCCGCCTCGGATGCCCGGGTCAGCTCCTCCACCGAGTCCAGGACCTCGCTCTGGCGGCCGGTCAGCGCGGCTGCCAGGGCGCCTGTCGAGCGGGCGTGCAGGTCGCCCTGGGCGTCGGCGGACGGGGCGGCCGTGACCGGGCCGCGTACCCGGACCTGGCGGCCCAGCACCGGCCAGTAGAAGGCGAGCGCGGCGTACGGGCGGGCGGCGAGGTGCCGGCCCTTGCGGCTGCCGGCGTGGGACGCGAAGGACCAGCCGGTCTCGTCCGCGCCGTGCAGCATGACGATCCGTACGTCGGGCAGGCCGGACTCGTCCGACGTCGCCAGGGACATGGTGTGCGGCTCGGTCTGCCCGGCCGCCACCGCCGCCGCGAACCACTCGGTGAAGAGCGGCAGCGGGGTGGCGGGGGCGGCGCTCGGGTCGAAGGGGGGCAGGTGAGTGGACTGCGGGTCCCAGACGCGCAGTGACCTCAGCAGCTTGTGAAGATCGGGTGCCATGGGCCGATTGTCACCCGGGGGTGTTCGTCAGACCTGTCCCAGGTCCGACGACACCCACCGCTCCGGCCGCATCCGCAGCACCAGCTGCTCTCCGTGGTTCTTCCAGGCGAAGTCGACATAGCCGTCGACCTTGTCCGCCGGGAGGTAGCGCGCGGAGATCTCCCGGAGCCGGTCCAGGGTCGCGGGGGACGTGTCGAGGACCGGGCCCTCGACCGACACGTACCGGATCGTGGGTTCGAGCCGGTCCACCATCAGCGAGAACCGGCCCGCCGCGCTGATCAACTCGTTCTTGCGGGAGTCGAGGCCGGTCATGATCCAGATGTCGCCGCCGGGCTCGTACTGGTACCAGATGGGCACCGTGAGCGGGGCGCGGCCCGCCCCCGCGTCGACCGCGAGTGCGGCGACATGCGGCTCGGCCAGGAACTGTTCGCGCTCTTCGCGGGTCAGGGCCATTCCGGGTCTCCTCCAGCGGCTCGCTCAGATCCTTCTCACGAACCCAACACCAACCCCGGCGCCCGTGTTCCCTCACACCCCGTCCCCTGCGCCACCGCCCCGGCGCCCGTGTTCCCTCACCCCGCCCCCAGCACCACCGTCCCCGACGAGCAGAACCAGCCCCCCGTCCCGGACGCCACCGTCAGTCGCGGCAGGGAGCCGTCGCCCCGCCGCACCTGCCGGTCGCCGCACTCGCCCCGCAGCTGCCGAACCGCCTCCACCAGCAGGAACAGCCCCCGCATCCCCGGGTGTTGGGCGGAAAGACCTCCCCCGTCGGTGTTCACCGGCAGCTCGCCGCCCTCGACCCGCAGCCGGCCCTTCTCCACGAACGCCCCGCCCTCGCCCTTCGCGCAGAAGCCGAGGTCCTCCAGCGTCACCAGGGTCATGTAGGTGAACGCGTCGTAGATCTCGGCGAAGTCGATATCCGAGGGCCGTACGCCCGCCCGCTCGAAGGCCAGCCGTCCGCTCACCGCCGCCGGTGACACCGTGAAGTCCGGCCACTCGGACATCGCGGAGTGGCTGACGTGCTCCCCGCTTCCCAGTACCCACACCGGTTCCGTGCGGCAGTCCCGTACGTACTCCTCCGCCGCCAGCAGCACCGCCGCCCCGCCGTCGGAACGGACGCAGCAGTGCAGCTTGGTGAAGGGGTCCGCGATCATCGGGCCGGAGGCGATCTCGTCCGGCGTGACCGGGGTGCGGAACATCGCCTCCGGGTTCAGGGCCGCGTTGGCCCGGGCCTGGACCGCCACCTCGGCGAGCTGCTCGATCGTCGTGCCGTACTCGATCATGTGGCGGCGGGCCGCCATGGCGTACTTGGCGATCAGGGTGTGGCCGTAGGGGGCCTCGAACTGCAGGGGGCCGCGGGTGCCGAAGGACAGCGTCCCGGTGCGGCGGCCCGCCCTGACGTCCGCGCGGGCCGTCGAGCCGTAGGCGAGCAGCACCACGCGCGCGTGCCCGGCCGCGATCGCGTCCGCCGCGTGGGCCGCCATGACCTCCCAGGTGGAGCCGCCGACGGAGGTGGAGTCGACCCAGGTGGGGCGCAGCCCCAGGTATTCGGCGACCTCGACGGGGGCCAGCGTGCCCAAGCCCGCCGAGGCGAAGCCGTCGACCAGCGAGCGGTCCAGGCCCGCGTCGGCCAGGGCGCGGCGGGCCGCCTGGGCGTGCAGGGCGTACGGGGTCGCGTCGTCCACGCGGCCGCAGTCCGAGAGGGCCACGCCGACGACGGCCACTTTCCTCCGGGCAACCATGAATCTGACGGTACATCAGATAAGGCCGCCGACGGGAGCGCCGGGACTCTGGGCATTCCCGCTCCGGCGCCCTAATATGACGCACCGTCAGATGCGGAGGTAGCCCATGGACGCCCGCCTCACCGCCGAACAGGACGAGATCCGCCGCACCCTGCGCGACCTGCTCCACAAGCGGTGCGGTCCGGGGGAGCTGCGGGCCGCCCTCGACACCCCGGCCGGACACGACCCGGCCCTGTGGACCGCCCTCGCCGACCAGCTCGGCCTGCCCGGGCTGGCCCTCCCCGAGGCCTACGGTGGTGTCGGCTGCTCGGTCACCGAGCTGGCCCTCGCCTGCGAGGAGACGGGCCGGGCCCTCGCCCCCTCGCCCCTGCTCGCCACGGCCGTCCTCGTGGCCCCGCTGCTCCTGGCCCTCGGCACCGACGCCCAGCGGGCTGACCTCCTCCCGCGCATCGCCTCCGGCGCACTCACCGCCGCCCTCGCCGTACCGGGACCCGCCCTCACCGCCGCCCTCGCGCTCACCGGCCACGACCGGCGCGGGGCGTGGGCCGGCGGCGGACGGGCCGGGGGAGTGCAGGCCCGGCAGGCGGACGGCGGCTGGCGGCTGTACGGGGAGGCCGGGCAGGTCCTCGACGGGCACAGCGCGGGGCTGCTCCTGGTCGCCGCGCACGCCGGGGGGTTCGCCCGTTCCCGCGTCCTGCTCTTCCTCGTACGGTCGGACGCCGAGGGGCTCACCCGCGTACGGCAGACCGCGCTGGACGCGACCCGTCCGCAGGCGCGCGTTCAACTCCGCCAGGTGGAAGCCGAGTTGCTGGGTCGTGAGGGCGACGACGTCCTGGCCGCCCTCGCCCGGCTCGGTGACACCGCCGCCGTCTGTCTCGCCGCCGAGGCCGTGGGGGCGGCCGACCGGGTGCTGGAACGGACCGTGGAGTACGTGGGGCGGCGCGAGCAGTTCGGGCGGCCGGTCGGCTCCTTCCAGGCGGTCAAGCACCGGCTGGCCGACGCCTACGTCCAGGTGCGGGCGGCCCGCTCGGCGGCGTACTACGCGGCCTGGGCCGGCGCCGCCGCCGACGGCGAGAAGGCGGGCGGGCTCGCCCTCGCCCAGGCGCTGCAGGCCCTGCGTGGGGCCGCCGCCGAGGGGATCCAGCTGCACGGCGGCATCGGGTTCACCTGGGAGCACGAGACGCATCTGTACTTCAAGCGTGCCGCAGGGGACGAGCTGCTGTTCGGGCCGGTGCACCGGCTGCGGGCGCAGGCCGCCGACGCGGCGCATGTCTTCGAGGAGGCCGGCCGATGAGGGGCGTGCGGTTCGTGCAGAAGGTGTCCTCCGCTCCGGGGTTCGCGCGGGTGGCCCCGCATGTGTTCCCGGCCCTGGACCGGGCCGTGCACCGGCTCACCCGCGGAAAGGTGCTGCTCAGCGCGCAGCTGCTGCCGGGCGTGGTGCTGACCTCAACCGGGGCGCGCAGCGGGCTGGCCCGGCGTACGCCGCTGGCCTGCATGCCGGAGAGCGACGGGGAGCGCGGCTGGGTCCTGGTCGGGTCCAACTTCGGGCGTGAGGGGCACCCCGCCTGGAGCCACAATCTGCTGGCCCATCCGAGAGCCGAGATCAGCTGGAAGGGCCAGGACATCCCGGTCACGGCCAGGCTGCTGGAGGGGGAGGAGCGGGCGGCGGCATGGAAGGCGGTGCTGGAGTTCTGGCCGCCGTACGCCGCGTACCAGGCGCGGGTGGAGCGGGAGATCCGGCTGTTCAGGATCGTACGGAGCTAGGAGTCGCGCGGAGGCAGAAGCCACACGAAGGCGGAGAGCGCGACAGGCGGCGGTCCACCCGGGTGGACCGCCGCCTGGCAGACAGGACTTGGGGCGGGAAAAGAGCCGAAGGCGCGGGCGGCTACTTCGTCGGCTTTCTGCCGGTGACGCCCAGGTGCACCAACAGCGCCAGGTTCGGTTTCAGTTCGGCCTGCTTCACGCCCCAGGAGGTGAAGCCCTTCTGGTGCGAGGCCACGGCGGCGAGCATCGCGACCAGCGAGCCGGCGACGGCCGCCGGGTTCACGTCCTTGTCGACCCTGCCCTTGGCCTGGAGCTCGGCGACGGCGTCCGCGAGGGAGTTGTTCACCGAGTTGAGGATCTTCATCCGGAGCTTGTAGAAGCGCTTGTCGCCCTCGGCGGCGCCGAGATCGACGACCCGGAGGATCGCGTCGTTCTTGCGCCAGAACTCCAGGAACCCGTCGACGAGTTCCTGCGCCGTCTGCCAGCCGGCCTTGCCGGCCCAGGAGCGGCCCTCCAGGAGCTCGGTCAACGCGGCGCCCTCGGTCGCCATTTGCTCGGCGATCTCCAGGACGGCGCCCTCGACGTCCGGGAAGTACTGGTAGAAGGTCGCGGGCGAAGTGCCCGCCTTCCGGGCGACATCGATGACTTTGACATCCCGGTACGGGGAGGAGCTGAGCATCTCGCTGAGGCAGTCGAGCAGCTTCTGCCGGGTCGCCTGCCCACGCCGGCCGGCCACGCGGCCGTCGACGGTACGCACTTGTCCTGTCATGACGTCAGCTTACCGAGGCGGGATCGAGGCGCGATTCGGCCGACTGCAAATGGGGTGTAAGGGAGTGCGGAGACTGGTGTGCCTGGTCTGCGGGCTGCGGCCGTCGCGGTTACGTTGGCGGCATGGCCGAAAACAGGGCATCGGTGTACGCAGAGGGCATCCCCTGCTGGGTGGACGCGCAGCTTCGCGACGTCGAGGCGGGCAAGCGGTTCTACGGTGAACTTTTCGGGTGGACCTTCGAGGACGAGTGGTACGGCTCCTTCGCCGAGGCGCTGAAGGACGGCGAACCCGTGGCCGCCCTGGTCCGCAAGGTGGACGGCCGGCTGCCCACCGTCTGGACGGTGTACTTCGCGACCCCGGACGCCCCGGCGCTGGTCCGGCGCATCCGGTCGGCCGGCGGGCAGGTCGTCTCGGCGCCGGTACCGGCCGGTGACCTGGGTGTCACCGCCCTGGTCACCGACCCGGAGGGGGCCGTCTTCGCCCTGTGGCAGCCGGACGAGCACGCCGGTTTCGGCAAGCGGCACGAGCCGGGCACCTTCGCCTGGGCCGAGCTGTACGCGCGGGACACCGAGGCGGCCAACGACTTCTACGGCGATCTCTTCCAGGAGGCCCTGTTCGGGCCGGACGCCGAGCCCGACTTCGGCCGCGCCCCCGTCTCCGACCGTTTCGCGGCCGAGATGCCGCCCCACTTCCTCGTCCACTTCGCCGTCGAGGACGTACCGGCCGCGCTGGAGGAGGTCACCCGGCTCGGCGGCCGCGTCCAGGTCCCGCCGTTCGAGACCTCGTACGGCACGGCCGCCGTCGTCACGGACGATCAGGGGGCGTCCTTCGCGCTGCTGCGCCGCTGACCTGGCGCCATATGGTCATCTTTTGCCCCTGTGTGTACGGAGACACCCCAATCGTCGCCGGGTTCGCCACCACGGCTCCGGCCAGGAAGAATCGGGGTGCGTGCCGCCATGGCGGTGCGGTGGTGAGACGCTGCACGGGGTCGCGTGGAACATGTGGCTTGGCGCGGCTCGTACGGGGAGGTGGCAGGCAGAGTGGTGGATCAGCTGACGCAGCACGATCCGCGGCGGATCGGGCCGTTCGAGGTGCTGGGACGGCTGGGTGCCGGCGGCATGGGGCTGGTCTATCTCGCGCGCTCGGCGTCGGGCCGGCGTGTGGCGATCAAGACCGTCCGCACGGAACTGGCCGAGGACCAGCTGTTCCGGGTCCGCTTCACGCGTGAGGTGGAGGCGGCCCGCGCGGTCTCCGGTTTCTACACGGCCGCGGTCGTGGACGCCGACCCGCGTGCCGCCGTGCCCTGGCTGGCCACCGCCTACGTCCCCGCGCCCTCCCTCGAGGAGATAGTGAACGACTGCGGGCCGATGCCGGCCCAGGCGGTGCGCTGGCTCGCGGCGGGCGTGGCCGAGGCGCTCCAGTCCATCCACGGTGCGGGGCTCGTCCACCGCGACCTCAAGCCCTCCAACGTCCTCGTCGTCGAGGACGGCCCCCGGGTCATCGACTTCGGCATCGCGTCCGGCGTTTCGAACACACGTTTGACGATGACGAACGTCGCCGTCGGCACACCCGCCTACATGTCCCCCGAGCAGGCCAAGGACTCCCGCAGCGTCACGGGCGCGTCCGACGTCTTCTCCCTCGGCTCCATGCTGGTCTTCGCCGCCACCGGACACCCGCCGTTCCACGGCGCCAACCCGGTCGAGACGGTCTTCATGCTGCTGCGCGAGGGCCCGGACCTGGAGGGCCTCCCGGACGAGCTGCGTCCGCTCATCGAGTCCTGTATGCAGATGGAGCCGACGGGCCGCCCCAACCCGGCCGACCTCCAGGCCCAGCTGGCTCCCCACCTCTTCGGCTCCGGCTCCGACGACAGCGGCACCGCCTCCGCGTGGCTGCCCGAGCGGGCCGTGGGCCTGATCGAGTCCCGCCGCAACGGCCGCCCGGCCGGCAAGCCCGCCCCCGGCGCCGGCCGCAGCGGCGGCGGACGCCCCGCCCCGGTCCCGGCCCCCGGCCCCGCGCCCATCCCGCCCCCGCCCTCGCACGACCCCGTCGTCCCGGCGCCCGCGTCCGTGGTGGCTCCCGTGGGCGGCGGCCCCGACACCGGCCCCGTCCGGCTGGCCGGCGGCCAGGTGCCCATCGGCCCGGGCCCGCGCGTCGCCGACGTCCGGGCCGCCGCCGTCAAGGCACCCCCTCCGGAGGCCGCCCTCGCCGCCTCCTGGTCCAAGCCCCGCCCCGGCGTCAACGGCACGGACCCCGCCGTGGGCCCCGCCGTCGCCGCGCCCCCGGCCCCGGTCGCGCCGCCCGAGGCGAGCGGCTGGCGGCCCTGGCGCTTCCGCATGTCCAACGACGTCTGGGGCACCCCCTCCGTCGCCGACGACCTCGTCTACGTCACCTCCTTCGAGGTGCACGCCCTGGACGTGGGCACCGGCCGCCGCCGCTTCAAGACCCGGGACGTCGCCTGGTCCATGGCGGTCGCGGACGGCCGTATCCACGCCTCCGACGGGCCCACGCTGTTCGCCCTGGACGCCCGTGAGGGCGCCGACCTGTGGCGCCTGCAGACGGACGCCTGGGTCTACGCGCTCCAAGCCGGCCGCGGCACCGTCGTCACCGGCACCCGGGGCGGCGGCGTCCAGGGCTGGGAGGCCTCGACCGGCCAGAAGCTCTGGGAGATCACCGGCTGCCAGACCGACTTCGAGTCCCCCGAGGCCGGGCCCGTCCTGCACGACGGCACGGTCTACGCGTGGCAGGACGCCCGGCTGCGCGCCCTGGACGCCCGCACCGGCGACGAGCGCTGGTCGTACCCGATCGGCGACGCGGCCTCCTGCGGCGGCGTCCCGGTCCGGATCACCCCGGCGACCGACGGCTACGTGTACGTCTGCGCCGGCACCCGCGTCCTGGCCCTCGACGTGGCCGCCGGGCATGTGAAGTGGCACTTCGAGGCCCCGGCCGTCTTCCTCTCCCCGCCCACCTTCGTCCCCGGCCCGGCCGTCACCGGCGGCGGCATCTACCTCGCCGACTACCTCGGCACGGTGTACGCCCTCGACGCCACCGACGGCCGCGACCGCTGGCGCATCGCCACCGAGTCCCGCGCCTCCGTCGAGCCCGTCCTGGTCGCCGCCGGCCATGTCCACGTGGGCAGCGGCAAGGGCCTCTACACCCTCGACGCGGTCACCGGCACGCCCAAGTGGCGCTTCCAGGCCGGCGGCGACATCGTGGGCGCCCCCTCGGTGGCCGAGGGCCGCATCCACTTCGGCTCCACCGACCATCTCCTCTACACCCTCAAGGCCGACGACGGCCGGCTGCGCTGGAAGCTCGCCACGGGCGGCGAGATCACCGGCTCCCCGGTCGTCCAGGACGGGGTGGTGTACGCGTGCAGCAAGGACCGCTGTGTGTACGCGCTGGACGCGGAGAAGGGCACGGGCACGGCACGCACCGCGTGACGCGTCCGGGGACGGCCGTCGTACCGGCGCACGGAAGGGTTCCAGACGGCGGCCGTCGCTTCGGGGAGCGGTCCGATCACCGCTCTCACCCAAGACGCTACGCCGGGTACGCGCCGGTCGCCACGCAGTGACATGACCGTGACAGGCGATCACTAGGCTCCCGGCCATGCAGATACGGGGGCGCAGGCTCAAATTCACAGCGGTGCTGGTCCTGGTGGTCCTGGCACTGACCGGCTTCTCGACCGGCCGGGGCCGCGGCGGTAGCCACGGTCACGGCGGTGGCAGCGGTGGGGGCGGGTGCAGCAGCTCCAGCCAGGACCACGACAGCTCGAGGTCGTCGACCTCGGGCGGCGGGTACGGCGGCGGGTCCTACGACTCGGACGACGACTCCTACGGGAGCAGCGGCAGCGGCAGCGGCGGCAGCGGTGGCGGCAGCTCCTACACCCGCAGGCCGAACTACGGCTCCACGCCGACGTCCTCCGCCGGATCCGGCAGCCGCAAGGCGCTGCGGGACGGCACGGCGAAGCTGGTGAGCTGCGCGACCCCGGCCCGGCCGTACGCGACCGTCGAGGTCAGCAACCCCAACGGCCGCGAGGCCGACTTCTCCGTCTCGGTCACCTTCGAGGACGCTCAGGGCGTCACCGTCATCGACCGGTACGGGGACGTCACCGTCCCCGCGAACGGCAAGGCCACCGTCGACGTCCAGGTGGGCGGCGGCACGGGCCTGGCCGACTCGGTCGACCACTGCGAGGTCGACCGCCAGGCCCTCGTCGACGACTGACGGGAACGACTGACGGGACCGGGGCTCAGTCCCGCAGTTCCGTCAGGAAGTCGATCAGTACCTTGTTCACCTCGGCGGGCCGCTCCTGCTGCGTCCAGTGGCCGCAGCCCGGCAGCACGACCGGCTCGCGCCGCAGGTTCGGCATCAACCCGGGCAGTGCCTCGATCAGTTCGGGCGTGCCCGGGAAGGCCGGGACCAGGTCGCGGTCGCCGTACACGTACAGCGCGGGCGAGGACACGACCGCGCCCTGCCACGGGGCGGTCAGCTCCCAGTTGCGGTCCAGGTTGCGATACCAGTTGAGCGCGCCGGTGAAGCCCGGCTCGAAGCTCTCGGTGAGGGTGTCGAGGTCCGCCTCGGTGAGCCAGTCGGGCAGCACCTCGGGGTTCGGGGCGTCCGCGAGCCAGCCGCGCCCCAGGTCCTCGACCAGGGCCTGCTCGGGACGGCCGGCGTCCGGCGCGTCACCGGAGGCGGAGTACAGCAGCTTGCGCAGGGCGGTGCGGGTGTCGGCGGCGAACTCGGCGTCCGCGACGCCGGGCTCCTCGAAGTAGTTCCAGTAGAAGTGCCCGCCGAACCGCTCCCGCATGGTCTTGAGCGGCGGCTGCGCACCACGGAAGGGCGGCGGCACGCTCAGCCCGGCGACCCCGCGCACGACGTCGGGCCGCAGCAGCGCGGTGTGCCAGGCCACCGGCGCCCCCCAGTCGTGCCCGACGACGAACGCCTGCTCCTCGCCCAGCGCGTGGATCAGCCCGACCACATCGCCCACCAGGTGGAAGATGCTGTACGCGGACACGTCCTCGGGGCGGTCACTGCCGCCGTACCCGCGCTGGTCGGGCGCGACCACCCGGAAACCGGCCTCGGCCAGCGGCCCGAACTGGTGCCGCCAGGAGTGCCAGGACTCCGGGAAACCGTGCAGCAGCACCACGAGCGGGCCCTCGCCCTGCTCCGCGATGTGCAGTTGTATGCCGTTCACGTCGATCATCCGATGCTCAACCACGGGTCGAGCATACGCGTGTATGAGTAAACGACTTTTACTACCGCAACCGGTACGCACGCCCCCGCTCCGCGAACAGCCGGGCCTGCCGCTCACCCGCCGCGTTCCCGAGCGCGATGAGATGCGGCGCCTGCGCGACGCCCTGAGCCCGCCCCGCCTCGCTCGCGGCCCACAGCGCCCGCACGGTCCCCTGCACGGCCTCCGTCGGATGCCCGGCGATGACGGATGCACACGCGGTCGCCGCCTCCAGCGCCCCGCCCTCCGGCGCGAGTTCCGACACCAGCCCGACCTCGTACGCCCGCCGCGCCGAGATCCGCTCGGCCGTGCCCATCAGGGCCATCCGCGCGACCTCCCCGTACGGCACGCGCTGCGCCATGAGGACGGACTCGTAGGCGCTGACCATGCCGTAGGTGGTGTGCGGGTCGAAGAAGGCGGCGGTGGTGTCGGCGACGATGAACTCCGCCTCGCCGAGCAGGTAGAAGGCACCCCCGCAGGCCATCCCGCGCACGGCGGCGACGACCGGCTTCCACAGGTCGTTCGCCTTCGGCCCGATGCCGAGCAGCGGATCGTCCTGCGCGAACGGTGAGTTCGGCTGCGGCACGACGGCGTCCCGGTCGATGCCGGTGCAGAAGGCGCGCTCCCCGGCCCCTGTGAGCACGACGGCCCGTACGGTGTCGTCGAACCGCAACTCCCGCCAGACGTCGGCGAGTCGCCCGGCCATCTCCAGGTCGATCGCGTTGAGCCGGCCGGGCCGGTTCAGGGTGACGACGGCGACCCCGCTGTCCTTGTCGGCGCTGACGAGCACGCTGCTCATGGCCGCTCCAGGACCCACCGCGGCAGGCCGTCGTCGAAGACGACCCGCACGCGGGCGCCGATGCGGATGCCCTCCACCGGCAGCGAGTCGATCGGCTCACCGGGCCCGGCGACGAGGTTGCCGACGAGCCGGACGCGGGGCGCCTCGTCCAGCTCGACGACGACCACGTTGTACGGCGCCAGCTCCGCGTAGCCGGGCAGCAGCGGCGGATGCGGAACGACGTACGACCAGACATGGCCGCCACCCGAGACGAGGCGCCACTCGGACTCGAAGGACTGGCAGTGCGGGCAGCAGGGCCGGGGCGGGAAGCGGAGCTCGCCGCATCGGGCGCAGGCCTGGACGCGGAGCTCGCCCCGGGCGGCGTACCCCCAGAAGGGGGCGCCGTCGGGGTCGGTGACGGGACGCAGCATCTCAACTCCTCAGCAGAAGGGCGGAGGTCGGCACCCCTTCACCCGCCGTGACCAGACAGACGGAGGCGTCCGGCACCTGCGCGGTACTGGTCCCGCGCAGCTGCTTCACCCCTTCGTTGATGAGGTTGAAGCCGTGCACATAGGCCTCGGACAGGCCGCCCCCGCCGGTGTTCACGGGCAGCAGCCCGCCGGTCTCCAGCGCCCCGCCCTCGGTGAACGCCCCGCCCTCGCCGCGCCCGCAGAAGCCGTAGCCCTCCAGGGAGAGGAGGACCAGGGGCGTGAAGGCGTCGTAGATCTGGGCGACGTCCACGTCCTCGGGGGCCAGGTCGGAGTGCTTCCACAGATGCCGGGCGGCGCTCCAGGCGGGGCCGGTGAGGGGGTCGTCGTTCCAGTAGTTGACCATGCCGTGGTGCTGGGCGGGCAGCGACTGGGCGGCGGAGTGGACGTAGACGGGCTTGCGTCGGCAGTCCCGGGCCCGCTCGGCGGAGACGACGACACAGGCCAACGCCCCGTCGGTCTCCAGGCAGTTGTCGAAGAGGCAGAGCGGCTCGCTGACCCAGCGGGACGTCATGTACATCTCGCGGGTGAGGGGCCGGTCGTACATGATCGCGTCGGGGTTCTGGTTGGCGCGGTTGCGGCAGGCCAGGGCGACGTTGAACAGGTGGTCGCGGGTGGCCCCGTACTCGTGCAGATAGCGCCGGGCGAGCATGGCGATCTCGTCGACGGGCCTGAGCAGCCCGTACGGCCGGGTCCACTGGGCCGGGGTCGGGAGCTGGACGGCGGTGTTGGTCCACGGCCGGGGTCCGCTGCCCCGCTTGCGCGACCGCCAGGCGACCCCGACGTTCGCCTGCCCGGCCGCGACGGCGGTGGCGAGATGGGCGACGGTGGCGCACGAACCGCCGCCTCCGAAGCCGACCTTGCTGAAGAAGGTGAGGTCCCCGAAGCCGCAGGCCTTGGCCAGCTCGACCTCGTCCGTCTCCTCCATGGTGTAGGAGGCGAGGGCGTCGACCTCGCCGGGCGCGATCCCGGCGTCGTCGAGGGCGGCCAGCACGGCCCGGCAGGCCAGGGTGCGTTCGTCCTCGGGGAGTTGCTTGGCGAAGGGGGTCTGGCCGATGCCGACGATGGCCGTGGCGTCCTTGAGGCTCCCCGATCCTGCTGCCATTCCGCGCGCACCTCCGGTCCGAGCCGTCGCTGACAGGTCGTCAGATTACAGCTAATCTGACGGACAGTCAGCTACGGTGCGGGCTGCTACTCGGGCAACTGCTGGAGGCGTGCTGTGCGAGCGGATACGGCATGGGAGAGCGTTCCGGACCTGGTCCGGTCGGCGGCCGAGCGGTACGCGGACGTCGAGGCGGTCGTCGAGGGCCGCACCCGGATCACCTACGCGGAACTGGGCGCACGCGTGGAGCGCGCGGCGGCGGCCTGCCTGGCGAACGGGGTCGAGCCGGGCGACCGGGTCGGCATCTGGGCGCCCAACACCCTCGACTGGATCGTCGCGGCCCTGGGCGCGGTGTCGGCGGGCGGCGTGCTGGTCCCGCTCAACACCCGGTTCAAGGGCGCGGAGGCGGCGGACGTCCTGCGGCGCGGCGGGGCGCGGCTGCTGTTCGTGACGGGCACGTTCCTCGGCACCTCGTACGTGGCGTCGCTGCGGCGAGCGGCGGGGGAGGGCCCGGGCGCCGGCCCGCTGCCCGGCCTGCCGGACCTGGAACGCGTGGTCGTGTTCTCCGAGGACGCTCCCGCCGACTTCCTCACCTGGAAGGACTTCCTGGCGAGCGGGGAGGGGGTGGGGTCGGCGGACGTGCGCGCGAGGGCGGACGCGGTCGCCGGAGCCAGTCCCTCGGACATCATCTTCACCTCGGGCACGACCGGCCGCCCCAAGGGCGCGGTCATCACCCACGCCCAGACGCTGCGGGCGTACGACATCTGGGGCGAGCTGGCGGGCCTGGCCGAAGGCGACCGGTACCTCATCGTCAACCCCTTCTTCCACACCTTCGGCTACAAGGCCGGGGTGATCGCCTGCCTGATGCGGGGCGCGACGATGATCCCCCAGCCGGTGTTCGGCGTGAACACGGTCCTGGCCAACATCGCCGCGGAACGGGTGTCGGTGTTGCCGGGCCCGCCGACGCTCCTCCAGTCCCTCCTGGACCACCCGGCACGCGACGCGCACGACCTGTCGGCCCTGCGCCTGGTGGTGACGGGAGCGGCGGTGGTGCCGCTGCGGCTCGTCGAGCGCCTGCGCGCCGAACTCGGCATCGGCACGGTCCTGACCGCGTACGGCCTCTCCGAGGCGAGTGGTGTCGTCACGATGTGCCGGCGCGGCGACGACCCGACGGTGATCGCCTCGACGTCGGGCCGGGCCATCCCCGGCACGGAGGTACGGGTCGTGGACCCCGAGGGCGGGTTGCTGGGCCCCGGTGCGCCGGGCGAGGTCCTGGTCCGCGGCTTCAACGTCATGACCGGCTACTACGAGGACGGGCCGGCCACCGCCGAGGTGCTCTCGGAGGACGGCTGGCTGCGCACGGGCGACGTCGGCGTCCTGGACCCCGAGGGCAACCTGCGCATCACCGACCGCCTCAAGGACATGTTCATCGTCGGTGGCTTCAACGCCTACCCCGCCGAGATAGAGCAGCTCCTCGGCCTCCACCCGGACGTGGCGGACGTGGCGGTGATCGGCGTCCCGGACGCCCGGCTCGGGGAGGTCGGCAGGGCGTATGTCGTGCGACGGCCGGGCGCGTTGGTCACGGGCGACGACCTGATGGCCTGGTCACGCCGGGAGATGGCGAACTACAAGGTCCCGCGGGCGGTGGAGTTCGTGGCGGAACTGCCGCGGAACGCGAGCGGGAAGGTCCTGAAGGGGGCGCTGCGGGCTCAGGGCCTGGCCGGTGGCAGGGGCGGTGTCCCGGTCACGGACATGACGAGGGAGTAGAGGGTGGTGTCGGCGGCGATGAACATCCGGTTCCGCCGGGCGCCGCCGAACCGGATGTTGGCGACGGTGCCGGGGACCAGGACGCGGCCGAGGAGGGTGCCGTCGGGGTCGTAGCAGTGCACGCCCCCGTGCATGGCGGCGGCCCAGAGCCGCCCCTCGTCGTCGAACCGGATGTTGTCGAAGCTGCCGTTCGCGCCCTCGGCGAAGACCCCGCCGCCGCTCAGGGTGCCGTCGTCCTGGACGTCGAAGGCACGGATGTGGTTGGCGAGGCTGTCCGACACGTACAGCCGCTGCTCGTCGGGGTCGAACACGAGCCCGTTGGGGCCCTGGAAGCCGTCGGCCACCAGCCGCACCTCACCGCTGCCGGGGTCGACGCGGTAGACGTTCCGGGCGCCGATCTCGCTCTCGCCCCGATGGCCCTCGTAGTCGGTGGCGATCCCGAACTCGGGGTCGGAGAACCACACCGACCCGTCGGACTTCACGACGGCGTCGTTCGGGCTGTTGAGCCGCTTCCCCCGGAACCGCTCCGCGATCACGGTGACCGACCCGTCGTGCTCGGTCCGGGTCACCCGCCGATTGCCCTGCTCGCAGGTGATGAGCCGGCCCTGGCCGTCGAGGGTGTTGCCGTTGGGGTACCCGGCGGGGGAGCGGAAGACGCCGACGGCCCCGGTGGTCTCGTCCCACCGCAGCAGCCGGTCGTTGGGAATGTCGCTCCACAGGAGATACCGCCCGGCGGGCACGTACACGGGCCCCTCGGCCCACCGGCACCCCTCGTACAACGCCTCCAGCCGCGAGTCCCCGGCCTGACACCGACCCGTCCGGAACCGCTCGTCGAGGGTCTCGTACAACTGGGGTTGCTCGCCGGGCATGCGGCCGCCTCCACGATCGATCCGACTGGTGCTGATCTGCCGGACCCACTATCGCGCGCTGCCGCAGTCCATGTCCGGACTGACACCCGATGGCCGGGGCCGCACGGGCCTCCGCCAGGACGGAGACGCCTCGGAGCGGTATGGTAATTGGTATGGCAACGAAGAAGTACACCGTCACGCTGCCCGAGGAGCTCGCCGAGGAGATCCGGCAGGATGTCGGATCCGGCGGCTTCAGTGCCTATGTCACGCGGGCCATAGAGCGTCAGCGTGAGCGGGACCGCCTCGGTGAGCTGGTGGCCCGGCTGGAGGAGGAACACGGCTCCGTCACCGACGACGAGCTGGCGTCGGCAGAGGCTGAGCGCAGGGAGTTCGAGCGCCACTTCACGGAGCAGGGTGCTCCGGCCGGGCAGCAGCACCGGAAGGCGAGCTGATGCTGCCGTCCTGTTACGTGCTGGACTGCGAGGCGTTGTCACGAGCCGTACTGGGTGATCGGGCGATGCTCGCGCGACTCAAGGACGCCCACCGCTCCGGCATCCGTGTCGTGACCAGCTCCATGACGCTGATCGAGGCCTACCACGGCCGCGTGCAGCGTGCAGCCTGGGCGTGGGCCATGTCGCGTGTCGTCGTGGAACCCGTGACGCGGGACGTCGCCGACGCCGCTGTCACGCTGCTCCAGGACACGGGGCTGCACGGCCACAAGTACGCGATCGACGCGGCCCTGGCGGTGATCGCAGGGCGGCAGCCCGGGGGCGTGGTGCTCTTCACGTCCGATGAGGACGACATGGGAAAGCTGTGCGGGGCGAGCGTGCGAGTCGTCGCGTTGTAAGGCAACCTCGAGGGTTCGGGAGGTCATCGAAGCCCCGGCAGCGAGTGGCGTCGCTGCCGCTTGCGGAGAGAGTGTGCGGACCTTGTGGACTCCCGTGCGTCGGCCTGTGATCGGTGTCCCCCACGGCTGACGTATCCGCCGCGCACAAGGCAAACTGGCGTGGTTGCTCAGGATGTCTAGGGGGACTGCATGGACGGTGTACCGGACGGTGTGCCGCGCGTACCGGAGCAGCGGCGTCCCGACTCCTCAACGAAGTCGGCAGAACCGGGGGTTTCGACGACGCTGCGCTTCAGCGTGCTCGGACCGGTGCGCGCCTCGCGCGGCGACGAGCCGATCACCACCGGCTCCCCCCAGCAACGCGCCCTGCTCGCCGCCCTGCTGCTGCGCGAGGGCCGTACGGCCACGGCGGCGGAACTGATCGACGCCCTGTGGGGCGAGGAACCGCCCTCGCAGGCCCTGGCGGCGCTGCGGACGTACGCCTCGCGCCTGCGCAAGGTGCTGGACCCGGGCGTCCTGGTCAGCGAGTCCGGCGGCTACGCGGTACGCGGCCTCGCCGAGGGCGCCCTCGACCTGGCCGTGGCCCAGGACCTCGCGACCGAGGCGGAGAAGGCCCGGTCGGCGGGCGACCTCTGCCACGCCCGCGACACCCTGCGGCGCTCCCTCGCCCTGTGGGACGGGGAGACCCTGGCGGGCGTACCGGGCCCGTACGCCGAGGCGCAGCGCGTCCGCCTGGAGGAATGGCGGCTCCAGCTCGTCGAGTCCCGCCTGGACATGGACCTGGAGCAGGGCTGCCACGCGGAGGCCGTCTCGGAGCTCACGGCGCTCACCGCCGACCATCCGCTGCGCGAGCGGCTCCGCGAGCTGCTGATGCTGGCGCTGTACCGCAGCGGCCGTCAGGCGGAGGCCCTCGCGGTGTACGCCGACACGCGGCGCCTGCTCGCCGACGAACTGGGCGTGGACCCGCGCCCCGGCCTGAGCGAGCTGCAGCAGCGCATCCTCCAGGCGGACCCGGGCCTCGCCGAGCCCTCCTCCCCGGCCGCCGAGCCCGCCTCCGTGCCGGTGCGCCCGGCCCAGCTGCCGGCGACGGTGCCGGACTTCACCGGCCGCTCCGGGTTCGTACGCGAGCTCGGCGACATCATGACCGCCGCCGAGGGCCGCGTCATGGCGGTCTCGGCCCTGGCCGGGATCGGCGGTGTGGGCAAGACGACCCTCGCCGTGCACGTGGCCCACCAGGCGCGCTCGGCGTTCCCGGACGGGCAGCTGTACGTCGACCTCCAGGGCGCGGGCGCCCGGTCGGCGGAGCCGGAGACGGTCCTCGGCTCGTTTCTGCGCGCGCTCGGCACGGCCGACTCGGCGATCCCCGACTCCCTGGAGGAGCGCGCGGCGCTGTACCGCTCGGTCCTGGCGGGCCGCCGCGTCCTGGTGCTGCTGGACAACGCCCGTGACGCCGCCCAGATACGCCCCCTGCTGCCCGGCACGGACGGCTGCGCCGCGCTGGTCACCTCCCGGGTGCGGATGGTGGACCTGGCGGGTGCCCACCTGGTCGACCTGGACGTGATGTCCCCGGACGAGGCGCTGGCGCTGTTCACGAAGATCGTGGGCGAGGAGCGGGTGGCGTCCGAGCGGAAGGCCGCCCTGGACGTGGTGGCGGCCTGCGGTTTCCTGCCGCTGGCGATCCGCATCGCGGCGTCCCGGCTGGCGGCCCGCCGCACCTGGACGGTGTCGGTGCTCGCGGCGAAGCTCGCCGACGAACGCCGCCGCCTGGACGAACTCCAGGCGGGCGACCTGGCCGTGAAGGCCACCTTCGAGCTGGGCTACGGCCAGCTGGAGCCCGCCCAGGCCCGCGCCTTCCGCCTGCTGGGCCTGGCCGACGGCCCGGACATGTCCCTCCCGGCCGCGGCGGCGGTTCTGGACCTCCCGGTCGAGAACACGGAGGACCTGCTGGAGTCCCTCGTGGACACCTCGCTCCTGGAGTCGGCGGCCCCCGGCCGCTACCGCTTCCACGACCTGGTGCGGCTCTACGCGCGTGTGTGCGCCGAGCGGGACGAGCTGACGCCGAGCGAGCGGGGGGCCGCGCTGTCGCGCCTCCTGGACTTCTACCTGGCGTCGGCGGCGGGGGTGTACGCGATCGAGCGGCCGGGCGACCGGCTGGTGGACCATCTGGAGCCCACCTCGTACGCGGGGCTGCGTTTCGGCAACCGGCACGCCGCGCAGGACTGGCTGTACGCGGAGGCCATCTGCCTCCTCGCGTGCGTACGGCAGTCCGCGGGGCTGCCGGACATGCTCCCCCGGGCGATCGACCTGCTGTGGGCGGCGCACGATCTGTCCGAGTCCGGGGCCAACTCCCGCGAGTACGAGACGACAGCCGAGGCGCTCCTGGGCGCGGCCCGGCAGCGGGAACTCGGGCGGGCGGAGGGCCGGGCCCTGACGACGCTCGTCAACGTCCACCACGTGGGCGGCCGTTTCGAACGGGCCGACCAGGAGGCGGAGCGGGCCATCCTCCTCGCGCAGGAGGCCGACGACCTGTTCACCGTCTGCTGGGCCCGCAACGCCCGCGGCATCATCGCGCTGTACCAGAACCGCCATGAGGACGGCGAGGAGCATCTGTCCCGGGCCATCGAGCACTTCCGGGCCCTGGGGAACAGTCCGGGCGAGGCCGCCGCGCTGTGCAACCTGTCCCGGATCCATCTCGCGACCGGGCGGACCCAGAGCGCGGTCGCGCTGGCCCAGGAGGGCATCGCCATCTACGACGGCATGGGCAACTCCCTGCGCGGGGCCAACGCCCGCTACGCCCTCGGCCTCGCCCTCACCCAGAGCGGTGAGCTGGGCGACGCGGCCGACCGGCTCCAGGAAGCGCTGGGGGTGTTCCGGGACAGCAGGCAGCGCCTCTGGGAGGGCATGAGCCTGTTCCGGCTGGCCGAGCTGGATCTCGCCGCCCGGCGCCCCGCGCAGGCCGCCTCGAACGCCGAGATGGCGCTCACCGTGCTCCGCGGCATCGGCGGGGAGTGGCGGCGCGGCAACGTCCTCACCGTCCTCGGCCGCGCGCTCAGCGGCATCGGGCAGACGGGCAGGGCCCAGGTCTGCTGGCAGGAAGCGGCCGGGATCTACGAGGAGCTGGGCTCGCCCGAGGCCGCCGAGGTGCGCGCGTTGCTGTCCCCGGTGCAGGCGGCCTGACGACAGGTCCCGGGGCCGGCCGGCCGCGTTCATCGTTCGTTTATCGCGCCACGCCATGCTTGACGTAGTCGATCCGTCGCGTCGGGGGGCAGACGGGTCACTGCACTGGGCCTCGCACCTCAGAACTAGGGTGAACGGCCCAGGCGGGCCCGCCCGGTCACCCTCGGGGGAGTGACCGGGCGGGCCCGCGGACCTCAGTACTCGACCCACGCCAAGGAGAGTTGACGATCATGGGCGACGAGCTCAAGCCGCAGGACCTGCACGCGACCGACGCGAAGGCCGGCGAGGTGTCGACGGAGGACCTGCACGCCACGGACGAGGGCGCCGTGAAGAAGCAGGATCTGCACGCCACCGACGAGCCGCTCGAGACGAAGGACCTGCACGCCACGTCGGAGCCCTTCAAGCCGACGAAGTAAGCCACTCCCACACGGGGTTCGGCCGCGGCGGCGCGGAGGGGGAGCCGTCGCGGCCGATGCATGTCCGGAACCGTTCATCGGTTGTTGCGGGCTCGTCTCCCGCCGATCAGGTTCTCGCCTCGGGGCCGTCGCCCGCCCACATAGCTGACGATCCGTCAGATCGGCGCTACCGTGAGCGCCATGGACACCCACGACAGCTCGTTTCCGCTGATCATCTCCGTGGACGACCACACCGTGGAGCCCGCGACCGTCTGGCAGGACCGGCTTCCGGAGAAGTACCGGGACGTCGGACCCCGGATCGTCCGTGCGCCCGTGAAGGAGATGACCTTCCTCGGCGGGCGCTTCAGGCCCGTGATGGGACAGCCCGGCGACGACGGCCCGGTCGGTGACTGGTGGGTCTATGAAGACCTCCGCAGGCCTCTGACCCGCCTCGACACCGCCGTGGGGTACGACAGGGACGAGATACGCCTCGAAGTCATCACGTACGAGCAGATGCGGCCCGGTTCCTACGACGTCCCGGCCCGGCTCGCCGACATGGACGTCAATCACGTCCAGTCCGCCCTGTGCTTCCCGACCTTCCCGCGCTTCTGCGGCCAGACCTTCACCGAGGCCGAGGACCACGAACTGGGCCTGCTCTGCGTCCGCGCCTACAACGACTGGATGCTGGAGGAGTGGTGCGGCCCGGAGGCGCACGGGCGGCTCATCCCCCTGCCCCTCATACCCCTGTGGGACGCCGAGCTCGCGGCGGCCGAGGTCCGGCGCAACGCCGCGCGCGGGGCCCGCGCCGTCGCCTTCTCCGAGATACCGCCCTACCTCGGGCTCCCCTCCATCCACACCGACGGCTGGGACCCCTTCCTCGCCGCCTGCGCGGAGACCGGCACGGTCGTCGCCATGCACATCGGCTCCTCCAGCCGTATGCCGTCCACCTCCGCCGACGCCCCGCCCGCCGTCGGCTCCACCATCACCTACGCCAACTGCTGCTTCTCGATGGTCGACTGGCTGATGAGCGGCAAGTTCGAGCAGTTCCCGGGCCTCAAGGTCATGTACGCCGAGGGGCAGATCGGCTGGATCCCCTACATCCTGGAGCGGGCGGACGTGGTGTGGGAGGAGAACCGGGGCTGGGGCGGTGTCGCCGACAAGGTGCACCGGCCGCCGTCCGAACTCTTCGCCGAGCACGTCTACGGCTGCTTCTTCGACGACGCCTTCGGGTTGAAGAACCTCGACTCCATCGGCGTAGGGAACGTGCTCTACGAGACCGACTACCCGCACTCCGACAGCACCTGGCCCAAGTCCCGCGAGGTCGGCGAGGCGCAGATGGGGCACCTGGCGCCGGAGGTCGTGGAGCGCATCGTGCGGGGCAACGCCATCGAGCTGCTCGGGCTCACGGACGAGGGGCTGTGGCCGGGTGGTGGTGCGCGGTGAGCCTGCGGTACGGGATGCAGCTTCCCGTCCAGTCCCAGAGCACCCTCTACGCCGAGCCCTGGGAGGCGGAGGCCGGTCCCGAGGACCTGCTGGAGATCGCCCGCGCCGCCGACCGGTCCGGCTTCGCCTACCTCGCGAGCTGCGACCACGTCGGCATCCCGCGCCGGCTGGCCGCCGCGATGAGCACCATCTGGTACGACCCTGTCGCCACGCTCTCCTTCCTCGCCGCCGCCACCGAACGCGTCCGGCTGCTCAGCCATGTCGCGATCGTCGGGCTGCGGCACCCGCTGCTCACCGCCAAGCAGTACGCCACGCTCGACCACCTCAGCGGAGGCCGGCTGGTCCTCGGGGTCGGTGCCGGGCACGTCCAGGAGGAGTTCGAGGCCCTGGGCGTGGACTTCCACCAGCGCGGGGCCGTGCTCGACGAGTGCCTCGACGCCCTGCGCGCCGCCCTCGGACCCGACGAGTTCCCCGAGCACCACGGCAAGCTGTACGACTTCGAGGGACTCGGCCAGCGGCCCCGCCCTGCGCAGGCCCGAGTCCCCCTGTGGGTCGGCGGCTCCTCGCCCGCCGCCCTGCGACGGGCCGCGCTCAAGGGCGACGGCTGGCTGCCGCAGGGCGATCCGAGGGACCGGCTGCCCGGGCAGATCGCACGGATCCGGGAGCTGCGTGAACAGGCCGGTGTGCGGGGGCCGTTCACCGTGGGCGCCATCACCGAGCCGCTGTACGTGGGCGCGCCCCGCTGGGACGTGGGACGCAGGACCCTCTCCGGCGGTCCGCAGGAGCTCGCCGAGTCGCTGCGGGCCTACCGGGCGATGGGCGTGCACCAGATCCAGGTGCGGTTCCGGAGCCGTAGCCGCAGTGAACTGACCCATCAGATGGCCGCGTTCGGGACGGAGGTGGCTCCGCTGCTGTAAGAGCGCTGGGGGAGTGCCGTGCCCCTGAAGCGGGGGCGCGGCATCCCGGAGGCCTGTCTGACAGCCAGACAATTCATCCTTGAAACTTCGAACAACTCTCGCCCCGGCCACGTACGTAAGGGCGTCATGGCTTCGGCGGAAGGACACGCGAAGTGCGATCCCCCCGGCACGTCCGATCTTCCAAGGACGCGAGTACCACCGTTCGAGCAGATCCGTTCCGCAGGCTGTCCGTCGCCCTGGCCTGCGCGGAGGGCGACTGGCCGCACGACGACTGGCCGGACCCCGACGATCCGTACGTGGGCCGGGCGCTGGCCGTGTCCCCGCCCTTCCACGCGCTCCTCGAGCGTCCGTTGAAGGGTGCGGTGGACGTCGTCGTCCTGCGCTGCGAGGATCCGTCGACCGCCTACGCGGGGCTCCTGAAGGCCACGGGGGCCATGGGCGTCCCGGTGATCGTCGTCAGCCCCCGGCAGGACCCCGACACGGTGGTCGAGGTGTTCCGGGGCGGAGCGGGCTATCTGGTCGAGGGCGAGTACTGCACCGACATGCTGTCCTCGGCGGTCATGGCCGCCATGGTCGGCTCCACCTACCTCTCGCCGAGCGCGTGCGCCGCCCTGCGGGACGCGGCCCAGCGGATGCCCGGCGGCGGGGAGGCGGAGCGGCTGCGCTCGCTGCTCTCGCCGCGGGAGCGGGAGATCATGGAACTCCTCTCGACCGGTCTCGGCGCCCAGGAGATCGGCCTGAGATTACGGCTGACCGAGAAAACCGTCCGCAACAACCTCAGCAACATCTACGCCAAGCTCGACGCCCGTGGCGGCACGGACGCCGCGCTGCGGTGGCTGGGGGCCACGCCCGGCGACCAGTTGGGGTCGACCGCACGCTGACCCGGCGCTCCGGGCACCGACGATGAAGCCCCCGCGTGCGGCGCGGGGGCGGTTGTGCCTTGTTGCCGTTCGCGGGGCCGGTGCCGGTGCCGGTGCTGCCGTTACGGTCGGCGCTCCGGTGGCGGCTCCTGTTTCCGCTACGGCGCAGGTATCTCCGACAGTGGGATCTCGACGTCCGCGACGTTCGGGCCGCCCTCTTCGAAGCCGGGTTCCGCCCTGAGGCTGTTCGACGAGTTCTGGATTCCGCCGGCCTCGGGAGTTCCGCACTTCACATTGCGCAGCCAGAGGCGGCCGTCAGGGGTGCCGTTCTTCAGGAGCTGCGGATAGAAGACGTGCACGCTCGTGCCGCCCTCGCTGGGGGAGAAGAACACCTTCTGGCCGTCCTGCGCCTCTTTGTACGTGGCCTTGAGGAAGCCGCTCACATCGGTGCGCTTCTCCGACCACATGAAGAAGCCGAGGTGGTCGGCCTTCACGGTGTCGGTCCTGGAGAAGTCGAATCCGGTTCCCGTGTCGTCGCGCTTGATGCTGAATTCCGTCGTGTTGAACTTGGCGCCGATCTCGAAGAACGAGTTCCCCAGCTTCGAGTCCGCGGCGGCCGTGAACCCGTCCTCGAGGGTGATGGACCTCGTCACCGAGGCGGACACGCTGAAGTCCTTCGTGGCGGCGGTCGTGGATCCGCAGTTGTCCGTCACGGTGGAAACGCGCTTGTTCGCGCCCAGGCTGTTCCTCTTGACCTGGACATCGACGAATTCACAGTTGTCCAGTTTCGCGGAGTCCTCCGCGCAGTCCTTGGACACCTCGGAGGGGGTGGCGGCACCCGCCTGGTTCATCAGCGGAACGGCAACCGCGACGGCCACCACCGGGGCCAGCATGAGGGCGATGCGCTTCTTCTTGCTGCGGTGATGTCCCTTGCGGCCGGTGCGTGTCATCGTGCGTCTCCTTGGGGGGAAGTGGGGGGGAGGTTCGTCTGCCACGGGCGGCCGGGCTGTCGGCAACCCGTCGACAGGGGCGATCGGGAGCCCTCAGCAGTCCGTCAGGACGGGCTTGGCCACTCCGTCCGCGATTCCGGGGGCGCCGGCGGCTCCGGCCAGGACGGCGGGTCCCTCGATGACCTCGGGCGCCGCGAAGTTCTGCTCGGGGCTGGGATTGACGGCGAAGCTCCCCGGGTCGGCGTCGATCCGCACGCGCCATTCGCCCGTCATGCGCTGCATCTTCGGCGTGAACTCCATGTGCAGGACCTTGCCGACCGGGACTTCCCTCGTCTCCGTGTCGCCGGCGGTCACCGACCTGATCGTCAGGTCGGTCGTTCCCTTGTGCTTGAGCCAGGATCCGCTCAGAAAGCCGAAGAGGCCTCCGCCGGCGCCCTGTTGTGTCGCGGTGTACTTGCCCTCGCCCTGGCCCACGGTGGCCTTCCAGGTGATGCTGACCTTTGCCGGGTCGGTGGCGTTCGGCTCGCAGTTCGGGAAGTCGATCGAGGCCTTCTCCTTGGGGCCGTCGAAGGTCTCGAACTTCGTCTCGGCGAACTCGCAGTTGTCGGCCTGGAATCCGTCTCCCAGACCGCCTCCAAAATCGCTGGTCGACCGCTTCACACCGTCGATCACCGCAGACCTCTCGCACATCCCCATGATCTGCTCCGGCGTCTTCTCCTCGGCCGCGTTCGCCGACGGCAGCAGCGCCAGGACCCCGGCACCGGTGGCGAGCGCGGACCCGATGGCGATGAGTCGGACCTTCTTGCTCTTCAGGGCCCTCTTGCCCATGTCCTACTCCGTCCTTGGTGGCTTCTTTGCCTTACCGAGAAGGGATTATTGGCTCGGGCCGAAAGAGCCGACAGAGTCAAATGTCCCTACCGGCCAGTTGCTTGACGTGTGCATCACGACACACCCCGCGATCCCCCGGCTCTTGTCTGATGGATCGTCAGATACGACCATGGGCATCCTCCGAACCCGCATGACGACGTCAGGAAGGGTGTCCACGTGTCCACATCTCTCATGGGTGAGCCCACGGGCAAGCTCGACGGACGGGTCGTCATCGTCACCGGCGCCGCGCGCGGCCAGGGCGAGCAGGAGGCCCGGCTGTTCAGGGCCGAGGGGGCGCGGGTCGTCGTCGCGGACGTCCTGGACGACCAGGGCGAGGCCCTCGCGAAGGAGATCGGCGCCCGGTACGTCCATCTCGACGTGGGCCGGGAGGACGACTGGCAGGCCGCCGTCGCCACCGCCAAGGACGCCTACGGCCATGTCGACGGGCTCGTCAACAACGCCGGCATCCTGCGCTTCAACTCCCTCCTCGACACGCCCCTCGACGAGTTCATGCAGGTCGTCCAGGTCAACCAAGTGGGCTGCTTCCTCGGCATCAGGGCGGTCGCCCCGGAGATGACCGACGGGGGCACGATCGTCAACACCGCCTCCTACACCGGCCTGACCGGGATGGCCGCGGTGGGCTCCTACGCGGCGACCAAGCACGCCGTGGTCGGGCTGACCCGGGTCGCCGCCCTGGAGCTGGCCGGGCGGGGCATACGCGTCAACGCCGTCTGCCCGGGCGCCATCGACACGGCGATGTCCAACCCGGCCCGGCTGGACCCGGACGCCGATCTGAAGGAGACGGCGAAGGGCCTCGACCGGCTCTACCGCAAGCTCGTGCCGCTGGGGCGGGTCGGGCGGCCCGAGGAGGTGGCCAGGCTCGCCCTGTTCCTGACCTCTCGGGACTCGTCGTACATCACGGGGCAGCCGTTCGTGATCGACGGGGGATGGCTGGCGGGCGTCAGCGTCATCTGAACGACCGCAACCAGCTGACGGAGCGTCAGCTATTGACGCTCCCGAGGGCCGGTGGAACAGTCGGAGCCATGAATCTGACGGTTCGTCAGAAGTGACCGTGGGGCGGTGGATCTCCGTGGAATTCGGGCTCTTCGTACAGGGATACGTGGGCAAGCGGGCCGAGACCGACCCGCTCGCCGAACACAAGGCGCTGATGGAGGAGACCGAGTACGTCATCCAGGCGGACAAGGCGGGCTTCAAGTACGCCTGGGCCTCCGAGCACCACTTCCTGGAGGAGTACTCGCACCTCTCCGCCAACGACGTCTTCCTCGGCTACCTGGCGCACGCCACCGAGCGGATCCATCTCGGCTCGGGGATCTTCAACCCGCTCGCCCCGGTCAACCACCCGGTGAAGGTCGCCGAGAAGGTCGCCATGCTCGACCATCTCAGCGAGGGACGCTTCGAGTTCGGCAGCGGGCGGGGCGCCGGATCGCACGAGATCCTCGGGTTCCTGCCGGGGATCACCGACATGAACCACACCAAGGAACTCTGGGAAGAGACCATCGCCGAGTTCCCCAAGATGTGGCTCCAGGACGAGTACGCCGGCTTCCAGGGCAAGCATTGGTCGCTGCCGCCGAGGAAGATCCTGCCGAAGCCGTACGGGAAGTCCCACCCGGCGATGTGGTACGCGGCCGGGTCGCCGCCGTCGTACGCCATGGCCGCGAAGAAGGGGCTCGGCGTGCTCGGCTTCAGCGTGCAGAAGGTCTCCGACATGGAGTGGGTGCTGGAGCAGTACAAGACGGCGATCGTGGACGCGGAGCCGGTGGGTGACTTCGTCAACGACAACGTGATGGTGACGACCACGGCGATCTGTGCGCCGACCCATGCGGAGGCGGTGCGGATCGCGGCGAGCGGGGGGCTGCACTATCTGCCCTCGCTGGTGTTCCGGTACCACGACACGTTTCCCCGGCCCGAGGGATTTCCGGTGTGGCCCGAGACGCTGCCGGCGTACACCGAGGAGTTCGTGGAGGTGCTCATCGAGGAGGAGTTGCTGATCTGCGGGGATCCGGACGAGGTGCTGCGGCAGTGTGAGCGGTGGGAGCGGGCCGGGGCGGATCAGTTGAGTTTCGGGTTGCCGGTGGGGGTGCCGAAGGAGGAGACGTTGCAGACGATCCGGTTGGTCGGGGAGTACGTGATTCCGAAGATCGATACGGATCCTGTGCATCGGACTTCGCGGTTCCGGCAGGGGGTTTGAGCGTTCGTTGGCGGGTGCGGGTTCGTGGGGGCTGGTCGCGCAGTTCCCCGCGCCCCCAAGAGAGACAACGGACTCGGAGGAGTTGAGTGCTCATGCTCGATCACGTCATCAAGGGCGCGACCGTCGTGGACGGGACCGGTGCGGCCGCCATTACCGCCGACGTGGGCATCAAGGACGGGCGAATCGCCGTCGTCGGCGAGGTCACCCAGGAAGCGCGCACCAGTGAGGACGCGCACGGCCTCGTCCTCGCGCCCGGCTTCGTCGATCCCCATACCCACTACGACGCCCAGCTCTTCTGGGACCCGTACGCCACGCCCTCGCTCAACCACGGGGTCACCACCGTCGCGGGTGGGAACTGCGGGTTCACGCTCGCGCCGTTGAACCCGGAACGTCCCGAGGACGCCGACTACACGCGCCGCATGATGTCGAAGGTCGAGGGCATGGCGCTGGTGGCGCTGGAGGAGGGGGCGCCGTGGAGCTGGCGTTCCTTCGGGGAGTATCTGGATGCCCTGGAGGGGCGGATCGCGGTCAACGCCGGGTTCATGGTGGGGCACTGTGCGCTGCGGCGGTATGTGATGGGGCCACAGGCGGTGGGCGGGCAGCCGAGTGCGGAGCAGCTCGCCGACATGGTGCGGTTGCTGCGTGCGGCCATGGACGCCGGCGCCTGGGGGTTCTCCACCACCCAGTCGACCAGTCACTCCGACGGGGACGGGCAGCCGGTGGCCTCCCGGCATGCCGGGCCGGCCGAACTGCTCGCGCTGTCGCGGGCCGTCGGTGAGCACGAGGGCACGCAGATCGAGGCGATCGTCGCGGGCTGTCTGGATCAGTTCAGCGACGCCGAGATCGATCTGTTCGTGGAGATGAGCGCGGTGGCGGGGCGGCCGCTGAACTGGAACGTGCTGACGGTCGACGCGGCCGTCCCCGAGCGCGTGCCCCGGCAGCTCCTCGCCAGTGAGCAGGCCCGTAAGGCGGGCGGCCGGGTCGTGGCGCTGACCATGCCGATCCTCACGCCGATGAACATGTCGCTGGGTACGTTCTGCGCGCTGAACCTGATCCCCGGGTGGGGGCCGGTGCTCGCGCTGCCCGTGCCCGAGCGGATCGAGAAGCTGCGCGATCCGGCCGTGCGGGCGGAGCTGCTGCGCCGCGCTCAGTCGAAGGAGGCGGGTGTCTTCCGGCGGCTCTCCCACTTCGGGCGGTACGTCATCGGCGACACCTACAGCGACGCGAACGCCGGGCTGACCGGGCGCGTGGTGAGGGACATCGCCGAGGAGCGCGGCCAGGAGCCCTTCGAGTGCCTGGTGGAGATCTGCGCCGCCGACGGGCTGCGTACGGTCCTGTGGCCGATGCCGACCGACAACGACCCGGCGTCCTGGGCGCTGCGGGCGGAGACCTGGCAGCACGAGGACGTGCTGCTCGGCGGGTCCGACGCGGGCGCCCATCTGGACCGGATGTGCGGGGCGCCGTACACGACCCGGTTCCTCGGGGACTGCCTGCGGGGCCGGAAGCTGGTCGGTCTGGAGCAGGCCGTGAAGATGCTGACCGACGATCCGGCCAGGCTCTTCGGGCTGCGGGAGCGGGGGCGGGTGCGGGAGGGCTGGCACGCTGACCTCGTCCTGTTCGACCCGGACCGGATCGACGCGGGCCCGGCCACCCTGGTGCACGACCTGCCGGGTGACAGCCCGCGGCTGGACTCCCGGGCGCTCGGCGTACGGGCCGTGTGGGTCAACGGCGTCGAGGCGATCCGGGACGACGTGGTGACCGGTGCCGTACCCGGCCGCGTGCTGCGCTCCGGTCGGGACACGGAGACGGTGAGCACCAGGTGACGACGCGGGTGACGGCACGGGAGGCCGCACGGCGGTCGACCGGGGCGGCGGTGCGGGTGATGACGCGGGAGGCCGCATGGGGGCCGACCGGGTCGGCGGTGCGGGAGACGACAGAGGCGACCGCACGGGGGCGACAGGGGTGACGACACGAGCGGCGACACGGGCCACCGCACGCCAGGCGTTGTTCGTCGGCGGCTCCTGGGCGGAGCCGGACGGCGGGCACTACGAGGTGATCGACCCGGCGACCGAGGAGACCGTCGGGTGGGCGCCCGAGGCCTCGCGGGATCAGGTGCTCGCGGCCTGTGCCGCGGCCCGCGAGGCCTTCGGGCCGTGGTCACGGACCTCCCCGGAGGAACGGGCCGCGGTCCTCGGCCGGGCGGCGCGGATCATCGCCGGCCGCATCGGGGAGTACGCGGAGCTGGCCCGGGCGGAGACGGGTGCGACCACGGCCACCGCACGCGCCATGCAGGTCGGCGTCGCCGCCGCCCGCTTCCGGCGCTACGCGCGCGTGGAGCCCGCCGAGTGGGCCATCCAGCCGCAGATCAACGAGGCCGGGCCGATGGGCAGGGCGGGCGTGATGGGCGCCCTGGCCGTCCGCCAGCCCGTCGGGGTCGTCACCTGCGTCACCTCGTACAACAACCCCTGGGCCAACCCGGCCGGCAAGATCGCCCCGGCCCTGGCCATGGGCAACACGGTGGTGGTGAAACCCGCCCCGCAGGACCCGCTGTCGGTCTACCGGATGGCGGAGGCGCTGGAGGCGGCGGGCGTGCCGCCGGGCGTGGTGAACGTGGTCAGCGGCTCGCGGACCGAGGTCGGTGAGGCGGCCGTGGAGTCGCCGGACGTCGACATGGTCAGCTTCACCGGCTCGACGGCCGTCGGGCAGCGCATCGCCGAGGTGTGCGGGCGCGGCATGAAACGGCAGTTGATGGAACTGGGCGGCAAGGGCGCGGCGGTCGTCTTCGACGACGCGGACCTCGGATCGGCCGTGGCCGGGATCGGGACCACCTTCTCCTTCTACAGCGGCCAGATCTGCACGGCACCGACGCGGGTGCTGGCCCAGCGTGGGGTGTACGACCGTCTGGTCGAGCAACTGGCCGCCTATGCGAGCCGGTTGAAGGTCGGCGACCCGAGGGAGCGGGACACGGTGGTGGGTCCGGTGATCTCGGCGGCACACCGGGACCGCGTGGAGTCGTACGTCGAACTGGGCCGGAAGGAAGGCGCGGTGGTGGTCGCGGGCGGTGAACGTCCGGACCTGCCCAAGGGCTTCTACGTCCCTCCGACCCTGCTCGCCGACTGCACCAACGACATGTGCGTGGCCCGCGAGGAGATCTTCGGCCCGGTCGTGGTCGTCATCCCCTTCGACGACGAGGAGGAGGGTGTGGAACTGGCCAACGACACCGACTACGGCCTCATCGACTACGTCTGGTCGGGGGACGTGGCCCGCGCCTTCCGGGTGGCGCGGCGGCTGCGGGCCGGCGGGGTCGGGGTCAACACCGTCGGCCGCAACATGGAGGCCCCCTTCGGCGGCTTCAAGAAGAGCGGGGTCGGCAGGGACGTCGGCTCGTACGCCCTGCACGCGTACAGCGAGGTGCAGGCGATCGTGTGGCCGGGCTGACGCCTCTCAGGTGTCCAGGTCCACCCGCACCGTCAGCAGGTTCGTCCCGAAGGCCCGCACGCCCAGGCCGTTGAAGCGGGGCAGCCGCCGCAGCCGCGCCACCGGATCGTCGTCCGGCACCAGTTGAGCGGTCTCGGTGTGCCACCGCCCCCGGATCCGCACCCGTACCCGCGGATCGGCCTGGATGTTGCGGACGTACTGCGACCGCTCACCGAACTCCGACACCAGCCAGAAGGCGCCCCCGACGCGCCGCCCGCCCACCGGCGTCAGCCGGGGCAGCCCGGAGACGCGGCCCTTCGTCTCGATGACCGTCTGGAGGGGGAGGCGGCGCAGCAGCGGATTGATCCGGCGCTGGAAGGCCGTGGCGCCACGGAACCTGATGTCGGCGAGGCGGGACATCGTCAGTGGACTCCTTCGTAGGTGGCTGAGGGCAGGGTGCCCATCTGATCACCGCTCGCGGCTGGCCACCAGCAGCGCACGGGTCCAGGCCGCCAGCCGGCCGACCATCGTGAGCGCGTGCCCCGTACGCGACCGGAGGAAGGGCAGGAAGATCAGGGCGGGCACGAAGGCCAGGGTCACGACGAGCACGGGGACGAGCGCGAACAGGACGAGCAGGACACGCTGCGCCCAGCGGGCGCCGACGAGGAGACCGGTCCAGCGGGTAGGCATGTGGGGGTTCCCTTCGAGTCGCGGCTTCGAGCCGACGAGCGATCGATGCCGGAACCCTCCGTCCTGTCGGGTACGTTGCGAAAGGCGCACCATGGTGCCAGGACCGAGTCAACACTTCGGGGGGACGCCTTGACCGTCGTGGCCCGCAATTCCGGGAATTCATCGGAGATCGAACGCGGTGAGGTGCCCGAACTTGCCGAGCTCGGCACCATGTTGAAGGAGCTGTTCAACACGCTGGGCATCAGCCAGCGGCAGTACGCGAAACGGATCAGCCTCGATCCGTCGGTGGTCTCGCGCGCCTTCGGCGGCCGGCGGATGCCCACCAAGCACTTCATCGAGCAGCTGATCTCCGAGGTCGAGGCCGAACGCGGTGGTTCCGTCACACCGGCGGCCAGGGACGCGATCCACGCCAAGTGGCTCACGGCGCTGAAGGAGACCGACCCCTCCGAGTTCCGGCTGGAGAGTCTGCGCGGGGAGTTGGCGAGGTCCCGGCGTGACACCGAGCGGGCGAACCGCAATGTCGAGGCCCTGCACCTTCTGTTGCAGCAGCGGGAGGCGCAGGCCCATGACGCCGCCAGGGATCTGGCCCAGCTCCAGCTGGACTGGAGTGCCGAGCGGGCCGATGCCGCCGGTGCACGGGGCGAGCTGAGCAGGGAGCAGGCATCCCTGTCCGCCTCGCGTGAGGTGCTGTTACGCGAGATCGAGCAGCTGAAGAGGGACCTTCAGGAGGCTGAGCGACTCCGTTCCGAGGCGGAGGAGCACAGCCGCGAGCTGCGGGAGCGTGTCCTGCGCCTGGAGGAGGAACTGGCGGAGCGCGGGGCGGCGGGCGCGATCCCGCTGGAGGTGTTCAAGGGCCAGTTGCTGCGGATGTGGGAAGAGGAGAACTTTCCCGAGGCGTCGCGGGATCTGACGGAGGCGGCGTGGTCGCGGCCGCTGGACGAGGTGCTGGATCTGCTGGCGTGGCTGGCGCAGAGGAAGGACCGGGAGCATGTGAGCGCTCTTGTCTCCGACGTCGGCCGCCTGCGCCCGGCCCGGGACGTCCTGCGGATCGCCGCGGAGCTGCTGGCCAAAGCCTCGGGCCCGCCGGGAGCGGTGCTGGGCGAAACGACGGTCCAGGACGCGTGGGTGACGGCGGTGGCGTCCCGCATCACGGAGAGCAATGTCGCCGGCTACTACCAGGAGGTGCTGGCCCTCGAGGGGCCCAGCGGCTCGCTGAGCGACCGGATGCTGGCTGCCGCGGTGCGGCGCGCGACCACACCGTCCGAGGCCCTGGGACTGATCACCGCGGCCCTGACGGGCGGGGAGCCGTCCGGCGGCGGGCTCCACCTCACCATCGGTGCGGTGGCCGCGCCCTATCGCATCGCCGTCGACCCGGGCTTCCCGTTCCACGTGATGGCGGGGCTGATCGGCGCCGGTCTGAGCGACATGGCCGGGACCATCATGGTGCGGGTCAGCCGCCAGGACAGCCCGAAGCTCAGGCCCGCGGTGCCCGTGGCCCAGCGGTTCCACCGGGGCCTGCGAGAACTGGACGAACGGGCGCTCCGCGACCTGTTCGTGTTCCTCGTCGAGGAGGCCGACGACAGGCTGGTGGGAGCGGTCGCCGTGATGATGTACTTCGGGGCCGACGGCGACCTCTCCCTGTTCGACCGGCTGCTGAAGGAGCTGGAGGCCAGAGTCGAAGACCTGCTCGAGGCGATGATGAGCCGCTGGAGCCCCGACCTGTTCGAGTACGTGGTGCGCCGTGTCAGCGCCCCAGGAACACCGGATTCGTGAACGCCGCCAGCGGCCCCGGCAGCGGACCTGCCGCCGCCTCGTGCCGCAGTTCCGCCCGTACGTACGCCGCGTACGACGGCGTCGTGCGCCACTCCACGACCCCCGCACCCGCCACCGGCAGCGGCGCGCTCGTGTGCAGCACGCCCTGGTCGGTGACGAAGCGGACCGTGCAGCGCGGGGCGCCCGTGACCTCCAGGCGGACGGTGACCGGGGTGTCGCGGCCGACGGCGAGCCGCTCGCCGATGCCCGCGTGTTCGCCGCGCCCGCCGGACGCCCGGAACGACAGTGCGAGCCTGGCGGACTCGGCGATGTACGACCGCCCGGCCCGGATGCCCTCCTGGATCGCCTGACGGGTCAGGTCGTCGGCCAGGACGACCGTCTGGGGGCTGCCGACGGCGTCCGGGTCGCGGTGGGCGTCGCTGCTGCCCATCGCCGGGATCCAGCCGCGTTCGCCCCGCACGGACGCCACGAGCATGCTGTCCCAGTCGGCCAGCGTCACCTCGTCGTCGGGCGTGTAGGGGCCGTTCCACACCTCCACCGCGTCCGCCTCGCCGAAGCCGAACTTCCAGTTGCAGCCGACGCAGGTCGCGTGCGGATGGGCCGGGACGACCAGGCCGCCGGCGCGGCGGATCTGGCGGGCGAAGCGGCCGAAGCGGTTGTCGCGGGCACGGTAGCGCCAGTCGATGAAGGTGCCCGGGTCGGTGCCGAGTGCCACCACGTGCCCGTTCCGCGTGGTGATCTCCTCGCCCAGCATGACCAGCAGGTCGTCCCCGGCCACATCCGCCCAGTGCGCGTGCGCCGAGTGCGTGTTGTGGTCGGAGGAGTTGATGAAGTCCAGCCCCGCCGCCCGCGCCAGGGCCCCGATCTCGGCGGGAGTGCGGCGGCCGTCGGAGTACCAGGAGTGGAGGTGGCAGTCGCCCCGGTACCAGGCACGCCCCCGCCCCTTGGCCCGCTCGGGCGGATACACCGGCCGGGTGGCCTCGCCCGGCTCGCCGTACGTCAGGGTGATCGTGATCTCGTACGCCAGGCCCTGCGGGGCGACCGTGTACGGGCCGAGCGCGATGTGCCAGGTGCCCTCGCGCACCGGGCCCGGGAGGTAGCCGGGCGTCGCGTCGTCGGCGCGGAGGAAGAACTCGGTGCGCGCCCCGCCCGACCAGCCCCGGAAGCCCCGGCCGCCGAGTTCGGTGCCGCGGTCGTCGAAGACGCCGATGTCGAGGGCGTTGCCCGTGGTCCCGGCCGGGACGGACGGCCGGTCGTAGGTGTAGGCGACCTTGATCTCCCGGACCCCGGCCGGGACCTCGACGGGCACGTACACGAAGTCGGGGGAGCCGGGCGGCAGGGTGCCCCGCACCGTTCTGGTCTCCTGGTCCCCGTCGGCCGCTGAAGCGAAGCTCACGCTTCCCAACGTAAGCGCGGCGGCGGCTCCCGTCACGAACAGAGCGCGTCGGGCGAGCCCGCAGTGGTTGTCCTCGCACATGCTGCTGCTCCCAAGGTGTCGTCGGTGACAAGGCATGGGTGGTGCAGGGGTTGGTGCGTGCAACCGTTGTATTCAGCCGTGAACTCGCGGACAAGGGAAGGGGGTCCGGCGGCGGGCGGCAGCCGAACAGGCCGCGCGGGCCGGGGACTTCAGGTGGTGAGGCCGGCGTCGCGGGCCAGCAGGGCCGCCTGCACCCGGTTGGTGACCTCCAGCGCGGCGAGGACGCGGCTGACGTGGGCCTTGACGGTGCTCTCGCGCATGCCGAGCCGGGCGGCGATGTCGGCGTTGGTCTCCCCCTGGGCGAGCAGGGCCAGCACGTCGCGTTCCCGGGGTGTGAGCCGGTCGAGGCCGGCCCGGGCGGCGGTCGCCCGCGGCCCGCCCGACCGGTGGTAGCGGTCGATGAGGCGGCGGGCGGCGCTGGGGTGGAGCATCGCCGAGCCGGCGGCGACGAGGTGGACGGCGCGCAGGATCTCGGCCGGGTCGGTGTCCTTCAGGAGGAAGCCGTCGGCCCCGGCCGCGAGGGCGTCGTAGACGTACTCGTCGAGATCGAAGGTCGTCAGCGTGATCACCCTCGGCGGGTGGGGCAGGGCGCGCAGCCGGGCGGTGGCCGTGATGCCGTCCATGCGGGGCATGCGGACATCGACCAGGGCGACGTCGGCGCGGTGCGCGGTGGCCTGCTCGACGGCGTGCAGTCCGTCGGAGGCCTGGGCGACGACCTCGATGCCCGGGTCCCCGTCGAGGAGGTCGGCCAGGCCCAGGCGGACCAGGGCGTCGTCGTCGGCGATCAGGACGCGGATCATGTGGGGATGCCGTTCTGTTCGACAGAGGTGGGGTGGGGGATGCGGGCGGCCAGCCGCCAGCTGCCCGCGCCGCTCGGCCCGGCATACAGGTCGCCGCCGAGGGCGGTGACCCGCTCGCGCAGCCCGACCAGCCCGAAACCGGACGCGACGGCGGGCCCGGCCGAGCTGCCGGGGGTGTTGGTGACCTCCACCGTGGTGGCGGGCGGCCGGTAGGTGACGCGGACGCGCACCGGGGCACCTCCGGCGTGCTTACGGGCGTTCGTCAACGCCTCCTGGACGAGACGGTAGACGGCCAGCCGGTGCGCGGCGGGAGCCTCCTCGGGCTGCCCGGCCCTCTCCAATTCGGCCTGTTGCCCCGCTGCCCGCGCCTGCTCGACCAGCTCGTCCACATCGCGCAGGACGGGGACGGGAGCGGCTTCGACGGGCTCGGCCCCGGGATCGCGCAGGGCGCCGAGGACGTCGCGGAGATCGGCCAGGGCCTCGGTGGAGGCGGTACGCAGCAGGGTCAGGCGTTCCACGACCGGCTCGGGCAGCGGCTCGCTCCTGGTCGTCAGGACACCCGTGTGCAGGGCGATCAGGCTCAGGCGGTGTGCCAGTACGTCGTGCATCTCGGCGGCGATCCGGGACCGCTCGGCGGACCGGGCGGCCTCCTCGCGCAGCTCCCGTTCGACGCGCAGGTGCTCGACCTGGTCGTTCAGTGCCTTCAGCAGCCGGCGGCGGTTGCCCACCCACAGGCCGACGACGAGGACCAGCAGCACGAACAGGGCGGAGCCGATCGGCTGCGGGGTCCGCAGCGACGCCTCGGAAGGGACGATCATGCCGGCGCCGAGCGCGGTCGCGGCGAAGCCCGCAGCCCATCGGACCCGCTGCTGCTCGGCCAGGTCGAACAGCGCGACGAGGAGCAGCACCAGCAGCGGCCACCCCCACAGCCCGGTCGCCACGATCGCGATCCCGGCCGGGACGTACCAGGGCAGCCGCCGCACCAGCAGGGCCGCCCCGCACAGCACCGCCGCGACGGTGGCCGGAATCAGATACCGGCCACCGGCCGTGTTGGCGCTGTTCAGCACGGCGAGGGCGGTCAGCGGCACGACCAGGCACCAGCGCCCGAGGGTGCCCCACCGGAAGCCATCTCTCCGTTTCACCCATCGGATCCTAGGCGGCCACGGTCCGCCCGCCGTACGACCTCAGTCCCCTTCTACCCCCTACTTTCGTAGGGGAAGACGGTCGCACAACGCATGATCTCCGGGCGCGGCCCGGTTCCTAGCGTCAAAACCATGGCTCTACGAACCATGGACTGGACGTTCCTCACCGAAGCCGCCCGTGATCCGCGCACCACCGGCGCCGTCGCCCCCAGCGGCAAGGCCCTCGCCCGTGCGCTGACCGACCCGGTGCGCACCTGGGCCCAAGGGCCGCTGACCGTACTGGAGGCGGGCGCCGGGACCGGGGCGGTCACCCGCGCCCTGATACCCCAACTGCACCCGGGCAGCAGCCTGGACGTCGTCGAGGCCAACCCGCGCTTCGCCGACCGGCTGCGCCGCCTCGTCGACACCCACCCGCACCTGGCCGGGAAGCCCGAGCGGGTTCGCGTCCACCGCTCCTACGTCGAGGACCTCCCCGGTGAACAGCGCTACGACGTGATCGTCTCCGGCCTGCCCCTGACCAACTTCACCCCTGACGGCGTCGAAGCGATCATGGCCCGCTACCTGGAGCTGCTGCACCCCGGCGGCACCCTGACCTACTTCGCCTACCTGGGCACCCGGTCCGCCCGCACCCTGCTGTCCTCCCGCGCGCAGACCCGGAGGCACCGTGCCGTCGAGGAGGTCATGGCGTCCTACCAGCGCCGGTACGCCACCGGCCGCTGGTCGGTGTGGGCGAACCTTCCGCCGGCCAGGGTCTGGCAGTTGCGCAAGCCGTGCCGTGCCGGGCGGGAAGAGCGGGGCGAGCCGCATGCCGTCACCGGAACCGGCCGGTGACCGTCCCCTCGGACCTCCTCGGTCACCTCCCCGCCACCGCCGCCTACGTGGTGCTGGCCGCCGCGGTGCTGGCCGAGTCCGTCCTGCTGCTCGGCGCCTTCGTCCCCAGCCTCGGCCTGTTGCTGGCGGCGGGGGCGCTGGCCCGCACCGGGCCTCTGAGCCTGCCCCTGGTCATCGGTGTCACCACGGCCGCGGCGGTGACCGGTGACTTCCTCGCCCACCGCACCGGAGCCCTGCTGGGCGACCGCCTGCGCACGGGGAACCTGGGCAGCCGCATCCCGGCCGCCGCCTGGCGGCAGGCCGAGACCCAGATGGATCGCCGCGGTGGCGGAGCCGTCTTCCTGGCCCGCTTCCTCCCGGTGGTCCGCACCCTCACCCCGCACCTCGCGGGCGCCACCCGCCTGCCCTACCACCGCATCGCGCCCTACAGCACCGCCGCCGCTGCCCTGTGGGCCACCGCCGAGACCGGCATCGGCTATGCGGCACTCGCCACGGTCACCTGAAAGTCCGACCAGTCGGTATGGACACCTGGGGTGCCCTCGGGTAGAGATGGGCCATGCGCATCGCCGTAACGATCTTCCTCACCGACGAGACGATCACCCCGACCCGGCTCGCCCGGGAGCTGGAGGGCCGCGGTTTCGCCGGGCTGTATCTGCCCGAGCACACGCACATCCCCGTCGAACGGACCACCCCGTACCCGGCGGGCGGCGAGCTGCCGCGCGAGTACGGCCGTACCCTCGACCCGTTCGTGGCGCTCGGCCAGGCCGCCGCCGTCACCGAGCGGCTCGGTCTCGGCACGGGCATCACGCTCGTCGCCCAGCACGATCCGATCGACCTGGCCAAGCAGGTCGCGACCCTGGACCATCTGTCCGGCGGCCGGTTCACCCTCGGGCTCGGCTTCGGCTGGAACGTCGAGGAGGCCGCCGACCACGGCGTACGGTGGCAGACCCGGCGCGAGCTGGGCCGGGACCGGGTGGCGCTGATGCGGGCGCTGTGGTCGGAGGAACCGGTCGCGTACGAGGGGGAGTTCGGCGGTGTCCGGGCCAGCCACGCGCACCCCAAGCCCGTGCAGAAGCCGCGCGGCCCCGTCGTGGGCCCGCGCACGCTGCTCGGCGGGGCCGCCGGGCCCAAGCTGTTCGCCCACATCTGCGAGTACGCCGACGGCTGGCTGCCCATCGGCGGCCGTGGCCTCTCCGAATCCCTGCCCCGGCTGCGCACGGCCTGGACCGAAGCGGGCCGTGACCCCGAGGCCCTCCAGGTGGTTCCGTACGCCGTCCACCCGACCCCGGGCAAGCTCGCCCACTACGCCGGCCTCGGCATCGAGGAGGTCGTGGTGCAGCTGCCGCCGGCGGGGGAGGCCGAGGTGCTGAAGGCGCTGGACGCGTACCAGGAGTACCTCTGACAACTCCCCTTGCAGGGAGGCGAGTTCGCCGCTTGTGGAACAGATGTACAGGTGTGGCCACTCCGGCCTCGCCGAGGCCGCATCCTCGCGCGCGGGGCGAACGACCGCGTCTCCACGGCGCTGTGCACCGGCGGCCCTTCCCAGCGCTGGCTTGTCTGGGCCGCCTGACGGCAGGCCCCGGCAGTGCGCCCGGAACGCTCAGTAAACTGCGGGCAAATGACCGGGTGGGATGAGCACCGGTGCGCGACCGACCATCGCGGCCGGCAGGTGCGACCCGCCCGGTTTCCAGCTGCCATGGGGGAAGCGTCATGAGGATTGCCTGGTTGGTCTGGCTTGTCCGGCACTTCAACGAATACGGCTACAGCCAAGGGTTGTCGCGTGCCGCGATCGGCACCCTGGCCGTGCTCGTGACCGCCGCGCTGGTCTGGTTCGCGCTGCACCGCAACAGGCCGGCAGCCGTAGCCGGCGCCGGGCTCACGTCCGCCCTGGGCATCGGGTGGCTGGCCTTCCACTGACGTGGCTCGCCCGGGTTGATCAGCGCACTCGTATGCTCGAAGGATGACGACTTCCGCGACCTCCGGAACGGGCCCCACCGAGAACTCCATGCGTCGCGCCCTGAAACGGGCCAGGGACGGCGTCTCCCTCGATGTCGCCGAGGCGGCGGTGCTGCTCCAGGCCCGGGGCGGGCAGCTGGAGGACCTGTCGGCCTCGGCCGCCCGGGTCCGGGACGCCGGCCTGGAGGCGGCCGGCCGGCCCGGTGTCATCACGTACTCGAAGAGCGTGTTCATCCCCCTGACCCGGCTGTGCCGGGACAAGTGCCACTACTGCACCTTCGTCACCGTCCCCGGCAAGCTGCGCCGCGAGGGCCACGGGATGTTCATGTCCCCGGACGAGGTCCTGGACATCGCCCGCAAGGGCGCCGCCCTCGGCTGCAAGGAAGCCCTCATCACCCTCGGCGACAAGCCCGAGGACCGCTGGCCCGAGGCGCGCGAGTGGCTCGACGCCCACGGCTACGACGACACCCTCGCCTACGTACGGGCCATCTCCATCCGGATCCTGGAGGAGACGGGCCTGCTGCCCCATCTGAACCCGGGCGTCATGAGCTGGACCGACTTCCAGCGCCTGAAGCCGGTGGCGCCCAGCATGGGCATGATGCTGGAGACGACCGCGACCCGGCTCTGGTCCGAGCCGGGCGGTCCCCACCACGGCTCTCCCGACAAGGAACCCGCCGTGCGCCTGCGGGTGCTGGAGGACGCCGGGCGGTCCTCCGTCCCCTTCACCTCCGGGGTCCTCATAGGCATCGGCGAGACCTTCGAGGAGCGCGCCGAGTCGCTGTTCGCGCTGCGGAAGGTGACCCGGGCCTACCACGGCGTCCAGGAGCTGATCATCCAGAACTTCCGTGCCAAGCCGGACACCGCGATGCGCGGCATGCCGGACGCGGAACTGGACGAGCTGGTCGCCACGGTGGCCGTCGCCCGGCTGCTGATGGGCCCGTCGGGCTGCATCCAGGCCCCGCCCAACCTCGTCGACGACGAGTACGAGCGGCTGATCGGCGCCGGTATCGACGACTGGGGCGGGGTGTCCCCGCTGACCATCGACCACGTCAACCCCGAGCGCCCCTGGCCGCAGATCGAGCAGCTCGCCGAGAAGTCCCGGGCGGCCGGGTTCGAGCTGCGGGAACGGCTCTGCGTGTACCCGGAGTTCGTGCGGCGCGGCGAGCCGTGGCTGGACCCGCGGCTGCGCCCGCACGTGGCGGCGCTGGCCGACCCGGAGACCGGGCTGGCGCGCCCCGACGCCCTTCCGCGGGGCCTGCCGTGGCAGGAGCCGGAGGAGGTCTTCACGGCGTCCGGCCGCACCGACCTGCACTCCGCGATCGACACCGAGGGCCGTACCTCCGACCGCCGGGACGACTTCGACGAGGTGTACGGCGACTGGGGCGCCCTGCGCGAGGCCGCTGTCCCGGGCATGGCGCCGCAGCGCATCGACACGGACGTACGCGAGGCCCTGCGCACGGCCGCCGACGACCCCACGAAGCTCACCGACGACGAGGCGCTGGCCCTGCTGCACGCGGACGGACCGGCGCTGGACGCCCTCGCCCGGGTCGCCGACGACGTACGGAAGTCGGCCGTCGGTGACGACGTCACCTACATCGTCACCCGCAACATCAACTTCACCAACGTCTGCTACACGGGCTGCCGCTTCTGCGCCTTCGCCCAGCGCCGCACGGACGCCGACGCCTACACCCTCTCCCTCGACCAGGTCGCCGACCGGGCCCAGCAGGCCTGGGACGTCGGCGCGGTGGAGGTCTGCATGCAGGGCGGCATCCACCCGGACCTGCCCGGCACGGCGTACTTCGACATCGCGCGGGCCGTGAAGGAACGCGTCCCCGGCATGCATGTGCACGCCTTCTCGCCGATGGAGGTCGTCAACGGCGCGACCCGCACCGGCATGTCGATCCGCGAGTGGCTGAGCGCCGCCAAGGAAGCCGGCCTGGACACCATCCCGGGCACGGCCGCGGAGATCCTCGACGACGAGGTCCGCTGGATCCTCACCAAGGGCAAACTGCCCGCCGCGGACTGGATCGAGGTCGTGACGACGGCCCACGAGCTGGGCATCCGGTCGTCCTCGACGATGATGTACGGCCATGTCGACCAGCCCCGCCACTGGCTCGGGCACCTGCGCACCCTCGCGGGCATCCAGCAGCGCACGGGCGGCTTCACCGAGTTCGTGACGCTGCCGTTCGTGCACACCAACGCGCCGGTGTACCTGGCGGGGATCGCCCGTCCGGGCCCGACCATGCGGGACAACCGCGCGGTCACGGCCATGGCCCGGCTGCTGCTGCACCCGCACATCCCCAACATCCAGACCAGCTGGGTGAAGCTGGGCACCGAGGGCGCCGCCGAGATGCTCCGCTCCGGCGCGAACGATCTGGGCGGCACGCTCATGGAGGAGACGATCTCCCGTATGGCGGGCTCGTCGTACGGCTCGTACAAGTCGGTCAAGGACCTCATCGCGGTGGCCGACGCCGCGGGCCGCCCGTCGAAGCCCCGGAACACCCTCTACGGGGACATCCCGCAGGAGCGGCAGCAGGCGGCCCAGGCGTCGGACGGTCATCTGCCGGAGCTGCTGCCGGTCCTGGACTGAGGGCCTGCCCGGGCTGGCGGCCTGCCGGGCTGACGGTCTGGCGGACCGCCGGCGTGCCCGGGCTGAGGGTCTGGCGGTCTGCCGGGGCCGACGGCCTGGCCGGGCGGCCTGATGGCCTGAGGGCCGGGCGGTCTGCCCGGGCTGACGGTCTGGCGGTCTGGCGGACCGCCGGCGTGCCCGGGCCGAGGGCCTGGTGGCCTGCCGGGGCTGACGGTCTGACGGGCTGAGGGCCTGCCGGGGCTGACGGACTGGCAGCCTGCCGACCGACGGTCTACTGGCCCCCGGCATCCGCCGGCTGATGCGCCGGCAAGGCGCGGTCGGCCCGGGTGCCGGGGCTCTTCGGTGGCGTGGGCGGCGCGTCCCGGCCCAGCCACAGCAGGAGCAGCCCGAGGGAGCAGGCGATCGCCGGCCAGTAGAGGTAGCGGAAGTCCGTCGCGGGCATGATCGGCAGATAGCCGAGGATGTAGGCCGCCGAGCTGATGCCCAGCGCCCGGACCGGCATCGAGAACAGGCCCGTGCCCGGGCGGACGGCCAGCACCAGCGCCACGGCGAGCCAGAACCAGCCGCGGAACAGCCACGGCAGGTCCCGGGCCATGCCGCGCACATACGTGCCGAGCATGTCCTCCAGCCGGGGATGCGCCACCTCGACGCCCAGGTCGTTGCGGGTGATCCCCGCTTTGTAGACGTAGCCGGTCTCGAACAGCAGACTCGCGAAGAGCCGCAGCCGGTACTGGAGATACCGCGGCACATGCCCGCTCATCTCGTCCAGCCACAGGGACGTGATCTCGCCCGAGTCCGAGCGCAGTCCGTCCGCCGGGCGCGCGTAGCAGGCCCAGTAGGCGTCCGACAGGGCGCCGACGCGTCTGCACTCCTCCGCGGCCGACACGAGCCGGTCCCTGAGGCCGGGTGACACGTCCGCCGACCGGAGTTCGTCCACCCGCAGGACGTGGACCAGGTCGTCGAGCATGATCTGCGCGCCCTGTTTCGTCTCCAGGGGCCGGGCGAACAGGGAGATGGCGGCGGCCGGCACGACCAGGGCCGCCAGAAGCGCCGCCGTGCACGTCACCCACGTACGGCGTCCGGGAGCGCGCCACAGCGCGAGGACCAGCAGGACGAAGACGGGGATCGCGGCGAAGAAGGCGTTCTTGCGCACCAGCATGGCGTACGCGAGGAACAGCACGCCCAGCCCGAGCAGCCCCCACCGCAGGGCGGGCCGGCGAAGGTCCCGGTCCCGCAGCCGCAGCCCGGTGAACGCGACCCCGCACGCGGCGAGCAGCGCGAACGCCGTGTGGACGTCCTTCCACACCACCCCGACGAACGTCAGCACGAAGGGGGTCAGCCCGAGGCCGAGCACGGCGAACGAACCGGCGCGGCTCCCGGTCAGCGCCCCGACGCACCAGGCCAGCACCCAGAGCGCCCCCCAGAAGAGAACGGACTGCAGGACGAGCATGGAGGCGATCGAGCCGGTCACGGCGATCAGCGCGCGCCACACCAGGCTCAGCACGGGCGGGTGCCAGTCGGTCAGGGGCAGCTTTCCCTCGGCCTGGCGGAGCTGGTCGAGGCTGTCGGGGCTCAGGTACCCGGGGGCGAAGACGAGGATGGTGGCCAGACAGCAGACCCCGGCGACGGCGGCCAGTGCCCAGAGCCGGCGCTGCTCACGTCCCCACATCCGTCCCATTAGTCCCATAAGTCGGATGCTAACGGTTCGTCGGACGGCGGCACGTCAGGGAGCGACGAAGACGTAGCGCCGATAGGCGTAGAAGCGGAACAGGGTCGCGAGCACCCAGCCGAAGATGCGGGCGGTGTTGTCGCTGAGCGCCGAGTCGAGCCCGAGCAGCTGCCGGGAGGCGTAGACCGTGCCCGCGGTGATGGCGAGCCCGACGCCGTTGGCCACGAGGAACAGGGCCAGTTCGCGGGTCACCTTCTCGCGGTGCTGGTCGCGGTAGGTCCAGTAACGGTTCCCGACCCAGCTGAAGAGGGCCGCAGCGCCCGTGGCGAGGACGGACGCCTGGACGGGAGCGGTCCCCATCGGCCCGCCCTCCGCGCCGCCGGGCAGGCCGAAGACGAGCAGGTTGTAGCCGCCGTTGTCCACGACGAAGGCCAGGGCCCCGACGACCCCGAACTTGGCGGCCTCCTGCCAGATGCCCTTGACGGCGTCACGCGCACGCAGCGCCACGGATGCGAGGACCGGCACACGGTGAGAGTAACGACCCGGCGTGCCCTCACCGCTCAGGCACGCTCATATCGCATGATTTCGTACTGTGTGATGAATTGCTCTGAGTGAGGAGTGGTCGTGGAACCGACGATCGCGTGTGTCGTGCCGTGTCACAACGAGGAGGCGGCCATCGGCAAGGTGGTCCGCGACCTGCGGGCGGCCCTCCCCGAGGCCGTCGTCTACGTGTACGACAACGCCTCCACCGACCGCACGGTGGAGATCGCCCGGGGAGCGGGCGCGATCGTCCGGGAGGAGCCCCGCAAGGGGAAGGGCAACGTCATCCGGCGCGCCTTCGCCGACGTCGACGCCGACGCCCTGCTCCTCATCGACGGCGACGACACCTACGACGCCGCACGCGCCCGGGACCTGGTGGACCTGCTCTTCGAGGGGCCCTACGACCAGGTCGTGGGCGCCCGCCGGGTGACGGTCGACGGGGCCTACCGGGCGGGACACGCGGTCGGCAACAAGCTGCTCACCGGGTCCGTGCGGTCCCTGTTCGGCAACGACGTGACCGACATGCTCAGCGGCTACCGGGTCTTCTCGCGGCGCTTCGTGAAGTCCTTCCCGGCGCTGGCGAGGGAGTTCGAGACGGAAACCGAGATGACGATCCACGCCCTGCATCTCCGCCTCCCCACCGCGGAGGTCGTCGTGGACTACCGGGTCCGGCCCGCCGGCGGCGAGAGCAAACTGCGCACCTACCGGGACGGCTGGCGCATCCTGCGGGTCATCCTCGACCTGGCGCGGCGCGAGCGCCCCTCGCTCGTCCACACCGTGATCGCGGGCGTGCTGGCCCTGGTCTCGGTCATCCTCGGCATCCCCGTCATCGCCGACTTCATCGAGACGGGCACCGTGCCCCGGGTCCCCACGGCCATCCTCGCCGCCGCCATCATGACGATCGCCGCCCTCGTCCTGCTCGTGGGCTACATCCTCGAGTCGCTCATGCACATGCGGCAGGAGCAGTCCCGGCTCGTGCATCTCTCCTACCCGGCCCCCGCCCGCACGCCGCGCTACACCGCCCACGGCGCCGGCACCGGCCCGGTACCGGTCCGCAAGCCTCCCTGAGGCCGCCGGGAGAGGGGCGCGCTCGCAGTACGATGATCGGAACCCCGGTTCTGTGCGGGGTCCCGTGACCGAGGAGATGCGTGCCGTGCCTGCCCGACTTCCTTCGTGGGCCTGGACGACCGGGCTGACCGTGGGAGCGATAGCCGCGGTGACGGTCCTGGCCGTGCAGGCGGACCGGGGCCCGCACCCCACCGCCACGTCGGCCAAGCCCAGCAGCGCGGCGTCGGCGGGCGTGCGGCCCACCCCCACCGCGTCCGCGCCGACCCGGGTGCCCGACGGCTCCGGCACCGGCCGGCGCGTCGTCTACTCCCTCGGCGAGAAGCGGGTGTGGCTGGTCGACGCGAGCGAGGGGAGCCGCCGTACGTTCGCCGTGTGGCCGGGCACGGTCAGCCCCGACCCCGGCTCGTACACGGTGTCGTCGCGCAATGAGGGCACGACCGGCTCGGACGGCGTCCAGATCGAGCACATCCTGTACTTCGCCGCGAAGTCCGGCGTCTCCGTCGCCTTCTCCAACGCGGCCGACGGGGCCTCACCGCCGCCCGCCGCCTCCGGCACGAAGACGGGCGGAGTCCGGATGCGGAAGGCGGACGGCACGGCACTGTGGGCGTTCGGCACGGTCGGTACGACGGTGACCGTGGTCAGGTAGCGGACGTCTCCGTCCGCGGGGCCGGCAGCTGGTTGACGATCAGCACGACACCGCTGAACAGGAAGACACGGGTCGCCGCGTCCAGTCCGTTCCAGCTCTTCGACTGCCACATCGAGAACCACTCGCCGCCGATGCCGATGAACCCGGCCCCGAACAGCAGCATCACCATCAGCAGCCCGTACGTCGACAACTGCCGGGCCCGCCGCTGATCACGTCTGGCCCACAGCCAGCTCCCGGCTATGAGGGCGAACGCGGCGACGGTCTCCCACGCGATGATCGCGATGTAGGCGGCGTCCTGAAGCGTCTCGCTCGTGATGGCCCGCCACATCAGGTCCTCGTCCTTGAACGTGGTGTCCATGGCCAGCACATGCCGGACGAACTGCTGGTTGGTGCCGAAGTCGGTGATGTTCCCGAAGGCGACGAGCGTCATGTAGAGGGCGATGGTGGCGGTGAGCAGCATGGCGGCAAGAGGCAGCACGCCGCGTGAAGTTGGGGAGGTGGCCATGCCGATCATTCTCCCCGAGCAGCGGTTGCCGGCGCGACAGAATGACAACGGAAGGCGACCGGACGAGACGAGGGGATGCCGGTTCCACTGTCGCCGATCAGTCCTGCGCCACGTTCGCCGCGGTCACGTTCTCGATCACGCGGCCGAGTTTGGTCTTGGCCCGGGTCAGGTCCTCGATGCGTGCGGCGATGCGGTCGCGTTCGACGATGAGCTGGTCGAGCATGGCGGGGGTCGCGACGCCGGTGCTCACGCACGGCAGGAGTTCGACGACGGTACGGCTGGAGAGGCCGGCCGCGAAGAGGTCCTGGATGAGCTGGACCCGCTCCAGGGCTTCGTCGGGATAGTCACGCTGCCCACCGGGCGTCCGCGCCGATTCCAGGAGCCGCTGTTCCTCGTAGTAGCGCAGGGCCCGCACGCTGACCCCTGACCGCCTGGCGAGCTGTCCGATGCGCATGACGCAGGCCACTCCCTTCCCGCTCGTACCTCACGCTGACGTCAGGTTTAGGCTAGCAAGCGTGCACGCGGTTCACGTACGCACGGCAGCCCTCGCGCCGTGCCCCGGGCGGCAGTTGCGACTTGCACCTCACGTCAACGTCAGGTTCTAGAGTGACGGGCGTCGGATGAACACGTCATTCCGGCCCGTCAAAGTAAGGCAGACCACTATGCGCGCAGCCCGGTTCCACGAATACGGCGGAGCGGAGAGCCTGGTGATCGAGCAGGCCCCCGACCCCCACCCCGGACCCGGTGAGATCCGTGTCCGCGTCGCGGCGGCCAGCGTCAATCCCATCGACTGGAAGCTGCGCGCCGGCGCCCTGCACCAGCTGATTCCCCTGGAGCTGCCCGCCATTCCCGGGCGCGACGGCGCCGGTGTGGTCGACGAGATCGGCGACGGGGTGCAGGGGGTGAGCATCGGCGACCGGGTCTTCGGGCTGGGCGGCGTCACCGGCGCGACCGCGGAGCTGCTCATCCTCTCGGCCTGGGCGCACACCCCCGCCACGTGGAACGACGAGCAGGCCGCTGGTGCCGGTCTCGCGTCCGTGACCGCGATGGGTGGACTGAACGCGCTCGGCTCCCTCGCGGGGCGCACCCTTCTCGTCGAGGGCGCCGCCGGAGGCGTGGGCAGCGCGGCGGTCGAGATCGCGGTAGCGCAAGGTGCCACTGTGATCGGGACAGCCAGTGAACGCAACCACGAGTTCCTCACCTCTCTCGGCGCCGTTCCCACCACCTACGGCCCCGGCCTCGCACAGCGCCTCACCACCCTCGCTCCGCACGGCGTCGACATCGTGCTCGACACCGCGGCCTCCGGCTCCCTGGACGACCTCGTCGCGATCGCGGGCGACCCGAAGCGCGTCGCGACGGTCGCCGACCACGCGGGCGGGCAGCGCCTGGGCGCGCATGTGGTCAACGCGGAGAACGATTCCACTCTCCTGTCCGCTGCGGCGGAACTGGGCGGGCAAGGCCGCTACACACCCCGTATCGAACAGGTCTACCCCCTGGACCGGATCGCCGACGCCCACGCGCACGCCGAGCGCGGACGCACCCGAGGGAAGATAGTGATCTGCATCTGAGCAGGCCGGCGGGTGACCTACCAGTGGCGTCAACCGTCACCTACGAAGCGTCTCAGGGGTGTACATGGGTCCACCCCTGAGACGGAGGACAGCCGGAGCGAGAATCGACACCCCTCCCCGTAGCGTCCTGAGCCATGAAGATCCCTGCCTTACTCCTGGCGCTTCTCACCGGCGTGGCAGTCGCCGCGTCTCCCCCCACCTCCCATACGGCCACGTGGGACTGCGAGGTGCCTCCGGGACTGCGACCCGCACTGGACGAACTCACCGGAAGACACGGACTCGCCGGAGCGGCGGTCGAGGTGGCCGATCCGACGTGCGGCCGATGGACCTACAAAAGCGGCCAGGCCGATCTCCGCACCGGACGGCCGATGAGCGCCGAGGACCGTCTCCGCATCGGCAGCATCACCAAGACCTTCACCGCAGCCACGGTCCTGCAACTCGCGGACAGGGGACGCCTTTCTCTCGATGCCTCCGTGGAGCACTATCTGCCCGGCCTCGTCCAGGGCAACGGCTACGACGGACACGACATCACCGTGCGGGAGCTTCTCCAGCACACCAGCGGACTGCCCGACCACGGCGACTCGCTCGCCGCGGCCGACATCGACTGGCTGCGCCACAACCGGTTCACACCCCGGGAACTGGTGAAACGGGCACTGAAACTGCCGCCCCCCAAGGGCACATGGCACTACTCCACCACGAACTACATCCTTGCCGGCCTGGTCATCGAAAAGGTCACGGGTCATTCTGCGGAAAAGGAGATCTCACGCCGGATCATCAAGCCGCTGAAACTGCACGACACATACTGGCCCGGCAACTCCGAGCACATCCTCGGCCGCCACTCCCGCAGCTACTTCACGACCGAGCGCGTGGACGGCACCGAGTGGAACACCTCGGCGGGGGGTGTGGGCGGCGCACTGATCTCCACGCCCCGGGACGTGAACAAGTTCTTCGCGGCCCTGCTGAACGGCCGTCTCCTCTCCGCCTCCCGGCTGGCCGAGATGCGGAACACGGTGCCGGGCGACCCGGACCGACTGGGCCCGGACGGCCGCTACGGGCTCGGCCTGATCACCTCGCCCCTGTCCTGCGGAGGCCACTGGACCGGCCACACCGGCTCCGTGCGGGGCGGCCACAACAACATCTCGGCCGTCGCCTCCGACGGCCGTCAGGTGACCCTCGTCATCAACGAGTCCCCGACCACCGACGCGAGCACCACGGCCCTCATCGCCGCGGTCGACACGGCGCTCTGCGCTAAGCGTGCATCTGGCTGAGGAACTCGGACCAGGCGTCCCCTGTGAATGCCAGTCGGGCGCCGTTCTTGTTCTTGGAGTCGCGGATGTGGATGGTGGGGGTGGATATGGCGACCTCGACGCAATCGGGCCCGTCATTGCTGCTGTAGCTGCTCTTGAACCAGGCGAGTTCAGTGGTCACGTCACTTCTCCCAGAACTTTCTCAATGAAGGCCAAGGACTCTCGGGGCGAGAGGGCCTGCGCCCGGATCATTCCATAGCGCATGTCCAAGATCTGAACGTCCCGGGGGTCGCTGACCACGCGATTGTGCAGCTGGGCTTCGAAGTGCCCCACTGTCTTGCCGTCCTGGAGCTTCAGCAGTCGAAACGGACCTGCCATGCCCGCGTGGTCCTCCCGATCCGTCGGCATGACCTGGATCGACACGTGCCTCAACTTGGCGACCTGCAACAGGTGTTCGAGCTGTTGGCGTAGCACCATTCTGCCCCCGAGGGGTCGCCGCAGCGTCGACTCTTCCTGGACAAAGGTGATGAGCGGTCGCGGTACGCGGTCGAAGACGACCTTCCGTGCCATGCGCGCTGCGACATGCCGCTCGATCTCGTCCTCTGTGTAGGAAGGGCTCCGCATGGCGTACAACGCCTCGGCGTACTCCGGGGTCTGGAGGAGCCCGTGGATCTGGTGGTTGTCGTAGGCCCCGAGTTCAAGGGCCTCGTCCTCCAGCTTCGCGAGGTCCCTCACCTTCTTCGGATACCGAGCCTTCTCCACGTCCTCCTTCATCGCGGAGAGCTTGCCGCCCGCGCCGAGCACCTCATCGGCCTTGTCGAGAAAGTCCGGCTTCGGAACGCGCCGCGCCCGCTCCACGGACGAGACCATCTCCTCCCCGTACCCGATGGCCGCCCCCAACTCCGTCTGCTTCAGCCCGGCGGCCTCGCGCCACATCCTGATCTGCCGCCCGACCGTCCTGAGCACGGCCGCCGCTTCCTCGTCCTCCACGCCTTCCCCTCCTGACGTACCAGCCGTACGACCCTGTGAACCGTCCGGACAGTCACGCTCCGTACCGGGGTCATTGCTGTTCAGAGTAGGGACGGACGACCACGCTGGGTGACATGAGTCAGAAATCCCCCACGCAGATCCCGCTCCTCACCCGCCACTTCACGATCCAGCTGTCCGCTACCCGAAGAGGCGCTCGACTGGCTCGCCTGCTCACCGAACGCCAACTCGACGAGTGGGGTGAGCTCTACGACGCTGCCGCGCAGGTGGTGGCGGAGCTGGCGTCCAACGCCGTGCTGCACGGCCGCGTCCGCGGCAGGGACTTCCGGCTCGGCCTGAAGCTGCACGCCGACCGCACGCTCCGCGTCGAGGTCACCGACGCCCGGGGCGACCGGATCCCGCGAGTCCCGGAACCGGTGGCGGAGGACGCGGAGTTCGGCCGGGGCCTGCGGATCGTCGCGGCGTACGCGAGCCGTTGGGGCGTGGAGGAGGCACCGGCTCACGGCAAGACGGTGTGGGCCGAACTGAGGCTGGGATCTAAGGTGACTTGACCGCTGGTCCAAGGCGCTGATGATGGGAGCTGGAACGGATCGTGGACGTCGGCGAAGAGAGGCCGCAGAGGCAGAGGCCCCTCAGGCAGCCCGCTCGAGTTCCTTCTCCAGCAGCGTGAAGGACTTGGGCGCTCCGCCCGGCTGCGGTTTGCCCTCCTTGTGGCCCACTACCCGGTAGCCCGCGTCCTGGTAGTACGCGGTGAGCTGGGTGTTGCCGGCCAGGCAGTCCAGGCGTACGCGGGTTCGGCCCGCAGCGGACACGCGGTGTTCCGCGGCCTCCAGCAGCAGCCGCCCCGTCCCGGGCGGGGCCGTGTTCCGGTCCACCATGAGCCGGTGCACGTATCCGGCCACGGGCGGCTGCGGGCCCCAGGCCGCCTCGTCCTCCCACCACAGTTCCCAGGCGCCGGCGATGTGCCCATCGGCCTCCGCGAGCCAGACCTCGCCCCGGGTCATGACCCGGCGGAAGTGGTCCTCGTCGAGCTCTCCGGGCTGCCACTGCCCGGTGATGCCACGGGTCAGCATCCAGCGGGCCGCGTCGTCGCGGAGGCGGACGAGGGTGGACAGATCGTCCTCGGTGGCCAGGCGGGCGTGTAGATCATTCACCCGGGGATCCTCGCACATCTGTCCGAGGGCTCGAGTGCGCAGAGCGACGGTTCGTAAGCCGGTCGTGAGGGCGCCATTCCGCGCACTGAACCCGCCGTCCCCGTTCGATTACAGTGCTGAGCTGTCGTACGTATGGACGGTCCCTGGGAGGTCAAGGTGGGTGCGACTGCCGGCGCCGTCTGGGGCCGTACGGAGCAGCAGGACTTCCGCAGCAGGGTGCGCGGGACGCTGCTCGGCGTGGCTGTGGGGGACGCGCTGGGCACACCCGTGGACGGGCTGGGGATCGACGGGATCAGGGAGGCGCACGGGGCTGAGGGGCTGGTCGATCTGGCCCCCGCCTACGGCAGACGCGGCGCTGTCACGCACATCACGCAGCTCACCCTGTTCTCCGTGGACGGACTGATCCGGGCCCAGGTGCGCCGCGACACCGGAGCCTGGCATCCGCCGACCGACGTGCACCGGGCGTATCTGCGCTGGGCCGCCACCCAGCGGGACTGGGGACCCGACGAGCGCCGCAAGGACGACGGCTGGCTCGCGCGGGAGGAGTGGCTGTACGCGCGGCGGGATCCCCACCGCTCGCTGCTGCTGGGGCTCGGCGACGACATCATGGGCACCCCGGACACACCCAAGAACCCCGGTGAGTCCGGGCCCGAGGCCGCCACCCGGTCCGCCCCCTTCGGACTGCTCGTGGGCTGGGAGCCGCAGCTCGTCGCCCAGCTCGCCGTCGAGTGCGCGGCGCAGACCCACGGGCACCCCACGGCCTCGCTCGCGGCGGGTGCGTACGCCGTGATCGTGCATGCCCTCGCCCTCGGCGAGAGCCTCGACGGTGCCGTGCAGCGGGCCTTCGCGATGCTGGCCGCCAGGCCAGGGCACCAGCCCGTGTCGGACGCCCTCCAGCACGCGCTGGGCGCCGTACGGCAGGGGATGCCCGGCCCGGAGCGCGTGAGCGAGCTGTGCGGGGCCGGTACGGCGGAGAGCCTCGTCGCCGCCGCCGTGTACTGCGCCCTCGTCGCCGCCGACGTCCGGCACGGGCTGTGTCTCGCCGTCAACCACGACGGCCCGTCCGCCGCCACCGGCGCGCTGACCGGCGGCCTGCTCGGCGCCCTGCACGGGGAGACGGCCCTCCCCCCGGCCTGGCTGGCCGAGCTGGAGGGCCGCCCCACCGTGCTGGAGCTGGCCGACGACTTCGCCATGGAGATGACCCAGGGGCCCGCCCTGCACGGGCCCGGGGGGTCGTCGCCGGGGTGGCTCGCCCGCTATCCCCGCGCCTGACCCCGAGAGCGGGCTCACTCCCTGGTCGTCGTCCGTACCACCTCGTCCGCCGGTCCGGCCGGCGTCGGGACCGCCGCGGCCGCCGTCCCGTCCCCGTCCGTGTTGATCTTCTCGATCAGCGCCAGCCGCTCCGGGGTGTCCTCCGGCTTGATGAAGCCGATGAGGATGTAGAGGACCAGGGACACCGCCAGCGGTATCGAGACCTGGTACTGGAGCGGGACGCCGCCCTCGACGTTCCAGTGGATGGGGTAGTTCACCAGCCAGAACGCGAGCAGGCCCATCGACCAGCTGGTGAGCGCCGCCGTCGGCCCGGAGCGGCGGAACGCGCGGAGCAGGCCCAGCATCATCGGGATGGCCATCGGGCCCATCAGACCGGCCACCCACTTGATGACGACGGTGATGATGTCCTTGAACGCGGGGGAGTTGACCTGCGTCGCCGCCGCCATGGACAGACCGAGGAAGACGACCGTCGCGATCCGGGCGACCCGCAGTCCCTGGCCCTGGTTCCACGTCCGCGCCCTGGCCCAGATCACCGGCGCGCAGTCCCGGGTGAACACCGCCGCGATGGCGTTGGCGTCCGAGGAGCACATGGCCATCGTGTGCGAGAAGAAGCCGACGATGACGAGGCCCAGCAGGCCGTGGGGGAGGAGCTGTTCGGTCATCAGGGCGTAGGAGTCGGAGCCGTCCTGCTTCTGCGACTCGACCAGCAGCGGCGACATCCACATGGGGAAGAACAGCACCAGCGGCCAGACCAGCCACAGGATCGCCGAGAGCCGCGCCGAGCGCTCGGCCTCCTTCGCGTTCGGCGTGGCCATGTAGCGCTGGGCCTGGTTGAGCATGCCGCCGTTGTACTCGAAGAGCTTGATGAAGAGGAACGCGAGCAGGAAGATCGTGCCGTACGGGCCGACCAGCGGCTTGTCGTGGCCCTGGAGTTCGGGGGAGTCCCAGACCCCGAAGAAGCCGCCGTGGTCGTCGAGTCGTACGAACACCGCGACGAACATCGCGATCCCGGCCAGCAACTGGATGATGAACTGGCCGAGTTCGGTCAGCGCGTCCGCCCACAGGCCGCCGATCGTGCAGTAGACCGCGGTGATGCCGCCGGTGATGAGGATGCCCTGGTTGAGGGAGATCCCGGTGAAGACGGACAGCAGCGTCGCGATCGCCGCCCACTTCGCGCCCACGTCGACGATCTTCAGCAGCATGCCGGACCAGGCCAGCGCCTGCTGGGTCTTCAGGTCGTAACGGTTCTTCAGGTACTCCAGCGGGGAGGCCACATGCAGGCGTGAGCGCAATCGGTTGATGCGCGGCGCGAACAGCTTCGACCCGATGGCGATGCCGAGGGCGATCGGGAAGGACCAGGTGACGAAGGAGGTGACGCCGTAGGTGTAGGCGATGCCCGCGTACCCGGTGAACATCACCGCGCTGTAGCCCGACATGTGGTGGGAGATGCCGGAGAGCCACCACGGCATCTTGCCGCCGGCGGTGAAGAAGTCGCTGACGTTGTCCACGCGTTTGTGCGACCAGACGCCGATCGCGACCATCACGGCGAAATAGCCTAAAAGCACGGCCCAGTCGAGACCGTTCATGTGCGCCCTCCCAGGGGTCAGCCCGGCGCTCATCGTGGGCGCTACCGCGTGAACACGACAAGTGACGGTAAGGTCAAGGAGGGGTAAAAATGTTCGGCGTGATGGCCTTAGTTCATCTACATGAACTCATCGCATCAACTCCCCTGCGTTGACCAGCAACGACTGACCGGTGATCGCCCGGGCCCGGTCCGACGCCAGGAACACCGCCGCGTCGGCCACATCCGAGTCCGCGGCCAGCTCGGGCAGTGCCATCCGTCCGGTCAGCCGCTCCAGTACGGCAGCCTCGGACACGCCCTCCGTCTGTGCCGTGAACCGTACGTACGCCTGCACCGGCGGCCCCCACATCCAGCCCGGCAGCACGGTGTTGACCCGGATCCGGTACGGCCCCAGCTCCCGCGCCAGTGAGTACATCGCGCTCGTCAGCGCCCCCTTCGAGGCCGCGTACGCCGCCTGCCGCACCTGGGACGGAGCCGCCACCGCCGACTGCGTCCCGACGAACACGACGGATCCGCCGCCTTGTTTGAGCGACGGCAGGCAGGCCCGGGTCATCCGCAGCGTGCCCAGCAGGTTCACGTCCAGCACGGAGCGCCAGCTCTCGAAGTCCGCGTCCTCGACACCGCCGAAGTAGCTGTCCAGCGCCGCCACATGCACGACCGCGTCGATCCGCCCGAACCGCTCCGTCGCCAGCCCCGCCAGCGCCTCGCACTGCGCCTCGTCGGTGATGTCGACGGCCCGGTAGGCGGTGTGCGCCCCGCCGGGATCGATCTCGGCGGCCGTCTTCGCCAGGTTCGCCTCCGTGCGGGCGCCGAGCACGGCACGACCGCCGTCCCGCACCACGGCCGCCGCGACCTGCCGCCCCAGTCCGGCCCCGACCCCCGACACCACGACCGTCTTCCCCGCGAGCAATGACATGGCAGGACCTCCCCGAAGCCGGACCCCTGGCGCTTTATCTGACGGAGCGTCAGAGTATGGGCCTGTCACCGACGAAGGGGAAGGGCATGAGCGACGACACCCGCAGCGAGCTGTACGCCGAACTGGCCGCCGTCGGCCCCTACGGCACCCACCCCGGCCACGCCCTGATCACCATGGTCGAACCGCACCCGGGCCACGAGTACGCCTACAACCGCTGGTACGAGGACGACCACTACTACGCCGGCGCGATGGCCATGCCCTGGATGTACGCGGGCCGCCGCTGGGTGGCGACCCGGGACCTGCAACTCCTGCGCTACCCCGAGAAGTCGGCGATCGCCCAGCCCGTCACCACGGGCTGCTACCTCTCCACGTACTGGATCACCGCGGGCCGCTACGACGACCACATGCGCTGGACGGTCGCCATCAACAAGCGCCTCAACCGCGACGGCCGCGTCTACCAGGACCGCACGCACGTCCTCACCGCCTTCCAGGACCACGAGGCGACCGTGTACCGGGACGGCGCGGCCGGCCCGAGGGACCAGCACGCCCTCGACCACCCCTACGCCGGCCTGGTCCTCCAGGTCGTCGAGGCCGAGACCCCCGAGCAGCGCGCCGAGCTGCTGGAGTGGCTGCGCTCCCGCCACCTGCCGAAGCGCCTCGCGGGCTCCCCGGCGGCGATGGTGACGGTCTTCCGCCCGACCCCGCTCCCCGGCGACCGCATGACCTACGTCAAGCAGGTCGAGGGCGTCGACACGCGACTGACCCTGCTGTGGTTCCTCCAGGCCGACCCCAGGGAGTGCTGGGAGGACCGCTTCACAGGCCTCGACGCGGTGGTGGCGGAGTCGGGGCTCGGCAGGGTGGAGCTGGTGGCACCGTTCGTACCGACCCTGCCGGGCACCGACACCTACGTGGACCGGCTCCGCTGAGGGGCCGGGAGCCGGCGGGTCAGCGCAGCTCCTGCGGGCAGGGCAGCCCCCGGGGGAACTGATACGGCGCCGCCAGCCGGTACGTCCCCGCCTTCGGCGCGAGCAGCTCCGTCCACCGCACGCCCTGCTCGTCCTCCTCCGTGTCCATCAGGCAGCCGTTGACGTTGACGTACGTCTTCGGCTCGCCCTCGGGCCGGTTCCTGGACTCCTCCGTCTCCTGCGGCGGCTTCAGGCTCTTGCCCTCGGAGTCGACGACGCTCAGCCACGGCGTGTACGGGATGCGGACCAGGATCCGGCCCGGCTTCTTCACCCGGAGCACCATCTCGCCCTGCTCGGCCCGCTCGACGACGGTGTTCGGCTCGGCCAGCGGGGTGGGGTCGGTGACCTTGAACAGCTGCCAGTTGGCGTCGCCCCAGACCTGGGTCAGATACGGCAGCCCGCGCTGCACCAGCGCCCGCTCCCGCACCCCGCCGTCGCCGTCCGGCTCGCCCTTGGGCAGCACGACGTAGTGCACGCCCCAGCGCCGCAGCCACTCGCGGTAGTTCGCCGAGTTGAGCGTGTCGTCGTAGAAGAGGGGGTTGCGCTCCATGTCGGCCTGGCGCATCCAGCCGCGGGCCAGGTTGACGTACGGGGCGAGCGCGGCGGCCTCCCGGTGGGAGCGGGCGGGGACGACCTCGACCCGGCCCTTCTCGGCGCCGACCTCCTGCAACTCGTTGAGCAGCGGCGCCAGCTCGCGCGACCAGGACGCCGCCGGGGCGGTGTGCACGATGTCGTCGACGGTCTTGAAGCCGATCCACACGGTGAAGCCGACCATCGCGACGACGGCCGTGTACCACCTGCGGCCGCGCGGCACCGTGTACGGCAGCGCGGCCACCAGCGCGACCCCGGCGAACAGCATCGCGAGACGCGTGATGTTGGACCCGATCTGGGAGCTGATCAGCCACACCAGCACCACGCCCAGCCCGTACACCGCCGCCGTCAGCCGGACCGTCTTCCAGTCCTTCGGCACCAGGACGTAGGCGCAGGCCGAGAACGCGACCGGCAGGATCACCGAGCCGAATATCATCGGCTGCGTCCCCGAGAAGGGGAACAGCAACGCCGACACGCCCACCACCGCACTCGGCGCCAGCCCCAGCGCCCACGCGCCCGGCCGCCGCTTCTGCAGGAACAGCGCGACCGCCACCAGGCCCACGAACAGACCCGCGACGGGCGACGCCATGGTGGCCAGCGCGGCCAGCGGCGCCGCGCACAGGGCCTTCGCCCAGCGCTTGTAACGCCACCTGTACGGCCAGCAGAACACGACGGCGACCGCGCCGAGCGCGAACATCATGCCGAGGCCGAACGTCACCCGCCCGGAGACCGCGTTGCAGAACAGCCCGAACACGCCCGCCATGGACGCCCACAGGGGGTTGCGGACGGACCGGCTGCGCAGGAGGAGCAGGGTCAGCAGCCCGGCCGACACCGTCCCCGCGATCATCATCGTCGTCCGCACGCCGAGCACCGACATCAGATACGGCGACACGACGCTGTAGGACACCGGGTGCATCCCGCCGTACCAGGCGAGGTTGTACGCCGAGTCCGGGTGCCGGCCGACGAACTCGGCCCACGCGTCCTGCGCGGCGAGGTCGCCGCCGCTGTTCGCGAACGTGAAGAACCAGACGACGTGGAGCACTCCGGCGAGGCCGGTGACGGACAGGACCGGGTGGCGCAGCATGCGCTCACGCAGTGTCAGTACGGCGGTCCGCAGCCGGGTGTCGCGCTCACGGCCGGTCGTGCCGTCAGCGTCCCGTGCGTCAGCGTCCCGTGCGTCGGCTTCCCGCGTCTCGGGCATGGCTATTCGCGGGCCGGATCCCGGGCCCGGATCGGCGTTCTCGGTGCGTGTCGGCTCCGCAGTGGCCACTGAAAGGCACTCCCCGTGTCCCGTCTTCTGTTCTCAGCTTCTGCTTCCCGGCCGCGTACCGTTCACCCTCGGTTCGCGACCGCGCCGCCGCGGACGGCGACCTGCCCCGATTCGGGACGCTAGCACGCACCCCGCCGGGCGGAGCCCGGACGGGCCGTGACCGGCGGGGTGCGGTGGTGCGGGCGGGCGTCCCGGCTCAGCCGATGCGCGTGATCTTGTCCGCGAAGCCCGGCTCCACGAGGTCCTCCTGGAGGGCGACCGGAACCTTGACCGCGCTGCTGCTGCCGTCACCGACGGTGAGCGTGCCCACCTTCTTGCCGGCCTTGGCCGTGTGCGGCAGTTCGTCCGGGGCGAAGGTCAGCTTGACGGACAGGCCCGCCCAGCCGACGGCCGTGACGTCCTCGGTGACGGCGACCGGCGTACGGCCGCCGAGACCGTCGTCGGCGTACCCGACGATGTCGCCCTTCTTCAGGATCGTCGCCGACTCCAGCGCGCCCTGCGCGGCCCGGATCAGCTTGTCGCCCTCGTGCAGCGCGGCGCCCAGGATCGTGTTGTCCGGACCGCCGGCGGGCTGGCGCACCACGGCGCCGATGACCCGGTGGGTCTCGCCGTCGACGTCCTTCTTCGCCGCGAAGACGAGGTTGCCGAGCGCCGACGTGGTGGTGCCGGTCTTGATGCCGGTGACGTCGTTGTAGCCGACCAGGCGGTTCCAGTTGTCGTGCTTGGTGCCCTTGTAGTCGACGTACGACATCATCGCCGCGACCTCGCGGAACGCGGGCTGCTCCATGGCGGCCCGGGCGAGCTTCACCTGGTCCACGGCCGTGGACACGGTCGTGTTGTTCAGGCCCGACGGGTCGGTGTACGTCGAGTTCTTCATGCCGAGGTCCTTGGCGGCGTCGTTCATCTTCTGCACGAACGCCTTCTCGGACCCCGCGTCCCAGCGGGCGAGCAGCCGCGCCACGTTGTTCGCGGACGCGATCAGGATGCTCTCCAGAGCCTCCCGCTGGGTGATCTTGTCGCCCTTGGTCACATCGACGGTGGACTCCTGGCCGGCGTCGGACTGGTCCTCGGCGGCCTGGTCGATACCGATCTTCGGCCCGTCGTCGCCGCTCTTGAGCGGGTGCTCGCGCAGGATCACATAGGCGGTCATGACCTTGGCGACACTCGCGATCGGCACGGGCTTCTGCTCGCCGGACGAGCCGAACGTACCGATGCCCTGCACGTCCAGCGCGGCCTGGCCGTCGGCCGGCCAGGGGATGTCGACCTTGCCGCCCTCGAAGGTGTAGCTGTCCTTCGCGGTGAGCTGGAGCGTGGGCGTCGGCAGCGGGCGCACGTTCTGCACGACCGCGAAGACGATCACGAGCAGCAGCGCCAGCGGCGTCCAGATCTTCACCCGCCGTACGGCCGTCCGCAGCGGGGTGTCCGGGGGCGGCGGGGTGTTCGTCAGCTCGGCCAGCATGTCGAGCGGCGGCCGCGGCGGCAACGGCTGCTGCGTGGTCCGCTCGGGGCTGACGGTGGGGACGGGGGCGGTGGTTTGGGCGGGGGCGGGTGCGGAGGCGGCCGGTGCGGCCGGTGCGGCAGGCTTCCGTGTCGCCGGGTCGTCGAGCGGCTTGAGCGCGACGAACTTACTGGTCCGCTCGGCGTCCTTCTCGGGAGCGCCCTTGTCCTTGGTCGCGCCCCCGATCTTCAGCATCGTGGTCGGCTGGTCGACCGCCGGCCGGGGGGCCTTGAAGACAGCCGTGGGCTGATCGACGGCGGGTTCGGCGGGGCCGTCGCTGCCGTCCTCGCCGTCGTCGTCCGACTTCCGGCCCTCGCCGGTGCCTTCGCCTTCGTCGCCGGTCTTCTTGGCTTCGGGGGAACTGTCCTCGGCGTCGTCGGAGGCGCGCGGGTCCTTGGGCTTGTCGGCCTTCGGGGAGGACTTGGAGTCGTCGGAGGTGCGCGGGTCCTTGGGCTTGCCGGCCTCGTCGTCGGTGTCCGCCGCGCTGTCGGGCTCGTCGGCCTCGTCGGGCTTCGCTCCGGACTCGGACCCGGCGGTGCCCGGCTCGCTGTCGGCGTCGGCGTCGGCGTCGGCGTCGGCCTTGGCCTCTGCCTCGGGGGCGTCCGCGTCCGCGCTGTCGGTGGTGGCGGAACGGTCCGCCTCGGGCTCGTCGTCCTCGTCCTGGCTCGCCTGGGCGCCCTCGGACGCCTCCTCTGCGGCTTCCTGGGCCCCAGGGGCGTCCGTGGGCTCGTCCGGGCTCTCGCCCGCGCTCTCGGCGGCCTCCTGGCCGTCCCGGGCGTCCGCGTCCGCCTCCACGGACTCGTCCGCGCTCGCGGCCTCCTGGCCGTCCGTCTCGGCCTTCGTGGGCTCGTCCGCGGAGTCCTGCTCGGTGCTCTCTGCGGGCTCCTTGCCCTCGTCCGTGTCCGCCGACGCGACCCACGCGGCCACCGCGTCCCGCAGCCGCCCGTCACTGCCCGCGGTGTCGTCACCCTGACCGGATCCGGAGGACTCACTGCCCTCGGCGGAGCCGGGCGCCTCGTCGGCACCCTCCGCAGGCTCCTGGGCCTCATCGGCCGCCGCGCCCGCGCCGCTCTCGCCGTCCTCGGCGCCACCCGCCGCGTCGCTCTCGCCCCGCTCGGCGTCGCCCGCCGTACCCGCGGCATCCGCGTGGCTGTCGCCGTCCTCGGCGTCACCCGCCGCGTCGCTCTCGCCTCGCTCGGCGTCGCCGGCCGCGCCCTCGGCGTCAGCGTCGCCGTCGCCTCGCTCGGCGTCACCCGCCGCACCCTCGACGCCCGTGTCGCTCTCGCCGTCCTCGGCGCCACCCGCCGCGTCGCTCTCGCCGTCCGCGGCATCCCCCGCCGCGTCGCTCTCGCCTTGCTCGGCGTCGCCCGCCGCGCCCTCGGCGTCAGCGTCGCTCTCGCCGTCCGCGGCATCACCCGCCGCGCCCTCGGCGTCCGCGTCGCTGCTGTCCCGCTCGGCGTCGCCCGCCGCACCCGCGTCGCCGTCGCCCTCCGCGGCGTCACCCGTCGCGTCCGCGGGCTCCTTGGGGCCGGAGGCCTCGGGCGGCGTGTCCGTCGGATCGTCCGACGTGCGGACGGAGAACACGCGGGTCGCCGTGTCGACGCCGCCGCGGGCGGAGGACTTCTCCGCGTCCCGGGCCACCGCGAGGCGCGGGTCGCGGGCTTCCGCGGACGCCTCGCTCCTGGCTTCTGGAACCGGACTCGCGCTCCCCGACGTCCGTTGTGCCGACGACTCGCGCTTCTTCGACCTGTCGGGGGACTCGCCCGCCACCGATGCCTCCTCCTCGCGCCGCACTCCCCGCGTACGCGTAACGAACCGTGAACCGCCGCCGTGACACCGCTCCCCGGCGCTGTCCGAACCATGTACCAGTGTCCTGTGTACGGGTCGAACCCATCCGGTAGACGAGAACGACATACCTACTGGTTCCACTACGAACCGGTCACGCACCCTCGACAGACCAATGTGAGAGGGGTCACCCTGTCTGTCATCCACGCGGGGAGGCATGGATGGGCAGGAGCCGCAGAACACTTCCGGAGGAGCTTCTGCTGCTGGCATTGGACCCGACCACGGGTACCACTGCACAGCCGCAGTCGCTCGACCTCGGTCTGGCCGGAGCACAGCTAGTAGAGCTGGCGCTGGCCGGACGGATAGCCCCAGACGGGGATCGTATCGCCGTGGTGGCACCACGGCCGACTGGAGATCCAACACTGGACTGCGCATTGGAGTTGCTGCGAAGGCGTGGCGCTCCCGTGCGGGCCGTCCACTGGATTGGCGGGCCGCGACTGGGGCTCCGCCAGACCTACCTCTCGCATCTGGAGCGGTGCGGCATGGTGCATGCCGTGGCGGGCCAGATGTGCGGAGTGCTGCCGACGACTCGTTACCAGGCGACGGACACCGAAATCAGCCGGGAGATCAAGGCCAGGCTGGATTCCGCGATCCGCACCGGCGTACCGCCGGACCCGCGGACCGCCGCGCTCGCCGCCCTGGCACACGCGGTCGGCCTCGGCAAGCACCTGTATCCGGGGAACGAGGGACGTTCGTCCCGGTCCCGGCTGCGGGACCTGATCAGGCACGACCCCATGGGCGGTCTCGTCGCGCACGCGGTGATGGACGTCCAGAACGGCGTGGCCGCGCAGCCGCGCCGCAACCCGGCACCGCCCGGCCGCCAGGCCGCCGGCGGAGCCAGGTCCGCAGCGGAACCCGCCCGCGGTGTTCCGATGCAGCCGCACCGCGCAAGCATGGCCCGCGTCCCGGCCCACTGAGCCGCGCCGCACCACCGGCACCACGCCGCACCCACGACCCGGTCACGGGAGCCGCTGTCCGAGCGGGGCGGGGAGAGCACACACTCTCCCCGCCCCGCTCGGCGTGCCTGTCCGAACTGGCGTGTACCCGTCGCATATCCACCGTTTCCCAGCGGTAGGAAGCACCTTGGTGGCAGTCTGCTCAACAGCAGATACGCAAAGTAGAGGCACGCAGCCGGAGGTGCACGTCCCGTGGCGTCCAATGTCAATCCCACCGTCAGGCGGCGCCGGCTGGGCCAGGAGCTCCGCAGGCTCCGCGAGCTCAAGGGCATGACGGCCGAAGAGGTCGCCGAGCGGCTGCTGGTGTCGCAGTCGAAGATCAGCAGGCTGGAGAACGGCCGGCGCAGCATCAGCCAGCGTGACGTGCGCGATCTGTGCGGGGTCTACGAGGTAGAGGACCAGCGCATCGTCGACTCGCTGATGCAGATGGCCAAGGACTCGCGGCAGCAGGGCTGGTGGCATGCCTTCGGGGACATCCCCTACAGCGTCTACATCGGCCTGGAGACGGACGCCGAGTCGCTCAGGGTCTACGAGCCGCAGATCATCACCGGCCTGTTGCAGACCCGCGCGTACGCCGATGCCATCATCCGGGGCGGCTCGCCCGAGGCGTCGGAGGCGGACAACGACAAGCGCGTCGAGGTCCGGCTGCGCCGGCAGGGCCGGATCACCGCCGAGACGGACCCGCTGCGGCTGTGGGTGGTCCTGGACGAGGCGTCCCTGCACCGGATCGTCGGGAGCCGCCCGGTGATGCGCGAGCAGCTGGAGCACCTCGTCGAGATGTCCCAGCTGCCCCACATCACCGTGCAGGTCCTGCCGTTCGAGGTCGGCGCGCACGCCGGCATCAACGGCCAGTACTCGATCCTGGAGTTCGCCGACGCGGCCGACTCGAGCGTGGTGTACATCGAGGGCGTCACCAGCGACCTGTACCTGGAGAAGCCGCTCGACGTGCAGAAGTACACGGTGATGTACGAGCATCTGCGCGCCCAGTCGCTGAACGTGGACCAGTCGCGGCAGCTCATCGAGCGTATGGCGAAGGATTACGCGCGCTGATCCGCCGTCGGGCGAAGGCTTCGGGCGAGGCTTCCGGCGGGCAAAGCGCGGGATCTTACACCTCTGACACGCCTGACTGGAAGTCTCCCCTGGAATATGCCATCCGGTCGAGTGAATGGCTGCTCCGTACGAGGATGTTGGCGAGTAGCGTCGATCACGCCACCCACCAGCACGGGTTGGCGTAAACGCAACTGGCTACGGAGCGAACATGGCAATTCGTCTGGGCACCACGGAAACGTGGACGACGTCCTCCTACACCAACAACAACGGCGCGTGCGTGATGGTCAGGTCGACCGTCGACGAGGCCCTGGAGCTCGGGGACACCAAGATCCCCGAGGGCCCCAAGCTGGCGTTTCCCGCCGACGCGTGGAACGCCTTCGTGACCTCGGTCAAGGCCTGACCTCGCGAGCGACAACAGCACAAGCACCACCGACAGAGCCCTCTCGACCAGAATCGCCGTCCTTGCCGAGAGGGCTCCGCTTGTGCCCGGCTCCCCAGAGGGCTCAGCTCACCGGGAACGCCACGTCACACACCGGGTCCTGTGCCCCCGTCGCCTCCCAGTCGGCGAAGTACACCTCCCGGCACGGGCCGGCCTGTTCCAGTCCCTCCCGGGCGATCCACTCCTCCACCGCCTCGAAGGCCGCGATGATCTGCGGATGGGCCACCTGCGCCTTGGTGATCCGGGTGTAGGCCAGCCGCTGGGCGGGGTGGACCGCCACCTTCGTCCCCCAGGTCCGGCCGTGCCGCTCGGCCCACGCCCGCGCCGCCGCCTCGTCGGCCACGGGCACGCAGGACTCGGCGGGGCCGTCGCTCTCCATCGACACCTCGGAGTGGTAGACGACGAACGGCGCCGCCGTGACGCCGCCGCACTCCCGCGCCGCCGACTCCAGCCGGCCCAGCGACGCCCCGATCCACGCGGGCAACTCGCCCGCCAGCACATGCCGGGTCTCGGTGATCACCACCTGCGCGGGCACGTCCACCGTCTCGATCGCGAACTTCCGGTACATCTCGGAGCTCCTCCCCGACAGTCGTCCACGGAGGTACTCGGCGAGCGTCCGCTGCCCCGCGACCCGTGCCTCGACGTCCGCCCAGTACGCGCCGAGCAGAGCGGCCGCCGTGGGCCCGTCGCCCGCCGCGACCACCTCGGCGATCCGGGCGAGGGGCATGTCCAGCTGCCGCAGCATGGCCACGAGCCGGGCCCGTTCGACCTGACCGGCACGGTAGTAGCGGTAGCCGGTGCCCTCGTCGACGTGCGCCGGGGCCAGCAGCCCCAGCCGGTCGTACAGCCGCAGGGCCTTGGCCGAGAGCCGGGCGCGGGCGGCGAACGCCCCGATGGTGAGCAGTTCCTGGTCCGGTTCGTCCACCACGGCATCCTCCGTCACCGGGCGGCTCTTCCGCCCGGTGACGAGGACGCTCGGGCCTGCCCCAGGGGCAAGGTCAACCGGTCGGGTCTCAGCCCAGCTGGGCCTCCACCGCCGTCACGACCTCGGCCGACTCCGGCTCGGTCTGCGGCGAGAAGCGGGCCACCACCTGGCCGTCCCGGCCGATGAGGAACTTCTCGAAGTTCCAGCGGATGTCGCCGCTGTGCCCCTCGGCGTCGGCGAAGCCGGTCAGACGGTCGTACAGCGGGTGCCGGTCGTCGCCGTTGACCTCGACCTTCTCGGTCAGCGGGAAGGTCACGCCGTACGTCGCCGAGCAGAACTCCGCGATCTCCTCGGCGCTGCCGGGCTCCTGCCCGAGGAACTGGTTGCAGGGCACACCGAGGACGGTGAAGCCGCGCTCCGCGTACTGCTCCTGGAGCTTCTCGAGCCCCGTGTACTGCGGGGTCAGGCCGCACTTGGAGGCGACGTTCACCACGAGCACGGCCTTGCCCGCGTACTGGGACAGGTCGGCGGAACCGCCCTGCAGTGCACCGATCTCGACGTCGAGGGGAGAGGAACCGTTGGTAGTCGTCATGCTCGGAGCCTAGCTCCGGGGGGTGCCGGCCCGGTTCCCGGCCTCCACCGCGTCCACCAGGACCTGCCCCACCGCCGTCCGCGAGTACAGCACCGACCTGCCCGCCCGCCGCCGCTCCACCAGACCGGCGTCCAGCAGCACCCGCAGATGCCGCCCCACCGAGCCGAGCCCCTGCCCGGTCACGGCGACCAGCTGGCTGGTGCTCAAGGGGGAGCCGAGCCGGACCAGCACACCGGCGCGGGCGGTGCCGAGCAGTGCGCCGAGGCTCATGGGCACGGGTTTGCCACCGGGGTCGGCGAACGCGCCCGCGCACGCGTAGATCACCGCGTACCGGTCGGGCTCCTCCCAGGACACCCAGCCCGTCTTCGGGGTGACCGGCACGAAGAGCAGCTCGGCGCCCGAGATCTCGCGGGGCGGGTACTCGTGCAGATTCACCTGGAGCCGGTTGTCGCCCAGCCACCGGGTCCGGCCCGGTCGCAGCGTGTCCAGCGCCGCCGCCCAGCCGCCCCGGCTCACCTGCGCGGTCCGGGCGACCACGTCCGCCTCCAGCACCCGCCGGCGCCGGTCCCAGTCCGGCCGTACGGTCTCGGTCCAGACAGAGGACAGAAGGCCGGCCGCGCGCTCGGGGAGGTCGTCCCGGTCCAGGGCCGCGGGAAGCGGGCCGGCGAGGGAGATCCGCAGGTTGGCCCGGGCCTCGTCGGGACGGGCGGCCCGCACCCGTGCCACCCCTTCCTCGAAGGTCTCCCGGCTCCTCGGGGTGGGCGTGAGGAAGTCGGCGATCCAGGAACGGCCCAGTCCGGCCCGGACGAGCAGCGCGGTCACGGGGTCGGCGGCCAGGCGGGCCCGGTAGCCGGGCAGATGGTCGCGCAGCCAGGCCTGTTCGCCGGGGTGTGCGGGTGTGCCTCGGTGCAGCAACTGGAGGCAGGCGAAGGCCTCGGCGAACGGCGAGATCACGAACCGGCTCCCGGCCAGGGTGTCGGCGTTGACCTGCCACCAGCCCATCGCGGCCCCCCGACGTTTCGCACCCGCGCGAAACAATAACCACCCCGTGCGGGCCGCCACAGACTCCGCGCATGCGCAGTTACCGCGATCTGTTCCGCACCCCCGAGTTCACTCCGTTCTTCCTGGCCGCGTCGGCCCAGACGGTGGCCCAGACGATGGGCGGCCTGGCCCTGGGCACCCTGGTGTACCGGGCGACCGAGTCGCCGCTGCTGTCCGCGGTGAGCATGTTCGGCTCGTCGCTGGTGCAGGTGCTGGGCGCGACGTTCCTGCTCTCGGCGGCCGATCGCCTGCCCCCGCGCGCGGCTCTGACCGCCCTGCCCCTGCTCTTCGCGGCGGCCACGGCCGCCCTGGCGTTGCCCGGCCTGCCGGTCTGGGCGCTCTTCGTGATCGTCCTGGCCAAGGGTCTTGTGGAGTCGGTGGGCGGGGGAGTGCGCTGGGGCCTGCTGAACGAGATCCTCTCCAAGGACGGCTATCTGCTCGGCCGCTCGGTCTTCAACATGATGAGCGGCCTCATGCAGATCGCCGGCTACGCGACCGGCGGCGCCCTGGTGGCGCTGCTGTCCCCACGGGTGTCCCTGCTGGTGGCCGCCGCGCTGTACGTCGCGGCGGCCGCGGTCGTCCGCCTGGGCCTGACCCGCCGCCCGCCCCGTACGGCGGGCCGCCCGTCGGTCGCGGCGACCTGGCGCGCCAACGCGCTGCTGTGGTCGTCCGCGCCCCGCCGCCAGGTCTATCTGGCCCTCTGGATCCCCAACGGCCTGATCGTCGGCTGCGAATCCCTCTACGTCTCCTACGCCCCCGAGTCCGCGGGCACCCTGTTCGCCTGCGCCGCGCTGGGCATGCTGGCCGGGGACGTCCTGGTGGGCCGCCTGCTCCCGCCGCGCCTGCGCCCCCGCCTGGGCTTCCCGCTCCTGCTGCTCCTGGCCGTCCCGTACGTGCCCTTCGTCCTGCACCCGCAGCTCCCGCTCGCGGCCGCCGCGGTCACGCTGGCCTCCGTCGGCTTCGGCGCGAGCCTCGTGCAGCAGGAGCGCCTGGTGGCCCTGACCCCCGACGCCCTGACGGGCCATGCCCTGGGCCTGCACTCGGCGGGCATGCTCACGATGCAGGGCGTGGCCGCGGTGCTGGCCGGCTCCGTGGCCCAACTGACCTCTCCGGCCGTGGCGATGACGGCGATGGCCGCGGTGTCGACGGGAGTGACGCTGTCCCTGATGGCGGCGGGGCGGCGCGAGGAGCGGGCGGTGCCGGCCGTGGCCCGCCAGTCGTGACGCCCGCCGTACGGCTGCTCCGCATCGGGCTACTCGGCGCCGAAGCCGTCCCTTTCCGCCTCCGCGAACACCTCGGGAACCTCGTTGTCGACCACGACCCGCGACAGCAGCACGGCCAGCCGTTCCCGCTCGACGCCGTTGAGCCCGGCCGGCAGGGCCTCCATCCGGCGTACGGTCTCGGCGTAGAACCTTTCGGCGAGCGCGGCGCCTTCCTCCGTCAGCCCCACCCGCACGGCCCGGCCGTCCCGCGGGTCGGCCTCCCGCCGTACCAGCCCCCGGCGCACCGTCCGGTCCACCAGCCCGGTCAGGCTCGACTTCGCCAGCCCGAGCGTCTCCCCGAGCTCCCCCATCCCGTACGGCTGCGGCATCAGCACGCACAGCAGCTGTCCCTGCTGGGGCGTCAGGCCGTACGCCCGGCTGGCCTCCGCGTAGACACCGTCCACCAGGAACGCCGCCCGCACCAGCGCGGCGACGACACCCACCTGCCCGCCTGCCCCGTTCCCCATCGGGTCAGGGTACCGAGCGGTAGGACCGGCCTCGGCCGGTTCGGCGGCCTACCGGTCACTCCTCGTCCGGGGCCTCACCTTCGATGAGCCGTTCCGCGATGTCGTCGGCCCACTCCTGCGCCCAGCGGCGCAGTCCGGCGACGGCGGAGACCTCGAGACCATGGACGGTGAACGCCCGGTCGTCGATCCAGTCCGTGCCGGTCAGCCGGGCCTGGAGGTCGGTGAGGTCGAAGGTGTCGGGGGCGTGGCGGCGGCCGAGTTCCTCGAGTTCGGGGTGGCTCCAGCGGGCCGAGGCGGCGTGTACGTCGACCAGGTCGCGGGCGAGACCGCGGTCGGCCAGGTCCCGCACCCGGGTGCCGACGAGGTCGTCGAGGGAGAGCGCGGGCCCGAGCTCCGTCGGCACGGGCGGGCGCCACAGCACCTCTTTGTGGACGCCGACGTCGTACTCCTCCTCGGTCGCCGCGTCCGTCACGAGGAACTGGGCGGACAGCGGCTCGGTCTCCCGGGTCTGCACGAGCCAGCCGCGCGCCACCAGCCCGGTCCGGACGGTGTCGGCGATGGCGTCCATCCCTGCGGGGTGCTCGGTCGCCACGTCCACGTCCGGCCCGGCCCGCTCCGCCAGCCCGTGCGCCAGCACCGCGTACCCGCCCGCGAGAACGAGCGAGTACGCCTCACCCACCACCAGAAGATCCCCGACCAGACGGCCGCGCGGTTCGGGGACGGGGGGTGGGGTGATCATTCCCTGATTATCGTCCGGGGACTGTAGGTGGCTGAGGTGATAAACCACGGATGGGCGAACGCCCCTGTCTTCAGGGGCGCGGGGAACTGCGCGACCAGCCCCCACGCCGCGGCACCCGACCACGCACCGGCTACGGCTTGCGCCCCACGCCGCAGTACGCGTCCACAGCCGTATCGACACCGGCCCCGCCGGACAGCTCAGGCCGCCACTCAGAAACCCGCACCACCCCCGGCCTCACCAGCTCGAGACCGTCGAAGAACCCGGCGATCTCGGCAACCGGACGGACGTAATACGGCACCGCCCCACTCGAGTTGTACGCCTCCGACGCCGCGATCATGCCCTCACTCGTGGCCGTGCTGTCGCTGATCACCAGGTGGCTGCCGGCCGGCAGCCCGGCCATCAGCCGCCGCACCAGCTCACGCGCCTGCCCGTAGTCGGCGACATGCCCCAGCGTGTTGAGGATCATCAGCCCGACCGGCCGGGAGAGGTCGAGCGTGCCTGCCGCGGCCTCCAGGACGGCCTCGGGGTCGTACAGGTCGGCGTCCAGATACGCGGTGACGCCCTCGGGCGTGCTGGTGAGCAGCGCGTTGGCGTGGGCCAGCACGATGGGGTCGTTGTCGACGTACACGATCCGGGCGTCCGGTGCGACGCGCTGGGCGACCTCGTGCGTGTTGTCGGCGGTCGGCAACCCGGTGCCTATGTCCAGGAACTGCCGGACGCCCTGCTCCTCGGCCAGATGCCGGACGGCCCGTCCCAGGAAGCGGCGGCTCGTGACCGCCACGTCGACCAGGCCGGGAAAGATCGACTTGATCTGGTCGCCGATCTCGCGGTCGACCTCGTAGTTGTCCTTGCCGCCGACGAAGTAGTTCCAGAAGCGGGCCGAGTGCGGCTTGGAGGTGTCGATACGGGCACGCAGGCTGTCGTCGAGCACGGCAGGGCCTCCTGGGGGTGGGGAAGGGGGACCGGTTCACCAACCTAGGCGAACCACCTGGCCGGACAGTGAAGTTGTCCGCTCCCGCCGCCCACCACCGTGGTGTTTCGGCCACCCGGCCCGGCCGTCACACGCCGCGCGGTGAGACCCCGCCCAGACGCCCGGACTCGCCGCTGCCGCCCCCGTGCCCCCGCGTCGCCAGCCACACGCCCCGTCCCAGGGCCCACAGCAGCAGCCCGGCGGCGACCGGCGTACCGAAGATGATCAGCATCCCGGCCCCGATGTTGGCTCCGATCACGCCCGCGGTCAGGATCCGCCAGCCCACACCGGCCATGAGCCCGACGATCACGAGCGGCCCGAGCACCCCCCACCAGCGCCGGTCCAGCGCCCCACGCCGCGCCGCCCGCACGAGCACCGCGGCACCGGCCCCCGCCAGCACCAGCGCGAGCCCGCCGACGACCGCCGCGACACCGTCCCCGACGCCCCACGGCTGGTAGGCATAGTCGAGCTCACTCGCCGGCAGCCCGCCGTAGTTCTGCTGCCCCATCAGCCCCCAAGCGGCGACAGGCACCCCGAGAGCGAGCGCGGCCCCTGCGGAAAGCATTCCCCGATTCTTCATACGTCCATGGTCACGGGATCGGGGCGGCTCCGTCATGAGCACGCGTACTCAGGTACGTGGGCGTACCGCCAGAGCGGCGCGATGGCCCGGACCCGCCATCGCGCCGTTCCTGAGCGTCCCTCAGCCGGGTGCCACGGCCCGTCCCGTCTGTGGGGAGATCATCCCCGCGCACAGGCCCCGGGCCGTGAGGCCCTGGGCGATGCGGGGGACGGCCGCGAGGGTGTTGGCGGACCAGTCGTGCATGAGGATGATCTGGCCGTTGGTGAGGCGGCCGGCCGCCTGGACGATCGCGTCGGTGCTCGCGCCGTTCCAGTCCTGGGAGTCGACGTGCCAGATGATCTCGGTCAGGCCGTGCCGGGCCGCGACCGACTTCACCGTCGCGTTGGTCTCGCCGTACGGCGGGCGGAACAGTTTCGGGGTGCCGCCTCCCGCGCCCGCGACGGCCTGCTGGGTCCGGGAGATCTCCGAGTCGATCTGTGCCTGGCCGAGCTGGGTCAGATGCGGGTGGGTGTAGCTGTGGTTGCCGACCCACATGCCGGCGGACACCTGGGCCCGGACCAGGGACGGGTTGGCGGCCGCGTACTGGCCCTGGTTGAACATCGTGGCCCGCAGCCCGTTCTGCCGGAGCGCGTCGAGCAGTCTCGTCGTGTTGCCGGAGGGGCCGTCGTCGAAGGTGAGTCCGACGTATCCGTTGCAGGCGGCGGCCCGCTCCGGGGCGGCGGTCGCGGTGGCGGCGGTGAGGGTGGCCGCCGCCGTCACCAGTGCGGTCAGCAGCGCGAGGCGGTGGGTGGCTGCCATCGTCAGCGCACCGTGATGCTGGAGCTGCCGCTGCTCTGATAACCCTCGGTCGCCATGATCATGTAGTACTTGAAGTTGCCCAGGGGCATCCCGGCCCGGGCCCAGGCGTCGAAGTGGTTGCCGGTGGTGATCGTGCCGCCCGTCCGCTTCGACTGCCGCACGCTCCAGTACTGGTCGAAGGTCTTCGTGCCCTCGACGGACGGGGCGTTGTAGCGCGTGGTCTTGTAGATGTCGTACGTGCCGCCGTCGCTGGTGACGGTGCCCTTGTACGTTCCCGTCGGCCGGTACGTGCCCCAGTTGTCGACGATGTAGTACTCGATGAGCGGGTTCGCCGTCCAGCCGTAGAGGGTCAGATAGGAGTTGCCGGACGGGTTGAAGGTGCCGGAGTACGTCACGCTGCGGCGGGCGCCCGTGCTCCAGCCCTTGCCGGCGACGAAGTTCCCGGTGTTCCGCCATGAGGTGCTGTAACTGCCACCGGCGGACAGGTTCATGGAGACCGTGCCCTGGCTGTCGGTCCAGAACGAGTAGTAGTAGCCGTCGTGGGTGCCGGTCTGGTTCCTCGTGACGACCGTGTCGGCGTGGGCGGTGCCCGGCAGGGCCAGGGCGGCCACCGCGACCAGCAGCATCGTGCAGACACCGCTGATGAGCAGCCGTAAGCGGCTGAGTGAGTTGCTCATGGGCGTGCTTCCTCCATCGTCCTCGTGGGGTGGACGGGGGTGCTCTGTCACCCGGGAGTGTTGGCCGGACCCTGTCAACTGTCAATAGTTTCGGTGGTTGTTGCGAAAGGTTCGTTGGCTCGCGGGAGGGTGCTGCGGTGTATAACCGCTGGTCCGGCGTGAGTTGGGGCTGGGATGGGCCGGGGGTGGTGGGAGAGAGGGTGACATCCCAGCCGGAATGGAGAACTCCGCTACTCGAATCTTTCGGACCGTTTCCGGATCAAGTGGTCCTCATGCGCCTCGTGCCCGCATGATCCGCCCCATCCTCGCCTCCAGCTCCGCCCGTTCCTGAGCGGCCCGCTCGGCCTGGGCCCGCTGGTGCTCCTGCTCCAGGCGGCGCATGCGGTCGTTGGTGTCCCACTCCACGCGGTGGCGCTGGACGTCGTGCTCCATGCGGGCGCAGGTGTGCTGGACCTGGAGTTCCTCGGCGTACAGCTTGCGGCTCGCCCGGTGGCGGGCGCCGAGGAGGGTGTCGTAGGTGGTGGCGCCGCTGAGGACCTTGGCCAGGACGGGCATGGCGTCCAGGCAGAGCAGGAGAAGGTGCAGCACGATCGTCAGGAAGAGGGCGAAGCCGTCCGACTCGGCGACCTCCTTGAGGCCGGCCGCCCGGGTGAGGATGCCGTCGGTGTCCAGATCGGCGGCCCGCTGCCGGGTCTTGTCGTCGACGGCCTTCTGGAGCAGCGGCTGGTAGTCGTCGGCGGCCCCGTCCTTCCGGGCGGCCAGCTTCTGGCCCTGGGCGACCAGACCCTCCAGCTGCTTCTCGTACGTCTTGACCTTGCTGTTCCTCTCGTACTCCGAGGTCGCCTCGCGGGCCCGCTCGCAGGTGATGGTGACGTCCCGGACGCCGCCCCGCCAGATCCAGTACTTCGGGCCGCACAGGCGCTGTTCGGTGGACTGCTTGGCGCTGAGGGTCTTGTTGATGCCGGCGACCTGGGTGCTCAGGGTCTTGACGCGGTCGCCGTTGCTCTTGATCTGGCGGGCGAGTTCGGCGGGGGAGCCCGCCACCTTCAGCTGGTAGCGGGCGCACTCGCGGCGGTCGGTGGTGGAGGCACCGTCGGTGGGATTGCAGGAGACGAGCATGCCCCGGTAGTCGGCGACCCTCTGCTCGTTCCCGACGGCTATCGACTGGCGGATCTCCTTGTCGAAGATCTGGAAGAGGATCGGCTCGGCGATGAACAGGCCGAGCAGCACCGAGAGGAGGAAGCGCACCAGCAGCGTCCACTTGCGGACCGTCGTGCCGTGAGTGCTGGAGACCAGCCAGCTGTCCAGGGCAAGGACCACCCAGAACCAGATCACGGCGACGCCGATGACCGCCGCCAGGGGCAGGTCGGAGCGGAAACTGGAGAGCGCCAGGACCATGGAGAGCGCGCCCAGCAGGGCCGTGTTGACGACGAGCGCGCCGTACCAGGTGTAGCGGGCGCGTTCCTCCGGCACCCAGGCCAGCAGCGGTTCGTCGATGCCGATCAGCCGGCGCAGCCGGGGTGCCCATCCGGAGGCGGCCGGCGCCGGGCGCGACTGGCTCCGGTTCTCGTCGTAGGCCGCGCTGTCGGCCGGGCGGAGCGGGGTGTCAGTTGCCAAGGCTCCCCTCCTGGTTCGCCGGGTCGAAGTCGTCGGCGTCATCACCGTCGGCCGGAGCGGGCGCGGCCTCGGCGGTCCGCCCGGGCGCCCGGCGCAGCTCGCCCTTCACGCCGCCCTTCACCCCGCCCTTCAGCTCCCCCTGCGACGGGGTCTGGGCGGGCGGGACGTCGCCGACGCTGTTGATGAAGGCACCCGCGTCGTACATGGTGCTGTCGAACAGGCCCCGGTCGATGGCCTGTTTGCCCAGCGTGGCCCGGACCGTGAGCTGCTGCTTCGCCAACTCGTGCTGGTCCCGCTGGATCTCCTTGGTGTCCTCGCGCTTCTCGTGGCGCTGTCGCAGCCGGTCCTCGTGCTCCAGGTCCCAGCGCCGGGAGGCCTCGTGACGCTGCGCGGCGGTCTCCTCCCGCTCCTCGTTGCGGGTCAGCTCGTGGCGCCGGTCCTCGCGTTCGACCTGCCAGCGCAGGTCCTCCCGGTCCAGGCCGCGGCGCGTCATCTCGTAGTCCCGGTCGAGCCGGAGCCGGTCGTCCTTGCGCAAGTCCCAGCGCTCCTCGGCCGCGTGCAGCCGCTTGGACAGCTCGTCGGCGCTGATGTCGCCGTTGCGCCAGGCGAGATAGTCGGCGGCGACCGGGTCCGAGCCGATCAGCTTGATGTCGTCCTCGATCTCGGCCCGGGTGAAACGGTTGCGCCGGCGCTCGATCTCCAGCTCGTAGTCCTGCTGCTCGGCACCGGCACCGCGCTCGTAGCCCGTGCGCAGCGTCTCCTCCTCCTGCCGGTTGCGCTCCTTGCGCATCGCCTGGAGATTGCGGATCTCCTCGTGCTTCAGCTCCAGTTCGGCCTCGCGCAGGGCCCGGTCCAGGGCCGCCTGCTGCTCCATCTCCTCCTGGTGACGCCGGCGCGTGCGATCCCGGCGGGCCCGCTCCATCTCCTCGACGTGCGCCGACATCTCCTCGGGCGTCAGGACCTCGATCGACCCGTGCCGGGCCCGGATCCCGGACACGAGGGACGGCCGCATCTCGTGGTACGCGGTCAGCCGGGCGTCGATCCGGGCGCGTACGGCGGCCGTGTCGACGACGGGCAGGTCGCTGCCGTCCTCGGTGAGCCCCGGCACCTCGCGCAGATGGGCGAGCAGCAGCGCCTCCACGTCGGTGACGCCGTCGCGCACGACCGCGCTCGGGTCGGTGACCGTGCAGTAGAAGCAGGCCCGTACGGTGAAGTCGCCCGCCTCGGCCGACGGGATCCGCGTCTCCACGACGACGGGCACCTCGATCCGCCGGTCCACGACCGTGACCGAGCTGGCCCCGGTCACCACCGGGTCGTCGGCGCGCAGCTGCCCGTGGTCCTCGACGTACTCCTCGCCGACCCGGAACACCCGCACATGGTGGGCGGCGACCCTGGGCAGCTCGTCGTCGCCGCGCGACACCCGCTTGCGCCAGATGCCGCCGCGCCGGTCCGGCCGCCCGTACTCCCGCTGCTCGACGAGCGGGTATTTCTCAGCCATGGCTGTCAGTCCTCCGTGCTCAGTACGGCGGTAAGGAAGATCTCGACGAGGGCGCCGCCGGGAAGCGTGGCCGCCTCGTCGGCGCGGGCGGCGATCCGCCGCAGGGCCGCGGCCAGCGGCGGGCCCTCGTCCGCGGTCAGGGCGTCGCCCAGGGACCGGCCGAATCGCTCGGCCACCCGCTCGGGCCGTTCCGACACCGCCGGCAGCTCGCGCAGGGTGGTGTTCAGGGCGGCCAGGGCCCGGCCCCGGCGCGGCAGGTTGTCCAGGACGCCCGCCCACAGCTCGCCGATGGTGGCGGTCTGCCGGTCGTCCCGCTCCATCAGCGACGCGCACACCAGCCGCCCGGTCCGCGCGTCACGGGCCCGCAGGACGGTCAGCGTGGCACCGAGGATGTTCTCCTTGGCCTGCCCGGTCAGCGTCTCGCGCTGGGCCCGCAGCCGGTACGCGAGCGGCCGGAACACCGCGCCCGTGTCCTGCCCGCACTCCGCGAGCACCGCGACCAGACCGGCCAGCGCGATCGCCGCGTCCACGGACCGGACGCCGCCGCGGACCATCCGGAGCAGGTTGGTGACCGCGTCCGTGGGGAAGCGCACGCCGAGCGCCCCGCTGAACGCCGCCGCCGCGGTCGACCGCAGCACCGGGTCGTAGGAGCGGGCCCAGCCCCGGGCCATGCCCAGCGCGGTCGCGGCGAGGCTCTCGTCCAGGCACATGCACTGCAGCACCAGCACGGCCGTCGACTGCCCGGCGGGACCGGCCGCGCCGCCCGCCCAGGGGTGCAGGTAGTTGTCGGCGACCTCGTCGAAGGCGGGCCGGGTGAGCAGCGCGAGCCCCTGTGCGACGGACAGCTGGAGCCCGAGCCCCGGCTGGGCGGCGACGAGTTCGGTGAGCCAGTCCCGTACGCCGTTCCAGTACGGCGTGGAGCGCTTGGTCCACAGCTCCTCCAGCGCCCACTGCCGGTACTGGGGGTGCGGGAAGACCAGCGCGGTACGGGTGAGCGCGCCGTTCTTCCGCTGCTCCACCGCGACCAGGCCGTTGCGGGACAGCGACAGCCGGCGGTCGACGGCACGCCGGGCCGCCGCGGCCTGCTCCTCCTCGGTGACGAGTTCCGGGAACGCCGGGGCCACCCAGCCCTCCAGCCGCTCCTGGCAGGTCTCGAAGTCGCGGTAGCCGGCGCCGTTGACGAAGGCCAGCGTGGTGACCTCGGCCCACTCCTGCGGCGTGCGGTCCCGGTCGAACCAGTCGCGCACGGGCTGCGCCGCGCTGCTGCCGTAGTCCTGCCAGACCTCGTCCGGCGCCGCGCCGCACGCGATCCTCTCGGCGGCCACCGCGACCTCAGCGATCCGGCACCCGCCGGGCATCAGCGACACGGCCCGCTCCACGGCGTCCTGCGCGCACCCGGCCCGCACCAGCCGCAAGCGCAGTACGGCGGTGAGGTCCGGGAGCTGCCAGGGCACGTGCCGTACGGACTCGACGACACCGCTCTCGACCGGGCGCACGGTGGTGACGACCAGGTGGGCGTCGTGCTCGCGGACGGTGTCGCGCACCCGCCGCCAGTCGAAGTCCGCCGTCTGGGAGCTGTCCTCGCTCATCCGGTCGAGCAGGACGTAGCCGACGCCCTTCTCGAAGGCGACCTTGCCGCTCGCGAGGTCGTCCAGGCTGCGGCCGGGGGAGAGCACGACGTACTCCGACTCCTCCGCGAGGGCGTCGACGAGCGCCACCGCCCCGGACCGCTTGCCCGTCCCCGGAGGCGCGACCAGGACCACGACCCCGTCCTGTTCGAGGGCGAGCACGGCCTGCTCGAAGCAGGCGGGCTTGACGTAGGGCGCCAGGATCGCGTCCGCCTCGCCCGCGTCGAGACGGCCCACGGCACGGCGCCGGGCGTTGTCGGAGCCTGCGGTGCCGATGCCGAACTGGGCGCCGGAGGCGTCGAGTTCTCCGTAGAAGTACTGGTTGACGTTGTTGTGATGGACCTGCTCCGAAGAGGCGGCAGGGCCGGCAGGTTCGGCAGGGGCCGGTGGGTCCGTCTTCTCGGACGCGTCCTGCTGGGGCTCGTTCTGGTTCTGGGGCTGGTCCTGGGGCTGCGGATCGTCCGCGTGGTGCGCCTCTGGTGCGTCCTGGGCGCGCTGCTCGCTGTGTTCCTCGTGTTCCTCGTTCATCCTCGGCCGTCACTCAGGTCACTTGGAGATCCCGAAGACGGCACCCTGGGCATGGACGGTTCCGGTTATGACCTGAACGACCGTGTCACCAGGAGCAGTTGGGGTGCTCGGGGGGCGCACATCGACAGCTGCCGCGCCCCCCGCGCCCCCTTCTGCGCCGCGTTCGGTCTCCCCGAGGTCCAGGGCCGTCACGTCGTACCCCGGGACCCGGATCCACGCCCGCCCCGCGTACTCCTTCTCCGCGACGCGCACCTCGCGGAACTCCTGCGGCTGGATCGTCGTGTACGCCTCGCCGATCACGTCGTTGAAGACGGTCGCGGAGACCGCCAGCGCCAGCTGCGCGGCCGGTGCCGCGGCGAGGGCCGCCTTCAGCACGCGGCTGTCCAGCATCCGGCCGATCTCGACCGGGGCGCGGCCCTCGAAGCCGTTGGCCGCGGGCGAGGCGGTGCCGAAGTGCACGGCGGCCCGCAGGCGCAGCCGGGCCTCGTCGCGCCGGTTGCGGTTGAAGGTGCGCAGACCGGCCTCCAGATGGCGCATGAACGGGTCCACGAGGTCCGGCTCCGACGCCCCCTTCGGCAGGACCGCGAACACCGAGTCCCCGCCGACCTGCGTCGCCCACTGCTCCCAGTCGAGCCCGGCCTCGCCGGCCGCCTCCCGGAGCAGCCGCCGGATCGCCTCCTGCCATTCGCGCTGCGTCACCACGTCGACGCCGCCGTACCCCTTCGCGTCGACCGCCAGCAGCAGTCTGCGACCGAACGTTCCCATGCCTGAACTCCCCGCTCACTGAAGTGGAGCCGCACCCCGGGATCGGATCCGGGGGCGCGCACTCCGGCAGACACCGGCGTCCGCTCCCCCCTCGCGCGGACGCCGGTAGGCCAGTCCTACACGCGCCGTCCGCCGCGAACCCCGTCGAAATACGGGATGCGGAAAGGTGCGGAAACATACAGCGGTGGCCGCACGTTACGGACGGGTTCGGGAAGTTGGTGCGGACGGTGGCCGATCGACGTCCCCAATCCCGCAGAAATCCCGGGTTCCGTGACCGGTTCCGGGGCGTACTGGACGCATGGAACAGACCGTCGGCCCCAGAAGGAGCAGCATGCCGTCCTCCACCGGTACCCGCACCGACAGCCGTCCCGCGCAGTTCATGTTCACCGCCCTGCAGACCACCCACCAGCACGCCGACACCAAGGCCGGGATCCTCGCCGCCGCCCAGGCCGCCCTCGTCGGCACGGCCGGCTACTGGTCCCCTCCGGCCCTGCGCTCCGCGTCCGCGGGCGGCCCGGCGGGCATACTCGCCGCCATCCTGCTCGCCCTGTTCCTCTGCGCGATGTTCGGCGGCGCGGGCTTCCTGGCCGCCACCCTGCGCCCCCGGGTGCTGCGCCCCGCCGGCGCCAACCGCTACAGCTTCGTCCACCTCGCCTCGGGCCCCGACATCCTGCCCGCCCGCGACGGTGGCGACGGCGACCCGGACCAGGAGCGCGAGGAGCTGTCCCAGACGATCCGGTTCCTGTCCCAGGTGGCGGTGCGCAAGTACCGGTGCGTGACGGCGGCGGTGGGGTGTACGGCGGTGATGGGGGTGAGCGCGGGCCTGCTGGTCGTCCTGCGTCCGGTGCTGAACTGACGTGCCCGGCCCGGCGGTCGGTCTTCGGAGCGAGGTCCGGTCAGTCTTCGGGAGCGAGGTCCCCGATCTCCCTGAGCCGTTCCAGGTCGCGGATGACGGTGGACCCGTACCCCGTCTCCAGCAGCCCGTCCCGGCGCAGCTCCGCCAGCCCTTTGTGGACGGTCGTCTCGGCGGCCCCGGTGAGCGCGGCCAGCTCGGGCTGGGTCAGCCGGCAGCCGAGCACCATGCCGCCCTCGCCGGGACGGCCGTAGGAGGTGGCGAGTTCCACCAGGAGCCGGGCCAGCCGTACCTTCGCCGGGTAGCCCTTGAAGTCGAGACGCCTGCGGTTGGCCCAGCGCAGCCGCTGGGCGATGATCCCGGTCAGCGCCAGATGCACCTCCGGACGCCGGACCAACAGGGCGTGCAGCGGGCCCGGTTGCACCAGCCGCGCGGTGAGCGGACCGCACGCCGTCACGGTGGCCGAGCGCGGGGCACCGTCGAACGCGGCCATCTCACCGACACTGTCCCCGCCGACCCGCACCGCGAGCAGAGACTCCTCGCCGTTCTCCACCCGTGCCGTCACCTTGGCGAAGCCGGACAGCAGCACCAGCACATGCCGGTCCCGGGCGCCCTCGCTCAGCAGTACCTTCCCGGCCTCGAACCGCGCCGGTACGCCCAGTTCGAGCAACTCGGCGCGCGCTTCCGGCGGCACGGCCCCCAGCAGACTGCGCGCGGGCCACTCCGCGGAGCTGTACGGCATGGCAGGCTCCCCCGGCCGGTCGGTCATTCGTCACCACGCGTCACTTGAATCCTGCCCGCTGTCGGTGACCGTAGGTGGCGTACTCACGGGTATTCCCGACGCGGATCGAATTGGGCCGAAGCCGTCGAGGAGAAGCGACGGCCGACGTATTCTCCGCGGATGACGTCCACGTCCCCGACCTCGTCCGCCACGGACGCCGAGTGTCTCGCGCTCACCCGTTCCCTGCGGCGCCGCGGCACCCTCGTGCTCTCCGTGTTCGCCCTGGTGTGGGCCGTCGCGGCGGCCTCCGGAACCGGCTCGGCGACGGACCCCGCCCCGCTGGGCATCGAAGGGGCGGCTGTGCTGCTCACGGCGGTGGCGCTCCACCTGGGGTACCGCAAGGGCGCCGCGCCCTCGCCCCGTACGGTGAGCCTGCCGGCGAACTGGGCGCGCGGGGTCGGCATCGTCAACACCATCGAGCTGGTGGCCGTCTTCGCCGTCATCGCCGCGTCCAACGCCGCCGGCCGGCCCGAGGTCATCCCGGCCGGCATCGCCCTCGTCGTGGGACTCCACTTCTTCCCGCTCGCCCGCCTGTACGACCAGTGGCAGTACCGGTGGACGGCGGTGCTGCTGACCGCCGTCGCGGTCGTCGGCTTCGTCCTCGTCGCGGCGGGCCTCGCGAGCGAGACGGTACGGCTCGTGGTCGGCCTGGGCAGCGCGGTGGTGCTGTGGGGTTCGGCGTACCACGTGGCGGTACGGGGCTGAGGCTCACAGGCTGCCGGACCGCTCGGGCCGCTCAGGCCAAGCGGTCGTGATCAGCCAGGACTTCGTCGATGACGCGGCGCTGGACGGCGGCCTCGCCGGCATCGGTGTCGATGTCCCGTGCCAGGCAGATCAGAGCCTTCCACAGGGCCCACCCGCGGGCCCGGGCCCAGGTCGGGTCGTCCTGGCCCACGGCACGGCGGAACGCCTCGCGGCTGTCGCCGGAGAACATCGTCCAGGCGATCACCAGGTCGCAGGCCGGGTCGCCGACGCCGGAGGTGCCGAAGTCGATGACGGCGGTCAACCGGCCGTCCTTGACCAGCAGGTTGTTGGCGGCGATGTCTCCGTGGAACCAGACCGGCGAGCCCTCCCAGGTCGCCCGCACCGCCGTGTCCCACACCTCGGCCGCCCGGTCGGTGTCGATCCGCCCGGCGAGGGCTGACAGGGCCCGGCGGGTCTCGCCGTCGTAGTGGGCCGGCGGCGCTCCCCGGTAGAAGCTGTGCGCTCCGGCGGCTGGCCCGCCCGTGGCGTCGATGCCCTGCAGCGCGCGCACGAACCCGGCCACCGACTCCGCGAAGCGCGGCATGTCGTCGATGCGTTCGGGGCGGGCCAGGTCACCGTCCAGCCAGCCGCGGATCGACCAGTCGAAGGGATAGCCCTCCCCGGGCTCTCCTCGGGCCACGATCGGCGGAACGGGGACGGGCAGCGACGGCGCGAGCACCGGAAGCCAGCGGTCTTCCTTGGCGATCGCGGGGACGTACGCCTCATCGGTGGGCAGCCGCACGGTCATCGTCCCGCCGAGCCGGTAGGTCCGGTTGTCCCAGCCGTCGACCTCGACCGGCACCACGCTCAGCCGGCTCCACCGCGGGAACTGCGAGGCGATCAACCGCCTCACCAAGGCGGCGTCGATCCCGGCCCGGCCGTCGGCGTGGGGAGAGGTGGTCATGCCGGAATGGTGCCGAACGCACCCGGGGCCGGGCAACGGAATTCCCGGCGCACGAAGGGAGGGGCGGGGGTCTTCCCCACCCGCGAGCGGTGGCTCACCGGATGGGCGAGGGCCTGCGCTTGCGGTGATCGTGTACGGATGCGTCTCCCGCTCGCCGGGCGACCACTCGACGATCACCCAGGGGGAACGGGAACAGTGAAGCATCCTACGAAGAACGCACTCGCGCGACGCACGCTGCTGGCCGGCATGGCCGCGGCAGCCGGCGCGGGAACGGTGTGGGGTACCGCGGGGACTGCCGCCGCCGGTGGGCGGAGGGGGCCGTGGGGACAAGGACCGGTGGACGCCGAGGTGGCGCGTCTGGAGGACGGGTTGATCCGGCTCAGGCGGGACATCCACCATCACCCCGAGCTGCCGGGGGAGGAGCGTCGTACCGCCGGTGTGGTCGCCCGGGAGCTGCGGGCGGCCGGGCTGGCCGTCACCACCGGAGTGGGCGGTCACGGTGTGGTCGGCGTCCTGCGCGGCGCGCGTCCCGGCCGGACGGTCGCGTACCGGGCGGACATGGACGCGGTACCGCCCAAGGACATCGTCGGGGGCGGCCGGGACACGGCCCATCTCTGCGGGCACGACGTCCACACCACCGTCGCCCTCGGCGTCGCGAAGGTCCTGGCACGGCTGCGGCAGCACCTGGGCGGCACGGTGGTGTTCCTCTTCCAGCCCGCCGAGGAGAGCCTCTCCGGAGCCCGCGCCCTGATCGAGGCGGGCGTGCTGGAGCGCACCGGCGTCGAGGAGATCCACGCGCTGCACTGCGGGCCCTTCCCCGTCGGCCGGTTCGCCGTGACCCCGGGCTACGGGATGCCGGGCCAGGACAAGGCGGAGGTGACCCTACAGGGCCCGGACGCACCCGGCGCCGCGCGGCGGCTGGCCGCAGAGATCGGCGCGCTCGCCACGGTGACGCCCCCTCAGACACCCGCGGACATCGAGCGGATGATCACCGACGCCCAGACTCCCGACGGCCCGCTGGCCCGCTTCGTGGCCGTCCGGGCCTCGGCACAGGAGGCCAAGGTGAGTGTGTCCTACCGCTGTTGGCCGGAGGAGCGGTACACGGAGGTACGCGAGGACATCCACCGACTGGCCGAGCCCTACCCGGGGACCGAAGTCCGTTTCCCCGCCGAGCCGTTCCCCGCCCTGCGCTGCCCGGAACCGGACGGCCGCGCCCTGGCCCACCACCTGCGCCGCCGGCTGGGCCGCGACTCCGTCACCACCCTCCATGCCGCGTTCCCGCCCTTCAGCGGCGAGGACTACGCCCTCTACCTGGACCGCGTCCCCGGCACCTACACCTTCCTCGGCGTCCGCACCCCGGGCACCCCCATCACCACCAGCTACCCACACTTCCCCGACTTCGCCCCGGACGAGCGGGCCATCGGCATCGGGGTGCGGGCGATGGCGGGGTGGTTGGGGGAACGGGCCCGTTGAGACGTTCACGGGTGGCTATCGGCACGGCGCTCTCCGATGGCCGCTGACACCGGTGGAGTCGACCGACCCGACCCTCAGGGCTGCGTCCCCGCGACCTTGACGCCGAAGCCGATCAGGACGACTCCGGTCACCCGGTCCATGGCCCGGCGCACGGTGGGCCGTTCGAAGAAGGCGCGGGCCTTGGAGAGCAGGGCCCGCCAAGGATTCCCAACCGGCGCCGCTCCCCCTTGTGCACGCGCCCGCTTCTTCCGGCTGCCGAGCAGCGACTGGACCCCGAGGGCGACGAGATACGCGGCCCCGACCAGCTTGACGACGGTGTAGGCCGTGGCGGACGCCGCCAGCCCGGCCACCGTGAGCACGCCCCAGACGAGCAGCCCGGCCGTGATACCTCCGACCGTCCGCAGACCGTCCCGCCAGCCGCAGGCCACCGCCCGCTTCGTCACGACCGCCATGTCCGGCCCGGGAACCATCGTCAGGACGGCGAGCACACCGACCGCCGCGAGCAGCTGTACGAACATGCCCGCCATCCTCGCACTCGCACGCGAACGACCTGTCCGCGTGCCCGGGGCTTCACACAGCCCCGGACCCGTCGGGAAGCAACAGCACGGAGCCGTCGTGCAGCGTGACGCGAATCGGTGTGAAGTCGACAGCCTCCACCGCCGACTTGCCGGTCCCCGGATTGCGGGCGTACCGCGGATGCGCACCCCCACTGATCTGCCAGCGGATCCGGTGCCCGGCCGGGAAACGGTAGGCGGTGGAGCTCATCGGCACGGTGACCGCCGAGGGCTCTTCCCCCGCCGTCTCCACCTGAGCCAGCCCGTCACAGACGTTGGTGGAGCGACCCTGCGCGTCCACGTCGCACAGACGGCTGAAGACATCGGCGTACCCGGTGTCCGTGGTGACGCTCAGCCGCGCGGAGACGGGACCGAGGACGTCCACGGCCTCGGTCAGCGGGGGGCTGGTGAAGGTCAGGACGTCCTCCCGCCCCTCCAGAGCACCGTTGTCGCGGGCACCGGCGGTCCGGGACAGCAGCGGACCGCCGAGGGACGGCGTCGGGTCGGCCGGGTCGTAGCGAAGGGACGCCAGGGGCGCGGACCCCGCACCGTCAGTGGGAGCCGCAAGGGCTCGCCGGTCGAGGTGCCCGTCCGCCGCGGCAATCCATGAGGTGGTGACGGGGGAGGAGAGGGACGGCCAGTCGTCGAGGTCCCGCCATCCGTCCTCGCCGCCGACGTGGACACGCACACGCGTGGGACGCAGCCCGGAAGGATCGCCGCACAGGTGCGCACGCAGCCAGGCGAGGCTCTCGGCGAAGACCTCGGGCCAGCCCTGCTGCATGGCGGAGGTGTGCGTCCAGGGACCGACCAGCAGGGCGGTGTCGCATCCGGCCTCACGCAGCCGGGCGTACTGCTCGAAGGTCTGGTCGGCCAGGGCGTCGTGCCACCCGGAGACCAGACTCGTGGGCACGCTCAGTCCCTCGGCCGCCCGGGCCAGGGACGCGCCGTCCCAGTACGGGTCCCCGGCGTCCGGGTGCGTCATCACGTCGTCCAGCCACGGCACGTCCCCGAGGGCGGAGACATACGCCCCGCGTAGCGGCCGCGCGGTCACGATGTCGCGCATACGGCGCTGCAGCCGCAGCGTCGCCTTGGCGGCCGGCATGATCCCCTGATGCTGGTACGTCATGCCCAGACCCACCAGCAGGGCGTTCTCCAGCCGCAGGGCGCCGTCCGCGTAGAACAGGGCGTACGGGTCGTGCAGACCGACCTGCACCACCATCGCCTTCAGCTCCGGCGGCGGGTCCTGGGCGAGTGCCCACTGCACGTACCCCAGGTAGCTGGGGCCGATGGTCCCCAGCGTCCCGTTGAACCAGGGCTGTTCACGCAGCCACGCCACCGTGGCCTGGCCGTCGGCGGCCTCGTTGTGCCACAGATCGAACGCACCGCCCGAGCCGCCGGTGCCGCGGCAGCTCTGCAGGATCACATGGAAGCCCTGCTCGGCGAAGAGCATGCCGTACTGCGGGGACCAGGGAAGGCCCCTGCCGTACGGCGAGCGCACCAGAAGGGTGGGGAAATCGCCGTCCGTGTCCGTACGGGGGAAGTAGTGGTCCGTGACCAGCGGACTGCCATCGGCGGCCGGCACCTCCAGCCCCGGCTCCCATCCGACGTCGTACCGCTTCTCCGGAAGCCCGCGCCAGATCGCCCTCATCATCCGAGAGGACAGCGGCGGCTTCCGGGCGGACGGCGTCCAGGCCGGTTTCGCCGCGGGATCGTGGGTGCGTGAAGCCATGGTCGGTCCCCTCCTCGATTTTCCGTACGTTGTACGAGAATAGAGGATGCTTGGATGGCGACGACAGCGGCCCTCAGTGACAGGAGTACGAAGACCGTGACGCGTGAGGACGGGTCCGGCACCCCGGGCCGCGACCCGCAACAGCTGTGGCTGAACCACCAGCAGCCCCAGTCCCAGGCCCAGCCCCGGGCCCGCAGGGGCCGCAAGCCTGCCTTCAGCCGGGAAGCGATCACGACGGCCGCGGTGGCCCTGGCGGACGCGGAGGGCCTCGAAGCGGTCACCATGCGGCGCGTCGCCGCACAGGTCGGCGCCGGAGTCATGTCGCTCTACAGCTACGCCCCCGACAAGGACACCCTGCTGGAACTGATGGTCGACCACGTCAGCGGCGAACTGACGCCATCGGCCGCTCTCACCGGCGACTGGCGCACCGACCTGAAGACCATCGCCCACCTCCAGCGCGCCAACATGCTGCGCCACCCCTGGCTGCCCACCGCCCTGTCCACCCGCCGCAGCCTCGGCCCCAACACCCTGGCCTTCCTGGAACACGCCCTCACCGCCCTGCGCCCCACGGGCCTGGACGGCGCGGCCAAGCTGGAGGTCTTCGCCCAGCTCACGGCCTTCGTCGCCGGACACGTCACCCACGAACTCGCCCAGGCGGCAGCCGCCGGCTCCCCCGACCGGGCCGCGGCCGAGGCCCGCTACCTCGCGACCGTCGCCGCGGACGGCCACCACCCGGAACTCGCCGAAGCCCTCTCGGCCCCCGCCCGCCCCCTGACCCCCGAAGCCACCTTCACCCGCTTCCTCAACCGTCTGATCGACGGCCTCGGCACGGACTGAACCCGCGAAGGCCGAGGAGCCCACCACGGCCTCTGGCGGACGGCCTCAGGGCAGGTCCGACACTCCGCCGCCACCCTCTGGGCGCATGCTCCATCCCCCGCACGGCGGAGCCGAGTCGGCCCCACGGGCCGATCCTCGGCGGCCCCCGCGACTGCGACTCTCGTGACGGAACCCGGCCGGCCACCAGCCCACCCGAACCGAGGACCGCGCATGCAGCCGCTCCCGCACGCCAAGAACCCGACAGCGACCCGCCCCGGGCGCCTCCGCACCGCATGGCAGGCGGCCCACCAGCCCACCACCGGTGTATCCCGCCCGATACGACTACTCGCCTACGCCGTGCCGTTGGTCGTCCTGCCATCCAGCATCTGGCGCCTGCCGGCCGTACTCGACGACGGAATCGGACCCGGCGAACAGGCGTACATCGTCTTCCTGTCGATCCTCTCCGAAGCCCTCGCGTTCACAGCGATCGGGCTGATCGCCCGTTGGGGCGAGGTGTTCCCGCGCTGGGTACCGTTCCTCCGGGGCCGCCGGGTGCCGACCAGGGCAACGGTCATCACGTCGGCCACCGCGGCCACGATCCTCACACTCGGCACCGCCCTGACCCTCGTCACCCAGATCCTGGGCACCACGATCCGCGGCGACGCCCTGCCCGCCAACTCCCCTGGTGAGGCGGGCGGTTGGGAGACGGCCTGGTTCTACGTCTGCTACGCGCCCCTGATCCTCTGGGGCCCGCTGCTGGCCGTACTGACCATCGCGTACTGGAAGCGCCGCGCCCCGCGCACCCACACCCTGCGCGCCACCCAGGCGTAGCGCCGCGAGGACGGCGAGTGGAGCGTGGCCCACCGTCACGCCGACCGAGTCACCGACTGACTCCCCAGGTCACAGCCTCGCGGATGTCCCATCCCGCGCATGGCACCAGAATGGACGTTGTCCAGCCTTTTGTGCCGGATCGGAGACACGCATGACAGATCTCAAGTTTGAGCAGAAGCGCTCGCTGTCACGCCTGGAGGCGGCCGACCAGCTCACGGCACTCGCAGCCGCCCTGAGGAAAGGCGGCGACGCCGAACTGGAACTCAGCCCCGGAACGCTGAGCCTGCGCATCCCCGACGACCTCCGCAGCGAGATAGAGGTCGAGATCGACAACGGGGAGATCGAGCTGGAAATCGAACTCACATGGCCGACCGCAGCCCCGAAGCGAAAGAAGCCGCCCACCAAGGCCGCCCGGACCACCACGGGCACGGGCACGAGCACGAGCAAGACCAGGAACACGAAGCGGTCGGCTACGAAGAAGTCCTGAGCCGCGCCGGACGACCCGCCGCGCCAGGCGTTCAGCTCTTCCCTGAGTCTCCGTAGCGGGTGACCATCGCGGCGGCACGGTGGCGCAGGGAGGAGCGCAACGACCGCGGGGCCAGGGCTTCCGCGTCCGTGCCGAGCTGCCACAGCGCCCATTCGGCGTGCCGTGAATCCTGGAAGGTCACCTCCAGCCGCAGCCGGCCGTCCGCGTCGGGTTCTTCCGCCCGGACGGCCAGCGCGGTGTCCAGCAGCTCCTCCCGCCGCGCCGGGTTCACCCGGACCAGCACGGTGATGTGGTCGCCGCCGGAGAGAAACCGCGCGGAGCGTTCCCGCCAGATCCGGTCCAGATCGACCCGGTTCGGCCGCTGTGCCGTTTCGGGGAGTTCCTCGGCGGCCAGCACCCGCGACAGCCGGTAGGTGCGGTCCGTGCCGGCTCTCGTGGCCAGCAGATAGCCCCGGTCACGTACGGTGACCAGGCCGATCGGGTCCACCGTGCGCCACCGCGGCGTCTGGCCCGTGGCCGCGTAGTGGATGCGCAGCTTGTGCCCGGCGAGCACCGCGCGCCGGACCTCGGCCATGGTCGTGTCGGGTACCTCATCAGTGACCAGCCGGCGTGCGAGCAGGTCGGTCTCCGGGTCGACGAGGAATCGCTGGGCCGCGTCGCTCGCGGTGGCCCGGTGGTTCTCGGGCAGCGCGTCGACCACCTTCCGCATGGCCGAAGCGAGCGCCGAGCCGAGGCCGAACGCCTGCTCGCCGCGCGCCGATCCGGCGGCCAGCAGGGCGAGGGCCTCGTCGTGGTTCAGCCCGGTGAGCTCGGTCCGGAAACCGGGCAGCAGCGCGAAACCGCCGTGCCGGCCGCGCTCGGCGTAGACCGGGACGCCGGCCGCGGACAGCGCCTCGATGTCGCGCAGCACGGTGCGGGTGGACACCTCCAGCTCGCGGGCCAGTGTGTCTGCGGTCAGCCGGCCGCGTTGACGCAGCAGTAGCACCAGGGAGACCAACCGGTCGGCGCGCATGCGAGGACGCTAACGGAATACATGACCAAGGGTGTCGTGATTTGTTGGGAGGCTCCTTGTCACGACGTCAAAGCCGGTGGCCACCGAGCCGATGCGCGTACGCACTCCCCATGAATCGAATGGAGCTGACGTGGCAATGGAACGTACGGCGGTCAACCCGGTGACGTGGTCCGTGGAGATGGGATTCAACCAGGGCGAGGTCGTCTCCGGGCACACCCGGACCCTGTACATCTCGGGACAGACCGCGATGAGCACCGACGGCAAGCCTCAGCACGACGGTGACATGGCGGCGCAGTTGGCGCTGAGCATCGACAACCTGGAGGCCGTGCTCGGCGAGGCCGGCATGTCTCTCGCGAACCTCGTCCGGCTCAACGTCTGCACGACCGACGTCGATCTCCTCCTCCGGCACTACGGCGTGCTGGCGGCGCGGTTGGGCGCCGCCGCGGTGGCACCGGCCACCACGATGCTCGGAGTGACGCGACTGGCGATCCCCGGCCAGCTGGTCGAGCTCGAGGGAACCGCCGTCGCGTGACGCTGATGGCTCATTCGGGTGCGCACATCGTGCGGGTTTCGGCGTCTTTGCCCAGGATTGGCGTCGCGATGTGTTCCCTCACGAAGGTGAAAAGACCATGCCGACGTATGTCGCGTTGCTGAACTGGACCGATCAAGGGATCCGGAACTACAAGGACACCGCGAAGCGTGCCGAAGCCTTCGCCTCGGGAGTGCAGAAGCTCGGAGCGAAGCTCCTGAACATCTACTGGACCGTCGGTCCGTACGACCTGGTGGCCGTTGTCGAAGCGCCCGACGACGAAACCGCCACCGCGGCTCTCCTGCAACTCGGCGGAGTGGGCAACGTCCGTACCACCACCCTGCGGGCCTTCGGCCAAGAGGAGATGGATCGCATCATCGCCAAGACCGCCGGCTGAGACACGTGTGGGGGAGGCCCTCCGCGCCCCATTGGCCCGAAATGGCCCCTTTCGTCCGAACGGCGCAGCATGGACGAGAGGGGCCGCGAGCCTGCGGCCCCCGGGATGAATCGAGGGACGGCCATGGCGACGACTGCTACTCCCCATCGATCGGGATCGTCCAGTGCGGCCGCGGGCGGTCTGGTGACCTTCGCCGCGGTGATGCTCTTCATCGGCGGTGTCCTCGGCATCTTCCGGGGCATCATGGGGATCGCGGATGACGACGTCTTCGTCACCACCCCGAACTACGTCTTCAAGTTCGACCTGACCAGCTGGGGCTGGATCCACCTGACCCTCGGAGCCGTGGCCGTCCTGGTGAGCATGGGGCTGTTCTCGGCCGCCGTGTGGGCGAGGGTTATCGGGGTGGGGATCGCAGGGCTGCTGCTCATCGTCAGCTTCCTGTCCATCCCGTACTACCCGGTGTGGTCGATCACCCTGATCGCGCTGTACGCCTTCGTCATCTGGGCGCTGTGCGTGGTCAGGCGCGACACGTAGGTGAGCGCGGCTCGCGCGGCGATCGGGCCCAGGTAGCTGGGAGAACCGTACGAGGATAACCTGAGGCAAATGGGTGAATATACCCATTCATCGACGTCATGCTGGACGACCCGCGACCTCTGCGGCCGCCGAGCCACCGACGCGCTGCGCGTCGGCCACCAGACGAGGGAGCGTGTCCGCGATGACCGAGAACCACCATTCCGGTGACGAGACACGGCACCTCACCCCGCAGGAGCGGGTCGCCCGCGGCAAGGCCGCACGCGTGGACGTACCCCGCTCCAGCCACGCCGAGTTCCAGCCCCCGCCCAAGCGCACGGACCCGGTGGAGATCATCGGGCACCAGTCGGCGAGGCGGGTGCCGGAACTCGTACCGATCCGCTACGGCAGGATGAGCGAGGCGCCGTTCCGCTTCTACCGCGGGGCCGCCGCCATCATGGCCGCGGACCTCGCGGAGACGCCCCGCACCGGTATCAGGGTGCAGTGCTGCGGCGACGCGCACATGCTGAACTTCCGGCTGCTGGCGTCCCCGGAGCGGCGGCTGATGTTCGACATCAACGACTTCGACGAGACGCTGCCCGGTCCGTGGGAGTGGGACGTCAAGCGGCTGTCCGCCAGCTTCGTCATCGCGGGCCGGGCGAACGGCTTCAGCGCCAAGGAGCGGGCGACGGTGGTGCGCGCGGCCGTGGGGGCCTACCGCGAACGCATGCGGAGCTTCGCCGGAATGGGCAATCTCGACGTGTGGTACACCCGTTACGAGGCCGACGAACTGGAGGGGCAGCTCGGCCGGACGCTCACCTCCGGGCAGCGCGGTCGCTGGGAGCACGCCCAGGAGCGGGCCCGTGCGCATGACACGGTGCAGGTCTTCGACAAGCTGACGCACGTCGTCGACGGGCGGCGGCAGATCGCGCCCGACCCACCACTGCTGATCCGGCTCCAGGACCTGCTGCCGGACGCCGAACGCGGCGCGCTGGAGACGGAGATCACCCGCCTGATAGAGCACTACGGCGAGACCCTGCAGACGGACCGCCGGTTCCTGCTGCGGGGCTACCGCGTCGCCGACATGGCCCGCAAGGTGGTCGGTGTGGGCAGTGTGGGAACCCGCTGCTGGATCGTCCTCCTGCTCGGCAGGGACGACGAGGATCCCCTGTTCCTCCAGGCCAAGGAGGCCGACGAGTCGGTGCTGGCGCCCTACGTCGGCGGCAGCGACTTCCGCAACCAGGGTGAGCGCGTCGTCGCCGGCCAGCGGCTCATGCAGGCCACCAGCGACATCTTCCTGGGCTGGGAACGCGTCCAGGGCATCGACGGCAGACGACGGGACTTCTACGTACGCCAGTTGCGGGACTGGAAGGGCATCGTCGTCGCCGAGGACATGTCGCCCAAGAGGATGGCCCTCTTCGGCCGCCTCTGCGGTGCCACCCTGGCCCGCGCCCACGCCCGTTCCGGCGACCGCATCGCGATCGCCGCCTACCTGGGCGGCGGCGACGCCTTCGACCGCGCGCTCGTCACGTTTGCCGAGCTGTACGCGGACCAGAACGAGAAGGACCACCAGGCCCTGGTCGACGCCATCAGGACCGGACGGGTCCCGGCCGAGGCGGCCTGAAGGCCCATGGCCCGGCCCCCGGGGACCTCGGTCGGCTCGGGAGGCTTCCAGGCACTCCGCGTGCGCCCTCGAGGATCGCGCCCGACAGGTTCGCGCCCGACATCCTTGCCCCGGTCAAGTCCGCGTCGCTCAGGTCCGCACGGGTCAGGTCCGCGCCGCGCAGGTCGGCGTCGGCCAGGTCCGCGTCGGTCAAGTCCGCGTCGATCAGGATCACGCCGCGCAGATCCGCGGTGCGCAGGTCCGCGCCGATCAGGTGCGCGCGGGTCAAGTTGGCGCTCGAGTCGGCCTCACGGGTCTCGTTGGTTTCCTCGGCCCTGCTCAGGTGCGCGCTGCGAAGGTTCGCTCCGCCGAGGTCCGCGTCGGTCAGGTCGGCCGCGCCCAAGAACGCGTTGGTCAAATCGGCGCCCCCGAGAAACGCGTGCCGCAGGACCGCGTTCGGCAGCTTCGCGCCGGACATGTTCGCGTCGTCGAGGGACGCTCCTGAGAGGTCGAAATTCTCGAGGCCGGCGTCTCGGAGATCCGCGCCGGTGAAGAACGCGAAGCGGAAGTTGCTGCGTCTGGGCATGCCGCCTTCCGTGAGCCCCACTTCTCGCTCCAGACCGCGCAGATCCACACTGCTCAGATCAACTCGGTACAGCGGCTTCCCGTCTTCGGTCGCCTCCCGGCCGGCGGACCGGTTGCCCAGCACGGAAACCACAGCCGCTACGTCGGTAAGGGGCCTGTATTCCTCTGCCGGCTTGAAGCCACTGACCGGAACGGCAGCGTGCCGGCGTACGAACGCGGACAACACCGAGACGACCGTGCGCTGATCTCGAGAGGAGTCCTGCATGATGCGTTGCAGGGAGTAGATGCCCCCCAGGCGCACATCCAGCGATTCCGATCCCAGGTTGGTGATCGCGGCGTTGAACCGGTTGGTGATCTGCCCCTGCTCGGCGATCTGCAGATCCTTGTTGGTCTGCTCCACCGACATCCACGTGAACAGCAGCGCGACGAGCGCAGCCAGTCCCGGCAGCATGGACGCCACGAGCGCCAACCACGTCAGTCGGCTGATACCACTGTCGCCGCCCGGCCCGGGGGAGTGGCTCCGGTGCCGTCGATGATCCCTGGCGGCCCGTCGACGTGCGATCCGGCGGAGCTGTGCGGCGGCAGACGGCTCGGTCATCCACTCATGACATACCAGGAAACAGTGCCCTTTCCTCCGCCACGCTGTCGCGGCACCCGATCAGGACGGTCCGACCTGGCGTACCCCGTCCGCCACGAGGTGCAGGGCGTCCGGGGAGGCGGCGGTGCGGACGGTTGCTTCCACCAGGGCGCGCAGTTCGTGGCCGAGGCGGGCGATGGCCGCCTTGTGGTGTTCCAGTTCCTCGGCTGTCGCTCGCGTGGGTTCGGTGGCAGTGCCGGTGGGTGGTGTGCCGGTGAGGGAAGTGTGCATCGGGTATCTCGGTGCGGTGGGCTGGTGGGCTGGTGGGCTGGTGGGCTGGTGGGCTGGTGGGCTGGTGGGGTGCGGGGCCGGGTGCGGTCACTCATCGGCCCGGACGAAGACCGGCTTGAGGTGCTTCTCCGGCAGCGCGGCCGGCAGGTCCTCCCAGTCGATGACGTGGGAGACCACCTTCTCTGGGGCGACCGTGCCGGAGGCCGCGAGTGCGAGGGCGTCGGGGATGTGCGCGCGCACGCTGTCGCGGGCGATACGCAGGGTGACGCCGGTGAGGTACATGTCGAGCAGGGGCAGCTCGCCGGGCCGGAAGTGGTTGCCCGCGCTTTCGCAGATCGCTTCCGGCGTCAGGCACTTGAGGGCGAGGGCGAGCTGCTCGACGCGGCCGGTGGCCTCCACGGCGATGTCGAAGCTCTGGGGGACCGGCTCCAGGGTCTCGGCGGTGGCGGCGCCGAACGTACGGGCCAGCGTGCGGTGTTCGGGGTCGGGGTCGACGTAGAGCACCTCGGAGGCGCCGAGCGCGCGGGCGATGTCGCACACGTAGAGGCCGATGCTGCCGCGGGCGACGACCAGGACCCGGGCTCCGGGACGGGCCTTGAGGTGGGGGGCGACCAGGCGCCAGGCCAGGGACCAGTTGTCGCTGGCGGAGGCCATGGCGACCGGGTCGAGGCCGGCCGGCAGCGGGACGAGCATGGCGTCGGCGTAGGGCACGCGGACCAGGTCGGAGAAGAGGCCGCCCCGCCTGCCGCCGATCGGCGCGCCGTACATCGCCATGTACGGGACGGCGGTGCAGTGCGCGGTCAGCCCGGCCCGGCAGCGGTCGCAGGTACCGCAGTTGATGGACCAGGGGACGACGACCAGGTCACCCGGTGCTACGGCGGTGACGGCGTCGCCGGTCTCCACGACCCGGGCGACGCACTCGTGGCCCAGGGCGAAGGGCGGCTCGATGAAGCCGTGCCCGGCGAGAATCGAGGAGTCCACATCGCAGGGCGTCGCCGCCACCGGGGCGACGATCGCCTCCCGGCCGGACCGGAGCGTGGGGTCGGGCGCCTCGCGCCACTCGACGGTGCGCTTGGCGACATAGGTCAGTTCACGCATCGGTGCTCTGCCCCTTCGCCAGGGCGACGAGGTCGGCGTAGCGGATGACGGAGCCGCCCGCGCCCCAGGTGCCGTCGGGCTGCTCGTGCACCAGCACCCACACCCGCAAGGCGTCGTCCGGAGTGAGCCCGGCGGCGGCCAGGACGGTCTGCGTGGCCTCCTCGACCAGGCCGGCCTTGCGGCGCTCGGACAGGGCGCCCTGCGGGACGGTGACCTCCACCAGGAACCGCGGGGCGTCGTCCTCGGCGGTGGTCTGGGCGCCTTCGGGCAGTTCGGCGAGGTAGCTCCACGCCTGGGCGCGGAAGAACGGCGTGTCGGGTGCGCCCTCCCAGCGCAGCAGTACGCCGGCGAGGTCGCGCTGGACGGAACGGCGGCCCTCTTCGGTCAGGGCGCCGGCCGGGGCCGTGAGCCGGATCATCGGCATGGACGTGCCTTTCTATGACGGTCGTTATAGGCGACGGTCACGCTAGACTATGACGGCCGTTATAGCCAGTGGGGTCGGAAGGGACCGCGTACGTGACCAAGCACAACCCGACGGCGCGCGAGCGGATCGTGGCCGGTGCGGCCGACATGATCAGCCGGCGCGGTCTGAACGCGACGAGCATCCGTGAGACGGCCAAGCACGCCAGGGCGCCGCTCGGCTCGACGTACCACTACTTCCCCGAGGGCAAGCAGCAGTTGGCGACCGAGGCCGTCCGCCACACGGGCGAGTGGGTCGCCCGCAGGCTGCGCAGGGAGTTGGAGGCGGGCCCGGTCGCCGGGCTGCGGGCCTTCCTCGACCTGTGGCGCAAGATCGTCGTGGACAGCGACTTCCGGGCGGGCTGCCCGGTCCTCGCCGTCTCCATCGAGGAGCCACCCACTGACGAGACACCCATCGCCCTGGCGGCCGCCGCCGGCGTCTTCGAGGAATGGGAGGGCCTGCTGGCGGCCTCGCTGCGCGAGCACGGCGCCGAGCCCGAGCAGGCGGCACAGCTCGCGACGCTGATCGTCGCGGCGGTCGAGGGAACGGTGGCCATGTGCCGGGCCAAGCGCAGCACGCAACCACTGGACCACACCGCGGAGCAGTTGCAGGCGCTCGTCCGCGCCGCGATCAAGGACTGACCGGCGGGGACAGGGCTCCGCGCGGGGCAGGGCTCCGCGCGTGCCGGAGCCCGTCGCTGTCCCGGCGAACCATGATCCTCACCGGCCCCATGCCATCCGCACCGACCGCCCACGGACACCGCACCTACACCATGAGCGCCACACCGGCCCTGGTCGACGGGGCCTACGCGCTGTTCGAAGCCGCTTGGGAGAGCGCCACCGACCTCGCTGCCTTCCTGAGCGCGGAATGGCCCCGGATCGACGCTCAAACCGCGAGGGTTTTGCGCGCCCTGGCCTCCGGCGCCACCGACGAGACGGCCGCACGGGAACTCGGCATGTCGCTGCGCACCTACCGCCGCCGGGTCGCCGAACTGCTCCTCGCCCTCAACGCGGGCTCCCGTTTCCAGGCCGGACTGCGCGCGGGCGAGATGGGTCTGACCCGCGGGTGATCACCGTCTTCGACCGGCGCGATCACCCGCAGCTGTGAGCGGCTGTCGTCGGCCACCAGCCTCGCCTGCCCTGCAGCCCACTGCTGTCTGTGCAGGTCAGAGGTGCTCGGCAGCATTCCTGATCCAGCTCGAACGGCATCGTGCCGTCGCACGCGCCGCGGTCCACAAACAGCTCCACTGTGGTGCTTGTCGCCGGACATATAGCATCAGGGGCTCCGGCGTGGCTCCCAGTAAAGGCGACGATCATGGATCCGGCCGCGGTAACTCCGCTTCCCGCGAGCATCAGCCTGCGCGAGTTGCTCATGGCTCTGGGCGATTCGCTGGTGGAGGTGCAGGCCGCTCCCGCCGGATTGGACGTCGAGATCCGCGGCGTTGCCCTGCTCGATCCCGAGGAGCCGCCGACCACTCAGCCGGGCGAGCTGGTTCTCGTCATCGGTGCCCGTGGCCGAGCCGCTTATCCCGCGCTGCGGGCCGCCGGGCGCGACGGAGCCGCCGGCGTCGTGGTCAAAACGGAGGGCCCCGGCCAGGCCGCGGCCCTCAGCGAGACCGCCACCGAGGCCGGGGTCGCCCTGCTCTCGTTGCGCAGCGAAGCACGCTGGGAACAGGTGCATGCGTTGGCCCGCGCCGCCCTCGACGACGCGCCGCCGGGCCACTCCGGCGAAGCCGAGGAGAGCGACCTCTTCTCGCTCGCCCAGACCACCGCCATCCTCACCAGCGGCATCGTCAGCATCGAGGACGCCGCCAACCGGGTGCTGGCGTACTCCCGCTCCACCGACTCCGACGAGATCGATGACCTGCGGCGGCGCTCCATCCTCGGCTGGCAGGGACCGGAGGCGTATCTGGCGAAGCTGCGCGAGTGGGGTGTGTTCCAGCACCTGCACTCCAGCGACGAGGTGATCAGCATCGACAGTCACCCCGAGCTGGGGATCCGCCGTCGGCTTGCGGTGGCCATTCGGTCCGGGGACCGGCAGTTGGGGACCATCTGGGTGCAGGAGGGCTCGACACCGCTGTCCGAACGCTCGGGCCAGGCACTGCTGGGTGCCGCCCGGGTCGCCGTGCTCCATCTGGTGCGCCGCCGCCGGGAGCTCTCGGAGAACCTGACGTTCACCCGGACCCTGCTGGCCGGACTTCTGGAGGGGAACACCGGGCCACAGCCGCTCGCCACCCACCTGGGATTCGATGCGACCCGCCCGGCCGCCGTCCTGGGCTTCTCGTACGGAAGCGCGGAGGCCGTCGCCGCACCGGAGCTGACCCATGCCGAAGTCACCAACCTGGTCTCCGTGCACATAGCCGCCCGGCATCGCAGCGCGCTGGTCACGCAGGTCGATCCCCGCATCTACGTGCTCCTGCCCCAGTTGCCGCGCAGCATCGACATAGACACGCTGCGCGGCTGGGGCCAGGAGATCACCGACGCCGTACGTCGACACCTGGGCCTGCCACTGCGTGGCTCGGTCGGTTGCGTGGTGTCCACGCTCGGCGACGTCACGGAGTCGCGCCGGGAGGCCGACCGCATCCTCGATGCCATGCTGGGAGCCGACGTACCCACCGCGGTTGCCGCGTTGCCGGACATCCAGGCGGAAGTACTGGTCAGTGAAGTGCTGACGCTGCTCTCCGGCCATCCCGAGATACGGGATCCACGGCTGACCGCCCTTGTCGCCCACGACAGCCGGCACCAGGGCCGCCTGGCGGAGACCCTTCTGACCTACCTGAATTCCTTCGGTGACGTACGGGCGGCCGCTGCTCAGCTGCATGTGCACCCCAACACGCTGCGCTACCGCCTTCGCCGGGCCGAGGAGCTGACCGGTCTCGACCTGAGCCGTCCTGACCAGCGTCTGCTTGCCACGCTCCAGTTGCGGCTGCCGCCCGGCATCTGATCCCGCTCCCCCTCCGCATCGGCGGGCCGTACAGCCATCGGCGGCGAATTCGTCGTACTGGACAAGCCCGCCGCCCCATGACCCCTCATACGCTTGCGCAAATCTCCTTCCGCAAGCGAAACGGACCGCCTCTCATGAGGAGGCGGAGCGCAGCGCGGACGTGCGGTGACGACCCCTTCACCTGCACGGCATCCGGATACCGCGCCCCGCGCCCTGAACACTTTCGGAAATCGTCAAGGCCATTTGCCCCTCCCTGCGCCACACCGGCCTGCTCATCCCCGCCGCCGGGGCGATCCGGTGATCCGGCGATCCGGCGATCCGGCGATCCGGCGATCCGGCGATCCGGCGATCCGGCGATCCGGCGATCCGGAGATCCGCCGATCTGTGAACCGGTGACCGGTGACCGGTGACCGGTGACCGGCGACCGGTGAAGAAGTGCCCCGGCAACCACGGCAGCCACTCCCCACACGGCTTCCCAACCACTCAACGGATGGATGTCGACATGACCGCACGTCCCCCAGAATCTCTGGCCCCTGACACCGCCCCACCTGCCGACGGTCAGCCCCCGGAGCAGGCAGGTTTGAAGGCCGGTCTCAAGAACCGCCATCTGTCCATGATCGCCATCGGTGGTGTTATCGGCGCCGGCCTCTTCGTGGGCTCCGCCTCCGGTATCGCCGCCGCAGGGCCCGGCATCCTGCTGTCGTACGCGCTGGTCGCGGCCCTGGTCGTCTTCGTGATGCGGATGCTCGGCGAGATGGCCGCGGCCAACCCGACCTCCGGCTCCTTCTCCGCTTACGCGGACCGGGCGCTGGGCCGCTGGGCCGGGTTCTCGATCGGCTGGCTGTACTGGTTCTTCTGGGTCGTCGTGCTCGCCGTGGAGGCGACCGCGGGTGCCGTGATCCTGGAAGGGTGGGTACCGGCTGTCCCACAGTGGGCCTGGGCACTGATCGTGATGGTGGTCCTCACCGCCACGAACCTGGTCTCGGTCGGTTCCTTCGGCGAGTTCGAGTTCTGGTTCGCGGGCATCAAGGTCGTCGCCATCGGAGGGTTCATCCTCCTCGGCGGCCTGGCGATCTTCGGTGTGCTGCCCGGCTCTGACAACGCCGCGACGGGCTTCGGCAACCTCACCGAACACGGCGGCTTCCTGCCGAACGGCTCCGGAGCGATCCTCACCGGCATCCTGCTGGTCGTCTTCTCCTTCATGGGCAGCGAGATCGTCACCCTCGCCGCCGCCGAGTCCCCGGACGCGCGGCAGGCGGTCGCGAAGGCCACCCGGAGCGTGATCTGGAGGGTCGGCGTCTTCTACGTCGGCTCGATCCTCGTCGTGGTCTCCCTGCTGCCGTGGAACGATCCCGCGATCCAGAAGAAGGGGTCGTACGTCGCGGCCCTGGACTCGATCGGCATCCCGCACGCCGGCGAGATCATGAACTTCATCGTCCTGACCGCCGTGCTGTCCTGTCTCAACTCCGGCCTCTACACGGCCTCCCGTATGGCCTTCTCCCTCGGGCAGCGTGGCGACGCCCCGCGGTCCTTCGTACGGACGAACGCGGGAGGTGTCCCGCAGCCCGCGATCCTGGCCTCCGTGGCCTTCGGCTTCGTGGCGGTCGCCTTCAACTACCTGTGGCCGGACACGGTGTTCCAGTTCCTGCTGAACTCCTCGGGCGCGGTCGCGCTCTTCGTGTGGCTGGTCATCTGCTTCTCGCAGCTGCGGATGCGGGGGATCATCCTGCGCGAGAACCCGGAGAAGCTCGTCGTCCGGATGTGGCTGTTCCCGTATCTGACGTGGGTGACGATCGCGATGATCTCGTTCGTGCTCGTCTACATGCTCACCGACGACAAGGAGGGCGGCGGACGGAGCCAGGTACTGCTCTCCTTGCTCGTGGCCGCTCTGGTGATCGCGATCTCGCTGGTCCGGGAGCGAAGGCGCCCGGAAAGCGCCAAGGACGGGGTCGCGCCTCAGTAGCAGCCGCGGACGCTGCGCTTGGCATTGGCCGAGGTGACGTGGGGTGCCCTCTGTTTGTTGGGAGGGCGCCCTGCGTTCTTCATCAGGGGCGGTTGTGAGTGACTGCCCGCGTCGATGTCAGAAGTATCAGAAGTAGAGGTCAAAAGCCCCAGACCATGATCGGTCCGGGGCCTTTTGCCTGGTGCCTCCCGCAGGATTCGAACCTGCGACACTCGCTTTAGGAGAGAGGCTGGGTGATCTGGCAGCTGAGCTGCGGCTTCGCTCGCCGAGGAAGCGGGTGGCTACTCGACCGCAGAGCACCGGTGCTGACCGTGGCTGACTCCTGCATCTGGCACGGTTGTGGCACGAACCTCAGCCGACGACAGTCCGCCACGACGGTGGGTGCGCCGACCGACTAGGCGCGCGTGTGCCTCGCTGCGGCCTCACCGGCCTCCACCACGCTGCCAGCGCCGTCGACCCGCGCGGCCTGCGCCCGTGCCAGGCCGCCGACCACCGTTATGGAAGTTTGCTTTATGGAGCGTCACCGCATGCCATGGTGGTGAGTGTGGATGTCGGGCGGGCCCCGGCGCGACGTTCACCGCCCGGCAACTGTCCCCGTCCTGTTTGAAGTCGAGGACTTCCCGCTAAAGATCTACCAGCTCCCCCGGTGGCATGGTGCGGAAGCCGTCCATGTGGATGCGGGAGCGCTACTAGCGGACTGTCGCCGCCCCCATGGGCAGAACCTTACGGTTGGCGCTTTGTCAGGACGAGCCGCCGCAACCCCTGCTGAACTGCGCGCTGCTGCTGGTACGTTGGCACACGCAGACGACCCTGGGGGCCCGTGATAATGGACATCGCTTTTGACGCACTGGCTATGGCGGCGCTTGGTGGAGCGAGCGGACAGCTGGGGCAAAATGCTGTCACTGTACTGTGGGAACGGCTGAAAGCTCGATTCACGCACGATACGAGTGTTGCAACCGCACTCGATGCGAGAGACGGAAGCGACTCAACTACCGTGCTGCGTATCTCGGGCGCGTTGCGAGAGCTAGCCGAGAGTGACCCCGAATTCCGGGCGGAGTTGGAGGGTTTTACCCATCAGTACTACTCATCAGCGCCCATCATTAATAAGGTACACGACTCGCAGGGCCTGAATGCGCCCGGCGGCAGCTTCACAGCTCCCATCACGATGAACTTCGGCGACTCCACGGAGAGTTCCACGCGGTGAGTCGGACGGATCGGACAGCTAAGGCAAGCGACCTCGGTAACCGCGTTAGTGGCTCATCAGGACTGAACGCTCCAGGAGCGGTTTTCTTCGGAGATGTAACGATCACCGCTGGCAGCGCGCCTAGCGGACCTGATTCTGAGTACACTGACCGTCATCTGCTGGCCTTGCTCCAGAGGGAGCTGAGAAACGGTTCGCGTGTCCGGCTACTTGACCCTGCTCTGGGCCGGGGCCAGTACAGTCTTGCCGATTTCTTCGTGGACCTCAACTGTCGGATCATTCCGGACTCGCGGCCGGACCAGGGCGGTCATCCCTCCGCCGATAGGCAGGATAACCCCGTGTTCCCATTCCTCCAGTGGCAGCTCTTGCTAGCAGGAGCATCACGTACAGTTCTTACGGGTGGCCCGGGGCAGGGCAAGACGACGGCCGTGCAGATGCTGGCTCAGGTGCACCGCTGTGCCGTCTTAAGAAACTTTGACCCCGACGTGCTTTCACCGCACGCCGCAGCGGAACTGGAACGCGTCGGCCGGCTGCTCGACCGGCTGAATCTTGCCCCACCCTCCTGTAGCCGCTTCCCTCTATGGGTTGAGGCCGAGGCTCTGGCCGCCTACATGAGCCGAGCCACAGATTCTCAGCGCTCGTTGTGGCACTTTCTCGCTAAAAGCCACGAGCAAATACTGAACATTCCAGTTTCCATCGACAAGGTCCGTTCTCTAGTAGAAGGTCGGCCGACACTCCTGGTTTTGGACGCCTATGACGAGGTGTCACCTCAGCACCGCAAAGCAGTCATCGAATGCGTCATGGATATCGCCGATGACATGCAGATCATGCGTGCCAACACTGCAATCCTCGTCACAGCGCGGCCCCAGGCATACGAGGACGAACTGCGTGCCCACAAGTTTGAAGCCTGGTCGCTGGAGCCTCTTACTTCCGAGGGCGCCGAGCGGCACGCGGCCGTACTGGTGGGTTCAGATGACAACGGCGAACGGCTGTTGGATCTCTTCCGAGTGGCCAGGAGTGAGAGTGCCATCCTGGACCTGCTTAACACACCACTGCATGTTGCTCTACTAGTCGCACTGCTTGCCGAAAGCGGACTGCCTCCGACAGGTCGGCACCGCCTCTTCAGTCGCTACTACCATCACGTCTATGTGCGCGAACAGGGGCGGGGCGGGGAACTTGGCGTCTTCCTAGAAAAATATCGGGACCTGGTAGATGAACTGCATCGCCGCATCGCCTTCCATATTCTGGCGACAGTCGACGAGGTTTCAAGCCACAAAGGCATATCCGCAGATAGTTTCGCTAAAATCGCCCGTTCGTTGGTACATGAGACGGAACTTGCTGAGGATGACGAAGAGACGGATGTCGTCCATCAGCTAATTAGATTCGCGCGGGAGAGGCTTGTCCTTATCGTCGGTGTGGACTCGGATAAGGTTGGCTTCCAGGTAAAGTCCTTTACTGAATTCCTGGCCGCAGCCCATCTCGTTCGGACGTCTGACGAGCACCTCATTCGCGAGCGTTTCCGGGCTGTTGCAGCTTTGGAGCAGTGGCGTAACGTGGCGCGGTTCATGGGTGCGGCAGCATTCGAGACCGATAGCCTGGCCGAACGCGATCTACGCGACTCCATTGTGACAGTGCTCGCCGAGCTCGACCGGAAGGAGTTCGCGGGTGTCGATGCGCTGCTACTACGGGGCGCGGAACTGGCCATCGACCTGCTGTCGGACGTTCCCGACCTAGAGGAACGATACCGTCGCCATCTCATCCCGTCCGCGCAGACCATTGAGGACCTCGATAACCGGAACGACGCCCTCGCCAAGGTGGCGGCCGCCGATTTTGATGATCGGCGCATCGTCGAGCTGGCTGGCGCACTCTATGCCCCCCCGGCCGTTGATCGGGATAGGAATGCTGCGTGGCGCTTCCTGAACAAGCTGGCGGAACACGGAAACGTAGGGGCCGCTGAGACTGCACGAGAGTACGTGCATTCCGTCGCCCCTGAGGTGCTGCCCCAACTGCTATGGGACATTGCGGTTCCCCAGGTTGTGACGTCGGAAGAGCTTGTCGGTCTGATCCGGCAGGCCGATCCAAACATGGTGAGAGGTTCATCCGGGGCCCGGGACGTCGGCCTGCCCAAGGGGTGGGCCGCCTCAGCCTGGCAAGTGTTGCACGGCGGCAGTGCACAGCTCCGAATCAATGTGAAACTTGAAGGTCTCTGGCACCTGTCGGGCCCTCGCTCCATGCGGAGCTTGCAGTCGAGTACGGCTGGACTCTCCGCCCCTCCTGCTGAATGTCACCCCCACTGGTCGGCCTGGGCCTTGGTAGGCCAGGTACTGGAGGCTTCCGGTCCGGGCATAGCGGATGCTCCTCTCAGAGCGTTTGCGGACATGAAGGACGGGGGCATTGTTAAGCATGTGCCATGGCCCTTTCACGAGTTGCTGGCCGGCGCTTTACCGCCATCAGCGGTCGCAGTCGACGCCTGGTACACGGCGGAAGACCGCTGGAGGGAAAGTGGCGTGAGCCTTCTCGACGTGGAGACATACCTGACCCACGGAACGCTGGGCCATCGTGCGGCAGTGAGTGGATTCCCCTTCGGTGCTGTGCATTGGAGCCTGCCGGGCAGGCGCGACACACGGATTTCAACACTTGCTCGTGATGTCTGGGATATGTGGCATGACCACCGGCAAGGGCACCCAGTTTATCGCGCCCATGTCGCCGAGAACGTCCTGTTGCCCATGTGTGATTACGCATTGAAGTACGAAATTGGCGCCCCTGAGCCACACCAGGTCCGCGAGCTCATTCGTGCGATGTCAGTATCTGAGGAGACTTACCTCACCTTCCCGACCGTGTGTCACGCGCTCTCGCAATGTCCCAGTGATGAGGAATTTGCCGAAATTGCGACACGCGTGGTTCGCTGGCGATGGTCGACTGGTCAAAGCAGGGCAGAGGACCCATCAGCCCACAACATCATTGGACAGGCTCATCGACTCCTGGACGAAAATGTTTTCCATGACCTAAGTTGGAATATAGCGCGACAGAGCAAATCCTCCCGCACGTGGGATGCGCTGACTTCCTACTGGATCACACCAGCGAATCCAGGACAGGCTCACTGGCCGCTGGCCAAACTATTGTCGACCCAGGGAGAGCCGCCAAGTCGTCGGGAAATCGCCCGCGCTGTCGCGGCGACGGAATTCGCGTGGGATCTTTTTGAGGTTGTAGAGAACGTCCCGTTCTGGTCGGATGAGACGCGGGCATGGGTGTGGGAAGAGTTGCTCTACCAGGCCGGTGAGCCATGGATGGTGTACGCACCGGATATTTGGCGCCGAGGGCGGCCTGCTCGAGCTATTCCACTGGCCGCTCTAGAGTTGCCAACTCTTGACAGTGCCCCACTCTGACGCTGCGCGTCGGCCACCAGGCAGGCGTATTACCAGTGGGAACCAAATGCTCGGCAATGGCATGCGGCGGGTTGCCGTGAGGCGGTCAATTCTAGGTCGGTGGAGCGGCTTTGGGGTGGCGCTGCTTTGGCGCGAGTGATCATGGCCCCATAAGCTTCCGGCGCGTCGGGCAGTCTGTGGACCTGCCCGGTAAAGCACGACGTTGGGGCCATGATCTTCGAGGCTCGCGCCAAAGTGGCTCCGTAACTGGCTGTTCGCTATCCGCTCGCGTTGTCGGCGGGGTTCGAACAGCATGCTGATTCGGGTGAGTTGGCCGGTGCGCAGGCATGGAAGAAGGGCCTCTTGGTAGCTCGCGGTTGTCGAGTCCAGCGAGAAGCAAGAGGCCCTGTTGTCGAAGTGTCGCGTGGTCGTCGTTGCCGGGTCCAGTTCGTCCACTCCTGGGTGTGACTGCCTCGCCCACAGGTTCGGGAGCGCGGCCGACCGGCCAGATCGCCGGCCTCAGTACGGCTCGGACATGAGCGACGCCGAGTGGTTCCTGATGCGGGATCTGCTGCCGGTTCCGGGCTGGCTGGCGGGCCGCGGTGGCCGTCCGGAGGGCTACTGCCACCGGCAGATGATCGACGCGGTGCGCTACCTCGTCGACAACGGCATCAAGTGGCGGGCGATGCCGTCCGACTTCCCGCCCTGGCCTCGGGTGTATGCCTTCTTCGCCCGCTGGCGGGATACAGGGCTGGTGAGCGAACTGCATGAACGCCTGCACCAGGCGGTCCGCCGGGCGGAGGGCCGTGCACCGGAGCCGAGTGCTGCGGTCGTGGACTCCCAGTCGGTGAAGGCGGACGCCACCGTGGCTTACGGCGCAAGGGGATTCGACGCCGGGAAGAAGATCAACGGGCGCAAGCGGCATCTGCTCACCGACACCTTCGGACTCCTGCTGGACGTACTGGTCACGCCTGCGTCCACGACCGACCGGGATGCTGCCCGCATCCTGCTGCCCGCGGCAAGGAGTCACTCGCGACGGCTTTCGCGAGTCTGGGCCGACGGCGGTTACCGCGGCCACCTTCAAGATTGGGCTGCTCAGCACCTCGGGCTCGTCCTCGACGTCGTCCGTCGCCGCGACGATGTCCGCGGCTTCCAGGCACTGCCCCGCCGCTGGGTCGTGGAAAGATCCTTCGCCTGGCTCCTTCGCAGCCGACGCCTGGTCCGGGACTACGAACGACGCACCGACACCAGCGAAGCCTTCATCCGGTGGTCAATGATCGCACTCATGAACCGTCGCCTGGCCGCCCGACAGCATCAGCATCCTGGGCCTGCTCCGATGCCGGCAGCGTGAACCTTCCCGGCTTCACCTCCACCAGCCAGCCCCGTTCCACCAGCCTCTTCAGACGTGCTCTCGCACCCTCGACGCGGGAAGCAGAGGCGCTGTCCCAGCCGAGCACCACGGCCGTCCGCCGGGCATCCAGCCCGTCGGCTTTCGCCTCTGCCGCGGCGGCCATCACCGCCTGGTAGTCCACCGACAGGTCCTCGACCCCGGACGCGTTCTCCCGATGAGGCACCGCGCGTCGCGGTCCGATCGGCTTCCTCCGCGACACCCCGGCGGCCACCGCCGCAGGCGCTTCGTCCTCGGCCAGTGCCTCCAGATACTGCTCGAGACCGATCACCCGGCGCCTGAGGACCTCTTCCGCGTCCGCCAAGTCCGTCCGCACCCGCTCCAGTTCGGCTTCGAGCTCCTCCACCCGCACCACCGCGGCCTTCCGCCGGGCTTCCAAAACCGCCCGCATCGACGGCATCCGCCACCCCCACAACATCTCGGCCAGCAACGAGCCGAGACTTCCGCGACAGCTGCGATCCCATGTCTGACCAGCGGAATCCGCACACGGGGTTCGGAAAGAGAACGACCTCTAAAGCCGTGGAGCCGACCGCCCCAGCCACGACGTACCCCTTCTCTGGCGTTAGGTGGCTGATTGCTCTCTGCGCGGCACGGGCGCCGGCCGGGCTGGAGCGGGGCGGAGACAGGAGCGCAGGCCCGGCCGGGGGCCGGGCCGCGCGCGGGGAGCGGAGCGAGCCGCCTTGAACCAGTAGAGAAAGTTGTAACTCAGTCGGTGGCGCGGGGTTTGAAGTCGTATGCACACGCTGGGAGTTCGCCGATTCGACGGTGAGCCAGGGGCAGGAAGAGCACTGGTCAAATCGTCCAGGTGGTGCAGGGGACGCGAAGGCCCTCTCACTCCAGAAGGCGAGAGGGACCTTGCGTTGTGTCCGGAGGCGTTGCTATTCCCCCATGGTGCTGCGCAGCCAGTCCAGGGGGTCCATCTGGAGGAGTTGGTCGGCGAGTTCGTTCGCGGTCTTCGTGGTGAGCCGGTTGCGGCTGTTGTCGATCCAGCGCTGGGCGAGTTCGTAGCCCTGGGCCTTGTACTCGATGCCCTGCAGCATGCACTCGAGCTTGTCTGCGTCTCGGGCGCAGATCGCCTCGGGGGACTCCCGGGCCTCGTACTCGCCGATCAGTTCTCGCACGGTGGCGGCGAGGATCTCGGGCATGCCCGTCACCTGGTCGGCCGTGACAGCCTGTGGGTCTGCCTCGCCCGCGTACTTCTTCGACAGGTGGTTGACGTCGCCCGTGCGGGTCTCCTGCGAGTCGTGCCACACCGCCAGGAAGGCGGCACGCGCGGGGTCCGCCCCTTCCAGCTTGGCGATGACGGAGGCGATCAGCGAGGTGCGCCAGGAGTGCTCGGCCACGCTCTCCGGGTCGCGTACTCCAGCCATCCACCAGCCGGTGCGCTTGGACTGCTTGAGCGTTCCCGCTTCGTACAGGAACCGCGCGACCTGGGCCAGCTCTTCTGCCACGGTTGAGTCCCCTCTCACGCCTCAGCGAGGCGGATCGCGTACCTGACGCTGTCCAGTTCACGGCGAGCGCGAGCAGACAGTTCCCGGCTATCCAACATCACGGGCAGCCGGTCGCTCAGGGCCTGGGCCGCAGCGCCCGATTTCAGAAGGTTCGGCCTGATGGCGAGCAGGGACCAGAGCGAGTGGATGTTCAGCTCTACGTACCCGTGGTGAGGCGCCAGCCCATGGGCCAGGTGCGACAGCAGTTTGTCCCCCGGCCAGGGCCCGGGGGTGTGAGAGGCGATGAAGTCGTCGGACAGCTCGAGGTGTTGGTTCTCGCCGATCCAGTAGGCCCAGTAATTCAGGTTCGCTGCCTCGCCGCGGTCATCGTCGATCAGGACCGTGTCGATGAAGTGGCCCATGCGGTCGCGATCGCCCTGCCGCGTGACGACCGCCGCCACGGAGCGGGCGTTGAGCCAGTCGATGAGCCGACCTCTGGGCCGTTCGGTGGCTTGCTGGTGGGCGAGCCATTCGGAGGTGTCGGCCTGGTCGTCGTAGCCGGACAGATACAGCGCTTGGCGTCGTAGCAGGAACTGTTCCTCGCCTCGCGCCTGCTCTGCGGTGTCCCGCATCCGTGCGAAGAATCGGCGCCGGTCGGTGGCCGGTAGCTCCGGAGCCGACGGCACCGGGCCGCGGCGGGGCCGTGGAGGCGTGGGCAGATCACGGACCGGCTGAGGTGGTACCCGTGTGAGCGGCCAGGCGAGGACCTCGACAAGGTCGCGTTGCATGACCCAGGCCCCGAGTGCGCTTTCGTCAGCGGGCGTTTCCTCGTCCAAGGCGCTCGCCAGGAGAACATCGGCCTCGATCGCCCTCTCAAGGGCCTGCAACAGGGACGGCGAGGTCCCCATCCGCATCAGCCGGCGCCGGTGCACGAGTATCTGCCCCAACGGCACCGCGGTCAGCGGCCTGCGCCCCGACTCCCAGCCCGCGATCGTGTCCGGCGAGACCTTCAACTGCTCGGCGATGTCCTCCTGCGTGTGACCGAGCTGCTCCCGGATGACGCGGAATACGTAGCCGGAGATGACCCCGATCCCGGGCCGTGAAGGCCTACCCCTACTGCCGGTCCGGGTTTCTCCCGAGCTCGACGGCACCACACCCACCTCTCCCCGCGCGGTCCCGGTCCGTACCCGTACCGCCAGTCACTTCAATCGCTGATCAGGGCTCTCTACCGTCCATGTAGCCACTCAACTACTGAGCGTATAAGGAAGGTGCTGTCGTGGACTCCGATTCGCCAGCGAGTACCCATCGAGGAGCAGGCCCGTCGGGCGCGCTCGGCGTGCTGTGTCCGGTTGCCGCGGGGCCGGGGGTGCTCGTACATCCCACCGCGGACCGGCACTTGGCGACAGCGCACTGGCTGCTGTCGATGCTGCCGACACCAAGCCGCGACCAGGCTCGGCTGGAGTGGCAGGAACACCAGGTGGCGATGCTGCCGCTGGGCACGCTCTTCTCCGCCGTGCGGATCCCCGGGCGGCTGATGATCGCCCTGACGGCCTGCACCGAGACCGCCGAGCTGGACGCGTTCATGGGGCAGGCTCTCGGCGGTGGCCCGGTCGTGTGCGACCCACGGCATTCTCGGTACTACGCACTCGTGCCGGCCGGCATGCCGAAGAGGTGGCAGCACGCGGCTGAAGCCTGGCGCGCGATGGGGGTGGAGCTCCTCGGTCCCGGCAGCTACCTCGGGGTGCCTCAGGTGGACGCCGTGGAATGCACCCCGGCACGTGCCTCGTACTGGTCGGTGCCGATGAACTCGTCCGCGACGCTGTGTTCCCCTCCCGCCGTCGCCCGGCAGATCTCCGCCGGACGGCGCAGCGCGGACCCGGGGGTGGAAGGGTGAGCGAGACCGCGTGCGAAGCTCGCGCGGATTCCCTCCAAGTGACGCCCAAACAAGCCGCGTTCGTGCGCTTCGCGGACCACTGCGCCACCTGCCGGACGTGCTGTGCCATGGACGGCGAGGGCGCGAATCTGAACCTCCCCTGTGCGGAGCGGGACCGGCTGCACGAGGAGTACCGGCAGGCGTCCCGCGCCGCCGCACGAGGAGGAGACCGGTGAACAGGCACAAGAGAGCGGTAGACCGGAGGCTGCCGCTCCCCGAGCCGGAGCCCGTTAGCGGCTGTGCAGAGTGCCAACTGCTCGCCCGCCAACGGGAGGCCGCCAGGGCAGAGAGCGACATGTCGCGCGTCTCCGACTGCAATGTCCACATCCGCCGCCACCCTCACGGGCCGCGCGGGGCGGACCGCAGCCGTTAGACCGCCTGTAGCAGGCGCCCAGCCGATCGGGTCGGCACCGGTGCATCTCTAGCCCTGCCCACACCGCCCACCGCTGCCAGAGGCGGGCATTCCCGAGCGGCCTGTCCCGGAATCTACTGCGTAACCGGTCTCGTGGGGATCTGGACTCCATGCGTCATTCGATCATGAGTCAGGCCCCCCGTTCGAATGAAACGGGGGCCCGTGACTCTCTGACCTGCTATGCAAGCTGTGCCCCCGGCAGGATTCGAACCTGCGACACCCGCTTTAGGTGTTCGGTCTGACCGCCCGTCCACCCGTGCTGCGCGGGCGGCCGGTGGCCGTGTCAGACCGCACCGCGCCGCTGCTGTCCGCTGTCGTTGATGTCAGCCATGGATGTCACCTCACACAGGCCAAAGTCACTTGCGACGCTTGCGTGTCTTCGCCTTGCGTTCGGCTTCCTTGCGCTTCTCGATGGTGTACGACGACCACTCGCCCCGGTGCAGGTTGCATCGCGATGCACCGACCATCGCCAGCCGTCGGCACCGAGTGCCCTTCTCCGTGAGTGCTCCACACCTGGACTGCGTACCAGCCACGTCTCCCACCCCCGGTCTCGACCGTTGTGCGAACCAGTGCAGGATTGCCGGGCGCATGTCCTCTGTGGAAGGCGCACCGCGGCGCGCAGCGGTGCACGGTGGCCCAAGGAGGTTGCTCGGGGGTGCACGCTTGCCAACTGTGGTGGTGCCTCGCCGGCCCCGTACAGGGCCGTTCACCTGCGTTCACAGGCAGTCGGTTGTGTAAGTAGCTACGGGCTTCGGTCCCGTCTGAACGGCCGTGAACGGTGCAGAATGAGACGGAAACTGAGACGGCTCGGCCTGTGACTGGGCCACCTCAAGGGACGTGCGACCTTCTGATCCGAAGGATCGGGCGTCGTACTCGCTCCGGTCGCCGAGTACCTGCACCTGGACTGCTGCAGTAAGCGCCCGTCCGTCAGTGTGTGCCCTCGTCACCGTCGACGCAGCGCAGCGTTCGTCGCACCGCAACCCTGCGCACCGTGTCAGACAGCGGCTAACGGCGCTGATGTTTCGGCCCCCGCGACGGCAGAGGCCGTGGATACTACACATGTGAGAAGAAAACCAGCACTGTGGGTCGGATCATCCCTATTCGTGGCGACCGGTATCGCCTGGGGATACTACGCAGCATCTGTCGGCCTTGATAAGACAGACAAACTCGCGAGCATAGCTGGGCTAATGGTGGGCGTTGCCAGTCTGGCTGTAGCTGTTTGGGGCCTGTTCATTCCGAGCGAGCAAGCGGCTAGAACCAACGCCACACAGCACGTGAGTAACTCAACCATCGCTGGTAGCAACACACAAATCGGCTCAGCGGGCGGAGCGGTAAGAATCACCTACGGAACGGCTACAACGTCACCGGTAGTCAACCCGCGAGACGGGCAGACAGGCAACCCACTAACAACAACCTCTCAGTCCTTGACGAACACAACGGTTAGCGGAAACAATACGCAGATCGGCTCTAGTGGCGGTGACGTAGAGCTGGAGGAGCAGTAGGAATGAAATGGCGCGCCAGAGGTGGAGAAAACGACGGCCCGTCTCTATCTGTATCGTCATCCTCAATAGCTGGTCACAATATCCAGGTCGGCTCTGCGGACGACGTGAATATAACCGTCTACGACCGCAGCGACGGAAGATCTCGCCTTACAGATATCTCAAGAGAAGAAGCCTCCGAAATGATCGCTCGGGAGCTCGATGCCCGACGTCGCATACTTCGCTCTGTTCCCGGCCTCACCGACGAGCAGGTCAGTTCCACTTACGATATCGAGCCTGAGCTACCTGAGAGATTGCAAAATGCAGAGGCTGGCACATTCATCATTTTGTCGGGTGGACTCGGTAGCGGCAAGTCAGACATGGCGGCTCGGTGGCTGATGAATCGCGTGCATGAATTCAGCGCGTGCGCAACCTCTGCATGGCCACTCTGGATCAACGCTCGAGATGTGAGAAGTAGCCTAGAAGAGGAAATCGTCAGCAGGATCGACGTTGAGGTTCTACGCGAGCTAGGAGTTTCAATTGTCGTAGACGGAATCGACGAACGAGCAACAAACAATGCAAGCCTTATCGAAGAGTGCGGACTGTTTGTCGCAAAGTGGAATAATTCTCAGATATTGGCAACTAGCCGTCCGGATATACCTGCCAGGTTCACTAACATCGTCGAGGCGCCAGAATGGGACGATGAGTCCGCAGCGGAACTGATTAGGAAGGTTTCTGGCGCCCACTCAATCCATTTGTCCACGTGGCCTTCCCAAATGCAGGAACTCGTCAGGCGTCCACTCTTTGCGCTATTGGCGGGTTCCGCTTACCAAACGGATGAACGGGTACCGAGAACTACTGTTGCCCTTCTGGACCACTGCGTTACTCAAGCGTTGATTCGACAGAAGGAAGATTGGGAAGAATGCGCGCCTGTACTGCGGCGGTTGGCAGTCTCTTCAGTAAACGAGCAGCGGCCGATTAAGCTTGTTGAACTCGGCGGTGCAGAGTTGCGGAGTTCTTTGCTGCGATCACGCTTCGTTAATATCACGAACAGCGGTGTACGATTCTCTCTTCCCGTGTTTGAACAATGGTTCGCAGCACAGTCTCTGCTGTTGGATGAGATCCCTGTACGTGAAACAATGGAGAACTTGGGCACCTTCGCACGCTGGAGATACGTTCTAGCCCTTGCGGTCAGCTCAGGAACCGAACGCCAATCATCGGCCATTTTGAGGACCTTGACAGAGTGGAATGTCGGGGCTGCCAGTTGGCTCGTGAAAACATCAGTAGCTAGCTCTCTCGGCACTTCTCGAGAAACCGAGCCAGAACTTCCTTCATGGAAAGAGGTCGGAAAATCGATCCACACGATCTCCAACACTTGGAGTTCAGCTCTCGGCCAAGCCGCCCCTTTAGCTTTTCCAGTAGATGCCAGTGAAAGCATCGAACGCCACTGGACCCTGGGAATAGCAGTAGAAGAAGACGGGTGCACGATCAACTACACCTGGGAGCGGAGAGGACGTATCGATGCCGAGGTGGCGCATATTACTAGATTCCCGCCAGCCAGTACATCTATCTTCCCTTACTCCTTTAGCCGCATTTCTGGAAATCAGAACTGGGTATGGCACTGGACCCAACATCGAGCGAAGGAGCGTCTAGCGAAGAGCATCGCCCACATGCTCCACCTGAGGTGCCCGGCGGGCAGTGTGGTGGAAAAGGAACATGTATGGTTCGTTGTGTGCAGCCTAATGGGTAGCTCAAGGTTCGATACACTCGAATTTCGTGTCGATTCCATCCTGGCCAAAATCGCGCAGCTAAAAGCACAAGTCAGAGACATTGATGGCCCGGTGGACAATTATGCTTTCAAGCTAGGGGGAAGAGAGGTAACCAAGCTCGATCTTGCGCTAACGCTCGAGTACATCGAAAATCATGATTCCGATCGCATCTCTCCCGTATGGCCCGGGGCTGACATCTTGGAACCGCAGGGAGGGTGGGTTTGGGATTTTTACTCACCAGCAAGACTGACCCAACTAGTTACCGCTGTTTACGAGGGGGCTTTGGAAGCCTATCTAGAAATCACGAAGAGCTTTTTCAGTAGATTCGGATTTTCGCTTAGTCGTGCCGCCGCAATGCCTGCAACGCTGACAGGTAAACTTGCCCTTTCGGCCCCAGAAAAGCGTATTCATCCAGTACTATCCTATCGCCTTGTGCCGAAGGTCGATGTAGACCACTCAAGGAACTCTGTTGAGATTGTACTAGCGGGAGAAGGAGAGGAAACGTGGCAATCATTCGACTCTTACCGTCGGCAGCTTGACAGGCACTATCGCGATAACCCCGATCGATCTGCTTTCCCGGATTATTCTTGGACCAGCACGGCACTTAGCGTTTGGGGTCCACGCCCAGCGACTAAAATCGCACTTCAGTGGCTTTGGCAAGATTTGAGCGCACTCGGTTGGCTTCCTCAGTTGCGTCCACACGATGTGCTGAGCAGAAGTTAGCGTTGTACGCGCTCGGAACTTCCTTGCTCATTTCCGCCGTGGGCTGGCGGGCTATCGAGTACTTGAGCACTGCTCTGCCAACCGGGCTGAGGAAGGCTGCGTCCAAGGGCAGGCGCCACTGTGTGTAGATGCCCGGCGTCCTGGGCGAGCTGGTCAACGCCATGCTCAGCCTCGTCCCCGAGGACAGACCCACGATCTTTGAGGTACGTGACGCGCTGCACTGAGCCGTGATGCGCGCACCGGTCCGCCTGGTGGTGCTCGCACGGCGCGCGCCGACAACACGAAGACCGGACCACCCCTACGCCTGGTCAGCATCCCGGGTGGTCCGGTCACGGAAGTCCCCTTCGGGACCCCGACACCGATGGTTTCGGGGGCGGTGGGCATGTCCGGGTTCGGGTGCCGCTGTTCCTTGCTCTAGTCGTCGAGTGAGAGGGGTTCTGACCTTGGCCGACGAACGTCAGCCACGACAGCGGGTGCGCCGAGCGATCACCCGTCACGTGTGCCTCCAGCAACCATCCACCTACATCAGCCAAGTCATCGTTGATCGTCACGGACCTCGCCTTTCTGTGGCCTGGCCGTGACCGATGCGGTCACCGAAGATCACCGCTGTTCCTGCAACCGAGACGCCTCCTGTTCATCGCATGGCGGCCGGCTGGACGGCCCAGCGTCGCGTGGCCGGCGTAGGCCTGGTCCTTGTTGTGGCGCCCGAACTGGTCGGGGCGCTTTCCGATCCGGCTGCTCGGCTTGGTCGTGCTGCGCGCTGAGCGGGCCGGGGCCGCCGGAGCGGTGGCGGAGACAAGGAGCGGCGGCGGCCCCGGGCCCCCAGCGCGCGGGCCGCCGAAGGCGGACCGCCTTGAACCCGTAGAGAAAGTTGTAACTCAGTCGGGCTGCTGGGGCATGTCCTGTCTCGGGTGCTGCCTGACGCTCCGGTCCCAGCTGATGGTTGTCAGTGGCCGTGGTCGTCCATCGGATTGGGTATGGGCATGAGGTGCAGAGGCCGTACGGGCTTCCGTGACGGGGAGAACTCCGCCGTCAGTTCCCTTAAGAGCTCTTTCCCACTCTCGCCTTCAGGCGGGAGGGGGCGTTTCGTCACGTCCGTGGTTCAGCGATCGCCGGTCTGTCGCCGAACGCCGGCGAGCGCCTTCCCCCATGGAAACGCCTGGGGATTCCCCCGCTTCGGAGGGTGCGACTGGTATCCGTCCGGGCCATCGAGGACCAGAATGCCCTGCTCGCGCAGGACGGCAATCGACCGTGCCACCGCTGGCTGCGCGCCCTGAGCCTGGTTGAAGTAGGGCATCGCTACGACTGGCACGCCCATGTGCACCGCTTCCGACGGGATACCGATGGCGACAGTGTCCGAGATGCCGGCCCCCCACTTGTTCAGCGTGGTGCACGACATCGGCGCTACCAGCATCGCGTCGGCCTTCGGTAGGGCGTCCTTCTCCCACGGCAGCTTGTACCGCGACCGAACCGGGTGCCCGGTCAGCTCGACGAGTTCCTCCATGCGCGGCTCCCACCAAGTCGCTGCGGACGGGGTGAGGATGAGGCACACGTCCCAGCCGTCGTCCTGCGCGGCGCGGACGCCGTCGTCAATGTGCTGGGTCGGGCCAGCGGCGCAGGCGATGAGGTAGAGCACTTGGGTCATGCCCGCAGTCCACAATGCTCGGCGAGCCTGCGCAAGGCCGGTCCGGGGTCCCGGGTAACGCGGACGACGTCCTTGACGAGGTTCACCGTCTCCGGGCGTCCGCGCACCTCCTCGGGCGCCAACTCGTCGGCGGGCTGCTCCGGCGGCGCCCTTGCGTCGGGTCAGCAGCGAGGCGCGCGCGATGGCGACCCGGTGCCCGGCCTGCCGCTCCCGGGTCATCCCCGCGAGCGCTTCGGGCCTCGCATCCTCTGCCGCTTCGAGCGCGGACCATCCGTCCTCGAAGCGGAGCAGCACGTCCATCCGGTGCAAGGTGACGTTCGTCGGCCCGAACTGGGTGTAGTCCTCGTCCAGGTCGGCGCCCTGCCGCGCGGCTACGTCCCCGGCCTCGGCCACGTACCCGCCCGCCGCCGCGACGCGCCCGGGAGTCCGCTCCTGCGAGGACTCGGCGAGCGCAGCGGACAGGTACAGCATTCCGAGGGTGGACAGGCCGAGCGCCCCGCGGTCGGTGAGCCCGTCGGCCAGGCGCAGCGCGGCTGCTGTCGCGAACTCAACAGCCGCGGCCGGACGCTGCTGGTAGACGAGGCTCTTCGCGACCCGCCGGGCAGCCGCGCCCATCTGCACCGGATCACCGGACCGCTCGGCGGCGACCAGCGCCCGGTCAGCGGCGAGCGCCGCCGGGATCGCCGTCGCCGCACCGTACTTATGCAGGTACGAGGTGACGAGCTGGTACACGCGGGAGAGCAGCGCGTGCGCCTCACCCTGCTCGCCGACGGGCGCCGCGTGCACCGCCCGCCCGGCATCTCCGATCAATGCGGGCAGGTCCCGGGAGAGCGCAGCATAGTGGCAGGCCTGGAAAGCCACGCAGCAGTAGTCGAGGCGACGTTGCAGAACATCCCGCGGGGGCACGTCGTCGTCGCGGCCGGGGCCGTACAGGGCGTCGATGACGCGGAGGGCGTCAGCGGGCGGGGTGTTGTCTGCGGGCTGCTGTGGCGCAGTGTCGGTCAAGAGCTGCTCCAGGGGGACGCGGAGGATCTCGGCCGCGCGCACCAGTACCGAAAGCCGCGGGTCCTGTTGGCGCTTGCCGCCTTCGATGTCCTGCACCCAGCGCTTCGTCTGGCCCATGAGGTGACCGAAGTCCGACTGGGTGTAGCCGCGCTCGGCTCGCCAGTAGGCAATGCGCCGGCCGATGCCTGAAGTGTCCATCCCAGCGCCCCCGTACAAGGCACGCACTTTGCGTGCCCACCCTTGTTGTACCGCGTCCTACCGTCCCATGTGTGAGGCGGACCACATGCGACAGGGGAGACGCGAGCATGAACAGCGATCACAGCCATCCGGCGTTACGGCCGATCGAGGCTGCGCCCGGCGTGCTCATTCATCCCACCGCTGACCGGCGGTTGGCCTCGGAGCACTGGCTGCTGGCAACACTTCCGGCACCGAGTCGTGACCGCGCTCGGCTGGAATGGGACCAGCACCAGGTGACGCTGCTGCCGCTGGGCACCCTGTTCTCCGCTGTGCGGATCCCCGGCCGCCTTCTCGTCGCCCTGACTGGCATCACCGAGGCCCCCAAGTTGGACCAGTTCCTGCGCGAGACCCTCGACGGCGGCCCGGTCATCTGCGATCCGCGCTTCCGCCGGTACTACGCCCTGGTCCCCGCGAGCATGCCCAGAACCTGGTACCAGGCGCTCGACGACTGGCGGGCCATGGACGTTGACTGCCTGGGCCGCGGCAGCTACCTCGGCGTGCCGAGGGTGGACGCCGTGCAATGGACTCGTCCCCGCGCCACCTACTGGTCGGCGCCCATGGACTTGCCCTCGGCGCTGTGCTCGCCCGTCGAGGTCGCCCGCTTGATCGCCGCCGGACGGCACTGCATGCCCGCGGAGCCGGAGGCATGAGCGGCCGCGAGTATCCGTCGTCCGTCGACGCCCCCTGGGCAGCCGCGTTCGAGCGCCTGGCGGACCACTGCATGACGTGCCCGACGTGCACGGCCGCTGATGACCAGGCCGCGAACCTTCGGCTGACGTGCCCGGAAGCCGTACGGCTGAGCAGGGAATGCCGGGACGCGCGCCGCGGCGCCTGACCCAAGGAGACTCCCGCCCCCCGACCCCCAAACCCTGGACAGGTCGAGCGCCGGGGTGGGCTCGTCAAGCAATTGAAGAAGAGAGGAAGAACTCTTGTTCGCTCACTCCGATCGGCTCCCGACCGGGACGCCTCTGCCGTCCGGCGCGGCCACGCCGTCCCCTTGGGGCGTGCGGCGCATGGCTCCATATCCGGCGATGGCGCCGGGCTACGCTCGCGTGGAGCTCGACCGAACCACCCAGACGGCTCGCTACTTCGACTCCGACGGCCATGTGCTGGAGATGGGGAAGCACGGCACCAGCAGTGGCACGAATCCGGCGACCAACACCGGTAACCCGTCAGACGGCTCCGGCGGCGGTGGCAGCGGCGGCGGTGACCAGGACACCGGGAACGACACCGACCAGTGAGCGATCTCGGTCCGGTGCTGGTCGTCACCAATCTGGACGACCCCACGGCCGACGTGGTGATCAGCGCGCTGCACGACCGGGGTGTCCCGGTCGTGCGGTTCGACTCGGGGGACTTCCCTCACGCCCTGTCGCTCACGGCCACGATCACGTCGAACGGCGTGGAAGGAACGCTGTCCACGCCGTCACGGACTGCCGACCTGCCACAGGTCCGGTCCCTGTACTACCGTCGGCCTTCCGGCTTCACCTTCCCGCACCTGGACGAGCAGGACGCCCAGTTCGCGGTCGCTCAGGCCCGCTACGGTCTGGGGGGAGTCCTCGCGTCGCTTCCCGGCTGCCTGTACGTCAACCACCCGCACCGCATTGGGGACGCCGAGTTCAAACCGTCCGGCCTGGCCGCCGCTGCGGCTGCGGGGTTCCATCTCCCGCCGACGGTCATCACCTCGGACCCGGATGCCGCGCGGTCGTTCATCAAGCAACACGCACCCGTGATCTACAAGCCTCTGTCGGCGCCGCTGTACCGCATCGACGGGGTCTCCTGCACCGTGGAGGTCGCCGAGGTGGCGGCCGACGACATCGATGAGGCCGTCTCCGGCACCGCGCACCTGTTCCAGCAGCGGATCGAGAAGACCGCGGACGTACGCGTGACCGTCATCGGTGACCAGGTGTTCCCTGTCCGCATCGACTCGGACCTGTTGGACTGGCGCACTGACTACAGCCGTCTGCGCTACTCCGTGTCCGGTCCGCCGCCCGGCATCGTCGACGCTCTGCACGCATACCTGGCCCGCTTCGGCCTCGTCTTCGGCGCTTTCGACTTCGCCATCGACCGCGAGGGGCAATGGTGGTTCCTGGAGTGCAACCCGTCCGGGCAGTGGTACTGGCTGGAACCGGAGACCGGCTTGCCGATGCTCGCGGCCATGGCCGACCTGCTGGAAAGGAAGATGCGCTGATGACCCTCGTGGACTCCGCAGCCCATCGCCATGCGCTGGCGGGTCGACTCGCCGATGGCGGCTTCCTGCGTACCTCGCCGTGGCGCGCGGCTGTCGAAACCGTGCCCCGCCATGAGTTCCTGCGCGGCGGCTTCTTCGATCAGGTCAAAGGCTCCGCACCGACCGCCTGGCGGCCGGTCTTGCCCGGCACCGCAGGCTGGCTGGAGCGCTGCTATGCGGATGAGTCTCTGGTCACCCAGATCGCCGGGACCGTCGTGCCGGGCGACATCCGCGGTGAGATCATGCGCACCCCCACGTCGTCCAGCACCATGCCGAGCCTGGTCGTGCGGATGCTGGAAGAGCTCCAGGTCGACGACGGCAACCGGGTGCTTGAAATCGGCACCGGCACCGGTTACTCGACCGGGCTGCTGTGCCACCGACTCGGAGACGAGTTGGTGACGTCGGTGGAGGTGGATGCGGAGGTGTCCAGCAGGGCGAGTGCTGCCCTGGGTTCCTGCGGCTTTTTCCCCGAGTTGGTAGTCGGTGACGGCCTCGCCGGGCACAAGGAGGGGGCCCCGTACGACCGGCTGGTCGCCACCTGCGGGGTGCTGGAGGTACCGCACGCCTGGATCGAGCAGACCGCACCGGGCGGAGTCATCCTGGCCACCCTGTGCGGGTGGCTGTATGCCTCGGAGCTGGCCCGGCTCACCGTCGGCGACGACGGGGTGGCCCACGGCCAACTGCTCGGGGGACAGATCTCCTTCATGCTCGCCCGGCCGCAGCTGCCGCCCCCGCTCGGCATGCTCCCCGACCTCGACGACGGCAAGGAACGCGAGACCGTCACCGGGGCCGACGTGCTGAACAACTGGAGCGCACGCTTCGTCACACAGCTCGCCGTGCCGGGCGCCCAACGGCTGACGATGCAGCGGGACGGGCGCACCGAGAACGTCCTGGTCGACGTCGACTCCGGTTCGTGGGCCGCGGTGTACGAGGACGGCGGCCGGTGGCTCGTCCGGCAAGGCGGACCGGAGGGGCTGTGGGACCGCGTGGAAGAACAGCTCGGCCGCTGGTACGCCGCCGGCGCACCGGAGCTGGAAGAGTTCACCGTCACCGTTACCCCGGAGGGCCAGACCGTCCGCTGGTAGCCGAAGCGAGGGGAGCCGTCGACCGCCCGCGTTGATGTCAGAGGCGCATGTCAAAGGCCCCGGACCATGATCGGTCCGGGGCCTTTGCGCTGGTGCCCCCGGCAGGATTCGAACCTGCGACACCCGCTTTAGGAGAGCGGTGCTCTATCCCCTGAGCTACGAAGGCAAGGCGGGGGCCTGCAGAGAGCCTTGGAGAACATCCAGGAAGTGGATCTTCAGCCAGGATCACAAGCCCGCTGGTCAGGCATGGTGCGACGTCCTCCGCAGTGTCACCTGAGCAGACAACGCGACGTACCGAAGACCGACCACAGACAGCGTAGCGGATGCGCGCAGGCGAGCGTCGTCGGTACAGGAGCAGACGAGGAGGATGGCGGGACTGTCGTGTGATTTGTGTCAGCTTATGTAGGTTTTTGCAGCGTCGCAGGCACGCACCCCCCGTCAGGTTCAGTCTCAGTCCGCAAGGAGCAGCCGGCACGTTTCCCCCGGCTGGACGCTGACCGTGCGGTCGGGCAGTTCGATGTCGATCGGCATGAGGTCGGACGGTGGCACGGCGATCTCCAGTCGTCCGCTCGTCAGCCGCAGCTCTATGCCCCAGTGGCCCTGGTAGCTGATGGAGAAGCCGTACGAGGACAGCTCGGGCAGCGGAACGGGGTCCAGCCACAGCGCACCGGAGCGGGTCTCCAGGCCGGTCAGACCTCGCTGGACCAGGTCGAGGGTGCCGGCCATGGCGCCCAGATGGATGCCCTCGCCGGTGGTGCCGCCCTGCAGGTCGGCGATGTCGCCACGCAGGGCCTCCTGGCAGAACGTCCATGCCTCGGCGCGTCGGCAACGGGCCAGGACCCAGCCGTGGACCAGGCCGCTGAGGGTGGAGCCGTGGCTGGTGCGGCCGAGGTAGTAGTCGACCGTCCGCCGCCACGTGTCCTCGTCCAGCGGGTGGCCCAACCGGGCGAAGAGTCCCTGGAGTTCGGCCGGCGAGAACAGATAGCCGAGCATGAGCACATCGGCCTGCTTCGACGCCTTGTAGTGGTTGACGGTGTCGCCCTCCGCCTCCAGGATCCGGTCCAGGCGCCGAATGTCGCCGTACCGCTCGCGATAGTCGTCCCAGTCGAGTTCCGCCAGGTCGCCGTAACCCTCGAACTGGCTGATGACACCGTTGTGGAAGGGGACGTGGAGCGTGCGGGAGACGTCCTCCCAGTGGTCCGCTTCACCGTCGTCCAGAGCGGTGCGTTCGGCCAGTTCTCGGCGGCGGGGCTCGGGCAGTGTGCGCAGCACCTCCAGGGCGCGGGTGAGTACCCAGGCGGCCGTGACGTTGGTGTACGCGTTGTCGTCCAGGCCGGGCCGCTCGGCGCCGGGGTAGGCCTCGTGGTACTCGTCGGGGCCGACCACGCCCCGGATACGGTGCCGTCCGAGGTTCTCGTCCCAGGTGGCCGAGTCCGCCCAGAACCGCGCGATGTGCAGCAGCATCTCGGCGCCCTCGGCGTGCAGGAACTCCGCGTCGCGGCTGGCCTCGCAGTACTGCCACACGTTGTAGGCGATCGCCGATCCGACGTGGTGCTGAAGGTGGGTCTGGTCGGGCAGCCAGCGGCCCGAGCGCGGGTTGAGGTGCAGTTGCTGGGTCTCCTCGCGTCCGTCGCTGCCGCTCTGCCAGGGATACAGCGCGCCGCGTCGGCCGATGGCCCGGGCCGCGGCGCGGGCCCGGTCCAGGCGCCGGTGGCGGTAGTGGAGCAGTGCGCGGGACACCTCGGGGAGGTGCAGGTTCAGGTACGGCAGGACGAACAGCTCGTCCCAGAAGACGTGCCCGCGGTAGGCCTCGCCGTGCAGTCCGCGGGCCGGGACGCCCACGTCCAGGTCGGCGGTGTGCGGGGAGAGGGTCTGGAGCACGTGGAAGAGGTGCAGGCGCAGGATGGGGCCCGCTTCCCCGGGGACATCGAGTTCGGCCCGCCGCCACAGCTGGTTCCAGGCCCCGCGGTGGGACTCCAGCAGCTGCTCGAAGCCGGGCGCCGCGTCGATCCGGTCCACGGCGGCCTGCAGCGGATCGCTGATCGCGGGGTCGTGCGAGGTGTGCAGGGCGACGCACTTGTCGACGGTGGCGGTACGGCCGGGGGCCAAGGACAGCCGTAGGCGCTGCACGGTGCGCGAGGGCCGGCGCAGGTCCACGACCGGCGCGGGGGCGGTGAGCCGGGCGGCCAGGGCGATCCCGATGTCCGAGGTGCGGGTCCGGCAGCGCAGCCACATCGTGCCGGGCGCCGCCGTACCGGTGTGCACATGGGTCAGGTGGCGACCGTCCAGGTCCCGGTAGCGCGGCACCCCGGCATTGGTGACGCCGCCGTCGAGCGCGGCCTCGACCTCCAGCTCACCGGTGAAGTCCTCGGCGGTGAACTCGGTGCGCAGCGCCGCGAGGTGCGGGTCGGCCATGTGCACCAGCCGCTGCTGCCGTACGGACAGCGCTCGCCCCTGACCGAGGGCGTACCGGGTGCGGCGCTCCAGCACTCCCGAGTCCAGGTGGAGGGTTTGCCGGTGGTCCAGGACGGTCCCCGTATCGGGGGTGAGCCACTCCCCGTCCGTGAGCCGGAAGCGCAGCGGGAGCCAGTTGGGGACGTTGACCAGGTCCTCGTTCTCGACCCGGCGTCCCTCGACCTCGGAGGTGAGCCGGTTGTAGCAGCCCGCCACGTACGTGCCCGGATAGTGGATGTCGTCCGCCGCACACTCGGGCAGCGCCCCGCGGGTGGCGAAGCGGCCGTTGCCCAGGGTGCACAGCGACTCCCTCAGCCGCTCGTCCGCGGGACGGTAGCCCTCGTATTCCCAGGTCCCCTCGTGCTCCCAGGTCCCCTCGTGCTCCCGCGTCCGGTCCGTCACGAGGCTGTCTCCTCTGCGCAAGGGGCGGCGAGGCCCGACGCTCTCCCATTCTTCCCTCGCCGGGCCCGCCGCGCTCTTCGGCGCGGGGCCCTCAGACCCGCTGAGGCACGACGGCCACGGGGCACTGGGCGTGGTGCAGCAGCGTGTGGGCCACCCTGCCGAGCTGGAGCCCGAAGTGGCCCTGCCGACGCTGCGCTCCGACGATCACGAGGTCGGCCGCGGCCGACAGGTGCACCAGTACCTTGCGGGCGGGTCCCTCCGCCGTCGTACGGCGCACCCGGACACCCGGGTGTTCGGCCAACGCCTCACGCAACAGTTCGTCGAGCTCGGTGCGGGCCCGCTCCTCGTGGTACCGGTCAGGTGCCTCGGCGAGCGCGGCCGTGTCGTCGGCCTCGCGCGCGGGGCAGCACCAGGCCCGGACCATGTCGAGAGCGCACCCACGGGCCTCGGCCTCATGAAAGGCGAACCGAACGGCCTCCCCGCTCGTCGCGGGGTCTTTGGCGCCGAGAAGGATCCGCTCGTGGGTACCGGCCAGGCCGGCCTTGTCGCCCCGCACCACGATCACCGGACAGTGCGCGCGGGCCGCGACGGCCAGCCCCACGGAGCCGAGCAGCAGTCCCTTCAGCTCGCCGCGGCCCCGCGACCCGGTGATCAGGGCGGTGGCGTTGTTGCCAGCGTGCAGGAGCGCGTCCGCCGCCTCGGCCAGGATGACGTCGGTGGACACCTTCACATCGGGGTTGCGCCGCCCGGCGTGCTCCGCGGCGGAGGCGACGATGTGGTCGGCCAGCACCTGCCCCGTCGGGCGGTCCGAACCGATCGACGGCGTGACGCCCTCGTATCGCTCCCAGAGGGAGGCATGGACCAGCCGCAGCGGAAGACCGTGCAGGGCGGCTTCGTCCACCGCCCAGTCGACCGCCGTCAGACTGCCGTCCGATCCGTCGACGCCCACGATCAGTGGCAGTTCCAGCGTCATCGTTCCCACCGCCTCGTCACCGGGCAGCCTGCAGATCCGCTCTCACCGTCGCAGGCGTGGAGACGGGACACGAGGGGCCGACCGGCCCCTGCCCGGCCCGTTCGGCCCGTGGTGCCCCGCAGCGGTCCGGCACACGCTGATATCAGCAAGGCCGGCGGAAAGGAGTCGGAGCGATGACCTCCACCACCCACCTGGCCGAGGCTCTCCCGGCCGTACCGCGCGAGCGGCTGATGCGCATCGCCCGCGAGGTGTCCTTCGACGCGGGTGCACGCCTGTTTGAGGAAGGCCGGCGCGCCGAGCGGTTCTGGATCGTGCGCACGGGGACCGTCGTGCTCGACCTCCATGTCCCGGGCCGGCGGGCCGCTGTCGTCGAGTCCCTGGGACAGGGCGAACTGGTCGGCTGGTCGTGGCACTTCCCGCCGCACGTATGGCACCTGGGCGGGGAAGCGACGGGCCCGGTGCGGGCCTTCGAGTTCGACGCGGAAACCGTGCGGGCGATGTGCGCCCAGGACGCCGAGTTCGGCCGGGCGATCGCGGTCTGGGTCGGCCGTGCGGTCGCCCACCGGCTGCACGCGTCGCGCGTCCGGTTGCTCGACCTGTACGCCCCGTACGGCAGCGGGAGCTCGGTATGAGCCATGTCCCACCGCGGTGCTGACCGACCTGACCGTCCCCGGGAGAGCAACCATGCATGGCAGCCCGCACATCGTCGGCGATGTCATGACGCACACCGTCGTGGCGATCGGCCGTGAGGCCCTGTTCAAGGACATCGTCGAGGTCATGGAGCAGTGGAAGGTCAGCGCGGTACCCGTCCTGGAGGGCGATGGCCGGGTGATCGGGGTCGTCTCCGAGGCCGATCTGCTGCCCAAGGAGGAGTTCCGGGACAGCGACCCGGACCGCTGTACGCAGCGGCGCCGGCTGTCCGACCTGGCCAAGGCGGGCGCGGTGACGGCGGAGGAGCTGATGAGCTCCCCGGCCGTGAAAAGGTCTTCCTGCGAGCCGACGAGGAACTCGCCGAGGAGATCCGCCGCGAGGTCGTGGCCTGCCTCTTCCCCGCCCCGGTCGAGCCCATCCGCGTGGACGTGCGGGACGGAGTCGTCACCCTCACCGGCCGCGTCCGGGACACCTCCCTCGTGCCCGTCGCGGCCCGTCTGGTCCGCTCCGTCGAGGGTGTGGTGGACGTCGAGTGCCACCTCTTCGGGGCGTCCGCTCCGAGCGAGCCACAGTGACCACACTGAAGTCGTGTCAGAGACCCCACTGAAGTCGTGTCAGACCGTGATCCGGCGGCCGGTGACGCCGACGGGCTCGACGCACAGCCACAGCTCGCGCCGGCCACCCGCCCACGGCGTGCTGAACACCTGCTCCTCGAGACGGGCTGCCTCGTCCTGATCCGTCACGGCCCTCGCGGGGCCGCGTACCAGCACGCTCCAGCCCTCGCTGAACGCCTCGTCAATGCGGTCGACCTCGAAGGCGACCTGGTGGCCGGCCGCTTGGGCGGGTGTCGAGCCGGGGGCCGTACGGAAGACGATCTCACCGTCGACGACGCTGTAGTTGACCGGCATGACGACCGGGCCGGCGGCCGTGGACACGGCAAGACGCCCCACGCCGTGCGGCGAGAGCAGGGAGCGGCACTCCGCCTCGGTCAGCTCCGTGAACCGGGGAGTGCGGGAGGCCCGTCCGAGGCCGGGCGGCAGCTCGGTGTCGCCGCCGGTCAGGTGCCGCACGGTGGTCTTCAGCGCTCCCGCGAGCCGGAGCAGGGTGCCGGCGCCCGGGTCCGCGGCGGGCCGCTCCTCCAGGTACTGGAGGTAGGCCGGAGCCATGCCCGCTCGAGTGGCCGTCTCCTGTCGGGTCAGGCCGAGTTCCGTACGGCGCTGGGTGATCCGCCGCGCGAGATCGCCCATCGGGCGCCCTTCCACAGCGTGGGACGAGGCCGGTTCGGTCATGGTCCTGCACCTCTCTCCTTCGTCAGGCCGCCCCCATGGGGACGATCTCCTCGTGCTGCTCCTCGCCCAGCACGACCTTGAGCGCGCCGGTGTCCGCGGCCCGGCCGAAGACGTCGTACGCCTCCTCCATGTGGGCCGGCGGGAAGGTGTGCGTGACCAGCTGCCCGGTGGGCAGCCGGCCGGCCGCCGCCATCCGGAGCAGCGTGGGGGTGGAGTACGTGTCCACCAGGCCCGTGGTGATGGTGACGTTCTTGATCCACAGGTCTTCCAGATGCAGGCTCGCGGGCTTCCCGTGCACGCCGACGTTGGCCACGTGCCCGCCCGGCCGCACCATGCGCGTGCAGAGCTCGAACGTCTCCGGGACGCCCACGGCCTCGACGACCACGTCCGCGCCCAGCCCGTCGGTGAGGTCCGAGACCAGTTGCTCGGGGGCTTCCCGGGCGTCCGCCACCGCGTCCGCGCCGAGCCGCTTGGCTGCTTCCAGCCGGGCGGCGGCAAGATCCACGGCGACGATCCGCTCCGGTGCGAACAGCCGGGCGGTGGCGATGGCCGCGAGCCCGACGGGGCCGGAGCCCACGACGGCCACGGTGTCGCCGGGCCGGACATGCCCGTTGAGCACACCCACCTCGTACCCGGTCGGGAAGATGTCGGCCAGCAGTACGGCGTCCTTGCTGTCCAGGGCGCTGGGCAGCGGGTGCACGGACAGGTCGGCGTACGGCACGCGGACGTACTCGGCCTGGGTGCCGTCGATCAGGTGCCCCAGGATCCAGCCTCCGCCGCCCCGGCACTGGCCGTACATGCTCTCGCGGCAGTAGCGGCAGCGGCCGCAGGCGGTGATGCAGGAGACCAGTACCCGGTCTCCCGGCCGCACCGTGCTCACGTCCCCGCCGACGTCGACGATCTCACCGACCGCCTCGTGCCCCAGCACCGTGCCGGGGCGTACCTCGGGAACGTCGCCTTTGAGGATGTGCAGGTCCGTTCCGCAGATGGTGACGGCGTCGACCCGCACGATGGCGTCGGTCGCCTCCTTGATACCGGGGTCAGGGACGTCCTCCCAGGCGGACTGTCCGGGGCCGTGGAAGACGTAGCCCTTCATGGCGTTCCCACCTTCCGGTGCGGGCGCGGCGCCGGGAGAGCACCGCGATTCCAGCATGGCGCGGGCCGGTGGGAGGCGCATGGGCCGGTCGGCCCCATCCGGTGTCCGGACGGGTTCTTCCGCGGCCGGCGGTCGGTGATTCAGCCCCAGGGGCGCTTCGACCCCGGCCGGCAATTGGGCCGGTCGGCCCTACCGCGGATCCGTCGGTCCGGCTTTGCTCGGACCATGGCCGACAATCCGCTCAGGTCCGCGCCGTCTCCTGCGGAGCGCACGGCCGGCGAGAGCACCGTCGTGACGCTGGCCGGCGAGATGGACCTGCTCACGGCACCGGGTCTGACGGCGCGCCTCGACCCGCTGACGGCGAGCCCTCACTCCGACCTGGTGCTGGACCTGCGTCCGGTGGTCTTCATCGACTGCACCGGGCTGGGGATCCTGTGCCGGGCGCGGAACCGCGTGCTGGCCCGGCACGGTCGGCTGCGCCTGGTCTCCGACAGCGCCGGTTTCCGGCGCATTCTGCGGCACACGGGGCTGGCGGGCGTCTTCGAGGTGCTTCGGTGCCTGCCCCTGGGCGTGGCCGGTGCCCCGACCGCGGACGCCTCGGAGACTCGGGCGGCGGGGTGACCGTCGCCCGTGCGGGACCCCGGCCTCCACGACAACGGCCGCAGGCAACGGGACGGACGATCCCTGTGTCTCGCGATCCGGCCGGCGCGGACGGCGCAGGAGTCAGCTCGTCAGCTCCTGGCCGATCCGCGCCGCCCACGTCTCGATCCGCTCGAAGTCGCGGAAGTCACCGCCCTTTCCGCTACGGAGAATCATCCGCGCGACCCAGCCCTTCGCGCCCTCCTTCAGGCAGCCTCCGAAGGTGATGTGTTCCCGGGCGTCGAGCCGGATTATGGCCTTTTTCACGCCGGGCACGGGTGGGATGTCCCGCTCCGAGGCCGAGGGGTCGAGCGGGCCGCTGCTGAAGAACCACACCGGGCGTTCGGCCAGGGCTTTGCCGTGCCGCCGGACGAAGCGGCGGGCGTCCTTGTGCCAGCGGCCGGCGTACAGCCCGCCACCCACCACGACGGCGTCGTACGCCGCCGCGCTCGGCACCCCCCGGGCGGGACGCGCCTCGGCCGTCAGTCCGTCCTTGCGCAGGACCTCCGCGACCTTCTCGGCGATCTCCGCCGTCGAACCGTTCGTCGTTCCGTAGGCGACCAGCACGTTCTTCGCCATCATGATCCGCCTCCTCTCACAGTCCGGCTCTCGCGTTCCGACCGGCCGACCGATGCGGCCGGCGCGGCCGGCTCAGCGGAGCCGGCGCAGACAGGGGTCCTGGGCCCGGCGCGGCAGCAGGCGCACGCGGGCGTAGAGCACGGTGACCGTTCCGGGCGTCGCCAGGAGCGGGTTGAGGTCGGCCTCCGCGAGCTGCGGCAGATCGCTCGCCATCCGCGACAGCCGTTGGAGCAGGTGTTCCAGCGCCGGGAGGCCGACGGGGCGGCTGCCTGCGTCTGCGGTTCTTCGCCGCGAGCCGCCGATCCGCCGCCATGGCCGCCGACCGGGCAAGCGTGCCGTTCATCTCGACCTCCAGGGCGACGCTCAAGTGCGAGCTGCCTTCCGGGACTTCGACACACGCTCCGGCGAGGGGACATCTCCTCGTGGAGGCCCCGCGACCGCTCGCGGTCCTCCTGCCGCACGGCGCGTATGCACACGGTCGTGCCGTCCCCGAGCAGCGCGTGGACCGGGGGCCGGTCGAGCACGTCGTGCGTCATGGTGGTCTCCTCCGAGCCTCTCGACGCTTCGAGCATCCGGCGGATCGAGGAAACGCCGCATGGGCTGTCCGGGGTCGGCCAGGGGCCGATCGGCCCTATGGCCCGCCGCGTCGAGGGCCGCGGCCGCGATGCGGTCAGGCCCGTTCGGGGACGACCGCGACCGGGCAGGCCGCGTGGTGCAGAACGGCGTGCGTGACGCGGCCGATCCGGAGTCCGATGCCATGGGGACGTCTGGCGCCGACCACGAGGAGGGCGGCATCGGCTGAGGCGTCGAGCAGTACGGTGCGGGCGGTGCCCTCGACGGTCCGGCGGCGCACCTCGACAGCCGGATACTCCTCGGCCGGGGCGTGGAGCCCGGTTTCCAGGGCGTCGACGGCGCTCTGCTCGTGCACATGGGCGGGTTCACCGGCGAGCAGCAGGTGGTCGGCGGTCTCGTGCGCGGTGCAGTGCCAGGCCCGCACGGCCTCCAGCGGTACCGCGCGCTGGGCCGCCTCCCGGAAGGCGAAACGCACGGCCGCCGAGTCCGCGGCATGGTCCGGGACTCCTACGACGATGCGGCGGCCCCGCGCCGGGGGCCCGGCTCGGTCGTCGTGGTCACCGCGTACCACGATCACCGGACCGTCGGCCTGTCCGGCCACGGCGAGGCTGACCGAGCCCAGCAGCAGTTCGGCGGCGCCCCCGCGGCCGCGCGAGCCCACGACCAGCGCGGAGGCACCGCGCGCCGCGCGACGGAGTACCGGCACCGGCCCCTCGGGCACGACCTCGGTGGCGATCTCCATGTCCGGGACCCGCCTCCGAGCCCGCTTGGCGGCGGCCACCACGAGCACATCGGTGAGGATCTGCTCCGTCTTTCCCGGCCCCGCGGCGAAGACGGCGTGTTCGTAGCGCTCCCACAAAGACGCGTACACCACGCGCAGCGGTACCCCGCGCAGCGCGGCCTCGTCGGTCGCCCAGTCCACCGCCCGCAGACTGGACTCGGAGCCGTCCACGCCGACGATGACGGGCAGATTCATCGCCCTGATCCCTCCTTGGCGTGCTGTTCGGAACGGACGGCGACCGCCGTCGGCGTGCTGCTGAGGCGGTGACGCGTCAGTCGTGCGGAACGACGACGACGGGGGCGGCGGCGTGGTGCAGCACGGCATGCGTCACGGAGCCGATGTGCGTCCCGAACGGGCTGCGGCGGATCCGCCGTCCCACGACGACCAGCGATGCCTGGCGAGAGGCGTCGATCAGCAGAGCCGCCGCGCTGCCCGAGTGGGACATCTCGACCACCTCGACGGAGGGGTACTTGTCCCTCCACAGGCGCAGTGCGTCGGTGAGCGCGGTGGCCTGCGAGCGGACGACCTGGTCATGCCGGTACACGTCGCCGGCGCCTCTGCCGTAGACGAACCACGAGGGCAGGTGCCATCCGTGCACGGCCCGTAGGGCGGTCCCGCGCCGGGCGGCCGCGTCGAAGGCGAAGTCGATCACCGAAGCTTCGAGGTGGTCGGTGTCGATGCCGAGCACGACCGGCCGGTATCGCGTCGCGGCCGACGGGATGCCCGCCGGATCCCTCTCGTGCTCGTCGGCCGCCTGCTCACCGGCCCGGACCAGGACCACGGGCCGCTCGGCGCGCGCCACCACGGCCAGTCCGACCGAACCCATCAGGAACCCGCCGATGCCGCCCAGACCGCGCGATCCCAGGACGAGCAGTTCGGCGTCCCTGGCGGCGTCGCCCAGCACCTTGCCGGGGTGGCCGGACAGGTGCTCGGAGGTCACCTCGACGCCGGGGTGACGCAGACCGACACCTTCCGCGGATTCGCGGGGAATCTCCTCGCCCCAGTCCTGCTGGGTCTCGACACCCAGCTGTGGGGCCTGCGCGATGGGCTCCGGCGCCGGCTCCCGCACATGAAGGAGCTTCACCGGCAGGCGGCGCTGCGCCGCCTCGCGGGCAGCCCACTCGGCGGCGGCGCGGCTCTCGGGCGAGCCGTCCAGACCCACGGTGATCGTGCGGGACATGGTCTCCACCTCCGGAGTAGAAGGTCTTGACTCGAGCGTCGCCTCCACCGGCCGTCGCGGTGGAGGGGCCATAGGTCCCCTGCCGGGACCGAAGGGCCCTACCGCAGGGCCGAGACAGCACGCGCCTCGGTACTCCGCCCCCGACATGCCTTGGGCCGATCGGCCCTAGTGCATCCGGCCTCCGCACGTAATGATCGTGGTCACGGGCGGTCCGCAGTCCGCCCTTCCGGCCGACGAGGGGTCGAGATGACCGAGCCGCGCACCTTCAGCGAAGAGCACCCGATCCGGGTCTTCCTGCTCGACGACCACGAGGTCGTGCGCCGCGGCCTGGCCGACCTGCTGGACGCCGAACCCGACATCTCGGTGGTCGGGGACGCCGAGAACGTCGCGCACGCGCTCGCCCGCGGACCGGCGCTCCGCCCCGACGTCGCCGTCCTCGACGTACGCCTGCCGGACGGCGACGGCATCACCGTCTGCCGCGAACTGCGCAGCCGGATGCCCGGGCTGGCCTGTCTGATGCTGACTTCGTTCGACGACGAGGAGGCCCTGCTCGACGCGATCATGGCCGGGGCCTCCGGCTATGTCCTCAAGCAGATCAAGGGCTCCGACCTGATCTCGGCGGTACGCACGGTCGCCTCCGGGCGGTCCATGCTGGACCCGGAAACCACGGCCCGGCTGATGCGCTCCCTGCGCGCCGACCCGTCCGAGGAGCCGGCCATCGCCCCCGAACTGGCGAGCCTGTCGCCGCGCGAGCGGGAGATTCTCGCCCTGATCGGGGACGGGCTCACCAACCGTGAGATCGGCAAGAAGCTCTACCTGTCCGAGAAGACCGTCAAGAACCACATCTCCCGGCTCCTGGCCAAGCTCGGCGTACAGCGACGGGTTCAGGCCGCGGTCCTCGCATCGCAGTTGGAGCACCCCGTCACGAGTGAGCACCCGTCACACTGAGCCGGGGCCACCGACGAGCCACTTCATCCTCGGGCCGACCGCACCGGCACCCGCCACACCACCCGGGCGCCGCCTCCTTCCGGGCGCTCACCGAGCCGGAGGTCGCCGCCGAGGGCGACGGCCCGCTCCTCCATGTTCCGCAGGCCGCTGCGTACGGCGTCCTCCGGTATCCCGCAGCCGTCATCGGTGACCGTGAGCGTCAACTCGCCCTGGGTGCATCTCAGGTGCACGTCCACGGAGCGGGCCCCGGAGTGCCGGGCCACGTTGCTCAGCGCCTCGCCGAGCACCGCGAGCGTGTGATCAGCGATGTCGCCCGGTACATCCGTGTCGACCAGCCCCTCGACACGCACCGCGGGAGCGAAGCCCAGAGACGAGGCCGCCGCCGTCACCGCGTCCGAGACCCGGCCACGCAGGCCGCTGCCCTGCCTCGCCCCGCCGTGCGTCCGCAGCCCGAAGATCGTGGACCGGATGATCTTGATGGTCTCGTCCAGATCGTCCACGGTCCGCGACAACCGTTCCACAGCCTCCGGATGGTCGATGAAACGCTGGGCGCTCTGCAGCGTCATCCCCGCCGCGAACAGTCGCTGGATGGCGAGGTCGTGCAGGTCGCGGGCGATGCGGTCACGGTCCCGCAGCAGCGCGATCTGCTCGGCGTCCCGGCGCCGCTCGGCCAGCTCCAGTGCCAGTGCCGCCTGCCCGGCGAACCCGAGCAGGGGGAGCGTGTCGGCGTCCGTGAACGGCGTACGTCCCGCCGCGCGCCCCAGCAGCAACACACCGCCGGCCTTACCTCCGGCCTCCAGCGGCACACCGACCACGGGCCCGAGCCCGGCCCACTGCGCCGCGTCCCCGCTGGTCCGCCGGTCCTCCCGGATGTCGGCGCTCACCGCCGGCTCCGCCGTGGTGAGAACGGCGGCCACGAATCCGTCCTTGCCGGACATCACCAGGCCGCTGCGCCGCTCCCCGTCCAGCCCGACGGCGAGCAGCGGCCGCAGTGCGTTCTCCTCGGGCACACGCTCGGCGATCATCCCGGCATCGGCGTCGGCGATCTGACACGCCTGCTCCACGATCAGTTCGAGGACATCCGTGCTCGGCGCACCCGACAGCAGGGCACGCGTGACCTCGGAGCTCGCCCCCAGCCACCGCTCGCGCAGCCGCGTCTCCTCGTACAGACGGGCGTTCTCGATGGCCACGCCCGCCGCCACCGCGAGGGTGGCGAGCACCGACTCGTCCTCGGCGTCGAACTCCTCCGCGCTGCGCTTCTCCGTGAGGTAGAGGTTGCCGAACACCTGGTCACGTACCCGGATGGGCACGCCGAGGAAGGAGTGCATCGGAGGGTGGTGCGACGGGAAGCCGTACGAGGCCGGGTGCTCGGAGATCTCCGCCAGCCGCAGCGGCTCGGGGTGCCGGATCAGCTCGCCCAGAATGCCGTGCCCGCTGGGCAGGTCCCCGATCCGGGCCCGCTGCTCGTCGCTGATACCGACGGTGTGGAACTCGGAGAGCATGCGGTCGTCGCCGATGACTCCCAGGGCCCCGTACTCGGCGTCCACGAGCACCACGGCCGCCTCGACGATGCGCCGGAGCACCTGTGGCAGATCCAGCTCCCGGCCGACGGAAAGCACTGCCTCCAGCAGGCTGTGGACACGGTCCTGGGTGCCCCGTGCCGCGTCGATCCGCGCCTGCAGCTCGTCCAGCAGTTCGTCCAGCCGCAGCTTGGGCAGGTGCTGCTCGGATCGACCGGGCCGTTCCCCGCTCATCGTCGCCTCCGACCGGCTCACGCGGACGCACCCGGGCCAGGCGCCTTCCTTCCCTCACGATAGTGCGTGGTGGCCTGGTCGGACGGCGTGAACCGTGGGGGTCAGGTCAGGGGGACGTGGGTGAAGCGGGCGGCGGTGTGGAGGTCGGATTCGATGCGGGTGGCTGTTGTCGTCAGTTCGGGGAGGAGGTCCGTCACGCACTCCCGGAGGCTGTGGCGGCTCGCGTGCATCGCCGTGTTCAGGGCGGCCACCACCCGGCCGGACCGGTCGCGGATCGGGACCGCGATGGAGCGGAGGCCCTCCTCCAGTTCCTCGTCCACCAGGGCGTAGCCCTGGGAGCGGACCGAGGTCAGGGTGTGGGCCTGCTCCGCCCGGCCGACGGCCCTGTCCGACAGGAGGACTCGGCCCAGTGCCGTCGCGTACGCCGGCAGGCGGGTGCCCAGGGTGATGTTCACGCTCAGCACCCGGCCCGTCGCCACCCTCGCCGTGTACTGGATCTCCTCGCCCGAGTCCGAGAGCACCGCCAATGACGTCGACTCGTGGATGCGGGAGGTCAGGTCCGCGAGGTGGGGGTGGGCGATGTCGGGGAGGGTCGTGCGGGAGAGGGGCGGGAAGCCCAGGGAGAGGACCCGGGGGGTCAGGGCGAAGGTGCGGTCGCCTGTCGGCGTCACCAGGTCCAGATGTTCGTAGGTGATCAGTGCGCGGCGGGCCGTCGCCCGGGCCAGGCCCGTTGCCTGGGCCACCTCGGTGAGCGTCAGCTCCGGCCTGTCCTCGCCGAAGGCCGTGAGGACCGTCAGGCCTCGCGCCAGGGATTCGATGAAGTCGCGGCCGAGTCGCTGTTTCGACGCGCCCGTCCAGAGCGCCAGGTTCGACGGTGGTGTGCCGGGGGGCGGAGGTGGGGTGCGGTCCAGCTCCTGCTCCATCTGCGTCACCGCCGCCCGCAGTCTCGGCAGCAGGGTGGTGCGCAGGCTGTGTGCCGTATGGCGGCTCGTGTGGCTGACCACGCTGGCCACGCACGCCGGCGGCCGGTGGTCGCCGGCCGTGTGAGGGGAGCGGACCGGTACCGAGACCGCCACCAAGCCCGGTTCGATCAGCTGGTCGTCCACGGCCCAGCCGTTCGCGGCCGCCTCCCGCGTGCGGCTCACGAACATCTCGTCGTCTCTCGTGTCCGCTCCGTACTTGCGGGGTGGTACGGCCGTGAAGGAGAGGTCCCTCGGGTCCGCCGTCCGGCGTTCGCGCCAGCGTTGCCAGTCGCTGGCCGTCCACTCCGTCGCGAACAGGGGGCCGGGGGCGGTGCGTTCGGCGGGGAGCAGGTCGCCGATGCGGAAGCTCAGGGACATCGCGCGGCGGCGGGTGGCCTGGTGGATGAAGCGGATGCCGTCGCGGTCGGCGACCGCGAGGGAGACCGACTCGTCCAGTTCGTCGGCCAGGGCGTCCGCCCGAGAGGCGAGCAGGGCGGGGAGACGCAGGGCGGCGAGGTAGGCGTTGCCCAGCTCCATCAGGCGGGGGGAGAGGTGTACGTCCCGGCCGTCCACGCGGACGTAGCCCATGCGGGCGAGCGTGGCCGTGATGCGGTCGACCGTGGAACGGGCGAGGCGGGTGGCCCGTTCCAGGCCGCTCAGGCTCAGCGTGCCGTCCGCCTCGGTCAGCTCCCGCAGCACCATGATGCCGCGTATCAGCGGCGTGACCGCCTCGTCCGGTGCGGTCGCCCCCCTGGCCGGTGTGGCCGTGCCGCCGGCCTCTGCCGTCGCCTCGCCTGCCGGCGTCCCGCTGGCCTTCACCGGCGCCCCGTTCTCGTCGGCCGAGGGGGCGGACCCCTCGGGGTCGTCGTTCATGGGCTTCGCTGGCATCGGCTCTCCGGTACGGCGGTCGCGGCAGGCCTACGGTAATCCGGACTCCGGGACGCGTTCCCCCTGGCGTCGCTACCCCCTCGTCACCCGCACCCGATACCCGCCCTCACCCCCACCCCCTCCCTCCAGGTCCACCCCCGCCACCTCGATCTCCACCCCCGTGCGAGCGTCCCGGAACGTCTCCCCGGGCGTGTACGGCGCGTCCGACAGTTCCGCGTGGACGTTCGGCGCCCGGGTGCAGCCGCCGCTGTCGCGGCGGGAGTCGTAGACCGTGACCGGGCCCATGCCCGTGTCCACCTCCGCGTCGACCTTGTAGATCAGGACGCCCGGGCGGCACACCGTCTCGTCGTTGCCCGCACGGGTGCGCAGTTCCACGGCGTAGCCGGTTCCGCTGTCCAGGGGGAGGACGACCAGCTTGGAGCCGCCGGCGTGGGCCAGCGGGGTCAGGGTGTACTCCGAGGTGCCGGGGGTCGCCACGCAGTGGACCTGCGCCGCGTCGAGCCAGCCCAGCTTCCACTTGTGCCAGCCCAGGAAGTCGTTGTTGGCGCCCCAGTCCTCGCTCATGATGTCCCAGTGGCCGACCGCGCCCCCGCCCTCGGCGGTGTACAGGTCGGGCAGGCCGAAGACGTGGCCGTTCTCGTGGGGGAGTACGCGGTAGCCGTTGCGGTCGTAGGAGCCGGAACCGTCGTCCTGGCGGGAGTAGACGAACGAGGCGTTGGCCACGGGGGTGCCGTCGGCTGTCGGGGCCTCGGGGTTGCCGGCGAAGGTGACGGACAGGACCGTGTCCAGGGCGGACGGGCCGGCGTTCGGGGTGACCAGCACGTTCACCAGGTCGTACGCGCGGAAGTCCACCTTGGGGTCGGCCGCGGCCACGAGGTCCTGGACCAGTGCGCGGTAGCCGGGGTCGAAGGGGGCGCCGCGCTCTATGCCGTACGCGCGGAAGGACTTCGGCATCCGCAGCCACCCCGGGATCGGGGTCTCGGGGCGGTAGTCGAGGCGGCCGTAGGAACTGGTGCGGAACCACTCGCGGGTCTGCGGGAAGAACTCCCGGAAGCGGTCCAGGGCGTCGCCGTCGCCGGGGGCGTCGGAGAAGTCGATCATCAGAGTGAGGGCGCGGACGGTGCCGGTGGAGCGGGTGTAGCCATCGGAGGTGGGGATGCCCTCGGACATCTGGACCTCGCGGGCGCCGCGGATCAGGCAGGGGCCGTGGGAGGAGGTACGGGCCAGGGAGATCGGTCCGGCTCCCGCCGCCGTGGCGCCGGGGGTGAGGTGGCCCGTGCCGGCCGAGGTGCTGACCGAGAAGGTCAGCGCGGTCACGCAGGCGAGGACGGCCAGCCGGCGCCGGGGCGGCCGGGATATCCGACAGCGGGGCGGCTGCGCACGGCCGGACCCACCCGACTCCGTACGGCCCGGCCCATCCGACTCCGTACGGCCCGAGCCACCCGACTCTGTACGGCCGGGCCCATCCGACTCCGTCCGGCCCGAGCCACCCGACTCCGTACGGCCGGACCCATCCGACCCCGTACGGCCCGACCCCGCACGGCCCGCCCCCGTCGACCCCGCACGGCCCGACCCAGGATGCTGCGTACGGCCTGGGCCGAGCGACCCCGCCGCGCCCGGCCGGGGTCGCTGAGGCTGCGGCTGCATGCAGGGGACCTCCCGCGCCACGGCAGCCGCCGGTCTCCGGCTGCACCCTTTCGCTCACCCTGCGTTGCGGCGGATGGGGGCGCGCGTTGGAGGAGACCGATCGTGGGTTTCCCATCAGTAGCGCCCCGCGCCCCCTCAGGGCACTTGTGATCCAGGTCACAAAGAAAAAAATCCCGGCTACGGGAAATACCGGGGACCCACTCCCCGTTTAGCCATGTGTCAGAGCGAAACGGGGACGCGCTCCCCGGATCGCGAACACCGCACACCTCATCCATCCAGGAGTACGCCGTGCAGACCGCCACCCCCGAACAGCGCAAGGCGCCCCGGCCTCGCGCCGACGCCCTGCGCAACCGGGAGCGGATCGTCACCGCCGCCCGGGAGATGTTCGTCGAGCACGGCCCCGAGGTGCCGCTCGACGAGATCGCCCGCCGGGCCGGCGTGGGCAACGCCACGGTGTACCGCAACTTCCCGGACCGCGACGCGCTGGTCCGCGAGGTCGTCTGCTCCGTCATGGACCGTACGGCCGCCGCGGCCGAGCTCGCGCTCGCCGAGACCGGCGACGCGTTCGAGGCGCTGGAGCGCTTCGTGCACGCCGCCGCCGACGAGCGGATCAGCGCGCTGTGCCCGATGGTCTCCAGCACGTTCGACAAGCACCACCCGGACCTGGAAGCCGCGCGCGAACGGGTCGAGAGCCAGGTCGCCGAGGTCATGGACCGTGCGAGTGCTGCCGGGCAGCTCCGCTCCGACGTGGGTGTCGGAGACGTCATGATCGCTGTGGCCCAGCTCAGCCGGCCCCCGGCCGGGACGGACTGCTTCCGTGCCGACCCCTTCGTCCACCGCCATCTTCAGCTGTTCCTGGACGGGCTGCGGGCTCCCGCTCGCTCCGTTCTGCCGGGCACGGCCGTGACCCTGGAGGATCTGCGCCAGCCCTGACCGATTAGTTCAGCGCGTCCCATCCGTCTGTAGCCAGGACGACAGTCCCTGCGGCCGTCCCCGTAGACGATCCGCTGTCTCTCGACATCTCTTTCCGTCACGAAGTCCCGAAGTGGGTACCCCCATGTCTGAAACAGCCTCAAAGGCACTCGGCACTCCGGCCGCCTCGCCGGACGCCGGCCGCTGGAAAGCGCTCGTCTTCATCGCGCTCGCCCAGCTGATGGTCGTCCTGGACGCCACCATCGTGAACATCGCCCTGCCCTCCGCCCAGCAGGACCTGGGCATCTCCGACGGCAACCGGCAGTGGGTCGTCACGGCCTACGCCCTCGCCTTCGGCGGTCTGCTCCTGTTCGGCGGCCGGATAGCCGACCTGTGGGGCCGCAAGAGGGCGTTCGTCCTCGGGCTCGGCGGCTTCGCCGCGGCCTCCGCGCTCGGCGGCGCGGCCACCAACGAGGCGATGATGTTCGGCGCCCGCGCCCTCCAGGGCGTCTTCGGCGCGCTGCTCGCGCCCGCCGCGCTCTCCCTGCTCGCCGTGATGTTCACCGACGCCAAGGAGCGCGCCAAGGCGTTCGGCATCTACGGCGCGATCGCCGGTGGCGGCGGTGCCGTCGGTCTGATCCTGGGCGGCTTCCTCACCGAGTACCTGGACTGGCGCTGGACGTTCTTCGTGAACATCCCGTTCGCCATCGTCGCCGCGGCCGGTGCGTACTTCGTCATCCGTGAGCCGGAGGGCGGCCGCAACCGCTCGCCGCTCGACATCCCCGGCGTGATCCTGTCCACCCTCGGCCTGGTCGCCCTGGTCTACGGCTTCACCCGCGCCGAGTCCGACGGCTGGAGCGACTCCGTGACCGTCGGCATGTTCGTCGCCTCCGCCGTCCTGCTGCTGGCCTTCGTGCTCGTCGAGTCCAAGGTCAAGGCCCCGCTGCTGCCGCTGCGCGTGGTCACCGAGCGCAACCGCGGCGGTGTCTACCTCTCCCTCGGGCTCGCGATCATCGCGATGTTCGGTCTGTTCCTCTTCCTGACCTACTACCTGCAGATCGTGAAGGGGTACTCGCCGGTCAAGACCGGGTTCGCCTTCCTGCCGATGATCGCGGGCATGATCACGGGCTCGACCCAGATCGGCACCCGTCTGATGACCCGGGTCGCGCCGCGCCTGCTGATGGGCCCCGGCTTCCTGGTCGCCGCGCTCGGCATGCTGCTGCTGACCCAGCTGGAGATCGGCTCCTCGTACGCGGCCCTGCTGCTGCCGGCGATGCTGCTGCTCGGTCTCGGCATGGGTACGGCGTTCATGCCGGCCATGTCCCTGGCCACCCAGGGCGTCGAGCCCCGGGACTCCGGTGTCGCCTCCGCGATGGTCAACACCTCGCAGCAGGTGGGCGGCGCGATCGGTACCGCCCTGCTGAACACCATCGCCGCCTCGGCGACGACGTCGTACATCGCCGACCACATCGTGGGGGCGACCAGCCGGTCCCAGCAGCAGCTGGTCCAGCTGGAGGGCATGGTCGAGGGCTACACGAGTGCCATCTGGTTCGCCGTCGGCATCCTCGTCGTGGCCGCCGCGATCGCCCTGACCCTGGTCAACGCCGGCCGGCCCGACAGCTCCACGGTGACCGGCTCGGACGCGGACGCGGCGGACGACGTGCAGATCCCGGTCGTCGCCCACTGACGGCGGCCCCCGAGAAAACCCCTTCGGGTTACCCGTGAAGCTCCTTCGGGTCACCCGGAAACCCCTTCGGGCCACCCGTAGGCACGAGGAAGGGGACGCCTCGTACCTATGGATTCCAGGACCTGCCCCGGCTCAGCGGAGCCAGGGCAGGTCCGCACCCGCTTCGGTCGGCTGAAGTCCCTCGGCGACGATCCTCATGATCTCGCCGAGGGACTTCTGCTGTTCCGGGGAGAGCCGGTCGAAGACCGCCTGCCGTACGGCCTCCACATGGCCCGGGGCGGTCTGCCGCAGGACCTCGAAGCCCTCCTCCGTGAGCACGGCGAACTGGCCCCGCTTGTCGTCGGGGCAGTCCTCGCGGCGCACCCAGCCGTTCTTCTCCAGACGCGCGATGGCGTGCGAGAGGCGGGAGCGGGTGATCTTCGCCAGCATGGCGAGCTCGGTCATCCGCAGCCGCTTGAGGGGTGCGTCGGCGAGCTTGACCAGAAGACCGTAGTAGACGTGCGGCATGCCCGCGTCGCGCTGGAGCTGACGGTCGAGATGGTCGTCGAGGAGGGTGACGCCCTCCATGAACGAGCGCCAGACGCGCTGCTCCTCGTCGGTGAGCCAGCGCGGTTCCGGGGGCTCCTGGCCCGGGCCTGGTGTCGGTGCGGATGCGGGTGCCTTCATGTGTTCCACTCTACGTGGCCCCTCCTTGAAGATTAAACAAATGGCCCGTACAGTTTTGTCAGGGAACCATTCTGGAGGGAGTCGCAGCATGTCCGCCGCCACCCAGGAGCGCATGCCCGCTCTGTACCTCAGCCACGGCGCCCCGCCGCTGGCGGACGACCCGGTCTGGCCCGGTGAACTGGCCGCCTGGTCCGCCGGACTGCCGCGCCCCAAGTCGATCCTGATGGTCTCCGCCCACTGGGAGGAGGCCCCGCTCGCCCTCGGCGCCACCGAGACCGTCCCCCTCGTCTACGACTTCTGGGGCTTCCCCGAGCACTACTACCGGGTGAGGTACGAGGCCCCCGGCGCACCGGAGCTCGCCGAGTCGGTACGGAAGCTGCTGCGCGCCCCCGGTGTGCCCGTCCAGGACGTTCCCGACCGCGGCCTCGACCACGGCGCGTACGTCCCGCTGGTCGAGATGTACCCGGAGGCCGACATCCCCGTCCTCCAGGTCTCCATGCCGACGCTCGACCCGGTCAGGCTCATGGAGATCGGCCGCAAGCTCGCCCCACTGCGGGACGAGGGCGTGCTGATCGTCGGCTCCGGCTTCTTCACCCACAACCTGGCCGCGCTCCGGCAGGGCGGCATCCCCGGCTGGTCGGCGGAGTTCGACGACTGGGGCCGGCGGGCGCTGGAGGCGCGGGACGTGGACGCCCTGCTGGACTTCACCCGCACGTCGCCCGCGGGGCAGCTCGCCCACCCGCGCACCGAGCACTTCGCCCCGCTGTTCGTGACCATGGGCGCCGCCGACGCGGCCGGTGAGCTGGATGTGCAGAAGTCGGTGATCGACGGGTTCTGGATGGGGCTGGCCAAGCGGTCCGTGCAGTTCGGCTGAAATCGACCTCAGCGAGCCCGGGGTCCGCGCTCCGGGTGTTAGAGCGGCTTCTCGTACCAGGCCACGTCCCAGTAGCGGCCGAACTTGCGGCCGACCTCCCGGTACGTGCCGACGTACTGGAATCCGCAGCGCTCGTGCAGCCGGCCGGACGCCTCGTTCGGCTGGCTGATGCCGGCGTAGGCGCGGTGCAGGTCCTCGCCGGACAGGGCCTTGAAGAGGGCCTCGTACAGGAGGGTGCCGATGCCGCGGCGGCCGGCGTGCGGGGCGACGTACACGGTCGTCTCCACCGAGGTGGCATAAGCGGGCTTCTGCCGGAAAGGGCTTGATGTGGCGTAGCCCAGAATTTCCTGTGAGTTGGTGCCCGTGGCAACCATCAGGCGATGCGGGCCGTCTACTGGATGGGAGAGCAGCCAAGGGCGGCGCTCTTCCGGAGTGAAGATCGCGGTATCGAATGTGATCGCCGTCTCACGTACATAGTGGTTGTAGAGGGCTGTGAGAGCTTCGAGGTCGGCCTCGACTCCCGGCCTGACCTGCACCTCTGTATGTTCTGACGGCATCCTGCCTCCCTAGGTGGCCGGACAGGGTACTGCATGATCAGGAAAATCGTGGGGCGGGTTGGGAATTCTGTCCTGATTCCAGTCGTTGTTTCCATCGGATGCAGGGCACCCGAGGAGAGTCCGGAGAGTCCCGGAGACGGAGTCCAGCGTCCGAAGGACCGCCCGCTGACCTCACCATCGCAAGGGAGCACGCATGGCAACCCGTGCCGTCGCCCGTCGTAAGTCCGCCACCGGCGAGACGGCCGACGCGGCAAGCAGTGTTCGCGCCCATGGCGGCGAGATCGCCGACCGCGACCTGGTCGGCATGTACCTCGACGAAATAGCGCGCACACCACTGCTCGACGCCGCCAAGGAGGTCGAGCTGTCACAGGTCATCGAGGCGGGTGTGTTCGCGCGGCAGGTCCTCGACGGGTTCGAGGACACCAAGGCCGACGCCACCCGTGACGAACTCGAGGCCCTGATCGCCGACGCGGAGCGGGCCAAGGACATCTTCATCCGCTCCAACCTCCGCCTGGTCGTCGCCGTCGCCCGCCGCTACCCCCGCAGCGGTCTGCCGCTGCTGGACCTGATCCAGGAGGGCAACGCCGGCCTGGTGCGCGCGGTCGAGAAGTTCGACTACCGCAAGGGCTTCAAGTTCTCCACGTACGCGACGTGGTGGATCCGCCAGGCCATCACGCGCTCGATAGCCGACCAGTCCCGTACGATCCGCCTGCCCGTCCACCTCGTGGAGGAGCTCGGCCGGATCCGCCGTGTGCAGCGCGAGTTCAACCGCGAGCACGGCCGGGACCCGGAGCCCGCGGAGATCGCAGCCGAGCTCGCCTCGACGCCGGAGCGCGTCACCGACGTGCTCGACTGGGCCCGCGACCCGGTCTCGCTGAACATGTCGGTGGACGACGAGGGCGAGACCCAGTTCGGCGACCTCCTGGAGGACACCTCGGCGGTGTCGCCCGAGCAGTCGGTGCTCACACTGCTGCGCAGCGAGGAGCTCGACGACCTCATCGGCCGCCTCGACCAGCGCACGGCCTCCATCATCAAGATGCGCTACGGCATCGAGGACGGCCGGGAGCGCACCCTGACCGAGGTCGGCAAGGAGCACGGCCTGACCCGCGAGCGCATCCGGCAGATAGAGAAGCACGCGCTGCTGGAGCTGAAGAAGCTGGCGCGCAGCACCGGTTTCGACGCGGCGGCGTGACGCCGGGTTCGCACCCGGCCGCGTGACACCGCGTACGCCGGGTGACGAAAGACCGCGCAAATATGGCGTTGTATCGCCGCTTAACCCGCAGGGCTCGGGGAACAAGACTTCCGGGTCCACCAGTTCGGGTCCGGGGCCACGCCCCCCGGGCCCCAAGAACCAAGTCCCGTCGCACTCCCCCCGGCGCCGGGACTCTCCCAAGGCCGGGCTTCGGCGCCCCTCCCCCCGGGCGCCGGGGTCCGGCTCTTTTCCTGCCGGCGCCTCGCGCATCGCGGGGTGCTTGGAGGGCGGGGCACCCCGTACCTGAACCACGGGGTGGCCCGCCAGATGGCAGATTGTGTCACATGGGCATAACCTGCCGGGCGTGAGCAGCACCACCCCGACCCCGCCTCAGCACTCGCTGACCGAGCGGCGCAAGGCCGAGACGCGGATGGAGATCGCCCGGGCCGCGGCCGGCCTCTTCGTACGGCACGGCCTGCGCGCCACCCGCGCGGAGGACATCGCCCAGGCCGCCGGTATCGCCCCGCGCACCTTCTACCGGTACTTCGCCACCAAGGAAGAGGCCGTCGCCCCGCTCTACGCGGCCGGCGCCCAGCGCTGGGTGGCGGCGGTACGCGCCGCTCCGGCCGACGCGAGCGTGCTCCAGGCCCTCGAACAGGGCGTCCGCCACACCCTCACCCCGGGCGTCGGCGTCTCCGCGTCCTCCTGGGAGTGGGTCCGCACGCTCCTGCGCCTCGCCGAGGCGAACCCGTCCCTGCGCCGGGTGTGGGCGGAGGTGTGCCAGACCTCGGAACGGATGCTGGGGGAGGTGCTGGCGGAGCGGGTGACCGGAGCCGAGAAGGGCGGCGACAACGTTGCCGCCGCACCCGGACTGCGCTTCGCCGCCGCCGTCGCCAGTGCCGCCGTACGCGCCGCCCTGGAGGCCTGGGCGGAAGGGGACGGCCCGGCGGAGGGCCCGGGGGGCCCGGCGGAACTCGCGTCGCGGAACCTGACCGCGTTGCGGGACTTCCCGTGGGAGGCGTGACGCGGCGGGGGCCGAACCCCACCTGAGCGCCAGGGGTCACGCCTCGCCGGCGTCCCCGTCCCCGGCCGCCTTGCTCAACCGCGCCCCCAACTCCCGCACCGCCCGCACTAGTTCCGCGGGCTCCCGGACCACGAAGTCGCACTCCAGCATCGCCAGCCGGAACGCCACCCACTGCACCTGGTCCCCCGCGGATCCCCGCAGCCGGCAGCTGTTGTCGTCCAACGCCTCGGGTGTGCCCAGCCACTTCGGCAAACGGGCCGCGACGAAGTCGGCCGGTGCGGCGAACGTGACCTCGAAGTCGTAGGTCTGCTGCTGCCGTTGCATCGACTGCCGCAGGAACTCGGCCGCGCTCCCCGTCGGCAGCTCGCGCGGTACGAACCGGGCTCCCGTGGCGAACGGTTCGCTCACCCGGTCGACGCGGAACGTGCGCCAGTCGTCGCGGTCGATGTCGTACGCCACCAGGTACCAGCGGCGGCCCGTCGAGACCAGTCGGTACGGCTCCGTCAGGCGCCTCGACTCCGTGCCGTCCGCCGCCCGGTAGGCGAACCGCAGCCGCTCGTGGCCGGCCACCGTCGAGGCCATCACGGTCAGTGTCTCGGGTGCGATGCTCGGACCGTCCCCGCTGGTCAGCGGCATGGTAGCGGCCTGCAGGGTGGTCACGCGGTGGCGCAGCCTGCCCGGCAGCACCTGCTCCAGCTTGGCCAGCGCCCGCACCGACGCCTCGTCCAGGCCCTCCACCGCGTGCCCCGCCCCGGCGCGGAGCCCGACCGCGATGGCCACGGCCTCCTCGTCGTCCAGCACGAGCGGCGGCATGGCCTTGCCGGCGACCAGCCGGTAGCCGCCGTCGGCACCCTTGGTCGCCTGCACGGGATAACCCAGTTCACGCAGCCGGTCGATGTCCCGCCGGACCGTGCGGCGGGAGACCCGGAGCCGGTCGGCGAGCTCGCCGCCGGGCCATTCGCGGGGCGTCTGGAGGAGGGAGAGGAGTGTGAGCAGCCGGGCCGGTGTGTCCGTCGTCATACCGACGAGGATGCCGCACCACTAGGTCATGATCTGACCTAATGACCCCCTAGTTTCGAAGCATGACCTCCACCGACACCACCCCCGGCACCACGGGCGGCGGCACCGATCGCCGCCGCTGGTTCGCCCTCGCGATCGTGATGACCGCGGCTTTCATGGACCTCGTCGACGTCACGATCGTCAACATCGCCATCCCGTCGATCCAGCGGGAGGCGGGCGCGTCCTTCAGCGAGATCCAGTGGATCACCGCCGGCTACGCCCTCGCGTTCGCCGCCGGGCTGATCACCGGCGGACGGCTCGGGGACATCCACGGCCGCAAGCGGATCTTCCTCGTCGGCATCGGCGGCTTCACCGTCGCCTCCGCGCTGTGCGGGCTCGCGGTGAACCCGGAGATGCTGGTGGCCTCGCGGTTCCTGCAGGGCGCGATGGCGGCGCTGATGGTGCCGCAGGTGCTGTCGATCGTGCACGCGACCTTCCCGGCGCACGAACGGGGCAAGGTGTTCGGGCTGTTCGGCGCGGTCGTCGGGCTCGGGGCCGTGTCCGGTCCGCTGCTCGGCGCGCTGCTGACGGAGTGGAACCTGTTCGGGTGGGAGTGGCGTTCGATCTTCCTGATCAACCTGCCCGTGGGTGTCGCGGGCCTCATCCTCGGCAGCCGGTTCATCACCGAGTCCAAGGCGCCGCGGGCCCTGAAGCTGGACCTGGTGGGTGTCGCGCTCGTGACGCTGGGCCTGCTGATGCTGCTCTACCCGCTCATCCGCGGCCGTGAGCTGGGCTGGCCGCTGTGGGGGTACTTCTCGATGGCCGGCTCGCTGGTCGTCCTCGCGGCGCTGGTGGCGTACGAGAAGCGGAAGGCCGCGCGGGACGGCTCCCCGCTGGTCGAGCTGTCGCTGTTCCGGGTCAAGAGCTTCGCGGCCGGGATCGCCGTGCAGACGGTCTTCGGAGTCGCGCTCGGCATCTTCTTCCTGGTGTGGACGCTGTACATGCAGTTCGGGCTGGGCTGGAGCCCGCTGAAGGCCGGACTGACCGGCGTGCCGTTCTCGATCGCCGTGTCGGCGGCCGCCGGGATGTCGGTGCAGCTGCTGGTCCCGCGCTTCGGACGCAAGGTGCTCCAGGCGGGCGCGCTGGTGATGGCGGCCGGGGTGCTGCTCTACATCTGGGAGTCCGGGCACTACGGCCTCGCCATAGCCTCCTGGCAGATGGCCCTCCCGCTGGTCGTGATGGGCGTCGGCATGGGCCTGATCGTCGCGCCGCTGACCGACGCGATCCTCTCCGAGGTGCCGCGCGAGCACTCCGGCTCGGCCTCCGGCCTGATCAACACCGTGCAGCAGATGGGCAACGCGCTCGGGCTCGGGCTGGTGTCGGTCGTGTTCTTCGGCTCGATCAGCGACCATCTGAGCCGGGATCAGGTGGGCCCGGCCTTCGCCAACGCCTTCGAGAACGCCCTCGGTTGGGTGGCCGCGGTGATGGCCGTCATCTTCCTGCTGATGTTCGCCCTGCCGAAGCGGCCGGCGCAGCACGTGGAGGGTGAGGCGCTGCCGGCGGCGGGGAAGGAACCGGCGCTGGTCTGACAGCGCGGTACGGGCCCGGTACCTCAAGGGGAGCCGGGCCCGTTTCTGTTTCCGATCATGCCCGATTAGGCCCGAACCTGTTTACTTCGCAGAAATCTCGGCGTAGCCTCCCGCTGAAACCACACGTTCGGGCACGAGGCGGAGGCGAAACAGACATGTACGCACCGGAGCGGCAGCAGGAGATCCTCCGGCTCGCCCGTGACGGCGGCCGAGTGGATGTCGTGTCGCTGGCCGAGGAGTTCCAGGTGACGGCGGAGACGATCCGCCGGGATCTGACGGCCCTCGACCGGGCCGGCCTGGTCCGCCGGGTGCACGGCGGAGCCATCCCGGTCGGGCGTCTCGACTTCGAGCCGGACCTCGCCGAGCGCGAGACCGCGGCGGCCGACGAGAAGGACCGCATCGCCAAGGCGGCCCTCGCGGAATTGCCCAGCGAGGGCACGATGATCCTCGACGCCGGCACGACGGTGGCCAAGATGGCCGCCGCCCTCCCGCTGGATGCCTCCCTCACCGTCGTCACACACAGCCTGCCCATCGCGGCCCGACTCGCCGACCACCCGGGCATCCAGCTCCACCTCATCGGAGGGCGCGTGCGGCACCGTACGCGCGCCGCCGTGGACGCCTGGGCACTCAGGGCCTACGGCGAGATCCGCGCCGACGTGCTGTTCGTGGCCGCCAACGGCTTCTCCGCCGAACACGGTCTGACCACCCCCGACCTCGCCGAGGCCGCCGTGAAGCGCGCGGCCGTGGCCGCCGCCCGCCGGGTGGTCCTGATCGCCGACTCCTCCAAGCACGGCCAGGAGCACTTCGCCCGCTTCGGCGACCTGAGCGATGTGGACCTGCTGATCACCGACAGCGGGCTGAGCCCCGAAGACGCCGTCGCCATCGAGCGCGGCGGCACGGAAGTAGTGCGCGCATGATCCTCACCGTCACCCCCAACCCGTCACTGGACCGCACCTACGAGGTGCCGTCCCTCGACCGCGGCGAGGTCATCCGCGCCACCGGCGAGCGGATGGACCCGGGCGGCAAGGGCGTGAACGTCTCGCGCGCGGTCGCCGCGGCCGGACAGCGCACGGTCGCGGTCCTGCCCCTGGGCGGCGCCCCGGGCGCGCTCGTCGCCGACCTGCTCGACAAGCAGGGCATCGAGGTCGCTCCCGTCCCGGTCGCCGGGGCCACCCGCTCCAACATCGCCCTCGCCGAGGCCGACGGCGTCCTGACGAAGATCAACGCACCGGGTCCGGAACTGTCCGAGGCCGAGCGGGAACTGCTCCTGGAGACCGTACGGCGGCAGTCCGGCGACGCCGCCTGGATCGCCTGCTGCGGCAGCCTCCCGCGCGGCCTCGCCCCCTCCTGGTACGCCGAGCTGGTCGCCCGCACGCACGCCGCCGGTGCCCGGATCGCCCTGGACACCTCCGGGCCCGCGCTGCTGGAGGCGCTCCGCGAACGGCCCGACGTGGTCAAGCCGAACGCCGAGGAACTCGCCGGGGCCGTCGGCCGCCCCCTCGCCACCGTCGGCGACGCCGTGAAGGCGGCCGAGGAACTGCGCGCGATGGGCGCCCGGGCCGTCCTCGCGAGCCTCGGCGCCGACGGGCAGCTGCTGGTGTCCGACGAGGGCGCCTGGTTCGGCAGCGCCCGCGTGGACGCCGTCCGCAGCAACGTGGGCGCCGGTGACTCCTCCCTCGCCGGCTTCCTGATCGCCGGCGGCAGCGGCCCCGACGCCCTCGCCTCCGCGGTCGCCCATGGCGCGGCGGCCGTCCAGCTGCCCGGCAGCGTCATGCCGACGCCGGGTGACCTGGACCCCGCTGCGGTGACGGTCACGGCGGAGGTCCCGGCGGACCGTGTGCTGAAGGAGCCGGTGTCATGACGTACCTCGAGCCGCACGAACCGGACCCTGAGCGGCGGGCCTCCCCGTTACTCCCCGCCGCCACCCTCGTCACCCCCCACCGCAGCACCCCCGTCCCTTCCCCCGCCCACCCCACGCACCGGGCGATACGCGAGCTAAGGAGCCCGCGATGAGCGACATGATCACCGCGGACCTGGTCGATCTCGACCTGTCCGCCGACACCAAGGAAGCGGCGGCGCGCGCCCTCGCCGAGCGCATGGTGGCCCTGGGCCGGGTGACCGACCTGGACGGCTTCCTCGCCGACGTGGCCGCCCGCGAGGCCCAGATGCCGACCGGCCTCGACGGCGGCATCGGCATCCCGCACTGCCGCAGCGAGCACGTCACCGAGCCGACGCTCGCCTTCGGGCGCAGCTCCGACGGCATCGACTTCGGTGCGACGGACGGCCCCGCCGACCTGATCTTCCTGATCGCCGCGCCGGCCGGTGCCGACGACGCCCATCTGACGATCCTGTCGTCGCTGGCCCGGCAGCTGATGAACACGGAGTTCACCGACGCGCTGCGCTCGGTGGGCGACGCGGCGGCCGCGGCGGCGCTGGTCCGGGGCGACGAGCCCGACGAACCTGCTGCGGCAGGAGCCGAAGACACCGTGGCGTCGGCGGGAGCGGCCTCTCCCGCCGCCGCCACGGTCACAGACGACGCGGACGCGGGCGACCCCGCCGGTGCTGCGGAGGAGCGTCCGTTCCGCATCGTCGCCGTCACCTCCTGTCCCACCGGCATCGCCCACACCTACATGGCGGCGGAGTCGCTGGAGAACGCCGGCCGTGAGGCGGGCGTCGAGGTCACCGTCGAGACCCAGGGCTCGGCCGGTTTCACCCGGCTCGACCCGGAGGTCATCGCGGCGGCGGACGGCGTGATCTTCGCCCATGACGTGTCCGTACGGGAGAAGGACCGCTTCGCCGGCAAGCCGACCGTCGACGTCGGTGTGAAGGCGGGCATCAACCGCCCCGCCGAACTCATCGCCGAGGTACGCGAGAAGGCCGCGCGCGGCGAGGTCAGCTCCGGGTCCGCCCCGGCCACTCCGGTGGAACGCGGCGGCGACTCCGGCGAGGGCTACGGCACCAAGCTGCGCAAGTGGCTGATGTCCGGCGTCAGTTACATGGTCCCGTTCGTCGCGGCGGGCGGTCTGCTCATCGCCCTCGGCTTCGCGATCGGCGGCTACAAGGTCAACAAGGCCCCGTCGGTGATGGACCACTTCCTGTGGACGCAGGCCGACAGCTGGGCGGCCCTGCTCTTCCAGATCGGCGGCGTCGCCTTCGGCTTCCTCGTCCCGGTCCTGGCCGGCTACATCGCCTACGGCATGGCCGACCGGCCCGGTCTGGTGCCCGGCTTCGTCGGCGGCTCGATCGCCCTGACCATCAACGCCGGTTTCCTCGGGGGCCTCGCGGCCGGTCTGATCGCCGGTGGCGTGGTGATCGCGATCCAGAAGGTGAACATCCCGGCGGCGCTGCGCGGCATCATGCCGGTGGTGGTGATCCCGCTGATCTCCTCGGCGATCGTCGGGTTCCTGATGTTCGTCGTCATCGGCAAGCCCATCGCCGAGGCGCAGAAGGGCATGACCGACTGGCTGAACAGCCTGTCCGGCGCCAACGCCATCCTGCTCGGCACCCTCCTCGGCCTGATGATGTGCTTCGACCTCGGCGGCCCGGTCAACAAGGTCGCCTACACCTTCGCCACGGCCGGGATCGCGGTGTCCGACCCCAGCGACTCCGCGATGAAGATCATGGCGGCGGTCATGGCGGCCGGCATGGTGCCTCCGCTGGCGATGGCCCTGGCCACGACCGTGCGCGGCAAGCTCTTCAACGCGACCGAGCGCGAGAACGGCAAGGCCGCCTGGGTGCTCGGCGCCTCCTTCATCTCCGAGGGCGCGATCCCGTTCGCCGCGGCCGACCCGCTGCGCGTCATCCCGGCCTCGATGGCGGGCGGCGCGATCACCGGTGCCCTGTCGATGGCCTTCGGCGCCACCCTGCGCGCTCCGCACGGCGGCATCTTCGTGGTCCCGCTGATCGGCAACCCGTTCCTCTACCTGGTCGCCATCGCCGCGGGCGTCTGCGTCACGACGGCCCTGGTGATCGTCCTGAAGGGCATGCGCAAGCAGGCCCCGGGAGCCACCGCGGCACCCGGCGAGGGCACCGCTGCCCCGGCGGCGGAGACCAAGCAGCCGGTGGCGGCGTGACACCCACTGCGGTCCGTCCCTTTCGTGGCGTGTGAACCGTTCATGCCACCTGCGAGATAGATCACGAAAGTCACGGCCCGGGACCGAAGTCCCGGGCCGTGGTGTCTACTGGAGCGCATGCCCGAGCACGTCTCCGGGTGGCCCGAAGGCCACTCCCTCCCCGCTCTCCCGCAACAGCGGCAGACAGGCCCCCGGTCGGAGTCCGTGGAGCTGTCCACGGAGGAGAGAGACGCCTTCACCGAGCTGGTGCGCCAGTTGGGCGGAGACCGGGGCGTCTAGGTGGCCGAGGCGTCTAGGAAAGCTGCGCCGCCCGCCGCTCCATCGCCTCACGCGCCGCGTCCTCGCTGACGTACACCTCGCACATGTGCCGCCCGTCCGGCGTCGCCGTGTGCTCGACCTCCCACAGGGAGAGCTCCTCGCCGTCACGCAGCAGGAACGCGTGCTCGTAGAGCGAGAAGCCCAGCCCCGCCCGGCCGGCGCGGCAGGGGCGGCCGAAGGCCTGGGTGATCTGGTGACCGGACGCCGTGGCCAGCAGGGCCGCCGTGTCCGCGCCCGGCCGGTCGGTGTTCTCCGCCCGGCGCAGTAAACGGCGCGCGTGGTCCGCCGAGTCGTCGCCGGCATAGGCGTGCCGGGGCACGGGGACCGATGACAGCTGCACCGTCACCGGCAGTTCGAAGTCAGGCGTGTCCGACGGCAGCGGCAGACGCGCGGTCGCGGCCCGCAGCTCCTCCTCGTCCACATAGACCTCGTGCTGCGGTTCGCTGCCCGGGGCGGTGTTGTGGACGAGCTCCCAGAGCGTGAGCGCCGAACCGTCGGCGAGCAGCCACGTGTGCCGGTACGTCTCCCGGTGCAGGCCCGCGCTGTGGTGCGCGGAGTGCAGCGAACCGTCGTGGGCCAGGGCGCAGTCCAGCCGCCCTATCGTCTCGTCCGGTAGCTCGAAGGAGTTCAGGGCGCGGCCGAGGAGTCGCGCGAGGTGCTCCTCCGGAGACTCGGGCGAGTCGTGGGGTTCGTACGCTGCCGTCTCGTACGGAACGCTCAAGGTTTCTCCCGGCGTTGCTGCATGTCACCTTGTGGGTGCATACCGTAGCCCCTCGGTCGGACATCATGTCCGGGAACCGAGAAAACGTACGTCCAGGAAACGCGCGGGCCGCGCGAAAAGTTCCCGCGCGGCCCGGTCGATCCGTCAAAAACCCCAGTTGGGGCTGTACTTCAGCCGCTCACGACCCACTGCCCGCGACCCACTGGCTCCATGCCATGTTCCAGCCGTTGAGCCCGTTGTCCGGCGACACCGTCTTGTCGGGGGAGTTCTTGACGATCACCACGTCCCCGATGAGCGAGTTGTCGTAGAACCACTTGGCGGGCGTGCTGCCCCCGGCGCCCTGGACGTCCGCGAGGCCGACGCAGCCGTGGCTGGTGCCCTGGCGCCCGAAGGGCGGATTGCCCTTGTTGTACCAGTAGTTGCCGTGGATGAAGGTGCCGGACGTCGTCAGGCGCATCGCGTGCGGCACGTCCGGGATGTCGTACTCGCCGCCGAGGCCGACCGTCCGGCTGTTCATCCGGGTCTGCGTGAACTTCTCCGAGATCACCATCTGCCCGTTGTACGTGGTGTGCTCCGGGCTGCCCGCCGAGATCGGGATCGTCTTGATGGTCTTGCCGTCCCGGACGACGGTCATGGTCTGCGTGTTGACGTCGACCGTGGAGACCTGCGAGCGACCGACGGTGAAGGTGACCGTCTTCTTCTGCACGCCGTAGACGCCGTTCGCGCCCTCGACCCCGTCCAGGTCGATCTTCATCGTCACCTTGGAGCCGGCCTTCCAGTACTCCTCGGGCCGGAAGTCGAGCCGCTGCCCGTTGAACCAGTGCCCGACCACCTTCTGCCCGCTGCTGGAGGTGACCGTGATGTGCGACTGCACGGCCTTCCGCTCGGTGATGGCCTTGTCGAAGGTGAACGACACCGGCATGCCCGCGCCGACCGTGGTGCCGTTGTCCGGCGTGTACGTCCCGATGAAACTGTTCGACGACGACACCGTTGTGAAGATGGAGTTGGCCGCGGCCGTCCGGCCGTCCGTGTCCTTCGCGGTCGCCGATATCTGGTACTTCGTCCCGCGCTCCAGCTGCTCCTTCGGCTTCCACGCCTTGCCGTCGGAGGAGATCGAGCCCGGCACGGCCTGACCGCCGTCCGCCACCGTCATCTTCACGTCGGTCAGCTTCCCGTCGCTGACCTTCACGCCGGTCGAGTTGATGGACGCGCCCGTCGAACCGTCCTTCGCCGAGATGGCTATCTTCGCGACGGACGTGTTGCCCGTGCCCTTGCCGCCCTTCTCGTCGTCCTTGGCGGTGGCGCTGCCACCACAGGCGGTGAGCGTCAGGGCGCCGACCATCAGGGCGGCACAGGCCCCCAGTGTGCGCCGCGCAGCAATGTCCGGCGTTGTCACGGGCTGCTCCCAGTTCGTGTGATGTGAGTGATCCGCTCCAGTACGTGAAGGAAGAGGGGCCCGGCGGCCGTTCGGGTTCCGTCCGACCGCCAGGAACGACATCACCGTTACATGGCCGGGACAATGTCCGGCATCGCTGTGGAGCCGCTGTGGGGTGCCCGGCCGCTCAACGGCCCGCGTACAGCTCCCCGTACGACGGCCACGTCCCGCCCGGACCGTCGACCGACTCGGCGGCGCGCACCGCCCGCACGATCGCCCGGGTCACCACATCGGCGCCCGCCGCGAGGACCTCGTTGAGGGCGAGCGGGTTCGCCGCGTCCAGCGCGCGGTCTCCCGTCGCCAGCGTGAACACCGTGTCCCCGTCGTTGAGGAGGTGCACCGGCCGCACCGCGCGGGCGATGCCGTCGTGAGCCGTGCCGGCCAGCTTCTGCGCCTGTGCCTTCGACAGATCCGCGTCCGTGGCGACCACCGCGAGCGTGGTGTTGAGCGGCGGAGGCGCACTCCTCGCGGCCGTCTCGGCGAGGCGCCGCCGCGCGGCCTCATGGACCTCCGTCTCCGGATACTCCACCCGTCCCTGGAACAACTCCCCGTACAGCACCCCCGTTTCCGGATCCACCGTCGAACCCGCCGCGTTGGCCACCACCAGCGCGGCCACCGTGACACCCGAGCCCAGCACCGTGCTCGCGCTGCCGATGCCGCCCTTCACCACCCCGGTCACCGCCCCCGTACCGGCGCCCACGCAGCCCTGGGCCACCCGCGCGCCGAGCTCGCTCGCCGCTGCCGCCTCGACCGCGGCACGGCCGGTGGCCGCGTCCGGCCGGGCCCGGAAGTCGCCGCCCCGCCCCAGATCGAAGACACAGGCGGCGGGCACCACCGGCACGACATGCGCCGGGTCCGCCCCGACCCGGATCCCGCGCCCCCGTTCCTCCAGCCAGGCCATCACCCCCGAGGCCGCGTCCAGCCCGTAGGCGCTGCCGCCGGTCAGCACGATCGCCTCGACCTTCCGCACCACGTTGCGCGGGTCGAGCGCGTCCGTCTCCTTGGTGCCGGGGCCACCGCCCCGCACGTCCACGGCGGCCACGGCCCCGCCCTCCGGGGCGAGCACGACCGTCGTGCCGGTGAGCCAGCCGTCGCCGGCGCGGGTCGCGTGCCCCACGCGCAGGCCGGAGACATCCGTCAGAGCGTCCACCAGAGCGTCAACTGTCATGGCGCCCAGTGTTGTCCAGTCGCAGGCCGTCGTGGGCGTACCGGGCCGGTCGGCGCGGTCAGCCGGCCAGGCTCGACGACTCCTCGGCCCTCGCCGGGCGCGCGGCCAGCGTCTCTCCCGCCACCACCGACAGCGCGCAGACCACGCCCGCCGCGAGCACCGCCCAGTCGCCCAGGAACGTGCAGCAGATCACCAGCAGTGCCGTCGTCGGCAGCACCAGCTGCTGGGTGATGCCCGCCTTGAAGTGACGCGAGTGCAGGGCCCACACGGTCAGCAGGTACAGGGCCGTCGGCAGGGTCACGGCGGCCGACGCCGCCAGCGTGGAGATGTGCGCCTTGCCGACCGTCTGCTCGACCGCCACCTCCAGTCCGGCCCCGATCGCGGCCGCCGAGGCGAAGACCAGGTAGTGGCCGTAGCCCCACAGGAACGCCTGCCGGTTGGAGCGCAGATGGCCGTGGATGGGCACCACGAAGTAGATCCACCACGCGGCGAAGATGATCAGCAGCCCGCCCGACGCGATGGGGAGGAGCTCGCCCAGCGCGTCGTTCTCGTCGATACCGGACTTCACGGCGATCGTGGCCGCGGCGATCGTCTCGCCGAGCACGATGATGGTGAACAGTCCGTAGCGCTCCGCGATATGGCGGGGATGCCAGGACGTGGGACGGCCCCGCTCCGCGAAGAGCGGCACGCACATCTCCAGCAGCGCCATCACCAGGAACCACCAGGGCCGGGCGCCCTCGGGCAGGAGCAGCAGACCCAGCCAGCCGACCTGGCACAGCAGCACACCGCCGGCGTAGCGCAGGGCCGTCGTCCGCTCCGGGCCCTCGGCGGCGCGGGCAGCCCGCAGCCACTGCGTCGCCAGGGCCAGCCGCATGATCACGTAGCCCAGCCAGACCACGAGGTAGTCGTGCTCCTCGAACGCCTGCGAGACCCCCGCCGCGAGGACCAGCACACCCGCGATCTGCACCAGCGTGACGACCCGGTACAGCACGTCGTCGTTGTCGTACGCCGAGGCGAACCACGAGAAGTTCATCCACGCCCACCACACGGCGAAGAAGACCATCGCGTAGTCGAGGATCCCCTCGCCGGCGTGGCCCTCGGCGACGGAGTGCACCAGCTGGATGCCCGCCTGGGCGACGGCCACGACGAAGCACAGGTCGAAGAAGAGCTCCAGCGGCGAGGCCGTCCGGTGCGCCTCGTCGCGTCCGCGGGCCCTGAGCCTGCGCAGCGGTCCCCGGTCGCCGGGCGGGCCGGAGGGGACGGGCGGGGGAGTGGGGCTGGACGTCATGATTCCCAGCACAACAGAAGGCGCGGGGTTTTTCTCCGCGACCGTACCCTGGACGCATGAGCAGCACCCCCGATCCCGAGCCGCGCGCGCCGAAGCCGGCGCTGGTCTTCGACGACCCGCTCGACCAGCAGTCCTCCGACGACACCGACCGCGGCTGGGGCGAGCGCACCGACTCAGGCGGTGGCGCGGCCGACCTCAAGCGCTTCCTCGACGAGAAGCCGCCCCACCACATCTGAGCCGTCGGCGCTACCGCTCCTGCTGGTCGTGCCCCGCACCACGCTGTGCGACCAGCGCGTCCCGGATCTCCTTCAGCACCTCCAGCTCGGTCACCTCGATGACCTCCTGCGTGCCCTCCTTCGCCTTGCGGCGGGCCTCCTGCCGGGCCAGGTACTTCGCCATGGGCAGGACCATCAGGAAGTAGACGACCGCCGCGGTGATCACGAAGCTCATGGCGGCGCCGAGAACGGAACCCCACAGGATCTGGATGCCCTGCTCGCCCTCGCACGTCGCGCTCAGGCATGAGCTGTAGTGGTCGAGGTTCTTGGTCCCGATGGCCCCGACGACCGGGTTGACGATCCCCTTCACCATGGCATTGACGATGTTCGTGAACGCGGCGCCGATCACCACCGCCACAGCCAGATCGACGACGTTCCCGCGCATCAGGAAGGCCTTGAAGCCCTCCCACAGGCTCGGTTCCTTCTTCTCGCTCACCTCGGGGCCTTTCCTCGCACGAGCAGCTTATGGAACAAAACGCTCCGCAACCTACGTCACGCTTGGGCCGCACCGAGGACCTGGGTCCCTCGAACGAGGGCCTTGACGAGATCGTGCACAGCATCACCACAGCGTCACCGCCAATCGCGCCGTGGCACTCGCCCCGGCGAGCCGGGCGGCGGTGGCACGCGGCACCGAGAGCACGACCAGTGCCCCGCCGTCGGTCGCGCCCTCCAGGGGCTCCGGCACCTTCGTCACCCTGGCCCCGCGCGCGACCACACGGGCGTCGCCGCCCGACACCGTCCCCTCGGCGGCGATGACGTCGACCCGGTCGCCCGGCCGCAGCAGCCGTACCGTCGCCGCGTCGGCGATCCGGATCGGGGCCGTCACCGCCCCTGTCGCAACCGCCCCCGCGGCACCGCGCGTCCGCGCGGACCGCTCCCCGGACACCGAGGCCGGGTGCGCGGGAGACTGAGCCCGGGGCTGACCACGGGCCCCGTCACCGTCACGCGGCCCAGCCGCCACCAGCGCGGTCGCGGTGACCGCGAGCCCGACGGCCAGGGCCCGCCGCCGGTGCCGCCCGAGCCGGCCCGACCGGTACCGGCCCCCGCGCACCCGCACGGGATCGAAGCGCGGCACCTCACGCGTCGCGGGCACCTCGGGGCCGGGCGGGAGCGCGGCGACGGGTGAGCTGCCGAAAAGGGAAGACGTGAGCGGAGCGAGGGACACGGGAACCACCACCTGCGACGAGGACCGGCTTGCGCTCCCCACGATGAGGCTTCCCGCCGCCGCCCGCTCAGGCCTGTGGACCTACCCCGGCCTGTGGACAACTCCCTCACCCGAACGGCAAGTTCCGCCGCCCACCACCACGGCCCGCCATCACACGCCCACCACCACGGCCCGCCATCACACGCCCACCACCGGGCCCCCCAACTACGGCAACGCGAACCCCGGATCCATCCCACCCAGCGCACCGGCACACAGACAGTCCCGCTCGTCCTCCCCCGGCAACCCGGCCACCGCGTCGAACAGCACCCCCCGCAACCGGCCCACGTTCGCCGCGAACACCCGCAGCACCTCGTCGTGCGAGACGCCCTCCCCGCTCTCGGCACCCGCGTCGAGGTCGGTGACCAGGGTCAGGGACGTGTAGCAGAGCTCCAGCTCACGGGCGAGTGCCGCCTCGGGATGCCCGGTCATCCCCACCACCGACCAGCCCTGCGCCTGGTGCCACAACGATTCGGCACGGGTCGAGAAGCGCGGCCCCTCGACCACGACCAGCGTGCCGCCGTCCACCGGCTCCCAGTCCCGGCCGCGCGCCGCCTTCAGGGCGACGGCCCGCCCGGCGGAGCAGTAGGGGTCGGCCAGCGACACGTGCACCACGTTCGGCACCGACCCGTCGGGCAGCGGCTCTCCGTCGAAGTACGTGTTCGCGCGGGACTTCGTGCGGTCGACCAGCTGGTCCGGCACCAGCAGCGTGCCCGGCCCGTACTCGGGACGCAGGCCGCCCACGGCGCACGGGGCGAGCACCTGGCGCACGCCGACCGACCGCAGGGCCCACAGATTGGCCCGGTAGTTGATCCGGTGCGGCGGCAGGTGGTGGCCCCGTCCGTGCCGCGGCAGGAAGGCGACCCGCCGGCCGGCGATGTCACCGAGGAAGAGGGAGTCGCTGGGCGGCCCGTAGGGGGTGTCGACCTGGACTTCGGTCACGTCGTCGAGGAAGGAGTAGAACCCGGAGCCGCCGATGACGCCGATGCCGGCGCCCTGCCCGTCCACCGGTCCCGCCACGTCCGCCGAGCCCGCCACGTTCGCCTTGTTCGCCATGTCCGCACCCTAACCGCACGCGGAAACGCCGAGGACCCCGTCGCCCGAAGGGCGGCAGGGTCCCGTAGGAATCAGGCCTTACGCGGCGGTGGTGCTGCTGCTGGTGGAGCTGCCCGTGCCCGACGACGAGCTCGACGAAGAGCTCGAACCGGAACTCGAGCCGGAGCCCGAACCGGAGTCGGAGGACGACGAGGAGGAGCTCGACGACTTCGCCGGGGAGCTGCTCGACGAGGAGCCGCGGCTGTCGTTCCGGTAGAAGCCGGAGCCCTTGAAGACGATGCCGACCGCCGAGAACACCTTCTTCAGGCGGCCTTCGCAGTTCGGGCACTCGGTGAGGGCGTCGTCGGTGAACTTCTGCACCGCCTCGAGGCCCTCGCCGCACTCGGTGCACTGGTACTGGTAGGTCGGCACTGTCTTCCTCCTGGCACTCTCACTCGATGAGTGCTAACGACGGTCCATAGTGACGTATTCCGGCCGCTCAGTCCACCGCCACCGGCACGCGGTGACCCACGCCACGTGCGACCGTCCGCCCGTGGGCACGCCCCGCCAGCCGGGAACGCAGGGCCAGGAGGGTCGCCAGGGCGAGCACGGTGCCGCCCATGGGCACCAGGAAACCGGCACCGCCCCACAGGCGGTCCTCCAGTTGCCCGGCGACGCTGACGGCCGCCGCCTGGCCGAGTGCCACCGCGCCGGTCAGCCAGGTGAAGGCCTCGGTACGGGCACCGGCCGGGACCAGGCCGTCGACCAGGGTGTAGCCGGTGATCAGGGCGGGCGCGATGCACATGCCGACCAGCAGGCCGAGACCGGCCAGGACCGGCACCGAGTGGGCGGCCCACAGGCCCGACGCGGTGAGCGCGAGCGCCGTGTAGCCGATGACCAGGCGCCGCTGCGGGGCCGCCTTCCAGGCGATCGCGCCGCAGACGACGCCGGAGAGCATGTTGCCCGCGGCGAAGACGCCGTAGAGGACGCCGTTCAGGCCCGGTTCGCCGATCGACTCGGTGAACGCGGCCAGCGAGACCTGCATGCCGCCGAAGACGGCGCCGATGCCCAGGAAGGTCACGATCAGCACGCGCACGCCGGGGACGCGCAGGGCGGAAGTGTGCTCCACGCGCGCGTGCCCGCCGCTTTCGACGGACGGCTGGGTGCTCTTCCGTGCGGCGAACAGCAGGCCGCCGATCAGCGTCAGCGAGGCCTCGGTGACCAGCCCGGCGGCCGGGTCGATCGCCGTGCACAGGGCGGTGGCCAGCAGCGGTCCGACGACGAAGGTCAGTTCGTCCGTGACGGACTCGAAGGCCGCCGCGGTGGTCATCAGGGGCGAGTCCTTGAGCTTCACGCCCCAGCGGGCCCGCACCATGGGTCCGACCTGCGGCACCGAGGCGCCGGTCGGGACGGCCGCCGCGAACACCGCCCACAACGGGGCGTCCAGCAGCGCGAGCGCCGTCAGCGTCAGCCCGGAGGCCGCGTGCAGCAGCACCCCGGGGATCAGCACGGCGCGCTGCCCGTGGCGGTCGGCGAGGCGGCCGCTGTAGGGCGCGAACAGAGCCATGGAGACACCGGTGACGGCCGCGGCGGCGCCCGCCGCTCCGTAGGAGCCGGTGGTGTGCTGCACCAGCAGCACGATGGAGATGGTCAGCATCGCGAACGGCTGGCGTGCCGCGAAACCGGGGAGCAGGAACGTCCAGGCGCCGCGGGTGCGCAGCAGCCGGCCGTATCCCGGGCGGGCGGAAGCCGTCGATTTCTGCGAATTCATCGCGTCCGTCGAGTTCTTCGACTTCTTCGAGGTGACCGTGGATGCCACGGCCCGTGCCTTTCTGCCGCCTGGTAGCGCGGCCCGGCAGGCGGGCGGCGCCGAGAGCTGTCCTCTTGCGCGGAACTGCGGTAGATGCCGGGGCCCAGTGAGGAGGGACGTCCCGACCGCCATACGGCCGCGCCAGCTCTGCGTCAGACAGAGTTGGTTCGATCTGGGTACGCCTTCATCGTACAGGGATCAAGGGCTTGCGCGCCTGTGAAAGCGAGCACCAAGGGCCCGCTCGCCTTACAAATGCAAAACGGCACGAACCAGTTCTTAACGACTCGCCCCGTCCGTGCCCAGCCACCCGGCCAGCTTGCCGCCGTGGCCCACCGCCCGCAGTCGCTTCTCCGTCGCGTCCCGGACCGGATCCGTGGCCACGACCAGGAGCTCGTCCCCGCGTTGCAGCACCGTCGTGGGGAGCGGAACAAACGATTCGTTCGCGCGCACGACGAGCGTCACGGCGGCACCGGGCGGCAGCCGCAGCTCGCCCACCTCCACGCCGTGCATCTTCGACCCCTCGGGGATCGCCACGGACAGCAGATGCCCGCGCAGCCGCTCCAGCGGGGCCGACTCGATGCCGAGGTCGGCGGCCTCCGAACCGTCGCCCAGGCGCAGCTTGCGGCCCAGCCACGGCAGCGTCGGGCCCTGGACCAGGGTGTAGACGACGACCAGGATGAAGACGATGTTGAAGATCCGGCGGCTGGCGTCGACGCCCTCCACCATGGGGATGGTCGCCAGGATGATGGGCACGGCCCCGCGCAGTCCCGCCCAGGACATCAGGGCCTGCTCCCGCCACGGCACCCGGAAGGGCTGCAGGGAGACCACCACGCTCAGTGGACGCGCCACCATGGTCAGCACCAGCCCGATGGCGAGGGCGGGCACGATGTCGTCGCCCAGCTCGTGCGGCGTCACCAGCAGGCCGAGCAGGACGAACATGCCGATCTGGGCCATCCAGCCGAGCCCGTCGGCGAACCCGCGCGTGGCCGGCCAGTGCGGCAGCCGCGCGTTGCCCATCACCATCGCGGCGAGGTACACCGCGAGGAAGCCGCTGCCGTGGGCCAGGGCGCCCGCCGCGTACGCCACCGTGGCGATCGCCATGACGGCGATCGGGTAGAGGCCGGAGGCGGGCAGCGCCACATGCCGCAGTCCCCAGGAGCCCAGCCAGCCCACCGCGAGCCCGATGGCCGCGCCGATGGCCAGCTCCAGCAGGATCACGCCCAGCAGTACGTACCAGTGCTCGACCGGGCCCGCCGTGGACAGCGAGACCACGAGGATGACCACCGGGGCGTCGTTGAAGCCGGACTCCGCCTCCAAGGTGCCCGTCACGCGCGCGGGGAGGGGGATTTTGCGCAGCACGGAGAAGACGGCCGCCGCGTCGGTCGAGGAGACGACCGCCCCGATGATGAACGCCTGCCGCCACTCGAGGCCGATCAGGTAGTGCGCGGCCGACGCCGTGACCCCGACGCTCACCGCGACACCGGCCAGCGCCAGTGCCGTGGCGGCCGGCAGGGCCGGCTTGATCTCCTTCCACTTCGTGCCCAGACCGCCCTCGGCCAGGATCACGACCAGGGCCGCGTATCCGATGACCTGGGTCAGTTCGGCGTTGTCGAAGTGGATGTCGCCCACGCCGTCCTGGCCCATGGCGACGCCTATGCCCAGGTAGACGAGCAGGCTGGGGAGCCCGCTGCGCGAGGAGATCCGTACCGCTGCGACGGCGACGAGCAGGACGAGCGAGCAGACGAGCAAGAGCTGGTTGAGGTGGTGAACAGTCAGCGGCCGAATCCTTCCCTGGCCCACCCGCACACGCGCGTGGGCTCACGTACATCGCACATGAAGCTGTGGCGCACCGCGCCAACTACTTCGTTACCTTACCTAACTCTTGACGATTTCTTGACGCTTCCGAGGGCAAGATCGAACGTTCGTCCGTGCCGGTTCCCGACTCCGCGTCAAGGGGCGCAGGACCCTGCGCCTATCGTTGCTCCAGCGCTCAGTTAAAAGCACAGCCGAACCTGCCGCTCGCGTTAGGACAGCAAGGACAGCGATGCCCCCCAACACCACCGCCTCCACGGGTCAGCAGCCCGGCAAGTCCGGCAGGAGAAAGGGGCGCAAAGCCCGTCTGATCGTGCTCGTCCTGGTGCTGGCCCTCATCGGGGGCGTCGGCTTCGGGGGATACTGGTCCATCAGTACCGTCCGGGCCTCCTTCCCGCAGACCAAGGGCACCCTCACACTCAAGGGCCTCTCGGGGCCGGTCGAGGTGAAGCGGGACAACTACGGCATTCCGCAGATCTATGCCTCCTCCGACGCGGACCTGTTCATGGCGCAGGGCTACGTCCAGGCGCAGGACCGGTTCTACGAGATGGACGTACGCCGCCACATGGCCTCCGGGCGGCTGTCGGAGATGTTCGGCAAGAGCCAGGTCGACAACGACGAGTTCCTGCGCACGCTCGGCTGGGACCGGGTCGCCAAGAAGGAGTACGACACCAAGCTGTCGTCCTCCACGAAGAAGTACCTCCAGGCGTACTCCAAGGGGGTCAACTCCTACCTCCAGGGCAAGGACGGCAAGGACATCTCCCTGGAGTACGCGGCGCTCGGCTTCACCAACGACTACAAGCCGCAGAACTGGACCCCGGTCGACTCGGTCTCCTGGCTGAAGGCGATGGCCTGGGACCTGCGCGGCAACATGCAGGACGAGGTCGACCGCGCCCTGCTGACCAGCCGCCTCGGCCCGAAGCAGATCGCCGACCTGTACCCGGAGTACCCCTCCGGCCGCAACAAGGCGATCGTCCAGGAGGGCCAGTACAGCGAGCTGACGGGCACGTTCGAACAGGGCGGCACGAGCGGCACGTCCGGCGGCTCCACCGGCACGGGCGGCTCCACCGGGACCGGGGCCTCCACAGGGACCGGGGGCACCGCCTCCGGCAGCTCGGGCACGCAAGGCCTCCAGAGCCAGCTCACCGGCCTCACCAAGGTCCTGGACGACCTCCCACCGGCGGTCGGTGTGAACGGCGACGGCATCGGCTCCAACTCCTGGGTCGTCTCCGGCGAGCACACCATCACCGGCAAGCCGCTGCTGGCCAACGACCCGCACCTGGGTCCCTCGCTGCCGTCCGTCTGGTACCAGATGGGCCTGCACTGCCGCAGCGTCTCCAGTTCGTGCCAGTACGACGTCTCCGGCTACACCTTCGCGGGCATGCCCGGCGTGATAATCGGTCACAACCAGGACATCGCCTGGGGCATGACCAACTCCGGCGTCGACGTCACGGACCTCTATCTGGAGAAGATCACCGGCAACGGCTACCAGTACGACGGCAAGATCAAGCCTTTCCAGACGCGCGAGGAGACCATCAAGGTCGCCGGCGGCGAGTCCAAGAAGATCGTGGTCCGCGAGACCGACAACGGGCCCCTGCTGTCGGACCGTGACGAAGAGCTGGTGAAGGTCGGCAAGAAGGCCGGAGTCAACACCGCCGCACCCGACAGAGGCGACGGCTACGGCGTCGCGCTGCGCTGGACCGCGCTGCAGCCGGGCACCACCATGGACGCCGTCTTCGCCATGGACAAGGCGAAGGACTGGAACGGCTTCCGCAAGGCCGCCGCGCAGTTCGAGGTGCCCTCGCAGAACCTGATCTACGCGGACACCCAGGACAACATCGGCTACACCCTCCCGGGGAGGATCCCCACGCGTCCGGAGGGCGACGACGGCTCGATCCCCGCGCCAGGATGGGACCCCAAGTACCGCTGGACGGGCTACGTCGACCAGGACGCGCTGCCGTACGAGTACAACCCGAAGCGCGGCTACATCGTCACCGCCAACCAGGCCGTGATCGACCCGGACAAGTACCCCTACACGCTCACCAAGGACTGGGGCTACGGCACGCGCAGCCAGCGCATAAGCGACCTGATCCAGTCGAAGATCAAGGACGGCGGCAAGGTCTCCACGGACGACATGCGCCAGATGCAGCTGGACAACAGCAGTGAGATCGCCCGGCTGCTGGTGCCCACGCTGCTGAAGATCGACCCCGAGAACAAGGATGTCCGCGAGGCGCAGAAGCTCCTCGAGGGCTGGGACTACACCCAGGACGCCGACTCGGCCGCCGCGGCCTACTTCAACGCGGTCTGGCGCAACATCCTCAAGCTCGCCTTCGGCAACAAGCTGCCCAAGGAGCTGCGACCCAAGGGCCAGTGCCTGTACGTCGATCCGGTCAACACCACCGGGCCCGCCGACGAGGCCGAGAAGGTCCGCGAGTGCGGCCAGCGCGACCCCGACCAGGCGCAGCCGGACGGCGGCGACCGCTGGTTCGAGGTGGTCCGCAAGCTGATGGAGCAGCCCGACAGCGACTGGTGGAAGACGCCCGAGGCGGGCACCCGTCCCCCTGCCGCCAACCGCGACCAGCTGCTCAGGCGGGCCATGATCGACGCCCGCTGGGAGCTGACCGCCAAGCTCGGCAAGGACATCGACAGCTGGAGCTGGGGCCGGCTGCACCGCCTGTTCCTGGACAACCAGACCCTCGGCACCGAGGGCCCCGGTTTCGTCCAGTTCGCCCTCAACCGCGGCCCGTGGGAGCTCGGCGGCGGCGAGGCGACGGTCAACGCGACCGGCTGGAACGCCGCCGGCGGCTACAGCGTCGTCTGGGTGCCGTCCATGCGGATGGTCGTGAACCTCGGCGACCTCGACAAGTCGAAGTGGATCAACCTCTCCGGTGCGTCCGGGCACGCCTACAGCGCCCACTACGTCGACCAGACGGACAAGTGGGCCGAGGGCGAACTGCTGCCGTGGTCCTACTCGGACAAGGCGGTCGAGGACAGCGCGACCGACAAGCTGGTGCTCAAGCCGTGAGCCGCTGACGCCCGCACGACGAAACGGCCCTCCACGCGCGCGTGGAGGGCCGTTTCGTCGTCAGCCGGTCCGCTCCCCGAACCGCCGCACCCCCGAGGGAGTCACCACCGCGTGCACCGGCCGGTCGTGCGCCTCCTCCGGGACCTGCTCGACCACCTCCGTGTCGTACAACAGCACCACCAGGGAAGGCCGGGCGCCCGCCCGCTCCAGTCGCTCCAGGACACGGTCGTACGAGCCGCCGCCACGCCCGAGCCGCATTCCGCGCGTGTCCACCGCGAGCCCCGGCAGCAGCACGGCGTCGGCGGTGGTCACGGCGTCCGGTCCGAGGCGCTCGCCGGAGGGCTCGAAGAGCTCCATCCTGCCGCCGCCGTGCCGGACACGCGCGAGCGAGCCCTCGCCTTCGTAGACGCCCCAGTCCAGGTCGTTGTCGGCCATCAGGGCCGGAAGCAGGACGCGCACGCCCCGGGCGCGCAGCGTGTCCAGGAGCGCGAGGGTCCCCGGTTCACTCCCCACGGAGACGTACGCCGCGACCGTGCCGGCCCCCGCCAATTCCGGCAGTTCCAGCGCCCGCGCGGCCAGTGCGGCGGAGGTTTCCCGCAGGTCATCCGCCGTCAACCTGTTCCTCACCGAGAGGAGCTCTCGCCGCAAACTCCGCTTGTCAGGCTCGCCCGGACGCCCGATGTGACTCAATGGTTGCTCCCGTATCGTGCTAATACGCTCATATGAGCGCCCATGAAACGGAGCGGCAGATTCCGCCCAAAGACACCGGATATGGTGGCGGGCATGACTCAGTCGCACCCTCGGATCAGCAAGGCTGTCATTCCCGCAGCAGGCCTCGGCACCCGGTTCCTGCCGGCCACCAAAGCCACTCCCAAGGAGATGCTGCCGGTCGTCGACAAGCCGGCGATCCAGTACGTGGTCGAGGAGGCCGTCGGCGCGGGTCTCGACGACGTCCTCATGGTGACGGGCCGCAACAAGCGCCCCCTCGAGGACCACTTCGACCGCAACTACGAACTCGAGTCGGCGCTTCAGAAGAAGGGCGACGCCGGCCGCCTCGCCAAGGTCCAGGAGTCCAGCGACCTCGCGACCATGCACTACGTCCGCCAGGGCGACCCCAAGGGCCTCGGCCACGCCGTCCTGTGCGCCGCCCCGCACGTGGGCGAGGAGCCCTTCGCCGTCCTCCTCGGTGACGACCTCATCGACCCCCGCGACCCCCTGCTCCAGCGCATGGTCGAGGTCCAGGAGCAGCGCGGCGGCAGCGTCATCGCGCTCATGGAGGTCGCCCCCGAGCAGATCCACCTCTACGGCTGTGCGGCCGTGGAGACCACCGAGGACAGCGACGTCGTCAAGGTCGGCGGCCTCGTCGAGAAGCCCGACCCGTCCGACGCCCCGTCGAACTACGCGGTCATCGGCCGCTACGTCCTCGACCCGCACATCTTCGACATACTGCGCCGGACCGAGCCGGGCCGCGGCGGCGAGATCCAGCTCACGGACGCCCTCCAGCAGCTCGCGGCCGACGAGAAGATCGGCGGCCCGGTGCACGGCGTCGTCTTCAAGGGCCGCCGCTATGACACCGGCGACCGCGGCGACTACCTGCGTGCCATTGTCCGACTCGCATGCGAACGTGAAGACCTGGGCCCGGACTTCCGGACCTGGCTTCGCAGTTACGTAGCCGAGGAGATGTAACACGTTGAGCAGCGCCGCGCCCCGCACCCCGGTCCAGGACCACTCGGGCCCCGACCGCCTCTGGTCGGTGGACGAGCACCTGGAGGACGTCCTCACGACCGTCCGCCCCCTGGAACCCATCGAGCTGCAGTTGCTCGACGCCCAGGGCTGCGTCCTGGTCGAGGACATCACGGTGCCGGTGTCCCTGCCGCCGTTCGACAACAGCTCCATGGACGGCTACGCGGTACGGGTCGCGGACGTGGCGGGCGCGAGCGAGGAGTTCCCGGCGGCCCTGGAGGTCGTCGGGGACGTGGCGGCGGGCCAGGCCGAGCCGGTCCACGTGGGCCCCGGCCAGGCGGCCCGCATCATGACCGGCGCCCCGCTGCCGCCCGGCGCCGAGACCGTCGTGCCCGTCGAGTGGACCGACGGCGGACTCGGCGAGGGCCCGGTGCACGGCATGCGCGCCCGCAGCCTCGGCCCCCAGGGCGCCTCCGGACATGTGCAGGTGTACCGCCCGGCCGAGGCACGCGCGCATGTGCGCGCGCAGGGCAGCGACGTGAAGGCCGGCGACCGCGCCCTGCGGGCCGGCACCGTCCTCGGCCCGCCCCAGATCGGCCTGCTCGCCGCGATCGGCCGTGGCACCGTACGCGTCCGCCCGCGCCCGCGCGTGGTGGTGCTCTCCACCGGCAGCGAACTCGTCCAGCCCGACGAGAAACTGCGCACCGGTCAGATCTACGACTCCAACAGCTTCGCCCTCACCGCGGCCGCCCGTGACGCCGGCGCCATCGCCTACCGCGTGGGGGCCGTCGCCGACGACGCCGAGACCCTGCGCTCCACCATCGAGGACCAGTTGGTCCGCGCCGACCTGATGGTCACCACGGGCGGTGTCAGCGTCGGGGCGTACGACGTCGTCAAGGAAGCCCTGTCCCACGTGGGCGACGAGGACGAGGCGGGCAGCGGCATCGAGTTCCGCAAGCTCGCCATGCAGCCCGGCAAGCCCCAGGGCTTCGGCTCCATCGGCCCCGACCACACCCCGCTGCTGGCCCTGCCCGGCAACCCGGTGTCGTCGTACGTCTCCTTCGAACTGTTCGTCCGCCCCGCGATCCGCACCCTCATGGGCCTGCGGGACGTCCACCGGCCGACGACCCGGGCCACCCTGGCCGCCGACAAGGCGCTGACCTCGCCGAAGGGCCGCCGCCAGTTCCTGCGGGCCACCTGCGCCGACGGACGGGCGACCCCGGTCGGCGGCGCCGGATCCCATCTGGTCGCCGCCCTCGCCCACGCGGACGCGCTGATCGTCGTCCCCGAGGACACCGAGTCCGTCGAGCCCGGCGCCGAGGTCGACGTGGTCCTGCTCGGCCGATAGCCGCTGGTTGGGGGTACCGTGTCGCGCACAGCAGGCCCGGACCGGGAGCGCCACACAGCATGAGCACGCAGGATCCCCCTACGCAGGACCGACTGACGCACATCGACGACGCCGGCGCCGCCCGCATGGTCGACGTGTCCGAGAAGGACGTGACCGCGCGCACCGCCCGCGCCAGCGGACGCGTCCTCGTCTCGCCCCGCGTGATCGAACTGCTGCGCGGCGAGGGCGTCCCCAAGGGCGACGCCCTCGCGACCGCGCGGATCGCCGGAATCATGGGCGCCAAACGGACCCCCGATCTGATCCCGCTCTGTCACCCCTTGTCGGTCTCCGGTGTGAAACTGGACCTGTCGGTCGCGGACGACGCCGTGGAGATCCTGGCCACCGTGAAGACCACGGACCGCACGGGGGTGGAGATGGAGGCCCTCACCGCGGTCTCCGTCGCCGCGCTCACCGTGATCGACATGGTCAAGGCGGTCGACAAGGGAGCGGTCATCACGGACGTACGGGTGGAAGAGAAGACGGGCGGTAAGTCGGGCGACTGGAGCCGGGCATGACGTATCGCGCTCTCGTCGTCACCGCCTCCAACCGGGCCGCCGCCGGGATCTACGAGGACAAGGGCGGCCCGCTGATCTCCGCCGGTCTGAAGGGCTTCGGCTTCGAGGTCGACGGACCGCAGGTCGTCCCCGACGGAGACCCCGTGGAGGCGGCCCTGCGCGCCGGTGTCGACACCGGCTACGACGTCATCGTCACCACCGGCGGTACGGGCATCTCGCCCACCGACCGCACCCCCGAGGCGACACGCCGGGTGATCGACCACGAGGTGCCGGGCATCGCCGAGGCCATCCGGGCGTTCGGCCGGGAGAAGGTGCCGACCGCGGCGCTCAGCCGGGGCCTGGCCGGAGTGGCCGGCGCAACGCTGATCGTCAATCTGCCCGGCTCCAGCGGTGGTGTGAAGGACGGACTGGCCGTCCTGGAGCCGCTGCTGATCCACGCCGTCGAGCAGCTCCGAGGCGGCGACCACCCCAGACCCGGCACGGGGGGTGCGAGCTGAACAGCGCATCCTGGCCCGTCGAGCTGGTGGACGGCGACATCGTCCTCCGGCCGATAAAGCTGCGCGACCAGCGGGCATGGCGCGACGTCAACCGGCGCAACCGCGACTGGCTGCGCCCCTGGGAGGCGACCATTCCGCCGCCCGCGCCCGGCGGGCCGCTCGCGCACCGCCCGACCTTCCGCCAGATGGTGCGGCACCTGAGGTCGGAGGCGAACGCGGGCCGGATGCTGCCCTTCGTCATCGAGTACCAGGGGCGGCTGGTGGGGCAGTTGACGGTCGCCGGGATCACCTGGGGCTCGATGTGCTCGGGGCACATCGGTTACTGGGTGGACGAGTCGGTGGCCGGGCGCGGGGTGATGCCGACGGCGGTGGCGCTCGTCGTGGACCACTGTTTCCGCGCCGTCGGACTGCACCGCATCGAGGTCTGCATTCGCCCCGAGAACGGGCCCAGCCGCCGGGTCGTGGAGAAACTCGGATTCCGTGAGGAGGGGCTCAGGCCCCGTTATCTCCACATCGACGGGGGCTGGCGCGACCACCTCGTGTTCGCGCTCACGGCGGAAGAGGTGCCGGACGGGTTGCTGAGGCGCTGGCACCGGGCACGATCGCAGAGTAATCCGGGAATCCGGCACCGCCCCGGAAATTGAATATATGTTCGAAAATGATCGGCCAGTGACCGTCTCAGGGCAATGAATTCCCGGCCTGGGCGGTCTGCTGATCGCATCGGTCACAAAAAAAGTTCGAAATATCAGCCAGATCGTGCGACACACCGACGCAATTGGCAGATGGCCTCACGCAAACCCCTCTACGGTGTGAGACGTGAGCAGCAGCGGCCTCATCTACGCAGTCATTGTCGGGGCCTGGGCCGCCTACTTGGTGCCGATGTGGCTCCGTAGGCAGGACGAGCTGAACGAGGCCCGTCCGACGGAACGCTTCAGCACCGCCATCCGGCTGCTTTCCGGCCGGGCGGGGATGGAGCGCCGGTACGCCAAGGACCTGCGGGCGCGCTCCACCGAGGAGGGGGAGCAGGGCGCCGACGACCTGGACGCCGTCACCGACTCGGTGGACGTCCGGGCCTTCGCCGTGTCCAAAACGCGTCCGCAGACCCAGGCACCCGTACCGTCGCCCGCCCCGGAGCGGCCGGCCCGATCGGAGCAGCCGGCCCGCCCGGCACCCGCACCGAACGCGGCGTCCGCGGCCCGCGGAGAGGGCCGCGTGCCCGCCGCCCGGCGCCGACCGTCGCCGCAGGCCCAGGCGGCCGCGGCACGTGCCCGGCGCTCGAAGGTGCTCGCGCGCCGTCGGCGCACCACCACCATGCTGTTCCTCGCCTTCACCCTCGGCGCGATCGTCGCCGCGGTCGGAGGCCTGGCGTTCCTGTGGGCGCCCGGCGTGCCCGCGGTCATGCTCAGCGTGTACATCGCGTACTTGCGCACGCAGGAGCGCCGCCGCTTCACGTACCAGATGGACCGCCGCCGGGCCGAGCTCGCGGCCCAGCGGCTGCGGGAGCGGCAGCGTCAGTCCGGCCGGCGCGCCGGTGCCGACCAGGAGGCCGACGAACCGGAGGACGGACCCGAGCCGGTGACCGACCCCGGCCTGTCCGCTCTCGCGGCCGACCGGCGCGCACTCGTCGAGCAGACCGACCACGCCGAGTGGGTCGACCAGCAGCGCGAGCGGCAGCGGCGCCCCGGGCAGGGTGGTGACAGCTGGGATCCGGTGCCGGTGCCCCTGCCGACCTATGTGACCGCGCCGGTCGCCCCCCGGGCCACCAGCGACATCGACCTCGGGGCCCCCGACACCTGGAGCTCGGCCCGGTCGAGCTCCGTCACCCCGGACCTGGAGGACGACGCCGACCTCCCCGGCGAGCCGGAGCCCCACGCCGAGGAGCGGGCGGACGACGACGGGCGCACCGACGCCCGCCGCGCGGCCTCCGCACGGCGGGCACGGGAGCGCGGCCGCACGCCGCTGTTCGACCAGTACGAGGACGGGGACCGGCCGCGGGCCGCCAACGAGTAACCCCCGAACCCGCAGGTGACCGGCCCTCGGGAACGGATTTCCAAGCAGGCCGATCGGGGTGCTAAAGTTTCACTCGTTGCAAGGGCCTGTGGCGCAGTCCGGTAGCGCACCTCGTTCGCATCGAGGGGGCCAGGGGTTCAAATCCCCTCAGGTCCACGCAGCTCAGAGCCCCGGTCGGGAATCCCGACCGGGGCTCTGACGTATGTTCAGCACCCCACGCGTCAGAGGCTCTTGGCGAAGCAGCGGCTCGACTCGTAGTGGCGGTAGTAGCCGAACTTCCCGCACGGCTCGTAGCCGCTGGACGTGTACAGGGCTATGGCCTCCGGCTGCTTCGTGCCGGTCTCCAGGACCATGCGGGAGCGGCCCGCCGCGCGCGCGTCCTCCTCCAGGGCGGCCAGGACGCGGCGCGCGAGGCCCCGGCCGCGCATGCCGTCGACCACGTACATGCGCTTGATCTCGGCGTCGCCGTCCAGGTTGCCCTCGTCGTTCGCGTCCTGGGTACGCCAGCCGCCCGAGGCGACGGGGGAGTCGTACTCGTCGTACGCGATCAGGTAGGTGCCGTTCGGCGGAGCGAAGTCCGAGGCGGCCATGGTCGTGGCGTCGCCTCCGTCGCCGTAGCGGACGTGGTACTCGGCCTGGACCTGGTCGTTGAGCTTCGTGGCGTCGGGGTGGTCGAAGGGGACCCGGCGTATATGCATGCTGTGTACCGTATGTCAGCTCATGTGTCGTGGGGGAGTGTGTTCGATCCGGAACTGGACCTCGTCCAGTGTGCCGGTATCGTGCCGGGGTGCTCACTGTGACCTCTGTGAATGTGAACGGGCTGCGTGCCGCCGCGAAGAAGGGCTTCGTGGAGTGGCTCGCGGAGACCGAAGCCGATGTGCTGTGCCTGCAGGAGGTGCGCGCCGAGCCGGGGCAGTTGCCCGAGCAGGTGAGGGCGCCCGAGGGGTGGCATGTGGTGCACGCGCCGGCCGCTGCCAAGGGGCGGGCCGGGGTGTCCCTGTACAGCCGTCGCGAGCCCGACCGGGTCCGGATCGGGTTCGGGTCGGAGGAGTTCGACGGCAGCGGGCGGTATGTCGAGGCGGACCTGCCGGGGGTCACCGTCGCCTCCCTCTATCTGCCCTCGGGTGAGGTCGGTACCGAGCGGCAGGACGAGAAGGTGCGCTTCATGGGCGAGTTCCTCACCCATCTGAAGGGGCTCAGGGAGCGGGCCGCCGCGGAAGGGCGCGAGGTCCTGGTCTGCGGCGACTGGAACATCGCCCATCAGGAGGCCGACCTCAAGAACTGGCGCGGGAACCGGAAGAACTCCGGGTTCCTGCCGGAGGAGCGGGAGTGGCTCACTCAGGTCTTCCAGGAGGCGGACGGGGGATACGTCGATGTCGTGCGGGCCTTGCACCCGGACACCGAGGGGCCGTACTCGTGGTGGTCGTACCGCGGACGGGCGTTCGACAACGACACCGGCTGGAGGATCGACTACCACGTCGCCACGCCCGGGCTCGCCGGGCGGGCGGTCAAGGGGTTCGTGGAGCGGGCCGCCACGCACGCGGAGCGGTGGTCCGATCACGCGCCCGTGACCGTCGTGTACGACAGGGACAGGTAAGGGCTCAGGGCCTGCGCATCCGGCGGTCCAGCGCCAGTGACAGTTCCGCCTCCACCACGCTCCGTGCCAGGGGGCGCAGGCGGGGCAGGTCCTGGGGGGTGGCGTGGCGCAGGACCAGGTCGGTGAAGAGTTCGGCCAGGGCGTCGGCGTGGGTGCGGACCTGTTTGGCCGCGTCGAGGACGTCGGCGAGGGGGATGCCCTCGTGGACCAGGGCCGAGGAGACGTCCAGGAGGCGGCGGCTGATGTGGACGATCTCGTCGCCGTCGGTGCCGAGGTAGCCGAGTTCCATCGCGGCGGCGAGGTTCTCGGGCGTGGTCTCGCCGGCGAAGTGGTCGGCGAGTTCCTCGGGGGTGAGGTGGACCGGCTCCTCCTCGGTGGGGGCGCCCCCGACGCCGAGCAGGTCACCGACGTCCCGGCCGTTGTCGAAGGCCTCCGCCAGTTCCGCGATGCCGCTGAGGGTGTGGCCGCGTTCCAGCAGGGCCGTGATCGTGCGCAGGCGGGCCAGGTGGTGGTCGTCGTACCAGGCGATACGGCCTTCCCTGCGGGGTGGCGGGATCAGTTTGCGTTCGCGGTAGAAGCGCAGGGTGCGCACCGTGATCCCGGCCAGGCGGGCCAGCTCTTCCATGCGGTATTCACGCTTCTCGGCCACCTGGGCACCTTAAGGCGTACCACGGGTAACTTCCTCGTTCTGCCCCCTACCCATCAGTACGCCGCTGCCCTACGCTCCCATTGCGCCAGTGTTCACTGGCATGGTTCTCGTGGTGTGTGGAGGTGTCGGCATGGGCGAGCGCGAACACGAACGCGAGCATGTACGGGTCGCGGTGGTCGGGTCCGGGTTCGGCGGGCTGGGGGCCGCCGTGCGGCTGCGCCGCGAGGGCGTCACCGACTTCGTCGTCCTGGAGCGGGCGAGCAGCGTCGGCGGCACCTGGCGGGACAACAGCTACCCGGGGTGCCGGTGTGACGTGCCCTCGCATCTGTACTCGTTCTCCTTCGCGCCCAACCCCGAATGGCCGCGCACCTTTTCCGGGCAGGAGCACATCCGCGCCTATCTGGAGCACGTCACGGACGTGTTCCGGCTGCGGCCGCACATCCGCTTCGACTCGGAGGTGAAGCGGATGAGCTGGAACGCCGAGCGGCTGTGCTGGGACATCGAGACCAGCAGCGGGAATCTGTCGGCGGACATGGTCGTGTCGGCGACCGGGCCGTTGTCCGATCCGAAGGTGCCGGAGATACCGGGGCTGGAGTCCTTTCCCGGCAAGGTCTTCCACTCGGCCCGCTGGGACCACGACTACGACCTGCGCGGAAAGCGCGTCGCGATGGTGGGGACCGGGGCCTCGGCCGCCCAGATCGTGCCGGCCGTCCAGCCAGAGGTCTCGCGCCTGACCCTGTTCCAGCGGACCCCGCCGTGGGTCATGCCCCGCGTCGACCGGAACATCAGCGGCACCGAGCGGTGGCTGCACCGGCAGTTGCCCTTCACCTCGCAGCTTCGGCGCGGACTGCTGTGGGGCATCCGGGAGGTGCAGGTGCAGGCGTTCACCAAGCACCCGGGCCAGCTCGGCCTCGTCGAGGAGATGGCCCGGCGCAACATGGCCCGCTCCATCAAGGACCCGGCCCTGCGGGCGAAGCTCACCCCGGACTACCGCATCGGCTGCAAGCGGATCCTGCTGTCCAGCGACTACTATCCGGCGCTCGCCCAGCCCAACGTGGACGTGGTCGCGAGCGGCCTGGCCGAGGTCCGCGGATCCACCCTGGTCGCCGCCGACGGCAGTGAGGCCGAGGCGGACGCGATCGTCTTCGGCACCGGGTTCCACGTCACCGACATGCCCATCGCGGACCGGGTCGTGGGCGCCGACGGACGGACCCTCGCGGAGACCTGGAAGGGCGGCATGGAGGCCCTGCGCGGCGCTTCCGCCGCCGGCTTCCCCAACTGGATGACGATCATCGGGCCCAACACCGGCCTCGGGAACTCCTCGATGATCCTCATGATCGAGTCCCAGCTGAACTACCTGGCCGACTTCGTCCGCCAACTCGACGTCCTCGGCGGCCGGGTCGCCCTCGACGCCCGTCCGGGCGCCGTACGGGACTGGAACCACCGGGTGCAGGAGCGCATGAAGCGCACGGTGTGGAACACCGGCGGCTGCACCAGCTGGTACCTCGACGCGAGCGGCCGCAACACCACCATCTGGCCCGGCACGACCGGCGAGTTCCGGCGGGCGACACGACGGGTGGATCTCGCGGAGTACGACGTCCTGCGCGTTCCCGCGCGGAAGGAAGCCGAGAAGGCCGGGGTGGACGCGTGAGCCGCCTCCTGCACGTCGACTCCGGGCCCTACGCCCCGCCCGCCCCCGCGCGTGAGCTGACCGCCGTGTCCGCCGACGGCGCCCGGCTGCACGTCGAGATCCACGGCCCCGACGGCGCCCCGGCCGTCGTCCTGGCCCACGGCTGGACCTGCTCCACCGCCTTCTGGGCGGCGCAGATCCGCGAACTGGCCGCCGACCACCGGGTCATCGCCTACGACCAGCGCGGCCACGGGCGCAGCCCCGCGAGCCCCGCGTGCAGCGCCGAGGCGCTCGCCGACGACCTGGAGGCCGTACTCGAAGCCACCCTGGCGCCCGGGGAACAGGCCGTGATCGCCGGGCACTCCATGGGCGGCATGACCGTGATGGCGGCCTCCGAGCGGGCCGGCTTCCGGGCGCACGCGGCCGCTGTCCTGCTGTGCAGCACGGGCAGTTCACAGCTGGTCGCCGCCTCCACCGTCGTACCGATCCGGGCCGGTCGGCCGCGGACCTGGCTGACGCGGCGGATCCTGGGCTCCCGGGCGCCGCTCGGCCCGGTGACACCGCTGGCCCGCCGGATCCTCAAGTACGGGACGATGGGCGCCGGTTCGGCCCCGCACATGGTCGAGGCGTGTGCCCGGATCGTGCACGCCTGCCCCCGCAAGGTCCGTTACTCCTGGTCGCAGGTGCTGGACCTGCTGGACCTCGACCACGGCGTACGTGAGCTGCGCGTGCCCACGGCCGTCGTCGTCGGTACGGCGGACCGGCTGACACCGCCCGTGCAGGCCCGGGCCCTGGCCGCCGCGCTGCCGCAGTGCACCGGGCTCACCGAGCTGCCCGGCATCGGCCACATGACGCCGGTCGAGGCGCCGGGGCTGGTCGGCGGCAAGATCCGGGAACTGGTCCACGCACACATCCAGGTCGTATCCGAGGAGAGCGCATGAGCAGGGTGAGCCTCGAGGGGAAGGTCGCCGTGGTGACCGGGGCGGCGCGTGGCGTCGGGGAGCTGCTGGCCCGCAAGCTCTCCGCGCGCGGCGTGAAGGTGGCGCTGGTCGGCCTGGAGCCGGACGCGCTCAAGGAGGTCTCCGGGCGGCTGCACAGCGACAGCGACCACTGGCACGCCGACGTCACCGACCACGAGGCGATGGTCCGGGTCGCGAGCGAGGTCGAGGAGCGCTTCGGGAGGGTCGACATCGTCGTCGCCAACGCCGGTGTCGCCACCGGCGGTCCCTTCGCCGACTCCGACCCGGAGTCCTGGCGGCGGGTGATCGAGGTCAATCTGATCGGCTCGGCGGTGACCGGCCGCGCCTTCCTGCCGTCGCTGCTCAAGAGCCGGGGGTATCTGCTGCAGATCGCGTCCCTCGCCGCGATCACTCCGGCGCCGATGATGACCGCGTACTGCGCGTCCAAGTCCGGTGTGGAGGCGTACGCGCACAGTCTGCGTGCCGAGGTCGGGCACCGGGGCGTGAAGGTCGGCGTCGGGTATCTGTCGTGGACCGACACCGACATGGTGCGCGGGGCCGACCAGGACGACGTCATGCGGGAGTTGAGGCAGCGGCTGCCCTGGCCGTCCAACAAGACCTATCCGCTGGGCCCGGCGGTGGACCGGCTCGTGGCCGGGATAGAGAGCCGGTCGAGCCATGTGTACGGGCAGTGGTGGCTGCGCGGCATGCAGGGCGTGCGCGGACATCTGCCCGCAGTCATCGGGACGGTGGGACAGCGCGAGATGCGGCGGTTCGCGGACCGGCTCACGGGCATGCGCACGGGCCTCGTCGGGGCAGGTGGAGCGGCCGATGAGCAGCAGCGGACTACGCTCCGTAAGTGATCGACATGCGCAGGGTCACGACCCGTGTGAATCTGATCGGGCCAGATCCCCTCACCCCCAACGGGAGTGAACCCACATGGGTATGAAGGACCAGTTCCAGGAGAAGTCCGAGCAGTGGCAGAACCAGGCCCGTCAGAAGGCCGACCAGGCCCGCGAGCAGATGCAGGGCCGCGGTCGCCGGCGGGACGAGGACATGGACTCGCCGCAGCACCCGCAGAACCCGCAGCACCCGCAGAACCCGCAGCGTGACCGCGAGCGGGAGCGCGAGCAGGAGGACCGCTTCGACCAGGACTACGACGCCTGACGACGCGTGCTGAAGGGAAGGGGTGCCTCGCGCGGGGCACCCCTTCCTCGCGTCCCCGTCTTCCTCAGGTCCGCGGCGGCAGCTTCGGCCGGGAGCGGTCCGGTACGTCGCTGTACGTCGGCGGCACCGCCGGAGGGTTGCTCTCCAGCAGCCCGAGGGCCAGCTCCACCGCGTCGGTCAGCTGGGCGTGGCGGCCCTCCGCCCAGTCCAGCGGGGTGCGCAGGACGTCGATGTCGGGGGCGACGCCCCTGTTCTCCACCGACCAGCCGTACGCGTCGAACCAGGCCGCGTTCATCGGCACCGTGATCACCGTGCCGTCCCCCAGCTCGTGGCGGCCGGTCATGCCGACGACCCCGCCCCAGGTGCGCTGCCCCACCACCGGGCCCAGCTTCAGCAGTTTGAAGGCGGCGGTGATCATGTCGCCGTCGGAGGAGGTCGCCTCGTCCGCCAGGGCCACCACCGGGCCCCTCGGCGCGTTCGAGGTGTACGACACGGGCTGGGCGTCGCGGGTCAGGTCCCAGCCCAGGATCGTGCGGCTCAGCGTCTCGATGACCAACTCGCTGATGTGGCCGCCGGCGTTGCCGCGCACATCCACGATCAGCGCCGGCCGGGACACCTCCATGCGCAGATCGCGGTTGAACTGCGCCCAGCCCGAGCCGCCCATGTCCGGGATGTGCAGATAGCCGCAGCGCCCGCCGCTCAACTCCCGTACCACCGCCCGGCGTTTGGCCACCCAGTCCTGGTAGCGCAACGGCCGCTCGTCGACCAGCGGGACGACGGCGACCCGCCGGGGCGGGCCCAGGCCCTCCGCCGAGTCCCCGGCCGGGGTGAAGGTCAGCTCCACCGTCGAGGCGCCCGCGCCCGCCAGCAGCGGATAGGGGCCCGCGTCCGGATCCACCGGGCGGCCGTCGACGTGGGTGAGGACCGCGCCCTCCCGGATGCCCGTGCCGGCCAGCGGGGAGCGGGCCTTGGAGTCGGAGGAGTCGCCGGCCAGGATCCGCTTGACCGTCCAGCCGCCGTCCCGGCGTACGAAGTTGGCGCCCAGCAGGCCCTGCCGGCGCTGGTAGTGGGGCGGGCCCTCGTCGCGCCGGGCGGCGGTGACGTACGCGTGGGAGGTGCCCAGCTCGCCCAGCGCCTCGCGCAGCAGGTCCGCGAACTCGTCCGGGGAGGCGACCCGTTCGACCAGCGGACGGTACTGGTCCAGCACCCCGGCCCAGTCGATGCCGCACATGCCCGGTTCCCAGAAGTACGCCCGGATCAGCCGCCCGGCCTCCTCGTACGCCTGCCGCCACTCCGCCGCCGGGTCGACCACGTGCAGGATGCGGCGCGCGTCGATCCACACCGTCGAGTCGGCGTCGCCCGACTCGGTGGCGGGTACCGCGCGCAGCTCGCCCTCGTCGACCACGACCAGCCGGCTGCCGTCGCCGCTCACCGCGAACCAGTCGAGATGCCCGACCAGTTCGGACTTCTTGGCCTTGGTGATGCCGAAGTGCTCCAGGGTCGGCCGGCCGCTGGTGTCGTCCGGGTTGGCGAACGTCTCGCCCAGCGCGCCCGAGATCGGCCAGCGCAGCCACACCAGTCCGCCGCCCGCGACCGGGTGCAGCGCCGAGTACTTGGAGGCGGCCACCGGGAAGGGCGTGACCCGGCTCTCCAGCCCCTCGGCCTCGACGGTCACCGCCCCGCCGTCCCCGTTCTCGTCGTCCTCCACCGGGTCAAGACCCCCGGCGGCCGGACGGCCCTCCGGGTTCACCGCGAACGGGGAGGGCGTCGCGGAGGACAGCGGCACGAGGTACGGGCGGCAGCCCAGCGGGAAGGACAGGTCGCCGGTGTGCACGTCGTAGACGGGGTCGAAGCCGCGCCAGGACAGGAAGGCGAGGTAGCGGCCGTCGCGGGTGAACACCGGGTTCTCGTCCTCGAAGCGGCCGTTGGTGACGTCGATGACGGAACCCCCCTTGATCCTGGCCATCTTGATCTGCCGCAGGGTCCGCCCGATGCCCGGATGCGACCAGGTCAGCCACGCCCCGTCCGGGGAGAACGCGAGGTCCCGCACGGGCCCGTTGATCGACCGGATCAGCTCGGTGACCGCACCGTCGGAGTCCTCGGTCACGTCCACGAGCAGCAGCCGCCCGTCGTGCGAGGCGACCGCGAGCCGCTCGCCCTCCGGGTCGGAGACCAGCTCGCGCACCCGGCCCAGCGCGCCCGAGGCCAGCCGCCGCGGGCCGCGGTCGCCGGACGCCCGGGGCAGGGAGGCGATCTCGATCGCGTCCTCGCCCTCCGCGTCCGTCACATACGCCACCCGCCCGCTCGCGCCGAGCATCTCCGGCATCCGCACCCTTACGCCCGGGGTGTCGGTGAGGGTGCGGGCGGGACCGTCGCGGTGGGTGAGCCAGTACAGGCTGCCGCGTACGACGACCGCGCTGGCCCGTCCGGTCTCGTCGACCGAGATCCCGTCGATGTGCTGGGCCGCCGCCACCTGGTACGGGCGCCGCCCCGCGCGCGGCCCGCTCAGCCGTACGTCCAGCCGCCGCGGCTCGGAGTCCGGCGACAGGTCGTCGACCAGCCACAGGTCGCCCGCGCACTGGTACACCACCCGGGTCCCGTCACTGGAGGCGTGCCGGGCGTAGAAGGCGTCGTGGTCGGTGTGGCGGCGCAGGCCGGAGCCGTCGTAGGCGCACGAGTAGAGGTTGCCGACGCCCTCGTGGTCGGAGAGGAAGGCGATCCGGCCGCCGACGAACATGGGGGAGTGCAGATGGCCGCCGAGGCCTTCGAGCAGCCGTTCGCCGTGCAGCCACAGCCGGCCCATGGCCCCGCCCCGGTAGCGCTTCCAGGAGGCCGGCTCGTGCGGCGGGGTGCCGGTGAGGAGAAGGGTCTTCCGCTCCCCGTCCAGGTCCGCGACCTGGAGGTCGGCGACCGGCCCCCAGGGCAGTTTGCGGCCCGGGGCGCCGTCGAGGGGGACCTTGTAGCCCCAGGTGAAGAAGGAGAAGGGCTCGCCGTGCGAGGCCACGGCCAGGATCTCGCCGTCCGGGGTCCAGCCGCAGACCCGGGTGTCGGCGCTGCCCCAGTGGGTCAGCCGGCGGCCCGGGCCGCCGTCCACCGGGACGAGATGGACCTCGGGCGCCAGGGTGCGCCAGCTCGTGCAGGCGAGGTGGCGGCCGTCGGGCGAGAAGCGGGGGTGGCCCACCTTGGTGCGGTCGACGGTGAGCCGCCAGGCGCGGCCCGGGGCGTCGAGCGGGGCGAGCCAGAGGTCGTCCTCGGCCACGAAGCACAGCAGGTCGTCATGGAGGTGCGGCAGACGCAGATAGCTCACGTCCCCATGCTTTGCCCGGGGGCGGACCGCAGCAAGTTATGACAAACGGGCCCCCGTGACGCAGCACACGTACGAAACGGTTTCGTTTCTATAGAGGCTGCGCTACATTCGTCGTGTACGAAGTCGCGTACGAAACCGTGTCGTTCGAAGGCACGGTCCGGAGCAGGAAGGTGAGAGAGATGGCTGAGGTCGCCACCGCGCGTCGCAGTCGGATCACCCCCGAGCGTGAGGCCGAGCTGTACGCGGCCGTGCTCGACCTGCTCCGGGAGGTCGGCTACGACGCCCTCACCATGGACGCCGTGGCAGCGCGCACCCGGTCCAGCAAGGCCACGCTCTACCGCCAGTGGGGCGGCAAGCCGGAGCTGGTGGCGAAGGCGGTCCGGCACAACAAGCCGGGCAACATCGCCGACGTCGACACCGGCTCCCTGCGCGGCGACCTGCACGCCCTCACCTCACGCGAGGACGACTGCACCATGCAGCAGAACGCCGCGCTGATGCGGGGTCTGTTCATGGCGGTGCACGCCAACCCGGATCTTCTCCAGGCGTTCAGAGAACTGCTCATCGAGCCGGAGATGGAGGAGTTCCACCGGGTGGTGCGCAAGGCGGTCGACCGCGGCGAGATCCGCGCCGACTGCCCGGCACTGGACTACGTCGTGCACATGCTGGTGGGCGCCTTCGCCACCCGCACGCTGATCGACGACCAGCCGCCGACGCAGGCCTTCCTCATCTCGTACATCGACGCCGTGGTCCTCCCCGCCCTCGGCATCCCCACCACCTGAACCACCCCTGAGCAATCCCCACCGCAGTACCTGACGCGATCACCGCTCACGTCGTCGGGCTGATCACCCCTGCCCTGAAACACCCCACGACCTGACCGGGAGTACGCCCTCGTGGCCACTTTCCTCTACAAACTCGGCCGGCTCTCGTTCCGGCGGCGGCACTTCGTCGCCCTGATCTGGGTGGCCCTGCTGACCCTCGCCGGTGTCGGCGCGGCCAGCGCCCCCGCCGCGGGCAACAGCTCGTTCTCCATCCCCGGCACGGAGGCCCAGAAGGCCTTCGACCTGCTGGAACAGCGCTTCCCCGGTGTGAGCGCCGACGGAGCCACCGCACGCGTGGTCTTCAAGGCGCCGAGCGGCGAGAAGATGACCGACCCCGGCAACAAGGCGACGGTCCGGGAGACCGTCGAGGAACTGGCCGACGGCTCCGAGGTCACCCGCGTCACCGACCCGTACCGGGCGAAGGCCGTCAGCAAGGACGGCACGATCGCGTACGCGCAGGTGTCGTACAAGGTCTCCGGCATGGAGCTGGAGGACTCCTCCCGCGACGCCCTTCAGGACAGCGCGCAGGACGCGCGCAAGAGCGGGCTGACCGTCGAGATCGGCGGTGACGCGCTCCAGACCGTTCCGCACACCGGCAGCAGCGAGATCATCGGCATCGCGGTCGCCGCGGTCGTCCTCGTCATCACCTTCGGCTCACTGGTCGCGGCCGGACTGCCGCTGCTGACGGCGCTCATCGGCGTGGGCATCGGCGTCTCCACGATCACGGCCCTGGCCAGCGCCCTGGATCTGGGCTCCACGACCTCCACCCTGGCGATGATGATCGGCCTCGCGGTCGGCATCGACTACGCCCTGTTCATCGTCTCCCGCTACCGCGCCGAACTGGCCGAGGGCCGCGACCGCGAGGAGGCGGCGGGCCGGGCCACCGGCACGGCGGGTTCGGCGGTGGTCTTCGCGGGCCTGACGGTCGTGATCGCGCTGGTGGGTCTGTCGGTCGTCAACATCCCGATGCTCACGAAGATGGGCGTCGCGGCGGCGGGCACGGTGGCCATCGCGGTGCTGATCGCGCTGACCATGATCCCGGCGCTGCTCGGGTACGCGGGCCGGAAGGTGAAGCCGATGGGGGAGAAGGGCAAGCGGCTCGGCCGGGCGTCGAAGAAGCCGGAGCGCCCCAACCTGGGCACGCGCTGGGCGAGTTTCGTCGTCCGCCGCCCGATCGCGGTCCTGTTGCTCGGTGTCATCGGCCTCGGCGCGGCGGCCGTCCCGGCGTCGAGCCTGGAACTGGGCCTGCCGGACGACGGCTCCCAGCCCACCTCCACCACCCAGCGCCGCGCCTACGACCTGCTGTCGGAGGGCTTCGGCCCGGGCTTCAACGGCCCGCTGATGGTCGTCGTCGACGCCAAGGACAGCGACGACCCGCAGGCGGTCTTCGGTGACGTCGGTGACGAGATCAAGGGCCTCGAGGACGTCGTCACGGTGACACCGCCGGCGCCCAACAAGGCCGGCGACACGGCCACCATCACCGTGATCCCGGGCTCCCAGCCGTCCTCCGTGACGACGGAGAACCTGGTGCACGGCATCCGGGACGCGGGCACGGGCATCAAGGCCGACACGGACGCGAACGTCCTGGTCACCGGCAGCACGGCGATGAACATCGACGTCAGCGAGAAGCTCAACGACGCGCTGATCCCCTACCTGGTCCTGGTGGTCGGCCTGGCCTTCCTCCTCCTGATCGTGGTCTTCCGCTCGATCCTGGTCCCGCTGAAGGCGGCCCTCGGCTTCCTGCTGTCGGTGATGGCCGCCCTCGGCGCGGTGGTCGCGGTCTTCCAGTGGGGCTGGCTGTCGGACCTGATGGGCGTGGAGCAGACGGGCCCGGTCATGTCGATGATGCCGATCTTCATGGTCGGTGTGGTCTTCGGCCTCGCCATGGACTACGAGGTGTTCCTGGTGACCCGGATGCGGGAGGCCTACGTCCACGGCGAGAAGGCCGGCCAGGCGATCGTGACGGGCTTCCGGCACGGCGCCCGGGTGGTGACGGCCGCGGCGGTCATCATGATGGCGGTCTTCGCCGGCTTCATCGGCTCGTCCGAGTCGATGGTCAAGATGATCGGCTTCGGCCTCGCGATCGCGGTCTTCTTCGACGCGTTCATCGTCCGCATGGCCATCGTCCCGGCCGTCCTGGCCCTCCTCGGCCGCAAGGCCTGGTGGCTGCCCAAGTGGCTGGACCGGGTGCTGCCCAACGTGGACGTCGAGGGCGAGGGCCTGCGCTCGGACTCCGACCGCGGGGACACGGACCGGGAGCTGGTACGCGCCTGACGCTCCGACAGTTCTGAGAAACCGGCCGGTGAGGGCTCCGTGGGGACGGGGTGCCCTCACCGGCTCTTCCACGCTTTCCTCTACAGAAGCTGGCTTGGCCCGTGCGGGTCCACGCCGCTCGGCCCTGTCTACTGAGCCGGCTTTGCCGCGTCAGCCGACTCGGCCTGCCCGCCGCCGAACACCTCTTTGACGAGCCTCTGCGTCGCTTTCTGGAACGCCTCGGCCAGGGACAGTGCGGCGTCGTCGACATAGTTCAGCGCGGCGGTCAGGGTCTTGCTGCCGTCGGGCGTGCTGTACATCAGCGCCCCGTGGCCCGCCGTGCCGCCGTTGTGGGTGATGACGGTGCCGCCGTTTTCGCCCGCGTCCTGCACGAACACCCCCAGCCCGTAGCCGACCTTGGGATGCGGCTTGCACATCTCGGCCAGCAGCTGTGCCGGCAGGAGCTTGCCGCGCATCAGCGCGGAGATGAACGTGCGGAGGTCCTGGGTGGTCGAGATCATGTCTCCGCCGGTGGAGATCCAGGAAGGGTTCTGGCGGGTGACGTCGACCGTCTTCTGCCGGCCGACGTCCTCGTACCGGTAGTAGGCGTGGGTGTGCGGCTCGGGGATCTCCGGGCTGGTGTCCGGCACCACGGTGTCCGACAGCCCGAGCGGCCCCAGGATCAGCCGCTGCATCTCCTCGGCGAGCGAGCGGCCGGTGACCTTCTCGATCAGCAGCCTGGCCAGCACGTAGTTGGTGTTGGAGTAGCTCCAGTCCGTCCCCGGCTCAAGCCGCGCCGGCTTGGACAACGCCAGCCGTACCAGCTCTTCCGGCCGGTAGGTCTTGAACCGGTTGTCCACCCACTCCCGGCCCGCGGTCGTGGCGGGGATCCCCGGCGCGAACGTCCCGTCGTCGTAGTACTCGCCGGTGAAGTTGAACACCCCGCTGGTGTGCTGTAACAGCATCCGCACCGTGATCTTCGGGTCCAGCCCGAACTCGGGCAGATGGTCGGCCACCGGGGCGTCCAGCCCGACCGTGCCCTCGGCCACCAGTTGCAGCACCACGGTCGCGGTGAAGGTCTTGGTGTTGCTGCCTATCCGGACGTGCCCGTTGGTCGTCGGCTTCGCGGTCTCGCCCAGCTTGCGCACCCCGGCGCTGCCGACCCACTCGCCCCGCTCGTCGTGCACGCGCATCGTCACCCCGGTGAAACCGGACTCGACCATCTCCTCGATGGCCTTCTGCAGCTCCGGGCGGTCCTGGTCGGTAAGAGTGATGGACATGGTGGTGTGCTCCTTCAGAGCTGTTACGGATTTCGACTGAACAGACGGGATCGCCGCGGGGCGCCCCTCTTACAGGCTGTGGGCGCTGATGTCGCCGTAGGACGTGGTCGCGTGGATGGTCAGGGCCGCGTCGGCGCCGTCGGTGTTCTTGAGCGCGTTGTGGATCCGGCCGAAGCCGGTGCCGGCGTCCAGGGAGGCGGAGACGCCGCGGCCGGCGCCGATCGAGATCTCGCCGTGCTCGGTGCGCAGCTCGACCGTGCCGCCCATGGCCTCGGTGACCCGGATGTCGCCCTTCTGGGTGCTGATCTCCGCGGGTCCGCCCAGGCGGCCGACCGAGACGTCGCCGGCGAGGAGGGTGAGACGGGCACCCTCGGTCTCGTCGAGCTTGACCGAGCCGTGCGCGCCCTCGAAGGCGACATCGCCGAGCCGTCCGACGCCCCGGAACTCGGAGCTGGCCGCCTTCGCCTCGACGCGGGAGCCGGCGGGCAACTGGACGGTCACCTCGACGGACCCGGAGTTGCCGAGGATCCGGTTCTTCGCCGGTGCGGCCTCGATCCGCAGGACGCCGTCGCCGTACTCGACGCTGATCTGCTCCGCCGCCTTCACGTCGCGGCCGTTCGAGCTGACCGCGGGCCGGACCTCGACGGTGGTGTCGGCCCGGTCGGCGGCGATGAACTGGATGCGTCCGGCGGGGATGTCGAGGACGGCGGAGATCGGGGCGGGGGTGGTGAACTTCTGCATCGTGCTCTCCTTGAGCTCGTTGTTTCTGATGAATGAAACGCTACGTTGCGTTCACGGCTATGGCAACGTGCTCGTTGCGATTGAAGCGCGTAAGTGCAGGTGAAAGCAGCAATTTCGTTGCAATGGTTCCTGGTTTAACGCAACGCCACCCGTGCTTTCGTTGCAATGAAATGAAGGTGAACGCTATGCTGAAAGCCACCTGAGAAGAACGAAGGAGATCGCGATGCCGGGAGGCAGGCTCACCCAGCAGGAACGTCAGCAGATCGCGCTGGGACTGGCCGACGGCCTCGCCTACGCGGAGATCGCCCGACGCGTCGACCGCCCGACCTCGACCATCACGCGCGAGGTCATGCGCAACGGCGGTCCCACCGCCTACCGCGCCGACCTGGCCCACCGCGCCACCGAGCACCGCGCCCACCGGCGCCGGCAGACCACGCCCCGGGCGGCCGAGGCGCCCCCGCAGGCACACGGGCGCGACGCCGAGGCCGTGCGGGAGTACGAGGAGGTGTTCACCACCGTCCTCATGGGCTCGGGCATGACCACGATGCCGGCCCGGGTGATGGCCTGCCTCACCCTCAGCGACACCGGCAGCCTCACGGCGTCCGAACTGGTCCAGCGCCTCCAGGTCAGCCCGGCGTCCATCTCCAAGGCGGTCGCGTTCCTCGACAGCCAGGGCCTCCTCCGCCGGGAACGCGACGAACGCCGCCGTGAGCGCTACATCGTCGACGACGACATCTGGTACCAGTCGATGATGGCCAGCGCCCGGTCCATCGCCCAGATCGTCGAGATCGCACGCCAGGGCGTCGGCGTCCTCGGCCCCGGCACCCCGGTCGCCACCCGCCTCGAGAACATCGCCCGCTTCCTCGACTTCGTCAGCGAGAGCACGGCCCGCGCGGCGGAACAGGCGCGCGAGATCCTCCGTACGAAGGCGGACCCGGGCTAGGCGGCGCGAGGTCAGCTGAGTCCCCCTCGCGTGCCTGATACACGGACCGCTAGCGTGCCCCCATGACGACGACAGCCGCCACTGACGCCGAGAACTCCGGAGCACATCCCCTTTTCGCCCAGGCCCTGCGGGAGCTCGGGCTCGACGAGGTCGTTCCGCTCATCCGGCGTTTTCCGGAAGCCACCCGTACCGCAGCCGAAGCCGCCGCCGCTCTCGGGTGTGAGCTGAGCCAGATCTGCAAGTCGCTGATCTTCGCGGCGGACGGGGTGCCCGTGCTGGTGCTCATGGACGGGGCCTCCCGGGTCGACCTCGAGCTGGTGCGGAAGGAGCTCGGCGCGGACAAGGTCACCCGGGCCAAGGTCGATGTCGTGCGGGAGACGACCGGCTATGCCATCGGTGGGGTGCCGCCCTTCGGGCACCGGACGAAGACGCGCGTGCTCGCCGACCGGTCCCTGCTCGCGCACGAGACCGTGTGGGCGGCGGCCGGGACGCCGTACACCGTGTTCCCCATGACGCCCCGCGACCTCGTCGCCCACGCCGGCGCGACTCTGGTGGACGTGCGCGAGAGCGTCTCGTGACGCCGCTGGTCACGGCCGCGGTTCTGCTCGCCGCCGTGACCCACGCCAGCTGGAACGCCCTCGCGCACAAGATCACGGACAAGCTCGCCGGGTTCGCGCTGATCTCGGGCGGCGGGCTGGTCATCGGGCTGGCGCTCGCGCCGTTCGTGGCGTTCCCGGCGGCCGGGGCGTGGCCGTATCTGCTCCTGTCCGCCGCCATTCACATCGCCTACTACGCGCTGCTGATGAAGTCCTTCCGGCTGGGTGACTTCGGGCAGGCCTATCCCATCGCGCGCGGCACCGCGCCCCTCGTCGTGACCCTGCTCGCGGCGCTCTTGGCACACGAGGTGCCCGACGGGTGGGCCGCCGCCGGTATCGCCCTGTCGTGCGCGGGGCTGACCGGCGTCGCCCTGTGGGGGCTGCGCGGGCGCCGGCCCGACTGGGCGGCGATCGGGGCAGCCCTGGCGACCGGGCTGACGATCGCCGTGTACACCGTCGTGGACGGGCTGGGCGTACGTGCGTCGGGGTCCTCGCTCGGGTACATCGCCTGGCTGATGGCCGTGCAAGGGGCGGTCATCCCCGTGTACGCCGTGAGCCGCTGGCGTGGGCGGACCGTCGCCCTGCTGCGGCCGTTCGCCGTGACCGGGCTCATCGGGGCCGCCCTCTCCGTCGCCGCCTACGCCCTCGTCCTGTGGGCCCAGACGAAGGCCGAGCTCGCGCCCATCGCGGCCCTGCGCGAGTCGTCGATCATCGTGGGCGCGGCGATCGGCGCCGTGTTCTTCAAGGAGCGGTTCGGGGTGCCGAGGATCGCGGCGGCCGGGCTGCTCGTCGTCGGGATCGGGTTGATGCTGCACGCCGGATAGGCGCGTCGGGACGGGTGCGTACGGCCGGTGCGAGGAGCACCCTGGAACTAGGTCTTCCGGAGGTGATCGTCATGATGCACACCCGAGCGGGATGGCACGTCGAGATGGAGTTCATGGAGGACGACCAGCACACGCGCGCGGTCGCGCTGGTGCGGCTGCCCGACGGCACCGAGGTACGGGCGCACGGTGCAGCCAACCGGCACCGGTCCGACACCAATCAGCCCAGGGTCGGAGAGGAGATCGCCGGGGCCCGGGCGCTCAACGAACTCGCCATGCGGCTACTGACCAAAGCGCACGAGGAGATCGACCAGGCGTCCGGGCGGATCTCCCACCCGATCCATGTCTAGAGCGGCTGATCGGGGGCCTCAGAGCCCCAGGGCCTGCCGTACCGCCCGCACCAGCCCCTGCGCCCGCGGATCCGCCGTCACCGTCTTGCGGAAGCCGTTCGTGACGTAGCCGAAGGCGATCCCGGACTCCGGGTCCGCGAAGCCCAGGGCGCCGCCGCGGCCCGGGTGGCCGAAGGAGCCCGGGGTCAGGAAGGGCGAGGCGCTGCCGTGCAGCATGTAGCCGAGGCCGAAGCGGGTGCCGACCACCAGGACGCGGTCGGGGCCCGCCGACTCCTCGGCCCGGGCCAGTTCGACCGTCTCCGGCGTGAAGAGGCGTGAGGCACCGGCCGTGTCGCCGATCAGCGTCGCGTAGAAGCGGGCCAGTCCGTCCGCCGTCGCGATGGCGTTGGTCGCGGGCAGGGCCGCCGCGCGGTAGGCCGGGTCGTTCTGTTCCGGGAACGGCGTGATCGCCGCGAAGGCCCGGCGGGTGAGGGAGGCCGGGTCCTCGTAGGCCTCGGTGACCGAGCGCTTCGGGCGGGCGCGCAGGCCCCCGGTCGGCTCGGGGCCCTCGACGCGGCCCGCGCGTCCCACCCGGTGGGCCTCCGACTCGGGCAGGCCGAGCCAGAGGTCCAGGCCCAGCGGGCCGGTGATCTGTGCCGCGAGCCACTCGCCCGCGCCCTGCCCGGTCACGCGCCGCACGAGTTCGTCGAGCATCCAGCCGTAGGTGAGCGCGTGGTAGCCGTGGTCGGTGCCGGGCTCCCACTCGGGGGCCTGGGCGGCGACCGCCGCGGGGCCCCGCAGCGGGTCGAGGGCCTGCTCGGGGGTGAGGGGGTGGTCGAGGACCGGCAGGCCGGCCCGGTGGTTCAGGACGTGCCGGACCAGCACCCGCTCCTTGCCCCGCGCCTTGAACTCCGGCCAGTAGTGGCCCACCGGCGCGTCCAGGTCCAGCTGTCCGCGCTGGTGCAGCAGGAGCAGTACGGCGGCGGCTGTGCCCTTCGTCGCCGAGCGCACGACCTGGGCGGTGCCGTGCTCCCAGGGGGTCGTGCCGTCGATGTCCTTCGTGCCGGCCCACAGGTCGACGACCTGCTGCCCCTGCCGGTAGACGGCGACCGACGCGCCCCGCTCCCCGAGCGTCTCGAAGTTCCGTACGAACGCTTCCCTGACCGGCTCGAAGCCCTCGGCGACTGTGCCGTTCACGTCCACGTCCGTACTCCTCATCTTGCTGCGCTCCTGCGGTGCTCCCCCTTAGCCAAGCAGGATCGTCACGTCGATGTTCCCGCGGGTCGCGTTCGAGTACGGGCAGATCTCGTGGGCCGCGTCCACCAGCTTGGTCGCGAGGTCGGGGTCGACGACCGGGAGGGAGACGCTCAGGGCGACCGCGAGGCCGTAGCCGTGCTGCGCGTTGGGGCCGATGCCGACCTTCGCGGCGACCGTGGAGCCGGCCAGGTCGTAGCCCTCGCGGTTGCCGACCAGGATCAGGGCGTTGTGGAAGCAGGAGCTGTAGCCGGCCGCGAAGAGCTGTTCCGGGTTGGTGCCGTTGCCGTCGCCGCCGAGCTGCGGGGGCATCGCGACCTTGAGGTCGATCTGACCGTCCTGGCTGGTGACGTAGCCCTCACGGCCGCCGTGGGCGGTGGCCTCCGCGACGTACATGATCTTCGTCGGGCGGGTGTCGACGGCGGGGCCGTCAGTCATGCTGTCCTCCCCCGGAAACAAGTGCGCACAAACACATCGTGCACAAGGTACTGGCCAGTAACCGGCCCGCGCCACCAGGGGGTTGCAACCCGGGGTAACCCGCGATCAGCGGGCCCGGTCCGCCGCCGATTCCGCCTTCTCGGCCAGGTGCCACAGCTCCTCGCGGAGCCGCGCGATCTCCGTGCCGCCGAGGCCCGTCGCCGCGAGCAGCGCGCCGGGCACGCAGGTCGCGCGCTCCCGGAGTTCCTCGCCGCGCCCGGTCACCGCCACGAGCACCGACCGCTCGTCCCGCGCCGACCGCTCACGCCGCAGCAGACCCGCCGCCTCCAGCCGCTTCAGCAGCGGCGAGACCGTGCCGTAGTCGAGGCGCAGGGCCGTGGCCAGTTCCTTGACCGTGGTCTCGCCGCGCTCCCAGAGGACCAGCAGCACGAGGTACTGGGGATAGGTGAGGCCGAGTTCGTCGAGGAGCGGGCGGTACGCGGCCGTCACCGCGCGCTGGGCGGCGTACAGCGCGAAGCACAGTTGCTCGTCCAGCAGCAGTGAACCCTCGATCTCCTCGTTCGTCACGCGCCCATTGTCACGGACGGGCCGGAGCGGCCGGCACGGAACGCGGATCGAAGCCGAACGGCAGCTCCAGCCGGTGGGCGCGCATCAGCTCCTCGTCGGAGAGCAGTTCGCCGGTCGGGCCGTCCGCGGCGATCACGCCCTCGCTGAGGACCAGGGAGCGCGGGCACAGCTCCAGGGCGTAGGGGAGGTCGTGCGTGACCATCAGGACCGTCACGTCCAGCGAGCGCAGGATGTCGGCCAGTTCGCGGCGGGAGGCGGGGTCGAGGTTGGAGGAGGGCTCGTCGAGGACGAGGATCTCCGGCTCCATGGCCAGGACGGTCGCCACGGCCACCCGGCGGCGCTGCCCGAAGGAGAGGTGGTGCGGCGGGCGGTCCTTGAACTCCGCCATGCCGACCCGCTCCAGGGCCCGGTCCACGCGCTCCTCGAGCTCCGGCCCCTTCAGTCCGGCCGCCGCCGGCCCGAACGCCACGTCCTCCCGGACGGTCGGCATGAAGAGCTGGTCGTCCGGATCCTGGAAGACGATGCCGACCCGGCGCCGGATCTCGGCCATGTGCCGCTTGTCCACGGGCAGCCCGGCGACCCGCACCGTGCCGGCGCCGCCGGTCAGGATGCCGTTGAGGTGCAGCACGAGGGTCGTCTTGCCGGCGCCGTTCGGCCCGAGCAGCGCGACCCGCTCACCGCGCGCGATCGAGAAGTCGACGCCGAAGAGGGCCTGGTGGCCGTCGGGATAGGCGAAGGCCAGTCCGGCCACGTCGAGCGAAGGGGTCACATCAGTCACAGGGACCATCCCAGCAGACAGACGACGAGGGCCGCGCCCGGGAGGGCCAGGGCGTACGACCACTGCGTCCGGGACGCGGTCACCTCGTCGATGACCGGCATGGCACCGGCGTAGCCCCGGCTGACCATGGCCAGGTGCACGCGCTCGCCGCGTTCGTAGGAGCGGATGAACAGCGCCCCGGCGGACTTGGCGAGCACGCCCCAGTGCCGGACGCCCTTCGCCTCGAAGCCGCGGGACTCCCGGGCGATCCGCATGCGCCGCATCTCGTCCGCGATGACGTCGCCGTAGCGGATCATGAAGGACGCGATCTGCACGAGAAGCGGCGGGAGTTTGAGGCGTTGCAGGCCGAGGAGCAGTTCGCGCAGGTCGGTGGTGGCGGCGAGGAGCACGGACGCTGCGACGCCGAGCGTGCCCTTGGCGAGCACGTTCCAGGCGCCCCACAGGCCGTTGACGCTCAGGGACATCCCCAGGACGTCGACCCGCTCGCCCTCCGCCACGAACGGCATGAGCACCGCGAACGCGACGAACGGCACCTCGATCAGCAGCCGCCTGAGCAGGAACCCTGCGGGCACGCGCGCGACGTACGCGACGACGCCCAGCAGTACGGCGTACCCCCCGAACGCCCACATCGCCTCGCGCGGCGTCGCCACCACGACCAGCACGAAGGCGAACACGGCGGCGAGCTTGGTGTGCGGCGGCAGGGCGTGCACGGGTGAGTGCCCGTGCCGGTAGAGCTTGTGCGCGTGACCCGCAGCCATGTCAGACGCCCGTGCTGCTCGTCGCGTCCGGCATGTCCGACGTGTTCGACGGGGAGGTGTCGTCCGAACGGCGCCGGCGTACGGCCCAGAAGACCGCGCTGCCCGCGCCGACCGTGACACCCACGCCGATGACGCCCGCCAGCCCCCCGGACAGGCGGGCGTCGTCGACGTCCTTGACGCCGTAGTCGGCGAGCGGGGAGTCGGCCGCGGCGTGTTCCTCGGCCTTCTTGTCGATGCCGTGGTCGGTGGCGACCTTCTCCAGGCCGTCCGGATCGGCGGAGGCGTAGAAGCTGACGAATCCGGCCAGCAGGAGGGAGGCGACCAGGCCCGCGGCCCACACCCTGCGGTGGGAGGTCCGGGCGGCCACGGGGGCGGGCTCGGGCTCGGCGCCGGGCGCGTCGACCAGTTCGCCGTTCACCCGCAGCTTGAGCTTCGGGGTGAGGCCGCGGGCCCCGTACACCAGGTCCGGGCGCACGGCGAGGACCGCGCCGACGGTCAGCGCGGTGATCGCGGCCTCACCGATGCCGATCAGCAGGTGCACGCCGATCATGGCGGTGGCGACCTTGCCGATCGACACGTCGGTGGTGCCGCCGATCGCGTACATGAGCGTGAAGGCGAGAGCGGCGGCCGGGACGGAGACGAGGGCGGCGACGAAGGAGGCCGCGGTGATCGACCGGCGGGAGCGGGGGAGCACCTTCGCCAGGCCGCGGAAGAGGGCGTAGGCGACGACCGTCGTGACGATCGCCATGTTGGTGATGTTCACGCCGAGCGCGGTCAGGCCGCCGTCCGCGAAGAGCAGGCCCTGCATCAGCAGGACGACGGAGACGCACAGGACCCCTGTGTAGGGGCCCACGAGGATCGCGGCGAGCGCGCCCCCCAGTAGATGGCCGCTGGTCCCGGCCGCGACGGGGAAGTTGAGCATCTGCACCGCGAAGATGAACGCCGCGACGAGGCCGGCCAGCGGGGCGGTGCGCTCGTCGAGTTCGCGCCGCGCTCCGCGCAGGCTCACGGCGATGGCGCCCGCGGCGATCACACCGGTGGCGGCGGAGGTGGGGGCGTCGATGAATCCGTCAGGTACATGCACGATTCGATGATGTGGCTTGATGCGAACGCTTTGCAAGAGCGTGACGCTTGTCTTATCTCACCCGCGATATGTCCGGCCCCAAGGGCGCAATCCGGAAAATATGCGACATTGGAGAGGAAGTGGACGCACAGTTTCCACTCAGGTTGCCCACGGTGAAGGGGCCGTCCGATGTCCGTAGTCGAGCAGTACGCGCGAGCCCATATCGTCACGGACGCGGCCGTCCCGTTGATCGATGAACTGGAGGCGGTTCCGGTCACTCTGCGGTACGACCCGGATCGCGATCCCCGTGCGGTGGGCATCAAGCTGCCGGGTGCCGGGGCGCGCGAGTGGACCTTCGGCCGTGACCTCCTGGAGGAAGGACTGCGGGCCCCCGCGGGCAGCGGTGAGGTGCGGGTGTGGCCGTGCGGCCGGGTGCAGGCCGTGGTCGAGTTCCACTCCCCGGAGGGCGTGCTGGTGGTGCAGTTCGAACGGCAGGCGCTGCTGCGGTTCCTGCGGCGGACGTACATGGCCGCCGCGGAACCGGTCATCCACTGACCTTCCGGGTCAGCTCCCCATCTTCAGCAGCGCCGCCACGATCGGCCCGGCCGTCTCGCCGCCGTGGCCGCCCTGCTGGACGACGCCCGCGGCCGCCAGATCACCGCGGTAGGCGGTGAACCAGCCGTTCGGCTTCTTCTGCCCGTCGACCTCGGCCGACCCGGTCTTCGCACCGACATCGCCGCCGACCCCGGACATCGCCTCCGCGGCCGTGCCGTAGGCGGCCGTGTACGACATCAGCTCACGCAGCTGGGAGAGCGTGCCCGCCGGCATCGTGCGCGAGGCCTTGGCGAGCTTGCGCCCGTCCACGTCCGGGGAGACCAGGTACGGCTGGTGGAAGGTGCCGGCCTTGACCGTCGCCGACACCGACGCCATGTTCAGCGGGTTCATCCGGACCCCGCCCTGCCCGATCAGCGAGGCCCCCATCTGGGCCGCCGACTGCACCGGCACGGCGCCGTCGAAGGACGGCACACCGATCGCCCAGTTGTTCATCCCCAGGCCGAAGACCTGCTGGGCCTGCTTGGTCAGGTCGTCGTCCTTGAGCTTCGGCGCCTGGCTGATGAAGGCGGTGTTGCAGGAGCGGGCGAAGCTCGCCTTGAACGTGCCGTTCTTGATCTCGAACTTGTCGTCGTTCTGGAACTTCCAGTGCCCGTACGTGAAGTACTTCGGGCACGGGTGCTTCTTGTCCGCCGAGGCCAGGCCCTTGTCCAGCAGTAGCGAGGCGGTGATGACCTTCATCGTGGAGCCGGGCGCGAGCGAGCCCTGGAAGGCGGTGTTGAAGCCGGGCGAGGCGTTGGCGGCGGCCAGGATCTCGCCGGTCGAGGCCCGCATGACGGCCACCGACGACTTGGCCTTCTTCGCGACCTGCTTCTCGGCCGCCGCCTGGAGGGCGGGGTCCAGCGTGGTCTTCACCGTGCCGGGCGTGCCCTTGCTCAGCTCCAGCAGGGTCTTGTCGGAGAGGTCGTCCGACTTGGCGGACTTGCCGCGCACGACCCGCAGCTCGATACCGGCCTTGCCGCCGGCCTCCTTGCCGTACTTCTCGCGCAGCCCGTCCAGCACCGGGCCGAGGGAGGCGTACTTCTGCTTGGTCAGCTCGCCGCCGTCCCGGTCGAGCGCCTTGACCGGGGGCGTGCCCGCCTCGCCGGTGACCAGCTTGTCGCCGTCCTTGAGATCCGGGTGGACGACCGCCGAGTGCCAGTCCACCAGCGGCTTTCCGTCGCTGGTGCGGCGGACGACGGTGAGCGCGCTCTCGTACGCCAGCGGCTTCTCGGTGTTCTTGTACGCCACCGTGCCCTTGACGGAGAACGGCACCTTGTCACCGGTGGGCTTGCCCGGGGTGAGGGTGACTTCCTTGACGCGGGCGTCCTTGGTGTAGCCGGTGAGCAGGGACGTCGCCGCGGCCGCTTCGTCGGTGGCCGCGGCGGCCTGCGGAACCTTCCCGGACTGCCAGGCGGTGAGGAAGGCACGGGCGGTGGTGGTGACCTCGGCCGCCGACAGCGGCCCGGTCTTCACCTTGGGCTTCTCGTCCGATGATGCCCGGCTCCCGTCGTCGGCGGCCGCGCCGCCGCCGAACAGCGCGTAGGCGCCGAACCCGGCGCCACCGACGACCACGGCGATCACCCCGCCGATCACGGCGGGTCTGGTCTTCCGTCGCTCGGCGACGCGCCTTCTGTTGCCCACTGCTTGTCCGTTCCTCCGCGAATCCCCAGGGTCCCCGTTGCCCTCAGCTGTCCCAACGACGCCCACCACCCTAGAGTCCCGTCCTGCGCGGGTGAGATCAGCCACCCGTTCGTAGCACGGCTGCGACAATCGGCCCGGCCGCGTCGCCGCCGTGACCGCCCTCCTCGGTCATGGCCGCCGCCGCGATGTCACCCCGGAAACCGGTGAACCAGCTGTTGGACTTGGCGTTGCCGTCGACCTCGGCGGAACCGGTCTTGGCGCCGATGTCGCCGCCCAGTCCCCGCATGGCCTCCATGGCGGTGCCCTGCGTGGCGGTGAGCCGCATCATCTGCTTCAGCTGGGCGGCGGTGCTCGCCCGCAGGCCCTCGGCCCGCGCGAGCTGCCGGCCGTCCAGCTCCGGCGGGACCAGGTAGGGCTGGCGGAAGCTGCCGGTGATCGCGGTCGCGGTCACCGAGGCCATGTTCAGCGGGCTCATCTGGACCTGGCCCTGCCCGATGGCGCCGGCCGCCCGGTCCGGTCCGCCGACCGCGGGGACGCTGCCGTCGAAGGAGACGATGCCGGTCTTCCAGTTGTCCTGCCCGAGCCCGAAGCGCTGCTCGGCCTCCTGTGTCAGCGAGGCGTCCGTGAGCGGCTTCTCGTCGATGAGCTTGATGAAGGCGGTGTTGCAGGACCGCATGAAGCTGTTGGCCAGCGTCGCGTCCTCGTTGGGCTTCATGTCGGTGAGGTTCTTGAAGGTCTGCCCCTGCCACACGGCGGTGTCCGGACAGGGCGCCGGGCCGTTCATCGAGGTCACGCCGTTGTCGATGAGCATCGCGGCCGTCAGGATCTTCATGGTGGAGCCGGGCGCGGCCTGTCCCTCGAAGGCCGCGTTGAAGCCGTCCGTACGGTTGTTGGCCACCGCCAGGACCTCGCCGCTGCTGGGCTTGACGGCCACCACCGACGACTGGGCGAACCGCTTGACCGCCTTCTCGGCCGCCGCCTGCGCGCCCGGGCTGATCGTGGTCGTCAGCTTGCCCGGCTTGCCCTTGGCGAGGGTCAGCAGCGGGGTGTCGGCGACTCCCTCGCCGGCGTGCCGGATCACCAGCTCGATGCCGGGGGTGCCGCCGGCCTCCTTGCCGTACTTGGCGCGCAAGGCGTCCAGGACGGGGCCGAGGGAGGGGTACTTCTCCTTCGTCAGCTCGGTGCCGTCACGGCCGACGGCCTCGATCGGCGGGTTGGCCGACTTCTCCGTGACGAGCGTGTCGTCCTTCTTCAGCTCGGGGTGGACGACAGCGGGCTGCCAGTCGACCAGCGCCCGCCCGGTGGTGAGCCCGCGCACGACCTTCAGTTTGCTCTGGTAGCCGATCGGCTCGGACTTCCCGTCGTAGGCCACCTTCGCCTTCACCGTGTACGGCACGGTGGTGCCGTTCGCCGTGCCGGGCGTGATCTTCACGTCCGTGATGTGCGCGTCGTCCCCGAAGGCGGTCAGCAACTGCTCCGCGGCCGCGTCGTTGTTCGTGTACCCCGCGGCCCGCGCGGCCTCGCCCTTCTCCCAGGCCGCGAAGAACTTGGCGCTGGTCTCCTCGACCTCGTCCTTGCCGGGCGGCCCCGACTTCTCCTCCGCGGCCACCCCGCTCGTGCCCCCGTCGCCGGTCAGCGCGCTCACGATGTTGAAGGCGCCGTAGCCGGCCCCGCCCACCATCACCGCGAACACGCCGCCTATGACAGCGACCTTGACCCCCTTGGCCATTGGGCCGTCCCCTCCCCGTTGAGCCTCCACACGCTCCTTTGAACGCGTTCAGAAAGCTCGATCCCGGGTGCACTCTAGGGGGGAAGCGGTTACCACCGGGACGGGTGTGTCGAATCTTGACCGAAACGTAGGTCAGACCCAGGTATCCAGCCACATCCGCGACCGCCAGTCCTCGATGGGGATGGCGGTGCCCGTGTACAGGGGCCAGAAGTAGATGAAGTTCGCGCGTTTGGACAACGCAGGAGCCTGACCAGGGCGGTTACGGCTGCCTTGGGCCGTGTCATGCCCCTGGGGCCGCCTAGGGGCCGTGATCATGGATGGGCGACATGGCAATGGACGGCGAGACGGCCATCAGTCATGCGTGAGCGCGGCCTGTGACGCCAACATGAAGGCATCACGGGCCTCCTTGACGGCAGTCCATCGGTCCTCGCATGCCTCCTGGTGCTGGAGGGTGGCCGGACTCTCACCCGTTCGTCGGATCCTCTCCCAGCGCGTCATTAGGGCGAGAAATTCAATGACTTCGCCCGACATGTCGTCGATGGCTGCCACTAGCTGAGCGGGCCCCCAGAGCTGCATGTGGGCCCCCTCGATCACCAACTGTTCTGTATGGTCCATCAACTCCTCCCGATGTCCCTCAGGAAGGGCCTGCTCGTTCTCCACAGCGGTCGCGCAGTCCACAGCCACCCGCGCGAAGGTTCCGAACGCATCAACCAAGGCGAAGCATGCTTGCCTGCGTTGCTCCCGTACCCATTGCCGATGCTGTGCTGCTGACTGCTGAGCCACCTGAGTCTGGGCAGCTTCGATCGTCTTCTGTGCACCAATCCGTGCACCGTAAGCGGTGGCGAGTCCACCGACGCCAGCCCCTAAGAGCCCAGCTATCCCAGCGATCACGCCAGCAATCCCCTGATCCATCCAAGCATTCTCTCGGCCTGGTGGCTCGATGTCAGACAGTCTGTTGATCAGGCTGCCGCTCCCTCCTTACGTAGTGATCCGATCGGAAATCTAAGCTGCTACGGATCGCGCCGGCGTGGGGGCGGAGACGACATAGAGGCTGTCCACAGCGTTCCGCGTTCGCCCCTCACTGCTCGGCATCAGGTGCGTGTAAGTCCGGAGCGTGAACCCTGGATCGGCGTGACCGAGGTACTGACTCAGGGCCCGGATGTTCTCGCCCGCGTCCAGGAGAACGGACGCGTAGAAGTGCCTGAGGGCGTGCATGCCGTGTTCGGGGGCCGATGCGTACCGCGTGCCCGGCTGCCGCGCCGGGATGATGCCTGCGGCGGCCAAGGAGGGCTTCCAGTGGTGGTCGTTGAAGTTGCTGACGCGGACGTGGTTGCCCTCGGGGCCGCTGAAGATGAGCCGCTTCGTCACGAGCGGGCCGTTAGGCGTACGCCACGGAAGCGTCACGTCGATCGGCTCGAACTCCTTCGAGTGGCCTCCGAGAGCGGCCGCCACGGCCTTCGGCAGCGGCACGTCCCGGACCTTGCCGCCCTTCGGTAGGGCGAAGACGTACTTGCCGCGGATGCGCTTGAGCTGGTGGCCGACGGTCAGCCAACCGCCCTCGTAGTCGAGTTCCTCGACGGCCAGGCCGAAGATTTCGCCCTGTCGCAGTCCGCAGCCCGCGCCAACGTCTACGGCGGCCTGGTAGCGCCTGGGGAGGGCGGCCCGTACGCCGAAGACCTGCGCGGCCGTCCAGGGGACGACACGCGGCTTGCCCGGCTTCGGGAGTTGCACCGTGCGGGCGCGGCAGGGGTTCTTGCTGAGTAGCCCGTCGTCGACGGCCGCGCTCAGTGCTGCGGAGACAGTGCCAACGATGATGCGGCGGTGCGACTCCGCCGGCACGGTGGTTTCCAGGTCGGCGATCCAGGTGCGGATGTGCTCCGGCTTGAACGAGCCGAGCGGGCGCGAGCCGATGTGGGGATAGGCATGCAGCCGGAGGCGACGTTCCGCAGCCTCGCGGCTGTTGATCTCGCCCGTATGCGTGTTGACCCAGCGTTCCGCGTACTGCCGGAACGTGGTCCGTGCGGTGCGCGGGTCGACGTACTGACCGCGCGACATGTCCGCTTCGATCTGCACGAGCCACTGCTTGGCGAGTCGCAGTTCCTTGTCACGGAAAGACTTGCTCTTCTCAGTGCCGTCCGGGCCGACGTACCGGGCGCGGTACCGGAGGCCCGTTCCGTGGCGGTCGGTCTTGACCTTGACGGACTTGCCACCAGGGCCGGTGGCGGTCTTGAACCATCGGTCTTGGATGTGGCCTGCCATATGGGCGTAGCCCCCTTCTGAGAGATGGGCCGGGGAGGGCCACGGCGTGGCCCTCCCCGGGGAGTTGTGCGGTGCGGTGCCCGCCGCGTTATGCGGCGTTGATGTCGGTGTCCTTGCGGCTGGAGACGTAGGCGTGCACGTCGGCGGGGTCGTACCGGACGTACTTGCCGATACGGAAGCCGGGCGGCCCGACGCGCTTCTTACGCCACTGGTAGACCGTCTCTTTGGGCACGTCGAAGATCTCGGCGATGTCGTCGGGGTTGAGGTACCGGTCGGGGAGGCCGCCCCGGAGGATGGCGCGGGGGTCGGTCTCCTCAAGGAGGCGGGGCGGGGTCACTGCGTCCTCCGTGGGTTGGAGTCACATTGCTTTGAGTCGTGACTCATCGCGACTCAGAGCGGGTTGGCGGGGGCTTGAGTCGCGATGAGTCACGACTCAGGCGGATGTGGTTCGGACTGGTTGAGGGTGATCCCGGTGTAGGTGGCCACCTGCTGGCCGTAGGCGTCGCGGGGCCTCGTGCGGTTGAGCTGGGGGACGACGGAGAGCAGGTTGCGGCCGAAGACCTGCTTGGTGCCGGGCTTGACGTTGTTGTCCTCGGCCCAGTCGCGCCAGACGCTCCACAACGTGTCCACGGGCACGCTGCACGTCGGACCGGTGGTGCAGCGCTCGCGGATGAAGGCGCTGGTGGGGGATGCGGTGTCGCGCATGGTGGTGATCGCTTCGCGGCTGGAGGCGGGTTCGGTGATGCGGCCGGCGCGTTCCAGGCGGGCGAGTCCTTCAAGGGCCCAGTTGATGATGCCGGGCATCTCGGCGATGAGCCGGTCTGTGAGGGTGGGGTCTTCCTTGCCCAGCCAGGACAGGCGGGTGCTGAGGAGGATGAACCGGTTGGCGATGACGCCGGAGGAGTCGCCAAAGTGCGGCAGTTCGTTGGACAGGATCATCAGCCGGGTGGGCAGCTTGCCGGTCCACTGCTCGCGGTACTTGCGGTCGACGTCGATGGTGTCTTCACCGGAGATGGTCAACAGCCGCTCTACGACTTGGCTGTTGTCGTTGCCGGACAGGCGGGCGTCGGAGATGACCGCTAGGGGCTTGCCGACCAGGGTGGACAGGCCGAAGTTCGTGCCGAGTCCGGCCAGGGTGGGCCCGGCCAGGTTCTCCTTTCCGACCAGTGATTTCAGTACGCGGGCGATGGTGCCTTTGCCGGAGCGTGAGGGGCCGACCATGAGAAGGATCTTCTGTTGGTCGGTGCGGCCGGAGATGACGTAGCCGAACCACTCCTGTAGCGCGGTGATGGAGGCGGGGTCGTCGGGCCAGAGTTGCGCCAGGAACCCCTCCCAGGTCGGTGCGGTGGCGTCGGGGTCGTAGGGGAAGGGCACGGAGACGTGGTTGAAGAACTCCGGTGTGTGCGGCAGAAGCGCCCGGTCGGCGATGCGCAGCAACCCGTTCTCACAGGCCACCATGGGTCCGTAGTCCTGCCCGGTGGCGCCCTGCTCGTCGATCCAGGCGGGGGCGTCGGTTTCTGTGGGCAGGAGCGTGATGGCGCTCATGGCGTCGAGCAGGTTACTGATCTTCGGTTTGGTCGGTGACCAGTCGCGTTCCTCGGTCTCGCCGTCCTTGCCGGGGGCCTGGTAGACGGCGTGCTCGAGGCGTTCGTACATGCCCTTGCGAACCTGGGCATCGTCCATCTCGCGCCAGCAGGTGCCGTTCCAGCGCATCCACGAGCCACGCCAGCGCCGCACGATCAGCCGTCCATCCCTCTGCCAGTCGGGCAGGATGCGGCGGGCGACGGCCAGGGGGTTGGACGGCGGCGGCAGTTCCTCGGTCTGGGTGGTGGTCATGCCGTGTTCCTCCCTTCCTGGGGGTCGCGCAGCGGGCAGTGCTCGCGGTGGTCGGTGTGGTCGTCGATCAGGGCCAGGACGCGCTTGCGGCCGAACGCGCGCCGGTGCCAGCCGCACTCGCACCGTGATGTGGCGCTGGGGGTGGCACCGTGCGGGGCGCTGATGTGCAGCCACGCGACGGGGTAACGGCCGTCTCCCTGCTGCGGGTCAGAGCGAAGGGCAGAAAGGACGCCCTTGCGGGCGACGACCATCGGTTCGCCCACGCACGGCCGTGGCAGGCCCTGCACGGCGCCCTGAGGGCTGTTTACAGGGATCTGTGTTGGTTTGTTCATGCCACCCGCCCTGAGGGCGCCTGAAGGCCGTTGGCGACCGCGCGGCGGGCGTAGGGCTCGGGGACGCCGACGGAGACGGCGGCGGCCACGATCTCCTCGCCGAGGGCTTCCAGGGCGCAGGGGCCGGGGCAGGCGGTGTGTTGGATGGCGAGGAACCTTGCCGTGCCGAACGCTTGTGATCCGGCGCCGGATTCGGTCCGGGCCCGTACGAGGGTCAGGCCGCGTTCCAGGCCGGTGCGCACGAACCGCTCGGTGTGCCGGCACCCGGTGGCAACGCTCCGGTCCCACGGGGCGGGGGAGGAAGACACCACTCCTGCGCGGGCGGGGGTGGTGTCTTCCCGCATGGCCAGGGCGCGCACGGCCTGCGGCAGTGCGGTCATGCGGCCGGTGCCGTGGCCCAGCCAACGGGCGTAGGCCATGTGCGACTTGACGTCGACTCCGGGCCGGACCGCGTTGGCAGACCGCATGGCGCCCTGGTAGATCCAGTGTTCGCCGCGCGTGGTCGGCACGGTGCGTGTGGCGGGCAGCGTGGCGCGGGCCCACTGCACAGCGGCGGTGTTGTCGAGGTCGAGCACGGTCAGTCCGGCGCCGCCGGGGTGGTAGGCGATGGCGGCGGCCTGGCGCCACGCGGCCACCCACGGGGTGGAGGCGAGGGTGTGGGGGTCGGTGGTGGCGGCGGCCCACGCGTGGCAGACGCCGGGGCAGCGGCAGGGACCGGCGCTCTTCATGTTGGGCCGTCCGCCGCACGCGTTGCCGGTGCAGTCGGGGCAGTTGCCGAACGGCAGCTTCCCCGCCCGCAAGGGCAGGGGCGGGATGCCGTTTGCGGCCAGTGAGATAGCGGTGTCCAGCAGGCGGGGCTTGTGGCCGGGTGCTCGCCGGATGGGGGTCGGTTGGGTCATGCTGGGAGACCTCCACAGGTCAGTCAGTGGCAGGTGGACAAGGGCGGCCCCGGATTCATTGGCGTGAGACGGGGGCCGCCCTTGGCGTAGCTACTGGTCGTCGACGGTCATCAGGGCGTACTGCTGGCGGACGTAGGCGCGCGGGTCGCAGATCACGCCCGGCTGGTCCCTGTCGAGCAGGGAGACGGCCGCCCCGTGGGCGGTCTCGGTGGCTTCGCTGAAGAGATCCTGGGGTTCCTCCATGAGCGCGATGCGGTCCAGCAGGGCGGCCTTGCGCAGGTAGAAGTCCCGGTCCAACTCGGTGAAGCACTCGGCCGTGGCGATGGTGCGCGCGGTCCAGCCGATCTCGCTGACGATGCTCGGGGCCTTGGCGTAGGCCTGCTCGGGGGTGGGCCAGTCCGCCGGGTCGGGGCGGTGGTCGGCGGTGAGGTAGAGGCGGGTGCTCTCACCGTCGCGGCTCCGGCGCCGGCGCCGGCGCACGGCGCCGGTGGTGAAAGCGGTGGTCAGCGCGGTGGTGACGCGGTCGGAGTCGGCGGGGTCGCAGATGACGCGGATCTCGAACACGTGGGCTCCTGTCAGCCGTTGAAGTGGTTGCGCTTGAACACGGCCTTGCGGATGTTGAAGGTGTTGCCACCCGAGCCGTTTGCGCTGAAGACCTGCACAGCGATCCAGCCGCCGAAGATGACAGCGGCGAGGGTGATGAGCTGCGTGACCAGGGCGGTCAGCGCCGTGATGAACGTGGTGAGCAGCAGCAGGCCGCCGCACACCGCGAGGAACCCGACGCCCCCGAGGGCGACGTTCACCGCCGCGCGGGAGATCGGCGGCTTGGGCGCGGTCGGTTCGGGCTTGGCGGGTTCGATGGCGTAGCCGGTGACCACGCGGCCGTCGGGCAGGACCACGCTCGCCACGGCCGGGACGTGGCCGGGCTGGACGGGAAAGAGCGGCGCCGGCGTCACGGCGGCGGGGGTGATGGGGGTGGGCTGGTGGACTTCCACGGCCCTCTCTACGGGCGCGTGGCCGGGGTGTTCGGGGTACATGCGGAATCCCTTCCGGCAGTTGGTCAGGGAGGCTGAGACACCCCCTTCGGGGTGCCGTGTGGAGGGTGTTTCAGGGGTCTGGCCTGCGATGCCTCCCTGCCTCCCTGGCTGATCATTTGTGCAGGTCAGGGCCAGGGAGGCGGGTCAGGGAGGGGGGTAGGGAGTTCTCCCTGCCTCCCTGACCCGGACGAGGTCGGCTCCCTGTCATTCGGCGGCGGAAGCGGAACCGTCTCCGTCGCGGTTGGCGAGGGCGCGGGCGACGCGGTCGCGGGCGACGACCATGACGCCGTCGGACTTGTACGGCTCGGCGCCGGCGTCGTCCAGGACGCGCTTGAGGTCGATGAACGACCAGCCGCCGTAGGCGTCCTGGTTCAGGTTCGCCAGACGGGTGAGCACATCCTTCGTCCGCACCCGCGAGGACTCCCCGAGCACGCTCGCGATGTCGGCGAGCGAGTCACGCTCCTCGCCCCGCTCGATGGCGTGCAGGGTGGTAACGCCGTCACGGATCGCCTTGGCCCGGTCGGTGATGGCCTCAGCTCCGTCGTCGTCGATGTAGTGCGTGCGCACGGTGATGGACGACTGTCCGGCCGGGATGGCGATGCCGTCGGATGCGACAACGAGCGTTCCCCGGTCCAGGCCCGGACGCAGCAGGTTGGGCGCCGCTCCGCCGTCGACGGCCTTGTCTCCCAGGGCCATGCGGGCCTGTGACTCGGTGCCCAGCGCGAGGGAGGCCCGGGTGTGGGCACCTTCCCGGACCAGCTTGGGCAGGTTCTCGTTCGTCGGGTCCTGAGTGCCCTGCCACATCAGCACGTTGACCGCACGGCCCTGGTTGTGGATCTTCCGGACGGCCATGAAATAGCGGGAGTTGGCCTTGGCGCCGCCATAGGGGCGCTTGTCCTCGTCCTTGGCCGGGCACATGAACGCCACCTGCGCCTCGTCGACCAGCACGATCAGCGGCGGGAACGTCGTTCCGGGCGGCGCCTGGATGCGGCGGTTCATCTCGTCCACCGCGCCCTCAACCATCTCCGTGACCTGGATGACGTGCTCATCGGTCGGTCCCTGGATCAGGGTGGTGGCCAAGCCGTCGAACATGGCCCAGTCGCCCACGCCCTTGAGGTCGCCCATGAGGAACTGCACCGACTTGTCCAGCGACAGCCACAGCGCGAGCGACCGGAGTGCGACGGTCTTGCCCTGGTTGGACAGGCCGGTGATGAGCAGGTGGCGCTGATACAGGCTCAGCGCGGCGGCATCGCCTCGCAGGTCCTGGCCCCAGGGAGCGCGGCCCTTGGCGTAGTCGGCGGTCATCGTCTCGTCGGTGACCAGCGGAGACGGGCCGATCGGCTCATCCAGCGCCCCCGAGTCGGCGACCCACAGGCGGACCGTGCGTGCGGCCTGGGGGATGGTGATGAACACCTCGTGCTCGTGCCGGGTGAGGTTCTCTGCCAGCTTGCGCCGCCGCTGCTGCACCTCCACCGTCGACACCCCCGAGGGCAGGGTGACGTCGACCTCGACTCCACATCCGGCGATCCGGATCGGGCCGAGCATGGAGGCGCCGGCGTCGCCCATCTCCTTGATGGCTCGCGCGAGGGCGGGCACCCCGAGGTCGCGCAGGGCCTTGACGACGATGGACGGCGTGATCGGCTCCCCCTCTCCGTTGCGGACGTTGTCGGGCAACGCCCAGTTCGGTGCGGCCTGCTGCTTGCGGCCCACCGACCACAGCGCGAGCAGGGCGAACAGCGGGCCGAGGGTGACGGCGTAGGGCCAGACGACCTGGACGATGGTGATGAGCAGGCCGATGAACTCGATCACCGCAGTCAGCGGGGTGATGACGTCGGCGACGTCCTTGGTGTTGAGGGCCATCACGATGCCGAGGGCGACCAGGGTGCCGATGCTCATCCCGGTGCCGATGGCGGCGCCCTTGGCCACGTCGACGGGCGAGGTGAGCAGGTCCATGCGGCGGCGGTGCCGGGCATCGCGGAAGCGCTGGAGACGCTCTTCCCACTCTTCGGCCAGCTCGTGGTTTCCCGCGGCTTCAGCGGCGCGGATCATGCGTTCGTAGCGGGAGCCGGTGCGGCCGTCCCAGGTACGGCGGGCCACGATCCGGCCCCCGTTGAACGTGTACATCCCGTGGCGGGCCACCGCACGGACGGTGGTCGTGGTCTTTTCGTCAGTGGCGAACCGCTTCACGGCCCGCCCGGATCGCACCCACAGCGGCACCGGGGCCGGGGTGGGAGCGTCCGACACGACGGTGAGCGTGGTCACGGAGGCGTCCTGAGCGGCGGGTTCGGGGTCCTTGTGGAGGTGTACGACGTTGTCGGACATGCTGAGGGTTCTCCTGACTGCCCCGATGCGGGGCGGGAGTTGAGGGAGGCGGCGGGGTGGCCTGGTCCGTGGCAGGAAAGAGGCCATCCCGCCGCGAGGAATGTGGGGGCGGGCGGTGTCAGGCGGCGCGGGCGCCGGGGACGAGCTTGTCGGCGAGGTACTCGCGGCTGTGTGCCTCGTTCTCGTCCAGCTCGACCAGCTGCTCGTGTTCGCGGGCCTGGCGGCGGGACTGGCGCTCGATGCCGAGTTCGGCGCGGGTGTTGCGCACGATCCGTTCCAGGACGCCCTTGCGGCTGAACTGCATGGCGTGGACCAGCTCGTGCACGAGCGTCACCGCGAAGTCCGCCGGTGTGGGGTGCTTGTCGGCGTCGATCAGGATCAGCGTCGAGCCGTCCGGGCGCGGGATCGCCGCTGCCTGCACCTCGCGTGCGGTCCGCTTGGCCTCCCGCATCGCGCGGTTGAGGGCGCGGCGGTCGACGGCGCCGGCCAAAGCGATGTCAGCGGCGACCATCAACTCGGCCAGGCCGCGCTCATTGGTCAGGATGACTTCCACATCCGGCATGCGGCCGGACACGGAGCGGGCCACGAGCTTGACGGCCTGCTCGGTCAGCCGCTTGGAGGTGCGCAGGGTGGAGCCGTAGCCGGGCAGCTTGTGCGTACTCACCGTGGTCTTCAAGACTGTCTCCGTCTCGGGAACTTGCCGCAGGTCAGGCGGCGGATTCGTCGGGGTAGGCGCAGGTGACGCACATGCCGAGTGAGGTGGGGATGACGTAGCCCGCATCCCGCCCGCATTCGGGGCAGGTGCGGCGGGCGGTGTTGGCCTTGGCCAGGGCCGCCCACTTCGCCGGCGTCATGGGACGTACCGGCTTGGCGTCTTCGACGCGGTAGAGGTAGGCGACCAGCGGCCCTCGGCGGCGGCGTGGCCGCTCGAGTTGAGCGGCCACGTCCTGGCCGCCGGGGCGCAGACCGCGCGCCCGGAGCTGTCGACGGGTGGCGTAGCCGTCCGGGGCCAGACGCCACCGGAACACCGGCAGCGCCTCCATCACGCCACGCGCTTCCACGCGGCCCGCAACCGGACCTCAGAAGCGGAGTGCCCGGCCGTACGGAAACGGGCAGCCATCTCCCGGTAGGACAGGGCGGGAACCTCGCTACGGCGAATCTCGTCGACCAGAACGTCAAGCGCCTCGTCGGTCAGAGCAGGCCCCGACTCCAGCGCGGGAACCGCCTCCGAGGGACCCCAGACGGGCAGTTCCCAGCGAGCTGTGACGTCGGGCGTGACGCGGCTCGTCACGCTGGTCAGCGCCCTGGACGTGTCCTCACCCGCACGCGCCTTCTCCAGCGTCGACCACGCCTCAGCGAGCGCCTCAGCAGTCTTGGCCTGGACGCGTGCGACGCGGGCTCCGGCCTGCGTCACGGCCGTCAACCGGGTCTCCTCCGTGGCAGCGTCGGACCGCAGCCGGGCACGGGCCACGGCCGCCTCGTCGCGCGCCTCCTGCTGAATGCCCTGGATCGCATCCAGCGCATCCGGAGTGAGCGCGGTGCGCTCCCACAGGCCATGGACCAGCCACAGCGCTTTCGCCGCCACGGGCAGCCAGGACACGGCGAGCCAGGCCCCAATGGAGTCCTTCTCCGCCATGAGCGCGTGGGCGACCAGGACGCCGGTCGCGGCGGCGCCGAACACCCAACCGACCACGGTCACCGGTGTGCTGTGGTCGCCCTGCGCGGCAAGCCGCCGCTCGTAGGCGAGGGTGGCCAGCCAACCGCCATCCAGGCCGAGCCCCACCACGAGGGCGACACTCTTGGGCATGGCCTCACCGAGCCACATCACGACCACGGCAAGGGTGAGCACCATGGACACCGCCGTCATCGCAACAGCGGGCAGCACCGTCTTCGCCCGCGTGATGCGCAGCAGGTTCGCGGCCTTCACAGCGCACCCCCCGCCGTGAGCAGCGCGGCCAGGATGAGCAGCGCCCCACCGGCACAGGTCAGGTCGACCGCGCGGCGCAGGCACGTGAACTTCACGACCGCGAGCCGGGACAGTCCGGCGATGTCGGCCGCGATGTCGGTCGCGACGGCGGCGGTGATCTCCTCGGCGGTGAGCGTGGCCCACAGCGGGAAGCCGTGCCGGCCGCGCAGGTTCGGCCGGGTCGAGCGCAGCAGCAGACCGGCCGCCACGACCAGCAGCACCATCCCGAGCCCACCCGCCACATAGGCAGGGAGCGTCAGGGGCAGGTCGCGGGCGACCGTCCACGCGCCGGCGAGCACCGCGCCGACGAACGCCAGCAGCAGACCGGTCTTGGTGTCGGTCCGCGTGATCTCGGCCTTCACCTCGGCGTGCACGTCCTTCAGGCTCCGGGTGGTGGCGCTCATGCGGCACCCCCGGGGACCGTCGCGGCGGCGGTGCGGTTGGCCGCCAGGGCGATACGCGCGGCCAGCGCCCGGCGGCGGGCCCGGCGCAGGCGCCGGTTGTCCAGCTCGGTCGGGATGCGGTCCAGCGTGATGATCTGCGCGTCCAGCAGGTCGACGTCCGCCAGGATGACGGGCATCTCCTGCTCGATCGCGTCCAGCTCCGCAGCCGTCGGCTCCATGAAGTCGGCGAACGCGGTAACAACGTCCTGAACAGTGACGATGGTCTTCATTGGGTCGTGGTTCCTCTCACAGGGTGGAACGGCCCGAATAGCGGTCCCGGTGTTCCAGCACCGGGGCCGCGCGCCGTAATTGGTGTCGTGTGATGCTTCGGACCGCGCAGGCGGTCAGCCCTCGGTCGTGAGGTTGTCGACGTGGACGTCCTTGTAGCCCTGGCGCTCCAGGTCGCGACGGATCGACTCGGGGTAGTCGTGGCGCGAGATCCAGTGACTGACCGTGGTCTCGCCGGAGCCGTAGCCCCTCTCGCCGGACTTGGCGTCGGTGGCGAAAGCAGTGAACTTGATCTTCGGCATTGGGTGCCCTCTCGGTTGATGGAGGCGAAGCCATCCCGGCTCCCCTCAGCGCTGCTCGTGCGAGACGAACAGCGGAGGCAACCGGCCACAGCGGATGAGCTGTGGAAAGTCGAATCACGTAATGCCGTCACCGCCATCAGACGGATCAGGGCAGGCCACCCGGCCCGACATGGGCGGTCGGGATGGTGACCCGCACCCATCGACCACCCGTGTGCAGGTGGCTGGGTCGGCACGCTGTTGAGTTCTCAAGCAACTGGCGTTGCCTTCGTACTGACCCCTGCGGGCTTTCCTCCGGACGCTGTTGCAGTACCTGTTTTACAGGTACTGCATAAGGTTCCGTCAAGTAGAGGCACGGAACTTCTTGGTTCTGCGCCGGAACTTCCTGGCGCACCATCAGAATCGCCGCAGGTCAGGGGACTTGGGTACCTCGTGTGTGGACACCTCGCGGACGTCTGAGTACTGTCAAGAAGTCCCTAGACGTCCCACCGGGGGTGCAGATGTCCAACGAGCGTTTGCGGTCAGCCCTGTTGGCCCGGAACATGACCGTTCAGGCCCTGGCCGAAGCGATCGAGGTCAACCCGAAGACGGTCGAACGCTGGATCACGCAAGGGAAGGTGCCGTATCGGCGTCACCAGTACGCGACCGCCGCAGTGCTCAAGGTCGACGTGACGACGCTGTGGGAGGACGCGCGCACGGTCGACACCGCAACAGACCTGACCAAAGCTGAGATCGCTACCGTCTACCCACATCGGCACACGGTGCCGTCCGGCCTCTGGCGGGAGCTGTACGGCCGGGCGAAGAGGAATCTCGACGTGCTGGTCTACTCCGGTCTTTTTCTGTCGGAGGACCCGCTGTTTCACGACCTGCTCAAGGCGAAGGTGGCGGCCGGCGTCCAGGTGCGCATCCTGCTCGGGGACCCTGGCTGTGAGGCTGTCAGGCAACGCGGCCTGGATGAGGGGCACCAGATCATGGACGGCAAGATTCGTAACGCCCTGGTGCTCTACCGCCCACTCATGAAGAGCCACCCGGAGATCGGTTTCCGGCTACACGATTCGACGCTCTACAACTCGATCTACCGGGCAGATGACGAGATGCTGGTGAACCCCCACGTCTACGGCATCGGCGCCTACATGGCTCCCGTGATGCATCTGCGTCGACTGTCGGACGGCGGACTGTTCGAGACGTACGCGAATAGCATCGATCACACCTGGGGGAACGCGCGCCAGGTCACAGCCGACGACGTTGCGAGCATCACGGGAGCATGACCATGGGACGAATCGATTACCTGCACGACCCTGCCGCCCCGCCGGCCAACTCGGTCGTGCCCTCCGTCGTCGCGTTCGTGCAGAACGACGCGGGCGAGGTGCTGATGATCCAGCGGTCCGACAACGGACGCTGGGCACTGCCGGGCGGCGGGCACGACGTGGGGGAGTCCATCAGCGACACCGTGGTGCGCGAGGTCTGGGAGGAGACCGGCATCAAGGCCGAAGTCGTCGACGTGTCCGGGATCTACACGGACCCGGGCCACGTGATGCAGTACGACGACGGTGAAGTCCGTCAGCAGTTCAGCATCTGCTTCCGTGCCCGGCCGGTCGGTGGCGAGGTGCGCACGAGCAACGAGACGACACAGGTCCGCTGGGTCACCCCCGCGGACCTGTCTACGTTCGACATCCACCCCACGATGCGGCTCAGGATCGAGCACGCCATGGATCGGACGCGGCCGACGCCCTACATCGGCTGACGCTTGGCGGCGACGCGTTCGAGCACGCGCGATGTGCTCGCGAGGATCTCCGGCTCAGCGCGCCGGATGAACGTGCCGATCAGGCTGTCGGGCCCGTAGCGCCCGGTGATCTCGTTGATCCGGTCCACGGGATTGGTCGGCATGCCGTCCGGGGTGGTGTTCATGTCGCAGTAGCAGAGCGCATCGTTCAAGGGTTCGCTTTCACGGGGAAACTCGCCGTCAAGCTCAGCGCGCAAGCCGCGCGCATCAGCCTCAAGCCATGAGCACGAGTGATGAGCGACGAGATTGACGACCTGCTCGTCAGCATCGGCCACGTCCCGGAGATACCGTGCGCCGTCCAGGGGATGAAAGCCCGTCTTGGCGAGATCCGGCGCGTAGCCGATGTCATGCAGAACCGCTGCAGCCTCCAACAGGTCCGCATCCTGATCGAGGATGAGCGCGATGGTGCGCGCCCTCTCAGCGACCCCGAGGCAGTGCCTCCAGCGCCGTGGCAACGGCTCAGCGAGCAGGGACTCAGCCAGGGGATAGGCCCACTCAGTCAACGTCGACAAGCTAGGAACGCCCCTCTCGCACCGGCACGGCGCGGACCGTCCGCACCTTGCCCTGTCCTCCACCCGCCAGCACGCCGGCGGCCTCCAACTTCTCCAGCGCCTTGGTCACGGTCGGACGTGACACCCCGAACCGTTCGGCCAATGTGGAAGCGCTCGGGAACGCTTCCCCCACTTCGAGTCCCTCAGTCGTGATGAGTTCTGCCAACCGCTGATCGAGCGGGCGCCGGTCGATCAGCGTCCCCGCGCGTACGACTCGCCACCGCTCACCCGGCACCGGTTCGGCCACGCCTTCCTGACGCAGCACACTGAAGGCTCGCAGCGCTACGCCCCGGGAGACCTTGTAGCCACGCATGACCTCAGCAAGCGATGGCAACAGGGTCATTGTGGGGTCGTCTTCGATGCGCTTCTTCACTGATTCGGCGATCTTCAGGAAGGTTCCTCTAGGGTTGGCCTGCTGTGACACTCGCTCTCCCTTCTTTTCGCCTGCTACAGCCCCAAGAGTTGCATGTGCCTGTCCGTCCTTGAAGACGGCCCTTCATGCTGCCTCTGCGTGGGCGCCCCGACTACTAGCTTCGACGAATACGCCTTGTAGAGCGCGATCGGCTTCCACCTCAACCGCGGTGAGGCGATACGCACCCTCTTCAAGGACGCAATCCAGTAAGTAGCTCTGAGGCGGTTGCGCGCACCCGCCACGATGGGTGCTCGTGATGCAAACGACCGATAGCTTGTGCCACCTGCTCGGGGAGGTCCGTTGCGTCTTCCAACCCACGCAAGACGAAGAGCGGAGTAAGCAAACCATCCTCTTCGGTAAGCAGCTCCACTAGACGTGCCGTAGCTACCGCAGTGAATTCTCCACTGCCGGTAGCTACATGGGACAAAAAGCGAGCCGCATGAGATTTCGTTGAGATGTCAGACTCGTGGCTCATCTGCAGAGCGAGTGGCAACAGCCAGGGCTCTGCTGCCCGTCCCGTTAGAGACCCCAGTGTTCGAGATGCCTCTCTGCGGGCTTGCAGAGTAGTGTGGCCACTAAGCCTGGCCAGAGCTGCAATGATTTTGGCATCGTCGAGTAGATTGTATGAGATGAGGAATCTCAGAGCTGCGGGGTAAGGCACGACGGGGTCATCCCAGAGAATCCCGGCATCGCCACTCTCCAAAAAGCGATCGATATCTGTGCTGAACATTGCACGAATCGCGTCTGGCATCTTTGGCTTTTCGCGTGCCAAACGATCCAACGCGGGAGTGCGTTCCAGTCGAGGAACTGATTGGGAAATAAGGAATGGGGTCAGGCTTTCCCACAAATCACGTGCTCTTGGGTACTCCACGAGCAGCAGTGCCGCGATGTCTGCCGCAGACCGTGTACTGAGCGAGAACAAGCCGCGGGTTACGGATTCGCGCGTCTCGTTCAGATCTGCGCTCACCTGATCCACAGCTCTGAGTACCTCCGCGTCAGCAAGCCGAGCGCTTTCATTGCGGAGTCCAGTGTTCAGCCGCGTGGCAATCTCGTCGAGTCCAGAAGGCTCTCCCTCGTGCGGTACCGTGAGTCCCAGTGCGAGTGCGACAGCTTCTGCGGTATCGCCGAGAAGTTGGGTATCCGCGTCGTCCAGCCACTCGCTCCACTTTGATTTGATAGAATCCGGAACGTCTTTCCAAGGCAATTCGTTGATGGCTTTTGCGATGTTCGAATCGAGCAACTCGGTATGTTGCCGTACGTCTCGCACTTCTCTCAAAAGAAGCGCAGCAATTTCCTCACCCTTATGGCATGTGCTCGCTAGCGCGGATGCCGTTCGCCAGGCAATACCACGTCTAGCGATGCGGTGCTGCGAAGCGCCCGCCACATTCGGGGGGCCTCCTGTCGAAGCCGATGCTAGAACTACATCTAGAGCTTGCTCTGCTTCTGATGGAGACATCAATTCCGCAGCCGCCCGCAACACGACTAGCTCAGGCACACGCAATCGCTGAGGTGTGGACCTTCGAAGAAGGATTTGGCGTGCATCGCGACTGAGGGCCGAAAGCGGACCTGCGGCCCGAAGGCGTTCTACAGCGGATTCCAGCTCCTTAGTGGCCCCAGCCTGCCGCAAGAGGCGGATACTTGCATGGAGATTATCAGCGTCCGCTCCTTCGGCGTACTGAACTAGACGCAGAGTAGCGAGGTCTTTCCTCGCTCGATAGACGTCGCCATGGCCGAGTAGCTCTACTGCGAGAGTCTCGTGAAAGAGGTCGGGCGTTGACCTACCGACAACCGTCGTATTGGTGAAGTGAGCGGTGAAACTATCTCTGACATGTCGAGCATATACCGACGCACGTTCAGTTGAGATCCTGAGCATTCGCTCGGACAAGGGCATCTTCAACCGATTCATGCGGTTAGGAAATGACTCGAATGGCCTGCGAGTGTCGTACTCGTAGGGTGTCAGGCTCCACGTAGACCGCTTCAGAGAATAAATCATCTTCTCAAGTGCGGACTCAGGATTGCTGTTAGCTCCCGGCCCTACGACGAAGGTGGGGAGCTGTGCTGGATTTACGTCTTCGAGGAGGCGAGCTGCATCGAAGACGTCATCAATGTAGTCCAACCCTGCATCGCGACGGCGGAGGGCACGTTGCTGCGTCAGGATGGCCTTAGATAGCCTTCCCGATGGACTTCGATCTGTGAGTTCAATCATTCTAGTCAGAAGCGAATCGCACTTATCGTATTCCTCCATTTCTGCTGTTGCGAAAGCGGCGAGAAGCGCTAGTGCTGCAGAACGGGCCATGTCTTTGCTGCGGCGGGAAAACGCTTCATTGATGAGGCCCTCTGCCCCTTCTGAGACCGTTTCCGGACGTAGTATTTTCTCTGCGTAAGACACGGCTGCGTCGTGTGATGGCAAATCTCTGCTGGAGATGCCCCAGTCGCCACCAATAAGAAGAGCAGCTAGCTGTCCTGCTGGTTCTCGGGAATATTCTTCGTCCCTGAAGTTTGGGTGAATGGCGACAGTGTGGGGCTGAAGCACGGCAGCAATCCACGCGAGGTTCATACGAGATCACTTCCTTCCGTTCCGTATGAAAGCCCTGAAGCGCTTCGTGGCCACCGGACAGGATCGCGATCAATCATCACTCCGGCCCAAGCGACAAGCAGGTCTGAGAATTCTCCCGGCGAAGCCACCCCCTCAATGCTTAGTGATCGATAAGGTGGGTCCGGCAGCCACGATTGCACAACGTCCCTTGCTCGCTCGTGAGCTGTGCCAATCACTACGATTAGCAACATCAAGCCATGCTGGCGCTGGTGTTGTGCAAAGGACCCTCTGATGACTGCCTCGCAGCGCTCGTCTCTGTTCATGATGTTCTCAACAGCATGAACAGAGACGAGGATGTCAGTCTCACGACGTGAAGAGGTGACCGTAGAGTTGCGGCAATCAGAGACGGAGACCTCGTCTGAAGACGCCATGGAGACTGCTCTGTTATATGCCTGCTCCCAGGTGACATTGATGTCGTCGCTGCGTAGTTCTGTAACGAGGATCGGGGCATGAGGGACAGGTCTGAATTTGAATTTTTCTGCGTGATGGGACTGACGGCGCCATGCCCGCCTGATGTCACCAGATTGCTTGACGATCCTCAAGAGACGAAGATGCTGCTCTTGGTTCATCCTGTCGGGCTTGACGATTGTGCGATGATTTCCATTTAGCCTGAGACGTTGCTGCTCTGGAACACCGAACAAGCCGCTCATTTTCGAGACGACCCGGTCGCCACCTGCCATGGCGGAGTGACGTGGAATCAAAAACTCGCGGTAACCCGCAGAGGCAGCGGTTCCGAGACTTTCTACGCGACTGCTGAAAAAGGACTCGGCAGCTAGAAGTTGCGGGGACTTGTCACGTAGCCACTCGATTTCTGGTATTAGCTGCCTGAAGGCGCCCAGAGCCAGTCCTGCTCCCAGCCTAGGCGCCGCAAGTACGAAAATGGCTGCTATTGGAGTAACTTGCGGCGCCCCTGTTCCTAGTTGGGTCAAATATTGTTGAACGGCTGATTCGACAACGAGGCCTCCTAGGCTGTGCGCAACAAAATAGATGTCAGTGTACCCGTGTTCTTCGGTGAGGCTCCTGACCCAATCAGCAAGCTGAGCCGCGACGAACGGAAGGTCGGCTCCGGATTTTCGCGTTCGCCAGGCTTTGTGGAAACTGGCATAGCGAAAAAGAATGACATCGAGAGGTTCGGTAGCGCTCTGTTCGAAAACGAGCTCTGGCCACATACCCCATGTGCTATACCCGTCGCCTCCGAGTCCATGTACGAAGACGATTGCCGCAGTCGCTCTTCTGTCGGGGCGAACATGCACATTCAAGCCGGTGTGGTCGAAATCATCGGCTAGAAATTCAGACTGCTTAAGGATGCGTGGCAAAGTTCCCCCGGCTCTGCGTCAGCAGATTCCGAATGTCTTCACAGTCACCTTCAGGTCGCATGTTGCCGTAGGTGAAAGTGGTTACGTTGCGCAAGGTGCTCGTGAGGCAGTCGAAAGTATAGCCACGCATGGTGCTTGTGTCCTGCGGCTCTGTAAGGGCGCCCAGTGCTGCGACCTGGGCCAGTCACCTGAACATCCCTCGACATGCCCCGCAGTTGTGGGACGTGGTTGCACTGCTTCGTGGACGAGTTGCGGACGAGCAGTGGTGCAGAGCAGCGCTGCCATGCTTGCTGCACTGGTCAGACGGTCGGAAGCGCCCGTGCCGCAACAGACTGTAAATCTCCCGTGGGCCAGAGCTGGGCCGCCCTTGGGCCGTCCGAGGGTGACCAACGACAGCAGCTAACGGCCAACAACGACCAAGAGGGCGCGGCAGACTGCCGTGCCCTCTTGGTGCATCTGCCCAGCTAGACCCAGGTGTCCAGCCACATCCGCGACCGCCAGTCGTCGATGGGGATGGCCGTGCCGGTGTACAGCGGCCAGAAGTAGATGAAGTTCCAGGCGATCAGCAGGACCAGGACGCCCGCGCCCGTGGCGCCCGCGACGCGGCGGGTGTCGGAGGAGCGGGGCGGGCCGATGATCGCGCCGAGGAGCATCGCCACCGCCAGGCACAGGAAGGGCAGGAAGACGACGGCGTAGAAGAAGAAGATCGTGCGCTCCTGGTACATGAACCAGGGCAGGTAGCCGGCCGCGATGCCGCAGGCGATGGCGCCCGCGCGCCAGTCGCGGCGGAACAGCCAGCGCCACAGGACGTAGAGGATCGCGAAGCAGGCGACCCACCACAGCAGCGGCGTGCCGAGGGCGAGCACCTCGCTGGCGCACTTCTCGCCCGCGTCGGCCGGGCAGCCGCCCTTGCCGGGCGCCGGGGACTCGTAGAAGTACGACACCGGGCGGCCGAGGACGAGCCAGCTCCACGGGTTGGACTGGTACGTGTGCGGCGAGGACAGGCCGACGTGGAACTCGTACACCTGGTGCTCGTAGTGCCACAGGCTGCGCAGCCAGTCGGGCAGGAAGGTCCAGCTGCCGCCCTTGCCGCTCGTCGCGGCCCAGTTGCGGAAGTAGCCGCCGGAGCCGTCGGTCGCGGAGAAGATCCAGCCGGTCCAGGCCAGGACGTAGGTGACGACGGCGACCGGGACCGTGGCGAGGAACGCGAGGCCCGTGTCGCGCCTGAGGACCGCCGAGTACGGGTGCCGGGCGCCGGCCACCCGGCGCGAGGCGACGTCCCACAGGACCGCCATCAGGCAGAACGCGGCCAGGATGTAGAGGCCGTTCCACTTCGTGCCGATGGCCAGGCCCAGCATCAGACCCGCCGCCCAGCGCCAGGGGCGCCATCCCAGGCGGGCCGTCTCGGCCGTGTGCCGGTCGGGCCGGACCCGGCCGTCGGCGTCCGCCGGGAGCGCGGCGGCGAGTTTCTCGCGGGCCTTGTCGCGGTCGACGAGCAGACAGCCGAACGCGGCCAGCACGAAGAACATCAGCACGCCGTCGAGCAGCGCCGTGCGGCTCATCACGAAGTGCAGGCCGTCCACCGCCATCAGCGCGCCCGCCAGACAGCCCAGGAAGGTGGAGCGGAACAGCCGGCGGCCGATCCGGCACAGCATCAGCACCGACAGCGTGCCGAGCAGCGCCGTCATGAAACGCCAGCCGAAGGGGTCGAAGCCGAACAGCAGCTCGCCGATCCCGATGACGTACTTGCCGACCGGCGGGTGCACGACATACGCCGCTTCCGTCGGGATCGTGACGTGCCCGCCCGAGAGGATCAGATCGTTGGCGTTCTTGTCCCAGTTGACCTCGAACCCGCGGTGGACCAGACCCCACGCGTCCTTGGCGTAGTACGTCTCGTCGAATATCACCGCCTTGGGGTGGCCCAGGTTCCAGAACCGCAGCACGCCCGCCAGCAGCGTGACGAGCAGCGGGCCGATCCAGGCCGACCAGCGCACCAGCCGTCCCGCCAGGGTGTGCGGGACGCCGAGCGCCGCCCACAGGCGCGGGCCGGGCTCGGTGTACGGCGGCACCAGGCGTTCACGGACGTCACGGTCGTCGCGGGCGTCGCTTCTGGGCTGCCCCTGGTAGCCGAAGCGGCGCAGCCGCTGCTGCCAGGACGGCCGCTGCTCGTGCGGCGCCTGGCCCTGCCGGGTGTCCGTGGAGGACGCGGTACTGGTCACCGCGCCATCGTAGGGAACCGTTCTGTGTGAGTCCCGTGCATGGCCGGTATGCGTCCGCATCCTCCGCCCCTGGGAGGATGGTGAGGTGACTGGAATCCTCGTACTCGCAGGTACCCCCATCGGCGACATCGCGGACGCCCCGCCCCGGCTCGCCGACGAATTGGCCGGGGCCGATGTCGTCGCCGCCGAGGACACGCGGCGGCTGCGGCGGCTGACCCAGGCGCTGGGCGTCACGCCCAAGGGGCGGGTGGTGTCGTACTTCGAGGGCAACGAGGCGGCGCGGACGCCCGAGCTGGTCGAGGAGCTGGCGGGCGGGGCGCGGGTGCTGCTGGTCACGGACGCGGGGATGCCGTCGGTGTCGGACCCCGGGTACCGGCTGGTCGCGGCCGCCGTCGAGCAGGACATACGGGTCACCGCCGTGCCCGGGCCGTCCGCCGTGCTCACCGCGCTCGCGCTGTCGGGGCTGCCCGTCGACCGGTTCTGCTTCGAGGGGTTCCTGCCGCGCAAGGCGGGGGAGCGGCTGGGGCGGCTGCGGGAGGTGGCCGGGGAGCGGCGCACCCTCGTCTACTTCGAGGCTCCGCACCGGCTCGACGACACGCTGGCGGCGATGGCCGAGGTGTTCGGCGCGGAGCGGCGGGCCGCGGTGTGCCGGGAGCTGACCAAGACGTACGAGGAAGTGCGGCGCGGGGGGCTGGGGGAGCTGGCCGCCTGGGCCGCGGAGGGGGTGCGCGGGGAGATCACCGTGGTGGTGGAGGGCGCGCCCGAGAAGGGGCCTGAGGAGGTCGGGCCCGAGGAGCTGGTGCGGCGGGTTCGGGTGCGGGAGGAAGCGGGGGAGCGGCGCAAGGAGGCGATCGCCGCGGTCGCGGTGGAGGTCGGGGTGCCGAAGCGGGTTGTTTTCGATGCGGTGGTTGCTGCGAAGAATGCCGGCTGACGGTTGTGTGTGGCTTGTCGCGCGCCCACGCGGCGGAGCCGCATATGAGCACAGCCCCCGCCCCTTTGGGGCGCGGCACGGGCGCGGCACCCTAAGGGGGGCGTAAACACCCTCTGAGCAGGGCGCATGTCGGATGAGCGTGCGCCCCATGGGTGGGCAAAGCAGGAAGGGTGCTGGGGCAAGGAACGCCCAAATCGGCGCCAATAGTCGACAGGTCTGCTGCCTTGGGTCCGGCTGAGGAGTCCACTGGGTTGCGGGGACGGAATCGTCCTCACGCCACAGCGGACAACAGGAGCTGGCATGACTGAGATCGCAGGGCAGACCGGGCTCCGCGCCGGTGCGACCGCCGTCGTCAACGAGTCGTACTCCTTCGCGTGCATGCGCTGCGGGCACGGCTGGGAGCAGTCGTACGAGATAGAGCACCACACGGACGCCGCCGGGCACGAGTTCGTCCTCTACGTGGCGGACGGCAAGGTCGTGCCCTCCCCCCTGTCCAAGCCCACGTGCCAGAACTGCGACGGCCACGTCGTACGGATCATGCGGCCCGGGCGGGTCGAGTCGGCGCGCAACGCCGCGCGCGGGCCCCACCGCGTGCCGCCGCCCGCCGGGCCGGTCGAGGTGCCGAAGGCGGACGGCGAGGCCGAGGAGCAAGGTGCGGCCGAGGAGCAGGGTGCGGCCGGGCAGGAGAAGCGCGACGACCACCACTGGCATCTGTCCGACCTGCTGCACCCCTTCCAGCGCAAGGCGAGCTGACCCGTCCGGCTTCCCTTGTCGACGCCCTCCCCGGTCCTCCCCCATCGGGGAGGGCGTACCCCTTTCGTAGGATCGGGGCATGCCTTCGAACGACTCCGGCAAGCACGCCGCGCCCCCGCTCCCGGAACCCCTCCGGGTGCCGGTCGCCGACTCCCACACCCACCTGGACATGCAGTCCGGCACGGTCGAGGAGGCGCTGGCGAAGGCGGCCTCGGTCGGAGTGACGACGGTCGTACAGGTCGGCTGCGACCTCAAGGGGTCGCAGTGGGCCGCCGAGACGGCAGCCGCGTACGACGCCGTCCACGCGACGGTCGCCCTGCATCCGAACGAGGCCCCGCGCATCGTGCACGGCGACCCCGACGGCTGGTCGAGGCAGGGCGCGCGCGAGCCGGGCGGACCGGCCGCACTGGACGAGGCGCTCGCCGAGATCGACCGGCTGGCCGCGCTGGAGCAGGTCAAGGGTGTCGGTGAGACCGGCCTCGACTACTTCCGCACCGGGCCCGAGGGCAAGGAAGCGCAGGAGAGGTCCTTCCGCGCCCACATCGAGATCGCCAAGCGGCACGGCAAGGCCCTGGTCATCCACGACCGCGAGGCCCACGCCGACGTCCTGCGCGTCCTGAAGGAGGAGGGCGCCCCCGAGCGGACCGTCTTCCACTGCTACTCCGGCGACGCCGAGATGGCGGAGATCTGCGCGAGCGCGGGCTACTTCATGTCCTTCGCCGGCAACGTCACCTTCAAGAACGCCCAGAACCTGCGGGACGCGGTGGCGGTGGCCCCGCCGGAGCTGCTGCTGGTGGAAACGGACGCGCCCTTCCTCACCCCGGCGCCGTACCGCGGGCGGCCCAACGCCCCGTACCTCGTGCCGATCACGGTGCGGGCCATGGCCGAGGTGCGCGGCGTCGACGAGGACACGCTGGCCACCGCACTCGCGGCGAACACGGCACGCGCCTTCGGCTACTGACCACGCTCCCACCTCACCGCACGACTGTGCGTAGTCGCGTCGCTTTGGAGAGTGACGGCCGCTCCGCTAGGTTCTGGGGGCCCGATCCGGACCCCTCTGGACCCCCTCCGGCCCCTGGAGCGTGTCGGCGTGAGCAACTCGCAGTACGAGACGTACGAGCAGTACGAGACGTACGAGACGCACGAGACGTACGGCCCGCCCCAGTCGGAGCCGGTGTACGGCGGATTCGACGGTGCCTACGAGGACACCTACCGGCCCGCCTACGAGGAGCCGCCGCCCCTGCCCGGGCTGCCCCGGCAGGGCGCCCCGGAGGACGCGTCGGCACCGGCGCCCGTCGCGCGCCCCACGCGCGCGGAGTCACGGGCCGAAGCACGCGCCGAAGCCCGCGCCGCGGCGCGCACCGGCTCACATCGCAGGTCCGCCCGCCGACGCAAGGCGCGGTACGCCGAGCGCCCGGACGGCTCCATGCGGCGGCTGCTCCCGCAGGCCCTGGTCGTGGCCTTCCTGGCGGGCGGCACCACGGCGTTCGTCGCCAAGGACAAGGCGATCGAGCTGAACGTCGACGGCAAGGCACGCACGCTGCACACCTTCGCCGACGACGTCACCGAGCTGCTGTCGGAGGAGGGCGTCGAGGTCGGCGCCCACGACGTGGTGGCCCCCGGGCCCGGTGCCGAGATCACCAGCGGCGACGAGGTCGCCGTGCACTACGCCCGTCCCGTGCGGCTCACCCTCGACGGGCACCGGCGTGAGGTGTGGACGACGGCGCACACGGTGGCAGGGGCGCTGAGAGAGCTGGGGGTGCGTCAGGAGGGCGCGTACCTGTCCACCTCGCGCTCCCGGCAGATCGGCCGCGAGGGGCTCGCACTGGACGTGCGGACCGAGCGCACGGTCACGATCATGGCGGACGGCCGGGCCCGCACCGTCCGCACCAACGCGGCGACCGTGCGGGAGGCCGTGGACGAGGCCGGGATCACCCTGCGCGGCCAGGACACCACGTCCGTCCCGCAGGGGAGCTTCCCGCGCGACGGACAGACCGTCACGGTGCTGCGGATCACCGGCGGCAAGGAGGTCCGCGAGGAGGCGATCCCCTTCCAGACGCGGCGCAGCGAGGACCCGACCCTGTTCCAGGGCACGGAGGTCGTGGAGCGCGCGGGCGAGGCGGGCCTGCGCCGGGTCACGTACTCCCTGCGCACCGTCAACGGCGTCAAGCAGAAGCCGCGCCGGATCAGGGCCGAGGTGGTGCGCGAGCCGCGCCCGCAGGTGGTGAAGGTCGGCACGAAACCCCGGCCGACGTCCGTGCAGGGCGCCGACCACCTGAACTGGCAGGGCCTCGCGGCCTGCGAGTCCGGCGGCCGCCCCGACGCGGTCGACTCCTCGGGCACCTACGGCGGCCTCTACCAGTTCGACACCCACACCTGGCAGTCCCTCGGCGGCAGCGGCCGCCCCCAGGACGCCCCGGCGGCGGAACAGACGTACCGCGCGAAGAAGCTGTACGTACGGCGGGGCGCGAGCCCTTGGCCGCACTGCGGGGGCCGCTTGCACGGGTGACGACCGGGCTGCGGGCAATCGTGCCGCAAGGGCGGCACCCGTCCCGCAGAGAGCGGCACCCCGCTCCGCCGGGCTGCGCAACGCCCCGGCCTCAGCACCAACGCCGAGCAACCAGGAAACCGGCCCCCGCGAACCCCCCGTACCCTTGTCCCCGTGACCAGCCCCGCCCCCGACGCCCTCCTCGGCGCCGCCGACGTCCGCGAACTCGCGACCGCCCTCGGCGTACGCCCCACCAAGCAACGCGGCCAGAACTTCGTGATCGACGCGAACACCGTCCGCCGTATCGTCCGCACCGCACAGGTCCGCCCCGACGACGTGGTCGTCGAGGTGGGCCCGGGGCTCGGGTCCCTCACCCTCGCGCTGCTGGAGGCCGCCGACCGCGTCACGGCCGTCGAGATCGACGACGTGCTCGCCGCCGCGCTGCCCGCGACCATCACGGCCCGCATGCCGGAGCGCGCCGACCGGTTCGCCCTCGTCCACTCCGACGCGATGCACGTCACGGAGCTGCCGGGCCCCGCCCCGACCTCGCTGGTCGCCAACCTCCCCTACAACGTGGCCGTTCCGGTCCTGCTGCACATGCTCGCCACCTTCCCGACCATCGACCGCACGCTCGTCATGGTCCAGTCGGAGGTCGCCGACCGGCTCGCCGCCGACCCCGGCTCGAAGGTGTACGGCGTCCCCTCCGTCAAGGCCAACTGGTACGCCGAGGTCAAGCGGGCGGGCGCCATCGGGCGGAACGTCTTCTGGCCCGCGCCCAACGTCGACAGCGGTCTGGTCTCCCTGGTCCGCCGGACCGAGCCGATCAAGACGACGGCCTCGAAGAAAGAGGTGTTCGCCGTCGTCGACGCGGCGTTCGCCCAGCGCCGCAAGACGCTGCGGGCCGCGCTCGCCGGCTGGGCCGGGTCCGCCGCCGCAGCGGAGGAGGCCCTCGTCGCCGCCGGGGTGTCGCCGCAGGCCCGGGGCGAGTCCCTGACCGTGGAAGAGTTCGCGCGTATCGCCGAGCACAAGGCGAACCAGCACCAGGAGAAGGAGCCCGTGTGAGCGTCACGGTCCGTGTCCCCGCCAAGGTCAACGTCCAGCTGGCGGTGGGCGCCGCCCGCCCCGACGGCTTCCACGACCTGGCCAACGTCTTCCTGGCCGTCAGCCTCTACGACGAGGTCACCGTGACCCCGGCCGACGAGCTCCGCGTCACCTGCGAGGGCCCGGACGCCGACCAGGTCCCCCTGGACCGTACGAACCTGGCCGCGCGGGCGGCCGAAGCGCTCGCCGCGCGGTACGGCCGCAGCCCCGACGCCCACCTCCACATCGCCAAGGACATCCCCGTCGCCGGCGGCATGGCGGGCGGCAGCGCGGACGGCGCCGCCGCCCTGGTGGCCTGCGACGCGCTGTGGGAGACCGGCGCCTCCCGTGACGAACTGCTCGCCATCTGCGCCGAGCTGGGCAGCGACGTGCCGTTCAGCCTGGTCGGCGGGGCGGCCCTCGGCATCGGGCGGGGCGAGCAGCTGACGCCCCTGGAGGTCGGCGGCGCCTTCCACTGGGTGTTCGCGATGGCCGAGCGGGGCCTGTCCACGCCGGCCGTGTTCCGCGAGTTCGACCGGCTCGGCGAGGGCACGGACATCCCCGAGCCCGTCGCCTCCCAGGAACTCCTCGCGGCCCTGGCCAAGGGCGACCCGGACGCGCTCGCCGCCGCCGTCTCCAACGACCTCCAGTCCGCCGCCCTCTCCCTCTACCCGGACCTCGCCGGCACCCTGGCCACCGGCCGCGCCGCGGGCGCCCTCGCCGCCCTGGTCTCCGGCTCCGGCCCGACCACGGCGTTCCTCGTCCGCGACCCGGAGTCGGCGGCCGCGGTCGCGCAGGCGCTGCTGTCCTCCGGCACGTGCCGGACCGTGCGGACGGCGTCGGGGCCGACGCCCGGGGCGACGGTCGCCGGGTTCTAATCGCGTGCGGCAGTCGCTGCCGGGCGCTTAGGCTCCGCCGGTCGTATCGAGGGCGGGGGCACGGGCATGCGGGAACTGATCGCGGCGGTACGACGCGGAGACGCCGACGAGGTCCGGGCTCTGCTGGAGTCCGGGGCCGATCCCGACACCCTCGACGGGACTGACGGGCTCCCGGTTCTCTGTCTGGCTGTGGCGGCGTACGACAAGCCGGTCGCCGAGGCGCTGATCGAGGCCGGCGCCGCCCCCCTGCGTCGGCTGCCCGACGGGAGCACCCCGCTGCTGCGGGCGGTGGACGCCGGCTCGTACGCGCTGACCAACGCGCTCCTACGCCACCGCGTACCGCTGTCGCTCCCGGACCGCGAGGAACTGCTGGCCCGCGCCCGGACCCGGTCCGAGGCGGGCGCGGAGGCGGAACTGCGGCGCCGAACCGGCCTCACCGGGCCGGTCGAGCGGGTCCGGGTCGTGGACGAGGAGGTCGGCTGGTGGTGCGAGCAGCTCACACTCGGCGAGCTCACCGTGCGCGACGAGCACCGGGCGATCCTCACCTCCATGGAGGCCCGCTACGGCATCCGCACCCCGTTCGACGAACTGGTCGAGCGCGCCCTCGCCCACCCCGACCGGGACCACGTCGTCTGGAGCGACGTCGTCTTCACCCTCGGCCGCCGGGTCGACGAGGAGACCTGGCAGTGGAGCCGGGACCTGCTCAACCATCCCGGCCGGCTGTATCGCCTGCTCGCCGCCGACCTCCTGCTGTCCCTGATCTTCGGAGACATCGCCAAGGGAGACGCCCCGTTCTGGGACCGGGGGCGGGAGTTCGTGCCCTGGGCGGAACAGGAGCAGGACCCGGAGGTGCTGGCGGTCCTGCTCCACGCGATGACCCACGACAGCGCTCCGGAGATCGAGGCCGTCGGCCTGGCATACCTCGCCCACCCGGACCCGGCGGTGCGCGCCCTGGTCCCCGAAACCCTGGAGCAGTCCGAGGACGGCCGGTCCCTGGTCCGCCCCGAGAGCCTCACCGCGGTGCTCACCCTGGCCCGCGACGAGGATCCCGGCGTGCGAGAGGCCGCGTGCCGTTGGCTCGGGCACTACCGGGGGAGCGAGCCCGAGGTGGGGGACGCGCTGGTCGCCCTCACCCGTGACGAGCGGCAGCCGATTCGCATCTGTGCCGTGTCCGGGCTGGCCTACCGCGACGATCCGCGCTGTGTGGAGGCCGAGCACCGGATCGGCCCCCTCGACCCGGAGCTGCCGTTCGACGAGAGGCTGATGGACGTGTGGCGCTACCAGCGCCGCCGGGAGGACGCCGAGGGCTCCTGAACACCCCGGCCGGAGCACCCCGCCGCCCGACTACCCTGGAGGGTCGATCGTCCCCCTTGTCAGGAGAGTAATGGCCGTCAATCTGGTCAATGTCGAGAACGTCAGCAAGGTGTACGGCACCCGCGCCCTGCTCGACGGCGTCTCCCTCGGCGTCTCCGAAGGGGACCGCATCGGTGTCGTCGGCCGCAACGGCGACGGCAAGACCACGCTGATCCGGATGCTCGCCAAGCAGGAGGAGGCCGACACCGGGCGCGTCACGCACTCCGGCGGACTGCGCAGCGGCGTGCTCACGCAGCACGACTCCCTCGACCCCGAGGCGACCGTCCGCCACGAGGTCATCGGCGACATGGCCGACCACGAGTGGGCGGGCGACGCCAAGGTCAGGGACGTGCTGACCGGCCTGTTCGGCGGGCTCGACCTGCCGGGGTTCCCCGCGGGCCTGGACACCGTCATCGGGCCGCTGTCCGGCGGTGAGCGACGCCGTATCGCCCTCGCCAAGCTGCTCATCGAGGAGCAGGACCTGCTCGTCCTCGACGAGCCCACCAACCACCTCGACGTGGAGGGCATCTCCTGGCTGGCCCGGCACCTCCAGGTCCGCCGGTCCGCCCTCGTCTGCGTCACCCACGACCGCTGGTTCCTCGACCAGGTGTGCACCCGCATGTGGGACGTCCAGCGCGGAGCGGTCTACGAGTACGAGGGCGGCTACACCGACTACGTCTTCGCCCGGGCCGAGCGCGAGCGCATCGCCGCGACCGAGGAGGTCAAGCGGCAGAACCTCGTCCGCAAGGAGCTGGCCTGGCTGCGGCGCGGGGCGCCCGCCCGTACGTCCAAGCCGCGCTTCCGCGTCGAGGCAGCCAACGAGCTCATCAAGGACGTACCGCCGCCCCGCGACAGCAGCGAGCTGATGAAGTTCGCGTCCACCCGGCTGGGCAAGACCGTGTTCGACCTGGAGGACATCACCGTTCAGGCGGGCCCCAAGGTCCTCCTCAAGCACGTCACCTGGCAGCTCGGGCCCGGCGACCGGATCGGTCTCGTCGGTGTCAACGGCGCTGGGAAGACCTCCCTGCTTCGGGCCATGGCCGAGGCGTCCCGGACCGACGGGGAGGCGCAGCCCGTGGGCGGGCAGGTCAAGGTCGGCAAGACCGTCAAGCTCGCCTACCTGTCCCAGGAGGTCGCCGAACTCGAGCCGAGCACGCGCGTGCTGGAGGCCGTGCAGCAGGTGCGCGAGCGCGTCGACCTCGGCAAGGGGCGCGAGATGACCGCCGGGCAGCTGTGCGAGACGTTCGGCTTCACCAAGGAGAAGCAGTGGACGCCGGTCGGCGACCTGTCCGGCGGTGAGCGCCGCAGGCTCCAGCTGCTGCGGCTGCTCATGGACGAGCCCAACGTCCTCTTCCTCGACGAGCCCACCAACGACCTCGACATCGAGACGCTGACGCAGCTCGAGGACGTGCTCGACGGCTGGCCCGGCTCGATGATCGTCATCTCCCACGACCGGTTCTTCATCGAGCGCACCACCGACCGGGTGTTCGCCCTGCTCGGCGACGGCGCCCTGCGGATGCTGCCGCGCGGCATCGACGAGTACCTGGAGCGGCGCCGGCGCATGGAGGAGGCCGCGGCCGCCTCGGCACCCGCCGCCGCCGCGCAGCAGAGCGCCGCCCCGGAGAAGAGCGCCGCCGACCAGCGCGCCGCCAAGAAGGAACTCCAGAAGATCGAGCGGCAGCTCGACAAGGTCTCCGAGAAGGAGACCAAGCTCCACGCCCAAATCGCCGAAAACGCCACGGACTTCGCGAAGGTGGCCGAACTGGACGCCGAACTGCGTGAGTTGGCCGGTCAGCGCGAGGAACTGGAGCTGCGCTGGCTGGAACTCGCCGAGGACGCGTGAAGGGTGCGTGAAGGCGCATAACGACGGCATCACGGGCCGGTCCTCCCTTGGGAACAGGGGGTGATACGGCCCGGTCCGTTGTTGGAACGGGGTGATAGAAAGAGCCGTCTTAGAACTTTATGAAACGACTCTGAGCCCATCGCGTACCTCAGGGCGTGGCTAAAAATCAGTGATCGAACGGGGGAGCCGCTGATGACTCAGCCGCCCAGTCAGCCACCGCACGGTGGCTTCGGAGCACCGCAGAACCAGCCGCCGCAGGGCGGTGGCTACGGGGCACCGCAGACCCCGCCACCACCCCAGGGTCCGCCGCAGACGCCGCCGCCCCCGCAGGGCCCGCCGCAGACGCCGCCGCCTCCGCAGCCGGGGTACGGCTATCCGCAGCAGCCTCCGCAGCCGGGCCCTTACGGACAGCCGGGCCCGTACAACTCCGGCCCCTACGGCCAGCCGCAGCAGCCGGGACCGTACGGCCAGCCCGGCTACGGCTACCCGCCCCAGCCGCAGTACCCCGGCGCGCCCGGCACCCCGCCCGGGGGCGGCTCGGGCAACCCCTTCAAGGGCAAGCCCGCCCTGATCATCGGCGCCGCGGTCGCCGCGCTGCTCGTGGTCGGCGGCACCGTGTGGGCGGTCACCGGCGACGACGGCAAGGGCAAGAAGAAGCCGGTCGCCGGGCAGAGCAAGGACTCCAAGCCCGGCGCCTCCGACCCGGTCAACCCCGGTGACGGCCGAGGCGACGGCGGCGAGGACCCGGAGAACCTCAACGAGGGCCGCCAGGCCGGCGAGGCCAAGGTCCTCTGGTACAAGGAGGCGCCCGACGCGCCGGGCTCCGGCGCCGACGCCCCCGGCATGTGGATCACCGACAAGTCCGCGGTGAAGGCGGCCTACAAGCAGCTCTTCGCCTACAACGTCGGCGACGGCAAGCCGGCCTGGGACCCGATCACCTTCCCCCAGAAGATCTGCGCCACCACTCCGGAGAAGACGGGCGAGGACAAGATCGTCGTCGCGTACATGAGCGGCAGCAGCGACCGCGCCAAGTGCAACCAGCTCCAGGAGATCGACCTCAACACCGGCGAGAAGGGCTGGAAGGAAGAGGTCGCCGACGGCGCCCTGTTCGACTCCACGCTCTCCGTCGAACTGTCCGTCACCGGCAACACGCTGATGGTGGGCCGCTCCCAGTCCGGCACGGCGTACGACGTCACCAACGGCGACAAGCTCTTCGACAAGAAGCGCTACGGCGACTCCTGCTTCCCCGCCGCGTTCGCGGGCGGCGAGAAGCTGATCGCCGTCTCCTCCTGCGGCGCCGGTGGCAACAACGAGCACGACGAGGTGCAGGAGCTCGACCCGAAGACCGGCAAGGCCAAGTGGACCAAGCCGTTCGACAAGGGCTGGCGGGTCGCGCGCGCCTACTCCGTGAGCCCGCTGGTCATCTACAGCACCAACGAGGACAAGAAGGCCTGGAACATCGCCACCTTCACCGATGGCGGCAAGTTCCGTTCGCAGGTCGGCTTCGACGAGGACTTCGCCCCCGAGTGCGGCTGGGCCATCCTCGAGCGTGACCTCCAGGGCTGCCAGGGCGTCGCCGTCGACGACACCACGCTCTACCTGCCGACCGAGGCGACCACCGGCGCCAACGAGATCGTCGCGGTCAACCTCGCCGACGGCAAGGAGAAGTGGCGCGTCAAGTCCCCGTCCGACGAGTCGATGCTGCCGATGAAGATCGAGGGCGGAAAGCTCATCGCCTACATCGAGCCCTCGTACGACGCGGGCGGCCAGATCGTGTCCATACCGACCGGCGGCAGCGCCCACAAGCCGGTCAAGTTGCTGCAGAACCCGCAGGGCGCCGCGGACATCGAGAACGGCTTCTTCTCCAAGGACCTCGACTGGGTCGACGGCCGCTTCTACATCTCGACCACCCGGCTGAGCGGAAACGACGACACGAAGGAGAAGTTGATGCTCGCCTACGGCAAGTGACTCTTCCTCCCTCTTCGTCCTCCCTCCCCTTCCCCGAGGTGCTCACGTCATGACCCAGCCGCCGCCCCCGCCACCCCAGCAGCCCCCGCCCGGGGGAGGCTTCGGGCCGCCCCAGGACCAGCCCCCGCAGCCGGGGTACGGCTATCCGCAGGCTCCCCAGACGCCCCCGCCTGCGGCTCCGCAGGCGCCACCCCAGCCGCCGCAGGCCCCGCAGGGTCCGCCGCCCGGTTACGGCTACCCCGGTCAGCAGCCGCAGGCGCCCTACGGGCAGCCGGGGCAGCCAGGGCAGCCGGGATACGGGCAGCCGGGGCAGCCGGGCTACGGTCAGCCCGGTTACGGCTATCCGCAGGGGACCATGCCGCTCCAGCCGCAGCCCGGATACCCGGGACAGCCCGGCGGCGGCAAGAAGTTCAACGCGCAGCTGGCGATCATCGTCGCCGCGGTCGTGGCGATCGCCCTGATCATCGGCGGCGGTGTCTGGTACTCCTCGTCCAAGGACGACGGCACGAAGGACGACACCGCCAGCTCCGGCGGCAGCACCGGCGGCACGGACGACAACAACGGCGGCACCGCCTCCGGCGGCAAGGAGAAGGCACCGTCCGACCCCAGCGCCAAGGTCCTCTTCCAGGTCCCGGCGCCCGAGGTGAAGAACGACAGCACGGTCGTCGTCTCCGGCTCGTGGCTCACCGACAAGACGTATGCCAAGAGCGGCATCGCCCAGATCGTCGGCTACGACCGCGACACGGGCGGCAAGCAGTGGACGATCCCGCTGGACGGCCCCGTCTGCCAGGCCAGCCGCCATGTCACCGACGACAACAAGACGGCGATCCTCTACCAGCCCGCGATGCCGACCAAGGCCGACCCCTCGCACGGGTGCAGCCAGGTCGCTGTGATCGATCTCGACGCGGGCAAGGAGCTGTGGTCCAAGACCGTCAAGACCGGTGACCAGCTGATCAGTTTCGACAACGTCACGGTCAGCGGCAAGACCGTCGCCGTCGGCAGCAGCAGCGGCGGCGCCGCCTTCGACATCTCCGGCAAGCCGCTGTGGAGCCCGAAGCCGAGCGACTCCTGCTACGACGCCGGGTACGGCGGCGGCGAGAAGCTGGTCGCGGTGCGCAAGTGCGGCTCCTACGAGCAGCGGCAGCTGCACATCCAGACCATCGACCCGAAGTCCGGGAAGGTGATCTCGGAGTACAAGATGGCCGAGGGCATCGAGTACGCCAGCGTCGTGTCGACCAACCCGCTCGTGGTGGCCGCCGACGTCGGCGACTCCGCGGGCGACGGCAGCGGCATCTCGGACTTCTTCTCCATCGACAACAAGACCGGCAAGCTGCGGACGCGTATCTCGGCACCGGGCGAGCAGTTCGCGGCGCGCTGCGAGGGCATCACCCGCATCGAGTACTGCAACCAGCTGGCCGTCGGCGGCGACCGGCTGTACATCCCGACCGAGGAGCACGACGGCAAGGGCGAGTACAGCCAGACCAACGAGATCGTCGCCTTCGACCTCGCCACCGGCAAGCAGACCGGGCAGCGGGCCGACGCGGGTGACGGCTACACGATCTCGCCGCTGCGCATGGACGGCGGCAACCTGATCGCGTACAAGCGGCCGCCGTACGACAAGGGCGGGCAGATCGTGAGCATCGACGGGGGCAGCTTCAAGGAGACGAAGCTGCTGGAGAACCCCGCGTCGGAGCAGGTGCGCGACGTGGAGTCCAGCATGTCGCCGGACTACTCGGAGTTCCTGTACGCCGAGGGGCATCTGTACATGTCGAAGGTGTACGCGAGCAAGCGGTCTTCGACGGGTGACAAGGAGTACCTGGCGGTCGGCTTCGGTACGGGCTGATCGTCCGATGATCATCTGGTGATCGACTGAGGTTCCTTTCGGTCCCGTCCCTGTTCAGGGGCGGGACCGTTCGCGTTTGGCTCAGTCAACCTCGAATGAGAGGAATTTCGGCGATCCGGGGCGATTCTCGCGGGTAGGGGAGCGCAACGTCGAACAAGCGTGTAGCTTCCGGGGGCATGAAGGCGGGGGAGCCGGGGGGCTTCCATTGGGGGGACTGGGGTGACTGGGGGGTTGCTCGATGGGAGTGCGGCTCATGGTGGTCGACGACCACCGATTGCTGGCGGAGGCGCTGGCCTCCGCGCTGAAGCTGCGGGGGCACCGGGTACTGGCCGCGGCGGCGCCAGCCGCGGGGGCGGCGGAGCTGGTGATCACACGGGCGCCGGAGGTGTGCCTGCTGGGGACGGCCACGCCGGCGGAGCCGGGGATCTTCGATCCGGTGGTGCGGATCAAGCGGGAGCGGCCGCAGGTGGCGGTGCTGGTGCTGGGCCCGGTGCCGAGTCCGCGGGGGATCGCGGCGGCGTTCGCGGCGGGGGCGGCCGGATACGTCCGGCATGACGAGCGCATAGAGGGTGTCGAGCGGGCGATCATGAAGGCCCGGGCGGGGGAGGCGGCGGTGGCGCCGCAACTGCTGCAGGGCGCGTTCAGCGAGCTGCTGAACCCGGCGGCCCAACCGGACGACGAGGGCCAGCGGTTGCTCCAGATGCTCACGCCACGAGAGGTGGAGGTCCTGGTCCGCGTCGCCGACGGCGAGGACACCCGCCTGATCGCGGCGGGCATGGGCATCGCACCGTCGACCGCCCGTACGCATGTCCAGCGGGTGCTGATGAAGCTGGGGGTGGGTTCACGGCTGGAGGCGGCGGCGTTGGCGGCGCGGACCGGGTTGCTGGATCGGGCAGGGCCGGTGTCGCGAGAGCCGTGAGCGGCGGCCTGTGCTGCGCGGTGGTGGTGGGTCGGGGCCGTGTCGGGGGGTGTCCGTCCTCGGAACGGCGCGATGGGGTCTCACGCCGACTGACTGTTCGTTGACGCGCCAACCAGCTGCGGGCGGACACCCCCCGACACGTCCCCTTGCGTAGTCCCCCCCGCCGCTGCGGGCATGCGTGCCGCTGGGGGCGGCACGGGTGGGCGCAGCGGCACCCCGCTACGCCGAGCTGCGCACCCACCCGGCACCGGCACTGACACCGGGCACACGACAACGCAGGGTTACTCCACTGTCTCCTCTTCCCCCGGCGGCGGCGGAGCCGCGGGCCGCAGCTTGAGCCACACCAGGAAGAACAGACCGAGCAGCAACATGCCCACCCCGGTCCACAGGTTGATGTTGACCCCCTCCGCCTTGTCGATGTCGGCATCGGACGCCGTGAACCCCGCGATCGTCACGATTACGCCGTACACCACGAACAGCCCGCCGATGATCCGCCGGATGTCGAACAGCCGCGCGGCCGTCGCCGACTTGCCCTGCAGCTCGGTGACTTCCCGCTGCACGTCCTTGTCGGAGTAGAACTCGGACATACGTCAATCCTCCCTCGGTCGGAACAGGAACGGTCAGAACGAGAACGGGATGTAGCAGGCCGCGGCCAGCACGATCGCACCCCAGCCGAGCAACGCCGGCTTGCGATACCAGGCCTCGTCCCCCGGTGCCGGCGGCTCGGTCATGCCGGGCGAGGTCGTGCCGTAGACCAGCCCCTGGAGTTCCTCGGCCGGCTTCGGCGCGGTGAAGAGCGACACCGCCACCATGACGACCGCGCCCGCCACGAACCCCGCGATCGCCGAGACGAAGTTGGCGCCCTGGTCGGAGGGGATGTCGACGATGCCCTGCTTGTAGAGGACGAAGTAGTTGATCATCGCGGCGGTGGTGCCCACGAGCAGCCCCCAGAAGCCCGACTTCATCGACGCCCGCTTCCAGAACATGCCGATGATGAAGACGACGAACATCGGCACGTTGAAGAAGGAGAACAGCGTCTGGAGGTAGGCCATGATGTTCGAGAAGGACCGCGCCAGGAACGCCGTGCCGATGGAGGCGAAGACTCCGATCACGGTGATGAGCCGGCCGAAGCGCACGTAGTACTCGTCCTCGCGGCCCCGCACGACGTACTTCGCCCAGATGTCCGTCGTGAACACGGTGTTGAACGACGACACGTTCGCCGCCATGCCCGCCATGAACGCCGCGAGGAGGCCGGTGACGGCGATGCCCAGCACGCCGTTCGGCAGCAGCTGTGCCATCAGGTACGGGATCGCGTCGTTGTACTGGAGGTCCGAGCCGGAAGTGCCGATCTTGGGGACCAGGACGGCGGCCACCAGACCCGGGATCATCACCAGGAACACGATGAAGATCTTCGGGAACGCGGCGATGAGGGGCGTGCGCTGGGCCGCCGAGAGGTTCTTGGCGGACAGGGCGCGCTGCACCTCGGCGAAGTTCGTCGTCCAGTAGCCGAAGGAGAGGACGAAGCCGAGGCCCAGGACGATCGTCAGCCAGTTCGCTCCCAGCGGGTTGTCGCTGCCGATGCCCGTACCGCCCCAGGACGTCATGAAGTCGGCGCCGCGGGACTCGGTGAGGGAGTCGGACAGGCCGTCCCAGCCGCCCACCTTCCTCAGGCCGAGGACCGCGATCGGGATGAGCGCGGCGAGGATGACGAAGAACTGCAGGACCTCGTTGTAGATCGCCGAGGACAGGCCGCCGAGCGTGATGTACGCGAGGACGAAGAAGCCGGCGACGACGATCGCCACCCACTCCGGCCAGCCCAGCAGCGCCTCGACGACGATGGCCAGGGCGTAGAGGTTGACGCCGGCGATGAGGATCGCGGCGAAGGCGAACAGGATCGAGCTCAGCAGATGCGCCCCCTTGTCGAAGCGCAGGAGCAGGAACTCGGGGACCGAGCGGACCTTGGAGCCGTAGTAGAAGGGCATCATCACCAGGCCCAGGAAGACCATGGCCGGGATGGCGCCGATCCAGTACCAGTGCGTCGTATAGACGCCGTACTGCGCGCTGTTGGCGGCCATGCCCAGGATCTCGGTGGCGCCCAGGTTGGCGGCGATGAAGGCCAGACCGGTGACCCAGGCGGGCAGGGAACGGCCGGAGAGGAAGAAGTCGAGACTCGTCTTCACCGAGCGGCGGGCGGCGAAGCCGATGCCGAGGACGACGGCGAAGTAGATGCCGAGGAGCGAGTAGTCGAGCCAGTTCGTGGGGAGTCGCAGCTCGGCTGACAGATATGTGGGGGTCTGCATGAGCCCTCGCTTCGTTGCGCGAACCGATACGCCGCGGAATCTACGCCTCCGCGTTCAGTCATTGAACACGTCTGCTGACGGCCTTTGTTTGATTGTGATGTTGACGTGTGTGGTGAGTTGTGTTTTTATATGTTGGGTTATGTTTGAAGGATGAGGAGTCCGGCGTGAAGAAGACCTCGACCCGGCTGGCCGACGGTCGCGAGCTCATCTACTACGACCTGCGTGACGACACCGTGCGCGACGCGGCCGACCGCCGCCCCCTGGACCGCACCGTCACGACGTCCGAGGTCCGCCGCGACCCCCTGCTCGGCGACTCCGTCGCCATCGCCTCGCACCGCCAGGGCCGCACCTACCACCCGCCGGCCGACGAGTGCCCCCTGTGCCCCTCCGAGGGCGACCGGCTGAGCGAGATCCCGGACTCGTCGTACGACGTCGTCGTGTTCGAGAACCGCTTCCCCTCGCTGGCCGGGGACTCGGGCCGCTGCGAGGTCGTCTGCTTCACCTCCGATCACGACGTCTCCTTCGCCGGCCTCACCGAGGAGCAGGCGGGCCTGGTGCTGGAGGCGTGGACGGACCGTACGTCGGAGCTGTCCCATCTCCCCTCCGTCGAGCAGGTCTTCTGCTTCGAGAACCGCGGTGCCGAGATCGGCGTGACCCTCCAGCACCCGCACGGGCAGATCTACGCCTACCCCTTCACCACCCCGCGCACCGCCCTGATGCTCCGCTCCGTCGCGACCCACAAGGAGATGACAGGCGGGGAGAACCTCTTCGACGCCGTCCTGGAGCGTGAACTCGCCGACGAGCGGGTCATCCTGGAGGGTGAACACTGGGTGGCATTCGTGCCCTACGCGGCGCACTGGCCGTACGAGGTGCACCTGTACCCCAAGCGCCGTGTGCCCGACCTGCTCGGTCTGGACGAGGACGCGCGCACAGAGTTTCCCAAGATTTATCTGGAACTCTTGAGGCGCTTCGACCGGATCTTCGGTGAGGGCGAGCCTCCGACGCCGTACATCGCGGCCTGGCACCAGGCCCCGTTCGGCGCGCTGGAGGACTTCGACGGGGTCGTGCGTGAGGACTTCGCGCTTCACCTCGAGCTTTTCACCATCCGCCGCACTTCCGGCAAGCTGAAGTTCCTCGCGGGTTCCGAGTCCGGCATGAACGTGTTCATCAACGACGTGCCGCCGGAGCGCGCGGCCGAGCGACTGCGAGAGGTAGCGAGTTCATGAGCGGGAAGTACCTGGTGACGGGCGGTGCGGGCTATGTCGGCAGCGTCGTCGCCCAGCACCTGCTGGAGGCGGGCCACGAGGTCGTCGTCCTGGACAACCTCTCCACGGGCTTCCGTGAGGGCGTCCCGGCGGGCGTCACCTTCATCGAGGGCGACATCCGCGATGCCGCCAAATGGCTGGATTCCTCGTACGACGGCGTCCTGCACTTCGCCGCGTTCTCGCAGGTCGGCGAATCGGTCGTGAAGCCGGAGAAGTACTGGGACAACAACGTCGCCGGCACCATGGCCCTGCTGGCCGCGATGCGCGAGGCGGGCGTGGCCAGGCTCGTCTTCTCCTCCACGGCGGCGACGTACGGCGAACCCGAGCAGGTCCCGATCGTCGAGTCGGCGCCGACGTCTCCGACCAACCCGTACGGCGCCTCGAAGCTCGCGGTCGACCACATGATCACCGGCGAGGCGGCGGCACACGGCCTGGGCGCGGTCTCGCTGCGCTACTTCAACGTGGCGGGCGCCTACGGCGAGCACGGCGAGCGCCACGACCCCGAGTCCCACCTGATCCCGCTGGTCCTCCAGGTCGCGCAGGGCAGGCGCGAGGCGATCTCCGTCTTCGGCGACGACTACCCGACGCCGGACGGCACCTGCGTCCGCGACTACATCCACGTGGCCGACCTCGCCGAGGCCCACCTGCTGGCCCTGAAGGCGGCCACCCCCGGCGAGCACCTCATCTGCAACCTCGGCAACGGCGCCGGCTTCTCGGTCCGCGAGGTCATCGAGACGGTCCGCAGCGTGACCGGCCACCCGATCCCCGAAGTGGTCGCCCCCCGCCGGGGCGGCGACCCGGCGGTCCTGGTGGCCTCGGCCGCCACGGCCCGCGAGAAGCTGGGCTGGAACCCGTCCCGCGCGGACCTCGCGGGAATCGTCGCGGACGCGTGGGACTTCGCGCAGCGGCGCGGTAACTGAAGGTACGGAAGGGTCAGGGGACAGGCATGAGCGAGGCTGTGGCGGAGACGGTCGCCGCACGGTTCAGCGAGCTGTACGGCGCCGAACCGCACGGGGTATGGGCGGCACCGGGCCGCGTCAACCTCATCGGCGAGCACACCGACTACAACGACGGCTTCGTCATGCCGTTCGCCCTGCCGCACACGGCGGTGGCGGCGGTGTCACGCCGCGAGGACGGCGTCCTGCGCCTGCACTCGGCGGACGTCGAGGGCGGGGTTGCCGAACTCCGTTTGGACGACCTGTCCCCGGAGTCGGACAAGAACTGGACGGCGTACCCGGCTGGCGTGGTCTGGGCCCTGCGCGAGGCCGGCCACGCGGTCACGGGCGCGGACATCCACCTCTCCTCCACGGTCCCCTCGGGCGCGGGCCTCTCCTCCTCCGCGGCCCTGGAGGTAGTGGTGGCACTGGCCCTGAACGACCTGTTCTCGCTCGGCCTGCGTGGCTGGCAGCTGGCCCGCCTGTGCCAGCGCGCGGAGAACGTCTACGTCGGTGCCCCGGTCGGCATCATGGACCAGACGGCGTCGGCGTGCTGCGAGGCGGGCCACGCGCTGTTCCTCGACACCCGCGACCTCTCCCAGAAGCAGATCCCCTTCGACCTGGCGGCCGAGGGCATGCGCCTCCTCGTGGTCGACACGCAGGTCAAGCACTCCCACAGCGAGGGCGAGTACGGCAAGCGCCGCGCGGGCTGCGAGAAGGGCGCGGCCCTGCTGGGCGTGAACGCGCTACGAGATGTTCCTTATGACGACTTGGACGAGGCACTGTCCCGCCTCGGCGACGAGGAGGAGGTCCGCCGCCTGGTCCGCCACATCGTCACGGAGAACGAGCGCGTCGAACGAGTGGTGTCGCTGCTGGAATCGGGCGACGACACCCGCGCGATCGCCCCGATCCTGGTCGAGGGCCACGCCTCCCTCCGCGACGACTTCCGCATCTCCTGCCCCGAACTCGACCTGGTCGTCGACACGGCCCTCGCCTCCGGCGCCCTCGGCGCCCGCATGACCGGCGGCGGCTTCGGCGGCTCGGCGATCGTCCTCGCGGAGGAGACGGACGTCGACGCCATCACCAAGGCGGTGACGGAAGCCTTCGCGGCTGCGGGCTTCACGGCACCGCGGGTGTTCGAGGCGGTGCCTTCGGCGGGTGCGCGGCGGGTGCGCTGACCCAACACGACGAGAGCGGCCCCTCACTCAGGCAAGGGGCCGCTCTCGAATTGTCAGCGGTTGACGGCCTGGTACTCCTGGACCGGCACCTCGGTGGTCGTGGCGAACGTGCCGTTGGGCAGGTCGCCGCCCGTGCCGCCCGAGCCTTCCCAGGAGATCTCCCAGGTGAGCGTCGCCTCCAGGGCGTAGGAGTCGCCCGCCGACGACCGCAGGTACCGCACCCCGCACGGCGGCGTCAGCTCCGCCTTGCCCTTGGCGTACGGCTCGCCGATCGAACCGTCGTCGTTGATCCCGCACTCCCCGGACGCCGGCAGACTCTCCGCGTCCTCCGTGCCCGGGTCGATGTGCAGACTCACCGGCTTGGCGGTCGTGGTCGCCCACAGCCCGGTACCGGGCAGACTCGCCGTGACCGAGACCGGCTTGAAGGCGCCCTTGTCCAGCCAGATCCAGGTGGGGGCGTTCACCGTCGACTTGCCGTTCGGAGCCAGGGAGATCTTGGTCGGGGGCACGACGGTCCGCTGGTGCGCGAGCCCGGCGAGGGTCTCGGTGTCGATGGCCTGGGGGACGCCGGGGTCCTTACCGTTGTCCACCCAGAAGGGCTTGCGCCTGCAGTCGTTGGCGCCAGGGTCATCCTTCATCTTCGGGTTGGTGACGGCCACCCACCACATGCCCTTGTCGTTCTTGTCGACGTTGAAGTCTTCGTAGGGATGGCCCCCCTTGTAGCGAGCCTTGTCGTCCGCGATGCCCTTGGGCGCACCACCGGCGGACTCGTACATCGACCAGTTGGCCTCGGTGTAGGTCTTGAAGTCCTTGGCCTTCCAGTAAGGCTCGTACCAGCAGGCCGGTGGTTCCCAGTCCACGGCAGTGGACGCGATGGGGCCGCCGTCCTTGGAGGGGGCTCGGCCCTTCACGCTGAAGCTGACATGTGACTGCAGCAGTCGTCCTGAGGAGTCACCGGACGTATTCGGTTTCTGGGCTCCATTGCTGCCGATACCTCCAGCGACAGCCGTGCCCACCCCGAGGCAGAGTGCTGCGGTGGTCAGTGCCGCGAGTCCCAGGCGTCGCATCACGGCTGGCACCTCTTGGAACCGCGGTCTTCGTGGAGCTGCCAGATGTGCCAGACGCCCTCCTTGTCCTTCTTGACGCCGGTGTTGTAGTAGACGTAGCTGTCAGGCGAGGTCTCGACCACGTTCACCTTGTTGGTCTTGAGGTCCTTGACGTTCGCGTTGCTCTCGTCCACGCAGTACGTCAGGGCTGCCGTCGTCTTGTCGAACACCGTTACCTGGCGGTCGAAGTAGCGGAGGGTGCCGGCCCAGCTCGTCTTGTTGGCGTTGTTGTTCTTCGCGTAGTCGTAGACGGCCCTCAGCGCGGTGTCTGTGTAGTAGAAGCCCATACCCGACTTCTTCAGATCGCCGGAGGCCACGGCCTGCCATACGGTGCTGACGGCCCGCTCGTTGTCCGCCAGGATCGCGTCCTTCGTGGCATCCCCGGTCTGCTGCCCCTCAAAATCCAGCGTCATGTCCGAGGGCAGCTTGATCGCCGGCCGATCGATCCCATCCGCCGACGCGGACACCGACGGCGAAGCTGACGGCTTCTCAGCCGAATCCGCTCCCGCGATCTTGTCGGAGGACGATTCGTCACCTCCCCCCGAGCCACAGGCGGTCAGCAGCAAGGCCGCGGATGCGGTGAGCGCGGCCGTCACGAGCCGAGCGGGGCGGTTCACTGGTGCTCCCGTTGATGTGGGGGGACAACTCAAGCGAACCCACGCTATCGAGGGGCCGAACCGCGACGGCAACCAGGTCGTCAGCCCAGCCTCTTCATCAGCGTGTACTCCGTGATCCCCGGCGGATAGTCCGGGATCACGCACACCACCTCGTACCCCTGCTTCTCGTAGAAGCGCGGGGCCTGGAAGTCCCAGGTCTCCAGGCGGGACGAGCGGCAGCCGCGGTTCTTGGACGCGATGCGTTCCGCCTCGTGGAGCAGGGCGGCGCCTAGGCCCGTGCCGCGGTGGCGTTCGTCGACCCAGAGGTAGGTGACGTGGAGCCAGGTCGCCCAGGTGTAGCCGACGAGGCCGCCGGCCAGATCGTCATCCGCGTCGTTCACAGCCCACACGTGCAACGGGACGTCCCTTTCGTCCGGAGTTCCGCGCAGGGCTCGCAGGATCGGAGAGGCGGTTGTGTTCGCTTCCCGCAGGCGTGTGCGGAGCAGATCACGTCGGGCCTTGTCGACTTCTGTCTCAAGACGGAACATGCGGCACACCATAAACGTGCTGGACAGTCAGTTCTGCAAATAACCTTCCGCTCCCGGCCCCCGGCCGTACTCTGATGAACAGCACCGGTGGGGGCCGGTGCCGATCAGGGGGCGAGACAGCCGGGTACGACGCCCGGGGTGGGGGTAGCAGTGTCTGCACGGCGGCGGCCGTGCGGCTGCGGCGACCCCGTCAGGCTGCTGCGGGACGGACGGACAGACGCAGCGGCCGGGCACTCCGGCGTCGTATCCGTGCGGTGTCGTGTTCCGACGATGGGGTATCCCCTGCTCTCCGGAGCACTGGGGGAGGGGGTTACGTGGTTCGCATCCGAGTCCTGGTCGTCGACGACCATCGCATCTTCGCCGAGTCACTCGCCGCGGCCCTGGCCGCCGAGCCCGACGTCGACGTTTCCGCGGCCGGCAGCGGTCCCGCCGCGCTGCGCAGCCTGGAGCGGGCGGTCGCCGAGGGGCGGCGCTTCGACGTGCTGCTCGTGGACGCCGATCTGGGCGGCATGGTGCCGGGCATACGTCCGGCCGTACCGGTGCAGGAGAGCAACGAGGACGGGCTCGTCGACGGGATCTCCCTCGTCACGGGCGTGCGGTCCGCGCAGCCGAACGTACGGATCGTCGTGCTCGCCGAGAAGGACGACCCGCGGCGCGCCGCCCTGGCCCTGCAGGCCGGAGCCTCGGGGTGGGTGGCGAAGGACTGCTCGCTGTCCCGGCTGCTGACCGTCATCCGCGGGGTGCTGCGCGACGAGACCCATCTGCCGCCCGCCCTGCTGACCGGCGTACTGCGGGAGCTCACCGCCGCCCGCAAGCACCGCACCGAGAGCGAGCAGCTGGTCGAGTCGCTGACGCCGCGGGAGCGGGAAGTGCTGCGGTGCATGGTCGCCGGGCTGGGCCGGAAGGCCGTCGCCGAGCGGCTGTTTCTGTCACCGCACACCGTGCGGACCCATATGCAGAACGTCCTCGGCAAGCTCGGTGTGCATTCCACCCTGGCCGCCGTCGCCCTGGCCCGGCGGGCCGGGGTCGGGCCCGTCGACCTAGCCGGGGATGTTGTCGAACGGGGCGGTCAGCTGGCGTAGCAGCCCCGCCAGTTCGCCGCGCTGGGCCCGGGAGAGCTCCGCGAGGATCGCGCGCTCCTGGTCCAGCAGTCCCGCCAGGGCCTGGTCCGCGCGGTCCCGGCCCTCGTCCGTCAGCCGGACCAGGACGCCTCGGCGGTCGCTGGGGTCGGGGAGGCGTTCCACCAGGCCCTTCTTCGCCAGGCGGTCGATGCGGTTCGTCATCGTGCCCGACGTGACCAGGGTCTGGGTGAGGAGCTGCCCCGGAGAGAGCTGATACGGCGTGCCCGCGCGGCGCAGGGCCGTCAGGACGTCGAACTCCCACGGCTCCAGGCCGTGCTCCGAGAAGGCCAGCCGGCGCGCCCGGTCCAGATGCCGGGCCAGTCTGCTCACACGGCTGAGCACCTCGAGCGGTTCCACGTCGAGGTCCGGGCGCTCCCGGCGCCATGCTGCGACCAGCCGGTCGACCTCGTCCTCCATGGCGATCAGTGTAGTGGTTGTGTCGACGTAGAGTCTCTTGACGTCCATTTTCTTGACGTCGAGATATGTCGGTGTCACGGTGGGTGGGCGTCCCTGACGGTCACCCACCAGGACATCTGGAGGACTTCATGCCCGCTGCCGCCCCCACCTGGGACCCCGCCCAGTACCTCCGGCACGCCGGCCACCGCGCCCGCCCCTTCGCCGATCTCCTCGCCCGCGTCCCCGAGCTGCCCGGCACCGCACCCCGCATCGCCGACCTCGGCTGCGGCCCCGGCAACGTCACGCGGTTCCTCGCCGATCGCTGGCCCACCGCCCGGATCACCGGCTACGACAACTCGCCCGAGATGCTCGACAAGGCCCACGTCGATCACCAGGGCCCCACCGCGGGCGGCGGGCGCCTCGACTTCGCCCACGCCGACGTGCGCACCTGGGCGCCGGCCGAGCCGTACGACCTGATCGTCAGCAACGCCACACTGCAGTGGGTGCCGGGGCACGTCGAGCGGTTCGCCGACTGGGTGGCCGGGCTGAAACCGTCCGGCACCCTCGCCTTCCAGGTGCCCGGGAACTTCGACGCCCCCAGCCACCGGCTCATGCGCGAACTCGCCGGCTCCCCGCGCTGGCGCGACCGGCTCGCCGACACCCTGCGCCACGCCGACGCCGTCAACACACCCGAGGCCTACCAGGAGCACCTCACGGCCCTCGGCTGCACCGCCGACGTCTGGGAGACGACGTACATCCATCTGCTCCAGGGCGAGGACCCGGTGCTGGACTGGGTGAAGGGGACCGGCCTGCGGCCCGTGCTGACGGCCCTCGCCGACGACCCCGGGGCGCGGGAGAGCTTCGTCACCGAGTACCGGGCCGCCCTGCGCGAGGCCTACCCGGAGGGCGCGCACGGCACGCCGTTCCCGTTCCGCCGGGTGTTCGCCGTGGCCCGGAAGGAGGGCTGACGCACCGGGCGATCGGGGAGGACGGCTAGGACTTGCGGCGCCCTATCAAATGCGGCTTCGGCTCCAGGCCGTCCAGGCCGTGCCAGGCCAGATTCACCAGGTGCGCGGCCACTTCGGCCTTCTTCGGCTTGCGGACGTCCAGCCACCACTGGCCGGTCAGTGCGACCATGCCGACCAGGGCCTGGGCGTACAGCGGGGCCAGCTTGGGGTCGAAGCCGCGGCTCTTGAACTCCTTGCCGAGAATGTCCTCGACCTGGGTGGCGATGTCCGAGATCAGGGAGGCGAAGGAGCCCGTCGACTGGGGGATGGGGGAGTCCCGGACCAGGATGCGGAAGCCGTCCGTGTACTCCTCGATGTAGTCGAGGAGGGCGAAGGCCGCCTGTTCGCAGAGTTCGCGAGGGTGACCGGCCGTGAGTGAACTCGTCACCATGTCCAGCAGGCACCGCATCTCGCGGTCCACGACCACCGCGTACAGCCCCTCCTTGCCGCCGAAGTGCTCGTACACCACCGGCTTGGAGACCCCGGCCTTCGCCGCGATCTCCTCCACCGACGTGCCCTCGAACCCCTTCGCCGCGAAGAGTGTGCGACCGATCTCCAGCAGCTGTTGGCGGCGCTCGGCACCGGTCATCCGTGTGCGACGCACTCGCCGCGGCTTGTCATTGCTGGGGGTGCTGCTCGAGTCGGTCGCCACAGCGACCATCATGCCGCCTCGACGGGTTCCTTCCCGCGCCGGGAGCCGCCTTCCCCGTCGTTACGGCGCGAATCGATACGCGAGCGTGACGGCCAGCGCACGTCGTACGCCCAGCCGGCCATCTCGAACCAGCGGATCAGCCGCGCGGAGGAATCCAGCTGGCCGCGCATCACCCCGTGCCGTGCGGAGGTCGGGTCGGCGTGGTGCAGGTTGTGCCAGGACTCGCCGCACGACAGCACCGCCAGCCACCACACGTTGCCCGACCGGTCGCGCGACTTGAAGGGGCGCTTGCCGACCGCGTGGCAGATCGAGTTGATGGACCACGTCACATGGTGCAGCAGGGCCACCCGGACGAGCGAACCCCAGAAGAACGCCGTGAAGGCGCCCCACCAGGACATCGTGACCAGGCCGCCGATCAGCGGCGGGAGCGCCAGCGAGAGGGCCGTCCACAGGATGAACTGGCGGGAGATCGCGCGGAGCGTCTTGTCCTTGATCAGGTCCGGGGCGTACTTGTCCTGCGGTGTCTGCTCCTCGTCGAACATCCATCCGATGTGCGCCCACCACAGGCCCTTCATCAGGGCCGGGACGGTCTCCCCGAAACGCCACGGCGAGTGCGGGTCGCCCTCCGCGTCGGAGAACTTGTGGTGCTTGCGGTGATCGGCCACCCAGCGGACCAGAGGACCCTCGACCGCCATCGAGCCCGCGATGGCCAGCGCGATCTTCAAAGGCCGCTTGGCCTTGAAGGAACCGTGCGTGAAATGGCGGTGGAAGCCGATCGTGATGCCGTGGCACCCCAGGTAGTAGAAGAAGACCAGCAGACCGAGGTCCAGCCAGCTCACCCCCCAGCCCCACGCCAGCGGCACGGCCGCCAGCAGCGCGAGGAACGGGACGGCGATGAAGAGGAGGAGGGTGATCTGCTCGATGGACCGCTTCTGCTCGCCGCCCAGCGTGGCGGAGGGGGCTGCGGCGTCGGTGGCCTGACCGGGCGCCTCGGGGGCGTCCTCGATCACGTCGGAACTACTGGTCATACGCGTCCCCTGGGGGGTATGAGGAGGGTGAAGGGGGTGCCGGGCCACGGGAACCCCGCAGTGCTTCCTACGGTTCCGTAACCTACGGCTTCGTAAGTATGGCAGTGCGCCGCCCGGCGGCAAGAGCCCGAGAGCCTGCGCGTCCCCGCCGACACCTATCCTGGAGTCGGTCGGACAGCGCGGTCCGCTCTGATTTCTTCCCGGATGTCCGGCCCGTATGCGGCGCACGCCGCGCGAGACGCCGTCCGGGTTCCCCTCCCAGACGAGCTTCAACACTGCAAGGAGCCGCACCTGTGAGCAGTGCCGACGACCAGACCACGACGACGAGCAGTGAGCTGCGTGCCGACATCCGCCGGCTGGGTGACCTCCTCGGGGAGACCCTTGTCCGGCAGGAGGGCCCTGAGCTCCTGGAACTCGTCGAGAAGGTCCGCCGCCTCACCCGTGAGGACGGCGAGGCCGCCGCCGAGCTGCTACGCGGCACGGAACTACAGACCGCGGCCAAGCTGGTCCGCGCGTTCTCCACCTATTTCCACCTGGCCAACGTCACCGAGCAGGTCCACCGCGGCCGCGAGCTGCGCAACCGGCGCGCCGCCGAGGGCGGACTGCTCGCCCGTACGGCCGACCGGCTCAAGGACGCCGACCCCGAACACCTGCGCGAGACGGTCCGGAACCTCAATATTCGTCCCGTGTTCACGGCCCACCCGACCGAGGCCGCGCGCCGGTCGGTCCTGAACAAGCTCCGGCGCGTCGCCGCGCTCCTGGACACCCCCGTCATCGAGTCCGACCGCCGCCGTCTCGACATCCGGCTGGCCGAGAACATCGACCTCGTCTGGCAGACCGACGAACTGCGCGTCGTCCGCCCCGAGCCCGCCGACGAGGCCCGCAACGCCATCTACTACCTGGACGAACTGCACGCCAACGCCGTCGGCGACGTCCTTGAGGACCTCACCGCCGAGCTGGAGCGCGCCGGGGTCAAGCTCCCCGACGACACCCGCCCGCTCACCTTCGGCACCTGGATCGGCGGCGACCGCGACGGCAACCCCAACGTCACACCCCAGGTGACCTGGGACGTCCTCATCCTCCAGCACGAGCACGGCATCAACGACGCCCTCGAGACGATCGACGAGCTGCGCGGCTTCCTGTCCAACTCCATCCGCTACGCCGGCGCCACCGAGGAACTGCTGAACTCCCTCCAGACCGACCTGGAGAACCTCCCCGAGATCAGCCCCCGCTACAAGCGCCTCAACGCCGAGGAGCCCTACCGGCTCAAGGCCACCTGCATCCGGCAGAAGCTGGAGAACACCAAGAAGCGCCTCGCCAAGGGCACCGCGCACGTCCCGGGCCGCGACTACCTCGGCACCAGCCAGCTCCTCGACGACCTGCGGATCATCCAGAGCTCCCTGCGCGAGCACCGCGGCGGCCTCTTCGCCGACGGCCGCCTCGCCCGCACCATCCGCACGCTGGCCGCCTTCGGCCTCCAGCTCGCCACCATGGACGTACGCGAGCACGCCGACGCCCACCACCACGCCCTCGGCCAGCTCTTCGACCGGCTCGGCGAGGAATCCTGGCGGTACGCGGACATGCCCCGCGACTACCGCGCCAGGCTGCTCGCCAAGGAACTGCGCTCCCGCCGCCCCCTCGCGCCCACCCCGGCGCCGGTGGACGCGCCCGGCGAGAAGACCTTCGGCGTCTTCGGGACCGTGAAGCGGGCCCTGGAGGTCTTCGGGCCCGAGGTCATCGAGTCGTACATCATCTCCATGTGCCAGGGCGCCGACGACGTCTTCGCCGCCGCCGTCCTCGCCCGCGAGGCCGGCCTGATCGACCTGCACGCCGGCTGGGCCAAGATCGGCATCGTGCCGCTGCTGGAGACGACGGACGAGCTCAAGGCCGCCGACACCATCCTGGAGGACATGCTCTCCGACCCGTCGTACCGCAGGCTCGTGGCGCTGCGGGGCGACGTCCAGGAGGTCATGCTCGGCTACTCCGACTCCTCCAAGTTCGGCGGCATCACCACCAGCCAGTGGGAGATCCACCGCGCCCAGCGCCGCCTGCGCGACGTCGCACACCGCTACGGCGTCCGCCTCCGGCTCTTCCACGGCCGCGGCGGCACCGTCGGCCGCGGCGGCGGCCCCACCCACGACGCCATCCTCGCCCAGCCCTGGGGCACCCTGGAAGGCGAGATCAAGGTGACCGAGCAGGGCGAGGTCATCTCCGACAAGTACCTCATCCCCGCCCTGGCCAGGGAAAACCTGGAACTGAGCGTCGCGGCCACCCTCCAGGCGTCCGCCCTGCACACCGCCCCCCGCCAGTCGGACGAGGCCCTGGCCCGCTGGGACGCCGCGATGGACGTCGTCTCCGAGGCCGCCGAGGCCGCCTACCGCAGGCTCGTCGAAGACCCCGACCTCCCGGCGTACTTCTTCGCCTCCACGCCCGTCGACCAGCTCGCCGACCTCCACCTCGGCTCCCGCCCCTCACGCCGCCCGGACACCGGCGCCGGCCTCGACGGGCTGCGGGCCATCCCGTGGGTCTTCGGCTGGACCCAGTCACGGCAGATCGTGCCCGGCTGGTTCGGCGTCGGCTCCGGCCTCAAGGCACTGCGCGAGGCCGGCCTGGACACGGTCCTCGACGAGATGCACGGACAGTGGCACTTCTTCCGCAACTTCATCTCCAACGTCGAGATGACCCTGGCCAAGACCGACCTGCGGATCGCCCAGCACTACGTCGACACCCTCGTCCCCGACGAACTCAAGCACGTCTTCGACACCATCAAGGCCGAGCACGAACTGACCGTGCGTGAGGTGCTGCGCGTGACCGGCGAAGAGGAACTCCTCGACGCCGCGCCCGTCCTGAAGCAGACCTTCGCCATCCGCGACGCCTACCTCGACCCGATCTCCTACCTCCAGGTCGCCCTGCTCAAGCGGCAGCGCGACGCCGTCGGCGCCGCCGAACAGCCCGACCCGCTCCTCGCCCGCGCCCTGCTCCTCACCGTCAACGGCGTGGCAGCGGGCCTGCGCAACACCGGCTGAGCCACACAACGAAGGTGCCCCCGGGTTCGTATCCGTACGAACCCGGGGGCACCTCTGCTTCGCCTGACGGCACCTGACCTCACACGGCGAAGAACGCCGCCGTCAGCAGCGCGAACCCCGACAGCGCCAGCACCCACGCCGCCCGCGTCCGCAACAGCCCGCCCGCCACCACGACCGACGCCAGCAACAGCGCACCACCCAGCGGAATCCACGCGTACAGAATCCCCGCCGGACCCGAACGGACCGCGTCATCACTGCCGGGCTTCAGGACCACCGTGTAGGTCCGGCCCTTCTCCACCGCGACCGACTTCGCGATCTCGACCATCGCCCGCGGCTGCGCACCCTCCGACAACGGCGTGAACGCACCCGTGCACATGTCCGGCCCGCACCGCGTCACATCGACCGTGCCGCGCTCCCGGCCCTTCGTCAGCATCACATGCTGCGCCGTACCCCACGACGCCCACACACCCGCGATCAGGATCAGCGCGGCGACCGTACCCATCGCCGCGAACCGACCGAACCGCAGCACGGCATGAGAGCTCTGGCGAGAGGCGGTGGCAGTGGGGGGCATGGCCGGGATCATTGGCCATACCCACACGGCCGGTCAACTCCCCGGGGTGACAAGTCAGGAGTTGTACGTACTCTGCGCCCGCTCCAGCCCCTCGATCACCAGAGCCTCCACCGCGTCCGACGCCCGGTCCACGAAGTAGTCCAGCTCCTTGCGCTCCGCCGACGAGAAGTCCTTCAGCACGAAGTCCGCCACCGGCATCCGCCCCGGCGGCCGCCCGATCCCGAACCGCACCCGGTGATAATCCGCCCCGAACGCCTTCGTCATCGACTTCAACCCGTTGTGGCCGTTGTCCCCGCCGCCCAGCTTCAGCCGCAACGTCCCGTAATCGATGTCCAACTCATCATGAATCGCCACCACATGGGCGACCGGCACCTTGTAGAAATCCCGCAGCGCGTTCACCGGCCCGCCCGACAGATTCATGTACGACATCGGCTTCGCCAGAATCACCCGACGGTTCGCCGGCCCGGGCGGCCCGATCCGCCCCTCGATCACCTGCGCCTGCGCCTTCCCCGCCCGCTTGAACCTCCCCCCGATGCGATCCGCCAGCAGATCGGCCACCATGAAACCCACGTTGTGCCGGTTCCCCGCGTACTCCGGCCCCGGATTGCCCAGCCCCACGATCAGCCAGGGAGCGGCGGCATCGGTCGTCACGTCCATGTCTCCTTCATACGCGTCGGCCGCTGCTCCGCACGGGAACAGCGGCCGACGAAACGACGACGAAGAGGATCAGGCCTCGGCGGCCTCTTCGCCCTCGGCCTCTTCACCCTCCGGGGCCTCCTCGGCCTGCGCGGCCAGGACCTGAAGGACGACGGTGTCCTCCTCGACGGCCAGCGTCGTGCCCTTCGGCAGCGTGATGTCCTTGGCGAGGATGGAGTCACCGGCGGACAGACCCTCGATGGAGACCGTCACGGACTCCGGGATGTGCGTGGCCTCGGCCTCGACCGGCAGCGCGTTCAGCACGTGCTCCAGCAGGAAGCCACCCGGGGCCAGCTCACCCTCGGTGTGGACGTAGATGTCGACGTTGACCTGCTCGCCACGCTTCACCAGCAGCAGGTCGACGTGCTCCAGGAAGCCCTTCAGCGGGTCACGCTGCACGGCCTTCGGAATCGCCAGCTCCTTGGTCTTGCCGTCGATGTCCAGCGCGATCAGGACGTTCGGCGTACGCAGCGCCATCAGCAGGTCGTGGCCCGGCAGGGTCACGTGCAGCGGGTCCGAACCGTGCCCGTACAGGACACCCGGAACCTTGGACTCACGACGGATACGGCGCGCGGCACCCTTGCCGAACTCGGTGCGCGTCGCGGCGGAGATCTTCACCTCGGACATAATCACTCCTCGAAGTCAGGTACGGACGTGGTCACCCGGCCACGAACGGCCTGCTACGAAGAGCGCGTCGATAACGGACCACCGATCCCACAACGGGAAACGGCCTCCCTCGCCGAGCAACTGCAGCAGTCTACTCGGCAGGGGAGGCCGCACCCAAAACGATCTACAGGAACTCCGGGAGAGCCCTTACTGCTCGTCGAACAGGCTCGTCACCGAACCGTCCTCGAACACCTCACGCACCGCGCTCGCGATCGTCGGCGCGATCGACAGCACCGAGATCTTGTCCAGGTCCCCGCTCAGCTCACCCGGCGTCGGCAGGGTGTTCGTGAACACGAACTCGCTCACCCGCGAGTTCTTCAGACGGTCCGCCGCCGGACCCGACAGCACACCGTGCGTCGCCGTCACGATCACGTCCTCCGCACCGTGCGCGAACAACGCGTCGGCAGCGGCACAGATCGTCCCACCGGTGTCGATCATGTCGTCCACCAGGACACACACGCGCCCCTTCACCTCACCCACGACCTCGTGGACGGTGACCTGGTTCGCGACGTCCTTGTCCCGCCGCTTGTGCACGATCGCCAGCGGCGCGCCCAGCCGGTCGCACCAGCGGTCGGCGACCCGCACCCGGCCCGCGTCCGGAGAGACGACCGTCAGCTTCTCCCGGTCCACCTTCCGGCCCACGTAGTCCGCCAGCAGCGGCAGCGCGAACAGGTGGTCCACCGGCCCGTCGAAGAAGCCCTGGATCTGGTCCGTGTGCAGATCGACGGTGAGGAGGCGGTCCGCACCCGCCGTCTTCATCATGTCCGCGATCAGACGCGCCGAAATCGGTTCACGTCCGCGGTGCTTCTTGTCCTGCCGCGCGTAACCGTAGAAAGGCACGATGACCGTGATGGACCGGGCCGACGCGCGCTTCAGCGCGTCGATCATGATCAACTGCTCCATGATCCACTTATTGATCGGAGCCGTGTGGCTCTGGATCAGGAAGCAGTCGGCACCACGCGCCGACTCCTGATAACGCACATAGATCTCACCGTTGGCGAAGTCGAAGGCCTTCGTCGGGACAACCCCGACACCCAGCTGGTGGGCGACCTCCTCGGCAAGCTCGGGGTGGGCGCGGCCGGAGAAGAACATCAACTTCTTCTCGCCGGTCGTCTTGATCCCGGTCACAGCACTGTCTCCTCAGAGGTGTCGCAGCTGGGGTTTCGATCTGGGGTCGAGGGGCCTCTCAGCGGGCTCGCGAGAGGGCGTCTCAACTGGTGGGGATGCGGGTGTGCACTTATCACCGTACGCCGTGTTTGAGGCACCGGTTTCCGGTCAGCCCTCGTCGGCCGACTCCCGGGAAGCCGCCTCCGCCGCCTTCGCGGCCGCGCTCCCCGGACGCTTACGAGCCACCCAACCCTCGATATTCCGCTGCTGACCACGGGCCACGGCCAGCGAACCGGGCGGCACATCCTTCGTGATCACGGACCCGGCGGCGGTGTACGCACCGTCCCCCACCGTGACAGGCGCCACAAACATGTTGTCCGAGCCCGTACGGCAGTGAGAGCCGATGTTCGTGTGGTGCTTCTCCTGGCCGTCGTAGTTCACGAACACGCTCGCGGCGCCGATGTTCGACTGCTCACCGATCGTCGCGTCACCCACGTAGGAGAGATGAGGCACCTTCGTCCCCTCCCCGATCGTGGCGTTCTTCGTCTCGACGTACGTCCCGATCTTGCCCTTGGCACCCAGCCGGGTCCCCGGACGCAGATACGCGTACGGCCCCACCGACGCCTGCCGACCCACCTCGGCGCTCACGGCCACGGTGTTGTCCACACGCGCACCCGCCCCGACCCGGGTGTCGGTCAGCCGGGAGTTGGGCCCGACCTCCGCGCCCTCACCGAGATGCGTCGCGCCGTGCAACTGGGTGCCCGGGTGGACGACGGCGTCCTGCTCGAAGGTGACGGTGACGTCGATCCAGGTCGTCGCCGGGTCGATCACCGTGACGCCCGCGAGCATGGCCTCGGTCAGCAGCCGGTCGTTGAGGATCCGGCGGGCCTCGGAGAGCTGCACGCGGTTGTTGATCCCGGCGATCTCCCGATGGTCGCCGGCCACGGAGGCCCCGACCCGGTGCCCGGCCTCGCGCAGGATCCCGAGCACGTCGGTCAGGTACTCCTCGCCCTGGCTGTTGTCCGTGCGCACCTTCTTCAGCGCGTCGGCGAGCAGCTGGCCGTCGAACGCGAACACACCCGAGTTGATCTCACGGATCGACCGCTGGGCGTCGGTGGCGTCCTTGTGCTCCACGATCGCGGTCACGGCGCCGGTGGCGTCGTCGCGGACGATCCGGCCGTAGCCGGTCGCGTCCGGCATCTCGGCGGTCAGCACGGTCACCGCGTTGCCGTCGGCGGAGTGGGTGGCGGCGAGGGCGTCGAGGGTCGCGCCGGTGAGCAGGGGAGTGTCCCCGCACACGACGACAACGGTCCCGTCGACGGATCCGCCGAGCGCTTCGAGACCCATCCGTACGGCGTGCCCGGTGCCGTTCTGCTCTGCCTGTACGGCGGTGCGGACGGCGGGGGCGATCTCGCCGAGGTGGGCGGTGACCTTCTCACGGGCGTGGCCGACCACGACGACCAGGTTCTCGGGGTGCAGTTCGCCCGCGGCGGCGAGCACATGCCCGACGAGACTGCGGCCGCAGAGCTCGTGCAGGACCTTGGGTGTGGCCGACTTCATACGGGTGCCCTCACCCGCTGCGAGAACGACGACGGCTGCCGGGCGGTTGGCGCTCACGGGATGCCCTTCGGCTGTGGATGGGGTGGGGTTTCATCCGCAGGATACCGGGGGGTTTTGTGGGGGACACGAGAGCGGGCCCTGACTTGGCTGTCGCCGACCAGGGCCCGAACTTGAGCATGTGCTCCCCCGCCAGGACTCGAACCCGGACAGATGGCACCAAAAGCCACAGTGCTTACCAATTACACCACGGGGGAATAATCCCGACTAAACCGGACATTTAGTCAGGTCGCCGAGCGGCGCCTCCTACTATGCCGTACCAGGCGCCTTCCACGCGACGATACAAGTCGGCGCTCCTGAGCACGTAGACGACCAGGCAGCCGCGATATGCCTCCGAGGTGTTCTTGCGGCTTGTCTTCGGGTTGTGCCTCTTGAGAGTGGCCTTCTGGAACGTGGCGGGTGCCACGCTGGCAAGGCCGGCCCAGAACTCTTCGGCCTCCTGCGCATCGGCCGACTCGTGGATGCTCCACCTGGATCTGGTCGTAAGTCCAGCCTTGGAGCCGGAGTTCCCTGGCCCGCTCGCCCTCCAGGAGGCGGTTGAGGAGGTCGTTGTTGTCGACGTGCAGGCGGTCGCGGATCTGGCGGCGGCTCAGCCCTGCGCGTCGCAACGCCACCGCCCGCTCCCGCAACCCCTCGAAGTCGGCGTATTTGCCAGGCGCATGTGTCATACGCATACCGTCCGGGCGGAATGGAGGCCTCCGGGGTCGAACGGTGAGCGATTCAGCAGTTCGAGGGATATCGGGTGGTATTGCGTCCGAACGGTCACGGAGTGTGGTCCGGGCCAGTCCGGGAAACTCACCGGAAAACCGGCGGCGGGCGCCTTTAGGCTGGAGGGCATGACCGCGACGGGGGAAGACCATGTGACGGCCCGGGGAGGGCCGTGGTGGTGGGCCAGACGGCGCAGTGCCGTGTTCGATGTGAGTCTGGCCGTGGCGTCCGCACTGGAGTGCGGGTTCGAGGGTATTCCGTTCGCCAGGGACGCCGGGATCCCGGTGGCGGCGGGGGTGGTGTTCGGCCTGCTGGCCGGTTCCGTGCTGCTCGTGCGGCGGCGGTGGCCGATCGCGGTGGTGCTGGTGTCGATCGCCATCACGCCCGCCGAGATGGGCTTTCTGATGGGCATCGTCGGCCTGTACACGCTGGCCGCGTCCGAGTTGCCCCGGCGGATCCTCGTCTCGCTGGCGGGGATGTCGCTGGTGGCGACGCTCATCGTGACGTTCGTGAAGACCCGGCAGGACATGTCGCGGGGGGACCTGGACATCGGGGACTGGTTCGTGCCCTTCGCCGCCATCACGATGTCGGTGGGGTTCACGGCGCCGCCCGTGCTGCTCGGGCTGTATGTGGGGGCCCGGCGGCGGCTGATGGAGAGCCTGCGGGAGCGCGCGGACGATCTGGAGCGTGAGCTTCAGCTGCTCGCCGAGCGGGCGGAGGAGCGGGCCGAGTGGGCCCGGAACGAGGAGCGGACCCGGATCGCCCGGGAGATGCACGACGTGGTCGCGCACCGGGTGAGTCTGATGGTCGTGCACGCCGCGGCGCTGCAGGCGGTGGCGCGGAAGGATCCTGAGAAAGCCGTGCGGAACGCCGCGCTCGTGGGGGACATGGGGCGGCAGGCGCTGACCGAGTTGCGGGAGATGCTCGGGGTGCTGCGCAGTGGTGGGGGCGAGCGGCGTGAGCGTGCGGCGTCGGTGCCGTTGGCTGCGGTGGGTGCGGCTGCGGCTGCGGCTGCGGCGGCTTCGCGGGCGGCTGACGACGAGGGGCCGTGTCTGGCGGAGATCGAGGAGCTGGTCGGGCAGTCGGCTGCCGCGGGGATGGTGGTGGATCTGTCCGTGGAGGGGGACGAGCGGTCGTATGCGCCGGAGGTCGAGCAGACGGCGTATCGGGTGGTGCAGGAGGCGTTGACGAACGTCCACAAGCACGCGGCCGGGGCGAAGACCTATGTGCGGCTGGCGCATCGGGTGTCGGAGATCGCGATGCAGGTGGAGAACGAGCCGGCCGAGGAGGCGGCGTCGTCGGCGCGGTTGCCGTCCGGGGGGAACGGGCTGGTGGGGATGAAGGAGCGGGTCTCCGCGTTGGGCGGGGTGTTCGTGTCGGGGCCGACGGACGCGGGGGGTTTCCGGGTGTCGGCGGTGATTCCGGCGTCGTAGGCCCCGTGGTCGTCAGCTCGCTGTCAGGCGGGTCGGTTCCGTGCCGGCGATGAGGGTGGACAGGGCCTGGTCGATGTCCTGGCCGAGGTACCAGTCGCCGGTGTGGTCGAGGGTGTAGACGCGGCCGTCGGTGTCGATGGCGACGAGGGACTGGCTGTCGGTCTCGGCGCCGAGGGGGCAGACCTCGGTGCCGAGGGCGCGGCCGAGGTCGCCGAGGGTGCGGGCCATGTGGAGGCCGTGCAGCGGGTCGAGGTGCAGGGTGGCGGGGGCGACCTGGCGGCCGGGGCCTGTGGGGGCGATGTGGAGTCCGCCGAATTCGGCCCAGGCCTCGACGGCGGCGGGGAAGACGGTGTGCCGGTGGCCTGCGGGTGAGACGTGGTCGCGGAGGGCGTCGGCCCAGTACTCGGCCTGCTTGATGTCCCAGCGTCCGGGTTGCCAGCCGGCGGCGCGCAGGGCGGCGTCGACGGATACGGCGAAGCGGGTGGAGGAGGTGCGGTCGGTGTGCATCTGCCCTTCGTCTCGTCGAGGTCATCGGAGCGCCGGGCGTGAGGTGCGCGCCGTGGTGCCGGGTGCTTCGGGGGTGGGGGCCGGGGTGGCCGTCAGTCGTTCTGGGACGCCGGGTCGACTATGCGTACCCCGAAGTGGGCGCTGAGCGCGGTGCAGGCGCGGCAGGGGGTGGCGAAGGTGCCGTGGAGGGGGTCGCCGTCCTCGCGGATGTGCCGGGCGGTGAGTTTGGCCTGCTTGAGGGCTTTGCGGGCCTCGCCGTTGGTCATGGGTTTTCGTGCGGCGCGTTTGCTGCGGGTGGTGTCGGCCGCCGCGATGTGCCGGGAGATGAGGATGGTCTCGGCGCAGCGGCCGGTGAAGCGGTCGCGCTGGGCGCTGGTGAGGGTGTCCAGGAAGTCCTGGACGAGGGGGTGCAGGGCCGGGGGTGTGTCGCCGCGGACGGCGGTGCCGGTGAGGGTGGCGCCGCGGACGGAGAGGGCGGCGGCGACGGTGGGGAGGATGCCGTCGCGGCGGTGGTGGAGGACGGGGGCGTGGGCGGCTTCGGTGGCGCTCCAGCCGATGCGGGGATCGCCGTTGCGGGGGTCGCCGGCTCGTGGGTCGCCATGGCGAGGATCGCTGCCTCTTGGGTCGCCGTGCCGCGGGTCGCCGTGCCGGGGATCGCCGTTTCGTGGGTCGGCGGACCTGCCGGTGTGTGGTCCCGTCTGCGTCGCGTTCATGATCGTCTTCCCCTCCGTGCATCCCCCCGGGGGTCACAGACTGCCAAATGCCGTGGCTGGTGCGGAAGCTGGGGCGCGGCGACACGCCCGTTCCGGGGCATGCCGTCACGGTGGGGTGACGCCTGGTCACGGAAGCGGAGGGGCCGTCGACCGGTGCCGGTGACCGGTGTCGTCGTACCGCATAGGCTGTCGGCACCGCGGGCGATGCGGTGATCCGTTCGGAGATCGATGCAGTGAACCGGAGGGTGATCCGCGGGGTCGGCGTGTGCAGTGAAGTGCAGAGAAGTCGAGACAGACAGACGTGACAGTCGATACGGGCCGTAGTGCGCCAAGGGCGGTCAATACGGGTCGTACAGAGTGCCGCAGGGGGCAACCGCCATGACGACAGGTCGGCTCGGGCAGCAAGCCGCGCCGCCGAACGCGGCCTACGCCGGGCAGGTCGTGCATTTCCCGGACCCGGTCCGGGCGGCCCGTCACCCGAGAGGGGTACGGGTCGACGAGCGTGGCTACCCCGACTTCTCGCCCTACGCGCGCGCGGTCGCGGAGATCGCGGAGCCGCCGGAGGGGTTCGGTGTCGACGAGTTGCGGCTGACGGACTACGTGTCGGCGAACAGCGCGCTGTCGGCGTCCGGGCATGAGCTGTGGGACACGGTGCCGGCGGTGGCGACGCCGCACGGCTGGACCTGGCACCACGCGGTCGGTTCGCGGCGGCTGGAGCTGGTCCCGGTCGAGGTGAAGGCGCTGCTGCGGCATCACGGTGGTGTGGCCACGTCGGGTGTCGATCACGGCAAGCGGGGCACGCGGCCGCTCCAGGAGACGCGTCCGGCGCACTTCGGGCTGCCGAAGTCGGGTGTGGCCGTGACGGAGTCGCAGGTGCAGGGTGCCGAGGAGGAGCTCGGCTACCGGCTGCCGGGCGCGTACCGGTCGTTCCTGAAGGCGGCGGGCGGCTGCGCGCCGGTGGGTGCCGCGCTCGACGCGGAGCTGGGGCTGCTGGTCGACCAGCCGTTCTTCACGGTGCGGGACGAGGCCGCGGTCAATGACCTGGTGTACGTCAACAAGTGTCTGCGTGACCATCTGACCAAGGACTACCTGGGCATCTCCTTCGTCCAGGGCGGGCTGCTCGCCGTGAAGGTGAAGGGCGAGCGGATCGGCTCCGTGTGGTTCTGCGCGTACGACGACGCGCGGGACGTGGATCCCTCGACGCCGCCGGCGGAGCGGGTGGAGCGGCTGCTGCTGCCGTGCGGGGACGACTTCGATGTCTTCCTGTCGCGGCTGGCCGGCAATCCGCCGGAGTTGGAGACGGTGGCGAACCTGATGGTGGACGGCGGGTTCGCGCGTGTGGTGCCGGTGGGTGCGGTGTCGTCCTCGGCTGTGGGGGAGTGACTTCGGCGATGGTGACCTTCGCTCAGGCGCAGGAGCGCGCGGAAGAGTGGATCAACGGCGACCTGCCGTCGTACCAGCATCGTGAGGTGCGGGTGCGGGAGTTCGACCTCGGGTTCGTGGTGTGGGCCGAGGACCGCGCGGACGGGCCCCGCTCGGACGGGGGCGCGCAGCGGTTGGTGATCGCCCGGGACAGCGGTGAGGCGACGCTGTGGCCCGGGCTGCCGGTGGGTGAGGTGATCCGGCGGTACGAGGAGGAGTACGGCCGTCCGGACGCGGTGGACGAGCCGGCGCCGGCGCCGCCCGCGCGGGTGGATCTGAACCAGACGTCCTTCCTGCTGACTCCGCCGGAGTGGTTGCAGGACGCGGCGGACAAGCTGGGGATTCCGGATCGGCGGGGGGCCGGGGCGGGTTCTGCCTCCGAGCCGGCTGCTCCTGCTTCTGCTTCTGCTTCCGCGTCTGCTTCCGGTTCCGCTGCGGCCGGTGATTCCGCCTCCGGGAGCGGGGCGTCGTGGCCGGCCGCCGGGGGGAGCGACTCGGACGCCTCCGGTGCTCCGGAGGGTCCGGTGGCTCCGGCCGCGCCTGCCGGGGCGACGCCCTGGGCCGGTACGGACACCAACGGCGATGGCGGTGACGACCGTTCCGTGCCGCTGCCCGCGACGGTCTTCGCGCCACCGCTGAGCGAGGCCGACGACAGCGCACCGCCGCCCGCGACGGCATCCGATGCCAAGACGGCGCTGATCTCGGGCGGGAGCCAGCTTCCGCGGACGGCGGTCACGCCGGCGGTGGACGGACCTCCGGCGGATGTGCCGAACGCCCAGGGTGCCGGGACTCCGGCTGGTCCGGGGTACGGCTACCCGGGTGGGCCGGGCGCCGCTCCCGGTGTGCCGGGTACGCCGCCCCAGGGTGTGCCGGGTACGCCGCCCGGTGGGGTGCCGCAGGGCAGTACGCCTCCGCCCGTGCCGGGCGGGCAGCCGTACGGCTATCCGCAGCCGCCGGCCGGGCCGGGTGCGCCCGAGCGGCCGCTCGCGCCGAACGCCGGGGACATCGCCGACGCCGCGACCAGCAAGGCGACTCCGCCGCCGGGCCGTGGGCGGGGCACGGGTCCGACCACGCCGCCTCCGCCGGGCGCACCGGGTACGCCGGGTGCGCGGCCGGGCGATACGCCTCCGCCGTCGGGGCCCGGTGCGCCGGGGACTCCGGCGGGCGGGTATGTGCCTACGCAGATGGTGTCGGCGCTTGGTCCTGAGGGGCCTGGGGGTCCCGCGGGTCCTGGGGCTCCCGGGGGTTCCTCGGGGGCGGGGGTTCCGGCGGGCCCGGGTGCGCCGCTGCCTCCGCAGCAGCCGCCGGGGCCTCCTGGTGCGCCGGGTGTTCCTGGTGCGCCGCAGCCTCCTGGTGCCCCCGGTGGTACGCCCCCGGGTGGTGTCCACCATGCCGCCACGATGCTTGCCGATCCCGGTCGGACGGGCCCGGGCGCGCCTCAGCCGCCGGGGCCTCCTGGTGCGCCGGGTGTTCCTGGCGCGCCCCAGCCTCCGGGTGCCCCGCATCCGCCCGGTGCTCCCGGGGCTCCCGGTGCTCCTGGCGTCCCGGGTGCGCCCGGGGCCGGTGCGGGCCCCGTGCACCATGCCGAGACCATGCTGGCCTCGCCCCCGGCGGGCGGCCCCGGCGTGCCTCCGCCGCCGCAGGCTCCCGGCGCACCACCCGCCGCGCCGCCGATGCCGCCCGGTGCGATGCCGGGTGCGGTGCCGCCCGGTGCCGTGCCGCCGCCCGGTCAGCCCGTCCCCGGGCCGCCGCCGGCGTACGGCTATCCGCAGCCGCCCGCCGGGCAGCCGACGGTCGGTCCCGGCTACCAGGCCGTGTTGCGCTACCGCGCGCAGGACGGTTCCGAGCAGCAGCTGATCCGGCGTTCGGCGCCGGGTACGCCGCACCCGGAGTGGCAGATCTTCCACGAGCTGCGGGCCATGAACGTGCCTCCGGACCAGGTGCTGGAGCTGCACACCGAGCTGGAGTCGTGCGAGCTGCCGGGTGCGTACTGCGCCCGGATGATCCGGGAGCAGTGGCCGCAGGCGCGGATCACGAGCATCGCGCCGTACGGCACGGACCACGCGAGCCGGCAGCAGGGCATGCAGCAGCTGCTGGCCCACCAGGGCGAGTTGCACCAGGTGGCGGACGGCCCGGCGCGTCCGGCTCCGGTGCGTGCTCCGCTGCCGCCGGTGCAGGCGGCTCCGCCGGTCCCGCCGGAGGCCATCGCGCAGGAGCTTGGGGCGGCGTTCGGGCCGGGTGTGTTCCGGTTCGAGCAGGCCGCGGTGTCCCGGCAGGGGGTGCCGCCGGTCGTGGCGCACACGCTGGTGGCGGCCGGTCTGCCGATGGACATGGGCCCGTTCTTCTGGGCGCAGGCGCAGCCGGGCCGGCCCGTTCCGACGCTGGCGGAGCTGGCGGCCGAGCGCGGTGTGCAGCCGGCCTCGGACGCGGGTTCCTATCTGGTGATGGGCAGCGACTTCGGCAAGGCGATCTGCGTGCAGTACGGCACGGCCAACATCGTCGCCGTGCCGGTGGAGGCGGGGCCGGGCGGGGCGCCCGTGCCGCCGCAGTTCGTGAACACCGGGCTGCCGGAGTTCGCGCGCTGTCTGGCGCTGCTCGGGCGGATGTGGCGGCTGCGGTTCGGGCTGAACCAGGAGCAGGCGGGCCGCTGGACCGTCGACTTCCAGGCCCAGCTGGCCGCGCTCGACCCGGCGGCACTGGGGTCGCCGGAGAGCTGGTGGTCGGTGCTGCTGGAGCAGATGTGGGACGGACTGCTGTGACACCTCGCCGCTGACGTGCGAGAAGAAGCCGGGCCCGGTCGTACGACCGGGCCCGGCTTCTTCGTGCCCGGCCGGCTGTCACATCTCCGCGCGCTGCTCCGTCAGTGCGGTGACAGCGACGCACCACCGACACAGGAGGCAGAGATCATGCAGGCACGGATGACGAACCCGGCGTACGTCCTTCCCGGCGCGATGAAGGGCATCGGCGGCATCTTCCAGGCGATCGGGGAGGGCGGCCTGCGGCAGGAGCTGGCGGAGATCGTCGGGCTGCGCACCAGCCAGATCAACGGCTGTGGCGCCTGCGTGCACGGGCACACCGTCAACCTCCGCAAGGCCGGGGTGAGCGAGGAGCGGATCAGTGCCGTCGCGGCCTGGCGTCACGCGCCCTTCTTCTCGGACGCCGAGCGTGCGGCGCTGAAGCTGACGGAGGCGGTCACCCGGCTCGCGGACCTCTCGGAGGAGCCGGTTCCGGACGCCCTGTGGGACGAGGTGGCCGATCACTTCGACGAGAAGGAGCTCTCCGGGCTGATTCTCACGGTCTCGCTCACGAACATGTTCAACCGCATCAACACGACCATCCAGGAGCCCGTCGGCACCACGTGGGGCTGACGGCCGTACGGTCCGGTCGTGGGCCCGTGACCTCTGTGCGGAGTGTCGCGTTATGAACACTTCTGCCTGATCCACCAAGATGTGCGCGAAATCATCCCGTTTCTTGTGCGGCTTCGCGTCGGTGAGGTGGAGAGGGGTTCCAGGATGAGCAGCGCGTCGGTGTCGCCGCACGGCTTCGTGGTCGGGCGGGGGCGTGGCTACCGTCCCGAGCAGGTGGACAGATACGCCGAGGCCGTCTCCCAGAATCGTGACGCGGCCTGGGAGCGGGCCGCCCGGCTGACGGTGCTGGCCCGGCAGATGGACGCGGAGCTGGCGCTGCTGCGGGAGACCGTGGCGGGGCTCGCCCCGCAGGACTACGAGTCTCTCGGAGAGGGGGCGCGGCGGCTCTTCCGACTCGGCCAGGAGGAGGCCGCGGCCGTCCGGGACAGGGCGCGGGAGGAGGCGCGGCGACTGGTGGAGGAGGCGCAGGCTTCCGCCGCCGAGCTGTGCGAGTCCGCGCAGGCGCAGGCCGACGCCGTACGCGCCGACGCCGACGAACGTGCCCGGCAGCGGCTGCTCGTGGCGAGCGCCGAGGCCGACGAGATCCGTGTCTCGGTCCGTTGCGGGGCGAAGGAACAGCGGGGTGAGGCGCTGGCCGCGCTGCGGGAGATGCGGCAGCGCTCCTCCGGGATGCTCGCCGAGCGGGACAAGGAGCGCGCCGAGCGGTGGGCGGAGGTGGAGCGCGAGGAGGCGGACCGGGCGGCGGAGCTGGACGCGCGGCACGCGGAGGCGGTGGCCCGCGCCGAGCGGGCCCTGTCCGAGGCGGAGCAGGCCCTCGCCGACGCCGAGGAATCGGCCCGGGCCCGGCAGGAAGAGGCGCAGGAGCGTGCGGCGGAGCTGGTCGCCCAGGCCCGGGAACACGCGGACTGCGTCGAGGAGGAGACGGAGCGGCTCCTGCGCGCGCACGCGGAGCAGGGCGAGGACGTGCGGGCCCACATCGACCGCGTGCACGCCAGCCTGGCGGCGTGGGCGGGGCCGACGGGGGAGTGACATCGGCCGTCGTGCGTGGGCGGCGGCCGACGGCCGATGTCCGTGGTCGTATGAGGGTGACGCCCCGAACCGCCGCTCGTGCGCGAGGCTGACGGGGCGTCGTACCCGTGTCGTTCCCGGTCAGCGGTTCCTTCGTACCGCGCCGGCGAGGATCCAGCCCTCCACCGCCTCGTACTGGTGGCGTTGTTCCTCCGACTTGCGGCGGCCGGAGGCCATCGTGCCCAGCCAGCCGCAGGCGAAGCCCAGGGGTATGGAGAGCAGGCCCGTGGTGGTGAACGGGAACCAGTTGAAGTCGGCGTCGGGGAAGGCCGAGACGGGTGAGCCGGAGACCAGGTTGGTGCCCGGCATCAGCAGCAGGACGGCCAGCGAGCCGCCGATGAGGGTGCTGAGCAGGCCCGTCCGGGTGTAGCGGCGCCAGAAGAGGCTGTAGACCAGCGCGGGCGCGATGGCCGAGGCGCCCAGGCAGAAGGACAGCGTCACCAGGGGCTGCAGGCTGTGGTGCTGGACGAGCGTGGCCAGCAGGATCGCCGGGATGCCCACCGCCAGCGCCGAGAGCCGGGCCAGTGTCATCTCGCGGCGCGGTGACATCTCCTGCACCCGGGCCGCGAACACGTCGTGCGCGAGGGAGTTGGCGCAGGCGAGGATCATGCCGGCGACGGAGGCGAGCAGGGTGAGGAAGACGGCCGTGGTGACGGTCGTGAACAGGAATGTCTCCGCCGTCGACACCTCCGCGCCGAACGCGGCCTTCGAACCCAGCAGATAGGCCGTGTTGCCCTGCGGGTCGACCTGCGCGATGGCCGCGCGGCCGACCAGCGCGGTCGCGCCGAAGCCGATGACCGTGATGACGAGCACGAACAGGGCCACGCCCGACACCGCCCAGGACATCGAACGCCGCACCTGCCGGGCGCTGGAGGCGGTGTACATGCGCATGGTGACGTGCGGCAGGACGCCACCGCCGAGGACCACCGTCAGTTGCGAGGTGATCATGTCCAGGCCGGGGCTGGTGCCTCCCGCGAACTGCAGGCCCGAGGAGAGGAACGCCGAGCCCACGCCGCTGTTGTCGGCGGCCGCGCCGAACAGGGCCCCTGGGTCCCAGTCGAACCGGTTCAGGATCAGCAGCGCGACCACCATGCCCGAACCGAGCAGCATCACGATCTTCAGGATCTGGATGAGGGCGGTGCCCTTCATGCCGCCGATCGCCGCGTAACTGATCATCAGCGCGCCCACGCCGATGATGCAGCCCGTCTGCATCGACTCGCCGGAGAAGCCGAGGATGAACGCCATCAGCTGCCCGGTCCCGGCCAGCTGCACCAGCATCAGCGGCAGCAGCGCCGCCAGTGTCACCGCACAGGCCGCGATCCGTACACCGCGTCCCGGCATACGGCGGGTCAGGGCGTCGCCCATGGTGAACCGGCCCGCGTTGCGCAGCGGTTCCGCCAGCAGGAACATCAGCAGCATCAGCGACAGGGCCGTGCTCATGGCCAGTACGGTGCCGTCGTAGCCGAAGAGGGCGATCACGCCGCCGGTGCCGAGGACGGTCGCGGCGGAGATGTAGTCGCCGGCGATCGCCAGGCCGTTGCGCATGGGGGAAAGGGAGCTGTAGCCGGTGTAGAACTCGTCGAGGTCGTCCCGGTCCGGGCCCGTCATCACGCACAGCAGCAGGGTGATCGTGGCCACCGATGTGAAGCCCACCAGGGACATGGCCTGGGCATTGCCGCTGAACTCGCTGATCACCGTGCGCCCTCCCGCTTGGCGTCCAGCTCGGCCTGCTTGCGTATCCGGTCCGCGATGGGGTCGACGCGGCGGCGGGCCGTCTGCTCGTACAGGGCGATGGCCAGCCACGTCACGGGGACCTGGATGAGCGCGAGCAGCAGGCCGGTGGGCAGGCCGTCGGTGACGGTGCTCGTCATGAACGACGGTGCGAACGCCGACAGGATGAGGAACAGGGTGAAGTAGCCGAGCGCCGTGAGCGTGGCCACGCGTCGCTGCCAGCGGTAGGCGCTGCGCAGGACCCGCAGGTCGCTGTGGTGCCCGAGCGCGGTGTGGCGTTGGGGGCGCCGCTCGGGCGCTTCGGGCAGCTGCTGTGGCTGCCAGGGGTAGGTGTCGTAGGAGGGCGAGGATTCGGGTGGTGGGTACGGATAGGACGGTGACGGGTCGAAGGACATCCCGTACTCCTTGCGAGGGTTGGATCCGGTGCGGCGGGCCGCAGGGAGGTGGGGGGCGGGAGCCACGCACGTTACTTCGCAGTACCGGGGCAGCGCGAGGGTTTCGCCAAACTGATCAGTCGGTATGCGCTTACCTTTCCGACCTCGGGTGTTACCCCCGTTAACTCAGGTTCTCGAGCCTGCTCGGCGGGCTACCTGAGATGGATCAGCGCCACGGACGCCGGCACCTCGGAGTGATCGTCGAGCATCGCGCCGAACGCCAGCCGCCGGTCGATCCGGCGCCGAACCGAACTCTCCGCGCGGACCGTGAAGTCGACCCCGATCCGCCCTCCGGCCGGGACACGTATACGGGTCTCCTCCCGGCCCTGCTCCGTCCGCACGGTCCACCCGCCGCCCACCGGCTGTGCCGCGACCGTGACCTGGCGTGCGGTGGCGCCGAAGTTGTAGACGTCGACGGTCATCCGCGTACGGCGGCCGAGGCGATAGCCGTGCGGTGGTGGCGCGTCCCCGTCGTCCTTGCCGGGGGCGGCGTCCCGGGCGGAGAAGCGCTGGGCGAGGACGATGTGTTCGGCGGGGGAGAGGCGGGCCCTCGGGCGGGTGGTGGCCGGCGGAGGGGGCGGGTCCGCAGGGGTGGCGATGTAGAGGGGGTCGCGTGAGGCGGTCACCGGCCGGCCGGTGGGGAGGCGGTGGCCCATCATGTCGTAGGCCGTCCCCGTCACATACCGGTCCAGGCGCACGGGCCGATCCGCCCACACCACCGTGACCCGCTCGCCGCGCCCGCTGTCGAAGGCGAAGCCCCGCACTCCGTCCGGCAGCCGGGGCGAGGGGCCGGTGAAGTGTGCCGCGCCGAGCAGCGAGGTGAGGGCCGCGAACGCGCTGTAGGCGGGCAGGGGCCGGAAGTCGCGGTCGAGCAGGCCGAAGTAGACGCCGTCGTCGTGCAGCGGCGGGCCGGCGAACCAGAACTGCCGGTCGTTCCCCGCCGCCAGGCCCTCCACCGTCGAGAGCACCACGTACCGGGCCTGCGCGATCTCCTGCCCGGGCGTCAGGTCCTCGCCCGGCCGGGCCTTCTGGAACGCGCCGCACTCCGTCATCCACAGCGGTACGTCCGCCTGATGCCGGCGTGCCAGCTCGTGCTGTTCGTCCGCGGCGCCCGGGAAGCTCGGTTCGCCCGGTTCGGTGGGGTCCGGGTAGCCGTGGAAGGCCCATACGTCGGCGTACCGCACCACGTCGTTGGCGAGCATCACGTCCTGGAAGGGGCCGGTCTGCGCGATGCCCGGCAGGACGACCAGGCAGGGCTCGGGCGCCGCGTCCTTGATGCCGAGCGCGGCGGCCTTCACGAACGCGGCGTGGGCGTCGCCGGTGCCGCTGGTGGTGTCGACGTCGGGTTCGTTCGACAACTGGAGGGCCTCGGGGGCGGCAGCGGCCAGGCGGCGGGCGTAGCGGTAGGCGTGCCTGAGGTCCGCCGGGAGCGGCAGCGAGGCGTCGGTCATGGCCCACTCGGGAGCGGGGGAGAGCACATCGAGGACGGCCAGGCCGTGAGCGCGCAGGGTGCGGGTGCGGCGGTCGTGCTGTGCCGTGTCGTACCCGCCGGGTTCCGGTTCGGCCGCGGGCCAGGACTGGCCGTCCCGCACCCAGCCGGCTCCCATGTCCCGCAGGGCGGCGGCGAAGTCCGCGAGGCGGGACGGCGGGACGAGGGAGGACGCCCAGACGTTCACGCCGAAGCGGCTGGTGGGGCCGGTGACGGCGGGCCGGGCCGGCAGCCGCGCGAACCGGCCTGTCACGCTGTCCGCCCTCACGAGGTAGTGCCCCGGGGGCAGATCGGGGAGCGTGACCGTCGCGCTCGTGTCACCGGCGGCGATGGTGGCCTGGCCGGTGGCCGCTTGGCGGCCGTGGTGGTCGCTGACGGCGTACCGCACGCGGTACGCGTGCGTGGTGTGCCCGTCGAGGGCCAGGCGCAGCAGGGCCGGCTCGCCCGCGCGGTGCCGGGGAACCGACAGTTCGCGCAGGGCCGGGTGCCCCTCCAGAGGGCGCAGGGTGAAGCGGTCCAGGGTCAGCACGTACGCGGTCGTGTCGTCGACGACGGTCGGTTCGGTGACGCGGAAGGTGAGCGTGTCGGTGCCGCCCCGCAGTTCGATCACGCCCAGGTCCAGGACGGACAGGTCGCCCCAGGCCGGCGGCGACTCGTACCAGTGCGGTTGCGAGCGGGCGATCTCCGTGAACGGGCCGTCGTTCACGGACAGGTGCGGGTAGGAGGCGACGGCTTCCGTGTGCGGCGTCTCGACCGGTGCCGTGGCCACGGCGGTCAGCGCGTACACCCCGGCCCGCGGGACGTGCACGGTGTACGTCGCGTACCAGCCGGTCCGGGCCGGGGGTTTCTCGGTCGTCCATAACCCCAGATATCGCCCGCCGGAGGCCCTGCGGTCCCGGCGGACGGGGATGTTCGTCCGCGCCGCGGCCTCGCCCTGCACCGTCACTGTCACCGTCGTGGGCGTGGCCGCCGAGGCGGTGGCACCGCTTGCCGCCACCACCGCTCCGAGTCCCGCCGCCATCGCCGTGCGCCTGTTGCAGTCCATGCGACCAGCAGACACGCACCGCCCACCGCCGCGCGTCACCCGCACGAGTGCCCGGCCCCGGAAACGGGTCGGGGTCGCGCCCTAGGGGCTGTCGGGGGTGGTGCCGAGGTGGCGGAGTACGTAGCGGACTCCCGGGCGGCCGCCCACGGTTGTCTCCTCCACCCGCGTGAAGCCGCTACGGGCCAGGACTTTCATGGAGGCCGGGTTGTCCAGCGTCGTGACCGCGGTGAGGGACGTCAGTCCGTAGTCGGTGGCGGCCAGGCGGCACACCTGTGCGACGGCCGCCTTCGCCACGCCACGGCCCGCCGCCTGTTCGCCGATGCGGTAGCCGAGTTCGGCGCTGCCGTCGACCAGATCCATCAGATTCACCCGGCCTATCAGGTTCCCCTCCTCCAGGACGACATGGAAGCGGCACACGCGCGCGTGCTGCTCCGCCAGGAGCGAGCGGTGGCGTTCGGCGAACCCCGCCGCCGTGAAGTAGGCGTCCCCGCGGTCCGGCACCGTGCGGGCGAAGTACGCGCGGTTCTCCCGCTCGAAGGCCAGCAGCGCGTCCGCGTGATCGGCGCGCAGTGGTTCCAAGGTCAGCATGGGCGGGAGGATACGGACGCTCAGTCCTTGAGCACCGGGAATTTCCGGGGCGCGAGGAACAGCAGCACCAGGAACGCCAGTGCCGCCGCGCACGAGGCGCCCAGATAGACGGCGTGCACCGCGTCGGCGATCGCCCGCCGGGTCGCCTCGGGCGCGCTGCCCGAGTCGAGTGCCCGGGTCACCGAGTCGAGGTCGCTCGCCCCGCCGAGCCTCGCGGCCAGCACCCCGTTGGCGACCGCGCCGAAGAGAGCCGCGCCGATCGTCTGCCCTGTCTGGCGGCAGAACAGCACGGACGCGGTCGTCGTACCGCGCTCCGCCCAGCCCACCGTCGACTGCACCCCGACGATGAGCGGCAACTGGAACAGGCCCAGCGCGGCGCCGAGCAGCAGCATCAGCAGCGTCGGCTGCCAGGCCTGCCCCGGGTAGGGGAGGAAGGGGAACGCGAACAGGATCAGCGCCGCCGCGCCGATGCCCAGCATCGCGGTGTTGCGGAAGCCGATCCTGCGGTACACGTGCTGGCTCAGCGCCGCCGATATGGGCCAGCTCAACGTCCATACGGAGAGCACGAATCCGGCGGCCATGGGCGCCAGGCCCAGCACGCCCTGGGCGTAGGTGGGCAGGAACACCGTCGGCGCCACCATCAGCAGGCCCAGCGCGCCCAGGGCCAGATTGACCGCGGCGATCGTGCGGCGCCGCCACACCCAGCCCGGGATGATCGGCTCCGCCGCCCGCCGCTCCACCAGCACCACCACCGCGACCAGGGCGAGCCCCGTACCGAACAGGGCGAGCGAGGGCGCCGACAGCCACGGCCACGCCACTCCGCCCTGCACCAGGGCCGCGAGCAGGACACCGCCGCAGGCGAACACCGCGAGCGCGCCCACCCAGTCCACGCGCGCGTGCGCACCGGTTTCCCGCTCCGGCTCGTGCAGATGACGCACGATCAGCCACAACGCGACCGCGCCGATCGGCAGGTTGACCAGGAAGATCCACCGCCAGTCCGCGTACGCGGCGAGCACCCCGCCCAGACCCGGCCCGGCGACCGCGGACACCGCCCACACTGTGGAGAGCTTCGACTGGATCTTGGGGCGGTCCTTCAGCGGGTACAGGTCGGCCGCGAGCGTCTGCACCGTGCCCTGGAGCGCGCCGCCGCCCAGGCCCTGCACGACGCGGAAGGCGATGAGCGCTTCCATGTTCCAGGCCAGCGCGCACAGCAGGGAGCCGAGGAGGAAGACCACCGAGCCCACGACGAGGACCGGTTTGCGGCCGAAGGTGTCGGAGAGCTTGCCGTAGACGGGCAGGGTGACGGTCACGGCCAGCAGGTAGCCGGAGAACAGCCAGGAGAAGACGGAGAATCCGCCGAGGTCGCCGACGATCTGCGGCACGGCGGTCGAGACGATGGTGGAGTCGAGCGCCGCCAGCGCCATCGAGAGCATCAGCGCGGCGACGACGGCTCCGCGCCGGCCGGTCGTCGCGGGAGGTGCTGCCTCACGTGCCGCGGAACTGGTGCTGCCCACCCCGGGTGCCTCCCCCTCGCGCCTGCCTGCCCCTTGCACCTATCTACCGAAGGACAGCTTCCCACTTGGCCCGCCCGTCGCCCGACCGCCACCCCTCAACGACGCGCTTCGCGCGACCCCGGTCTGATTCAAGTCGCGGGAGGGTGGAGCCTGAATGGGCCGCGGGGTGGAGTCGACCCTGAGACGGACTCCACCCTTCGGTGGACTGCCCCTAGGGGTACCTCCGTACTACGACCTGGGGAGGGTTCGTACCGGCGGAGGACGAGACGCACAGGGGTCCGTCCTTAACCTGGCTTTACGCCGTCGGGGGGCGGCTGCGCACACCGGCGGGGGTGGGGTTTTCCACAGGAAAAGACTGCGCTGAACACCAGGGCGCGGGACCCCTCCCCGCCGCGAGACTGAAACGCGTCGGACGGGTTGCGTCGTCCGGCCTCACCCAGCGGCTGTCGACCAGGCGACCGTCTTCACCATCTGCTGACCGATATAGGAGACATACCGTGACATCGGCTGTAACCATTCCCAGGCACGGGGGTACTGGCGGGCGTACGGCCGTTGCCGCGAGGGCGCGGCAGGTCGTGAAGGCGTACGGATCCGGTGAGACCCGAGTCGTCGCCCTCGACCACGTCGACGTGGACATCGCACGCGGCCAGTTCACCGCGATCATGGGCCCCTCGGGGTCCGGCAAGTCCACGCTCATGCACTGCCTCGCCGGGCTCGACACCGTCACCGGCGGGCAGATCTACCTCGACGAGACCGAGATCACCGGACTGAAGGACAAGAAGCTCACGCAACTGCGCCGGGACCGGATCGGATTCATCTTCCAGGCGTTCAACCTGCTGCCGACGCTGAACGCGATAGAGAACATCACGCTGCCCATGGACATCGCCGGGCGCAAGCCGGACAAGGAGTGGCTCGGGCGGGTCGTGGAGACCGTCGGGCTCTCCGATCGTCTCAAGCACCGGCCCACCCAGCTCTCCGGCGGCCAGCAGCAGCGCGTCGCCGTGGCCCGGGCGCTGGCCGCCCGGCCCGAGATCATCTTCGGGGACGAGCCGACCGGAAACCTCGACTCGCGCGCCGGCGCCGAGGTGCTCGGCTTCCTGCGCCGCTCCGTCGACGAGCTGGGCCAGACCATCGTGATGGTCACCCACGACCCCGTCGCCGCCAGTTACGCGGACCGCGTCCTGTACCTCGCCGACGGCCGGATCGTCGACGAGATGTACAAGCCGACCGCGGACGCCGTCCTCGACCGCATGAAGGACTTCGACGCCCGGGGGCGCACGTCATGACCGTCATGAAGACCTCGATGCGCAACTTCCTCGCGCACAAGGGCCGCATGGCGCTGTCGGCGATCGCCGTCCTGCTGTCGGTTGCCTTCGTCTGCGGGACGCTCGTCTTCACGGACACCATGTCCACCACGTTCGACAAGCTCTTCGCGGCCACCTCCTCGGACGTGACGGTGAGCCCCAAGGGCGCCTCCGACAGCGGTGAGACGACCGCCGACAACGGCAAGCCGCCGGTCATGCCGGCCTCCGTGCTCGCCGAGGTCCGCAAGGCCGACGGCGTGAAGTCCGCCGAGGGCACGGTGTTCTCCACCTCGGTGACCGTCGTCGACGCCGACAAGGCCAACCTGTCGCCCTCCAGCGGCGCCCCGACCATCGTCGGCGGCTGGAACAGCAACGAAGCCCGCACCATGAAGATCACCTCCGGTGCGGCACCCAGGAGCGCCGACCAGATCATGGTCGACGCCGACACCGCCGACAAGCACGGGCTGAAGCTCGGCGACCCGATCGGCGTGATCAGCGCGACGGGCACCCACACCGCGAAGATCTCCGGCATCGCCGACTTCACCGTCACCAACCCCGGTGCCGCGATCTTCTACCTCGACACGAAGACCGCCCAGCAGACCCTGATCGGCGAGAGCGGCGTCTACACCAACGTCAACGTCACCGCGGCCGCCGGCGTCAGCGACGCGCAGCTGAAGAAGAACGTCTCGTCCGCGCTCGGCGGCGACTTCCAGGTGAAGACCGCCAAGGAGACCGCCGACGCCAACCAGAAGGACGTCGCGGGCTTCATGAACGTCATGAAGTACGCGATGCTCGGCTTCGCCGGGATCGCCTTCCTCGTCGGCATCTTCCTGATCATCAACACCTTCTCCATGCTGGTCGCCCAGCGCACCAGGGAGATCGGCCTGATGCGGGCGATCGGCTCCTCCCGCAAGCAGGTCAACCGCTCCGTGCTGGCCGAGGCGCTGCTGCTCGGCGTCGTCGGCTCGCTGCTGGGCGTGGCAGCGGGCGTCGGCCTCGCGATCGGCCTGATGAAGATCATGGGCCAGATGGGCATGGAACTGTCCACCGACGACCTCACGGTGGCCTGGACGACCCCGGTGGTCGGCCTGGTCCTCGGCGTGATCGTCACCGTCCTGGCCGCCTACCTGCCCGCCCGGCGCGCCGGCAAGATCTCCCCGATGGCCGCGCTGCGCGACGCCGGCGCCCCGGCGGACGCCAAGGCCGGCTGGATCCGCGCCGCGATCGGCACCGTCCTCACCGGCGGCGGCGCCGTCGGCCTGTATCTGGCGACGGCGGCCGACCAGGCCAAGGAGGGCTCGCTGTGGCTCGGCCTCGGCGTGGTGCTGTCGCTGATCGGCTTCGTGGTCATCGGCCCGCTGCTCGCCGGCGCTGTGGTCCGTGTCCTCGGCGCCGTCCTGCTGCGCATGTTCGGCCCCGTGGGCCGCATGGCCGAGCGCAACGCCCTGCGCAACCCGCGCCGCACCGGCGCGACGGGCGCCGCGCTGATGATCGGCCTCGCCCTGGTGGCGTGCCTGTCCGTGGTCGGCTCCTCCATGGTGGCGTCCGCCACCGACCAGCTCGACAAGACCGTCGGCACGGACTTCATCATCCAGTCCGACAGCGGCCAGCTGATCACCTCGCAGGCGGTCAAGGCCGCGAAGTCCGCGTCGGACGTGGAGCGGGTCACCGAGTACAAGTGGACCCAGGCCGACTTCACCACCCCCGACGGCAAGACGCTCAAGGACACGGCGATCACGGCCGCCGACCCCTCGTACGCGACCGACCTGCGCACCGAGACGGTCGCCGGCGAGCTCCCCGACGCCTACAAGCCCGACTCGATGTCCGTCCACGAGAAGTTCGCCAAGGACCACGGCATCAGCCTCGGCTCCAAGGTCTCCGTGGCCTTCAAGGACGGCCGTACGGCCGACCTGACGGTCCGGGCGATCACCAGCAGTGACGTCGTGATCGACGCGGGCGCGATGTACACGTCCATCTCGACCATGGCCAAGTACGTCCCGGCCGACAAGATGCCGCTGGACTCGCTGCTCTTCGTCAGCGCCAAGGACGGGCAGCAGGACGCCGCCTACACCTCCCTGAAGTCGGCCATGCACGACTACCCGCAGTACACCGTGCGCGACCAGACCGACTACAAGGAAGCCCTGAAGGACCAGATCGGCCAGCTGCTCAACATGATCTACGGCCTGCTGGCCCTGGCGATCATCGTCGCCATCCTGGGCGTCGTGAACACCCTGGCCCTGTCGGTGGTGGAGCGCACCAGGGAGATCGGCCTGATGCGGGCGATCGGCCTGTCCCGCCGCCAGCTGCGCCGCATGATCCGTATGGAGTCCGTCGTCATCGCCCTCTTCGGCGCCCTCCTGGGCCTCGGGCTTGGCATGGGCTGGGGCGCCACCGCGCAGCAGCTGCTCGCGCTGGAGGGCCTGATGGTCCTGGAGATCCCCTGGCCGACGATCATCGGCGTCTTCGTCAGCTCGGCCTTCGTGGGCCTGTTCGCGGCACTGATCCCGGCGTTCCGGGCGGGCCGGATGAACGTCCTGAACGCGATCGCGACGGAGTAGCCGGTCTCAGGGAACCACCGCACACGGGGGTTGCGGGGGACGGTCCCGCCCCGGAGGTTTTCCGCCTCCGGGGCGGGACCGCGTCATTCTCCGACCCTCGAGAAGGGGCGTTATCCACAGGCCCGCCGCGCGGGCGCACATCGTCGTACGCTGGAGACCCCCCGGCCCGCAGCGCGCGTCGGGCCCGTCGTGTTGCCCACCCCTGGACGGAAAAGACCCGAATGAGCCTGCACGGTCTGCTCGACGCCGTAGTCACAGACGCCGCCCTCGCGGAAGCGATCAGCGCGGCCGCAGACGGCAACCGCATGCACGTCGACCTGGTCGGCCCACCTGCGGCCCGCCCCTTCGCGGTCGCCGCCCTGGCCCGGGACACGGGCCGCCCGGTGCTGGCGGTGACGGCGACGGGCCGCGAGGCGGAGGACCTGGCCGCGGCCCTGCGCTCCCTCCTGCCGCCGGCGGGAGTGGTGGAGTACCCCTCCTGGGAGACCCTCCCGCACGAGCGGCTCAGCCCCCGCAGCGACACCGTCGGCCGCCGCCTGGCCGTGCTGCGCCGTCTGGCCCACCCCCGCCCCGACGACCCCGAGACCGGCCCGGTCTCCGTCGTCGTGGCGCCCGTCCGGTCCGTGCTCCAGCCGCAGGTCAAGGGCCTCGGCGACCTGGAGCCGGTCTCCCTGAGGCCGGGGCAGAGCGTCGACCTCGAGGAGATCGTCGGCGCCCTCGCGGCCGCCGCGTACGCGCGCGTGGAGCTGGTCGAGAAGCGCGGCGAGTTCGCTGTGCGCGGCGGCATCCTCGATGTGTTCCCGCCCACCGAGGAACACCCCCTGCGCATCGAGTTCTGGGGCGACGACGTAGAGGAGATCCGCTACTTCAAGGTCGCCGACCAGCGCTCCCTCGAAGTCGCCGAGCACGGCCTGTGGGCGCCGCCGTGCCGCGAACTGCTGCTCACCGAGGACGTCCGCGCGCGGGCGCGTGCCCTGGCCGAACGGCATCCCGAGCTCGGTGAACTGCTCGGCAAGATCGCCGAGGGGATCGCGGTCGAGGGTATGGAGTCCCTCGCTCCGGTCCTGGTCGACGACATGGAGCTGCTGCTCGACGTGCTGCCCAAGGGCGCCATGGCCGTCGTCTGCGACCCGGAGCGGGTCCGCACGCGCGCGTCGGACCTGGTGGCCACCTCGCAGGAGTTCCTGCAGGCCTCCTGGGCGGCCACCGCCGGTGGCGGCGAGGCGCCCATCGACGTCGGCGCGGCCTCCCTGTGGTCCATCGCCGACGTCCGGGACCGGGCCCGCGAGCTGGACATGATGTGGTGGTCGGTGTCGCCGTTCGCCGCGGACGAGGAGCTCGACAAAGACACCCTCAAGCTCGGCATGCACGCCCCGGAGACCTACCGCGGCGACACCGCCAAGGCCCTCGCCGACACCAAGGGCTGGCTCGCCGACGGCTGGCGCACGGTGTACGTCACCGAGGGGCACGGCCCCGCGGCCCGTACGGTCGAGGTGCTGGGCGGCGAGGGCATCGCGGCCCGCCTCGACGCCGACCTCGCCGAGATCTCCCCGTCCCTGGTGCATGTGGCGTGCGGCTCGATCGAGCACGGCTTCGTCGACACGGCCCTCGGACTCGCGGTGCTCACCGAGACCGACCTGACCGGCCAGCGGGCCGCGGGCCGCGACGGCGCCCGGATGCCGGCCCGCCGCCGCAAGACCATCGACCCGCTCACCCTGGAGCCGGGCGACTACATCGTCCACGAGCAGCACGGCGTGGGCCGCTACATCGAGATGGTGCAGCGCACCGTGCAGGGCGCGACCCGCGAGTACCTCGTCGTCGAGTACGCGCCCGCCAAGCGCGGCCAGCCCGGCGACCGCCTCTACATCCCCACCGACCAGCTGGAGCAGATCACCAAGTACGTCGGCGGCGAGGCCCCCACCCTGCACCGCCTGGGCGGCGCCGACTGGACGAAGACGAAGGCCCGCGCGAAGAAGGCCGTCAAGGAGATCGCCGCCGACCTCATCAAGCTCTACAGCGCGCGCATGGCGGCCCCCGGGCACGCCTTCGGGACGGACACCCCCTGGCAGCGCGAGCTGGAGGACGCCTTCCCCTACGCGGAGACGCCCGACCAGCTCACCACCATCGCCGAGGTCAAGGACGACATGGAGAAGACGGTCCCGATGGACCGGCTGATCTGCGGCGACGTGGGCTACGGCAAGACCGAGATCGCGGTCCGGGCCGCCTTCAAGGCCGTCCAGGACGGCAAGCAGGTGGCCGTCCTGGTGCCCACGACGCTGCTGGTGCAGCAGCACTTCGGGACGTTCAGCGAGCGGTACGCGCAGTTCCCGGTCAGCGTGAAGGCGCTCTCCCGCTTCCAGACCGACACCGAGGCCAAGGCGGTCCTCGAGGGCCTGCGCGAGGGCTCGGTGGACATCGTCATCGGCACGCACCGGCTGTTCTCGTCGGAGACGAAGTTCAAGGACCTGGGCCTGGTCATCGTCGACGAGGAGCAGCGCTTCGGCGTGGAGCACAAGGAGCAGCTGAAGAAGCTCCGGGCGAACGTCGACGTCCTGACGATGTCCGCGACCCCGATCCCCAGGACCCTGGAGATGGCGGTCACAGGCATCCGGGAGATGTCGACGATCACCACCCCGCCGGAGGAGCGGCACCCGGTGCTGACCTTCGTGGGCCCCTACGAGGAGCGGCAGATCGGCGCCGCCATCCGCCGTGAACTGCTGCGCGAGGGCCAGGTCTTCTACATCCACAACCGGGTCGAGTCGATCGACCGCGCCGCGGCCCGGCTGCGCGAGATCGTCCCCGAGGCGCGCATCGCCACCGCCCACGGCCAGATGTCGGAGGGGGCACTGGAGCAGGTCGTCGTCGACTTCTGGGAGAAGAAGTTCGACGTGCTCGTCTCCACGACCATCGTCGAATCCGGCATCGACATCTCCAACGCGAACACGCTCATCGTGGAGCGCGGCGACAACTTCGGGCTCTCGCAGCTGCACCAGCTGCGCGGCCGGGTGGGCCGAGGCCGCGAGCGCGGATACGCCTACTTCCTCTACCCGCCGGAGAAGCCGCTGACCGAGACCGCGCACGAGCGGCTCGCGACCATCGCGCAGCACACGGAGATGGGCGCCGGCATGTACGTGGCGATGAAGGACCTGGAGATCCGCGGCGCGGGCAACCTCCTCGGCGGCGAGCAGTCCGGACACATCGCGGGCGTCGGATTCGACCTGTACGTACGGATGGTGGGCGAGGCCGTCGCGGACTACCGGCGCCAGCTGGAGACCGGTGAGATCGAGGAGGAGCCGCCGCTCGAGGTCAAGATCGAGCTGCCCGTCGACGCGCACGTCCCGCACGACTACGCGCCGGGCGAGCGGCTCCGTCTCCAGGCGTACCGCGCCATCGCCTCCGCCAACACGGAGGAGGACGTCAAGGCCGTCCGCGAGGAACTCGTCGACCGCTACGGCAAGCTGCCCGAACCGGTGGAGAACCTGCTGCTCGTCTCCGGTCTGCGGATGCTCGCGCGCGCGTGCGGGGTCGGCGAGATCGTGCTCCAGGGCACCAACATCCGCTTCGCCCCGGTGGAGTTGCGCGAATCGCAGGAACTGCGGCTCAAGCGGCTGTATCCCGGGACGGTCATCAAGCCGGCGGTGCACCAGGTGCTGGTGCCGCGCCCGAAGACCGCGAAGGTCGGCGGAAAGCCGTTGGTCGGGCGGGAGTTGCTGGCGTGGGTCGGGGAGTTCCTGACGTCGGTGCTGGGGTCCTGACGCCCCGCGTGTGAAGGACCGCCGCCAGCCGGTCGCGCACCGCGACCTGCGCGGCGATCCGCGCGTCCAGTACGGCGAGACGCTCGGCGGCGGTCCGCACGGCCCGGTCGGATGCGGGTCCGGCCATGACATCGCCGTCCAGGCACGGCAGGAACACGCGTACGTCGTCGAGCGAGTCCTCGGGATCCTCCGACCCTGACGCCGGTGTCAAGGTCAAGTGCCGCGTGGAATCCGCCCTCAGGACGTCGGAAGCCGCCCGCGGGAGGTGCGTACGCCTCTCCCCGGACGGCCTCTGATGCAGGAAGCCAATTCTGACGCAGAAGGCCTTATTGCTGGTCGGGCCGGTCGCGGTCGCGGTCCATGCCGAGCGAGCCTTCCACTCGCTGCTGCCCGGAGTCGACCTGGTCCTCGTACTTGCCGCCGGTCCTCTCGTTGGCCTTCTGTTCCGCGGTGTCGGAGCCTTGCTTGCCCTTGTGCCGCGCCTGGCTCTTGAACTTGTCGAAGATGCCCATGCAGAACTCCTTCAGGAGGTGACTCAGAATCGACGATACGCGTGACATGCACGGAATGCCCCTTTAGGCCCGATGTGGTCTGGACCTCTCCCTCGCTACCGTGGGGCAAGGCACAGGCAAGCAGGGGAGGGGCGCACGGTGACGCGTCTGAGGGGCGGGGCGGCACTGGCTGTCGCCATGGTGTTCGCCGGTTCGACACTGGTCGGCTGCGAGGGTCTGGCCCCGCCCGCGGACGGAGGTGGACCCTCCGGTTCCGGTGTCCCGGCCGGCGGCGACGGACGGGCGGTGAACCCGCTGGACAACCCGGACGGCACGAAGCCGGGGCTGGCGGCGATCACGTCCACCGCGGACAGGGCGAGGGCCCGCGCCTTGATCGAGAAGGTGGGGACCAAGGGGCGCGGCCCCAGGACGGGATACGAACGGGACAAGTTCGGCTACGCCTGGATGGACTCGGCGCCGCGCGACGTTCCCTTCTCGCACAACGGCTGTGACTCGCGGAACGATCTCTTGAAGCGCGACGGGGAGGACCTCCGTTTCCGGTCGGGCTCGGACTGCGTCGTCATGGCACTGACGCTGAACGACCCGTACACCGGGCAGGTCATCGAGTGGACCAAGTCCCGTGCGACGAAGGTCCAGATCGACCACGTCATGCCGCTGTCGTACGACTGGCAGATGGGCGCGTCGCGCTGGACCAAGGACAAGCGGGAGTCCATCGCCAACGACCCGCTCAATCTCGTCCCGGTGGACGGCCCGACCAACAGCGCGAAGGGCGACTCCGGCCCGGCGTCCTGGCTGCCACCGAACAAGACGATCCGCTGCTCCTACTCGGTGCGCTTCGCCCAGGTGTCGCAGAAGTACGACCTGCCCGTGACGGCCGCCGACAAGGAGATGATGCTGCGGCAGTGCGGGGGGTGAAGGGGCTAGCGTCCTTCGTCATGACGGCCGATTCGCTCGACGCCATGCGGACCGAGCTCCGGGTCATGGCGGAGCCGGGGGTAAGAACGCAGCAACTGCGGGTGCTCCGTCCCCCGGAGGACGACGAACTGCTCGGTGTGCGCGTGCCCGTGCTGCGCCGGCTGGCCCGGGCGTACCGGGACCTCGCGCTGGAGGACGTGGAGGTGCTGCTGCGCAGCCGCGTCCACGAGGAGCGGCTGGCCGGACTCCTCGTCCTGGCCGAGCGGATGCGGACGGCGCGCGGGGCCGAGCGTGCGGAGCTGGTCGACTTCTATCTGGCGCACACCGGCGGCGTGGACAACTGGGACCTGGTGGACGCTTCCGCGCATGTCGTGCTCGGGCCGTGGCTGGTGGACGGGCCGGCGGACGCCCTGGAGATCCTGGACCGGCTGGCCGCCTCGGCGTGGCTGTGGGACCGCAGGATCGCCGTGGTCGCCACACTGGCGTTGATCCGCGAGGGGCGCTTCGACCCGACGCTCCGCCTGGTGCGCGCCTTGTGCCGGGATCCGGAACCGCTGATCCACAAGGCGCTCGGCTGGATGCTGCGCGAGATCGGCCGCCGGGACGCGCCCCTGCTGGTGGCGTTCCTCGAACGCCACCAGACCGAACTGCCGCGCGTCACGGTGCGTTGTGCGACCGAGCTGCTCCCGGCGGGCGAGCGGGCCCGATTCGTGCGCACGCGATAGTGCGTACGACAGAGAAGGGGGAGCGAAGGATGCCGACCGGACTCATAGCCCTGGCCCTCGGCGGCTTCGGCATCGGACTCACCGAGTTCCTGATCGCCGGCCTGCTGCCGCAGGTGGCGTCGAGTTTCGAGGTGACCGAGGCGGCCGCCGGGTGGCTGATCTCCGGGTACGCCTTGAGCGTCGCGGTCGGAGCGATCGCGCTGACCGCGGCGACGGCACGGCTGCCCCGGAAGCCGGTGCTGGTCGGCCTGGTCGCGCTGTTCGTCATCGGCAACCTGCTCTCCGCCGTCGCCCCGAACTATCCGGTGATGCTGCTCGGGCGGATCGTGGCGGCGCTGTGCCACGGCTCGTTCTTCGGGATCGGCTCGCTGGTCGCGCGGAGCCTGGTCGCGCCGGAGAGGAAGTCCCGGGCCGTGGCGGTCATGTTCGCCGGGCTGACGGTCGCGAACGTGCTGGGCGTGCCGTTCGGCGCGCTCGTCGGTGAACGCTGGGGCTGGCGGGCGGCGTTCTGGGCGGTCACCGCGATCGGCGTGCTCGCACTGGCGGGCATCGCCGCGCTCGTCCCCGGCCGGGCGGGGGAGCAGCGGTCGACACCGCCCAGCGGCCTGCGCGACCAGCTCCGGGCCTTCCGGTCCTCGCAGGTCTGGCTCACCCTGGCGGCCACCGCACTGAGCTACGGCGGCATGTTCGGCGCGTTCAGCTACATCGCGTACACCTTCACCGAGGTCAGCGGCTTCGCCCCGGCGGATGTCGCCTGGCTGCTGATGGTGTACGGCGTCGGCCTGGTCGTCGGAAACCTGGTCGGCGGGCGCGCGGCCGACCGCGACCGGGACCGCGCCCTGGTCCTGTCCCTGCTCGGACTCACCCTCACCCTGGCCCTGTTCGGACTGCTCGCCCACAGCGCCGCCGCGTCCGTCGTCCTGGTGTTCGTGATGGGGGTGACCGGGTTCGCCAGTGTGCCCGGCATGATCACCCGCGTCACCGACGTCGCCCACGGGGCTGCACTGGCCGCCAGTGCCAACGTGTCCGCGTCCAACGTCGGCAACGCCCTCGGCGCCTGGCTCGGCGGCCTGGCCATCTCCGCGGGCCTCGGCTACACCGCACCGCTCTACGTCGGCGCCGGGATCGCCCTGACCTCCGTCGTCGTCATGATGGTCGCGGCACGCCGGGCCAGGTCGCCCCGGCCGGCGGACCGGGTCCCCACCTGGTAATTCGATTCCGGGTAGGCAACCGCTCGCCTAACGTGACCGCATGCAGCCGAAGACATCGAGCCTCGCCGACCGCCCGGACATGCTGGAGCGGGTCGCCGGGATGGCGGACAGCTGGCCGGAGTTCGTGATCCAGGACCTCGTGGGTGCCGCGCACTTCCCCCGGATCGCCGCCGAACTCCCCGAGTACGTCCTGTTCGCCGAGGACGAGCGGGGCGAGGTCGTGGCGAGCGCCTACAGCGTGCCCTTCGCGCTCGGCACCAGGGGCGGCGAACTGCCGGCCAACGGCTGGGACACGGTCCTCATATGGGCCTTCTCCGACCTGCGCCGCGGGGTCCGCCCCGACACGGTCAGTGCGATCTCGATATCCGTAGCCCCGCACGCCCAGGGCCGCGGCCTGTCCGCGGTGATGCTCTCCGCGATGCGCGACAACGCCCGGGCCCGCGGCTTCCGCGAGGTCGTCGCCCCGGTCCGCCCCAACGCCAAGCACCTGGAACCGCACACCCCCATCGAGGAGTACGTCCACCGCGTACGCCCCGACGGCCTGCCCCAGGACCCGTGGCTGCGCGTCCACGCCCGGGCCGGCGCCACCATCGACTCCGTGGCACCCGCGTCCATGACGGTGGCCGCCTCACTGGCGCACTGGCGCCGCTGGACGGGACTGCCCTTCGACACCGAGGGCGACATCGAGGTGCCCGGCGGCCTGGTGCCGGTGCGCTGCGAGCCCGCGCGCGGCTACGCGGTGTACGTCGAGCCCAACGTGTGGATGCGGCACGCCTTGTGAGCGCCGGCCTGGAGGTGTGACGGCGCGAAGTGATCAGCACGACAACGGTTCGGTACAACCCGTGACGGGTTGTCCGTGTCGGGCTATACGCTCGGACTCCCCACCGGGCTCTGTCACTCGCACACCCGTCCCCATCGGCTACACCGGTCCAGGAGCAGTCATGTACGGCCACGGCGCGGCGCCGCCTCCCCGTAGCGCGGCAACGGTCATCTCCCTGCGCGTGCTGTTCGCCGCTGCCGGTTTCCTCACGTGCGGCGTGCTGGCCTGCGTACCGCTGTTCCGGGTGGCCGTCCTGCGCGGACGGGGCCTCGACTGGGCGCTGGCCTGGGTGAGTCTGCCCCTGGCCATCGCGTGCTTCGCGGTGATCGGCGTACTGCCGGAGGGCGACTACCGGACCGACATCGCGCTGGCCGTGATGCTGCTGCTCGGCCTGGGCGCCTCCATCTGGTTCCTGATCGTGGACATCGGCCACCACAGCGAGCCGCGGCAGTTCCCCGGCTACCCGTCGCCCCACGCGCAGACGGCGGCGCACACCCCGTACGGCTATCCGCACCCCGCGCCGCCCTACGCCCCCACGTCCACGCCGGTCCCGCAGCAGCCGCCGCACACACCCGTCGCCGGCGACGCCCCGCCCCCCGGCCCCGTACCGCCGCAGCGCCCCGCCCCCGCCCGTATCGACCAGGTACGCGCCGAACTCGACGAACTCAGCGACTACCTGCGCCGGCACGAGGGCGAAGGCCACCGGGACGGCACCCCCGAGGGCGGCAGATGAGCGCCGCGGCAGGACGTGTCATCGCCGGCCGCTACGAACTGTCCACGCTCCTCGGCCAGGGCGGCATGGGTCAGGTCTGGACGGCGTACGACCAGCGGCTCGACCGGCGCGTGGCGGTGAAGCTGCTGCGCCCCGACAAGGTGGCCGGGCAGGACGCGGAGGAACTGCGCCGCCGCTTCGTGCGCGAGTGCCGGGTGACCGCGCAGGTCGACCACCCGGGCCTGGTCACGGTGCACGACGCGGGCAGTGAGGGCGAGGAGCTGTTCCTCGTCATGCAGTACATCGACGGCGCCGACCTCGCCGGCCATCTCGCCGAGCGCGACCCGTACCCCTGGCAGTGGGCGGTGGCGGTCGCCGCGCAACTGTGCGCCGTGCTCAGCGCCGTGCACGCCGTGCCGATCGTCCACCGCGACCTCAAGCCGCGCAACGTGATGGTGAAGCAGGACGGCACGGTCACCGTCCTCGACCTGGGCATCGCCTCCGTCATGGACACGGACACCACACGCCTCACCCACACCGGCACCCCCATAGGCTCGCCCGCCTACATGGCCCCCGAGCAGGCGATGGGCGGCGCGGTCGGCCCGTACACCGACCTGTACGCACTCGGCGTCGTCCTGCACGAACTGCTCAGCGGCGACGTCCCCTTCTCCGGCTCCACCGCCCTCGGCGTACTGCACCGGCACCTGTACGAGCCCCCGCTGCCCGTGCGCCGTATCCGCCCCGAGGTCCCCGAGGCCCTGGAGGCCCTCGTCCTGCGCCTCCTCGCCAAGGACCCGCAGCACCGGCCCGCCTCCGCTCAGGAGGTGTACGAGCATCTGGAGCTGCTCCTGCCCGCGCGCGGGACGCCTACCGGAGCGCCTCTCGACCCCACCCGCCCGTTCCTGCGCCCGCACGCCCCCTGGCCGGACCGAGCGCGCACCCCGGCGCCCCAGCCAGCGCCCGCCACGCCCGTCACCGAGACGCCGGGGAAGACGGACATCGCCCGCGCCGTCGACGAGGTCAAACGGCTGCTCGGCGAGGGCCGCATCACCCAGGCCGTCGACATCCTCGGCGCGACCCTGCCCGCCGCCGCCGAACAGCACGGCGAGCACTCCCCGGTCGTACGCACCCTGCGCAAGCAGTACGCGGCCACGCTCCTGGACGACGGCCAGTACCGGCGTGCCCTGCCCGAGCTGCGCCGCCTCGCCGACGAACGCGCCGCCGAGGCCGGCCAGGCCGACCCGCAGTCCCTGCGCTTCCGCTACGAGGCCGCCCAGTGCCTGGAACAGCTGGGCGAACCGGCCGCCGCGCTCGCCGAGTACCGGGCGGTGCTGCCGTACTACGAGAACCAGTACGTCGCCGCCGGCGGCCCCGAACTCGCGCACGACGTCCGCCGCCGCATCGGCCATCTCCTGCTCGCCCTCGGCGACCGCGGCGCCGCCCACGACACCCTCGCCCGGCTGCTCCACGATGTGGAGCGCACCCACGGCACCGGCCACCCGCTGGGCGCGGAGATCCGCCGGACCCTGCAGTGGCTGGGGCAGGTCCGCGGCTAGGGCCCCTCAGAGGTGGCGCGGCGGTGCCGGAAGTCCTGGTGAATCGTTGGTCGAATGGGTTGGCCAGAGCTCGCCCACTGCCTACCATCGATCATCGCAAGACCTTGTGCACCGTCGCACAATCTCCTCGGGAGGTTCCCTTGCACCGCCGCCGTCGCACCGCGCTCGTCCTCACCGCCGCGATCGCCGCCGCGGCGCCCCTCCTCACCGCCTGCGGAAACGAGGCGCATCCCGGCGCCGCGGCCGTGGTCGGCGGGCAGCGGATCACCGTCTCCCAGCTGGAGGAACGGGTCGGCGAGGTACGCGCGGCCCAGCGGGCGACCGTGCGGAACGACGCCCAGTACCAGCAGGCCATCGCCCGGACCGGCACCCTCACCCGCGACACCCTGCACACCATGATCCTCGACCGGGTGCTGCACCGCGCCGCCGAGGACGCCGGTGTGACCGTCACCCGCAGGGAGATCCAGGAGATGCGGTCCGGCCTGGAGGAGCAGGCCGGCGGCGCCAAGGCGCTGGAGACGACCTGGCTCCAGCAGTACGGCATCCCGCCGGAGCGCCTGGACGAGAACCTCCGCCTCCAGCTCGAGGCCCAGAAGCTCGCCGAGGAACTCCACACCGACACCAGCCGCCCCGAGTTCTGGAAGGCCCTGTCCGACGCCTCCAAGGACCTGAACGTCGACCTCAACCCGCGCTACGGAGCGTGGGACGTCCAGAAGAGCAGCCGCGCCGACGCGAAGACGCCGTGGGTGCGGGACGTGACGGCGGCCCAGACGCAGCAGGGCATGTAGCGCGCTCTCCTCTGCGGGGCCTGTGGATAACTTCGAGGGCTGTCGGCGACGTGGGATAGCTTCGAATCGTGAACGCCAACAGCCCCGAAGCCACCCCGCGACCCGAGCAGGCCGCCCCCGGCACGGCCGCCGCCCCCGGCCGCATCGTCCTGCTCACCACCAGCCACCGCGTCGCCCCCGGCCTGCTGTCCTGGCCCGCCTGGCAGGCACTGCACGCGGCCGACCAGGTGCTGTGCGCGGACGGCACCCACCCGCAGCTGCCGTATCTGCGCGAGGCGGGGATAACCGTCGACGAGGCGTCCCCGGCCGCCCAGGAGCTGGTCGACGCCTGCGCCGGGGGCCGCACGGCGGTCGTCGTGGCGACGGGCGAGGGCGAGCCGGCCCTGACGGACGGCCTGGCACGCCTGGCCGGCACCGGCCGCATCGACATGCCCGAGCTGGAGCTGCTCCCCGCCTCCTACGACCTGCCGGGCGCCCGCCTGCTCGACCTCGTCCAGGTCATGGACCGCATCCGCGCCGAGTGCCCCTGGTCGTCCCGGCAGACCCACAAGGGCCTGGCCAAGTACGGCATCGAGGAGGCGTACGAACTCGTCGAAGCGATCGAGGAGGGCGACCGCGACGAACTGCGCGAGGAGCTCGGTGACGTCCTCCTCCAGGTCGTCTTCCACGCCCGTATCGCCGAGGAGGACCTGGAAGCGCCCTTCTCCATCGACGACGTCGCCGGCGGCATCGTCGCCAAGCTGATCCACCGCCACCCGCATGTCTTCGGCGACGAGACGGCCACCACCCCCGAGGAGGTCAAGGAGCACTGGCTGCGCACCAAGGCGGTCGAGAAGCAGCGCACCTCCGTCACCGAGGGCATCCCCCTCGGCCAGCCCGGCCTGGCTCTCGCCGCCAAGCTGGCTTCCCGGGCCCGCACGGCGAACCTGGACATACCGCTCCCACCCGTCGAAGGCATCGGCTACGACCTCCTGGCCCTGGCGGTCCGCGCCGAGTCGGAGGGCGTGGACCCGGAGGCGGCCCTTAGAGCGGCGGCCCGCGCGTACCGGGACGCGATCAGGGAGAGCGAGGGCTCTGAGAGCGGGTCCTGAGACCGACGGGCGTGACGCGGTGCCCGGCGGTCAGTCCTTCCGCGATCAGTACGCCCTCCAGCACGAGGCCTCCTTGATTCTGGATGCCGTGAGAGTAGCGGGGGCCACTGACAGCGGTGGCCGGCGCGACCTCGCCTGCTGCGTAGGGTCAGGGCATGCAACGTGAAGTGCCCGGGGTGCCCGAACTGTTTTCGTGGGAGTTCGCCACTGACCCCTACCCCGCCTACGCCTGGCTCCGCGAGCACGCCCCCGTGCACCGGACCAAGCTCCCCAGCGGTGTGGAGGCCTGGCTGGTCACGCGGTACGCCGACGCCAAGCAGACCCTCGCCGACAACCGGCTCTCCAAGAACCCGGCGCATCATCACGAACCCGCGCACGCCAAGGGCAAGACGGGGATCCCCGGTGAGCGCAAGGCCGAGTTGATGACGCATCTGCTCAACATCGATCCGCCGGACCACACCCGGCTGCGGCGGCTCGTGTCCAAGGCGTTCACGCCCCGCCGGGTCGCCGAGTTCGAGCAGCGGGTGCAGGAGCTCACCGACGGTCTCATCGACGGGTTCGCGGAGCAGGGGTCCGCCGACCTGATCCACGAGTTCGCCTTCCCGCTCCCCATCTACGCCATCTGCGACCTGCTCGGCGTCCCCCGCGAGGACCAGGACGACTTCCGGGACTGGGCGGGCATGATGATCCGTCACCAGGGCGGCCCCCGGGGCGGCGTGGCGCGGTCCGTGAAGAGGATGCGCGGCTACCTCGCCGACCTCATCCACCGCAAGCGGGAGGTGCTCCCCGCCGAACCCACCCCCGGCGAGGACCTCATCTCCGGTCTCATCCGCGCCTCCGACCACGGCGAGCACCTCACCGAGAACGAGGCCGCTGCCATGGCCTTCATCCTGCTGTTCGCCGGTTTCGAGACGACCGTGAACCTGATCGGCAACGGCACCTACGCCTTGCTCACCCACCCCGAGCAGCGCACCCGGCTCCAGGCGTCCCTCGCCGCCGGGGAGAGAGGCCTCCTGGAGACCGGCGTCGAGGAACTCCTGCGCTTCGACGGCCCCGTCGAGCTCGCCACCTGGCGCTTCGCGACGCAGCCGCTCACCATCGGCGGGCAGCACATCGAGGCCGGCGACCCGGTGCTCGTCGTCCTGGCCGCCGCGGACCGGGACCCGGAGCGGTTCGCCGATCCGGACGTGCTCGACCTCGCCCGCCGCGACAACCAGCACCTCGGATACGGCCACGGCATCCACTACTGCCTCGGCGCCCCCCTCGCCCGCCTGGAGGGCCAGACCGCCCTCGCCACGCTCCTCACCCGCCTCCCGGACCTCCGGCTCGCCGCCGACCCGGCCGAGCTGAGGTGGCGCGGCGGCCTGATCATGCGCGGGCTGCGCACGCTGCCGGTGGAGTTCACGCCCGCCTCAAGGTGACACACCGTCAGGCTTGTGATCTTCACGTGATCTACGCGGCATTAACTTGTGACAAGTGATCGTCTGCCTATACGTTCACCCATCATCGGCGCGGCCTGGGAAATCCACTCCGCCGCGCCGGTCACTGCTGTCTCGCGAAAGGTCTCCGTATGCTCTCCGGGAACGGTCGGCACCGTCGCCCCCGCCAGGCTCCGGCTCTCCTCGTCGCGGCCGGAGTGACCGGCTCCGCCATCGCGATCCCGCTCCTCGGGGCCTCCGGCGCCAGCGCTGCCGACGCCACGACCTGGGACCGGGTCGCGGACTGCGAGACCGGCGGCGCCTGGAGTCAGAACAGCGGCAACGGATACTTCGGCGGCCTGCAGCTGTCCCAGGAGGACTGGGAGAACCACGGCGGCCTCGACTACGCCCCGAGCGCCGACCTGGCCAGCCGTTCCCAGCAGATAGCCGTGGCCGAGAGAATCCTCGCCGACCAGGGAGTCGGCGCCTGGCGTACCTGCGGACTGCTCTCCGGCCTCGAGCAGGACAAGAAGGCGTCCGAGTCGGATGACTCATCCGACTCGTCTGGTTCGTCGGATTCATCCGGATTGCTCGACTCTCTCGGTTCATCTCCTTCGTCGTCCGACTCGCCGTCCCCTGACGAGTCGTCGACCTCGAAGGACGATTCCGCCAAGCCCGACAGGTCGTCCGACTCCGAGGACTCCGCCTCGCAGGATCAGGAGCCCGACAGCTCCCCCTCGGCGACGCCCGACCGTGACAAGTCCGGCAACTCGCAGCAGAACGACGACTCTTCGGCGCTCACCGAGACCGGCACCGACTCCGGCTCCGGCCGTCACCGCGGCCCCAGTGCCGACGAGACCCGCGCGCCCGAGAGCGGCCGTACGGACGAGTCCACGGGTCGTCACGCCTCGCGCGACGACCGCGGCGACGAGGCCTCCGGCGACTCGTCGGAAGGCGCCTACATCGTGGGTATCGGCGACAGCCTCTGGTCCATCGCCGACTCCCTTGACATCAGCGGCGGATGGCACGAGCTCTACGACGGCAACAAGAAGGCCGTCGGTACCGACCCGAACCTCATCCGCCCCGGTCAGACGCTCACGGTAGAGGGCGAAGCGGACGAGAAGTAGCTGTTCGGGCAGTGCGGAAACGGGGGCGGAAGTCGCCCCGAACCCGCGCGAGTTCGCGTCATGTTTCGCGGCGAATGTCCCGTTTAGGGCACGTGAGAGATAGATCTCAGAAGCCCTGATCGTCTTTGAAATTCGGCGGATCGCGTGGCTACGGTCGGGACCGCTCGTCACCACGAGCCCCGGCTGCCGCAACGCCGAATCCTGCCAGCGGCCGTACGGGAACAGTCGTCGCGTCAAGCGCCGTAGGCAGGAGCGGGGGACCCAAGGTAAGTGCCCGACCGGCCAGTTGCGCCGGAAGGGCTTGGGGTGAAGCCGTGTCCCGGGAGGGACGCGGCCGGGCAACTCAACCGGCCCGAACCCGACAGCTCACCTCGCAGGCGTCGGTGAGGGGATCCTTCCATGCTGTTTTCCAGCAAGGGCAAGCACCGCCGTCCGTCCAAGGCCAGCCGTGCCATCGCCGTCGCCGGTGTCACCGGCGCCGCTGTCGCCGCCCCGCTGATGGCGGCCGGCGGCGCTTCCGCCGCCACCGCCTCCGAGTGGGACGCCGTCGCCCAGTGTGAGGCCGGCGGCAACTGGTCCATCAACACCGGCAACGGCTACTACGGCGGTCTGCAGTTCTCCGCCTCCACCTGGTCCGGCTACGGCGGCACCAAGTACGCCGCCACCGCCGACCAGGCCACCAAGGAGCAGCAGATCGAGATCGGCGAGAAGGTCCTCGCGGGCCAGGGCAAGGGTGCCTGGCCGGTCTGCGGCAAGGGCCTGTCGAACGCCAGCGGCGGCGGCTCCTCCTCGGACGACTCCGGCAGCTCCTCGCAGCAGAGCCAGCAGAGCACCGAGTCCCGCGAGACCCAGCAGCAGCCGGCCTCCCGCTCCGACGAGCGCCCGGCCGCGAAGAAGACCGTCACCACCCCGACCGGCAAGAAGGTCAAGAAGGGCGACGGCGAGTACAAGGTGGCCAAGGGCGACACCCTGAGCTCGATCGCGGCGGACGAGAAGGTCGAGGGCGGCTGGGAGAAGCTGTTCCAGCTGAACAAGGACATCGTCGAGGACGCCAACCTCATCTACCCGGGCCAGCAGCTGCACCTGAAGTAAGCAGCGGCCCACCCCCGTCCCCACGGGCTCCCCGCCCCGGCGCGTGTTCCCCCGTACGCGCCGGGGCGGGGTTTTTTCTGCCGGTCTTTGCGTTCCGGCTTTGTTCCGTTCGGAAACAATTTACTCTCGGTTCTGTCCATGGGGTGGGCGACCCGGTGGCCGATCGGCCGGAGCCGGTTAGGCTCATGTCGCGAGCCACCACGGCCCGCACCTCGCCGGGTCCACGCGACCCGCGAACCCGCGTCACATCAAGAAGGAGATGCTCGTGCCGTCCATCGACGTCGTCGTAGCCCGGGAAATCCTGGACTCCCGAGGCAACCCCACGGTCGAGGTCGAGGTCGGCCTCGACGACGGCAGCACCGGTCGTGCCGCCGTTCCGTCCGGCGCCTCCACGGGCGCCTTCGAGGCCATCGAGCTGCGTGACGGCGACTCGAACCGCTACCTCGGCAAGGGTGTGGAGAAGGCCGTCCTCGCGGTCATCGAGCAGATCGGCCCGGAGCTCGTCGGCTACGACGCCACCGAGCAGCGCCTGATCGACCAGGCGATGTTCGACCTGGACGCCACCGACAACAAGGGCTCCCTCGGCGCCAACGCCATCCTCGGCGTCTCCCTCGCCGTCGCCCACGCCGCCTCCGAGGCCAGCGACCTGCCGCTGTTCCGCTACCTGGGCGGCCCGAACGCGCACCTGCTGCCGGTGCCGATGATGAACATCCTGAACGGCGGCTCGCACGCCGACTCCAACGTGGACATCCAGGAGTTCATGATCGCGCCGATCGGCGCGGAGTCCTTCTCCGAGGCGCTGCGCTGGGGCGCCGAGGTCTACCACACGCTGAAGAAGGTCCTGAAGAGCAAGGGCCTGGCCACCGGCCTCGGCGACGAGGGCGGCTTCGCCCCGAACCTCGGCTCCAACCGCGAGGCCCTCGACCTCATCCTCGAGGCGATCAAGGAGGCCGGCTACACCCCCGGCGAGCAGATCGCCCTCGCCCTCGACGTGGCCGCGTCCGAGTTCTACAAGGACGGCGCCTACACCTTCGAGGGCAAGACGCGCTCCGCCGCCGAGATGACCGAGTACTACGCCGAGCTCGTCGACGCGTACCCGCTGGTCTCCATCGAGGACCCGCTGTTCGAGGACGACTGGGACGGCTGGAAGACCATCACCGAGAAGCTCGGCGAGAAGGTCCAGCTCGTCGGCGACGACCTGTTCGTCACCAACCCCGAGCGCCTCGCCCGCGGCATCGACGAGAACGCCGCCAACGCCCTGCTGGTCAAGGTCAACCAGATCGGCTCGCTGACCGAGACCCTGGACGCCGTCGAGCTGGCCCAGCGCAACGGCTTCAAGTGCATGATGTCCCACCGCTCCGGCGAGACCGAGGACGTCACCATCGCCGACCTGGCCGTCGCCACCAACTGCGGCCAGATCAAGACCGGTGCCCCGGCCCGCTCCGAGCGCGTCGCCAAGTACAACCAGCTGCTGCGCATCGAGGAGATCCTCGACGACGCGGCGGTCTACACTGGCCGCAGCGCCTTCCCGCGCTTCAAGGGCTGACCCGGGCTGACCCGTTAAGGGTCAACCCTGAGCCAGTCGTACGTACGTCCCCGTACTCGGTCCCGTACCGTGTCCGGGGACGTACGCGCGTTGGACGGTGGAGCGGGAGAGCGGGGAGACATGGCCGTGAAGGACCGGGACCGTTTCTCCACCGCGACCAGGATCCGGTTGCTCGGCGAGCAGACCGCGGCCCGGGTCTACCGCTCCCAGACCCGGCGCCAGGCCCGCCGCTCCCGGCTCACCGGCCGGGCCGCGCTGCTCGCCCTGGTGATGTGCACGCTGATCGTGGCCCTCGCCTACCCGATGCGGGAGTACGTCTCCCAGCAAGCCGAGATCGACGATCTCCAGCGCGAACAGCAGCAGGCCCGACAGCGTGTCGAACGGCTGCGCGACCAGAAGGCGCGCTGGCAGGACGACGCGTACGCGGAACAGCAGATCCGGCAGCGGTTGCACTACGTCATGCCGGGGGAGACGGGATTCATCGTCGTCGACCCGCACGCGGCGCGGCAGTCGCACGCCGTGCTCGGGACGGCCGACCGCCCCTGGTACGCGAACGTGTGGGACGGCGTCGACAAGTCCGACGCCTCCGCCCGGTGAACCCGAGGACCAGCCGGCCACCGACTCGAAGATCTGACACTCGAATACCTGACTCAGAGAAAGACAGCCTGAAGACAGTCATGGAAACGCCCCCGCCGACCACCCCGCGCACCGAGCCCACCGACGCGGACGTCGAGGCCTTCAAGCAGCAGCTCGGTCGGCCCCCGCGCGGTCTGCGCGCGATCGCGCACCGGTGCCCGTGCGGGCACCCGGACGTCGTCGAGACGGCACCGCGGCTGCCGGACGGCACGCCGTTCCCCACGCTGTACTACCTGACGTGCCCGCGCGCCGCCTCGGCGATCGGCACGCTGGAGGCGAACGGCGTGATGAAGGAGATGACCGAGCGGCTGGCCTCGGACCCCGAGCTGGCTGCGGCCTACCGGGCGGCGCACGAGGACTACGTCAGGCGTCGGGACGAGATCGAGGAACTGCGGAACTTCCCCAGCGCGGGCGGCATGCCGGACCGGGTGAAGTGCCTGCACGTGCTGGTGGCGCACTCGCTGGCCGCGGGGCCCGGCGTGAACCCGCTCGGCGACGAGGCGATCGAGATGCTGCCGGAGTGGTGGCGCAAGGGCCCGTGTGTGACGAACGCCGAGGAGGCCGCCCAGTGACCCGTGTCGCCGCCGTGGACTGCGGTACGAACTCCATCCGCCTCCTGGTCGCCGATGCCGACCCGGCCACCGGTGAGCTGGTCGACCTGGACCGCCGGATGACGATCGTGCGGCTCGGGCAGGGCGTCGACCGCACCGGCCGGCTCGCCCCCGAGGCACTGCAGCGGACCTTCGCGGCGTGCCGCGAGTACGCCGGGATCATCAAGGAGCACGGGGCGGAGCGGCTGCGGTTCGTGGCGACCTCCGCGTCCCGGGACGCCGAGAACCGCGACGAGTTCGTGCGCGGCGTGCTGGACATCCTGGGCGTCGAGCCCGAGGTGATCTCCGGGGACCAGGAGGCCGAGTTCTCCTTCACCGGCGCCACCAAGGAGCTCGCCGGGGGAGACCACCTCCCGAAGCCCTACCTCGTCGTGGACATCGGCGGCGGCTCGACCGAGTTCGTCGTCGGCGACGACCAGGTGCGCGCGGCGCGCTCGGTGGACATCGGCTGCGTCCGGATGACCGAGCGTCACCTGGTCCGGGACGGCGTGGTGAGCGACCCGCCGTCCGAGGAGCAGATCGCGGCGATGCGGGCGGACATCGAGGCCGCCCTCGACCTCGCCGAGGAGACGGTCCCGCTGCGCGAGGCCCGCACGCTGGTGGGCCTGGCCGGGTCCGTGACGACCGTGTCGGCGATCGCCCAGGAGCTGCCCGAGTACGACTCGGCCGCCATCCACCACTCCCGCGTCTCCCACGACCGGGTCCGCGAGATCACCGAGTGGCTGCTGCGCTCCACCCACGCCGAGCGCGCGGCCGTGCCCTCCATGCACCCGGGCCGGGTCGACGTGATCGCGGCGGGGGCCCTCGTGCTGCTGTCGATCATGGAGCGGATCGGCGCCGAGGAGGTCGTCGTGAGCGAACACGACATCCTCGACGGCATCGCGTGGTCCGTCGCGTAGGCCGCTTCTGAGCAGGCATGGATCACGTTTGAGCGCGTCCGGGGGGCTCCGGTGAACCCCCCGGCGGCAGCTCATCGGAAAAGTTCGTGAAGTTCTTCACAAGGAATTCGGCCCTCGAGAGCGACAAGAGGGGTCCGGTTGACCCATCCGGGGCCCCAAGGTGCCTTTGAACATGTTCAGAAGCATGGTATGGAGGTGCCGGGGAAGGAGCCCGGAGCGGGACTCCGGGGTGGCCTCACGGAGGCCCTTTCCGCCCAGAGAGGCAGCTCACGCGGCATTGACAACGGTCCGGGGTGCACAAAGGAGCCCGGTTGTCACCATGACATGGATCACGCGAGCCGCGGAGGATAACACACACCCTGCCCGAGCTTGTGAAGGGGCGCACGAGCCACCCCCCTGAGGCGGGTGGATACTCGATGGCATGAGCACCACGGAGCGTCCCAGGATCCTCGTAGTAGGCGGTGGGTACGTAGGCCTGTACGCAGCTCGGCGTATCCAGAAGAAGATGCGCTACGGCGAGGCGACCGTCACGGTCGTCGACCCCCGGTCGTACATGACCTACCAGCCCTTCCTCCCCGAAGCCGCCGCCGGCAACATCTCCCCGCGCCACGTCGTCGTCCCGCTGCGACGCGTGCTGCCCAAGGCGGAGGTTCTCACCGGCCGGGTCACCACCATCGACCAGGACCGCAAGGTCGCCACGGTCTCCCCGCTGGTCGGCGAGGCCTACGAGCTGCCCTTCGACTACCTGGTGATCGCGCTCGGCGCGGTCTCCCGCACCTTCCCGATCCCCGGCCTCGCCGAGCAGGGCATCGGCATGAAGGGCGTCGAGGAGGCCATCGGCCTGCGCAACCACGTCCTCGAGCAGCTGGACAAGGCCGACTCCACCACCGACGAGGAGATCCGCCGCAAGGCGCTCACCTTCGTCTTCGTGGGCGGCGGGTTCGCCGGCGCGGAGACCATCGGCGAGGTCGAGGACATGGCCCGCGACGCCGCGAAGTACTACAAGAACGTGTCCCGTGAGGACATGCGCTTCATCCTGGTCGACGCCGCCGACAAGATCCTCCCCGAGGTCGGTCCCAAGCTCGGCAAGTACGGCAAGGAGCACCTCGAGGGCCGCGGCGTCGAGGTCTACCTGTCCACCTCCATGGACTCCTGCGTCGACGGCCACGTGGTGCTGAAGAACGGCCTCGAGGTCGACTCCAGCACCATCGTCTGGACCGCCGGCGTCAAGCCCAACCCGGCCCTGTCCCGCTACGGCCTGCCCCTCGGCCCCCGCGGTCACGTCGACTGCGAGCCGACGCTCCAGGTCAAGGGCACCGACTACATCTGGGCCGCCGGCGACAACGCGCAGGTCCCGGACCTCGTCGGCCGCAAGGCCGGCAACGAGAACGCCTGGTGCCCGCCGAACGCCCAGCACGCGCTGCGCCAGGCCCGGGTCCTCGGCGACAACGTGGTCTCCGGCATGCGGGGCTTCCCGCAGAAGGACTACGCCCACGCCAACAAGGGCGCGGTGGCCGGTCTCGGCCTCCACAAGGGCGTCGCGATGATCGTCATGGGCAAGATGAAGATCAAGCTCAAGGGCCGTCTCGCCTGGTACATGCACCGTGGCTACCACGGTCTGGCGATGCCGACCTGGAACCGCAAGATCCGCGTCTTCGCCGACTGGACCCTGGCGATGTTCCTCAAGCGCGAGGTCGTCTCCCTCGGCGCGATGGAGACGCCGCGCGAGGAGTTCTACGAGGCCGCCAAGCCGGCCCCGGTCGCCGCCGCGCCGAAGGAGAAGACCGAGGAGAAGGCCAAGGCCTCCTGACCCTCCCCCGGTCACCCGCCTGACGAAGGACCTCCCGCCATCCGTGGTGCGGGAGGTCCTTCGGCGTTGAACCGCCCTCACGGCCGGGTGGGCGAAGTGGCGGTTTTGCTCAGACATGACGCGTGCCGGGGACTGCGGTGAGGCCGCGCAGGTGTTTACGTGGTGTCGGACATTCCGGGATTCCCCGTCACGGAGGTGTACACCATGGCAGACGCCGCGCAGCGGCTGCAGGGCCTCTTCACACAGTTGCTGGGAGCACCGCCCCCGGTGCGCGTCCGCGCCTGGGACGGTTCGCAGGCGGGCCCGCCGGGCGCGCCGACCCTGGTCGTACGCAACCGCCGCGCCCTGCGCCGCCTGCTGTGGAAGCCGGGCGAACTGGGTCTGGCCCGCGCCTGGGTGGCGGGCGACCTGGACATCGAGGGCGACCTCTACACCACCCTCGACCTGCTCGCCGGAGACATCTGGGAGCGCGGCGAGGACGCCCGCACCCTCGCCCAGGCCCTGCGCGACCCCGAGGTCCGCTCCGCGATCCGCGGACTCGTCAGGCTCGCCGGGAGCCCGCTGCCGCCCGCCCCGCCTCCCGAGGAGGCCCGCAGCCCTCGCCGTCACCTGCACACCAAGCGCAGCGACAGACGCGCCATCAGCCACCACTACGACGTCGGCAACGACTTCTACGAGATCGTCCTCGGCCCGTCCATGGTGTACTCCTGCGCCTACTGGGACAGCCCGGACAGCACCCTCGAACAGGCCCAGCACGACAAGCTCGAACTCGTCTGCCGCAAGCTCGGCCTGAGCCCCGGTCAGCGGCTGCTCGACGTCGGCTGCGGCTGGGGTTCCATGGCCATCCACGCCGCCCGCGAGCACGGCGTGAGCGTCGTCGGCGTCACGCTCTCGCAGGAGCAGGCCGCCTACGCCCGCAAGCGCGTCGCCGAGGAGGGCCTCACCGACAGGATCGAGATCCGCGTACAGGACTACCGCGACGTCCGCGACGGCCCGTACGACGCGATCTCCTCCATCGGCATGGCCGAACACGTCGGAGCAGACCGGTACCTGGAGTACGCCGACGGCCTGTACGACCTGCTCAAGCCCGGCGGACGGCTCCTGAACCACCAGATCGCCCGCCGCCCGCAGCGGGACGAGACGACGTACGAGGTCGACGCGTTCATCGACTCCTACGTCTTCCCCGGCGGCGAACTCCAGCCCGTCGGCGTCACCGTCTCCCTGCTGGAGCGCGCCGGGTTCGAGGTGCGCGACGTCGAGTCGATCCGCGAGCACTACGCCCTCACGCTGCGGCAGTGGGTCACCCGCCTGGAGGCCGACTGGAAGCGTGCCGTCCAGCTCACCGGCCCCGGCCGCGCCCGCGTCTGGCGCCTGTACATGGCCGCCTGCGCGGTCGCCTTCGAGCGCAACCGCATCGGCGTCAACCAGGTCCTGGCCGTGCGGGCCCCCGAATCCGGGGAGTCGGGCATGCCCCTGCGCGCCCGTACCTGGAACTGACACGGCGAAGGCCCCCTCTCCCGCCGTCGGGAAAGGGGGCCTTCGCCGTTCTCGCTACTCCGCCTTGATCGCTTCCAGCATGTTCAGCCGGGCCGCACGCCGCGCCGGCCACAGCGCCGCGAGGACACCCACCGTCGCGGCCAGCAGCAGGAAGACACCCATCCGCGCCCAGGGCAGGACCAGCGCGTAGGTCGGCATCTTCGAGGCCAGCAGCTCACCGGCCGCCCAGCCGAAGAACACGCCGAGGCCGATGCCCAGCACCCCGCCGAACAGCGAGATCACCAGGGACTCCATACGGACCATCCGCTTGATGCCCTTGCGGTCCAGGCCGATCGCCCGGAGCATGCCGATCTCCTGGGAGCGTTCGAAGACCGACATGGCCAGGGTGTTGATGACCCCGAGGACCGCCACGATCACGGCCATGGCGAGCAGTCCGTAGAGCATGTTCAGCATCAGCGTGAACATCTGCGCGATCTCGTTGGAGATGTCCTTCTTGTCCTGGACCTTGATCGCCGGGTTGTTGTCGAGGGCCTTCTCCAGCTTGTCCTGCGCCGCGGCGGACGCGCCGCCGGAGGTCTTCGCCATGACCTTCATGACGTACGGGTCGGACGTGTGCGGCGCGAGCGTCGACTGGTCGAGCAGGATGCCGCTGAGGTATTCGTTGCTCTCGTAGGTACCGGCGACGGTGAGCCGCTCCTTCTTGCCGTCCTCGAAGGAGACGCTGAAGCTCGAACCGGCCTTCCAGTGGTTGGACTCGGCGGTCGTGCTGTCCACGACGACCTGGGAGCCGCCGACCTTGAACGAGCCGTCGTCGACCTTCGGGCCGGTCAGCTCGCCGATCGCGGCGCCGTTGACGCCGGTCAGGTACTCGTCGGTCTTGCCGTCGACCCGGGCGACGGCGTTGGTCATCGAGCTGGTGGCGGTGACGCCGTCGGTCTGCTTCAGCTTCTTCTCGACGTCCGGGGACAGCGGGTTGCCGTTCGCCATGGACACCACGTAGTCCGCCTTGATCGCGGACGCCGCCATCTTGTCGATGGCCTGCTGGAGGCTGCCCGCCGTCACCGTCATACCGGTGATCAGGGTCAGGCCGATCATCAGCGCGGAGGCGGTGGCGGCCGTACGGCGCGGGTTGCGCACCGAGTTCTGCCGGGCCAGCTTGCCGGCGACGCCGAAGGCGCGCAGCAACGGCGCCGCGGCGGCGATCAGCGGCCGGGACAGCAGCGGGGTCAGGATGAACACGCCGATGATCAGCAGTACCGCGCCGAGGCCCATGGGCATCTGGCCGTCCGAGCCGTCCATGGTCGTGGCCACCAGGACCACCGCGATGCCGGCGGCCGAGAACAGGGTGCCCAGCGTGTTGCGCAGCACCAGCGACTTGGTCGTGGCCTTGGCGTGCACGCTGCTCATGGCCGCGACCGGCGGGATCTTCGCGGCCCGGCGGCCCGGCAGCCACGCCGCCAGCATGGTCACCAGGATGCCGACGGCGAACGCGGCGGCGATCGTGGCCGGCTTGATGACCAGCGGGCCGTCGGGCACGGTCGCGCCGAACGAACCCATCAGGGAGCGCAGTCCGGCCCCGATGCCGATGCCCGCGACCAGACCGGTGACGGCGGCGACCGCCCCGACCACGAACGCCTCGATCAGCACCGAGCGCGTCACCTGCCGGCGCGAGGCACCGACCGCCCGCATCAGCGCCAGCTCCTTGGTGCGCTGGGCGACCAGCATGGTGAAGGTGTTGGCGATGATGAACGTGCCGACGAACAGGGCGATGCCGGCGAAGACCAGCAGAGCCGTCTGCATGCCGCTCATCGACCGGGAGATGGTCTCCGCCTGGTCGTCGGCGAGCTGCTTGCCGGTGGTGGTCTGGACAGTTCCCTCGGGCAGCGCCTTGTCCAGCTCCGCCTTGAGTGCGGCCTGCGAGACGCCCGGCTTCGCCGTGACGTTGATCTGGTCGTAGACGCCCGCCTTGCCGAACTGCTGCTGCGCGGTCGCCGTGTCGAACAGGGTCAGGCTGCCGCCGGCCGCGACGTTGCCGTCGTCGGTGGTGAAGATGCCGGCGATCTTCGGGGTCAGGACCGGCCCGTCGACCGACATGCGTACGGTGTCGCCGACCTCGTACCCGGCGCGCTTCGCCGTCTCGGAGTCGATGAGGATCTCACCCGCGCCCTTGGGCGCGTGCCCGCTCGCCAGCGGGTAACGGGGGTCCTTGTCGCCCCAGTAGTTGCCGCCCTGCGACTGGAAGCCCTGGCCGATCAGCTTGCCGTCCTTGTCGGCGATGGCGGTGAAGCCCTGCACGACCCCGATGGCGGACGCGGCACCGGGAACCCGCTCACTCTTGTCGAGCACGGCCCGGTTCAGGTCGTGGACCTTGCCGACCCGGTCGCCCTCGGAGTCCTGGTAGTCCGATGTCACGGCGACGTCGACCCGGTCGAAGCCCTTGGCGGAGCTCTTCTGGAAGGCGTCGGAGATGGTGTTGGTGAAGACCAGGGTCCCCGACACGAAGGCCACGCCGAGCATCACGGCGAGGACGGTCATCAGGAGCCGGGCCTTGTGCGCGAGCACGTTGCGCAAGGCGGTACGGAACATGGGTTCTTCTTCTCAGTCCTGTCGGTCCTGACGGGGGATCAGCTGGTGCGGCCCTTGGCGTCGAACGCCTTCATGCGGTCGAGCACCGAGTCGGCCGTCGGCCCGTGCATCTCGTCGACGATCCGGCCGTCCGCGAGGAAGACGACCCGGTCCGCGTAGGCCGCGGCCACTGGGTCGTGAGTCACCATCACCACCGTCTGGCCCAGCTCCCGCACGGAGTTGCGCAGGAAGCCCAGCACCTCGGCGCCGGAGCGCGAGTCGAGGTTTCCGGTGGGCTCGTCACCGAAGATGATCTCGGGCTTGGAGGCCAGCGCCCGTGCCACGGCGACGCGTTGCTGCTGACCGCCCGACAACTGCGAGGGCCGGTGGCCCAGCCGGTCCGCCAGGCCGACCATCCGGATGACGGAGTCCAGCCACTGCTTGTCCGGCTTGCGGCCCGCGATGTCCATCGGGAGGGTGATGTTCTCCAGGGCCGTCAGGGTCGGCAGCAGATTGAACGCCTGGAAGATGAAGCCGATCTTGTCCCGGCGCAGCTTGGTCAGCTGCTTGTCCTTCAGGGAGCCGAGCTCGGTGTCGCCGATGCGCACCGACCCGGAGGAGAAGGAGTCGAGACCGGCCACGCAGTGCATCAGGGTCGACTTGCCGGAGCCGGAGGGGCCCATGATCGCGGTGAACTCGGCCTGCCGGAAGTCGGCGGAGACCCGGTCCAGGGCGACCACCTGGGTCTCACCCTGCCCATAGATCTTCGAGAGATCCGTGGCGCGCGCGGCCACGGTGGTGGCCCGGTCGGCGAGGGAAGCGGTGGTCACGGGATGGCACTCCTGTCGGACGGTGGTGCGGTCAGGGGGATGTGATCCATCGTCCGGGTCCCCGGCCGCCGTGTAGTCACCCGTAGTTCCCGTTCCGGGGGCCGACTTCGGTCTGACCGCGAGGGGGAGTGTCATACCTGGGGATGACGAACGCCCCTGAGTGGCCCCGGTCTCGGGAACCTGAGAGGTCCGGATGTCGAGAACAGGTGGAGTGCCCTCGTTCGGGCGGTGAAATTCCGTCATTCCGTATGCGGCGCCCACCGCCGCACGCAAGGCTATTGGCAAGTGCGGATGGCGCGTTCCGTGTGCTGATGCACCCTCAGACGTCAATAAAATAAGACAACATCGGTCCGTGCTTCCGCTGTTCGGGGGATCCGTCCCGATAGTCTCGGAACCTCGACGCGGAGCCCATGGCCTGCCCGGATGGTGGAATGCAGACACGGCGAGCTTAAACCTCGCTGCCCCTTCGCGGGCGTGCCGGTTCGAGTCCGGCTCCGGGCACCTTCCGACTCCTGCATGGTTCATTGAAGACTTCACGGCACGCCCGTTGACAGCGGGCGCATGCCGTCGGAAACTCACATCCGGCAGTGGTGAAAGAATTTTCACCACGCGAACATGCCTTCACGAACCTGAGAGAGAAGGTGCCCGATGCGCACCACCGTCGGCATCATCGGAGCCGGCCCCGCCGGCCTCCTCCTCGCCCGGCTGCTCCACAACGCGGGCATCGACTCCGTCGTCCTGGAGAGCCGCGACCGTGCCTACGTCGAACGGCGGCAGCGGGCCGGGATCCTGGAGCAGGGCACGGCCGACGTGCTGCGCGCGGCCGGCGCCGGGGAGCGCATGGACCGCGAGGGCCTGCGCCACGACGGCATCGAACTGCGCTTCGACCGCCGACGCCACCGCGTCGACTTCCCCGCCCTCACCGGTGGCCGGTCCGTGATGGTCTACGCCCAGACCGAGGTCTGCAAGGACCTCATCGCCCTCCAGCTCCAGGAGGGCGGCCCGCTGCTGTTCGAGGCGGAGGCGCTGGCCGTGGAGGACGCCGGCACCGACGCCCCGCGCGTCCGCTTCCGGCACGAGGGCCGCGAGGACGCCCTGGAGTGCGAGTACGTCGTCGGCTGCGACGGCTTCTGGGGCGTGGCCCGCAAGGCGATCCCGGCCGAACTGACCCAGGTCTTCGAACGGACGTACCCCTTCGGCTGGCTCGGCATCCTCGCCGACGTACCGCCCTCGCACGACGAGCTCGTCTACGCCCGCCACGACCGCGGCTTCGCCCTCCTCTCCCTGCGCTCGCCGTCCGTCTCCCGCCTCTACCTCCAGGTGCCCGACGGCACCGACGCCGAGGCGTGGAGCGACGAGGAGATCTGGGACGAGCTGGAGCGCCGCTTCGAGACCGCCGACGACTGGCGCCTCGAGCGCGGCCCGATCACCCAGAAGTCCGTCACCCCGATGCGCTCCTACGTCCACGAGCCCATGCGTCACGGCCGCCTCTTCCTCGCCGGTGACGCGGCGCACATCGTGCCGCCGACCGGCGCCAAGGGGCTGAATCTCGCCGTAGGCGATGTCGTGACGTTCGCTCGGGCCCTGACGCACCGGAAGGAGACCGGTTCGGCGGAACTGCTGGACGCCTATTCGCGGACCTGTCTGCGCCGGATCTGGCAGGCCGAGCGGTTCTCCTACGACATGACGACCCTGCTGCACCGCGCCCCCGGCGCGACCGGCTTCGAGGACCGGCTCCAGCTCGCCCGGCTGGAGCGGATCGCCTCCAGCCGCGCCGCCGAGACCGACCTGGCGGAGGGGTACACGGGCTTCCCCTTCGGATGAGGTTCGGGCGAGGTGATGAGTGACCCCCTCCGGTGAGGGGAATCACGAAGCCGCGTAGCGTGTTGGGCAGCACGATGAGGGAAAGATCCTCCCCAAGCACTAGGGTCATTCCTTTGCCTACCTATTACTCTTGAGCCAAGGCCATGACGTGTGGCCATGGAGGAGTGAAATGAGGAGCAGAAACCCGGTCTTCTCGCGACGGGGGTTCAGCCGCGACAACGGCTACGCGGGCTTCAACACCGCGCCGCAGGCCGGGGGTCCCGCTGTCGCCACGCAGGGCAACCCGTACGCGCAGCCGACGGGCGACCAGTACGCGCAGAACCCGTACGCGCAGAACCCTTACGCCCAGCAGGACCTGCAGCACGGCGCGCCGCCGCAGGCGCCGGCCACCACCGGCCGGATGACCATCGACGACGTCGTCCTGCGCACGGCGAGCACGCTCGGTGTGCTCATCCTCACCGCCGCGCTCTCCTGGGCCCTGCTGCCCATCGACGACGCCAACATCAGCCGTAGCTACGGCATCGGTATCGGCGCCGCGCTGATCGGCATGGTCCTGGCGTTCGTGCAGTCCTTCAAGCGCAAGGCCTCGCCCGCGCTGATCCTGACGTACGCCGCGTTCGAGGGTGTCTTCCTCGGCGTCGTCTCCAACATCGTCGACAACCGCATCGCCGACGGCGCGGCCATGCAGGCCGTGATCGGCACCATGGCGGTCTTCGCCGGTGTGCTGATCGCGTACAAGGCCGGCTGGATCCGCGTCAACCGCCGTTTCTACGGCTTCGTGATGGCGGCCGCGCTCGGCTTCATCCTGCTGATGACCGTGAACCTGCTGTTCGCGGTGTTCGGCGGCGGTGACGGCCTCGGCTTCCGCAGTGGTGCCCTCGGCGTCGTCTTCGGCGTCATCGGCATCATCCTCGGCGCCTGCTTCCTCGCCCTGGACTTCAAGCAGGTCGAGGACGGCATCGCCTACGGTGCTCCGCGCGAGGAGGCGTGGTTCGCGGCCTTCGGCCTCACGCTGACGCTGGTCTGGATCTACCTGGAGTTCCTGAGGCTCATCTCGATCCTCAACAGCAGCGACTAGTACGGCAAGTCCTGACCGTCGTACGCGATAGGGCCCCGGCTTCGGCCGGGGCCCTTGTCGTTGTCTCACGTGGTCCGGACGGTGTCGTCGTCGAGACGGTGCGCGCCTAGAGCAGTTTGCGCGCGGCCCTCCTCAGGTCGTACTCATGGATGATCGCCTTGGCGTGGCCGTAGGCCAGGTTGTGTTCGTGCCGGAGCCAGCTGACCTTTTCCTCGAAGCGGAAGAGTGCCGGGCCATCTTCGACGGTGCGAAGCCAGTCGGTGATCTCACGACCGGTGCAGTGCGGGATGCGGGCGAGCATGTTGCGATGGGTCTCTTCGGAGAAGACTTGGGACATCGGCGCCTCCGGACGCTGGGATGTAAGCCGGTCCTTCAGGTCACCGTGCCTGAGTGTTCGCCCGTTGGCAACAGTCCCGGTGCGACGCGTACGCTCGCGGCGTGGTTGATACGACGCCTCTGACCCGTGCGGTGGATCACTTCGCCGATCGTTTGAGGGCCGCGCCCCAGAGCCGGCTGCAGCGGGGCGCTGCCGCCGAGGCTCTCGGGCTGGCCCGGGAGTTGGCCCGGAGGGCGCAGGCTCTCGAGGAGCCGGGTGTGGAGCCTCGGGAGATGCCGGATGCGGGGATGTTTGCTGCCGCAGATCAGATCACCGTTGCCGGGCATGATCTGGCCGTGGTGATTCCCGGTGATGCCGATGTCGATGACGCGGTGCGGGTGGTGGAGGAGGCGCAGAAGCGGGCGGGGGTCTAGCGCCGTTCGCGGGTGCGGGTGCGGTGTGCTTGCTCGCGCAGTTCCCCGCGGCCCCTGAACTACAGGGACGAGATGACCCGGTCCGCCAGGATGTAGACGTTCTCCTCGCCGCACTCGAACGTCAGGGTGTAGGCGCCCGCGATGCCGGAGCCGCCGAGGAGGACGGGGGTCTCGCCCGCGCGCAGGGCCGTGGCGAGGTGCTCCGCGGTTTCGCGGTGGCCCGGGGTCATGCACAGGGTCGTGCCGTCGGCGAAGACGTAGACGTCGAGGGTGCCCAGCGGGCCCGGGCGGACGTCCGTCAGCTCCACGCGGGAGGAGGCCAGCTCCTCCAGGGTGGCGACCGTGCGCTCGTGGTCGTTCACCACGGGCGACTGCGCCGGCACGAAGTCCGGGTGGGAGGGGTGACGGCGGCGGGCCGCGGCCAGCTCCGGGGACTCGCCGGCCGGCTCCTCGCTGTCGGCGCCGGGCTCGGACACCGGCTCCAGACCCGCGAAATCGGCCTGCCGGGGCAGGAACAGATCGTGGTCGGGCAGACCCAGCAGGGACGGTGCGTCGGAGGCGTCACGGGTCTCCTGGGCGGCCCAGAACGCCCGCGCCTCGGCGAGCTCCCGCTCCCGTTCCTCGGCGAGCGCCGCGGCCACGGCGGCGCGTATCTCCTCGGCGTCGGCCTGGGTGCGGGCGGCCGGCAGCAGCGCACGGGTGGTGGCGGCACGGTTCTCGGCCAGCGCGGTGTGCAGGGCCGCGACCTGTCGCCGCAGCTGCAGGACGGTGCGCAGGACGGCAACACCCACGGCGCCCGTGGCGGCCGTGGTGACCAGCAACGCGATCGGCATGGCGCTCACTGACGTACTCCCGGTTCAAAGTCGACCCCCGACTTCCTACATCAGCTTGAAGGGCGGACTAACCAGCTGTCAGTGCGTAACGTCACCAAACGGACAGGGTATCGGCCTCGGGGGAGGGGGTGTGGCTGCTGTGACCTGCGCTTCTCCCCGGGCGGAGGGAGATAGGTCACATCCTGGGGGAGATTGGATCACAAAACGGCCCGGAACCCTGGAGCTTCCGGGGTTCCGGGCCAATGCCTCACAGCCGGTGCCATGGCGGCTACGGTGCGGTGCTCAGCTGAGGCGCTCGATGACCATGGCCATGCCCTGGCCGCCGCCGACGCACATCGTCTCCAGACCGAACTGCTTGTCGTGGAACTGGAGGGAGTTGATGAGCGTGGTGGTGATGCGGGCGCCGGTCATGCCGAAGGGGTGGCCGACGGCGATGGCACCGCCGTTGACGTTCAGCTTCTCCAGCGGGATGCCCAGGTCGCGGTAGGAGGGGATCACCTGGGCGGCGAACGCCTCGTTGATCTCGACCAGGTCGATGTCGTCGATCGACAGGTTCGCGCGGCGCAGCGCCTGCTTGCTCGCCTCGACCGGGCCGAGGCCCATGATCTCGGGGGAGAGGCCGGAGACGCCGGTGGACACGATGCGGGCGAGCGGGGTGAGGCCGAGCTCGCGGGCCTTGGTGTCGGACATGATCACGAGCGCGGCGGCGCCGTCGTTCAGCGGGCAGCAGTTGGCGGCGGTGACCAGGCCGTCCGGGCGGAAGACCGGCTTGAGGCCCTGGACGCCTTCCAGGGTGACGCCGGCGCGGGGGCCGTCGTCCTTGGCGACGACCGTGCCGTCGGGGAGCGTCACCGGGGTGATCTCACGCTCCCAGAAGCCGTTCTTGATGGCTTCCTCGGCGAGGTTCTGCGAGCGGACGCCGAACTCGTCCATGTCCTGGCGGGTGACGCCCTTGGAGCGGGCCAGGTTCTCGGCGGTCTGGCCCATCGCGATGTACGGGTCGGGCAGCAGGCCGTCCTCGCGCGGGTCGTGCCAGGTCGAGCCCTCGGACTGGGCGGTCTCGACGGTGCGGGCCTCGGCGTCGGCGAAGAGGGGGTTGTGCGTGTCGGGCAGGCCGTCGGAGCTGCCCTTCGCGTACCGGGAGACGGTCTCCACACCGGCCGAGATGAAGACGTCGCCCTCGCCCGCCTTGATGGCGTGCAGGGCCATGCGGGAGGTCTGCAGGGAAGAGGAGCAGTACCGGGTGACGGTACAGCCCGGCAGGTGGTCCATCCCCATCTGCACGGCCACGATGCGGCCGAGGTTGTGGCCCTGCTCGCCGCCGGGCAGGCCGCAGCCGAGCATCAGGTCGTCGATGTCCTTCGGGTCCAGCTCGGGGACCTTGGCCAGGGCGGCCTGGACGATCGTGGCGGTCAGGTCGTCCGGGCGGAGGTCCTTGAGAGAGCCCTTGACGGCGCGGCCGATGGGGGAGCGGGCGGCTGAGACGATCACGGCTTCGGGCATCACGGCTCCATTGACGTACCGGGTGGTCTGGCTGGGCTGTCTGGGAAGTTACCCGTACGTATGGGCTGGGTCACGGGTCTCGCGGTGTGACCCTGGCCGCAGTTTACTAAGCGCTTGCTTTCCCTGGCCTCAGTTCGAGGGCGTGGCAGGCGCCGGCTCCTGCTCGGGTACCCGCCGGCGCCGCCGGCGCTTCAGCAGGGCCCAGGGCCCCCGCGACCCGGTCGGCATCGCCGCCGCGACCTCCGTGCCCGCCTCCGAGGCGGCCTCCGCCGCCGCCCGGGCCACCGGCAGGAAGCCCTCGCGACGGGAGGCGTCCGGGCGCTCCTCCTCGGCCGGCCACAGGCCGAGCGAGGCGCAGACACTCGGCAGGACCGCCATCGCCGCCGTCGCATAGCCCTCGGCGGACGGGTGGTAGCTGTCGGGGCCGAACAGCTCGCGCGGGTTCTCGGCGAACTCGGGGCCCAGGAGGTCGCCCAGGGACACGGTGCGGCCGCCCTGCTCGACGACTCCGATCGTCTGGGCGGCCGCCAGCTGGCGGGAGGCCCGTCGCGCCAGCCAGCGCAACGGCTGCCGGACCGGCTCGATCGTGCCCAGGTCGGGACAGGTGCCCACCACGACCTCCGCACCGGCCGTGCGCAGCCGCCGTACCGCCGACGCCAGGCAGCGCACCGAGCGGGTCGGGGGCATGCGGTGGGTGACGTCGTTCGCGCCGACCATGATCACGCAGATGTCGGGCACCGGATCGGGGTCGGCAAGCACCAGGGCCACCTGGCGGTCCAGGTCGTCCGAACGGGCCCCGGGCGTCGCCACCGTGCGCAACTCCACCGGGCATTCCGCCAGCGCCGCGAGCCCCGACGCCAGCAGCGCGCCCGGCGTCTGCCCTGACCGGTGCACGCCCTGGCCCGCCGCCGTGGAGTCGCCCAGCATCGTCAGCCGCAGCGGCGCCTCACCCGGGTCGGCGTACGCACGGCCGTACAGCCCGTCCGCGTTCGGCACGTGACCGGACGTGCCGTTGCCCACCCGGCGCCGCGCCAGCTGCACCTCCGCCAGCACAAGACCCACGGCGGCCGCTCCCGCCAGACCGATCCCGCCGCCGCCGTACGCCGCGCCGGCCGCGATCCGCCGGGCCACCCTCGCCCTCGACATGCTCGTCATGCGTCGCCGCCACCTCCTCGAACCCGTACACCCAGTGCTTGCCCCGTACAGGCCGTCGCCCAATCTCAACGCGGAGTGAACGACCTTCACGGACCACGGGCAGCACATAGGCTGGCGGCACCACTCAGACCACTTCTTCTGCGGCATCCGGAGACAACGGTGCAGTTCCACGACTCGATGATCAGCCTCGTCGGCAACACCCCGCTGGTGAGGCTCAACAGCGTGACCAAGGGCATCAGGGCGACCGTCCTGGCCAAGGTGGAGTACTTCAACCCCGGCGGCTCCGTGAAGGACCGCATCGCCCTGCGCATGATCGAGGCCGCCGAGGAGAGCGGCGCGCTCGAGCCCGGCGGCACGATCGTCGAGCCGACCAGCGGCAACACCGGGGTCGGACTCGCCATCGTCGCCCAGCAGAAGGGGTACAAGTGCATCTTCGTGTGCCCCGACAAGGTGAGCACCGACAAGATCAACGTGCTGCGCGCGTACGGCGCCGAGGTCGTCGTGTGCCCGACCGCGGTGGACCCCGAGCACCCGGACTCCTACTACAACGTCTCCGACCGGCTGGTCCGTGAGACGCCGGGTGCCTGGAAGCCCGACCAGTACTCCAACCCCCACAACCCGCTCTCCCACTACCACTCCACCGGCCCCGAGCTGTGGAAGCAGACGGAGGGGAGGATCACCCACTTCGTGGCGGGCGTGGGCACCGGCGGCACCATCTCCGGGACCGGTCGCTACCTGAAGGAGATCAGCGACGGCGCGGTGCAGGTCGTCGGCGCCGACCCCGAGGGCTCCGTCTACTCCGGCGGGTCCGGGCGGCCGTACCTCGTCGAGGGCGTCGGTGAGGACTTCTGGCCGACCGCCTACGACCGGACCGTCGCGGACGAGATCGTCGCCGTGTCCGACAAGGACTCCTTCCAGATGACCCGCCGCCTGGCCAAGGAGGAGGGCCTCCTGGTCGGCGGCTCCTGCGGCATGGCGGTCGTCGCCGCGCTGGAGGTCGCCGGGCGGCTCGGCCCGGACGACGTCGTGGTGGTGCTGCTGCCGGACAGCGGGCGCGGCTACCTCAGCAAGATCTTCAACGACGAGTGGATGGCCGACTACGGCTTCCTCGAGGACTCGGGCCCGAGCGCCCGCGTCGCCGACGTCCTCGCCGACAAGGAGGGCGACCGCATGCCCTCCCTTGTCCACATGCACCCGGACGAGACGGTCGGCCAGGCCATCGACGTGCTGCGCGAGTACGGCGTCTCGCAGATGCCGGTCGTCAAGCCGGGCGCGGGCCACCCCGACGTGATGGCCGCCGAGGTCGTCGGCTCGGTCGTGGAACGCGAGCTGCTGGACGCGCTGTTCAGTAAGAGCGCCTCGCTCGACGACCCGCTGGAGAAGCACCTGTCCGGCCCGCTGCCCCAGGTCGGCTCCGGCGAACCGGTCGAGGACCTGATGGCCGTACTGGGCAAGGCGGACGCCGCGATCGTCCTGGTCGAGGGCAAGCCGACCGGTGTGGTCAGCAGGCAGGACCTGCTCTCCTTCCTCGCCAGGACCGGGAAAGTGGCGGCGAACGCCCGGTGAACCACCCGTGAACCGGGTGAACTTGCGGCGTCCGTGATCTTCGTGGACTTCGCGGAAGTGGTACGAGCGCGTCACGTTCGCGCAGCACCCGCTTAACACGAGTCCTGCACATTGGTGGGTGTCGGCAGGGCGGGAGCGGCTCCCCGCCCCGGCCGACGCCGTAGGCGTCAAGGACCTCCGGAGCGGCTCCCGGACCTCCATGGACCCTACTGACGCGCCAGCCCGGCCCTGACCAGGCCCGCGTCCCTCGCGGGGACCGCCGTCGTCCCGCCCCCCCGAACAGGGGGTGCGGCGGTCCCCGCGCATTTTTCTTCCCGGCCTCAGCCGGCCCGGCTCGTCGCCCAACTCCCCAGCAGCGCCAGTCGCTCCGCCGTCTCCGAGCCCGGGTCCGGTGTGTAGGCGACGATCGTCTGGTCCGGGGCCCCGGGGATCGCGAGGGTCTCGTACGGGAGCGTCAGCAGGCCGGTGACCGGGTGCCGGAGGTGTTTCACACCGTGGTCGCAGGGCTTGACCAGGTGGTCGGCCCACAGGCGGCGGAAGTCCTCACTGGCGCGGGAGAGTTCGGCGACGAGTTCCCCGGTGGCCGCGTCCCCGGGGTGGTGGCCCGCCTGCAGGCGCAGGTGGGCGACCGTCTGGCCCGCGATCGCGGCCCAGTTCGGATAGAGGTCGCGGGCGGTGGGGTCGAGGAAGACGCGGCGCGGGATGTTGCGCTCGTCGGAACCGGGGCCGCTGAAGTCGAGCAGGGCGTCGGCGAGCGCGTTCCAGCCGAGCACGTCCATGCGGTGGTCCAGGACGTACGCCGGATTGCGGTCCATGCCGTCCAGGAGCAGCTGGACACCCGGGCGCACCCGGGACGCGGCCGGAGCGCTCCCGGCCCGGCGGGGCCGGGCGACCGCGCGCAGATACGCGTGTTCCGCCTCGTCCAGCCGCAGCACCCGCGCGACCGCGTCCAGCACGGCGTCCGACACTCCCCCGGACTTGGTCCGGGAGGGGTCCCCGGGGCCCCTGCCCTGCTCCAGGCGTACGTAGTAGTCGACGCTCACCCCGGCCAGCTGCGCCACCTCCTCGCGGCGCAGACCCGGGACACGGCGGCGGCCGTAGGAGGGCAGCCCCACCTCCTCCGGCTGGATACGGGCGCGGCGCGAGCGCAGGAAGTCTCCCAGTTCTCCGTCCATGCCTTCGAGCCTAGGCGCCCCGCGCACGGCGAACCTGGTACTGGCAGACCCAGGAAAAGCGCCCCCCTGGGTACGGCGGCCGACGGCCCCGAGGGTGGTGACGAGGCCGGGGAGACGCCCCGGCAGCCATCGAGGGGAAGCCCCATGTCGTACGAGAACCTGGCAGGCCGTACCGCCGTCGTCACCGGAGCCGCGAGCGGGATCGGCGAGGCCATCGCCGTCCTGCTGGCCGACCGGGGCGCACGGGTGGCCCTGCTGGCCCGGCGTGAGGAACGGCTGACGGCGCTCGCCGGGAAGATCCGGGCCGGCGGCGGTCAGGCCCTGGCCGTCGTCGCGGACGTCACCGACGAGGCGTCCGTGGCGGCCGCCGCCGACCGGATCCACACGGAGTACGGGCCCGTCGACCTGGTCGTCAACGCCGCCGGCGTCATGCTGCCGCACCCCGTCGAGGCCCGGCGCGCCGACGAGTGGCAGCGGATGCTCGACACCAACGTCGCCGGCGTGCTGCGGATCATCGGCGCCTTCACCGGCGACCTGGTGGACGCGGCGGCGGACGGCCGTACGGCCGACATCGTGAACATCTCGTCCATCGCCGCGCACATCAGCTTCCCGAACTACGCGGTGTACGGCGCGACCAAGGCGGCCGTCACCTACCTGTCGGAGTCCCTGCGCGGCGAGTTCGGGCCGCGGGACGTCCGGGTCACCAACATCGAGCCCGGGTTCGTCGAGAGCGAGCTGCTCACCCACATCGGCGACGCGGAACTGGCCCGGCAGGTGGAGGACATGCGGGAGCAGGTGGGCGCGCTGTCCGCCGAGGAGCTGGCCGACCTGGTGGCCTACGCGACCAGCCGGCCGCGCCGGGTCAACCTGCGGCAGATCGTCGCGCTGCCCACCCGGCAGGCCTGAACGGCGTGCGCCCGCTCAGTCCTCCCAGCCGCTGTTCTGGGAGGACCTGCGGCGGCCGAACAGGTCCGGGTTGGTGCGGACGGCCTGGACGAGGTTGACGCCCACGATGCCGGCCCAGGCGACGAGCATGCCGGGCAGCTGGGCCACGCCCCCGCCGATCGCGGACAGCGGCACCGCGAGGACCAGGGAGACGATGCCGAAGCCGAAGCGCTCGCCCCAGGAGTCCGTGGGCCGCGGCGACCGGGAGTCCCGGGCCGTCTGCATCTGCTGCTCGGCGAGCTGCCGGCGCACCCGGCGGTCCACCGCGCCGTCGATCCGCTGGTCGACCTTCTCCAGGAACGAGTCGACCAGCGCGGACTCGTACTCCTCGCCCAGTTCCCTGCGTGCGTGCAGGCTGGCGTCGAGTTCCTTCTTCAGCTCGGTGTCCCGCGCGTCCATTCCGGTCATGAGACCCACGGTAGAAAGAAGCGACGCCGGCCGCACTGGGGTTAGCCCCCCTGTCGGGACGGGGGCGGCCCTCCACTCCCGCTTGCCGGTCTGCATATGCTCATGCAGAATCCTCAGCTACTGAATAGGCGAGGGGGAGCACGTCATGAGCGTGACCGACAGCCCTGCCGCGCGGCTCCAGGCGCTCTTCGAGGGCCACCGGCTGACGCCGACCCAGCGGCGCATCGCGCACAGCATGGTGCGGCGGGCCGCCGACGTGCCGTTCCTGTCGAGTGTGGAGCTCGCCGAACTGGCCGGGGTCAGCCAGCCGTCCGTGACCCGCTTCGCCGTGGCTCTGGGCTTCGACGGCTACCCGGCCCTGCGCCGCCATCTGCGCGAGGTCGCCCCGGCCGAACCCGTGGCGGACGCCGGGTCCGTCAACGAGTACCAGCAGGCCGTCGAGGCCGAGATCGAGAACCTGCGCCACCTGGCCGAGGCCCTGGCCGACACCGGGCCCGTGCAGCGGGCCGGGCGCCTCCTCGCGGCCTCCCGTCCGCTCCCCGTTCTCGGCCTGCGGGCGGCGGCAGCCCAGGCGCACGGCTTCGCCTACTTCGCCGCCAAGGTCCACTCCGACGTACGGCTGCTCAACGAGGGCGGCACGATGCTCCAGGACCGCATCGACGCCGCCGTCCGGGCCGGTGCGACCGCACTGCTCTGTTTCGCGCTGCCCCGGCATCCCCGCGAGGTCCTCGACACCCTCGCCCATGCGAAGGAGGCCGGGCTGACCGTCGTCACGGTCGCCGACTCCGCCTTCGCACCGGTCGCCAAGGTGTCCGACCTGCTGATCCCCGCCGCGGTCGGCACCGGCCTGGCCTTCGACACGGCCTGCGCGCCGATGCTGCTCGGCCGGGTGCTGCTCGAGGCGATGTGCGACGACCTGCCCGACGCCCAGTCCCGCCTGGAGGAGTTCGACGCCAAGGCGGCGGCACGGGGCCTGTTCGTGGACTGACGGCACGCGCGTCGCCTTCTCAGACTCGTCTCACGTCGCGTCGCTAACGTGCGTCTCCTGCACCACCCTTCAGACGCTTCGGAGACCGACGGAGGCTGAACGTGACGCGCGGAGGACAAGGGCTGGCTCGGGTCGCCGTCGTCGTACGGGCGGGGGCCGCCCCCCTGTGGTGGCTGGGCGTGTGCGCCGCGGGCGTCGGCGTCCTCGCACCGGGACTGACCGGCCGCCGCATCGGCGTCCTGGCCGGGGCGGCGCTGTTCGTCCTGGCGACGGCCGTGGTGGCCTACGGCGGCCGCAAGCGCTACGTCACCCTGGCCGCCTCCGCGTCCCGCGCCGGCAAGCACGACGTACTCCAGGACCGCGCGGTGACGGTACGCAACTGGCGCCGCCACCACCGCTGGTGGCTCCTCCTCGCCTTCCTCGCCGCCCTGGGCGCCGCCTTCGCCCTCCCGGCCGCGGGCGGCCTGCTCCTGGCCGGCTGCGGAGCGGGCCTGTGGCTGAAGGCGGCGTGGCTGGGCCGCCGGGAGCGGGCCGGCGAGGCGTTGGTGTGGGTGCGGGTGGACTGGCTGCGCGGGGGCGCGGGCAGCCCGGCGGGCAAGCAGGTGAAGGCGTACCGCAGCACGGGCATCGCGGCGGGGGACGCGGCGCCGGGCGGGGCGAGAAGGAAATCACCGGCGCTCGTGTAGCGGGGCGGGGGCGCACGCCCTGCTTCTCAGGCGCGCGGGGAACCGCGCGAACAGCCACAACGCACCCGCACGTCGGGAACTACGAAAGCCCCCACGGCGCCCGGCCGCTCAACAGCGCCTCCACATGCGCCCCACCAGACTCCGCCACGACCTCCTCCACCGTCTGCGCCTCCCGCACGACCGCGAAGGCCACGCCGCCCTCCCCATCCGGCCCGAACCCATAAACCCCGGGCCGGACAAGGGAGTTGTACCCGTAGTGATGCGCGAAGTAGTACGCCCCCGTATCCAGCGCCGCCGCATGATCCCCCTGCTCCAGCACCGGCATGGACCGCCCCTCCGCCAGCAGATCCCCCGCGAAACAGGCCGGCCCCGCGACGTCCTGCACGACGACGGGCCCCTCCTTCACCCGCCCCTTCGTGTCGTACGCCGCGATCCTCAGCGGCCAGCTCTCCGGCGCGTACACCGTCCGCGTGGCGACCTGCACTCCGGCATGCGTCACCGCGACCGCCCGCCCGCCGGAGGACTTCGCGTACTCGACCCGCGCCACCACCGTGCCGTGCTTGGCCAGCAGCGACCGCCCGAACTCCGTGACCAGCCCGTACCGCCCGTCGAACAGCCCCGGCACCTCCTCGGCCAGCATCCGCGCGTACTGCGCGTACGTGGGCGTCGTCGCGTCCGACGCGAAGTTCACCGGCAGGCCGCCGCCGATGTCGAGCGTGTCGATCTGCCGCCGCCCGATCCGCCGGTTGATCTCCTCGGCGAGCGCGTACACCTCCGCGACTCCCCGGGCCAGCAGCGACAGCGGAATGCCCTGGGAGCCGGTGTGCGCGTGCAGCCGGGTCAGCCACGGGCGGTCCTGGTACGCCCGCACGACCCACTCCCGCGCCCCCTCGTCGCGCAGCGCCACCCCGAACTTCGACGTCGCCGTGGCCGTCGAGGTCGCCCCGATCGAACCCCCGCCGACCTGCGGATTCACCCGGATCCCGAGGGGGGAGCGGCTGTCGGCGGAGCCGATGAGGGCGTCGATGCGGTCCAGCTCCTGCGGGTTGTCCGCGTTGACGGCGATGCCCAGCTCCAGCGCCTCGCGCAGTTCTGCCGGTGTCTTGGCGGGTGAGTCGAGGACCGTCATCTCCGGGCCCAGCCCCGCCGCCCGTGCCAGCGCCAGCTCACCCGGGCTCGCCACCTCCGCTCCGATGCCCTCCTCGCGCAGCAGCCGCAGCACCGGCACCAGCGGGGTCGCCTTCACCGCGAAGGCGTGCAGCACGGGCGTGCCCGGTGCCACGACCGCGTCGAACGCCGCCCGCAGCTCCGCCGCCGACTCCCGGATGCCGGTGATGTCCAGCAGCCCGACGACGGGGCTGCCGGCCCCGATCAGTCCCTGCTCGACGGCGGCCCGTACCGCCTCGTCCCGCCGGGCCGCCCGTCCGGCGCCCAAGTCGCCTGCCTGAATGTCGTCATCCATGGATCCAGCCAAACATCCACGGCACCGCCGCGCCGACCTCCCGATGTATTGACTAGCTCTATTCAGGCGGCCAGGATGTGAATAACAGCAGCAACACACCGCCGGGAGCACCACGCACCCACCAGGAGGCAGACCATGTCAGGACCCCGCCCCGTCCGAGCGCCGCGCGGCACGGAACCGAGCGCCCTGGGATGGCAGCAGGAAGCCGCCCTGCGGATGCTGCAGAACAACCTCGACCCGGAGGTCGCCGAGCACCCCGACAAGCTCGTCGTCTACGGCGGCACCGGCAAGGCGGCACGCGACTGGCGCTCCTTCGACGCGATGGTGCGGACGCTGCGCGGGCTCAAGCAGGACGAGACGATGCTCGTCCAGTCCGGCCGCCCCGTCGGCGTCATGCAGACCCACGAGTGGGCCCCGCGCGTCCTCATCGCCAACTCCAACCTCGTCGGCGACTGGGCCACCTGGGAGGAGTTCCGCCGCCTGGAGGCCCTCGGCCTGACCATGTACGGCCAGATGACCGCCGGCTCCTGGATCTACATCGGCACCCAGGGCATCCTCCAGGGCACCTACGAGACCTTCGCCGCCGTCGCCGCGAAGAAGTTCGACGGCACCCTCGCGGGGACCATCACCCTCACCGCCGGTCTCGGCGGCATGGGCGGCGCCCAGCCGCTCGCCGTGACGATGAACGACGGTGTGGCGATCTGCATCGACTGCGACCCGCGCGCCATCGAGCGGCGCATCGAGCACCGGTACCTCGATGTGAAGGCCGACTCGCTGGACCACGCGCTGCACCTCGCCGTGGAGGCCCGTGACGCCCGCCGGCCGCTGTCCATCGGCGTCCTCGGCAACGCCGCCGAGCTGCTGCCGCGGCTGCTCGCCATGGGCGCCCCGATCGACATCGTGACCGACCAGACCTCCGCCCACGACCCGCTGGCCTACCTGCCCCTCGGCCTGGCCTTCGAGGACATGGCCGACGCCGCCGCCAAGGACCCGGCCGGATTCACCACCCGGGCCCGCGAGTCCATGGCCCGGCACGTCGAGGCCATGGTCGGCTTCATGGACGCCGGCGCCGAGGTCTTCGACTACGGCAACTCCATCCGCGGCGAGGCCCGGCTCGCCGGATACGACCGGGCCTTCGCCTTCCCTGGCTTCGTCCCCGCCTACATCCGCCCGCTGTTCTGCGAGGGCAAGGGCCCCTTCCGCTGGGCCGCGCTGTCCGGCGAGGCCTCCGACATCGCGAAGACCGACAAGGCGATCCTCGACCTCTTCCCGGAGAACGAGTCCCTGGCCCGCTGGATCCGCATGGCGGGGGAGCGGGTCCACTTCCAGGGCCTGCCCGCCCGTATCTGCTGGCTGGGCTACGGCGAGCGGGACAAGGCCGGTGAGCGGTTCAACGACATGGTCGCGAGCGGGGAGCTGGCCGCGCCGGTCGTCATCGGCCGCGACCATCTCGACTGCGGATCCGTCGCGTCCCCCTACCGGGAGACCGAGGCCATGCTCGACGGGTCCGACGCGATCGCCGACTGGCCGCTGCTGAACGCGATGGTGAACGTGGCGTCCGGGGCGTCCTGGGTGTCCCTGCACCACGGGGGCGGCGTCGGCATGGGGCGGTCGATCCACGCGGGGCAGGTGACGGTGGCCGACGGCACGAAGCTGGCCGGGGAGAAGATCCGCCGGGTCCTCACGAACGACCCCGGCATGGGCGTCATCCGGCATGTCGACGCCGGGTACGACATCGCGGAGTCGGTCGCTCAGGACAAGGGCGTCCGTGTCCCGATGCGCGAGGGTGACGAGGCGTGACGCAGGAACCCGCCGGCCCGCGGCCGGACCCCACCGGCACCGGTGGCTCCTTCCACCGGATGTGGCGCGAGCTGCTCCCGCTCGGCCGCCACCCCGCCTCCTGCGGCTACCGGCGCTTCGCCTGGAGCGGTGTCGACGGTGACTGCCGGGCCTGGTTCCAGGAGCAGGCCCGGGCGCGCGGCCTCACCTGTGAGACCGACCGGAACGGCAACCAGTGGGCCTGGCTCGGCGACCCCGCCGCCGGGGACGCCGTCGTCACCGGGTCGCATCTCGACTCCGTGCCGGACGGCGGGGCCTTCGACGGGCCCCTCGGCGTGGTGTCCGCCTTCGCGGCGCTGGACGAACTGCGCGGCCGCGACGCGCGGTTCACCCGCCCGCTGGGCATCGTGAACTTCGGCGACGAGGAGGGCGCCCGGTTCGGGCTCGCCTGCGTCGGATCCCGGCTCACCGCCGGACAGCTCACCCGCGAGCAGGCGCACCGGCTCACCGACGGCGAGGGCGTGACGCTGCCGCGCGCCATGGAGGCCGCCGGATACGACCCCGACGCCATCGGGCCCGACCCCGAACGGCTCGCCCGTATCGGCTCCTTCGTCGAACTCCACGTCGAGCAGGGCCGGGCCCTGGACCTGTCCGGCGACCGGGTCGGCATCGCCAGCGCGATCTGGCCGCACGGCCGGTGGCGGTTCGACTTCCGGGGCGAGGCCAACCACGCCGGCACCACCCGGCTCGCCGACCGGCGCGACCCCATGCTGTCCTACGCCGAGACCGTCCTCGCCGCCCGCCGTGAGGCCCGACTCGCCGGTGCTGTCGCCACCTTCGGCAAGATCGCCGTCGAACCGAACGGCGTCAACGCCATCCCCTCCCTCGTACGCGGCTGGCTCGACTCGCGTGCCGCCGACCAGGACAGCCTGGACGCCGTGGTCACCGGTGTGGAGAAGGCGGCCGGGGAGTACGCGGCCGCCCACGGCGTCGAGCTGGCCGTCGTCCGTGAGTCCTTCACCCCCGTCGTCGAGTTCGACCACGCCCTGCGCGACGAACTCGCCCGTATCCTCGGCAAGGACACCGGCCTCACGGTCCCCGTCCTCGGCACCGGCGCCGGACACGACGCCGGGATCCTGTCCGGGAGCATCCCGACCGCCATGCTGTTCGTGCGCAACCCCACCGGCGTCTCCCACTCCCCGGCCGAGTCCGCCACCGAGGACGACTGCGTGGCCGGGGTACTCGCCCTCGCCGACGTACTGGAAGGACTGGCCTGCACGTGACGCCCGCCCAGCAGACCCGTACCTACTGGCTGGAACACGCCTGGCTCGGCACGCACGTCGAGCCCGGCGTCGCCCTCGACGTCCACGACGGCCGCATCACCGCAGTCCGGACCGAGGTCACCACCCCGCCCCCCGGCGCCGAGGTCCTGCGCGGCCTCACCCTCCCCGGGCTGGCCAACGCCCACAGCCACGCCTTCCACCGGGCCCTGCGCGGCACCGTCCAGGTCGGCTCCGGAACCTTCTGGACCTGGCGCGAGGTCATGTACGCCACGGCCGCCCGGCTCACCCCGGAGACCTACCACGCCCTGGCCCGCGCCGTGTACGCCGAGATGGCCCTGGCCGGCATCACGGCGGTCGGCGAGTTCCACTACGTCCACCACGCCCCCGGCGGTGTCCCCTACGCCGACCCCAACGCGATGGGCGAGGCCCTGATCGCGGCCGCCGCCGAAGCCGGGATCCGCATCACCCTCCTCGACACCGCCTATCTCTCCTCCGGCTTCGGACAGCCGCCCACCGCCCAGCAGCTCCGCTTCTCCGACGGCACGGCGGACGCCTGGGCCGAACGCTGTTCACTTCTCAAGGAACGGGATCACGCGCGGATCGGAGCGGCGATCCACTCCGTACGGGCCGTGCCCGCCGACCAGCTGGCGACCGTCGCGCGGTGGGCCGAGGAACGGCGGGCCCGGCTGCATGTGCACCTGTCGGAGCAGACCGCCGAGAACGAGGCCTGCCTGGAGATCCACGGGTGCACTCCGACGCAGCTGCTCGCCCTGCACGGCGTCCTCGGGCCGCGCACGACCGGCGTCCACAACACCCACCTCACCGCCGAGGACGTCTCCCTCATCGGCGGCAGCGGCACCGGCACCTGCATGTGCCCCACCACCGAGCGGGACCTGGCCGACGGCATCGGGCCCGCGGCCGCGCTGCAGAACGAGGGCTCCCCGCTCTCCCTCGGCTCCGACAGCCACGCGGTGATCGACCTGCTCGAAGAGGCGCGCGCGATGGAGCTCAACGAGCGCCTGCGCACCCGCACCCGAGGTCACTGGACGGCCGCGGCCCTGCTGCGGGCGGCCTCGGCCGACGGGCACGCGGCCCTCGGCTGGGCGGACGCGGGCGCCCTGGAGCCCGGCGCGCTCGCCGACTTCACGACGGTCGCCCTCGACTCGGTCAGAACGGCTGGGCCGCTTCCGCGGCTCGGGGCCGAGACGGCCGTATTCGCCGCGTCGGCAGCAGACGTGTCGCACACGGTCGTGGGAGGTCGGCACGTCGTGCGGGACGGGGTCCACTCACTCGTACCGGATGTGCCGAAAGCCCTCGCGGACGCCGTCGAAGCCCTGCGCGGATGACCGCGGGCCGCACACCCGCGCGGCCCGCCTCCGCCCCCGAACCCGACCCCACCGCCGACCAGGCCACCAAGGACGCCATGAGCAACGCGACGACCGTCAGCCCCGCCCACTCCGCGAGCACCGCAAGCACGCTCATCACGAACATCGCCAGCCTGGTCACCAACGACCCCTCCCTCGGTGACAAATCCCCCCTTGGACTGGTCCAGGACGCGGCCGTCGTCATCGAAGGCGACCGCGTCGTGTGGACCGGTGATCAAAGCAAAGCACCCGCCACTGACAATCGGGTCGACGCAGGTGGCAGGGCGGTCCTCCCGGGCTTCGTCGACTCCCACTCCCACCTCGTCTTCGCGGGCGACCGGACGCAGGAGTTCAACGCCCGCATGTCGGGGAGGCCGTACAGCGCGGGCGGCATCCGCACGACCGTCGCCGCCACCCGCGCCGCGAGCGACGCGGAACTCGAGGCCAACCTCACGCGTTACCTCCGCGAGGCGCTGCACCAGGGCACCACGACCTTCGAGACCAAGTCCGGCTACGGCCTGACCGCCGAGGACGAGGCCCGGGCCCTGCGCGTCGCCGCCGCCCACACCGACGAGGTCACCTACCTCGGCGCCCACATCGTCGCTCCCGAGTTCGCCGAGGACCCGGCCGGCTACGTCGCGCTCGTCACCGGCGAGATGCTCGACGCCTGCGCCCCGTACGCCCGCTGGATCGACGTCTTCTGCGAGAAGGGCGCCTTCGACGGCGACCAGGCCCGCGCGATCCTCACCGCCGGCAAGGAACGCGGCCTGCACCCCCGTATCCACGCCAACCAGCTCTCGTACGGCCCTGGCGTACAGCTCGCCGTCGAGCTCGACGCGGCCAGCGCCGACCACTGCACCCATCTGACCGACGCGGACGTGGACGCCCTGGCGAACAGCCGTACGGTCGCCACCCTGCTGCCCGGCGCCGAGTTCTCCACGCGGGCCGAGTGGCCGGACGCCCGCCGCCTCCTCGACGCGGGCGCCACCGTGGCCCTGTCCACCGACTGCAACCCGGGCTCGTCCTTCACGTCCTCCGTCCCGTTCTGCGTCGCGCTCGCCGTACGGGACATGGGCATGACCCCGGACGAGGCCGTCTGGTCGGCCACGGCGGGCGGCGCGGCGGCCCTGCGGCGCACCGACATCGGCCGCATCACCCCGGGCGCGTACGCCGACCTGACGCTTCTCGACGCCCCGAGCCACGTCCACCTGGCCTACCGCCCCGGCGTCCCCCTGGTCACCGGAGTCTGGCGGCGCGGCGAAAGGGTGCTCTGACGACCCGCGTCTACGGAGGAGTGGGACGGATGACAAAGCACTGGCCGGCACCGCTCCTGGTGAACCTGCTGCTCGGGATCCCGGCGGTGGTGCCGATCTGGTTGCTGTGGTACCTCGCGGTGAACTGGCCGCTCGCCGAACTCGGGCTGACGGTGCGGGAACCCACGGAGAACGACGGCATGGCCCTCTGGCTCGTGATCGTCGTTCCCGTCGTCGCGCTGTTCGGCCTGCTCTGGTGGCTGGCCAACAGTCCCCTCCGGCGCCGGACGACGCTGGCTCCGCGTGCGTACTGGGTGCTGAGCGTTCTGGCCCCCCTCCTCCCCACGGCCGTCCTCGTCCTCGTCTCCTGAGAAAGAACAGCACTGCGAGGGCGTGGTGCGCTGGGGCGGGCCATGGCACGCGCCCGCGCACTGCGAGGGCGTGGTGCGCTGGGGCGGGCCATGGCACGCGCCCGGGGGCGGACCGTTCGGTCCGCCCCCGAAGGACACGTCACCCGGCAGGGATCACACGAGGATCACTCCTCGACGGTCAGCCCCTTGCGCAGCCGTACCAGCGTCCGCGACAGCAGTCGCGACACGTGCATCTGCGAGATGCCCAGTTCCTCGCCGATCTCCGACTGCGTCAGACCCGCGACGAAACGCAGGGACAGGATCTTCCGGTCGCGCGGCGGGAGTTCGGCGATCAGCGGCTTCAACGACTCGACGTACTCGATGCCTTCGAGTCCGTGGTCCTCGTAGCCGATGCGGTCCGCGAGCGCGCCCTCGGAGTCGTCCTCCTCCGGCTGGGCGTCCAGCGAGGAGGCGGTGTAGGCGTTCGAGGCGGCCATGCCCTCGACGACCTCGTCCTTGGACAGGCCCAGCCGCTCGGCCAGTTCCGTCACCGTCGGGGCGCGGTCCAGCTTCTGCGCCAGCTCGTCACCGGCCTTGGCCAGGTCGAGCCGGAGCTCCTGGAGCCGTCGCGGCACGCGCACGGACCACGAGGTGTCGCGGAAGAAGCGCTTGATCTCGCCGACGATCGTCGGCATCGCGAACGTGGGGAACTCGACACCCCGGGAGAGTTCGAACCGGTCGATCGCCTTGATCAGGCCGATCGTGCCGACCTGGATGATGTCCTCCATCGGCTCGCTGCGGGAGCGGAACCGGGAAGCGGCGAACTTGACCAGCGCGAGATTCAGTTCGACAAGCGTGTTGCGGACGTACGAGTACTCGTGCGTGCCTTCCTCCAGCGCTTCGAGGCGCTCGAAGAGGGTCTTGGACAGAGCCCGTGCGTCGACCGCGCCGACCTGCTCGTACGGGGGGATGTCCGGAAGTCCGGCGAGAACGTCGTCTTGTGTGACGAGCGTCTCGTCCTGCTCGATGGGATCCAGATGTTCCGGAGGGGGTGTCGACGTCGCTTTCTGGGTACGCGATGCGTCGAGCCGGGGTGACATGATGTCCTCCATCGTTCTCGGCATAAGGCTGCCGGAGCCATTACGTGCACTGCGGTGTGCGGCGCCTCCAAAGCCGGCCGTCTGTCGGGTACGTGTCCTTACTAGGCCTACCCGCTTTCCTGAGCCCACCGCAAGTGCGTTCTGTGGGCATATGTCCGTTTGTGTGTAGTTGTTCGGGTGTCGAAGCGTGTCAGGAAGGCGTAGTGTTCGAGGGCGTCAGCAAGCAGCCTCGACGTCAGGAGAGAGAGACGGCATGGACCGCGGGACGGTCGGCAGCGCACAGTCTGGCCGGCTTCTGGTGGAGGTGCGGGAAGAGGGCTCTAGTGCCGTCGTGACCCCGGCGGGTGAGTTGGATCACCACACCGCCGATTTGTTGCGTGAGCCACTCGAGGACTGCCTCGCCAAGGGATTCAAGCGCCTGGTCATCGACTGCGCGCGCCTGGAGTTCTGCGACTCCACGGGGCTGAATGTGCTCCTCGGTGCACGGCTGAAGGCGGAGGCCGCCGGTGGCGGCGTGACCCTCGCCGGGATGCAGCCGGTGGTGGCGCGCGTATTCGAGATCACGGGCGCGGACGCGGTCTTCACCGTCCACGACACGCTCGAGGCGGCCCTGGCCGACGAGTCGAGCTGAGCGGCGGTGCGTCGGCGCGCCGAGCCTCGGCCTTCCCCCTGTGACCGACGTCCTATGTCCGTCACGCCTTTCGTGCCGAATCCGGGGGTGTTCCGCCGGGACGCCAGGGCAGGAGACATCCTGAACCTGTTGGCTGCCGGGGTGGTGGGGGTGCCGCGAAACCGATGTGCCGCGCACTGCGTGACTGACTGTGTACAGAATCTTTTGAATCGTGAACTGGTGAATCGGTGAGGTGAAGCGCTGATGAGCACCACCCGGCCTTACCCGCCGGGCGACCGCGGGCCGGAGCCCGGCGGCGCTTCCGGGGCGTCCGAGGGTGGCGTACCGGCGGCCACGGCGTCCGGCGAGGGCGCGGGCGCGCCGTCCGGAGCCGCGGCGCCGCCGGGGGGTCGGCAGGTGCGCCGGCTGAGCTTCGACGGGGAGAGCGGTGTCGTTCCGCTCGCCCGCGATTTCACCCGCCAGGCGCTGTACGCGTGGGGCTGGCTGCCGGCCGCCTCCGCCGACCAGCGGGCCGCCGCCGAGGATGTGCTGCTCGTCGTCTCCGAGCTGGTCACCAATGCCTGCCTGCACGCCGAGGGGCCGGACCAGTTGTGGATCACCTGCGACAACAAGGTGATCCGCCTCGAGGTCGCCGACAAGGGCACCGGGCAGCCGGCACCCCGTAATCCGCACCGGGCGGGGCGTCCGGGCGGCCACGGCATGTTCATCGTCCAGCGGCTGTGCCTGGACTGGGGTGTCGTGCGCACGCCGGGAGTCGCCGGCAAGACGGTGTGGGCGGAACTGGGCGCGCCTGCCTGACCGGGTCCCCGTACCCACGGATTCTCCGCCGTACATCCCCTCATACGTCACTCACCGCGCGCCGGATCGCCACAGATCCGGCGCGCTCCGTGTCTTCCTTCCTCAAGGCCCCGGGCGTACCTTGACGGCCCGATCTGATGCGCCGTCAGGAAACAGGAAGGGGAGTGGCACCGTGTCGTACCGGAACCGAACCGCCGCGCTCGCGTCCGCCGCGGCCCTGGCCGGCTCGGCGGTGTTGATGGCCGCCCCCGTGGCCCGGGCCGAGGTCGTCGACGTCAACTACCAGTGCAAGACGCCGATCGGCGACAAGAGCGCCGTCTCGCCCATCGACATCAAGGGCGTCGAGGACGGCGACGGCTACAAGATCACCATGTCCTGGCAGAAGGGCGTCTCCTCCAGCCCGGTCGAACTGGGCAAGGGGGCGATGACCCCGAGCGCCACGATCGCCCTGGGCGGCGCCGACAACGGCACCCTGACGGTGACCGGACCCGCCAACGACGCCGCTCTTCCGGCCAACACCCCGATCAAGATCAACGACCTGAGCGGGACGTACCTGCCGAAGAAGAGCGGCGAGGTCACCTTCACGGCCGGTGTGCTCACCATCAAGGCGCTCGGTACGACGACCACATGCACCCCGACGAACGACCCGGGCCCGTCCCTGACCCTCGACGTCAAGGCCGCGAGCGGCGGCGGCACCGGCTCCGCCCAGGGCGGCGGCTCCGGGGCCGGCCCGGACACCGGCGCCGGGCTTCCGCAGACCGGGCCCGAGGACTCGGCCATTGCCCTCGGCACCCTCGGCGGGACGGTCCTGCTCGCCGGCGCGGCGGGCGCCCTGTGGCTGACACGACGTCACCAGAGCACCCGCGCCCGCCACTGAGCATGCCCGGGACGTTCGCAGGAGCCGCCGCCCGCCCGCCGGGCACGCCTGCCGGAGCGGCCGCCGCCCAGGGGCGGCCCGTCCGGCTGCCGCCGTTGGCGCGGGCGCGAGCGAACGCCGCTGAGCGCGGGTCCGTGCGCCCGCACGGGCGCCCGTTGGAGCCGGTTGCTCGGGCTGTCGATGCTGTGCGTAGGGCCGGGGGCCTGCTGGGGGCGACACCGTGCGCATGGCCTGGGCGTCTGGTGGAGTCGGCTGCTCGGACCGCCGATGCCGTGGGCCCGTCCGGATGCTTGCTGGAAGCGACGCCGGCCGCCCGCCTCGGACGCCTGGTGGAGCTGACCGCTCGGGTCGTGGATGCCGTGCGCCCGCACGGGCGCCCGTTGGAGCCGGCGCACGCAGGCCCCGGACGCCCTCTGGAGTCGGCTGCTCCGGCCGCCGAGGGTGGGTGCCTGCCCGGACGACCGCTGGAGCCGCCGATGTCGTGCGTCGCACGTCTTCCGTACCTGTTGCTGTCGGTTCTGCTGGTGTTTGTGATGGTTCTGGCGGCGGCCGGGCCCGTCGGGGCGGTGGATCGGCCCCGGGTCGAGTTGTCCAAGGCGCAGGCCGGGGCGGGCGGTTCGGTCACTGTCAGCGGCAGTGGCTGGCGGGCGCGTGCCCTGCTGACGCTGCTGGTCTGCGGGCAGGCCGAGCCGGACCGGGGCGTGACCGGGGGCACCAACTCCTGTGCCAACGCCGACGGCCGGGCCGTCACCACCGACGCCGAAGGACGCTTCCGCCGCGCACTGCCCGTCGTCGAGCCACCGGTGCCGTGCCCCTGCGTGGTGCACGTGGAGACGGTGACCGGAGCCGGTGCCGAGGCCGACGCGGCCCTCCAGGTCGCCGGGCACACGGTCGAGCCGCTGCCCGCGGAACGGTCCGGCGGGCGGCTCTCCCTGCTCGCTGACACCCGGCTGCGGGGCTCCGGCGGGCTGCTGACCTGGTTCGGCTCCCCGCCCGCCCGGACCCTCGAGGTCACCGTCGGCAACGTCGGCACGTCCCCCGTGAAGAACCCCGTCTTCCAGGTCGGCACCGCCCACGGCGTGTTCGCCCCGCAGTGGCAGGACCAGCGATGGCGCGGCACGATCCGGCCCGGCGGCGAGGCCCGCGTCGAGCTGCCCGTGGAGCTCGCGGCCGGGGCGCACGGCGACTACACGGTGTCCCTGAAGTACGGCGGCAAGGTCCTCGCCGAACACCCCTGGGGAGTGGGCCGCCCCTGGGGCGTGACCCTGTTCTGGGTCCTGGTCCTCCTGGTCGTACCGGCGGCGGTGTTCCGCGCCGGTCTGGCAGTGGTGGACCATCTACGGCCTCGCCAACCCGGCCACGCGGCCCGCCCGGCCCGTCGCACGGGGCTGCCCGTGCCGCTGCCGCACCTGCCGAGGAAGCGTGCAGGGACGCGCACCCCCTCCGCGGCCCCGGCCCTGCCCTGGGTCACCCCCGACGCCGGCCCGGAGGACGAGGAACGGTCCTCCGCGTCGTACGGGAAGGATCCGACGACGCGGGCCTGACGGGCGCGAACGTGCTCGCGCACGCGAAAGGGCCGCCGTACCCCGAGGGTGCGGCGGCCCTTGCGTCATGGCCCGGCCGGGCGGCTCAGCGGACGTCGCCCATGAGCTCCTTGACCTTCTTGCGGTACATCCACACCGCGCCACCGGCGAGGACGGCGAGCGTGGCCTCCAGAGCCACGATGCCCGTCTTGTTCAGGTCGACCCCGGCGATGGAGAGCAGACCGGTCGTGGCGTCACCGGCGGTGACGGCCAGGAACCAGACGCCCATCATCTGCGAGGCGTACTTCGCGGGAGCCATCTTCGTCGTCACCGACAGGCCGACCGGGGAGAGCAGCAGCTCACCGACGGTCTGCGTGAAGTAGATCGCCACCAGCCACAGCGCCGCCGCCTTGTGACCGCCCTCGGCGATCGACAGCGGGGCCAGGAAGAGGAAGAAGGACGCGCCGACCAGGACCAGACCCGAGCCGAACTTCACGATCGTGCTCGGCTCCTTGCCGCGCCGGTTCAGCGCCAGCCAGAACCACGCGAAGACCGGGGCCAGCGCCATGATCAGGACCGGGTTGACCGACTGGTACCAGGAGACCGGGAACCCCCAGCCGAAGACGCTGTTCTCGGCGGAGGAGTCCGCGAAGATCGACAGCGTCGAGCCGCCCTGGTCGTAGATCATCCAGAACACGGCCGCGGCCAGGAAGAACCAGACGTACGCGGACATCTTCGACTGCTCGGCGTGGTCCAGGTCCTTGTCGCGCTTGATGCGGACCAGGACCATCGTCGGGATGATCACGCCCAGCAGGGTCAGCGGGACCAGGATCCAGTTGAGCGTGTAGTGGCCGGAGAAGCCGGCGATCGCGTAGAAGACGACCGCGATACCGGCCCAGATCGCCGCCTTGCGCAGCGTCGAGGCCTTCTCCTCGCCGGACAGCGGCGTCGGGACGACGCTGGAGCGCTCGGCCAGGTTGCGCGAGCCGATCAGGAACTGGACGAGACCCAGCGCCATGCCGAGCGCGGCGAGCGCGAAGCCCAGGTGCCAGTCGACGCTCTCACCGATGGTGCCGATGATCAGCGGCGCCGCGAAGGCACCGAGGTTGATGCCCATGTAGAAGACGGTGAAGCCACCGTCGCGGCGCGGGTCGTCCGGTCCGTCGTAGAGGTGGCCGACCATCGTCGAGATGTTGGCCTTCAGCAGACCCGAACCGATCGCGACCAGGCCGAGGCCGGCGTAGAAGGTGCCGGAGGAGGGCAGGGCCAGCGTGAGGTGGCCGAGCATGATGATTCCGCCGGCGATGGCGACCGTCTTGCGCGGCCCCCAGACGCGGTCGCCGAACCAGCCGCCGGGCATGGTGAGCAGGTACACCAGCGACACGTACACGGAGTAGATCGCCGTCGCCGTGCCCGCGGGCAGGTGCAGGCCACCCGGGGCCACCAGGTACAGCGGGAGCAGGGCCCTCATGCCGTAGTAGGAGAACCTCTCCCACATCTCGGTCATGAAGAGAGTGGCCAGTCCGCGGGGGTGGCCGAAGAAGGTCTTCTCGGAGCCGGGGGTGCCCGGACGGGCCGAGTCCTTCGTCAGGCTGGACGCCATGGTCGTTCCTTGCTGGTCGGGACGCGCCCCGCGACAGCGGTGGTGCGCCCGGTGGGGAGCTGCCGGCACCGGTGCGTACGGCCGTCCGCCCGACGCCTACGGGGGTCCGCTCCGGGTGACGGAGCGGTGGGCGGTCGCCACCGGGATCCACGCCTCTACGCGCGTCGCCGCACGACGAGGCCCGACACAAAAGAGACCTTCGAGGCAGAGGGCCTCAGAAGGTCGCCTAGGGCTACAGGCGTTGATTCACCATACGGCAGGACACGGCCGCATATGGAAGGACTTGAGAGGAGGATCACAGGTGTCGGGGGAACCGTGAGCCCCGTTTCCAAGGTCCTTACCAGGATCGCACCCCACAGGCAGAGGTTTGTCCGCGTTCCCCCGGAACGTAAGAAGCGGGTATGCCAACGGTAAGAATCAAGGCTTCCGGTCACACCCCAGCTCAGGGCGTCGCAGGTCTACCATCACTCCATGACCCGTGTACTGCTCGCCGAGGACGACGCGTCCATCTCGGAGCCGCTGGCCCGTGCTCTGCGCCGGGAGGGCTACGAGGTCGAGGTGCGTGAGGACGGCCCCACCGCTCTCGACGCAGGACTTCAGGGCGGCGTCGACCTGGTCGTGCTCGACCTGGGTCTGCCCGGCATGGACGGTCTGGAGGTGGCCCGCCGTCTGCGTGGCGAGGGCCACACCATCCCGATCCTCATCCTGACCGCGCGCGCCGACGAGGTGGACACCGTCGTCGGGCTCGACGCGGGCGCCGACGACTACGTCACCAAGCCCTTCCGGCTCGCCGAGCTGCTCGCCCGCGTCCGGGCCCTGCTGCGGCGCGGCGCCGCCGAGCCGCAGCAGCCGCCCGCCACACACGGCGTGCGCATCGACGTCGAGTCGCACCGCGCCTGGATGGGCGAGGAGGAGCTCCAGCTCACCGCCAAGGAGTTCGACCTGCTGCGGGTGCTGGTGCGCGACGCGGGCCGGGTCGTCACCCGCGACCAGCTGATGCGCGAGGTCTGGGACACGACCTGGTGGTCGTCGACCAAGACCCTCGACATGCACATCTCCTGGCTGCGCAAGAAGCTCGGCGACGACGCGGCCAACCCCCGCTACATCGCCACCGTGCGCGGTGTGGGCTTCCGTTTCGAGAAGAGCTGAGCCACGGGGCAGGCAGGCACGGGTAACAGGACATGCGCCGCCGACTGATCCAGTCCACGCTCGCCGTGGTGCTGGTCGTGATCGCCGTCTTCGGCGTCTCGCTCGTCATCGTCGAGACCCGGACGATCAGCAACAGCGCCCAGGAACGGGTGGAGTCCGAGGCGGTCCGCCTCGCCAGCATCGTCGACAGCCGGCTCTTCGGGGCCCAGCAGGTCGACGCCGAGGTGCTGCGCGAGCAGGTCACCCAGGACCGCTACTACGCGGTGATCCGCCTCCCCGGGGAGGCGCCCATCGAGGTCGGCACCCAGCCGTCCGGTGACGTCATCAGCGCGACCGCGCCCGGCGAGGAGGGCGAGACGGTCACCGTCCAGGAGCCGCGCTCCTCGGTGACCCGCGAGGTCGGCCGGACGCTGCTGATCATCGCGCTGGTCGCGCTGCTGGCGGTGGTGGCCGCGGTGCTGCTGGCGGTCCGCCAGGCGAACCGGCTGGCGTCGCCGCTGACCGACCTCGCGGAGACGGCCGAGCGGCTCGGCTCGGGCGATCCCCGCCCGCGGCACAAGCGGTACGGCGTGCCCGAGCTGGACCGGGTGGCGGACGTGCTGGACGGCTCCGCCGAGCGCATCGCGCGCATGCTCACCGCCGAACGCCGCCTGGCCGCGGACGCCTCCCACCAGCTGCGGACACCGCTCACGGCCCTGTCCATGCGGCTGGAGGAGATCACCCTCACCGACGACCCGGACACGGTGAAGGACGAGGCGACGATCGCGCTCACGCAGGTCGAGCGGCTGACGGACGTCGTCGAGCGGCTGCTGACCAACTCCCGCGATCCGCGCACCGGCTCCGCCGTCACCTTCGACCTCGACGAGGTCATCCAGCAGCAGCTCGCCGAGTGGCGGCCGGCGTACCGCAGCGCGGGCCGGGCGATCGTCAGCTCCGGCAAGCGGCATCTGGAGGCGGTCGGCACGCCCGGCGCGGTCGCGCAGGTGCTGGCCGCGCTGATCGAGAACTCCCTGATGCACGGTGGCGGCACGGTGGCCCTGCGTACCCGCGTCACCGGCAACCAGGCGGTCATCGAGGTCACGGACGAGGGCCCCGGCGTCCCCGCCGACCTGGGCGCACGCATCTTCGAGCGGGCGATCAGCGGCCGGAACTCCACGGGCATCGGCCTGGCCGTCGCCCGCGACCTGGCGGAAGCGGACGGCGGCCGCCTGGAGATGCTCCAGACCAAGCCCCCGGTGTTCGGCCTGTTCCTGTCCCGCACAGCCGCCCAGACGTCGATGACGGACGAGGACGAGCCGATGGTCCGCTAGGGCCGTCCGGGCCCTCCGGCCCTTCGGCGGCCCGTGCGGCTACGGCACCCGCTGCTTGTTCCGCTCCTGCTCCGCCGTCGGGCCGGTGTCCGACGCCGGTGCCCGGGCCGGGAGGGCGACGAAGACCCAGGTGCGGTACGACCAGAACCGGAAGAGCGTGGCGATGCCGATGCCGACGAACTTGAAGATGTTGTTCTGGAGCGGGGTGTTCCAGCCGAAGCCGTAGGTCGCCGCGTACAGCACGCCGTTCTCGATGACCAGGCCCACCGCGCTGAACAGCAGGAACAGGGTCATTTCCCGGGTGCGGCCGGACTTGTCGCGGTCGCGGTACGTGAAGTAGCGGAAGCCGACGTAGTTGAAGATGATCGCGACGACGGTCGCGATGACGCTCGCGCGCACCACCTGGAGGTCGGTGACATGCCGCACCAGGTTGAACACGAGGAGGTTGACCAGCACTCCGGCCCCGCCCACCGCGCCGAATTTGGCGACTTCGCGAACGAGCCGTCGGAGCCGAGAGGCACCATGTCCCATGGTCGTGCAGGCCCCCGTCCCTCAGTTGGCGTCAACGCAGCCATGCTAACCACCCTCCCGCGCGATCTTCCTGCGGATACCGGTGGACGGCCGGAGATGGTCCGGGCCGGTCCGGGGAGGGACAGGAAACCGGCCACCTTGGCGCGGCCGATACCCTGAGGGAGTGACGTTTCCGGTAGTCGGCATGGTCGGCGGTGGCCAGCTCGCTCGTATGACACACGAGGCGGGCATCCCGCTGGGCATCAGGTTCAAGCTTCTCAGTGACACCCCGCAGGACTCAGCTGCGCAGGTCGTGAGCGATGTCGTCATCGGCGACTATCGCGACCTGGAGACGCTGCGCTCCTTCGCACGCGGGTGCGATGTGATCACCTTCGATCACGAACACGTTCCCACCGAGCACCTCAGAGCCCTGGAGGCGGACGGCATCCCCGTGCGCCCCGGCCCCGACGCGCTCGTGCACGCCCAGGACAAGGGGGTGATGCGCGCGAAGCTCGACGCGATCGGCGTGCCCTGCCCCAGGCACAGGATCGTTTCCGATCCGCAGGACGTGGCGGCCTTCGCCGCCGAGGGCGAGGGATTCCCCGTCGTCCTCAAGACCGTCCGCGGCGGCTACGACGGCAAGGGCGTGTGGGTCGTCGACTCCGTAGAGGAGGCCGCCGACCCGTTCAAGGCCGGTGTCCCCGTGCTCGCCGAGGAGAAGGTCGACTTCCTGCGCGAGCTCGCCGCCAACGTCGTACGGTCCCCGCACGGCCAGGCCGTCGCCTACCCGGTCGTGGAGTCACGCCAGGTCGGCGGCGTCTGCGACACGGTCATCGCCCCGGCCCCCGACCTCGACGAGGACCTCGCTGTCCGGGCGTCGGAGATGGCGCTGAACATCGCCAAGGAGCTCGACGTCGTCGGGCACCTCGCCGTCGAGCTGTTCCAGACCCGCGACGGACGCATCCTCGTCAACGAGCTGGCGATGCGCCCGCACAACTCCGGCCACTGGTCGATGGACGGCGCGGTCACCAGCCAGTTCGCCAACCACGTCCGGGCGGTCCTGGACCTGCCCCTCGGCGACCCGCGCCCGCGCGCCGAGTGGACGGTCATGGTCAACGTCCTCGGCGGCGACTACCCGGACATGTACTCCGCGTACCTGCACTGCATGGCCCGCGACCCCCAGCTGAAGATCCACATGTACGGCAAGGACGTGAAGCCCGGCCGCAAGGTCGGACACGTCAACACCTACGGCGACGACCTGGACGACGTGCTGGAGCGCGCCCGTCACGCAGCCGGCTACCTGAGAGGCACCATCACCGAATGAGCCCTGTTGTTGGCATCGTCATGGGGTCGGACTCCGACTGGCCCGTCATGGAGGCCGCCGCGAAGGCCCTCGACGAGTTCGAGATCCCCTACGAGGTGGACGTCGTGTCGGCCCACCGCATGCCGCGCGAGATGGTCGCGTACGGCGAGCAGGCCGACGGCCGCGGGCTCAAGGTGATCATCGCCGGGGCCGGCGGCGCCGCCCATCTGCCCGGCATGCTCGCCTCGGTCACCCCGCTGCCGGTCATCGGCGTGCCCGTGCCGCTGAAGTACCTCGACGGCATGGACAGCCTGCTGTCGATCGTGCAGATGCCGGCCGGTGTCCCCGTCGCGACGGTCTCCGTCGCCGGTGCCCGCAACGCCGGTCTGCTGGCCGCCCGCATCCTCGCCGCGCACGACGAGGAACTGCGCGGCCGGATGCGCGAGTTCCAGCAGGAGCTGAACGACCAGGCCACCGAGAAGGGCAAGCGCCTGCGCTCCAAGGTCGAGGGCTCGGGCGGGTTCGGCTTCGGCGCGGGGAAGTGACGGCGATGGCCTCCCTGGAGTCAGCCCGGGAGCTCCTGCGCGAGTTCCCGGTCGCCGACGGCCACAACGACCTGCCCTGGGCGCTGCGCGAACAGGTCCGCTACGACCTCGACGCCCGCGATGTCGCCGCCGACCAGAGCGCCCACCTGCACACCGACATCCCGCGGCTGCGCGCGGGCGGCGTCGGTGCGCAGTACTGGTCGGTGTACGTCCGTACGGACTCGCCGGACCCGGTCGCGGCCACCCTCGAACAGATCGACTGCGTACGGCAGTTGCTGGACCGCCACCCGGGTGACCTCCGGCCCGCGCTGACGGCCGCCGACATGGAGGCCGCACGCGGGGAGGGCCGTATCGCCTCCCTCATGGGGGCGGAGGGCGGCCACTCCATCGCCAACTCCCTGGGCACCCTGCGCGGTCTGTACGGGCTCGGTGTGCGGTACCTGACCCTCACCCACAACGACAACGTGGACTGGGCGGACTCCGCGACCGACGAACCGCGGGCCGGCGGCCTCACCGCGTTCGGCCGGGAGGTCGTCCGGGAGATGAACCGCGTCGGCATGCTCGTCGACCTCTCCCACGTGGCGGCGACGACCATGCGGGACGCGCTCGACACGAGCACCGCGCCGGTGATCTTCTCGCACTCCTCCGCGCGGGCCGTGTGCGACCACCCGCGCAACATCCCGGACGACGTCCTGGAGCGGCTGCCCGCCAACGGCGGTGTCGCGATGGTGACGTTCGTGCCGAAGTTCGTGCTCCAGGCGGCCGTGGACTGGACGGCCGCGGCCGACGAGAACATGCGCGCCCACGGCTTCCATCACCTCGACACCACCGCGGAGGCCATGAAGGTCCACCGCGCCTTCGAGGAGCGGCGGCCGCGCCCGGTCGCGACGGTGGCGACGGTCGCCGACCACCTCGACCACATGCGCGAGGTCGCCGGCGTCGACCACCTCGGCATCGGCGGCGACTACGACGGCACGGCCTTCACCCCCGAAGGCCTCGACGACGTCTCCGGCTACCCGAACCTCCTCGCCGAGCTGCTGGAGCGCGGCTGGTCGAAGGCCGATCTGGCCAAACTGACCTGGAAGAACGCGGTACGGGTGCTGGGCGCGGCCGAGGACGTGGCCCGTGGCCTTCAGGCGACGCGGCCGGCGTCCAACGCGACGATCGAGTCACTCGACGCGCTCGACGGCTGAGTGTCCAGGGCGGGGCAGTCGGTGTAACCGGCCCGCCCCGCCCACGTACATCCCGGGACACCCCGGACGAGATGATCCGTACTCCGAACGCCCCGCTCACCAGGAACAGCCCCTCGCCCCGTGCGACGGTGACCGTACGTCACGAGCACCGTACGGAGCCGCCATGGCAGATCTCCAGCACGACCTGCGCCCGGCCGCCGCGGCCGGAGAGTTCGACGACCTGACCGAGCAGTACCCCGACGAGGGCGTCGTCGCGGCGGAGCCCTACGAGCCCGTCTCCGATCCGGACGACGCGCCCCTGACCCGGGCCCACGCCGTCCTCGCCGCCCACCCTGTCGCCGACGGGTACAACGGACTGCCCTGGGCGCTCAAGCGCCTGTCCTACTACGACCTCGAGGACGGCGAGAGCACCGTCGACACGGACGTGCCCCGGCTGCGCCGCGGCCATGTGGGCGCGCTGTTCTGGTCGCTGCACCTGCCCGAGGGCCTCGACGGCGACCGGGCCGTCGGCGCCACCCTGGAGCAGCTCGACCTGGCGAAGAGCATCGTCCGCACCTGCGACGAGGGCCTGCGGCCCGCCTGTACGGCCGGGCAGGTCGCCGACGCCCGCAACTGCGGCCGTGTCGCCGTGCTCCTCGGTCCCGCCGGGGCCTCGGCCGTGGGCGACTCGCTGGGCACCCTGCGCCAGCTGCATCTGCTCGGCCTGCGGGCCCTGACGCTGACCGGCGTCTCCTGGGCGAGCGACGCGGGGCTGACCCGGTTCGGCGAGGAGGTCGTGCGCGAGATGAACCGGCTCGGTGTCATCGCGGACCTCTCCGGCGCCCCCGAGCAGACCGTCCGCCGCGTGCTGAGCCTCTCCCGGGCGCCCGTGCTGTTCAGCCGCTCCGCGGCCCGCGCGATCCGCCCCCACCCGGTCAACCTCCCCGACGACCTGCTGGCGGAGCTGGGCGCCGCCAAGGGGCTGTGCCTGGTGCCGCTGACGGCCGAGCAGACCGGCCCGACCGTCCGGGACGTCGCCGATCACCTCGACCACATCCGTACCGTGGCCGGAGCGCAGTGCGTGGGACTGTCCGGCACCTACGACTCCGGCTCCGCCCATCCGCAGGAACTCGGCGACGTCTCCTGCTATCCGCGGCTGATCGCGGAGCTGCTGCGGCGCGGCTGGGAGGAGGGCGACGTGGCCCTCCTGACCTGGGGCAACGTCCAGCGCGTCCTGCGCGGGGCTGACTTCACCGCACGCGCCGCCCAGCAGCGTCGCGCGCCGTCGAAGGCGACGATCTCGGAGCTGGACGGATAGCCGTCTTTCGCCCTCTCGCCGTCCTGCCTCCTCCGCCGGATCAGTCGTGCGCGATCCGGCAGAGGCAGAACGGGTGTCCCACCGGGTCCGCGTAGACCCGGAAGTCCTTCTTCTCGTCGTCCTCCTTGTCCAGCACCCGCGCCCCCAGCGCCAGCACCCGCTCCTCGGCCGCGTCGATCTCCTCCCAGGTCGCGCCACCGTCGAAGTCCAGGTGGAACTGCTGGGCGTTGCGGTCGGACCGGGGCCACTCCGGCGGGGTGTACCCGGGCGAGCGCTGGAAGGCGAGCCGGGGCCCGCCGGGGAGGCGCAGCACCACCCAGTCGGGGTCGTCGTCCTCGGGGGTGCCGCCGCCGAGCCGCGCGTAGAAGCGGGCCAGCTCGCGCGGGTCGGGGCAGTCGACGACCACGGAACGGAAATGTGCCACAGCGGACATGAGGCCTCCCGGTGTCAGCAGGCGCAGAGGCAGAACGGGTGCCCGGCCGGGTCGGCGTAAACCCGGAAGGTCCGCGTCCGGTCCTCGGTGTCCAGCGGCTTCGCCCCGAGCGCCAGCACGCCCTTCTCGGCCGCGTCCAGGTCCTCCACGTCCAGGTCGAGGTGGAACTGCTGCGAGCCGTCGGGCGAGGGCCACCTCGGGGGTACGAAGCCGGGGGCGGCCTGGAAGGCCAGCGGTGTACCGCCCGGCACCTTCAGGTCGACCCACTCGTCCTCCCCGTCGGTCGCGACCTCCGGCGTGCCGCCGAGCACCTCGGCGTAGAAGGCGGCGAGCGCGTGCGGGTCGGGACAGTCCAGGACGACCACACCCAGCTTGGCGAGAGCCATGACTTCCTCCTCGGAGTCGCTGTTACCCACAGAGTCAGGTAACCGGTAACCGTTACTGCATGCTCCCCCATCGGCGGTAACCTCGCAAGGGAAAACGCGAGAGGTACGGTCCAGCCATGACGGAGAGATCGCCCGCGCCCGGCGGCCTGGCCCTGGTCGAGGCCCTGGTGAACACGCTGGACATCGAGTCGGGCGCCGACACGCTGGACTCGCCCGAGGGCCGGGCACGCTTCGGGATCACAGGGGACGACGAGGCCGGGCAGGCCCGCGCCCTGCGCGAGTCACTGCGCGCGACCCTCCTCGCCCACGCGGGCCATCCGCCGCACCGCGAGGCGCCCCCGCTCGGCGAACTCCTGGCCCAGGCCCCCCTCATCGTCACGGTCGACCCGACGGACGGCTCGGCCGCCCTCACCCCCGCCGAGGACCGCTCCCTGCCCGCACGCGTGGCCGCCGCCGTCGCCGAGGCCCTGGTCGCCGGCACCTGGACCCGCCTCAAGGCCTGCGAGGCCCCCGACTGCCACTGGGCGTACTACGACCGCAGCCCGGCCGGCCGCGGCCGCTGGTGCTCGATGCAGGTCTGCGGAGCCCGCGCGAAGATGCGCCGTTACCGGGCGAAAGGGGCGTGACCCGCACGGGCGCGGGCCCGGTGGGGCAGAATGCACGAGACGCCGGTTCGGCCGACTGAGCCTCGGCCGAACCGGCGTCACCTTTCCTCAGGCGTCTTCAGGCCTTGGGGCGCCCCATCGCGCGGTACGTCCAGCCGGCCTTGCGCCACCGGTCCGGGTCGAGGGCGTTGCGGCCGTCCAGGATGAGACGGGTCGCCGCGACTTCGCCGAGGGCCTCCGCGTCCAGCTCCCGGAACTCCCGCCACTCCGTCAGATGCAGCACTATGTCGGCGCCCCGGACGGCCTCAAGGGCCGAGTCCGCGTAGCCGAGGGTAGGGAAGACCCGGCGGGCGTTGTCCATGCCCTTCGGGTCGTAGACCGTCACCTGGCCGCCCTGGAGATGGATCTGCCCGGCGACGTTCAGCGCGGGGGAGTCCCGTACGTCGTCCGAGTCCGGCTTGAAGGTCGCGCCCAGCACCGCCACCCGCTTGCCGAGGAACGGCCCGCCGCCCAGCGCCTGCCGCGCCAGCTCCACCATCTGCCCGCGCTGGCGCATGTTGATGGAGTCGATCTCCCGCAGGAAGGTCAGCGCCTGGTCCGCGCCCAGCTCACCGGCCCGCGCCATGAACGCCCGGATGTCCTTCGGCAGACAGCCGCCGCCGAAGCCGATCCCGGCCCGCAGGAACTTCTTGCCGATCCGGTCGTCGTAACCGATGGCCTCCGCCAGCTTGGCGACATCACCGCCCGCGGCCTCGCACACCTCCGCCATGGCGTTGATGAACGAGATCTTCGTGGCGAGGAAGGAGTTCGCGGAGGTCTTCACCAGCTCCGACGTCGGGAAGTCCGTCACCACGAAGGGCGAGCCCTCGGCGATCGGCGTGGCGTACACCTCCCGCAGCAGCTTCTCGGCCCGCTCACTGCGCACACCCACCACGAGCCGGTCGGGATGCAGCGTGTCGTCGACCGCGAAGCCCTCGCGCAGGAACTCCGGGTTCCAGGCCAGCTCGGCGTCCTCACCGGCGGGCGCGTGCGCGGCCAGATAGGCGGCGAGGCGGTCCGCGGAACCCACGGGCACGGTCGACTTGCCCACCACCAGGGCCGGCCCGTGCAGATGCGGGGCGAGCGAAGCGATCGCGGAGTCGACGTACGACATGTCACAGGCGTACTCGCCGTGCCGCTGCGGAGTGTTCACGCAGACGAAGTGCACATCCCCGAAGGCACCGACCTCGGCCCAGTCCTGGGTGAAGCGCAGCCGCCCGCTGGAGCCCTCGATGCCGGCGACGTGCCGGCGCAGCAGCTCCTCGAGACCCGGCTCGTACATCGGGGCCTCGGCGCGCTCCAGCTTCTCGATCTTCTCGGGCACGACGTCGAGGGCGAGCACCTCGAAGCCCAGCTCGGCCATGGCCGCCGCGTGTGTCGCGCCGAGATAACCGGTGCCGATCACGGTGATCTTCAGGGCCATGGGGTGCTCCAGGGGTCTACGGCATGCGGTGCGCGCCCGAGCATAGCCGGGGCATGGGAACGCGCTTCACCGGGCAACTTCTCCGCTGTCGTCTAGCTCACGTATCACTCCCGGGGACAACCCCATAAACTTTTGATTACTTAACGGTAGTTAGCGTCAGCATCGCAGCGTTTTGGAGCGTGAGAGACCTTGGCCGGATCGGCTGACTTCGACCTGTACCGCCCGTCCGAGGAGCACGACATGCTCCGTGACGCCGTCCGCTCCCTGGCCGAGGCGAAGATCGCGCCGTACGCCGCCGCGGTGGACGAGGAAGCCCGCTTCCCGCAGGAGGCGCTCGAGGCGCTGGCCGGCAACGACCTGCACGCCGTGCACGTACCGGAGGAGTACGGCGGGTCGGGCGCGGACGCGCTGGCCACCGTCATAGTGATCGAGGAGGTCGCGCGCGTCTGCGCCTCTTCCTCCCTCATCCCCGCGGTGAACAAGCTGGGCTCGCTCCCGGTGATCCTCTCCGGCTCCGAGGACCTCAAGAAGCGGTACATGACCCCGCTCGCCAAGGGCGACGGCATGTTCTCGTACTGCCTGTCCGAGCCGGACGCCGGCTCCGACGCCGCCGGCATGAAGACGAAGGCCGTCCGCGACGGCGACCACTGGATCCTCAACGGCGTGAAGCGCTGGATCACCAACGCGGGCGAGTCCGAGTACTACACGGTGATGGCCGTCACGGACCCGGCCAAGCGCTCCAAGGGCATCTCGGCCTTCGTCGTCGAGAAGTCCGACGAGGGCGTCTCCTTCGGCGCCCCCGAGAAGAAGCTCGGCATCAAGGGCTCCCCGACCCGCGAGGTCTACCTCGACAACGTCCGCATCCCCGCCGACCGCATGATCGGCGAGGAGGGCACCGGCTTCGCCACGGCGATGAAGACCCTCGACCACACCCGCATCACCATCGCCGCCCAGGCCCTCGGCATCGCCCAGGGTGCCCTCGACTACGCCAAGGGCTACGTCCAGGAGCGCAAGCAGTTCGGCAAGCCGATCGCCGACTTCCAGGGCATCCAGTTCATGCTCGCCGACATGGCCATGAAGATCTCGGCCGCCCGCGCCCTGACCTACCAGGCCGCCGCCGCCTCCGAGCGCGGCGACGCCGACCTCACTTACCAGGGCGCCGCCGCCAAGTGCTTCGCCTCGGACGTGGCGATGGAGGTCACCACGGACGCCGTCCAGCTCCTCGGCGGCTACGGCTACACGCGCGACTACCCGGTGGAGCGCATGATGCGCGACGCCAAGATCACGCAGATCTACGAGGGCACGAACCAGGTCCAGCGCATCGTCATCGCCCGCAACCTGCCGTAAGCCCGCAAGGCCGCCGCTTCCCTTCACCGGTCGCCCTCCGCCCGTTCCGCCGGGCCGGAGGGCGGCCGTCGTTCCGGGAAGCCCTGACGCACGCATGGCGGATTCCTTCCCTCCGCCCCATGGCGGGCAGCGCCGCGCAGGCGTAGGACGGAAGGCACGGGGGCCGACCCCCGGCCCTCACCGTCCCCCCCGGAGGAAGTCATGACCCAGCAGCCCGCCACCACGACCCCGCTGAGCAAGGAGATGCAGGACTGCGTCCAGGCGTGCATGGCCTGCCACAGCGTGTGCGAGGAGACCATGAGCTCCTGCCTGCAGATGGGCGGCCCGGCCCAGATGCAGATCATGCGCGCCGTCATGGACTGCGCCGAGATGACGCGCATGTGCGCCGACATGATGATGCGCCGCTCGCCGCTGTCGGCCGAGATGTGCGCGATGTGCGCCAAGGCCTGTGACATGTGCGCCGAGGCGTGTATGTCCATGCCGGACGACACCCAGATGATGCGCTGTGCCGAGGCGTGTCGTCGCTGCGCCGAGATGTGCCGCTCGATGTCGGCCGCCGCGATGTGAGAACCGCCTCACAGCGGTCGGGGGCACCCCCTGGGGTGCCCCCGACCGCGCGTCGCTGCTCAGTTGCTGGAGACCGTGACCGTCTCGTCGTTCTTCAGCTGGTTCACCAGCGTCTTCACCTTGGCGGTGTCCCACTGGAGGTTGCCGTTGGCGGAGTTGCCCGAGATCGGCATGTTCATCGACTTGCCCTCGCCGCCGCTGACGCCCTTCATCGCCCAGAACATGGACGCCAGGTCGAACAGGCCCATGTCCTTGTCGACCACGAGGGAGTCCAGGCCCGCGCCCATGGTCGGGTACAGCTTGAACGGGTTGAGGACCGTGCTCGGGGTGGCGACCTGGTTGGCCAGGGCCGACAGGAACTTCTGCTGGTTCTTCGTACGGTCCAGGTCGGAGCCCGCGAGCGCGTAGCGGGTGCGGACGAAGGCGAGCGCCTGGTCGCCGGTCAGGGTCTGCTTGCCCTTCTTGAAGTCCGCGCCGGACTTGGTGTCCTTGATGTCCTGCGGGATGTCCATCTCGACGCCGCCGACCGCGTCCACGATGTTCGCGAAGCCGGCGAAGCCGATCTCCACGTAGTGGTCGATGTGCAGGTCCGTGTTGGCCTCGACGGTACGGACCAGCAGCTCCGGGCCGTCCTCCGCGTACGCGGCGTTCAGTTTCGTCTGGCGGCCCGTGCCCGGGTAGACCTTCCCGGAGTCGGATCCCTTGAAGGACGGGATCGTGACGTTCGAGTCACGCGGCAGGGAGATCAGCGTCGGGCCGTTGCTGCCGGTGTGCAGGATCATCATCGAGTCCGTGCGCTTGCCCTCGGCGGACCCGGTGTGCAGCTTCTTCTTCTCCTCGGCCGACATGCCCGCGCGGCTGTCGGAGCCGACGATCAGGTAGTTCGTGCCCTCGCCCGCCTCCGGCCGGTCGATGACCTGCGACAGGTCGACGTCGCGGTTGAGCTTGGAGTCGGCCCAGAAGTACGTGGCGACGCTGGTCACCACCAGCACCGTCACCAGCGTGATGGTCGTCACCTTGATACGGCGGCGCCAGTTCGGCGCGGGACGCGGCTCGTACATGCCGTCGCCCGGGCCGCCGGGGCCTCTGCCACCGGAGGAGCCGTAGACCTGGCCGGTGTTGTAGCCGCTGTCGTAGCCGCCGTCGACGTACGACGGCTGCTGCGGTACTCCGCCGGCGTACGGAGGGGCACCGCCGTACCCGGCCTGCCCGGGCGACGGCGCCGGGCCACGGCGGACCTGCCGCATGGCGCGGGCGCTCTCGGGCTGTGCGCTCGAGCTTCCGCGTCCGTAGCGGTTGCCGCGGTTGTCGTCGGACCGCCCCTCGGGCCAAGTGTTCATGCGCCCCAGTGTGCAGGTCTCTGTAGTGCGCCATACAAGAGTCGTCGGAAAATCAGAGCACGGCTGTGGCGAAGCTGACACAAAACCCCCGCATGCCGCCTCGGCATAAGGTGGGGCGCATGACAGACCAGGCCCCAGCTGCGGATTCCGGCAGTCCGGATATCCCGGGCAAGCCGACTTCGGCGTCCCGCACCACCCTCAGCCACATCATGACCCACAACGACACGAACCTGCTGGGGACGGTGCACGGCGGGGTGATCATGAAGCTGGTGGACGACGCGGCGGGGGCCGTGGCCGGGCGGCACTCCGGCGGACCGGCGGTCACGGCGTCCATGGACGAGATGGCGTTCCTCGAACCGGTCCGTGTCGGTGATCTGGTCCACGTCAAGGCGCAGGTCAACTGGACCGGCCGGACGTCCATGGAGGTCGGCGTCCGGGTCCTGGCCGAACGCTGGAACGAGTCCGCCCCGCCCACTCAGGTCGGCTCCGCCTACCTCGTCTTCGCCGGGGTCGACGCCGACGGCAAGCCCCGCCGGGTGCCACCGGTCCTCCCGGAAACGGAACGCGACAAGCGCCGCAACCAGGAGGCCCAGATCCGCCGCACCCACCGCCTGGCCCGCCGCCGCGCGATCATGGAACTGCGGGAGAAGCGGGCGGCGGAGGGGTTCGAGGACTGACGGGCCCGGCCTCTCCCCTTCTACGAGCCGCTACGAGCACGCCACCTCGTCCCCCCGCACCACCACCCCCGACTCGCCCTGCCCCGCGTCCTCCGCCCGCACCTTGCGTACGCGCTCGAAGTCCGTGCCCGCGATGACCTTCAGGGTCGCGCCCAGGCCCGGGGCCGCGCGCAGCTCGCTGCCCGGCAGGGCCGCCGCGAGGGACTTGGCGGAGCGGTCCCAGCGGGGGTCGTAGACGACGACCGTTCGTTTCACGTCGGGGGTGGCGGCGTTCACCGGGGCCCCGGTCGTACGGAAGCCCGTCGAGACCAGCGCCGCGTCGACCCGGCGGCCGAGGCCGGGCGTGGGGGTGCCGTTCTCCACCTGGACGCTGATCTGCTGCGGGGCGACCGGGACGACCCGGGCCTCGCTGCGCGCGCGCTGCACGGACAGGGGCTGGTCCGCGCGCAGGGCGTGGAAGAGCCGCTCCGCCTTCACGGGGTCCCACTTCAGCGTCGAGCCGACGCCCTCAACGGCGTATCCCAGCTGCCCGATCGGGACGGTCGTGAACTCGGAGGAGGAGGGGGAGAAGTTCCGCATGGCCCGGCCCAGGGCCAGCATCTCGTCCGTGCCGAAGCCCTTGTCGGCCCGTACCGAGCCGAGCACCGCCCGTGTCACGTCCCGGAACTTCATCGGGTTCAGCAGGATCCCGGAGGACATGACCCGCTCCACGAGCGCCGCCATGAACTGCTGCTGCCGTTTCATACGGCCCAGATCCGACGCCCCGTCGACATGGCGTGCGCGCACATACTGAAGCGCCTGCCCGCCCTCGAGGGTGTGGCGCCCGGCCGGCAGGTTCAGGCCGGTGTAGTGGTCACTCAGGGGGGCGGCCGTGCAGATCTGCACGCCCCCGACCACGTCCACCGTCTTCATGAAGCTCGTGAAGTCGACCTCCAGATAGTGGTCGATCTTCACCCGGGTCATGTTCTCGACCGTCCGCACGGTCAGCGGCGCCCCGCCCTCGGCGTACGCCGCGTTCAGCTTGATCGGGTGGCCCTCGTGCCGTCTGCCCGTCGTACGGTCGACATGCGCCGGCGTCACGGCGTACGAGTCGCGCGGCAGGCTCACCACACTCGCCCGCTCCCGGTCCTCCGAGATGTGCACGATCATCATCGTGTCGGTGCAGTGGCAGGGCGCGCCGCCGAGCCGGTACTTCTGCCGCTCGTCCTGGCTGATCTTCTCGCGGCCGTCGGTGCCGACCAGCAGGACGTTCATGCCGTGGCCCGCCTGGGGCCGGTTCTTCATGTCCTTGAAGGCGTCGACCCGGGCGATGTCCGCGTCCAGGCTCGTGACCACCGCGTGCCCGATACCGGCGGACGCGAGGACCACCACGGACAGCGTGGTCACCGCCCGCATGCCCCAACGCGGCTTCCCGCGCCGCACGGGCCTGCGCGGTTGCCGGCGGGAGGAGGGCGGCTGCGGGCGGCGCTGCGGGGCGGCGGTGGTCCGGGGGGACCGCGGCGGCGTGGGCAAGAGGACACCTCCGGACGAGGGCCGTACGTGGGATCCGTGACACCGTAGGCCGATACGATCTGCAGCCCGCGGTACCGCCCCGGCGGCGCGCAACGCTGTCCCCCGTTCGCGGTAACGTGAGCCCCCTATGAACGCCAATCCCGACGTGCGCCACCCCGCCGTTTCCGTGATCATGCCCGTCCTCAACGAGGAACGGCATCTGCGGGGAGCAGTCCAAGCGATCCTCGCGCAGGAGTACGCCGGCGAGATGGAGGTCGTGATCGCCCTGGGTCCGTCCACGGACCGCACGGACGAGATCGCGGCTCAGCTCGTCGCGGACGACCCGCGTGTGCACACCGTCCCGAACCCGACCGGCCGTACGCCGGCCGCCCTGAACGCGGCGATCAACGCCTCCCGCCACCCGATCGTCGTGCGCGTCGACGGGCACGGCATGCTCTCGCCGAACTACATCGCCACCGCCGTACGGCTCCTGGAGGAGACCGGCGCGCAGAACGTCGGCGGCATCATGCACGCCGAGGGCGAGAACGACTGGGAGCACGCCGTCGCCGCCGCGATGACCTCGAAGATAGGGGTCGGCAACGCCGCCTTCCACACGGGCGGCCAAGCCCAGCAGGCCGACACCGTCTACCTCGGCGTCTTCCGGCGCGAGGCGCTGGAGCAGCAGGGCGGCTACAACGTGGAGTTCATCCGCGCCCAGGACTGGGAGCTGAACTTCCGCATCCGTGAGGCCGGCGGGCTGATCTGGTTCTCGCCCGAGCTGAGGGTGTCGTACCGGCCGCGGCCGAGCGTGAAGGCCCTCGCCAAGCAGTACAAGGACTACGGCCGCTGGCGGCATGTGGTCGCCCGCTACCACGAGGGTTCGATCAACCTGCGCTACCTCGCCCCGCCGACCGCCGTGTGCGCGATCGCGGCCGGGATCGTGGTGGGCGCGCTGCTGACCCCGTGGGGCTTCGTGGTGCCCGGCGGCTATCTGGCGGCGATCCTCGCCGGTTCGGTCCCGGCGGGCAAGGGGCTGCCGCTGAAGGCGCGGCTCCAGATTCCCGTGGCGCTGGCCACCATGCACATGTCGTGGGGCTGGGGCTTTCTGACCAGTCCGCGGGCGCTGGCCCGCAAGGTGATCGCGAGCCGGCGGCCCGCCGTCCGCGCGGACGCCTCCGCGAGCTGAATCACCGGCGTCTTGATACGGGCCCTTTCCCCGGTTGGGAAAAGGGCCCGTCGCCGTTCAGTCCCAGGTGAACGCCGGGTCCACGTGCATACAGGCCTTGTCGTCGGCGCCGTTGAGCGCCTCGGCCGACTTCGGGGTCCTGTCGTTCTCCTCGGGCGCCTTGTAGGCCGTGCCCTCCCGCCAGTCGGCGCCCACGACGAGGGTGATGCCGGAGACGTCGGTGGACCGCTGCACCGAACTCAGTGGGATGCCCAGGGCCTTGGCGAGACGCTGGGCGTCGCCCTCCAGGTCGGCGCTCGGGTAGCGGACGACGGTCCTGTCCTCGGTCCATGAGCCGGTGGTGTCGGCGACGGCCTGGGTGAAGCCCTCCTCCTTCAGCAGGCCGGCCACCGTGCCGGCGCGTCCGCGGGCCGCGGCCAGGGTGTCGGTGCGGGTGCCGTTGCGGACCTGGACGGGGATCTCGTCGTCGGGCGCGGCCGGGTCGGCGGAGGCCTTCTCGGCGGTCGGCTTCTTCGCCTTGTCCTTGCCGTCCAGGGCGATGTCCTCCCGCACCAGCCGGAACAGTTGCTCGGCGTCCTCGGTGGGCTCGACGCGGGCACCGACGTAGCGGTTGGGCATCGTGGTCATGGTGATGCGCTTCGGCTCCACCTTGCGCAGCTCGTCGCTGAGGTCGTAGAGCTTCTTGACGGTGTCGAGGCCCGGGTCGACCGTCATGGCCCGGGTGGCCTCCTCGGCCAGTCTGCGGAGCTTGTTCGGGCTGCTCAGGGTCATGTTGTCGCGCAGCTGGCGGACCATCGCGTTCATGTACATGTGCTGGGCCTTGGCGCGGGCGAGGTCGCTGCCGTCCTCGAAGCCGTAGCGGGTGCGCAGCCACTGCAGGGCCTGCTCGCCCTGGATGTACGAGGTGCCCTTCTCCAGTCTCAGGCCCGAGCCCTTGCCGTCGGAGGTGCGGGAGTGGATGTTGGCGTCGACGCACACGGGGACGCCCCCGACGGCGTCGGCCATCGACACCACGCCCGCGAAGTCGACCATGATGAAGTGGTCGATGTGGATGCCGGTGAGCTCCTGCCAGGTGGCGACGGCGCAGCCCGGACCGCCGTGTCCGAGGCTCTGGTTGGTCATCGTCCGCCCCTGGGTCGCCTCGTACACCTTCCCGTCGTCCGGGTCGGTGCACTTCGGGATCTTCACGAGGGTGTCGCGGGGCATGCTGATGACCGACATGTTGGTGCGGTCGGCGGACAGGTGCAGCAGCATCTGGACGTCCGCGAGGGGCGTGGCGCCGAACGTCTCGCGGGCGCCGCCGAGTTTCTGGTTCTCCTTGCTGTCCCGCGCGTCGGAGCCGATGAGCAGGATGTTCAGCGGGGTCTGCCCGGCGGCGTTGGGCGTCGGAGCGGCGACCTTGCCGTCGCCGAGGTTCAGGGCGTCCTTCTTGATGTTGCCGTTGAGATGGCGGTAGTAGAGGTAGCCGGCCCCGGCCGTCCCGAGTATCAGCACGGCCAGCACGAGGGCGGACCACTTCAGCACCCGCCGCCTGCGCGGCGCCCGGCCCCCGCGCCGCCGACCGCTTTCCCCACCGTCGCCTCCGGCCGCATCGTCGCGGCCGGGTGAGTTCGGGTCTGTCGCCGATGTGCCGTCGACGTCGGGCGTGCTCGCGCTCCCCGCCGGCACGCCCTCGTCGTCGGGCGTCTCCGCGTCCCCTGCCGACGTGCCGTCACCGTCGGGCGGCCGGCTGCCCGGCGTCGGCTTCTCCTCGCCCGGGTCCGGTTCGTGGCGGACGCTCTGCCGCTTACCGTCCTCCCGCACACCGCTCTGCGTCACTTCCCCGGTCCTCTCCGCCCCCCGGCGCATGCAGCAGGCCCGCCCTGCCTCCTGTTAGACGCACGACGGGCCTGTCAGTTGCCCTCAACGGGTCAACTAGCGCACTTCACCTTGTCCGCGGTGGACTTCTCCACGTCCGCCGCCTTGGCCGGGGCGTTGAGTTTCACGCCGGCGCCCTTGAAGTCCTTGCCGAGGGTCAGGGTGATCGCGGGGACGCCCTGGGAGTTGGTCACGCTCTCGCCGGGCTTCAGCGCGGACCCGGGCAGGCCCATGATGTCGGCGAGGCGGCGGGCCTGGTCGGCCTGGTCGGGGGCGTACTCGAGGGTCGTCCTCGCCAGCTCGGCGGGCGCGTTGCCGGCGTTCTCCGACTTGTCCACGCCCTCCTCGACCTGGAGGTACTGGAGGGTCTTCTGCGCGCTGCCGGCGACGGCACCGCCGTTCATGATCCGCACCCGTACCTCGGAGGCCGCGGACTTGGTGCCCTTCAGCCGGGCGGCCTGGGCGTCCTTCTCCTTCTTCTCCTGCTGCTTGACCTCGGTCAGGGAGACGTCGTTCTCGATCATGTCGAACACCTGCGGCGCCTTGGACTTGTCGAAGATGACCGTGGCCTTCACCGTCTCCGCAGGGTTGTCCACCACCGGCACCGTGGTGAAGCTGATGTTCTTCGTCGGCACCTTCTTCAGCTCGAGGGCGACGTCCTTGAGCGTGCTGACCCTGCCGATCGCCTGGTCCACGGTCAGCGCCTTCGTCGCGGCCTCGGCCAGGTTCAGCAGCTTCGAGGGACTCGTGAGGGTGTCGCTGGAGGCCATCTTGCGCATCAGCGAGCCCAGGAACTGCTGCTGCACCTTGATCCGGTCGAGGTCGCCGCTGTTGCCGAAGCTCTTGCGTGTACGGACGAACGCGAGGGCCTGCTCGCCCTCCACCGTCGACTCGCCCGCGGGCAGGACGAGTTTGGACTCCTTGTCGTTGACCGGCTTCTCCACACACACGTCGACGCCTTCCACCGCCGTGGTCAGCGTCTTCACCGCGTTGAAGTCGGCCATCATGAAGTGGTCGACGGTGATGCCGGTGTTCTCCTTCACCGTGCGCATGGTGCAGCCGGGGTCCCGACCGCCCTCCCCGAGGCTCCGGTTGAAGCGGACGCCCTGATTCCCTGGGACGACCTTCTCCGAGCCGTCCTCCAGCTTCGTCGGGCAGTCGGGGATGTTCACGATCAGGTCGCGCGGGATGCTCAGCGCGGTCGCGTTGGAGCGGTCCTTGGCGACGTGCAGCAGGATCGTGGTGTCGGCGTGCCCGGAACTGCCCTTGTCGCCGTAGCCCTCGTTGCCCTCGCCGGTGCGCTTGTCCGTACCGATGATGAGGACGCTGAAGGCCTCGTCCTTGCTGAAGTTGCTGGCACCCGCGCTGCCGACGTCGGTCGTCGACACGTTGCCCTCCAGGTGCTGGAGGTAGAAGTAGCCGGCCGCACTGACCCCGACGAGCACGAACGCCATCGTGCCGCCGGTCCACAGCAGCACCTTCTTCGCCTTGTTCGGCTTCTGCTGCACCGGCCGGCGCCCACCGCGGCGCCCCGGCGGCGGCTCCTCGGGAGCACCGCGCCGCCTGCGCTGCGGCGGAACCTCGGTACGGGTGCTGCGGGTCGCGCCCTCACGGGGAGCGGCCGAACGTGCGCCGGTCGAACGTGCGGTGGCTGTACGAGGAGCCGTCCGCGACTGCGCTGCGGATGGATTCAGTCGCAGTTCGTATTCGCCGGTGTTCGGATTGAGTACCCACTGGTCTGCGGGGTCCATCTGTTCCCCCCGCCCACGGCGTTGCGCGTCCACGGTTGTCCGATTCCTCCGTCGGGGCACGCGGCGCCTTCTCCCCCCGGAAGGCGCGCGGGTACTTGGTCATCACAGAAGCACTGGATCGCTCACACTATCCGCCCAGTTGAACGTCGGTGTGCGCTGAATGACAAATTCAGCGTCCCTACATTTGGGCAATCCAGCCCAATTCCGTTCCGGGAATCTCTACCAGCGGTAGGGCGCGTACACGTTCATGCACTTACCGGCGTCCGAGCCGTTGAGCGCGTCCGCGTCACCGGGCAGGTCTCCGGCCTTGGGCGCCGGCTGCTTCGGATACGCCGTACCCGTACGCCAGTCGGCGCCCACGACGACCGTGACGCCGGATACGTCGGTGGACTGCCGCACGGAACTCCGCGGAATGCCGAACGACTTGGCGACGCGCTGGGCATCGCCCGCCAGCTCGGCGCTCGGATAGCGCACGACGCTCCGCTCCTCGGCCAGCGCGCCCGAGGTGTCCGCTGCGGCCTTCGTGAAGCCCTTCCCCACGAGCGACTGGGTGATGGCGCCCGCGCGTCCGCTCACCGGTCCGAGGGTGCTGGAGCGCGTGGCGTTCTGCACCAGGACGCCGATCTCGCCGTCCGCGGCGGCCGGATCCCGGGACGCCTTCTCGGCCTTCTCCGTCTTCTTCGCGCCCGGCTTCCCGCCCTTGCCGTCGAACGGCACGTCGTCGCGGATCATCTCCCAGACCCGGTCGGCGTCGGTGCCGGCCGGGATCAGGTGGTTGGCGTCCTCCGGGTCCGCGGCCGTGGGCAGCGTCGTCATGGTGATGCGGTCCGTCGGCACCGTCTTCAGCTGCGCCCCCAGGTCGTACAGCTTCTTCACCGTGCCGATCTCCTCGGACACGTGCAGCGACTTGGTGGCCGCCTCGGCCAGGTCCGTCAGCCGGCCGGTGTCGGTGAAGACGTTCTGCGACTTGAGCGTGCGGATCATCGAGTTCATGTACATGTGCTGCGCCCTGGCCCGCAGCGGGTCGCTGCCCCAGGCGTGGCGGGTGCGCAGCCACTGCAAGGCCTGCTCGCCCTGGACCTTCGTCCGGCCGGCCTTCAGCTTCAGTCCGGAGCCGCCGGGCACGCGGGGCAGCGGGCGGTCCCACACGTTCTGCTCCACGCACACCTCGACCCCGCCGATGGCGTCGGCCATCTTGACCACGCCCGCGAAGTCGATCGTCATCCAGTGGTCGACGTAGACCCCGGTGAGGTTCTCCCAGGTCGCCAGCGTGCAGCCCGCCCCGCCCCGGGCCAGCGAGGCGTTGATGATCGTGTTGACCGGCGGGTACGTCCGACCGGACTTCGGGTCGGTGCACTTGGGTATGTCGACCCGGGTGTCGCGCGGAATGCTCACCACGGACGCGCTCTCGCGGTCCGCGGCCAGATGGATGAGCATCTGCACATCGCCCCGCGGCGGAGTGCCGCGGTCCTTCCTGGCGCCGCCCAGCTTCACGTTCTCGTCGGAGTTACGGCTGTCGGAGCCGATCAGCAGGATGTTCAGGGGCGTCTGCCCGGCCGCGTTCGGAGCGGCCCGCCGCGCCTTGGAGTCGCCGCTGCTGCGCTGGCCCTTCTCGATGTTGCCGTTCAGGTGCTCGTAGTAGAGGTAACCGGCGCCGGCGGTTCCGAGGACCAGCAGGGAGAGGGTCGTCGCCGACCAGCGCAGGACTCGGCGTCCGCGGCGGGCCCGACGGCCTCGGCGGCGGTCCCGGCCGCCCGGCCCGGTGGATCTGCCCGGGGCCGGCTCACGCGGGACGGCACCCGGTTTCGTCCCCTCCCCATACACACCGCTGCTCCGCGCCATCTGCTTCCCACACCCCCGTGTCACCGGACAAGGCCTGCCGTACGCCCTGTGAGACGTAGGACAGGCCCTTCAGGTCACTCGGCGCACTCGACCTTGTCCGCCGTGGACTTGTCCACGTCCGCCGGCGCCTTGGCCGGGGTGGTCTGGGAAGCGCCCGCGCCCTTGAAGTCCTTGCCGAGGGTCAGGGTCATCGCGGGGACGCCCTGGGCGTTCTCCACGCTCTCGCCGGGCTTCAGCGCGGACCCGGGCAGGCCCATGATGTCGGCGAGGCGGCGGGCCTGGTCGGCCTGGTCGGGGGCGTACTCGAGGGTCGTCTTCGCCAGCTCGGCGGGGGCGTTGCCGGCGTTCTCCGACTTGGTCACGCCCTCCTCGACCTGCAGCCAGCTGAGCGTCTCCTGGGCGCTGCCGGCGACGGCACCGCCGTTCATGATCCGCACCCGCACCTCGGAGGCCGCGGACTTGGTGCCCTTGAGCCGGGCGGCCACCGCGGCCGCTTCCTTCTTCTTCTTGTCCTTGACCGCGGTGAACGAGACGTCGTTCTTGATCATGTCGAAGACCTGCGGGGCCGACGAATCGTTGAGGACGACCGTGGTCGGGACCTTCTCCGCCGGGTTGTCGATCACCGGGGTCGTGGCGAACGTCAGGTTCTTGGTGTTGAGCTTGCCCAGCTCGAGACCGAGGTCCTTCAGCTTGCCGATGCTGGACAGCTGCGAGTCGACGGTCAGCGCCTTGGTGCCCGCCTCGGCCAGATCGAGCATCTTCGAGGGGCTGGTGAGCGTGTCGTTGTCCTTCAGCTTGCGCATCAGCGCGCTCAGGAACTGCTGCTGGAGCCCGATCCGGCTCAGGTCGCCGCCGAAGCCGACCGAGTGCCGCGTACGCACGAAGGCCAGCGCCTGCTCGCCCTCGATCGTGTGGTTGCCCTTCGACAGCTTGAGGTGCGAGTCCGGGTCGTCGATGTCCTTGCCCAGACAGACCTCGACCCCGCCGACCGCGCTGGTCAGCGTCTTGACCGCGTTGAAGTCGGCGACCATGAAGTTGTCCGGCTTGACCCCGGTCAGCTCCGTCACGGTCCGCATCGTGCAGCTGGGGGTTCGGTCGTCCTGGCCGAGGCTGGTGTTGAAGCGGGTCTGCGGCGTGCCCGGGATGACCTTCTGCGACCCGTCCTCCTGCGTGGTCGGGCAGTCCGGGATGTCGACGATCAGGTCCCGGGGGATGCTCAGCGCGGTCGCGTTCGAACGGTCCTTGGAGACATGCAGCAGGATCGTGGTGTCGGCGTGCCCGACACTGCCCGCGTCGCCGTACTTCTCGTTGCCCGCGCCGGTGCGCTTGTCGGTGCCGATCAGCAGGATGTTGATGGCCTTGTCCTTCTCGAAGCCACCGGTGCTCGCGCCGTCGTCGGAGACCGACGCGATGTTGCTGTTCAGGTGCTCGATGTAGAAGTACGCGGCGCCCGCCCCGGCGACCAGCACGAACGCCATCACGCCGCCGGTCCACAGCAGGACCTTCTTGCCCTTCGCGGCCTTCTTGGCGGGCCGGCGCCCACGCCGCCCCGGCAGCGGCTCCTCCGGAGCCGGAGCCCCGCGGCGCCTGCGCGGCGGCGGCACCGCACGACCGGGCGTCTCGGGCCTGGCGCGGCCGGGCGCCGCGGAACGGCCGAGCGGCTGCGTGGAGCCGAGTGCCGACGGGTCCGTGTCGGAGGCCGGTGGTTTGCGGGGCCCGGGGACACCTGACTGCGGTGCGGAAGGGGGCAGTCGCATTTCGTATTCGCCGGTGTTCGGATTGAGCACCCACTGGTCGGCGGGATCGATATCGTCCGCCCGCCCACGGCCTTGCGCGTCCACGGTTGTCTGTTTCCTCCGTCGGGGCACGCGGCGCCTTCCCCTCCAAGGCGCTCGGTCTCGGTCACACAGTGCGCGATCTCAGGACCGTCCTCAGAGCCGGGCGCACCGGGGTCGCTCACACTAACCGCCCAGTTCAGCGTCGAGCGACGACGGTGACGAACTCCACGTCCCTACACCTGGGCAATCCGCCCATTTCCCGGTGAAGAGCGCGTTACCTTGAGGCGGCCTTGGTGTCCGCTTTACTCGCAGGTGTCCTCGGCTGCCGTGTTTCCACGGAACGTGGGTGGAGGAGAAACGGTGACGACGGTTTTCGTGAACGGACCCGGATACGGATCCCCGTACGATCCGTCACGCGATTCGGTGGGCCTCAACGGGGCAGAACCGTGCGGAACGTCCCCCGCGACGACCACCGGCGAGTCCTTACGCAGCCGCTCGAACAGCTTCTCCGCCTCGGGCTCCACGAGTTGGTCGCGATTGGCGTCGTATGCGTACGACTCCCGGGGGACGGTCAGGAATTGCACTTGTTCCATGGGGATGTCGCGCAGGCCGCGCACGAGTTCGTACAAACCGCGCAGGCTGGCAAGATCCGGGTCCGTTGTGAGAGAGGACGTGGCGGCGTCCAGCACGGGATACAGCTTCACCGGATTCAGCAGGACGTCATTGCTGCGCACCTTGTTGACGAGTGCGCCGAGGAATCGCTGCTGCCGCTCCATCCGCTCCGTGTCGCTGCCGTCGCCGAGGGACTTGCGGGCACGGACGTAGCCGAGGGCCTGCTCGCCGTTGAGTGTCACGCGCCCCGCGGGCAGCCTCAGCTTGGCGGCCCGGTCGTCGACCGGCTCCCGCAGGCACACCTCGACACCGTCGACCGCGTCGACCATCTCCTTGAAGCCGTGGAAGTCGACGACGACGTGGTGATCGACGCGGACGTCGGTGAGCTTCTCGACGGTCCGGATGGTGCAGGCCGAACCGCCCAGCGCGAAGGCCTGGTTGAACATCGCGAACCGCGGCGCGCTGCGGGACCCGTCCGGGCGGCGGCAGCCCGGCAGCTCCACCATCAGGTCCCGGGGCAGGGAGACGGCGGTGGCGCTGCTCCGGCCCGCGGACAGGTGCAGCAGGATCGTGGTGTCCGACCGCTCGGTCCCGGAGTCCCGGCCGTAGCGGGCGTTGTCGTCACCCTCGCGCGAGTCCGAGCCGATCAGCAGGACGTTCCGCGCGTCCCTGACCAGCGAGGTGGGCCGCTCCTTCTCGTACCGCGCGAGCTCGGCGGCGGCGGCCTCGTCGGGCGTGATGTTCCCGCTGAGCTTCGCGTACACGGCCCATCCGGCCCCGGCGGCCGCCACGACGAGGGCGGCGATCCCGAACGCCGTGCACCGCACCCACCGCCGACGCCGCCGCCGCGCCAGCCCCCGCCCACTTGCCGAGGCCCCCGCACCCGGCCCGAGCCTCGGCAAGGACCCACCACCGGTGTCGGCCACGACAGGGACCACCCCTCACGTCGTACGAACGTGCCGTGCGCACTGCTCCTACGACTGTGGCGTGGATGGGCGGTGGGGGAGGGGTGGGGATGGGCCGAACGGGGGGCGCTGGCCGCCTGGCCGTGGGCAATCGTGCCGCTGAGGGCGGCACCCGTCCCAGAGAGAGCGGCACCCCGCACCGCCGGGCTGCGGACCCACCCGCCTCCAGCAGCAACGCCCCGCACCAAGAAACGGCCTACCGGGCAAGCGCCGTGACCCGCTCACTCTCCACCCGCTTGTCCAGCACCTCGCCCCCCACCAACTCCAGATTCCGGCACAGCACCACAGACCCTCCCGTGGCCAACGGCCCGTACAACCCCGCGTTCAGCCCTTCCCACGTGTCGTACGGCAACCCCGACAGGATCCGTGAGCCGGGCCCGGTCAGCCCCAGCTCCGTCGCCCCCGCCCGAGCCCGCTCCACAACCTCGGCCCCAGTGAACTCCCGCCCCGCCACGATCAGCGCGGGCTCCTCCGGATCCACGGGCGCGTACGGCACGAACCGGTCCCCCTGCCCCGGCACCTCCACCGCGTAGTCGATGAACCCCTCGGGGGTCTGCGGGAACCGCCCGCCGAGCGGCCGCAGCGCCATCGCGATCCGCGCCCCGGAACACGCCCGGGCCGCCTCCAGCCCGTCCGGCCCGCTCACCACGACATCGGCGGCCCGCGCGTCCCCGGACACGTCCGCGACCACGCCGACCGACGCGCACGCGAGCAGCCACACCGCCGTCTGCCAATGCGCGGGCAGCAGCAGCGCGACCCGGTCCCCGGGCTCGACGGACAGCTCGTCCTGGAGCAGGTTCGCGGTCTTGGCCACCCAATTGGCGAAGGTGGCCACGGACAGTTCGACACGTTCGCCCGTGGCGTCGTCGTAGAAGGTCACCAGGGGGCGTCCCGGATCCGCAGCGAGTGCGGAACCCAGCAGGTCGGCGGGGGTGCGATCGGTGGCGTTCACCCGCGCAAGGGTACGCGGCACGCCGGCCTCCGCCCAACGGCCCGGCCACCGCCCCGCCACGCGTTCACCACCGGTTCGGCCGCATTTCGACCGACAGTCCGTCAAATCCCAAATGGACAGACTTATAGGCCTATGCCAAAGATCAGGGGCATGCGTGGATTCCTTGCTTCCTCGATCGGTGTCACCTGTGCGGCCGCTCTGGCCCTTCCCCTCACTCCGCCCGCCCTCGCGGCGACGGCGAGACCGGTGCCGACCACCGAGGTCGCCACGGCCGCGAGACCCGCGCCCCACGCGGGGGCGCCGGACACGACCATGACCGACCGGCGCGCGGCCGAACCGTCCGCCGCCGGCAGCACCCAGTCCCTCCCCCTCGAACCCCTCACCCGCAGCCGCGCCACCCCCTCCGCCTCAGCCTCTGCCTCCGCCTCGGCCGAACAGGGCCTGTCCCGCCGTGCCGTTCGCCGCTTCTCGCTCGTCGGCGTCATCTGGGACGACCCCCATGCCGAACTGCACGGCCGCGTCCGTGTCCGCACCCGTGCCGCCGGCACCGGCACCTGGTCGGGATGGCAGGACGTGGAGACGCACAACGGCGACCACGCGGCCGACCTGGACACCCCCGAGAGCACCTCGGGCCGCGTCCGCGGCGCCACGGCGCCGCTGTGGGTGGGCGACTCCGACGGCGTGGAACTCCGGGTCCGTTCGGAACTGCAGGGCACCGGCGGCCGCAGCATCGCGGTCGCCGCACCCTCGCTCCCCTCCGGCCTCCGTCTGGAACTCGTCGACCCCGGCGAGGGCGACGAGGCACTCCCCGGCGGCCCCGTGGACAGCCCCCGCACCGGCGGCCTGAACACCGAGGCCTCCGCCGCCACCGACGCCTCCGCCGCCAACGCGGACCTCGCCCCCCTCGGCGCCACCGAGATCACGGCACTGAGCCGCGCGGCGACCGAGCGCGAGTACTACACCCTCCGTGCCGCCGAGGCGGCTCAGCGGCAGCGGGCGAAGCCGTACGTCGGCCCGCGCCCGCGGATCGTCACGCGGCGCGGCTGGGGCGCGAACGAGGGGCTGCGGGAGCGGAAGTTCGTCTACACGAAGAAGGTCAAGGCGGCCTTCGTGCACCACACCGCGAGCGGCAACAAGTACAACTGCTCGCAGTCTCCGTCACTCATCCGCAGTATCTACCGCTACCACGTCAAGAGCATGGGCTGGCGGGACGTCGGCTACAACTTCCTCATCGACAAGTGCGGAAAGATCTACGAGGGCCGCGCGGGAGGCGTGGCGAGGCCGGTCCTCGGCGCCCACACCCTTGGTTTCAACAGCAACAGCATGGGCATCGCCGTCCTCGGATCGTACGGATCCAAGAAGCCGTCGTCCGCCGCCGTCAAGGCCATCGCCCGGGTCACGGCGTGGAAGCTGGGCCTGTACCGGATGAATCCGCGGGGAAAGACCTACCTGAAGTCGGCTGGCAGCAATCTCTACCGCAAAGGTAAGAAGGTACGACTGAACGTGATCTCCGGTCACCGGGACGGCTTCAAGACGGCCTGCCCGGGACGGAAGCTCTACGGCAAGCTCGGCTCGGCCCGCTCCACGGCGGCCCGCTACCAGGGCCGCTGAGAACGGAGGGCCGGAATGCCGCACGGCCAGCGAAGGCGCCACGGAACGGTCTGCATACACTGACCGGCCGAAAGACAGTTCGGCCGGTCCCGGCAGGAAGCAGAGACGACACGTGACAGAAGCGATCCTCCTGGTCGGCGGCAAGGGCACCCGGCTGCGCCCGCTCACGGTGCACACGCCCAAGCCCATGGTCCCGGCGGCCGGGGTGCCCTTCCTCACGCACCAGCTGGCGAGAGCGAGAGCGGCGGGCGTCGAGCACATCGTCCTGGCCACGTCCTATCTGGCCGAGGTCTTCGAGCCGTACTTCGGTGACGGATCCGCGCTGGGCCTGCACCTGGAGTACGTGACGGAGGAGGAGCCCCTCGGCACGGGCGGCGCCATCCGCAACGTCGCCTCCCGGCTGCGCTCCGGCCCCGACGACCCGGTCCTGATCTTCAACGGCGACATCCTGACGGGTCTGGACATCCGGGCCCTGGTGGACACCCACGAGTCGACGGGCGCGGACGTCTCCCTGCACCTCACGAAGGTCACGGACCCGCGTGCCTACGGCCTGGTCCCCACGGACGACACGGGCAGGGTCCTGGCGTTCCTGGAGAAGCCGCAGACCCCCGAGGAGATCGTCACCGACCAGATCAACGCGGGGGCGTACGTGTTCCGCCGCTCGGTCATCGACACGATCCCGCTGGGCCGGCCGGTGTCGGTGGAACGGGAGACCTTCCCCGACCTCCTCTCCGCCGGAGCCCACCTTCAGGGCATGGTCGACTCGACGTACTGGCTGGACCTCGGCACCCCGGCGGCGTTCGTCCGGGGCTCGGCGGACCTGGTCCTAGGCCGGGCCCCGTCGCCCGCCGTCCCCGGCCGCTGCGGCGACCGCCTGGTGCTGCCGACGGCGACGGTCGCGGCCGACGCGAAGCTGTCCGGCGGCACGGTGGTGGGGGAGGGCGCCTTCGTCGCCGAGGGCGCACGGGTCTTCGGCAGCACGATCATGCCGGGCGCCGTGATCGAACCCGGCGCGGTCGTCACCGACTCCCTCATAGGCGCACGGGCCCGAGTCGGCGAACGCTCCGTCCTCACCGGCACGGTCATAGGCGACGGCGCGACCATCGGCCCCGACAACGAACTCCTGGAGGGCACCCGCATCTGGTGCGACGCCCAAATCCCAGCAGGAGCGGTCCGCTTCTCGTCGGACCAGTAGGGCTTAGGGCGGAGCCGAGCTGCGGGCATGCGTGCCTCCCCCAGTGCCTTAAGGGCCTGGGAGGTGCCCCCAGGGCGGCGCGGGTGGGCGGTGGGGGTCCCCCCGCTCGAGCGAAGCCGAGAGTGGGGGAGGCACCCCGCTCCGCCGGGCTGCGCACCCACCCGCCCTCAGCACCGACGCAGGGCACCGAGCAACGGGCAGTGCATCACAACCCCCCGATATCCCACCGAGGCATCTTCGGCGCCCTACGCCCCGGCACCCTCCCACTCAGCAAAATCAACCGAGCCGCCCGATGCCGCTGCCCCGCATACGGCTCCAGCAACTCCAGCATCACGGAGTCATCCGCATCCCGATCCCCGGCCAACGCCCACCCCACGATCCGCGGCAGATGCAGATCCCCCACCGTCACCTCATCCGCCGCCCCATGACTCCGCTGCACCGTCTCCGCCGACGTCCACGGCCCGACCCCCGGCACGACCTCCAGCCGCGCCCGAGCCGCCCCCGGCTCCATCCCGGCCGCCTCCTCCAACCGCCCGGCCAGCCGAACCGCACGCAGAATCGTCGACGCCCGCTTGTTGTCGACCCCGGCCCGATGCCACTCCCACGACGGAATCAACGCCCACGTCCGAGGCCCCGGCATCACATGCATCGGCCCGGGCACGGGCCCCGGCGCCGGCTCCCCGAACTTCCGCACCAGCAACCGCCACGCCCGATACGCCTCATCGGTCGTGACCTTCTGCTCGAGAATCGACGGAATCAGCGACTCCAGCACCAGCCCGCTCCGCGTCAGCCGCAGCCCCGGCCGCCGATGCCGGGTCAACGCCACCAGCCGGTGCCGCGGCACGAACGCGGACGGATCATCCGCGGCCCCGAGCAGCTCCGGCAACCGCTCCAGCAGCCACTCGGCCCCGGGCCCCCAGGCCTCCCCGCGCACCCCACCGCCGGACGCGCGCACCCGTAGCGTCCCGGGCCCGGCGGGAGTGAGAGCGGTCCGCCACACCGACCTGTCCGGCGTCGCCCGGAACGTCGGATCACCCGGCCCGCGCCGCAGCGGCCCGAGCACCAGACCGAGATCCAGCGGCCCGTCCGGCACCCAGTCGCGCACCCGCCCCGGCCCCGCCGCCTGCCGGGGCACGCCCGCGCCCACGGCGACATGGCCGCCGCGCACCGTCGTACGCGTGGGCCGGGGAGTGAACCGTCCTGCCATGAACAAGGCCCCTGAACGAAGTCGCCGGCATGACTCACCGGGAAGGATGAGAGGAGCAGCCCTACGAGCGTAGACGCCGCCCCGCCCCGGTCACCGCACCTCGATGAACGCCCCCGCGTCCCGCTCCGGCCGCGGTCGCGGTTCCTCCGCCGGATGCCCGACCGCCACGGCGCCCATGGGGTCCCAGTCCGCCGGCAGCTCCAGCACCTCGCGCACCACGTCCCGGCAGAACATCGTCGACGACACCCACGCCGACCCCAGCCGCTCCCCGGCCAGCGCGACCAGGAAGTTCTGCACGCCGGCGCCCGAGGCGACCACGAACATCTCCCGCTCGGCGCCGTCCCGCCGCGGATCGCCGTAGGTGTGCGAGCCGTCCATGACCAGGCAGGGGACGACGAGGTACGGAGCGTTCCGCAGGACGTCGCCGCGCCGCACCCGCTTGGCGATGGACTCCTCCGTCTTGCCGTCCCGCCGCAGATCGGCGATCCAGGCGTCCCGCATGGCGTCGAGCAGCCGCGTCCGCGACTCCTCGGACTCCAGCAGCACGAACCGCCACGGAGTGGTGTGGTGCGGCGCCGGAGCCGTCACGGCCGCGGCCACCGCCCGCCGTACGGCACCGGGGTCGACGGGCTCGTCCGTGAAGGCCCGGACCGTACGCCGCTGGGTCACCGCCAGCCGTACCGCCTCCGACGTGCCGAGCCGGAACATGTCGTCGCGCGCGCCACGCACGATGGCCCGCGCCCCCTCTTCGTCGTCGCCCCCCGCGACCAGGTCCGGGAGCCCGCGTACGACGGCGACGGGCAGCCCGGCGGCCTTGCCCTTGACCAGGTCGCCGGCGGCGGCGAGTTCGTCGGCCGTGGCGACGACGGTGGCGCTGAGCGGATTGCCGTACGCGTCCGTGCCCCCGCGCAGATCGTCGAGTACGCGCACCCCGGCGGCGCCGATCGCGACGTCCGTGAGCCCCGCGCGCCAGGGCCGCCCGAACGTGTCGGTGACGACGACACCGACCTCGACGCCGAGGGCGTCGCGCAGTCCGTCACGGATCGCGCGGGCGGACGCGTCCGGGTCCTCGGGCAGCAACAGCACGGTCCCGGAGGGGGTGTTGGACGCGTCGACCCCGGCCGCGGCCATGACCAGGCCCTGCCGGTTCTCGACGATCCGGAGGGCGCCGCGCCGGGCCACCACCCGTACCGTCTCCGCGTCGATGGCCGCCTCGCGGTCGGCCGCCTGGACGATGCGGCCCTCCGCCTTGGACACGATCTTCGACGTGACGAGCAGTACGTCCCCGTCAGCCAGACCGGGCTCGGCGGCCGCGATCAGCTTGGCCAGATCGTCCCCGGCCGCGACCTCGGGCAGCCCGGCCACGGCCCACACCCGGTATCCGTCGCCGCCCCGCCGCCGGTCCGAGACCTCCTCGCTCAAGCTCCCCGCACCTCCTCCGCCAGCGCCAGCGCCTCCTGGGCCATCCGCGCGGTCGCGTCGGTGTCGGTCATCATCAGCGGCACGGCCCGGCAGCGCACCCCGGCCGCCTCGACCTGCTCCACCACGCCCGCGTCCACCGTGTCCACGAGCCAGCCGTCCAGCAGGCCCGAGCCGTAGTGCTCGGCCACCGCCGCCGCGGTCGACTCGACGCCCACGGCGGCCAGCACCTTGTCGGCCATGCCCCGCACGGGCGCGTCGCCGACGATGGGGGACAGGCCGATCACCGGGACTCCGGCGTCGGCGATCGCCTCCCGGATGCCGGGCACGGCGAGGATCGTGCCGATCGACACGACCGGGTTGGACGGCGGGAAGAGGATCACGTCCGCCTCGGCGATGGCCTCCAGGACCCCCGGAGCGGGCTTCGCCTGGTCGGCGCCCACCGGCACGATCGCCTCGGCGGGCACCGAGGCGCGCAGCCGCACCCAGTACTCCTGGAAGTGGATCGCCTTGCGCTCGCCGTCGATCTCGACCGCCACGTGGGTCTCGACGCGGTCGTCGGACATCGGGATCAGCCGCACACCCGGCTTCCAGCGCTCGCACAGCGCCTCCGTCACCGCGCTCAGCGGGAACCCGGCGCCGATCATCTGCGTCCGCACGATGTGCGTGGCGAAGTCCCGGTCGCCCAGGCCGAACCACTCGGGACCGACGCCGTACGCCGCGAGCTCCTCCTTGAGGTGGAAGGTCTCGTCGGCACGCCCCCAGCCCTGCTCCTCGTTGATGCCGCCGCCGAGCGTGTACATCACCGTGTCGAGGTCCGGGCAGACCTTCAGCCCGAAGAGGTGGATGTCGTCCCCGGTGTTGCCGATGACCGTGACGTCCGCGTCCGGGACGGCCCGCTTCAGACCACGCAGGAACCGGGCACCACCGATGCCGCCTGCCAGAACCACAATGCGCATGGGAGCCAGTCTTGCAGGCGGCTACGACAACCGGTCGGCGGCTACGACAACCGGTCAGGCAGTGAGGGCGCCCGGCTCGGTACGGGCCGCCTCGCAGTGCGGGGAGGTGTGCATCGGCATCTGCGTCAGCCCCGGGTAGTAGACGTGCAAACTCACCGCCGACTCGAGTGCGTCATTCACTACCTCGTGTACATACCCCGGCGCGAACACGCGCTGCGCGCCCGCCCGCAACGCGCGCGTGCCCCGCTCCGTGCGCTCCGTCAGCGTGCCGTCCAGCACGGTCAGCACACCGGAGGAGCGGCCGTGGTCGTGCAGCCCGCTGCCCTGCCCGGGCACCCAGGACAGCAGCCACACCTCGTAGCCCGGGCCGGTGCGCAGCCGGTGGTACCAGCGGCTGGCCGCGTCGTAGCGGACGAGGTGCTCCCACTGGGAGCGGTCGGCGGCGATGGAGCGGGCGAGTCCGACGAACTCGGCGACGGTGGCCGGGTGCTCGCGCTCCACCTGGAGCAGGTGCGGGACCTCGAGGATGTCGCCGGCGATCTGGAGGTCGCTGTCGCTGTTCATGGGTGCGGTGGTTCCTCAGTGAAAGTGGGTCAGAGGGAACGGGAGCCGAGGGACTGGTGGCTCGGCCTTCAGCTGGAGCGGGTGTGGCTCAACAGCTGGAACAGCAACAGCTACAGCGAGCGTGGGCAGCACCGTGGGACCCGGCGGGGCGGGTCGAGGTGAGTGCCAAGTTCGCGAGCATGCCCACTAGGACACCGGGTCACACCTCCACTGTCAACTCGGCACCCGGTATGTGGGACGAGGTTCACCTCATCCGGTCGTTCGCTCAGATGAAAGGTTTGTTCATGTGCCGGCCCGGACACATGGCGTCCATCCGGGCACACAAACCTCGTTGCGCACTCGTGATCAGACTGTGATCAGATTCGCTTCGACGTGCGTGCCGGAACGAGATCGAACTCCTGGGCGTCCTTCCTCGTACAGGTCCGTACGGGGCCCGGGTGACGGTGGGGCCTCACGTGGGCTCCGTCTGCGTGTCAAGGTTTATGCCGATTTGAACACTTTCCGCACGGCCTTGGTTCCGCAGAGTGAATAAGGGGCTCAATAGCAGATCTCGGCTTGACTCGCCCGGAGCAGCACACTTGTAATTTCACTCGTGTCGTTCAGCCGCAATCGGTAACGGCTACATCACGGGGACGCGGAAAAGAACAGACGAGGGGCGCACATGACCGAGCTGGTGCAGCAACTGCTGGTCGACGACGCGGACGAGGAACTCGGCTGGCAGGAGCGCGCGCTGTGCGCCCAGACCGACCCCGAGTCCTTCTTCCCCGAGAAGGGCGGCTCGACCCGGGAGGCCAAGAAGGTCTGTCTCTCCTGCGAGGTCCGCTCCGAATGCCTCGAGTACGCCCTCGCCAACGACGAGCGCTTCGGCATCTGGGGCGGCCTGTCCGAGCGGGAGCGCCGCCGGCTGAAGAAGGCCGCGGTCTGACCGGACCCTGGTTCGCGAACGGCCCGTCGCAGGTGGGTTGTCCACAGGCGGCGGGCCGCCTTGCCCGCCCGTCTCCCGGCCTCCACCCCTCATCGAGGCGCTGCGCGCCGCCCCTGTTGGACTGCCGATAGTGTGGGCGCTCGTCCGAGACGCCCCGCGGCCCCCACCGGTCGCAGGCGTCCACCGCAGTCCACCGAACCGGGGCCCGTACCTCGATGTCCGTGCACAGCCACCCGGCAGCTCATCACGACACCGCTGCCACAGCCGTGTTTGACCCGGCCCACCCGCCCGAGTTCCCGCGTCATGTGGTGACCGCGGTCCTCGTCTCCCACGACGGCGCCCGCTGGCTGCCCGACGCGCTCTCCGGGCTGCTCGGCCAGGAGCGACCCGTCCAGTACGCGATGGGGGCCGACACCGGCAGCGCGGACGCCTCCGCCCAGCTGGTCGCCGACGCGCTCGGCGCCGACCGGGTGCTGCACCTCGCCCGCCGTACCGGCTTCGGCCAGGCCGTCGAGGAGTGCGGCCGCAGCGCCCCGGTCCTCACCCCGGAGCAGCTGCCGTACCTGAAGCGGCCCAGCGGCTGGGACCCGGTCACGCGCTCGTGGCGCGACGACGCCTACGACATGCCCGAGCTCCCGCACGGTGAGCCGGTGCAGTGGCTGTGGCTGCTGCACGACGACTGCGCCCCGGAACCCGACGCCCTGGCCCAGCTGCTGCGCGTCGTGGACAACGAGTACGAGCTGGGCCGCGAGGACGTGGCCGTCGTGGGCCCCAAGCTCCGCGGCTGGTACGACCGGCGGCAGCTGCTGGAGGTCGGCGTCTCCATCGCCAACTCCGGCCGCCGCTGGACCGGCCTGGACCGCCGGGAGCAGGACCAGGGCCAGCACGACCACGTCCGGACCGTGCTGTCGGTGTCCACCGCCGGCATGCTCGTCCGCCGCGACATCTTCGAACAGCTCGGCGGCTTCGACCGGCACCTGCCCCTCATGCGCGACGACCTCGACCTGTGCTGGCGCGCGCACGCCGCGGGCCACCGCGTGCTGATCGCCCCGGAAGCCGTCGTCCGGCACGCCGAGGCGGCCTCGCGGGAGCGCCGCACCGTCGACTGCGTGGGCCGCACCTCCGCCTCCCCGCACAAGGTCGACAAGGCCGGCGCCGTCTACAGCCTGCTCGTCAACACACGTACGGCCGTGCTCCCCTGGGTGCTGCTGCGCGTCGTGCTCGGCACCCTCCTGCGGACCGTCGCCTACCTCGTCGGCAAGGTCCCCGGACAGGCCGTCGACGAGATCCGCGGCCTCATGGGCACCCTGCTGCGACCCGAGCGGATCCTCGCCGGGCGGCGCCGCAGAGGCACCCCCCAGGTCGACAAGGGCGAGCTGCGGCCGCTGTTCCCGCCGCCCGGCGCGACCATCCGCATGACCGTCGAGCAGGTCGCGGGCAACCTCGTCGGCAGCTCAGACCCCGAGGCCGCCGCCGGTGCCGGACGGCACGGCGGTGCCGTCGAGTCGGGCCCTGGCGGCGACGACGCGGACTTCCTGCAGATCGAGCAGTTCGCCCGGCTCAAGCGCATCGCGCGCAAGCCCGGCCCGGTGCTCTTCCTCGTCCTGCTGCTCGTCTCCCTGCTCGCCTGCCGTGAACTCCTCGGCGGCGGCGCGCTCACGGGCGGTGCCCTGCTGCCCGCCCCGGCCGACTCCTCCGCACTGTGGGCGCGCTACCTGGACGCCTGGCACCCGGTCGGCGCCGGAGGCACCTCCTCCGCGCCGCCGTACGTCGCGCTCGTGGCGATGCTGGCGTCCCTGCTGTTCGGCTCGACCGGCCTCGCCGTCACCGTCCTGCTCGTCTGCTCGGTGCCGCTGGCCGGTGTCGCCGCCTACTTCGCCTCCCGCCCGCTGGTCGAGTCCCGGCTGCTGCGCGCGTGGGCGGCCGTCGTCTACGCGTTCCTGCCCGCCGCCACCGGCGCTCTCGCCGGCGGCCGTCTCGGCACCGCCGTCCTGGCCGTGCTGCTGCCGCTCATCGCCCGCGCGGGCATCGCGGCCGCCGGCCTGGCGAACCCGGCGGGCGCGCGGGGCAGTTGGCGCGCCACCTGGGCGTACGCACTGCTGCTGACCATCACCACATCGTTCACCCCGATCGTGTGGCCCGTCGCGCTGATCCTCGGGGTGGGGCTGCTGGCCGTACGCCGGACGGACCTCACGGCGTACGGGCCGCGGTTCCTCGCCCAGCTCGGCACGCCGCTGCTGGTCCTCGCGCCCTGGTCGCTGTCGCTGCTCCCGTTCGGCTTCTTCCGCCAGGCCGGCCTGGAGTACGGAGCCGCCTCCGCCTCCGCCCTCGACCTGCTCGGCGCCAGCCCGGGCGGCCCCGGCACCGTCAGCGGCCTGATGCTCATCGGCATCGTGCTGGCCGCGCTCGCCGCCCTGCTGCGCTCGGAACGCCAGTCGGGCATCCGGACGGCCTGGGCGGTCGCCCTGGTGGGCTTCGTCTTCGCGGCCCTGTCCAACGGCTCCACCTGGGCCGGCCCCGCGACCCTCGTCTACGGCATCGCCCTCCTGGCGGCCGCCGCGCTCGGCGCCGACGGGGCACGGGCGCGCGTGGCCGAGCAGAGCTTCGGCTGGCGCCAGCCGGTCGCCGTGCTGATCGCCTTCGCCTCGGCCGCGGGCCCGCTGCTCGTCGCCGCCGGCTGGATGATCCGCGGCGCCGACGGGCCGCTGGAGCGGCGCGACCCGACACAGGTCCCCGCGTTCGTCGCCGAGGAGAGCGGCAGCCGCGACCAGGCCCGCACCCTCGTCCTCGACAGCGACTCCGGCGCCCACGTCGGCTACATGCTCGTGCGCGGCTCCGGCGCCCGCCTCGGCGACGGCGAGGTCGCCGCGGCCGACGGCGAGAACAGCAGGCTCGACAAGGTCGTCGCCAACCTCGTCGCCGGCTCCGGCGCCGACCAGGCCGACCAGCTCGGCGGCTTCGCCGTGCGCTACGTCCTCGTCCACCAGGGCGCGCCCCGCGAGGTCACCCGCGTCCTGGACGCCACACCCGGCCTGACCCGGCTCAGCCAGCAGAGTGGCGGCGCGCTGTGGCGCATCGACCGGGAGGTCGCGCGCGCCGCCATCGTCCCCGCCTCCGGATCCGGCACTCCGGAGCCCGTCGCCGCCGGGCCCGTCGACATCCACACCACCATCCCGACCGGCGCCGACGGGCGCGTGCTGCGCCTCGCGGACACCGCCGCCGACGGCTGGACCGCCACGCTGGACGGCAAGCCGCTGACCCGCACCACGGTCGACGGCTGGGCCCAGGGCTTCGAACTCCCCGCCACCGGCGGCACGCTGGACGTCACCTACGAGGACCCGATCGGCCACACCCTGTGGCTGTGGACGCAGGGCCTGCTCGCCGTCGTCCTCGTGGTGCTCGCCCTGCCCGGCCGGCGCCGCGACGTCGACGACGACATGCCCGAGGAGCCGGTCGTCCCGGCCCAGGCGGTCGCCGGCGAGGGCCGCCGCGCCCGCCGCCTGCGCGCCCAGGCCGAGGCCGAGGCCGAGCCCCCGACCGAAGGAGCGGCCGGGCCCGGGGAGTTCCCGCCCCCGCCGCCCCAGCAGCCGCCGGCGGCAGTGCCGCAGCAGCAGAATCACGGTCAGTGGGACGCGGCGGGCTACCCGGCCGGCGGCGAGTACGCGGGCTACGGCGACCAGTACCAGGCCGCTCCGTACCCGGCGGACGCCTACGGCGGGCAGTACCAGGCGGATCCGTACCAGGGCGGCCAGTACGACCCGTACACGTACGGCGGACCGCCCCAGGCGCCGTCGTACGACCAGGCGGACTACGACCAGACCTACACCCAGGGCTACAACGCGCCGTACGACCCTGCGCAGGAGCAGCACCACCCCCACGGCACGGGCAGTGAGCGTCCCGACGGGAGCCAGCAGTGAACCGCACCACCCTGTCCCTGATCGCCGGCGTGACCGCGCTCGCCGCCGTCACCGGATTCGCCGCGCTGTCCGCCCCGGACGCCCCGGGCGCGGACGCCACCGCCAAGGCGGCGGCCCAACTGCCCGTGGAGCGCACGAGCCTGCTGTGCCCGTCACCCAGCACGTCCGACCTCGCCGAGACGTCCTACACGTCCTTCACGCCCGTCACGAAGGGCACGGACAGCGGCGGCAAGGCCGAACTCCAGGCGGCGGCCGAGGCGTCGGCGGACGGCTCGGGCCCGGGCGGTGACAAGGACAAGGGCGACGGGAAGTCAGGCAAGGACAAGGCTGAGAAGCCCGTGCTGACCCCCAAGGAGCCCGGCAAGCCGGTCACCGGGGACAGCTCGGGTTCCGACGCGCCGGCACTCGTCGGGACCGCCGACGGCAGGTTCGCGCCCGGCTGGACCGTCCAGGAGACCACCGAGGTCGCCGCCGGGACCGGGCGCGGCCTTCAGGGCGTCAACTGCACGGCTCCGGACACGAGTTTCTGGTTCCCGGGCGCCAGCACCGCGGCCGACCGCACCGACTACGTCCACCTGACGAACCCCGACGGCTCGGCCGCCGTGGTCGACGTCGAGCTCTACGGCAAGGACGGCTCCCTGAAGTCCACGGTGGGGGAGGGCATCACCGTCCAGCCGCACTCCAGCGAGCCGGTCCTGCTGTCCACGCTCACGGACGAGGAGCAGACCAACCTCACCGTGCACGTCAACGTCCGCAGCGGACGCGTCGGCGCTTCCGTGCAGGCCCTGGACGACAAGCTCGGCGGCGACTGGCTGGCCGCGTCCACGGACCCGTCGGGCAGCCTGGTCCTGCCCGGCATCCCCAAGGACGCCACCTCCGTGCGCCTGGTCGCCTTCACCCCCGGCGACGCCGACGCGGACCTGAAGGTGCGCCTCGCCTCCCCCTCAGGGCTGATCACCCCGGCCGGGCACGAGACGGTGCACGTCAAGGGCGGCATGACGAGCGCCGTCGACCTCGGCGACGTCACACGCGGCGAGGCGGGCTCCCTGGTGCTGACGCCGACGGACCGGTCCGTGCCGGTCGTGGCGGCCCTGCGGGTCGTACGGGGCAAGGGCGACAAGCAGGAGACGGCGTTCATCCCGGCCACCCGCCCGATCGGCACGCGCGCCACGTCCGCGGACAACAGCGCCAAGGGCAGCACCCTGTCCCTGACCGCCCCCGGCCGTGCCGCCACGGTCAAGGTCACCGCCTCGGCGGGCAGCGAGGGCGGCACCCCGGTGTCGAAGACGTACACGATCAAGGCCGGCACGACCCAGGACATCGAGCCCCCGGCCCCCGGCGGCCTGAAGGGCACGTACGCGCTCACGGTCGAGCCGGTCTCCGGCGGCCCGCTCTACGGCGCCCGCACCCTTGCGGCGAACGAGAGCGGCGTCCCCGCCTTCACCGTGCAGACACTCCCCGACGACCGGGGGACGGTGGCGGTACCGGAGGCGGACGAGGACCTGTCGGTGCTGCAGAAGTATTAGGAGCGGGGGAGGGGGACGTACGCGGCCCCCGACTCAGCCCTGTTCCTCGCCGTACCGCGGATCCACCGTCTCCGGCGTCAGCCCCAGCAGCTCGGCGACCTGCTCGACGACGACCTCGTGCACCAGCGCCGCCCGCTCGTCGCGCCCCTTGGTGCGGATCTCGACCGGTCGCCGGTAGACCACCACACGCGCGGGGTGCCCCTCGCGCGCGCTGATCGTGCCGCCGAGCGGAACCGCCTCGTCGTTCCACGCCTCGCCGGGCCCGTCGAGGCGCGGGACCTCCAGGACCAGGAAATCGATGTCGGCGAGCTGCGGCCACCGCCGCTCCAGACGCTCCACGGAGTCCTGCACCAGATCCGCGAACGCCTCCGCGCGGCTCGCGGCGAGCGGCACCTGCGGCGGTGCGATCGGGCCGCGCATGCCCCGGCCGTGGCGATCACGACGGCGGGGCCCGGGGGCGGCGGCACGGGGCGTTACGGGCTTGTCCATCACTGCTGAAGGGTAGTCCCCGCCACGCGCGTGTGCCCGGCACCGCGCGGCTGCACTGACCGCTTCCGGCCGACCCGCGTGGCATGTCGTTACATGACCATTCCAGCCAAGGTTGGGCTTGATTCCGTATCCCGCCGAGACCGGCGACGTCACGGCAATTGAGGATTTTGTGACGACTCTTGACCGCTTGCGGGCTCGTCCGACACCCCGGCCGACGGTGTCCGGGCAGGTCAGCCGGGTGTGCCGACAGGGGTGTGTGGGGCGTTTCACAACGCGACACGGTGGAGTGACCTGATGGAGAGTCGTCGCGGCCCGCTCAAGAGTGCGGTACCGTCCAACATCGTGAGCCCTGTACGTCGCTGTTCGCGCACCGCCTGCGGCCGTCCCGCCGTCGCGACGCTGACGTACGTCTACGCCGACTCGACCGCGGTCCTCGGCCCGCTCGCCACCTACGCCGAACCCCACTGCTACGACCTGTGCGCCGAGCACTCCGAGCGCCTCACCGCGCCGCGCGGCTGGGAGGTCGTCCGGCTCCTCGACGGCTCGGCCCCGGCCCGCCCCAGCGGCGACGACCTGGAAGCCCTTGCCAACGCCGTGCGCGAGGCGGCCCGCCCCCAGGAGCGGGCGGCCGGGGCCGGTGGCGGAGGGCGTGCGGCCGACCCGATGGAGGTCGCGCGGCGAGGTCATCTGCGGGTCCTGCGATCCCCCGACAACTGAGCGCCCCGTTCGGCTGCTGTCTCGCGCACACCCATTGACGCGAGCTTGGCGCGGACATGACCATTCCGTTTGAGGATGCGAGAAATCGCTTTCACATGACGGAAACCGGGGAGGCGCCCGTTGTACGTCCAGGAACTGGAACCCGTCGCCGGCTCACTGGGCGTGTCCGCCCTCGTGGCCGCCCTGCCCCTCGTGATCGTCCTGGTCCTGCTCGGCGGCGTACGCCTGAAGGCGCATCTGGCAGGCCTGACCGGCCTCCTCGCCGCCGTGCTCGTCGCCTGGCTCGCGTACGGCATGCCCCTCGGCCAGACCCTCTCCAGCGCCGCCCAGGGCGCCGTCTTCGGCCTCTTCCCCATCCTGTGGATCGTCGTCAACGCCCTGTGGGTGTACCGGATGACCGTCCACACCCGGCACTTCGACATCCTGCGCCGGTCCTTCGGGCGGCTGTCCGACGACCCGCGCATCCAGGCGCTCGTCATCGCGTTCTGCTTCGGGGCGCTGCTGGAGGCACTCGCCGGCTTCGGGGCGCCCGTCGCGATCAGCGCGGTCATGCTGGTCGCCCTCGGCTTCGAACCGGTGCGCGCCGCCGTCGTCGCCCTGGTCGCCAACACCGCGCCCGTGGCCTTCGGCGCGATGGGCACACCGGTCGTCACCCTCGCCCAGGTCACCGGACTGCCGCTGGACTCCGTGGCCTCCGTGGTGGGCCGTCAGACGCCGCTGCTGGCCCTCGTGGTGCCCCTGGTGCTGGTCTGGCTCGTGGACGGCCGGCGCGGGCTGCGCGAGACCTGGGTGCCCGCCCTGGCATGCGGAGTCGCCTTCGCCGTCGCCCAGTTCGCCGCATCCAACTACGTCTCCGCCCAACTCGCCGACATCGGCGCCGCCCTGGCAGGCGCGGGCGCCCTGGTCGCCGTACCGCACGCGCGCGTGCCCGCTGCCGAGTCCGTACGCGCCTCCGTGCTGACCGGCGCCCGCAGCGAGGAACTCGACCAGGAGGACGCGCCCCGCGAAGTCCTGCGCGCCTACGCCCCCTACGCGCTGATCGTCGTGATCTTCTCCGTCGCGCAGATCCCGGCCGTCAAGGACTGGCTGGCCAGGACCACCCAGACCTACGACTGGCCCTTCCTGAACGTGGCCGGGCCGGACGGCGACCCGGTCAGCGGCAACGTCTTCACCTGGCCGATCGTGTCGACCGGCGGCACGCTGGTGCTCCTCGCCGGCATCTGCACGGCCGCCGTCATCGGGGTGCACACGCGCGTGGCGGTCAGGGAATGGCTCGCGACCGTCCACGAGCTGCGCTTCGCGATCCTGACGGTGACCTCCGTACTGGCGCTCGCCTACGTCATGAACCTCTCCGGCCAGGCCGCGACGATCGGCCACTTCGTCGCGGCGGCCGGAGCCGGACTGGCGTTCCTCTCACCCGTCCTCGGCTGGTTCGGAGTCGCCGTGACCGGATCCGACACCTCGGCCAACGCCCTCTTCGGTGCCCTCCAGGTGACCGCCGCCCGCGAATCGGGACTCTCCCCCGACCTGCTGGCCGCCGCCAACAGCTCCGGCGGTGTCCTCGGCAAGATGATCTCCCCGCAGAACCTCACCATCGCCTGCGCGGCCGTCGGACTCGCGGGCCGGGAGGGCGACTTGCTGCGCAAGGTACTGCCCTGGAGCCTGGGCCTGCTGCTGGTCATGTGCCTGATCGTCGTCGGCCAGAGCACACCGGTCCTGGGCTGGATGCTGCCCTGACCTGAGAGGACGCCCGGGCGTCCACTCGGCGTCCGCCCAGCGCGCTGTCAGCGGGCGAGGGTAGTTTGGGCCGACCGACAGTACTTTTCCAGGGAAGGTTGGCCGTGGCTGCTGATCTGTCGCAGGTCGTGAAGGCGTACGACGTACGCGGAGTCGTCCCGGACCAGTGGGACGAGTCCCTGGCCGAGCTCTTCGGGGCGGCCTTCGTCCGGGTCACCGGTGCGAGCGCCATCGCGACCGGGCACGACATGCGTCCCTCCTCGCCGGGCCTGTCGCGTGCCTTCGCGCGCGGGGCCGCCGCGCAGGGCGCCGACGTGACGGAGATCGGCCTGTGCTCGACGGACCAGCTGTACTACGCCTCGGGCGCGCTCAACCTGCCGGGCGCCATGTTCACCGCCTCCCACAACCCGGCGCAGTACAACGGCATCAAGCTGTGCCGCGCGGGCGCCGCCCCGGTCGGCCAGGACACCGGCCTCGCGGAGATCCGCGAACTCGTCGAGGGCTGGAGCGAGTCGGGCGCCCCGGAGCCGGCCGCGAAGACGGGCACGATCACCGGCCGCGAAACGTTGTCGGACTACGCGGCGCACCTGCTCTCGCTGGTCGACCTGGCCTCCGTCCGCCCCCTGAAGGCCGTCGTCGACGCGGGCAACGGCATGGGCGGCCACACGGTCCCCGAGGTCTTCGCCGGCCTGCCGGTGACCCTGGTCCCGATGTACTTCGAGCTCGACGGCACCTTCCCCAACCACGAGGCCAACCCCCTCGACCCGGCCAACCTCGTCGACCTGCGGAAGCGCGTCCGCGAGGAGGGCGCCGACCTGGGTCTCGCCTTCGACGGCGACGCCGACCGCTGCTTCGTCGTCGACGAGCGCGGCGAGCCGGTCTCCCCGTCCGCGATCACCGCGCTGGTCGCCTCCAGGGAACTGGCCAGGCATGGCGGCAAGGGCACGATCATCCACAACCTGATCACGTCCTGGTCGGTCCCCGAGGTGGTCAAGGAGAACGGCGGCACCCCGGTCCGCACCCGCGTGGGCCACTCCTTCATCAAGGCGGAGATGGCCAGGTCGGGAGCGATCTTCGGCGGTGAGCACTCCGCGCACTACTACTTCCGCGACTTCTGGAACGCCGACACGGGCATGCTGGCCGCCCTCCACGTCCTGGCGGCCCTGGGCGGCCAGGCAGGCCCCCTCTCCGCCCTCGTCTCCCAGTACGACCGCTACGCGGGCTCCGGCGAGATCAACTCCACGGTCACCGACCAGGCGGCCCGCCTCGCCGCGATCCGCTCCGCGTACGAGACCCGCGAGGGCATCGAACTGGACGAGCTCGACGGCCTCACGGTCTCCGCCGCCGACTGGTGGTTCAACGTCCGCCCCTCCAACACGGAGCCGCTGCTGCGCCTGAACGCGGAGGCGAGGGACCCGGAGACGATGGCCCGGGTGAGGGACGAGGCGCTGGCGATCATCAGGGGCTGACGGGACCGCCGGCGAAGCTTCCCGCCCCTCCGCCCCACCTTCACCGGCGGTACCCTGACCAGGCACATCCGCAGCACTCCGACCCCTGGAAGAGAAGCCATATGCCCCTCGAATCCGGCCTCCTGGACATCCTCGCCTGCCCGGCCTGTCACGCCCCGCTCAAGGAGCAGGACACCGAACTGATCTGCACCGATCAGAGCTGCGCCCTGGCCTACCCCGTCCGCGACGGCATCCCCGTCCTCCTGGTCGACGAGGCCCGCCGCCCCGCGTAGGACACGCGGGCGGACACACCCGCGTGAGCCCCGGTGCACATGGCTCCCGGCACAACGGGCACCGAGGTAGGACGACACCCCATAAAGGACCCCGGCGATCGGAGGCTGCCGCCCCATGCTCGACGAATCGCTGCTCGACTCCCCTGAACGCCTCGCGGAGGCCGACCACCGCAACCTGCTCCGCGGCGCCGCGGAAGCCGGCGCGCGCGTCCGCACGGCCGCCCGCCACGCCGCCGAGGCGGGCATCAACGACCTCAAGCCCGACGGCCGCCCCCGCGGCGTCCTCATCGCCGGCCCGGGCGCCGCCGCCACCCACGCGGCCGACCTCCTCGGCACACTCGCCGGCGCCGGCAGCCCGGTCACCCGCCTGGCCCCCACCGGCGTCGCCCCCGCCGCGGGCGCCCTGCGCTGGGAACTGCCCGGCTGGGTCGGCTCCGTGGACCTCCTCCTGATCACCACCCCGGACGGGACCGAACCGGGCCTGTCCCTCCTCGCCGAGCAGGCCTACCGCCGTGGCTGCACCGTCGTCGCCGTAGCCCCCAGCAGGTCCCCGCTCGCCGACGCCGTGAACGGCTCGCACGGCCTGTTCGTCCCCATGGCGACCGCCCCGTACGACCAGGACGAGCCCTTCGCCGCGTCCGCCCCCGGCGTCCTGTGGGCCCTGCTCACCCCGCTCCTCGCGCTCCTGGACCGTGCCGGAGTGCTCACCGCCCCGCCGGACGCCCTCGGCAAGGTCGCCGACCGCCTCGACCGCATCGCCGAACGCTGCGGCCCCGCCATCGCGACGTACAGCAACGCCGCCAAGACCCTGGCCGCCGAACTCGCCGACGCGCTCCCCCTCGTCTGGACCGAGGGCGTCTCGGCCGGACCGGCGGGCCGCCGTTTCGCCGCCGCCCTGGCCGAACTGTCCGGCACCCCGGCGGTCGTCGCCGAACTCCCCGAGGCCCTCGCCGCACACAGCGCCCTGCTCGCGGGCCCGCTGGCCGCCAGCGCAGACCCCGACGACTTCTTCCGCGACCGCGTCGAGGAACCACCCGCCCTCCACGCGCGCGTGGTGCTGCTCCGCGACCGCCCCATCGGCGGCCTCACCGCCGCCCCCGGCGCCCGCGACCTGGCCCTCAGCCACGACACCCCGATCAGCGAACTGGAACCGGAGGCGGGCGACGAACTGGAGACCCTCGCGGAACTGATCGCCATCACGGATTTCGCCGCCGTTTACCTGGCGCTCGCCTCGAGGGCCTGATCATGCCCGGGACACCCTGACGCCCACGCGGCAGCCGCCCGGGAGCAGCAGGCGTACGTACGCACTCACAGGACACGCGGAGAGATCCCCATGGACCGCCTCGACAACACCATCCGCCCCTACGCCTGGGGTTCCCCGACCGCCATCCCCGGCCTGCTCGGCGTCGAACCGACCGGCGAGCCGCAGGCGGAGATGTGGATGGGAGCCCACCCGGGCGCACCCTCGCGCACCGGACGGGGCACGCTCGTCGAGGTCGTCGACGCCGGCCCCGAGAAGGAACTCGGACCGGCCGCCGTAGCCAAGTTCGGCCCCCGCCTGCCCTTCCTCCTCAAGATCCTCGCCGCCGGCGCCCCGCTCTCCCTCCAGGTCCACCCCGACCTGGCGCAGGCGAAGGAGGGCTTCGCGGACGAGGAGCGGCGCGGCATCCCCGTGGACGCCCCGCACCGCAACTACAAGGACGCCAACCACAAGCCCGAACTGATCTGCGCGCTCACCGAGTTCGACGGCCTGTGCGGCTTCCGTGACCCGCTCGAGGCCGCCGGCCTGCTCGACGACCTCGGCGTCGACTCCCTCAAGCCGTACGTCGACCTGCTGCACGCCCACCCCGAGGACGCGGCCCTGCGCGAGGTCCTCACAGCGATCCTCACGGCCGACCCCGACGAGATGTCCCGGACAGTCGAGGAAGCGGCCGCCGCCTGCGACCGCCTCGGCGGCGCCTACGCCCCCTACGCCGACATCGCCCACCACTACCCGGGCGACCCCGGCGTCATCGCCGCGATGCTGCTCAACCACGTCCGGCTCCAGCCCGGCGAGGCCCTCTACCTCGGCGCCGGCGTCCCGCACGCCTACCTCCAGGGCCTCGGCGTGGAGATCATGGCCAACTCCGACAACGTCCTGCGCTGCGGCCTCACCCCCAAGCACGTCGACGTCCCCGAACTCCTGCGCATCGTCCACTTCCGCGCCGGCGACCCCGGCGTCCTGCGCCCCGAGGCCTCCCCGGACGGCGAAGAGGTCTACGAGACCCCGATCGACGAGTTCCGCCTCTCCCGCTACGTCCTGCCCGAGGCCGGCACCACCCACGACCTCACCCGCCCGACCCCGCAGATCCTGCTCTGCACGGCCGGCTCCGTCCGGGCGGGCGAGCACGAGCTGACGCCGGGCCGGTCCGTCTTCGTCCCGGCCGGCGAAAAGGCCGAAGTGTCCGGAACCGGCACGGTCTTCCGGGCCACGGTCATCGCCTGACCTCCCCAGACGGTGACCTGGCGCGCTCCTGCCGGAGCGGGCTGCAACAATGGCCCACCGTCAAGCACGGGCAAAGCCACGGGCGACGCACCAAGGCGAGCACCCGGGCCCTGAAACGGCGTACGAAGGGACAACGCGAACATATGAGCGCGTCAGGCGGCACCAAGGCGATCGTGGCGGCACTGGCCGCCAACCTCGCGATCGCGGTAGCGAAGTTCGTGGCGTTCCTCTTCAGCGGTTCGTCCTCGATGCTCGCCGAGTCCGTGCACTCGCTCGCCGACTCCGGCAACCAGGCACTCCTCCTCCTCGGCGGCAAGAAGGCGAAGCGCGAGGCCACCCCGCAACACCCCTTCGGCTACGGCCGCGAGCGCTACATCTACGCCTTTCTCGTCTCCATCGTCCTCTTCTCGGTCGGCGGCATGTTCGCCCTCTACGAGGGCTACGAGAAGATCAAGCACCCGCACGAGCTGACGAACTGGTACTGGCCGGTCGGCGTCCTGGTCTTCGCGATCATCGCCGAGACCTTCTCCTTCCGCACCGCCATCAAGGAGTCCAACGTCCTGCGCGGGCGCCGCTCCTGGACGGAGTTCGTCCGCCACGCCAAGGCCCCCGAGCTCCCGGTCGTCCTCCTGGAAGACCTCGGCGCCCTCGTCGGCCTCGTCCTCGCCCTCGGCGGCGTCGGCCTCGCCCTGCTCACCGGCGACAGCGTCTGGGACGGCATCGGCACCCTCTGCATCGGCATCCTGCTCATCCTGATCGCCCTGGTCCTCGCCGCCGAGACCAAGTCGCTGCTGCTCGGCGAGTCCGCCGGCGTCGAGGAGACGCAGAAGATCGAGGCCGCCCTCGTCGACGGCGACACGGTCACCCGCATCATCCACATGCGCACGCTCCACCTCGGCCCCGAGGAACTCCTCGTCGCCGCCAAGATCGCCGTCCGCCACGAGGAGACGGCCACCGAGATCGCCGCCGCGATCAACGCCGCCGAGTCCCGCATCCGCGAGGCCGTCCCGATCGCCCGCGTGATCTACCTCGAGCCGGACATCTACAGCGAGACCGAAGCCGCCAAGGGCCCCGACCCCGAGGCGACGCCCGGGGGACCGACGCCGAGCGACGCCGGACACTGACGTCCCGCAGGAGTACCGCCCGAACGCCCATGGGGCCCGCCGAACCACTCGGCGGGCCCCATGGGCTTCCTCGGCGGACGGTCCTCAGACCCGCACCACCCCGTCCTACCCGACCTCGCGCAGCACTCCGAGCAGGGCCGATTCGTCCGACGCGGCCAGCAGCCGCTCCCGGAACCCGGCGTCCATCAACTTCCGCGACAGCAGCGCCAGAATCCTCAGATGCTCGTCACCCGCTGCCGCCTCCGGTACGGCGATCATGAACACCAGCCGCGCCTTCGTCCCGTCCAGCGAGCCCCACTCGACGCCCTGCGCGGACCGCGCGAAACCGACGACCGGCTCCGTCACCGCATCCGTCTTGGCGTGCGGGATCGCGATCTCCTCGCCGAGCCCGGTCGTGCCCTGCGCCTCCCGCCGCAGCGCACACGCCACGAGCTCGTCCACGTCCGCGACCCTGCCGGTACGGGCCAGCAGCTCACTCATCTCCCGGATCGCGGACTCCTTGCCGTCCGCATCTAGTTCGACCTTCACGGTCTGCTGGGTGAGGTAGCCGGAGAGAACCTCGTCCACGCCGCTCTCCGCCGCCGGAGTGCTGTCCGCGGCCTCTGCGGCCCCCTCGAGTGCCGCCGCCTTCTCCGGAGCCGCGGGCTCCGCGGGCGCGGCCGCGGAGGACGCACTCGCGCCGACCGCCTCTACCTCGCGTACGGCCCGCTGCGCTACGACACCGCCGGCGCCCGGCGCTCCGGCACTCACCCCGGCCGGCACGGGCCCGGGCCCGGCCGCGCCGACGCCGCCGACCGCCTCCCCGCGCCGACGGCGCTCACCCAGGTCGACCAGGGCGACCGTGGCGAGCGCGGTGACGACCGAGCCGATCACCACGGCCACGAAGAACATCGGCACGCCGCTCACCGCACCCAGCACGGCCACGATCGGCCCACCGTGCGGCACCGCGTCCTCGACCCCGGCGACCCCGGCGACAGCACCGGCGACCGTGCCACCCAGCATGTTGGCGGGGATGACCTGCGCGGGGCGCGCGGCCGCGAACGGGATCGCTCCCTCCGAGATGCCGAAGCAGCCCATGAACAGCGAGGCGAGCCCCGTCTCCCGCTCCTGCTCGGTGTACAGCCGCTTCCGTATCAGCGTGGCCAGGCCCTGCCCCAGTGGCATGACCGGGATCGCGGCCGCGCACATGCCCATGACCGTCTGGTTGCCGGTCGCGATGAGCCCGGTGCCGAACAGGAACGCCGTCTTGTTGACCGGCCCGCCCATGTCGAACGCGATCATGAGCCCCAGAATCGCGCCGAGCAGGATCGCGCTGGTACCGGTCATCCCACTGAGCCAGTCGGTCAGGTGCTCGAACACCCAGGAGATCGGCTTGCCGATGACATAGATGAAGAACAGCCCGAGCGCAGTCGTCGCCACGATCGGGATCACGATGATCGGCATGATCGGCTGCGCGAACTTCGGGACCTTGACCTTCTTGATCCACATCACCAGATACCCGGCGAGGAACCCGGTCACGATCGCCCCGATGAACCCGGCGCCAGCCTTGGAGTCGTACAACTCACCGGTGTTGGCGATCCAGCCACCGATCATGCCGGGCACGAGGGCGGGCCGGTCCCCGATGGCATACGCGATATAGCCGGACAGGATCGGCACCATCAGCGTGAAGCCGATGACACCGATGTTGTTCACATCCATCCAGAAGGAGTCCTTCGGGATGACCAGACCGCCCGACGGATCGGCGTGCCCGCCGAGCGAGAGCGAGATCGCGATCAGCAGCCCGCCGACCACGACGAACGGGATCATGTAACTGACCCCGTTCATCAGCGCCTTGTACCCGAGGCTCCGCTCCTTGCCGCCACTGGTCGCGGGAGCTGTGGGGGCTCCCCCCTCTGCGTGCACGGGCGCCGACAGCACTCGCTCGATCAGCTGCTCCGGGTGACGAATGCCCTCCGCCACCCCGACGGTCAGGACCCGCTTGCCCGCGAAACGGCTCAGGTCCACGTCCTTGTCCGCGGCGACGATGACGCCGTCCGCGTGCTTGACATCGTTGTCGTCGAGGACGTTTTCAGCCCCGATGGATCCCTGCGTCTCCACCTTCATCTCGATGCCGCGACTCTCGGCGGCCTGCGCGAGCTTCTCAGCCGCCATGTACGTGTGGGCGATGCCGGTCGGGCACGCGGTCACCGCGAGCAGCTTCAACCGCTGCCGCTCACCATCGCCGCTGCCCGTGGGGGGAGGGCCGGCCGGACTGGTCACGTCGATCTCCTAACGCCTTTGTCATGCGGAATCGCCGTCCCGGACGCCCCGCAAGATCGATCAGTTGTTCAGATGTCCCGGGCATCCTGCACCACGCCGCCGCAGACTCAAAGGCCAGAAGATCCCTGAAAGTTCTGCTTTGTCGCCTCCTGTCGGCCGTTCGTTGGTGTCCTGTTATCGCGCCCGCTCATCGCCCGCACACCCACCGCCCCGTGACCTGCCTCCACCGCCTGAAGAACCCGCGCCCTCCGGGCCGTCCCTCCTGCCCGCCCCTCCTCGATGGCGCGATCTGTTCGGGTACGGGCTGGGGACGGCCCGGCCTCCCGGTGTAGCTTGGGACGGAGCCAGACGTCGCTGCTGATGGCGGTCGGGCGGTCCCACCGCGGACCGGCCGAGGGAGAGAGGGCCTCCGACGGACTGCGCTGCGTGTACGCGGGCATGCCAGTGTCCTCCTCGGGCACCCCTGTGTCCGCCGCCGCGCAGACCAGCCGTACCCACCTCGACCCAACCCCGAGGAGCAGCTCGCAATGACGACTGTCGACAACCGACAGGACTTCAAGGTCGCCGACCTCTCCCTGGCCGACTTCGGCCGCAAGGAGATCACCCTCGCCGAGCACGAGATGCCGGGCCTGATGGCGATCCGCAAGGAATACGCCGAGGCACAGCCTCTCGCCGGCGCCCGCGTCACCGGCTCCCTGCACATGACCGTGCAGACCGCCGTACTCATCGAGACCCTGGTCGCCCTGGGCGCGCAGGTCCGCTGGGCCTCCTGCAACATCTTCTCCACCCAGGACCACGCCGCGGCCGCCATCGCCGTCGGCCCGAACGGCACGCCCGACAACCCGCAGGGCGTCCCGGTCTTCGCCTGGAAGGGCGAGACCCTGGAGGAGTACTGGTGGTGCACGGAGCAGGCGCTGACCTGGCCGGACACCCCCACCGGCGGCCCGAACATGATCCTCGACGACGGTGGTGACGCCACCCTCCTCGTCCACAAGGGCGTCGAGTACGAGAAGGACGGCAAGGTCCCCGCCGTCGACACCGCCGAGAACGACGAGCACCGCGTCATCCTCGAACTCCTGAACCGCACCATCACCGACGGCTCCCAGAAGTGGACCCAGCTCGCCTCGGAGATCCGCGGTGTCACCGAGGAGACCACGACCGGCGTCCACCGCCTGTACGAGATGCAGCGCGACGGCACCCTCCTGTTCCCGGCGATCAACGTCAACGACGCCGTCACCAAGTCGAAGTTCGACAACAAGTACGGCTGCCGCCACTCGCTCATCGACGGCATCAACCGCGCCACCGACGTCCTCATCGGCGGCAAGACCGCGGTCGTCTTCGGCTACGGCGACGTGGGCAAGGGCTGTGCGGAGTCCCTGCGCGGCCAGGGCGCCCGCGTGATCATCACCGAGATCGACCCGATCTGCGCGCTCCAGGCGGCGATGGACGGCTACCAGGTCACGACCCTCGACGAGGTCGTCGACAAGGCCGACATCTTCGTCACCACGACGGGAAACAAGGACATCATCATGGCCTCGGACATGGCCAAGATGAAGCACCAGGCGATCGTCGGCAACATCGGCCACTTCGACAACGAGATCGACATGGCCGGCCTCGCCAAGATCCCCGGCATCGTCAAGGACGAGGTCAAGCCGCAGGTCCACACCTGGACGTTCCCCGACGGCAAGGTGCTCATCGTCCTCTCCGAGGGCCGCCTGCTGAACCTGGGCAACGCCACCGGCCACCCGTCGTTCGTGATGTCCAACTCCTTCGCGGACCAGACCCTGGCCCAGATCGAGCTGTTCACCAAGCCCGACGAGTACCCGACCGGCGTCTACGTGCTGCCCAAGCACCTCGACGAGAAGGTCGCCCGCCTCCACCTCGACTCGCTCGGCGTGAAGCTGACCACGCTCCGCCCCGAGCAGGCCGAGTACATCGGCGTCCAGGTCGAGGGCCCGTTCAAGCCGGACCACTACCGCTACTGAGCCGCACCGCTCGGCAGCAGGTCCTTCGAGGCAGGCCCCCGCACCCCCGTGCCGGGGGCCTGCCCCGTTTCCCGGACCACTGCCCGGACCGGCCCGTCAAGCCCCAGGACGACCCCCATGCCCCGCGGCCGTTATTCGCTCCACGATCCGCACGATCACACCCCCCTCGCAGAAGAGCACTTCCACTGCGCCGTCGGCCCCTCCGGCTGGCGCTATGTCTCCCAGCTGACCACCCCCTCGGGCGATCACCACGGCTCCGTCGACCTCACCCTCGACGAACTCGGCCGCCCCATTCGCCTCGAACTCCACGCCGCCGCCTGGCAAGTCCGCGGCGCCGCCCTCGACGGCGTCACCTGGGTCCGTACCGACCCCACCGGGACCGAGGCCACCGAAGGCAATGTGCGCGCCCACGCCTTCACCGGCACCTCCCCGGCGTTCCTCGTCGCCACCACCCGTCTCCTGCGCCTCGCCCCCTCCGCAGCCGCCACCCGCGTACGCCTCGTCGCCCTCACGGACCCGGTCCTCGCCCCGCGCACCGTGGACCAGTCGTGGTCCTTGCTGAAGAGAGAAGCACACGCCACTGACAACGGCCCTCTGACCGTGGACGAATACCAGGTCACAGACCTGGACACGGGCGAGCAGCACGCCGTGCACATCGCAGGCGACGTGGTGCTCGCGGCCCCCGGCATCGAGCTCGAGGACCTCGAGTCACCGCCGTCGGCGTTCACCTGACCAGGCACCCGCAGCTGAGCGGGCAGCCCGGCCCTCACTAAGCCGGCGGCACGAACCCGGTGCCGGGCCGGTCACCCGCCGGCCCCTCCGGCGCCTCCACAGGCCGGCCCCCGCCAGACGACCCGGACGCCGCACCAGGCGCCACAACGGGCGGTACGTCAGCAGCCGGAGCTCTGTTCACGGCCGGAGCTCCGTACACGGCCGGAGGCCCCTCCCCAGCCGGAGCGGGAGACGAGGCCGAACCGCTCCCGAAGGCCCGCCGGGACTCCCGCGCCTGCCGCTCCTGCACGACCGCCGCCAGATACGCCGCCGGCGGCACACCCTGCGGCACCGGCGCCCCCGTACGCTCCGCGAGATCCGAAGCCAGCCGCTCCGCCATCGACGAGCCCACCTGCGGATCCAACTGCTGCATACGCGTCAGGTACTGACGGACGGCGAGCCACAACCCGTCGGGCACCGCGGAAAGATCAAGCCCCGAGAACCGTCCCGCCAGCCAGGGCGGAGGAGGCGGCACAAAGCCGGTCCGCGCGACCGGAATCCGCTCCCGTACGACAAGGGTCCCCGCGAACAAATCTCCCAGCCGCCGTCCACGCGCCGACACGAACGAGGCGATACAGGCGATGACCCCGAAGGTCATGAGGATCTCGATCACCGCGATCAAGCCCCTCACCAGCGCATGCCGGAACCGGATCGGACCTCCGTCGTCCCGCACCACCCGCAGCCCGCACGCCATCTTCCCGAGCGACCGCCCGTGACTGAGCGTCTCCACCGCGATCGGCGCACCCACCAGCACGAGAACGAACGTCGCGATCGACAACGCCGTCTGCGCCGCCTCGTCCAGCGAGGCCGTGGAAGTCACCAGCACGATGGTCACCGCGACATAGACGGCCATGGCCGCCACCAGATCGAGCAGCACGGCCAGCGCCCTGCTGGGCAGCCTCGCGGGGCGCAGCTCCAACGCCACCGCCTCGCCCGTCACCAGCTCACTCACGCCCGCCGTCCTTCCCCTGCCCTGCCCCAGACAGAGCCAGTCTGCCAAGCTGAGGGCGCATCGCGCCGCAGTACGACAAGCTGATCCACGACGAGTCTCCGACGAACAGCCGAGGAGCAGGCACACCGATGGACCTCGACGTCTTCGTCTCCTCCCACCGAGCGGAGTGGGACCGCCTCGAAGCCCTGCTGCGTCGCCAGCGTCGCCTCAACGGCGCCGAAGCCGACGAACTCGTCACCCTCTACCAGCGCACCGCCACGCACCTCTCCCTGATCCAGTCCAGCGCCCCCGACCCCCAGCTGACCGGCAGGCTCAGCCAACTGGTGGCACGCGCGCGTAGTGCCGTGACAGGCACCCGACGCGCCTCCTGGCGCGACGTCACCCGATTCCTCGCCCACGGCTTCCCCGCCGCCGTCTACAAGTCACGCCACTGGTGGGTACCCACCGCGCTCCTGTCCACGGCCGTGGCCGCGCTCCTGGGCTGGTGGATCGGCACCCACCCCGAAGTACAGGCCTCCATAGCGGCCCCCAGCGAACTTCGCGAGCTCACCCGCCCCGGCGGCCAGTACGAGACCTACTACTCCAGCCACCCGGCTGCCAGTTTCGCCGCCCAGGTCTGGACGAACAACGCCTGGGCCGCCGCCCTGTGCCTGATCCTCGGGGTCTTCCTGGGACTCCCGGTCATCTGGATCCTCTTCCAGAACATGCTCAACCTCGGCATCGGCTTCGGCCTGATGTCCTCGGCCGGCCGACTCGACACCTTCCTCGGCCTGGTCCTCCCGCACGGCCTGCTCGAACTGACCGCCGTCTTCGTGGCCGCGGGCACCGGCCTGCGCCTCGGCTGGACACTCATCGACCCGGGCCCCCGCACGCGACGCACGGCTCTGGCGGAAGAGGGCCGAGCCGCCATAGGCATGGCCATCGGCCTCGCCCTGGTCCTCTTCGTCTCCGGCGCCATCGAAGGCTTCGTCACCCCGTCCGGCCTCCCCACCTGGGCACGCATCACCATTGGAGTCGCCGCCGAACTGGCCTTCCTCGCCTACGTCTACGTCTTGGGCGGTCGAGCCGCCCGCGCCGGAGACACGGGCGACGTCGAGGCAGCAGAGCGCAGCGCCACCGTCCCGATGGCTGCCTGAACGTCCCCACGGCCGCCGGATGTGCGACCACGTCCGTTCAGCTGCTAGTCTCCTCTTCGCCCCACAGGAGCCATTGACACGGCAAGTGCGGGGAGGTAGATTTGAACAGTTGCCTATAGACGGGTTCTACCCCAGACGGCGACAGTGAGAATCTGTCGGCTCCTTGAAACGCTGATTTCATTGAAGCCACCCCCGATCATTCGGAAATGAGCGGCCGGTCAGTACGGCCCGAAACTTCTGATAAAGTCGGAACCGCCGGAAAGGGAAACGCGAAAGCGGGAACCTGGAAAGCACCGAGGAAATCGGATCGGAAAGATCTGATAGAGTCGGAAACGCAAGACCGAAGGGAAGCGCCCGGAGGAAAGCCCGAGAGGGTGAGTACAAAGGAAGCGACCGTTCCTTGAGAACTCAACAGCGTGCCAAAAGTCAACGCCAGATATGTTGATACCCTGTCTCCAGCATTCGCTGGGACGAGGTTCCTTTGAAAAACACAGCGAGGACGCTGTGAACGGTCGGGCTTATTCCGCCTGACTGTTCCGCTCTCGTGGTGTTGCACCGGATTACCGGTACACATTCACGGAGAGTTTGATCCTGGCTCAGGACGAACGCTGGCGGCGTGCTTAACACATGCAAGTCGAACGATGAACCACTTCGGTGGGGATTAGTGGCGAACGGGTGAGTAACACGTGGGCAATCTGCCCTGCACTCTGGGACAAGCCCTGGAAACGGGGTCTAATACCGGATATTGACCATCTTGGGCATCTTTGATGGTGGAAAGCTCCGGCGGTGCAGGATGAGCCCGCGGCCTATCAGCTAGTTGGTGAGGTAATGGCTCACCAAGGCGACGACGGGTAGCCGGCCTGAGAGGGCGACCGGCCACACTGGGACTGAGACACGGCCCAGACTCCTACGGGAGGCAGCAGTGGGGAATATTGCACAATGGGCGAAAGCCTGATGCAGCGACGCCGCGTGAGGGATGACGGCCTTCGGGTTGTAAACCTCTTTCAGCAGGGAAGAAGCGAAAGTGACGGTACCTGCAGAAGAAGCGCCGGCTAACTACGTGCCAGCAGCCGCGGTAATACGTAGGGCGCGAGCGTTGTCCGGAATTATTGGGCGTAAAGAGCTCGTAGGCGGCTTGTCACGTCGGTTGTGAAAGCCTGGGGCTTAACCCCGGGTCTGCAGTCGATACGGGCAGGCTAGAGTTCGGTAGGGGAGATCGGAATTCCTGGTGTAGCGGTGAAATGCGCAGATATCAGGAGGAACACCGGTGGCGAAGGCGGATCTCTGGGCCGATACTGACGCTGAGGAGCGAAAGCGTGGGGAGCGAACAGGATTAGATACCCTGGTAGTCCACGCCGTAAACGGTGGGCACTAGGTGTGGGCAACATTCCACGTTGTCCGTGCCGCAGCTAACGCATTAAGTGCCCCGCCTGGGGAGTACGGCCGCAAGGCTAAAACTCAAAGGAATTGACGGGGGCCCGCACAAGCGGCGGAGCATGTGGCTTAATTCGACGCAACGCGAAGAACCTTACCAAGGCTTGACATACACCGGAAACGTCTGGAGACAGGCGCCCCCTTGTGGTCGGTGTACAGGTGGTGCATGGCTGTCGTCAGCTCGTGTCGTGAGATGTTGGGTTAAGTCCCGCAACGAGCGCAACCCTTGTCCCGTGTTGCCAGCAGGCCCTTGTGGTGCTGGGGACTCACGGGAGACCGCCGGGGTCAACTCGGAGGAAGGTGGGGACGACGTCAAGTCATCATGCCCCTTATGTCTTGGGCTGCACACGTGCTACAATGGCCGGTACAATGAGCTGCGATACCGCGAGGTGGAGCGAATCTCAAAAAGCCGGTCTCAGTTCGGATTGGGGTCTGCAACTCGACCCCATGAAGTCGGAGTCGCTAGTAATCGCAGATCAGCATTGCTGCGGTGAATACGTTCCCGGGCCTTGTACACACCGCCCGTCACGTCACGAAAGTCGGTAACACCCGAAGCCGGTGGCCCAACCCCTTGTGGGAGGGAGCTGTCGAAGGTGGGACTGGCGATTGGGACGAAGTCGTAACAAGGTAGCCGTACCGGAAGGTGCGGCTGGATCACCTCCTTTCTAAGGAGCACTTCTAAGCCAGGCTTGCCTGGTTCAGAGGCCAGTACATCAGCGAATGTCTGATGCTGGTTGCTCATGGGTGGAACGTTGACTATTCGGCACACTTGATCGTCTTCTCCTTCTAGTACTGCTCTTTTGAGTGTGGAACGTCGAGGGGAGCGGGGAGTGTGTCGGGCACGCTGTTGGGTGTCTGAGGGAACGAAATTTCCTCAGTCGCCGGCCCCAGTGAACTCGCCTGAAAGGGTGGGGTGATGGGTGGCTGGTCGTTGTTTGAGAACTGCACAGTGGACGCGAGCATCTGTGGCCAAGTTTTTAAGGGCGCACGGTGGATGCCTTGGCACCAGGAACCGATGAAGGACGTGGGAGGCCACGATAGTCCCCGGGGAGTCGTCAACCAGGCTTTGATCCGGGGGTTTCCGAATGGGGAAACCCGGCAGTCGTCATGGGCTGTCACCCGCTGCTGAACACATAGGCAGTGTGGAGGGAACGCGGGGAAGTGAAACATCTCAGTACCCGCAGGAAGAGAAAACAACCGTGATTCCGGGAGTAGTGGCGAGCGAAACCGGATGAGGCCAAACCGTATGCGTGTGAGACCCGGCAGGGGTTGCGTATACGGGGTTGTGGGATCTCTCTTCTGTTGTCTGCCGGCAACAGGACGAGTCAGAAACCGTTGATGTAGGCGAAGGACATGCGAAAGGTCCGGCGTAGAGGGTAAGACCCCCGTAGTCGAAACATCAGCGGCTCGTTTGAGAGACACCCAAGTAGCACGGGGCCCGAGAAATCCCGTGTGAATCTGGCGGGACCACCCGCTAAGCCTAAATATTCCCTGGTGACCGATAGCGGATAGTACCGTGAGGGAATGGTGAAAAGTACCGCGGGAGCGGAGTGAAATAGTACCTGAAACCGTGTGCCTACAAGCCGTGGGAGCGTCGGACATCAGCTTGCTGATGTCTCGTGACTGCGTGCCTTTTGAAGAATGAGCCTGCGAGTTTGCGGTGTGTTGCGAGGTTAACCCGGGTGGGGAAGCCGTAGCGAAAGCGAGTCCGAATAGGGCGTTTTAGTAGCACGCTCAAGACCCGAAGCGGAGTGATCTAGCCATGGGCAGGTTGAAGCGGAGGTAAGACTTCGTGGAGGACCGAACCCACCAGGGTTGAAAACCTGGGGGATGACCTGTGGTTAGGGGTGAAAGGCCAATCAAACTCCGTGATAGCTGGTTCTCCCCGAAATGCATTTAGGTGCAGCGTCGTGTGTTTCTTGCCGGAGGTAGAGCACTGGATAGGCGATGGGCCCTACCGGGTTACTGACCTTAGCCAAACTCCGAATGCCGGTAAGTGAGAGCGCGGCAGTGAGACTGTGGGGGATAAGCTCCATGGTCGAGAGGGAAACAGCCCAGAGCATCGACTAAGGCCCCTAAGCGTACGCTAAGTGGGAAAGGATGTGGAGTCGCAGAGACAACCAGGAGGTTGGCTTAGAAGCAGCCACCCTTGAAAGAGTGCGTAATAGCTCACTGGTCTAGTGATTCCGCGCCGACAATGTAGCGGGGCTCAAGCGTACCGCCGAAGTCGTGTCATTGCAGCATAAGGGCCAACGCCTGCTGTGATGGGTAGGGGAGCGTCGTGTGCCGGGTGAAGCAGCCGCGTAAGCGAGTTGTGGACGGTTCACGAGTGAGAATGCAGGCATGAGTAGCGATACAAACGTGAGAAACGTTTGCGCCGATTGACTAAGGGTTCCTGGGTCAAGCTGATCTGCCCAGGGTAAGTCGGGACCTAAGGCGAGGCCGACAGGCGTAGTCGATGGATAACCGGTTGATATTCCGGTACCCGCTGTGAAGCGTCAAACATCGAGCATCGTGATGCTAAGGCCGTGAAGCCGTTCCGGACCCTTCGGGGAAAGGAAAGTGGTGGAGCCGCCGGACCAAGCGGTTAGTAGGTGAGTGATGGGGTGACGCAGGAAGGTAGTCCATCCCGGGCGGTGGTTGTCCCGGGGTAAGGGTGTAGGCCGTGCGATAGGTAAATCCGTCGCACACAAGGCTGAGACCTGATGCCGAGCCGATTGTGGTGAAGTGGATGATCCTATGCTGTCGAGAAAAGCCTCTAGCGAGTTTCATGGCGGCCCGTACCCTAAACCGACTCAGGTGGTCAGGTAGAGAATACCGAGGCGTTCGGGTGAACTATGGTTAAGGAACTCGGCAAAATGCCCCCGTAACTTCGGGAGAAGGGGGGCCACATCTGGTGAGAGGACTTGCTCCTCGAGCTGGGGGTGGCCGCAGAGACCAGCGAGAAGCGACTGTTTACTAAAAACACAGGTCCGTGCGAAGCCGTAAGGCGATGTATACGGACTGACGCCTGCCCGGTGCTGGAACGTTAAGGGGACCGGTTAGTCACTCTTCGGGGTGGCGAAGCTGAGAACTTAAGCGCCAGTAAACGGCGGTGGTAACTATAACCATCCTAAGGTAGCGAAATTCCTTGTCGGGTAAGTTCCGACCTGCACGAATGGCGTAACGACTTCTCGACTGTCTCAACCATAGGCCCGGTGAAATTGCACTACGAGTAAAGATGCTCGTTTCGCGCAGCAGGACGGAAAGACCCCGGGACCTTTACTACAGTTTGATATTGGTGTTCGGTTCGGCTTGTGTAGGATAGCTGGGAGACTTTGAAACTCGCACGCCAGTGTGGGTGGAGTCGTCGTTGAAATACCAGTCTGGTCGTGCTGGATGTCTAACCTGGGTCCGTGATCCGGATCAGGGACAGTGTCTGATGGGTAGTTTAACTGGGGCGGTTGCCTCCTAAAGAGTAACGGAGGCGCCCAAAGGTTCCCTCAGCCTGGTTGGCAATCAGGTGTTGAGTGTAAGTGCACAAGGGAGCTTGACTGTGAGACCGACGGGTCGAGCAGGGACGAAAGTCGGGACTAGTGATCCGGCGGTGGCTTGTGGAAGCGCCGTCGCTCAACGGATAAAAGGTACCCCGGGGATAACAGGCTGATCTTCCCCAAGAGTCCATATCGACGGGATGGTTTGGCACCTCGATGTCGGCTCGTCGCATCCTGGGGCTGGAGTCGGTCCCAAGGGTTGGGCTGTTCGCCCATTAAAGCGGTACGCGAGCTGGGTTTAGAACGTCGTGAGACAGTTCGGTCCCTATCCGCTGTGCGCGTAGGAATATTGAGAAGGGCTGTCCCTAGTACGAGAGGACCGGGACGGACGAACCTCTGGTGTGCCAGTTGTTCTGCCAAGGGCATGGCTGGTTGGCTACGTTCGGGAGGGATAACCGCTGAAAGCATCTAAGCGGGAAGCCTGCTTCGAGATGAGTATTCCCACCTCCTTGAGAGGGTAAGGCTCCCAGTAGACGACTGGGTTGATAGGCCGGATATGGAAGCACGGTAACGTGTGGAGTTGACCGGTACTAATAGGCCGAGGGCTTGTCCTCAGTTGCTCGCGTCCACTGTGTTGGTTCTGAAACCACGAACAGCCCCATGCCAGGTCACGGTATGGTGCGGCAGTTTACAGTTTCATAGTGTTTCGGTGGTTATAGCGTTAGGGAAACGCCCGGTTACATTCCGAACCCGGAAGCTAAGCCTTTCAGCGCCGATGGTACTGCAGGGGGGACCCTGTGGGAGAGTAGGACGCCGCCGAACAATCATTCAAAGGAAACCCCGCATCTTCGGATGCGGGGTTTTCTGCGTTTCAGGGCCCCTCGCCGAGGCCCTGAATGTCATAGGCGTCCAGCCGCCTTCAATGCCAGATACGCATCCGCCAGCGCCGGCGCCAGGTCATCCGGTGTCGCGTCCACGACCGTGACGCCGTGACGGCGGAGTTGTTCTGCCGTGCGGTGGCGTTCGGACTGGGCCTGGGCTGCTGCGGCGGCCTCGTAGACGGCGTCGGTGTTTCCGCGTGCCGCGGCCATCTCGGTGATGTGCGGGTCTGCCACCGATGCCAGTAGGACCGTGTGGCGCTGGGTGAGCTGGGAGAGGACCGGGAGCAGGCCATCTTCGATGGGGGCCGTTTCCAGGCTGGTGAGCAGCACGATCAGGGAGCGTCGGGGTGACGTACGGAGCGCCGTGGCTGTGAGGCCTCGGGCGTCCGTTTCGACGAGCTCCGGCTCGAGTGTGGCCATCGCGTTGACCAGGGACGGAAGGACGTCGCCTGCTGTGCGGCCCTGGACGAGGGCGCGGACCTTCCGGTCGTAGGCGAGGAGGTCGACCCGGTCGCCGGCGCGGGAGGCGAGGGCTGCGAGGAGGAGGGCCGCGTCCATGGACGCGTCGAGGCGGGGTGCGTCGCCCACGCGGCCTGCCGAGGTGCGGCCGGTGTCGAGGACCAGGAGGATGTGGCGGTCGCGTTCCGGGCGCCAGGTGCGTACGGCGACCGTGGACTGGCGGGCTGTGGCGCGCCAGTCGATGGAGCGGGTGTCGTCGCCGGGGACGTACTCGCGGAGGCTGTCGAATTCGGTGCCCTCGCCGCGGGTGAGCACGCTGGTGCGGCCGTCCAGTTCGCGGAGGCGGGCCAGTTTTGAGGGCAGGTGCTTGCGGCTGGTGAACGGGGGCAGGACCCGAACCGTCCAGGGAGCCTTGTGGGTGCCCTGGCGGGCGAAGAGGCCGAGGGGGCCGTAGGAACGGATGGTGACCCGGTCGGCTTGGCGGTCGCCTCGGCGGGTGGGGCGGAGGCGGGTCGTCACGCGTCGGCGTTCTCCTGCGGGGACGGTGAGGCGGTGGCGGGAGGCCGTCGTTTCCGTGCCTGGCTGCCAGCTGCTGGGGGGCCAGGCGTCGCGCAGCCGGGCGCGGAGGGGGCGGCGGGACGGGTTGGTGATCGTGAGAGTCACGTCTGCTGTGTCTCCCAGGCGTACCGAGGTGTCTCCGGAGCGGGTCAGGCCCAGGCGTCGTACAGGGGCCGCCAGCGCGAAGTCGCAGGCGCAGGCCACGGCCAGGGGTGCGTTGACCGTCAGGATGCCCGTCCAGCTGGGTTCCCAGATGCCGACGGGGAGGGAGCCCAGGGCCGCGAGGAGGGCGGCGCGTCCGGTGAGTGCCATCAGCGGGGGACGGGGACGTGGGTGAGGATCGCGTTGATGACCGAGTCGGCTGTCACGCCTTCCATTTCGGCCTCCGGGCGGAGTTGTACGCGGTGGCGGAGGGTGGGGAGGGCCAAGGCCTTCACGTCGTCCGGGATGACGTAGTCACGGCCTGTCAGCCAGGCCCATGCGCGGGCGGTGGCCATGAGGGCCGTGGCGCCTCGGGGGGAGACGCCGAGAGTGAGGGACGGTGACTCGCGGGTGGCGCGGCAGATGTCGACGACGTAGCCGGTGATCTCCGGGGAGATGGTCGTCTTGGCGACCGCCGCGCGGGCTGCCTCCAGGTCGGCGGGGCCCGCTACGGGGCGTACGCCGGCGGCGTGGAGGTCGCGTGGGTTGAAGCCCTCGGCGTGGCGGGTGAGGACGTCGATCTCGTCCTGGCGGGAGGGGAGGGGGATGGTGAGTTTGAGGAGGAAGCGGTCCAGCTGGGCTTCCGGGAGGGGGTAGGTGCCTTCGTACTCCACCGGGTTCTGGGTCGCTGCGACCAGGAACGGGTCGGGGAGGAGGCGGGGGGTGCCGTCGACCGTGACCTGGCGTTCCTCCATGGCCTCCAGGAGGGACGACTGGGTCTTGGGGGGCGTGCGGTTGATCTCGTCCGCCAGGAGGAGGTTGGTGAAGACCGGGCCGGGCTGGAAGGAGAACTCGGCACTGCGGGTGTCGTAGACCAGGGAGCCGGTCACGTCGCTCGGCATCAGGTCGGGGGTGAACTGGACGCGCTTGGTGTCGAGTTCGAGGGCCGAGGCGAGGGCGCGGACCAGGAGGGTCTTGGCGACGCCGGGGACGCCTTCGAGGAGGACGTGGCCGCGGCAGAGCAGGGCGACGACGAGGCCGGTCACGGCGGGGTCCTGGCCGACCACGGCCTTGGCGATCTCGGCGCGCAGGGCCTCCAGGGCGGCTCGGGCGGTGCCCGGGTCCCCGGTCTGCCCGGCGTTGTCAGTGGTCGGGTCCATCATGGACGGCGTACCTCTCTTTCGAGGGCGTCGAGTCGGTCGGCGAGTGCGATGAGTGCTGCGTCGTCGCTGGGCGGTGGTCCGAAGAGGAGTGCGTGCAGGTCCTGTCCGTCGCCGTGGAGGTGGGCGGACAGGGCGGGGAGCAGGGCCTCGGGCGTGTGCGCCTGGGTGACGGGGACGCCTGTGAGGGGGGCGAGGCGGGTGCGGGTCGTGGAGCGAAGAGCGTTTGCCGCGCGGTCGCGGGCGTCGGCCTTGCGATAGAGGCGGGCGCGGCCTTCGGCGGTTTCGGAGGCGCGGATCGCCACGGGGAGTTTTTCGGGCACGAGGGGGCCGAGTCGGCGTGCCCGCCAGAGGGCGGCCAGGGCTGCGGCGATGAAGAGTTGCAGGGTGCCCCAGAGCCAGCCCGAGGGGAGCAGGTCGAAGAAGCCGCGTTCGTCGTCGGTGGCGGTGGCCGACGTGTCGGAGAGCGAGGGGAGGTACCAGACCAGATGGGGTCGGGAGCCGAGGAGTTGGAGGGCGAGCGAGGCGTTGCCCTGCTGGTCGAGGCGGTCGTTGAGGAGGATGTCGGGTGCTCCGAGGGCGACGGTGTCGCCGTTCCCGGTCGTGTCCGGGATGCGCAGCAGGGTGGCCAGGCGCTCGCTGGGGTAGCACTGGTCGGCGTCGAGGTGGGTGGTGGTGTAGCGGACACCGCCCGTGTCGGCGGTGCCGGCGCGCTGGGCGGCGGGCAGGTTGCAGTCGGGGGCGAGCGTCGAGTCGAGGCTGGTGGCGGGGTCGGCGGTGACGCCGGGGGCGAGCCGTTCGACGGAGGCGCTGCCGGAGGTGACCAGGACGGTGCGGCCGCCAGAGTCGGCGAACGAGTCGTGCAGGCGGGACTGCTGACCTCGGGTCAGCAGGTCGGGGGTGGCGACCAGGAGGGTCGTGTCCGGGCCGGATGCGGCGGCTGCCTCGTCCAGGGTGGTCACCACGCGGGTGTCCACGCCACGGTCGGCGAGGAGTTCGGCGACGGCGCGGCTGCCGTTGGGGTCGACGGAGCGCGGGTCGAGTTCGCCGTGGCGGGCGTCGGAGCGGATCACGGCGATGGCGATGGCTGCCGCGACGAGCAGTACGAGGGCGAGCGCGACACCGCGGGTGCGGGTCCACACCTGGCGGGCGGTGGGCGAGGCCGAGGTGGACGGGAGCGTGGCCTCGGTGGTCATTCGGCGGCTCCCTGGCGGGTGTGGGGGGCCGTGCTGTGGGCGCTGCTGGTCGCGAGCTGGGGCTTGGTGCGTTCCAGGTCGCGGTCGAGTTCGGCGATGCGGTGGTACGACTGCTCGGTCGCCGAGCGGCCGCCGTACGTCACGTCGTCGAAGTCCCGGGCGGCGGCGCGCAGTCGGTCGGTGTGGGCGGGCAGGGCCCGGCCGGCTTCGGCGGCGGCCTCGTCGGCGGTGCGGCCGGGGCGGACGTCGAGGAGTGCGCGTTCCTCCAGGGCGCGGACGAGAGCCCGCATGCGTTCCTGGACGGCCTGGTTCCAGTGGCCCTGGGCGGCGTGTGCCTCGGCGGCGGCGCGGTGGTCGGCGGCGCTGCGGGGGCGGTCGTCGAAGAGGGCGGCGGACGAGGTGGGTTGGCGGCGCGGGGTGCCCAGGCGCCACCACAGGGCGCCCAGGACCGCGATGACGGCCAGGATGATGACGAGCAGGCCGAGTGTGCCGCCGGGTGTTGCGGACGAGGCGGCGTTGAACAGTTTGCCGAGCCAGTCCCAGAAGGCGTCGAGGGCGCGCTGGAAGAGGCTGGGGTCGTTCTCGTGGTACATCCGCTTGGACAGCTCGCGTCGGGCCGCCTCGCGCGCGGGGTCGCGTGGGGTGGTGAGGGGCGGCTCGTCGGTGGAGTGCGCCGACGACAGTACGGAGGTGTCGCCGGCGTGCAGCAGTGTTCGTATGGCGGTGCGTGGCAGTGCCGTTGTGAGAGGTTCCCCCGCCCAGCTCACCGCATCAGCTCCCCGGGGTGACGCCGGGGGCGTGGGAGCCGTAGTCCTGGACGCCTGCGGCGCGGGCCAGTTCGAGGTCGAGGGCCTCGCGGCGGATGCGCTGGTCGATGTAGAGGAGCACGGTGACGCCGGCGGTGATCGGGAAGGTGATCATGGAGCCGATCACCGCGCCGATGCCGCTGACGATGAGGAACGTCCAGCCGAGGCCGGCGCCGCCGCTGTTGAGCCAGCCGGTGAGGCCGTCGCCGCTGAGGGCCGCGGCGAGGAAGGTGAACGGGATGACGATGATCGAGGCGACGACGTTCGCGATGATCGTGGCGAGCAGCTGGATGCCGAAGATCCGCCACCAGGTGCCCTGGACCAGCTTCGCGGAGCGGCTCATGGCCTTCTTGATGCCCTGCTTCTCCAGCATCAGGGCGGGCGAGGCCAGGGAGAAGCGGATCATCAGCCAGAGGGCGACGATGCCGGCGCCGATGACGCCCAGGACGGTGAGGGCGACGCCTGCCCCGGTGTTCCCGGAGATGGTGACGAGGATGCCGGGCAGGGTGCCCACGGTGACGATGCCGGCGGTGATGAGCAGCAACAGGCAGATGAGGCCGAACAGTTTGACGACCTGAGGGCGGGCGTCCCGCCAGGCCTCGCCGATGGTCACCGGTTTGCCGAGTACGGCGCGGCTGGTGACGGTGGTGAGCAGTGCGGTCGCGATGACGGTGCCGACCAGGGAGATCACGAAGACGACGCTGGAGTTGAGCATGGCGTCGCTCATGGCGCGGCTCAGCTCGCTGAGGGTGGCGCTCGGGTCGTTGAGGGCTTCGGTGCTGGAGTCGTCGAGGACGAGGCCCTGGAACAGGACGACGATGATCTCGGTGAGGACCGCGACGGTCAGGGAGATGCCCAGGACCGTGCGCCAGTAGGTGCGCATGGTGGAGACGGCGCCGTCGAGGATCTCGCCCACGCCGAGCGGGCGGAGCGGGATGATGCCGGGCTTGGCGGCGGGCGGGGGGCCGCCCCAGCCGCTTCCCCAGCCGCCATAGGCGCCGGGGGTTCCGTATCCGCCGTATCCGCCGGGGGCTCCGTGGCCGCCGGGGGGCTGGGTGCCCCAGCCCGGGCCGGGTGGTGGGGGCGGGGGAGCCTGGCCGGGGACGGTCGGGCCGCTGGGGGCGGACCACTGGGCGGGTGGCGGCTGGTCCTTGGACCACTGCGGGCCGGGGCCCTGCGGGGCCTGGCCCGGCTGGGCCGCTTGGCCGGGCTGGTCCGCGGGCTGTGCGGGGCCGGGGCGGTCGGTGGGCTCGGCAGCGCCGGACTGGTCCGGCTTCTGCCCGTCGGACGGGGCGGATCCGGGCGAGGCCCAGCCCGGAGTGTCGTTCATCGTCGCTCCTTCACGGTGCCCGTCCGCGGTCGCGGCGGCAGGTTGGCAGCCATCGTGCCATGGGGTGGTCTTGGAATGACCGGCGGCGGTATGGGCTGCGTACCTTCAATTGTCCGCTCTGCAGGGGGCAGACTGACCGCATGGCTGATCAGTACGCGTACAGCGGCGATGACAAGCGGCCGACCGAGATCCCCGCGATCCGTTGGGAGGAGCCACCGGAAGGACCCGTTCTGGTCCTTCTCGACCAGACGAGGCTTCCGGCCGAGGAGGTCGAACTGGTCTGTACGGACGCGCCCGCGCTGGTGGAGGCGATCCGCTCGCTCGCCGTGCGAGGGGCGCCGCTGCTCGGTATCGCGGGGGCGTACGGTGTCGCGCTCGCCGCCGTGCGGGGCTTCGACGTGGACGAGGCCGCGGCCGCGCTGGCGAGCGCCCGGCCGACCGCGGTGAACCTGGCCCTCGGTGTGCGCCGGGCGCAATCGGCTCACGAGGCGGCGCTCGCCAAGGGCGGTGATGTCCGGCAGGCGGCCTCGGCGGCGCTGGCGGCGGCGCGGCAGTTGCACCGGGAGGACGCCGAGGCCAGTGCGCGGATGGCCGAGCACGGGCTGGCGCTGCTGGACGAGTTGCTGCCCGGCGGCGGGCACCGGATCCTCACCCACTGCAACACCGGTTCGCTGGTGTCGGGCGGGGAGGGGACGGCGTTCGCGGTGGGGCTCGCGGCGCACCGGGCGGGGCGGCTCCGGCGGCTGTGGGTGGACGAGACGCGTCCGTTGCTGCAGGGCGCTCGCCTGACGGCGTACGAGGCGGCTCGCAGCGGGTTGGCGTACACGCTGCTCACCGACAACGCGGCGGGGTCGCTGTTCGCCGCCGGGGAGGTGGACGCCGTGCTGATCGGGGCGGACCGCATCACGGCGGACGGTTCGGTGGCGAACAAGGTGGGGAGCTATCCGCTGGCGGTGCTCGCGCGGTACCACCATGTGCCGTTCATCGTGGTGGCGCCGGTGACGACGGTGGATCCGGACACCCCGGACGGGGCGTCCATCGAGGTCGAGCAGCGTCCCGGTCACGAGGTGACCGAGGTGGTGGCGCCGCAGGTGCCGGTCGCCGGTGCGCAGGAGGCAGGGGGCGGCATTCCCGTGGCGCCGCTCGGGACGCAGGCGTACAACCCGGCGTTCGACGTGACCCCGCCCGAGCTGGTGACGGCGATCGTCACGGAGGAAGGCGTGGTTTCGCCGGTGACGGCTGAGGCGCTCGCCGAGGTGTGTGCGCGGTCGCGCAGGGTGACGACGGGCTGATTCGGACGGCTGCCGGAGCGTGTGCGGGGCGGGCGGGCTCCGGCTGTCGTGTCCCTCGCCGGTGTGCCGGGGGCCCGGGCCAGCGGGCGTCGTAGAGATCAACTGTGGGCGGGCGAGGGCAGACAGTAGCGCTTGCTGCGACTATGGTCACTGGCCGGTGACCTACCTCACCACTGCCTTCGCCACTGTTATGAGAATGGGATGATGTCGTTTATGAAGGGACGAGTCCTTGTCGTCGACGACGACACCGCACTGGCCGAGATGCTCGGCATCGTGCTGCGTGGTGAGGGTTTTGAGCCGTCTTTCGTGGCCGACGGTGACAAGGCGCTGGCCGCTTTCCGTGAGGCCAAGCCCGATCTGGTGCTGCTGGACCTGATGCTGCCCGGTCGGGACGGCATCGAGGTGTGCCGTCTGATCAGGGCGGAGTCCGGGGTGCCGATCGTGATGCTCACGGCGAAGAGCGACACGGTCGACGTCGTGGTGGGCCTGGAGTCGGGTGCCGACGACTACATCGTGAAGCCGTTCAAGCCGAAGGAGCTGGTCGCCCGGATCCGGGCGCGGCTGCGGAGGTCGGAGGAGCCCGCTCCGGAGCAGCTCGCCATCGGTGACCTGGTCATCGACGTGGCCGGGCACTCCGTGAAGCGGGACGGGCAGTCGATCGCGCTGACGCCGCTGGAGTTCGACCTGCTGGTCGCGCTCGCGCGCAAGCCGTGGCAGGTGTTCACGCGCGAGGTGCTGCTGGAGCAGGTGTGGGGCTACCGGCACGCGGCGGACACGCGGCTGGTCAACGTGCATGTGCAGCGGCTGCGCTCCAAGGTCGAGAAGGACCCGGAGAAGCCGGAGATCGTGGTGACCGTCCGTGGTGTCGGGTACAAGGCAGGACCGAGCTGACATGTCCGGCGACAGTGCCGCTTCGGCGCCCGGACGGTCCGGGGCCCGCCCGGGGCGGCCTGTCGGGCGGAAGAAGGCGGGTTCCCGCTGGGGACGGTTCCTGGAGAGCGGGCTGCTGCTCCAGGGCGGAGTCCAGGGCAGTCCGGTCATCCGCCTGTTCATGCGGTGGGTGCGCCGGCCGCTGCTGCCCGTCATGCGGCTGTGGCGGCGCAACATCCAGCTCAAGGTCGTCGCCACGACGCTGCTGATGTCGCTGGGCGTGGTCCTGCTGCTTGGCTTCGTCGTCATCGGGCAGGTGCGCAACGGCCTGCTGGACGCCAAGGTGAAGGCGTCCCAGAGCCAGGCCACCGGCGGGTTCGCCGTGGCCAAGCAGCGGGCCGACGAGGCGGCGAGCGGGACCGGCGACGATGTCGCCACGGCGGACGGCCGTCCCGCGCAGAACGTCATCCAGTGGATGAGTGACCTGGTGTCCTCGCTGTCCAGCGGCGGGCAGGGCGCTTTTGACGTGGTCACGCTCCCGGCTTCCGACGCCGACGGTGCCGGCGGGCGTGGTCCGCGTGCCTCCGGTGAGGTGGACTGGAGCAAGAGCGTGCCCGCGGCGCTGCGGGAGCGGATCGGCAGCAGTACGACGGCCGCGCAGAGCTACAGCCGCGTGATCTACAACAACGACACCAAGGACTCCCAGCCCGCCCTGGTCATCGGCAAGCAGGTCAACGACCCGAACGGGGACCCGTACCAGCTGTACTACCTCTTCCCGCTCACCCAGGAGGAGAAGTCGCTGAGTCTGGTCAAGGGGACTCTGGCGACGGCCGGGCTGTTCGTCGTGGTGCTGCTCGGGGCCATCGCCTGGCTGGTGGTGCGCCAGGTCGTCACGCCGGTGCGGATGGCGGCGGGGATCGCCGAGCGGCTGTCGGCCGGGCGGCTTCAGGAACGGATGAAGGTCACCGGCGAGGACGACATCGCGCGTCTCGGCGAGGCCTTCAACAAGATGGCCCAGAACCTTCAGCTGAAGATCAGCCAGCTGGAGGACCTGTCGCGCATGCAGCGCCGGTTCGTGTCGGACGTGTCGCACGAGCTGCGTACGCCGCTGACGACCGTACGGATGGCGGCGGACGTCATCCATGAGGCGCGGGAGGACTTCGACCCGATCACCGCGCGGTCGGCGGAGCTGCTCGCCGATCAGCTGGACCGGTTCGAGTCGCTGCTCGCGGACCTGCTGGAGATCAGCCGTTTCGACGCGGGTGCCGCGGCGCTGGAGGCGGAGCCGATAGACCTCAGGGAGGTCGTGCGGCGGGTGGTCAGCGGGGCCGAGCCGCTCGCGGAGCGCAAGGGCACGCAGATCCGGGTGTTCGGTGACCAGCAGCCCGTCGTCGCCGAGGCCGATGCCCGGCGTGTGGAGCGCGTGCTGCGCAACCTCGTCGTGAACGCCGTGGAGCACGGTGAGGGCAGGGACGTCGTCGTCAAGCTCGCCGCGGCCGGTGGCGCGGTCGCCGTCGCGGTGCGGGACTACGGGGTCGGGCTGAAGCCGGGTGAGGCGACCCGGGTGTTCAGCCGCTTCTGGCGGGCCGATCCGGCACGCGCGCGTACCACGGGTGGTACGGGGCTGGGGCTGTCCATCGCCCTGGAGGACGCGCGGCTGCACGGCGGCTGGCTGCAGGCGTGGGGTGAGCCGGGCGGCGGCTCGCAGTTCCGGCTGACGCTGCCGAGGACCGCGGACGAGCCGCTGCGGGGCTCCCCGATACCGCTGGAGCCCAAGGACTCACGGCGCAACCGGGGGCTCGACGACGCGGGTCTGCCGTGCGGCGGCGGGGACGGCGAGAAGCGGGCGACCGTGCCGGCGCAGCCGGCGGGCGGTCCGGTGCCGCCGGGGCCGGCGCGGAACCCGATACCGCGGGCGTCCACCGTGGCCCCCACGGCCGATCCGACGGCGTTGCCCGGCAACGGCGCGCGTGTGGTGCCGCGGCCCGCCTCGGGCACGCGGCGGCAGGACGATCCGGCGGCAGCGGAGCAGTCGGCTCGCGGCGGGGGTGCGGAGGGTCCGGCGGGCGCGTCCGGCGCCGGTGGCGTGGGTGGTACGGAGGGGACGGCTCGTGACGAGGATGCGGGTGAACCGGCCGGGACGGCTCGTGACGGGGCCGGCAGTGGCCCTGCGGGGACGCCCCGGGAACCGGCCGTGAGCGGGCCGCGGGACAAGGACAACGGCTCCGCGGGCTCGGGCAGGGAAGCCGAGCCGGGAGACGCGGACAGGCAAGGGGAGGCATCTCGTGGGCGCTGACCGCGAGGGGCGCGGTCGGCGTACGCCCGCGCGCGTGATGGCGTACGCCGCCGGTGGCGTGCTGGTGCTGGCGGGGTGTGCCTCGATGCCGGACAGCGGGGATCTGCGGGGCGTGGAGTCGACACCGCGCCAGGACACCCAGGTGCGGGTGTTCGCCGTGCCGCCAGGGGAGGACGCGCCGCCCTCGGAGATCGTGCAGGGCTTCCTGGAGGCGCTCACCAGCGACGATCCGCACTACAAGACCGCGCGCCAGTACCTGACCGGCGAGGCCGCGAAGACCTGGCGGCCGGAGCTGTCCACCACGGTGCTCACGGACGGGCCGGGTGCCAAGGCCGAGGGTGCCGGCGGCCGGGAGGACACCGGCGAGATCTCGTACACGCTGACCGGCACCAAGGTGGCCACCGTGGACGCGCAGCAGTCGTACGCGCCGGCGACCGGGGCCTACGGCAGGACCGTGCACCTGACGCAGGACGAGAAGAGCGGGCAGTGGCGGATCGACGCGCTGCCCCAGGGCGTCCTCATGGGTCAGTCGGACTTCCAGCGCAACTACATGTCCGTCAGCAAGTACTACTTCGCCTCGAACACCATGGCGGCCGGGGCGAACACGCAGCCCACGGCGGTCGCCGACCCCGTCTACGTACGCCGTCGCGTGGACCCCACGACGCAGATGGTGCGCTCCCTGCTCAACGGGCCCACGCGGTGGCTCGGGCCCGTGGTCAGGTCGAGCGTCCCCACCGGTACGGCGCTGGCGAAGGATGCCGGAGCGCTGACGCCCGACGAGCGGAACAAGCTGACGGTCCCGCTCAACGACAAGGCCGCGGGCATCGGCACCAACAGGTGCCAGGAGATGGCGGCCCAGACGCTCTTCACGCTGCGGAATCTCAGCCCCGCGGTGGACGAGGTCGAGCTGCGGGCCGACGGGGCCGAGCTGTGCTCGCTCACGCAGGAAGCGGCCGATGCGGCGGCTTTCCGGACCTCGGCGCGCCACCCCGACTACCTGTACTTCGTCGACGCCAAGGACCGGCTCGTACGGATCCCGGCGGGGAGCAGCGACACCAAGCCGGACACGGCGCCGGGGGCGCTGGGCGAGGGTGACACGGCGCTGCGGTCGGTGGCGGTGTCGCGGGACGAGCACACCGCGGCCGGTGTCGGCCTCGACGGCAGGTCGCTGTACGTGGGGTCGCTGGTCTCGGGCGGCTCGCTGGGCGAGCCGGTGCTGCGCAGCCAGGGCCGGACCGAGGAGGACCGGCTGACGACACCCAGCTGGGACGCGGACGACGGCCTGTGGGTGGCCGACCGTGACCCGGACGATCCCCGGCTGCTGCTGCTCGAGGAGGGCAAGGGCGATCCGCTGGAGGTGCGCACACCGCACCTGGACGGGCGGATCCAGTCCGTGCGGGTGGCCGCCGACGGGGTGCGGATCGCGCTCGTGGTGGAGAAGGGCGGCAAGAAGACCCTGCTCATCGGGCTGATCGAGCGGGAGGAGAAGCCGGGGGAGAAGCCGGCCGTCAGGGTGGTCGAACTTCGCTCCGCGACGCCGGAGTTGGAGGAGGTCACGGCCATGTCGTGGGCCGGGGACAGCCGGCTCGTGGTGGTCGGGCGCGAGCACGGGGGCGTGGAGCAGATGCGGTACGTCCAGGTCGACGGCTCCACGCCGGACGTGCCGGCGCCCGCGGCCCTGACCGGCGTCAAGGAGGTCACCGCCGCCGAGGACGACCGGCTGCCGCTGGTGGCGTACTCGGTGGACGGGATCGTCCGGCTGCCGTCGGGCGCTCAGTGGCAGAAGGTGACGGAGGGGACGGCGCCGGTCTATCCGGGGTGAGGGTCCCGGTGGGGATGTGAGGCGTCCTGGCGGGGCCGGTGAAAGCCGGCCGTCGGCACGGCCCCGTGCGTTGTCCACAGGGAGTTATCCACAGGGGTGGCCGGGTGCCCTCGCTGTTGGCACAGTGGTGGCCATGCGGGGGTGGTGGCGGGACCTCACCGACCTGGTGCTGCCGGGCGAGTGCGGGGGCTGCGGGGCACCTCGTACGGTGCTGTGCGCGAAGTGCCGTGCGGTGCTGAGCAGAGCCGTGGCGCACCGGGTGCGGCCGGTGCCGGAGCCGTCGGGACTGCCTGTGGTGCACGCGGCGGCACGGTACGCCGACGAGGTACGGGCGACGCTGCTGGCCCACAAGGAACGGGGTGCTCTGGCGCTGGCCGGTCCGCTCGGGGCCGTTCTGGCGGGAGCGGTACGGGCGGGGCTTCCGGGAGCGCGGAGTGGGTCCTGGCCCGGGGCCGGAGGGGCGTGGTCGCGGGGCATCGGGGCGCCTGTGCTGCTCGTGCCCGTTCCGTCCGGGCGGCGGGCCGTGCGGGCCCGGGGGCATGATCCGGCGCGGCGGATCGCGCTGGCGGCCGCAGGTGAGCTGCGGCGGAGCGGGGTGCCGGCCAGGGCGCTCGGCGTGCTGCGGCAGCGGAGGGCCGTGGCCGACCAGTCGGGGCTCAACTCCCGGCAGCGGCTGGACAATCTCGCGGGCGCACTGGCGGTGGCGCCCGGTGGTGCCCGGCTGCTCTCCGAAGGCCTGGTCGTCCTCGTCGACGACGTGATGACCACGGGGGCGTCCCTGACGGAAGCGGCGCGTGCCGTGCGCTCGGCGGCGGGGCCGGTTTCGAACGCTGCGGGGACTGGGGCCGTGTACAGGGGAGAGACGTGGGAAAGCAGAGAAGAACAGAACGTCGGATCAACGCGAGAGAGGACGGGCCGATGGCCCGCCCGGCAGGGAATCACGGGCGCGGGCGGCGCCGGCGGAGTCGTTGACGTGGTGTGCGCGGCTGTGGTCGCGGCATCACCGGACTCTTTCGAAATAAACCGGAACTGACTGAGTACTTGCGTCGTTGCAGGTAACGAGAGGGCCTATTCACCTGAACGGAGGTACGCCGCAGTAGAGGGTGACGACATCCGTCCGGGCGAGATATGTTCGGTTGAGAGGGAAAGCCGCAGGCCACACCTCTCAAAACCGAATGCCGTGCTGCGGGTTTTTCTTCATCACTCGCGACGGTGGAGTGGAGATCTCGCTCACGGGGGAGGAGGTGGAAGTCACCGAGTGTCCGAGGTTCCGGGCCTCACCGGAACCTGGTGCAAAAGGGAGATGCTCCGCACCGAAGCGGAGTGATCCGGGAACGGAGTTCTGCGTGGACATCGTCGTCAAGGGCCGCAAGACCGAGGTGCCCGAGCGGTTCCGGAAGCACGTGGCCGAGAAGCTGAAGCTGGAGAAGATCCAGAAGCTCGATGGCAAGGTGATCAGCCTCGACGTCGAGGTGTCCAAGGAGCCCAACCCCCGGCAGGCCGACCGCTGCGACCGAGTGGAGATCACGCTCCGCTCCCGCGGTCCGGTGATCCGGGCGGAGGCAGCGGCGAGCGATCCGTACGCGGCGCTCGACCTGGCGGCGGAAAAGCTGGAAGCCCGGCTGCGCAGGCAACACGACAAGCGGTTCTCGCGCCGTGGCTCGCGCCGGATTCCGGCCGCCGAGGTCGCCGATCACGTCCCGGGCGTGGCGACGCTCAACGGCAATGGCCTGGTGCCGACTCCGGAGGAAGAGCCGGCAGCCGTGCCGACGAAGAAGATCGGCTCGCTGGAAGTGCAGGGTGACGGCCCCATCGTCGTCCGCGAGAAGACCCACGTCGCAGCGCCCATGACCCTCGACCAGGCTCTCTACGAGATGGAGCTGGTCGGGCACGACTTCTACCTGTTCGTCGACTCCGAGACCAAGGAACCGAGTGTCGTCTACCGGCGGCACGCCTACGACTACGGCGTGATCCACCTCAGCACGGACACGATGGTCACACAGGTGCACGCCCCCGATGCGGGCGGTGCGCTCGGCGGCTGACCGTGCCGGGTGACAGAGCGGAGCAGGTGCCCCTGGAGCGCGTGTGCGCCCCCAGGGGCACCCCTGTGCGACCACTGCGCGCCCCGCTCGGTCGTCCCGGTGCCGTCCGGGCATGAAATCATGGTGGCCACGACCCAACCGGTGGGTCGTTGCTCTGGGTTGGCGATGGCTCAGGACCACAGGCCGCAGCCTTCAGGGGGAGGAACGATGGCGGACAGCTTCGGACCGATGCGTGACGAGGATGCCGACGATGGCGTCGTCGGCATGGGCCCGGACACGGACTCTCCACGCAAGGAACCGATCAGAGTCCTTGTGGTGGACGACCACGCCCTGTTCCGCCGTGGCCTGGAGATCGTGCTCGCGGCCGAGGAGGACATCCAGGTCATCGGGGAGGCCGGCGACGGCGCCGAGGCCGTCGAGAAGGCCGCCGACCTGCTGCCCGACATCGTTCTGATGGACGTGCGGATGCCCAAGCGGGGCGGGATCGAGGCGTGCACCTCCATCAAGGAAGTCGCGCCCAGCGCCAAGATCATCATGCTGACGATCAGCGACGAGGAAGCCGATCTCTACGACGCCATCAAGGCGGGTGCGACCGGCTATCTCCTCAAGGAGATCTCGACGGACGAGGTGGCCACCGCCATTCGCGCGGTGGCCGACGGGCAGTCACAGATCAGTCCGTCCATGGCGTCGAAGCTGCTCACCGAGTTCAAGTCGATGATCCAGCGCACGGACGAGCGCCGGCTGGTGCCCGCACCGCGGCTGACGGACCGCGAACTCGAAGTCCTCAAACTCGTCGCGACGGGGATGAACAACCGTGACATCGCCAAGGAGTTGTTCATCTCCGAGAACACCGTGAAGAACCATGTGCGCAACATCCTGGAGAAGCTGCAGCTGCACTCCAGGATGGAGGCGGTGGTGTACGCGATGCGGGAGAAGATTCTCGAGATTCGGTGAATCGGTGATCCGGTAGAGCTCAGCCGAGGATGCGGGCGATCTCCTTCGTGAGGGGCTCGCGCAGAGCCGGTGTGTCGACCCGCTCCACGCGTACGTCCGTGCAGTCCACCCAGGTCGCCGCCTCGGCCAGGGCCTGGGCCACGGCTGGGACCGCCTTCGGGCCGTCGAGCGTGACCTGCCTGGCCACCAGAGTGCCGCCCTCGCGGGCCGGGTCCACGCGGCCGACGAGCCGGCCGCCGGCCAGGACCGGCATCGCGAAGTAGCCGTACACCCGCTTCTGCTTGGGGACGTAGGCCTCCAGGCGGTGGGTGAAGCCGAAGATCCGCTCCGTGCGCGCCCGCTCCCAGATCAGGGAGTCGAAGGGCGACAGGAGGGTGGTGCGGTGGCGGCCGCGCGGAGGTGTCTCCAGGGCCGCGGGGTCGGCCCAGGCCGGCTTGCCCCAGCCCTCGACCGTGACCGGGACCAGGCCCGAGTCGGCGATCACCGCGTCGACCTGTTCGCCCTTGAGGCGGTGGTAGTCGGCGATGTCCGCGCGGGTGCCGACGCCGAGGGACTGGCCCGCCAGGCGGACCAGGCGGCGTACGCACTCGGTGTCGTCGAGTTCGTCGTGCAACAGGGGCTGCGGGACGGCACGCTCGGCGAGGTCGTAGAGGCGCTTCCAGCCGCGGCGCTCCACGCAGACCACCTCGCCGTACATCAGGGCGCGTTCGACGGCGACCTTCGTGCCGGACCAGTCCCACCAGTCGTTCGTCTTCTTCGCGCCGCCCAACTCCGTCGCGGTGAGGGGGCCTTCGGAGCGGAGCTGCTTGATGACCTGGTCGTAGACACCGTCCGGGAGTTCCTGGTTCCAGTGCGGGCGGTTGCGGTAGGAGCGGCGGCGGAAGGCGAAGTGGGGCCACTCCTCGATGGGGAGGATGCAGGCCGCGTGGGACCAGTACTCGAAGGCGTGAGTGTCTTTCCAGTAGGCGTTCTCGACGGTCTTCCGGCCTACCGCGCCCAGGCGGGCGTACGGGACGAGCTCGTGGGAGCGGGCCAGGACCGAGATGGTGTCGAGCTGTATCGCGCCCAGGTGGCGGAGGATGCCGCGGACGCCGGAGCGGCGGTCCGGGGCGCCGAGGAAACCTTGGGCGCGGAGCGCCAGCCTCCGGGCTTCGTCTGCGGAGAGCGCTGTCGTGGGGCGCGGGGTGGTCATGGTTTTGCACGATAGGGGGTGGGACTGACAGTGGTGGGTGAGCTGGGGGTTTGCTGGTCGGTGCTGGGCGTTGGCGCTGGGGTGGGGTGGGTCCAGCTCGGCAGCTAAGACGGCGCCGGGAGGTACGGGGCCGTTGACGGGAGGCTCATGTCCGAGGGGAGGAGGGAGCCGACCCAGGAGTCTCGGCGTACTCCCTTGTTGTTGACGGCGGCACGCAGGGTGCCTTCGATGGTGAAGCCGGAGCGTTCCGCCACGGCGCGGGAGGCGCGGTTGCCCACCTCGGCGCGCCATTCGACGCGGTCGAGCGCGGCGTGGACGAAGGCCCAGCGACAGGCGGTGAGGACGGCCTCCGTGATGTAGCCGTTGGCGCGGTGCTGCTTGGTGGCCCAGAAGCCGATCTCGCCGACGCCCAGGGCGCGCATGGTGATGCCGAGCATGCCCGCCAGTTCTCCGGAGTGGAGGAAGACGCCGAGAGTGAACATGGACCCGTCCGCCCAGCCGTCCGGGACCATCTGTTCCGTGAAGCCCTCGGCGTGCTCGCGGAGGTAGGGCGAGGGAATCGTGGTCCAGCGCTGGATGTCGGGGTCCTGGCAGGCGTCGTACACCGCGTCGGTGTCCTGGGGTCCGACCGTGCGCAGCATGAGGCGGTCCGTGGTGAGGATGACGGGGTCCATCGGCCGATTCTGCTCGGAGGCCGTCGAAGGTGCCATCTGTTTGCGGTGGGTGAGCGCCATATCACGCTTCGCTTAATTCGGTCGGGGGATGCGGCACTATCCGCGGCGCCCGGACGTTGTCCCCTTTGAAGCAGACGAATCAGAATTGAAGCGGCGCACGGTCGCCGTCACGGCAGGCCCTCCCGGCGCGGTGGGGTCCTCGCATACGATGGCCGTTGCTCAGTAAGTCAAGTGGTAACCGACCGTCCCAGGCCCGACCGGCAAGGAGACCAACCCCCGTGTCCGTCCTCTCGAAGATCATGCGTGCAGGCGAAGGCAAGATCCTGCGCAAGCTGCACCGCATCGCGGACCAGGTCACATCCATCGAAGAGGACTTCGTCGACCTCTCCGACGCCGAGCTGCGGGCCCTCACCGATGAGTACAAGCAGCGCTACGCCGACGGCGAGACCCTGGACGACCTGCTGCCCGAGGCGTTCGCCACCGTCCGCGAGGCCGCCAAGCGCGTCCTCGGCCAGCGTCACTACGACGTGCAGATGATGGGCGGCGCCGCCCTGCACATGGGCTACGTGGCAGAGATGAAGACCGGTGAGGGCAAGACCCTCGTCGGCACGCTGCCGGCGTATCTGAACGCCCTGTCGGGCAAGGGCGTCCACATCATCACGGTCAACGACTATCTGGCCGAGCGCGACTCCGAGATGATGGGCCGCGTCCACCGGTTCCTGGGCCTCGAGGTCGGCTGCATCCTCGCCAACATGACGCCGGCTCAGCGCCGTGAGCAGTACGCCTGCGACATCACCTACGGCACGAACAACGAGTTCGGCTTCGACTACCTGCGCGACAACATGGCGTGGTCCCAGGACGAGCTCGTCCAGCGCGGCCACAACTACGCCATCGTCGACGAGGTCGACTCCATCCTCATCGACGAGGCCCGTACGCCGCTGATCATCTCCGGCCCGGCCGACCAGGCCACCAAGTGGTACGGCGACTTCGCCAAGCTGGTCAAGCGCCTCAAGCGCGGCGAGGCCGGCCAGCCGCTCAAGGGCATCGAGGAGACCGGCGACTACGACGTCGACGAGAAGAAGCGCACGGTCGCCATCCACGAGTCCGGCGTCAGCAAGGTCGAGGACTGGCTGGGCATCGACAACCTCTACGAGTCGGTGAACACGCCGCTGGTGGGCTACCTGAACAACGCCATCAAGGCCAAGGAGCTCTTCAAGAAGGACAAGGACTACGTCATCATCGACGACGAGGTCATGATCGTCGACGAGCACACCGGACGTATCCTCGCCGGCCGCCGTTACAACGAGGGCATGCACCAGGCGATCGAGGCGAAGGAGGGGGTGCCGATCAAGGACGAGAACCAGACGCTCGCCACGATCACCCTCCAGAACTTCTTCCGCCTCTACAAGCGCCACGACCACAACGGCAAGGAAGAGCACGGTCTGGCCGGCATGACCGGTACGGCCATGACCGAGGCCGCCGAGTTCCACCAGATCTACAAGCTCGGCGTGGTGCCGATCCCGACCAACCGGCCGATGGTCCGCAAGGACCAGTCGGACCTGATCTACCGGACCGAGGTCGCCAAGTTCGAGGCCGTCGTCGACGACATCGAGGAGAAGCACCGCAAGGGCCAGCCGATCCTCGTCGGCACCACCTCGGTCGAGAAGTCCGAGTACCTCTCGCAGCAGCTCAGCAAGCGCGGCATCCAGCACGAGGTGCTGAACGCCAAGCAGCACGACCGTGAGGCGACCATCGTCGCCCAGGCCGGCCGCAAGGGCGCCGTCACGGTGGCCACGAACATGGCCGGTCGTGGTACGGACATCAAGCTCGGCGGCAACCCCGAGGACCTCGCCGAGGCGGAGCTGCGCCAGCGCGGCCTCGATCCCGAGGAGCACATCGAGGAGTGGGCGCACGCCCTGCCCGAGGCGCTCAAGCGGGCCGAGAAGGCCGTCCAGGCCGAGAAGGACGAGGTCGAGAAGCTCGGCGGTCTCTACGTGCTGGGCACCGAGCGCCACGAGTCGCGGCGGATCGACAACCAGCTGCGCGGTCGTTCCGGCCGTCAGGGCGACCCGGGCGAGTCCCGCTTCTACCTCTCGCTCGGCGACGACCTGATGCGGCTGTTCAAGGCCCAGATGGTCGAGCGCGTGATGTCGATGGCGAACGTCCCGGACGACGTGCCGATCGAGAACAAGATGGTCACGCGCGCGATCGCCTCCGCCCAGTCGCAGGTCGAGCAGCAGAACTTCGAGACCCGTAAGAACGTCCTGAAGTACGACGAGGTCCTCAACCGCCAGCGTGAGGTCATCTACGGCGAGCGGCGCCGCGTCCTGGAGGGCGAGGACCTGCACGAGCAGGTGCAGCACTTCATGGACGACACCATCGACGCCTACGTCCAGGCGGAGACGGCCGAGGGCTTCCCCGAGGACTGGGACCTCGACCGGCTGTGGGGTGCCTTCAAGCAGCTCTACCCGTCCAAGATCACGGTCGAGGAGCTCGAGGAGGCGGCCGGCGACCGGGCCGGGCTGACCGCCGAGTTCATCGGCGACTCCATCAAGGACGACATCCACGAGCAGTACGAGGAGCGTGAGGCGCAGCTCGGCTCCGAGATCATGCGTGAGCTGGAGCGCCGGGTCGTGCTCTCGGTCCTGGACCGCAAGTGGCGCGAGCACCTCTACGAGATGGACTACCTCCAGGAGGGCATCGGCCTGCGCGCGATGGCGCAGAAGGACCCGCTGGTCGAGTACCAGCGCGAGGGCTTCGACATGTTCACCGCGATGATGGAGGGCATCAAGGAGGAGTCCGTCGGCTACCTGTTCAACCTGGAGGTCCAGGTCGAGCAGCAGGTCGAGGAGGTCCCCGTCGAGGACACCAAGCCGGTGGCCGACCTGGAGAAGCAGGACGCCGTGCCGGCGCAGGCGGGCTCCCGGCCGGAGATCCGTGCCAAGGGGCTCGACGTCCCGCAGCGGCGCAACCTCCACTTCTCCGCGCCGACGGTCGACGGTGAGGGCGGCACCATCGAGGGCGACTTCACCGAGGACGGCGAGCCGGTGCGTTCCGAGTCCGACGGCCTCACGCGCGCGGAGCGCCGGAAGCAGGCGCGGGGCCGGGGGCGCCGTAAGAAGTGACGGTGGCCGAGGCACCGTAGCGGCTTGAAGGGCCGGACACCCGAGGGTGTCCGGCCCTTCGGCTTGGGGTGGCTCGGCTCGGCGTCCGCGGCCTCGGCCGGCGCGTCCCTCAGTCGGCCTCCGCGCGGGGCGGGCGCGGGCCGCCCAGTTCCACCGCCGTGCAGCGCCAGCGGAGGTCCTGGCCGAGTTCCAGACGGAAGGCCATGGCGCGGAGCCGGTCTCCGGCGCCGATGCGGGCGAAGGCCTCGATGGCACCGGCGCGGGGTTCGAACCAGCCGATGTCCCGGACGACGGGGCGGGCGCCGCGGGTGCGCAGGGGGCCGCGTTCGGCGAGCCAGGCCAGTTCGTCGTAGGCGCGGCCCCGGGTGTGGCGGAGCATCGAGTGGACGGGGCGGCGGCCGCTGAGGACGGCGAGCAGGAGGTCGGCGAAGAGGTCGGTGGGCAGGAGCGGCTGGGGGATCGCCCGGCGGGGGCTTTGGGCCGGGACGCGGGGTGTGGTGTCCGCGGGGGTGCCGGGCGTGGGCCGGGTTGCTGTGCGGGTGCCGGAGGGGGTTGGCGGGCGGGTGTCCGTGGGACGGGTGTGGGCCGTCTCGGCGCGGCGGGCGGCCGGGGGACGGTCTCCCGCGGCCGTGGTGCGGGTGGGGCCTCCGCCGGGGGTGCGCGGAGGGGCGGTGCTGCCGGAGGTGCGCGGAGGAGCGGTGCTGCCGGGGGTGCGTGGGGCTGCGGTGGCAGGGGTGCGTGAGGCGGTGCCGCCGGGGCGGCGGGGGTCGCGGCGGGCCGGGGGGCGGTTCGGCGGGCGGTGCTGTGCCCTGGTCATGACCTTGTTCATGGGGGTCCCCGTTTCGTGGGCCGGCGGATACCGGTGAGTAACTTCGGGTTGGTGATCTTGTACGGGGCGGACGGGGGCAGGAGCAAGGGAGCGGGCCTCGGGCCGAGGGCGCCGGAATGTTCACCTATCCGGGTGATCCGGGGGCCCAGGGGCCCGTCAGTGCGGGGGTGCGCCGGGTGAATCACGGGCCCGGGGTGGACGTGTCCGGCGTCACGGGCCGGGACTCGAAAGGGGACCCCCGCACGTATCCTGGAGGCCCTCCGGGGCCCTCCTGAGCCCTCCGACCTGAACCGACCACGAAAGCGGCCAGCCATGCGTGTCTACGTGCCCCTGACCCTCCCCGGTCTCGCCGAGGCGTACAAAACGGGTGAGCTGGGAGCCGGGCCGTTCGTGGCGTACGCCGTGACGCCCGCGCTGCGTGAGTGGTACGTCTCCGACGACATCGAGGAACTGGAGTACGCGGCGCTGAACCGGGCCGCGCTGGCCTCGCTGCGGCTGCTGGCGATCGAGCCGGGGGTGCCGCGGCGCCGGGTCGTGGTGGCCGTGGACGTGCCCGACCGGGCGGCGAACGCCGATCCCGACCGGGGGCTCGATCCGGCGGCGCTGGGGGAGGTAAGGGTTTCGGGTGCCGTGGCCCTGGCCAGGGCGGCGTCGGTGCATGTCGACGCGGATGACGCGGAGGCGGATGTGACGGCCGCTGCCGCGGCGCTGGGGGCGGCGGATGCCGGGGACGACGACGCGCAGTTCGTCGTGGACGGTGCCGAGGATCACGAGCTGCTGTGGTTCGCCACGCAGGAGATCCCGAACCTGGTGGGGCAGGGGGACTGAGGGGCCCGGGCACCGGGGGGCGCGTTGAGGCGCTGTTCTCTTGATTGTCAGTGGGGGCGGGTACGTTTTCAGGCATGGGGATGAAGACGGGCGCGCACATTGTCTGGGACTGGAACGGGACGCTGTTCCATGACATCGACGCGATCATCGGGGCGACGAACGCGGCGTTCGCCGAGCTGGGGCTGGAGCCGCTGACGCTGGAGAAGTACCGGGAGCTGTACTGCGTGCCGGTGCCGAGGTTCTACGAGCGGTTGATGGGGCGGCTGCCGACCGAGGCCGAGTGGCAGCTCATGGATGACATCTTCCATCGGTACTACGCCGAGCATCGGGTGGCCTGCGGGCTGACGGCGGGGGCCGTGGAGCTGTTGTCGGGGTGGCGGTCGGCGGGGCGCAGCCAGTCGATTCTGAGCATGTATGTGCATGAGGAGCTTGTGCCGTTGGTGCGGGGGTTCGGGATCGAGCCGCACTTCATACGGGTGGACGGGCGGACCGGGCCGTCGGGGGGCAGCAAGGCCGAGCACATGGTGCGGCATCTCGCGTCGCTGACGGGGGTGGAGCCGGGGCGGACCGTGGTGATCGGGGATGCGGCGGATGATGCGGTGGCTGCGTTGCATGTGGGGGCTCGGGCGGTGCTGTACACCGGTGGGTCGCACAGTCGGGTGAGTCTTGAAGCGGTGGGCGTGCCGGTGGTGGACACGTTGGAGGAGGCCGTGGCGGAGGCTGAGCGGCTCGCGGCCTGACCGGAAACCGGCGGGTTCCGGGTGCTCGGCGTCGGTGCTGGGGCCGGGTGGGTCCGCAGCTCGGCGGTGCGGGGTGCCTTCCCCACTCTCGGCTTCGCTCGAGCGGGGGACCCCCACCGCCCACCCGTGCCGCCCCTAGCGGCACGCATGCCCGCAGCCAAATGTGCAGAACGTCAAACTTCCAGGCCTGGTTTTGTACACATACGGCTCATGACGGGGCCCCTGTAAGGAGCGATAGCCTTGGTGGCGTGATCAGCGCGATAGTTCGCGGGGACGTCGTCGTCCCTGCCCTGCGCCCGGAGTGCACGGACCACATCCGTGACCGGGCGGCGGTCGCTGGTCTTCGCGGGCGGTACGGGGCATCGATGACTCCCGGGACGCCGAGCACCACCGGGACCGAGGCGTCGCAGAGAGCAGCGTCACACCCGTGGGGTAGCTCAAAAATGGCTCAGACACCCCCGCTCCTCTCCTCTGGCGGCATAGCGTCGGAACAGACCGGATACCCCGTGTCACGGCGTGACGTCGTCAGCGCAGAGACCGTACTTCCTTCTACGTCACGCAACGGCGCGCGACAGGAGCCAGAGGACAATGCAGACCAAGCTGGACGAAGCCAAGGCCGAGTTGCTCGAGAGGGCCGCCCGGGTAGCTGAGAACAGCCCGGTCGGGGGGCACCTACCGACCGGGTCGACGGGCGAGGAGACCCCAGACGCCCAGGAAGCCCCGGACCGCGAGTCCCTGATCTCGTTCCTCCAGCGTTACTACCTGCACACGGCCCCGGAGGATCTCGCCGACCGCGACCCGGTCGATGTCTTCGGAGCCGCCGTATCCCACTACCGGCTGGCCGAGAACCGCCCCCAGGGCACGGCCAACGTGCGGGTTCACACCCCCACCGTGGAAGAGAACGGGTGGACGTGCAGCCACTCCGTCGTCGAGGTCGTCACCGACGACATGCCCTTCCTCGTCGACTCCGTCACCAATGAGCTGACGCGGCAGGGGCGCGGGATCCACGTCGTCATCCACCCGCAGTTCGTGGTGCGGCGCGATGTGACCGGCAAGCTCATCGAGGTGCTGCCGACGCCCGCGACCGGCGCCGGCGACCTCCCGCACGACGCGCACGTCGAGTCCTGGATCCACGTGGAGACCGACCGCGAGACGGACCGGTCCGATCTGAAGCAGATCACCGCCGACCTGCTGCGCGTGCTGTCCGACGCCCGTGAGGCCGTCGAGGACTGGGGCAAGATGCGGGAGGCGGCGATCCGGCTGGCGGAGGGGCTGCCGGACGAGTCCATCCCCGGCGACCTGCCCGGACCGCAGGTCGAGGAGGCCCGTGAGCTGCTGCGCTGGCTGGCCGACGACCACTTCACGTTCCTCGGCTACCGCGAGTACCAGCTGCGCGACGACGACTCCCTGGCCGCCGTCCCCGGCACCGGGCTCGGCATACTGCGCGCGGACCCGCACCACGCCGCCGAGGAGAGCCACCCGGTCAGCCCGTCGTTCGAGCGGCTGCCCGCCGACGCCCGGGCCAAGGCGCGCGAGCACAAGCTGCTCGTCCTGACCAAGGCGAACAGCCGGGCGACCGTGCACCGGCCGTCGTACCTGGACTACATCGGGGTGAAGAAGTTCGACGCCGACGGCAACGTCGTCGGCGAGCGGCGGTTCCTCGGGCTGTTCTCCTCCGCCGCCTACACCGAGTCCGTGCGCCGCGTCCCCGTCATCCGGCGCAAGGTCGAGGACGTCCTGGAGCGCGCCGGGTTCTCGCCCAACAGCCACGACGGACGCGACCTGCTCCAGATCCTGGAGACGTACCCGCGCGACGAGCTCTTCCAGACCCCCGTCGACGAGCTGCGGTCCATCGTCACCTCCGTCCTCTACCTCCAGGAGCGCAGGCGGCTCCGGCTCTACCTGCGCCAGGACGAGTACGGGCGCTACTACTCCGCCCTCGTCTACCTCCCGCGCGACCGCTACACCACGGCCGTACGCCTCAGGATCATCGAGATCCTGAAGGAGGAACTGGGCGGCATCAGCGTCGACTTCACCGCCTGGAACACCGAGTCGATCCTCTCCCGGCTGCACTTCGTGGTCCGGGTCCCACAGGGCACCGAGCTGCCGGAGCTGTCCGACTCCGACAAGGACCGCATCGAGGCCCGGCTGGTGGAGGCGGCCCGCTCCTGGGAGGACGCCTTCACCGAGGCGCTCAACGCCGAGCTCGGCGAGGAGCGCGCGGCCGAACTGCTGCGCCGGTACGCGCACGCCTTCCCCGAGGGCTACAAGGCCGACCACAACCCGCGCGCCGCGGTCGCCGACCTCGTCCACCTCGAACAGCTGAACGCCGAGGAGGGCAAGGACTTCGCGCTCAGCCTGTACGAGCCGGTGGGCGCCGCCCCCGAGGAGCGCCGCTTCAAGATCTACCGCACGGGCGACGCCATCTCCCTCTCGGCCGTGCTGCCGGTCCTCAACCGGCTCGGCGTCGAGGTCGTGGACGAGCGGCCGTACGACCTGCGCTGCCCGGACCGCAGCGTGGCCTGGATCTACGACTTCGGCCTGCGCATGCCCCGCTCGCAGAACGGCAGCGGGGACTACCTCGGCGACGACGCCCGCGAGCGCTTCCAGGACGCCTTCGCCGCCACCTGGACCGGCAAGGCGGAGAACGACGGCTTCAACTCCCTCGTGCTGAGCGCCGGGCTCACCTGGCGCCAGGCGATGGTGCTGCGGGCGTACGCGAAGTACCTGCGCCAGGCGGCTTCGACGTTCAGCCAGGACTACATGGAGGACACCCTCCGCAACAACGTCCACACCACCCGGCTGCTCGTCTCCCTGTTCGAGGCGCGGATGTCGCCGGACCGGCAGCGCGCGGGGCACGAGATCGTGGACGCGCTGCTGGAGGAGGTCGACGCGGCCCTCGACCAGGTGGCCTCGCTCGACGAGGACCGGATCCTCAGGTCGTTCCTCACGGTCATCAAGGCGACGCTGCGGACGAACTTCTTCCAGGAGGCGGCGGGCGGCAAGCCGCACGACTACGTCTCCATGAAGTTCGACCCGCAGGCCATCCCCGACCTCCCGGCGCCGCGTCCGGCGTTCGAGATCTGGGTGTACTCGCCGCGGGTCGAGGGCGTGCACCTCAGGTTCGGCAAGGTCGCGCGCGGTGGTCTGCGCTGGTCCGACCGGCGTGAGGACTTCCGCACCGAGATCCTCGGCCTGGTCAAGGCGCAGATGGTGAAGAACACCGTCATCGTGCCCGTCGGCGCCAAGGGCGGCTTCGTCGCCAAGCAACTGCCCGACCCGAGCGTCGACCGGGACGCGTGGCTGGCCGAGGGCGTCGCGAGCTACAAGACGTTCATCTCCGCGCTGCTCGACATCACCGACAACATGGTGGCCGGCGAGGTCGTGCCCCCGGCGGACGTCGTCCGGCACGACGAGGAGGACACCTACCTCGTCGTCGCCGCCGACAAGGGCACGGCGACCTTCTCCGACATCGCCAACGGGGTCGCCGAGCAGTACAACTTCTGGCTCGGCGACGCCTTCGCCTCCGGCGGCTCCGCCGGCTACGACCACAAGGGCATGGGCATCACCGCCCGCGGCGCCTGGGAGTCCGTCAAGCGGCACTTCCGGGAGCTGGGCGTGGACACCCAGACCGAGGACTTCACGGTCGTCGGCATCGGCGACATGTCCGGTGACGTGTTCGGCAACGGCATGCTGCTCTCCGAGCACATCCGGCTGGTGGCCGCCTTCGACCACCGGCACATCTTCATCGACCCGAACCCGGACGCCGCCACCTCCTACGCCGAGCGCCGCCGCCTGTTCGAGCTGCCCCGCTCCAGCTGGGAGGACTACAACAAGGAACTGCTGTCGGCAGGCGGCGGCATCTTCCCGCGTACGGCCAAGGCGATCCCGGTCAACGCGCACATCCGCGAGGCCCTCGGCATCGAGGCCAAGGTCACCAAGCTGACCCCGGCCGACCTGATGAAGGCGATCTTCCAGGCGCCGGTTGACCTGCTGTGGAACGGCGGCATCGGCACGTACGTCAAGTCCTCGACCGAGTCGAACGCGGACGTCGGTGACAAGGCCAACGACGCCATCCGTGTCGACGGCAAGGACCTGCGCGTCAAGGTCGTCGGCGAGGGCGGCAACCTGGGCCTGACCCAGCTCGGCCGGATCGAGTTCGCGCTGCACGGCGGCCGGATCAACACCGACGCCATCGACAACAGCGCGGGCGTGGACACCTCCGACCACGAGGTGAACATCAAGATCCTGCTCAACGGCCTGGTCGCGGACGGCGACATGACCGTCAAGCAGCGCAACAAGCTGCTCGCCGAGATGACCGACGAGGTCGGCCACCTGGTGCTGCGCAACAACTACGCGCAGAACACGGCGATCGCCAACGCCCTCGCCCAGTCCGGCTCCATGCTCCACGCCCAGCAGCGCTTCATGAAGCACCTGGTCAGGGAGGGCCACCTCAACCGGGCGCTGGAGTTCCTGCCCGCCGACCGGCAGATCCGCGAGCGGCTCGCCCAGGGCCAGGGCCTGACCGGCCCGGAGACGGCCGTGCTCATGGCGTACACGAAGATCACGGTCGCCGAGGAGCTGCTGCACACCTCCCTGCCGGACGACCCGTACCTGAGCACCCTGCTGCACGCGTACTTCCCGACCGAGCTGCGCGAGCAGTTCCCCGAGTACCTCGTCAGCCACCCGCTGCGCCGCGAGATCACCACGACCGTCCTGGTCAACGACACGGTCAACACGGGCGGGACGACGTATCTGCACCGTCTGCGCGAGGAGACCGGGGCGTCGCTGGAGGAGATCGTGCGGGCGCAGACCGCGGCCCGGGCGATCTTCCGCCAGTCGCCGGTGTGGGACGGGGTGGAGGCGCTCGACAACAAGGTCGAGGCCGAGGTCCAGACCCGCATCCGGCTGCACGCGCGCCGCCTGGTGGAGCGGGGCACGCGCTGGCTGCTCAACAACCGGCCGCAGCCGCTGGAGCTCGCTGACACCGTCGACTTCTTCGCCGACCGGGTCGAACAGGTCTGGGGGCAGCTGCCGAACCTGCTGCGCGGCGCCGATCTGGAGTGGTACCAGAAGATCTTCGACGAGCTGACGGGTGTCGGTGTCCCGGACGAACTCGCCACCCGGGTGGCCGGTTTCTCCTCCGCCTTCCCGACGCTCGACATCGTCTCGGTCGCGGACCGCATGGACCGGGAGCCGCTGGACGTCGCCGACGTCTACTACGACCTCGCCGACCGGCTGCGCATCACCCAGCTCATGGACCGCATCATCGAGCTGCCCCGCGCCGACCGCTGGCAGTCCATGGCTCGCGCGGCGATCCGCGAGGACCTGTACGCGGCGCACTCGGCGCTGACCGCCGACGTCCTGGCGGTGGGCAACGGCACCTCGACGCCCGAGCAGCGCTACAAGGCGTGGGAGCAGAAGAACGCGGCGATCCTCGGCCGGGCCCGCACCACACTGGAGGAGATCCAGGGCTCCGACGCGTTCGACCTCGCCAACCTGTCGGTGGCGATGCGCACGATGAGGACGCTGCTGCGGACGCATTCGTAGGGCGTACGGCCCCTTGGGCGCCCCGGGCCGCTGCCGGCCCGGGGCGCTTTCTTCTTGGCGGGTCTTAGGGCGATTCGAGTGGAGGACTTACCGTTTCCGGCTAAGGCTTGTGCCGTGACGGTGAACCTTTCCGAGGAGCGAGTGGCCGCTCCCGCCCCGCCGGTCAGACGCCTCGTTCTCGAAGTGGTGAACTTCGCGCTGGTCGGCGGGAGCGGTGTCGCGGTGAACTTCCTGGTGTTCAACGTGCTCCTGCACGGGCTGCACCGGGCCGCCATGGTCGCGACGGTGCTGGCCAGCCTGATCGCCATGGGCGGCAACTACCTCGGATTCCGGTACGTCACCTACCGCGACAGGGCGTCCCGCACGCGGCGCCAGATCGCGTTGTTCTTCGGCTTCAGCGGAATCGGCGTCGCCCTGGAGAGCGGGCTGTTCTACGCCGGATACCACGGCCTGGGCCTGGCCGGTCCCTTCGAGTCGAACGTGGTCAAGGCGGCCTCCATCGTTCTGGCCTCCGCCTTCCGCTTCCTCGTCTACCGCACCTGGGTGTTCCAGCACGATGCGCGCCGCGCCTAGAGGGGCCCTAGTCGCGCAGGCCGCCGCCGCGGTGGTCGTCGTGCTGCTGCTCCTCGTGATCGTCCGGCTGCCCTGGGCCGGGGATCTCGGTGTGCACGCGGCGACCGTCCAGCGCCTGCGGCACAACCTCCTCGACCCCGGCAATCCGCTCGTCGACGCGGACACGCCCAGTCCGTACTACTCGCCCTGGATGCTGGTGCTCGGCTGCGTCGCGCGGGTGAGCGATCTGTCGGTCTTCTGGGTGCTGCGGCTCGGAGCGCTGGTCGGGCTCGGGCTGCTGGTGACGGGGGTGTGGCGGTATGTGCGGACGCTGAGCGGCCGTCGGGCCGCGCCCGCGCTGGCCGTGCTGAGCCTGCTGTTCCTGTGGGGGACCGTGCTCTTCAACTGGAGCGGCTTCTACGGGCTCAACTCGCTCGCGCTGACGGTGTCGTATCCGAGCGTGTTCGCACTGGGGCTGGCGTTTCACTTCTGGGCCTGGCTGGGGCGGGCGGTGCGGGAGGACGGAGGGTGGGGGATGTGGCTCGGGCTGGGGGTGCTGTGGGCGGTGATCATGCTGTGCCATCAGTTCTCTGGTGTGGTGGCCTCGCTGGGGGCGATCGCGACGGTGGTCGCCGCGCGGCCGGGGCGGGCGGTGTGGGGGCGGCTGGGGTGCGGGGTGGTGCTGGGGCTTGTGGTGCTGCTGGTGTGGCCGTACTACGACTTCTTCGCACTGCTCGGGGCGTGGGACGGGCTGGAGTCGGTGCACCGGCCTCTGTACGAGGACCTGTTCGGGCGGTACTGGCTGGTGTTGCTCGGGGTCGTGGCCCTGGGGGTGCGGTGGTGGCGGGATCGGTGGGATCCGCTGGTGCTGTTCTTCGTGCTGGGGGTTGCTGTGGTGGCGGTGGGCGGGGTGAGCGGGCAGTACGCGTGGGGGAGGGCGTTGCCGGCGGTGTTGATTCCGGCGCAGGTCGCCGTGGCGGTGGAGGTGGGGGAGGCCGGGCGGCGGGCGGTGCGCGTGGGGTGGGGGTGCGTGCTGGGGGTGGCGCTGGCTGTGGGGGCCTGGACGCAGGTCGGGACGGTGGGGTACGTGGTGAGGCCGGGGGATCTGCCGGCGGCCGTCGCGGAGAAGTACCGGGAACCCTGGGTGGGGTACCAGTGGATGACGCGGTGGGTGAAGTACGGGGATGTGGTGATGGCTCGGTTGGGGCGGCCGAGTGCGCAGATTCCGGCGTATGGGGCGTACACCGTGGCGCCTGGGTATCCCGACTTCTTCCTGCCGGATGAGGGGCGGCGGGAGGAGGCGGTGCGGAGGTATTTCGCGGCGGGGGTGTCGGAGGGGGAGCGGGGGGCGATTCTGCGGGAGTACAGGGTGCGGTGGGTGGTGGATACGGGGGTGGCTGGGGGGCTTGGGGTGGGGTTGCGGGAGGTGGGGCGGGGGCCTGGGGGGCAGGTGCTTTATGCCGTGGTGCGGTGAGGTACGTCCATCACGAGGGGACAAAGGAGCCGCCCGCGTTGGTGCTGGGGCCGGGTGGGTCCGCAGCCCGGCGGAGCGGGGTGCCTCCCCCACTCTCGGCTTCGCTCGAGCGGGGGGAACCCCACCGCCCACCCGTGCCGCCCTTGGCGGCACGATTGCCCGCAGCTCTGCTCAGCGCAGTGCGCTTGCGAGCAAGCGGGCTGCTCTCTTCACCCTGGGCCGGGCCAGGCGGCGGACGGTTGGGCGGATCAGTTTGGCTGTCGTTCCCGTCGGTTCCCAGCGGATCTGCAGGCGGCCGGGGTTGTGGCCTTCGGGTTCCAGGGTCAGGTGGTGGTGGGGGACCTGGGTGGTGAAGGCCGGGAAGGCCAGGGGGGCCAGGAGGAGGCCTGTGTGGGAGACGCCCTGGTGCTGCAGGCGGAGCAGGGGGTGGCGGACTCCGGAGAAGCCGTAGAAGGGGAGCAGGGCTGCTCCGAGGTCGAGGTGGGCGTGGCCCTCGAAGACGCCGGGGCTGACGGGGGAGAGGCGGAAGTGGACATGGAGGCGGTGTCCGCCGGGGGCGATGAGGAGCGTGGCGCGCCGGGGGCCGACGGGGAGGCGCAGGGCCGGGTCGTAGGTGCGGATCGCGAGGTCGACGGAGGCGCCCGGGCCTCGGGTGATCTCCGTGATCTCGTGGCGGAACTGCGCGCTCGGGAAGGGGCGGGTCTCCAGATCCAGGTCTGAGATGTCCAGTTCGCGGCGGGCCCATGCGGAGGCCGGGATCCGGTCGCCCCAGTACGTGCGGCCCTCCCCGTCCGTCGTGATCTGCCTCGGCCCCACGCCGTGGCCCAGGCCCCGTGCCGCCAGCCGGGCCTCCGGCAGGCGGCGGTCGCGGATCAGCTGGAGGACGACGCGTTCGGCGCGCGGGAGACGGGCGAACGCGCCGGGGGCGAGCGTGTCGAGGTACGGGGTGACCAGGTCCGCGAAGGACGACAGCCACGCCTCGTCCCGGTAGGGCAGGTCACCGGCGTACATCCGGAAGTCGTGCTTGAGGAACTTGTAGTCCTTGTCCTCGCGCAGCGACTCGTGCCCGCTCTCGGCCAGGAACGCGTCGATGAGGTGCTGGACGTGGATACGGTCCCGGACGTTGGCCAGCTTGTGCCGCTGGTTCGATATCGAGGCCGCCTCGGAGGTGGCGTAGGGGGCCACGTACCAGCGGTAGACCGGCTCCGGGACGATCGTGAAGCGCTTGGCCAGGCAGTACGCCCGCGCCGAGAACAGCTGGTCCTCGTAATGGATGCCCTCGGGGAAGCGCAGGCCGTGCCGGTCGAGGAAGGCGCGGGCGTACATCTTGCTCGTCGACAGGTGCTCGAAGAGCAGGCGCGGGTCGGCCGCGATGCCGTCGAGGGTGCGGCGCTCGGCGACCAGGTGCGGCATCCAGGTCGAACGCCGGCCGTTGTCCACCCGGACCCGCTGCACCGCCCCCATCGCGAAGTCGATCTCGCGTTCGCGGTGCGCGGCCAGCAGCAGTGCGACGGCGTCGTCGGGGAGTTCGTCGTCGCTGTCGAGGAACATCAGGTACGGCGCCCGGGCGATGTCCAGGGCGCGGTTGCGCGGGACGCTGCAGCCGCCGCTGTTCCGCTCCAGCCGGAGGTGCCGGACGCGGGGGTCCTGGTCCGCCAGCCGCCGTGCCACCTCCGGGGTGCCGTCCGTGGAGTGGTCGTCGCTGATGACGATCTCGACGTTCGCGTGGGTCTGCCGGCGGACCGAGTCGACCGCGCGCGTGAGGCGTTCGGCGTCGTTGTAGACGATGACCGTCACGGTGACGTCGGGGGTGCTCATGCGGTCGCCTCCTGCGGGGTTGGGGCCGGGGTGCGTTCCTCGAGCGGCAGCACCGGCGGCAGGGAGCGTTCGTCCTGGCCGAGGAAGACCCGGCGTACGACGCGCTCGGCGGCGCGTCCGTCGTCGTACTCGCAGAACCGGCGCCGGAATGCGGCTCGGGTCTTCGCCGCGCCCTCGTCGCGCCAGGCCTCGGTGGTGAGGATCTCCGCCAGTTCCTGCTGGGTGCGGGCGACCGGGCCCGGGGCCTGGTCCATCAGGTCGAAGTAGACGCCGCGGGTGGTGCGGTACGTCTCCCAGTCGTCGGCGTGGATCACGATCGGCCGGTCCAGGTTGGCGTAGTCGAACATGATCGAGGAGTAGTCCGTGACCAGGGCGTCCGCCGCCAGGCACAGATCCTCGACCGGGTCGTAGGAGGAGACGTCGATGATCCGGCCCGTGCGGCGCAGATTGGTGAGCGGGGAGGCCGCGCCGCCGTAGAAGTAGTGGCCGCGCACGAGCAGGACCGTTTCCTCGCCGAGGCGGTCGGCGAGGGCGGCGAGGTCCAGGCGGGGGGTCCAGCCGGCCTCGTAGTCGCGGTGGGTCGGCGCGTAGAGGACGGCCCGGCGGCCCGGGTCGATGCCGAGGCGGTCGCGGACGGCGCGGATGTCGTCGGCCGTGGCCGTGTAGTAGACGTCGTTGCGCGGATAGCCGTGGTCGAGGGAGACGTAGTGCGAGGGGTACGCGCGCTCCCACATGCGGGTGGTGTGGCTGTTGGCGGAGACGCTGTAGTCCCACTTGTCGATGCGCTCCAGCAGCGCCTTGAAGTCCAGGCCCTGCGCGGCGGCCGGGTACGCCATCTGGTCCAGGCCCATGCGCTTCAGCGGCGTGCCGTGGTGGGTCTGGACATGGATCGCGTCCGGGCGTTTGACCACCGCGTTGGGGAAGTTGACGTTGTTGACGAGGTACTTGGCGGTCGCCAGCACCTCCCAGTAGCGGCGGCTGCCGGGCACGACATGGTCGGTGCCGGGCGGGAGGAGGGCCTCGTTCTCCTGGGTGACCACCCACACCGGGTGGATCTGCGGGGCGAGTTCGGAGAGCTCGGCGGCGATCGCGGCGGGGTTGCAGGCGACGCCGCGGTTCCAGTACGCCGCGAACACGGCGAGGTGGGGGTTCACGGGGCGGGCGAGTGCCCTGCGGTACTGGTGGTCGCGGAGTTTGGCGCCGACCTGGCGCTTTCGGCTCCGTACGGCCGACTTGGCGGTGCGGCGGGTGCGGTTGACGGCCTGGAAGGCCCGGTACCTGGCGTAGGCGCCCTCTTCGAGCAGGGAGCGGCGGACGCCTTCGAGACCGGCGGGGCGGCTGTAGCCCTCGGGGCGGCGGCGCAGGGCGGCCAGGGACGCCCGGCGGAAGAACTCCCGCGCGACCTCCTCCTCCATGCCGCCGCGCGCGAAGACGCGCAGGCAGTCGCGGACCATGACGTCGTAGAGCACGGCGTGGGCGGCGGGGCGGCCCCGGGTGAGGTCGAGGAGGGACTCGTAGCGCTCGACGAGGCCGTAGCGCTGTTCGGGAGTGACCGGCGGCAAGCTCGCGGGGCGCAGGGTGCGGTCCTCGTAGGCGACGTGCGGCAGGCAGGCGACGCGGTCGGCCAGCAGCAGGGCGGCCAGGGCGGCGTGCGGCTCGTCGTCGGTGGTGAGCTGCTGCTCGTGCGCCCGCCAGAAGTCCGCGCGCAGGACGCGGGTGCCGAGCAGCGGGGTGAGGCGCAACAGGGGTGCGCAGACGTCGAGGGCGACATCGGCGCGGCCCGCCCGGGCCAGCAGGGAGCCGTTCGGGGAAGGCATGCCGGAGGTGTGCCAGGTGCTGCGGACGTGGTCGAGGAGCAGGACGTCCACCTCGGCGGGCAGTTCGGCCACCCGCTCGGCGACCGTGCGCGGGGCGCCGGCGGGCAGCCCGTCCTTGGCGTGGACGAAGTGCAGCCAGCGGCCGGAGGCCCGCGCCGCGCCCGCCGCCCGGGCCGCGGCGTCGCCCATGCCGTCCGGCACCGGCAGCACCTGGACGTCCGGGGTGTGCCGCTCGGCCGTCTCCCGGGCCCAGTCGCCGACCGCGGCCACGATCACCTCGGCGTCCGGGAGGGGATGCGCGGCGAGGGAGTCGAGGAGTTCCGTCAGATGGTCCTGAGCGTTCGCCCCGTGGACGATGAGGCTGAGCTCGGCCATCGCGAGGGCTCCTTCACGCCGGTACACCGTATGCGGTCATCGTGTCATCAATAGGACAAAACGGCCGACCGGAGTACGCCTCACGAGCGAACAGGAACCTTCGGCTTGGGCTTCGCGGACTTGTCCCCGGTGAACGCCTCGTACTCCTTGAGGACGTCCTCCGTCGGCCCGTCCATGAGCAGCTCGCCGCGCTCCAGCCACAGCACCCGGTCGCAGGTGTCGCGGATCGACTTGTTGTTGTGGCTGACCAGGAACACCGTGCCCGCGTGCTTGCGCAGCTCGCGGATGCGCTGCTCGGAGCGCTTCTGGAAGGAGCGGTCGCCGGTGGCCAGCGCCTCGTCGATCAGCAGGACGTCGTGGTCCTTGGCGGCGGCGATGGAGAACCGCAGCCGCGCGGCCATGCCGGAGGAGTACGTCCGCATCGGCAGCGTGATGAAGTCGCCCTTCTCGTTGATGCCGGAGAAGTCGACGATCTCCTCGTAGCGCTCCCTGATCTGCTCGCGGGACATGCCCATGGCCAGGCCGCCGAGGTGCACGTTGCGCTCGCCGGTCAGGTCGTTCATCAGGGCCGCGTTGACGCCGAGCAGGGAGGGCTGGCCGTGGGTGAAGATGCGGCCGTTCTCCACGGGGAGGAGCCCGGCGACGGCCTTCAACAGGGTCGACTTGCCGGAGCCGTTGGTGCCGATCAGGCCGATCGCCTCGCCCTTGTACGCGACGAAGGACACGTTCCGCACGGCGTGCACCCGGCGTACGCCCGCCGCCTTCTCGGTCTTCTCGCGGCGCACGATGCGGTTGAGGGCGGCGGTCGCGGAGCCGCGTCCGGCGCCGGTGCCGTTGACGCGGTAGACGATGTCGACGCCGTCGGCGACGACGGTGGGGATCTTCTCACTCATGTGCTCAGCCACGGCCGTACGTCTCCTCAGCCTTCCAGAAGTAGATGAAGCCGCCGACGCCGGCGATCAGCGCCCATCCGACGGCGAGCGCCCACACGTGGGCCGGGAGCTGGCTCGCGTGGAAGCTGTCGATCAGGGCGAAGCGCATCAGGTCGATGTAGATCGCGGCCGGGTTGGTCTCCAGCAGGATCGTCACGGCGCGCGGCAGGCTGTCCTTGTCGGCCAGCTTGTCGATGCTCCACATGACGCCCGAGACGTACATCCAGGTGCGCAGCACGAACGGCATCAGCTGGGCGATGTCCGGGGTCTTGGCGCCCATCCGGGCCATGACCATGGAGACGCCCGCGTTGAACGTGAACTGCAGGAACAGCGCCGGCAGCGCCAGCAGCCAGGACACGCCGACCGGCACCCCGAAGCAGAGCAGGATGACGACCAGGGCGCCCATCGAGAACAGCAGCTGCTGGAGCTGCTGGAGGCAGAACGACAGGGGCAGGGCCGCGCGCGGGAAGTGCAGGGCGCGGACGAGGCCGAGGTTGCCGGAGATGGCGCGGGTGCCCGCCATGATCGAGCTCTGCGTGAACGTCCAGATGAACACGCCCGTGACCAGGAACGGGATGTAGTCCGGCACGCCGTGCTTGGTGCCGAGCAGGACGCCGAAGATGAAGTAGTAGACCGCCGCGTTCAGCAGCGGGGTCATCACCTGCCAGACCTGGCCCAGCTTCGCCTGGCTGTACTGGGCGGTGAGCTTGGCGGTGGCGAACGCGGTGATGAAGTGGCGGCGGGCCCACAGCTGCCGGACGTACGCGGGCAGGGAGGGCCGGGCGCCGCTGACCGAGAGGCCGTGGCGGGCGGCGAGGGCCGCGAGGTCGTCGTCGGCGGGGGCCGGGGCCGGTGGCTGGGGCGGTGTGTCGAGGACCTGGCTCACATCCGCTGCTTTCGTTCGGGGGGAGGGGTGTGGGACCTGGGGTCGTGAGGAGCGGGAAAGTGGGTTTTTTACCAGACTCTTCACGAATTCTTACGTCGGGACGGGACCGTATCGTCGCAACGTGAGCGTAGGCCTTTAGGACGTCGGAACGCAACCGTTTCGTCGTGACGCCCTATGCTGTCGGCATGACGACGAACGCGAACGCCGACGAGCCGCCGCAGCCGCGTCCGCGCCGCCGGGCGCCCGCGGGGGCGGCCGTACTGCGGGAGGACGTGACGGACGCGATCCGGGCGGCCGTGTTCGAGGAGCTCGCGGCCGTCGGCTACGCGCGGATGTCCATCGAGGGGATCGCGCGGCGGGCGGGCGTCGGGAAGACGGCGGTGTACCGCCGCTGGCGCTCGAAACTGCACCTCGTGCTCGACATCGTCTCGGCGCTCGCCGTGCAGGGCCTGCCCGCGCCTGACACCGGCTCCCTGGAGGGCGACCTGCGGCTGCTGTACGAGGTGACGTCCCGCGCCCTGCGCCACCCCGTCGCCTCGCAGATCATCCCCGACCTCCAGGCCGAGGCGGCCCGCAACGCCGAGATCGCCGAGGCCCTCCAGAAGGCCCTGCGCGAGGGCCAGGACGGCGTCGCGACCGGCATCGTCACGGCGGCGGAACGCCGCGGCGAGCTTCGTGAGGGTCTCGACCGCGACCTGGCCCTCGACCTGATCTCGGGCCCGCTGTACTGGCGCTCGGTGGTCATCCGCAGCCCGAAGCTGCCGCAGGGGTATCTGGGGTCACTGGCCCGGGCCACGGCGGGGGCGTTGCGGGCGTTGTGAGGGGGGCTTGCCGCCGGCCGGGGCGGATCAGCCCCGCTTCGCCTCCGGGTGCTGCCGTACCCAGCCCTCCCACGCCGATGTGATCATGTCCTGGACGTCGTGTCTGGCCTTCCAGCCCAGCTCCGTGGCGGAGCGGTCGGCCGAGGCGACGACGCGGGCCGGGTCGCCGGGGCGGCGGGGGGAGACCGTGGGCGGCCGGTCGTAGCCGGTGATCGCGTTGATGTGGTCGATCATCTCGCGGACGGAGACGCCCTCGCCCCGGCCGATGTTGAGCGTGAGGCCGCGGCCGGGGGAGGAACGCAGCGTCCGGGCCGCCGCGACATGGGCCTCGGCCAGGTCGACGACGTGGATGTAGTCGCGTACGCAGGTGCCGTCCGGGGTCGCGTAGTCGTCGCCGAAGACACGCGGCGGCGCGTCCTCCGTGAGCTTCTCGAAGACCATGGGCACCAGGTTGAAGACCCCGACGTCCGCGAGCTCCGGGCTCGCCGCGCCCGCCACGTTGAAGTAGCGCAGGCACGCGGTCGACAGGCCGGTCGCCCGGCCCGTGGCACGGACCAGCCACTCACCGGCCAGCTTCGTCTCGCCGTAGGGAGACATCGGCACGCAGGGCGTCTCCTCCGTGACCAGGTCCACGTCCGGCATGCCGTACACCGCCGCCGAGGAGGAGAACACGAAGGACGGCACCTTCGCCGCCGTCACCGCGTCCAGCAGGATCCGCAGGCCCTCGACGTTCTCCCGGTAGTAGCGCAGCGGCTGCTCGACCGACTCTCCCACCTGCTTCTTCGCCGCGAGATGGAGGACGCCGGTGACCGAGTGGTCCGCGAGGGTACGCGCGAGCCGCTCGCCGTCCAGCGTCGAGCCCACCACCAGCGGCACCCCCTCGGGCACGCGCCCGGCGATACCGGTGGACAGGTCGTCGTAGACCACCGCCTGTTCCCCCGCCGCGGTCATCGCCCGTACGACGTGCGCGCCGATGTAACCGGCGCCGCCGGTGATCAACCAGGTCATGTGCGGCCGTCCCCTCGTCAGTTTGGCCCGTCGTGTTCTCAGTGAAGCAGGGGGCTTCTCAGTGAAGCAGGCGGTGCAGTCTCGCGCGTACGACGGACAGCACACCGCGTACGCCGGGCGCCACCCGCAGCGCCAGCGCGCCGGAGTGGGTGGCGTACGGCTGCACGAGCACCACGCCGTGCCGGGCGCTCGGGACGGCACTGCGGCGCAGCAGACCGGCGCCCGCGAGCGCGTGCGCCGTGACCTCGCGGCTCACGCCGTCACGGAAGCGGACCCGAAGGCGCAGGTCCCAGGTGCCCGTACCGAGCGCGGCCAGCGCGGGGAGATCGACATCCGCCTCCGCCGACCAGCCGCCGGCGGCGGCCGCGAACCGAGTCGTGGCGCGGACGGCGGCGTCCCCGTCGTCCCGGTGCCGCCACTCCACCTCCACCGCCTCCGGGCCCGCCCGCGCCACCCGCCCGTACAGCTCGTGCAGGCGCAGCCGCAGCCGGGCGCCCCGCGCGCGTGGCCGCAGCTCCGCGTCGACGGCGAGGGGCAGCGCGCGCACCGGCCGGGTCAGCAGCGGCTCCAGGGAGACCTGCGGGAGGTCGTCCGACCAGACGGGCGTGCCGTCCGCGGCGCGGGCGTACGGCGGACACAGACGGGCCGGACGGGCCGCCAGTTCCCCGAGCCGGGGCAGGTCGCGCGGCTCCGGGGAGGCCAGGACGACCCGCCCGGCCAGCCGGCCCGGAGCGGCCGGGTCGCGCGCCCAGTCGTCGGCGTCGAACTCCGCGAGATGCGCCCGCGTCAGTTCCCACCACGCGCGCCGGTAGGCGGCGTCACGCAACCCCAGCTCGCGCACGTACATCCGCAGCTCGTGGTCGAGGAACCGGGCGCGCGCGGCCCGCGCGAGTGCCTTCTGCCCGGCGCCCAGCAGAGTCTCGTACGCCTGCCGGCAGGCCTCCGTCCGGGCCCGCCAGTTGCCGACGCCGGCTCGGTCCAGGGAGATCGACAGCCGCTCGGCGGACCAGCGCACGTGCCAGACGTACACCAGGTCCGGGATCAGGGCGATACGTGGGTCCGCGGCCAGCACGCGCGCGCTGAAGACGATGTCCTCGTACGGGAAGCGGCCCTCGGGGAAGCGAATGCCGTGCTCGCGCAGGAAATCGGTGCGGTAGAGCTTGTTGACGCAGAGCGGGTCCTGGACCAGGTGCGGTCGCAGCGCGGGACGCGGTACCACGGCGTGGAGCGCGTAGAGGCGCGCCTGCCAGGGCACTTCACGCCCCGACGGCAGCTCCCGGCGTACGCACAGACCGCCCGCGACCTCCGCGTGCGCGCCCGTCGCGGCCCCGAGCAGCGCGTCGACCGCGCCGGGCGGCAGGACGTCGTCGCTGTCCAGGAACATCACGTACGGCGACGTCGCCGCGTCGAGCCCGGTGTTGCGCGGGGTGCCGCAGCCGCCGCTGTTGACCCGGCGGCGGATCACCTTGAGGCGGGGTTCCGACGCGGCGAGCCGCTCGAGAAGGGCGGCGCTGCCGTCCGCCGAGCAGTCGTCGACGGCCACGACCTCGCGCACGGCCGGGCCCTGCGCGAGCGCCGAGCGCACGGCGTCCGTCACATGGGCGGCGTCGTCGTAGCCGATGACCACGACGGCGACCTGGGGGCGAGGCCTGTCGGCATCCACAGCGGCATTCATTACGAGGATCGTAAGTCGGGTGAATGGCGTGAAAGCGATAAAACGCCCGAAACCGCTGCGACCGCCCGGCTTCGCCGCGACCGCCCGACTTCGCTCCGACCCCCCGGCCCCGCTGTGACCGCGGGGCCTCGCTACATCCGCCCGTCTCCCGGCGTCTCCGAGAGCGCGGCCGCGTCCAGCGCGGAGGTGAGCTCGTCGAGGCGGGCGCGCAGGGCGCGGACCTCGGTGGCGTCGAAGCCGGTCGCGCCGGCGATCCGGCGCGGCACCTGGAGCGCCCGCTTCCGCAGCGCGGTGCCCTCCTCGGTCAGCCGCACCTCCACCGACCGTTCGTCGCGCGCGCTGCGCTCCCGGCGCACGAGACCGGCCGCCTCCAGCCGCTTGAGCAGCGGCGACAGGGTGCCGGAGTCGAGACGCAGGTGCTCCCCGAGCTTCTTCACGGGCAGCTCGCCCTGTTCCCAGAGCACCAGCATCACCAGGTACTGCGGGTAGGTGAGCCCGAGGTCCTTGAGGATCACGCGGTACACGCCGTTGAAGGCGCGGGAGGCCGCGTGCAGCGAGAAGCAGATTTGCTGGTCCAGGCGGAGCCAGTCGTCGTCCGGCGTGTTCATGGCTCCAGGGTAGCTCGCACCCACCATTCAATTGCGCACAACTTAATTGTGTGCTCTAATCGTGGGTGTCAGGCGGCCCGGAAGCGGGCCGCCGGAACGTGACGTGAGAGGGAAGGATTTCCATGGACGCGCTCTACACCGCTGTCGCCACCGCCACCCACGGCCGCGAGGGCCGCACCGTCAGCTCCGACGGCACGCTGGACCTCGCGCTGGGCATGCCGGAGGCGCTGGGCGGCAACGGCCAGGGCACCAACCCGGAGCAGCTCTTCGCCGCCGGTTACGCCGCCTGCTTCGGCAGCGCCCTCGGCCTCGTCGGCCGTCAGGCCAAGGTCGACGTCAGCGACGCCGCCGTGACCGCCGAGGTCTCCATAGGCAAGCAGGGCGAGGGCTTCGGTCTCGCCGTCACGCTCCGCGTCGAGCTGCCCGACAGCGTGGACGAGGCGACCGGCCGCAAGCTGGTCGAGCAGGCCCACCAGGTCTGCCCGTACTCCAACGCCACCCGCGGCAACATCGAGGTCGACCTCGTCATCGAGTAACCACCGGCACGTCACCCCCCGACCCGCGCCAGCACCTCCCCCGTCTCCCTGCTCCACGCCACCACCACGGCCTCCTCGGGCACCGGGTGCCAGCGCGTCAGCAGCAGCCAGCGCACGTGGTAGCGGCGGACGACGGCGGCACGCCCGGCGCGGGTCGAACCGGGGGCCAGATAGGCCCGGACGTCGGCCGCCCGGCGTTCCCGCTCGCGCTCGTCCAGGGCCGGGTCGGGCCGGACGGGCGCGGCGAGGTTCGGCCCGTACCCGGCGAGGGAGTGACCGGCCGGATACCCGTCGGTGATCACCACCTCGCCCGGCCCGATGTGCCGTGCCGCCCAGTCGTACGCCGGCCAGCGCGCGGGCTGTGCGAACCCCACCGGGTCGACCGAGCGCGGCACGACCGCCCCGGCGTGCACGGTGACGAACCCGGCGCACGCTCCGGCCGCCGCCGCCCCGCCCAGCACCTTCCGGGCCCGCCGCCAGGGCCGGGGCGCCGTCAGCTCCACCGCGAGCGCGCACTGCGGCGGCACCAGGACGGCCCACAGGGCCATGGCATACGTGTGGTGCCCGCTCACCCAGCCGTACCCCACCAGCGAGCACTCCAGCAGGAACATCAGCACCAGCGGGTCCCTCACCGACCTCCGGGCCCGCACCCACAGCGCGGGCACGCCGAGCAGCGCCAGCCAGGAGTCGGCGACCATCTCCTCGTACAGCTGCCGGTGCGTGCCGTCCATGCCGGAGTCGCCCATCAGCGCCAGGACGTCGTAGTACGGCCACGACACCGCGACCGCCCCGCAGGCGGCCACGGCGAGCGCCCAGCGCGCCACGACCGGCCGGCGCCACCCGCGCTGCCGGGACGCCACGATCGCCACCGCGCCGATGAGCGCCGAGGCCCCCGTGACGGAGTGCGTGAGCAGGATCAGCCCGTACAGGGCGCCGAGCCCCGCGTACCCCGGCCGGCCGCCGAGCCCGCTCGGACCGACGAACCGCACGGCGGGGGCGTCCTCACGCGCACGCGTGGCCGTCCAGGCCCACGCCCAGAGCGTCAGCCCGATCGCGAGTGTGGACGGATAGCCCAGGTTCGTCGTCATCGGCATCAGCCCGAGCCGGCCGCTCCACAGGATCCGCGCCGTGCCCCACAGCAGCGTCATGAACAGCAGGGCCGGTACCGGCGCCCAGGGACGCGGGGTGAGGGTCCGGACGAAACGGCCGAGCCCCGTCAGCAACACCAGCAGGTGCACCGGCCCCGCGAGCTTCACGACCCCCCAGCCGGACAGCCCCGTCAGCCGCGCCAGAACGCCCTGCGCGACGGCGTACGGGCCGTAGTACGGGCTGCCCTCGCCCGGCAGGTCCGCCATGGTGTGGGCCGGATGGAGCAGATCGGCCCTGAGCCGCTCCACGACCGCCGCGTGCAGTCCGGCGTCGCAGCACAGCGGGACCCGCCAGTACGCCAGCGTCATCACCAGCCAGAACAGGGCGCCGAAGAACTGGTACGGGGTGAGCCGCCCCACCCGGCCGCCGCGCAGCGCCGTCGCACCGCGCACGGTCCGCCGGACGAGGACCGAGGCGCTCACAGGACTGCTCACAGGACTGCTCGCAGGACTGGGGGAAGGGTCTGGGGCATGCGCCGAATGTTCCCGCCCTACGCATGCTCTGACCCCGGGTCACCTCATCGGGTCAGTCGCAGAGCGCCCTCTCCGCCGTCGCGGGCCAGCGCGCGAACCGGAACCCCGTCCGCTCGACGGACCCCGTGAGGTTCCGCCAGAACCGCTCGGCGGTGAGCGGGGCCCGCACCGACTGCTTCAGTTCGGCCAGTTCGCCGCAGTCCAGCGCGGCCCGGGCCGCCACGACCGTCTCCAGAGAGGACCCGGCCCGCAGCAGATCGCGCTGCGGCGGATGCTGCGCCGCCCACTCCGCGAAGACCCAGTGGTTGCGCAGGAACTTCTCGTGCCCGGGCCAGCTCCACCGCTCCAGCGCGAGATGCGCGCCGACGGGACTGGCCAGCCCCCAGGCGTCGTTGACGTAGGCGTCGAGCGGCGCCGCGGCTCCCGTGACGCCGAGATGACGGCCGACGATCACCACGTGGTACCGGGAGTCCGGCCGCATCGGCGTGGCGTGCAGCCGCCGCCCGGCGTCGAAGTACAGCAGCGTCGGCCCGGGCGCGCGCACGGCCTGCGCCAGCATGCCCCGCCCCTCCGGCAGGGCGGGCCAGTTGGCCACCCAGGTGGCGGTGCGCACCGGGTTGTGGTCGCCGAGGGCCTCCACGTCGGAGCTGCGCACATTGAAGGAACCGGGCGTGTCGCGCACGTCGAACGGCGTCCGCAGCGGGCTGACCGCCGCGCACAGCCACACCAGCAGCAGCGCGCTCGCCACGCCGGTGAATCGGTTCGCCGGCACGACCAGCACCGGCAGGAGCAGCAGCAGAAGGGCGGGCAGGATCATGCGCGCGTGCATGTAGTCACCGCCGACGCGGATGACGTACCCGGACAGCAGCAGGCCCGCGGCCAGCGGAGCCAGCACCACCGCGAGCGAGGTCCGCCCCGGGGCGCGGTCCCGCCGTTCCCGGCGCGTGCGCCGCACCAGCAGGACGGCCAGCGCGCCGAGCACGGGGACGACGGGCCACAGCCAGTAGGGCCCGAGCGTCTCCTGTACGTATCCGGCACCCCGGCTCCAGTCGCTGGCGCTCGCCTCCTTGGCGATGGCGGGCAGCGGCACCAGGATCCCGTAGTACCCCGCCCGGAAGACCTCGTAGGCCAGCGGCAGCGCTCCCGCCGAGGCCAGCATCGCGGCGGTGCCGCGCCGGGAGGGACGCAGCACCCACCACTGCGCCGCCAGGAAACACGCCGTGACCACCGCGAGATCGGGCCGGACCAGCGGACCCAGCCCGAACACGAAGGCGGCCGCGTACACCGGCCGGGCCTCCTGCCCGCGCCGGGTGCGCGTCAGCAGCCACCACGACAGGCCGGTCCAGAAGGCGCCCAGGCCGCTCTCCAGACCCGAGGTCATGTACGACCAGAACGGCGGCACGGCCAGCAGCACGCACACACCCGCCGGGAGCAGCAGCCGGGCGCCCCGGTGCAGCCGGCACGTGGCGTACAGGGCGAGCCCGAACCCGGCGGCGCTCAGCAGCAGCCCGAGTCCCACCGCGAGGAACGCGGGGTCCTCGCCGGTGACCCAGGTGGCGAGCGCGAGCAGCCACTGCCACAGGGTGCCGGTCGAACTCTCCGCGCGCTCTCCCACGTTGAACACGGGCCCGTTGCCCGCCAGGATCTGCCGGACCGGACGCAGATAGATCAGCCCGTCGTCGCAGATCCAGCGCCGCCGGTAGCCCAGCACGAACAGGGCCGCGGTGGGCACGGCGACCAGCGCCGCGTGCCACCAGTGCACCGGCCGCGGCCGCTCGGCGGCGGCCGGCGGCCGGGCCGAGGCGGCCCGCTGGCCGGGCAGGGAGGGGACGGCCTCGGGGGTGGCGGGTGTTCTCATCGCTCGACCAGCGCCTCGGACCTCGCACCCGCACCCGCGGTCCGGCGGGCCGCGGGCAGCAGCGCACCGCCCCGTTCGCCCAGCATCAGCAGACGTACGACCCGCTCGGCCGCCTGCCCGTCCTCGAACTCGCAGTACCGCTCCCGGAAGCCCGCCCGCAGCCGCTCCGCCTCCCTGTCCTGCCAGGTGCCGGACGCGAACAGCCAGGCCAGCTCCCGGTAGGAGCGCGACACATGCCCCGGCGCTTCGGCCGTGATGTCGAAGTAGGCACCCCGGCTGGCCGCGAACGCGCCCCAGTCGTCGGCGTGGACCACGATCGGCCGGTCGAGGAGGGCGTAGTCGAACATCAGGGCCGAGTAGTCGGTGACCAGCGCGTCGGAGGCGAGCAGCACGTCCTCGACGTGCGGCTCGTCGGTGGTGTCCACGAGGACACCCCGCCGGTGCAGCTCGGCCAGCCCCAGGCCGCGCGCCACGCCCCCGGCCAGCGAGGGGTGCAGCCGGACGACGAGGGTGTGGCCCGGGCCCAGGTCCTCGGCGAACCGGGCCAGGTCGAACCGGTCGACATGCCCGCCCTTCCGGTAGTCGCGCCGGGTCGGCGCGTACAGCACGACCGTGTGACCGGCGGGGATGCCGAGCCGCTCGCGCACCTCCCGGCCCCGCTCCGGGCCCGCGCCGACCAGGACGTCGTTGCGCGGACTGCCGGTCCGCAGCGAGGCGAAGTGGCACGGGTACGCCCGCTCCCAGGCCCGCTCCGCGTGCAGTCCCGCGACCAGGCTGTAGTCCCAGCGGTCGGCCCGGCGCAGCATCTGCGGCACATCGAAGCCGTGCCGGGCGCCCGGCTTGGTCAGCAGGTCGGCGCCCATGTACTTGAGCGGAGTGCCCTGGTGGGTGTGGATGTGGACGCTGCCGGGCCGCTTGGCCAGGGTGCCGGGCCAGTTGACGTTGTTCACCCAGTACGTGGCCCGTGCCATGACCTCGTGGTAGCGCCGCGAGCCCGGTGTCACATGGTCGATGCCGGGCGGCAGCGCGTCCACGGCGTCCTCCCGGACCACCCACACGCCCCGGATGTGCGGGGCGATCTCGCGTGCCTTGGCGTGGATCGCGGCCGGGTCGCCGGACACACCCCGGTGGTGGGTCGCCGAGTAGACGGCGAGCTGCGGATCGAGCGGGCGCTTCGACTGGGCCGCGTACCAGGTGCGCAGAGCGGTCCCCGACGCCTTCCGCACCACCCGCCGCTTCCTGCCCAGGGCACTCGCGCGCAGGTCCCGCAGACCCCGCACCGCCGCGTACGACGCGTAGGGCACCGAGGCGAGCAGCCGCATCTCGACCCCGCGCCAGCCGTCCGGCTCCGGGAAGCCGCCCTCGGGGAGGTGCCGGCGGTGGAAGGAGCGGATCTCGCGGTAGAAGTCGCCCCGGTCCGCGGGCCGCACCCGGTCCTCACGGGCCAGCACGAACAGCATGTGGTCCAGCGCCCGCTCCAGCAGCGGCGGACGCGCCCAGTCGAGATCGGGGCGCTGCTCCAGGAACGCGAACAGACCTTCGTACTGCGGGAAGATCTCGAAGTGCCGGCGCCCCGGCGTCTTGGTGATCGAGCCCTGCCGGCGCTGCCGGTACTCCACCCCGATCCGGCCCAGACAGGCGATGCGGTCCGCCAGCACCATCGACCGGTAGGTGACCGGCGCGTCCTCGTACAGGCCCGCCGCGTACTCCAGGCCGTTTTCCTGGAGGAAGGCGCGCCGGTAGGCCTTGTTCCAGGCGACCAGGAACAGGTTCAGGTACTGCGGGCTCTCCCGGATGCCGAACGTCTCCGTGCCCGCCGCGGCCAGCAGGTCCGCCGCCTCACTGCGCCCGCCCCTGCCCCACCAGTAGGTGCGCACGTGGTCGAAGACCAGGATGTCCGGGTCGCCGGTCGCCTCGAGACGCGCGGCGACGGCGGCCAGCAGACCCGGCGTGTAGCGGTCGTCGCTGTCGAGGAACAGGACGTAGTCGCCGGCCGCCTGCTCCCGTCCGGCGTTGCGGGCCCGGCCCAGGCCGACGTTCTCGGGCAGGTGCAGCACCCGCATCCGGGTGTCGCGGGCGGCGTACTCGTCGAGGATCGCGCCGCTGCCGTCGGGGGAGCGGTCGTCCACGGCGATCACCTCGAAGTCGCCGTACGACTGGGAGAGCACCGAGTCGAGACACTCGCGCAGGAAGCCCTGCACCTTGTAGACGGGGACGATGATGCTGAAGCGGGGCACTTCTTCGGTCAGCTCCTTACGAGGGTGGCGGCGGGGGCCGGGACGCGCTCCGCGAGCGGGATCACGGGCGGGATCGACTCGGGCGGCTCCCGCAGCAGCACCCGGCGTACGACGCGCTCGGCGGCCCGCCCGTCGTCGAACTGGCAGAAGCGCTCCCGGAACGCGGCACGCAGGGCCGTCGCGGACTCGTCCGCGTAACCGCCGTCGACGAAGGCCGCCGCCAGCTCCTCGGGCGTACGGGCGACCCGGCCGGGCGGGAGCTCCATCAGGTCGAAGTAGACGCCCCGGGTCTCCCGGTAGACGTCCCAGTCGTCGGCGTACACGACGATCGGCCGGTCCAGGTTGGCGTAGTCGAACATGATCGACGAGTAGTCGGTGATCAGCGCGTCGGCGGCCAGGCACACGTCCTCGGAGGACCGATGCCCCGTGACGTCGATGATCCGGTCGCCGCCCCGGCCTGGCCCCTGGTCGTAGAAGTAGTGGGCGCGCAGCAGCACCACGTAGTCGTCGCCGATCGCCTCGCAGAACTCGGCCAGGTCGAGGCCGGACGCGAAGCCGGTGGCGTAGTCGCGGTGCGTGGGGGCGTAGAGGATCGCCTTCTTGTCCTCGGGGACCCCGAGTTCCTTGCGGACGCGGGCCACGTCCTCGGCGGACGCCGTGTAGAAGACGTCGTTGCGCGGATAGCCATACTCGAGGGTCTCGTGCGCGCCGGGGAACGCCTTCTCCCACATCTCGGTGGAGTGCCGGTTGGAGGTGAGGTTGTAGTCCCAGCGGTCCATCCGGGCCAGCAGCCTGGCGAAGCTCCCCGTCGCCGCGGCCACCACGGGATACGTCGCCTGGTCGGCGCCCATCGTCTTCAGCGGGGTCCCGTGCTGGGTCTGGAGGTGCGTGCTGCCGGGGCGTTTGACCACGGCGTCCGCGAAGTTGGCGTTGTTGACCAGGTACTGGGCGCGGGCCAGCGCCTCCCAGTACTTCCGGCTGCCGATCACCGCGTACTCCACGTCCTTCGGCATGCCGTCCACCGCGTCCGGCTCCACCAGGAACACCGAGCGCAGATGCGGGGCGAGTTCGCGGGCCTTGGCGTGGATCGCGGCCGGGTTGCAGGCGTAGCCGCGGCCCCAGTACGCGCAGTACACGGCGAGGTTCCTGTCGAGGGGGAGGCGCAGGTTCGCCGCGTAGCGCAGGCGGGTGCGCAGCCCCCGGGGGCGCGGGAGCAGCGCGGCGGCCCGCAGCGCCCTCTGGTTGGCGGCGCGCAGGGTGCGGAACGCCGGGTACGAACCGGCCGCCAGCAGCCGGTGCTGGACGCCGAGGCTGCCGCCGGGCGCCCGGTAGCCGGCCGGGCGGTGCCGCCGGTAGAGCGCGCCCGCCCGGCGGAAGAAGGCGCGGCGCCCGGCCGGCAGCCGCCGGGGGTGGGCGGCCGTCTTCAGTACGGCGGCGAAGAGCTGTGTGAACAGCGGCTTCAGCCGGTCCCCCGAAAGCCCCTGCTCCGCGGCCCGGGTCAGCACCAGCTCGGCCTGGTCGAGCAGCTCGGCATGGTGCTCGCCCGGAAGGTTCAGCCGGTTGCCCTGCCGGCGCAGCAGATGCCGGACGACGACCGTGCGCAGGGCCGCCACCCGCTCCGCCCGCAGGGCCACCAGACCGCCGAACCCGACGTCGGTGAAGTGGTCGCCGGGGAAGGTGATGTCCCGCTCGGTGAGGAAGGCCCGGCGGTAGACCGCGCTCCACGCCGGGAGCGTCACGCCCGTCAGCTCCGGGGCCCGGTCGGGGGAGAAGACCCCGTCCGGCGTCCTGGCCAGCAGGGGCGCGGCCGGGTTGGCCGGCTCGCCCTCCCACCAGGGGGCGCGCTCGTGCTCGGCGTACAGCACGTCGACGTCGCCCACCGCGCTCAGCCGGGCGTCCAGCGCCGCCAGTGCCCCCGGGACCAGGACGTCGTCGCCGTCGAGGAACAGCACATGGCCGCCGACCGCCGCCCGCAGCCCGGTGTTGCGCGCCCCGGCCAGTCCGGCCGACGGCGGGGAGTGCACCGGCGTCACCCGGGAGTCCCGCTCGGCGTACCCGGCGACGACGTCGGCCGCAGGTGCGTCGGGTGCGTCGCACACCGGGATCAGCTCGAAGTCGCCGAACGACTGGGCGAGGACCGAGTCCAGCGCCAGGGACAGCCGGCCCGCGACCCCATGGGACGGGACGACGATGCTGAAGCGGGGCATTCTGCTCTTTCTGTCGAGGGCCTAAGAGGGCCTAAGAGGGCCTAAGAGGGCCTAAGAGGGCCTAAGAGGGCCTAAGAGGGTCTTCGGGGGGCTTCGGGCTTCGAGGGGCTTCGAGGCTTTTCAGGAGCGGGGCCGCCCGGACGGACGCCAGGACGGCGGCCGGCTGGGGGTCGGCCGCGACGGGCTGGAGGGCATGGGGACTCCCCGGAGTGAGAACCGTGGTCAGGGGTGGTCGGTGACGTTCGGGGGACCGGCCGGCCGCGGCACCGTGGCGAGCGGCTCACGCGCCAGCGAGGCCGCCGCCGACGGCACCGGCCGGCGCTCGTCGAGCGGGACGACCGGCGGCAGCTCCGACTCCCCGAGAACGACGCGGCGGACGACCCGCTCGGCGGCCCGTCCGTCGTCGTAGGCGCAGAACCGCTCGCGGAACGCCGCGCGCAGCTGGGTCGAGCGGGAGCCCCGCCAGTGGCCGGTGGCGAAGATGTCGATTAGCTCGTCCTCGCCGCGCGCGAGGGCGCCCGGCGGGGAGGCGCGCAGGTCGAAGTAGGTGCCGCGGGCCGCCTCGTACGCCTCCCAGTCGTCGGCGTGGATCACGATCGGCCGGTCCAGGTTGGCGTAGTCGAACATCAGGGACGAGTAGTCCGTGACCAGGGCGTCCGAGGCCAGGCAGAGCGACTCCACGCTCGGGTGGTCGCTGACGTCGACGACCCGGCCGCAGGTGGTGGCCAGCGGGGCGCCGTAGGCGTGGTGGGCACGGGCCAGGACGACGAAGCGCGGGCCCAGACGGCGCACGATCCGCTGGAGGTCGAGGGTGCGGTGCTGGGAGCGGCGGTAGTCGCGGTGGGTCGGCGCGTAGAGGATCGCCACCGTGCCCTCCGGGATGCCCAGCGAGGCGCGCAGCCGGGCCACGTCCGCCGCGGTCGCCGTCCGGAACACGTCGTTGCGGGGGTAGCCGTACTCCAGCGTGGTGTAGCGGCCGGGGTGGACGCGCTCCTGGGTCAGGGTGGTGTGGCGGTTGGCCGACAGCACGTAGTCCCACTGGTCGACGCCCTTGAGCAGCCGGGCGAAGTCCCTGCCGCGGGCGGCCGCCGGGCGCTCCTGGAGGTCCAGGCCGATGTGCCCCAGCGGGGTGCCCTGCCCGGTCTGGATCAGGACCTGGCCCCGGCGCTTGACCAGTCGGTGGTCGAAGTCGGTGTTGCTGACCAGGTACCGGGAGCGGGCGAGCGCCGTCCAGTAGGCGGCCGTGCCGGGCACGAGGCAGCGCGGGCCGGGCGGGCTGGCGTGGTGGTGCTCCGGACGGGCGATCCATGCCGTACGGATGTGCGGCGCGAGGCCGCGGATCGAGGACTCCAGCGCGCCCGGGTTGCAGCTGTGGCCGCGGCCGTCGTAGGCGGCGAAGACGGCACGGTCGGAGCGCACGGGGAGGCAGCGCTGGACGCCGTAGTGGACCCTGAGCGCGGTCGTCCGCAGACCGTGCAGCAGCTTGCCGGTGGTCCTGGCGGCGGCGCGGTGCAGGGCCGACGCCAGCTGGAGCGTGCGGTAGGTGCGGTGCAGGCCGAAGCGGATCAGGGTGTGGTGCACCCGGGCGCGCAGGGAGGTGGGCGGGAGCGGGGTGCGGTAGCGGCGGTAGTGGGTGCGGGCCCGGCGCAGGAAGTCTGCCCGTGAGCCGCGTGGCAGCCGGTCCCGCCGGGAGTACACGATCGCCAGGTGGTGGACCATGCGGCGGAACAACGCCGGCCGCCACCGGTCCAGTTCGGGGCGCTCCTCGAGGTACGCGAACATCCGGTCGTACTGGTCGAAGACATCGAAGTGCCGCTCGCTGGTGGTGCGCAGGATGCTGCCCATCCGCCGCTGCCGGTAGTGCACGCAGACGCGGTCGAGGGTCGCGATCGACTCGGCCGTCATCAGCACCGGGTACGTCCACGGCGTGTCCTCGTAGTAGCCGGGCGGGAAGACGAACCCCTGCTCCTCGACGAACTCCCGCCGGTAGGCCTTGTTCCAGGCGACCATCAGCAGCTTCAGCAGACCCGGCCGGTCCTCCAGGCGGAACGGGGCAGGGCCCTCCTCGGTGAGCTGCAGGGCCGCCTGGTTGCGGACCGCCTCGCCCGTCCAGTACGTGCGCGCGTAGTCGAAGACCAGGACGTCCGGCTCGCCGGTCTCCTTCAGCCGGTCGGCGATGGAGCGCAGCGCGTCCGGCGTGAGGGTGTCGTCGCTGTCGAGGAACAGCAGGTAGTCGCCGCTCGCGTGCGCCACGCCGGCGTTGCGGGCGGGGCCCAGGCCGACGTTCTCGGGCAGATGGACGGGCTGTACACGCGCGTCGCGGGCGGCGAACTCGTCGATGATCGCGCCGCACGCGTCCGGCGAGCAGTCGTCGACGGCGATCAGTTCCAGATCGGGACAGGACTGGGAGAGCACCGACTCCAGGCACTCGTGCAGGTACGCCTGAACCTGGTACGCGGGGACAATGACACTGAACCTGGGCAAGAGGCCATCCATCGGTCGGCGCGGGCGTTCGGCCCGGGAACGGCCGGGAAGGCCACTTGGTTACGGCGGCTACGTCATCCGGGGGAATGCGGAAGGGACGGACCGCCACCGGCCCGCCCCTCCAACTGCATTGCCCCGAGGGCTACTTGACCGCTCCAGCCATCACGCCGGACACGAACTGCCGCTGGAACGCGAAGAAGACGGCCAGCGGGACCACCATCGAGATGAACGCACCGGGTGCCAGCACGTCGATGTTGTTGCCGAACTGCCGGACCTGCGTCTGGAGCGCGACCGTGATGGGCTGGCTCCCGGAGTCCGAGAAGATCAGCGCGACCAGCAAGTCGTTCCACACCCAGAGGAACTGGAAGATGCCGAGGGCGGCGATCGCCGGACCGCCGAGCGGCATCACGACACGGAAGAACAAGCGCAGTTCACCCGCTCCGTCCAGGCGCGCGGCCTCCAGCAGCTCTCTCGGGATCTCCGCGAAGAAGTTCCGCAGCAGGAACACCGCGAACGGCAGGCCGAAGCCGACGTGGAAGAGCACCACGCCGAGCACCGAGCCGAAGATGCCGATGTTGCCGAAGAGTTCGGCGATCGGGATCAGCGCGACCTGCACCGGTACGACCAACAGGCCGACCACGGCCAGGAACCACCAGTCCCGGCCCGGGAACTCCATCCACGCGAAGGCGTAGCCCGCCAGTGAGCCGATGATCACGACCAGCAGGGTCGCCGGGACGGTGATCCACACCGTGTTCAGCAGGGAACTGGTGATGTCGTCGTTCTCCAGCAGCTTCGCGTAGCTGTCGAAGGTGATCTGCGAGGGCTCCGTGAACACCTTCCACCAGCCGCTCGCCGCGATGTCCTCCGGCGAGCGGAGACTGGCCAGCAGCAGACCGATCGTCGGCACCAGCCAGAACAGGCCGACCACGATGAGGACCACCCTCACCAGCCCACCGCTGACGCCCTCGGCGAGCCGGGACCCCAGCGACTGTTTCGCCTTCATCGCCGCACCTCCCGCCTCAGCCGCCTTACGTTGAACCACATCACCGGGATCACGAGCAGCAGCAGGAACACCGAGATGGCGCTGGCGATGCCCGGCTGGTCCTCGGAGAAGCCCTTGCGGTACAGCTCCAGGGCCAGGACGTTCGCGTCGTCCTGGGAGGAGCCCGGGGCGATGATGAAGACCAGGTCGAAGACCTTCAGCACATTGATCATCAGGGTGACGGTGACGACCGCGAGGACCGGCGCCAGCAGCGGCACCGTGACCCGTCTGAACACCTGCCACTCACTCGCGCCGTCGACCCGGGCGGCCTCCAGCAGTTCCCGGGGCACGCTCGCGAGCCCGGCCGCGATCAGCACCATCGCGAAGCCCGCCCACATCCAGATGTACGAGCCGATGATGGACGGGGTGACCAGGGACGGGCCGAGCCAGTCCAGGCCGTTGTACGGCTCCTTGAAGTTGCTTGCCGGAAGCCTCAGTTGGGCCCCGTCCGCCGAGGCCGGCAGCGTGAAGGTGCCGTCGCCCGCCGCCGTCGCCGACGCCACCACCCGGCCGTCCTTCACCGCCTCGACCTTCATGCCGGCGTAGCCCAGTTCGGCCGCGTCGACCCCGCCCAGGGTGCCCACGCCCTTGCCGCGTGTGAAGTCCTGCCAGGTCGTACCGGTGATCTTGTCCGGCTCGGGCTTCGGCGCCACGGCGGCCTTCGCGCCGTCGGGCATCAGATCGGGCGCCACACCCACCAGGGGCAGCGAGACGGTCTCGCCCGCGCGGACGGGCGACTTGGTGATGAACGCGCCGCCGCCGGCCGGCTCCAGCGGCGACTCCCGGCCCGGGTGGGCCTTCGGGAACGCCGACGCCTGGGCGAACGTGTCGTGCACGCCCACCCACACCGCGTTCGCCACGCCCTTGTCCGGATCCTGGTCGTACACCAGGCGGAAGATGATGCCCGCCGCCAGCATCGAGATCGCCATCGGCATGAAGACGACCAGCTTGAACGCCGTACCCCAGCGCACCCGTTCGGTCAGCACCGCGAAGACCAGGCCGAGTGCCGTCGCGACCGTCGGCGCGAACACCACCCAGATGATGTTGTTCTTCAGCGCGGTGCGGATGCCCTCGTCGGTGAAGAGGGCCTTGTAGTTGTCTATCCCGGCGAAGCTCTCGCCGGGCTGGTCGTAGAAGCTGCGCACGACCGAGTACCCGATCGGGTACACCACGAGCGCGCCGAGCAGGACGAGCGCGGGCAGCAGGAACAGCGCCACGACGGTCCTGCGGGTGCCGGTCACACTCTTGCGCGTCTTGGGAGCGGCAGGGGGCCCGTTGCCCCCTGCCGCCGTGGCCGACGTCATGACATCAGTCTCCGTAGGCCGCGGCCGCTTCGGCCTCCAGCTTCGCCTGCGTACCCGCGATGTCCTTCGGGTTTTTCAGGAAGTCCTGCAGGATCTTCCACTCCCCCTTGCCCGGTGTGCCGCCGAAGGCCTGCGGGGCCTGGTCGGACATGTCGAAGCGGAAGTCGTCACCGGCGCCGATGAGCGCCTTGGCGATCTTCTGCTGCACCGCGTTCGGGTACGCGGAGTTCGGCACGTTCTTGTTCGGCGAGAGGTAGCCGCCCAGCTTGGCCTGGATCTGTGCCGCGTCGGGCGAGGCGAGCCAGGTCGCCAGGGCCTGTGCCCCCTTCGAGTCCTCCAGGATCACGGCCGCGTCGCCGCCCGAGACCACCGGGCCGTTGTCACCGACCGCCGGGAACGGGAACACCTTCGCGTCCGTGCCGACCTTCATGGTCGAGGGGATGTTGACCTGCGCGAAGTCGCCCGCGGCGACCATGGCGGCCTTGGGCTGGTCCCCGCCGGTGAAGACCTGGGTGACGGAGGCCGGGAAGTCGGTCTGCAACGCCCCGTTCGCCCCGCCCGCGATGTAGTCCGGCTTGCCCCAGACCTGCGCGAGCGTGGTCAGCGCGTCCTTCACGGACGGGTCCGTCCACTTGATCTCGTGCTGGGCCAGCTGGTCGTACTTGTCCGGACCCGCCTGGGAGAGGTAGACGTTCTCGAACCAGTCGGTCAGCGTCCAGCCCTCGGCGCCGCCGACGGAGAACGGGGTGACGCCGGAGTCGTAGACCGTCTGCGCGGTGTTGAGCAGATCCGGCCAGGTCTCGGGCTCGCTGGCCCCCGCGTTCTCGAAGACCTGGTTGTTGTACCAGATCAGGGACTTGTTGGCGGCCTTGTAGTAGACGCCGTACTGCTTGCCGCCCACCTTGCCGATGTCCTGCCAGCCCTGCGAGTAGTTCTCGCCGAGCTCCTTGAGGGCGTCGGAGCCGAGCGGCTTGGCCCAGCCCTTGTCGACGGCCTGCTTGATGGCGCCCGGCTGCGGCAGCATCGCGATGTCCGGCGGCTGCCCGCCGGCCACCTTCGAGCCGATGAAGTTGATGATCGGGTCCTGGGCGGGCACGAACGTGACCTTGGCGCCCGTGCGCTTCTCGAACTCCTGCAGGACCTTCTTGAAGTTGGCCTGTTCGGTGCCGGTCCACACGGCGGCGATCTCCAGGCTCGTCCCGTCCAGCTTCGGCAGGGTGACGTTGTCGGCGGTCTCCTCGGCGGTGCCCTGGCTTCCACCGCCGCTGTCGCCGTCGCCTCCGCAGGCGGTGAGCGAGAGCGCGAGCGCTCCCGCGGCGACGGCGGCCGCGGCCTTGGCGGCTCTGCGGTGCTGGGGGGTCGCCTTGTCCCGCTTGGGCGACCAGCGTGTCCGGATGGTGCTGCTCGTCATGCGCATGACTGCCCCGTTCTTCGTTCCTCGTCGAACGTCGAGCGCGCTCCCGTGCGAACTGGTCTACGCCCGGGTGTGCGGGGGCGGCAAGATGGCGTCGGCTGTCAAGCGGGGGATCGTGACCCCCTCGTGATCAGGGGCTGAACCTCTGATCACCGGGCAGGGTCGGCTTCCGGCCAGTGCCACGTACGCGTGCTCACGAGTGCTACAGAAGTGACGGAACCTCTGCCGCCGAGACCTCCCTCGCCGCCCTTTCCAGCGCGCTGGCCAACAGTGCCAGGTCGGTCGGGCCGTTTCCGAGTTCCCGCACCGGGCGCCGGGCCGGAGGGTCACCCATGCGGTGCCATTCCAGCGGTACGACCGTGGGGCGCAGGGTCGCCGTCCGGGGGATACGTCCGGTGACCCGCCCGCCCTGGAGCGGTGTGACCCGCCCGTCCGCGCAGGTCAGGCTGCCCCGGCCGGGCGCGGGCTCGTCCGGGCCGGGTGCCGGGGCGTCGAGCTCGACGCGCAGGGTGGCCCGGCGGGCCGGTTCCGTCTCCGCCGTACGGGGGCACGGGCCGGAGGCCGTCACCAGGTGGACACCCAGCCGCTCGCCCTCCCGGGCCACGGCCTCCAGCGCGCGCATCACCGAGCCGGCGGCGGGCCGCCCGGTCGAGCCGAGCGCGGGGGAGACCAGGGCGTCCAGATCGTCGACGACCACGACGAGCCGGGGCAGCGGCGACGCCGCCTCCGTCTGCCGCCGGGCCGCTCCGGGCCGCAGCCGCATGGTCGAGCTGGACGGGGAGTCGAGATCCCCGGCACCGGGCCCGGCGGCGGCCTCGGCCTGGACACCGCCTCGGGCCGTGGCCGTGCGCTGGGCGACCATACGGCCCGACAGCTCGCGACCGCTGTGCCACTCGGCGAAGTCGGACCGGCCCAGCAGCTCGGCGCGCCGCTTCAGCTCGGCGCTCAGGGACTGCGCGAACTCCCGCATCCGGACCGGGTCGTGGGCCGAGAGATGCGTGGTGACATGCGGTACGTCCGTACACACCCGCAGTCCCTCGCCGTGCCCGCCCGCACCGGGGCCGCCCCGGCCGTCGACCAGCACGATGCCCAGGCGGTCCGGCCGCTCGGCGGCGGCCAGGGAGGCGACGACCGCCCGCAGCAGCTCCGTGCGGCCGCTGCCCGGCGGGCCCTCGATCAGCAGATGCGGTCCCTGGGCCGCGAGGTCCGCGCCGACCGGGCCGCGCGGCCCGGCGCCCAGCACCGCGCGCACCCGACCGCCCAGCGCGTCCGCGTCGTCGGCCGCGTCCGCCCAGCGCGCCATCAGCGACGCCGGGGTGGCCCGGGCCAGGCCCAGCTCGTCCAGCAGCCGGGCCGCCTGGGGCAGCGGCGCGGAGACGCGCGGCTGCCGCTCACCCGTCGCGGCGTCCGTCCGCAGGGGCGCCAGCGCCCGCGCGAAGCGCTCGGCCCAGGCGGGGGAGACGGCGTCGACGGTGGCGACCGTGCCGTGACCGGCCGGTACGGAGCCCGCTCCGGCCCGGGCCACGCGCATCAGCCGCAGCGCCGTCGCCACATCCCCGCTGAGCAGCGCGACCGCACCGCACTGCCGGAACGTCGGCGACACCGCGCAGGCCGCCTCGTACGTCTCCGTGACCGGCGAGGCCGGGGAGGCGGCGGCCGTCTCGGCCAGACACACCACGTGTATACCGGCCCGCGGGCCCTCCGCCGCCAGCCGCGCCACGGCCTCGCGCAGATCGGCCCCGCCGGGGTCGCCGTCCACGACGAGCACGGTGAACGGGCCGGGGAAGGGGACGGAAGCGTCCGTACCAGGGACGTCGTCCGGGGGTCGGTGGCCTGGGGAGGGCTCGCCGGCGGGAGCCAGGGGGGTGCTCGTGAGGGGCTCGGCGCTCCCCGCCTCCGCCAGCTGGTCCTCAAGGCGGCGGAGGAGCTCGTCGGTGCGGGCCGCGGCCTGTTCCCGGTCGTGGGCGAGGAGCAGCCGGCAGTCCTGGCCGTGCCCGGGCCGGACATGCGGCAGCCAGCCCAGCCAGGACCACTCGGCGGTGCGCTCCTCCAGAGGGCGGGAGCGGTCCGCGGCGATCAGGACGATCTCCAGCATGTCGGGGGAGTGCAATGCGGTGAGCTGGGCCAGCAGGGCACGGGCCAGCCCGCCGAGCCGCGCCCGCGGCCCGGCGAGACCCAGAGCACCGACCTCGCGCAGTCCGGCGGTCACCGGCACCGCGGGCAGCAGGCCCGAGCCGTCCGGCACCGCCCGGTCGGCCGTGCCGAGGCGCACCGCGAGCGCTTCCGGGTGGCCAGGACCGCGCTCCCAGAGCCGAGGCCCCGGACCCAGGGCCGTCAGCAGCAGTGTGGCCGGATCCGGCCAGGTCTCCGGCGCCGCCGGCACGACGGCCGAGCGCTCCGCCGCGTCACCGGCCGGCTCGTCCCCGTACGTCTCGCGCGGGTCCGGCCCCTGCTCGCCGCGCCCGCCGGCCAGCCGCCGGGCCCACGCCCCGAGCCCGCCCCGCCTGCGGGGCCCTTGAGGTATGTCGGTCCCCCGGAGGGGAGTGCCCTTGCGCCCGCGCCCGGAAGGCTCGTCCGGGGAGCCTGCCGGGATGCCTGCCGGGGATCCTGCCGGGGCGCCGAGGCCGTCACCGGAACGACCGTCCCGTCCCGGACCGGCACCCTCGCCCCTGCTGTCGGCCGATGTCCCGCCCAGGTCCCGCACCCCGAAGCGCCCCGCATGGGTGTCCCCGGCACCGAGCCCCGCCTGCGACGCACCCCGCTGGGAAGCGTGGGCCGGGCCCTCGGGGGAGGCCATGGGCGACAGGCCCTCGGCGGCACCGCGCTGCCGGGGGGCCCGGACCACGCCGTCCGGCGAAGCCGCCCGGGTCCCTTCCCGGGACGCCGCGCGCGTGGAGTCCTCGGGGGAGACGGCGGCCGCGTCCCCCCGGGCCCCTGAGACACGCCGCCCCCGCGCACCCGGCACGGCACCGGACCTGCCTGGTCCGGGCCCCGGGTACGCCCCACGCTCAGCGGACCCCGGCCCCTCCGCGGCCGCCCCGGCGCCTCTGCTCTCGACCCGGGGCGCCCCGCCCTGCCCCGGCACCACGGCCGGGTCAGCGGAGTCACGCCCGGCAGTGCCCGGTGTGCCCCAGGCCGCCGAGCCGTAGGCGTGCCGCGTAGGACCGGAAAGCCCGGTCGGCGTCGGGTTGGTCGCGCGCGGCTGGGTCGTCGTGCCGTCCCCGGCAGGGCCCGGCACGCGCACGTGCCCCTCCCCGTCCGGCGTGGTGCCGACCCGGGCGCCCGGTCCTCCGGCGGGAGCCAGCCGCAGGGCCGACTCGCCGATCCGCAGCAGCGCCCCGGGCGCGAACCGGACCGCGCGGCCGCTCACCGGCCGGCCGTCCAGCGTCGTGCCGTTCGTGGAGTCCAGGTCGGCGACCGCGACGCGGCCGTCGGCGCCCACGGTCACCGCGCAGTGCAGCCGGGAGACGTCCGGGTCGTCCAGGGGTACGTCGGCGTCGGCGGAGCGGCCGATGCGGATCTCGCCGCCGTGCAGCAGGTGGACGCCGCCGGCGTCGGGGCCGGCGACCACCTGGAGCTGGGCCGGGGCGTCGTCCAGCTCGGGGTGCGGCTCCGGCTCGCCCGGCGCGCCCACGGACAGCACCGCGCCGTCGGTCAGCGGGGGCTCGCCGAGCGTGCAGCGCTGGGCGTCGAGCCGCTGCTCCCCGGCGTACAGCACCACGGTGCCCGAGCCGTCACCGCCGGAGACCACCTGGGAGAGCGCCGAGGCCACCGCCGCGAGCGCCGTACCGGCGGGGGCCGTGACCAGTACGTCGCTGCGCGGGGCGCGGCCCTGCGCCGGCGCCGACGGGCCCAGCGGGTCTACGACGGTCAGCCGGATCTGCATCGCCGTCAGCGGTCCCTTCTGCCCGGGCGCGGGGTCCCCCACCCCGCCCCAGCACGTCGGCCAATACTGCAGGCATCCTCGCACCTGCCACTGACACCGCGCCCCTCGCTCGGGAAAAGGTGATCTTGATTGGTCGGCTCTGCCCGCAAAAGTGCCTGAGAGATGACCCACAGGCGACGCCTTGAGATCGGTCACGTTCATTCCCGGCAACCACAAGACCGAGGTGAGCGTCTTTGCTTCGAACGGATGTGAGAACGGCTACGTAAGACCCACAGAAAGCCGACACGCCGGTCCCCGGCATCGCGGCACTACAGTGGGTCGGACACAGGCCAGCAGGCAAGGCAAGCAGCAGGGAGCGCATGACGTGCGGCCGGTAGGCAGCAAGTACCTGCTCGAGGAGCCGCTCGGACGCGGCGCCACGGGCACCGTCTGGCGAGCCCGCCAGCGCGAGACCGCGGGCGCCGAGGCGGCCGTGCCGGGACAGCCCGGCGAGACCGTCGCCATCAAGGTCCTCAAGGAGGAACTGGCGAACGACGCGGACGTCGTGATGCGGTTCCTCCGGGAGCGCTCCGTCCTGCTCCGGCTGACCCACCCGAACATCGTCCGGGTCCGTGACCTGGTGGTCGAGGGCGATCTGCTGGCCCTGGTCATGGACCTCGTCGAGGGCCCCGACCTGCACCACTACCTGCGCGAGAACGGCCCCTTCAGCCCCGTCGCCGCGGCCCTGCTCACCGCCCAGATCGCCGACGCGCTCGCGGCCAGCCACGCCGACGGCGTCGTCCACCGCGACCTCAAGCCGGCGAACGTCCTGCTCCAGCAGTACGACGGCCGGATGCACCCGCTGCTGACCGACTTCGGCATCGCCCGCCTCGCCGACTCCCCGGGCCTGACCCGCACCCAGGAGTTCGTCGGCACCCCCGCGTACGTCGCGCCCGAGGGCGCAGAGGGCCGTCCGCAGACCTCCGCCGTCGACATCTACGGCGCCGGCATCCTGATGTACGAGCTGGTCACCGGCCGTCCGCCGTTCGCCGGCGGCTCCGCCCTCGAGGTGCTGCACCAGCACCTGAGCGCCGAGCCGCGCCGCCCCTCCACGGTCCCGGACCCGCTGTGGACGGTCATCGAGCGCTGTCTGCGCAAGAACCCGGACGAGCGGCCCAGCGCCGAGAACCTCGCCCGCGGCCTGCGCGTCGTCGCCGAGGGCATCGGCGTGCACGCGAACTCCGCGCAGATCGCCGCCGCCGAGGGCGTCGGCATGCTCCTGGCGCCCGACCCGGCGCCGGCGCCCGTACCGGACATGTCCGGCGAGGCCGACCCCACCCAGGTCCTCCCGCAGGGCGCGGGTTCGTACGACCCGAACGCGGCGACCAGCGTCATGCCGCACACCGGCGGCCCGGCCGGCGCCGGCGACCCCACCTCGGTCCTGCCCCACCGGGGCGCTGCCGACCCGACCGCCGTCATGCCGCCGGTCCCGCCGGGGTCCCCCGGCCACCCCGGTCAGCAGGGCCAGGGCGGGCCCGAGGACCCGCACCCCTGGCAGAACCAGCTGCGGGCCGCCCGCGACCGCAACGAGCAGACGCAGGTCCAGAACTACCTCGACCCGGGGCAGGACCCGCTGCGCCGCCGCCCCCAGCGCCAGGTCGCCCGGCCGCAGCAGCCTCCGCAGCGGGGCCGGCAGCCCCAGCCCGGACCCGGCTACGGCCATCCGCAGCAGCAGCCCCAGCAGTACGCCCCGCAGCATCAGGCCCAGCAGCCGCAGCGCTACGCCCCGCCCCCGCCGCCTCCTCAGCCGCAGCAGCCCCAGCAGCCGCAGCGCGAGCCCCGGCAGCCGCGGCAGCGCAGCGCCAACCCGATGCGGATCCCCGGGCTCGGCTGCCTGAAGGGCTGCCTCTTCACGATCGTCATCCTGTTCGTCGCCGGCTGGCTGATCTGGGAACTGAGCCCGCTCCAGGAGTGGATCGGCACCGGCAAGGGCTACTGGGACCAGCTCACCGACTGGTTCGGCACGGTGACCGGCTGGATCGAGAAGCTCGGCGGGAGTTCGGGCACGAACTGACCCGAACCGGCATGCGGGGTTGGTGATTTGTCGACACCTGGCGGGTGATTTCCGCCCGGGCGGTGAAGGTTGGCACTTCCTGCGCGTAGTTTTAGCGACAACACGCGTCGGTAGGAGCAGCCTTGGCACGGAAGATCGGCAGCCGGTACACCGCCCACCAGATCCTGGGGCGGGGCAGCGCCGGCACGGTGTGGCTGGGCGAGGGTCCCGAAGGCCCCGTCGCCGTCAAGCTGCTGCGCGAGGACCTCGCGTCCGACCAGGAACTCGTCGGACGCTTCGTGCAGGAGCGGACCGCGCTGCTCGGCCTGGAGCACCCGCACGTCGTGTCGGTGCGCGACCTGGTGGTGGACGGCAACGACCTGGCGCTGGTCATGGACCTCGTCCGCGGTACGGATCTGCGGACCCGGCTGGAGCGGGAACGCCGGCTGCCGCCCGAGGCGGCCGTGGCGATCGCGGCCGACATCGCCGACGGGCTGGCGGCCGCGCACGCCGCGGGCGTCGTGCACCGGGACGTGAAGCCGGAGAACGTGCTCCTGGACATGCAGGGCCCGCTCGGCCCCGGCGGCTCCCACCGCGCGCTGCTGACCGACTTCGGCGTGGCGAAGCTCATCGACACCCCGCGCCGGACCAAGGCCACGAAGATCATCGGCACGCCGGACTACCTCGCCCCGGAGATCGTCGAGGGCCTGCCCCCGCGCGCGTCCGTCGACATCTACGCGCTCGCCACGGTGCTGTACGAGCTGCTCGCGGGCTTCACCCCGTTCGGCGGCGGCCACCCGGGCGCGGTCCTGCGCCGGCACGTCACGGAGACGGTCGTCCCGCTGCCCGGCATCCCCGACGAGCTGTGGCAGCTGCTCGTGCAGTGCCTGGCCAAGGCGCCTGCCTCGCGGCTGCGGGCCTCGGAGCTCGGGGCGCGGCTGCGGGAGCTGCTGCCGATGCTGGCGGGCATGCCGCCGCTGGAGGTGGACGAGCCCGACCCGGAGGCCGCGGAGGAGGACGACCGCGAGGAGCAGCCGGCCGGACCGGCCCCGGCCGGGGAGCGGGTCCGGCGGCGCGGCGCGGTCCCTCTCGTCCCGGGTGCGAAACCGGCCGACTCCAACCGCGACACCCACACCTCGATGCGCGTCCCCGCCCCCGACGAACTGGCAGGCGGCGCCCACGGCACGGCCCGCGCCCCGCGCACCAGTGGCACCCCACGGCCCGGCTCGGCCCGCAACCGCGCCGCCGCCCGACGCCGCCGCGTGGCACTGGGAGCGGCCGCGATCGCCCTGGCGGCCGCGATCGGCGTCGGCGCATGGCTGTCCACGTCGGACGACGACACGAGCCCCCCTCCCCAGGACACGAGGAACTCGGCCCCGCAGTCGCCCTGACGGGGGCGGGCCTGCCGATGGGGGTGCCCATGGTGCGGTGCCGCCGGACTCGGAGAACCCGGCTCCGCGCTCGCCTCGGCCCGCTCCGGAGAACCGGCGCGGGCCGAGGCCGGCGGCGGTCGGAGCCGGGGCCCGGCTGTCGAGGCCGGGTGACCGATGCCGCCGTGCCGCCGGAGACCGGGGACTCGGCACCCGTGTCCCCCTGACCCCCGGCGGCGCCGCAGGGCCTGGCGGCTTCGGCCGTCGGCTCTGCCCGCCCGGCGATGGCCGCCGGGCGGAGCCGTTACGCTGGAGGCGTGGCAGTCGTCGATGTATCCGAAGAGCTCAAGTCCCTCTCCTCGACCATGGAGTCGATCGAGGCCGTTCTGGACCTCGACAAGATGAGGGCAGACATCGCCGTGCTCGAGGAGCAGGCGGCCGCGCCGTCCCTGTGGGACAACCCCGATGAGGCGCAGAAGATCACCAGCAAGCTGTCCCACCTCCAGGCCGAGGTGCGCAAGGCCGAGGCCCTGCGCGGTCGCCTCGACGACCTGGGCGTCCTCTTCGAGATGGCCGAGGAGGAGGACGACCCGGACACCCGCGCCGAGGCCGAGTCCGAGCTCACCGCCGTGAAGAAGGCGCTGGACGAGATGGAGGTCCGCACCCTCCTCTCCGGCGAGTACGACTCCCGTGAGGCCCTGGTGAACATCCGCGCCGAGGCCGGGGGCGTCGACGCCGCCGACTTCGCCGAGAAGCTCCAGCGCATGTACCTGCGGTGGGCCGAGCAGCGCGGCTACAAGACCGAGATCTACGAGACGTCGTACGCGGAGGAGGCCGGCATCAAGTCGACCACCTTCGCCGTCCAGGCGCCCTACGCGTACGGCACGCTCTCCGTCGAGCAGGGCACGCACCGGCTCGTGCGCATCTCGCCCTTCGACAACCAGGGGCGCCGCCAGACCTCCTTCGCGGGCGTCGAGGTCCTGCCCGTGGTCGAGCAGACCGACCACATCGAGATCGACGAGTCCGAACTGCGGGTCGACGTGTACCGCTCGTCCGGCCCCGGCGGCCAGGGCGTCAACACCACCGACTCCGCGGTGCGCCTCACCCACATCCCCACGGGCATCGTCGTCTCCTGCCAGAACGAGCGGTCGCAGATCCAGAACAAGGCGACGGCCATGAACGTGCTCCAGGCCAAGCTGCTGGAGCGGCGCCGCCAGGAGGAACAGGCCAAGATGGACGCCCTCAAGGGCGACGGCGGCAACTCCTGGGGCAACCAGATGCGTTCGTACGTGCTGCACCCGTACCAGATGGTCAAGGACCTGCGCACCGAGTGCGAGGTCGGCAACCCCGAGGCCGTGTTCAACGGTGAGATCGACGGGTTCCTCGAGGCCGGAATTCGCTGGCGCAAGCAGCAGGAGAAGTAAGTTTGTCGACAAGGCAACTGCCGACGCGAGTGCGGCAGTTGCCTTTTCTGTGCCTGCATGTCTGGGTTTTACATCACACTCACAGAGTTCGACTCTCCGCATAGCCCCCAGAGTTGGACATGGCGCCCGCAAACGCCCTTGACGTGTTCTTGAAAAATGGGAAGGGTAAAGCGCGGCATGCGTGTCTCTGGGGCGCATGTGAACCGGGGGGCTTCTTCACCGCAGCCGCCCTGTCGATCGCAGCCCCGAGCCCTGCCTCACTGACGAGCTACTGGGGGTAGCAACCACATGACGAAGAAGACGCGGATCCGTGTCGCACGGATAGCGGCCGGCGCCGTGATCGCGGCCGGTGCCTCGCTGACCGCCGCCGGTGCCGCATCCGCCGCGGAGGCCGAGGACTGCCTCCTCGGCATCCTCTGCGCCGACGAGTCGCCCACTCCGACCCCGACGCCGACGGATGTCCCCACGGACATCCCCACCGACGTCCCGACGGACCTCCCGACCGACCCGCCGTCGACCGAGGAGCCCACGGACGAGCCGACGGAGCCCACGGACGAGCCCACCGAGCCGACCGAGGACCCGACCGACGCGCCGACCGACCCGGGCAACGGGAACGGCAACGGTGGCGGCAACGGCAACGGTGGCGACAACGGCGGCGGCAACAACACCGACCCCGACGGCGGCACCTCCCCGCAGGAGGAGGGCTCCTCCTCCATTACGGACACCGGCTCGGACTCCACCCCGGCGGCCCCGCAGGGCCAGGCCCAGGCCCAGGGCAACGGTGCGGAGCTCGCCGAGACGGGTGCCGCGCAGACCACCTTCCTGGTGATCGGCGCCGCCACGATGATCGCCGGCGGTGTCGGCTTCCGCCTCCTGCCGCGCCTCGTGGGCGGCCGCGGCGGGGCTGCCGCCTGACGGTAGCCACGTCCGTACGGACCGTAGGCACAGCGCGAAACCGAGGGCCCGGAGCGAAATGCTCCGGGCCCTCGGCCTTGTCTTCGGGGGGGCTTCCGGGTCTTCCCCTCGCGCCGGTTACGCGGTCTGGTGGGCGAGCAGGGCCACGGCCGCGATCAGGATCGTCAGCAGGGCGATCAGCGCCATGGGGTTCAGATTCGAGAGGAAGTTCTCCTGCTGCAGGCGCTCGCGGTTCGCGCGGCAGACGGGGCAGCGGCCCTCACTGACGGGGGCCGCGCAGTTCGCGCACACCAGCCGGTCGTACGTCATGCGCTTGCCCTCCTTGCGACGGTTCCACGTGTCCAACGTGTGTGGGGGCGGGAATGTTCCCCTCTCCACTTTGCCAGGTTCCTCCGCGGGGTGCGCGGTCGCTGCCGAAGAGGTGGTGGTGCATCGCGCCCCTCGGGGGTCGTCACAAAACGGAACATCCGTGGCGCAACCACAGTCGGTGACTGCGCTGCCCTCCCCGGTTCGCGTATGGTCACGCTCATCTACCCCCGGCGACCCGTGGTGCATCCGTGATCCGATTCGACAATGTCTCCAAGGTCTACCCCAAGCAGACCCGCCCCGCCCTCAGGGATGTCTCCCTGGAGGTCGAGAAGGGCGAGTTCGTCTTCCTCGTGGGGTCCTCCGGCTCCGGAAAGTCCACCTTCCTGCGGCTGATCCTCCGCGAGGAGCGGTGCAGTCACGGGCAGGTGCACGTCCTGGGGAAGGACCTCGCCCGCCTCTCCAACTGGAAGGTGCCGCAGATGCGGCGCCAGCTGGGGACGGTCTTCCAGGACTTCCGCCTGCTGCCGAACAAGACGGTCGGCGAGAACGTCGCCTTCGCGCAGGAGGTCATCGGCAAGTCGCGCGGCGAGATCCGCAAGTCCGTGCCGCAGGTGCTCGACCTCGTCGGGCTCGGCGGCAAGGACGACCGGATGCCCGGCGAGCTGTCCGGTGGTGAGCAGCAGCGCGTCGCCATCGCGCGGGCCTTCGTCAACCGGCCCAAGCTGCTCATCGCCGACGAGCCCACCGGCAACCTCGACCCGCAGACCTCCGTCGGCATCATGAAGCTGCTCGACCGCATCAACCGGACGGGCACGACCGTGGTGATGGCCACGCACGACCAGAACATCGTCGACCAGATGCGCAAGCGCGTCATCGAACTGGAGAAGGGCCGCCTCGTCCGCGACCAGGCCCGCGGTGTCTACGGCTACCAGCACTGAGACCGCACCCTAGATCACGGAAAGGCATAACCAGTCGCCATGCGCGCCCAGTTCGTCCTGTCGGAGATCGGCGTCGGTCTCCGCCGCAATCTGACGATGACCTTCGCCGTCATCGTCTCCGTCGCCCTGTCGCTCGCCCTGTTCGGCGGGTCGCTCCTGATGAGCGACCAGGTCAACACCATGAAGGGCTACTGGTACGACAAGGTCAACGTCTCGGTCTTCCTCTGCAACAAGAGCGATGCCGAGTCCGACCCCAACTGCGCCAAGGGCGCGGTGACCGACGACCAGAAGAACCAGATCAAGACCGACCTCGACAAGATGGGCGTGGTCGAGAAGGTCACGTACGAGTCGCAGGACCAGGCGTACAAGCACTACAAGGAGCAGTTCGGCGACTCCCCGCTGGCCAGCTCCCTCACGCCGGACCAGATGCAGGAGTCGTACCGCATCAAGCTGAAGGACCCGCAGAAGTACCAGGTCATCGCGACCGCCTTCGACGGGCGGGACGGCGTGCAGTCCGTTCAGGACCAAAAGGGCATTCTGGACAATCTGTTCGGGCTGCTCAACGGCATGAACTGGGCGGCGCGGGCGGTGATGGCGCTGATGCTCGTCGTCGCGCTGATGCTGATCGTCAACACCGTGCGCGTCTCGGCGTTCAGCCGGCGGCGTGAGACCGGCATCATGCGCCTGGTCGGCGCCTCGGGCTTCTACATCCAGGCGCCGTTCATCATGGAGGCCGCGGTCGCCGGGCTCATCGGCGGGACGGTCGCCTGCGGGTTCCTGGTGGTCGCGCGGTACTTCATCATCGACCACGGTCTGGCGCTGTCCGAGAAGCTGAATCTGATCAACTTCATCGGCTGGGACGCGGTCCTGACCAAGCTGCCGCTCATCCTCGCCACGAGTCTGCTGATGCCCGCGTTGGCCGCGTTCTTCGCGCTGCGCAAGTACTTGAAGGTGTGACACATGACAACAGGGGCCGTGCGGTCAACCGACCGTACGGCCCTTCCCCTTGTCCTAGACTCACCGGCATGTCAGGTCGTGACCCGTTCTGTCAGCCCCGTCGCATCCGCCGCGGGGCAGCCCTGACCTTGCTCTTCACGAGCGTGCTCGTCGCCGGTGCGGCCACCGGGTCCCTGCCGCAGGCCGACCGGAAGTCCGCTCCGGACGAGGCCCGTTCGGCCACCCCGGCCGGGAGCCACGCCGATGTCGCCAGGGCCGCCGAGGAGGCCATGGCCGACGGCAAGTCCCCGATGGAGGCCGCGAAGCGCGCGGTCAGCCGCAGCGGGGACCGCTGGGGTGCCGTCTACTCCCAGGGCGAGTACGAGGAGTTCGAGGAGTCCCTCGACGGCCAGTACACCGGCGTCGGGCTGTGGGCCCGCAGCGGACGGGACGGCCGTATCGAGGTGACCAAGGTGCGCCCCGGCTCGCCCGCGGCCACCGCCGGGATCCGCCCCGGAGACCTGCTGCGCAGCGTCGACGGCGAGAAGACCTACGGGCGGCCCGTCACCGAGGTCGTCTCGTTACTGCGCGGGGACGCCACCGAGGCCACCGCCGGCACCACCGTCCGCCTGGGCCTGGAGCGCGGCACGCGCGCGTGGAGCGAGACCCTGCGCCGGGCCCAGCTGTCCAGGGACTCGGTCACCGTCCGGGAGGTCGCCGGTTCGGTCACCGTCATCAGGGTCGACACCTTCACCAAGGGCTCCGGCGACCAGATCCGTGCGGCCGTCCGGCAGGCCCCGCGCGGCGCCGGCATCGTCCTCGACCTGCGCGCCAACTCCGGCGGCCTGGTCACCGAGGCCGTCACCGCCGCCTCCGCCTTCCTCGACGGCGGCCTGGTCGCCACGTACGACGTCGACGGCGAACAGCGCGCCCTGCACGCCGACCCCGGCGGCGACACGACGAGACCCCTGGTCGCGCTCGTCGACGGCGGGACGATGAGCGCGGCCGAGCTTCTCACCGGTGCCGTCCAGGACCGGGGACGGGCCCTCGTCGTGGGCTCCCGCACCTTCGGCAAGGGCTCGGTCCAGATGCCGAGCCGGCTGCCCGACGGCTCCGTCGCGGAGCTGACCGTCGGGCACTACCGCACCCCCTCCGGCCGCGGGGTCGACGGCCGGGGCATCACGCCCGACCTGGAAACCGACGACGGAGCGCTCCAGCGGGCCGAGACCCTGCTGCGCGGTCTCGCCGGCCCGTCGTAATCGACTTTCCCGGGGCCCCCTCCGTAGTGCGAAAATGGACGGCACTATGGCTAAGGAAAAAGGGCGCAAGATGATCGCGCAGAACAAGAAGGCGCGGCACGACTACCTCGTCATCGACACCTACGAGGCCGGTCTGGTCCTCACCGGGACCGAGGTGAAGTCGCTGCGCCAGGGACGAGCGTCGCTGGCCGACGGCTTCGTGCAGATCGACGGGCACGAGGCGTGGCTGCACAACGTGCATGTGCCGGAGTACAGCCAGGGCACCTGGACCAACCACAGCGCCCGGCGCAAGCGGAAGCTGCTGCTGCACCGGCTCGAGATCGAGAAGCTGGAGTCCAAGTCCCAGGAGACGGGTCACACCATCGTGCCCCTCGCGCTGTACTTCAAGGACGGCCGCGCCAAGATCGAGATCGCGCTGGCGAAGGGCAAGAAGGAGTACGACAAGCGTCAGACGCTCCGCGAGAAGCAGGACCGGCGCGAGACCGAGCGGGCGGTCTCCGCGGTGCGCAGGAAGCAGGGGGCGTAGGTCCCCCGCACGTCACCTGGGGGTCTCCGGCGGGTGGGGGAATACGCTGGCACCGACCCGCGTTGGTCACGTACGATGGCACCTGCACCCCACGCAGGGCGCACGGTTTGAAAAATCAACATGGGGATGATCGGTTTCGACAGCGGCTGTCGAAGCAGGGGAAGCGTGTCGAGGAAGCGGCCATGATCTCGTAAACCACAGGCCGAAAAAAATAATCGCCAATTCCAAGCGATCTGTCTCCCAGGGCGAGCTCGCCCTCGCTGCCTGATTTTCAGGTAGCGAGCAGCGGCTCCCCTACTTAAGGGAGTGTCAGCCCGGGGGTGTTCCCGACCCGGATCCTGGCATCATTTAGGGAACTAAACCTTGATCCCGGTCACGGGGTGAAGAGGGAAACCAAACAGTGACTGGGCCCGTCGGAGACTTGTCGGCGTGATCTCCGGGGCCGAGAAAAGCGAAGCCGACTGCACACGGAGAAGCCCTCCTTCTGCACCGGTGGACGCGGGTTCGATTCCCGCCATCTCCACTCATCCCATGTGGGCACAGGCCCCGTCGCTTCCGAGCGGCGGGGCCTTTGTCATGGCCGGACAGGGTGGCAGTCAGGGTGTCTCCAGCCGCAGCGAGCCGGTTCCCGTCGGTGCCGGCGCCTCGCGGTCGGCGGTGGCGAGAGCCCAGGGGGCTGCCGGGTCGCTGCACGACGCCCGCAGGATGTCCCCCTCGCGTAGGACCGTGAAGGTCACGTCCCCGACCGGCACCGTCACCCGGTCGCCGTCCCGCAGGCCGTACGCCCGCAGGGTCACGCCGGCGGCGTGGTCGTAGTCCGGTCGGTCGTCCACCGCGCCCACCGGGATCACGGCCCCGGGCCGGACCAGCAGCGGCACGCTCAGGAACCCGTGCCGTTCGCGCACCCAGCGCGGGCCGGTCACCGTCTCCCCGGTGAGGAAGTGGGTCCAGGTGCCCTCGGGGACGTAGTAGGTGACATCGCCCTCGTCGCTGAACACCGGCGCGACCAGCAGGTCCGGGCCGAGCATGTACTGCCGCTCCAGATGAGCGCACCCCGGGTCGTCCGGGAACTCCAGTACCATCGCCCGCATCACCGGCACGCCCTCGGTGTGGGCGGTCCGGGCCGCCTCGTACAGATAGGGCATGAGCCGCAGCTTCAGCCGGGTGAAGTGGCGCGCGACCTCCACCGCCTCCTCGTCGAACAGCCAGGGCACGCGGTACGACGAGCTGCCGTGCAGGCGGCTGTGCGAGGAGAGCAGGCCGAAGGCCAGCCACCGCTTGAACAGGGCCGGTGTCGGTGTGCCCTCGAAGCCGCCGATGTCATGGCTCCAGAAGCCGAACCCCGACAGGCCGAGGGACAGGCCGCCGCGCAGGGACTCGGCCATCGACTCGTACGTCGCCTCGCAGTCGCCGCCCCAGTGCACCGGGAACTGCTGGCTCCCCGTGGTCGCCGAGCGGGCGAAGAGGACGGCCTCCTCCTCGCCGCGGTGCTTGCGCAGCACCTCGAAGACCGTGCGGTTGTAGAGGTACGTGTAGTAGTTGTGCATCCCCTCCGGGTCGGAGCCGTCGGACCAGGTCACATCGAGCGGCACGCGCTCGCCGAAGTCGGTCTTGAAGCAGTCGACGCCCTGCGCGAGCAGCGCCTCCAGCTTGGCGGCGTACCACTCACAGGCGGCCGCGCTGGTGAAGTCGACCAGAGCCATGCCGGGCTGCCACATGTCCCACTGCCAGACGCTGCCGTCCGGGCGCTTCAGCAGATGCCCGAGCGCCTTGCCCTCGGCGAACAGCGGGGAGCGCTGGGCGATGTACGGGTTGATCCAGACGCTGACGCGCAGGCCCCGGGCCTTCAGCCGGGCGAGCATGTCCTCCGGGTCCGGGAACACCCGCGGATCCCACTGGAAGTCGCACCAGTGGTACTCGCGCATCCAGAAGCAGTCGAAGTGGAAGACGGAGAGGGGAAGCTCGCGCTCCTTCATGCCCTCGATGAACGATGTCACCGTCCCCTCGTCGTACGAGGTGGTGAAGGACGTCGACAGCCACAGGCCGAACGACCAGGCGGGCGGCAGGGCCGGGCGGCCGGTCAGGGCCGTGTACTTGCGCAGGATGTCCTTCGGGGTGGGGCCGTAGATGACGTAGTACGTCAGCTCCTGGGTCTCCGCGCTGAACTGCACCCGGGACACGACCTCCGAGGCGACCTCGAAGGACACCTGGCCCGGGTGGTCGACGAAGACGCCGTAGCCCGCGTCCGTGAGGTAGAAGGGCACGTTCTTGTAGGCCTGTTCGCTGCACGTGCCGCCGTCGGCCTGCCAGATGTCGACGACCTGCCCGTTCTTCACCAGCGGGCCGAAGCGCTCACCGAGGCCGTAGACGGCGGTGCCGACCTGAAGCACCAGCTGTTCGCGCAGGTGGTGCGCGCCGGTCGCGTCCCGCATGATGCCCATGCTCTTGTGGCCGCTGCTGGTGAGTGTGCGGCCGTGCGCGGCGAACTCGACGTGCCAGGGGCCGCCGCGGGCCACCCGGACCGACAGCTCGCCCGAGGTCAGGGTCGCGTGCTCGTCGTCGTACGCGATCCGCGCGGCCGGCCGGGAGTCGGTGAGTTCGAACTCCGGGCCGCGGGGCTGCCCGCCCGTGAAGTGCGTCAGCGTCAGGCCGATGACGTCGGGTATGGGGGTGTGGGCGCGCAGTGTCAGGACGGGGCCCGTCATCAGGTCGCCGCGGGAGCGGACGGGCCGGGTCGGCGCGTGGATCTCCAGCGCGTCGTCCGACTCGGTGACGTCGAGGACCTCGGCCGGGTGGGCCGCGGTGACGCCTTCGCGCAGAAGCCAGTAGCCGTCGGTGAACTTCATGTGGGGGTCCCTAACTTCCCGGCGCATGGTGTCGAAGCGCTTCGACAGCCGAAACGTATGCGGGGCACGTGAGGGCGTCAATGGGGTGTGGGGCAATCGGTGAAGCGATTCGACGCCCGGACCAGCGACAACGCCAACGCCAGAGCTGCCGCCGTCACCGGAATGATGTATCCGGCCGTCGCCGACACGTGCTCCACCGTCCAGCCGCCGAGCGCGCCGCCACCGGCGATGCCGCCCAGCAGGCCGGTCACCGCGAGGGTCATGCCCTCGTTCAGCCGGCCCTCGGGCGTGCGCTGCTGGACCAGCGTCATGGTGGTGACCATCGTCGGCGCCGTCGCCATCCCGGCGACCAGCAGCGCGCCCGCGAGGAACAGGAGGGAGCCGGTGAGGACGGCCGCGAGCAGGGGCAGGGTCAGCAGCGCGGTCATCGCGGCCACGCACCACGGCAGACGTGCCGCGGCCGGCCCGCTGGGCTTCGCGGCGCCGAACAGCAGGCCCGCCGCGCAGGAACCGGCCGCCTGGAGCGCGAGTACGGCACCGGCCGCCGACTGCTGCCCCCGCGTGTCCGCGAACGCCAGCGTGACGACCTCCGTCGAGCCGAAGATCCCGCCCATCGCCAGACAGACCGCGAGCAGCGGGGGCATGCCGGGGGCGCGCAGCGGCGCCTTCGCGGGTATGCGCTCGCGGACCGGCGGCTCCGTCGCGCGCCGGGTCGTGAACAGGAGCATCCCCGTCAGCAGCAGCACCGCGCCGACGAGCGTGCCCGCCTCCGGGAAGAACGTCCCGCACAGGAAGGCCGCGAGCACCGGGCCCAGCATGAAGCACAGTTCGTCCGCCGCCTGCTCGAAGGAGTGGGCGGTGTGCAGGCCCTTGGGGTCGCCGGCCAGCAGATGGGCCCAGCGGGCCCGGGACATGCCGCCGGTGTTGGGGGTCGTGGCGGTGGCCGCGTAGGAGGCGAACAGGGTCCAGTCCGGGGCGTCGTAGCGCACGCACAGCAGGAGGGCGAGGGAGCCGAGGACGGCGATCACCGTGGCGGGCAGGGCGACCCGGGCCTGGCCGTGCCGGTCGACGAGCCGCGCGGTCCACGGCGCGACCATCGCCGTCGCCGCGAGCCCGGTCGCCGTGACGGCACCGGCCAGGGCGTACGAGCCCCGCGTCCCGGCGATCATGACGACCGCGCTGACGCTGAACATGCCCATCGGCAGCCGGGCGATCAGGTTCCCTGCGGTGAACGCGCGGGCGCCCGGCAGGCGGAAGAGGCGGCGGTACGGGGTGAGGTGCGGCATGGCCCCACCGTCGCCCGGCGGTGATCAAGCGGTCCAACACCTGTTCCGTGCGGACTCACGCACCTGGGTTGTAGGACCGCTTTGTGTTTCTTCATACAGAGCTATGGAGAGTCCTGATGCTTCTATTGGCGCATGGAAAAGATGCTCAACGGGGAAATCCTTCACTCGTTTGCCGCGCATCCGCCGAAGTGGGCCGACGGTTAGTCGGTACATGACCGAGGCGACCAGGAAAGACGGCTGGGCGGTAACGCTCGGCCCGTACACCTACATTCCCGCTCCGGCGCACTCGTCGGCCACTGTCAACGGCACGCTCACCAACGGCGGTTGCCCGGTCACGCTGCAGGTGACCGAGCCGGTTCTGCGCGATTTCATCGACACCATGTGTGTGCTCGAAAAGGATCTCGCGCGACGGTGGATCAGTGCGACGGAATGGCCCGCATTCGCGCTTGCAGAATAGTCGGGTCGCGCTATGTATGACAATAAAATCGAAGGCAGTGGCCGGCACCGGGCTCCGACCCGGGAATTCTTCACTCCCCTGACACCACCGGACCCGACCTGGGATCCGGCCGAGGAACTGGCGTTCATCCTCGAGGAGGCCCTCGGGCAACAGGCGGCGAGGGTTCCCGCCCCTCGTGACGAGGTGACGGACCCGGAACCGGACCTGGAGCCGGCGCCCGCCGCCCCGACATCGGGCGCTTCGGGTGTCCACATGCGGCGGCTCCAGGACATCACCGAGGAACTGGCGCCCGTGCGGGACGTCCACCGGCGCCACCGCAAGGTCCGCATCCGCAAGAGACCCGGCCTGCTCCGCACCACCAGTTTCTTCGTCGCCGCCCTGGCGGCCGTCATCGCCTCCGCGGTGAGCCTCCTGAGCGGCCTGGTCGCCTACGACCCCCTGCGTCTGGTCGGTGTGTCCCCCGAGGGGAAGAGCCTCGGCAGCTGGTGGCCCCTGCTGGTGTACGGGCCCTGGCTGGTGGCCTCCCTGTCCGTGCTGCGGGCCGCGCTCCACCAGCGCCGTGCCGTGCACTCCTGGTGCGTGGTCCTGGTCTTCTCCTGCGTCGCCGTACTGCTCTGTGTCGTCCAGGCGCCGAGGACCGTGCTCGGCACCGCGGCGGCCGCCCTGCCGGGTGTGGCGGCCCTGGCGTGCTTCCAGCAGGTCGTCCGCCAGATCACCCTGACCCGCCCGCCCCTGCGCTCGATGCCCCGGCACCGCCTGGGCCAGGCCGGGCCGCGGGACGTGCCCGAAGCCGGCGAGGGGGCGGGGCAGGGTGAGGCTCCCGGGCGGGGCAACGGCTCCTGAGCCCTCGCGCTGTCGGGGAGCGGCCTCGTCCCGCCGCTCCCCGCTGTAGGTTCACCGCATGCCCGCCCACCTCGACCCCCGTCTGCTGCGTGGCTTCGTCACCGTCGCCGAGGAACTGCACTTCACCCGTGCCGCGGTGCGTCTTCACGTGGCGCAGCAGGCACTCAGCCGGGATGTGCGGCGGCTGGAGCGGGAGCTGGGCGCCGAGCTGTTCGTGCGGACCACCCGGCAGGTGACGCTCACGCCGGAGGGAGAACGTCTGCTGCCGTACGCCCGTCGTGTGCTGCGGGCGCAGGACGAGCTGCTCGCCGCCTTCGACCAGGCCCGGCCCCTGTTGGTGGACCTCAACTCCCCGGGCCTGGTCACACCGCGCCGCGTGCTGCACCGGGCGCGTGAACTCGCCCCCGGCCACGAGCTGATGGCCCGCTACGAGAGCGGCCTGACCGGAGCCGCCGGGGAGTTGCTGGCCGGGCGGCTGGACGCGTCGTTCGGACGGTTCGCCGGGCTGGATCCGGCGCTGCGGGCCGGGCTCGACCACCAGCCCGTGCGGTACGAGCCCATGGCGGTCGTGCTGCCCGAGGACCACCGGCTGGCCGCGCTGGAGGCGGTGCCGCTCGCCGAGCTGGCCGGCGAGACCGTCTACGCGGGGGCCGGCAATCCGCGCACGCCGGAGTGGACCGGCCTCGCGCGGCAGTTGTTCGAGGGGCGGGGCATCGAGATCGCGCCACCCGCGCCGCTGGCCGTGGGCGAGGAGGAGTTCCAGCGGATCATGGCCAGGACACGCAACCCGGTCCTGGCCGTCGTGGGGTTCCCGGCCCTGCCGTCGATGGTGTCCCGGCCCCTGGTCGATCCCGTTCCGCTGTCTCCCGTGTCGCTGGTGTGGCGCAAGGGCCTGACCCACCCCGCGTTCGACGCGCTGCGACGGGCGGCGGCCCGGCTCGCGGCGGAGGAGGGGTGGCTGGAAAAGCCCGCAGGGGGATGGGTTCCGGCCGGGGACGATGTCCGCATGGCGTCTCGCCACTGACACGATTCGGTACGCGGTCCACACGGAACCTCCGCGTGCGCTACATTCAACGCCTGAGCACGGTGTGGTAATGGGGGGCGCTCGGACGGGCGAGGGGGCCCGGTCCGACGACGGGTGCTCAGGTCGTCAGCGCACCTGAACCATCCCGTGGGGGGAAGTGCGTGCGCGTGGAAAAGTGGCGAGAAGACGCCCAACCCGAGTGGCCCGAGGCCGCGTCGGTAACCGGTGGCCTCCCCTCGGACGGCAGAGTCCGTGACCGGAGAGCGACGCAGGCCTTCGCCGGGAACGACCTCCAGGGGACCGGTCACCGCCTGCCCGCCGGGACGGAGATACTGCGCGGCATCCCCCGGCAGAGCGAGGGCGAAGCCGACTCGTTCGTCCCGGACCCCGGGCCCCGGACCGCCGTCCGCGACCCCTGGCAGGAGCCCGAGGAAGCCGCCCCGTCCGGCCACGGCCGCGACTTCGCCGGGGACCTCGAGGAACCGTCCGAGCACAGCCACGACCCGCACGAGGTCACCGTCCAGCTCGACGCCGTCCAGCTCGGGGACGGGTTCGTCCGGCAGGTCAAGCAAGGCCCCGGAGCGGGCTCCGAAGCCGCCGACTCGCCCGTGTTCGTCGACGAGTCCGGCCGCCGCAGCCGCCGCTTCCGCCGGATCGGCATGGCCGTCGCGCTGGCCTGCGGGATCTACGCCGTCGTCATCGTCGCCACGCTGATGTCGGGCAACTCCCAGGCGCCCTGGCTGCCGGTACCGGGCCAGAAGGACGCCCCGCCGGCCGGGCAGGTCGACACCCCGCCGCTGCCCGAGCGGTCGGCACCGACCGACGGCACCGGAGCCACCACCCCGGGCAGCACGCCGGCGACCGAGGAGGGCACGGCACCCGCGCCCGGCGTGAGCGCCGGCGAACCCGTGGCCTCCGCGACCCCCGGCCGCACCGGCACGACCGCCAAGCCCTCGCCGACCGCGTCCCGGACCGCACCGGCCCCGGGCACCGGCGTCACCGACCCGACCCCGAGCAAGCCGGCGGACCCGCCGAGCACGCCGGTGACCGACCCGACGCCGCCCGGCGAACCCACGCCCGAGCCGACCGAGACGACCGGCACCGGCGACAACGGCGGCACCGGCACGGTCGCCGACGGCCCGGCCCCGACCCAGCCGGTCGCGCAGTCGCCCGTGGCCGAGCAGCCCGCGGCCTGAGCGCTCCGCTGAAGGCGCCGCGAGGTGCCGCCGTTCGTCTGCGGCACCGTCGTGGCCGGTCGCGAAGATCCCCGCGCCCCTACAGGGCGCTGCCGGACCGCCGCCCGCACCCGTCCCCGTACCACCCGCTCCCCGCACCACCCGGAGTACCACCACCCATGGCATCCCGTACCCGTCGTTCCGGGCGCGCGTCCCGAGCCCGTGACGGCTCCAGGCGCCGCCGCCTGCCCATGCGCCTGCTGCTGCCCGTGCTTCTCCTCGTCGCCCTGATGGCGATGCTCATGCTGCGCGGCTACGTGCACAGCGAGATCCTCGCCGACCACCGGGTCGGGCCGCCCGCGTCGAGCGACCAGGTCCCGAAGGAGATCCTCGAGGGCGGGCCCGTCATAGACACCCGGGAGGAGAAGCCGACCGCGCTGGAAGTCCCGGACCGCGAGCTGGTGCTGACCTTCGACGACGGGCCGGACCCCGAGTGGACGCCCAAGGTCCTCGACATGCTGAAGAAGCACGACGCCCGCGCCGTCTTCTTCATCACCGGCACCATGGCCTCCCGTCACCCGGACCTCGTCCAGCGCATGGTCGACGAGGGCCACGAGATCGGACTGCACACCTTCAACCACCCGGACCTCGCCCTGCAGAGCAAGAGCCGGGTCGACTGGGAGCTGTCGCAGAGCCAGCTCGCGCTGGCCGGGGCGGCGGGCATCCGCACCTCGCTCTTCCGCCCGCCCTACTCGTCGTACTCGCACCTCATGGACAACAGGTCCTGGCCGGTGACCGAGTACATCGGCAGCAAGGGCTACATCACCATCGTCAACGACACCGACAGCCAGGACTGGCGCCGTCCCGGTGTCGACCAGATCATCCGCAACGCCACCCCGAAGAACGGCGACGGCGCCATCGTGCTGATGCACGACTCCGGCGGCGACCGCTCCCAGACCGTCGCCGCGCTCGACCGGTTCATCTCGGGGCTGCAGGACGAGGGCTACCGCTTCGACACCCTGACCGCCGCCCTGGACGCCCCCAGCGCGCACACCCCGGTCGCCGGGCTCGACGCGTTGAAGGGCAACGCGTGGGTCTTCCTCGTCCAGGCCTCCGAGAAGACGACCGGCGTACTCGTCGCCGGGCTCGCCGTCGTCGGCGTGCTCGTCTTCGCCCGCCTCGGGCTGATGCTGATCCTCTCCGTCGCGCACGCCCGTCGTGTCCGCCGCCGCGGCTTCCGCTGGGGCGAGACCGTCACGGAACCGGTGTCCGTCCTCGTGCCCGCCTACAACGAGGCCAAGTGCATCGAGCAGACGGTCCGTTCCCTGGTCGCGAGCGACCACCCCATCGAGGTGCTGGTCATCGACGACGGCTCCAGCGACGGCACCGCGCGCATCGTCGAGAACCTCGGGCTGCCCGGCGTACGCGTCATCCGCCAGCTCAACGCGGGCAAGCCCGCCGCGCTCAACCGGGGGATCGCCAACGCCCGCTACGACCTCATCGTGATGATGGACGGCGACACCGTCTTCGAACCGTCCACCGTCCGCGAACTGGTGCAGCCCTTCGGTGACGCGCGGGTGGGCGCGGTCGCGGGCAACGCCAAGGTCGGCAACCGGGACTCGCTGATCGGCGCGTGGCAGCACATCGAGTACGTGATGGGCTTCAACCTCGACCGCCGCATGTACGACGTGCTGCGCTGCATGCCGACCATCCCCGGCGCGGTGGGGGCCTTCCGGCGCAGCGCTCTGGAGCGCGTCGGCGGCATGAGCGACGACACGCTCGCCGAGGACACCGACATCACCATGGCCCTGCACCGCGACGGCTGGCACGTCGTGTACGCGGAGAAGGCGCTCGCCTGGACCGAGGCACCGGAGTCCGTCCAGCAGCTGTGGTCCCAGCGCTACCGCTGGTCGTACGGCACGATGCAGGCGATCTGGAAGCACCGCCGGTCCCTCGTGGAGAGCGGGCACTCGGGCCGCTTCGGGCGCGTGGGCATGCCGCTGGTGTCGATGTTCATGGTCGTGGCGCCGCTGCTGGCCCCGCTCATCGACGTGTTCCTGCTGTACGGGCTGGTGTTCGGCCCGACGGAGAAGACCATCGGCGCCTGGCTGGGCGTCCTCGCTGTCCAGGGGGTGTGCGCGGCCTACGCGTTCCACCTCGACAAGGAACGCATGACTCATCTGATCTCGCTCCCGCTCCAGCAGCTCCTCTACCGCCAGCTCATGTACGTCGTGCTGCTCCAGTCCTGGATCACCGCCCTCACCGGCGGCCGGCTGCGCTGGCAGAAGCTGCGGCGCACGGGCGCGGTGGGCCTGCCCGGGGCCGGATCGGCCACGCCCCAGCGGCAGATGGACGGGAGGCCGGTCGCATGACCACGCATCCCGATGTCGTCGCCGCGGCCCCGGAGAAGGAGCGGACCGCCACCGGCGGCCCCGTCCGCGACCGGTACTTCGACCTGCTGCGCGCCCTCGCCCTGTTCCGTGTCGTGCTGTACCACCTGACGGGCTGGGCCTGGCTGCCGCTGGTGTTCCCTTCGATGGGCGTGATGTTCGCCCTCGCCGGCAACCTCATGGCCCGCTCGCTCAAGCGCCCGCCCGTGCAGGTGATCCGCGGCCGGATGCGGCGGCTGCTGCCTCCGCTGTGGCTGCTGGGCGTCGTCGGCGTCACCGGCATGGTCCTGCAGGGCTGGGGGCCGGACGCCGACGGCCATCCCGGCTGGTGGTGGCTCCACCTCACCTTCTGGATCGTCCCGCTCAGCGACCCGCCGTACGCCGAGGGGCTGCCCGGCGTCCACGGCTTCATCGGCGAGGACTGGGCCGCCGAACTCGCGGGCCCGCTCTGGTACATCCGCGCCTACCTCTGGTACGTCCTGCTGTCCCCGCTGCTCCTGAAGGCCCTGCGCGCCCTGCCGGTGGTCACGCTCCTGGCGCCGATCGCCCTGGCGGTCGCCTTCGAGCAGAGCTACCTCGCACTGCCCGGCGAGCGGTTCCCCTCGGCGCTCACCGACTTCTCCACCTTCGGCGCCTGCTGGATCCTCGGCATGGCCCACCGGGAGGGCATCCTCAAGCGCCTGCCGCGCTACATCGTCCCGTCGGTGGCGCCCGTCATCGCCCTGGCCGGCCTCTGGTACGCCCTGCACCACGGCTTCGGACCGGGCAACGACCTGGACAGCATGCCGCTGGCCCAGGCCCTGTGGTCCCTCGGCACCGTGTTCCTGCTGCTGCACGTCAGCCCGTCCTGGTCCGAGTGGCCGCGCCGGCTGCGCCGCTGGTCCGGGCCGATCACCCTGCTCAACTCCCGGGCCGTGACGATCTACCTCTGGCACAACATCTGCATCCTGGTCGCCGCGACCCTGTGGGACCGGCTGTGGGGCTTCCCCGTGCTGGAGCAGAACGTGCCTGGGCTGCTGGAGAGCGTCTGGCCGGTGCTGGTCCTGGTCTGGGTGCTGATCGGCGGCTGCGTCCTGGCGTTCGGCTGGATGGAGGACCTGGCGGCGAAGCAGAGGCCCCGGTTGTGGCCCAGGAGTGAGCCAAGGGTGAGGGTTCGGGGGAGTCGGAGACGAGCGGTACGCGGCGGCTGATCCCCGTTCCCCCGGCGTTCCCCGGTGTGGAAAACTGCCCGAGTTGCGCATGTGAACGACTGGGATCAGTGACTGACCGGGGGAGCGGTGGGATGAGTAAGCGGCAGACACAGAAGATGCTGCGGCTGATGGCGAGCGGAGAGCCGGTCGAGCTCACCAGCCCGATGGCGTCCGTGAAGAAGCTCGCCCGGCTCGCCTTCGTCGCCCAGCAGTTCGGCTACGAGTACGCGGACGTCCGACAGAGCAGCGGCCGCAACGGCGCGCTCACGATGCTGATCCTGCCCGACCCCAGCCCGCACGCCCGGGGCCGGGCCGCGCAGAACTGGGCGCAGTATCCGGGCGCCGCCGACGGCGTCTCCCTCCCGCCGCTCGTGCCCGACGCCTTCGAGCTCCTCAAGGCCCGCATCAACTTCGACCTCACCGGCAAGAGCGCCGAGAAGCGCATGGGCTACGCGGCCCTCGGCCTCACCGTCGGCTGCGTGATCCTCGCCCTCCGCACGGGCGGGGAGCCCTTCGACTTCGTCGCGGCGGGCGTGGTCTGGCTGCTCTTCATGGCGATCTTCGGCATCGGCCTCCTGGTCACCCGCAAGCGCAACGCGAAGTTCGCCGCCCGGCTGCAGGCGGCCGGCTTCATGCCGGTGACGGACGAGAACGGCCGGACGCGCTACCTCCCGCCCGGGGCCCAGCCGCCCGGGCACGGCAACCCCTTCGGGGGCGGGCCGTACGGCGGTGGGCCGGGGTACGCGGGTGCGCCGGGGCAGGCCGGCGGAGCGCAGGGGTATGGCGGGGTGCCGGGGCAGGCTCCCGGGATGCCGGGTCCGGCCGTCGGGGCGCCGGCGGGTTACGGGCATCAGCAGCCTGGGCAGGCACCGGCGCCGGGCCCGTACGCCCAACCCGCCCCGGGCCCGTACGCCCAGCCCGCCCCGGGCCCGTACCCGCCTCAGCCCGCGCCCGGTCCGTACGGGGCGCAGCCCCCTGCCACGCCGTATCCGCCGCAGCAGCAGCCCGGCCCCTACGCGCCGCAGCAGCCGCCCCACCCCGAGCAGAACCCCCACTGGCAGCACCCGCAACGCTGACACATGCCGCCGAACCTCTCATCCCGCCCGAGCCCGGGGTGAGAGCGAAGTTCCCTCTCGGTCACTCGATGGCACAGTCACGAAACGCGCCCTCCCTACCTTCGGAATGAGCCACTCGAAGTACGACCGAGTCCCGGAGCAAGTGGAGGCGTCATGACAGGCCCTGGCACGGCACCCGCACCCCCGAGCAGGGGCGGACGCTGGATCCAGCACTGGGATCCCGAGAACGAGACCTTCTGGAACGAGACCGGAGAGAAGGTCGCCCGGCGGAACCTCTTCTTCTCGGTTCTGTCCGAGCACATCGGCTTCTCGATCTGGACCCTGTGGTCCGTGCTGGTGCTCTTCATGGGCCCGGAGTACGGGCTGACCCCGGCCGACAAGTTCATGCTGACCTCGATGGTCACGCTGGTCGGCGCCGTTGTCCGCGTCCCCTACACCTTCGCCGTAGCGATCTTCGGCGGCCGGAACTGGACGATCATCTCCGCCGGCCTCCTGCTGGTCCCGACCGTCGCCGCGTTCACCGTGATGGAGCCGGGCACCTCCTTCTCCACCTTCCTGCTCGTCGGCCTGCTGGCCGGCATCGGCGGCGGCAACTTCGCCTCCTCCATGACCAACATCAACGCCTTCTTCCCGCTGCGGAAGAAGGGCTGGGCCCTCGGCCTGAACGCGGGCGGCGGCAACATCGGTGTGCCGGTGATCCAGCTGGCCGCGCTCGCGATCATCGGGGCCGGCGGCGGGCCGCGTGTGCTGCTCGGGATCTACATCCCGCTGATCGTCGTGGCCGCCGTCATGGCCGCGCTCTTCATGGACAACCTGGAGAACGTCAAGAACGACACCGGTGCCGCCAAGGACGCCGCGCGTGACGCCCACACGTGGATCATGTCCTTCCTCTACATCGGCACGTTCGGGTCGTTCATCGGATACAGCTTCGCCTTCGGGCAGGTCCTGCAGAACCAGTTCGGACGCACCCCGCTGGAGGCGGCGTACGTCACCTTCATCGGTCCGCTCCTCGGCTCGCTGATCCGGCCCCTGGGCGGCTGGATGGCCGACAAGTACGGCGGCGCGAAGATCAGCCTGTGGAACTACGTCGCCATGGGCGTCGCGACGGCGGTCCTGATCGGTGCCTCCATGGAGAAGTCGCTGGCGCTGTTCACCGGGGCGTTCGTGGTGCTGTTCGTGCTCAGCGGACTCGGCAACGGTTCGACGTTCAAGATGATCCCGGGCATCTTCCAGAACAAGGCCCTGGCCAAGGGGCTGGAGGGCGAGGAGGCCGCGGCCTACGGGCGCAGGCTCTCCGGCGCCTCCATGGGACTCATCGGCGCGGTGGGCGCGCTCGGCGGTGTCGGCATCAACCTCGCCTTCCGCCAGTCCTTCCTCTCCTACGGTTCCGGGACCGGCGCGTTCGTCGCCTTCCTCGCCTTCTACGTGGTCTGCTTCGGGATCACTTGGGCCGTATACCTTCGACGTACGGCACCGCGGGTACCCGTCAGCACGGCGACCTCGGAGGCGAAGCCGCAGCTCAGCTACGCCAAGGTGTGACGTAACACCGCCGACATCATGCCGATCCGGGCCTGTCACGAGCCGTTGACAGGCTCGATCGGCATACACGTACGCCGAACCCATGGAGTACGACGACTCGAATGCGGGACGAGAGCATGCACGAGGAACAACTGCGACCGGAACACGGCCCACTGGCGGGATTCACCGTGGGCGTCACGGCCGCGCGCCGGGCCGAGGAGCTGGGCACGCTGCTCCAGCGGCGCGGCGCCACCGTCCTGCATGCCCCCGCCCTGCGGATCGTGCCGCTCGCCGACGACAGCGAGCTGCTGGCCGCGACCAAGGAGATCATCCACCAGGTGCCGGACATCGTCGTGGCGACCACCGCGATCGGTTTCCGGGGCTGGGTCGAGGCCGCGGACGGCTGGGGTCTGGGCGAGGATCTGCTGGCGCGGCTGGGCGGCGTACGGATCATGGCGCGCGGGCCCAAGGTCAAGGGCGCGGTCCGGGCCGCCGGGCTGACGGAGGAGTGGTCGCCGTCCTCGGAGTCCATGGCCGAGGTGCTCGACCGGCTGCTGGAGGAGGGCGTCGACGGTCTGCGGATCGCGATCCAGCTGCACGGTGAGCCGCTGCCCGGCTTCGTGGAGTCGCTGCGCGCGGCCGGTGCCGAGGTCGTCGGCGTGCCCGTCTACCGGTGGATGCCGCCGGAGGACATCGGGCCGGTCGACCGTCTCCTGGACGCGACGGTGTCCCGCGGTGTCGACGCGCTGACCTTCACCAGCGCGCCCGCCGCGGCCTCCCTTCTCTCCCGGGCGGAGGAACGCGGACTGCTCCCCGAGGTGCTGGCGGCACTCGGCCACGACGTCCTGCCGGCCTGTGTCGGCCCGGTCACCGCGCTGCCGCTTCAGGGCCACGGCATCGACACGGTCCAGCCCGAGCGCTTCCGGCTCGGTCCGCTCGTCCAGCTCCTCTGCCAGGAGCTGCCCGGGCGGGCGCGCTCGCTGCCGATCGCCGGGCACCGGGTGGAGATCCGCGGCCACGCGGTCCTGGTCGACGGCGACCTCAAGCCCGTACCGCCCGCCGGCATGGCACTCCTGCGCTCCCTCTCCCGCCGCCCCGGCTGGGTCGTCGCCCGCGCCGAGCTGCTGCGCGTCCTGCCCGGAGCCGGCCGCGACGAACACGCCGTCGAGACGGCCATGGCCCGCCTCCGCACGGCCCTCGGCGCCCCGAAGCTGATCCAGACGGTGGTCAAGCGGGGCTACCGCCTGGCCTTGGACCCGGCGGCGGAGACGAAGTACGGGGACGCGTGAGGCCGCGCCGGGGTTGAGCGACAAACCGCCATGGGCGCACGCCGTGTGCTCTGGCCGATGTGTGCCGCTGTACAGGGCTCCGCGCCGGCCCGACGGAAAGACCTCGGCGACACGACGACGGTCCCCCGCGGCGACGCTGATGGCTCCCCCGGAGGGGCGAACCGCTGACGGTCCTCCCCGGGGCGCCCCTTGAGGGTCTCCCTCCGGGGGCGACAGCCGACAGCCCCCGTCGGTGACGACAGCCGCCCCGCCTCCGCCGGTCCCGCCGGGCAGCCGCCGGTGCGCGGCAGCGCTGGGGGCACCGGCGGATGAGCTGTGCTGCGACTGGGACGAGGGCATCGGGGCTGGGCTGCGCGCCGGGCTGAGGCACCGGTGTGCAGGGCCGCGTCGGCGGTCGGGCTGGAGGAACCCGGCGTACGAGGCCGGGCCACGGCCGGATTCGCGCACCGGCGTGAGTGGCCGCTGCGCGAGCCGCCCCGGAGGTGCCGGCGTGCGAACCCGTACACCGGCCCCCGGCCGGAACGCCCACCCCGGCGGGCCGGCCGGCCGCGTCAGGCCCGTGCGGAGGGGTTTCCGGCGGGGGAGTGGGCAGGCACTGTATGAGGGAACGGTTTCCCAGCCCTCTCACTGGCATCTCACCGGCCCTCTCGCGACCGGGGTGAACCCCTAGGCGGTGACAGGCACATGGCATTGGGTACGGCCACGGCCCCGTACGAGCTGCGGTTCGATGCCGGGCGGATCTGCCTGGATCTGCTCTCCACCACGCATCCGGAGGAGCGGCTCGACTCCGTGGCCGTGCTGCGCGCCTGGATCACCGGCTCCGGTCTCGTCCCGGCGGACACCGTCCTGGCCCACGCCGACGCCGCCTGGGCGGCCGCCTTCCGTGAACTGCGCGACCAGGTCGGGAGGTTGGTGCGCGGCTGGTCGGCGCCCCGGGCCCGGGCGTACGACTTCGCCCTCGCGCGCGTCAACGACCTGGCCACTCCGGCGCCCCCCGCCCCCCGGGCCGTCCGCGACGGAGACGGCGAGCTCATACGGCAGTTGGACGGCCCGCCCGACTGCGCCGCCCTGCTCGCGGCCGTCGCCCGGGACGCCGTGGACCTGCTCACCGACCCCGTCGCCCGCGCGGCCCTGCGCCAGTGCGAGGGAGACAACTGCCCGATCGTGTACCTCGACACCTCCCGGGGGCGCAGGAGGCGCTGGTGCTCCAGTGAGGTCTGCGGGAACCGCGAACGAGTCGCCCGGCATCGCCGCCGCGCGGCACTCGCACGGGCTTAAGTCCCTTTTGCCCACCACGGCACGGCAGTTGCGTGGCAACGGCACTCAATTCCCTTGTCCTAAATGACACTTCTGCGAACGCACTGTCGAAGTGATTTCGATTACATACCGTTTACCTACGCCACCGTAGGGAAGGCCTGGCTTGATCTTGCTCATGTGGCAGAAATGTGAAGATCGCGGGGTGGGAATGTGACTCCATGTCCAGCTCGTCACGTCATCTCGAAGAAATCTGTCACGTCTCCTTGAACGCCCAACCGCTCGTTTCCGTACGGCATGTGGAGCGACCGACTGGGGGAACCCCCGGACACCGGAGGTGGGCGTGCGCAAGGATTCCGTCGTGGCCAATGAACGTGCACCGAGGGCCCGACATCGCATGTCCCAGCCCTCGGAACCCGACGAGGAGCTGATGCGTGCTCTGTACAGAGAACACGCCGGACCCCTGCTCGCTTACGTCCTGCGACTGGTCGCCGGAGACCGGCAGCGCGCCGAGGACGTCGTGCAGGAGACCCTCATACGTGCCTGGAAGAACGCCGGTCAGCTCAATCGGGCGACCGGATCGGTACGCCCCTGGCTGGTGACGGTCGCCCGGCGCATCGTCATCGACGGCCACCGCAGCCGGCAGGCCCGGCCGCAGGAGGTCGACCCGTCGCCGCTGGAGGTCATCCCCGCGGAGGACGAGATCGACAAGGCGCTGTGGCTGATGACTCTGTCGGACGCACTCGACGACCTGACCCCCGCCCACCGGGAGGTGCTCGTCGAGACGTACTTCAAGGGGCGTACCGTCAATGAGGCGGCCGAGACTCTGGGCATACCCAGCGGAACCGTCCGCTCGAGGGTGTTCTACGCCCTGCGTTCGATGAAGCTCGCACTGGAGGAGCGGGGGGTGACGGCGTGATGAGTGTTTACGGGGGTAACCAAGGGTTCGGTACGGGAGGCATGGGTATGTCAGGCCCCATGCAGGAATCTCCGGTGCCGAACGAGCACGAGACCGTCGGCGCCTACGCCCTCGGCATCCTCGACGACGCCGAAGCAACCGCTTTCGAAGTCCACCTCGCGGGCTGTGAATGGTGCGCCCAGCAGCTCGACGAGCTGGCCGGCATGGAGCCGATGCTCGCCGCCCTCGCCGACCTCCCCGGCTCCGGCACGCCCGCGATCGGCGAGTCGCTGTCCGCGAAGCCGCGGCCCCGCCTGGTGGAGAAGCTCGTCGACGAGGTCGCCGAGCGCCGCGCCCAGAAGCGCCGCCGCAGCTTCTACATGGTGGCCGCGTCCGCCGCGCTGATCGTCGGCGGTCCCTTCGTCGCGGTCGCGACGAACGGCGGCGGCGACGGCGGGGGCGCGGAGAACCGCCCGCTCGCCGCGAGCCCGGCCAAGGAGGCCTTCAACGGCATCTCCGACAAGATCACGGCCACCGACCCGACCACCAAGGTCACCGCGACGGTCGCCCTCCAGAAGAAGGACTGGGGCACCGGCATGGTCCTGGAGGCGAAGAACCTCAAGGGCCCGCTGAAGTGCGCCCTCGTCGCGGTCGGCAAGAACGGCGAGCGCGAGACCCTCTCCTCCTGGTCCGTCCCGAACTGGGGCTACGGCATCCCGGACGCCACGACCGAGAAGGCCAAGGAGCCGCTGTACGTCCAGGGCGGCGCCGCCTTCCAGCCCAACGAGATCGACCACTTCGAGATCGTGACCTTCGACGGCAAGCGTCTGGTCGAGGTCGACGCGTAGCCTTCAGGGGTCCCCTTCGCGTACGGTAGACGGCTGCCATGCACGTCAGAAGGGGGCCCGGTGGCCGCTCAGGCTCAACAGGAAACCGCGCTCGAAGACTCCCTGAGAGACCGCGAGATCAGCGTCGAACAGGAACACCTCGACCGGGTGTACCGACGCCTCGAGGAGAAGATCCACGAGGCCGAGTTCCTCATGAACGACGCGGCCCAGCGCGGCCAGGTCGGCACGCCCGGCGCACTGGCCGAGCGGGACGCGCAGGTCTTCCGGGCCGGCGTCCACCTCAACCGGCTCAACAACGAGTTCGAGGACTTCCTCTTCGGCCGTATCGACCTGCTGACCGGCAAGGACGGCAAAAAGGGCCCCGACGGCGCGTACACCGCGGTGGAGCCCGCCGAGGGCGCCGTCCGTGAGGACGACACCGCCGACATCGCCGAGACCCTGCACATCGGCCGCATCGGTGTCCTCGACCAGGACTACGCCCCGCTGGTCATCGACTGGCGGGCCCCGGCCGCCGCCCCCTTCTACCGCTCCACCCCCGTCGACCCCGGCCGCGTCGTCCGCCGCCGCGTCATCCGCTCCAAGGGCCGCAGGGTGCTCGGCGTCGAGGACGACCTGATGCGCCCCGAGCTGACGGCCTTCCTCGACGGCCACGAGCTGCCCGTCATCGGCGACGGCGCCCTGATGGCCGCGCTCGGCCAGGCCCGCAGCCACACCATGCGCGACATCGTCGCCTCCATCCAGGCCGAGCAGGACCTGGTCATCCGCGCCCCCGCCGCCTCCGTGACCTACGTCGAGGGCGGTCCGGGCACCGGCAAGACCGCCGTGGCCCTGCACCGCGCGGCCTACCTCCTCTACCAGGACCGGCGCCGGTACGCGGGCGGCATCCTGATCGTCTCGCCGACCCCGCTGCTCGTCGCCTACACCGAAGGCGTGCTGCCCTCCCTCGGCGAGGAGGGCCAGGTCGCCATCCGCGCCATCGGCTCACTCGTCGAGGGCAACGAGGCCGCGCTCTACGACGCCCCGTCCGTGGCCCGCGCCAAGGGCTCGTACCGCATGCTCAAGGTGCTGCGGAAGGCCGCGCGCGGCGCCCTGGAGCTGAGCGACGCGCCGACCCGGCTGCGCGTGGTCGCCTTCGGCCGCCGCCTGGAGCTGGAGGCCCAGGAACTGGAGGCCATCCGCCGCGCCGCCCTCGGGGGCACCGCCCCCGTCAACCTGCTGCGCCCGCGCGCCCGCAAGCTGCTCCTGGACGCCCTGTGGGAGCAGTCCGGCTCGGCCAACCGCCACAGCGATCCGGAGCTGGCCGCCGAGCTGCGCTCCTCCTTCGACGAGGACATCACCTCCGAGGACGCCTTCATCGCGTTCCTCGACGCCTGGTGGCCGGAGCTGACCCCGGCGGCCGTCCTGGACGCCATGACCGACGAGCGGCGCCTCGGCCGCTGGGCCCGGCGGATCCTCAACCCCGGCGAGGTCCGCAAGGTCGCCCGCTCCCTCAAGCGCGACGGCCGCTCCGTGCACGACATCGCCCTGCTCGACGAGCTCCAGGCCATCCTCGGCGCCCCCGCCCGCCCCCGGAGGAAGCGCGAGCTCGACCCGCTGGACCAGCTCACCGGCCTGGAGGAGCTGATGCCGGTGCGCGAGGAGTCCCAGCGCGAGCGGGCCGAGCGACTCGCCCAGGAGCGCACCGAGTACGCGCACGTCATCGTGGACGAGGCGCAGGACCTCACCCCGATGCAGTGGCGCATGGTCGGCCGCCGCGGCCGGCACGCCACCTGGACGGTCGTCGGCGACCCGGCCCAGTCCTCCTGGTCCGACCCGGACGAGGCGGCCCAGGCCCGCGACGAGGCCCTCGGCACCCGCCCGCGCCGCCGCTTCCAGCTCACCGTGAACTACCGCAACCCGGCCGAGATCGCCGACCTGGCCTCGAAGGTGCTGGCCCTGGCCATGCCCGGCTCCGAGTCCCCGAAAGCGGTCCGCTCCACCGGCGTCGAGCCCCGCTTCACGGTCGTCGAGGACACCCTCGCCGAGACCGTCCGTGACGAGGCGGCCCGGCTGCTGGAGCGCGTCGACGGCACGGTCGGCGTGGTCGTCGCCATGCAGCGCCGCGCGGAGGCCCGGCGCTGGCTCGCCGGGCTCGGCGACCGGGTGGTGGCACTCGGCAGCCTGGAGGCGAAGGGCCTGGAGTACGACGCGACGGTCGTGGTCTCCCCGGCGGAGATCGCCGACGAGTCCCCGGCCGGACTGCGTGTGCTGTATGTCGCACTGACCCGGGCCACCCAGCAGCTCACGGTCGTCTCGGCGGAGCGGGACGAGCCCGACGCGGCGGGAGTCCCGGACCTGCTGAGGGACTGATCCGGGCCGTCCGGCGGACCGCGCCCGGATACCCACTTGTCGGCGAAATGAACTCCCGGTACGGGAATGGCCTTACGGGATCTGTTTGTTAGCCTGGATGTGGCACCGGCCCGATCCAAGCCCCCGGGCCCAACCTTCGTCGCTACGAGCGACCACTTGCCGCGAGGCGAGCATGGCGGGCCGGTGCCACCTAGTTCTACAGGGGACTTGCGCAGAGACCCACGTCCGACGTGACGTGGGTCTCTTTTTGCTGGCCTGTTCCGCGAACAAAAAGTTCGCAATCGGAGGCGGCTACCAGCTACCCAGCGGTAGGTGCGACTATCGGACGGCACAACTCAGCGTCAGGTGAAAGCAGAGGAAGTCGGCCATGGCAACGGCGCCCAGCGTCTCCTACTCGATGACGGTCCGGCTGGAGGTGCCCGCGAGCGGAACCGCCGTCTCGCAGCTCACCACCGCCGTGGAGTCCTCCGGAGGCTCGGTGACCGGCCTCGACGTCACCGCATCCGGTCACGAGAAGCTCCGTATCGACGTCACCATCGCGGCCTCGTCGACCGCGCACGCGGACGAGATCGTCGAGGAACTCCGCGGCATCGAGGGCGTCACGCTGGGCAAGGTCTCGGACCGGACCTTCCTCATGCACCTCGGCGGCAAGATCGAGATGGCGTCGAAGCACCCCATCCGCAACCGTGACGACCTGTCCATGGTCTACACGCCGGGCGTGGCCCGCGTCTGCATGGCGATCGCCGAGAACCCCGAGGACGCCCGCCGCCTCACCATCAAGCGCAACTCCGTTGCGGTCGTGACGGACGGTTCCGCCGTGCTGGGCCTGGGCAACATCGGCCCGAAGGCCGCGCTGCCCGTCATGGAGGGCAAGGCGGCCCTCTTCAAGCGGTTCGCCGGTATCGACGCCTGGCCGATCTGCCTGGACACGCAGGACACCGACGCGATCGTCGAGATCGTCAAGGCCATCGCCCCGGGCTTCGCCGGCATCAACCTCGAGGACATCTCCGCCCCCCGCTGCTTCGAGATCGAGGCCCGGCTGCGCGAGGCCCTCGACATCCCCGTCTTCCACGACGACCAGCACGGCACCGCGATCGTCGTCCTCGCCGCGCTGACCAACGCACTTCGCGTCACCGGCAAGGCGATCGAGAACATCCGCGTCGTCATGTCCGGCGCGGGCGCGGCCGGTACGGCCATCCTGAAGCTGCTGCTCGCCGCGGGCGTCAAGAACGCCGTCGTCGCCGACATCCACGGTGTGGTGCACGCCGGCCGCGAGGACCTGGTGGACGCCGCCCCGGACTCCGCACTGCGCTGGATCGCCGACAACACCAACCCCGAGGGCCTCACGGGCTCGCTCAAGGAGGCCGTGCGCGGCGCCGACGTCTTCATCGGCGTCTCGGCCCCGAACGTCCTCGACGGCGACGACGTGGCCGCCATGGCCGACGGCGCCATCGTGTTCGCGCTTGCGAACCCAGACCCCGAGGTCGACCCGGCGATCGCCCGCCAGACCGCGGCCGTTGTCGCGACCGGCCGCTCCGACTTCCCGAACCAGATCAACAACGTGCTGGTCTTCCCGGGTGTCTTCCGCGGTCTGCTGGACGCCCAGTCGCGCACGGTGAACACCGAGATGATGCTGGCCGCCGCGACCGCCCTCGCGGACGTGGTGACCGAGGACGAGCTGAACCCGAACTACATCATCCCGAGCGTCTTCAACGACAAGGTCGCGGGCGCGGTCGCCGGGGCCGTGCGGGAGGCCGCCAAGGCGGTGGGGGCGTCCGCCCTCTGACTGTGAGTATCCCCACGACAGCCCGGGGAACGGCGCGTCGCAGGACCTCTGTGAGCAGCGGAGCCCTATCGTGGCGGCCAGGCTCAGGCCCTCTTTTCGTGTGACTCCTGAAGGGTGTACTCACGACACGTGCGGGTGCCGGATTGGCTTTCCCGCCGCAGGTAGGGGCAGGATGCGTCTCTGGGCGCGAGGGTCTGACGACGGACCCGGTCCGGGGACTCACGGAGGACCCTGGCAGCATCGGCTTCGATCTGACGCCTCAACGGCAAGATGAACACGGGAGTAACAACATGAACCGCAGTGAGCTGGTGGCCGCGCTGGCCGACCGCGCCGAGGTGACCCGCAAGGACGCCGACGCCGTGCTGGCCGCGTTCGCCGAGGTCGTCGGCGACATCGTCTCCAAGGGCGACGAGAAGGTCACGATCCCCGGCTTCCTGACCTTCGAGCGCACCCACCGTGCCGCTCGCACCGCCCGCAACCCGCAGACCGGCGAGCCCATCCAGATCCCCGCCGGCTACAGCGTGAAGGTCTCCGCGGGCTCGAAGCTCAAGGAAGCCGCCAAGGGCAAGTAACCCTGCCGTTCGTACGCCGACGGCGTACGGACCACAGTGAGTGACATCAAAGGGGCGGCCACCCGAACCGGGTGGCCGCCCCTTTGGCATTGCTGCGCGTGCTGTCCGAGCGCCGTGCGCGTGACTACGACTGACGCCCGGGGAGATGACCCCCGGGCGTCGGTCGGGCGGGCGTCGAGCCTGTGTGAGGTCAGCCCAGCGCCTTGCCGGGGAGCTCGACCTTCGCGCCGAGCTCCATCAGCTTCTCCATGAAGTTCTCGTAGCCGCGGTTGATGAGGCCGATGCCGTGGACTCGGGACGTGCCCTGGGCCGCCAGGGCCGCGATGAGGTACGAGAAGCCGCCGCGGAGGTCGGGGATGACCAGGTCCGCGCCCTGGAGCTTGGTCGGGCCCGAGACGACGGCCGAGTGGAGGAAGTTGCGCTGGCCGAAGCGGCAGTCGGAGCCGCCCAGGCACTCGCGGTAGAGCTGGATGTGCGCGCCCATCTGGTTCAGGGCGGAGGTGAAGCCGAGGCGGGACTCGTAGACCGTCTCGTGGACGATGGACAGGCCCGTGGCCTGGGTCAGGGCCACCACCAGCGGCTGCTGCCAGTCGGTCTGGAAACCGGGGTGGACGTCCGTCTCCAGCGCGATGGACTTGAGCTGGCCGCCGGGGTGCCAGAAGCGGATGCCCTCGTCGTCGATCTCGAAGGCCCCGCCCACCTTCCGGAAGGTGTTCAGGAACGTCATCATCGAGCGCTGCTGCGCGCCGCGGACGTAGACGTTGCCCTCGGTCGCCAGCGCCGCCGACGCCCAGGACGCGGCCTCCAGCCGGTCCGACAGGGCGTGGTGGGTGTAGCCGCCGAGCTTGTCCACACCGGTGATGCGGATCGTCCGGTCGGTGTCCATCGCGATGATCGCGCCCATTTTCTGCAGAACGCAGATCAGGTCCTCGATCTCGGGCTCGACGGCCGCGTTGGACAGCTCCGTGACGCCCTCCGCGAGGACCGCCGTCAGCAGCACCTGCTCGGTCGCGCCGACGGACGGGTACGGCAGCCGGATCTTCGTACCGCGCAGCCGCTGCGGCGCCTCCAGGTACTGCCCGTCGTCCCGCTTCTCGATACGCGCGCCGAACTGCCGCAGCACGTCGAAGTGGAAGTCGATGGGCCGGCCGCCGATGTCGCAGCCGCCGAGGCCGGGAATGAAGGCGTGGCCGAGGCGGTGGAGCAGCGGACCGCAGAACAGGATCGGGATGCGGCTCGAACCGGCGTGGGCATCGATGTCAGCGACGTTCGCGCTCTCCACGCGCGTCGGGTCCATCACCAGTTCGCCGGGCTCGTCCCCCGGACGGACCGTCACACCGTGCAGCTGCAGCAGACCCCGCACGACCCGTACGTCACGGATGTCCGGAACATTGCGCAGCCGGCTCGGAGCGCTGCCCAGCAGCGCTGCCACCATGGCCTTCGGTACGAGGTTCTTCGCACCGCGGACACGGATCTCGCCCTCCAGCGGGGTTCCGCCGTGGACAAGCAGTACGTCGTCATTGCCGTTGACGGTCATGAATCTCGCGTTCCGTGGAGTCGGGCAGGGGCCAGAAGGGAAAGGGTAATCGCCCACCACCCCCTATCTGTAAGCCTGAGTCAGACCCAGACACGTCATAGCTCTGTCACAACACGAACCGTTCCGTGCCGGGCACATGGGGTCACGGTCGCTTTCGTGCGCGTGGAACGCACCGGTGCGCCCTGAGCTGCGTACCCTCGCGTCCCCCCATTGCCTCCCCACGCGGAGGGAAGATGCGGGATCATGTCTGCCATGACCGAGGTGTCCTCGCTCACAGGGCGGTTGCTCGTGGCCACCCCCGCCCTGGCGGACCCGAACTTCGACCGCGCGGTGGTGCTGCTCCTCGACCACGACGAGGAGGGCTCCCTCGGTGTCGTCCTCAATCGCCCCACCCCGGTGGATGTGAACGACATCCTGGAGGGCTGGGGTGACCTCGCCGGCGAGCCCGGCGTCGTCTTCCAGGGCGGTCCGGTCTCGCTGGACTCGGCCCTCGGGGTCGCGGTCGTCCCCGGCGGCGCGTCCGGGGAGGCCGGCCCGCTGGGCTGGCGCCGGGTGCACGGCGCGATCGGTCTGGTCGATCTGGAGGCCCCGCCGCAGCTGCTGGCCTCCGCCCTCGGCTCCCTGCGGATCTTCGCCGGATACGCCGGCTGGGGCCCGGGCCAGCTGGAGGACGAGCTGGTGGACGGCGCGTGGTACGTCGTGGAGTCGGAGCCCGGCGATGTCTCGTCCCCGTGTCCCGAGCGGCTCTGGCGCGAGGTCCTGCGCCGCCAGCGGGGCGAGCTGGCGATGGTGGCGACGTATCCGGACGACCCTTCGCTCAACTGATGCGTGTGAGCTTCAGTACCCTGGGGCCTATGAGCACTCTCGAGCCCGAGCGCGGGACTGGTACGGGGACCCTCGTAGAGCCGACGCCGCAGACCTCGCACGGTGACGGTGACCACGAGCGCTTCGCCCATTACGTCCAGAAGGACAAGATCATGGCGAGCGCCCTCGACGGCACTCCCGTCGTGGCGCTGTGCGGCAAGGTGTGGGTGCCGGGCCGCGACCCGAAGAAGTACCCCGTGTGTCCCATGTGCAAGGAGATCTACGAGTCCATGGGCTCCGGCGACGACGACAAGGGCAAGGGCGACAAGTAGCGCCCGGCCTGTACGGCGTAAGGCCTCCAGGGTGCGTTTTGCGCGCCCTGGAGGCTTTTGTGCTGTCCGGGCGTTGCGCGGGACGCTTCAGCCGGTCACAGAGTGGTTGAGACCTCTTGTGGTCGTGTTCATGCAGTCCCTAGCCTCCGATGTGTTGTGCACAGCGAAACCTTCATTGCGCATGTTGCAACACTCCCTCGGAGGAGCACTTCATGAAGCTGTCCGTCCGTTTTGCCGGGCTCACGGCGCTCGCCGCCCTGCTGGCCACCGCCTGCGCGCCCCAGACCTCCAGTAACTCCTCCTCCGACAAGGACGAGAAGACCGGCGCGCTGCGTGTCTGGCTCTTCCAGGAGGTCGGCAACACCCCCAAGGAGAAGGTCGTCGACTCGGTCGTCGCCGACTTCGAGAAGGCCCACAAGGGCACCAAGGTCAACGTCGAGTACATCCCGATCGACACCCGCGCCCAGCGCGTCAAGGCCGCCTTCAACGACCCCGCCTCCGCTCCCGACGTCATGGAGTACGGCAACACCGACACGGCCGGCTATGTGAAGGACGGCGGACTCCTCGACGTCACGAAGGACTTCGGCGACTGGAGCGAGGCGAAGGACACCGACCCGACCGCGAAGCAGTCGGTGACGGTGGACCGCAAGATGTACGGCGCCCCGTTCTACGTCGGAGTCCGCGCCCTGTACTACCGCACGGACGTCTTCGAGGAGCTGGGTCTGAAGCCCCCGAAGACGATGGACGAACTGGCCTCCACCGCCCGCGCGATCCGCGCCGCGAAGCCCGACCTCTACGGGCTCGTCGTCGGCGGCGCCTACACCTACGGCGCGATGCCGTTCGTCTGGGCCAACGGCGGTGAGCTCGCCAACGGCAAGGGCGGTTCGTACGCCTCCGGCATCGACAGCCCGGAGGCCCAGAAGGGCATCAAGGCGTACACGTCCCTCTTCGGCGACGACAACTGTCCGGCCGCCAAGTGCGCGGGCATGGGCGGCAACGACACGATCTCCGCCTTCGCCGCCGGGAAGGCCGGGATGGCGATCGGCGGCGACTTCAGCCACACCGCCGTCGAGGCCGGGAAGGTCAAGGGCAAGTACGCCGTCGTCCCGCTGCCGGGCGTGAAGTCCGGCTCGATCGCGCCCGCCTTCGCAGGTGGCAACAACATCGGCGTCCTGAAGAGCACCTCGCACCGCACGCTCGCCGTCGAGCTGATGGAACAGCTGGCCTCGAAGAAGACGCAGACCGAGCTTTTCGGCGCGATGGGCTTCCTGCCGACCTTCACGGACGTACGGCAGCAGGTCGCGACCGAGGAGCCGTTCGTGAAGCCCTTCGTGCAGACGCTCTCGGCCGGCACCAAGTTCGTCCCCGCCTCACCCGCCTGGGCCCAGATCGACTCCTCGCTCGTCCTGCCGACGATGTTCCAGGAGGTCATCGCGGGCAAGAAGGACGTGCCCGCCGCCTCCGAGGACGCCGCGAAGAAGATGAACGCCGCGTTCGGCTCCGCCGGGTGACCCGGATGAACGACCGCACCGAATCGGGTGGGGCGGACGTGGCCGGGTCGGTCTCGGTGGCCGACTCGGCGCCGGCCGCGGGCCGGCCTCCGGCCAAACCCAAGGCCGGTGGCGCGCGGGTCGGACGTGACCGGCGGCCGGTCACGCGCCGGCCCGCCCCGGGCAGGTCCGCGCTCCGCTCGGGCGGCTGGACGCCCTGGCTGTATCTCGCGCCCGCGCTCGTCGTGCTCGGCGGGCTGCTCGTCTACCCCATCTACCAACTCGGCCTGATCTCGTTCTTCGAGTACACCCAGGCCCAGGTCAGCGGCGGCGCACCGACCACGTTCCAGGGGTTCGCGAACTACGCCGAGCTGTTCGGGGACCCGCAGTTCTGGCAGGTGCTGCTCGCCACCGTGCTGTTCGCGGCGGCCTGCGTCGTCTCCACGCTCGCGGTCGGCTGCGCCCTCGCCGTGCTCCTCACCCGTGTGCGGGCCGTGCCGCGGCTCGCGCTGATGCTGGCCGCGCTGGGCGCGTGGGCGACCCCGGCCGTCACCGGCTCCACGGTCTGGCTGTTCCTCTTCGACCCGGACTTCGGCCCGGTGAACCGGATGCTGGGCCTCGGCGACCACTCGTGGACGTACGGGCGGATCAGCGCCTTCTTCCTCGTCCTGCTCGAAGTGGTGTGGTGCTCCTTCCCGTTCGTGATGGTGACCGTGTACGCCGGGATCCGCGCCGTGCCCGCCGAGGTGCTGGAGGCCGCCGCCCTGGACGGCGCCTCGCAGTGGCGCATCTGGCGCTCCGTACTCGCCCCGATGCTCCGGCCGATCCTGGTCGTCGTCACCATCCAGTCGGTCATCTGGGACTTCAAGGTCTTCACCCAGATCTACGTCATGACGAACGGCGGCGGCATCGCGGGCCAGAACATGGTCCTGAACGTCTACGCCTACCAGCAGGCGTTCGCGTCCTCGCAGTACAGCCTCGGCTCGGCGATCGGCGTCGTGATGCTGCTGATCCTGCTCGCCGTCACGCTGGTGTACCTGCGGCTGCTGCGCCGGCAGGGGGAGGAACTGTGAATCTTCTACGCGCCCGTGTCCGCCGCCCGGGGCGGCTGGCCGCCGAGGCCTCGGCCCTGCTGATCGCGGTCGTCGTCGCCTTCCCCCTCTACTGGATGGTGCTCAGCGCCTTCAAACCGGCCGGGGAGATCGAGTCGAGCGAGCCCCGGCCGTGGACTCTCGCGCCCTCCCTGGATTCCTTCCGGCGGGTCTTCGGGCAGCAGGAATTCGGCCGTTACTTCCTCAACAGCCTCGTCGTCGCAGGCTGTGTCGTGATCGCCTCCGCGCTGATCGCGTTTCTCGCCGCGACCGCCGTGACACGATTCCGCTTCCGCCTCCGGACCACGCTGCTGATCATGTTTCTGGTGGCCCAGATGGTGCCCGTGGAAGCCCTCACGATCCCCCTCTTCTTCCTCATGCGGGACTTCGGTCAGCTGAACACCCTCGGCTCGCTGATCCTGCCCCACATCGCCTTCTCGCTGCCCTTCGCGATCTGGATGCTGCGGGGGTTCGTGAAAGGTGTTCCGGAGGCGCTGGAGGAGGCCGCCTACATCGACGGGGCGAGCCGGGCTCGATTCCTCTGGCAGATCCTTTTCCCCCTCGTCCTGCCGGGCCTCGTGGCCACCAGCGTGTTTTCGTTCATCTCCGCCTGGAACGACTTCCTCTTCGCCAAGTCGTTCATCATCAGTGACACTTCCCAGTCGACGCTGCCCATGGCGCTGCTGGTCTTCTACAAGCCCGACGACCCGGACTGGGGCGGCGTCATGGCCGCCTCCACGGTGATGACGATCCCGGTCCTGGTCTTCTTCGTACTCGTACAGCGGCGCCTGGTCTCCGGACTGGGCGGAGCGGTGAAGGACTGACGTGACCGATCTGATTCCGGCACCCCGCGGCGTCGTCACCGGCCCCGGCGAGGTGCGGCTGACGCAGCACTCCCGGCTCTGCGCCGGCACCGGGACGGAGGGCGTCGGCCACTGGCTGCGCACCGCCCTCCGGCAGGCCACCGGCCTGCCGCTCCACGAGGGGCGGGAACCCGACGACGCCGGCGACGACGGCATCGGGCTCCGACTCGACCCCGCACTGGGCCCCGAGGAGTACCGCCTCGTCAGCGACTTCAGCGGCGTCCTCGTCGAGGGCGGCAGCGCGGCCGGGGTCTTCTGGGGCGCCCAGACGCTGCGGCAACTCCTCGGCCCCGACGCCTACCGCAGGGCCCCGCTCAGCCGCGACCGCGCCTGGGCCGTGCCGCACCTCACGATCGAGGACGCGCCCCGATTCCGCTGGCGCGGCCTGATGCTCGACGTCGCCCGTCACTTCATGCCCAAGGAAGGCGTCCTGCGTTACCTCGATCTGCTGGCGGCGCACAAACTCAACGTCTTCCACTTCCATCTGACGGACGACCAGGGCTGGCGCATCGAGATCGAGCGGCACCCGCGGCTGACGGAGATCGGCTCCTGGCGTGCCCGTACGAAAACCGGCCACCGCGCCTCGCCGCTGTGGGAGGAGAAGCCGCACGGCGGCTACTACACCCGGGACGACATCCGGGAGATCGTCGCCTACGCCGCCGAGCGGCATATCACCGTCGTCCCCGAAATCGACGTGCCCGGCCACTCGCAGGCCGCCATCGCCGCGTACCCGGAACTCGGCAACACCGACGTCATCGCCACCAACAGCCTCTCCGTCTGGGACACCTGGGGAATCAACCCGAACGTACTCGCCCCCACTGACAACACCCTGCGCTTCTACGAGGGCGTCTTCGAGGAAGTCCTCGAGCTGTTCCCGTCGGAGTTCGTCCACATCGGCGGCGACGAATGCCCCAAGGACCAGTGGCGGCGGTCGGAGACCGCCCAGGCGCGCATCAGGGAACTCGGGCTCGCGGGCGAGGACGAGCTCCAGTCCTGGTTCATCGGGCACTTCGACGCGTGGCTCTCCGCGCGCGGGCGCCGGCTGATCGGCTGGGACGAGATCCTGGAGGGCGGGCTGGCGAAGGGCGCGGCCGTGTCCTCCTGGCGCGGCTACGCCGGAGGCATCGCCGCCGCCCGGGCCGGCCACGACGTCGTCATGTGCCCCGAGCAGCAGGTGTATCTGGACCACCGTCAGGACCCGGGCCCCGACGAGCCGGTACCGATCGGATGGGTGCGCACCCTGGAGGACGTCTACCGGTTCGAGCCCGTGCCGCCGGAGCTGACGCCCGAGGAGGCCCGGCACGTGCTGGGCACCCAGGCCAACCTGTGGACCGAGGTGATGGAAGACCAGGCGCGCGTGGACTACCAGGCGTTCCCCCGGCTCGCGGCCTTCGCCGAGGTCGCCTGGAGCGCCCTGCCCGCTCCGGAGGAACGGGACTTCGCCGGCTTCGAGCACCGGATGACGGCCCACTACCGGCGACTCGACGCCCTGGGCGTCGCCTACCGGCCCCCCGCCGGACCGCTGCCCTGGCAGCAGCGCCCCGGAGTGCTGGGGCGCCCGATCGACGGTCCGCCGCCTCACCGGTAGTACCTGCTCGCGGTTACCGAACAGCTCGAACAGGCCACGGAAAATGCGCACAAGGGTCACCGAAAGTGCCAATCGGCATGCACTGGTGAACCCGTGCGAAAACGGACCATCTCCCCGATGAGGTGGGCGAATGCCTCCTAGCGGACCCGTGTCTTCGGCTCTCGCCAAGATGTGCCAGAGTTGCCACGTCCGCCCTGTCAGCACGTACCGTACGGCAGCACAGGTGGGACCAGGTGGGGCAGCGGGAAGGGGCAGCCGGTTTGACCACGCACGCACCGCAGGCGGCGCAGGCCGTCACGCTGCCCACGACGCTGGACGAGGCCGTCGCGGCACTCACCGCCGTGCCCGCCGCCGTGCCCGTCGCGGGCGGCACCGACCTGATGGCCTCCGTCAACTCCGGGCAGCTCAGGCCCGCCGCGCTGGTGGGACTCGGCCGGATCAGCGAGATCCGCGGCTGGCAGTACCAGGACGGTCACGCGCTGCTCGGCGCGGGCCTCACCCACGCGCGCATGGGACGCCCCGACTTCGCGGCCCTGATCCCGGCGCTCGCCGCCGCCGCGCGCGCCGCGGGCCCGCCGCACATCCGCAACGCGGGCACCCTGGGCGGCAACATCGCCTCGGCCGCCCCCACCGGTGACGCGCTGCCGGTCCTGGCGGCCCTGGAGGCGACACTGATCATCGCGGGCCCGGGCGGAGCCCGCCGGGAGATCCCGGTGTCGCACCTGCTGGCCGGGATGGACATGCTGCGCGCCGGCGAACTCATCGGCTACGTGCGCGTGCCGCTGCTGCACGCCCCGCAGGTCTTCCTCAAGGCGACCGGCCGTACCGGCCCCGGACGCGCGGTGGCGTCCGTGGCCCTGGTCCTGGACCCCGCGCGCCGGGGTGTGCGCTGCGCGGTGGGCGCCATAGCGCCGATGGCGCTGCGGCCCCTGCAGGCAGAGGAGTGGGTCGGCCGGCTCATCGACTGGGACAACAACCGCGCGATCGTGCCGGAGGCGCTGAACGCCTTCGGGGAGTACGTCGCCGCGGCCTGCATCCCCGACGCGGCCCCCGCCGAGGACGGCTCCGTACCGCAGCTTCCGCCCGCCGTACTGCACCTGCGGCGCACCGTCGCCGCGCTGGCCCGACGAGCACTGGGGAGGGCGCTGTCGTGACCGACGACCAGCACGGACAGGGCACACCCCGGGGCGGCAGCCGCTGGGACCCGCTGCCCCAGGGCGAGTACGACGACGGCGCGACCGCCTTCGTCGAGCTCCCCGAGGGGGGCGTCGACGCCCTGCTGGCCGCCGACAGTCCCCTCGCCGCGCCCGGCCACGGCTACGTACCGCCGCAGATTGCGGTCGACCCCGCCACGACCGCCGGAACCGACCCGGCCGCCCCGGGCGCGTGGCCGGTGCCCGGCGCGCCCGTCGACGGCGCCCAGTGGCACGACCCGCACGCGGCACACCAGCAGCAGGGCCACGAGCTCGCGGAGCAGCCCTACGGAGCCGACACGCCGTACGGCTCCGACGCGCCCTACGGCTCCGGTACGCCGTACGGATCCGACCCCGGGGCGGGGCAGCACGGCGGGGACGACCGGTTCACGTACAACCCGGGAGCCACCGGGCAGTGGAACTTCGAGGAGGCCGCGGCGGCGGACCCCGCGCCCGGCCATGACGTGACCGGGCAGTGGTCCATCCCCGTCGCCGGGGGCGACCTTCCGGACGAGTCGGGCGAGTTCACCACGTCCTCGCTGGTCGAGCAGTGGGGCGGCAACCCGCCGGCCACGCTCCCGGGCGGCGCGCCCGCGCCGTGGGCGTCACAGGCGGCGGGCGAACCGTGGGGGCAGCAGGTCCCGCAGGACGCGCCGGGGCTGGAGCAGGCCGGGCCGGGCTACCCGCAGGAACACGAGCCGGGCCACGGGCACGGGCAGCGGGGGCTCGCCGGACCGCCCTCCGCATACGCACCGGACCAGGGCGCGCACGCCCCGGAGCAGCCGCCTGCCGGACCCCTGCCGCAGGAGGAGACGGCCCCGACGCACGAGACGCCGGGCAGCGGCCACGCACCTCAGCCCGGGGGGCTCGGCCATGCGCCGGAGCCGTCCGGCTTCGCCGATCACGGATCGGAGCCCTCCGGGTTCGCCGACCACGGATCGGAGCCCTCCGGCTTCGCCGAGCACCGAGTCGAGCACGGGGCAGAGCACCGGGCCGAGCACGGCGCCGATCACGCGGCCGAGCCGTCCGGCGCACCCGGCCACGCACCGGAACCGTCCGGCCCCGCCGGACACCCGGACGAGCACCCCGCGCCCCCCGCGCCCGCCCAGCCGTACGAGTCGCACGCCGCCGAACACGCCGTGCCCCCGGAGGCCGTTCAGGACGCCTCACAGGCCGCTCCCGGGACCGGTGAGGCCGACGGGCCCGCCGAGGACGCCCCGGGCGCCGCAGAGGGCGTTGACGGCCCCGCCGAGCCGGTCGCCGTGCCCCTCCCCGCCATGGCGGACGCGGACACGGACGCCGGACCGGAGGCCGCCGACGGCGAGTCCCCGGACGACCCGGCACCGGAGGACCCCTCCGGCGCCCCGGACGACGCGGCCTCCGCACCCCGGGACGCACCCACCCTCCCGCAGGAGGAACACCCCCTCGCCTCCTTCGTCCTGCGCGTCAACGGCGCCGACCGCCCCGTCACCGACGCGTGGATCGGCGAGTCCCTGCTGTACGTGCTGCGCGAGCGGCTCGGGCTGGCCGGCGCCAAGGACGGCTGCTCGCAGGGCGAGTGCGGGGCGTGCAACGTCCAGGTCGACGGGCGGCTCGTCGCGTCCTGCCTGGTTCCGGCCGTGACCGCCGCCGGCAGCGAGGTCCGCACCGTCGAGGGCCTGGCCGAGGACGGGCAGCCCTCGGACGTACAGCGGGCGCTCGCGCGCTGCGGCGCCGTGCAGTGCGGCTTCTGCGTACCGGGCATGGCGATGACCGTGCACGACCTCCTGGAGGGCAACCCGGCGCCCACCGAGCTGGAGACCCGCCAGGCGCTCTGCGGCAACCTGTGCCGCTGCTCCGGCTACCGGGGCGTGGTCGACGCCGTGAAGGACGTCGTCGCCGAACGCGAGACACACGCCGGACCCGCCGCGGGCGACAACGACGAGGCCCGTATCCCGCGCCAGGCGGGGCCGGGCGCCGGCGGCGTCCACCCGTCGGCCTTCGGATCGCCCCCGGACGCGCACGCCCGGGACGCGCGTTCCCCGGACCAGCATTCCCCCGATCCGCACGACCAGCCCTACGGCCAGGACGGAGGCCCCGCGTGAGCAACGAAGCAGCCACCGCGCAGGCCGCGGAGGCCGTCCCCGCCCCCGAACCGCTGCCGCACGGCCTCGGCGTCTCCCTCCCGGCCGCCGACGCCCGCGCCAAGACGGAGGGCACCTTCCCGTACGCCGCCGACCTGTGGGCCGAGGGACTGCTGTGGGCGGCCGTGCTGCGCTCCCCGCACCCGCACGCGCGCATCGTGTCGATCGACACCTCCCACGCGCGCGAGATGCCCGGCGTACGCGCCGTCGTCACCCACGAGGACATCCCCGGCAGCCCGTTCCACGGCCGCGGCACGGCCGACCGCCCGGTCTTCGCCTCCGAGGTGGTACGCCACCACGGCGAGCCCATCGCCGCCGTCGCCGCCGACCATCCGGACACCGCGCGCATGGCCGCCGCCGCCGTCATCGTCGAGTACGAGGTGCTCGACCCGGTGACCGACCCGGAGCACGCCTTCGAGGCCGAGCCGCTGCACCCCGACGGCAACCTGATCCGGCACATCCCGCTGCACCACGGCGACCCGGACGCGGCCGGCGAGATCGTCGTCGAGGGCCTGTACCGCATCGGCCGCCAGGACCCCGCGCCCATCGGCGCCGAGGCGGGCCTGGCCGTACCGCGCCCGGACGGCGGCGTGGAGCTGTACCTCGCCTCCACCGACCCGCACTCCGACCGCGACACGGCCGCCGCCGCCTTCGGCCTGGAGCCCGAGCGCGTCAAGGTCGTCGTCACCGGCGTCCCCGGCGCCACGGCCGACCGCGAGGACCAGGGCTTCCAGCTCCCGCTCGGCCTGCTGGCGCTGCGGACCGGCTGCCCGGTGAAGCTCACGGCCACGCGCGAGGAGTCGTTCCTTGGCCACGCCCACCGGCACCCCACCCTGCTGCGCTACCGCCACCACGCGGACGCCGAGGGCACGCTCGTGAAGGTCGAGGCGCAGATCCTGCTCGACGCGGGCGCCTACGCCGACAGCTCCGCCGAGGCCCTCGCCGCCGCCGTGGGCTTCGCCTGCGGCCCGTACGTCGTCCCGAACGCCTTCATCGAGGGCTGGGCCGTACGCACCAACAACCCCCCGTCGGGCCACGTGCGCGGCGAAGGGGCCATGCAGGTCTGCGCCGCCTACGAGGCGCAGATGGACAAGATCGCCAAGAAGCTCGGCATCGACCCGGCCGAGGTGCGGCTGCGCAACGCCATGGCCACCGGCGATGTGCTCCCGACCGGCCAGACGGTGACGTGCCCGGCCCCGGTCGCCGAACTGCTCCAGGCCGTACGGGACTTCCCACTGCCGCCGCTGCCCAAGGACACCCCCGAGGACGAGTGGCTGCTGCCGGGCGGTCCCGAGGGCGCGGGCGAACCGGGCGCGGTGCGCCGGGGCGTGGGCTACGGCGTGGGCATGGTGCACATGCTCGGCGCGGAGGGCGCGGACGAGGTCTCCACGGCGACCGTGAAGGTCCACGACGGTGTGGCGACGGTCCTGTGCGCGGCGGTCGAGACCGGCCAGGGCTTCACGACCCTGGCCCGGCAGATCGTCCAGGAGACACTCGGCGTCGACGAGGTGCACGTGGCGCCGGTCGACACCGACCAGCCCACGGCGGGCCCGGCCTGCCATGGCCGGCACACCTGGGTGTCGGGCGGGGCGGTGGAGCGCGCGGCCAAAATGGTCCGTACGCAGCTCCTCCAGCCGCTCGCCCACAAGTTCGGCATGTCCACGGAGCTGCTGCAGATCAACGACGGCAAGATCACGTCGTACGACGGAGTCCTCTCGACGACCGTCACCGAGGCGCTGGACGGCAAGGAACTGTGGGCCACCGCCCAGTGCCGCCCGCACCCGACCGAGCCGCTGAACGAGGCCGGGCAGGGGGACGCCTTCGTGGGCATGTCCTTCTGCGCGATCCGCGCGGTGGTGGACGTCGACATCGAGATCGGTTCCGTACGGGTCGTGGAACTGGCCGTCGCCCAGGACGTGGGGCGGGTCCTGAACCCGGCCCAGCTGGCCGCCCGCATCGAGGCGGGTGTCACCCAGGGCGTGGGCATCGCGCTGACCGAGAACCTGCGCACCCCGCGCGGCCTGATCCGCCACCCGGACCTGACCGGTTACGCCCTCCCGACGGCCCTCGACGCGCCGGACATCCGCATCGTCAAGCTGGTCGAGGAACGGGACGTGGTCGCCCCCTTCGGCGCGAAGGCGGTCAGCGCGGTGCCGGTGGTGACGTCCCCGGCGGCCGTCGCGTCCGCCGTACGTGCCGCCACGGGCCGCCCCGTGAACCGGCTGCCGATCCGTCCGCAGGCCGCGGTGGTCACCGAACGGTCCTGATGTCCCTGCTGGAGGGGGCCGTCCTCGTGGAGGCGATTCCGGCGGGAACGGAACGCGCGAGGGGTGTCTGAGCGTCTGGTGAGGTGGACGCGCAGCCCCTCGACGTGAAGTCGCCGGACGTGAAGTCGATGGGCGCGTCGCTGTTCCGGGGCGTTGTCAGTGGTGGGGCGTACTGTTCTGGGCAGTGGGGGACGGCTGCCGGGCCTGGCCGGGCGGTCGGCCGTGCTCCGCCACGGGGACGGTGAGCAAGCACATGCGGGGGAGCCCATGAGTATGACCGACGCCGGTTCCGCGGTGATCACCCTGACCGAGTCCGACCTGGACCCGTGGGTGACGCACGCGTCGACGCGGCACTGGCTGACCGGCCCCGGACTGCCCTGCGAGAGCGGCGTGCTGAGCTTCGCGGAGCTGAGCCGGGAGGGCCTGCGCACGGTGGCGGACTCGACGGGCGATCCGGCCGACCGGCTGTCGTCGGAGCTGCGCGAGCAGCTGGTGATAGGCGGACTGCTGGGCCCCGGAGGCCTGGAGACGGAGTCGGTCCTGCTGGACGGCGCGACGGGCGAGATCTCGACGACCTCCTTGCTGCACGACCGCCCCGACCTGATGGACCGCCGCCCCCTGGCCCCCTCGCTGCGGACCCTGGTGCGGTTCGCGGAGGCGACGGACGAACTGGCGGGCCTGCGCGGCCAGTTCGCCTCCTACGCGGGCCGCTACGGCCCGAAGGCGGTGGCGCAGGCGTCCCAGCACCTCCTGGCGGTCTTCCGGGACGGCACGGACGGCGAGCCGGCCCCCTTCTGGAAGATGGCGGCCCTCATCCGCCCCCTCTCCCTGGTCGCGGGACGGGGAGGTGCGTCAGGCCTCTCCCTGGACCTCCCGCACCGCCTGCTGGACCAGGAGTTCGGCCCCGGCAAGGTGGCCCGCTTCGAAGACGTCGACTTCCCCGCGACGCTCACCCACGAGCCGACCCGCCGTTTCCTCCGCGAGGTGGGCCTGCCCGAGGACGCCCATGTCTTCTCCCTGGACACGGACGTACCACTGGCGACGCTGGCCGAGTACTACGCCGACGCGGACGGCCCGACGCGACTCCCCTCCCGTGCCCACCACTTGATACGGATCGGCTGCCTGGTCGACGACAACAGCCTGGTCGTCGACGGCGAGACGGGCGCGGTCCTGAACTGGAACGAACCCGAAGCGACCCTGCACCCCCTGAACACGGACGTCTCGACCCTCGCCTTCACCCTCTGGCTCCTGCACCGCGAGCGCGCCATCGACTCCCAGTCGGACCATGAGCTGACGACCGACACGTACGACCAGTTGGCCATGACGATGCTCCAGGTCCTCTCGGCGGTGGACCCGACGGGGGTCATGGCGGGGAGGTCGGGGCGGCACTACTGGACGGATGTGTTTCGCGATGAGGCGGGTGGGGTGTTGTAGGGGGCGGGTTTGTGCGCTGGAGGGTGGTCCAGCCGACCCAGCCCCGCTGCCTCAGCAGCTCGATGAGCCGACGGGCGGACGGCACGGTGTCGAAGACGAACGCGTCCATCAACTCGGCGAGCACCGGCTCGATGCCGCCCGGGTCGCCGACGTATTCCTCGCCCCTCTCCTCGGCCAGCCTCGTGACGTAGGCGGCCACCCGGTCGGCCAGTTCCACCAGCCGCGGATCGTTGTCACTCCACCCGAGAGCCGCACTCAAGGCCAAATAGAAGTCGACGAACTCCGGATCGGCGATCTGCTCCCGCTTACGTGCGATCCACTCCGGCACCCGCTCGGGTGAGCGCGCGACCAGCGGGATCCAGCCGTCGCGCTCGGCCTGGACGATCCGCTCGTCGACGCCGAGCGCCCGCAGCCGGTCGAGAAACCCGACCACCTCAGGGGGCAGCGCCAGACTGTCTCCTGAGGCGAGGCGGGCGATCCGCGCGCGGTGCCGCTGCCGCTCCCGGATCTCCGTTTCCAGCCGACCGTCGATGTCCGCGACGGCCGAGGCGAACTCCTCCTCGCCGGCCTGGAGCAACTCCCGCACGCGCGCCAGCGGAACCCCGGCTTCGGCGAGAGTCCGGATCCTGATCAGCTCCACCACGGCCCCGGCGTCGTACCGCCGATAGCCGGAGTGATCCCGTTCGGGCTCCGGCAGCAGTCCCTTGGCGTGATAGTGCCGCACGGCGCGCACGGTCACTCTCGCGTAGGCCGCGAGCTCGCCGATGGTCAGCATGGGCCCAGTCTGGCTCAGGAGGCCGGCCCGCCGACCGGCTGCTGTGCGCTCCGGACGATCTCGGCGATGTCCGGTGCGTGGGTGAAGACCAGCCGATGGTCGGCGTCGAGCCAGGAGACGGAGACGTTCGCCCGCTCCCGGACGAGTCGCTCGACGCCGTTCCGCCAGAGCCGGTTGTGCCGCGGCGCGCGCCCCGCGCCGCTGCGGCCGGCGATCGCGCTCGACATGATCATGCGCACGGCTCCATCAGCCTTCCGGTAGCGCTCGAGAATTTCGGCCCGCACCACATCCATCTCAAGGCCGAGTTCGAAGATCTCCTGGGCACTGAGCATCACCCGACGCGCTCGCTCTTTGCCTTGGTTCCGCTCGGCCTCGTGCCGCGCCATCTCCCGGAACTCCGCGAGGTCGACGGCGCTGACGAACGGCTCGGGCAGCGGATTCGCCCCGTCGACGAGCACGAGCCCGGCGACGCCGTCGGGACACTCGGCCGCGTGGTGCACCGCCAGATCCGCGCCCAGGGAGTACCCCACGAGCAAGGGCGGCGACGGCAGCTCGAGTTCCCCCATCACGGCACGGAGATCACCCAGAAACGCGTCGAAGGAGTACCGCTCGGCGGCGGAGGAGAGCCCGTGCCCCCGGAGATCGAAGGCCACGACCTCGTGATCGCGCCGCAGCAGATCGATCAGCTCGTGCAGGTCGGCCTGTGTGCAGTTCAGCCCCGGGCACAGAACCAGGGGTCTTCCCCGGCCGCCACGAGACACCGGGATGGTGACGCCGTCGTGCTGAACGGTGAGGTGGCGTGTGGTGCTGTCGCTTGTGGCAGGCATGCGGATCAGGTTGGGGGGTTGCCCGTGCGTCAGGGTCAACCGCGGGGCGGGGGAGCGGAGCGGTGACCTGCTTCCTTGCCCACCCGACTGCTCCCGTTGCGCCCTTATTGCGCCCTACCCCGGTCCTGGGCAGCCCCTGATGCTCGATTCATGGGGGATACAGCCGAGTCGAGCATCATCCCGTTACCCGATCCCGACGGACACCGGCAGGCGCCGCCGGGCGTGCCGCAGCCGTGGGAGAAGACCGACCGGGCCCAGGCCGCGATGGAAGGTGCCACCGGTCCCGAGCCGCCCGCTCCGCCCGTGTGCCCCAACTGCGGGCTTGTCGGTGATCGGCGCATCACCTACTACGGCTGGCACGTCCTCCTCGAACCGGACATGCCGGTGCCGGCACACATGGTGCCCGCCTGGCACCGCTGGTACGTGGACTCCAACGGGACGGCATGGAACAGCCGCGCGGACGAGCCCACGCCCGGGGCCGTATGCCGCGTACCGCACCGGATCGCCTGTCCTGGTCTGAGACTCGAGGAGATCGGCCTCTGGCGGTGGCTGGACGCCGTACGCGCGGAGAACGCCCGCCGGGCTTGGCGAAAGGCCGACGAGGAAGCCGCCCGGGAGCCGCTTCCGGACGCGGGTTGATGCTGTGGAGGCCGTGGCGGGATTCGAACCCACGTAACTCGCTTTGCAGGCGAGCCCCTGAACCACTCGGGCACACGGCCGTGATCAAGTCCGAACTTCGGCCGCCGTGGCGGGATTCGAACCCGTGTAACTCCCCGCGAGCGGAGCTCGCTGATGGATGCAGCGCAGGCGAGCCCCTGAACCACTCGGGCACACGGCCGTGTTCCAACTCGATGTACTGACAGTAGGTCGGTGGGGAAGCGGTGCTCAAGGGCATCGGGTGTGCCGCAATGGGACTGCCATACGGCGTTTACAGAGCGGGGGTCCGGCCAGGGGCGTACGACCAAGGTCGGGGTGGTTCACCGTCTCGCGACAGGGGTCAACGGGCCGCTTGGAACTTACGCTGGCGGTCATGACCGTCCCCAAGCCGAGTGACCCAGAGGTCGTAGACGCCACCGCCGCCCCCTCGGTCTCCGAGGCGGCGGAGACCGTGCTGGGGCGGGCCTATCGGGCGTTGAGCGTCGGGATCGTGTCCGTCGTGCTGCTCATCGCCTTCGAGGCGACGGCCGTGGGGACGGCGATGCCGGTCGCGGCGCGGGAGCTGGACGGGGTGTCGCTGTACGCGTTCGCGTTCTCCGGGTACTTCACCACGAGTCTGTTCGGGATGGTGCTCGCCGGGCAGTGGTCCGACCGGCGTGGGCCTCTCGGGCCGTTGGCCGTGGGCATCTCCTCCTTCGGGGCCGGGCTGCTGTTGTCGGGGACGGCCGGGGTGATGTGGCTGTTCATCCTGGGGCGGGCCGTGCAGGGGCTCGGCGGCGGGCTGGTGATCGTCGCGCTGTACGTCGTCGTCGGGCGGGCCTATCCGGAGCGGCTGCGGCCGGCGATCATGGCGGCGTTCGCGGCGAGCTGGGTCGTACCGTCGATCGTCGGTCCGCTCGCCGCCGGCACGGTGACGGAACAACTGGGCTGGCGATGGGTGTTCGTCGGGATTCCGGTGCTCGTCGTCTTCCCGCTGGCGCTCGCGCTGCCGCAGATACGGCGCCGGGCTGCCGGTCCGGTCGGGGAGGCGGTGCCCAAGTCCTTCGACCGTCGGCGTATTCGTCTCGCCCTGGCCATCTCCCTCGGCGCGGGGCTGCTCCAGTACGCCGCCCAGGATCTGCGCCCCCTCTCCCTCCTGCCCGGCGCCGTGGGCGTGGCCCTGCTGGTGCCTGCCGTGCTCGGGCTGTTGCCGAAGGGGACGTACCGGGCCGCCCGCGGGCTGCCGTCGGTCGTGTTGCTGCGCGGTGTCGCCGCGGGGTCCTTCATCGCCGCCGAGTCGTTCGTGCCGCTGATGCTGGTGACCCAGCGTGGGCTCAGTCCGACACTGGCCGGGTTCTCGCTCGCCGCGGGCGGCGGGACGTGGGCGCTGGGCTCGTGGGTGCAGTCGCGGTCGCGGTTCGAGGCGTACCGGGAGCGGTTGACGACCGTCGGGATGCTCCTGGTGACGGCGGCCATCGCCACGGCGCCGAGTGTGCTGATCGACTCCGTGCCCGTCTGGACCCTGGCCGTCGCCTGGGCCTTCGGCTGCCTCGGCATGGGGCTCGTCATCTCCTCCACGAGCGTGCTCCTGCTCCAGCTCTCCGCCCCGGCGGAAGCCGGCTCCAACTCCGCCGCCCTGCAGATCTCCGACGGTCTCTCCAACGTCGTCCTGCTCTCCGCCGGCGGCGCCGCGTTCGCCGCCCTCGGCGGCGGCACGGTGAGCCACACGACCGCACACGCCTCCGGCTCACATCCGGCCGCCTTCGCCGCGGTGTTCCTGCCGATGGCGGGAGTGGCGCTGGTGGGGGCCTGGGTGACGACGCGGCTGCGGGAGCGGTGAGGACCGGTTCGGGAGTGGTGAGCCCGGGGAAACGGACTGTTCGTCTCCGCTGTGCACCGGCCGCGCGCCCGGATGTTCGGCACGGCCGCCTACGAGGACCTGTACGAGCAGGCGGCCGCGCTGCTGCACGCCATCGCGACGAACCACCCGCTCGTCGACGGGAACAAGCGCACGGCCTGGCCGGCCGCCGCGACCCTCCTCGGCGTGAACGGCGTCGATCTCGCGGGCTGCGACCAGGACATCGCGTACGACCTGGTCATCGATGTGGCCTCCGGGGACGAGAGCGACATCTCCGTGATCGCGGGTCGGTTGAGGGGGCTGTGACGTGGATCCCACCCGTGGGTGGTCCGGGCTTGTCCGCGCATTGACGGGGTCGGGCCGCCGGTAGGGTGGCCCGGTTGTCATACGTAGCCGAGCCGTTTGGCTCGCTCGCACGAGCCGCCCGACCCCCTTACGGAGACCGTGACTACCACCGCCGGCACCAGTTCTGCCTCGCACCACCTGTCCCCGGCGTTCCCCGGCCGCGCCCCCTGGGGTACCGCCAGCAAGCTGCGCGCCTGGCAGGAGGGCGCGATGGAGAAGTACATCCAGGAGCAGCCGCGGGACTTCCTGGCGGTCGCCACCCCCGGCGCCGGCAAGACGACCTTCGCGCTGACGCTGGCCTCCTGGATGCTGCACCACCACGTCGTCCAGCAGGTCACCGTCGTCGCGCCCACCGAGCACCTGAAGAAGCAGTGGGCGGAGGCGGCCGCGCGGATCGGCATCAAGCTGGATCCCGAGTACAGCGCGGGGCCGCTCGGCAAGGACTACCACGGGATCGCCGTGACGTACGCCGGTGTCGGTGTGCGGCCCATGCTGCACCGGAACCGGGTCGAGCAGCGCAAGACCCTCGTCATCCTCGACGAGATCCACCACGCCGGTGACAGCAAGTCCTGGGGCGAGGCGTGCCTGGAGGCCTTCGAGCCCGCCACCCGCCGCCTCGCCCTGACCGGTACGCCCTTCCGGTCCGACACCAACCCCATCCCCTTCGTGACGTACGAGGAGGGCAACGACGGGATCCGGCGGTCCGCCGCCGACTACACCTACGGCTACGGCAACGCCCTCGCCGACAACGTCGTGCGGCCCGTCATCTTCCTCTCCTACAGCGGCAACATGCGCTGGCGCACCAAGGCCGGTGACGAGATCGCGGCGCGGCTGGGCGAGCCGATGACCAAGGACGCCATCAGCCAGGCCTGGCGTACCGCCCTCGATCCGCGGGGCGAGTGGATGCCCTCCGTGCTGCGCGCCGCCGACCAGCGGCTGACCGAGGTGCGGAAGGCCATTCCGGACGCGGGTGCGCTCGTCATCGCCGCGGACCAGGACTCCGCCCGCGCCTACGCCAAGCTGATCCGTGAGATCACCGGCAGCAAGGCCACGGTCGTGCTCTCCGACGACACCGGTGCCTCGAAGAACATCGACGACTTCAGTGCGAGCAACGACCGGTGGATGGTCGCCGTCCGCATGGTGTCCGAGGGCGTCGACGTACCCCGGCTCGCGGTGGGCGTGTATGCCACGACCATCTCGACGCCCCTCTTCTTCGCGCAGGCCGTCGGGCGTTTCGTGCGGTCCCGGCGACGCGGCGAGACGGCCTCCGTGTTCCTGCCGACCGTGCCCGACCTGCTCTCCTTCGCCAACGAGATGGAGCGCGAGCGCGACCACGTCCTCGACAAGCCCAAGAAGCAGGGCGAGGAGGACCCCTACGCCGAGTCCGAGAAGGAGATGGACGAGGCGAACAGGGAGCAGGACGAGGACACCGGCGAGCAGGAGCAGTTCTCCTTCGAGGCACTGGAGTCCGAGGCCGTCTTCGACCGGGTCATGTACAACGGCGCCGAGTTCGGCATGCAGGCCCACCCGGGCAGCGAGGAGGAGCAGGACTACCTCGGGATCCCGGGTCTCCTCGAGCCCGACCAGGTCCAGTTGCTGCTCCAGAAGCGGCAGGCCCGGCAGATCGCGCACAGCCGCAAGAAGCCGGACGAGGAGGCCGACCTGCTCGAAATGCCCGCCGAGCGGCGGCCGGTGGTCTCCCACAAGGAGATGATGGAGCTGCGGCGGCAGCTCAACGGGCTGGTCGGCGCGTACGTCCACCAGAGCGGCAAGCCGCACGGGGTGATCCACACCGAGCTGCGGCGGGTGTGCGGGGGGCCTCCGGCGGCGGAGGCGACGGCGGGGCAGCTGCGGCAGCGGATCGCCAAGGTGCAGGAGTGGGCGACCCGGATGAAGTGACGCGCTTACCCTGCGTCTGCGGATCGTATGTGGTTGCTCGCGCAGTTCCCCGCGCCCCTCTTGGGCGCTCATACCGCCGCAAATTCGAGCACTACTCCCCGCTCACTGCCCGGATTCTGGACGGAGCCTTCCGCTCAGCGAACCGCCTTCGCTACTGTCCGGCTACGCACACGCCCCGTGGCAGCGCCGCCGCGGAGCGCAGCCGTGAAGCGACGCGGTCCGGACTGGCCGGGCCGCCGGCCGATCGGCGGCCTCTGAAGCGCGTTTCCGACGGGACTCGGTGACGCACCAGCCGCCAGAGGGCCGCCGACCTCACCACTAAGGAGTGGGCGTCGTGACCGCGGAGACCTCCCAGACGCTCGACCGGGGACTGCGTGTCCTCAAGCTGCTCGCCGACACGGATCACGGGCTGACCGTGACCGAGCTCTCCGTCCGGCTGGGCGTGAACCGGACCGTGGTGTACCGGTTGCTTGCCACGCTGGAACAGCACGCTCTCATACGCCGTGACCTGGGCGGACGTGCCCGCGTCGGGCTCGGTGTGCTGGGTCTGGGTCGGCAGGTCCATCCCCTGGTCCGGGAGGCCGCGATGCCGGCGCTGCGGTCGCTGGCCGAGGACATCGGCGCCACGGCGCACCTGACCCTGGTCGACGGGGCGGACGCGCTCGCCGTGGCCGTGGTGGAGCCGACCTGGACCGACTACCACGTCGCCTACCGCGCCGGGTTCCGGCATCCCCTGGACCGGGGCGCCGCCGGCAAGGCGATCCTCGCGGCCCGGCAGCACCCGATGACGGACCCGGGCTACACCCTCACGCACGGGGAGCTGGAGGCGGGCGCGTGCGGGGCGGCCGCGCCGCTGCTGGGCGTGACGGGCGTCGAGGGCAGCGTGGGTGTGGTGATGCTGGCGGACGTGGTGCCGGAGCGGGTGGGGGAGCGGGTCGTCGAGGCGGCGCGGGAGGTCGCGGAGGCGCTGCGCTGACCTCTGCCGTGCCCACCGTCGTGTACCTGGGCAGGGTCCGGACGACCTGATCCGGGCCGGATCCCACCCCCGAGTTAGATTTGATCCCGTGTTCTCTCGCCTCACGCGCCCCCGGGCCATCGCCGTCTGTGCCCTGCCTGTCGCCGCCCTGCTCGCCACGGCGGTGTTCGCGCCGCTGCCGTTCTCGGTGGCGCAGCCGGGGATGACGGCGAACGTGCTCGGGGAGAACAAGGGCGCCGAGGTGATCACTATCTCGGGCGCACCGGCCCGGGACACCCGCGGGCAACTGCGCATGACGACCATCGAGGCGACCTCCCCGGACACCCGTGTCTCGCTCCCCGACGTCATCGACAGCTGGTTCCGCACCGACCAGGCGGTCATGCCGCGCGACGCCGTCTATCCGAACGGGGACAGCGTCAAGGAGATCGAGCGGCACAACGAGGAGCAGATGAAGGAGTCCCAGGACGCGGCGACGCAGGCCGCGCTGGGCTACCTCGGCTTGAACGCCAAGGACGTCAAGGTGAGCCTGAAGCTCGCCGATGTGGGCGGGCCCAGCGCCGGGCTGCTGTTCTCCCTGGGGATCATCGACAAGCTCGACGGCGACGGCAGCGGCGGGGATCTCACGGGGGGCCGTGTCATCGCGGGTACGGGCACGATCGCCGAGGACGGCACGATCGGTGCGGTGGGGGGTGTCGCCCTCAAGACGCAGGCCGCGCGGCGTGACGGCGCGAGCGTGTTCCTGGTCCCGAAGGCGGAGTGCGGGGATGCGCGGGCCGAGCTGCCGAAGGGCCTTCGGCTGGTTCCGGTGACCACGCTGAAGAGCACGGTGAGCTCCCTGGTGGCCCTGGAGACGGGGAAGGGCTCCGTCCCCAGCTGCTAGTGGGCGGGGACCGGCCCGGGCCGGGTGGCGAGCTTCAGCCCGACTTCTATGAGGGTCCAGCCCAGCCGCGCACGGAGGTCATGCCGGGGTGCCGGACGGGGTTCGGTCTCGGCACGGAGTTCGGTGGCGCGGGCGCGGTGCAGGGCGAGGTGGATGTCCGGGTGCATGGCGAACCTTTCAGTCGGTTCGGATCGGAAACGCGTGGGTCTGGATGCGGACCTGCTCGACGCCGGAGTCCTCGGCGGCAGCGCGGTCGCGGTAGGTCTCGACCAGCTCGTGCATCTTCTCGACCAGTTCCAGCGTCAGTTCGGGCGTGAGGCTCAGCGTCGCGCTGCTCATGTCCCAGGAGCGGGTCCACTCCTCCGGCCAGGACTCGCGGTTGCCCAGCCAGGTCGACAGGGCCCGGGTCTGCGTGGTGGCGACCTCGTGCAGATACAGGTCCGCCGCTCCGCGGACGACCGGGTCCGAGTCGGTGAGCAGGGAGTCGTCGAAGCGAATGCCGTGGTGGGTCGCCTTCCACCAGCGTTCGCGGCCCTTGCCGTGCTCGGGAGCGTCCTCGACGAAGCCGTACTCCGCCAGTTGACGCAGGTGGTAGCTGGTGGCACCGCTGGACTCGCCCAGCTTCTGGGCCAGTTGCGAGGCCGTCGCCGGGCCGCCGAAACGCAGGGCGTCCAGCAGCTGAATGCGCAGGGGGTGCGCCAGTCCCCGCAGGGATCGGGCGTCGAGTTGCCGTACCGGTGTGTTCTCGGGCTCGCTCACCATGCAAAGGTAGCGTTGCAAAGCCTCCTTTGCAACGCCTTCTTTGTAACTCACTCCTTGACGAACCCCTCCTCCACCATCCAGTCCAACGCCACCTGATGCGGATCCTCCCCGTCCACATCCACCTTCGCGTTCAGCTTCCGCGCCACCGCGTTGTCCAGCTTCGCCGTGACCGGGTCGAGCACGTCGGCGATGGCCGGCCACTCCTTCAACGTGTTCGTGTTGATCATCGGGGCGGCGTTGTAGTTGGGGAAGAACTTCCTGTCGTCGTCCATCACGGCGAGGTTCATCGAGTTGATGCGCCCGTCGGTCGTGTACACCTCCCCGTAGGTGCAACTCCCCTTCGCCGCCTGGGTGTAGATGATCCCGGTGTCCATCTGCGTGATGTCCCGGGCCGGTACGTTCATGCCGTACGCCTTCTGCATGCCCGGCAGCCCGTCCGCCCGGTTGGCGAACTCGACCTCGACACACAGCGACGCCGCACCGGGGTCGGACTTCGCCAGTTCCGCCACGTCCGACAGGGTCTTCGTGCCGTACTTCCTCGCGTTCTCCTGGTTCATCGCCAGCGCGTACGTGTTGTTGAGTTCCGCGGGCTGCAGCCAGGTCACCCCGTTGCGGGCGTCGTCCTTGCGCACCGCCTCCCACTGCTCGCGCGGGTCGGGGATGGGCTTGCTGTTGCCGAGGTACGTGATCCAGGCCGTGCCCGTGTACTCGTACCCGGCGTCCGCGTCGCCCTTCCGGACGGCCTCGCGGCTGCCGATGGAGCCCTGGATGCCGGTGCGGTCGATCACCTCCGCGCCGGCCGCCTCGAACGCGATGCCCATGATCGAGCCGAGGATCAGCTGCTCGGTGAACGACTTCGACGTCACCGTCAGATGCGCGCCCTTCAGCGGCTCACCCCGCCCGATCGAGCCCGGCTTCACGTCATCGGTCATGGGGGAGCCGCTGGTCAGCCCACAGCCGGAGGCCGCCGTCAGCAGCGCCACCGCCCCCACCCGCCCCCACCCCCTCACGTCTGCAACCCCCGCGGCCGCAGCAACAACTCCGCGATCGACGCCAGCCAGTCCACCAGCAGCGCCAGCGCGACCGTGAGGATCGAGCCCAGCACCAGCACCGGCATCCGCTGGTTGGTGATGCCGGTCGTGATCAGTACGCCGAGGCCGCCGCCCCCGCCGAAGACCGCCAGGGTCGCCGTACCGACGTTCAGGACCAGGGCCGTACGGACACCCGCGAGGATCAGCGGGACGGCCAGCGGCAGTTCGACCCGGCGCAGCACGCCCAGCGGGGACATGCCGATGCCGCGCGCCGCCTCCAGCAGGGTCGGGTCGTTCGCCTTCAGGCCGGTGATCGTGTTCGACAGCACGGGCAGGATGGCGTAGATGATCATGCCGATCAGGGCGGCCCTGCGGCCGATGCCCAGCCAGATGACGAGAAGCGCCAGCAGGCCGATCGCCGGGGTCGCCTGGCCCATGTTGGCGAACGCCATCGCCACCGGGGTGGCCCTGCTGAACGCCCCGCGGGTCAGCAGGATGCCCAGCGGGATCGCGATGATCAGTACGAAGAAGGTGGAGATCACGGTCAGCTGGATGTGCTGCCACAGGGCCTTGGAGACCTGGCCGCCCGACAGGGCGTTCCGGGAGAGCGCGTCCAGGTCGGCCTGCGCGAACCAGAGCCAGGTCGCGAGCAGCACGGCCACCAGGGCGAGGGGCAGGACGGTCAGCTTCTGCCAGCTGATGCGTGCGGGCCGGGGAGCCGGGGGCGTCCGGGGTGTCTCGGCCTTCTCCTCGGCCGTCGGCTCGGACGGAACCTCCGTCACCTCGGGCGCGGTCACGCCTGCCGCTCCCCGCCGAGGCCGACCACGCCCGCGACGCCGCCGCCCTCCTGCTCCGCGTGCGTCTGCGAGGCCCGCAGCGACTCCAGCTCGTGCTGGTGCTCCATCGCGTCGAGCCGGTCGGCCTCCAGCATCTCGTGCACGGAGTTGATGAGGGTCTCCATGTCGACGACGCCCGTGTACTCGCCGCGCCGCCCGGTCACCGCCACCCGCCCCGCGTTGTCGGTGAGCACCGCCTCCAGCGCGTCCCGCAGCGTCGCGTCCCGGGTGACCGTGTCGTGCACCAGCGTCCCGGCCCGGGCCAGCGAGCCCCGGGCCCGCATCAGGTCGCCGCGCCTCAGCCACTTGTAGGGACGGCCGCGCCTGTCGAGCAGCAGGACCTCGTTGGTGCCGCCGGCCCGCAGCCGGTTGAAGATCTGCTGCAACGGGTCGTCGATCGTGACGGTCGGATAGTCGGTGACCTCCACGTCCCGTACACGGGTCAGGTTCAGCCGCTTCAGCGCGGCCCCGGCGCCCACGAACCCGGACACGAAGTCGTCCGCCGGGTTGGTGAGGATGGCCTCCGGGGTGTCGAACTGCGCGATGTGGGACCGCTCGCGCAGGACGGCGATCCGGTCGCCGATCTTGATCGCCTCGTCGAAGTCGTGTGTGACGAAGACGATCGTCTTGTGCAGCTCGTGCTGCAGCCGGATCAGCTCGTCCTGGAGATGGTCGCGGGTGATCGGGTCCACCGCCCCGAACGGCTCGTCCATCAGCAGCACCGGGGGATCGGCGGCGAGGGCCCGCGCCACGCCCACGCGCTGCTGCTGACCGCCCGAGAGCTGGCGCGGGTAGCGGCCGTGGAACTCGCCGGGGTCGAGGCCCACCAGGTCGAGGAGTTCCTCGGTCCGCTCCTTGATCCGGGTCTTCGACCAGCCGATCATCTTCGGCACGAGGGCGATGTTCTGCGCGACCGTCATGTGCGGGAAGAGACCGGCCGACTGGATCGCGTAGCCGACCTGGCGGCGCAGCTTGACCGGGTCCATGTCGGTCACGTCCTCACCGTTGATGCGGATCCGGCCGCCGGTCGGCTCGATCAACCTGTTGATCATCTTGAGTGTGGTCGACTTACCGCAGCCCGAGGGGCCGACGAAGATGACGACCTCGCCCGCCTTGATCTCCAAGCTCACGTTGTCCACGGCCGGCTGCGCGCTGCCGGGGAACCGCTTGGTCAGGCTCTCCAGCTCGATGGAGGCCCCGTGGTCGCCGGACTCAGGCACGGATCCCCCTGGGAATGGTCAGCCGCCCGATCAGGACGTACGCGGCGTCGAAGAGCAGCGCCAGGACGATGATGCCGAGCGTGCCCGCGAGGACCTGGTTGAGCGCGTTCGCGCTGCCCAGCGAGGCGAGGCCGCGGAAGATGACGTTGCCGAGGCCGGGGCCGGAGGCGTACGCCGCGATGGCCGCGATGCCCATCAGCATCTGGGTCGAGACCCGGATCCCGGTCAGGATCGGCGGCCAGGCCAGCGGCAGCTCGATCCGCAGCAGCCGGGCCGACCGGGACATCCCGATGCCCGTGGCCGCGTCCACCAGTGACGGGTCGACCCCGCGCAGGCCGACGATCCCGTTGCGGACGACCGGCAGCAGCCCGTACAGCGTCAGGGCGATCACCGTGGGCGGCACGCCGAGACCCACGATCGGGATGAGCAGACCGATCAGGGCCAGTGCCGGGACGGTCAGGATGGTGGCGGTGGTCGTGGTCGCGAGGTTCCCGGACCACTCGCTGCCGTAGGTGACGACGGCGATCAGCACCCCGATCACGGTCGCCACGACCATGCACTGGAAGACGACGCTCGCGTGCTGGTAGGCGTCCGTGAGCAGCTGCTCTTTCTGGTTGCCCAGATACTCCAGGAAGTTCACACGCGCTCACCCCACGACTCAGGTCTCCTCCGCTGCCTGCTCCACCAGCGGGATGATCCGCAGCGGAACGGGGTTCTCCATGACGATCGCCGTGGAGGCCCGGACGATGCCATCAAAACCGACGACCCGGTCGATCACACGCTGGAGATCGGCGTTGGAGCGGGCCACGAGCCGGCACAGCATGTCCCCGCTGCCGGTGGTGGTGTGCAGCTCCAGCACCTCCGGCACAGTCGCCAAGTGGGCCCGTACGTCGGCTCCTTGGCCCTGCCGGATCTGGAGCGTCGCGAACGCCGTGACCGGGTAGCCGAGCGCCGCCGGATCCACCTCGGGACCAAAGCCGCGGATGACTCCGTTCGACTGAAGCCGGTCCAGCCGGGCCTGCGCCGTGCCCCGGGCCACCCCCAGCCGCCGGGACATCTCCAGCACCCCGATCCGCGGCTCCCGGGCCAGCAGCAGGATGATCCGGCCGTCCAGATGATCGATCGCCACAGCAGCCTCCCGGGGTTGGTCATCCTGTACAGAAAGGCCGATGCGACGGCCGTAATGCTGAACAGATTGCCCAGCGGAAACGCAAACTATTGCGCACCTTGCCGAGCGGGGAGACCCTGCGGCTATGACGCAGACCACACACCACACTCCCGACACCGCCCGGCAGGCCGACCCCTTCCCGGTCAAGGGAATGGACGCGGTCGTCTTCGCCGTGGGCAACGCCAAGCAGGCGGCGCACTACTACTCCACCGCCTTCGGCATGAAGCTGGTCGCCTACTCCGGACCGGAGAACGGCAGCCGCGAGACCGCTGCGTACGTCCTGGAGAACGGCTCCGCCCGCTTCGTCCTCACCTCGGTCATCAAGCCCGCGAGCGACTGGGGCCACTTCCTCGCCCAGCACGTGGCCGAGCACGGCGACGGCGTCGTCGACCTCGCCATCGAGGTGCCGGACGCGCGCGCCGCCTACGCCTACGCCCTCGAGCACGGCGCCCGCTCGGTCACCGAGCCGCACGAGCAGAAGGACGAGCACGGCACCGTCGTCCTGGCCGCCATCGCCACCTACGGCGAGACCCGCCACACCCTCGTCGAGCGCTCCGGCTACGACGGCCCGTACCTGCCTGGCTTCGTCGCGGCCCAGCCGATGGTCGAGCCGCCCGCCCAGCGCACCTTCCAGGCGATCGACCACTGCGTCGGCAACGTCGAGCTCGGCCGGATGAACGAGTGGGTCGGCTTCTACAACAAGGTGATGGGCTTCACGAACATGAAGGAGTTCGTGGGCGACGACATCGCCACCGAGTACAGCGCGCTGATGTCGAAGGTCGTCGCCGACGGCACGCTCAAGGTCAAGTTCCCGATCAACGAGCCGGCCATCGCCAAGAAGAAGTCCCAGATCGACGAGTACCTGGAGTTCTACGGCGGCGCGGGCGTGCAGCACATCGCGCTCAACACGAACGACATCGTCCAGACGGTCCGCACCATGCGCGCGGCCGGCGTCGAGTTCCTGAACACGCCGGACTCCTACTACGACACGCTGGGGGAGTGGGTCGGCGAGACCCGCGTCCCGATCGACACCCTGCGCGAGCTGAAGATCCTCGCCGACCGCGACGAGGACGGCTACCTGCTGCAGATCTTCACCAAGCCGGTCCAGGACCGTCCGACCGTCTTCTTCGAGATCATCGAGCGCCACGGCTCGATGGGCTTCGGCAAGGGCAACTTCAAGGCCCTGTTCGAGGCGATCGAACGGGAGCAGGCCCGCCGCGGCAACCTCTAGCCCGATCGCCGGCCCGGGCCGCGCGGGTGTCACGGGGCACCCGCCCGGCTTGGGCTCGCGCCCGGTCTCGGGCGCTTGCCAGGCCCGGGGGCTTTGCTGCGGTCCCGGGGGCCTGCCCGGTCCGGGCTTCGCTTCGGTCTCGGGCGCTTGCCAGGCCCGGGGGCTTTGCCTCGGTCTCGGGCGCCTGCCCGGTCTGGGGGCTTCGCTTCGGTCCCGGGCGCCTGCCCGGTCCGGGCTTCGCCTCGGCCCCGGGCACTGGCACGATCCCAGGCGCCCGCACGGCCCCGGACTCCGCCTCACCCCCAGGCTCAGTCCCCGTCCATCACCGGTACCTCCGTGTCCGGCGGCTCCCCCAGTGCCTCCATCGCCGCCCGTGCCGCGGGCACCTGCAGTGGCGAGAAGTGCGGGTTGATCCGCAGCGCCTCCGCGAGGTGCCGCCGCGCCGGGCCGTACCGCTCCAGCTCCCGCTCGATCATGCCGCGGTGATACATGTACGCCGCGCTGCGCACCCCGCCCGAGTGCTTCTCCTCCGTCGCCCGCACCGCGAACGCCAGCGCCTCCTCCTGCTCCCCGGCCCGGTGCAGCGCCCACCCCAGCGCGTCGGCCACCGCCGTCCCCGGCTGCCGTCGCCACTCCGCACGCAACCGCCGTACCGCGGCCTTCGGATCGCCGTGGTCCGCCTCGAACTGCCCCAGCACCAGTTCCTCGTCGGCCCCGGCCGCGGTCGCCCCGCGCACCCCCTCCCGCAGCAGGTCGTACTGCACCCGGGCCGCCTCCGGCATCCCCAGCGCCTCGTACAACTCGCCCAGCTCCAGGGCGTACTGCGGACACGGCTGCTTGGCGAGCGCCACCCGGTAGGCGTTCAGCGCCTCCGTCGTCCGGCCCTGGGCCGCCAGCGCCCGGCCCTGCCCGGCCTGCGCGGCCCGCTGGTCCGGGTCGAGACGCACCGCCTCCTGGAAGTGCCGCAGCGCGTCCTCGAGGTCCCCGCGCTCCCAGGCGAGCTGCCCGGCCCGCTCCAGATAGGCCGCCCGCTCGGCCGGGGCCTGCGCGCCCGCCGCCGCGTCCGCCAGCGAGGCCGCCGCGTCCTCCCGCCGGCCACGGTCCCGGTAGACGGCGGCGGCCCGCGCCAGCACGGCGGGCCCGGAGCGCAGCTCCGTCAGCCGGTCCAGCGCCCGCTCGGCCGCCTGGTGCTCGCCCAGCCCGGTGTAGGCGTCGATGAGCAGCGGATACGTCGTCCAGCGCCGCGGCTGGAGCTTCAGCGCCGCCTCACCCCACTGGCGTGCGGCGGGGAAATCCCGGCGGGCGTTGGCCAGCGCGGCGAGACCGGCCAGGGCACGGGCGTTCCGCTTCGGCCGCACCCTCAGCGACGTACGCAGTGCCTTCTCGGCACGCGGGTAGTACGCCGGGTCCGCCAGCCGCCGCCCCTGCTCCACATAGGCGCTACCGAGCACCGCCCAGGACCGCGCGTCCCTCGGGTGCGTCCGCAGCCGCTTCTCCCGCGCGTCGATCAGCTCCGCCAGGCCGGGCAGCGCGGCCGGCACCCCGCCGGCGACCGCCGCCATGGCCTGCGCCCCCGGCGACGGCGGAGCAGGCGGGGCGGGCCGGTCCCACGGCAGCAGCACCAGCACCCCGCCGAGCACGGCACATCCCGCGACGGAGCCGATCAGCACGTGCCGACTCCGCGCACGCCGGCTGCGAAAGGGGTGTTTCGAACTCCTGCTCTCCTGTCGCTCCGGGCCCTCCTGATGGTTCTCCATGGCGCTCACTGTGCGTCAGTACGACGACCACACCCGGGCAGGCGAAGGGTGCCGCAGACGGGGTTCACACCGATGGCCCCGGGTGCGAACCTGTGATCATGAGCCGTATCGAAGCGCGCAGCCCCGAGGACACCGGAACGACGGGCAACCTGGTCGACCTCCTGCTCGGCGGCCTCCCCGCCGAGGCGGTTCTCACCGACTCCGACGTCACGGCCTCCTACGCCAACGACATGGCGAGCTTCTGCCCGGCCGGCACCCCGGCCGTGGTCGTGCTGCCCCGTACGACCGAGCAGGTCCAGCACGTGATGCGCACCGCCACCGCCCTGCGCGTCCCGGTCGTCCCGCAGGGCGCCCGCACCGGACTGTCCGGAGCCGCGAACGCCTCCGACGGCTGCATCGTGCTCTCCCTGACGAAGATGGACCGGATCCTGGAGATCAACCCGGTCGACCGCATCGCCGTCGTCGAGCCCGGCGTGATCAACGCCGCCCTGTCCCGGGCCGTCGGCGAACACGGCCTGTACTACCCGCCGGACCCCTCCAGCTGGGAGATGTGCACCATCGGCGGCAACATCGGCACGGCCTCGGGCGGCCTGTGCTGCGTGAAGTACGGCGTGACCGCCGAGTACGTCCTCGGCCTGGACGTCGTGCTGGCCGACGGGCGGCTCATGTCCACCGGCCGCCGCACCGCCAAGGGCGTCGCCGGGTACGACCTCACCCGGCTGTTCGTCGGCTCCGAGGGCTCGCTCGGCATCGTCGTACGGGCCGTCCTCGGGCTGCGCCCCAAGCCGCCCGAGCAACTGGTGCTGGCCGCCGAGTTCTCCTCCGCTGCCGCCGCCTGCGACGCCGTGTGCCGCGTCATGGAGGGCGGCCACGTCCCGTCACTCCTCGAACTCATGGACCGTACGACGGTCAAGGCCGTCAACGACCTGGCACAGATGGGCCTGCCCGAGAGCACGGAAGCGCTGCTCCTGGCCGCGTTCGACACCACGGCCCCGGCCGCCGACCTCGCCGCCGTCGGCGCGCTGTGCGAGGCCGCCGGCGCCACCCAGGTCGTACCGGCCGACGACGCGGCCGAGTCCGAACTGCTGCTCCAGGCGCGGCGGCTGTCCCTCACCGCGCTGGAGGCCGTCAAGGGCGTGACGATGATCGACGACGTGTGCGTGCCCCGCTCCCGGCTCGCCGAGATGCTCGAAGGGGTCGACCGGATCGCCGAGAAGTACCGGCTCACCATCGGGGTCGTCGCCCATGCGGGCGACGGCAACACCCACCCGACCGTGTGCTTCGACGCGGCGGACCCCGACGAGTCCCGCCGCGCCCGCGAGTCCTTCGACGAGATCATGGCCCTCGGCCTGGAACTCGGCGGCACCATCACCGGCGAGCACGGCGTCGGCGTCCTGAAGAAGGAGTGGCTGGCGCGCGAGATCGGCCCCGTCGGGCTGGAGATGCAGCGGGCCGTCAAGCAGGCCTTCGACCCGCTGGACATCCTCAACCCGGGCAAGCTGTTCTGACCCGCCCCTCTCACTGGGCGAGCAGCTGGTCCAGCTCGTCGTCGAGACCGAGCTGTTCACCTTCCGCCCCCGGCGGGACCACCCGCAGCGTGCGCTCCAGCCAGGCCGACACCTGGGCCGCCGGGGCCTCCAGCAGGGCGTCCCCGTCGGGTGAACTCAGCCCCATCAGCACGACGCCGCGCCCCTCGGACTTCGCCGGCCACACCCGCACGTCCCCCTGCCCGCACGGCCGGAACACGCCCTCCACGAGCAGCTCGCGGGCGAACGTCCAGTGCACCGGGTGCTGGGTGTCGATGTGGAAGGTGACGTGGACGGCGTACGGATCGTCGGTGAGATACCCGAGCCGGGCCGGCACCGGGATCCTGCGCTCCGGCGACAGGACGAGTCTCAGCTCCAGTTCCCGCTCCACAACGGTGTGCATGGCGGTGTTCCCTTCTCCTGACGGCTGCCCGTGAGGGCCGGTCAGGGAGGGAGAGCGGGCGGGGGCGGCCGCATTACGCGCCTTGCCGGAAGTTTTTTCGCCGCGTAGCACATCGGTGCTCGAATGGGGTGGGTCCGGTGGGAGCGGCCGTGGGGCTTGCCCTCGTCTGATAGATGTGGAGGCCCCCAGTTGACCCCCGAGCAGATACGGGACCGACGGACATGAGCGCCCCAACCCCGGCCCCCGGTGACGACAGGCCCCGCGAAGGGTATTACCCGGACCCGTCCATTCCCGGATATGTCCGGTACTGGAACGGTGCCTCCTGGGTACCGGGCACCAGCCGTCCGGCCCCCAAGGACGGCGAGACGCTCGCGCCGCCGCCCGGTGCGGGGTCCGGCTCCGCCGCCTCGGTCGAGGAGACCGGCCCGCACTTCTTCGACGAGGACCCGGCCGGGGACCCCGCCCAGGAGCCGTCCGCCGCCGACGCCCAGCACGGCAGCCGTCCCGAACCCGCGACCGCCTGGGGCGCCGACCGCTCCCGCCAGTCCGGCTTCGGCGGCGACCAGGACCGCCGTGTCTCGTGGGGCGCCCCGCAGGGGGCACAAGGGGCCGCCGCCGCGCAGGGGTCCGACCCGAGGGTGCCGCACGCCGACCGCGGGCCGGACGGCGAGGCCGCCGGCCAGGAGGCGGACGCCGCGTCCGCCGGCAGCACGTTCGTCTTCCGCCGTCCGACGGGGAAGTCCGGGGGAGGGGCGGCGGCATCAGCCGACGTTCCCGACGAGGGGACGATGACGTTCCGCGCGGTCTCGCCGCGCCAGGGCACGGGGAGCCCGGCGTCCGGTTCCGGTGCGCAGGGCGGCCCCGCGGCCTCCGACGGCAGCGCGGGGGCCGGGGGCTTCGGGCCGGCCGGCAGTGGCTCGGCGGGGCCCGCCTTCGGCGGTCAGGCCGGCTCCGGTGCCAACCCGGCCGGGCCCGCCTTCGGCGCGCAGCCCGGGGCAGCCGGTTCGGGGGCCAACGCGGGGTCGCCCGGCTTCGGTGCCGGCAAGGCGGCCGCCGCCCGGGCCGCCGCCGCGCAGGCGGGTGTCCAGCCCTCCGCGGCCGCCCCGACGGCGCTGTCCGGACCCCAGGCGGCCCCCACCGTCCCCCCGCAGTCCGGCGGACCCCAGCCGGGGGCCGCCCCTCTCAGCGCGGGCCCCGGCGGCGGTCAGTCGTCCTGGGCGCAGCAGGTGCACCGGCTCGCCGGAACCGGCGACGAGCAGCCCGTCGCGCCCTGGAAGCCGCCGACCGAGGACCTGTTCCAGGCGGCCGCCCGGCGCCAGGCGGCGGCCCGCCCCGCCGGGCTCGGCAAGCGCCTGGCCGCCCGGCTGCTGGACACGGTCGTCCTCCTGGGCGTCACCGCCGCGGCCGCCGTGCCGCTCGGCACCAAGGCGATCGACCACGTCAACGAGAAGATCGACGCGGCCAAGCTCTCCGGCGAGACCGTCACGGTCTGGTTGCTCGACGGCACCACGTCGGTCTACCTCGGCATCATCGTGGCCGTCCTGCTGCTCGTCGGTGTCGTCTCCGAGGTGCTGCCCACCGCCAAGTGGGGCCGCACCCTCGGCAAGAGGCTGATGGGTCTCGACGTCCGGGACATCGAGGGCCACGAGGCCCCGGACTTCGGTTCCGCCCTGCGCCGCTGGCTGGTCTACAGCGTGCCGGGGCTGCTCGTCGTCGGGATCGTCGGCGTCGCCTGGTGCCTCTTCGACAAGCCGTGGCGCCAGTGCTGGCACGACAAGGCCGCACACACGTTCGTGGCGGGCTGAGTACCTCGTACGGCCGTCTGCCGGATGCGGAGGCGGGGGGTTCGCGGTCGACTCGGGCCATGAGCAGTGAACCGCCCCCCGGCTCCGGGCAGCAGCCCCCGGAAGACGACCCGTTCAGGAAGCAGCCCCCGAACGAGCCGCCCGGTGGGGGCGCGGGCTCGCCCTACGGCAGCGAACCCCCGCCGTACGAGGGCGGCGGCGGGCCGTCCGGTGGTCCAGGCGGCGGCCCCTACGGCGGGGACCCGTACGGCGGCGGCTCCTACCCCACCGACCCCCTCGCCGGCATGCCCCCGCTCGCCGACAGCGGCAAGCGCACGCTCGCCCGCATCATCGACATGATCCTGGTGGGTGTCGTCGTCTGGCTGGTCACCTGGGGCTTCGACGTCAACGAGTACGACGTGGACAGCGACCGCATCGAGGTCGGCAAGTCCTTCTGGCAGTCGGGGGTCGCCGCCGTCCTCTACATCGCCTACGACACCATCCTGACCGCCAGGACCGGCCAGACCCTCGGCAAGAAGCTGCTGCACCTGCGCGTGGCCAACCTCGACAACGGCGCCACGCCCTCCGTGCAGAACTCGCTGATGCGTGCCGCGGTGCTGTGGATCCCGTTCGCCTTCTGCTGCGCCTGTGTCTGGACCGCGGTCTGCGGCGGCTGGAGCTTCTTCGACCGGCCCTACAAGCAGGGCCTGCACGACAAGGCGGCCAAGACGGTCGTGGTCAGCACCGGTTGAGGCGGTCGCGCCACTGCGGAGCGGGATCAGCCGGCGGTCAGGAGGCCGCCCGCTCGCGCACCGGCTCCGGGGCCGGTGCCGGCGCGGGGACCGAGGCCCGTAGGGGTGCCGCGGGGGCGGGCTGTTCCACCGGGGTCCGGCGTTTGCCGGGCAGCGGCACCGTCATGGCGACCAGCAGCCCGAGGGCGAGCGCCGCGAGGGCGATGATCGCGACCCCCACACCCGAACTCGTCTGTGACAGCAGCAGCATGGCGAGGGTCGAGAAGATCACGGTGCACGAACCGTAGGCGAGCTGAGCGGCAGTCGGACGGGGCATGGCCATCATGTCCTCGAAAGTGGGGGTCCACGGGGGTGTCGGCCTGGCTTTCCGCCGCTTACCCAGCGTTCCGCCAAGTGACATTCTCACGGGCAGGGTGCCCGAGCGGAACGGCCGGTAAGCGTGACCTAATCAACAGGTCCGGAGCACAGGGGGCGCACGGGGTCATGACGTCCAAGGAGTGGACATATGCGCGCGCCTGCTGCCAGGTGGGCATGCGGTTGGTTGTCCGCAAAACGAACGTGGACTCCGCATAGTGCACTTGACCTGTCCAAGTCAAGGTCTGTCTTTTCTGCTTAACCTCTAGTCAAATGTCGTCACTTGACTACACGCGTTGATCACGCGCGCGCGGACTCCGGCACATACGAGACCCCTTCCCCCGCGCGCTCGGACGCGGGGGAGGAACTCAAGTGACCAGTAGACCCTGGACGTTCAGAGCGGCCGCCATCGGTGTGGCGCTCGCGGCGGCCACCGCCACCGTCTCCACCTACGCGGTGGCGCAGGCCGACGACGCCTCCGCTCCCCGGTCCACCACCGTGGACCGGCACGACCCGGCGGAGCACAAGCACGACGATCACAACCTCGAAGGCCCGCTGAGCAAGACCCAGGAGGCTCAGCGCCAGGAGGCCCTGAACCAGGTCATATCCGGCAAGTCCACGGTCAAGAACCGTGAGGGCTCCAAGGTCGTCCAGCTCAAGAGCAAGAAGGGCGACAGCAAGTACGTCGAGCTCGGCCGCGAGAAGACCGACAAGATCTTCACGATCCTGGTCGAGTTCGGCGACGAGATCGACAGCAAGTACGGCGGCACCCCGGGCCCGCTGCACAACAAGATAGCCAAGCCGGACCGCAAGAAGGACAACTCCACGGCCTGGCGGGCGGACTACAACCAGAAGTACTTCGAGGACCTCTACTTCGGCACCGGCAAGAACACCGAGTCGGTCAAGAAGTACTACGAGAAGCAGTCCTCGGGCCGCTACTCGGTCGAGGGCGAGGTCTCGGACTGGGTCAAGGTCCCCTACAACGAGGCCCGTTACGGCAACAACGCCTGTGGTGACACCAACTGCCCGAGCGTGTGGAACGTCGTCAGCGACGGTCTGAACGCGTGGGTCGCCCAGCAGAAGGCCGCCGGCAAGACCGACGCCGAGATCAAGGCGGACGTCAAGAAGTACGACCAGTGGGACCGCTACGACTTCGACGGCGACGGCGACTTCAACGAGTCCGACGGCTACATCGACCACTTCCAGGTCGTGCACGCCGGTGAGGACGAGTCCGCGGGCGGCGGCGTACAGGGCACCGACGCGATCTGGGCCCACCGCTGGTACGCCTTCGGCACCGACGCCGGCGCCACGGGCCCCGCGGACAACAAGCTCGGCGGCGCGAAGATCGGCGACACCGGCATCTGGGTCGGCGACTACACCGTCCAGCCGGAGAACGGCGGACTCGGCGTCTACGCCCACGAGTACGGCCACGACCTCGGCCTGCCGGACCACTACGACACCACCGGCGCCGGCGACAATTCCACCGGCTTCTGGACCCTGATGTCCTCCGGCTCCTGGCTCGGCACCGGCAAGAACGAGATCGGTGACCTGCCCGGCGACATGACCGCCTGGGACAAGCTCCAGCTGGGCTGGCTCAAGTACGACACCGCGAAGGCCGCGACGAACTCGTGGCACAAGCTGGGTGTCGCCGAGTACAACACGAAGCACAAGCAGGGCCTCGTGGTGGAGCTGCCCAAGAAGAAGGTCACCACCGAGATCGTGGAGCCCGCGCAGGGCGCCACGCAGTGGTGGAGCGGCAGCGGCGACAACCTCAAGAACTCGCTGACCCGTTCGGTCGACCTCACCGGCAAGAAGTCGGCGTCGCTGACCCTCGACGGCTGGTACGACATCGAGGCCAACTACGACTACCTCTACGCCGAGGTGTCGACCGACGGCGGCGCCAACTGGACCGCGCTCGACGGCACGGTGGACGGTCAGCCGATCCCGCGTGACGGCAGCGACAAGCCGGCGCTGACCGGCACGGTCGACGCGTACAAGAAGCTGGCGTTCCCGCTGGACGCCTACGCGGGCAAGAAGATCGACCTGCGCTTCCGCTACCAGACCGACGGCGGCGTGGCCCAGAAGGGCTTCACGGCCGACCGCATCACCGTGACCGCCGACGGTGCCGCGGTCTTCTCCGACGACGCCGAGTCCGCGGACGCGGCCTGGAAGGCGAACGGCTTCGCCCGCATGGGCGCGTCCTTCACCAAGGACTACGCGCAGTACTACCTCGCGGAGAACCGCCAGTACGTGTCGTACGACAAGACCCTCAAGCTCGGCCCGTACAACTTCGGCTTCTCCAAGACCCGTCCGGACTGGGTGGAGCACTACGCGTACCAGAACGGCCTGTTGATCTGGAAGTGGGACACCTCCCAGCAGGACAACAACACCAGCGTCCACCCGGGCACGGGTCTGCTGCTGCCCATCGACGCGCACCCGAAGGCCATGAAGTGGTCCGACGGCACGCTGATGCGCAACCGGATCCAGGCCTACGACTCGCCGTTCAGCCTGTACGGCACGGACGGCATCACGCTGCACAACGCGGACGTCGCAACCAAGATCAAGTCCTCCAAGGGCGTCTCGGTCTTCAACGACCGCACGAACACCTACTACGACGAGACGAACAAGACCGGCGGCGTCAAGATCACTGACACCAACACGAAGATCAAGATCATCAAGGAGGCGAAGGACGGCTCGACGATCGAGCTCGAGGTCGCTCCCGCAGTGAAGTAAAACGCGTTTCCCCAGCTCAGGGCATGATCGGCGGTGACCCCCTGGCGGGTCACCGCCGATCCGTGTTTAGGTGCGTCCTATGGTTCTCTTATTGACACCGACCGACACGGGGGGATGACCGCATGGCCGCAGGAGGCTTCTGCAAGCTGCCGAACGGCACGGTGGTGGTGGCGCTGAACCTGCCCCGCCCCGCCGCCGACGGCCCCGGCTGCGTCCGCGTGCTCGTCCACTCGGCCAACCGCGCCCGAGCCCTGACCAGGCTCCGAAACCTGGGCCTGCGGGCGGTCTACCTGCGCGGCAACGCCGCCCCACCGACCCCCGACGAGGTCACGGCGGTCCTCCACCACCCCGACGGCCTCATATGGCGCACGGCCCCTGACAACGGTGTCCTGTCCCCGGACCTCACCACGGAACTGTGGCGCCCGATCAGATCCCTCCTGAGACGCCCGACGGCCCAGACCTGACGCCAGCCCCTCCCCACCGCCTCACGGATTGGGAGCGGGCCCACGCGCGCCCGGCCACCCGCCGGCCGGGCGTCAGCCACGGCCATGGTCGGTACCGGAAGCACCGGGGCTCGGCCCCGCGGTGGGACATGGCCCGCCCGGGGCTACAGGGCCCTGGCGGCTCGCCGACCCCAGCCGGACGGCCCCTTGCCCGGTGGCCCGTGGCCTCCCGCGACAGACCCGGGCCTGGATGCCCTCGCCTGAGGCCCGGCCCACGGTCGGATGGGCCCCTGCCGGGGCCCGCCGGGCGTCTGGTGGGCGGCCCCACCGGGCGTGATCCCACCGCCAGGGCACGGCGCCCAGGTGGGACCTGCCCCACCTGGGCCTGCCGGTGGTTCGGCCGAGTGTGATCATTCCGCCGATCCGGCCGGTTACGCCCCCCCCCGCCCGGGCCCGCCTGGCGGCCCGTTCGGCCCGCGCGCCCGCCGGGGCGACGGCGGACATGGCCGGCCGGCAGCCAAGGCCCACGGGCGGTTCCGGTCCGGGGCGGGCTCGCGGCTCGCCCGCTCCCTACTGGACGACCGGCTTCCCGGACAGTTCCACGCCCGCCTCGCGCAGCTCCTCCAGGGCCCGCTCGGTGGTCTCCCGGGAGACGCCTGCCGTCAGGTCCAGGAGGACCTGGGTGCGGAAGCCCTCCCGGGCCGCGTCCAGGGCTGTGGCGCGGACGCAGTGGTCCGTGGCGATGCCGACCACGTCCACCTCGGTCACCTCGCGGGAGCGGAGCCAGTCGGCCAGGCTCGTGCCGTTCTCGTCTGTTCCCTCGAAGCCGCTGTAGGCCGCCGAGTACGCCCCCTTGTCGAACACGGCATCGATCGAACCGGAAGCGACCGCGGGGGCGAAGTTGGGGTGGAAGCCGACGCCCTCCGTGCCGGCGACGCAGTGCGCGGGCCAGGAGTGGACGTAGTCCGGGTTCGTGGAGAAGTGGCCGCCGGGAGCGATGTGGTGGTCGCGGCTGGCCACGACGTGCTGGTAGCCGGACCCGGCCGCCTGCCCGATCAGCTCCGTGACGGCGGCAGCCACATCGGCACCGCCGGCCACCGCGAGACTGCCCCCCTCGCAGAAGTCGTTCTGCACGTCTACGACGATCAAGGCGCGGCGCATGGTCGGTGTCCTTCGGCTAGGAGGTCGGCAAGCCCGGCCGGTGAACGTCCGAGCCTATTGACAAGGGAAAGACGGTGGGAGGGGGCACGGGTCGGCGCATCGCGGCACACCGGGATTAGCTACCCGAAGCCCCGTGCACGTACTCCGTCGGAAGGACAGGCTCCCCGCGCGAGAGCTGCGTCGCCGACATCGGGAGCCCCGCGCGAGCGGCCGCGTGCCGGTCCCGGACCGCGTCCAGCGGCTCGCGGGCCACGACCTCACCGCCCTTGACCAGCTCCACCAGCAGCTGCCGGTCCGCGAGAGCGGCCGGCACCGGCCCCGTGCCGATCACCTCGGCCTCGGCGACCCCGTACGCGTCCAGCCGCCGCGCGGCCCACTTGCGCCCGCCCACCGACGTCTTGCCACCGGTCGACTTCTTCGCCACCGGCACCAGCGGCGCCTTCCGGTCGGTGGACTCGGCCCGCGCGACCAGCTTGTAGACCATCGAGGACGTCGGATGCCCGGAGCCGGTCACCAGCTGCGTCCCGACGCCGTACGCGTCCACCGGCGCCGCCGCCAGCGAGGCGATCGCGTACTCGTCCAGGTCCGAGGTCACGACGATCTTCGTGTCGGTCGCCCCCAGCTCGTCCAGCTGCTGCCGCACCCGGTGCGCCACCAGCAGCAGATCGCCGGAGTCGATCCGTACGGCCCCCAGGTCGGTGCCGGCGACCTCCACGGCCGTGCGGACGGCCTCGGCGACGTCGTACGTGTCGACGAGCAGGGTCGTGCCCCGGCCCAGCGTGTTCACCTGGGCCTGGAAGGCGTCCCGCTCACTGTCGTGCAGCAGGGTGAACGCGTGCGCGGAGGTGCCGACGGTCGGGATGCCGTAGCGGAAACCGGCGGCGAGGTCCGAGGTGGTCGCGAAGCCGCCGACGTACGCGGCCCGGGAGGCCGCCACCGCCGCCAGTTCGTGTGTGCGCCGGGCGCCCATCTCGATCAGCGGCCGGCCACCGGCGGCCGACGACATCCGCGAGGCGGCCGCGGCGATCGCCGAGTCGTGGTTGAGGATCGAGAGGATCACCGTCTCCAGCAGCACGCACTCGGCGAAGGTGCCCTCGACGCGCATGATCGGCGAGCCCGGGAAGTACACCTCACCCTCGGGGTAGCCCCAGATGCCCCCGCTGAAGCGGTAGCCGGCGAGCCATTCGAGGGTCTGCTCGTCCACGATCTCCCGCTCGCGCAGGAAGCCGAGGACGCCCGGGTCGAAGCGGAAGTTCTCCACCGCGTCCAGCACCCGCCCGGTGCCCGCCACGACGCCGTAGCGGCGCCCGTTCGGCAGCCTCCGGGTGAAGACCTCGAACACGCTCCGCCGCTCGGCCGTGCCCGCCGTGAGCGCGGCCCGCAGCATCGTCAGCTCGTACTGGTCCGTGAAGAGCGCCGTCGAGGGAACGTCCACCGGCAGCCCAAGGTCCGCTGTGTTCATGGCGAGATCGTACCCCCATTTCGTCAGTCTGACGATTGTGTCTCCGGGCGACGCGATCGCCTTGCCTCCAGGCCCGTTTGTGCGACTACCCCCCTCGGGTGGCAGCATGGGCATGTGACGTCACCCGCACCCCTGGAGATCGAACGCACCGAGTCGGCGGAGGAGGTTTTCGCCGTCCCCGAGCCGGACCTCCCCTGGGTCACCATCGTCCACAACGACCCGGTCAACCTCATGAGCTATGTGACGTACGTCTTCCAGACGTATTTCGGCTACTCCAAGGACAAGGCCACCAAGCTCATGATGGACGTCCACCACAAGGGCCGGGCGGTCGTCTCCAGCGGCAGCCGCGAGGAGATGGAGCGCGACGTGCAGGCCATGCACGGCTACGGCCTGTGGGCCACTCTCCAGCAGGACCGCAAGTAGCCAGCAGCCCGCCCAGCAGCGAAAAGGCGTTCATGCCCGGAACCTTCGAACCGCTTCCCGGCGGCGGCGCGGCCGTCGCCCTCGACGACGTCGAGATCTCCATCATCCGGTCGCTGGCCGTCCAGCTCCTGGAGCTCATCGGCCCCGGCCCCGCCGAGGACGCCCCCGACGACCCGCTCGCCGAGCTGTTCGCGGACGGCCCGAGCGAGCCGCCGACCGACCCGGTGCTCAAGCGGCTCTTCCCGGACGCCTACAGCGATCCCGAGCAGCCCGCCTCGCCCCGGGACGCCGAGGAGCAGCGGGCGTACTCCTCCGAGTTCCGCCGCTACACCGAGAACGACCTGCGGGCCGGCAAGCGGGACAGCGCCCTCGCGGTGATCCGCTCCCTGGACGCGCTCTCCTCCGCCTCGGCCGGTGAGGGCGGGGCCGTGCTGAAGCTGTCGCCGGCGGAGTCGCAGCAGTGGCTGGGCGCCCTGAACGACCTGCGACTCGCGATCGGCTCGCGGCTGGAAATCACCGATGAGGAGGACAGCGACCTCCTCTATCGCCTCCCGGACGAGGACCCGCGCAAGCCGATGGTGATGGCCTATCTGTGGCTGGGCGGACTCCAGGAGACGCTGGTCGGAACGCTGATGCCTTGATCAGCGAACGCTGATGCCCTGGTCAGTGCAGGTCCTGTGACCGGCGGGTGACCGATCGGTGTTCGCTCAGAGGACACTCAAATCCGGATAACGATCGCGTCACCGCGCCCGCCTTCTATGCCGTCTTCGGCAGCGCTTTGTCCGGTTCTCCCTGTGCGGTGCGTCACAAATCAGCCATGTGATCACTGTTGCGGCCGTGATAAATCTTCACGACCGCCCGGCCGACACCACCCGAATGTTCGGCCGGGTGCGCCACCGAGCCGACAACCGTCGGCCAGGCACGAGCGGCCCTCCGGGGCCCGCTCAGCTCCATCATTCCGGGGGGATCGAGACCCGATCCGAGGCCGACGCGAGGCCCGGGTCGGCATGGAGAAAGGCGCACCACACATGACCTCTGCGCAGGTCGACACGGAAAACGTCCCCGAAGAGGGGTACGAGCGCGGACTCGGCAGCCGTCAGGTCCAGATGATCGCCATCGGCGGCGCCATCGGCGTCGGCCTGTTCATGGGCGCCGGGGCGAACATCGCCAAGGCCGGGCCCAGCATCATCCTCATGTACGCCCTCGCGGGCGTCGTCATCTTCTTCATCATGCGGGCCCTGGGCGAACTGCTCCTCTACCGGCCCGTCTCCGGCTCCTTCGCCGAGTACGCCCGCGAGTTCCTCGGCCCGTTCTTCGGGTTCGTCACGGGCTGGACGTACTGGCTCATGTGGGTGGTCACCGGCATGGCCGAACTCACGGCCGCCGCGATCTACATCCACTTCTGGTTCCCGGAGATCCCGCAGTGGGTCAGCGCCCTGGTGTTCCTGGTGGTGCTCTTCGGCGTCAACCTGATCTCCGTCAAGATCTTCGGCGAGGTCGAGTTCTGGTTCTCGATGATCAAGGTCACGGCCATCATCGGCATGATCGTCATCGGCCTCGGCGTGCTCACCCTCGGCTTCTCCGACGCCGGTGACACCGCCACCGTCTCCAACCTCTGGGCGCACGACGGCTTCTTCCCGAACGGCATCGGCTCCAGCCTGATGACGCTCCAGGGCGTCATGTTCGCCTACCTCGCCGTCGAACTCGTCGGCGTCACCGCGGGCGAGTCCGAGAACCCCGAGAAGACCCTGCCCAAGGCCATCAACACCCTGCCCTGGCGCATCATCGTCTTCTACGTCGGCGCGCTGCTGGTGATCCTCTCCGTCGTCAAGTGGACCGAGTTCTCCGCCGGCGAGAGCCCGTTCGTCCACGCCTTCGGCAAGATCGGCATCCCGCTCGCCGCGGGCATTGTCAACTTCGTGGTGCTCACCGCGGCCCTGTCGTCCTGCAACTCGGGCATGTACTCGACCGGCCGGATGCTGCGCGACCTGGCCGCCAACAGCGAGGCACCGCAGGCGTTCGGCAAGCTCAACGCCCGCAAGACGCCCGCCGTCGGCATCACGGTCTCCGTGGCGCTCATGGGCATCGGCGTCGTCCTGAACTACGTCGTCCCGGAGAAGGCGTTCCTCTACGTCACCTCCGTCGCCACCGCGGCCGGCATCTGGACCTGGATGATGATCCTCGTCAGCCACATCCGCTACCGCGCCGCGGTCGACGCGGGCCGGCTGCGCGCCTCGTCCTTCCCGGCCCCCGGCGGAGCGCTCTTCAGCTGGGTCGCGCTCGTCTTCCTCATCGGCGTGACCTGCATGATCGCGTACGACAAGGACGCGCGGGTCTGCCTGTACGTCGCCGCCGGCTGGGCCGTCGCCCTCGGTATCGGCTGGGCGGTCCTCAAGAGCCGCAACCCGCAGATCGCCGAGCGCCGCGACCCGGACTTCGAGAAGGTCGGCTGACGAAGCCCGCCGGCACCGAACCAGCCAGGACGCCCAGCGGCAGGGAGTACTCGTGGCACTCCCTGCCGCTGCCGCTCAGGGCGTCCGGCATATGGGCCGTTCCGTACCAACCCTCGGTACGGAACGGCCCTTCTGCTTATCCTGACCAGCATGCTGACCATCACCCAGGCCCTCGTCGACCAGATCGTCGCCCACGCGCGCAAGGACCACCCCGACGAGGCGTGCGGCGTGATCGCGGGCCCCGAGGGCTCGGACCGCCCCGAGCGCTTCATCCCGATGCTGAACGCGGCCATGTCGCCCACGTTCTACGAGTTCGACTCCGGCGATCTGCTCAAGCTCTACCGCGAGATGGACGACCGCGACGAGGAGCCGGTGGTCGTCTACCACTCCCACACGGCGACCGAGGCCTACCCCTCCCGCACCGACATCTCCTACGCGAACGAGCCGGGCGCCCACTACGTCCTCGTCTCCACCGCCGACACCGACGGGGCCGGCGACTTCCAGTTCCGCTCGTTCCGTATCGTCGAGGGCGAGGTCACGGAGGAAGAGGTCCAGGTCGTCGAGGCCTACTGAGCGGGGCCTGAGCAGCACGGTCTCACTCCCCGGCCCACAACCGTCCGCGATGTGGGATCACATTCCAGTACCCGGACCGGGAATCGATACGATGACCCCATGGTTTTCCACGACGTGAGCGACAAGACGCCGGGCGAGCTGCTCGTGGCGCGGCTGCACGTCGACCTGTGCAGGCTCGCCAGCGCCATCTGTTGACGTAGGTCCCTGCCGCCGTACGGCCGTGAGCCGCGGCGCTGCACACACGCACAACCCGCTGTTCCTGCGCTGCCGCGCGCCCCGACTGACTACTCCCGACAGGAGCCCTGAAGCCATGGCCATCGAGGTCCGCATCCCGACCATCCTCCGCACGTACACCGACGGTCAGAAGGCGGTGGAGGCCAGCGGTGACACCCTCGCCGAGCTGTTCACCGACCTCGAGACCCGGCACGCCGGCATCCAGGCCCGCATCGTCGACGGCGACCAGCTGCGCCGCTTCGTCAACGTGTACCTGAACGACGAGGACGTGCGCTTCCTCGACGGCATCAACACCAAGCTGTCGGACGGCGACAACGTCACGATCCTGCCGGCCGTGGCCGGCGGCATGGTCTGATCACCGATGCGCTACGACTCACCCCTGGCCGCGGTAGGCAACACCCCCCTGGTGCGCCTGCCGCGGCTGTCGCCGTCCCCCGACGTCCGTATCTGGGCGAAGCTGGAGGACCGCAACCCGACCGGCTCGGTCAAGGACCGTCCGGCCCTGCACATGATCGAACAGGCGGAGAAGGACGGCCGTCTGACCCCGGGCTGCACCATCCTGGAGCCCACCTCGGGCAACACCGGCATCTCGCTGGCCATGGCGGCGAAGCTCAAGGGCTACCGCATCGTCTGCGTGATGCCGGAGAACACCTCCCAGGAGCGCCGGGACCTGCTGGCCATGTGGGGCGCCGAGATCATCTCCTCCCCGGCCGCGGGCGGCTCCAACACCGCCGTGCGCGTCGCCAAGGAACTCTCGGCCGAGCACCCGGACTGGGTGATGCTGTACCAGTACGGCAACCCGGACAACGCGGGCGCCCACTACGCGACGACGGGCCCGGAGATCCTCGCCGACCTGCCCTCCGTCACTCACTTCGTGGCGGGCCTCGGCACCACCGGCACGCTCATGGGCGTGGGCCGCTTCCTGCGCGAGCACAAGCCGGACGTCCAGATCGTCGCGGCCGAACCGCGCTACGACGACCTGGTCTACGGCCTGCGCAACCTCGACGAGGGCTTCGTCCCCGAGCTGTACGACGCCTCCGTCCTCACCAGCCGCTTCTCGGTCGGCTCGGCCGACGCGGTCACCCGTACCCGGGAGTTGCTCCAGCAGGAGGGCATCTTCGCCGGTGTCTCGACGGGCGCCGCGCTGCATGCCGCGCTCGGCGTGGGCCGCAAGGCCGTGAAGGCCGGCGAGCAGGCCGACATCGTCTTCGTCGTCGCGGACGGCGGCTGGAAGTACCTGTCGACGGGCGTCTACACGGCGGCCACGACGGAAGAGGCCATCGAGACGCTCCAGGGACAGCTCTGGGCGTGAGCCGACGGCGGATCACACGAAAGGGCCGGAGTTCTCACTCCGGCCCTTCTGGTTCTCCTCCGGTTCCCCGGGACGGGGCGGATGGTTCTCCGGGAAGGGGCGGGCGGTCTCACCCCGCCAGATACCGCACCCGGTCCCACAGCGCCGGGTCCACCACACCGACCCGGCGCCGGAAGCCCCACACCGGGACCTCCCGCAGCTCGTCCGTCTCCAGGAAGCTCGCACGGCCCCTGGCGTCGCCGACCGAGCCCGGCGGCAGCGGGATGACGCCATGGCGCTCGTCCCGGAACCGTGTGGTGATCTTCGCGACGGTCGCCCGCTCCCCGCGCACCGCCAGCACCAGACACGGCCGGTCCTTGGTCCGCGCCTCGTCCTCGTAGGGCACGTCCGCCCACCAGATCTCCGCCGGCTGCGGCAGGCCCGCCACCGCGGTGGCCGGTGCGGCCGGCCGGCCCCGCCGCGCCGTCGACCGGCGCCCCCAGCCGTCGACGAGCGTCGCGATGAGCGCGAGCAGTACCACCGCGGCGAGCGCCAGCCACCAGGACGTGTCCATACTGAGACGTTACCGGCGCCATCCCTCCCATGCGCCCTCCCTCACAAGGATCACGCCAGGCCCTGCCGCCCGAACCGGTGACACCACAGGTGAGTTCGCCCACAACAGCCCCTGGCGGAGGAGCTACCGGAGGTTTTGCGCCTTACGCTCGACAAACCGCACGACCCCCGACGCCCCTACACAGACTTTCCCGCCAGCGGAGGTTTCTGCTTCATGAAGCTCACCGTCGTCGGCTGCTCGGGGTCGTTCCCGTCCGCGGAATCGGCCTGCTCGAGCTACCTCGTCGAGGCCGACGGCTTCCGGCTGCTTCTCGACATGGGCAACGGTGCCCTGGGCGAGCTGCAGCGCCACTGCGGTCTCTACGACCTCGACGCGATCTTCCTCAGCCACCTGCACGCCGACCACTGCATCGACATGTGCGCGTACTTCGTCGCGCGCTACTACCGCCACGACGGCGGCCGCTGCGATCCGCTCCCGGTCTACGGACCCGAGGGCACGGAGAATCGGCTGACCACCGCCTACGCGGACACCCCCTCCGCCTCCTCCATGAGCGAGGTCTTCGACTTCCACACGGTCAAGCCGTCCACCTTCGAGATCGGCCCGTTCACGGTGCACACCGAGCGGGTGGCCCACCCCGTGGAGGCGTACGGCATCCGCATCGAACACGGCGGCAAGGTGCTGACGTACTCCGGCGACACGGGCATCAGCCCGGCCCTGGACGAACTCGCCCGGGACGCCGACCTGTTCCTGTGCGAGGCGGCGTTCACGCACGGCAAGGAGAACATCCCCGACCTGCACCTCAACGGCCGCGAAGCGGGCGAGACGGCCGCCCGGGCAGGAGCCCGGCACCTGGTCCTCACCCACATCCCGCCGTGGACGGACCCCCAGGTCAACGTCGACGACGCCCGCGCGGTCTACGACGGGCCGGTGGACCTCGCGGCACCGAGGCAGACGTACGAGGTATGACGTACGAGCGATGACGTACGAGGTATGAGGCCTACACGCGCAAAGGCCCCGGAACCAGGCGGTTCCGGGGCCTTCGTCGTGACGCGTGCTACTTCGCCTCCGCCTTCTGCAGCTCGGCGAGTTCCTCGTCGGACTCGCGGCCAGGCGTCGGCAGGTTGAACTTGGTGATCGCGAAGCGGAAGACCACGTAGTAGACCGCCGCGAAGCACAGGCCCACCAGGGCCAGGCCCCACGGGTTGGTCGCGATGCCCAGGTTCAGGAAGTAGTCCACCGCGCCGGCCGAGAAGCCGAAGCCGTCCTTCATCCCCAGGGCCCAGGTCAGCGCCATCGAGACACCCGTGAGCACGGCGTGGATCGCGTACAGCACCGGGGCGATGAACATGAACGTGAACTCGATCGGCTCGGTGACACCGGTGACGAAGGAGGTCAGAGCGAGCGAGAACATCATGCCGCCGACGACCTTGCGGCGCTCCGGCCGGGCGCAGTGCACGATGGCGAGGCAGGCGGCGGGCAGGGCGAACATCATGATCGGGAAGAAACCGGTCATGAACTGCCCGGCGCTCGGGTCACCCGCCAGGAAGCGGGCTATGTCGCCGCTCTTGCCCTCGTACGTGCCGGCCTGGAACCAGGGGAAGGAGTTCAGCAGGTGGTGCATGCCGATCGGGATCAGCGCACGGTTGGCGACACCGAAGATGCCCGCGCCGACGGCCCCGGAGCCGACCAGCCACTCACCGAAGTTGTGCAGCGCCGTGCCGAGGACCGGCCAGATGTAACCGAAGACGATGCCGATGACCAGGCCCGCGAAGGCGGACAGGATCGGAACCATGCGGCGACCGCCGAAGAAGCCCGCCCAGTCAGGCAGCTTGGTGCGGTAGAAGCGCTGGTAGAGCAGGGCGACCACGAGGCCCATCACCACACCGCCGAGCACCTTGGCGTCCACCGGCGCGTCCACCATGACGACTTTGCCGTCGACGGCCGTCGCCACCTGCGGCAGGTTCGGGTCGGTGAAGGTGGCGAGCACGTTCTTGAAGACCAGGTAGCCGACCACGGCCGCCAGGGCGGTGGAGCCGTCCGACTTCTTGGCGAAGCCGATCGCGATGCCCACGGCGAACAGCAGCGCCATGTTGTCGAGGATCGCGTTGCCGCCGGCGGCCATGAAGCCCGCGATCTTGGTGATGAAGGCGGGGAACGACTCCCGTCCCAGCATGTCGGTGTTGCCGAGGCGGACCAGGAGGGCGGCGGCCGGCAGCACGGCGACCGGCAGCATGAGGCTGCGGCCGATACGCTGCAGGACCGCCATCACCGCAGTCCCCTTCTTCGGGCTCGCGGGCGCGGCTGTGTCTGTGGACATGAACTTCCTCCATGGGGCACGGCGCCGCCCAGGAAGAGTTCGATGGGGGACGGCGGCGTCTCAAAAGGGGAGCGCGGACTCCACCGCGCGACCTCCACCAGTGAGTGGTGTAGACCAGTTGTAGCACGGTAGGCCGAACGAGTGGAACCCGCCAATTCCGCCCGACTCGACGATCACGCCTCGGTGCTTTGTCGATCGGCGGACTTGTGGTGTAGACAACTGGATTACTGCGACCAAGCGGTTCGGATCAGGGAGAACAGAGATGGCCAGCAAGGCTGAGAAGATCGTTGCCGGGCTCGGCGGCATCGACAACATCGAAGAGGTCGAAGGCTGCATCACCCGCCTGCGCACCGAGGTCGTCGACCCCGCCAAGGTCGACGAGGCCGCCCTGAAGGCCGCCGGAGCCCACGGCGTCGTCAAGATGGGCACCGCCATCCAGGTCGTCATCGGCACCGACGCCGACCCCATCGCCGCGGAGATCGAAGACTTGATGTGAAGAGCGGGGATCATCCCCGGCTTCACCCCCTGAGGTCACCCGTGAGGGCCCCTCCCCACCGCGGGAGGAGCCCCTTCCGCAGGTGCGGCTAGGCTCGGCGGCATGTCTCGAATCGACGGCCGCACCCCCCAGCAGCTCCGCCCGATCACCATCGAACGTGGCTGGAGCAAGCACGCCGAAGGCTCCGTCCTCGTCTCCTTCGGCGACACCAAGGTCTTCTGCACCGCCTCCGTCAACGAAGGCGTCCCCCGCTGGCGCAAGGGCAGTGGCGAAGGCTGGGTCACCGCTGAATACTCCATGCTGCCCCGCTCCACCAACACCCGCGGCGACCGCGAGTCCGTCAAGGGCCGCATCGGCGGCCGCACCCACGAGATCTCCCGCCTCATCGGCCGCTCGCTGCGCGCCGTCATCGACTACAAGGCACTCGGCGAGAACACGATCGTCCTCGACTGCGACGTCCTCCAGGCCGACGGCGGCACGCGTACGGCGGCCATCACCGGCGCCTACGTGGCACTGGCCGACGCCATCGCCTGGGCCCAGCGCAAGAAGCTCATCAAGGCCGGCCGCCAGCCCCTGACCGGCACGGTCTCCGCCGTCTCCGTCGGCATCGTCGGCGGCGTCCCGCTCCTCGACCTCTGCTACGAGGAAGACGTCAAGGCCGACACCGACATGAACGTCGTCTGCACCGGCGACGGGCGCTTCGTCGAGATCCAGGGCACCGCCGAGGCCGAACCCTTCGCCCGCGACGAACTCAACGCCCTCCTCGACCTCGCCGTGGCCGGCTGCACGGAACTCGCCGCCCACCAGCGCACCGCGCTTGATACCGTCCTCGAAAAGTAAAGGGCGCACCAAGGCAGATGCTCGGCGCGGGCAACCGCGCCGAGCATGCTCGCGTCTGAAGAGGTACGGGCGCACGGCTCATCCCTGTGCGCTCGGCCAGCCACACGGGCCGAACGGCCCGACCGACGAGAGGGACCGTTCCATGGCCGCGAGCCGCCGACGCCGCACCGCAGCCGTCGCCGCCACCCTGGCGGCCGTCGCGCTGACCGCCGGACTCACCACCGGCTGCGCCGCCGTCGACAAGGCGCTGGACTGCGTCCAGACCGCCGACGCCATCGCCGACAGCGTCACGGAACTCCAGCAGGCCGTGGACAACGCGGCCAACGACCCGACGCAGCTCGACAAGTCCCTCGACTCCATCGACAAGAACCTCGGGGAGATCGGCGACAAGACCGACAACACGGACGTCAACAAGGCCGTGGACGACCTGAACAAGGCCGTGGACAACGTCCGTACGTCGGTCAAGAACGGCGACGAGACGCCCGACATCAGCCCGGTCACGGACGCGGCGGGCGAACTGACGAAGGTCTGCACGCCGTAACGCTGCGCTGGCTGGGCCGGGGTTCTCGTGTGCGGGGTTCTGCCGGTGGTCGACCGCGGGTTCGTCGTGGTTGCTCGCGCAGTTCCCCGCGCCCCTGAAGGGGCGCCCCGGCCCGGCGGCGATACTGGGGGCCATGACCCGCCTGATCCTCGCCACCCGTAACGCCGGAAAGATCACCGAACTCAGGGCGATCCTGGCCGAAGCCGGCCTGCCGCACGAACTCGTCGGTGCCGACGCCTACCCGGACATCCCCGACGTCAAGGAAACGGGCGTCACCTTCGCGGAGAACGCACTCCTCAAGGCCCACGCCCTGGCCCAGGCGACGGGCCTCCCCGCGGTCGCCGACGACTCGGGGCTCTGCGTCGACGTACTGAACGGCGCCCCCGGCATCTTCTCCGCCCGCTGGTCCGGCCGACACGGCGACGACAAGGCCAACCTGGACCTGCTCCTCGCCCAGCTGTCGGACATCGCCGACGAACACCGGGGCGCCCACTTCGCCTGCGCGGCGGCGCTGGCGTTGCCGGACGGCACGGAGAGGGTGGTCGAAGGCCAGCTGCGTGGCGCTCTACGCCACGAGCCTTCCGGCTCCGGCGGCTTCGGCTACGACCCGATCCTCCAGCCTGAGGGGGAGACCCGAACCTGCGCGGAACTGACCCCGCAGGAGAAGAACGCGATCAGCCACCGGGGGAAGGCGTTTCGGGCGTTGGTGCCGGTGGTGCGGGAGCTTTTGGGCTGAGGGCCAGGTTGTGCAAGAACATGGAAGGGCGCGGCGCCTCGCTGAGCGCCGCGCCCTGAATGTGGGGCCGACGAGACTCGAACTCGCACTGTCCACTACCTAAAAGTGGTGCCTCCTGCCAAAATTGGGCTACGGCCCCACGTACACCTTACTGGTCCTCGGCGAGTGGTTGCGCCGGGACCGAAAGTCGGCGCGATCGATTGGAGAACGTGCTCGTCTGGCTGTGGCAAGACGGGCAAGGTAGCGCAGGTTCTCCCGGCGGTTGTCCAGACGGTCGCCGTTCGCGTGATCAATCTCCAGGACGAGCCGTCTGCCCTGCCATGTGTCCCCGACACTGCATTCATCGCAGACATGCGGTACGCCGAGGTCATCAAGGGCTCGCCTGAGCAGGATCGTCTTGGTGCGGGGACGCCCGGGAGGGAGCCGCACCAGGATCTCGGCTGCTGGCTTGCGGTTCGGGGAACGGCTGCCGCGATAGTGCCCCTGCCCCGTGAAGTGGTCGGTCGACAGACCGTGCGCCTCGATGCTGCGCTTCACGAGCGCCCGCGTTGTACCGTTGTTACTTCGGCCAAGAGCGGCGAGAACTCCGGCCACGCTTGTGGCGGACTCCACTGCAGCCGCCAGTTCGGGGCGGGGAAGACGGCCAGGGCCGTACCTGCGTCCGCTGGTGAAGTGCGAGGTGTCGATCCCAAACTTGTCCAGCTTCTTTCTGATGTGGCCATACGGGCTGTCGCTTGGAGGAAGCCCCATGTACTCCAGCATCTCCCTGATGCTGTTCGAATGAGCGGCGGCTTCTCTGAGGAGTTCTTCCGGATAGCTGCGCCGTTCGCGTTCCGGCAGAGGCTCCTCGCGGAAGTGCGAGGTATCAATGCCGTAGTGCTGCAGCCGCTTGCTGAGATAGCAGCGAGGGCCGCTACCCATCGGCGCTCCCAGCATGTACATCATGTCGACCACGCTGGTGGCCTTCGCTGCAGCCCGACTCAGTAGGTCGTGTGTGTACTTCGGCCTGTTCATGCGGCCGCCCTCCGCCTGCGGCCTCGGTATGTGTCCGTCACGGCATGGCAGTTGGGGCAGAGCAGCTGAAGGTTCCCCGGACGGTTGTCCCACCAGTCGCCGTTGATGTGGTCGACCTCCAGCTGGAGGGGTTTGTTGTTCCATCTGGGCCCAACCCCACACATTGCGCAGCTTTCCGGTACTCCGATGTGGAGCAAGTGTCGAAGTAGCCGACTTCCCGGGATCCTGCCGGTTTGTGGTGTCCCGAGGCTCAGGAGATCGCCGCGAGAGCCTCTTGATCTCGGTGGTTGTGCCACGAAGTGGGATGTGTCGATGCCCAGCGTCGAGATGCGGCGGCTGATATGCGTGTGGTTGCCACCGACCGGGTTGATGCCCAGGCGGCGAAGCACCTCCTTGACGTTGGTCGACACCGCCACGACCTCTCGAAGTGTCTCCTCGGTGTGGCGTGCCCACCGCGCGGGGAAGTGTGAGACATCTACGCTCGCCTCGGCCATCTTCTGACGCAGATAGCGTCTGCTGCCCGGTGTTGGTGTACCTCCGCACCACCGCACGGCGTCGTCTCAGTTCGATGTCACCCGCGCCGCTTCTTCGAGCAACTCGCGCGTGTACCTAACCCCCATCGTTCCCCTCCGATCTCGACCACCCGTTCGTGGCCTCGCACGGAGTAACGAACCGTTTATCGGACAGTCACGCACGAAATGTGGAACGGCTCGTACCGGGCAACCCCGGTACGAGCCGTTCCACATTGGAGAAGCGGGCCCTCAGATCCCCAGATCCTTGATGATCTTGGCCACGTGCCCCGTCGCGCGGACGTTGTACAGAGCCCGCTCGACCTTGCCCTCCTCGTCCACGACGATCGTGGAGCGGATGACGCCCATGTAGGTCTTGCCGTAGTTCTTCTTCTCGCCGAAGGCGGCGTAGGACTCCAGGACCTGCTTGTCCGGGTCGGCCAGCAGTGTGACCTTCAGGGACTCCTTGTCGCGGAACTTGGCCAGCTTCTCGGGCTGGTCGGGGGAGATGCCGATGACGTCGTAGCCCGCGCCCGTCAGCAGCTCCAGGTTGTCCGTGAAGTCGCAGGCCTGCTTGGTGCAGCCGGGGGTGAGGGCGGCCGGGTAGAAGTACACGATGACCTTGCGGCCCTTGTGGTCCGCCAGGGACACCTCGGTGCCGTCGGCGTCGGACAGGGTGAAGGCGGGGGCCACGTCCCCCGGCTGGAGTCGCTCGCTCATCGGACCAGCGTAACCGGGGGTCCTGACAGTGCGATGAGCCGTGGAGCTGACAGACTGTCCGGCACAGGCTTTATACCGACTTCGGAGGCGACACGGTGGCGGACACGGCGGACACCAGGACCCCGGCGCAGATCGAGGCGGACATCAGGCGCCGCCGCGAGACCCTGGCCGAGACCCTCGACGAGATCGGGGTGCGGGTGCACCCGAAGACGATCGTCGGGGACGCCAAGGCCAGGGTCGCGTCCAATATCGATCACACCCTCGGGCGGGCGTACGTGGGGGTCAATCGGGCCGTCACCGACGTGCGGGCCCGTTTCGTGGGCGAGGACGGGGCGCCGCGCCTCGAGCGGGTCGTGCCGGTCGCCCTCGTGGTGGTCGGTGTGGTCGGGCTGCTCGCCCTCGGCACGCGGCGGCGCAAGGGCTGACCCGACTGCGTACGTTCGCGGCGAAGACAGGTAGGTTTCAGGGCGTGAGCGCCAACAGAAACGAGCACAGCACCCATCCGGACAAGCTGCCCATCCGGATGCTGCACGACCGCGTACTCGTGCGGCAGGACACCAGCGAGGGCGAGCGGCGTTCCGGTGGCGGCATCCTGATTCCCGCCACGGCGGCGGTCGGCCGGCGGCTGGCCTGGGCCGAGGTCGTCGCGGTGGGGCAGAACGTGCGGACCGTGGAGCCGGGCGACCGGGTTCTGTTCGACCCGGAGGACCGCGCCGAGGTCGAGGTGCGGGGCATCGCGTACGTGCTCATGCGCGAGCGTGATCTGCACGCCGTGGCCGCGGACCGGTTCGAGGGCTCGGAGGACTCGACGGGCCTCTACCTGTAATCCCACAGCACGAAGAAAGGGCCGGTGACCGTTGTCACCGGCCCTTCGTCGTGGTGTTTGCTACGTTGGAGGGACCCGACGAGACGCGCCGTACCGGGACGAAGGCAAAGACGACGCACCTGGACCGTCAGCCTGTCTCCCGGAGGTGCTCGTCATGGCTTGGGTTCTGCTCGTCGTCGCCGGTCTGCTCGAAGTCGGGTGGTCGATCGGTATGAAGTACACCGACGGCTTCACCCGCCCGCTCCCCAGCGTTCTCACCGGTGCCGGAATCGTCATCAGCATGCTGTTGCTGTCCCAGGCCGCCAAGACCCTGCCCATCGGTACCGCCTACGGCGTGTGGGTGGGGATCGGCGCGGCCGGGGCGGCGGTGGTCGGTATGGCCGTGCTGGGGGAGCCTGCCACCGCCGCCCGGATCTTCTTCGTGTGCCTGCTGCTGGTCGCCGTGGTGGGGCTGAAGGCGACCTCAGGTCACTGACCTGACCTATTCGCGGCGCGCGCCCTGTGGGGCGAAGCCCCAGCCGGGGCCGGTGGGAGCGCCGTTGGCGCCGCCGTCGGCCGTGCCGCCGCCTTCCGTGGTGCCGCCGTCGGCCGCGCCGCCGGCGCCCTCCGTCGTGCCGCCGTCGCCGGTTCCGCCGTCCGCGGTGCCGCCGCCGGTCGGGGACTCGCCTCCCGTGCTGCCGTCGGTGGTGCCGCCGTCGGTCTGGCTCTCGGGCGCGCTCGGGGTCTGGCTGGGCGTCTCGGTGCCGGTCTCCTCGCCGCCGGGGGTCGAGCTGGCGCCGTCGGTGGTGCCGCCCGTGGTCGGGTCGACGGGGGTCTCGGGGCTGGGGGCTTCGGAGACGTCGGAGCCCGGCTGGAGCCTGAGGTCGAAGTCGGTGACCGGCTTGCCCTCGAGGGCGTCCTGGGTGAACTGCGTCCAGATCTCCGCGGGCGCCCCGCCGCCGTTGATGCGCGGCAGGCCCATCGCGCCGTACAGCGACTTGTGGGCGGCGGTGACCGGGTCCTGGCCCATGACGGAGACGACCGTGGCGAGCTCGGGGGTGTAGCCGGCGAACCAGGCCGCGGTGTCCTCCTCGGCGGTGCCGGTCTTGCCGGCGACGGGGCGGCCCGCCGCCTGTGCGGCGGAGGCCGTGCCGTTCTGGACGACGCTCTGCAGCATCGAGGTGGTGGTGTCGGCGGCCTCGCGGCTCACGGCCTGCCGGGTGCGGCGCTCGGGCAGCTCGATGGGCGTGCCCTCCTTCATGACCTTGTCGACCATCGTGTACGTGCCGTGCCGGCCGTGGTTGGCGAGCGTGGCGTACGACTCCGCCATCTCGAGGACGCTGGCGGTGGCCGTGCCGAGTGCGATGGCGGGGCCGTCGGCGAGGTCCGGGGTGGTCTCGGGGACGCCGAGGTCGATCGCGGTCTGCTTGACCTTCTGGGGGCCGACGTCGGCGGCCATCTGCGCGTACACCGAGTTCACGGAGCTGTCGGTGGCCTCGGTGACGGTGATGGGGCCGTAGGAGTGCTGGTCCTCGTTCTCGGGGGCGTACGGGTCGCCGGTCCAGCCCTGGACCGGTCGCTTGTTGGTGCCGTCGTAGATCGTGTTCGGGGTGATCACGCGGCCGTCCTGGGTCCGCGAGGCGTTCTCGACGGCCGAGGTGAACACGAAGGGCTTGAAGGTGGAGCCGACCTGGAAGTCCCTGCGGGTGGCGTTGGGGGTGTACTGCTTGACGTAGTCGACGCCGTTGTACATCGCGACGACCTTGCCGGTCTTGGGGTCGACGGCGGCGCCACCGGCGCGTACGTACGAGTCGACCTTGTTGTTCTTCTTGTCCAGCTTGGACATCAGCTTGTCGTTGACGGCCTTCACGAAGGCGTCCTGCCTGCCCTTCTGCAGGGTCGTCGTGATGCGGTAGCCGCCGGCGTCGAGCTTGTCCTCGTCGATGATGTTGTTCTGGGTGAGGTAGTCCTTGACGATCCGGACGATGTAGCCGCGCTGTCCGGACATGCCGGTGGAGAGGGTGGACTCCTTCGGCATGGGGAACTTCATGCCGGCCCGCTTCGACTCGCTGAGCCAGCCCTTCTTGACCATGCCGTCCAGGACGTAGTTCCAGCGGGACTCGGCGGCCTTGCGGTTCTCGGGGTGGGCGACGACGTCGTACTGGCTGGGCGCGTTGACGAGCGCGGCGAGGTAGGCGGCGCGGGCCGGGTCGAGGTCGGTCGCGTCCATGCCGTAGTAGGCCTGGGCGGCGGCCTGGATGCCGTAGGCGTTGCGGCCGAAGTAGCTGGTGTTGAGGTAGCCCTCGAGGATGTGGTCCTTGCTCTGCTCGCGGTCCAGCTTGATGGAGATGAAGAACTCCTTGGCCTTGCGCGTGACGGTCTGTTCCTGGCGCAGGTAGTAGTTCTTCACGTACTGCTGGGTGATCGTGGAGCCGGACTGCTTGCCCTTGCCGAGGGCGGTGTTCCAGGCGGCGCGGACCATGGCCTTGGGGTCGACGGCGGACTCGGTGTAGAAGTCGCGGTCCTCGGCGGCCAGGATCGCGTGCTGGGCGTCCTTGGAGATCTGCGCGAGGGTGACGTTCTCCCGGTTGATCTCGCCGTCGCGGGCGATCACCGAGCCGTCCGCGTAGAGGTAGACGTTGGCCTGCTTGGTGGCGAGCGCGTTGGCCGGCGGGATCTGCACGAGCGAGTAGCCGAGGAAGAAGCCGCCGATCAGCAGCATGACGACGATGATGAAGCCGCCGAGCGTCATGCGCCAGGTCGGGATCACCCGGCGCCAGCCGGTCCGCTTCCGCTTCCCGCCGGACTTGGCCTGCGGCCCGCCCCCCGGGTCGCTGACCGCCGGCAGCTGCGCCGTGCCCGGGCCGTCGCCGGCCTGGGGGCGCGGCGCGCCCTGGGCGCTGTCCGTCCGGGCCTGAGCCGCGCCCGGGACGCCGCCCGTGCGGCCCCGTGCCGCGCCCGCGGCGCCGACGGCCCGGATCTGTACCGTGCCCGGGTCGTTGTCGGCCTGGGGCCGTGGTGTGCCCGGGTCGCCGTCCGTCCTGGCCGATGGCGTGCCAGGGACGCCGCCCGTCCGGCCCCGTGCCGTGCCCGCGGCGCCGACGGCCCGGATCTGCACGGTGCCCGGGTCGTTGTCGGCCTGAGGCCGTGGCGTGCCCGGTGCGCCGTCGGTCTTGGCTCGGGGCGTGCCCGGGTTGCCGTCAGTACTGGCTCGGGGCGTGCCCGGTGCGCCGTCGGTCTTGGCTCGGGACGTGCCCGGGTCACCGTCCGTCATCGCTCGGGGCGAGCCCGTGTCGTTGTCGGCCCGGGGCCCTGGCGAGCCCGGGTCGCCGTCCGTCTCGGCCCGCGAAGCGCCCGGGGCGTCGTCGGTCTGGGGTCGTGCCGTGCCCGGGGCGTCGTCAGCCTGGGCCCGTGGCGTGCCCGGGTCGCCGTCCGGCTGCGGCTCTCTCGGTTCCCGCCCCGGGTTCGGCTGCTGCGGCTGAGGCTCGTCACTCATGTCGTGCACGGACTCCTGTTTCGCGTCGTACGTCGTTCCCGTACGTCTCTGCTCGCTCTTGCGCCCCTGTGATGAAGACTGTCCCATCCGGCGATCAGTTCCCTGATCGAGGGTCGTGTCGCGAGCCGTGTGGTGAGGCGGGCGGCGTGCGGGCGAACGCACAGGCGGACGCAGGGTGAACCCAGCCGCCCTGCACGCCTGTTCGAATCGCGATCTTGCTTGCGCGAGATTCGCCTGAAGGGGGACACGACCGAAGATGCGACTGCTCGCACGCTCCGCCCCGGCCGGCACCGCCGCCACGCTGCTCGCCCTGGCCACGGGCGCCTCTGCCCACGCGGACGGAACGGATCGTACCGTCTGGGCGGGTGCCGACTGGAACCTCACGCCCCACGCGGACTCGGGCGGCAAGGCCCGCATCCAGACCTACGGCGAGGTCTTCACCGTCACTGACCTCGCCAAGGGCGGTCATCGACGATCGGGATCGTCTGGGAGAAGTGCAACGGCTGGGCGCAGACCGACGCGTGATCGCACTCACCGTGGGGGCGGGAAAACCCATGGCACGCGTGATCCTCGGCCCACTAGGCTCCTGCGCTTCGGTGTCCGGCGGCGAGGAGGGCTGTGGATGTGGGCTCGGGACGGTTGTACGCGGCCGTCGCGGCGGGGGGCTTCAGGCGGTACGCGACGTACCGGGCGGCCACGGTGGCCGGGGTGTTCACCAATACGGTCTTCGGTGTCATCCTCGTTTACACGTATCTGGCGCTGTGGGACGAGAAGCCGCATCTCGGAGGGTACGACCAGGCCCAGGCCGTGACGTACGTGTGGCTGGGGCAGTGTCTCTACGCGACGCTGGCCATCCAGGGCGGCGGTGCCGAGAAGGACCTGATGGAGCGCATCCGCACCGGTGAGATCGCCGTCGATCTGTACCGGCCGGCCGATCTGCAGCTGTGGTGGCTGGCGGGCGACGTGGGGCGGGCGTTGTTCCAGATGCTGGGGCGGGGCGTGATCCCGTTCGTGTTCGGGGCGACCTTCTTCCCCATGGCGCTGCCGACGTCGGTCACCCCCTGGGCGGCCTTCGTGGTCACGCTTCTGCTGGCGACGGTGGTCAGCTTCGCGATCCGCTACCTGGCGGCCCTGAGCGTGTTCTGGCTGATGGACGGCATGGGCGTCAACCAGGTCCTGATGGTCACGGGGATCTTCTTCTCGGGCATGGTGCTGCCGCTGAACGCCTTCCCCGGGGCGCTCGGCGAGGTCGTGCGGGTGCTGCCGTGGGCGGCGCAGATCCAGATGCCGGCGGATGTGCTGATGGGGGAGACCGACCCGCTGCGGGCGTTCGCCTTCCAGGCGGCGTGGGCGGTGGCGCTGCTGGCGGCGGGACGGCTGCTGCAGTCGGCCGCGACGCGGCGGGTGGTGGTGCAGGGTGGGTGAGCGGAGTGCCCTGGTCGAGGGGCTGCGGGCCTACCGCCTGATCGCCGGGATGTGGATGCGGTCCAGCATGACCTACCGCACCTCCTTCGTCGTCACGGTGTTCGGCAACCTCACGGTGACCGGCCTGGACTTCGTGGGGATCCTGCTGATGTTCTCGCAGGTCGACTCGCTGGGCGGCTGGTCACTGCCCGAGGTCGCCTTCCTGTACGGGCTGTCGGTGACGGCGTTCGGGATCGCCGACCTGCTGCTCGGGTCGATGGACGTCCTGGGCGCCCGGATGCGCGACGGCTCGTTCGACACGCTGCTGGTGCGGCCCGCGCCGGTGCTCGCCCAGGTCGGCGCCGACCGCTTCGCGCTGCGCCGGCTGGGCCGGATCACCCAGGGCCTCGTGGTGCTGGGCTGGGCGCTGGTCTCGGTGGACGTCGACTGGAGTGCGGCGAAAGTGCTGCTGGTGCCGGTGATGGTGGTCAGCGGTGCGGCGATCTTCTCGGCGGTGTTCGTGGCGGGGGCGGCCTTCCAGATCTTCGCGCAGGACGCCTCCGAGGTGCAGAACGCCTTCACGTACGGCGGGACCACGCTGCTGCAGTATCCGCCGAGCGTGTTCGGGAAGGACCTGGTGCGCGGTGTGACCTTCATGGTGCCGCTCGCCTTCGTCAACTGGGTTCCGGCGGCCTATGTGCTGGGGCGGCCGTACCCCATCGGCCTGCCGCCCTGGGCGGCCTTCGCCTCGCCGCTGGTGGCGGTGGCCTGCTGCGCGCTGGCGGGGGCGGCGTGGCGGACGGGGCTTCGTTCCTACCGGAGTACAGGGAGTTGAGGTGACCGAGGTGGACAGCGCCTTCATCGAACTCGACGGTGTCGAGAAGGTCTTCGACGTACGCAAGAAGACCGGCTTCATGAAGCGGGAACTGCGGCAGGTACGGGCCGTCGACTCGATCTCCTTCCGGGTGGAACGCGGCGAGATGGTCGGCTACATCGGCCCGAACGGCGCCGGCAAGTCGACCACGATCAAGATGCTGACCGGCATCCTCACTCCGAGCGCCGGCCGGCTGCGGGTCGCGGGCATCGACCCCTCCCGCGAGCGCACCCGGCTCGCGCACCGCATCGGTGTGGTGTTCGGGCAGCGTACGACGCTGTGGTGGGACCTGCCGCTGGTCGACTCGTACCGGCTGATGCACCGCATGTACCGGATCCCGGACGTCCGTTACCGCGAGAACCTCGACCGCCTGGTCGAACTCCTCGACCTGGGCGACCTGCTGGACGTGCCGGTACGTCAGCTCTCCCTCGGTCAGCGGATGCGCGGGGACATCGCGGCGGCGCTGCTGCACGACCCGGAGGTGCTGTACCTCGACGAGCCGACCATCGGACTTGACGTCGTCTCCAAGTCCAAGGTGCGGGAGTTCCTGCGGGAGATGAACGCCGAGCGCGGTACGACGGTGCTGCTGACCACGCACGATCTGCAGGACATCGAGCAGTTGTGCAAGCGGGTGATGGTCATCGACCACGGGCGCATGATGTACGACGGTCCGCTCGCCGGGCTGCACGAGGCGGGGGAGAGCGAGCGGACGCTGGTGGTGGACTTCGAGCGGGAACTGCCCCCGATCGAGGCACCGGCACCCGCGCGGGTCGTCCGGGTGGACGGGCCGCGGCAGTGGCTGGCGTTCCCCGCGGCGGAGTCGGCGGCGCCGCTGGTGGCGCGGATCGCGGCGGAGTACCCGCTGGTCGACCTGTCGGTGCGGGAGCCGGACATCGAGGCAGTGATCGCAAAGATGTACGAAGAGCGCGCGACCGCATAGTGCCCGGCACCGGTAACTCGTAGGCTGCTGTACATGACCGACGACGCAGTCCCGGACCTCCGCGCCTCCGACGCCGACCGTGAACGGGTCGCCGGTATCCTGCGGGACGCCGTCGCCGAGGGACGTCTCGACATGGCGGAGTTCGAGGAGCGGCTGGACGCCACGTACCAGGCGCGGACGTACGGGGAACTGGTGCCGATCACCCGGGACCTGCCGGCCGCGGGCGTCGCGGTGCCCGCCGTGTCGCTGAGCAAGGACCCCGCCACGGGGTCCGACTGGCCCGGGCGGGTCGTCGGCGGCGAGGGATCCTCGACGTGGGCCGTCGCCGTGATGTCCGGTTTCCAGCGCAAGGGGCACTGGACGATGCCCCGGCGGTTCACCTGTCTGGCCTTCTGGGGCGGCGGGGAGATCGACCTGCGCGAGGCGAACTTCGCGGAGCGCGAGGTCGAGATCAACGCGATCGCGATCATGGGCGGGGTGGATGTCATCGTGCCGCCCGGCGTCGAGGTCGTGGTGCGCGGCATCGGGATCATGGGCGGTTTCGACCATCGCGAGGAGGGTGTGCCGGGGGAGCCCGGGGCGCCGCGCGTGATCGTGACCGGGTTCGCCTTCTGGGGCGGCGTCGGGGTCCAGCGGAAGCTGACGCGGGCGGAGAAGCAGCGGCTCAAGGAGGAGCGGCGGCGGGAGAAACTGGAGCGGCGGAGCAACGGCGAGTACTGAGCGTCGTCGGCCAGTACTCGGCGTCGTACTCCTACAGCTCGGCCGGAGCCGACCCCTTCAGGCTCTCCAGGTCGAACTCCTCGGCCATCCGCGCGTACCCCGCGTCGCTGGGGTGCAGATGATCGCCCGAGTCGTAGTCGGCGCGCAGTCGGCGCGGGTCGTACGGGTCACGCAGCGCCCTGTCGAAGTCGGCCACCGCGTCGAAGACCCGGCCCGCGCGGATCTCGGCGTTGATCTGCTGACGTACCGACTCCCGCGGGTCCGTGTAGCCGCGGTGCCCGTAGAACGGCATCAGGGTCGCGCCGACGACCTTCAGGCCGCGTGCGTGGGCCTGGCCCACCATGGTGCGCAGTCCGTCGAGTATCGCGTTCGGGTCGGCGAGCCGCGGGTTGCGCAGGATGTCGTTGACGCCGAGGTCGATGACGACGACCTTGGCGTTCGTCCGCTCCAGCACGTCCCGTCCGAAGCGGTTGAGCCCGCTGGGGTTGTCGGCCGGGCGGCCCAGCCCGTCCGTGAGGACGCGGTTGCCGCTGATGCCCTGGTTGACGACGCTGTAGCGGGGCAGGTCCCGCCCGGCGGCGATCTCCGCGCGTAGCCGCTGGGACAGCACGTCGGTCCACCGCCTGTTGGCGCCCGCGGTGGAGGTGATGCCGTCGGTGAGGGAGTCGCCGAGGACGACGACCGTGCCGTCGGACTCGTTGCTCAGCACGTCCAGCGCCGTCAGATAGCGCCAGTACCTGCTCTGCTCGGTGTACGGCGTGCCCGTCGTGTCCTGGGCCTGGTTGCCCTGGGCGACGTAGGAGGTCTGCCGGGCGTGCGGGTGGTACGTCACCGGGCCGGAGCTGGTCGGTGTGTACGTGGTGATCAGGATGTCGGCGTCGTGCGGGATGGCGACGCGGACCACGTCGCTCATCACCTGCCGGCCGGGCGGGATGACCACCGTGGGGCCGCCGTTGAAGGTCAGCTGCCGCATGGTGTCCGAGAGAGCGGCGGGCGTACCCGCGGCGGCGGCCACTGCGATCGAGGCCTGCGTGATGCTCAGCGGCGACTGGCCGTAGAGATTGGACAGCGTCACGCGGGCACTCGTACCCCCGACGCTGGTGTGGACGACGTTGCGTACCGAACGGTCCGCCATGCCGGTCGCCTCGGTGCCGGGCTCGGCGCCCGCCGGTGAGGTGGACCAGGTGCCGACCCAGGTGCCGGTTGAGGCGGGGGCGGCGGAGTTGTTCGGAAGACGGCCGTCGGCCCGGGTGTTCCGGGTCTGCGTGCCGTCGTCGGTCGCCACTCCGACATATATGGCGGCGGAAAGGGCCACAACTGCTGCGACGATCGCCGCGAGCAGGGCGTAACCACGACCCCGGGTCATGCTGTTCAGTTCTCCTCCAGCGATGGGAGCCCAAGGCTCCGATCTGATGTGCCCATGATGCGTCATGGGCCGGGGGAAGCTGACAGGACCCCTGGCATTACCCCCTTCCGACAGACGCCGGGAACTCCTGTTCCGTTCCAGGAGTCGGTCAGGAAGGGACAATGTGTGCGGGATCACCGAGCGGGTGGAGCGGATGGAACGGATGAAAGCAGAAGAAAAGGGCGGCGTTGAAGGGCAGCATGCCCGCCCCGGCGCCGCCGTGAACCGTGCGATGACGAGCTTCAGCCCGGCGGACGAAGAGAAACAGCGCGGCGTACGCCAGATGAAGCTCACCGCCACCGGCCTCCTGCTGTTCGTGGCCGTGGTCTACATCCTCGCCAAGTGGGCCCAGAACTCGGGCGCCGGCCCCTGGGCGGGCTATGTCGCCGCCGCCTCCGAGGCCGGCATGGTCGGCGCGCTCGCCGACTGGTTCGCCGTCACCGCCCTCTTCCGCCACCCCCTCGGCATCCCCATCCCGCACACCGCGATCATCCCCACCAAGAAGGACCAGCTCGGCGTCTCCCTCGGCGAGTTCGTCGGCGAGAACTTCCTCTCCGAGGACGTCGTACGGCAGCGGCTGCGCGCCGTCGGCATCGGCAGCCGCCTCGGCGCCTGGCTCGCCGTCCCCGAACACGCCGACCGGGTCACCGCGGAGCTCTCCACCGCCCTGCGGGGCGCCCTGACGGTCCTGCGCGACTCCGACGTCCAGGCCGTCGTCGGCGAGGCCATCACCCGGCGCGCCAACGCCCAGGAGATCGGCCCCGGCATCGGCAAGATGCTGGAGAAGGTCGTCGCCGACGGCGGCCACAAACGGGTCGTCGACCTCGTCGTCACCCGCGCGCACGACTGGCTGGTGCTGCACCGCGACGAGGTGATGGACGCCGTGGAGGGCGGCGCCCCCGGCTGGACGCCGAAGTTCGTCGACAAGAAGGTCGGCGAGCGCGTCTACAAGGAGCTGCTGCGCTTCGCCACCGAGATGCGCGACATGCCCGCCCACCCCGCGCGCGGCGCCCTCGACCGCTTCCTCACCGACTTCGCCTCCGACCTCCAGTCCGACACCGAGACCCGCGCCCGCGTCGAGCGGCTCAAGGGCGAGGTGCTGGGCCGCGGCGAGGTCCAGGACCTCATCGCCAGCGCTTGGACGGCCGTGCGATCCATGATCGTCGCCGCCGCGGAGGACGAGCGCAGCGAGCTGCGGCTGCGCGTACGGTCCTCGCTGCTGTCACTCGGCTCCCGGATGGCGGCCGAGCGCAAGGTGCAGGACAAGGTCGACAAGTGGGTGGAGGACGCGGCCGTGTACGTCGTCACCACCTACCGCAAGGAGATCACCTCCCTGATCACGGACACGGTGGCGAGCTGGGACGCCGAGCACACCACGCGGAAGATCGAGGCGAACATCGGCCGCGACCTCCAGTTCATCCGGATCAACGGCACGGTGGTGGGCTCGCTGGCGGGCCTGCTGATCTACACCGTGTCGCACGCGCTGGGGGCGTAGGGGCCTGCGGGGCGTCGTGCGGGGGGCGTTGACGGGCTCGGGGCGTAAGAAAACCCGCTCAGGGCACTCGACCCCGGTTCCGCTCGATGGGGAGGGAGCCCATGACCACCGCGCAGGCCGGGACCGGCCGAACCGTCACCACCAATATCCCCGCCCGCCTCGACCGCCTCCCGTGGTCGCGCTGGCACTGGACGATCGTCCTCGGCCTCGGCACCGTGTGGATCCTCGACGGCCTCGAAGTCACCGTCGTGGGCAACATCGCCAGCCGCCTGTCGGAGCCCGACAGCGGCCTGCCCATCACCTCCGGCCAGGTCACCGGCATGGCGGCGGCCCTGTATGTGGCCGGTGCCTGCATCGGCGCCCTGTTCTGGGGCCGCCTCACCGACAAGTGGGGCCGCAAGAAGCTCTTCATGATCACCCTGGCGGTGTATCTGGGGGCGACGGCGCTGACCGCCATCTCCTTCGACACCTGGTGGTTCTTCCTCTTCCGCTTCCTCACCGGCTTCGGCATCGGCGGCGAGTACGCGGCCATCAACTCCGCGATCGACGAACTGATCCCCAAGGAGTACCGCGGCCGCACCGACCTGATGATCAACGGCAGCTTCTGGCTGGGCGCGGTCGGCGGCTCCCTGCTGTCGATCGTCGCGCTGGACACCGACATCTTCGCGGCGAACGTCGGCTGGCGCCTGACCTTCGCGCTCGGCGCGGTCCTGGCCCTGGTGATCCTGCTGGTCCGTCGGCACGTCCCGGAGAGCCCCCGCTGGCTGCTGATCCACGGCCGCGACGACGAGGCGGAACGCATCGTCTCCTCCATCGAACGCAAGATCGAGGAGGAGCGGGACGAGCCGCTGCCGCGCCCGGAGGGCGAGATCACCATCCACCAGCGCCGCAGCGTCTCCTTCCTGGAGATCGGCCGCACGGTCTTCTCCGACTACCGCCGCCGCGCCATCCTCGGCTTCTCCCTCTTCATCGGCCAGGCCTTCCTCTACAACGCCATCACCTTCGGCTTCGGCGCGATCCTGACGACGTTCTTCGACGTCCCGAGCGGCAACACCGGCTACTACTTCGCCGTCATCGCGCTCGGCAACTTCTTCGGCCCGCTGCTCCTGGGCAAGCTCTTCGACACGGTGGGCCGCCGGATCATGATCTCCGGCACCTACCTGCTCTCCGGCCTGCTCCTCTTCGGCACGGCCTGGCTCTTCGACCAGGGCTCGCTGAGCGCGACCACCATGACGGCGTGCTGGTGCGCGGTCCTGTTCTTCGCCTCGGCGGGCGCGTCCAGCGCCTACCTGACGGTGTCGGAGGTCTTCCCGATGGAGACCCGCGCCATGTCCATCGCCTTCTTCTACGCCATCGGCACGGCCGCCGGCGGCATCAGCGGCCCGCTCCTCTTCGCCGACCTCACCAGCACGGGCAAGGTCGCCGACACGGCCCTCGCCTTCCAGATCGGCGCGACCCTGATGTGCCTGGCCGGCCTGGCGGCGGCGATCCTCGCGGTGAAGGCGGAACGCCGGTCCTTGGAGGACATCGCGAAGCCGCTGACGGCGGCGGAGGACAAGGCGACGGCGTAAGCCCCCCGCGTGTGTGGGTGTGGCTCCGGCCCGGCCGGAGCCACACCCACACACTCACACCCGAGGGGAACCCGAGCCGGTCCGCCTCAGCCGGCTCGCCCGTACGTCCCCGTCCCCGTGCCCAGCAGCTCGGGCAGCGGGTTGACGAGGCCGCCGGACGGCGACTGCCGCTGGGCGGAGGGCCCGGCCGGCCATATCGCGGGGCAGTGGGTGCCGTCGCGCGGGGTCTTCAGGGTCACGAGATAGGTGTCGATGGCGTCACGCGCGCACGGGCTCAGCCAGTAGTCGCCGTGGCCGACACCGTCGTACGTGAGGAACACGGCCTCGCGCCCGATCTGCCGCGCCGCGTTGGCGCCCCAGGAGTGCGGAGTGGCGGGGTCGTACCGGCTGTTGGTCAGCAGGATCGGCGGGGTGCCGTCGACATCGAGCCTGCGCTGCGGGTTGGACACCTCGGACGGCCAGCCCTGGCAGCCCGTCTGGACGGTCCAGCCGAGAGGGCTGAACCTGGTCACGGGCGCGAGCCGGCCGAGTTCGCGCTGGAAGCGGGCGAGGGTGCGGTACGAGTCCACGCCGAGGTCGTAGTCCTGGCACATCACCGAGTTGAACGGGTACTCCATCGGCGCCCCGTACTTCCGGAGCATCCGTGCCGCAGCGGGGGCGCCGGCGTCCAGGTCGGCGAGGGCCTGGGCGAAATCGAACCACGACGCCGGGTCGTACCCGCTTCTGTGGGCGATGGTCTGGACCTCCCACGGGGCGACCGGCTGGGGCGGGTCGCCCGGCACGACCAGCTCACCGGCCTCCGCGCGCTTGTAGAGCGAGTCGAACAGGGCTCGGGCGTCCCGGCCGTGGAGCGCGCACGAGGGAGTACGGGCGCACCAGTCGGCGAACTGGCCGTACGACTCTTCCACCCCGACGGCCTCGGTCTTCTGGAAGCCCCACGCGCCCAGGCTGTGGTCCATGTTCGAGTCGAGCGTCATCGCGCGGACGCGGTGCGGGTAACGCTCGGCGTACTGCTGGCCGACCGCGGTGCCGTAGGAGACGCCGTAGTAGCTGATCCGTTTCTCGCCGAGGCCGGCGCGGATCGCCTCCATGTCGCGGACGACGCTTCCGGTGTCCATGTGGTCGGCGAGCGGGCCGGTGAGGTCGCGGCAGCTCTCACCGAGAGCGCGGTTGGCCGCGCGGAGGGCGGCGAAGGAGGCGGCGCCGTCCGGGTAGAGCAACGCGTTCTGGGCGTTCACCCGGTCCCGGTCGCAGACCACCGGGTTGCTGCGGCCGACACCACGCGGGTCGAAGCCCACGATGTCGAACCGCTCCAGCAGTTCGGGGGAGAAGCTGTCCGGGGCACGGAACGCGAAGTCAACCCCGGAGCCCCCCGGCCCACCGGGGTTGACCAGCAGCGAACCGATCCTGCGGGCGGGGTCGGTGGCCCGGTGCCGGGCGAGGGCCAGCTCGAAGGTGGCACCCTTGGGCCGCTTCCAGTCCACGGGCACCTTGACCGTGGCGCAATCGAAGGTGCCCTCGCCGGAGGGCGACTCACAGGGTGCCCAGGCTATTCGCCCGGGTAAGAGGGCCTCTGCTCTGTCCTCGGCCGAGGGAGCGGCGACCGCGGTCCCGGTCATCAACTGGCCGAAGAGCGCGGTGACCAGGGCTCCGACAGCCAGTCTCCCGATTCTTCTCGCGTGAGGGACACGTGGGGTGTTGGACGGCACGGATGTTCCTCCAGGGATCAGGAGTTCACAGTTGGATCACACCCTCACCCCAACTACCGCGTCACACAAGGGACATGACGGCCACAGGTGCCACCCGGCCCGACAGGTGCCACCGGCCCCCGGCCGCCCGCCACGGCTACCCGGCCCGGCCCCGCCGCCGCAGCAACAGCAGTCCCCCCGCCAGGGCCGTGATCCCCGCCGCCGCGGCCCAGCCGACGGTGTCCGCCGACCCCGTGGCAGCCAGGTCGCCACCCGCGACCGGCGACGCCGAAGCCTGCGGCCGAACACCCCCGGCCGCCCCGTCGGACGCGGCAGGACCCGGACTCGGCGCGGAGGACACCTCGGCCGCCCGCTCCCGGGTGAACGCCAGAGTCCCGAACCCCAGCTGGTCGAACCCCCCACTGTTGGGCCCGTAGTCCCCGCCCCCACCCTCAGGCGCGGCCTTGATGGCGGCACGTGTCACATAAGACGCCGACAACCCCCGCCGCCTGGTGTAGTGATTGGCGATCATCGCCCAGATGGGCCGGGTCATCCCCGGATCCACACCAGCCGCCTCCGTAGCCGTCTCACTCCCCGACCACCCCCCGATCGCCCCCTTACTCCGCGTGTTGGCCGTATACGGCACATCACCGCCCAGGCTCCACTTGGCCACGTACTCGGCGCCCTTGAGGAACCGGCTGTCGTCGTACCCGTACAGATCGATGCCCTGGTTCCACGCCATCTCGCACACCGTGCCCATCAGCCCGACCCCGAGCAGCGCATGCCCCTGGTCGCGCCCGGCCTCGACCCACTCCGCGAGCCCGTCGTCGTGCACCACGGGAATGGCATGCCGGACCGACCCCATCCCGTCGCCGTGCTTGAAGTACTCGACGGCCCGCTCCACGACAGCCCGGTCATCGCAGAAGATCCCGGTCGCGAGCACACAGGCGAGGGCCGTCAGATCCCAGTTGGGCCAGTAGTTGGTGACGACGGCGTTGTTGTGATGGCTCAGGAAGCCGTCACTGAGCGGCAGGAAGACGTCCGACAGCAGCTCCTGAGCCCGCCCGAGGTCGAAGTCGTCACGATCACGCACGAGTTCCGCCGCGTTGGCGAACTGATACCCGTACAACCCCGCCGCCAGAAACCGGTCGGCCGAGCCCTGGATCGACGTCAGCTTCCCCGACCAGGCGTTCAGGATCGCCACGGCGGTGTCGGCATGCGCGTCCTCTCCGCCGACGTGGTACCGCAGGGCGTTCTGGTAGGCGGCGTGGATGTCGTTGTAGAGGGCCGCGTAGTTCTGGGGTGACCCCGCCCCCCGGTACACCGTCGCCTGCGGATTGGCCCGCCAGCCGCTCTGCGCGTGCCGGTTGGCGGTGAGCTTGGTGAACCCCGCCGCGTAGGGCTTGGCGCCCGCCTTCACCTTGGCCGCCATCCGGTCCAGGTCGGTACGGGTGTGCAGCAACCCCGGGTGGGTGAAGGGGGCGTCGGCGGCGGAGGCCGGGGTCGCGAGCGTGGTCGTACCGATGACGGCGCCCGCCGCACCCGCTGCTTTCAACATGCTCCGGCGGCTGATCTGTCGTGTCACGAGCTTCGTACCTCAACGTCGTAAGTCGCGTGCCTGTGGGGGACGGTGAGGAGACGGGCGGCGGTGACGGCGATAACAAAAACTGCGGTACAGTTGATCTGCATCCGGTCGCCGGAACTCCGGCTGAAGGATCGTGCGTTGGTGGTCCAAGGAAAGACGCCCCGCTTCCTGCGGGGAAATGCAGGTGCAAGGCCTGCCCGGCGCTCCACACAAGAACCCGGCCCTGGGATTCAGGGCCGGGTTCTTTGCTGTACCTGCTGGTGGGCGGGTCAGCCGCGCCGGTCAGCCACGACCCAGGACGCCACGGCCACAGCCCCCGCCACTCCGAACACGGCGGGCCAGGCGCCCACCTTCTTGGCCAGCGGATGAGACCCGGCGAAGGCGGCGACATACGCGGCCGACAACGCCCCCGCGGCCACCCCGCCGGCCTGCTCCCGCCACTGCCGCGCGGCCGCCGCCCCGGCGACCGCGAGCACGGCCCCGCCGAGCGGCCGCTGCCTGGTCCAACGGGCCACGCCGTACCCGCCGACCAGCCCGCTCGCGGCGACCACCGCGCTGGGAACCTTCGCCATACCTGCCTCCTGCTGTACTCGTGCGGGTTCCAAGGCTAGCTCCGCAGGTCGGCGGCTGTTCCCCGGCACCCGATCCCGAGCCGGCGAGGCCCGGAGGGGGCGTCAGGAGAGCGTGGGGGCCGGCGGAGCCCACCGGTTGGTGCGAGGCACCGCGTTGGAGACGCCGTAGTCCTTCCTGAGCTGTTCGGGGATCGCGTAGTGCATGACGCGTCCGCGGGTGAGCGTGGACAGCTCCAGGACGCTGGTGAGATGGCCGAGGCGGTCCAGGGCCCAGGCGCCGAACGGGGAGTGGTCCTCGATGGTCTCCAGGACGCCCAGGAGATGGGGCGCGGCCTTGACGACGGTGTCCCACGAGGTGCGCGGCACCTGGAGCCAGTCGGCGCAGGTGTCGCCGACGAGGTGACGGATGAGGGCGGACACGATCGGATCGAAGAAGGTGCCGGGCACCACCTCCTCGTACAGGTCGATCAGCTGCCGGGTCAGCTGAGTCCCCTCCTCGGAAGGCCCCATGTGCCGGACCATGTAGAGGTCGAGGAACCGGCGGGCCTCGTCGAGGGTGTGAGGGACGGCGTCCTGGTCGACGCCGAGCATCGCACCGACCACGCGCCACGCGTAGTAGTAGGCGTCCGCGCCCTCCTGTGACATGTGGATGCCCAGGCGATGCAGGCTGTCCAGTACGAGCATGGAGAAGAACATCTGCCCGCCGATCATGTCCTCCTGGCAGATCGGCGTCCCGTGGACCTCGGTGTCCCAGCGGTTCTCGCGGGCGAGGTGGTGACGGATGGACGCGTGCAGGAGGCGGACCTTCTGGGCGGCGGGGACGAAGCGACCGCCGGCCTCGAAGGCGTCGGGCTGCATCAGATAGACCGTGAACTGCCCGGTCTCCGCCATCCGCTTGGAGGGGTACTTCAGCCCGTGGGTGGCCGACAGCAGCTTCGCCACATGCGGGACGAGGTAGCAGGCGGGCATGGACGCGAAGGACAGCGCGGTGGAGATGTGCACGTTGTTGTCGATGAAGAAGAGCCGGGCCTTCTCCATCTCCGCCCAGTCCACCCAGGCCGGTGGGGTCCGGGTGCTCTCGAGGTACTCGCGGGCGACATCGGGCAGGCCGTCCGGCAGGGGAGCGCCGGCCGTGGAGACGTACCGCATCAGGGTGTTGAACTTGCCCACCTCCCCGCGTTCGAAGAGCGCGGCGACGGTTGCGTCGGCGAGTTCGTCACCGGCCTGCCGCAGGGCGTTCATCGATGCCTCGGTACAGGTCATGGCAGGGCTCCTTGTCATCCACGGATTCGTGTCCAGGCCGGGTCATGACTGACAGAACAGGCGCCGGTGCTCTGGTCGGTCAGAACAGGCGGACCGCCGCCGAATGCGCCAACGCGGTCAGGGCGGCGGCGGAGGGCGTCGGCACATCCAGCCCGTGGAGGGCGTCGAGCGCCTCCTCGACCCGTGCGCTGATCATGTCCTCGATACGGTCGGGCGCCTTCAGCCGGCGCATCACCTCGCGCACGGCGTCCAGATCCTGCGCGAGACCCTCCGAGTCCAGGTCGTCCCGGCCCAGCAGGGCGCGCAGCATCTCCCGCTCCTCCTCGCCGGCCAGCCGCCATGTCTCCGCCAGCAGGGCTGTGGGCCGTCGGCCGCGCACATCGTCGGTGTTGGCCTTGCCGGTGTGGTCAGGGTCCCCGAACAGGCCGAGCAGGTCGTCCCGGAGCTGGAACGCCTCACCCAGCGGCAGTCCGTACGCGGAGTACCCCTCGCGCAGCCGCGCGCCCGCTCCGGCCAGGACGCCGCCGATGAGCAGGGGTTGCTCGACGGTGTACTTGGCGGTCTTGTACCGGATCACCTTCAGTGAGACGGCGGTGTCCGGACCGGCCCCGGTCCGCAGGATCTCCAGGCACTCGCCCGCGATCAGCTCGCGGGCCATCAGCGACCACAACGGACGCGCCCGGACGAGATACGCGGCGGGCAGACCGCTGGTGGCGAACAACTGCCCGGCCAGCGCCATCAGCAGGTCACCCACCAGCATCGCCAGCGACCTGGCGGCGGTGTCGGCGTCCGGCCGGCTCCCGACAGCAGCCCGCAGCGCGACGTGCGCCGTCGGCCGCCCGTGCCGCAGCGGGCTGTCGTCGATCAGGTCGTCGTGCACCACGGCGGCGGCGTGCACCAGTTCCATGGAGGCCGCCGCCCGCACCAGCGCGCCGCTGTCCGGCTGCCCCGCCGCGCGCCACCCCCAGTAGCAGAAGGCCGCCCGAAGCCGCTTGCCCTCCGCGACCGCCGACTCCAGGTTCTCGGCCACGCTCCCGAGGACCGGATCGATCGCCGCGAACGCGTCGGCCTCTTCGCCCACGAACTCGCGCAGCACCTCGTCGACACGGACTTTGAACGCGGTCGGCTCCCACCGGTCAGACGCCACCGGCGGCCTTCCGGGCCTGGGCGTGCCGGGCGAGGATCTCCAAGTGGGCGGGCGGCACGGCCGCGTACCGGTCCAGCGCCAGCCGCCCCCGCGCCACCAGGTCGTGCTCGGCCTCCGCCGCCAGCTCCACGGCATCGGAACGGCGCAGCAGCCCCCGCACCGTCCCCACGGCCGACCCCACCGTACTCACCGCCAGATCGGCCAGCCCGGCCGCCAACAGCACCGCCCGACCCTCCAGGCCATGGCATCGTTCCGCTTCCCGCGTCATGTCATCCCCCACCCGACGATGAACATCCGGGCAGCACTGGTCACGCGCCGCCCCTTCGAGGATCGGCTCCCGCGGGCGGCGAGGGCGGAGGAACTCGCGATCGAGTGACGTGACCGTCCGGCCGTACGAATCACGGACGCGGCCCTCCGGGAATGGCCCCCGTCAACCGTCTGGCGGCGACCGCCGTGGACGGACAGGCTGGCCCGACCCACGTCACGTCGCTCCAGGAGGGCCAGTTGAAGACCGCCCGCACCACCCCCACGCCCCTCACCACCCCGGACGGCACCCGCATCGCCCACCACGACCACCGCCCCGAGCGGGAATCCGCCACGCCCTTCCTCCTCCTGCACGGCCTGGCCGGCCACCAGGGCGAGTGGGACGTGCTCGCCGCCCTGCTCCTCTCCGACGGCCACCGCGTGGTGACGTACGACGCCCGAGGCCACGGCGCCAGCACCCGCACCCCCGCGACCACCACCCGCGCGGCCCACGTCCAGGACGCCGTGACCCTGATCGAGGAACTGGCCCTGGCCCCCGTCACCCTGCTGGGTCAGTCCCTCGGCGGCCACACCGCGATGCTGCTGGCCGCCTCCCACCCCCACCTGGTCCAGTCCCTGATCCTGGTCGAGGCGGGCCCGGCGGGCCCGAACCCGGAACTCCCCGCACAGATCGCGACCTGGCTGGACGGCTGGCCGACGCCGTTCGAGTCGTTGGAGGCCGCGGAGGCCTTCCTGGGCCACGAGGCCTGGACGAGAACCCTGGAGCGGCGAGAAGACGGCTGGTACCCCGCCTTCGACCGCGCCACGCTCATCACGTCGGTCGCCGAACTGGCCACCACCGCCTACTGGCCCCAGTGGTCACAGATCACCTGCCCGACACTCCTCGTCCAAGGCGAACACGGCACCATGCGCCCCGACGAGCCCACCACCATGCTCACCCACCGCCCGGCCACCCACCTCACCCGCATCCCGGACGCGGCCCACGACGTCCACCTGGACCAGCCGGACCGCCTCTACGAGGCGATCAGAACCTTCAACTCCCAGCCACCTATTGGTCGGTGATCTCAAAAATAGTTCGACAGCCCCCGCCGCCCCGGCCATCCTGCGGAGCGCGACCACACGGCGAACACACCCACGGGGGAAGACCGTTGAATCCGACCATCCGCCACATCACCTTCGACTGCACGGGTGAGCCGTACGAACTCGCCCGCTTCTGGAGCGAGCTGCTCGGTCACCCGATCTCCGACATCGACGAACCCGGCGACTCGGAGGTACTCATCGAGGACCCGAACGGCCCCGGCCTGCTCTTCATCCGAGTGGAGGAGGGCAAGTCAACCAAGAACCGTGTCCACTTCGACCTCAAGCCCACGGGCCGCACCCGCGCCGCCGAGGTCGAACGAGCCCTCACTCTGGGCGCCAGCCAGCTGAAGGACCACACCCGCCCCGACGGCAAGGGCTGGGTCGTCATGGCGGACCCGGAGGGCAACGAGTTCTGCATCGAACGGGGCGAGCTGGGCTAGCGGGCTGCCGGGGCGGGCTGGTCACCCCGCTAACTCACTTGTGGTCGCGCAGGAAGGCGGGGATCCCGTCGCGCGTCGGGTAGTTCGGCAGGGGCGCGGGCTTGTCCTGGAGGAACGCGGTGATGACGGCGGCGGCTCGGGCGTTGTTGTCGTCAAGGCCGTTCCACATGTGGTGTCCGACGCCAGGCATGTACTGCGTGCGCTGGATGGCGGGATCTTCGGCGAGGACGGCGGTCGCCCATTGGCGGACCTGGGAGGAGCACTCGGCGATCATCAGCATCGCGGGTGTCTTGGAGTGCCTCAGCCGCGGGGCCAGGGAGGGTGAGTCCTTGATCGTCTGCTGGACGCGGAGGCTGGCGGCTGGGCTGAAGGAGAAGTTCTGAGCAGTGTCCTCGGTGGGGATGCGGTGTGCGTCGCGCGCGCAGTAGGCGGACGCGGTGTCGCTGCCGAGGTCGGCGGCGGTGAAGGCGTTGTCCCCTTCGGCCTGTCCGATCAGCCCGGTGTCGGGGGTGAGGAGCCCGAGCCGCATGAGGCCGAACGCGACGGCGTACCGCGGGAGGTGCGTCGATCGCGGTCCGGTCATCGCCGGCGCGAGGTCGCGCGCGGTCGACCGGCCCTTGTGCCCTGCGATGCGCGCGGTCGGGCCGTCCATCGGGCCGGGATCGGCGATGACCGCCCGATGCAGGCGGGCGGCGACACGCGGGTCCGCCAGGGCCCGGGTGAGCACGACCCCGCCCGAGGAGAATCCGAGGACGTCGACCTTGCCCTTGTCCAGGCGGTCGACGAAGGCGGCGAGGTCACGCACCGTCCTCGAGATCGTGTACTGCTCCATGGGGAGCAAGTCGCTTCGCCCGCCGCCGGCTTGTTCGTAGGCGTAGACGTCGTGGCCCTGTCGCGCCAGTAGCCGCAGGAACCGGTGGTCCTGAACCGAGATGCCGCGCACCGGTCCGCCGTTGAGGTACACGAACGGAACGGGGTGTCGGGTGCCGGTTTTCGCGGGCGGGTAGTGGTACACCGCGACCCGGCTGCCCGTGTCCAGGGTCCAGTGCTGGGTGGCCACGAACGGCAGTGCGGGCGGGGACCGCCGTGCCGTGGGAGCGGTCGGGACGCAGACCGACGCGGTCAACGCTGCCGCGACCACCACCGGCAGGAACGGCGCGAGCCGCGCCGCCCGGGCGCGACGCCGGCCCCGCCACAGTGCGGCGGCAGCCCCGATTCCAAGGGCCGTCAGCCAAGCGGCGAGCCCCGATCCCGCCCCGTCCGTGAGGACGAGCGCAGCGAGAAAGACGACGACCAGCGTCGCGACGGCGGCCAGGGCCACCAGTAAGCGTCCGGTGATGCGAGCAAGGCGTATGGCGAACGTGGGCACGACGAACCTCCGAAGTTTCCGAACGTTGTTTCAAAACACTGTTTCAAAACGACGTTATCAAAGAAGGTAGGCTCTTCGTCATGGGTAGGCCGAGAACGAACGACGCGACCGTCCAAGCGCGACTCGTGGAGTGCGCGACCGAACTGCTCGCCACCCGTCCGCAGGAGTCGCTCACCGTCCGCGCCGTGGCCACGGCCGCCGAGACGTCAACGGCGGCGGTGTACTCCCTGTTCGGCGACAAGAAAGGCCTGATCGGAGCCGTACGCGACCGAGCTGTCGCCAGCCTGTTCCAGGCCGTGACGGCGGTGCCGACCTCCGAGGATCCCCTCGCCGACATCTACGCACTGGCCACGGCATACCGACGATGGGGACGCGAACACAGTCACCTGTACTCGGTGTTGTTCGGTGGAGTGCAGTCCTTCACGCCGTCAGAGACGGTCGGTACCGACGACCCCGTCCGGCCGCTCATCGCGGCGATCGACCGGGCCCTGACAGAGTCCGTCCTCGACGGCGAAGCGACGCCGATCGCCGTCTCACTCTGGGTGACTCTGCACGGGCTGGTGACGCTCGAACTCGCCGGGGCCTTCGACGCCCCCACAGCAGAGGCCGCATTCAGATCGACGATCCTCGCCACGCTGCGTGGCTGGACGACCCCCGAAATGTTCCGCAGCCTTCGGCACGACGAACCCGCCCCCTGACCCACCCCTCTCAAATCCGTTCGCACCGCGAGACGGAGCACTGCCACGCTCCCCTCATGGGCAAAGCCGGAACCGCAGACACACCCGCCGCCCCTCCCTCAGTCCTCCTCATCGGAGGCCGGGCCGGCGTAGGAAAAACAACGGTGGCTTGGGAGGCAGCAGCTCAACTCCGCGCCGCCGACATCTCCCACGCCATCATCGAAGGCGACTTCATGGGCCAGGTCTATCCGCCCCCACAGCACGACCCCCACCTCTCGGCGATCACAGAGCGCAACCTCAAAGCGATCTGGACGAACTACGCCCAACTCGGCTGCCACCGCCTGATCTACACCAACACCCTCAGCATCCTTCCCGAGACGGCCCCCACCTTCCACCGAGCCCTGGGCCCGGACGTCCACATCACCCGAGTCCTCCTCACCGCCACCGACACCACGACCCACCAACGCCTGACGGGCCGGGAACTGGGCTCGGAACTGGACAAGGAACTCCAGAACAGCGCCCGCAAGGCCCGCCTGCTGGAGGTACGGGTCCCGGCCGACACGGTACGAGTACGGACCGACGGGCGACGGGTCGTCGACATCGCACGCGAAGTGCTGACGGCAACCGGCTGGACCCGAAACGACCAGGCAGGAACAGGAGCACCGGACTGAGACGATGAACGACCCCACAGAGACCGCCCGGGAGCTGGTACGGAACCGCTTCCCCGAGGCGAGAGCCGCCTTCCTGGCCGGCAGCGTACTGACCGACCGCCGCACCCCCACGTCCGACCTGGACATCGTCGTACTGCTGCCCGGCCCGCCCGCCCCCTACCGCGAGAGCCTGATGTACCGAGGCTGGCCGGTGGAGCTGTTCGTGCAAACCGAGACGGCCTGGCACACCTTCGCAGACCGCGAAACGACGAAACGCCGCTCCCCGCTCCTGTCCATGTGCGCGGAGGGCGTGCTCCTGACCGACTCCGACGGTCTCGGCGCCACACTCCAGACCGACTCCCGACAACGCCTGGCCGCCGGCCCGCCTCCCCTCTCCACGGAGGAGCTGGACTACCACCGCTACGCACTCACCGACATGCTGGACGACCTACGAGGCTGCCCCGACCCCCTGGAACGGGTGTACCTGGTCACCCACCTCCTGCAACGCGCCGCCGAACTGGCCCTGCTGACGAACGGCCACTGGCTCGGCGGCGGCAAATGGCTCTCCCGCCGACTGGCAGCAGCGGACCCCGACCTGCACACGCGCCTGACCGAGTCCGCGTCGGCGGCGCTCTCCACCCCGACGACCGAACCGACCCTCTTCACGGCAGTGGTCGAGGAGATCCTGGACCGGACAGGCGGCCCACTCTGGACCGGCTACAGCCGCCGCTGACCACGACGGCCAACGGCCTGCTCCCTCCACCACGGACCACCAACCCGGCCACGGCCCTGCACCCCTCCCCACCATCCCCGCAGCCCCCACCCCTGGGCCGCCCGGCCGGGCAAACGCCCCGGAACCGCCAACCTCGGGAGAACCGGGCGGCCGTGAGCACCTTGCAGCCAACGTGATGATCACAGGCCCGTGTAGGTCTGGTTAGGCAGCAACAGACCAGGCATCTTCGGGTGCTGCAAGAGCTGCCTGCCGTGGCACACGCGCAGCACGAATGTCTCGGGACCTGGGCGGCCTGCCGCGTCGAAGGCGTCCAGAATCCCCTCGACGCGTTCCCACAACCTCACCGGTCCGCCCTCACGCACGTCCCAACCGCCGTCGCCAGACGTGAGAGTGGCCGCGGAGCCACTCACGACGTCGACGAGGTGTACGACCTCGCCGACGGTGATCAACTGGGCGTTCGGCACCCCGCATTGCACCAGGAACCGCAGGTGGTGTGCCTCGTCCGTCGCGGCCATGAGCCGCTCGGGACCGTGCTGGGCCGGGCGGGGCTTGTCCGGCAGGCCGGCGGCCCAGTGGGCCGGGTTACCGAACGCCGGTGCGGCATGAGTTCGGACGGCCATGAAGGAGACCGCGCCGGGCAGCAGCGCCCCCTCTGCTGTGCCGTCCTCGGCTACCGTGAGCAGGACACGGGCGTATCCGTAGATCCATCCCGACAGGGTTAGCAGGATCTTTCCACCCGGCCGGGTCTGGGCAAGCAGCGCGGGTGGGACGGAACGGAAGGAGCAGGCGGCCACGATCCGATCGAAGCGGGCCTCGGGCCAGTACCCGTACAGTCCGTCCGCTACGGCCAGGGTCGGGGTGTAACCGCAGCCGTACAGCGCGTCCGCCGCCGCCTCCAACCGTCGGGGGTCGACCTCGATGCTGGTGACATCTCCGGAGTCGAGGCGCTCGCAGGCCAGTGCGGTCGAGTAACCGGTCCCGGTCCCGATCTCCAGCACTGTGTGACCCTCTGCCACTTCGGAGTCGGCCCACATACGCACCACTAGGGACGGCAGTGTGGACGACGAGGTAGGCGCACCACCAGATCGGACGACCGGAGCCTTCCAATCGGGCTCTTCCCCGTCGAACTGGGTGATCAGCGTGGTGTCGGAGTACGCGGCTGCCAGCCACCGCCCGTAGTCGAGCTCGGCGGTGACCGGTTTCCACACCGTCAGTCCTTGCCCGTCGCGCTCGTCGGCGGGCAGGTAGAAACCGGGCACGAACCGGTGCCGTGGCACCGCCTCCACCGCCGCCCGCCAGGCCGGGTCCACAAGGACACCGCCTTGGGCGACGGCGTCCGCCATGGCTTCGCGCAGGCGGACCGCGTCGGTCTCAGGGTCGGCGGGCATCGCCATGACCTGGCGTCTCCTTCCGTACTTCCGTGCTCAGAATGTCGGCGAACGCCTCGGCGATGTCCGCGGCGTCCGGGAGCCACCCCCACTGCCCGTTCGGGTTGCACTCGATGGCCCACCAGTCATCGGGATCACCCCCATCCCCGGTGAGTGCGAAGTCGAAGCAGCCGAAGACCAGGCCGAAAGAATCCAGGTACTCATGCAGGGCAATCTCGATCACGGCGGGAACGGCGATGGGGGCATGCACCAGCTCGTCCCAGTCGCCTCGACGCCAGTCGAGGGCACCGTTGGGCGGAGTGATTCGCTGGGCGAAGATCCGATGGCCGACCATGGTGATCCGTACGTCCCCGCTCTTAGGAAGCTCGGCCTGGAACATGTGCGCGGTCACTGCCAGCGTGTCGTCGAAGGCGTCAGGCTTCACGCGCTGGGTCCAGATGGCGCCGGTGTGTCCGTCCTCGTTGCGGGGCAACCCGCGGAACGTCTTGTAGACGACATGCCGGTGGTCGGCGGCGAACTCCCGTGCCGCTTCCGACTCATTGGTGATGAGGGTCGGCGGAATCCTTAGCCCAAGCTCGGCGAACTTCTGCAACTGAGCCGGCTTGAAGTCCGCGCGAGCCACCGCGTGCGGATGATTGACGTACAGCACCCCCCGCAGGCCATTCAGAACACCGCCGAGTCCGTGCCTGGCTTCGGCGATCGCGAAGTCCCGTTGCTGCTGTGGCAGAAGCTCGAAACGGGTGGTGTAAGGGGTGGGGCGCCGGTAGTAAACCGCCGCCACTTCCCGGACCTCCACCTCTCGACTCGGCGTGCACAATCGCCCACCCCATACAGGGGTGTCCGGTCCGAGATGGAATTCGAAGGTCAGGTCGGGCCCGATGTCGGCAGGATCGACTCGTACCACGGGCAACTCAAGGTCATTCAGCGCCCCGATGACGCGGTCCGCTGTGAAGTCTTCCAACGCGGTGACGACCAGGACAGTCGAGGCCATCAATCAGTCCGACTCGTAGTCGGTCGTCTGGTCGTCCTGCGTCTGCGGCTGCGGATTCTGCCCGTCGCCGCCTCCGGAGACAGACGCGGTACCGGTCGTCCTCGATGTGCCGTGCTTGCCCATCTCAACCACCTGGCCGACGGCATCCGTATACCGAGCCGTCTGGGAAGGTCCGTCCAGCACGACGGTCGCGTACGACGGCGGGCGTACGGGCAGCCGGTCGGTCACCAGGCGCATGGCCCACGGGCGCCGAGCGGATGCAGCCGTCTTGAGTTCACCCGAGTCGTCGTGCGAACAGACCTCAGCCTCCATGACCAGCCGAGAGCGGCCTGCTTCAACCAGGCCGACGACTGAACGTGATGGACACAGGTCACCCGCGTACCGCGGTGGAACCACCCAGTACGTGCCCGGTGGTCGCTGTCGGTCGATGCGCGGCACCCCCAAGTAGGTGCCGCGACCGAGGCACGTCGCGGTGTTGTCGCAGGCCCACACGGCACCGGCATGCCCGTCGACCAGTGCGTAATACGTGCCACCCGCCACTCGGCGGTCGTAGATGATCGCACCTCCCAGTAACTCGCCCAGAGCCGTCGCCACTCGGTCCTGATCCTTGGACTGAACAGCGGCATGCACGACCTCGGACGCGATACGCACCGCCGAGAACCGCTCGCCGAGAGGCAGAAGTGCGACGCCCTGTGAGGCCCACTCCGTCCGTACGCGCTCGGGAATCGGGTGGGTCCGAGCGAGCCACTCCGAGATCTTTCTGTTCAAGCCCTCGTGTGTGTCCACAGCGTGCTCCCCTTGCTGTCCGTCGATCGGTACGGCAAACAGAGTCCATCAACCGCATCGCCTATTCGAGGACTTCAAAAGGCCGTTGATGGGACCTTGGAAGGGCCTGAGTGACTCCCTGAGGGGGAGTAGGTGTCCTGTAGCGGACCTTCGTGGGAGGGTGAGGGGCAAGTTGTCAGCAGGAGGAGGTGGCCCCGTGCCAAGGCCCACAGGCAACGTTCGACTCAAGGCTGCCCGGGTGGCCGTCGGCTTCAACTCACAGCAGGACCTGGCCGATGCCCTCACCGAGCACGCGAAGGACTTGGGCATCCGCGGCCTGTCCGTCGGGGTCCGCCAGGTCCGCCGCTGGGAGTCGGACAATCCACCGTGGCCGCAACCGGACTGCCAGCGTGTACTCGTACACCTGCTTGGCCAGAACATGGAGTCCCTCGGGTTCACGCCCCCATGGGGCTCGGAGGGCTCAACACCCGACCCCGTCCGACGCACGCTGGTCGCCGGTGGGGCGGCCGCGTGGGGCCTGGCGATGGGGCCAGGCCGAGCCACAGCCGTTACGCAACCGGCCACGGCCGGAACGGACTTCGAGGCAGTGACCCGCTCTCACCGTCGGCTCTACTGGTCGGTCGCGCCGACCAAGCTGCACCCGGCTGTCCTGGCACACGCGACGCTCGGCTGCGCCCTCCTTCCGGAGACGTCGGACTCCACCCGGCGCACGATCGCCGCCGCGCTGGCGGAGACCTACCTCCTCGCGGGTCGGATCGAGTTCTTCGACCTGTCCGAGCCGACCACCGCACACGAGACGCTCCTCTTCGCCCTGCAAGCCGCAGGCGAGGCCGACGACCCGTTGCTCGGCTCGGCGATCATCGCGCACATGGCGTTCATTCCGGGTTGGGCGGGAGATCAAGAGGGAGCCCAGGAACGCATGATCGCGGCACGTACCTATGCGCGCCGCGCCCCTGCCTCCGCGGAATTCCTCGCGTGGTTGGACGCCGTCGAGGCCGAATGCGAGACCAGGTGCGGCAACACTCGCACCGCCCTGCACCTGATCGGCCACGCCGAGGACATCCTCGAGGACGGCAACGAACACCCCTCACCGCAATGGATGGACTGGTTCTCCCCAGGGCGGCTGGCGGCCTTCAAGGGCAATACCCAACTGCTCGCCGGCCACCTCCCGCAGGCCCGCGCGGCACTGCTCCAGGCGCTGGAAGCCATGGCCCCCGGCGAAGAGAAACAACGCACGGTCGTCTACGGCGACTTGGCAGCCGTCGAGGCCGCATCCGGGAACCCCGATGCAGCCTGCGAGTACGCGGGCAAGGCGCTCGATCAGTTGGCACTCACCTGGTACGCCACGGGCATGGACCGCGTACGCGAGGTCCGTCGTGCACTGACTCCTCACCAACACCAGAGCTGCGTCCGCGACCTCGACGACCGCCTGTATGACTGGTCTACGACGCTCAGTGTGCTGAGGCGTTGAACGTGCGCACTCGGTCACTCAGTTCCAGCAGATCTTCGACGCGGAAGGTCGGCAGCTCCCTGGCCTCGGTGCTGTCCCACTGAATGGTGGCCCACGGCCCGCGATGCACAAGCGCAGTGTGCATGCCCGCCTGCACGGCCGGCCTGATGTCGTTGTCGCACCGATCACCGACATACAGAATCTCGCGGACCTCGAAGGGCACGGCCTCGGCTACCCGCTTGAAGAACTCGGGGTCGGGCTTGCTGGCGCCCCAGTCGTCGGATGTACCGATCAGGTCGACGTCGCCGGAGAACAGCTCCCGCAGGAGCCCCCCGGCCCGTACGGTCTGATTCCCAGCGATACCGAGCCACAGCCCGTCGGCCCGGAGCTGCCCCAGCGTCGGTCGGACGTCCTCGTACAGATCTTCTTCCCCAAAGCTCTCCGGCTGCCCGGCAGCGGCCCGCTTCTCCCGCTCCTCGTAGAGATCGAACCCGGGCCGGAACGCCTGGAACGTCTCCCGGTAGTCCCGGCCCTGGGCGATCACGCCCCCGAACATCGCATGGAACGTGTGCCGCGGTACGCCCAGCCAGTCGGCCCAAGTGCCGTACTCCCGGGTCTCGTCCACGAGGCACTCACCGACGTCGAAGACCACTGCGCGAATCATGTGGAAAGACTATCCAAGGGTTGCCCTAGCCGAACGGGTCAGGCTCACTCGGAAGTGGATATCTCGGAGCTCGAAGGTATTGCGAAGTAGGGTTCGGGCCACTCGACGGACCCGTCAGCGTCCGCTTGGGCCACGTGCTGCAGGAGCAGTGCGGTGGGGTCTTGTATATCGCGGCCATCGTCACCGACTAGTAGGGGTGCCGTTTTGGGTATCGATGGGTATTCGATGCCCAGCAGCTTGCATATGTGCTCGAAATCCTCGTTCCTGTTTCCTTTGCCGAGGTTTCCGTGAAGGTAGTCGCGGAGGCGCGAGCAGATATCGAGCATCGCATTTCCGCTATCCGTCACGCTGTACAGGCCCCCTTGCGGGCTGTCGCTCGACAGGAACCCTATGATGAAGAGCCGTTCTGTTTCGAACTGGAGAGCGCTCAGGTTGACGTCCAGAGCCTTGGCTATGTGTCGATGGTTGCGATAGCCCTGCTTCTTGACGTGCGACAGGATCCTGAGCGGGAGGCCGGGGCGCCGTGAGGACGCGAAGCGGGTCACATCCGGGGGAGTAAGGCCTCCTAGGGCTACTTGGAGGAGGAGATCCTTGGTGATCTCCTCCTTCAAGAGGGTGTGGACGGTCGTGCGGGACTTTTCGTCGTCCGCGTCGAAGTCCGCCGGCACCCAGAAGACGCGCAGGCGAGACAGGCTCCCGGGCATGGTGCGGAGGTAGTCCTGTGTTACCTCGGCGAGGCGCGCACGGCTACGGCTCTGGTGTCGAGCGATGTATACCGCCGCGGCGATGTCCTGCTCGTGGAGAAGCGTTCTTAGGTCCTTGTCGATTCCGTCCCCGTCGTGCTTCCAGAGAGTTTGCCCTGCAATTACCTTGGACCAGTCCTTCTTTAAGTCGCAGGAGAAGTCAAAGCGCTTGCGCTGGCCTTCTGTATAGCCAAACAGTGTTGAGTTCGATGCGCTGTCCATGATCTGGAGGGCTGTGTCTGATAGGAAAGAATGCTCTGGTGACTCTGCCACGATTACTCCAAAGAGGTTTGCAGGGTACTGCTACTTGACCGCGCATCTCGTGTAGCCAACGGCATCTCCGTAGACGAGATCAATTCCCTCTGTGTGAAGTAGATTCAGCAAGTCATCCTGCGGCTTTTCCGGAAGCAGTACGGTCAGTTTGGGGTCGCGCGGCTTGACGTGCCGTGCAAAGTCCTTCAGTTGACCTATGGCCATGCGTACCTCGTCCCGACTGCTGGCGCCCCTAATCGCATAAAGTTCATGCGTGGTGGCGTCGTATAGGTCGGTCTTGAGGGTCTTGGTCGTGCCCGAGATCTTTATCTGGTACGCGAAGACTTCGTGCTCACGCTTTGTGAGCTCCTCGAGGTACTGCTCTCGCAACGCTGATTGGCGCAGATCGGCTATGAGGCTCGGTTGTGCAGCCCGCCTAGTCTCGGACGCACGTTTCTTCTTCGGCTCCGCCATCTTGCACGCGACCACATTGGCGGAAACCCTGTGGGTGTCGGTTTCCTTCGCGCGACTGATGACATCCTGAGTGAGGCGCTCAGAGTCTCCCTTAGGGCGTAGGCGGAAGACGATGATGCGACGGCGCTCGCCGTTCTCGTCATGTGCCTCGCGCACTGTGTACGGAAGTTCTGCATCCAGCTCGAATTCGCCTACGTACCGTTGTTGCTTAGCGGAAGAGGTTGGATCGGGGACTTTTCCTGCTGCCATGAAGACGCGCAGCGACTTTCCGCTGTCTGCGTGACACAAGACGGCTGCGTTGCGGGAGCCGTTCAGCCCCAGAAACGTTTGCTCTCCGCGGGTGCCCTGGCCGGTGTACTCGAACACCGGCCCTCGGTCGTCCTCTTCCTCTAGCCAGCCGTCCTCGTAGCCGTACTTCTTGCCGCTGTCGTGATCTACGTAGATCAGGATGTTGGGGGTGGTGTCGGAGGGGATGATCCCTCCCTGCGTCCCTCCGCCGAACAGCTTCTTCATCGCTGCGCGTGTGGTCATCAGCCCGGGCTTGATCGAAGCTAAGTCCATGCTCTGACGTTAGCTGATCACTCTGACATTGAACGTGGTCAACTAGCTTGCGTTGATGGCTGCGTACGACCAGACGTCGGCTGGCAGCTCATGCTCCATGCGCCACGTGATCGCCATCGGCTTGCTGCCGGTATGGCCGTCGTAGGTGGCAGGACCGAGAAGCATCCAAGGCTGAGACTTACCGATGTCGGTGTTCTTGTAGCGACGCATGAAGAGCAGGACGTGGCTACCCCGCTCGGCGTGATGCTGGTAGCGCTGTCCTGTTGGGGAGCTTCCGGCCGTGGAGTTCTGGGACTCCCAGTGGAAGAGTGTCGGGCTCAGCGCGTAGTCCCTGTACCGGACAGTAGGGGAGAAGTCCTTCTCGTTCTTCTCCAGAGTGATCAGAAGGGCGTCTGTCTGGAGATCTTCGACCCACTGGACGCCTTGTGCGAAGGACCTGGGCATCTGGCCGCCGAAGCGTGCTACGCCGAGGGCGGCCAGAATCTCGGAGCGGTTATAGGAGGAGTGGACCTTCAACGGGAGCTGGCTGTGGCTGCCCGACAAGGGGATCGGGAAGTGGTCCGCCTGCTCGATGACGTAGGACAGGACCTGGCGGAGCTCGTCACGAAGGACCGGTTGGTCGCGGAGCGCGTCGAGGCCTTGCTGGAAGCTGGTGAAGCCGCCTGCGTTGTCCCACAAGTTGAAGAAGAGCATGCGGGCATAGGCCTGGTCCGCGGGGTCTAGCTCGTCGTATGGCGGTACTTCGTCGGCGAGGAGACGGAGGTACGCGTTGGCTCGGGCGGGGTCATCGACGTGCAGGAAAGCGTGGACGCGTTTGAGGAGCGCCGATTCGCCAGTAGGAGCAGCAGCTTTGAGCAGGCCGGCTCGGCGCAGGATGGTCGTCCAGGAGTTGTCGCTCTTGTACAACTCCTTGATCTCCCTGCGACTCTCCCGCAGGTAGTCCGCTAGCTGTGGCGTCTCATAGGCCTTGACCTCGTTGACCAAGGTCTTGACGGTAGCGCTCAGTTGCGTGCGGATGTTGTCCAGCACCAAGTTCTTGGCTTTGCCTTCCAGGATGATCTGGCATCCCGATGGAAGGAGCGGGAAGTCGTGCTCGATGTGATCGACGAGCCGGTTCCTGGAGAGGTTCGTCAGAGCTCGAAACTGCTCTTCGAAGCGGAACTCTGCCCGGTGCTGTCCGATGAAATCGAGGACAGTGAGCACGGGCTTCATCTCGGTGCGTCGTAGCCCACGGCCTAGCTGCTGGAGGAAGACCGTGGCGCTGTTGGTGGGGCGTAGGAGCAGAAGCGTGTCGACATCGGGGATGTCGAGGCCCTCGTTGAAGAGATCCACAGAGAAGATGACTTGCAGCTTCCCCTCTCGTAGATCAGCGAGAGCTTGAGCACGTGCTGCAGCCGGTGAGTCGCTGATGAGCGCGGTTGCTTGAAAGCCCGCTTTTCGGAAGAAGTCCGCCATGAAGTGGGCGTGCTTCTTGTCCACGCAGAAGCCCAGCGCACGCATGGCTCCGGGCTGGGAGACCTTGTCTCGGATCTGTTTGACGACGATACGAGCACGTGCCTCATTGCCCGTGTAGAGGTTGCCGAGGTCCTGGTCCGCGTACGCGCCCCGTTGCCAAGTGAGGTTCGTCAGGTCTGTGCCGTCGGGGATGCCGAAGTAGTGAAAGGGACAGAGCAGGTCGTTCTCAAGGGCTTCCCAGAGCCGCATCTCGGCTGCGATGCGGCCCTCGAAGAACTCGTCCTGCACATTGAGCCCGTCCATCCGCTCGGGGGTAGCGGTCAGGCCGAGAAGCTCCTTGGGCTTGAAATGATCGATAACTCGACGGTAGGTGGTGGCCGTGGCGTGGTGGAACTCGTCGATCACGATGATGTCGAAGTGGTCGGGAGCCAACTCTTCTAGCCGTTGGACGTTCAGTGACTGGACGCTGGCAAACACGTGGTCCCATGCTTGCGGGTCCTCGCCGCCATAGAGCAGCTCGCCGAATGAGGCATCGTCCAACACCTCTCGGTACGTCCGGAGAGACTGTTTGAGGATCTCCTTGCGGTGTGCGACGAACAGCAGCTTTGGTCGGCGGTTATCGAAGCTCTTGGCCAGGCTCCGATAGTCCACGGCCGCCATGACGGTCTTGCCGGTACCGGTTGCTGCGACCAACAGGTTGCGATTGCGCCCTCGGAGTTCGCGCTCTACCCGTAGACGCTCCAGCATGTCCTGTTGATAGGGGAAGGGACGTACCTCCAGCCCAGAGAGGTTGATCTTCAGGTCAGTGGTGGAGGTGCTACCGCTTGCCTGAGCCAGAGCATGGTCGAGGCGCTCGGTGTGGTGATCGGGGTCGTATGTCTCGAACGCGGAGTCGTTCCAGTACGCGTCGAAGGTCGCCTCGAACTTGTTCAGCACCGCCGGTGTAGCGATGGAGGACAGGCGGACGTTCCACTCCAAGCCATCGAGGAGCGCGGCCTTTGAGAGGTTGGAGCTGCCGACGTACGCCGTGTCGAAGCCCGTGTGGCGCCTGAAGAGCCAGGCCTTGGCGTGCAGTCGCGTGGATCGGATCTCGTAGTTGACCTTGACCGTAGCGCCGAAGTCGCGAACGAGGCGGTCAAGTGCGTGGCGGTCGGTGGCGCCGATGTAGGTGGTCGTAATGACACGGATCGGCACACCCCGCTCCTTCGCGGCGCGCAATGAATCCTCGAGGACGCGAATGCCATACCACTTCACGAACGCGCAGAGGAGGTCAATGCGGTCTGCCGTGGCGAGTTCTGCCCTGAGCTCGGAGCCGAGACTGAGGTCTTCTGGAGAGTTTGTGATGAGCGACGTCTCAGACAAGGGGGTGAGGGGGCGGAGTGCGTAGACGCCTGGGGCCTCCTGCTGAGCGAGAGCAAGGAGCTGTCGAGGGCCTTCGGCGATAGTGCTCGTGCTTACGGCTTTGGCTTCGCTCGGGTCGGCGGCACTCGTGTCCAGGGAATCGAGGATGCGGTTCGCGACAGCCACACGGTCTTCGGGCGGAAGCTCGCTCAGCCTCTGACTGACCGCTTCACCGATGTAGCGAGCCAGTACGTGGGGCGTGGACTCCGGCGTGATCTCGGCATCGATTGCCTTCCACCCCGCGGCCGTGAATCGCTCCAGCTCGTCATGCAAACCATGGGTGATCAGCTTCTCGTAGACACCCGCGATCGGCTTGGACAGGCCCCCATGTTCTGCCACGACTGCTCCCCTGATCCCTCGTGGTTCTCGTACACGATCACGCGTGACGATGTGGATCTGTTCTAACAGCAATCACTGACGTTCGAGGGGCTGTACCGAAAGGTGGGCTGCCGTTGCCGTTGAACCGCCCGCTTCATGGCCAGTGTCGTGCTTCCACAGCCCGCCTCAAGAGCGCTTCACTCCGCTGCGCTGCGTTCCGCGTCGGCTGGCGCCGATGGCCCTTCGGGCCACCCTTGACCCGGGCCGCTCCAGCACGAGGGAGAAGCGAGCGGGCGGCCCAGGAGGGCCGGGGGCCATCGGTTCGTCGTCCAACGGCGGGTTGTCCAGGCACTCGGGGTGCAGGGCGCGTCAGCGGTTCAGGGCACGCCGGGTTGGCTTAGCGGCGACTGGCCGGTGGCCGAGGTGCCAGGGCGAGGGCCAGCGCGCCGGTCGGCCGCGTCGGGAGGCCGACCGTGCGCGTCATGAGGGTTGTGCCGTGGCAAGGATGCCCGCGATGCGGGCCCTCGTCTCTTCATGGGGTTCCGCGCGACCTGTGATCCAGGCTGAGACGGTGGCGCGGGTCGTGCCGACCTGGTCAGCCAGGTCGGCCTGCGACATGCCCGCTCGACGCAGTTGGCGTCCCAGCCATGGGCCGAAGGCCTCGCTGTACTCGGTGGGAGGAAGTGGGTCGTGCATCTTCTGCAGGACTCGGTTATGCGTCCGAGCCGTGGCACTGGCCGTACGTCCGCCCCGAGCCGCACCAGCAAGCCGCCCCCTGCTGCGGCGGCCACGCCATCGCCCGCCCCCGCGCCGCCAGTGTCGTCGCGTACTGAGGGAGCAGCGTCGCGTCCGACGGGGACGACAGCTCCGATGCTGCGAAGGCCTCGTACGACGGGACCGTGCCCGTGACGATGCCCAGGTTCGGGGTGCCGGAGGAGGCCAGCTCCCGGAGTGCGGACTCTATGGTCGCGAGGTGGGACTCGTGGGTCGGGTACTCCGCGGACAGGGAGGGGTACGCCTCCAGGAGTTCCGTCAGTTCCGTGGCCGGCCAGTGGAGGATCGCTACCGGGAACGGGCGGGACAGGGCCTCTCTGTAGGCGCCGAGTTCTGCTCGGAGGCGGAGGATCTCGGCCTCCAGTTCTGCCGGGTTCTCCGAGCCCAGGGACCAGACGCGCTTGGGGTCGTGGAGTTCGTCCAGGGTGATCGGGAGGGAGTGGACCGTGTCCGCCAGGGCGTCCCATTCGTCGTGGGACTCGCCCAGCATGCGCCGTACGCGGTGGCGGCCGAAGAGGAGGGGGTGGGTGGCGTAGGGGGGCTCCGCCACGTCCGTCAGCAGGCGGTGCACGGCCTCCGTGAACGTCTCGTGGGCCGCTTCCAGTTCGTCGTGGGATTCGAGGGATTCGGCCACGATGACCCAGGGGGCCGGGTCCTGGGGGGAGGCTGCCCGGACGCCCTCGATGATCGCCCTGGCCTCGGCCTCGTGGCCGTACTCCCAGAGGTTCGAGGCCTTGAGCGCCCGTACCAGGTGGGGGTTGTCCAGGTCGGCCGTGGAGGACAGCAGGCGGTCGTAGAGCGTGGACGCTGTGGGGCGGTCGCCGGAGAGTTCCAGGTGGGCCGCGGCCCGTAGCAGCAGGGCCTCGGCGTCCTCGGGATACAGGCCGGCGGTCCGCTCCAGGCGTGCCGCTTCGGCGGTGTGGTCGACGTTTTCGGCAGGCGTGTCGGGGCGCATGGGGGACACCGTACTGCCGGGAGGTGACGAGCGTGAGAGATGTGCAGGCCAGACCGCTGGCCTGCGCGGATTCCTCATGCTTGTCATCCGGGCTCTACAGATCGCCCCGAACCGCCGCCGTGCCGTCCGTCGGCCGCCGGCCTACAGCGTCACGCCGTCCACTTGGAGTGTTTGGACCGACTTTGCGGCGAATGGGACGCTCAGTGATTTTCCGGATAGGCGGGTGTCCGAGTGGGGTGTGTAGGCGTCGCCGCCCGTCGTCACCGTGTTCCAGCGGGGGACGGCGCCGTTCGAGCCGCCCGTCACCGTCGTGAAGCGGGAGAGGTCGAAGGTGAGGGTCTGGGCGGACGTGGAGGTGTTGACCGCTACCAGGACCAGGCGGCGGGAGGTGGCGTCGTATGCGGCTACCGCGTAGCTGACGCCCGTGTCCAGGATCGTCATGCCGGGGCGGATGTGGCGGCTGAACTGGGCCAGTACGTAGTGCTTGGTCTGGACCGTGGTCGGCTGGAGGGTGTTCGCGTCGTAGGCGATCATCGCCCAGCCCGTCGACGGGTCCATGACCTGCCAGTAGCACCATGCCGTGGGGTGCAGCCAGCGGAAGTCGGAGCAGAGGTTCGAGGCCAGGGTCAGGCCCGTGCCGTCGCTGTCGCCCGTCTCGGAGTTCCACAGCTTCTTGCGGGACGTCGTCACCACGTCCGTGTAGAGGAGGTCGCGGCGGCCGCCCGAGCCCTGGTAGCCGTGCACGTTGACCTGGGAGACCAGGGCTTTGGTGGCGGAGTTGAAGGACGCCCACGTCGAGCGGGCCGTGTCGTAGTTCGTTTCGTCCGAGGCGGCGATGCGGAGGCTCGTGAGGCCGCGTTTGTCCAACTCGCTGCGCATGTAGGGGAGTACGGCAGCCTGGACCGCGGGGTCCATGTGGCAGCCCTCCTGGGTGCCGGTCGCGGTCCACCAGGTGGAGGCCGGCTCGTTGAAGGGGTCGACCGTCGCGAAGTTCACGCCCCAGTTGTTCTTCGCGTAGAGGGCCGTCGCCGCCAAGTGGCTCGCGTGCTGGCGGTAGTTCCAGGTCTGGAGGTTGTTGCCGCCGCCCGCCGCGCCCGAGGGGTTGTGGTTGGCGCACATCCACCACATGGGGGAGTTGGCGAAGAGTTCCGTGATCGCGCCGCGCTGGGTCGCCTTCACCAGCATCGCGCGCTGGTTGGCGTCCGCCGACCACTTCCAGGCCGAGGAGGTGGGGTCCTCGTTGTTCCAGTCCTGCCAGAAGCCCTCGATCTGCTTGAAGGCCGGGATGTTCGGCGACTTCGCCATCGTCTCGCCGCCCACGCTGTTCCAGCTGGACGCGCCGAGGTTGTAGCGGGCGATGTTGAGGCCCAGGCCGGGCAGGGAGCGGCCGTTGTACGTCACCGACTTGGTGGTGAAGAAGAGGTCCGCGAAGTCGTCCCGGGCGCCGAAGACGTTGGCCCACCAGGCGAGGGAGGTGCCCCAGCCCTCCCAGGTGCCGTACGTGGTCGAGGGGGTGACGGCGATGGTGGCGTCCGCGTGCGCGGTGCCGGTCGCCAGGGCGCTGCCGAGGAACGTACCGCCTGCTGCGGACAGCAGGGTTCTGCGTCGTATCACGGCTCCTCCGTAGGGGAGTTCAAGGGAAATGAGGGCAGGCGCCGGTCCCCCCGGCCCGGCGTCGCGGGGGGTGGCCCTCGACGGCATCGAGTCGAGGGCATCGAGAAGCATCGGGTGTGGCGGGTGGGTTGTCGAGAGTTACGACGAACCTTTCTCAAACCCGTGTACGAAGTCTCGGACGTGGTCGGTGCGGATGATCGTGTATAACGAACGGAGTGCAGTGAACGGGCAGTCGAGCGAACGCGCGTACGGGAGGAGGGGCCGTCGATGATCCGCAGTTGGGCGAACTCGCGTCCCGCCTTCGTGCTGCTCTGCCTGGTCCTGGGCGTGGCGCTGCTGGACACCGGCAGCCTCACCGCCACCGTCGCGCTCGCGGCGACCGCCGCGGCCTCGGCCGCGCTCGCGGTCTGCGCCCTCGTCGCCTCGCGCTGCGCGCCCGCCGTGCCCCGCACCCGTGTGCGTACGGCCATCCGCGACCGTGACCTCCGTACGGCCTTCCTGCCGCAACGCGACCCGGACGCCAAGGGGCGCCCCCGGCCCCGGGCACCCGGACACGCCCTCCGGGCGACCTTCGCGTAGGGGCACATTCACCTCGCTGACCCCGCGTGGGTCGTCATGCCGCCATGACCAACTCCCGGCACGACGAGACCCCCGGAGGGCTCACGCATGTCCGTCTTCGCCAACCTGGTCGAGCACCTCGCCGACCTGCTCCAGCCGTTGTTCGGCGCCTCCGCGGCCGCCGCCGCGATCGTCCTGTTCACCGCGCTCGTACGACTTCTCGTCCACCCCCTGTCCCGGGCCGCCGCACGCGGCCAGAAGGCCCGGACCGCGCTCCAGCCGAAGATCGCCGAGCTGCGGAAGAAGCACGGGAAGAACCCCGAGAAGCTGCAGAAGGCCGTGCTGGAGCTGCACGCCGAGGAGAAGGTGTCGCCGCTGGCCGGATGCCTGCCCGGGCTGCTCCAGGTGCCCGCGTTCTTCCTGCTCTACCACCTGTTCTCCAGCGACACGATCGGCGGGCGGGCCAACGAACTGCTCGGCCATGAGCTGTTCGCCGCGCCGCTGGGGGCGCGGTGGACGGACGCGCTCGGCGGGGGCGGTGTGCTGAGTGGCGCGGGGCTCGTCTACGTCGGGCTGTTCGTGATCGTCGCCGGTGTCGCGGCGTTCAGCTACCGCCTCAGCAAGCGCATGATGGCCGCGAACCCGGTCGTCCCGTCTGGGGGCGGTGGCGGGGAGCAGCTGCCCGGGCTGGGGGCGGTGACCAAGGCCATGCCGTTCATGTCCTTCTTCACGCTGGTCACCGTGGCGGTGGTGCCGCTGGCCGCCGCGCTGTACGTGGTGACCAGTACGACGTGGAGTGTCGTCGAGCGGGCCGTCCTCTACAGGTAGTCCTCGCTTGGTCCCCAGGTGACGGTCCAGTACGTGAACTGGGTATTGCGGAGTGACCTCCCAGCTTGGAGGATCGACCAGTCCTCCGATGGCTGCACCCGCCGCATCCGGGTCGCACGCGTCGGTCGGGCGCCCGCGATCGAGGGAGACGTGATCATGAAGCTGCTGCGAGTCGGTACGGCGGGGGCGGAGCGGCCCGCGCTGCTCGACGCCGAGGGGACCCTGCGGGACCTGTCGGGCGTCGTCGCGGATGTCGACGGCGCGCTGCTCGCCGACGAGGCCGCGCTCGGCCGGGTGCGGGCCGCCGCGGACGCCGGTGAGCTGCCCGCCCTGGACGCCACCGGGCTGCGGATCGGACCGCCGCTGGGCCGGATCGGCAAGATCGTCTGCATCGGGCTGAACTACCACGACCACGCGCGCGAGACGGGTGCCGAGCCGCCCGCCGAGCCGGTCGTCTTCATGAAGGCGCCGGACACGGTCGTCGGGCCGCACGACACGGTGCTCGTGCCGCGCGGGTCCGTGAAGACCGACTGGGAGGTCGAGCTGGCCGTCGTCATCGGGCGTACGGCCAGGTATCTGGAGTCCGCGGAGGAAGGGCTCGCGCATGTCGCCGGGTATGCGGTGGCGCATGACGTGTCCGAGCGGGAGTTCCAGATCGAGCGGGGCGGGACCTGGGACAAGGGGAAGAACTGCGAGACGTTCAATCCGCTCGGGCCGTGGCTGGTGACGGCGGACGAGGTGCCGGATCCGCAGCGGCTGTCGTTGCGGCTGTGGGTCAACGGGGAGTTGAAGCAGGACGGGACGACGGCTGAGCAGATCTTCTCTGTGGGGGAGGTCGTGCGGTATCTCAGTCAGGTGATGACCTTGTATCCCGGGGATGTGATCAATACCGGGACGCCGGCCGGGGTTGCGTTGGGGGAGCCTGAGCCGAAGCCGTATCTCAGGGCCGGGGATGTGGTGGAGCTGGAGATCGAGGGGCTGGGACGGCAGCGGCAGGAGTTCAAGGACGCGTAGGCGCTCCGCTGGGTGAGCCGGGGAACTGCGGTGCTCTTCGGCTGCGGGCCGTCCGTGGCCGGTCGCGCAGTTCCCCGCGCCCCTCAGGGCACCTCCCTCAGGCCAGAACCGAAGCCAGGTCGCGCCACGCCTTCCTCGGGAGGGCGTCCCGGGGCTCGTCGTTGATGAGCTGGAGGGCGATGTGGTCCGCGCCCGCCTCGAAGAACGTGTCGATCTTGGCGCGGATCGCCGTGTCGTCGCCCCAGGCGAACAGCGCGTCGACCAGGCGGTCGCTGCCGCCGTCCCGCAGGTCGTCCTCGGTGAAGCCGTGCCGGAGGAAGTTGTTGGTGTAGTTCGGCAGCGGGAGGTAGATGCCGAGGAACTCGCGGGCCAGGGCGCGGGCGCGGGTCGGGTCCGTCTCGGGGACCACGCCCAGTTCGGGGGCGAGCAGGGGGCCTTCGCCCAGGAGGTCGCGGGCGTGCGCCGTGTGCTCCGGGGTGACCAGGTACGGGATCGAGCCCGCCGCTCGGTCGCGGGCCAGGCGGAGTGACTTCGGGCCCAGGGCGGCCAGGAGGCGCCGGTCCGACGGCACTCCGGCGGCGTCCAGGCCGTCGAGATGCTTGACCAGGGCCGAGTAGGGGCGGGCGTACTGCTCCACCCGCTTGGCGTGGCTCACCCCGAGGCCCAGCAGGAACCGCCCGGGGTGGGCCGACTCCAGTTCCGCGAAGGCCGTGGCGGTGGCGTCCGGCTCGTGCTGCCAGATGCTCTGGATGCTGGTGCCGACGGTGAGCCGGGAGGTCGCCTCGATCAGCGGGGCGGCGTTGGCGGCGGAGCTGTTGCCGCCCAGCCAGACGGCGCCGTAGCCGAGTTCCTCCAGTTCGGCGGCGGCCTCGGCGAGTTCGCCGCGCCGGTCGGGGTCCTCCGAGCGCAGGCCTACGCTCCAGATGCCGTACCGGCCGACGGTTTCCTTCAGGGCGGTGGTCATCGGTTGCGATCCCTCCGGGTGGGCGCCGTGTTCGATCATGCCTACGGCGGTGCCAACCAGAGGGACCTCTCGCTCATTCCGGCCGGCTCATCCGGCTCGCTCGCTAGCGGTCCTTGCTCAGGAACTCCTCCAGCGCCTCCACCACGAAACGGTGGTCCTGGAGCTGCGGCAGTCCGGACACCGTCACCGCGCCGATCACGCCCACGCCCTCGACGGTGATCGGGAAGGAGCCGCCGTGTGCCGCGTAGGTGTCGGGGTCGAGGCGCGAGGACTCCTCGAACGTCGTGCCCTTGGCGCGGAAACGGGCACCCACCAGGTAGGAGGCGGAGCCGTAGCGCTCGACGACCCGGCGCTTGCGGGCGATCCAGGCGTCGTTGTCGGGGGTGGAGCCGGGCAGCGCCGCGTGGAAGAGCTGCTGGCCGGCCCGGTGGATGTCGATGGCGAGCGGGGCCTGCCGTTCCCGGGCGAGTTCGACGAGGAGCGAGCCGAGCGCCCAGGCGTCGTCGTGGCTGAACTGCCGGAAGACCAGGCGGCGTTCCTGCGTCTCCAGTTCCTCCAGGCTCGGCGTCAGCTCCGGCTGGAACTTGGGGCCGAGTTCCTGGTGGTGCGAAGGGTTGTGCGAGCTCTTGTGTGTCACAGGATCACCGTCACCTTCTCGCGGGCCGAACGACGAGCGGCCTCCAGTACGTCCAGGGCGGCGGCCGCCTCCAGCGCGGTCACCGGGTTGGGGCCGCCCTCCAGTAGGGCCTTCGCCACGGCCGCATAGTAAGCGGGGTAGTCGCCCGGGAGAGTGGGTTCGGGGCGGCCGCCGCCCGTTACGGGGGACTCGCCGGAGCCCACGCGGCCCCAGTCCGACTCGGGCTCGACGCCCCAGCCGGGGCCGGGGCGCCGGCCGTCCCGGAGGGCCGCCTCCTGGGGGTCGAGGCCGTACTTGACGTAGCCGGCGGTGGAGCCCAGGACGCGGAAGCGGGGGCCGAGTTGCGGGGTCGTCGCGGAGACATGGAGGTGGGAGCGGACGCCGTTCGTGTGCGTGATCGCGATGAACGTGTCGTCGTCCGTCTCGGCGCCCGGGCGGCGGATGTCCGACTCCGCGTAGACGGAGGCCGCCGGGCCGAAGAGGGCCAGGGCCTGGTCGACGACGTGGCTGCCGAGGTCGTAGAGCAGACCTCCGATCTCTGCGGGGTCGCCGGACTCCCGCCAGCCGCCCTTCAGTTGCGGGCGCCAGCGCTCGAAGCGGGACTCGAAGCGCCGGACGTCGCCCAGCTCGCCCTCGTTCAGCAGCTTGCGCAGGGTGAGGAAGTCGTTGTCCCAGCGGCGGTTCTGGAAGACGGAGAGGAGCAGGCCGCGCTCCTCGGCGAGGGCGGCCAGCTCGCGGGCCTCGGCCGCGGTGCCCGCGACGGGCTTGTCGACCACGACCGGCAGGCCGGCCTTGAGGGCGGTGGTGGCGAGCGGCACGTGCGTCTTGTTCGGGGACGCGATGACGATCAGGTCCAGCTCGGCGGCCCGGTCGAACAGCTCGTCCGGGGTGGCGGCGAAGCGTACGTCCGGGAACTCGGCACGGGCCTGCTGCTGCCGTTCGGGGTTCGAGGTGACGACCGTGTCGAGGGTGAGGCCCTCGGTGGCGGCGATCAGCGGGGCGTGGAAGACGGAGCCGGCGAGGCCGTAGCCGACGAGGCCGACGCGGAGGGGCGAGCCGGGGGCTGTGCCGAGGGGTGTGCCAGTCATGGCACCCACTTTCGCAACGCTGTTGCCAAAGTGCAAGCGCCGGGGACAATGGGGGGCGTGAACAGGGCGGACGACCGTACGGGCGGGGTAGGCGGCATGCGTGGCACCGGAGGTGGGGTGAACCTTCTCGTGTTGCGCGGTCACAACGCCGCGCTGGTGCTCGACCTGCTGCGGACGGCCGGGGCCGACGGCATCAGCCGGCTCGAACTCGCCGAGCGGACCGGGCTCACCCCGCAGGCGGTCAGCAAGATCACGGCCCGGCTGCGGGAGGACGGCCTCGCGACGGAGGCCGGACGACGGGCCTCTACGGGGGGCAAGCCGCGGACCGTGCTGCGGCTGGTGCCCGAGGCGGGGCACGCGGTGGGGGTCCATCTGGACCGGGACGAGGTGCGGGCCGTGCTGGTGGATCTGCGGGGGACCGTGGTGGGGGAGCGGCGGGCTCCGCTGGACCTCGGGGCCGGGGCACCGGCCGTGCTGACGGCGGTGACGGAAGCGGTGCGGGAGACGGTGGCCGGGGTGCTGCCCGCCGGGGCGCTCGCCCGGATGGATTCCCTGCCCGGGGAGGTGGTCGGCGAGGGTCGGCCGGATGGGGCGGGGTCCGTCGGGGACGCGGCGGGCCAGGCGTCGAGCTCCATGCGGCTGGCCCGGGCCGGTTCACCGGGCGGGGCGGGGGTCGCGCGGGAAGTGGTCGGCGAGGGTCGGCCGGGTGGGGCGGGGTCTGCCGGGGACACGGCGGCCCAGGCACCGGCCTCCATGCCGCTCGCCCGGCCCGGGTCCTTGCTCGGGGTCGGTGTCGCGCTGCCCGGGCCGCTCGACCACGCCCGTGGGGTGCTGCACCGGGTGACCGGATTCCCCGAGTGGGACGGCTTTCCGCTGCGGGAGGCGCTGGCGGAGCGGCTCGGGGTGCCGGTGGTGGTCGACAAGGACACCAACGCGGCGGCGCTGGGCCTGGCCGCCGGGGGCGAGGGCGGCTCCTTCGCCTATCTGCACCTCGGCACGGGGCTGGGGGCCGGTCTGGTGATCGGCGGGACCGTGCACCGGGGGGCCAGGACCGGGGCCGGGGAGTTCGGCCACCAGGTGATCCAGCTGGACGGCCCGCCCTGCACCTGTGGCGACCGGGGCTGCGTCGAGGTGCTGTGTCTCGGCGCGGTGGCGCGCGGCGACACGGCGGAGGCGGCCCGGGTCCTGGGTGCCGGGGCGGCGAACCTGGTGGGCCTGCTCGACATCGACGTCGTCCTGCTGGGCGGCCGCACGGTGGCCACGGCTCCGGAGGCGTTCGTGCGGGGGGTCGGGACGGTCCTGGAGGCCTGGGCGCGGCGGACGGGTCAGGAGGCCGTGCCGGTGCGGGTCGCCGCCGGGGGCGGGCGAGTCGTGGCGGTGGGGGCGGCTCAGATGGTGCTGGGGCCGGTGTTCGGGCGTGGGGGTGGGTGAGGGTCGGCTTGAGCTGAAGTCAGGGCGGCTCGGCCGGTGTCGGGGTCGGGCGGTTGCCGGGCGGTGGCGGACCGGAATGCGCGAGGCGGCTGAGCGGCGCCCGCCGGCTCCGGAAGAGGCCGGGTGAGGCGGCCTTGGCCGGGGCCCGGGAAGCGACGTGAGGGCGGGTCGGTCAGTGCCGGCGTTCGGCGGCCGGCCGGCGTTGGCCGGGTCCGGGTGAGGGCGTCTCCGTGGGGAAGATCCGGGTCAGGTGGTAGTCCAGCACCGTCCGCACATCCGCGAGGGAGCGGCGTTCGTGCAGGACGTCCAGGCCCAGCCCGACGGCCCCCGACACCAGCAGGTCGGCCTCGTACGTCCGGTCGATGCCCGGTGTCGTGAGCCCCGCTGCCTCGCCCACCCCGATGACGTCGGCGACGAGCCGTTCCAGCGGCTGCTCGGCGGCCAGGAACACCGTCGCGAGTTCCGGGTCGGTCAGGCTCCGTGCGTAGTACGCCGTGAACACCCGCAGCGCGAAGGCGCGTTGCTCGTCCAGCGGCAGGAACTCGTCCAGTACCGCCCGCAGCAGCGCGCACGGCTCCGTCATGTCGTACCGGATACGCCCCTGGGCCAGCCGCTCGTTCTCCTCGTGCAGCAGGCGCAGCGCGTCGACCAGCAGGGCCTGCTTGGAGTCGAAGTGGTACTGCACGACCCGCAGCGACACCCTCGCCTCCGCCGCGATCCCGCGCATGCTCGCCGCGTCCAGGCCCTGCTGGGCCGCGATACGCCACACCGCCTCGGCGATCCGGCGTCGCTGCCGCGCCCGGACCTCCGTGGGCCGGGGCACGGGCGGCGTGCCCGGCTCGGGCAGCGGCTGCCTGCGCCGGCGGTAGGCCCGTGCCTGGCAGCTCCGGGAGCAGTAGACCGGCGGGCGGCCTCGGCTCGGACGGGCCATGGGCCCGCCGCAGACCGCGCACGCCCGTCGTTTTTCGTCACGCACCCCTCCATGATAGCGCGCCGAGAAAGTGTGACGTAAAGGAAGAATCCTGGGCCAGAGGCGGCCAATCCACCTTCACCCGTTGATACGTTCGTAACGTCTGATCACCCCCTCCGTGGAAGGAAAGGCCATGAAGTACGACGTCCTTCAGGTTCTCGGCATGGTGCTGCTGGTGGTGTGCGCCCAGGCGCTCGTCCGGCTCCTCGTCGACGAGGGCGAGCGGGGGCTGCTGGACGGGCTCCCCGGTGGTTTCCTGCCGCTGCTGCTCACCTACGCGGTTCTCACCGCCACCGGTGTCCTCCTGACCGGCTGGGCTCACTCGCGCGCAAAGGCCCTGGGGCGTCGCTAGGGCAGAGGCGAACGGCCTGGGGGCGACTGTCCGCCGACCGGGCGGATTCGCACCGCCGTCCGGGGGCCTTTCCGGGCCGCGTCGCTCGCGAACGCCCACATCCGGCAATGTCACATCTCCATGCGACTCTGTACGGCCGCTCACCTCTGCCTGGCGGCAGCAGCCGCCGTCCTGCTCCCTGGTGCTCACCCGGCGTACGCGGACGATCCGGCGCCCGCCTGTACCGCGCCCGACGACCACACCTTCCCGCTCACCACCCGCATCCACGGCGGGCCGGACTCCTATGCGGCCGGGGGCGGGTACGGGACCTGGTACCTCGACCTGACCAACACGACCGACCGGACCTGCACCGGGATCCATCCCGTCGTCGTGCTCGTGGACGACAAGCGGGCCCTGGAGCCGTCCCAGCCCCGGTTGGAGTTCTTCGAGGGGACGCGGTCCCACACCGTGCGGTTCGAGAAGACCGGTGAGGACGAGCTCGTCGGGGCGCTGGCCGACGACGAGGACCGCTTCGCCGGGTTCACCGTCGGGCCGGGGAAGACCGTCACCGTGAAGGTGCGGCTCGCGGTCACCTCGGACGCCGTGCCCAACGACGTCACCGCCAACGCCGCCGTCGTACAGCGGCACGACGACGACGGCGACTGGGTCGGGCAGTCCGACGACTACCGGTTCGGCATCGACAGCGACGCGCCGATCGACGGTGGTGACGGGGAGCTCGACGGCGGCACCGACTCCCAGCCTGACCCGGAGCCGGAGGCCTCCGTCCCGCCCCGCGAGGACCGCTTCCCGTTCGCCGAGGAACTCGCCCGCACCGGAATCGGCGTCCGGGTCGCCGCGGCCGCGGCGGCGCTGCTGCTGACCGGGGGCGGTGCGCTGCTCCTCGCGCGGCGGCGCCGCTGAGGCGGCCGTCCCGTGGCGCGGGGCCCTGCACCGTCCCGCCCCTCGGGACGCCGTGACCGGCCCATTCCACATGATCCGGCCACTGTTTAGGCTGGGTCGCACGCTGGACCGGACGCGTACGGCAGGAGATCCCGCACATGGCAGACCGCAAGCCCATCGAGTCGTGGCTCACCGACATGGACGGTGTGCTCATCCACGAGGGCGTGCCGATCCCCGGCGCCGACGCCTTCCTGAAGAAGCTGCGTGAGTCCGGGAGGCCCTTCCTGGTCCTCACCAACAACTCGATGTACACCCCGCGCGACCTGCACGCCCGGCTGCGCCGCATGGGCCTGGACGTGCCGATCGAGAGCATCTGGACCTCGGCCCTGGCCACCGCCCAGTTCCTGGACGACCAGCGGCCGGGCGGGTCGGCGTACGTCATCGGCGAGGCGGGGCTGACCACCGCGCTGCACGACATCGGCTACATCCTGACCGACCACGAGCCGGACTACGTCGTCCTCGGCGAGACCCGCACGTACTCCTTCGAGGCCATGACGAAGGCGGTGCGGCTCATCCTCGGCGGCGCCCGCTTCATCTGCACCAACCCCGACGAGACCGGCCCGTCCACCGAGGGCCCGCTGCCCGCGACCGGCGCGGTGGCGGCGCTGATCACCCAGGCGACCGGCAAGAAGCCGTACTTCGCGGGCAAGCCGAACCCCCTGATGATGCGGACCGGGCTGAACGCCATCGGGGCGCACTCCGAGTCCAGCGCGATGATCGGCGACCGTATGGACACCGACGTGCTGGCCGGCATGGAGGCCGGGATGCAGACGTTCCTGGTGCTCACCGGCCTGACCCGGCCCGACCAGGTCGAGGACTTCCCGTACCGGCCCTCGCAGGTCCTGGACTCGATCGCGGACCTCGTCGACCGGGTCTGAGGAGGCGGCGCACCCGCGCCCAAACCCGTCGCCACCCGTTCGGAGCAGTCGCCGCGTCCCTGAGGATGCGGTGACCCACCGTGCGGGGGAGGCTCCAGGCATCTGGAGGTTTCACGATGGGTTCCCTGAGAGTCACTCTCTGCACGAGCGTCCTGGTCGCGGCCGCCCTCACCCCGGCGGCGTTCGCGGCGGACGCGGGAAGCGTCTCGGTGACCCCGGCGACCCCCGCACCCGGCAGCGACATCGCGCTCCGCGTGACCGGCTGCGCGGCGCGGACGGCCGTCGCCGCCTCGGCGGCGTTCGTCGCGGACGCCCCGCTCACCGTCACCGATGGTGAACTCGTCGGCGAGAGCCGCGTCCCCTCCACGATCGAGGCGGGGACGTACACCGTGAAGATCACCTGCGGGGGAGCCGAACGGACCGGCACGTTCACCGTCCGGGAGAGTGAGAGCCCGCCCGCGTCCGGGGCCGCGACCGGCGCGGCCGGGCAGCCACCCGCGCCGGGGACGGGCGGACGGCAGCCCCTGCCCGAGGGCGGTGGGCCATCGCTACAGCCCGAGCCCGAGTCCAAGCTCCGCCCCGAAGAGGAAGGGCAGCCGTCCGCCTCCCTGCGGCCGGGCGCGCACGCCTCGCCCGTCGCTCCCGTCGAGGCGGGCGGTGGCGGCGCCGCCCACCTCGTCGCCGCCGAGGACCGCGGTGCCGGGCCCGGCACCGCGCAAAGCGTGACCGGTCTGGTCCTCGCGGGAGTGGCCGCGGTGGCCGTCGCGCTCGGCAGTGTCCGCCGCAAGCGTGGAACGGACTGACCGACCATGTCCGATCTCGACCCGGACCGGGTGCGCACCCGCCCCTCGGGCACCGGCCGTCTGCTGGCCGGTGTGGCCTGGGTGGTGCTGCTGCTCGGGCTCTGGCTCTGGGGCCGCGAGGTGACCGACGTACGCCACGGCATCTCCGCGCCCACCACGGGCGACATGGCCGCGGCCGGACGCCCACCGGACGTGAAACTGCCCCCCGCGCACCGCCCGCTGGGCGACGCGCTGCCGCAGCGCGTCGACATCCCCGGCATCGGAGTCCAGGCGCCGGTGGTGGCGCGCGGCCTGGACCGGCGCGGTGCGCTCGATCCGCCGCCGTACGACCAGCCGGGCGTGGTCGGCTGGTACGCGGGCGGGGTCGCGCCCGGGGCGCCGGGGACCGCGCTGCTGGTCGGTCATGTCGACAGCGACACCCGGCCCGCCGTCTTCTTCAAGGTCAGTGCCCTGCGGCCGGGCCAGACGATCCGGGTGATCCGGGCCGACGCCAAGGTCGCCGAGTTCACCGTCGAGTCCGTCCAGGTCCTCACCCGCGACCGCTTCGACGCCCACCAGGCCTACGGTCCCCGCCGGTCGGGCCGGGCCGAACTGCGGCTGGTCACCTGCGGCGGCAGCTTCGACCGTACGACCGGAAGCTATACGGCGAACGTGGTGGTGTCGGCGTACCTCACCGGTACCGGTCTGTAGGGATACGTCCACCTGACCCGGCCGACGACCCGCTCCCCCTGAAGTCGACGACCGGGCCGGTCCTCGACCACGCGCGCACGGGCTGCGGGAGTAACCCGGCGAACCGCGCGGGAGGCCACGGGAGCCACGGTGGGTGAAACTCTGGCCGGAGGCCGGGTCCTGCTGAGAAGACTGTAGAACCAAGGGGCCGCCCCGGCCTAGAGGTTGAATACGTCAAGTCCCGATACGGTGGCTCTGCGTCATCCGGCCAGGTGGGGTTCGGCCTCGTGGGTGTCGCGGGACGTATGTCAGGATTGAGACTTGGAACGGTGCACCCAAGGGGGAGTTGGATGTACGGCAGCAGGGGGGCCGGGACGACCGCCGGGAGGCGGCTGTCCGCAGTGGTGCTGGGGGCGGCACTGCTGATCACGGGGTGTTCCTCCTCCGACGGAGGAGACGGATCGGACGGCGGCGCCGACGCGGGCGCCGGGATCACCCAACAGCCCAAGGAAAAGGCCCCCTTCTGGGTCAATCCGGACGGCACCGCGGCACAGCAGGTCGCCGCTCTGGTGAAGTCCGGCAAGAAGCGGGAGGCCGAGCAGATCCGCAAGATCGCCGAGCAGCCGGTCGCCGAGTGGGTCGGCCCGGACAACCCGCGGGAGCAGACCCAGGGCTTCACCGAGGCCGCCGACAAGGCCGGCCGTACGGCCCTGCTCGTGCTCTACAACATCCCGCACCGCGACTGCGGCCAGTACTCACAGGGCGGCGCCGCCGACGGCAACGCCTACCGCGAATGGCTCGACGGCGTGGCGGCGGGCATCGGCGACCGGCCGGCCGCGGTCATACTGGAACCGGACGCCCTGCTGCACCTCGTCGACGGCTGCACGCCGGAGCAGTTCCACGAGGAGCGCTACGACCTCCTCAAGGGGGCCGTCGCCAAGCTGAAGTCGCTGAAGAACACGAAGGTGTACCTGGACGCGGGCAACGCCGGCTGGGGGCACCCCGACCAGATCTTCGAGCCCCTGAACCGGGCCGGCATCGAGCAGGCCGACGGCTTCTCCGTCAACGTCTCCAACTTCTACGCCACCGACGAGTCCATCGCCTACGGCAAGCAGCTCTCCGCCAAGGTCGGGGGCAAGCACTTCGTCATCGACACCAGCCGCAACGGCAAGGGCCCCTACACCCAGGGCAACCCGGACGAGCGCTGGTGCAACCCGCCGGGCCGCGCGCTGGGCGAGACGCCCACGACCAAGACGGCCGACCCGCTCGTCGACGCCTACCTGTGGGTCAAGCGGCCCGGGGAGTCGGACGGCGAGTGCAAGGGCGGACCGAAGGCGGGCCAGTGGTGGTCGGACTACGCACTGAAACTGACCAAGGCCAGCTCTTAGAGGTCCGGGCAGACGTCTTCGACCTGGTCGGGGGCGACGGCCAGGTTCTTCTCCGCCTTGGTCGGCTCTCTCCCGGCGAGGGTGCACAGCCGGTCCATCCATCGCTCCGGATCGAGGGGGATCACGGAGGTGCGTGAACCGTCGACGATCGTGAGGGACTTGTTGTCGGTGCTCGGTGAGAGGACCGAGCCGTAGCCCACGTAGTAGCGGTAGGTGTCCTGGCGGTCCTCCACGTCCCAGACGACCTGTTCGCCGGCGGCGGTGGTGGTGTGGAGCAGGCGGTCGCCGAGGAAGCGGCCGAGGTAGTGGACGCCGCTGTAGGTGAGGTCGGGGAGTTTCTGCTTCTTCTCGACGTCCCACAGCTGTACGCGGCCGCCGGCGTACTGCGCGGCGAGGATCTTGCCGTCGGGGGACAGCGCGAACGACCGGATCGACCGGTCGTCGCCCTTCCTCCCGATCCACCTCTTGAACTCGCCGGTGGTGAAGTCCCAGACGCCGATCTCGGCCACCGTCCGCACCACCGCCTGGCGTGTGCCGGGCAGGGCGGTGGCGAAGGTGCCGGCCGCCTCGTTGGCGAGCTGGGCACGTTCCTGGACGGGCGGTTGGTAGATCTTGCCCTCCATACGACCGGTGTCGAGCCGCCAGCGTGAGACGTACGAGAGCCCCGAGATCACGGCGTGGTCGTTGTCGGAGAAGCTCAGGTTGATCCAGGACGGGATGAGCCCCGTCTGGGGGTCCGCTCCGGAAGCCGTGATGCCGGGCGGGGCGGGCAGTTCGAGGACATGCTCCTCCTTGAGGGAGCTGCCGTCGATCCGCCAGACGAGAACCGTCCGTTCGTCCTGGGCGACGGTCAGCATCCGTCGCCCGTCCGGGCTGAACGCGGCGTACAGGCGGGCCAGCGGCCGGGACGGCCGCGCGGTCGCGAGGAGCCGGTGGTCGGCCAGGTTCCACAGTTGCAGTCCGGTGCCGCTGGAGTCGACGACCGCCATCCTGCCGCTCGGTCCGTCCGGTGTGCGGATGCGGTTGACCAGGGAGTTGGAGTCGAAGGACGTCGGCGGCTTGACGCGTACGGTGACGATGCTCCCGCCGACTCCGACAGCCGCGCGCAGGTCGTCGGGAGGTCCGGCGAGGGCAACCGGGGGAGCGAACCCGCGGCCGGTGATGTTCTGGTCCTCTTGAGCGCCGGCCGGGGTGTCGAAGGTGGCCGGCCAGCCCTTCTCCAGATCGATGACGAGGAACCGCGTGCGTCCGAGGTCGGTGCCGATGCGCCCGGTGGGATTGATCAGGTAGCGGCCGGTGGCGTCGAGCCGGGGCGTGTAGAGCGGGCACAGGCCCTGGAAGCTGCTGTTGCTCCAGTTCTGGAAACGCCGGGGCGTGGAACCCAGCCGCCATGCTTCGAGCGAGCCCTGTTCGGTGCAGGTGACCAGGACGCGGCCGTTGCCGCTGACCGTCGCGGAGGCGGTGGTGCGCTCCTCCCAGGGGCGGTGCAGCGAACCGCTGGTCAGGTTCCAGGAGACCAGTCGGCCCTGTGGGTCGTCAGCTTCAGCGCCGGTGGGCACGATCCGCGCCACGACCGTGCCGTCCGCGGCGAACCAGGCCTGTGCCGTGTCCCAGCCTTTCGGCGGGGCGAGGGTCCGGCCCGTGCGGCGGCCGTCGTCCGCGTTCCACACGAGTACGCCCTCGCCGGGGATCGCGGCGAGGATCCGCTTTCCGTCCCCGTCGAAGCGCAGGTCGTTGGGGGAGCGCGGGTTCTTCTCGACGGTTTCGCCCTCGCGCAGGCGGACGAGCCGCCTGTCCTCGGAGTCCGGGGCGGCTGCCACGACGAGGGAGATCACGCCCCAGTCGCTCGCCCGGGCCGTGATCAGGCCGTCGGGCGAGACGGCCATCCGTGCGTTGTCGGTCGCTCCGTTGTGCCTATATGGCTTGGGCCGGGCCTTGCCGCGCAGATCCAGTCGCACGTACTGGCCGTCGCTCAGCCGGGCGAACGCGAAGGTGCCGTCCTCCGTCAGCGCCACGTCCTCGACTTCGTTCCGCCCCTCCATCACCACCCGCTCCACGTCCTGCAACCGCAGGTACTGCGCGAGCAACGCCGACCGAGCCTCAGGCCGGGCCTCCGCCCGATACGCCCCGACCGCGTACAGCGAGGAGATGGTCAGGGACGTGCCGTCGAGACTCGCCGCCTGCTGCGCCAGCCGATCCGAAGCCAGCCGCCGCTGCTCCGTCAGCAGATTCAGATACAGCACGGACACCACCGCCGCCGCCACCACGGCCAGTACCGTGACCACCGCCCACAGCACCCGCAGATACCGCTTCCGGCGCTCGGACCGCGCGGCCTCTCGCGCCTTACGGTCCCGCAGCCCGGCCCCCGCCTCGATGAATTCCCGGTCCTCATCCGTCAGTTCGTCACGCCGGTCCCCGAGCCACCGCTCCGCCGCCGACAGCGCCGGATCCTCCAGCAGCAGTCCGTCCGGCCGCCCGGCCCGCCACCAGCGGGCCCGGTCGTAGCGCAGTTCGCCGCGCCACGTGAGGAACGCACGGTCGGATTCCACCTGCTCGGCCAGTGGCTGCCAGTGCTCGATGAGGGCCTCATGGGCCAGCTCGACCGTCTCGCCCCGCTCGGGGTCCGCGCCCACCACCAGGACACGGGCCTCGGCGAGCTCGCGGGCGACGGCCCACCGCTCCTCGCCCGCGTCGCGGCGTGCCAGCCGGGCGCGCAGGGCCGTGCCGCTGCCGGGCGGGACCTGGATCAGCGCGCGGAGCAGCCCGGTCGCTGCGTCCGGCGCCGCACCCCGCAGCGCCCGCTGCCACGCCGAGTCGGCCCTGCTGCTCAGCACCCCGCCGAGGCCGCCCAGTTCGCGGTAGGTGTCCAGGCGGAGCCGGCCGCCGAGCTGCCGTTCCCACAGGGTGGTCAGGAAGAATCCGAGCAGGGGCAGGGCCCCGGGGCGCCCCGCCGCGTCCTCGATGAGGCGGTCGGCAAGGCCGCTGTCGTACTCGACACCGGGAAAGGCCCGTAGGGGCAGCCGGACCACCTCGGTGAGCTGCTCGCGGGTCATCAGGCCCAGTTGGTGCGCGGGCGCGCTGCCGACCAGCCGGCTCAGCTCCGGGTGGCGCAGGGCCGCGTCCTGGAAGTCGGTCCGCAGTGCCACCAGGACGGCGACTGAGGGGTGGCGGCAGGCGTCGAGGAGCGCGTCCACCAGGGCGCGCAGCTCCTCCTCGGGGCGCAGCAGCAGCGCCTCCGACTGGTCGAGCGCCAGTACGAGCCCACGTGCCGACCTGTGCGTCCGCACGGCCTCGTGGACCGCCGAGGCGTCCGGGCGGCGGCCCTCCGCGCGCAGGGTGACGACCTCCACGTCCTGTTCCCTCAGGCGGGGCAGTACGCCGGCCATGAGGAGGGAGGACTTGCCGGAGCCGGAGGGGCCGGTCAGCGTGACACAGCCCTCGGGCAGGGAGCCGTGCGGGCACAGCAGGTCGACGACCGCGGTGACGTCCTCGTCCCGGCCGAAGAAGTGCGCGCTGTGCTCCTCGGTGTAGGGGCGCAGCCCGGGGAAGGGGGAGGAGGGCGCGAGCAGTTCGGCCAGGTCCGGCAGCTCGTCGAGGACCGTGCGGGTCGGGATGCAGAAGCTCTGGCCCCGGTGCGCCGGTGAGATCGAGGCGACGATGCCGACCACGGCACCGAGGTCGTCGTCCCACACGGCGGAGCCGCTGAAGCCGGGCTGGATCGGGTCCGACTGGCCGTCCTGCGGCGACATCTGCAAGCGGCCGGTGCCGGTCCGGGCGCGCAACCGGGCCGTGTGCCAGCCGCCGCCCGTGTCGTCCCTGGGCAGTCCGAAAACGATGGCCTTGTGGTCCCAGACGTCCCGGGGCGCCACCATCAGGACCGGCCGGGCCGCCTCCAGCGGGCGGGACAGGGACAGCACGGCCACGTCCCCGGTGCCGTTCGCCCGGACCGGTACCCAGTCGCGGACGACGGCGTCCGTGGTCTCGCCCTCGCGAAGGGCCAGGCGGACACCCACGGGGACGTCGGGGCGCTCGTCGCGAGCGACCGGGAGTCCGAGGGCGTCCAGTACGACATGGGCGCAGGTCAGCACGAGCGTGGGGGCGATCACCACCCCCAGGCCGCCGATGTGCCCGTCCGTGCCCGAGACCTGGACGGTCGCGGCGGCCAGGACATCCTCGGCCGCCGGGTCCGACGTGGTCGACTCGGTCATCTCCCGTATCCCCCGCCACCGTTGACCACACGCGTTGCCGATGTCGTACCCGAGAGCACACCAAATTACGTGCACAGGTCAAGTACGTTTCCCGTCACCCGGACATGCGGCCGGACATGCGAAAGGGGCGCCCTCCGCACAGGAGAGCGCCCCGATCAGCCGGGAACTACGGCACCTTGACCCACTGGGCCTTGCTCGGCGTCCCCTTGCCGTCCGTCACGAACAGCATGTACCAGCCCGCTTGGACCAGGTTCCGGTTCTTCGGCACGGTCACGGTCAGCTTGTCGCCGGACGCCTTGAAGTCCAGGGCGATCGACCGCTGGTCGACGTCCGTGACGTGGGTGGCGGCGCTCGGCCGGATCAGCCGGACCTTCTTGACCGAGGACGCGCTCGACGAGGTGAACGTCCCCGTCCCGCCGCGCTCGATGGTCTGCGGCCCGCCGGACAGCGAGGGCCGGTCCCCGTCGCCGTAGAGGTACGGCGGCGTGTAGATCTCGATGCGCTGCTCGAACGTGCCCGGCTTGGTGTTGGCCTGGTCGCCGTACAGCGAGTCCGAGCCGAAGAACATCAGGCGGCCGTCGGGCAGCAGGATCGACCCGGAGTGGTAGTTGCGGCCCACCAGCGGGTCGGCGACCCGCTTGAGCTCGTTCTTCTCCGTGTCGTAGAGGTGCGCCTGGAAGATGTTGGAGTCGCCGCGACCCCGGTAGTCCTCCGAGCCGCCGGAGATCAGCACGTTGTCGTCGGGCAGGATCGAGGCGTTCGGGTAGCGGGTGCCCTTCTCCAGGGACGGGCCGTCCTCGAAGCTCGGGTCCGCGTCCTTCAGGTCGACGATCCGGGTCTTCTCGCTGGACTCCTTGGACTCGCCGACGCCACCGCCGCCGACCACCATGTACTTCTCGTCCTGCGCGGGCGGCAGCAGCACCGTGCCGGACGTCTCCATGAGCTTGGGGTCGCTGAGCCCGGGGATCTTCGTGAACTTGTTGGTGTCCACGTCCCAGACGCCCGGCTCACGGCCCACGTCGTCCGGCCCGTAGCCCGCGTTCGAACCCGAGTAGAAGACCTTGCCGTTCTGCATGAGGAACAGCGCCGGGTAGGTCGGGAACTGCCGGACCTTGCCCGTGTAGGCCCACTTCTTGGTCTTCGGGTCGAAGACCTCGTTCTTGCCCGGGACGAGCTGCCCGATGTCGTCGAGGCCGGAGACGCTGAGGATCTTCCCGTCGCTCAGGGTGGTGAGCGTCGGGTACCAGCGGGCCTCCTTCATCGGGTCGACCTTGATGTACTTCTCGGCCACGGGATCGAACTCGAAGGCGTCCCGGATGCCCTGGAAGTCCTTCTTGTCGAGGGCGAGCTTCTGGGCGATGCCGTAGGTGTTCTTGGCGTCGGCGCCGTTCAGGCCCTGCACCTTGTAGTTGTCCTGCGTGCCCGTCTCGTACTTCTGCCCGCGCTTCTGCGCCTCGACGTAGATGCGGCCGAGGCCAGGGTCGTTGCGCAGGAACCTGCCGGTCGCCTTGTCGAACACCTTCTTCGCGCGCGGCACCAGCACCGGGTCCTTCGAGACGAAGGTCTTGCCGTTCTCCTTGCCCGTGAACCTGGTGCCCGCGGGCAGGGTGATCGGCTCGTCCGGATTCTCGTTGTGGACGATCATCAGGCCGCCGGCCTTGGTGACGTCACCCTGGAGCTTCTCGTACCGCTTCGTGCCGCCCGCGATCAGCAGATTGCCGTTGGCGAGCTGGGTGTGGCCGGTGCAGAACAGGTCGGCGGGCGTGGGGACCTTCTTGATGGTGCCCTTGACCGGATCCCAGATCCGGGTGTCGAACTTCTTCGCGTCGAAGTTGTCCTGGTTGTTGCCCGACCCCGCGACGAGCAGCACCTTGCCGGTGCGCAGCAGCGCCGCGTGGATGGTGTTCTGCCGGTATTCCTCGGGGAAATCGATGATCTCCCACTTGCCGTTAGCGGCTTTGTACTCCGGCTTGTTGATTTGGTACTGGTGGTATTTCTCGGTGCTGAAGCGGTAGAGCCACGGCCCGTTCATCCCGGCCAGCGCGAGTACCACCGCCGTGCCGATCGCGAGTCGACGGGCCCGGCGGCGGCCTGCACGGTCGTTCATTCCTTACGTCCCCCAAGTCCACCAAGGGCGATCTGCATGGTCTGGTCGGATCCCCCGACCTCCCCGTTACCGCCGGGAGCGGCGGCCCAACTGGGCTTGTGGTGCGGGGCGTGGGCCGCAGGCTGCTGCGGAATCGGCAGCGGCTGCGTCCGGTGCGGCCCCGCGGAGTCCTGCGGCTGTTCCACGGCGGGCTCGGCGGGCTTCTTCGCGTCCTGCCGCAGCTGCCAGCGCCAGGCGAACACCGGCGAGGCGGTGATCAGCAGCGCGAACGTCGCCCAGATGATCATCGCGGGGTGGGAGTGGCCGAAGACGAAGCCGGCGGCGATCGAGGCGCCGAAGATCGCGACGAAGTACCAGTGGTAGCGGAACGTGGCGAACCAGCGGTCCGGGCTGGCCGAGTCGCCCTTTGGCGTGACCACGAACTTGCTCTTGCGCCGCAGCATCGAGTCGATCAGCGCCTTCGCGTACAGCGGCGCCGACAGCGCGGACATCACCATGCCGGCCACACCGCCGGAGCCCTCCGGCTCGTGCGGCGAGACGTTGTGCCGGCGGTTCCAGACGTACAGGCCGATCTGCAGGGCGGAGGCGTTGCCGTAGAGCATCAGCCAGACCGCCGGGTCGATGTTCACACCCGAGGCGCCCATGCCCAGGAACAGCGCGCAGCTCGCTGCCGCCAGGATCCAGTTGAGGGCCGACATCGGGTAGAAGATGATCATCATCGTGTAGTTGAAGAGCTTGCTCGGCGGCAGCGAGTACCAGCCCTTCCAGTACTGCCCGATGATCGTCTCGTACGTCCCTCGCGACCAGCGCATCTGCTGGGTGAAGAAGTCCGTCCAGGCGCTGGGGCCCTCACCGACGGCGAGCACGTCCGGCGTGTACACCGAGCGCCACTTCTTCCCCGTCGCCGGGTTCTTGTGGCGGTGCATCTCGAAGCCGGTCGCCATGTCCTCGGTGATCGAGTCGTACAGGCCGCCGATCTGCTTGAGTGCCTTGATGCGCACGGCGTTGGACGTGCCGACGAACATCGGGGAGCCGTAGCGGTTGCCGGCGCGCTGGATCAGCGCGTGGAAGAGGAACTGCTGCGACTCGGCGGCCTTGGTGATGGGGTTGTCGTAGTTGCCGTAGACCTGCGGGCCGATGACGAAGCCGACGTCCGGGTCGCGGAAGAAGCCGAGCATCCGCTCCAGGTAGTTGGGCAGCGGCACGTGGTCGGTGTCGACCGAGGCGAAGAAGTCGTAGTTGTCGCCGTGCGCCTCGAGCCAGGCGTTGTAGTTGCCGTGCTTGGTCTTGGCGCGGTGCGGGCCCTTCGCCTGGTTCCACTTCGCGACGCCCTTGCGGGAGAAGTGGTGCACGCCGAGGCGCTGGCAGACGGCCTTCACGTCGGGGTCGTCGCCCTCGTCGAGCAGCCAGACGTGCATCAGGCCCCGGTGGCGGATCTTCACGGCCGCCTCCAGGGTCTTCGTCACCATCTCCAGCGGCTCCTTGCCGGGCACGAAGGAGGTGAGGAAGGCCACTCGGGTGCCGGTCTCGGGCACCACCGGGATCGGGTCGCGGGCCACGAGCGTTGCGTGCGCGTTCGACAGCACGTTCATACAGCGGAAGAACTCGATCAGACCGATCGAGACCAGCATGACCATGTCGAGCGCGGGCAGCCAGTCGAAGGCCGGGTAGTCGCGCTCGGTCCAGTGCTCGGGCTGGAGCAGCCAGAACAGCAGCACCAGGGACAGCACCGGGGCCGCGGCCAGCATCAGGGCGACCCTGATGCGGTGCGGCTCCTGTGAGATGAGCGAGCGGTACTGCACCTTGTACGGCTTGTTCGGATCGGGCTGGGTGAGGGGACCCGCGAGCCGGCTGTAATGCTCGTAGTCGTATCTCGGCAGGTTCTTCTTGATCCGCCGGAATGTCCCCGTGGTGCTCATCCGGTGCCCCGGCACCCTGAGCTGAGTGGTCTGGGACGGGTCGTGGTCCTGCCGGGCACCCGTGGGCCTCGACGTCATGAGTCATCCCCCCACACGCGAAAAGCCGCGTGTTTCGTCGCTTCTTACCGTCTGCGCCAGGTCCCCCTCGACCTTCACAGACGTATCAGTGGTGGATCGCTGTCACCACGTCATCCACACCCTATAGACACGGCAACGCGACCTTCCGGTTGCATGATGCCCCCCTCGGCATCGCTCCAGGAACGGGGCCCCTACTCCCGCTCTGTCGGCAACCGGTTCTTTTGCCCCCCAACTGCCGCGAATCCGCAGCATCTTGAAAAACCAGATAACCAGGGTTCTACGGCGTTCATCATGATCGCAAGATGCGAAACGCGGTGTTTACCGGTCATACGCGTTCATTGTGACGGGTGTGGGGACTCTGTGGAGCGGTTGTGGACAGACGGGCGCGGATGTTGCCGAAGTGCTCTCTTATGGCCTCCTCCGCCCGCATCGCGTCACCGGACCGGACCGCGTCGAGGATCTCCCGGTGCTGCCGGCAGGTGACCTTCGGGTCCTGCGGCTCGCCCCCGAGGTCCGTACGGACCCGGTGGAAGGCGTCCCAGAACGCCTCCAGGACCTCGCACAGCAGCACGTTGTCCAGCCCCCGGTAGAGGGTGGCGTGGAAGGCCCGGTCGGTCTCGGCGAGGCCGGCTCCGCGCGCGGCCTCCTCATCCATACGGTCGACGAGCGCGTCCAGTTCAACGAGGTCCGCATCCGGTATCCGCCCTGCGAGCCGGGAGACGAGCCCCGTCTCCACGGCCTCCCGCAGTTCCAGCAGCTGGAGCAGGGAGTCCTCGCCCCGGTAGTGCCCGGCGACCGTGCGGAAGGCGAGGCCCTCGATCATCGGGGCCAGGGACATCGGGCCGACATAGGTGCCGAAGCCGTGCCGGATCTCCACGATGCCCATCGCCTGGAGCGCCTTCAGCGCCTCACGCACCGAGTTCCGGCTCGCGCCGAGGTACTCCATCAGCTCGGGCTCGGTCGGCAGCGGGGCCCCGGAGGCCAGCCGGCGGTCGATGATGAGCTTCTTGATCCGCTCTTGTAGGTCACGCGCTGCCATGGCGAGAGGGTATCCGGCCAATCGCACGGTGCACCGGGTTCCGGCCAGGCAGGGAGGGGCCTCAGGGAGAGAAGGGCCCAGTGGGACACAGATAAGCCCCCCGCTTCCGCGAGGGGCTATCCAGTCGGTGCGCCGCCAGGGACTCGAACCCCGGACCCGCTGATTAAGAGTCAGCTGCTCTAACCAACTGAGCTAGCGGCGCGCGCTGACGTCGTAACTCTACAGGACGCCCGGAGGTGCTCCGGACCACCGAGCCGGGTCCGGGGACGGCCCCCGCAAGGGCGCCGGGTACATCATTCGGACCGTCAGCATGCGAGTGCGGAAGACAGTTGAGAAACTGACGGCGCGCGCCCGGATCCGCACAGGCGCCGCCATTTTTCCGACGGAACTGTGAGGGGAATCGCATGAAGTCGCCGGTATTCGAGGAATTCGACCCCGGGGGCGACTGCGACTGCCCCGGCTGCGTCCACTGGCGCCGCGTCCTGCCGCGTTCCCCGGCCGGGCGCACCACCACCCATCCGGCCGCGCACCGGGCTCTCGCCCTGGCCGCCGTGGCCGCCGCCACCCTCGGAGCGGGCCATGCCGTACCGGCCGCCGCCGCCCCGCAGGCACCCCACCGATCGGGTGTTTTCGCAGATGAAGATCCCGAAACGCCCCAGGGCGACACGGCCCCGCTGCACGGCGCCGACGGCCGTGAGGGCAAGCCCTCCGACGCCCTCGAGCCGGCCGCCATCACCCGTACGGAGATCATGGACCGGGCCAAGACCTGGGTCGCCGCGAAGGTGCCGTACAACATGAACGCGTACTGGTCCGACGGTTACCGGCAGGACTGCTCGGGCTATGTCTCGATGGCCTGGCAGCTGCCCGGAAACGAATGGACGGGCAGCCTCGCCCAATTCGGTGAACGGATTTCCAAGGAGGAACTCCAGCCGGGCGACATTCTGCTGTTCCACAATCCGGCCAACCCGGAGAGCGGCTCGCACGTCGTCATTTTCGGCGGCTGGACGAACACCAAGCACACCTCCTACATGGCCTACGAGCAGGCCCGCCCGCACACCCGCCGGCAGACCACCCCGTACGCCTACTCGAGCGACTCCGACCGGTACATCCCCTACCGCTACAAGGGCGTCGCCGCGCAGGAGGAGCCCGCCCCGGGAAAGAACAGGGGGCTGCCGGGCGCACCGGCCGCCACCCCGTACCCGGGAGCGACGTATTTCGGCCCCGGCGCGAACAACAAGTACGTCACACAGCTCGGCCGGATGCTCGTCGCGCGCGGGGCCGGCGCCTCGTACCCCTCGGAGCCGGGACCGCGCTGGACGGACGCCCACCGGCGGGCGACCCGGGCCTTCCAGCGGGCCCAGGGCTGGAAGGGCCCGGACGCCGACGGGCTGCCCGGCCCGCGCACCTGGGAGCTGCTGGTCACGGGGAAGGGCAAGGACGTCACGGCGGAGGAGGCCGGGCCGCCGCCCTCCTCCCACGGTGTCCCCGGCTACCCGGGCCGGGCGATGTTCCGGCCCGGTGCGAGCAACCCGTACGTCACCAAGCTGGGGAAGCAACTGGTGCGGAAGGGGTTCGGCAGGTTCTACCCGCAGCGGCCGGGGCCGCGCTGGGGCGAGTCGGACCGGCGGGCCGTCGAGGCCTTCCAGCGCTCCCAGGGCTGGCGGGGCGGAGCGGCGGACGGCTTCCCGGGGCCGGAGACCTGGCGGCGGCTCTTCTCCTAGCACCCCGGCACGGGGCCCACCCGTTGTGACGCATCTGGCGCGGAGGCTGGAGGCACGCATGACCACGACCACTTCCCACACGTCCGAGCCCGACGGACCGGCCGAGGGGCCGGCCAGGGCCGCCCGGCTCATCCAGAACGAGTCGACCACCGAGATCCCCGTCCATCTGCTGTTCCGCGACGACCCCGACCCGGCGTCGGTACCGCTGAAGCCGGCGGTCGTCGGCCGTCGGCAGGGCACGGGGGAGCAGCCACGCCTCCGGCGTCCGGCCGCCCTGACGCCGCGTCCGGTGCCGCAGGTCGACCCCGACCTGGTGGAGCGGTCCGCGCGGGTACTGCCCGGCGCGGCGGGTGTGCTGGCCGGAGCGTGCGGGGTGGCCGGGTGTGTGGCCACCTCCTGGTGGGCCGGGGTGCTGCCGCCGCTCGCACTGGAGGCGCTGCGGCTGCCCGCCCACGCCGGGGCCGGGCTGGGTCCCGCGCAGTGGGCGGCGTACGCGGGAGCCGGGGCGCTCGCGCTGTTCGGGTTCGGCGGGCTGGCCCGGGGCCGGACCGGGCGGGCCTGGGTGCTGGATCTGTTCGGCCGCTACCGGGGGACCGTCCGGCGCTCCGGCCTGCTGTGGGTCAACCCGCTGCTGCTGCGCCGCCGGGTGGACGTACGGCTGCGGCACTGGCGCAGCGAGCCGGTGCCCGCGACCGACGCGCACGGGGTCGCGCTGCGGGTGGTCGTCCTGGTGGTGTGGCGGGTGCTGGACACCGCGCGGGCCACGCTGGGCGTCGAGGACCACGAGTCGTACCTGCGCGAGTGCGTCGAGGCGGCACTGGCCCGGGTGCCGGTGGTGATGCCGGGCGGCCCGAGGGGAGCCGGGGAAGCGGCGGCCGAGGTGCTGACCCGGCTGGTGACCGCTGAGGCGGCCCCGGTCGGCCTGGAGGTGTTCTCGGTGCAGCCGCTCCGGGCGGAGTACGACCCCGAGGTCGCCGCCGCGCTGCACCGCCGCCGGATCGCCGCGCTGGACGCCCAGCACCGGGCGAGCGTGCTCACCTCGGTCGTGGACTCGGTGGAGGACACGGTGACCCGGCTGACCATGCGGGGGCTGGTCGAACTCGACGACCACGAGCGGAAGGTGCTGGTGAAGGACCTGACGGTGGCGTTCTGCGCGGGGCGCGGAGAAACGGGGGCGTGATTGGTATGGACATGTTCAACTAACCTCCCTACATTCGAACTTGGTCTAGACCTACCTGCACAGCTCACTGAACATCCCCCACGTTCTCCAGGAGCGGCAGCATGCGCACAAGGACCAAGTTGTCCGCAGCCGCGGTGGGACTGGCCACGACCGGAGCCCTCGTACTCTCCTCCGGCGGCGCCAGCGGCCACGGCTACACCGACCTCCCCATCAGCCGGCAGAAGCTCTGCCAGAACGGCACCGTGACCAACTGCGGATCCATCCAGTGGGAGCCGCAGAGCGTCGAGGGCCCGAAGGGCTTCCCGGCGTCCGGCCCGGCCGACGGGCAGATATGCAACGCCGGCCTCGGCCACTTCGGCCAGCTCAGCGCACCGCGGACACCGTCCGGCGGCGCCTGGCCCGCCACGAAGGTGACGGGCGGCCAGAACTACACGTTCCGCTGGCAGTTCACGGCCATGCACGCCACGACCGACTTCAGGTACTACGTCACCAAGCCGGGCTGGAACCAGAACCACAACCTGGCCCGGTCCGACCTCAACCTCACCCCGTTCTTCACGGTCCCGTACAACGGACAGCGGCCACCGTCGACGCTCTCCCACAGCGGCAGGCTGCCGTCCGGGCTGAGCGGCCGTCACGTCATCGTCGCCGTATGGACGATCGCCGACACGGCCAACGCGTTCTACGCGTGCTCGGACGTCACGTTCTGAACCGTCCGAACCTCTGAGGTTCCCTTGAGTCACCGCCGCGGCCGGCGTGGGTAAGTTCCTCCCACGCCGGCCGATCGAAGGCCGCGGGGGGTCTTCGGGGGAGCTCATGGAAGTCCTGTTCTACATCGTGCCCACGCTCATGATCGCGGTGGTTTCCTGTGCCGTGGTCGCGGTGATCCGCCGCTCCGTGCGGGTGAGCCGCGCCTGGAACAGCGGCCTGACCGCCGAGGCGCGCTGTCTGCGGACGTACACCACGACGAGTGGTGGCGGCGACAGCTCGGTGCGCACGACTCTGCACCACGTCTACGAGTTCACCACGCGCGACGGTCGCGGCGTCCGGTTCGAGGAGCCGGGCGGGCCGGGGACGACCCTCGAGGGCGACATCGTCACCGTGCACTACCCGGCCGACCGTCCGGAGCAGGCCACGGCCAGGCCCCCGGCGCGGGGGAGGCTGGCGGTGGGCACGGGATGCCTGCTCGCCTTCCTCGGCACCTTCATCCTCTTCCTCCTCGGCTTCATGGCCGTGACGTACGCGATGTTCTCCGCGGTGGGCGAGTCCCCGCTGCCGTAGCGCTCCACATCTGACGGTACGTCAGCTATGGTGCGCCTTCATGGGAGCCACTACGGGGCGCACGGTCGCGGAGCTCGTGGCGGCGCGGTGGGGTGACCACCGGCCGGGGCTGTGGTTCGAGGGCGGGGTGCTCACGCAGCACGAGGTGGCGGCCGGGGCCGCCGTCCGGGCGGCGCTCCTCGCCGACCTGCTGCCACCCGGCGCCGAACCGCACATCGGTGTGCTGCTCGACAACACCCCCGAGTACCCGATGTGGCTGAGCGCGGCCGCTCTCGCGGGAGCCGCCGTCGCCGGGATCAACCCCACCCGCCGGGGGCCCGAACTCGCCCGGGACATCCTGCACACCGAGTGCCGGGTGCTGGTCACCGAACGGGCCCGTCTGCACCTGCTCGACGGTCTCGAACTGCCCGGCGTACGCCTGCTGCTGACCGGCTCGGAGGAGTACGACGCCCTGCTCGCCCCGTACGCCGGCGCCCGGCCCGACCCCTCCCGCGCCGCCCCGCACGACCGGCTGCTGCTCTACTTCACCTCCGGCTCGACCGGCGCGCCCAAGGCCGCCCTCTGCTCCCAGGGCCGACTGGCAGCCGCCGGCCGCTCCCTGGCCGGGCAGTTCTCGCTGGGCCCGGACGACGTCCACTACATCTGCATGCCGCTGTTCCACGGCAACGCGGTGATCGCCGACTGGGCGCCGGCACTGGTCACCGGGGCGGCCGTGGCACTGCGCCGCCGCTTCTCGGCGTCCCGCTTCCTGCCGGACGTACGCCGCTACGGGGCGACCTACTTCACCTACGTCGGCCGGGCGATCCAGTACGTCCTGGCCACCACCCCCCACCCCGAGGACCGCGACAACCCCCTGCGCCTGGGCTTCGGCACGGAGGCGGGCGCGGTGGACGCGGCGGCCTTCGAGCGGCGGTTCGGGGTGCGGCTGGTCGAGGGGTACGGCTCGTCGGAGGGCGGGGCGGCCGTGCAGTGGTCGCCGGGCACACCGGTGGGAGCGGTCGGGCGGGCGGCGCCCGGGCTGGTGGTCCTGGACCCGGAGACGGGCCGGGAGTGCCCACCGGCCCGCTTCGACGCGGCGGGCCGGCTGCTCAACGGGGACGAGGCGATCGGCGAACTGGTCAACCAGGGACCCAGCTCCTTCGAGGGCTACTGGCGCAACCCGGCGGCCGAGGCGGAGCGCCGCAAGTGGGGAGGCTGGTACTGGACGGGCGACCTCTTCTGCCGTGACCCCGACGGCTACCTCCACTTCGCCGGCCGCACCGACGACCGCCTCCGCGTCGACGGCGAGAACCTGGCCGCCGCGATGATCGAGAACATCCTCGCGCGCTACGAGGGGGCGGCGGCGGTCTGCGTCTACGCGGTACCGGACCCGGTGACCGGAGACCAGGTGATGGCGACGATCGCCGGCACCTTCGACCCGCTGTCCTTCGCGGAGTTCCTGCTCGCCCAGCCGGACCTGGGGACGAAGATGGCCCCTCGTTTCGTCCGGGTGACGGACCGCATGCCGGTCACGGCCACGAACAAGATCCACCGGGCGGCGTTACGCGGGGAGGGCTTCCGGTGCGCCGATCCGGTGTGGTGGCGACCGCCCGGGAAGGGCACTTACCGCAGGCTGACCGGGGAGGACCTCGAACACGCCGAAGGGCCTCTCGCTCCCACGAGAGGCCCTTCACCGGTGCGCCGCCAGGGACTCGAACCCCGGACCCGCTGATTAAGAGTCAGCTGCTCTAACCAACTGAGCTAGCGGCGCATGACTCGCGCCCGGCCGGTGGAACCATGTTCCGCGGTGGGCGACGGGAAAATACTACCCGGTCTCCGGGGGTGCTCCTGACCACCCCGACAGGCCCTAGATCGCCATGGACAGCAGGACCGGTGCCGCGTTGCGGTTGAGGGCGTCCGCGGCCTGGCGGAGGCGGTGGGCGTGCTCGACCGGGAGGGACAGGGCCAGGCAGCCGACGGAGGAGCCGGCCGTGATGGGGACGGCCGCGCAGACCGTGCCGACCGCGTACTCCTGGAGGTCCAGGACGGGCACGGTGGCCGGCTGTGCCTCCAGCCGGGAGAGCAGCAGGCGGTCGCTGGTGATGGTGCGCGAGGTGAGGCGGGCCATCTTGTGCCGGGCGAGGTGGTCGCGGCGGCCGGCGTGGTCGAGCTGGGTGAGCAGGCTCTTGCCGATGGCGGTGGCGTGGGCCGAGGAGCGGAAGTCGACCCACTCGTTGACCTTGGGCGTGGCCGGGCTGTCGGCGTACTGGGTGATGCTGATCTCGCCGTCGACGTAGCGGCTCATGTAGACGGCGGCGCCGACCGAGTCGCGCAGCCGGTCGAGGGTGTGCTGGAGCTTGTCGCGCAGGGCCTGCTCGCGCTGGTGGGCGGAGCCGAGGCGGGTCAGGGCCTCGCCTGTGACGTACGCGCCGTCGGCGATCTGCTCGACGTAGCCCTCGCGGCGCAGCATGCGCAGCAGCGTGGTGAGCCGCTCCGGTCCGATGCCGGTGCGCCGGGCGAGCTCGGTGTCGGTGACGCCGGAACTGTTTCGCGCCACCGTCTCCAGGACGCGCAGGGCTTCCTGGGCCGAGTGGTACGGGGTGGTCGGCTCGTTCCTCAGCGCCACGGTGGTCTCCCCCTGCGCTTGCTGTTGGGCCGTAATCCGGACAGCGAATCACCTCCACGATAACCGGCAAAGGGGTTGTGGAGAGCGGGGGTTGACAAGATTTCGGGCCCTCGGGCTGGGGCATCGACCCTCTGGCATATGCCAAGAGCATGCCCCAATCCGAGGGCCCGGCGTCGGCCCTGTTCACGGGCCGTAATCACAGCACTGCGCTGAGGAACTCCCGTGTCCGGTCCAGCTCCGGGTCGCTGAAGATCTTCTCCGGCGGGCCCGACTCGATGACCCGGCCCGAGTCGAACATCAGTACCTGGTCGGAGATGTCCCGGGCGAAATTCATCTCGTGGGTCACACAGAGCATGGTGATGTCCGTGCTGCGGGCGATGTCCCGCAGCAGGTCCAGCACGCCCGCGACCAGCTCCGGGTCGAGCGCGGAGGTCACCTCGTCCAGCAGCAGCACCTTCGGCTGCATCGCCAGTGCCCGGGCGATCGCCACGCGCTGCTGCTGACCGCCGGAGAGCTGAGAGGGGTGGGCGTCGCACCGGTCGGCCAGGCCCACCAGGTCCAGCAGGCCCTTGGCCCGCTCCACCGCCTCGTCCTTCGACATGCCGAGGACGGTGACCGGCGCCTCGGTGAGGTTGCGCAGCACGGTCATGTTCGGGAACAGGTTGAACTGCTGGAACACCATCCCGATCTTCTTGCGGACCTCGCGGACCTCCTTGTCGGAGGCGGGGAACAGCTTCTGCCCGTCGACCGTGATCGTGCCCTCGTCGGGCTTGAGCAGGGTCATCAGGAGCCGCAGGATCGTGGTCTTGCCGGAGCCGGACGGCCCGATCAGGGTGACGTGCTTGCCGGCGTCGACCGAGAAGTCCAGGTGGTCCAGGACGGTGTTCTGGCCGAACCGCTTGGTGACCTGTTCCAGCCGGATCAGCTCGCCGGTGCTCTTGGCGGGGTTCTTCTCGGGATTGGGGAGAGTGTCAGTGGGCAAGGCGTCGCTCCAGGGCTCGCAGGGCAAGGGAGGCCAGGTAGGAAATGACGATGAAGGCCGCGCCGATCACCGTGAGGGGCTCGGTGAACTGGAAGTGCTCCTGAGAGAACAGGCGCGCGTGACCGAGCATCTCCAGGACGGTGATCGCCATCAGCATCGGCGTGTCCTTGAGCATCGCGATGACGTAGTTGCCGAGCGCGGGGACCACCCGGCGCACCGCCTGCGGCAGGATCACCGCGGTCCACGTCCGCCGCAGCGGCAGGTTCAGCGCAGTCGCCGCCTCCCACTGGCCGACCGGCACGGCCTCGATACCGGCCCGGTAGACCTGCATCGTGTACGTCGAGTAGTGCAGCCCGATCGCGAAGACGCCGGTGGCCAGCGCCGAGAAGGTCAGGCCCCACTCGGGCAGCACGTAGAAGAGGAAGAACAGCTGCACCAGCAGCGGGGTGTTGCGGACGAACTCCGTGACCGCCCCGACCGGCCAGGTCACCCAGCGCGAGGGCACCCGCATCAGCAGTGCCCACACCAGGCCCAGCGCGAACGAGATCAGCGAGCCGAACACCAGGATCTGGAGGGTGACCAGCAGGCCCTTCCAGAAGTCCGGCATGAAGTCGGAGACCGCGCTCCAGTCCCAGTTCATCGGACCCCCTCCACCACGACCGGCTCAGGCGCCCGGGTCTTGCTGTCGGGCTTCTTCCCGACACCGGCCTTGAGCTTCTTCTCCAGACCGCGCATGACCCGCGTGAGCAGGAAGGCGATCACGAAGTAGATGACCAGGATGTACGTGTAGATCTCCGCGCTCTCCTGCAGCGCGAGGCGCACCAGGTTCGCGCTGAACGTCAGGTCGCCCATGCCCGTGATGGACACCAGCGCGGTGCCCTTGAGCAGCTCGATCAGCAGATTCGAGAACGGCGGGATCATCTCCGGCACCGCCTGCGGCAGCAGGATCAGGCGCAGTCGCTGCCAGGGCGTGAAGGAGAGCGCGATGCCGCCCTCCTGCTGCGCCGGGTCGACCGAGCTCAGCGCGCCGCGCACGATCTCCGCGCCGTACGCGCCGTAGGTCAGCCCCAGCGCGAGCGTGCCCGCCCACAAAGGCACCAGCTGCCAGCCGAAGGCGACCGGCAGCACGAAGAACACCCAGAAGATCATGACCAGGGCGGAGGTGCCGCGGAACACCTCGGTGTAGAAGCCCGCGAGGAAGCGGACGAACCGCAGCCGGTGGCTGCGCGCGACGCCGACCACGAAGGAGACGGTCGCGCCCAGCAGAGCGCTGAAGAAGAGCAGCTGGACGGTGGTCCACACGCCCTTGAGTACGAGTTCCCAGAGTCCCGAGGTCATCCGCCGCACAGCTCCTTCGCGGTCAGATCCGTCATCTCGGCCTTGGTGAAACCGAAGGGCTGGAGGATACGGAACAGTTCGCCGCTCTTCTTGAGCTTGCGCAGCTCGACGTTGAAGGCGTCCCGCAGGTTCGTCTCGGTCGGCCGGAACGCGAAGGCGCCTCCGTCGACGTGCGGCTTGCCGCCCACGATCGGTGTGAAGGGCTTGGTCGCCTCCGCCTTGGCGGACTTCTTCACCACCTCACGGGCGGTGAGCGCCGTACCGGCGAACACGTCCACGCGCCCCGCCTCGACGGCGTTCAGACCCGCGACCTGGTCCGGGACGATGAGGATGTCGCTCTCCTTGTACCCCGCCTCGACGGCGTACTGGATCTCGGCGTAGCCGGTCCCGGTGGCGAACTTCGCCTTCTTCGCGACGACGTCCTTGTAGCTGTGCAGCCCCTTCGGGTTGCCCTTGCGCACGATGAAGGCGTCGAGCATCTGGTAGTCGGGGTCGGAGAAGATGACCTGCTCGCAGCGCTCGGGGTTGACGTACATCCCGGCCGCGACGACGTCGAACTGCTGGGAGTTCAGGCCCGGGATGAGCGAGCCGAACTCGGTCGGCACGGGCTGCACCCGGTCGACGCCGAGACGCTTGAAGATCACCTTGGCCAGTTCCGGTGCCTCACCGGTCAGCTCGCCGTTCTTGTCGATGAACCCGAACGGGATCTCGCCGGCGATGCCGAGGCGGACGACGCCCGCGGCCCGGAGCCGTCCGAGCAGGTCACCGCCCTCGACGTCCGAGGCGGTGGCGACCCGGCTGCATCCGGCGGCGCCCAGCGCGCCGAGCGCCGCGACCCCCGCGAGCAGCGATCGGCGTGTAGGACCGGACACAGCCCCGGACATGGTCCGGGTTATGGGTTCCGGAATTCTGAGGGGGCTTCTCTGTGGTGGAGCCATGGGCGCGCGGCTACCCGACCGAACCCGAGTTATGCCGATCTTTTCAAGCCCCCCACTCTGCCGACGCGCCCTTGACCGCGGAGCCGAGGGGCACTCCCATGGAGGCATGGCTGATCGCTTCATCGAACTCTCGCTGGTCAAGCGCGACGTAACCTGCACGGCCAAGCTGCTGGACGATCGCGCGCCGATCACCTGCGCGGCCGTCTGGGATTCCCTTCCGCTGGCCAGTGACGTCTACCACGCAAAGTACGCACGCAACGAGATCTACGCCCTTTTCCCGCCCTTCGCCGAAACCGAGCCACCTCTGGAAAACCCGACAGTAACCCCCATTCCGGGCGATCTGTGTTATTTCACCTTCGCGGGTGCGGAGTTGGGGACCAAGTCCTACGGCTACGACCGCGAGGTCCGCGCCGGGACCACGCTCGTCGACCTGGCCCTGTTCTACGAGCGCAACAACCTGCTGCTGAACGGCGATGTCGGCTGGGTCCCCGGCATCGTCTGGGGCCAGGTCGTCGACGGCCTGCAGAACATGGCCGAGGCGTGCAACGACCTGTGGAGGTCGGGAGCGGCGGGGGAGACGCTCAGCTTCCGGAGGGCCTGACCGGGTCGGCGGAAGCCGCCCCGGCCTCGTACAGCGCGTGGGCCGCCCGCAGCACCAGATCGTCCCGGTGCCGGGCGGCCACGAGCTGCAGCCCGATCGGCAGACCGTCCCCGTCCGCGCCGACCGGCACGCTCGCCGCGGGCTGCTGCGTCATGTTGAACGGGTACGTGAACGGCGTCCAGCCCGTCCAGCGCCGGTGGCCTGATCCCTTCGGTACCTCGGCGCCCGCCTCGAACGCCGTGATCGGCAGGGTCGGGGTGACGAGCAGGTCGTAGGTGTCGTGGAAGTCGCCCATCCGGCGGCCCAGGTCCATCCGCACGTCCACCGCCGCCAGATAGTCCAGCGCCGAGGCGCTGGCGCCCTGCGCGCAGATCTCCCGCAGGCCCGGGTCCAGCAACTCCCGCTGGTGCGGTCCCAGATGCTCGGTCACCCGGGCCGCCCCGCTGAACCACAGGGTGTGGAAGGCCTCCACCGGGTCGGTGAGATCCGGGTCGGTCTCCGTGACGTACGCGCCGAGCTCCGCCAGCCGCTCCACCGCGTGCCGCACCGCCGTCGCGACCTCCGGGCGCACCGCCACCTGCCCGCCCAGCGACGGCGAGTACGCCACGCGCAGCCCGCGCACCCCGCCCGTCAGGCCCTCCGTGTACGCACCCGGCGGCGGGGCGAGCGCCGACCAGTCGCGCGAGTCCGGGTGGCCGATCACGTCCATCAGCAGCGCCGAGTCCGCCGCGTCCCGGGTCATCGGCCCGACGTGCGCCAGCGTGCCGAACGCGCTCGCCGGGTAGAGCGGCACCCGCCCGTACGTCGGCTTCAGCGCGAAGATCCCGCAGAACGACGCCGGGATACGCACACTGCCGCCGCCGTCCGTGCCCAGCGACAGCGGCCCCGCGCCGAGCGCCACGGCCGCCGCGCTGCCGCCGCTCGACCCGCCGGCGGTGCGCGAGGGGTCGTACGGGTTGCGGGTCACGCCGCTGAGCGGCGAGTCCGTCACGCCCTTCCAGCCGTACTCGGGGGTCGTCGTCTTGCCGATGAAGACCGCCCCGTGCTCCCGCAGCCGCGCCACGGACGGGGCGTCCTCGTCCCAGCGCCCCGCCGGATCCGTGGCCTTCGAGCCGCGCAGGGTCGGCGCGCCGCGCTGCAGCAGGATGTCCTTCACCGTGACGGGCACCCCGTCCAGCAGCCCCTGCGGCTCACCGCGCCGCCATCGCTCCTCCGACTCCCGGGCCCGGGCCAGCGCGTCATCGGCGGTCAGCCGGACGAAGGCGTTCACCTCCGGCTGGATCGCTTCGGCCCGCTCCAGCGCCGCCCGGGTCGCCTCCACGGGACTCCACTCGCCCTTGCGGTACCCGTCGAGGAGCCGTACGGCGGTCAGGTCGGTGAGCTCGGTCATCCACCCTCCAAGGAACGTCAGTGACCAGGTACGTACCCACGTTGTTTGTCGACCACGTTCTTCAGTGGCTCTCCGCTCGCCCAGAGTTCGTAGAGGTCCACGAACTGGGCGCCGAGTTCGTCCCGCCAGCCGACGATGTCGCCGCTCATGTGCGGGGACACGATCAGGCCCGGGAGCTGCCACAACGGGCTGTCGGGGGTCAGGGGTTCGGCCTCGAAGACATCCAGCGCGGCGCCCGCGATCGTGTGCTTGGCCAGGGCGTCGGCGAGCGCGTCCTCGACGACCAGCTGGCCCCGGCCGATGTTGACGAACCGGGCGGACGGCTGCATCACGCCGAAGCGGCGGGCGTCGAACATGCCGTGCGTCTGCTCGGTGAGCGGCGCCGCCGCGATCACCCAGTCGGCGCGCGCCAGCAGCCGGTCCAGGTCCTCCGGGCCGTGCACGCCGGTGCGCGGGGCGCGGCCCACGAGCGCGGTCGTGATGTCCAGCGCCCCGAGCGTGCGGGCGATCGCCCGGCCGATCGGCCCGGAGCCGACCACGACGGCCCGGCCCCCGGCGACCTTGTGCGACTCGCGGTGCCGCCAGGTCCGCTCCCGCTGCAACTCCAGCGTGCGCGGCAGATCCTTGGCCATCGCCAGCACGAGCGCGGCGACGTACTCGGCGATCGGCTGGTCGAAGATGCCGCGCGCGTTCGTCACCACCGTGTCGGAAGCGGCGAGTTCCGGACACATCAGATGGTCCACACCGGCGCTCGCCGTATGCACCCAGCGTGGCCGCGGACCCTCGCCCGGCCACGCGTCCCGCACGGCGCGTGAGGTGAAGTCCCACACCAGCAAGGCGTCCGCATGCGGCAGACGCTCGGCGAGACCTTCCGCGTCGGTGTGTTCGATCCGCGCGCGGCCGGTGAGTCGGCCGAGGCGGGGGAGGGGTTCGGCGTCCAGGACGAGGAGGGTGGGAGTGGGCATGAGCAGCCGTTTCTCCAGCCGTGCGGCGAGGTCGGCCGGGTTTCGGGTGCCGGCCGGTGACGACGAGTTAACCGGGTGTTGACCAAGGAGTGATCCAGGCGGATTGACCACGCTCGCACCCGAACCTACCGTCGTCAACACGGGCGTTCCCACGATCCGTTGCACACTAGTTGCCCAGCGTGAGGCCGGTGCCTGCCATGGACGTCTCTTTTCTCGGCGGGCCCAGCCCGCAGCGCGGGGTCGGCGTTGTCGCCCCCTTCGACTTCGCACTCGACCGCGAGCTGTGGCGCTGGGTGCCGGACGAGGTCTCCCTGCACATGACACGAACACCGTTCGTGCCGGTCGAGGTGAGCCTCGATCTGGCCCGCCTGGTCAGCGAGCACGAGACGCTGAGCGAGGCGGTCCGCACGATCAACGCGATCGCCCCCGAGGTCATCGCCTACGCCTGTACGTCGGGCAGCTTCGTCGGCGGCGTCATGGGCGAGCGCGCGATGTGCGAGGCGATGAGCCGGGCGGGTGCCGTACCGGCGATCACCACCTCGGGCGGGTTGCTGGAGGCCCTGGTGGAGCTGGACGTACGGCGGGTCGCGCTGGTGACGCCGTACACGGTGTCGGTGACGCAGTCGCTGGAGGCGTACGTCGCCCAGGCGGGCGTCACGATCTCCGGATGCGCCTTCATGGGCCTGACCCGGCACATCTGGAAGGTCCCCTACCGTGAGGTGGTGGACATGGCGCGGGAGGCCGTACGCGGCGACGCCGACGCCCTGTTCATCAGCTGTACCAACCTGCCCACCTACGACGTCATCCCGCAGCTGGAGGCCGAGCTGCGGATCCCGGTGATCTCGGCCAACCAAGTGACGATGTGGGCTGCGCTGCGCCGACTGGGTACCCGTGCGGTGGGACCGTATCAAGCGCTGATCAACCCGGAGGCGCGCGCCGGTCTCGGATCGCCGGGGGCGGACCCCGGCCCTGTAGTGCCGGAAGAAGAGCAGCAGGAAGGCTGGACATGACAGCACTGGGATTTCTCTACCCGGGCCACTCCGCAGAGGACGACTATCCGCGCATCGAGCAGTTGCTGGGCAGCGACATCCGGGTGGACCTGGTGCACACCGATATCGGTGAGGACGCGCACCGGGTCGACGCGCTGCTGGAGATGGGCTCCGCCGGCCGGCTGGCTGCGGGCGTCCAGGAGCTGCGGCACGCGGGCGCGGAGGCGGTCGTGTGGGCCTGCACGAGCGGCAGCTTCGTCTACGGCTGGGACGGCGCCCAGGAGCAGGTCCGCTCCCTGGCGCAGACGGCCGGCATGCCCGCCTCCTCGACGTCCTTCGCCTTCGCGCACGCGGTGAAGGAGCTGGGAGCGCGGCGGGTCGCGATCGGCGCGACGTACCCGGACGACGTGGCGCGGCTCTTCGCCGAGTTCCTGCGGTCGGACGGTGTGGAGGTCGTGTCGGTCAACAGCTCCGGCATCATCACGGCCGCCGAGGTCGGCACCTGGGGCGAGGCCGAACTCCTCGCCCTGGCCCGCAACTCCGACCACCCCGACGCCGAGGCCCTCCTCCTCCCGGACACGGCCCTGCACACGGCCGCGCACATCCCGGCCCTGGAGAAGGAGCTCGGCAAGCCGATCCTCACCGCCAACCAGGTCACGGTCTGGGAGTGCCTGCGCCTGGCCGACCGGCGCGTGAACGCGCCGGAACTGGGGGCGCTGTTCACGAGGGAGCCGATCGTGCAGGCGTGATCGACGAGTGCCGTCCTCGCCGCCCCGGGCCGTTGCCCGGGCGGCGAGGACGAGCCGGCCTATGACCGCTTGCGCCGGACCAGGACAACGACCAGCCAGACACAGACGAGCACGGCGATGGCGATCGCCGCCCAGTCGGGCAGCAGCCCCATGCCCTTGTAGGCCAGCGTGACGTCGTCGTGAGCCATCGGAACCGACATGGGTTCATGTCCTTTGTTCGGGGGGCGGGGCGGAGGATACGGCGGTGGTGGTGGAACGGGGCGTCGTCTCCGGCGACGCGCCACGGCCACGGTCGCGCAGGCTGGACCCGTTCCTTGCCATCAGAGAGCGGTGCCCTCGAACGCGCCTGCCATAAGGGCCGGAATCGGCCACACCTCTTTGTCGAGCCCGTCCCCCCGGGGAATAACCGGAGACAGTCCCCTGTTAGAGCCGGGACGACAGCACACGGCCCACAGCAGGAGGCACCCCATCGTGGCGGCAGACGAGACACGCGGCGACGAGATACGCGGCGCGGCGCAGGGCAGCGCCCCCGTCCCCCTCTCCGTACTGGACCTGGTCACCGTAGGGGCCGGCCGCACCGCCTCCGACGCGCTGCGCACCAGCGTCGACCTGGCCCGCCTCGCGGAGGCGCGCGGCTTCCACCGCTACTGGGTCGCCGAGCACCACTCCATGCCGGGCGTGGCCTCCTCGTCCCCCGCCGTGATCCTGGCCCACCTCGCCGCCCACACCGACCGCATCCGGCTCGGCTCGGGCGGCGTGATGCTGCCCAACCACGCCCCGCTCGTGATCGCCGAGCAGTTCGGCACGCTGGAGGCGATGGCCCCGGGGCGTGTCGACCTCGGCCTCGGCCGCGCCCCCGGCACGGACGGCGCCACGGCCGCCGCCCTGCGCCGCACCGACCGGCTGAACGAGGGCGCCGACGACTTCCCCGAGCAGCTCGCCGAGCTGACCCGCTTCCTCGACGACGACTTCCCCGACGGGCACCGGTACCGCCGAATCCACGCCGTACCGGGTCCGATCCAGGCCACGTCCCCCGGCGGCGTCCAGTCCCCGCACCGGCCGCCGATCTGGCTGCTCGGGTCCTCCGGCTTCAGCGCCCGCCTCGCCGGCGTCCTCGGGCTGCCCTTCGCCTTCGCGCACCACTTCTCGGCGCAGAACACCGTCCCGGCCCTGGACCTGTACAGGGAGTCCTTCCAGCCGTCCGCCGTGCTCGACCGGCCGTACGCCCTCATCGGCGTCTCCGCCCTCGCCGCCGACGAGGAGAAGGAGGCCCGCCGGCAGGTGCTCGCCGCCGCCCTCAGCATGGTCCGGCTGCGCACCGGCCGCCCCGGCCTCGTGCCCAGCCCCGAGGAGGCGGCGGCCTACGAGTTCAGCCCCATGGAGCGCGACTTCGTCGACTCCTGGAACGCCAACGTCATCCACGGCACCCCGGACGAGGTCCGCTCCGGCCTCGACGACCTCGCCAAGCGCACCGGCGCCGACGAGCTGATGATCACGGCCAACGCGCACGGCGGTGACGTGCGCGTCCGCAGCTACGAACTCATCGCCGACGCCTACGGGTTGCCGACGCCCGCCTGAACATCCGGCGTGCCCAGCAGCTCGGAGATACGGTCCGGCGACACCGGACGGGAGTACAGCCAGCCCTGTCCGGTGTCGCAGCCGATGCGCCGCAGCCGGACCGCCTGGGCCGAGGTCTCCACGCACTCGGCCGTCACGGTCAGCCCGAGCCGGTGCGCGAGCTGGATCATCGCCTCGACCACGACCTCGTCGGCGGGGTTCGGGCGCGCGGCCGTGTCCCGGTCGTCGTACTGGAAGCCGCGCACGAAGGAACCGTCCAGCTTCAGCACCGACACCGGCAGCCGGCTCAGATACGCGAGGTTCGAGTAGCCCGTGCCGAAGTCGTCGATGGCGATGCGCACGCCCATGTCGCTGAGCGCCTTCAGGGCCTGCAGCGGCCGGCCGCCCGAGCCCATCACCGCCGACTCGGTGAGCTCCAGCTGGAGCAGGTGTGGCGCGAGGCCCGTCTCGGCCAGGGTCTCGGCGACGTCCGCGACCAGGTCCGAGTCCCAGACCTGGCGGACCGCCACGTTGACGCTGACGAAGATCGGCGGCTCGTCCGGGTGCTCCCGCTGCCAGCGGCGGGCCTGCCGGCAGGCCGTACGCAGCACCCAGCGGCCCAGCGGGACGATCGAGCCGTCCTCTTCGGCAAGTCCGATGAACCGATTCGGCGTCAGTACGCCGAACTGAGGATGATTCCAGCGGATGAGCGCCTCGACCCCGTGCAGCCGGTCGTCCTCCATGCCGACCAGCGGCTGGTACTCCAGCCGGAACTCGCCCCGGTCGATGGCCGGCCGGAGCGTGGAGGCGAGGGCCTGGCGGGTCATGCGGTGGGCGTTGCGCTCCGGATCGAACAGCGTCCAGCGGGCCTTGCCGTCGGCCTTCGCCCAGTACAGCGTCGTGTCCGCCGCCTGCACCAGGGCGGTGGGGGTGGTGCCGGCCGCGTGCCGTTCCACGACCCCGATCGACGCCGAGACCGACAGCCGCTGGCCGGAGATGTCGAAGGGGTCCTGGATCGCCCGCAGTACGGCTTCGGCCAGCTCGGCCAGCTGTTCGGTGCCCGTGGAGTCCTCGACGAGCAGCGCGAACTCGTCGCCGCCGAGCCGGGCCACCAGCGGGGTGCTGGTGCGGGCGAAACCCGTCTCGTCCGCGCAGCGCATCAGACGCTCGGCGACGGCGGCCAGCAGCCGGTCGCCGACGCGGTGGCCGAGGGTGTCGTTGATGGCCTTGAAGCCGTCCAGGTCCAGATAGCACAGCCCGATCCGGCCCGTGCCGCTCTGCTCGTACGACTCCGCCTCCAGCGCGGCAGACAGGCGTTCGAAGAACAGGGTGCGGTTGGGCAGCCGGGTCACCGCGTCGTGCATCTGCAAGTGCCGCAGCCGGGCCTGGAGTTCCCGGCGGGAGCTGATGTCGGCGACGGACATGAGCACGCCCCGGTCGTCGGCGGGCAGCGGGGCGACCGTCACCTGCACCCACAGCGAGTGCCCGTCGGGGTGCTTGAGGCGGCGGGTGCAGCGCAGCCGGGACTGCCGGCCGCGCAGCACCTCGCGGTAGGCGTGCCAGGTGCGGGCGTCGGAGGTGAGGTCGACCAGATCGGCGGCGACGGCCCCGGCGAGTTCGTCCGGGGCGGTGCCGAGCAGCGCGGCGAGTGAGTCGTTGGCGCTGACGACCGTGCCCTCGCGGTCCACGACGGCCATGGCGAGCGGGGCGGCCGTGAAGACGGAGCGATAGGGCGGCTGCGACACGTGCTCGGTACGGGGGGACGTATCGATCTCACTCTCTGTGACGACCGGCCGGTCCAGGTCTGCCGCGGGCGCCGGCCCTTCGGAGGTTCCGCTCACCGCTCGCTCCCGCATGTATTCGATCTCTGTCCGTGCAGGAAAGGTCAGGAAAGTGTGCCGATCATAGAGGCTGGCCCCAGGGCCTTCCAGCCGGTGTCCAGTGTTCCCGACCAACCGGCCCTTCTGCCAGATCGTTTCTGCTCGCACCTGGACGGCTTCTTCAGGCCCCCGACCAGTTGTGACATTCCGTGAGTGCTTCTGGGATGTCGGCTTCCGCGATTTTTCGGCTCCTTCACCCGACTGGTGCAGGCAAACAGGGCGCAGTACTACAAATCGCCACAGGCTGGGTGCGGTGTCCCGCGAACCGTACCCGGAGGTATCCGTGCCGCGTCAGTTCTCGCGCGCCCGACTGCGCAGTACCGCGGCCGTGTTCACCACCATGTCGGCCCTCGCCGCCACCTCACTCGGCACCGGCCACTCGGCCGCGGGGCCCGACTCGGCCGAGCCCTGCGCCCTGACCCGCACCGACGCCCACCACTCGGAGGGCCTGGACACCTGGAACGCCGCCTATCCGCGCCCGGCCCGCTCCCTGGACGCGGTCATGGTCTTCCTGTCCTTCCCGGACGCCCGTCCGCTGACCACGCCGCAGGAACTGACCGCCGACCACTTCCCGGACACCACCCGCTTCTTCGAACGGGCTTCCTACGGCCGCTTCACCCTGCGCCCGCACCCGCTCGGGCACTGGATCCAGATGCCGCGGCCGTCCACGGCGTACGCCATACGGCGCGACTGGAGCGCCGAGCACCGGGCCACGTACCTGCGGGACGCGCTCTCCGCGGCCGACCCGCAGGTCGATTTCTCGCGCTACGACGTCGTGTACTTCGTCGCCGACCCGGACGCGCCCGGCGTGGACTCCGACGCGACCAAGGTCGTCAACCTCACCAGCCCGATGCGGGCCGACGGCGCCGACCTGCGCCGGGTCGTCACGGTGTTCGAGCAGCATCCGCCGGACCGGCTCGTCCTCGCCCATGAGACCGGGCACGTCTTCGATCTGCCCGACCTCTACCACCGGCCCGCCGACGGCAAGGGCGACTGGGACACGCATGTCGGCGACTGGGACCTGATGGGCAGCCAGTTCGGACTCGCCCCGGACCTGTTCGGCTGGCACAAGTGGAAGCTGGGCTGGCTGCATCCGCGGCAGGTGCGGTGCGTGCAGGACGCCGGGCCCGCCCGGCTGACCCTGGAGCCGCTGGCGGCGGCGCCCGGGGTGCCGCTCTCGGGCGCGGCCGGGGCGCCGGCCTTCGGCCTCGGGCGGGGCACCAAGCTCGCGGTGGTGCGCACGGGCCCCGACAGTGTGCTCGCCTTCGAGGCGCGGGGGCCGGTGGGCAACGACACGGCCGCGTGCCGGCAGGGGGTGCTCGTGTACCGGGTGCGGGGCGAGGCGCAGTCCGGGGGCGGTCCCATCGAGGTGATCGACGCCCATCCGCGGACCGAGGCGTGCTGGGAGGACTCGGTGTACCCGCCCCTCGCGGACGCGCCGATCGCCCTCGGCGAGAGCTTCACGGTGCCGGGGGAGGGGGTGCGGGTGGAGGTGGAGGGGCGCACGGCTTCGGGGGCGTGGACGGTGAAGATCACGGTGGGCCGCTGAGGGCGTCGCGGACACGCGAAAGACCCCCTCGCTCTCGCGAGGGGGTCTTTCACCGTCTGTGCGCCGCCAGGGACTCGAACCCCGGACCCGCTGATTAAGAGTCAGCTGCTCTAACCAACTGAGCTAGCGGCGCCTGCTGACGTCGTAGACCTTAGCACCCTGGTCGGCGGGAGGAAAAATCGAAATCCGCACCGCCGAACGGGCGGCCCGCACGGCCGCCCACAGCAGTACTTCCGGGCCCGGAAGCCAGGGCTGCCGGGTGTCCGGGGCGACGAGCCAGCGGCAGCCGGAGCGGGCGGGGGAGGCGGGCTCCGTCGGTGCGGGGATGGTCACGGCGTCGCCCGTGCCGTGGCACAGCAGGGGCGGTACGGCGCCCGTGCGGCCGGTCTCCCCGCCGTCGCGGCCGTGCGTGCCCCACTCCTCCCACTCCAGCAGCGCCGGCAGCCGCTGGGCCGTGCCCGGCGCGGCGAACAGCAGCATGCGGCCGCGGAACTCCGCAACCGGGCCCGAGCCGGGGCCGTCGTCCCACAGCCGGTCGAGCATCCGCCGCCCGAACATCGAGGGCGCGCTGACCACGTCGAAGACCGCCCCGCAGGGCAGCACGATCGGCGCGTCGGGCCGCTCCGCCCAGAGGGCGAGCGTGCTTCGCGGATACGTTCCTGCCGAAGCGAGCCAGGCGGCTCCGTCCGGGGTGACATGGGAGGCGTTCCATCCGCTGCTCATGACATCTACATCTACCGGCCGTGAGCGTGCGGTTCCCGAGGGTTGCGGGAAACCGGGACAGGAGGGGGTGGGAGGGAGTATCTTGCCCGCCTGGCATATGCCACGTAGATCACACCGGGTCGACAGGCCCCCGGCCCTCGACGCCGCCCCGCAGCAGATCCCGGCCGAACTCGACCATCTTCTTGGCGTAGTCCTCGGTCCACTCGGCCCGCTCGGCGATGTCCGCGGTCGTCAGCCGGTCGAACCGCCGTGGATCGGCCAGCTGCGCCGCCGCGATCGCCTGGAACTCCAAGGCGCGGTCCGCCGCGGCCCGGAACGCCAGTGTCAGCTCCGTCGACCGGGCCAGCAGTGCCCGTGGATCGTCGATCGACTCGAGGTCGAAGAAGTGCTCAGGGTCGGAGGCCGCCTCCGCGGGCTCGAAAAGCAGGGGCGCGGGGCGTAGCCGCGGTTCGTTCCGACGCGGCGTGGGCTCCGCCATGTCTTCTCCTCCTCGTACGTCGCGCACGGCCCTCCAGGTGGAGTGGGCCACCGTCCATTGTCTCGCGGGCGCGCAAGTGGGCATCGCGGGAGTGGATACGGCCGCCACACCACCAGGCGTTCGTCAGGGCCGCCAGGACACACGATGTTCGGCCAAATGTGCCAGCACCGCGTGATTCGCCTCCCACCCATCGGGAAACTTCACCACCGTCCCCAGCTGCACCGGCTCCGTCGACGGATAGTCGTCCAGCAGGTCGCTCACCCCCGCCCGGCACACCACGATGCACGCGTGCCGGTGGCGGGAGGCCAGGACGCAGAGGCGGCCTGTTTCCAGGTGGAAGGCCGTGGCGTCGGGGCGGCCGGAGAGGGGGTGCAGGACCACCGTGACGTCGTACTCGCGGCCCTGCAGCCGGTTCGCCGTGTCCACGACCACGTCGGTGGCGCCGAGGTCGGCGAGGGCGGCACGTACCGCCGCCGCCTGGTCCCGGTGCGCCGTGCCGACGGCGATGCGGTCGGCGGTGAGGGGCGAGGGGTCCGGTGAGCGTTCCGACGTCGCCGCGCCGCCCCGGTCCAGCAGGCGCCGTACGACCGTCGCCACCGCCCGTACCGCCTCCGGGTCCGTGCGCGGGGTGTGCCGCGCGGGCAGTTCCAGCAGGCCCCAGCCCGATACGGCCGCCTCGTCGATCACCCGGTCCGGGCCCGAGCCGTCGGAAGGCACGGCGAAGGACAGGGCGCGGTCGTCCGGGCCGGTACCGCTGCGGAACGGCGTGTACGGGTAGAACGCGTCCGAGACCAGGGGAGCGGCGGAGGCCGGGAGCCGCCAGGAGACCGGCAGGCGGTGCTGGGGCAGCTCCGGGTTGTGCGCGAGCAGCGTCGTCACCGCCGAGGCCGACGGGTCGTACGCGAGGCCCGCCCACTGCTCGCTGCCCACGATCGCGAACGGGTCCAGCTGCCCCGGGTCGCCCACGAACAGCGCCCGCTCGAACAGCCCGGCCACGGCGAGCAGCGCGTCCGAGCGCATCTGGTACGCCTCGTCGACGATCGCGTGCCGCCACGGTTCGTCGACCTTCACATGCGCCCACTTCGCCGCCGTCGAGAGCACCACGGCCAGCCCCGCGAGGTCGCCCGCCTTCGCCGACGTGCGGACGTTCGGCAGATCGTCGAGCGCCTTGTCGTACGCGTCGGCGTCGCTGCTGTGCAGCCGGCCCACCGGCAGCTCGGGGTTCTTCTCGGCGAGCCTCAGGACCAGGTCGTCGACCTGGGCATTGGTCTGCGCGACGACCATCAACGGGTGGCCGGCCTCGGCGAGTTCGAGGGCCGCGCGGACGACGAGCGTGGATTTGCCGGCACCGGGCGGGGAGTCGACGACCACACCGCGCGCGGTGCCGTGCAGCGTGTCGTGGAGGATCGCGTCGGTGGCCTGTGTCGCGGCGGCGGAGGGGTCGAAGACCGTCGTCACAGCACGTCCTCCTCGGTCACCGGGTCGGCCGTCTCCAGGGTCGGCTCGCCGGGGGGCCCGCCGTGCGTCCAGGGCGTCTCCTCCGGGTCGGGCAGCTTCGCGCCGCCCCGCTGCTCGTGCTCGAAGAGCGTGAAGCAGACCCGGTCGCCCTTCTCCGGCACCGACCCCGGCTCGGGCTCCTTGCCGCGGCCCATCTTGTCGAGGACCCGCAGCACGACGTACGCGCCGTCCTCCTCGTCCCCGACGAACTCCGCCGACTGCGGCTTCCCGCCCAGCGACCGGTACACCTTCGTCCGCTCCCCGAGATGCGGCCGGTCGTCCGTGCGGACCGTGACCAGGGGGCGCGGGCTGGGCCGCTTGCTCTCGCTGTACGCCATCACGACATCGGTGACCTCGCCCGCGAACGCCTCCCCGGACAGCCGCCGTCCGGCCATCACCAGCGGATCGTCGAGGGCCTCCTGCGCCTCCAGCCGGGCCTGTTCGCGCTCGCGCGTGGCGAGTTTGTTCGCCGCGGTGACCGCGTCGTCGCGACGCGGCTGCGGGGGTTCGCCGGCCAGGACCCGGTCGCGGTGGCCGGTGAAGGACCAGCGGTCGCGCGTCCACCGCTCCTCGGCATGCGCGCCCTCGGGCAGCTCCCGCAGCAGGTCCAGGCCCCGCCAGATCGCGTCCCAGGTGGGCCGGGTGCGGCTGAGCACCAGGTCGCGGATCTCCCGCTCGGCGCCGGTCAGCGAGCCGAGCCGGTCGTCGGCCTCCAGACCGTCCTCGGAGACGGCGTGGGCGGTGCGGGCCCGGTCGTAGCGCTCGATGGCCGGGGCGAGCAGCTTGTTGTCGAACGCCGGGTCGGTCGCCGGACCGGCCGGCGGGCACGTCAGCTGGCCCCGGTCGTCCCGCTCCAGCTCGGCCCGCAGCGCGGCCTCGGCGCCGGACAGGCCCTCCGGCGGGTCGATCCAGGCGAGCAGCGCCCCCAGGTGCTGGTCCTCCAGGGTGGACTGCCCGGTCGCCCAGTGCCGGCCCAGGACATCGGTCATCGCCAGCAGCAGTGAGGAGCCGGGCACCCGGGCCCGCTCCCCGAAGTGCGTCAGCCACCGCCCGAGCAACGGCACCCGGGGCGGGGCCGGATACGGGGCTTCCGGGTCCTGTTCCGCCGTACGCCGGAAGCGCGTGGAGCGTCCGAGCAGCCGCACCAGGTCGATGCCCGCGCGGCTCGGCACGATCAGCTGCGGGGCGTCCGCGCACAGGTCGACCTCGACCTTGACGCGCTTGCCGGTCTCCGGGTCGGTCTCGTTGCGCTCGGCGGCCTCCACGACCTCGGCGTAGGCGTCGACGTACGGCAGCACCACGTCGGCCAGTTCGGCCAGGAACGCGAACCTGAGGTCGCGGTCGCGGGGCTGCGGGACGACCAGCAGGCGCGGCGCGTCCCGGTCGGTGCCGACCAGCGCGCCGAGCGGTGCGCCGGCCTCACCGGCGGTGATGAGCGGCACGAACACCAGCGGGCGGTCGCCGAGATGCCGGTGCCGGACGGTGGCGGCGGGCTGGGCGCGCCCGGTGCTGACGGCCTCGAGCCGGGCCAGGGTGGAGATCAGCGACACGCCGCCTCCAGTGCCTCGGCCCGCAGGGCCGCCGCCCGCCGCAGCGCCGCCACCGCCGGGTCACCGGGATCCCCGGCCTCCCCGCGGGCCGCCGCGAGGACGTCCTCGACGGTTTCGAGGCCGCCCAGTTCCGCCCGCGCCGGGCGGCCGAGCGTCGTCACGGCGCCCGCCTCCCGGGACCGGCCCCGGCAGTGGAAGGCCAGCTCGCACGCGGACAGGCACTCGGGCGCGTAGGTCGCCGGGACCGACTCCACGGCGGACTCCAGCTCGTCGGCGGGCAGCTCGGGGGAGAAGCACGTGCCCTCGGGGAGGGTGTCGGCGATGTCCTCGATACGGGTCAGCCGGGCCAGCTGACGGGCCGTCACCGCGCGCTGCTTGCGGATGTCGACGGCGGACGCGGCCGGCAGATTGGAGAAGTCCCGGGGACAGACGAGCAGGACCCGGTGCCGCACGCGCGGGGCCGGATCCAGATGCTCCGCGACCTCCTCCAGGGCCAGCACGTACACCGCCGCCTGCCGGGCCGCCGCCCCGACCTTCGCCGGATCCGCCGAACCGTCCAGCAGCGGGAAGGACTTGATCTCGACCACGGTCCAGCTGCCGTCGGGATGCACCACCACCGCGTCCGGCTCCAGGAACGCCGGGGAGCCCGCGACGTCCAGCGCGAGCATCGGGTGGTCGAGCAGCGTCCACGCGCCAGGATGCTCGGTGGCCTCGCGCAGCTCCAGCGCCGTACGGGCCGTACGCCCCTGGGGGCCGGTCGCGGTCAGGTCGGGCACGCGCGCGTCGGCGGGCGGCTCGGCGGTCCGGTCCAGCTTCTCGTGCACCAGCCGCAGCAGCTCCGCGCCGCCGTCGGCCTTGACCCGCGCCTCGAACGCGTTGCCCCGCGTGAGCGCGAACTGGGACTGCCCGAAGGCCGACGGCGCACCCAGCGCGCTCGCCAGCTCCGCCTTGTTCACCCCGGCACCGTCGAGGATCGCGCGTCGCGCACAACCGGGGTTGGCGGCCAGTGCCGCCAGAGCGCGCGCGTCCAGTGCCTTCGCGGGTACGTCGGGCCCGCGCAGCTCAGCGAGCCGCTGCCGGAGCGCCGTCCCCCGCGTCCTGGGGAGAGGCACTCGGCTCGGCTCCCGCTCCGAACCGCGCATCGCGCTGCCGTGGAATTCGCTCACCCGCGGAAGTCTGGCATCCGGCACTGACATCCGAGGAACCCGCGGCGGAAGAGACCGCGGAAGTGGCTGCGGAGGCGGATGCGGAAGTGGCTGCGGAAGAGGAGCCCGCCGAGTCCGCCGAGACCGCCGGGACCGCCGCGAACCGCGGCACGAACCGTGCCCTGACCCGGTCCGCCGTGCGCATCACCAGCGGCGCCAGCAGCAGTCCGACGCCCATGACGGCCGCACCCGCGACCGCGTCGAGGAAGTAGTGGTTGGCGGTGCCCATGACCACGATCGTGGTGATCAGCGGGTAGGCGACGGCGGCCGCCTTCGCCGTGCGCGTACCGCCGTAGCGCCACAGCATCACTCCGCACCACAGGGCCCAGCCCACGTGCAGGCTCGGCATGGCCGCGTACTGGTTGGTCATTCCCCCCAGGCCCCGCGGGGCGCTCGCCTCGCCGCCCCACCAGCCGTACGAGCTGTACTGCGCCATCGTGTCCACGAAGCCGTGGCTCGCGTCGAGGAGCCGGGGCGGGCAGGTCGGCAGCAGGGTGAAGCCGATCAGGCCGACGAACGTCGACGTCCACAGCCAGGTGCGCGCGGCGCGGTAGCGTACGGTCCGGGAGCGGAAGAGCCATATGAGGATCGCCGGCGTGACCAGGTAGTGCAGCGACGCGTACCAGAAGTCCGCCGGTATGCCTATCCAAGGCTCGCGCGTGAAGAGGCGGTTGAGCGGGTGCTCGGCGTTGAGGAACAGCGCCTTCTCGATCCGCAGGATCGTCAGGCCGTTGTCGACCGCCCCGGAGACGTCGCCCCGCACGAGGAGCCGGCCCGCCGAGTAGCACGCGTACACCAGCAGGATGAGCGGCAGCTCCGTCCACCAGCGCAGCCGGGGCACAGGGGCCGCCTCGGTGCCCGGTGTCTCGGTGTGCGGCATCCGATCGCCCTCCCCCTTCGTCGTCACGGCTCCCCGCCGGCCGGTCGTGCCACCTTACGGCGCATGTGCGCGCCCTGGGGGCGCCCTCCGGACCTCAAAGACGCAGAGATCGCCCCCCGGGTTGCCCGTCACCAGCGTGCGCGATGATGGAGGAGTTCCGCTCGCGTTTTTCTCCCGGAAAGGTCCCCCATGGCTCCGCGCATCCTGTTGGCCCGGCACGGACAGACCGAGTGGTCCCTGTCCGGCAAGCACACCGGCAGGACCGACGTACCCCTCCTGGAGGAGGGCAGGCGTGGTGCCAAGCTGCTCGGCGAACGTCTGCACCGGGCCCCGTACGACGGCCTGCCCGGCGTCGAGGTGCGCACCAGCCCGCTGGCACGCGCGCGTGAAACATGTGAACTGGCCGGTTTCGGCGACCGCGCGCGTGCCTGGGACGCGTTGCTCGAGGTCGACTACGGGGCCTACGAGGGCATGACCCCGGCGGACATCCAGGCCGTCCGGCCCGGCTGGCTGATCTGGCGAGACGGCGTCCCCGAGGGCGAGACCCTCGCCGAGGTGACGGCCCGGGCGGACGAGGTGGTCTCCTGGGCCCGCTCCGAGGACCGTGACGTCCTGGTCTTCGCCCATGGGCACATCCTGCGCACCCTCGGGGCGCGATGGCTGGGCCTGCCGATCGACTTCGCGGCGCGGATACGGCTGAACCCGACGTCCTTGTCGGTACTGGGGTGGGCGTACGGGGAGCCGGCGATCGAGAGCTGGAACGACCTCGGGCACCTCGGGTAGCTAGGTGACCCTCGGCGTCGACGTGTGCCGCTCCAGGAACGCCGACACCCCCGAAGCCCGGCGATGGGGCAACAGCACGCGTGCCGTGGCCGCGAGCATCGTCTGGATCCGGGACGACTGGACCTCCTCCAGAAGATCCAGCACCCGCATGCCCGCCATCGCCGCCTCGTCGGGCCGTCCGCCCCGCGCGAGGTCGTCCGCCAGCTCCGCCGTGTACAGCGCGATGTTCCGCGTGAAGTGCGGATCCTGCAGGTCCGCCGCCCGCCGCGCGTGCCGTGCCGCCCGGCGCCAGTCGCCGAGCGCGGACCAGCACTGCGCCTCCAGGCCCTCCAGTTCGGCCTCTCCGTAGAAGCTCATCCACTCGGGGTCGGCCTCCGAGGTGCCCCGTTCGAAGAGGGCCTGCGCCCGGACCAGTGCCTGCTCGCAGCCGACGCGGTCGGCGAGTCCCGCCCAGCCGCCCGCCTCGCGCAGCGCGAGCAGCGACATCAGCCGGGCCGATCCCACGGGCCGGGCGACGCGCTGCGCGGCCTGGGCCGCCCGGACCGCCTCGCGTGGCCGGCCCGCGTCGCGCGCGAGGAACGCCGTGTTGCAGAAGGCGTGCGCCTCCAGGCCCGGATCGCCGGTCATCCGGGCGGTCGCCAGCGCCTCCGCGTAGTGGGAGCGGGCGTCGTCGAAGCGTCCCGAGTCGTGGGCCAGCCAGCCCACGGAGATGGCCAGTTCACCGGCGCCGGAGTAGAGCCGGTCCGCTGTGGTCTGCCGGGTCGCGCCGGCGTCCAGCAGGGCGTAGGCGGCACGCAGCGGGTCGGCCGCGCGGCGGTAGAGACCGTCGGCTCCGTGCCGGTCGTCGAGCAGCCGGATGCGGCGGACGGCTTCTTCCAGGGCACCCGCGTCACTCGCCCCGGCGCGGCGCACGGGGCGCTGTGCCGCCGCGGCGTCGAGGGCGAGGCCGACGGGTCCCAGCGAGGCGGCGGCCACGGTGGCGCCCCCGCTGGTCATGAATGCGCGACGTAGCACGTCGCTCTCCTCGTAGGTGTCGTGCGGGTGGTACGGGTCGTACGGGTTCTGCGTTTCATACGGCTCGCACGCCCCGCTGGTCTCACTCGTGGCGTTCGCCGGGTTCGTGGTGCACGTCAGGGGCGCGTCCTCGGTGTCGCGCGCCCGGCGTCCGCGTACCGACGAGCGGGGCGCGAACCCCAGGTCGGTGAGCGTGCGGCCTGGGAACATATGCAGGAACACCCGTTCGTACGCGTAGTTGGGGCAGCGGATCTCGCCCGCCTCGACCCGGCCGATGTACCGGGCGTCACAGCTGACCTGCTCGCCGATCTCGAGGGCGGCCCGGCGGATCACCGCGGCGAACTCGGCCGGCGAGCGCTGTCCGCGCAGCTGCCGGAAGGCGAGGTTCGGCCGCGGTGGCCGTTCGGGTTGAGACGAGGTCACTGTTGACGACGCCATGGCCGGGTCCTCTCGTGCGAACCGTCGAACCATGCCGGAAATGGGGAGACTTGTACGTATTGCCCGTAAGGCCTCGCCTTGCGTCCGGCGAGCAAGAACGTACCTGCTGTGCAGGAGTCGTCACGCTGGGTTTGGCTACAAACCGGATATCTCATGCGTGATCTGCCATGAACTGCCATCCTTTGCGGCTGACTTCCGCCGTAGCCGTTGACGGACGGCCGCGTTGAACTCCACGGACCGGGAGGCCCCCGACTTCCGACCACTCGTCCAAGCAGGGGTTCCGCGGTGGAGGCCGGGATGGAGATCAGCCGGATCGACCGGATCAACGATCCTTGTACGCCGTCGAGCACGCCGGCGGCCTGCTGCGATGTCGTGACGGTGCCGGCCCGGCAGGGGCTGGAGGCGGTCGACATCCTGCGGCGCGCCACCGCGGAAGCGGTCGGGCCCGTCCTGCACGACGACGGCGGCGGCACACTGGGCTTCCTGGTGCCGCCGGGGACGGCCGCGGCGTGGGACATGCCGGGGAGCACCTGCACCGGGACCGACGGGCGCGGCCTGACCCTGGCCCCCGAGCCCCCGGTGGAGGGCTCGGACTGGCTGCTGCCGCCCGGGGAGGCGGACCTGGCGACGGACCCCGCGGTCCTGCGCGAGGCCCTGGGGGAGGCGGCCCGGATGATCAAGGCCGCGGACAGCTGCCGCTAGGGTCTGTCGTTCGGATCAGGCCGCAGGGAATCGGCGGTCCTGAGGCGCCGCAGCGGCCGCCCCGGAGCGTACGCCCCGCTTACCGGCCCGACCCCGATAATGACCCCATGGGAAAGTCGAGGAGCGGCCGGCGCAGACAGGCCGACGCGGAGGCCGTCGTCGAGAGTGTCGACGGCGGGCTCGCCGAGCTGATCCCCGACCGTGAGCGGGCCCGCGCCTGGACCCTGGTGATCGACGGAGCCCCGCAGTCGCATGTCGACCTGGACGACCCGGCGTATCTGTCCTTCGAGTACCAGCGCCGGCTCGGGCACGTCATCGACCTCGCCGCTCCGCCGGGCCGGCCCGTGCACGCCGTACATCTCGGCGGCGGCGCGTTCACCCTCGCCCGCTACGTCGCCGCCACCCGGCCCCGCTCCACCCAGCAGGTCGTCGAACGGGACGCCGCCCTCGTGCAACTGGTCCGCCGAGAGCTGCCGTTGGACCCGAACGCGCGGATCCGGGTGCGGTCCGTCGACGCCCGCGACGGCCTCGCCAAGGTGCCGGACGGCTGGGCCGATCTCGTCGTCACGGATGTGTTCAGCGGGGCCCGGACACCGGCCCACCTGACCTCGACCGAGTTCCTCGACGATGTCCGCAGGGCCCTCAGGCCCGGCGGTGTCTATGCCGCCAACCTCGCCGACGGGCCGCCGCTGGCCCACCTGCGCGGCCAGATCGCCACCGCCGCCGCCCGTTTCGAGCAGCTCGCGCTGGTCGCCGACCCGACGGTGCTGCGCGGCAAGCGCTTCGGGAACGCCGTCCTGGTCGCCTCCGACCACCCGCTGCCCGTCGCCGAACTGACCCGCCGCGCCGCCTCCGACCCGCATCCCGGCCGGGTCGAGCACGGCAGGACGCTCACCGACTTCACCGGCGGGGCCGTGCCCGTGACGGACTTCGCTGCGGTGGCGTCCCCGGCGCCGCCCGCGTCGGTGTTCCGGTGAGCCCGTACGGCACTCCGTACTTCTCTCAGTAGTTCCCGATCTCCACGCGCGGCGGTCCGTCGTGCCAGGTGCAGAACACCGACACCCGGTCCGCGCCCGAGGAGAACTCCACGCGGATCCACGACTCCGTCTTCCACACCTGCATCGACCAGCCCGCCCCCGGGGTCGCCGAGACCAGGGAGGCGGAGGTCCGCCCGAGGTCGAAGACGGCCCGGCCGCCGTCGGTGTCGTAGCTCTTGACCTCTCCCGAGGCGGAGGCGGAGGCGGGGGCCGCGCGGGAGGGGCCGGGCGGCTTCGTGGGGGTGGGGCTCGGCTTCCTGGCGGCGGGCGGTGCGCTCGGGGTGCGCTGCGGCGGACTCGGCCGCCGCGTCGGCGTGGCCGACGGCTCCGGCTTCTGCCTGGTCGCGTCGGCGGCCTTGATGGGCAGGGCGCGCGGCGGATCGTAGGCCGTGCCCGCCATCACCGTGTGGACGCCCCACCACGACAGCGTGACCGCCGCGCCCGTGGCGAGCAGCCAGGCCAGTACGTGTACGAGTCCTCTGCGCATCGCGGGCCATACTGCCGCACGAGTCCCACGAGTTGTCCACAAGCGAGAGTTGTCCACAGGCCCGCACCGGGCTGTTCGAGATGGCGTACGGTGCGGCGCATGGCACGTGTACTCGTGGTCGAGGACGACCAGTTCGTACGCTCGGCGCTCATCCGGCACCTGACCGACGCCTCGCACACCGTGCGCAGCGTGGGGACGGCCCTGGAGGCGCTGCGCGAGGTCGCCCATGTCCGCTTCGACGTGGTGATCCTGGACCTCGGACTGCCCGATCTCGACGGCTCCGAGGCCCTGAAGATGCTGCGCGGCATCACGGACGTGCCGGTGATCGTCGCCACGGCCCGGGACGACGAGACGGAGATCGTCCGGCTGCTGAACGCGGGAGCGGACGACTATCTGACCAAGCCCTTCTCGGTCGAGCACCTGTCGGCCCGCATGGCGGCCGTGCTGCGGCGGGCCCGCTCCGGAGCGGGAGAAGGGGAGCCGTCCCCGGTGATCCGGGTCGGCGGTCTGGCCGTCGACCCGCTGCGGCGCCAGGCCGAGCTGGACGGCGCGCGGCTCGACCTCACCCGCCGCGAGTTCGACCTGCTCGCCTTCCTGGCCCGCCGGCCCGGTGTCGTCGTCCCCCGCAAGGAGCTGCTCGCCGAGGTGTGGCAGCAGTCGTACGGCGACGACCAGACCATCGACGTCCATCTGTCCTGGCTGCGCAGGAAGCTGGGTGAGACGGCCGCGAACCCGCGCTATCTGCACACCCTGAGGGGCGTCGGTGTGAAGCTCGAACCGCCGGGGGCGGAGGCGCCGCGATGAGGTGGGCCCTGGTCAAGGTGTCGCTGGCGGTGACCACCATGGTCGTGCTCGCCTTCGCGGTGCCGCTCGGACTCGTCATCCGCGAGATGGCCCGGGACCGCGCTTTCTCCAACGCCGAGCGGGAGGCCGCGGCCGTCGCCCCCGCCCTGTCCATCACCACCGACCGCGACCAGCTCGAACGGGTCGTCGCCTCCGCCGGCTCGGATGCCGGGATGGCCGTGCACATACCGGCGGGCGACGGTCAGGACGCCATCGAGCTCGGTCGGCAGCGCGCCGCCGACCAGGACATCGCCGCCGTGCGGAAGCTGGGCCGTGCCTCCACCACCGGCGTCACCGGCGGCTCGACGCTGCTCCAGCCGGTCGCGCTGAGCACCGGCGAGATCGCGGTCGTCGAGGTGTATGTGCCGGAGTCCGAGGTCACCAACGGCCTGGGCACGGCCTGGGCGGTGCTCGCCGCGGTCGGGGTCGCGCTGATCCTCGGCTCGGTCGCGGTCGCCGACCGGCTGGGCGTGCGGATGGTCCGGCCCGCGCAACGCCTGGTCGAGGGGGCGCGTGAACTGGGGGAGGGCCAGCTCGGCGCCCGTGTGCCCGAGGAGGGCCCGACCGAACTGCGGCTCGCGGCGGTCGCGTTCAACTCCATGGCCGACCAGGTCGTCCAACTGCTGGCGAACGAGCGGGAGCTGGCGGCCGACCTGTCCCACCGGCTGCGTACGCCCCTGACCGTGCTGCGGCTGAACACCGCCTCACTCGGCGAGGGACCGGCCGCCGACCAGACCCGGACCGCGGTCGAGCAGTTGGAGCGCGAGGTCGACACCATCATCCGTACGGCCCGGGAGGCCAAGCCGCAGACGGCAGCGGCCGGTCCGGGCGCCGGGTGCGACGCGGCCGAGGTGGTCCGGGAGCGGATGGCGTTCTGGTCCGCGCTGGCGGAGGACGAGGGCCGCAAGTGGCGGGTGGCCGGGGCCGAGCGGCCGGTGCGTATGCCCGTGGCCCGCGCCGACCTGGCCGCCGCGCTCGACGCGCTGCTCGGCAACGTCTTCCGGCACACCCCGGAGGGCACCGCCTTCGCGGTCGACCTGCACAACGGCGAGGACGCGGTGATCGTCCTCGTGTCCGACGCGGGCCCCGGCATACCCGACCCGGAGGCCGCGATGGCGCGGGGCCGCGGCTCCGGGAGCGACGGCTCGACCGGCCTCGGCCTGGACATCGTGCGCCGGCTCGCCGAGTCGACCGGCGGGGACGTACGGATCGGCTCCTCGGTGCTCGGCGGGACCGAGGTGCGGATCTGGATCCAGCCGGCCGGGAGGGCACCGGTCGGCAGGGGGCACCGTGGGGCGGTGCGACGCCGGCGGCCCGGCAGGCTGGCCACCGCGTACCACCGCTCCCGGTCTCGGTGACCCTGCCGAAACGTCCCGTGCACGGGACGGTCACGTTTCGACAAATGAAGTCAACGACTCTTGACGCATGACCGGACATACGGCTGTTATTGCGCCACCGTGTTCGGTCAAGTTGATTTCTGGTCGATTACGACCGGGTTTCACGCCACACCCTCGTGGCCGAACCCTGCCCTCAGGAGCCGTTCATGCACGACCTCTCTCCCTCGGGACTCGCCCTCCCCGCTCCCGGCCGCCGGACCCTGCTGCGCGGCATAGGCGGCGCGGCCCTGCTCGGCGCCGGCATACCCCTGCTGAGTGCCTGCGGCGGCAGCGGCGCGGCCGCCGATCCGAAGACGGTCAGTCTCGGGTCGAACTCCTCTGACGCGGTGCCGAAGAAGGCGTTCGCCGAGATCTACGCCGCCTTCACGAAGAAGTCCGGCATCAAGGTCGATGTGAACACCAAGGACCACAACACGTTCCAGGAGCAGATCAACTCCTATCTGCAGGGCGCGCCGGACGACGTCTTCACCTGGTTCGCGGGTTACCGGATGCAGTTCTTCGCGTCGAAGAAGCTCGCCACCCCGATCGACGACGTGTGGCAGAAGATCGGCGGGGACTTCCCCGAGGCGATGAAGAAGCTCAGCAAGGGTGAGGACGGTAAGTACTACTTCGTGCCGCTGTACACCTACCCCTGGGCGGTCTTCTACCGCAAGAGCGTCTTCGCCCAGCACGGCTACGAGGTCCCCACCACCTGGGACGACTTCGTCGCCCTGTGCAAGCGGATGAAGAAGGACGGGCTGGTCCCGATCGCCTTCGGCGACAAGGACGCCTGGCCCGCGATGGGCACCTTCGACCAGATCAACTTCCGCACCAACGGCTACGACTTCCATGTCGAGCTGATGGCGGGCAAGGCCTCCTGGACCGATGCGAAGGTGCGCAAGGTCTTCGACCACTGGACGGAGATCCTGCCCTTCCACCAGGAGGGCGCGGTGGGCCGCACCTGGCAGGACGCGGCGCAGACGCTGGTGGCCAAGAAGGCGGGCATGTATCTGCTGGGCACCTTCGTCGGCCAGCAGTTCACCAACAAGGCCGACCTGGACGACCTGGACTTCTTCGCCTTCCCGGAGATCGACCCGGCCTTCGGGCAGGACACGGTCGAGGCGCCCACCGACGGCTTCATGCTCTCCAAGGCGCCGAAGAACAGGTCGGGTGCGGTCAAGCTGCTGGAGTACCTCGGCACCCCCGAGGCCGAGCAGATCTACCTCAAGGCCGACTCCAGCGTGGTGGCCGCCTCGACGAAGGCCGACACCTCCTCCTACACCGCGCTGCAGAAGAAGTCCTTCGAGATGATCTCCAGCGCGAAGAGTCTGACGCAGTTCATGGACCGCGACTCCCGCCCGGACTTCACCTCCACGGTGATGCAGCCGGCGCTGCAGAACTTCGTCCGCAACCCCAAGAACGTCGACAGCATCCTCTCGTCGATCGAGCGCCAGAAGAAGACGATCTTCGCCTCCGCATGAGCACCGACACCACCACCGAGAACCCGGAGGCGGCCGCTGAGCCGTCTCCGGGAGCCGCTCCCCGCAAGAGCCCGACGGGCCACCGTCGCCTCCTCACCCGCCGCGACCGGATCACGCTCGGTCTGATGGCGGGCCTTCCGACGATCCTGCACGTCGCCCTGGTCTGGCTGACGGCACTTGCCTCCATCGCGCTGGCCTTCACCAGCTGGAACGGCATCGGCTTCGACTCCATCCAGTGGGTCGGCCTGCAGAACTTCAGGGAACTGTTCACCAGCAACCCGCAGTTCTGGCCGGCCGTCGAGCACAACGTCGTCTGGTTCGTGGTGCTCATCCTGCTGCCCACGCCCTTCGGGCTGTTCCTCGCCGTGCAGCTGGACAAGAGCATCCGCTTCAGCCGCGTCTACCAGACCGCGTTCTTTCTGCCGGTCGTGATGTCGCTGGCGGTCATCGGGTTCGTCTGGCAGCTGGTCTACAACCCCGACACGGGCCTGATCAACAGCGTCATCGGCGCCAACAAGCCCGGCCACTACATCGACTGGATCGGCGACCCGGACCTCAACCTGTGGGCCGTGCTGATCGCCGCCTCCTGGCGGCACGCCGGCTACATGATGATCCTGTACCTGGCCGGCCTGAAGGGCGTCGACCCCGCCCTGCGCGAGGCCTCCGCCCTGGACGGGGCCAACGAGTGGCAGACGTTCAAGAACGTCGTCTTCCCGACGCTGCGCCCGACCAACACCGTCGTCCTGGTCGTCACCATCATCGAGGCACTGCGCGCCTTCGACCTGGTCTTCGTCTTCAACAAGGGCGCCCAGGGCACCGAACTGCTGTCGATCCTGGTGACCAACAACATCATCGGCGAGTCCAGCCGCGTCGGATACGGCTCCGCCATCGCCGTCGTCCTGCTGGTGATCTCGCTCGCGGTGATCATCCCGTATCTGATCGCCACCTTCCGGAAGGAGCGGCGCGCATGAGCACCGTCGCAGGCGCTCCCCAGCAGCGCACCCCGATCCGCCCGGCCCGGGTCCTGCTGCACACCTTCCTCGTCGTCACGGCGCTCGCCTGGCTCGCGCCCCTGCTGTGGGCGCTGCTCGCGGCGATGCGGCCGTACGCGGAGACCAGCGAGAAGGGCTATGTCTCCTGGCCCGACAAGCTGACCTTCGACAACTTCACCAACGCCTTCCAGCAGTCGGACATGCTGCACTACTTCGGCAACACACTGCTCATCGCGGTGCCGGCCGTGTTGCTGACGCTGTTGCTGTCGTCGATGGTCGCCTTCTACGTCAGCCGCTTCGACTTCCGGGTCAACCTGTCGCTGCTGCTGCTCTTCACAGCGGGCAACCTGCTGCCGCAGCAGGTCATCATCACCCCGCTCTACCGCCTGTACCTGCTGATCGACCTGCCCGGCATCACGATGAGCGGCAAGCTGTACGACTCCGCGCTCGGCCTGGTGCTGATCCATGTGGCGTTCCAGTCCGGCTTCTGCGCGTTCGTGCTCAGCAACTACATGCGCTCGCTGCCGCACGAGCTGACCGAGGCGGCGCTGGTCGACGGCGCCTCCGTCTGGCGGCTGTACTGGCAGATCGTGCTGCCCCTGTGCAAGCCCGCGATGGCCGCCCTCGCGACGCTGCTCTCCATCTGGATCTACAACGACTTCTTCTGGGCCATCGTGCTCATCTCCACCGGCGAGAACATGCCGATCACCTCGGCGCTGAACAACCTCTCCGGCCAGTACTTCACCGACCCCAACCTGGTCGCTGCCGGCGCCCTGCTCACCGCGATCCCGACGCTGATCGTGTACTTCGTGCTCCAGCGCCAGTTCGTCAGCGGCCTGACCCTGGGGGCCAACAAGGGCTGACTCAGCGCCTGGAAAAGATCGGCGTCCAGCGGCCGCTGTAGTGGAGGTCGGCCTTCCGGAAGCCGGACAGCGGCGTAACGCTCTTCCCGTCCAGGCTCACCAGGACCAGCTGGTTGCGGAACTCGCCCTTGCCGGGGTCGCACCGCAGGGGGTCGCATCTCCATGCGATGAGCGAGTCGTCGTCGGCCCAGGCGAGCATTTGCTGACCGGGCACGAGGGCGACCCGCTTGCCGTTGCTCGCGTTCAGCACCTCGGAGACGATCTGGCCGTCATCGCCTGCGAACTTCCCCGTCACGAGCTTCTTGTCGGGGGAGAGGAGCGCCCCGGGAGAGCCCAGTTTCGCCTCCCGCTCCGGAACGGGCACCTCCTTGCCGGCCACGTCGTAGAACACCTTGCCCGTCTTGTTCGCCCAGGGCTCCCACAGCAACGTGCTGTCTCGGCTCCACAGGAAATCCTGGCGTCCGCCGCGGGAGAGGGATCCGCGGTCGTCCTTCCTGGGCGGGCGCTCGGTGAAGTCCGCCCGTCCGGAGGCGACGTCGACGACATAGAAGCCGGTCCGGCTCGGCTTGGGCCCTGGCACCTTCTTGCCGTTCAGCCGATACGACGCGTCCTTGAACAGACCATCCGGGTCGCGGCCGTAGGCGGTCGCCACGAGGCGCTTGCCGTCGGGGGAGAACCGCACCCCGCCCACACCCCGGTCCACCTTGATCCAGCGCTCCACCTTGTCCGTCGCCAGGTTCAGCAGTCCGATGCGATCGACCGGCAGATCCCGCTCCAGCACCGCGGCGGTCTTCATCCCGGGAGCCACGTCGAGCCAGGCCCAGTCGGTCTTCCGGTAGCGGCCGGTGGTCGTGTTGAGCAGACTCCACTCGTACGCGACGGCGCCGTCCCCCTGCGGCCGCTGCACGGATCTCGCGGTGAAGTACGCCGAGAGGGCGACCCTCCCCGCGGCGATGCGTTCCCGGGGCGGCGACTGATCCGGATGTGCCATGACGCCCGGGGCCGGAAGCCCGCCCGCGGAGCGCTTCGGCGCACCGTCATCGCCGGCTGTGGCCAGCGACACCGCTACGCCGCACGCGACGACCGCCGCGACGGCGCCGGTCACCACGATGCCTCGGACCGTCTTCATGGCTGCCTCCGGGATCAGCTGTCCGACAGCGCCGGCACGGCAGTGGACTGCTCCATGCCGGCGCCTTCACTCTCACGGCAATCGCCGATGAGATTCCGGTTTACTCGTTGAACCACTCGGACTTCACGTCGTAGCCGTCGCCGTTCCACGAGAGCTGCATCTGGTACGAGCCGGACTGACCGACGTCGTAGCCCTTCTTGCCGCAGTTGGAGTCGCCGCCGTCGGTGATATAGAGCTTCTCGTTGTAGTTGTTGTCGATCAGACGACCCGAGACACCGTGGCCGTCCGCCTTCGTGTCACAGACCTTGAACATGTCTCCGTCGTCGATGAAGGTCATCGTGCCCCGGCCGCCCGGAAGCGAGATTTTCTTGTCCTCGTCGAGAGTGGAGAAATCGGAGGCCTGAGCCGTCGACGTGGTGCCGGCGAAGACCGTGGCCACAGCCGCACCGGCCACGGCTATACGGGTGAACGATCTGATCACTGAGCTTCCCTTTCACCGCAGGACTGCGGAGCAGCCCCACGGCCCCCCGCCCTGATCGACATCGACCTTAGACACATGATGATCAAATCGGGAAACGAATTCAGGTCATTGTGAATTACCGGAATGTGGAATTCCAAAGACAGCGGGGCGCGGCACCCCCCGTCGGGTGCCGCGCCCCTTTCCCCGCTCCCCCAGGGGCGGCCTAAGCGGCCGGCTCCAGTGGCGGCAGCGCCCCGGTGCGCGCCGCCTTCCCGTACCACAGGGCGCTGGACTTCGGCGTCCGCTGAAGCGTCGCGTAGTCCACGTACACCGCGCCGAAGCGCTTGCCGTAGCCGTACGCCCACTCGAAGTTGTCCAGCAGGGACCACAGGAAGTAGCCGCGGACATCGGCGCCGTCGGTGATCGCGCGGCGGACCGCGGACAGATGGCCGTGGAGGTAGGAGACCCGCTCCGGGTCGTGCACCCGGCCGTCCGAGTCGATCTTGTCGTCGTACGCCGCGCCGTTCTCGGTGATGTACAGCGGCAGGCCCGGTGCCTCCCGGGTGTAGCGCATGATCAGCTCGTGCAGACCGGTCGGGTCGATCGTCCAGCCCATCTCCGTGCGGTCACCGGGCGTCTGGTGGAAGGCGACGTCGCCCGCGGCCGGCCACGGCGAGTGGTCGCTCGCCCCGTGGCCGTCGGCACGCGGCGTCCGCGCCGCCGCGTCCGCCGCCGAGACCAGCGCGGGCGTGTAGTAGTTGAGGCCCAGCGCGTCCAGCGGCTGGTTGATCAGCGTCAGGTCGCCGTCCAGGACGTAGTCCCAGTCGGTGAGCTCCGACGTCGCCACGTACAGCGACTCCGGGTAGGCGCCGTGCAGGATCGGGCCGTGGAAGACGCCGTTGGCCAGGTCGTCGATCTTCCGGGCCGCCGCCAGGTCCGCCGGGTTCTGCGAAAGCGGCCGCACGGTCGCGGAGTTGAGGGCGATCGCGACCTGGTTGCGGGCCGGCATCACCGACCGCAGCGCCGACGCGCCCAGCCCGTGCGCCAGGTTCAGATGATGCGCGGCACGCAGCGAGGCCGCCGGATCCGTACGGCCCGGGGCGTGCACACCGGACGCGTAGCCGAGGAACGCGCTGCACCACGGCTCGTTGAGCGTCATCCACTGCTCGACGCGGTCGCCCAGCGCCTCCCCGACGATCTGCGCGTACTCCGCGAAGCGGTACGCCGTGTCGCGCTCCGGCCAGCCGCCCGCGTCCTCCAGATCCTGCGGCAGATCCCAGTGGTAGAGCGTGACGGCCGGCTTGATGCCCTTGGACAGCAGCTCGTCGACCAGCCGGCGATAGAAGTCCAGGCCCTTCTGGACCGCCGGGCCCCGGCCGGTCGGCTGCACCCGCGACCACGAGACGGAGAAGCGGTAGGCGCCCAGGCCCAGGTCCGCCATCATCGCCACGTCCTCGCGGTAGCGGTGGTAGTGGTCGACAGCGATGTCACCGTGGTCGCCGCCGACGGTCTTGCCCGGCGTATGGCTGAAGGTGTCCCAGATCGACGGCGTACGGCCGTCCTCCCGCACCGCACCCTCGATCTGGTACGCGGAGGTGGCCGCGCCCCATACGAAGGCGGGAGGGAAGGTCACCGGAGTGGCCGAGTTCTCGGAATCAGGCATGGAAGCGCTCCCATTGGGGGTCGTGGAGACCTACGGGTGGAGGGGGACGGGAGGGAGGGACGGGGAGGAGCAGGGGCCGGAGCGGCACTGATCCGGCCCCCTGGAGAACGAACGAGGGCGTCAGCCCTTCACGGCACCCTGCATGATGCCGCCCACGATCTGCTTGCCGAAGATCGCGAAGACCAGCAGCAGCGGCAGCGTGCCCAGCAGCGCGCCCGCCATGATCAGGGACTGGTCGGGGGTGTATCCGCGGCCCAGGCCCGCGACCGCGACCTGCACGGTCGGGTTGCCCATCTGGGTCAGCACCAGGAACGGCCACATGAAGTCGTTCCAGGTCTGCACGAACGTCAGCATCCCGAGCACGGCCATCGCCGGCCGCGCCGCCGGGAACACCACGTGCCACACCACGCGCCAGCTGCTCGCCCCGTCGACCCGGGCGGCCTCTATGATCTCGTCCGGCAGCGCCTGGATCAGGTACTGCCGCATGAAGAACACACCGAACGCGCTCACCAGCGACGGGAAGATCACCGCCTGCAACTGGTCCGTCCAGTCGAGCTTGGCGACCATCATGTACAGCGGGATCACGCTGAGCTGCGGCGGCACCATCATCGTGCCGATCACGATCAGCATCAGCGCGCCGCGGCCCCTGAACCGCAGCTTGGCGAAGGCGAAACCGGCGATCGTCGACAGGACGACGATGGTGGCCGCCGAAACCCCCGCCACGATCGTGGTGTTGAGGAACGCCTCGCCGAGGTTGGCGTCCTTCCAGGCGATCTCCAGTTTGTCGAAGAGGCCGGAGCCGAACCAGAACGGCGGCGGCGTCTCGGCGAGCCGCTGGTTGTCACGCGAGGCGGCGATCGCCGTCCACACCAGCGGGAACAGCGAGACGATCGTGAACACGATCAGGATCGCGTAGGCGATCGGGCCGCCGTGCAGCTGCCCGCCGGCCCGTGCGGACTTCGGCAGGCGCGGGCGTTTGGACTCCTTCACGGGCGCACCGGGCGGCGGCGCGTCGGGGGGCGTCACAGTCGTCGTCACGGCCACCACTCCTTAACTACTGGCGCGCAGCCGGCGCGAGATGACGTAGTTGACGATGCCGATGACGATCAGGATCAGGAACATCGTCCAGGCGATCGCCGAGGCTCGGCCCAGGTGCTGGGCGACCCAGCCCTGCTCGTACAGATACAGGCCAAGCGTCTGGAACTGGTGCTCCGCGCCGCCGGAGGTGCCCTTGTTGGCGTCGAACAGCAGCGGCTCGCCGAACACCTGGCTCGCGCCGATCGTCGACACCACGCAGGTGAACAGGATCGTCGGGCGCAGCGAGGGCAGCGTCACATGGATGAACTGCTGCCAGCGGCTGGCCCCGTCCAGGGCCGCCGACTCGTACAGATCATGGGGGATCGCCTGCATCGCGGCCAGGTAGATCAGCGCGTTGTAGCCGGTCCAGCGCCAGATGATGATCGTCGAGACGGCGATCTGCGAGGGCCACTTGTCGTTCTGCCAGTCGAGCGGGTCGATGCCGACCATGTCGAGGACCCAGTTGATCATGCCGTAGTCACGGCCGAAGAGCAGCACGAAGACCAGCGAGGCTGCGGCGATCGACGTCGCGTACGGCGCGAGCATCGCGACCCGGAAGAAGGTCGAGGCCCGCAGCTTGTAGTTGAGGATGTGGGCGATGCCCATCGCCATCAGCAGCTGCGGGACGGTGGAGATGATGCCGATGGTCAGGGTGTTCTTCGCCGCGTTCCAGAAGAAGTCGTCGTCGAAGATCCGGGTGTAGTTGCGCAGCCCGACCCAGTTCATGTCGGTCGGCGCGGTCAGCTCCACCTGATGCAGCGAGGCCCAGCCCGTGTAGATCAGCGGGAACAGGCCGAACGCGACGAACAGCAGGAAGAACGGGGACACGAAGGCGTACGGGCTCCAGCGGATGTCCCGCTGCCAGCGGCGGGACAGCCGGTCCCGGCGCCGCCGCTCCTTCTCCGCCCCCGCGGCGGCCCCGGGCGGGCGGCCCGGGGCCGCGCCCCCCTCCATGGGGGGCGCGGCGGTGTCGTGACGGGTGGTCATCCGGGTCACTGGTCCAGCTTGTTGTCGATGGTCTTGACCGCGGACTCCCAGGCATCCTTGGCCGACTTGCCCTTCGTCACCAGGATCACGCCGTTGTCCGACAGGCCCTGCATGATGATCTGGTCCTTCGGGCCGATCACCTGGACCGGGGCGGCCTTGGCGGCCTCCGCGAAGATCGGGCCGATCTCCTGCTTACCCGTCATCTCGTTCGTGGCGCCCGTCACTTCGGGCATCGTGTAGGAGGACGGGGCGCTCGGGAAGCTGGCCTGCACCTTGAACAGCTTCGCCTGCTGTTCCGGCGCGGTCAGCCAGGCCACGAACTTCTGGGCCTCCTTCACGTGCTTGCCGCTCTTCGGCACGGTGAGGAAGGTGCCGCCCCAGTTGCCGCCCTTGGGCGCCTCGGCCACGGCCCACTTGCCGGCCGCGTCCGGCTTCGCGTTGCCCTTGATCGTGCCCAGCATCCACGGCGGGCAGGCGATCGTGGCGAACTTGTTGTTGGCGATCGTGGAGTTCCAGGACGGTTGGAACTGCGTCTGCGACTGCACCAGACCCTTCTCGGCGGCCTCGGAGGTCAGGTCGAAGGCGGCCTTCACGGCGGGGTTGGTCTTGTAGATGACCTTGCCGGAGGAGTCGTAGAACTTCTCCTTCTCGCTGCCCAGGATCGCGTTGATCAGACCGCCGGGGGAGTCCATGAAGAAGGTGCCCTCGGGCGCCTTCGACTTGTAGCGCTCGCCGACGTCGACGAGCTTGGCCCAGTCACCGGTCCACAGCTTGCCGACCTCGGCCGGGTCGGTGGGCAGACCGGCCTGCTTGAAGAGGTCCGTGCGGTAACAGATCGCCATCGGGCCGACGTCGGTGCCGAGGCCGATCGTCTTGCCGTCCTTGGTCGTGGCCTGCTGCCACTTCCAGTCCAGCCAGTTGCTCTCGCTCACGCCCGAGATCTTGGACATGTCCTCGAGCTTGTCGGCCTGGGTGGCCGTGACCTCGGCGATGTTGGCGACTTCGACGGCCTGGACGTCGAGCAGGCCGCTGTTGGTGGTGAGGTGGTTCAGCAGCGCCGGGTAGTAGTTCTCGTTCCGCTCGACGACGTTCTGAGCGATCTTGATCTTCGGGTTGAGCTTCTCGTACTCGTCGTAGAGGCCGGCCTCCTTGAAGCCCATGGTGCCGAAGAGCCCCACCGAGATCGTGGTCTTGCCGCTGCTGTCGCCGGACGAGGAGCCGGAACTGTCGTCGCCGCCGTCGTCGGCACAGCCGGCCAGCAGCCCGGCGCCCAGCGACGCCACTGCCGCGAGGACAACCGCCCGGTTGCGGGCGGATCGGGTACGTGCTCGCATTGCGTCCTCCTGTTGCCCTGACGTGCCGACCCCCCGGCCAACTGCATTGTTGGACCCGTTTTTACTCGCTTCGGCTCGGGCGGGGAACGTGCGGGTTGTGTATGTGTCAGGTACTGTGGGAGCGCTCCCACCAGTGATGTGTTGAAGGTTCGCGGGTCGGGGCGGGGGTGTCAAGGGACCGGACAGGGAGAGATGCGTTCAGTTATCGGGCCGTTAACTGGACCCGGGCCGGGGCCCGTTGCGGCCCGGGCCGGCGGTATCGAGCCAGTCGGACCGGCTCGCCGGCCCAAGCGGAGGGCCGAGGGCGGCAAGCCCTCGGCGGCGGTCACTACAGCTGACGAGCCTGTTAAATTCCAGGCCAGCCGCAGAGTGCGGGTGTGGACGGGAAGGCGGAGCCCATGGCAAGCCACGGAGCGCGGGGCCGAAGCGGTGGCCGGCCCACCCTCGAAGAGGTGGCGGCGCGCGCCGGTGTCGGCCGCGGCACCGTCTCCCGGGTGATCAACGGCTCGCCCCGGGTCAGCGACGCGACCCGCGCGGCCGTCGAGGCGGCGGTCGCGGAGCTCGGGTACGTCCCGAACACCGCCGCGCGTGCCCTGGCGGCGAACCGTACGGACGCGATCGCGCTGGTCGTGCCCGAGCCGGAGACCCGGTTCTTCGCGGAGCCGTACTTCTCGGACATGCTGAAGGGCGTCGGGGCGGCGATCTCCGACACGGAGATGCAGCTGCTGCTGATCTTCGCGGGCAGCGACCGCGAACGCCGCCGCCTCGCCCAGTACTTGGCGGCCCACCGGGTGGACGGCGTCCTGCTGGTCTCCGTGCACGCGGACGACCCGCTGCCCGACCTGCTGGCCCAGCTGGAGATACCTGCGGTGATCAGCGGCCCCCGCTCGTCGGCGGAGACCCTCCCGTCGGTCGACTCCGACAACTACGGGGGCGGCCGCCAAGCCGTCGAGCACCTGTTGTCCGGTGGCCGCCGCCGGATAGCCCACATCACCGGCCGTCTCGACGTCTACGGTGCCCAGCGCCGTATCGAGGGCTACCGCGACGCGCTGAGCGACGCGGGCCACGAGGCGGACGAGGCACTGATCGAGGCGGGTGACTTCACGGAGGAGGGCGGCCGCCGCGCCATGGCGGCCCTGCTGGAGCGCCGCCCCACCCTGGACGCCGTCTTCGCCGCCTCCGACGTCACCGCGGCCGGTGCCCGCCAGGCCCTGCGCGAGGCGGGCCGCCGCATCCCGGACGACGTCGCGCTCGTCGGCTACGACGACTCCGCCATCGCCCGCCATATGGACCCGCCCCTCACCAGCGTCCGCCAGCCCATCGAGGAGATGGGCCACGGCATGATCGACCTCCTGCTCACGGAGATCGCCGACCGCCGCCCCTCGGCATCCCGGGGCCTGGAACGACGCCAGATGGTCCTGGCCACGGAGCTGGTGCCCCGGTCGTCGTCGTGACGGGGCCGACCGCGGGAGTCATGTCCTGGCCGGCGCCGGCCGTCGCAGCAGATAGGCGGCCGCCGTCGAGACCAGGACCGCCATGCACGCGATGAACACCAGACCCGCGCCCTCCAGGCCGATGGGGCCCGTCAGCAGGCCCACGCCGATCACCGGGACCGAGATGCCCGCGTAGGCCACCACGAACAGGAACGAGATCACCGCGGCGCGCTGGTGCTCGGGCGAGGCCCCGGCCACCTCGGACAGCGCGCCGCGGAACGCCAGTCCCTGCCCGGCCCCGCCGATGAGCGCGCTCAGCACCACCAGCGCCATCAGGTCCCACCGCAGCGCGCCCGCGAGCAGGGCAAGACCGGCGAGGAGCCCGGCGCAGCCCAGGGGGAGGGAGCGCCGTACCCCGACCCGGCCGACCGCGAGTTGGCCGGCGGTCGAGGCGAAGAAGGCCAGCGCGACGATCAGCCCGCTCACGGCGTGGTCGGTCACGCCCAGGGACTCGGCGAGGAACTCCGGGCTGACCGACGTGAACACCCCGAACAGCGCGAACCCCACGAACGAGGCGGTCGCCGCGGGTCCGAACACCGCCCGCACCTGCGCGGGCAGAGTGGGCCGCTGCGGCCGTACGGTCCGCAGCGGCCGCCGCTCCCGTACGGTCTCCGCGAGCCGCAGCAGGACGGCGGCCGAACCGGCCACCAGGACGAGGTGCGTGACGAACGGCAGATACAGCGGCCAGGGGGCGTACTGCGCGAGCACCCCGGACAGCAGGGGGCCGCAGCCCAGTCCGCCCATGTTGGCGGCCGTCGCCACGAACGTGGCCCGGGAGGCGCCGCCCTCGGGCGCCAGCTCCATCACGTAGGCGGTGGCCGCCCCGGTGAACAGCCCGGCGGACAGCCCCGACAGCAGCCGCCCCGCGTACAGCCAGCCGAGCCCGGTGGCGCACAGGAAACAGACGGCGCTCGCCGCGGCGAAGCCGAGGCCGCACAGCAGCACCGGGCGTCTTCCCACGGCGTCCGAGGCGTCGCCGACCAGCAGCAGCACGCCGATGACCGCGAAGGCGTAGAGGGCGTACACCACGGTCACCGTCAGCTCGGAGAACCCGAACTTGCCCTGATAGAGGGGGTAGAGGGGGGTCGGCAGCGTGGTGCCGGCCATGCAGACGGCGAACACCACCCCGCTGAGCACACACGCGCGCCACCCTGGGCGTCCACGGTCCATGCCGCCGACGGTAGCCCCGCCTGCCGGGCAGCCCCGGAGAGGCGCGCAAAAAGCTTCAGCCGGTGGCTTCATCGAAGCCACCGGCTGATTACTCAGGGTGAGTGACGGGACTTGAACCCGCGGCATCCTGGACCACAACCAGGTGCTCTACCAGCTGAGCTACACCCACCATGACCGGCTTGGAGGTCAGTGACTTCCCTGACCGGCCGAGAAAAAGTGTACAGGGTCCGAAGGGGTGCTCGCGCCAGGCTTTCGCGGCGCCCCCCGACGGGCCCCCGGATGTCCTTACTGAGCAGGCAGGACGTGCTTCGCGGCGATCTTCTTCGCGGTGTCCGAGTCGGGCCCGGGCTGCGGGACGAAGACGGCCTCGCGGTAGTAGCGCAGCTCCGCGATCGACTCGCGGATGTCGGCGAGCGCGCGGTGGTTGCCGTTCTTCTGCGGGCTGTTGAAGTACGCCCGCGGGTACCAGCGGCGGGCCAGCTCCTTGACCGACGAGACGTCGACGATCCGGTAGTGGAGGTAGTCCTCCAGCGTCGGCATGTCGCGCAGCAGGAAGCCGCGGTCCGTGCCGACGGAGTTGCCGCACAGCGGGGCCTTGCCCGGCTCCTTGACGAACTCCCTCACATACGCCAGGACCTGCTCCTCGGCGTCCTTCAGCGTCGTGCCGTCCGGCAGCTCGGAGAGCAGCCCGGACGCGGTGTGCATCTGACGCACCACATCCGGCATCGTCTCCAGCGCCCGGTCCGGCGGCCGGATGACGATGTCCACGCCCTCGCCGAGCACGTTCAGCTCGGAGTCGGTCACGAGGGCGGCCACCTCGATGAGCGCGTCGTCCGACAGCGAGAGGCCGGTCATCTCGCAGTCGATCCACACCATGCGATCGTTCATGTGTCTAACCTTACGGCCCACTGCCCCGGGCTCGGCCCGGCCGTGCAGTGACCTTGTGGTCGAAGGTCCGCCCGCCCCGGAAACGGCGCCGGGCCCGCGGGGAGGGCTTCCTCCCCGCGGGCCCGGTCACCGGCTCACGTCGCGCTGCGCTGTCCCGGCAGACTCGCCCGGGCCGATATGTAGGCCTCCCGCCCGTTGTCGGACGCGGTCGACGCCGACAGGGCCGGGGACGACCCGACCGCGCTCGCGGCCGCCGTACGGCGGGACTGGAGCGGCACCGGGTGCTCCGGGTGGAGCGCGGCGGGCGCCTGGCCGGGATGCCCCGTGTGGCCGGGCATGCCGCCCCCGGGACCGCCCGGTCCGCCGTCGACGTCCTGGGGCCGCTCGGCCTGCGGACGCCGGGCGCGGTACGCCGCCCGGTAGGCGGCCGGGGACGAGCCCAGCTGGCGGCGGAAGTGCCCGCGCAGAGCGACCGGCGACCGGAAGCCGCAGCGTCCCGCCACCTCGTCCACCGAGTAGTCCGACGTCTCCAGCAGGCGCTGCGCCTGGAGGACCCGCTGCGTGATCAGCCACTGCAGCGGGGCACTCCCGGTCAGCGAGCGGAAGCGGCGGTCGAACGTACGACGGCTCATGTACGCGCGTGCCGCCAGCGTCTCCACGTCGAACTGTTCGTGGAGGTGCTCCAGCGCCCAGGCGACGACCTCCGCGAGCGGGTCGGCGCCGATCTCCTCTGGTAAAGACCTGTCGAGGTAGCGCTCCTGGCCGCCCGACCGGCGCGGCGGGACCACCAGGCGGCGGGCCAGCGCGCCGGCCGCCTCGTTGCCGTGGTCCGTCCGCACGATGTGGAGACAGAGATCGATTCCGGCCGCGGTGCCCGCCGACGTCAGCACGTCCCCGTCGTCGACGAACAGCTCGCGCGGATCGACGTGCACCGACGGGTAGCGCTTGGCCAGCGTCGGCGCGTACATCCAGTGTGTCGTCGCGGGCCTGCCGTCCAGCAGGCCCGCCGCCGCGAGGACGAAGGCGCCGGTGCACAGTCCGACGATGCGGGCACCCTCCTCGTGGGCGCGGCGCAGCGCGTCGAGCGCCTCGTCCGGTGGCGGAGAAGTGATCGAACGCCAGGCCGGCACGACGACCGTGCCCGCGCGTGAGATCGCTTCCAGGCCATGTGGCGCGCTGAGTTCGAGGCCCCCTGTGGTCCGCAGCGGGCCGTCCTCACCGCCGCACACCAGCAGTCGGTAGCGCGGTACGCCAGCGTCCTGGCGGTCGATCCCGAACACCGACAGTGGTATGGAACTCTCGAAGATGGGGCCGCCGCTGAACAGCAGCACCGCGACGATCTCCTTGCGGCGTCGCCCGGAAAGCTTCCGGACGCCGGCTTCCGGCGCGGCAGTGGAGTCGTGGCTCATACTGCTAAGCCCCCCTCGGTGGTCGCGGCTCCTCGGTTGTGTCGCTCCTGCACGTTTCCCCTCGGTCCTGCACGAGTCCCCCGCCGTAGACAGTCAAGATCGAATCTACTGTGTCCCGTCGCGCCGAGGTGGCCGGTTCGGCACTCGGCACATTGTCGACTTGGCAACTTGGCGTGAAGCATTCGATCACGAAGCGTTGCACTCGTGGAGCGTGCAGGGAAGTGCGCCTTGTCGCAGTGGCCAATCCGCGTAGGGTGCGCAGGTCCCCGGAGGCCCTTTCCGTGCAGGTCGAACGGGGGTTGGGGGGTGCTTCGGCAGGGTGATGCACAGGTGCGAGAAGTTGGCTGAAAACCATCGTGCACGTGCACTGAAACCGGTCAGCCGACCGGTGTATCTCCTCCAGTGTGCCGTCCGCCCCGGTGCGACCCCGTTCCGGTGCGGTGGTGCCGGCCCCGGTGGGGCGCCCGGTCCTCGGCCGCCAGCCGGGCGGCGCCGCGCTCGGACTGGCGCAGCAGCACCCGGCAGGCGCCCGTGACGGCGGCGAGCCCGAGGGCCGTGCCGGCGGCACCGGCCAGGGAGCTGCCGTAGCCGAGGAGCACGACCGGGACGAGCAGGCAGCTGAAGGCCGCCCAGCGAACCACATCCGTCGCGGTGTCCCGCGGCGGCGGCGCCGCGCGGTCCGCCTCGGCGGCGATGCTGGGTCCGGACATGGGTGCTCCCTGTGGCGTGACTCACGGGGTTCAACGCGTGGCGGGGGCGTCGGTCACTGGGTGAGCGGATCACCCCCACGGGTAAGTGAATCCTGTGCAAACCGCCTGTACAACGCAGCAACCATTGCGTTACGGGCGTCGCCTCGTGCATGCTCCCTGGAACCCGCACGCACCGTGAGCGGGATCTGGGCTAAGGAGGCGTGCCGCCGTACCCTTGGGGGTATGGGGTTGGGAAGACCATTCCCGGACACAGCTCCGCCGCACACTGTTGTCCCCCATATAAGGATCACAACGCCGAGACAGCCATGGCCGGTCACGAATTCTTCGAACCAGCGGACCGCAAGCGGCCCGTCGCCGATCCCACGGCGGCTGAGCCCCTGGCGGCACAAGAGCCACGCCATTCCTGCGATCCCGCCTTCAAGCACGGCGTAGTCGTCGGATTCGACGGCTCCACGTCCAGTGAGCGCGCCCTGGCCTACGCGATCGGGATGGCCCATCGCTCCGGGTCGGGCCTGATCATCGTCCATGTCGCCAACCGGCTGCCGACCACGGTGTGGGCCGGCTGCGAGCCGCCCGTCTTCGTGGACGTGCCGGACCACCGGACCGAGGTGCTCGGGCTGGAGCTGGCGTGTGCGGAGTACCTCGCCGAGGTGCCCTGGATCCTCGTCGAGCGGGGCGGGGACATCTGCCACGAACTCGAAGAGGTCGGCCGGGAGTACGAGGCCGACGCGATCGTCGTCGGGTCGAGTCACGGCATCGTGGGGCGCATCTTCGGCTCGGTCGCGGGGCGGCTCGCCAAGCGGGCACAGCGGCCGGTCATCGTCATTCCCTGATTCTCCGGCTCCCTGAGCGTTCCCCGTGTACGGGCTTCCCCTGTGCAGCGCGTAAAACTACTTGCGCGTAGAGGTGTTTGTGCCCTTGTGAAGGGCATATACGGGGCACCGCACAACTGCACATGCACGAAGGGAGCCCGCCGTGGACAAAGACGTCTCCGCGGGAAGCGGAATCACGACCGTGGTCGGTCGACTCGCCCTCGGAATCACCCTGTTGGCCTTCGGGTTGGGGCACACGGCCGTGATCGACGGTGTGTCAGCAACTGACGCGGCGTCAATCGCTCAGTACGTGGGCGGTATCGCCCTCTTCGTCGCCGGGCTGATGGCCCTCCGGGAGGGGGACTCCGCCGGTGGTACGGCGTTCTCGGTGCTCGGGGCGCTCTGGTTCACGTGGGCCGTGGCGGGGGAGGCGTCCGCCAACGCGGCAGGGTTGTTCCTGCTGTTGTTCGCGCTGGTGGCGCTGTCTCTGACGCTCGCCGGTGGTGACCAGCTCGGGCAGGGGATGTACGGGCTGTTCTTCGTGTCGCTGCTGCTGCTCGCGATCGCCGTGTTCGCTGAGAACGACGGGCTTGCGAAGGTCGGGGGCTGGTTCGCCGTCGCTGCGGGGGCGGTGGCCTGGTATGCGGCGACCGCGGCTCTGGCGCACTGGCCCACGGCGGTTCCGCGACGGCGTGCTGCCGGTCGGGGCGTGACGGCCACCGGCTGAAACTGGCAGCCGGCGCTGGGGTATTGGGCGGCCCCGGCGTGTGAAAACGGACCCCCTGTGCGCTGGTGGCAGCACGTGGGGGTCCGTCCTCATTGTTTGGCCTGTGCGGGTGCGTGGGGGGTGCTCGCGCAGGTCCCCGCGCCCCTGAGAGGCCAACTACTCAACCGTCACCGACTTGGCCAGGTTGCGCGGCTTGTCGATGTCCCGCCCGAGCGCCAAAGCCGTGTGGTACGCGAGGAGTTGGAGGGGGATGCCCATCAGGATCGGGTCGAGTTCGTCCTCGTTCTTGGGGACGACGAGCGTCTCGTCGGCCTTCTCCTGGTGCTGGTGGGCCACCGCGAGGATCTTGCCGCTGCGGGCCTTGATCTCCTCCAGGGCCGCGCGGTTCTTCTCCAGCAGGTCGTCGTCGGGGACGATCGCGACCGTGGGGAGGGCCGGCTCGATCAGGGCCAGCGGGCCGTGCTTGAGCTCGGAGGCGGGGTAGGCCTCGGCGTGGATGTAGGAGACCTCCTTGAGCTTCAGGGAGGCCTCGCGGGCCACCGGGTAGCCCCGCACCCGGCCGATGAAGAGCATCGAGCGGGCCTCGGCGAACTGCAGGGCCAGCTTCTTGACGTCCTCCTCGTGCTCCATGATCTCGGCGATCTGGGCGGGCAGCTTCCGCAGGCCCGCGATGATCCGCTTGCCGTCGCGGACCGAGAGGTCGCGGGTGCGGCCCAGGTGGAGGGCGAGCAGGGCGAAGGCGACCGTGGTGTTGGTGAAGCACTTGGTGGAGACCACGCAGACCTCCGGCCCGGCGTGGACGTAGATGCCGCCGTCGGCCTCGCGGGCGATCGCCGAGCCGACCACGTTCACCACGCCCAGGACCCGTGCGCCCTTGCGCTTGAGCTCCTGCACGGCGGCGAGGACGTCGTAGGTCTCGCCGGACTGGGAGACCGCGACGTAGAGGGTGTCGGGGTCGACGACCGCGTTGCGGTAGCGGAACTCGGAGGCGGGCTCGGCGTCGGCGGGGATGCGGGCCAGTTCCTCGATCATCTGGGCGCCGATCTGGCCCGCGTGGTACGAGGTGCCGCAGCCGAGGATCTTCACGCGGCGGATCCGGCGGGCCTCGCGGGCGTCCAGGTTGAGGCCGCCCAGGTGCACGGTGGAGAAGCGGTCGTCGATGCGGCCGCGCAGCACGCGGTCCACGGCGTCGGCCTGCTCGTGGATCTCCTTGTGCATGTAGGTGTCGTGGCCGCCCATGTCGTACGACGCCGCCTCCCACTCCACGGTGGTGGGCTCGGCCGTGGTGCGGGTGCCCTCGGTGGTGTAGGTGCGGAAGTCGTCGGCCTTGAGGGTGGCCATCTCGCCGTCGTCCAGGGTGACGATCTGGCGGGTGTGGGCGACCAGCGCGGCGATGTCCGAGGCGACGAACATCTCCTTCTCGCCGATGCCGAGGACGACCGGGGAGCCGTTGCGGGCGACGACGATCCGGTCGGGGAAGTCGGCGTGCATGACGGCGATGCCGTACGTGCCCTCGATGAGCCGGAGGGTCTCGCGGACCTTGTCCTCCAGCTTGGTGGCCTGCGAGCGGGCGATGAGGTGGGTCAGCACCTCGGTGTCGGTCTCGGAGAGGAACTCGACGCCGTCCGCCTCCAGCTTGCGGCGCAGGTCGGAGGCGTTGTCGATGATGCCGTTGTGGACGACGGCGACCTTGCCCTCGGCGTCCAGGTGCGGGTGGGCGTTGACGTCGGAGGGGGCGCCGTGGGTGGCCCAGCGGGTGTGGGCGATGCCGGTCGTGCCCTTGAAGCGGGCCGGGACCTTGGCCTCCAGGTCGCGCACGCGGCCCTTGGCCTTGACCATCTTCAGGCCGGACGTCTTCGGGGACGTGACGACGATGCCCGCGGAGTCGTAGCCGCGGTACTCCAGGCGCTGGAGGCCCTCCAGCAGGAGGGGGGCGACGTCACGCTTCCCGATGTAACCGACGATTCCGCACATATATACGCATTCCTAGCCGTAGACGATGCGCCGCAGCTGCCGGAGCGAGAGCTCCGGCGGGGCCACCGCGCGATATTTGAGATCCGCCTCGATCCGTTCGAAGATCGCCGTGTTCACCAGGCCCTGGGCCTGGAGCTCACGGTGGCGGCGACGGACGTACTCCTCGGTCGTCTCGTCGAAGTACGCGAGCACGTCCTGGATCACGCGCAGTGCCTCGCCCCGGTTGAGGGGGCTGGACCGCGTCAGATGATCAACGAGTTCGTCGTGCACTCGCTAGATCCTGAGGCACCGGCAGCACTTTCGCAAGAAATCTGCCCGGTTTCGGGCAGATGAGTGTTGGAACACTTATGGGACGTCCATGGGAGTCTGATGGGCGGTTGTTCCCCGGGTGGATGTGTAAGGCGAGCAGCTTGTGGCGCCATGGACATTCCTCGTATGGGCGTACCCGAGCGGCTCGCCGAGCGCATGAGCATGGCTGAGCAGCACGAGTACCTGCGCGCCAGATTCTCCCGGCGCACGATGATCAGAGGCGGTGCCGTCACACTCGGCGCCGTCGCGGGTGGCGCCTTCGTTCCCGGAGCCACCGCCCAGGCGGCCGTACCGACCGCCCGCACCGCCCCCGCGGCCGAGACCGTCGACGGCGCCTTCGTCGCCCCCTTCGGCCGCCACCTCGCCTACGGCGCCGACCCGCGCACCGAGATGACCGTCTCCTGGCAGGTCCCGGTCGCCGTCAAGAAGCCGTTCATCCGCATCGGCGCCCACCCCACGGACCTGTCCCGGAAGATCGACGCCGAGGTCCGCACCCTCTTCACGCCCGCCGGTGTCGGCGCGAGCGGCAACCACACCCAGTACTACGTGCACGCCGAGCTGACGCACCTGCGCCCGGGCCGGACGTACTACTACGGCGTCGGCCACCAGGGCTTCGACCCGGCCGAGCCGCACCTGCTGGGCACCCTCGGCACCTTCACCACCGCCCCCGCGTACAAGGCGCCGTTCACCTTCACGGCCTTCGGCGACGAGGGCGTCAGCTACCACGGCCTCGCCAACAACAGCCTGCTGCTCGGCCAGAACCCGGCCTTCCATCTGCACGCCGGCGACATCGCCTACGCCGACCCGTCCGGCTCGGGCCAGACCTCCGACACCGGCTTCGACTCGCGGATCTGGGACCAGTTCCTCGCCCAGACCGAGTCCGTCGCCAAGTCCGTCCCGTGGATGCCCGCCTACGGCAACCACGACATGGAGGCCTGGTACTCGCCCAACGGCTACGGCGGCGAGGAGGCCCGCTGGAACCTCCCGGGCAACGGCCCCGACAAGAAGAACCTGCCGGGCGTCTACACCTTCGTCTACGGCAACACGGCGGTCATCTCGCTCGACGCCAACGACATCTCCTTCGAGATCCCGGCCAACCTCGGCATCTCCGGCGGCACCCAGACCAAGTGGCTCGAGGCGCAGCTGAAGAAGTACCGGGCCTCGCACGACGTCGACTTCATCGTCGTGTTCTTCCACCACTGCGCCTACTGCACCTCCACCTCCCACGCCTCCGAGGGCGGGGTCCGGCAGGAGTGGGTGCCGCTGTTCGAGAAGTACACCGTGGACCTGGTCATCAACGGCCACAACCACCAGTACGAGCGCACGGACGTCATCAAGGGGAACAAGGTCGCCAAGAAGCTGCCGATCGGCGGCACGGCCTACCCCGAGACCGACGGCGTCGTGTACGTGACGGCCGGTGCGGCGGGCCGCAGCCTCTACGCCTTCAGCGCCCCGCTGTCGTACGAGGGCAACGAGCAGGACGTGGACTCCGTGGCCTCGTTCGTCAACGTCAAGGGCGGCAAGCAGAACGAGACCGTCGCCTGGTCCCGGGTGCGCTACCTCGACTACTCCTTCCTGCGCGTGGACGTCACCCCCGCGCCGAAGGGGCGGACGGCCACGCTGAAGGTGCGCGGTATCGCCGAGAGCGGTGAGCAGGTGGACCACTTCACGGTGGCGCGCCGCGCGAAGTAACGCCCCGGGGTGTTACATGCGCTTGAGGATCGCCTGCTTCGCCAACGCGAACTCGTCGTCCGTCAGCACGCCCGTGCGGTGCAGTTCACCGAGCTCGCGCAGGCGGCGCAGCAGGGCGTCGTGGTCGTCCTCCGCGGGCGCGACCGGGAGGGAAGGCATTTCCGGTCGCGCGGCCGGCACGTCGGGGGCGGCCCCGGCCGGGTGCGGAAGCCTGGCCTGGACCGCCGCCGCGACCAGTGCCATCAGCGGGTCCTTCTTGAAGCCCCACAGCTCCACGGCGTTGGGGTCGTACTTGGGCGGTGCCTTGGTGGGCGCGTTCCGCACGGTGAAGCGGACGTAGCCGTTCTCCAGGCCGGCCGCCGGCTGCCACTCCACGCCCGTGATGTCGGTGAGCGCGAGCGTGCGGGCGCCGGCGGCGGCCTTGGCGTCCTCCGTCTTCCAGTTCCACTCCAGGCGTATGCGCTCGCCGTCGAAACTCGCCGTGCCGTCCCCGGCGGAGACCGAGAGCGGCACGGCGGGCCCCGGCAGCAGGTACGCGGTCACCGGGTCGGCCGGCACCTGGTCCAGGAGCAGCGCGCTCCGTACCTCCTCCGTGACGTACTCGGCGACCCCGTAGCGGTCGGACTCGACGAGCAGCTGGTACGGGTCATGGGGCTCGGTGAGGCGCCCGCCGGTCGCGTGCAGCAGCGGATCGGCGCCGTCGCGCAGACGCAGCCGCAGCCGCCCGCTCCTCTTGCCCTGCTCGAACGAGATCCCCGCCAACGCCCCCAGCGGGACGACCAGTTCACCCAGTTCCTTGCGCAGCAGACTGACGTTCTTGTCCCGCCCGGGGGTCAGTCGCAGGGCGTCGCCGTCGAAGGTCCAGGAGCCGTCCCGCTGGATGATTTCCGCCATGGGGTGGATTGTTCCACCAGTGTCCCGCGATAGTGGTCCAGACCTCTTGGAGCTCAACGGCTCATGGAAGGGACACGCTTGTGAGAGATGGCCGTGTGAGACAGCACCACAGAACGCTCCGCCTTGTCGGTTCCCTGCTGCTGGTCGCGATGGGCGTCTCCGTGACCGGGGCCGCCCCCGCACCGGCGGCGTCGCCCACCCCGCTCGACCGTGTGGTCCCCGCGCCCGCCTCGGTCGCCCCGAGCGGGTCCGTCTACCGGATCACCCGGGGCACGCACATACGGGTCGACGGCTCCCGCGAGACCCGACGCGTCGGCGAGTACCTCGCGAAGATCCTCCGCCCCTCCACCGGCTACCGCCTCCCCGTCACCGCCCACGGCGCCGGAGGCATCCAGCTGCGGCTCGCCCAAGGCCCGTTCGGCACCGAGGGCTACCGCCTCGACAGCGGCCGCAAGGGCGTGACCATCACCGCGGCGGGGCCCGCCGGTCTCTTCCACGGAGTGCAGACCCTGCGCCAGCTGCTCCCGGCGGCCGTCGAGAAGGACTCCGTCCAGCCCGGCCCCTGGCTGGTCGCCGGCGGCACCGTCACGGACACCCCGCGCTACGGCTGGCGCGGCGCCATGCTCGATGTCTCCCGGCACTTCCTCACCGTCGACCAGGTCAAGCGCTACATCGACCAGTTGGCCCTCTACAAGATCAACAAGCTGCATCTGCACCTCAGTGACGACCAGGGCTGGCGGATCGCCATCGACTCCTGGCCGCGCCTGGCGACGTACGGCGGCTCCACCCAGGTCGGCGGCGGCCCCGGCGGCTTCTACACCAAGGCCGACTACAAGGAGATCGTCCGGTACGCGTCCTCCCGCTATCTCGAGGTCGTCCCCGAGATAGACATGCCCGGCCACACCAACGCGGCCCTCGCCTCCTACGCCGACCTCAACTGCGACGGCGTCGCACCCCCGCTGTACACCGGGACCGAGGTCGGCTTCAGCTCGCTGTGCGTCGGCAAGGAGATCACGTACGACTTCGTGGACGACGTGATCCGGGAGCTCGCCGCGCTCACGCCGGGCAAGTACCTCCACATCGGCGGCGACGAGGCGCACTCCACCAGCCATGAGGACTACGTCGCGTTCATGGACCGGGTGCAGCCGGTCGTCGCGAAGTACGGCAAGACGGTCGTCGGCTGGCACCAGTTGACCGGTGCGACCCCGGCGAAGGGCGCTCTCGCGCAGTACTGGGGGCTCGACAGCACGAGTGCCGAGGAGAAGGCGCGGGTCGCGAAGGCCGCGCAGAGCGGGACGGGGCTGATTCTGTCGCCGGCCGACCGGGTCTATCTCGATATGAAGTACACCAAGGACACGCCGTTGGGGCTGTCGTGGGCGGGGTATGTCGAGGTGCGGCGGTCTTACGACTGGGATCCCGGGGCGTATCTGCCGGGGGTGCCGGGCGGGGCCGTGAAGGGTGTGGAAGCGCCGTTGTGGACGGAGACGATCGAGAACTCCGGGCATATCGAGTACATGGCGTTTCCGCGGTTGCCGGGGGTTGCCGAGCTGGGGTGGTCGACGGCGGGTTCGCATGACTGGGAGCGGTACAAGGTGCGGCTTGCTGCGCAGGCTGAGCGGTGGGATGCCCTGGGGATTGAGTGGTATCGGTCGCCGCAGGTGCCGTGGGGATCCGCCGGGCGGTGATGTGTCTGCGGGTGCGTGGGGGCTGGTCGCGCAGTTCCCCGCGCCCCTGAAAGATGCGCAGTTCCCCGCGCCCCCAATTAAGGCGCGCAGGTGTCCGCGCCCCTGAAAAGATTGCGCAGTTCCGCGCGCCCCTGAAAGGTGCGCAGTGCCCCGCGCCCCTGAAGGTTAAAGAAATGACGGGCACCCCGGAGGACCGTACTCCGGGGTGCCCGTCTGCTTGGTGGTCAGAACTCGGCGATCGGGTTCTGCAGGGTGCCGATCAGTTGGAGGGCGCCGGAGGGGTCCGACAGGTCGACCATCTGTTCGTTGTTGCGCAGTTGGAGGCGGTTGAGGCAGGAGAGGGAGAACTCGGGGGCGAACATGTCGTACTGCTTGAACTTGTCGGCGAGTTCGGGCCTCGACTCCTGGTAGGCACGGGTGACCTCGGCGACCGTGCGCCAGAAGTCGTCCTCCTCCAGGATCCCCGCGGTGGCGAGGTTCGCCGCGAGGAAGCGGAAGAAGCAGTCGAAGACGTCCGTGAAGATCGACAGGAGCTTCTTGTCCTCCGGGACCTCGACGCGCAGCCGCTCCACCGTCGGCGGCAGCACCGCGTCCGGGTCCATGACGGCGATCTCCTCGGCGATGTCCTTGTAGATCGCGCGCTGCACGACCCCGTCCTCCAGCACGAGGATGACGTTCTCGCCGTGCGGCATGAAGACGAGGTCGTAGGCGTAGAAGCTGTGGAGGAGGGGCGTGAAGTAGGCCTTGAGGTAGTGGCGCAGCCACTCCGTGGGGGCGAGACCCGACTGCTCGATCAGCGCGCCCGCGACCGAGGCACCCTCGTGGTCGACGTGGACCAGGGACGCCATCGTGGCCAGGGACTCGCCCTCCTGGAGCGAGGGCACCGGGCTCTCGCGCCACAGCGCGGCGAGCATCTTGCGGTACGGCGAGTAGCGGTCGGTCGCCTGCTCGTACTCCAGGTGCCGGTAGCCGACCGCCGCGCGCTCCTTGATGATCGACAGGCCCGTGGACTTCAGCACCGGGTCGCCCTCGATGAGCTGGGCCAGCCAGTCGTTGATCGCCGGGGTGGCCTCCATGTAGGCGGCCGACAGACCGCGCATGAAGCCCATGTTGATGACCGACAGCGCGGTTTTGACGTAGTGCTTCTCGGGGCTCGTCTTGTTGAAGAAGGTCCGGATGGACTGCTGGGCCAGGTACTCGTCGCCGCCCTCGCCCAGGCAGACCAGGTGCCCGCGGGCGACCTCGGCGGCGAAGGTGACGGCGAGCTTGTTCCACCACTGCCAGGGGTGGACCGGGATGAGGAGGTAGTCCTCGGGGTTCAGGCCCTGGTCGGCCAGGATGCCGTGGAAGCGCTCGACGGTCTCCTTGCCCAGTTCCTCGCGCAGGAACGACTCGTACTCGATGCCGACACCGGCCGTGAACGCCGCCCGCGAGCGGTGGGCCGCGAGCCAGACGAGCCGGACCGGGTTCGCCGTCTCCGGCGCGTACGACAGGTACTCGTGGATGCCGAAGCCGAGCCGCCCGTTGTTGGCCACGAAGCAGGGGTGGCCCTCGGTCATGCCGGTCTCGATGGCCTGGAAGTCGCCGCGTGCCAGCTCGGCGGCCGTGATCTTCGGCTTGGTGAGCTTGTAGCAGGTGCCGGAGAGGGTGGAGGAGATCTCCTCCAGGTAGACCGGCAGGATCTGCTCGCTCAGGCCCAGGGTGTCCTTCAGTTCGATGAAGAAGTCCAGGGCGGCGAGGGGGAGTTCCGTACCGTCACGGTGCCGGGTGATCGAGCCGGCGTCCACCTGCCAGTGGTCCAGGGCCCGGCGGGTCGCGGAGAAGGCGTACTGGGTGAGGCCGTCGTCGCTGCGGACGACGAAGCGCTCCCCGTCCTTCTCGGGTGCGAGCAGCCGCTCGTGCGCGAACTCGGCGAGCGCTTTGCGGATCAGCAGTCGGTTGGCCTGCTCCCAGCGCTCGGGGGACAGGTGCGCCACGGCGTCGGACAGGGTCATATCGCCACTCCTCGGGCAGCCAGGTACTGGTCACGCGTGCAGAAGCTGAGCAACGCGCGCTTCTCCGGCTTGTCGATCTCGCGCTCGGCCACGAAGCCGACGGCCTCGTTGAGCGCGTGTACTGCCTTGTTGCTCACGTCGGGCTCCACCACGACCCGGCGGGTGCGCGGGTCGGCGAACAGCTCGTCCATCACGGCGGTGATGACGGCCCTGGTGAAGCCGTGGATCGGCCGGTCGGTCGGCGCGACCAGGAAGTGCATGCCGACGTCGCCGGGCTCCGGGTCGTACAGGCCTTCCAGCTCGACGTACCGGGGGTCGTACGACTCCATCAGGAACGCCGGGCGGCCCTCGTGCAGACCGAGGCACGCGTGGTGGTACTCGTGCGCCGCTATGCGCATGTACTCGCGCTCGACGTCCTGCAGTTTCGCGTCCTGCATCATCCAGTAGGACGCCTTGGGGTGTGTGACCCAGGAGTGCAGCAGCTCGGCGTCCTTCAGGGGGTCGAGCGGGCGGACGGTCAGGGTGCCGATGCCGGTCGTGGCGCTCATACCGCGAACTCCTGGAAGGCGATGGTCTTCTCGACCGGGTAGTACTCGCTGCCCAGCAGCTCCCGGATGATGTACGCGTTCCGGTACGGGCCCATGCCCAGGTCGGGGCTGGTGATGCTGTGCGTGTGGACGCCGGCGTTCTGCAGGAAGATCCCCCGGCCCGTGACGTCGATCGCGTAGTTGCGGGCGACGTCGAAGTTGCCCTGCGCGTCGTAGACCAGGCGGTCCTTCACGGGTGCGAGGAACTCCGGCTCGGCGTACTTGTAGCCGGTGGCCAGGACCAGGCCCTGCGAGTCCAGCTCGAAGTCCTTGCCCTGCTCCTCCTGGCGGAAGCCCAGCGTGTACGTGCCGTTCTCGTACGTCGCGCTGTTCAGCGAGGCGTTGGTGAGCAGTCGCGTGGGCACCGGGCCGCCGAGGTTCTTCTGGTAGAGCAGGTCGAAGATCTCGTTGATCAGGTCGCCGTCGATGCCCTTGAACAGGCCCTTCTGCTCGGCCGTGAGGCGGTAGCGGGTCGCCTCCGGCAGCTCGCGGAAGTAGTCGACGTACTCCGGGGACGTCATCTCCAGCGTGAGCTTGGTGTACTCCAGCGGGAAGAAGCGCGGGGAGCGGGTGACCCAGTTCAGCCGGTAGCCGTGGACGTCGATCTCGCTGAGCAGGTCGTAGTAGATCTCGGCGGCCGACTGGCCCGAGCCGATCAGCGTGATCGAGTCCTTCTTCTGCAGCTCCGCCTTGTGGCTCAGATAGCGGGAGTTGTGCAGGAAGTCGCCGCCGAGGTCCTGGCAGGCCTCGGGGATGTAGGGCGGGGTGCCCGTGCCGAGGACGAGCCGGCGGGCGCGGTAGACGTCTCCGGCCTCGGTCTGCACGACGTAGAGGTCGTCCTCGTAGCGGACCTCCGTCACCGTCGTGTTGAAGCGGATGCTGCTCAGCTTGTTCGCGGCCCAGCGGCAGTAGTCGTCGTACTCGACGCGCAGCGGGTAGAAGTTCTCGCGGATGTAGAACGAGTACAGCCGGCCCTTCTCCTTCAGGTAGTTCAGGAAGGAGTACGGGGACGTCGGGTCGGCGAGGGTGACCAGGTCCGACATGAACGGGGTCTGGAGGTGGGCGCCGTCGAGGAACATCCCCGCGTGCCACTCGAAGTCGGGCTTCGACTCCAGGAAGACGCCGTCGAGTGCGTCGATGGGTTCGGTGAGGCAGGCCAGTCCGAGGTTGAAGGGGCCGAGCCCGATCCCCACGAAGTCATGGGTTTTGGTGGGGTTTTCAGGACGCGCGGTCAAGGGACTCTCCCAGGTACTGCTCGGCATGGCCGGCGATCAGATCGAGGACGGCGGCGATGTCGGACGCCTGCGTCTCGGGGTTGAGCAGGGTGAACTTCAGGTAGTGGCGGCCGCCGACCTTGGTGCCCGCGACGATGGCGTCACCGGAGGCGAACAGGGCCTTGCGGGCGTAGAGATTGGCGCGGTCGATCTCGGCCGGGTCGGTCACGGCCGCCGGGATGTAGCGGAAGACCAGGGTGGACAGGCGCGGCTGAACGACGACGTCGAAGCGCGGGTCGGCGGCGAGCAGCTGCCAGCCCTCCCGGGCCAGCTCGCACACCTCGTCGAAGAGCTGCCCGATGCCGTCGGCGCCCATGGTCCGCAGGGTCATCCACAGCTTGAGGGCGTCGAAGCGGCGGGTGGTCTGCAGGGACTTGTCCACCTGGTTGGGGATACGTTCCTGCACCATCCGGCGCGGGTTGAGGTACTCCGCGTGGTAGGTGGCGTGCCGGAGGGTGGCCGCGTCCCGGACGAGCACGGCGGAGGAACTCACCGGCTGGAAGAAGGACTTGTGGTAGTCCACGGTGACGGAGTCGGCGCGCTCGATGCCGTCGATGCGGTCCCGGTGCTTCACGGAGGCGAGCAGGCCGCAGCCGTAGGCGGCGTCGACGTGCATCCAGGTGCCGAACTGCTCGCACAGCTCGGCGACCTCGGGCAGCGGGTCGATGGAGCCGAAGTCGGTGGTGCCGGCGGTGGCGACGACGGCCATGGGGACGAGGCCGGCCTCCTTGCAACGCTCCAGCTCGCGGGCGAGGGCGACGGTCTGCATGCGCTTGTCGTGGTCGACGGGTATGGAGACCACGGCGTCCTGGCCGAGTCCGAGCAGCTTCGCGGACTTCTTCACGCTGAAGTGGCTGACCTCGGAGGCGAAGATACGCAGTTTGGCGAGGCTGTCGGTCTTGGCCTCCTCCCTCGCGAGCAGCAGGGCCTGGAGGTTGGACTGGGAGCCGCCGGAGGTGAACACACCGTCGGCGGCGGGGCCGAGGCCGATGCGCTCGTTCGTCCAGTCGATCAGTTTCCGCTCGATGAGCGTGCCGCCGGCCGACTGGTCCCAGGTGTCGAGGGAGGAGTTGACGGCGGAGAGGACCGCCTCGCCGAGCACGGCCGGGATGACGACCGGGCAGTTGAGGTGGGCGAGGTAGCGGGGGTGGTGGAAGTAGATCGCGTCCCGGAGGTAGACGTCCTCCAGTTCGTCGAGCACCGCGGCGGTGTCGTGCAGCGGCTGGTCGAGGTCGATCTCCTCGATGCGGGGGGAGAGGGCGTCGACGCTGACGCCGGTGAAGGGCCGGTCGGTGGCGGCGAGTTTGGCGGCCACCCGCTCGACTCCGTCGGTCACGGAGCGGCGGTACTGCTCCGCGGTGGTGTCGTTGAGCAGGTGCGAGCGCATGTGGGGGTCCTCCGGTGGGGACAGTCCGGTCGGGACAGGGGTGGGCTGAGCCGCGAGGTTGAACTTAGGTAAGCCTAACCTAAGTTAAATGGGGGGAGAGTTGGCTCTGCCGTGACTGTGGTCACGCGTGGGTCATCGACGGATGCCGGTCATCCTTCCGCGCGTAGCTGCTCCTCGCTCACGCCGCTGCGCCAGTAACCGACGAACGTCACCCGGCGGCGGTCGATCCCGCGCTCCCGCACGAAGTGCCGGCGCAGCTGCTTCACGCAGCCGGACTCTCCGGCGATCCAGACGTACGGCCGCTCGGCGGGCGGGAGCTGGGCGTTGCGGAGGGTGTCGAGGACCATGGGGGAGCCCTCGACGGTCTGGGGGGTCTGGGGGGTCTCGTTCTTGACGAGCCAGGTGATCTCGGCGTCGGCCTCGGTCACCAGGTCCTGGATGTCCCCGGCGTGCGGGACCTCCAGCCAGACCCGGGCACGGGTGCCGGCCGGCAGTGCCTCGACGATGGCCGAGGCGGCCGGTACGGCGGTCTCGTCGCCCCAGACGACCACGAGGTCGGTGTCCCCGGGCGGCCGGAAGCGGATCGCCCGGTTGTCGGCGATGGCCGGGCCGAGCATCAGGACCCGGTCCCCGGCGGCGGCCCGGTCGGCCCAGCGGGAGGCGGGACCGGCCTGGACCGAGGCCCCCGGCTCGATGCCGTGCAGGGCGAAGTCGATGTCGATCTCGTCCGGGTCGCGGCGCAGTGCGCGCAGGGTGTACGAGCGCATCACGGCGCGTACGTCGTCCGGGAGTTCGCGCCAGCCCTGCCACCAGCCGTCCCCGAGCTCGAGCGGCACGACCGGCTCGGGCTGCCCGGGATGCGGCAGGAACAGCGACAGCGACTGGTCACGCCCGTCGGAATGGAAGGCGTGCAGATCGGGCCCACCGAAGGTGACACGGACCAGAGACGGACCGAGCCGCCTCGTCCGCACGACCTGGAGGGAAAAGAAACGGAACGGGGCGGCCACGGCGGTGGTCATGGGGGCTCCTGAGTTGTGGTCAGGGAGTGGGCGGACGCACCTGAAAGGGGCGCGGGGAACTGCGCGACCAGCCACAGTCCGGCCCGCAGACGCCGACGCGGCGCAGCGCGCCCCACTCACGGAATGCGCTAGGCGACCTTCTTCGCGCTCTCGATGGCCTTCGCCAGGTTCTCCACCAACGGCACGCACTTGTCGTACGACAGAATCGGCTCGGCCGACCGCGAGATGACCTGCCCGGCCTTCACCGCCGGCAGCTTCTTCCATGTCGCCTCGGTGATGTCCGCCGGCTGGATCGCCGAGGAACGGTCGTCCATCATGATGACGTCGGCCCCGTACTTGTCGACGTTCTCCCAGCTCAGGCTCTCGAACCAGCCGCCACCCTGCGCCTTGGCCTTCTCCGGCGGCTCGACGAAGTTCACGCCGAGGGCCTTGAAGTACTCCAGGTCGACGGAGAGGTTGGTGCCGGAGACGTAGAAGAGCTCCTGGCTCGCGGAACCGACCAGCACCTTGATGTCGGGGTGCGCCTTGGCGGCCTTGCGCAGCCGCTCGGAGGCCTCCTCGAACCGCTTCTTGGCGTCGGTGGCCTTGGCGGACTTCACGTCGCCGCCGAGGGACTCGGCCAGCTCCCACATGCGCTGCAGCGGCTGGGTGAGCTGACGGTCGTAGACGGATATGCCGACGCTCGGGGCGAGCTTGGCGATCTTGTCCTTCGAGGCCTCCGGGACGTACCAGAGGGTGCCGGCGTCGTCGAACATCGTGCTGATCAGCACGTCGGGGGCGAGGGCGGCGTACTTCTCGATGCTGAACTGGTCCCAGGTGTTGCCGAGGATGGTCACCTTGCTGATGTCCATGTCGCCGGCCTGGACGTCGGGCTTGCCGTCCTGCGTCTTGGTCGGGCCGAAGACGCCCTTGACGGAGACGCCGTAGTCGTGGAGGGCGGCGGCGACGCCGGTGAAGGCGACGATGTTCGCGGGGGTCTGCTTCAGCTGCACGGACTTGCCGCGGTCGTCCTTGAAGGACCACGGGCCGGACTTGCCGCCCGCCGCCGCGTCCGAGTCGCCGTCCTTGGAGTCTCCACTGCCGCAGGCGGTCACGAGGGCGCCGAGTCCGAGGGCACCCCCGGCGGCGAGGATGCCGCGGCGGGAGAGGCGGGCGGTTCTGGCGTTCGACATGGCTGAGTCTGCTTTCGTGCGTACGGAGCCACTGCGGGCACGGCTGAAGCCGCTTGGCTGGAATCAAGCTTAGGCTAGCCTAACCTCAGCATGTGTCCAGGGGCCCCTGGGGTGTGTGCCCGGGGGTGGGGGTGGTGATGCATGGCCGGGCGGTGATCCGGGCCATGGACGCTCGCTTCGATGCCTCGATGGCGACTCTTCGTGCAACTGGGCTGTTCGCAGGGGGGATTGCGCGGACACCGGAGTGGCTCGGCGATGCCTCCGTGGCCGGCCGGATCGTGTGTGACCTGAGACGCATGTGAGTCTGCCGTGAAGATTGTGGGTGACACGCAGCGTGGCGGACTGATACGTTCCAAGTGACCACTGAACCGAACATCGGTTCTCAATGCGCGCTTTCACGGGGGAATGCTGCGCTATGTCTGGCGACGCCTTGAGTGTCATCTTGCTGCCCGTTGCACACATGTGCCCGGCGCGGCCGCCTCAGACCGACGCGGCCGGGTGACCACGCGACCATTCGCTTCGCCTTGACAGCCTCCCTCCTTCGCAGACGGCGCCGTGCCTTCCTCGCGCGTGGAAGGCACAACTCTGTAGAAAGAGATCTCACTTGAGACGCAACGCCATGCTGAGGCGTGCGCGGATACCTGTGACGGCAGCCCTCACCCTGGCTCTGTCCTCCGGTGTCGCCACGACACAGGCATACGCTGCGGCAGACCCGCAGGGGGAAGCCAAGGGCTGGTCCGCACCGGCCGCCCAGGATCCGGGGACCAAGCCCGGCGACCAACCCGTCGCCGTCCCGACGGACCAACGCCCGGAGGTCCTTGGCGAGGACTACAAGAAGTCGTCCGACCAGGCCTACACCACCTCCGGTGACGGAACCGGCTTCCACGTCCTCATCGCGGACGAGAAGCAGGGGTACGCCTGGAAGACGGCGGCGACCCTGTCCGAGCCCGGCTTCGACACTGACTCCTGGATCGGCAACGCCTGTCTGACCGAGTCCGGGAAGTACGCGGCCGTCGCCTACGCGCCCCGCACCTTCACCAACAAGCCCGAGATGATGACGCGCGGCGCGTTCACCGCCCTCGTCGACCTGACCGACGGTCAGGTCACCAAACTGCCGTTCCAGGCCACGCTGGGCTACTTCTCTCCGGGCTGCGGCCAGGGTGAGGAGGCGGTGTTCACGGCACTGACCGATGACCGGTCGGCGAAGAACCAGACCCGGCTGATCACGGTCGACGCCAGGACGGGGAAGGTCGCCACCAAGCAGACGGTCACCGGACAGGTGACCTCGGCGGTCCCCACCGACCAGGGCATCGTCGCCGCCGCAGGCAACCACGTCGTGACCGTCGAGGACGGCAAGACCCGCGAGATCGCCACCACGAAGGCCTGGCCGTTCCAGCTCAAGGCCGACGCCGACGGCGGTGTGACGTTCATCGACCCGGCGCCCAAGGCCTCGAAGGCCCGTAGCGCCGCGGCGGCGCGGAACACCGCCACGGTCTCGCGCGTCAGCGCCGAACAGATCGAGAAGGCCAACGGCCGGAGCAGGCCCGCCGGTCTCGCGCAGGGCAAGCTCGACGAGTTCGACCTCACCGCCACACCCTCGGGCAGGGTGTACGTGACCGGCAAGGCCACCTCCACCGCCCGCGCCGCGGACGGCGAGCTGAACAACCCCGGCGGCCTCCTCAAGGACGCCCGAGTCTCCAGCAAGGGTCAGGCCGTCGTCACCGCCCGCTGGGCCGACGGCAAGGACTCCCGGATCCGCCCGCAGGAGGCACTGGAAGCCCGCACCGTCCGTACCACGGTGAAGGCCCTGGACACCCGTAAGACAGTCGTCCTGGACGCTCCCCCCGGCTCCCTGCCCGTCGGCGGGCAGCGCGAGGCCGCGCAGGGAACACAGACGAGCCCGGTCCTGCTCGCGCAGGGTGCCAAGACCCAGGTCAGCACACGAGCGGCGGTCAACGACACCGTCGAGGACGACCGTTACTGCTCGGTCCCGCGCAACGACCCCAAGAAGCAGGCGTTCCAGCCCACCCCCCGCCAGGTCGAGTGGGCCGTCGACCAGGCCATCGTCGGCAAGCTCAACAAGGGCGCGACCCGGTCGGCGAACTGGAAGAACACCGGCATGGCGGCCTACGCGCCGCAGACGCTCTTCCCGCTGACGCCGCTGGCCGGCGGATCCGGCGCGGACTGGCACGTGCCCGCGCAGGTGATGCTCGGCATCACGGCGCAGGAGTCGAACATGTGGCAGGCCACCCGCCTGGCGGTGCCCGGCGTCACGGCCAATTCGCTGATCGGCAACTTCTACGGCATCGAGTACGAGTCGAGCGGCGAGCAGCAGGACCCCTGGGCGATCGACTTCGCCGAGGCCGACTGCGGCTACGGCATCACGCAGGTCACCGACGGCATGCGGATGCACGGCAAGGAGAAGAAGGACGAGAAGCCCAAGACCGCGGTGCAGCAGGAAGCCATCGCGCTGGACTACGCCGCGAACATCGCCTCGGGTGTCAACATCCTCATCGAGAAGTGGAACGACACCCGCAAGGACGGCCTGACGATCAACGAAGGCCACCCGAAGTACATCGAGAACTGGTTCTACGCGCTGTGGGCGTACAACTCCGGCTACTACCCCAAGTCGTCGCCGCAGAACGGCAAGTGGGGCGTGGGCTGGACGAACAACCCGGCCAACCCGCTGTGGAAGGAGAACCGGACCCCGTTCCTGGAGAACTCCGCGGGCAAGGACGACTACAGCCACGCCGCTCACCCGCAGGACTGGCCGTACGAGGAGAAGGTGATCGGCTGGGCCGCCCGTCCGATCGCCGCCATGTTCAAGCCGGGCGACATGCAGGCGGGCTACCGCGCCGCGTGGTGGAACTCCAACGACGCCCGGACCTCCGCCAAGCCGCCCATCTTCACCTTCTGCGGCTCGCAGAACTCCTGCGTGCCCACGAAGATCGGCGAAGGCGCCTCCAACGACGACGGCAAGGGCCCCTGCGCCCTGCCCGGTGACCCGCACAGCGACAACCCGCTGTACCTGAAGTGCTGGTGGAACGAGCCGGTCGCATGGAAGAACTGCACCACCGAGGCGCGGTGCGGCAACCCGGTCCACCGGTTCGACGACACCTATCCCGAGCAGCCCGACGAGAGCTCCTACCCGCCGCGCTGCAACACCGGGCTGCCGTCCGGCTCCCTGATCGTGGACGACCTGCCGAACGGCACCGTTCCCGCGGGATCCTCGGGACGCAGCTGCGCGGTGGCGTCGAAGGGAACCTTCCAGTTCACCTTCGCGGGTGAGGGCGGAAAGTACCCGTCCAAGATCGACCTGCACCAGATCGGCGCGGGCAACAACAACCACTTCTGGATGGGGCACACCCGCTGGCTCGCGACCGCGGACGGCAAGCGCCTGAACGTCTCCGGCAAGTGGACGCTGAGCGGCAGCCAGCGCGGGTGGATGCGTGTCTTCGTGCACATGCCGGACCACGGCGCCCACACCCGGCAGGCCGCCTACCGGGTCGGCGGTACCGACTCCAAGTCGCCGGTCCGGGTGCACCCGCAGCGGATCCGCTCGAACAAGTGGGTCGACCTGGGCGTGTTCAACTTCACCGGCACGCCGTCGGTGACCCTCGACACCGACGCCGAGGACGGCACCGGCGACGAGGACATCGCCTGGGACTCGGTGGCCTTCCAGCCGCTGTCGGCCAAGCCGAAGGACTTCGTCGTCGCCATGGGCGACTCGTACTCCTCCGGTGAAGGCGCGTCCGAGGGCAACCGGGACTACTACCCGGAGACCAACTACCTCGACGAGCAGAACAAGAAGACCCGTAACGCCTGCCACCGCTCCACCCAGGCGTGGTCGCGCCAGGCGACGATCCCGGGCCGCTCCCAGTCCGTCGGCGCCCTCGCCGACAGCTACGGCAGTGGCATGGACTACCACCTGATCGCCTGCTCGGGAGCCCGCACCTACAACGTGGTGCACAACGGCATCGTGCAGTCCAACGGCGGTGAGGTGACCCAGATCGACAAGGGCTACCTGGACCAGAACACCACCCTGGTCACCATCTCCATCGGCGGCAACGACGCCCGCTTCGCGGATGTCATCCAGAAGTGCCTGGTCGCGTTCAACGGCGGCAACTGCAAGGACAAGACCTTCGAGGACGGCGATGTCGACCAGTCGGTCGGCGGCCGCGACCGCAAGTTCATCGGGCAGCCGCTGGAGAAGGCCGCGGCCGGCATCATCAACGAGGTCGTCCGGCCGGACATCGCCAAGGTTCTGACGGAGATCAGCGAGAAGGCCCCCAACGCCAAGATCGCGCTGATGGGGTACCCGCCGCTGATCGAGGACCGGGGCGCGTGCATGAGCATCACGGTCCCGGGCATCGGCCAGATCGGTCTGTCCGCGTCCTCCACGGACTGGCTCAACAGCGTGGCCGACACGCTCGCCGCCTCGATGCAAGGGGCCGTGGACGATGCCAAGGCCAAGGGCATCAAGGCCTGGTTCTCCAACCCGAAGCAGAACTTCGCGGGCAAGGCCGTCTGCGGCAGCCCCGAAACCGTCCACGGCATCGTCAAGACCCTCGTGGACTCCGACCAGCCGGCGCTGGACTACCCGATCATCAGCAGCTACGGCCTGTCGGCCCAGTCGTTCCACCCGAAGATCGGCGGCGCCCGCCTCTACGCCGACTCCCTGGAGCGCACCTTCACCGGCATGGGCCTGTAACCCGCTGCCGTCCTCTGGGGCCCCGCTCGGGCGGGGCCCCCACTCGCTCACCCGGAAAGGGACACCCTCATGAGGAAGCTTCTGTCCACCACTGTCGCGGGCGGCGCCGCCGCCCTTGCACTTGTCGCCCTGGCCGCGGCGCCGGCCGCGGCCGGTACCGCCGATTCTCAGTTCGACGTGGTCTTCCCCGGCCAGAAGCCGCAGACCACGTACTACGTCGAGAACACCGGGAACGTGTCCGGCGGCGTGACCGGCAAGTCGGTCGTGAGCTGGGGGATCATCGACGACCAGGTCGTCGACAACTCCAAGCGGTTCACCAGCTTCAAGATAACGACGAGGATCGAGGAGCGTCTGACCAAGACCAGCGGGGACCATGTCGTCACGTCGAAGACGTGCGACCTGACCAAGCTCGTCAACGACAACTACTCGTGGTTCGCGGTGGATCCCGCGAACACCTGCGTCGCGCCGTCCGCGGTGTACGACGGCGGGCTGTGGTGGTCGACCGACGCGACGATCGTCTACGACATCGAGGGTGACGGCAAGGGCGCCGTCACCCAGGAGACCCTGGGCTCGCCCCTGATCCACGGCTGACATCCGCACGCGCCGGGTCCCGAGCTCTTCCGCTCGGGGCCCGGCCCCGCTCCCGAGGGAAACTTGTCCCATGCCCGACCCCGCCTCTTCAGGCCCATCCGGTCTGCCGCAGTTCCGCGGTGACAATGTGCCGCCCCCGCGAACCGGACGCCGGTGGCTGCCCCTCGCCGGGGACATCGCCCTGGCCGTCGGGCTGCTCGTCCTCGACGGGATCGGGGCCGTCGCGGCCTTCCTGCTCGGCATCGACTACAGCGGCTGGAAGCCGTTCGATCCCGGCGCGGACAACTCCGACATCGCCCTCACCCCCAACTGGCTGTACGTGGGCATCGCCGCCGGCGTCATGCTGCTGACCGCTGCGCTGCTGTTCCGGCTCCGCGCCCTCGTCAGCGCCTGCCTCCAGGTGCTCGTCGGCATCGCCGTACTGGTCATCGCCGTGGCCGGCGCGCAGTTCGACGAACATCGCGGAGCCGGGGCCGGCGCGAGCGGACCGGGCTTGGCCGTCTATGAGGCTTCAGGTCGGCCGTAGTGGCGGAATGCCGTGGTGTTTCGCGCACGGTTCGGAGCGGACCTCGATGGTGCCGGTTCGCGGGTTGACGATCATGCGCCATAGTCGTTGTTCGGGTTCGACGGCGACACGATCTCGGTTGCGGCCGATCGCCGGGTGTCGGCGAGCTGCTCGTCCAGGTACTGACGGCTTCCCTGCGTAGTCCTGCGATCACCTTGGCGGGAGGCCTGTGCCAGGGGTGCACAGGCCCGGCTCGCTCGGTCAGCCCACCAACCCCAACTCCCGCGCGATCAGCATCCGCTGCACCTCGCTCGTGCCCTCGCCGATTTCGAGGATCTTGGAGTCGCGCCACATGCGGGCGACCGGGTACTCGTTCATGAAGCCGTAGCCGCCGTGGATCTGGGTGGCCTCGCGGGCGTTGTCCACCGCCACGGTCGACGAGTGGAGCTTCGCGAGGGCCGCCTCCTTCTTGAAGGGCTCGCCGGTGACCAGGCGGGCTGCCGCGTCGCGCCAGGCGAGGCGGGACGTGTGGGCCTTCATCTCCATGTCGGCGATCTTGAACTGGATCGCCTGGTTGGAGGCGATGGGCTTGCCGAAGGCGTGGCGTTCCTTGGCGTACTTGACCGATTCGTCCACGCAGCCCTGTGCCAGGCCCGTAGCCAGGGCCGCGATGGCGATGCGGCCCTCGTCGAGGATGCGGAGGAACTGGGCGTAGCCGCGGCCCTCCTCGCCCAGGAGGTTCGCGGCCGGGACGCGGACGTCCGAGAAGGACAGCTCGCGGGTGTCCGAGGCGTTCCAGCCGACCTTCGAGTACGGGGCCGCGACCGTGAAGCCGGGGGTGCCCGACGGGACGATGATCGAGGAGATGTGCGGTTTGCCGTCCGCCGAGCGGCCGGTGACCGCCGTGACCGTCACCAGGCCCGTGATGTCCGTGCCCGAGTTGGTGATGAAGCACTTGGTGCCGTTGATCACCCATTCGTTCGTGGCGGAGTCCAGGCGGGCCGTCGTGCGGGTCGCGCCCGCGTCGCTGCCGCCGTCCGGTTCCGTCAGGCCGAACGCGCCCAGGAGTTCGCCCGAGCAGAGGCGGGGGAGCCACTCGCGCTTCTGGGCTTCCGTGCCGTAGCGGTAGACCGGCATCGCGCCGAGCGAGACGCCGGCTTCGAGCGTGATCGCGACCGACGAGTCGACCCTCGCCAGTTCCTCCAGGGCCACGCCCAGCGCCAGGTAGTCGCCGCCCATGCCGCCGTACTCCTCGGGGAACGGCAGGCCGAACAGGCCCATGCGGCCCATCTCGCGGACGATCTCGTACGGGAACTCGTGCCGCTCGTAGAAGTCGCCGATCTTCGGCGCCACCACCTCGTGCGCGAACTCCTCGACCGTGCGGCGGAGTTCCTCCAGCTCGGGGGAGAGACGGTAATCCATCGTGATCAGTGCTCCTCGATGTCCACGAGGTCCTCGTGGGACAGGGCTCGGACGGTGCGGGACGGGCTGGGTCGGCCCAGGTGGGTGGCCATCCACGCGCTCGTGGCGACGAGGCGGCCGAGGTCGATTCCGGTGTCGATGCCGAGGCCCCGCAGCATCCACACGAGGTCTTCGGTGGCGAGGTTGCCGGTCGCCGACTTCGCGTACGGGCAGCCGCCCAGGCCGCCCGCGGAGGCGTCGACCGTCGTCACGCCCTGCTGGAGTGCCGCGAGCGTGTTGGCGAGGGCCTGGCCGTAGGTGTCGTGGAAGTGGACGGCGAGGGTGGTGGGCGGGATGCCCGCCTCGTCCAGCGCCGCGAGGAGTGCGACCACGTGGCCGGGGGTCGCGACCCCGATCGTGTCGCCCAGGCTCAGCTCGTCGCACCCCATGTCCACCAGGGCCCTGCAGACCTTCACCACCTGGGGGATCGGGACCGCGCCCTCCCAGGGGTCGCCGAAGCACATGGAGAGGTAGCCGCGGACGTGGGCCCCCTCCGCCTTCGCGCGGGTGACGACCGGGTCGAACATCGCCAGTGCCTCGTCCACCGTGCGGTTGAGGTTGGCCTTGGCGAAGGACTCCGTGGCGCTGGCGAAGACCGCGACCCGCCGCGCGCCCAGGGCCAGGGCGCGGTCCAGGCCGCGTTCGTTCGGGACCAGGACCGGGAGGGCGGCGTCGAGATCGCTCACCATCGGGAACAGCTGTTCCGCGTCCGCCAGTTGGGGGACCCACTTGGGGTGGACGAAGCTCGTCGCCTCGATGGTCGTCAGGCCCGCGGCGGCCAGGCGGTGGATGAACTCCGCCTTGATCTCCGTGGGGACCGTCGCCTTCTCGTTCTGCAGGCCGTCGCGGGCGCCTACCTCGTGGATGCGGACGCGGGTGGGGAGGTCCTCGGCCGGGACCGTCATCGGGAGACCGTGGGCTGTCATCACTCCGCCTCCTCGTGGGGTGCGATGACCGCGAGGACCTGGTCCATGGCGACCGTCGAGCCCGGTGCCACGTCCAGCTCCGTGACCTTGCCGGGGTGCGGGGCGGAGATGACGTGCTCCATCTTCATCGCCTCCACGACCAGCAGGCTCTGGCCCGCGGTCACCTCGTCGCCGACGGCGACCTTCACCACCGTCACCGTGCCGGGCATGGGCGCGGTGAGGGAGTCGGCGCCCGCGTGGGCCGCGCGGCTGAGCGACGCCGCCACCGGGTCGTGGTCGCGTACGTGCCAGGCGTCGCCGTCGCGGCCGAGCCAGTCGGCGGCGCGGTGGAAGGTGTGGCGGACGCCGTCCAGGGTGACCGAGACGTGGTCGCCGGTGACCGCGGCGGTGCCGCGTGGGGTGTACTCCAGCGCCTCTTGCGCCCTCAGATGGAAGGCCGGTGGCTTCGGCCGGCCGCCCAGGCGCCAGCCGGACGGGACCGAGAAGGGATCCGTCCAGCCGCCGGGTTCGGGTGTCAGGGCGTCCAGGCGTACGGCCGCCGCCGCCTCGTAGACCTCCTCCGGTACGTCCGTGGGGATCAGCCCCTCGACCTCGCGCTCGACCAGGCCGGTGTCCAGGTCGCCCGCGATGACCGCCGGGTGGGCGAGCAGGCGGCGCAGGAACCCGGCGTTCGTCTGCACGCCTAGCGTGACCGTCTCCGCCAGGGCCGAGCGGAGTTTGCGCAGGGCGGTCGCGCGGTCGGGGCCGTACGCGATGACCTTGGAGAGCATCGGGTCGTAGAGGCTGCCGACCTCAGTGCCCTCCGTGAGGCCCGAGTCGGTGCGGATGCCGTCGCCTTGGGGTTCGCGCAGTCGCAGGACCGTGCCGCCGGAGGGGAGGAAGCCGCGGGCCGGGTCCTCGGCGCAGATGCGGGCCTCCACCGCGTGGCCGGTCAGCCGTACGTCCTCCTGCGCGAAGCCGAGCGGCTCGCCGGCCGCTACCCGCAGCTGCCACTCGACCAGGTCCAGGCCGGTGATCAGCTCTGTGACCGGGTGCTCCACCTGGAGGCGGGTGTTCATCTCCATGAAGTAGTACGAGGACGGGTCGCCGCCGTTGACGATGAACTCCACCGTGCCCGCGCCCCGGTAGCCGCAGGAGCGGGCCGCCTGGACCGCCGCCTCGCCCATCGCGGCGCGCGTCTCCTCGTCGAGGAGGACACTCGGCGCCTCCTCGATGATCTTCTGGTGGCGGCGCTGGAGGGAGCACTCGCGCTCCCCGAGGTGCACGACATGGCCGTGGGCGTCGGCCAGGACCTGGATCTCGATGTGCCGGGGGCGGTCGATCCAGCGCTCGACGAGGAGGGTGTCGTCGCCGAAGGAGGCGCGGGCCTCACGGCGGGCCGAGGCGATCTCCTCCTCCAGCCGGGTCAGGTCCCGCACCAGCCGCATGCCCTTGCCGCCGCCGCCCGCGCTCGGCTTCAGCAGCACGGGCGCGCCCAGCTCGCGGGCCGCCTCGGCCAGGTCCGGGTCGCGTCCGCCGGGGACCACGGGGACTCCGGCGGCCATGACCGTCTCCTTGGCGCGGATCTTGTCGCCCATGAGGGAGATCGCGTCCGCCGGAGGGCCGATGAAGGCCAGGCCGGCCTCGGTGCAGGCGCGCGCGAAGGCGGCGTTCTCGGCGAGGAAGCCGTAGCCGGGGTGGACGGCCTGGGAGCCCGTGCGGGCGGCGGCCTCCAGCAGGCGCTCCGCCGACAGATAGCTCTCGGACGCGGGGGCCGGTCCGATCCGGACCGCCGTGTCCGCCTCGCGGACGTGCCGGGCGTCGGCGTCCGCGTCGGAGAAGACGGCCACCGAGCGCACGCCCATCGACCGCAGCGTACGGATGACGCGTACGGCGATCTCGCCCCGGTTGGCCACAAGCACTGTCTCGAACATCGTCGTCCGTCCCCTCACATCCGGAAGACGCCGAACTGGGGGTCACCCAGGGGCGCGTTGGCGCACGCGGTCAGGGCCAGGCCCAGGACCTGACGGGTGTCCAGCGGGTCGATCACGCCGTCGTCCCAGAGGCGGGCCGTCGCGTAGTAGGCGCTGCCCTGCCGCTCGTACTGGGCGCGGATCGGGGCCTTGAAGGCGTCCTCGTCCGCCGCCGGCCAGGACTCGCCGCGCGCCTCCAGCTGGTCCCGCTTGACGGTCGCGAGGACCGAGGCGGCCTGCTCGCCGCCCATGACGGAGATCTTGGCGTTCGGCCACATCCACAGGAAGCGGGGGGAGTACGCCCTGCCGCACATCGAGTAGTTCCCCGCGCCGTAGGAGCCGCCCACGACGACCGTCAGTTTCGGTACGCGGGTGCAGGCCACCGCTGTGACCATCTTGGCGCCGTGCTTGGCGATGCCGCCCGCCTCGTAGTCCTTGCCGACCATGAAGCCGGAGATGTTCTGGAGGAAGACGAGGGGGATGCCGCGCTGGTCGCACAGCTCGATGAAGTGGGCGCCCTTCTGGGCGGACTCGGAGAACAGGATGCCGTTGTTGGCGACGATTCCCACCGGGTGGCCGTGGATCCGGGCGAAGCCGGTGACCAGGGTCTGGCCGAACTCGGACTTGAACTCGGCGAACCGGGAGCCGTCCACCACGCGCGCGATGATCTCCCGTACGTCGTACGGCGTGCGGGAGTCGACCGGGACCGCGCCGTAGAGGCCGTGCGGGTCGACCTTGGGTTCCGTCGCCTCCGTGACCTCCCAGGGGAGCGTCCCGCGCGCGGGGAGGGTGGAGACGATGGTGCGGACGATGCGCAGGGCGTGCGCGTCGTTCTCCGCGAGGTGGTCGGTGACGCCCGAGACACGGGAGTGGACCTCGCCGCCGCCCAGCTCCTCCGCCGTGACGACCTCACCGGTGGCCGCCTTCACCAGGGGCGGGCCGCCCAGGAAGATCGTGCCCTGGTCGCGGACGATCACCGCCTCGTCGCTCATCGCCGGGACGTACGCCCCGCCGGCCGTGCAGGAGCCGAGGACGGCGGCGATCTGGGGGATGCCGGCGCCGGACATGCGGGCCTGGTTGTAGAAGATCCGGCCGAAGTGGTCGCGGTCCGGGAAGACCTCGTCCTGCATGGGGAGGAAGGCGCCGCCGGAGTCCACGAGGTAGACACAGGGGAGGCGGTTGTCGAGGGCGACCTCCTGGGCGCGGAGGTGCTTCTTGACCGTCATCGGGTAATACGTGCCGCCCTTGACCGTGGCGTCGTTGGCGATGATCACGGTCTCGCGGCCGCTGACCCGGCCGATGCCGGCGATGACGCCCGCGGCCGGGGCCTGGTCCTCGTACATCCCGTCGGCCGCGAGCGGGGCCAGCTCCAGGAACGGTGAGCCCGGGTCGAGGAGGGTGTCGACGCGGTCGCGGGGGAGCAGCTTGCCGCGCGCGGTGTGGCGGGCGCGGGACTTCTCGCCGCCGCCCTGGGCGGCTGTGGCCAGCTTGGCGCGCAGCTCGTCGACGAGGGTGCGGTGTGCCTCCTCGTTGGCCCGAAAGGGCTCCGACGCGGGGTCTGCCGCGGTCGTGAGCTCCGGTGCCTCGTGCATCCTGCGGGTCCCCTCACCTTGTTAATGAGCGTTAACGCATTTCCTTCAGGTTAACGACCGCTAACCTCCCTGTCTAGAATTGTTTTCATGGCAACCAGGACCGACGCACCCACCCGCCGCGAGCAGATCCTCAAGGAGGCTGCCCGGCTGTTCGCCGAGCGGGGCTTCCATGGGGTCGGAGTCGACGAGATAGGTGCCGCGGTGGGGATCAGCGGACCCGGGCTGTACCGGCACTTCGCGGGCAAGGACGCGATGCTCGCGGAGCTGCTGGTGGGGATCAGCGGGCAGTTGCTGACCGGGGCGAAGCGGCGGCTGTCGGAGGCGGAGGCGGACGGGGGTGTGGGGGCGGGGGTGGTCCTCGACTCGCTGATCGAGGGGCATATCGACTTCGCGCTCGACGACCGTCCACTGATCACCCTGCACGACCGGGAGCTGGACCGCCTCCGGGACAGTGACCGGAAGATGGTGCGGCAGTTGCAGCGGCAGTACGTGGAGCTGTGGGTGGGTGTGGTGCGGCAGGTGTATCCCGGGTTGGGGGAGCCCGCCGCGCGGTCGGCCGTGCATTCGGTGTTCGGGTTGCTGAACTCGACGCCGCATCTGGGGAGGGCCGGGGCGCTGGCCGGGCGGGGGGCTGTGGCGGAGTTGCTGCACCGGATGGCGCGGGGGGCGTTCGCGGCGGCGGAAGGGTAGCGGGTGGGGGGCCCTGGCTTTGCCCACCCGCTCGCCACACTCCCCCGTACCGTGACGAGCGTTACCCCGCCCCCACCCTGGACGCTTGTTGATACTCGCCGGTATCTTGGGGTGAGCAAGCGCTTAGACATACCGAGGTCCGTGGAGGTGGCGGCGTGCGCCGTACGGTGTTCAACGAGGATCACGAGGCGTTCCGGGAGACCATCCGCGCCTTCATCGAGGCCGAGGTCGTGCCGGTGTACGACGAGTGGTTCGCTGCCGGCCAGGCGCCGCGCGACTTCTACTACAAGCTCGGCGACCTGGGCATCTTCGGCATCAACGTGCCGGAGGAGTTCGGCGGCGCGGGCTTGGAGAGCCACAAGTTCGAGGCCGTGCTGTACGAGGAGACCGCTCGCGCGGGCGTCCAGTTCGGCGGCTCCGGCGTGCACGTGCTGCTCGCCCTGCCCTACATCAAGATGCTCGCCACCGACGAGCAGAAGAAGCGGTTCCTGCCCAAGTTCGTCTCCGGTGAGGAGATGTGGGCCATCGCGATGACCGAGCCGGGCACCGGCTCCGACCTCGCGGGCATGAAGAGCACCGCCAAGCTGAGCGAGGACGGCACGCACTACGTCCTCAACGGCGCCAAGACCTTCATCACCGGCGGCGTGCACGCCGACCGGGTGATCGTCTGCGCCCGCACCTCCGCCCCGACCGCCGAGGACCGCCGCCACGGCATCTCCCTCTTCGCCGTGGACACCAAGTCCGAGGGCTACTCCGTCGGCCGCAAGCTCGACAAGCTCGGCCTCAAGACCTCCGACACCGCCGAGCTGGCGTTCGTCGACGTCAAGGTGCCCGTCGAGGACCTCCTCGGCGAGGAGAACAAGGGCTTCTACTACCTCGGCCACAACCTGGCCTCCGAGCGCTGGGGCATCGCCTTCGGCGCCTACGCCCAGGCCAAGGCCGCCGTACGGTTCGCCAAGCAGTACGTGCAGGACCGCACCGTCTTCGGCAAGCCGGTCGCCCACTTCCAGAACACCAAGTTCGAGCTGGCCGCCTGCCAGTCCGAGGTGGACGCGGCCGAGGCCGTCGCCGACCGCGCGACCGAGGCCCTGGACGCCGGTGAGCTCACCCCCGCCGAGGCCGCCTCCGCGAAGCTGTTCTGCACCGAGGTCGCCCACCGTGTCATCGACCGCTGCCTCCAGTTGCACGGCGGCTACGGATACATGAACGAGTACCCGATCGCCCGCCTGTACGCGGACAACCGCGTCAACCGCATCTACGGCGGCACCAGCGAGATCATGAAGTCGATCATCGCGAAGGACATGGGCCTGTAAACCGACCGTAGTGACTGGCCGGTACAACAGTTGTCATGAGTAAGGCACTTCAGGATCTCCTCGATCTGCTCGACCTCGAGCAGATCGAGGAGGACATCTTCCGCGGCCGGTCCCGGTCCGCCGTCGTCCCACGGGTCTTCGGCGGGCAGGTCGCGGCGCAGGCGCTCGTCGCCGCCGGGCGCACGGTCCCCGAGGACCGGCCCGCGCATTCCCTGCACGCGTACTTCCTGCGCCCCGGGGATCCCGGCGCGCCCATCGTCTACACCGTCGACCGGATCCGCGACGGCCGCTCCTTCACCACCCGCCGGGTGGTCGCCGTCCAGCACGGCAAGCCGATCTTCCATCTCTCGGCGTCGTTCCAGGTCTACGAGGACGGGCTGGACCATCAGGAGCCGATGCCGGCCGCGCCCGATCCCGCCACGCTGCCCACCGGGGAGGAACGGCTGCGCGGGTACGGCCATATCGACCCGGCGGTGGTGGAGAAGTTCGCGGAGGCACGGGCGGCCGTCGATCTGCGGTACGTCGAGGAGCCGCCGTACGGGAGGTTCGGCGAGCCGCGTGAACCGCACTCCCAGGTGTGGTTCCGGACCAACGGCAAGCTGGGCGGAGCGGTCGACGAGCCGCTGCTGCACGTCGTCCTCGCCACCTACGTCTCCGACATGACGCTGCTCGACTCCGTGCTGCTCGCGCACGGGCGGGGCGGCTGGGCCGTCGGTGACGTGGTCGGGGCCTCGCTGGACCACGCGATGTGGTTCCACCGGCCGTTCCGGGCCGACGAATGGCTGCTCTACGACCAGGAGTCCCCGTCCGCGTACGGCGGCCGGGGACTGGGACAGGCTCGTATCTACACGCAGGACGGGCGCCTCGCCATCTCCGTGATCCAGGAGGGCGTGGTCCGCGTCCCGCGTGATCAGGGCGCTAGCTGAGGCCCGCCTCCGCCAGCAGGTACGCCGTCATCGGGTCGTAGTGGCGCGGGCTGACCACGTGGTCGTCGAGGGGCACCGTCACCTGCACGGTGCCCTCGGCCTCGGCGATGAAGAGGGCCGGGTCGTTGCAGTCGGCGTAGCCGACGGAGTCGACGCCGTGCTGGCCCGCGTATCCCGCCCAGCCGTGGTCGGCGACGACCAGGTCGGGCAGGGGGCGGCCCTCGCGCTCCATGGCGGTCAGGATCGCCTTCATCGGCTCGCCCGAGTGGGTGTGCCACAGGGTGGCGCCGTGCTCCAGCACCGCCACGCTCGCGAACTGCATGACGTAGCCCTCCTCCGTCGTCAGGCCCTCCGGGATGACGACGATCTCGCAGCCCGCCGCGCGCAGCGCCGCCGCGGTCGAGCTGTGCACGTCCAGCAGGCCGCCGGGGTGGCCGGTGGCGAACAGCACCCGCTGCTGCCCGTCCGCCGCCTTGCGCAGCCGCCCGGCCATGCGCTCGAGCCCGGCGACGGTCAGCTCCGGGTCGATGGTGTCCTGGCCGTACCGGTGCTCGGGATCGTCGTTCACGCCCACCCGTTCCGCCATCACCGCGAGGACGTCCTGCTCGTCGGTCCAGCGGGCGCCGAGTTCCAGGCCGAGCCAGTAGTGGCGGTCGTTGTTCGCCAGCTTGCGGTAGTGGGAGAGGTTGTTCTCGCGGGGGGTGGCGACGTCGCCCGCGATGCGCGTCCTGACGAGGTGGTCGACGAGTTCGGCGCGGCTGGGTGTCCCGGGTATCGGCATGACAACCATTGTGGAGCAGCCGCCTGTGGGCGTCCCTGGCGTATCGAACGCTGGGATGTGCGTCACGTACTCAGTGGGGCACCGCTCACGTACTCAGATGTGCCGGAGCGCGAACCAGAGTTCCATCCGGACGTCCGGGTCTTCCAGGTCCGTCTCCAGCAGCGTCGCGCACCGGGTGATGCGCTGCCGCACGGTGTTGCGGTGCACGGACAGGGCGACGGCCGTGCGGTCCCAACTGCCGTGCAGGGACAGCCAGGTGCGCAGGGTCTCGGTGAGCGCGGGGTGTGCCGTGACGGGGGCGAGAAGGGCGCGGGCGTGGGCCGCCGCCTCGTCGGGCGGGACCAGGTCGGCCAGGGCGGGGCGCGGGCCGTGCCGCAGCAGCGGGGTCCGGGTGGCGCGGGCCCGGGCCAGGGCGCGGGCCGCCTGGGTGTCGGCGGCGGGCCAGTCGTGCGGGGCGACGGCGGCGCTGACGCCCAGGGTCCAGCCGGGCAGCGGGGCCGGTGCCCGTTCGGCCGGGACCAGGACCCGTACGACGTCGCCCGCCGGGTCGACCAGGGCGGAGCCGAGCGCGGCGCCCAGCGCGGACGCCGCGACGGCGTCCGCAGGGCCCGAACCGTCCGGCCGGGCCCGCACGACGACCCACCGCTCACCGCCGAGCAGCGGCGCGACCTCCTCCGGCGGCGCGCCCAGCAGCAGCCGCACCAGCGCCGAGGAACGGGCGGCACCGGTGCCGCTCTGCTGCTCGCCGGTGAGGAGGGAGAGGAGCACGGCGGCGACGGAGACGACGGTGTGGTCCCCCGGCGCGCGCTGCGGCGTCGCGACCCCGAGCACGAAGCCGTGCCCGGCACCGAGGGCGTACGCGGCGAGGTGGAGGCCGGCGGTGGTGTCGGTGGCGGAGGTGGGGGCGGGGCGGCCGGGGTCGGTCGGTGGCTGATGGCCGGCCGGCGAGGCGGGGCCGTGGGCCGAGCGGGAGGGTGCCGCCTCGGGCTCACCTGGCCGGGTCCCGGTCGAGTGCGCGCGCGATACGGAGCCGGTCTGCGCTGCCGCACCCGAGGGAGGCGCGGGGCGGTCGGGCCGCACCACTCCCGCCAACCCCGCCAGCGCCGACGCCACCTCTTCCCCGGGCCGCCGCCCCGCCCCCGCGATCTCCGCCCCCTCCGGCCCGTACAGCACCGCCCACCCGCCCAGCCGCTGGGCGAGCTGGCGGAGGACCGACGGGACCGGGTCGGGGCGGGAGGCGGCGGAGGCGAGGCTCTGCTGGGCCTCGGTGACGCGGCGGAGTTCGGCCAGGCGGGCCTGGGCCATCAGCTGCCAGACCGCCCGGGCCACGCCCGAGAAGGTGGTCTGCGGCGGTACCTCAAGGAGCGGCAGGCCGTGTGTCTCGCAGGCCGCGACCAGCGCCCTCGGCACCGTGTCGTGCACCGGCGCCACCCCGAAGCCGAGGGCCGCGCCGCCCGCCGCCACGATCCGGGACACGTAGCCGTCGAAGTAGTCCCCCGGTCTCGGCTTCGCTCGACCGGGGGCACCCCCATCGGAGCCCGCCGCCTCCGGGATGTGCACGCCCGCCGTGAGCAGCAGCTCCCCGCCCAGCAGATACGGATACGGGTCCGCCATCTCCGAGGTGTGCACCCAGTGGACGACGGTGCCGGCGTCCACCGGACCGGCGATCCGGCGCAGGGAGAGGTCCTCCCGGGCCAGGAGGGACGTGAGGAGGACGGGGGGTGTCGGGGGGACCGCCGGGTCCGGCATGGTGTGCGTTCCCTCCAGCCAAGGCCGCTCGAATAGATGAAACGTACACTTCGCAGTCGCTTTCCGGCCACCTAGTGTCAGTCCTCGTCAACCTCGTCCCCCGCGACCGAGCCCTGCGCCCTGTGCGTGCGCGAAGGAGGCCCCATGGCCGTCGACTACCTCGTGATCTTCGTCTACCTGGCCGGAATGCTGGCCATGGGCTGGTGGGGCATGCGCCGCGCCCGCTCCAAGAGCGAGTTCCTGGTGGCGGGCCGCCGGCTCGGCCCGGCCATGTACTCCGGCACCATGGCGGCGATCGTCCTCGGCGGCGCCTCCACCATCGGCGGTGTGGGGCTCGGCTACCAGTACGGCCTCTCCGGCGCCTGGATGGTCTTCACCATCGGCCTCGGCCTGCTCGCCCTGTCCGTCTTCTTCTCCGCCCGCATCGCCCGGCTGAAGGTCTACACCGTCTCCGAGATGCTCGACCTGCGCTACGGCGGCCGGGCCGGAGTGATCTCCGGTGTCGTCATGTGGGCGTACACCCTCATGCTCGCGGTGACCTCGACCATCGCGTACGCCACGATCTTCGACGTCCTGTTCGACATGAACCGCACGCTCGCGATCGTCCTCGGCGGCTCGATCGTCGTCGCGTACTCCACCCTCGGCGGGATGTGGTCGATCACCCTGACCGACATGGTGCAGTTCGTCGTGAAGACCATCGGCGTGCTGCTCCTGCTGCTGCCGATCGCCGTCGTGAAGGCCGGCGGGTTCAGCGAGATGAAGGCCCAGCTGCCCACCGAGTACTTCGACCCGCTGGGCATCGGCGGCGAGACGATCTTCACCTACGTGCTGATCTACACCTTCGGCATGCTCATCGGGCAGGACATCTGGCAGCGCGTCTTCACCGCCCGCAGCGACACGACCGCCAAGTGGGGCGGAACCGTCGCCGGTACCTACTGCCTCGCGTACGCCCTCGCCGGTGCCGTCATCGGTACCGCGGCCAAGGTGCTGTACCCGAAGCTCGCCAGCCCGGACGACGCCTTCGCGACGATCGTGAAGGAGGAACTGCCCGTTGGAGTGCGCGGGCTGGTGCTGGCCGCAGCCCTGGCCGCCGTGATGTCGACGTCCTCCGGCGCGCTGATCGCCTGCGCCACCGTCGCCAACAACGACATCTGGTCCCGGCTGCGAGGGATCGGCAAGGCGCCGGCCGAGAACGCCGAGCACGCCGACGGCCATGACGAGGTGAAGGGCAACCGCGTCTTCATCCTGATCATGGGCCTCGCGGTCATCTGCACGGCCATCGCGATCGACAACGTGGTGGAGGCGCTGACCGTCGCGTACAACCTCCTCGTCGGCGGTCTGCTCGTGCCGATCCTCGGCGGTCTTGTGTGGAAGCGGGGCACGGTCCACGGCGCTCTCGCCTCGGTCGTGGTCGGCGGACTCGCGGTCGTCGGCCTGATGGCGACGTACGGCATCCTCGCCAACGAGCCCGTCTACTACGGGCTGCTCGCCTCGCTCGCCGCCTATCTGGTCGTCTCCTTCGCCACCCCGGCCACCGACGCCGCCGTCCTCGCCGCCTGGCGCGAGCGGCTCGCGGGACGGGCACCCGAACCCGAGTCCGAACTCGCGTCCGAACCGGCCGCGACTCCCCGGTAAGGTCATAAGACAAGCAGTACATACGCGATGAAGCGTAGGAAAGAAGGCATTTCTTCATGAGCAGCAACGAGACTCCCCGCGGGCCCGTCGACTCCTCCCGCGTGCCGCGGTACGCGGGCCCCGCGACCTTCGCCCGGCTGCCCCGGCTGGACGAGGTCGGCGGGCGGGCCGATGTCGCCGTGGTGGGCGTGCCGTTCGACTCGGGTGTCTCGTACCGGCCGGGCGCCCGCTTCGGCGGCAACGCGATCCGCGAGGCGTCCCGGCTGCTGCGCCCGTACAACCCGGCGCAGGACGCCTCGCCCTTCGCCCTCGCGCAGGTCGCGGACGCCGGTGACATCGCCGCCAACCCGTTCAACATCAACGAGGCGGTGGAGACGGTCGAGGCGGCGGCGGACGACCTGCTGGACACCGGCGCCCGTCTGATGACCCTCGGCGGTGACCACACCATCGCGCTGCCCCTGCTGCGGTCGGTGGCGAAGAAGCACGGCCCGGTGGCCCTGCTCCACTTCGACGCGCACCTCGACACCTGGGACACCTACTTCGGCGCCGAGTACACGCACGGCACCCCCTTCCGGCGTGCGGTGGAGGAGGGCATCCTCGACACCTCCGCCCTGTCCCACGTCGGCACCCGCGGCCCGCTCTACGGCAAGCAGGACCTGACCGACGACGAGAAGATGGGCTTCGGCATCGTCACCTCGGCGGACGTCTACCGGCGCGGCGCCGACGAGGTCGCCGACCAGCTCCGCCAGCGCATCGGCGACCGGCCGCTGTACATCTCCATCGACATCGACTGCCTCGACCCGGCCCATGCGCCCGGCACCGGCACGCCCGAGGCGGGCGGCATGACCTCGCGCGAACTGCTGGAGATCCTGCGCGGCCTGGCATCCTGCAACCTGGTGTCGGCCGACGTCGTCGAGGTGGCCCCCGCGTACGACCACGCGGAGATCACGTCGGTGGCGGCCTCCCACACCGCGTACGAACTGACCACGATCATGTCCCGCCAGATCGCCGCGGCCCGGAAGGACTCCGAAGCGAAGTGACTCACGACCACGACCTGGTACTCCGCCCGACGCCCGCCCAGACGGAGGCCGCCCTCAACCCGCCACCCGGCCGCAACGGCGGAGACCTGGTCGTGGAGACGCTGGCCGGGCTGGGCGCGACGACCGTCTTCGGTCTGCCCGGCCAGCACGCGCTCGGCATGTTCGACGCCCTGCGCCGCTCGGACCTCAGGTACATCGGCCTGCGGGTGGAGAACAACGCCGGGTTCGCCGCGGACGCCTACGGCCGGATCACCGGCGAGGCCGCGCCCCTGCTGCTGTCGACGGGACCGGGCGCCCTGACCTCCCTAGCCGCACTCCAGGAGGCGGCGGCCGCCTCCGCGCCCGTGCTGGCGATCGGCAGCCAGATCCCCAGCGCCGGCCTGGGCGGCGGCCGGCACGGCTATCTGCACGAACTGCCCGACCAGGCCGCCTCGTTCCGGGGCGTGGTGAAGTCGGTCCACACCGTCCGCACCCAGTCGCAGATCCCGTCCGCCATCGAGGCGGCCTGGAAGTCGGCCCTGACCGCCCCGCACGGCCCGGTGTGGGTGGAGATCCCGCAGGACGTGCTGCTCGCGCCGACGGCGATCCCGGTGGTGACGGGCGGCGACGCCTTCCCCGAGGAGCTGCCGCCGCGCCCCGAACTGACCGCCGTGGCCGCCCACTTGCTGTCTCATGCCGAACGCCCGGCGATCATCGCGGGCGGGGGAGTGGTACGGGCGGACGCCTCCGGCAAGCTGAGGCAGCTGGCCGAGCTGGTCCAGGCACCGGTCGTCACGACCCCCGGCGGCAAGGGCGCCTTCCCCTGGAAGCACCCGCTGTCGCTCCAGTCCTGGATCGAGGACCGGCACACCACGGACTTCCTGGAGGACGCGGACGTCCTCCTGGTGGTCGGCTCGGGACTCGGGGAACTCTCCTCGAACTACCACACGTTCAAGCCGCGCGGCCGAGTGATCCAGATCGAGGCCGACCTCGGCAAGCTGGAGTCCAACCACCCGGCCCTGGGCATCCACGCGGACGCCCGCCTCGCGCTGCAGGCGCTGCTGGAGACGGTGTCCGAACGCCGGGACCCGGACGCTCCGGAGCGCGTGCGTGAGGTGCTCGGGAAGGTCGCCGAGCGCATCGCCTCCCAGGAACTCACCCTGGAACAGGACGTGCTGGCGTCCGTCCGCAGGGCGCTGCCCGCCGACTCCCCGTCCTTCTGGGACATGACGATCCTCGCGTACTGGGCCTGGTCGGCCTTCGACGCCAAGGGCCCCAACCACATGCACTCCGCCCAGGGCGCGGGCGGCCTCGGCTACGGCTTCCCGGCGGCACTCGGCGCCGCGGCGGCCGACCCGACCCGGCCGGTCCTCGCGGTCTCCGGCGACGGCGGCGCCCTGTACTCGATCGCCGAACTGGCGACGGCCCGCCAGTACGACCTGAACGTCACCTGGCTGATCGTCGACGACGGCGGCTACGGCATCCTGCGCGAGTACATGAGCGACGCGTTCGGCGAGGCGACCGCGACGGAACTGACCCGGCCGGACTACGTGGCACTGGCGGAGTCCTTCGGCGTCCCCGGGGTCCGTACGACCCCGGAGACCCTGGAGCAGGACCTCGCGAAGGCACTCGCCTCGCCCGGGCCCTCGGTGGTCCTGCTCCCGGCCGTGCTGCGGATGTTCGCGCCGACGCATCTGGACTGAGCCGCGGCCGGACCGGCCAGGTCGTGTTTCCTCGCTCCTCACATGGGCGGGGCAGGGCGGGGCACTCGTGTGTCAGTCCACCTGCGAGGGGAGTCGATCATGGTAGTCGCCGTAGTCATCGGCGTGTGTGCGGTCCTGGCCGTCCTGGCCTTCTTCGTGCCCCGTCTCTCCCGCCATCCCGAGCGCGGCACACAACGTACGCTCGGGGCCGGGGCGCGGGCCGGTGGCAAGGCGCCCGGCGTTCTGGGCCGGCTCTTCAGCAAGCCCTTCCACACCAGCTCGCGCGCGGTGAGCCGCAGTGGTTCCGCGGGTCGCCGCACCCGGCGCCGCATGCCCTTCTGACCGACGGTGGGGACCGAGCGGGGAGCGCGGTGATGAACACCGAAGACACCGAAGACACCGAAGCCACCGGCGACACCGGCGACGCGGACAGGCTGCTGGACGGGCTGACCGTGGATACCAGCCGCCGAGAGCGGCCGATCCTGCTGGACGCGGACGGGCGTCCCCTCCGGACCTGGCAGGAGAACCATCCGTACGACCGCAGGGTGGGCCGCAAGGAGTACGAGCGGACCAAGCGCGTCCTGCAGATCGAACTGCTCAAGCTCCAGCGGTGGGTCAAGGACACCGGCGCCCGCGTGGTCGTCGTGTGCGAGGGGCGTGACGCGGCGGGCAAGGGCGGCACGATCCAGCGGCTGACCGAGCGGCTCAACCCGCGCGGCGCACGCGTGGTCGCCCTGGACAAGCCCACCGAACGCGAGACGGGCCAGTGGTACTTCCAGCGGTACATCGCGCAGCTGCCGACGGCCGGGGAGATCGTCCTGTTCGACCGCTCCTGGTACAACCGGGCCGGCGTGGAGCGCGTGATGGGATTCTGCTCCAAGGACGAGTACGAGCTGTTCCTCGACCAGTGCCCGGCCTTCGAGCGGATGCTGGTCGACGACGGCGTCGTGCTGGTGAAGTTCTGGTTCTCCGTGTCCCGCTCCGAGCAGCGCACCCGCTTCGCGATCCGGCAGGTCGACCCGGTGCGCCAGTGGAAGCTCTCCTCCACCGACCTGGCCTCGCTGGACCTCTGGGACGACTACACCGAGGCGAAGGTCGACATGTTCCGCGCCACGGACACCGCGCACGCCCCCTGGACCGTCGTCAAGAGCAACGACAAGAGACGCGCCCGGCTGGAGACCATGCGGAGTCTGCTGTCGCGCATCGACTACGCCAGCAAGGACCGCGAGGCGGTCGGCATGCCCGACCCTCTCATCGTCGGCGCCGCCGACACCCTTCTGGAGCCCGGCGAGGAGGACACCACACTGTCACCCACTCCGCTGTCCCCCGGCGCCGACGGCCCCGGCAAGCACCCCGGGACCGACTGACACTCATTCATCGGTGCCGGTGCCGGCGGGGCGGAAGCATGCCGTCACCGTCTTGCCGTGCCGCTGGCACCTCATCCCCCACTCGTCGGCGAGCTTCCGCACGATGGCCACTCCGCGGCCGCCGACATCCCCCGGCTCCGCCTCGCGCCGGCGCGGCAGCGTCGGATCCTCGTCGTGGACGCTCACATGAAGGCAGTCACCGTCCCAGGTGAGGACCAGATGCGCGTCGCTGTGCGCGTGGATGTGCGCATTGGTGATCAGCTCGGACACGGCCAGCACGATGGCGTCCACCGTGTCCGGCTCGGCAGCGGCCCAGGGCAGGGACGCGAGACGCCCCCGTGTCCACTGCCGCCCGGCGCGCACTCCCTCGGACATGGGGAACGAGTGCGCCCACCCCATCGCCTTCACTGCCACCGCCCCGACCTCCCGTCTTCGACCGCACAGCAGCCCGTGCCCGAACCGGGTACCCGGCACCCGCGGCAACAGGCCTGCGGACGCCGGGTCTCGAGCACGGCCTACAGGCCGTCGCGGACCATCGCGGCGACGATGTGGACGTGCCGGTCGGCCGCCGTGGCCGACCACTCGTTGTCGTAGTTCAGGCCGTAGGGCCAGAAGTGCCCGCCGCCGGTGGAGATCTTGGCGCCGGAGCCGTCGTACTGCTTGACGAGGGCGGTGGCCTGTCCGCCGGTCCAGGTGCCGCTGCCGCCGAGGCGGGACCAGCCCGAGCTGGTGCCCACGCCGATGGTGTGGGAGATCTCGTGCAGGGCCGTCCGCTCGTTCATGTAGCTGCGGTTGCTGCCGAAGCGGATCGTCCCGTTGATGTTGCCGTCGGCGGTGGGGACGCCCGGCTCGTAGCGGACCGTGAGGGTCTTGCCCAGGTCGCTGAGGTTGTTGTAGCGGGCCACGGCCGCGTTCATGGCCCTGGTGATCAGGTCGTAGGCCGAGCGCTGGTCCTCGGTGGGGTTGCTCGCGCGGACGAGGGACCAGGTGATGGTGGCCGCCGCGGCGCGGTCGCGGGCCGGGGCGGGTGCCGCGGTGGTCTGCGGGGTGGCGGCCTGGGCGACGCCGGGGCCGGCCAGCAGCGCGGCGGCCAAGGCGGCGACGACTGCCTTGCGTGGGCTCATGGTGGATCCTCCTGTGGGGGGTGGCCGTGACGCGTGGGGGCGAAACTTCGTACGGCGTTCGGGATCTCGGACATGCGGAGCCGCCGGCGGTATCAGCTCGAAGGAAACGAACTCTCTTCGCGGACACGGCAGTTGGCGCGCTGTCGACCGCAAGTATCCCGATGGGAAAGACGGCGTCAAGAGTTCCCGCAGAGGTCAGCAGAGGTCAGTGGAACCAGAAGAGGATCGTGTCCGGGTTCGTCCCGAGCGTCCGCGAACTCTCCCACTCCTCCGCCTCGAACCGCATGACCTCGGCGAACCGGCGGGCCGCGTCGCGGTACTCGGGATCGAGACGGCCGAGCACGGACGCGTAGGCGTCGGCGAGAGCCGCCGCCCGCTGGGCCGGCAGGGTCCCGATGGCGGGCACCGCGTCGCCGGGGTGGGGGAGGCGCAGCGGCGGGCCGCTGAACAGGAACGTGCCGGGGAGCAGGTCGGACGGTACGCCGTGCCGGGCCAGTTCGTCGTCCATGGCGTAGAACCACGAAGGCCGCCGCCAGGCGCCGAGATCGGTCGGGTCGGAGAAGTGCGCCGCGACGGCCTGGTAGAAGGCGTAGCTGTACGAGGGACAGAGGTCGGTGCTCGGGGTGCCCTCGACCAGCTCGTCCAGGGCCTGGGCGATGGAGACGTCGAGGTCGATGCCCTGCTCCCGGAACCGGACGTCGGTCCGCTCGCACTCCGTGCGCACCCGGGCGAGCGTGCGCTCCTGCCGCTCGCTCCGCTCCACCGCGGTGAGCAGCCGCACCACCGTCCGCATGTCGCCGGTGCTCATCTCCAGGCAGTAGCCCACGCCTGCGTTTCCCTTCACCCGTTCGCCGGACACCGGTGTCCATGATCGGGGACGAACGAACGGCCCCTGACCGAGTGGTCGGGGGCCGTTCAATCGGAGTTGTGTGCGATCAGCTGACGTCGGACGGGTCCAGGCGGTAGATCGCCGACTGGTTCGACTGGTTCGACTGGTTCGACTGCGACGAGGAGTCGGAGGTGGAGGTCGCGGTCTCGCTGTACTCGCTCTCCTTCACCGCCGTGCCGTGCTTCTGCACCCACGCCGTCACCTCGGAGCTGACACTGCTGCCGCCGCCGGGGCCGCCGCCCATGCCGCCACCGAGCTGGATGTAGTGCAACTCGCCCTTCTTCACCAGCTCCTTGAGCTTGGCCAGGGTCATCGCCTTGTCGGAGCCGGACCAGCCCCACATGGAGATGACGGGCTCCCCGCTGCTCACGATCAGCTGGGCGGCGCCCTGCGAACTGGACACGGCCAGCAGCCACTCGGCACCGTCCTGGTGCTTCTTCAGGTACGAGATGAGCTCACTGCTCGCGCCGCCGCCCATGCCGCCACCGCCGGGTCCGCCGCCCATGCCGCCGCCCGTACGCCCGGGCTGGGTGCCCGCTTCGCCCGACTGGCCACCGCTCGTGCCGTTCGGGGGCGTGCCGCCGGTCCCACCGCTGCCGCCGGGGGCCTGCCCGCTCCGCCCGTCCTGTTCGCTCTGCCCGCCGGACGGCATCCCGCCACCCGGGAAGCCACCGCCCGCCTGGGCGTTCCCGCCCTGCTGCGTCCCACCGTCAGGCATCCCCGCACCGCCGGGCACGCCGGACCCGCCACCGCCCGGGAACCCCCGGCCGCCCCCGGGCCCGCCGAAGCCACTGCCCGTCGACGGGCCCGCAGTCGGGTTCGTACCGCCCATGCCGCCGCCCGAACCGGACGGCACCGACCAGGCGTACGCCGCCGGACCCGCCACGGCGGCGACGACCGCCGCCACCACGGATGCCGCCAGCAGCCGTACCCGTGTCCCGGACGCGGACCGGAAGACGAGCAGTCCCACGACCGCCAGCCCCATGACGACGGCGATCGCCGGCCACAGCCAGGTGTTCCAGCCGGAGGCCCGCCGCAGCAGCACCGCGGCCCAGACGGCCGTGACACTCAGCCCGAGCGGCAGCACCCAGGCCCACCGCCGGTCGGCCCGGAAGGCGCGCAGCAGCAGCACGCCGCCGCCTCCGCACAGCGCCGCGATGCCCGGGGCGAGCGCGGTCGTGTAGTACGGGTGCATCGTGCCCTCGGCCAGGGCGAAGGTCAGATAGTGCAGGGCCGTCCAGGCGCCCCAGAGCACGAGCGCGGCCCGGGTGAGATCCGTACGCGGGGCGCGGCCGCACAGCACCAGGCCGCCGATGAGCGCGAGGGCCGCGAAGGGGAGCAGCCAGGAGATCTGGCCGCCGAGAATGTCGTTGAACATCCGGCCGAGCCCCGCGGTACCGGAGAAGCCTCCGCCTCCGCCACCGCCGCCTCCGCCGTTGCCCTCGCCGCCGAGGATCCGGCCCAGGCCGTTGTAGCCCATGATCAGGTCCCAGGCCGTGCCGTCCGTCGAACCGCCGATGTAGGGGCGGTCGTCGGCCGGGACGAGCGAGACCGCCGCCGCCCACCAGAAGCTGGAGACGGCCAGAGCGACGCCCGCGACGAGGAGGTTGACGACGCGCTTCACGAGCTTCGGCTTCGCCGCGTACAGATACACCGCGAAAACGGCGGGCAGCGCGATATACCCCTGGAGCATCTTCGTGTTGAAGGCGAGCCCGAAGCAGGCGGCCGAGCCGAGCAGCGGAAGCAGCCGCCCGTTCCGCACGGCCCGCAGACCGAGGGCGGCGCCCGACACCATCAGGAACACCAGCAGCGTGTCGGGATTGTTGTCCCGGTTGATGGCGACCGTGATCGGGGTGAGGGCCAGGACGAGGGCGGAGACGGCAGCCGCCGCGTGCCCGAACACCCGCTTCACGGAGGAGTGCAGGATCCAGATCGTGGCCAGCGCCGCCACGACCATCGGCAGCATCATCTGCCAGGTGCCGTACCCGAAGACCCGGCACGACAGGCCCATGACCATCAGCGCGAGCGGCGGCTTGTCGACGGTGAGGAAGTTCCCGGCGTCCAGCGAGCCGAAGAACCAAGCCTTCCAGCTCTGCGTGCCGCTCAGCACGGCCGCGCTGTAGAAGCTGTTGAGGCTGGAGCCGGACAGGTTCCAGGAGTAGAGCACCGCGGCCAGGGCGAGGATCGCGAGCAGCACGGGCAGCGACCAGCGCGGGGCGGCCCGTTCCCCCGGCGCGGGTGAGGGAGGCACGGCTGCGGTGCGGAGCTGGGGTTCGGTGGCAGATGTCACCCGAGCATGGTGGACAGCCCCGATGGGTGGCCGCTGTGCCGAAGCTGGCCGCCGCCTGTGAAACGCACAGCGCCCGGTAACGACTCGTACAAGCCTTCACCAACGCCTACAACCTTTGCCCCACGTCCGTGAGTCAAGGGTGCATGACTTCTGGGATATCCCGCCGCGCGAGAGTGCTGGCGGCAGCCGTGGGTACGGGTGTGCTCGTGCCGCTCGTCGCCGCCGCCACGCCCGCCGCCGCTGCCACGCCGACCGTGACCTGCACCTCGGCCAAGGCCGGCCTCGCCGCCAAGCTGAAGAAGGACATCACCGCCGCGCTCGCCACCCGCAAGGGCACCGTCGCCGTCGGCCTCTACGACCGCAGCACCAACACCACCTGCACGCTGCGCGCGAGTTCCGCCTACGACTCGGCCAGCGTCGTCAAGGTGACCGTTCTCGCCACGCTGCTCTGGGACGCGAAGAAGACGAACCGGTATCTCACCGACCGCGAGAACACCCTCGCCAAGGCCATGATCACCAAGTCGGACAACGCGGCGACCTCCACCCTGTGGAAGCAGCTCGGCATGACGAAGATCAAGAACTTCCTCACGGCCGCCGGCATGACCCAGACCAAGCCCGGCGCGAACGGCTACTGGGGCCTGACCCAGATCACCGTCACCGACGAGCAGAAGCTGCTGAAGCTCCTCACCGCCAAGAACGCGGTCCTGAGCGACAACTCCCGTTCCTACATCCTGAAGTTGATGGGCCAGGTCGTCTCGTCCCAGCGCTGGGGCACACCGTACGGGGTGCCCTCGGGCGTCACCGTGGCCGTCAAGAACGGCTGGCTGCAGCGCTCCACGAACGGCTGGCGGGTGCACAGCGTCGGCGCGTTCAAGGGCGGCGGCCACGACTACGTGATGACCGTGCTCACCCACGGCAACAGCACCATGAACTACGGCATCACCACCATCCAGGCCGTGGCCAAGGTCATCCACAAGGACCTGGCCGCGAGCTGACCCTTCACCACGCGGCCTACCCGGCGTCACCGGCCCGCCCTACGGTGACGCCCATGCCCCTGAGAACCCGTCTCGCCCTTCTCACCGCAGGCCTGACGGCGGCCACCTGCCTGACCGCCGCCGGCCCCGCCCAGGCACACACCTCGCACACCTCTCAGACCTCGCACGCCTGCTCGCCGTCCGTCTCCATCGACCGCTTCTCCGACGCGCTCGACAAGACGACGTACGAGGACACCTTCGTCGGCAACATCTCCGCGCTCGCCGTCGACGGCGACGGTTCACTGGCCGCCCTGTCCGACCGCTCGTCGCTGTTCCGCCTGGACGCGAGGACGCTGCAGCCCCAGTCCGTCGTCCCGCTCACCGACGAGACCGGGACCGCGCTGGACTCCGAGGGACTGGTCGTCGACAGGGACGGCACCCGCCTGGTCACCTCGGAGACCGAGCCGTCCGTACGCCGCTACTCCCGCACCGGCAGGATCCTCGACCGCCTCCCGGTCCCGGACGACCTGCGCGTGACCCCCGCGGGCCGCGGCCGGCCCAACGGCACCTTCGAGGGCCTGACCCTGCTGCCCGGTGGCCGCACCCTGGTCGCGTCCATGGAGTACGCCCTCTCCGGCGACAGCGCCGACACCGTCCGTTTCCAGACCTGGGACCGCCACCGGGGCCACTTCCGGCTCGGGCGCCAGTACGCCTACCGCACGGACCCCGGCCTCGGCGTCTCCGAGATCCAGGCCACCCCCGACGGCCGCCTCCTGGTCCTGGAACGCGGCTTCACCTCGGGCGTGGGCAACACGGTCCGCCTCTACCTGGCCGACCCCCGTCGAGCGATGCGGAAGACCCTGCTCACCGACCTCGCCACCTGCCCGACCCTGGGCGCCACGGCCAAGCAACCCCAGCCGAACCCCCTCCTCGACAACATCGAGGCCATGGTGATCACGGCCCGCACGAAGAACACCCTGAAGGTCCTCCTGGCCAGCGACGACAACCAGAACCCGACCCAGACGACCCGCTTCTATTACTTGCGGGTAGGGCTAACGCCCTTCCTTTAGGGGCGCGGGGAACCGCGCGATCAACCCCCACACCGCCGCACCCGAAGAACAGCCGATCCCTCCACGGCGGAAGAAATCCGCACCCAACCGCGTTGGTGCCTTCCGGCAGCTCAGGACGACTGGAAGGCACCGGTGTGACACCGAAACGGGGATGGGCACGACGACTGTGGGCCTACGCATGGCGCCACCCGAAGGACGTCGTACTCGCCCTCGGCTCCTCCCTGGCGGGCATGGCCGTCATGGCCCTCGTCCCCCTGATCACCAAGGTGATCATCGACGACGTCATCAGCGACCACACCAGGGACATGACCACCTGGGCCGGCCTCCTCATCGCCGCCGCCCTGGTCGTCTACGTCCTCACCTACATCCGCCGCTACTACGGCGGCCGCCTCGCCCTCGACGTCCAGCACGACCTGCGCACGGAGATGTACGGCACGATCACCGGGCTCGACGGCCGCCGCCAGGACGAGCTGTCCACCGGCCAGGTCGTCGGCCGGGCCACCAGCGACCTCCAGCTGATCCAGGGCCTGCTCTTCATGCTCCCGATGACGATCGGGAACGTGCTCCTCTTCCTGATCTCCCTGGTGATCATGGCCTGGCTGTCGTGGCCGCTCACCCTCGTCGCCCTGGCCGTCGCCCCCGCCCTCGCCTACATCGCGAAGCGCAGCCGCACCCGGCTGCACCCCTCCACCTGGTACGCCCAGGCCCAGGCCGCCGCCGTCGCGGGCGTGGTCGACGGCGCCGTCAGCGGCGTGCGCGTGGTGAAGGGCTTCGGGCAGGAGGAGCAGGAGACCGGCAAGCTGAGGGAGGTCGGCCGCAGGCTCTTCGCGGGCCGGCTGCGCACCGTCCGCCTGAACTCGGTCTACACCCCGGCCCTCCAGGCGGTCCCCGCCCTCGGCCAGGTCGCGATGCTGGCCCTCGGTGGCTGGCTGGCGGTACGCGGGCACATCACGCTCGGCACGTTCGTCGCCTTCTCGACCTACCTCGCCCAGCTGGTCGGCCCGGTCCGCATGCTCGCCATGGTCCTCACCGTCGGCCAGCAGGCCCGGGCGGGTACCGAGCGCGTCCTGGAGCTGATCGACACCGAGCCCTCGCTCCAGGACGGCTCCAAGGACCTGCCTGCCGACGCCCCCGCGACGGTCGAGTTCGACGACGTCTCCTTCGGCTACGACACCGACCGCCCCGTCCTCGACGGGCTCTCCTTCGAGATCCGCCCCGGCGAGACCCTCGCGGTGGTCGGCTCCTCCGGCTCCGGCAAGTCCACCGTCTCGCTGCTGCTGCCGCGCTTCTACGACGTCACGCGCGGTGCCGTCCTCGTAGGCGGCCACGACGTGCGCGAGCTGACCCTTCAGTCGCTGCGGTCCGCGATCGGGCTGGTCCCGGAGGACTCGTTCCTCTTCTCCGACACGGTCCGCGACAACATCGCCTACGGCCGCCCGGACGCCACCCAGGAGGAGATCGAGAAGGCCGCCCGAGCCGCCCAGGCGGACCGTTTCATCAGGGAACTCCCCGACGGCTACGACACCACCGTCGGCGAACACGGCCTCACCCTCTCCGGCGGCCAGCGCCAGCGCGTCGCCCTGGCCCGCGCGATCCTCACCGACCCGCGCCTGCTGGTCCTGGACGACGCCACCTCCGCCGTGGACGCCCGGGTCGAGCACGAGATCCACGAGGCGCTGAAGGGCGTCATGCGGGGCCGTACGACCCTGCTGATCGCCCACCGTCGCTCCACCCTGAACCTCGCCGACCGCATCGCCGTCCTGGACGGCGGCCGGCTCGCCGACATCGGCACCCACGACGAGCTCCAGCGGCGCTCCGCCCTCTACCGGCGGCTGCTCACCGACCCCGACGAGCTGGGCGCGGTCTCCCCGGGGCACACCCCGCCGGCCTGTCCCCAGGAGGACACCTCCGTACGGGACGAGCTGGACGCGGAGTTCGACGCCGAGCGCGGGGTCACGCCACGGCTGTGGACCGGCGACCGCGAGCGCAAGGACCTCGCCCTCGCCGAGAGCCCCGCCACCCCCGAGCTCCTCGCCCAGGTCGAGGCGCTGCCCCCGGCCACCGACGTCCCCGACATCGACGAGTCACGGGCCGTCCAGCCCGAGGAGTCCTACGGCCTGCGCCGGCTGCTGCGCGGCTTCGGGCTGCCGCTGCTGGTCAGCCTCGCCCTGGTCGCCACCGACGCCGGCATGGGCCTGCTGCTGCCCGTGCTGATCCGGCACGGCATCGACTCCGGCGTCACCCAGGCCGCGCTCGGCGCCGTCTGGGCGGCCGCCCTGCTCGGGCTGCTGACGGTGGTCGTGCAGTGGGCGGCGCAGATCGGCGAGACCCGGATGACCGGACGCACGGGGGAGCGGGTCCTGTACTCGCTCCGTCTGAAGATCTTCGCCCAGCTCCAGCGCCTCGGGCTCGACTACTACGAGCGGGAGCTGACCGGCCGGATCATGACCCGGATGACGACCGACGTCGACGCGCTGTCGACGTTCCTGCAGACGGGCCTGGTCACGGCCTTCGTCTCGGTCGTCACCTTCTTCGGCATCATGGTCGCCCTGCTGGTGATCGACGTGGAGCTCGCGCTGGTCGTCTTCGCGACGCTGCCGCCGTTGATCATCGCCACGTTCTTCTTCCGCCGGGCGAGTGTGAAGGCGTACGAACTGGCCCGTGAGCGGGTGTCGGTGGTCAACGCCGACCTCCAGGAGTCGGTGTCGGGGCTGCGGATCGTGCAGGCGTTCCGGCGCGAGCGGGACGGCGGGCGGCGGTTCGCCGGGCGCAGCGACAGCTACCGCCAGGCGCGTATCCGGGGCCAGTGGCTGATCTCGATCTACTTCCCGTTCGTGCAGTTCCTGTCGTCGGTGGCGGCGGCGGCCGTGCTGATCGTGGGCGGCGCCCGGGTCGACGACGGCACGCTGGCGATCGGCTCGCTGGTGGCGTACCTGCTCTACATCGACCTGTTCTTCGCGCCCGTGCAGCAGCTGTCCCAGGTCTTCGACGGCTACCAGCAGGCGACCGTCTCGCTGGGCCGCATCCAGGAGCTGCTTCAGGAGCCGACGTCGACGAAGTCCGCCGACGAACCCCTGGAAGTGCTGTCCCTGCGGGGCGAGATCGCCTTCGAGGACGTGCACTTCGAATATGGCGCTGCCGGCGAGGGCGAGGCGGCCCTCGGCGGAGTCGACCTGCGCATCCCCGCCGGGCAGACCGTCGCCTTCGTCGGCGAGACCGGCGCCGGGAAGTCGACCCTGGTCAAGCTCGTGGCCCGCTTCTACGACCCCACCGGCGGCCGGGTCACCGTCGACGGCACCGATCTGCGCTCCCTGGACCTCACCTCGTACCGGCACCGTCTGGGGGTCGTCCCGCAGGAGGCGTACCTCTTCCAGGGCACCGTCCGCGACGCCATCGCCTACGGCCGCCCGGACGCCACCGACGCCGAGGTCGAGGCGGCGGCCCGCGCGGTCGGCGCGCACGACATGATCGCCACGCTGGACGGCGGCTATCTCCACGAGGTCGCCGAGCGCGGCCGCAATCTGTCCGCCGGTCAGCGCCAGCTGATCGCCCTGGCCCGTGCCGAGCTGGTCGACCCGGACGTCCTGCTGCTCGACGAGGCGACGGCCGCGCTGGACCTGGCCACGGAGGCCCAGGTCAACCAGGCCACCGACCGCCTGGCGGGCCGCCGTACGACCCTCGTCGTGGCCCACCGGCTCACCACCGCCGCCCGCGCCGACCGGGTCGTCGTCATGGACCGCGGCGGGGTCGCCGAGGACGGCACGCACGAGGAGCTGCTCGCGCACGGCGGCCGGTACGCCGACCTGTGGCGGACGTTCATCGGCACCGCCGAGCCGGAGGAGCCGGTCGGCGCGTCCCGCTGACGGGGCCGGAGCGGTGTGTCGGTGACGGTCGTGCAACCGTCCGACATACGTCATGCGTCCGTACAGCCATACGCCGATGGTCGCGCACGACGCGGTACGGGAGGACAACAGTGGACAGTGGAGCGATACGCCGGCGGCTCGCGCTCGGCCTGGCCGTGCTGACCGCCTCCGGCTTGCTCGCCGTGGCGGCGCCGGGCGAGGCGCAGGCCGCCACCACCGCGTCCTGTCCCGGCCGCAAGGTCCGGGCCCTGCCGTTCTCCACCGGGACCGTCTACGTCTACAAGCGCGGCGGCTACGTCTGCGCCGTGACCGTGGCCAAGAAGCCCGGCGTGAAGCGGAAGATGTCGGTGAGCGTGCAGGCGCGCGGGAACCGGCCGGTCGTCGACGAGGGACGGTACTCGTACCTCGCCGGCCCGGTCACCGTGCACGCCGGGCGCCGCTGTGTCTGGCTCAAGGGCAGGGTCGGCCCCAAGTCCGTCAGCACCGGCTGGATCCTGTGCTGATTCCCCGTCCGCGCACAGGGTTTTCCCTATGTCCCCTGGTGCTCCGGTGAGTTGGTCCGCTAGCTTCCGGCGCACATCTGTCTCACAGGGGAGTGCGCATGCGCAAGGCGCTCAGATGGCTGCTGGCGCTCACGGTGCTCATAGGCACAGTGGGCACGGCGTCAGCGGCCACCGCCGCCGAGCCGGAGGCCACCGGCACCGGCAGCACCACTGACATCAAGGAGAGGCTGCTCTCCGTACCGGGCATGAGCCTGGTCGAGGAGAAGCCGTACACCGGCTACCGCTTCTTCGTCCTGAACTACACCCAGCCGGTCGACCACCGGAAGCCGTCCAAGGGCACGTTCCAGCAGCGCATCACCGTGCTGCACAAGGACATCTCCCGCCCGACGGTCTTCTTCACCAGCGGCTACAACGTCTCCACCACGCCCCGCCGCAGCGAGCCCACCCAGATCGTGGACGGCAACCAGGTCTCCCTGGAGTACCGCTTCTTCACCCCGTCCCGCCCCGACCCGGCGAACTGGTCCAAGCTGGACATCTGGCAGGCGGCCAGCGACCAGCACCGCGTCTTCACGGCCCTGAAGAGCGTCTACGGCAAGAACTGGCTCTCCACGGGCGGTTCGAAGGGCGGCATGACCGCCACGTACTACGAGCGCTTCTACCCGCGCGACATGGACGGCGTCGTCGCCTACGTCGCCCCCAACGACGTCGTGAACAAGCAGGACGCGGCCTACGACCGCTTCTTCGCACGTGTCGGCACCAAGGAGTGCCGCGACCGGCTGAACGCCGTGCAGCGCGAGGCACTGGTCCGCCGCGAGCCGCTGGAGAAGAAGTACGCGGCCTACGCGAAGGAGGAGGGCCTCACCTTCGAGACCATCGGCAGCCTGGACAAGGCCTACGAGGCGACCGTCCTCGACTACGTGTGGGGCTACTGGCAGTACAGCCTGCTGAAGGACTGCGACCAGATCCCGGCCGACGCCAAGAACGCCACCGACGACGACATCTGGACCTCCGTCGACACGATCTCCGGCTTCTCCGCCTACGCCGACCAGGGCCTGGCGACCTACACGCCGTACTACTACCAGGCCGGGACGCAGCTCGGCGCGCCGACGATCCAGTTCCCGCACATCGAGAAGAAGTACATCCGCTACGGCTACCAGCCGCCGCGCAACTTCGTCCCGCGTGACATCCCCATGAAGTTCCAGCCGGGGGCGATGCGGGACGTCGACACCTGGGTCCGGCACAACGCCCGTCAGATGCTCTTCGTCTACGGCCAGAACGACCCGTGGGGCGCGGAGCCGTTCCACGTCGGCAAGGGCGCGAAGGACTCCTACGTCATGACCGCTCCGGGCATGAACCACGGGGCCAACGTCGCGGGCCTCGTGCCCGAGCAGAAGGCCCTCGCCACCGCCCGCATCCTCGACTGGGCGGGCGTCGCCTCCGGCGCGGTGCAGGCCGACCCGCAGGCGGCGAAGCCGCTGGCGAAGTTCGACGCCAAGCTCGACAAGCGGGACACGCAGCGGGAGATGACGCTGCGGCCGTAACGCGGGAGGTGTGCCCGGCCGTCGCTCACAGCGGCCGGGCACACCCCACGGGCCGATCGCCGCCGAGCCGGACGTACAGCGCGGTCGGGCCGGGGCAGTCGGCCCGTCCGGCGACCGCCCGGGTCACCCGGTACTCCGGCTTCCGCTCGCCCTTCCCGTCGCACGCGGTCTCGCGGACCTGCCCGTCGCCGGAGCTGTAGACGCAGTCGCCGACGACGGTGCGCGGCCCGCCCCCGCCGCCCGGGTCGCCGGGGTGCGGCGGCTGGAGGTTGCGCATACAGGCGTAGCCCCGCGGCACCGCTCCGTCGCCGTCCTCGTCGGACGCGGGCCGCTGCTCGCTGATGTGCAGCACGAAGTCCGTGGTCGCCGGGCAGCGCGGTCCGTCACGCACCGCGCCGTCGTGCCGCGCCGCGACGCGCGCCGCCGCCCGCTCACCGGCGCACGGCACCTCGGTGAAGCTCGTCGTACCGAACGAACTGCACTCGTCGACCGCGAGGAACACCGCCCCGTATCCGGACGGCCGGGTCGCCGACGGTGAGGCCGCGGTACTCGTCCCCGTCGCCGGCTCGCCCAGCCGGCCGTCCTCCGCCACGCCCGCCGACGGGCTCTGACACCCGGCCAGCAGCGCGACCAGCATGAGCAGCCCGCGCATCACCCCCGCCGAACTCCTCTTGCGCATTGCCGTCCCCCTGAGTGCTCAGGGCCCCGGGGCCCTGACCCAGCGTGACCCGCGATCGCGGGTCACGCCAGGCATATGGGGCGGTTTGCGCACGTTGGGGGTGGTGCGCCCGGTCCGTGGCGTACGTCTAGTACGACAGACCGTGCCCGACCGGGTACAGCACCTGATCCGGATCATCCGCCCGCTGCACGGCGACCGGCAGTTTCCCGCGTGGCTTCACCCGGCCCGCGATCACCCGTGCGGCGGCCCGCAGTTCGACGTCCGTCCAGGAGTAGGCGGCCAGGCAGGCCGGGGCGGACGGCAGCTGGGCCACGTCGTAGGGATTGCGGATGGCGACCGCCACGACCGGCCTCCCGGTCGCCACGAGCTGCTCGACCAGCGTCTTCTGGCTGCTGCCGGCCGTGACGTTGTACGTGGCCGCCACCACGGCGTCCGCGTCCCGGGCGGCCGCGACCGCCTTCGCGATGGTCGCCGCAGAGGGGGCGGTGCCGGTCGGCAGGGCGGTGGCGGTGAAGCCCAGTTCCGAGAGCGCGCCGGCGAGCACTCCCGTGGGCGGTCCGGTCGTCCCCGACGGCGAGGCCGGATCGGCTCCGACCACGAGCACCCTGGGGTGGCGGCGCCGGGACAGCGGCAGCAGCCGGCCCTCGTTGACGAGCAGCGTGGTCGTCCGCTCGGCGATCCGGTCGGCCGCCTTCAGGTGCGTGCGGATGCCGACGGTCCGGTCGACGCCGCCCTGGCTGACGTACGGCGAACGGAACAGCCCGAGCTTCGCCTTCAGCCGCAGCAACCGCAGGATCGATTCGTCGAGCCGAGCCTCCGTCAGCTCGCCCTCACGCACGGCTGTCAGGACGGCGTTCCAGGCCAGGTCCAGATGCGGCGGGTTGAGCAGCTGGTCCACGCCGGCCTTCAGCGCGAGCACCGGCACCCGGGCGTCGCCGTACTTGGTCCGTACGCCCTCCATGCCGAGGGAGTCGGTGACCACGACCCCGTCGTAGCCGAGCCGCTCGCGCAGGATGCCGGTGAGGATGGGGCGGGAGAGGGTCGCCGGGTCGCCGGAGTCGTCGAGGGCCGGGACCATCAGATGGGCGGTCATGATCGAGTCGATGCCCGCGGCGATCGCCGCCCGGAACGGCGGTGCGTCCAGCTTCTCCCACAGCTCCCGGCTGTGCGTGATGGTGGGGAAGCCGGTGTGGCTGTCGACGTTGGTGTCCCCGTGCCCGGGGAAGTGCTTGGCGGTCGCGGCGACCCCGGAGCCCTGGTACCCGGCGACCTCGGCGGCCACCAGGGCGGCCACGGCCCGCGGGTCGGCACCGAAGGACCGTACGCCGATGACCGGGTTGGCCGGGTTGACGTTCACGTCGGCCACGGGGGAGTAGTCCTGCCGGATGCCCATCGCCCGCAACTCGGCGCCCGCGATCCGGCCGAGGGTGCGCGCATCGGACCGCGACCCGCCCGCGCCGACGGCCATGGCGCCCGGGAAGAGCGTGGCGGGCTCGCCCACCCGGGCGACGATGCCGTGCTCCTGGTCGGTGGAGATGAGCACGGGCAGCCCGCGCGGCAGCTCCAGGGAGGCCCGCTGGATGCCGTTGGAGAGGTCGGCGATCTGGTGCGGCTCGCGGGTGTTGTGCGCCCAGGCGAAGTAGATGATGCCGCCGACCCGGTACTTCGCGACCAGCTCGGCGGCCGTACGGACCCCGATCTCCTTGAGGTTGGCGTCGATGTCGGCCTGGTCGGGGGCGGTGGCGGAGTGGCCGTAGACCCGCATCACGAAGAGCTGGCCGACCTTCTCCTCCAGCGTCATCCGCGAGATGAGCGCCCGCAGCCGCCTGTCGTCCGGGGCGTCGGAGGCGTACGAGGGCCCGGCGGCCGCGAGGGCGGCGGTGACGCCGGCCGTGGCGGCGAGAACGGTGCGTCTGGAGGGCTGTGCGGTGCTTCCCGTGCTTCCCGTGCCGGTGTCGTGCACGTGCGCTCCTTCCGGAGGTGATCCGTTCGGATCCGCTGAAGGAAACTTCCAAGAGGTCACCAATAACCGGGAAGTTTCTGCCAGTCAAGGGAATGCACAGTAACCGCGTGAGGGCCGCCACCGGCGCGGTTGGAGGGGGACGCGCCGATGGCGGTGGGGCCGCCGGCCGCGGTACGGCGGAGAGGGTGGTCAGCGATCGCAGCCAGCAGCGAGGGCCGACACCGCACCGTGGTGACTCTCCGGAGGCCTGCGCATTGGACGGGCCGGATCCGGACCGGGTTCCCGGGGCGGGCCGGATTTCCGGAAGTCGGTACTCAGGGTGAACCGGTGCTTCAGCGGGGCGTGTGAGCCGACACTTTCGGCCACTGCTCGCCCAGCACCCGCACGGTCTCCGCGATGGCCGGACGCCGCGCCGCCCCCGTCCGCCACAGCGCGTACAGCCGCCGCACCGGCATGGGGTCGAGAGGCACCTCCACCACCCCGGCGGGCAGCGCCCCGCGCCCCAGCCGCGGGATCAGCGCGACACCGAGACCGGCCGCGACGAGGGCGACGAGCGTCGGATTCTCCTCGGCCCGGTGGACGATGTCCGGCTCGTGCCCGGCCGTGCGCAGCGTCCGCAGCAGCCAGTCGTGGCAGACCCGCCCCGGCGGCTGGCAGATCCACCGCTCACCGCCCAGCTCCTCCCGCCGTACGGCCGTGCGCCCGGCGAAGGGATGACCCTCCGGCACGAGCAGATCGCACAGGTCGTCCCCGATGACCGCCTGTTCCACGCCCGGCGGGGCGGGCAGCGGCGCGATGTCCCAGTCGTGCGCCACGGCGAGGTCCACGGCTCCCTTCGCCACGAGGTCGACCGACAGATGCGGGTCGACCTCCGTGAGCCGGGCGTCCAGGGCCGGATGCCTGCGGCCCAGCTCGGCCAGCACGCCCGGCAGCAGCCCGCGCGCCGCCGACGCGAACGCGGCGACGGTCAGCCGCCCGGCAGGCAGCCCCCGCCGCTCCTCCAGGTCGGTCTCCGCCCGCTCCACGATGGCCAGCAACTCCTTCGCGGTCGCCGCCAGTTGACGGGCCTCGTCGGTGAGCCGCACACCCCGGCCCTCCCGCTCCATCAGCACGGTCCGCGTCTCCCGCTCCAGCTTGGCGATCTGCTGGGACACAGCGGAGGGCGTGTACCCGAGCGCGACGGCGGCGGCCCCGACCGTGCCGTGCACGGAGACGGCGTGCAGGGCGCGCAGCCGCTGGAGGTCGAGCATGGGACTCCCCACTTCCATGATTCAGCGATGCTTCATCCAACTCTGCAGCAATCATCGCTGGTGCTTCATGGTCGCCGGAAGCGATGCTCACGGCATGCGCCCCTCACACCTCGCCCTCGCCGTGCTGGTCGCCGCCGTCTGGGGCGTCAACTTCACGGTCATCGAGATCGGCCTGGACCACTTCCCGCCCCTGCTCTTCTCGGCCCTGCGCTTCCTCGCGGCGGCCCTGCCCGCGGTGTTCTTCGTGGGCCGCCCGAAGGTGGCGTGGAAGTGGATCGTGGCGGTCGGCCTGGTCCTGGGCGTGGCGAAGTTCGGCCTGCTGTTCGTCGGCATGGACGCCGGGATGCCGGCCGGTCTGTCGTCCCTGGTCCTGCAGATACAGGCCGTCTTCACGGCGGTCATCGCCGCCCTCACTCTCGGCGAACGGCCCTCCCGCACCCGGCTGCTGGGCATGCTGATCGCCCTGGCCGGGATCGCCGTGGCGGCCGTGGACGAGGGCGCCTCGGGCCCGCTCGGCGCCTTCGCGCTGGTCGTCGCGGCGGCGGCCTGCTGGGGCGCCTCGAACGTCCTCACCCGCAAGGCGGCACCCCGCGACGCCCTGAACTTCATGGTCTGGGTGAGCACCGTCCCGGTCCTGCCCCTGCTGGCCCTCTCCCTCCTCGTGGAGGGCCCGTCCCGTGACCTGGCGGCACTGCGCGCGATGGACTGGCAGGGCGCGGGCACGGTCGTCTACGTCGCCTGGATCACGACCGTCTTCGGCTTCGGCGTGTGGGGCCTGCTCCTGCGCCACCACCCCGCCTCCACGGTGGCCCCCTTCTCCCTCCTGGTCCCGGTCTTCGGGATGTCGTCGGCGGCGCTGTTCCTGGGGGAGCCGGTGAGCCCGCTGCGGTGGTGCGCCGCCGCGCTGCTGGTGGGCGGGGTGGCGCTGACGTCCGGTTTCCCCCGGCGACCGCACACGGCCACTGCCCCGCCCGGAACATCCGGACGGGGCAGCGTGAGCGCGGTTCAGGGCTGGATCACAAGGTGTGCTCGACGAACCTCGCCGCCGTCTCGGCCAGCACCTCGCGGCCGTCGCGTGCCCACAGGCCGTCGTTGAACAGCTCCACTTCGATGGCGCCGGTGTACCCGGCCGCCTCCACGTACCGCTGCCACTCCCGCATGTCGATCGCGCCGTCGCCGATCTGGCCCCGGCCGGTCAGCACGCCCTCCGGGAGGGGAGTCGTCCAGTCGGCGAGCTGGAAGGTGTGGATGCGGCCGGACGCGCCCGCGCGGGCGATCTGCGCGGGGGCCGTGTCGTCCCACCAGATGTGGTACGTGTCGACGGTGACCCCGACCTGCTGGGCCGGGAACCGTTCGGCCAGGTCCAGGGCCTGGGCCAGCGTCGACACCACGCAGCGGTCGGAGGCGTACATCGGGTGGAGCGGCTCGATGGCCAGGCGGACGCCATGTTCCTCGGCGTACGGCCCCAGCTCCGCCAACGCGTCCGCGATGCGTTCACGGGCGCCGTGCAGATCCCTCGAGCCGGCCGGGAGGCCGCCCGAGACCAGGACCAGCGTGTCCGTGCCGAGCGTCGCCGCCTCGTCGATCGCGCGGCGGTTGTCGGCCAGGGCCTCCGCCCGCTCCCGCGGGTCGATCGCCGTGAAGAAGCCGCCCCGGCACAACGTTGTCACCGTCAGGCCCGCGTCACGGACCAGCTTCGCCGTGGCCTCCAGACCGTACGACTCGACCGGCTCGCGCCACAGGCCGACATTGCCGATGCCCAACTGGGCACAGGAATCGACCAGTTCTGGCATCGACAGCTGCTTCACCGTCATCTGGTTGATGGAGAAGCGTTCCAACCCGGCGGCGCTCACTGGTTCACCCCGTACACGCTCAGCAGTGTCTTCATCCGCTCCTCGGCCAGCTTCGGGTCGGGGAACAGACCGAGGCCGTCGGCGAGTTCGTACGCCTTCGCGAAGTGCGGGAGCGAACGGGCCGACTGCAGGCCGCCGACCATCGTGAAGTGCGACTGGTGGCCCGCCAGCCAGGCCAGGAACACCACGCCCGTCTTGTAGAAGCGGGTCGGGGTCTGGAAGAGGTGGCGGGAGAGCTCGACCGTCGGGTCGAGGAGCGCGCGGAATCCCGCGACGTCCCCGGTGTCGAGCACCCGGACCGCCTCCGCCGCCAGCGGGCCCAGCGGGTCGAAGATGCCGAGCAGGGCGTGGCTGAAGCCCTGCTCGTCGCCCGCGATCAGCTCGGGGTAGTTGAAGTCGTCGCCGGTGTAGCAGCGGACCCCGTCGGGGAGCCGGCGGCGCAGGTCGACCTCGCGCTGGGCGTCCAGCAGGGAGACCTTGATGCCGTCGACCTTGTCGGGGTGGGCCGAGATCACCTCGAGGAAGGTGTCCGTCGCCGCGTCCAGGTCGGAGGACCCCCAGTAGCCCTCCAGCGCCGGGTCGAACATCGGGCCGAGCCAGTGCAGGACGACCGGCTCGGCGGACTGGCGGAGCAGCTGGCCGTAGACCTCGAGGTAGTCCCCGGGGCCGGAGGCGGCCGCCGCGAGCGCCCGGGACGCCATCAGGATGGCCTGGGCGCCGGACTGCTCCACGACCGCGAGCTGCTCCTCGTAGGCCGCGCGGACCTCGGCCAGGGACGCCGGGCCGGTGAGCTGGTCGGTGCCCACGCCGCAAGCGATGTGACCGCCCACCGACTTGGCCTCGGCCGCCGACCGGCGGATCAGTTCCGCCGCGCCCGCCCAGTCCAGGCCCATGCCGCGCTGCGCGGTGTCCATGGCCTCGGCGACACCCAGCCCGTGCGACCACAGATGGCGTCGGAAGGCGAGGGTGGCGTCCCAGTCGACCGCGGCGGGCGAGTCGGGGGACCCGTCCGCGAACGGGTCGGCGACGACGTGCGCCGCCGAGAAGACCGTGCGGGAGGTGAACGGGGAACCGGTGGTGAGGGCGAGCGGTTCCTGGCGGGGCTCGTACGCCCTCAAGGACCCGCTCGCGTCCGGAAGCTGGATGGTCACAGCGAGATCTCCGGTACGTCGATACGACGGCCCTCGGCCGAGGACGCGAGACCCAGCTCGGCGAGCTGGACACCGCGGGCACCGGCCAGCAGGTCCCAGTGGTAGGGCGCGTCGGCGTACACGTGCCGCAGGAACAGCTCCCACTGGGCCTTGAAGCCGTTGTCGAACTCGGCGTTGTCCGGGACCTCCTGCCACTGGTCGCGGAAGACCTCCGTGGCGGGGATGTCCGGGTTCCAGACCGGCTTGGGGGTGGCGGAGCGGTGCTGGACGCGGCAGTTGCGCAGACCGGCCACGGCCGAGCCCTCCGTGCCGTCCACCTGGAACTCCACCAGCTCGTCGCGGTTGACGCGGACGGCCCAGGAGGAGTTGATCTGGGCGATCGCGCCGCCCTCCAGCTCGAAGACGCCGTAGGCGGCGTCGTCGGCGGTGGCGTCGTACGGCTTGCCGTTCTCGTCCCAGCGCTGCGGGATGTGGGTGGCGGTGAGGGCCTGGACGGACTTCACGCGGCCGAACAGCTCGTGCAGCACGTACTCCCAGTGCGGGAACATGTCGACGACGATGCCGCCGCCGTCCTCGGCACGGTAGTTCCAGGACGGGCGCTGGGCGTCCTGCCAGTCGCCCTCGAAGACCCAGTAGCCGAACTCGCCGCGGATGGAGAGGATGCGGCCGAAGAAGCCGCCGTCGATGAGGCGCTTGAGCTTGAGCAGGCCCGGGAGGAAGAGCTTGTCCTGGACGACGCCGTGCTTGATGCCGGCCTCGTCCGCCAGCCGGGCCAGGTCCAGGGCGCCGGCGAGGCCGGTGGCGGTCGGCTTCTCGGTGTAGATGTGCTTGCCGGCCGCGATCGCCTTCTTCAGAGCCTCCTCGCGGGCGGAGGTGACCTGGGAGTCGAAGTAGATGTCCACGGTCTCGTCGGCGAGGACCGCGTCCAGATCGGTCGAGACGTGCTCCAGCCCGTGCCGCTCCGCCAGCGCCCTCAGCGCGTGCTCACGGCGGCCGACCAGGATCGGCTCGGGCCACAGCACGGTGCCGTCGCCGAGGTCGAGGCCGCCCTGCTCGCGCAGGGCCAGGATGGAGCGGACCAGGTGCTGGCGGTAGCCCATGCGCCCGGTCACGCCGTTCATGGCGATACGCACCGTCTTGCGTGTCACGTCGTTCCCTTCGTACGCGGTCGTCGCGCCGCGTACGCCCACTGGTGAGCGTTGCAGCAAGCGCTTTCTACATACGGAGAAGCTAGCCTCTGAACCGTGGTCCGGACAAGACCGTGACCAGGACGAGTTGTTCGAGGGGGCGAACAACCAGGGGTCGGGGGCTTAAGGTCTGGTCGGAACCTTGGCCATGGATTCGGTGAGGCCGGGGCTGTTGGCCTGCTCGGAACCGTAGTCATGGCTCCGGGTGTGTACGAGGGCGACGACGAGATGCGCGACCGGAGGACGACGAGATGACGGTGACCCTGGCGGACGTGGCGGCCCGCGCGCAGGTCTCGCCCGCGACGGTGTCGCGCGTGCTGAACGGGAACTATCCCGTTGCCGCCTCAACCCGCGAGCGGGTGCTGAAGGCCGTGGACGAGCTGGACTATGTGCTCAACGGGCCCGCGAGCGCCCTGGCCGCCGCCACCTCCGACCTGGTCGGGATCCTGGTGAACGACATCGCCGACCCGTTCTTCGGGATCATGGCGAGCGCGATCCAGGCGGAGATCGGTGGCCCGGGCGGCCGTGCGGGCGGGGAGAGACTCGCGGTGGTCTGCAACACGGGCGGTTCCCCGGAGCGGGAGCTGACGTATCTCACGCTGTTGCAGCGGCAGCGTGCGGCGGCCGTGGTGCTGACCGGTGGGGCGATCGAGGACACGGCGCACAAGACGGCGATGGACACCAAGGTGCGCAAGCTCACGGAGGCGGGGACGCGGGTGGTGCTGTGCGGGCGGCCGCCGGCGCCGGAGACCGGGGCGATCGCGCTGACCTTCGACAACCGCGGGGGCGGGCAGGAACTGACCGAGCACCTGATCGGTCTCGGGCACCGGCGGCTCGGCTACATCGCGGGCCCCGAGGAGCGGACCACCACCCGGCACCGGCTGGAGGGGCACCGGGCCGCGCTGGCCGTGCACGGGATCGAGGAGGACCCTCGGTGGACGGTGCACGGGCGCTACGACCGCAGGTCCGGCTACGAGGCGACGCTGGAGCTGCTGCGGCGTGACCCGTCGCTGACGGCCGTCGTCGCCGCGAACGACTCCGTCGCGCTGGGGGCGTGCGCGGCGCTGCGCGACTCCGGGCTGCGGATCCCGGAGGACGTGTCGGTGGCCGGGTTCGACGATCTGCCGTTCAGCATCGACGCGGTGCCTTCGCTCACGACGGTGCGGTTGCCGTTGGGGGAGGCCGGGGCGCGGGCCGGGCGGATCGCCATGGGGCGGGAGGAGGCGCCGCCCGGGGGGATCGCTTCGGTGCGGGGGGAGTTGATGGTGCGGGGGTCCTCCGGGGTGCCGCGGGTTTCCTAGTGCTGGGCGTTGCTGCCCGGGCCCTGCTGGGGGCTGCCGCCCCCAGGCCCCCGCTTCGGCCTGAACGGCCTCGTCCTCAATCGCCGGACGGGCTGGGTGTGGCTGATCTGTGTCAGTCGCCGGACGGGCTGGCAGTCGCTGTGAATCCGAACAGGTCCGGCACCCCGTCCGGCCCCGCCTCCACCGTCCGTTCGATGCGCAGGCCCGCTGTCATCGCGCCGTTGAGCAGGTCGGACAGCGGGACGTGCCAGGCGCCGAGGCGGGCGCGTACGCCGGTGGTGTTCCAGGAGGCGAAGGTGCGGGACCGGTCGGCGTAACCCGCGTCGATCACCGTCCTGGACGCGTCCCTGCGGTCGGCGAAGGCGCCGACGAAGCACGGGTGCACCCCGAGATGGACGAAGCGGCCGCCGGGGGCGAGAACGCGGGCGATCTCGCGGAGGACGGCGGCGTAGTCGGGCACGTCCGTGCCGGCCAGGACGCATACCGCTGCGGGCACCGAGCGGTCGGCCAGGGGTAGTGCGGTCGCGTCGGCGACGGCAACGGGCAGGCGGTGGGCGGCGTGGCGCAGCTGGTTGCGGGAGAGGTCGACGCCTACAGGGCTCCAGCCCAGGGCGGCGACGGTCGGCGCGTGGGCGCCGGTGCCGCAGCACACGTCGAGGCAGGTGCCTCCGTCGCCGCGGCCCAGCAGGTCGCCGAGGGTGGCATGGACGCGACGGATGCAGTCGCCGCCGCCCGCCGGGGACATGAACTCGTTGTACCAATCGACGTGTTCGTCGTACACGGCCGTCGTCCTCGAGGTCACCATGGCCCGGACGCCAATGCCCGCGCGCGAGTCCCGCGGAGGCGTTCGCCGCGAGCGTGACGCACCCGGGTGCCCGGCACCGATGACTTTCGCGTCGTAGGCCGGTCTGCAGTGCCGTCATCGCCCGAGCGAGAAAAGCGGAGTGAGTCCCATGCGCATCGTGATCACCGAGTTCATCAGCCTGGACGGCGTCGTGCAGGCGCCCGGCGGGCCGCAGGAGGACACCGACGGGGGCTTCGCGCACGGCGGCTGGTCGCACCCGTACTTCGACGAGGAGGTGCTGGGCGGCGCCTTCGACGCCGGTCTCGGCAGAGCCGAGGCGCTGCTGTTCGGGCGGCGTACGTGGCAGACGATGGCGGGAGCGTGGCCCGAGCGGGCCGGTGACCCGTTCGCCGATCGGATGAACTCGCTCAAGAAGTACGTCGTCTCCAGCACGCTCGGCGAGGCCGACCTGACCTGGAACAACACCGCGCTCATCCCCGGCGACCAGGCCGTCGCCCGGATCCGGGAGCTGCGCGAGGCCGAGGGCGGCGACCTCGCGATGATGGGCAGCCCGACGCTGGTGCGGACGCTGCTGTCCGAGGGCCTGGTCGACGAGCTCCAGCTCGTCGTCATGCCGGTGATCCTCGGCGGCGGCAAGACGATCTTCCCCGGGGACGGGGCGAAGCGCCCGATGGAGCTGGTCTCCACGACCACCGCCAAGACCGGCGCCCAGGTGTGCGTGTACCGGCCGGCGGCCCCGACGGAGGGCTAGCCCCGGGAGTTCCGGACGGTCTAGGCTCGGCCCCATCGGATCTCTGACTGAGTCAACTATCGATACCGGGGGTTGTGTCCCATGACCGTCCAGGACATCCGCTCCTTCAACCGCTTCTACACGAACGTCATCGGCGCGCTCGACTACGGCCGCCACATGTACGCCCCCTACACCCTCACCGAGTCCCGCGTGCTCTACGAGCTCGCCCACGCGCCGCGCACGGACGCCGCCGACCTGCGGGCCCAGCTGCATCTGGACGCCGGATACCTGACCCGCATCCTGAACAAGTTCGAGCAGGACGGACTGGTAGCGCGCGGACCGTCCGAGACGGATTCGCGCCGCCGCCGCATCACGCTCACCGCGCCCGGCCGTGAGGCCGCCGCACTGCTCGACGAGCGGGCCCGGGAGACGGTCGGGGCGATGCTGGACACCGTGCGGGCCGAGGACCGGCCCCGGCTGGCCGAGGCCCTGCGGACCGTTCGGACCCTCCTCGGCGACGGCCGTGCCCCGCGTCCCGAGGACGTCGTCCTGCGTGAGCCCACCCCCGGAGACCTCGGCTGGATCGTGGAGCGCAACGCCGCGCTGTACGCCGCCGAGTACGGCTTCAACCTCGAGTACGAGGGCCTCGTCGCCCGTATCGTCGCGGACTACGGCGAGGATCACGACCCGCGTCTGGACCGCACCTGGATCGCCGAGCTGGACGGCCGGCGGGTGGGGTGCGTGATGTGCGTACGGGACGACGCGCCCGGGGCGGCCCGGCTCCGGCTGCTGCTCGTCGAGCCGGACGCACGCGGCCTGGGCATCGGTGACCGGCTGGTGGGAGCCCTCGTCGACTTCGCCCGCGAGGTCGGCTACCGCGAGGTGGTCCTGTGGACCAACGACATCCTCGGCGCGGCCCGCCGCATCTACCAGCGCCACGGCTTCGTGCTGGTCGCGGAGAAGCCGCACCGCTCCTTCGGCCAGGACCTGAACGGCCAGGACTGGCGACTGGATCTTCACGCAACACCCGAGTGAAGAAAGGGAGTCGTCGGCGCGAGTGCCGGGGTAGGGTCCGTCCACTTGACTTCCTCCCCCTCGTGACGAGGGGGATTCCTACGGCTTGCGTCGTAGGGATTCCTGCTTCGTCACCGGCTGCCCGCCCGGAGTGCTCCGTTGAGGTCTTACGCCGGCTCCACAGGCCGACACCGCCAGCCCGGCGGCCAGAAGGTTGCACGCCGCGTTGGTGTCGCGGTCGTGAGTGGTGCCGCAGCCGCACGTCCAGGTGCGGACGTTGAGTGGCATCTTCTCCTGGAGGGTGCCGCAGGCGGAGCACAGCCTGGAAGAGGGGAAGAACCGGTCTACGGCAATCACCTCCCGCCCGTACCAGGCGGCCTTGTACTCCAGAAGGCTTCGGAACTCGGCCCACGCGGCATCCGAGATGGCGCGGGCCAGGGGACGGTTCCTGACCATGTTGCGGACGGTCAGGTCCTCGATCACGATCGTTTGGTTCTCACGAACGAGACGTGTGGTGAGCTTGTGGAGGTGGTCACGGCGCCGGTCGGCGATCCGGGCGTGGATCTTGGCGACCTTGCGCCGGGCTTTGCGCCGGTTGGCGCCCTCTCCCCTGACCTTGCGGGACAGCTCCCGCTGGGCCTTGGCCAGACGGGTGCGGTCACGGCGCTCGTGCCTCGGATTGGCGACCTTCTCTCCCGTGGAGAGGGTCAGCAGATGGTCCAGGCCGACATCCACCCCGACGGCCTCATCGGTGGCGGGAAGCGGCTTGATGGCGGGGTCCTCACACAGCATGGACACGAACCATCGTCCCGCCGCGTCCTGCGACACGGTCACGGTGGACGGTTTGGCGCCTTCGGGAAGCCGCCGGGACCACACGATGTCCAGCGGGTCAGCCATCTTTGCCAGGGTCAGCCTGCCGTCGTGGAAGCGGAAACCGCTGGTGGTGTACTCGGCGGACTTCCTCGATCTTTTCCGCGACTTGAAGCGCGGGTACTTGGCCCGCTTGGCGAAGAAGTGGGTGAACGCCGTCTGCAAGTGCCGCAGTGTCTGCTGCAACGGCACCGACGAGACGTCGTTGAGGAATGCCAGTTCCTCGGTCTTCTTCCACGCCGTCAGCATGGCCGAGGTGGCGTTGTAGTTGACCCGCACCTGCCGTGTCCATGCTTCGGTGCGGGCGGCCAGGGCGAGGTTGTAGACCTTGCGCACGCACCCGAACGTGCGCGACAGCTCGGCTGCCTGCGCATCAGTCGGATAGAAGCGGTACCTGAACGCCCGCTTCACATGGTTCGTGGCCACGCTCACAAACTAGCGTGGATACGTGTAATGAATGCGTGCGATGAATAAAGCTGCGGGTTGGGGCACTGTTGATCTGTCTGGCGACGAATCGCAGTTCTTCGCCCTGTCGCCGCAGGAGTCCGTTTCCTCCCCTGCCTGAAGGCGGGGGTATCCACGGAGGAATCACATGAAGCTGGCGTTCTCCACCCTCGGTGTCCCCGGCATGCCCCTGCCCGACGTCCTGCGGCTCGCGACCGCGCACGGCTACCACGGCGTGGAGCTGCGCACCCACCCGGAGGAACAGGTCCACACCGACCTCGACCCGTCTCAGCGGGCCGAGGTGGCGGCCGAGTTCAAGGGGTCGGGCGTAGAGATCCTCGGCCTGGCGGGATACGCGCGCGTCGCCGCGCCGGGCGACGACGAACCCGTCCTGGCCGAGATCCGCACCCTCCTCGACCTGGCCCGCGACCTCGGCGCCCCGTACATCCGGGTCTTCCCCGGCGGCGACCTGGACGTCCAGACCCCCGAGGAGGCCGACGCGACGGCCGCCCGGCGTCTGGGCACGGCCGCCGAGTACGCGAACGACCTGGGCGTACGCATCCTCCTGGAAACCCACGACTCGCACCGCACCGCCGCCGACGCCATGCGCGTCCTCGGCCTCGTCGGCCACCGCCAGGTCGGCGCGCTCTGGGACGTCATGCACACCTGGCTGGGCGGCGAACAGCCCTCGGAGACCTACGCGGCGCTCTCCCCCCACCTCGGCTACGTCCAGGTCAAGGACATCGCCTCCGCCGAGGACACCACACCGCTGCCCCTCGGCGCGGGCGTCCTCCCCCTGGCCGAATGCGTCGAGGTCCTCTCCCGCCACGGCTGGGACGGCTGGCTGTGCTGGGAGTACGAGAAGCGCTGGTACGAGACGGCGGCGCCGCTGCCGGACCTGCTGGGTGCCGGGAGCGAGCATCTGAGCAGGTTGCTGAACGACTCGGCGTGACGGGGCGGTTCGGCGGAAACCGCGTTGCCGCCCCGCCCCCACGTCACTAGCGTCCCCCTTCATGCCCCCGACCCTCCGCACCCCCCGTCTCCTCCTGGACCCCTACGCCCCGGAGGACGAAGAGCGCTTCGTCGCCCTGTTCCAGGACACCCGGGTGTCCCGGTGGATGGGCGACGGGCCGAAGTCCGAGGCGGAGGACCGGGCCCTGTTCGGGCGGATCTTCAGCAAGGTGTACGCGGGGGAGCTGTTCGACGTGTGGGCGGTCCGGCGCGACGGGCTGCTGGTCGGGCACGCGGAGATCAAGCGGACCGACGCGGTGGACGGCCACGAGATCGTCTACGCGCTGGCTCCCGAGGCCTGGGGCGGCGGCTTCGGGACGGAACTGGCGGAGGCACTCGTGGGGTACGGGTTCCGGACGCTCCGGCTCAGCGAGGTGCACGCCACCGTGGACGCACGGAACACAGCCTCGCTGCACCTCCTCGGCAGGATCGGATTCGCGTACGTCAGGGACATCGAGGAGGACGACGGGAGCCTCACGCGGGTGCTCACCCGACGGGCTCGGTGATCTCCTCAAGAAACCGGCAAGAAATTCTTACCCGACCGTGCAACCCTTTCCGCCCTCCGTGGGTCGTACATGGTGTCAGGACTTCTGGGGGGAGATCTGGGGGGATCGCGGGGCTCCTGACGGGAGGGGAAAAGCCGAGGGGGCCCGGTCGACGGACCGGGCCCCCTCGAAACCTTTCACGACACCTCAGAAGAAGACGCCGCACCTCAGCAGCACATTCGCGTACGGCCGCGCCTCGCCCGTGCGGACGACCAGCCGCGCACCCGCCGACAGCTCCTTGAGCCGCTCGTGCGACACGAACTCCAGCGACGGGAAGCGGCTCTCCAGGAGCGCCGAAGCCTCCGGGTTCGCTTCCCGCACCTCTGTCGCCGCCGTGGCCCCCTCGACCACCAGCTCGGCCAGCAGCCCTTCCAGCACCTCGGCGAACGCCGGCACCCCGGCCCGGAAGGCCAGGTCCACCACCCGGGGGCCGTCGGGGATGGGCATGCCCGCGTCGCACACCAGCACCCCGTCCCCGTGGCCCAGTTCGGCCAGCGCACCGGCGAGGTGACGGTTCAGTATTCCGGCCTTCTTCACCTGGACCCACCTTGCGAACCCGATGCGCCGGTGCCGTCCGCCCGGTGGCCGGGGGTCCGGGGGTTGTCCCCCGGGTCGGCACTGCACAGCGCGGCGACCTCCGCCGCCGTGGGGAAGGACGCCTGCGCGCCCTTTTTCGTCACGGTCGCCGCCCCGACCCGGGCCGCGTACTCCGCCGCCTCCGCCAGGGACTCGCCCGCCCCCAGCCGGGTGGCCAGCGCCGCGGTGAACGCGTCTCCCGCGCCGGTCGTGTCCACGGCGCTCACCTTCACGGACGGGACCCGGGAGACCCCCTCCGACGACGCCACCAGCGCACCCTCCGCGCCCAGCGTCACCACCACCGACCGCGGCCCCTTCGCGAGCAGTATCCGGGCCCAGTCCTCCGGGCTGTCCCCCACCGCCGCCGAACCCAGGATCACCTTCGCCTCGTGCTCGTTGACGATCAGTGGGTCGCAGGCCGCCAGCACCTCCGACGGGAGGGGGCGCGGCGGCGACGGGTTCAGTACGAACCGGCTGTCCGGAGCCAGGTTCCGTACGACCGCCGCCACCGTCTCCAGCGGGATCTCCAGCTGCGCCGACACCACCCGGGAGCCCTGGAAGAGGCACCCGGCGGCGCTCACGTCCTCCGGGGCCAGCCGCCCGTTGGCGCCCGGCGAGACGACGATGCTGTTGTCCCCGGACGGGTCGACCGTGATCAGAGCGACCCCGGTCGGCGCGCCGCCCACCAGGACACCCACCGTGTCGACGCCGGCCTCCCGCTGCGACTCCAGCAGCAGGCGGCCGTGCGCGTCGTCGCCGACCCGGGCCAGCAGAGCCGTACGGGCCCCGAGCCGGGCGGCCGCGACCGCCTGGTTCGCGCCCTTGCCGCCCGGGTGGACGGCCAGATCGGAGCCGAGCACGGTCTCGCCGGCACCGGGCCGGCGCTCGACACCGATCACGAGGTCGGCGTTGGCCGACCCGACGACCAGGAGGTCGTAGTCGTACATGAGTTGTCTCCCCACTGAGTGACATGGCCGGGCGTCCCCATGAGCGGGGCGCCGCCCGGCCGTTCCCCGATGTCAGCCGCTGAAGCCGGCCACGTTCTCCTTCGTGACCACCTTCACCGGCACCTTCACCGTCTCCTCGACCTTCTTGCCCTTCAGGGCCCGCAGGGCGTTGTCCACGGCGATCTTCCCGAGCTGCGACGGCTGCTGCGCCACGGACGCGTACAGGGTGCCGCCCTCGACCGCCTTCAGTCCGTCAGGCGTGCCGTCGAAGCCGACCACGGAGACCGACTTGCCGGCCTTGGAGCCGAGGGCCTTGATCGCGCCGAGCGCCATCTCGTCGTTGGCGGCGATGACGCCCTGGACGTCCGGGTGGGCCTGGAGCAGGTTCGACATGACGTCGAGGCCCTTGGTGCGGTCGAAGTCGGCGGGCTGCTGGGCCACCACCTGGATGCCCGGGTAGGCCTTGAGGCCGTTCGCGAAGCCCTGGGCGCGCTCACGGGCGGCGGAGGTGCCCGCCTGGCCCTGGAGGATCACGATCTTGCCGTTGCCGCCGAGCTTCTCGCCGATCGACTTGGCGGCGAGCTCACCGCCGGCGACGTTGTCGGAGGCGACCAGCGTGTCCAGCTTGGCGTTGTTGACGACGCGGTCCACGGCGATGACCGGGATGTCCGCCTTGTCGGCGGCCTTCACCGAGTTGCTCGCCGCGTCCGAGTCCACCGGGTTGACGATGATCGCGCCGAGCCCGGAGCTGGTGAAGTTCTGCAGCTGGTTGGCCTGCTGGGAGGCGTCGTTCTGCGCGTCGGTGACGGTCAGGTCCACGCCCAGCTTCTTCGCCTCGGCCTGGGCGCCCGCCCGGATCTGCACGAAGAAGGGGTTGTTGAGGGTGGACAGCGACAGGCCCATCTTCGGGCTGCTCGTGGCGGAGGAGCCGTTGTGCAGGAACGACGTGGCGCCGACGATCGCGACGGTGACGACGGCCGCGAGCCCGTACGTCGTCGCCTGCTTGCCCTTGTTGCCGCCGCCCGTGCCGGCCGCGAGCGGCGTCGCCCCGGCCTTGCGGCGCGCGGTGTCGAGCAGCACGGCCAGCGCGATGACGACGCCGATGACGACCTGCTGCCAGAACGCCGACACGTTCAGCAGGTTCAGCCCGTTGCGCAGCACGGCCAGGATCAGCGCGCCGATCAGCGTGCCGGACGCCTTGCCCGTACCGCCGGCCAGGGACGCACCGCCGATGACGACCGCCGCGATCGCGTCCAGCTCGTAGCCGTCGGCGGCCTGCGGCTGCGCGGAGGAGAGCCGGGCGGCGAGGACGACACCGGCGACGGCGGCGAAGACGCCGGACAGGGCGTAGATGGCGAGCTTCTGCTTCTTCACGCGCAGGCCGGACAGCCGCGCGGCCTCCTCGTTGCCGCCGATCGCGTACATCGAGCGGCCGATGTAGGTACGGCCGAGCACGAACGCCGCGATCAGCCCCATCACGGCCATCACGAGCACCGGCACCGGCAGCCAGCCGCCGAGCGTGTCCCCGAGGTGGGAGACCGAGTCGGGCAGGGCGATCGGCGAGCCCTCGGAGATGACGAGGGACAGACCGCGGGCCACCGACAGCATGGCCAGCGTCGCGATGAACGGCGGCAGCTTGCCGTAGGAGATCAGGATGCCGTTGACCAGGCCGCACGCGATACCGGTGGCTATGGCCAGCAGGACGGCTACGACGACGGGGACGCCCGCCGAGGTGGCGGTCCAGGCGAGCACCGTGGCCGACAGCGCGGCGACCGAGCCGACCGACAGGTCGATGCCCGCCGAGACGATCACGAAGGTCACGCCGAAGGCGAGGATGGCGGTCACGGCCGCCTGGACGCCGACGTTCAGGAGGTTGTCCGTCGTCAGGAAGTCGCCGGACAGCGCCGACATCGCGATGACGAGGACGATGAGCGCGGTGAGCGCGCCGTTGTCGAGCAGGAGGCGGCGCAGTCCTCCCGAGGCGGCTTCCGCGCCCGTCGTGCTCTTGAGCGTGTCAGTGGCCACGGGAGGTCTCCTTCTCAGTGCTGGGGTTGCTTACGGCGAGCGCCATCACGGCGTCCTGGGTGGCCTCGTCGGCGGAGAGTTCGCCCGCGATCCGGCCCTGGGCCATCACCAGCACCCGGTCGCTCATGCCGAGCACCTCGGGCAGATCGCTGGAGATCATGAGTACGGCGGCACCGGCCGCCGTCAGTTCGTTGATGAGCTGGTAGATCTCGACCTTGGCGCCGACGTCGATACCGCGCGTCGGCTCGTCGAGGATCAGCACCTTGGTGTCGGCGAGCAGCCACTTGCCGATGACGACCTTCTGCTGGTTGCCGCCGGACAGCGTGCGCACGTGCTGGCCGAGACCCGCCATCCGCACGCCCAGCTGCTCGGCGATCCGCGCGGCGGCCTCGCGCTGGCCCTTCAGATCGACGAGCCCCGCGCGCGTGGCCGACCGCAGCGTCACCAGGCCGAGGTTCTCCTCGACCGACGCGTCCAGCACCAGGCCCTGGCCCTTGCGGTCCTCGGGGATGAGGCCGATACCGGCGGTCATGGCGGCGCTGACGTCGTGACCCTTCAGGGCGGCCCCGGAGACCTTCACGGCTCCCTTGTCGTACGGATCGGCCCCGAAGACCGCCCGCACGACCTCGGTGCGACCGGCGCCCACGAGCCCGGCGATGCCGACGACCTCACCGGCACGCACCTCGAAGCCGACGTCGTGGAAGACCCCGTCCCGGGTCAGCCCCTCGACGGTGAGCAGCGCGTCGCCCTTCTCGGGCCGCTCGCGCGGGTACTGCTGCTCGATCGACCGCCCCACCATGAGCCGTACGAGCTCGTCCTCGGGCGTGGCGGCGGGCACCTGCCCGACGCTCTTCCCGTCCCGGATGACCGTGACCCGGTCGCCCAGGGCGGCGATCTCCTCCAGGTGGTGCGTGATGAAGACGATCCCGACGCCGTCCTCGCGCAGCTTGCGCACGATCGCGAAGAGCTTCTCCACCTCCTCGGAGGTGAGCACGGCGGTCGGCTCGTCCATGATCAGCACGCGCGCGTCGAGGCTGAGCGCCTTGGCGATCTCGACCATCTGCAGGCGCGCGATACCGAGTTCGCGCACCCGCGCGCGGGGCGACACCTTCACACCCACGCGCGCGAGGAGCACCTCGGCGTCGGTCTCCATCCGCTTGCGGTCGATCATCCCGAACCGGCGCGGCTGGCGCCCCAGGAAGATGTTCTCGGCGACCGTCAGATCGGGAACGAGGTTGAACTCCTGGTAGATGGTGGCGATCCCGAGCCGCTCGGAGTCCTGCGCACCCTGGATGCGCGTCTCCTCGCCGCCCACCAGGATCCGCCCGGCGTCGGGCGTGTAGGCGCCGGAGAGCATCTTGATGAGGGTGCTCTTGCCCGCGCCGTTCTCACCGAGCAGCACATGCACCTCGCCCCGGCGCAGGTCGAAGTCCACGCCGTCCAGCGCGACCACACCCGGGAAGGTCTTCCGTATGCCCTCGATGCGCAGCAACTCGTCCGCGTTGCTCACGTGTGGCTCCTGTTCTTAACGGGGTGCTGCACAGCGGGGGCCTGTGCAGGGTCCGGCTCCGGGGAGGCCGGGTACGGCTCGCCGCACGAGCGGCGTACGACGAGCCGGGCGGGGAGGGTGACGGACTCCCCGGGCCGGCCCTCGATCCGGGCGACCAGCGCGCGCACGGCGGCACGCCCCAGCTCACCGGTCGGCTGGGCGATCGCCGTGATCGGCGGATCGGTGTGCACGAACCAAGGGATGTCGTCGAAGGCGGCCAGCGCGATGTCGTCCGGCACGCGCACGCCACGCGCGCGTACGGCGTCCAGCGCGCCGAGCGCCATCAGGTTGTCGGCCGCGAACACGACCTCGGGCGGCTCGGCCAGGTCGAGGAAGCCCTCGGTGACCCGGCGTCCGCTCTCGGCCTGGAAGTCGCCCTGCCCTATGTAGGCGTCGGGGAGTTCGAGGCCGTACGCGCCGAGTGCCTCCCGGAAGGCCTCCACGCGCTCCCGGCCGGTCGTGGTCGCCGCCGGTCCCGCGATGATCGCGAGCCGCCGGTGCCCGAGCCCGTGCAGATGCGCCACGAGATCCCGTACGGCGGTCCGGCCGTCCGCCCGCACCACCGGTACGTCCACGCCCGGGATCCACCGGTCCACGAAGACCATGGGCGTCCCGGCCCGCGCGGCGTCCAGCATCAGCGGCGAGCCGCCGTCCGTGGGGGAGACGAGCAGCCCGTCGATGCGCCGGTCCAGCAGGTTCCGTACGTGGTGGTCCTGGAGGTCGGGCCGCTCGTCGGCGTTGCCGATGATGACGCTGTAGCCGAGCGCGCGGGCCTCTTCCTCGACGGAGCGGGCCAGTTCGGTGAAGTAGGGGTTCAGGACGTCGCTGATGACCAGGCCGAGGGTGTGGGTCTGGTCGGTGCGCAGGGAGCGGGCGACGGCGTTCGGGCGGTAGCCCAGGGCCCCGACGGCGGCCAGCACGCGTGCGCGTGCGTCGGCGCTGACCGACGGGTGGTCGTTCAGGACGCGCGAGACCGTGGCGACGGAGACGCCGGCCTCGGCAGCGACGTCCTTGATGCTGGCCACCGCCGCTCCACCTCCTTGTGGATCAGTCGTGGGAGCGCCCGTGCGGGCACTCGGGTCACGCATGGAATCGATTACATCGACGGGTGGATGGAATCGATTACACGCCGGTAAATCAAGACCCCTGGGGCACGTCGAAACAGGATCGTGATGTCGCGGGAGGCTCCCCGGCGGTTCAGGGTGGAAGGAGGAGGTCCGTTTCCAGGGCGAGCGGAGGAGCCATGACGGCGGCGACCCGGAACGACGTACCCGTCACCCTCGGCGGCGACGGTGTAGAGGTGCGCAACATGCCGATCGGGGGCGATATGTCGGTCAGCTACATCAGCCTGCCCCGGGGCACCGACATGGGCCCGGCCCTCAAGGGCCTGCCCGACGACGCGTGCCAGTGCCCCCACTGGGGCTACCTGCTGAAGGGCCGGATCAGGATGCGCACGCCCTCCGGCGAGGAGGAGTACGAGGCGGGGCAGGCGTACTACTGGGCTCCGGGCCATGTGCCGCTCGCGCTGGAGGACAGCGAGTTGGTGGAGTTCTCCCCGACCGACGACTTCAAGCAGGTGATCGAGCACGTGGTGGCGCAGTCCGGGTGAGACGAGAAGGGGAGTAGTCGAGGACCGATGAGTTCCGCCGGCCGGAGCGGTCCACCCCTCATCGACCACAGGAGGAGCCCCGTGCCCCAGCTACTGCGCGTGCAGAACTTCAACGTCTCCAGCGACGGATTCGGCGCCGGTGAGAACCAGAGCCTGGAACGGCCGTTCGGCCACGCCGATCCCGGCACGATGTTCGCGTGGGCCGGGGCGACGGCGAGCTGGCCGAACCGCACCGCCCCCGGCGGCAGCCGCGGCCTCGACGACTACCTCACGCGCGATTTCGCGCACAACATCGGCGCCGAGATCATGGGCCGCAACAAGTTCGGTCCCCAGCGCGGCCCCTGGCAGGATCACGACTGGAAGGGCTGGTGGGGCGAGGAACCGCCGTTCCACACGCCGGTGTTCGTGATGACCCACCACCCGCGGCCTTCGTTCACGCTCTCCGACACCACCTTCCACTTCGTCGGCGGAGACCCGGCCGAGGTCCTCGCGCAGGCGCGGGAGGCGGCGCGGGGCAAGGACGTCCGCCTCGGCGGCGGGGCCGCCACCATCCGGCAGTTCCTCGACGCGGACCTGGTCGACACGCTGCATGTGGCCGTCTCGCCGGCCGTGAAGCTCGGATCCGGCTCACGGCTCTGGGAGTCGCCCGACGAGCTGCTCGACCGCTTCCACTGCGATGTGGTGCCGAGCCCGAGCGGGGTGACGCACCACTTGTTCTGGAGGCGGTGAGGCGAGTGGAGCGTTCGGGACAACGGGGAGTCTGTCTACCTGGGCTTTCGCGGCCAGGGACGGCCCGATCGCTCCACTTGCCCATTCTCGCCGCGTGCCGCTAGTCGCCTTCCTCGGCCGCGGCCTCCCGCACCCCGGCCAGAAAGCCCCTGATCGCGGCCAGTTCCCGCTCGTCGTACCCGCTCAACAGGCCCACCGCCCGGTCGATCAGCGGGCCGAAGTGCTGCCGGCCGAGGGCGATGGCGCGCTCGTCCACCTCGATGGTGACCTTGCGACGGTCCCGCTCGCCGCGCACTCGCCGCACATGCCCGGCCCGCTCAAGCCGGTCGACCAGTGCCGTGGTCCCCGCCGAGTTCAGCCCGAGCGCGGCACCGAGTCGCCCCGCCGTGGTCTCCTCGCCCGCGCGGTAGGCGTCCATCAGGACGATCAGCGCCCGAACATCGGTGGGATGCATGCCGTTGCGCTGGGCGAACCGGGCGCTGTGCCGCCCCAGGTCGACGGCCACAGCGCGCAACAGATGGACGATCTCCATCTCCTCGTACCTCTGGTCGGGCACCCGCGGCCTCCGACTATCATCTCGCTCAACAAGTATCTCACTGAGCGAGATAATAAGGGGACCTGGCTCATGAGCGCTCGCGGTACGTACGACATGGACGGCTTCCTCGCCGCCTACGACAGGGTCATGGCCAAGTGGCCGACCTCGCGTGAGGCCGTGACCGTGCCCACGCCCTTCGGTGCGACGCACGTGAACGTGTGCGGCCCGGCCGACGGTCCTCCACTCCTCCTGCTGCCGGGAGGCGGAAGCGCGACCTCGGCCTCCTGGTACCGGCAGGCCGCCGAACTCTCCCGCGTCCACCGGGTGTACGCCGTCGACCTGATCGGCGCCCCGGGCCGCAGCACACCGGCCCCCGGTCGCCACCCCCGTACGACCGCCGACCTCGTGTCCTGGCTGGACGCGCTCCTCAAGGGCCTCGGCCTCGCGGAGACCGACCTCGGCGGGCACTCGTACGGCGCCTGGATCGCGCTGCGGTACGCCCTGCGCTCGCCCCACCGGGTACGGCATCTGGTCCTCCTGGACCCGACCCTGTGCTTCGCCAAGCTGAAGTCGGCCTACGGACTGCACGCGGTGCGGATGGCGCTGCGGCCCACGCCCCGCCGGGTCCGGACCTTCCTGGAATGGGAGACCGGGGGCGTCCCCCTGGACCCCGACTGGCTCGCCCTCCAGGAGGCGGCCGCGGGCTTCCCCTCCGTGCGGCCGGTGGTGGGACCACGCCCGAAGCCGGGCGCGCTGCGCACCTTGGACCTGCCGGTCCTCGTGCTCCTCGCCGAGAACACCCGGACCCACAACCCGTCCAAGGTGGCCGCCCGCGCCGGGAAACTGCTGCCACACGCCACGACGGCCACACTGCCGAACGTCTCCCACCACGCCCTGCCGCACGCCGCCCCGGCCGAAGCGAGCCGCCGCATCACCGACTTCCTGACCGGCCCCGCCGGCTGAGCCGGCCCACGCCCTTTCAGATCATGGTCCTTCGCGCGGGCAGAGGCGTGCCCCTCTGCTTTCCGCGACCCGCCTGACGTCCCGCAGGGACTCGGTGAGCCGCCGGGCCAGGTAGTGCAGTTCCGCACTCGTCACCCGGCGTTCCGCGAGGAGTTCGTCGGCGTGGCCGAGAAGGTCGTCCGCCATGCCGAGTTGCACATCCTCGATGTCGTCTGCGATACGCGCGACGTATCCGGTCCCGTCGCCCACGAGGTAGCACGGCCTGCCCTCGGGGCTCGTCCACGGCAGCAGTCGCCCGGGCGCTCCGCTGGTCATACGCCGGTCTCCGCCATCAGGTACGGGCGCACCAACTGGTTGTCCTCACCGCGCAGCGGGCGCACCTCGGGGCGGCGGGCCGTCGTGACCCTGACGCCGTCGTGGCAGTACGGGCACGCGTACGGGCACGGGGTTGATGCCGACGATCGCCGTCGCCGCCCGCGAGGCGGAAACAGGAAGCGGAGGAGCGGCTCGAGGAGCCGGGCGATGAGGTCTGTCATGTCTGTCGGCCTTCCCACCTGCGGTGACTGCGGTCTGTGGTGAATCACTCACAGAGTGGGGTCGGCCCTCGCTACGCTGCCAGGGGTCGGAGCTTGACATCGCGCTTGTCAAGAAGAGGAGTTGGCCGCATGGACGAACGCCGCGCGCTTCGAACGCCGCGTCAGAAGTACGGAGAGGAACTGCGGCTGCGGCGGACAGCCGTCGGCCTCACGCAGGAGGAACTGGGCGACCAGGTCGTGTGCTCGCCCACGCTCATCAGCCACTTCGAGGCCGGGAGGCGCCTTCCGAAGCCGGATGACGCGCTGCGGATCGACCGGGCGCTGGGGACGGACGGGTTCTTCGCGCGGTGGCTGGAGGATCTGGAGTCGAAATACACCGATCACTTCGCCGCCGTGGCCGAGCTTGAGCAACTGGCCCTGCTGATCCAGCAGTTCGCACTCTCGCTGGTTCCCGGAGTGCTGCAGACCGACGACTACGCACGCGCTCTCTTCCGTGCGTACCGACCGAATCACACGCCCGAGCAACTTGACGAGCTCGTTGTCATCCGAACAAAGCGTCGCCGAATCCTCGACGGACCAGCGCAGCCCGTGGTCTGGACACTGCTTGACGAGGCGGTTCTTCGCCGTTGTGTGGGCGGGCCGCAGGTCATGGCCGAGCAGTTGCACAGGATTGCGGACATGGCCGAGTCGGGACGACTGCGCCTGCACGTCCTTCCCTACGGCGTGGGGGCGCACGCGCTCATGCAGAGTCTGCTCACGCTCATGACATTCGAGGACTCGGCTCCGGTGGCCTACGTCGAGGGCTTTCAGACCGGGAACTTGATGGACGATCCTGCCCTGGTGAGCGCCTGTCAGACCGCTTACGCTCTGGCCCTGAGCGACGCGTTGTCGCAGCAGGAGTCACTGTCCCTAGTCAGGGCGGCAGCGGAGGAACACGCGAATGGTCACCAATGAGCGCACCGTCACCGGGTGGTACAAGTCCAGCTACAGCGGCGGCGACCAAGGTGAATGCCTCGAAGTCGCCCACGGCCACCCCGACATCCCCGTCCGAGACAGCAAAACCACCCCCGGCCCCACCCTCACCTTCTCGGCAACCGGCTGGACCGCCTTCGTAACCGCCGTCAAAGACGGCCATCTCACCGCCGCAAGCTGTAACTGACCACCGACGCCCCCACCACCGAGCCGAAAGCCGGCACGAGGAACTGCGTGAACGCCGTCCAGCCCCACACGATCCCGGCGCACGCCGCCGTCGTGTTGACGGCCAGGGCCAGGATCCACAGGGCGACGCTCTGGGCCTGAGGTGACATCATTCCTCAATTCACGGCGAATCAAGCCTGAATTCTCCCACGGGAATGGCGGCCGAAAAGGACAGCTAAGATGCTTGAACTGTAAAGCTTCGGGCTGTTGTTGTGAATTCGCCGTGAAAGGTGACCGGCTCTCCGCATACTGATCGGTCGCTTTATTCAAGGGCGTTGTCCTACCCGGGCGGTACGGTCCCCTCATGACCGATCAGGGCGAGCGGCGACTGGCCACGCTGGAAGGCGTACTCGAGCGGATCACGTACGCCAACGAGGAGAACGGCTACACGGTCGCCCGGGTCGACACCGGCAGAGGCGGCGGCGACCTGCTCACGGTCGTCGGCGCACTGCTCGGCGCGCAGGTCGGCGAGTCCCTGCGTATGGAGGGCCGTTGGGGGTCGCACCAGCAGTACGGCAAGCAGTTCCACGTGGAGAACTACACGACCGTCCTGCCGGCCACCGTCCAGGGCATCCGCCGCTACCTCGGCTCGGGTCTGGTCAAGGGCATCGGCCCGGTCTTCGCCGACCGGATCACCCGGCACTTCGGGCTGGACACCCTCCAGATCATCGAGGAGGAGCCCAAGCGGCTGATCGAGGTCCCGGGCCTCGGCCCCAAGCGGACGAAGAAGATCGCCGACGCCTGGGAGGAACAGAAGGCCATCAAGGAGGTCATGCTCTTCCTCCAGACCGTCGAGGTGTCCACGTCCATCGCCGTGCGCATCTACAAGAAGTACGGCGACGCCTCGATCGGGGTCGTGAAGAACCAGCCGTACCGCCTCGCCTCCGACGTCTGGGGCATCGGCTTCCTCACCGCCGACAAGATCGCCCAGTCCGTCGGCATCCCGCACGACAGCCCGGAGCGCGTCAAGGCGGGCCTGCAGTACGCGCTGTCGCAGTCCACCGACCAGGGCCACTGCTTCCTCCCGGAGGAGCAGCTGATCAAGGACGCGGTCAAGCTCCTCCAGGTCGACACGGGCCTGGTCATCGAGTGCCTGGCCGAGCTCGCCGAGCCGGGGGAGGACGGCGAGGAGCCCGGCGTCGTACGGGAGAAGGTCCCGGGACCCGACGGCGGTGAACCCGTCACCGCCATCTACCTCGTGCCCTTCCACCGCGCCGAACTCTCCCTCTCCGCCCAGCTGCTGCGCCTGCTGCGCACCGAGGAGGACCGGATGCCGGGCTTCCGTACGGTGGCCTGGGACAAGGCCCTCACCTGGCTCAAGGCGCGCACCGGCACCGACCTCGCCCCGGAGCAGGAGGCCGCCGTCAAGTTGGCGCTGACCGAGAAGGTCGCCGTCCTCACCGGCGGCCCCGGCTGCGGCAAGTCCTTCACGGTCCGCTCGATCGTGGAGCTGGCCCGCGCCAGGAAGGCGAAGGTCGTGCTCGCCGCCCCGACCGGCCGGGCCGCCAAGCGCCTGTCCGAGCTCACCGGCGCCGAGGCCTCCACGGTCCACCGCCTGCTGGAGCTGAAGCCCGGCGGCGACGCGGCCTACGACCGGGACCGTCCGCTCGACGCCGACCTGGTGGTGGTCGACGAGGCGTCGATGCTGGACCTGCTGCTGGCCAACAAGCTGGTGAAGGCCGTGCCGCCTGGGGCGCATCTGCTGTTCGTCGGCGACGTGGACCAGTTGCCGAGTGTGGGTGCGGGGGAGGTGCTGCGGGATCTGCTCGCCGACGGAGGGCCGATCCCCGCCGTCCGCCTGACCCGGGTCTTCCGGCAGGCCCAGCAGTCGGGCGTGGTGACGAACGCCCACCGGATCAACGCCGGCCAACACCCGGTCACCGACGGCATGAAGGACTTCTTCCTCTTCGTCGAGGACGACACGGAGGCCGCAGGGCGGCTCACCGTGGACGTGGCGGCGCGTCGTATCCCCGCCAAGTTCGGGCTGGACCCGCGCCGGGACGTCCAAGTGCTCGCCCCCATGCACCGGGGCCCGGCGGGCGCGGGCACGCTGAACGGACTGCTCCAGCAGGCCATCACCCCCGGCCGCCCCGACACGCCCGAGAAGCGCTTCGGCGGCCGGGTCTTCCGGGTCGGGGACAAGGTCACCCAGATTCGCAACAATTACGAGAAGGGCGAGAACGGCGTCTTCAACGGCACCGTGGGCGTGGTGACCTCGCTCGACCCGGTCGACCAGCGTCTGACCGTGCTGACGGACGAGGACGAGGAGGTTCCGTACGACTTCGACGAGCTCGACGAGCTGGCCCACGCGTACGCCGTGACGATCCACCGCTCCCAGGGCAGCGAGTACCCGGCGGTCGTCATCCCGGTGACCACGGGCGCCTGGATGATGCTCCAGCGGAACCTGCTCTACACGGCGGTCACCCGGGCCAAACAGCTGGTCGTCCTCGTCGGTTCGCGCAAGGCGATCGGCCAGGCGGTGCGCACGGTGTCGGCGGGCCGGCGCTGCACGGCACTCGATTTCAGGCTCGGATCGCACGGATCGCGAAAAAATGATCGATCAAACGAGTCGTGAAGGTCACAGAGGCTTCCGGATGGGGAACACAGGGGGCAGGATGAGCAAGTTGGCGGCACTCAGTGCCGTCAATAGGCCCGATGGTCGACCCCGAGTGCACTCTCCTGAGCCAAGTGGGGGATGGTAGAGACAGTCAGGGCAACCTCGAAGATGAGGCACAACGTCGGTGAGGGAAGACGTGAGCGACAACTCTGTAGTACTGCGGTACGGCGACGGCGAGTACACCTACCCGGTGATCGACAGCACCGTCGGGGACAAGGGCTTCGACATCGGGAAGCTCCGCGCCCAGACCGGTCTGGTGACACTGGACAGCGGTTACGGCAACACCGCCGCGTACAAATCCGCCATTACCTACCTGGACGGCGAAGCGGGCATCCTGCGGTACCGCGGCTACCCGATCGAGCAGCTGGCCGAGCGCTCCACCTTCCTGGAGGTCGCCTACCTGCTGATCAACGGCGAGCTGCCGACCGTCGACGAGCTCTCGACGTTCCAGAACGACATCACGCAGCACACCCTGCTGCACGAGGACGTCAAGAACTTCTACAAGGGCTTCCCGCGTGACGCCCACCCGATGGCCATGCTGTCCTCGGTCGTCTCGGCGCTGTCCACGTTCTACCAGGACAGCCACAACCCGTTCGACGAGCGCCAGCGCAACCTCTCCACGACCCGCCTGCTCGCCAAGCTCCCGACGATCGCGGCGTACGCGTACAAGAAGTCGATCGGTCACCCGTTCGTCTACCCGCGCAACGACCTCGGTTACGTCGAGAACTTCCTCCGCATGACCTTCTCGGTCCCCGCGCAGGAGTACGACCTGGACCCGACCGTGGTCTCCGCGCTCGACAAGCTGCTGATCCTGCACGCGGACCACGAGCAGAACTGTTCGACGTCCACGGTCCGCCTGGTCGGCTCCTCGCAGGCGAACATGTTCGCCTCGATCTCCGCCGGCATCAACGCCCTGTGGGGCCCGCTGCACGGCGGCGCCAACCAGTCGGTGCTGGAGATGCTGGAGGGCATCCGCGACTCCGGCGGCGACGTCGACACCTTCATCCGCAAGGTGAAGAACAAGGAGGACGGCGTCCGCCTGATGGGCTTCGGCCACCGGGTCTACAAGAACTTCGACCCGCGCGCCAAGATCATCAAGGCCGCCGCGCACGACGTCCTGTCCGCGCTCGGCAAGTCCGACGAGCTGCTGGACATCGCGCTGAAGCTGGAGGAGCACGCGCTCTCCGACGACTACTTCGTCTCGCGCAGCCTCTACCCGAACGTCGACTTCTACACCGGCCTGATCTACCGGGCCATGGGCTTCCCGACCGAGATGTTCACGGTCCTGTTCGCACTCGGCCGGCTGCCGGGCTGGATCGCCCAGTGGCACGAGATGATCAAGGAGCCGGGCTCCCGCATCGGCCGCCCGCGCCAGATCTACACGGGCGTGGTCGAGCGCGACTTCGTTCCCGTCGAGGGCCGCTGAGGCGTAGCGCGTACCGCAGGAGCCCCCGCATCCGACTGCCGGATGCGGGGGCTCTCGCGTGATCCCTTGCGTGACCCGCGTGTGGTCTCCCGCGTTTTCGCGTGATCCTGCGGGGAGGCGATCTCTTACATGATTTCTTACGCAATGAAGAAGGCGCCCCGGAACGCCGGTCCCCCCACGGGCCGACGGCCAGGGCGCCTTCTCAGTCCCGGTGCGGATTCCCCCCACGGGATCCGGCCGGGCGTCTGTGAGGACAGCGCCTGAATCGCTGTGAGCACAACGAGCAAAACTCGTCGTGCCTCTGTCGTGTGCGATCTGCCGGGACAGCGCACGTCCGGGAGGGCCGCTCAAAGCTTCCCGGTGTGCGTGCCCCGGCAACGCATCTCTGGAGAAGTCCCCCAAGACATCTCCAGATGTCAGGTCACGCCCCCCAAGACGCTCCCTGACATCGTCAACTTAGACCTTCGAACCCCTTCGATGGTTACGTTCACATCACTGTGATCTGCGTCTCTTGCATATGTCCGTTAGCTACGCAAGAGCCCGGAAATGCCGTCCGGGACTCAAGCGTAAGGATGATGCGCGAGCCTTGTGAAGAGCTTATGTGAGCCGGGCTCGGGACTCCAGAGGGGCTCATATCAGGTTCGCCGCGAACTTAGGGCGAATTCAGGGGACTTCACCGGAATGTCCGGAGTCGCAGACTGTTCGTGACGACGAAGACGGACGAGAAGGCCATCGCGGCCCCCGCGATCATCGGGTTCAGCAGCCCCGCGGCGGCCAGTGGCAGCGCGGCCACGTTGTAGCCGAAGGCCCACACGAGATTGCCCTTGATCGTGGTCAGCGTCCGGCGCGACAGCCGGATCGCGTCCGCGGCCACCCGCAGGTCGCCGCGCACCAGCGTCAGATCGCCCGCCTCGATCGCCGCGTCCGTGCCGGTGCCCATGGCCAGGCCCAGATCGGCGGTGGCGAGCGCGGCCGCGTCGTTGACGCCGTCGCCCACCATGGCGACGACCCGCCCCTCGGCCCGCAGCCGCCGCACGGCGTCGACCTTGTCCTCGGGCAGGACCTCCGCGACCACCTGGTCGATCCCCACGGCCTTCGCCACCGTCTCGGCCACGGCCCGGTTGTCCCCGGTCAGCAGCACCGGCGTGAGCCCCAGCGCGCGCAGCTCGCGCACCGCCTCGGCGCTGGTCTCCTTGACCGCGTCCGCCACGGCCAGCACGGCCCGCGCCGTCCCGTCCCAGCCCGCCAGGACGGCCGTACGCCCGGCCCGCTCGGCCTCGTCCCGCGCGCGGGCCAGCTCCGGCGGTACGTCGTCGAAGAGCCGCCCCACGGCGACCTCACGTCCCTCCACGCGCCCGTGTACGCCCCGCCCGGGGACGCTCCGGAACCCCTCGACCTCCGGGAGCCGTCCGGCCCTCTCCTCGGCGCCCAGCGCGATCGCCCGCGCGACGGGGTGTTCGGAGGCGTGCTCCACGGCGCCCGCGAGCCGCAGCACCTCCTTCTCGTCGGCGCCCTCGGCGACGTACACCTCCTGGAGGGTCATCCGGCCCGTGGTGACCGTGCCGGTCTTGTCCAGGACGACCGTGTCGATCCGGCGCGTGGACTCCAGGACCTCCGGGCCCTTGATGAGGATGCCGAGCTGCGCGCCGCGGCCCGTGCCGACCATCAGCGCGGTCGGGGTGGCCAGGCCAAGCGCGCACGGGCACGCGATGATCAGCACGGCGACGGCGGCCGTGAAGGCGGCGACACCGTCGCCGGTCAGCCCGAGCCACGCCCCGGCCGTGGCGACGGCGATCAGCAGGACCACCGGCACGAAGATCCCGGAGATCCGGTCGGCGAGCCGCTGCACCTCGGCCTTGCCGTTCTGCGCGTCCTCCACCAGCTTCGCCATCCGCGCGAGCTGCGTGTCGGCGCCGACCCGGGTGGCCTCGACGACCAGCCGGCCACCGGCGTTGACCGTCGCGCCGGTGACCGTGTCCCCGGCCGCCACGTCCACCGGCACCGACTCGCCGGTCAGCATCGAGGCGTCCACCGCGGACGCCCCCTCGACCACGGTGCCGTCGGTGGCGATCTTCTCGCCGGGCCGTACGACGAACCGGTCGCCGACCGCCAGCCGCTGCGCCGGGATCCGCACCTCGCGCCCGTCCCGCAGGACGGCCACGTCCTTGGCGCCCAGCTCCAGCAGCGCCCGGAGCGCGGCCCCGGCGCGGCGCTTGGAGCGGGCCTCCAGATAGCGGCCCAGCAGGATGAAGGCGGTGACGCCTGAGGCGACCTCCAGATAGATCTGCGAGGCACCGTCGCCGCGCGAGACCGTGAGCTCGAAGGGGTGCCGCATGCCCGGCATGCCCGCGTCGCCGAGGAACAGCGCCCACAGGGACCAGCCGAACGCGGCCAGCGTGCCGAGACTGACCAGCGTGTCCATGGTGGCGGCGCCGTGCCGGGCGTTCGTCCAGGCGGCCCGGTGGAAGGGCAGTCCGCCCCAGACGACGACCGGCGCGGCGAGGGTGAGCGAGAGCCACTGCCAGTTGTCGAACTGGAGGGCCGGGACCATCGCCAGCAGGACGACGGGCACCGCGAGGGCGGCGGAGACGGCCAGGCGCCGGCGCAGGGCCGACAGCTCGGGGTCCTCGTCCGCGGCGGTTTCCTCCTCGGGCGCGGGTGCGGGCTCCTCGGCGGTGTACCCGGTCTTCACCACGGTGGCGATCAGATCGGCGACCTCGGTGCCCGCGGGGTAGCTGACCCTGGCCTTCTCCGTCGCGTAGTTCACCGTGGCCGAGACGCCGTCCATGCGGTTGAGCTTCTTCTCGACGCGGGCCGCGCAGGAGGCGCAGGTCATCCCGCCGATGAGCAGCTCGACCTCGGCGAGCGCCGGTTCGGGGTCCGGCGGCGCCTGGGCGGTGGTGCTGGTCATGTCCTTCACTCCAGGAGGTGGCGGGGCGCCCGGGAAGCGGAACGGGCCGTACGGGCCGGGGCGGCGGCCGTACGGCCCGTACGTCGGTACGAGTGCCAGGTCTGGAGCGTCTCAGGCCCCGGCGTCCCGGGCTCTCGGGCCCGGCAACTCGGCGAAGGTGGGGGTCAGGCCCGGCCGGCCAGCTCGAAACCGGCCTCGTCGACCGCGGCGCGTACGGCCTCGTCCTCGAGCGGGGCCGCGGAGACGACGGTGACCTCGCCGGTCTTGGCGACGGCCGTCACCGAACTGACGCCGGAGATCTCGGAGATCTCGCCGGAGACGGCGCCCTCGCAGTGTCCGCAGCTCATGCCGCTCACCTTGTAGACGGTGGTGACGGAGCCCGTGGTGTCGGTCTGGGCGGTCATGTCGTTACTCCTCGTCGAGGCATGTGGGGCTGTGGGGACCCACGAGGGGCCCGCACACCTCTCCACTGTACCCCTAGGGGGTATTAGTACACGACGCCCTCGGCCAGGGGTCGCAGGTAGCGCAGGAGGACGTCCTTCAGCTCCTGGATGTACGCCTCCCGCTCGGCGCCCTCGTGGGCCAGGATCAGCTCCAGGCCGGCCTTGTAGATGCCGACGCACATCTGGGCGGTGCGGGTGACGGCCGGGGCGGGCGCGTCGGGCACGAACGGGGCGAGGAGTGTCTCGACCCGGGTGACCAGCGTCGTGTGCAGCGCGTCGTGCTCCTCGGCGATGCGCCCCGGGATGTCGGGGCCGTGCATCAGCACGAAGAAGGCCGGGTGGAGGCAGTTGAACTCGATGAAGCGGTCGACGGTCCCGGTGATCGCCTCCTCGATCGGGGTCACCGCGGGGTCGATCGGGCTGAGGACCTCGTCGTAGGACTGCCGCATCTCGTGCATGAGCCGCCCGCCCAGCTCGATCGCGATCGCTTCCTTGTTCGGGAAGAACTGGTACAGCGTGCCCGGCGAGACGCCCGCCTCGCGGGCGATGGCGTTGGTGCTGGCGGCCGTGTAGCCGGTCGTGGCGAAGACCGTGGCAGCGGCTTCGAGTAGCTGGGTGATCCGGCGCTCGCCGCGGGCTTGGCGACGGCGCGGCCGGTCCTCGGCCGCCGCTGTCGTGGTCTCCGTCGCGGGTTTCTCGGTCTTCTCGGGCACGCGTTATCCCCAGGTCTCATCACGCGATTGACAAACGCGAGTGGTCGCTCGCATTCTGGAGTCGGCAGAAATGCGAGCGAACTCTCGTGTTTGCCAGTCTATGGCAGCCCCGCGCTGTCAGGCTGCGCCTGGACACGGGTCACGGTGAAGGGGACACCGCACGATGACCGAAGTCAACACACCACCACGCGTCGGCGGCTGGACCCGCTTCGTCACCGCGAGGCCCAGACTGTCGCTGCTGGTGGCACTGGTGATCACCGCCCTCGCGGTGCTGGCCGGCAGCGGCGTCGCCGACCGGCTCGGCGCCGGCGGCTGGGAGGATCCGGCCGCCGAGTCCACCCGTGCGACCAAGGTCCTGGAGCGCGAGTTCCCCGGCTCCCAGCCCAACCTGCTGCTCCTGGTCGACGCGGGCGACGCCTCGGTCGACGATCCGGCCGTCGCCGCCCGGGCCAAGCGTCTCGCCGAGCGGCTGGCGAGCGAGCGGGGCGTCACCGGCATCGGCTCCTACTGGCAGTCCGGCACCCCGGCCCTGCGCGCCGAGGACGGCCACGAGGCGCTGATAGCCGCCCGCATCACCGGTGACGAGAAGACCGCCGCCGAGACCCTGGAGCGCATCGCGCCCCACTACCGCGGCGTGCACGGCCCGGTGGAGGTCACCGTCGGCGGCCCGGTCGCCGTGCGGCACGAGATGCAGACGATCATCCAGGAGGACCTGACCCGGGCCGAGCTCATCGCCCTGCCGGTGACGCTCGTGCTGCTGGTGATGGTCTTCGGCAGCGCGGTCGCGGCCCTGCTGCCGCTCGGCATCGGCATCGTCGCCATCCTCGGGACCAACGCGATCCTGCGCGGCCTCACCGAGCTCACCGACGTGTCCGTGTTCGCGATCAACCTCACCACGGCCCTCGGCCTCGGCCTCGCCGTCGACTACGCGCTGTTCATCGTCCGCCGCTACCGCGAGGAACTGTCCACGGGCGCCGAGCCCTTGACGGCGATCGGCACCACCCTGCGCACCGCCGGCCGTACGGTGCTGTTTTCCGCCCTCACGGTCGCGGTGTCCCTGGCCGCGATGCTGGTCTTCCCGCAGTACTTCCTGCGGTCCTTCGCCTACGCCGGGATCGCCGTGGTGCTGCTGGCCGCGGCGGCCGCGCTGATCCTGCTCCCGGCGGCGCTGACGCTGCTCGGGCACCGGGTCAACGCCCTGGACCTGCGCCGCGTGTTCCGGCGCGGACACCGGCCGAAGCCCGCCGGGGAAGAGGGCAGAACATGGGCGCGTACGGCGACGCTCGTCATGCGCCGCGCCCCGTTCTTCGCCCTGGGCACCACAGCCGTCCTCGTCCTGCTCGGACTGCCCTTCCTGGGCGTGAGGTTCGGCACCGCGGACGACCGTCAGCTGCCCTCGACCTCCGAGTCCCATGTCGTGCAGCAGCACATCCGGGACGGCTTCCCCGGCAGCCCCGACGGCGGCCTCGAAGTGCTCGCCCAGGGCCGCGCGACCGAGGCGCAGTACGGCGCCTACAAGGAGCGGATCGCCGAACTGCCCGAGGTGCAGCGGGTCGACGGGCCGCTGGTCAAGGGCGACTCGGCGTACTTCACGGTGCTGCCGAAGGGCGAGGCGGTCGACGATCCGGCCCAGCGCCTGGTCGGTGAACTGCGCGAGCTCCGGGCCCCCTTCGACACCGAGGTGACCGGCATGGCGGCCGTCCTGGTCGACTCCAAGGACGCCATAGGGGAGCGCCTGCCGCTCGCGGCCGTCTTCATCACGATCGTCACCCTGCTCCTGGTCTTCCTCCTCACGGGCAGCGTGCTGATACCGATCCAGGCGGTCGTGCTCAACGCGCTCAGCCTGACAGCCATGTTCGGCGCGGTCGTCTGGGTCTTCCAGGACGGTCATCTGTCCGGCCTGCTCGGCTTCACCAGTCCCGGCTCCATAGAGACGACCCTGCCGGTCCTGATGTTCTGTGTGGCCTTCGGTCTGTCCATGGACTACGGGGTGTTCCTGCTCTCCCGCATCAAGGAGGAGTACGACCACACCGGCGACCACGACCAGGCCGTCCGGCACGGCCTGGCGCGCACGGGCGGGCTGATCACCGCGGCGGCGGTCATCCTGGCCGTGGTCATGGTCGCGATCGGCACCTCCCGGGTGACCAACACCAAGATGCTCGGCCTGGGCATCGCTCTGGCGGTCCTGATGGACGCGATGATCGTCCGCAGCCTCCTGGTCCCCGCGGTCATGCGCCTCACGGGCCGCGCCACCTGGTGGGCCCCGGGCCCGCTGCGCCGCTTCCACGAGCGCTTCGGTCTGAGCGAGAGCGCACCGGGCCCGTCGAAGGAGACGGAAGAGGCCAGAGACAAGGTCGGAGCGTCGCATGCTTGATCGCCCGGGAAGGTAGGAGCCCTTCGGAATCCCGGAGATGCGCGAACCGGACATGCGCGAACCGGGCGTGAACGAAAAGGCGGGTGGGTCATGCGGGCCGTGGTGTTCGAGCGGTACGGGGAGACGGCCGAGGTGCGGGAGGTCGCGGATCCGCAGCCCGCGGAGCACGGCGTCGTCGTGCGGGTCGAGGCCACCGGCCTGTGCCGCAGCGACTGGCACGGCTGGCAGGGCCACGACCCGGACATCGCACTGCCGCATGTGCCCGGGCACGAACTCGCCGGTGTCGTCGAGGCGGTGGGCGCCCGGGTGACCGGATGGCGGCCCGGCGACCGGGTCACCGTGCCGTTCATCTGCGCCTGCGGCACCTGCCCGTCCTGTGCGGAGGGCGACCATCAGGTGTGCGAGCGCCAGACCCAGCCCGGCTTCACGCACTGGGGTTCCTTCGCCCAGTACGTGGCGCTGGACCACGCCGACGTGAACCTCGTGGCGCTCCCCGGGGACATGTCCTTCGCGACGGCGGCCTCCCTCGGCTGCCGGTTCGCCACGGCGTACCGGGCGGTGGTGCGGCAGGGCCGGGTCGCGGCGGGGGAGTGGGTCGCGGTGCACGGCTGCGGCGGGGTGGGGCTCTCGGCGGTGATGATCGCGGCGGCGTCGGGAGCGCGGGTCGTGGCCGTCGACGTATCGGCCCAGGCACTGGACCTGGCGCGGAGGTTCGGGGCCGCGCGGTGCCTGGACGCGACAGCGGTGCCGGACACCGCGGCGGCGGTCCGCGACCTGACCGGCGGCGGCGCCCACCTCTCGCTCGACGCCCTCGGCTCACCCGCCACCTGCGCCGCCTCCGTGAACGGCCTGCGCCGCCGCGGCCGGCACGTTCAGGTCGGTCTGCTGCCCTCTCCGACCGGCACGACACCCGTCCCGATGGCCCGCGCGATCGCCCTGGAGCTCGAACTCCTCGGCAGCCACGGCATGGCCGCGCACGGCTACCCGCCGATGCTGGAGCTGGTCCGCAGCGGTGTGCTGCGCCCCGACCTGCTGGTGACGTCCACGATCACGCTGGACGAGGCCCCGGCCGCGCTGGCGGCGATGGGGACGGCGCCGGGAGCGGGGGCCACGGTCATCGAGCCGTGGAGCTGACGCCCCCGCCGAAGGACAGAAGACTGTGCCCCACGCGAGGGTGGGGCACGGGGTCGGTGCGCGAGGCCGGTCAGTCGTCTCTTCGCCCCCGGTTGCCGGGCCTGGAGGCGACCCAGGCCCGGACCGTGTCGGCGTACCAGTAGGGCTTGCCGCTCTCGACATGGTCGGGCGGCGGCAGCAGACCGTGCTTGCGGTAGGACCGCACGGTGTCGGGCTGCACCCGGATGTGTGCCGCGATCTCCTTGTAGGACCAGAGCTTTCGGTCGGACATGACATGCACCTCCCCGCGCGCACCACGGCGGGGGCCGGGGACGGCCGTCCGGGGGAGCCGGGCGCTGCGCTGGCGATCAACAAGCCTGTGGCCGGTCAACGACGCTCGGTCACACGGGTCAGGGCCTGTGGGCCGGGTGTGACGGAAGACCTGCGCACGCGCGACATGTGTGACAGGAAGGGGGTGTTTGTGACACAGCCGGGGCAAAGGTACGCGCCGGACCGTCGGCGGGGCGCCTTGACGCGGCACCGGGGCGTCGGCTCGTCCACGGTGCCTCAGTCGTCGAGCGGTGGGAACCCGGACCAGGGCATACGGAAAGCGCTGTCATGATCTGGTCCGAATGTCCGGACAAAACATTGACAGGGCTTCGGGAAGGGGGCTACAAAACCGGGGAGAGCCGACACCGAGGGGTATCCGATGGCGTACGACCTGATCACCATGGGGCGGATCGGAGTGGATCTGTATCCGCTCCAGACGGGCGTCCCGCTGCCGCAGGTCACGTCCTTCGGCAAGTTCCTCGGCGGCTCGGCGACGAACGTCGCGGTGGCCGCGGCCCGCCTGGGACGGCGGACCGCGGTGATCACGCGCACCGGCGACGACCCCTTCGGCACCTACCTCCACGAGGCCCTGAAGGACTTCGGCGTGGACGACCGCTGGGTCACCCCGGTCCCCGGCCTGCCCACCCCGGTCACCTTCTGCGAGGTCTTCCCGCCGGACGACTTCCCGCTGTACTTCTACCGCCGGCCCAAGGCCCCCGACCTGGAGATCGACGCCCACGAGCTCGACCTCGACGGCATCCGAGACGCCCGCGTCTTCTGGGTCACGGGCACGGGCCTGAGCGAGGAACCGAGCCGTACGGCGACGCTCGCGGCCCTCGCCCACCGCGCCAAGTCCGGCACGACGGTCTTCGACCTCGACTGGCGCCCGATGTTCTGGACCGACCCCGACGCGGCCCGCCCCTTCTACAAGGAGGCCCTGCGCCACACCACCGTCGCGGTCGGCAACCTCGACGAGGTGGAGGTCGCCACGGGCGTGCGCGAACCCCACGCCGCCGCCCGCGCCCTCCTCGACGCGGGCGTGGAACTGGCCGTCGTCAAGCAGGGCCCCAAGGGCGTCCTGGCCGTCAACCGCGAGGGCGCGAGCGCCGAGGTCCCGCCGCTGCCCGTGAACGTCCTCAACGGCCTGGGCGCCGGCGACGCCTTCGGCGGCTCCCTGGTCCACGGCCTCCTGGCCGGCTGGGACCTGGAGAAGACCATGCGGCACGCCAACGCCGCCGGCGCCATCGTCGCCTCCCGCCTGGAGTGCTCCTCCGCGATGCCCACCCCGGGCGAGATCGAGGCGGCCGTCACCGCGGGGGCCGTCAAGTGACCGTCGACGTCTCCGAACTCGTCCGCCTGCGCAGCCACCGCCCGGAGGCGATCGCCGAGGCCGCCGCCCGCCGCTCCCGCAGGCCCCTGCTGAACGACAACGGCCGGCTGATGATCGTCGCCGCCGACCACCCGGCCCGCGGCGCCCTCGGCGTCGGCGGCCGCAGCATGGCCATGGCCAACCGCGCGGACCTCCTCGAACGCCTCTGCCTGGCCCTGTCCCGCCCCGGCGTGGACGGCGTCCTCGCCACCGCCGACATCCTCGACGACCTGCTGCTGCTCGGCGCCCTCGACGGCAAGGTCGTCCTGGGCTCGATGAACCGCGGCGGCCTCCAGGGCGCGAGCTTCGAACTCGACGACCGCTTCACCGGCCACCGTCCCGAGGACATCGAGCGCCTCGGCTTCGACGCGGGCAAGCTGCTCCTGCGCATCGACTACGACGACCCGGGCTCCCTCACCACCCTGGAGTCCACCGCCCGGGCCGTCGACGCCATGGCCGCCCGGCGGCTGCCCGTCTTCGTCGAGCCCTTCATCTCCCGCCGCGACGAGACGGGCCGGCTGCGCAACGACCTCTCCGCCGAGGCCGTCACCAAGTCCATCGCCATCGCCTCGGGCCTGGGCGGCAGTTCGGCCTACACCTGGCTGAAGGTGCCGGTCACCGCGAACCCCGACGACATGGCCGAGGTCATGGCGGCCTCCACGCTGCCCGCCGTACTGCTCGGCGGGGAGGTGGGCGACGATCAGGACGGGGCGTACGAGAAGTGGCGCGGCGCCCTCCAACTGCCCACCGTGCGCGGGCTGGTGGTCGGCCGTTCCCTGCTGTATCCGGCGGACGGCGACGTGGCCGCCGCCGTGGACACCGCCGTAGGACTGCTGTGAGGGCCGCTTCATGACCGGTGAGCCGTACGTCCTCAAGGAGAACTCCCCCCTCCCGGGCGGGGAGAGTGTGTACGCGTGGGCCGCCCCCGGCTTCGCGTACGCGCCCCGTGACGCCCGGGCCCAGATCGCCTCCGGCGCGGGAGGCCGCTTTGCTTTGGCAGGAGCGAAGTGCGAGCGACAACTCCCCGCCCGCTACGGCCCCGCGCCGGAGGTCCCCCACACAAGGCGGGAGGGACACCGATGACGACGAGGCTGACGGTCGCACAGGCGCTTGTACGCTTCCTGTCCGCCCAGTACACCGAACGCGACGGCGTACGGCAGCGGCTCATCGGCGCCACCTGGGGCATCTTCGGCCACGGCAACGTCGCCGGCCTCGGCCAGGCGCTGCTGGAGCACCCCGACGCGATGCCGTACCACCAGGGCCGCAACGAACAGGCCATGGTGCACGCCGCGGTCGGCTACGCCCGGCAGTCCAACCGGCTGTCCACACACGCGGTCACCACCTCCATCGGCCCGGGCGCCACCAACCTCGTCACCGGCGCCGCCCTCGCGACGATCAACCACCTGCCGGTGCTGCTCCTGCCCGGCGACGTGTTCGCGACCCGCCCCGCCGACCCGGTCCTGCAGCAGCTCGAAGTGCCGTACGCGGGCGACGTGTCGGTCAACGACTGCCTGCGCCCGGTGTCGAGGTACTTCGACCGGATCACCCGGCCGGAGGCCCTGATCCCCTCCGCCCTGAACGCGATGCGCGTCCTCACCGACCCCGTCGAGACCGGCGCCGTCACCCTCGCACTGCCCCAGGACGTGCAGGCCGAGGCCTACGACTGGCCCGAGGAGTTCTTCGCCGAGCGCACCTGGACCGTACGGCGTCCCGGCGCCGACCCGACGGAACTCGCCGAGGCGGTACGGATCATCCGCTCGGCGACCAGGCCCCTGGTCGTCGCGGGCGGCGGCGTGCACCACAGCCGCGCCGAGGAGGCACTCGCCGAGTTCGCCGAGACCACCGGCATCCCGGTCGCCTCCACCCAGGCCGGCAAGGGCTCCCTGCGCCACGACCACGCCCAGGACGTCGGCGGCATCGGCCACACCGGCACGGCGACGGCGGACGAACTCGCCCGCACCGCCGACCTGGTGATCGGAGTCGGGACCCGGTACACCGACTTCACCACCGCCTCCGGCACCCTCTTCACCGGCGAGAACGTCCGGTTCCTCAACCTCAACATCGCCCCCTTCGACGGCCACAAGCTCGCCGGGCACCCCCTCGTCGCCGACGCCCGCAGCGGCCTGACGGAACTCACCGAGGCCCTCCGCCTGCACGCGTACCGGGTCGCCGGCTCCTACGCCACCGAGTACACCGAGGACAAGGAGCGCTGGGAGCAGCGCGTCGACGCCTGCTACGAGGTGGACGAACCGGACACCCGCCCCACCCAGCCGCAGGTCCTCGGCGCCCTGGACGAGCTCGTCGACGAGTCGGACATCCTCATCAACGCCGCCGGATCCCTCCCCGGCGACCTGCACAAACTGTGGCGGACGCGCTCGTACGACCAGTACCACCTGGAGTACGGCTACTCCTGCATGGGCTACGAGATCCCGGCCGCGATCGGCGTGCAGCTGGCCGCCCCAGACCGGCCCGTATGGGCGCTGGTCGGCGATGGCACGTATCTGATGATGCCGACCGAGATCGTCACGGCCGTGCAGGAGGGCATCGCGATCAAGGTCCTGATCATCCAGAACCACGGCTACGCGTCCATCGGCGGCCTGTCCGAGTCGGTGGGCGGCGAGCGGTTCGGCACCGCCTACCGCTTCCCGTCCGAGGACGGCACCTACACCGGGTCGCCCCTGCCGGTGGACCTCGCCGCCAACGCGGCCAGCCTCGGCATGCGCGTGCTGCGCGCGAAGACCGTACGGGACCTGCGCGAGGCACTCGCCGAGGCCCGGGCCGCCGACACTCCCACATGTGTCTACGTCGAGACCCAAACGGCAGACACAGTGTCGGGCGCGCCTCCCGCCCAGGCCTGGTGGGATGTACCTGTGGCCGAGACCGCGACACGACCGTCCGCGGTCAAGGCCCGTGAGCTGTACGAACGGCACGTCTCCACCCGACGCCGCCATCTGTGAAGGAGTTCCCGGCCATGACGAAGATCGTCAACCACTGGATCGGCGGCAAGACCGTCGAAGGCGCCTCGGGCACGCACGGGCCGGTGACGAACCCGGCGACCGGCGCGGTGACGACGAAGGTCGCGTTCGCCTCGGTCGACGAGGTCGACGCGGCGGTCGCCGCCGCCAAGGAGGCCTACGCCACCTGGGGCCAGTCCTCGCTGGCCCAGCGGACCTCGATCCTCTTCAAGTTCCGGGCGCTGCTGGATGCCAACCGGGACGCCATCGCCGAGCTGATCACCGCCGAGCACGGCAAGGTGCACAGCGACGCGCTCGGCGAGGTGGCCCGCGGCCTGGAGATCGTCGACCTGGCCTGCGGCATCAGCGTCCAGCTGAAGGGAGAGCTGTCGACGCAGGTCGCGAGCCGTGTGGATGTCTCGTCCATCCGCCAGCCGCTCGGTGTCGTCGCGGGCATCACGCCGTTCAACTTCCCGGCGATGGTGCCGATGTGGATGTTCCCCATCGCCATCGCCTGCGGCAACACGTTCGTGCTGAAGCCGTCCGAGAAGGACCCGTCGGCGTCCCTCAAGATCGCCGAACTGCTGGCGGAAGCCGGGCTGCCGGACGGCGTGTTCAACGTCGTGCACGGCGACAAGGTGGCTGTCGACCGCCTCCTGGAGCACCCGGACGTCAAGGCCGTCTCCTTCGTCGGCTCGACCCCGATCGCCCGCTACATCCACACCACGGCCTCCGCGAACGGCAAGCGCGTCCAGGCCCTGGGCGGCGCCAAGAACCACATGCTGGTCCTCCCGGACGCCGACCTGGACGCTGCGGCCGACGCCGCCGTGTCCGCCGCCTACGGTTCGGCGGGCGAGCGCTGCATGGCCATCTCCGCCGTCGTCGCGGTCGGCTCGATCGGCGACGAACTGGTGGAGAAGATCCGAGAGCGCGCCGAGAAGATCAAGATCGGCCCCGGCGACGACCCGACCTCCGAGATGGGCCCGCTGATCACCAAGGTCCACCGCGACAAGGTGGCGTCGTACGTCGAGGGCGCCGCGGCCGAGGGCGCCGAGGTGGTCCTGGACGGCACCGGCTACACGGTCGACGGCTTCGAGGACGGCCACTGGATCGGCATCTCGCTGCTCGACAAGGTGCCCACGTCGGCGAAGGCCTACCAGGACGAGATCTTCGGCCCGGTCCTGTGCGTGCTGCGCACCGAGACCTACGAGGAGGCCCTGGACCTCGTCAACGCCTCGCCGTTCGGCAACGGCACCGCGATCTTCACCCGGGACGGCGGCGCGGCCCGCCGCTTCCAGCTGGAGGTCGAGGCCGGCATGGTCGGCGTGAACGTCCCGATCCCGGTCCCCGTGGGCTACCACTCCTTCGGCGGCTGGAAGGACTCGCTCTTCGGCGACCACCACATCTACGGCAACGACGGCACGCACTTCTACACCCGCGGCAAGGTCGTCACCACCCGCTGGCCGGACCCGGCCGACGCCCCGGCGGGCGTGGACCTGGGCTTCCCGCGCAACCACTGAGGTTTTTTCTCCGGGGGCGTCTGCGGTTCTCGCAGGCGCCCCCGGACCTGTTCCCACTGACCCTCAGGTGCTCAAAAGGACAGTCAGATCGCGTTTCTGCTGCGGATTTCGCAGGCAAAGGGGCATTGACGGGCTGCTTTTCGTCGGGGTTCGATGCTGCGCACATCCACCGCCGAGCCGATGGGAACCGCCGCATGACCGACACGCTCCGTCCTGTCGAGACAGCCGTCGCGCACCCGCCGGACCGTCATCCCAGGACGCTCAAGCGCTCCATCGGAGTCGTCGGCGGCACCCTCCTCACCCTCTCCTGTGTGACCCCCGCCTCCACGCTGTTCGTGGTGGTCCCCGACCTGTTCGGCTCGCTCGGCACCGCCACCGCCCTCACCATCGCCATCGGCTCGCTGCTCTGCGTCGCGGTGGCGTTCTGCTACGCGGAGCTGGGCACCCTCATCCCCAGCGCCGGCGGCGAGTACGCCATGGTCTCGACACTGGCCGGCCGTCTGGCGGGCTGGCTGGTCTTCGTCCTCTCGCTCCTGGTCGTGATGATCGTCCCGCCGGTCATCGCGATGGGCACGGCCGACTACCTCGCCCCGGTCGCCCACCTCGACCCGTCCTGGACGGGCGCCTCGGTCATGCTGCTCGCCACCCTCGCCGGTTTGCTGGACCTGCGCGCCAACGCCTGGATCACCGGTGTCTTCCTGGTCCTGGAGGTCATCGCGGCGGCCGTGGTCGCGGTACTGGGCTTCACTCACGCCGAGCGCGGCCCGGACAGTCTGGTCTCGATGCAGGTGGCCGGCCCGAGCGGCGCCCCGGACACCGTCACGGCCCTGCTCGTGGTCTCCGGCCTCGCGATCGCCCTGTTCGTCACCCAGGGCTTCTCGACCGCCGTCTACCTCTCCGAGGAACTGGAGAACCCACGCCGCAACGTCGCGCGCACCGTCCTCGCCACCCTCGGCATCTCGGCCGTGATCATCCTGGTCCCGGTCGCCGCCATCACCCTGGGCGCCCCGGACCTCGCCGCACTGACCGGCGGAGACATCGGCACCATGGTCACGGCCTGGTCCAACTCGGCCGTCGGCACGTTCGTCAGCCTCTGCGTGGCCCTCGCGATCATCAACGCCGGGATCGTCATGGTCATCCAGAACTCCCGCGTCCTGTTCGCCTCGGCCCGCGACAAGGCCTGGCCCGCCCCGGTGAACACCCTCTTCTCCCGCCTGGGCCGCTTCGGCTCCCCCTGGGTCTCCACCCTCGCCGTGGGCGTTCCCGGCGCGGCCCTGTGCTTCGTGAACCTGGACACCCTGTACGGCGTCACGGGCGTCTCGGTGACGGGCATGTACCTCCTGGTCGCGATCGCGGCCCTGCTCACCCGCCGCGCCCCCCACCGCCACACCCGGGCCTGGCGCATGCCCCTGTGGCCCGCGGCCCCACTCCTGCTGATCGTGGTCCTGGTCTACGTCCTGATCCAGCAGGATCCGACGTACCTCCTCTGGACAGGCGGCATCACAGCGGCAGCCACCCTGTACTGGGCGTTGTACCTCCGCCCGCGCAGGGAGACGCGGTGGCTGGTGTCACTGCCGGAGGCGTAAGGGCCTTCCTGTAGGGGCGCGGGGAACTGCGCGAACAACCACACAAACCCGCACCCGGCAGACCACAGGACCACCCGAGCTGCCCGCCGTACCGCACTCGCAGTACACCCACTTCAGCCTCAAGTCGACAACTGTTCGACAGGTTAACCCCGTACCGTTGACGCATGGATCTTCGACTGCCCGGACTGAACGGGCTGCTTCGGCGACCCCGGAGGCTCCTCGCCGCCGGGGCCGCCGTCGTCGTGCTCGCGGGCGCGGGAACGTGGACGGCCGTCGCGAACGACGAGACGCCCCCGGTCCACCGCGAAGACCGGACCCTGGCCACCGGCGACGGCGTGCGCGTCGACACGTCGTACTTCACCTCCGGCGGCGACGGCCGCCGCCCCGCCGTGCTGCTCGGCCACGGCTTCGGCGGCAGCAAGAACGACGTACGTCAGCAGGCCGAGGGCCTCGCCAGAGACGGTTACGCGGTGCTGACCTGGTCGGCGCGCGGCTTCGGCAAGTCGAACGGGAAGATCGGCCTGAACGACCCGAAGGGCGAGGTCGCCGACGTCTCGAAGCTCCTCGACTGGCTGGCGAAGCAGCCCCAGGTCGAGCTCGACAAGCCCGGAGATCCGCGCGTGGGCATGGCGGGCGGCTCCTACGGCGGCGCCATCGCGCTGCTGACGGCGGGGCACGACGACCGGGTGGACGCCATCGCCCCGGCGATCACGTACTGGAACCTCGCCGACGCGCTGTTCCCGAACGGCGTGTTCAAGAAGCTGTGGGCCGGCATCTTCGTCAACTCCGGCGGCGGCTGCGAGAAGTTCGAGCCCGCGCTGTGCCGGATGTACGAGCGGGTCGCCGAGTCGGGCCGGCCGGACGCCGAGGCGCGCAAGCTGCTGGAGGAGCGCTCACCGTCCGCCGTGGGGAAGGACATCGACGTGCCGACCCTGCTGATGCAGGGCCAGTCCGACTCCCTCTTCCCGCTCGGCCAGGCCGACCAGGCCGCGAAGGCGATCCGCGCCAACGGCGCCCCCGTCGACGTCGACTGGATCGCGGGCGGGCACGACGGCGGCGACATGGAGACCGGCCGCGTCCAGGACCGTGTCACGACCTGGTTCGACCGCTACCTGAAGGACGACAAGGCCGCCGACACCGGCCCCGCCTTCCGCGTCACCCGCACCCTCGGCACGGGCTCCGGCGACGGCGAACCCCGCCTGACCGGCGTGACCTCGGACCGCTACCCCGGCCTGGAGGCCGAGCAGCGCTCCATCGCCCTGGCCGGCCGCGAGCAGAGCTTCGACAACCCGCCCGGCGCCAGCCCGCCCGGCGTCTCCGCCCTGCCCGGCCTCGGCGGCGCCGGCGGCCTCAGCCAGCTCTCCACGCTCGGCATCGGCATCTCGCTGGACTTCCCCGGCCAGTTCGCCGCGTTCGAGTCGAAGCCCTTCAGCGAAGACGTCCAGATCACCGGCTCGCCCACGGCCACCGTCCACGTGAAGTCCACCAGCGACGACGCCGTGCTCTTCGCCAAGGTCTACGACGTCGGCCCGGGCGGCGGCTCCCAGCAGGTCCTGCCCTCCCAGCTCGTCACGCCCCTCAGGGTCGAGGGCGCCAAGGCCGGCAAGGACGTCACGATCACCCTCCCGGCGATCGACCACGAGATCGACGACGGCCACCGGCTGCGCCTGGTCCTCGCCTCGACGGACCTCGGCTACGCCTCCCCGGTCTCCCCGGCGACGTACACCGTCTCCCTCAAGGGCGATCTGAAGGTTCCCTCGGCCCTCGGCCAGCGCGACACCGAGGGCGGGCTGCCCGCCTGGGTGTGGTGGATGCCGATCGCCGGCGCCGTGATCGCCCTGGGCCTGATCATCACGGGCCGCCGCCGCACCGCGGCCCCCGCCCCGCCCGACCCCGAGATGGCCGAAGTCCCGCTCCAGATCACGGACCTGACCAAGCGGTACGCCAAGTCGTCCGACCGGTACGCCGTCAAGGACCTGTCCTTCCGTGTGGAGAAGGGCCAGGTGCTGGGCCTCCTCGGCCCCAACGGAGCGGGCAAGACGACCACCCTGCGCATGCTGATGGGCCTGATCAAGCCGGACGGCGGCGAGATCCGCGTCTTCGGCCACGCCATCAGCGCGGGCGCCCCGGTCCTCTCCCGGGTCGGCGCCTTCGTCGAGGGCGCGGGCTTCCTGCCGCACCTGTCCGGCCGCGAGAACCTGGAGCTGTACTGGCGCGCCACCGGCCGCCCCGCCGAGGACGCGCACATGGAGGAGGCCCTGGAGATCGCGGGCCTGGGCGACGCGCTCGCCCGCGCGGTGCGCACCTACTCCCAGGGCATGCGCCAGCGCCTCGCCATCGCCCAGGCCATGCTCGGCCTGCCGGACCTGCTCATCCTCGACGAACCGACCAACGGCCTGGACCCGCCCCAGATCCGCGAGATGCGCGAGGTGATGATCCGCTACGCCGCCGCCGGCCGCACGGTCATCGTCTCCAGCCACCTCCTCGCGGAGGTCGAGCAGACCTGCACCCACCTGGTCGTGATGGACCACGGACAGCTCGTCCAGGCGGGCCCGGTCGAGGACATCGTCGGCTCGGGCGACACCCTCCTGGTGGGCACGGCCACGCCCGTGGACGAGCCTGTCGTGGAGAAGGTCACCGCCCTGCCGGGCGTCGCCTCGGCCGTGCGCACCGACGAGGGCCTCCTGGTCCAGCTCGACACCGACGGTTCCCCGCAGCGCCTGGTCGCCGAACTCGTACGTCTTGACGTGCCGGTGCGGTCGGTCGGCCCGCACCGCCGCCTGGAGGACGCCTTCCTGACCCTGATCGGAGCCGAAGCATGAGCAAGCTCGCCGAGCCGCCCGTCGAGGTCGCCGACGGCTACCGCGCGGGCCGCACCCTGCCCCTGCGGGTCGAGCTGGTCCGGCAGCTGAAGCGGCGCCGCACGATGGTCATGGGCGGCGTCCTGTTCGCCCTGCCGATCATCCTGCTGATCGCCTTCCAGGTCGGCGGCAACCCGGGCGGCAACAACAACCGGGTGAACCTCATGGACACGGCGACCGCGTCCGGAGCGAACTTCGCCGCGGTCAACCTCTTCTCCGCCGCCGGCTTCCTGCTCGTCATCCCCGTCGCCCTGTTCTGCGGCGACACGGTCGCCTCGGAGGCCAGCTGGTCCTCCCTGCGCTATCTGCTCGCGGCGCCCGTGCCCCGGGCCCGGCTGCTGTGGTCCAAGCTCGCCGTCGGACTCAGCCTGAGCCTCGCGGCGATGGTCCTGCTTCCGGTCGTCGCCCTCGCCGTCGGCACGGCCGCCTACGGCTGGGGCCCGCTCGAACTCCCCACCGGCGGCAGTCTGTCCACGGGCACGTCGGCCCAGCGCATCCTGATCGTCGTCGCCTACATCATGGTGTCCCAACTGGTCACCGCGGCCCTCGCGTTCTATCTGTCGACCCGTACCGACGCACCGCTCGGCGCGGTCGGCGGCGCGGTGTTCCTGACCATCATCGGCAGCGTCCTCGACGAGGTGACGGCCCTCGGCGACTGGCGCCACTTCCTGCCCGCGCACTGGCAGTACGCCTGGCTCGACGCCGTCCGGCCGCAGCTGGAGTGGTCGGACATGATCCAGGGCACATCGATTTCCGTAACGTACGCGCTCGTGCTGTTCGCCCTGGCCTTCCGCGGTTTCGCCCGCAAGGACGTCGTCTCCTAGGTCAACGGAGGATCACCCACCGGTCTCGACGGGCGGCCTCCGTGGCCGCTTCGAGACGCTTCCGCAACGCCCCGTACCGCACGTTCTCACCCCCTGCGCCGTCACAGTCGCAAGAAGCCGACACCAACGGACCCAGGGGGCACGGACGATGGAGCGGTACCGGACACGAAACCTGCTGCTCGCGCTCACGGCGGCGAGCGGACTGCTACTCACCGCGTGCAGCGGAGGCGCCGACAGCAGCGGGGACCGCAAGGCGGCCGACCGCGACGGCTACAGCGCGCCCAGTCGGGGCGACGAACTCAGCGAACAGGAGGACGACCGCCGGGAGAACCCCCGCCACCTCTCCACCTTCGCCCTGGACGTCGACACCGCCTCCTACGACTACGCGCGCCGCGCCCTCGCCGACGGCCGGTTCCCCGACCCCTCGACGGTCCGCCCCGAGGAGTTCGTCAACAGCTTCCGCCAGGACTACGAACGCCCGGACGGCGACGGCTTCTCGGTGACCGTCGACGGCGCCCGCACCGACGACGAGGACTGGTCCCTGGTCCGCGTCGGCCTCGCCACCCGCACCGCGGAACGCACCGGCGAACGCCCGCCCGCCGCGCTCACCTTCGTCATCGACGTCTCCGGCTCCATGGCCGAACCGGGCCGCCTGGACCTCGCCCAGGAGTCCCTCGCCGTGATGACGGACCGGCTGCGCGACGACGACTCGGTCGCGCTCGTCGCCTTCAGCGACGAGGCCGAGACCGTCCTGCCCATGACCCGCCTCGACGGCAACCGCGACGAGATCCACGACGCCATCGCCGAGCTGGAGATCCGGAACTCCACCAACCTCGGCGCGGGCGTCGAGACCGGCTACGAACAGGCCGTCGAGGGCCTCCGCGAGGGCGCCACCAACCGGGTCGTCCTCGTCTCCGACGCCCTCGCCAACACCGGCGACACCGACGCGGACGCCATCCTGGAGCGGATCTCCGGCGAACGCCGCGAGCACGGCATCACCCTCTTCGGCGTCGGCGTGGGCAGCGACTACGGCGACGCCCTCATGGAGAACCTCGCCGACAAGGGCGACGGCCACACCGTCTACGTGTCCGACCCCGGCGAGGCCCGCAAGGCCTTCTGCGAGCAACTCCCGCGCCACATCGACCTCACCGCCCGCGACGCCAAGGCCCAGGTCGCCTTCGACCCCGAGACGGTCGAGGAGTTCCGCCTGATCGGCTACGACAACCGCCGCGTCGCCGACGAGGACTTCCGCGACGACCGGGTCGACGGCGGCGAGGTCGGCCCCGGCCACACCGTCACCGCCCTGTACGCCGTCCGCACCGAGCCGGGCGCCGAAGGCCATCTCGCCACCGCCACCGTCCGCTGGCTCGACCCGGACACCCGCGACCCCCACGAGGAGTCCGGCGACCTCGAGACCGACGCCCTCCACGACTCTCTCCGTGAAGCCCCGAGCCGCTTCCAGGTCACCGCGGTGGCGGCATACTTCGCCGACGCCCTGCGCTCGGGAGGCGACCGCGTCCCGGGAGCACCGGGCGGCTTCGGGGAACTCGCCGACCGCGCCCGGGCGTTGGCCGACCGCACCGGGGACGGGGCGGTGGACGAACTCGCCGAGGCCATCGGACAGGCGGCCCGCAGGCGGGGCTGAGAAGCCTCTCGGCCTTGACCCGCACGGCGGGCCAACCGGGTGAACCTGCGGAACCAATCCTCCCGCGCCGGGTTGATGAGGCAGTAGAGCATGCGGCGCTGCGATTTTCACCGCTGCCCCATTCTTCAAGCAGGAGGACGACTACATTGCGACAGACCCTGAGCAAGGGAGCGTTCGCGGCGGCCGCCGCCGCCACGGGGATTCTGTCCCTGTACGGCAGCCCCGCCCTGGCTGACGCCGATGCGTCAGGAGTGGCGAAGGACTCCCCTGGTGTGCTCTCCGGGAACAGCGTGCAGGCGCCGGTCCACGTGCCGGTGAACCTGTGCGGCAACACCGTCAACGGACTCGCGGCGTTCAACAAGGCGATCGGCAACTCCTGCGAGAACACCTCGCACAAGCCGAAGCACCACGACGCGGGCGGGGGCGCGGACGCGTCCGCGGTCGTGAAGGGTTCTCCCGGTGTGGGCTCCGGGAACAACGTGCAGCTGCCGGTCGACGTGCCCACGAACGTGTGCGGCAACTCCGTCAACGGCGGCGCGTTGTTCAACACGGCGTACGGCAACGACTGCGAGAACGAGTCGTCCGGCGGTGGCTACGGCCACGACCACCACCACGACACTCCGTCGACGGACGAGGAGAAGACGCCTCCGGTCAAGGAGGTCCCCTCCAGGCCGGACCACGAGACCCCGGACTCCACGACTCCGGACACCGAGACGTCGTCCACCTCCGAGGAAGAGGAAGTGGAGGAGGGCACGGTCCCCCAGCTGGCCGAGACCGGCAGTGAGGCCATGGCCGCCGCGTCGGCCGCCAGCGCCGCGCTGATCGTCGGCGGAGTGATGATGTACCGCCGCGGGCGCACCACCTCGTCCCGGTAGCCGCTCCCGGGTGCCGGGCGTGATCCGTCCGGCACCCGCACCCCGCCCCACCCGCACCCCCCGTCGATCGCGATCCGGGGGGTGTCGGCCGTCCCGGCACCCCCCATGCCCCGGCCCGCGGGTCCCCGCACAGGAAAACGGGCCGCTGACGGCTCCGTAGCCGTCAGCGGCCCTTGGGCCGGCTGCGGTTCCCCGTCAGTGGCGTACCGGCGAGACCGACTCGCTCCGGTTGCCGTCCACCGGTGCGGGGACGGTGCCGCCCGCCGGCATCGCACCGAGCCGGCGGCGTACGCCTCCGACGAGCGTCGACGCCGTGAAGGCCGCGCCCTGGACGAAGCGCATGGCCGGGCCGAAGCCCGAGGCCGTCACCAGGCCCGCGAGGAAGAGGCCCGGGTGGGAGGACTCGAAGCTGTGCCCGACCAACGGGGAGCCGTCGGGCAGTGCCGCCAGCGTTCCGCGCAGCTCGGGGGCGAGCAGTCCGAGCCGGTCGCAGCGCGCCCGGAACCCCGTGGCGGCGATGACGTGTTCGGTCTCCAGGCTGCGCGGGGCGCCCGTACGGCTCACCGTGTCCAGCCGGACCCCGCCCGGCACCGCGGACGCCGCGGCCACCTCATGGCCCGGCAGCAGCTCCACCACGCCCTCCACCCGGTCCCGCACCCACCAGGCGCCCGCCGGCCCCAGCGCCGTGGTCGCGATGCGGGCCCGGGTCGGCTCCGGCAGCCGCCGGAACAGGCCCGGACGCTCCGCGTAGAACCAGTTCCGCCAGCCCGGGCCGAGCCCGCTGTGCGGGGAGCGCGCCGACTGCCACCAGGGGCGCTCCCAGGCCGGCGGCACGTCGTTCCACACCAGTTGTTCCGCCCGGGCCAGCACCCGCACGCGCGTGCCCTGTTCGGCGAGCAGCGCCGCCGTCTCCAGGGCCGCCTGGCCGCCGCCGATCACCGTGACGTCCTTGCCGCGGAAGCGCTCGAGGTCGCTGTGGTGGCTGCTGTGCGTCACCAGCGCGGGGTGCAGTCCGCGCAGGGCCTGCGGTACCTCGACGAACGGCATCACACCGACCGCCAGGGCCACCGCCCGCGCGTGCACCTCCTCCCCGTCCTCGGCGATCGCCGTGAAGCCGCCGGGCCCGGCCGACACACGGGTCACCGTGCGCTCGTCCACCCCCGGAACGGCGTTGCGCGCGAACCACAGGCCGTACTGCGCGAACGCCTCGACCGGGATCGGCTTCGCGTGCCGTGCCGTCAGCCCCTGCTCGGCGCAGTAGACGTCCAGACGCCACCGCCCGGCCGGGTCGGAGAGGTTGGACGCCCACGGCTCCGACTTCAGGAACATGCCGCGGGGCATGTTGTCCCGCCAGGACGCCATGGGCCGGCCGAACACGCGCAGGTTCAGCCCGGCGGCCGCGGCGTGGGACGCGATCGACAGGCCGTACGGGCCTGCGCCCACCACCAGAAGGTCGTACACCATCAACTGCTCGCTTTCTCGTTGTCGGTCAGGGAGGGCGAGGCTGCCCGGGGGATCAGCCGCGGCGCCGGCTCCGGCACCGCCGGCGTCGTCGTGCCCAGCCGTTCACGCAGCCGGCGGGACACATGCCGGCACCACAGGGCCCACATGACCCGTCCGGGGGAGCGGTCGTCCCCGGCGTACCAGGCCAGTTCGCGTTCGCGTCCGCCCGGCGCCGCGCTCAGGGCGGCCAGCGGCGCGTAGTTCTCCACCACGAAGGTCCGCCCGGGCAGCGGGGACCCGTCCGGCAGCGGACAGCCCGTCATGTCCAGGTGCAGGGCCCGGACGACGTCGAGACCCGCGCTGTCCGCGAAGAGCCGGAACTGGGCGCCGGTGCGCGGGTTGAAGTCGAGCAGGTGGTAGCGGCCCGTCGTGCCGCAGCGGCGGAAGTCGAGGTCGAAGATGCCCCGGTAGCCCAGCGCGTCGACGAGCCGCTCGGCCAGCGCCTGCACCTGGGAGTTGGGCGTCCAGCAGCCCACCGCGGTCAGCCCCGCCCCGCGCGGCCAGGCCAGTTGCTTGCGGCCGGGACCGCCCCCGCGCACGGTCCCCGCGTGGTCGGCGTAGCCGTGGAAGAACCAGTCCCGGTCCGGCCCCGGTGCCAGATACGCCTGGAGCAGCAGCCGGCTGCCCGCCTCGCCGGTGCGCACGAACAGCTCCCGGGCCTGCTGCACGGACCGCACCAGCACCGTGCTGCGCAGCCCGCTGCCGGCGGGCAGCAGCCAGGGCCGGCTCCACTTCGCCACCACCGGCAGCCCGAGCCGCCGCATGGCGTCGGAGACCTCCGCCGGGCTGTCCGGGACCAGCGTCTCCGGGTACGGGACGTCGGTGGCCGCGCACAGGGCGGCCAGTTCCGCCTTGTCGGCGACGCGCTCGGCCAGGGTGCCCGGCATCGCGGGCAGCAGATAGGAGGGCGCGAGTTCGTCCCGCATCCGGCTCACGGCGATCGCGCCGGCGTCGTCCATCGGGACCAGGACGGCGGGCCGCCCGATGTCGTCGGCCACGCGCCGCAGCACGGCGAGGATGTCGTCCGGGGAGGCTCCCGGGAGCGGCGGGGAATGCATATGGCGTACGTATCGTGACGCGCCGACGGGACTTCCCGCGGAATCCGCGACTACGTGTACGTCCACGCCCGCCCTGCCGAGTGAACGCGCGGCCCCCAGCGTTCCGTGATGAAAAGGGTTCCGGTCGATCCGCAGTACTACAGCGGGGACGCGGGTGTCGAGCAGCGACACGAATTCTCTCTTTCTCTTCGTTCGGCTCACCCGCACGGGCGAGCCCGGCACTCGAAAGCCGCAACGGCAGTGGCGTCATTGTCCTTTCTGTGACTGACTTCATATGACTGCCCGTCAATAACAAAAGCCAAGGCAGTAGTCCGGACGAGAGCGAAAAAAGGAGCAGGCATGGCCCCACAGCACAAGCGGGCCGGGGTCCGCCGGCTGGCCCTGGGGGCGGCGGCGGTCGCCGCGTCGGCCGCCCTGGCGTCCGGCCCCGTGGCCGGGGTGGGGGTGGCGCGAGCCGCCGAACCCCGGGCTCCGGCGCCGACCCCGCCGCCGCCCGTGGCCACGCCCTCGGCCCTCACTCCGCCGGCCGTCCCCGAGCAGTCGGCACCGGCCCCGGCCACCACCACCCCGGCGCCGGGCGAGGAGGCCCCGGCCGTCGGTGTCTTCCTCAAGTCCGACGCCCGTGGCGTGGCCCGGATGCCGCTGTTCAGCCACTGGCTGGGCGGTACGGAGCTGCGCGCAGGCCACACCTATCTGCCGGGCCACCGCTGGCGCGACATCGAGGGTGCTCCCGGGTTCCTGGACGTGTGGGCGCACTGGCGCAACAAGAAGGCCGACCGGATGCTCGTCCTCAACGTCCCCATGCAGGAGCGCAACGAGGAGGGCGTCTCCGACAGCGAGGTCCGGCGGCTGCTGCAACGGGGCGCGGCCGGGGAGTTCGATCACCACTTCCGTGTCCTCGCCGAGCGGCTGGTGGAGTTGAAGGTGCCGGACACGGTCCTCGTGCTCGGCTGGGAAATGAACGGCACCACGTACACCCATCGCTGTGGGCCGGACCCGGAGGCCTGGAAGAAGTACTGGAACAGGATCGTCACCACCATGCGTTCCGTGCCGGGCCAGAATTTTCGGTTCGATTTCACGCCGAGCCGTGGCCGCGACGCCGTTCCCTGGACGAAATGCTATCCGGGGGATGACACCGTCGACATCATTGGCATGGATTCCTACGACCAGCCGGCCGGGATGTCGTTCGAACAGCAGGTGAAAGAGCCCTACGGGTTGCAGGACCACGTGGATTTCGCCAAGGCTCACGGCAAGCCCATTTCCTATCCGGAATGGGGGCTCTTCCGCAACGGTGACAATGCCGATTACATGCGGGACATGCTCGCCTGGATGGAGGAGCACAAGCCGCTCTACAACACGCTGACCGACTACTGCCCGCACGGTGTGTGGCAGTGCGGGGCCAACCCGAAGTCGTCCCAGCTCTACCGGTCCGTCCTGTTCGGCCGTACCGACCAGGCGACCCCGCCCCTCGAGCCCACGCCGAAGCCGACCCCGCCCGGCACACCGCCGCCCCCGGCGGACTGCACGCCGCTGGACCTCGGCAGCTGGGTGGAGGAGTGGCTCGGCGGGAAGCTCTGCCTGCGCTTCGACTGGTGGTAGTCCGAGTGATCCGCTCAGGCCCGCCGTCGTCACCGTTGTCCGCGGACATCGGCGGCGGCGGCCGGGCTCGGCACCGACGGGGCCGGGGCGGGATCGTCCTCCTGGCCCTTCCGCCGCGGCCGCGCCAGCAGGGCCAGGCCGCCCAGCAGACCACCCGCGCTCGCACCGACCAGACCGGTCACCGCCGTTGACGCGGAGGTCGGCTCGCTCGGCTCCACCGCCCGCGAGAACTGCACGAGCCGCACGTGCGTGTTGCCCCGGGTGTCGTCCGCGTGCCGGGTCAGCGAGCGGGTGACCGCGTTGGCCATGTCGACGGCGAGGCCCGGGCGCGAGGAGGTGGCCGAGACGGCGACCATCGGCGCGTCCGGCGACGTCGCCGTGCGCACACTGCGCTGCAGGGTGCGCACCGGCACGCCCGCGTACACCTGCGCGTCCCCGAGCACCGCGAGCTGCGTGGCGACCCGGCCGTACGCCTGGGCGAACCCGAGGGCGGCGTCCGGCGAGGCTTTCCCCGCGGGCACGGCGATGACGTAGCTGGTGGCCGTGTACGTCGAAGGTGTGAGCAGGCCGTACGAACCGCCGAGCAGGCCCCCGAGGAGGGTGCCTGCCGCGACCACGGACCACAGGGGAAGCTCCCTGAGACGAGCCAGGGACAGGCGGGGCTGACGGATCGGAGTGTCGGTCATGAGGAGTTGGCTCCCGGAGAAGAAGGGGACGTCGAACTGGAGACCGCTGCCGCGTACACGTCCGTGAGACGGGCCGCGCAGTGGGTGATGCTGTAGTGGTGCGCGACCTCCGAGGCCGTGCGCGGCCGGGCACCGGCCGCCCGGACCTCGGCGATCGCGCGGGCGTATGCCTCGGGGCCGCCGCTCACCCGCCGGGCACCGGCGGCGGCGGGCGGCCCCACGTCCTCGATGGCCGGGCAGGAGGCGTAGAGCACGGGCAGGCCGGCCGCCAGTGCCTCCACGGCCGCCAGGCCGAAGGCCTCCTCGGTGGACGGGGAGGCGAGCAGGTCCATCGCCGAGGTGAGCGAGGGCAGGTCGGGCCCGGGCGAACCGTCGGGCACGTAGGGACGCTCGCCGGTGAACACGACACGGCCTGCCACACCGGCCTCCTGGGCCGTGCGGCGCAGGACGGGCTCCTCGGGGCCGCCGCCCACCAGCAGCAGCCAGTGGTCCTTCGGGAGCAGCGTGAGCGCGCGGATCAGGACGTCGAACCGCTTTCCCCGGTTGAGCCGGCCGACGCCGCCGACGACCCACGCGCCCTCCGGCAGACCGAGGTGCCGGCGGGTGTCCTCGCGCCGCTCCGCGTCGAAGCGGAACCGCTCCAGGTCGATGCCGTTCGGGACGACCTCGATGCGCGGCGCGGGCACGCCCCAGCGCTCCAGGCGTCCGGCCACCGTCGGGGAGACGGCGACCGTCGCCGAACCGAGCCGCTCGCTGGCGAGGTACAGCCCGCGCACCCCGGCCGTCAGCCTGCGGCCCTCCATCTGCGAGTCGCCCAGGGAGTGCTCGGTGGCGACGACCGCCCGGACCCCGGCGAGGCGTGCGGCGAACCGCCCGTAGACACAGGCCCGGTACAGGTGGGTGTGCACCAGGTCGTAGCCGCCGGCGCGGATCAGCCGGACCAGCCGCGGCAGCGCGCCCAGGTCGCGGTTGCCGCCCATGCCGAGATGCGTGACGCGGACCCCGTCGGCGGTGAGGCCCTCGGCGACCGCGCCGGGGTTGGTGAGCGTCACGACGTCGCAGTCGACGGGCAGATGACGCAGCATGAGCCGCAACTGCTGCTCGGCGCCGCCGACACCGAGGCCGGTGATGATGTGCAGGGCTCTCATCTCACAGGCCTTCCACCGGGCGCCGGCGCAGCCGGTGCAGACGGTGCTTGAGGTGCAGGCGCATGGCCGTGTCGTTCTGGCCCACGTGCACACGCGGCAGGGCGTGCGGACCGGTCAGCGGACCCGGGTCGATGGCGCAGGCGTAGGTGTATCCCGCTTCCCGTACGGCCTCGACGGCGCGGGCGTCGACCGTGCCGTACGGATAGCAGAAGCCGTCGACCCAGGCGCCCGTCAGCTCCGTGAGCAGCGCCCGGCTCTCGCCGACCTCTGCCCTGAGGGTGAGGTTGTCCGCCCGGGTGAGGTCGACGTGCGTCAGTCCGTGCGAGCCGATCTCCACGCCCTCGGCGGCCGCGTGCCGGATGCCGTCCGCGGTGAGCAGCGGCTTGCGCGGGCCGAGCGGGTCCCAGGCGTTGTCGCCGCCGAGCCGCCCGGGCAGCACGAAGAGGGTCGCGCGGCAGTCGTAGCGGCGCAGCAGCGGCAGGGCCTCGGTGACGAAGTCGGCGTACCCGTCGTCGAAGGTGAGCCCGACCAGGCCCCGTGCCTCGCCCCGGGCGCGGGCGGCGAGCAGCTCGGCCACGGACACGCCCCGCAGCCCCCGGCGGCGCAGCCACGCCAGTTGCCGGTCGAGCCGCTCGGGCGTGACCGTGATGCGGTACGGGTCGTCCGAGCAGTCGCCCACCGAGTGGTACATCGCCACCCAGGGGACGGGGCCCTTGTGCGGGGCCGGGGGTCTGCCGGTGTCGAGGGAATCAACGGAAGCGGCCATGTGTGAGCCTTCGTGTGACGGCGCGTAGGGAGCGCAGAGCGGACGCGGAGCCCTGGGCACCGAGGGCCCAGGTGAGCGGGACGAAGACGAAGGTCACGGTCAGGAAGCCGGCCGCGAGGCCCGCCGCCGGGGAGTCCGGCCTGCTCGCGGCGAACGCCCCCGCGAGCGTGGCGACGACGGCCGCGCCCACCAGCCTGCTCAGCTCGGCCAGGACCTGCGGGACACGGACCGAGACGCTGTGCGGGCTGTTCAGCCGACCCGTGCGCAGCCCGGTGAGGAGCAGGGCGGCCGTGACGGTGATGCCGAGGGCATTGGCGGCGGCGATCCCCGCCACGCCCCAGGAGTGCACGGTCGCGGCGCCGATCCAGGAGGTCACGGCGATGCCCGCCGCCATCGCGCCGAGGGGATACCAGCTGGCCCGGCCGGCCGAGAAATAGGTACGCACGAGAGCGCCCACCAGGGTCTGGCTCAGCAGCCCGAGGGCGTAGACGCGCATGACGTCCGCCGTCGCCGCGGTGTCGCTCGCGGTGAACGCGCCCCGCTGGAAGAGCAGTTCGATCATCTGCGGGGCGCAGGCGATCACCGCGCACATGCCCAGCAGCACCAGACAGGCGGCGAGCGCCAGATCCCGCTCCACACGGCTGCGGGCCCGGGCGATGTCGCCGTCCGCGAGCGCACGCGCCACCACCGGGAAGGTGACCGTGCACACCATCAGCGACAGCGTCATCGGGATCTGGGCGACCTTCTGCGCGTAGTTCAGGTGCGAGATGGCGCCGGCGGGCAGACCGGAGGCGAGGAAGCGTTCGGCGAGGACCTGCGACTGGCGGCACAGCGCGAAGAGGAGGACGGCGGCGACCAGGGCGACCTGCATCGGCCGCTCCTCGACAGCGGCCCCGGCCTTGGCGAGCGGCTGCGTACGCGAGGCCAGTCGCCGCCACAGCGACGGGGCCTGCACCGCCACCATCAGACAGCCGCCCGCCGCCACCCCGACCGCGGCGGAGCGCACGCCCCAGCCCTCGCCGAGGAGGAACATCGCGGCGATGATGCCGGTGTTGTAGGCGACGTAGATCGCCGCGGGCGCGAGGAAGCAGCGGTGTGCCCGCAGGGCGGCGCTGCAGTACCCGGCGAGCCCGAAGGCCAGCACGCAGGTCGCCGTGATCCGGGTGCAGTCGGCGGCGAGCCGCGGGTCGGGCAGGCCGGGTGCCAGAGCCTGGACCAGATAGGGAGCGGTGCCGGCGACCAGCGCGGCCACCGCGGTCAGGGCGAGGCACAGCCGGGGCAGGGTGGCGCCGACCAGGGCGCGGACCGGGTCGCCCGGGGCGCCCCGGGCGCGGCGGGCCAGCGCCATGCTGAACGCCGGGATCAGCGCGATCGCCAGCCCGTCCTCGATGAGCAGCGTGGCGGCGAACTCCGGCACGGTCCAGGCGACCAGAAAGGCGTCCGTGTCGCTCCCGGCGCCGAACAGCCGCGCCAGCGACTGGTCGCGCACCAGGCCGAGCAGCGAGCCGGCGATGGACAGCGAAGCCGTCACCAGCGCGGCCCTGGCCAGGAAGCTTCCGGAGGCCTGCGCCGACGCCGAGGCGGCCGGGTCGGCACCGTCCCCGGCCTTGACGGCGGCACGCGCCGGGGGCACGGTCGTCGCGCCGTCCGTCTCGGAACCGGGGGTTTGCGAAGGCACCACCGTCATCGCGCCATGGCCTCCTCGGCGCGCTCGCGCACCCCGGCCCGGGGCAGGTCCGCACGCGCTTCGCCGGCCAGCGCCCACCACGCCACGAGCCCCATGCCCACGGCGATCAGCACGGTCGAGGGACCGCCGATGTCTCCGTACACGAAGTCGGTCAGCAGCCAGACCAGCAGTCCGCAGGCGACGAGCCCGCAGTCGAGTCCCGGGCCGCGGGCGCGGACGCGCAGCAGCCGCCGCACCCCGCACACCAGCAGCGCCAGCCAGCTCCCGACGAGCGCCAGCAGCCCGATCAGGCCCTGCTCGCTCAGCACCAGCAGGTACATGTTGTGCGGCGACAGCAGCGGCTGCCGCTGGTACGCCACTCCCGCGCCGTCGGTCTCGCTGCCCGACGACAGCGCCAGCGTGGCGTGCCCGTCCCGGTACTCGGGAAAGCCCTTCAGCCCGACACCGGTCAGCGGGTGCCCGCGCCAGATGTCCGTGGCGGACGCCCACAGGGTGTACCGGTCGACGACGGACTGGTCGGGGGTGTCGGCGACCTGGGCGATGCTGTCGATCCGCTGCTGCAGCAGCGCCGAGCCCACGCCGAACCCGCCCACCAGGATCACGCCCGACGCGACCGCGGCCGCGACCACCTTGAGCGCGCGCCGCCATCCCGCCAGCACGAGCTGCATGGTGCAGGTCAGGACGGTCGCGATCCAGGCTCCGCGGCTGAAGGAGAGCGCGAGCGGCAGCAGCAGCACCAGCGCGCACCCGGCGGCGACGACCCGCTGCCGTGCGGACACCCGGCCCAGCGCGATCCCGACCGCGCACACCAGGCCGAGCGAGACCGCCGTCGCCATGCCCATCACGTCCTGCGGCCCGAAGGTGCCCACCGCCCGGATGTTCGCGCCCTGGTAGGAGGCGCCGGTCCGGGTCACGAACTGGTGGACGCCGACGGCCCCCTGACACAGCCCGAGCCCCACGAAGGACCAGGCCACCATCCGGAAGCCGGCCCGGTCGCGGAGCAGGAGCAGCACGGCCGCCGGGACGAGGACGAAGGTCTGCAGATAGCGGCCGAGGCCGGTGAGACCGGCCTGGGGCGAGAACGCCCCCATGGCGGCGATCGCGAGCCCCACGACGGGCAGGCCCAGCACCACCGCCGCGGCGGGCGACAGCGGGCGCCGCCGCTCGCGCAGGAGACGGATCACGCAGTAGACCACCACGAGCCCGGAGAGCACATCGGCGGGCCCCGCGCCGTCCGGTGTCCGGGGCAGAGCCAGCAGGGCGGGTACGGCCACCACGGGCAGGGCCGGCGCCAGCGCGACGACGCGGGGCGGAAGCGGTGTCAGTGCGAGGCTCACCTCTCAGCTCCCCGTCGGACGTACCACCGTGGCCGCGGTGCGCAGCAGGATGCACACGTCCTGCCACAGGGACCAGTCGTCGATGTAGGCGTTGTCGAACCGGCAGCGGTCCTCGATCGAGGTGTCGCCGCGCAGTCCGTGGATCTGGGCGAGGCCGGTGATGCCGGTCCGCATCCGGTGGCGGACCGAGTAGCCGGGGTAGCTCTGGCCGAACTGCGCGACGAAGTAGGGGCGTTCGGGCCGTGGCCCGACCAGGCTCATGTCGCCCCGGAGCACGTTCCACAGCTGGAGCAGTTCGTCGAGCGAGGTACGCCGCAGCATCCGGCAGAACCAGCGCATCTCGTCCTCGTTCGCCACGCTCCACCGGGTCGCCGACTCGTGCTCGTCGACCGGGCGGTGCGTACGGAACTTCAGCAGGGTGAAAGGCTCCCCGTTCCTTCCGATGCGCTCCTGCCGGAACACCACGCCCGGCCCGTCGCTGAGCCGCAGCGCCGCGGCGAAGGCCAGCAGCAGCGGGCCGACCAGAAGCAACAGTGCCCCCGACACCAGGATGTCGAGGGCCCGCTTGCCCGCGCTGCCGTGCCGGGCGGGGGACATGTCCAGACGCCGGCAGGAGAACCCGGCCAGCCGCTCCCGCGTCGCGTACGACGGGGAGTCGGCGTCGACTTCCCAGACCACGCATCCCGACTCGGCCAGCGCCCGCAGCAGCGGCTCCTGTTCGGCGCGTACCGAGGGGTGCACGGCCAGCACCGCCCGCACCCCGTTCTGGATGACCGCCCGCTCGACCTCCTCGGCGGTCGTCAGCACCGGCAGGGTCTCGGTGCCGTCCGGCTGCTCGGCGACGATCCCCACCGGCCGTACGCCGCATCGCGGTTGACGCAGGACGGCGGCGGCCACGCGCTGCGCGGTCGCGACCGGGCCGAGGACGAGTGCGGTGTCCGGGTGGCGCAGCAGCGCGGCGCGCCGCCGCGCGTGCACGGCTCCGCGCAGCACACAGCCCGCCGTCGCCTGCAGCGCGAGCCCCGTCAGCACGGTACGGAGGGACAGCGCGTGCTCCGGCCGGTACGCCGCGAGGAGCGCCGCGAGCGCCAGCCAGGCCACCGCGACGCGGCCGCACACGGCGGGCAGTTCCTCCAGCAGCCCCGGCACCGGTGGCCGCCCGTCGCGCCGGCGCAGCAGCAGTGAGAGGACGATCAGCAGGGTGACGAGCAGTGGCTGGCGCGGGACCTCGGCGAGCACCGGCGCGCCCGCCAGGGCGGCGACGCCGTCCGCGGCGAGCAGCGGGACGGGCGAGGCCGGCCGGGCCGGGCGCCGTGGGGCGGACAGGCGGAAACCGGTGGCGTTGCCGCGCGGCGGCATGACCGAGACTGGTGAGGATCCGTGCTCCCGTGGCGGTACGCCGGGGGAGGGCACGGTACGTTCGGCGGTCACGAGTGGATGGACTCCCTGTACTCGGTGGGCTCGACGCGCTGCGTTGTCCGGTTCGGCTCGGCGCCACGTCCGGTGTCGAGCCGCTGACCGTGCTCAGCGCTGGGGGTGGCGGCGGTCCAAGGGCCGAGCAGATCGCGGTAGACGTCCGAGACGGCCTCGGCGGTGTGCCGCACGTCGTGGGTCGACAGCACGTGCCGGCGGCCCTGGTCGCCGAGCGACTCGCGCAGCAGCGGGTCGATCAGCAGCTCGGTGACGGCCCCGGCCAGCGCCGCCGGGTTCTCCGGCGGGACCAGGCACCGGGTGGAGAAGGAGGGCGGCAGGCTCTCGCGGGCACCGTCGACGTCCGTGACCACCACGGGCCGCCCGCAGGCCATCGCCTCCAGCGGCGCCAGGGCCATGCCCTCCCAGCGGGACGGCAGGACGACGAGGTCGGCGACCTGGTACCAGGGGGAGGCGTCGGTGACGGCTCCTGCGAACACCACGGATTCCGGGGCGCCTTCGCGCAGCCGGTCCTGGTCCGGCCCGTCGCCGACCAGGACGAGGCGGGCGTCGGGCACCCTGCGGACGATGTCGTCCCAGGCCCGCAGCAGGACGTCCTGCCCCTTCTGCCGGCACAGCCGCCCCACGCACACCACGAGCGGTGCCGCCGGGTGGAGGCCGGCCAGCGGCGCGAGCCCGGAGCGCACGAGGCCGGCGGTGGCCGGGTGGAAGCGCTGCGGATCGATGCCGTTGGGAACGACGGTCCACCGGCCGGTGATCCGGGCGCCCATGCCGGTCGCCCGCTCCGCCTCGCTCACACACACGGTGCGTGAGGCCCAACGCGCCCCCCAGCGCTCCCACATGAGCGCCAGGGCCGCGGTGCCTCCGCCGACCGCCTCGAACGACCAGGCGTGCGGCTGGAAGACCGTCGGGATCCGCCCGCGTACCGCGAGGCGTCCGGCGAGTCCGGCCTTCGCGCTGTGCGCGTGCACCAGATCGGGACGCACCTCGTCGATCACCCGTGCCAGATGCCGTACTTCCCGGATGAGCGACGTGCCCGGCGACCGCGTCGCGTGCCAGTGCCGTACGCGCGCGCCGAGCGTTCGCAGTCTCGCGGTGAGCACGCTGTCGGGGCAGGCCACGGTGACGTCCAGGCCGTCCGACAGCTGTGCCGCGACCAGGTCCGTCACGACGCGCGCCACGCCCCCGTCCACCGGTTGGGTGAGGTGCAGGACTCTGGGGTTGGGGGCGGTGGATGACAGATGCATGTGCGCGGATTCCTCGCTCGCGAAGGCGTTCGGGGCGTACGGCGTCGGACTCACCGCCGTGCGTCGACGGCGACGAAGAGCACGCCGGCCCACGCCGCGTCGTGCTGGGACTGGATCCGGAAGGTCGCCTGGTCGCCGCTCTGTTGCAGACCGTTTCCGAGGTCGAACACATCGGAGTCGTAGCCGAGGGTGTTGGCGTGGGCGGGCACCCGCGACACGTCCGCCCCGGGCTCGCTGATGGTGGAGTTGAGGACGTCGTCGCGGGGGTTGGCGTTGTTGCTGAGAGCGGTCCCGGACTGGCCGGTCGCCACGGTGAGCGAGTCGCCGCCGGTGCCGCGGTCGCCGTTGTACGTCACCAGGCCCGCACGGCCCCACGCGCCCGCGGCGAAACCCAGGCTGGTCACGCGGACCTCCTGGGCACCGGACCTGAGCGGGGTGAAGCCGTCCCAGACCGCGAGGTTCCGCAGCGGCTCCGACGGGTTCTCGTAGGCCACCACGAGCGTCCAGCCGCCCCATGCCCCGGCCGCCGACCTGCCCATGGCGATATTGATCTGCGCCACGGTGTACAGGCCCGATCCGCCCTCCCGCACCAGTCCCGTCACGTCCGCCGAGGCCTGGAAGGCGTCCATGCCGTCCAGCACGCGGTGGCCGACGATCGTGTCGGCGAGCAACTGCTTGTACTCTCCGCCGGGTTCGGCGATCAGCACGCGCCCGTTGTCCTCCGGCGGCTTCTGCTCGCCCACCCGCAGGTTGCCGCCCCAGTAGAGGCGCGCGTACGTCACCCGGGAGCCGCTGGGCAGGCGCACCTCGGAGCGGGAGGAGTTGTAGGTGTTGGGGTCGCGGTCGACGTCGACGTAGAACATGTCGAAGTCGCCGTTCACCGCCATACCGCCCGCCTGCGCGTCCGGGCAGGAAGGCCCCTGGGCCGCGCGGCAGGTGATCGAGGCGTTGGCAGCGCGTACGATGCCGCCGTGCTGGAGCGCGCGGTACCGCTCGGCGAAGGCGAGGGACTCGGCCTCCGGCGAGGGCGCCGCGGCCGGCGAGGCGGCCGGGGAACTGCTGGCTGCCCACACGGCGGCAAGGGCGAGGGCGCCCACGGTCGCGCGGCGAAACAGCGGGCCCAGGGAATGGCGCATGACCGGTCGTTGCCCTTTCGGAACAGGTGGCCGTGGCAGCAGCGCCACGAGTGCGATGTGTCCGCGCTGAGGAGTGCGTCGGGCGGTTCGCAACTCTAGTCATCAATCGGACATAGTCGATGAAATTCGGTGAAGTCTGACAAGTGTGTCGGAATCGTGAAATCGCAAATGTTTGCTGGTTCTGGCTGCCGCCCCGGTGCCGGGCCGCGCCTCCGCACGGCGGTGGCCGGGCCTTTACTCCGTCAGGGGTCGAGTCGATGCGACCTGACAAAGCGTCTGATCAGGCTGGACGCGGCGAAAGAGGGATTTATGGATTCCCGAAAAGCGTATGAGCGGTTGCGGGAAGTCCTTGGCGCTTTCACGGTGGGCTCAAGATCCATCGCCGTCGAAAGGAATCTCCATGCGTGCTCTGCCCGCACGGCGCATCGCGTCCAGCGCACTGTGCGCCGCCCTTCTGGTCGGGATCACCGGCCCCGTCGCCATGGCGGCCGACTCGGCCCGCGGGCACGGCCATGTGGCCTCCGATGCCCGGCTTCCCGGCGCTGATGTGCGCCTCGTGCAGATCGGGAAAATCAACTGGGGCACGCTCACCCCCGTCGCCGACCTGCTGAACGCCGTACTCCGGGACAACGGCCGACTGTCCGCGGCCGAGGCGACGAAGCTGGGTGACGCCGCGAAGGCCGCCCTGGCCGAGGCGGCCGCCGAGGATGTGCAGACCCCGGCCCCCGTGGCGCCCCTGACCCCGGCGCCGGTCGTGCTGCCGGCTCCCGTCCTGCCCGCTCCCGCCCTGGTGCCCGAGGAGCGCGCCGCCGACCCCGTGACCGACCTTCTGGACCTCGTGCTGGGGGCTGTCGACGGCCTCCTGCAAGGGATCACCGGTGGTGCCGGAGGCCTCCTTCCCCTGGTCGACGACCTGTTGGGCGGGGCGGACGAACTCCTCGCCGAACTGACCTCGGGCGACCCCGCGCTCCAGGACGAGGACGCCGTTCCGACGGTGACGTCCAGCACGACGTCGACCTCGGCGGCGGAGCCCGACTCCTTCTTCTCGCCCCGGATCTCGGTGCTGACGCCGCTGCTGCCGCCGGCCCCTTGAGCCCGTCCAGTCGTGGTGCCGGCCTCAGGGAGCGGCGCCACGACTGTTGTTCCTTTTCAGCCGGAGGCCCGGTCTTTTAATAGATCTCGTATGAGGTATTGGCAATCTTCGGCAGTTCCGGTTTCCGCCCAGGCCAGGGCTCGTTAGGCACGGCGACAGAAACCACTCCGGCGACGTGCGTTGCCGAAGAAAGGAACACGATGAAGTCTCTGAAGGCTGCCGCCGTCTTTGCCGGGTCCTTGATCGCCGCTGGTTCCGCCAGCCCGGCGTTCGCCCAGGACGCCATGGTCGCCCCGAGCGCCCCCGCCGCTCAGAGCGTTCCGGATGTGCAGAGCGCTCCGGTGGCCCAGAGTGCTCCGGCTGCCCAGGCCGCCCCGGTCGCCCAGGCCGCCCCGGTTGCCCAGTCCGCTCCGGCGCAGAGCGCTCCCGTCGCGCAGAGCGCTCCGGCTGTGCAGAGTGCTCCGGTTGCCCAGGCCGCTCCGCAGCCCGCTCCGCAGCCCGCTCCGGTCGCTCAGCCTGCTCCGGCTCCCCAGCCTGCCCCGGCTGTGCAGAGTGCTCCGGTCGCTCCGCCTGCTCCGCAGCCCGCTCCGGCCGCTCAGCCGGCCCCCGCCCCCGAGCCCGCTCCGGCCGCTCAGAACTCTCGCGACCTTGCGTCCACCGACCTCACCGGCGGCGTGAGCACCAAGGTCCCCCTGGACGTGACCGCCGAAGGCAAGGAGTCGCTGGTCCACACGGCGAAGAACGCCGCGTCCGCGGTCAACGACGCCAAGCCGTTGCACGGCAACCTGTGGTTCTAGGGCTGGAACCACGCCCTGCGGAGGGCCGGTCCTCGGAAAGTCCGAGGACCGGCCCTCCGCTGTGTCCGGCCACTGACGCGGGCCCCTCCCCGCCGGGACGGACATCGGTGATCACTTGTCTGGCCGCGCGGCGGTGACCGCGCGGGACGTCCGGCGGTTACGGCTACGACACCGGAACCGGACGAGGAGTGAGCCATGGCCGTCAGCATCGGCGGAGGACCGGCGGGGGACGGGGCGCCGGCCCCGGCGGGCCCCCTGCCGGCGGGCAGCACACGGCGGGAGGTGACACGGCGGGAGGTGACCCGCGGTCTGCGTGTCTGCGCCCTCGCCGCGGGCCTGGCGGCCCCGGTGGCCTCGGCCCTGGCCTCGGCCTTGGCCTTCTGGCCGCGACGCCTCGGCCCCGAAGGCGTTCGGAAGGACACCGCCTTCGCCGAGACCTACCGCGGCCGACGCATCGGCGTGGCGTGGACCCCGTCGCACGGCCCGGCCGGGCAGGGCCGGTGGCACGTCACCGTGGACGGCCGCCCGCTGCATCTGATGCGCCGGGCCGACGGCACCTGGCTGAGCATGATCGACCACTACTGCTCCTACCGGACACCGCTCGAGGCCGCCCGCGCCGCCGTCGACGCACTCGGTACCGGTCAGCGGCTGCGCGCGCCGGCTCCGGGACCGGGAAGCGCGGGGCACGTGCACACGGAGGACCGGCGTGGCGTACGTACGTAAGGACGCCGCCACGCTCACCCGGGCCGAGCAGCGCCGGTTCGTCAAGGCGCTGCTGGAGGTCAAACGGCGGGGCGAGTACGACGAGTTCGTCCGGACGCACGTCGAGTACTTCTCCGCGGACGGCGAGCACGGGCTGCGCGCCGCGCACATGGCGCCCTCCTTCCTGCCCTGGCACCGCCGGTTCCTGCTCGACCTGGAGCGCGCGCTGCGCCGGGTGGACTCCTCGGTGACGGTGCCGTACTGGGACTGGACGCGTGACCGTACGACCACCTCCGCGCCCTGGACGGAGCGTCTCCTCGGGGGCGACGGGCGCCGTTCCGACCACCAGGTGATGACCGGTCCGTTCGCCTACCGGCACGGCAACTGGACCATCAAGGTGAACGTGACCGACAGGGACTTCCTCACCCGGGAGCTCGGACGCCCCCGCAGACCGATGGACCTGCCCACCAAGAGCGAGCTGGCCTGGGCGCTGAGGGACCCCGTCTACGACGTGGCGCCCTGGGACTCGACGGTCACGCGGGGCTTCCGCAACAAGCTGGAGGGCTGGGGCACCGGCCGGGACAACACGTCCTGGCGCAACCACAACCGGGTGCACGGCTGGGTCGGCGGGGACATGCTCGGCGGCGCCTCCGTCAACGACCCCGTGTTCTGGCTGCACCACGCCTTCATCGACCTGCAGTGGTATCGCTGGCAACGCCGGCACCGTGGTGCCCGCTACCTCCCGGCCACGCCGCCGGGCCGGGGCGACCGGCAGCACGGCCGGATCGTGGCACGGCGCCAGAGCCTGCCGCCGTGGGACGTGACGCCGCAGGAGCTGGAGGACGTCGGCCGGATCTACCGCTACGCGTGAGGGGACATGGGGAGAGCCCCGGCATTCGGGGGGCCGGGGCTCTCGGGTCAAGCGGAGGTCAGTGGCGGTGACCGTGCTTCTTGCCGTGCTTCTTGCTGTCCTTCTTGTGGCCGTCGTTGTTCTTGCACTCGTTGCCGACGGCCGGGTTGAGGGCGCCGAGAATGTTCACGGTGTTGCCGCACACGTTGACCGGAACGTGGACCGGCACCTGAACCACGTTGCCGGACAGGACGCCGGGCGAGCCGATGGCCGCGCCCTTGGCGCCGGCGTCCGCCGCGGCGAGACCGGCCCCACTGAGCACCACGGCGCTCGTGCCGAGAGCAACAGCGCCAACCTTCGCGATGCGAGACATCACGTTCTCCCTTACTGACTAGGTAAGTGCGGCAGCAGTACGCGCTGCCGCACTGCCCGTTCAACGCCGTGGCCCCCGACCGGTCACGAGAAATCTTCTCCGGATCACCCATCTTGAACAGGGGCTCCGCCAAATGGGTGCTGTGGGCGGCCGTCTGCGTATCCCCGCCCCCCGACCTGTCTACTGGCCGGGACTGTCGTCTCCGCGCGTGCAGCGGGGCAGGTCCCGATCGTCGTGGGCGGCGGCTGCCCGAACGGGAGTTGGTTCGGCGTGGCGGCCTCGGATGGCCTACCTGGTGGAACCGCCGCAGCGCTGCGACGTGCACTTTCACAAGAAAGCCACGCCACGAGGCGTTTCGTGTGGCAAAAGTCGCAAACGACGCTTATCTTAGCGACTGTCAGTGACCGGACCATAACGGTCTGTGTCGATTCGAGAAATCGGAGAAGTAATGCGCAAGTACCAGAAGGCTGCGGTCGTCGTGGCCATGCTCGGCAGCGTCAGCTTCCTCGGCGCCGGCGTTGGTCACGCTGCGGGCGGGGACGGGAAGTTCAAGCTCGACAACGAGCAGGCCCAGTCCTGCGAGCAGAACGACAGCACTCAGGGTCTGGTCAACATCGACGACGTCAACGTCAATGTCGCCGCCCTGCTCGGCCTGGCCAACCAGGACAACAGTGAGCGCGAGTCGCTGAACTGCTCGCAGGCCTTCTCGCTGCGCGGCGGCCACTGATCAAATTGATCCAGGCAGGCCCCGGGGCTCGAACCGAGCCCCGGGGCCTGCCGCCTGGCTAAAGGAAAAAGGTAGATGTTCAACTCGAAGAAGATCGCGGCGGCAGCGGGGATCCTGGGGAGCTTCGCCCTGATCGGCGTCGGTGCCGTCCAGGCCTCCGCGCAGGGTGGTCCCGGCACGTGCGTCCAGGACAGCAAGGGCAACATCCGCTGTGTGCAGATGACCGAGTACCAGGTCGTCACGGACAAGGTCGGCAACGTCACCGTCGTCAACGACTCGACGCAGACCTGCCCGTCCTCTCACGGCCAGGTCAGCTGCGTCGACAGTGTCACGGCCCCCTCCGGGAGGGGCTGACGACTCCGTCGGTCGGCGCGGTCGTACAACAGGTTTTATCCAGAAAATTACGTGATTGGGCGTTTCGCCCGTCGAGAGGCGCACACGCCGCCTAAAGTTGGCAACTGTCGGTGACCAGTCCATTACGGTCTGTGTCAACTCGAGAAATCGGAGAAGTAATGCGCAAGTACCAGAAGGCCGCGGTCGTCGTGGCCATGCTCGGCAGCGTCAGCTTCCTCGGCGCTGGCGTTGGTCACGCTGCGGACGGCGACGAGCAGTTCAAGCTCGACAACAAGCAGGCCCAGTCGTGCGAGCAGAACGACTCGCGTGAGGGTCTCATCAACATCGACGACATCAACGTCAACCTCGCCATCCTGGGTCTCGCCAACCAGGACAACAGCGAGCGCGAGTCTGTGACCTGCTCGCAGACCTTCTCCCTGGGCAAGTAATCACCCACCAGGTGATGCGGGCAGGCCCCGGGGCTCGAACCAGGTGTCCGAGCCGCGGGGCCTGCCTCTTGGCTTCTCAGCCGGTTTATGCGTCCGGAACGACTCCTCGTCCAGCGGCAGGCAGTCGACCGCAAAGGAAAAGGTAAATGCTCAATTCGAAGAAGATCGCGGCGGTAGCGGGAATTCTGGGGAGCTTCGCTCTGATCGGTGTCGGTGCCGCCCAGGCCTCCGCCCTCGGTGACCCCGGCAAGTGTGTCGACGACGGCAACGGTCAGGTTCGCTGCGTGGAACTGAGCCAGTACACGTACACCACCGACAAGGGTGGCAAGGTCACCGTCACCAACAACTCGTCGCAGGACTGCCCGACGGCGCACAGCCAGGTCTCCTGCGTCAGCAGCACCGTCGTCCCCGGCAAGAGGGCCTGACTCCCGCCGAGTCCGAGGCGCCTTGTCCACGGCGGCGCCCCTCGCGTGAGTCCACCCGCGCAGCGGAGTATGGCCGGGACCCGAATACCGGGTCCCGGCCATTGTCGTGTCCGTATGTCGCACGGGCCTCAGGGCAGCCGCCGTACGGGCGCGCCCGCGAGGAACGCGCGGATGTCTTCCACCGCCTGGCCGTAGTACGTCGTGTAGTTGGCGTCGGAGACGTAGCCCAGGTGCGGGGTGGCGAGGAGGCGGGGGGCGGTGCGCATCGGGTGGTCGGCGGGCAGGGGCTCGATGTCGAAGACGTCGATACCGGCGCCGGCGATCCGGCCCTCGTGCAGGGCGGCGAGGAGGGCCTCCTGGTCGACGATCGCCGCGCGCGAGGTGTTGACCAGATACGCCGTCGGCTTGAGGAGCGCGAGTTCGGCGGGCCCGAGCAGTCCGCGGGTGCGGTCGCTCAGCGCGAGGTGGACCGAGACGAAGTCGCTGCTCGCGAGGAGGTCCTCCCGGGAGGGGGCGAGTTCGACGCCGACCTCGTCGGCGCGCTCCTCGGTGAGGTTCTGACTCCACGCGCTGACGTGCATACCGAAGGCCAGGCCGACCCGGGCCACACGGCTGCCGATCTTCCCGAGACCGAGGAGCCCGAGGCGGCGGCCGTGCAGGTCGGCGCCGACGGTGGACTGCCAGGGGCCGCCGGAGCGCAGGGCGTTGCTCTCCTCGACGAGACCACGGGCGAGACCGAGCAGCAGCGCCCAGGTCAGCTCCACGGGCGGGGTGGAGGAACTGGCCGTACCGCACACGGTGACGCCGTGCTCCTCGGCGGCCGCGTAGTCGATGACCGAGTTGCGCATCCCGGAGGCGACGATCAGCTTCAGCCGGGGCAGGCGCGCGATCAGCGACCCGGGGAACGACACGCGCTCGCGCAGGGTCACCACGATGTCGAACTCGGCCAGCGCGGCGGCCAGGGCGTCCTCGCCGTCCAGATGGGTGTCGAACGAAACGACCTCCACCTCACCCGCGATCGCCGACCAGTCGACGACCTCGGTCGCCACCTTCTGAAAGTCGTCCAGCACAGCACAGCGCAGCCGCACGTCGCTTCCTTTCCACGGCCCATGTTCGGGAGACCGACTCTATGTGGGACGACTGTCCTCCTGTCGCCCCGTCGGACCCGATGCTGTCCACTACCTCCGTCATGCACCCGCTCACACCCTGTCTTTCGGCCGTCCGCATCCTCAGGGGCTGTGCCTGACCAACGTCCAGTGGTGCCTGCGTGCCGACGAGGCGAGCCGACCCGCCCTGGGTCGAGGCGTGGAACCACGTACTCATGCGCTACGACCTCCAAAGGACGCCATTTCTCGGCGCGCTGCGTCAGGAACGCGCCGAATACCGAGCCGCCCAGGAGGCGCCCGTCCTCGGCCTCGACGACCGCGAGCCGGACACCGTCCTCGTACTGACGGACTGGCAGTACGCCGGCCACGGCCACACGCCGGGCGAAGCCGCCCTCGCCGCGACCATCGCCCGCGACCTCCAGACCAACCGCGAGACCGCCCGCGACGCCCTCCTGACCGAAGGGAGTGGGGAATGACCACGGCCACCCGGTCACGCACCATGCTCACCCTCGCGGAGGTCTGCGAGGAACTGGCCGTCTCGCGCTCGACCTTCTACGACTGGCGGGCCAAGCGTCGCGCACCGCGTTGCATCAAGCTCCCGGACGACGACCTCAGAATCCGGCGGAGCGACCTCGACCACTGGCTCGACGACCGCGAGGACGCCGCCCGATGGAGACGACGTACGAAGCGCTGGCGTGAGCCCTTCGACACCGTCGCCCTCGCCGAGGGGTTCCGCTCCGAACTCATCCGGGCCACTGCAAGAGCGAGGCGTTCGTCATCGACAGCGGGTGCTTTGTTCGCGGGTAGCGGCAGCGGCTGTTCACGGGTTTGGGAGGCACCCCGGCCCCCGGTTGGGTGATGTTCACGAGTTTTGACAGCACTGCGGTTCTTGCCAGGGCAGCACGCTGTCGAGCAGCCCCGCTGCCGTCGGTTCGCGCATCGCCCCTACTTGGTCGTGTGCGTGGGGTAGACCTGAACGTCGGTGTAGGCGCCCTTGATCTCCCCTGCGGCCGCGGGCCACTTCAGGCTCACGGTGTGGGTCTCGTTCGGGGGCGTCACCTGAATGTTGGTCGGGTGCGCGAGGCTGTCGCCGGTGTTGTCGATGTCGTAGGCGAGGTTGAAGACAGCGGCGTCGCCCGGCTTCAGGGTGGTGATACGCGGCTGGGCGTGGCCGCGCTCGATGGGGCTCGAGGTGTTGTCGGCGTCCTTGATGTCGACGCCCGCGAAGCCTGTCGCCGAGCAGGTGGTAGAACCCCGGTTGATCATGGTGATGTCGATCCTGCCGGAGTTCTCGTCGGGCGCGGCGTCCCTGGCGTCGATGGCCAGGTCCTCCGTCTTGCAGAACGTGACCTTGCCGCCGGTCTTCGTCGCACCGCTCGCGGTGTTGGCGGTGGCCTCGGTGTCCTCACCGGAGCCCGACTTCGCGTCGCTGGCCTCCGAGTCGCCAGAGCCCGAGTCACCCTCCGACTTCGAGCCACCGCCCGAGGACAAAGAAGACGAGGACGAGGAGTGCTTGGAGGGCGAGTCCTTCCCGGAGCCGTCGCTGCCACAGGCGGTGAGCGAGAGGGTGGCGGCGACGCCGATGGCGGCGAGAGTAGCGATGCGGGTGTACTTCACGGTGTTCCCCCAGGATTAGCGCGGTGCATGCGGTCAAAAGTATTTGTATCTCGCACCGAGTTACAGGCGGTCCTCCGTGACGTCTTCGTTCTGTCACAGGGGTATTGACCTCACGGTTCGCCAAGGCGTCACCGCACGGTCACTTGCCTGGCCCGGGCTCCGCATCAACCAGCTCAGCAACCCTCTGAGCCGGTGCTGCCATTTCTCGTGAACATCCACGGACCTCAAGGTCCACAACTGCTGTCCGAACCGACAGACAAACGCTGCCGCTTGAAGTGAACGCAGCCAGCTGGGCGGCAACAGCCGCAAGGACATCGCCAAGCCCCTGACCGCGACCACCATCGCGCTGTTGCGGGCCAAGCCCACCCAGTTCGCACCTCCCGCCGTGCGCACTGCTCTACGTGAGTGGGCCTTCAACACGAACCGACGCCCCGACGCACCCCGAGACGTGGTGGCCATCCTCCGATGGGTGGAGCGGAACTCCCTGCCCGTCTCGGCCTGGGAGGACCCGGAGAAGGTCGATCAGGTCCTGCGTGCCATCGACACGCGCCTCGACGGCAGGCAAGCGGCGGCCTGGTCCCGCAAGCGCAACCACCGCATCCTCGGTGACAGCCGGACAGCCCCGGATTCCGCCCTTGATCATCAAGAGGGTTTCCGGGGCCTCGCTGTGTCCAGCGTCACCACTCTGACCAGCAAAAAGCCCTCCCGAACGGGAGGGCGGAGACTTGCGCCCCCGGCAGGACTCGAACCTGCGGCCAAGCGCTTAGAAGGCGCCTGCTCTATCCACTGAGCTACGGGGGCCGGTGTGGTGGCCTCTGTCGTGGTGCCCTGGTGTGGGCTGATCCGTGACGTTGCCGGGGACAAGGATAGGGCTCCCGCGTCCTTGTCCCTGTTGCTTCGCCTCCGTGGCTCGATGTGGAGGTTCGGTGAAGCGGTCCTGATAATCGCAGGCAGGTACGAATCGTGCACCGCTTTTGGCGTCAGAGGCATCGGGTGTTGTGCACTCGTTATGCCTGGAGTGTGCCTGTGTCCCAGTCGCCCCTTCCATCCCTTGTGTCCTGTCGGCGCGCAGACATGCTCATATGCTTCAGAATTCCCCTAAAATTGGGCATTCTTCACATGTGGTGACCTTGGACGTAAGGCCTCAGCTGCTCGACGCACTCTCCGCCCTGCGCGACCGTGTCGCCGCCGCACGCTTCCCGCTGCCCCTGGCGGGGGCCCCACGCGCGCGTGCCAACCGCGACGAACTGCTCGCGCAGCTCGACGACTACTTGGTGCCCCGGTTGCGGGAGCCCGAAGCGCCGCTTCTGGCCGTCGTGGGCGGATCGACCGGAGCCGGTAAATCGACCCTGGTGAACTCCCTCGTAGGGCGGCGGGTCAGCGAGGCGGGGGTGCTGCGGCCGACGACACGGACCCCCGTGCTGGTCTGCCATCCGGAGGACCATCACTGGTTCGGCGGGATGAGGGTGCTGCCCGACCTCACGCGCGTGTGGGCGCCCCAGCAGAACGACACGGACGACCTGCTGCTCCCCGGCGAGGACCCCGCGCGCGTGCTGCGCGTCGAGAGCGCCGACACCCTGCCGCCCGGCCTCGCCCTGCTCGACGCTCCCGACATCGACTCCCTGGTCTCCGACAACCGCGTCCTGGCCGCCGAGCTCATCTGCGCGGCAGACATCTGGGTCATGGTCACCACGGCCGCCCGCTACGCCGACGCCGTGCCCTGGCACATGCTGCGCACCGCCAAGGAGTACGACGTCACCCTCGTCACCGTGCTCGACCGGGTGCCCCACCAGGTGGTCGCCGAGGTGTCGCGGCAGTACGGAGCCCTGCTCACCAAGGCCGGTCTCGGACACGTGCCGCGGTTCACCGTCCCCGAACTGCCCGAGTCGGCCTTCGGCGGCGGCCTCCTGCCGCTCACCGCCGTCGCCCAGCTGCGCACCTGGCTGATCCACCAGGCCCAGGAGCCGGCGGCCCGGCAGCAGGTCCTGGCCCGCACGGCGTACGGCGTCCTCGACTCGCTCAAGTCCCGGATGCCCGAGCTGGCCGGCGCCGCCGCCGCGCAGTACTCGGCCGCGCTGCGGCTCACCAGCGCCGTCGAGGGGGCGTACGACAGCGAGCACAAGCGCGTGCGGGGCCGGTTGCAGAGCGGGGCGGTGCTCGCCGGGGACGCGCTCAAGCGGTGGCGCGCCTTCCCCCTGGACTGCACCGCCGGTGAACTCCTCGACGCGCTCGTGGAGAGCCTCAGCGCGCTGCTGCTGTGCGCCGTCACCGCCGCCGACGAGCGCGTCGACGACGCCTGGCGGCGCGAACCGGCGGCGGCCGCCCCGGAGCTCACGCCGCGCGATTCCGCGGCGGAGAGCGCCGAGCACCGGATCGGGCTGGCCGTACGGCGGTGGCGGCGGGAGCTCGAGGAGTACGCCGACGACGAGGTGAGCGAGCTCGAGCGGAACGTCGCGCCCGACCCGGAGCTGGTCGCCGCCCTGGTCGCCACCGGGCTGCTGGGCGGCCGCCGGGGCCGGATGGCGGGGGAGGGGCTCGCCGAGCGGATCGGCGCCCACGGCGCACTGCGGCTGCGCGACCGGGCCGGTCGGCTGCTCAGCCAGCACGTCGACCGGGTCCTGTACGCCGAACGCGAGCGCCGGCTCGCCCCGCTCGACGCGCTCGACGTCCACCCCGAGCACCAGGCCGAACTCATCGCCGCGCTGTCCGTACTGCAGAAGGAGAGGTGACCGGTGACCGCCGTCACTGACCAGGACCACACCGAGCACGCCGATCAGCCGGGCGACGGGGACAAGGCAGGATCCGCCGGCGGTTCCGCCGGAAGTCCCTCCGCGCAGCACCCTCAGGCTGCCCAGAACGGCTCCCACGCGCGCGTGCAGGACGCCCGTACGGACTCCACCGGCGCCTGGGACGACGGGCTCATCGCGCGCCGCGTCAACGAGACGACGGACGGAAGCCAGTTCGCCGCCGTGGACAGCCGGTCCGCCGCCCCGCCCGCGATGAGACCACTGGTGTACGACGGGGTGTTGCGCTCCCGCCTCGAGGCGCTGCGCGAACTGGTGGGGCTCTCCCGTACCCGGCTCGACAGCAGGACGCTGTCGGAGGCGGGCCGGGTGCTCGACGAGGCGTCCGCGCGGCGCAGGCTCTCCGGGCAGCACACCGTCGTCGCCATCGCGGGCGCCACCGGCAGCGGCAAGTCACAGCTGTTCAACGCGCTCGCCGGCGTGGCCATCTCGGAGACCGGAGTGCGCCGTCCCACCACCGCGGCGCCCATCGCGTGCAGTTGGAGCGACGGGGCGGCGAGCCTCATCGAACGGCTCGGCATCCCGCCCCGGCTGCGCCGCCGGCCGCTGCCGACCGGGGACGCGGAGTCCCGGCTGCAGGGGCTCGTCCTGATCGACCTGCCCGACCACGACTCGGCGGCCGTACAGCACCGCGAGCACGTGGACCGCATCCTGGCGCTCGTCGACGCGGTCATCTGGGTCGTCGACCCGGAGAAGTACGCCGACGCCGTCCTCCACGAGCGCTATCTGCGGCCGATGGCGGCCCACGCGGAGGTCATGTTCGTCGTCCTCAACCAGATCGACCGGCTGCCCGGGGAGGCCGCCGATCAGGTCCTCGACGATCTGCGGCGACTCCTGGACGAGGACGGCATCGCCCTCGGGGAGTACGGCGAACCGGGTACGACCGTGCTCCCGGTGTCCGCGCTCACCGGGGACGGCATCGCGGACCTGCGCGAGGCGCTCGGCCAGTTCGTAGGGGAGCGCGGGGCGCCGGCCCGTCGTGTCTCGGCCGATGTGGACATCGCGGCGGCGCGGCTGTGGCCCGTCTACGCCACCCGGCGGCGGACGGGGCTCAGCGAACAGGCCCGGGAGGAGTTCGCGGACCGGCTCGCCGACGCCGTGGGCGCCACGGCGGCCGGGGAGGCGGCCGAACGGGCGTGGCTGCGCAACGCCAACCGCGCGTGCGGTACGCCCTGGCTGCGGCTGTGGCGCTGGTACCAGGACCACAGCGAGCCCACCACGGGCCGGCTGCCCTCGCGCACGCAGGCCGACGAGGAGGCCACCGCCAGGCAGCGGGTCGAGCAGGCGGTCCGTACGGTGGCCGACCGGGCCTCTGCCGGGCTGCCCGCGCCCTGGGCGCAGGCGGTGCGCGAGGCGGCCGTCCGCGGCTCCCAGGGGCTGCCCGAGGCGCTGGACGAGCTGACCGTGCGCGCGGGAGTGCCGACGGGGCGGCCGCCGCGGCCGGGATGGTGGCCGGTGGCTGTGCTGTCCCAGGCCTCCATGACGATCCTTCAGTTCCTGGGCGGGCTGTGGCTGCTGGGCCAGATCTTCCAGATCATGTCGCCGAACCTGGGCGTTCCGGTGCTGCTGATGGTGATCGGCATCGTCGGCGGTCCGCTGGTCGAGTGGAGTTGCCGGATGGCGGCCCGCGGCCCGGCCCGCCGCTACGGCCTGGAGGCGGAACGCCGACTACGGAAGGCGGCGGCCGGGTGCGGAAGGGCCCGGGTGCTGGATCCGGTGGCAGCTGAGCTGCTGCGGTACCTGGAGGTACGGGAGCAGTACGGGAGGGTGGTGGGGGCTGGGCGATGACCGCGGGGCGTGGCGGCTGTGACGGGCCGCATGCGCGGGTACGGCGAGGGCGGCGTCCGGTCGGGCGTCGCCCTCGCCGTGTCCGTGTGTGGCTCGGCGTCACCCGTGGGGGTGGCGGCGTTGTCCACAGGCGGACGGTGATCCACAGCGCTCAGCGGACTCGGCCCGGTCGCGGCAGTCTGGCGGACACAGCCGTACGGGACGGGCCCGTACGAGGGCAGCCCGGTGTCTGAGTCCGGGCGAGGGAGGGGTTCGCGATGAACGAGACCATGGTCTGCGCGGTCGGCAGGGTGGCGACGCAGCCGGTGTACCGGGAGATGGCGTCAGGCCCGTCGGCGAGGTTCCGGCTGGCGGTGACCGCGCGCTACTGGGACCGCGAGAAGAACACGTGGACGGACGGGCACACCAACTTCTTCACGGTGTGGGCCAACCGCCAGCTCGCCACGAACACGGCGGCGTCGCTGACGGTGGGCGAGCCCGTGATCGTGCAGGGCAGGCTGAAGGTGCGGACCGATGTGCGCGAGGGGCAGAGCTGGACCTCGGCGGACCTCGACGCGGTCGCGATCGGCCACGATCTCGCCTGGGGCACCTCGGCCTTCCGGCGCGCGGGCAAACCGGAGACGGCGGCCTCGCCGACATCACCGGAGCCCAACTGGGAGACTCCGCCGGACGATTCAGCGGCGCCTTCGGACGCATCCGCGCAACAACAGCCGGAGCCAGCTCTATTGACGTGACGTCAGTCACTGTCGCTCTGTCCGGACTGCGGCTTATCGACGAGTGCGCACCGTACGACCAAGGGTGGATTTGTCGATAAGCCCTGCCCGCAAGGGATCTTGGCGATAACGATTCCGAGTCGGATCACTCATCCGACCGTCTGACCGGCGGGCGGGGTCCGACGCCTCCCTAGGATGCCGGACATGGCTCTCGGGGCTCTCGATGCCTGTGAGGCTTCTGATTTCTGCTGGTGGGACCGTACCCCCCACGTCAACGGGTCCTGCTCGAAAGGAAATTTGGTGTTTGCTTCGTTCTCGGCGGTGTTCGTACGCAGGCGAGGGGCGGCCCGTCTCGGCGCCGCGACGCTGGTGTCAGGGCTCGTCGCCGCGGGCGTGCTGGCCGGTGCCGGCCAGGCGGCCGCCGACGAGACGACCCAGGGTGAGGGCGGTGCGACCGCGACCATAGCCGGACTCAAGACGTTCGGCACCGCGGTGATACACGGCGGCACCGGGGACCAGCAGGTGTCGGCCGGCCTGTTCGAGATGTCCGTCGAGGGCGGCGGCATGCTGCAGACGTACTGCGTCGACCTCCACAACCCCACGCAGCGGGACGCCAAGTACCACGAGACGCCCTGGGGCGGCACGTCCCTGGGCGCCAACAAGGACGCCGGCCGGATCCGCTGGATCCTGCAGAACTCCTACCCGCAGGTGAACGACCTCGCGGCGCTCGCGCGGAAGGCGGGCGTGCGCGGTGCGCTGACCGAGCAGGACGCGGCGTCCGGCACCCAGGTGGCGATCTGGCGTTACTCGGACGACGTGGCCGTCGACGCCCTCGACCCGCAGGCCGAACAGCTCGCGGACTTCCTGGAGAAGAACGCCCGGAACATGCCCGAACCCAGGGCCTCGCTCACCCTCGACCCGCCGGCGGTCTCCGGCCGGCCGGGCGAGCGGCTCGGCCCGGTCACGGTGCACACCAACGCGAGCGGCGTGACGGTGGCGCCGCCCGCAGACGCCGCCACGAGCGGGGTGCGGATCGTCGACAAGCAGGGCAGGGCCATCACGTCCGCGGCCGACGGCGGGCAGGTGTTCTTCGACGTTCCCGAGGACGCGGCGGCCGGCACGGCCGAACTGACCGTGCAGGCCTCGACCAGCGTCCCGGTCGGGCGGGCCTTCGCCTCCGAGAGCCGGAGTCAGACGCAGATCCTGGCCGGCTCCAGCGAGTCGACGGTGTCAGCGACGGCCGGGGCGACCTGGGCGAAGCAGGGTGCGATACCGGCACTGTCGGCGGCGAAGAACTGCGCCAAGGGCGGTGTGGACATCATCGCGGCCAACAAGGGCGACGAGCCGTACACCTTCGAACTGGCCGGACTTGAGCACACCATCGCCGCGGGCGAGACCAGGACGGTGACGGTCCCGCTCCAGGAGGACCAGGCGTACGACTTCACGATCCACGGCCCCGGCGGCTTCACCCAGCGCTTCACCGGCATGCTGGACTGCCAGACCCGGAGCAGCGAGACGGGCACGGCCACGCAGACCCTCAGCGAACCGAGCCCGGCCACGGTGGGCGGCACGGCATCCGACACCAACCTCGCCGAAACCGGCTCCACCGGCGTCACCCCGCTCATCGCGGGCATCGCCCTCACCCTGGTCGTCATCGGCGGAGCGACCCTGGTCGTCCTCCGGCGCAAGGCGACCCCGACGAACGACTGACCGGGCGGGACGGGCCTGTGGCAGCTCGACGGGGACGCCGGTTCTCAGTGAGCCGCGCTCGCCCTGGGCTCAGCCCATGAAGATCACGGTGCGATCAGCAGCCGAGGCGGACCTGGCGGCGCTGTTGGTCCTCTACCGGGAACTGAACCCGGACGACGCGCCGTTGTCCGGGGCGGCTGCGGATGCCGTTTGGGCGGCCATATCCGGGCAGCAGGGGAGGACCGTTCTGGTGGCGGATGCCGACGGCACCGTGGCCGGGACGGCCGACTGCGTCGTCATGCCGAACCTCACGCGCGGGGGCCGGGCCATCCTGTTCGTGGAGAACGTCGTGGTCGCGGGTGGCTTCCAGCGGCGTGGCGTCGGACGGCAGCTGATGGAGGCGGCCGTGCGGCTGGGGGAGTCCGCCGGCTGCTACAAGGTGCAGTTGCTGGCGGCGGACGACGCGTACGTCCACAGCTTCTACGAAGCGTGCGGCTTCAAAGCCCTGGCGCAAGGGTTCCGCCGCTACGTCGAGTAGCCGCGCGCATCCGCGCGGGGAACCGAACCGATCGCCCTGACGTGTTCCTGTGCAGGGGTGGTGGTTCACGCTGCGATCCGATCAAGATCGAGGCAAGGCCGGTGCGGATGTCAGTGTCGGCAGCGATACTTGCGGTGACGGATGACCATGGGGGAGGTCACAGTGACACACCTGCCGAAGAGCAGCCCACCACCACCGGGCCCGAGCCTGCCCATTCTCCCGGCCGTTCCGGCGCAGCCGGCACCACCGGCCCGGCCTCCCGGCAGCGGCCCGGCCGCCTCCCCACCCCCGGCGCCCCGCCGCACCGCCTTCGCGGAGGGCTTCGACCAACTCCGCGCCGCCGCCACCACCGAGCCCGGCCGCCTGCGCATCATCGGCGCCCTCCTGGCCCTCCTCGTCGTCGCCTTCGGCGCCGTCACCGCCTGGCAGATGACCGACCGCGCGGCCGCCGCCGACGACGTCCTCACCAGCAGCCAGCCCCTCAGCTCGGACGCGGCCGACATCTACCGCTCCCTCGCGGACGCCAACACCGCCGCCTCCAGCGGCTTCCTCGCCGGCGGCCAGGAGACGGCCGCCTCCCGCGACCGCTACGAGAAGGACATCCGCACGGCCGCCGACAAACTCGTCAACGCCGCCGCCAACGCCGACCCGGACTCCCCGTCCACCGCGACGATCGCCAAGCTCAACAAGCTCCTCCCGGAGTACAAGGGCCTGGTCGAACGCGCCCGCACCTACAACCGCCAGGGCTTCCCGGTCGGCGGCGCCTACCTCCGCTACGCCAACGAGAAGATGCAGCAGCAGATGCTCCCGGCAGCGGAGGACCTGTACAAGAAGGAGAACCAGCGCCTGCGCGCGGACTACGCGGACGCCACGCCCTACCCCTGGGCGGCCATCGCCCTGGGCGTCGCCGCCCTGGCCGCCCTCGCCTGGGCCCAGCACCGCAACTACCGGCGCACGAACCGGGTGTTGAACCAGGGCCTGGTCGCCGCCACCGCCACCGCGACGGTGGTCCTGCTCTGGCTGGTCGTCGGCCACAGCGTCGCCCGCGCGGGCCTGAACGACTCCTACGACCACGGCGTCCGCTCCCTGAACGTGCTGCACGACGCCCGCATCGCCTCCCTCAAGGCACGGGGCAACGAGAACCTGACCCTGGTGGCCCGCGGCGCCGAGACGAAGAAGGTCGGCGCGCAGACCTACGACGCCTACGACTACGACTTCCGCACGGACATGGCCGACCTCGGCAAGTACCTGGCGGACGCCGCGAGCCTCGCCGACGACACATCGGGCGAACAGCCCGTCACCGCCGCCGTCGGCAACATGACGGAGTGGAAGAAGCGCCACACCGCGGCCCGCGAGCAGGACGCGAACGGCAACTACCAGCAGGCGCTGGACAGGGTCATCGGAACCAAGGGCGCGACCGGCGAGTGCTTCGACAGCGTCGACGAGAACCTGCGCACGGCACTCGCGCACGAGGAGACCGAGTTCAAGCGCGCCGCCGGCGACGGCCGGGACGCCCTGACGGGCCTGTCGGCGGGCGCGGCCGTCCTCGCGGTGCTGGGCGCCGCGGGCGCGGTGCTGGGCATCGGCCGCAGGCTGTCGGAGTACCGATGAACGGGGCACGGGATACAAGGGGAGACGTGAAAGGGGGCGTGAGCATGCGAGCACGACGTCTGCGGGCCAGCCTGAAGGGCTGGGGCGGGGTGGCCACGATGGCGGTCGTCTGCGCCCTGGTGGCGGTCTTCGCGCTGTGCGTCCCGCTGTCCGGACCGGGCATCGGTGACGGCCGGGCCGTCACCCAAGCCTCCCAGGCCACGGTCGAGAAGGCCGAAGAGGACTGCGAGGCCCCCGAGAAGCAGACGCTGTCCCCCTCCTCCGCCGACGGCGACACCATCCAGGCGATCAAGGACCGCGAGGGCGAGAAGCGCAAGCTGATCGTCGGCGTCGACCAGAACAGCTACCGCTGGGGCTACCGCAACCCCAACAGCGGCAAGACCGCGGAGCTCGAGGGCTTCGACATCGACCTGGTCCACCGCATCGCCGAGGACATACTCGGCGACCCGGACGCCGTCCAGTTCAAGGCGATCCCCACCGACCAGCGCATCCCGGCGATCCAGGACGGCCGCGTGGACATGGTCGTCCGCACGATGACGATCAACTGCGCGCGCATCGCGGACGTCGCCTTCTCCGCGCCCTACTTCAAGACCGGACAGCAGGTCCTGGCCCCGAAGTCCTCGCCCGTCAAGGGCTACGACGACACGCTCGCGGACCGCAGGATCTGCACGGCGGCCGGCTCGACGGCGTACTCCACGCTGGAGGCCGACCAGAAGGACGGCAAACTCCCCGCCACCACCGACATCTCCACGACCGTCCCGAACCAACTCGACTGCCTGGTAAGGCTCCAGCTCGGCGAGGTCGACGCCGTGGTCACCGACGGCGCCCTCGCCGCGAGCCAGGCTGCACAGGATCCGACGGTCCAGCTCAAGGGCGACGCCTTCACTGCCGAGTACTACGGCGTGGCGATGAAGAAGGACGCCGACGATCTGGTACGCCGGGTCAACCAGATCCTGGTGGACTACCGCAAGGACACCGCGAACGGCTGGCAGGCGTCGTACGACAAATGGCTGTCGGCGACACTGGGCAAGGATGCGAAGAAGTCGGAACCACCGGCTCCGCAGTACCTCCGCAGCACCTGACCACCCGACCGACGCTCAACCGACAACCCGACCGAAACCCAACCGCCAACCCAACCGGCACTACCGCAGCGAGAGGTGATCGATGGGCGTCACGGGATCCACCGGGCCGGTGATGGACCGGGACGAGGTGGACCGTGCGCTGGCGCGCCTCGGCGCGGAGCACGAGGCGATCGAGACCTCGCTCCTCGCCCTGCAGGACCACGCGGGCCGCAGACTCCTGGAGGGCGCCGAGCTCACCGGTGTCACCCAGGAGCGCTGGACGTCCACGGAGGCGTCGATCACGCTGCTGTGGACCTACTTCGACGCGTACACGGACGCCTTGCGCACCGCACGCGACATCCGCTCCCGCCGCCGCTGGTCCAGCCGCGAGGACCTGATGGAGCTGACGGAACTGCTGACCGGCGAGTCCGTCACCGTCGCGGGCAGTGCCACCGCGACGGCCAACGCCCCCACCCTGCACGGCGCTGCGAACAAACTCAGCGAGCGCTACTCGCTCACCACCCTCGTCGACCGGATGAACGAGCTGTACGCGACGAGCCTGGACATGGTCGTCGCCGCCGACGCGGTCTGGTCGGCCCTGCCCGCCCGGATCGACCTGCTGGCGGCCGAGCTCCAGCGCACCCGCAGGCTCGCGCACTCGGTGGGCGTGCGCCCCGGCGAGCACCCGGCGGGCGACGACCTGGAGCGCATCACGCGCACGCTGACGAAGCTGCGCGAGCAGGTGATCTCGGACCCGCTGGAGTTCTGGCTGGGCGCGGAGGGCAGCTCGGCTCCCGGCGGCGGCCGGCCGGACACGACGGTGTACGACCGCGAGGCGCGCGCCCTGGAGGACGTACGCCGGGAGATCGACGCGGTCTTGACGGTCCGGCAGGACGCCGAGAAACGGATCGTCAGGCTGCGGGACATCCTCAGCCGCGCGGACCGCACGCTGGCCGAGGCGCGCACCGCCCGCGGCGAGGTCCTCGCGAAGATCGCGGCGACGGAGGTGCCGGTCGTCAGCGGGCCGCCGACGGTGTTGCAGGAGCAGGTGGCGGCGGCCGCCGAGTACCGCAGGCACGGGCAGTGGCACCGGCTGTCCCCGCTGCTGGAGTCGCTGGAACAGAAGGCCGAGGACGAACTGCTGCGCGCCCGCGAGTCGTTGACCGCGGTCACCGCGCCCCTGGCGGTGCGAGCCGAGCTGCGCGGCCGGCTCGACGCGTACAAGGCGAAGGTCGCCCGGCACGGCTTCGCGGAGGACGCGCTGCTGGTGGAGCGGTACGAGAAGGCACGCCGCATGCTGTGGAGCGCCCCCTGCGATCTGCGCGCCGCCGAAGGGGCCGTGCTGCGCTACCAGCACGCGGCCGCGGAGCTGCTCGGCGGCCCGCGAGTGCCGGACCAGGGCGTACGCGAGGACGACCGGAGGGGGCCGGGCGCATGAGCGACAAGGGGGAGTCCATGACCGAGGCACGCACATGTCAACGCCCCACCTGCACGGGCACCTACGAAGACGTGGGCGGCGGCGAACTGTACTGCGACACCTGCGGCCTCGCCCCGGTCGTCGCAGCGAACGGCATGGTCGCCTCACCCCCCACCGGCATCACCGCCGGCGGCAAGGGGGGCTCGGGCGCCAGCGGCAGCTCCCGCTCCAGCAGCCGCAGTTCCCGTACGTCGTCCCAGTCGTCGAAGTCCCGCCGCTCGGTGTCCGGACGCCTCTCGCGCTCCCTGTCGGGCAAGTCGACGAGCCGTTCCGTGTCGGTGCGCAGCTCCGGCTCCGGCGCCGGTTCCTCGTCCCGGGGCAGGCTGGGCGCCGGGCTGGTGCAGGTGCCGCCGATCCCGCGGCCCGACCCGCGCGAGATGGTCCTGGACAACCCCGAGGTGCCCGAGCGGAAGCGGTTCTGCTCGCGCTCCGACTGCGGCGCTCAGGTGGGCCGGGCGCGCGGTGACCGGCCGGGGCGCACGGAGGGGTTCTGCACCAAGTGCGGCCACCCGTACTCGTTCGTGCCGAAGCTCAAGGCCGGGGACGTCGTGCACGGCCAGTACGAGGTGGTCGGCTGCCTCGCGCACGGCGGCCTCGGCTGGATCTACCTCGCCGTCGACCGGGCGGTCTCGGACCGCTGGGTGGTCCTCAAGGGCCTGCTGGACACCGGTGACCAGGACGCGATGGCCGCGGCGATCTCCGAGCGGCGCTTCCTCGCGGAGATCGAGCACGCCAACATCGTGCGGATCTACAACTTCGTGGAGCACCTGGACCAGCGCACGGGCTCCCTCGACGGCTACATCGTCATGGAGTACGTCGGCGGCAAGTCGCTGAAGGAGATCGCCAACGGCCGCCGCACAGCGCAGGGCAGGCGCGATCCGCTGCCGGTGGAGCAGGCCTGCGCGTACGGCATCGAGGCGCTGGAGGCGCTCGGTCATCTGCACAGCCGCAACCTGTTGTACTGCGACTTCAAGGTCGACAACGCGATCCAGACCGAGGACCAGCTCAAGCTGATCGACATGGGCGCGGTGCGCAGGATGGACGACGAGGAGTCGGCCATCTACGGCACGGTGGGCTATCAGGCGCCGGAGGTGGCCGAGGCCGGTCCGTCGGTGGCGAGCGACCTCTTCACCGTCGCCCGCACGCTCGCCGTCCTGACCTTCGACTTCCAGGGCTACACGAACGTCTACGCGGACTCCCTGCCCGACCCGGACCACATCGAGGTCTTCCGGCAGTACGAGTCGTTCTACCGCCTGCTGGTCCGCGCCACCGACCCCGATCCGGCCCGCCGGTTCGCCTCCGCGCAGGAGATGACCGAGCAGCTGACCGGAGTCCTGCGGGAGGTCGTCTCCCTGCAGACGGGCCGCGCCCGGCCCGCTCTGTCCACCCTGTTCGGGCCCGAACTGCGGGTCACGGACACGGAGCTGTTCCCACGGCTGGACGGTGAGGTGTCCCGGCTGGGGGCGCGGGTGGTGCGGACGCGGCGCGGTTCCCCGACCGCTGCCGCGCTGCCCGCCGCCGCTACCGGCGTGGCGGCCGCTCAGCTTCCCGCCGGCGGGGCGCAACCGCACGCTCCGCTTCCCGCCGGCCTCGTCAGAGCCGTCGACGCCCCCGCCGCCGCCCTCGCCCTGCCCGTTCCCCGGGTCGACCCGTCCGACCCCAACGCCGGTTTCCTGGCGGGCCTGATGACCTCCGCGCCGGCCGAGCTGCTCGGGGCCCTCGCGGCGGCCCCGGCCCCGTCGACCGAGACGCGGCTGCGGCAGATCCGGGCCTGGCTGGAGACCGGTGAGCCGGCCGCCGCGCTGGAGGCCCTGGTCACGCTGGAGGGCGAGCGGCCCGACGACTGGCGGGTGGTCTGGTACCGGGGCGTGACCGCGCTGGTCACCGGCGACGACGAGGGTGCCGCGCTCGCCTTCGACGCGATCTACGACGCCTTCCCCGGCGAGATCGCGCCCAAGCTGGCGCTGGGCCTGTGCGCGGAGGTACTGGGCCAGCTCGACAACGCCGCCGAGTACTACCGGCTGGTGTGGTCGACCGACCCGAGCTATGTGAGCGCCGCCTTCGGGCTGGCCCGCGTACAACTGGCCGCCGGGGACCGGCGCAGCGCCGTACGGACGCTGGAGTCGGTCCCGGAGTCCTCCATCCACTACACGGCCGCGCGCGTGGCGGCCGTACGGGCGCGGCTGAGGCAGCGCACGGCGGCCGCCTCCGACGTACCGTTCCTGGAGGATCTCACGGCCGCCGCGGCGCAGGTCGAGGCGCTGGAGGCGTACGGTCTGGATCCGGCGCGGCGGGAGCAGTTGTCGGCCGAAGTCCTCGGCAGCGCGCTGGACTGGGTACTCTCCGGGGGCCAGGGTTCCGTCCCTCCCGCCGCCGGGGGACGGACGCTGCTCGGCAGCGGCCTGGACGAGCGGGGCCTGCGTTTCGGCCTGGAACGCTCGTACCGCACGCTGGCCCGGCTGGCGCGGGGCGGCGAGGAGAGGATCGACCTGGTGGAACGTGCCAATCGTTACCGCCCCCGGACGTGGGTGTAGTTGATGTCGCAGATGCCCCAGTTGTCCGCCTGCCCGAGTTGCGAGGAACCCCTCGAATCGGGTGACCGTTTCTGCGGCGCGTGCGGATATGACCTGTCCGCCGTGCCCGAACGGCCGCAGGACAACCCGACCATCACCATGAACGGCTCGGTGCCCGCCCAGGGCGCTCCGGCCGGTGAGTATCCCGAGCGCCCGCCGGCGCCACCCGCCGGCGCGCCCTGGCAGGCGCCAGGGCCGGCGGACCCCCAGGCCCCGGCCGCGGGCGGCCCCATGCCACCGGAGGCGCCCCCGGCCGCAGGCGTGCGGTTCGACCGGAGGCCGCAGCCCGACGGACAGGCCGCGCCGCCGGAGACGTACCAGACCCAGCCCGATCAGATGCAGCCCGACGAGTACCTCCTCCAGGCACCGGACCCACGGGTGTCCGCCGAGCCCGCGGCCCCGGCCGCCGGCGCCGGCGGCAAGGTCTGCGTGGCCTGCCGTGCCGGCCGCGTGGACGACGACGGCTACTGCGAGAACTGCGGCCACGCCCAGCCGCGTGAACGGGACCACATGGAGCAGGAGTCCGGCCCGGTGGCCGCGGTCAGCGACCGCGGCCTGCGCCACCACCGCAACGAGGACGCGTTCGCCATCGGCACCACCGCGCTGCCCGACGGCACTCCCGCCTCCGTGGCGATCGTCTGCGACGGCGTCTCCTCGGCGACCCGCCCCGACGACGCCTCCCAGGCCGCGTCGCGGGCCGCGAGCGAGGCGGTGCTGGCCGCCCTGCCGCGCGGCGCGCACCCGCAGCAGGCGATGCACGACGCGATCGTCGCCGCCTCACGCGCCGTCAACTCGCTCGCCGCGGAGCCCGCCACGGCACTCGAGCAGGCCCCGCACCAGAACGCCCCCGCGTGCACCATCGTCGGCGCCGTGGTGACGTCGGGCCTGCTGATCGTCGGCTGGGTCGGCGACAGCCGCGCCTACTGGGTCCCGGTCGACCGGAGCGCTCCCCCCGCCCGGCTCACCGAGGACGACTCGTGGGCCGCGCAGATGGTCGCCGCGGGCCTGATGAACGAGGCCGAGGCCTACGCCGACGAGCGCGCCCACGCGATCACCGGCTGGCTCGGCGCGGACGCCTACGAGCTGGAACCGCACACCGCCGCGTTCAAGCCGGACCGGCCGGGCGTGGTGGTGGTCTGCACGGACGGCCTGTGGAACTACGCGGAGGCGGCCGAGGAGCTGGCCCGGGTCCTCCCGCTCGACGCCGCCGCGCATCCGCTGCACAGCGCCCGGGTGCTCGTCGGGCACGCCCTGGACGGCGGGGGCCACGACAACGTAACAGTGGCCCTCGTGCCGTTCCCCGCCGTGCCCCAGGGGGCAGGATCGGCCTGAGGCCACGTACGGGGACGCCTCGGCGGACCGGAGGGGACCGGTCCGCCTACCGTCATCACCCCGCTCCGGTGGGGGCTTTCGAGGGGGATCGAAGCAGGCATGGCCATTTTCTCGAAGTCGAACGTGCCGCAGTTCTCGGTGGACGTGTACCAGAACGAGTACCTGCCGGAAGGCGCCGGCGAGGTCAACGCCATCGTCACGGTGACGGCGACCGGCGGCGGCACGATCGGCAGCGCGGTGGCGGCACCCCACCTCTACTCGCCCGGCCAGGGCCCGTCCGCGGCCGTGGCGGTCATGGTCGACTGCTCGGGGTCGATGGACTACCCGCCGACCAAGATGCGCAACGCCCGGGACGCCACGGCCGCCGCGATCGACACCCTGCGCGACGGCGTGCACTTCGCGGTGATCGGCGGGACGCACGTGGCCAAGGAGGTCTACCCGGGCGGCGGGCGCGTCGCGGTCGCCGACGCCACCACCCGTGAGCAGGCCAAGCAGGCGCTGCGCTCGCTCAGCGCGGGCGGCGGCACGGCCATCGGCACCTGGCTGAAACTCGCCGACCGCCTGCTCTCCTCCGCGGACGTCGCCATCCGGCACGGCATCCTGCTCACCGACGGCCGCAATGAGCACGAATCGCCCGAGGATCTGAAGGCCGCGCTCGACGCGTGCGCCGGGCGCTTCACCTGTGACGCGCGCGGCGTGGGCACCGACTGGGAAGTGAAAGAAGTCACAGGGATCGCCTCCGCCCTGCTCGGCACCGCCGACATCGTCGCCGATCCGGCCGGGCTCGCCGCCGACTTCACACAGATGATGGAGACGGCGATGGGCAAGGAGGTCGCGGACGTCTCCCTGCGGCTGTGGACCCCGGTCGACACCACCGTGAAGTTCGTCAAGCAGGTCGCGCCGACGGTCGAGGAGCTGACCGGCAGGCGCACCGAGGCGGGCCCCCGCGCGGGCGACTACCCCCTTGGTTCCTGGGGAGACGAGTCCCGTGACTACCACGTCTGTGTCGAGGTCCCGGCCGCGCACATCGGGCAGGAGATGCTGGCGGCCCGGGTCTCGCTGGTCATTCCGCAGCCCGACGGCAGCGTCCAGAACCTCGGCGCGCAGGGTCTGGTGAGGGCAGTGTGGACCGACGACATGGTCGCCTCGACGTCGATCAACCCCCAGGTCGCCCACTACACCGGGCAGGCCGAACTGGCACAGGCCATCCAGCACGGGCTGGACCTTCGCAAAGCGGGGGATATGGATGGAGCAACGGCCAAACTGGGCCGGGCCGTTCAGCTCGCGAGTGCCTCCGGGAACGCCGATACTGCGAAACTGCTTGCGAAGGTGGTGGACGTGGTCGATGCCGCGACCGGTACTGTGCGACTGAAGGCGAAGGTTCAGGAGGCCGACGAGATGACGCTCGAGACCCGGTCCACCAAGACTGTTCGTGTAAAGAAGTGACCTAGAAGAGATCGAAGGAGGGACGGGCCGACATGCCGACCTGCCCGAACGGACACCAGTCGGGTTCCGACGACTGGTGCGAGGTCTGCGGTCACCGCATGGCGGGTGCCGTGCCTCCGCCCCCTCCACCGCCCCCGCCCGGCGGCTACGGCTTCCCGCCGCCCGGCGGTCCGGGTGGCCCCGGCGGCCCCGGTGGCCCGCCCGGCGGTCCCGGTGGGCGCCCTCCGCACCTGTCCGCCGTACCGAACGCCGAGCCGGAGCTCTGCCCGCAGTGCCGTACGCCGCGTGAGGGCGGCGCACCGTTCTGCGAGGAGTGCCGGTGGAACTTCCTGACGAACACGGCGACTTCGTACACCCCCGCGGCCCCGCCCCCGCAGGCGCCCGGCCCGGGTGTGCGTTTCCAGCCTCCGGGCCAGCCCGGTCCCGGCCCGTCGGGTCCGTCCTACGGCGGCGGTGACTCGTACGAGTACCAGGGCTCCCGTCCGTCGCAGATGAACCGCCCGGCCGAGCCGATCCCGCCGTTCGGCAGCGATCCCTCGGGCCCTCCCCCTCCTCCCGGGGGCGGCTTCCCCGGACCGGGCGGACCCGGCGGCCCCGGTGGCCCCGGCGGCTACCCCGGTCCCGGTGGCCCTCCCGGTCCCGGCGGCCCTCCCGGACCTGGTGGTCCTCCCGGCCCAGGCGGTCCCTCCGGACCCGGCGGCCCTCCCGGCCCGCCCGGATTCGGTGCCGACCCCTCGCGGCCGGTCCCGCCGCCCCCCGGCCCCGGCGGACCTGGTGGTCCCGGCGGCCCCGGTGCGCCCGGCGCTCCGCAGGCCTTCCAGCAGTCCGGCCCGCCGGCCCCGCCCGGATTCCCGCAGGAGACCCAGCGGCCGCCGCAGCAGGGTGGTCCGTTCGGCGGCGGTGAAGACGACTGGGTGATCTCCCCGCCGACCTCCGGCCCGGGCGGCCCCGGTGGCCCCGGCGGCCCCGGTCCCGGTCAGGGCGGCGGCTACGGCTTCCCCCAGCCCGGTGGGACGCAGGCCCCTCCCGGTCCTGGTCAGGGCGGCTACGGCTACCCGCAGCCCGGTGGGACGCAGGCCCCTCCCGGTCCTGGTCAGGGCGGCTACGGCTACCCGCAGCCCGGCGCGACCCAGGCCCCTCCCGGCCCCGGCCAGGGCGGTTTCCCGCAGCAGCCCCAGGCGCCGCAGGGACCGGCGACCTGGACCGCGACCATCGGCCCGGACCGCGACTACTTCATGGCGATGATGCAGCGCTCCGGCCCCGAGGCCGCGGGCCTGAACCTGCCCGCGTACTCGCCCGAGCAGCAGCGCACGCTCACCGGCAACCAGATCACGATCGGCCGCCGCCGGCACTCCACCGGCGACACCCCCGACGTCGACCTGGCGGTGCCGCCGGAGGACCCGGGCGTCTCGCACCAGCACGCGGTGCTGGTCCAGCAGCCGGATGGCAACTGGGCGGTCGTCGACCAGAACTCGACGAACGGCACGACGGTCAACGGCTCGGACGAGCCGATCCAGCCGTTCGTCCCCGTCCCGCTGCAGGACGGCGACCGTGTGCACGTGGGCGCCTGGACGACGATCACGATCCGCCGGGGCTGAGCCCTTCCGGGTCAGGACGGGAGGGGCCAGGCGTACGGCCCCTCCGGGTCGTCCAGCCAGGCCCACTCATGGTCGCCGCTGACCGTGATGCCGTAGCGCTCCCGCTGCGGCATGCCCTCCTGCTCCCACAGCGCGTGCGCCTCCTGCGGGTCGAGGCTGCCGCGGGTCAGCGTCAGCAGGAAGCGGAACAGGTCGTCCTCCCTGGCCCTGCGCGGTACCCCGCCCAACTGGGCGGGTTCACCCCAGGGCCGGCTCCCGCCGCGCAGCGGCACGAAGTAGGCGGGCGTGTGCAGGAACCGCCCCTCGGCATGCCCGGCGTCGCTCACCGTGAGCACGATCAGGCCGGTGCCGAGCGGCATGAGGATCCGGCCGCCGGGACGGCTCTGCGCGAGCCAGGCGCGCGGCACGGTGCTCAGGGCGCAGGTGGCGATGATCCGGTCGAACGGCGCACGCTCGGGCACGCCCCGGGCGCCGTCGCCGGTGACGACGACCGGGTGGTATCCGGCCGCGGCCAGGTGCCGGCGGGCCGACTCGGTGATCTCCGGGTCGAGATCGACGGTGGTGACCTTGTCGTCGCCCAGCCGGTGGGCGAGCAGCGCGGCGTTGTAGCCGGTGCCGGCGCCGATCTCCAGGACCGTGTTCCCTTCCGTCACGCACAGCGCGGCCAGCATGTCCGCCATCAGGGAGGGCTGGCTGCTGGAGGAGAGCAGTTCGCCGTCGCGCAGCCGGGTCGCCAGCGGGGTGTCCTCGTAGGCACCGCGCACCCATCGCTCACGCGCCCGAGGGTCGGGGCTCTCGCCCCAGCGTCGTTCGTAGCCGCCGGCGACGCCGACGTAGTAGTACGGCACGAAGAGATGGCGCGGGACCGCCGCGAACGCCTCGCGCCACACCGGGTCGGCGGCCCAGGCCCCGCTCGCGTCGATCCGGTGCACCAGTGCCGCCCGCGCGGAGGCGGCGAGCCCGTCCGGTTCCGGTTCCCTGTCGGGAGCATGCCCGCCCATACCCCCACAGTAAGGGCAGCAGGGGGCGGTCCTAGGCCTTGAGTCCTATGTCCCCGCGTCTGAGAGCATGGAGGGCGTGAATGAGATTCGGCGCGGCACGCTTCAGGAGCAGACCTTCTACGAGCAGGTCGGCGGGGAGGAGACCTTCCGCCGGCTCGTTCACCGTTTCTACGAGGGAGTCGCCGAGGACCCGCTGCTGCGGCCCATGTACCCAGAGGAGGACCTGGGCCCGGCCGAGGAGCGCCTGGTGCTGTTCCTCATCCAGTACTGGGGCGGTCCGACGACGTACAGCGACAACCGCGGCCATCCCCGCCTGCGGATGCGGCACGCGCCCTTCACGGTCGACCGTGCGGCGCACGACGCCTGGCTGAAGCACATGCGGGTCGCCGTCGACGAACTCGGGCTGTCCGAGGAGCACGAGCACACGCTGTGGAACTACCTGACGTACGCGGCGGCCTCGATGGTGAACGCGCCGGACTGACCGGCGGGGGAGGGGGTGGTGGTCAGCGGACGCTGACGTCCAGCGCCCCGAGCCCGGCGCGCCGTACGGCGATCGACCCGTACGGCGTGCGCAGCCGGAGCCACGCGCCCGAGGAGAACAGCCCCAGCGGCACCCCCGGCCGCAGGAAGCCGAGCGACTGCGCGGCGTGCACGACCCGCACGGGGAGGCGGGTGTCGCCGACGGTACGGGACCAGATGTCCCGCCCGATCCCATCCAGCTCGGCCCTGGTGCGCCGCTCGGACGGCAACTCCTGCGTACGGGACCGGAACTCGGCGACCACGGCGGCGACCAGGGACCGCAGGGCGTCCGGCGCCGGCAGCCCCGGCTCGGGCCGCCACCCGCCGCGCGGCGGCAGCACGCCCGCCCACGGAGGCCCGGTCACGGCACCCGGCACGACAGCCGTGGCAGCCTTCTCGTCCACCGCCTCCAGCAGCTCACCGGCGGACACGGTCACGTCCAGCGTGACGTCCAGCCCGTTCTCGTACGGCTTCGCCAGCCGCACCGCACGCACGGCCAGCACCTCGAAGGACGGCGGCCGTCCGAAGACGGCCAGTGCGGTGCCCGCCGCCTGCAGGCGCACCGCGGCCCCACGGTCGTAGTGGAGCAGCCGGGAGAGGAAGGCCGCGAGATCCGCCGCCTCCCCCTCGTCGACAAGGTGCAGGACCGTCATGCGGCGACGGCCTCATCCTCGGCGTCGTCCGTGTACTCCTGGAGGAACTCCCGTTCCTCCGCGGTGATCCGGCGCGGACGCTGTGCCTCGAAGTCGAACGGCACGACCACCGTGGAGGCCCGCACGTAGACCACGTCGTCGTCCTTCACCTCGTAGGTGATGGTGAAGGACGCGGCCCTGATCTCGGTGATCCACAGCTCGATGTCCACCGGGTGGTGCCGGTGGACGAGCTGCCGCTTGTAGTCGATCTCATGGCGTGCCACCACGGACCCCTGCTGGAAATCCTTCTCCGGCCGGAAGAGGAAGTCGATACGGGCTTCCTCCAGGTAGCGCACGAAGACCGCGTTGTTGACATGGCCGTACGCGTCCATGTCCGACCAACGCAGCGGGCAGCGGTAGATGTGCCGCAAGATCGATCAGCCCCGGGTCAGCTTCTTGTAAGTGGCGCGGTGCGGACGGGTGGCGTCCGGGCCGAGCCGCTCGATCTTGTGCTTCTCGTACGACTCGAAGTTGCCCTCGAACCAGAACCACTTGGACTCGCCCTCGTAGGCGAGGATGTGCGTGGCGACGCGGTCCAGGAACCACCGGTCGTGGGAGACGACCACGGCGCAGCCGGGGAACTCGAGCAGCGCGTTCTCCAGGCTGCTCAGGGTCTCGACGTCCAGGTCGTTGGTCGGCTCGTCGAGGAGCAGCAGGTTGCCGCCCTGCTTGAGGGTGAGCGCGAGGTTGAGACGGTTGCGCTCACCGCCGGAGAGCACCCCGGCCGGCTTCTGCTGGTCCGGGCCCTTGAAGCCGAAGGCGGAGACGTAGGCACGGCTGGGCATCTCGACCTGGCCGACATTGATGTAGTCGAGCTCGTCGGAGACCACGGCCCACAGGGTCTTCTTCGGGTCGATGTTCTCGCGGCTCTGGTCGACGTACGAGATCTTGACGGTGTCGCCGACCTTGATGGAACCGGAGTCCGGCTCCTCCAGGCCCTGGATCATCTTGAACAGGGTCGTCTTACCGGCACCGTTCGGGCCGATGATCCCGACGATGCCGTTCCGCGGGAGCGTGAAGCTGAGGTCGTCGATGAGGACCTTCTCGCCGAAGGCCTTGCTGAGGTTGTTGATCTCGACGACGACACTGCCCAGACGCGGGCCCGGCGGGATCTGGATCTCCTCGAAGTCCAGCTTCCGCATCTTCTCGGCCTCGGCGGCCATCTCCTCGTAGCGGGCCAGACGCGCCTTGGACTTGACCTGACGTCCCTTGGCGTTGGACCGCACCCACTCGAGCTCTTCCTTCAGACGCTTCTGCCGCTTGGCGTCCTTCTGGCCCTCGACCTTGAGGCGCGCGGCCTTGGTCTCCAGGTACTTGGAGTAGTTGCCCTCGTAGGGGTAGAGGCGGCCGCGGTCGATCTCACAGATCCACTGGGCGACGTTGTCGAGGAAGTACCGGTCGTGAGTGACCGCTACGACGGTGCCCGGGTACTTGGCCAGGTGCTGCTCCAGCCAGTTCACCGACTCGGCGTCGAGGTGGTTGGTGGGCTCGTCGAGCAGCAGCAGGTCGGGCTGGTCCAGCAGCAGCTTGCACAGCGCGACGCGGCGGCGCTCACCGCCGGACAGGTTGGTGACGGGCCAGTCGCCGGGCGGGCAGCCCAGCGCGTCCATGGCCTGCTCCAGCTGCGCCTCGAGGTCCCAGGCGTTGGCGTGGTCGAGCTCCTCCTGGAGCTTGCCCATCTCGTCCATGAGCGCGTCGGTGTAGTCGGTCGCCATCTGCTCGGCGATCTCGTTGAACCGGTCGAGCTTGCCCTTGACCTCGGCGACACCCTCCTGGACGTTCTCCAGGACGGTCTTGTCCTCGGTCAGCGGCGGCTCCTGCAGCAGGATGCCGACGGTGTAACCGGGGGTGAGGAAGGCGTCACCGTTGGACGGCTGCTCCAGACCCGCCATGATCTTCAGGATCGTCGACTTGCCGGCGCCGTTCGGGCCGACGACGCCGATCTTCGCTCCCGGGTAGAAGCTCGTCGTCACGTCGTCGAGGATCACCTTGTCGCCGTGCGCTTTGCGCGCCTTGCGCATGGTGTAAATGAACTCAGCCAAGAGAAACCGTCCGGCAGCTTGAAACTGGCAGTGGGCAGATACACCCCATCTTGCCGTACCGCCACCCCTGGGCGGAAACGCGTATGGCTGTGGGCGGCTGAACTGGGGGTTCGCGGCTGTCGACTGGTGGGTGGGATGACCTGACGGACGTAGACGCGGTGCCCGTCGACTCTCCCTTGATCTACTGATCTACGAGATCTGTCATCGGAGGTCGATCATCCGTACCGGTTGGCCGGTGGTACTGGTCTCGAAGTGCCGGTCGTGGTGCAGCGGTGTTAGTCCGGCCTCTTCGGCGGCGGCCAGGAGGAGAGCGGCATGGCCCGGACGCCTTCTCGCGGGCCGGGCCTTTGGCCTGGGGTTTCACTATCGGCCGCGCGCGAAATGCCGCCGCCGCGTCAAGCCGCTGGGCGCAGTCCGGCAGGAAGATCTCGCCCAGCGACTTCGGAGGCCGTTCACCTGCGTTATGTGTGGCGGGTTACTGCCCGTCCTCGGACACGTAGGGCTCGTCCTCTCCGAAGTCCGGGGCCTGGAACGGGTTCCTGGCCGGAGGGGGCGATGCGGTGGCAGGGCAGTGGGGCGGTCCGTCCGGTGCGGAGAACGGCGAGGTCAGGTCGATGAGAGGTCTCCCTTTGAATCCAAGCCCCCCGTTGGGACCTGGCGTGCGGTGAGCGGGTGCTGCGGTCCTAGAGCTTGGTCATCTTCGCGTACGGGCTCAGGATCCGCTGTTCCACCGAGCCGCCGAAGTTCACGAGCGCCGCGATTCCCTCCTCGATGCCGACCACCCGGCCGAGACCGTAGATGTCGTGGGTGACCTGGTCGCCGACGGCGAAGTGCTTGGGAGCCGGCACGACCGGGGGCTTGAAGGGGCTGGTGGGCAGGTGACGCTTCGCGGAAGGCTTTGTCATTGCCTCAGTATGCGCCCGCGGGTACCCCAGTCACAGCGGCCGTCCACGGAGGGGGTTCGAGCGCCCGCCCGCCCAGCCCCGTCTCACACCCCGAAATGCGCCCGCAATCGCCCCTGCGCCCCCTCCCTCGCCCCCACCCTGTCCAGCCCGAGCAGGGCCGCGCCGAGGACAGGACTGGCCGTGACCACCTGCGGGATCGCCTTGGGGGCCTGGTCGGCCAGCAAGTTCTGGATCATGGTGTTCAGTTGGGGGTGCTCGGCGGCCAGGACGCCGCCGCCCAGGAGGACCGGGGCCGGTTCGTCCACCAGGTCGAGGCGGGTGAGGGCCACCACGGCCATGGAGACCACCTCCTCCGCCTGACGGTCGACGATCACGCGGGCGATGGTGTCGCCGTCCGCCGCCGTCGCGAAGAGGACCGGCGTCAGCTCGTGGCGGCGGGATTGCGCTACCTGGCCCAGATGCAGCGCCTCGATGAGCGCGTACATGGAGGGGAGACCGAAGTGGGCGGGGAGGGTCCGGGACAGGGCCGTGGCAGGCCCGCGGCCGTCCTCCGCACGTGACGCATGCCACATCGCCTCCTCCGAGAGGCCCCAGCCGCCGCCCCAGTCGCCGGAGACCCTGCCGAGGGCCGGGAAGCGGGCCGTGCGGCCGTCGGGGTGCATGCCCACACAGTTGATGCCGGCGCCGCAGACGACCGCGACGCCCCGGGGTTCCGTCACCCCCGCGCGCAGGATCGCGAACGTGTCGTTGCGGACCGTCACCGTCGTGCCCCAGGCGCGGGCCTGCAGCGCCGTCGCCAACTGGTCCTCCTCGACGGGGAAGTCGGCGTTGGCGAGGCACGCCGAGACGTGCGTGACGGAGGCGAGGCCTGCCGTGGTGAGGGCCCGGCCGACCGGGTCGGCGAGCGTGTCCATCGCGGTGTCCAGGCCGACCGCGGGTGGGCGGAAGCCGGCCCCGCGTGCCGTGGCCAGGACCTCTCCGTCCGCCGTCACGATCGCTACGTCCGTCTTGCTGTTGCCGGCGTCGATGGCGAGGACGGATGCGGTCAGGCCCACGCGAGGTGCTCCCGGTTGTGTGCGATCAGCCGGTCCGTGAGCGCCTCGGCGTACTCGTACTGGCCGATGAGGGGGTGCGAGAGGAGGGCCTGGAAGACGCGCGTCCGGCCGCCGTGCAGGGCCGCCTCCAGGGCCAGGTGCTCGTAGGCCGTCACATTCGCCATCAGGCCCGCGTAGAGGGGGTCCACCGGGGCGACGGCGAGGGGGGACGCGCCCTTGGCGCCGACCGCCGCCTGTACCTCGATCACCGCGTCGTCGGGGAGGAACGGGAGCGTGCCCCGGTTGTACGTGTTCACCACCTGGTACGGCGAGCCGCCACCGCCCAGCAACGCCGCCGCCAGGTCCACCGCCGCCTCCGAGTAGTACGCGCCGCCCCGCTTGGCGAGCAGCTCCGGCTTTTCGGAGAGGGCCGGGTCCGCGTACATCGTCAGCAGTTCCTTCTCCATTGCCGCTACTTCGGCCGCCCGCGACGGTTTCGTCCGCAGTTCTCTTACGACCTCGTCGTGCGCGTAGTAGTAGCGCAGGTAGTACGACGGAATCACGCCCAGATTGTTCAGCAGAGCGCGTGGGAGGCGCAGGTCGCTCGCGATCGTGTCGCCGTGGTCCGTCAGGAGTTCGGGCAGGACGTCCTCGGCCTCCGGGCCGCCGAGGCGTACTCCTGTCTCCCAGGTGAGGTGGTTGAGGCCCACGTGGTCCAGGTGGACCTCCGGGGGCGCCACGCCCAGCAGGGCCGCGAACTTGCGCTGCAGGCCGATCGCCACGTTGCACAGGCCGACCGCCTTGTGGCCCGCCTCGAGCAGGGCGCGGGTCACGATGCCGACCGGGTTCGTGAAGTCGATGATCCAGGCGTCCGGGTTGGTGCGGCGGACGCGGTCCGCGATGTCGAGGACGACCGGGACCGTGCGCAGGGCCTTCGCCAGGCCGCCGGCACCCGTGGTCTCCTGGCCCACGCAGCCGCAGTCGAGGGGCCAGGTCTCGTCCTGTTCGCGGGCCGCCTGGCCGCCCACGCGGAGTTGGAGGAGGACCGCGTCCGCGCCGTCGACCGCCCGGTCGAGGTCGGTCGTGGTGGTGATGCGGCCGGGGTGCTCCTGGCGGGCGAAGATGCGGCGGGCCAGGCCTCCGACCAGGGCCAGGCGGTCCTCCGCCGGGTCCATCAGGACCAGTTCCTCGATGGGCAGGGTGTCCCTGAGGCGGGCGAAGCCGTCCACGAGTTCGGGGGTGTAGGTCGAGCCTCCGCCGACCACGGTGAGTTTCATGTGTGTCTAACCCTTTACTCCGGTGAGCGTGACACCCTCTACAAACGCCTTCTGGGCGAAGAAGAACACGAGGATCACGGGGGCCATGACCAGCACGGTGGCGGCCATGGTGAGGTTCCAGTCGGTGTGGTGGGCGCCCTTGAACGACTCCAGGCCGTAGGAGAGCGTCCAGGCGCCCGGGCTCTCCGAGGCGTAGATCTGAGGGCCGAAGTAGTCGTTCCACGCGTAGAAGAACTGGAAGAGGGCCACTGCGGCGATGCCCGGTTTCGCCATCGGGAGGACGACCTTGAGCAGGGTGCGCAGGTCGCCGCAGCCGTCGACCTTCGCCGCGTCCAGGTATTCGTCGGGGATCGTGGTGAGGAACTGGCGCAGCAGGAAGATCGAGAACGCGTCGCCGAACGCCATGGGGATGATCAGCGGCCAGAGCGTGCCGGACAGGTCCAGCTGCTTCGCCCAGAACAGGTACATCGGGATGATGATGACCTGCGGCGGCAGCATCATCATCGAGATGACCAGCATCAGCGCCAGATTGCGGCCCCGGAAGCGGAACTTGGCCAGGGCGTAGGCCACCGGGATCGAGGAGATCACCGTGAGCGCCGTGCCCAGGAACGCGTAGAACAGGGTGTTCTTCCACCAGGTGAGGAAGCCGGGGGTGTCGAAGACCCTGCGGTAGTTGTCCCACTCCCAGGTGTGCGGGATCAGGTCGCGGCTGAGCGCCTGGGAGTCGCTCATGAGCGAGGTGAGGAAGACGAAGACGAAGGGGAGGGTGAAGAACAGGGCCGCCGCGATGCCCAGGGAGTGGATCGCGATCCATTCCAGCAACGCCCTTCGGTGGGCCGTGCGTTCCGCGGGGGAAGGCGGCGCCTTCAGATCCAGGGGTCTGTCGAGCAGTTGCGTCATCGTTCACCTGCGTTGATCAGGCCGCCCTTGCGGCGCATCAGGAGTGCGGTGAAGGCCATGGAGAGGGCGAAGAGCACCAGGGCCACCACACAGGCGGAGCCGTAGTCGAAGCGCTGGAAGCCCAGGTTGTAGACGAGTTGGGGCAGGGTGAGCGTGGACTTGTCCGGGTAGCCGGGCTCGAACTGCGTTCCCGCGCCCTGGATCACGCCCGACGCGACCTTTCCGGCGATCAGCGGTTGTGTGTAGTACTGCATCGTCTGGATCACGCCGGTGACGACCGCGAACATGACGATCGGCGAGATGTTCGGGAGCGTGACGTAGCGGAAGCGCTGCCAGGGCGTCGCGCCGTCCAGTTCGGCCGCCTCGTACTGCTCCTTCGGTACGTCGAGCAGCGCGGCCATGAAGATGACCATCAGGTCGCCGATGCCCCACAGGGCCAGCAGGGTGAGGGCCGGCTTCGACCAGGTGGGGTCGTTGAACCAGCCGGGGGTGGGGAGCCCGGCCTTCTCCAGGAGGGAGTTGACCGGGCCCGTGCCGGGGTTGAGCAGGAAGGCGAAGGCCATGGTGGCCGCCACGGGCGGGGCCAGGTAGGGCAGGTAGAAGAGGGTGCGGAAGACGCCTGTCGCTGTCTTGATCTTGGTGATCAGCAGGCCCACGCCCAGGCCGAAGGCGACCCGGAGCGTGACCATGATGACGACCAGCCACAGCGTGTTGCGCAGGGCGGGCCAGAAGAAGGGGTAGTGCGCGAAGACGTACGTCCAGTTCCTCGTGCCCGTCCAGGCCGGCGGCCTGAAGCCGTCGTAGTGCATGAAGGAGAAGTAGACGGTGGAGAGCAGGGGGTAGGCGAAGAAGACCGTGAAGCCGATCAGCCAGGGGGAAAGGAACGCGAGGGTGCGGATCGTTGAGCGGCGGTGTTTCGCGCGGAGTGTGTAGGTGCTCATCGCTTACTTCGCCTGCGCGATGTCCGTGTCGATCTGCGCGGCCGTCTTCTTCAGGCCGGCCTTGAGATCGGTCGCCTTGCCGCTCTCGTAGTCGTAGCCGAACTCCTGGACCGTGGCGAGGTAGACGCCGCCGTTGACGGAGGCGGGGGCGGTGGTGGAGTTCGGGTTGGCGGCGATCTCCAGGAACGTCTTGAAGCGCGGGTCGTACTTCAGCTTCGGGGACTTCAGCGCCGCGAGCGTCGACGGGACGTTGTGGATGGCGTTGGAGAAGTTCACCACCGCGTCCGTGTTCGTGGTCATGTACTTCACCAGCTCCCAGGCCGCGTTCTGCTTCTTGCTGGTCGCCGCGATACCCGCGATGGTGCCGGTGATGTAGCCCTTGCCGTACTGGTCGGCCTGGTCGTCGGGGACGGGCAGCGGGGCCACGCCGATGTCGAACTTCGGCTTGGTGTCCAGGGCCATGCCCAGACGCCACTCGCCGTCGAGCTGCATGGCGACCTGGCCGGTGTGGAAGGGGTGCTTGGGGCCCCACTCGTCGCCGAGCTTGGAGCGGTAGGTCTCCAGTTTGCGGTAGCCGCCGAGTTCGTCGACCAGCTTCTTCTGGACCGTGAACGCGGCCTCGAAAGCCGGGTCCTTGCCGACGTTCGACTTGCCGCTCTTGTCGAAGTACGTGGGGGAGAACTGGCCGAGGTAGTGCTCGGTGGTGGTCTCCCAGCCGTGGTAGTTCGGCATGAAGCCGAGCTGCTTGTAGGTGTCGCCCTGGGTGATCGTCAGCTTCTTGGCGACCCGCTCGAACTCGGACCAGGTCTTCGGCGGGCTTGTGATGCCGGCCTTCTTGAACGCCGTCTTGTTGTAGTAGAGGCCGTACGCGTCGCCGAGGAGGGGGACCGCGCAGCGGTCTCCGTCGAACTGGGTGTACTCGTTCATCGCCTTCGGGAAGGTCTTCTCCGGGTCGACGCCGGACTTCTCGAAGAACGGGTTGAGGTCCACCAGGGCGCCGGAGGAACAGAACTTCCCGACGCTGTTCGTGGTGAAGGACGAGATCACGTCCGGGGCCTTGGCGCCGCCGGTGCGCAGGGCCTGGTTGATCTTGTCGTCGGTCATGTTGCCGACGACGTTGACGTGGATGTTGGGGTGCGCCTTCTCGAAGCCGTCGACCAGGGACTGGACGGCCTTCACCTCGTTCGGCGCGCTCCAGGCGTGCCAGAAGTTGATGGTCGTCTCCTTCGAGGCGTCGTCGCTCGCGGCGGAATCCGACTGGCCGGTGCACGCGGTGGCGAGGAGGGCGAGGGAGGCGGAGGCGGCGAGCGAGATGGCTGCTTTTCTGGATATTCCGGGCATGGCAGAGCTCCCTGAGGCACGGGGGAAGAAGGGAAACGCGGGGAGGGGGGTGGGGTCAGCGGGAGGTGTCGAAGACCTCGTCGCGCGTCGTCGCGAGCGCGCTCTCCAGTGCGCCGCGCAGCACGGGATGTTCACGGACGTCGCCCACGACCAGGCGGGGGCGTGACGCGGCCAGTTCTTCCAGTTCGGCCTGGACGAGGGCGCGCAGTGTCTCGCCGCCCGAGGTGAGGGACGCGCCGCTCAGCACGACGAGCTCGGGGTCGAGGACCGAGACGAGGGAGGCCAGACCGGTGGCCAGCCGGGTCGCGTAGGTCTGGAGGAGGTGGCGGTGCGGTGCGTCGTCGGCCTCCGCGGCCCGGGCCACCAGGTGTGCGGCGGCCTCGGCGTACGGGTCCGGGGGGATGTCCTCGATGCCGAGTTCACGGGCCAGCCGCGGTACGGCCTGGGAGCCGGCCAGCTCCTGGTAGCCGCCGCTGTTGGCCTTGGTGACCTGGCGGACCAGGGGGGTGCCCGGCACCGGCAGGAAGCCGACCTCGCCGGCGCCGCCGCTCCAGCCGCGGTGCAGCCGGCCGCCGAGGACCAGGGCGGCGCCCAGGCCCTCCTGGTTCCACAGCAGCACGAAGTCCGCGTGGCCCCGGGCCGCGCCGAGCCGCTGTTCGGCGAGGGCGACCAGGTTGACGTCGTTCTCGTACTCGAACGGCATCGGCAGGGCGGCGGCGAGCTCGTCCAGGAGGGTGGGGGAGTGCCAGCCGGGGAGGTGGGAGGCGTAGCGCAGGCGGCCCGTGGTGGGGTCGAAGGCGCCGGGGGTGCCGATCACGAGGCGGTGGATGTCGCCCCGGGCGAGGCCCGCCGCCTTCACCGCGCCGTCCAGGGCGTCGGTGACCTGCTGGACGACCGGGGTGCCGGTGCGCCTGCCGGGGGTGGGCAGTTCGTGCCGGCCGACCGTGCGGCCGGTGATGTCGGCGACCGCGGCGAGGATCCGCTGGGGGGTGACGTCGAGCCCGGCGGCGTAACCGGCGGCCGGATTGACCTCGTAGAGCTGGGCGTTCGGGCCCGGCCGGCCTTCGGTGGTGCCGGTGGCCAGGACGAGGCCCGCCGCCTCCAGGCGGGCCAGGAGTTGGGAGGCGGTCGGCTTGGACAGGCCGGTGAGCTTGCCGATCCGCGTACGGGACAGCTGTCCGTGCTCCAGCAGCAGGTCGAGGGCGGCCCGGTCGTTCATGGCGCGCAGGACGCGTGGGGTGCCCGGCGTACCGGCGGTTCCTGCCATGCGTGTCCACACCTGCCCTTCGGCTGCTCAGCTTCTCAGTGATCAGACGGGGAAGTCCATCGGACGACCGGCGTCGGCGGGACTCCCGGATCACTGTTAGGAAAGTTTCCTATCGGTGGGGAGGAAGGTAAGCCCGGCGCCGCGCGGGCGTCAATAGGGGACGCCTTGTCTTTATCCGGACATGATCCGGACATGCGAAAGGGCGGCACCCGGCCCGAGCCGGATGCCGCCCTCCCGGGAGGCCGCTGCTTCGCTACTTCGTGGTGCTCGTCGGCGCCGCGGGCGCGAGCGGGGACGCCGCCGCCGACTGCGGAGACGTGGCGTTCGCGTACACCGACGGAGCCGCCATCCCCGCCGTCGGATCGGCGATCTGCTCCTCCGCCGGGGCCGTGGCGCCGCCGACGATCCGGATGCCCGCCGCGTCGAAGGCCCGCTTGATGCGCCAGCGCAGCTCGCGCTCCACGGTCAGGGACTTGCCGGGCATCGTCTTGGCCGAGACGCGCACGACCATGGAGTCCAGCAGGACGCTGTCCAGGCCGAGGACCTCGATCGGGCCCCACAGCAGCTCGTTCCAGGGCTCCTCGGCGCCCATCTTCTCGGCGACCTCGTCGAGTGTGGCCTTGACCTTGTCCAGGTCCTCACCGGAGTGGACCGTGACGTCGACGTTGGCGGTGGCCCAGCCCTGGGAGAGGTTGCCGATGCGCTTGACCTCGCCGTTGCGGACGTACCAGATCTCGCCGCCGTCGCCGCGCAGCTTGGTCACGCGCAGGCCCACCTCGATCACCTCGCCGGAGGCGACGCCCGCGTCGATCGTGTCGCCGACGCCGTACTGGTCCTCCAGGATCATGAAGACGCCGGACAGGAAGTCCGTGACGAGGTTGCGGGCGCCGAAGCCGATCGCCACACCGGCGACACCGGCCGAGGCCAGCAGCGGGGCCAGGTTGATCTGGAAGGTGCCCAGGATCATCAGCGCGGCCGTGCCGATGATCAGGAACGACGCCACCGAGCGCAGCACCGAGCCGATCGCCTGCGAACGCTGGCGGCGGCGTTCGACGTTGACCAGCAGTCCGCCGATCGCGCCGCCGTCCAGGGACGGGACGTTCCGGTTCATGCGGTCTATCAGCTTGGTGATCGCCCGCCGTACGGCGACCCTCAGCACCACCGCTATGACCACGATGAGCAGCACCCGCAGGCCGATCGCGAGCCACGTCGACCAGTTCTGCTCGATCCAGCCGGCGGCGTTCGTCGCGCTCTCATGGGCGTCCTGCAGCGAGGGCACTCTCGGGCTCTGCGAATCCGAGGGGGTCGGCGACGGCGTAGGGTCGGCGGCCATCAGAACGGCGTCCGCAGGGGACATGGACACGGCGGGTACCTCCAGGTGCAGCGGTCTGCCCCGGTGGGTGGTTCGGGGGGTCAAGGTCACGACTGGGTCACCAATGGGGCAGAACCACCACACTAACGGGGCATTGTGTGTGCTCCCTCGGAATGTGTGAAGGAGAGACCGTGCTCACCTGGGCTTGAACAGGCCATGATCTGGGGGATGAATCAGATGTGGTCGAAAACACTCCCAGCCCGTTACCGGGACATGGTGGCGCTTCCACCAGGCATGAGGAGAGACTGACTACGAATCGTCCCGGCGCGAGCCACGCGCCGCCGGCGTCCAAGGAGGCATCCGTGCCGCATGTCCTGGTCCTCAACGCGTCGTACGAGCCGCTAGGTGTCGTACCGCTCCGCCGCGCGCTCGTCCTCGTCCTCGAGAACAAGGCCGTATGCCTCGAGGAGTCCGGCGCCTTTCTGCACAGCGCGACCGTCACAGTCCCCGCACCCAGCGTGGTCCGGCTCAAGCGATTCGTCCGGGTTCCCTATCGGGGGCCCGTTCCACTGACCCGCCGGGCGCTGTTCGCCCGTGACGGGGGCCGGTGCATGTACTGCGGTGGCGTCGCAACCAGCGTCGACCACGTCATCCCGCGCAGCCGCGGGGGCAAACACGTCTGGGACAACGTGGTGGCGTCCTGCCGCCGCTGCAACCACGTGAAGGCCGACCGGCATCTCTTCGAGATCGGCTGGCGGCTGCGCCACAAACCCGCCCCGCCCTCCGGTCTCGCCTGGCGCATCATCGGGACCGGCCACAGGGACCCGCGCTGGCTGCCGTACTTGCAACCGTACGGCGCGGAGGACGCCATGGCCCGGATCGACGGCATTCCTGCCTGACGACGATCCGGGCTTTCGTATTGCCGCGTGCGGCCGACCCGACCGGCCCGGGGAACCCCCGTTCCCCCGGGCCGGCCATCAGGAGGGCGCCTACGCGTACCGCAGCTCCCCGGGGCGCACCGAGCGGCGCACCAGGGGCAGGGAGGTGGCCGCGGCCAGCAGGCAGGCGGCGTAGACGGCGAGGGGCACCAGGGAGGTCGCCCAGGGCACCGGACGGCCGGAGAGCAGGGCGTACCAGGTGCCGATGGCCAGGCCGCCCAGTCCGGCGAGCAGCACCGCGGGGGCCAGCGGCAGCGCGGTCTCCAGCAGCAGGGCCCGGCCCAGCACCGTGCGGGGCACTCCGGCGGCGGTCTGTGCGGCCAGGCCGCGGCGGCGGGTGGCCAGGGACTCGGCGGTCCCGACGGCGAGCCCGGACATCGTGATCACGAAGGCGACCACGATGGCGGCGCCGGTGAGGTCGAGGCCGGTGGTGTAGTAGGTCACGGACTCGGCGAGATCCTTCCTGGTGCGCACCACGTCCCCCAGCACCTGCCGGATGCCCATGAAGCCGGTCCCGACGACCGTCACCAGCAGCACCGCCGCGTGCGTGCGGGCGGCCGACCAGGGGTCGTCGCGCAGCCGCTCGGCGGCGATCAGCGTCGCCGCCGAGCGGGCCCGGACCGCGAGGAGCCGCCCGGTCGCCTTCGCGGCCGCCCCGGAGAGCCACACGGCGCCCGCGCCGACCGCGAGGACCGCGCCCGCCATCATCAGCGGCGGTCCGCCGTTCGGCCGGTTGGCGGCGGGCGTGGCGGTGGTGTTCACGGCCAGCAGCGCCAGCGCCGCGACGAGCAGGACACCGCCCAGGAACAGCAGCCCCGGCCCCCGCCCCGAGCGCGGCCCGACCCGGCGCACCCAGCCGAGCGGCGAGGCCACCACCCGGCGCAGCGCCAGCGCGCCCGCCGTCGCGCCCAGCAGCGGTACGGCGACGGCGACCAGGGCGATCCCCGCCCAGGCCAGGGCGGTCGGCCGGTCCCACAGGCGCAGCAGGAGCAGCACCGAGAAGACGGTGGCGACCGCCGAGCCCAGCAGACAGGCGAGCCCGGTCTCCAGCGCGGCGATCCGCCGCACCTGCCAGGGCGTCGCCCCGGCCAGCCGCAGCCCGGCCAGCCGCCGGTCGCGGTGCACCGCCCCGATCCGGGCGCACTGCCCGAGGAACCCGAGCACCGGCACGAGCAGGAGCAGCAGGCTGACGATCACGCCGGAGCGCGTGCCGGGCTGGTCCAGCAGGCCGGCGGCGTAGGGCACGTCGTGGTAGCCCCGCAGCGAGGCCAGGGCCACGGCGGTCAGCGCGAAGCCCGTCGCGAGCGCCGCGCCCGTCGCCGTCAGGGTGACCCGCCACCACTCCCCGCGGTCGGAACCGCGGGTGAGTTCCCAGGCGAGGCGCAGATCGGCGCGCGGGGAGTGCAGGAAGCGCAGGAAGCGCAGGAAGCGCGGGGATCGCGGGGATCGCGGGGAGGAGCTCATGCCGCCACCCCCGTCGGCGCCACGCTGCCGTCCCGCAGCTGCACTTCCCGGTCCGCGTACGCCGCCACCTGCGCGTCGTGGGTGATCAGCAGGACCGCGGTCTCCGACTCGCGGGCCGTGTGCACCAGGGCCGTCATGACCTGCTCGCCCGCCAGTGAGTCCAGCGCGCCCGTCGGTTCGTCGGCGAAGACCACCCTCGGGCCGGTGACCAGGGCCCGGGCCAGTGCGGCCCGCTGCGCCTGGCCGCCGCTCAGCTCGCCCGGCCGCAGGTCCTGCTGGCCGCGCACCCCGAACCGCTCCAGCCACTCACCGGCCCGGGCCCGCGCCCGGGTGCGGTCGGTGCCGGCCAGCAGCAGCGGGAGGGCGACGTTGTCCAGGGCCGTCAGCTCGGGGATGAGCTGCCCGAACTGGAACACCACGCCGAACTCGGTGCGGCGCAGCTCGCTCAGCCGCTTCTCGGGCAGGTCCTCCAGACGCCGGCCGTCGTACGTCACCGAGCCCTCGTCCGGGCGGACGATCCCGGCGAGGCAGTGCAGCAGCGTCGACTTCCCGCTGCCGCTCGCGCCGGTCACGGCGAGGATCTCGCCGGGGCGCAGTTCGACCGACGCGCCGCGCAGGGCGGGTGTCCTGCCGTGCGCCTTGGTGAGGCCACGGGCCGTGAGGAGGGGCACGGGTCTGCTCATGCTGCGTCGACCTCCGCGGTCAGGGTGGTGAGCCGGGCCGCCGTGGTGGTCATCCAGCGGAGGTCGGCGTCGAGGTGGTTGACGGCGTAGTCCGCCGAGAGCACGGTCGCCAGGTCCGCGCCCTTGGCGGCCTTGAGCGCCGTGAGTTCCCGCATCCGCTCCATGTGGGCGGCGCGCTGGGCGCTCAGGTACCCGGCCGGGTCGCCGCCCGAGAGGATCGCGACGACGACCTTGGCGAAGATCTCGTTCGCCACGAAGGGGGCGGGCGGTGCGATCTCCCCGGCCCAGCGGGCCAGTTCGCCGGCCCCCTCGTCCGTCGCGCGGTACATCGTCCGCTCCGGGCCGCCGTCCGAGTCGGTGCCCTCGATCTCGGCGAGGCCGTCCCGGACGAGGCGCTGGAGGGTCGTGTAGACCTGCCCGTAGGCCAGCGGGCGGGCCTGCGGGAAGCGGTCGTCGTGGCGTCGCTTGAGGTCGTAGCCGTGGCTCGGACCCGAGGCGAGCAGGCCCAGCAGGATGTGGCGGGTGCTCATGCGGATCATTATGTACTGAGTACATGTACTGAGTGAATAGTTCTCGGTGATTCGGTTCCGGACCGAGGGACTGAGAGCCCCCCGGGGATCACTCCGTGATGGCGTACGCCTCCGCCGACCACAGCGAATACCCGAACCGCGTCGCCCGCTTCTCGCCCTGCACCCGCACGAAACGCACGTCCCGCTCGTCCATGCGGAGGCTCTCCCGGCCGCCCCGGCTGTCCCGTACCGCCGCCGCCGTGCGCCAGCGGCGCCCGTCCGCCGACACCTGGACGCGGTACGCCGAGGGGTGGGCGTCCTGCCAGCGCAGCGCGACCTGCCCGAGCCGCGCCGGGCGGGGGAGCTCGACCTGCCACCAGGCGCCGTCGTCGACGGGGGACGACCAGCGCGTGTCCGGGTCGCCGTCGTTCGCCGCCGACGCCGGGAAGTCGGGCGTCTCGTCGGCCGAGGAACGCGCCGTGCCGGTGCGGGCCAGGTCGGGGCCGCCGGTGGGCGGGAAGGCGCGGACGGTGAGCGTGCGGGTCGCCCCCGCGAAGCCCAGCCGGATGTCGTACGACCGGATCGGCGTGCCGCGCTCGACGGTCACCTCGACCGGGACCTCCACGGCCGAGCCGCGCTTCACGGTCAGCTCGCCCTTCGGCACCCGGACCCGCACGCCCTCGGGCGCCTCGACGGTGAGCCTGCCCCGGGCGTCGGCGGGCCGCAGCGAGCCCAGCCCGGCCGTCAGCCTCAGAGCCCGGCCGGTCTCCGCGTCCACCTCGTCGCGCTCCAGCTCCAGGGAGGTGGCGGGGGAGTCGGTGAACCAGGGGACGAGGTGGCGCACCCGGGAGGGAGCGGGACCGACGACGCGCACGGCATCCACCGGCGAGCCGGAGTCCCGCTCATGCCGTCCCGGCGTCCGCGCCTCGCCCGCGCCTGAATCGGCGGCCCCGTCGGCGTCCCGGCCCCGCACCCGCACCTCGGTCGCGCCCGACCCCGACAACCGGCCGATCGGGCGCCAGCCCTGGCCAGGGACGTGTGCCTCGACCGTGCCCCCGGTGCCGGGGTCGGTGAGGACCGTCACGGCTGTCAGGGGGCGGGGGCGGGGGAAGTGCAGGGTGCGGTCGTCCGACGGGTCGCCGGGGTTGCGGGGCGGCTCGTGGTCGATGCCCGCCCAGGACGCGTACGCCTTCTGCGCCCGCTGCAGGAAGGGGTCCAGGACGTCCGTGCCGACCTCGACCCGCGCCGACTCCAGCCCGGCCCGCAGGGCGCCCAGCCTGCGGTACGCCGTCCAGGCCGCCGCCGTGTCCCCGGCGTGCTGCGCGTCCAGCATGTCGAGCGCGGCCGTGCCCGCCTCGCCGTAGCCGGCCAGCTGCTCGGACCAGGGGGCGACCTCGGAGGCGAGGGCGGTGTCCGAGAGCCGCCGGGGCAGCTCGCGCAGCACGGTGAAGGCCTCGCGCAGCCGCCGCGCGGCGTCACCGCCCGACGTACGGTCCCGCCAGTACGCCTCGGTCAGCGGGCGCAGATACGCCGACTCCTCGGCGTCCAGCACCGACGACGCGTCGTTCCCGGCGAGCGCCGCCAGGGCCTGCTCGCGGCGCCGATCCCCGCCCGCCAGGTCGGCGATCGCGGCGCGCCAGGACTCCCGGGGGCTGTAGGAACGCGGGTTCCACGCGTAGTCGGCGGCGGTGAACAGCGGGATGCGGGACGCCTCCGGCTGCTGCATCGCGTTGGCGAGCAGGGCGGCGGAGCCGGTCGCGACGGCCGGCTCACGGCCCTGGTAGGGGCCGAGGAAGATACGGCCGGGGTCGTAGTCGTTGACCGGGTAGTTGTCCATCGTGACCAGCGGGTGCCCGAGCGCCTCCCGCGCGTCGGCCAGTTCACCGCCCGTGATGGTGCGGGGCACCACCCCGACGCCCGTCCACGCGACCTCGACAGCCTTGTCCAGCTCGCTCGCCAGCGCCCGCCGGTAGTCGGTCGTGCCGTCCTCGTAGTACTCCGTCGGCATCAGCGACAGGCCGGCGGCGCCGGGGTGCCGTGCCGCCAGGTGCCGGGCCACCGCGTTCGCCACCCGGGACTGCGCCCGCGCCGCCGCCCGCGGGCCGGAGCCGAACCGCTCGGCGTCCGCGTCGCAGTGCCACTCGCTGTAGCTGACGTCCTGGAACTGGAGCTGGAAGGCCCGGAAGCCCAGCGCCCACATCGCGTCGAGCTTGCGCGTCAGCGCCCGCACGTCGGCGTCCGAGGCGAAGCACATCGCCTGGCCCGGGGCCACCGCCCAGCCGAGCTTCACGTGGTTGCCGCGGGCCCGCTCGGCCAGCTCCCGGAACTCGGCCCGCTGCCTCGCCGGGTACGGCTCACGCCAGCGGGCCTGCCGGTAGAGATCGTCGCCCGGGGCGTACAGGTAACGGTTCTGCTTGGTGCGCCCCATGAAGCCGACCTGCGCCAGCCGCTGCCGGTGTGTCCACGCGGTGCCGTAGAAACCCTCGGTGATGCCGCGTACGGCGGTGCCGGGCCAGTCGCGTACGACGGCCGCCGCGATCGTGCCGTCGGGACGCAGCAGCTGCCGCAGCGTCTGTACGGCGTGGAACAGTCCGTCCTCGCCGGTTCCGTTGAGGGAGACGCCGCCCCGGCCGACGGACAGCTCGTAGCCCCCGGAGGGGAGGGCGTGGCGGTCGTTCCGGCGGGCCGGATCCGTCCCCGCCCGCACGACCAGGGCGCCGGGCCCGGCGGAGTCCGTCACGCGGCGGGCCCCGGCCTGCCGCAGCAGCGCGCGCAGGGCCTCGACGGAATGGGGATCCGCCGACGGGTCCGCGAGCAGCGCGACCTCGTCGGTGACCGCGACCGGGGCGCCGTTCGCACGCAGCGACTGCGGGCGCGGCCACACGGAGAGGTCGGCTCCGGCCGTGTCGTGAGTCGGTGTGGCGGTCGTGCCGGGGGCGGGCGGAGCCGCCACCGCGGCGGGCGGGGCGCCGAGGCTTCCGGCGACGACGGCGACCGCGAGGGCGACGGCCCGCTTCCCACGCCGCAGTCCCACAGGCCCCCTCCAGGTATGTCCGACCGGGACCACGAGCCCACCACCCGCCCGGTGAAGGTGTCAACGAGAGTGGCCGGTGTGACCGATTTACCGGAATCCTGACAGAGTAGAGGGGAGTGGAATGTGAGCAGGAGCACGATGTTCGGCCTGGGACGTCTGTCATCGCGTCGACTGGGTAGGGCTGCGATAACCATCGAAAGTTGAACCCGACAAGCTCGACTAGGAGGCCCCCGTGGCTGCGATGACTTTCCTTCCGCTCCCGGCCCCGTCCAAACCCGTGGCGGACACGTCCGCCGACCTCGACCCCCACTATGACGATCCGCGCTACGAAGACCCCCACTACTGCGTCTTCAGCTCCGAGAACACCTGTGCCGAGCCCCCGCTCACCAGCGAGCCGCCGCTCCCCGACGCCGAGCCCCTCACCAGCGAGCCGCCGCTCGCCGAGTCCGCCCCGCTGACCAGCGAGCCCTCCGCCTTCATCCCGGACTTCCCGATCTAGAGGACCTAGATGACCGCACCGCGGCCCGCCGAACCGCCCTCCGAGGACCTGTCCCGCCTCGCCGACCTGCATGGCGTCGCGACCTCTTACAGCCCGTCCCCGGACCGTACGGTCGCGGCCTCGGCCACCGCGGTCACCCTGACCCTGGCCGCTCTCGGTGTGGACGCGAGCACGCCCGGCGCCGTCCGCGCCGCGCTCGCCGCCCGGGAGCGGGAACAGGGCGCACGACTGCTGCCGCCCACGGTGGCCGGCTGGGGCACCAGCCCCCCGGCCGCCCTGGCCTCGCTCCCCGAGGGCACCCTGCTGCGCATCGAGACCGAGCAGGGCGAGACACGCGCCTCGGCCGAGCGGCTCCCGCCCGGCGTCCACCGGCTGACCGCCACGGCCCCCGACGGCCGCACCGCGGACGCCCACCTGATCATCGCCCCGGCCCGTCTGCCCACGCCCCCGGGACGCTCGTACGGACTGCTCGTCCAGCTCTACTCCCTCCTCTCCCGCCGCTCCTGGGGCATGGGCGACCTCGGCGACCTCGCCGAACTGGCCGGCTGGGCCGGGCGCTCGCTCGGCGCCGGGTTCGTCCAGGTCAACCCGCTGCACGCGGCCGTGCCCGGTGCCCCCACCGACCCCTCCCCGTACCGCCCCTCCTCGCGCCGCTTCCCCGACCCCGTGCACCTGCGGATCGAGGACATCCCCGAGTGCGCCTACGTCGAGGACCCCCAGCGACTGCGCGCACTGCTGGAGAGATCCGGCCGGCTGCGCGAAGCGGTGCTGGAGCAGGGCGCGCTGATCGACCGGGACGCCGTCTGGGAGCTCAAGCGGGAGGCGCTCGCGCTGCTGTGCGACGTGCCGCTCGGCCCCGGCAGACGCGCCGCCTACTGCGACTTCCTCGCCGCTCAGGGCCAGGCCCTGGAGGACCACGCCACCTGGTGCGCGCTCGCCGAGGTGCACGGCCCGGACTGGCACCGCTGGCCGACCGGCCTGCGCGATCCCCGCTCGGCCGACACCGTCCGCGCCCGCAACGGCCTGATGGACCGGGTGGACTTCTGGTCCCGGCTCGCCTGGCTCACCGACACCCAGCTGACCGCGGCGCAGCGCGCAGGCCGCGAGGCCGGGATGCCGGTCGGGGTCGTGCACGACCTCGCGGTCGGCGTCCACCCCGGCGGCGCCGACGCCTGGGCACAGCAGGAGTACTTCGCCGCCGGCATGTCGGTGGGCGCGCCCCCGGACGCCTTCAACGCGCGCGGCCAGGACTGGGGCCTGCCGCCCTGGCGCCCCGACCGCCTCGCCGACTCGGGCTACGCACCGTTCCGCGAGCTGCTGCGGGCCCTGTTCCGCTACGCCGGAGCGCTGCGCATCGACCACGTCATGGGCCTGTTCCGGCTGTGGTGGGTGCCGCAGGGCCGGCCGCCGACGGAGGGCACCTACGTCCGCTACGACGCCGAGGCCATGCTCGCCGTGCTCGTCCTGGAGGCCTCCCGGGCCGGGGCGCCGGTGATCGGCGAGGACCTGGGCACCGTGGAACCCGGCGTCCGCGACGCGCTGCGCGAGCGCGGGGTGCTCGGCACGTCCGTGCTGTGGTTCGAACGCGACTGGGAGGGCGACGGCCGCCCCCTGCCCCCCGACAGCTGGCGCGCCGACTGCCTGGCCACCGCCACCACCCACGACCTGCCCTCCACGGCCGCCCGCCTCACCGGCGAGCACGTCGAACTCCGCGACAGCCTCGGCCTGCTCGCCCGCCCGCTCGAGGAGGAGCGCGCCGAGGCCGCCGCCGACACCGGCGAGTGGCTGTCCCTGCTCGCCCGCCTCGGCCTGCTGCAGGGCAGCGGCGGCGGCACCGACACCTCCTCGGAGGAGGCCGAGATCCAGGCCGTCCACCGCTTCCTGCTGCGCACCCCGGCCCGCATGGTCGGCGTCTGGCTCCCGGACGGGGTCGGCGACCGCCGCCCGCAGAACCTCCCGGGCACCTGGGACCAGTACCCGAACTGGCGGCTCCCGATCGCGGACGCGGGGGGCCGCCCCGTGACGCTGGAGGAACTGGCGGCGTCGCCCCGACTGCACGCCCTCATCGAGGTGTTGCGGGAACCGGCCGGCCCGTCCGGCGGCTGAGGGCGACTCTTACGGCACCCCGGGCGCGCGGCCCCGAGGGGCGTTGGATACTTTTGACACCGTGGACAAGAAGAACGCCCTGCGCGCCGGCGCCCTGGCAGCCGGTACGACGCTCATGATGCTGCTCATGTCGTCCCCCGCCTCCGCGCTCAGCCGCGACGACGGTGACGACCCCGGCCCGGGCCTGAGCGTCATCGAGACGCTGGGCCTCTTCGTCGTGGCTCCCATCGTGCTGTACCTGGTCATCCACGGTCTGGTGATGATCAGCGACAAGACGCACAAGCAGAAGGACACGACCAGCTCCAACATCAACACCAAGGCCAAAGCCGAGGCCGAGGCCGGCTCCAAGGCCTGATCAGGGGCGTTGTGGAGGGGGCGTCACCGCCCGGCTGTCCCCTCCGTCCCCGCCAGCAGTTCCCGCAGCAGGCCGGCCAGTTGGCCGGCCTGTTTCTCGTCGAGGCCGGACAGGGCCTCCGTCTGGACGGTCAGTCCCGCGACGGCCGCCTCGTCGATGAGGCGCAGTCCCTCCTCGGTGAGCGTCACCTGCAGGCCCCGCCGGTCGTGCGGATCGGGGGAGCGGCGCAGGAGTCCGGCCCGCTCCAGTTTGTCCAGGCGCCCGGTCATCCCGCCCGTGGTGAGCATCAGCGTCTCCGACAGCCGGCGCGGTGAGAGCGTGTAGGGCTCGCCGGAGCGGCGCAGGGTCGCCAGGACGTCGAACTCGCCGCGTGAGACCCCGAACCGTCCGTAGGTGTCCTCCAGACGGTCGGCCATCGCGCGGGCGAGCCGGGAGACCCGGCCGAAGACCTCCATCGCCCGGGTGTCGAGCTCGGGCCGGACCGTCCCCCACTGGTCGATGATCGCGTCGACAGGGTCCCTGCGCTGCTCGGGGCGTTCGTTCATGGCACGAGTATCGGCCGCCTCTCGGTCACCCGCAAGAAAGTAGCTTGACGGAAAGTTGCTTAGGGCTAAGCTACTTTCTACCGACCTACTTTGAAGGGTGCCTCCCATGGCCTCCTCCCGCCCCGCCCTCATCGCCCTCACCGCCCTCGCTCCCGTCTCCTGGGGCACGACCTACGCGGTCACCACCGAGTTCCTCCCGGCCGACCGCCCCCTGTTCACCGGACTGATGCGCGCCCTGCCCGCCGGTCTGCTGCTGCTCGCCCTCGCCCGGGTGCTGCCGCGCGGTGCCTGGTGGTGGAAGTCGGCGGTGCTCGGCGCGCTGAACATCGGCGCCTTCTTCCCGCTGCTGTTCCTCTCGGCGTACCGGCTGCCCGGCGGCATGGCGGCGGTCGTCGGCTCGGCCGGGCCGCTGTTCGTGGCCGGCCTCGCGGCGCTGCTGCTCGGGCAGCGGCCGGCCCCGCGCACGCTGCTGACCGGGGCCGTGGCCGCGTTCGGCGTCAGCCTCGTCGTCCTGCGGGCGGCCGGGGCGCTGGACGCGCTCGGCCTGCTCGCGGCCCTCGCCGCCACCGTCTCCATGTCCGCCGGAACCGTCCTCACCCAGCGGTGGGGGCGCCCCGCCGGTGCCGGCCCGCTCGCCCTCACCGGCTGGCAGCTGACCGCCGGAGGCCTGCTCATCGCGCCGCTCGCCTTCCTGGTCGAGGGCGCGCCGCCGGCACTGGACGGCCGGGCGGCCGGCGGCTACCTCTACCTCGCCGTCGCGAACACGGCGGTCGCGTACTGGCTGTGGTTCCGCGGCATCGGCCGCCTCACCGCCACCCAGGTCACCTTCCTCGGCCCCCTCTCCCCGCTGACCGCGGCAGTCGTCGGCTGGGCGGCGCTCGGGCAGGCGCTGACGCCGGTGCAGCTGGTGGGCATGGGGCTGGCGTTCGGGGCGACGGTGGCGGGGCAGATCGGGGCTCGGCCCACGCCGCCGCGGCAGGTCGCCGCGGCGGTGCGGAAGAGGGCTGAGCGACCCGGACACCCCCCACTGCCTCTCGATGCGCTCGGAGCGGACCGTGAACCCTTTCCCGTCCGCCGGGCAAGTACGGGTGAACGCTGACCCTCTCACCCACGACACCCCACGGACCGTCCATGACTGATGCACCGTGTCGCCCTTCAGCAGAAGGCGATACCGCGGACGACGACGCCGCTCTGATCGCGGCGTCCCTCGAGGAACCGGAGCGCTTCGCCGTGTTCTTCGACCGGCACGCGCCCGCCATCCACCGGTACGTCGCCCGGCGGCTCGGGCGGGACGCGGCCGATGACGTCACAGCGGAGACCTTTCTGACGGCCTTCCGGATACGCGAGCGGTTCGACGCGGAGCGGGCCGGTGTGCGGCCCTGGCTGCACGGAATCGCCGCCAAGCAGATCAGTCGGCACCGCCGTGAGGAGGTCAGGGCTCTGAAGATCCTTGCCCGCACCGGCAGCGACCCGGTCGCCGAGAGCTGGACCGACTCCGCGGACGACCGCGTCGCCGCACAGGCCGTGTCCCGGCCCCTGGCCGAGGCCCTGGCCAAGCTGTCCGCAGGTGACCGGCACACCCTGCTGCTGTTCGCCTGGGCCGACTTCACCTACCAGGAGATAGCCCAGGCCCTCGACATCCCCGTAGGAACCGTACGGTCCCGGCTCAACCGGGCCCGCAGGAAGCTGCGCGCCGTGACGGAGGCGCACGGTCCGGTCCTCGAACCCCGTGTACACGAAGGTGACCCCGCATGAACGAGCTGACCGCGCTCGGTGAACTGCGCGCCGACGCCCCTCTGCCCGACAGTGATCGCCTCGCCCCCGCTCGGGTCCGGGTCACCGAGGTGTTCCGGGAGGCAGCCCCGGGCGGCGTGCGGCATGCCCTCCCGCGTCGCCGGGTCGTCCTGGTGGGCGTCGCGGCGACCGCGGCCCTCTCCGTGACCGGCGGCATCGTCGCGACCTTCCCCGGCGACACCCCCGCAGACGCTCCCGCCGGCCGTCAGCTCCTGTCGGCGCGGGCCTCCGCCGCCGCCCTCGAACTGGCCGCGGCGACCGTGGAGAAGACGCCGGTCGTCGAACCCGAGCCGAAGCAGTGGGTGTACGAAGAGACCACGGTCTTCGTCCAGGGCAAACCGCAGAGCGCGGAGTCGTGGACCCGCTGGGACGGCACAGGCCACGCCAGGCTGCCCGGCATTCCTCCGTCGGGCCCCGTCTCGGACTTCGACCCGAACGAGCTTCAGGTCTGGTACGGGCCCAACCAGGAGGAGAAATGGAAGAAGGAGGGCTACGACGACCGGTCCCAGCGGCAGTTCTGGCGCTTCCTCGTCACCCTGCCCGGCGACCCGGACCGCATGATGCGGCGCATCCGTGAGGAGCACGCCATCGGCGACATCGAGGGCGAGACGCCCGCGGAACGCGACTGGCGGGAGATCCACGTCCTCTACCGTTCCGTGCTCATCCCGTCCAACGTCCAGGCGGGGCTGTTCCGGGCGCTGGCGAAGATCCCGGACGCCCGCGTCACGAAGGGCGTCAGGGATCCCCTCGGCCGTGCGGCGATCAGCGTCAGCGTCCACTACGCCGAGCGCACGGCGTCGGGCGCCCAGGGCACGCAAGAGATCCTCTTCGACCCGAAGACCTACGCCTACCTCGGCGAGGCCGAACACGCCGCGCCGATCGAACCGACCAGGGGGCAGACGCTGCCCAGCCCGTCCGGCTACGACTCCGCCGCGATGGTCAGCGCCCGCGCCGCCTGGGGCGTGGTGAACAAGCCTGGCGCACGCCCCTAGCGGCGCACGGCGGGGAGCGGGCGCCCGGCACGGGGGTGCGGGCGTCCGGCACATGAGAAGGGGCGCCCGGCACATCGCCGGGCGCCCCTCAGTCGTACCCGCTGCCTACTGGCCGGCCGCCGCGTCCGCCCGCTGGGCGCGCAGCGCGCGCTCCACGCCCGCGCGGGACTCCGAGACCAGGCGCCTGAGGGCCGCGTTCGGGGCGGTCGCGGTCAGCCAGGCGTCCGTCTTGTCCAGGGTCTCCTGGGAGACCTGGACGGTCGGGTAGAGGCCGACGGCGATCTGCTGGGCCATCTCGTGGGAGCGGGACTCCCAGATGTCCTTGACCACCTCGAAGTACCGGTCCGCGTACGGGGCGAGCACCTCACGCTGGTCGGTCTGGACGAAACCGCCGATGACCGCTTCCTGCACGGCGTTGGGCAGCTTGTCGGAGTCGACGACCGAAGCCCACGCCTCCGCCTTGGCCTCCTCGGTCGGGCGGGACGCCCGGGCGGTGGCGGCGTGCCGTTCACCGGCGGCCGTACGGTCACGGTCGTACTCGCCCGCGATCTCCGCCTCGTCGAACCGGCCGACGGCCGCGAGCCGCTGCACGAACGACCACCGCAGCTCCGTGTCGACGACCAGGCCCTCGACGGTCTGCGAGCCGTCCAGCAGCGCGTCCAGCACGTCCAGCTGCTCGGGTGTGCGGGCCGTCGCGGCGAACGCGCGCGCCCACGCCAGCTGGTGGTCGCTGCCCGGCGCCGCCGCCCGCAGATGGGCCAGCGTCGCGTCGGTCCAGCGGGCCAGCAGCGCCTCGCGGGCGGCCGGGTCGGCGTACAGGTCGATCGCCAGCTTCACCTGGCGCTGCAGCGACTGCACCACGCCGATGTCGGACTCCTTGCCGATGCCGGACAGCACCAGGGCCAGGTAGTCGCGGGTCGCGAGCTCCGCGTCGCGGGTCATGTCCCAGGCCGAGGCCCAGCACAGGGCACGCGGCAGGGAGGACTGGAAGTCGCCGAGGTGCTCCGTGACGACCGCCAGGGACCGCTCGTCCAGGCGGACCTTCGCGTACGACAGGTCGTCGTCGTTGAGCAGGATCACGGCCGGGCGGCGCTTGCCCACCAGCTGCGGTACGGCCGTCAGCTCGCCGTCCACGTCCAGCTCGATGCGCTCCTCGCGCACCAGCTTGCCGCTGTCGTCGTCCAGTTCGTACAGGCCGACGGCGATCCGGTGCGGCCGCAGGGTCGGCTCGCCCTTCGCGCCCGCGGGCAGGGCCGGGGCCTCCTGGCGGATGGCGAAGGACGTCACGACACCATCGGAGTCCGTCTCGATCCGCGGGCGCAGGACGTTGATGCCGGCCGTCTCCAGCCACGCCTTCGACCAGGCCTTCAGGTCACGCCCCGAGGTCTCCTCCAGGGCGCCCAGCAGGTCGGACAGGCGCGTGTTGCCGAACGCGTGCGCCTTGAAGTACGCCTGCACGCCCCGGAAGAACTCGTCCTGGCCGACGTAGGCGACCAGCTGCTTCAGCACGCTCGCGCCCTTGGCGTACGTGATGCCGTCGAAGTTGACGAGCACGTCGTCCAGGTCGTTGATCTCGGCCATGATCGGGTGCGTCGACGGCAGCTGGTCCTGGCGGTACGCCCACGTCTTCATGGAGTTGGCGAAGGTGGTCCAGGAGTGCGGCCAGCGGGACTCGGGGTGGGCCGCCTGGCAGGCGATCGACGTGTACGTGGCGAACGACTCGTTCAGCCACAGGTCGTTCCACCACTCCATGGTCACGAGGTCGCCGAACCACATGTGGGCCAGCTCGTGCAGGATGGTCTCCGCGCGCACCTCGTACGCCGCGTCCGTCACCTTCGACCGGAACACGTACTGGTCGCGGATGGTCACCGCGCCCGCGTTCTCCATCGCGCCCGCGTTGAACTCCGGCACGAACAGCTGGTCGTACTTCTTGAACGGGTACGGGTAGTCGAACTTCTCCTGGAACCACTCGAAGCCCTGCCGGGTCACCTCGAAGATGGCGTCCGAGTCGAGGTACTCGGCGAGCGAGGGACGGCAGTAGATGCCGAGCGGGACGGACTGGCCGTCCTTCTCGTACACGCTGTGCACGGAGTGGTACGGGCCGACGATCAGCGCCGTGATGTACGACGAGATGCGCGGCGTCGGCTCGAACGCCCAGACGTTGTCCTGGGGCTCGGGAGTGGGCGAGTTGGAGATGACGGTCCATCCCTCCGGCGCCCTCACGGTGAACTGGAAGGTCGCCTTGAGGTCCGGCTGCTCGAAGCTCGCGAACACCCGGCGGGCGTCCGGAACCTCGAACTGGGTGTAGAGGTAGGCCTGGTCGTCGACCGGGTCGACGAACCGGTGCAGGCCCTCACCGGTGTTGGTGTACGCGCATTCGGCGACCACCCGGAGGATGTTGCGGCCCTGGAGCAGCTCGGGCAGGGCGATCCGGGAGTCCGCGAAGACCTCGGCGGGGTCGAGGGAGTCCCCGTTCAAGGTCACCTCGTGCACCGCCGGGGCGACGAGGTCGATGAACGACTCGGCACCGTTCTCGGCGGTCACATCGAAGCGCACCGTGGTCACGGACCGGTAGGTGCCGCCCTCCTGCGCGCCGGAGAGATCGAGTTCGATCTCGTACGAGTCAACGGCGAGCAGCTGCGCCCGCTGCTGCGCCTCTTCGCGGGTCAGGTTTGTGCCAGGCACGCGGTCATCTCCTCGTTATGGGTGGGTTGCGTCATCTTTCCACGGCAGCCTGGCATCAATCGACGATCTGGGCGTCTCCTAGGGTTACCCCTCGGCAGGCCGCTGTCCGGCGGGAACGCGACGTCCGGAATCCGCCGGTGCCCCGGGCCCGCGCGAGCGAGCCTGATGAGTATGACGACGACGAACCACAGCGCACTGCCCATCACCCCGCGCGCCCTCAAGGACCTCCGCACGACGGACGACGCGGGCCGCCTCACCACCCCGTTCACCGACGCCGAGGGCGGAGCACCGCTCCGCTGCTGCCTGCGCCGCGCCGAACCGGGCGAGCGCATCGCCCTGGTCTCGTACGCCCCGCTGCGCCGCTGGGCGTCGGAGCAGGACGTCGACCCGGGCGCCTACGACGAACAGGGCCCGGTCTTCATCCACGCCGAGGAGTGCGGGGGGCCGGACACCGGCGCCCTGCCCTTCACCAACAGCCACCGCACGGTCCGCCGCTACTCCGCCGAGGGCCGCATCCTGGGCGGCCGGCTGGTCGAGGACCCCGCTGTCTTCGAGGAGGCCCTCACGGAAGCGTTCGACGACCCGGCCGTGGAGCTCGTCCACGTCCGGGCCGTCGAATACGGGTGCTTCCTCTATGAGGTGCGCCGGGATCAGGAGGTGCGCGGGGACTAGCCCTTCAGCTCCGCCGCCACCAGCTCCGCGATCTGGATCGCGTTCAGGGCCGCGCCCTTGCGGAGGTTGTCGTTGGAGAGGAAGAGGGCCAGGCCGTTGTCCACCGTCTCGTCGCGCCGGATGCGGCCGACGTAGGAGGGGTCCTGGCCGGCGGCCTGGAGGGGGGTGGGGATGTCGGTGACGACGACGCCCGGGGCGTCCGCCAGCAGCTCCGTCGCCCGCTCGGGGGAGATCGGCCGGGCGAACCGGGCGTTGACCTGGAGGGAGTGGCCGGAGAAGACCGGGACGCGCACGCAGGTGCCGGAGACCTTCAGCTCGGGGATCTCCAGGATCTTGCGGGACTCGTTGCGGAGCTTCTGCTCCTCGTCGGTCTCGTTCAGGCCGTCGTCGACGATGTTGCCCGCGAGCGGCAGCACGTTGAAGGCGATGGGGCGCTTGTAGACGCCCGGCTCGGGGAAGTCGACCGCTTCGCCGTCGTGGGTGAGCTTGTCGGCGTCGGCGACGACCTTCTGCGTCTGGCCGTGCAGCTCGGCGACGCCCGCGAGACCGGAGCCGGAGACCGCCTGGTACGTGGCGACGACCAGCGCTTCCAGGCCCGCCTCGTCGTGCAGCGGACGCAGGACCGGCATCGCGGCCATCGTCGTGCAGTTCGGGTTGGCGATGATGCCCTTGGGGCGGTCCTTGATCGCGTGCGGGTTCACCTCGGAGACGACCAGGGGCACCTCGGGGTGCTTGCGCCACGCGGAGGAGTTGTCGATCACGACGGCGCCCTGGGAGGCGACCTTTTCGGCCAGCGCCTTGGACGTGGCACCGCCCGCGGAGAACAGCACGATGTCCAGGCCGGTGTAGTCGGCGGTCGCCGCGTCCTCCACCGTCACGCCGTCCAGCTCCGAGCCCGCCGAGCGGGCCGAGGCGAACAGGCGCAGCTCGGTGACCGGGAAGTTCCGCTCCTTGAGGATCCTGCGCATGACCGTGCCCACCTGTCCGGTGGCTCCGACGATTCCGACCCTCACGGTGACTCCCTCTCCTGCGTCTCTTCACATGCTCGTTGCTTGGCCGAGGCTTTTCCATCATGCGGCCGACCACGGCCCATCTGTCCACTTCTTTCCCCGGGCAGTCCGGTGAGTGGGACGACGTGTCCCGCTCACCGGTTGCGGACCTGCGGTGTCAACCGCTCTGAGCTGGAGAAATTCGTTCGACAGGGGTCGTGCGCCGCAAGCTCACCTGCCCCTCCCGCACTCCGCCACACGGGAGTGTGACGTATACCTCTGTCGCCCTGCCGGGATTCCTTCGACGGACGTCCGAACGTTCCGGGCCGAGCCGGCGTCGTAGGAGAAACACCGCGAGGGAGGGGGTGGCTTGTGCTGCTGCGCGGAAGGGCCCGGCGCGGCCGGGAGGCGACCGCCGGTACGGGTGCCGGTGACGATCCGCTGAACGCGGCCGATCCGCTGGACGCGGCACAGGAACGCCGGGTGCGGGCGGTGCTCGCGCTGGGCGGGGTGCCGCAGGCGGACCTGCCGGACGGGGTGCAGCAGGTCCGCCTGCGGCTGCTGGAGCGGGCCGCGAGCGGACGGGAGGCGCCGCGGGACGTCTCGGCGTGGGCGGCGGTCGTCGCCTCCAACCTGGCCATGGACTGGCACCGGGCCAAGCGCCGCCAGGAGCGGCTCGGGGAGCGGCTGGCCGCCCTGCGCCAGCAGACGCATCCCTCCGGCGAGGACAGCAGCGTGCTGTCCGTCGCCGTCGCCCAGGGCCTGGACGAGCTGCCCGACGCCCAGCGTCAGGTCGTCGTCCTGCGCTTCTACGCCGATCTGCCGGTGCGGTCCATCGCCGAGCAGCTCGGCGTCCCGGAGGGCACGGTCAAGAGCAGGCTGCACACGGCGGTACGTGCCCTGCGCGTCCGCCTGCACGAGGACGAGGTGGTGTGACGTGACCGCCCGGAACGAGAACAACGAGAACAGCGAGAACAGCGACAACGCTGCCGCCCGGCGTGACGCCAGTGACGGTTGTGGCGGTGGCGAGTACGACGGCATGGACGCGCTGATGGCGGCCATCGTCGGCGACCCCGTACCGGAGGCTGCCCGCCGGGACGCCGACTACATGGCGGCCCACCGCGCGGCTGCGACCGACGTCGCGCTGCTGCGGGAGCAGCTCACGCTGCTGGGGGACACGCTGGCGCGCGGCGACGAGGCCCGGCTCGAGGCTCCGGGGGAAGCGGCAGATCCGGCGGGGCGAACCCCGGCGGCAGGGCCGGCAGCAGGCCCGCGGGCTGCCGCGCACGCCGCCGGGCCGGGGACGGCCGCCGACCCGTCGGTGAGGGCGCTGCCTGTGAGGTCGCGGGGGGCCGCGCCGCGGCGCAACCGTCCCCGGCCCCTCTCCATGGCCCTGCGCGGCCTCGTCGCCGCCGCGGCCGCCACGGTCGTCGTGGGCATGGGGTGGCTCGTCGTGCAGGGCGGTGTCGGGGCCGGTTCCGGGGACGACTCGGCGGGCAGCTCGGCCGCGGATACGGCGGCGAGTCCGCAGCACGGCAGTGAGGGCGCCAAGCTCGGTCACGCCGGCTATCTCGCCTGTGCCCGGATCGTCGTCGAGGGCACCGTCGCCGAGGTCGAACCGGTCCCCGGCACCGGACAGGACCGCGTCACCCTCGACGTGGAGCGCTCCTACAAGCCCGCCAAGGGCCAGCAGCGGGTCGTCTTCCCGATGGGCGAGGACGTCGACCCCCGGCTGCGGCCGGGCGACCACGTCCTCGTCGGGATCACGGGCAGTCAGGCCGCACCGGACCTGTGGAGCGTCGGGGAGAAGGAGATCGCCCGCGAACGGGCCTGGATCACCGCGGCCCTGCCCGAGTCGCGCACGATCCCCTGCCCGTAGAGGCACATGAAGAAGGGCGGGCGCCCGTACGGACGCCCGCCCACAAAGACCGTCTACCGCTGTTACGGCACGACCTTCTCGATCTTCACGCTGCCCAGGCCCGCGACCGTGCCGCGCGCGTTGACCAGCTGGACCTGCCCGAAGAACTCACGCCCCTCGGGAGCGGCCGCCGCGGCGGTGACGCTGCCCGAGACCGTGGCCGACGCGCCCGTGCCGAGCTTCACCGGCGCCGACCCGTCGACGCCGACGCTGCCGAGGGACGCGGAGAAGAACACGTCCTGGTAGTCGTACGCGGTCGTGCCGGCCGGCACCGAGTAGCCGACGACCTCGACGGTGTACTTCCCGGCGGCCGGCGAGGGCACGGAGACCGACTCCTCCGAGTCGCCGTCGGCGGAGCTGCCGACCTGCGTGCCGGCGGCGTCGTAGACCGCGAGGTCCAGGTCGGCGCCCGTGTCCGAGACACCGCCGATGGCGACGTCCAGGGACTTCGCGCCCGCGGGCACCTCGACCGTCGTGGTCTGCGTCTCGCCCTGCTTGATCGACGGACGGGTCGTCTTCGCCGAGCCGAGCGGGCCGCCCACCAGCTTGCCGTCGAGGGCGGCGAAGCCGTTCGTCACCTTCCAGGAGGCGGTGGCCGGGGTGCCGACCTTCGCCTCGGGCACGGTCACGGTCTCCGGGTCGAAGGCCGCGCCGAGCACGGCGACATCCAGCTTGTACGGGTTGTCGAGCAGCGGCGACGTACGGCGCGACTCGACCTCGATCTCCCACACGCCCGGCTGCGGGTCCGCGTACGAACGCAGGTCGGGGCGGCAGGTGTTGGCCGGATTGGCGTAGTTCGGGTAGCAGTTGATCGTCGACGTCGGGTCGGACGGGACGCCGAAGGGGTGGATGGAGATGAACCGGGTCTGGCTCTTGTCCTTCAGCCCGCTCATCGCGACCTCGAGCGTCTTCGCGCCCTCGGGCACGGTGACGTAGTAGTGCCGCGAGCTGTTGCGCTGCACCGAATCGGAGGCGGAGAAGGTGTACTTCAGCGGGGCCGAGACGACGACCGTGCTCAGCACCTGCTTGTCGATGCCCTCGGTCTTCGGGTCGTCGACCTCCAGGATCGCGCTCTTGATACCGGCGGACTTCGGCGCGGCCTGGACCTTGACGGTCACCGGCTGGTTCAGCGGCAGCTTCACCTCGTCGGAGCCGACGATACGGAACGTGCCGCCCTCGTTGTTCTCGAAGTGCAGCTCGTGCCGGATCGCCTTGTCGGCGCCGGACGTACGGGTGACGGTGACCTCGTAGGTCTTCTTCTGGCCGGCCTTCAGGCCGCCCTCACGGTCGTAGAGGCCCGTGCCGTAGCCCGGGGTCTTCAGGAACTGGTCGATCGCGGTGTCGACCGGCGCCTTGACCGTGTAGGCGTGGGAGGTGGCGTCGTCGCGGATCGAGTCCCAGGCGTCCTCGATGTTCATGAGGCCCGCGCCCTCCTCGTACGCCTGCACACCCTTGATGTGGTCGGCGGTCGAGGTGAGGGCGGTGCGCAGGGTCGCCGGCGTGAGGTCGATCTTCTTCTGCTTCGCGGCCGACAGCAGCAGCGCGGCGGAGCCGGCGGCCTGCGGGGAGGCCATCGAGGTGCCCTGGAGCATGCCGTAGCCGGCCGGCAGGGTGTAACCCGCCTCGGCGACCGGGGCGCCCGGCATCCAGGTCTGGATGGTGTTGATCGCGGCACCCGGGGCGATCAGGGTCGGGGTGAAGCCGCCGTCCTCACGCGGGCCGCGCGAGGAGAACGGCATCAGCGCGTACTTCTTCTCCACGACCGAGCCGTAGTTGGCGGCCCAGGTCTCCTTGGAGACGGACGCGCCGACCGAGATGACCTTGTCGGCCAGGGCCGGGTCGCCGATGGTGTTGGTGCCGGGGCCGGAGTTGCCCGCGGAGATCACCAGCTGGACGCCGTACTCGTCGATCAGGCGCGTGTACAGCTCGGCGCGCGCGTTGTTGCCGTCGTTCAGCGCCGGCAGGCCGCCGATGGACATGTTGACGATGTCGACGCCGCGCTTGGTGACGAGGTCGATCATGCCCTCGGTGAGCGCGACGTTGGTGCAGCCGCCCGACCAGGTGCAGGCGCGCGAGGAGACCAGCTTGGCGCCCGGAGCCGCGCCGTTCATCTTCCCGCCGAACAGGCCGTTCGCGGCGGTGATGCCGGCGACGTGCGTGCCGTGCTCGGACTCGATGACGCCGATGTTGACGAAGTCGGCCTTCGCACCGGACGCGTTGACGACGACGTCCTTGCGGATCTCGACGACGAACGGCTGGCGCTCCGCGATGTCGGTGGCCGGGTCGTCGGTGCCGAAGTACCCGATCTGGAAGCCGTCCTTGTACGGCTTCATCGCGGTGTCGTCACCGAAGTCGTTGTTGTTGTTCAGGTCGACGCGGACCGTGCCGGACGCCGCGTCGTACAGGACGCCCCAGGCGTCGGTGGTGTCGCCGTCCCGGTTGGCGTCGCCCGCCGCGTCGCCGCCGGTGGTGTACGACTCCAGGAAGGTGCTGACCCGGTAGGAACCCGCCGGGGCCGTCCAGGTCTTCCCGCCGTAGGTGAAGGTGGGCCCGGAGACGGTGGTGGTCATCGGGCGCCAGGTGCGGTCGTTGTCGACGACCGGGTCCGTCGCCGTCACCCAGTCGACGATCTTCCGCTCACCGGTGGTGGTCTTCTGCAGCGCCGGGTGGCCGAGGTCCACGCCGGAGTCCAGGATGCCGATGGTGATGCCGCGGCCGTCCGCCTTCGGGTGGTCCTCGACGAAGTCGACCGCGCCCGTCTCGAAGGACGGGTTGTACGGGTTCTCGGCCGGGGTCTTCTTCCCGGGGGCCGGGTAGGCACCGGTGGCCTTGGCGCCCTTGGCCGCGTCCGCGCTCGGCGTCGGATCGTCCAGCGGGATCTCCTCGCGCAGGTCGATGCCGTGCACGGAGGAGAGCTTGGCGGCGGCGGCGATGGCCGAGTCCGCCCCGGAGGTCGGGACGGTGGCGCGGACGTAGCCCAGCTTGTCGTCGGCCCGGCCCACCGAGCCGCCCTTGACCGCGTCCAGCTGCCCGGCGACCTGCTCGGTCTTCCCGGGCGCGGTGGCGATCATCATGGTGACGGTCTTGTCGCCGTCGGCCTTGGCCTCCGCGAGGAGGTCCGCGTCGTCCGAACCGAGCTTGTCGGGCCCGGACTTGACGTCCGCGTCGGCGGGGGCGGAGGCGCCCGGGCCGTCGGCGGCGAAGGCCAGGGGGATCGGTCCGGCCGCGGAGAGCGCGGCGACGAGACCGGCGGCCACGGCTATGCGCGCCACGCGTCTCGGGCCCGATATCGGGTCGCGCTGGGGGGTGAGGGTCATCGGCATCCCTTGTAGGTAAAGGAACGAGCGGGAACGACCAGGACCGATCGGCCCTGGTCGCAACGGTCCGAACGCGAGCCCGGACGATCGCACAGCTTTGCGTAAGGGCACGCTCTTTGGGGACTGTTGACCGAAACGAGATGGATGTATGGGGAAAACCCGCGATGCGTTTTGCGGGCATGAGTCCTGAAGGCGGCGAAATCGGTTAACGTCCCGGAGTGCGAGAGAAGTTGAGGGTGGCGGCCTACGCCGTATGCGTCCGTGACGGACAGATCCTGCTCGCCCGCTCACCCGCCCAGGACGGCACCCCCGAGTGGGTCATGCCGGGCGGCGGCATGGAGCACGGCGAGGACCCCTACGACACCGTGCGACGGGAGGTGGAGGAGGAGACCGGGTACCGGATAGAAGTGACCGGGCTGCTCGGCGTGGACTCCTCCCACCGCGTCTTCCGCGACGGCTTCGGACGCCCCGTCGACCATCACGGCGTCCGGTTCGTCTACGAGGGCCGTATCACCGGCGGCGAACTGCGCAACGAGGTGGGTGGCTCCACCGACCTCGCCGCCTGGCAGAACCTGGACGCGGTGCCCGGTCTGGTCCGCATCGGGCTGGTCGACACGGCGCTGCGGCTGTGGCGGGAGCGCCCGGCCGGTGGTCGGCTCAACGGCGTTCCGGAATAGGTCAGGAAGGGGCCCGGAATAGGTGCAGTACCCCGGAAGATGAACACCGAGTGACCGACTCCGGGCCGTTCCCGGAGCGGTCGTCGACGCGCGGGGTAGTCCAAGATCCACGTACGGTGATCGGCGCTGCCCGTTGCCACCGCGTTTACGCGCAGGTCATTCCCCGAGCCAACGATCCAGTGTGAGCGGGGTGTTCGTCGGACGAACGCCCCGCGACCACTGCCGACGCGTTCGTACTCGGGGAGAGAAGCGCATGTCGCGCACACGCTCAGTCGCAGGATCCGGCCAGGGCATCCACCGTCGTTCCGTCCTCGCCGCCGGCGGCGCGGTCGCCCTCTCCGCGGGCGTCGGCTACGCCCTGCGGCCCAGCGAGAGCCAGGCCGCCACGGCCAAGGAGGCGACCGAGGCCGTAGCCGCCTCCTCGCGTCAGGCGCCGGCCGCGCCGCTGGCCCCCTACACCAAGGGCACCACCCTCGCCTCCGTCGCCACCCCGCGCGGCAGCTCCGGCTACCGGCGCCTGGGCGACGGAGCCGGCTGGCAGCGCGTCGTGCGCTCCGACCTGGCCGCGCCCAAGTCCGGCCGTGCCGGGCGGCGTACCCCGCTCGCGGCGTTCGTGCAGCTCACCGACCTGCACATCATCGACGCACAGCACCCGCTGCGCCTGGAGTACCTCCGCTCGGCCGACATCCACGCCTGGCGGCCGCACGAGGCGCTGACCGTGCAGGGCGCCATCGCGCTGGTGGAGCGGATCAACGCGCTGCGCGGCGCCCCCGTCACCGGCGCCCCGCTGCACTTCGCCATGACCACCGGCGACAACACGGACAACAACGCCAAGTCCGAGCTGGACTGGTTCCTGAAGATCATGAGCGGTGGGCGCATCACGCCCAACACCGGGGACCCGCGCCAGTACGAGGGCGTCCAGAACAGCGGCCTCAAGCAGTACTGGCAGCCGGACGCCGCGGTCCGCGACAGCGACAAGCAGGTCGGCTTCCCGAAGCTCGACGGCTTCCTCAAGGCCGCCGTCCGGGAGGTCCGCAGCCCCGGCCTCAACCTGCCCTGGTACTCCACGGTCGGCAACCACGACTCCCTGCCGATGGGCTGCTACGCCTCGCACGGCGACTCCTACCTCACCGAACTCGCCGTCGGCGGCAAGAAGCTGATGGACGTGTCCGCGGCGGAGGCGCAGCAGCTCCAGGCGCAGATCAAGAAGGCCCGGGACCCCCAGGGCGTCCGTTACCACGACTTCCTCAAGTCCCACGCCCGCTCGATGCGCTCGGTCACGCCGGACGAGAGCCGCGCCCCCTTCACCCAGGCCGAATACCTCCAGGCCCACCTGGACCCGGCCTTCCGCGGCATCGGCCCGGCCGGTCACGGCTACTCCTCCGCCAACCTCGACGCGGGCACCCAGTACTACGCCTTCCGCATCTCCGACGACGTCATCGGCATCAGCCTGGACACCACCGACGCGGGCGGCCACTACGAGGGCTCCCTCGGCACGGCCCAGATGAAGTGGCTCGAGAAGACCCTGCGGGAGAACAAGGACTCCCACGCGGTGATCTTCAGCCATCACACCAGCAAGACGATGACGAACCTCCGCAACGACCCGTCCCGGCCGGGCGAGCGCCGGCACGACGGTCAGGAGGTCCTGGCCCTCCTCGGCGGCCACCGCAACGTGCTCGCCTGGGTGAACGGCCACATCCACAAGAACGTCATCACCCCGCACTCGATGTCCGGCGGCGGCACCTTCTGGGAGATCTCCACCGCCTCCCACGTCGACTTCCCCCAGCTGGCCCGGGTCATCGAGCTGACCGACAACAAGGACGGCACGATCTCGCTGTTCACCACGCTGGTGGAGTCCTCGGCCCCGCACCGCACGGACTTCTCCGACCTCTCCCAGACCGGTCTGGCGGCCCTCTACCGCGAGCTGTCCCTCAACGCCCCCGGCGCGAACGCGAACCTCGGCGGCGACCCGCAGGACCGCAACACCGAGCTGGTGCTGAAGAAGGGCTGATTACCGCTCAACCGTCCGGGCCCGGTCAACCCGGGCCGCGGGGCCGAGGTCCCACCCCCTGACACAGCTCGATGAGCAGGGGGAAGCGGGGATGAAGAGACACTTACGCACGACCCTGACGGCGGCGACCGCCGTGGCCCTGACGGCGGCCCTGGCCGCCCCGGCGCTCGCGGCTCCGCCCACCGGCGGCCACGACGCGACCCGGCGGGCGGTACGGGCCGCCGTCGCCGAGGGCGTCCCCGGGGTGACCGTGACGGTACGGGACAGGGACGGCGGCACCTGGGGGACCACCGCGGGTGTGGGCGACCTCCGAACCGGCGAGCCGCGTTCGAAGCGGGACCACTACCGCATCGGCAGCGCGAGCAAGACGTTCATCGCCACCGTCGTCCTGCAACTGGAGGCGGAGGGGGAACTCTCGCTCGACGACACGGTGGAGAAGTGGCTGCCGGGTGTGGTGCGCGGAGGCGACCACGACGGCAGGGGCATCACGATCCGTCAGTTGCTGAACCTCACCAGCGGCGTCCACGACCTGCTGGCCGACGAGACCTTCCAGCGGACCTACATGCTCAAGGAAGGCTTCTTCCGGCACCGTTTCGACAGGAAGACGCCACGGGAACTGGTCGCCATGGCCCTGTCCAACCAGCGGGACTTCGAGCCGGGCACCTCGTGGAAGTACTCCAACACCAACTACATCCTGGCCGCGATGGTGATCGAGAAGATCACGGGACACCCGTACGGCGACGCGGTGGAGCAGCGCGTCATCGAGCCGCTGAACCTGACGGCCACGTCCGTCCCGCGCAACCGGATCACCGTCCCACAGCCCAGCAGCCGCGCCTACGGCAAGCTGGCGCGCACGACGAGCGGCCCGACCTACGACGTCACGGAGTTCCGGCCCTCGTTCGCCTACTCGGGCGAGATCATCTCCGACTCCGCCGACCTGAACACCTTCTTCCGGGCGCTCCTGCGCGGCGAAGTGCTCCCGCCGCGGCAGTTGAAGGAGATGAAGCGCACGGTTCCCACCACGAAGGAGAACGAGGGCTACGGCCTCGGCCTGCGTTCGTGGGAGCTGACCTGCGGCACGACCGTCTGGGGCCACGGCGGCGACATCCACGGCTCCTCCTCCATGGCCGTCACCACCGGCGACGGCCGCCACTCGCTGGCCGTCAACTTCAACGGCGACTGGTCGGGGGAGACCAAAGCCGTCGTCGAGGCGGAGTACTGCGGCGACCGCTGAGCCATTCCGGCTCGACCTGACAACGCGACCTGACAGCGCGACATGACAAGGGGAAACGGGGACATGAAGAGACGCATACGCACGACCCTGACGGCGGCGACGGCCGTGGCGCTGACGGCGGCGCTGGCCGCCCCGGCGCTCGCGGCCGCTCCCGGCGAGGCGCCCGGTGGGCAGGACGCGACCCGGCAGGCGGTGCGGGCCGTGGTCGCCGGCGGGGTGCCGGGCGTGACCGTGACCGTGCGGCGGGGGCACGGCACCTGGGCGGCCACGGCCGGTGTCGGCAACCTGGAGACGGGCAAGCCGCGTTCGACAGCGGACCACTACCGCGTCGCCAGCATCTCGAAGACGTTCGTCGCGACCGTCGTCCTGCAACTGGAGGCGGAGGGGAAGCTCTCGCTCGACGACACGGTGGAGAAGTGGCTGCCGGGCCTGGTCCGGGGCAACGGCCACGACGGCCGGCGGATCACCCTGCGCCAGCTCCTGAACCACACCAGCGGCATCTTCGACTACCTGGGCGATCCCGGGTTCCAGGAGACGTACATGACCGCGGACGGCTTCATGAAGCACCGCTTCGACCAGGCGTCCCCCGAGGAGCTGCTCGCCATCGCCATGGCGAACAAGCCGTACTTCACGCCGGGCACGTCGTTCAGGTACTCCAACACCAACTACATCCTGGCCGCCAGGGTGATCGAGAAGGCCACGGGCAGCGACGACTACGGCGACGAGATCGACCGCCGGATCATCGGCCCGCTGAAGCTGGCCTCCACATCGGTCCCCACCCGGGTCACCCTGCCCCGGCCCAGCAGCCGCGCCTACTCCAAGCTGGCCCAGACGGCCACGGGCCCGACGTACGACGTCACGGAGCTGAACCCGCGCCTGGCCTACGGCTCCGGCCAGATGGTCTCCAGCTCCGCCGACCTGAACCGCTTCTACTCGGCGCTGCTCCGGGGCAGGCTGCTCCCGCCCGAGCAGCTGAAGGAGATGAAGACCACGGTCCCCTCCAGCCGCGACACCAGCCGCTACGGTCTGGGGCTCGTCGACCGCAAGCTCAGCTGCGGCGTCCACGTCTGGGGCCACGACGGCGGCATCACCGGCTCCAGGTCGGACGTGGTGACGACCGAGGACGGCCGGCACTCCCTGGCCGTCAACCTCAACGGGGACTGGTCGGGGAGCACCGGCGGGATCATCGAGGCGGAGTTCTGCGGCAAGTAGGGCGGTGCCGTCCTCCCACTTGGTGAGACACCCGCTCACGTTTCGAGAAGTAGGCCGGACCTTCCATACCTCGGCTGCCTGGCTACGAACCCCTGGTGAGGCAGAGCACGCGACAGTCGGCAGTCGAGGGGGTCCCCATGACGGGACAGCAGCTCCAGGAGGCGGTCAAGGGCCTCGTGGAGGAGGCCCGGCCCTGCGCGGCGCCGCCGGATCCAGCGACATCCGCTGCCGCGGAGCGGTTCGCCGCGCTGCTGGCGGAGGTCGCGCACCTGGACGAGGTGCGGGTCGACAGCGACTTCTTCGATGATCTCGGTGCCGACTCCCTGGTGATGGCGCACTTCTGCGCGCGGGTGCGGAACCGGCCGGACCTGCCGGCGGTGTCGATGCGCGATGTCTACCGGCATCCGACCGCCGGCGGACTGGCGGCCGCACTGGTCGACAGCACCCCGCCGCCACCACCCGAATCCGAGGCGCGCAGCCCATCGGGACTGCCCGCGGCGCCGGTACCGGTACCGGCGCCGCCGACCGGCCGCCCGCACCGCGTGCTCTGCGGGGCACTCCAGCTGCTGGCCTTCCTCGGCTATGCCTTCCTCCTCGCGGCCGTCGCCGCCCGGGGCTACGAATGGATCTCCGCGCAAGGGCACCTGCTCGACGCCTATCTGCGGAGCGTCGTCTTCGGCGCCGCGCTGTTCGTCGTGCTGTGCGCCCTGCCCGTGGTCGCCAAGTGGGTGCTGATCGGCCGGTTCACGCCACGGCGGTTCCGCGTCTGGAGCCTCACCTACTTCCGGTTCTGGCTGGTCAAGACGCTGATCCGGTCGAGCCCGCTGGTCCTGTTCGCCGGATCGCCGCTCTACCCGCTCTATCTGAGGGCCCTGGGCGCGCGGATCGGCACAGGGGTGACGATCCTTTCGCGCAGCGCCCCCGTCTGCACCGATCTGCTGACCGTCGGTGACGGCGCACTCGTCCGCAAGGACGCGCTGCTCAGCTGCTACCACGCGGTCGACGGTGTGATCGAGACAGGGCCGGTCACCCTGGGCCGGGGCGCGGTCGTCAGCGAGGTGACGGTGCTGGACATCGGGACCCGGCTCGGCGACGGATCCCGGCTCGGGCACGCGTCCTCCCTGCACACCGGCCAGACGGTCCCCGGGGGCGAGCACTGGCACGGCTCTCCGGCCCAGCCCGCGGAAGGGGCCTTCCCGGAGGTGGAGCCCGCCCGGTGCGGCACAGCACGGCGAGCGGTGCACGGCTTCCTGATGCTGCTCACGGCGCTGCTGGTGTATCTGCCGCTCGCGGTGGGCTGCCTGGACGTGCTGCTCTCCCGGATGCTGGAGGGATCCGGCGTACTGAAGGGCGGGGCGACGGTGCTCTACGTCGACCTGCTGGTCGTCACGGTCGTCCTCTTCTTCGGCGGGGTGCTCGCCGCTCTGGTGGTCCTGGCCACCGTCCCCCGGCTGCTGGGCAGGTTCGTCCCGCCCGGCCGGACGTACCCGCTCTTCGGCTTCCGCCACACCGTGCACCGGACGATCGTCCTGATGACGAACAGGAAGTCCCTGACCCGTCTGTTCGGCGACAGCAGCTGCATCGTGCACTACCTGCGCTGGATCGGCTACCGCCTCTCCCCGGTGGAGCAGACCGGCTCCAACTTCGGCACGGGGGTCAAGCACGAGAGCCCCTTCCTGAGCAGGATCGGCACCGGGACCATGGTCGCCGACGGGCTGTCCCTGATGAACGCCGAGTACTCCAGCACCTCCTTCCGGCTGTCGCCGACCGCGATCGGGGCGCACAACTTCCTCGGGAACCGCATCGCCTACCCGGTCGGCGGCCGGACCGGCGACAACTGCCTGCTCGGTACCAAGGTGGCGGTCCCCGTCAGCGGGCCGCTCCGGCACGACGTGGGACTGCTCGGCTCCCCCTGCTTCGAGATCCCGCGGTCGGTGGCGCGGGACAGCACCTTCGACGACCTCAAGGACGGGAACGGTTTCGGCCGCCGCCTCGCGGCCAAGAACCGGCACAACGCCGTCACCATGGCCTGGCACCTGCTCACGACATGGCTGTTCTTCTTCTGCGTCGTCCTGCTGTTCGCGCTCGCCGCGAGCCAGTACCCGGTGTGGGGCACGGCGGTCCTGGCGCTCGCCAACGCCGTCGTGCTGCCGTTCACCCTGCTGTACTTCGTCCTCCTCGAACGGGCCGTCACGGCCGTGCACCCACCGGGGCCGCTGTTCTGCTCGATCTACGACCGCCGGTTCTGGCGTCGTGAGCGGTACTGGAAGGTCCCCTCCGAGACGTATCTGCACATCCTCGACGGCACGCCGTTCAAGAGCGTCGTATGGCGCCTGCTCGGCGTCCGGATCGGGGCGCGGGTCTTCGACGACGGCTGCGCTGTGACGGAGCGCCGCATGGCCGCCATCGGGGACGACTGCACCCTCAACGCGGGCAGCGTCCTGCAGTGCCACTCGCAGGAGGACGGCACGTTCAAGTCGGACCGCAGCGCGCTCGGTGCCGGCTGCACCCTCGGCGTCGGAGCGTTCGTGCACTACGGCGTGACGGTCGGGGACGGCGCCGTGCTGGCGGCGGACTCCTTCCTCATGAAGGGCGAGACGGTCCCCGAGCACACCCGCTGGGCGGGCAATCCCGCCCGCCCGGCCCTCGACGAAAGGGACGAAAGGGGAGGTGCGCGGTGATGGCGGCGACAGTGACCGAGGCCCGCGTCCCCGGAAGCGACCGCCGTGCCGAGGGCGGCTTCACGGCCGTGCCCCGATGGGCGCGGGATCCGGTGCCCGGCACCGGGGAGCACATCAGCCGCGTCCCCGGCGAGGTGACGGCGGCCCTCAGGGCACGGGCCCGTGAACTCGGCGTGCCGCTCACCGCGGTCCTCCTCGCGGCCCACGCGAAGGTGCTCGCCCTGCTCTCCGGCGACCCCGAGGTGCGCAGCGGCTACCTGGCCCCGGGCCGGACCGCGCCGCTGCCCTTCGAGCTGACGGTCGGGCCCGGCACCTGGCGCCGACTGGTGCTGGACGCCCGGCGGGCCGAGGCGGCGGCGCTGTCGCCCGGGACCGGCTCACCGTCCCCGGCCGGTGGCCCCGAGGCGGTGTTCGCCCCCGCAGGGCACGAGGCCGACGTCCCGTTGGACGGCACTGTGCTGCTCGGCATCTCAGCGGGTGAGGAGCTGCTGCGCCTACGGCACCGGACGGACCTGCTGGACGCCGACTGTGCCGCCCGTATCGGGGGATACCACCGCGCCGCGCTGGAGGCGATCGCCGCCGACCCCGACGCCCCTCACGACCGGGGCAGCCTGCTGTCCGCGGACGAACTCCGGTTCCAGCTCGACGGGCTGGGGGCGGGGCCGCGCCGTGCGCTGCCGGACCGCCGGTTCCACGAACTGTTCGAGGAGCGGGCGCGCGGGCATCCGGACGCCGTCGCCGTGGTCCACCGGGGCCTCGGCCTGACGTACGCGGACCTCGACACCCGGGCCAACCGGGTGGCCCGGTCCCTGCTGGCCGAGGGGCTCTGCCCGGAGGACACGGTCGCCGTGGTGACCGAGCGCGACCTCCACTGGGCGGCCGGCGTGCTCGGCGTCCTCAAGGCCGGCGGCGTGTACCTGCCCGTCGACCCGCATCACCCGCCCGGCCGCATCGGCGCGATGCTCACCCGCGCCGGCTGCTCGTACGTCCTCACCACACCCGGCAGCACCGGTCAGCTGGACCGGGCGCTCGCCACGCTGCCCGGAACCCGGCGGCTGCTCGTCCCGGACCTCACCGACCGGGCCACCGACGGAACGGACCTCGGCCTGGACATCCCGGCGGACCGGCTCGCGTACGTCTTCTTCACCTCCGGCTCCACCGGAGAGCCGAAGGGCGCGCTGTGCGAGCACGGCGGCCTGCTCAACCACCTGTACGCCAAGATCGACGATCTGGGCATCGGCGAGGGCACCGTGGTGGCGCAGACGGCCTCGCAGTGCTTCGACATCTCGCTGTGGCAGCTGCTCGCCGGGCTGCTGACCGGCGGGCGGACCCTGCTGGTCGAGCAGGACGCCATCCTCGACGCGGACCGGTTCCTGGACCGGATCGCCGAGGGACGCGTCAACGTCCTCCAAGTGGTGCCGTCCTATCTCGACGTCATCCTGTCCGCGCTGGAACGCGTCCCCCGGGACCTGCCGGACCTGCGGTGCGTCTCCGTCACCGGCGAGGCGCTGCGCGGTGAGCTGGTCCAGCGGTGGTTCGCCGGCGGACCCGCCGTGCGCCTGATCAACGCCTACGGGCTGACCGAGACGTCCGACGACACCCACCACGAGGTGATGGACCGGGCGCCCGCCGGCGACAGGATCCCGATCGGGCGGCCCATCGCCAACGTCCGCCAGTACGTCGTCGACGAGAACCTGCTTCCGGTGCCGCTCGGCGCGCCCGGCGCCATCGTCTTCTCCGGGGTGTGCGTCGGCCGCGGCTACGTCAACGACGCCGAGCGCACCGCGCTCGCCTACCTGGAGGACCCCCACCGTCCCGGCCAACGGCTGTACCGGGGAGGCGACTTCGGCCGCTGGCGGCCGGACGGAAAGCTGGAGTTCCTCGGCCGCCGGGACGCGCAGGTCAAGATCCGGGGGTTCCGGGTCGAGATCGGCGAGGTCGAGAACACGCTGCTGCGGGTGCCCGGTGTCACGGACTGCGCGGTCGTGGTGACCGGCGCGGAAGGGCACGGCCGCCAGCTGGCCGCCTTCTGCGCGAGCGAGGGCGCGGTGACCGCCGAGGACCTGCGGGAGCGGCTCGCGGACCTGCTCCCCGCGTACATGGTCCCGGCGACCTTCCACCGGCTGGAGCGCCTGCCGCTCACCGCCAACGGCAAGACCGACCGCAAGGCACTCGAGGCGCTCGCCGAGGATCTCGGCCCGGCCCGGGACTCCCACGGCGCCCCGCGGACACCGTCCGAACGGCGGCTCGCGGCGGAGTGGGCCACGGAACTCGGCCTGCCCCCCGGACGGATCCGCCGCGACGACAACTTCTTCGATCTGGGCGGCACGTCCCTGTCGGCGGTACGGCTCGCGGTCTCGCTGGACCGGGTGATCTCCCCGCGCGACCTCGCCGGCCGCCCCGTACTGGCCGACCTGGCCCGGCTGATCGACACCCGTACGAGCTGCGAGAGGTGAGATCGACATGCTGTCGGCACTCTTCCGCAAGAACAGGGCCACCACGACAGAGGCCCCTGGGAGCCTTCCGGTACTCGACGCGGAAGACATTCAGGATGCCCGGGGCACGCTGCGCGAACTCGTCGCCGAGCACGGGGCGGTCACCGTCCGGGGCCTCGGCCTGCGTACCCCGGCCGACGTCGAGTCGGTCCTCCGCCGGGTGGCCGAGCGCCCCCTGGCCGAACGCGAGGCGTTCGCCGCCCGCGACCGCCACGCGGACGGCGTCTACTCGTCGTCGGCCTGGCCGCCCAACCAGCCCATGTGCATGCACCACGAACTCAGCTACGCCCTCGAGTGTCCCGGCCTGCTGCTGTTCGCGTGCCTGGAGCCGCCCGTCGAAGGCGGTGCCACCGCCCTGGCCGACGCGACCGCCGTGCTGCACGCGCTGCCCGCCGACCTCGTCGACCGTTTCACCCGGGAGGGCTGGCTGCTCACCAGGGCCTACAACGAGGGGATCGGCGCGACACTCGGCCAGTCCTTCGGCACCGACGACCGCGGCGAGGTCGAGGCCTACTGCCGCGCCCACGCGATCGACTGGTCCTGGCAGCCGGACGGTTCGCTGCGGACCTGGCAGCACCGGCACGCCGTCGTGCGGCACCCGGTGTCCGGCCGCCCCTGCTGGTTCAACCAGATCGCGTTCCTGAACGAGTGGACGATGGCGTCGGAGGTCAGGGAGTTCCTGGTTGAGGAGTACGGACCGAACGGCCTGCCCTTCAACACCCTGTACGGCAACGGCGATCCGGTGCCCCCGGACGTCGTCGAGCAGATCAACAAGACCTACGAGGCCCACACCGTACGCCGGGCCTGGCAGCGCGGGGACCTGACGCTCGTGGACAACATCCGCACCGCGCACAGCCGGGAGGCGTACCGGGGGCCGCGGAACGTCGTGGTGGCGATGGCCGACCCCGTGCGTCCCGGCCTTCCCGGGCCGCAGAGGGGGAGTGAAGCGGCATGACCACCGTGCACACCGTCCCGCGGACCGCCCGGGCGGACGCCCCGGTGGTGCCGTCCTTCGCCGTCATCCCCGGAAACCAGGTCAAGGAGGTGCTCCAGGGCCGGGAGAAGACCGTGGTGGAGGTCGTCGAGGCCACGTACCGCCTGCACGGCGCCGGCCGTACGGTCAATCCGCCGTCCTCCTTCCTGCGCTTCCCCGACCGGCCGACGTCGCGGATCATCGCCCTGCCCGCCTCGCTCGGCGGCGAGGGCGGGGTGGACGGCCTGAAATGGATCTCCAGCTTCCCGGCCAACGTCGCCTCGGGCATCCCCCGGGCGTCCGCCGTCCTCATCCTCAACGACCCCGTCACGGGCTACCCCTTCGCCTGCATGGAGAGCTCGATCATCAGCGCCGCCAGGACCGCCGCGTCCGCCGCGTCGGCGGCCGACCGGCTCAGCAGGGGACGGCCGCGCCCGGCCCGGCTGGGGTTCGTCGGGGCGGGTCTGATCGCCCGTTACATCCACACCTATCTGGAGGGCACCGGCTGGTCCTTCGACGCCATCGGCGTCCACGACCTGTCCCCCGACAGCGCCGCCGGCTTCCGCACCTACCTGGAGCAGTCCGGGGCCGTCGGACGCGTCACCGTGCACGGCAGCGCCGAGGAACTGATCCGCCTCAGCGACCTGATCGTCTTCGCGACGGTCGCCGACCGGCCGCACATCACCGAGCCGTCGTGGTTCCGGCACAACCCGGTGGTGCTGCACGTGTCGCTGCGCGACCTCGCACCCGAGGTGCTGCTCGGCGCCACCAACGTCGTCGACGACATCGACCACTGCCTCCGGGCCGCCACCTCACCGCACCTCACCGAACGCCTCACCGGCAACCGCGACTTCCTGCTCGGCACGCTCGACGACGTGATGGCCGGCCGTGTGACGGTCCCGGCCGACCGCCCGGCGGTCTTCTCACCGTTCGGCCTGGGCGTACTGGACCTCGCGGTCGGCGGCTACGTCTACGACGAGGTGGCCCGATCCGGCGGACTGCGGGTCATCGACCACTTCTTTCACGAACTGAGCCGGCACGGCTGAGGACGAACCCGTCCACCGCCCGGCCCTGTACGAGGAGACCATCGTGCCAGTCATATCCGTCCCCCACGCCTTCAACGAGGAGGACCTGTACGTCGACCTCGGGCCGATGACGGGACACCGGCTCTTCCTCAAGTGCGAGGGCTTCAACTTCGCCGGTTCGATCAAACTGAAGGCCGCGACCGAGATGGTGGAGTCCGCCGAGCGCGGCGGAACCCTCAGGCCGGACTCGATCCTGGTCGAGTCCTCCTCCGGCAATCTCGGCGTCGCACTGAGCATGATCGCCGCGAGCAAGGGATACCGCTTCGTCTGCGTGACGGACTCCCGGTGCAACCTCGCCACCCGGCTGATGATGGAGGCCCTGGGCAGCCAGGTCCACGTCGTCTCCGACGAGCACGCCACCGGCGGCCTGCTGGGCGCGCGGCTGGCGCACCTGCGCGCCCTGTGCGCCGCGGACGACCGCTATGTGTGGCTGAGTCAGTACACCAACCCCGACAACTGGAGGGCGCACTACTTCAGGACGGCCCCGGCCATCGCCCGCTGGTTCCCGCGCCTGGACGTCCTGTTCATCGGCGTCGGCACGACCGGCACCCTGATGGGCTGCGCCCGCTGGTTCCGTTCCTGGCACCGGCCCGTGCGGATCGTCGCGGTGGACAGCGTCGGCTCCGCCATCTTCGGCGACCCGCCAGGACGGCGGATGATCCCCGGCCTCGGCATGAGCCTGAGGCCTCCGCTGCTCGACGAGAGTTACGTCGACGAGGCGGTCCGCGTCGAGGAGGCCGATGCCATCCGTACCTGCCGGAACCTCGCGAGGCGGGGCTTCCTGTTCGGCGGGTCGACCGGCACGGTCGTCAGCGGGGCGACGAGCTGGCTCGCCCGGCACGGAACGCCGGGCCTCACGCCCGTCGCGATCGCCCCGGACCTCGGTGAGCGCTATCTCGACACGATCTACCAGAGCAACTGGGTGCAGGCCCTGTACGGCGGCGACGCCATCGCTGACCCCCGCGCCGTGCGGGCGTCCTCCGACTGACCGAGGACGGCCGTGCCATGTGCCTCCTCCCCGCGCGACCGGTCCTGCGTCCCGAGCGGCTGACGTCCGCCGCCTGGACCCGGCCTCCGGAGCCGCCTCGCGCCGGCCGGCCCCGCGTGTGGCTGGCCCGGGTGGAGGACCTCCGCGACGCCGTGGCCCCGCTCGCCGGCACGCTGCTGGACAGCGGGGAACGGGCGCGGGCCGCGGCACTGCACCGGGCGGCGGACAGGGACGGCTACCGGGTCGCCCATGTGTGCCTGCGCCTGCTCCTCGGCGCCTACCTGGGCGTCGAGCCGTCGGACGTGACGTTCGTACGGCGCCCCTGCCCGGTGTGCCGGGGCCCGCACGGCCGCCCCGACGTGCCCGGCGTGCCCCTGTGCTTCTCCGTCTCCCGCACCGAAGGCCTCTGCCTTCTCGCCTTCGCGGACACCGCGGTCGGCGCGGACATCGAGCGGCTGCCCGGCTCGGACGTCGTCGCCGCCCTCACGGACACGCTGCACCCCCGGGAGGCCGCCGAGCTCGCCGCGTGTCCGCCGCAGGGGCGCCCGGCCGCCTTCGCCCGGGTGTGGACACGCAAGGAGGCGTATCTGAAAGGGCTCGGCACCGGACTCGGACGTGACCTCCGCTCCGACCACCTCGGCTCCTCCCCGCGCGGGCCCCGCCGGATGCCGGGCTGGACGGTCGACGACGTGGCGGTGGGCAGGGGGCACGCGGCCGCCGTCGCGGTGGCCGAGCGGTGATCGTCACGCGGCGGTGCTCGTCATGCGGCGGTGTTCGTTCACGCGGGGACGGAGATGACGCCGACGGGGCGGGTGGTGGGCTGCCGGGAGCCGCCGGCCGGTTCCACCGTGAGACAGACGGCGGTGGCCCCGCCGAGGCGCCCGTCCAGCACATCCGCATGACCTCCGTCCGCTGTGGACAGCAGTCCGGCCGGCCGGAACTGCCCCGATCGGGCGTACCAGAGCTGGTAGACCCGGTCGTCGGCGAGCGGCGGCAGCCTCGACGCGAACACCGCGGACCGGTTCTCCGCCCGGGAGGCGACCACGCTCGCCGTCCCGCCGTGCGCGAGCTCCTTGGTGCTGATCGTGGCGTCGGGGGCGGTCAGGACATCGGCGAGCTGCCGGTACTCGGCGCGCTCCTCGGCGGACTGCTCACGCGCGTTGTCGGCCTCGGAGCTCTGCCACCAGGCGACACCTCCGAGAGCCGCTGCTGCCGCCACGGACGCCGCCAGCGCCAGCTGGAGCCCCCGTTGCGGCCGGCGCCGGGCCTCGGCTGAGCCGGACCGGCCCTGAGGTACGGCCGCGATCCGGTCGAGCACCCGGCGGCGCAGGTCCGCCGAGGGCGCGTTCGTCTCGGCCGCCCCCATCTCGACGGCTGCCCCGGACAGCTGATCGACCTCCGCACGGCAGGGCTCGCAACCGGCCAGGTGCTCCTCGAAGGCGGCTTCCTCCTCGGCCGGCAGCGCGTGCAGCACGTACGCGCCGACATCGAGGTGGGGGTCGTCGGTGAGGTTCACGAGCCGGCCTCCATACAGTCGTGCAGGCGCCGCAGCCCTTGACGCATCCGCGACTTGACGGTGCCCGCCGGCATCGAGAGCGCCTCGGCGACCTCCGCGTACGTCAACCCCTCGTAGTAGGCCAGCACCAGGGGCAGCCTCAGCTCGCGGGTCAGGTGGGCCAGGCAGCGGAAGACCACCCGCTGCTCCTCCCGCGTCTCGACCTCTTCGGCGACGGTGTCGAAGGACCGCTCCTGCTCCCGGACGGCGGCGCGCAGCTCGCGGGCGCGGCCCGCGGCGACGGACCGTACCCGGTCGACCGCGCGGCGGTGCGCGAGGGTGAGCACCCAGTTCCGGGCGGCTCCGCGCGCCGGCCGGAACCGGTCGGCGGTCCGCCACACCTCCACCATCACGTCCTGGGTCACCTCCTCCGCCTGGGCCTTGTCCCTGATCACGCGGCAGGCCAGTCCCAGCACCGTGTGCGCCAGGGCGTCGTACAGTTCGGCGAAGGCCCCTTCGTCGCCGTCGGCGGCGCGGATGAGCAACCGGTCCAGCGCGGGGTCGTCCGCGGTCCCTGATCGTCCCCCTTGTGTGTCACCTTCCCTCTGAGCTCCGGCTCCTCGGTCCATCGCGCCTCCTCGGCTCAGCTCGACACTGGCCCTGTTCTCCGCGGAGCGCATCCGGTCCAAAGCCGTCCGTCTGACAGATTCACCTGTCTGCCGCAGCAGACGGCCGGCGGGTCTCACGCGCGGCGACGCGGCGCGTTGTCCACTGCTGGTTCGTAGCCGCCGGCCCGGCAGATCAAGATCAGCTGCCACCGGAGCACGAGGAGGGGCCGCCGGCGACTCCGGCGGCCCCTCCTCCCCCCTCCTGGTCCCGCCCCCGGGTCCGTCCCTACCGGGGCAGCACCACGACGTACGCGGCCGGTTCGCGGTCGGCCGCCGCCATCAGGGCCGTGCGGACCACCGTCGCCTGCTGCTCCACCGAGTCGCGGAGCTTCCTGGGCGTGATGTGGACGACCGTGATGCCGAGCCGCTCCAGGTGCTCGCGCTTGCGGGCATACTCCGACCACTGCGCCTCGTCGTTCTGCCGGGGCGCCCGGGTGTCCAGCTCCAGCGCCACCGCCTGGTCCGGCCAGTACGCGTCCAGGCCGCCGAGGTAGGGGCCGCCGGGCAGGCGCAGGTCCACGTTCCACACCGGGTCGGGCAGGCCGTACTCGCGCACCATCCGGTACAGGCGGTCCTCCGCGATCGCCCGGCCCTCGGCCAGCAGGGAATCCACCGCGTCCACCACGTGCGGGCGGCTCAGCAGCCGGGCCTGGTTCAGCTCCCGCACCACCGCGGCCGGCTCGCAGTACGCGCCGCGCACCGCCTCCGTCATCAGCCGGCGCACGACGGCGGCGTCCGCGAGGCCCGCCACCGCGTCGGCCAGCGCGCGGGCGACGGGCGCGACGGGCAGGCCGGTGACCTGCTCGGGGGCCGGCAGCGCGACACCCCGGACGATGCGCGCACAGCCCGTCGAGCGCAGCCGGCGCATCCGCGGGACCAGGACGTCGATCGCGTCCAGGGCCGGCAGCGGGGGAGTGGAGGAGAAGCCGTGCAGCGTCAGCGCGGCCAGGCCCGTGATCATCGCCTCGGGGTGGGCGGGGGCGCCGGAGCCGTCCGCGCCGGGCTGGGCTGGAACGCCCGTGCAGCGCTCCCGTGCCGCGTACCTCAGCACCGCGTGCAGTCGCTCCTCGCTGGTCGGCGGTCCCGGGTGGAGCAGGACGACGCCGGGGAGGAGCTGCTGCCAGGGGCCGCCGGGGGTGCACTGCTCGGCCACCTGGGCCGTCGAGACACCGTGCGCGCGGAGCTGCGCGACCGTCATCACCCGGAGCCGGCCGCGGCCGGACAGGTCGTGCAGGGGGCGGGGGGAGAGCGGGGTGTTGTGCGTCATGACCGGCAATTTCCCGCGCCCGGCCCGCCTTTTAACCCCTGTTACAGGCCCGTCGACACATACGGACAATCCGGCACTAAAGGACGGATGTTCGGATGCCGAAACCCCCTGGTCCGTTCGGGTGCGGACCAGGGGTTACGGCTGTGATTGCCTGTATTCCGTAACGGTGACGGAACCCCGAATCTCAGGCCAAAGGTGTCAGTGCCCGGCTACCCGGCCGCCGCGTCGCACGCCTGCCCCCGCAGGGCCCGCGTGCCCGGCTACCCGGCCGCCGCGTCGCACGCCTGCCCCCGCAGGGCCCGCGCCAGATCGTCCCGGGCCTCCAGGACCAGCCGGCGCAGGGCCGGGGCCGCCTCCCGGTGGGACTCCAGCCAGGCGTCCGTGGCGTCGAGCGTCTCCTGGGACTGCTGGAGCGACGGGAACAGGCCCTGCACCACGTGCATCCCGATCTGGATCGACCGGTCGGCCCACACCCGCTCGATCGCCGCGAAGTACTTCTCCGCGTACGGCGCGAGCAACTCCCGCTGTGAGCCCTGCTCGAAGCCCGAGATGGTCGCCTCGACCATGGCGTTGGACAGCGCGTCCGACTCCACGAGCTGCGCCCACGCCTGGGCCTTGACCGCCTCCGACGGGCGGGCGGCCAGACAGCGCACCTGGTGACGCTTGCCGGAGGCGGTGTCGTCCCGGGCCAGCTCCTCGGCCAGCACCTTCTCGTCCACCACCCCGTGCGCGGCCAGCGGCTCCAGGAACACCCACCGCAGCTCCTGGTCCAGATCGAGGCCCTCGACCGCCACCGCGCCCGTCAGCAGGTTCCGCAGCAGCTCGAAGTCGGCGTCGGCGTCGGCCACCCGGGCGAAGAACCGCGCCCACGCGAGCTGGTGCTCGCTGCCCGGCCCGGCCGCGTACAGCTCGCGCCGCGCGCCCTCGGAGAGCAGGCGCCCGGCCGCGTCCCGCCGGCCCGGCGCCGTGTAGTGCGTGACGGCCGACTCGGCCCACGCGTGCAGCATCTGGAGCACGCCGATCTCGGACTCGCGCCCCGCGAACCGCAGCACCAGATCCACGAAGTCCCGCGCCGGGAGCAGCGCGTCCCGCGTCATGTTCCACAGCGCCGACCAGCACAGGGCACGCGCCAGCGGATCGGTCACCGACCCCAGGTGCTCGCGCAGCGTCGCCAGCGAGGTCGCGTCGAAGCGGATCTTGCAGTACGTGAGGTCGTCGTCGTTGACCAGCACCAGGTCGGGAGCCTCGGCACCCGCCAGCTCCGCCACCACCGTCCGCGCGCCGTCGACGTCGGTCTCGGTACGCGCGTACCGCTCGAGCGTGCCGCCGTCCGTCACCCGGTACAGGCCCACCGCCACCCGGTGCGGCCGCAGTTCCGGATGCGACTCGGCGGCCTCCTGCACCACCGCCAGCTCCTCGACACGGCCCTCCGGGCCGAGCAGCACCTGCGGCGTCAGCGAGTTCACCCCGGCCGTCTGGAGCCAGGACCGCGCCCACGCGCTCATGTCCCGGCCGCTGGTCTCCTCCAGCACCGACAGCAGGTCGCCCAGGCGCGTGTTGCCGTACGCGTGCCGCTTGAAGTAGCGCCGGGCGCCCTCCAGGAACGCGTCCTGCCCGACGTACGCCACGAGCTGCTTCAGCACCGACGCGCCCTTGGCGTACGTGATGCCGTCGAAGTTCAGCTTGGCGTCCTGCAGATCGCGGATGTCCGCCGTGACCGGGTGCGTGGAGGGCAGCTGGTCGGCGCGGTAGGCCCAGGCCTTGCGGCGGTTGGCGAAGGTGATCCAGCCGTTGACGAAGCGGGTCGCGCCCACCAGCGAGAACGCGCCCATGAAGTCCGCGAAGGACTCCTTCAGCCACAGGTCGTCCCACCACTCCATGGTGACCAGGTCGCCGAACCACATGTGCGCCATCTCGTGCAAGATGACATTGGCCCGGCCCTCGTAGGACGCCTGGGTCACCTTCCCGCGGAAGATGAACTCCTCCCGGAACGTCACCAGGCCCGGGTTCTCCATCGCGCCCAGGTTGTACTCGGGCACGAACGCCTGGTCGTACTTCCCGAACGGGTACGGGTAGTCGAAGTGGTCGTGGAAGAAGTCCAGGCCCTGCTTGGTGACCAGGAAGACGTCGTCGGAGTCGAAGTGGGGCGCGAGGCCCTTGCGGCACAGCGCGCCGAGCGGGATCTCCAGCGTCGTGCCGTCCGGGAACGTACGGGAGTAGGAGTCCGTCACGTAGTGGTACGGGCCCGCCACCACACACGTGATGTACGTCGAGATCGGCTTGGTCTCGGCGAACCGCCAGACCCCGTCGCCGAGTTCACCGACGCCGTTGCTCCACACCGTCCAGCCCTCCGGCGCCCGCACCTCGAAGCGGAACGGGGCCTTGAGGTCGGGCTGCTCGAAGTTCGCGAAGACCCGGCGGGAGTCGGCCGGCTCGTACTGCGTGTACAGGTACACCTCGCCGTCCTGGGGGTCGACGAAGCGGTGCAGGCCCTCGCCGGTGCGGGAGTAGGCGCACTGGGCGTCGACGACCAGCTCGTTGTCGGCGGCCAGGTCCTCCAGCGTGATCCGGGAGCCGTCGAAGACCTCACCGGGGTCCAGATCACGGCCGTTGAGTGAGACGGCCGTCACACTCGGCGCGATCAGGTCGGCGAAGCTGCTCGCCCCGGGCTCGTTGCAGCGGAAGCGCAGCGTCGTCACCGAGCGGAAGGTGCGGGGCCCGGCGCCCTCGTCCTCACCGACCGCGGACCGCAGGTCGAGGGACACCTCGTACCCGTCGACGCTCAGCAGGGCGGCCCGCTCCCGGGCCTCGTCGCGGGACAGATTCTCACCGGGCACGGGCGGCACTCCTCGTATGTCGTGGGGGTACTGCTGAACTGCACCGATCCTGCCACGTGCCCCTGACACCAGGGGCCGGGAATGACCGGAGCGAGCACCGGCGTTCCCGGAGGAAACGGTTTCCTCATGAGGAGAGACATGTCGGACAAGACCCCCGTCGACTTCTGGTTCGACCCGCTGTGCCCCTGGGCATGGATGACCTCCCGTTGGGTGCTGGAGGTCGAGAAGGTCAGGGACATCGAGGTGCGCTGGCACGTCATGAGCCTCGCCGTCCTCAACGAGGACAAGCTCGACGACCTGCCCCAGGAGTACCGCGAGCTGCTGGAGACCAAGGCGTGGGGCCCCGTCCGGGTCGTCATAGCCGCCCAGCAGGAGCACGGCGCCGAGGTCCTCGGCGACTTCTACACCGCCCTCGGCACCCGCATCCACAACCAGGGCGGGGGCCCCGGCAAGGAGATCGTCGCCGCCGCCCTGAAGGACGCCGGCCTGCCCGCGTCCCTCATCGAGCACTGGGACTCCACCCCCTACGAGGCCGAGCTGCGCGCCTCCCACAAGGAGGGCATCGACAAGGTCGGCCAGGAGGTCGGCACCCCGGTCATCGCCGTGCCCGGCTCCGACGGCGAGCAGATCGCCTTCTTCGGCCCGGTCGTCACGCCCACCCCGCTGGGCGACGAGGCCGGCCGCCTCTGGGACGGCACCCTCGCGGTGGCCTCGGTCCCCGGCTTCTACGAGATCAAGCGCACGCGCACCAAGGGTCCTGACTTCTCCAACCTGTAGGGCTCACTCCGCGGCGTCGGCTCCCGGGTTCTGCAGTTCCTCCGGGAGCCGTCCCCCGCCGCCCGTATGACCCCAGGGCTGATACCACCGGCAGCCCGGAGCGGTGCAGCGCCACAGGTCCGTGCGGTGCGTCCCGAGCGCCTTCCTCTCCTCGGGCTTGAGCTGCGTGAACACCTGCGTGCCGCTGCCGCCACAGGTCGGGCAGTGCTTGTCCTTGAAGAACATCAACCCCTCCTAGCCATCACCGCCAGGTCAGGGAAGTCGGTCACCACCGCGTCGACTCCCAAGCGGTAGTACAGCGCGTATTCGGCGAACGCGTCCCCGAAATCGTTCGCTCCGCTCCCGCGCCGGAACTCTGCCGGCAGGAACTGGTTCTCCGCGCGGAAGGTGTACGGCCCGATCCGCAGCCCCGCCGCGTGCGCGTCCGCGACGAGGGAAGTGGCGGCGACCGACGACTTGTCAGGACCGATCCAGTCCGCGTACTCCGCGATCTCCGCCAGCCCCGCCGGCGTCATCATCTCCTTGTAGGTCCTCCCGGGCAGGTCGTACGGCCCGCCCGTCGTCCCCAGCGCCTGCCACAGCGGCACACCCAGGCCCGTCATGCGCTTGAGGCTCGTCGGCTCGAAGGACTGCACGACGCACTCGCGCCGGCCGAGCCGGTTGCGGCGGATCGCGGCCGCGAGCTTCGGCTCCAACGGCAGCCCGATGGACCGGAAGTACGTCGGGTGCTTGGTCTCCGGGAAGACGGCGATCGTCCGGCCGTGCGTCCGCGACAGCCGCCGCGCCAGCTCCACGACCTCCTGGAAGGTCATCACCTCCTCACGGCCGTCGAAGACCGTGTTGCGGTTGCGGACCTGCGGCAGCCGCTCCACCGCTCGCAGCGTCTTCAGCTCGGCGAGGGTGAAGTCCTCCGTGAACCATCCCGTCACGGCACGGCCGTCGACCGTCTTCGTCGTACGGCGGTCCGCGAACTCGGGATGGGCGGCCACGTCGGTCGTCTGGGAGATCTCGTTCTCGTGCCGGACGACGAGCACATGGTCCTTCGTCGGCACCAGGTCCGGTTCGATCCAGTCCGCGCCCGTCTGCACGGCGTAGGTGTACGAGGCGGCCGTGTGCTCGGGGCGCCAGCCGGCCGCGCCGCGATGGCCGATGACCACCGGGCGCCGCTCGGCGGGTGCAGCGTGTGCGGGTACGGCCGCGACCGTCGGCGTGGCGGCGGCCGCGAGCAGGAGAGATCGGCGTCTCAGGTGCATCCAAGTCCCTCTCGTCGTAAGGGTGTTCAGGTCCTCGCGCGGGCCCGTGCCTCGGCGAGCCGGCCCAGGTGCTCCTCGTAGCCCCGCGTGTAGAACGCGGCCCGCCCCGGATCCGGCTCGACGACCTCCGTCGGCCGCGTCCACACCTCCGCCTCCAGCGGCACCCCGTACCGCTCGGCCGCCGCCAGGACCGCGCCCCGCGCGCCCACCTCGCCCTCGACGACCCGCAGGGGCCGGCCGAGCACATCGGCGAGCAGCCGCATCCAGGCGGGGCTGCGGGTGCCGCCGCCGCAGACGGCCAGGTTCCCGTCGAGGCCCGCCGCCTCCAGACAGTGCCGGGCCGCGTACCCGATGCCCTCGCAGGTCGCGCGGACCAGATCGCCCCGGTTCGACTCCAGGGAGACACCGAGGAGTTCGGCCCGCAGCCGTGGCTCCACGAAGGGGGCGCGTTCACCGGAGGGCGCGAAGTACGGCAGCACCCGGACGCCGTTCGCGCCCGGCGGGGTCTCGGCCAGCAGGCCGTCCACCTCGTCGTGCCGCACCCCCGTCGTCGACAGCACCCAGTCCAGCGCCGCCGTGCCCACCATCGCGGGCATGGCGCGCAGCCAGTGGCCGGGCCGGTCCGTGGAGATGTACAGGCCCGCCGGCTCGCCGGTGAGGTCCAGCTCGGTCGTGGCGACCAGGCTGGCCAGACAGGTGCCGACGATCAGCAGACCGTCGCCGGGGGACGTCACCCCGGCGCCCAGCGCGCAGGCCGGCAGATCGTACGGGCCGTTCGCGATCCGGGTGCCGGACGGCAGGCCCTCGCCCCACGCCTCGGCCGTCGCGACGGGGTCGCTGACCGGGGCGAGCAGACCCCGCCGGTGCGTCAGCCCCAGCAGCTCGACGACCCGGTTGTCGTACGACCGCGTCCGCGGGTCCAGGAAGGGCATCGAGGCGTCCGACACATCCGTCGTCGGACCGGCCCCCGTCAGCCGCTGGAACACCATGTCCTTGCAGTACAGGGCTGCCTTCGCGGCATCCAGCGCCTTCGGTTCGTTGCTGTCCAGCCAGGCCAGCAGCGGCCCCGGACAGCCGGGGAACATCGCGCTCCCCGTCCGCCGGAACACCGTCTCGAACGTGCCGTCGGCCAGCCACCGGTCGACCAGTTCGTGCGCCCGCCCGTCCATCCAGGAGGCCGCCGGCCGCACGGGACGCCCCTCGCCGTCGACCAGCCACACCCCGTCGCCCTGCCCGGTGAGCCCGGCCAGCTCGACCGGCTCCGCCACGGCGGCGGTCAGCGCGCCGAGCACCTCGACGACCGCCCCGTACACCTCCTCCATGTCCTGCTCGACGACCCCGCCGTGCAGCGAAAGGGCCACCGACCGGGATTCCACGGCCAGTTGGCGGCCCGCCGCGTCGAAGGCCGCCGCCTTGACCATGGACGTGCCCACATCGATACCGACGTACATGCGGCTCTCCTCCCGGTCCTCAGGTCAGGCAGTGCGCGAGCGGCTCCCCGCGCACCCAGCGGCCCACCTCTTCGGCGGCGATCCGCGCGGCCTTCTCCGCCACCGCGCGCGACGCCCCGCCCAGATGCGGGGTCAGCACGACACGGTCACCCAGCCCCAGCAGCCGGGACTCCGCCGGCAGCGGCTCCCGCTCGTACGTGTCGAGCGCCGCCGCCGACAGCTGTCCGCTCTCCAGCGCGTCGCACAGCGCGCCCTCGTCCAGCAGAGGGCCCCGGGCCACGTTCACCACCACCGCGCCGGGCGGCAGCAGCCCCAGCTCCCGGGCACCGATCAACCCCCGGGTCTCGGGGGTGAGCCGGGCGTGCAGGGTGATCACCTGGGAGCCGCGCAGGAGTTCGTCGAGCGAGGCCACGCGCAGGCCGTGGATCTCCCCGTGCACATACGGGTCGTACACCAGCACCCGCGCCCCGAACGCGCACAGCACCCGCGCGACCCGGCTGCCGACGGCCCCGTATCCGACCAGCCCGACGGGCAGGTCCTCCAGCTCCAGACCGCTCTGCTCGTACGTGTAGTACGTCGCGCCCTCCCAGCTGCCCTGCCGGGCCAGCGGGTCGTGGGCCTGCGGGATGCGGCGCAGGGCCGACAGCATCAGGCCGACGGTGAACTCGGCCGTGGCGGCGGCGTTGCGGCCCGGCGCGAAGCACACCCGCACATCACGGTTCTTGGCCGCGTCCAGGTTGACGTTCACCGGCCCGCCCCGGCACACCACGACCAGCCTCAGATCCGGGCAGGCGGCGAGCACGCGCTCGGTGACCGGGCCCATCTGCGTGACCAGGACCTCCGCCCCGGCCAGCGCCTCGATCATCTCGTCCTCGGCGTCACTGGCCTCCTGCACCTCGGCGACCGGCCCGAACGGCTCCAGCGGCCAGCCCAGTTCGAGCTCGGTCACCTCGGCCCGCTCCACCTCGCGCTCCACCGCCCGTGTGATCAGCGACGGCAGAACGAAGTGGTCACCGGCGGCCACGACACGCACGCTGTTTCCGTCAGTCATCGCAGGGCATCTCCCGTCTCGGCGTCGAAGACATGGGTGTGCTGGGGGTCGGCGGCGACCCGGACCCGCTCGTCGTGGGCGAGCCGTACCTCGGGGTCGGTGAGGACGACCAGATTCCGTTCGACCCCGTCGAGGGCGAGGGTCGCCAGGCCCGACTCCAGGAGCGGTTCGTGCGCGACGACCCGGGCGGGCAGGCCGCCTTCGGCGGTGAGCGACACGTCCTCCGGGCGGATCCCGACCACGACCTCCCGCCCCTGCTCCACCGGCACGGGCAGCGCGATCCGCACCGAGCCGGAGAGGCGGGCCTCGCCGTCGCCGGTGGCGATGCCGGGCAGCAGGGTGATCGCGGGCTCGCCGACGAAGTCCGCGACGAACAGGTTGGCCGGGCTGTCGTAGATCTCGTACGGCGTGCCGAGTTGCTGGATCACGCCGTCCTTCATCACGGCGATCCGGTCGGCGAGCGAGAGGGCCTCCTCCTGGTCGTGGGTGACCAGGATCGTGGTGTGGCCCAGATCCTTCTGGATGCGCTTGAGTTCACGGCGGGTGGTGTCGCGCTGGGCCGCGTCCAGATGGGACAGCGGCTCGTCGAGGAGCAGCACGTCCGGTTCGCGGATCAGGGCCCGGGCCAGGGAGACGCGCTGCTTCTGGCCACTGGACAGCCCGGCCGGGCGGGCACCGAGGAGGTCGGTCAGGCCCACCCGCTCGGCGATCTCCTTCACCTTGCGGTCGACGTCACCCCGGGAACCGCGGGCGGCCTTCTTGCGCGCCTTGAGCCCGAACGCCAGGTTCTCCGCGACCGACAGCGGCGGATACAGCGCGTAGTTCTCGAACGCGACCCCGATGTTCCGCTGCTGGGCAGGCCGTTCGACCACCGAGTCCCCGCCGACCAGGATGTCCCCGCCGGTCACCGACTCCAGCCCGGCGATCATGCGCAGGGTCGTCGACTTGCCGCACCCCGAGGGCCCGAGCAGCCCGAGCAGTTCCCCGGAACGCAGGCTCAGGTCGATCCCGCGAACGGCATCCACCGAAGGCCGCCCCCGCGACCGGTACGTCTTGCGGAGTTCACGTAGCTCCAGTCCGGTTCCCGTCATGGCCGTCCCCTTTTCCGGGCGTCGGGCAAACCTCGTAACGGACCTTGTGCTCGTCCAGATCCCGCAGTGCCTCCGACGACGCCCCGTCGTCCACCAGGAGCGTGTCGAAGCGGGACAGCGGGACGACCCGGTGCAGGGCGACCCGGCCGAGCTTGGTGTGGTCGATCAGCAGGACGTTCCGTGCCGCCGCGTCGAGCATCGCCCGCTTCACGGACACGATGTGCTGCTCCTGGTGGTAGGCGTAACCCCCGTGCACGGCCGACGTCGACGCGAAGCACACGTCCACGCGCAGCTGCTCGACCGCCTCCACGCAGGACACCCCCAGGAAGGAGGAGTGCAGCGGGTCGTAGTCGCCGCCGAGCGCCATCAGGTGAATGCCCCGCTGGTCGGACAGCAGGTTGATCGCCTCCAGGAAGTTGGTGACGACCGTCAGCGGCGTGACCTCGCCCGTGCGCAGCCGCCTGGCTATCTCCAGGGTGGACGTGGAGTCGTCCAGCAGGATCGCCATGCCGGGCTCCACCATCCGCAGCGCCCGGTCGGCGACGGCGGCCTTCTCTGCCCGCATGGTCTTCAGCCGGTACTGCACGTTCGACTCGAAGACCCCCGACGGCTGCGCGGTCACCCCGCCCCGGGACTTCCGGACGATGCCCTGCCGTTCGAGCTCGTCGAGGTCGCGGTGGATGGTCATCAGGCTCACCCCGAACCGCTCGGCCAGCTCCGCCGCCGTCGCCGAGCCGTCGGCCAGCACCTGCTCGGCCATGGCGGCCTGCCGCGCCGCGGGCCCCTGCTGTCCACCACTGCTGCTGCTCATGATCGTGTCTCTATCCGTCGTCCCGGTCGCTCCGGCCGGTCGGCCTCGAACAGCAGCAGGTTCTCAGGCCGGACCGCGAGCCGTACGGGATCGTCCGCACGAAGGCGTGCCGCGTCCGCCCGGGGCGCCACCAGCGACACCCGCTGCTCCCCGGTCCCGAGCCGGACGGTGACCTCGACGGACCGCCCGAGCACCTCGGTGACGTACACGGTCCCGGTGAGCTCGTGCCCGTCGCCGTGCAGGGCGATGTCCCGGGGCCGCAGACCGACCAGCACGTCCGTGCCCGGCGCGGCCGACGCCCGGACCGGCAGCTCCACCCCGCCGTCCGCCCGCACCCCGCTCTCCGTCACCACCCCGGGCAGCAGATTGATCCGGGGCCGCCCGAAGGCCCGGGCGACCTCCGTGTCGTACGGCGTGTACCAGATCTCCTCCCGGGTGCCCGTCTGCACGATCCGGCCCTGACGGATGACCCCGATCCGGTCGCCGAGCGCCAGCGCCTCGACGGAGTCGTGCGTGACGTACAGCGTGGTGGTGTGCTGCACGGCCCCGATCGCCTTCAGCTCGGCCCGCATCTGCTGGCGCAGCTTGGCGTCCAGGTGGGACAGCGGCTCGTCGAGCAGAAAGGCCCGGGCCGGCCGCACCAGCACCCGCCCGAGGGCGACCCGCTGCCGCTGGCCGTTGGACAACTGGCCCACCGGACGGTCCAGCAGGGCGGAGATGCCGAGCAGCTCGGCGACCGCGCCGATGCGCTGCCGGGCCTCGGCGGCGGGCAGCCGGTGCCGGGGGGAGCGCAGTGGCGAGGCCAGGTTGTCGTAGGCCGAGCGGTGCGGGTAGAGCGCGTAGCTCTCGAAGCACATGGCCACGCCCCGGTCGTACGGCTCCACGCCCCGCATGTCCTTGCCGTCGAGCACGACCGTGCCGGAGTCGGGCTGTTCGAGCCCGGCGATCGTCTTGAGCGTCGTCGTCTTGCCGGCCCCCGACGGGCCCAGCAGACAGAAGAACTCGCCTTCCCTGACCTCCAGTTCGAGCTCGTCGAGCGCGACGGCCTTGCCGTACGCCTTCCGTATCCCGCTCAGCGTGATCACGATTTCACCGCCCCGAACGACAGACCGCGCACCAGATACCGCTGGATCGTCAGCGCCAGCAGCAGCGGCGGTACGACGGACACGAGTGCCGCGGCGGCCGTCAGGTTGTACTTGGGCCGGTCCCCGCCGAGGAAGGACAGCGCGCCCACGGTCACCGTCTGGGCCTCGTTGGAGGTGAGGATCAGCGGGAAGACGAAGTTGTTCCAGGCGAAGATGAAGGCCAGCAGCGACACGGCCGCGATGCCCGGCTTGACCAGCGGCAGGGCGACGCGGAAGAACGCCTGCTTGCGGGTGTAGCCGTCCAGCAGGGCCGCCTGTTCCAGCTCCGGTGTCAGATCGGCGAAGTAGGACCGCATGATCCACACGATCAGCGGCAGCGTGACCAGTTGCAGCACCCACACCATGCCGACGTACGTGTCGAACAGCCCGAGCTTCTGGTACAGCACGAACAGCGGGATGATCACGGTGAGTTCGGGCGCGAAGCGGAACGACAGCAGCGTGAACATCAGGTTCTCGGAGCCCTTGAACCGCCACCGCGCCGAGGCGTACGCCGCCGGCAGCCCCACCACCAGCGACAGCGCGACCGCCCCCACCGACACCACCAGGCTGTTGACGAAGAACCGCACGAACGGGATGCCCTCGCTGTCGCCGAGGACCGTCCGGTAGCCGTCGAGGGTGGGGGAGAAGGAGAAGTAGGTGGAGAAGAGCTGGTCGGTCGGCTTCAGTGACAGGATCACCATCCAGGCGATCGGGAACAGCGCGAAGACGAAGTAGAGGATCAGGGCGGCGTCGCACAGCCACCCCACCAGGCGTTTCCTCATGTGGTCACCTCCGCGGCCTTCCGCTGGATCTTCCCCAGGTGCTTCACCAGCACCATCGCGGCCAGATACACCACGGCCCACAGCACGATCGTGTAGCTGATCCCGAAGGAGTACCGCTGGAAGCGGATGGCCTCGAGATACGCCCGGATCTGGAGCACCACCGTCGAGTCACCCGGCCCGCCCTCCGTCAGGGCGTAGATGATGTCGAACACCTTCAGCGAGTCCATGAACCGGAAGATCACCGCGACCAGCACATACGGCCACAGCATCGGCAGCGTCAGCCGCCGGAACGTGTACCACCACCCCGCGCCGTCCACGGCCGCCGCCTCGAACGGGGAGGTGGGCAGCGACCGCAGACCGGCGAGGGCGAGGATCGCCACGAACGGCGTGTACACCCACACGTCCACGGCGATCGACGACAGCAGCGCGCCCGTCGGGGTGTCGGTCCACTGCACCCCGCCCAGGCCGAAGGGCCGCAGCAGGTGGTTGACCACCCCGACCGACGGCTGGAGCATCAGCTTCCAGATGATCGCCGCGATCACCGGGGCGATCATCAGCGGCAGGATCAGGATCTTCTCCAGGACCCGGCCCAGCAGGGTCGAGCGGTGCAGCAGCAGGGCGACTGCCACCCCGAGCACGGTCTCGACGAGGGCCGCCCCGACCGCGTACAGCACCGTCACCCACGCCGAGTTCCAGAAGGCCTCCTGCGTGAAGACGGTCGTGTAGTTCTCGAACCGCACCATGTCCGGCTGCGGTTTGCTCGCCGAGAAGTCGAAGAGCGTGTAGTACAGCCCGAGTCCGAAGGGGTAGAGGATCCCGCAGGTCAGCAGCAGCGCGGGGACGATCAGGACGTACGGGCGCAGGGTGAGCCGCCACCCCATCGGCTAGCCCACCTTGCCGGCGAGGTCGTCCGCCAGCCCGTCCAGGACCGACTTCGCGCCCTCGCCGCCGTAGATCTCCTGGAGGGCCGCCGCCCAGCTGGTCGTCGCGTCGAAGAACTGCGCCTGCGGGGTGAACTGGATCTTCGTCTGGTCGACGACCGTCTCGAAGGTCTCCAGGAAGCCCGGCAGATGCCGCATCTTGTCCTTGTACGCGGCGTCGTCGGCGACCGACTTGCGCACCGGGTCGATGTGGTTGTGCGTGATCGCGCTCTTGCGCAGGTGCTCCTTGCCGGTCGCCCACTGCAGGAACAGCCAACTGGCGCTCTTCTTCTTGCTCTTGGCGTTCATGCCGAGCGACCAGATCCACATGTTGGTGGCCAGCGACCCGTCCGGCCCCTTCGGCCCCGGGTGGAAGGCGATCTTCCCGGAGGCGGGACTGGCCCCCTTCACCGCCTGGAAGTAGGCGGCCGTGTCGGCGTCGAACAGCATCCCGGCCTTCTTCGCGCCCAGGTCGCTGGAGCACTGGTACCAGGTGTACGACGTCCAGGACGGCGGCCCGCCCCGCTTGACCATCCGGGCCCAGTCCTCGGTGAAGGCGACGGCCTCGGGGCTGTTCATGGCGGGAGTGAGCTTCCCGCCGTCGACCGTGAAGTCCTTCAGACCGTTGCGGGCGTACATCGTCATGAAGCCGGGGTGGATGGTGGCCCAGCTCCTGGATCCGCGTACGGCGATCCCGTACATCCCGTCGAAACCGGCGCCCGGCGCCTTGCGCTTGATGGTCCCGGCGAGTTCGGCCAGCTCGTCGAAGGACTCGGCGGGCTTCACACCGAGCTTCTTGAAGACCTCGGTGTTGTAGGCGACGACGTTCGTCTCCCAGCCCCACGGCAGCGCGTACTGCCCGCCCTGGCCGAGTGGCGCGCCCGCCTTCAGCGACCACTGGTCGGCCTGGAGCAGGTTCGGGAAGAAGTCTCCCTGGTCCCATTCGGAGCCCGTCGCCGAGGAGTTGCGCATCCAGGGCCCGAGGTCCTCCAGCCAGTTCGGCGGCCCGTACTGCCACACCATGTACGCGCCGAGCATGAACACGTCGTAGGAGGCACGCCCGCTGGACAGGTCCACGGTGAGCTTGTCGAAGTAGTTGTCCTCGGGGAAGACGTCGTACTCGACCTTGATGCCGGTCTTCTCGGTGAAGGACTTCAGGTCGGCTATCAGGGCGTCCGTGTACGGGTGCTTGTTCAGCAGCGCCTTGACGGTGGTGCCCTTCTCCCGCTTCCAGTCGAAGGAGCCGGTGATGTCGTCCGCCGCTGACCCGTCGCTCTTGCTGTCGTTCCCGCCGAATCCGGAGCCGCAGGCCGTAAGCAGCGGGGCCGCGGCAGCCCCGGCGGCCAGGGCGAGGAAGCGCCGGCGGTCGTGCACGTGCGTGTCCATCCGTACCTCCACGTGGAGCCTGGTTAACACGTCGAGTCGACTCGTTAACAGAGGGTGGAACGGCTGAAGTTGGGCGTCAATCCCTCGCGCACGGGAAAATATCGGGGCACAGTGAGAAGTTCACAGATCCGGCTGCGACGGCGTGGGAGGTTCCGGATGGTGGACGAGGGTGCGGGCTGGCTGGGCGTCGACCTGGGCACGCAGAGCGTTCGCGTGCTGCTCGTCACCGCGGACGGCACGGTCCTCGGCAGCGGCTCGGCCCCGCTGGCCGGGCGGCGCGAGGGGGTGCGGCACGAACAGGACCCGGAGCGCTGGTGGCAGGCGCTGTGCACGGCGTCCCGGGCGGCACTCGGCTCCGCCCCGCCGATCGGCGGACTCGCGGTGTGCGGCACGTCCGGCACGGTCCTGCTCACGGACGGCTCGGGCCGACCGGTGAGCCCCGCGCTGATGTACGACGACGGGCGGGCGGCGGCGGAGGCGGCACGGGCCCGGGACGCGGGGATCGCGGTGCAGGACACCTGGGCGCTGCCGAAGGCGTTGTGGCTGGTGGGGGAGTACGGCCCCGGCCTGCGCCTCGCCCACCAGCCCGACCTGGTCGTCACCCGCCTCACCGGCGAACCGCCCCCGGCCGACTCCAGCCACGCCCTCAAGACGGGCTACGACCTGCGCCGGGAGGCCTGGCCGGAGGCCGCCCTGGCCCAACTGGGCGTCCCCGACCGCCTGTTGCCCGACGTCGTACGCCCGGGCACCCGCCTCGGCGAGGTCTGCGCGCAGGCCGCCGAAGCCACCGGCATCCCCGCCGGCACCCCGGTGCTCGCCGGCATGACCGACGGCTGCGCGGCCCAGATCGCCTCGGGCGCGCTGCGGCCCGGCTCCTGGAACTCGGTGCTCGGCACCACGCTCGTGCTCAAGGGAGCCGCCCGGGACCCGGTCCGGGACCCCACCGGCGTGGTCTACAACCACCGCGCCCCCGACGGCACCTGGCTGCCCGGCGGGGCGTCGAGCGTGGGCGCCGGGGCGCTCGCCGCGCACTTCCCGGAGGCCGACCCGGCGGCCATGGACGAGCGGGCGGCGGCCTTCGAGCCGTCCCGTGCGGTGGCGTACCCGCTGGTGTCGCCGGGGGAGCGGTTCCCCTTCCGGGCACCCGAGGCCACCGGCTTCGTCCTCGGCGACCCCGGCGACGACGCCGAGCTGTGGGCCGCGCTGCTCCAGGGCGTGGGCTTCGCGGAACGCCTGTGCCTGGACTATCTGCACCACCTCGGCGCCCCCCTCGACGGCCCGCTCACCTTCACGGGCGGCGGCGCCCGCAGCCCGTACTGGAACCAGCTGCGCACCGACATCCTCGGCCGCCCGGCCCGCATCCCGGAGCAGACGGAACCGGCCCTGGGCATGGCGGCGTTGGCGGCGTACGGGGTGTCGGGGGCCGGAGTGCTCGCCGATGTCGCCGAGCGCATGGTCCGCGTCCGTACGGTGCTCGAACCCCGCGCCGAGCGCACCGCCCGCTTCGCGGAGCCGTACGCTCGCCTCGTCGACGCGCTGGAGGAACGCGGCTGGCTGCCCCCCTCCGTCGCGCACGACGCCCGTACCCGCCTGCACCTGGACCCCGGAAAGCCATGACCACCACGACTCTCCTGCTGGCCCGCCACGGGCAGACCGTCTGGCACGCCGAGAACCGGTACGCCGGGGTCAGCGACATCGACCTCACCGACACCGGCCGTGCCCAGGCCGAGGCCCTCGGCCGGTGGGCCGCCGCCCACCCCGTCGACGCGATCTGGACGTCCCCGCTGTCCCGGGCCGGGGCCACCGCCGAGCCCGCCTGCCGCGCCCTGGGCCTCACGCCGCGGCGCGAACCCGGCCTCGTCGAATGCGACTTCGGGGTGGTGGAGGGCCGGACGCTCGCCGAGTTCGAGGCCGAGGACCCCGAGTGGGCCGCGGCGTTCCGCGCCGACCCGGTGGCCCATCCCTTCCCCGGCGCCGAGAACCCGGCGGCTGCAGCGGCCCGCGGTGCCACCGCCCTGCGCCGCATCGCCGCCGAGCACGCCGGCGGACGCGTCCTGGTCGTCGCCCACAACACCCTGCTGCGGCTGGTGCTGTGCACGCTGCTGTCGATCCCGCCCCGGGAGTACCGCAGAGTGCTCCCGCGGTTGCGGAACGCGGCGATCAGCGAACTGCGCATGAACTCCGACGGTTCCGCCGCACTCCTCTCACTCAATGTGCCCTGCGAGGCCGATGTGCCGTAGCACCATGGGCCCATGACGCAGATCGACACCTCGGTGCCGCACTCGGCCCGGATCTGGAACTACTGGCTGGGCGGCAAGGACAACTACCCGGTGGACGAGGCGGCCGGTGACGCCTACACCGCCGTGTTCCCCGGCATCGTCACCATCGCCCGCGGCAGCCGCGCCTTCCTCGGCCGCACCATCCGCCACCTCGTCCAGGAGGCGGGCGTACGGCAGTTCCTCGACGTCGGCACCGGCCTGCCGACCGTCGACAACACCCATGAGGTGGCGCAGCGCCTCGCCCCCGAGTCGCGTGTCGTCTACGTCGACAACGACCCCCTGGTCCTCGCGCACGCCCGCGCCCTGCTTACCTCCACGCCCGAGGGCGCGACGGCCTACGAGCCCATCGACCTCTACGAGCCGGAGGCCATCGTCGAGGCCGCCGGCAAGACGCTCGACCTCACCCGCCCCACCGCGCTCATCCTCAGCGGCATCCTGGGCCACGTGGCCGACTACGAACAGGCCCGCGACCTCGTCCGCCGCCTCCTGGCCGGCCTGCCCGCCGGCAGCTACCTCTCCCTCAACGAGGGCTCCCGCGGCACCGACCCGGCCTACGAACAGGCCCAGGACGCCTACAACGAGACCGGCGCGGTCCCCTACTTCCTGCGGCCGGTCGAGCGGATCGAGGCATTCTTCGAGGGCCTGGAGCTGGTGGAACCCGGCGTGGTCTCGGTACCGCTGTGGCACCCCGAGCCGGGCGCTCCCGCGGAACCGATCGGCCAGCACGGCGGCCTGGGCCGCAAGCCGTAGGCCCGCGCACGGGAAAGCCCCCGCGAGTCAGGTCCTCGCGGGGGCTTCCTTCTTTCCGCCTGCCGCCGTGAAGGGTGAGAAGACGATCACGAGGCAGGACGACTCGACGGCACGCCGTCAGGGCGCCAGCAGCAGCACGTCCGCGCGGGACTTGGCGGCCTCGTAACGCCGGGCCACGTCCTGCCAGTTGACGACCTGCCACATCGCCTCGATGAAGTCGACCTTCTGGTTGCGGTACTGCAGGTAGAAGGCGTGCTCCCAGGCGTCGAACACGAGGATCGGGGTGGCGCCCTGGCCGACGTTGCCCTGGTGGTCGTAGACCTGCTCCACGATCAGCCGCCCGCTCAGCGGCTCGTAGGCGAGCACACCCCAGCCGGACCCCTGTGTGGTCGCGGAGGCCTTGGTCAGCTGCGCCTTGAAGTTCGCGTAGGAGCCGAAGGACTCGGCGATCGCGTCCGCGAGCTCCCCCACCCCGTCGGCGGCCAGCGGCTCCCCGCCCCCGTCCTTCGGGCCGGTCATGTTCTGCCAGTAGATGCTGTGCAGGATGTGCCCGGAGAGGTGGAAGGCCAGGTTCTTCTCCAGCCCGTTGATCGACCCCCAGGTCTCCTTGTCCCGCGCCTCCGCAAGCTGCTCCAGCGTGTCGTTGGCACCCTTCACATAGGCCGCGTGGTGCTTGTCGTGATGCAGCTCGATGATCTCGGGGCTGATCACGGGGGCGAGCGCGGAGTAGTCGTACGGCAGCTCGGGCAACGTGTAGACGGGCAAGGCGGGACCCCTTCGAACCTCTTATTGCAATTAGCTTGCAAGTGCAGGCTAGCAGCATCAAGGCGGCGGAGGGGGGAGGGTCGCAAGCGTTGCGTGAATGCGTTCGGCAGGGCCGAGAACGCGATCTACCATCGGTGTGTACGCGACAGGGGGATGCCGTGGGTCCGGAGATGGCCGAGCTCGCCAGGACGGCGGGCACGACGATGGTGACGCTGATGGCCACCCAGGCCTGGGAGTCCACCCGCGAGGGGGTTCTCGCCCTGTGGCAGCGCTTCCAGCCCGACCGCGCCGACACCGTGGGCGGTGAACTCGAGGCCACCCGCGAGGATCTGCTTCTCGCCCGCGAGTCGGGAGACACCGACACCGAGGCCGAACTCACCGCCGAATGGCAGGCGAGGCTGCGCCGGCTCCTGGTGGCCCGGCCTGAGGTCGCGGACGAACTCCGCCGGATCCTCGCCGAGTTGAACCCCGAGTCCCCCCAGGCGCATACGGCGGTGGACGTCCGGCTGCGCGCCGAGGTCTCCGGCAGCGGCCGGGTCTACCAGGCCGGACGCGACCAGCACATCACCGAGCGATGAGCGAACTCGGCGCCCGGGCCTCGGGGCAGGGGCGGATCTTCCAGACCTCCGGCGATCAGTACATCGAGGAACACCACCATCACTACGACGCCGGCGCCGGCGGACCGCTCTTCGGACGCCAGGTCGTGCCCCCGGCGGGGTCCGGGCCGGCCGCTCCTGATTCCGTGCGGATGCCGCTGGTCGGCCGGGCGCCGGGCATCCTGCGCAACCGTGAAGAACTCCGCGAGGCCCTTGGCGCGGCGGTCGCCGGACCCGGCGGGGAGGTTCACGTCGTGCACGGCATGGGCGGCTGCGGCAAGACCGCCTTGGCGCACTGGCTGTTCAACGAGGCGGTGCGCGAGCACGGCCGCGTCGGCTTCTGGGTCAACGCGTCCGAGCTGATGTCCCTGCGCGCCGGGATGCTGGCGGTGGCGGGGGACCGCGGTGCGGAGGCCGGCGAGCTCGCCGCCGCGGCAGCGGGCCGGCGCGCTGCCGCCGACCTGGTCTGGCACCATCTCGACCACTCCACCGACCCCTGGCTGCTCGTCCTCGACAACGCCGACGACCCGGCGGTCCTGGAGGGCGGTGCGTGGCTCCGGTCCAGCGATCGCGGCACCGTGCTGGTCACGACCCGGCACGCCACGTCGCCGCTGTGGCGGGGGCCGGGCGTCCGCCGACACGCGTTGGGTGTCCTGCCGTTGGAGGAGGCTGCCCAGGTGCTGCGCGACCTGGCGCCGGAAGCGGGGGACCTGGAGTCCGCACGGAAGGTCGCCGAGCGCCTGGGGCGTCTGCCGCTCGCGCTCACGCTGGCCGGGTCCCATCTCGCCCACCAACTTCTGGAGTCGTGGTCCATGGACGAGTACGACCGCAAGCTCGGTGAGGAGTCGACGGCGATCGTCGACCGGGGCGCGGCCGGGCACGGTGGCAGCCAGTCCCGTCAACTGGTCGGCCGGACCTGGCAGTTGTCGCTGGACGCGCTGGCGGAACAAGGGCTTCCCGAGGCGACGACGCTGTTGCGGTTGCTGTCGTTCCTGGCCGCCGATCCCGTGCCGTTGAGCGTGCTGGTGCCGGTGGCCCGCGGTGAGGTGACGCTGGTGGGACTCGAACCCGCCCTGCGGGCAGAGCGGTTGGAGCCGGCGCTGAAGGGGCTGATCGACCACTCGCTGGCCGAGCTGGTGAGTGTGGACGGGGCGCGCTGCGTCCGGGCCCACGGGGTGCTGCTCGACAGCGTGGCCGGGGGAGTGCCGCAGGACCGGCGGGCGATCGTCGCAGAAGCGGCGGCCTCGCTCCTGGAGGCCGCGTTGCCCGGCCAGGGCTCCGACTCTCCCGAGACCCGGAGCCAGCTCGCGTTGCTGGCACCGCACGCGACGAGACTGCTCGCGGTGGCCGCGGACGAACGGACCGCGTTTCTCGCGGTGCGGGTCCTGCGGCAGGTCTACGACTCGGGGGACTACGCGGCGGCGCTGGCGCTCGCGCCCGCGGTCGTCGCATCCGTCCGGGGCGTCCTGGGTGCTGACCACCGCCTGGTCCTGGACGCCCGGCACCTGAGGGGCACGGCGCTGTTCCGGATGGGACGGTTCGCCGAGGCCGAGGCATCACACCGCGAGGTGCTGGAACGCCGGGAGACTCTGCTCGGTGCCGATGATGTGGACACGCTCCACAGCTGTGCCGCGCTGTCCCAGTCGCTCGACCTGCTCGACCGGGACGAGGAGGCCGAGAGCTGGGGCAGGCGGGCGCTCGACGGCTACCGGCGGGTGCTGGGCGAGGAGAGCACGGAGGCGCTGTTCATCTGGTGCGGGCTGATCGAGCTCCTGCCCCAGCTCGGCAAGGAAAGGGAGTTCGCGGAGGAGGGCCCCGCGCTCATCGAGGCCGCCGAGCGTGCCCTGGGCCCGGACCATCCCACGACGGTGCTGGCCCGGCACGACTACGCCGGTGGCCTGTTCCAGTTCGGCCGCCACGAAGAGGCCGAACCTCTGGCGCGCCGGGTGCTGGCCGACCGGACCCGGCTCCAGGGCCCGGAGCATCCTCTCACCTTGTCGGCCACCTCCCTCACCGCCCGCATCGCCCACGGCCTGGGAAGGATCGACGAGGCCATCGGGACCATGAAGGAGTTGTCCGAACGCCGGGCGCGGGTGCTCGGCCACGAGCACCCGTTCGCCGCCCACGACCGGGCCTGGGTCGCCACCTGGCAGGTCGAGGCCCGGGGCTGATCAGCCCTTGGTGGCGCGCGCCTTCTGCCACGCGTACCCGACAGCCGCCAGCACCAGCGTCATCCCGCCCGTCGAGTACAACTGCACCCGCGTGTCCGGCTCCCGGGCCATCAGGACGAAGACGGCGGCCATGCCGGCCAGGGCGATCCAGGTCAGCCACGGGAACGCCCACATCCGTACGACGAGCTTCTCCGGCGTCTCGCGCTCCAGCCGGCGGCGCAGCCGCAGTTGCGAGACGGCGATGAAGATCCAGACGACCAGGATCACCGCGCCGATCATGTTCAGCAGCCAGGCGAAGACGTCGTTCGGCCGCCAGTAGCTCAGCAGCACGCACAGGAACCCGAAGACGGAGGACGCCAGTACGGCGATCCGCGGCACCCCGCCCGAGACCCGGCCCAGCACCTTCGGGCCCTGGCCGCGCTCCACCAGGGAGTAGGCGATGCGCGAGGCGCCGTAGACGTTGGCGTTCATGGCGGACAGCAGGGCCACCAGCACGACCACGTTCATCAGCTGCCCGGCGCCGGGGATGCCCAGCTCGTCCAGGGCGGCGACGTACGGGCCCTTCTCGACGACCTCCTTGGAGTCCCACGGCACCAGGGTGACGATGACGGCCATCGAGCCGACGTAGAACAGCGCGATGCGCCACATCGCCGTACGGACCGCGCTCGCCACGCCCTTGACGGGGTTCTCCGACTCGGCCGCCGCGATGGTGACCGTCTCCAGGCCGCCGTAGGCGAAGACCGAGGCGAGCAGGCCGATGACGAGGCCCTCACCGCCGTTCGGCATGAAGTCGGTGAGGTGGCTCGCGCCCGGCGAGTCCGTGCCGGGCAGGACGCCGGCGATCGCCAGGACGCCGAGCGCCAGGAACAGCGTGATCGCGCCGACCTTCAGGGCCGCGAACCAGAACTCGAACTCGCCGAAGTTCTTCACGGCCGCGAGGTTCGTGCCGCAGAAGACGACCATGAACAGTGCCACCCACGCCCACTCCGGGGTGCCCGGCAGCCAGCCGCTGACGATCTTCGCGGCCCCGATGCCCTCCAGGCCGACGGCCGTACAGAGCAGGACCCAGAACGCCCACCCGGCGGTGAACCCGGCCCAGGGGCCGATCGCCCGCTCCGCGTGCGCCGAGAACGACCCCGACGAGGGATACGCGGCCGACATCTCGCCGAGCATCCGCATCACCAGCATCACGAGGAGACCGGAGAGGGCGTAGGCGACCACGATCGACGGACCGGCCGCGGCGATGCCCGCGCCGGAGCCGACGAACAGACCGGCGCCGATCACCCCGCCGAGGGCGATCATCGAAAGGTGGCGCTGCTTCAGGCCATGGGAGAGGGAGGCGTCGTCCGTGCGGGGCGGCGTCCCGGTGGTGGTGCTGGGCATGGGCGCGGCTCGTCCAATGCGTGAGAGGCGAGAGAGGGCAAAAACGCCGCCAGTCTGGGTGGTCCCTTCGCCCGGGAGGGAGGGGTGTCCAGCATGCGGACACATGGAACGCACGCCGTGAGGCCCCGGGAACGGAGGGTGGACGCCCGTCGCGGAAGCCACGGGCACCCGTCCTGGCGGCTATTTGGCGAAACCCTACAGTCCGCTTCTCCGCCGGGTCCGTGACCGAAGCCTCGCTGCCACCGTGACCGGCATCACGTCATGCTTGGTGTAACGCCCACCTTTTGTCCGGAGCCAACCAATCGCGCGTTCGCCCCTTTGTCGAGCGCTGACGGTGATCAGGGCGAGGGCGCTGGGATAGCGTCACCGTGTCCCGACCGACCCTCACCCTCGCGGAGTCCCCATGAGCACCGCTGCCGTCCCCGCCCTCCCCCACTCTCGAAAGGGCTCGAGCGGACAGGTCCTCGCCGACCTGCTCCCCTCTTCTCGTGTCCGGGACGCGGCCCTCGTGCTCGGCGGCGCCGCGCTCACCGGTCTCGCCGCCCAGCTCTCGGTGCCCGTGCCGGGCTCCCCGGTGCCGGTGACCGGCCAGACCTTCGCCGCGCTGCTCGTCGGCACGTCCCTCGGTGCCGGCCGCGGCCTCCTCGCGCTCGCGCTGTACGCCGTGGCGGGCGTCGCGGGCGTGCCGTGGTTCGCGCAGGGCACCTCGGGCATCCTCCCCTCCTTCGGCTACATCCTCGGCATGATCCTCGCCGCCACCGTCGTGGGCGCCCTGGCCCGCCGCGGTGCCGACCGCTCGATGCTGCGCATGGCGGGCACGATGCTGGTGGGCGAGGTCATCATCTACGCCATCGGCGTGCCCTACCTGGCCCTGGCCACCGGCATGTCCGCCACCGCCGCGATCGCGGCCGGCCTCACGCCGTTCCTGATCGGCGACGCGCTGAAGGCGGCCCTGGCGATGGGCGCGCTGCCGACGGCCTGGAAGCTCGCCGACAAGCGCTGACGCGACGGTCGCGCACGAGAGGCTCGCCGGGGGTGTTCCCTCAGCCCGGCGAGCCTCTCGTGCGTTGTGGCGCTGTGCGGCTGGTTCAGACCGCCCGAGGCCGGGGTTTCAGTCCGCCTGCGGCCCCGACTGCCGCCTGGACCACCACATTCCGGCCGCGCCCGCCGCGAGCAGCGAGGCCCCGGCCGCGCCCAGCGGCAGCAGATCACGTGCCGGACCGGTCTCCGCCAACTCCTTGCCGCCCGGGGACACCGGCTTGTTGTCGGTGCCGAGCAGCAGGGGCGTGGCCGGGGCGTCCGGCGACGGGTTGGTCGTGCCGAACGGCACCGGGCCCTGCTGCCAGAACGTCTTCTTCCCGTCGCCGGTCTGGACGGGCAGGCAGATCTTTCCTGCCTTGCTCAGGTCGTACGTCGCGTCGACGGCATAGGACTTCGACTTACCGGCCGCGAGATTGTCGACGGCGCAGGCGAAACCGCTGTTAGAACCCTCCGGAAGGCCGTTCTCGGGTATCGCGGAACAGCCCTCGACGTTCTTCACCACAAGCCCGTCGAAACCGACGACCAGCAGCCTGATCTTCCCGCTGTCCTTGCTCCCCTCGTTCTTCACGGTGGCGGTAATCGCCGTCTTTTTCGAACCGTTGTCGACCGAGATCTTCTCGGGCAGCAGCGTGGTGAGCTTCACCCCGGCCGGTGCTTCGTCGACTGCCTTTCCTCCCTTGCTGCTTGCGGGCCCTCCGTCCTCCGCGCCGGCAGTGCCGGAAAGGATCAGCACCGCCGAGAATGATGCCGCGACCAGCGGCCCCACGACCACGGCCGTACGACGAGAACTCATGTTCGCCCCCCTTGCGTCCCCCTGGGCTGCGCCTGAATTCGCAGCACTGAAAGAGGTACCACAAGATTTCGCCGCACTATCCTGGTACGGCGCGAAGTGTGACCGTTGTGTTTCACTGGAGGCGGTCGCGGCGTCGTGGAGGGGGTGCAGCGGATTGCCGGGGAATGCGAATAGCGGCGGTGTTCCAGGGGTATTGGTGACGGGGCGCTATCGGTTGGTCGAAAGTATCGGCCAGGGGGGAATGGGGCGGGTGTGGCGAGCCGCCGACGAAATGCTCGACCGGCCGGTCGCCGTCAAGGAAATGCGGATCGACGGTATCGACGCGGAGGACAACAGGACGCGCCGCGAACGCACCCTGCGCGAGGCCAGGGCCACGGCCCGGATCGACCACCCCAACGTCGTACGGGTCTACGACGTGGTCGACGAGGGCGAACGCCTGTGGATCGTCATGGAGTTGGTGGCCGGCCGCTCCCTCGAACGGATCCTCGCGGAGGACGGCCCCCTGAGCCCCGGCGAGACGGCCCGGATCGGGCTCGGCCTGGTCGCGGCGCTACGGCAAGTGCATGCGCGGGGCGTCCTGCACCGGGACATCAAGCCCGGGAACGTCCTGGTGGAGAACGCGGCCGGGCCGGCCGGATCAGGGCGCCGCGGCGGCACGGGTTCCGGCCAGGGCCCGGACCCCGGCTCCCCGGAACGACGCGTCGTCCTCACGGACTTCGGCATCGCCGCGATCCAGGACGCCAAAGCACTCACGATGGTCGGGATGCTGGTCGGCTCGCCCGACTACATGGCCCCCGAGCGGATCTCCGGCCGTCCACAGGGCCCGCCCTCCGACAACTGGTCCCTCGGCGCGACCCTCTGCGCGGCCCTGGGCGGCCGTTCCCCCTTCGCCCGCGACACCACGCTGGCGACCCTGCACGCGGTGCTCTACGAGGAACCCGAACTCCCCGCCGCCTCCGGCCCGTTGCGCGACATCCTGACGGCCCTCCTGGAAAAGGACCCGTCGACCCGCCCGAACCTGGAGGACCTGGAAACGGCCCTGGAAGCGGTGGCGTTCCCGGTTCCCACGCCGACGGTGCCGGTGGGGTGGGGCGCGGCCGGCCTCGAGGAAACCCTGGGGGGAGGGGGGCTTGAGCAGGGACGGCCGGAGCGGGACCTGCACACGGAATCGGAACCGAAGCCGGAACCGGAACCGGAACCGGAGCCGGAGTCGGAGCCGGACCAGCAACGCATCCCGGAACCGCACCCGGAACCCGAGAAGGACCAGCAACCCGCCCCGGAACCGGAGCCACGGACCTCGGCCCCCACGACGGCTGCACCCCAGGACCCCCGCCAGCCCGCCCCCGTCCTGGACGCGGCACGACACCAACTCCCCGACCACCACCCCGCGGCCGCCACCACGGAAGCCGCCGCGAAGGCGCAGCCGAACACGTCACGTCCCGACCGCCGCGCCACCACCGCCCACCGCCCGAGCCCCGTCTCCCTCACCCGCGCACAGGCGGCGACCGAGTGCCGCCCCCACCCCACGCCGGCACCCGGCCCGATGCCGCCGGGCGAGCTCCCCGGCCCCGCCGTCCCGGCCGTGTCCCGCCCCCGCGCAGGTCACCGCCGTAGGATGCTCGCCGCCGCGGCGGCCACGATCGCGACGGCCGGTGCCGTCGTAGGAATCATCCTGGCGACATCATCGGGTTCACCGGGCGACGACGACACCCGCGCAGGCTCTTCCACTTCCGCACCCCCCACCACCGGCCCCACCCCGACAGCCACCACCACACCCACACCCACCGTCGAGGGCACAGCCCGGCCGCAGAGCCTGCCGCCGGGCACGCACCGGGAGGCCGGTGGGTTCGCCTGGGCGACACCGGACGGCTGGCGACGGGACGTGAAGACGGGCGCGGAGGTGCATTACACCTCCCCGGACGGCGCCCAGGAACTGGTCGGCAAGTCGGCCCTGGCGCGCGGCGACCTCCTGGAGACCTGGCAGACCTCGGAACGCAACGCCCACCAGGGCCAGGACTACCGCAAGATCCGCCTGGAGGAGACGACGTTCCGCGGCCACCCGGCGGTGGTCTGGGAGTACACCTTCACGCTGGAGGGCGTCCGCTGGCACGCCCGTCTGCTCGGCTTCAACGTGGGCGGCAAGTCGTACCAGGTCAACACCTGGTACCAGGCAGGGATCGAGGAGGAGGCCCTGAGCACGTACGAGAAGGTCAAGGACAGCTTCACGGTGCTGTAGGGACACAAAAAGGGGCCTGCGGCGCGCGTCCTGAAAGGAAGAACACGCACCGCAGGCCCCACACATCGAAGAGGCGAGCGCCCGCCGGTCAGCCGGCCGAGACCTCGTCCCGGCCCTCGTCCGGAACCTCGACCCGCGCGGCGTCGGCGCCCCGCCGACCGCGGCCCCTCTGCTTCACGAAGGCGATGACGAGCACCACGGCCGCGACGAGCAGCGACAGCAGGATGGTCTGGCGCCCGTCGTGCTCGGTGTCGGTGAGCATGTAGCCGAGGATGAACACGATCAGTCCGGCCGTCGCCCAGGTCAGATACGGGTACAGCCACATCTTGACGACGAGCTTCTCCGGCGCCTCCGCCTGGATGATCTTCCGCATCCGCAGCTGGGAGAAGCAGATCACCAGCCACACGAACAGGGCGACCGCGCCACTGGAGTTCACGAGGAAGAGGAAGACGGAGTCCGGGAACTTGTAGTTGAAGAAGACGGCGACGAAGCCGAACGCGACGGACGCGAGGATCGCGGTCCGCGGCACGCCGTTGCCGGTCGTGCGGGCGAAGGACTTCGGCGCGTCGCCGCGCTGGCCGAGGGAGAAGGCCATGCGGGAGGCGGTGTAGAGACCGGAGTTGAGACAGGACAGCACCGAGGTCAGCACGATGAAGTTCATGATCTGACCGGCGTGCGGAATGCCCAGGGAGTCGAGCGCGGCGACATAGGAGCCGTCGTCGGTGATGGACTTGCTGTCCCACGGCAGCAGGGCGACCACAACGAAGATCGAACCGAGGTAGAAGACGCCGACTCGCCAGATGATGCTGTTGGTGGCCTTGGTGACGGCCTGCTGCGGGTTCTCGGACTCACCGGCGGCCAGGGTGGCGATCTCGCTGCCCATGAAGGAGAAGACGACCAGGAGCACACCGGTGAGGATGGCGCCCGCGCCATGGGGCAGGAAGCCGCCGTGCTGAGTGAGGTTGCTCAGCCCGGCCTGCTCACTGTCCACGCCGGGCAGCAGCCCGAAGACGGCAAGCCCACCGATGACGATGAACGCGGCGATCGCGACGACCTTGATCCCGGCGAACCAGAACTCGAACTCGCCGTACGACCCGACGGAGACCAGGTTGGTGGCGGTGAGCACCAGCATCACGATCAGGGCCCAGGCCCACTGCGGCACGGCCGGGATCCAGCCCTCCAGGATCACGGCACCGGCGGTCGCCTCGACCGCGAGCACCACGACCCAGAAGAACCAGTACAGCCAGCCGATGGAGAAACCGGCCCAGGGGCCGAGCGCCCGGTCGGCGTGCGCGGAGAAGGAACCCGAGGTCGGGTTGGCGGCCGACATCTCACCGAGCATCCGCATCACCAGCACCACGAGCGTGCCGACGAGGGCGTACGACAGGAGAATGCCGGGGCCTGCGGTGGCGATACCGGAGCTGGACCCCACGAAGAGCCCGGCCCCGATGACGCCACCGATGGCGATCATCGACAGATGCCGGTTCTTGAGCCCGGCCTGCAGTCCGGAGCTGCCGTCCGGTCCGCCGGGTTCTCCGGGCCCTCCGGGGTCGTTTCCGGTCGTCTTCAGTGTCGGCTGCGAGGTCATGGAACGGATTTCCTTTGCGCCGGGGAGTTGTTCTTCCGTACGGAGCCGCACCAGCCGTACGAACGGGGTGTGTCGCGGCATGACGGTGTACGGGTCCTCGTACGAGCGGGTGTACGAGCCGGTCCAGTGAATCGGAGGCGAACGTTTTCGAGAACCTTTGAATCCAGATTGTTACTTGAGGTTTTCCTGAGGTTCCGTAATGCGGCTCACATTCGCCTCACGTTTTCATGAGCGCCACCCCGCGCGCCTTCCCCGAAACACCCGTGTCACACTCATCCCATGCGCGTGTACCTCGGCTCGGACCATGCCGGCTACGAACTCAAGAACCACCTCGTCGACTGGCTGAAGGCGGCGGGTCACGACCCCGTCGACTGTGGCCCGCACATCTACGACGCCCAGGACGACTACCCGCCCTTCTGCCTCCGCGCAGCGGAGCGCACGGCCGCGGACCCCGACGCGCTCGGCGTCGTCATCGGCGGTTCCGGCAACGGCGAGCAGATCGCCGCGAACAAGGTCAAGGGCGTCCGCGCGGCCCTCGCCTGGAGCGAGGAGACGGCGGCCCTCGGCCGTCAGCACAACAACGCCAACGTCGTCGCCGTGGGCGCGCGCATGCACTCGCAGGACGAGGCGACGGCCTTCATCGAGACGTTCCTCGCGACACCGTTCTCCGGTGACGAACGTCACATTCGCCGAATCGACATGCTCAACGAGTACGAAACGACGGCTGCCCTCCCCCCGATCCCGCCGCACCACCCCCAGCAGGGCCCCGACGCCTGAGCCGCTGAGACCGACCATGTGAGCCGGGCTCGCGGCACACCGGCGCGAGGGCGCAAGGCGGGGTCCAGCCCGAGCCCACCGCGGCCCCAGCACCCGCCCCGCGCCTTCGGCCAAGCCCCACGGTTCCACCCCGCCCCGGACCCGGACATGGCCCAAGCCCGCTACGAGTCCAGTGCTGAGTCGGTCGCAGGCTCAGTGTCCGAGCCCACCGTCGGGCCAGTGCCGAGTCAGGCGCAGGCCAGTAGAAGAGTCAGACCCAGGTCAGTGGTGAGTTGGATGCCGGCTCAGTGCCGAGTCGGACGCAGGCCCAGTGTCCGAGCCCCGGCCCAGGGGGGCCAAGGGGCGCAGCCCCTGGCGGGGTGTGGGGGCGGAGCCCCGCGAGGGGTGCGGGGGACGCAGTCGCCGCCGGGGTCCGGGGCGGAGCCCCGATGCCTTTCGACCTCAACCCCTTGACGAACTGCTTCGGGTGGGTGGGTGGGAAAGCCCCGTCCGGGGCGGAGCCCCGAGGCTGTTCGAGTCCGGTCTCTTGACCGACCGAGTCGGGCGGGTGGGTGGGCAAAGGCAACGATCACAGGGAGAACCCGTGCCAGAAGGCCACACCATCCACCGCCTGGCCCAGGACTACGCCGCCGCCTTCCTCGGCACAACCCCCCGAACCACCAGCCCCCAGGGCAAGTTCACCGACGCCGCCGCCCTCCTCACCGGCACGGAACTCACCCACACGGAAGCCCACGGCAAACACCTCTTCCTCGGCTTCCGCGACAGCGACTGGATCCACATCCACCTCGGCCTCTTCGGCAAGGTCACCTTCGGCCCGGCCCCCGCACCCCCACCCACCGACACCGTGCGCCTCCGCCTCGCGAACGACACCGCGTACGTAGACCTCCGAGGCCCCACCACCTGCGCCCTGATCACACCCCCGGAGAAGCAGGCGATACACGACCGCCTCGGCCCCGACCCCCTCCGCGAGGACGCCGACCCGGACGCCGCGTACCGCCGTATCGCCCGCAGCCGTACGACGATCGCCGCCCTCCTCATGGACCAGAAGGTCATCGCAGGCGTGGGAAACGTCTACCGCGCGGAGGTCCTCTTCCGGCACCGCATCGACCCGTACCGCCCCGGCAAGGACCTCACCCCGTCCGAGTGGCACACGATCTGGACCGACCTGGTCGCGCTCATGCGCGAGGGCGTCCGCAACAACCGCATCGACACCGTCCGCCCGGAACACACCCCGGAGGCCATGGGCCGCCCACCCCGCGTGGACGACCACGGCGGCGAGGTGTACGTCTACCGCAGGGCCAACCAGCCCTGCCACCTCTGCGGCACCGAGATCCGCACCGCCGACCTCGCCGCCCGCAACCTCTTCTGGTGCCCGACCTGCCAACGCCCTTGAGGAACCCCCGACACGACCGCCAGGACCAAGCGGCCGTCGGCGGCCCGCGGCATCGGCAGACCGGCAAGCACGTGCCGCAGCCGGGGCACATCCACGTTCCCGCAGTTCAACGCCTTGTACATCGCGCCGTGCCCGCGCCGGTGCTCGGCCACCAGCGTCAGGTCCACCGGCGAGGTCACCCAACCGTCCGCGCACAACAACGCGTCCACGAGGTCGAACAATTCGTCCCCGCGCCCGGTCAGACAGTCGAATAAGTCCTCCCGGCGTGCGAGATGTCGTTCGATGCCAGGAGTCAGGCACGGGCACTGATGCCTCAGCCGGCGAGCAGGGCCTGCATCCACTGGTCTTCGCGTTGCTCGATGTACTCGGCGTCGTTTCGCCAGGCGTCGCCGTGGCCTTCAGCCCACAGCCTTGCCCAGGGCTGGGCTCCTTGGGCTGCCTGGTCGCGCAGGAAGTCGTGCATGGAACGCGTACGGCGCCCCAGTAGAGGGACCAACCGACGGCGTTCGGACTCATCCAGACCGTAGGCGTCGGCGAAGACTCGCAGTCGGTCCGCCGCGTCCGGGCTCTGCCAGTCCGGATGCGCGGACAGCGGAATGAACCCGTGAATGGCGTATGCGACATCCCACAGGCGCGAGCCGGGACCTGCAGCGTCCCAGTCGATGAAGGCCCACCGCGCCTCGTCTGCGACCACGAGGTTCCAGGGGGCCAAGTCGTTATGGGCGATGATGTCACTGCCCTCAGCGGGAATCAGCGTCTGCCACCGCGCATCGGACGGCGGCGTGAAGTCCTGCACGGCGTCGTGGAAGTCCCGGATCAGCCGTGCCACGCGAGCCAGTTGTCGAGCGGGTTCCATCAGCGAGAACCGGTCGGGCCAGACCACATGTCCCGGCATGAAGGTCAGGACCTCACGCCCCTGATCGTCAATGCCGAGCGGACGAGGCGCCGCGCCGAATCCCACCTCGTGCAGGTGGGCAAGCAGGGCATGCACAGCGGGAGTCCATATTCCGGCCGGACGGCGAACGGTGTCCCCGACGCGAACGACACCATCACTGACGTTGCCACCGGACAAAGGCTGTTCATCATCATGCCGCATCGAACCAGTGTGTCGGATCAGCTCGTCATGATCACCCCATTAAGGGGACCGTCAGAGTAGGGACGGAGGTTAAGGAACAAGCTCAGAAGCTGTACGGCAACCACGGCGCCACACCGGCCCCGAACCCCAGCGAGGCCTCCGCCAACGCCCCCCGCCGTACCTCCCGCACACGCCCCGCCGTCCCCAACGAGGCCAGCGACACACCCCCGAGGTACGCCGTACCCAACTCCCGTACGGACAGGGCGACATCCGCCGCGTCCGCCGTACGCTCGCAGGACGCCCCCTTCGCGTCCCCGCTGAGCCGCCAACGCCCGGCGTTCCAGGGGCAGAACGCGTCCTCCACCTCGAACACCACATCCACCGGCGCCTGATACGTCCGCGCCTCCAGCGCGGCGCCCAGATCCACCGGCCGTACGTACAGCGAATCCCCCAACCGCGGCCGGCACCGCCGGATGTCGGACACCCAGTGCCGCCACGCGTCGTCCACCGGCCGCCCCCGCCCCCGCACCACCAGCGACGACGTCAGGTCGATGCCGAACAGGAAGCGCCACAGCGCCGCGTCCGCCGCGGGGTCCAGCGCCGCCGAGTTCTCCAGAATCACCGTGCCGTTGGGCCCGCTGGCCTCCCAGCCCGGCTTGACGCGATACCGCGCGTACCCGACGGTCTCGCCGTCCCGCTCGGCGACGACGCACTGCAGCGGCGACGCCCCCTCCCGCTCGCTCTCCGGATCGAGCAGCCCCAGCCGCTCCCAGCCGGGCTGCCGGGCCAGCATCCCCGGCCGCGACGGAACCAGCCGGGCGTACACCGCCTCGCACACGTCGAGGACATCGGCCGGAACGGCGTACCGCACGCGCACGTCGTCCGTACCCGCCGGCAGCGACGTGAGCCGCACCCGGGTCGTGTCGATCTCGGCGTTCAACTGGAAAGTGGCGCTCCCGTATCCGAACCGGCCGTAGATCGCCGGCTCGGAGGCCGTGAGCACGGCCAGCGGCTCACCCCAGGCACGGACGTCGTCCAGCTGCCGCCGCATCATCGACGTCAGAATTCCGCGCCGGCGGTGCGTGGCGGCCACGCTGACCATGGTGACGCCCGCGGCCGGCACCGAGGCACCGCCGGGCACCGTGAGCCGGAAGCTGAACGCCCCGGCCGTCCCCACACACTCGTCCCCGTCCCAGGCGCCGAGTGAACGGTCGAGCTCGGTCAGCGAGTTCCACAACTCCCGTTCCTCGGCGGACTCCGGCACCCCGCCGAAGCCCCGGATCAGGGTCTCGTACCACTTGTCCCAATCGTCCCGCCGCAGCACCCGCAGGTCGAGCGCGGAGCCGCTCGCGTCAGTCGCCATGGGCCATGCCTACCAGGGCAATGCGGGACGAGCGAGCAAATTTCTCTCAGGTGGCGGCGGGGCGGCACGCTGTGAAGTTCACTGTGAAGTCGGCCCTCGGACGGGGGACAAGTGGGACCTCCCGTGCCAAGCGGCTGGTCCGATGGATAGGGTCCCGAACTAATGGCATCAGGACGAGAGCGGCGCGCGGAAGCCGACACGTTCACGGCCCGGTTGAAGAAGCAGTGGCACCGGGCCCGCGTCGGCGTGCGCCGAGCCGCCGTGGACTACTTCCGCGGTGACGGCTCGGACTGGATCGCCCTGGCCGGTCTGCTCCTGACCGTCCCGCTGATCGCGGCGGCGACGCTGGGGAACTCGGTGTGGTTCTCGCCGGCCGCGCTCGTCCTGCCCGTCGTCGTGGGCGGCCTGGTGCTGCGCCCGGCGAGCCTGCTCGGCCTGTACGCGGCGGCGGCCACGGCGCTGATCGTGGAGTCGGTGCAACTGGGCCCGTACACGGAGGGGCCCTCCAGGGTCACTCCGGGCATCGTGCTGGTGGTCGCGGCCTGCGGTTTCTTCGGGCTGCTGCTGGCCCAGTTCCGCAGCCGGGTCGGTGTGCCCTGGCGGCGCGGCGGCACCATGCTCTTCGACCTGCGCGAACGTATCCGGGTGCAGAGCCAGCTGCCCGACCTGCCGGGCGGCTGGCACCAGGAGATGGCGCTGCGCCCGGCGGGCGGGCAGTCCTTCTCGGGCGACTTCGTGGTGGCGGCCCGCACCAACGGCGGCCGTACGCTCGAGGTCGTCCTCACCGACGTCTCCGGCAAGGGCATGGACGCGGGCTCCCGCGCCCTGCTCCTGTCCGGTGCGTTCGGCGGCCTGCTGGGCTCCCTCCCGCCGCACGCCTTCCTCCCCGCCGCGAACGGCTATCTGCTCCGCCAGGACTGGGACGAGGGCTTCGCCACCTCCATCCACCTGGTCCTCGACCTGGACTCCGGCGACTACGAGCTCTACTCGGCCGGCCATCCGCCGGGCCTGCAGCTCAGCGCGGGCACCGGACGCTGGGAGGAGAAGGCGGCCGAGGGCCCGCTCCTCGGTGTGTACGACGGCGCCCAGTTCGACCCCGTGAAGGGCTCGCTGCGCCCGGGCGACGTGCTGATGCTGTTCACGGACGGCCTGGTGGAGACCTCCGACCGCGACATCGTCGAGGGCATCGACCGCCTCACCGGCGAGGCCGACCGCTATGTGGCCGGCGGCTTCCACGGCGCCGCCTGGCACCTCATCGAGGCGGTGGCCAAGGACGTCAACGACGACCGGGCCCTCCTGCTGATCTGCCGAGAGGGCCCGACGGCGACGTCCGCCCCCCGCTGAGGTGGGGTTTTCCCCAGGTCGGTCCGGCGGTCGTCCTCATGGTCCGCGCACCCTCCGTTTCCGTACGTTCGACACATCGCCGGCGAACGCCGCACGGCGACCGAGCGACACGGATCCGGAAGGACAGACATGGCAGGCGACTGGGCCGTAGAACTGCACGGCGTCCGCAAGCGCTACGGCCGCGGTCGCACCGCCGTCCACGCCCTGCGCGGCATCGATCTCACGCTCCGGCACGGCAGTTACACCGCGGTGATGGGCCCTTCGGGCTCCGGCAAGTCCACGTTCCTCCAGTGCGCGGCAGGCCTCGACCGCCCCACGGCGGGCGCGGTCCGCCTGGGCGGCACGGAGATCACCGGCATGAAGGAGAACAAGCTCACCGCCCTGCGCCGCACCCGCATCGGCTTCGTCTTCCAGGCCTTCAACCTCCTGCCGTCCCTCACGGTCGAGCAGAACGTCGTCCTCCCGATGCGCCTGGCCGGCCACCGCCCCGACCGTCGCCGCGCCGCCGAGGTCCTGGCCCGGGTCGGCCTGGCGGACCAGGCCCGCCGCCGCCCGGGCCAGCTCTCCGGCGGCCAGCAGCAGCGCGTGGCCATCGCCCGCGCCCTGGTCACCCGCCCCGACGTCGTCTTCGCGGACGAACCGACCGGCGCCCTGGACACCACCACGGCCTCCGAGATCCTCACCCTGCTCCGCCGGTCCGTCGACACCCAGGGCGCCACGGTCGTCATGGTCACCCACGACCCGGCGGCCGCCGCCTGGGCGGACCGCGTCCTGTTCCTGGCCGACGGCGAGATCATCGACCACCTCGACCGCGACGCCGGTACGCACCACCTCCACGGTGCCCCTCCCGCCCGCAGCCACGTCGACCGCATCGCCGCCCGGATGACCTCTCTGACCACAGCGCCCACCTGTGCGGGAGCGGCAGCCTGATGTTCGTTCCCAACGGCCTCGCCCGCGCGGCCCTCCGCTTCCGCCCCGCCGCGTTCGTCGGCACGTTCGTCGCCCTGATGCTGGCCGCGACGATCGTGTCGGCCTGCGGCATCCTGCTGGAGACGGGTGTGCGCGCCGAGGTCCCGCCCCGGCGCTACGCGCACGTCCCCGTCGTGGCGGCCGCCGAGCAGCGGGCCGGGAAGCCGGACGAGAGCGATGCCGTGCCGGACCGGGCCCGCCTCGACGACTCCCTGGTGGCGAAGGCCGCCGCGGTGCCCGGGGCGCGCGCGGCGATCCCCGACGTCACCTTCCCGGTGCTCACCCCCGAGGTCACGCTCACCGCCCACGGCTGGGGCTCCACCGCCTTCACCGGTGAACGCCTCACCGCCGGACGCGCCCCCGGCCCGGGCGAGGTCGTCCTCGCTCACGGCCCGCGGGCCTCCGTCGGCGACTCCGTCACCCTCACCACTCCGGAGGGCGCCCGCGCCTACCGCGTCTCCGGAACCACGTCCGCGCAGGACGCCCAGGACACGGCGCAGCCCACCGTCTGGTTCGCCGACACCGAAGCCGTACGCGTCTCCGGACACCCGCACCGCGTCGACACCATCGCCGTCCTCCCCGAGCCCGGCATCAGCACCGGAACCCTTCAGGCCAGGGTCGCGCACGCCCTGGGCACCAGGGCCGAACTCCACACCGGCGACGACCGGGGCGCCGTCGAGGATCCCCTCCTCATCGAGGCCAGGGAGGTCCTCACCGGAATCGGCGGCTCCTTCGGCGGCATCGCCACCCTGGTCGCCGTCTTCACCGCGGCCGGCACCGTCGCCCTCGCCGTGGGCCGGCGCGCCCGCGAGTTCGCCCTGCTGCGCGCCATCGGCACCACCCCGCGCCAGATCCGCCGCACCATCGCCACCGAGGCCCTGCTCGTCGCCCCGGTCGCGGGCGCGCTCGGCTGTCTGCCCGGAATCGCCCTGGCCGCCTGGTGGTTCGGCCGGCTCAAGGACAAGGGCGCCGTCCCGGACGCCGTCGACCTAGCCGTCTCCTGGATCCCGCTGGTCTCCACGGCCGGGACGGTCCTGGCCACGGCCCTGCTCGCCGGATACACCGCCGCGCACCGCAGTTCGCGCATCAAGCCGGGCCAGGCGCTGAGCGAGGCGTCCGTGGAGCGGCTGCGCCCGGGCTGGATCCGCACCCCGCTCGGTGTGGCCGCCGCCGGCCGGCGGGTTCGTGTGCGCGGGCCTGGCCGCCTCGCTGACCGGCGAGGAGGCGGCCAACGCGGCGCTCGGAGTCGTGATGCTCTTCATGCTGGCCGTCGCGCTGCTGGGCCCACTGGTGGCCCGCGCCTGCGCCGCCCTGTTCGGACTCCCGCTGCGCGGGGCAGGCGCCCCCGCCGCGCTCGCCGCGGCCAACTCCCGCACCAACGCCCGGCGTCTGGCCTCCGCGATCACCCCGATCGTGCTCGCCATGGCCTTCTCCTCCGTCCTCGTCTTCCTGCAGACCAGCGAGGACAAGGTCACCGGCGAACAGCAGCGGGCGGGCATCGTCGCCGACCACATCGTCACGGCCGACCAGGGCGCCCTGCCCCCGGAGGCCGTACGACGCGCCGAGCGGACGCCCGACGTCACCGCCGCCGTCGGCCTGCTGAGGACATCCGTGCTCGTCCCGGCCACCGGCGTCCTGACCCCCGTCTCCGCACAGGGCGTCACCGGCACCGCCCGCGCCCTGACCGCCGTACAGGACCTGGACGTCGAGCGGGGACAACTCACCCTGAAACCGGGCGAGATAGCCGTGGACGCGTCCGTCGCCGACAACGCGAACGTCCGGGTCGGCGACCGTATCCGCATCCACCTGCCCGACGGCACCAGGGCCACCCCGCTGGTGGCGGCGACGTACGGACGCGGCATGGGCCTGTCCCAGGTCACCCTGAACCGCACCGACCTGGCCCGCCACGTCAGCTCGTCCTTCGACACCGAACTGTGGGTCAAGGGCGGCACGGCGAAGGCACTCGCACCGCTCGGCCGGGTCCTGGACCGCGCCGACTACACGACCGCCGCGTCCCTCGACCGCGAACTCAACGGCTGGGCGAACCGGGTGATGGCGGCCGTACTCGGCGGCTTCGCGGCCGTCGCCGCCGTCAACACGCTGGTCATGACGGTCCTCGACCGCCGCGGCGAACTCGGCACGCTCCGCCTGCTCGGCTCCACCCGCCGCCAGGTGCTGCGCATGGTCCGCTGGGAAGCCCTCCTGGTCGCCGTCGCGGGCATCGCGCTCGGCACGGCGATCGCCCTGGCCACGCTCGTCCCGATGATGCGGGGGCTGACGGGCCAGGGACCGTACATACCCCCGCTGGTGTACGGCTCGTTCGCGGCGTCGATCCTCGTCCTCGGCATGGCCGCCGCGACCCTGCCGGCCCGGGCGGCGCTGCGCGGGGAGACACTGGAGCGGTGACCGAGACACCCCGCACCCCGCTGACCCTGGCCCAGGTCGAGGCCACCGCCCGCGCCGCGCACGCCGGCCAGACCGACAAGGCGGGGCGGCCCTACGCCGAACACCTGCGGGCCGTGGCGGAGGGGGTACGGGAACGGGGCGGCGACGAGGACCAGATCGCGGCGGCCTGGCTGCACGACGCCGTCGAGGACGACGCCCTCTCGCCCCAGTGGCTGCGCGAGGCCGCGCTGAGCAGCCGTACGAAGGACATCGTCCTCGCGGTCACCAAGCGGGCCGGGGAGCCGCCCGAGGCGTACGCCGCGCGTATCCTCGCCACCCCGGGCGCGGCGCTGGTGAAGGAGGCGGACCTGGCGCACAACGCGGATCCGGCCCGCCTCGCGATCCTCGACGAGGCCACCCGCATGCGACTGACCGAGAAGTACGCACGGATGCGCGCACTTCTCGGTCAGTCGGATGCGGTCTGAAAGGTGCTGAAAGGCGCCTAGGCGCTGACCTTCTCGCGCTCGCGCCGCTCGGCGCTCTGGCGTTCGCGGGCCAGCTCGGCCGCGTCCCGCTTGAAGGCCCATTCCATCTTCGGCTCCATCGCGAACCGGAACATGCGCTGCACCGGCTTGGTGCACAGCACCGTCACGACGGCGGCCGCGAGGACGGTCACGGCGATCTGTCCGGCCGGCTGGTGGAACCAGCTCGCTTCGAACCAGCCCTGGTAGTCGCCGGCCTTCACGAGGAAGCCGTGCAGCAGGTAGCCGTAGAGCGTGCCCGCGCCGAGCGCGGTGAACCACATGTGGCGACGCGGCACCCAGGCGAAGAAGCACGCGGTCAGCACCAGGGAGCAGCCGAACATCGCGAGCACCATGACCGGGCCGGCCCACCACGGCGCGCCCAGCTCCTGCGCGGCGTCACGGTGGTAGAACCACGCGGTGTTCATGCGCGGCACGGCCCACCAGCTGAAGGCCAGGGCGGCGGCGAACACGGGCACCGAGGCGATCCGCACCGAACGGCGGCGCACCATGTGGAAGTGCTCGGGCTTCATCACCAGGCCCAGCACGAAGAACGGCAGGAACTGCAGGACGCGCTGCAGGTCCAGGTCGTCACCGATCTCGGGGGTGACGGTCGCCAGCATCGCGAGGCCGAGCGCGAGCGGCAGCGGCCAGCGCACCATGTTCCAGATGGGGGTGGTCAGCCGCCAGATGAACAGCGCGACCAGGAACCAGGTCAGGTACCACGGGTCGAGGAGACTGATGTCCTGCCCCGGGTCGTCGTCGATCCACCGCTTGAAGAGCGGGTAGGCCGTCTCGAAGATGATGTACGGCACGGCCACGCCGGTGATCAGGCGCTTGAGCCGGTCGGGCCGCATGTCGAAACTGCGCGAGAAGTAGCCGGAGATGAGGATGAACGCCGGCATGTGGAACGCGTAGACGACCTGGTACGCGGCCTCGAGTATCCGGCTGTCGCCCTTGAGCGGCTCCCAGGCGTGGCCCATGGCCACCAGCACGATCGCGAGGTACTTCGCGTTGTCGAAGAACGCGTCGCGCTGCTTGCCGTTCTGCTTCTTCTGGGGGCTCTGCGGCGAGCGCGGGCTCGGCACTCCGCCTGCCGGCGACTGTGCCGGGGGAAGTGGCGCCTTGCGGTCGCCGTTCGGTCGCAGCGAGTTCGTCACAGACCCTCCCACCAGGAGCTCGGGGAGACGATCCGGGACCTCGCTGCGCTTGCGGGGGACGAGGCAGCGTGGAACATCTGAGGCACCCTAGCCTTCCCTGCCTCTATTCGTAAAACGCCGGACGTGATTCCTGGCTATTCGCTGTGGGTACCCCGGATTTCGGGTAGTTGACGTCACTGTCGGCGTGATGACCAACACATCTTCGGTGCCGAGTTGTGTCCGTCACAGGTGCCCTGCTTGTCGGGATACTTCCGGACTAAGCGGTGCATAAGACCAGCAGGCGACTCCAGTGGAATGTCCGCTTCAGCGCTCTTCGGAAGCCTCTCCCCAGGGTTGTTGAGGAGCCTTGGGCAGTAATTCGAATTAGCTGCGAACGCGTTGTGTGGAGACGGAAACGATCCGCCCCAATTCCCTGCGCGGGTGGCGCTTCGAATTGCCGTACGAGTCCCCGCCGTCGGGTCCCCTCCCGCACGCGGCGTACACGGGCCCGGACGACACCGGGGCGGTCGATGCGTCACCGGCCGCATAGCCCGGCCGCGTTGGTGGCACGATGGTTCTGGCGGGGTGCGCGCAGTGGCGCCCCCGGCCGGGAGAGCGGACCGACCGAGGGTGTGATCAGTTGTGGCCATTTCACTGTCTGTGGTTCTGCTGTTGGCGATCATCCTTGTGGTGTTGCTGAGAGGGGGATCCATCAAGGCAGGCCCCGCGATCGTGGCGATCCTCTTCGGCTTCTTCCTCGCCTCGACCGGCATGGCCCCGTCCATCCAGCGCTTCCTCAACTCGATAGCGGAGACGGTCAACTCCATCAGCTTCTGACCGGCCCGGGAGCACCCCTCCCGGGCCGGTGCCACGGGCCCGAGGGGCGTGCGGATACCCTCCTCCCGACGGGACAGTGCGTGACGGGGGGAACGTACGGGGATGGCGCTGCGCGATTCTGACCCGGTGGAGGTGGGCGGCTACCGCATCGAGGACCGCCTCGGCTCCGGCGGCATGGGTGTGGTCTATCTGGCCCGCTCGGCCTCCGGCCGGCGCCTCGCCGTCAAGGTGGTGCACGGCCAGTACGCCGACGACGACGAGTTCCGCGCCCGTTTCCGCCGCGAGGTGGCCGCGGCCCGACAGGTCAGCGGCGCCTTCACAGCTCCCGTCGTGGACGCGGACGCCGACGCGTCGCGCCCCTGGATGGCCACGCTCTACATACCGGGAGCGGACCTCGGCACCCACGTCCGCGAGCACGGCCCGCTCCCCGCACCCCGGCTGCGTGAACTCGCCGCCGGCCTCGCCGAGGCGCTGCGCGACATCCACCGCGCCGGAGTCGTCCACCGCGATCTGAAGCCGGCCAACGTGATGCTCGCCGAGGACGGCCCCCGCGTCATCGACTTCGGCATCTCCCGCGCCGCCGAGTTCGCCGCCGCCGACGTCCTCACCCAGACCGGGCGCGTCATGGGCACCCCGCCCTACATGTCGCCGGAGCAGTTCTCCTCCCCGCAGGACGTCGGCCCGGCCGCCGACATCTTCTCCCTCGGCTCGGTCCTCGCCTACGCCGCCACCCGCCGCGGCCCCTTCGACAGCCCGAGCCCCTACGAGACGGCGGTCCGGGTCGTCGAGGGCGAACCGGCCCTCGCCGGCGTACCGGACGAACTGCTCCCCTTCGTACGCCTCTGCCTGGAGAAGCACCCCAAGTCCCGCGTGACCGCCGACGAACTCCTGACCCTGCTGCGCGACGGAGACCCGGGCGCGGTGCCCCCGGCCGCCGAGGAGTCGAGAACCGTTCCGCCCCGGCGTGCCCCCGCGGCCGCGCCGCAGCGCGACACCCCGCTCGCCGACCCGCCGCCCGAGCCCGCCGGGCCGCGCGGCGGCCGCAGACGCCGGTACCTCCTCACCGCGGCAGCCGGGACGGCCGTGGCCGCCGTACTGGCCGCCACCACCGTGGTCCTCACCGTCGCCCTCTCCCGCGACAGCGACCCCGGCCCCTCGGCCGCCGCCCCCAGCGACCTCCCCGACGGCTGGAAGTCCTGGGCCACCGCCGCGAAGGCCCCCAAGGGCAGCGAGCGCCTCCTGGGCGGCGCCGACAGCGCTCTCGCGGGCTGCGCGGCCGTCGACACCTCCCTCGTGTGCGCCGGCTCCGGCCTCATGGCGACCCGCTTCGATCTCGCCGGCGGCCGTAACACCTGGGACCGGCCCGTCGACCCCACACCCGACGGCTCGTCCAGCAGCAGCGAGGGCGCGCTCATCGGCACCGCCGACCATCACGTCTACGCCTACGAGGCGGAGGAGGGGGAGACGGCGGCCGGCCCCCGGTTCAGCTACACGGTGTACGCCCTGGCCGCCGGCACCGGCAAGGAGCTCTGGCGGACCGTAACGGGCACCGGCGAGTCGGCGTCCCTCCCCGACAGCACACAGGACGCCGCCACGGCCGTCCCCGAGGGTGTGGTCACCTTCTACGGCTCCGGGGGTGACCAGTACGCCCTGCTCGACGCCGAGACCGGCGACGTCCGCTGGAGACAACCGAAGCCGCACGGCCCCGACGCCCCGGCCGACTGCCTGCTGCGCCCGGCGGCCGACCGCGCCTACCTCGTCTGCGTGATCGGCCTGTCGGAAAAAGGAGCCTCCCGGACCACCGTCTCCCAGATCGACCCGGCCACCGGAGAGGCCCGCTGGACCGTCGAGGCCAAGGGCGCCCAGTACCTGCTCGGCCAGCACGACGGACGCCTCGTACTCGCGGACACCTTCTCCACGGACCGCGGCCTGACCCTGATCGACGTCTCCTCGCGCGTGCTCACCGTGCGACGGCTCGCACAGCCCCGGCCCGAGGACGCGCAGGCGTACCTGATCCGCGGCACGGTCTACTTCACGCGCGAAAGCGGCGGCATCCGCGCGGTCTCGCCGCGCACCGGCCGGACACTGTGGGAATCCAACTCCACCGTGGAGCAGCAGGGGCCGCCGACCGCCTCCGCCACCCACGTGTACGTCGCGTCCCCCAGCGGCCGCCTGGCCGCCCTGGACGCGAGCACCGGCGAGGTCGAGGCCACCCGGCCCGGCCGCGACGACGGCGGCAGAACCGACAGCATGCTCGTCACCTCGGGCGCCCCGCTCGTCCTGGTCGGCGACGCCCTGTACGTCCCGTACGGCGTCCGCTCCGTCTACACGGTGGACGTACGGCACCTCTGAATCCCCGGAAATCCCCTGGGCACCCGAAATCCCTCAGGCACCGGAAAACACCTCGGGCCCGGTTCCGAAGAACCGGGCCCGAGCCGTTCAGAGCGGGCGACGGGAATCGAACCCGCGTAGCTAGTTTGGAAGACTAGGGCTCTACCATTGAGCTACGCCCGCACGGTGCGCGCCCAGGTCGGGTGACCTCGGCACGCAAGCATCGTAGCGGGTTGTGCGCCCTCGTCGCACACCGCATTCGCATCCGGACCTTCCCGGCGCCGACGCAGGGGAAATACGGCGGCCGTACGGCCTCGCGCCATGTACCCTACGTGTCGCACCAGACGGGGTGTGGCGCAGCTTGGTAGCGCGTCCGCTTTGGGAGCGGAAGGCCGTGGGTTCAAATCCCGCCACCCCGACCAGCCATCCGATCATCTCGAGTCACCTGAGTGATCGTCGCCCGGTCACTCATGTGATCGCCTTTTGGGCGGTGTAGTCGCTGCCGTTACTATGCAAGCTGCACGCCCGTGTGTCTCAGCGTCTGAAGTCTCCGGGCGGCGAAATCCGCCGGGCCGTTCTGGCCCCGGCAGAACCCAAGAAGTCAGCCACAAGGAGACCGAACCGTGAAGAGCGCCGTGGAGACCCTGAACCCGACTCGGGTTCGGCTCACTGTCGAGGTGCCCTTCGAGGAGCTCAAGGACAGCCTCGACGCGGCGTACAAGAAGATCAACCAGCAGGTCACGGTGAAGGGCTTCCGCAAGGGCAAGGTCCCGGCCCGGGTCATCGACCAGCGGTTCGGCCGCGGTGCGGTGCTGGAGGAGGCCGTCAACGACGCGCTGCCGAAGTTCTACACCGACGCGGTCAACGAGGCCGAGCTGAACCCGCTGGGTCAGCCCGAGGTCGACATCACGGAGCTGAAGGACGGCGAGACGCTGAACTTCACCGCCGAGGTCGACATCCGTCCCTCCATCGAGATCCCGGACTACTCCGGCATCGAGGTCGAGGTCGACGCGGTCGAGGTCACCGAGGAGGACGTCGACAAGGCGGTCGAGGAGCTGCGCGAGCGCTTCGCCTCCACCGCCCCGGTCGAGCGTGCCGCCGAGGACGGCGACGTCGTGACGATCGACCTCGAGGCCAAGGTCGAGGGCGAGGTCCTGGAGGACGGCGTCGCGGACGGCGTCTCCTACACCATCGGCTCCGGCGAGCTGCTCGACGGCATCGACGACGCCGTGAAGGGCGTGGAGGCCGGTGGCGAGGCCACCTTCACCTCCGAGCTCAAGGGCGGCTCGGCGGCCGGCAAGGAGGCCGAGGTCACCGTCAAGGTCACCCAGGTCGCCAAGCGTGAACTGCCCGAGCTGGACGACGAGTTCGCGCAGCTCGCCTCCGAGTTCGACACCATCGAGGAGCTGCGCGCCGACAGCCGCAAGCGCCTGGAGAACATGAAGCAGTACGACCAGGCCACGCAGGCTCAGGAGCGTGTCCTGGAGAAGCTGCTCGAGCTGGTCGAGGTGCCGGTCCCGGACAAGCTGCTCGAGGACGAGGTCAACACTCGCAAGCACAACCTCGAGCACCACCAGCTCGGCCAGATGGGCCTCGACCTCGAGAAGTACCTCGAGATCCAGGGCAAGACGGTCGAGGAGTTCGACGCCGAGACCAAGGAAGCCGCGGTCAAGGGCATCAAGACGCAGTTCGTGCTCGACGAGCTCGTCAAGCAGGAGAAGCTGAACGTCAGCCAGGAGGAGCTCACCGAGCACCTCATGCGGCGCGCCGCCTCCTCCGGCATGTCCCCCGACCAGTTCGCCCAGGCCGTCGTCGAGGGCGGTCAGGTTCCGCTCCTGGTCGGCGAGGTCGCCCGCGGCAAGGCCCTGGCCGTCGTGGTCGAGAAGGCCGCGGTCAAGGACACCAACGGCGAGGTCGTCGACCTGGACGACGAGGACGAGGAGACCGAGGCCCCCGAGGCCGAGGCCGCCGAGTCCGCCGAGGAGAAGACCGAGGGCTGAGCCCCGGTACCTGGTTGATAACGCCGTAAGGACGGGCCCCGAGAGACACACAGTGCCTCTCGGGGCCCGTCGGCGTCACTGACCCAGGTGCGGACCGAAGCGCCCAAGTCGCTACGCCCCCGGCGAACACTCCCATCTCCGGGATTCCCCGAAGGGACCCGCGCGTTAGGGTCCATGAATACGAGGGCAGTGGAGTCTGCGAACGGCTCCAGCCCCGCAGGGAAACGTGAGACGGCCCGGCGCCGTCGTAAGACGAGCAGGTGGATACGTGACGAATCTGATGCCCTCCGCCGCCGGCGAGCCTTCCATCGGTGGTGGCCTCGGTGACCAGGTCTACAACCGGCTGCTCAACGAGCGGATCATCTTCCTCGGCCAGCCGGTCGACGACGACATCGCGAACAAGATCACCGCACAGCTGCTGCTCCTTGCCGCGGATCCCGACAAGGACATCTACCTCTACATCAACAGCCCCGGCGGTTCGATCACGGCCGGTATGGCGATCTACGACACGATGCAGTTCATCAAGAACGACGTGGTGACGATCGCCATGGGTCTCGCGGCCTCGATGGGCCAGTTCCTGCTCAGCGCGGGCACCCCCGGCAAGCGCTTCGCGCTGCCGAACGCCGAGATCCTGATCCACCAGCCCTCCGCCGGCCTGGCCGGCTCGGCCTCGGACATCAAGATCCACGCCGAGCGGCTGCTGCACACCAAGAAGCGCATGGCCGAGCTCACGTCCCAGCACACGGGGCAGTCGGTCGAGCAGATCACCCGCGACTCGGACCGCGACCGCTGGTTCGACGCCTTCGAGGCCAAGGAGTACGGCCTCATCGACGACGTCATCCCCACGGCCGCAGGTATGCCGGGCGGCGGCGGCACCGGGGCCTGAGAGGTCCCCACGGGGCCTGTGGCGCCCCGTGAGGCCCCCGGAGCCCTCCCGGGCCCCAGCGACCCCAGACAGCCCCAGCCGACCGCCTCAGCCCTTTTCAGGAGACACCGTGAACCAGTTCCCCGGCAGCGGGATCTACGACCGTATGAACGCCGTGCAGGACATGAGCGCCTCGCAGGGCCGCTACACCGGCCCGCAGGCCGAGTCCCGCTACATCATTCCGCGCTTCGTCGAGCGCACCTCCCAGGGCATCCGCGAGTACGACCCGTACGCGAAGCTCTTCGAGGAGCGCGTGATCTTCCTCGGCGTCCAGATCGACGACGCCTCCGCCAACGACGTCATGGCGCAGCTGCTGTGCCTGGAGTCGATGGACCCCGACCGTGACATCTCGGTGTACATCAACAGCCCCGGCGGCTCCTTCACGGCGCTCACCGCGATCTACGACACGATGCAGTACGTGAAGCCGGACATCCAGACGGTCTGCATGGGCCAGGCCGCCTCCGCCGCCGCCGTCCTGCTGGCCGCCGGCACGGCGGGCAAGCGCATGGCCCTGCCGAACGCGCGCGTGCTGATCCACCAGCCGTACAGCGAGACCGGCCGCGGCCAGGTGTCCGACCTGGAGATCGCCGCGAACGAGATCCTGCGGATGCGCTCGCAGCTGGAGGAGATGCTGGCCAAGCACTCCACCACGCCGGTCGAGAAGATCCGCGAGGACATCGAGCGCGACAAGATCCTCACGGCCGAGGACGCGCTGAGCTACGGACTGATCGACCAGGTCATCAGCACCCGGAAGATGGACAACTCGAGCCTGCGCTGAGGCGAGAGGCTGTATCGTCTGCCGCCCCTTGGCACGGTTTGGCACGGTCCACGTCAAAGTGAACCGCGCCAAGGGGGGCCCGAACGAGGGGCCCGGCAAGGTACCGTCGGACATAAGGCTGCACCAGGAGCCGCTGGACGTCGACGTCCAGTCGTCTCCCAGGCGAAGGGGAAGCACACCGTGGCACGCATCGGTGACGGCGGCGATCTGCTCAAGTGCTCGTTCTGTGGCAAGAGCCAGAAGCAGGTCAAGAAGCTCATCGCAGGGCCCGGTGTGTACATCTGCGACGAGTGCATCGACCTCTGCAACGAGATCATCGAGGAAGAGCTGGCCGAGACCAGCGAGGTCCGCTGGGAGGAACTCCCGAAGCCTCGCGAGATCTACGAGTTCCTCGAGGGGTACGTGGTCGGCCAGGAGGCCGCCAAGAAGGCCCTCTCCGTAGCGGTGTACAACCACTACAAGCGCGTCCAGGCCGGTGAGAACGGCGGGGGGAACGGCCGCGACGACGCCATCGAGTTGGCGAAGTCCAACATCCTCCTCCTCGGCCCCACGGGCTCCGGGAAGACCCTCCTCGCGCAGACCCTCGCGCGCATGCTGAACGTCCCCTTCGCGATCGCCGACGCCACGGCGCTGACGGAGGCGGGATACGTCGGCGAGGACGTCGAGAACATCCTCCTCAAGCTGATCCAGGCCGCCGACTACGACGTCAAGAAGGCCGAGACCGGGATCATCTACATCGATGAGATCGACAAGGTCGCGAGGAAGAGTGAAAACCCGTCGATCACGCGCGACGTGAGCGGCGAGGGCGTCCAGCAGGCCCTGCTGAAGATCCTGGAGGGCACCACGGCCTCGGTCCCGCCGCAGGGCGGCCGTAAGCACCCCCACCAGGAGTTCATCCAGATCGACACGACGAACGTGCTGTTCATCGTGGGCGGTGCCTTCGCCGGTCTTGAGAAGATCATCGAGTCCCGGGCGGGTGCCAAGGGCATCGGCTTCGGCGCGCAGATCCGCTCCAAGCGCGAGATGGAGTCCAAGGACCAGTTCCAGGAGGTCATGCCGGAGGACCTGGTCAAGTTCGGCATGATCCCCGAGTTCATCGGCCGGCTCCCGGTCATCACCTCGGTCCACAACCTCGACCGCGAGGCCCTGCTGCAGATCCTCGTCGAGCCGCGCAACGCGCTCGTCAAGCAGTACCAGCGCCTCTTCGAACTCGACGGTGTGGAGCTGGACTTCGAGCGTGAGGCCCTCGAGGCCATCGCCGACCAGGCGATCCTCCGCCAGACCGGCGCGCGTGGCCTGCGGGCCATCATGGAGGAGGTCCTCCAGGGCGTGATGTACGAGGTCCCGTCCCGCAAGGACGTGGCCCGGGTCGTCATCACGGCGGACGTCGTCCAGTCGAACGTCAACCCGACGCTGATTCCGCGGGACGCGCGCGGACGCGGCCCGGGCGAGCAGAAGACCGCCTAGTCACCCACTGCACGCGAAGGCGCCCAGCACAGCTTGTGCCGGGCGCCTTCGTCGTTGCCGGCGTCAGGCCTTGACGCGGACTTCCTCGCGGACCTTGGTGGTGAGGTCGATCGCCACGTCCTGGGTGACGCCCTGCGCCGCCTCAGCCGGCGACACGATGGCGATGGTGCTGTAGTCGGCCCACGCGCAGAACCAGTTGACCTTCTCCTTCTTGGTCAGCTGGTCCTGTGACTTGGCCGACTGGCACTTCATGGCCGCGCCGTCGAGGTCGGCCTCCTCGGGCTCCCCGATCAGTTCGGGCTTCGTGGACCCGGACGCGGCCTCCTTCTCGGACGACTTCTTGAAGTTGGCGAAGAACAGGTCCAGCGTCGCCTCCGGGTCGGAGATCTCACCGTAGGCACCGGCCACCGTCAGGGTCTTGGCCGACGCCATCTTCGCCGCGGACGAGGGATCGTCGGGGTCGTAGTTGCTCAGGTCCACCGTGGAGTAGAGGCCCGCAGCGGTCTTGGCGCCCTTGACGCCGCTCTTCTCCAAATCCGAGGCGTTTCCGGCGGTCTGCCCGTCCTTCGTGGTGCGCTTGTACTCGCTGAGCACCGTCGCCGGGGTCGACAGCTTGTGCGGCCCGTCGTCCTCCAGGCCGCCACCCCCGCCGATCACGAAGTACGCGCCCACGCCGATGGCCGCGACGACCGCGACCGCGCCGAGGATGATGCCCGTCTTCTTCTTACCGCCGCCCGGGGCCGGGGGCTGCGGGACGCCGTAGGGGGCCTGGCCGTAGGGTGGCTGCGGCTGCTGGCCGTACGGGGGCTGCTGGCCGTAGGGGCCGGGCTGCTGGGGCGGGGCACCCTGCGGGTAGCCGTAGCCGGGCTGGGGCGGAGGGGCCTGCTGGGGGTAGCCGTAGCCGGGCTGGGGCGCCTGCGGCTGCTGGCCGTACGGACCGGGCTGGCCGTACGGTCCGGGCTGCTGGGGCTGCCCGCCGTACGGGCCCGGCTGGTTGTAGCTCATGTTCTGGGTTCCCCTCCAGATGCTTATGTGTTCCAGACATCCTGGCGCAGACCCGTCGTGTGCATGGCATCGGGGCCCCCACCGTTACAAAGCAAACGAGTTTCGGGACGGGGGAGTGACACCTCTAAACTGACCCCCGTGACCGAGAACGCTCAGCAGCAGCCACCAGCGCCCAGCACCGACCTGCCGACCCAGTACGCGCCGGCCGACGTAGAGGGGCCGCTGTACGAGCGCTGGGTAGAGCGGGGTTACTTCGAGGCGGACGAGAAGAGCGACAAGCCCCCGTACACCGTCGTCATCCCGCCGCCGAACGTCACGGGCAGCCTGCACCTCGGGCACGCCTTCGAGCACACCCTCATCGACGCGCTGACGCGCCGTAAGCGCATGCAGGGCTACGAGACGCTCTGGCAGCCCGGCATGGACCACGCCGGTATCGCCACGCAGAACGTCGTCGAGCGGGAGCTCGCCAAGGAGGGCAAGTCCCGGCACGACCTGGGCCGTGAGGCCTTCGTCGAGCGGGTCTGGCAGTGGAAGGGCGAGTCCGGCGGCCAGATCAGCGGCCAGATGCGCCGCCTCGGCGACGCCGTCGCCTGGTCGCGCGAGCGCTTCACCATGGACGAGGGCCTGTCCCAGGCCGTCCAGACCATCTTCAAGCGGCTCTACGACGACGAGCTCATCTACCGCGCCGAGCGCATCATCAACTGGTGTCCCCGGTGTCTGACGGCCATCTCGGACATCGAGGTGGAGTACCAGGACGACGACGGCGAGCTCGTCTCCATGAAGTACGGCGACGGGGACGACACCATCGTCGTCGCCACCACCCGCGCCGAGACGATGCTCGGTGACACGGCCGTCGCCGTTCACCCCGGGGACGAGCGGTACAAGCACCTGATCGGCAAGCTGGTCAAGCTGCCGCTGACCGACCGCTCCATCCCGGTCGTCGCCGACGAGCACGTCGACCCGGAGTTCGGCACGGGCGCCGTCAAGGTGACCCCGGCGCACGACCCGAACGACTTCGAGATCGGTCAGCGCCACGACCTCCCGGCCCTGACGATCATGGACGAGCACGCGGTCATCACGGCGCACGGCCCCTTCCAGGGCCTGGACCGGCTGGAAGCGCGGTCGGCGATCGTCGCGGCCCTGCGCGCCGAAGGGCGGATCGTCGCCGAGAAGCGGCCCTACGTCCACTCCGTCGGCCACTGCTCGCGCTGCAAGACCACCATCGAGCCGCGCCTGTCCATGCAGTGGTGGGTCAAGGTCGGTCCGCTCGCGAAGGCCGCCGGTGACGCCGTCCGCGACGGGCGCGTCAAGATCCATCCGCAGGAGATGGAGAAGCGCTACTTCGACTGGGTCGACAACCTCCACGACTGGTGCATCTCGCGGCAGTTGTGGTGGGGCCACCGCATCCCGGTCTGGTACGGGCCGAACGGCGAGGTCGTCTGCGTCGGCGCCGGCGAGGAGCCGCCCGGGACCGAGGCCGAGGGCTGGCGCCAGGACACCGACGTCCTCGACACCTGGTTCTCCTCCGGCCTGTGGCCGTTCTCCACGATGGGCTGGCCCGAACAGACCGAGTCGCTCGCGAAGTTCTACCCGAACTCCGTCCTGGTCACCGGCTACGACATCCTCTTCTTCTGGGTCGCCCGGATGATGATGTTCGGCCTGTACGCGATGGACGGCACCCCGCCGTTCCACACCATCGCCCTGCACGGCATGGTCCGCGACCAGTTCGGCAAGAAGATGTCGAAGTCCTTCGGCAACGCGGTCAACCCGCTGGACTGGATGGACAAGTACGGCAGTGACGCCCTGCGCTTCACCCTGGCCCGGGGCGCCAACCCCGGCGTCGACGTCCCGATCGGTGAGGACTGGGTCCAGGGGTCCCGCAACTTCGCCAACAAGATCTGGAACGCGACGCGCTTCGCGATGATGAACGGCGCGACGGTGGACGGCCCGCTGCCGGACCCGGCGAAGATGTCGTCGACCGACCGCTGGATCCTGTCCCGGCTCAACTCGGTCGTCGCCGAAGTCGACGCGTTCTACGAGGACTACCAGTTCGCGAAGCTGTCCGACGCCCTGTTCCACTTCGCGTGGGACGAGGTCTTCGACTGGTACGTCGAGCTGTCCAAGACGACGTTCCAGGCGGGCGGCGAGGCGGCCGAGGTCAGCAAGCGGGTCCTGGGCGAGGTCCTCGACGTCACGCTGAAGCTGCTGCACCCGGTGGTTCCCTTCGTCACCGAGACCCTGTGGACCACGCTCACCGGCGGCGAGTCGGTCGTCATCGCCGACTGGCCGAAGGACAGCGGCTTCCGGGACGCCGGTGCCGAGCGGGAGATCGAGAGCCTCCAGTCGGTCATCACCGAGGTCCGCCGCTTCCGCGCCGACCAGGGCCTCCAGCCGGGCCAGCGGGTTCCGGCCCGGCTGACGCTGGACGGCACGCCGTTCGCGACCCACGAGGCGGCCATCCGGCAGCTGCTCCGGCTCCAGCCGGAGGGCGACGCCTTCACGGCCACGGCGACCCTTCCGGTCGCGGGCGCCGAGGTCGCCCTCGACCTCTCCGGCACGATCGACGTCGCGGCGGAGCGCAAGCGCCTCGCGAAGGACCTCGCGGCGGCGGAGAAGGAGAAGGCGCAGGCGACCGGCAAGCTCGGCAACGAGGCGTTCCTGGCGAAGGCCCCCGACCACGTCGTGGACAAGATCCGCACCCGCCTCGCCAAGGCGGAGGAGGACATCGCCCGGATCCAGGCACAGCTGGATCGCCTGCCGCAGGCGTAAGGGTTCGTACGGTCGTGGAGGCCCCGGTGCTGTCAGCGCCGGGGCCTCCACGTGGTCAGGGGCGCGGGGAACTGCGCGACCAGCCCCCACGGACCCGCACCCGCCCACAGCGAACAATGTCACCGCCCCTCCGTAGACTGGGCCCCGTGAGCGAGCTCCCTCCAGACCACAGCGACGACCAGCCCGACCCCCTCGACAACTTCGACGAGATCATCGCGGAGGAGACCACCCGCGACCCCGACCTCGCGGTCATCGAAGCCGGCAGCCGAACCCTCCGCACCCAGGGCGGCCCGCCCGAGGCCGACATCCCGACCCGGCCCGCCGACCCCGAGGTGGACAAGGCCCTGCGCGAGGTCGAGGCGGAGCTCGCCACGCGCTGGGGCGAGACCAAGCTGGAGCCCTCCGTCAGCCGTATCGCCGCGCTGATGGACATCCTGGGCGAGCCGCAGCGGTCGTACCCGTCGATCCACATCACGGGGACGAACGGCAAGACCTCCACCGCCCGCATGATCGAGGCCCTGCTCGGCGCCTTCGAGCTGCGCACCGGCCGCTACACCTCGCCGCACGTGCAGTCGATCACGGAGCGCATCAGCCTCGACGGCGCCCCCATCTCCGCCGAGCGGTTCATCGAGACGTACCAGGACATCAAGCCGTACATCGAGATGGTCGACGCGCAGCAGGAGTACCGGCTGTCCTTCTTCGAGGTGCTCACCGGTATGGCCTACGCGGCCTTCGCCGACGCGCCCGCGGACGTCGCCGTCGTCGAGGTCGGCATGGGCGGCTCCTGGGACGCCACCAACGTGATCGACGGTGACGTCGCCGTCGTCACGCCCATAGACCTCGACCACACCGACCGGCTCGGCTCCACGCACGCCGAGATCGCCACGGAGAAGGCCGGCATCGTCAAGCAGGGCGCGACCGTCATCCTGGCGCAGCAGCCGGTCGATGCGGCGCAGGTGCTGCTGAAGAAGGCCGTCGAGGTGGACGCCACTGTGGCCCGGGAGGGTCTGGAGTTCGGCGTCGTCGACCGGCAGGTGGCCGTCGGCGGGCAGCTGGTGACACTGCGTGGCCTCGGTGGTGAGTACCCGGAGGTGTACCTGCCGCTGCACGGCGCGCACCAGGCGCACAACGCGGCCGTCGCGCTCGCCGCAGTCGAGGCGTTCTTCGGGGTCGGCGCGCAGCGGGCCGAGCCGCTGGACCTGGACGCGGTCCGCAAGGCGTTCGCCGCCGTGGCCTCGCCGGGGCGGCTCGAGGTCGTGCGGAAGTCGCCGACCGTCGTGCTCGACGCCGCCCACAACCCGGCGGGTGCCCGGGCGGCGGCCGAGGCGATCGGGGAGGCCTTCCAGTTCAGCCGCCTCATCGGGGTCGTCGGCGCGAGCGGCGACAAGAACGTACGGGGACTGCTGGAGGCCTTCGAGCCGGTGTTCGCCGAAGTCGTGATCACCCAGAACTCCAGCCACCGTGCGATGGACGCCGACGAGCTGGCCGGTATCGCCGTCGAGGTGTTCGGCGACGACCGCGTCCAGGTCGAGCCGCGGCTGCCCGACGCGCTGGAGGCCGCGATCACGCTCGCCGAGGAGGAGGGCGAGTTCGCGGGCGGCGGTGTGCTCGTCACCGGTTCCGTCATCACCGTCGGCGAGGCCCGACTGCTCCTGGGGAAGGGCTGAGACCCGTGCGTACGCTCTGTTCTTCGACCCTGATCGGCGAGTTCTTCGTCATCGGCTTCGCCGGTCTGGTCGCCATGAAGGATCCCGATCTGTCCATGGCGACGGTGTGGACGGTCAGCGGTGTCGCGATGTTCCTGTGCCTGGTGCTGTGCGGACTGGTGACGCGCCCCGGCGGGGTCGTGCTCGGCTGGGCGCTGCAGCTCGCGCTCATCGCGTCGGGCTTCGTCGTGCCGATCATGTTCTTCCTGGGCGCGATCTTCGCGGCCCTGTGGTGGGCGTCCGTGCACTACGGGCGGAAGGTGGACGAGGCGAAGGCGAGATTCGCGGCCCAGGCGGGTCCCTCGGGCTCCTCCACACCTGACGCTGCGTAACGAGCGCCCCGACACGCCGGGTAATCTCGTCTTTCCGTAAAACCTTGACGCATAAGGAGCCCGTCGTGACCCAGCGCACCCTCGTCCTGCTCAAGCCCGACGCCGTCCGGCGTGGCCTGACCGGCGAGATCATCGGCCGCATCGAGCGCAAGGCGGGCTGGCGGATCACCGCGCTGGAACTGCGCACCCTGGACCAGGACACGCTGGAGCAGCACTACGGCGAGCACAAGGGCAAGCCCTTCTACGAGCCGCTGGTGGAGTTCATGGCCTCCGGTCCGGTGGTGGCGCTGATCGTGGAGGGTGAGCGGGTCATCGAGGGGCTGCGCGCGCTCGCCGGCCCGACCGACCCGATCGCGGCCGCGCCCGGTTCCATCCGCGGCGACTACGGCGTCATCGTCCGCGAGAACCTGATCCACGCCTCGGACTCGGAGGAGTCCGCCGAGCGGGAAGTGAAGATCTTCTTCCCGGGTCGCGCCTAAAGCGCGAAGGGCGAGCAAAGTCCGGGAGCGGCGCTCCCGGACTTTCCTGGCATATACGTGCCGATCGAGGGAACGATCGCCCCCGAACGCCCGTCTCCACAAGCGAACCCGCACAGCATCTGCTGACATTGGCGGAGACCCTCCCGCAGTGTTCGCGAAGGCGCGTCTACGATGGAAGCCTTCACGTCACAGCACCCACCTTTGCCTACCTGAAAAGCCCTCAAAAGCTAGTGGGAAGGCCAGACGAATCCTGATGGGGAACTCAATGTCGTTCATCGGCCGTGACATGGCTGTCGACCTCGGGACCGCCAACACGCTGGTGTACGTCAGGGGTCGCGGGATCGTACTCAACGAACCGTCCGTCGTCGCGATCAACACCAACACCGGTGGCATCCTCGCGGTCGGGGCCGAAGCGAAGAAGATGATCGGGCGCACGCCCGGCAACATCGTTGCCGTACGTCCTTTGAAGGACGGCGTGATCGCCGACTTCGAGATCACCGAGCGGATGCTCCGCTACTTCATCCTGAAGATCCACAAGCGGAGGTATCTGGCTCGTCCGCGGGTCGTCGTCTGTGTGCCCTCGGGCATCACGGGCGTCGAGCGCCGCGCCGTCATCGAGGCGTCGTCCCAGGCCGGCGCCCGCCAGGTGCACATCATCGAGGAGCCCATGGCCGCGGCCATCGGCTCCGGCCTGCCGGTCCACGAGGCCACGGGCAACATGGTGGTCGACATCGGCGGCGGCACCACGGAGGTCGCGGTCATCTCCCTCGGCGGCATCGTCACCGCCCAGTCCATCCGCGTGGCGGGCGACGAACTGGACAACGCGATCATCCAGCACATCAAGAAGGAGTACTCCCTCCTGCTGGGTGAGCGGACGGCCGAGCAAATCAAGATCACGATCGGTTCGGCGTACGACCTCGACTCCGACGAGCACACCGAAATCCGCGGCCGGGACCTGGTGTCCGGGCTGCCGAAGACCGTCGTCATCTCCGCCGGCGAAGTCCGCAAGGCGATCGAGGAACCGGTCAACGCGATCGTCGACGCCGTCAAGACGACCCTCGACAAGTGTCCGCCGGAGCTGTCCGGCGACATCATGGACCGAGGAATCGTTCTGACCGGCGGCGGGGCGTTGCTGCGGGGCCTGGACGAGCGGCTGCGCCGGGAGACCGGCATGCCGATCCATATCGCCGAGGATCCGCTGGACAGTGTGGCTCTCGGTTCCGGTAAGTGTGTCGAGGAGTTCGAGGCGCTCCAGCAGGTGCTGGACGCCCAGCCGCGCAGATGACATAACTCTTCGATTCCGCCGTACGGGACGATCTCCTCTCGTGCGGCGGATCGTTGATATAGAGGCATAAGCTCCCACAAAGCAGCCCCTTGGGTTTCCCTGGGGCTCCCCGAATTCCTATGAGGAAGGGCACGGCCGCCGCACGTGAGGGACACACGAGAGAGTCGGCTGCTCCTGGTGCTGCTGATCGCCATCGCGTTCGCTTTGATCACGGTGGACATCCGCGGTGGAGAGGACTCGCCCGTCGACGGTGCCCGGCAGGGCGCGGCGACGGTCTTCGGCCCGATCGAGAGCGGTGTCTCGGCCGCGGTCGACCCGGTCGGCAACGCGGTATCCGCCATCCGTGAATCCGGCGAACGGCACGACCGGCTCGCCGTGCTGGAAGAGGAGAACGCGGCCCTGAAGGCGAGACTCGGCAGCGACGACCGCAGCCGCAGCCGCCTCAAGCAGCTCGACAAGATGCTGAAGGTCGCAGGCACCGGCCAGTACGGCATCAAGGGCGCCCAGGTCATCGCCATAGGGGCCGCGCAGGGCTTCTCCTGGACCATCACCATCGACGTCGGCGCCAACGACGGCATCAAGCGCGACATGACCGTCCTGAACGGGGACGGGCTCGTCGGCCGGGTCACCACCGTCGGGCCCCACACCGCCACGGTCCTGCTGGCCAGCGACCCTGACTTCACGGTCGGTACGCGGATGGAGGCCGGCGACGAGCTCGGCTTCGCCTCCGGGCAGGGCGACCGCCCGCTGCGCGTGGAACTCCTCAACGGCAAGGCCGAGGTGAAGAAGGGCGACCGCCTGGTCACCTTCGGCTCGCAGGCCGACCGGCCGTTCGTGCCCGGCGTGCCCGTCGGCGTGGTCTCCCGTGTCGACCCGTCCGGCGGCGGCCTGACCCGCACGCTCTATGTCACGCCGTACGCGAGCTTCACCAAGCTCGACATCGTCGGTGTCGTCGTCGACGTCCCGAAGAAGGACCCGCGCGACACGGTGCTCCCGCCCAAACCCAAGCCCACCCCCAGGCCGACGGTGACGGTGACCGTGACGCCGTCCGCCGAGGCACCCGCAGACGGCCAGAACCAGCAAGAGCAGTAGGAGCTGTCACCTCATGCGCGTCAACCGGATCCTGCTCTCCTCCGCCCTGGTCGTCGTCGCCCTGGTGATCCAGGTGAGCGTCCTCGCCCGCCTGCACCTGCCGGGTGCCGTGCCCGACCTGATGCTCCTCACCGTCCTCGGCCTGGCCCTGGTGTACGGCCATATGGGTGGCGCCCTCGTCGGCTTCGGCGCGGGCCTGCTGGCCGACCTCGCCCCGCCCGCCGACCACGCCGCCGGGCGGTACGCCCTCGTGCTGTGCGTCATCGGCTATCTCGCCGGCCTGGCGAAGCCCGAGTCGGGCCGGCTGAAGTCCGCCACCGGCCCCATGGTCGTGGTGGTCGCCGCCGCCATCGGCTCGACCCTGCTGTACGCCGGGGTCGGCGCCCTCGTCGGTGACACCGCCGCCCGCCATGTGGGCCTGGGCAGCCTGCTGTTCACGGCCGCCCTGTACGACCTGCTGCTCGCCCCGTTCGTCGTGCCGGGGATCATGGCCCTGGCCCGGCGCGCCGAGAACGATCCGCTCGCCGATTCCGGCTCCGGCGCCAAGGCCACCGACATCTCCTCCGGCTGGCTCTCCGGCGGCACCGGCCTGAAGATCGGCAGCCAGCGCAACGGGCTGCGGGTGAAGGCCGCCCGGGCCCGGATGGCGCGGGCCGGGCGCATCAAGGGGGTCAAGCGGCTGTGAACGCAGGGGACTTCATCCCGTCATCACAGACTCGTACGCGTAGGGAGAGGGGGAGGCAGCACCCGTGACCAACATTCCCGAGACCGGCCGGAACACCCGGGTCCAGATCCGGCTCGTCGTCATCCAGGTTCTCGTCCTCTCTCTCCTGCTCACGCTCGGCGGACGCCTGTGGTACCTCCAGATCCGTGAGGGCGCGGCGTACGCCAAGGAGGCGTCCGGGAACCACGTCCAGCAGGTCGTCCAGCCCGCCGTCCGGGGTTCGATCCTGGACGCGCGCGGTGTGGCCCTCGCCGACAACGAGACCCGGCTGGTCGTCTCCGCCTCCCGTACCGACCTGCTGAAGATGCCGGACGACGGCAAGGACGTCCTCACCAAGCTCGCCAAGGTCCTGGGCATGAAGCCCAAGGAGGTCATGGCGAAGGTCCGGCTGTGCGACTCCGAGACGCCCCAGCCCTGCTGGAACGGCTCGCCCTACCAGCCCATCCCCATCACCGACGAGGCCACCGCCAAGCAGGCCCTGCAGATCCGCGAGCGCGCCGAGGACTTCCCCGGCATCACCGCCGAGCCGGAGGCCATGCGCCGCTACCCGAGCCCGGGCAAGGCCAACACCGCCCAGGTCCTCGGCTACCTCTCGCCGGTCACCGACGAGGAGATCAAGCAGGCGCAGAACACCAACTCGCCGTATCTGCGCTCCGACCAGGTCGGCCGCTCCGGGCTGGAACGCCAGTACGACAAGGAGCTGCGCGGCAAGGCCGGCGTCACGCGCTACGAGGTCGACAACCTCGGCCGCGTCATCGGCCAGGCCGAGGCCGACCCCACCCACCCGGGCGACAACCTCGTCACCAGCATCGACTCCCGCGTCCAGCGGATCGCCGAGTACCAGCTGAACGAGGCCATGAAGGAAGCCCGCAAGCAGAACGACCGGAACACCGGCACCAACTACAAGGCCGATTCCGGTGCCGTCGTGGTGATGGAGGCCAAGACCGGCCGGGTCGTCGCCATGGCGTCCAACCCGAACTACGACCCGAACGCCTGGGTCGGCGGCATCTCCGCCAAGGACTACGCGCGGCTCACCGGAAAGAGCTCCAACTACCCGCTGCTGAACCGCGCGATCCAGGGCCAGTCGGCGCCCGGCTCGATCTTCAAGGTCGTCCCGACCGCCGCCGCGATCAACGCCGGTTACTCCTTCGACGGCCCCTACCAGTGCTCCAGCTCGTTCTCCCTCGGCGGCCAGGTCTTCAAGAACTTCGAGTCCAAGGGATACGGCCCGATCAGCCTCGGCCGTGCCCTGGAGGTCTCCTGCGACACCGTCTTCTACCGGCTCTCCCACGAGGAGTGGAAGCGCGACGGCGGAGCCAAGCCGAAGAAGAAGACCAACGACTGGTTCTACAAGACCGCCCACCAGTTCGGCCTCGGCAAGGAGACCGGCATCGACCTGCCCAACGAGGTCACCGGCCGCATCCCCGACCGCCAGTGGAAGCTGGACTACTGGAAGGCCAACAAGGACGTCTGGTGCCGCACCGGCAAGCGCAACGGCAGCTACGCCGAGAAGATCGCCTACGAGAACTGCCTCGAGGGCAACCGCCTGCGCGCCGGTGACTCCGTCAACTACTCCATCGGCCAGGGCGACACCCTCGTCACGCCGATCCAGATGGCCACCATCTACGGGGCCATCTCCAACGGCGGCACCCTCTACGACCCCTCCGTCGGCAAGGCCGTCATCAGCGCCGACGGCAAGACCGTCTCGCCGATCAAGCCCAAGTCGCACGGCAGGCTGCCGATGACGAAGACGACACGCGACCGGATAGACGATGCCCTCGCGGGAGTCGCCACCCGCGGTACGGCCGCCTGGAGGTTCGGCGGCTGGCCGCAGGACAAGATCCCGATGCACGCCAAGACGGGTACGGCCGAGGTCTACGGCAAGCAGACGACCTCCTGGTTCGCCACCTACACCAAGGACTACACGGTCGTCATGACCATCGCGCAGGGTGGTACGGGCTCCGGCGCCTCGGGCCCCGCCGTCCGCAACATCTACAACGCGCTGTACGGCGTCTCCGAGGACGGCAAGATCGACAAGAAGAAGGCCCTGCTGCCCACCCCGCAGGAGGCCCTGCCGAAGGTCAAGACCGACGGCACCATCTTCTCCCCGAAGGTCTCCAAGGACCCGGCCAAGGACCAGCAGGCCAAGAAGAAGGACCCCAACGCCCCGGCCGACCCGCTCCAGCCGGCGACGGCCGCCCCGCCGACGCCGGAGAACCGCGACACCCGAAGGCGGCGGCGCCGGAGGGGAAACCGGGGGTGGGCGGCATGACCGGCGGTGTGAACAGCTTCCAGGTCTCCGGCTACGGGCCCGAGCGCTCCGGCTGGACCCGGCTCCTCGCCCGTGACTCGGTCGTGCGGCGGCTCGACTGGCCGATCCTGCTGTCGGCGCTGGCCCTGTCGCTGCTCGGCACGCTCCTCGTCTACTCGGCGACCCGCAACCGCACCGAGCTCAACCAGGACGACCCGTACTACTTCCTCGTCCGGCACCTGCTGAACACCGGCATCGGCCTCGCCCTGATGGCCGGCACGATCTGGCTCGGCCACCGCGCCCTGCGCACGGCCGTGCCGATCCTGTACGGCCTCTCGGTCCTGCTGATCCTGCTGGTGCTCACCCCGCTCGGCTCCACGATCAACGGCGCCCACTCCTGGATCAAGCTCCCCGGCGGCTTCTCCCTGCAGCCCTCGGAGTTCGTGAAGGTCACGATCATCCTGGGCATGGCGATGCTGCTCGCGGCCAGGGTCGACGCGGGCGACAAGCAGTACCCCGATCACCGCACGGTCGTGCAGGCCCTGGGCCTGGCCGCCGTGCCCATGCTGATCGTGATGCTCATGCCCGACCTCGGGTCGGTCATGGTCATGGTCATCATCGTGCTCGGCGTGCTGCTCGCCTCCGGGTCGTCCAACCGGTGGGTGTTCGGCCTGCTCGGCGCGGGCACCCTCGGGGCGGTCGCCGTCTGGCAGCTCGGGGTGCTCGACGACTACCAGATCGCCCGCTTCGCCGCCTTCGCCAACCCCGAACTCGACCCCGCAGGCGTCGGCTACAACACCAACCAGGCCCGGATCGCCATCGGCTCCGGCGGACTGACCGGCTCCGGCCTCTTCCACGGCTCGCAGACCACCGGCCAGTTCGTGCCCGAGCAGCAGACGGACTTCGTCTTCACCGTGGCGGGGGAGGAACTGGGCTTCCTCGGCGGCGGCCTGATCATCCTGCTGCTCGGCATCGTCCTGTGGCGGGCCTGCGCCATCGCCCGGGACACCAGCGACCTGTACGGCACGATCGTGGCCGCGGGCATCGTCGCCTGGTTCGGCTTCCAGACGTTCGAGAACGTCGGCATGACGCTCGGCATCATGCCGGTCACCGGCCTGCCGCTGCCCTTCGTGTCGTACGGCGGTTCGTCGATGTTCGCCGTGTGGATAGCGGTCGGGTTGTTGCAGTCGATCCGGGTGCAGCGGCCGATGTCGGCCTAGCGACCTGAACGGGGGAGCGGAATGTCCGGGGAGTATGTGGCCCAGTGCCTGGTGACCGAGGAACTGGTGAGCCATCTCCTGGCGCTGGCGGAGCTGGACCTGACCGACGACGACGCCATCGAGGCGCGGCTGCGTGAGGCCGGCTGGCCCGAGTGGTCGCAGGCGGTGCGGGGACCGGCGTACGAGGACACCCCCGATGTCCCCGACGCCACCCACGTCACCCCGCAGGGCCACTTCGTCACCTGCGACGGCGACGGCTCCCTCTACCTGCCGTTCGCCTACCTCTACTCGGTCGACGGCGGCCTGCTCGACGAGGACTGCTGGGGCGCCCTCCCCGGCTGGACCAGCGAGGAGGGCGCCTGGCGGCCGGAGTTCGACGCCCACTTCGGCACCGTCGTGCAGCGCTTCACCGAGCGGCTGGGCCTGCCGAACCATGACATCCGGCAACCCAGGTACGACACCCGGTACGTCAGCTGGCGCCTGGAGCACAACGTGCTGATCGTCGGACAGGGCCCGGAGCCGCTGTCGTACCACCAGTTCGAGGACGCCCATGTGTACCTCGTCTCCCGGACGGCGAAGGAGGTGCCCTTCCCGGACGGCGAGGAGATGCGGGCCCTGCTGACGACCTGAACGTCACGACCCTCTCGGGGGGCGCTCACCACTGCTGTCCCGGCCGGTCAGCCACTAGATTTGTTTCATGGCGGAGACGAAACGCGAGATCGAGCGCAAGTACGAATCCGACGAGAGCGGGCTTCCCGACCTGACCGGCGTCGCCGGGGTCGCGGCCGTTGTCGACAAGGGCGTTGCCCACCTCGACGCCACCTACTACGACACCGTCGACGAACGCCTCGCCGCGTCGTCCGTCACCCTGCGCCGCCGCACCGGCGGTTCCGACGCGGGCTGGCACCTGAAGTTCCCGGTCGCCCCGGGCGTCCGCGACGAGCTGCACGCCCCGCTCTCCGACACCCTCCCCGACGACCTCGCCGGGTTCGTCCGCTCCCGCGTCCGCGGCAGCGAGCTGCTGCCCGTCGTCCGGCTGCGCTCCGTCCGTGACGTACGCCACCTCGTCGACGCCGACGGCGGACTGCTCGCCGAGGTCGCCGTCGACGCCGTACACGCCGAGCGGCTCACCCCCGGTGGCGCCGAGACACAGTGGACCGAGATCGAGGTGGAACTCGCCGACGGTGGCGACCCGGCCGTGCTCGACAAGGTGGAGAAACGGCTGCGCAAAGCGGGCGTACGGCCGTCGGCGTCGGCATCGAAGCTGGCCCGCGCCCTCGCGGAGACGGTACCGGCCGAGAAGCGCCCGTCCGCCTCCGCAGGGGAACCGGTGACCGCCGGGGACCACGTGCTCGCCTACGCGCGCACCCAGCGCGACGCGATCGTCGAGCTCGACCCTGCCGTCCGCCGGGACGCCGAGGACTCCGTGCACAGCATGCGCGTGGCCACCCGGCGGCTGCGCAGCACCTTCAAGTCGTACGGCGAGGTCCTCGACCGGGCCGCCACCGACCCGGTCGGCGACGAGCTGAAGTGGCTGGCCGGTGAGCTGGGCCGGGACCGGGACCGCGAGGTGCTGACCGAACGGCTGACGGCGGCCCTCGACGAGGTGCCCGCCGACCTGGTCCGCGGCCCGGTGTCCGAGCGGCTGCGCACCTGGTCGAGCGCCGAGCACGGCGGGGCCCGGGGCCGGCTCCTCGGCGTCCTGGACTCCCACCGCTATCTCGCCCTGCTCGACACCCTGGACGCGTTGATCGCCGACCCGCCGCTGCTCGAGGCGGCCGGCAAGAAGCCCCGCAAGGTGATCGCCAAGGCCGTGAAGAAGGACTTCCGCAAGGTCACCGGGCTGGTCCAGCAGGCACGGGAACTGGCGCCCGGCACCGACCGGGACGTCGCGATCCACGAGGCCCGCAAGAAGACCAAGCGCACCCGCTACGCGGCGGAGGCGGGCGGACCTGCCCTCGGCAAGCCGGCCAAGAACCTGGTCAAGTCCATGAAGGCGCTGCAGAACCTGCTCGGCGAGCACCAGGACAGCGTGATGGCCCGGCAGACCCTGCGCGAGCTGTCGGCGGTCGCCCACGCGGCGGGGGAGAGCGCCTTCACCTACGGCCTGCTCCACGGGCGGGAGGAGCAGCGGGCCGCGCGCGTGGAGGCCGAACTGCCCGGGTTCTGGGACGGGATCAAGGACGGGACGGCCGGCCTCTGAGCCTCGGGCGTACGGAGACACCCCGCGGTCACGTTAGGCTGGATGGTCACCCCTGTCATTACAGTCCAGCTCACGAAGGTGCGCGACATGCCTGCCGAAGTCGCTGCGTCGGTGTTCCCGCAGCTCGAAGCTCTGCTCCCGCATGTGCAGAAGCCGATCCAGTACGTCGGCGGGGAGCTCAACTCCACGGTCAAGGAGTGGGACTCCTGTGACGTCCGCTGGGCGCTCATGTACCCGGACGCCTACGAGGTCGGTCTGCCCAACCAGGGCGTCATGATCCTCTACGAGGTCCTGAACGAGCAGCAGGGCGTCCTCGCCGAGCGCACCTACAGCGTGTGGCCGGACCTCGAGGAGCTGATGCGGGAGCACGCCGTCCCGCAGTTCACGGTGGACAGCCACCGGCCGGTCAAGGCCTTCGACGTGTTCGGCCTGTCCTTCTCCACGGAGCTCGGCTACACGAACATGCTGGCGGCCCTGGACCTGTCCGGCATCCCGCTGGAGTCCAAGGACCGCGGCCTGGACGACCCGATCGTCATGGCCGGCGGGCACGCCGCGTTCAACCCCGAGCCGATCGCGGACTTCATCGACTGCGCGGTGATCGGTGACGGCGAGCAGGCCGTCCTCGAGGTCACCGCGATCATCCGCGCCTGGAAGGCGGAAGGCCGCCCCGGCGGCCGCGAGGAACTCCTCTTCCGCCTGGCCCGGACGGGCGGGGTGTACGTCCCCGGCTTCTACGACGTCGAGTACCTGCCGGACGGCCGGATCGCCCGTGTCGTACCGAAGCGCAGCGGTGTCCCGTGGCGGGTCTCCAAGCACACCGTCATGGACCTGGACGAGTGGCCGTACCCCAAGCAGCCCCTCGTCCCGCTGGCCGAGACGGTCCACGAGCGCATGTCGGTGGAGATCTTCCGCGGCTGCACCCGCGGCTGCCGTTTCTGCCAGGCCGGCATGATCACCCGCCCGGTCCGCGAACGCTCCATCACGGGCATCGGCGACATGGTCGACAAGGGCCTGAAGGCGACGGGCTTCGAAGAGGTGGGCCTGCTGTCCCTCTCCTCGGCGGACCACACGGAGATCGCCGACGTCGCCAAGGGCCTGGCGGACCGCTACGAGGAGGACAAGATCGGCCTGTCCCTCCCCTCCACCCGCGTGGACGCCTTCAACATCGACCTGGCGAACGAACTGACCCGCAACGGCCGCCGCTCCGGCCTCACCTTCGCCCCCGAGGGCGGCTCGGAGCGCATCCGCAAGGTCATCAACAAGATGGTCTCCGAGGACGACCTGATCCGCACGGTCTCCACCGCGTACGGCAACGGCTGGCGCCAGGTGAAGCTGTACTTCATGTGCGGCCTGCCCACGGAGACCGACGACGACGTCCTGCAGATCGCCGACATGGCGACCAAGGTCATCGCCAAGGGCCGCGAGGTCTCCCGCTCCAACGACATCCGCTGCACGGTCTCGATCGGCGGCTTCGTCCCCAAGCCCCACACGCCCTTCCAGTGGGCCCCGCAGCTCTCCGCCGAGGAGACGGACGCCCGGCTGCAGAAGCTGCGGGACAAGATCCGCGGCGACAAGAAGTACGGCCGCTCCATCGGCTTCCGCTACCACGACGGCAAGCCCGGCATCGTCGAAGGCCTGCTCTCCCGCGGCGACCGCCGCATCGGCGCGGTCATCCGCGCGGTCTACGACGACGGCGGCCGCTTCGACGGCTGGCGCGAGCATTTCTCGTACGACCGCTGGATGGCGTGCGCCGACAAGGCCCTGGAGCCGTTCGGCGTCGACGTCGACTGGTACACCACCCGCGAGCGCACCTACGAGGAGGTCCTCCCCTGGGACCACCTCGACTCCGGCCTGGACAAGGACTGGCTCTGGGAGGACTGGCAGGACTCCCTCGACGAGACGGAGGTCGAGGACTGCCGGTGGACTCCGTGCTTCGACTGTGGGGTGTGTCCGCAGATGGACACGGAGATCCAGATCGGCCCGACGGGGAAGAAGCTCCTGCCTCTGACGGTCAAGAACGCCGGTCCGGCGCCTGCCGCGAGTGGGCACGCGCACTGAGTGTGTCGTCGGCGGCTGCCTCCGCGAGGAGGAGGTAGCCGGCGGCGGTCCAGGTGTAGGCGCGGTCCCGTAGGCCCGTGCCGGTCAGGGCGTCGAAGTTCTCGGCGAAGCCGTGGGTTTCGCACAGGGTGCGGAAGCGGGTGCTGATGTCGGCTGCCAGTCGGTGGTGGCCGGCGCGGCGCAGGCCGTCTTCGATGAGGACCGTGGCGGGGGCCCAGATCGGGCCGCGCCAGTAGCCGTCGGAGAGGTAGTGCGGTGAGGTCGGCAGCTCCGTGGCCAGGCCGTGGGGGGTCAGGTGGGCCGCGATGCGGTCGGCCAGGCGGGCGCTGATCTCGGGCGGGAGGTGCTCGCCCAGCACGATGGGCATCAGGTCGAGGAGGCTGGAGCCGGTCCAGGTGTTCCCGCTGTGGACGCCTCGGGTCGTGAAGCGGTCGCCGGTCCACAGTTCGTCCAGCAGGGCCGCCTGGGTCGCCTCGGCGGTTCGTGTCCACCGTGCGGCGTCGTCGGGTCTGTCCAGGTGCGCTGCCAGGGCGGCGAGTTCGTGCAGCTGGAGGATGAGGAAGGCGGCCAGGTCCGCGGTGACGACCACGCGTTCGGGGTCGAATGTGGTGGCGTTGTCCCAGCCGCTGTCGTTGCCGTGGTGGTAGTGGGGGAGTGCCGCGCCGGGAGTGCGCCGGGCGGTGAGCCAGAAGGTCGTCCAGCGTTCCAGCCGGTCGTAGGTGCGTGCCAGTTCCGTGCGGTCGGGGGGTGTGGGCAGGCGGCGGCGCAGCAGGCCCAGTGCCCAGCCGTGGATGGGCGGTTTGACGAAGTTGTGCAGGACCTCGGAGTGGGTGACCGAGTCGGGGAGCGCCCCGGTCTCGTCCTGGTGGTCGAAGGGCAGCTGGTACTGGTCCCAGGCCAGTTCGGGGCAGCCGGGGGCCAGGGCCAGCGCGTTGAAGCAGTGGTCCCAGCTCCAGACCTTGTCCATCCAGTGCTTGGACATCAGGACGGCGGGCCGGGGGACCAGCCCCGCCGGGCGTACGGTCGCTGACCACACGACGTAGGCGGCCAGTTCGGCGGCCGGGGTGGCCGGAGAGCGCCAAGGGGCCACCGCGTCGACGAAGTCCGCGAAGGCGTTCTGCGCCGCCTCGACGATCTTGCCGAAGAGTGCCGTCGATACGTACGGCGGGCGGGCCGTGTCGAGTTCCTCGACCGCGATCTCCCAGGAGTCGTCCGGGTCGGCGGTGACGGTGAGGCCGCGGTCGGAGGTGCCCAGGGTCTGGTCGCCGTAGGTGTGCGTCACCGTGCCGGACAGGACGGTGACGCGGTAGCGGCGGCCGGTCTCGTACGAGGTGAAGACGTACGCGTCGGTGGCCCTGTCGCGGAAGAAGTACGTGCCGCTGAAGGGGGTCAGGGTGCGGGCTGCCGCGGAGACGCGCAGCGACAGTGCCGTGCCGCGCAGGCGTACGGTGTCCGGCGACTCGTAGGCGAGGTCGACGCGGCCGGCCCCGCCGACGCTGGTCCAGCTCAGCAGGCCCGGGGCGGCCTCCACCCGGGTCTCTGCCCGCTCGCCCGTCGCCCGGTCGAGCGGCGTCAGGGTCAGGACGGCGTGCATGCCGTTCTGGTGCGAGACGAGGTGGAGGTCCTCGGCGTACGTCTTCTCCGCCACCACGGGGGAGATGTCGAACCAGGACCCGTACGTGCTGAACGGGATGTCCTGGACGGAGAAGGCCGGGCCGGAGCGGTCGGCGGTCATGAAGGGGCACTCGTTTCTCGAGCAGGGATCGTGTGGAGGTCGGTCCGTGACCACACCAGGTCGGTCCTTGACCACACCGGGTCAGTCCTTGACCGCGCCGGCTGTCACGCCGGCGGCGACATAGCGCTGGGCCAGGACGAGGATCACCGCGGCCGGCAGCGAGGCCACGACGGCGGTGGCCATGATGGCGTTCCACTCCTGGTTGTTGTTGCCGATGTAGTGGTAGATGCCGAGGGTGATCGGCTCCCGAGCGCCGCCGTTGACGAGGGTGCTCGCGAAGACGAAGTCGGACCAGGACCACAGGAACGCGAACAGCGACACGGTGACGACGGCGTTGCGGCTCATCGGCAGGACGATCGACCGGAAGGTGCGCCAGGGTCCTGCCCCGTCCGTTCGCGCCGCCTGGAGCAGTTCGTCGGGGATGCCGGACATGAACGCGGTGAAGATGAGAACCGCGAAGGGGACGGCCAGGGTGGAGTCGGCGACGATCAGGCCGGGGACGGACTGGAGCAGGCCGAGCTGCAGGTAGATGGCGTAGAAGCCCATCGCCATGATGATCCCGGGGATCATCTGGGCGGCGAGCAGGACGAAGGTGAGGATGCCGCCGCCGCGTGGGCGCAGTTTGGCCAGCGCGTAGCCGGCGGGGGCGGACAGGGCCACGGTCAGGGCGACGGTGCCCAGGCCGATGACGAGGCTCGTGCCGAGGTAGGGCAACTGCTCGTCGAGGACGGTGCGGTAGCCGGCCAGGGTGCCGTGGACGGGGAACAGGTCCGGCGGGCTCTTGCGCAGGTCCTGGGGGCGGGTGAGGGACACGTTCAGCATCCAGTAGACCGGGAAGAGCATGAGCCCGGTCAGCAGGACACCGAGGGCCGTCTTTCCCGCTCTGTTCACGCCCGTGCGCTTGCCGTTCCGGCTCATGAGAGCGCCTGCTTTCTCTGCACCCGGACGTAGACCAGGCCGAACACCAGGGCGGCCACCACCAGCAGGTTGCCGACGGCCGCGCCCGGGCCGAAGGCGGGCAGCAGATTGCCGAAGCCGAGTTGGTAGGACCAGGTGGCGAAGGTCGTGGACGCTCCGGCCGGGCCGCCCTTGGTCATGATCCAGATGATGTCGAAGACCTTGAGCGTGTAGACCAGCCCGAGCAGCAGGGTGATCGCGGACACCGGCCGCAGCAGCGGGAAGGTGATGCTCCAGAACCGCCGCCAGGCACCCGCCCCGTCGAGGGCGGCGGCCTCGTACAGGCCGGCCGGGATGGACTGCAGGCCGCTGTGGAGCACCACGAGGTTGAACGGGATGCCGATCCAGATGTTGGCGATGATCACGGAGGCGAGCGACCAGGACGGTGAGGTCAGCCAGTTCACCGGTCCGATGCCGACGGCGCTCAGCAGGGCGTTGACCAGCCCGGAGTCGCTGTTGAGCAGCCACGACCAGGTGGAGGCCGACACGATCAGCGGCAGCAGCCAGGGCACCAGGAACAGGGCCCGCAGCGTGGCGGAGAGCCGGAAGTGCTGGTGGAAGAAGACCGCGAGCGCCAGGCCGATGACGTACTGGAAGACCAGGCACACGGCGGTGAACACCACGGTGTGGAGCAGGGCGGGTGCGAAGGCCGGGTCGTCGAAGACGGTCCGGTAGTTGTGCAGGCCGGTGAAGGGCGCGTCACCCTGGACGAAGGAGCGGACGGTGTAGTCGCGCAGGCTCAGGTCGAGGTTGCGGTAGAGCGGATAGGCGTAGAAGAGGACGAGGTACAGCGTCACCGGGGTGAGGAAGGCCCAGGCGGCCCACTGCCTCGTGTGGATCGTCGAAAGGCCCCGGTTCACGGTCACTTGGCCGCGGACTGGGCGGTGGTGAGCGCGTCCTTCGGCGACTTGGAGCCGCTGAGCGCGGACTGCACGGCCTTCCACAACTGCTCGGAGATCTTGGGGTACTTGGTGCCGAGGTCGTCACTGGTGCGGCCCTTGGCCGACTTGACCGCGTCCACCCATGGCTTGAGGGCGGGGTCGGCCGCCACCTGCTTGTCCTGGACCTCGGCGGTCGGAGCGACGTAGGAGAGGGTGGTGTCGGTGTCGTACAGGTTCTTGGTGCTGGTCAGGCAGGTCGCGAGCTTGCGCGTGGTGGTGTAGCGGCCGGTGTCGCCCTGCACCGGGAGGGTGACGAACTCGCCGCCCGTCGGGGCCGCGGCGCTGCCTCCCTCGGACGCGGGGATGGGCAGGACACCGAAGTCGAAGCCGGCCTTCTTGGCGGCCGCGAGCTGCCAGGTGCCGTTCTCCGCGAAGGCGTAGTCGCCGGTCGCGAACTCCTGCCAGCTGGTGGTCTGGGTGTTGTTGAGCACCGAGTTGGGGGCGTAGCCCTTGTCCAGCCAGCCCTTCCAGAGGGAGAGCGCGGAGACGGCCGCGGGGGAGTCGACGTCGGTCAGCTCGGCACCGGAGCCCCAGAACCACGGCAGGAACTGGAAGCTGCCCTCCTCGGTGCCGATCGCGGAGAAGGTGATGCCCTTCTTCCCGGCCTGCCCGACCTTGGCCAGCGCGGCCGTCAGTGACGCCCAGTCCTTGACGGTGGCTATGTCCACCCCGGCTTCCTTCAGGACCTTCTTGTTGTAGTAGAGGGCGAGGGTGTTGGCGCCGATCGGGGTGCCGTAGGTCTTGCCGCCCGACTGGCCGGCCGCGAGCAGGTTGGGGTCCACGCCCGAGGTGTCGAGCTCGCTGTCGTCGGTGGTGGTGAGCACGCCCGCCTCGGCCAGGGTCGACACCACCGGGTTGTCGACGATGAGGACGTCCGGGGAGTTGCCCTGCTGGGCGGCGAGCAGCGTCTTGCCGGCCAGGTCGCTGGTGTCGAAGCCGGTCCGCTTGATCTTCACTCCGGCCTCGCTGCCGCAGGCGTCCAGCAGCTTCACCCACGCGGAGCCCTTGGCGAACTGCGGGTACGGGTCCCAGATGGTGTAGGTGCCGTCGTCCGCCGCCTTGGTCCCGGTGCCTGTCGAGCCGGATCCGCAGGCGGTGGCACTGGTGGCGACGGCCAGGGCGGTCAGGGCCGCTGCGGTCAGTCGGCGCCGTCTGGAGAAGCTGTTCATCGCGGGGTCCTTTGTTTCGGGCATGCGGGTGCCGAGGCGAGGGCTGCTGAAGGTGGGCACGCCGAACGGCACTGCTGAGCGTTCGGGCATGTGACGAGGTGAAGGAGGAGGTCAGGGGTGTTGATCAGGGCGTCGTATCGGCCCCGGTGCCCACGGCGGGCGTGACCCCCGCGGGCCCGGTGCTGGCCCGCAGGGAGATGGGCGGGGTGAGGAGGTGGTTCCGGGGCGGGGCGCCGGGGTGGTCGAGCCGCTCCACCAGCAGGTCGACGGCGAGCCGGCCCAGGTCGGCCGCGGGTACGTCCGCCGCCGTGAGCTGCGGGGTCACCGTCTCCGCCCAGCGGGCGGCCACGACCCCGGTGACGGAGAAGTCGCGCGGGACATGGCGGCCGGCCTGGGCCAGCCCCCGGTACAGGCCGCCCAGCGCGGCCTCGTTCAGCGTGACCAGGCCGGTGGTGGCCGGGTCGTCGTGCAGGATCCGTTCCACACACGTCTGGCCCGAGGCGGCGTCGTCCCCGCAGCAGTAGGTGCGGACGGTCAGCCCGCGCTCGGCCGCGGCCTTGGTGAAACCGTCGAGGCCGCGGTGCGCGGACTCGTAGCCGGCCCGCAGCAGCTGCTCCGGACGGTTGACGAAGGCGATCCGGCGGTGGCCGAGATCCGCCAGGTGATGGACGCACGCCTCCACGAGCGCGATGTGGTCCAGGCCCACCCACCAACTGCCCTCGGGGCGGGCGGTACGGCCGATGGCGACGGAGGGGAAGTCCAGGGCGGCCAGATGGTCGGCCCGGTCGTCCTCCAGCCTGATCTCCATCAGGATCGCGCCGTCGACCCGCCGCTCACCCAGCAGTCGCTGGAAGGAACGGTCGCTGTCCACGCCGCTGGGGGACAGCAGCACGTCGTAGTCGTAGACCGCGGCGGCCTCCACCACGCTGCCGATGAAGTCCAGCTGCATCCCCGTGTAGTGGTTTCCGGCCGGCGGGAAGACCAGGCCGAGGGTGCTGGTCCGCCCGTTGGCCAGGGCGCGGGCGCTGGCGCTGGGCTGGTACCCGAGTTCGTCGACGACCTGCTGGATCTTCCGGCGGGTGTCGTCCGACACCGGGCGCTTGCCGCTCAGCGCGTAGGACACGGTGCTCCGCGAGACACCGGCCCGGCGGGCGATCTCACCGATGTTCACGGCAACTCCTTGCTCGCAGACCGAACCGGTTCGACTTCGACCGGCCGTTGTCGAACCGGTTCGCATGGAGGGAACGTAGGAACTGCCCGGACGCCTGTCAACACCTGGATCGAACTTCCCTGGCCGGGCGGGGGAGCCGAAAAGATCCCGGTGTCGAAGGGATTGCTGGCCGGAGGTACCGGTGCTAGCTTCCCGAACCGGTTCGACACGGCGATCCCGTTCCCCGGCCTGCCCTCTCCCTCCCCGAGCCCACCACCGTCACCCGTATCGCGTCCCTGCGCGCAGCCCTGATCGAACCGGTTCGACGATCCCCGACGTTTTGACGATCCCCGACGATGAGGACGCCCTCCATGCCATCCGCTGACAGATCCACGCGGCGCCGGGCCCCGGCCGCCGTGGCGCTGACCCTCGGTGCGGGCCTGCTGGCCGCACCGGTCGCCCCCGCGCACGCGGCGGAGCCGCCCCGGCCCGCCGCCCGTTACACCTTCGACCAGGACGACATGGCCTCCGGGAAGATCGCCGACAGTTCCGGCAACGGCCTGACGGCAGACCTGGTGAACGCCTCCACCGCCCGGTCCGTCGAGGGCACGGCCGGGGGCAAGGCCCTCGCCCTGCCCGGCGGTGCGGCCGACTCCAGCGGTGCGTACGTCCGCCTGCCCCGCGAAGTGGTCGGTGACGCGGCCGACCTGACGGTCTCCGCGCGCCTGAAGTGGAGCGGCGGCACGTCGCCCTGGCAGCGGATCTTCGACCTGGGCACCAACACCACCAAGTACCTCTTCAGCACCCCGTACAACGGCAGCGGGCTGCTCCAGACCTCCGTCACCACCGGCGGAGGGGGTGCGGAGGCGCAGGTCCGCGGCTACGCGCCGCTCCCCGCGGACGAGTGGCGGACGGTGACCGTCACCCTCGACACCTCCGCGGGCCGGCTCACCACCTACCTCGACGGCGTGGCGGTCTCCTCCGCCGAGACGGGCATCAAGGCCAAGGACCTGCTGGAGAGTTCGGCCACCGCCGCCGGTTACATCGGCAAGTCCCTCTACCCGGACCCGCTGCTCAAGGGCGCGATCGACGACTTCACCGTGTGGCACGCGGCACTGAGCGCCGAGCAGGTGGCCGGTACGGTCGGTGCCGTGCCGACCGTCCAGGAACTCTCGAAGACGTCCTTCGAGGTCCGTACCACCACCGGGACCGCCCCGTCCCTCCCGGCCGCCGCCCGCGCCTCCTTCTCCGACGGCTACGACCGGGACATACCGGTCACCTGGGACGCCGTACCGTCCGAGAAGTACGCGAAGCCCGGGACGTTCACCGTCGCCGGGACCGCGGCCGGACGCGCGGTGAAGGCCACCGTCACCGTGGTCCGCGAGGGGCAGCTCACCGTCGACCTCGCCTCGGACACCGGCGCGTTCCACGGCGGCGCCTCCGGCACCCTCTACGGCGTGTACGGACCGGACGTGCCCACCAACAACCTCATGGAGGGCATGGGCCTGCGCACGGTCTCCACCAAGGCCCAGGACGGCCCGCAGCACCCCGGTGCCGACGCGTTGGAGGTGGTGAAGCCGCTGGCCGACTCCACCGACGGCGATGTGTACATCTACATGACCGACATCCACCGCGGCTTCCCGTACCAGTGGCCGGGCGACACGCCCGGGGAGAAGCTCAAGCTCTACCGGGAGAAGGTCGCCCAGCAGGTCGACCAGGTCCTGAAGCTGCCGAAGCAGTACCAGGACAACATCGTCTTCGTGCCGTTCAACGAGCCCGAGGGCAACATGTTCGGCACCGGCGAGTGGAGCTACGACAAGGTCAGCTGGCTCGACGACCCCGACGACTTCCTCGCCGCCTGGGACGACTTCTACCGGCTCATCAAGGGCAAGATGCCCGAGGCCCGTATCGCCGGCCCCAACACCAGCGTCCTGTACGACCAGGTGAAGGGCTTCCTCACCCACACCCTGGCCGCGGGCACCCTCCCGGACGTCATCACCTGGCACGAGCTGAGCCACCCGGAGGCGGTGCGGGCGAGCGTCGCCAAGTACCGGGCGTGGGAGAAGGAGCTGTTCAAGGGCACCGACAAGGCGGGCACCGAACTGCCCGTCAACATCAACGAGTACGCCTTCAACTACCACACCTCGGTGCCCGGCCAGATGATCCAGTGGGTGTCCGCGATCGAGGAGTCCAAGGTCGACGCCGACATCGCGTACTGGAACATCGACGGCAACCTCTCCGACTCCGCGGTGCAGTCGAACCGCGGCAACGGCCAGTGGTGGCTGCTGAACTCGTACGCGTCGATGAGCGGCCACACCCTGAAGGTGACTCCGCCCTTCCCGGGCGAGAACTACACGATGCAGGGCGTCGCCACGCTCGACGAGAAGAAGAAGCAGGCCCGGTTGCTCTTCGGCGGCTCCACCGGCAAGGGCCACATCACCTTCGACAAGGTCCCGAAGAAGCTCTTCGGTGACCGCGTGCACGCCTGGGTGAAGGAGGTCGAGTGGAGCGGGCAGGTCGGCGACAACTCCGGCCCGAAGCTGCTCACCGAGCGGAACCTCAAGGTCGCTGACGACGGCACGGTCGTCGTCGACTTCGGCGACGGCGGGCTGCCGGCGCTGAAGGAGTCCTCGGCCTACGAGATCGTCCTCAGCCCGGCCGGGAAGGCGAAGAGCACCCAGTCCCCGCCGGTGCGCTGGCAGGGTTCGTACGAGGCGGAGGACGCCGCCCACACCGGGTCCGGCTGGTCGAAGAACGGCCCGGAGGGCTCGCCCCGCGACGTGTCGAAGTTCTACACCTCCGGCGGCTACGACGTGGGCGGTCTGCGCACCGGCTCGGACGTCACCCTGGACTTCACCGTGGACGTGCCCGAGGACGGCACCTACGACCTGAGCGTCTTCGCCAACTCCCTCAACACCTTCGACAAGGTGAAGGAGCAGGGCCCGACCAATGTCTTCCTGCGCGTGGACGGCAAGGCGGACAGCGAGCGGGAGCTGCACCTGCCGCTCGGCTACAAGTGGGTGGTCTGGGACCACACCGACACCGAGGTGAAGCTCACCAAGGGCAGGCACACCCTGACGCTCGCCGCGAAGAGCCTCGACGGCAAGCGCGCCACCCGGGGTGACGCCATCGTCGACCGCCTCACCCTGTCCCTGCCGGACGCCTCGGCCCGCACCCAGGTGTACGAGGGCGAGCTGGCCTGGCCGGCCGGCGGGGCACGGCCCGTCTACGACCTGCCGAACCAGTCGGGTTCGGGCGCGCTCCGGCTGGCGAAGGGCCAGACGGCCACGTTCTGGGTCTACTCACCCGCCGACCGCGAGGCCACCCTCAGGGCCGACACCCTCGGCGGCACCGGCGCCCGGCTCTCCGTCAACGGGCACGACGTCCTGCGCCTGGCCGGGAAACGGAGCAGCGTGGCCGTGTCCCTCTCGGGCGGCGTCAACAAGGTGACCGTGACCGGCGGCCAGGCCACTACCCTCCTCGACCGTCTGACGGTCACACCGACCGAGGGCAAGCTGCCCACGCGTACCTACGAGGCCGGCGACGCCAGGCTCGCGGGCTCGGCCACGCTCACCCCGCTCTCCCTGGCCACCGACGGCACGGCGATCACGGGCATCGGCGGCGACCCCGGCAACGGCAACACCGCGACGTTCACCGTCACGGCCGACCGGGCCGGCCTGTACGCGCTGCGCGTCCGCTACTCCAACCCGGAGCAGTCCGAGGCCACGCACTACAACCCGGACCCGCTGGCCCGCCACGCCGACATCAGTGTCAACGGCGGCGCGCCGCGGCGCGTCGGCTTCCCGCACAGCTTCCACCAGAACAACTTCTGGGAGCTGACCGTCCCGGTCCAGCTCAAGAAGGGGAAGAACACGGTCGGCTTCCGCTGCGAGGAACTGCCGAACTACGACGGCACCACCTACGCCTCGGACACCTTCCCCGGGGTGCTGCTCCGCTCCCGCTACGCGCCGCTGATCGACCGGATCACCGTCGTGCCGTACGCGCGAGAAGACTGAGCGGACCGAGGGGTGAGGTCGTTCCTCCGGGGGACCCGCTGAGCAGGCGGGGTCGGTGACGCTCCCCCGGGGGACCGGCCCGGCCAAGGTTCCCCCAGTTCAGCCATGTGCTGGGGGAGCCGTCAGGCGAGGCGGCCCTGTTCGCAGACGCGCCGGGCGACCTCGCGGAGCTTGATGTTCTTCTCCTGGGAGAAGCGGCGCAGCACGTCGAAGGCCTCCTTCTCGGTGAGGTGGTGGCTGCCCATGATGATGCCCATGGCCTCGCCGATGACGTGACGTGTGGCGACGGCCTGCTCCAGCTGGGCGTGACTGCGGGCGCTGGAGAAGGCGACGGCGGCGTGCGAGGCCAGCAGCCAGCCCGCCGTCTCGCTGTCCTCCGTGAAGGATCCCGGGCGGCCGGAGTAGAGGTTGAGGGCGCCGAGATCCTCGTCCTCGGTGTACAGCAGGAAGCCCATCATGCTGCCCACGCCCAGGTCACGGGCCTGCTCGGCATACGCGGGCCAGCGCGGCTGCTCGTCGGTGAAGTCGGTGATGCGGTACACCCGCTCCGCTGTGCCGCTGCGGGCCGCGTCGAAGCAGGGGCCCTCCGCCAGGCGCTCCTGCAACTGGTCGCTCTTGACGACCAGGTCTGCGGTGGGAGCGAGCGTCTCGACCCGTTTGCCGTGCAGGAGGAGGATGCCGGCCGCGTCGCATCCCGCCACGAGCTTCGTGGCCGAGTCGGTGATGTGCTCGAGGGTGGCATCGACCGAGTGCTGAGCGAGCAGGTCCCGTGCCATGAAGGCCATCTGCTGCGCGAACACGCGCCATTCCACGGTGCTTCTCCCTCGATCGTCGCCTCGGCGTGCTCTCTGCCCACGTTGTCACGTTTCCCCAGGTAGGGCCGCCCCATTGCGTTATCTATCGAGTTTCGATAGATTTCCATCGTGGGTCGATTGAAGGAGTGGTGATGGGGAAACCGGCCGCCGATCTGGACGGCCTGAACCCGGATCACGCGTATCTCCGCACCCCGATCCTCGTGATCACCATCCTCGGTATCGTGACGGCCCAGGTCGTTGAGGTCTGTGTGCGGCGGCTGGGGACGATGGTGCGCCGCGGGGCCGAGTTGGAAGAGGTCATCTGATGGCGATCGCCGTCGACATCGACGTGATGCTGGCCAAACGGAAGATGTCCGTGGGCGAGCTCGCGGAACGCGTCGGCATCACCCCCGCCAACCTGGCGGTCCTCAAGAACGGCCGCGCCAAGGCGGTCCGTTTCTCGACACTCGCCGCGCTCTGCGAAGTGCTGGAATGCCAGCCGGGGGACCTGCTCCGCTGGGAGTCCGAGGGTGTGGACGGGTGACTCGTATGATCATGGCGCCAGGTGGAGGATCTGCGGGAGAACGGGGCGGGACTGTGCGGTGCTGCATCCGGACGGGACGCTGAGGCGTCTTCGACGGTATGGATGTGGAGAAGCCGGCCCGCGAGGGTTCCGAGGCGCGGGTCGATCTGCGCAAAAGGGCGCCCGAACCGACTACGCCGCCTGTACGTGAGGGCGCCGCGCCCGAGGGGTGTCTCGCCGTCGCGATCCGGATTCCCGTGCGGATCGTCGTGCTCGTGCTGGTCGTCCCCGTGCGGATGGTGTGGGACGCGCTCGTCGTGGCCGGGCGGTTCCTGAACGACGCGCTGTTCCGGCCGGTGGGGCGGGCGCTGCTGTGGCTCGGGCGGGCGGTGTTCGTCTGGCCGTTCGTGGGGCTGTGGCGGTACGTCGTCGTGCCGGTGGGCAAGGCCCTCGCGTGGCTCGGCTACGTGCTCGTCGTCGTGCCCCTGGTGTGGCTGTACCGGTATGTGCTGACGCCCGTGGGGCACGCGATCGCCTGGGTCGTCACCGGGGTCGCCAGGGGTGTCGGGGTCGCGCTCGGCTGGGTCTACGCCTGCCTGCTCACACCCGTCGGGCGTGCCGTGATGTGGGTGCTCAAGGGGCTCGGCGCCGTGCTCGCCGCGATCGGGATCGGCGTGTACACGGTCCTGGCATGGCTCGCGCGGTACCTCGTCGTCGTACCCGCCCGGTGGCTCTACACCTGGGTGATCGCACCCGTCGGGCGCGCGATCGCCTGGTGCGCCAAGGGGCTGGTGTGGCTGGTGAGCGCGATCGTCACCGGCATCGGAATGGCTCTGTACTGGATCACCCGGATCCTGCTCGTCCTCCCGGCGCTCGCCCTCTGGCGCTGGGTTCTCGCCCCTGTCGGGAGGGTCCTGGCCGTCATCGGACGGGAGGTCCGGGACGCCCTCGGACACGCCTGGCGCGTCGCCGGGCACATCTCGCTCGCCGTCGGGCGGTTCCTCGGCACCCTCTTCCGGTGGATCTTCGTCGAGCCGGTGCGGTGGGCGTACCGCAGCGTGCTGACACCGGTCGGACACGTCGTGCGGGACACCGTCCTGCGGCCCGTCGCCGAAGCCGCCCGCAGCGTGGGGCGCGCCACCCGGCAGGCCCTGGCCACCGCCCGGGAGTCCGTACGGCAGGCGCGTGCCGACTTCCGGCGGATGCTCTTCGGCGAGCCGGGGCAGCCGCAGCCGGTCGACCGCGGGGAACCTTCGGGGCGCGAGGCACGTACTCTTGGTAGCAGTACGACCGCTCTCACGAAGGACTGAACGACACTGGGCAAGCGACAGCCCGAAGGCCCGCCGCCCGCACCCGCGGTGCAGCGCATCCGACTGCGCTACACCAAGCGCGGCCGCCTCCGGTTCACCAGCCACCGTGACTTCCAGCGCGCCTTCGAGCGTGCGTTGCGCCGTGCCGAGGTGCCGATGGCCTACTCGGCGGGCTTCACACCGCACCCGAAGGTGTCGTACGCCAATGCCGCACCCACCGGCACGGGCAGTGAGGCGGAATTCCTGGAGATCGCGCTCACCGCACCGCGTGATCCGGAGCAGCTCAGGGCCCTTCTCGACGCGTCGATGCCCACCGGGCTCGACATCGTCGAGGCGGTCGAGGCCCGTACCTCGGGACTCGCCGACCGGCTGACGGCTTCCGTATGGGAGCTGCGGCTGGACGGAGTGCCGCCGGAGGAGGCCCGCCGCGCGGCGGACACCTTCACCGCGGCCGAGACCGTCGAGGTCCAGCGCCAAGCCAAGAACGGCATTCGCACCTTCGACGCCCGCGCCGCCGTAGTGAGCCTGGAGATCCCAGACCTCACGGAAACGCACACTTCACAGGCTGATAGGCCGACCGACCACCCCTGTGCGATACTGCGGCTGGTTGTTCGGCACGTGACGCCTGCCGTACGACCCGACGACGTCCTGTCCGGTCTCCGCGCCGTGGCCGACCTGGCGCCGCCGGTCCCCGCAGCGGTGACCAGGCTGGCGCAGGGGCTGTTCGATGAAGAGACCGGCACGGTGACCGACCCGCTCGCGCCCGACCGCGAGGCAGCGGAGGCCCTCTCAACGGCCGAACCGACTGCCGCCGCGACGGCGCCGGCGTAAGGAAGGTTCCGCGAAGGGACGGACGTCGTAGCGCCGCCCTCGGACTCGGGAGCCACCTGGGTCGGGCAGCGTACCGACCAGCAGACTTTCGCCAGGCCGTACGCATTCGGCGTACGGAACCGGCGAGACAGGACACAGAGAGCTCCCGTGCGGCGCCCGCGCCCCGGACGGCGGCGAACGCGCAGAGCGCGCGCCGCGGACGTCACCGGCATCGCCGGACCAGGCGCGGCGCCCGGGAGCCTGACGGGAGAAAAGCCCGCATGCTCGAACCGACCGAGACCGCAGAGTCCTCAACGGGCTCCGAACAGAACACCCCCAGCGACACCCTGCCGCCCCGCCGGCGGCGCCGTGCCGCGTCCCGCCCGGCGGGTCCCCCCGTCGGCGGCACCTCCGACGCCCCGGTGGAGACCGTCGCGCCGGCCATACCGGCCGCCGATCCCGACGAACTCGCGAGCGAGGTCGTAGCCGCCGCCGAGGAAGCCGCGGACGAGACGTCCGAGGCCGCCGAGAGCGCCGAAGAGGCCGCGCCCGCCGCTCGCAAGCGCCGCCGCGCGGTCCGTCGCGCATCCGCACCCGCCGGGACCCCGGAGGCCACGGAGGCCGCCGAGACCGTGGTCCCCGTGACCGCCGCCGCTCCGGCCGACTCCGAGGCGTCGGAGCAGGTCGAGGTCTCCACCCCCGCCGCGTCCGCCGCGGTGTCCGAGGACGCCGCTCCCCGGCGTACCCGGCGTCGTGCCACGCGCACGGTGACCTCGCCTGCTGCGGCTCCGGCGGAGACGTCCGAGACGGCGCCGGCACCGGCCGCGTCCGATGACGCCGAGCCGGCGGCCGCCACCGGTGGGCCCGCCGAAGAGGCCGAGGCCGCCGCATCCGCCGAGGTCTCCGAGGACACCGCGCCGCGTCGGACCCGTCGCCGTGCCTCGCGGCGGGCATCCGCGCCTGCCGGGGCGCCGGAAGGCAACGCCGAGGAGGCGAAGGCACCTGTGACCGAGAACCCCGCCACCGAGCCCGCCCGTGCCGCCGAGGCTCCCGCCTCCGAGGCCGCGCCCGCGCCCGAGGCCCCCGCCGAAACCGCCCCTGCCGCGGAACCCGCCGAGGCGGCCGAGACCGCCGAGGAAGCCGCCCCGCGGCGTCGTCGCCGGGTCGCCCGCAGGGCCGCCGGCGGCTTCGCCGAGCCTGCCCAGACCTCCAAGTCCGCCAAGTCCTCGAAGGCCGCCGCCGCGGCCACGGACACGGCTGCCGGTGAGAGCGATTCGGCCGCGCGCCCCGCGCGTCCGGCCGTCGCCGTGTTCCAGGCGCCCGTGTTCACCGAGCCCCAGTTCCAGACGCCGGAGCGGGCCGCCGCCGCTGCCGCCGCCGAGGCGGCCGTGGCCGAGGAGCCCGAGGAGCCCGCGTCCGCCGAGGCCCCCCGCGAGGAGCAGTCCGGCGGATCGCGCCGCCGGCGCCGCCGCCGGGGTGCCGGCGACGAGGCCGAGGCCCCGGCCGCCGAGGCCGCCGCCGCGCAGAGTGCCGACGACGAGTCGGAGGACGCCGAGGACTCCGCCGACGGCGACGAGCAGGAGGAGTCCGAGGGGAGCGGCTCGCGCCGCCGCCGTCGCCGGGGCGGTCGCCGCCGTCGGCGTGGCGACTCGGCCGACTCCGACGAGACCACGGACGACGAGTCCGAGCAGGACGCCGAGGACACGGCCGAGGAGGACGAGGAGTCCGACGAGGCCGCCGACCGTGACGAGTCGTCCGGCGGGGGCGGCTCCAGCAGCAGCCGCCGGCGCCGTCGCCGCCGTCGCCGCGCCGGTGACAGCGGCACCGAATCCGAGACCTCCGACGACGACCCGGAGCGCACGGTCGTCAAGGTGCGCGAGCCCCGTCCCGCGCGGGAAAAGGGTGCCGAGCCGTCCGACGAGGTGCAGTCCATCAAGGGCTCGACCCGCCTGGAGGCCAAGAAGCAGCGCCGCCGTGAAGGCCGCGAGCAGGGCCGCCGGCGCGTCCCGATCATCACCGAGGCCGAGTTCCTGGCCCGGCGCGAGGCCGTCGAGCGCGTGATGGTCGTCCGCCAGCACGGCGACCGTACGCAGATCGGCGTCCTCGAGGACAACGTGCTCGTCGAGCACTACGTCAACAAGGAGCAGTCGACCTCGTACGTCGGCAACGTCTACCTGGGCAAGGTCCAGAACGTGCTGCCGTCGATGGAGGCCGCCTTCATCGACATCGGCAAGGGCCGCAACGCGGTGCTGTACGCCGGTGAGGTCAACTTCGAGGCGCTGGGCATGGCCAACGGGCCGCGCCGCATCGAGTCCGCCCTGAAGTCCGGCCAGTCGGTCCTCGTCCAGGTGACGAAGGACCCCATCGGGCACAAGGGCGCCCGTCTGACCAGCCAGGTCTCCCTCCCGGGCCGCTACCTCGTGTACGTCCCCGAGGGCTCCATGACCGGCATCAGCCGCAAGCTGCCCGACACCGAGCGGGCCCGGCTGAAGACCATCCTCAAGAAGATCGTCCCCGAGGACGCGGGCGTCATCGTGCGCACCGCCGCCGAGGGCGCGAGCGAGGACGAGCTGCGCCGGGACGTCGAGCGGCTGCAGCAGCAGTGGGAGGACATCCAGAAGAAGGCCAAGAGCGGCAACGCGCCGACGCTGCTGTACGGCGAGCCGGACATGACCGTCCGGGTCGTGCGCGACATCTTCAACGAGGACTTCTCCAAGGTCGTCGTCAGCGGTGACGACGCCTGGTCGACCATCCACGGGTACGTCTCGCACGTCGCCCCCGACCTGGCCGAGCGGCTGTCGAAGTGGACCTCCGAGGTCGACGTCTTCGCCACGTACCGGATCGACGAGCAGCTCGCCAAGGCCCTCGACCGCAAGGTCTGGCTGCCCAGCGGCGGCTCGCTGGTGATCGACCGGACCGAGGCGATGATCGTCGTCGACGTCAACACCGGCAAGTTCACCGGTCAGGGCGGCAACCTCGAGGAGACCGTCACCAGGAACAACCTGGAGGCGGCCGAGGAGATCGTGCGCCAGCTGCGGCTGCGTGACCTCGGCGGCATCATCGTCATCGACTTCATCGACATGGTGCTGGAGTCCAACCGGGACCTGGTGCTGCGGCGCCTGCTGGAGTGCCTGGGCCGGGACCGGACCAAGCACCAGGTGGCGGAGGTGACCTCGCTGGGGCTCGTGCAGATGACCCGCAAGCGGGTCGGGCAGGGGCTGCTGGAGTCCTTCTCCGAGACCTGCGTCCACTGCAACGGCCGCGGTGTCATCGTGCACATGGAGCAGCCGACCGGCACCGGCGGAGGAGGCAGCGGCAAGCGCAAGAAGCGCGCGCGTGCCGGTGGCGCCGAGCAGCCGCACGTGCACGAGGCGGCCGCCGTCGAGACCGCAGAGCAGGAGGCGGAGACCGAGGCGGAGGTCGGTGCCGAGATCGCCGAGCCGATCGCCCTGCCCGAGCCGTCCTTCGAGCCCGACGAGGAGCTGTACAGCAGCGCCGCCGAGGCGGAGGCCGCGGCCGGGCGTGGGCGTACGCGGCGCCGGGCGAGCCGGCGGGCGTCCGCTCCGGCGGGTTCGCCGCGCGGTGAAGCGGCGGAGCCGAAGGCCAGGAAGGGCCGGAACAAGGCCGAGCAGGCCGAGGCCGAGGTGCCGACGGCTCAGGACGTGACCGCCGCCGAGGAGGTCGCCCGTCCGGTGCAGCCGGAGCCGGCCGCCGAGGCGCAGGCCGAGCCGATGGCCGTCGAGGACCCGGTCGTCGAGGCCCCGGCCGCCGAGGAGGCCGCGCCCAAGGGCCGTGGCCGTCGGCGGGCGACGCGCAAGGTGTCCGCGCCGGCCGGTTCCCCGGCGGGGGCGGAGGCGACCGTGGTGACGGTCTCCGAGACCGCACCCGCCGCGTCCGAGGCCACGGAGGCGCCCGAGCAGGCCGAACAGCCCGAGCCGGCCGCCGAGGTGCCCGCCGAGAGCGCCGCCCCGGCCCGTCCGCGGCGCCGTGCCGTGCGCAAGCCCACCGCGTCCACCGCGTCCGAGGAGGCGGCCGTCGTGGTCGTGTCGTCGGGCGCGGAGGAGCCGTCGGACGCCGGAGTCCCGGCCGCCGAGGCGACCGCGGAGACCGCCGAGGCCGCCGAGGAGCCGGCTCCGGCCAAGAAGACGGCCCGCAAGACGGCCAAGAAGGCCACGGCGAAGAAGGCCGCCACCAAGAAGACCGCGGCGAAGAAGACCGCGGCCAAGAAGACGACGGCCAAGAAGGCGGCGACCACCAAGACCGCCGCGAAGAAGACCGCGTCGAAGAAGACCGTGGCGGCGGAGCAGACCGTGTCCTCCGCGGCCTCCGTCTCGGCCTCCACCGACGAGGGCTGACATCCCGCCCCTGTGCGACCGGCGTGACCGGTCGCACAGGCGGCGGACCGGCCTCGGTTTGACCCCCTTGGCCGGGGCCCCGTAACCTTGACCGTCGGCGTGTCGACTGACACGTCACATCCCCGTAAACCTCATCCTCCGGGCGTCCGGCGCCCAGGAGAGGCTGCTCGCTGAGTCGGGCGGCTGGCCTGCGGGGGTGCCGTTTCCCCGAGCGAGAGAGAGTTCCGCGTGTACGCCATCGTGCGCAGCGGTGGTCGCCAGCACAAGGTTGCTGTCGGCGACATCGTTGAGGTTGACAAGATTTCCACTGCCCAGGTTGGCGACACGGTCGAGCTCTCGACCCTGCTCGTTGTCGACGGCGACTCCGTGACCAGCGACCCGTGGGTGCTGGCCGGCATCAAGGTCCAGGCCGAGGTCGTGGACCACCACAAGGGCCAGAAGATCGACATTCTGCGCTACAAGAACAAGACCGGTTACCGCCGTCGCCAGGGCCACCGCCAGCAGTACACGGCGATCAAGGTCACTGAGATCCCCGCGGCTGCGAAGTAAGGGACTGAGGAGAAATGGCACACAAGAAGGGCGCATCGTCCACTCGGAACGGTCGCGACTCCAATGCCCAGCGGCTCGGCGTGAAGCGCTTCGGCGGTCAGGTCGTCAACGCGGGTGAGATCCTGGTCCGTCAGCGTGGCACCCACTTCCACCCGGGTTCCGGCGTCGGCCGTGGCGGCGACGACACGCTGTTCGCTCTGGCTGCCGGTTCGGTGCAGTTCGGCACCCACCGTGGCCGCAAGGTCGTGAACATCGTTCCGGTCGCCTGACCGGAAGCTTTCGCGAGGCGGACCTCACTTCCCTCACGGGAAGCGGGTCCGCCTTTCGCGTGTTGGGCAGAGAACAACCCCGTACAACCTGTACGGATACGTACGCAAATGGAGGCACACACCATGACCACCTTCGTGGACCGCGTCGAGCTGCATGTCGCCGCGGGTAACGGAGGCCACGGCTGTGCCTCCGTCCACCGTGAGAAGTTCAAGCCGCTGGGCGGACCGGACGGCGGCAACGGCGGTCGTGGCGGGGACGTGATCCTCACCGTCGACCAGTCCATCACCACGCTTCTCGAGTACCACCACTCCCCGCACCGCAAGGCCACCAACGGCAAGCCCGGCGAGGGCGGCAACCGCTCCGGCAAGGACGGGCAGGACCTGGTGCTGGCGGTGCCGGACGGCACGGTGGTGCTGGACAAGGCGGGCAACGTCCTCGCCGACCTGGTCGGGCACGGCACGTCCTTCGTCGCCGCGCAGGGCGGCCGGGGCGGGCTCGGCAACGCGGCGCTGGCCTCCGCGCGGCGCAAGGCGCCCGGCTTCGCGCTGCTCGGCGAGCCGGGGGACCTTCAGGACGTCGTCCTGGAGCTGAAGACGGTCGCCGACGTGGCGCTCGTCGGGTATCCGAGCGCCGGCAAGTCGTCCCTGATCTCGGTGCTGAGCGCCGCCCGGCCGAAGATCGCCGACTACCCCTTCACCACGCTCGTGCCGAACCTCGGTGTCGTCACCGCCGGTTCGACCGTGTACACGATCGCCGACGTGCCCGGGCTGATCCCCGGGGCCAGCCAGGGCAAGGGCCTGGGCCTGGAGTTCCTGCGGCACGTGGAGCGGTGCAGTGTGCTCGTGCACGTCCTGGACACCGCCACGCTGGAGTCGGACCGCGACCCGGCCTCCGACCTCGACATCATCGAGGAGGAGCTGCGGCAGTACGGCGGGCTGGACAACCGCCCGCGGATCGTCGTCCTGAACAAGACCGACGTACCGGACGGCAAGGACCTGGCCGAAATGGTGCGGCCCGACCTGGAGGCGCGCGGGTACCGCGTGTTCGAGGTGTCGGCCGTGGCGCACCTGGGGCTGAAGGAGCTGTCGTTCGCACTCGCGGAGCTCGTGGCCACGGCCCGGGCTGCGAAGCCGAAGGAAGAGGCCACCCGGATCGTGATCCGGCCCAAGGCCGTGGACGACACGGGCTTCACCGTGACCCGCGAGGCCGACGGCCTGTTCCGGGTGCGCGGTGAGAAGCCCGAGCGGTGGGTGCGGCAGACCGACTTCAACAACGACGAGGCGGTCGGGTACCTGGCGGACCGTCTCAACCGGCTCGGTGTCGAAGAGGCGCTGGTGAAGGCGGGTGCCCGGGGCGGCGACGGCGTCGCCATCGGACCCGAGGACAACGCGGTCGTCTTCGACTGGGAGCCGTCCCTGACGGCCGGGGCGGAGATGCTCGGCCGACGGGGTGAGGACCACCGGTTCGAGGGGGAGCGCCCGGCCGCGCAGCGCCGTAGGGACCGGCAGGCCGAGAGGGACGAGGCGCAGCAGGAGTTCGACGACTTCGAGCCCTTCTGAGTTAACAAAGCGCAAATTCGCGACCGACTTTGATGCAACCAAGTCGTTCTCCGGGGTGTCGTACAGGGCAGAGCGGATGAGGATCTTGTTCCTTGCCGCGTAGCAACTGCCCATGCGATCAACGGAGTTGACGTACGTGCCCCAGTCCACGAGCAAGCGCAGGATCGGCCGAGGCATCGGAGTCGCGGCGGCGATCGCCGTCGCCGCCGCCGTCACCGCCCCGGTGGCCGCGCACGCCGCCACCGACACCGGCGCCGCCGAGTCCGCCGCGACGAAGCTCCACGACGACTTCAACGGCGACGGCTACCAGGACCTGGCCGTCAGCGCCTCGTACGGAAAGGTCAACGGCAAGAGCTACGCCGGGTACGTGGCCGTCGTCTACGGCTCGGCCAAGGGCATCGACCTCGCCCACAAGCAGGTCATCAGCCAGGACACCCCCGGCATACCCGGTGTCGCGGAGACCCAGGACTTCTACGGCGGCGGCCTCTCCGCCGGGGACCTCGACGGTGACGGCTACGCCGACCTGGTCGTGGGCGCGGACGGCGAAAGCGTCGGGGAGGTCCGCTCGGCCGGCACGCTCGCCGTGCTGTGGGGCGGGCCGAAGGGCCTGACCGGCGGTACGGCCGTGGCCACCGGCACCGAGGAGGACCGCGTCGACTCACTCCACCAGACGCTCGGCGACTTCAACGACGACGGCCACCTGGACCTCGCCACCGGCAACCGCCTGTTGTCCGGGCCGTTCAACCGCACCACCGGCGCCGCGAGCAGCCGCACTCTCGCCCTGGAGCCCGCGTACGTCGCGGACGACGTGGCCGCCGGTGACGTCGACCACGACGGCATCACCGACCTGGTCGCGCTCATCCACGACGACAGCGACGACGACATGCACGACCCCGATTACAAGCACCGTCGCGCCCTCTACCTGCGCGGTACACCGGACGGTCTGAGCAAGCCGGTCGAGCTGAAGAACCCGGACGGCACGCGCATGCGCGGCGGCGAGAGCCTCGGCATCGGCGACGTGGACAAGGACGGGTTCGCCGACCTCGTGATCGGCCGTTCGAACGACGGCTCCGGCGAAGTGGACCTGGACGACCCGCTGCTGAAGGGCGGCCAGATCGGCGTCGTGCACGGCTCGGCCGAGGGCCCCGACACCTCTCGCACGACGATCATCACGCAGAACACCCCCGGTGTGCCAGGCGATTCGGAGTGGGCCGACGGCTTCGGCGGGAACATCTCCGTCGGCGATGTCAACGCCGATGGCTACGCGGACGTCTCCACCGGAAGCTCCAGCGAGGACATCGGGGAGGTGTACGCGGCCGGCCAGGTCACCGTCCTGCGCGGCGGCACGTCCGGGTTGAGCGGCAACGGCGCCTACAGCCTGAGCCAGAACACCAAGAACGTCCCGGGCGAGGCGGAGCAGAACGACTTCTTCGGCGCCGACACCAAGCTGCTCGACGTCAACGGCGACGGCCGGGCCGAGCTGTTCGCCGGTGCGACCGGCGAGAACCGGGACGGGGGAGTCTGGGCGTTCCCGAACCCCGTCAACACGCCCACCGCCACCGGCTCGGTCAGCTTCGGCGCGGGCACCCTCGGCACGGTCGCCGGCAGCTCCGCCCTCGGTGGGGAGTTCACCCGATGAGCGCGCGCTTCCGTTCCCGCCGTGGTCGGCTCGCCATGGCCACCGGCCTCGTCCTCCTCACGGGCGCGCTGGCGGTCCCGGCTGCCCACGCCGCGCCCCCGAGCGCCACGCCCGGCACCGAGCGTCCGAGCGACGACTTCAACGGCGACGGCTACGCCGATCTGGCCGTGGCCGCCCCGACCGCGACCGTCGGCGGCAAGAAGGGCGCCGGTTACATCGCCGTGCTCTACGGCACGGCGAACGGGCTGAACACGACGAAGAGGCAGGTGTTCAGCCAGAACACGGCCGGCGTGCCCGGCAGCGCCGAGACGGACGACGCGTTCGGCAGCACGCTCGCCACCGCCGACATCGACCGCGACGGGTACGCGGACCTGGTCGTCGGCGTGGGCGGCGAGGACACGGCCGACGGCGGCACCGACTCCGGTCTTGCCGAGGTGCTGTGGGGCGGCCCGCAGGGGCTTTCCGGCGGTGCCGTACTGGCCACGGGGAAGGAGCACGACCGGCTCGGCGCCGAGGGGCGTCTGGCCCTCGGGGACGTCGACGGCGACGGTGCCGAGGACCTGGTGACCGTGGAGAACCAGTTCAACCTGCGCGTGGTGAGCGGCCCGTTCACCCGGGACGGCTCCACGTCCGGCGACGAGCAGATCCTGCGGGACGAGTTCGACAGCCGCGTCCTCGACCTGGCCACCGGCGACGTCAACGGCGACGGTGTCACGGACGTCGCCGCCACCCAGAACGACGGCGACGAGTGGGACGCCCGCCGGGTCGTGTACTGGCCGGGCTCCCGGCAGGGACTGAAGCCGTACATCACCGTGCAGGGCGCCGACGGCTACCGGATCCAGGGCGGCGAGAACCTCGACATCGGGGACGTCGACCAGGACGGCGTCGACGACATCGTGGTGGGCAGGGCCGTCACCGGGTACGACAGCGACCTCGACACCCCCGCCGCCAAGGGCGGCCGGGTCACCTGGATCCCGGGCACCCCGGACGGGCCGGACGGCACCAAGGTCACGCACCTCAACCAGGACAGCCCCGGCGTGCCCGGCAGCGCCGAGGCGGGCGACGGCTTCGGGACCGATGTCCGGGTCGCCGACGTCAACGGCGACGGCTACCCGGACGTGGCGACCGGGCTGCCCGGTGAAAACCTGGGCAGTGTGGCCGACGCGGGCGCGGTCGTCGTGCTGCGCGGCAGTGCGAAGGGGCTCACCGGCACCGGCGCCCAGGTGGTCACGCAGAACACGCCCAACGTGCCGGGCGCCGCCGAGAAGGGCGACACCTTCGGCAAGGCCGTCCACCTCGCCGACGCGAACCACGACGGCCTGGCCGATCTGGTCGCCGGCGCGCCGGGGGAGAACGGCAACGCCGGGTCCGTCTGGTACTTCAGGTCCGGCCCGACGACCGTCGTGAGCCCGAACGGCACGACGACCTTCGGCAACACGCTCCTCGGCACCACCCCCACGGACGCTCGGCTCGGTACCGTTTTCGCCGACTGATCATCCGTCAGACCCGTCCCGGCAACGGCTTGTTCCGGTGCTGGCGGCGGGTCTCTTTTTGTCTGCTTAGTTGTCATGTACGTGAACCCCGGCGTTCAGCGGGCGGGTCGCCCGCGAGCGTGAAGCTTCCCAGTGTCCAAGTGGCCAGCGAGGTAAGGGAGTCAGCCGATGACAGCAGGATCGCCCGATCGACGCCGCTTTCTGACCGCCGGCGCCGCGGTGCTCGGTGCCGCCGCCTCCGCCCAGCTCTGGCTTCCGGCCGCCGCCCGCGCGGCCGAGACGCCGCTGCCCGACGGTGTGTTCAGCCTCGGCATCTCCTCAGGTGACCCGCTGCCGGACGGCGTCGTGCTGTGGACCAGGCTCGCCCCCGACCCGCTGAACGGCGGGGGCATGCCCGACCGGGTGGTGCCGGTCGAGTGGCAGGTCGCGGAGGATCAGCGGTTCAGAAAGCTCGTCCGCCGGGGCACCGCCCAGGCCCGTCCCGAGTACGGGCACAGCGTTCACGTGGACGTACGCGGGCTGCGCGCGGACCGTACGTACTGGTACCGCTTCCGCACCAGCGGGCAGCTCTCGCCCGTCGGCCGCACCCGCACCGCGCCCCACCCCCACAGCTCCGGTGGCTCCCTGCGCATGGCCCTCGCCTCCTGCCAGAACTGGCAGCACGGCTATTTCACGCCATACGCAGACATGCTGGATCAGGACCCCGACGTGGTGGTGTTCGTCGGCGACTACATCTACGAGTCCACGCCGTCGGCGACGGGCGTACGGCGGCACGAGGGCACCGGTGAGCCGTTCAGCCTCGTCCAGTACCGCAACCGGTACGCGCAGTACCGCACCGACCCGGACCTCGCGGCGATGCACGCGAACGCGCCCTTCGTGGTGACCTTCGACGACCACGAGGTGGACAACGACTTCGCGGGCGAGATCCCGCAGGACCCCGACAAACAGCCGCACGACGCGTTCGTGGCCCGCCTGACCGCGGCCTACCAGGCGTTCTACGAGCACATGCCGGTCCGTGCCACCGCCGTCCCGGACGGCCCGCACATCCGGATGCACCGCCGCCTGGAGTTCGGCCGCCTGGCCCGGCTCAACGTCCTGGACACCCGGCAGTACCGCAGCGACCAGGCCACCAGCCAGGCCGGGGCCCAGGACCCGTCGCTGACCATGCTGGGCGCCCAGCAGAAGCGGTGGCTGCTGGACGGGCTCAAGGACTCGCCCGCCCGCTGGAACCTGATCGCCTCCCAGATCATGATGGCCGAGACGGACCTCAAGGTCGGCGAGGGCAAGCTCTGGTTCTACGACGCCTGGGACGGCTACCAGGCCGAACGCAACGCGTTCCTCCAGGAGTTCAAGCAGGTCCGCAACCCGGTGGTGCTCTCCGGCGACCGGCACCTGACGATGATCAGCGACCTCAGGGAGGACTACGCCGACCCGGACTCCGCGGTCGTCGGCGCCGAGTTCGTCGGCACGTCCATCTCCAGCAACGGCGACCAGGACCAGGAGGCGTTCCGCAAGGAGTGGGACCCGCGGCGCCCGGACAACCCGCACTGGAAGCTGCTCGACGCGCACCGCGGCTACCACCTCTTCGACGTCCGCCGCGGCGGCATCGACGCGCAGGTGAGGGTGGTCGACACCGTGCGGCAGCCGACCTCGACACCGAGCACGGTGGCGACGCTGCGGGTCGAGGCGGGCCGGCCGGGCGTCGAGGTGGTCTGACCCCTTTCCGTGCGATTCGGCCCGGGACTCGACGAGTCCCGGGCCGAATCGCGTGCGTTCCGCACCCCGGTGAATCTCTCTCTTGCTCCGACCGAGACCGAAATGCTGCGCAATCTTTACCGTGAATTCCGCGGCAATGGGCGGCTGGGTGAGCGGTATTCGGAACTTGCCCGCGACGGCGCGGCGACGCTTATGAAGAACGCGTGCCGTCCCCTGCCCGGGAAGGTGAAGACCGGCCCGCGGTCACCGGTCCGTGACGACTGACACGGCGATCGGGTGCCACGCGACACCGCCAAGGCGCGTACCGTGCACCAGACATCGTCCCCGACATCGTCCGAGGAACTGGTGAAGGCCCCCGGCCGCCGCTGTCTCACGCGGCTCCGGCGTCGCTGTGCTCCTGTGGAGTTACTCACAGCGCATTTCGAGGGCGTTCACGGAGTCGTCTCACCAATCACCGGCACTCCCAGGTGAATGACAGGTTGCGCGCACATATGTGGCGAAGGTCGCTCACCTTGCACTGCGGTAACCACAAGTGGGACCATTTCCAAGTTCCCTGTTGCCCCGAGGTAGGTCACCTGTGTCCCAGCACATAGCCAAGCCCCGTACCACCGCAGTGATCCTGGCTGGTGGTACCGGTCAGCGCGTGGGTCTGTCGATCCCCAAGCAGCTGCTGAAGATCGCCGGCAAGGCAGTCATCGAGCACACGCTGACCACCTTCGAGAACGCCGACTCGATCGACGACGTCATCGTGCTGATGGCGCAGGGCTACGTGCCCGACATCGAGAAGATCGTGGCGAAGGCCGGATTCAAGAAGGTCTCGAAGGTCATCGAGGGCGGCTCCACGCGGAACGAGACCACCGAGCGCGCCATCGCCGCGCTGGGCGAGGGCCTGGCCGAGGGCGAGGACGCCAACGTCCTCTTCCACGACGCCGTGCGCCCCCTGCTGTCGCAGCGCGTCATCGACGACTGCGTCGTCGCGCTGGAGCGCTTCCAGGCCGTCGACGTGGCCATCCCGTCCGCGGACACCATCATCGTCACGCGCACGCACGGCGAGGACGGCGAGTTCATCACCGAGATCCCGGACCGCTCCCGGCTGCGCCGCGGCCAGACCCCGCAGGCCTTCAAGCTGTCCACGATCAAGCGTGCCTACGAGGTCGCCTCCAACGACCCCAACTTCCAGGCCACCGACGACTGCTCCGTCGTGCTCAAGTACCTGCCGGACGTGCCGATCCACGTCGTCGCGGGTGACGAGTACAACATGAAGGTCACGCAGCCCGTCGACGTCTTCATCGCCGACAAGCTCTTCCAGCTCGCCTCGACCGCCGCGCCCGAGCAGGTCTCCGAGGAGGCCTACCGCGAGCTCCTCACCGGCAAGACGATGGTCGTCTTCGGCGGCTCCTACGGCATCGGCAAGGACATCGGCGAGCTCGCCGAGTCCTACGGCGCCAAGGTCTACGCGCTGGGCCGCTCCACCACCGGCACCCACGTGGAGAACCCGGAGGAGGTCGACGACGCCCTGTCCAAGGCGTACGCCGAGACCGGCCGCATCGACTACGTGGTCAACACCGCGGGCGTGCTGCGCATAGGCAAGCTCGCCGAGACCGACAACGCCACCATCGAGGAGGCGCTGAAGGTCAACTACCTGGCCCCGGTGCAGATCGCCCGGTCGTCGTACAAGTACCTGTCCGAGACCAAGGGCCAGCTGCTGCTGTACACCTCCAGCAGCTACACCCGCGGTCGCGCCGAGTACAGCCTGTACTCCTCGACCAAGGCGGCCATGGTGAACCTCACCCAGGCCCTGTCCGACGAGTGGGCCGGCGACGGCGTCCGCGTCAACTGCATCAACCCCGAGCGCACCGCCACCCCCATGCGCACCAAGGCTTTCGGCCAGGAGCCCTCGGGTTCCCTGCTGTCCTCCGAGGCCGTGGCCCGCACCTCGCTCGACGTGCTGCTGTCCGAGCTGACCGGCCACGTCATCGACGTCCGCCAGCAGGACCCGACGGCCGGCGCGGCCCGGGCGTCCGGCTTCGAGCAGGCACTCGCCACGGTTCTGGACCGGCAGGACGGCGTGTAATAATTGGCGCCAAATAGACCCCGGTAATTCAGGCCTCTGCGCTCTCCTGTTCACGAAGTTCGTCGACAGGAGTGTTCGCAGGGGCCTGAATCCATACCATCCCGCGAATATTCACAGACCAGCCGCAATTCCGAACCAGACCGGCACACCCCTCCCAAGAGCAGGTTTCTCCGTGATATCCACCGCTATTCGCGTCGCCCGGGTGGGCAGTGCGGCCCAGCTGGCCGCGGCGGTCCTCATGATGGCGGGCTACCCCGCCCTCATGCTGGCCGCGCTCGTCCCGAGCGTTCCCGCCTTCGCGGCAGCGGCCGCCGTGACGTACCTGGCGGACCACTATCTGCACCGCAAGGGCAGCTATCTGATCAACCGCCTCAGCAAGGTGCGGGCCGGCCTGTCGATCCGCTTCCTGATCAGGCAGCTGCTGCTCGTCCTGCTGCTGGCCCGGCTGTCCCTCGCGGACAACCTGATCTACTACGGGGCGATCGCCTGCTTCATCGCCTTCTACGGACTTCAGGCCCCGCACGGCGCGCTGGTCCAGCTGATCCGCAACCGCCGCCGCATGCCGGTCGCCACCCGCAACGTCGACCTCAAGTCGCGCATCCGCATCCCGGACGCCCCGCCGCGCAAGCTGCTGCACCGCTCCGCCGAGAAGATGCTGCACATCGACCTCTTCGCGGTCGCCGGCATCCTGCTCGCCGCACAGGTGAAGTCCGCTCTCGTCGGCTTCGTCGGCATCGGCATCACGGTCGCCCTCGGCACGCTCTACGTGCTGGCGCTCGTGCCGTTCGTGCGCGGCCGGAAGATCCCGCCGAAGGCCGAGACGGTCCTGGCCGCCGTGGACGACTGGCTGGGCGAGTACAAGCCGGAGACGGTCCTGTACTTCTCCGGTTCGAAGGACTCGGCCTACCAGGTCAACATGTGGCTGGACACCATGGAGAACCTGGACTCCAAGCCGCTGATCATCCTGCGTGAGCGGGCCATCCTGAACAACCTCGCGCCCACCACGGTCCCCGTCATCTGCGTGCCCGGAGGGGTGCACCTGATGAACATGGACCTGTCCACGGTGCGTGTCGCGCTCTACGCGGCCAACGTCGGCAAGAACATCCACATGCTGCGCGTGCCCACGATCAAGCACGTCTTCATCGGCCACGGCGACAGCGACAAGCTCGCCAGCGTCAACCCGTACAGCAAGGTCTACGACGAGGTGTGGACGGCGGGCCGCGCGGGCCGCGACCGCTACGCCATCGCCGACGTCGGTGTCCGCGACGACGACATCGTCGAGGTCGGCCGCCCGCAGCTCGCCCCGATCCGGACCTGGCAGGGCGTGCCCGACGGCCGGATCCCGACCGTCCTGTACGCCCCCACCTGGGAGGGCTGGGACGGCAACCCGGGCAACACCTCGGTCGTGCTGGCCGGCGAGAACATCGTGAGGCAGCTCGTGCAGGCCGACCCGCCGGTCCGCGTCCTGTACAAGCCGCACCCGTTCACCGGCAACGTCAGCAAGGAGGCCGGCGCCGCCCACCAGCGCATCACCGCCCTGGTCCGGAAGGCCGCCGCCGAGCGCGCCATCGACACGCGCTTCGTCGCCGACACGGCCGTACAGGCCGACGCCAAGACCGAGCTGGCCCGTATCGAGGCCCGGCTCGCACAGCTGTCCGGCTCCGGCGGCGAGCGGCGCGATGAGGCCGAGGCCACCCGTGACGGGCTGGTCGACGTCGCCCGGCACGAGGAGGTCGCCCGGCTGCGCGCCGAGTGGAACGACGCCTACTGGCGCTCCTTCCCCGCCTGGGAGCACCGGGTCATCACCGGCGCCGACCCGCGGCTGTACGACTGCTTCAACGTCTCCGACGCGATGGTCTCCGACATCTCCAGCGTGGTCTCCGACTTCATCGCGAGCGGCAAGCCGTACGCGGTCACGGACTCCGCCGAGCTGGGCGTCGAGGAGTTCAAGCGGAACAACACGGCGGTGCGCGCCGCGGTGATCCTGTCCAACAGCGCGGCCGAGCTGGGCGAGCTGCTCGGCGCCGTCCGTGACCAGGCCGCCGATCCGCTGGCCGAGGACCGCAAGGAGCTCAAGCAGTACCTGCTGGGCCCGGACGAGCCGACCTCCCTCGTCCAGTTCAACACCGCCGTCGCGAACCTCGCGCTGAAGGCCGAGACGCGCAACGTCGGCCAGGAGTCACGGGTCGCGGCCGCCCTGGCGGAGGCCGAGGCCGATGCCGAGGCCGAGCTGGCGAACGCCGTGCCCGGGCAGCGGGCGACCGCGGCCGGTGACACGGACGGTGTCGGCGCGGGCTGACCAAGCGCCTGATCAAGGGCTCGGCCCCCGAGGAACGTCTTCCTCGGGGGCCGAGCCCTTTCGCTTGCCCGCTTCCTGTCGATTCATTGTGTGACGTGTCCCACTAACACGTGTGTCTGAGGCAACCGCTTGCCTCGATCATCCGTCTACCAAGTAGCGAATGAGGCGATACGGGGGGAATATCCCATTGACTAGGGGGAAACGTGGCCGTTGCGCAGCCTGATGTGAGTGTGATCATCGGGGCGTACGAAGCGATGCCGTATCTGATCGAGTGCCTCTCGTCCGTCGAGGCACAGACCATCGATCCAGAGCGCGTCGAGGTCATCGCGGTGGACGACGGATCGACGGACGGGACGGGGGAGTACCTGGAGGAGTTCGCCGAGCGCGCTCCCATGCACGTCCTGGTGATCCGGCAGGAGAACTCCGGCGGCCCCAGCGGCCCGCGCAACGTCGGCCTGTCCAAGGCGACCGGGCGTTACGTCTTCTTCCTCGACGCCGACGACCGGCTGGGCCCCGAGGCCCTGGAGCGGATGGTCGGCATGGCCGACCGCGCGGGCACGGACGTCGTGCTCGGCAAGGTCGAGGGCGTCAACCGCTCCGCGCCGAAGTCCATGTGGGGCAAGACGGTGGAGCGGACCGACGTCTTCTCCTCCAACATCAAGTTCACGCTCAGCGCGCAGAAGCTGTTCCGCCGCGAGCTGCTGGACCGGCACGGCATGCGGTTCGACGAGTCGCTGTTCACCGGCGAGGACGCGCTGTTCACCATGGAGGCCTACCTCCGGGCGAACGGCGTCTCCGTGGTCGCCGACCACACCTGCTACTACCTGGTCGGCCGCGACGACGGCAAGCACGTGACCAAGAGCGGCAGTTACACGCTGCGGTTCGATTCCGCGCGGGCCCTGATGAACCTCATCGCCGAGCACGTCCCCGCGGGCGACCGGCGCGACCAGCTGATGCTCCGGCCCTTACTGGTCACACTGCTGCCGCAGTTCGGGCCCAAGTACCTCACGGACAGCGAGGAGATCCGCCGGCACAAGTTCGAGCTGGCCAAGCCCCTGCTGGACGCACACTGGACCGAGGGTGCCGCCCAGCGCCTCAGGGTCCACGAGCGGCTGCGGCTGCACCTGGTCGCCGAGCAGCGGCCCGAACTCCTCGTCGAGGTCGTGAAGTTCGTCAAGGCCAAGAAGCAGGCGGCGGCGCTCCTGGAGCGGAAGGGCCGCCGCGTCTACCTGGCCTACCCGCATTTCCGCGACCGCGCCGCCGGCATCCCCGACTCGGTGTACCTCGCCGAGCCGCGCGAGGCCCGGGCCTTCCCGGGCTACCGCGAGGGCGGCGCCCACACGTTCGTACGCCGGGCGGTGCGCAAGGCCCGGCGGGTGCTGACGTCGCGTGAGGTGCGGCCGGCGGCGTGACCACGGGAGCGGGGGCCGGCTTTCGCACGGCCCCCGCGTGTGTCCCGCCCGTACCGCTGCCTCAGCGCGGTGCGGGCGCTCAGCGCGGTGCGGCCGGGAGGGCCGTCTCCGTGCGCTGGCCGGGCAGTTCCGCCGTCAGCCGTTCCGCCACCCGTGCCCGGTGTTCCCGGGCCGTCTCGCACAGCTCCCGTACGGCCGTGTTGAAACGCACCTGCGACGGCGGCTCGGCCGGGCCCAGCAGACGCAGCTTCAACGCGGCGCGTGCCTCGGCCAGTTCGTCCTTCTCCGGGTGCCGGACCGCCTCCAGCAGGGCCGGCACCCCGTCGGCGTCCGGCGTCAGCACCGTCGCCGCCACCACCGTCGGGAACGCCGTACGGAACGCGTCCTCGCTCAGCCCGCTGGTGTTCGCCACCGCGTGCGGCTTCTCGCTCGCCAGGAAGTCGCTGATCACGCTCGACACATCACTGACCAGCAGGTCGGCCACGTCGAAGCAGGAGTACAGCGCGGGCCGGACGTCCGTGATGATCTGGTGCTCGCCCTCCGGCAGCGAGGCCCAGTACGCCTCCTCCCAGGCCGCCGTCACCCGTGCCACCGCCTCGGCCCGGCCCGGCTCCGGCGCCGACTGCACCCGCATGCGCTCCACCGTGTCGGCCCCGGCGCGGAAGTCGGCCGTGGTGAGGCGGTCCAACTCCTTCGTGAGACGGTCGAGTCCGGCGGCGCCCGAGGGGCGCGCCCCCGTCCGCTCCCGGTTCGCCGTCCGGATCAGCTCCCGCATCCGCAGATCGGCCGCGCCCGCGCGCGGGTCCACCGACCCCGTCAGCGGATGCGGCTTGTACAGCAGCCGCACGCCGGGGTCGGCGAGCAGCGCCCGCACCAGGTTCTCGCCTGCCGTGATCACCGAGGTGTTGCCGGGGTTGCCGTCCCAGCCCTCCCAGGTCGGCGCGTACAGGACGGTCGTCCACGCACCGGTCGGCGGGCCCGCGTACGGCCGTACGGCGTCCAGCTGCGGGCGGCCGGTCTCCACCACGTCCTTGTCCTCGACGCCCACCTCGGCCAGCGCGTACCGCTCGCGCGCGGCGGGCCCGGCCACCCACACCTCGTCGTAGGCCTTCGCGTACGGGTTGCACGAGGACAGCTTGTCGCTCTCGCCGTGGTTGACGAAGGTGTGCTTGATCGTGGGGATGCGCAGCACCTGGGAGGTCTTGCCGGAGTTCGACGGGTGGACGAGGACCTGCAGCGTGGAGTGCTCCAGCCGCATCAGCGTCGACACCTTCGGCAGGCAGACGATCGGGATGTCCGTCGCCGCGATCTTCTGCACCATGAACCGCTCGCGCAGCACGATGACCGGCCTGCCGTCCACCCGCGCGAGCGGCTCCAGCCACATGTTCGCCTGGTAGGCCGAGGCGGCGCCGCCGGAGAAGTACAGACCGACGGTCGGCCGGTACGCGGCCAGCCACGCGTCGAACCACTCGAGCACCTCCTGCTCACCGGCCGGGCGGCGGCCCGGCAGCAGCCGGAGCAGCAGCGCGCCGAGGCCGGTCAGCGCGAGGGCGAGGGAGAGCGCGATGCCCGCCGCCGCGTACACCGGCTCGTCGCCCGGCGCGGCGGCCAGCAGCCCGGCCGTCGCGGGCAGGCCGAACGCCAGCAGCCGGTGGCCGGGGCGGCGCAGCAGCACGGCCGGGGCCGGGGACAGCCGCAGCACCGAGGCGTCGATGTTCCGGGTCACCACCGGCAGGGTGCGGGTACGGCGCACCAGTACGGAGACCGCCTGGATCGCGCAGTGCAGCACGTAGAAGGCGAGCAGCCCGGCCACCAGCGGGGCGTAGACCGTCTCCCGGTCCTGCTCGCCGAGCCGCAGCAGGCCCACGACCAGCAGCAGATCGCGCAGGACGTGCCGCACGGTGATGTCCGCGTGCGACTTGGCGAACAGCGACAGCACCCCGCGCTGCCACCGGTACAGGGCACCCTCGGTGGCCAGGGAGACGGCGGTCGCGGCGAGCAGCAGCGGTACGTGGGGCATCAGCGCCGCGACCGCCTGAGCGACGAACGCGGCGGCCAGGACGACGGTGACCAGCCCCTTCAGCAGGGCCGGTGGACGGGGAAGAGGTACGGGCACTGCGGTCACTCCAGGAGCGTCGGGTGTCGGCGCAGGTCGGCCGTCCGGGTTAACGCGCGGCGACCTCCTGACGACACGCGCGTGTCGCCGGAGCGTAGGGGGCCTGTCGGCCCGCTGTGTCGTCGGACCGTAGCGGAAGATCAGGTTCCTGTCTTGGGGTGGGACGGAACTGAGTACGACCGTCGTCCGTGACACGGGCGGCACCGTCCGTAGCGTGGACCGGCGCCGCGTCACGCCGCGCCGTCCCGTAGATTTCCTGGTGAGGGACCGAATCGACGCGAGGGGCGGACGGGGACGTGGCAGGGGCAAGGCAGGCCGTGGGCGAGGCCCGCAGAATCGTCGTCAAGGTCGGTTCCTCCTCGCTGACCACCGCCTCGGGCGGCCTGGACGCGGACCGGGTGGACGCGCTGGTCGACGTCCTCGCCAAGGTCCGCAGCGGGGGCGAGCGCGAGATCGTCCTCGTCTCCTCCGGCGCCATCGCCGCCGGCCTCGCCCCGCTGGGCCTGCGCCGCCGCCCCAAGGACCTCGCCCGGCAGCAGGCCGCCGCCAGCGTCGGCCAGGGCCTGCTCGTCGCCCGCTACACCGCCTCCTTCGCCCGCTACGGTGTCCGCGTCGGTCAGGTGCTGCTGACCTCCGACGACATGAGCCGCCGCGCCCACCACCGCAACGCCTCACGCACCCTCGACAAGCTCCTCGCGATGGGCGCCTTCCCGATCGTCAACGAGAACGACACCGTCGCCACGGACGAGATCCGCTTCGGCGACAACGACCGCCTCGCCGCCCTGGTCGCCCACCTCGTCCACGCCGACCTGCTGGTCCTGCTGTCCGACGTGGACGGCGTCTACGACGGCGACCCCGCGAGGCCCGGCACCTCCCGCATCGCCGAGGTGCGCGAGCCGTCCGACCTCGCGCACGTCGAGATCGGCAGCGCGGGCAAGGCCGGCGTCGGCACCGGCGGCATGGTCACCAAGGTCGAGGCCGCCCGGATCGCGGCCGCCGCCGGTGTCCCCGTCGTGCTCACCAGCGCCATCCACGCGGCCGACGCCCTGACCGGCCAGGACACCGGCACCCACTTCCACCCCACCGGCAAGCGCTCCGCCGACCGCCTGCTGTGGCTCCAGCACGCCTCCACCCCGCAGGGCGCGCTGACCCTGGACGACGGTGCCGTCCAGGCCGTCGTGGACCGCTGCAAGTCGCTGCTGCCGGCCGGGATCGCCGCCGTCGAGGGCGAGTTCAGCGCCGGCGACCCGGTCGAGCTGCGGGACGGCACAGGCCGGGCGGTGGCCCGCGGGCTCGTCAATTTCGACGCCAAGGAGATCCCCCGGCTGATCGGCCGCTCGACCCGCGAACTGGCCCGCGAACTCGGCGCCGCGTACGAACGCGAGGTCGTACACAGGGACGACCTGGTGGTCCTCCACCCGTAATGGGCCGAAACATCCGCCCTCGGTGGTGGACGTTCCGCAAAACCGCCACGCGATCCCTTGCGGCCTGCTGAACTTTGTCTCAGGGCAATATTCCGCAGGAGCACCACTGTGCAAAGGAGGCCGTCGTGAGACGAGTGCGCCCTGGGGCCACGGCGTCCCGTGGTGGTGCCGGCTCCCGCGCGGCCGGTGACGAGCGCGCCCTGACCAGTGTGGCGGCCGGGGACCGGTTCCATGGCGAGGACCCCGGGGACATCCCGCGCCTGTGGCACGTCACCCTCAGCGTCTCCGGCCGTGAGGCCCCGCTCACCGAGGTCCGGCGCGCCCTGGAACAGCTCGCCCACGATCACCCCTTCCTCCTGACCAGCCGCTACGCGGTCGACCACGCGGAGATCCGCTACTGGGAGGAGGCCCGCGACCTGCACGACGCGGCCGCCGTCGCCCTGCGCCTGTGGGGCGAGCACCGGCAGACCGCCGGGCTGCCGCCCTGGGAGATCGTCGGCCTGGAGGTCATCGACCGCGCGACCTACCACCAGCGCGTCGCCGAGGGGTACGGACCGCCACCGGCGTCCCCGGTCGGAGTTCACCCGTTCTGACCCGGTCCAGGGAGTGTCCCGGGGTGTTCCGGGGGTGTCTCGGGGGTGTCTCGGGGTGTGAAACGAACGATGAACGGACCGGCCCGGCGCACTACGCTTCTTTCATGACCACGCTTTCGCCGTACGACTCGATGTCCCCGGTCACCGAGGCCGCCTACCGCGCCAAGGCCGCCGCCGCGAGCCTCGCGCCGCTGCCGCGGGCCGACAAGGACGACGCGCTGCTCGCCATCGCGGACGCGCTGGAGGTCCGTACGAGCGAGATCGTCGAGGCCAACGCCAAGGACGTCGCCAAGGCCCGCGAGGCCGGCATCAGCGAGGGCATGGTCGACCGGCTCACGCTCACCCCCGAGCGGGTCCGCGCCATCGCCTCCGACGTGCGCGACGTCGCCGCGCTGCCCGACCCGGTCGGTGAGGTCGTCCGCGGCTCCACGCTCCCCAACGGCATCGACCTGCGCCAGGTCCGCGTGCCGCTCGGCGTCGTCGGGATCATCTACGAGGGCCGGCCGAACGTCACCGTCGACGCCGCCGCCCTCTGCCTGAAGTCCGGCAACGCGGTCCTGCTGCGCGGCTCCTCCTCGGCCTACCAGTCGAACACCGCGCTCGTGCGGGTCCTGCGCGACGCCGTGGGCGGGGCCGGGCTGCCCGCCGACGCCATCCAGCTCGTCCCCGGCGAGAGCCGCGACAGCGTGCGCGAGCTGATGCGCGCCCGCGGCCTGGTCGACGTGCTCATCCCGCGCGGCGGTGCCTCGCTGATCAACACGGTCGTGCAGGAGTCGACCGTCCCGGTCATCGAGACCGGCACCGGAAACTGCCACGTCTACGTCGACGCCGCCGCCGACCTCGAGATGGCCGTCGACATCCTGATCAACTCCAAGGCCCAGCGGGTCGGCGTCTGCAACGCCGCCGAGACCCTCCTGGTCCACCAGGACATCGCCGCCGAGTTCCTGCCCCGCGCCCTGGAGGCCCTCGCCGGAGCCGGGGTGACCGTGCACGCCGACGAGCGCGTGCTGGCCCTCGCCAAGGACTCCAAGGCGACCGTCGTCGAGGCGACGGCCGAGGACTGGGAGAGGGAGTACCTGTCGTACGACATCGCCGCGGCCGTGGTGGACTCCCTGGACAAGGCCGTCGAGCACATCCGGCTGTGGACCTCCGGTCACACCGAGGCCATCGTCACGACCTCCCAGCAGGCCGCCCGCCGCTTCACCCAGCTGGTCGACTCGACCACCGTCGCCGTGAACACCTCCACCCGCTTCACCGACGGCGGCCAGTTCGGCTTCGGCGCGGAGATCGGCATCTCCACGCAGAAGCTGCACGCCCGCGGCCCGATGGGCCTGCCGGAGCTGACCAGCACGAAGTACATCGTGACCGGGGACGGGCACGTGCGCCGCTGACCGCCTGCCGCGTGAGTATGTGAGGCGGCGCATATGCGTGCGGCAGGGGCGGACCGGCCTGGCGCGCGCCGTGCGGAGCCCCGTGAACGCCGTCTCAACCGGCGGATGAATTTCCATACCGTCTGCCCAAATTGACCCCCCAGGTCTACTCTGGATTCGTGCCGGAGGACGTGGGGGGCACGCCGTTTCCGGACGGCTGGGAGCCCGACGACGACCACGACCGCGGGGTGTCGGACGAAGAGTTCGCCTCCGTGGTCTTCGACGAGGCCTTCGTGAGCGCGGCCGTGGTGCACGAGCCGACCGCCGTGGAACGCCTCCTTGCCGCCGCACAGGCGAGAGCCGAGGCCTCGGAAGCGGAGGCGCGCCGCGCCCACCCCAGAGGCGAGCGCTACGACGACGCCTACGGCCCCGGGGGGCACGGCGATTTCGGCCATGATCCCGACCTCGACGAGCTGGGCGACCCCGACATCCTCGAGGACCAGTACGGCGGCACGGGTCCGTACGGCAAGCAGGTCCGCTGGCACCGCCCCGTCGCCTGGCTGCTCGCCCTCGTGATGGGCATCGGCATGGTCGCGCTGGCCTTCACGGCGGTCTACCGGGGCGCGTCCTCGAACCGCCAGGAGCCCGTGCCGGCGCCCACCTCGACCGGGCTGGAACAGAGCGGTGGCGCGACCCCCTCCGCGTCCGCCGACTACACCGGGCCCGCCGTCTCGGTGATCCCGCGCACCCCCTGACCGGAACCCGCCTGTCCTGGTGAGAACCTGTCAGAACTTGTCATGGAGCGGGGCGTTTACCTGACCTTCCGGCGACCTACCCTGAAGATATGGGCGGGCCTGGCGACCCACCTGAGGGGGCCCCCGAGGGCGCTCCCGGAGGTGGAGAGGACGAGTATCGATCCGTCGTCTTCGACGAATCGTTCATTCGTGCTGCCCGCCTCCAGGAATTCTCCGCCCAAGAACGCATCGCCGACCACGCGCCCGCCGTGCGCCGCCGCCCGCCCCTGCGCCGGGGCCTGTCCCGGCAGGCACTGGTCCTGGTCCTGCTGATCGCCATCGCCTTCGGCACCGCGATCTACATGGGCGTACGGCACCCCTACCAGACCCCCGCCGCCCAGGAGGCCGTCGAGCCCCTGCGGATGACCGTCATCCCGCTCGCCCCCGAGGGCAAGGTGCCCGGCACGGCCGACACGGCGTATCTGTACGAGCACAGCCCCGCCGCACAGTTCAAGAGCGGCGCGGAGGGCGTGCCGCTGCCCGCCTCCCGGCGCACCGCGCACTTCTCGGACAGTCAGGTCGTGTCCGCCCTGTCCACCGCCAAGGACTACATCGTCCGGTCGTCCCTCGACCCGGACGTGCTCACGGGCGGTGAGGTCCGCGCGGTCCGCGTCCTGCTCGACCCCGATCAACTGGGTCAGTTCGACCAGAGCTTCTCCCGCCCCACCGCGGACGGACGCCACGCGCCCACCGGCTGGCTGGTCCGCTTCGACCCCTCGCGCGCGGAGCTGGCCGACCGCAAGGTGCGGGTCCAGGGCACGCTGCAGGCGGCCGAGGCCGACTCGTCCACGCTCGAGGTCACCGCGGACCACACGTTCGTGTACGCGCTGCGGCCGACCGGGGCCGACGGCAAGGAGGAGGTGTCCCTGTTCACCGTCCGGCGCGAGCTGCACTTCCGCTTCGACCGCGACGACCTGCGCCTGCACCAAGGCCAGCTCGTCGTCTCCTACGTCCAGGCCGGACCGCTCTCCTGCGCCGAGGACTCCACGAACCACCTGCGCCCCCTCCTGGCCGGCCAGACGGCCAAGGAGGGCGGCCCCGCCGGCACGGACCCCTATGCCACGGGCAGTGCGACGGCCCTATGCGGGTCCTTGGCGACGAGCGCGCAGCCGAAGGTGTGACGCGACGGTGTGACGCGGGGCCCGGGGTGCGCGGGCCTCAGTGCCTCACTTGTCGTCGCGCGGCGGCGGGCCGTCCCCGGGGGAGTCCGACGGGCCCGGAGTCTCCGGGCCCCGGGGCGGCTTGGGGGCCGAGTTCGTGAAGCCGCCGAAGCCGCGGCGGACGCGGTCGCCCAGGTCACCGGCGCCGTCGGCGAGGTCGGTGACCAGCTTCATCAGCGGGTCCTTGGAGCTCTTCACATGGGTCGTGTAGTGGTTCGCCGAGTCCCGCCAGGAGTCCCTGACCGAGGTGTCCTTGTCCTCGTCGCGCCGGGGGTAGTGGCCGTCCATGATCCGCTGATAGTCCCGCGACTCGGCCCACTTCTTCAGCTCGGCCGCCCGCACGGTGGTGAACGGGTGGGAGCGGGGCAGCACGTTCAGGATCTTCAGCACGGAGTCCCGCAGGTCGCCCCCGGCCTCGTACTCCTCGGCCTGCGCGAGGAACGCGTCCACGTTCATCTCGTGCAGGTGGTTGCCGCCCGCGATCTTCATCAGGCCCCGCATGGAGGCCGTCAGGTCCTGCCCGACCAGCAGCCCCGCCCGGTCCGCCGACAGCTCCGACTTGCGGAACCACTCCCGCAGCCCCGTCACGATCGCCATGATCGCGAGGTTGCCCAGCGGGATCCAGGCGACCCGGACGGCGAGGCTGGTCAGGAACAGCAGGATCGTCCGGTAGACCGAGTGGCCGGACAGCGCGTGCCCCACCTCGTGCCCGACGACCGCCCGCATCTCCTCCTCGTCGAGCAGTTCGACGAGCCCGGTCGTGACGACGATGATCGGCTCGTCCAGGCCGATGCACATCGCGTTCGGCTGCGGGTCCTGGTTCACGTACATCGGGGGGACCTTCTCCAGGTCCAGGATGTAGCAGGCGTCCCGCAGCATCACGTTCAGATGGGCGAACTGCTGGTCCGAGACGCGCACCGAGTCGGACAGGAACAGCAGCCGGAGACTGCGCTCGGGCAGCAGACCGCTGAGCGCCTTGAACACCGTGTCGAAACCGCTCAGCTTGCGCAGCGCCACCAGGGCGGAGCGGTCGGCCGGATGCTCGTACGTACGCGAGGAGATTCCGGGGAAGCGCCTGCGCTGCCTGCTGGGCACGTGCTCGTGCCCGCTGTGCTCGTGGCCGTCGGACATGTCTTCCCCCATGCGTCTGTGTGACCTTTGCGGCCCCTTGTGCGGCCTTTTGCTTCCCCGAGGCAGAGCCCAGCCTAGGCGGAGTTACGGTGGTCGGGCAGTACAGCGAAGGGAACCACCGTCATGGAGCACCACCCGGCGTCCGCCTGGCTCGCCGAGGCCGCGAGCGCCGCCGAGCGGCAGGGGCCTGGGATGCTCCGGATCGTCCTCGTCGTGATGATCCTGGGCTGTGCGCTGACCGCGTGGTTCCTGCTGCGTGGCTACAGACGGAAGGACGACTGAGGCACCGCGAAGGTTCCCCGCCGGGCCCCCGGGACCGGGTCCGGCGACGGCACGCGCCGCCTTCGCGTCACGAACATGCGGAGTCGGGGTGATCGCGCTCGGGGCGCCCGCTTACGATGAGCCGACGTCTTTTATGCCGCCCACACGCGATAGGTCCTGCCGAAGATGAGCTTCCACAGCACCGCTGCCCAGTTGGTCACCCTCGCCGCCGAGGGCGAGGAGCACGGCGGAAACCACGAGAGCCTCAGCCCCTACATCACCGGTGGCGCCGCCCTCTTCATCCTGCTGCTCCTGCTGTGGATCACCACCCGCTTCAACCGCGACCGCTGAGCCCGGCAGGGTGCCCCGCGCAGGGCATCCCGGGGATCACCGGGGCGGCCGGAGCCCTCAGGCAGGGCCGGTAGGGTCTGCACGCATGGGAGAGCAGGACATGCCTACCGGTCCGGCGAACGAGACGCCGCGCGACCCGGCACAGGACACGGCGAGCGGCACCGAGCGACACTCGGAGCCCCGCCGTGCCGCCACGGAGCCACGCCAGGCCGCCTCGGAGCCCCGCGGCGCCGACGGTCCCGGATCCGGCCCGTCGCGGCCGGGCAAGCGCCGCCTCGGCGTCATGGGCGGCACCTTCGACCCGATCCACCACGGGCACCTGGTCGCGGCCAGCGAGGTCGCCGCGGCGTTCCACCTCGACGAGGTGGTCTTCGTCCCGACCGGCCAGCCCTGGCAGAAGAGCCACCGCAGCGTCTCCCCGGCCGAGGACCGCTATCTGATGACGGTCATCGCGACCGCCGAGAACCCGCAGTTCTCCGTGAGCCGCATCGACATCGACCGCGGCGGTGCCACCTACACCGTGGACACCCTGCGCGACCTGCGCGCGCTCAACCCGGACACGGACCTCTTCTTCATCACCGGCGCCGACGCGCTCGCCCAGATCCTCACCTGGCGGGACAGCGAGGAGCTGATCTCCCTCGCGCACTTCATCGGGGTCACCCGGCCGGGCCACCACCTGAACGACCCCGGACTCCCGGAGGGCGGCGTCTCCCTCGTCGAGGTCCCCGCCCTCGCCATCTCCTCCACAGACTGCCGTGCGAGAGTCGCCAAGGGCTACCCGATCTGGTATCTGGTGCCGGACGGAGTCGTGCGCTACATCGACAAGCGTGAGCTGTACCGCGGCGAGTGAGCCGAGAGGGGCACCGGTGAACGACCGATACGACCCGGGGTACACGGGTGACCAGTACGAGCTCGTCGGCTACGACGAGTACGGCCAGCCTGTCTACCGCCAGGTCCCGGCACAGCAGACCCAGACCTACGACCCCTACGCCCAGCAGGGACAGCAGGGCCAGCAGGGGCAGCAGGGGCAGCAGCAGGGCTACGGCTACGACCCGTACGCGACGGCCGGGCAGCAGCCTCCGTCGTACGACTACGGGACGGGCCGGCAGCAGCCCGGCCCCTCCTACGGCTCCTACGACCCGTACGCCACCGGCACCCACCAGGGCGGCCCCGCGTCCCCCGACCCCTACGGCCAGCACGCGGCCGGCGCCGGCACGGCCCAGCAGCCCCGGGTCGCCGAACAGACCGCGCACATCCCGCAGCAGGCGGGCCCGGCCGACGAGGAAGCCCCGGGCCGGCCGGAACCGGAGTACCACACGGAGCAGTTCGCCTTCGTCGAGGAGCCGGACGCCAACTCCGAAGACGTCATCGACTGGCTGAAGTTCACCGAGAACCGCACCGAGCGCCGCGAGGAGGCCCGGCGCCGTGCCCGCAGCCGGATCGTCGCCCTGGTCGTCGTCCTCGCGCTCGCCGCGGCCGGCGGAGTCGGCTACCTCGGGTACGCGGGGAAGCTGCCCGGCCTGTCCTCCGACGACTCCACGACGGGCACCGCTACGGCGGCGGGCGCCCAGAAGCGCGACGTGATCGTGGTCCACCTGCACGACACCAACAGCAGCGTCACTTCCACGGCCCTCCTCGTCGACAACACCACCACCAAGCGGGGCACCACCGTCCTCGTGCCCAACTCCCTGGCTCTGACCAGCGACGACGGCACCACGACGACACTCGCCAAGTCGGTCGAGGACGACGGCTCCGACGGCACCCGCGACGCGCTCGACTCGGCCCTCGGCACCGACATCCAGGGCACCTGGCGCCTGGACACCCCCTACCTGCAGAACCTCGTCGACCTCGTCGGCAACGTCGACGTCGACACCGACACCGACGTCCCCGACCCCGCCGCCAAGAAGAAGGGCACGGCCCCCCTGGTCAACAAGGGCCAGGACCAGACCCTCAGCGGCAAGATGGCCGTCGCCTACGCCACCTACCGCGCCCCCGGCGAGGCCCAGAGCGCCCAGCTGGAGCGCTTCGGGCAGGTCATGCAGGGCGTCCTGCGCAAGGTGTCCTCCGACCCGCAGGCCGCGACGACCACGATCCAGACCCTGGCGCAGATCCTGGACCCGTCCCTGACCGACAAGGACCTCGGCTCCTTCCTCGCCGGGCTCTCCGACCTCGCCAAGGGCGGCGACTTCAAGACGGACCTGCTGCCCGTCCAGGCCGACGGCACGCTCAGCGCCCAGGCGAGCGCGGGCGTGGTCAGGAACGTCCTCGGCGGCACGGCCAAGAGCCCGGACAAGGACGCCGCCGTCAGCGTCTCCGTCCAGAACGCCACCGGTGTGAAGGACAACACGGAGAAGGCCCGGGTCGTGCTTCTCAACGGCGGCTTCACCTTCCTGGAGGGCGGCACGGCCGGCGCCGCCCAGGCCACGTCCAAGGTCGTCTACGCCGACGCCGGCGACAAGGCGAACGCCGCCGAGGTCGCCAAGACCCTGGGCCTGCCCGCGGGCTCCGTCGGCAAGGGCAAGATCTCCGCGAACGCCGACGTCGCCGTGGTCCTCGGCCAGGACTACAAGCCGTAGCCCGGCCGGGAGGCAGGGCTCCGCTCCCCACGTGATCCCCGTAATCACGTGGGGGGCCCACCGCGGTCCGTGAGACCCTTGGTGGCAAGTGTCCGCCGATCGAAAGCCTTGTAGTGACCGCGACCGACCGCTCTCACGAGCTCATCATCACCGCCGCCCAGGCGGCCGCCGACAAGCTGGCGCACGACATCGTCGCCTACGACGTCAGTGACGTGCTGTCCATCACGGACGCCTTCCTGCTGGCCTCGGCTCCCAACGACCGCCAGGTCAAGTCGATCGTCGACGAGATCGAGGAGCGGCTCCAGAAGGAACTCGGCGTCAAGCCGGTGCGCCGCGAGGGCGACCGCGAGGCCCGCTGGGTCCTGCTCGACTACGTCGACATCGTCGTCCACGTCCAGCACAGCGAGGAGCGCGTCTTCTACGCCCTGGAGCGGCTCTGGAAGGACTGCCCCGAGCTCGAACTGCCCGAGGACGCCAAGGCCACCCGCGGCAAGGCCGAGGAGCACGCCAAGCTGCAGGCGGCCGAGGAGGCGGCGGAGCTGGACGGAGACTGGCGGTGAGTTCCTTCAGCGAGGCCGGCAGGCCGGGCCGGGGCCGCCGCGTCATCCTCTGGCGGCACGGCCAGACCTTGTGGAACGTGGAGCGCCGCTTCCAGGGCACCACGGACGTCGAGCTCACGGAGACCGGCGTCGCCCAGGCCCGCCGCGCCGCCCGGCTGCTGGCCTCCCTGAAGCCGGACACGATCGTCGCCTCCGACCTGAAGCGGGCCGCGAACACGGCCGCCGAACTCGCCACGCTCACCGGCCTCGACGTGACCCACGACGAGGCCCTGCGCGAGACCTACGCGGGCGTCTGGCAGGGCCTGACGCATGAGGAGATCATCAGCCGGCACGGCGACGAGTACGCCGCGTGGAAGCGCGGCGAGCCGGTGCGCCGCGGCGGAGGCGAACTGGAGACCGAGGTCGCCGACCGCGCCGCTCCCGTGGTGCTCCGGAACGCCGAGAAGCTCCCGGAGGGCGGCACGCTCGTCGTGGTCAGCCACGGCGGCACGATCCGCACCACCATCGGCCGCCTCCTCGGCCTGGACCCCCGCGCCTGGGAGAGCCTCGGTGGGCTCTCCAACTGCTGCTGGTCCGTCCTCGGCGAAGGCGCCCGCGGCTGGCGCCTGCTGGAGCACAACGCCGGCACCCTGCCCGAACCGGTGCTCGGTGACGACGACTGACCTCGGATTTCACTTTCCGGCAGGTCGCAGGCTAAAGTTCTTCTTGTTCGCCCCGCCAGCGGGGAAGGAACACGAGGGGCTATAGCTCAGTTGGTAGAGCGCCTGCATGGCATGCAGGAGGTCAGGAGTTCAATTCTCCTTAGCTCCACGCCAAGATCCCGTTCCCATCCTGGGGGCGGGATTTTTCGTGTCCGGGGTTGAGTCACCCGGGCCTGCTGAGGCGTATACCTCTACGGCCACGACGCGTGCCGTGTCCGGACTGGTGCTGAGGCGTCGCTGACCGTATTGGTCCGGCCGTGGCAGAATCAAACGGCCGGAAGGGAGCGCGGCCCGACGGGAGGAGTAGCGATGCCTGCGAGCATCCTCGAGGAGGTCGACCACCTCCTCGGAGCAGCGTTGATACGGCAGATGTCCACCCGCCTCAGCTGCCCTTCCTGCGGTTCCGGGCATGTGGCCCAGATGCTCGGCGACAACGGCGGGATCTCCTACGTGTGCACGGCCTGCGGCCACAGCTGGAGCTGATCGATGGGTGCACACAGGCGAAAGTGCGACTGGTGCGGCAGTGGGACTCCGATCGTCCGCGACATGGAACCGATCAATCCCGACTACCAGTACTGGTGCGAGGAGTGCGCGCGGGCGCTGATCATAAAAGGGGACCCGATCGAGACGTACCGCGAGCTGGAGGGCGAGCCGATCTACGGCCGGCTTCTGGAGGAGCACTGCACGCTCAAGCGGTTCTATTCGTTCGTCACGGCCTGAGAACCGACAAAACGGTCATTTCAGGCAAGGTGAAACCGATTTGGTGTTGGGCCCGATGGGCCAGTAATGTTGGCGTCGCCGCCGGGGAAAACCGGAGGCGCGAGGGGCTATAGCTCAGTTGGTAGAGCGCCTGCATGGCATGCAGGAGGTCAGGAGTTCAATTCTCCTTAGCTCCACAGAAGATGAGAAGGCGGGCCATCCGATCGGATGGCCCGCCTTCTTGTTGTGCGTATGAGTACGGCGGGCCCCCGGAGGGAGCCCGCCGTACGTCTGCTCAGCGGCCGAGAGCGCGGCGTCCGCGGCCCTGGGAGAGGACCGGGAGGTTGCGGGACGACGGCGCGCCCTGGGAGCGCGTGTCCTCCTCCAGGCGCAGGGCCAGCGCCGGGCAGCGGCGCACCGCGCGTAGAGCCTTGGCCTCGGCGTACCGCGGCACCTGTGCCTGCGCCACGGTGGGGAAGCCGTCGGCGCCGAGCTGGAACACCTCGGGGAGGATGTCCGCGCACAGGCCGTGGCCCCGGCACAGCGTCCAGTCGACGTAGATCTTCTGGCGGCTGGGGCCGTTCTCCTCGGACTCGCCGCCGCCCGGGATGCCCGTGGGGGCCCTGCCGCCCTCGAAGAGCGGCAGAACGCCCTCCACGGGCCTGCCGCAGCCGTTGCCGAGGACATGGGCGGCCAGGTCGTCCGTGAACGCCTTGATGGTCGACTCGAGGAACATCGCGGAGCCGTCCGGGTGCGAGCACGCGCCGCGCCGCTTCACGTTCTTGGCGACCTGTTTGACCGCCTCCAGGGCGGCCGGTCCGCCGCCGTTGAGGATGTCCTCCAAGCCGCGTGCGGCGGCCGGCAGGCCGAGGTAGCAGGGGCCGCACTGGCCCGCGCTCTCCTCGGCCAGCCACTGGGCGACCCGCAGCGACTCGCCCAGCGGGCAGGTGTCCTGAGTGATCGGCAGGATCGCTCCGGCGCCGAGCGCGCCGCCCACCGCGTCCAGGGAGTTGCGGGAGACGATCGCCTCGTTGACCGTCGCCGCGTCGATCCACTTGCCGTGGTAGCCGCCGGTGAGTACGCCCTGCGGCACCGGCGGTGCGCCGGCGAGTTGCAGGACGTAGCGCAGCGGCACGCCCGTCGGGACCTCGATCACCATGGGGCGGGCCACCGCCCCGGAGACCGTGAGCATGACCGTGCCCGGCTCGTCGTACAGGCCGGTGTTGCCGTAGCGCTCCGGGCCGATGCGGGCGGCGATGGCCAGCTGGGCGAAGGTCTCGGCGTTGGACAGCAGCGTGGGCGCGCCGCCGACGCCGTTCTGCGAGGCGCTGACCTTGCGGCCCGGAGGGACGGCCGGGCCGCCGTCGATCGAGCGGATCAGTGACGCGGCCGCACCGGTGACCATACGGACCGGGTTGCGCTGCACACGCGCGCGCAGTGCCGACCGGCGGCCGTTGTTGAGACCGCGTTCGGCGAGCGCGGCCTCCATGGAGCGCTGTGTCGACTCACGGGTGACCCCCACCACGAGCGTGCGGGCACCCAGAGCTTCCGCGCACAGCAGCGCGCCGTCCAGGATCAGATGCGGGGCACGGTTGATCAGCACCGTGTCCTTGCGGCAGGCCGGCTCGTCCTCGCTTCCGTTGACGACCACGACCGGCCGGATACCGCGCTTGATCGCCGATTCGGCGACCGAGCGCAGCTTCTTGTGGAAGGGGAAGCCCGCGCCGCCGCGGCCCTTCAGGTTGATGCGTTCGGCGAGTTGCGCGAGCTGCTCGCCGCCCATCGGCTCGAGCGGCCCGTGCACCTTCAGATGCATGGGCAGATCGAGCCGATCGACAAGGTCGAAGCCCGACGTGAGCTGAGGAAGTCCGACCACGCGGACTTCGGGTACGTCGGGCAGAGCCTCGTTCACTTAAAGCCTCCGGAAGGCGTGTTCCAAGGTTCGCCCGATCCCGGTGCGTCGAAGTCGTAGGACGCACCGGGCAGTGTTTCAGTGGCGGGACCGCTGTTGTACGTGTCGTTCGGGTAGTACGTGTCGAAGGCGGCATTCGACTCACCCGTGTCGTACACGTCACTCGATCCATAGCCGGCGGCGCCTGGATTGCCATAGGCCGGGATGCTTTGCCCGGTGTCCTGCAGGGGGTCGTAGGGCGGGATGTTGAAGCCCGTGTCCTGGAGGGGGTCGTAGGCCGACGGCGGGGCCTCGCCGACCGGGGGCGGGGACGGGATCGGCCAGTTGCCCGAGGTGCTGGAGGGGCCGTCGACGAGCGGCATGTTCTGGGTGGGCTGCATGTCCAGCGGCAGCTCCGTGCGGGTGCTCGGTCCCGGCGCGAAGGCCTGCTGGCCCGGGGGAGGGCCGGAGACGGCCCGGTAGGCGGCCGCGAATCCGTTGGCGGGCTCCCTGGCCGCGGGGCGTTCCGCCTTCTCGTACAGCGGCCCCGACGGGGACGCCGCGGCCCTCCGGGGCGCGTCCCGGCTCTCGTAGCCGGGCAGCGTGGAACCGCCGGCGGCCCGGGCGCGGCTCTCCTCCAGGTCCCTGCGGGCCGAGGGCTCCCCGGGGCCTATGAGGCTGGCGAACTTGTCGGCGATCTTGCGCTTGACCGGGCGCGGAGCGGCGCGCAGGGCGAGGGCGCCGGCCACCCCGGCCAGGGACAGGCAGTACAGGATCACGAAGATCGGCTTGGCCGCGCGACCCGCGTAGAGCCCGTGGACCAGGGCGGCGCACCAGGCCGGGTAGGCCAGCATGTGCATGGCACGCCAGCGGGCCGCGACGGGTGCGGGGGAGGCGAAGCGGTTGCGCAGTACGCCGGTGACGCCCACGAAGATCATGAGCATGCTGGCCACGGTGCCGAGGCCGATGAGGACCGACCTGCCCAAGCCGGCCTCGTCCTTGGTCAGGAGCAGCCCGAAGGGGATCACCGCGGCGATCCACGAGGTGTGCTCCAGCGCCAGCTTCACCCCGATGTGGACCAGCAGGAAGACGATCGAGGCGACCGCCGTGGTCCGGTGCACGGCCTGCGCCAGGATGCGCCTGCGCGTGTCGAGCAGGACCCGGTCCTGGGCGACGAGCCCCCAGATGACCGAGCAGGAGAGGCATACGAGGGACAGCACGCCGGCGCCGAAGTTGAGGAACTCGGCGAACGAGTCGTCCGCCGTGGAGTCGTAAGGGTTCACGGCCTGCCTCCCCACATCCCGGCGACCGGGTGTAGCGAGGGGTTACTGCGATGAGGGTTCATGGGGGCAACTCCGAGCGGTTCGGGAAAGCGGTCCCGCTGCCGCACTCTAAGCGGAGCCATACCGATGGGTACGAGGTTTGAGTTATTGCGTTGTTATCAAAGGACAATATGGATGTTGTGATGTCCCTTAGTGACTATTACGCGAAGTAACCTTTGACCCTGGTTCAGCTTTTCGGGTACCGAACGGCCCTCCAGAAGCGCGTCGCGGCGCGCTGGGGGCCTGCGGTACCCTAACGCCATGCGTGCCGTACGCCTTCTGCTTAGCGGGCCGCGCTGATCAGTCCCGGCCACCGGACGAGTCGAGTGGCCGGAATCGGCGCGGCGTCCCCTCCTGTGCGAGGGGATTTTTCGTTTCTCGAACCCACAGCCGCAGGCAGAGACGATCGATGGAGCTTTGAGGATCATGAGCGAGACGAACCCTGCTGCCGCCGCCGAGGTGGCGGCGCCGCACCGCTACACGGCCGCCATGGCGGCCGAGATCGAGGCACGCTGGCAGGACATCTGGGACGTCGACAACACCTACGGCGCGCCCAACCCGAAGGGTGACCTGGCGGGCGAGCGGGAGACCGTCGCCAAGCCCAAGAAGTTCATCATGGACATGTTCCCGTACCCCTCGGGCGCGGGCCTGCATGTCGGTCACCCCCTGGGCTACATCGCCACGGACGTGTTCGCCCGCTTCCAGCGGATGACCGGCCACAACGTCCTGCACACCCTGGGCTTCGACGCCTTCGGCCTGCCCGCCGAACAGTACGCGGTGCAGACCGGCACGCACCCGCGCGTGTCCACCGAAGCCAACATGGAGAACATGAAGTCCCAGCTGCGCCGGCTGGGCCTGGGCCACGACAAGCGCCGGTCGTTCGCCACGATCGACCCGGACTACTACAAGTGGACCCAGTGGATCTTCCTGCAGATCTTCAACTCCTGGTACGACCACGACGCCGGGCGGGCCCGCCCCATCGCCGAGCTGATCGAGCTGTTCGCCTCCGGTGAGCGGCCCGTTCCGGGACACACGCGCGCGTGGAGCGAGCTGAGCGCCGCCGAGCAGGCCGACGTCCTGGGCGAGTTCCGGCTGGCCTACGCCTCCGACGCGCCGGTCAACTGGTGTCCCGGGCTGGGCACCGTGCTGGCCAACGAGGAGGTCACCTCCGAGGGCCGCTCCGAGCGCGGCAACTTCCCGGTCTTCAAGGCCAAGCTGCGCCAGTGGAACATGCGCATCACCGCCTACGCCGACCGGCTGCTGGACGACCTGGACGCGCTGGACTGGCCCGAGGCCATCAAGCTGCAGCAGCGCAACTGGATCGGCCGCTCCGAGGGCGCCCGCGTCGACTTCCCCATCGACGGCGAGCGCATCACCGTCTTCACCACCCGCCCGGACACCCTGTTCGGCGCCACCTACATGGTGCTGGCCCCCGAGCACCCGCTGGTCGAGAAGTTCACCCCGGCCGCCTGGCCGGAGGGCACCCACGAGGTGTGGACCGGCGGCCACGCGACCCCCGGTGAGGCCGTCAGCGCCTACCGCGCGCAGGCCGCCTCGAAGTCCGACGTGGAGCGGCAGGCCGAGGCCAAGGACAAGACCGGCGTCTTCATCGGCGCGTACGCCACCAACCCGGTCAACGGCGAGCAGGTCCCGGTCTTCATCGCCGACTACGTGCTGATGGGCTACGGCACCGGCGCGATCATGGCCGTCCCGGCCGGAGACCAGCGCGACTTCGAGTTCGCGCGCGCCTTCGAGCTGCCGATCCACTGCATCGTCGAGCCCACCGACGGCCGGGGCACGGACACCTCGACCTGGGAGAACGCCTTCGGGTCGTACGACGCGAAGATCATCAACTCGTCGAACGACGAGATCAGCCTGGACGGCCTGGGCGTCGCCGAGGCCAAGGCGCGCATCACCGAGTGGCTGGAGCGGTCCGGCACCGGCGAGGGCACCGTCAACTTCCGGCTGCGCGACTGGCTGTTCAGCCGCCAGCGCTACTGGGGCGAGCCCTTCCCGATCGCCTACGACGAGGACGGCATCGCCCACGCGCTGCCCGAGTCGATGCTGCCGCTGGAACTGCCCGAGGTCGAGGACTACTCGCCCCGCACGTTCGACCCGGACGACGCCGACACCCAGCCCGAGACCCCGCTGTCCCGCAACGAGGACTGGGTCAACGTCACGCTGGACCTGGGCGACGGCCGCGGCCCGCGCCCGTTCCGCCGCGAGACCAACACCATGCCCAACTGGGCGGGTTCCTGCTGGTACGAGCTGCGCTACCTGGACCCGCACAACTCCGAGAAGCTGGTCGACCCCGAGATCGAGCAGTACTGGATGGGCCCGCGCGAGGGCCAGCCGCACGGCGGTGTCGACCTGTACGTCGGCGGCGCCGAGCACGCCGTGCTGCACCTGCTGTACGCGCGCTTCTGGTCCAAGGTCCTGTACGACCTGGGGCACGTCTCCTCGGCCGAGCCGTTCCACAAGCTGTTCAACCAGGGCATGATCCAGGCCTACGTCTACCGCGACAGCCGTGGCATCGCGGTGCCGGCCGCCGAGGTGGAGGAGCGCGACGGCGCGTACTACTACCAGGGCGAGAAGGTCTCCCGGCTGCTGGGCAAGATGGGCAAGTCCCTGAAGAACGCGGTCACTCCGGACGAGATCTGCGCCGAGTACGGAGCCGACACGCTGCGCCTGTACGAGATGGCGATGGGCCCGCTGGACGTCTCCCGGCCGTGGGACACGCGCGCGGTGGTGGGCCAGTTCCGGCTGCTGCAGCGGCTGTGGCGCAACATCGTCGACGAGGCGACCGGCGAGGTGACCGTCGTCGACGCCGAGCCGGACGAGGAGACGCTGCGCGCCCTGCACAAGGCGATCGACGGCGTGCGCGGTGACCTGGAGGGCATGCGGTTCAACACCGCCATCGCCAAGGTCACCGAGCTGAACAACCACCTGACCAAGGCGGGCGGCGCCGTCTCGCGTCCGGTCGCCGAGGCCCTGGTGCTGATGGTCGCGCCGCTGGCCCCGCACGTCGCCGAGGAGCTGTGGCGCAGGCTGGGTCACACGGACTCGGTGGTGCACCACGACTTCCCGGTGGCCGACCCGCAGTACGTGGTCGACGAGACCGTGACGTGCGTCGTGCAGATCAAGGGCAAGGTCAAGGCGCGGCTGGAGGTCTCGCCGGCCATCTCCGACGACGAGCTGGAGAAGGTCGCCCTGGCGGACGAGAAGGTCGTCGCCGCGCTGGGCGGGGCCGGGATCCGGAAGGTGATCGTGCGGGCACCGAAGCTGGTGAACATCGTTCCGGCGTAGGCGCGGGGCCTGACAGGCCTCCATCGGGGTGCTCCCCTAAGGGCAGGTTCGGGGTTCTGCAGGAACTCCGGACCTGCCTGTTGCGTTTACCGTTGAAGAGCGACGTGAGGTGTGCCGCGATGTCCTGAGGAGGAGCCGGTGGAAGCAGTGATCGCAGTATTCGCCCTGCTTTTCGTGCTTTTTCTCGGGCTCGGCGTCTACGCGACCGTGAAGGTGGTCGGTGCCGCCAAGCGCGGCGTGGATCGTGGCCTCACCCAGGCCCGCCGCACCGTCGAGGACCACACGCTGCGGGCCAAGTCCTTCGCCCAGCCCGGCGCCGCGGGGGAACTCGCCCAGCTTCGGCTGAGACTGCGCACCTCGATGCGTGCCACCCAGGACGCGCTGCACGCGGCCGTCGCCGAGGACGTGTCCCTGAAGGAGTCCCTCGGCCTCTTCGAACGGCTCAGTGCGCACGGCCATGAGCTGGACGACGAGCTGAAGCGCCTGGAGGCCGAGCCCGACCGCGGCGCGCTGACCGAGCGGCTGCCCGAGCTGCGCGAGCGCACCGAACGCATCACGCAGTCCGCGGACGCTCTGCGCTGGGCGGCCCGTGACCGGGCCCGCCGCTTCGCCGAAGACGACCTGGACTCGCTCAGCGCCCAGATCGACGTGGAGGCCGGGGCGCTGCGGCACTGGACGGCTCCGGAGTCCGAGACCGCCTCCCAGCCGTGGCCCGAAGCGCCCGCCGCCGAGGCCGCCACAGCCGGGCAGACCTGGCCGGAGACCCCGCAGTCGAGCCCTGAGCAGGAGCCGGCACGTCCGGCCATCACCCCGCCGGGACCGCGCCCCACCTACTCCTGGCAGAAGAAGGCCCGCCCCGAGAGCACCACTTGATCCGGCCACTCGCGCCACGGGGCACAGGGGCCGGGCTGCCGCACGGGCACTACGGCAGGTAACCTCCAGCTCATGTCCCGCCATGTCGCGATCGTCACCGATTCAACGGCCTACCTGCCGGCCCGGACGATGGAGCGGCACGGCATCACAGCGGTACCCCTGACGGTGGTCCTCGGCGACCGGGCGCTCGAAGAGGGCACCGAGATCTCGACCCGCGCTCTCGCCCAGGCTTTGCAGAAGCGGCGCCCCGTGACGACCTCGCGGCCCAGCCCCGCCGTCTTCGAGGAGACGTACCGCAAGGTCGCCGAGTCCGGCGCCACCGGCATCGTTTCCCTCCACCTCTCCGCCGAACTCTCCGGCACCTACGACGCGGCCGTCGTGGCCGCGCGCCAGGCGCTGGTGCCGGTGCGGGTGGTGGACACCGGCATGATCGCGATGGCGCTCGGGTTCTGCGCGCTCGCCGCGGCGGAGACCGCGGAGTCGGGTGGCACGGTGGACGAGGCCGTCACGGCCGCGGAGAAGAGGGCCGCGGGCACGTCCGCCTACTTCTACGTCGACACCCTCGACTACCTGCGCCGCGGCGGCCGTATCGGTGCCGCGCAGGCCCTGCTGGGTTCGGCGCTCGCGGTGAAGCCGCTGCTGCAACTGGCCGACGGCCGCATCGAACCGCTGGAGAAGGTGCGGACCGCGTCCAAGGCGATCGCCCGCCTCGAGGAGATCGCGGCCGACCGGGCGGGGAACGCGCAGGTCGATGTCGCCGTCCACCATCTCGCCGCCCCGGACCGGGCGTCGGCCCTCGCCGACCGGCTGCGGACACGGCTGACCGGGCTGGCCGATCTGCATGTCAGCGAGGTCGGGGCGGTGATCGGGGCGCATACGGGACCCGGGCTGCTGGGAGTTGTGGTTTCGCCGCGGTGAACGTTGCTGCGGGGCTTCGGGCATCGGCGCCTATCACCCGTGTGAGTGGCGGAGTTGTCCACAGCCGGGCGATTGTCCCCGGGAATTGACCAAGATCATCGCGGGTGGGCCGAGGTGGCCGATCCTCGTCGCATGGCACTTCGATCACGTTCACGTACAGCGACTGTGACCAGCGGCCCGGGCCGTGGACCCACGTCCGACGGCCGCGTCCGGCACCCTCGCCGCCGCCCGCCTGTCGCACGCGGCCGGGCTCGGCACCGTCACGCTTCGGCGGAGGAACTGCGCCGACGGGCGGAGGTGCTGTTCGGAGAGCCTGGCGAACGGGCTGGGCCTGGGGTGCGGGTCGGGCCCGCTGAACGGGCCGGGGAGCGGCGGGAGTCGGGACACGGGCCGCCGGGTCGTGGGCGGCCTTCCTGGGCCCTCGGGGAGACGGCTGTCGGGGATCGCGTTGTCGGGGACCGCGTCAGGGAAGGGCCCGCTCGGCACCCAGCCGTTGTGGAGCCCGGTCTGGAGCCCGGCCTGGAACCCGACGTCGTCCCCGCCGAGTCGGACAGCGGGGCGGCGGGCCGCGTCGCGGAAGGGGCCTGGCGGGAGCGGGCCGGGCTCGCGCTGCGGGAGCGCATGCCGCTGTGGTTGCAGGCCAGGTGTGGGCTGGAGCGGCGGAGCGTGCTCGCGCTGAGCGTGGTGCTCGTCGTGGCCGCGGCGTTCGCCGTGCAGCACTTCTGGACCGGCCGGACCCAGTCCGTGCGGCCGCCCGAGGTGGTGCGAGCGGCGGTGCCGTACGGGGAGCAGGGACAGGGCGGGCGGACCGAGGAGGAGCGAGGACCGGGCGTGCCCGCGGGGGCGGCGAAGGCGACAGGTGCCGCAGGGCCGCCCGAGATCGTCGTGGACGTCGGCGGCAAGGTCCGTGAACCCGGAATCCATCGGCTGCCGAGCGGTTCGCGCGTCGCTGACGCCCTGCGCGCGGCGGGCGGTGTGAAGCCCGGCACGAACACCGACGGTCTCAACCGTGCCCGCTTCCTCGTGGACGGCGAACAGGTGGTCGTCGGAGGACCGGCCCCCGTCGCGGGAACCGGGGCGGGCGGTACGGCTGCCGGAGGCCCGGCCGGTGGGGCGGCGGGCGGCGCTGCGCCGGCGGCTCCGGTCTCCCTCAACACGGCCACCGCCGACCAGCTCGACACCCTGCCGGGGGTGGGCCCGGTGCTGGCGCAGCACATCATCGACTACCGCACGCGGCACGGCGGTTTCCGTTCCGTGGACGAACTGCGCGAGGTGAACGGCATCGGCGACCGCCGCTTCGCCGACCTGCGCAATCTCGTACGGCCATGAGGACGGTCCCTGTCCCGCCGGTGCGGCGGGACGAGGCCGCTCCCGGGGCCGCGTCTGAGCCGGCCCGGTCGTCCGTGCACGCCTCGTCCGGGCAGCGGCTCGGCAGCGCCCGCCCGCGGCAGGAAGGGCCCACGGACCTACGGCTCGTGCCGCCCGCCCTCGCGGCCTGGGGCACGGCGGCGCTGGTGCTCGGCACTTCGCCGGGGTGGGCCGCGGGCATCGTGGCCGGCTGTCTGCTCGCCGTCGGCCTGCTGCCGCTGGTTCGTAGATCCGCAACGGCGTCATGGCCGCGGGCGTCGGCCACCGCCGTGCTGCTCTGCGTCGCCGCTGCCGCCGCCTCGGCCGGGCTGCACGGGGCGGATCTGCGCCGGGGGCCCGTGCCCGGCCTGGCGCGGGAGTACGCGACGGTGACCGCCGAGGTCGAGCTCACCTCCGACCCCCGGCTCACCCGGCCCAAGGTCCGGGGCGATCACGTGGCTCCGACCGCCGTGCTGGTCGATGCCGAGGTGCGGCGGGTCCACGAGGCGGGTGGCACGACAGTGGTGACGCGGGCGCCGGTGCTGATGATCGTCGACGTGAGGTCGGTCGGCGGGGGCGCCGCGGGTGGGCAGCCGTATGACGCGGCCGGTGCTCGGTCGGCGGCCGGTGAGCGGGTGCGGTCGCCGTGGCTCGGGCTGCTGCCGTCGACGCGGCTGCGGGTCAGCGCGCGGCTGGCTCCCGCCATGACGGGTGGTGACCGGGTCGCGGCTGTGCTGCGGGTCCGCGACCAGGGCGTACCGGAGGTGGTGGGAGAGCCCTCGGGGGCTCAGCGGCTCGCCGGGCGGTTGCGTGCCGGGCTACGGGAGGCGACCAGTGGGCTGTCGGCGGATGCCCGGGCCCTGTTGCCGGGGCTGGTGGTGGGGGACACCTCGCGGATCACCCCGGAACTGGAGGAGGCCTTCAAGGAAACCGACCTCACGCACACACTCGCTGTGTCCGGGGCCAACTTCACGATCCTCCTCGCCCTGCTGCTCGGGCCGCCGGGCCTGGCGCAGCACGTCGAACGGCGGGGGATCGCGCCGCGTCTCGGTATCTCCCTGCGGGGAACGGCGGTGCTCGGGGGTGCGCTCTCCCTCGGATTCGTCGTGGTGTGCAGACCGGACCCGAGCGTGCTGCGGGCCGCGGCCTGCGGAGCCGTCGCGCTGCTCGCCCTCGCGACCGGCCGGCGGAGGTCGCTGATCCCGGCGCTGGCTACGGCGGTCCTGCTGCTGGTGCTGTACGACCCGTGGCTGGCGCGGAGTTACGGGTTCCTGCTGTCCGTCGTGGCCACCGGGGCGCTGCTCACGCTCGCGCCGCGGTGGAGCGCCGGGCTGCGGCGGCGCGGGGTGCCGCCCAGGCTCGCCGAGGTGCTGGCCGCCGCTGCCGCCGCGCAGGCGCTGTGCGCGCCCGTGGTCACCGTGCTGTCGGCGCGGGTGAGCCTGGTCGCGGTGCCGTGCAATCTGCTCGCGGAGTTCGCGATCGCGCCCGCCACCGTGCTGGGCTTCGCGGCACTGGCCACGGCACCGGTGGGGATGCCGGTGGCCGAGGCCCTGGCGTGGTGCGCGCAGTGGCCCGCCGAGTGGATCGCGGAGATCGCCCGGACCGGAGCGGCGCTGCCGGGGGCGGGGGTGGACTGGCCGGGCAGCTGGGCGGGCGCGGCGCTGCTCGTGGTCGTGACCCTGGTGGTGCTGCTCGTGGGGCGGCGGCTGCTCGGACATCCGTGGTGGTGCGGGGTCTGCGGGCTGCTGCTGGCGCTGGCGGTGGTGCAGCCGCCGCCGCTGACCCGGGTGATCACGGGCTGGCCGCCGCCGGGCTGGCGGCTGGTGATGTGTGACGTCGGGCAGGGCGACGCCATGGTGCTCGCGGCGGGTGAGGGCGCCGGCGTGGTGGTGGACGCCGGGCCCGATCCGCAGCTCGTCGACCACTGCCTGCGCGCACTCGGCATCACCAGGATCCCGCTGGTCGTGCTCACCCACTTCCACGCCGATCACGTGGCGGGGCTGCCCGGTGTGCTGCGCGGACGGGCCGTGGGCGCGATCGAGGCGACGGGCTTCGAGGAGCCCGCGGACCAGGCCGCGTTCGTCCGGAGACTGGCGGCGGCCCGGCGGGTGCCCGTGACGAGTGCCGCCGCCGGGGAGCAGCGCCGCGCGGGAGGATTGTCCTGGCAGGTGGTGTGGCCGCCGCCGAGCCCGCCACCGCCGTCAGCAGGCTCGCCGCCGGGCTCGCATCCCGGGGTGCTTCCGGCCCACCCGGCGCCGGAGGGGCCGAACGACGCCAGTGTGGCCATGCTGGTCCGGTCGGCGGGGTTGCGGCTGCTGCTCCTCGGGGACCTCGAACCCCCGGCCCAGCGGGCACTGGCCAGATCGCCGGCGGCCGAGGCGCTGGAGGGCGTGGACGTGCTGAAAGTCGCCCACCACGGCTCGGCTTACCAGGACCCCGGCCTCATACACCGGGCGGCCCCGCGGCTGGCCCTGATCAGCTGCGGCGCGAACAACACCTATGGGCATCCGGCACCTGGCACGGTGGCGGCGCTGCGCGCCGGGGGTGCGACGGTGCTGCGGACGGACCGGGACGGCGCACTGGCGGTCGTAGGAGGGGGCGGAGAGCTGAGGGTGGCGCGAGACTGAGGGCATGAACTCAGCACAGGTTGATGCCTATCTCCGCCGCCTGGGGGTCGAGCCCCCGGCGTGGCCCACCGTCGACGCGCTGCGCGAGCTGCACCTGCGGCATCTGCGGACCGTGCCGTTCGAGAACCTCTCGATCCATCTCGGCGAGGAGATCGTGCTGGAGGAGAAGCGGCTGCTGGACAAGGTGGTGGGCGCCCGGCGGGGCGGGTTCTGCTACGAACTCAACGGCGCCTTCGGGACGTTGCTCGCCGCGCTGGGCTATGAGGTGGCGCTGCTCGCGGGGCGAGTGTACGGGGACGAGGAGCGGCTCGGGATCCCGTACGACCATCTCGCGCTGCGGGTGCGGACGGTGGACGGGGGCGACTGGCTGGCCGACGTCGGGTTCGGGGCGCACAGTCACCTTCCGCTGGCGTTCGGGGAGAGGGGAGAACAGGAGGACCCGGGGGGTACGTTCCGGATCGTGGAGGCGGGGCCGGACGCGGCCGGGGTGCGCGGTGGGCACGACACGGTGGAGGCGGCGGACCTGCACGTGATCCGTGACGGCAGACCGCAGTACCGCCTGGAGATGCGGCCGCGGGCCCTCGGTGACTTCGTGGCCGGGGCGTGGTGGCACAGCACGTCGTCGGTGTCGCACTTCACGCGGTCGCTGGTCTGTTCTCGGGTCACGGAGGACGGAGGGAGGATCACGCTCAGCGGACGCAAGTTCACGGTGACGGCGGCCGACGGGACGCGGGAGGTGAAGGAGCTGGGGACGGACGACGAGGTGCTCGGGGTGTACCGGGAGCGGTTCGGGATCGAGCTCGATGCGGTGCCGGTGGTCCGGGGCGGCGGCGAGGAAGGCTGATCCGGACCGGCCGGGAAGGCTGATCCGGACCAGAAGGGGCACACCGTCCACACATGCTCCACATGGTTCTAGTCGGTTCTACTCGGGAGTAGTCCCATCACATGTGCTGGATTCCCGTGATGTGGTCGCGTGTTGCCTCGAAAGCCTCATCGGTGGTCGAATGCGTCCTCGGTGAACAGTGATCAAACCGCTGACTTCGAGTCGCACGAGGTGTCCAGATGATCGGCCGCTGGCTGGGAAGCCGAACCAACCGGGTACACCGGACGAGCCCCCTGGCGGCGGTGCCGACGCCGCCGAGTGCGGGGGTGCTGAGCTGCCGGGTGCTCGACCCGGTCAACGAGCCGGTCAGACACGCCGAGTTCGCGGTCACCGACGCCATGGGGCGTGCGGTGGTCAGCGGGGGCGCGGATCCGTTCGGGTCGTTCGTGACGACGGTGCCCGCGGGGGAGTACCGGCTCGCGGTGTCGGCGGAGGGGTACACGCCGTACCGGGCGACCACCCAGGTCGCCGAGAACACGCTCGCGTCGCTCGGGGACGTGACGCTGCAGGTGGCCCGTCCGCCGGAGCTGCCCCAACCCGGCGACTGGGAGATCGAGTCGGCGCACTCCTCGCTCGGCTTCACCGCGCGGCACATCGGACTGGCCCGGATCCACGGGCAGTTCAAGTCGTTCGCGGGTGTCATACGGGTCGCCGACCCGCTGGAGCGGTCGGCGATGCATGTGGTGATCGACGCGGCGTCCATCGACACCAACGTGAAGATGCGTGACGACCATCTGCGGTCGGCGGACTTCCTGGACGTCGCGAAGTTCCCGACGCTCGAGTTCTACAGCGACCGGTTCGTGCACAAGGGCGCGAACCGGTGGGCCGTCACGGGGGCGCTGTCGCTGCACGGCGTCACGCGGACGGTCACGCTGGACACGGAGTACCTGGGGCTGGGCAACGGCATGGAGGGCGAGGTGCGGGCGGCCTGCCGGGCCACGACCGAGCTGCACCGGGACGACTTCACCGTGAGCTGGCAGACGATGCTGGCGCGGGGCATCGCGGTGGTCGGGCCGAGCATCAAGATCGACCTCGATGTGCAGGTCGTCCGCAAGGGCTGAGCCGGCGGATCCGGCGGATCGGCCCGCGACGCGGTGTCGGACAATGTCCGGCGTGAGTGATGTGCGACATGTGCTGGTGCTGCCCGACCGTGATGCCGCGGAAGAGGTGGTCGAGGCGCTCGGGGAGCGGTTCGGGGTCGTCGAGGAGCCGCGGCTCGTGCGGGACGCGCTGGCCGGTGAGGACGATGCCGAGGACGCGCAGTGGCTGGTCGTCCTGAGGGACGAGGACGGGCGGCTGGACGCCGGGGAGCTGGACCGGTTCGCCGGGGAGTGGGACGGCTGGCGGGAAGAGCCGTAGGGCGCCGGGGCCGCTGTCCGCATACGCCTCCGTCCGTACGCGCACCTGTCCGTCCGAGCCCGCCACGGTCCGTCCGGCCTCGTTGTCAGTGCCGCGTGGGATGCTTGTCGCGATGGCCAGGAAGACTGCGAATGACGACCCTCTCGCCCCGGTGACACTCGCCGTGGGCCAGGAGGACCTGCTGCTCGACCGCGCCGTGCAGGAGGTGGTGGCCGCGGCGAAGGCCACCGACGCCGACACGGACGTACGGGACCTGACTTCGGACCAGTTGCAGCCCGGCACACTCGCCGAGCTGACGAGTCCGTCGCTCTTCGCGGAGCGCAAGGTCGTGGTTGTACGCAACGCGCAGGATCTCTCGGCCGACACGGTCAAGGACGTCAAGGCCTATCTCGGGGCGCCCGCCGAGGAGATCACCCTCGTGCTCCTGCACGCCGGAGGGGCCAAGGGCAAGGGGCTGCTCGACGCGGCGCGCAAGGCCGGGGCGCGCGAGGTGGCCTGTCCGAAGATGACGAAGCCGGCGGACCGGCTGGCGTTCGTGCGGGGCGAGTTCCGGGGGACGGGAAGGTCCGCCACGCCGGAGGCGTGCCAGGCGCTCGTCGACGCGATCGGGAGCGATCTGCGGGAGCTGGCGTCGGCGGTCTCGCAGCTGGTCGCGGATGTCGAGGGGACGATCGACGAGGCGGTCGTCGGGCGGTACTACACCGGCCGGGCCGAGGCGTCGAGCTTCACGGTCGCCGACCGGGCGGTCGAGGGGCGGGCGGCGGAGGCGCTGGAGGCGTTGCGCTGGTCGCTGGCGACCGGGGTGGCGCCGGTGCTGATCACCAGCGCGCTGGCGCAGGGCGTCCGGGCGATCGGGAAGCTGTCCTCGGCGCGCGGAGGCCGGCCCGCCGATCTCGCGCGTGAGCTGGGGATGCCGCCGTGGAAGATCGACCGGGTCCGGCAGCAGATGCGCGGCTGGACCCCGGACGGCGTGTCGATGGCGCTGCGGGCGGTCGCCGAGGCGGACGCGGGGGTGAAGGGCGGCGGGGACGACCCGGGGTACGCCCTGGAGAAGGCGGTGGTCGCGATCGCGCGGGCGGCCCGGTCCGGGGGACGAGGGTAGGGGGCCGCTTCAGCGGACGGGCTCGCCGATGCCCAGCATGTTCCCCTCGCTGTCGCGGAACCAGGCGCCGCGTTCGCCCCGGGCGCCCTTGCTCGGGTAGTTCCCCTCGATCTCGGCGATCCCGTCCCGTGTGCGGAACCCGGGTAGGTCGACCTCCTCGAACACCACACCCCGCCGCTTCAGCTCCGCCACGGCGGCGTCGATGTCGTCGACCTCCAGCGCCATCTGGGTGAAGGTGCCGGGCGAGGCGCCCGTCGAGCGGAACAGGACGAACTCCCCGCCGCCGCACCGGTAGAGCAGCCCGCCGGGCCGTTCGTCGGCGGGCTCCAGACCGAGTTTCTCGGCGTAGAAGCGCCGCGCCCGGTCCAGGTCCTGGGCGGGAAGCCTGGTCGCCACGCGGGCCCGGGCCAGCATGTCCCTTTCGTCACCGTTCATCTCTCCACTGTGCCGCGAGCGACGGCCGGAGGGAGAATCGGGTGTATCAGCCGTACGTCGCCAAGAGACGGAGAGGTGGCGAAGGTCATGGCTGAACACCCGCACGCAGCGCTCGTCCGCAAGGGATTCGAGGCCTTCTCGCGAGGTGACATGGACACCTTGCGCGGACTGATCGCGTCGGACGCCACACACCACGTACCCGGAGATCACCCGTTGTCGGGTGACTTCAAGGGAGTGAACGCGATCATCGAGATGTACGAGCGGCTCGGCATGGAGACCAAGGGGACGATGAACGCCGAACTGCTCGGCATCTGTGTCGACGGCCGGGGCCATGCGGTCGGGATGACCCGCTTCACGGCCGAGCGCAACGGCAAGCACCTCGACGACACCGGCTGCATCATCTTCCGGATCGTCGGCGACAAGGTCACCGACCTCGACGAATGCGTCGAGGACATCGACAAGAACAACGCGTTCTGGTCCTGAACAGGCCGAAGGCCGGATGCCCTCCCATGGGGAACAGGAGAGACACCCGGCCTTCGGTGCAAGCTGCTGGATCCGCGCCCGCGTGGCGAACGCAGGCCGCGCGCGGATCCGAAAAGTGCCGGAAGGGAGCGGATGAGAGAGGGCCCGCTCGATTCCCTCCGGCGTCACATCAGATGTCAGCCCTTGAGCGCGCCGACCTTCTGAGCCAGCGCCGACTTCTTGTTGGCAGCCTGGTTCTTGTGGATGACGCCCTTGGAGACGGCCTTGTCGAGCTGACGCGCGGCAACGCGCTGGTACTCGTTGGCCTTCTCGACGTCACCCGCGGCAGCAGCCTCACGGGCCTTGCGGATCGCGGTCTTGAGGGAGGACTTGACGGCCTTGTTGCGCAGCCGAGCCTTCTCGTTGGTCTTGATCCGCTTGATCTGGGACTTAATGTTCGCCACGAATGAGCCTTTTCAGGTTCTGGCACGGGACCGCGAGGGACCCGCACCGATGATTTCTTGAGGTAGTGCCTCCTGCTGAGAGGGCATGAGGCACAGCCACCCACGGTACCAGCGGGCCCATCCACGGCCCAAACCCGTCCATGGTCCCCACCCGTGGGACCATGGAGGCTACGTATCGATCCGACCCGAGACCGCAGACACTGCGGACGCCTCAAGAATCAGGACCCTGCGTGCCCGCGATCCCTAGCCATGTGCCCGAACCGAGCCGTACCGACCCGGCTCTGATCCGCAACTTCTGCATCATCGCGCACATCGACCACGGCAAGTCCACGCTCGCCGACCGGATGCTTCAGCTGACCGGAGTGGTCGAGCAGCGGCAGATGCGCGCTCAGTACCTCGACCGCATGGACATCGAGCGTGAGCGCGGCATCACGATCAAGTCCCAGGCGGTGCGTCTGCCGTGGGCTCCCACCGAGGAGCCAGGCAACACGCACATCCTCAACATGATCGACACCCCGGGCCACGTCGACTTCACCTACGAGGTCTCGCGGTCGCTCGCCGCCTGCGAGGGCACCATCCTCCTGGTCGACGCGGCCCAGGGCATCGAGGCCCAGACTCTCGCCAACCTCTACCTGGCGATGGAGAACGACCTCAAGATCATCCCCGTCCTCAACAAGATCGACCTGCCGGCCGCGCAGCCCGAGAAGTTCTCCGAGGAACTGGCCAACCTCATCGGCTGTGACCCGGACGACGTGCTCAAGGTGTCCGCCAAGACCGGCATGGGCGTCGAGGCGCTGCTCGACAGGGTCGTCAGGGAGGTCCCGGCGCCCGTCGGGGTCAAGGACGCGCCCGCGCGCGCCATGATCTTCGACTCCGTCTACGACTCCTACCGCGGTGTCGTGACGTACGTCCGTGTCATCGACGGCCAGCTCAACAAGCGCGAGCGGATCCGGATGATGTCCACCGGCGCCACGCACGAGCTGCTGGAGATCGGCACCAACTCGCCGGAGATGAAGGCGGCCGACGGTATTGGCGTCGGCGAGGTGGGCTACCTGATCACCGGCGTGAAGGACGTCCGCCAGTCCAAGGTCGGTGACACCGTCACCAGCATGCACAAGGGCGCCGAGGAGGCGCTCGGCGGCTACAAGGACCCGAGGCCCATGGTCTTCTCCGGTCTGTATCCGCTGGACGGCTCGGACTACCCCCTGCTGCGCGACGCGCTGGACAAGCTTCTGCTCAACGACGCCGCCCTGGTCTACGAGCCGGAGACCTCCGCGGCCCTCGGTTTCGGCTTCCGCGTCGGTTTCCTGGGCCTGCTGCACCTCGACGTGATCCGCGAGCGGCTGGAGCGCGAGTTCGGCCTCGACCTGATCGCCACCGCGCCCAACGTGGTATATCGCGTGATCATGGAGGACGGCGTCGAGCACACCGTCACCAACCCGAGCGAGTTCCCCGAGGGCAAGATCAACGACGTGTACGAGCCGGTCGTACGCGCCACGATCCTCGCGCCGACCGAGTTCATCGGCGCGATCATGGAGCTGTGTCAGACCCGGCGCGGCACCCTGCTCGGCATGGACTACCTCTCCGAGGACCGGGTGGAGATCCGCTACACCCTCCCGCTCGCCGAGATCGTCTTCGACTTCTTCGACCAGCTGAAGTCCAAGACCCGCGGGTACGCCTCGCTCGACTACGAGCCCACCGGCGAGCAGACCTCCAGCCTGGTCAAGGTCGACATCCTGCTGCACGGCGACAAGGTGGACGCCTTCTCGGCGATCACCCACAAGGACCAGGCGTACGCGTACGGCGTACGGCTCGTCGCCAAGCTGCGCGAGCTCATCCCGCGCCAGGCCTTCGAGGTGCCCATCCAGGCCGCCATCGGCTCCCGGGTGATCGCCCGCGAGACCATCCGCGCCATCCGCAAGGACGTCCTCGCCAAGTGCTACGGCGGTGACATCTCCCGTAAGCGGAAGCTGCTGGAGAAGCAGAAGGAGGGCAAGAAGCGGATGAAGATGGTGGGTTCCGTGGAAGTTCCGCAGGAGGCCTTCATCGCGGTCCTGTCCAGTGATGACAGCGCGGGGTCGGGCAAGGGCAAGAAGTAGTCACGGATTACCGTGGGTTACACCCCAAACCGGGTAGAACAGGGGCCCGCCGTGCGAGAGCACGGCGGGCCCCTGTGCGCACGTGGGGTAGCTGTCTGTACGAAGAGACAGGCCGCGGGCCCTTACGCGGGGACCGGTCGGCCTTTACTCTGATCCCTGCTCGATAGTTACTCGTGAGTTAAACAACGGCTCGCGAGTAAAACCAGCCGCACCTGAGCCAGCCGCCTGACGCGGGCCCCGGAGGATGTCGTGAGCGACACACAGACCCTGATCGAGAACCGTCCGCCGTCGGTGGCGAACCTTTTCCTGGAGCGGGTGGCGGCCACGCCGGACGCCGAGGCCTATCGGTATCCGGTCCCATCGTCCTCCGGTCAGGGGCCGGACGAGTGGAAGTCGCTGAGCTGGGCGCAGGCCGCCGAGCGGGTCTACGCCATCGCGGCGGGACTCATCGAACTGGGCGTGCGGGCCGAGCAGCGCGTCGCGCTCGCTTCCAGCACCCGGATCGAGTGGATCCTCGCCGACCTCGGCATCATGTGCGCCGGCGCCGCGACCACCACGGTGTACCCGCAGACCAACGCCGAGGAGTCCGCCTACATCCTGTCGGACTCCGAGAGCCGGGTGCTCATCGCGGAGAACGTCGACCAGCTGGCCAAGGCCAAGGAGAAGCGCGCCGAGCTGCCCGAGCTGACCCATGTCGTGGTCGTCGACCCGGCGGGTCTGGCGAACGAGGAGAGCGCGGACTGGATCCTCACCCTCGACGAGCTGGAGAAGCGCGGTGCGGCCCGCCTGGAGAAGGACCCCGACCTGATCAAGGAGCGGGTCGGCGCGATCACGAAGGACCAGCTGGCCACCCTCATCTACACCTCCGGCACCACCGGACGCCCCAAGGGCGTGCGCCTGCCGCACGACAACTGGTCGTACATGGCGAAGGCGATCGCCGCGACCGGCCTGGTCAGCAGCGAGGACGTGCAGTACCTGTGGCTGCCCCTGGCGCATGTCTTCGGCAAGGTGCTCACCTCCGGCCAGATCGAGGTCGGGCACGTCACCGCCGTGGACGGCCGCGTCGACAAGATCATCGAGAACCTGCCGATCGTGCAGCCCACGTACATGGCGGCCGTGCCGCGCATCTTCGAGAAGGTCTACAACGGCGTCGCCGCCAAGGCCCGTGCCGGCGGCGGGGCCAAGTACAAGATCTTCCAGTGGGCGGCCGAGGTCGCCCGCGAGTACGCCAAGGCCGCGCAGGACAACTTCCGGCGTACCGGAACCATGTCCGTGCCCTTCGGTCTCGGCGCCAAGCACAAGGTCGCCGACGCGCTGGTGTTCGCCAAGATCCGTGAGGCCTTCGGCGGCAACCTGCGGGCCTGTGTCTCCGGGTCGGCCGCCCTCGCGCCGGAGATCGGGTACTTCTTCTCCGGCGCCGGCATCCACATCCTCGAGGGCTACGGCCTGACCGAGTCCTCGGCGGCTTCGTTCGTGAACCCGGGCGAGGCCTACCGCACCGGTACGGTCGGCAAGCCGCTGCCCGGTACGGAGGTGCGGATCGCGGACGACGGGGAGATCCTGCTGCGCGGCCCCGGCATCATGGAGGGCTACCACGGGCTGCCCGAGAAGACCGCCGAGGTGCTGGAGTCGGACGGGTGGTTCCACACCGGGGACATCGGGGAGCTGTCGGCCGACGGGTACCTGCGGATCACCGACCGCAAGAAGGACCTCATCAAGACCTCGGGCGGCAAGTACATCGCGCCCGCGGAGGTCGAGGGGCAGTTCAAGGCGGTGTGCCCGTATGTGTCGAACATCCTGGTGCACGGGGCCGACCGGAACTTCTGCACGGCGCTGATCGCTCTCGACGAGCCGGCCATCGTCGAGTGGGCGAAGGAGAACGGGCTCGGGGGGAAGTCGTACGCCGAGATCGTGGCCGCGCCCGCGACGGTGGAGATGGTCGACGGGTATGTGAAGCAGCTCAACGAGGGGCTTCAGAGGTGGCAGACCATCAAGAAGTTCCGGTTGCTGCCGCGGGATCTTGATGTGGAGCACGGGGAGATCACGCCGAGTCTGAAGTTGAAGCGGCCGGTTGTGGAGCGGGAGTACAAGCATCTGATCGAGGAGATGTACGAGGGCTCTCGCGAGGCGTAGGGGGTAGCGGGGGTTGTGTGGCGACCTCGGGTCCGTTGGGGTTGTTCGCGCCCACGCGGCGGAGCCGCAAATTGACACAGCCCCGCGCCCCTAAGTACCTTCCCCCGTCCGGCGTTTGAGGTCCTGGATCTCTGTTCTGAGGCGTTCCACCTCTCTGCCCTTGCGGTAGAGGTCCAGGAAGACGCTGACCTTTGCCCTGAGGACCCACGGGTCGAACGGCTTGGTCAGGTAGTCGGCGGCGCCGGTCGCGTAGCCGCGGAAGGCGTAGCCCGAGTCGTCGTCCGCTCCTGTCAGGAAGATGATCGGGACGTCGCGGGTCTGGTCGAGGCGTTTGATGTGGGCGGCTGTCTCGAAGCCGTCCATGCCGGGCATGCGGATGTCGAGCAGGACCAGGGCGATCGGCTGCCGCAGCAGGGCCTTCATCGCCTCCTCGCCCGAACGGGCGCGTACCAGTGGTTCGTTGAGGGAGGCGAGGACGGCCTCCAGGGCGGTCAGGTTGTCCTCCATGTCGTCGACCAGGAGGATTCCGGCGCGGTCGGTGCTCATGACGGTCTGGCCTCCTCCGCCGGGTCCTCCGCGTCCTCTGTGTTCTCCGGGTTCAGCAGTTCGCACACGACCGTCAGCAGCCGGTCGATGTCCACCGGCTTGGGCACGTAGTCGTTGGCGCCGCGGGCGATGGACTTCTCCCGGTCGCCCGGCATCGCCTTGGCGGTCAGCGCCACGATCGGCAGGCCCGTCCAGCGGGGTGCGCGGCGGATGGCGGAGATGGTCTCGTAGCCGTCCATCTCCGGCATCATGATGTCCATCAGGACCAGTTCGACGTCGGCGCTGCGCTCCAGGGTCTCGATGCCCTCGCGGCCGTTCTCCGCGTACAGCACGGTCATGCCGACCCGGCCCAGGACATGGGTGAGGGCGAAGACGTTGCGGATGTCGTCGTCGACGATCAGCACCCGGCGCCCGGCCAGGATCCGGCCCGGCCTGCCGGACGTCCAGGCCTCCAGCTTCGTCGGCGCCGGCCAGGCGTCGTCCGACTCGTGCGCGGCCGGGTACGGCCCCACCGTCGGCTGGAGGGGCAGGGGCAAAGCCGCGCGCTCCTCCGGGACCGGAACCGGCGCCGTGTGGCCGGGGCTGACGACCGGGACGTACAGGGTGAACCTGGAACCCCTGCCGGGCTCGCTCTCGGCGATGATCCGGCCGCCGAGCAGGCCCGCGATCTCCCGGCTGATCGACAGGCCGAGGCCGGTGCCGCCGTACTTGCGGTTGGTGGTGCCGTCGGCCTGCTGGAACGCCTCGAAGATCACCGGGAGTTTCTCCGGTGCGATACCGATGCCCGTGTCGGACACCGAGAACGCGATCACGTCGTCGGTGTCCCGTACGGAGCGGTGCTCGGTGTCCTGCACCCGGTCCACCCGCAGCTCGACCTTGCCCGACGCGGTGAACTTGATCGCGTTGGACAGGAGATTGCGCAGGATCTGCTGGAGCCGCTGTTCGTCCGAGTACATCTCGCGCGGCACGTCCTCGCCGACCGCCACCTCGAAGGCGAGCCCCCGGTCGATGGTGAGGGGGCGGAACGTGGCGTGGACGTAGTCGAGCAGCTTGATGAGCGGGAGCCGCTTGGGCCGTACGTCCATCCGGCCCGCCTCGATCTTCGAAAGGTCGAGGATGTCGTTGATCAGCTGGAGCAGGTCCGAGCCCGAGCGGTGGATCGTCGTCGCGAACTGCACCTCCTGGTCGGAGAGACGGCCGTCCGGATTGTCGGAGAGCAGCCGGGCCAGGATCAGCAGGGAGTTCAGCGGGGTGCGCAGCTCGTGCGACATGTTCGCCAGGAACTCCGACTTGTACTGGGAGGACGTGGCCAGCAGGGCGGCCTTCTCCTCCAGCGCGGCGTTGGAGCGCTGCAGCTCGCCCTGCTGCTTCTGGAGTTCGTCCGAGCGCTCCTGGAGCTGCATGGCGAGGCGCTGGGACTCGCCGAGCAGGGACTCCGTGCGGGAGTTGGCGATGATCGTGTTGATGGCGACGCCGATGGTGTTGACGAACTGGTCGAAGAACGCCAGGTGCACATCGGAGAAGCGGGAGAAGGAGGCGAGCTCGATGACACCGAGGAGCTTGTCCTCGAAGAGGATCGGGATGATGACGATCGTGGTGGGAGCCGCCTCGCCGAGGCCACTGTTGATCTTGATGTAGTCGGGCGGGGCGCCCTCCACCAGGATCCGCTTCTTCTCGCGGGCCGCCTGCGCGACCAGGCCGTGCACGGGCAGGGCCCCGGTCTCGACGGTCGCGTCCTGGGCGGCGCCGTAGCCGGCGATGAAGGCCAGGCCCTTCGTCGGCACGGCGGTGCGCAGGGCCGCGCCGTCCTCGTCCGGGTCGGCCAGGTAGAACGCGCCGTACTGGGCGTTCACCAGCGGGGTCAGCTCGCGGAGTATCAGGTCGGCGACCTCCATCAGGTCGCGGTGGCCCTGCATCAGGGCGGCGAGGCGGGCCAGATTGGACTCCAGCCAGTCCTTCGCGCGGGTCGTCTCGCGGAGGTTGGCCACCATCAGGTTGATGTTGTCCTTCAGCTCGGCGACCTCGCCGCGCGTCTCGACCGTGATCGAGCGGGACATGTCGCCCTGGGCCACCGCGGAGGCGACCTCGGCGATCGCGCGGACCTGGGTGGTGAGGTTGAGCGCGAGTTCGTTGACGTTGGTCGTCAGGCGCTTCCAGGTGCCGTAGACGCCCTCGACCCGGGCCTGGCCGCCGAGTTGGCCCTCGCTGCCGACCTCGCGGGCCACGCGGGTGACCTCGGAGGCGAAGGAGGACAGGGTGTCGACCATCGTGTTGATCGTGGTCTTCAGCTCCAGGATCTCGCCGCGCGCGTCCACGTCGATCTTCCGGGACAGGTCGCCCTGCGCCACGGCCGTCGCCACCTGGGCGATGTTGCGCACCTGGGAGGTGAGGTTGTCGGCCATGTAGTTGACGTTGTCCGTCAGGTCCCGCCACACCCCGGAGACGCCCAGCACCTGGGCCCGGCCGCCGAGCCGGCCGTCGGTGCCGACCTCGCGGGCCACACGCGTCACCTCGTCGGCGAAGGCGCGCAGCTGCTCCACCATCGTGTTGACGGTGTCCTTCAGCTCCAGGATCTCGCCGCGGGCGTCGACCGTGATCTTCTTCGACAGGTCGCCGTTGGCGACGGCGGTGGTGACCTGGGCGATGTTGCGGACCTGGGAGGTCAGGTTCAGCGCCATGAAGTTGACGTTGTCGGTGAGGTCCTTCCAGACGCCGGAGACGCCCCGGACCTGGGCCTGACCGCCGAGGTTGCCTTCCGTGCCGACCTCGCGGGCGACGCGGGTGACCTCGTCGGCGAAGGCGGAGAGCTGGTCGACCATCGTGTTGATCGTGGACTTGAGCTCCAGGATCTCGCCCTTGGCCTCCACCGTGATCTTCTTGCCGAGGTCGCCCTGGGCGACGGCGGTGGAGACGAGGGCGATGTTGCGGACCTGGGAGGTGAGGTTGTCCGCCATGAAGTTGACGTTGTCGGTGAGGTCCTTCCAGACCCCGGAGACGCCCCGGACCTGAGCCCGGCCGCCCAGGTTGCCTTCCGTGCCGACCTCGCGGGCGACGCGGGTGACCTCGTCGGCGAAGGCGGAGAGCTGGTCCACCATCGTGTTGATGGTCGACTTGAGCTCCAGGATCTCGCCCTGCGCGGCGACCGTGATCTTCTGGGACAGGTCGCCGTTGGCCACGGCCGTCGTCACCTGGGCGATGTTGCGGACCTGGGAGGTCAGGTTCGACGCCATGAAGTTGACGTTGTCGGTGAGGTCCTTCCAGACCCCCGACACGCCCCGCACCTGCGCCCGGCCGCCCAGCTGGCCCTCGGTGCCGACCTCGCGGGCGACGCGCGTGACCTCGTCGGCGAAGGCGGAGAGCTGGTCGACCATCGTGTTCACGGTCAGCTTCAGTTCCAGCAGCTCGCCGGTCGCCTCCACCGTGACCGTGCGGGTCAGGTCGCCGCGCGCGACCGCCGTCGTCACCGCCGCGATGTCCCGTACCTGGGCCGTGAGCCGGGACGCCATGGTGTTGACGGCCTCCGTCACGTCCCGCCAACTGCCCGACAGGCCCCGCACATTGGCCCGGCCGCCGAGCCGGCCCTCGGTGCCGACCTCGCGCGCGACCCGCGTCACCTCGCCCGTGAACAGGGACAGCTGATCCACCATCGTGTTCACGGCCCGGCCGAGGTGACGCAGGTCGCCGCGTAACTGCCGGGTCCCGTCGTGCAGATCGACCCGCTGCGTCAGATCGCCGCCGGCCACCGCGTCCAGCACCCGCGTGGCGTTCGCCGCCGGGGCGACCAGGGCGTCGAGCAACTGGTTCACGTCGTTGACGCGGGATGTCCACAGGCCCTGGCCCGGGCTGGCCGAGAGGCGCTCGTCGAGCCGGCCGTGCCGCACCAGCTCCCGCCGGACGCGCTGCACCTCGGTGGTGAAGTGGACGCTGCGGTCCATGATCTGGTTGAAGACCGCGGTGAGTTCGGCCACCATCCCGTGGCCGGTTTCCGGCACCTTGGTGAAGTCGCCGTCGCGTGCGGCGGTCATCGCGGCGAGCAGTGGACGCAGATCGGATGTACGAATCTGACCGTCTTCGTACCGGTCTTCGACCACAGGAGTAGCACTGTTCTCACTCATGGCGGCCCACTTCGGTAACTCGGCGCTTATGGGCGTGGTCAGTCTGTCACTCTGTCGGCATCGACTGTGGCGTATTCGTACGAACTGCCCGGGGAGCCGTCCATGGGGGCCATTCCGACGCAACGGGAGACCGCCTCCCGTGCCTCGCAGGCGCCTGCACACGCTTCGGAGACGCCTGCGTCCGGTGAGGACGAGCGCGTTTCCGAGGAGCCCGCACCGACTGCCGAGACGCTCGCGCCCGACGCGTGCGCCCCGGCCTGCGCGGCGCCCGCACCCATATCCCAGGCGCCCGCACAGGAGTGCGCGCGGGCGCACGCGACCCTGTCCGGCAGCTCGCTCGCGCCGGGCACCGCACGCGCCCTTCTGCGCTCGGCGCTCGCCGAGTGGACCCGGCTCGGCCTGCCCGGCACCGAGCACCTCACCGACCGCCTCGCCGACGACGCCACGCTCGTCGTCAGCGAACTCGTCACCAACGCCGTCGTGCACGCCGGCACCGACGTCGAGCTGGAGTGCCGGCTGGAAGGCGCCGACGGCGACGACAAGGAGACGGTCGCGCTCGTCGTCGAGGTCTGCGACCACCACCCCTCACGCGCCCCGCGCGGCGGCGAGCCGGAGACACCGCACGACATGCCCGAGTACGGGCGCGGCCTGCGGCTCGTCGGCGCGCTCTCCGAGGCCTGGGGCATCACGTACCGCACGGGCCGGAAGACCGTGTGGGCGCGGTTGCCCGCCGGGGGGTGCGCGGCGGGCGAGCAGATCGAGGCGTACGCCGAGGAGCAGGCGCTGGCGCGCGGTCTGCGGGTGGCGGAGATCCTGGCGCCGGAGCCGCGCCAGGGCTGGGAGGCCGGGGAGCCGGGTGAGGCGGCCGCGGGGGAGGCCAGGGAAGCCAGGAAGGCCGGGGAGGCCGGACGGAGCCGACGTGACGGGCGGGACTCGCGGGACCCGCAGGACTCTCGCGGCCCATGGGACCGGCAGGGTCCACCGGACTCCCGCACCCTGGCGGACCGGCAGGACCCGCAGGACTCCCGCGGCCTACGGGACTGGCGTGACTGGAACGACGTACGGGACTGGCGGGACCGTCACGAGGCTGGCAGCGACGGGCGCGACGGTGCCTGGCTGGGCCGCGGCGCCCTCTCCTTCCTCGCGGAGGCCTCCGACCTGCTCGCCGGACAGCTCGACGAGGACCTCGTCGCCGCCCTCGCCGGGCAGCTGATCGTGCCGAGGCTGGCCGACTGGTGCGCGGTGTGGCTGGAGGACGAGGCCACCGGCGGCGGCTGGAGCGGCGGGGCCGGAGCGGGCGGGCCGCGCCTGGCCCGGGTCTGGCACGGCAGCGAGAACCGCATCGAGGAGCTGCGCCAGGCACTGGAGAAGGACCCGCCGCACCCGTCCGACCCGCCCGGGTCCTGGCCCGTCGACTACCCCTGGCCCGGCGAGGCGCTCGGTGACGCGCCGGGCGAGCCGGGGTCGGCACTCGCGTACCGGCTGGTCGCCGGGGGACGCCCGCTGGGCACCCTGGTCATCGGCCGGTCCGGGGCCGCCGGCTTCCCCGACGAGATCACCGGCCTCGTGGAAGACCTCAGCCGCCGCGTCGCCCTCGCCATCGGCGCCGCCCGCCAGTACGCCCGCCAGGCCACCATCAGCGCCGTACTCCAGCGCGGACTGCTGCCCGGCGCCGTCGCCGAGATCCCCGGAGTGCGCAGCGCGCTCGTCTACGAGCCGTACGACAAGGGCGGGCCCAGCGGCGACTTCTACGACCTGTTCCCGGCCGGTGACGGCCGCTGGTGCTTCGCCGTCGGCGACGTCCAGGGCAAGGGACCCGAGGCGGCCGTCGTGATCGGCCTGGCCCGGCCCTGGCTGCGGCTGCTGGCCCGCGAGGGCTACCGGGTCGCCGACGTCCTCGACCGCCTCAACCAGCTCCTGCTCGACGACGCCACGGAGGCCGCCGACGCGGCGGCCCGCGCGCTGGTGGCCGCGGGCGCCCGGCCGACCCCGCCCGGCGACGGCCCCCAGACCCGATTCCTGTCCCTGCTCTACGGCGAACTGGTCCCCTTCGACGGCGGTGTCCGCTGCACCGTCGCCTCCGCCGGGCACCCGCTGCCCCTGCTGCTCGGGGCGGGCGGCGAGGTCCATGCGACAGCGCGGCCCCAGACCCTCCTGGGCGTCGTCGAGGACGCCACGTACACCAGCGACACCTTCGAGCTGCGGCCCGGCGACACGCTGCTGTGCGTCACCGACGGCGTGACCGAGCGCCGCTCCGGCTCCCGCCAGTTCGACGACGAGGACGGGCTCGCGGCGGCGCTGGCGGGATGCGCCGGGCTGGACGCCGAGCTGATAGCCGAGCGGATCAAACGGCTGGTCCACGAGTTCGGGGCGCGGCCCCCGGCCGACGATCTCGCGCTGCTGGTGCTCCAGGCGGAGTGAGCAGGCGGAGCGACCGCGCGGGTGCGGGACAATGGAAGGCATGCCTTCCGCACTTCCCGACGGCGAGCCCGTCCCCGACGACGGCTCGCTGCCCGCGTCCGCGCTGGCCGGGGCCGCCGACCGTCCGCTCGGGTTCTATCTGCACGTCCCGTACTGCGCGACCCGCTGCGGCTACTGCGACTTCAACACCTACACGGCGACCGAGCTGCGCGGCACGGGCGGTGTGCTGGCCTCCCGCGACAACTACGCCGAGACGCTGGTCGAGGAGGTCCGCCTGGCGCGCAAGGTGCTCGGTGATGATCCGCGGCCCGTTCGCACGGTGTTCGTCGGCGGGGGGACGCCCACGCTGCTGGCCGCCGGTGATCTCGTACGGATGCTGGGCGCGATCCGTGACGAGTTCGGGCTGGCCCCGGACGCCGAGGTCACGACGGAGGCGAACCCGGAGTCGGTGGATCCGGCGTATCTGGCCGCGCTGCGCGAGGGCGGCTTCAACCGGATCTCGTTCGGCATGCAGAGCGCGCGGCAGCATGTGCTGAAGGTGCTGGACCGTACGCATACGCCCGGGCGGCCCGAGGCGTGTGTGGCGGAGGCGAGGGCGGCGGGCTTCGAGCACGTCAACCTCGACCTGATCTACGGCACGCCGGGGGAGAGCGACGACGACTGGCGGGCCACGCTGAGCGCCGCGCTGGGTGCGGGGCCCGACCACGTCAGCGCGTACGCGCTGATCGTCGAGGAGGGTACGCAGCTGGCTCGTCGTATCCGCCGGGGCGAGGTGCCGATGACGGACGACGACGTCCACGCCGACCGCTATCTGATCGCCGAGGAGGCGCTGTCCTCGGCGGGCTTCGAGTGGTACGAGGTGTCCAACTGGGCGACCTCGGAGGCGGGGCGGTGTCTGCACAACGAGCTGTACTGGCGGGGGGCCGACTGGTGGGGGGCCGGGCCGGGGGCGCACAGCCATGTGGGGGGCGTTCGGTGGTGGAACGTCAAGCATCCGGGCGCTTACGCGGGGGCGCTGGCGGTGGGGCGGTCGCCTGGGGCCGGGCGTGAGGTGCTGAGCGACGAGGACCGGCGGGTCGAGCGGATTCTGCTGGAGCTGCGGTTGCGGGAGGGGGTGCCGTTGGCGTTGCTGCGGGAGGAGGGGCTTGCTGCCTCGCGCAGGGCGGTGTCGGACGGGCTTCTGGATGCGGGGCCGTATGAGGCGGGGCGGGCTGTGTTGACGCTGCGGGGGCGGTTGCTGGCGGATGGGGTTGTTCGGGATCTGGTGGACTGAGGTGCTCGGGGTTGGTGTTGGGGGCGGGGGGTTGCGCAGCCCGGCGTAGCGGGAGGCCGCTGCGCCCACCCGTGCCGCCCTGGGGGCACCTCCCAGGCCCTTAAGGCACTGGGGGAGGCACGCATGCCCGCAGCTAGGACGTGACGAAGTCGATCAGTTCTTCCACCCTGCCCAGCAGCTCCGGCTCCAGGTCTCTGTACGAGTGGACCCCCGACAGGATGCGTTGCCAGGCCGCGCCCGTGTTGGGGGGCCAGCCCAGGGAGCGGCACACGCCCGTTTTCCAGTCCTGGCCGCGCGGTACCCGGGGCCAGCTCTGGAAGCCGAGGGACGTCGGCTTCACCGCCTCCCAGATGTCGATGTACGGGTGGCCCACCACCAGGGCGTGCTCGCTCGTGACCGACTCGGCGATGCGCCACTCCTTGCTGCCCGGGACCAGGTGGTCCACCAGGACGCCGAGGCGGGCGTCCGGGCCGGGGGCGAAGTCGGAGACGATCGAGGGCAGGTCGTCGACGCCCTCCAGGTACTCCACGACCACGCCCTCGATGCGCAGGTCGTCGCCCCACACCTTCTCGACCAGCTCGGCGTCGTGCCGGCCCTCGACGTAGATGCGGCCGGCACGGGCCACACGCGCGCGTGCGCCGGGGACGGCCACCGAACCGGAGGCGGTGTGCGTGGGGCGGGCGGGGCCGGACGACGGGCGGACCAGCGTCACCACCCTGCCCTCCAGCAGGAAACCGCGCGGCTCCATCGGGAACACGCGGTGCTTGCCGAAGCGGTCCTCCAGCGTCACCGTGCCCGCCTCGCAGCGGATCACCGCGCCACAGAAGCCGCTCCCGGGCTCCTCGACCACCAGGCCCGGCTCCGCCGGAACCTCGGGCACCGGCTTCGGCTTCTTCCACGGCGGGGTCAGGTCCGGAGAGTACTGGCGCATTCGAATGACGATAGGAGAAGGCGTGCGGCGATCACCGCGACACGCCGAAACGCGCCGCCAGCGCGTCCCGCTGGGCCCGGACGAACGCCGCGTCCACCACCGCTCCGTGACCGGGCACGTACAGTGCGTCCTCGCCGCCCAGATCCAGCAGCCGGTCCAGGGCGGCCGGCCAGTGCGACGGGACGGCGTCGGGGCCCGCCTGGGGCTCGCCGGACTCCTCGACCAGGTCGCCGCAGAACACCACCTCCGGATCACCCGGCACCAGCACCGCCAGGTCGTGCGCGGTGTGCCCCGGGCCCACGTTCGCCAGCAGCACCTGGCGGCCGCCGCCCAGGTCGAGCGTCCACTCGCCGGAGACCAGATGGCGGGGCGGGACCAGCCGCTCCGCCGACTCCTGCGCGACGGGCTCCGCCAGGCCGTTCCGCACCGCGTCCACGCGCAGCTCCTCGCGGTCCCGCACGCGCGTGAGGACCGCGTCCACGCCCACCGCGCCGAACACCTCCGCCTCCGGGAACGCCGCCGCGCCGAAGACGTGGTCGAAGTGGGGGTGGGTCAGCGCGAGATGCGTCACACGGTGACCGGTGAGCGACTGCGCCTGCGTGCGCAACCGCGCGCCCTCGGCCGGGCTCGACCCCGCGTCGATCATGAGTACCGCGCCCTCACCGGCGACCAGTCCCGCCGTGCAGTCCCACACCGGAAGCCGGCACCGCCCCACCCCGGCGGCCACCCGCTCCCACCCGAGCTCTTCCCAAGTCACCGTCATACGGCGACGCTAGCGGTGACACCCGTCGCGGGCACGACAGCGCACGACCAGCCTTGCCGGGGGTGCACCCCACCGCCGTACACTGGGCCGGGGAATGCTGGCACTCGCACGCGCAGAGTGCCAGGCCACGACAGGCAGGCAGCAGGCGGACGACTTCTGGAGGTGCGCGCGATGCTCAGTGAACGCAGGCTTCAGGTGCTGCGCGCCATCGTCCAGGACTATGTCGGCACCGAGGAGCCCGTCGGCTCCAAGGCCCTCACCGAGCGGCACAGCCTCGGCGTCTCCCCGGCCACCGTCCGCAACGACATGGCGGCCCTCGAGGACGAGGGATACATCGCCCAGCCGCACACCAGTGCCGGGCGCATCCCCACCGACAAGGGCTACCGGCTGTTCGTGGACAAGCTGGCCGGCGTCAAGCCGATGACCGCGCCCGAGCGGCGCGCGATCCAGAACTTCCTCGAGGGTGCCGTCGACCTCGACGACGTCGTGGCGCGTACGGTACGGCTGCTGGCGCAGCTCACGCGCCAGGTGGCCGTCGTGCAGTACCCGTCGCTGACCCGGTCGACCGTGCGGCATGTGGAGTTGCTCTCCCTCGCGCCCGCGCGTCTGATGCTCGTGCTGATCACGGACACCGGGCGGGTCGAGCAGCGGGTGGTCGACTGCCCGGCGCCCTTCGGCGAGGCCTCGCTCGCGGATCTGCGCGCACGGCTCAACAGCCGTGTCGCGAACCGCCGTTTCGCGGATGTGCCGAGTTTGGTGGAGGATCTGGCGGAGGCGTTCGAGCACGAGGACCGGGGTACGGTTTCCATGGTGCTCTCCACGCTTCTGGAGACGCTCGTCGAGGAGAACGAGGAGCGGCTGATGATCGGCGGCACCGCCAATCTCACCCGCTTCGGGCATGATTTTCCCCTGGTGATCCGGCCGGTGCTGGAGGCGCTGGAGGAGCAGGTCGTGCTCCTCAAGCTGCTCGGCGAGGCTAAGGATCCGGGCGTGACCGTACGTATCGGTCATGAGAACGCCCACGAGGGACTCAACTCCACGTCCGTCGTGTCGGTCGGCTACGGTTCGGGCGGCGAGGCAGTCGCCAAGCTCGGCGTGGTCGGACCGACCCGCATGGACTACCCGGGAACGATGGGAGCGGTACGCGCAGTGGCACGGTACGTCGGACAGATCCTGGCGGAGTCGTAGTGGCCACGGACTACTACGCCGTACTCGGCGTGCGCCGCGACGCGTCGCAGGAAGAGATCAAGAAGGCCTTCCGGCGGCTCGCACGCGAGCTGCATCCGGACGTCAACCCCGATCCGAAGACCCAGGAGCGGTTCAAGGAGATCAACGCCGCCTACGAGGTGTTGTCGGACCCGCAGAAGAAGCAGGTCTACGACCTCGGCGGCGACCCGCTCTCGCAGGCCGCCGGCGGCGGTGCGGGCGGCTTCGGAGCCGGTGGCTTCGGGAACTTCTCCGACATCATGGACGCGTTCTTCGGCACGGCGTCGCAGCGCGGTCCGCGCTCGCGCACCCGCCGCGGCCAGGACGCGATGATCCGTATCGAGATCGAGCTCGACGAGGCCGCCTTCGGTACGACGAAGGACATCCAGGTCGACACGGCCGTCGTCTGCAACACCTGCAGCGGCGAGGGTGCCGCGCCGGGGACGAGTGCGCAGACGTGTGACATGTGCCGCGGTCGCGGTGAGGTGTCGCAGGTCACCCGGTCGTTCCTCGGCCAGGTCATGACGTCCCGGCCCTGCCCGCAGTGCCAGGGCTTCGGGACCGTGGTGCCGACGCCGTGCCCGGAGTGCGCCGGTGACGGCCGCGTCCGCTCCCGGCGGACCCTGACCGTGAAGATCCCCGCCGGTGTCGACAACGGCACGCGCATCCAGCTCGCCGGCGAGGGTGAGGTCGGGCCCGGTGGCGGTCCCGCCGGTGACCTCTACGTCGAGATCCACGAACTCCCGCACTCCACGTTCCAGCGGCGCGGCGACGACCTGCACTGCACGGTGACGATCCCCATGACGGCCGCGTGCCTCGGCACGAAGGTGCCGCTGGAGACGCTGGACGGCATGGAGGAGGTCGACATCCGCCCGGGCACCCAGTCCGGCCAGTCGATCCCGCTGCACGGCCGGGGCATCACGCACCTGCGGGGCGGCGGACGCGGCGACCTCATCGTCCACGTCGAGGTCCAGACCCCGACGAAGCTCGACCCCGAGCAGGAGCGACTGCTGCGCGAGCTGGCCAAGCTGCGGGGCGAGGAGCGGCCCACGGGGCAGTTCCAGCCGGGGCAGCAGGGGTTGTTCTCGCGGCTCAAGGATGCGTTCAACGGGCGCTGACGCGGGGCGGTCCGGCCGCTGCTGGGGGTCTGGGGGTCGCCCCCCGGGCAGGCACGGTCAGCCGGGGCGGCAGGGGTTGTTCTCGCGGCTCAAGGACGCGTTCGACGGGCGCTGACGCGCGTTGTCGGTCGGTTCCGCAGAGCCTTTTCCTCTGGTCTATGCCACACGGCAGGCCGGTTTCGGAGTTGTTCGGAGGACGTGACAACATGCGGTCATGTCCTCCGCGCTGACCGATCTCTTCCCGCACCCGATCGTGCAGGCCCCCATGGCGGGTGGCGTCTCCGTACCGCAGCTCGCCGCCGCCGTGTGCGAGGCGGGCGGGCTCGGATTCCTCGCCGCCGGGTACAAAACCGCCGACGGGGTGTACCAGGAGATCAAGCAGCTCCGGAGCCTCACGAGCAGGCCCTTCGGCGTGAACGTCTTCATGCCGCAGCCCGAGTACGCCGACCCCGCCGCCGTCGACGTCTACGCCCACCAGCTGGCCGGCGAGGCCACCTGGTACGAGGCCGAGCTCGGCGATCCCGACAGCGGCCGCGACGACGGCTACGAGGCCAAGCTCGCGGTGCTGCGTGACAACCCCGTGCAGGTGGTGTCGTTCCACTTCGGCGTGCCGAGCCGTGAGGTCATCGACGCCCTGCACCGCGTCGGCACCTTCGTCCTGGCCGCCGCGACCACCCCCGATGAGGCCCGGGCCGTCGAGCGGGCGGGTGCGGACGGGGTCATCGCGCAGGGCGTCGAGGCCGGCGGCCACCAGGGCACGCACCGGGACATCCCGGAGACGGACGGTTCCGGCATCGGGCTGCTGTCGCTGGTCGCCCAGATCCGGGAATCCGTGAACATCCCGATCGTCGCCGCCGGCGGCATCATGCGCGGCGGCCAGATCGCCGGGGTGCTCGCGGCCGGCGCGAGCGCGGCCCAGCTCGGCACCGCGTTCCTCGCCACGCACGAGTCCGGCGCGAACGCCCTGCACAAGCAGGCGCTGACCAACCCCCTGTTCGTGCGTACGGAGTTGACCCGGGCCTTCTCCGGGCGGCCGGCGCGCGGCCTCGTCAACCGTTTCCTGCGCGAGCACGGCCCGTACGCGCCGCCCGCCTACCCCGAGATCCACCACCTGACCTCGCCGCTGCGCAAGGCCGCCGCCAAGGCGGGGGACGCGCAGGGCATGGCACTCTGGGCCGGGCAGGGCCACCGGATGGCGCGGGAGCTGCCCGCCGGGCAGCTGGTGGAGGTGCTGGCCGGTGAACTCGCCACGGCGCGCGCGGTGTTGTCGGGCGGGGGCGGCGTCCGATGACCGCGCCGGTGTTCGTGGTCGAGCACCTCGACGCGGGCGGCGGCGGGCGATACGTCCTTGACGGCCCCGAAGGGCGGCACGCCGTCTCCGTGAAGCGGCTGCGGCCCGGCGAGGACATCGTCCTCACGGACGGTTCCGGTCGCTGGGCGGACTGCGTCGTGCTCGACACCGAGGGCAAGGACCGGCTGATCGTCCAGCTGGACTCGGTGACCGAGGAGCCGGCGGAGCAGCCCCGGGTCACCGTGGTTCAGGCGCTGCCCAAGGGCGACCGTGGGGAGCTGGCCGTCGAGACGATGACCGAGGTCGGTGTCGACGCGATCGTGCCGTGGGCGGCGGCGCGTTGCATCACGCAGTGGAAGGGCGAGCGCGGGCTGAAGGCGCTGGGCAAGTGGCGGGCGACGGCCCGGGAGGCCGGGAAGCAGTCACGCCGCGTGCGGTTTCCGGAGGTCGCGGAGGCGGCGACGACCAAGGGGGTCGCTGCGCTGCTGGCCGGTGCCGACTTCGCGGCCGTGCTCCACGAGAGCGGGGACGAGCCGCTGGCGACCGCCGAACTGCCGTCCTCCGGTGAGATCGTGCTGGTCGTGGGGCCCGAAGGGGGCGTGGCACCCGAGGAGTTGGTGCAGTTCGAGGAGGCGGGGGCGAAGGCGTACCGCCTCGGACGCAGTGTGCTGCGCACCTCGACCGCCGGGACGGCGGCGGCCGCTGTGCTCCTGGCCCGCACGGGGCGGTGGTCCTGAGCCCGTGCGGGGGTGCGCGTCTGCGCCTTTCGCCGGGTGGTGGGTCGGGGACGTGTCGGGGGGTGTCCGTCCTCGGAACGGCGCGATGGGGTTGGACGCCGACTGACTGGCGTTGACGCGCCAACCAGCTGCGGGCGGACACCCCCCGACACGTCCCCTTGCGTAGCCCCCCCCGCCGCTGCGGGCATGCGTGCCTCCCCCAGTGCCTTAAGGGCCTGGGAGGTGCCCCCAGGGCGGCACGGGTGGGCGCGGCGGCACCCCGCTGCGCCGGGCTGCGCACCCACCCGGCCTCAGCATCGCCGCCGCGGTGGCCAGTTGCCCCCTACCGTCCCGCCCTTGTCGGTGGCAGGCTGCCCTTCATGGGGGCATTGAGGTGGATTGGGCGGGGCCCGCGATGCCGGCGGGTCGTGGTTGCGGCGGCGTTCGCGGTGGTCGGCGTGGGCGGTGCTGTCGCCTGTGAACCCGGGGGTGGGATCAGCTCGGCTGCTGTCGCGTACACCACTGATGAAACCGTCACCAAGGAACTCAACCGGCAGAAGGCGGGCGTGCGTTGGCTGACGTGTACCGCCTCGTACGGGGACTCCGGCAAGGGCGGGAACGCGTCGCCCTCGGCGCGGGAGAGGACCGTCGCGACCGTCGACTGTGAGGGGGAGACCGAGGACGGGAAGGACATCACCGTCACCGGCAGGGTCACCCACGCGGTGGACGGCGAATGCGTGCGCGGGAAGATCACCGCCAAGGTCGACGGCAAGGTGTGGTTCGAGGTCGACGGGCTCGGCAACTGCGATGCCACTCCGTCGCCGGTCGGGGGCGGGCCCACGAACGGGCAGCCCGGGCCCACCGTCACCGTGACCGTCACACAGACCATCTGGTGCGAGCGGTATCCGGACTGCCGGCCTGTCGAGGGCAAGTGATCCGAAGTCTGTCCGCGCGGCGTCGTCCCTGCATAGGGTGATCGGGTGACTCAGTCCGCATCGCCTGCTTACCTCCGGTTCCCCCACGTGCACGGTGACCTGGTCGCCTTCACCGCCGAGGACGACGTGTGGCTCGCCCCTCTCGAAGGCGGCCGGGCTTGGCGGGTCAGCGCCGACAACGTGCCGGTGACCCAGCCCCGCATCTCGCCCGACGGCACCACCGTCGCCTGGACCTCCACCCGCGACGGCGCTCCCGAGGTGCACATCGCCCCGGCCGACGGCGGGCCCGCCAAGCGGCTGACGTACTGGGGCAGTTCGAAGACCCAGGTGCGCGGCTGGACCCCGGACGGCGAGGTCCTGGCGATCAGCACCCAGGGCCAGGCGAGCCTGCGCCGCACCTGGGCGCGTGCCGTCCCGCTCGACGGCGGTCCGGCCACCACCCTGCCGTACGGGCCCGTCGGTGACATCGCCTACGGGCCGAGTGTGGTCCTGCTGTCCGCGCCGATGGGGCGCGAGGCCGCCTGGTGGAAGCGGTACCGGGGTGGTACCGCGGGCAAGTTGTGGATCGACCGGGAAGGGGACGGGGAGTTCGTACGGCTGCATGAGGAGCTGGACGGGAACGTCGAGTATCCGCTGTGGGTCGGCGAGCGCATTGCCTTCCTGTCCGATCACGAGGGCACCGGGTCGCTCTACTCCTCCCTCGCCGACGGGTCCGACCTGCGGCGGCACACGCCGCATGGGGGCACCTCCCGCTCGAGCGAAGCCGAGAGTGGGGGAGGCTTCTACGCCCGGCACGCCGCGACCGACGGCACCCGGGTCGTCTACTCCAGCGCCGGTGAGCTGTGGGTGCTCGATGATCTGGACGGGGCCGAGCCGCGTCGGCTGGACGTGCGGCTGGGCGGGCAGCGTGTCGATCTTCAGGCGTTTCCGCTGAACGCCTCGCGGTCGTTCGGGTCGGCGTCCCCGGACCACACCGCGCGTGGCAGTGCCGTCTCCGTACGCGGCTCCGTCCACTGGGTCACGCACCGCGCCGGCCCCGCCCGCGCCCTCGCCGCGACGCCCGGCGTGCGGGCCCGGCAGCCGCGTGCCTTCCGCGCCGACGGCGAGGAGTGGGTGGTGTGGGTGACGGACGCCGAGGGCGACGATGCCCTGGAGTTCGCGCCCGCCACCGGGCTCGCCCCGGGAGCGACGCCGCGCCGGCTCGCCGCCGGGCAGCTCGGCCGGGTGCTGGACCTCGCCATGGCGCCCGACGGCAGCCGCGCCGCCGTGGCCTCCCACGACGGGCGGCTGCTGCTCGTCGAGCGGGAGACGGGTGAGGTGCGGGAGGTGGACCGGAGCGAGGACGGTGATGTGTCGGGCATCGTCTTCTCGCCCGACTCCTCCTGGCTGGCCTGGTCCCACCCCGGACCGCGGCCCCTGTCCCAGCTGAAGCTCGCCAACACCACCGACCTGTCGGTCACCGAGGCGACCCCGCTGCGCTTCCAGGACTACGCGCCGGCGTTCACGGTGGACGGCAAGCACCTCGCGTTCCTGTCGACCCGCTCCTTCGACCCGGTCTACGACGAGCACGTCTTCGATCTGGCCTTCGTGGAGGGTGCGAGGCCGCATCTCATCACCCTCGCGGCGACCACACCCTCCCCGTTCGGGCCGCAGCGGCACGGCCGGTCCTTCGAGACGCCCGACCGGGAGGAGACCCCCGACAGCGAGGGCACGCCCACCACCCGCATCGACCTCGAAGGCCTCGCCGACCGCATCGTGCCCTTCCCGGTCGAGGCCGCCCGCTACTCCAATCTGCGGGCAGCGAAGGACGGCGTCCTGTGGCTGCGCCACCCGGTCGCCGGTGTGCTCGGCGCGTCCCGGGCCACCCCGGACGACCCAGAGCCCAAGTCCGAGCTGGAGCGGTACGACCTCGCCCAGCAGCGCGTCGAGCATCTCGCCATCGACGCCGACCACTTCGAGGTCAGCGGCGACGGCAAGCGGGTGCTGCTGTGGACCGACGGACGGCTGAAGGTCGTCCCCAGCGACCGGCGCGCCTCGAACGACGACGACAGCGACTCCAACATCACCGTCGACCTCGGCCGCGTACGCCAGTTCATCGACCCGGCCGCCGAGTGGCGGCAGATGTTCGACGAGAACGGCCGCATCATGCGGGACCACTTCTGGCGGCCGGACATGAGCGGCGTCGACTGGTCCGGCGTCCTCGACCGCTACCGCCCGGTCGTGGAGCGCCTCGCCACCCACGACGACCTGGTCGACCTGCTGTGGGAGGTGCAGGGCGAACTCGGCACCTCGCACGCCTACGTCACCCCGCGCGGCGGCTACGGCCGCGGCGCCCGCCAGGGCCTGCTCGGCGCGGACATCTCCCGGCACGAGGACGGCAGTTGGCGTGTCGATCGCATCCTTCCCTCGGAGACCTCCGACCCGGACGCCCGCAGCCCGCTGGCCGCGCCCGGTGTCGCCGTACGCCCCGGGGACGCCGTCCTCGCGGTCGCCGGACAGCCGGTCGACCCGGTCGCCGGGCCCGGCCCGCTGCTGATCGGCACGGCGGGCAAGCCGGTGGAGCTGACCATCTCCCCGTCCGGCGGCGGCGACCCGCGGCACGCCGTGGTCGTCCCGGTCGCGGACGAGGAGCCGCTGCGCTATCACGCCTGGGTCGCCGACCGGCGTGCCTACGTCCACGAGAAGTCCGGCGGCCGCCTCGGCTACCTGCACGTCCCGGACATGCAGGCGCCCGGCTGGGCCCAGATCCACCGCGACCTGCGCGTCGAGGTCGCCCGCGAGGGCCTGGTCGTCGACGTCCGCGAGAACCGCGGCGGCCACACCTCCCAGTTGGTCGTCGAGAAACTCGCCCGGCGCATCGTCGGCTGGGCGGTCCCGCGCGGCATGCGCCCCTACAGCTACCCCGAGGACGCCCCCCGCGGCCCCGTCGTGGCCGTCGCCAACGAGTTCTCCGGCTCCGACGGCGACATCGTCAACGCGGCCATCAAGGCCTTGGGGCTAGGACCCGTCGTCGGCACCCGCACCTGGGGCGGCGTCATCGGCATCGACAGCCGGTACCGGCTCGTGGACGGCACCCTCGTCACCCAGCCCAAGTACGCCTTCTGGCTGGAGGGCTACGAGTGGGGCGTCGAGAACCACGGGGTGGATCCGGACGTGGAAGTCGTGCAGCGTCCCCAGGATTACGTGGCGGGCAGGGACGCCCAACTGGATGAAGCAATCCGACTGGCACTGGAAGCGCTGGAGGCAGTACCCGCGAAAACGCCCCCAGGCCTGCCAACTTAAGGGGCGCGGGGAACCGCGCGACCAGCCACGACGCACCCGCACACGACGACGATACGATGCCCGAGTAGGACCACATTCGGCCAACCCCCGGAGGGACCATGGCAGGGGAGCCCCAGGAAGACTGCCTGTTCTGCAAGATCGTCGCCGGCACCATCCCGGCGACCATCGTCCGCCAGACAGACACCACCATCGCGTTCCGCGACATCAACCCCCAGGCCCCCACCCACGTCCTGATCATCCCCAAGGCGCACTACGAGAACGCCGCCGCCCTCGCCGCCGCCGACCCCGCCCTCACCGCGGACGTGATCCGCGAGGCCCAGGCCGTCGCCGACGAGGAGAAGCTCGACAGCCACCGCTTCGTCTTCAACACCGGCAGCGGCGCCGGCCAGACCGTCTGGCACGTGCACGGCCACGTACTCGGCGGCCGCGGCCTCGACTGGCCCCCCGGGTAGTCCGCCTTGTCCGTACGTGAACTCGTGGTCCTCGGCACCGCCAGCCAGGTGCCGACCCGGCACCGCAACCACAACGGCTACCTGCTGCGCTGGGACGGCGAGGGCATCCTGTTCGACCCCGGCGAGGGCACGCAGCGCCAGATGCTGCGGGCCGGGGTCGCCGCGCACGACCTGAACCGGATCTGCGTCACGCACTTCCACGGCGACCACGCCCTGGGCCTGCCCGGGGTCATCCAGCGGATCAACCTCGACCAGGTCCCGCACGAGATCACAGCCCACTACCCGAAGTCCGGGCAGCGCTTCTTCGAACGGCTCCAGTACGCCACGCCGTATCGCGCGACCGTCGTCATCACGGAGGGCCCGGTCGCCGGGGACGGTGTGCTCGCGGAGACGCCGTCGTACACGCTGGAGGCCCGCAGGCTGTCGCACTCGGTCGAGTCGTACGGCTACCGGATCGTCGAGCCCGACGGCCGCCGCATGCTGCCCGAGCGGCTCGCCGCGCACGGCATCAAGGGCCCGGACGTCGGCCGGATCCAGCGCGAGGGCTCGCTCGGCGGGGTCGCGCTCGACGACGTGAGCGAGGTGCGGCGCGGGCAGCGGTTCGCGTTCGTCATGGACACCCGGCTGTGCGACGGGGTGTACGCGCTGGCCGAGGGCTGCGACATGCTCGTCATCGAGTCGACGTTCCTCGACGAGGACGAGCAACTCGCCGTGGAGCACGGCCATCTGACGGCGGGGCAGGCCGCGCGGGTGGCGCGGGACGGTGGTGTGCGGCATCTCGTGCTGACCCACTTCAGTCAGCGCTACACCGACCCGGACGAGTTCGAGCGGCAGGCGCGGGCCGCCGGGTACGACGGTGAGCTGACCGTGGCACACGATCTACTGAGAGTGCCGGTTCCGAAGCGTCGGTGAATCAGCCGTACGATGAATTGATGTCCCTCCCCAAAGCCGAACTGCACCTTCACATCGAAGGCACCCTGGAACCGGAACTCGCCTTCGAGCTCGCCGCGCGCAACGGCGTCATGCTGCCGTACGCCGACACGGACGAGCTGCGCGAGGCGTACCGGTTCGAGGACCTGCAGTCCTTTCTGAACCTGTACTACGAGCTCATGGCCGTCCTGCGCACCGAGCGAGACTTCGAGGACCTGGCGAACGCCTACCTCGCCCGTGCCGCCGCCCAGGGGGTGCGGCACGCGGAGATCTTCTTCGACCCGCAGGCCCACACCGGCCGGGGGCTGGAGATCGGCACGGTCGTCGAGGGGCTGTGGCGGGCGCTGGGCAGCAGCGAGGCGAACCACGGTGTCTCGACCCGGCTGATCCTGTGCTTCCTGCGCGACGAGTCCGCCGAGTCGGCCCTGGCGACCCTGGACGCGGCCAAGCCCTACCTGGACCGGATCACCGGAGTCGGCCTCGACTCGGCCGAGGTCGGGCATCCGCCGGTGAAGTTCCGCGAGGTCTACGAGGCCGCTGCCGCGCTCGGGTTGCGGCGGGTCGCGCACGCCGGTGAGGAGGGGCCGCCGGAGTACATCACCGAGGCGCTGGACATCCTCGGCGTGGAGCGGGTCGACCACGGCCTGCGCTGTGTGGAGGACCCGGCGCTGGTGGAGCGGCTGGTGCGGGACCGGGTGCCGCTGACGCTGTGCCCGCTGTCGAACGTACGGCTGCGGACCGTCGACACCCTCGCCGACCACCCGCTGCCCGCCATGCTGGACGCCGGCCTCATGTGCACGGTGAACTCGGACGACCCGGCCTACTTCGGCGGCTACGCCGGCGAGAACTTCGACGCCGTGCGCGCCACTCTCGGGCTGAGCGAGGAGCGGCTGCGGGAGCTCGCCCGCAACTCCTTCCTCGCGTCCTTCCTGGAGGACGACGAGGAGCTGCGGGCGCGGTACCTCGCCGAGGTGGAGGCCTACGCCTTCCCGTAGGGCCCGCCCGCTTCACTTCCCGTGGATGCGGCCCTCACGGCGACGGGCTGGTCCGTGCACCGGCGCGCCCGCGCGGGCGCGCCGACCCTCTGACCTACAGGGCTCCGGACCCCGGTGAGGCACCCGCCTGCCGGGGTCCTGCCTTGTCGTAGGCCCGTTGGGTGGGAATCGCCGCGGCCTCCACGGAGATCTCCACGACCGGCTGTTCCGGGGCGCCGATCTCGGGGACCGTGCCTGTGGGCGTGCCCGTGGCGGCGGCGACCAGGGCGGCCGGGTGGCCGCCGCGGCGGCGGATCGCGCCGGGCAGCAGCGGGCGTCCGCCGGTGTGCAGGGCGACGGCGGTCATCGGCAGGGCGATCACCAGCAGACCGGCGCCGAGGACCGCGCCCATGGCCGGGAACCCGGCCTGCGCCGACAGCACACTGCCGGTGAGCGGTCCGGCGGCCGTTCCCAGCGAGGACGCCGAGCCGACCAGCACCGCCCAGCGGCCGCGCGGGTCGAGCGAGGCGGCGAGCCCGATCAGATACGACAGCACCACCGGGTACAGCGTGTTCCAGGCGATCTCACCGGTCGCGAAGCTCGTCAGGTCGGTCGAGGAGGCGCTGAGCGCGATGCAGCCGGCGATGAGGACCGTGCCCGCCCCGATGGGCACGGCACGTCCCAGCCGCGCGCCGAGCGCGCCCGCAGCGAGGACCCCGGTCAGTCCGGCGCCCAGACCCAGGGCGAACACGGCACCGACGGTGGCCTCGCTCAGCTGGGCCTGGTCAAGACCGATCCGTCCGCTCACGCCCCACAGGGAGTTCTGGGCGAGCGACCAGCACAGCATGGCGGCGGCCAGCACCAGTCCCGAACGGGCGTGCGGCAAGCGGGCCTTGTGGTGCCGCGTGGCCACGGCGGGCGCACCGGCGGGGAGGCGGCCGGCCAGCGGCCACACGACCAGGGCCGTGAGGGCGATCGCGGCCAGCGGCAGCCCGTGCCCCGGGCCGAGGCGAGGGACCGTCAGATACACGGCACCCGCGAGGGCGGAGACGGTGAGCAGTCCGGCGGTGGAGGCCCGGTGCGGATCACGCTGTCCGGCGATGAGGGTGGCGGCGACGGTGGTGGCCGTGCCGGATCCGAACCCGCCGAGGACGGCCCCGGCGACGACGGCCGGGACAGCGGTGGTGAGCGCGGCGCCGCCGTAGCCGAAGAAGGCCAGGGCGAGGCCGATCCGGGCGAGGGTGCGGGCCCCGATCCGTTCGACCCGTGAGGCCAGGACGAATCCGGCGGCGGCCGAACTCAGCAGCAGGGCACTGCCGACGGCGCCGGCCTGTGTGGCGGAGAGCGGTAGGTCCGAGTCGAGCCTGCCGACGGTGGTCGGCAGCAGATACGGAGCGAGGTACCCGGCCGTGAAAAGGGCGACGAGGGGCCAGGGTGTGGTGCGGGGGGCGAACACGGGCGTTCCCAGGGCATGCGAAAGGAGCGGCTAAGAAGGGGGATTGGGCGACGACCGTCGACGGACAGGAACGCGCGGGCAATTTGTATCAAGCAAGTAGTCGAACGCGTGAACCCAGAACGTGTGATCTGGAGCACGTTGTGTTTGAGGCAGGGAAGGCCGGGTAGAAGTGCGCTTTTTGCTCACGCCGGTGGCCCCTCACCGGCGGGTTTCGGCTAACGCCAGTGCACCGATCCGGCGCCTGTCGGAACCGTCGCCTCGGCCTTCGCCCGGATCTCCCGCATCACGGTGATGATCCGCTCCTCGTGCTCCGGAGTGAGCCGGGCGACCGGCACCGAGCAGCTGATCGCGTCCAGCGCGGGGGAGTCGTAGCGCAGCGCGAACCCGAAGCCGACGATCCCGCTCACGCCCTCCTCCCGGTCCACGGAGTGGCCACGGGCCCGGACCCGCGCGAGGTCGGCCGCCAGGGACTCCCGGCTCGTGTGCGAGTTCGGGGTCAGCGCCTCGTACGGCCCCTCGGGCAGCTCCTCGTCCGGGCGTTCCGCCAGCAGTGCCTTGCCCAGGGCTCCGACGTGTGCGGGCAGCCGCCGCCCGACCCGGCTGATCGTGCGCAGGTACTCGTGCGACTCCCGCGTCGCCAGATAGGCCACGTCCTGGCCGTCCAGACGCCCCATGTGGATGGTCTCGCCGAGCGCCTCGGACGCCTCGTCGAGATGCGGCCGCACGGCCCGGACCCGGGGGTCGGAGTCGAGGTAGCCGGTGCCGGTGAGCAGGGCGTGGATGCCGATGCCGTACAGGGAGCCGGTGACGTCGGTGCGGACCCAGCCGCGCGAGATCAGGGTCTGGAGCAGCGCGTACATCGAGCTGCGCGGCACGCCGAGTGCGTCGGCCAGCTCCTGCAGCCGGGCCGGGCGGTCGCCGCGTGCCGCGAGGAGTTCCAGCAGCTCGACCGTGCGCGCCGCGGACTTCACTTCGCGGACGCCCCCTGTGTCTGACATGAGCCGATCGTAATCGGGCGGCCTCGGGCGGTTGACGTTCGCGTATCCAACCGACATTCTCATATATAGATGACGTCTACATAAGGAGATGACTGTGAGCGCTGGAGCTGGACCGGAAGCGGTCGCGCAGCGGCTGCGGGACGGCATGGCCGGTGGCGTGCTGTCGTTCCCGCTGACCGGCTTCCGCGACGACGGCACCCTCGACCCGGACGGCTTCCGCGCCTACGTCGCGCAGCGGCTCGCCGCCTCGCCCGGCGCCGTCTTCCCCGCCTGCGGCACCGGCGAGTTCTTCTCGCTGGACGAGGACGAGTACCGGCAGGTCGTCACGATCACCGTCGAGGAGGCGGCGGGCCGCGTACCCGTCGTGGCCGGCATCGGATACGGCTGGGCGCAGGCCGTCCGGTTCGCGCGCATCGCCGAGGACGCCGGCGCCGACGCGCTCCTCGTGCTGCCGCACTACCTCGTCGCCGCCCCGCAGGACGGTCTGGTCGCCCAGCTGGAACAGATCGCCGCCCGCACCCGGCTGCCCCTGATCGCCTACCAGCGCGGCCAGGTCGCCTTCACCGCCGAGTCGCTCAAGCGCATCGCCGCCCTGCCGAACGTCATCGGCCTCAAGGACGGCCACAGCGACCTCGACCGGCTGCAGCGCCTCACGCTCGCCGCCCCCGAGGACTTCCTGTTCTTCAACGGCGCCGCCACCGCCGAGATCCAGGCCCGCGCCTACGCCACCGTCGGCGTCCCCGCCTACTCCTCCGCCGTGCACGCCTTCGCCCCCGAGATCGCCGACGCCTTCTTCGCCGCCCTGCGCGACGGCGACCACGGCACGGTCGACAAACTGCTGCGCGACTTCTACGTCCCGCTCGTCGAACTGCGCGACCGCGTCCCCGGGTACGCCGTGTCGCTGGTGAAGGCGGCGGCCCGGCTGCGCGGCCACCGGGTCGGGCCGGTACGCGCTCCGCTCACCGACCCCTCGCCCGCCGACCTGGCGACCCTCAGGACCGTTCTCACCACCGGCCTCGACCTCGTAGGAGCCGCCCTGTGAACCTCGCCATCACGGACGTACGGCTGACGCCGATCCTGGTCGCGGACCCGCCGCTGCTGAACACGCAGGGCGTGCACCAGCCGTACACGCCCCGGCTGATCGTCGAGGTCGTCACGGCCGACGGCGTCACGGGCGTGGGGGAGACCTACGGCGACGCCAAGTACCTGGAGCTGGCCCGCCCCTTCGCCGAGCGGCTGAAGGGGCACCAGGTCAGCGATCTGAACGGCCTGTTCACGCTGGCGGACCAGGTCGCCGTCGACCGCTCCCGGGTCGAGAACGCCGTCGACGTCGGCGGGCTGCGGGGCGTCCAGACCGCCGACAAGCTGCGGCTGTCCGTGGTCTCCGCCTTCGAGGTCGCCTGCCTCGACGCCCTCGGCAAGGCGCTCGGACTGCCCGTGCACGCGCTGCTGGGCGGCAAGGTGCGCGACGCCGTCGAGTACAGCGCCTACCTGTTCTACAAGTGGGCCGACCACCCGGAGGGCGTACCCGCCGAGAAGGACGACTGGGGCGCCGCCGTCGACCCGGCGGGCGTGGTGGAACAGGCCCGGCGGTTCAAGGAGCGCTACGGCTTCACCTCCTTCAAGCTCAAGGGCGGCGTCTTCCCGCCCGACGAGGAGGTCGCGGCCGTCCGGGCGCTCGCCGAGGCGTTCCCCGGGCATCCGCTGCGGCTCGACCCCAACGGCGCCTGGTCCGTCGAGGCGTCCGTCAAGGTGGCCCGGGAACTCCGGGACGTCCTGGAGTACCTGGAGGACCCCGCGCTCGGCACCCCCGCCATGGCCGAGGTCGCCGAGCGGACCGGGGTGCCGCTCGCCACCAACATGTGCGTGACGACCTTCGCCGAGATCAAGGAGGCGTTCACCAAGGGCGCCGTCCAGGTCGTGCTCTCCGACCACCACTACTGGGGCGGCCTGCGCAACACCCAGCAGCTCGCCGCCGTCTGCCGCACCTTCGGCGTCGGCGTGTCGATGCACTCCAACACCCACCTGGGCATCTCGCTCGCCGCGATGACCCATGTGGCGGCCACCGTCCCGAACCTCCACCACGCCTGCGACTCCCACTACCCCTGGCAGTCGGAGGACGTCCTCACCGAGCGGCTGACCTTCGAGGGCGGCAAGGTCGCGGTGTCGGACGCGCCCGGGCTCGGCGTGGAGCTCGACCGCGAGCGCCTCGCCGTACTGCACCGGCGGTGGCTGGACGACGACGGGGCGCTGCGGGACCGCGACGACGCGGCGGCCATGCGGATCGCCGACCCGGAGTGGGTGACGCCCTCGATGCCCCGCTGGTAGGGCATCACGCAGGGGGCGCACGGGGCCCGGCGCGAGCTGACGGACCTGGTGGGTCCGGCGTGATCGGCGTCACGTTGTCGGTGGTGTGGTGCAGACTGGCCTGATCCGCACCACGTCAGGGAGCGCACCGTGATCGCGTCCACCGCCCCGGCCGGAAAGGGCCCGAGAAAGGGATCGCACCGCCAGACCCCGGTCGATCCCCTCGCCCCGCTGCGCGTGCCGGACGACCCGCCCTGGGACGTCTATCTCACCGGCACCGTCTTCCTCGACATCATCTTCACCGGGCTCGACTCCGCCCCGGTGCGCGGGACCGAGTCCTGGGCACGCGGGATGGGGTCGAGCCCCGGCGGCGTCGCCAACATGGCCACCGCCCTGGCCCGCCTCGGCCTGCGCACGTCCCTGGCGGCGGCCTTCGGCGACGACCACTACGGCGACTACTGCTGGGACGCGCTGGAGCACGGCGAGGGCATCGACCTCTCCCCGTCGCGCACGGTGCCCGGCTGGCACTCCCCGGTGACCGTCTCCATGGCGTACGAGGGGGAGCGCACGATGGTCTCCCACGGCCATGAGCCGCCCCCGGAGGAACCGGCCGTCGAGTGCCCGCCCCGCGCCCGTGCCGCCGTCGCCTCCCTCGCACCGGGCGTGAGCGCGCCCTGGATCGCCCAGGCCGCGAGCAAGGGCACCCGGGTCTTCGGTGACGTCGGCTGGGACGACACCGGCGCGTGGGACCTGGCGGCACTGCCCGACCTGCGGCACTGCGAGGCGTTCCTGCCGAACGCGGAGGAGGCGATGCGGTACACGGGCGCCGACTGCCCGCGGGCCGCGGCGCACGCCCTGACCGAGTACGTGCCGCTCGCGGTGGTCACGCTCGGCGCGGACGGGGCGTACGCGGTGGACCGGCGTACGGGGGAGACCGCCGAGGTGCCGGCCATCGAGGTCGAGGCGCTCGATCCGACCGGGGCGGGGGACGTCTTCGTCGCCGGGTTCGTGACCGGGACGCTGGCGGACTGGCCGCTCGCGGACCGGCTGGCCTTCGCCGGGCTGACGGCGGCGCTGTCGGTGCAGGAGTTCGGCGGGTCGTTGTCGGCGCCGGGCTGGTCGGAGATCGCGGGGTGGTGGCGGAAGGTGCAGTCGGTCCAGGGGCAGTCGTCGACGGCGTTGCGACGGTACGGGTTCCTGGCGGGGCTGGTGCCGGAGAAGCTTGTGCGGCCCTGGCCGTTGCGGAGGGCTGTTCCTACGATCGGGTTCCGGCGCTCGGCGTGAGGTCCCGGCCTGCCAGGGGGCTCCGCCCCCTGGCCCCCCCGGGCCTGTGCCCACCCACCACCCGAAGCGGTCGGTCAAGGGAAACTGCCGGCCTCGTTTCCAACCCCACCCCTAAAAGCCCTACGGCGTTGTCAGTGCTCCGTCGTACCCTTGGAATCGCGAGGCCGCCCTCAGCTACGCGGCCGTGACGAGGAGGAACCGCAGGCCTTAAGCGCCGGCCCATGACTCAGACACCCACAGCTCACACCCCCGCGCAGGAGCAGGCGAGAGCGCAGTTCACCGTCCCCGCCCAGCACCCCATGGTGACCGTGCTGGGGTCCGGCGACAGCCTCCTGCGCGTGATCGAGAAGGCCTTCCCGGCGGCCGACATCCACGTCCGGGGCAATGAGATCAGCGCGGTCGGCGACCCAGCGGACGTCGCCCTCATTTCGCGCGTGTTCGACGAGATGATGCTCGTGCTCCGCACCGGGCAGCCGATGACGGAGGACGCAGTGGAACGCTCGATCGCCATGCTCAAGGCGAGCGAGAACGGGGAGAGCGAAGGCCAGGAGACCCCGGCCGAGGTGCTCACGCAGAACATCCTGTCCTCGCGGGGCCGCACGATCCGCCCCAAGACGCTCAACCAGAAGCGCTACGTGGACGCGATCGACAAGCACACCATCGTCTTCGGCATCGGCCCCGCCGGCACCGGCAAGACGTACCTGGCGATGGCCAAGGCGGTGCAGGCCCTGCAGTCCAAGCAGGTCAACCGCATCATCCTGACCCGCCCTGCGGTCGAGGCCGGAGAGCGCCTCGGCTTCCTCCCGGGCACTCTCTACGAGAAGATCGACCCGTATCTGCGCCCGCTCTACGACGCGCTGCACGACATGCTCGACCCGGACTCGATCCCGCGGCTGATGGCGGCGGGGACCATCGAGGTCGCGCCGCTGGCGTACATGCGCGGCCGGACCCTCAACGACGCCTTCATCATCCTGGACGAGGCCCAGAACACGAGCCCCGAACAGATGAAGATGTTCCTCACCCGCCTCGGCTTCGAATCGAAGATCGTGATCACGGGTGACGTGACGCAGGTCGACCTCCCGGACGGCACCAAGAGCGGTCTGCGGCAGGTGCAGGAGATCCTGGAGGGCCTGGACGACGTCCACTTCTCCCGGCTGTCGTCGCAGGACGTGGTCCGTCACAAGCTGGTGGGCCGTATCGTCGACGCGTACGAGCAGTACGACACCAAGCACGGCACCCAGAACGGCGGGCACAAGAGCCGCGGCAAGTCCGTGCACAAGGGGAAGTAGACAAGCACCACACCATGTCGATCGACGTCAACAACGAGTCCGGCACCGAGGTCGACGAGCAGGCGATCCTCGACATCGCCCGCTACGCGCTCGCCCGGATGCGCATCCACCCGCTCTCCGAGCTCTCGGTCATCGTCGTGGACGCCGACGCCATGGAGCAGCTCCACATCCAGTGGATGGACCTCCCCGGCCCGACGGATGTCATGTCCTTCCCGATGGACGAGCTGCGCCCGCCGTCCAAGGACGAGGACGAGCCGCCGCAGGGGCTGCTCGGCGACATCGTGCTCTGCCCCGAGGTCGCCACCAAGCAGGGCGCCGAGGCCGACACGCAGCACTCCATGGACGAGGAGCTCCAGCTGCTCACCGTCCACGGAGTGCTGCACCTGCTGGGCTATGACCACGAGGAACCGGACGAGAAGGCCGAGATGTTCGGCCTGCAGGCGGCCATCGTGGACGGCTGGCGCTCGGAGCGGGGCCTGACCGGCCCGTCCCCGGCGCCGACGGTCTCGTAGAGCCGCCGCCGATGAATCCGCAACTCGCCCTGGGCGCGGTCGCCCTGGTCGTCGTGGCCTGGCTCGCCGCCTGCGCGGAGGCGGGCCTCGCGCGCGTCTCCAGCTTCCGCGCCGAGGAGGCCGTACGCGGCGGCAGGCGCGGCAGCGCCAAGCTCTCCCAGGTCGCCTCCGACCCGACCCGCTATCTGAATGTGGCGCTGCTGGTGCGCGTCGCCTGCGAGATGGCCGCCGCCGCGCTGATCACCTACGGCTGCCTGAAGGAGTTCGACGGCACCACCGAGGCCCTGCTGGTCGCCATCGCGGTCATGGTCCTCGTGTCGTACGTCGCCGTCGGCGTGTCCCCGCGCACCATCGGCCGCCAGCACCCGCTGAACACGGCGACGGTCTCGGCGTACGTCCTGGTGCCGCTGGCCCGGATCATGGGCCCCATCCCGTCGCTGCTCATCCTCATCGGCAACGCGCTCACCCCCGGCAAGGGCTTCCGCCGCGGTCCCTTCGCCTCCGAGGCGGAGCTGCGTGCGCTGGTCGACCTCGCCGAGAAGGAGTCCCTCATCGAGGACGAGGAGCGCCGCATGGTGCACTCGGTCTTCGAACTGGGCGACACCCTCGTCCGGGAGGTCATGGTCCCGCGCACCGACCTGGTGGTCATCGAGCGGTTCAAGACCATCCGCCAGGCCCTCACCCTCGCCCTGCGCTCCGGCTTCTCCCGGATCCCGGTGACCGGCGAGAGCGAGGACGACATCGTCGGGATCGTGTATCTGAAGGACCTGGTCCGCAAGACGCACATCAGCCGCGACGCCGAGTCCGAGCAGGTGTCCACGGCGATGCGCCCGGCGTTCTTCGTGCCCGACACCAAGAACGCGGGCGACCTGCTGCGCGAGATGCAGAAGGAGCGCAACCACGTCGCCGTCGCCGTCGACGAGTACGGCGGCACGGCCGGCATCGTCACCATCGAGGACATCCTCGAGGAGATCGTCGGCGAGATCACCGACGAGTACGACCGCGAGCTGCCGCCGGTGGAGGACCTCGGCAAGGACCGCTTCCGGGTCACCGCCCGGCTCGACATCGGCGACCTGGGCGAGCTGTACGGCCTGGAGGAGTTCGACGACGAGGACGTCGAGACGGTCGGCGGTCTGCTGGCGAAGGCGCTGGGCCGGGTCCCCATCGCGGGTGCGTCGTCCGTGGTCGAGCTGCCCGACGGCCGGTGCCTGCGTCTGACGGCGGAGGCCGCGGCCGGCCGACGCAACAAGATCGTGACGGTGCTGGCGGAGCCGGTGGAGCCGGCGGACGCGACTCAGGAGGAGACGCCGGAATGACCCCGCAGGAGCTGCGTGCGTTCTGCCTGTCCTTCAACGCGGCGGTGGAGGACTTCCCGTTCCGCCCGGAGATCTCGGTCTTCAAGGTCCAGGGCAAGCTGTTCGCCTTGTCGCATCTCGACGAGCGCCCGCTGAAGGTCAACCTCAAGTGCGACCCGGACGACGCGATCCGGCTGCGCGGCGAGCACGAGGGCCTCGTCGTCCCCGGCTGGCACATGAACAAGCGGCACTGGAACACGGTCACGGCCGACGGCGGGCTCCCGGACCGGCTGGTCCGGGAGCTCGTCGAGGACTCGTACGACCTCGTGGTCGCGGGCCTGCCGCGGGCGGACCGCCTCCGCCTCGACCGTCCGTGACGCTTACGTATGCTCGGATCATGACCGACAGCAGCGCGCTCGACCCCGAGGACCGCAAGATCGTCACCCTGGCCCGCTCCGCGCGGGCCCGCAACGGCGTGCCCGAGGGGGCGGCCGTACGGGACGAGACCGGACGTACGTATGTCGCGGGCACCGTGGCCCTCGATTCCCTGAAGCTCAGTGCCCTGCAGACGGCGGTGGCGATGGCGGTGGCCTCGGGTGCGCAGTCCCTGGAGGCCGCGGCGGTGGTGACGGCAGCGGAGTCGCCGTCCGCCGAGGACCGGGCGGCGGTGCGGGATCTCGGCGGTGCGGAGACTCCGGTGCTGGTGGCGGGGTTCGACGGGGTCGTCCGGCTGACGGTGTCGGCGGGCTGAGCCCTGAGGGCTGCGCCCCCAGACCCCCCATCGGCCTGAACGGCCTCGTCCTCAGAGGCCGGACGGGCTGGTTGGTGCCGGTCTGCCCCGTCCGCGGTCAGTGCTGGCCGAACTTCGCTGTAACCGGCGGTAATTAGGCCAGATTTCAACCTTGCCGCCGCCTGCCCCACACGCATCAATGGAACCGTCAGTTCCGACGGACCGTCAGGTTCGACTCTCGGCAGTGTGTCCGCATCCATGTGCCGAGCGGTCCACCCCCCACGGAAACGGAGCCGGAATCCCATGAGATGCAAGCGAATCGGAGCAGGTGCGGCACTGGCCGCCGGGGTCCTCGCGGTCAGCGGGCTCGCCTTCGCCCCCGCCGCTCTCGCCGTCACCCCACAGGCGGCGACGATCAGCGCGGACTGCGGCACCTTCGGCAGTGGCGAGGCCACGCTCACGGCCACGCAGAACGGCACCGCCGCCACCGTCACCGTCAAGTCCTCGGCGATCACCGCGCCGATCGCACTGGGCGCGGACTCGATCTCGTCCTCGCTCACGCTGGTGAAGTCCGGCGGCGGCACCGTCGCCTTCACCGGCACGAAGAACCCGGCGATGGCCGCCGGCGCCCCCGTCGAGGTCGGCCCCCTCAGCGGCACCGTGGCCTCCGGCGACAGCCTGGAGGCCTTCGGCGGCTCGCTGAAGATGACCGTCTTCGGCATCACCATCACCTGCACGGCGACCGGGCCGCAGTCGCCGGGCCCGTTCGTGTTCGACTGAGACCGCAGCGACGCGGCCCCGGTGTCAGAGCGCGTCGGGGCCGCGCTCGCCCGTCCGCACCCGCACGACGGTGTCGACGGGCAGCGCCCACACCTTCCCGTCGCCGATCTTGCCGGTGTGCGCCGCCCTCACGACCGCGTCGATGACGGCCTCGGCGTCCGCGTCCTCGACGACGACCTCGATACGGACCTTCGGCACCAGGTCGACCTGGTACTCGGCGCCGCGGTACACCTCGGTGTGGCCGCGCTGCCGGCCGTAGCCGCTGGCCTCGCTCACGGTCAGGCCGTGCACGCCGAGTTCCTGCAGGGCGTTCTTGACCTCGTCGAGGCGGTACGGCTTGACGATCGCGGTGATGAGCTTCATGCCTGGGGGGTGACCTTCTGGGCGTGGGGGACGACGGAGGAGGAGACCGGGGCGCCGTGGCCCAGGACCCCGTGATCGTAGGCCGTCTCGGCGTGCACCGTAAGGTCCAGGCCGGTCTGCTCCTGCTCCTCGCTCGCGCGGAAGCCCATGGTGACGTCGATCAGCTTGCCGATGCCGTACGTCACGGCGAACGCGTACACCGCCACCACGACCACGGCCACCAGCTGCTTGCCGAGCTGGGCGAGGCCGCCGCCGTAGAGGAGGCCCTCGGCGCCGCCGGTCATCGACTCGACGGCGAAGACGCCGATGAGGAGCGTGCCGATGACACCGCCGACCAGGTGGACGCCGACGACGTCCAGGGAGTCGTCGTAGTTCAGCTTGAACTTCCAGCTCACGGCGTACGAGCAGACGGCACCGGCGGTGAGGCCGACGACCAGGGCGCCGAGCAGGGAGACCGAGCCGCAGGACGGCGTGATCGCGACCAGGCCGGCGACCGCGCCGGACGCCGCGCCCAGGGTGGTGGGGTGGCCGTCGCGCTTCTGCTCGACGAAGAGCCAGCCGAGCAGGCCGGTGCAGCCCGCGGCGAGGGTGTTGAGGAACGCGGCGGCCGCGAGGCCGTTGGCGCCGAGGGCGGAGCCGGCGTTGAAGCCGAACCAGCCGAACCAGAGCAGACCGGCGCCCAGCATCACCATGGGCAGGTTGTGCGGGCGCATGGAGTCCTTCTTGAAGCCCAGCCGCGGGCCCAGGACCAGGCACAACGCGAGTCCCGAGGCGCCGGAGACGATCTCGACGGGCAGGCCGCCGGCGAAGTCGAGGGCGCCGAGCCTCTCCAGGATCCAGCCGCCCGGGCCCCACACCCAGTGCGCGACCGGAACGTATACGAGCAGCGCCCACACCGGCACGAAGACCAGCCATGCCCCGAACTTCGCCCGGTCGGCGACCGCGCCGCTGACCAGCGCGGCGGTGATGATCGCGAAGGTGAGCTGGAAGGTGGCGAAGAGGAGGGTGGGGACGGTCCCCTGGACGCTGTCCGGGCCGAGACCGCTCATGCCGATGTGGTCGAGGCCGCCGATGAGACCCCCCGCGGCGTCCTCGCCGAAGGTGAGGGAGAACCCGGCCGCCAGCCAGACCACCGTCACCAGGGCGATCGACACGAAGCTCATCATCAGCATGTTGAGCACGCTCTTCGTGCGGACCATGCCGCCGTAGAAGAGGGCCAGGCCGGGAGTCATCAGCAGGACGAGGGCGGTGGCGGCGAGCAGCCAGGCGGTGTCGCCGGTGTCGGCGCTTGCGGCGGCCAAGGACACGGTGTCTCCAACGGGGTGGGGCTCCGGGGGCTCGTCAGAGGTTCACCGCCGTCCGTTTCCGGTTGCGTACGGGTGTGTTTCCGTGACGTTTCGTTGCGTGAGGGTTTCCGGGAGCTCACCGGCCGGCCGGCGTTCGGGCGCCTGTGCGGCGGGGCTCTGTGGATCAGGGAGAATGGGCGCCATGAGCGTTCGTACCCAGTCATCCGAAGAGCCGGCCGAAGCTGTCCACAGGGCTGGCTTCGCCTGCTTCGTGGGCCGTCCCAACGCGGGCAAGTCCACCCTCACGAATGCTCTGGTCGGCCAGAAGGTGGCGATCACGGCGAATCAGCCGCAGACGACGCGGCACACCGTGCGGGGCATCGTGCACCGCCCGGACGCGCAGTTGATCCTGGTCGACACCCCGGGGCTGCACAAGCCGCGCACGCTGCTGGGCGAGCGGCTGAACGACGTCGTGCGCACGACGTGGGCCGAGGTGGACGTGATCGGCTTCTGCCTGCCGGCGAACGAGAAGCTCGGCCCCGGCGACCGCTTCATCGCGAAGGAACTGGCGTCCATCAAGAAGACGCCGAAGATCGCGATCGTCACGAAGACCGACCTGGTGGACGGCAAGACGCTCGCCGAGCAGCTCATCGCGATCGACCAGCTCGGCAGGGAGCTCGGCTTCGAGTGGGCCGAGATCGTCCCGGTGTCGGCGGTCGGGGACAAGCAGGTGAACCTGCTGGCCGACCTGATCGTCCCCCTCCTGCCGGAGGGCCCGGCGCTCTACCCCGAGGGCGACCTGACCGACGAGCCCGAGCAGGTCATGATCGCGGAGCTGATCCGGGAGGCCGCGCTGGAGGGCGTCCGTGACGAGCTGCCGCACTCCATCGCCGTGGTCGTCGAGGAGATGCTGCCCCGCGAGGACCGCCCCGCCGACAAGCCCCTTCTCGACATCCACGCCTTCGTCTACATCGAGCGCCCCAGCCAGAAGGGCATCATCATCGGCCCCAAGGGCAAGCGCCTGAAGGACGTCGGCATCAAGTCCCGCAAGCAGATCGAGGCCCTGCTGGGAACGCCCGTGTTCCTGGACCTCCACGTGAAGGTCGCGAAGGACTGGCAGCGGGATCCGCGGCAGCTGCGCAAGCTGGGGTTCTGAGGGGCGCGGCGCGCAACAACGGTTCGGCGGCGCTATAACGGCGTCGCCAGGCTCGCCCATACCGCGTTGCCGCCGGTGAGGGTCGAGCGGGTGATGCCCCAGCTCTCCGCTATCTCCCGGACGAGCAGCAGGCCGCGGCCGTTCTCGTCGTCGAGGCCGGGGCGGCGGTCGGGGATGCCGCGGCCCGAGAGGTCGCCGTCGTGCACCTCGAGACGGAAGCGCTCGTCGGGCATCAGCCCGACACCGCACAGGATCCGCTCACTGAGCGTGTGCAGCACGGCGTTGGTCACCAGCTCGGATATGAGCAGGACGGCGTTCGCGCACACCTCGTCGGGCACCTGCCACGAGTCCAGCCGCGCGTGCATGGCGTGACGGGCGCTTCTGACGCTGGTCCGGTGCGGCGGCAGTTCCAGCCAGTGGGTGCGGCCCGGGCGCACCGCGTCCAGGAACCGGGGGGTGGATGTCGTGTGGGGGGACACGGCGGTCGCCTTCCGTGGGGGGTGGGAAGGGGCGAGGCGGACAACGGACCGGCCGGAAAAGGGGAGTGGGGGCTTCCGGCGCCCTGGTCACACAAGTAACTATGCTCGCAGAGCAGTTCACGCTGCAACCATCTCCCTGATAATTTCAAACGGAACGCATCGCCCCGCTCGGATCTCCGGCAGAACGATCAAGTCCCTGCCGTCCTTGCGCCGATGACGACCCCTCAGGAGGTACGGCGTGAACGACGCGCGATCAGGCACCGGCGCCGGCGCACCCACCGTTCTCCGCATGATCCTCGGCCGTCGGCTCCAGGAAGCGCGGCAGGGCGCGGGTCTGTCCCTCGACGACGCGGCCAAGACCCTGCGCGTGACCCCGCTGACCATCCGCCGCCTGGAAAAGGCCGAGGTCGGCCTGAAGATCCTCTACGTCGAGAAGCTGCTGGAGACCTACGGCGCCGGCCGGCAGGAGATCGACGAGTTCGTCACCCTGGCCGAGCGGGCCAACGAGCCCGGCTGGTGGCACCCGTACCGCGATGTGATGCCGTCCTGGTTCACCGCCTACGTGAGCCTGGAGACCGGCGCGAGAACGCTGCGCACCTATGAGCCGCAGTACGTCACCGGCCTGCTCCAGACGCCCGGGTACGCGGGCGCCGTGCTGGGCGGGGGCTTCCCGAACGACGACGAGGAGGACCTCCAGCGGCGCGTGGAGCTGCGGCTGCGCCGCCAGGGCCTGCTCACCAAGCAGGACCCGCCCACGCTCTGGGTGGTGATGGAGGAGGCCGTACTGCACCGCGTGGTGGGCGGCCCCGAGGTCATGCGGGAGCAGATCGACCGGCTCCTGGAGGCGTCCGAGCTGGACCACGTCAGCGTCGACATCGTCCCGTTCGCCGCGGGCGCCCACGTCGGGGCGTGCGCGCCCTTCACCTACTTCCGGTTCGAGGAGCGGGAGCTGCCCGACATCGTCTACAGCGAGATCCTGTCCGCCTCCGTCTACCTCGACCAGCGTGCCGACGTCGTGGCGCATCTGGAGGCGCACAACCGGCTGTCTCTGAAGACCTCGTCCGCGGACAGCAAGGCGCTGTTGAACCGCATGCGGAAGGAGTACTCATGACCATCGCCGAGGGCACCGTCTACAACGGGATGCCCGCGTCGGACCTGGGGGAGCAGGGCTGGGAACGGCCCTGGAGCGGTCCGAACGGGGGGCAGTGCGTGGAGGCCAAGCAACTCGCCGACGGCCGCGTGGCGGTCCGGCAGTCCACGGATCCGGCCGGTCCCGCGCTGATCTACACGCCCGAGGAGATCACCGCGTTCGTCGCGGGGGTCAAGCAGGGCCTCGCCGACCATCTGACGGCGCACTGAAGACCTGGTCGCATCGCGCACCACCACCCCCCACCGAGAGGCACAGCATGACCCACTCGCAGGCCGCGCGGGACATAGACACCAGCAGGCCCCACTCCGCCCGCATGTACGACTACTACCTCGGCGGCAAGGACCACTTCGAGGTCGACAAGCAGGCCGCCGAGCGGGTCGCCGAGGCCTACCCCGCCATCTTCGTGTGCGCCCGCGAGAACCGGGCCTTCATGCACCGGGCCACCCGGGTCCTGGCGCGCGAGCACGGCATCCGCCAGTGGCTGGACATCGGCACCGGCATCCCCACCGAGCCCAACCTGCACCAGGTGGCCCAGTCCGTGGTCCCCGACGCCCGGGTGGTCTACGCCGACAACGACCCCCTCGTCCTCAAGTACGCCGAGCGCCTGATGCGCAGCTCGGCCGAGGGCCGTACGACGTACATAGAGGCGGACGTCAACGACCCCCAGACCCTGCTGAACGCGCCCGCGCTGGCCGAGGTCCTGGACCTGAGCCGCCCGGTCGCGCTCTCCCTCAACGCCCTCATGCACTTCGTCACCGACGCCCAGGACCCCTACGGCATCGTGCGCCGCCTGCTGGACGTCCTGCCCTCGGGCAGCGCCCTGGCGCTGAGCCACTGCACGCCCGACTTCGACGCCCCCACCTGGCAGAAGGTCACCGACATCTACACCTCGGCCGGGACCCCGGTGCGCTTCCGCTCCCGGGAGGACGTCGCCCGCTTCTTCGACGGCCTGGACCTGCTGGAGCCGGGCGTCACCGTGGGCCACCGCTGGCGCCCGGACCCCTCCGACGGCGACACCCCGACGGACGCCGAGGTCAGCCTGTGGACCGGCGTGGGCATCAAGCCGTAGCGCCCTGGGCCTTCAGCAGCTCCCGGTACCAGCGGTACGACGACTTCGGGGTCCGCTCCTGGGTCTCGAAGTCGACGTGGACCAGGCCGAAGCGGCGTGCGTAGCCCTCCGCCCACTCGAAGTTGTCGAGCAGGGACCAGACGAAGTAGCCGCGCACGTCGACGCCCGCCTCCAGCGCCCGGTGCAGGGCCCGGACGTGGCCGTCCAGGTAGGTGACGCGGTCCTGGTCGTCGACGCCCGGGTACGAGCAGCCGTTCTCGGTGATGACGACGGGCGGGAGCCGGTCGCCGTAGCGGTCGCGGAACGTGGTGAGGAGTTCGGTGAGGCCCTCGGGTACGACCGGCCAGCCGAAGTCCGTGACCGGGTGGCCCGCGATCTCCCGTACGGAGAAAGGCAGTTCGGCGGGCATGGAGACACCGCCGAACTCGATCTCCGTGCCCTGCGGGGCGCCCACCCGGGTCGGCGCGTAGTAGTTGACGCCGTACCAGTCGAGCGGCTCGGCGATCACCTTCAGGTCGGCCTCGACGTCCCCGGGCATCAGCTCGCCGATGCCGTCCGGGTACCGGCCCAGCAGCAGCGGGTCCGCGAAGAGGCGGTTCAGCAGCAGGTCGTAGAACTCGGCCGCCTCCACGTCCGCCGCCTCGGCCGACGCCGCCCAGGTCGGGCCGTGCGAGTTGGCGACGCCGATGTCCGTGGCACCTGATGCGCGCAGGGCCCGTACGGCCAGACCGTGGGCCAGCAACTGGTGGTGCGCGACCGGCAGCGCGTCGAACAGCAGCTTCCGGCCCGGGGCGTGCACGCCCAGGGCGTGGCCCAGCAGGGTGTGCTCGGCGGGCTCGTTCAGGGTGATCCACTTGGTCACCCGGTCACCGAGGCGGTCGGCGACCAGTGACACGTACTCGGCGAAGCGGGCGGCCGTGTCCCTCTCCAGCCAGTCCAGGTCCGCCGGCAGGTCCCAGTGGAACAGGGTCGGCACCGGGCGCACGCCCGCCGCGCACAGGTCGTCCACCAGCCGGTCGTAGAAGTCCAGGCCCTTCTCGGAGCGCACCCGCGGCCAGGAGACCGAGAAGCGGTACGCGTTCACGCCCAGCTCCGCCAGCAGCGCCACGTCCTCGCGGTGGCGGTGGTAGTGATCGCAGGCCACCGCAGCCGTCGAGCCATCCTTGATCCGTCCCGGCTCGGCCGTGAAGGCGTCCCACACGGACGGCTCGCGTGCGTCCGCCGCCCCCTCGATCTGGTGCGCCGAGGTCGACACGCCCCAGAGGAAACCGGCCGGGAAACGGGGGATCGGGTTGCCTGCGTCAGTCGCCATGCGCGGATCATCCGTACCGGTGGTAACTCAAGTCAACAGGCCGCCGCCCGGGACCTGTTACGCCCCCTCCTTCAGGACCCGCGAGATCAGCTTGCGCTGCTCGTCCGTCAGCCGGGGATCCGAGCAGTAGACCGTCTTGCCGTCCACCGTGATCTGGTAGCTGAAACCGTCCGGCACCCCGATCGGCGGAGTGCCCCGGCCGGCGGCCACGGCCTGCTCGGCCAGGGCGTGCCACTCGGCGGCATCGGGTCGGCCCGAGGTGTCCACCTCGGCATGCCGCTCGATGCCCGCGAACCCGCCTGTGCGCCTCACCTGAATCCGCATGGCACCTGTCTAGTACGGAACTACAGGGTCCGCACCCCGACCTGCTCCCAGGCCTTCGACACGGCGTCCAGTTCCTCCCCGTCGCCGAAGCGCTCCCGCGCGGCCTTGACGGTGAGCGTGGCGAAGTCGGTGAACATCGCCTGCTCCTTCAGCTCGCCGCCGGTCAGCACGTCGTACCAGACCTGTCCCGCGCGCTCCCAGGCGTGGCCGCCGAGGGCCGTGGCCGCGAGGTAGAAGGCGTGGTTGGGGATGCCCGAGTTGATGTGGACGCCGCCGTTGTCGCGGCCGGTGCGGACGAAGTCGTCCATGGTCGCGGGCTGCGGGTCCTTGCCGAGGACGTCGTCGTCGTACGCCGTGCCCGGCTCCTTCATGGAGCGCAGCGCCACGCCCGTCACGCGCGGGGCGAGCAGGCCCGCGCCGATCAGCCAGTCGGCCTCGGCGGCGGTCTGGCCGAGCGTGTACTGCTTGATCAGCGCGCCGAAGACGTCCGACACGGACTCGTTCAGCGCGCCTGGCTGGCCGAAGTAGGTGAGGTTCGCGGTGTACTGCGTGACGCCGTGGACGAGCTCGTGGCCGATGACGTCGATCGGGATGGTGAAGTCGAGGAAGATCTCCCCGTCGCCGTCCCCGAAGACCATCTGCTCGCCGTTCCAGAAGGCGTTGTTGTAGTCGCGGTCGTAGTGCACGGTCGCGTCCAGCGGCAGGCCGTTCCCGTCGATCGAGTCGCGCTGGTAGGCCGTGAGGAGCAGTTCGAAGGTGGCGCCGAGGCCGGCGTAGGCGCGGTTGACCGTGGCGTCCTTGCCGGGCTTGTCGCCCTCGCCGCGGACCTTGTGTCCGGGCAGGTCCGTGCCGTGCCGGGCGTCGTGGACCGTGCGCTGCGGCTTGCCGTCGGCGAGCGAGGCGACGGCGGTCGCGCCGAGGACCGTGGTGAGGCGGCGCTGGGTGCGCTCGAAGGCGTCGCGCTGGAGGGTGCGGCGGGCCGGGCCGGCCAGCGCGGGGTCCTCGGCCTGGGAGAGTTTGTCGAGGACATGGGGCGGAACGATGGTGCAGAAGACGGGCTCGAAGCCCCCGTGAGTCGTCATGACCGGCACCCTTGCACTGCGTGACGAGGCTGTCACTGGTCGCCACCATGATTAGTGAAATACGCGGACAAGCGACTTCACGCTCCGTGGTTGAGTGGTATGGCGAAGTGGCATAGCGCACTTTTTGTCCCGTATGTGCGCCCGGTCCCGCATACTGATACGGATCCGCACACCTGGAGGGCCTCGGCTAGCATGCTGCGCATCATGCGTTTCGGGCTGCTTCTCCTTAGCTGCCGCGGCGAGGGCCTGTAGTCGAGGCCGACTCCCTCCCCGCGGAGCTTGGTGCTGCGTCGTCGGCCGTCCTTCCGGACATCCTGAGGAGCCCCCGCATCATGGCGAACCGCCAGCAGCCCAGCACCATGCCGATCCACAAGTACGGCCGCTACGAGCAGGTCGACATCCCGGACCGCACCTGGCCGGCCAACCGGATCACCACCGCCCCCCGCTGGCTCTCCACCGACCTGCGCGACGGCAACCAGGCCCTGATCGACCCCATGTCGCCGGCCCGCAAGCGCGCCATGTTCGACCTGCTGGTCACGATGGGCTACAAGGAGATCGAGGTCGGCTTCCCGGCCTCCGGCCAGACCGACTTCGACTTCGTGCGCTCCATCATCGAGGAGCCCGGGGCCATCCCCGACGACGTCACCATCTCCGTACTGACCCAGGCCCGCGAGGACCTGATCGAGCGGACCGTGGAGTCCCTGAAGGGCGCCAAGCGCGCGACGGTCCACCTGTACAACGCCACGGCCCCCGTCTTCCGCCGGGTCGTCTTCCGCGGCTCCAAGGACGACATCAAGCAGATCGCGATCGACGGCACGCGGCTGGTCATGGAGTACGCGGAGAAGCTGCTGGGCCCGGAGACGGAGTTCGGCTACCAGTACTCGCCCGAGATCTTCACGGACACCGAGCTGGACTTCGCGCTGGAGGTCTGCGAGGCGGTCATGGACGTCTGGCAGCCCGGCCCGGGCCGCGAGATCATCCTGAACCTGCCGGCGACCGTCGAGCGCTCCACGCCCTCCACCCACGCTGACCGCTTCGAGTGGATGGGCCGCAACCTCTCCCGCCGCGAGCACGTCTGCCTGTCCATCCACCCGCACAACGACCGGGGTACGGCCGTCGCCGCCGCCGAGCTGGCCCTGATGGCCGGCGCCGACCGCGTCGAGGGCTGCCTGTTCGGACAGGGCGAGCGCACCGGCAACGTCGACCTGGTCACCCTGGGCATGAACCTCTTCTCCCAGGGCGTCGACCCGCAGATCGACTTCTCCGACATCGACGAGATCCGTCGTACGTGGGAGTACTGCAACCAGATGGAGGTCCACCCGCGCCACCCGTACGTGGGCGACCTGGTCTACACGTCCTTCTCCGGCTCCCACCAGGACGCCATCAAGAAGGGCTTCGACGCCATGGAGGCCGACGCCGCCGCCAAGGGCGTCACCGTCGACGACATCGAGTGGGCCGTCCCCTACCTGCCGATCGACCCCAAGGACGTCGGTCGCTCCTACGAGGCGGTCATCCGGGTCAACTCGCAGTCCGGCAAGGGCGGTATCGCGTACGTCCTGAAGAACGACCACAGCCTGGACCTGCCGCGCCGTATGCAGGTCGAGTTCTCCAAGGTCATCCAGACCAAGACGGACGCTGAGGGCGGCGAGGTCACGCCGAAGGACATCTGGGCGGCCTTCCAGGACGAGTACCTGCCCAACCCCGAGAACCCGTGGGGCCGGATCCAGGTCAAGAACAACCAGTCGACCACCGACACCGACGGCGTGGACACGCTGAAGGTGGAGGCCACGGTCGACGGCCAGGACACCGTGCTGACCGGCTCGGGCAACGGCCCGATCTCGGCCTTCTTCGACGCACTGCAGTCCGTCGGCATCGACGTACGCCTGCTGGACTACCAGGAGCACACGATGAGCGAGGGTGCCTCCGCGCAGGCCGCCTCCTACATCGAATGCGCGATCGACGACAAGGTTCTGTGGGGGATCGGAATCGACGCGAACACCACGCGCGCCTCCCTGAAGGCGGTCGTCTCGGCCGTCAACCGCGCGACGCGCTGACCAGTCGTAACGGGGATTATGGGGCTCTGCCCGCCGTTGTCCGGCGGGTGGAGCCCCGTCACATACCGGCCAATCCCTGTGAGGGTCACGGAAAGGTCTCCTCCAGGGTGCTGACTCCTCCTCATGGATGTGGCTAACATCACGCAAGCGCGGCGACGCTGCCGTGCGGCGTGACGGAGGTGCGACGTGCTGCCAGGACGGGGACGAAACGGCCATGCCGCCAGGTTTGCCAGCATCCTGGGCACCCGTATCGCATGGACGGCCGCGGGCGACGGGGAGTTCTTCTGCCCCGGCTGCGGCGGCGACCGCAACTACCAGCGGCTGACCGGACAGCGCCGCTTCACCCTGCTCGGCCTGCCCGTGCTGCCGCGCGGCGAGACCGGCCCGGTCGTGGAGTGCGCCGCGTGCCGCCGCCACTTCGGCACGGACGTCCTCGACCATCCGACGACCACCCGCTTCTCCGCGATGCTCCGCGACGCCGTGCACACCGTCGCGCTCGCGGTACTGGCCGCGGGCGGCGCCGGTTCCCGTACGGCACTGGAGGCCGCCGTGCTGGCCGTGCGCGCGGCCGGCTTCGACGACTGCACGGAGGAGCAGCTGGCCGCCCTCGTCGAGGCGTTGGAGGCGGACACCGGCCGGATCACCGGCGAGCCCTGCGGCGCCGGGCTGGCCATAGAGCTGCACGAGGCACTGGACCCGCTCGCCCCGCACCTCGCCACCGTCGGCCGCGAGTCGATCCTGCTCCAGGGCGCCCGCATCGCCCTGGCGGACGGGCCGTACACCCCGGCCGAGCGGGACGTCCTCGCGACGGTGGGGGCGGCGCTCACGATCTGTTCCGATGACGTGACCAGGTTGCTGGCGGCAGCCGCGCGCACGCCCTCCTAGGACGCGCGTTACTCCCCGGGGAGTAGTCCGCCGCCCGCATCGCCCCTCGCAGTAACCCCCGACTCGGCCTCGCGCCCGACGAATCGTCCCCCGTGCGCCGGGAGTCTGGAGACCGTTCCAGACACCGGACCGGAGGGAGCCCCGCTGATGGGGGACGTAAGGACACGTACGAGGCGGCGGCGGGCCCTGCCCTGGGTGGTGGTCGGACTGTGGCTTGCGGCCCTCGTACTGCTCGGGCCGCTCGCCGGGAAGTTCGCCGGCGTCCAGCAGAACCGCGCGGTCGACTACCTGCCCGACAGCGCAGACTCCACCCAGGTGGCCCGCGTCCAGGACCGGCTGCCCGGCGGGGAGTCGACCGACCTGGTGCTCGTGTACCACCGGGACGGCGGCCTGACCGACGCCGACCGGCGCACCGCCGCCGACCAGGTGGCCGAGGTCAGCGGCGCCTACGACCTGACGGGCGGCGAGGCGCGGGGCGTTCCGTCCAAGGACGGCTCCACGCTGATGTACCCGGTCTCCAGCACCCAGCCGGGCCAGGACGAGGAGGCCCGGGACGCCTTCGTCGACGGGGTGCGCGACATCGCCGAGGGCGGCGGCGGGCTGAGCGTCGAGGTCGGCGGGCCGGGGGCGCTGAACACCGACATGAACAAGGTGTTCGGGACGCTCGACGCCACCCTGCTGCTCGCCACGCTCGGCGTCGTCACCGTGCTGCTCGTCCTCATCTACCGCAGCCCCTTCCTGTGGCTGGTCCCGCTCGCCGTCGCGGGCGTCGCCGCCGCCACCGCGATGGCCGCCGGATACGGACTCCACGAACTGTTCGACGTCACCGTCACCGGCCAGAGCGGCGGTGTGATGACCGTGCTCGTCCTCGGCGCAGGCACCGACTACGCGCTGCTGATCGTCTCCCGCTACCGCGAGGAACTGCGGCGCCACGAGCGGCCGTACGACGCCATGCGCACCGCCCTGCGCGGCTGCGGTCCGGCGGTCCTCGCCTCCTCGGGGACCGTCGCGGCCGGGCTGCTGTGCCTGCTCGCCGCCGACCTCAACAGCAGCAGCGGCATGGGGCCGGTCGGCATGGTCGGCGTACTCGCCGCGCTGGTCGCCATGACGACCCTGCTGCCCGCGGTGCTGGTCCTGCTCGGGCGGCGCGTCTTCTGGCCGCTGATCCCCGCGTTCGGGAGTGAGCCGAAGGCCCGGCGTTCCCTGTTCGCCGCGATGGGCACCTCGGCGACGCGCCGCCCCGCCCTGGTTCTGGTCGGTGGGGGCGTGCTGCTGGGTGCCCTCGCGCTCGGCACGCTCAATCTGTCCGGCAGCATCAAGCAGGAGGACTCGTTCACCGAGCGGCCCGAGTCGATCACCGCGATGCGGACGCTGGCGCAGGAGTATCCCGAGCGCAGCAGCCGGCCCGTGACGGTCATGGCGCCCGAGGGGCGGGCCGGGGCGGTGGCGGAGCGGGCCCGTGCGACCGACGGTGTCGCCGAGGTGGTTCCCGGGCGGAGTGGTTCCGGGTGGACGGAGATCGCCGTCTTCACGACCGCCGCGCCCGAGACGCCGTCGGAGACCCGCACCATCGAGGCGTTGCGGGCCGGGCTGGATCCTCAGGGCGCGTATGTCGGCGGGCCCAGCGCCCAGCAGATCGACCTGGCCGACAGCGAGTCCCGGGACCGCAAGGTGGTCGTGCCGTTGGTGCTCGTCGCGGTGTTCGTCATCCTGGTCGGCCTGTTGCGCAGCCTCGTCGCGCCGTTGCTGCTGCTGGCGGCGGTGGTCGCGGTGTGGGGTGCGGCGCTGGGTATCGGCGGGCTGGTGTTCGAGCCGGTGTTCGGGTTCGGCGGTACGGATGCGGGGCTCGGGTTGCTGTCCTTCGTGTTCCTGGTCGCGCTCGGTGTGGACTACGGCATCTTCCTGATGCATCGGATGCGGGAGGAGTCCGTGCGGGGGGCCGAGCCGGAGGTGGCCGCGTTGACCGCGTTGCGGACGACGGGTGGGGTGATCGCCTCTGCGGGGGTCGTGCTCGCGGCGACGTTCGCTGTGCTGACGACGCTGCCGATGGTCGGGCTGGTGGAACTCGGGTTCGTCATCGCTGTGGGGGTGTTGCTGGATACGTTCCTTGTGCGTACGTATCTGGTGACCACGGCGAGTGTGCTGTTGCGGCGGCGGGTGTGGTGGCCGGGCAGGCTCTCGCGCGCACCGGAACTGCCTGTTGAGGCTGAGGTGAGGCGGGTGCGCAGCCCGGCGTAGCGGGGTGCCGCTGCGCCCACCCGTGCCGTCCCCAGCGGCACGCATGCCCGCAGCCGAGAGAGCCGAGGATGATGCCCGTGCAGGCACCCACCACATCGGACCGCCCCCCGGCCGCGACCTGGTCGCGGCCGGGGGAGCGGGTCATGGCCGCCATCAACCGCGACCCCCTGACCGCCCCGCACGCCCTCCGCAACGACGCGCTGCTCGCGGTCGCCGCCGCCGCGATCGCCGTCGCCCTCGGGCTGCTGGCCGACGGCGGGCGCGGGCCCGACGCGCTGGGGTGGGTGCTGCTTCTCGCGTGCAACGTGCCGATCGTGTGGCGGCGGCGTCGGCCGTTGCTCGTGCTGCTCGGGGTCGTGGCCTGTGTCGCCCCGTACCACGCCCTCGACAACCCCCACTCCGCGCCGACCCCGGCCACGTACATCGCGCTCTACACCGTCGCCGTCACCGGGCGCCCGCTGCGGGCCGTCCTGGTCGGGGCCGGTGTCCTCACCCTCTCGACCAGCGTGATGCTCACCATCAACGCCCACGAGGCACTGAGGATGCTGCAGATCTCGGGCTGGGTGGTCGCCGTGCTGTTCTGCGGTGTCGATGTGCGGTTCTACCGCCAGTACGTCGCCTCGATCGTGGAGCGTGCCGAACGCGCCGAACGGACCAGGGAGGAGGAGGCCCGGCGGCGGGTCGCCGAGGAGCGGCTGCGGATCGCCCGGGACCTGCACGACCTGCTCGCCCACAGCATCACCCTCATCGGCGTGCAGACCTCCGTCGCCGCCCATGTGCTGTCCGCCGACCCCGAGCGGCTCGACCGGGAGACCGTCGCCAAGGCCCTCGACGACATCGCCGAGACCTGCCGCAGCGCCCGCGGCGAACTCCGTACGACGCTGGAGGTGCTGCGCGAGCACGGCCCGCCGGAGGCCCGCGGCCCGCTGCCCGGCCTCGACGGCCTGCCCGACCTGGCTCAGGCCGCGCGGCTGGCCGGTGCCCGGGTCGAGCAGACCGTACGGATACGGCACGCACCGCCCGCCGTCGGCGCCGCCGCCTACCGCATCGTGCAGGAGGCCCTGACGAACGCGGTACGGCACGCGGGACCCGACGTCTCGGTCCGTGTGGAGCTGGACGAGCGGCAGGGCGCGCTGCATCTGTCGGTCAGCGACGACGGCACCGGACCGGCCCCGGGCGGCACGCCGGGCTTCGGACTCGTCGGAATGCGGGAGCGGGCCCGCAGCGTGGGTGGCACACTCGACGCCGGACCGCGCCCCGGGGGCGGCTTCGAGGTGGCCGCGGTCCTGCCGCTGACCACGACGGGGAAGAGGACCGGATGACCATCCGAGTGCTGCTCGCGGACGACCAGACCCTGGTGCGGGAGGCGTTCGCGATGCTCGTGGAGTCGGCCCGTGACATGGAGGTCGTCGGCCAGGCCGCCACCGGCCGTCAGGCCGTGGAACTGGCCCGCACCGGGCGCGCCGACCTCGTGGTGATGGACATCCGCATGCCCGACCTGGACGGCATCGAGGCGACCCGGCTCATCGCGGCCGACGACGACCTCGCGGGCGTCCGCGTCCTGGTCCTCACCACCTACGACACCGACGAGTACATCGTGGACGCCCTGCGCGCCGGCGCCTCCGGGTTCCTGGTCAAGGACACCAGGCCGGCCGAACTCCTCGACGCCATCCGCACGGTCGCGGCCGGTGAGTCCCTGCTGTCGCCCGGGCCCACGGCACGGCTGATCGAGCGGTTCCTGCGCAGCCCCTCGGCACCGGCGACCGGCGGCCCGGAGTGTCTGTCCGAACGCGAGCGGGAGGTGCTCGCCCTGGTCGCGCGCGGCCTCAACAACACCGAGATAGCAGAGGTGCTGGGCCTGAGCCCGCTGACCGCGAAGACCCACGTCAGCCGCATCATGGGCAAGCTGGCGGCACGGGACCGGGCGCAGTTGGTCATCGTGGCGTACGAGTCGGGGATCGTGACACCGGGGAACATCTGACGGACAGGCACGGTCCGACGCCCCCGTTTCAGGAGCAGGATGAGACTCCTCAGCCGCACCCTCCTTGTCACCACGGTCCTCCTCACCGCCCTCACCGCGACGACCACCGCGACGATCAGCGCCTCGGCCGCCCCCGGCTGCACGTCCTCCGTCCCGTACGTCTCGGGCGAGGGCGGCTACGACACGTACCGCATCCCGGCCGCCGTCACCACAGGCGAAGGCACCGTCCTCGCCTTCGCCGAGGGCAGACGCGGCGGCGCGGGGGACACCGGCGCCATCGACGTCGTCCTCAGGCGCTCGGCGGACGGCGGCTGCACCTGGGGCCCGCTCAGCGTCGTCGCCGCCGGGAAGGGCGACACCCGGGGCAACCCGGCACCCGTCGTCGACCCGCGCACCGGCGCGGTCGTGCTCCTCACCTCCTACAACAGCGGCAAGGTGACGGAGGCCCAGATCATGCGGGGCGAGGTCACGCCCGAGCAGAGCCGCCGGGTGTTCGTGCAGCACAGCCGGGACGACGGACGGCACTTCACCGCACCCCGCGAGATCACGGCCCAGGTCAAGCGCCCGTCCTGGCGCTGGTACGCGACCGGCCCCGGCCACGCGATCGCCCTCACCCGGGGCCCGTACGCGGGCCGGCTGGTCGTCCCCGCCAATCACTCGGCGGCCCCGCCCGCCGGCTCCCCGGACACCGGCCAGGAGCCCCGCCACTACGGCGCCCACGCGCTCCTCAGCGACGACGGCGGCAGGACCTGGCGGACGGGCTTCGTCGACGACTCCTACGACGGGGTGAACAACGCCAACGAGTCGATCGCCGCCCAGCTCCCCGACGGCAGGGTCTACTTCAACGCACGCGACCAGCACGGCACGAGCCCCGGCAACCGCCTCGACAGCCATTCGCGCGACGGCGGCCGTTCCCTCGACCGGCCGTACACCGTGCAGCCCACCCTGAACGACGTCCCGGTCGTCCAGGGCAGTGTCCTGCAACTCGCCGGAAAGAGCGCGCCGTTGCTGTTCTCCGGCCCGTCCGTCCCCACCGCCCGCCGGGCGATGGCCCTCTGGCACAGCACCGACGGCGGCGCCACCTTCGCCAAGGCGCTGACGCTCTCCCAGCAGCCCGCGGCCTACTCCGACCTGGTGCCGCTCGGCCGGAAGACGGTGGGGATCCTCTACGAGACGGGAGTCCAGGGGACCTACGAGACGATCGAGTTCCGCCGCCTGCCGACCGACCGGCTCTAGAGCAGCCCGGCCGCCGCCAGGTACTTCCCCACCCGCGCCACCTCGTCCGGCGACAGCGGCACCTGCGGCTCCGCCGTCGCCGGGCAGTCGATCACGCCCCGCAGGTGCAGCGCGGCCTTGAAGGCGCCGATCGCCGAGGAACCCGGGCCCATACGGGCCGGGTCGCCGACCGTCACCATGCCGAACAGGGCGCAGAGCCGGTCCTGTTCGGCACGGGCCTCGTCCCAGTCCCCGGAGCGGCACAGGCGGTCCAGACGGACGTAGCCGTGCGGGTCGACGTTGCCGAGGCCGGGCACCGTCCCGTCCGCGCCGAGCGCGAGCGCCGCGTCGACGATCAGCTCGGAGCCGGTCAGCACGCTGAAGCCGGTGATGCCCTGGTGGTCCCGGGCGCCGGTCAGGACCTGGCGGAAGGCGGCCAGGTCACCGCTGGAGTCCTTGAGTCCGGCCAGGACACCGTCGGCGGCCAGTTGCAGGACCACGTCCGCGGGCAGCTTCGTGTGGACGGCGACGGGAAGGTCGTAGGCGATGACCGGGACCGGGCTGCCGGCCGCGACCGCGCGGTAGTGGCGGGCGATCTCCGCCGGGTGGGTGCGGGCGTAGAACGGGGCGGTGACGACGACCGCGTCCGCTCCGGCCGCCGTCACCGACGCGACATGGTCCAGGACCCGGGCCGTCGTCATGTCGATCGCCCCGGCCAGCACCGGGACCTGTCCGCTCACATGCGCCGCGACCGACTCGACCACCAGCCTGCGCTGCCGGTCCGGCAGATACGCCGCCTCGGACGTCGAGCCGAGCACGAACAGCCCGCTCACCCCGCCGGCCAGCAGATGGTCGACCAGTCTGAGCAGCGAGGGGACGTCCACCTCGCGGTCCGGTGTCAGGGGCGTGCACACGGGCGGGATGACACCGGTCAGCGGGGTGAGGGTCATGGAGCCTCCATCGGGTCGCTCTGGCGGACGAGGTCGCGGGTCGACTCGTCCTCCTGGACAGGATGGTGGCAGCGGAAGCGGTGCCCGGGGGCCGACGCGGCCGAGAAGTCCGGCATCGCCGCCGCGCAGGTCCCGTCCGCCTTCCAGCAGCGTGTGCGGAACGGGCAGCCGCTCGGCGGGCGGGTCGCCGACGGCACCGGACCGACCAGCGGGATCGGGTCGATCGGGTCGAGCAGTCCGGGCGTGGCGGAGAACAGGGCGCGGGTGTACGGGTGCCGGGCCCGGTCGGTGACCAGGGCGGCCGGGGACTCCTCCACGATCCGGCCCAGGTACATGGTGATCACACGGTCGCTCATCCGCCGCACCGTCTGGATGTCGTGCGAGACGAACACCAGGGCCAGGCCCAGGCGTTCCTTCAGATCCAGCAGGAGGTTGAGGATCTGTGCCCGGACCGACACGTCCAGGGCACTCGTCGGCTCGTCCGCCACGACCAGGTCCGGGTCCAGCGCCAGCGCCCGGGCGATCGCGACGCGCTGCCGCTGCCCGCCCGACAACTGACCCGGCAGGGCGTCGGCGAGGGCGCGGGGGAGTCCGACGAGGGACATCAACTCCCTCACCCGGTCCTCGCGTCGGTTTCTGGTGCCCCGGTCGTGCACGTCCAGCGGGTCCCGCAGGATCTGCCGGACGGGCAGGCGGCGGTTCAGGGCCGTCGACGGGTCCTGGAAGATCATGCCGGTACTGCTGCCGACGGCCCGCCGGCGTTCGGCGGCCGGCATCGCCCACAGGTCCCGGCCCCGGAACGACACCGTCCCCCGCGTCGGCCGCTCCACCCCCACCAGCACCTTCGCCAGCGTCGACTTCCCGCAGCCCGACTCGCCGACCACGCCGACGGTCTCGCCGGGCGCGATGGCCAGGTCGGCGCCGGTCAGGGCGTACACCCGGTCCCGGGTGAACAGGCCGCCGCTGCGGGCCTTGTGCACGACATGCGCCTGTGCCAGTTCCACCAGCGCGCTCATGACACCGCCTCGGTCTCGGTGGCCGACAGCTCTATGGCCGGGTGATGGCAGGCCGCCGTGTGCGCCTCGGGGCCGGCCAGGGCCGGAGCCGTCGTACGGCAGATCTCGCTCGCGCGCGGGCAGCGGTCCGCGAACCGGCAGCCCGCCGGGAAGTCGGCCGGAGACGGCACGACGCCCCTGATCTGCGTCATCCGCTCCTGCGCCGACTCCAGCGACAGCACGCTGCCGAGCAGGCCGCGCGTGTAGTGGTGGGCCGGTGCCTCCACCAGGTCGGCGGTCACGCCCGTCTCCACGATCTGCCCGCCGTACATCACCACCACCCGGTCGGTGACGTCCGCGATCAGCGCCAGGTCGTGCGAGACGAGGATCAGCGCGAAGCCCAGCTCCTCGCGCAGCCGCAGCAGCAGCTCTATGACCTGGGCCTGCACGGTGACGTCGAGGGCGGTCGTCGGCTCGTCGGCGACGATCAGCTTCGGATCGCGGGACAGGGCCATGGCGATCAGGACGCGCTGGCGCTGCCCGCCGGACAGTTCGTGCGGGTAGCTGCGCAGGGTGCGCTCGGGGTCGAGGCCGACCATCGTCAGCAACTCGGCCGGAGGGCGCCGCCCGCCGCGCCGGACGACCTGCTTGAGCTGGGCGCGGATCGTCATCGCCGGGTTCAGCGACGACAGCGCGTCCTGGTAGATCATCGCCATCTCGTGGCCCAGGAGCTTGCGGCGGACGCGCATCGGCTCGGCGATCAGATCCCGCTGGTGGAAGCGCACCTGTCCGCTGACGCGCGCTCCCTTCGGCTGGAGTCCCATGATCGCCAGCGCGGTCAGCGACTTGCCGCAGCCCGACTCGCCGACCAGGCCCAGCACCTCACCTGGATGCACCTCGAAGCTGATGCCGTCCACGATGTCCACGCCGCCGTGCCGCTGGTCGAAGCCGATGGCGAGGTGCTCCACCGCGAGCACCGGCTGACCGTCCCGGGGCAGCCGACGGGCCCGGGCCCGCAGCCGCCGGGCCGCCTCCGCCAGGCCGGGCAGCCGCACGACCTCCCCGGTGCCGGGCTCCGGCGCCTGCAGCCGGTCGTCGCCGGGCGCGTCCACCTCCCGCGCCGACGGGGCCGCCCAGGCGTCGGACACGCCCTCGGACAGGATGTTCAGCGACAGCACCGTGACCAGCATCAGCAGCCCGGGGAACACGGTCGCCCACCAGCCACCGGTCAGCACCATGTTCTTGCCGTCCGCGATGACACTGCCCCAGGACGGGTCGGGCGGCCGGACACCGGCCCCGATGAAGGACAGCGACGCCTCGAAGACCACCGCCTCGGCGACCTGGACCGTGCAGAACACCAGCACGGGCGCGGCACAGTTGATCGCCACGTGCTTCAGCACGATGTGCGGGGTCCGGGCGCCGATCACCCGTTCCGCCGTCACATAGTCCTCGCCGTACTGGTCGAGGACGTTCGCCCGGACGACCCGGGCCACCGGTGGCGTGAACAGGAACGCGATCGCGCAGATCAGCACGGTGATGCCACCGCCGAACACCGCCACCAGCACGGCGGCCAGCGCGATGCCCGGGAACGCCATCACGACGTCCAGACAGCGCATCAGCGTCTCGTCGACCGCCTTGCGCGAGGTGGCGGCGACGGCCCCGAGCAGCGCGCCGACGACCAGCGCAAGGCCGGTGGCGCCGAGCCCGATCGCGAGCGACCAGCGCGCCCCGTACATCAGCCGGCTGAGGATGTCCCGGCCGAGACTGTCCTGGCCCATCCAGTGCGCGGCGGACGGATGCCCGGTGCCGTCGACCGGCGGCTGCTGGTCGAGCGGGTCGTGCGGGGCGAGGACCGGCGCGAGCAGCGCCATCAGGACGACGACCGCCAGGAAGCAGACGGCGACCTTCGACAGCAGCGGCAGCCGGCGCAGGCCGCGCAGCCGTACGCCGGGCCGGGACAGCGCCTCGGTGAGGCTCTTGCGGGTCATCATGCGGGTCGTCATGTGGTCGCATCCCTCAGTCGCGGGTTGACCAGCAGGTAGAGGACGTCGATGACGAGGTTCACGACGACGAACCCGGCGGCCGTGGTCAGGACGACGCCCTGGACGACGGCCGGATCACCGTTCTTCACGGCGTCGATCATCAGCTTGCCCATGCCGGGCAGCGAGAAGATCGTCTCGATGACGACCGCACCGCCGAGGAGGTAGCCGACGCGCAGGCCGAGCACGGTGAGGGGGTTGATGAGGGCGTTCCGCAGCACGTTCCGCCCCACGACCACCCGCGGCGGCAGCCCGCTCCCGATCGCCGTCCGTACGTAGTCCTTGTCCAGCTCCTCCACCACGGCCGTCCGCACGATCCGGGTCAGCTGCGCCGCCACCGGGAGGGAGAGGGCGAGGGCGGGGAGCGCCATGGTCTTGAGCCAGCCGGTGAAGGAGTCGGCCGGGTTGATGTAGCCGCCGGTCGGGAACCAGCCCAGGTCGACGGCCAGGTACTGGATCATCAGCAGCGCCAGCCAGAAGCCGGGGGCCGCGACGCCGGTCAGCGACACGACCCGGATGATCTGGTCGGGCAGCCGGTCCCGGTAGATCGCCGCGGTCACCCCGCCCACCAGGGACAGGACGACCGCGATGCCCAGGCCAAGGAAGGTCAGCTGCAGGGTGAGCGGCAGCGCGGTGGTGACCTGGTCGATCACCGGCGCCCGGGTCAGCGCGCTGGTGCCCATGTCGCCGTGCAGCACGTCGGCGACGAAGTCCACGTAGCGCACGGGCAGCGGGTCGAGCAGGCCGTGTTCCTCCCGGAAGTCGTGCAGTTGCTGGGGTGTCGGATTGGCGCCCTGGAAGAACGCGGACGCCGGGTCGACGTCCGAGAACCGCATCACGAGGAACACGAACAGCACGATGCCGAGCATCAGCGGCACGAGCAGGGCGATACGGCGGAGCAGAATCCGTACGACGGCGATCACGTGGCGAAGGCCCCCTGTCCGAACGACACGGCTAGGCCCACTTGGCCTGAAGGAGGTTGATGCCCGGGTACGGCTGCGGCCTTATCCCGCTGAGCCGCTCGGGGTTCCAGGCCGTCATCAGCTCGTTGTGGACGACCGGGTAGAGCACGGCCTGTTCGGCGACGACGTCGATGTAGTCCTGGACCATCGCCGTCTTCTTCCCGGCGTCCGGCTCGCGGGTGGCCCGGTCCATGTCCCTGAAGAGCGCCTTGGCCACGGAGTTGCCCGCCCAGCGCGTGTACTGCATCCACAGGTTCTCGGGCCCGTAGTTGTAATGCATGATCAGATCGGCGTCGAGACCGAACTGGTTGGGGTTGGAGGCGGCGGCGACCACTTGGTAGTCCTGCTTCTGGTCCATCTTGGTGAAGACGGCGGTGGTCTCCTGAGGGGAGAGGGTCGTCTTCACACCGATCGCGTCCCAGGAGGACTTGACGGTCGGCAGGCAGTCCACGATCCAGCTGACGTTCACGGCGAGGATCTCGATGCTCAGCCCCTTGACCCCGGCGGCCTTGAGCAGCGCCTTCGCCTTGTCCGGGTCGTAGTCGTAGACGGTCTTGGCCCGGCGGTAGGACGGGTTGCTCCCGTCGAGGAAGGAGCTCGCCGGCTTCCCGCGTCCCTTGAGCGCGACCTCCACCATCTTCTCGGTGTCGATGGCGTAGTGCAGGGCCTGGCGCACGCGTACGTCGTCGAAGGGCTTGTGTTTGGTGTTGAACATCAGGAACAGGTTGTTCATCCCGGCCCCGCCGGCGACCGTGAGACCGCCGCTCTCCAGTTGCCCGATGTTGGCGTACGGGATGTTGTCCGCGATCTGCGCCCCCGCGCTCGACCCCGAGATCTTCGCGACGCGGGGCGCGGCGTCCACGATCGTCAGCCAGTTCATCTTCCGGAAGGCGGGCTTGCGCGGCCCGTTGTAGTCGGCGAACGCCTCGAAGGTCGTGTTCGACTTCGGGTGGTGCGCGGTCTGCCGGTACGGGCCCGAGCCGACGGCCAGGCCCTTGATGGCCTCGTCCCAGCCACCCGGCTTGGAGAACACGTGCTTCGGCATGATCTTGGCGAGCGTCAGCCGCGCAAGCCCGTCCGGGAACGGGAACTTGAGCACCAGCTCCACGTTCTGCGCGTCGATCTTCCGGACCTCCTTCAGCCAGCTCGCGAAGAACCCCTTGGCGAGGGTCTGGGTGTCCGGGTCGAGGATCCGCTCGAAGACGAACACCACGTCGTCGGCGGTCACGGGCTTCCCGTCGTGGAACTTCGCACCGGCCCGCAGCGCGAACTTCCAGGACGTGCTGTCCGGGTCCTTCGGCACCTCGGTCGCCAGGGCCGCGTACGGCTCGCGGGAGATCGGGTCGGTGTCCAGCAGGCCCTCGTAGATGTGGTTGTTGGCGGCCATGCAGAACGCGGACGCCGTCTGGGTGGGGTCCCAGCTGCCGTCGTTGCCGTAGCCGATCACCGCGGTGAGCGTCCGGTCCTCGCCGTCGCCCCCGCCGGTCTCGTTGGTGGACTCCGGCCCGGACGAACAGGCCGACAGCGACGCGGAGACGGCGGCGGCCGCGCCCAGCGCGCCGGTGTACTTCAGGAACGTCCGGCGGTGCGGCGCCGGTACGTCGTGGGTCACGTCGCGCACGGGTCCTCCAGAGGGAGAGGTCTGGAAAGGTGTGAAGGGGGAGGGAGATACGACGTCCTACGTCCTGGCGGTCAGCGCGACCATAGGAGGGGGCGTGAGGGCGGTCAAGGGGTCGCACACGAATGGCGTATCTGCCAGAGGTCGCACCAATGGCGCTGTGAAATGGCATGAGTTGACGGCCTATCAGGGCGGGCGCGGCACTGGGTACCGCCAGAGGTGGGACGTGGGACGTCCGGGGCGCGTACGATGCGGCGCATGTCCGAGGAGCCCAGGACCAGCCGGATACAGCGCCAGGTCGTCCAGCTCATCCTCGACCGCAGACTCACCGCCGGCGCGCCGCTGCCCACCGAGGCCGAGCTGATGGAGGCCCTCGGTGTCAGCCGCAACTCCGTCCGCGAGGCCCTCAAGGCCCTCCAGGCCCTCGACATCGTCGAGATCAGACACGGCTACGGCACCTATGTCGGCAAGGCCTCCCTCACCCCGCTCGTCGACGGCCTGACCTTCCGCACCCTGGCCCGGCACGACGACGACACCGGGGCCCTCGCCGAGATCCTGCAGGTCCGCGAGGTGCTGGAGGAGGGTCTGATCCGCCGGGTCGCCGCGACACTCACCGAGGCGGAACTGGACAACCTGGAGGGCGTGGTGACCCGCATGGAGTCCGCGGGCGGCACGGGCCGCATGGGCAGCACCTTCCCCGACCTCGACCGAGAGTTCCACGAGGCCCTGTACGCCTCCCTCGGCAACGCCCTCGTCCCCCAGCTCCTCGCCGCCTTCTGGACCGTCTTCCGGCGGGTCTCCGGCGCCCGCGGCTGGACCGACGACCCCACCCCCGAGATCACGGTCCGCCGCCACCGCGACATCGTCACCGCCCTGCGCGCCCGCGATGTGGAGGGCGCGCAGCGGGCGATGGCGGTCCACTTCCGGGGGATCGAGGCGCGGGCGGCCGAGGAGTCGCGGGGGGTGGGCTGATTCCGCTCCCGGGCGAGCGGGCGCGGAGCATGATGAGGGGCGTGACCGATCTGTGGAACGAGAGTGACGCCGGCGTCCTGAGACTGCCTTCCGGCCGCTTGGTACGGGGCCGAGGCCTCCGCCACCCCCTGGACCCCGGCGCGCCCGTACCCACCCACGGCGTCTACCTGCTCGGCAAGCAGCCGCCCGAGGTCCCCTGGGAGTCGGGCTGGATCCGCTGGCCCGACTTCCGCCTCCCGTCGGACCGGGCCGCCGCCCGCGTGGCGCTGGCCGACGCCTGGGAACGGGCCGCCGGGGAGCGCGTGGAGATCGCCTGCGGCGGCGGACGTGGCCGTACGGGGACGGCCCTGGCCTGCCTCGCCGTTCTGGACGGGGTGCCGGGGAAGGAAGCGGTGGCGTATGTGCGGCGGCACTACGACCGGCATGCGGTGGAGACGCCCTGGCAGCGGCGGTACGTACGCCGGTTCGGGTAGGGCCTGTCGGTCTCTCCTTCGGCACGGCGGCTCATACCTTGGTCGCGCCCCCGTAGACCGACGGCCGACAGCGGACCCGGCACCCGCGTCGGCACAGTGAACGGCATGGAAGAGACCAACGGGAGCAAGCAGGGCAAGGGGATCAGCCGGGCGCGGTTCCTGGCCGGGGGCGCGGCGGTGGGGGCCTCCGGGATGGTGGCATCGGCCGGACAGGCCCGGGCCACGGAAGCCGGGCACGGCCGGGGGCTGCGCCGGCAAGGCGTCGTCTACACGGTCGGGGCGGGGGAGACACCGGGCACCGCGTGGAGTGCGCGCCGGATGCGGGCGGATGTGCGGGCCATCCGTGACGAGCTGCACGCCGACACCATCGACGTCACGGGGGACGGCGTCGAACGGCTCACCGCCACCGCCGCCGAGGCCGCCGAACGGGGGCTGCACGTCTGGCTGCAGCCGACCCTCGGGGACGCACCGCAGCGGGACATCCTGGAACACGTCGCCGAGACCGGCCGGTTCGCGGAGCGGCTGCGGCGGCAGGGCGCGAGTGTCGACTTCAGCGTCGGCTGTGAGTTCTGGCTGTTCGTCCCCGGCATCCTGCCGGGCGAGACGGCCCTGGAGCGCATCAGGCACCTCCAGAACGGCACGGTCGACTGGCCGCGGACGCTGCGCCGTCTCGCCGAGTTCACCGCGAAGGCCGCGAAGGTCGGCCGCTCCGTCTTCAGGGGCAACCTCAGCTACGCGGCCGCCCAGAGCATCGACGACCCGGACTGGAGCCTCTTCGACATCGTCGGCATCGACTACTACTCGTACTTCGAGAAGCGGTCCGACCACGTCCGGGAACTGAAGCAGTACCTGCGCTGGGGCAAGCCGCTCGCCATCACCGAGTTCGGCACGTGCGCGTACGTCGGTGCCCCCCAGACGGGCGGCATGGGCTGGGACATCGTCGACTACGACAAGGAGCCACCGGAGATCAAGGGGGACCTGGTCCGCAGCGAGCGCGTCCAGGCCGAGTACGTGGGCGAGCTGCTGGACGTCTTCGCGTCGATGGGCCTGTACGCGGCGATGACCTTCGAGTTCATCAGCGCGGACGCCCCGCACCGCCCGGACGAGCCCCGGCTCGACCTCGACATCGCGACGTACGCCATCACCAAGGCGATCAAGGACCGCCCGGACGACCCCGCCTCCGGCTGGCACTGGGAGCCGAAGGAGGCGTTCCACGCGGTGGCCCGCCGTTACGCCCGAAACGGCTGACGGGCGCGGTCCGCGTCGCGGAGGGACCATGGCCGAGGAGGTGCGCCCATGGAATGGACCCTTGAGGTGATCGCCGTACCGGTCATCGACCTGGACCGGGCCAAGGCCTTCTACGTGGACCGGTGCGGTTTCCGCGCCGAGATCGACGCCTCGTTCTTCGAGGGCGTGGGCCGCTTCGTCCAGCTCACGCCCCCCGGCTCCCGCTGCTCGATCGTGCTGGAGTCCGGCATGCCTCAGGCGCCGGGGCAGCCCCGGGCGGCCCCCGGTTCGCTGCAGGGCCTCCAGCTCTGTGTCACGGACATCGAGAAGGCCAGGGCGGAGCTGGTGGGACGCGGGGTGGAGGTATCGCCGGTCCTGCACGTGGGCGCGTCCGGCTGGGCGGAGGGCCGGGGCGAGGAGAGCTGGAACTCCTTCCTCTTCTTCCAGGACCCCGACGGCAACGGCTGGGCCGTCCAGGAGGCCCCGGCGCCTCTCGCCCAGCGCTGACCTAGGCGCAGTAGGTGTCCCGGTCCGGGCGCTCGCCCGTCGCCAGGAAGCGGGAGACGGTCCGGTCGCCGCAGGCGTTGCCGTTGGCGAGGTAGGCGCCGTGGCCCGTGGAGTTCACCGTCACCATGACGGCCCGGTCGCCGAAGGCACGCCGGAGCTCGCGGGCCCCGCTCAGCGGGGTGGCGACGTCCCGCACGTTCTGCACGAGCAGGATGTTGGACGGACCGTCGTCGGTGATCCGCACCGGCGGCTCCTTCGGCGTGAACGGCCAGGCGGCGCACGGCATGGCACCGCGCGGCATGCCCGCCGTCAGGGGGAACTCGGCCCGGCTCTCGTCGGTCCCCTTCTGGTAGTGGGCGACGGACCTGGGCCAGGCGACGTCGTTGCAGAGCGTGCCGACGCCGACGGCGGCGGCGTTCTGCATCATCGACTCGGACGGAGCATCGGGCACGGGTGGCACGGTGCCCTTGCGGGTGGCCAGGATCATCTGCGCCAGCGTGGGGTAGTCGTCGGGGTCGTACAGGCTGTTCAGCATGGTCTGGCGCAGGACGTTGCCGTCCAGCTCCGCCGGGTTGGCACCGGGCCAGGGGAGGGGCTCGCGGTCGAGCCGTTCGGCCAGCCGCAGGAAGAGGGGGCGTACGTCGGCAGCCTTACGGGCCACCCGATACGGATTCCCGGGCCGGGACGCCCACTTGGCGAACTCCGGGAAGTTGTCCTCCACACCGACCTCGAACGCGGCGAGCCAGGCGCGCCCCACCCGGGTGGGGTCGGGGTTGTCGTTGCTGTCCAGCACGATGCGGTCGGTGCGGTGCGGGAACAACTGGCTGTAGAGGGAGCCGACGTACGAGCCGTACGAGTCGCCCCACGCGGAGATCCGGCTCTCGCCCAGGGCGGCCCGGACGCGGTCGAGGTCGCGGGCCTCGTTGGCGCTGCTGATGTGCCGTATCAGCTCACCGCCGTTACGGGCACAGGCGCCGGCGATACGCCGGGCGGTGGTCATGGTCTCGGCGACGGAACCGTCCGGGGCGGGCCAGGGCAGCTTGGCAAGGGCGAGGTCCTTGCTCTCGAGCCCACATGCGGCGGTACTGGACGGCGCCATCCCGCGAGGCGCGAACCCGATCAGGTCATAGGCGTCCCGCACCTCCTGCGGCAGCTTCTGCCCCTTCCCGGAGGGGTCTTCGAGACTGACCCCACCAGGCCCGCCGGGGATGAGTAACAGCGCGCCCCGGCGAGCGGAGGGCTTCTCACTGGGCAGACGGGAGACGGCGATCTGGATCTTCCTGCCGTCGGGGTCGGAATAGTCCATGGGCACGTCGACGGCGGCGCATTGCTGACGGGGGTCGAGGCCGGTGCCCTCGCACTTGGTCCACGTGATCGACTCGGCATCAGCGGCGGACGCACCGCTGCCGGTCCCGGCCAGACCGAGAACGACACCGGCGGCGGCGATCAGTGTGGCGGGCTTCGTGATCTGCTTCATGTGCAGCAGCGTGGCCGACCCCGACAGATGGTCCCATCCGGATAACTGCCTTATGTTCCAGGGGGTTTACCCCAGGACCAGCTTCATGATGACCCGATCCTGCCCCGGCTCGAGGTAGTCACGCCTCACAGTCCCCTCGGACGAGAAACCAAGTGACTGATACAGCGTGATCGCGGCGGCGTTCGTCGGCTCCACCGTCGTGCGGGCCTCGTGCACTCTGCGTTCACGCAAGTGGCGCAGGACTTCGAGCAACAGCCGACGCCCCAGTCCTGCGCCCCGCCGTTCGGGTGCGACGCCGAGGCTCAGAATCCAGCCGATGCAGCCGTCTGAGACGGTGAGGAAGAGGGCATAGCCGTGCAGCCTTTGACCATCATCGAGGACCAGTATCGAGTCGCCGTGTACCTCCATGTGCGCGCGGAGGACGAAGTACGGGTACGGATCGTCCGGGAACACCTCCCTGTCCACGCGCAGGAGTTCGGGCAGATCGGGCTCGGTCACTCCTCTCATTGTCAGCGGACGGTCGGCAGTCATGAAAGGCCCCCAGTCTGCCTGCTGTTGGTACCGTGAGTGAATGACGCCGAGATCGTCGTGGAATGCCGATGTGTCCTGGGCGGAATTCGACCCCATCGCCTACGTTGATCACAACTACCGCGACATGCAGGCGGAGGACGCGGAGATTCTGTGCATCGTCCGGGATCATTTCGCTGATCATTTCCGGAGGTACCCAGCCACGCCCGTTTCCGGTATCGACGTGGGTGCCGGCGCGAACCTCTATCCCGCGCTCGCCATGCTGCCCTGGTGCGAAGAGATCACTCTCCTCGAGTACTCGTCCGCGAACGTGCGGTACCTGGAGAGTCAGGTCGCGGCCTACGACGCGAACTGGGACCAGTTCTGGGACGTCCTGCGCGAGCATGAGGCGTACCGCGCCCTGGGGATGGACCCGCGCGAGAGGTTCCGCAGGGCCGTAGAGGTGAAGGGGGGAAGCATCCTCGACCTGGCGCGGTACGAGGGGCGGTGGTCTGTCGGGACCATGTTCTTCGTCGCCGAGTCGATGACCACCTCGTGGCAGGAGTTCCGACTCGGCGTCGAGCGCTTCCTGCGGGCCCTGACCCCTGGCGCCCCCTTCGCCGCCGCCTTCATGGAACATTCCAAGGGCCTCTATGCAGGCGAGCGTTTCTTCCCCGCCTGTGACGTGGGGGAATCCGAGGTGCACGCGAGCCTCGAAAAGCTCGCGGATGACTTCAAGGTCGTGCGGCCGGCCTCATCGGCATGCGTGCGCGACGGATATGCGGGAATGCTCCTCGCTTGTGGTCGGCGTCGGCAGTGACCGTTGCCGAGTGACCTGTACGGGGGCGAGCAATTGCAGATCAAACCACGGCAGCAACTCCTGGACATCTGGCAGGCGATAGCCCGACACTCCTTCGACGAGGGAACGTGGGACTGGGGCGACCTGGGCGGAAGGAGCAGTGTCGCCGATGCGGAACGGCTGCTCTGTCTGCTGTATCCGGCCACGGAGATCCCCGCGTTCCGGCTGGATGATCCGGACACCACGGAGCGGGACTTCCTGCGTGCGATGGAGAGGGCCGGCGGTCGGCTGGACCTCCCGGCGAATCTCGTCAAGGTCGTCGGCGAGTTCATGCGGACGCACACGCGACCCAACGGCAGTGCTCCCACCTTCCCAGGCGGCTACTACTTCTGGCCTGCGGACAAGGCCACGGGCCTCACCGACGAGCAGAGCGAACTCGGCGTGGTCGACTCCTACTCCATGTCGATCACCCTCTGTCTGGCGACGCTCGGCTTCCTCAAGGTCTACGAGACCAGGACCCGGCGCCCCGACGTCCAGGCGACGATCGCCGAACTGCGCACCTCCACGAGCCCCCGCCTCACCGCCGCGATGGTGAGCCTGCTCCGCTCCTTCACCGTCAGCGTCTACGACACCGGCTCCTCCCAGGGCGAGGCCCTCACCGACCTCCTGGGGCAGGGCCGGGTGTCGCAGCGGCACGTGGTGCAGAGGTTCCAGCACCGCTTCAAGGCCCTGCGTGCCGTGATCACCGAGAGCCTCCTCCTCGGGCTCGACGTCCAGGACGGGCTCTTGGACGAGAGCCGGCTCTTCGAATGCGGCTGGGCCTGGGGCATCGTGAAGGACGCGCCCGAGGTCGAGACCGACGAACCCGTCGGCCCTCAGCCGTACGGTATCGCCGACCCGGTCCCGTACCTCTACTTCACCGTCATGGCACTCGAGGGCATCGAGGACCTGTTCTCCGACCGCACCCTCACCCTCGGGCTGCTCAACTTCGAACAGCAGAGGCTCGCCGAGGCACTCCGGCTGCGCTGGGAGATCACCCAGCAGTTCTGGTCCGGCATCGCCCGCTTCGACGCCGACCGCTGGCCCTTGGAGGACATTCCCTGGCGTACGACCGGGCAGCAGCAGGAATCCGAGTACTTCTCGCTCTCCGTCACCTCCCTCCTCGTCCACGACCTGATGCGGCGCCGCGCCAGCGACGACGACCTGACCCGTGTCGTCGGCGTTCTGGAGCGCCTCGCCGATCGCGCCCGCATCACCAGCCGCGTGACACACGACGACCCGATGGTGCGGCTGCACGACCCCGGCGTCACCCTGCCGCTGCCGGGCACCGAACGGATCGGGCCGCCCCTGCGGTGGATGATGACCGACTTCTCGGCGCAGCTGCTGAAGCGGACCGTGCAGCTGTGCGCGCTCTCCCGCGACGCCGGCGCGCACGACCGGCTGTGCGGACTCGCCGAGGACATCTTCGAGCACGTGTGGCGGCGCCGTGTCAGCGACGGTGAGGGGGTGGGCCTGTGGGACTCCTGGAGTTTCACCGAGCGCGTCGTCGAGTCGATGGTCCAGGCCCACCACATGTACCAGCAGCTGCCGCTCCACAGCCCCGAACTGACCCATCTGGCGAAGGCGCTGATCAGCGAGGCCGCCCACCTCTTCGGCAACGAGGAGCTGGAACCGTCGCCCACGGGTGACGGCAGCCACGGGAGGGAGCTCAGAGACATCGAGATCAAGTTGCGCCGCGCCCGTACCCTCGTGGACGAACAGCCGGGAACCGCCTACGCGTTGGCCCTCAACACCCTGGAACGGCTGGACGTTCTCGCCCGGGCCCGGGCAGCCGCCTCCCCGGGAGGCGGAACGTGCTGATCTTCGCGGCCTCCGACAAGGGCGGCGCGGGCCGCTCCGTCACCAGCGCCAACCTCGCCTACCACCGGGCACTCTCCGGAGACGAGGTCTGCTACCTGGACTTCGACTTCGGCTCGCCCACCGCGTCGGCCGTCTTCGACGTGCCCGAGGCCCGCCGGGCCGCCGAGGACCGCGGCCTGCACGCCTACCTGAAGGGCGAGGCCGCCGAACCCGCCCGTATCGACGTCTGGGCAGAGACCGAACACCAGGTGCTACGTCACCGGCCGCCCTGCTCCGGACGGCTCGTGCTGATGCCAGGTGACCTCAGCCGCGGCGACTTCGCCACCACCGAGAACGACCTGCGGCGGTGCGTCGACCTGCTGCTGAAGCTGCACCACGAGTTCGACCTGGTCATCGTCGACCTCCGGGCCGGCCGCAGCTACGCCCTCGACCTGGCCCTGGCAGCCACGGCACAGCCCGAGATGAGGGCCGTCCCGGCCCGCTGGCTGGTCTTCCACCGCTGGACCCGTCAGCATGTGGCCGGCGCCGCGCACCTGGTCTTCGGCAAGCATGGCCTCGTCCGAGGCGGCGTCGCCCGAGGCCACGACGAGGACACCCTGCGCGGTGCCATCCGTTTCGTACGGTCCGCCGTGCCCCATTCCGAGTCGCCACTGTGGGCGCAGGTGCGGCCCGCGCAGTCGGCGTGGATGCGGGCGTGCGATCACGGCCTCGAGCAGCTCGCCTCGGAACACGGCATGGGGCGCAGCCAGGTCCTCGGCTCCGTCCCTTTTGAGCACGTCCTGCAGTGGTGTGAGCAGCTCATCACCGAGGAAGACGTGCTCGACAGCCAGATCGCGGACATGACGACCTGGCAGGCCCTGGGCGACCTGGCCGGTCGGCTCACCGAGCGAAGCCTGGCATCGAGTGGTGCTTTTGAGGACGGTGCGAAGGGGGATCGGCCATGACCGAGTCCGTTTTTCGGGAGACCACCGCCGAACCCTGTCCCCAGGCCGTACCCCTCGCCCATCTCTCCCTGGAAGTGGGCCACCTCTACATGGAGGACTTCGAGGCCGGGCCCGGGCGGTTGCGGGAGCACTTCGCCGAGGTGCGGGTCTGGGCGGACGCCGCCCGTGCCGCTGTGGCCCGCCGCATTGGTGGCAGGCGTCCCCGCATCAGCACGTGCTTCCTCGTCGACGACTACTTCACGCGCTTCTCCACTCCGGCGGAACTCCTCCCCGTCGTCCTCGAAGAGGCGGAGAAGGCGGGCCTGGTCATCGACTATCTGGCACGTGAGTCCGGCTGCGCGGTCGACGGCAGGACCGAGCCTGCCGCGTCCGTTCTGCACCGCCTCGTCGAGTCGCCGCCGCCCGGCAGCTACGGCGCCCGCCCACCCGTCAGCGTGACCGGCTGGCTCGCCAACGGGCAGCGCACGCCGAGCACGGCCCGCGGCGCGCTGTCCGAGGCCCCCGGCTGGCAGCCGCCCCAGGAGACCGCCGCCCGCACCCACTCGGTCTTCATGGACGTCGAACTCTGGTCGGAGGAGAACGGGCGGCGCCTGTGGTCCTGCCCGTTCCTGGCAGCCGTCTGGCAACTGGCCCGCCTCGGCCTCCTACGGCACCTGGGCGAGCCCGTCCTCACCCCGCGCCCCTGGACCGGCGGCGGCTTCCCGGACGGCTGGGACCGCCTCCCGCCGCTGGTCCGCCTCAACGACTCCGCGGCCCCGTTCAGCGCCTACCGCACCTGCACGCTGCTGCCCAACCGCTTCCTGCCCGTCGAGGACGCCGTGCGGCTCATCCTCGACCAGACGGACGTCGATGCCGGGGCGCTGCGGCAGGTCGCCGAGCGGTCCGCGGGGGAAGGGGTGCCGGTGCCGGCGGCGATCGCGCAGCGGACGACGTACGTCTTCTACGGGGAGCCCACGGACTCCCGCACCTCCGAGGCGACTTGAGTGGCCGCCCTCGATCAGCCGACGCGGTCGGTCCTCGCCTGCGGTGAGGTGCGCACCTGTCTGCTGCCGACCCTCCGGGCGCTGGACGGCTCGGCCGCTGCCCGGATGCTGCGGCTGCGGGCCGACGAGCACGTCCGTGTCTCCGAGCGGCCGAACCTGTACGTCCGTTCACCGGATGTCCTCACCGGCGTGGACTGCGGGCTGCCGACCTCCAACGGTGCCAAGATCCGTGCCGTGGGGACGGTGGCCGCCCGCGCCGCACTCACCGAGGGGCGCGTCCTGCAGGCCACCGCCTACTTCAGCGCACCGGCCTCCGGCCCGGAAACGCGCCGGCCCTGGGGCCAGTACCTCGTACGTCCGGGTGTGCTCGAACCCTTCGGGAAGCTGCCCGAGGAAGCGACGGCGAAGGGCATTCTGCACGGCCCCGGACGTGACGAGCTGAACCTGGGGATGATCGCCGAAGGGCTGCTCGCCCAACTCCGCCGGGGTGCCCTGCTCGATCAGAGAGTGCCGTTCAAGGCCCGCCCCACACACCTGCGTTGGGTTGCGAGGTACGTCCCCGTGGGGGAGGGGGCGTCACTGGAACGCTTCACCCTGGCCGAGGAAGGGCTGCGGACCGTGGAGCTGCGACTGCCGGAGGACATCCCGGCCGCGGCGGCGGCAGGCCTGTGCGAGGACCTGGCGCTGCACGACTGGCTGCTCACGACCGTCCTGCACCTGCTGGACCGAGGCAACCGACTCGGAGCGGCGACGGCCTGCCACCTGCTGCATCTCTGGATGCCGCGCGCACGCGTGACCCCTTCGCTGACGCACCTCTGGAACCCACTGGAACAGGCCCCGGGCTTCACCCGCCAATGGCAGAACCTCGCCCAGCGCATACGGGATCAGCACCTGCAAGCCGCGCAGAACGACGATGTCCGTTTGCCGCCAGCCTGATCACCACGGACAGATCATGCTGGCGGCATGACGATGCCATCCACCACAGATTCGGTAGCAGTCCTCACCGGCATGTATGCGGCCGAGGCGGAGTACTTGGCGGCCGGAGGGCCCGACGAGGCTTCGTTCGACCTGCTCGCCCCCTTCTTCGCGCCGAGTGTCGAGCTGCATCAAGCAGCTGCTCTTCCCTACGGGGGCACTTGGCGTGGGCACGACGGCATGACGCGGTTCTTCCGCAGAATGGGAGAGGTGTGGGAGTCGTTCCAGATGGTGGAGCAGGAGTTTCTCGCTACGGGTGAGACCGCGGTCGTGCTCACACAGGTCCGGGCCCGGGCTCGTGCGACCGGCCGTGAACTCGGCTTCCCGATCCTGCAGACGGTCACGGTGGCGGACGGACAGATCACCGAGGTCCGGCCTTTCTACTGGGACACTCGGGAAATCGCCGACGCCTGCGCTGTGCCTCACCTATAGGGGCTCGGGCGGCGGACGCAGCATGAAGACGTCGATCGGGTCCTGCGTCTCGACCGCGAAGCCGTGGCGTTCGTAGAGGCGGCGGGCCGGGCTGCCCTGGAGGACGTTCAGACGTACGGGTTCGGCGGCTGCGTCGGTTCGGGCCAACAGGATGCGGAGTACCGCCGAACCCAGTCCCCGGCCCTGGAGGCCGGGATCGAGGTAGAAGTGCTCCAGCCAGGTGCCGTCCTCGGCCGGACGCAGCGTGACGCTGCCCGCGAAGGTGCCGTCGGCCTTGATGACCGAGGTGTGCCGCGGGGTGAACCCGTCGCGCAGCCGCTGCCTGACCCGGTGCTCGTCGTAGCGGCCCAACCGCTCCAGATCCGGACGCATCACCACCGCCCGCAGCTCCGCGATCAGCTCGACGTCCGCCGGTTCGGCGGGGCGCATGGTCCAGCGCACGTCAGCGGCGGTGGTGACGTATGAACGTGCCCCACGCGGCGGCCCCGACCAGGACCACAGGGCTGTCGGCCAGCTTGCTGTCCCGGACGGGAACGGTGCCGGGGATTCCGTCGGCGACCTCGACGCAGTTGCCGCCATCGCCGTTGCTGTAGCTGCTCTTTCGCCAGCGGGCGTTGCTCAGGTCGTAGGAGTGCATCGTCTGAAATCCTCAGCCGCCGATCGGACCAGGGCGAGGGACGCCTCCGGCGACAGCGCGGCACCCCTGAGCAGATCGTAGGCGCGCTGTGCACGCTTCACCATGGCCGGGTCGTCGATCAACGTTCCCGAAAACGACGTCTCTGTGTAGGCGACGGGCGGCGCTTCCTCGAACTGCATGAGCCGTAGCGAGCCGTTGTTGGCGGGGGCGCCTGCCGAGAACGGGAGCACCTGCAGCACCACCTTGCGTGCGCCCGCGAGGTCGGCCATGTGGTCCAGGGCCTGCGCCGCGACGTGAGAACCGCCGACCGGGATCCGGAGCACGGTTTCGTGCACGATCACCCAATACACAGGCCTTGTTGCGTCGTCGAGGATCTGGGCGCGTTCCACGCGGGCGGCGACTCTGTCCTCGATGAACTCGTCCGCGGCGAATGGATGCGTCGCCAGAGTGAGTGCCCTCACGTACGCAGGCGTCTGAAGAAGACCTGGCACGACGCTCGGCTCGAACTCGCTGATCGCCGTCGCCTGCCGCTCCAGCTCCAGAACCTCCGCGAAATAATCCGCATACCGCTTATCGTCAATCAGCTTCCTGCACAACCGCTCGAAAATACCGTCGGTTTGCAGCACCCCGTCGATCCGCTGCGCCACATCCAACTGCGGCTTGCGAATGGCCTGTTCGAACTGGCCGATGTATCCGCCGGAGACGAAAACCCGCGACCCCAGCTCCACCTGGGTGATCCCCGCGTCCTCCCTCCGTCGCTTGAGCTCCGTGCCGAAGAACTCCCACGCCGCCTGCCGAGAACCGTTGGCCATTACCGAACCCCTTTGTGCTGCCCCGCAGTTGTAGGGCACAGACCCCTCCCGAGTGTAGGCGCGGAGCGTCACCGTAGGGATGCGAAGAGTGAAACTGCAAAAGGAAGGGGAGCACGGTGGAGGCACGACACTCGGCGCACTGCGTCGAAGAAGCGGAGGACGCGGTGAAAGAATTGCGGGCAGAACTCGCCAAGGCGGGAATTACCCTGCCCTCACTGGGCCTGGACCCGGTGAGTCTTGCGCGGGAAGCACCCTGTCCGCTCGTGGAATTGGGCCGGTGTTCCGTGGAGACCGCCCGGCGGCTCGCGGCGGTGCTGCGATGAAGCCCCCGGTCGGCGCGTATGTCGTGGACACCCGCAGCGGACGCATCGGCATCGTCATGGGGCATGAGGGGCCTTACGTGCAGCTGCGGCCGTACGGGGGCGGGAAGGAATGGGACGTGGACCCCGGCGCCGTCCGGCATGCCACCCCGGCCGAGCGGCTGAGCGCGGCGACGGCGTACGCCAATGCCCGCAGCAGGGGTGAGGTCCCTTGACCCGGGCGACCCGGGCGACCCGGTGACCCTGCGAGAATGACGCCATGAGTCTGTTCCGCGACGACGGCATCGTGCTGCGCACCCAGAAGCTGGGTGAGGCGGACCGGATCATCACGCTGCTCACGCGCGGTCACGGGCGAGTACGGGCCGTGGCCCGGGGCGTGCGCCGGACGAAGTCGAAGTTCGGTGCGCGCCTCGAACCCTTCTCGCACGTCGACGTGCAGTTCTTCGCGAAGGGGAGCGAGCTCATCGGGCGGGGACTGCCGCTGTGTACGCAGAGTGAGACCATCGCGCCGTACGGCGGCGGGATCGTCAGCGACTACGCGCGGTACACCGCCGGGACCGTCATGCTGGAGACCGCCGAGCGGTTCACCGATCACGAGGGGGAGCCGGCCGTGCAGCAGTATCTGCTGCTCGTCGGCGGGCTGCGGACCCTCGCCCGGGGAGAGCACGCCCCGCATCTCGTGCTCGACGCCTTCCTGCTGCGCTCCCTCGCCGTCAACGGCTACGCCCCGAGCTTCACGGACTGCGCGAAGTGCGGGATGCCCGGGCCCAACCGGTTCTTCTCGGTCGCCTCGGGCGGTTCCGTCTGCGTGGACTGCAGGGTGCCCGGCAGCGTCGTACCCTCGCCCCAGGCCCTGGAACTCCTCGCCGCGCTGCTTACGGGAGACTGGGACACCGCGGACGCGTGCGAGGCGCGGTACGTCCGCGAGGGCAGCGGGCTGGTGTCCGCGTATCTGCACTGGCACATGGAGCGCGGGCTGCGCTCGCTGCGCTACGTCGAGAAGTAAGCAATACAGAAGCAAGCGAGCACGAGGAGCGAGAGACACATGGCCGTACGCGGGATCCTGGGACGGCAGCGCCGGGAGTACAGGACGCCGGAGCCGCACCCGTCCGGCGCACGGCCGCCGAAGCTCGGAGAGCTCGTACCGAAGCATGTGGCGATCGTCATGGACGGCAACGGACGCTGGGCCAAGGACCGGGGGCTGCCGCGCACCGAGGGCCACAAGGTCGGCGCCGAGCGGGTGCTGGACGTGCTCCAGGGCGCCATCGAGATGGGCGTCGGCGCGATCTCCCTGTACGCCTTCTCCACCGAGAACTGGAAGCGGTCGCCGGACGAGGTCCGCTTCCTGATGAACTTCAACCGGGACTTCATCCGCAAGACCCGCGACCAGCTCGACGAGCTGGGCATCCGGGTGCGCTGGGTGGGCCGGATGCCGAAGCTGTGGCGTTCCGTGGCCAAGGAGCTGCAGATCGCCCAGGAGCAGACCAAGGACAACGACCGGCTGACCCTGTACTTCTGCATGAACTACGGCGGCCGGGCCGAGATCGCCGACGCCGCGCAGGCGCTGGCCGAGGACGTGAAGAGCGGGAAGCTCGACCCCTCCAAGGTCAACGAGAAGACCTTCTCGAAGTACATGTACTACCCGGACATGCCGGACGTGGACCTGTTCCTGCGCCCGAGCGGTGAGCAGCGCACCTCCAACTACCTGATCTGGCAGAGCGCCTACGCCGAGATGGTCTTCCAGGACGTGCTGTGGCCGGACTTCGACCGGCGTGACCTGTGGCGGGCGTGCCTCGAGTTCGCCTCGCGCGACCGGCGGTTCGGCGGGGCCATCCCGAACGAGGAGCTGCTGGCCATGGAGGGCAGGCAGGAGTAGGCCCCACCGGCCCCCCTGGGTCCACCGGCCCCTCTGGGCCCGGCAGCCCCTCCGGTGGCAGCCGGGCCGTGCCGGCGGTGTGCTGGTGGCATGAGTTCGACGGCCGTCCGCGCATCTCAGGAGACGAGTAGGCGGGCCGGGGCCTTCGTCGCGGCCTCGCTCGCCCTGTTCTGCATCCAGCTGGACTTCTTCGCGCTCAATCTGGCCATCCCCGGCATCGCCGCCGAGCTGGACACCACGGTCTCAGCGGCCCAGTGGACGCTGTCCGCCTACATGCTCGCCATCGGCTGTCTCTTCATCGTCGGCGGGCGGCTGGGCGATCTGCTCGGCCGCCGTCCGATCCTGCTGATCGGCACCGGCCTGTTCGCCGCCGCCTCCGTCGGCTGTGCTCTCGCGCCCACCCTCGGCGTCCTCGTCGTGGCCCGTGTCGTCCAGGGCGCCGGCGCGGCGCTGATCTTTCCCGTGTCGGTCTCCGTCATCAGCAACGCCTTTCCCGAGGAGACCCGGGCCCGGGCGCTGGGCGCGATGTTCGGGATCGCCAACGTCGGCACCGCCCTCGGGCCGTTCGTGGGCGGTGGCTTCACCGACGGCCCCGGCTGGCGGTGGATCTTCTGGCTGCTGGCTCCGCTCAGCGCCCTCTCCCTGCTGATCGCCCTGCGGTACGTCCCCGATTCCCGGGACGAGAGCGCCCCCCGCCAGATCGATCTGCCGGGCTGTCTGGCCGTCGTGATCAGCCTGGCCGCCCTGACCCTCGCAGTGGAGCGGGGCAGCGCCTGGGGCTGGGACCACGCGCGCACACTCGCCCTGTTCGGCGTCGCGGTGGCGGCCGGTGCGCTCTTCGTCCTGCGGGAGCGGATCTGCCGTCATCCGCTGGTCGACTTCCGGCTCTTCCGCAACATCGGCTTCGACCTCGTCACCGTGATGGGGTCGGTGGCCAACACGGGCTACGCCGTCACCGTGTTCCTCGCCACCCTGCAGTTGCAGCAGGTGCGGGGCCTGTCCGCGATCCTGTCCGGCACGGTGTTCCTCGCCCCGGCCGTGATGGTGGCCTGCGCCGGGCCCATCGGCGCCTGGCTCTCCACCCGGATGCGTCCCACCAGCGTCATGGCCCTGGCCGGGACCATCGCCGGCACCGGCATGATCGGGCTGAGCTGGTCCTGGTCCTGGTGGGTCTACGTGCCCGTCTTCACCTGGTGCCTGCTCGGTCTCGGCCTGGGCTGGACCTTCGCCAGCGTGGCCACCCAGCAGGTCGTCTCGCCCGCCCGCGCCGGGGAGGCCTCGGGTGTCGTCCTCACGGCCCTCGTCACCCTGGGTGCCATCGGCCTGGCCGCCGTGGCCGCGGCGATCACCTCCCTCACCCCGGAGACCGGCCCGGAGCCCGCCTACGACCTTCTCCTGCGCATCGGCGGCGTCGTCATCCTCGCCTCCGCCGCCCTGTCGCTGCTCGTCCGCCGCGGGCTCACGGCCCGTGGCGTCGTACCGGCCGGGTAGGCGTCGGCGGCGTCCCTGTACATCCCGATCGCCGGAATTCTTGGGCAATGACAGGACATTCAGCCATCTCCCGGCTGTTGCCGGGCCACGGGGAGTTCACGTCCCGACTCGACGATGCGGCGGATCACCCCTGTCCGAACGAAACGGCACATCCATGAGACGTCTCACCCCCGCGCTGGCCCTCGGCCTCGCCACCCTCGTCGCCGTCCCCTGGGCCGCGCAGGCGACCGACCACCGCCCGGCCCGCGCCGCGGGCCACGACAGCCCCGGCGTCCGCGACAGCTTCGGCACCAAGGCCTCCTACGTCCCCCAGCAGAACGCCCGCACCTACCAGCGGCCGCCGGCCGGCTTCGTGCCCGTCTTCACCGAGAACGTCTCCCGGCACGGCTCCCGCGCCGCCACCGACAGCGAGGACGGCGACCTGATCCTCGCCCTGTGGGACAAGGCGCAGGGCGAGGGGCAGCTCACCCGTGAGGGGCGGGAGTTCGGGCCCAAGGTGCGGGCGCTGCTCGACGCCATGTCCAAGGTCGGGTACGGCAACCTCAGCGGCCGCGGCAAGCAGGAGATCGAGGGCACGGCCGTACGCATGGAACAGCGGCTGCCGGGGCTGTTCCGGCAGATCGCCAAGGACGGCGAGAAGATCGACGTCGTCAGCTCCGGGCAGGGGCGGGCCGTCGACAGCGGCAACCTGTTCGCGGCGACCCTCGGGAACACCGACCCGGCGCTGAAGCCGCTGATCGGCCCGGCCCGCGCCGACGAGAACCTGCTGTACTTCCACAAAGCGGCCGGGGGCGCCGCCTACCGCGACTACATCGACAACGACCAGCGCCTCGCGGACACGCTCAAGAGCCTCACCGACCAGCCCAGGACCCACCGGGCCGCCCGCAGCGTCCTGCGCGGGCTCTTCACCCCGGCGTTCGTCCAGCGGATCACCGACGGCGAGTTCGCCTCGATCGGCACCGAGGTCGATGCCGCGCAGGCCGTCTTCAACCTGTACGCCATCGCCCCGGCCATGAGCGGGGAGAGCCCCGGCGGCAAGGGCTGGGGCATGGAGCGGTACATCTCGCGCGGCGACGCCGCCTGGTTCGGATACCTCAGCGACGTCGAGGACTTCTACGAGAAGGGCCCCGGCTTCGCCGACAGCGACATCACGTACAAGATGGCGGACGTCCTCCTCGACGACTTCTTCAAGCAGGTCGAGGCCAAGCGCGCCGGCACCAGCGACCTGGGCGCCGAACTCCGCTTCACCCACGCCGAGGAGATCATCCCGCTCGCCGCACTGATGAAGCTGCCGGGCAACACGGCGGGCGTGACGGCCGCCAAGCCCTACACCTACGCCGACAACACCTGGCGAGGCGCCTCGGTCGCCCCCATGGCCTCGAACATCCAGTGGGACGTCTTCCGCAAGGGCAACACCTATCTGGTGCGCATGCTCTACAACGAGAAGGAAACGGCCTTCAAGACCGGCTGCCACCCCATCACCAAGGGCAGCGGCTTCTACAAGCTTGACGAACTGGAGCGCTGCTTCGATCGGAGCTGAAGGTCACTGACCCAGGGGCGCGGGGAACTGCGCGAACGACCACAACGCACCCGCAGCCGACAACTCACCGGTCAGCAGCCGCACACTCCGCACAGGTCCCAAAAATCTCCACCGTATGAGCCACGTTCACGTAGCCATGCTCGGCGGCGACGGCTTCCGCCCACTTCTCCACGGCCGGCCCCTCGACCTCGACGGCCTTGCCACACCCGCGGCACACAAGGTGGTGGTGATGGTCATCCGTGGAGCAACGGCGGTAGACGGACTCGCCGTCGGCGGTGCGCAGGACGTCGACCTCACCGGCGTCGGCGAGGGACTGCAGCGTGCGGTAGACCGTGGTGAGCCCGACCGAGTCGCCCTTGTGCTTGAGCATGTCGTGCAGGTCCTGCGCACTGCGGAACTCGTCGACCTCTTCCAGGGCCGCCGACACGGCGGCCCGCTGCCGGGTGGCGCGGCCCTTCACGGACGGTCCAGCGGTCGTCACCGTTGCCTCCTCACGTCTGCCTTGCCCGGGCCATTGTGCCAGCCCGGGGTGGGGGCGGTCAGACGCCGACTTCGTCGGCTGCCTCCCGGGTACCCGGAATCGCGCACTCGGCGGGGTCGTGGCCGGATTGCGCGGAAGCGCGGGCGCGGGCGCGGCGGCGGGCCAGCGGAGCCGCGAGTGCCGTCAGCACGATGAACGCGCCGATGGTCAGCAATACGATCGTCGCACCGGGCGGGACGTCCTGGTAGTACGAGGTGACCGTGCCGCCGATCGTCACGCTCACACCGATGGCGACGGCGATCGCGAACGTGGCCGCGAAACTGCGGCTGATCTGCTGGGCCGCCGCGACGGGCACCACCATCAGCGCGCTGACCAGCAGCAGGCCGACCACGCGCATCGCCACCGTCACCGTGACGGCCGCGGTGATGGCCGTCAGCAGGTTCAGGGCGCGCACCGGCAGGCCCGTCACCCGGGCGAACTCCTCGTCCTGGCTGACCGCGAACAGCTGCCGGCGCAGGCCGAGCGTGACCAGGACGACGAAGGCGGCCAGCACGCAGATCGCCGTGACGTCCGACTCGGACACCGTCGACAGGGAGCCGAACAGGTACGACGTCAGGTTGGCGTTGGAGCCCGTCGGCGCGAGGTTGATGAACATCACACCGCCGGCCATGCCGCCGTAGAACAGCATCGCGAGGGCGATGTCGCCGCGGGTCTTGCCGTACCAGCGGATCAGCTCCATGAGGACCGCGCCGAGGACGGAGACGAGGGTCGCCATCCACACCGGGGACCAGGTCAGCAGGAAGCCGAGGCCGACGCCGGTCATCGCCACGTGGCCGATGCCGTCGCCCATCAGGGCCTGGCGGCGCTGGACCAGGTAGATCCCCACCGCGGGGGCCGTGACGCCGACCAGGACGGCGGCGAGCAGGGCCCGCTGCATGAAGGCGTAGTCGAGGAATTCCATCAGCTCAGCAGTCCCGTACGGATCGGTTCGGCGCCCTCCGGCGCGTGCGGGTGTACGTGGTCGTGGCCGGGGAGGGCGTGCTGCCCGACCGCCTTCGGGGGCGGTCCGTCGTGCACGACGCAGCCGTCGCGCAGGACGACCGCCCGGTCGATGAGGGGCTCCAGGGGGCCCAGTTCGTGCAGTACGAGCAGCACGGTGGTGCCCTGGGCGACCTGCTCGCGCAGCGTGTGCGCGAGCACCTCCTGGCTGGCCAGGTCGACGCCCGCCATCGGCTCGTCCATGATCAGCAGCTCGGGCTCGGAGGCGAGCGCGCGGGCGATCAGGACCCGCTGGTGCTGGCCGCCCGAGAGGGCGTCGACGGAGTCCTTGGCCCGGTCCGCCATGCCGACGAGGTCCAGGGCCTGCCGTACGGCCTTGTGGTCGGCCTTGCGCAGCACGCCGAAGCGGGCCCGGGACAGGCGGCCGGAGGAGACCACCTCGGTCACCGTGGCGGGCACGCCGCCCGCGGCCGTGGTGCGCTGCGGGACGTAGCCCACGCGCCGCCAGTCGCGGAACCGCGCGCGGTCCGTGCCGAACAGCTCGATCTCGCCGGCGCCGGTCTGCACCTGGCCGATGATGCTGCGCACGGCCGTGGACTTGCCGGAGCCGTTCGCGCCGAGCAGCGCGACGACCTCACCGCGGTGCACGGTGAGGTCGATGCCGCGCAGGACGGGGCGCGAGCCCAGGTCCGCGCGGACGCCGCGCAGGGATACGACGGGCTCGGTCATGCCGTCCTCCGTTGGGTCGATCACTTGGTTCCCAGGGCCGACTGCAGGGCCTTGAGGTTGGCTTCCATGACCTGGAAGTAGTCGTCGCCGCGGGACTTGCCGGTGATGCCCTCGAGGGGGTCGAGGACGTCCGTCTTGAGGTTCGCGTCCCGGGCCAGGGTCTTCGCGGTCCGGTCGGAGACCAGCGTCTCGTAGAAGACGGTGGTGACGCCGTCGGCCTTGGCCTCCTGCTGGAGCTCCTTGACCCGGGCGGCGCTGGGCTCGCTCTCGGGGTCGACGCCGGAGATGGCCTCCTGGGTGAGGCCGTAGCGCTCGGCGAGGTAGCCGAAGGCGGCGTGGTTGGTGAAGAAGACCTTGGACTTGCTGTCCTTCAGGCCGTTCTCGAAGTCGCTGTTCAGGCCGCCCAGCTTCTTGACCAGGGCCGCGGTGTTCTTCTTGTAGTCGGCCGCGTGGTCCGGGTCGGCCTTCTCGAAGGCCTTGCCGACGCCCTGGGCGATCTCGGCGTACTTCACGGGATCCAGCCAGACGTGCGGGTCGCGGCCGTGCTCCTCCTCCTCGGAGTGGCCCTCCTCACCTTCGTGGCTGTGCCCGGCGCCGCCGTGGTCCTCGAGGTGGGTCAGCGAGGCCGCGTCGATCTTCGTCTCGATGCCGGTCTGCGAGACGGCCTCGTCGACGGCGGGCTGGAGGCCCTTGAGGAAGAGCGCCGCGTCGGCCTCCTCGAGCTGGGCCCGCTGCTGGGTGCTGATCTCCAGGTCGTGCGGCTCCTGGCCGGGTTCGGTCAGACTGGTGACGTTCGCGTGGTCGCGGCCTATCTGCTCGGCGAGGAACGCCATGGGGTAGAACGACGCGACGACGTCGAACTTCTCCGTGTTGCCCGTCGCCGCGCTGTCGCTGGAGCAGGCGGTCAGGGCGCCGAGGCCGAGAGAGGCGGCCGCGGCGGCGGGTATGAGGCGTCGTCGTACGTTCATGACACTCATTTTCAACAAATATGGAAACCGTTGTCAACAAACGTCCTGAACTGGGCCCGGAAACAGGGTCCGCAGCCCTCTGGCGGTCGCTGAGGGGGGAGCGATTTGATTGAGGGGGCGTCCCCGCCGGTAACCTGAATCATTCGCTGGAAGCAACTCGCTTCGTCGCCCGTCGTCGTAATGAAGAGAGCACCGTGGCCGCCGACAAGATCGACACCATCGTCAGCCTGAGCAAGCGCCGTGGCTTCGTATTCCCCTGTAGTGAGATCTACGGCGGTCAGCGCGCCGCCTGGGACTACGGCCCGCTGGGTGTCGAGCTCAAGGAGAACCTCAAGCGCCAGTGGTGGCGCTACATGGTGACGTCGCGCGAGGACGTGGTCGGTATCGACTCGTCCGTCATCCTGGCCCCCGAGGTCTGGGTCGCCTCCGGCCACGTCGCCACGTTCACCGACCCCCTCACCGAGTGCACCTCCTGCCACAAGCGGTTCCGCGCGGACCACCTGGAGGAGGCCTACGAGGAGAAGAAGGGCCGCGCCCCGGAGAACGGGCTCGCGGACCTCAACTGCCCCAACTGCGGAAACAAGGGCACCTTCACCGAGCCCAAGCAGTTCTCGGGCCTGCTGTCGACCCACCTCGGCCCGACCCAGGACTCCGGCTCCGTCGCCTACCTGCGTCCCGAGACCGCGCAGGGCATCTTCACCAACTTCTCCCAGGTGCAGACCACTTCGCGCCGCAAGCCGCCGTTCGGCATCGCCCAGATGGGCAAGTCCTTCCGCAACGAGATCACGCCCGGCAACTTCATCTTCCGCACCCGCGAGTTCGAGCAGATGGAGATGGAGTTCTTCGTCAAGCCGGGCGAGGACGAGAAGTGGCAGGAGTACTGGATGGAGCAGCGCTGGAACTGGTACACCGGCCTCGGCATGAGCGAAGAGAACATGCGGTGGTACGAGCACCCGAAGGAGAAGCTCTCCCACTACTCCAAGCGCACCGCCGACATCGAGTACCGCTTCCAGTTCGGCGGCAGTGAGTGGGGCGAGCTGGAGGGTGTGGCCAACCGCACCGACTACGACCTCGGTGCCCACTCCAAGGCCTCCGGCCAGGACCTCACCTACTTCGACCAGGAAGCCGGCGAGCGCTGGACGCCGTACGTCATCGAGCCGGCGGCCGGTGTCGGCCGGGCGATGCTGGCCTTCCTGCTCGACGCCTACCTCGAGGACGAGGCGCCCAACGCCAAGGGCAAGATGGAGAAGCGCACCGTGCTGCGCCTGGACCACCGCCTCGCGCCGGTGAAGGTCGCGGTGCTCCCGCTGTCCCGGAACCCGGAGCTGTCCCCGAAGGCCAAGGGTCTCGCCCAGGCGCTGCGCCAGAACTGGAACATCGACTTCGACGACGCCGGCGCCATCGGCCGTCGCTACCGTCGCCAGGACGAGATCGGTACGCCGTTCTGTGTGACCGTCGACTTCGACACGCTCGAGGACAACGCGGTCACCGTCCGCGAGCGTGACTCGATGAAGCAGGAGCGGGTCTCCCTCGACCAGATCGAGGGGTACCTGGCGGCCCGCCTGATCGGCTGCTGACCGCTTCTCGCCCGCACGTCGGTGCCGGGTTCCTCTTCGGAGGGGCCCGGCACCGACGCGTTCACGGGGGTGGAGTGAGGGGGAGCGGTTCTCCGGCGCCGGGGAGTGGTCCTCCAGTGCCGCGGTCGATTGGACCTGTATCCCGGGGTGGCGCCGCGCCAGGGTGAGCGCATGACCCTCGCGTTTGTGCTGACCACCCTCGTCGTCGTCGCCACGCCCGGCACCGGCGTCGTCTACACCCTCGCCGCCGCGCTCTCCCGTGGCCGCCGCGCGAGTGTCGTCGCGGCCGTCGGCTGCACGCTCGGGATCGTGCCGCATCTGCTGGCCACGGTCACCGGTGTCGCCGCCCTGCTGCACACCAGCGCGACCGCCTTCGAGGTGCTGAAGTACGCCGGGGTCGCCTATCTGCTCTACATGGCGTGGGCGACCGTGCGGGACAAGGAGGCGCTCGTGGTGGAGGAGCGGACGGCGCCGGAACCGGTGTCGGCGCGGCGGGTGATCGTGCGGGGTGTGCTGATCAACATCCTCAACCCGAAGCTGACGATCTTCTTCTTCGCTTTCCTGCCGCAGTTCGTGAGCCCGGGGGAGCCGCACGCGGTGGTGCGGATGGTGGGGCTGGGCGGGGTGTTCATGCTGGCGACCTTCGTGGTGTTCGCCGTGTACGGGGTGCTGGCCGCGTCGGTGCGCAGTCATGTCATCGGGCGGCCGCGGGTGATGGCGTGGCTGCGGCGGGGGTTCGCGGGGTCGTTCGTGGCGCTGGGGGCGAAGCTGGCGTTCACGGCGCGGTAGCCGGCGGTTCATGGACCTGAGGGAGCCGGGAGAGCTCCGGGAGGATGACAAGTATGGGCTGACAGATATTGAAATCTGTCAGCTGTCATGGCATGGTGGTTGGCATGACGATGCGAACCCGCCCTCTCGGAACCACCGGCCCCCAGGTCTCCGCCCTCGGTCTCGGCTGCATGGGCATGTCCGCCCTGTACGGCGAGGCGGACCGGGCCGAGTCCATCGCGACCCTCCATGCGGCGCTCGAAGCGGGCGTCACCCTGCTGGACACCGGCGACTTCTACGGCATGGGCCACAACGAACTGCTGATCGGCGAGGCCCTCCGCACGGCCCCCGCCGCCCGGCGTGAACAGGCGCTGGTCAGCGTGAAGTTCGGCGCCCTGCGCGACCCGGACGGCGGCTGGTCCGGCTACGACGGCCGGCCCGCCGCCGTGAAGAACTTCGCCGCGTACTCCCTCCAGCGGCTCGGCGTCGACCACATCGACGTCTACCGCATCGCCCGCCTCGACCCGGACGTGCCGATCGAGGAGACGGTCGGCGCGATCGCGGAACTCGTCGAGAAGGGACATGTGCGGCACATCGGCCTGAGCGAGGTCGGCGCCGAGACCATCCGCCGGGCCGCCGCCACCGCGCCGATCTCCGACCTCCAGATCGAGTACTCCCTCATATCGCGCGGCATCGAGGACGAGATCCTGCCGACCACGCGTGAGCTGGGCATCGGGATCACGGCGTACGGGGTGCTCTCCCGGGGTCTGATATCGGGCCACTTCACCGCGGACCGGCAGCTCGGCGCGGGCGACTTCCGGGCGATGTCGCCGCGCTTCCAGGGCGAGAACCTCCGGCACAACCTGGACCTCGTCGAGGCGCTGCGGAAGATCGCCGAGCAGAAGGGCGCCAGCGTCGCGCAGACGGCCATCGCCTGGGTGCTCTCCCGCGGTGAGGACATCGTGCCGCTGATCGGCGCCCGCAGCCGCGACCGGCTCACGGAGGCGCTGGGCGCGCTGGACGTGACGCTGGACGCGGCCGACCTGACCGCCATCGAGGAGGCAGTACCGGCCGGTGCCGCCGCGGGTGATCGCTACCCGGCGGCCCAGATGGCGCACCTCGAGAGCTGACCCGGGCTCCGGGTACGGTCTGGGCATGGCACCGACCAGCGAGATCCTGACCGCCGAGCGCATCCTCGAAGCCACCGAGGAGGTGCTGCGGCGCCACGGCCCGGCCAAGGCCACCGTCGTGGACGTCGCCCGGGCGCTCGGTGTCAGCCACGGCAGCGTCTACCGCCACTTCCGGACCAAGGCGGCGCTGCGCGAGGCGGTCACCAAGCGCTGGCTGGACCGCACGTCCGGGGAGCTGTCCGGCATCGTCGCCGACGGCAGTGCCCCGGAGGCCCGGCTGCGGGACTGGCTCGCCGCGCTGTTCGCCGCGAAGCGCCGCAAGGCCGGCGACGATCCGGAGCTGTTCGCCACGTACATGGTCCTGACCGACGAGGCCGGTACGGCTGTGGGGGAGCACATCACCGACCTCACCACTCAGCTGGCCCGCATCATCGAGGCCGGCGTGGAGACCGGCAGCTTCACCACCACCGACCCGGAGGCCTCGGCCCGCGCGGTCTTCCAGGCGACGGGGCGATTCCACGACCCCTGCTATGCGCGGGAGTGGGAGCAGCCCGGTGTGGAGGGGGAGTTCGAGGCGGTGGTGGAGCTGGTGGTGCGGGGGCTGCACGCGTAGGAAGGTGCGCGGGCCGCGCCGCGTTTCAGGAGGCGGGCAGCAGCACCGAGGAGTCCGGTTCCAGCCCGGTGGCGAAGCCGCCGACGACGGTGAGCCGGTCCAGGTCGACGACGGCGATGCGGTTGGTGCCCAGTTGGGACACGTACGCCAGGGTCCCGCCGGGGTGCAGGGACACGGCGGACGGCGTGCCGTCGAGTTGGAGGGAACGGAGCGGCCGCAGGTCGGTGCTGTACACCGTGAGGGTGTTGGCGGCGATGTCCGTCGCCAGGAGCCGTTCGTCGTCGAGGGTGTAGACCCGCAGCGGGTCTCCGCCGATTTTCCGGCTCCGCCGTGTCTTCAGCGTGCGCGCGTCCAAGGCGACCAGAGAGGAGCTCTTCCGGGCCCCGACGAACAGCGTCTTCTCGTCCCGGCTCAGACAGCTGCTCTCGGGCAGCTGGCCGGGAGTCGCGAGGAGCGGTGGGACGGAGGCGTCGTGCGGGCGCACGAGACTCACCGTGTGGGACAACAGCCCGGTGACATAGGCGCGTTCGCCGTCACGGCTGAGGGTGAACAGATGGGTCTTCACCCCGTGCGTGGGCACCGCTCTGGTCGGTGCCTGGTCGGTGGACGGGGTGTCGAAGCCGAGCAGGATCGCCTTCTCCTCGCTCAGGGCGTACAGCCGGTCGTGGCGGTCGATGCCCATGCCGTGGATCCGGTTGAACGGACGGGTGTCGATGGTCCGGGCCAGGGACCGCTCGACGAGGTCGATGACGAAGACCGCGGCGCCGCCCTCGCCGACCGTGGAGGACATGCGCACCCCGTAGTGCCCGACGTAGGCGAATCGCCGGTGCGAGTCGACGACCATCTCGTGCGGGTAGTCGGGCAGCCCGACCGTCTTCAGACGCCGGCCCGACGCGGCGTCGTAGAAACCGACCGCGTGGCCGCTCTTCTCCACGACCACCAGGACGTCATCGGCCTCCGCCGCCCGGGCAGCACCCACGGCGGACGGGCTCAGCCCGCTCGCTAACGTCCCGGCGCCCGCGGCCTTGATCACCGAACGACGCGTCACCACAGTTCTCACCTCGACCTCTCGACGATCACGCCGCTGTCGGGTCCACCGTCGCCTGGTGGGCCTCCGCCAGATGTTCCTCCGCCTTCAGCCAGGGCAGGAACTGCGCGCCTCTGCGCCAGCCGCAGGTGTCGCATCTGATCGTGCGCTGCATGCCCGTGCGCCGTACCCGCACGACGTGTTCGCGGCCGTGCTGGTCCCAGCGGCTGACCTTGCTCGTGTCGATCTGCGCCATGACGCCTCCCGCGTCCAGGAATCCGGCGGATCCGGTCCGCTCGCAGCAAGGAGTGTGCAGCAAGACCAACATCAACAGGGTTTCCCCGGATGCGAGTTATCAGGCCGTGAGATGCCTCAGACGACCGCGCGCGGCAGCCTGAGGCTCAGCAGACCGGTCAGCACCACCCCGGCGAGCTGCACCAGCAGCGTCGTGACCAGGGCGTCCCGCATGCCCATCCCCGGGATCAGGGACAGGAACAGCGTGCCCAGGGTGGCCACACCGAGGGCCAGTGCCGACTGCTGAGTGGTGATCATCACGCCGCTGCCGACGCCGGCCCGGGCGGACGGCACCTCGGAGAGGATGACCCGGTAGATGACGGGCAGTTGCAGCGCCTGTCCCGCGCCGGCGACCGCCGCGCCCGGGAGCAGTTCGACGAAACCGAGGTGCGGCCAGAAGCGCCAGGCGGCCAGGGCCATCAGCGCCAGACCCACGCCCTGGAGTACGGCACCGGCCGTCACCACGCGCGTCCCGTACCGGGCGACCAGCCGGGGGCCCAGCAGGGAGAAGACGAAGAAGACCACCGCCAGGGGCGCGAGCGCCAGGCCCGCGGCGACCGGGCCGAGCCCGGCGCCCTCCTGCAAGGCCACCGCGATCACGAACATGAAGCCGCTGAAGCCGATGGAGAAGGGCAGCACCAGCAGCAGTCCGCGGCGCAGCGAGACGATCGCGAACAGACTCGGCGGGACCAGTGGCGTACGGCCCTCGCGGTCGGCCCTGCGCTCCACCGCGTAGAACGCCGCCGCCACGAACGGGAACGCGGCCAGCGACAGCCACGTCCACAACGGCCAGCCCGCCGCCCGCCCTTCGGTGAGCGGGACGAGCAGGGTGAGGAGCGAGGCCGCGAGGAGGAATGTGCCGGGGACGTCGACCGGCTCCGGCCGCGGCGAGCGGGTCTCGGGGACCACCCGCACGGCCAGCACCAGGCCGGCGAGGACGACCGGCACGTTGACGAGGAACACCGAGCGCCAGCCGGTACCGGCGATGTCGGCCGCGACGAGGACCCCGCCCAGGATCTGTCCGGCGATCATGGACAGCCCGGCGGTCGCGCCGTACAGGCCCATGGCCTTCGCGCGCCGGGGGCCGGTCGTGGTGGCCTGGATGGTGGCCAGCACCTGCGGCAGCATCGCGGCGGCCGACGCGCCCTGCGCGACCCGGGCCGCGACCAGCGACCAGGCGTCCGGCGCCAGTCCACACGCCAGGGAAGTCAGCCCGAAGGCCGCCATACCGCCGAGGAACAGCCGCCGCCGGCCGAAGAGGTCACCGAGCCGGCCCCCGAGGACCAGCAGGACGGCGTACGACACCCCGTACCCGGCGACGACGAGTTCGAGGACCGACTCGCTCGCGGCGAGGTCGGTGCCGATGGTGGGCAGGGCGACGTTGACGATGAAGAAGTCGACGAGGGGCAGGGCCGCGGCCAGCAGCACCGCGAACAGTCCGAGCCCGCCGAGCACGGGGACCGGGGCGGCGGGCGGGCGGACGGGGCGTGAGGTGAGGGATTCCGTGGTCACGGTCACGAGCCTGCTGCCTCACTCAGGCTGGTACCAGAGTGTCCTTATCCTGGTAGCGGCACCACCTGGAAACAGGGTCCGGGCGGCGGCAGGCTGGAGGGTATGACGACCATGGCTGAGGAGACGGCGGTACGCGCGCCCGAGGCGCCCCGCGACGGGGATGTCCGGCGGCACGAGCTGGCGGCGTTCCTGCGCAGCCGCCGGGAGCGGATCGCCCCCGAGCAGGTCGGCCTGCCCCGGGGCCGCCGGCGCCGTACGCCGGGTCTGCGCCGCGAGGAGGTCGCCCAGCTCTCCGCGGTGGGGGTCACCTGGTACACGTGGCTGGAGCAGGCCCGTGACATCCAGGTCTCCGTCCAGGTCCTCGACGCGCTCGCCCGCGCGCTGCTGCTCGACCCCGGCGAGCGCGCCCACCTCTTCCAGCTGGCCGGCGTCGCCGACCCGACGCCCGCGACCACGTGCCCGTCGGTCACGCCGGCGATGCGGGCGGTGCTGGAGCAGGTCGAGCCGTTCCCGGCGTGCCTGCAGAACAGCCGGTACGACATCCTCGCCTACAACCGCACGTACGGGCTGCTGCTGTGCGACCTGGACACGGTGCCGCCCGAGAACCGCAACTGCATGGTCCTGTCCTACACGCACGCCGAGTGGCAGTCGTCGATCGTGCACCTGGAGGAGACCCAGCGCCTGATGGCGGCCCGCTTCCGCGCCGCGATGGCCGGCCATCTCACCGAGCCCGCCTGGAAGATGCTGCTCAAGCGCCTGCGCACGGAATCCCCCGAGTTCCGCAGGGCCTGGGACCGCCACGAGGTCGTCGCCCACCGCACCAAACGCAAGGAGTTCCTCAACCGTCACGTCGGCCGCATCGCCGTCGATCACACGGACCTGTGGCTGACGCCGGGGGCGGGGCCGCGGATCGTGACGTACGTACCGGCGGACGAGGAGTCCCGGGAGCGGCTGGAGAGGCTGCAGGCGATCGCCTCGATGGGGCGGAGGTAGTCACCACTCGCTACTGCCCACCAGGTAGGTGATGCCCGCGAGGACGGCCAGGATCAATGCCGGGATCGCCAGGCCTTTCGCGATCGCGGTCAGGGTGTGCGTACCGGTCGCCGTCTTGCTCGTGTACTGCTCCCGCCGTGCTCCCAGATCGTGCCGGGCGAACGCGCCGACTACCAGCGCCACCGCACCGGTGATCAGGCACACGATGAGCGGTGTGAGCGCTCCGTGCTCGCGGACGTTGTCCTCGATGTTGCCGTACACCCCTGCGTCGCCCCGTTCCATGACGGCCGCCACCGCCGCCTGGATGGCCAGTACGAGCGTGATGACCGCCGTGACGGCGAGGGCGAGGGCGGCACCGGCAAGGGCGGGAGCGCGTCGGGACGGGGATGACCGGTCCGTTCGCGGCTGGTGTGTAGCGGCCCGTGGCGGCGTCTTGGGAGGGGGCGGGATGTGCGAGGGCCCGACGACCACCGGGGTCTGCTTGCCGTCCGTTCCGGGCATCGGCCTTGTGGAGTCGTTCGAGGGCTGGGGTTCGGGCTCCGTGGGGCCTCCGGGCTCTGGTGCCGGGCCCACTACTGCTTTGACGTGGATCACTGACTCGTCGGCCACACCCTTGAGCACGATGTCGCCGGACAGGTTCCCCTCGGTGGCCGTGTCGACGTGGACGTCCAGACCGCTCCGGGTCGGATCGACCCGCAGCCACGCCTGGTTGGGCTGGGCCAAGCAGTGACGGGCCAGCGGTGGGCCGTGCAGGGTCACGGACTGCTTCCGTGGGGGCGAGCCCCTCGGTGCCAGGCCGAAGTCCAGGTGGTCCGGGGACGGTGCCAGGTGGATCTCACTCAAGGCGTCGGACGCCAGTTCGGCGATCGGCTGGATGTCGTTCCGCGCGACCTCCTCCAGGTGCTGACGCGCCCCTTCCGCCATGGGCAGCTCCCTGCGCTGCAGTCGTTTGCGCAACTCCGTCACGGCGCCCTGCCGTGTGAGGAAGTCCTCGCTCTTCATGGCCGCCTGCAGGGAGGGCGGCGAGGGAACGGCAACGATCCTGATGCCGCCACGCCGACTGTGTGCCAGATGCAGCTCCCCCTGCAGCTCCGCCGCCTTCTTCGGCGTCTGATGGGGGTTCTGCTCCCGGACGTGTCTGTAGACGTACTCGTACAGGTCGTCGAGCGAGACGTTCCCGTCCGCGTCGAGGTCGGCCTCGCCGGTCTCCAGGCCCTCGACGACCGCGTGCGTGAACAGCGAAGGCCGCGGAGCGGAGTTCTCGGCGAGTTTGCTGCCCTCGAAGGCGTACTCCATGGAGTCGGACGCGGTGATGACGGCCCAGCCCCGCCCACTGGCCGGCTCGTCCTTCGCGAACGACTCGAGGACGTTGATATCTCCGGAAGCGCGTACGGAGGACGAGCCCCGGGAGAAGGCGCCTCCGTAGCAGCAGTCGAGGAACAGGACGCTGCGGCCCGCCCGGGTGCCGGACATGCAACCGCGGACGAACTGGGAGGGGACAGCCGTGGCGGCCAGCAGCGGGGGCTCGGTGTCGCTCGCGGCCAGGTACAGCTCGCCGGACTCGCTCTTGAGGCCGTGGCAGGAGAAGTGCAGCAGGAGCGTGTCGGCGCGGCCGCGCTCGTTGAAGAAGCCCTGGATGCGCCTGCGCATGAGGTCGGCCGAGGCGTTGTGCACGACCTCCACCTCGAAGTCGCCGATCTGCGGGTCGTGCAGCACCCTCTCGAGGGCCGCGGCGTCCTGGGCGGGGGCCTCGAGCTTCTTGAGCCCCTGGTCGGTGTACCGGTCGTTGGCGATGATCAGCGCGTGTCTGGAATCCGTCATGGCTCGGCTCCGGCCGGGGAATGGCGCTCGACGAAGATCTCGAACGCCGTCGCGACCTGATCGTCGGTCGCCTCGGACACCTCCAGGACGTCCTCGCCCATCTGCAGACGCAGGGACGGGTGGGTGTCATGGCGTCGGCCCATCCACGACCGGACCACGTTCATCACCTGGCTCAGGGCGGTTGCCGAGCTGCCCAGGGTCACCAGCAGGGCACCGATCTGAGTGACGTCCACGGCCCGCGCTCCGGGCGGTACCTCCCCGCCGGGGAGCGTCGTGACGTCGTCCACGTCGAGCTCCAGCAGTTCCTCGCGCAGGTAGCCGGTCAGCTCCGCGACACGTTCGGCTTCCGCGTCCTCTTCGGCGAGGAGGATGTGCAGTGTGTTGTCCACTGGCTCAGCCCCTCTGCTCGTGCTCTCGGGGCGGCGCAGAGTCGGACTATCGGTGGGCTCTACGTCTTCACTTACAGTTTCCGCTGCTCAGGGCGGGGTGGCAAGTCGCCGACGGGGGAATGAGTTTCACGGTTCAACCGTAAGGTTCCTCGTTCAACTTGGGGTGGATCGCCGTCGGCAACGTCCGTGGCCGCAAGGGCGATTCCCCAACCGCCGCAGGCACATGCCGTGTTGTCGAGAGGGCGATGAACCACGGCTACGAGGCACGATCCGCCGTCACCGCCACATCACGCACCTCCGCGGACTTCAGCCTCTCGGCCGCACGCTCGGCAGTTCCCCGAGCCCACCGCCCACTCGTCACCGCCCCCAACGCCAGCACAGCGAAACCGCACACCGCGAGAATCCACCACCCGGGCCGCGCCGCCGACACGAACATCTCCCGGTACGACGACGAGCCCACCCCCGAGGCGAGCACCGCGCCCACCACGGCGACCCCCAGCGTCTGCCCGAGCTGCCGGCTCGTCGAGGCCACCGCCGCGGCCACACCCGCCTGCGCACGCGGCATCCCGGACACCGCCGTGTTGGTGATCGGCGCGTTGACGAAACCGAAGCCGATGCCGAAGAGGACGTATCCGGCGAAGAGCGTGACGTCGGAGGTCTCGGCCTCGAACGCGGCGAACAGCACGCCGCTCGCGGTCATCGCGAAGCCGGCGATCAGGAGCGGGAGGCGGGGGCCGCGCGTGCCGACCAGGCGGCCGGAGAGCGGGGCGCACAGGAACGTCGGGGCCGCCATCGGCAGCATCCACAGGCCCGCCTCCAGGGCGGTCAGGCCGCGGACGTTCTGCAGGTACAGCGTGGACAGGAAGAGGAACCCGCCCAGCGCGGCGAAGGCGCTGACCGCGATGACCGTGGCCCCGCTGAACGGCGCCGAGCGGAAGAACCGCAGATCGATCAGGGGTTCCGCGCGACGCGGCTCGTACCAGAGCAGGCCGGCGAGAGCGGCCAGGGCGACCACGGCCAGCGGGGCCGTCGAGGCGAACGGCGTGCTCGGCGCTTCGATGATCGCGTACGTCAGGGAACCGAAGAGGGCGATCACCAGGAGCTGGCCGACCGGGTCGGGGCGGCGGGCCTTGCCGGCGCGGGACTCGGGGACGAAGCGCAGGGTGAGCAGCAGGGCGGCCAGGCCCACCGGCAGGTTGATCCAGAAGATGGAGCGCCAGCCGACGGATTCGACGAGAAGGCCGCCGACCAGCGGGCCGGCGGCCATCGATATGCCGACGACCGCGCCCCACACGCCGATCGCGCGGGCCCGCTCACGCGGGTCGGTGAACGTGTTGGTGATGATCGACATGGCGACCGGGTTCAGCATCGAGCCGCCCACCGCCTGCACCATCCGGAAGGCGACCAGCGCCTCCAGATTCGGCGCGAGGGAGCACAGCACCGAGCCGAGGGTGAAGACGATCAGGCCCGCCATGAAGACGCGTTTGCGGCCGATCCGGTCGGCCGTGGAGCCCGCGAGCATCAGCAGTGAGGCCAGGACCAGGGTGTAGGCGTCGATCGTCCACTGCAGACCTGAGGTGCTCGCGTGCAGGTCCTGCTGCATGGAGGGCAGGGCCACGTTCAGGACCGTGTTGTCGAGGCTCACGATCAGCAGGCTCATACAGCAGATCGCGAGCACCAGCATGCGGCGGCGGGGGCTGAGCTCGGGCATGCGGGCCATCGTACGCCGATTTCGATAGTGTGGCTAACTAATGAATTTTACCGTCTCATTGCACGGCACAATGGAGGAATGTCCACGCCCCTCCACATCGGCCCGCACACCGTCCGGCCCCCCGTCGTCCTGGCCCCCATGGCCGGGATCACCAACGCGCCCTTCCGCACCCTGTGCAGGGAGTTCAGCGGAGGGAAGGGCCTGTTCGTCAGCGAGATGATCACCACCCGGGCGCTGGTCGAACGCAACGAGAAGACCATGCAGCTCATCCACTTCGATGAGACGGAGCGACCCCGGTCGATCCAGCTGTACGGCGTGGACCCGGCGACCGTCGGCAAGGCCGTCCGCATGATCGCGGAAGAGGACCTCGCCGACCACATCGACCTCAACTTCGGCTGCCCCGTGCCGAAGGTCACGAGGAAGGGCGGCGGATCCGCCCTGCCGTACAAGCGGAACCTGCTGCGGGCCATCCTGCGCGAGGCCGTCAGCGGCGCCGGCGATCTGCCCGTGACGATGAAGATGCGCAAGGGCATCGACGACGACCACATCACCTTCCTGGACGCCGGCCGGATCGCCGTCGAGGAGGGCGTCACCTCCATCGCGCTGCACGGCCGCACCGCCGCCCAGCACTACGGCGGCACCGCCGACTGGGACGCCATCGCCCGGCTGAAGGAGCACGTGCCGGAGATCCCGGTGCTCGGCAACGGCGACATCTGGTCGGCCGAGGACGCGCTGCGGATGGTGCGCGAGACCGGCTGCGACGGTGTCGTGGTGGGGCGTGGCTGCCTGGGGCGGCCGTGGCTGTTCGCCGACCTGGTGGCCGCCTTCGAGGGGCGCACCCAGGACATCGCCCGCCCGGCGCTGCGCGAGGTCGCCGACGTCATGGTCCGGCACGCCACGCTGCTCGGCGAGTGGATCGGGGACGAGGCGCGCGGGGTCATCGACTTCCGCAAGCACGTCGCCTGGTATCTGAAGGGCTTCGCGGTCGGCTCCGAGATGCGCAAGCGCCTCGCGATCACCTCGTCGCTGGAGGAACTGCGGTCCGGTCTTGACGAGCTGGACCTCGACCAGCCCTGGCCCGACGGTGCCGACGGGCCCCGGGGCCGTACGTCCGGCAACAACCGGGTGGTGCTGCCGGACGGCTGGCTGAAGGACCCGTACGACTGCGCCGGGATCGGCGAGGACGCCGAACTCGACACCTCCGGCGGCTGATCAGCCTCCCGAGCGGTGCGGCGTGGAGCCGTACGCCTTGAGGAAGCGGTCGCGGAACGAGCTCATCTTCCACACCGGTGCGTCGCGGTCGGGCTTGAGGCCCTCCGTCCAGTTCCAGTCGGCGACCTTGTCGAGGACCTTCGGGTCCTTCGCGACGATCGAGACCGGCACGTCGCGGCTGGCGCGGGTGCCGCTGACCCGGGCCATGGGCTGGTGGTCGCCGAGGAAGACCAGGACGGTGTCGTCGGTGCCGTAGCGCTCCAGCCACTGGGTGAGGCTGGTGACCGAGTACTGGATGGACTTGCCGTACTCCTGCCGGGACTTGGTGGTGTCGGTGATGATGTCCGACGCCTTGTTGCCGGCCTTCTCGATGGCGTCGAAGCGTGAGCCGTCGCCGAGTTCGTCCCAGCCGACCATCTTCGGGATGGGCGCCCAGGGCTGGTGGCTGGAGGTCAGGATGACGAACGACATCAGCGGCTTGTCGCGCTTCTTGCCGTGCACCTGGCGCTGGAACGCCTCCAGCGCGTACTGGTCGGGCATGGTCGACCAGCTGAACTTCGGGCCCTTGTACCCCAGGTCGTAGGCGTCGTAGAGCTTGTCGAGGCCGTACCACTTCTCCTCCGGCCAGCCCTTCTGTACGCCGGGCATCACGCCGACCGTGTCCCAGGCGCCGCTCTTGCGGAACGCCTTGGTGAGGGTGAGATGGTCGCCCGCGGTGACCGTGCGATAGCGGCGCTGGTTGTCGATCCACAGGCCGGACATGGTCGTGGAGTGGCCGAGCCAGCTGCTGCCGCCGTAGGTCGCCGAGGTCAGCCACCCGCTGCGGGCGGCGAACCCGGCCTTCGCCAGGGCCTTGCCGTCGGCGTCGAGGGTGCGGTCGACGCCGGGGGCCATGATCGGGTCCTCGATGGCGCTGCGGCCGTAGCTCTCGATGAAGGTGAAGATCACGTCCTTGCCGCGCAGATCGGGCAGCAGCTGGTCGGGCGGGGTGTTGCCGAAGGTGTCCGCCTGGGCGTGCTTCGCGAACGCCGCCTCGTCGCGCAGGGACTCCACCGTCCGCTGGGCGTGGACGCGGAGGGCTCCGGCGCCGCGCTCGGAGGCGATCGGCCCGCCGAAGAGCGTCAGGCCCAGGGCGGAGCAGGTGATCCAGACGACGCCGGCGATCAGCGCGCCCCGGGCCGCCCGGGGCCGGTGGCGGACGAGCAGGTCGCTGAGCCGGACCGTCGCCGCGACCATGACGGCCGCCAGCAGCAGGACCAGCACGATCGCGCCGACGGCGGCGGCGGTCGCGACGCCCCCGCCCAGTGTGTCCCCGACGTACGCCTGGGCGTCGGGCAGCAGGTCCCAGTCGAGCGCGGCGTTGAAGCCCCGGCCCAGATACTCGTTGAACCCCATGTCGAGCAGATTCACGGCGGTCAGCGCGGTCAGGCCGAGTCCGTACAGCGCCGCCGCGACCAGCCGGGGCCGACGCGGCAGCCACAGCACCACGACGGCCCCGACGACCGCCTCGGCCGGTATGCGCGTGAAGCTCCTCGGCCCCACGGCGGGGAGGGTGTTGGGCAGCAGCAGGGCACCGAGGACCAGGGCGGCGGCGAGGGTGGTGGTGGTCCAGCGGAGGGCGCGGGCGGCTCGGGGGTGGCGGGTGCGGAGACCGGATTCCGACACGGGAGTCTCCGGTGCCGGTGCCGACGCAGGCTCTGACCGCGATGACTGGCGCAAGCGTGTGAAGACAGGCACCCGAAGGTCCTTCCCGTACGAAACCCGGTGAGGTGGCGGACCCGCGTGGGGGGTCGGGTCCGCCTCAGTTCCGTACGGTGCGCCCACCAGGTGCGTTCAGCCCACCGGGCCAGCGCTCGGCAAACACACGGCAAACGCTAGGGCCTGTCGTTCGGGTCAGGTCGCAGACGCGGGGTCTGGCACGCGCATCTGCGGCGTTGTCGTCGGTCGCCGACGCTCCGCGTCGACTCCCTCCTCCGCCTTGCAGCTGCACGCACCAGACCCCGCTCACCGGCGTGACGAGATGCCGCCGATTCTCTGCGTCCTGACCCGAACGACAGGCCCCGGCCAACCGCCCCTCAGACGCCCCCGACCGCCGTGAGCAGCGCCAACGGGGCCGAGGCCGAGCGGGATTCGCGTACGCACGCGTGCGGGTACGGCACCGGCTCCGGGTGGGTGTCGCGGCCGTAGCCGGCGAGGACCTCGGGGAGCCGGTTGCCGGTCGCGGTCGCCGCGTCGACCAGGCCGCGGGCGACCGCGCGGGCCTCGTCGTGCAGTCCGTAGCGGGCCAGGCCCAGCGCGATCAGCGCGTTGTCGTGCGGCCAGACCGAGCCGCGGTGGTAGGAGAGCGGGTGGAAGGCCGGCTGGCCGGCGGCCAGGGTGCGCACGCCCCAGCCGGAGAAGAAGTCCGGTTCGAGGAGGCGCCGGCCGACCTGTTCCCCGTACTCCTTGTCCAGCAGGCCCGACCACAGCAGATGCCCGGCGTCGGAGGCCAGGGCGTCGACCTGGTCGCCCCGGCCGTCGAGCGCGAGCGCCGGGAAGGAGCGCTCTTCCATCCAGAAGTCCCGCTGGAAACGGTCGCGCAGGTCACCGGCCGCCTGTTCCAGCAGGTCCGCGTACGTCCCGTCCTGCCACACCGTGCGCGCGAGCCACGCCGTGCGGCGCAGCGCGTCGTAGGCGTAGCCCTGGGCGCCCGCGGCCGTCACCGGCCCGTGGGGGCGGGTCCCCTCGGCGGAGCAGATGGCGCCGGGGGAGTCCTTCCAGTTCTGGTTGGCGAGGCCGCCCTGGTCGGCGCGGTAGACGAGGTAGCCGCGCGAGGTCAGGCCACCGTGGTCCAGCATCCAGCCGACCGCGGCGCGGGCGTGCGGCTCAAGGCGGCGGGCCAGGACCGTGTCGCCGGTCTGTTCCACGTAGGCGCCGAGGAGGACGAGGAACAGCGGCGTGGCGTCGACCGAGCCGTAGTAGCGGCCGTACGGGACCTGGCCGAAGTGGGCCAGTTCGCCGTGCCGCACCTCGTGGACGATCTTGCCGGGCTGGGCGACCTCGCTCGCGCCGGTGTCCGTGGCCTGGGTCGCGGCGAGCGCGGGCAGGGTGGCGGCGGCCAGCCGGGGCCGGTAGGGCAGCGCGAACAGCGACGTGAGCAGGGCGTCCCGGCCCAGCAGCGTCAGGAACCAGGGGGCGCCGGCGGCCGGGACGCGCAGTTCCTCGCCGTCCGGCCCCTTCGCCGGGACCTGGAGCGCGGCGAGGTCGGCGAGACCCCGGGAGCAGGCCGCGGCCAGCTCCGGCCAGCCGGTGGGGAAGGCCAGGCCCTCCACGAACTCGCCCTCTCGGGCGAGCAGTTGCTCCCTCACGGCGGCCGGGGAGCGGGGGACGCGCAGGGCCCGCTGCTCGCCGTGCGGGCGGGCCATGACGCGCAGGACCAGCTCGGCGGTGCCGTGCGGGGCGAGCTCCAGGGTCCACACCAGGCGGCGGGCGCCGGTGCCGGTCTCCTCCACGGCGTCCGGCTGGGGCTCGGCCGTCACGGTCGTGCACGAGCGCCACTCGCCGCGCCGGTAGGTGAACTCCACGCCGTGGCCGAGGACCTGGCGGGAGCGGACGGCACCGGCCTTGGTGTAGGTGCGGTGGTCGGAGCGCAGCTCGAACTGGTCGGTGAAGTCGGCGTCGGCGGTGACCGCGAGGCGGACCGTCGTCGGCGCCGGGCGGTTGCTGGTGATGCGCACCGACTCCACGAACGAGGCGTCGCCGACGGCCTGTTCACGGAAGAGCGTGTACGCGGGCGGCTCGTTGCGGCCACCGCGCGGGACGAGCACGCAGCGCGCGGTGTCCCCGTCGGCCACCGGCGTCAGCGTGTCGGGGACGGCCCCGTCCACCGTGAGCTGCCACCGGCTGAGATGCCGCGCGTCCCGTACGAACATTCCGTCCGGGGCGCTGCCGCCCCGGTAGCCGCTGATGTCGCCGCGGTCGCCGACGGCGGCGAACGTCCCGCCGTGCACGAGCAGATGATGCCGGTCCGTCATCCCCGGTCCCCTCCCTTGATCGCCGTGACGCCGTTTCCGTCCCCTGCGGGCCGGTCGTGCAGCAGGTCGAGCGTGAGCGCGGCGGTCCAGCCGAAGCCGGTGGCGCCGCAGGCCTGTGCCGTGTACGGGTCGACGTACTCCGCGAAGCCGGAGGCGTCGGCGGTGTGCAGGATGCCCTTGCGCAGGGCGTCGGCCCGGCCGCGCTCGCCGTGCAGCCGCAGGCCGCCCTCCAGGAGCCAGTTGGTGTTGATCCAGGCCGGGCCGCGCCAGTAGCGGTGCGGGTCGAAGGCCTCGCCGAGCAGGTCGTAGCTGGGCACCAGACGGGTGGTGCCGCCGAGGCCGAAGTGCGGGCCGCACATCGTGCGGACCAGGGTGGCCGCGAGGTCGCGGGGCAGGGTCGGCAGCAGCAGCGGGATCAGCCCGGAGACACCGCGCTCGGGGATCAGCTCCCCGGCGCGCACGTCCCGGCACAGGAACATCCCCGCGGCCGGCTCCCACAGCCGCTCCACCAGGGCGGCGGTGAGCCGCTCGGCGCGTGCCTGCCGGGCCGTCGAAGCGGCGCCCAGCTCGTGGGCGATCCGGGCCAAGGCGTACTCGGAGGCGATGAGCAGCGCGTTGAACGCCGGGTCCTCCACGGCGAACTCGCCCGCCCGTCTCCCACCGCCACCCTCAACCGAGGCCCTGCGGGCCGCCCCCTCGATTCCGCCGTCGGCGTATCCGCGGTCCCGGTAGTCGCTCGCCAGCCGCACGTACCGCCCGTAGTCCAGATCCGTCGGCCGGCCCTCGGGGGAGCCGTGGTCGAGGTCGGCCCGGCGGAAGGAGCGGGCCGGGGCCGGGGTGACCCGGGACAGCGGACGGTCCCAGCAGGGGCTGTTGTCCATACCCTGTTCCCAGGGGTGCACGACGGAGACCAGTCCGCCCCCGCCCAGGTCGCGCCGGTGCAGCAGATACCGGTGCCAGGCCGCGAGGCGGGGATACACCCGGGTGAGGAAGCCGCGCGCCCGCGACAGACCCGGGTCGGCCAGGTGCACCAGCCACGCGGCCAGCGCGTGGACCGGTGGTTGCACGATCCCGGAGGTCTGTACGGTGCGCGGGGCGCCCGCGGCACGTCCCGCGGTCGAGGAGCGCCAGAAGTCGGGGCTCGGGAAGTACGCGTCGAGGGGGACGGAGGGGTTGAAGACGATGTGCGGGATCCGCCCGTCCGCCCACTGGGCCGCCAGCAGCGTGTCCAGTTCCGTCTGGGCGCGTAACGGCGAGACGTGCCGCAGGCCGATCGCGATGAACGCCGAGTCCCACGACCACTGGTGCGGATACAGGCTGCGCGAGGGCACGGTGGACGACCCGGTCCAGCCTGCCTCCAGCACGGCGGCGGCCCTGACGTGCAGGGGCGGCGCGGGACTGGGCGCCGTACTGGACGGATCGTATGCAACGGTGCGTCCCGCGGGGCGGGGGGTGCGTTGGGCGGTGCGGTCCACTCGGGGCTCTCCGAAAAGACGTCCAGCCGACCGGTTCGGCTGCGGCTACCGTGGGGTTACGTCTATTTAACACGCAAAACCCACTATGTAAGGCAAGGTTGAGAAACACAAGGGGGTGTGCATGACCGGACAGCCCGGAAGAACGGGACGCGGTGCCGGCCAGGCGAGTGCCGGCGAACTACTCGAACTGGTGCGCAGTCGCCGTGCCGTGACCCGGGGTGCCCTGCAGCAGGCGACCGGACTGTCCCGGGCCACCGTCGGGCAGCGGCTCGACCGGCTGTTCCGCGCGGGCTGGCTGCGCGAGGGCGCCGGTGGGCCGGTGGACTCCCCCTTGGGCGGACGCCCCTCCATCACCCTGGAGTTTGACGACGAGCACGCAGTCGTCCTGGCCGCCGACCTCGACACCCGGCACGCGCGGGCGGCCGTGCTGTCGCTGAGCGGCGAGATCCTCGCCGAGCACTCCGGCACTCTGGCCGTCGAGGACGGGCCGGACACCGTGCTCGGCGAACTCGGCCGCTGGTTCGCCGAGCTGCTGGAGAAGGCGGGCTGCCCGGCCGAGTCGGTGTGCGGTGTCGGGCTCGCGGTGCCCGGCCCGGTCGACACCGAGACCGGCCGCGTCGTCCAGCCGCCGATCATGCCCGGCTGGGACGGCTACGGCATACGGGCCCGGCTGGCCCGGGCGCTCACCGAGCACACGGGCGCCGCCGCCGTGCCCGTGCTGGTGGACAACGACGCCAACCTCATGGCGTACGGCGAACAGCGCACCGGCTACCCCGACTGCTCCGCCTTCGTGCTGGTCAAGGTCTCCACCGGCATCGGCGCCGGGGTCGTGGTGGACGGCTCGGTCTTCCGGGGCATCGACGGGGGCGCCGGGGACATCGGGCACATCCGGGTGCCGGAGGGCGCCCAGGTGCTGTGCCGGTGCGGTTCGTACGGCTGTCTGGCCGCCGTCGCGAGCGGTGGGGCCGTGGCGCGGCGGCTGGCGGAGGCCGGGGTGCCGGCGGCCTCCGGCTCGGATGTGCGGGACCTGCTGGCGTCCGGGCACCCCGAGGCGATCGGTCTCGCCCGGGAGGCCGGGCGCCGGGTCGGGGACGTCCTGGCGACCGTCGTGACCCTGCTGAACCCCGGCGTGCTGATGATCGCCGGGGATCTGGCCGGAACTCCCTTCCTGACAGGTGTGCGCGAACTGCTCTACCAGCGGGCGCTGCCCCGCTCCACGGCCCACCTGGACGTGGTGACCTCACGGCTGGGCGAGCGAGCCGGGCTGGTGGGAGCCGGTGCGATGGTCGTGGAGCATCTGTACGCCCCCGAGCGGGTCGAGGAGCGGCTGCGGGCGCTCGGCGTGTGACAGGGACATTTCGACCCCGCTACGCGTCCGCATGGTGAAATCCGGCGGGCTGTGGCAGCGTGATTCTCGCCACCTCTGATAAGGGTTGCGCTCAGATGAGCGGATCATGAGCGGCTGCACTTCTCCAAAGGGTGGCACTGAGTGCCACGCTTTGATCGTTCATCGATCGAACTCAAGCGTGTCGAAGGCCGCTCAGGTGAGCGCTCGGAGAGCTCAATGGAGGTTCATGCGTTCAAGAAGTGAACACATGCGGCTGTGATTGCTTGCCAAGCCTTGACTTTCGATCCGCTGGCGGACGAGTGGTTACAGGCGCATGACGCGCGCATGGACGTACCCAGACGCCTTCGATCTGGGTATGTTCCTCGCCGTCAGGGCAGCCACCGCGTCCTCGAGGAGTCGAGACCCGTGTCGGAAAACAAAGATCTCCCGGTAGCCGAGCAGGCCGCGAGCGTTGAGGGCGTGAAGTTCGTTTACGACTTCACCGAGGGAAACAAGGACCTCAAGGACCTCCTCGGTGGCAAGGGCGCGAACCTCGCCGAGATGACGAACCTGGGCCTGCCGGTCCCGCCCGGCTTCACGATCACCACCGAGGCCTGCAAGGTCTACCTCGACAGCGGCGAGGAGCCGGCGGCACTGCGTGACGAGGTGAGTGCACACCTCGACGCGCTCGAGGCCCGTATGGGCAAGAAGCTCGGCCAGGCGGACGACCCGCTGCTGGTGTCGGTGCGCTCGGGTGCCAAGTTCTCCATGCCCGGCATGATGGACACCGTCCTCAACATCGGCCTCTCCGACAAGTCGGTGCAGGGCCTGGCCAAGCAGGCCGGCGACGACCGCTTCGCCTGGGACTCCTACCGCCGCCTGATCCAGATGTTCGGCAAGACCGTCCTCGGCGTCGACGGGGAGCTCTTCGAGGACGCGCTGGAGGCGGCGAAGGCGGCCAAGAAGGTCACGGTCGACACCGAGCTGGAGGCGGCCGACCTCAAGAAGCTCGTCACCAAGTTCAAGAAGATCGTCAAGACCGAGGCCGGCCGGGACTTCCCGCAGAGCCCGCGCGAGCAGATGGACCTCGCCATCCACGCGGTCTTCGACTCCTGGAACACCGACCGGGCCAAGCTCTACCGCCGCCAGGAGCGCATCCCGCACGACCTGGGCACGGCCGTCAACGTCTGTTCCATGGTCTTCGGCAACCTCGGCCCCGACTCCGGCACCGGCGTCGCCTTCACCCGCGACCCCGCCTCCGGCCACCAGGGCGTCTACGGCGACTACCTGCAGAACGCGCAGGGCGAGGACGTGGTCGCGGGCATCCGCAACACCGTGCCGCTCGCCGATCTGGAGCAGATCGACAAGAAGTCGTACGACCAGCTGATGCAGATCATGGAGACGCTGGAGAACCACTACAAGGATCTCTGCGACATCGAGTTCACCATCGAGCGCGGTGTGCTGTGGATGCTCCAGACCCGGGTCGGCAAGCGGACCGCGGGCGCGGCCTTCCGTATCGCGACCCAGCTGGTGGACCAGGGCCTGATCGACGAGGCCGAGGCGCTCACCCGCGTCAACGGCGCCCAGCTCGCGCAGCTGATGTTCCCGCGCTTCGACGAGAGCGCGAAGGTCGAGCAGGTCGGCCGGGGCATCGCGGCCTCGCCGGGCGCGGCGGTCGGCAAGGCGGTCTTCGACTCGTACACGGCCGTGAAGTGGTCCCGCTCCGGCGAGAAGGTCATCCTGATCCGCCGCGAGACCAACCCCGACGACCTGGACGGCATGATCGCCGCCGAGGGCATCCTGACCTCGCGAGGCGGCAAGACCTCCCACGCGGCCGTCGTCGCGCGTGGCATGGGCAAGACCTGTGTCTGCGGCGCCGAGGAGCTGGAGGTCGACACCAAGCGCCGCCGGATGACCGTCCCGGGCGGGCACGTCGTCGAGGAGGGCGACGTCGTCTCCATCGACGGCTCCTCGGGCAAGGTCTACCTCGGTGAGGTGCCGGTCGTGCCCTCGCCGGTCGTGGAGTACTTCGAGGGCCGGATGCACCCGGGTGCCGACGACGCCGACGAGCTCGTCGAGGCCGTCCACCGGATGATGGCCTTCGCCGACCGCAAGCGCCGGCTGCGCGTGCGCGCCAACGCGGACAACGCCGAGGACGCGCTGCGGGCCCGCCGCTTCGGCGCCCAGGGCATCGGCCTGTGCCGCACCGAGCACATGTTCCTCGGCGACCGGCGCGAGCTGGTGGAGCGGCTGATCCTGGCCGACACCCAGACCGAGCGCGAGGAGTCCCTCAAGGAGCTGCTCCCGCTCCAGAAGCAGGACTTCGTCCAGCTCTTCGAGTCGATGGACGGCCTCCCGGTCACCGTCCGCCTCCTGGACCCGCCGCTGCACGAGTTCCTCCCGGACATCACCGAGCTGTCCGTCCGGGTGGCCCTCGCCGAGTCCCGCCAGGAGCCGCACGAGAACGAACTGCGCCTGCTCCAGGCCGTGCACCGGCTGCACGAGCAGAACCCGATGCTGGGTCTGCGCGGAGTCCGTCTCGGCCTGGTCATCCCCGGCCTGTTCACCATGCAGGTCCGGGCGATCGCCGAGGCCGCGGCCGAGCGCAAGGCCGCCAAGGGCGACCCGCGGGCCGAGATCATGATCCCGCTCGTGGGCACGGTGCAGGAGCTGGAGATCGTGCGCGAGGAGGCCGACAAGGTCATCGCCGAGGTGGAGGCGGCCTCGGGCGCCCAGCTCAAGCTGTCCATCGGCACGATGATCGAGCTGCCGCGCGCCGCCCTGACCGCCGGTCAGATCGCGGAAGCCGCACAGTTCTTCTCCTTCGGCACGAACGACCTGACGCAGACGGTGTGGGGCTTCAGCCGGGACGACGTGGAGGCCTCGTTCTTCACGGCGTACCTGGAGAAGGGCATCTTCGGCGTCTCCCCGTTCGAGACGATCGACAGGGACGGCGTCGGCTCCCTGGTGAAGCTCGCCGCCAAGGCCGGCCGCGAGACCCGCCCCGACCTCAAGCTCGGCGTCTGCGGCGAGCACGGCGGCGACCCGGAGTCGGTCCACTTCTTCCACGAGGTCGGACTCGACTACGTCTCCTGCTCCCCGTTCCGCATCCCGGTGGCCCGCCTGGAGGCCGGCCGGGCGGCGGTCCAGTCCCAGGGCAGCGACCACCGCTAGCCCGGGCCGCAGAACCCGGAGCCGTCGACGGTCCCCGACCCTCACCGATCGCGGCGGCTCCGGCGCACGAAGAAGAGCGGGGCGACACCTTGTGCGGAGGTGCCGCCCCGCTCTCGCGCGTTCCGTTCGGGTAGGGGCGGGTTCGGCGGCATCGGGCGCCGGGCACCTATGCGGATATGCCCTCCTTGCGCCGTATGACCTCTCTCGTGGTGACGTTGTCGCTGTCCCTCCTCCTCCCGGTCCCCGCGGCCGCCGCCGCTCGCGGGACGGCAGGGGATCCGGTGGTGCCGGCTCTGGAGCGGGCCGCGAGTCCCCTGCGCAGCGCCGAACCCGGCGGGGACACGGGCGACCTCCGGCCGGTCGGCAGGGCGGTCGGGGGTGCGGTCGTGGTGGGGACGGGGGAGGCGACGCACGGCTCGCACGACTTCCTCGCGGTGAAGGACCGGGTCTTCCGGTACCTGGTGGAACGTCGGGGCTTTCGCACCTTCGCCCTGGAGACGGCATGGAGCACCGGAGCGCGCCTCGACGACTACGTCGTGCACGGCGAGGGCGACCCGCGGCGCATCATGCGGGAGGACTTCCAGTACACCTACGTGCTGAACAACACCGCCGAGAACCTGGCGCTGGTGGAGTGGATGCGGGCGTACAACCGCGAGCACCCCGAGGACCCGGTCCGCTTCATGGGCGACGACTGGGGCTACACCGGACCGGAGCTCTACGACCGGGTGACGGGGTATGTGGCCCGGGTCCGTCCCGGACTCCTGCCGCGCTTCGAGGAGCTGTACCGCGGGCTGCGGCCGGCCCGCCCCTCCGGCGAATACCAGAAGGCGTATCTGGCCCGGCCTCTCGCCGAGCGGCAGGAGATGGCCTCCCGGACCGGACGCGCCCTGCGGCTGACGGAGTCACTGGAGCCACGCGAGGGGCCGGGGCGGGAGGAGTTCGCCAGGGTGCTGCGGCACGCCACGGTCATCGACCAGACGGCGACCGGCTACGGCTTCGACTTCGCGGATCCGCGGCAGGTCGCGGAGGCCATGCGGTGGCGGGACGAGGTCATGGCGGACAACGTCGTCTGGTGGCACGAGCACACCGGGCACCGGATCCTGCTGGCGGGCCACAACAACCACATCGGCTACGAACCCGAGGACCCGGAGGTCCTGCCCAGGACGCAGGGCGCGTTCCTGCGCGACCGGCTCGGCAGCGGCTATCTGAGCATCGGGCTCACCTTCGGCCGTGGCGCGTTCAAGGCCACCGACCCGGAGGAGACACACATGCTCACCCACACGGTCGGCCCCGCCCGGCCCGGCGGCAACGAGCACACGCTGGACCGGGTGCGCCACGAACGCTACGTCCTGGACCTGCGGACCGCCCCGCCCGCGGCCCGGCGCTGGCTGGGCACGGCCCGGCCCACGCGCAGTGTCGGCACCGCCTACCCGGAGGAGCGCAACGAGTTCGACATCGCGCTGGGCCGCTGCTTCGACGTCCTCATCCATCTGAAGCGGGTGCGGGACGCCGACCTGCTGCCGACGGCTTGAGCGCCGGTCATGGCCGGCACAGCATCCGGTCGATGAGCCCTTGGAGGGCCTTCTCGGTGGTGAGGAGCTGGGTGTCGTCGGTGGTGCGGCCGTTGACCGTGACGACCACGGACCGCCTGCCGTCGGCGGTGAAGCCCGTTCTGACGAAGGTGCCCTCGAGGTCGCCGTGGTGGCCCCAGCGGCTGCCGCCGCACGGCAGGGGCTGCCGCATCAGGCCGAGGCCGTAGCGCAGGCCGGGTGTGAACCGCTGGTGCTCCTCGTTGCCCGGGACGGTGCGGTGCATCGCGGCGAGCTCGCGGGGCGGCAGCAGCCGGCCGGTGAGCAGGGCCGTGAAGAACCGGTCCAGGTCGCGTGAGGTGGAGACCAGCGCACCGGCGGTACCGGCCCACGCCATGTTCCGGACGGTGGTGTCGGTGGAGCCGTCGGACCCGGCGAACCGGTGGTAGGTGCGGGCGTACGGCTCCGGCAGATACGGATCGTCCCCGGGGACCCTGGTGCCGTGCAGCCCCAGCGGGCGGATGATCCGGTCGTGCACCTCCACGGCCCAGGGGCGCCCCGTGACCTTCTCGATGATGGCGCCCAGGAGGTGGTAGCCGGTGTTGGAGTAACTCCAGCGGGGGCCCGGGTCGTCGGGGCCGGAGGGCGGGAAGTCCGGGGCGTGTCGCAGGGCCGCGTCGACGAGTCGCTCGGGGTCGATGTGGTCGAAGCGTCTGCGCTCGAACTCCGGGGCCGTACGGCCGGTCAGCTCGGTGGAGTCGTAGTCGTGCAGGCCGCTGGTGTGCTGGAGCAGGTGCTTGACGGTGATGCGGCTGCCGTCGTTGCCGTGGCCCTGGACGAGGCCGGGCAGCCAGTGCTCCACCGTGTCCCGCGGGGACAGCCGCCGCTCGGCGGCCAGTTGCAGCACGGTCGCGGCCACGAACGACTTCGTGACGCTGGCGGCCCGGAAGTGCGCGCCGCCCGGTACGGGCCGGCCGGTACCGAGGGCGGCCTCGCCGGCGCTCGCCTCGACTGTGTGCCGTCCGTCCCGGAAGCGGACATGGACGCTGACCGCCCGGGTGGATTCCAGGGCTCTGGCCGCTTCCTGTCGCAGCCGCTCAGGCGGGAGAGGGGCGGTGGCCGGGGACGAGGGTGTGCCGAGGCCCAGGAAGAGCGCGAGAGAAGCCAGGACGACTGCCGCCAGGCGGTGCGGCGCGATCACTGGGGCAGGCCTTCCCGCAGGCTTACGGCGGTGCCGGTCAGTGCGGCGGTGTGCAGGGCGGTCAGGGTCGGCAGCTGGTTCGTCAGCGGGGTGGATTCCAGGTCGCCGAGGGCGAACAGGCCGTCGTCGTCGTGCTCCGCGCTGCGCGTGACGGACAGCCCGGCCGGGAGGCGGCCGCCGTGGAAGTAGAAGTCGATCACCGGGCCCGTGCCCTTCACGTCGGCCCGGTGGTCGAAGCCGATGAGGCGGGGATCCCGGTCGAGGAGGATGCCGGTCTCCTCGTACAGCTCCCGGCGCGCGGCACCGACGGGGTCCTCTCCGTGGTCGAGCATGCCGCCCGGCAGCCCCCAGAGCCCGGCACCGGGCTGGCACCCGGCGTAGCGCAGCAGCAGGATCCGGTCCTCGGCGTCGAGGAGCAGAACGCAGGACGCGACGATGGTCTGCGGCAGCGTCTTGACCCACTCGGCGCGCGGCAGCACGGGCTGTGCGTCGGGGGCGGGCACGGTCGTGTCCACGGTGATGTTCCTTCCGTCGGCCGGGCAGCCCGTACGAGCTGCCCAACCGGAGGAACGGCCGGACGCACCGATGGTCACCGCCCCACCCGGGTCACGTGTCGCAGGCGACCCCGTCGTTGTCACGGTCCAGGTGGGAGGCGTACCCGGGTTCACCACGGCTGATGGGCGCGGCACCGGCGGCCCGGACGGCGCTGCAGTTGGCGTAGTAGACGTCGGTGTCGCCGGAGCCGGAGCCGCTGCCGCTGTCGTCGGAGCCGCCGCCCGTCGCCGGCCGGGCGGTGACGGTGGTGGTGGCCCTGACGGTCTTGGTGGCGGTGACCGTGGGAGCGGGTTCCGGCTCCTTCGCGAGCGGCGTCGCGGTGGCCGTCGCCGTCGCGGTGACCGTGACGGTCGGCTGGGGTCTGGCGGCCGCGGGCTTCGCGTCGGTGGTGGTGTCCCCGCCCCCGCCGATTCCTATGCCGATGAAGAGGGCCAGGCCCAGGGCGGGCAGCACGTAGCGCTTCCGGGCCCAGCGGGGTGCCTGTCTGCCGGGCTGCGGCATGGGCGGTGCGGGGTACGGGTTGTTGTGCGGGCCGGTGTACGGATTGGTCATGGTCATCCCCCCAGAGGTGGTACGTGAGGGGATGACCGTAGGACCGGGAGGCCCTCGATGAGGGTGTAGTGACCATCTTGTGATGGTTGTGTGAAGTCGAGCCGTGCGGCTACGAGCGGGACGGGCCCTTCACCTCGTACGTGATGCCTCCCGAGGAGCTGCCGGTGGTGCCGCTGGCTGGAGAAGTACAGGGTGTCGTTGCTCCTGCGGCACAGGTTCTCCGGGGCTGTGGAACTCTCCTTGAGGTTCGGCGGCAGCGGGCGGGCCCGATGCGGGTCGTCCCGCCGTCGCAGGGGCCCTCGTCCGGGCCTGGCGTGTTACCAGTTCTGGCGGGTGGGCGAGATGACCAGGTCGTTGACGGTGACGTCGGCGGGCTGGTCGAGTGAGTAGACGACGGCGTCGGCGATGGCCTCGGGGCTGATGGCGATGGTGTTGAGCTCTTGGGCGGCCTTGCGTCCGGCGGGGTCGGTGACCTTGTCGGCCCAGCCGGTGTCGATGACGCCGGGGCTGATCGTGGACGCCCTGATGCCTTCGTGGACGCCGAGTTCCTTGCGCATGGATTCGGTCATGGCCTGCACGAAGAACTTCGTCGAGCTGTAGACACCTGCGCCGTCGCCGACCTGGTGTCCGGCCACGGAGTCCATGTTCAGGATGTGGCCGGACTTCTGGCGGAGCATCACGGGCAGGACGGCGTGGACGCCGTTGAGGTAGCCGCGGATGTTGACGTCGAGCATCCGGTTCCAGTCGTGGAGCGCGAGGTCCTTCCAGTAGGAGAAGAGCATCAGGCCGGCGTTGTTGACGAGGATGTCGATGCGCCCGTAGGCGGCGACGGTGAAGTCGGCGAGAGCCTGCATGTCCGCGGCGTCGGCGACGTCGGTGAGCCTGGCGGCGGCGGTGCCGCCGGCCTTCTCGATGTCGGCGACCAGTCGGTCGAGGTCTTCCTGGCCGCGGGCGGCGGCGACGATCTTGGCGCCGCGGGCGGCGAGGGCCTTGGCGCTGACGGCGCCGATGCCGGAGGAGGCGCCGGTGATGACGACGACCTTGTCCTGCAGGTGGTTCATGGGGATCTCCCAATGCGGTGGTTCAGCACGCCTTCCCTGGTGGGGGCAGCGCGGCGGAGGCTGTACGGGGTGGGGAGGTCAGTGCTTGCGGCGCTTGACGACGTAGGCGTACTGGTCCGGCCAGGTCGGCTCGGCGTCGAGTGCGAGCGCGGCGTGCTGGGCCCAGTAGGGGTTGCGGAGCAGTTCGCGGCCGAGGAATACGGCGTCGGCCTGCCCGCTGGTGATGATGTCCTCGGCCTGCTGCGGCTCGGTGATGATGCCGACGGCTGCGGTGGGGATGCCGGTTGCCTGGCGGGCCTGGTCAGCGAAGGGCACCTGGTAGTTCGGCCCGGCGACGATCTTGGCGTCGCGGACCATGCCGCCGGTGGATACGTCGAGCAGGTCGACGCCGTGGGCTTGGAGTTCCTTGGCGAGGCGGACGGTGTCGTCCCCGGTCCAGCCCTCGCGGGTGTCCTCGGAGTTCTCGGTCAGCCAGTCGGTGGCCGAGGTGCGGAAGAAGACTGGCAGGTCCTCGGGCCACACGGCGCGGACGGCGTCGACGACCTCCAGGGCGAAGCGGATCCGGTTCTCGAAGCTGCCGCCGTAGGCGTCGGTGCGGTGGTTGGAGGCCGGGGAGAGGAAGGAGTTGATCAGGTAGCCGTGGGCGCCGTGCACCTCGGCGACCTGGAACCCGGCGGCCAGTGCGCGCCGCGCGGAGTCGGCGAAGTCGCCTACGAGCTGCTGGATCTCTTCCACGGTCAGCTCGTGCGGGTCAGCGAGTCCGTCGTAGGCGATCGCGCTGGGGGCGACGGGCTGCCAGCCGCCCTCGGACCCGGTCAGGTGGCGGTCGGACAGCCAGGGCTTGTCCACCGATGCCTTGCGGCCGGCGTGGGCGAGCTGGATGGCCGGGACGGCACCGTGCGCCTTGATGGCCTCGGTGATGCGGGTGAACGCTTCCTGCTGGCGGTCGTTCCACAGGCCCAGGTCCCAAGGGCTGATGCGCCCGTCGGGCCGGACACCGGTGGCCTCGGCCATGACCAGACCCGCACCGCCCGCGGCGCGGGAGGCCAGGTGGGCGAGGTGGAAGTCGGTCGGCGCGCCGGTCTCCTCGCCCTCGGGGGCGGCGGAGTACATGCACATCGGGGACATCCAGACCCGGTTGGGTATCTGAAGGGATCGCAGGGTGAGGGGGGTGAACAGCGTGCTCACGGTATTTCTCTTTCGGGTGGGGGAGGGCAGGCCGCAGGAAGGCCGGTGTTGAGGGGGAGAGGGGCGGGAGGCGCTCAGCGGACGGTGCGGGAAGCCGCGGCGTCCGCACGTGGGACGGGGACGGTGGCGGTCCGCTCGGCCAGCGTCACCCGGCCCGTGCCGGGGCCATCGTCAGGCGGGCAGGCGGGTGTCGAGGACGAAATTGACCTCGATGAGCTGACCCGGGAAGAACAGCGAAGCGACGCCGATGGTGGAGCTGGTGGGGCGGTGGTCACCGAAATAGGCCAGGTTCGCCGCGGCCATCGCCATGCTGTACTTCGGCAGGTCCACGATGAACTGAGTCTCGGAGACGACCTGGTTGCGCGTGGCGTCGTAGTGGGAGAGCACCTTCTCGAAGTTGGCGTAGGACTGCCTCAGCTGAGCGTCGAAGTCGCCCGGGTGGAGGAAGTTGCCCGCCGCGTCGTGCGAGAGCTGCCCGGAGACGTAGATGGTCTCGCCGACCTTGATGGCCTGGGCGAAACCGAACTCCTTCTCACCGGAAACGTCGTGGCTGTAGGAATCTATGGCGGTCATGGTGCTACTCCTTGCTGGTGGTGCGTTGGTCGACCGGGGTGGGAGGTCAGGCGGCCGCGAGCTGCGCCGCGGCGTCGGCGACGGGGGTGTCGCCGGAGGTGAGCTCGACGATCACGCGGTTCAGGCGCGGCTCGTGGAGGGCGGCGTCGATGAACGCGGCGACGTCGTCGCGGTGCACGTCGCCGTACTCGACGGCGGGGCCCGCCGTGACCCGGCCGCTGCCGGGGCTATCCAGGAGGGTTCCGGGACGGACGATCAGCCAGTCGAGATCAGTGCGCGTCAGGTACACGTCGGCGCTCTTCTTGACCTTGATGTAGTGCTCGAAGCCCTCACCGGCCTCGCCGCCGCGCAGCGCATCGGGGAACACCGAGACCAGGACGAACCGCGTCACCTCGGCGAGCGCGGCCGCGTCGGCGGCCTTCTGAAGGCCCTTGCCGTCGATGAGGGTCGTCTTGTCCATGCCGGTGCCGTGCGCGCCGGCCGAGAAGACCACCGCGTCATGGCCCTGCATCTTCTGCGCGAGGTCGTCGACCGCGTCGGTGATGAGATCACCGATCAACGGTGTCCCGCCGGCCTCTCGCACGGTCTCGCCCTGAGCGGGCCCGCGATGCATGCCGGTGACCGAGTCCCCGCGTGAGATGAGGAGCTGAGTGAGGCGGCGGCCGACTCCACCGGCAGCGCCGATCTGGAACACCTTCATGAGTTCGTCCCGTCTTTCGTGGGGGGGGAAAAGGGGTGCGGTGGCCGCCGGTCAGGCGGCGAACACCTGGGAGTCGTCGGCGAACGCCTTGAACTCCAGGGCGTTGCCGGCCGGGTCGAGGAGGAACATCGTGTGCTGCTCGCCCTTCTGGCCCGCGAAGCGGACATAGGGTTCGATGACGAACTCGACGCCTGCCGTGCGCAGCCGCTTGGCGAGCTCCTGGAAGGCGGGGATCGTCAGGATCAGCCCGAAGTGCGGCACCGGGACGTCGTGACCGTCGACCGGGTTGTGTATCCGCTGCGCGCGCTCAGGTGCCAGATGGGTGACGAACTGGTGGCCGTGCAGATTCCAGTCCACCCAGGTGTCCGCGCTGCGGCCCTGCGCCAGACCCAGCACGTCGCCGTAGAAGCGACGCGCGGCAGCCAGGTCGTCGACCGGCACGGCCAGGTGGAACCGGGGGATCGGGGAGTCGAGAACAGTCACGGCACTGCCTTTCCGGGAGTGGGTCCCAACGGGGTCTCCCATTGTCCTAATGTTAACAATGAGACAATAACGTGATGTTAACATTAGGACGTAGCTCGAGGAGGTGCAAGTCAGGCATGAGTGATCAGCGCAAGGTGTCTCCGGCCCGCCGCCGTGGCCTGTCGGACGAGGTCGCAGACCGGATCCGGGAGGCCATCTTCAGTGGGGTCTACGCCCCCGGCGCTCAGCTTCGCGAGGTGGAACTGTCCGCCATGATGGATGTCAGCCGCGGCCCGGTACGTGAAGCACTGCGCGTACTGGAGCGCGAGGGGCTGGTCCACTGCGCGTGGCACCGCGGGACCACAGTGACGACGGTGTCTCCTGAGGATGTCGCGGAGCTGGACAGCCTGCGTGGCGCACTGGAAGACCTGGCGGTCCGCCAAGTGATCACGCGCGCCTCGGACGAGGACATCGCGTCCCTCGCCAAGGCAGCCGAGGTCATGAAGCACGTATCGGACGCCCACGAGATGGTGAGACTGGACATCGCCTTCCATGACGCCGTCTTCGCCGCCGCCGGCCACCAGCGCCTCGCCGACGCCTGGGACGGAATTCGGTGCCAGGTCCACCTGTTCCTGCTGACCCGGATCAACCTCAGTACCGACGGGTACCTCGGCTGCATCCCGCGCGAACACCAGGGGCTCGTGACCGCGCTGCGCTCCCGCGACACCGAAACCGCGCTCGGCCTCTTCGCCGCACACCGCCGCCACGCCGTCGACGTGGTGACCGGAAACGCCGACCCGAACTGAGTGCCGAGGGCGGCTGCCCGCAGTCAGCCGGCCTGGCCGGCGAGCGTGATCGTGACCTGGTTTCACCGGGCTGTACCGACGTGTCCAGGGGACCGATCTCCGGGCTATGCCTCGTGATGCCGCCTGTGTGTCCCGCGAGGCCGCCTGCGCGTTCTCACGCGGGCAGCGCCGGTGCCTCCCGTCTCGGCCTCCTCGACCGGTCGCCGCCCGGTCCGGGCCCCTCGACCGGCGGGCGTACGGACGGAAGCCGGATCACCACGTCCAGGCCGCCCGTCGCCGCCGCGTGCAGGGTCGCCTCGCCGCCGCTGGCGTGGGCGAGCCGCTGCACCAGGGCGAGGCCGAGCCCCGTGCCGCCCTTGGGAGCGCCCGGGGCGCGCCAGAAGCGGTCGAAGGCGCGGGCGCGCTGCTCCTCCGTCATGCCCGGGCCCTCGTCGGTGACGTGCAGGTCGACCCAGCGGGGGCGGCTGTCCCGCAGGGCCCGGCGGGACGGGGCGTGCAGGCGCAGCTCGATGGTGACGGTGCTGCCGGCCGGGGACGCCCGCAGCGCGTTGGAGAGCAGGTTGTCCATGATCTGCTCGACGGCTCCCGGCACCGCGAGCACCGGGCCCACGCTCCCCGCGAAGAGCACGAGGGAGACGTCCGCCCGTGCGAACAGGGGCTGCCAGGTGCGGTGCCGTTCCGTGCAGAGCGCGCCCAGGTCGACGGTGGCGGGGATGGCCGCGTGCTCCTCCAGCCGGGCCATCGCCAGCAGGTGCTCGACCATCCGGGCGAGCCGGTCCGTCTCCGTGACGGCGGCGGTGAGGCTGCCCCGGGCCCGGGCGGCGATGTCCGGCTCCAGGTTCTCCAGGCGCAGCCGCAGCGCCGCCAGCGGCGTCTTCAGCTGGTGCGAGGCCTCGCCCGCGAACGCCCGCTGGGAGGCGAGCAGATGGGCGAGCCGGGCCGCGGTGTGGTTGAACGCGGCGGCCAGGCTGCGGACTTCCGGCGGGCCCTTCGTGATCGTCACCGGGGTGAACCGGCCGCCGCCCTCGGCCAACTCGTGCGTGGCGTGCTCCAGTTCGATGATGGGGCGGCTCGTCCAGCGGGCGAAGGCGAAGCCGACCACGGTGACCGCGGTCAGTACGGCGAAGCCGCCCAGGGCGAGCAGCAGCCACACGTGGTGGACGCGCTCGTGCACCATGCGCGTGGGCACCGTCAGCCACACCGCGCCCACCGGCCGCGCCTCCTGGCCGACCGGCGCCGCCACCGACAGGTACTCGACGCCGCCGATGGTGGAGGTGCGGACGTCCACCGTCGAGGTGCCCCGCAGTGCGGCCGCGATGCCCGGCCGAGCGGCCAGATTGCCGGACATCGCGGGGTCCGTCGGGTGGGAGGTGGCGAGTGACGCGCCCGAGGCGTCGACGATCACCACCTTCCCGCCGATGCGCTGCGCGCAGTGCGCCACGCGCGCGGGCAGGTCCAGCTCGGCCCGCCCCGCCGCGAGGGACAGCGCGGCGTACGCGGAGACCGACTCGGCCTCGTCCTTCGCCGCGTTGACCACCCGCTCCCGCTCCCCGCGCGAGTAGACGAAGCCCAGCGGGATCTCCAGGCAGAGCAGCACCAGCGCGGCGAGGCTGAGGTAGCTGAGCAGCAGCCGGCGGGTCACGGAGAGGCCACCTGCGGGGCGTGCGGCCCGGTGTGCACGGACAGCCGGAAACCGACGCCCCGCAGCGTCCGGATCCACGCCGGATGGCCCAACTTGCGGCGCAGCGCGGCGACATGGACGTCCAGGGTCTTGGTCGGGCCGTCGTAGTGCGGGTCCCAGACGCGGTCCAGGATCTGCTGGCGCGAGTAGACCGCGCCCGGGTCCTCGCTGAGGAGCGCCAGCAGGTCGAACTCCTTGGGGGTGAGCAGGACGGGGACCTCGCCGACCCAGACCTGGCGGGTACGGCGGTCCACCACGAGCGGGCCCGGGTCGTGCGGGGGGTCGGGGGCAGGGTCGTACGAGGCTGCCGCGGGGGCTTCGTAGGACATGGGCGGGGCCGGCTCGTACGGGGGTGGCGGTGCGGGGGTGGGGTCGTACGACGACTGGGGCTGTGGCTGCGCCTCGGGCGTGCCCCGTGTGCCCGATGCACCCGGTGCCTCGGGAAACGCCTGGTGGGCGCGTTGCGTGCGCCGGGTCACCGCACGGACCCGGGCCACCAGCTCCCGTACGCTGAAAGGTTTCGCCAGGTAGTCGTCGGCGCCCAGTTCCAGGCCCAGTACGCGGTCGGCCTCCTCGCCGCGTGCGCTGAGGATGACGATGGGGACGTCCGAGACCTGCCGGATGCCCCGGCAGACGTCGATGCCGTCCATGTCGGGCAGTCCCAGGTCGAGCAGGACGACGTCGTTGTACGGGCCTCTCAGTCCGTCCGTGCCCGTGGCGACATGATCGACCGTCAGCCCGAAGTGGCCAAGGCCTTCGGTGAGCGGCTCGGCGATCGTCTCGTCGTCCTCGATGAGCAGCACTCGTATGCCCATACGTCCTGTCTCTCCGTGAGCCGGCATGAATCCGGGCAGCGTGAATTCCCATTCTCTGCCCTGGAGTTCACACGCTACAAGATGACCGTTGGTAAGGGTATCCCGACAAAGAATGTTCAATTCCTGGCCGGGTTCTGGAGTTCGCTTAACCTTCCTCTGTAGGTCGGCCGTCTACGGTGGGGTGCAGATGGAGAAACCCCAGCTCAGGAGGCGGAGTTGAAGGCACTGCTCGACCGGGCCCGCACGTTCAGGACGCGCATCGATTTCGACAGCGGCGAATACCGGAAACTGGCTGAAGGGCAATATCCGGAGGTGCTCTTCATCACCTGCTCGGATTCGCGGGTCATTCCAGCGCTGATCACCGGTGCGCGGCCCGGCGAGATATTCGAGCTGCGCAACGCGGGCAATATCGTGCCGCCCTACGGACGGCCCGGGGCCTCCGGCGAGGCGGCCACCATCGAGTACGCACTGGAGGTGCTCGGGGTTCAGGACATCGTGGTGTGCGGTCACTCACACTGCGGTGCGATGGGCGCGCTGAAGTCCGGCGACGACCTGTCCGGACTGCCCGGCGTGGACGCCTGGCTCCGCATCGCCCGCCCGGAGCTGACCTCCGTCCTGGAGACCGCGCCGGACGACCCGTCACTGCCGGAGGTCTCCCAGGGCAACGTCGTCAACCAGCTCGCCGCACTGCGGAGTTACCCGGTCGTACGGCAGCGCCTCGACTCGGGTCGGCTGCGGCTGCACGGCTGGTACTACGAGGTCGACACGGGGTTCGTGTACGAACGCGGCGACGACGGCTCGTTCCGGGTGCATGCCGCATGAGCGGGGCGCATGCGCGGGGACGGGCACGGGGTGCTGCCGCACAGGGGGGCCGGGCGGCCGGCCCGGGGGGAGGTAGGGCGGACCGGGGGGTGGCTGGGCCCGAAGGGGGTGTCTCGGACTGGGGGGCGAGCGGTTCCGGGCAGGACACGGGGGGTTGGCGGTCGGCCGGGTCGGCGGAGAGCGTTGCCGACTGGGGGGCGGGCGGACCGGTGGGGGGTGCTGCGGGCTGGGAGGTGAGTAGTCCGGGGGAGGACACGGGGAGTTGGCGGTCTGCCGGGTCGGCGGAGGCCGATTCTGGCTGGGGGCCGGGTGGTTCGGTCGGGGATCCTCCGGGGTGGGGGCCGGGTAGCCCCGGGGAGGGCACAGGGGGTTGGCGCTCGGCCGGGTCGGCGGAGGCCGATTCTGGCTGGGGGCCGGGTGGTTCGGTCGGGGATCCTCCGGGGTGGGGGCCGGGTAGCCCCGGGGAGGGCACGGGGAGTTGGCGGTCGGCCGGGTCTTCGGACGCCGTCGCGGACTGGGGGTCGGGCGGTCGTTCCGAGGGTGGGGGCGACTGGCGGTCGGGTGGCTCCGCAGGGGGTGCCGCGGATTGGCGGGCCGGTGTGTCGGGAGGCGCGGCGGGGGAGCCCGGGGGCCGTCCGGGGCGTGGCCCTGCCGTAGGTCCGGCGAAGGGCGGCCCTGCCGTAGGCCCGGCAGGGGGTGGCTCTGCCGGTGGCCCGGCAGGAGGTGCCGGCGAAGGAATGCTGGGCGGGCTCGTGCGCAAGGTGACGGGTGGCGCGCAGGGGATGGGTGGGAAGGCCGGGGGCAAGGGGGACCTCGTCACCGACATCACCGCCTCGCTCGTCGTCTTCCTCGTCGCGCTGCCGCTGTGCATCGGTGTGGCCGTCGCCTCCGGGGTTCCGGCCGAGCTCGGGATCATCTCCGGGGTGATCGGCGGCTTGGTCGTGGGCGCGGTCAAGGGCAGTACGCTCCAGGTCAGCGGGCCGGCCGCCGGGCTCGCCGCGCTCGTCGCGGACACCGTCGCCGACGTCGGCGTGGCCATGCTCGGCGTGATCGTGCTGTTCTCCGGCATCCTGCAGATCGTCCTGGGACTGGTGAAACTGGGCCGGGTGTTCCAGGCCACCTCGGTCGCCGTCGTCCAGGGCATGCTGGCCGGCATCGGCGTGCCGCTGATGTTCAGCCAGGTCTATCCGATGGCCGACGCCAAGGCCCCCGGCGCGGCGATCGAGAACATGGCCGGGGTCCCCGGGCTGCTGGCCGGCGTCCTGACGAACCCGCAGGCGATGATCGCCACGCTGCTCGGCATCGTCACGATCGTGCTCAGCTTCGTGTGGAAGAAGGTGCCCGGCCCGGCCGGGAAGATCCCGGCCGCGCTGGTCGCCGTAGGCATCGGCATGGTGGTCGCCGCGCTGCCCGGCGTGGACGTGAAGACGCTCCAGGTGGGCAACCTGCTCGCGTCCGTGAGCCTGCCGGGCGCGGAGCAGTTCGGCGCGCTCACCGACGGGGCGATCATCACCGCCATCCTCACCTTCACGGTCATCGCGTCCGCCGAGAGCCTGTTCACGGCCGCCGCCGTGGACCGGATGCACAGCGGCCCGCGCACCCGCTACAACACCGAGCTGGTCGCCCAGGGCGTCGGCAACACCGTCGCGGGCGTCCTCGGCGCACTCCCGATCACCGCGGTCGTGGCGCGCAGTTCGGCGAACGTCCAGGCCGGGGCCAAGACCCGGCTCTCCCGTACGCTGCACGGCCTGTGGCTGCTCGCGTTCGCGCTGCTGCTGCCGCAGGTGCTCGCGCTGATCCCGATCTCGGTGCTCGCCGGTGTCCTCGTGCACAGCGGCTGGAAGCTGTTCGCGCCCGCCGAGTTCCCGAAGATGTGGCGGCAGGACCGGGGCGAGTTCGCGGTGATGACGCTGACCACGCTGGTCATCGTGGCGACCGCGCTGCTGGAGGGCGTGCTGTTCGGTGTCGCCGCGGGGATCGTGCTGGCCGCGCTGCGCATGTCGCAGACCGTGATCCGCCAGCACATGGAGGAGGACACGGCCAAGGTCGTGATGGCCGGCAACGCCACGTTCCTGCGCCTGCCGAAGGTGATCGAGGCGCTGGAGGCGGCCGCCGCGTCCGGGAAGCCGCGGATCCGGCTCGACCTGACCGGCGTGACGCACCTGGACCACGCCTGCCGTAGCCAGGTCGAGGAGTTCACCGCCCAGCAGCGCGGACTGGGGCTCCGGGTGGAACTGCTGATGCCCGGGGAGGCCAGGCGGGCCGAGCCGGCCGGTTCCCGTGCCGCCGCGTCCGCGGGGGAAGCCCCGGCGACGGCACCACTGCCCAGGCGCCCGGTCACCGAAATGGGGGAGGGGCCGGCCGAGGCGGGGGAGCCGTCGCCCTGGCCCACCGCCGACGCCGAGTGGTTCTACCTCGACACGCGGCCCCTCCCGGAGGAGCAGTCCCGCTCATCCCTCCTGGGATGACCCCCACGCGGGACAAACCGCGGTGGCGTGCACGCCGGAGCAGGCGTGCACGCCACCGCGTGTGGTTCCCCGGGTGCGTCAGCCGCAGCTGCCGCTGATCCACTGGTGGGAGCGGACCTTGTACGTACCGGCCAGGTTGCCGCCGTGCTGCTGCCGGGTGCAGCCGACCCGGTTGCTGTAGTTGGCGCCCCGGTAGTAGGCGACGCCGCTGTAGTCGCCGGTGCCGGCGTTCCACACCGACTTCACGTTGGTCGTGGCGGCCCAGGAACACCTGACGGCGCCGCCCTGCCAGTCGGGGTCGGCCACGTCCCACGCACACTTGCTGCCGGTGAAGTTGGCGCCGGTCCAGAAGCAGATGTGCCCGGTCGCGCAGTCCACCGCCGCGGGAGCGGCCGGGGCGGCCGACGCGGAGGACGGCACGGCCAGGGTGGTGATCGCGGCGGCGCTGACGGCGAGGACCGCGAACAGCGGTGTGGTGCGGGAGTTCCTGCGGACGGAAAGGCGCATGAGCCTGTCTCCTCGAGAGGTCGGGGCCGGTCGTTCGGACGGCCTGACGCTGGCAAGGCACGACCTGGCCGGGCAAGGACAGCGGGGGCGGCTGGGATGCCGGGACGGACGGGACGCCGGTCAACTGGCGCGTTCCGGAACCGTTGGGACGGCCATGGGATGCCTTTGGTGGCACAGTGGCGCTCCGAGACGCCCGACCAGCGTCCGTGGGGGTATCCAAGGGGGGAGACCCGATGTCCGCATGCCCAGAAACGGAGCGGTTCGCCGCGCTGTTGCGTTCGCTGAAGAGCCGGTCCGGGCTGAGTTACGAGGCACTCGCCAGGAAGTCCGGCCTGGCCGGTTCGACACTGCACCGCTACTGCCGTGGCACGTCGGTGCCCCAGGACTACGGCAGCGTCCACCGGCTGGCCACGGTCTGCGGCGCGACCCCGGAGGAACTCCGCACCCTGCACCGCTTGTGGGCCCTGGCGGACGCGGCGAGAACCGCGGCGGCCAGAGCCGAGGAAGAGGCGGCGACAGCGGAAGAGCGGCAGGAAGCACCTCAGGAAGCGGAAGAAGCGGAGAACGGGGCGGAAGAGAAGCCGGAACCCGGGGGCGAGGGGCAAGCGGTCCCTGACATGGCGGAACCCGGGGGCGAGGGGCGAGCGGTCCCTGGCATCGCCCGGGAGCCCGACCCCGAACCGGCCCCCAAGCCCGCCGGCCGGTCCCGCCGGCGCCGCCTTCGCACCTCCGTCGTCACCGCCGCGATCCTCGCGGCCCTCAGCGTCTCCGCGTGGGCGCTGTACAGCGCCCGGACGCCGTCCGGAAGCGGCGGTGGCGGGCGCGGTTCCGGCGACGACCGGCCGTTGTTCTCGGCCAACTGCCCACCCGTGATCGCCATGGGCGAGCACGACGAGTGCGTGCGGGAGGTACAGCGCCTGCTGCACGCCAAGGGCGCGGACATCGGCGTCGACGGCGACTTCGGGCCGCAGACCCTGCGCCGCGTCACCGCCTTCCAGGTGCTGGCCGGGATTCAGCCCAACGGCGTCGTAGGGGAACCCACCAAGAAGGCGCTGTACGCCTCACGGGTCCGGATGAGCGTGTGGTCGCAGGAGAAGGTGCGGCAGCGGGTCCGCGAGGTGTTCCCCGAGGTGCCGGACAAGGCGGTGGCCATCGCCGACTGCCAGTCCTTCCTGGACCCGCTGCACATCCTCCCCAACACCAACGGCACCCGGAACTGGGGCCTGTTCCAGATCTCCGACGCCCGGCTGCGCGAACTGGGCGGTACCCCGCGTCAGGCGCTGGACCCGGAGTGGAACATCCAGGCCGCCAGACGGCTGTGGAGCCAGGACCGCGACTTCGGCGACTGGCCGCACTGCGCACGGGCCGCCGGAGCCACACCCCTCACAGCGACACGGCCACCGCGTTGAACGTCGTCTCCGGCGTCTGCGGGCTGGTGAAGCGGGCGTTGACGAGGTAGAGGCGGTTGCCGAAGCGGGCGGCGGTGGTGGGGACGTCGAAGCGGGGGTCGGTGATCGTCCCGCGCAGGGTCGCCGTGGTGGCGGTCCGGTCGAGGTCCCAGACGGTGATCTTGTTCAGCCGGTTCTGGACGACGTACAGCGTGCGCCCGAGACGCACCAGGCCGTCGCCGTTGGTCACGTCGGTCGCGCCCACCAGCGCGACCCTGGTGGCGTGACCGGTCCGGATGCCGACGGTGTACAACTGGCCCGCGTTGACGACGATCAGGCCGCGTCCGTCGGGGGTGGCGACCAGGCCGTTGGCACTGTTGGTCCCGGCCGGTGCCTGCACCCACTCGCCGGTGAGCGGGAGGGCGCGGACCTTGCCCTCGCGGCCGCGCGGGACGCCGTAGAGGACGGCGTCCCGGGAGTCGGTGAACCAGGCGCGGTCCCGGTGCAGGACGACGTCGTTGACGAAGGGGGCGGCGTTCCGGGTGAGCTGGTACGTGGTCAGCAGCTCACCGCTGCGCGCGTCGACGACCTTCGCGGTCCCTCCGGCGCCGCCCGCCACGTACAGCAGGCCGTCGCCGTCCAGCTTCAGGCCGATCGACGCGAGTCCGGTGCCACCCTTGTGCAGGACCCCGCCCTCGCCGGTGCGCAGGTCGGTGCGGTAGATCGAGCCGTCGGCGCGTGAACCCATGTACGCGTACGGCCTGCTGCCTATGGTGATCCCCTCGGGGAGCCACCCGTCGGGCAGCGGGAACTCGCTCGGCCAGGCGGCGGCCCCGGGCGCGGCCTGTGCCGTGCCCGTGCCGGTGACCGCGAGGGCGGCGAGGGCCCCGCCGAGCACGGTCCGCCGGGACGGCTGGAAGTGGTTCCGAGTCATGAGCGCGCCTCCGTGGGAGGGAAGGTGGGGGTGTGACTCGATGAAACGCGAAGTACCCCGTGAACCGAACCCGGTTGGCGAACTCGACAGGAACCCGACAGAAGAAAGAGAAGAAACAGAAGAGACACCCCTCCGGAAGAGGGGTGTCTCCAGTCCGATGCTCCTACGCGGTGCGCACCTGGTACGCCGTCACACGTACCTCCTCGTCGTCCAGGCACTGCCCGGACGCCAGGTCGAAGCGCTGCTTCAGCAGCGGTGAGGCGACGAACGGGCGGCCCTGGTGGGTGCCGGTCAGGCCGCGGGAGAGGACGGCCGCGCCGGTGAAGGGGTCGCGGTTGTCGATGGCGAACAGCTCGCCGGAGCGGTCGCGGAAGATCGCGGCCTGGTGTCCGTCCGGCAGCAGTGCCGCCACCCCGCGGCCCGGGAGCAGCGTGCTCAGGTCGCAGACCGTGAACCAGTCGCCGTCCAGGGAGAGTTCGATCTTCAGCTCGGTGGTCTCGAGTGCCAGGGTCATCGCTGGGCGCTTCCTTCCAGAACGTCGGCGGGTCGCATGCCGATGGACAGCAGCGGCAGGTCGGGCTTCATCTGGTCGCGCTCGGGCACGAAGGCGACGACCGGGTCCGGGGTGTCCGGCGCGTTCACGAAGGACACGAACCGGGCCAGCTTCTCGGGGTCGTTGATGGTCTCGGCCCACTCGTCGCGGTAGTGCGCGACGTGCGCCCGCATCAGCTTCTCCAGCTCGTCGCAGATGCCGAGCGAGTCGTGGACGACGACGTCCCGTACGTGGTCGAGGCCGCCCGGGATCCGCTCCAGCCAGGTCGAGGTGCGCTCCAGGCGGTCGGCCGTACGGATGTAGAACATCAGGAACCGGTCGATCAGCCGGACCAGTTCGGCGTCCGACAGGTCCTGCGCGAGCAGGTCCGCGTGGCGGGGCGTGGCGCCGCCGTTGCCGCCGACGTAGAGGTTCCAGCCGTTGGCCGTGGCGATCACGCCGAAGTCCTTCGACTGGGCCTCCGCGCACTCGCGCTGGCAGCCGGAGACCGCCGACTTGAGCTTGTGCGGCGACCTGAGACCCCGGTAGCGCAGCTCCAGGTCGATCGCCATCTTCACCGAGTCCTGGACGCCGTAGCGGCACCAGGTCTGGCCGACGCAGGACTTCACCGTGCGCAGCGACTTGCCGTAGGCATGGCCGGACTCGAAGCCGGCGTCGACCAGGCGGGCCCAGATCAGCGGGAGCTGCTCGACGCGGGCGCCGAACATGTCGATCCGCTGACCACCGGTGATCTTCGTGTAGAGGCCGAAGTCGCGGGCGATCTCGCCGATGACGATCAGCTTCTCCGGGGCGATCTCGCCGCCGGGGATACGCGGCACGACCGAGTAGGAGCCGTTCTTCTGCAGGTTGGCCAGGAAGTGGTCGTTGGTGTCCTGGAGGGAGGCCTGCTCGCCGTCCAGGACGTAGCCGCTCGCGCCGATCGTCGGGGCGAGGGAGGCGATGATCGAGCCGACGGCAGGCTTGCAGACCTCGCAGCCGTCACCGCCCCGGGCCTCCTCGCGGCCGTGCCGGTCCAGCAGGTCCTGGTAGGTGGTGATGCGCAGGGCGTGGACGATCTCGTAGAGCTCCTCGCGGGTCTGCCCGAAGCAGCCGCACAGGCCCTTGTCGACCTCGATGCCACTGGCCTCCAGCTCGGCGTTGACGAGCTGGCCGAGGACCTTGACGCAGGAGCCGCAGCCGGTACCGGCCTTGGTGCACTTCTTCACCTCGGGCACGGTCGTGCACTGGTGGTCGGTGACCGCGCCGCGGATCGTGCCCTTGGAGACGTTGTGGCAGGAGCAGACGATCGCGTCGTCCGGCAGCGCGGACGGGCCGAGCTGGACGGACTCCCCGGCGCCGGCGGGCAGCACCAGCGACTCGGGGGAGACCGGCGGGACCGAGCCGGTGAAGGCCTTCAGCGTGCCGTACGCGTCCGCGTCGCCGACCAGGATGCCGCCGAGCAGCGTGCCGTCGCGGCCGATGACCAGCTTCTTGTACAGGCCGGAGCGGGAGTCGGAGTAGACGACGTCCAGGCAGTCCTCGGCGGTGCCGTGCGCGTCGCCGAAGGACGCCACGTCCACGCCGAGCAGCTTCAGCTTGGTGGACAGGTCGGCACCCGTGAAGGACGCCTCGTCGGCGGCGATCGTCGCGGCGGCCGTCTCGGCCTGCTCGTAACCGGGGGCGACCAGGCCGTACACCCGGCCGTCGGAGGCCAGGGCGCACTCGCCGATCGCGAACACGTGCGGGTCGTTGACCGTGCGGCACTGCTCGTCGACCGTGATGCCGCCGCGCTCGCCGACCGTCAGACCGCAGTCGCGGGCCAGCTGGTCGCGGGGGCGGACACCGGCGGAGAACACCACCAGGTCGGTGGCGAGTTCGGAGCCGTCGGACAGCTTCATGCCGGTGACGGCGCCGTCCTCGCCGACCACGACCTCCTGCGTGCCCACGCCCGTGTGGACGCTCAGGCCCATCTCCTCGATGGTGCGCAGCAGGGCCGCGCCGCCGCCCTCGTCGACCTGCACCGGCATCAGGCGCGGCGCGAACTCCACGATGTGGGAGGTCAGTCCGAGGCCCTTGAGGGCACCGGCCGCCTCGAGCCCGAGCAGACCGCCGCCGACCACGGCACCCACCTGGGCGTTCTTCGCGTACTCCTCGATCGCGAGCAGGTCCTCGATCGTGCGGTAGACGAAACAGCCCTCGGCGTCCTTGCCCGGGACCGGCGGCACGAACGGGTAGGAGCCGGTGGCCAGGACCAGCACGTCGTAGTCGACGACGAGACCGGAGCGGGCCGTGACCCTGCGGGCCTCCCGGTCGACGGTCTCCGCCGGATCGCCCACGTACAGCTCGATGCCGTGGTCCTTGATGAACTCCATGTCCGTCATGGACAGGTCCTCGGGCGTCCTGCCCGAGAAGTACGAGGTGAGCTGGACGCGGTCGTACGCAGGGCGCGGCTCCTCACAGAGCACGACCACGCGGTGCGTGGCGGTCAGGCCGCGCTCGGCGAGCGCTTCGAGGAAGCGCTGGCCGACCATGCCGTGGCCGACGAGCACGATCGTGGGGGTGCCGGTGGACATCAGGAGCCTCCATCGTTGGTAAGCAGGTGGAGCAGAGGGCCGCCGTCGGAGGGGAGCGGCTCTGCTCCCTCCCAGGCGCGCGCGAGCGCGCCGACGGTGCCGAGTTCGCCGACGAGGACCCCGCCGACCAGGCGGTCGTCGCGGACGACGACCTTGCGGTAGGTGCCGCGGGTGGCGTCGGCGAGCTGGACGACGTCGTCGCCCGGGAGCGCCTCGGTCTCGCCGAACGCGGCGAGGTCGAAGGGGCTGTCGTGCCCCGTGAGCGTGAGCCGGGTCAGCGAACGCGTGCCGGTGTACCGGGCGGTCGCGTCACCGGCCAGCGACTCCGCGAGCGCGTCGGCCTGCTCGAGCGCCGGGGTGGCGAGGCCGTAGAGCACACCGTCGTGCTGGGCGCAGTCGCCGATCGCGTGGATGTACGGGTCGGAGGTGCGCAGCTCGTCGTCGACGACGACACCCTTGCGGACGTCGAGTCCGGCGGCCTGCGCGAGACCCACCCGGGGGCGGACACCGCAGGCGACGACCACCAGGTCGGCGTCGAGCGCGTACCCGTCGGCCATCTCCACCGAGCGGACCGCGCCGCCGACGCAGCGCACGTCCCGTACGCGGCACTCGGTGTGCACTTCCACGCCCAGGTCGGTCAGGTGCCGCTTGACGAGCTTGGAGGCGGCCGGGTCGAGCTGGCGCTCCATGAGCCGCTCGGACTGCTGGGCGAGCACGACCTGGGCGCCGCGCAGGGCGAGCGCCCGGGCCGCGGAGACCCCGAGGAGCCCGCCGCCGATGACGACCGCACGTGCTCCCGGCCGGACCGCCTTGGACAGTCCCAGGCAGTCGTCCATGGTCCGGAAGGCGTGCACGCCCTCGGGCAGTTGGTGGTTCTGGGTGAACAGCCCGCGCAGCGGCGGCAGTACGGGGTTGGAACCGGTGGCCAGCACCAGCCGGTCGTATGCGATCACCGAACCGTCCGCGCACGCGACGGTCCGCCGGTCGCGGTCGATGCCGGTGACCCGGCCGCGGGTCAGCTCCGCGGGCGCGGGCAGGGCGATCACCTCGGGGCTGTACCGTCCGGCCAGCACTTCGGCGAGCAGCACCCGGTTGTAGGGCCGGTGCTCCTCCTCGCCGATCAGCAGCGCGGGCGTGCCGAGCTCACCGAGCCGCCGGGCGAGCCGTACGCCCGCGAGGCCGGTGCCGATCACCACCACACGCTCATTCGAGGTCATGTCCTTGAGCGTGCGGTGCCGGTGTTACCCGGCAGCATCACGTCTGTTTCCCACGGGGAACGCTGCCCTCAGCGGGGGCGGGGGCCGGATGTGAGGGTTCCTGAAGTGCGGTGACGGCGGGCTGTGAGGGGCGCGCGGGGGCCTCGCATAGGGTCTCGATCATGCCCGACATATCGCTGACCATGATCGTCCTGCTCTGCCTCGCGGCGCTCGCCGCCGGATGGATCGACGCCGTGGTCGGCGGTGGTGGGCTCCTGCTGCTGCCGGTCCTGCTGCTCGGGCTGCCGTCGCACACACCCGCCGCGCACGCGCTCGGCACCAACAAGGCGGTCGCCATCGTCGGCACGACGGGAGCGGCGGTGACGTACGCCCGCAAGGCCCCGGTGGATGTGAGGACGGCCGTGCGCATCGGCCTCGCGGCCCTCGCCGGATCGTCCGCGGGGGCCTTCTTCGCGGCCGGGATGAGCACCGACGTCCTCAAGCCGGTGATCATGGTGGTGCTGCTCGCCGTCGCGGCCTTCGTGATCCTGCGGCCCGCCTTCGGCACGGCCCCCGCGACCGGCCCGGCCACCCGCCGCCAGATCCTCGCGGCGATCGGCCTCGCCGGCCTCGGCATCGGCTTCTACGACGGTCTCATCGGCCCCGGCACCGGCACCTTCCTGGTCCTCGCCCTCACCGCCGTCCTCCACCTCGACCTCGTCTCCGCCTCCGCCACGGCCAAGATCGTCAACTGCTGCACCAACGCGGGCGCCCTCGCCACCTTCGCCTGGCAGGGCGCGGTCCTGTGGCAACTGGCCGCCCTGATGGCCGTCTTCAACCTGGCGGGCGGCACCCTGGGCGCCCACACCGCCCTGAAGAAGGGCAGCGGCTTCGTCCGCGTGGTGCTGCTGACGGTGGTGTTCGCCCTGGTGGCGAATCTGGCGTACGAGCAGTGGCTGGCCTAGGCGGACGCCCCCGGCCGCAGATCCAGCAGCTCGACGATCCCCGTCCCGTCCTCGTCGCCGTGCCCCTGGGCGAGTCGTCGCTCCATCAGGGCCATGTACGGGGTCAGCAGCTCCGGGCTGACCCGCTGCTCCTCGGCCGTGCGCAGCAGGGTGGTGTTGCCCGCGACCTGCATCGCGAGGTTGGAGACGACGTTGCCGGTGTAGTCGCCGCTCTCCAGCTGGTCGGCGGTCTGGTGCACGGCCGGCGCCATCGCGGTCAGCCAGTCCGCGAGCAGCGGCGCGAAGTCCTTCGGTGCGATGTCCTCCGGGCGGATCAGCGCGAAGGCGTGCGTGATGCCCGCGAACATGCCGCTCATCGCGCTCAGCAGCGCCACGTCGTGCAGCGCGGCGAAGCCCGGGTCGGCCCCGGCCCAGCGGGTGCCGACCGGGACGGCGAGGGTGTCCCGGTGCTCCTCGAAGAGCTCGGGGGAGCCGCTGTAGAAGACGTAGCCTCCTGATTCCGGCTGCCCCACCATCGGCGGTACGGCCATGATCCCGCCGTCCAGGAAACGGGCGCCGCGGGCTTCGGCCCAGGTGGCGCGGGTGCGGCCCTGGGCCGGGGTGCCCGTGGTGAGGTTCACCAGGTCCCGCCCGGCCAGGTCGGCCCCTTCCAGGGCTTCGCCCACGGAGGCGTCGTCGAGCAGGCAGGCGATCACGAGGCGGTTGGCGGCCACCGCCTCGGCGGCACTCGCGGCCACGGCCGCGCCCTCGGCGGCCAGGGCTTCGGCGCGGGCGGGGGTGCGGTTCCAGACGGTCACCCGGTGACCGGCGGCGAGCCAGGCGCGGGCCAGGGCGGTGCCCATGGCACCGGCGCCGAGGAGGGTGAGGGGCGTACGGGGAACAACGGCGTTGTCAGTCATGGCGTTTAGGCTCGTCGGAAGGGAACGGCCTGCTCAAGTACGTACTTGGAAGTGGGTGGTTACCTCAGGGGAAGCGTGCAGGTGGCAGGGGAAGGGGCTCGGGCATGGGGACGACGGTACGGCGGCCGGGTGCGTACATCTGCGGGATCGACGCGGCGATGGACGTGATCGGCGGCAAGTGGAAGGTGCTCATCCTCTGGGCGCTGAACGAGCGGCCCTGCCGCTTCGGCGAACTGCGCCGGGAGCTGCCGGGCGTCACCGAGAAGGTGCTCGCCTCGCAGCTGCGGGAGATGGAGGCCGACGGTCTGGTGCATCGCGAGGCGTACGACGAGGTGCCGCCCCGCGTGGAGTACTCGCTGACGCCGCGGGGCGTGTCCCTGAACGAGGCCCTGGAACCTCTGGGGGCCTGGGGGAGGGCCAACATCCTGGGCGGGTCACCGGCTCCCGGTCAGGTGCGCGAAGACGACCACGTTGCCCTGATAGCCGGTGGCCCGTGAGTAGCGGCCGCCGCAGGTGATGACCCGCAGCTCGGGGCGGCGGGCGGGGCCGTAGACCTTCTGGTCGGGGAAGTCCTTCGCGGCGTACGCCTCGACGGCGTCCACGGTGAACACGGCGACCCTGCCGTCGCGCCGGTCCACCTCGATCGTGCTGCCCTTGGTCAGGGCGCCCAGGCCGTAGAAGACGGCGGGGCCGTCGGCGTTGTCGACATGGCCGGCGACGATCGCGGTGCCCTGCTCGCCGGGGGTGGTGCCGGCCTCGTACCAGCCGGCGAGGTTCCCGCGCGCGGCGGGCGGTGCGTCCAGGCTGCCGGTCTTCGTCAGGCCGAGCCCGGTCACGGGCGCGTTCACGCGGATCGCCGGGATGCGGATGCGGTCGGGAGGCGAGGGCGGCAGCGCGGGCGCGGCATGCCGTTCACCGGCCCGGCCGGCCTGCCCTGCCCGGCCCTCCTGCCCGTCGCGCCCCTCCTGCCCGTCCTGACCCGCGCGGGCCTGCGCGATGGACGGCTGGGGCGGGGTGTGCGTCTCGGCGCCGTTGCGCAGCAGCCACGCCCCGGAGCACAGGGCGAACACCGTGACGGCCGCCATGGCGGCGTTGGCCGGGTTGCCGAGCGTGCTGCCGTACCTGGGGAATCTGCGCATGGCCCACCCTTTCCTGATCTCCCCTCTGCGTTCCAGGAGCCCTGCGGGCCCCGTACCCCCCTCCGGGCCGCGAGGGGCGTCGGACCCGGAGGGGGAGGGGACATGCGGTACCGGCGACGGACAGCGGAGGGTGTCCGTCAGATCCCGTCGCCTCTCGCCCGGCGATGCAGGAGCCAGGTACCGCCCGCGGCGGCGACGGCGAGGGCCGCCACACCGGCCGCGGTCTGCACGGGATCGGGGCCCAGGGCGCCGCCGACCCCCGTCTTCACACTCCCCCTGGGATGGACCCGCTGACGCACGGACGTCAGCGTGACCACCAGGTCACCCGTGACCAGCCGGCCGCTCCCGGTGCACGTCGCGGTGATCTCGTACGTCCCCGGCTGCGCGCTCGGCGGCACCCTGAACCGCCCGGTCGCGTCCTGGTCGTCCGGGCCCGGGGCCAGGCTGAGGGAACCCGCCCCGACCGCGCTGGCGTCACCCGTCGCCGTGCCGCCGTCGCCGCAGGCCGCCGTGCGCACGGTGACCTGGCCGCCCGGGACCACCGAGGAGGGGGAGACCTCCAGGCCGCCGGCGGCGCCGTACGCGGGGGCGGCGGCGAGGGCCGCGGCGGCGACGGCGAGCGCGGTGCCGGTCAGCGGCCGGGCGGTACGTCGCATCGGTGCTCCTTCGAGCGGTTCGTTCGTGCACCTGCCCTTCCGAGGTAACGGGCAGCGCGGCGGCCGCGCTTTCTGAGGGAGCGTCAGAATTGGGGTGAATGGGTGTCAGGGGGCGCTCGGGCCGACGGCCCCTCGGGGGTGTTTGGGCAGGTCAAGGGCGTTCGGTGGGCGGGTACCGGAAAAGCCTCACGAGCGCGTGTGAACGGGTGACCCGGGTGTGGAGCGCATCCGGGCTTGACCTCAACAAAGGTTGAGATACGAGGCTGTGCCGCATGAACCCAACCGCTACGCACGCACCCGCCGCTGCCCCGTCCGCGACCCAGCCCCTGCACGTGACCCTCGTCGTCGGCAGCAACCGCCACGGCCGCTTCGGTCCCGTCGTCGCCGACTGGCTCCTCGAGCGCCTCCGGGACCGCGACGACCTGGTCGCCGAGGTCGTGGACGTCGCCGAGACCGAGCTGCCGATGTCCTTCGAACCGACCCCCGAGGCGACCGCCGCACTCTCCGGCATCACCCCGAAACTGGCCCGAGCGGACGCCTTCGTCATCCTCACCCCCGAGTACAACCACTCCTTCCCGGCGGGCCTGAAGAACCTCGTCGACTGGCACTTCGCCGAGTGGCGGGCCAAGCCGGTCGCCCTCGTCTCCTACGGCGGACTGTCCGGCGGCCTGCGCGCGGTGGAGCACCTCCGCCAGGTCTTCGCCGAACTCCACGCCGTGACGGTCCGCGACACCGTCTCCTTCCACAACGCCGGCGCGTCCTTCGACGACAAGGGCGCCCTACGGGACCCCGCGGGCCCGGACGCCGCGGCGAAGACCATGCTGGACCAACTGGTCTGGTGGGGCGAGGCGTTGCGTCAGGCGCGGGCGGCCCGCCCGTACGCGGACTGACGGGCTGTCCGTTACCGGCCCCGGGGGCGCGAGCTGCCTTGCCGCCCGTGCGGCGCGCGCCCCACGTGTCCGCCTCACTGCCCCGGGGGTCGCCGGGCTCTCGCCCCGCCCCGGGGTGCATTCGCATGCGCGGCCTGCCTTGCCGCCCGTGCGGCGCGCGCCCCAGGCGTCCGCCTCACTGCCCCGGGGGTCGCCGCGCTCTCACCCCGCCCCGGGGTCCATCCGCATGCGCGGCCTGCCTCGGGCGCGCTGCCGATCCCGGGCGCCGTGATCAGGGCTGGCCTCGGCGCCCGTACGGCCGCGCGGCCTGCGTCGGCCCGCTGGTGCCCCCGGGCGCCCACGGTCTCGACTCGCCCCGCGCCCCCGACGCGCGCGCCGCACGTGTTCGTCCCGCTGCGGGCGAGGGCCCGTGCTCTCACCCCGCCCCGGGGTGCATCCGCGTGCGCTGCCTGCGTCGGGCGTGCCGCAGGCGCTCCGCCTCGCCGCCGGCCATGGGCGTCACGGCCACCACCACCCCCTCACTCCCGCCCCCGCCAATCCCCACCCGCGATCCGCCTCCCCCCGGCCCGAAGCCGTGACGCCACGGTCGGCCCGGCGAGGTACACCCAGGCCCGGACCGCCGCCCCGTCCGCCACTCTCACGACCTTCCGCTCGACGCGTACGTACAGGCTGCGCGGATCCCCCGGCACGTAGTCCTCCAGCCGGTCCAGCTCCGAGAGCAGCGCCCCGTACGACTCCGGCAGGGTGGTGATCAACTCCCCGTTCACCATGCCGCCGCCGCCCGGTTCCTCGACCGCGTACGGGTAGCCCGGCCCGGCGTACAGCACCGCGTCGTCGAGCCGTCCCGGGGCCTCGGAGCGGATGCGGCCGCGCAGGAAGAGGTCGTGGTTGACCTCGCCGGGGCGGAGCGTGCCGTAGACGAAGAAAGGGAGGGTCACAGGAACGATTCTGCACCCACACACACCTGCACAACGGGCCTATGGACACGCCAGGTCCGAGCCGCCTTAACTCGCGGTCAACATCAACGCCGCCCCCGGTCGACCCCACGCGACCGGGTGCGCCCGTATGAGGAGACCGATGAGTCGGATACGTCCCGTCCGAGGTTCCCGTCTCGCCACCGCAGGCGCGGCCGCCACCGGCATCGGCGCCCTGGTGGCCGCCGTACTCTCACCCACCGCCCAGGCGGACGAACGGCCGACCCGGTCCGACGCGATCGAGAGTGCGGAGACGGTCCTCGCCGACCGGGCCGCGGAACTGGGCCTCGGCTCGGCCCAGGAGACGAAGGTCCGGGACGTGGTCGTCGACAAGGACGGTACCCAGCACGTCCGCTACGACCGCACGTACCACCGACTCCCGGTCCTCGGCGGCGACTTCGTGCTCCACCTGAACCCGGACGGCACCTACCGCAGCGCCAACCGCGCCACGAGGTCCGCGCTCTCCATAGCCGACGTCACCCCGAAGGTGACCGCCCCGAAGGCCGCCGACCTGGCCGCGAGCCTGCTGCGCGCCGCACACCTCGGCGAGACCCTGAAGAAGCTGACCGCCAAGCCGCGCCTGGTCGTCGACGCCCTGCACGGCGCCCCGAAGCTGGCCTGGCAGACCGACGCGGTGGCGCACGACGGACTCGGCAACCCCGTCGGCCGCACGGTGCTGACCGACGCGACCACCGGCGACCGGATCGACGCCTGGGACACCATGGAGACGGTGTCGGGCGACGGCAAGTCCCTCTACGGCGGCACGGTCGCGCTGAACACGACGAAGTCCGGGTCGTCGTACCGGCTGAAGGACGCGACGCGCGGCGGCACGTACACGGGCGACGCGGAGAACAAGACGGACCGGTGCCTGCTGACGGTCTGCGTGACCCGCGCCCCCGCGACGATCTTCACCGACGCGGACAACCACTGGGCCACGGGCCAGACCTCGAACCGCGCCACGGTGGCGGTGGACGCGCAGTACGGCACGGACGTCACCTGGGACTACTACAAGAACGTCCACAACCGGAAGGGCATAGCCGGCGACGGCAAGGGCTCGTTCAACCGCGTCCACTACGGCAAGAACTACAACAACGCCTTCTGGGACGACAACTGCTTCTGCATGACGTACGGCGACGGCGACGGCAAGCAACTCGGGCCGCTGGTGTCGCTGGACGTGGCCGGGCACGAGATGTCCCACGGTGTCACCTCGAAGACGGCGGCGCTGACGTACTCGGGCGAGTCCGGCGGTCTGAACGAGGCCACGTCGGACATCTTCGGCACGCTGGTCGAGTTCCACGCGAACAACGCCAAGGACCGCGGTGACTGGCTCATCGGCGAGAAGGTCGTCCGCTCCGGGCTCGGCCGGGAGGCCCTGCGCCGCATGGACAAGCCGTCGAAGGACGGCAAGTCCGCCGACTGCTGGAGCGACAAGGTCGCCGACCTCGACGTGCACTACTCCTCGGGCGTCGGCAACCACTTCGCGTACCTGCTCGCGGAGGGCAGCGGCACCAAGACGATCAACGGCGTCAGCCACTCCTCCCCGACCTGCGACGGCGCTGCGGTCAAGGGCATCGGCAAGGCCAAGCTGGGCAAGATCTGGTACCGCGCCCTGACGGTCTACATGACGTCCTCGACCGACTACGCGGCCGCCCGCAAGGCGACCCTGAACGCGGCGAAGGACCTCTACGGCGGCGGCAGCACGGAGCAGAAGGCGGTGGCCGCGGCCTGGAGCGCCGTCGACGTGGGCTGAGCCGCCCCTCACGATTCTCGGTGGTGTCCGCAGTTCGGGTGCGGACACCACCGAGGCCTGTGCCGGAGTGTGCCGCTCCGCTACTCCCAGACCACCACGTTGCGCCGCACCGGCACGGACGAGGAGCCGGTCGCGAAGAGCTCCGGTGAGTGCGTCCGGATGCGCTCGATGTCGCTGAAGACGGCGCGCAGATGCGTACGCATGGCGGTGCGGGCCAGGGCGAGGTCGCCGCTGACGACCGCGTCGAAGATCTCCTGGTGCTGGTCGGCGAAGACCGCGGGGGAGACGTTCTCGTGCAGGCCCAGTCGCCGGGCCCGGTCCAGGTGGCCCTTGGCCGCGGCGACCGTGGTCCACACGTTCCCGTGGCCGCCCAGCCGCATCAGGCCGTGGTGGAAGGCCTCGTCCAGTTCGAAGAACTCCTCCAGGCTCAGCCGCGTGCGCTGCTGACGTCCGAGGTTGTCCCGCAGCTCCGCCACGACCGACGCGTCCAGCTCGGACGGCAGGGCGTCCAGTGAGGCCAGCTCGACGGCCTCCCGCAGGAACTGCGCGTCCGCGACCTGCGCCGGGTCCACCCGGGACACGAACGACCCGATCTTGGGGAAGATCTGCACCAGCCCGTCCTGGGCCAGCAGGATCAGGCTCTCCCGTACCGGCGTGCGGCTCACCCCCAGGGACGCGGCCAGCTCGTTCTCCGACAGAGCGGCGCCCGGGGGGAGTTCGAGGGTCAGCACCATCTGACGGAGCTTCAGGTAGATGGAGCGCCGGCTGGTCCGCCGGTTCGTCTGGGCCATGTGCACATCCTACGTATCGAAGCGAGGGTATTGCTCCCCTGTGCGACAGGTGCTTGTATACAAGCACTGCACGACAAGGACCGGCGCCGTCCCGCCACCGTCACCGCCCCGGTCCGAGCCGCCGTAAGGAGAGCCCTCAGTGAGCACCATCGAGCGCGTCGAGGTCTTCGTCGCCTCCCCGGGCCGCACGTTCGTCACCCTGCGCGTCACCACCTCGGACGGGGTGACCGGCCTCGGCGACGCCACGCTCAACGGGCGCGAGCTGGCCGTGGCGAGCTATCTGCGCGACCACCTCGCCCCGCTGCTGATCGGCCGTGACCCGGCGCGGATCGAGGACACCTGGCAGTACCTCTACAAGGGCGCCTACTGGCGGCGCGGCCCGGTCACCATGACGGCCATCGCCGCCGTCGACACGGCCCTGTGGGACATCAAGGGCAAGACCGCCGGACTCCCCGTGTACGAGCTGCTCGGCGGCCGGTCCCGGGACGGCGTCCTGGTCTACTCGCACGCCAGCGGCACGGACGTGCCCTCCCTCCTCGACGACGTCGAGCGCTATCTGGAGCTCGGCTACAAGGCCGTGCGCGCCCAGGCGGCCGTCCCGGACGTCGGCGGCACCTACGGCGTCCGCAGGGGCAAGGTCTACGAACCCGCCGCGACCGAGCTGCCCGACGAGCAGCCCTGGGACACCGAGGCCTACCTCGGCTTCGCGCCGACGTACCTGGAGGCCGTACGGGAGCGCTTCGGCTTCGGCTTCCACCTCCTGCACGACGTGCACCACCGGCTGACGCCGATCGAGGCGGCCCGCTTCGGCAAGAGCGTCGAGGCCTGCCGGCTGTTCTGGATGGAGGACCCGACGCCCGCCGAGAACCAGGAGGCGTTCCGGCTGATACGGCAGCACACCACGACGCCGATCGCCGTCGGCGAGGTGTTCAACTCCATCTGGGACGTCCAGCACCTCATCACCGAGCAGCTCATCGACTACGTGCGCACCACCGTCGTCCACGCGGGCGGCATCACCCACCTGCGCCGGATCTTCGACCTCGCCGCGCTCTACCACGTCCGCACCGGCTCGCACGGCGCCACCGACCTCTCCCCGGTCAGCATGGCCGCGGCCGTGCACCTCGACCTCACCGTGCCGAACTTCGGCATCCAGGAGCACATGGGCCACCCCGACGAGGCCGCCGAGGTGTTCCGCACGGGCGTCACCTTCGCCGACGGCATGCTGCACCCCTCGGACGAGCCGGGCCTCGGGGTCGAGTACGACGAGAAGGCCGCCGAACGCTTCCCGTACCAGCGGCGCTATCTCCCGGTCGCCCGCCGTCTCGACGGCTCGGTGCACGACTGGTGAGCGGCATGCAGCAGCTGAACCGCGCCGCGCTCGGCGCCCTCCCGCCCGCCTCGCGCCCCCGCGTCGACCCCGCCGGACTCCGCACCCGCGTCGTCCACTTCGGCATCGGCGCCTTCCACCGGGCCCACCAGGCCCTCTACACCGAGAACGCCGTCGCGCACTCCGGCGAGCCCTGGGGCATCGCCGCCGTCGCTCCCCGGTCGGCGGCGACCGTCGACGCCCTGCGCGCCCAGGACTGCCTGTACTCGGTGACCGAGCGCCGTGACGAGGGCGGCACCCCCCGGGTCGTCGGCGCGCTGACCGGCGCGTACGCGCTCGGGCGGGACGGGGAGGCCGTCGACGCCCTGCTCACCGACCCCGAGGTGACGGTGGTGACGCTGACGATCACGGAGAAGGGCTACCGGGCCGCCGGACCGGACACGGTCGTCGGGCGCCTCGCCGCCGGGCTGGCCACGCGGATGCGCTCCGGTGCCGCCCCGATCACCGTCGTGTCCTGCGACAACATGGCGGACAACGGCGCCGTGCTGCGGACCGCGGTCCAGGACGCCGTGCGCGCCGCGGGCGGCCGCGATGTGGATCAGACCCTGGAACTACTCGACCGGCAGGTGACCTTCCCCGCCACCGTGGTGGACCGGATCGTCCCCGCCACCGCCCCGGGAGACCTCACGGCGACGGCCACCGCGCTGGGTGTCCACGACGCCCTGCCCGTGAGCGGCGAACCGTACCGGCAGTGGGTCCTGGAGGACCGCTTCACCGCCCCGCGTCCGGCGTGGGAGCTGGACGGCGCCCTCCTCGTGCCCGATGTCGCCCCCTACCAGCTCACCAAACTGCGGCTGCTCAACGGCTCGCACTCGGCCCTCGCCGTCCTCGGGATCGCCGCGGGCCGCACCACCGTCGCCGACGCGATGGCCGATGGCTGGGGCGAGCGGCTCGTCAGGTCCCTGTGCGCCGAGGTCGCGCCCACGCTGCCGGACGGCGGCCCGGACCCCGGCCGGTACGCCGACGACCTGGTCGCCCGCTTCCGCAACCCGGCCATGCACCACCTGCTGCGGCAGATCGCCTCGGACGCCTCGCTGAAGATCACCGAGCGCTGGCTGCCGGCCCTGCGCGTCCTGCGCGAGCGCGGGGCTGCCACACCGGTCCTCGAACTCGCCCTGGCGGGCTGGGCGCACCTCACCCGGGACCACGACATCCCGGACCCCGCGCGGGACGAGCTCACCGCCTGCTGGCGCACCGGAGCGGACGACACGGCCGTCGTCCGCGCGCTCCTCACCACCGTCGGGGCGCCCGACCTCGCCGGCGACTCCGAACTCGTCACCGCCGCCGTACGGCATCTCCCGGCCCTGCGTGCCGGACACCTGGATATCTGAGCGCCTCCCCTCCCTCTCCCCAACTCGTCTGTCGAACAACGGAGTTCACGATGAAGGACACCACGACCACGGCCGAGCAGGCCGGCGGCGTGCGACGCACCACCCGTGACCTGACCAAGGCCGCCGTGTCCGGGTGGCTGGGAACGGCCATGGAGTTCATGGACTTCCAGCTGTACTCGCTGGCGGCCGCGATCGTCTTCAACAAGATCTTCTTCCCGGACGTCAGCCCCGCCATCGGTCTCATCGCCGCGATGGCCACCTACGGCGTCGGCTACGTCGCCCGCCTCGCCGGCGCGGTCTACTTCGGCAGAATGGGCGACCGGCTCGGCCGCAAGAAGGTCCTGACGATCACCATCCTCCTGATGGGCGCCTCGACCACCCTCATCGGCGTGCTGCCCACCTACGCGACCATCGGCATCCTGGCGCCCGTCCTGCTCGTCGTCCTGCGACTCGCCCAGGGCTTCGGCGCGGGCGCGGAGATCGCGGGCGCGACCGTGATGCTCGCCGAGTACGCCCCGACGAAACGGCGCGGTCTGGTCGCCTCGCTGGTGTCGCTGGGCACCAACTCGGGGACGCTGGCCGCCTCCGGGCTGTGGGCGGTGCTGCTCGCCGTGCTCAGCGAGGACCAGTTGCTGTCCTGGGGCTGGCGGCTGCCCTTCCTGCTGAGCTTCGGGCTGCTGCTGTTCGCGGTGTGGCTGCGGCGCAACCTCAAGGAGAGCCCGGTCTTCGAGGAGCGGCCCGACGTCGTGGACGGTGTCGCGATGAGCCGGCGCGAGGTGGAGACGGCCGTCACGAAGGGGGCCGACGACGACGCCGGACTGCTGGAGGCGGGCCTGAAGCAGCGCAAGGGCAAGGCGTTCTTCCTGGCGCTCGGGCTGCGCTTCGGGCAGGCCGGCAACTCCGGGCTGATCCAGACGTTCCTCGTCGGCTACATCGCCACCGAACTCGCGGCCGAGCGCTCCGTACCCACCGACGCCATCGTGTACGGGTCGCTGCTGGGCTTCCTCACGGTGCCGGCCATCGGCATGCTCGGCGACCGCTTCGGACGCCGCCGGATGTATCTGGCGCTCACCTCGCTCACGGCCCTCACCGCCTTCCCGCTCATGATGCTGATCACCTCGGGCAGCACGCCCGCCCTGATGCTCGGCATGGTCCTGGGCCTGAACCTCGGCGTCCTGGGACTGTTCGCGCTGGAGAGCGTGACCATGGCCGAACTCTTCGGCTCCCGGACCCGGTTCACCCAGCTCGCGCTGGCCAAGGAGATCGGCGGCGTCCTCGCCACGGCGATCGGGCCGGTCCTCGCGGCGAGCCTCACCGCCGCCACCGGAAGCTGGTGGCCCATCGCGGCGATGCTCGTCGTCTACTCCCTCATCACCCTCGTCAGCGCGCTGCTCTCGCCCGAGACGCGCGGACGCGACCTGGTCCGGCTGGAGGACGCCGTATGAGCCCTGTGACCGCCATGAAAGCTGTCGTCGTGCACGGGGCGGGTGACGTCAGGATCGACGAGCGGCCCCGGCCCGAGCCCGCGCGGGACGAGGTGCTGCTCGCCCTGGAGTGGGGCGGCATCTGCGGCTCCGACGTCGCGTACTGGAAGAAGGGCGCCTCCGGCACCGCCGCCCTCGCCCACCCGCTGGTCCTCGGCCATGAGTTCGCCGGCCGGGTCGCGGCGCTGGGCTCCGGGGTGACCGGTCTGTCGGAGGGACAGCCCGTCACCGTCCACCCGGCCCAGCTCATCGGCGAGCCCCCCGAGCGGCTCGCCGGGCGCACCAACCTCCACGCGCGGGTCCGCTACTTCGGCTCGGCGGCCCTCACTCCGCACACCGACGGCGGGTTCAGCGAGTTCCGTACGGTCCGAGCGGCCCAGGTCCGGCCGCTGCCCGAGGGCGTGGACACCGAGTCGGGCGCCCTCGCGGAGCCGCTCGCGGTCGCCCTGCACGCCGTGGGCCGGGTGCCGGCGCTGCGGGGCCGTACGGTCCTGGTCAACGGGGCGGGCCCGATCGGCTCGCTGGTCGTCGCGGCCGCGAAGCACCGCGGCGCGGAATCGGTGTGCGCCGCCGACCTGTCCTCCGCGTCGCTCGCCGTGGCCCGTCGCATGGGCGCGGACGCCACGGTCGACGTCTCCCGGGGCGAGGACCTGCCGCACGACGTCGACGTCGTCTTCGAGGCGTCCGGCGCACCGGCCGCGCTGGGGGCGGTCCTCGGGGCCACGGCCCGCGGCGGCACCGTCGTACAGGTCGGGAACCTGCCGGGCACGGCCGCGCCCGCCGTCCTGGGCGACCTGGTCACCCGGGAGATCACCTGGATCGGCTCCTACCGCTTCGTCGACGAGATCGACGACGCCCTGACCGCCCTGCGCGACGGCCTGGACATCTCACCGGTCATCACCCACCGCTTCCCCCTGGACCAGGCCGAGCAGGCCCTCACGGTCGCGGCGGACCCGGCGAGCGCGAGCAGCAAGGTGATGCTGCGGCTCGGCGGGGGAGCGCCGGTCACGGCCTGACAGCACACCCGTAGTCCCACCGTTCCTGTGTCCCACCGTTCCCGCGGGAGAACTCCGTGCCCCACCCGACCGCCGTATCCCCCGAGCACCCGCCGGCGGACGTCGTGTGTCTCGGCGAGACCATGGCCGTGCTCAGCCCGCCGGACGACCGGCCGCTGGTCGACCAGTCCGCGCTCCGCCTCTCCGTCGGCGGCGCCGAGTCCAACGTGGCCTGCGCACTGGCCGCGCTCGGGCATCGCGCGGCCTGGCTGAGCCGGGTGGGCGACGACGCGTTCGGGCGGCGCATCCGCGCCGAACTCGCGGCCCGGGGTGTCGAGGTGGGCGGCGTCGCCGTCGACCCCGCGCATCCGACCGGCGTGTACTTCAAGGACCCGGGCCCGGACGCCACCCGGCCGCTGTACTACCGGAGCGGATCGGCCGCCGCCCACATGGGACCGGAGCTGGCCGGCGCGCCCGAGTTGCGGGGGCCGCGGATCGTGCACGTGTCGGGCATCACCGCGGCGCTGTCCGGCAGTTGCGCCGGTCTCCTGGAGGAGATCGTCGTACGCCGCACGCCGTGGGATGACGCGGTACGTCGGCCGCTGATCTCCTTCGACGTCAACCACCGCCCCGCCCTCTGGACCGGGCGGACCGCCGACGCGGCCCCGGCGCTGCGGGACCTGGCCCGTGCCGCGGACCTCGTGTTCGTCGGGCGCGACGAGGCCGAGGCCCTGTGGGGCACCGCCCACCCCGACGACATCGCGAGCCTGCTCGCCCCCGCGCCGCTCGTCGTCGTCAAGGACGCGGAGCACGGCGCGACCTCCTACGCGACGGGGGACGTCACCTTCGTCCCGGCCCCGGAGATCGAGGTGGTCGAACCGGTCGGCGCGGGCGACGCCTTCGCCGCCGGGTATCTGTCCGGTGTCCTGACGGACCTCGACGAGGCATCCAGACTGCGCCTCGGCCACCTGACGGCGGCGACAGCGCTGCGCAGCCGGGACGACATCCCCGACCTGAGCGAGGCCCTGGCCCCGGCCCGGCGGTAGCCCCGGGCCCTCAGCCCCGCACGGCCTCCAACCGCACCGCACACGCCTTGAACTCCGGCATCCGGGAGGTCGGGTCGAGCGCGGGGTTGGTGAGGGTGTTGGCGCGGCCCTCGCCCGGCCAGTGGAAGGGCATGAACACGGTGTCGGGGCGGATGGCGTTGGTGATCCTCGCGGGCGCCACGGCCCGGCCCCGCCGCGACACGACGGCGACCGGATCCCCCTCGGCCGCCCCGAGCCGCGCCGCCAGCCGCGGATGCAACTCCACGAACGGCCCGGGCGCGGCGGCGTTCAGCTCCGCCACGCGCCGCGTCTGCGCCCCGGACTGGTACTGCGCCACGACCCGGCCGGTGGTCAGCAGCACGGGGTACTCGTCGTCCGGTTCCTCGGCGACCGCACGATGCGAGACGGCGACGAACCGGGCGCGTCCGTCGGGGGTGGCGAACCGGTCGAGGAAGAGGCGGGGGGTGCCGGGGTGTGCCGTGGCCGTCGTGTCACCCGCGGCGGGCCGCTCCACCGCCTCCGCGGCCCCCGGACAAGGCCAGAACACCCCGTCCTCCTCCACCAGCCTGCGGTACGTGATCCCCGAGTAGTCCGCCGGGCCGCCCGCGCTCGCGCGGCGGAGTTCCTCGAAGACCTCCTCGGGGTCGGTCGGGAAGCCCTTCTCCACGCCCAGCCGGGCGGCCAGTTCGTGGAGGACCTCCAGGTCACTGCGGATGCCCTCGGGCGGAGTGATCGCCCGGCGGCGGAGCAGGACCCTGCCCTCGAGGTTCGTCGTCGTGCCCGTCTCCTCCGCCCACTGCGTGACCGGCAGGACCACGTCCGCGAGCGCCGCCGTCTCCGACAGCACCACGTCACACACGGCCAGGAAGTCCAGCGACCTGATGCGCTCCTCGATGTGCGCGGCTCGCGGCGCCGACACCACCGGGTTGGACGCCATCAGCAGCAGGGACGTGATGTCCGTGCCCAGCGCGTCCAGCAGCTCGTACGCACTGCGCCCCGGGCCCGGCAGCGACTCCGGGTCGACTCCCCACACCTCGGCGACATGCTGCCGAGCCGCCGGGTCGTCGAGCTTGCGATAGCCCGGCAACTGGTCGGCCTTCTGCCCGTGTTCGCGTCCGCCCTGCCCGTTGCCCTGCCCCGTCAGACAGCCGTACCCGGACAGCGGACGGCCCGCCCGGCCCGTCGCCAGGCACAGGTTGATCCACGCGCCCACCGTGTCCGTGCCCTTGGACTGCTGCTCGGGTCCGCGGGCGGTGAGCACCATCGCCGACTCCGGCTCGCAGAACAGCCTTACGGTCTCCCGCAGTTGAGGAACGGACACCCCCGTGATCCGCTCCACGTACTCCGGCCAGTGCGCCATCGCCGCGGCCCGCGCGTCCTCCCAGCCCACCGTGCGCTCCTGGACGTACTCCGCGTCCACCCGCCCCTCGGAGATCACCAGGTGCAGCAGGCCCAGGGCCAGGGCCAGGTCCGTGCCCGGCCGGGGCGCCAGGTGCAGGTCCGCCTGCTCGGCGGTCTTCGTGCGGCGCGGGTCGATCACGATCAGCGTGCCGCCGTTCTCCCGCAGCTCGTTGAAGAAGCGGAGCGACGGCGGCATGGTCTCCGCGAGATTCGACCCGACCAGGATCACGCAGCCCGTCTTCGGGATGTCCTCCAGCGGGAAGGGCAGCCCCCGGTCGAGCCCGAACGCCTTGATGCCGGCGGCGGCCGCCGACGACATGCAGAAACGGCCGTTGTAGTCGATCTGGGACGTGCCGAGCACGACACGCGCGAACTTGCCGAGCGTGTACGCCTTCTCGTTCGTCAGACCGCCCCCGCCGAACACCCCGACCGCGTCAGGCCCGTGCTCCGCGCGCGTCCGGCGCAGCCCCGCGGCGATCCGGTCCAGCGCCTCGTCCCAGGAGGCGGGCACCAGCTCGCCCCCGGAACGCACCAGCGGCGAGGTCAGACGGACGTTCGAGGCCAGCACCGCGGGTGCCGTACGGCCCTTGCCGCACAGCGCGCCCCGGTTCACCGGGAAGTCCGCGCGCTCGCTCACCTCGACGGTCCCGTCCGGCGTGGGCGTCAGGTTCATCCCGCACTGCAGGGCGCAGTACGGGCAGTGCGTGGGCGTGGCGGTGTTCTGCATGCCGTTCAGCGTGCTTCGGCCGTGTTACGCGCGGCACGGCTCCCTGTTACGCGGCCGGGACGGGGACCTCCCCGCCGCCGCCCGGTCCGCGTGAGGCGCACCGGCCGGTCCGCGTGAGGTACACAGGCCCGCCCGCGCGAGGCACAGGCCTGCCCGCCTTCAGGTCGTCGCCGACCGGTACGGACGTTGCCTGTGGGACGAGAAACGCCACATGTGGCTCATTGCGTTCCCTTCTTGTCCGATCCGCCCTCGTTGAGAGTTGAAGCAGCCGCACTACGCTCTCGCTACGCGCAGCGCTCGCACGACTCCGCACGGCGTTCGACACCCGGGCATGCCCGCCACTCACGGCTGCATCCACCTGCGGCTCCGCCGCCGGTGGCAATCCCACACTCGCAACAGCCAGGAGGCCACCCGATCATGCCTCTGCGCCACTTGAGCCCTCACGACCAGCACCTCTTCCGGCAGTACGGACGGGGCCCCACCGTCCCCGTCCCCGACCCGCTCCTGCACCACGCCGTCGCCCGGCACGCCGCCGCCACCCCGCACGCCGTGGCCGCCGAACACCAGGGCGCGCGCCTCACCTACGGTGAGCTCGACCGCTACGCCGACGCCCTCGCCGCCCGCCTGATCCGCGAGGGTGTACGCCCCGGCGACCACGTCGGCCTGTTCGTCCGCCGCTCCCTCCCGATGCTCGTCGGCCTGCTCGGCATCCTGAAGGCCGGCGCCGCCTACGTCCCCCAGGACATCGGCCTCGCGCCCCCGGCCCAGCTCACCCACGTCATCCGCACCGCCCGCACCCGGGTCGTCCTCACCGTCGCCGAACACGCTCACCGCGTGCCGCTGCCGGCCGGCCATCTGCTGCTCCCGCTCGACGAGCCGCTGCCGTACGCGCCACGGCCGGTCACCGCCGTAGGGCCCGACGACGGCTGCTACGTCCTGTTCACCTCCGGCACCACCGGCCGCCCCAACGGCGTGAAGGTCACCCACCGCAACGTCGCCAACCTCCTGCTCACCGAACCGGGCGGCCTCGGCATCCGCCCCGGCGACCGGGTCGCCCAACTCCTCAGCATCGCCTTCGACATGGCCGCCTGGGAGATCCTCGGCTGCCTCACCCACGGCGGCACCCTCCTCATCCGCGGCAAGGACATCGCCGCGGCGGCCCGCACGGCCGACGTGATCATCGCGACGCCGACCGTGCTGTCCGGCCTCGACCCCGCCGCCTGCCCCCGCGTGCGCACGGTGGCCGTGGCGGGGGAGCCCTGCCCGCGCCCGCTGGCCGACCGGTGGGCCCGGCAGGCCGCCTTCCACAACTGCTGCGGCCCGACCGAGACCACGATCGTCAACACGATGAGCCGCCACGACCCGCACGCCCCGCTGCTCACCATCGGCCGCCCCACCCCCAACAACACGGTCTACGTCCTCGACGCCGACCGCCGCCCCCTGCCCGTCGGCGAGACCGGCGAGATGTGGGCGGGCGGCGACTGCGTCTCCGCGGGCTACCTCGGCAACGAGGCGCTCAACGCCGAGCGTTACGCCCCCGACCCGTTCCTCGGCGGCGGCCGCCGTATGTTCCGCACCCGGGACCTCGGCCGCTGGACCCTCGACGGCCGGCTCGAACACCTCGGCCGCACCGACGACCAGGTCAAGGTGCGCGGCTTCCGCGTCGAGCTGGACTCCGTCTCCTCCGTGCTGGAGGCCGCGGGCTGCACCCGCGCGGTCACCCTGAGACGCGACGCCCGCACCCTGGTGTCCTTCGTCTGCCCGGCGGACGCCGACCCGGACGCGGCCCGCCGCGCGGTCGCGGACGCCCTGCCGTACTACTGCGTCCCGGAGCAGGTCCTGCCGCTGGCCTACCTCCCCGAGACCGACCGCGGCAAGGTCGACAAACAGGCGCTGCTGCGCATGATCGAGGAGCGCCTGGCGGTGGCCCGATGACCACGTCCCCGCCCCGCGTACACCAGGACTCGGGCGAGTTCCCGCCGCTTCTCCCCGCACCCCGCCGCCTGCTCAAGCACCCCCGCCTGATGCACTACAACCGCCTGGCGGCCCTGGTGCTGCTGGCCAACGCGGCGTTCCTGTGGGCCGCCTGGCCCCTGGCCACCCCCACCCTCGGGCACGCCGCCCTCGCCAACCTCGCCCTGGCCGTCGTCGTACGCCAGCAGTACGTCATCAACCTCTTCTTCCGGCTGGCGACTTCGGCCCCGACGCACTGGCCGCTGAAGGTCCGCTGGACGCTCGGCAAGGTGTACCACTTCGGCGGACTGCACGTGGGCGGGGCGCTGGCGGGCACGGCCTGGTTCCTGGCGCTGACGGTCACCACACCGAACGGCCCTCTCATGGCCGTCGGCTGGGTCCTCCTGGCGCTTCTCGCGCTCATCATCGCCACTGCCCTGCCGCCCTTCCGCTCCCGCCACCACGACCACTTCGAGAAGATCCACCGCTTCGGCGGCTGGGGCGCCCTCGCGCTCTTCTGGACCCACACCCTGCTCTCCGGCCAGGGCCCGGTCCCGCTCGCGGTCCTCGCGGTCGTCACGTTCAGCGTGGCGCTGCCCTGGCTGCGGCTGCGCAAGGTGGACGTCCGCACCGAACGCCCCTCGCCGCATGTGGCACTGGCCCGCTTCGACTACGGCGAGACGCCCTTCGCCGGCTCCTCGACGGCGATCAGCCGCAGTCCGCTCAAGGAGTGGCACTCCTTCGCCAACGTCCCCGCCCCCGGCCGCTCCGGCTTCCGGCTCACCATCTCCCGCGCCGGTGACTGGACCGGCTCGTTCGTCGACGACCTGCCCGAGCGGGTGTGGGTCAAGGGCATCACCACGGCCGGAGTCGCCAACATCGAGGTCCTGTTCAGGAAGGTGGTGTACGTGGCGACCGGCAGCGGCATCGGCCCCTGCCTGCCCCATCTGCTCGCCGCCGAGGTGCCCTCCCGCCTGGTCTGGGCCACCCGCGATCCCCGGGCCACCTACGGCGACGCCCTCGTCGACGAGATCCTCGCCGTCCAGCCGCACGCCCTGGTCTGGGACACCTCCCGGCACGGCAAGCCCGACATGGTGCGCCTCGCCCATGCCGCGTACCGCGACTTCGGGGCGGAGGCCGTCATCTGCATCTCCAACAAGCGGCTGACCTGGCAGGTGGTGCACGGCCTGGAACGGCGCGGCATTCCGGCGTACGGCGCGATCTGGGACTCGTGACCCCGCTGCGTAACCCTGCTGAAGGAGACGGAAGATGAACAACCTGAAGGTCGAGCGAGACGGCCGTGTGGTGACCGTCCGCCTGCACCGCCCGCACGCCCTCAACGCGCTCAGCTCGGAACTGCTCGCCGAACTCCTGAGCGTCCTCGGCCCGTTGGACCACGACCCGGAGGTGGGCTGCGTCGTCGTCACCGGCTCGGAGAAGGTCTTCGCCGCCGGCGCGGACATCAAGGAGATGGCGGGAAAGTCGGCCGTCGACATGCTGTCCGAGGACTACTTCGCGGCCTGGGAGGACTTCGCCGACCTGCGCACCCCGAAGATCGCCGCCGTCAACGGCTACGCGCTCGGCGGCGGTTGTGAGCTGGCCATGATGTGCGACCTCGTCGTCGCGGGGGAGTCGGCCCTCTTCGGCCAGCCGGAGATCAAGCTGGGCGTGATACCCGGCATCGGCGGAACCCAGCGGCTGACCCGCCTGGCAGGCCGGGCCAAGGCCATGGACCTGGTGCTCACCGGCCGCACGATGGACGCCCGGGAGGCCGAGCGCTGCGGCTTGGTCTCCCGCGTGGTCCCCGACGCCCGGGTCCTCGACGAGGCCCTGCGGGCGGCGGCGGCCGTCGCCTCTCACGGCCGTACGGCGGTCAGGGCGGCCCGCGAGTGCGTCGACCGGGCCCTGGAGACGGGCCTCAGGGACGGCATCCGCTTCGAACGGCGGGTGTTCCACGCCCTGTTCGCGACCGACGACCAGAAGGAGGGGATGGCGGCGTTCCTGGAGAAGCGCACACCGCGCTTCCACGGAAGCTGACCGCTGCGGAAAAGGCCGGGGACGGGACACGCGGAGCGCGCCGGCCGCGCCCCCGCCCCCGGCCACGTTCAGGGGCTGTGCCTGGTCAGGGCACGGCCCCGGTCAGCACTCGTACGCGTAGTACGGCTCGTCGCCCACGTCCAGACCGATCCTTCCGACCCCGCCGGGGCCGATCTGGATACACGAGGGGTCAAAGCCGTCGACTTCCACGCTGGCGGAGATGGTGTGCCCGCACACGTTGTGGATGTCGGCCCACCACTGGCCGGAGGCGCCGAGCTTCGCGCAGCCCGGCTCCGGGGCCTTGACCGCCGGGGCGGCCACGGGTGCCGCCGAGGCGGTCCCCATGGCGGCCGGCACAGCCAGCAGCGCGCCCGCGGCGGCCATCACCAGCGCGGAGCGAAGTCGATTCATCAGGTGTCCTTTCCCCCAGTTCGCGACGGCGGCCCGATCCGCCGCCGCACGGCGAAGACGCTAAGCGTGACTGAGTGAACACGGAGAGCGCGCAGCCGTATTTCATACCCTGGGGTGAAATGTGCGCGTCAAACCCGCTCCGGCAGAACGTCCTGATTCATCCGACAGACTATTCGGCCGTGGCCAACGCCCGCTCCACACCCGGCTCTTGCGGCCCGAGGAACCGGGGATCCGGCCGGAACGCCGCGTCCAGCGCCGCCTTCCCGGCGGCGAAGATCTCCCGGGCACCGCCGTAGTACCAGGTCGCGTCGTGCACCGCGTCCACCCCGACCCCGTACGACTCCACCCCCGCCGCCTGGCACAGCGCCACAGCCCGCCGGATGTGGAAGCCCTGGCTGATCAGGACGGCCTCGTCCACGCCGAAGATCTTCTTCGCGCGCACGCAGGAGTCCCACGTGTCGAATCCCGCGTAGTCGCTGACGATCCGCCCGTCGGGCACCCCGTGCCGCGTCAGATACACGCGCATCGCGTCCGGCTCGTCGTAGTCCTCGCGGCTGTTGTCCCCGGTGACGAGCACCACCTCGACCCGCCCCTTCCGGTACAGCTCCGCCGCCGCGTCCAGCCGGTGCGCGAGGTACGGCGAGGGCTCCCCGTCCCACAGCCCCGCCCCGAACACCACGGCCACATCGGTACGCGGCACGTCCGCCGCCGTCCGCAGCCGGTCACCCGCCACCGCGTACATCCAGGTCGCCGGAAGCAGCGCGAGCACGCACCCGGCCATCACGGCCTGCACCAGCCGCCGCTGCCCCCGGCGGGTACGCGGCAGCCGCGGTCTGCGGAACTTCGGATCACGCATCGGACAGGTCCCTCCCCAGGTCGGTCTGACATTCGAGGACGTCCGATCAGCCCGTCCGGTTCACCGCAGCGCGGGTGACCAGCTTCACGCGAAACCTCGAACCCCCAGGTCAAGGGCGCTCACACCGGCCCTGTCCCCCATGGTGAACCGCCGGAAAACACCCGTGACCCCCACGCAACGGGGAGGCAACGTGGTGCCGCGACCATCGGTACATGCCCAGCCAGCTCAGCCTCGTCCCGCCGACCGCGGCCCGCCGCCCGGTCCCGCCCGCCCTCGTCGTCGTGGCGCACGGCAGCCGCGACCCGCGCGCGCTGAGCACGGTCCGCGCCCTCCTCGACCGGGTCCGCGAACAGCGCCCCGGCCTGCCGGTGCACCTCGGGCACATCGAACTGAACGCCCCCCTGCTCCCCGACACGCTCGCCGCCCTCGGGGACACGGAAGCGGTCCTCGTCCCGCTCCTCCTCAGCCGCGGCTACCACGTCAAGCAGGACATCCCCGAGATGGCCGCGGCCGCCCGGGCCCGCACCCGCGTGGCGGCACCCCTGGGCCCGCACCCCCTCCTGGTGGACGCCCTCCAGTCACGCCTGACGGAGGCCGGCTGGGGCCGGACCCCCAACAGCACCAGCGCGGTCGTCCTCGCCGCAGCGGGCTCCCGCGACCCTGACGCGAAGCGGGACACCGCCCGCACGGCCCACCTCCTGGCGGCCCGCCTGGGCGTCCCCGTCCTCCCCGCCTACGCCTCGGCCGCGACCCCCACGGTCCAGTCGGCCGTCCGCACCCTCCTCGCCAGGGGCCGCCGCCACATAGCCCTGTCCTCCTACTTCACCGCCCCCGGCCGCTTCGCCACGGAGTGCACCCGATCGGCCCCCTGGATCGCGGCGTCCCCCCTCGGCACCCACCCGGCGATGGCCCAGCTCCTCCTCCACCGCTACGACGAGGCACTGGCGACGTCACCCGCTGCCCGGGAACTGGCTTCGGCATAGAAACGCCCAGCGGGGTCATGCCCTAAAGGGGCGCGGGGAACTGCGCGACCAGCCCAAAACGACCCGCACACGCCCGAAAACAGAACCCGGCACACGCACAGGCGCTTACTGTCGAGCCATGGACGGCACCGCACAACACCCCCCGGCCTACGACCCGACGTCAGTCGACCGCTGGGCCCAAGAGCCAGACAAACGCCCCGGCCGCACCGCCTTCCAGCGCGACCGCGCCCGAGTCCTCCACTCCGCCGCCCTGCGACGCCTCGCCGGCAAGACCCAAGTGGTGACGCCCGGCACCATGGGCCCGGCCTGGGACGCCAGCCCCCGTACCCGCCTCACCCACTCCCTCGAATGCGCCCAGGTCGGCCGAGAGCTCGGCGCGGCCCTCGGCTGCGACCCGGACCTCGTGGAAGCCGCCTGCCTCTCCCACGACCTGGGCCACCCGCCTTTCGGGCACAACGGCGAACAGGCCCTCAACGCGTTCGCGGCGGACTGCGGCGGCTTCGAGGGCAACGCCCAGTCGCTCAGGCTCCTCACCCGCATCGAGCCCAAGCGGTTCACCCCCGAGGGCTCCGTCGGCCTCAACCTCACCCGTGCCGCCCTCGACGCCGCCACCAAGTACCCCTGGCCCCGAGGCGCCCACCCCACCGACCCGGCCTCACCCAAATTCGGTGTCTACGAGGACGACCGCCCCGTCTTCGACTGGCTCCGCAAGGACGCCCCCGGCACCCGCACCTGCTTCGAGGCGCAGGTCATGGACTGGTCCGACGACGTGGCCTACTCGGTGCACGATGTCGAGGACGGCCTGCACGCCGGCCACATCGACCCGAACTGCCTGCACGCCGACCCCGAACGCCAGGCCGTCTTCGAGGTCGCCCGCGGCCGCTACGTACCGTCCGACACCGATCCCGCGGAGCTCGCCGAGGCCCTGGACGGACTCCTCGCCCAGGAGTGGTGGCCGCACGGCTACGACGGCACGGCCGTGGCCCAGGCCCGGCTGAAGGACGCCACCAGCCAGCTCATCGGCCGCTTCTGCCTGGCCGCCGAGTCCGCGACCCGCGCCGCGTACGGCACCGGACGGCTCACCCGGTACGCCGCCGAACTGGTCGTGCCCCGCCAGGCCCGGATGGAGTGCGCCGTCCTCAAGGCCGTCGCCGACCTCTACGTCATGCAGCGCGCCGAGCAGGAACGCCTGCGCGCCGACCAGCGCATCGTCGTGGCCGAACTGGCCGAGGCGCTCACCGCCCGCGCCCCGGACGGCCTGGACCCGCAGTTCCGCGCCCTCTTCGACCAGGCGCCCGACGACCGTGCGCGCAAGCGGGTGATCGTCGACCACATCGCCTCCCTCACCGACACGTCGGCCCGTTCGCTTCACGCCCGTCTGACGGGGCAGGCATGAGACTGACGCGACGCTCGGGACGTGAGCACCCCCGAATGTGACCCTCCGTGGCCTGATCGGGTCACTCCCTCTTCCCGCATCACGCTCCGTGCGGGACGCTCGCAAGTGGCGACACCGGCTGTGTTTACTGGGGAGACACCCCCCAGACCCCCGTAGGAGGCATCAAGTGGTCGACGCGGATCAGACATTCGTCATCGTCGGAGGCGGACTGGCAGGCGCCAAGGCAGCCGAGACGCTCCGCACGGAGGGCTTCACCGGCCGCGTGATACTGATCTGCGACGAGCGTGACCACCCCTATGAGCGCCCGCCCCTGTCCAAGGGCTACCTCCTCGGCAAGGAGGAACGCGACAGCGTCTTCGTGCACGAGCCCGCCTGGTACGCGCGCAACGACATCGAGCTGCACCTGGGTCAGACCGTCGACGCGATCGACCGCACCGCGAAGACGGTCCGCTTCGGCGAGGACGGCACCGTCGTCCGCTACGACAAGCTGCTCCTGGCGACCGGCTCCGAGCCCCGCCGCCTCGACATCCCGGGCACGGACCTGGCGGGCGTGCACCACCTGCGCCGCCTCGCCCACGCCGAGCGGCTCAAACACGTCCTGACCAACCTCGGCCGCGACAACGGCCACCTCGTGATCGCGGGCGCCGGCTGGATCGGCCTGGAGGTCGCGGCGGCGGCCCGCGAGTACGGCGCGGAGGTCACGGTCATCGAGCGCGGGCCGACCCCGCTGCACGGCGTCCTGGGCCCGGAGCTCGGCGGGCTCTTCGCCGAACTGCACCGTGAACACGGCGTCCGCTTCCACTTCGGCGCCCGGCTCACCGAGATCGTCGGCCAGGACGGCATGGTCCTCGCGGCCCGCACCGACGACGGCGAGGAGCACCCGGCGCACGACGTCCTGGCCGCGATCGGCGCGGCCCCCCGCACCCACCTCGCGGAGGCGGCCGGCCTGGAGATCGCCGACCGTGCCCACGGCGGCGGCATCGTCGTCGACGAGCGGCTGCGCACCTCCGACCCGGACATCTACGCGGCCGGCGACGTGGCCTCCTTCCACCACGCCCTCTTCGAGACCAGCCTGCGGGTGGAGCACTGGGCCAACGCCCTGCACGGCGGACCGGCGGCCGCCCGCTGCATGCTCGACCGCGAGGTGACGTACGACCGCGTGCCCTACTTCTTCAGCGACCAGTACGACCTGGGCATGGAGTACTCCGGCTGGGCGCCTCCGGGCACCTACGACCAGGTGGTGATCCGCGGGGACGCGGGCAAGCGTGAGTTCATCGCCTTCTGGGTGAAGGAGAGCCGGGTCCTGGCCGGGATGAACGTCAACGTGTGGGACGTCACAGACAAGATCCAGCACCTGATCCGCACCAAGGCCCAGGTGAACACGGAGTCCCTGGCGGACCCGCACGTTCCGCTGGAAAACCTGGCGCCGTAGGCCCGCTCCGGCCCCCGTAGAATTCACGCGTGGCTGGACGGATCAACGACGAGGACGTGAAGGCGGTACGGGACGCGGTCCCGATCGACGCCGTGGTGTCCGAGTACCTCCAGCTGCGCAACGCGGGCGGCGGGAACCTGAAGGGTCTCTGCCCGTTCCACGACGAGAAGTCGCCGTCCTTCCAGGTCAGCCCCAGCAAGGGCTTTTTCCACTGCTTCGGCTGCCAGGAGGGCGGCGACACCATCACGTTCGTGATGAAGATCGACCACCTCTCCTTCTCGGAGGCGGTCGAGCGCCTGGCCGGCCAGGCGGGCATCACCCTGCGTTACGAGGAGGGCGGATACAACCCCTCCCACCAGCGCGGCGAACGGATCCGCCTGGTCGAGGCCCACAAGATCGCGGCGGAGTGGTACGCGGAGCAGCTCGCGACGTCCCCCGAGGCCGACACCGGCCGGGTCTTCCTCGCCGAGCGCGGCTTCGACCAGGCCGCCGCCGTCCACTTCGGCGTCGGCTACAGCCCCCAGGGCTGGGACCACCTCACGCGCTTCCTGCGCGGCAAGGGCTTCACCGACAAGGAGATCCTCCTCTCCGGCCTTGCCCAGGAGGGCCGCCGCGGCCCCATCGACCGCTTCCGCGGCCGTCTGATGTGGCCCATCCGCGACATCGGCGGCGAGGTCGTCGGCTTCGGCGCCCGCAAGCTCTACGAGGCGGACAACGGCCCCAAGTACCTCAACACCCCCGACACGGCCATCTACAAGAAGTCCCACGTCCTCTACGGCATCGACCTGGCGAAGAAGGACATCGCGAAGTCGAGCCGCGCGGTCGTGGTCGAGGGCTACACGGATGTCATGGCCTGCCACCTGGCCGGCGTCACCACGGCCATCGCCACCTGCGGTACGGCGTTCGGCGGCGACCACATCAAGATCCTCCGCCGTCTCCTCATGGACAACGGCTCGGCCCGCGTCATCTTCACCTTCGACGGCGACGCCGCCGGCCAGAAGGCGGCCCTGCGCGCCTTCGAGGACGACCAGAAGTTCGCCGCCGAGACGTACATCGCCATCGCCCCGGACGGCATGGACCCCTGCGACCTGCGCCTCGCCAAGGGCGACGAGGCCGTGGCCGACCTGGTCGAACCCCGCACCCCGCTCTTCGAGTTCGCCCTCCGCCAGATCGTCGCCCGCTACGACCTCGACACCCCCGCGGGCCGCGCCGCCGCCCTGGACGAGGCGGCCCCCGTCGTCGCCCGCATCAAGAACAGCGGCGCCCAGCACGAGGTCGCCGTCCAGCTCGCCGGCATGCTCGGCATCCTCGACACCCAGTTCGTGGTCAAGCGCGTGGCCCAGCTGGCCCGCTGGGCCCGCGACCGCGGCGGCAAGGGCCCGGCCCCGGACCGGCACCAGCAGGCGTCCCAGCAGTACGCCTCCGCCCAGCCGTCCGCCGCCCCCCGCGGCCCGGCCCTCAACCTCCGCAACCCCGTCTTCGCCACCGAACGCGAACTCCTCAAACTGGCCCTCCAGCGCCCGGAACTGGTCTCCCCGGCCTTCGACGCCTACGGAGCCGACGAGTTCACCGCCCCGCCCTACGCCGCCGTACGCATGGCCATCCAGGACGCGGGCGGCGCCGAACTGGGCGTCGCGGACCCCCAGGACTACCTGGTCAAGGTCCGCGAGGCCGCCCCCGACGACTCGGTCCGCGCGATGGTCACCGAACTGGCCGTCGAGGCGATCATGCTCCGCCGAGCGGTCGACGAGCCCTACGCCGGCGCCCAACTGGTCACCGTCCGCCGCCGCGCCGTGGAACGCCGCATCCGAGACATCACCGGCCAGCTCACCCGCCTCGGCACCCAAGGCGACCCGGCCCAGCTGGCCGCCGTTCAGAACGAGCTCTGGGTCCTCCAGCAGTACGACCAGACCCTGCGCGAACACGGCGCCGCCGCGCTCTGACGTCACCACGCGGTTACGTCCCGGACGCAAAAAGTCATCGCACGCCCCTCGTGGCGACGATGTGTCTTCCCCCACACTGGGTTGCGGTGCCTGAGTCCTCGGAGCGCGGCCGATCCGTCACCGACGGGTCCCAGACCCCCGCGGTTCCGCTCATCGCGTACGGGACGGAATGCGGCGAGGCCGTCGACTCCGCCCCCGAAGTACCGCTGCCGCACACCTTGGCAGCGATCATCCTGGAGGTCGCCCCCGTGCAGACCCAGACCCTCACCCAGACCGACGCCGGTGCCGCGCCGGACGCGGAGGCCGACACCCTCCCAGCGGTTCCGGCGCAGAGCCCCGTCGTGCACCACCCCGAGACGGAACCGGAGCCGGAGGAACCGCCCGCCGAAGCCATCGAGACGGCCGAGGTTCCCGAAGCCGTCGTGAGGCCGCCTGCCCGTACCGAGAGCGGCAGTCCCTCCTCGGACCTGTTCCGCCAGTACCTGCGGGAGATCGGCCGCATCCCCCTGCTGACGGCGGCCGAGGAGGTCGAACTCGCCCGCCGTGTCGAGGCCGGCCTGTTCGCGGAGGAGAAGCTGAGCAACACGCCCGATCTGGACAGCCAGTTGGCGCTGGACCTCGACCGGCTCGTCGTCATGGGCAGGATGGCCAAACGCCGGCTCATCGAGGCGAACCTGAGGCTCGTCGTGTCCGTGGCGAAGCGGTACGTCGGGCGCGGGCTGACCATGCTCGACCTCGTCCAGGAGGGCAACCTCGGCCTCATCCGGGCCGTCGAGAAGTTCGACTACGCCCGCGGCTACAAGTTCTCCACCTACGCCACCTGGTGGATCCGCCAGGCCATGTCCCGCGCCCTGGCCGACCAGGCCCGCACCATCCGGGTGCCCGTCCACGTGGTGGAGCTCATCAACCGGGTCGTACGGGTGCAGCGGCGGATGCTCCAGGAACGGGGGTACGAGCCGACGCCCGAGGAGGTCGCCGCCCACCTGGACCTGGCGCCGGAGCGGGTCAGCGAGGTCCTGCGGCTCGCCCAGGAGCCCGTGTCGTTGCACGCGCCCGTGGGCGAGGAGGACGACGTCGCCCTCGGCGACCTCATAGAGGACGGCGACGCGACCAGCCCCGTGGAGTCGGCCGCGTTCCTCCTCCTCAGGGAGCACCTGGAAGCGGTCCTGTCGACCCTGGGGGAGCGGGAACGCAAGGTCGTCCAGCTCCGCTACGGCCTCGCCGACGGCCGCCCCCGCACGCTGGAGGAGATAGGCCGCATCTTCGGCGTGACCAGGGAACGGATACGGCAGATCGAGTCGAAGACTCTGAACAAACTCCGCGACCACGCCTTCGCGGACCAGTTGAGGGGTTATCTGGACTGATGCCGTCCGCGGGCCCGGTGGGGGCGGATCGCGCAGTTCCCCGCGCCCCTGAAGGGGCGTCAGCCGCACGTCCCTAAGGGGCGCGGGGAACTGCGCGACCAGCCCCCACCGGGCCTGCAGCCGCCGGACGCGGCTCAGTCGACCTCGGCCACCGCCTGCGCGAACTGCGCCTTGTACAGCCGCGCGTACGCCCCGTCCGAGGCCAGCAGCTCCCCGTGCGTCCCCTGCTCCACGATCGCCCCGTTCTCCATCACGAGAATCGCGTCGGCGTCCCGGATCGTCGACAGCCGGTGCGCGATGACGAACGACGTACGCCCGTGCGCCAGCTTCGCCATGGCCTTCTGGATCAGCACCTCGGTCCGGGTGTCGACCGAGGACGTCGCCTCGTCCAGCACCAGGATCACCGGGTCGGACAGAAACGCCCGGGCGATGGTGATCAGCTGCTTCTCGCCCGCGCTGACCCCCGTCCCCTCGTCGTCGATCACCGTGTCGTAGCCGTCCGGCAGCGTACGGATGAACCGGTCCGCGTGCGCTGCCCGAGCCGCCTCCTCGATCTCCCCCCGGGTCACCTTCCGGGACGCCCCGTACGCGATGTTCTCCGCGATCGTGCCGCCGAACAGCCAGGTGTCCTGGAGCACCATGCCGATCCCGGCCCGCAGTTCGTCCCGGGACATCCGCGCGATGTCGACCCCGTCGAGGGTGATGCGCCCGCCGGTGACGTCGTAGAACCGCATCAGCAGATTCACGAGCGTCGTCTTCCCGGCGCCCGTCGGGCCGACGATGGCCACCGTGTGCCCGGGCTCGACCTTCAGTGACAGGTCCTCGATCAGCGGTGTGTCGGGGTCGTAGCGGAACGACACCCGCTCCAGCGCCACCAGCCCGCGCAACTCCTCGGGCCGCACGCCCGGCACCGGATCGGCCCCCTGCTCCTCCGCGTCCAGCAGCTCGAAGACCCGCTCCGCCGAGGCGACACCCGACTGCACCAGGTTCGCCATGGACGCGACCTGCGTCAGCGGCATCGAGAACTGCCGCGAGTACTGGATGAAGGCCTGTACGTCACCGATGGACAGCGAACCCGAGGCGACCCGCAGCCCGCCGACGACCGCGACCAGCACGTAGTTGAGGTTCGACACGAACATCATCAGCGGCTGCATGACCCCGCTGTTGAACTGCGCCCGGAACCCGGCCTCGTACAGCGCCTCGTTCTGCTCGGCGAACTGCCGGGCCGACTCCTCCTGCCGCCCGAACACCTTCACCAGGGTGTGCCCGGTGTACATCTCCTCGATGTGGGCGTTCAGCTTGCCCGTCGTACGCCACTGCTGCACGAAGTGCGGCTGCGACCGCTTGCCCACCCGCGTGGCGATGACGAACGACAGCGGCACGGTCACCAGCGCGACCAGCGCCAGGATCCAGGAGACCCAGAACATCATCGCGAGGACACCGATGATGGTCAGCACCGAGTTGATGAGCTGCCCCATCGACTGCTGGAGCGTCTGCCCGATGTTGTCGATGTCGTTCGTGGCCCGGGACAGCACCTCGCCGCGCTGTCGCTTGTCGAAGTACGACAGCGGCAGCCGCGACAGCTTCGTCTGCACGTCCTCACGCATCCGGAACATGGTCCGGTTCACGGCCCGGTTCACCAGCCGCGTCGCCACCGCCATCAGCAGCCCGGCCACCGCGAACACGCCCAGCGCGAGCAGCAGCACCTGCCCCACGGCCGTGAAGTCGATGCCCTTGCCCGGGGTGAAGTCGGTGCTGCGCAGCATGTCGGCGACGTCACCGTCCCCGCGCTGCCGCATGGAGTCGAGGACCTGCTCCTTGCTCGCCCCCTCCGGCATGCCCCGCCCGACGATGCCCGCGAAGACCAGGTCGGTCGCCTTGCCGAGGATCTTCGGCCCGACGACGCTGAGGCCGACGCTCAGCACCACGCACAGCAGCAGCACATAGATGGTCAGCCGCTCCGGCCGGAACCGCGCGACCAGCCGTTTGCCCGACCCCTTGAAGTCCAGCGAGCGCTGGTCGGGGCCGCCCCCGGCCATCATCCGCCCCATCGGCCCCGCCATCAGGCAGCCTCCGCTTCCGTGAGCTGGGAGAGCACGATCTCCCGGTAGGTCTCGTTGTCCGCCATCAGCTCGTGGTGCCGGCCGGTGCCGACGACCCGGCCCTCGTCGAGGACGACGATCCGGTCGGCGTCCCGGATGGTCGCCACCCGCTGGGCGACGATCACGACGGTCGCCTCGGCGGTCTCCCGCCCCAGCGCGGCCCGCAGGGCGGCGTCCGTGGCGTAGTCGAGCGCGGAGAAGGAGTCGTCGAAGAGATAGATCTCGGGCCGCTGCACCAGGGTCCGGGCGATGGCGAGACGCTGCCGCTGACCACCGGAGACATTCGTCCCGCCCTGCGCGATCGGCGCGTCGAGCCCGCCCTCCAGACGCTCGACGAAGTCCTTGCCCTGCGCCACCTCCAGCGCGTGCCAGAGCTCCTCGTCGGTGGCGTCCGGATTGCCGTAACGCAGGTTCGTCGCCACGGTGCCCGCGAACAGATACGGCTTCTGCGGCACCAGCCCGACGGTCCGCGCGAGCAGCACCGGATCGATCTCCGCCACCTCGACACCGTCCACGAGCACCTGCCCGTCGGTCGCGTCGAACAGCCGCGGCACCAGCCCGAGCAGCGTGGACTTGCCGCTGCCGGTCGAGCCGATGACGGCGGTCGTCTCGCCCGGCCGCGCGAGCAGGTCCACGGCCCGCAGCACCGGCTCCTCGGCCCCCGGATAGCGGAAGCCGGCCCCCCGGATCTCCAGATGCCCGTGCCGGCGCAGCTCCCGTACGGGCGCGGACGGCGGCACGACGCTGGAGGAGGTGTCCAGCACCTCCTGGATGCGCTCGGCGCACACCTCCGCGCGCGGCACCATCATGAACATGAAGGTGGCCATCATCACGGACATGACGATCTGCATCAGATAGGCGAGGAACGCCGTCAGGTCACCGATCTGCATCCCGCCGCTGTCGATGCGGTGCGCGCCGAACCACACCACCGCGATCGACGACAGGTTCACCACCGTCATGACGATCGGGAACATCAGCGCGAGCAGATTGCCGGTGCCCAGCGCGAAGTCCGTGAGATCGGTGTTGGCCTTCCGGAAGCGCTGCTGCTCGTACTCGTCCCGGACGAAGGCGCGGATCACCCGGTTGCCGGTGATCTGCTCGCGCAGCACCCGGTTCACCGTGTCCAGCCGCTCCTGCATCGCCCGGAACAACGGCCGCAGCCGCCGCACGATCAGCGTCACGCAGATGCCCAGCACCGGCACGACCGCCACCAGGACCCCGGACAGCGGGACGTCCAGGCCGAGCGCCAGCACGATGCCGCCCACGCACATGATCGGCGCCGACACCATCAGCGTGAACGTCATGAGCGCCAGCATCTGCACCTGCTGGACGTCGTTCGTCGTACGGGTGATCAGCGTCGGCGCCCCGAAGTGACCCACCTCGCGCGCGGAGAACGACTGCACCCGGTCGAACACGGACGCCCGCACGTCCCGTCCGAGCGCCGAGGCCGTACGGGCGCCGTAGTACACGGCACCGATGTTGGTGACGACCTGGACCAGCGAGATGCCGATCATCAGGCCGCCGTAGCCCACGATGTAGCCGGTGTCACCGTTGACGACACCCTGGTCGATGATGTCCGCGTTCAGCGTGGGCAGGTAGAGCGTGGCGCAGGTCTGCAGGAACTGCAGCAGCACCAGCAGGGCTATGGGTTTCTTGTAGGGCCTGAGATAGGTCCGCAGAAGTCGTATGAGCACGCTGCTTCTCTCGGAGTGGGCGACGGGGGCGGTTGGTTGCCCCTGGCCCCTATCGTCGAACACTCCACCCGCGTTACCTCAACCGAATTAACCCATCAGGCGGTCAAAACGCCCGAGGCCCACCGGATCTTCAACACCGGCCGCTACTGCCGCAGCGCCCCCGGATGCGTCTGCTCCCGCACCGCCACGAACTGCTGCCGCACCGCCTGCCCCACGGCCAGCTCCTCCCCGGGCTCCAGCACCTGGGCGACCGCGCCCTGCCAGATCGGCGGGGTCCGCGCGTCGAGCGCGCCCTGCGACACGCCGAGCGCCCAGGCGGCCTGGCGGGCGGCGCCGATCGCGGCATAGTCCGCGGGCTGCGGCACCACGACCTGCGTTCCGAACAGCATGGGCGCGGCGGCCTGCACGGCGGGCAGTTCGGCGGCCGACCCGAGCAGGAAGACCCGCCGCACCTCCACGCCCCGGCCGCGCAGCACGTCCAGCGCGTCCGCGAGCCCGCACAGCATGCCCTCGAACGCGGCCCGCGCCAGATGCTCCGCCTTCATCGACTCACGCCGGAGCCCCGCCAGGGTCCCGGCGGTGTGCGGCAGATTCGGCGTCCGCTCACCCTCCAGATAGGGCAGCAGCACCAGCCCGTGCGACCCCGGCGTCGACTTCATCGCCAGGTCGGACAGGCTCTCCAGATCGGGCAGCCCGAGCAGCTCGGCGGTCCCGCGCAGGGTCCGTACGGCGTTCAGCGTGGTGACGACCGGCAGGTGCATGCCCGTCGCGTCGGCCAGCGCGGTGATCATCCCGGAGCCGTCGACCAGCGCCTCGGGGTGTACGGCCATCACGGACCCGGACGCGCCCAGCGACACGACCGCGTCCCCGAGGCCGATGCCCAGGCCGAACGCCGCCGCCATGGTCTCGCCGGTCCCGACGGAGATCAGCAGCCCCTCCGGCGTCCTGCCGGCCGCGTCCGCCGGGCCGATCACCTCCGGCAGCATCACCTGCTGCCCGAGCGCCAGCTCGACGAGATCGGGCCGGTAGCCGCCGGTCGCCGCCGACCAGTACCCGGTGCCGGACGCCCCGCCCCGGTCGGTGGTTCTTCTGACCGGCCGGCCCAGCAGCTGCCACACCAGCCAGTCGTGCGCCTGGAGGAGGATCGCGGTGCGCTGCGCGTTGTCGGGCTCGGTCCGGGCCAGCCAGCGCAGCTTCGTCACTGGCTGCGCGGCCTGCGGCACACAGCCCACCGCCTGCGCCCACGCCTCGCGCCCCCCGAGCGCGTCGACCAGATCGGCCGCCGCGACCTGCGTCCGCTTGTCGCTGCCGACCATCGCCGGACGCACGGTGTTGCCCTGCGCGTCCAGCGGCACGACGGCGTTCTGCTGCGCCGACACGCCGATGGCCTGCACGCCTTCGAGGAGCCCGCCGCCCGCCGCCTCGCCCAGGGACAGCAGCCAGGCCTGCGGATCGACGTCGGACGGCCGGCCGCCGCCCTCGGGGCTCTCCACCGGATGCTGCGCATATCCCTGCCTGAGCACGGCTCCGGAGTCCGTGTCACAGACGACGATACGAGTGAAATCGGGTGAACTGTCCAACCCGGCGACTATCCCCATGGCCAAAATTCTGCCGCACGCTCCGCTCGGGTCGGTCCGTGGGCGCCGTGGGGGTGTGTCGCCGAGTCTGTGTGCGGGCGCGTTGTGGCTGGTCGCGCAGTTCCCCGCGCCCCTTGAAAGGACGTCGGTGTGCTCGGCACCTCAGAATCTAGGTATTGCTCGTGCCCCAGTCGTCCTCGCCGCCGTTGTGGGTGGCCCGGTCGCGGAGGTGGCGGACCCGGTCGGCGACCGACTCGGGGACGCGGTCCCCGACCTTGTCGCTCACCACGTGGTACGCCTTGCCCGCGAACTCACGGCCCTGGTGGGCCGCCGACTCGGCGGTGTTGCGGACGGCGGGGTTCTGCGCGAACTGCTGAGCCGTCTTCTTCAGCTGCTCGTAGCGCTCGCGTCCGGCCCTCGTGCCCAGCACGTAACCCAGGACGACTCCGGCGACGAACGTGAGCCGGTAACGCATGGCGGCCACCCTTCCCTTGTAGGTCTCCGGTGCGGTGTCGGCGCCCCGCCGGGTACCGATTGGCGGAGCACCCCCCTGCTTGCGCTAATGTATGTGTCGCAGCGAGCGAGCGCCCCCTGGCGGATACCCAGGTAGGTACGTTCGATGCAACGAGGCATTCCTCGGTAGCTCAATTGGCAGAGCAGCCGGCTGTTAACCGGCAGGTTACTGGTTCGAGTCCAGTCCGGGGAGCTCGGTCCTCCGTAGCTCAATTGGCAGAGCAGCCGGCTGTTAACCGGCAGGTTACTGGTTCGAGTCCAGTCGGGGGAGCAAGGTGAACGAGGACCCCTCTCAGGGGTCCTTTTTCATGTCTGTTCCGATGTCCAGGGAACCGCGCGGAGCCCGGCGCAGTCCTCATGGTCACGAAGGCCGTGCGAAGCCGACCATCCGAAGCAGGAGATCGTATGAGCGGCTATGCTGCGGCAGACGGCGCGCACACATGTACGCGACACGCCGCTATGGGGCGGTAGCTCAGCCGGTTAGAGCAGCGGACTCATAATCCGTCGGCCGTGGGTTCGAGTCCCACCCGCCCCACCAGGCACCATCGGTGCAGGAACGATCTGACCTGCGGAAGGTCAGTGCCCTGAGGGTACTGTGACGGTGTTCCGCCACACGAGCGCCACACCGCGGCCCGGTACGATTTTTTCCTGGCTTTCGGTCAAGGCCACCCCGCTCCAGTGGTTCGTCGAGCGACCGGGGCCAGCCGGCTCACTCAACCGCCGCTTTCCGTAGCGGCGTTGGACCGCCGGGCTTCGGAGGGCTCCGGGCTCACGAGGCGTTCCAGACCAGCCGTCGTGATGTTCGCCCATCTGCCGGCCCCTGCCCACATCCGTTCCTCGAGGGCGCGGACGGCCTCGTCCAGATCTCCAGGGCCACCCCGCAGACGTGGGCAGGCTCGGCCACCCGGACGCGGTTGCCACATCGCCGGGGAGGAGGACGGCGTGGCAAGGCACGCGCGTTTCCGAGGCGTGGCACCTGTGCGCTACGGGATCAATGAATTCAGCCTCCGCGAAAACCTGTTGGCGGATCGCGGCGACCGCTGCTAGTTTCCCGGAGGCCGTGCGAGAGAACGAGGAGGTGGTACCCGTGAACACAGTATCGACATGGGTGCTCCCCTCCGGGGTCACGGTCGGGCGATAGGTCGTCCGGGAGCGCCGTTCACGAGCGCTCCCGAAAGGCACGGCCATGCACTTCATTTCCGAACAACGCCTCGACGACGGCGTCCTCGAACGCGAATTCACCCTCGGCGAGATCCCCGGCACCTTGTGGACGCCTGGCTCTGCTGCATCTTCTGGGGCCGCACCGGCCCCGCTGGTCCTGATGGCCCACAACAACGGTCTGCCCAAGGCGCAACCCCGGCTGGTGGCCCGGGCCCGGCACTGCGCGGCGTACGGCTACGCGGTGGCCTCCATCGACGCTCCCGGGTGCGGTGACCGGCCCCGTTCCGCCGTCGACGAGCAGGCCCGCGCCGACATCCGCCGGGCGACGCAGGCCGGCGAGCCGGTCGACGAGATCTTCGAGTCCTTCATCGGCCCGCTGGTCGAAAAGGCGGTCCCTGAATGGCGGACCACCCTGGACGCCCTCCTCGCGCTGCCCGAGATCGGCGGCCCGGTCGGGTACTCGGGATGGACCGCCGTCGGCATCCGGCTGGCGGTGGCCGAGCCACGCATCGCGGCCGCCGGCTTCTTCGCCGGGGGGTACGTGCCCCGCGCCCAGCGCGAGGAGGCCCGGCAGGTCACCATTCCGCTGCTGTTCCTGCTGCAGTGGGACGACGAGGGGAACCCCCGGCAGCGCGCCCTGGACCTGTTCGACGCCTTCGGCACCAAGGAGAAGACGCTGCACGCCAATATGGGCGGGCACACCGGCACCCCGTGGTTCGAGGTGGACGACGGGAACCGGTTCTTCGGCCGGCACCTGAAGTGAGGCCGGGCCCTCAGGCCGGCAGCTGCCGGTAGGCGGTGCCGGCCCTGACCTGGGGCTCCGTTCCCGTCGGCCGATGTCCGTGCGGCGTGACGTCGCCGGTCGGCTTTTTTCTTCCGACCGGCGACGGCGGCGGGCGGAGCCCTCGGCTCACTGTTCGTGGAAGTCCAGGAGCCGCCGCAGCCAGCCGACCCGGGCGGCCGTCGCGGCGCGGGAGAGGGCGGCATCGGGCGCGTACCCCTCGGAGGCGTGGTAAGCGCCTGGCCAGACGTGGAGTTCGGCCGCCGCGCCTGACTGCCAGAGGCGGGAAGCGTAAGTGACGACCTCGTCGCGGAAGGTTTCCGCGGAGCCGACGTCCAGGTAGGCCGGGGGCAGGCCCGACAGGTCCTGTGCCCGTGCGGGCGCGGTGTACGGCGACACCTGACGGTGTGTCGTTGCGGTCGTCGAGCATCGGAGCGAACAGCATCTGCCCCAGCGGGCGCGGGCCCTCACGGTCCCGGGACAGCAGGGAGAGGGCCGCGGTCAGTCCGCCGCCCGCGCTGTGCCCGGCGACGACGATCCGTTCGGGATCCCCTCCGATGTCCTCGGCGTGTTCCGCCGTCCAGACCAGACCGGCGTAGACGTCTTCGACAGGCGCCGGATGCGGATGGTCCGGCGCGAGCCGGTACTCCACCGACACCACCACCACCAGGTCCAGTTCGCGAGCCCAGGACACGAAGCCGTCCATCCCTGACCGGTTGTTGCCCACGATCATTCCGCCACCATGCACGTGGTACAGAACGGGCCGGCCGCCCGCGCCGGCGGCTGGTCGGCAGATCAGCAGAGAGATGCCGGGGGCGCCGTGCGGCCCCGGCACCCTTCGCTCCTCGACCGTGAAGAAGCCGTCGCAGCTGAGGCCGGGCCCCGGGCGGACGTGCGCCACGTGCTCGCCGACGGCGTCCACGAGGCCCACGACGTCCAGGCCCAGGACGGCCGGCCACTCCCACTCCGGGATGCCGTACGCGGCACGCTGGTAGTCCGAACCGCTCGCACTGTTCGGCTTCCCGCCGCAGGGCCGCCCCGCCACACGCCCTTCGAGCCGTGCGGTGAGCAGTGCTTCGAAGGCTCGGTTCGGGCCCAGTGCCGCGTCCTCCTTCGTCGCGAGGTACCGGAAGTAGGTGCGTTGCGACATGCCGACCCGCGCGGCGATGTCGTCCACGGTCGTTCCCTCGAACCCGCGCTGCTCGAAAAGGTCGAGCGCGGTGTCCTCGATCTCGGCGTGCGGGCTCTTCGTCGGCGTGGGCGTGCACGCGCGGGTGGCGGAGGGGGACGATGGGATGGTCGGGGTGCCGGCGCCGGCGCATGGTCCGACCCGGCAGGACGGCAGCCTGACAGGCGGCCGGAAGGAGCCTGGGGTATGGGTGCCACCGAACCCTTCCGGGGTGGACCCGGCGCGGCGGGTGTGATGGCGTCCACGCCGGGTGGTCTGCTGGACGTTCTGAACGTGGCGGCTGTCCTCCTCAATGCCGAGGGCAGGATCGATCTCTGGAGCCCGCAGGCCGAGATCCTCTTCGGCTACAGCGCCGAGGAGGCCCTGGGCCAGCACGCGGGCCGGCTGCTGATCGACGAGGAGCACCTCGATTCGGTGCTGGCGCTGTTCGCCCAGGTCATGCGGGACGGTAAGAGCTGGGCCGGGGTCGTTCCCGTCCGGCACAAGGACGGCAGCGCGCGCATGGTGGAGTTCCGCAACATGCGGTTGCAGGACGACCAGCGCGACTTCTGGGCACTGGGTCTGGCCACCGACCAGGCGACGCTGCGGCAGGTGGAGCGGAACCTGGCCCTGTCCGCCCAGCTGGTGTCCCAGTCACCGATCGGGCTCGCCATGCTGGACACCGATCTCCGGTACATCTCCGTGAACCCCGCGGAGGAACGGATGAACGGCGTGCCGGCAGCCGAGCACATCGGCCGCCACATCCATGAAGTGCTGCCCTATGTGGACCAGTCCTTCGAAGCCGCCATGCGTGAGGTCCTGGCCACCGGGACACCGGTTGTGGACCAGTACACCGTCGGCCGTACGGCGGCCGACCCGGACAACGATCACGCCTGGTCGATCTCGTTCTACCGGCTCGAGTCCCCCAACGGGAAAGTGCTGGGGGTGGCCACCTCCAGCGTCGACGTCACCGACCGGCATCGCGCCGTGGAGGAACAGCGCCGCACCGCCCTCACGCTCCAGCGCAGCCTGCTGCCCCACCCCCCGCCACAGCGACCTGGTCTCGATGTCGCCTGCCGCTACCGCCCCGCCCAGGCCACCATCGAGATCGGCGGCGACTGGTTCGACGTCATCCCCCTGAACGGCGACAAGACCGCCCTCGTCGTCGGCGACGTCATGGGCAGCGGCGTCACGGCCGCGGCCACCATGGGACAGCTGCGCACCGCCACCAGAACCCTGGCCGATCTCGATCTGCCCGCCGACCAGGTCCTGCACCACCTCGACCACATCACGGACGACCTCGACACCCTCGCCACCTGCGTCTACACCGTCTTCGATCCCCACACCGCGCGCTGCCACATCTCCCTCGCCGGGCACCTGCCCCCCGTCCTCCTCCGGCCGGACGGCGCACGCGAGCTGCTCGACATGCCCACCGGCGCGCCGTTGGGAGGCTGCGGCATTCCTTTCGACTCCACCTCCGTCGGCTTCGGACCGGGGGACCAGCTCATCCTCTACACCGACGGCCTCGTCGAGACCCGCGACCAGCCGATCGACGCCCGTCTGGACGCCCTCCTCGATGTCCTCGACGACCCGCATCGCTCCCTCGACGCCACCTGCGACCTGCTGCTGCACTCCCTGCGCGCCGAGGGGGACCTCGATGACGTAGCCCTGCTCATCGCCCGGGCCGGTCCCTCGCACGGCAGGGGTCCAGAACGTGGTAGTCGACAGGCATGCCGATGAAGCCCTCCGGTGCCGCGGACCGTTCATCCTGGTTCGGACGACTGCACCGCGTGATCAGCCGTTCCCCAGTCGGGCGGGGATGGCGGCGGAGCAGGGATACCGAGTTGTGGTCGCGTTCGCTGGGCTTCGCGGCGCTGGGGTTGCTCACGCTGGTGCCGCTGCTGATCATCGTCTCCGCTGCGGACGCCGAGCACGGGCGGGGGTTCGCGCAGTGGCTGGGGGAAGGGCTCGGCGTATCGACGGCCTCCAGGCGGCAGGTCGAGCAGTTGTTCACCTGGCCCGGACAGGCTCTGCGGACCACCACCGCCTTCGGCATCGCCGCCCTTGCCGTGTTCGGCCTGACCTTCGGGGCGGCGGTGCAGACCGGCTATGAGAAGGCCTGGGACCTGCCGCCGGCCCGCTGGTGGGCCAGGTGGCGGCATGTGGTGTGGCTCGGCGGCCTCACGGGATACCTCTACCTCTCCGCCACCACCACGCTGCGGAGCGAACCTCTGGCAGGTGGAGCCGTGGCGTCGCTGAGTGCCGTGCTGTTCCTGTGGTGGTCCCAGCGCCTGCTGCTCGGCGGGAGGATCCGCTGGCGTGCCCTGCTGCCCGGCGCCGTGGCCACCGTGATCGGGCTGCTCGGCCTGAGGATCTTCTCCAGGCTGGTCTTCTCACCGTTGATCGCGTCCAACGCCGTCACCTACGGACCCGTCGGAACCGTCCTGGTCATCCAGTCCTGGCTGGTCGGTGTCGGTGTCGTCGTCTTCGGCGGGGCGCTGGTCGGCCGCCTGCTGTACGAAGAACTCCCGCGCCTCGCGCACGCACTGAAACGGCGCAGCTGAGATGCGGCCCACGACCTCGTACCGACCGCGCGCCGATGCCCAGAATGGATCAAAATGGTCGAAAGGTATGTCAACACCGCGGAGGCGTGGCGATGCGTGGCAACGCCGAGAACGACGAGGGCTCCGTCGAGGAGTACGACGACGAGCGCGATGAGGAACTCGAGGCTGAGGACGGTGACGAGTACGTCGATCCCGAGGCTTACGAGGAGGAGGACGCGGTCGGGGGGAGCCCTGATGTGTTCCTCGATGTTCCGATCCTGAAGGTCGACGAGATCGATCTGGACGTCGAGGACCTGCGGGCGCATGTCTCGTTGCAGGCCGAGGTGCTGGATCTGCTCAAACTGAATGTGGGCGCCGACGTCACGCTCGGCCGGGTGCATCTGGGCATCTCCGGCGTCGAGGCGCAGGCCCAGCTCAAGGTGCGTCTCCATCACGTCTCGAAGATCATCGACCGCGTGCTCACCACGCTCGACCGCAACCCGGAGATCCTGCACGAGCTGGCGCGTGGCGTCGGGTCCGCCGTGCAGGATGTCGGCGGCGGAGCCCGTCAGGCCGTGGGGGAGCTGGGCACGGGTGCCGGAAGGGCCGTCCAGGAGGTCGGCCAGGGTGCGGGGACCGCCGTCCGGGACGTGGGCCAGGGTGCCGGGGCCGCCGTACAGGATGTGGGCCAGGGCGCCGGGGCCGCCGTCCAGGACGTGGGCAAGGGCGTCGGCTCCGTGGCGCAGGACGTCGGTCAGGGAGCCGGGAGGGCCGTTCAGGACGTGGGCGGTGGTGCCGGGCGCGCGGTGGAGGGCGTCGGGCAGGAGGCGGGGCAGGCCGTCGGAAGCGCCGGCGAGGTGGTGGGTGGCGCTGCCGGGAGCGTGGCCGAAACGGCCGCGGGTGGGACGGAGGCGGTGGGTGACGCGGTACGGGGCGGCGGCCAAGCCGTTGCGGGCGCCGCGGAGACGGCGAAGGGCACCGCGGAAGGGGCCGAGCCGGCCGAGCCGCGTGCCGCGCGCAAGGGCGCGGAGGAGGAGCGGGGGCGAGCCGGCCGGAGCGCAGGCGGCACCCGCAAGCGCCGGGTGCGGGGAGAGGACGGGAAGCTGCCACCGAGGTCCAGTCGCCCTCGTGCCGCCAGGGAGCCGGAGGAGCCGCCCTGAACGGGGGACATCTCGTTCCGGTCGACGGTCCACGCCGAACGGCTCCGCTTCACGGAAGAACCCCGGACAGCCGTTCGCTTCTCCGGCACGGGGAAGCGTGAGTCGACGAGCCACAGCGACCGCACCCACCTGCCGGACCCGGTCGTCCCCGGTCGGGAGTACGAAGACGTCACCGTCGCCTACCGCCTTGCGACGGGGATGCGCTAATCCAGCGGGCCCGCGGCGGCCGGAGTCGTGCCGTGGCGGCGTTGGCGGTGGGTGTAGGTGGTGACGGCCTGCCAGAGGTCGCGGCGGTCGGTGTCGGGCCAGAGGCCGGGGGTGAAGTGCAGTTCGGCGTACGCCGTGTGCCAGGGCAGGAAGTTGGAGACGCGGTGTTCGCCGCCCGTGCGCCAGAGCAGGTCCACGTCCGGCAGGTCCGGGCGGGGCAGGTGCCGTGCGAAGTCGTCCTCGGTGATCAGGTCCGGATCCAGGTGGCCGGCCCGGGTACGGCGGGCCAGGGCGGCGGCCGTTCGGGTGATCTCGTCCCGGCCGCCGTAGTCGATGCACATCGTCAGCGTCAGGCCCGTGCGGGTGCGGGTGGTGCGCTCCCGGAGGTGCAGGAGATCGACCAGGTCGGGCGGCAGGCGGCCGGCGCGGCCGTGCCAGCCCAGCCGGACGTCGAGGTCGCGGAAGGGGTCGTCGACCAGTTCACGGCGCAGGAGGTCGAGGATCGCGTCGACCTCTTCGGCGTCGCGGTGCCAGTTCTCGGTCGAGAAGGTGTAGAGGGTCAGGTGCCGCAGGCCGATGTCCAGGGCGCCGTGGACCACCTCGCGGACGGCGGTGGCGCCGGCGCGGTGGCCCTCGTGGCGGGGGAGGCCCCGCTGCTGGGCCCAGCGGCCGTTGCCGTCCATGATCACGGCGACGTGGGCGGGCAGGTGGGCGGACGGGATCTCCGGTGGCCGCTCGCCGCTGGGGTGGGGTGGCGGAGGGCGGAAGGCCGTGGTGCGGGCCGGGCGGGTGAGCGTGGGGCGTCTGCCGTGGGTCGGCTGGTGTGCGGGCGGCACCGTCAGGGGGGTCAGGCTCCAGGCCAGGGTCGCCCGGGCCCGGGCGGGGGCGAGGATCCGGGCGCGGATGAGGGGTGTGGGCCGGGGCGGAGTGTGGAGCAGGGCCGGCCCGGCGGTGTCGATGGCGTCGAGCTGGGCGCGCAGCAGGGCCGCCATCGTGTGCAGGACGGTGGCGGGGCCGGGGTGCATGCCGCGGCTGAGGGTCTCCTGGGTCACCCACTGGCGGGCCAGGCCCGTCAGGTGCGTGATCAGGGCGGACACGGCGGGGCTCCAGCGGCGGTGCGCCAGGTCGGCGGCGGATCCGGGGTGGCTGTCGAGGACCTCGTCGGGCAGGAGGAGGTCGCCCTGGGCGAGGTCGGCGGACAGGTCGGTGAGGATGTCCGTGAGCCGGACGCCGTCCAGGAACTCCTCGTAGGTCTCCCGGGTGTCCAGCCGGAGCGCCACGGGTACACCGGCCCGGTCGAAGAGGGTGCGGACCTGGCCGAACCAGGGCAGCAGATTGTCCCGGCCCCAGGTGCGCCACGCGGTCCAGTCGGTGAAGCGCCTGCCCTGGGTGTCGTCCTGGACCTGGGTCATGGCGGCGTGCAGTTCGGACAGGTCCAGCCGCCAGCGGGCCGCGGTGTGCACGAGGGTGTGGCGGATGGGGTCCGGGCTGGTGCCGGTGGGCAGTTCGCGGTGCAGGGCGGTGATCCACTCCTCGACCCGGGCGGCCCGTGCGGCGGCGGGGGCGGTGCGGTCGTCGCCCAGGTCGTCGAGGGCGTTGGCGGCCGCCCACAGAGCGTGGAGGGCCGGGCGCAGCGGGGCGGGCACCAGCTGGATCAGGGCGTACTCCGCGGGGTCCTGTCGCCTGGTCCGGGCCCGGCACAGCCGGTAGGCCGCCCGTAGTGCCGGGTCGTCGCCGATCACCGTCCGTGCGGTGGGCGTGCGTCGGTCTGCCGGGGCTGGGGTCGCGGGAGGCACATCGCTGACAACGAGAGCGGTACGTCCAGGTATTGCGCTGATCAAGTGGGTTGCCGCGGGGCAGAGGGGCGCCGGGGTGGTGCCTCCTGTCGGCGGCGGAAGAGTGGGGCCGGGGCGGTCGGCGACGTATCGCCGGTGGGGCGTGCGCCCCTGCGCGCGGTGCCCCTGGCCGGCCGCCCGGCAGGGGAGGGGCGATCTTCGACGGAGGCCGACGGGGCCGCCGCCGAGGCCGCCCGGGCCCGGGGGTGCGTCACCCGCCACCCTGCCCCGAACCGCGTCCGGGCGGTTCCGGAGCATCGGCCGGCCGCCGCCCGGAGTCGTGCCCGGGCACCCCCGAAGTGGACGGTTCCGGTGACTTCAGAGGCGTGCCCGGGCCGGTGGTCAGCCGTGGTGGCGGCGGGCGAGGGCCTTGTTCAGGGCCGTGCGGAGTTCGGGCGGCGGAGGAGGGCCGTCGGATTCCGCGCTGGCCGTGACCGCGGCGGCCACGTCGCGGAGCTTGGTGTTGGAGAGCTGGGACGTTTCCCGGAGGATGTGCCAGGCCTGGTCGGAGGTGCAGCCGTGGGTGGCCATGAGGATGCCGCGGGCCTGGTCGATCACCGGGCGGGAGGCGATGGCCTGGCGGAGCTGCTCGACCTCCGACTGGAGGACGTGCAGGCGCTCCGCGCGTTCCAGGGCGACCACCGAGGAGGCGGCCGGGGCGGGGGCGTGGGCCGGGGGGAGCAGCGGATCCGTGGTGTCCAGGCCCGCCAGCTCCAGGATCCGGCGCGGCTGGCCGTTCCAGTTCGTGGTCGTGACCGTCGTCGCACGCTCCCGGCCGTAGTCGCCCAGGACGTCCAGGAACCGCAGTCCGGCCGTGTCCATGAAATGCACGCCCCCCATGTCCAGGTCCACCCGGGTGATCGTGGCCGGCAGCTCTGCCAGGGTTCTGGCCAGGATGTCCGCGCAGCCGTGAACGAGCTCACCACGCGGGGTGAGCTCGGCACGGTCCGCGTCGACGCGGCCACTGATGACCAGGGTGTTCAACCCTCCTGTGAGGTGTGGTGATGCCGCTGACGTCATGTCACCGCCTTGTCGTTCCTCGTCGGTCGTCATCGGTCCCAGCCGGACTGCGCAACGGTCACGTCGCCCCCCCCGGGTGGACGTCGGTGTGAGGTGCGCCTGCCCGCCTTACGGCGTACTACACCCGGTTCGGGGGAATGAGCTTTTCCCGGGCGGGTACGAGCGCTGTGGTCCGCAAGCGTGGGGAGAGGGGCTTGAACACTCGATATCAGGTGCCGGCCGCGGGACCCCGCGTGCCGGGCCTGGCGGTGTTTCCGCTGGCCGGGCGGCAGGGGGTCCGGGCGTCGGGAGAAGTCGGCCTGACGACCCGTGCGATCTGGGAAGGCGTACTGGAGCAGGCTGTTCGCGAGGATGAGGACGTGTACTACCTGGAGCTGTCCGACGTGACGTTCGTCGACGTCGCGGGCGCCGGTGCGCTCGCGGCCGCGGCCGGGCAGCTCAGGGACGGCCGCCGGTTCGTCGTGCGCAGGCCGCCGCCGGCCCTGCGACGGACCCTGGATCTGCTGTGGCCCGACCAGGCGGGGATCGAGGTGTCGACATCATGAGCTCTGCCGTGACCGAGCCCTTCGGGCCCCTCGACCCCTTCGTCCACCCCGCGCTCTTCTACCGGGACGAGCAGGAGTACCTCGACGTCACCGTGCCCTTCGTGCGCGACGGCCTGGCGGCCGGCGAGCCCGTGGCGGTCGCGGTGCCCGGCAAGAACCTCGCGCTGATCCGGGACGCCCTGGGCGATGCCGCGGGCGCCGTGAAGCTCATGGACATGCGGGAGGCAGGGCGCAACCCCGGGCGGATCATCCCGGGCGTGCTGCGTGCGTTCGCCGACGCCCAGCCCTCCGGCCGCCGGGTGCGGATCATCGGCGAGCCCATCTGGGCCGGGCGCTCCGCCACCGAGTACCCCGCCTGCGTCCAGCACGAGGCGCTCATCAACGCGGCCTTCCAGGGCCGTACGGCGACCATCCTGTGTCCGTACGACGTCGAGCAGCTTCCCGAGCACGTCCTCGCCGACGCGTACGCCACCCACCCCACCGTCATCCCCTCCGGTTCCCGGGAGGAGCAGGACAGCGACGCGTACGCGCCCTGGGCCGTCGTCGACCGCTACAACGAGCCGCTGCCGCCCGTGCCGGACGCGCTGACGTTCCCCTTCGACTCCGACTCGCTCCCCCCGGCCCGGCACGTGGCCGTCGGTGAGGCGGCGCGGCTCGGTCTCACCGGCGTCAAGCTGGACGACCTGGCTCTCGCCACGGCCGAGCTCACCACGAACAGCGTGGTGCACGGCGGTGGTTCGGGTGTGCTGCGAATGTGGACCGAGGACGGGTACGTGGTGTGCGAGGTGCGCGACGAGGGACGGCTCTCGGACGTCCTGGCCGGGCGCCGGCCCGTCCCTCGCGACCAGCGCGGGGGACGCGGGATCCTGCTGGTCAACCTGATCGCCGACCTGGTGCGGGTGCACCGGAGCGACGGCGGGACGACGGTGCGCTGCTGGTTCGCCCGCTGAGGGCCTCGCCCCCCGGGCGGCTCAGGCCCCCAGCGGATCCAGCGCCAGCGGTTCGATCTTGCCCTCGAGCATGGCGCCGAGGCCCTGCACGGCGCACACGTCCGGGCGCTCGGCGATGCGCACGGGCATGCCGGTCGCCTCGCGCAGCATCTCGTCCAGGCCCGGCAGCAGGGCGCTGCCGCCGACCATCATGATCCCCCGGTCGGCGAGGTCGGCGACCAGGTCGGGCGGGCAGTCCCGGAGCACCTTGCCGATGCCGTCGAGGATGGCGGTGAGCGGCGTCTGGATGGCGTCCCGTACGGCGGCGGTGTCGACCAGGACCGAGCGGGCCAGGCCCGTGGCGACGTCCCGGCCGTGGATCTCCGTCGAGGCCGGGCCGTGCGGGGTGAGGCCGTTGCCGGACAGGGCGAGCTGCAACGGCCGTACGGACTGACTCGGCAGCATCAGCTCGTGCTCGTGCCGCAGGTGCTGCACGATCGCGTGGTCGACGGCCTCGCCGCCCACCGGGATGCGCTCGGCGGTGACGATCGCTCCCAGGGACAGCACGGCCACCTGGGTGGCCGCCGCCCCGCACACCATGATCATCGTGGCCTCGGGCTGCTCCACGGGCAGCCCGCAGCCGACGGCGGCGGCGATCAGCGTGTCGACCAGTTCCACACGGCGGGCCCCGAGACCGACCAGTGTCTCGATCGCGGCGCGCTGGGCCAGCGGGTCGGCGTCGTGCGGGGTGCAGGCCGCGGCGCGCAGGATCGGCTTGCGGCGCAGGCTGCGGCGCATCTTGTCGCCGAGCAGATGCCGCAGCATGCGCTGGGCCATCTCGATGTCCACGACCGTGCCGCCGGAGACCGGCCGTACCACCCGGATGTAGTGCGGCGTACGGCCCGTCATCCTTTCGGCGAGCTCGCCGACCGCGATCAGGGCGCCGGTGCGGGTGTTCACGGCGGCGGCGGACGGCTGGTCGACGACGAGCCCGGCGCCCTTGACGTAGACGCGGGTGCGGGCCGCCCCCAGGTCGACGGCGAAGTGGCAGCGGCGCAACTGCTCCAGACTGGCGGTCATGGCAGGTCCTCCCGAGAGCACAGACCGTGGAGGGCCGCCAGATGGCGGGCCTCCCTCGCATCGTGCGCGGGAGGGGACGGAGCCGCCTTTCCTGGGGGGCCGGGTGGGGCGCCGCCGAACGGGGGGTTCGGCGCGGCTAGGCCTGGAGCGAGCGTGCGGCCTCCAGGAGTGGGGCCAGGGAGGTGACGGTGGCCTCGCAGCCCGCCTCGCGGAGCTGCCGGCCCGCGGTGGTGTTGCGGGCGAGGCCGATGAAGCGCAGGCCGGCCTGCTGGGCGGCGGTGAGTTCGGCGACCGTGGAGCCGATCAGTACGCCGGTCGCGGCGGCGCCCCCGGAGGAGTGCATCGCGCGCAGGAGGCAGTCGGGGTGCGGGGTGAGCAGGGCGAGGTCCTCGCCGCGGCCCTGGACGCCGGCCAGGGGGAGGCCGTAGGGCTCCAGGTAGCGGTGGACGGCCGGTGCGCCGACGTCCGTGACCACGCTGACGCGGCGTCCGGAGTCGTGCAGGGCGCGGACCAGCGGCACGCAGTTGTGCGTGGTCGGCGCGGCGGGGAGCGCCAGCAGTTCGAGTTCCTCCAGGCGGTCCCGGAGCAGCGGGCCGAGCGGGTCGTGGGCGAACGCCCGCAGGACGTCCAGCGGATGGACGAACGTCTCCCGCCCCGCCCCGGCCACGGTGTCCTGCGGGTCGCGGTGCTCGGCGACCAGGGCGAGCAGGTCGAGGGCGGCCTCGCGCGCGGTGGTCGCGGAGAACAGACGGGCCACCGGACCGTCGAAGCCGAGCAGCACGGTCTCGGCGTCGCCGAGGAGAGCGGACAGCGGGCGCGCCGACGGGGCCGGGCCCTGCGGTCCGGGCAGGGCCGCCCCTTCCGGGGCCAGCTGCACCGACGCCGTCACCGAAAGACCCGGCACGGGCCACCGGCGCAGCCCGGCGTTGACCGCGCGCTGGGCCGCGCCCGCCCGGCGCAACGGATGGCGGCGGGTGATCCGGGCCGCCTCCTCCAGCAGATGCCCGAGCAGCGGCTCCGACACCCGGGCGACCTCGCCGCGGACGAAGGCGACCGGGTCGTCCACGTGCCAGGACAGCTCGACCGCGGCGGCGAAGGCGCCCTTGCCGGAACTCGGCAGGGAGACCCGGTGGTGGGACTGGTGCGTGGTGAGGTCCACCTCGTAGTACGTGACGTGCCGCGGCGGCCCCTCGCCGTGCGGCTGGGCGGGGTTGAGAAGGGTGAGCGGGCCGTCCGGCTGGGTGTGGACGACGGCGGTGCGGCCCGGGGCCGGTATGCCCAGCCGGCGCAGATCGTGCGTGATGAAGGGCCCCCGCACCAGGTCGCGGTCCTCGGGCTCGGGGGCCGTGGAGGGGGACAGCGGGCAGTACCAGGCGACGGGCGGGGTGTCCGTGGCGCCGCCCTGGTAGAGGGGCTGGAATCGCTGGGGCCCCTTCGCCGCCGAGCTGCCGGCGAACTGCTCGTACACGGCCGGGGAGACCACCACCTGGAGGTCGGCGGGCACCGGCGGTGTCACCGGCGGCGGGGTGGGCCCGTCCCAGAACGTCACGGTCAGCGGCGGCGGGTCCACGAGCCCGGTCAGGACCTCGGGGAGCCCGCGCAGGACCGCCACCAGAACGGGCAGGACGTAGGTGCCGGGCTCGGTGTGGACGACGTAACCGCCCGTGCGGACCGCGACGTCGAACCGGTGGGTGGCGAGGGCGCCGCGGGAGAGCATCTCGTGCACCGCGTACTCGAGGGTGATGCGAGCCTCGGGGTGGCCGGTGAGGTCGTCGGCCTCGAAGAGGATCGTGGGGGCGGGGGGCTCGTGCGCAGCGCCCCGGCTCATTTCTTCCAGGTCGGTCAGGACCTGCTGTCTGAGGGCACGCAGGCGGGTGCGGGTCTCCGCGGCGGCGGGTCCCGGGACGCCGTCGAGGGGGTCGCCGTACCAGAGGTCGAGAACGCGCCGGAGGTCGGCGCGTCCGCGCATCGTGTCGCTGAGGAGCTCCTCGCAATGGAGCACGTCGACGTACACGTCCGGCACGTGCACGGCGTACGCGCGCGAGAAGGAGACCAGGCCGCCGGGGGGCAGCACGGGCCGCACCTCCGCCGCCAGACGCTTGAGGCGGTCGGCGGCCTCGCTCTCCGGCAGGGGCTCCTCCCACAGCCCTGAGGCCAGCTCGGCGTGGGTCACGCGCCGTCCGTGGTGCAGGAGCAGCACACACAGCAGCGCCTGGGCCGGTGGTGAGGGAGGCTCGATGTCGTCCGTGCCGTCGCTGACGCGCAGCGGGCCCAGCAGGGTGAAGTAGCGCGGCGGCGGCCACTGGGCCGTGGCGGGAAGGCGGGCCGCGTGGTTGGCGGCCTCCGGCAGCCTGTGCTTGTCGATCAGGTCGAGCAGGGGCTCGTGCTCGACGGGGACCGACAAGCCCGCGGTCAACTGCTTGAGCAGCCAGCGGAACTCGGCCAGGTCCGACTCGAGGCCCTTGCCCCGGGACTCCTCGCCCAGGGCGAACCGGCTCAGCATCACCGTGCCGTCGGGCCGCAGCAGCAGACCCGCGGGCCCGCGCTCCCCACGCACCAGACCGTGTTCGTGCAGGGCCTTGAGGCCTGCCATGCCCTGGCACACCAGGCGGGCGAACGTCCGGAAGGAGACACCCGAGAGCACTTCGGACAGCGTCAGGCCGTCCACGAACTCCGTCACCAGGTAAGGCGCGTCGTCCTCCACCCCGTAGTCGAGCACCCGCACCAGATGCGGATGCTCCAGCTCGGCGAGCGCTCGTGCCTCCCTCAGGAACCGCTCGTGCGGGGCGGGCTGGTCGCGATAGCGGCGTACGACGACCTGCTGGTCCGTGCGGACATCCACGGCCTTGGACACGCGGCCGCTCCACCCGCGCCGCCCGACCAGCCGGTACCGGCCCCCGACGAGGTGTTCCGCCTGTCCCTGCCCGCCCAGTCGCCGTACCGTCTCCTCGCTCACCGTCGCGAACGCCGGTCCCGAGCCGCCCTGTCCGCCCTCCGTCTCGGCCCGGAACTCCCCGGCCGCGAGTCCCGCCCGCTCGTCGATCAGGCCGCCGACCCGTTCGAGGAACTCCCGGGTCCGGCCCCGGGCCGTACGGGGCAGGGAGCGCAGCAGCAACTCCCGTACGCCCGGCCGGAATTCGTAGGAGCCGGGCGGGCCGGGGGACGCGGCGAGCATGCCGCTGAGGATCACCTCGGCGAGGTGCTGGGGGCGTGGGTCGCGGTCCACGGTCCGCTGGACGAGGCGCATCACCGGAACCGAGGGGACCGCCAGCGCGAGATGCCCGGCGAGGCGGAAGGCCTCCGGGGACGCGGTCGCGCGGAAGCGCAGCACCAGGTCCTCCGGGGACGCCGAGGCGAGGTCGGGGACCGGTTCGGCGGGTGGCGCGGGGGCGGGCGGCAGCCAGGCCGCCGCACCCGGGGTGCGGGCACCGCCCGGGTCGGCGACCAGTGCCGCCCAGTGGGCGAGCCAGGGGGCGCCCGGTTCCAGGACCGGCAAGGGGAGGGCCTGGTCGGGGGCCGGCGTGGCCTCGTACGGGGCGAAGGCGAGTGCCGCCGCGGGCGCCGCCGTGGCCGGGGCGGTCAGCAGGCCCGGTTCGGCGGGCAGCGCCGTGGTGGACCAGAGGTGTTCCGGCAGGGGCTGGACCACGGCGAGCGGCATGTGGCGGGCCCAGATGCGCAGGGTGCGGTACCAGCGGTCGCCCGCCTCGCCCGGGCGCCACTGCGGCCCCATGCAGTCGCTGACGACGAGGGTGACCGTACGGCCGTCGTCGAGGACGGGGACCTGGCGGGCCCGGCCGTCGGGCGTGGCCGGGTGCAGGGTGACCGTACGGAAGATGCCCGACTGGGCGAGGGCCGTGTGCAGTTCGCTCACCAGGGGGCGCCACACCGGCATGGTGGGGCCGGTGTCGTGCACGAGGTTCAGCCGCAGCCAGCGGTCGGGGGCCGGGCGCAGTACCGGGAGCCACACGTCGGGGTGGGCGCCGAGCCGGGCGATCCGGTCTGCCGTCGCCCGTTCGTCCAGCACCCGCAGGTGCGGGGAGGGCACCTTGCGCTGCAGCGGGCGCAGGGCGCGCTGGAGTGCGAGGGGGTGGGGCAGCATCGGGGGTGCCGGGGCGAGAAGGGGGGAGCCGCCCCCGACCGCGTCCCCCGGTGTCCGGCCCGGGGAACGCGGGGCGGGCAGACGCAGGGGGACGCGGTCGGGTGTGGGCGCCTGGGCCGTCGGTGGTGGCTCGGAGGAACGTGGTGGTACGGGAGCGGCCGGGGGGTCGCCCTCGGGCGCGGGGGCCTCGGCTGTTTCCTCGGGCGTGGCGGGACCGACGGGCCGGGGCTCCTCCGCGGACGGCTCGTCCGCCTCCAACCGGCCCGCCAGCCACAGCAGTTCCGCGAGCTCCCGGGGCGTCGGCGACGCACCCGCGGCGGACAGCGCCGCGGCCAGGCGGGCGACGGGGGATTCCTCCCCGGCTCCGTGATCAGAAGCCATCGCCGTCGGCCGTCGCGCTGAGGTATGGCATCAGCTGCTCGGCGAGGTCGTCGCGGGACTCGGCGTCCAGGCCGGAGACTCCGGTGAGATAGAGGGCGTTCAGGAGCTGGTCGGTGGCCAGTTCGCCGCCGTTGGCCCGCTCCAGGAAGCGGGTGATCAGACGGTCCGCCGCGGCGTCCGGGGTGTCGAGGTGGGCGCGGACGATGTCGGTGAGCTGGTCGCGGTCGGGGCGGCGCAGCTTCAGCCGGACGCAGCGGCGCAGGAAGGCGGGCGGGAACTCGCGTTCGCCGTTGCTGGTCAGTACGACGAAGGGGAAGGCCCGGCAGCGGACCCGGCCGCGGTGGACGGCGACCGGGGTGTCCGTGCCGTCGGCCAGGACCTCGGCCGCCGTGTCGTCCGAGTGGCGGGCGGCGCGGACCAGTTCGGGGATCTCGTACTGGCCCTCCTCCAGGACGTTCAGCAGGTCGTTGGGCAGGTCGAGATCGCTCTTGTCGATCTCGTCGACGAGCAGGGCCCGGGGCCGGTCGTAGGGGAGCAGGGCCGTGCCGAGCGGGCCCAGGCGCAGATGGTCCTCGACGTCGCCGGCGGCCGGCCGGTCCGGCTGGTCCGGCCGCTCCCGGGCCGCGTACAGCCGGGACAGCGGGTCGTACTGGTAGAGGCCGTCGGCCAGCGAGCTGCGGCTGGTGATGTTCCAGCGCAGCACCGGGCCGAGGCGCAGCTCGCGCGCCACCGCGTACGCCAGTGAGGACTTGCCGGTGCCGGGCGGGCCGGTGACGAGCAGGGGGCGGCGCAGGCAGAGCGCGGCGTTGACGAGCCGGACGCTCTCCGGGGTGGCCACGTACGACTTGGCCCGGTGCACCCGGTCGGGCGAGACGGCCGTCGCGTCGTCGGTGTCGTCGGGCGGCGGCAGGGCGGGCCCGCCGTCGAAGGCGCGCCAGGGCGGTGGGAGGGGGAGGTGGTCGATGCCGTCGTGCGGCTCGTTCCTGCCGGTGTAGACCGACCAGTGCGGCATGGGGGGTGGTCTCCGCTCTCCGTTTTCGTGCTGGTGTTTCTCAAGGCGCCCCGGACCGCGTCCGGGTGGGTCAGGACACCGGCGACCCCGCGTGCGCGGCGACGACCGCGTGCGGGTCGGTGAAGACCCGCGGGTCGTCCCACAGCAGCTGGATGCCGTGGGCCCAGTGGTCCTCCTCCGCGTCGGCCTCCTCGCGCAGGGCCATGATGTGGCGCGGGAGTTCGGCCGGCGGTACGGCCGCCACACAGGCGTCGAGCGCGTCGAGGAAGGCCTTGCCGGTGCAGCCGTCCGCTCCGGCGCACTCCTCCGGCCCGGAGTCGCAGCCGCCGCGCGACCACACGATGACCGGGGCCGGCGCGGTGAGCGAGGTGTCGAAGTGCGGTCGGGTACGGGAGGCGGCCGGGGCGGTGCCGAACCCGGCGAGGCAGGCGTCGGGCCGCCGCATCCGCATCCGCAGCCGTCCGGGTTCCTCCGGGCCGCCGCACTCCACGCGGTGCATCCGCGCGCCCGGCAGGGAGTCCAGGCGCTTCCACGCCCGGGTCAGGACATGCCGGGTGCTGGCCTTGCGCCGGGCGTGGTCGGTGACGACCAGCGGGTAGACGCAGCCGAGCGGGGTCGCGTCGTCGGGGGCGCTCTCCCAGAGGTCGACGGGCCAGTCCAGCCAGTCCCGGGGCAGCGCGAACGCGACGAGTTCGTCGGCGCCGGGCGTCAGATACCGGAAGGCCGCCTCGATCCGGTCCCGCACGTAGGCGTGCAGCCGGTGCTGTTCGACCGTGCCGGAGTCCACCGGGTGCCGTCGCCCCTCGCTGTACGCGGACACCTCGACCCGGACCAGGCCGTCGCCCGCCCCGCTGTGCCCGAGTTCGACGAGGATGGGCGACCAGTCGGGCGCCGACGGCTCCACGGCCGGGGTGTGCAGCAGGGCTTCGAGCCGGTCGGCGAACCGGGACACGGTCCGCGCGGCGCCCGGGCCGTCGAGTTCGCACAGCACGAACAGGGCGGCCGACCACAGCGAGTCGAACCCCTCCTCGGGCGGCGGCGGATCGAACGGGTCGGCGGCCGCGGTGTAGAGCCGGGCCGGGTCGCAGTCCACGCCCGCCCGGGCCGCCTTCTCGACCAGGGCGCGCAGCCGGGCCCGGTCGGCGCCGGCGTGGTCCGAGGTGGGGACGAGGCTCTGCAGGTCCGGCCAGTAGCGGGCCATGACCTGGGTGGGCATCATCCGGCCGGTGCGCACGTCCCGGCTGCCGGCCGCCGCCGTGACCATGCCGACGACCTCGCCGGTGTCGGCCAGGGTGACGGCCGCCCCGCTGAAACCGGGGGCCAGGGGCTGGCCTCCCGGGTGCCAGGCCTCCAGCTGGAGCCACTCCCGTTTGATCAACTGCGGTGCGGTGACGCGGTACTCGGCGAGGGTGCCCTCGTCGAAGCCGGCCGGGAAGCCGTAGACGACGAGCTTGCGGGGGCTCGTGCCGTGCGCGGCGTCGACGGGCGCGAGTGCGGCCGGGGCGATGGGCATCTCCCGGTCCAGTTCCAGCACGGCGAGGTCACCGAGGTCGGTGCTGGAGCCGGTCCAGCCGCCGTGCGCGACGACCCGGGCGGGTACGGCCGGGGAGCCGGGCAGCTCCGTGAAGGTCACCGTCGGGCCGTCGCCGTCCTGCACGACATGGGCGCAGGTCAGCACCGTGCTGGGGGTGACCAGGAAGCCCGCTCCGGCCACCCGGCCGTGTAATTCGATCCGGGCGTGCCACTCGGCGCTGTTCAGGGTGCTCTCCAGGGCGCTGTCCACGGCGCTGTTCATGAGGCGGCGCCGGCCCCCTGAGCACCGGCCTCGGGAGCGGACGGGGACCAGGACAGCTTGACCACCAGGTGGCCCTCGGCGGTCCCCTTGGCGATGAACGCGCCCGCCTCGGCGGACAGTTTCACCCCGAACTCGATCTCCACGCCGTCGGGCTTCAGCGAGCCGTCCCGGAAGACGCGCAGCGCGGACTCGGCGGCGGCCCGCACGCCGTCCAGGGCGCCCTCGAACGTACGGGTCGCCTGGACCGCACCGTCGCCGCGGGAGACCAGGCGGGAGCCGGACCGCTCCTCCACGCCCTCGACCGCGACCACGGCACCGTCACCGGTCCTGAACTCGACCAACCCGTCCACGGCGCCCCCGTCGTCCCACTGCACTGAGCATTTCCATTGTTACGGAAGGTACTTGATGTTGCGTGGGGCATCCACCGGACTCACGGACCCACCGTCCCGCGGATCACCCCCAGCTCCACCAGATCCTGCGGCCGGATGCGGAGCTGGTCCGCCGTCGGTTCCACCTCGCGCGGCGGCCGCTTGAGGATGGCCGCCGCGAGCTCCGGGGCGATCACCGAGAAGTAACTGTCGGCAGTGGCCCAGGTGTTGCCGGGCGCGGCCAGGGCCAGCGCGCCGCCGGAGCCGCCCTCGCCGATCACCAGCGTCGTCACCGGCGTACGCGCGCCCGCCACCGCGCCGAACAGGTCGGCGATCGCCGCGCCCGCGCCCTGCCGCTCCGCCTCCGCGTCGTTGGCCGCACCGGGGGTGTCGACGAGGGTCAGCACCGGAATGCCGAGCCGGTCCGCGAGCCGGATCAGCCGGGCGGCGGTGCGGTAGCCGGCGGGCCGGGTCGCGGTCCCGGTCTGCGCCGCGTACGCGACCGTACGGCCCTGGTGCTCGCCGAACCCGCACAGCATGCCGTCCGGGTCGGTGCCGCCGCAGCGGTCGCCGCTGATCGCGACCCGGTGGGTGAAGTAGGCGTCCAGATGGGCGGCGGCGCGCGGGCGCCGGGGCGAGCGGGCACGCCGTACGGCGTCCCAGCCGGTGCCGGGCAGGCCCGCGCTGCCGCCGAGCGGGTCCGGCGGCGGGGCGGGCGCGCCGGACGGGGACGTCAGCAGAGGCAGCCACCGCCCCAGCACCTCGCGCAGCTCCTCCGGCGGCACGACCGCGTCCACCGCGCCCGCCGCCAGCTGGGCCTCGGCCGTGTACGCCGCCGGGTCCGCGTCCGCCGGCCGCACTCGCGAGCCGGCGAAGCCGATCTGCGCCCCGGGCAGCGCGAGGACTACGTCCGCGCCCGCGCCGAGGGTGGCCCAGCCGCCCCCGGTCGTCGGGTCGCGCACCACGGCGACCTGGGCCAGCCCGGCCTCCCGGGTGAGCGCTGACTGCCGGGCCACCCGCTGGAGCTGGGTGAGCGCGAGCATGCCCTCCTGCATCCGGCTGCCGCCGGTGGCGACCAGCGGCACGACCGGGAGACGGTGCTCACGGGCGTATGTGTACGCCGCCTCCAGCAGGTCGCCGGTGCGCTGCCCCAGGGAGCCGCCGAGGAAGCCGAACTCGAACGCGATCAGCACGGCCCGGGCGCCGCCGATCCGGGCGGTGCCGCAGACCACGGACTCCTGCTCGCCGGTGCGTTCGGCGGCGCGGGCGCGGGAGGCGTCGTAGCCCGGCCACGCGAGGGGGCCGTCCGGCCTGGGGTCCCTTATGGACGCGGGGAGTTCGGCGAAGGTGGAGTCGTCGGCGACGAGGGCGACGATCTCGCGAGCCGAGTGCCGGTCACTCATGGGTCAGCGCCCGCTTCATGATCTTCCCCATGTCGTTGCGGGGCAGCGCGTTCAGGTGGTGGACGACCCGTGGGCGCTTGTGCGGCGCGAGGCGCTGGGCCACATGATCGGCCAACTCCGCCAGTGGGGGCGGTGACTGGGGATCCGCGGGCACGATCCACGCCACGATCCGCTCGCCCAGGTCGGGGTCCGGCTCCCCGGTGACCGCGGCCTCCCGCACCCCGGGGTGTTCGAGGAGCGCGTTCTCGATCTCACCGGCCCCGATCTTGTAACCGCCGCTCTTGATCAGGTCGGTGGCCTTGCGGCCGACGATCCGCACATAGCCGTCGGGGTCGCGCACCGCCATGTCGCCGGTGCGGAACCAGCCGTCGGCGGTGAAGGCGGCGGCGGTGGCGTCGGGCCGGTTGAGGTACTCGGTGAACAGGTTCGGGCCGCGCACCTGGATCTCGCCGACGGTCTCCCCGTCGTACGCGCCGACCTCCGAGCCGTCCTCCTCGACCAGCCGCAGCTCCACGCCCGGCAGCGGCACGCCGACCGTGCCCGGGCGGGCCTCGCCGTCGGCGCGGACGCTGGTGTTCATCAGCGTCTCCGTCATGCCGTAGCGCTCGATCACCCGCCGTCCCGTCGCCGTCGCGATCCGCCCGTGGTCGTGCACGGGCAGCGCGGCCGAACCGGAGACCAGCAGCCGCGCCCCGGTCAGTGCCTTCACCAGCTCCGGGTCACTGGTCACCGCCTCCGCGATCCGGTGGTACATCGTCGGCACGCCGAACAGCATGGTCGCGCCGCCGGTCAGCTCGCGGGCCACGCCCTGGGTGCTGAACCGGCCCAGGTGCCGGACCGAACCGCCGCGCCGCAGCGGGCCGAGCGTGCCCAGGACCAGGCCGTGTACGTGGAACAGCGGCAGTCCGTGGACGAGGACGTCGTCGCCGCTCCACTGCCAGGCGTCGGCCAGCGCGTCCAGGGTCGAGGAGATGGCCCGGCGCGGGATGACGGCGCCCTTGGGCGGGCCGGTGGTGCCGGAGGTGTAGACGATCAGGGCCGGGTCGGCGTCGTCGGCGTGCTCCTCGGGGGCGGGGCCGCTGCCGTGCACATCGACGTCGAGGCGGGGCAGATCCCGTACGGGGGAGGGGAGTTGGTCCTCCGGGGCGGTGAGCAGCAGGTCGGGGGCGCTGTCGGACAGGATGTGGCCGAGCTCCTTCTCGCCCGACTTGGGGTTGAGCGGTACGGCGGGGATGCCGGCCAGCAGGGCGGCGACGACGGCGACGGCGGTCTCCATCGTGGGCGTCGCCCAGACGGCGACCCGCCTGGCCTCGCCGATGCGGCCCGTGAGCGCTCCGGCCGCGGCGGCGAGTTCTCCGTACGTCAGTGAGCGCTCGCCGAACCGGAGAGCGGGCCGGTCGGCCGGGGCTTCGGTCAGGGCCGGGAAGAGAGGGGTCACGCGTCCGCTCCTTAGCTGTTTTGCCTGTCTGTCTGTTCCTGGGGCATCGGCCGGCTATCCCCAGCCGGGGACGACCATCACCAGCCATGCCGCCGCCGGTACGACCGCCACCACGACTCCTCCGTACACCATCAGCTGCCGGAAGAAACGCTCGCGGTCGACGTCCGGCGCGGCGGCCAGGACCAGGGCGCCGTTCGTGGAGAACGGGCTCACGTCCACGACGGTCGCCGATACGGCGAGTGCGGCCACCATGCCGATCGCGCCGATCTCGCCTCGCTCCAGGAAGGGGACGGCCAGGGGGATCAGTGCGCCCATGATTCCCACGGAGGAGGCGAAGGCGGAGACCAGTGCGCCGATGTAGCAGAGCAGGAGGGCGGCGAGGAGCGGGATTCCGATGCCGCCCACGCCCTCGCCGGCCCAGGTGATGGTGCCCATTTCGTCCAGGACGCCTACGTAGGTCAGTACGCCGCAGATGAGGAGGACGGTCGGCCAGGCGATCTGGCCTGTGGCCTTGCGGCTGTCCTCCGGCCAGGCGGTGCTCAGGATGACGGCGAGGGTGATGGCGGTGAGGCCCGCGTCGAGGTCGAAGACCAGGACGGCGACGACCAGGGCCAGGAGGGAGGTGAGGGTGGCTGTGCGGGATGGGGTGAGGCGTGTGGAGTCGGCGACCGCTTCGGTGCCGGGCCGGGTGGTCACGCCAGTGGCGGTCGCGGTACCGCCGGGGGACGCCTCCGGCTTGCCGGCGCCTCCCGCGCCGGTGCCCCCGGCGTCCTCCGGGCTGTCCTCGCCGCGCTCGTCCACCGCCCCCTGCGCCCACAGCTTCAGCCCCCCGAAGAGGACGAACACCACACCGGCGATGACCAGGTTGGCGGCGAGGGACGCCAAGAAGAGGACGAGTTCGTTGCCGGGGAGCTTCTCGCGTTCGACGATGCCGTTGACGATCGAGCCGTAGATGCTGATCGGGGAGAAGCCGCCGGCCTGGGCGCCGTGGACGACCATCGCGCCCATCAGCAGCGGGCTGATCCCGTAGCGCGTCGCGAAGCTCAGTGCGATCGGGGCGACGATCGCGACCGCGGCCGGGCTGACCGCGCCGATCGCCGTGAGCGCGCCGGTCAGCGCGAACATCACCCAGGGGATGAGCGCCACCCGCCCCCGCACGAGCCGGACGGCGGCGTGCACCAGCCAGTCGGTGGTGCCGTTGGCGCGGGCGATCGCGAAGAGGTACGTGACGCCGACCAGGACGACGAACAGGTCACCGGGGAAACCGGCGAAGATGCCGTCCGCGTCGAGGCCGGCGACGAGCCCGCCGACCGCGAAGGCCGCGGCGAAGGCGAGTGCGCCCATGTTGACGGAACGGGTGGTGGCGATGACGAACACCACGACGAGGACGAGGATCGAGATGAGTTCGGGGGACATACGGGCTCCCGTCGTTGGGCCCCGGAGCGGCTGGGAGCACCTGGGAGTGGCCGAGTGGCTGAGCCACTTGAGGTGCGTTGGCTGAAAGAGTGGGTGCGGTCCGGGCGCCCGTCAAGGGGTCGCGCGAGAATTGGTTCAGCCACTCGGCCACCGGGCAGGCCGGTGTTACGCTCCGGGCGAGAGGGGGACTCCGTGACCGACGCCCTGCGCCCCATGACGAAACAGCGCCTCTACGAACAGGTGCTGGAGCGGCTGCGCCAGTACGTCGCCGAGGGCGGGCTGCGCGCCGGCGACCGGCTGCCGCCCGAGCGTGATCTCGCCCAGCGGCTCGGGGTCAGCCGGGCCTCGGTGAAGCAGGCGATCGTGGTGCTGGAGGTCCAGGGCCTGGTGGAGGCCCGGCACGGGGGCGGTACGTATCTCGTGCGGGACAGTCTCGACACCGAGCCCGTCGAGCGGATGGTCGAACGCCGCAGGCGCCTCCCGGATGTGCTGGAGGCCCGGGAGGCGCTGGAGACGAAGCTCGCCGAACTGGCAGCCGAGCGGCGCACGGAGGACGATCTGGCGGCGATGCGCTCGGCGCTCGCGCACATGGCGGAGGAGATCGAGGCGGACGGTCACGGCGTGGAGGGCGACCGCCTGTTCCACGCGGCCGTGACGGCGGCGGCCCACAGCAGTCTGCTCGCCGAGTTCATGCGCTCCATCGCCGAGCAGATCGCCGAGAGCCGCACCGAGTCCCTCCGCCAGCCCGGCCGCCCCTCCCGCTCCCTCTCCCAGCACCAGGCCATCCTCGACGCGATCGCCGCGGAACAGCCCCGCCAGGCGGCCACGGCCATGCGCCGCCATGTCCGCACGGTGGCGAAGGTGCGGTTGCTGGACTGGGAGCCGGGGGAAGAGGAGTAGCGGCCCGGGGTCAGGCGGCCGCCCGCTCCACCACGTCCGCCACCACACAGCTGACGTTGTCCGGGCCGCCGGCCTTGTTCGCCGCGCCGACCAGGGCCTTGACCGTCTCGTCCGGGGTGATCGGCGAGGTGAGCAGGTCGTGTATGCGGTCCTCGGGGATCACGCTCGACAGGCCGTCGGAGCACAGCAGGTAGCGGTCGCCCGGGTTTGCGTCGTGCAGGCGGAGGTCCGGGACCACCGTGGCGCCGCCTCCCGTCAGGGCCTTCAGGAGGAAGGCGCGCTGTGGGTGGGAGACGGCCTCCTCGGCGGTCAGACGTCCCTCGTCGATCATCGACTGGACGACCGTGTGGTCGTGGGTGATGAGGAACAGTTCGCCGTCGCGCAGCAGATAGGCGCGGGAGTCGCCGATGTGCACCAGGGCCAGCCGCGAGCCCGTCCACAGCAGGGCGGTGAGGGTCGTGCCGATGTCCTCGGCGCCGTCGGCCACGTCCTGGACGGCCTGGGCCGCGCCCCGTACCGCGTCCTCCAGGAGGTTGAGGACCCCGCCGGCCGGGATCTCGTCCGTGTCCAGGGAGCGCAGTGCCTCCACGGCGGCGCTGCTCGCGGGCGCGCCCGCCGGTCCGAAGCCGTCGGCGACGGCGAGCAGCCGGGTGCCCGCGTAGGCGGTGTCCTGGTTGGCGGGGCGGACGCGTCCGGTGTCCGAGTGGGCGGAGTAACGCAGTTCCAGCATGGCGGTGTCCTTTCCTGGCTCTTGCGAGTCCGTCGTCAGGTGATCGACCAGGAACGCGGCGAGGTCCCGCCGTACCGACGTCTCCGCCTCGACCCGTGCCCAGTAGGCGCGGATCTCGCGGGCGGCGGCCGTCGAGTCGAGCGCGCACAGCCCGCCGACCTGGCGGATCTCGGCCAGCGGCATGCCCAGCCGCCGCAGCCACGCCACCAGCCGGGCCTGCTCCAGCTGGGCCACCGCGTAGTAGCGGTATCCCGTGTCCGGGTCCACCCGGGCGGGCCGCAGCAGGTCCAGCTCGTCGTACAGGCGCAGTGCCTTCGGCGAGAGCCGGCACGCCTTCGCGAACGCGCCGATCGTCAGCATGCCCATGCGTCCCCCCGCCTTCCTCGCGCTCGTCGGTTCCGCCACCGATGCTGGGGCTTCACCAAAGGTGAAGGTCAAACAGGGTGTCCCGGTTCCTTCGAGGATTGTTAGCCTGCGCCGGACCGGGTTTCGATCGTTCGTGCGAGACGTTCGTACGAGAATGGAGTCGCCGTGGCTCGCACCCCGCGCATCGCGCTCGTCACCTACGACCCCGGCGGCGAGGTGAGCAAGGACCGGGACCTGCCGGTGCTGGCGGACGCGCTGCGGGAGGCCGGGGCCGGGACCGCCGTCGTTTTCTGGGACGACCCTGACGTCGACTGGGCCGGGTTCGACCTCGTCGTCATACGGTCCACCTGGGACTACAGCTGGCGGGCCGAGGAGTTCACGGCGTGGGCCGAGCGGTGCGGGAAGGCCACGCGGCTCGCCAACCCGGTGGACATCGTGCGGTGGAACGCCGACAAGAGGTACCTGGGCCGCCTCGCGGAGGCCGGGGTGCCGGCCGTGCCCACCCGCTACTTCGCGCCCGGCGACCCCATCGAGCTGCCCGACGACCACGAGTACGTCGTGAAGCCCACCTCCGGCGCCGGCGCCCGGTACGCCGCCCGCTACCCGGCCGGTGAGCGGGACGCCGCCCTGCGCCAGGTCGAGCGGATGCACGCCGAGGGCCTCACCGTCATGCTCCAGCCCTATCTGACCAGCATCGACACATACGGCGAGCGGGCCCTGCAGTTCTACGGCGGACGACTGCTGCACGCCAGCCGCAAGGGCGCCGTCCTCGCGCCGGGCACCCCGTACGACGCCGACAAGATCGCCCACCCGGATCTTCAGCCCTGGGAGCCGACCCCCGCCGAACGGGCCGTCGCCGAGCGGGCCGTGGCCGCCGTGCCCGGTGATCAGGAGCTGCTGTACGCGCGCGTGGACCTCGTCACCGGGCCGGACGGGGAGCCGTGCGTGATGGAACTGGAGCTGATCGAGCCGAATCTGTTCCTCTGGCTCCACCCGGACTCCGTGCCCAGGGTGGTGGAGGCGGTTCTCGCCGCGGCGGGCTGATCGCGACGCGTGGGGCATACGTCCCTCAGTGAGGCTTTTGGTGTACTGGTAGGGCCATGCCCTCCGAGCGACGGTCCTGGGCACCACTGCTGGCGGTGTGTGCCGGGTACTTCATGGTGATCCTGGACGTGACGGTCATCAACGTCGCCGTGCCGGTGATCGGGCGGGAGCTGTCGGCCTCGCTGACCGGAATCCAGTGGATCACCGACGGATACACCCTGGTCTTCGCCGGGTTCCTGCTGACGGGCGGTGCGCTGGGGGACCGGCTGGGCAACCGGCGGGTGTTCTGCACGGGCGTGGCGGTGTTCACCGTGTCCTCGGCCGCGTGCGCGCTGGCGCCGAACGCCCCGTTCCTGGTGGTGGCCCGGCTGGTGGAGGGGCTCGGGGCGGCGCTGATCGTGCCCGGTTCCCTGGCGCTGCTCCAGCAGGCCTATCCCGAGAAGGCCGTACGCTCGCGCGCCTTCGGGCTGTGGGGCTCGATGGCGGGCATCGCGGCCTCCGCCGGGCCGCTGCTGGGCGGGCTCCTCGTCTCCACGGTGGGCTGGCGCTGGGTGTTCCTCATCAACCTGCCGGTCGGCGCGGCCTGCCTGGCATTGACGCTGCGGCACGTCGGCCGCTCGCCCCGGCGCGCCGACCGGCCCCTGGACTGGCCGGCGCAGTGCGCGGTCGTGGCGGCGGTGGCCCTGCTGACGGCGGCGCTCAACGAGGCCGGACGGCGCGGCTGGTCCGACCCTGCCGTGCTCGCCGGGCTGGGCCTGGCCGTACTGGCCGCCGCGGCCTTCGCGCTGCGCGAGCGGCTGGCCCGCTCCCCGGTGCTGCCCCTCGGCCTGCTGCGCTCCCGCGCCATGAGCGGCGGAGCCGTCATCGGCCTGCTGTTCAACTTCGGTTTCTACGGCATGGTGTTCACCGCCAGCCTGGAGTTCCAGCACCAGCGCGGCTTCAGCGCCCTGGGCACCGGGCTCGCGCTGTTCCCGGCGGTGGCGATGACCATGTTCGCCTCCGTCCTGTCCGGCCGGCTGTCGCGCCGTACCGGCGATCGTCCGCTGGTGGTCTCGGGCATGCTCCTGGCCGGGCTCGGGCTGGCCGGCTGGGCCGCGGCCGGCGCCGACCCCGCCTACGCGCTGCTGGTGCTCCCGATGATGGCCGCGGGATTCGGCACGTCCTTCGCCCTCACCGGCTCGACCGCCACCGTGATGGGCGCCGCCCCCGAGGCGTACTCGGGGGCCGCCTCCGCCCTGTTCAACACCACCCGTCAGGTCGGCAGCGCCACGGGCGTGGCACTCGGCGGCAGCCTGCTCGCCTCGGCCGGCGACTACGGCACCGGGATCCGCACCAGCATGTTCATCGGCGCGCTGGCCTATCTGGCCGCAGCGTTCCTCGCGTGGCGGTGCGTGCCCGCGAAAGGCGCGGCCCCGGGGCCGGAGCCCCTCAGCCCTGACGGCCGGTGACGGCCACCCGCTGCAGCAGCCCCCACGTGAACTCCGCGACGACCTCCCGCCGCACCCCCGCCGTATCCGGCGCGGCGAACGCCAGCCCCCACCGGGTCGGTGCCGTGCCCTCCAGGGGACGGGCCGGGGCGAAGGCGCGGGCCGCCTCGTCGACCGTGCAGGACCAGGGGGCGAGATCGTCGAGGGTGTGCAGGTCGGGGCCCTCGGCGCCCGGGGCGCGGACCAGCCACTCGTTCCACACGGCGCCGTTCGGGGCGGTCAGGACCTCGAAGCGCAGGCCGGGCCAGAGCGGGACGGGCCACAGCCAGGCCTCGCAGTCCAGGTCGCCGATGCGGCGGGGCGTACGGGACTCCGGGGCGCCGAGGACCGAGCGATAGCGGGACAAGGCCGGGCGCGGGGAGCGGATCATCGCCTGCCAGCGCTTGTTCGCCTCGCGCATGTCCGCCAGGGAGACTCCCAGCTCGTGCCGGGCGTCCTCCACCAGGCCGGGATTGTGATCGGCCATGCGGCGCAGCAGCACCAGCTGGAAATCGAGCGGGGTGAAGGGGCTAGCGGGGCGCTTTCCGGAAGGCATGGGATCCATCGTCGCCCACCGGGGCCGTACCGGGACGGCGACCGTCGGGCAGGAACAGCACCGAGTTGACGTAGCGCGGACCCCTGAGGAGGGGGGAGGGCAGGACGCGGCGGAGCAGGCCGTGGGAGACGACATAGGAGGCGTCGGCCTGGTGCTCCTCCAGTGGGAACTTGGCCAGCGGCACCCAGGTGTCGCCCGGCAGCACCCAGCCGTCGTAGCCCAGCAGGGCCAGATAGGTCACCACCGGGGCGATCGGCTGGATGCGGGACTCCAGCTCCACGAACAGGGCCGGGCGGTCGCGGGCCAGCAGACCCGTCGCCCCGCGCAGGACCGCCGGCTCGTTGCCGTCCACGTCGATCTTGATGAAGCCGACGTCGCGCAGCCCCAGTTCGTCCAGCGTGACGCAGGGGACGTCCAGCGCCCGGCCGTGGATGTCACGGCGGACCAGCGAGGACACGCCCCGGTCGCCCGAGTCGTCCGACGGCAGCCACAGGCGGGCCAGGCCCGGGCGGTCCGAGGCCGCCGCGCGGACCACCCGTACGTTCGGCGGGACGGCGGCGGCCAGCAGCCGGGCCAGATGGGGCACCGGCTCGATCGTCACGACCTGCTCGGCGCGGCCGGCCAGACGGTGTGTCCAGGGGCCGTACCAGCCGCCGACGTCCACCGCCGTACCGCAGTCCGGCGGGCACAGCTCGGCGAGCCGGGCCAGCTCCGGTTCGAACCGGGGGTACAGGGCCCGGGCCGTCGCGGCCACCAGACGGGTGGGCAGGAAGGGAGCGAGGCGGGCCGCCAGGCTGGTCACGGTGCCATCCTCTTGAGGAGTTCCTCGTGCTCGTCGTCCGGCACCTGCTCGCCCGAGGACGGCAGCAGCTGCGGAATGCCGTCGAGGATCGGATAGCGGCGGCGCAGCCGCGGGTTGTACAGGGACTCGTCCTGCCCGGCCTCCTCGGCCAGCAGATGCAGCGGGCCCTTGTCGAGCGGGCACGCCAGGATCTTCAGCAGCGGGTCGTCGGGCTTCATGGGGATGCCAACTCCTTGGCTGGGGCGGGCTCTTGGGGAGCGGAGTCGTGTTTGGGCATGGTCAGCAGTACGGCGACGGCCAGGGTCGTGCCCGCCACCCGCAACGCGAGCCGCAGCGGATCGTCGGGGAGGGCCTCGCCGAACGACAGCGTGCCGAGCACCGCCGTGAACAGGCAGGTCACGGTCGTGCACACCGGCACGATCAGCGAGGCCCGGCAGCGCTGCAGCGCCGCCTGCGACATCACCAGGCCGAACACACCGGTGAACAGCAGCAGATACGGATACGGGGAGCCCAGCACGTCCAGGACAGCGCCGCCGATCCCGCTGGTCGTCAGATGGCTCGACACCCCCTTGATGGCCAGCGAGCTGACGCCGTACAGCAGGCCCACCGCCACGCCGTACTCGACGCCGGTCGTCGGGCGCCGGTGCCGGTTGCGGGCGCGCCGCTCGGCGGAGCCGTACAGCCACACCCCGGCCGCCAGCGACGGCACGCACACCAGCAGGATCAGCGGGTAGGGCGCCTCCTGGCTGACGGAGTCCGAGCCCTCGCGCAGGGACAGCACCACCATGAGCAGCGCGAGCAGGATCGCGCCCAGGGCGTACCGCTCCCGGCCGGTCGTCTCCTCGCCGAGAAGCCGCGCCGACAGCAGCACGAGCAGCACCAGGCCGGAGACGAAGATGCCCTGCGCGGCGGCGATCGGCAGCGTCCGGTACACGGCGAGCTGGGCGGCGAACCCGGCCGCGAGCGAGAGCGAACCGCCGATCCACAGCGGGCTGCCCAGCACCAGGCGCAGCAGCCGGGCGGGCTGCCGGATCGTCACTTCCGGCAGGGCGGCGAGCGCACGTTTCTCCAGGACGAATCCGGTGCTGTACAGGACGTTCGCCAGCAGGGCCGCGGCCACTCCCCACCACATGGGCTACGTCCTCCTGGCGTGCAGCAGCAGGATCGACGCCAGCCGCGGCCGGGCACAGGCGAGCCGGTCCAGCGGCCGCAGCGGGCGCGGTACGCCGTGGAAGGGAGCGCCTTCGAGCCCTGCGACCGTGAATCCGGACGCGGCGACGAACTCCCTGAGCGCGCGGGCGGTGTAGAGGCGCAGGTGCCCCACGACCTCCTTCCCCGGGCGGCCGTGGATGCCGCGCAGGCTGACCTCCGAGAAGACCGGCTGCACACCGGCGAGCAGCAGGGCGCGGTTGTACCAGGCGGCCAGGTTCGGGGTGGACAGCATCAGATGCCCGCCGGGCCGCAGGATCCTGCGGATCTCGTCGAGCGCGGCGTCCGGATCGACGAGGTGCTCGATCACCTCGCTGAACAGCACGGCGTCCGCCGACTCGGAGGCGAACGGCAGCCCGCCGCCCGTGAGTTCACCGCGGACCGCGTACGGGATGCGGGTGCGGGCGCGTCTGAGGGCGTCCTGGGACCAGTCGACGCCGATGACGCGATGGCCGGGCAGGAGGGGCGCGGCGGTGGCGGCGGCGGTGCCGTCGCCGCAGCCGATGTCGAGGACCGTGCGGGGGCGGTCGGTGGCCGGTCCGAGGGCCCGGGCCAGCATGCGGGCCTGGCGGAGGCTGCGCGGGGTGCCGGAGGCGACGGGCACGGCGGGGTTCTCGTAGAAGTCGCGCAGATCGCGGGGCGGGCGTCGTCCGGTGGTGGTCGGTGTCGGTGTCGGTGTCATGGGGCGACCTCCGTGGTGTGCAGATAGTGCTCGAAGAGGTCGCGGAGGTGGGCGCCGTCGCCGTGGCTGAGCAGGGCCCGGGACCAGCGCAGGGCGAGGTGGAGGCGGCCGGCGGTGGAGGCGGTGGTGACGGTCAGGCCGCGCGGCATCCGGGCCGGGGCCGAGAACCAGACCGCGTGCACGCGGCCCGCCTCCTCGCCGAAGTCCAGCGGGTACGGGATGCGGCCGATGTTGCTGAGCAGGGTCGTCGACGTCCAGGGCGCGGCGGCCCTGCGCAGGCCGCGGGTGAGGGCGGCGCGGGCGGCGACCGGGGCCCAGGGGGTGGTGAGGAGCGCGGCCCCGTGGCCCAGTTGGGGGCGGGTCAGGGCTTTCAGCGCGCAGGTGCGCTCCGCGGTCCGGCGGAGCAGGGTGGGCATCTCGGCCTTCAACTCCACAGGTGCGAAAGGTACTTCGACCAGGCGGGTGCCGTTGCCGATGGGCATCGTGGTGTCGCGGGGGCGGTCGTCCACGGGCATGGTGATGCGCAGGGGGCGGGGGCGGGCGCCGTGTTCCCGGTTCCAGTGGGCGATGGTCAGGGCCGTGGTGACCATGAGCTGGTCGTTGACGGTGTAGGGGGAGCCCTTGGGGCGGTGCGGGAGGGGGAGTTCCGTGACGAGCATGCCGTTGCCGGGGGAGGGGTCGGGGGTGCCTTGCGCCACCCGGGCGGGGGGTGACCAGGTAGTCGGGGTGTCCGGGGCTTGTTGAGGTGGTGCTGCGGGGCGGGTCGGGGGTGCGGCGGGGTTGTTGTCTCTGCCGCCGTAGAGCTCCGCTGCGGTGGCGAGTATGCGGAGGCAGGCTGGGCCGTCGAGGGCGGTGTGGTTGATGGTGAGGACGAGGACGGTGCCGGCGTTGGGGCTGGGGTCGGGTGGGTGCGCAGCCCGGCGTGGCGGGGTGTTGCTGCGCCCACCCGTGCCGCCCCTAGCGGCACGCATGCCCGCAGCTAGGGCCACGGCTTCGAGTCGGATCGGTGGGGACATCGACAGGGATGGTGCCTCTGCCAGAGCCCGGGTTCTGGCGTCCCGCAACGCCCTCGGGCCCGCGGGCGTGAAGGTCACCACCTCCGTGTCCGGTTCGCCCGTCAGCTCCCATTCGTAGCGGCGGCGGAACCGCGATCCCGCCGCCTCGCGCATCAGGATCCGGGGATGCCGGTGCAGGGCCTCCGTGAAGGCCTTGCGCAGGCGGGGCTCGTCGAGGGGGCCCGGGAGGTGGACCTCGATGTGGACCGTCTCCGGCTCCTCCTCCTGGAGGCAGTGCCGGGACACCTCGTCCACCACCGGGAACGGGATGCGGGTCGGGGTCATGCGGGCTCGGTCCTCTCCGGGGCGGGCTCGCGCAGGCTCACGAGTCCCGCGAACAGGCCGATCAACGCCAGTAGTTGGGCCACATGTCCGAACGCGCCCGTACCCGACCCCACCGGCTCCCCGGCCCCGATCGCGGCGGCGATCCCCGCTCCCGCCAGCGCCGTGAACGCGATCGGCACCAGCAGGGCGTGCCGCCGCGAGGCCAGCAGCGCCAGTGCCGGGACCAGCAGCGCGAGCCAGCCCGCGATCACCGCTCCGACCAGCGTCAGCGCCACCGTGCCGAGCCACAGCCCGGGCAGCGGCGGGACCGGCTGAGGCGCGTCGGGGTTGGGGGCGCGGCGGCGCCACAGGGCGAGGCCCAGCAGCACCGCGATGCCGGCGCCGCTGCCGATCAGCCCGGCGTCGTACGTGGTGGCCGGTTCGTACGACAGCTTGACGGCGCCGCCCGCCCCGGCCGGGATCCGCCAGCCCTGCTGCCAGCCGTCCAGCCGCACCGGGGTCAGCTCCTTGCCGTTCAGGGTGGCCTTCCAGCCGTCGTTGAAGTTCTCGTACGTCGTGAGGTACGAGGCCGCACCCGAGCCGGCCGTCACCTCGCGCCGGTCGCCCAGCCAGTCCCGGACCTTCAGCTCACGCCCGGCGGCCGCGGCCTCCGGGACCGTCCCGCGGGTCAGGGTCACGTCCGTGAGCGCGAGCGGGCCCGCGTCACCGCCCTCCAGCCGGTGTTCGCCGGCGGGGAGCCGCACCTCCGCGTCGCCCCGGCCCTCCTGGCAGAGCGTCACCTCGACGCCCCGCCGCTCCACCAGGTCCCGCACCGTTCCCTTCACGCTCGTCCGGTACAGCTCCCCGTCCAGCGCCACGTCCGGCCCCTTCCCGCACGGCAGGGAGAACTTCCGGGTGCCGTCCGGCTGCGGGGTGCGGTACTGGTCGAGGGCCGGGAGGTACGCCTCCGTCAGGCCCACCGGGAGGCGCAGGTCCTCGTCGGCGACCGGGTTGTGCAGGGTCAGCGGGGCGGTCTCGGTGACCGTGATGTCGAGCCGGTCCGTGGTGATCGGCGGGAAGCGGACCCAGCCGTTCTCGTCGACGCCCGCGATCGTCGCGCCGTCGGGTGAGCTGATGTGCACCTGGGAGGCACGGGTGGACAGGCCGCCCGCGGGGGCCAGGACGAGTTCGCCGACCGGCTGCTTGCCCTCCCAGCTCAGGTGGATCGTCGGCCGGTCGCCCGCGATCCAGGCCGTCGTCAGGTCGCCGTCGGTGAGGTTGCGTGCCGTCAGGCCCGCGCCGAGGCTCGCCGTGGAGTCGGCGGTGGCGACGATCCGGGTCTGCTGTTCGGGTGCGACCTCGTAGAGCAGCCGGTCGAGTTCCTCGCCCGGCACCGGTACCGCGTTCGCCTTCACCTCGTAGGTTCCGGCGGCCGGTGTCGTGAAGCGGCGGTGCAGGCCGGCCTCCGTGCCGCTCGCGGACAGGCCGGTCGGGTCGGAGGCGCGGTGCAGGGAGACAAGGGTGGCGGGCGCGGTGGCGTTGTCCGCGTCCGTCGGCAGCCGCAGCAGCCGGGTCACCTGGATGTCCGGCAGGTCGATCTCGGAGAAGCCCGCGCCCGTCAGACCGGCCCGGCGCTCCACCGAGTCCACGATCGTCAGCTTCATCCACCGGCTCGTGCCCTCGGGCGCCTTGATCCGCTGCGTCTTGCCGTTCGGCTGGAGGAAGCTCGTCCTGGAGCCCTTCTCCGTCTCCACCCGTACCTTCGTCGCGGCCGCCCGCACGCTCTCCTGCGGCAACGGCGTGACCTTGAAGGACGACGGCATGTCGTACGGGCCGGTGAAGCCGACGCGCAGCCACTGCCCGTCCGGCGTGTCCGGCGCGCCCTCCGCCCACGCGGTGTCCGGGTTGCCGTCGAAGGCGTTCACCGGGTCGTACTGCGGCAGGTGGAAGAGCCAGTTGCCGTACGAGGACGCCGTCACCGAGTGGGCGCCGCGCAGTTCGGCCACGGTCTGGTGGTCGGTGCCCTCGGCGGGCAGGATCTGGCGCGGCTTTTCGTCCGGGTCCTGCTGGGCGTCGGGCGCGTTGCGCTCGTCCCGCGTGTACGTGTACGACGTACCGGCGTTGACCAGGCCGAACCGGGTGTCGGCGCGCCGCATCCCGTCGCCCACCACCTGCACGGCGGGGGTGCCGAGCCCGGGATGGTTGTCGCCGGTCAGGACGGCCGCCCGCCCGCGCAGCCGGGACGCCAGCGGCAGCAGCGCCTCCGGGCCGCCGGACACCACGGCCGTGTCGGAGACCGGGGTGAGCCCGGCCTGGCCGGGCCGGAGCACGTCGTCCCCGGCCGGCCGGTAGATCTCCACCGCCCGCTGCCGCGCGTACAGCCCCTCGACCTGGAGCGGCGCGTCCTGCGCGATCCGCCCGCCGGTCATCACAGGACCGAGCCCCGTCACCCGCTCGTACCCGGACTGCTCCAGCGTCCGCTTGACCGTAGCGGTCGGCACCGCGCCGATCTGATCGGGATCGAGATCGTTCCGTACGACGACGTAGTACAGCCCCGCCCGGCTCAAGTAGTCGGCGAGACCGGGGACTTCGCCTCCCGTCAGCAGCGCCTGCTCGACGGCGTCCATGGCGCGCCGGTTGCCGGGCGTGCCGAAGGGAACGTAGTCGCGCTGCGCCCAGCGCGACTCGGCGAGCACGTCGAGCGGCTGGTCGATGGGGGAGCCCCAGGTGTACATGCCGTGCGCGGTGGCCGGGACGACCAGGGCACGGGAGTCGGGGGAGTACTTCTCCAGCCAGTCGGCCGTGGCCTGCCAGTAGGTGGGGAGCTTCTGGAAGGAACCCGGGTTGAGGATCGAGCCGTTGAGGTACGGCAGCAGCAGCCCCGGCAGGATCAGCACCGCCGCGACCAGCGGGGCGAGGCGCCGGCCGCGCACCGGGCGGGCCCCGCGCGGCTCGGCGGCCACACCCACCAGATGGACCAGGCCCAGCACCAGCGCCAGCGCCAGCCCCGCCTGGAACTTGTAGATGTTCCGGAACGGCGACAGCCACCCGTCCAGCCAGCCCTGCACGACCCCGTGGAACGGCGCCCCGAACGCCCCGCCGTACCCGGCGAGCAGCACCAGCGCCGCCACGAGCACGGTCAGCACGAGCCACCGCCGCTCGGGCAGGTCCCGCCGGGCCAGTCCGGCGAGCCCCAGCCCGGCCGCCAGCGCCGAGCACACGATCACGACGACCGACGAGGCCACGGCCCACCCCGCGGGCAGCCACGCCTCACCGAAGTGCAGATAGGCGACCCAGTTCCCGGCGCCGCGCAGCGCCTCGGTCGCCGACATGGTGTCCGTCGTGGTCCGCGCCGTCTCGATGTACGGCAGGAAGTTCTCGCCGTAGACCCCGAGCAGCAGCAGCGGCACCCACCACCAGGCCGTCACGACGATCACGGCCGGGGTCCACCAGGCGATCAGCTTGCGCTGCCGGGGCCCGGGCGGCCGGGACAGCAGATAGAGCCCGACCGGCAGCAGTGAGGCCAGGGTCGCCGAGGCGTTCACCCCGCCCATGAACGGCACGAGCAGCGCCGAGCGCAGCGCGGCGACCCGGGCGGCGTACCGCTCGTTGGTCAGCGGCAGCAGCACCCACGGCAGGAACGCGCCGGGCAGCGCGGCGGCCGACGTCGACCCGATGACGGTCGTGAACACCGGCCACAGCGCGTACGCCACGGCCCCCAGCAGCCGGGAGGTGCCACTGCCCACCCGCAGCCGCTCGGCCAGCCGCAACGCACCCCAGAAGGCGACGGACACGATCAGCGACAGCCACAGCCGCTCGGCCAGCCACACCGGCAGCCGCACGAGGTCGCACAGCCAGTAGAACGGCAGCATCGGCCAGAGATAGCCGACGTACTGGTCCTGGATCCCGCCGAACCCGGCCCGGTCGTGCCACAACTGGCCCAGGTCGGCGAGGAACTGCCCCGGATCGACGGTGACGCCCAGCTTGGTGTCGAAGGTCTGCCGCCCGGGTTGCACCACCAGGAACAACACGAACACCACAGCCCAGAAACCCAGCAGCCAGCGCCGCGACCGCGGGCCCTCGGGGGGACCCGCCGCGGTCGCGGTGGTGGGAACGGCTGCCGGGGGAGGAGCCTGGACCGTGGTTGTCATGTAGGACACCGCCGCAGAATGAGGAGGAGGTTCCAGGTGGCGAACTCGCGGATCCCGGGCGCCTTGACGACGGTCTCCGCGAGGAAGGGCCAGTAGCGGGAGCGCGCCGAGACGACCGTGACGTCGTCGCGGGCACGCACCTGCCGCAGGGTGGAGCCGATGTGCACCGCGAACAGGTTCTCGCCGAGCGTGTGCTTGGCGGGCCGGCCGGTCCGCCGCAGATAGCGGGCGCGGGCCCGCTCGGCACCGAAGTAGTGCCACGGGGCCCACTCGTGCCCGCCCCACGGCGACAGCCAGTTGGTGAACGACACATAGATCAGCCCGCCCGGGCGCGTCACCCGGGCCAGCTCACTGAGGAAGGTCTCCGGATCGGCCACGTGCTCCAGCACGTTGGAGGAGAAGGTGACGTCCGCGATGCCGTCCCGGAGAGGCAGCAGATACCCGTCGGCGACCACAGCGCTGTCGGGCGGCTTCTCACCCAACTCGGCCATGTCCGGCTCGAACAGATAGGCATGGGCATCGCGACGCCGGAACTCCTCGGTGAAGTAGCCGCTGCCCCCGCCGATGTCCAGGACCGTACGCCCGGCGACAGGCCCGTCGTAGGCCTCGACCTGGTCGACGGCGTCACGGGCGAGCAGCGAGTAGCAGAATTCGGGATCGTCCTGTTCGCGGAGGAAGGCACGGAACAGGGCAAGAGATCGTCGAAACGAGGGGTCTTTCACGGCCCCCAGCCCCTCACCGCCTCCGCGGCAACAACCCGAAACCGCCGCACCGTCCGATCCCACCGAAACTGCGCGGCCCGATCCCGAGCCGCCTTCCCCATCGACTCCCGCTCCCGCCCGGCCAGGGCAAGCGCACACCACGCCGCGGCGAACGAGGACTCGCCCTGTGCGAGCACCCCGGTCTCACCGTCCACGACGGAGTCCTTGAGCCCGGGCACATCGAAGGCCACACTCGGCGTCTCCCGGGCCGCGGCCTCCGTGACGACCAGGCCCCACCCCTCCACGGCGGAGGGATGCAGCAACAACCAGGCCGCACACAGCAGCCGGTGCTTCTCGGCCTCGGAGACATACCCGGTGAACTCCACACCGGGCCCGGCGAGCCGCTCCAGCCGCTCGCGCTCCGGCCCGTCCCCGACGATCACCAGCCGCCCGCCGGTCACCGGCCGCACCCGCTCCCACAACCGCAGCAGCAGATCGATCCGCTTGTACTCGACGAGCCGCCCGACGGCGACGAACAACGGCTCGGCCGAGCGCTCGGCTCTGGGCCCCGGCTCCTCGACCCCGTTGTGCACGACCCGGATCCGGTCCCGCTCGACCCCGATCGCCCGCAGCGCGTGGGCCGTCGAGGAGGACACGGCGACCATCAGGCTGCCCTGCTGCGCGCCGGTCAGCGCCCAGTGTTCGAGTCTTCGGCCGATCCGCGCCGCCGGGGCCAGCGGCCCGCCGAAGCGCATCTTCCACAGATCCGTGTGGACGTGGTTGACCAGACACAGCGTGGGGCCGCGATGCCACAGGGGCGCCAGATACGGCATGCCGTTGCACACCTCGACCAGCAGATCGCAGTCGCCGATCTGGCGGGCGAAGGCGGAACGGGCGCGCAGATAGTGCCCGTACGGGCCGCCCGCCGACACGACCCGGTAGTCGCGGAAGGCCGCGGGGCCTCCGCACAGCAGGGTCACCTGGTGGCCCAGCCGGGTCAGCCCGTCGGCGAGCTTGTCCACCAGCAGCTCGGAGCCGCCGGCGGAGGGGTTGTCCAGATCACGATGGGCGAGGAAGACGATCCGGCGCGGATGTGGGGGGAGCGCCGGAAGGGGTCGCTGCGCGCCCTGGGACGCGGCACGCAGCGGGGACGGTACGTGCTGGGGCATGGGTGCTCCAACTCGTCTCGGGGTGCGGAACTCAACGTGGGAGAACGTGGGGGGTTCGTTCCGGAAGGGGAGTCTTGGGGAGTCGGCCTGTGGGGGGCCTGAGCTCTTCCTGGGAGGGGGTTGTGGACGGGTTGTGCTCGGGGTGGGGTTGGATAGTTTTCGCCCGGACGTTCGCCACGGCTACTCACCGGCGTGACAATTTCGGGCTTTGTTAGAGCTGACGTCACATCACATCGTGAGGGTGGGCTGGGGTGTATCGGGCGTTTCGGATGGAACAGGCTGCTCCGGCTCCTTCCGCCCACGCGCCACGAGAACACCACCCACCACCGCGAGCACAAAACCGGTCACGGCCGCCCCGATCGGCAACGTCTCGCCCACGAGCCGCAGTTGGCCGCTGTCCCGCTTCGCCTGCCGCACCGCTTCCTTCTGTGTCGCGGTCGTGAACGAGACCTTCGGGCTGTCCAGCAGCACCGCCGCGTCCTTCTTCCCGCCCGGCGCCCGCAGGGTCCGCCTGGGCCCGGTCTGCGCGTAGATCACCCGGCCGGTGGCCTGGTCGACGACCAGCTCGAACCCGTGGTTGGAGTACCACTCCTCGGCCAGCACCTGCGGCCGGTTCGGCTGGTCGACGATGCTGCCGGGCACCATGCGCGTGCCGGTCCTGGTCGGCGGCACCGAGCCGGTGAACTTGTAGCCCGTGTAGCCCTGGACCTTCTCGGTGCCCCGGTAGCGCAGGACGACCGTGTCGCCGAGGGTGTTGTCCCACCACTGGTACGAGCGTTTCTGCACGTCGAAGGGGAACTTCAGATAGGCCTCGCCCTCGATGTACGGCTTCTCCCCGCAGCAGTGCACCGGCCGGGTGGTCTTGCGGTCCATCACCCAGCGGTGCGGCGTGAAGTCCAGCGCGTCGTGCGGATCGGCGGCCGGCAGCGACTTGTCCGTGTCGACCGTGGTGATCACGTCCCAGACGGCCCTGCCGCTGCGTTCGCTGTCCTCGACGTTGCCGCGGACCCGCTGGGTGACGGTGATCTTCCGGTCGGGCACCGTCTCGATCCGGTCAGTGTCGAAGACGCTGCCCCGGCCGGTGTAGACGGCGGTCGTGTCGATGTCGATCGGATTCACCGCGGCACGCGGCTGCACATACCAGGCGAGCAGGGGCGCCAGCACCAGCAGGAACGTGCCGAGACCCAGCAGGACCAGGGAAAACGGAGAGGTTGTACGGCGCATCCGGGCACTCCAGTGGCTTGGGACGGCTCGACGTACGAGAAGACCGGCACGGCGGGGAACAGTGCGCGTGCGGTTGGGCCGGGAACCGTAGGCCGCTCTTGACGGGGTGTCAATGCTTGTCGAGACTGGGCGCGACAGGCAGGGACGGGACGCCGGGGTGGGGAAACCTCCGGATGATCTCCGGACGAATCCGGACAGAGAGGCTGACCCTGCGATGTCGAGACTGCTCGCTGCCGCGCTGACCGTCGCGCTCGCCGCCGCCCTTGCCGTGGGCGCCGCGCTGGGTGTGGTCGCGCTGCTCCAGGCCACACCCGACCAGCCGAACACCCCCCTGATCACGTACGAACAAGCGGACCAGGGGAGTTGACGGTGACAGCCGCCCGCACCGGAACCGTCACCGCACGCTCGGCCTGGCACGACGTACCGCGCTTCCAGGTGCGCCGGTTCGCGGCGATCGCCATGGCCGAGGCACCCGCCCTCGCCGAGGAGATCCTCTGCGAGATACAGCGCGAGTACCCCCATCTGCCCGTCGTCCTCGACGACTCCGGCGAGCCCATGGCCCTGGTCGGCATCCGCCGCGCCATCGAGGTCTTCGTGCAGCACCTGGAGCACTCGGAGGGCCGGCCAACCGTCCCGCCGGGCGTCTTCCAGGACTTCGGCCGCGGCGAGGGCCTGAACGGCCGCTCGCTCGACTCCCTCCAGGCCATCTACCGCATGGGCGTACGCCTGGCCTGGCGCCGCTTCGCCGACATCGGCCAGCGCGTGGAGATCCCGCCCCCGGCGATGTACGAACTCGTCGACGCGGGCTACGAGTACCTGGACGGCCTCGTCGACCAGTCCGTACGCGGCTACGCCGAGGCGGCGGCCCGCCAGGCCGGTGAACGCCTGCGCCTGCAGCGCCGGTTGATGGAACTGCTCCTCGCCGAACACCACCGCGGCGACCCCGCCGAGGCCCTGACCGAACGCGCCGCCCGCATCGGCTGGCCCTTACCTGCGAAGGTCGCGGTCGGCGTCCTGCTGCGCCCCGCCCGGGAGGCCATGGCCCCCGCGGTCGGCCAGGGCGTGCTGCTCGACATGGAGTACGAGCAGCCCCGCATGGTCGTGCCCGACCCGGGTGCGGCAGGCCGCCCCGAGCTGCTGCACCGTGCCCTGGCCGGCTGGTCCGGCGCGATCGGACCTCCGGTACCGCTCGCCGACGCGGCGAAGTCGCTGCGCTGGGCCGAGGCGGCGGTACGCCTGATGGAACGGGAGCTGCTCCCCATGGGCGAGGTCCTCTACTGCACCGAGCACACCGAGGCGCTGGTCCTCCTCCAGCCGGAGGAACTCATCGACGACCTGGCCCTGAGATGCCTGTCCCCCCTGACCCACTGCGGCCCCACCCACGGCCGTCGCCTCGCGGAAACACTCCTGGCCTGGCTGGAGACCAGAGGCGGAGCCCCGGAGGTCGCGACCCGCCTGGGCGTCCACCCCCAGACCGTCCGCTACCGCCTGCGCCAGATCCGGGAACTGTGGGGCGACGAGATCGACGACCCCGACCGCCGCTTCGAACTGGAACTGGTACTGCGAGCGCAACGGCTGCGGGGGCAGTTGGGGGCGATGCACGGGCGACGGTGAGCCTCCGACCGCCCACCCGGTGATCACCGGCGTGCCCGTAATGGGCTCGTCGGTTTCCGCCCGCTCTGCCTCTGCCCATTGCCCGGCCAAACCTCTATGGCTAGCCTGTGTTCGTCATGCCGATCGCCTGTTGAAATCTCGAACACAGGCGCCTGAGACACATAGGGAGGGGCCGGTCGTGGGACGACTCGTACCAGCCGTGACCCGGGCTCTCGACATTCTCGAGCTCTTCCTCGACGGGGACGGGACGCTCTCCGCCCCCGACATCGTGCGCAAGCTGCAGCTGCCGCGTACCACCGTGCACGAGCTGGTGACCACGCTCGCCGCCCGGAAGTACATCGTCCCGGTGCCCGGCCAGCCGGGACGCTACCGGCTCGGCGTACGCCCGTACCAGCTCGGTGCCCGTTACGCCGAGCAGCTCGACCTCGCCGCCGAGGGGCAGCTGGTCGCCCGGTCCGTCGCCGAGACCTGCGACGAGACGGTACACGTGGCGATCCTCGAGGACACGGACGTCATCTACATCGCCAAGGTGGACTCCACACACGCCGTGCGGATGGTGTCGGCGGCCGGCCGCCGGCTGCCCGCCCACTGCACCTCCGTCGGCAAGATGCTGCTGGCCTCCCTTCCCGAGCACGAACTCGCCACGCGGATTCCCGACAACGCCGGGCTGGTCGCGATGACCCCCAACAGCATCACCGACCCGGCCGCCCTGCGCGAGGCCCTGACCGAGATCCGCGAGCGGGGCCTCGCCGTGGAGAACCGCGAGTCCAACCCGGACGTGAGCTGCGTGGCCGCGCCGGTCCGCGACCGCACCGGCCAGGTCGTCGCCGCCCTGTCGATCTCCGTGCCCATGATCCGCTGGAGCGAGGAGCGCCGCGCCGAGCTGGAGCAGCTCGCCGCGAAGGGCGCCGCCGAGCTGTCCGAGCACCTCGGCCACCGGAGCATGGCATGACGACGAGGCCGTACGAGGTCGCCGTACGGGCCGAGGCCGAGCTCGGCGAGGGGCCGACCTGGGACGCGCCGGCCGGCCGGCTGATCTGGATCGACATCCTCGGCTCCCGGCTGCACACCTACGACCCGGTCACCGGGCGTCGCACGGTCCGCCGCACCGAACAGCACGTGGGCGCGGTCAAGCCGCGCGCCGGGGGCGGACTGGTCCTGAACCTGCGTGACGGGGTCGGCCTCCTCGATCCCGACGGCGACCGCGACGGCGGGTTCCGCTGGCTGCACCACGAGCCGGTTCCCGGCCGCCGTGCCAACGACGCCGCCGTCGCGCCCGACGGTGCGTTGTGGGCGGGCACCATGCGGTACGACGAGGCCCCGGGCGGCGGCACGCTGTCCCGCGTCGGCGGTGACGGCACGGTCGACGTCGTCCTGGACGACGTGGCCGTCAGCAACGGCACGGGGTGGAGCCCCGACGGACGGCTCATGTACTACATCGACTCCCCGACCCGGCGGGTCGACGTCTTCGACTACGCGGACGGGCGGGTGTCCGGCCGGCGGACCCTCGCCGAGATCGAGGACGGCGCGGGCTTTCCCGACGGGCTGACCGTGGATGCCGACGGGTGCGTGTGGGTCGCCCTCTGGCAGGGCTCGGCGGTACGGCGCTACACACCCGACGGTGAGCTGGACCGGGTGATCGAGCTGCCGGTGCCGTTGGTGACGGCGTGCGCGTTCGGCGGGGCCGGGCTGAGCGACCTGTACATCACGACGGCTCGCGTGGGCCTGACGGAGCCGCCCGCGCTGGCGGGGTCGGTGTTCGTGGTGCCGGAGGCGGGGAAGGGCGTGGCACAGCCCGCGTTCGCCGGCTAGTCCCGCTGGACGGCTAGGGCTCCAACCCGGCCGCTTTCCGCTCCGCGGCCGTCAGCGGCGGCCCGCTCAACGACGGCTTGAGCGGCCCCACCACCGCCGCCGCCACCACCGACGGAGTCAGCAACACCCCCGCCCCCCGCTCCAGCGACGTCACATCGGTCACGCGGCGGGCGATCCGGCCGTTGCCCGTGGCCGTGTACATCAGCCGGTCCACGTACGCGGTCACGAGCCGGTCCCGGAGGGTGGGGCCCTGTTCCGTCGCGCCCGGGTAGAAGACGTCCTGGCCGATGGCCAGGTCCCAGGCCGCGCCGACCGGCCGGGAGGCGGCCTTCTGGATCCGCCGGGACAGCCCGGGCGCGGCCCAGCCGTGCCGCCGTACCGTGTCCCGCAGCAGCAGGGCACTCTGCGCGGCGACCGCCAGGCCGTGCCCGTAGACCGGGTTGAACGCGGCGAGCGCGTCGCCGAGGACGGCGAAGTTCCCGGGCCACGCCGGCATCCGCTCGTAGAAGTGCCGGCGGTTGACGGTGGTGCGGGTGAAGGACACGTCGGACAGCGGCTCGGCCTGTTCGAGCAGGTCGCCGATCAGCGGGTGCCGCAGGTCCTCACGGGCGAAGCGGACGAAGTCGCCGTTCTCCCGGGACGGCCGGCCGCCGCGCGTGCCGCACAGGGTGACGATCCACCGGCCCTCCTCGATGGGCAGCAGGAACCCCGCCCGGCCGGGCCCGCCGTCCCGCCGGTCGGGCTGGACGTTGACGACCGGGAAGCCGTCGCGGGCCGCCGCGGGGGCGAGATACAGGCGGCTGGCGTACGCCAGGCCCGCGTCGACCTCGCGTCGCTCCGCCAGGGGCAGGCCGAGGGCGGCCAGCCAGTGGGCGGCCTGGGAGCCGCGGCCCGAGGCGTCGACGACCAGGTCGGCTTCGAGCGTCCGCTCGGGGCCGTCGTGGGGCCGGATCCGTACGCCCGTGACCGCGGCGTCCGTGCCGGTCAGGCCCACCGCCTCCGCGCGCTCGACGACCTCGATCCGCGCGTCGGCCAGGACCCGCGCGCGGACCGTCGCGTCCAGCAGGTCCCGGCCGGCCAGGATCACGTGGTGGGACTCGGGCCAGCGCCGGAACCAGCCCCGTGTGCCCAGGGCGACGATGTCCGTCGTGACCGGCCGCCGGTTCGCCCCGGCCTCCCTGAGCGCCCCGGTGATCCCGGGCAGCAGTTCCTCCATGGCCCGCACCCCGCCCGACCAGAGCATGTGGGCGTGCCGTGCCTGCGGCAGTCCCTTGCGGGGGCCGGGAGCGGCGGGCAGCGCGTCGCGCTCCACGACGACGACCCGGTCGGCGACATCGGCCAGCGCGCGTGCCGCGAGCATGCCGGAGTGGGATCCCCCCAGGACGACGGCGGTTCTGGCGGGGGTGGAGCTGTCAGTCATGCGCGGGCGTTCTCTCTCCCGGGGGCGGCCGCGCGCGAGCGTACCGCCTCGATGTGGTCGCGGTGGCGCAGGGCTCGGGACACGGCCTGGATCTCCTGCAGCAGATAGGTGGTGTCGGGGCCGGAGGGGGAGGCGGCGCTGTCGCTCTGCGGGGCCCGTTCGCGGGCGGCGACGGCGTCCAGGATCGTGACGGCCGCGGCCAGCGCCTTCGCCCGGCCGGGCTCGAGATCGAGCTCCAGGGCCGCGTCGTACGACCGTTCCCGCAGCTCCTCGTCGAGGTGCCGGGAGAGCTGGAGGAGCACGTCGCGGATGTACGTCTCGCGGCGGATCAGGCGCAGTTCGCCGGTGGCGCGCGGGGCGAAGGGGGCGCCGCCGCCGTTGACGGTGCGCAGCAGCAGGTAGAGAGGGCGCAGCTGCCAGTGGGCGAGCCGGATGCGCCACCGTTCGTGCAGGTACTGGCCGCCGTGCGGAATGATGAAGCCGATCGCGACCATGGTGGCCGACAGACAGGCGGCCGAGGGTGCCAGGTAGGTGCTCAGCCAGTCCAGGTCGTTGCCGGTCAACCGGGCGATGACGGCGGTGAGTTTGGCGGCGTCGAAGAGCAGGTTCGTCGCGTAGCCGACGCCGAGGAACCTCAGGCCCCAGCGCAGCCAGGCGTCCAGGCCGTCGGTGCGGACCCAGTTCCAGATCAGCCGGGCCGTGACCGAGCAGGCCACGGTGTGCGCGAGGAGGTAGAGCAGGATCTCCTCGCGCATGAAGGGCGTGTTGGCGTAGTACGTGTCCAGGTCCTGCCGGCGTTCCACGGGGACGTCCGCGAGCCAGAAGAGCACCCACAGGGCGACGACCACACCCGCGTAGGCGAAGACGACCCACCGGGCGGCGCGGCGCGTCGAGGCCGAGCGGTCGGACAGGCCGTTGCGCCAGGCGACGATCAGCAGCAGCCAGGACGCGCACAGCGCGGTGAGCAGCGAGTACACCAGCGGCGCCGCGATGTTCGGCACGCCGGTGACACGGTTGGTCCAGCCGATGACGGCCGGGGAGGCGAAGACGAACACGGCGCAGGCGAACAGCAGCAGTCCGCCGACGGCCCGCAGCATGGGGTCCCGCCACATCTTCACCAGGCTGGGCAGCTTGATGACCAGGGCGACGGTCAGCGCCCCGATCGGCAGCCAGAAGGAGACGGAGAAGCCGTCGAGGACGTCCCGGGCGTGCATCATCGGGCGCTGCCTCCGCGTCCCCGGTAGCCCATCGACCGCCGCACCGGATCGAGTGCGGCGTCCGCGCCCGGCCCGTCCGCGAAGGAACCGCTCGCGAAGGAACCGTCGGCGAAGGAGCCGTTCGCGAAGCCGCGGAAGACCGTGGCCAGTCGGTGCCCGAACTCGTCGGCGTCCGCCTCGTCCCGCTCGCGTGAACCGTCGCGGGCCGCCACGGCCAGGGCCGCGGACGTCCAGCCGGGCTCGCGGTCCATGGCCCGGACGGCCGCCGTACCGGCGACATGGTGATGTCCGTGCCCGGCGTGCAGATGCCACAGCTCATGCCCGAGGATGACCAGTTGCTGCACCGCCTCGGCCCGCTCCTCGACGATGACGAGGTCGAAGTCCTGGAACTCGACCCACAGCCCGGTCACTTCGATCTCGTCGGGAAAGCGCTCGAAACGCAGCTCGACGGGACGCCCTCCGCGCCGCGCGCTCATCTCCTCGCACAGCGCCCGGCACAACGACCGTATGTCGGTGGGGGACTGCTCTCTCGCCCGGACCGCGGTGGCGAGCCCGGCGGCCAGGCCGCGCATGGCGGAACCCCTGCGCGAGCGCCTGAGCGCGGCGGTGACCCGGGCCCCGATCCGCGCGCCCGCCATGTCCATCGCTCCCCCTTCTCACCGCCGGCCGACGGCTTGGCAGCGGGTCCGAGACTACGCGCCCGAAAGTGTTCACGTCATGCGATCCGACGCCCGTAGTTCAACGGAGAACGACCGTTCTTGCGCGGAACGTCATGTCCAGAGTCCGGCCGCACCATTGACGCGCAAGCGCTTCGAATTTACGGTCCCGTTCGAAGTGACGAGCATCTTTCGAAATATCGAACACACGCTACCGAACACGCGCTACCGAACACGCGCTACCGAACACGCACGCCGCACATGCCGAACGCCGGACATCGACAGTAAGGACAGGGAATGGGAAGACCTGGCCTGAATCGCAGGCAGCTTCTGGGCGGGCTCGGAGGACTCTCCGTCGCGGGCGGCTTCGGCTTCGCCGCACTCGGCACCGGCGCCGACGCCCTCGCCTCCGGCGCGAACACCCGCGTCCGGTACTGGAACCTCTTCAGCGGCGGCGACGGCTCCAACATGATCGCCATGCTGGACGCCTTCCGTCAGGACAACCCGGACATCGCGGTGAAGGACTCCACGCTCCAGTGGGGCAGCCCCTTCTACACCAAGCTCGCCATGGCCGCCGCGGGCAACCGCGCCCCCGACCTCGGCGTCATGCACCTGGGCCGGGTCACCGGCTTCTCGCCCGGCCGCTTCCTTGACCCCTGGGACGTCGGCCTGCTCGCCGAATACGGCGTACGGGAGGAGGACTTCAACCCCGCCCTGTGGAAGCGCGCCGTCATCGACGGCAAGCTCTACGCCCTCCCGCTCGACATCCACGTCCAGCTCTGCTTCTACCGCAAGGACGTGCTGAAGAAGGCGGGGCTGCTCGGCGACGACGGCCGGATCGTGCCGGTCACCTCCCCCGACGAGTGGTTCGACGTCCTCAAGGAAGCCAGGAAGGCCACCAAGAAGGGCCTCCAGACCATCGGTATGTGGGCCAACGACCAGAACTTCCAGTGGTGGTTCTTCGTCGCCTTCTACACCCAGCTCGGCGGCACCTGGTTCAACGCCGCGAACACCGAGGTCACCTTCGACACGGACAAGGCCACCCAGGTCCTGGAGTTCCTGCGCCGCCACACCGCCGACGGCTACGCCGATCCGGCCAGGGGCTCCGTCGGCGCCGAACAGTTCGTCAACGGCGCGCCCTTCGCCTGGGAGGGCAACTGGTCGGTCCCGGTCTACTCCGGAGCGAAGCTCGACTACGGCGCGACCCCGCTGCCGCCCGTCTTCGGCAAGCAGGCGACCCACGCCGAGTCGCACGCCTTCGTCCTGCCGCACCAGTCCGACCGAGGCGGCGCCACGAACGAGGCCGCCCACCGACTCGCCGCCTACGTCGTCCAGCACGCCCGGCAGTGGGCGGCCGGCGGCCACATCCCGGCGTACACGCCGACCCTGTCCACGGCCGCGTACAAGGAGCTGAACCCGCAGAGCGAGTACGTGTCGGCCATGGACCACCAGGCCACCGAACCGAAGGTCTGGTTCGCGGGCTCCACCGGCATCCTCGCCCAGCGCGTCGGCCCGATCGTCGTCTCCGCCACGGTGGGCTCCGCCGAGCCGGCGACCGCCGCCCGCCGGATGAACAGCGCGCTCACCCAGCTGCTCGCCATGAAGAACCCCATGGACGGCCACACCGCCGCAGAGGGAGGTGCGGCCGCATGACGGCGACCAGCGCCCAGACCATCGCCGCACCCGCACGCGTGAGGACCGCCGCCGACAGCGCCCGCCTCCGCCGCGGCCAGGGCTTCCAGCACGGCGGCTGGTTCGTCGCCCCGTTCCTGGCGCTCTTCGCCCTGTTCGTGATCTGGCCGCTGCTGCGCGGCGTCTACCTCAGCTTCACCGACGCCAACATCTCCGGCGAGGGCGCGAGCTTCATCGGCCTCGACAACTACCGCGAGGCCCTCGAGGACCCGCTGATGTGGGACTCCCTGGGCCACAGCGCGTACTTCACGCTCCTGGTCGTCCCCTGCATCACGGTCCTCGCCTTCCTCCTCGCGATGCTCGCCCACCACATCGAACGCGGCAAGTGGCTGTGGCGGCTGTGCTTCTTCGCCCCGTTCCTGCTGCCGTCCACCGTCGCCGCCAACCTGTGGCAGTGGCTGTTCAACCCCGGCACCGGAATGATCAACCACGTCTTCGGCATCGAGACGCCCTGGCTGACCGACAAGTCCTACGCGATGCTCGCCATCGTCATCCAGACCCTGTGGTGGACGGTCGGCTTCAGCTTCCTGCTCTACCTCGCCGCCCTCCAGGGCATCCCCGGCCACCTCTACGAGGCCGCCAGACTGGACGGCGCGAACGCCTGGCACCGCATGGTCCACATCACCCTGCCGATGCTGCGCAACATCACCGGGCTCGTCATCGCCCTGCAGATCCTGGCCTCGCTCCAGGTCTTCGACCAGGCCGTCGTGATGATGGACTTCCTGCCCGGACCCGAGGGATCGACCCGCACCTTCGTGCAGTACACCCTCGAAGAGGGCTTCACGAGCTACCGCGTGGGCTACGCCTCCGCGATCTCCGTCATCTTCTTCGTGATCATCGCGGCCGTCGCCCTCGCCCGGATGTGGCTGCTGCGCAACCGTGAGGAGGCCGCCCGATGAGCACAGTCGCGCACCCCCGCAAGCCGTGGACGCCCAGCCAGATCGTGCTCACCCTCCTCGGCACCGCCGTCTCCGCGCTCTTCCTGGCCCCCTTCGCCTGGGGCCTGTTCACCTCGCTCAAGTCGGAGACCGAGGCGGTGGAGGTCCCCCCGCACTGGCTCCCGAGAGACTGGACGGGCCAGGCCTGGAAGGCCCTCTTCGAGACCGGCAACATCACCAACTGGTTCGTGAACTCCCTGGTCGTCTCGGTCTGCGTGACGTCCGTCGTCCTGCTGGTGAGCGCCCTCGCCGGATACGGCTTCGCCCGCACCGAGTTCCGCGGCAAGAACGCCCTGATGGGACTGGTCATGGCGGGCCTGATGATCTCCCCGGCGGTCCTCGGCGTGCCGCTGTTCACCACCGTCCAGCAGATGGGCATGGTGGACACCTACTGGGGCATGATCCTGCCGCAGTGCGCACCCGCCGCGATGGTCTACATCCTCTACAAGTTCTTCCAGGGCATCCCGCGCGAACTGGAGGAGGCCGCGTTCATCGACGGCGCGGGCCGCTGGCGGGTCTTCTTCACCATCGTCCTCCCGCTCTCCCGCCCGTCCCTCGCGGCAGTCGGCATCTTCACCTTCATCGCCTCGTGGAACAACTTCCTCTGGCCCTACATGGTGACCAACAACCCCGACCTGATGACCATGCCGAACGGCATCGCGACCGTCATGAACTCCTACGGCATCCAATGGGCCCAGCTCATGGCCGGCGGCCTGATGGCGGGCCTGCCCCTGATCATCGTCTTCGTGTTCTTCCAACGCCAGATAGTGGCGGGCGTCGCGCACACGGGCTTGGCGGGCCAGTAGACAATCGCCCCTTTTCAGGGGCGCGGGGAACTGCGCGAACAACCCCCACAAGCCCGCAGCCGCCACACAACAGAACCACCCACCCCGAAAGGCGAAAATGCAAAAGGCCCGCTTCACCCTCGACCCCGCCTTCACGGTCGGCGAGGTAAACCCCCGCCTCTTCGGCAGCTTCGTAGAACACCTCGGCCGCTGCGTCTACACCGGCATCTTCGAACCCGACCACCCCACCGCAGACGCCGAAGGCCTCCGCCAGGACGTCCTGGACCTCGTCCGCGAACTCGGCGTCACCGCCATCCGCTACCCCGGCGGCAACTTCGTCTCCGGCTACAAGTGGGAGGACTCGGTGGGCCCGGCCGAGGACCGCCCCCGACGCCTCGACCTCGCCTGGCGCTCCACCGAGACCAACCGCTTCGGCCTCTCCGAGTACATCGCCTTCCTGAAGAAGATCGGCCCCCAGGCGGAGCCCATGATGGCCCTCAACCTCGGCACCCGGGGCGTCGCCGAGGCCCTCGAACTCCAGGAGTACGCCAACCACCCCGCCGGCACGGCCCTGTCCGACCTCCGTGCCGCGCACGGCGACAAGGACCCCTTCGGCATCAAGCTGTGGTGCCTGGGCAACGAGATGGACGGCCCCTGGCAGACCGGCCACAAGACCGCTCAGGAGTACGGCCGGATCGCCGCCGAGACCGCCCGCGCCATGCGCCAGATCGACCCGGGCGTCGAACTCGTCGCCTGCGGCTCCTCCAGCCAGTCCATGCCGACCTTCGCCGCCTGGGAGGCGACGGTCCTGGAGGAGACGTACGACCTCGTCGACCACATCTCCCTGCACGCCTACTACCAGCCCGAGAACGGCGACCTCGATTCCTTCCTGGCCTCCGCCGTTGACATGGAGTCCTTCATCGAGAACGTGGTCGCCACCGCCGACCACATCGGCGCGAAGCTGAAGTCGAAGAAGAAGATCAACCTCTCCTTCGACGAGTGGAACGTCTGGTACATCTCGGAATGGCACGAGATCGAGAACTCCGGCGCGCGGGACTGGGCGCAGGCCCCCCGGCTCCTGGAGGACAACTACAGCGTCATGGACGCGGTCGTCTTCGGCTCGCTCCTCATCGCCCTGCTCCGCCACGCCGACCGCGTCACCGTCGCCTGCCTCGCCCAGCTGGTCAACGTGATCGCCCCGATCATGACCGAGCCGGGCGGCCCGGCCTGGCGGCAGACCACGTTCTTCCCGTTCGCGCAGGCGAGCAAGTACGGCCGCGGCCAGGTCCTCGACGTCCGCGTCGACTCACCGACGTACGAGACGAAGAAGTACGGCGAGGCCGACCTGCTGCACGCCACCGCCGTACGTGCCGAGGACGGCACGGTCACCGTGTTCGCCGTCAACCGCAGCCGCACCGAGGCGCTGCCGCTCGAGGTCGCCCTGAGCGGTCTCGGCCTGTCGTCCGTCGTCGAGCACAGCGCCCTCGCGGACGCCGACCCCGACGCCCGCAACACCCTCGACGACCCCGAGCGGGTCACCCCGCACCCGGTCGAGGGCACGGCTCTCCAGAACGGCACGCTGAGCGCCGTCCTGGAGCCGCTGTCGTGGAACGTGATCCGGCTGGCGTGACGACCGACGGGCGGATCAGCGCTCGATGCGCAGCTGGGCGGCCGAGGACGCCGAGGTCGACGTCGTCCCGACCGCCCAGTAGCCGTCCGCCGAACCCGGCACGGAGGCCAGGGCGTTCATGACGACGGGGGTCGTGGCCACCGGTCCGCGCTCGCTCGCCCAGGCCGCGCCGTCCCACCGCAGATAGTGGGCCCGGGTCTGGTCCCAGAAGTCCCAGCCCGCGATGCGGTCCGGCTGTCCCTGCGCGTCGGCGACGATCCCGCTCAGCATGCCGACTCCGAACGGCCCGGTCACGCCCTGCCAGGTGCTGCCGTCGCCGTGCAGCAGCAGGACGCCGGGGGGTTTGCCGATCGGGCCGCCCACACCGTAGTCGTAGCCGACGAGCCACAGGTCGTCGTCGGCGACCGGCAGCAGCCCGGTGATGCTCGCGCGGATGCCCTGGTAGGCGGGCAGTTCGGTCCAGGCGGAACCGTTCCAGCGAGCGACGATGCCGACGCCGTGGAGCCAGACGTCGCCGCGCGGTGTGAGCTGGACGCCCGAGGGTGTGGCCGAGGGCGCGCTCGGGGGTGCGGGCAGCCACGTCCAAGTGCCGCCGTCCCGGTGCAGGAGCAGCCGGCCGTCCGAGGTGCGTCCGGAGAACCAGGCTCCGCCACCCGGGTCGACCGCGACACCGGTGAGGGAGGTGCCGGACAGGCCCCGGCCGGGGAAATCGGTCTCCCGCCAGGTTCCTCCGTCCCAGGCGAGCAGGTGCGTGGCCCCGGCCGTGTCGGTGCCGATCGCCCACGCCGAGCGGGCGCATGTGCCGGCCACGGAGTGCAGGTAGCCGCGGAAGCCCAGGTGGCCGAGGCCGGTCCGCGCCCATGCCGTGCCGTCCCACACCAGGGCCAGCGGCGAGCCGAGCGTGCTTCCGGTGCGGCCCTCCTCGCCCACGGCCCACGCCAGGCCGTCCCCGGCGGCGGCGACATCCCGCAACTGGGCGGCCGGTGTGCCCGCCGGTGTGGGCACAGCCTGCCACGCACGAGGTGCGCCGGTGTCCCGGGCGACCGCGGCCGGGGCGAGTCCGAGACCCACCCCGGCACCGACTAATCCGCTGATGAAACGCCGTCTTCGCACGAGGTTCCCTCCCCTGTCCGCGGCTTGCGGAGCAACACGGTGGCCCAGCCCACCGGAGAAGGCAATGCACGGGGACGGCTCGATCCGGATACACCGGTCGGTCCGGTCACACGGGCTTGACCGGCACCCCACCCGCCGCCGCGCCCAGCAGGGTCAACCGGACGTCCTTCGGCCCGGAAGGCGTGCTGCCGTCCGACAGCACCGCCAACGCCAGTGTGTTGGCCCCACGTGTGCGGAGGATCCCGTTCGGCAGCACGAAGGTGTGCTGCGGTCCTACGTCGTTGATGTACTGGCCCATGTTCCAGCCGTTGAGGAAGATCTGCACGCGGTAGGCCCGGCCCGGGTCGTCGTCGAGGACGAGCCCGACCGAGGCGTCGACGCCCGGGTCGACGTCCAGCCGGAAGTCCGTCCGGTACCAGGTGACGCCCTGCCGCCGGTCGGCCCGGGGGAGCTCGGCGTCCTTCCAGTCCTCGTCGTCGTGCTCGGGCAGATGCCAGCCCTCACGCTCCCCGTGCAGCCCGCCGTTGTTCATCGGCCCGCGCACGGGGTCGGGCGTGGACGCGCCCTGGATACGCCACTTCACCTCGGGCGAGGCGCCCTCGAAGGTGACGGCGGTCAGTCCGCGCGCCGCCTTGTGCGTGTCGAGCGCCTTGCCGTCCATGTCGTGCTGCATCGGCCGCACGAGCACGGACAGCACGTGCCGGTCACGCTTCCCGTCCCGCGCCTCACGGAACCTCTCCCGCAACTCCTCGGGCAGGGCGAAGGTGGCCTTCGCCGTCCACGTCCCCTGCCGGGCCCGGCTCTTGTCCGGTACGGGCATCCGGTGCGTGCCCAGCGGCTCGCCGTCCAGCCAGGCCATCAACAGGCCCTGCGTGCCCGTGCTGTAGGCGAGGGAGACGGACTCCAGGCCGTTCTCGTCGCTCCACTCGCCCCGGTACCAGACGTCGCCGTAGTGGAAGCCGTAGTCGTCGGCGAAGAGGACGGGCTGCCCGTCGGGGACGGGTGTCGTGCTGAAGGACGTCGTCTTGTCGGCCGCCGTCCAGCCGGAGTCGTCGAATCCGGGTTCGGCCTCCGGGTTCTCGGTCCGCCGCCGCCAGCCGTCGAGCGCGGGCAGGGCCGGCCGGGTCACGCCGGGGAGCGGCCGGAGCGCGAGCAGGCTGCCGGAGGCGCTGAGCCGGACGGGCACCGGGCGTCCGTTCCAGGTGACGTGGGTGATCCCGCGCGGCCCCCACACCTCGAGGCCGGTCGCGCCGGTGGTGTCGCCGGTGAGGTGGACCGTGGAGCCGCGCAGCGTGGCCGATCGCAGCAGGGCGGGGCCGTAGACGAGGAGCGCGCCGGACGGCGTCTCGTACGGCCACAGCCGCAGGGCGGTCGCGTCGTCGGCGAACAGCACCAGCATCGGCGTGTCCACACCGTCGCCCTCGACCCGCACCCGGCTCAGCCCGCCGGCGCCGAGCGGAGCGGTGATGTTCAGCTTGTTGAGGTTCCAGGACCACGCGGGCTCCGCGTCCAGCCGCATGGGTGTCGGCTCGTCGGGGCAGTCCAGCACGACCTGCGCGAGGTCGCCCCGCCGGCCCGCGAACACGGCGATCTCCTGCCGCCCGGCGGTCAGGCTCAGCATCGGCTGCGCGGTGGCGTGCACCAGCGTCCGCTTCCCGAGCTTCAGATCGGCGGCGATCAGCTTGGCGTCCCGCGCCGGGACCAGGACCGGCACGTCGATCCCGGCGTCCGGCAGCGTCACTGAGACCGCCTCGGCGGAGTCGTTGCGCAGGACGTAGAAGTGGGCGCCGGTGTCGGGGTTGGTCAGGTGGTAGACCTTGATCCGCTTGTCGGTGGCGCGCACGGCCTTCGCCCGGTTCAGCTTGGCGAGGTCGGGCAGGTGGCGCACCAGCTGCCCGATCTGGTGCATCGAGGCGAGCTTGGGGGTGGCGTTGCGGGCCTCGTCGAAGGCCGCGCCGTAGTCGTACGACGTGTAGACGGCCGGCGCGGGCAGCCAGCCCCAGGAGGTGCCGCCGAACGTCATGTAGACGTTGTGCAGCGTGATGCCGTTGGCGAGGTTGGTCAGGTAGAAGCGCCGCTCGTACGCCGCGTCCCGGGTCCGGCGCGACTCGGCGTACCCCTTCCCGCCGAACCAGGACCCGCCCCACGGGTCGAACCAGCCCCCGCCGAACTCGGGCACGAACCCGGGCGTCCGAGGACTGGCCGTGGCCCCGCCCTTCGCCCCGCCGGGCCCGAAGTGCCCCCAGTCGGGCGGCACTTCGTCCGGCTCCGGGTACCCGTCGAACCCGTACAGCCAGCGCCCCTTCTCACCGCCGGTGCCGAACGACCCGGGCGCCCAGTGGCCGTTGCGGCCCTTGTCGTTGTGGAACAGCGGTACGTCGATGCCGTCGGAGCGGACCTTCTCGTACAGGTACGACATGTAGGCGCGCCCGGCCGGCTCGTCGACGTGCGCGTCGTACTCGTTCTCGATCTGGTACAGCAGGACCGTGCCCGTGCCCCGGGTGAACAGCCGCTTCGCCACGATGGCGTTGACGGCGGTCAGCCACTCGTCGACGTACTTCAGATACGTCGGGTCGGAGGTCCGGGCCGTGCCCTCGGTGGCGGTCAGCCAGCCGGGGAAGCCGCCGGCGTCGACCTCCGCGTTGATGTACGGGCCGGGCCGCAGGATCACGTACAGGCCGGTCTCGGCGGCCATCCGCAGGAACAGGTCCAGATCGCGCACCCCGGTGAAGTCGTACCGGCCGGGAGCGGCGGAATGATAGTTCCAGGCGACGTACACGCTGACGGCGTTGTAGCCATGAGCACGCATCTTCTCCAGCACGTCCCGCCACAGGGACGGGCTCGGCAGCCGGAAGGGGTGCATCTCGCCCGACCAGAGCACCAGGCGGCGGCCGTCGACCAGCAGCGAGTACCGGTCGAAGCCGATCCGGTGCCGCCGGCCGTCCGCGCTCGGCACCGGTGGCGGCGGGCCCGTGGGCGCGGTCCGTGCCGTATGGGCGGAGGTCGGCGACCCGCTGCCGGTCAGCGCGAAGCCGAGCGCCGCCGTGCCGGCGAGAGCGTGGAAGGTACGCCTGCTGAGCTCCAAGGGAGCGCCTCCTGTTGTGCTGCCGTGCCGTGCGTGGTGCTTACGTGTGCGTGGTGCTTACGTGGTGCCTGGGTGGTGCCTGTGCGTCATTGTCCACAGCCCGACCGCGACAATGGTCCTATGAGGATCTCGGCACGTGCGGACTACGCGGTACGAGCGGTCGTGGAGCTGGCCGCCCGGCAGGAGGAAGGGCCCGTCAAGGCGGAGGCCGTCGCCACCGCGCAGGACATCCCCCACAAGTTCCTGGAGGGGATCCTCGGCGATCTGCGGCGCGGGGGAGTCGTCGACAGCCGGCGGGGCGGGGGCGGTGGCTACCGGCTGGCCCGGGAGGCCGCGGAGATCACGGTCGCCGACGTGATCCGGGCCGTGGACGGACCGATCGTCTCGGTGCGCGGCGAGCGGCCGACCGGCCTCGCCTACAGCGGCACCGCCGAGCCGCTGCTGCCGCTGTGGATCGCCCTGCGGGCCAATGTGCGCAGGATCCTGGAGGGCGTGACGGTCGCCGACCTCGCGGCCGGCGCGCTGCCCGAGCAGGTGGAGCGGCTGGCGGCGGAACCGGCGGCCTGGGAGAACCCCTGACGGGCCGCGGCCGCGGGTGGTCCGGCGGGCGGGGCGGTGCGTGGTCCGGTGGGCGGTTCCGTGCGTGATCCTCATCGCGTCCTCGGGGTGTCCTCGGTCTGACGCACTGGTACCGCACCCTATGCGTCCGCCGACGCCCGGTGCGAAATCCCGCCACTGTGAATGGCCGGAGTGCGCCCTGGCCGACCTCTCCCGCCCTGCGTACGATGCGACCGCTCCCGACCTTCACAGCTCCTTCATGGAATGGTCACAGGCCGGGGGTGCATGCGCGGTCACGTGCTGTGATCTTGACATGCGCATGCCCATTTCATGATCCACCCCCCACGAACGGATGGGAGAACCATGGCCGGTGGCCTGCTCCTGAGCGGCGCGGTAGCCGCGCTCCTCACCAGCGCACTCCCCGCACAATCCCCGTCCTCCGGGTTCGACGACCCGCCCCCGGACAAGATCATCATCCAGGTCGCCACGGTGAACGGCTCCGGCTGTCCGCAGGGCACGGCAGCGGTCGCCGTCTCCGAGGACAACACCGCCTTCACGGTGACCTACAGCGACTACCTCGCCCAGGCAGGCGGGAACTCCGACCCGACCGCGTTCCGCAGGAACTGCCAGCTCAACCTGAAGGTCCACGTCCCCGGCGGCTTCACCTACGCCATCGCGAGCGCGGACTACCGAGGCTTCGCCGCCCTCCAGCGCGGCGCGAGCGCGTCCCAGCGGGCCTCGTACTACTTCCAGGGCTCGCCCAGCACGGTGTACAAGAACCACCCCTTCAGCGGCCCTCTCAACGACAACTGGCAGGCCACCGACGAGACGGACTGGGCCCAACTGGTCTACGCACCCTGCGGAGTCCAGCGCAACTTCAACATCAACACCGAACTCCGGGTCAACGCCGGCAGCCAGTCGGCCGACAAGGTCAGCTTCATGACGATGGACTCGACGGACGGGGACATCAGCACGGTGTACCACCTGGCGTGGAAGGAGTGCCCGTAGTCCTGACGGTGTGAGGGGGCGGCCTTCCGGCCTGGCGGGCCGCCCCCGGAGCCTCAGTCGCGGCGGCCTGTGTCGGCCCCGGCCAGCGCCGTACCGAGAAGAACGAATGCGGCGAGGGCCAGGACCGGTATGTGCCCGCCCGCGCGGTCGATGTCGTCGGTGAAGTACCCCGAGACTCCCGCCCAGACCAGCCCGCCGACGAGGACGAGCACGGTGTTGCCGGTCTCCCGCAGCACCCGCATGCCGGCCCACAGCAGAAGGGGCATGAGAACCCAGGAAGCGGCCGTGGTGAGCAGGAACTCGAAGGCGCCGGCCCACATATCGTCCTCGCTCGCGGCCGCGCTTTCGCGTGCCCCCGAAAAGCCGGCGTACATGAGGGAGTGGCAGGCCGCGGTGGAGACGGCGACGGTGACGGCGCCCTTGACGAATCGTACGTACCGAATGACGGAACTCCTCGCTCTTCGCAGGCCGATGGGCCCCAACACGAGGTGTGTTGGGGCCCACGGATGTATGCGGACGGCGACCATGGTGTGGTCGGTCCCTCAGGTGCTACAGGGCGCGCTCCAGGGCATTGGCGTAGAGCCGGGCGCCGGCGATCTTCGGGTGGAACGACTTCATCGACGGCTGGGGCGAGTCGTTGTCCGCTTCGGACCGGCCGTCCATGACGATACCGTGGATGGATTCGGGGTCACCGCAGATCGCCTTGTCCTTGAAGTCGGACGCGGGGTCCACGAACGTGGCTCCCACCGACGTCGCTGCGGCCTTCATCTCCTGGCTCAGCTTCGGAGCGACCTCGTCGTTCAGCCAGGGCGCCTCCTCGGTTCCGATACCCGGGATGCACTGACCGTTCCCGGACAGCAGCGGCGGGTAGCCCACGAGGTAGATCTTGGCCTGCGGCGCACGGGCCTTGATCTCGTTGAGGACCTTGACGATCCTCGGCTTGACCTGGTTGGCGAGCCAGGTGGGCATGAAGTCCTTGAGCGGACCGGTCATCTCGCCGGTCTTGTCGCCCGTGTCCGGGTTCCGCTTCTCGATCTCGGCGTTCTGGCAGAGGCTCAGTCCGGCCTTCCAGACGCATTCCTGGAACACGTCCGTGAACAGGGAGTCGTTACCGCCGATGGCGATGGTCACGATGTCCGTGTTCTGGTCGAGGTAACCGAGGTCCATCTGCGGCAGCGAGTTCTGCTGCCCCTTGCCGCCCGACCAGACGTTGTAGGTGCGGGCGCCCGAGCAGGCGATGAAGCTCAGGTCGACATTGCCGTAGTCGTCGGAGATCTTGCCGATGGACTGGGACCTGCCGGGCAGGGTCGCCTGCCGGATCCAGGCCTGCTTGGAGCGGTGGCACTTGTTGACGATCTCGCTGTCGCCGAGGTCCTCCTTGTAGTCCGTCTCCCGGAAGTAGTCCTTGCCGCCCTCGTTGTCGGCGCCCTCGCCGGAGGCGAAGGAGTCGCCCATGCCGACCACATGCGTGGGGTTGGCGCCGAGCGTCTGGAAGGCGACGGCGTCCCAGGCGATGTCGACGCCCGGAGCCTCATCGGTGATGTTGGACAGGGCCACCGACGGGGTTCCGGTGAAGTTGAAGACGCCGAGCGAACGCCACTCGTTGCTGCGGATCCGCTGCGGGGCGACACGGTACGGAGACTTGGAGTCGGTGCCCGACACCGAGTACTTCGCCTGCTGGGACCGTGCGGCCACGTTCGGCATGTGGACCAGGACCCGGGTCCAGCCCTTGACGGCGCTGGGGCCGGTCCAGGTGCCGGTGGCCTTCAGCCGCTGATCCGTACCCGGTGAACTGGCCTTACGGGTGGTGGAGAACCAGATGTGGTTCCCGTATCCGACACCGAGCTGATGGGTGTCCATCTTCGCCGAGGGTGTGGCGAAGTCGAACTTGAACGATCCGGCCGACTGGCCGGTGTCGAAGCAGCGTCTGCCGTCCTTGCCCGCGATCCGCTGACCGGAGTTCACGTTGTCGACGATGTACGTGCCGCTCGGGAGACCGGAATCGCAGCGGGGCGGGTGGGAATTGCCGTCCGCCTCCTCCGGATAGGTGTTGTTGAAGCGGAAGATCTCGTTGCCGCAGGAACCGGCTCCGCAGTTCTTCCACTCCACCTTCTTGTACCACCAGCACCGGAAGTCCGAACGCTGGCAGGGACCCGACGCGGGCGAGTCGTTCGACGCGCCTTCCTTGATCTTGTCCGGGTCGCACTCGTTGGAGCCGTCACAGAACAGCGCGACCGGCGGCTTGGCCAGGGTGCGGAACACGGGCTCGGTCCACCAGGCCGGCCGGAAACCGTGGACGAGGGTGCCCGGCGCCTCCAGGGCCTCCAGCGGGCGCGCGGCCCAGCCGATGACCTTCTCCGGGTACGGCCAGAACTGCGGCTTGGCGGCGTGGGAGTAGTCGTCACCGCCGCTCTCGTTCTCCAGGAACGGGGTCCGGTTGGGCTTGTAGGTGGGGTTGGCCGGGTTGTTGGCCCAGCCCACGCCCCACTTGCCCTCGTTCTTGCCCGCGTCCGCCTGCGGGTAGAACCCGGAGTTGTAGGCCCACAGGGCGAAGAACCAGTTCTCGATGGCCTTCGGGTCACCGTTGTTCACGGTGAGGCCGGCGTTGCGGGTCGTGTTCCACTTCTCGGCGAGGATGTTCACGCCGGCCGCGACGTTCGCGGTGTAGTCCAGCGCGACGGCGTCCTGGTAGGCGCGCGGCTTGGACGGCCGGACCTCGCCGTTCTGGTACGGCTTGCCGGGCAGACGCATGCCGTCGGTGACCTGGGTGATGCCGTAACCGCAGTCCGCGGCACGCCAGTTGATGGCCCAAGGGTCGTCGACCTGGCCGTGCTCGTCGTGGACGAGGCCGTAGTAGTTGCCGATGAGGCTGTTGGCGGTGGTGCCCGGTGCGGCGAAGCGGGTGGCCTGCCACATGTTGGATTCCTGGGCGGTGATGCCGAGGAACACCTGGGCCGGGATGCGCCCGCCGCCGGACAGCGGGGTGAGGCCGCCGATGAGGGCCTGCGGCGAGTAGGCGCCCATGCCCATGTTCTTCCAGTTGGCGGCCCGCTTCACGTGCTGGTCCATCGTGCCTTCGATGGCCCGGTTGACAGCCCACTCGATCTGCCGCGGCTTCGGCTGGAAGGCCTGCTTCTGCGGGTTGCCCCGCTCCACGGCGCAGGTGCGCTCCGACTCCGGCTCGGCGATGTTCAGCAGCGCCGTCTTCTTGCCGCCCACGGTGCCACCGCTTCCGACGGGCGCGGCGCCGAGGGCCGGAGAGCGGTTCTCGCCCTCGGCCGGGTCCGAACTGACCGGGGACGCGGCCGGGTTGGCCTCGAACACGGGCTTGCTGCCGGTCGGCAGATGCTTCATCTCGATGCGGGCCGTGCGCGCCGTCTCGTATTCGGAGGGGCGGATACGGGTGTCCTTGCCGTCGGCCCACGCGGAGTTCACGACGGCGCGGGCCTTGGTGGAGACGGTGGCGTCCTTGTCGATCCCGCCCGGGTTGCGCACGTCCTTGGGCAGGGTGCCGACGTTCTTCGCCGCACCGGTGACGATCGCGGTCCCGTCGGCGGCGCGGGTGAGGTCCATGCCGGTCAGGTTGCCCTCGGCGACCGTACGGGCCTTGACGGCCTTGCCCTTGAGCTGCCCGACGGTCAGGTACTTGACCTCGGAGGTGGTGCCGGCCGACGCGGCCTCGGCGGGCTTCGCCTTCGCGGCCCGGGTCCGCACGTCCTTCGCGGCCCGGGCGCTGTAGGTGCGGTCCAGGAAGGCGATGCCGCCGTCCTTGGTGACGGACAGGCTGTAGGGCGCGTTGTCCGTGCGCGTGACCAGCTCTGTCTTCCCGCCGGCGGTGACCCGGACGATCGCGTTGCCCTGCGCGGCGACGATGCCGCCTCGGGTCGGGACCGCGGAGGTGACCTGGCCCTTGACCGTGATCTTGTTCTTCGTCTTTCCCGTACGGGCGTCGACGGTGATCAGGCGGGTCTCGTTCCGGTCCGACATGTTCTCGTCGGTGAACTGCGACAGCACCGCCTGCTCGCCGTCGCCGCAGCCGGGCGAGAAGTACGCGAGGCTCGCCTGGAACGGCAGCTTCGTGACCTCGCCCGAGTTGAGATCCACGGCGGCCGCGAACGCGCCCCGGGCCATCAGGTCGGGCTTGTTGGTGAAGGTGCGCGGCGCGTAGGCGACCAGGGCGCGGTCGCCGGAGGCGGTGACGCAGGCGTTGCCGATCCAGGTGTCGGTGTCGCTGAACCCGGGTTCGACGAGGGTCGCGGCGGTCTTCCAGCGGTAGCCGTCGGCCTCGTCGGCGGTCATGAGGTGGAAGCCGGTGGCGTCACCGATGGTGGTCCACGAGGTGTCGGAGGACTTGGCGTAGCCGCTGCCGAGCACCTTCTTGCGCTTCTTGGCCGGAACGCGGTCCTTGTCGCCGTTCTCGTCCGCCTTCACACGGGGCGCGGCGGGGTCGGACCATCCTTCGGCCGCGTTCGAGGGCGGCGTCGGTGCCTCCGCAGGGGCGGCTTGCGCCTGGGTCGCGGTTCCGAACGCGATCGCCGTGGCGATGGCGCAACTGATGGGAACACGCGCGTACGTGTATCTGGCCCGTCTCAAAGAACATCTCCATGAGTGAGAGGTGGGGGAATGCTCGTGCGCGGGCACAACGGGGCCTCGGCACGCGGATGGTTGCGTCGACAGGGGGTGAAGGGGACCGCGACGGCAGAGGAGGACGGCACATCGTCGTGCGCGTCGCTCTGCCGTGTGTCAGCGGGAGTTGACGACCGTCGTGGTGCTCGGTCGGAGAATCAGCCGGGCTCTCCGCGGCTCAGAAGCGCTGTGCGCGGCGGGCTCGACGGCCGAGACCGCGCAGGCCGAATTGACGACCCTCGCAGCAGATGTCAGGCATTCCTGTTCCTCCCCCGTTTCGACGCGACGGGAGGAAGTGGTCATACGGGTGCTGTGTCAACAGCACCGGCCCCCCCGAGCGACACCCGAAGACCGGGTGATGAGACCAGGTCGCCTGAGTGCGAGGTCACTGTAGACGCACGGAACCGTAAGAAATAAGCACCGACTGGGGACATGGCAAAAAGAAGGTCATGTCCGGGCGGCGTCCCGACCAGGAGCTGCCGTCTGCTGATCTGTGAACTTCCTGAGGAGCCCGAACGGGATGCCCGGTAGGGAGATTCGGAACGTTGGCTGGTTTCCGCCCCTCCGGTCCGACCTGGTAAAACCCCCTGCCCGTTTGGATGTTCGATGCGCTACGGTCTGTGCGACACGATCATCCGACTGTCACTTACTGGGGGAAATTGTGAAGACTGGGATGCGTCTGGGCGGCGTCTGTGCCGTCCTGCTGGCCGCGACGGTGATCGCTCCTACCGCGTCGGCGTCGGCGGCCGACCAGACCGTGGACATCAAGGGCGTCAAGGTCGCCAAGACGGCGTCGGCCGAGACCAAGCAGATCATCGAGGCCAACGCGGGAGTTGCCGCAGCCGCCGCCAACGTGTGCGGATCCGGCTACACCATCTCCACCGGGGCTGCCCGCTACGGGACCTACGGCACCACCTACACGTGGACCAACGGCAAGACCACGGGTGACCGGTACTACGACAAGCCGATCTGCGCTGTGTTCTTCAACGACACCGGCTCGGCGCACTACATGGGCATCCGGCTGAAGGACAACTACACCGATACTCCTCACAAGGAGGACTTCGGCACCTTCAGCACCTACGCCGGGCCGGTCTACCAGAACCGCGGCTACTGCGGCGAGGCCTACTCCTACATGAAGGTCGGCAGCAAGGTCGTCGTCGACAACATCCTCACCGTGGGATCCTGCAACTGACGTCACCTCGCAACGCGCTGCGCCCGCATCACGCGGGCGCAGCCAGTGCCGCGGCTGTGGCTTTCACGAAGGCCTCCGGGTTGTCCAGCATGATGTTGTGACCGCAGTCGGGAATCGCGACGACGGACACGCCCGACTCGATGAGGGCGTCGGTACCGGGGAGCGGACCGTCGGCCTCGGGGAGCAGGAAGGCGCGCGGGATCTTCAGGTCGAGCAGGAGTTCCCGCATGGTGGGGACGGTGCCGCGGGTGAGATGCAACGCGCTGCGATGCAGTGCCTCCCGGCCGGCCAGCCGCATCGTGGACCACCAGTGCGGACCGACCCGGTCGCGGACCTCCGCCCAGCCCCCGCCCCGCGCGAACTCCTCCTCGGTGTAGGAGGCGATACCGCTGCTGCCGGACGAACCGGGCGCACGCGGAATGGGGTCGAGGTTGGCGTCGATCAGGACCAGCCGGGAGACCAGGCGGGGATGGCGGGCGGCCAGGACGATCGCCACGGAGCCGCCCATGCTGTGCGCGATCAACTCGGCGCCCTCGACACCGGCCTGGGTCAGCGCGCCGGCAAGGGCATCGGCATGCGCTTCCAGCGTGTAGTCGAAGGTGGTCGGCCGATCGCTGATGCCGTGCCCCAGCAGGTCGATCAGCAGCGACCGGCGCCCGGCCAGCCGGGGATCGACCGCGACCTCCGTGAAGTAGGCGGGCGATGTGGCACCCAGCCCGTGCACGTACACGCGCGGCGGCTCCTGCCCCGGCAGCTCGACCCAGCGGATGTGATCGCCCTCGGGCGTTACGGCGGCGCTGCGCACGGTGTGTTCTCCTGCGGTCACGAATCGGTGGAGAGACGAGAGTAGCCAGTGGTTGGGATGGAAGGGTCTGGGGTCATGGAGTTCTTCTGCTATCACCGTGATCGGGTCGGCTCCCTGCGGCTGCGTGAGGAACTGGGGGAGGCGCACTGGGCCTATATGGACCGGTACGAGGCCGAGTTGATCGCCCGTGGGCCGACCTTCGCGGATGACGGGGAGACGCCCACCGGCAGCGTGCACATCGTCGACCTCCCCGATTCCGCCGCGGCCCGGGCCTTCGCCTTCGACGAGCCCAACTACCAGGCCGGGGCGTACCGGGACGTCCTGCTGCGCCGCTGGCGCAACCTGCTGGGTCGCACCATGTGGGACTTCCCCGGAGGCCCGACGGCCGGTGACCGCTACCTCGTGATCGGCCTCGGCTCGGGCTCGGCCGTCGACCTCGAAGTGCCTTCTGCGGTACCCCGGGACGAGCTGATCGCGTACGGGCCGCTGCTGTCGGACGACGGTGAGGTGTGGGTGGGTACGGCTGCGCTGGTGCGGGCCTCGGATGCGGAGGCCGCGGGTGGCGTACTGACGGCGGGACGGTATGCCGATATCGAGGTGCGTGCTTGGGAGTTCGGGGGGCGTCGGTGACGGGCGGGCCCGCCGGTGGCGCTCGACGGAGTCAAGGGCCTGTGTGCCTTCGCCCTGTGACAGGGGCCGCCCGCTGTGCGAGCGGCCCCTGTGGTGCCTGGTCGGTGTCAGCCCTGTTCCACTCCCAGGGTCAGCGTGCCCGCGTAGCCGGCGGAGGTCGTGCTGCCGAGGGGGGTGAGGGTGAGGAGGCCTGAGGCCGCGCCTCCCTCGTCGTAGATGGAGTCCTGGGCCAGGGTGGTGCGGGGGACCTTGTTGACCGCGTACTGGGAGAGGGACGCGACCCTGGTCGTGATGGTTTCGCTGAAGAAGAGCTGGCCGGTGTGGAGTTCCTCGCCGCCGGTGAAGGAGCCGTCGGGGGTCAGGGTGACGTCCGTGTGGACCTTGATGTGGATGTGGACGCAGCGGCCTCGGTACCAGCCCGGGTAGACCGAGGTGATCTTCGCGACGCCGTTGGAGTCGGTGAGGACGCCGCCGCGCAGGAACGTGCCGTTGTCCGGCTCGTCGTGGCCGTTGTTGCCCACGAAGCCGGAGTACTCGCCGAGCGCGTCCGAGTGCCAGATCTCGACCAGGGCGTTCTTGAGCGGGACGCAGGTGTCGTCGTCCACGACCGTGAGCGTCAGGTTCAGGGGGATGCCCGTCTTGTCCTCGCTGATGTCCGAGCGGACGTACTGTCCGTCGAGGTAGTACGGGCCTTCGGTCATCTCCTTGGTGAGGGTGCAGACGGCTGCTGCGGCGACGGGGGCGGTGGCCGTCGTGTCGGGTGTCGCGGTGTCGGTCGCTGCGGCCGCGCCGACTGCCAGAGTGGCGGCGGTGGCGCCGGTGGCGAGCAGTACGGTACGGCGGCCGATGGGGGTGCGTGCCGATGCGTTGGTGCCCGAGTTTTTGTCTGTCATGAGCACGGCAGATTAGGAGGGGAGTCTGTTGGTGAGCTGTGAGTTCGGCAAAGTGATGGGACGTCAAGTGCCTTGTCGGACAGGGGGTTTGCGAGGTGTCCGCCTGAGAGAATGGCGCGGACCATCACACGAAATAGGGGTCGAGCATGCTCGTGCTCATACTGTCGGTCGTCGTTCTGCTCGTCATCGGCGGCTGCGTCTGCGTCTTCTGGGCGGCCCGGGGCGACGCCCCGCGCTGGGCACGTGGTGTGGCCAAGGCGACGCTGCTCGGCAGTGAACTGACCCGCAGCGTGAGCCGGAATTCCCGCTCACAGCAGAGTGGCGGGGACGACTAGGGCCCGTCGCTTGCGTCAGGCCGCAGACGCGGGCACTGACTTGCAGGATCAATGGGCGGCCGCCCTCGCCGGGGCCGGGCAGGGGGGAGGACGCCGCGCCCTCGTGCGCGGACCATTGACGCGCAAGGGGTTCGATTCTACGGTCCGTTCGAACTTGCGATCGCTGTTCGAGATATCGGTCAGTGCTGTCACCCCCACCGCAAGCCCCCACCGCAAGGAGGACCCGCATGAGCCGCTCCACCCTGCGCAAGAGAACCGCCCTGCTCGCCCTCCCCGCCGCGTTCCTGCTCACCCTGATCCCGGGCACGGCGTCCGCGTACCCCAACCCCGGGCGCGTCACCGGCGACATCGTCACCCACGACCCGTCGATGATCCGCACCTCGTCCGGCCAGTACCTGCTCTACGCCACCGGCGGCGGCGTCAGCAACAAGACGTCCGGCGACCGCACCGCCTTCAGGAACGGCGGCGACGCCTTCTCCAGCAGGCCGAGCTGGTGGCGGAACTACTCCTCCGTGCCGGAGGCCTGGGCGCCGGACATCTCGTACCACGGCGGCAAGTACCTGATGTACTACTCCGTCTCGAAGTTCGGCTCGAACACGTCCGCGCTCGGCCTCGCGACCTCCAGCACCGGCCAGCCGGGCAGCTGGACCGACCAGGGAACCGTCTACACCTCGAACTCCGCGAGCGACTTCAACGCCATCGACCCGAACCTCTTCGTGAACGACGACGGCAAGTGGTGGCTGTCCTTCGGCAGTTGGTGGACCGGGATCAAGATGATCCAGATCAACCCGTCCACCGGGAAGCAGCTGTCCTCCAACACCACCCGCTACTCGCTCGCCTCCCGCCCCACCGGGACCAAGGCCGTCGAGGCGCCCTTCATCGTCAAACGGGGCGGGTACTACTACCTCTTCGCCTCGTACGACACCTGCTGCAACGGGACCGGCTCGACCTACAAGGTCAAGGTCGGGCGCGCCTCCGCCATCACCGGCCCGTACCGCGACAAGAACGGCGTCGACCTGATGAACAACGGTGGCACACCCGTCCTGGAGTCGCACGGCAACGTCATCGGCCCCGGCGGACAGTCGATCCTGAAGGACGTCGACGGGGACCTGATCGTCTACCACTACTACGACGGCAACGACAACGGCACACCCAAGCTGGGCATCAACCTCCTGAACTGGAGCAGCGGCTGGCCCGTCGCCTACTGACAATTGCCAACAGTGGAGACTGAACTGGTCCGGTAGAGTCCCATTTCTTTCCTTTTCTTTCCCCCCGGTTTGTCGATCTCTCCAGGCGGATAATATGCGGCCTGAATCGTCAGGTGCGTTGTGCCATGGGGTGGGGGGCGGATGGTGAACGTGTTTCTCGACGGATTGTCGAGGCGTGCCGATTCGACTCGGCGGAGGTCGATGTCGACCCTCGCCGCAGTCGCATTCGCAGGCGTTCTGGTGACCGCGGGGTGTGGATCGTCGGAGGAGCCCCGGGCCGGTGTCCCCGCCGGTCCGACCGGCACGACGGGTGCGCCCGGTGCGGATGACACGGGCGAGGGCACGGACTCCTCCGGCGGTTCCTGGGACGGCTCGGGCGGCGGTTCCGCCAGCGGTGGCTCGACGGGCGGTGGCTCGACGGGCGGCGGAGCGGGCGGCTCCTCCTCGAGTTCGGGCGGCTCGGGCAGCGGGGGCGAGACCTGGACCGGTGGTGACAAGGGGAGCTCCACGTGGAAGCCCGGCCGGACCAGCGGGGGCCGTGGCAACGGCGGCTCCGGCGAAGAACGCGAGAAGTCCACCGACCCGGCTCCCGACCGGGAGTTCTCCTGGGCCCCGTTCGGGCCCAGTTCACCGGAGTGGGACGGAATCAACACGGACCACGTCTACGACTTGGTACAGGCGAGGAACTGCCCCGAGGCCAAGCGCTGGTACGACAACGCGGGCCCGAGGAATTGGCAGGCGCGACCCGCTGCCTGGAAGGTACTGGAAGGGCTGATCGCCGCTTGCTACGCCGTCGGCGGAGAAGAAGGCGAATGGCAGAAGGCGATCGACGCGTACGCCGTCGTCAAGAACCAGCCGTCGGGAGACTGCAAGTACACGGCGGCGCGCCGCACCCTCGGGCAACTCGCCGAATTCAGGGCCGCGCATCCCGACGCCGGAATTCGAATTCGCCCGGCCGGCAACGGAGTCCAGGCCTGCCCGTCGGTCATCACCGGCATGTCCCCGAGGCAGGCGGCGCCCGGAGCCACGGTGGAGGTCAAGGGGACCTGGCCCAGCGCGGCGACGGTGTACGCGGACGGCCGTGAAGTCCGCCTCGTCGACAACGCCAACCGCATGCACCCCGTCTGCTGCCTCAACGCCACCGTGACGTTCGAGGTCCCCGCCGACGCGCCCGCGGGCGCCGTGCGGATCACTCTGAAGACCCGGAGCGTCGAGTTGGACGCCGGTGAACTCACGGTCACCGCCCCCTGACCATGGCCGCCCCCACCGACGGATCCTGGCTCAGATCGCTGACCGCCCGCCTGCGGCGCGTGCCGCCCCCTGCGTCCGGCCCTGATCCCGTACCCGAACCGGTACCTGATCCCGCGCCCGGTCCTGGTCCCGCATCACCACCGACCCCGACGCCCCCCGTCCGTCCACCGAGCACACCGGAACCCGGGTCCGCGCCGGACGGTCCTCAACGGCCTGGATGGATGGAACTCCTCGGCACCATCGGCTCACTCGTGTCCCTGCTCGCGGCCGTGCTCTTCTACTTCGGCTGGGCCAGCACCGACGCGGAGACCCGCGCCCTCGGCCTGCGCGACAGCATCTTCCGTCTCTCCACCAGCGAGTACCTGCTGCGCAGCGTCGAGGCCCTCTTCCTGCCCGCCTTCCTGGCCGTCGGAGCCCTGCTCGCCGCCATCGGGCTCCAGCGCTGGGTCACGAGCTCCCCCGGGCGGGCCGAGACCGCCGTACGCCGTATGCGCTGGGGGTGGCTGCCTCCCGTCGCCCTGGCGCCCTTCTACGTTCTGCACCCGGCCCTCTTCGAGCTGGTCCTCCCCCTCGTCGCCATCCCTGGGCTTCTGGCAGCCGCCTACGCCCTCACCCGGCCCGCCCAGCCGGCCGCGAGCGACACCGCCCAACGGCGGCTACGCCTCAACATCTGGGCGCTGGCCCTCGTCCTGTGCCTGCTCTCCCTCTTCTGGGCCGTCTCCTCGTACGCGGGAATCGTCGGCCGAGGCCGCGCCGAGGAAGCCGCGCGGGCGGTGAACACGCCCGCCTTCCCCAGCGTCGTGGTCTTCAGTGAGAAGGACCTGATGATTCGCGGGGGCGGCGCCTGCTACCAGCGCGTGAAGGCCGAGAACAGCGCATACGCCTTCCGGTACTCGGGCCTCCGGCTGTTCTACGTCTCCGGCGACCGGGTGTATCTCGTGGACCGGAAGTGGCGCCCTTCCCAGGGGACCTTGTGGGTGGTGCGTGAGAGCGACTCGGTGCGCGTCGAGTATGTGAGCGGACCCCTGGGCCGTGAACCGGAGTGCTGATCCGACGTGTGCGGTGCTACCCGGCCTGCCCCATCCCCGCCGCGTTGGGCCACGCCTGGGTGCCCGGCCAGCCCGTGGCCGGGGCGGGTGACAAGCCGTTCGTTCCCCTGACCTGAGCGGCGGTCAGGCCGCCCCGGGCGGGAACGCCCGGCGGGGTGGGTCCGGCGGCGGCCGGTATGGGAGCCGGAGCAGGGACCGGCGCCGGAGCAGGGACCGGCGCCGGAGCAGGGACCGGAGCCGGAGCAGGGACCGGAGCCGGAGCCGGGGTCGGGGCTTGGGCGACGGGTGCCAGTGGCTGCTGGAGCGGTGCGGCCATGGGCTGCGGAGCGGGCTGCGGCACCGGCTGAGGCACGGGCTGCGGCATCTGCTGCTGCCCCATCTGGCCCATCTGCGTCATCTGGCCCATCTGCGCCGCCGCCGGCATCGGCATCCCGCCGCCCACGCCCGCCGGCATGGCGGACGCGGCGGCGGGGAGCGGCATGCCGGTGCCGGCGGCAGCCGGGGCCGCGGCGGGCCCCGGACCACCGAAACCGGTGGCCTGAGCGGCGAGCCCCCGCATGCCCGACCCGTTGGTCTCGCTCACCAGGCGGTCCACGGCCGCCGTACCCGAGCTGTAGCTGGTCCCGTTGCCCAGCTCCGGTACGGCGGCTCCCCTCCTGGACGTCCCGTAGAGCACCTGTTCCAGGCCGGACACCAGGCGACGCACGTCCACCTGGGGGCGCACCACGAGACGCAGGAAGCGGCTGGACGAACCGATCTTGTTGCCGCACTCGCGGACCAGGATCCGGTGCTCGGTGAGCATCCTGTCCCGGACCACGGTGCCCTCGGCGCCCACGGGGAGGCGCACGAAGAGGAAGTTGCCCTGCGACGGGTAGACCGTCAGCCCGGGCAGGGAGGAAAGCTGGCTGGCCATGTCGAGCCGGTCGCGGCGCACCTGCTGGAGACTCTGCGCGTACTCGGCGCCGTGCTCCTTGAGCATGAACACCACATGCTCGGCGAAGGAGTTGAGGTTCCACTTCGGCAGCATCGACCGGACGCGGCCCGCGAGCGCCGGGTTGGCGACGAGGTAGCCGAAGCGGATGCCGTGCAGGCCGAAGTTCTTGCCGAGGCTGCGCAGCACGATGACGTTGGGCCGCAGCATGGCCTCCTGGACGACGGACGGCTCGGCCTCGGCGTCCGCGAACTCCAGGAACGACTCGTCGATGACGACCAGGTCGAGGTCGGCCATGGCGTCCATGAACTGCACGATGGCGTGCTTGTGCAGGAAGCCGCCGTCGGGGTTGTTGGGGTTGCAGATCACCGCGACGCGCGTGCCCCGGGCGCGGATGAACTCGGCGTACTGCGCGAGGTCGAGGGCGAAGCCGCTGGACTCCTGGAGCGGGAACATGTCGACCCGCTTGCCGGTCTCCATGGGCTGGTCGGTCCAGCGGCCGAAGGTGGGGACGGGGATGGCGAGGGACTCGCGGACCAGCAGGTGGTCGATCCAGGTGATGAGCTCGGTGGAGCCGTTGCCCATGGCCACGCACTGCGGCGGCAGCTGGAGCAGGCTGCACAGTTCGGCCGTGATGGTGTCGGCGCCGCTCGGGTAGTACGTGATGATGTCGCGCAGTCTGGCCGACATGTCGTCGAACATGGCCGGGGTGGGGAAGTACGGGTTGCAGGGGATACAGAAGTCCACCGGCCCGGCGCCTTCGCCGCCCTCACGTGTCAACGCCGCCATCGACGGGCTGTGCGCCGCGGTGCTGCGGAACAGCGACGTGACGTTGTCGGCCATGGAACCTCCGTATGAGGCGGGTCCGTTGGGGACGGCCGGACCCGACGTTTAAGGGCGGCCCGCGCGGGGGAGCGCGGGCCGCCCATAGATACGGAGGCTGTGGTGACACTGTTCAACCGTTGGGAATACGGGCAGAACTTGTGTCCTACCTGTGAAGGCTTGTCAGTGGCACCACAGACATCAGCAGCCGAACGTGTGGACCGTCGTCGTCCGGTACGTCTGCCCGGGCCGCAGCACCGTCGACGGGAACTTCGGCTTGTTCGGCGAGTCCGGGAAGTGCTGCGTCTCCAGGCAGAGCGCGTCGCCCTGCCGGTAGGTGCGGCCGGACGGGCCGGTCAGCGTGCCGTCGAGGAAGTTGCCGGAGTAGAACTGCAGGCCCGGCTCGTTCGTGGCGATCTTCAGGGTGCGGCCGGAGGCCGGGTCGCGCAGGGTGGCGACGTGCTCGGGCCGGGCGGTGAGGCCCTTGTCGAGGACCCAGTTGTGGTCGAAGCCCTTGGCGGTCACCAGCTGGGGGTGCGCGACGCGGATGTCCCGGCCGATCGGCTTGGCACGGCCGAAGTCGAAGGGCGTGCCGGCGACCTTGGCCAGCTCGCCCGTGGGGATCAGGCCCGCGTCGGTGGGCGTGTAGCGGGAGGCGGCGATCTGGAGCTCGTGGTCCTCGATCGTGCCGCTGCCCGCGCCGGCGAGGTTCCAGTAGACGTGGCTGGTGAGGTTGACGACGGTGGCCTTGTCGGTGGTGGCCTCGTAGTCGATGCGCCAGTCGCCGTGCCGGGTGAGCGTGTACGTCACCTTCGTCTTGAGCGTGCCCGGGTAGCCCATCTCGCCGTCGACGCTCGTGTAGTACAGGTGCAGACCGACGTCGGAGCCCTTGGTGAACGGCTCGATGTCCCACACGCGCTTGTCGAAGCCCTTGGCACCGCCGTGCAGGCTCTGCTCACCGTCGTTGACGGAAAGCTGGTAGTCCTTGCCGTCGAGGGTGAACTTGCCCTTGCCGATGCGGTTGCCGTAGCGGCCGATCAGGGCGCCGAAGTACGGGCTCTTGGCGACGTAGTCCTCGACGTTGTCGAAGCCCGCGGAGACGTTGGCGTAGCGGCCGCGGCGGTCGGGGATCTCCAGCGACTGGACGATGCCGCCGTAGGAGAGGACCTTCAGGCGGGTGCCGCCGTTCTCGAGGGACCAGCTGTAGATCTTGGTGCCGTCGGCGAGCTTGCCGAAGAGCGTCTTCACCGGCTTCCTGCCTCCCGTGGCGTGCGCCGTGCCGCCGAGGGTGGTGGCGGCTATGCCCGCCGCCGCTGCTCCGGCGATGACCGTGCGTCTGTTCAGTTCCATGCGTGCGGCTCCCGTATAAGGAGAGGGCCCCGCCTTCCCGGCGGGGCCCCGATCTGACTTACGAACCGACCTTGCGCTTGTTCCACACGTCGAACCCGACCGCCGCCAGCAGGACCAGGCCCTTGATGACCTGCTGCCAGTCGGTGCCGATGCCGACGAGGTTCATACCGTTGTTCAGCACGCCCAGGACCAGGCCGCCGATGATCGCGCCGAGCACCGTGCCGACACCGCCGCTCATCGACGCACCGCCGATGAACGAGGCCGCGATCGCCTCCAGCTCGAAGTTGAGGCCGGCCTTGGGAGAGGCCGCGTTGAAGCGGGCGGCGAAGACCAGACCCGCCAGGGCCGCGAGCATGCCCATGTTCAGGAAGACCAGGAAGGTGACCTTCTTGTCCTTCACACCCGACAGCTTGGCCGCGGGCAGGTTGCCGCCGATGGCGTAGATGTGACGGCCGATGATCGCGTTGCGCATCACGTAGCCGAAGCCGACGAGCAGCACGCCCAGGATGAGCAGCACGATCGGGGCGCCCTTGTAGCTGGCCAGCAGCATCGTCAGCGTCAGCACGGCGGCGCCGATCGCGACCAGCTTCAGCAGGAACAGCTTGGCGGGCGGGACGTCCAGGTTGAACTCCTGCTGCCGCTTGCGGTCACGGACCTCCTGGAAGATCACGAAGGCGATCATCGCGAAGCCCAGCAGCAGGGTCAGGTTGTGGTAGTTGGTCGTCGGACCGACCTCGGGCAGGAACCCGTTGGCGACCTTCTGCAGGCCCTCCGGGAACGGGCCGAGCGTCTGGCCCTCCAGGAAGATCTCGGTCAGACCGCGGAAGATCAGCATGCCCGCCAGGGTCACGATGAACGACGGTATGCCGCCGTACGCGATGAAGAACCCCTGGATGGCACCCGCGACCGCGCCCACGGCCAGGCACAGCACCACGGCGAGCAGCCACGGTATGTCGTGTTTGACCATGAACACGGCGGCCATCGAGCCGACGAACGCCGTCAGCGAGCCGACCGAGAGGTCGATATGGCCCGCGATGATGACCAGCATCATGCCGATCGCGAGGATCAGGATGTAGCTGTTCTGCAGCACCAGGTTGGAGACGTTGCGCGGCAGCAGCAGGTCGCCGTCGGTCCACACGGCGAACAGGACCACGATCAGGCCGAGGGCGAACAGCATGCCGTACTGCCGCATGTTGCGGCGCATACCGTCCAGCATCAGCTGCAGCAGTCCGGTGCCCGTGGCCTCCCCTCCCTTGCCGGTCGGCGCCGGGGCCGGCGTCTTGGCGGTCACGTCCGTGCTCATCGGGATACCTCTTTGTCCTTCGTCATCTGACGCATCAGCGATTCCTGGGAGGCCTCGGCCTTCGAGAACTCACCGGTCAGCCGCCCCGCGGCCATCGTGTAGATGCGGTCGCACATGCCGAGCAGTTCGGGCAGCTCGGAGGAGATGAAGACGACCGCCTTGCCCTGGGCGGCCAGCTGGTCGATGACCGTGTAGATCTCGTACTTGGCACCGACGTCGATACCGCGGGTCGGCTCGTCCAGGATCAGCACGTCCGGACCCGAGAAGATCCACTTGCTGAGGACGACCTTCTGCTGGTTGCCGCCGGACAGCTTGCCCACCGGCTCGAAGACGGTCGGCGCCTTGATGTTCATGGACTTGCGGAAGCCCTCGGCGACCTGGCGTTCCTCGTGCTCGTCGACCACACCGCGCTTGGCGACCTTGCCCAGGGCGCTCAGCGAGATGTTCCGGTTGATGGTGTCGATGAGGTTCAGGCCGTAGTGCTTGCGGTCCTCGGTGACATACGCGATGCCGTGCTTGATCGCCTCGGGGACGGTCTTGGTACGGATCTCGGTGCCGTCCTTGAGGACCGTGCCGGCCGCGTACCGGCCGTACGTCCGCCCGAAGACGCTCATCGCCAGTTCGGTGCGGCCGGCGCCCATCAGGCCCGCGATGCCGACGATCTCGCCGCGCCGCACCTGGAGCGACACGTCGTCGACGACCTTGCGCTGCTGGTCGATCGGGTGGTGCACGGTCCAGTCCCGGATCTCCAGGGCGGGCGCCACGCCCTCCTCGGGCTGGTGCGGCGACCGCTCCGGGAAGCGGTTCTCCAGGTCGCGCCCGACCATGCCGCTGATGATCCGGTCCTCGCTCGTCTCCGCCGCCTTCACATCGAGGGTCTCGATGGTCTGGCCGTCGCGGATGATCGTCACCGAGTCGGCGACCTTGCGGATCTCGTTGAGCTTGTGGGAGATGATGATCGAGGTGATGCCCTGCTTCTTCAACTCCAGGATGAGATCCAGGAGTTTGCCGCTGTCCTCGTCGTTCAGCGCGGCGGTCGGCTCATCCAGGATGAGCAGCTTCACCTTCTTCGACAGGGCCTTCGCGATCTCCACGAGCTGCTGCTTGCCCACGCCGATGTCGGCGACGCGGGTGTCCGGGTGGTCGGAGAGACCGACCCGGCGCAGCAGTTCGGTGGCGTGCCGCAGGGTCTCGGTCCAGCTGATGATCCCGCGGGTGGCGTGCTCGTTGCCGAGGAAGATGTTCTCCGCGAGGGAGAGGTAGGGCACCAGGGCCAGTTCCTGGTGGATGATCACGATGCCGCGCTCTTCGCTGGCCCGGATGTCCTTGAACTGGCAGACCTCTCCCTCGAAGAGGATGTCGCCCTCGTAGGTGCCGTGCGGGTGGACGCCGGAGAGGACCTTCATCAGGGTCGACTTGCCGGCGCCGTTCTCCCCGCAGATGGCGTGGACCTCGCCCTGCCGGACGTTCAGCGTGACGTCCGAGAGCGCCTTGACGCCGGGAAAGGTCTTGACGATCGAGCGCATTTCCAGGACGGGTCCCGCCATGGTCGTGCCTTCCAATCAGTGGTGAATCGTCGGTCGGTGGCGGGGACTACTTGACGTCGCTCTCCTTGAGGTAGCCGGAGTCGATGAGCTCCTTCTGGTAGTTGCTCTTGTCGACGGCGACCGGCTCCAGCAGGTAGGCCGGGACGACCTTCGCGCCGTTGTCGTAGGTCTTGGTGTCGTTGACCTCGGGCTTCTTCTTGTTGAGCAGCGCGTCGACCATGTTCGAGGACACCTTGGCGAGCTTGCGGAGGTCCTTGAAGACGCTCATCGACTGCTGGCCGGCGATGATCGACTTCACCGAGGCGACCTCGGCGTCCTGGCCGGTGACGATCGGCAGCGGCTTGGCCTTGGAGCCGTAGTCGTCGGACTTCAGCGCCGACAGGATGCCGATGGAGATGCCGTCGTACGGGGAGAGGACCGCGTCGACGCGCTCGCTCTTGTAGGCCGAGGTCAGGATGTCGTCCATGCGCTTCTGGGCGGTGCCGCCGTCCCAGCGCAGGGTGGTGACCTGGTTGAGCTTGGTCTGGCCAGAGCGGACGACGAGCTGCTTCTTGTCGATGTAGGGCTGGAGGACCTTCATCGCGCCGCCGAAGAAGTAGCGGGTGTTGTTGTCGTCGTTGGAGCCGGCGAACAGCTCGATGTTGAAGGGGCCCTTCTTGGAGCCGTCCTTCAGGCCGAGCTTCTCGACGATGTAGCTGCCCTGGAGCTCGCCCACCTTCTCGTTGTCGAACGACGCGTAGTAGTCGACGTTCTTCGAGCCGAGCATCAGGCGGTCGTAGGAGATGACCGGGATGTTCGCGTCCTTGGCCTGCTGGAGCACGTTGTTCATCGACTTGTTGTCGATGGCGGCGATGATCAGCGCCTTGACGCCCTGCGTGATCAGGTTCTCGACCTGTGAGACCTGCTGGTCCGGGTCGTCCTCGCCGTAGACCAGCTTGGTCTTGTAGCCCTTGGACTCCAGTTCCGTGACGACGTTCTTGCCGTCGGCGATCCAGCGCTCGGAGGACTTGGTCGGCATCGCGATGCCGACGGTGCCTCCCTTGGCGTCTCCTTCGCTCTCCTTGGCGCCGCCCTCGCTGTTCTGGCCACAGGCGGACAGGGTCAGGGCGAGGGACGCGGCTCCGGCTATGGCGGCGAGAGCGGCTCTGCGGTTACGCATATTGATCATCCTTGATCTGTGTGCAGGGCTCGGTCTGGGAGGCGCGAAGTCGCTCCGGGTGGTCGTGCCGGAAAGACCGAGAAGAGATGTGTCGGATTGTGGTCGGCTGTGTCTTCTTTTGTGAAGCCGAGTTTCCGGAACGTTATGCCGAGATTTCGAACCGTTGTAGATCGCCCGGCAGTCGGGAGCCGAGCGGCGCCATGTCGCCGTCCGCCCCGTGGCGCGCCAGGAGGTCCAGGGCGAGCCGGCCGCGCCGCACGCGTTCCTTGGCGGTGGCCAGGGTCAACTCCCGCATGTGGTGCCCGTAGGGGTAGATCCCGGGCGCCTTCGAGAGGCCGAACTTCAGGTACAACGGGGCGCCGCGCCGGATGAGTTCGGCGACCTCGTACATCCGGATGTAGCCGCCGAGGTCGTCGGGAGCCTCGATGTACATGTCCATCGGAGCGCCGGACACCCGGCGGATCTCGGTGAGGTGATCGAGCGTCAGGTCGCTGGGCACGTTGACCGAGTCGGCGCCCAGCTTCTCGTACACCGCGTACGCCGCCGGGTTGACCGGCCCGATGAGCGCACTCACCTTGAGGGTCGTGTCGGCCGGGATGATGCCGGCCGCGCGCGCCCGATGCAGGGTCCACAGCACGCCCTCGTCGGCGACGAGCAGGCACTTGACGCCCAACTCCGTGGCCCGGACGGCGTCTTCGACACATCCGGCGACGGCGTCGTGGCCGCGGGCTCTGAGGCCCGCGCCGCGCGAGTCGGTCCGGGTCGAGCCGCCGATGTCCCAGGTGCCGCGCGGGCCGGTGAACAGGCAGAGCTCGATGTCGCGTTCGGCCGTCGACTCGACCATCTCGGTGATCTCGGCGTCGGTCAGCATCCAGATGCCGCTGCCCTGGCTGATCCGGTGGATCGGCACGTCCAGTCGCGAGGCCTCCTTCAGGACCACCGCCAGCGCCTCGGGACCCTCACAGGAGGGGATCTCGGTGCGCCAGCGGCCGCCGCCGGGGAAGGAGTGCGGCGAGGCATCGGCGGGGTCGAGGGCGGGCGCCTTCAGGCCGAGGCCGGCGAGCGCCTGCTCACCGGGCCTGCGGGCTGCCGTGGCGGAAGCGTCGGTCACAGGAAAGTCCTTCGGTTCGATATTTCGGACGAGGTTCGCGGCTCTGGGTACGGCAAGGCGAGGTCGAGGTGGGGTACGCCGGTACGGGAGCCGTCAGGTTGCCCCCGTACCGGCGTACGTCTACGGGCGGAGCAACACCTTGCCCACCTTCGGATCGCCGGCTCCCACCAGCTCGATGGCCTGCGAGAACTCGGTGAGCGGCAGCTCGTGCGTCACCAGCGGCAGCGGATCGAGCAGACCGGCGGCGAACACCCGCACCGTGTGCGACCAGGCGTCCGGCGGAGCACCGAAGACGGTGTGCACCTCCAGCTGCTTCACGACGAGGTCGGTCGGGTCGAGGCCGTCGGCACCCGACGCCGGGATACCCGTCAGGACCAGCCGGCCGCCCCGCCGGAGCAGGGCGGCGGAGATCCGGGCGGCGTCCGCGGACCCGGCCGTCTCGATCACCACGTCGATGTCGTCCGGGAGTTCCTGGTCCTTCGTCCGGAAGTCCGTCGCGCCGTACTGCCGCGACAGCGCCTCGCGGTCCCGGCGGGTGCCGACGACCAGGAGCTCGGCGGGCGAGTTCGCCTTCAGGAACTGCACGGCGAACATGCCGAGGGTGCCGGTGCCGACCACGGCGACCCGCTCGCCCGGCTGGGCGTTCGCCTTCAGCGCGGCGGCCGCGATACAGGCGGCGGGCTCCAGGAGGGCCGCGGCGGTGAGGTCGCAGTCGTCCGGGAGGGCGTGCAGGAGACGGGCCGGAAGCGTCAGCGTGGCCGCCATCGCGCCCGGTTGGGTGAACCCCGTCTCCTCGTAACCGGCCGTGCACAGCGTCGTGTCGCCCGCGTGGCAGCGGTCGCAGACCTGGCAGTTGCGGAAGCCCTCGCCCACGACCTTGCGGCCGACGAGCGACGCGGGGACGCCCGCGCCCACCGCCTCCACCGTCCCGGACCACTCGTGGCCCGGGGTGAGCGGGTAGCGGACGTAGCCCTCGGGGCGGTTGCCCTGGTAGACCTCGCGGTCGCTGCCGCAGATGCCGGACGCGTGGACCCGGACCAGCGCCTCGCCGGCCTCGGGCCGCCGGGGCTCGTGCGGGACGAGGCGGTGCTCGCCCGGGGCGTCGATGACTACCGCGGTGCTCACGTGGCTCCTCCGGTTTTCGAAGGTTTCGGTTGCCGGTTCCGGGTTTCCGGGGGCCGGACGGTCACTGGCTGCCCTTGGGCTTGCGCTGCTCCCAGCCCTCCGCCCAGAGGTCGAAACGGGCCTGCTGCTGCGGGAACTCGGCAGCGGCGTCCACGTCCAGCTCGACACCCAGTCCGGGGGCGTCGGAGAGGTGGAAGCAGCCGTCCTCCGGGTTCACCTGCGGGGCGCCCTTGACGACCTTCTTGATCTCCGCGTCCGCGAAGTCGTTGAAGTGCTCCAGGATCTTGAAGTTCGGGGAGGTGAAGCCGACCTGGAGGGAGGCGGCGGTCAGGACCGGGCCGCCGACGTTGTGCGGAGCCACCAGCACGTAGTGCGTCTCGGCCGTCGCCGCGAGCTTCCTGGTCTCCCAGATTCCACCGATATGGCCGACGTCCGGCTGGATGATGTCGACGGCCTGGCTCTCGAACAGCTCGCGGAACTCGATCCGGTCGTGGATGCGCTCACCGGTGGCGACGGGCATGTCGACCTTGGCCGCGACCTTCTCCAGCGCCTTGAGGTTCTCCGGCGGGACCGGCTCCTCCAGCCATGCCGGGTTGAACGGGGCCAGCTCCCTGGCCAGGCGTACGGCCGTGGCGGGGGAGAAGCGGCCGTGCATCTCCAGCATCAGCTCGGCCTCGGGGCCGATGGCGTCCCGGACGGCCTCGATCAGGGAGACGGCGTACAGGGTCTGCTGGTGGTCCAGCTCGAAGTGGCCCGTGCCGAAGGGGTCGATCTTGAGCGCCCGGTAGCCGCGCTCCATCACGCCCTGGGCGGCCTTGTGGTAGGCCTCGGGTGTCCGCTCCGTGGTGTACCAGCCGTTGGCGTACGCCTTGACCTTGTCGGTGACCTTGCCGCCCAGCAGCTGCCAGACGGGGACGCCGAGGGCCTTGCCCTTGATGTCCCAGCACGCCATCTCGATCACGGCGATACCGGACATCACGATCTCGCCCGCGCGGCCGTAGTCGCCGTACTTCATCCGCTTGACGAGGTCCTCGACAGCGAAGGGGTCGGAGCCGAGAATGTGGTTGGCCTCGGCCTCCCTCAGGTAGCCGAGAAGGGCGTCGGTGTGTCCCAGCATCCGGGTCTCGCCGACTCCGGTGATTCCCTCGTCGGTGTGCACCTGGACGTATGTCAGGTTGCGCCACGGCGTCCCGACCACGTGTGTGCTGATTCCGGTGATGCGCACGGCGGTTGTCCCTCGCAGCTTCGTCGGCTCAGTTCCGTCAGTCATTCAGTTCAGTTCGACGTGTTCGAGATTTCGGCACACGTTCGAAATGCTGGCGTGACAGTAAGGACGGGGTGGTCGGAGTGTCAATGGGTCGCGCGCATAACGGTTTCGACAGTTTCGAAACCAGGGGTGAGGCGTGTCCGTGCAGAACCTTCACAGCTGGATCTAGGAACGTGACCGGCGCGGAACTTAATCTTCCCGCGTCATGGACTACTGCGACCCGTGCCGACGGCACCTCAACGGCGCGCTGGCGTGCCCGGGGTGTGGCACCTCGGCGGATGCGCTGCGCTGGAGTGAGCGAGAGTATGACGCTGTGTCCGAGGGGGACGAAGGCGTTCACGGCGGCGATGAACGCGACGACCATGAAGAGGTCGATGAGCCGGTGGGGCGTGCTGCTCGCCGGCGTGGACGCGGGGGTGGGCACGGGCCGGTGGCCGAAGGTCCGGGTGGGTCGAGCAGGCGGGACCGGAAGGCCGCGGCACATCGCCGCCGGCGGCGCCGGGCCCTGTTCGTCGCGGCGGGGTTCGTGCTCGCGGCGGGTGGGCTGAGCCTCGCGGAGCTGGGCATGGACGCACCGAAGTCGACGTCGAAGCCGGCGGAGGCCGAGGGTGAGCCGGCGGAGGCGGGCGAGACGGTCCGCCCTGCGGGCGACACGCCTGGGGTCGAGGGAGCGTCGAGGTCCCCTTCCTCGGGGGCGTCCGACTCGCCGTCGGCTTCCACATCCCCGAAGGACGAGAAGTCGAAGGTTCCTGAGCCGACCCGGTCTCCCGCGGCGGAGGCGTCTCCGAGCCGCCCGGCCTCGGCCCCTACGGCCGCCCCTCCGGCACCGGCACCGACACGAACCGCGGATCCGACGACCCCGGCTCCGACGCCGGAACCGTCGCCGACGAAGACGTGCAACCGCTTCCTGTGGTGGTGTGCGTAGTCGTCTGCGCGGTGGTGGTGGGTCGGGGCCGTGTCGGGGGGTGTCCGTCCTCGGAACGGCGCGATGGGGTTGGACGCCGACTGACTGGCGTTGACGCGCCAACCAGCTGCGGGCGGACACCCCCCGACACGTCCCCTTGCGTAGTCCCCCCCCGCCGCTGCGGGCATGCGTGCCGCTAGGGGCGGCACGGGTGGGCGCAGCGGCACCCCGCTACGCCGGGCTGCGCACCCAGCCAGCCTCAGCAGCGACGCCGAGTACTGAACTCCGGCCGCCCGTCACACAGCCCCCAGCATCCCCCTCAGCGCATCCCGCAACGCCACCCTCTCCCCCTCGGAGAGCCCGGCCAGCGGCTCCCGGGCGAACCGCAGGGACTCCCGCAGACTCCGAGCCACCCGCCGCCCCTCACCCGTCGCCGCCGCCACCTTCACCCTCCGGTCCGCGGGATCAGGCTGCCGCTCCACCAGCCCCCGCGCCTCCAGCCGGTCCACGATCCCCGTGACGTTGGACGGCTCGCACTTCAACCGCTGGGCAAGCCTCCGCATGGGCAGCGGCTCGAGGCACAGCAGGCTCAGCAGGCGTGCCTGCGCACCGGTGAGGGAGTGTTCCGCCGCCGCCTCCTCGTAGTCCTCGTGGAACCGGGCCACGACCTCCCCGATGAGCTCGACGACCTCGAGGGTCAGCGGATCGGGGTGGCGGGAGTCCGGGGTCGGTGTGGTGGAAACCATGGGATCGAGGGTACCCGGTTGTTTGACAACCTGAAATATTCAGGAGCATGGTTGTTTCAGTTACTGAAACATCTGCTCGAGCCAGTGAGGACAGGCGCATCATGACCGACACCCCCACCCTCCCCGCCGTCAGCCGCGAGTGGCACCTGGCGAGCCGCCCCGTCGGCTGGCCGAAGCCCGAGGACTTCGCCTTCGTCGAGGCGGAGGTTCCGCAGCCGGGCGAGGGGCAGGTCCTCGTGCGGAACAAGTACCTCTCCGTGGACCCGTACATGCGTGGCCGCATGAGTGACGCGAAGTCCTACGTCGCCCCGTTCGAGCTGGGCAAGGTCATGCAGGGCGGTGCCGTCGGCGAGGTCGTGGCCTCCAATGTCGAGGGGCTGGCCGTCGGGGATCACGTACTGCACTTCCTGGGGTGGCGTGAGTACGCCGTCGTGGCCGCGAAGAACGCCGTCAAGGTGGACCCGGACGCCGCGCCGCTGTCGACGTACCTGGGTGTGCTGGGCATGACCGGTCTCACCGCCTACGCGGGCCTGCTGCGCACCGCCTCCTTCAAGGAGGGCGACACCGTCTTCGTGTCCGGCGCCGCCGGTGCCGTGGGCGGCCAGGTCGGGCAGATCGCCAAGCTGAAGGGTGCCTCGCGGGTCATCGGGTCCGCCGGGTCCGACGAGAAGGTGAAGCTCCTCGTCGAGGAGTACGGCTTCGACGCCGCCTTCAACTACAAGGACGGGCCCGTGGGCCGGCAGCTGCGCGAGGCCGCCCCGGACGGGATCGACGTGTACTTCGACAACGTGGGCGGTGACCACCTGGAGGCCGCCCTGGGATCCCTCAACGAGGGCGGGCGGATCGCCATCTGCGGGATGATCTCCGTCTACAACACCACCGAGCCCGTCGCCGGTCCGAAGAACCTCGCCCGGCTGATCGCGACCCGCGGCCGTATGGAGGGCTTCCTCGTGAGCGATCACTACGACCTTCAGCCGGAGTTCGTGCGCGAGGTCGCCCCCTGGGTCGCCTCCGGTGAGCTGAAGTACCGCGAGACGGTCGTCGAGGGCATCGAGAACAACCTCGAGGCGTTCCTGGGCGTGCTGCGCGGTGACAACACCGGGAAGATGATCGTCAAGCTCTGACGCCTTCTGTTGGTTTTCGGCATGCGGTAAGTTTTTTCCGAATCCGCTCGGCCCGGGCGCGAGCCGCGGCGGACGAAATGAAGGAACACAACCTCATGCCGATCCAGCAGTCCGACGTCCTGTACACCGCCGTCGCCACCGCCGAGGGTGGGCGCGACGGGCGGGTGGCCACCGATGACGGCCGGCTCGACGTCGTCGTCAATCCGCCGCAGGTCATGGGTGGCAGTGGCGCCGGAACCAATCCCGAGCAGTTGTTCGCCGCCGGCTACAGCGCCTGCTTCCAGGGGGCCCTGGGTGTCGTCGCCCGTGAGACGGGTGCCGACCTCACCGGGTCGACCGTCACCGCCAAGGTCGGCCTCGGGAAGAACGGGGACGGGTTCGGGATCATCGTCGAGATCTCCGCCGACCTGCCGAAGGTGGACCGGGGTGCCGCACGGTCGCTCGTCGAGAAGGCGCACGAGGTGTGCCCGTACTCGAAGGCGACCCGCGGGAACATCACCGTGACGCTGGTCTGACTCAGTCGTTGCGTACGCGGAGGCCGCACCCTTGGACGTGGGGTGCGGCCTCCGCCCGTGCCCGGGGTCAGTGGGCGAGCGCCGCCCTGTGGATCGCGAGCGCCAGGCGGTTGTTCTCCGGGGCCGCCCCGCCGGGGAACGCGAACCGGCGCCGTGTGTAGCCGTAGGCCAGGCCGCTCCACGGGTCCGCGAAGGACTGCGAGCCGCTCGCGCCGCTGTGCCCGATCGTCCCGGCGCCGAGGAACGGGTGCCACGTGTCAGCCGTCGTCTGGAAGCCGAGGCCGAACGACTTGTGGGCACGTGCCACCAGGTCGTAGCCGACCGAGTGGAGCTGGCCGAACTCCGCCACCGTGTCCGGCTTCAGCAGCGCCGCCTGCTCGCCGACCCCGCTGATCGCCGCCGCGTACATCCCGGCCAGGCCCCGCGCGGACGCCACTCCGCCCACCGACGCCGGGCCCTTGGCACGGATCAGCGGCATGTTGGGGAGCGAGGCCAGGTCGGTCGGTTCGCTCGCGTTGCGGTTGAAGGCGATCGAGGTGAGTGTGTGCGGGCCGGTCGGGGTGGCGTCGAGGAGGGCCTGCTGGTCCGGGGTCGGGATCATCGGCTGGGTGGTGCGGAAGCGGGGTTCCTGGGGCGCCGGCAGGCCGAGGTGGAAGTCCAGGCCGTACGGGGTCCGGACGCGCTCCTGGTAGATCTCCTGGAGCGTGCGGCCCGTGGCGCGGCGTACGACCTCGCCGGTCAGGGCGCCGGCGACCAAGGCGTGATAGCCGAACGCCGTGCCGGGGCGCCAGAACGGCCGCTGGTCGGCGAGGCGTTCGGCGAGCTGCCGGTCGTCGGCCAGCTCCGCCAGGCTGAAGCCGGTGTCCGTGCCGACCACGCCCGCCCGGTGCGCGAGCAGATCACGCAGGGTCAGCTCTCCCTTGCCCTCGGCCCCGAACTCCGGCCAGTAGTACGTCACTTTGCGGTCCGGCTCGAGCGTGCCGTCCTGGACGAGGAGAGCCACGACCAGGTAGCCGGCGCCCTTGGTGGACGAGAACACGCCGTAGAGGGCGTCCGCCTCGGTCCCCGCCCACAGGTCCACGACCTTCCGGCCCCGCACGTAGGCGCACAGCTGGCCCTCGTAGTCGGGCTGTTCCCCGGCCACGAACGCGGCGAACTCCTCGCGCACCCCCTCGAAGCCGTCGGCTACGGTGCCGTGGATCTCTTGCGTCATCCGTTCTCCTCATCTGAACCGCTGTGTGCCACTGTGAACAATGCCCTCGCCACCTGCGGGAATTCCCCCTTCGGGTGGTCCCTGAAGAGGGGTTCGGTGCCGAACAGGACCGTCCTGCCGCCGCTGACCACCGACGCCTGTCCCGCTGCCGCCGCGGGGCCGCCGGTGCCGTCCGGGAGCGGGCGCCAGTGTCCGGAGACGAGCGGGTTCCCGATCGCGTACGACTGCTCCTCGCGCACACCGGGTCCGAGGTCGGTGAACCACAGCGGGGCGTAGACGAAGGCGTGAGCGGGAGCGTCGTGCGTGAGACGGCCCGAGTTCACCGTGCGTACGACGCCGTTGGCGTCCGGGTTGCCCTCGACCGGCTTGACGGCCAGCAGGTCCGCCGCCCCGTTCAGGGCCGCTCCCGTCGCGCCCCGGCCGACCAGGCCGTGACCGTCGAGGAAGGCGTCCAGGGCCTTGCGGGCGGGGGCGGTGAGCAAGGCGTGGTCCAGGCCGGCGGAGACGAACAGCACGTCCGTGCCGGACCAGTCGAAGCCCGCGTTCAGGACGGCCGTCGAGACCGGTGTGACGTCGAAGCCCATCTCCCGCAGGGCGAACAGCTCACCCGGGGTGACGGCGGCGGCGACGCGCAGGCGGTGCAGGGGCGTTCCGCCCTTGAGCCGCGTGGCCGTGAAGGCGACGTCGTGCGTGCGGGCGGCGGTGAGCGCCTCGCGGCGTGCCGACGCCGGGACGATCGCGCTGCCGTCCGGTGCCTGCCGGACCGGGACCCCCTGCCGGAGGAGGGAGTTGAGGGCCGCGATCTCGCGCGGGTCGGTCAGACGCAGGCGCAGGGTGCCGTGCGCGGGCACGTGGGCGACGGGTGCGGCCTCGGCGACCGGGCGCAGGGGCGCGCCCCGCAGGCTGCCCGAGGTCACCCGCTCGACCGTGGCGCCCCACAGCCGGCCCAGGCTCCAGCCGGAGATGTCGTACATCACCGACACCTTGTCGCTGATGTCCCGGCCGTCGGCCAGCAGGACGTTCGCCATGCCGCGCTTGGGCTGGTGCAGGTCGACGACGTACGAGCCCTCGGGGTAGGTCCGTCCGCCGAGGCGGAAGGGGCGGGTGGCGCGGGTGACGCGGACGTCGTTGGCGAGGAGGTGGTCGACGAGGCGGGCGGCGGCCGGGGCCGAGCGCTGGGTGCGGGAGTCGCCGGGCGGGATGACGTAGGCGCGCGGGAAGTCGGTCGTGTAGACGTCCTCCGGGCCGATGCCGGGGACGCCGGGGACCGTCTTCGGTGAGACCGGCACCTGCGGGGCGCCGGCCGCACCGCGGCGGAAGGTCTCGATCTGGTCGGCGACGAGGGTGGTGCGGTGCTCGCGGACGTGGTTCAGGGTCGCGCGGACGGCGGCGCCCGCCACGGCCGTGTTGATCGCCGAGCGGCGGCGCAGCTCCGGGACGGGGAGCGTGTCGTACTCCTCGTTGTTCACCGCCAGCGGGATCTCCACCGTGTGGGCGGCCACCGTGCCGTGGAAGGCCGCGTACTGCGGGGTGAAGATCGGCGGCCAGTCGTCCCAGCCCTCCTCCTGGTCCCGGAACGGGATCTGGGCCGGCTCCACACCGTCCTTCGCGGGCGTGTAGCCGAGGGCGTTGACGGCGGACTCCATGCCGAGGGCGTTGGCGTAGGAGTTCTTCAGGAAGAGGTCGTACTCGTAGTTCTCGCCGTGCGGGGGAGTGGTCGGCTCGATGAGCGTGCCGTTGACGTAGCCGTGCAGATCGAGCAGGACGGCCGGCTGCTTGTCCAGCTCGATCTGCCGCATCGCACGGCTCTCGGGCTGGGAGGCCGTGACGAAGTCGCGGTTCAGGTCGAAGCCGTTCGCGTTGGCGCGGGTGCCGGCGATACGGCCGTCCGGGTTGGCGGTGACGTTGAAGTACAGGCGGCTGTGCGCGAGGAGGTCCCTGGTCTTGGTGTCCTTGGCCGTCGCGAGCTGCTCGATGACCTTCAGGGAGGCGTCCGTGCCCTCCCACTCGTTGCCGTGGATGTTGCTGTTGACGAAGACCGGGGCCTTGTACGTCCGCTTGATCTCGCGGGACTTCGCGGCGGACGCGGGCGCGTTCTCGATCAGTTCGCGCATCCGCTCCTGGGCGCGGGCCTGGCGGGTGGTCTCCGGGGCGGTGACGGTGACCAGGTAGAGGCGGTGGCCGCCGGCCGAGCGGCCGGTCACCTCCACACTGACGCGGTCGCCGAGGCGTTGCAGGGCGTTCAGCTTCGGGGCGATCGCGTGGTACGGGGTGAGACCCAGCTTCAGGGACTTGTCGCCGGGGTTGCGCGGGTCGGGGGAGAGGACCTGGCGGCGGGGGTAGCCGCGGGTGGTGGTCGTGGGGCCGGTGGAGGTCTCGGCGGTGAGGGCGCGCCTGGCCGCGTCGGCGGGTGCCCGGGCCGCGCGGTCGTCGACGGCGGCGCCCTCCCGGGTGACGGGCTTCGGGTCCGCGCCGGCGGTGTGGGGGGTGAGCAGGAGTAAGCCCGCCGTCGCGAGGCTGAGGGTGACGATCAGTACAGGTCTCGCGGGAACGGTTCTCGTGGTGCGCACGCGTACCTCCTCGGGCTTCCTGAGATCGGTACGGCGAGGTGTACCGGTTCGACTCAACGGCAACAAGAGCGCGTTGGTGTCACCGGTGACCCGGATGGCCCCTGCGGAGTGCGTCCGGGCCTGCACCGATAGGGTTTTCCCATGCGCGATCTCGGGGTGGGCTTCCAGTACCTGCTGAAGGGCCAGCGGTGGGTGGCCCGGCACGGCAAGCAGTACGGCTTCGGGCTCGTCCCGGGCCTGATCACCCTGGTCCTGTACGCGGCGGCGCTGGTCGCGCTGGCGCTGTGGGGCGAGGACGCCGTCACCTGGGCGACACCGTTCGCCGACGACTGGTCGAGCCCGTGGCTCGGGCTCTTCCGCGGCTTCCTGACCGCCGTGCTGTTCGCCCTCGCCCTGCTCCTCGCCGTCGTGACGTTCACCGCGGTGACGCTGCTGGTCGGGCAGCCCTTCTACGAGAACCTCTCCGAGAAGGTCGACCGGGACGTGTCCCCGGACGGCCACGCCCCCGAGTCGGGCCTGCCGCTCTGGCGCGAACTGTGGATCTCCGCCCGCGACAGCCTCCGCATCGTGGTGCGCGCCGCCCTGTGGGGCGTGCTGCTGTTCGCGTGCGGCTTCATCCCGGTCGTCGGCCAGACGGCCGTCCCGGTGCTCGGGTTCTTCGTCACCGGGTTCTTCCTGACCGAGGAGCTGACCGCCGTCGCCCTTCAGCGCCGCGGCGTCGACCTGCGCACCCGCCTGTCCCTGCTCCGCTCCCGCAAGACCCTGGTGTGGGGCTTCGGCACGCCGCTGGCCGTGGCCTTCCTGGTGCCGGTCGTCGCGGTGTTCCTGATGCCGGGCGCGGTCGCGGGCGCCACCCTCATGGCGCGTGAACTGCTCGGTGAGGAGATCGATGAGGGCCGCGCGGGTGGCTCCGCCGTGGAGGGCGACGGGGGCGTCAGCTCTCTGCCGCAGCCGCCTTCAGGATCGCCCTCACCTGGGCGATGATGTCCAGCCGGTTCCGCACGAACTCCGGGTCGGTGACCTCGGTGCTGTTCCCGGTGCCGAACTGGAGCACGGGCGTGTGCACATGCCCGCCCGGCAGCCGGTCGTGCAGCCCCAGCCGGTCCCGCAGCAGCGTCGCCCGGTAGGCGATCTCGTTGGAGAGGTAGTCCCCGCCGCCGCCCTGCCGCGCGGTCGAGCCGGGGGTCGGTCCTTCCGGGCGCACGACGGGCTCGGTGCCGCCCGCCGGGATCTCGGTGACGCCGGTGTTGTCGTACACGGGGAAACGGCCGGTGTCCGCGGCGACGATCGCCCGGTACGGCAGCGTGGTCGTCGTCCACTGCGGCTGGGAGGCCGGGTCGGTGACGGGGACGGTCTCGGTGCGGCCGATGTTGTCGTTGTCCCCGAAGCCGCCCCGCCAGGCCCCGTTGGTCCGCTCGATGTCGAACCGCCCGACCCGGCCCTGACTGACCGTGGTGAACAGGTCGACCTTCGGCAGATGCGGCCGGAGCGTGCGCTCCACCGTGCCCTCCGTGAAGTCCTGCCAGCGCACCGGGAACACGGCCGTCTCGATCCGGGCCGGGCCGTCCGCCGTCTCGATCACCGTGCCGTCGAGGGCGAGCGCGGTGGCGCCGGACGGGTTGGAGATCCGGATGTCCCGGTCCAGGGTGAACGGGTCGAAGCCGGTGAGCAGGATCCGCTTCAGGCCCTTGCCGTGCGGGTAGCCGATGGCGGTCTGGCCGCGCGAGGTGCGCTCCAGTTCGTCCAGCAGCGCGGCTCGCTGCCCGTCCGTCAGGCCGAACTCCGGCTCCCAGGTGCGCACTTCACGCGTCATGCCCAGCCGGGCCCAGTACAGCGGCCGGTCGTCGTCCCGGCTGAGGTCACCGACCGCCGGTCCACGCCCCTGCGCCCGGTCCACCGCACGCCGCCACAGCCGCTCCCCCTCGTGCGCGACGGCCCGGCGGGCCTCCCCGTAGGAACGGGCCGCGTACAGCGCCCGGGCCAGCCGCGGGGCCACGGTGTCGAACCCGGAGCGGCGCAGGATCTCCTGCGGGACCGCTTTGCCGAGCCGCTGCTCCTCGACGGTGGGGGAGGGGGCCTTCTCGGCGGCGCTCGCGGCGCTCGCGGTCGTGGGGGTGGTGAGGCCGGTCAGCAGGGCGAGACCGAGGACGCCGAGGCGCACGCGTAGGGAGTTCAAGAGGGTTCAGGCCTTCCGTCACGGTGGGGGTGCTGCGGTGGCGTGGTGCCGGACGGCGGCAGTATCGCGTGACAGGAGTGATCTACGCCATGGGTGTTCAGTCGGTGCTCTCGCCCAGCAGCGTCAGGAAGTCCCGGAACGCAGACGGCATGTCCACCGACTCCGGGTCCAGCAGCCACTGGTACTGCAGGCCGTCCAGGATCGCCACCAGCAGGGGTGCGGCCCGCTCGGGGGTGAGGCCGCTCGGCAGGCGGTCGCCGTACTCGGCGCGCAGCACCTCGGCCATGCCGGCGCGGACCCCTACGTAGCGCTCGGTGAAGTACGCGCGGGCCGGATGGTCCTCCGTGACGCTCTCGCCGAGCAGCGCCGAGAAGGTCTGGATGATGGCGGGCCGCATCGCGTTGTACTCGACCAGCGAGGCCAGCAGGTCCAGCCGCAGCCGTCCGGCGGGCATGGCGTCCCAGCGGTCCCGCTCCTGGAGCACCGCGACCAGCAGCGCCTCCTTCGTCGGGAAGTGGTGCAGCAGCCCCTGCTGGGTGAGCCCCACCCGCTCGGCGACCGACGTCAGACTCGCTCCCCGGTAGCCGCGCTCGGCGATCACCTCCAGGGCGGCCCGCACGATCTCCGCGCGCCGTTCCTCGCTTCTCGCCCTGGCCGTCATGGCGTCACCGTACGACATGACGAACGACCGATTGTTTCGAGAAGATAACAAAACCTACCGCATTACAGGTAACGCGGGCACGATGTCGGCATCCAGCGGCTTTCGACGTGGAGGTGCCGACGTGACGGAGACAGCGGAAGTACGGCGTGAGGCGGCGGTCGAGGCCGCCCTCGGCAAGCTCGACCTGGACGCCAAGGCACGGCTGCTGGCCGGGCAGGACATGTGGAGCCTGCCCGCGCTGCCGCAGGCCGGCCTGGGCTCGCTGGTCATGTCCGACGGCCCGATCGGCGTCCGCGGGGTGCAGTGGAGCGCCGACGACCCCTCCGTCGCCCTGCCCTCACCGACCGCCCTCGCCGCCACCTGGGACCCCGGACTCGCCCGCCGGGCAGGCGCGCTGCTGGCCCAGGAGGCCCGCCGCAAGGGCGTCCACGTCCTGCTCGCCCCCACGGTCAACCTGCACCGCTCCCCGCTCGGCGGCCGCCACTTCGAGGCCTACAGCGAGGACCCGTACCTCACGGGCCGGATCGGCACGGAGTACGTCCGGGGCGTCCAGTCCGGCGGCGTCGGCACCACCGTCAAGCACTTCGTCGCCAACGACGCCGAGACCGACCGCCTCACCGTGAACAACCTGGTGAGCGAACGCGCGCTGCGCGAACTGTACCTGGCCCCCTTCGAGGCCATCGTCGAGAACGCCCACCCCTGGGGCATCATGACCGCCTACAACACCGTCAACGGCACGACGATGACCGAGCATCACCACCTGGTCAACGAGGTCCTGCGCGGCGAGTGGGGCTTCGACGGGATCAACGTCTCCGACTGGACCGCCGCCCGCTCCACCACCGGCGCCCTCGCCGGCGGCCTGGACATCGCGATGCCCGGCCCGCGGACCGTCTACGGCGAGGCCCTCGCCCGCGCCGTCCGGGACGGCGAGGCCGACGAGGCCCAGGTCGACGAGGCCGTCCGCCGCGTCCTGCGCCTCGCCGCCCGGGTCGGCATCCTGGACGGCGCCGAACCGGTCGTCACCGAACCGCCCGCGACCGTCGACGGCGAGGCGCTCGCCCGTGAGATCGCCCGCCGCTCCTTCGTCCTCGTCCGCAACGAGAACGGCGCGCTGCCGCTGAAGCCCGGCCGGGTCGCGCTGATCGGCGCCGCCGCCCGCGACGCCCGCGTCCTCGGCGGCGGCTCCGCCACGGTCTTCCCCGCCCGGACCGTCTCCCCGCTCGACGGCCTCACCGCCGCCCTGCCCGACGGCAGCCTCACCTACGCCCTCGGCGCCGACCCGAACACCGAACTCCCCGTCGCCGACGCGGGCTTCGCGCTGCGCGCCGTCTGCCGCGACGGCGACGGCAACGTCCTCGGCACCCGCTCGGCCCCCAGCGGCCACATCCAGTGGATGGGCGGCGACCTGCCCGACGGCGTCACCCACGACACCCTGCACAGCGTCGAACTGACCGGCACCCTCACCCCGCGCGAGACCGGCACGCACACCTTCGGCTTCAAGGGGCTCGGCCCCTTCAAGCTGACCGTCGCGGGCACCACGTACTTCGACGACGTCCAGCGCCCCGCCGAGGACGGCGACCCGTTCGCCGCCTTCTTCGGCGCCCCGGTGCCCCACGCCCGCGTCGAACTCACCGCGGGCGAACCGGTCGAGGTCTCCCTCACCTACACCGTCCCGCCGCCCGACGGCCACCCCATGCGGGTCATCGGCTTCACCCTCGCCCACCAGGACCCGCAGCGCGATGCCGACGAGCTGATCGCCGAGGCCGCCGCTGCCGCCCGCGCCGCCGACACGGCCGTCGTCGTGGTCGCCACCACCGACCGCGTCGAGTCCGAGGGCTTCGACCGCACCGACCTGCGCCTGCCCGGCCGCCAGGACGACCTGGTCCGCGCCGTCGCCGCCGCCAACCCCCGCACGGTCGTGGTGGTCAACTCCGGTTCCCCGGTGGAACTGCCGTGGCGCGACGACGTCGCCGCCGTGCTCCTCAGCTGGTTCCCCGGCCAGGAGGGCGGCGCGGCCCTCGCGGACGTGCTCACCGGCGCCCAGGAGCCCGGCGGCCGTCTCCCCACCACCTGGGGCTCCCTGACCGACGCCCCGGTCACCCAGGTCGTCCCGGAGGGCGGCGAACTCCCCTACGAGGAGGGCGTCTTCATCGGCTACCGTGCCTGGGAGAAGCAGGGCCGCACCCCCGCCTACCCCTTCGGTCACGGCCTCGGCTACACCGACTGGACCTACGAGTCGGTCGAGGTCGCCGGGAGCGGCGAAGGGACCACCGCGAAGGTCCGCCTCCGCAACACCGGCGACCGCCCCGGCCGCGAGGTCGTCCAGCTCTACCTCGCCCCGAGCGAGCCCGACCCCAGCCGCCCGGCGCGCTGGCTGGCCGGCTTCGCGAGCGTCGAGGCCGCACCCGGCGAGACCGCCGAGGCGACCGTCGAACTGCCGCGCCGCGCCTTCGAGAGCTGGGACGAGACGAACGCCTCGTGGTCGTTTGTGAAGGGTTCGTACGAGATCCAGGTGGCGCGCTCGATCAGCGACCGAAGGATCACCGCGACGATTAACGTCTGATCCGGGACAAGTTCCCCACTGAGCAGCCCCGGTCCGGGACCTGACCCCTGGACCGGGGCTCGTGGGTTTCCGGGCCCCCGGCTCAGCGGGTGCCGAACCCGTAGACCGTCTCCGAGCGGAACACCTCGCCCGGGCGCAGCACCGTGGTCGGGAAGTCCGGCCGGTTCGGGGAGTCGGGGAAGTGCTGGGTCTCCAGCGCGATGCCGTCGCCGGGCGCGAAGGGCTCGCCCAGGTGGTCGGCGGTGTACAGCTGGAGTCCGGGCTCGGTCGTCGCCACCGTCAGCACCCGCCCGGACGCCGGGTCGTGCAGCTCGGCGACCTCCACGGGGACGTCCGCCACGCCCTTGTCGAGCACGAAGTTGTGGTCGTAGCCGGAGCCGACCTTGCGGGCCTCGCGGAAGTCGAAGCGCGTGCCGGTCACGTCCTCCGGGCCACCGGTCGGGATCAGGTCCGCGTCGACTGGCGTGTACCGGGAGGCGGCGAGCCGCAGTTCGTGGCCGCCCGCGTCGCCGGAACCGCCCAGGTTGAAGTAGCTGTGGTTGGTCAGGTTCACCACGGTCGGCGCGTCCGTCACGGCCTCGTAGGCGATCCGCAGCGCCCCGCCCTCCTGGAGCGTGTACGTCGCCGAGACCTCCAGCCGCCCCGGGAAGCCCTCCTCGCCGTGCGGACTGACCCGGGTGAGCCGTACCCCGTGCTCGACCGGGGCCGCGTCCCACACCCGCTTGTCGAAGCCGTGCACCCCGCCGTGCAGCGAGTTCGGCGCGTTGTTCGGTTCCAGAGCGTACGTCCGACCGTCCAGCGGGAAACGGCCGCCGGCGATCCGGTTGGCGTACCGCCCGACCAGGGCTCCGAGATAGGGACCCGGGTGAGTCAGATAGCCCTCGAGATCCGGGAACCCCAGCACCACATCCCCGGCCCGGCCCTCCCGGTCCGGCACCTCGACGGACTGCACGATCCCGCCGTACGACAGCACCCGCACCCGTACGCCCGCCCGCTCCAAGGTCCAGCGGTGCACCGGCGTGCCGTCGGAAAGTGTGCCGAAGAGTTCGTTCATGTGCGGAACTCTAAGTCAGCGGCCCTTCGCGGTGACGGTGCGGTACGCGATCTCCGCCAACCGGGCCTGTCCGTTCACGCTGGGGTGGAAGTAGTCCCAGCGGCTCAACTGAGCCGTGCCGAAGCGGTAGTCGTACACCGCGCCCCCGTCGTACCGGCACCGCTTGTCCTGGGCGCAGACCTCCTTCAGGACCTTGTTGTAGTCCTCCACCCGCTTCTGCACCGTGTCCCGCCGCAGGGTCGCCGCCGAGTCCAGGGCGTCCGCGTCGCCCAGCATCGACGGGCAGATGCCCAGCTGCCACACCTGCTTGCCCAACGGGCTGTTACGGCCCTGCGACCACAGCCGCTTCAGGTTCGGCACGCTCGCCACGAACACCTGTGCCTTGGGCAGGGCTTCGCGCAGGGTGCGCAGCGCGTCCTCGAAGTCGCTGCGGAATCCGGAGACCGGGGTCATCGCCGCCGTAGAGGCCCGGCAGGCGTCGTTCGCCCCGGCCATCACCGTCACCAGCTGCGGTTTCCGCCGCACCGCCTGGGTCATCTGCCCGGGCAGATCGGCCATCCGGGCCCCGGTCACGGCGTAGTTCCAGCTCCGCTCGGCGGCCCTGGGCCGCCCCAGCAGCCGGACGGCCAGCGAGTCCACCTCGGGGCTGGCGCCGGTCGCCCAGGACGCCTCCGGACAGTCCGACAGCACGTCACAGGCGTCAAAACCACGCGTGATGGAGTCACCCACGGCCGCGACGGAGCTCGGGCTGCGGTCCCACAGGGGCGTGGGCCTGGGCGAGGGCTTGGCGCTGGCGGACGGGGCGGGGGAGTTGTCCCCCACGGCGTCACATCCGGCGACGCCCAGGGCAGTCGCCACGGCCACGGCGACAACGACCCGTGAGCGGTGGCTTCGCTTCCGCATGCCTGTCTCATCCCCTCGCCGCGCCGTGACTGTCTCCCCATCCCATAACAACGCACGAGGGTTCCCGACCGATCAGGTGCAACGGCTCACACCCGTACAAGCGTCCCCCTGGGTGAATGACGAGCGATTCCCGGCACCGGGACCGACCGTACGTCACACTCCTCGCCCCACCGCACGGTAGCCTCGCCATCAACGTGACCCGCCCGGTCACAGCCGTTCCGCCCGTTCAAAGATGGTCCGCTCTGCCCGGAGGTTCCGGTGACGACACGTGGAGTTCTGTACATGCACTCCGCGCCGCGCGCGCTGTGCCCGCACGTCGAGTGGGCCATCGCCGGGGTGCTCGGCACACGCGTCAGCCTGGACTGGATCCGCCAGCCGGCCGCACCGGGCACCTGGCGCTCTGAGTTCTCCTGGCAGGGCCAGCCCGGCACGGCGTCGAAACTGGCGTCGGCCCTGCGGGGCTGGCAGCTGCTGCGCTTCGAGGTGACGGCCGAGCCCTGCGCCACCGCCGAGGGCGAGCGCTACAGCTGCACCCCCGACCTGGGCATCTTCCACGCCGTCACCGGCATCCACGGCGACATCCTCATCCCCGAGGACCGCCTCCGCGCGGCCCTGCAGCGCTCCCAGCGAGGGGAGACCGACCTGGAAGCCGAACTCAACAAACTCCTGGGCAAGCCCTGGGACGACGAGTTGGAGCCGTTCCGGTACGCCGGCGAAGGCGCCCCGGTCCGCTGGCTCCACCAGGTGGTATGACGCCATTCTCTTAGGGGCGCGGGGCTGTTTCGATTTGCGGCTCCGCCGCGTGGGCGCGAACACCCCCCACCGCCCCGCACCCGGCACACAACGCGATTTTCAGGGGCGCGGGGAACTGCGCGAACACCCCCCAACTGCCCCGCACCCGGCCCACAACGCAACACAAACGGCGATTGGCCCGAACCCCCTCAGGGAGTCCGGGCCAATCGCCGTAAAGACGAATCAAACCGTCCGGAACGCCAGCACCACGTTGTGCCCACCGAACCCGAACGAGTCGTTCAACGCGGCGATACGCCCATCGACCGGCAGCTTCCGAGCCTCACCACGGACGACATCGGCATTCGCCTCGGCCTCCGGGTCCAGGTTCTCGACGTTGATGGTCGGCGGAGCCACCCGGTGGTACAGCGCGAGCACGGTCGCGACCGTCTCGACACCACCCGCGCCACCGAGCAGATGCCCGGTCATGGACTTCGTCGCGGACACCGCGAAGTGGTCGGCGTCGTCACCGAACACCTTCCGCAGCGCCTTCAACTCGGCGATGTCACCGGCCGGCGTCGACGTGGCGTGCGCGTTGACGTGCACGATCTCCGCCGGGTCCAGCTCGTTGCGCTCCAGCAGGTGCTGCAGGGCCTGCGAGATGCCACGCCCCTCCGGCTCCGGCTGCACGATGTCGTGGCTGTCGGCCGAGATGCCCTGGCCGACCGCCTCGGCGTACACCCGCGCACCGCGCTTCGCGGCGTGCTCGGCGGACTCCAGGACGACGACACCGGCGCCCTCACCGAGGACGAAGCCGTCGCGGGCCACGTCGTAGGGACGCGACGCACCCTGCGGATTGTCGTTGTTCTTGGACATCGCCATCATGTTGCCGAACGCGGCGATCGGCAGCGGGTGGATCGCCGCCTCCGTGCCGCCCGCGACGACGACGTCGGCGCGGCCCGTGCGGATCATCTCGATGGCGTAGCCGATGGCCTCGGCGCCCGAGGCGCAGGCGGAGACCGGCGTGTGCACGCCCGCCCGGGCACCCACGGCCAACCCCACGTTGGCCGACGGGCTGTTGGGCATCAGCATGGGCACGGTGTGCGGGGAGACGCGGCGAACGCCCTTCTCCTTCAGCACGTCGTACTGGTCGAGCAGAGTCGTCACGCCGCCGATGCCGGAGGCGATGACCGCGCCGAGCCGGTCCGGGTCGACGTTCGGGTCCTCGTCGGCGCTCGCTTCGAAACCGGCGTCGGCCCAGGCCTCCTTGGCCGCGATCAGCGCGAACTGCGCCGAGCGGTCCAGACGGCGGGCCTGCGGCCGGGGGATGACCTCGGTCGGCTCAACGGCGACCGGGGCCGCGATACGGACCGCCTGTTCGGCGGCCCACTCCTGCTCCAGGGGCTTGACGCCGGAACGTCCGGCGATCAGGCCCTCCCAGGTAGAGGCTGCGTCGCCACCCAGCGGTGTGGTTGCGCCGATACCGGTGACGACCACGGTGCGATTGGTCGGGCTCACGGGAATTCTTTCTCCAACGGATACGAGGATTAAGCGGCGCCACCGCCGGGTGGCGGGGCAGTCGGCCCAGGGCCTGGTCGGTCGATCAGCCCTGGTGCTTGAGGATGTAGTCGGTCGCGTCGCCGACGGTCTTGAGGTTCTTGACGTCCTCGTCCGGGATCTTGACGTCGAAGCGCTCTTCGGCGGCGACGACGACCTCGACCATGGACAGCGAGTCGACGTCCAGGTCGTCGGTGAAGGACTTGTCCAGCTGGACGTCCTCAACCGGGATGCCGGCGATCTCGTTCACGATCTCGGCGAGACCGGCGACGATCTCTTCCTGAGTGGCGGCCATGTTGGCGCTCCTTCGTAGATATCCAGAGGGTGTGGCAGGTGTTTCCTCCCGTGCCGGACGCTTGATCCGGCACGGAGTGCCTAGGGGAGGGTAACGACAGTCGCGGCGTAGACGAGACCCGCCCCGAAGCCGATGACGAGCGCGGTGTCGCCGCTCTTCGCCTCGCCGGTCGCCAGAAGCCGCTCCATCGCGAGCGGGATCGAGGCGGCCGAGGTGTTGCCGGTGGTGCGTACGTCACGTGCGACCGTGACGGACTCCGGCAGCTTGAGTGTCTTCACCATCGAGTCGATGATCCGCTCGTTGGCCTGGTGCGGAATGAAGACGTCCAGGTCGTCCGCGGAGATGCCGGCGGCGTCCAGCGCCTCCTTGGCGACCTTCGCCATCTCGAACACGGCCCAGCGGAACACCGCCTGGCCCTCCTGCGTGATGGCGGGGAACTTGGCGACCTCGCCGGAACGGTAGTCCGTCCACGGCACGGTCTGCTTGATCGTCTCGGACTTGTCGCCCTCGGAGCCCCAGACCGTGGGGCCGATGGCGGGCTCCTGGGCCGGGCCCACGACGACCGCGCCGGCGCCGTCGCCGAACAGGAAGGCCGTCGCGCGGTCCTCCAGGTCGGTCAGGTCGCTCAGCCGCTCCACGCCGATCACCAGGACGTACTCGGCGGAGCCCTCGACGATCATGCCCTTGGCGAGCGTGAGGCCGTAGCCGAAGCCCGCGCAGCCGGCCGAGATGTCGAAGGCGGCGGCCTTGGCGGTGCCGAGCTTGTCGGCGATCTCGGTGGCGACGGCCGGGGTCTGCTTGAAGTGCGAGACGGTCGAGACGATCACGCCGCCGATCTGCTCGGCGGAGATCCCGGCGTCGGCGATCGCCTTGCCGGACGCCTCGATGGACATCGCGGCGACGGTCTCCTCGTCGTTCGCCCAGTGCCGGGTCTCGATGCCGGAGCGCGAGCGGATCCACTCGTCGGACGAGTCGATCGTCTCGAGGATCACCTCGTTCGGCACGACCCGGGTCGGGCGGTACCCGCCGACACCGAGGATGCGCGCGTACGGGGCGCCCTTGCTGGGCTTGATCTTCGCCATGCGGACGGCTCCTTGGGGGCGGCGGTCAGGCGTGCTCGGCGATGAGCTCGCGAGCCGCGTCGAGGTCGGCGGGGGACTTCAGGGCCAGCGTCTTCACACCGGGCAGAGCACGCTTGGCGAGACCGGTGAGGGTACCGCCGGGGCACACCTCGATCAGGGCCGTGACGCCGAGCTCCTTGAAGGTCTCCATGCACCGGTCCCAGCGGACCGGGTTGGCGACCTGACCGACCAGACGGTCCAGCACCTCGGTGCCGGCGGCGACAGACCGCCCGTCCTTGTTCGAGACGTAGGTGACCTGCGGGTCGCCGGGCGTCAGGGCCTCGGCGGCCTTCGCCAGCGTGTCGACCGCGGGGGCCATGTGGTGGGTGTGGAAGGCGCCGGCGACCTTCAGCGCGACGACCTTGCGCACGCCCTCGGGCTTGTCCGCCTCCAGCGCGGCGAGCTGCTCCTTCGTACCGGCCGCGACGATCTGGCCCGCGCCGTTGATGTTCGCCGGGGTCAGGCCCAGCTTCTCCAGGTGCGGAACCGTCACTTCCGGGTCGCCGCCCAGCAGGGCCGCCATGCCGGTCTCGGTGACGGCGGCGGCCTCGGCCATGGCGAGCCCGCGAGTGCGGACGAGGCGGACGGCCTCCTCGTGCGGGAGCACACCGGCGAGCGAGGCCGCGGTGAACTCGCCGACGCTGTGCCCGGCGATGGCGCCGACCTTGCGCGGCAGCTCGGCGGGGTCGTCGAACAGCGTGTACGTGGACGCCAGTCCGGCCGCGACCAGCAGCGGCTGCGCCACCGCGGTGTCGCGGATCTCGTCCGCGTCTGCCTCGGTGCCGTAACGGATCAGGTCGAGGCCCGCGGCGTCGGACCATGCCTCGAGGGCACCGCGGACACCGGGGAAGTCGAGCCATGCGGACAGGAAGCCGGGCGTCTGGGCGCCCTGGCCGGGAGCGACGAGTACGAGCACTCTCACACTCTCTCTTGGGGACGGGCACGGCCGCCCGTGGGGACAGGGACGAAGAACACGAGGGGGTTTTGTCGGGCTCCGACAAAACCTTAGGGCTGGAGATCTCCATCGACCAGACGCCCCAGGATCAGAGCGATCCGCAGCGTGAAGGCAGAGCGTACATCGGAGGGTGACCAGCCGGTGACGTCAGTCACACGTCGAAGCCGGTAGCGGACGGTGTTGGGATGGACGAACAGCATGCGGGCGGCGCCCTCGAGACTGCTCGCCTGTTCGAGATACACACTGAGGGTCTCCAGGAGCGCGGCCCCGGCCTCCTCCAGTGGTCTGTAGATCTCCTCCACCAGTTGCTCACGGGCCGAGGGGTCACCGGCGATCGCGCGCTCCGGGAGCAGGTCGTCCGCCAGCACCGGGCGCGGGGCGTCCTGCCAGGCGGAACCCGCCTTCAGCCCCGCCGCCGCGGCCTGCGCGGACCGGGTCGCGGCCAGCAGGTCCGGCACCACCGGGCCCGCCACGACCGGCCCGGCCGCGTACGGGCCGATGAGCGACTTGGCGACGGCCAGCGGGTTGTCGCTGCCGCCCGCGATGACGACGAGCCGGTCCCCGAGCACACCGGTCAGCACCTGGAGCTTGGCGTGCCGGGCGGCCCGCCGGATCGCCTCCACGGTCAGTTCGGAGTCGCCGTCGGGCGCGGTGCCGAGCACCACGCACACGTGCTCGGGCGAGTTCCAGCCGAGGGCGGCGGCGCGGGACACGGCGCCCTCGTCGGCCTCGCCGCTGAGCACGGCGTTCACGACCAGGGACTCCAGCCGGGCGTCCCAGGCACCGCGTGCCTCGGCGGCCTGCGCGTACACCTGGGCGGTGGCGAAGGCGATCTCCCGGGCGTAGACGAGCAGCGCCTCGCGCAGCACCCGCTCGTCGCCGGGGGCCGCGACCTCGTCGATCGCGCTCTCCATGACCTCGATCGTGGTGCGCACCATCTCCACGGTCTGCCGCAGCGTGATCGCCCGGGTCAGCTCGCGCGGCGCGGTTCCGAACACGTCGGTGGAGATGGCCTGCGGGGCGTCCGGATGCCGGAACCACTCGGTGAAGGCGGCGATACCCGCCTGCGCGACCAGGCCGATCCAGGAACGGTTCTCCGGGGGCATGGCCCGGTACCAGGGCAGCGTCTCGTCCATCCGCGCGATGGCCTGCGCGGCGAGCGATCCGGACGACTCCACCAGCCGCTTCAGCGTCGCGGCATGCGGGTGGGCGTCGTGTGCTGGGGCTGCGTTCTTGCTGGTTTCGGGTTCGGGCACGGGGACAAGACTGCCTTATCCGGACGGGAAGGTGCGTCGGCGGGTCAGGCCCTACCCGGCGGGGCAGGTCGCAGACGCGGGGTCCGGCACGCCCGTCTGCCGCGTTGTCGTCAGTCCCCGAGCCCCCACGCCCGGCTTCGCTCGCGCGGGCGGTGCCCCCATCGCGTCGACTCCTTCCTCCGCCTTGCGGCTGGACACGCCAGACCCCGCTCACCTGCGTCGATCGGCCGCTGCGTCTTCACTCTGACCTGACCCGCCGGGTCAGGGCCTACGGTGGACAGCGTGATGGACGTACGGCGCGCTCACGAGCGCTACCCCGGTGGGGAACCCGCCGCGGGGATCGAGACCTGGCACGCCTTCTCCTTCGGGCCCCACTACGACCCGGACAACCTCCGCTTCGGCGCCGTGATCGCCTGCAACGAGGAGCGGTTGGCCCCGGGGGCCGGCTTCGACGAGCATCCGCACAGCCACACCGAGATCGTGACGTGGGTCGTGGAGGGCGAGCTGACGCACCGGGACTCCACCGGGCACGAGTCGGTGGTGCGCCACGGGGACGTGCAGCGGCTCAGCTCCGCGGGTGGGGTACGTCACGTGGAGCGCAACGACGGCCCCGGCCCGCTGACCTTCGTGCAGATGTGGCTGGCCCCGCTCCGGCCCGGCGGCGACCCGTACTACGAGGTCGTCCACGGCATCGCCGACTCGACGCCCTACGCCGTCCCGGAGGCCGGCGCGATGCTGCACGTGCGGCGCCTCGGGGCGGGGGAGCGGACGGCGGTGCCGGACGGGGCGCACGCGTACGTGCATGTCGTACGGGGTGACGTACGTCTCGACGGCGAGGAACTGGGCGCGGGCGACGCGGCCCGCGTCACGGACGCCAAGGGCCTCGAGGCGGAAGGCGTGACGGAGGCGGAGCTGCTGATCTGGGAGATGGCCTAGAGCTCCGCGAGCACGGCGTCGGTGAACGCCGGCCACGCCTCGACCGCCCACGGCCCGAACGCCCGGTCCGTCAGCGCGACGCACGCGGCACGCGCGTCGGGGTCGACCCACAGGAACGTACCGGACTGCCCGAAATGCCCGAACGTGCGCGGTGAGGACGAGGACCCCGTCCAGTGCGGCGACTTGGAGTCGCGGATCTCGAAGCCGAGCCCCCAGTCGTTGGGGTTCTGGTGGCCGTACCCCGGCAGGACGCCCTTCGTGCCCGGGTAGTGCACGGTCATCACCTCGGCGACCGTACGGGGATCCAGCAGTCGCGGAACCTGCACCTCGGCCGCGAACCGCAGCAGGTCCTCGACCGTGGACACCCCGTCCTTGGCCGGAGAGCCCTCCAGGGTCGTCGAGGTCATCCCCAGCGGCTCCAGCACGGCCTGCCGCAGGTACTCCCCGAAGGGGATGTCGGTCGCCTTCGCGAGGTGGTCGCCCAACTGCTCGAAACCGGCGTTCGAGTACAGCCGCCGCTCCCCGGGCGCCGCCGTGACCTTGTGCTCGTCGAAGGCGAGGCCCGAGGTGTGCGCGAGCAGATGCCGGACCGTCGACCCGGCCGGACCTGCGGGCTCGTCGAGCTCGACCGCCCCCTCCTCGTACGCGACGAGCACCGCGTACGCCGCGAGCGGCTTGGTCACCGAGGCGAGCGGGAACCGCCGCCCGGCCGGTCCATGGGTGCCGAGGACGGTGCCGTCCGCCCGTACGACACCCGCCGCGGCAGTGGGAACCGGCCAGTTCTCGATCAACGCGAGGCTCTTGAGCGACATGCGTTCGAGCCTATGCGCTCAGAGCGTGAGCTCCAGCAACGGGTCGGGCTTGGGCCGGAAGCCCAGCGAGACGTACAGCGGCTCGGCCTCCGGTGAGGCGGTGAGCTGTACGCGCCGGGCGCCGCGTGTACGGAACCACTCCAGCAGGGTCTGCATGCACGCGCGTGCGTACCCGCGGCGCCGGGCGTCCGGGTCGGTGGCGACGCTGAACACGAAGCCCACCTTGCCCTGCGGGTCGCCCGACTTCCCGATGCGGTAGTCGATCGTCCCGGCCACCAGCGACGCCAGTGCCCCGGGCCGCTCCGGGTGGTCCACGACGAACGCCACGAAGTCCGCCGCCGGCTCGCCGAGTTTGGTCTTCAGCGTGGGCAGGGACTCTCCGTGCCAGCGGGTGGACGGGTCGCTTGCGAACAGCGAGTCGATCATGATTTGGCGCAGCCGCAGGACTTCCTCGGCGTCCTCGGGCAGGGCACGGCGTACAGAACTCATGACTCCGTACGCTAACCAGACGGATCAAGAAACGTCCTGCCCATTTCTTACCGTCCGAGCTTGCTTGGAGTGCACTCCAAGGTTCTAGCGTTGGGGCCATGACGGTGATGGAAACCACGGGGACCAGGACCGACACCTGCGCCGGCCCTCCGCAGTACGACCGGCGCCCGGACGGTGAGGACAGGTACACGATCAGCGAGGTCGTCGCCTTCACCGGCCTGACCGCGCACACCTTGCGCTGGTACGAGCGCATCGGCCTGATGCCGCACATCGACCGGTCCCACACCGGCCAGCGCCGCTACACCAACCGCGACCTCGACTGGCTCGACCTCGTCGGCAAGCTCCGACTGACGGGCATGCCGGTCGCCGACATGGTCAGGTACGCGGAACTGGTGCGCGAGGGCGACCACACCTACGGCGAGCGCTTCGAACTGCTCAAGACGACCCGCGAGGACGTCCTGGCCAGGATCGACGAACTCCGCGACACGCTCGCCGTGCTCGACCGGAAGATCAGTTTCTACGCGGACGCCGGGCGTGCCCTGGCGTCGGAGAGGTCCCGATGACGGACGGCAGGATCACGACGGCGAAGCTGGGCGACGACGGCCCCGAGGTGGGCGTCCAGGGCCTCGGCTGCATGGGCATGAACTTCGGCTACGGCCCCTCGGACGCGGACGCCTCCCGGGCGACCCTGGAACGGGCGCTCGAACTCGGCGTCACCCTCTACGACACGGCCGACGCCTACGGGGCCGGCGAGAACGAGCGGTTCCTGTCGCCGTTCTTCAAGGCCCACCGCGACGAACTCGTCATCGCGACGAAGTTCGCCCTGTCGATCCCCCCGGACGACCCGACGCGCCGCGTCATCCGCAACGACCCGCCCTACATCCGCCAGGCCGTCGAGGCGAGCCTGAAGCGCCTGGACGTCGACGTCATCGACCTCTACTACATGCACCGGCGCGATGTGAACGTGCCGATCGAGGAGAGCGTCGGCACCATGGCCGAACTGGTCCGCGAGGGCAAGGTCAAGCACCTCGGCCTGAGCGAGGTCACGGCCGACGAACTCCGCGCCGCCCACGCCGTCCACCCCATCGCCGCCGTGCAGTCGGAGTGGTCGCTCTTCAGCCGCGACATCGAGACGAACGTCGTCCCGGCGGCCCGCGACCTCGGTGTGACCCTCGTCGCGTACTCGCCGCTGGGCCGCGGCTTCCTCACGGGCTCCTTCGCCACGGCCGAGGACCTGTCGTCCGACGACTTCCGCCGCCAGCAGCCCCGCTTCACGGGGGACAACGCGGCGGCCAACGGGGCCCTGCTGGAGCCCATCCGCGCGGTCGCCGACGCCCACGGCGCGTCCGTCGGCCAGATCGCCCTGGCCTGGGCCTACCAGCAGGCATCCCTCCACGGCCTGCCGGTCATCCCGATCCCGGGCACCCGCAAGCCGTCCAGGGTGGAGGAGAACACGGCGGCAACCAGGATCGTCCTCACCGACGACGAGCTGGCCCTCCTGGACCCGATCGCGGCCAAGGTGGCAGGCAACCGCTACGCGGACATGGCGTTCACGTCAGCAGGCCGCGAGTAGAGGGACCTGCTCTTGGGGGCGCGGGGAACTGCGCGAACAACCACGCACTACCCGCGCCCGCCAACGCTCCGAACCCGGCAGACGCTAGAGCTCCGCCAACAACTCCGCCTTTTTGACCGAAAACTCCTCATCTGTCACCAGCCCGGCCTGATGCAACTCCCCAAGGTGCCGAATCCGCTCGGCGATATCCGCAGGATCCCGACGCGGCCCAGCCGCCGACACGGCCGCCGTCACCGGACTGGACGTCCGCACCGCGGCCAGGACCGCCGCAGCGAACGGCAGTGACTCATGCACCGGCCCGTACCCCAGCCCGAACACCACCGCGGCCGGATCCTGGTCGGCCTGCGCGGCCGACCCGCCCGTGTCCCGGTGCAGCAGCCGCAGATGCCCTTCGAACACCTCGGGGGAGCGCCACTCGACCCCGTTCAGCTCCCCGACGGGGAAGTTCTGGTCCCCGGCCTTCCACTTCGCCGACGACGCCCCCGTCCAGAACCAACGGAAGTTGACGGTCCGCCCGTCGAACGAGGCCTTCCCGTCGTACGCCTTGAACGACAGCGGCCCCTTCGGCGGCTCCACGAGGAACCGCTCCGCCGGCCCGGACTCCGTCAGCAGCGCCCGCAGTTCGTCGGCGTAGTACTCCGCGAGCACCTCGCGCTCGGCGGGCAGCACCAGCCGGTAGGGATCGCCGCTCTCCTTCAGCTGCCCGGCGGCCGCCTCCATCAGAGGGTCCGCGCCGGGCCGCGGCTCGACGCGCAGCACGACCGTGCCGCGCTTCCCGCGGGTCAGGGTCACCCCGGCGATCGCGTCCAGGGGGACACGGCGTTCCCCGAGTGCCTGAAAGAGCTTAGGTGTTCGAATCCCCCGTTCGTAGCGGATGAGCACGGAGTCGGACTCGAACTCCCAGGCGGCATGAAATCCGGCCAGTACGTCACCCATGCGGCTCATCGTATGCGGCACGCGCTCCTCCGTCCCCCTCCCGAGCAGACCGCAATTTCTTCGCCTCTACGCGCGTCAGGCGGCCGCCGTGCCGGACAAACCGGTCCGGCAGACGCCGTCTTCGTGCGCGCAGTGCACCGAGCGGTATGCGCCAACGCCGATCTCTGCGAAATTCATCAGACTTGCCGTGCCCGGCTCGAAGTAGCCGGCGTGACCCTTCGCACCCTGCGCCGACAGCACCCGCGCACCGAACCCGGCGGACACCGGGTCGGCCCCGTGGCCGAGCCCGCCGACCTCCAGGTACGGCACGTCCTGGATCCAGTCGTCGGCGTCCCGCATGGCCCACACCCGGGCGGTGGTGTGCAGTTGGGCGGCCTTCTCGACGCGCATGCCCGGGCTGCCGGCCACCGCGATGTCGGACACCCGGGCCGGCAGCGAACGCGCCGCGACCCCGCACACCACGGAGCCGTAGCTGTGGCAGAACAGCGAGACCGGCTTGTCGCCGGGCAGCGCCCGCACCAGCGCGTTCAGTCGTACGGAACCTTCCGCGGCGCGCATCGCCGTGGCCGAGTCGATGCCGAGTCCGCTGGGGGCCGTGTAGTCGGCCCAGGCGATCACGGCCGTACGGGTCGAGGGGTTCGCCTCTTGCTCGGCCGCGTGCAGCGACTTCGCCATGCCGACGGGCGCCGAGTACTTGCGCTGGGTGCGCTGGAAGGTGAGCAGGTCGGTGTCCACGCCGGGCACGACGACCGAGACCCGGTCCGCCCTGCGCAGATTGCCGAAGACCTCCGCCACCCGGCCCGAGCCCTCCGGGTCGAAGGCGAGGATGTGGCGGCCCTGCTCCATGAGGTCCTCGAAGCGGTGCATCCTTCGGCCGGCCTCTTGCTTGCCGGCCGCGGTGAGGCGGCTGTCGTGCATGCGTTCCCGCTCGACCTTGCGTGCCTGGTCGAGCGCGACGCGGTTGGCGCGATAGCGCAGCTCGACCGGGGCGCCGTTCATGTTGCCGACCGCGAGCGGGTACTTGCGGACCAGGCTCGCGCGGTCCTGCGCGGTGAGGGAGGCGAAGAAGCGGGCCAGCTTCGTCGGCTGGGACTCGGGGTCCGGCAGTCCGTGACCGCCGATCCGGCCGTGCTCCCAAGCGGAGAGCGAGGCCTGGAGCGGCGTGTCGCCCCGCTGGTTGCGCAGGGCCGTCCAGCCGGTGGTCGCCAGCATCACGAACACGACGGCCAGAGCGAGCAGTGCGCGCCAGACGTTCAATTGCGGGGAGGTGTCGAAGGAAGTCACTGAAAGGACACACTAGGAGAACGAGAGGGTCTCGCGTTAACCAAGTGACCGGGATCACGTTTCGGTGGAGGGGCTAAGGGGACTGTCCTGTACGCCAGTTCCCGGCCAGCGCCGGACCCACCTGATCCAGGTATGTCGTGGTCAGTTGGCGCATTCCCGCGAGGCTGAGTTCGTCCCCCGCGGACCACAGCCGCTCGGTGACACGAATCACGCCGCCGAAGAGGGCCACGACGATCCTCGGCCGCGGATCCGCGTCCACGTCCAGCCCCTCGCGCTCGGCGATGATGCGCGCGAGCTGCTCCTCCAGTTCCGCCGACCGCCGCAGATGGGCGGCGAACAGCGCGGGCGTCGACTCGATCACCCGGTAGACGCGCAGATGGAGGTCGATCGGCACGATCTCCTCGACGGCCTCGTTGATCGTGTCCCAGCTCTCCAGCACGGCCCGGCGCAGCGCCTCCAGCGGGGCCTCCTCCGGCGGGCGCACCTGCAGGGCCTGGACGACGAGGCCCTCCGCGAGCCGCGGCACGAAGAACGCCGTCTCCTCCTTGCCGGCGAAGTAGCGGAAGAAGGTGCGCTGCGAGACGTCGACGGCGGCTGCGATGTCGTCGACGGTGGTCTCGTCGTACCCGCGCGTGGCGAACAGTTCGAGGGCGGCGCGCAGCAGCGCGTCCCGGGTGCGCTGCTTCTTGCGTTCACGCAGGTTCAAGCGGCTCTCTCTCCTCCGGCTCTCCTTCGAACTGTTTTCGCAGTTCAGGCTATATGAGGGTGTCCTGTCAGTTACCGGCTTGTGAATTGGTTTGTCAATTGTCAGTGGCTGTCATTAGCCTCGGCGCATGACTAGTCAGACCACCATCGACACGACGGGGTCGGGGGGCAAGGCGCCGGCGGCGCCGTCGGACGCGACGCCGGGCAAGGGGCTGCGGGGACACCCCTGGCTCACCCTCATCACCGTCGCTGTGGGGGTCATGATGGTGGCCCTCGACGGCACCATCGTGGCCATAGCCAACCCGGCCATACAGAAGGACCTCGGCGCCACCTTCGCCGAGGTCCAGTGGATCACCAACGGATACTTCCTCGCCCTCGCGGTCTCCCTGATCACCGCGGGCAAGCTCGGTGACCGCTTCGGCCACCGGCAGACCTTCCTCATCGGCGTCGTCGGCTTCGCCGCCGCCTCGGGCGCGATCGGCCTGTCCGACAGCATCGCGTTCGTCGTCGTCTTCCGCGTCCTTCAGGGCCTGTTCGGCGCGCTGCTGATGCCGGCCGCGCTCGGCCTGCTGCGGGCCTCCTTCCCGGCCGAGAAGCTGAACATGGCGATCGGCATCTGGGGCATGGTCATCGGCGCGTCCACCGCGGGCGGCCCGATCCTCGGCGGAGTGCTCGTCGAGCACGTCAACTGGCAGTCGGTGTTCTTCATCAACGTGCCGGTCGGTGTCCTCGCCGTCGTCCTCGGCGTGGTGATCCTGCTCGACCACCGCGCCGAGAACGCCCCGCGCTCCTTCGACATCCTGGGCATCGCCCTGCTGTCGTCGGCCGTGTTCTGCCTGGTGTGGGCGCTCATCAAGGCCCCGCCGTCCGAGTGGGGCTGGGGCGACGTCAAGACGCTGTCGTTCCTCGGTGCCTCCGTGCTGTGCTTCGTGCTCTTCGCCTTCTGGGAGACGAAGGTGAAGGAGCCGCTGATCCCGCTCGCGCTGTTCCGCTCCGTGGCGCTGTCCGCGGGTGTCGTGCTGATGGTCCTGATGGCCATCGCCTTCATGGGCGGCCTGTTCTTCGTGACGTTCTACCTCCAGAACGTGCACGGCATGAGCCCGATCGACGCGGGTCTGCATCTGCTGCCGCTCACCGGCATGATGATCGTCGGCTCGCCGCTCGCCGGCGCGATGATCACCAAGTTCGGTCCCCGTGTCCCGCTCGCCGGCGGTATGGCGTTCACCGCGATCGCCATGTACGGGATGTCGACCCTGGAGACGGACACCGGCAGCGGCATCATGTCGCTCTGGTTCGCCCTGCTGGGCTTCGGCCTCGCGCCGGTCATGGTCGGCGCCACGGAGGTCATCGTCGGCAACGCCCCGATGGAGCTCTCGGGCGTGGCGGGCGGTCTTCAGCAGGCCGCCATGCAGATCGGCGGCAGCCTCGGTACGGCCGTGCTGGGTGCGGTGATGGCCTCCAAGGTCAACAGCGACCTCGCGGACAACTGGACGAAGGCGGGGCTTCCGCCGCTGACGCCGGAGCAGGAGCATCAGGCGTCCGAGGCGGTCCAGGTCGGTGTCCCGCCGCTGGCGCCGGGTACGCCGGACGCGATCGCCGCGAAGATCACGGGCGTCGCGCACGACACGTTCATCTCCGGCATGAGCGCGGCGTCCCTCGTGGCCGCCGGGGTCGCCGTGGTCGCGGTGCTGGTGGCGTTCCTCACCAAGCGCGGTGAGAACGCGGAGGCCGGCGCGGGAGCGGCGCACATCTGACGCCCCCTGACGGGGCGTTCGCCTATCAGGGTGAACAAGACCGCTGACCCCTCCCCTCCGGCGGGCCTCGCAGGTCACAGTGGGTCAAGTCCTCCGCAGGGCATGGGGGACGGACGCTGCGGCGCGCTGCCGGAGGGGGGCAGCGCGCAGGCAGCGTGATTGAAAGCCGTACAGGGGGTACTCGCCAAGCCGTATCCGAACCGAACCCCAACCGATCGAGGGTTTACGGGAGTTGAGATGGCGAGCTTCGGACACGGTACGCGCAGGCACCCCCGCTCACGTGGCCGGACGTGGTCACGGACCGGGCCGGATCGCGCGACGCTCGGAATCATCGGAGTCATCTGCGCGGTCGCCGGATTCTTCGTGCTGGGGATCATCCTCGGCCCCGTGGCGATCGTCTGCGGCTGGCTCGCCATGGGCCGCACATGGGCGGGTTCCCGCCCGGTAACGGCCGTGGTGGCACTGGTTCTGGGTGCCATCGACACGCTCCTGGCCATCATCTGGCTGTCAGGAGCGGCCACACCGGGCGTGGGCATGTTCTGACCCGGGTGGAGTGAGGGAAGGGCCTCCGGCGCTCAAGCCGGAGGCCTCCTTCACGTATCGGCACTACTCGACCGGCGTCCTCTTCAGCGCCGCCAACTCCCCCCGCAGTGCCCGCACCTCCTCCGTCAGCTCCCGTATCGCCTCCGTCTGCCGGCGCTCCTCCACGTCGTCCTTCTCGAACCGCGCTATGAACCACGCCGCGATGTTGGCCGTCACCACACCCAGCAGCGCGATTCCGGAGAGCATCAATCCCACCGCCAGCATCCGGCCCAGGCCGGTGGTCGGCGCGTGATCCCCGTACCCCACGGTCGTCATCGTCGTGAAGGACCACCACACCGCGTCACCCAGCGTCCTGATGTTCCCGTCCGGCGAGTCCCGCTCCACCGACAGCACCGCCAGTGATCCGAACATCAGCAGCCCGACCACCGCGCCGGCGACATACGTCGTGAGCCGTATCTGCGAGGCCATCCGCGCCCGCTGCCCGACCAGCAGCAGGGTCGACACCAGCCGCAGCAGCCGCAGCGGCTGAATCACCGGCAGCAGCACCGCGCCCAGGTCGAGCCAGTGGGTCCGTACGAACCTCAGCCGCTGCTCCGTGAGCGCCAGCCGGATCAGGTAGTCGAGCGCGAACGCGCCCCACACCACCCACTCCACCGCGGTGCACACCTCCACCACGTCCCGGCTCGCGTCCGGCCGGACGATCGGCACGGCGTAGGCGACGGCGAAGGCCAGGGCCAGGCCGAAGAGGGGCCGCTGGGTGTGCTGTTCCCAACGGAGTTGGGCCGACTGCTGCTGCATGGCCGCATCGTAGGAAACGTGAAGGGGTGGTGTGCCCACGGTGTACCCGTGATGCGCACCACCCCTTGACAGGGTGCGACAGGTTTCCGGGTGCTACGCGTCGCCGCCCGCGGCCCCCGGGTCGGCCGCCGCCACGTCGAGCAGCTGGTACCGGTCGATGGCCTGCTTGAGCACCGACCGGTCGACCTTGCCCGCGCGGGCCAGCTCGGTCAGCACCGCCACCACGATCGACTGCGCGTCGATGTGGAAGAACCGGCGGGCCGCGCCACGCGTGTCGGCGAAGCCGAAGCCGTCCGCGCCGAGCGACTGGTACGTCTGCGGCACCCAGCGCGCGATCTGGTCCGGAACCGATCGCATCCAGTCGGACACGGCCACGACCGGCCCCTGCGCGTCGGCCAGCTTCCGCGTCACATACGGCACCCGCTGCTCCTCCTCGGGGTGCAGCAGGTTGTGCCGCTCGCAGTCCACGGCCTCGCGCCGCAGCTCGTTCCAGGAGGTCGCCGACCAGACGTCGGCCTTGACGTTCCAGTCCGCGGCCAGGATCTGCTGCGCCTCGACCGCCCACGGCACCGCGACACCGGACGCCATGATCTGCGCCGGGATCGAGCCGCCCGTGCCCTCGCTGAAGCGGTGGACGCCCTTGAGGATGCCCTCGACGTCCACGTTCTCCGGCTCGGCCGGGTGCTGGATCGGCTCGTTGTAGACGGTCAGGTAGTAGAAGACGTCCTCGCCGTGCGGGTGCTCCTCGGAGCCGCCGTACATCCGGCGCAGGCCGTCCTGCACGATGTGGGCGATCTCGAAGCCGAACGCCGGGTCGTACGCCACACAGCCGGGGTTCGTGGACGCCAGCAGCTGGGAGTGGCCGTCGGCGTGCTGGAGGCCCTCACCGGTCAGGGTCGTACGGCCGGCGGTCGCGCCCAGGACGAAACCGCGCGCCAGCTGGTCGGCCATCTGCCAGAACTGGTCGCCGGTGCGCTGGAAACCGAACATCGAGTAGAAGACGTAGACCGGGATCAGCGGCTCGCCGTGGGTGGCGTAGGCCGAGCCGGCCGCGATCAGCGAGGCCGTGCAGCCCGCCTCCGAGATGCCGTCGTGCAGCATCTGGCCGTTCGGCGACTCCTTGTAGGCGAGCAGCAGATCACGGTCGACCGACTCGTACTGCTGGCCGAGCGGGTTGTAGATCTTCGCACTCGGGAAGAACGAGTCCATTCCGAACGTGCGGTACTCGTCCGGGGCGATCAGCACGAACCGCTTGCCGATCTCCTTGTCCCGCATGAGGTCCTTGAGGAGCCGGACAAAGGCCATCGTCGTCGCGATGGACTGCTGGCCCGAGCCCTTCTTCACGGTCGCGTACGTCTTGTCCTCGGGGAGAGGCAGAGGCTTGGACCGTACGACACGCGTCGGGACGTAACCGCCGAGTCCCTTGCGGCGGTCGTGCATGTACTGGATCTCCTCCGAGTCCCGGCCCGGGTGGTAGTAGGGCGGGACGCCGGACTCCAGCTCCCGGTCCGAGATCGGCAGGTGGAGGCGGTCGCGGAAGCGCTTGAGGTCGTCGACCGTGAGCTTCTTCATCTGGTGCGTGGCGTTGCGGCCCTCGAAGTTCGGGCCCAGCGTCCAGCCCTTGATCGTCTTGGCGAGGATCACCGTCGGCTGGCCCTTGTGCTCCGCCGCCGCCTTGTACGCCGCGAAGATCTTCTTGTGGTCGTGACCGCCGCGTCCCAGGTGCAGGACCTGGTCGTCGGTCATGCCCTCGACCATGGCGCGCAGCCGGTGGTCGTCGCCGAAGAAGTGGTCGCGGATGTACGCGCCGGTCTCCGTTGCGTACGTCTGGAACTGTCCGTCGGGCGTGGTGTTCATCCGGTTGACCAGCACGCCGTCGCGGTCCTGGGCGAGCAGCGGGTCCCAGCTGCGGTCCCACACCAGCTTGATCACGTTCCAGCCGGCGCCGCGGAAGATCGACTCCAGCTCCTGGATGATCTTGCCGTTGCCGCGCACCGGGCCGTCGAGGCGCTGCAGGTTGCAGTTGACGACGAACGTGAGGTTGTCCAGGCCCTCGCGGGCGGCGATGGACAGCTGGCCCAGCGACTCCGGCTCGTCCATCTCGCCGTCGCCGAGGAACGCCCACACCTGCGACTTCGAGGTGTCGGCGATCCCGCGCGCGTGCATGTAGCGGTTCATCCGCGCCTGGTAGATCGCGCCGATCGGGCCGAGGCCCATCGACACCGTCGGGAACTCCCAGAAGTCCGGCATCAGGCGCGGGTGCGGGTACGACGACAGGCCGTACGGCGCCTTGGACTTCTCCTGGCGGAAGCCGTCCAGGTGCTGCTCGCTGAGCCGGTCCAGCATGAAGGCGCGGGCGTAGATGCCCGGCGAGGCGTGGCCCTGGAAGAAGACCTGGTCGCCGCCGTCGCCCTCGTCCTTGCCGCGGAAGAAGTGGTTGAAGCCGACGTCGTAGAGGGAGGCGGAGGACGCGAACGTGGCGATGTGGCCGCCGACGCCGATGCCGGGGCGCTGGGCCCTGGACACCATCACGGCCGCGTTCCAGCGGGTCGCGTTGAGGATCTTCCGCTCGATCTCCTCGTTGCCCGGGAAGAACGGCTCGCTCTTGGTCGGGATGGTGTTCACGTAGTCCGTGCTGCGCATCTCCGGCACGGCCACGCGCTTCTCGCGGGCCCGCTCGATCAGCCGCAGCATCAGATAGCGGGCGCGTTCCCGGCCGCGCTCGTCCACAGCGGCGTCGAGGGAGTCGAGCCACTCCTGCGTCTCTTCGGGGTCGAAGTCAGGAACCTGACTCGGAAGGCCGCCAATGATGATCGGGTTGCGATCGGATGCGGAAGCCACGCTGTTCCTTACCTGTCGGAGGGCCGTGCCGGGGCCGCTGCTTCGCTGGGGTCGCTGGGCGATGTCGCTGGGCTGCGCCGCCACCCATGGTCTACCTCGGGGCCGTAAACGTCATCTCTACCGATCGGTAACCCGGGCGGGAGCTCGGCTCTGTGACGTATGGGGTGAATACATTCGAGTCTCGTACCCACAGACGATTCCCAAACGCCCAAACAGGGCAGAAAGGTGTGGTGTACGTCACCTCGGACCATGATGGTGTGCCTGGAGTTGCGGTGACACGGCCAGGATCGTCACCGTTTCGGCGGTCTGAACGGCCGGGTACTTGCGCGATCCGCCCCGCCCGTGTGGACTACGGCCAATGCTTCGCGCACGCGCGTGGCTGAGACATTCCCAAAACATGATCAGGAGGCAACCCGTGAGCGCGACCGCGGACCACGCGGAGGAGCGGACGAACCCTGCCGCCAGGCTGGGGTTCCAGCCCGGGCAGGTGGTCCAGGAGATCGGCTACGACGACGACGTGGACCAGGAACTCCGCGAGGCCATCGAAGGCATTGTGGAGAGCGACCTGGTGGACGAGGACTACGACGACGTGGCCGACGCCGTTGTGCTGTGGTTCCGTGACGACGACGGCGACCTGACGGACTCGCTGGTCGATGCCACCACGTACATCGAAGAGGGCGGCGCGATCCTGCTCCTCACGCCGAAGACCGGCCGTTCGGGCTATGTGGAGCCGAGCGACATCTCGGAGGCCGCCACTACGGCGGGTCTGACGGCGTCCAAGAGCGTCAGCGTCGGAAAGGACTGGAGCGGCAGCCGGCTGGCCACGCCGAAGGCCGCCAAGTCCAAGCGTTAGTCGTTCGGACGGGGCGGGTCGACGCTGTCGGCCCGCCCATCGGCCTGTCCCGGTGCCTGCGTAGGGTGGTTCCACCCGAGAAGCCGCACGAAGGGACACCCACCACGATGGCGATCCAGGTCGGCGAGAAGGCCCCCGACTTCGAGCTCAAGGACAACCACGGCGCGAGCGTGAAGCTGTCCGACTTCCGCGGCGAGAAGAACGTCGTGCTGCTCTTCTACCCCTTCGCCTTCACCGGCGTGTGCACCGGCGAGCTGTGCGAGCTGCGCGACAACCTGCCGCAGTTCTCCGACCGCGACACCCAGCTGCTCGCCGTCTCCAACGACTCCATCCACACGCTGCGTGTCTTCGCCGAGCAGGAGGGTCTGGAGTACCCGCTGCTGTCGGACTTCTGGCCGCACGGCAACGTCTCGCGGGCCTACGGCGTCTTCGACGAGGACAAGGGCTGCGCCGTGCGCGGCACCTTCGTCATCGACAAGGAGGGCGTCGTGCGGTGGACCGTCGTCAACGGCCTGCCGGACGCCCGCGACCTGAACGACTACGTGAAGGCGCTCGACACCCTGTGACGCCGGTCGGGCGTCATACGCCCGACACCCGCTGAATTCCCGGCTTCAGGGCCTGGGTGGGGCGGGAACCCGTCACTAGGATCGACTCGTTGATCCGACATCCGAGCACAACGGGGCATCCCGCCCCAGAACACCAACTGGAGGACTCGTGGGAGTCAGCCTCAGCAAGGGCGGCAACGTATCGCTGACCAAGGAGGCGCCGGGCCTGACCGCGGTCATCATCGGTCTGGGGTGGGACGTCCGCACCACGACCGGCACCGACTTCGACCTGGACGCCAGCGCGCTGCTGCTGAACAACTCCGGCAAGGTCGGCAACGACCAGCACTTCATCTTCTTCAACAACCTCAAGACGCCGGACGGCTCCGTGGAGCACACCGGCGACAACCTCACCGGTGAGGGCGAGGGCGACGACGAGCAGATCAAGGTCGACCTCGCCGGCGTCCCGGCCGACGTAGAGAAGATCGTCTTCCCGGTCTCGATCTACGACGCCGAGACCCGCCAGCAGTCCTTCGGCCAGGTGCGCAACGCGTTCATCCGCGTGGTGAACCAGGCCGGCGGCGCCGAGATCGCCCGGTACGACCTGAGCGAGGACGCCTCCACCGAGACCGCCATGGTCTTCGGTGAGCTCTACCGGCACGGCGCGGAGTGGAAGTTCCGCGCCATCGGCCAGGGCTACGCCTCGGGCCTGCGCGGCATCGCGCAGGACTTCGGCGTGAACGTCTGAGCCCACTTTCAAGGTCTGACCATCCGGCGCCGCACGGTTTACGTGCGGCGCCGGACGTGCAGGACCACCTCAGAAACACCACAGGGGAGGGAATCATGGGCGTCACGCTCGCCAAGGGAGGCAATGTCTCCCTGTCCAAAGCCGCACCGAACCTCACGCAGGTGATGATCGGGCTCGGCTGGGACGCGCGCTCCACCACCGGAGCCCCCTTCGACCTCGACGCCAGCGCCCTGATGTGCAGCGGCGGGCGTGTGCTCGGGGACGAGTGGTTCGTGTTCTACAACCAGCTCAAGAGCCCGGACGGCTCGGTGGAGCACACCGGTGACAACCTCACCGGTGAGGGCGACGGCGACGACGAGTCGCTCCTGATCGACCTCTCCAAGGTGCCGCCGCAGTGCGACAAGATCGTGTTCCCGGTCTCCATCCACATGGCCGACGAGCGCGGCCAGACCTTCGGCCAGGTCAGCAACGCCTTCATCCGCGTCGTGAACCAGGCGGACGGCCAGGAACTCGCCCGCTACGACCTGAGCGAGGACGCCTCCACGGAGACCGCGATGATCTTCGGTGAGGTATATCGCTACCAGGGCGAATGGAAGTTCAGGGCGGTGGGACAGGGGTACGCGTCGGGGCTGCGGGGCATCGCGCTGGACTTCGGGGTCAACGTCTCATAACGCGATATGAGCAAAATCCGGGGCCCGGTGGGGTATGGAGGGGGCCGGACTAGACTTCGGCTTCAAAAGTTCGTAAAGCCGGGTACGGCGCGGGGGAGCCCCGTACACACACGATTGGGTAGCCAGTGGTTCTGAAAACCTTCGGGTGGTCGTTCGCGGTCACCGCGCTCGGCCTGGTCGCAGCGGTTCTCTACGGAGGGTGGACCGCGTTCGGTGTCGTAGCGATCCTGTCCGTCCTCGAGATCTCGCTGTCCTTCGACAACGCGGTGGTCAACGCCGGGATCCTGAAGAAGATGAATGCCTTCTGGCAGAAGATCTTCCTCACGGTCGGCATCCTGATCGCCGTCTTCGGTATGCGGCTGGTCTTCCCTGTCGTGATCGTCGCGATCAGCGCCCAGCTGGGCCCGATCGAGGCCGTGGACCTCGCGCTCACGGACAAGGACAAGTACCAGCAGCTGGTGACCGACGCCCACCCGTCGATCGCCGCCTTCGGTGGCATGTTCCTGCTGATGATCTTCCTCGACTTCGTCTTCGAGGACCGTGACATCAAGTGGCTCGGCTGGCTGGAGCGCCCGCTGGCCAAGCTCGGCAAGGTCGACATGCTGTCGGTCTGCATCGCCCTGATCGTCCTGCTGATCTCCTCGATCACCTTCGGCGCCCACGCCCACCAGCACGGCGGCACACACGCCGACAAGGCGGAGACCGTCCTGCTCTCCGGTATCGCGGGCCTGATCACCTACATGATCGTCGGCGGCCTCTCCGGCTACTTCGAGGACAAGCTCGAAGAGGAGGAGGAACGCGAGCACGAGGCCGAGGAGAAGGCCGTCCGCGAGGGCAAGCCCAAATCGGCCGTCAAGCTGGCCGGCAAGGCCGCGTTCTTCATGTTCCTCTACCTCGAGGTCCTGGACGCCTCCTTCTCCTTCGACGGCGTGATCGGCGCCTTCGCCATCACCAACGACATCGTCCTGATGGCCCTCGGCCTCGGCATCGGCGCCATGTACGTCCGGTCGCTCACGGTCTACCTGGTCCGCCAGGGCACCCTCGACGACTACGTCTACCTGGAGCACGGCGCGCACTACGCCATCGGCGCGCTCGCCGCGATCCTGCTCGTCACCATCCAGTACGAGATCAACGAGATCGTCACCGGTCTCATCGGTGTCGTCCTGATCGGCGCCTCCTTCTGGTCCTCCGTGCGCCGCAACCGCGCCATCGCGGCGGCCGAGGGGAAGGCCGGCTCGGACGAGAAGACTGAGGTCTCGTCCGGGGTGTGACACCCCTCCGGGTGAGGAACGCTCTGTGCGGGGCGGCTGCCGAGGCGAGTCCTCGGAGCCGCCCCGTCGGTCGTCAAGGCCGTGGGCAATGCGATGACCTGCGGTCTCCAAGTGAACGTGGGGGGCGGAATGGGCCTGTTCGACGGACTAGGGCGCGGGCGCGATGTGCAGTTCGACTCGGGCCACGCGGCAACGAACGCGATCGAACTGACCAAGCGGCGCGCACAGATATCACTCACCAAGCAGGACGCGGCCAACGGCCATCTGCGCGTCAACCTGAGCTGGCGGATGCGCACGTCCGACATCGGCGGCCCCCAGCGCGAGAGCCTGCTGCGGCACCCCTTCCGGGCCCTCAAACCACCCGAGGTCGTCGGCCACAGCCAGAGCATGGTCAACGTCGACCTCGACCTGGGCTGCCTCTACGAGCTGCAGGACGGCACCAAGGGCGTCGTCCAGCCCCTCGGCGGCTACTTCGGCGACGTCAACGCCCCGCCGTACGTCAAGCTCAGCGGCGACGACCGCTTCGGCTCCGGGTCCGGCGAGACGATGTACATCAACCTCGACCACCGCGACAACATCAAGCGGCTCCTGGTCTTCGTCTACATCTACGACCAGACACCGGCCTTCGACCGCACCCACGCCAGCGTCACCCTCTACCCGAGCAGCGGCCCGCGCATCGAGATCCACCTCGACGAACGCCAGCCGCAGGCGCGCTCCTGCGCCGTCGTCATGATCGAAAAGATCAAGAACGACGAGATCATCGTGCGCCGCGAAGCGAAGTTCGTCTACGGGTTCCAGGCCGAGCTGGACCGGCTGTACGGGTGGGGCCTGCAGTGGGGCCGGGGCTACAAGACGAAGGTCGAGCGCTGAGGGCCCCGGCGGGTGCGGGCGCGGTACTCGGCCCGGGCCCGCTCAGCGTCCGATGAACTGCGGGCCCTGCGGAGGCAGGCGGAAGTCCGGGTCGGGGGCCGCGGTGACCGGCGGCGGGTAGCCGTAGCCGGTCTGCGCCCCCGCGACGCCCGCCGCGGCCGGGGCCTGGGGATAGCCGTACGCGGGCTGGCCCGCGGGCTGCGGATAGCCGTACGCCGGCTGGGTCGTCGCGGGCTGCTGGGGCGGATACCCGTACGCGGGCTGCGCGGGGACGACGGTCGGCTGCTCCGGAGGCAGCGGCCGCGACACCTCGGGGGCGGGCTGCTGTGTGGTCGCGGCCGTGGTGGGCAGGCCCGTCGTCTCCTGCGCGGCCTCCGACTCGTCCACCGAGATGCCGTAGTCGGTCGCGAGCCCCTGCAGCCCGTTCGAATAGCCCTCGCCCAGGGCGCGGAACTTCCAGCCCTCGCCGCGCCGGTACAGCTCGCCGCAGATCAGGGCGGTCTCCTCGCCCGTCTCCGGCTTGACGTCGAAGTACGCCAGAGCTTCCGCCTCGGTGCCCGCCGCGTCGTACAGCAGGATGCGCAGCGCCTGTACGCGGTCGAACGGGACGCCGTCCGCCGATGCGACCAGCAGAATCCGGCTGACTCCCGACTCGACACCGGTGAGTTCTGTCTGGATCGTGTCGGTCAGGCCCTCGGCGACCCGCTTCTTGCCGAGCCGCCACACCTTCCCCGAGGGGTGCCGGGGCTGGTTGTAGAAGACGAAGTCCTCGTCGGAGCGCACACGACCGTCGGGGCCGAGGAGCAGCGCGGAGGCATCGACGTCCGGAACCCCCTGTCCGGGTGTCCAGCGCAGCACGGCGCGCACCGTGGTGGCTTCCAGCGGGACGTTCGACCCCTTCAGCATCGCGTGCGTCATGCGGTCATCCTGCCTTCTCGGTCCTGCTCACGACAACGCGGGGGCCGGGCGCCACGAGCGGCGCCGACGGCCGTCGCGGACTACCGTCGTCATGGCCGGGCCTGGCTGTGCTTGCCCGCGTTACCTGAAATTCATGCCTGATGGGAACCTTTGACATGGACTTCTACGTACTATTACCGGCCACCTTTCGACGATTCGCAGGCCGCACGACCACCACGGGGGAGTTCCATGCGTCATTTCGGGCACATCGCCCCTGAGACGCGGAAGCGTCTCTTCCACCGCGAGCCGTGCGTGTTCACACCGGGCTCCCCGGCCCGGCTGCTCGCGGCGGCCCTGGGCGCCACGCTCTACAGTCCGGCCACCCGGCCCCGCCTCGCCGACGACGTCCTCAAGCAGGCCGGGCGCGGTGTCGTCTCGATGGTGCTGTGCCTCGAGGACTCGATCGACGACGCGGACGTCGGTCCGGGCGAGGAGAACCTCGTCCGCCAGTTCAGGACCCTCGCCGACCTGCCGGACGCGGACCTGCCCCTGCTGTTCATCCGGATCCGGGTCCCGGAGCAGATCCCCGACCTCGTGCGACGGCTCGGCCCGTCCGCCCGGCTGCTGTCCGGATTCGTACTGCCCAAGTTCACCGAGGAGCGGGGCATCCCCTTCCTCGAGGCGCTGGCGACCGCCGAGGCCGAAAGCGGCCGTCGCCTTTTCGCCATGCCGGTGCTGGAGTCGCCGGAGCTGCTCTACCGCGAGTCCCGCGTGGAGACCCTGGAGGGCATCTCCCGGGCCGTCGACAAGTACCGCGACCGCGTGCTCGCCCTGCGCCTCGGCGTGACGGACTTCTGCTCCTCCTACGGGCTGCGCCGAGGCCCCGACATGACGGCGTACGACGTGCAGATCGTCGCCTCCGTGATCGCCGACGTGGTGAACATGCTGGGCCGCGCCGACGGCACCGGCTTCACCGTGACCGGGCCGGTGTGGGAGTACTTCCGCGTCCAGGAGCGCATGTTCAAGCCGCAGCTGCGGCAGAGCCCCTTCCTTGAGGTGCAGGCCGCGGAACTGCGCGAGAAGCTGATTGAGCACGCGATGGACGGCCTGCTGAGGGAGATCTCCCTGGACCACGCCAACGGCCTGCTGGGCAAGACCTGCATCCACCCCTCCCACGTGCTTCCGGTGCACGCCCTGTCGGTCGTCAGCCACGAGGAGTTCTCGGACGCCCAGGACATCCTGCGCCCCGAGCGCGGCGGCGGGGGTGTGCTTCGATCGGCGTACACGAACAAGATGAACGAGGTGAAGCCGCATCGGGCCTGGGCCGAGCGGACCCTGCTGCGTGCCGAGGTTTTCGGCGTGGCGAACGAGGACATCGGCTTCGTGGAACTGCTCGCCGCCGGCCTGCCCGGCTGAACGCACGGCATCCGAAGAATTCCAACGGTTGGTGGAGAAAGCAGTGAACGAGGGGGTGCACGGCGAGGTGCGCGACGAAGCCGGCGGTGTCTGGTCCGGCAGCTGGGTCGCGGAGCGGCTCGGCGTCGAGCTCGTCGGCGAGGACCGGCTGACCGACCTGCTGGGGCTGGCGCTGCGGCGCAACCCCAAGCGGGCCCATCTGCTGGTGTCGAACGTGCTGGGCAAGCATGTGCCGCAGTCGCCGTCCGTCGTCTACGGCCATGGCGTCGAGCTCGGCCGCCGGGTGCGGGAGCTGCTGGGCGAGGAGGAGGCGGGCCGGGCCGTCGTCCTCGGCTACGCGGAGACCGCGACCGGCCTCGGCCACTCCGTCGCCGACGGGCTGGGCCTCGCGCCCTACCTGCACTCCACGCGCCGCCCCGTCGCCGGTCTCGCGGCGGCCGGCGGCTTCGAGGAGGCCCACTCGCACGCGACCTCGCATCTGCTCCTGCCGGAGGATCCCGCGCTGCTGACCGGGGACGGGCCGCTGGTCCTGGTCGACGACGAGTTCTCCACGGGGAACACGGTGTTGAACACCGTGCGGGATCTGCATGGGCGGTATCCGCGGCGGAGGTATGTCGTGGTGGCGCTGGTGGACATGCGGTCGGCGGAGGATGCGGGGCGGCTGGAGGGGTTCGCGCGGGAGATCGGGGCGCGGGTGGATCTCGTGGCTGCGGCTTCTGGGACCGTGCGGCTGCCTGAGGGGGTGTTGGAGAGGGGGCAGGAGCTGGTGGCGCGGTACGAGTCGGAGGGGTCGTCGGCGGGTGCGGCGCCGTCGTGGCCGGTCGCGCAGTTCCCCGCGCCCCTTGAGGGCATGCCCCCAGGGGCGCGGGGAACTGCGCGAACAACCCCCACCGGCCCGCACCCGGAAGACGAGCGCACCGACCCCCACGTCACCCGGATAGACCTGCACTGGCCCGCCGGCCTGCCCGACGGCGGCCGACACGGCTTCACCCCCGCGCAGCGAGAGCGCCTCGAGGACGCCCTGCCCGCCATGGCCGCCCGGCTCGCAGAGGCGCTGCCCCAGAACGCCCGCCGCGTGCACATCCTCGGCTTCGAAGAGCTGATGTACGCCCCCCTCAGGCTCGCCCACGAGCTGGAGCGGACCGCCGGGGTCGAGGTCCGTTACTCGACCACCACCCGCTCACCCGTCCTGGCCGTCGACGACCCCGGCTACGCGATACGCACCCGCCTCGCCTTCCCCGCCCACGACGACCCCGCCGACGGCCCGGGCGAGCGGTACGCCTACAACGTCGCCGGCGCCGGATTCGACGCCGTCGTCGCGGTGGTCGACTCGGCCGGGGACACCCCCGCACTGCACGCGCCCGACGGTCTGCTGGCCCGGCTCGCCGCGCACACGCCGCGGGTCCTGCTCGCCGTCATACCGTCGTACGCCCCCGAAAGGCCCTCCATGCTGCCCGAGCCCCTGCGCGGCCCCGCCTTCTCCTCGTACGCGCCCGAGGAGGTCGGCTGGCTGCTCCGGGACCTCTCGGACGTGACACTGGAGGCGCCGACCGAGGAGCGCGAGGAGGCCATCCAGAGCGGCGGCGCGCACTACGCGGAGTCGCTGCCCGTGGAGTACCAGCCGAGCGAGCGGTACCAGGAGCTGTTCCACGCCGCGCTGGACGACTCGGCGGCCCGTATCGCCCAGGCCGTCGGCGTGGTCACGGAGACGGTCCTCGCCGAGCGCGGGCCGCGCCCCGTCCTGGTCTCCCTGGCCCGCGCGGGAACACCCGTCGGCATCCTCATGCGCCGCTGGGCCCAGCACCGGCACGGCCTCGACCTGCCCCACTACGCCGTGTCGATCGTCCGCGGCCGGGGCATCGACGCCAACGCGCTGCGCTGGCTCGCCGCGCACCACGACCCGCGGGACGTCGTCTTCGTCGACGGCTGGACCGGCAAGGGCGCCATCACCCGCGAACTCGCCCAGGCCCTGGAGGAGTTCGAGAAGTCCGACGGCATCACCGGCTTCAGCCCCGAGATCGCGGTGCTGGCCGACCCGGGCTCCTGCGTACGGACCTACGGCACCCGCGAGGACTTCCTCATCCCCTCCGCCTGTCTCAACTCCACCGTGTCCGGCCTGATCTCGCGGACCGTGCTGCGGGCCGACCTGGTCGGTCCGCACGACTTCCACGGCGCGAAGTTCTACCGCGAACTCGCCGGCACCGACGTCTCGGTGACCTTCCTGGACGCCGTGTCCGCCCGCTTCCCCGAGGTCGAGGACGCCGCCTGCGCCCAGGCCAAGGACATGCTCGCCGCCGACCGCTCGCCCACCTGGGAGGGCTGGGCCGCCGTCGAGCGCATCTGTGAGGAGTACGGCATCCACGACGTGAACCTCGTCAAGCCCGGCGTCGGCGAGACCACCCGGGTGCTGCTGCGCCGCGTGCCCTGGAAGATCCTGGCCCGTGCCGGAGCGGGCAGCGACCTCGACCATGTACGCCTGCTGGCCGAGCAACGCGGCGTGCCGGTCGAGGAGGCCGCCGAACTGCCCTACACCTGCGTCGGGTTGATCCACCCCAAGTACACCCGGGGCGCGACCGGCGCCGACGGCAAGGCGGTGTCGGTCTGATGCCCGTACTCGTCGCGAGCGATCTCGATCGCACCCTGATCTACTCCGCCGCCGCCCTGGCGCTCACCATGCCGGACGCCCGGGCGCCCCGGCTGCTGTGCGTGGAGGTGCACGAGAGCAAGCCGCTGTCGTACATGACGGAGACGGCGGCCCAGCTCCTCACCGACCTGGGCGACGCGGCCGTGTTCGTGCCGACGACGACCCGGACGCGCAAGCAGTACCAGCGCATCAACCTGCCGGGCCCCGCACCCACGTACGCGATCTGCGCGAACGGCGGCCACCTCCTGGTGGACGGCGTCTCCGACCCCGACTGGCACGCCCGGGTGACCGCACGGCTGGCCGACCAGTGCGCGCCCCTCGCCGAGGTGCAGGAACACCTGCTGAGGGCCGCCGACCCGGTCTGGGTGCGCAAGCACCGCGTCGCCGACGACCTGTTCGCCTACCTCGTCGTCGAGCGGGACCTGCTCGACGAGGACTGGGTGAAGGAACTCGCGGTGTGGGCCGAGAACCGCGGCTGGACCGTGTCGCTGCAGGGCCGCAAGATCTACGCGGTGCCCAAGCCGCTCACCAAGAGCGCGGCGCTGCGTGAGGTCGCCCGGCGGACCGGTGCCGATCTCACCCTCGCCGCGGGTGACTCCCTGCTCGACGCCGACCTGCTCCTCGCGGCGGACCAGGGCTGGCGGCCCGGCCACGGGGAGTTGGCCGACACCGGCTTCACGGCGCCCTCGATCAGGGTGCTGCCCGACCGGGGCGTCCTTGCCGGGGAGCGGATCCTGCGGGAGTTTCTGGAGGTAGTACGGGGCGCCTGAGGACTCGGGTGTCCTGGTCGTCGTGCGGGTGCGGCTTCGTCGTGGCCGATCGCGCGGTTCCCCGCGCCCCTTGGGGGCGTGTTCCCTTGGGGCGTCGTAGGAGTCGTGCTCCGGCGAAGACCAGCACCGCCAGCGCCGCCACGGCGAGGACCACCTTCGAGTAGGTGGAGACGATGTCCGTGACCTGGTGCCAGTTCGCGCCGAGCAGGTAGCCCGCGAGTACGAACACCGTGTTCCAGATCGCGCTGCCCAGGGTGGTCAGCCCCAGGAACACCGGCAGCCGCATGCGCTCGACACCCGCGGGTACGGAGATCAGGCTGCGGAAGATCGGGATCATCCGGCCGAAGAACACCGCCTTCGTGCCGTGCCGCAGGAACCACGCCTCGGTCCGCTCGATGTCCGAGATCTTCACCAGCGGCAGCCGGCCCGCTATCGCCACCGTCCGGTCACGGCCGAGCAGCGCACCGATCCCGTACAGCGCGAGCGCGCCGATCACCGAGCCGGCCGTCGTCCACAGCAGGACGGCGAGCAGACTCATCCGCCCGCTGCTCGCGGCGAACCCGGCGAGAGGCAGGATCACCTCGCTGGGCAGCGGGGGGAACAGGTTCTCCAGGGCGATGGCGAGACCCGCACCCGGTGCGCCCAGCGCGTCCATGAGGTCGTTGACCCACTGTGGTCCGGCGTCCGCCGCGATGGCTGTCATGCCGGCCACGCTAGAGAAACGAAGCTGAAGGGCTCCTGAGGAAAGGGGTCAGCCGCAGCAGCCGCCCCCGCAGCAACCGCCGCCACCGCCCGCGCGGGGCGCCGGTGCCGGGGCGGAGGCCGAGCCGGCCACCGCGACCGTGGAGAGGAGCTTCACCGTGTCGCCGTGACCCGACGGGCACGCCGCGGGAGCGGAGGACTCCGCCATGGGACGGCTCAGTTCGAAGGTGTCGCCGCAGGTCCGGCAGCGGTACTCGTAGCGAGGCATGGGGACAGATTAATCCCAGGCAACGGAAATACCGCCCGTTGGGATTCTTTGAGATCGTTCTTGCCCGAACCGGTGTGGAGAACTTGTAAAGGCCGCTGGTAACTTTCGATCGTCGCGAGGAGCCGTGAGGCCGGGGGAATGCGGGGCGCGCTGCCGTTGACCGCGGCAGTCATGCCCTTCCGCGCGAGCACCACAATGAGCGGGGAGGGGAGACGCAGCCGTGACCAAGGCTGGGTGGGAGCCGGACGAGACCATGCAGTTGAAGGCTCCCGCTTCTTTATATGTGGAATATGCGGAAAATGCGGAGTGTGCGGATGAGGCCGTGCCATCGCCTACGCCCTCGGGCGGGAGCGGACCGGGCACATCGCGCCGTCGGCGCAGGGCCCCCCGGCCTTCCCCTCTGGCCCGTCTACGGGCCGCCGCAGGCCCCCGGCTGATCCCGTTCGTCGCCCGCGTCGCGCCCCGGTACCCGCACACCGGCCGCACCGGCTGGCGTCGCTGGGCGCCCTCCCGGCGTCAGTGGCTCGGCGTCGCGCTGACGTTCACCGGCCTGACCGTCGGTTTCCTGGGTGTCGCCTACGCCGCCACCGACATCCCGGAGAACCTCAACTCGTACGCCACCCAGCAGGACAACGTCTACTTCTGGTCCGACGGGACGCCCATGGCACGCACCGGCTGGGTGCGGCGGCAGGCGATGCCACTGAAGGACATCCCCGAGGACGTCCGCGACGCGGTGCTGGCGGCGGAGAACGCGAGCTTCTACAGCGACCCCGGCATCTCCTTCAGCGGCCTCACCCGCGCCCTGTGGCGCACCGTCGGCCAGGGAGACACCCAGGGCGGCTCCACCATCACCCAGCAGTACGTCAAGAACGTCTACCTCAACCAGGACCGCTCGGTCGGCCGCAAGTTCACCGAGGCCATGCTCGCCCTCAAGCTCGACAACGGGATGAGCAAGGACGACATCCTCGAGGGCTACCTCAACACGAGCTGGTTCGGCCGCGGCACCTACGGCATCCAGCGGGCCTCCCAGGCCTACTACGGCAAGGACGTCGGCGAACTCGACGCCGGCGAGGCCGCCTTCCTGGCCTCCCTCCTCAAGGGTGCGGCGCTCTACGACCCGGCCCTGAGCAAGGCCAACCACGCCCGGGCGGTGGAGCGTTGGTCATGGATCCTCGACCGCATGGTCGAGAACGGCACGCTGTCGAAGTCCGAGCGGGCCCGGTACAGGAAGTTCCCCGAGCCGCTGAAGCGGGCGCCGGGGTACGACACCGGCAAGCAGAGCGACTACCTCGTGGAGCTGGCCGCCCAGTACGCGAAGAAGGCCGCGCACATCTCGGCCAGGGAGTTCGACCTCGGCGGCTACCAGATCTACACGACCTTCGACCACAAGCAGGAGACCGCGCTGACCGACGCCGTGACCCAGGCCCGCGAGCGGGCGCGGAAGGCCGACGCGGCCAAGGCGAAGTCCCTGCACTTCGGCGCCGCCTCGGTGGCCACCGACGGGCGGATCCTCGCCGTCCACGGCGGTCCCGACCACCGGACGCAGGGTTACAACGAGTCGAACGCGACCACCGTGCCCGCCGGTTCGGCCTTCCTGCCGTTCGTCTACGCCGCCGCCCTGGAGAAGGGCGTGCACAGGACCCGTGACGGCGCCGCGACCGAGGTCACCCCGCGGACGCTGTACGACGGGGACGACGGCATCCCCGTCAGGACACCCGAGGGGCCCTACTGGGACCGCGGCGGCAAGCAGGTCACCGCCCACAACGACGGCAGGAGGTCCTACGGGCGGATCAGCCTGAGCCGGGCGCTCGCCCTGTCGGTGAACACGCCGTTCATGCAGCTCGGCATGGACACCGGCCTGGACGAGGTGCGGGACACCGCTCAGGCGGCGGGCCTGCTCTCCTCCAGCTTCGGCCCGCAGGTGCCCGCGATGTCCCTGGGCAGCGCCACGCCCAGCGCGATCCGTATGGCGAGCGGATACGCCACGTTCGCCGCCGCCGGCACGCATGTCGAGCCGTACTCGGTGGCCCGGATCACCCGCAACGGCTCCGAGGTCACACTGACGAAGCCCGCGTCCCGCCGTGCGGTGAAGGCGAGCGTGGCCGAGGCCGTCCAGTCCGCCCTCACGGACGCCTTCCGCACCGCCCATCCCGGGGCGGACCCGGCCATCGAGGTGGCCGGGAAGGCCGGCACCGCGCAGAACGACACCGCGTCCTGGTACGTCGGCACGGCCCACTCCGTGTCGACGGCCGTCGTGGCCTACCGCATCGACCTCGGCAAGAGCCTCGAACCACTGCCGTTGAGCGGGATCGCGGGCACCTCCGGCGACAGCGTCCCGTACACCGTCTGGTCCGGTGCCCGGGGCCTCGGCTGACCCCCGAGCCCGGTACCGCACCCATACCCCCCACCCCCCTCGCAGAATGAGCCGCGCATGAAGTCACCGTCCGGCCGCCGCCGCCGACCCCGCGCACCCCGCCGCACCACACCCCCGGGGATACTGACCCTGGCGGCCCTGCTGGTCGTCGCATCCCTGGTCTCGGGCTATCTGGTCCTGACCCGCTCGGACACCACCACGCCGACGGCCTCCTCCAAGACGCGCGAGGCAGCCTCCGCACGGGCGCGCCAGGAACCCCGGTGGGACGGCAGGACGAAGGTCCTCGGGGACGGCTCCACCTCCTACACCGGCCCGCAGAAGGGGCAGTTGAAGCCGGTGCCGCTCAAGCCGGGCGAGAAGCCGCCCCAGTTCGTGGTCTTCTCCTGGGACGGCGCGCTGCAGGGCGACGACGGGCTCTTCTCGCACTACCGGGAGCTGGCCGAGCAGTACGACGCCCACATGACCTTCTTCCTCACGGGCATCTACCTGCTGCCCAAGAGCAGGAAGGACCTCTACTCCCCGCCCCAGCACGCCCAGGGCTCGGCGGCGATCAGCTACGCCACCGACGAGCACATCCGCACCACGCTGGAGCAGCTCGGCGAGGCGTGGCAGGGCGGGAACGAGATCGGCACCCACTTCAACGGCCACTTCTGCGGCACTAAGGGCGGCGGCGACTGGAGCGTCGCGGAGTGGCGGAGCGAGATCGACCAGTTCTACGCGTTCGTCGAGAAGTGGAAGACCAACACCGGCTTCCAGGACGTCGACCCGCTGCCGTTCGACATCCGCAAGGAGGTCACCGGCGGCCGTGCGCCCTGCCTGGAGGGCCAGGGGAACCTGCTGAAGGCCGCCAAGGGCTATCACTGGCGCTACGACGCCAGCTCCGCGGGCGACTTCCAGATATGGCCCGGCAAGAAGAACGGCGTCTGGGACTTCCCGCTGCAGATGCTCCCGTACGAGGGCGGCACGTACCAGGGCCTCTCGATGGACTTCAACTTCCTCTACAACCAGTCCGAGGGCCAGACCGAGGGCGACCCGGCGAACTACCCCCGGTGGGAACAGCAGACCGTCGCCTCCTACATGTCCGGCTTCAACCGCGTGTACTACGGCAGCCGGGCCCCGCTGTTCATCGGCAACCACTTCGAGGACTGGAACGGCGGCATCTACATGAGGGCCGTCGACGAGGTCATCAAGAGCGTGTGCACGAAGAAGGACGTCAAGTGCGTGTCCTTCAGGGAGCTGGCCGACTGGCTCGACGTGCAGAAGCCCGAGACGCTGCAGCGGCTGCGCGGCCTGGACCCGGCGCAGTCGCCTGACTGGTCGACCGTCGTGAAGTAACAGGAGCAACCCTCTTCACGGAAACCACACACTTCATGCGAAGATCTCCTACCCCGGCAACCCTTGGCCGGGGCAAGAGGGGAAAACACCAGTGAAATCAAGGAAGTTGAACGGGGCACGACGCCGCGTCACGATACTCGGGGCCGCGGCGACCTCGGTCGTCGCCGGAGTCGCCCTGCTGCCCAACTGGAGCGCCGGCGCGGCGGTCCTGGACGACCCGTCGGTGGACGCGCGGACCAAGGCCACCTTCCAGCGGCTGGCGGACGCGGTCTTCACCGATCGCACCAACGCCCTGGTCGACGGCGGGCAGGGTGATCACGAGAAGCCGCTGACCGACGGCTTCTCCGGCGACGTCGAGCTGTCCTCCGGACAGGCCCGCTCCGAGGACGCCACCTTGTCCGCGCTGGGGCAGCGCAAGGAGAGCCTCGCGAAGGCGGGCGAGAAGTACGGCAAGGCCCGCACCACCGTCACCCTGGACGCCACGCGGGTGACGGGCCGTACGGCCAGGGCGGCGGTCACCGAGACCACGACCCTGACCTACGCCCAGGCCCGTGGTGACGCGCCGAAGACCACCGGCTTCCAGGCCCGGCACGAGCTGACCTTCAAGGCCGATCGGCAGGGCGACTGGCAGCTGACCGGCATCCGCGACACCGACCAGGGCGGTCTCGCGGTGAACACGCTCTCCAAACCGGCCCCCGTCAAGGCGACCACCGCAGACGACACCATGCCGAACGCCCCGCGCGCGGCGACCACCCGCAACCCGGCCGCCGTCCCGAAGACCGGCACGACGTACGACTACAAGGCCATGGCGGCCTATGCCGAGAAGTACTGGAACGTCTACAACAAGGACTACCCGGACTTCAGCGGCCACGGCGCGGGCGGCGACTGCACCAACTTCGTCAGCCAGTCCCTCAAGGCGGGCGGCTGGAAGCACGTCCCCGGCTACGTCTACGACTACACCAAGTGGTTCGGGAACGCCGACATCCAGTCGGACTCGTTCGTCGGCGTCAACGAGTGGTCCTGGTTCGCCCAGAACTCCCAGCGGACCAAGCCGCTCGCCAACGTCTACCAGCTCGAGGTCGGTGACGTCCTCCAGATGGACTTCGACAAGGACGGGTCCAAGGACCACACGATGATCGTCACGTCCAAGAGCGGCGGCGTGCCGTACGTGACCTACCACTCCACCAACACCCTCCGCAGGTCGGTGGCGAGCCTCGTCGCGTCGGAACCGAACGCGTACTACTACGCCTACCGCACCTGAGGCCGGACGGGGCCGGGCTCAGTGCCCGGTCCCTCGCTCCTCGCGGATCCGGCCCACCACACGGGCCACCGCCTGCCGGACCGCCTCCGTCTCCGTGAGGAAGTGCCAGTAGTCGGGGTGGCGGCCGTCGAGGGTGGCGATGGCGCGTTCCAGGCGGGACACGGCGTCGTCCAGGGGGCGGGCGTGCTGCGGGTCGGGGGTGTTGCGGCCGGCCATGGCGAGGCGCTGGGCGTCGCGGATGGCGAAGCGGGTGCGTTCGATCTCCTGCTGGGGGTCCTTCTGCACCGCGTTCAGGCGGTGCAGGCGGTCGCCGGCGGCCGAGACGGCCTCGTCGGTGCTGTTCAGCAGGGCCCGCACGGTCGACAGCAGGGCCGTCGCGTCGGCCCAGCGCTGCTCGGCGCGGGCTGACCGGGCCTCGGCCAGCCTGCTCTCGGCCTGGCGGACGTGCGCGGCGGCGTCGTCGGGGACGCGCTGGAGGTCCTGCCAGCAGGCCGCGGTGAAGCGGCGGCGCAGTTCGCTCAGGATCGGGTCCACCTGCTCGGAGCGGGTGGTCAGGGCCTGGGCGCGGGTGCGCAGGGAGACGAGCCGGTGGTCGATCTCGGCGGCGCGGTCCGGCAGCCGCTCGGCCTCCACGCGGATCGCCTCGGCCTCGCGGGTGACCCGCTCGGCCCGCTCCAGGGTCTCCGGCACGCCGTGCCGGCCGGCGCCCTGGTTCAGCTTGGTCAGCTCCGGGGAGAGGACGGCGAGCCGGGCGGCGAGGTCGTCCGCCTTCAGGTGCGACGCTCGGACGGCGTCGAGGGCGTTGGAAGCGCCGAGCAGGGCCTGGCGGGCGCGCTCGACGGCGGGCGCGAGACGGGCCAGCTGGGTCTCGGCCTTGCCGAGCAGGGGGCCGAGGCCGTCGGCGAAGCGGTCCAGCTCCTGCTTGACCCGGTCCAGTTCCTCCTTGGCGGCGGTCAGCTCGGTGCGGGCACGGGAGGCGGTCGACGCCTCGAGGTCGTCGCGGTCGAGGTCGTGGGCGTCGACGGCGTTGATGTACCGGTGGCTGGCCTCGTCGATGCGGCTGCCCAGGGCGGCGAAATCGGCGACGGCGCGCCGGGCGGCGGGGGAGTCGTCGACGGCGTTGATCGTCTCTATCGAGATGCGCAGGTCGCGCTGGGCGGTGTCCAGCTCGTAGAAGGCGGCCGCCGCGGCGTCCTTGGCGGCCTGGGCCTCGGCCCGCTGGCTCTCGGCACGGCCGCCGAACCAGCGCCGGGTGCCGCCGCCCGCGAAGGCGGCGGGCAGCGCCAGCGCGGCCACCAGCGGCAGCGCCATCAGAGTGAGAACGTCCCGCAGCGGACCGCTCGGGGTGCGGGGGAGGGTGCGGCGCGGGCTGTGTGCGCGCGGCACCGACGGCGAGTACGGCTGCCCTGGTGTCGCCGTCACATCCCTCTCCCGTGCTGTTGTCCACCCTGCCCGGTGTCATTCTCCCACCGGTTAAGGACGAACACACGGGCCGGTCAGTTCGCTGTTCGGACCGTCACTTTGCCGTCGCCGCTCCGGGCGGACACCACATGGGAGCTGCTCTCGTCGCGGGGCACGGACACGTCCACGCCACCGTCGCCGGTCTCGGTAGTCACGCGGTAGGCCGCCTCGGGCAGCGCGATGGTCACGGAACCGTCGCCGCTGCGGGACTCCACGCGGTCCGGAACGACGCCGAGCTCGATGCGGGCCGAGCCGTCGCCGGTGTGGGTGCGCACGTCGCGGGAGGAGACGTCCGCCCGGATGGATCCGTCGCCGGTGCGCAGCTCCAGGGGTCCGGTGGTGTCGGTGACGCGGACGGAGCCGTCACTCGTGCGGATGCTCAGGGGGTCCCGGAAGCCCCGGGCGCGCACGCTGCCGTCGCCGTCCTGGACCTTCACGGTGATGCCCCGGGGTACCTCGACGCGGTGCTTGGCCGCGCAGTCGGCGACGACGCCGGAGCACTTCAGTCGCAGCACCAGCCGGTCGTCCCGCATCGACCAGGTGACCTTGGGCTCCTTGCCGACGACGACCGAGCCCTGGAACCACCGGGTGACCTCGATCTTGCCCGCCGGGTTCCGGTCGGCCGCGACGATCTCGAGGGCGGAGTCGTCGGAGTCGACGGTCAGGGTGCGGCCCTGGAGGCCGAAGGACCGGTGGTCGGGGTCGGTGTCGTCCCCGGCGGACGCCCCGCAGGCGCTGAGCCCGGCGACGAGAACGGCCACGGCACCGGCGACGGCGATCGCGCGGGCGGAAGCGGTGCGGGTGGTGCCGGTGGTGCGGATGGTGCGGGCCATGACGATCTCCCCCTGGGCGGACGACGGGCGCTCTCCGAGCGCTCTACGACCGTATGGATCCGGGGCCCGCCGGGGGATCCGGGCCACTCCCGGATCCGAAGGGGGGATAACCCCCGGCCCCGCCCCACGCCAAACGGATTGCCGGTCCGTGCCCCGGGCAATGTAGGCTGTCGACTCGTCCTGGGCGCTTGGCCTGGGAAGCCGGGTGCGTAGCTCAGGGGTAGAGCGCCTGCCTTACAAGCAGGATGTCGGCGGTTCGAAACCGTCCGCGCCCACCGGATTAAGTAGCAGGTCAGAGGCCCCCCATGGATCACCCTGGGGGGCCTCTCCTGTGATCGAAGTCCACAAAGAGTCCACATCCCCAAACGATCATGTTTCTTCATCACCCATTTGGGGGACTTGATCGTCGGGGCGTGGCTCTTACGCTTTCCAGACAAGACGAGGACGGCGCGGCTCCCCACCGCGCGCCAGACACAGGCTCGTCGTCACCTGCGGGAACCGGCCTGGGGAGGATCGGCCCGTAGGCGGCGACCCCCGCCGAACGCATCGGCGGGGGTCGCGCGTACAAACCTAGACCGCCCCACCCCGTGCAGGGGGTGGGGCGGCTTGCTCTGACCGTGTCAGAGCAGAGGATGACCGGCCGCAGGCGGACACAGGCACACCCGCGCGTCATCCCGCCCACTCCGGACATGCCGGTGCGGGCGTATGCACTGGGGGGTGGCATGTGCCCACAGCACGTGTTCCCCAGTAGCTCCACGATATTTACCCAGGCGGGTAAAGACATGGCGTCATGATCGTTACAGCTTTATCGGGTGCCTCTCGACCCCCTGCCCGACTGGGTACTCGCCCGCCGCCGGGTCATCGGGGACCGCATAAGAGAAGTCCGCCGGCGCGCGGGCCTCTCGCAGGTTCAGTTAGCTGAGCGCGTCGGCCTCGACCACAAGACGATCCACCGGTACGAGACCGCCCAGCGCGCCCCCAGCCTCACCGAGTTGCTCCTCATCGCCGACGCCCTCAGCGTGCCGCTCGCCGACCTCGTGCGTTGAGCGGCCCGCCGCCCCGGCGGAGAATGACGGGGCGGCCCGGCCGACGTCGGAGAGGCGCTAGCCGATATTCATCCCGGGTCGGTCGCTGCCGCCGTGGCGTGCAGCCGGGTCAGTCGCGCTGCCTCGTCGTCGCGGAAGGTCGCTACCTCGTGGCAGCGCTGGCTCATCACGAACTCGCCGAGCGGCAGGCACAGGTCCATGCGCTGGATGCAGACGCCGACCATGAACGGGCCGTCCGCGGCGCGGTACAGCCGGACTCCGTAGTACCCCTCCTGGCAGTCGTCCGGGTTGTTGAACCGGCAGTCGGCGCAGGTCTCGGGCAGGCGCACGGGCCGGATGCTCTTCGCGTACAGGGTGCGTCCGTCCGGCAGGCGGTACCGCATCCGCTGATCGGAGGCCCCTGCTGTGATGATGCGGCGGACCGGCACGGCGCCCAGGTGGTCGACGACATCCCGCATCGCATCGAGGGACGCGCCCCCTTCCTCCAGGGAGACGAGCATGCGGACCACGACGGAACGGCCGTGTCGCTCGATGATGCGGAGCACGCGGTCGACGTGGCCACGGTCGGGGATCACGATGTTGGCGGAGACCTTGATGCCGTGGGCGGTCGCGGTCTCGATCGTCGCGTCGAGGGCGGCCAGCTTGCGCTCGGCGAGCTTCGGCGAGGCAAGACGCGGAGCCTGTACGGCGGCGAGTTCGGCCGGGGTGGTGCCGAACACGGACAGGTTGATGCGGTCGAGGCCGGCGGCCGCGGCGGCGGGCAGGACCGCGGCGCCGTTTTCGCCGTTCGAGGTGAGGCCGACCGTGAGTCCGAGGCGCCGGGCGATGGTGATCAGGCCCGGCAGGTCGGGGTGCAGCGTCGGCTCGCCGCCGGTGAAGTGCACTTCGTTCGTCGGCAGGCTGCCACGCACGGCGGCGAGGGCCAGGGCGAAGTCGGCGTCGGCGGCGATCCGGGCGGGGAGGAAGCCCGCGCCGTTGGTGCGGAGGTAGATGGAGACGCGTCCGGTGTTGCCCGGTGCGGCGACGGGTGTCCCCTCGTTGTGGCAGAACGAGCAGGCGAGGCCGCACGCGTCGATGATTTTCACGCGCAGGGTGCGGTCCGGTTTCACTTCCACCGGCACGTCGCTCAGGTCGTGCATGGTGCCCCCCTCTGCGGGCGGGCCGGGGCGCGGTGCCCCAGCCGGAGTAGCAGGCGCCGGCCTACTCGAAACGCAGGTCGGCGATGGAGTCCAGGTCGATGCCGTACAGGCCGTAGACCTTCGTGGTGTTGATCGATGTGAGCTGGTCGTGGTCGATGCCCAGCGCGGCGGCGGCCGCCCACACCTGCGCCTCGTCGTCGGCCTCGATCTCCAGGTACGGCGGGATGCGCGGCCACTCGTCGACCTCGAGGCGGACGGCGCCGAGGGCGTAGGAGGTGCGCCGGTTCTCCTGGTAGCTGCGTGGCGTCAGGCCGGTCAGCTGCAGCAGCGCAGCAGCTTCCTCGAAATCGTCGACGGTCACCTCGGTCTCGTGGGTCCCATCGACGGCGTCCGTGACGATCTGCTTCACGCACAGGGTGACGTCGCCTCCCGTGTCGCGCAGACGCACCCATCGGCCGGGGACGGCCGGAATCGTGTCGTACACGTACCGCCGCATGAGACGGGTCGTGGTCGTGCAGGTGCCGCCGGCCTCGGTGATGAGCCTCTCGATCTTCGCGGGGTCGATGTCGAGGGTCTTCGCTTCGAACTCGATGCCTGCCATGGGTCTCCGATCGCTGGTCGCTGCGGTTGTTTCAACGACCGTGCAGCGTAGGGGGCCCGCCGCCGGTGACTGGGACGGTCCGGCGGCGGGCCTGCGGCCGCCCGTAACGGGGCGTCGGGGTGGCCGCTCGTCCCGCTATCGGCGTCGGCCGATAGCGGGGGCTCGGGATCCGCTGGGCGCGGTCTGGTGGGCCGTGCTCTTGCAGTTCACTGGTCGTTTCCCTCAACGTCGGTCCTGCGGTTGCGTCGAAGGGGGAGGCGGGTACCGACAGCGATCGTGTCGTTGCCTGCGAGCCGCAGAATCGCCCGCAGCAGGATCTGAAGCTGGCGTTCGTCCAGCTCCCGCACGGCAGCGATGGCAGTCATTCCGATGCCGACCATCGACAGCACGAGGCAGAGGAACGAGCGTTGCCCCTTGTCGAGACCCAGGCTGAATACGTGACCCGCCAGGCCCTCGAGGTGGGCCATCTCGCCGTCGTCGGTGTGGAGGATCAGGGCCTGGCGAACGGCCGGCGCCGACAGGATCGTCTGTTCCTCGACCAAGGCCTGGACGACGGTCCGGACGGGGGATGTCCTCGCGGTGTGCAGCAGCTGCTCGCCGAGGGCCTGGAGCTCATCGTCCTCGGTGGGGGTCTCGGTCTCGGGTTCGGTGGTGGTCACGCCGAGGCCCCCGCCGCGTTGCGGCCAGCGAGTCGAGCCGCGGAGGCGCGGGCGCGCGCTACCCGGTACACCTCGTACAGCCTGCTCTCTTCCTCACAGGCGAGTCCGGCGTTCATGCCCTGGCCGTCCCTGGCCCGGCACTTCTTGCAATTCACGCAGTGGTTCGCCAGGCGCACGAACGCCCTCTGCTCGGACGTCACTTCGATCCCCGCGCTGACGATCTCGTAGTGGTCGCACAGGGCGGCCAAGACGCGGGCAAGCCGCCGGGCGTACATGACGCGGCCAGTCAGCGCGGCGAACCCCAACTCGGGGGCGCGGAGCTTGCCTCCCGCCTCCTCGGCGCAGGCCATCGCTGCGGAGCGGGTGGGGCTGTTCTCCGACAGGAGGGCGGCCGCATGCTCGACCTCGGGAGCGAGCAGTTGGAGGTGGCCGCGCAGCGTGGTGGTGAGTGTGGCCAGCTCGTCGGCGGCCGGTGGCAGGGCGTCCGGGCCGGAGTCCGGGTCCAACACCTGGTGCGCGGTGTCGCGCATTGTCTCGAGGTCGGGCGGGGGTGGGCTCTGTCGCTTCGCGCTCATGTCATGGGGCTCCCTTGCTGGAGTGCGCGTGCCAGCCGCATGGCCACATCCGCGCGCACGCGCCCCAGATCTACGAGGCGAAGGTTCGGCGCTGCTGGATCCACCGCAAGCGACGGCAGCACGATGCCGACCTGGTCCAGGGCCGCCCGGAGGGACTCCATGGCGGTGAACGGGTCGACGTTCTGTGCGGGTGCTTCGGCCATGAACAGGACCGTAGGGAGGCGGTGTTGACACACGCCATGCGATGTTCTCGAATGTTCTCGCAGCCTGGCCAAATGTTCTCGTGTGGTCTCACAACGAGACGCGTGCACGGTAGTACGAGGCCTGGAGCCTGGTGATGCTGAAGACGACACGACCCGGCACGAAGGAGACGACCATGGCGCGACGGCTGCGATTCAACGGCACAGACAGCAAGAACGGCGGCTGCCCAGCAGTGCACGAGGACCTCGACAGCGGTGAGATCATCGTCCAGGGGCGGCCCCTCACCGACCCTGCGGACCTGCGGCAGTTGCAGCACTTCGGACTGGACGATGCCGCGGTGGTCGTCCCCCGCGAGCTGCTCGTCAACCACGGCCCGAAGGAGATGGACCGCGTGCCCAAGCTGATCGGCCTCGAGGAGTTCGGCCGGCTGTTCCATCACTTCGAGCATTCGGCATGGCACCTGGAGACCCGACGCGGCTACGCCTCCGACCGCGACGACGAGGGGTACGCCGAGTTCCTCGCCACCGGCCACGCCCCGGCGGACCTCGACAGCGACTGGTGTCAGAACATCCACCGGCAGACGCAGGCGGGTAAATACGTCGGTCGCGTGCGCGTTGTGGACAACCCGCCGACTGAAGGGCAGCGGTTCCTTCTCTCCTACGCCCGCTGTAACGCGGCCACCGGCGAAGACGCGCGCAACATCTGGCGGGAGGACGCGGAGCGGGTGCATCTGCCCGCCGAGGACTTCTGGCTCTTCGACAGCCGTCTCGTGGCGATCCTCCGCTTCGACGACGAGGATGTCTTCCACGACGTCGAGATCATCACCGAGCCCGCGGAGGTGCTGCGGTATTGCCAGGTGCGCGACGCCGCGGTCCACGCGTCCCGCCCGTACGACAAGTTCGCGGCGCAGCTCGGCACGAAGTAGTAGCCCCCGCCGGTGAGCACGGACTACCAGCAGGCCCGGGAGGCCCTCGGCCGTCGGCTGAGGGAGCTACGCCTGTCCGCTCCTGGGGGACGTCTCACCGGCACCGTGCTTGCCGAGCGGCTCGGCTGGCCGCACTCCAAGGTCTACAAGCTGGAGGGTGGCCGGCAGACCGCCACGAGCGAGGACCTCCGTGCCTGGAGCCACGCCGTTGGGCAGCCTGACGTGGTTGGTGAACTGGACGCCCGCCTCAAGGGCTTCGAGTCTCACATCCGGTCGTGGCGCCGCCAGCTCGCTGCCGGGCACCGGCCCGTACAGGACACCTGGAACGTTGCTGTCGACCGAGCCCGGGTCATCCGCGCGTGGGAAGAGGCCGTCGTCCCGGGCATGCTTCAGACCGCCGACTATGCCCGGCACATCTTCCTGCGGTACGCCGACATGCAAGGCACGGTGCGGGACACGGAGGAGGCCGTTCGTTCCCGGATGGAGCGGCAGACGTGGCTGTACCAGGGCGGGCGGCGGTTCCATGCGCTCGTGTGGGAGGCCGCGCTTCACGCGCTCGTCTGCCCGCCGTCTGTCCTCGCTGCGCAGCTGGACCGGCTGGCGGGTCAGGTTGGGATGGACACGATCGAACTCGGGATCATTCCCCTCAGTGCGTCCTTGAGGATCCCCACCGCGAACGGGTTCTGGATCCTTGACGACAGCCTCGTCATCGCCGAGGACTGGCACGCCGAGCTGTGGCTCGACGACGATGAGGCGGTGGCCTTCTACCAACGCGTGTGGGACACCTTGAGCGAGTCCGCGGTCTACGGCGCAGACGCACAGAATGTGATCGGCCGGGTCCGCCGCGGGCTGCACGCGCGCTGAGCCTAGGCACGACGAATCGCCCCCTCCCGCCCGGAGGCGAGAGGGGGCAAGAAGTCTCAGGGGTACTGGCGGCGGCTCGGATCCAGCCCGGCCGCGAGCGGGCCAGGCAGACCAGGATCGTCCGAGCCTCCGGTCGGCTCGCATGTGTAGGCGGTCGACCCGCTCCCGGCGGGCGTGCAGGTGTACGTCACGCCGCGACAGGTGAACGTCCACGACGACGGCGGCGACCCCGCAGGCCCCTGTTCGCCTTTCTCGCCACGCTCACCCTGTGGGCCCGGCTCACCCTGAGCCCCTGCAGGGCCAGCAGCTCCAGCGTCGCCAGCCGGACCAGGCGCACCCGGGCTCCCGGCCGGCCCCGGCCCGCCGGGCGCGCCAGGGGCCCCGGTCGGCGAAGTCCCTTCAGCGCCATCTTCGCCTGACCGCCCGGGCGAACCGCTCGGCCCCGGCGGCGGAATGGCGTTGCGGCCCAGGCCCCGGCGGCGCTGAGTCAGCAGGACTCCTCGAACTTCACCGCGGTGAGCTTCACGGGCTGACCGTCGAGCTTCGCTCCCGCGGCCGGCTCCTGGGTGCACACCTGCCAGTTCGACTCCATCAGCACCATCCGGTCCTGCCCGGAGGCGTCGTTGACTGTGATGCTCGTAGACGTGTCAAGCGCCTGGCGGGCGGCCTTCACGGCTTTTCCCTTGAAGTCGGGCATCGTGCCGCCGGCGGCCTCTGGAGCGGCGCCCGCGTCCTTCGCTGGGCAGTCCTCTTCGAGCTTGACCGTCGCGAAGTCGACTTTGGTGTCCGTGGGGTGCTTGCCGGCCTTCGGGGTCTGGGAGCACACCTTCCAGTTCCGGTCGAAGGCCTGCATGCGTCCGCGGCCGAGGGCGTCGTGCGAGGTGAGGCTGTAGAACCCGGCGTCTTGGGCCTGGTCCTGAGCGGACTGGAGGCCCTTGCCGGTCATGTCGGGCAGCGAGGCGTTCTCGGCCTTCGTCGTGTCGTTGCTGGTGTCGGCCTTGTCGTTGCTGCCCTGGCTGGGCTTTGAGTTGGTGCCGCTGTCGGTGTCGGTGCCTTCGCAGGCAGTGACCGTGAGCAGGGCGGCCGCGATGAGTGCCGCTGCGGTGGTGCGCTTGGTCATGGTGTCCCCCGTATGTGTTGCTGGTATTGATGGAGCATCATGCGATGAGTGAAGGAAATGTGGGTGCAGAGTGACGTTCTTGTGACTCGAATGGGCGTCGGGTGCCCTACGGCCCTTGAGTAAGCACGTCGGTGATCTCCACCGATACTTTCGAGCCCGCTGAAGGGGTGCTGATCACAGTGGGTGTGAAGTTAAGGCTCGTTCGGTCTGACAGCTGAGCTGTCTCGATGACCGGGCCGGACTCGCCCCCGCGGATCTCGTAGGTGATCTCGTACACGGCGTCCGGGGCGATGTCCTCGGTGAGGCCCAGGTAGGTCAGCAGCTTGTCGGCACCGGTCACCTTGGTGACGTGCTCGACCGCGGCCTTCTCGGTGTCCGTGCCGTTCTTGGCGACGCAGTTCCGGAACTGCTCGGCCTGGGACTTCTCGTCGGCCGGTTCGGCCCCGCTGTCCCCGCCGCCCCCGGGCTTGCCGTCGGCGGCGACGGCCCTGTCCTTGTTCGAGGTGTGCTTGCTCTCGCTGCTTCCGCCGCCCGTGGCGACGGCGACGATGACGAAGAGGGCGATGATGCCCGCGCACCCGAGGCCCGCGATCTTGCCGGCACTGCGCTTCTTCGGTGGCTGGGGCGCCGGGGCACCGACCCCCGGCTGCTGGGGCGGGTAGGGCTGCTGCGGGTACTGCTGGCTCATGGTTTCCCCTCGGGGTCATTCGTGTCGTGCGGGTGCATGACCTGGGGAGGGGCAGGGCGGTTGTAGGCGACTGACCGAGTTCGCCTGATCGGGGCATGTGCGGTCGCACGCCTGATGGTGGTTCGTATGTGCGTCCGAGACTGCCGCAGTGCTTCGGGGCGCCGGGGGCTTCTCTACGATGGTCACCGTGAACAGCCCCGTCCAGCGCGCCCCGCGCCCCGTCGTCCGGCGGTGGCGTGTGCTGTGTGTGCTGGGGCTGTTGGCCGGGTTGCTGGGGATGCACGGGCTGGCGCCCGGGGGTGGCGTCCCGCAGGGGTCGCACGTGCCGAACAGTCACGCACCTCAGACGCACTCCCCGGCCATGCCCTTCGCGCACTGCGGTGGCGGGTCCGTCCATCATGCCGACGCGACCTGTGCTTCGGCGGCGCTGAGCGGTGGGCCGGTGCTGCCCCCGCTTGTTCCCGACCCGGTCCCCGGGGGCGTAGCGGCGGACGTCGTACGGGCGTTCGCGGGCGGGGAGGCGGAAGGTGCGCGTGCCCCGCCCTCCCTCGCCGAACTCCAGCTTCTGCGGATTTAGACACCGCGTACGCATCGCGCCGGGGGCCAACGCCCTTGCCGGTGTGGTGCGTCGACGTGTCCGAATCCCATTCCCCCCTCCTTGCGGAAGCAGGAGTTCACGCATGAACAGCACGTACAGCATCCGTAATCTGACGCGCCGGGCCGCCCTCGTGGCGGCGGCCGGTTCCGCGACGTTCGTCCTCGCCGCGTGCGGCGGCGACGGTGGCGGCAACAGCGGCAGCGGGCACGACGCGCACGCTTCCGCCTCCGCCTCCGAGTCCGCCGGCGCCGAGGCCACGCGCGGAGCCCACAACGCCCAGGACGTGTCCTTCGCGCAGGGCATGATCCCGCACCACCGGCAGGCGCTGGAGATGGCGCGGCTGGCCGACGGCCGGGCCGTCTCCGGTGCGGTCAAGGACCTGGCGGCGCGGGTCGAGAAGGCCCAGGACCCGGAGATCAGGGCCATGACCGGCTGGCTGAAGCAGTGGGGTGAGGACGCCCCCGAGCCGGCGGACTCCATGGACCACTCCGGCATGCCCGGGATGATGGGCGGCGAGGACATGGCCGGCCTGGAGAAGCTGACGGGCAAGGCCTTCGACACGCAGTTCCTGACCCTGATGGTCGAGCACCACGAGGGTGCCGTGAAGATGGCCGCCGTAGAGAAGAGCAAGGGCCGTTACGGCCCCGCCAAGGCCATGGCCGGTGACATCGTCACCGCGCAGAACGCCGAGATCCGCGAGATGAACAAGCTCCTGGGCAAGAGCCGCGGCTGACGACTCCGTGGCTACGAGGCTCCGTCGGTCCCCTCCGGCGGAGCCTCGTGCGCGTGCTTCAGCTGGGAACGGGCCGTCACCCGCTCGGGGCCGGTGAGTTCGGACCAGTAGCGGTGGGTGCTGACGAACACCGCGAGTTCGTGCTCGCGCCGGCGGAGCTTCTCCACCTCGGCCTGTTCGTCGGCGCTCCAGCCGGGGGAGGCGGGGCGCTCGACCTTGCGCCAGCCGTTGTCGTCGCTGAAGCCGTCCACCGGCTCCACCGACCAGGGCAGCCGCTTCAGCAGGACCGACAGCTCGGCGCGGACCTGATGGAGTTCCTCCTGACCGGCGAGGAGGTCACTCGGAAAGTCATAGGTCGTAGCCACGCCTCAATGATACGCCTGTTCGAATTTGGGGTGCGAGTGTCTTCTCGCGGTTCACACGAACCGGGTGTCCTTTCCTCGCTCTCGTCACGGAACGGGCGGAGGCTGCGCCTGACCGGCCGCGTTCATCGCGCTCCGGGCGCTCCGCGCCACCGCCCTCATGTCCTCACGGTCGCTGCGCCGCAGCACGTAAAGCTTGCCCATGGCTATCAGGCTGGGTCCGCACAGCATGATCGCAAGCCACCAGACGTCCCTGGCGACGTAGATACCGGCGCCGAGCATGGCGATGCTGATCACGGCGCCCATGTACAAGCCCGTCATCCGGAGCGCGTGCTGACGCTTCTCTCGCGCCAGCCGCAGCTCGCGCTCTGCGGCGGCCCTGGCGTTCTCGTCCTTGCGTGCGGCCGCGTCCCGCTGCATGTCCAGGTGCCTGAGCCGAACTTGGTGATCCCGCTTCAACTGTGGTTCCAGGGCCGCCAACGCGACCTTGAGCTGCTCCGGTCCGCCGAGGGCGGCACCCCACTTCATGGCGATCTCCAAACCTACCGAGACGACGAGGTCGTCCGGAGGGACGGGCGGAGCGCCGCTGCTTTCTTCCACACTCACTGCCGCGCGCCTCCGTCACCGCTTCCTGCTGGGTCGTACTCGAGTGCCGTCGGTTCGGGAGGCGGTCCGAGACGTACGAAGAGCCGGGCGAGGGCATGCTCGAAATCACCCGCTGCTCTGGCTACCGTCTCGGCCTCGTCCCAGTCGTGCGGCGCGTACTCGCGCAGCAACTCGGCGGCCGCAAGCCCCGGTCCGGCAAAGGCGTCGCCGCTCGATGTCGCACCCCGCACGTCGCTGCCCTCGACAGCGGTCCCGGGCCGGCCGTGTGGCACCGGGAAGTAAGCGGAGGCCAGCGCTCTGCGTAGCCGGTACTCGTCCAGTGGCCCGGAGAACGCCATGCCCTGCCCGTGTGTGCAGCCCATCGCGCGCAGGGCGACGACCTGCTCGGGCAGGTCCACCCCGTCGGCCACGGACTGCAGTCCGAGGTCGGTGGCGATCCGCAGCAGCCCACTGGTGGTCTTCTGCAGCCGTGGGGACTCGACGACGCCCTCGACCAGATCACGGCTTAGCTTGAGTATGTCGACGGGGAGCAGTCTGAGGGCCGTGATCGCCGCTTGGCCGCTGCCGAAAGCGTCGAGCGCGATCCGCACGCCGACCTGCCTGAGGGCGCCCAGACGGTGTTGCAGCTCGTCCAGGGAGATGCTCGGGTCGGCGTGGGACAGTTCGATGATCAGTGACCCGGTCGGCAGGCCGTGTTCGGTGAGCAGCGCCTCGATCGCACCGACGGACGTCGACCGGTCCAGCAACCGGCGGGAGCTCATCCGGACGGCCACCGGCACTGCCAGGCCCGCAGCGCGTCGCTCGGCGGCCTGCTCGGTTGCCTCCTCCAGTGTCCGGCGGCCCAGATCGTGGATCCCGTCGCTGTCCTCCGCCACGTGCGAGATTTCCGCGGGGGTGTACAGCACCCCTTGGGCGGAGCGCCAGCGCGCCTGCGCGGAGACCGACGTGATCCGGCCGTCCTCCAGGGACACCACCGGCTGGTGCAGCAGCGTGAACTCGCCGTCGTGCAGCGCGGCCCGCAGACGCCTGGCGAGCTCTGCCTTGCGGACGAGGTCCTGCTGCATCTGCGGCTCGTACAGCTCGACGCGGCCCTTGCCGCCGGCCTTGGCCCGGCCCATCGCCAGATCGGCGTTGCGCAGCAGCTCGCCCGCCCTCAGACCCGCCTCAGCGAGGGCCACACCGATGGAGGCGTTGACCCGGACGTTGTTGCCGTCGATGAAGTAGGGCTGCGACAGCGTCGCCCTGAGGCGGTCGGCGAGCTCCAGGATGTGCCGTTCCCGGGCGGCCCGGTCGCGGGTGTCGTCCCCGACGATCAGGGCGGCGAACTCGTCCCCGCCGAGCCGGGCGGCGGTGTCCCCCTGCCGGACCACCTCCTGGAGCCGGAGGGCGACCTGAATGAGCAGCTCGTCCCCGGCCTGGTGCCCGAACGCGTCGTTGACGGCCTTGAAGCCGTCGAGATCGATGCACAGCACGGCCGGCAGAACCACGCCCTGGTCGGAGGCACGGCGGCGGGACAAGGCCTGCTCGACACGCTTGGTGAACAGGGCGCGGTTGGGCAGGTCCGTGAGCGGGTCGTGCTCGGCGTTGTACTGCAACTGCGCCTGCAGCCGCACCCTTTCGGTCACGTCCCTGCTGTTGAAGATGAGGCCGCCTTGATAACGGTTGACGGTCGACTCGACGTTCAGCCAGCCTCCGTCGCCCGACCGGAAACGGCACCCGATGCGCGTGGTGGGTTCCTCGACCGGGTCGGCGGCGAGGAAACGCCGCACCTCGTGCACGACGCCGCCCAGGTCCTCCGGATGGATGAGGTCGGCCAGCTGCGTACCCACCAGGTCCTCCGCCGGGCGGCCGTACACCACGGCGGCGGACGGGGAGACGTAGCGCAGGACGCCGGTGGGGGCGGCGATCATGATGACGTCGCTGGAGCCCTGTACCAGGGAGCGGAAGTGGTTCTCCTTCTGCGCCAGTTCCCGGGTGAGTCTGAAGTTGCCGAACAGGAGGATGCCCTGGCGCACGACGAGAACCAGCACGATCGTGCAGGCGAGAACGAGCATGACACCGTCGACGCCGCGGTCGCTGAGCGCGCCGTAGAAAATGCCGAGCAGGCAGACGGCAGCGGCCAGGATCGGCGTCAGTACGGTCATGGGGCTCGCCGCTTTTGGCTCGCCGGTGTCGGGCATGTCACCGCTGGGCGCGCCATCCGGCCCGAGCGCCGAGCCGGGGCGCGCATGAGCCGTCCTGAGCAACGCCGACAAAAACTTGCGCATGCCCATCCCCCTTCGCGCCGCTCGCACCATATCGAGACCCGGACAGCACTGTCAGTCAGGTGGGATAACTGCTCGTGCTCGTGGTCGGCGTTCGCAGGTGATGTGACGCACGCGTTCGTCCGACAGCGGCGGCGCGTGGGTGTGCCGGGCCCGACGCCGGATCAGTGTCTCCCCGGGCCCTCCGCGCCCGGCCCGGCGGCAAGTTCCCCCACCACCCGGGCCGTCACCGGGGCCGGAACGCCGTGCCGCTCGGCCGCGCGGAGCAACGCGCCGCCGATGGCGTCCAGTTCGAGGGGGCGGCCCGCCTCGGCGTCGCGTTGCATCGACGACTTCGTCCGCGGCGGGAACGCGTCGTAGCGGGCGAGGGCCTGGGCCGGGTCGGCCGGGCCGCCGCACGCGCGGCTGATCGCGGCCGTCTCCTCCACCAGGGCCGTCAGTTCGTCGCGGTGGCGCGTGCGGACCTCGCCGAGGGGGAGGGAGTAGTGCGTGGTGAGCAGGGCGAAGGGGGCCAGGAACGACATCTTCGCCCACAGGGCCGCCGCCTCGTCGTCCTGGACGCGGACGGCCGGGCCGGCGGCGGTGAGGGCCTCGGCGAGGGCGTCGAGGCGGGCGCGGGGCACCGCCGTACCGGTCAGGTCGATCTCCGCGAAGGGGCTGCCGTGTTCGATGACGCCCGGGGTCACGCGGGTCGACTCCACGCGGATGACGCCCGGGGCGACGCGGTCGGGACGGTAGCGGGCGCGCAGGGTCGCCGGGTGTTCGACGCCGTTCAGGAACGGCACGAGCAGGCCGTCGGCCAGCGCGGGTGCGGGGATGCGCGCCAGGGCGGCGTCGAGGGAGGTGTGCTTGACGGTCACCAGGCACGCGTCGACCGGCTCGCGCAGCCGCGTGTCGGCCTCGACCGGGGCCGTGAAGTCGCCGAAGTGCGTGCTGCGGACCCGGATGCCGTCCGCGCGCAGGGTCCGGGCCGTCTCCTCGCCTGACAGGCAGATCACGCGGTGGCCGGCTCGGGAGAGCAGCGCGGCGAGCAGCCCGCCCACGCCGCCGGGGCCCAGGACGGCCACGCTGAGTTCGTTCCCCATGTCGGGTTCCTCTCGTCGGTCGGCCCCACCGTGGTGGCCGCCTCGCGGAGATCATGGCAGTCGGCGCTGTCGTACGGGGGCCGAAAGGGTGAGACTGGGGGCATGTGCCGGAGTATCAAGACGCTTCGTCCCCCTGCGATGGCCGAGGAGGCCACGGCGGACGACATTCGGGCTGCCGCGTTGCAGTACGTGCGGAAGGTTTCGGGATTCCGTGCCCCCGCCGCTCACAACCAGGAGGTGTTCGACCGCGCCGTGGAGGCCGTCGCGCAGGCCACGGAGGAGTTGCTGGACGGGCTGGAGATCCGGGGAGCCGCCACGCGCCGCGCGAGCTGAGGCTCCACAGCTCCTACGGCATGGCTCCTGCGACGCCCCCGAACCCGTGAGGCCTACGACGCCTCCGACGCCTGCGGCTCCCTGCGCATGACGTACGCCGCCCCCGCCCCCGCCCCGAACAACGCTCCCACCGACACGGCCGTGGCCAGCCAGCTCGCGCCCAGCCAGTGGGCGCCGAAGTAACCGAGGGCGACGCTGTACGCGGCCCAGGTCAGGCCGGCCAGGGCCGACCAGGGGAGGAAGTCGCGGGCGCGGCGGTGGGCGGCGCCCGCGCCGAGGGAGACGACCGAGCGGCCGGCGGGAGCGAAGCGGGCGAGGACGACGAGCGCGCCGCCGCCCCGCGCCAGCGCCGCGCCGAGACGTTCCTGCGCGGCGGTCAGGCGCCGCGAGCGGGAGATCGCCCGGTCCAGACGGGCGCCGCCGCGCCAGGCGAGACGATAGGCGACCAGGTCACCCAGGACGGAGGCGGTGGCCGCGCAGAGGGTCAGCGCCAGGATGTCGGGCACATCGGTGGCCGAGCCCGCGGCAGCCGCCGTGGCCACCGTGATCACCAGGACGCCGCTGGGCAGCACCGGCAGAAACACGTCGAGCAGGATGGACAGGGCCACCACCGCGTAGATCCATGGGCTGCCGATCAGCGACCCCACCTGCTCCAGCACCGCAACTCCCCGTGAGTCCCCCGTGGGCCAGACCGTGCCGCGATGTCGCGCGGGGACGGCAGGAGTGGCCATGACAGCCATACAGCGTACGCCTGGGGTGTGACGGGCGGTTCACGGGGGGCTCGTACGTTCGGTACCGACTGTTCACGTCGTGTCTCAGCTCGTCTCCTCTCGTCCCGAGTCGTCACATCGCCCCCGAGTCGTCACCCGGCTGCGTGTCCCGGAGGGCGCCGGGCGCGGGTGTCCCGTAGCAACAAGAAGGGGCTAAGTCGGACACAAGGTGAGGAACGGTACACACCATGCTGCTGGCAGGGGTATGCGCGAGCGCCGTCGCGACGGCTTTGTTCGCCGGTGGTCCGGGCGGTGTCGAGGCTGTCGAGGGCCACTCGGTGCGGGCGGAGGCCCGTTTCGACGTGCCCGGGGCGGCGGACCGGTCGGCGGCGCTGACGTACGACAGGAGTCTCGTTCCGGAGGGCTCGTGGATCGAGGTGCGTCAGCACACCGCGCCCGGCGGCCCGACGACCGTACGGCTGAAGGTGGCCGGCATGAAGCCCGGCCACGCCTACGGGGTCCATGTGCACCAGAAGCCCTGCGGTGCCGACCCGGAGGCCGCCGGCGGGCACTATCAGCACCGGCCGTCGAGCGATCCGCACCATGTCGGCCCGGACAACGAGGTCTGGCTGGACTTCACGGCCGACCGGCGCGGCGCGGGCGCGGCGAGTGCCCGGCACGACTGGGGCTTCCGGCCGGGCGAGGCGGCCTCGGTCGTGATCCACGACGTGCCGGGCGGCGCGGGGGTGCGGGCGGCCTGCTTCACGGTGCCGTTCGGGCCGGTGGGCGGGGGTGATTAGGCGCCCACCGCGCGCCGGGCAGCGGAACGGCGCCCTCCCGAAGCTGGGAAGGCGCCGTTCTCCTTGGTGGTGTCCGGGCGGCTCAGGCAGCCACCGGCGTCTGCTCCGTGGACCGCTGCCCCTGCGCGGAGGTGCGCCGCGCCAGCAGCCGGTCCACGCCGAACGCGCCGGAGCCCGTGAAGATCAGCAGGAACATGGACCAGCAGTACATGGCCGCGCCCTCGCCGCTGTTCTCGATCGGCCACAGGCCCTGGGGCTGGTGGACCTTGAAGTACGCGTAGGCCATCGCGCCGGAGGATATGAAGGCCGCGGCGCGGGTGCCCAGGCCCAGCAGCACCAGGATGCCGCCGACGAGTTCGATGACGGCCGCGTACCAGTTCGGCCAGGCGCCGGTCGCCGCGGTACCGCCCTTGCCGTCCACTCCTCCGAGGACACCGAAGAGCGCGACGGCTCCGTGGCAGGCGAACAGCAGGCCGATGACGATCCGGAACAGTCCGAGAGCGTACGGCTGAGCGCCGTTGAGGCGTGCGGTCATGTGGGGGACTCCTTCGGGCGGCCGGCCAGGGGAAGGCCGGTCGGGGGACAGAACCGATGAGTAACCCACGTTAGGTGCGCCTAATTGATGCTTGCAAGTTCAACATTTGGCCACTGGTTTACCTCTGCTTGGGTGACTTCCTCGGCCACAACCGCACGTAGAGCGGCTCTCGCCACCGCATCCGCGTCCGAAAGCGTGACCGAATCCACACCTGGTCGGGCCCCCGCCGCGGTCACCCAGTGCACGCCTTCTGTCGGCACTCCGAACGCGAACCGCCTTGTGTGTGCAACTCCTTGACGGTCGATCAGATGGTAAGGGCGTTCCGTGACGTCCAACCCCCCTGTCTCGTAACCATCGGCGGTGTGCGGACGGCACTGGCCCGTCCGCAGCAGCCCGGCGAGGAGCCCGTCGGCCGTACTCCGCAAGTCGGCTTCCGGCAGGCGGGCCTCTATGAGGGTTGTCACACGGACGACCGATCCCGGCACATCGGGTGAGCGCGCCGCCCAGGCGCCGTCCTCCTCCGCCACCTCCAGGCGCGGCCCGAGCACCTGCACCACACCCGCCTCCATCAGGGCCGCGAGCTCCTCGATACGGCGCCGGGGCGGGCCGATGGACAGAAAGGCGTTGAGCGGGGTGTACCAGCGGTCCAGGTGGTCCCGCCGGGAGGCGCCGGCGAGGCCCCCGTGGTCGACGATCAGCCGGAGTTCGTTGCGCAGGTCGCGCAGCACGTCGAGGGCCGCCTTCAGCGGGCCCCGGACATTGCCCAGGGCGGCCTGCGCCGCGTCCTCGCGCAGATACGACAGCAGCCAGTCGCGCCACTCGCCGAGGTGCGCGAAATCCCGTCCGGCGTGCGGGCGGGACACCCGTTCCCAGCTCCAGCGTTCGGCACCGGGCACCCCGAACTCGTCCAGCAGCACCGCCTCTCGGGGGTCGCCGTGCGGCACCGCCAGGAAGAGATCGGTGAACTCCTGGCACCGCCCCGCGGAGTCCGCGGGGTCTCCTGCCCGCCGGAGCAGCGCGGAGTAGTAGACCGTCTCGACCTCCTTCGCCACCAACGGCCATATCTCCGCGAGGAAGTCGGGCGCCTCCCCGGAGTCCGCGCGCTTGCGGAAGCCCGCGATCGTCTCCGGCGTGAGGACGAGCGGGACGTGCCGGCCGTACGGCCCCTTCGCGTTGTCGCCGCGCGCCTGGTACGGGATGCCGCGCCGCGAACCGGCGTACAGCCGTGGTTCCCGGCCGGAGGGGAGGTAGCGCAGGCCGCCGCCCCGGGTGTCCCGGACGAAACGGCCGCCGCGGCCGGTCGTCAGCAGAGCCGTGTGGTCGAAGAAGTTGAGGCCGAGCCCGCGCAGCAGGACGGGCTCGCCGGCGGGGACGGACGACAGGTCGACGTCGGCCGGGTTGGCGGGCGGGATGTGGCGCAGGCCGTGCCGGGCGGCGTGGGCCGCGAGGCGCCGCCCGGCCGGGTCCGCGGTCGCGGGCAGGTGGCCCTGCGCCAGGACCACCGCGGAGAGGCCGGTCAGGGTGCGGCCGTCGTCGAGGGTGAGGGCCTGGTGGCCGCCCGGGGTGTCGTCGAGCCGGACCGCGCGGGCCCGGTGCGTCTCGACGCGCACGTTCGGCGGCGCGTCCCGTACGGTCCTGGCGAACACCCACTCCAGATAGCGGCCGTAGTCGGCCCGGGTCGGGTACTCGTCCGGGTCCAGCGTGCCGCGCGCCCACTCGTACAGGCTGGGCCCCGGGCGGATCGGGCCCGAGCAGTCCACGCTGTCGTCGGTGAACAGGGTCACCTGGCAGGCCACGGTGTTCATCAGCAGCTCGGACGACTGGGCGGTGCGCCAGACGCGGCCGGGGCCCGGCGGGTCCGGGTCGATCACGTGGACCGTCAGCCGGGCACCGGGAGGGAGGAGTTCCGGGGCGGAGGCGCAGAGGCGTTCCAGGACGCTGGTGCCCCGTGGCCCGGCCCCGACCAGGGCGACGGAGACCGGTGGGGGTGTCTCGGCCGGTACGGGTTCCTCGGTCGACGCAGACAAGGGTGGTACTCCCGGGCGTGTGGGGCGCGTGTCGGCGGTCCGCCGGGCGGGAAGCGGACGGTCCGCCTCATCATGCCGTCGCCGGGAGCGGGAACCGAGGCTCGTGGGGAAGGATTGACGCTCCCTGTGGGATGCGTCACTGACATCGCGGGACACGCGGGTCGCAAAGGGGTGGAACAGGTGTGTTACGGGGCAAGTTCGGAGTCCTGGAGCGTCGTCAGACGTGGGCCCGTCCCCTGCCGTGCCTTGGCCTGCTCCAGGCGCAGCCGGGCCGAACGGCCGCGCAGGGTCAGGGTCATCAGCTGGTTGCCGAACCAGGGGCCGCCCGTCTTGCGCCAGGTGACCGGCGGACGGGGGAGCCGGCCGTGCAGGGCGAGGGAGCGTCCGATGGTGCGCGCCACCGCGGTCCAGCCGATGCGGAAGCCCATCCGGATCGACAGCGGGACGGAGTTGTGGACGGGGGAACAGACGAGCTGCACCACCCGGGCGTCGGGCCCGGGGCCGGGCCACGAGGGCTCGGCGACGTAGGCGTGGTGCACATCCCCGGACAGCACGCACACCGTCGCCGGCGCGTCCGGCCCCGAGCCGGCCTCGGCGATCAGCTCCGCCAGCCCGGCGAAGGACTCGGGGAACGCCGACCAGTGCTCCAGATCGGCGGCCCGCCGCACCTTCTCCCCGAACCGCGCCCAGCGCTCGCCCCGTTCACCCCGGCACAGCGCCGCGTTCCACCCCTCGGCGTCGTGCACCAGATGCGGCAGCAGCCAGGGCAGCGAGGTGCCGATGAGGAGGTGGTCGTAGGCCGCGGGTGTGTCCCGGACCTGCTCGCGCAGCCAGGCCTCCTCGCCCGGGTCGAGCATCGCGCGGCTGTCCTCGGCGAGGACGCGGGCCGCCCGGCTGTCCACCATCAGGATGCGTACGCGCCCGAAGTCGCGCCGGTAGCTCCAGCGGGCCGTGGCCGCGTCCTCGTCGGCCCGGGCGGCGAAGGCGCGCAGCACGTCGGTGCCGTCGGGGACCTCACGGACGCCCTCGTACACCGGGTCGGCCGCCAGTTCCTCCAGGGAGAGGTTGCCCAGGTGCTGGTGGACCCAGTACGACATCAGGCCGCTCAGCAGCCGCTCCTGCCACCAGTCGGTGGCCCGCATGTCGGTGAGCCAGGCGGCGGAGGTGTTCCAGTCATCGATCACGTCGTGGTCGTCGAAGATCATGAAACTGGGCACGGTGGACAGCAGCCAGCGGATGCGCGGATCGAGCCACGACTCGTAGTAGAGGTGCGTGTATTCCTCGTAGTCCGCGACCCCGTTGCCCGGCGGTTCGTTCAGGTCGCGGCGGGCCGCCAGCCAGCGCTCGGTGCGGTCGGAGGTCTCGTCGGCGTACACCTGGTCGCCGAGCAGCAGCAGGACGTCGGGCCGCTCGCCCTCCGGGTCGGCCGCGAGGCGGGTGGCGAGCGCGTCCAGGGCGTCCGGGCCGACGGGGTCGTGCCCGCCCGCGGGCGGCGCGGCCCAGCGGCAGGAGCCGAAGGCGACGCGCAGGCCGTCCTGCGGGCCCGGCGCGTGGATCGCCGAGGGCGGGAAGGGGGAGCCGGGCAGCGGCCACACGCGGGTGCCGTCGAGAAGGACCTCGTACGTCGTGGTCGTACCGGCGGTGAGGCCGGTCACCGGGATCAGCGCGTAGTGGTGGCCCGCGATCTGGAAGGTGGGGGCCGAGCCTCCGGCGCCGTCGGCGCAGCGCACCTCGGCGGCGCACGGACGGCTCGTCTCGACCCATACGGTCGCGGACGAGCCGTCGGTGTACCTCAGCAGTGGTCCGAGGCGCAGTCCGGCCATGGTGGTCCCCTCTCCGTCGCCCCGTACGGTACGGAACGACTGAGGTCAGCGGGGAGATCCCGGCCGGAAATACCTGGGTGTCAGCAGCTCGCGAGATAGTTCGTCAGCGCGGACTTCTCGGCGGAGTCGACCGAGAGGCCGTAGTAGTACTTCACCTGGACCCAGGCGCGGACGTAGGTGCAGCGGTACGCCGTCCGGGAGGGCATCCAGGTGGCCGGGTCCTGGTCGCCCTTGGCCTGGTTGACGTTGTCGGTGACCGCGATGAGCTGCGGGCGGGTCAGGTCGTTGGCGAAGGACTGGCGGCGGGACGTCGTCCAGGAGTCGGCGCCGGAGTCCCAGGCCTCGGCCAGCGGGACCAGGTGGTCGATGTCGACGTCGGAGGCGGCGGACCAGGTGGCGCCGTCGTAGACGGAGTACCAGCTGCCGCTGGTGGCGGCGCAGGAGGAGTCCTGCTGGACGTTCGAGCCGTCGCGCTTGAGGACGACCTCACGGGTGTTGCAGGCGCCGGACTGAGTGATCCAGTGCGGGAAGAGGTCCCGGTCGTAGCCGGTGCGGTCCTCGGTGGCCACGGTGAGCGAGGCGAGGTAGGTGCGGGCGGTGGCGGCGCTCACGGGAGTGGGGAGGGCGGCGGAGGCGGCCGGACCGTTGATCAGTCCGGCCGAGGCTATGAGGCCGGTGAGGCCCGCGAGTATGCTGAGCCGTCGACGCGCGTAGAACTTCGGCATACGAACTCCCTTGTGGGGTGGGGGTGTTGGGCGGCGAGCGGGAGAATGCTCGCCGCGCCGTGTTGCGGGGAGATGTGCGTGAGGTGAGAAGGTAGTGACGAGTTCATGACATGACAAGTGTTCGAGGCGGAACTGTCGGTTCGGGGACGTCGCGTACGATGGACGGCGCAGAAGGGGAGTAGCTCTTCGCCGGACCGTCGACATACTGCTCAGCTCGCCTGAGCCGGCGCCCGGAGGCGGTCCTTTCACGGACCCGCCAGCGAGACCTTCGGCAAGCAGTGCACGCCCGTGCCTTCCGGTGCGGGTGCCGTGTGCGCTGCCGTGCCGAGGTGTGTCGCGTGAAGGTTCAGCACTCTCGGTGGGGCAGCCCCGACCGATTGAGGAACCCTTGATCAGCCTGACCGTGACGGCCGTCGTCTTCGGCGTCGTCTTCCTCGCCGAACTGCCGGACAAGACGGCCCTCGCCGGCCTCGTCCTCGGCACCCGCTACCGCGCCTCCTACGTCTTCGCCGGTGTCGCCGCCGCCTTCGCGCTGCACGTCGTGCTCGCCGTCGCGGCGGGCAGTGTGCTCACGCTGCTGCCGCAGCAGCTCGTGCAGGCGCTGACGGGCGTGCTCTTCCTGGGCGGGGCCGCCGTGCTGCTCCTGAGGAAGGGCGAGGACGAGGAAGAGGTCCGCAAGCCGGAGAACCAGTCCTTCTGGAAGGTCTCGGGCGCGGGCTTCATGCTCATCCTGGTCGCCGAGTTCGGCGATCTCACCCAGATCATGACGGCGAATCTGGCCGCCCGCTACGACGACCCGCTCTCCGTCGGCCTGGGCGCGGTGCTCGCGCTGTGGGCGGTGGCCGGGATCGGCATCGTCGGCGGAAAGGCGCTGATGAAGAAGGTGCCGCTGCGGCTGATCACACAGATCGCGGCGCTGGTGATGCTGGCGCTCGGGGTGTGGAGCCTGTGGGAGGCCGTGGCCGGGTGAGCGGGGGCGTGCTGAACGGTGGGTGAACGTCTGCCGGGGGGTCTGGCGCGAAGCGGGGATTGTTTTGTACCGTGAGGGAACAAAGTGGCCCTCGCCCGTTTTCCCTGACCGGCGGGCGGGGCCGCCTTGTCCCTCCGGGGTGCGAGGTGAACCCGCCGTCCGCCCCTTCCGGCGCTGGAACCGCGCCCTGAGCCTTGGAGCAGCCGATGACGGCCACCGCCGTGCTCACCGCCCGTGCCCTCCTGCTGGACATGGACGGCACCCTCGTCAACTCCGACGCCTCGGTCGAACGCGTCTGGCGGCGCTGGGCCGAGCAGCACGGGCTCGACGGGGACGAGGTCATGAAGGTCGTCCACGGGCGGCAGGGCTACGCGTCGATGGCGCTGCTGCTGCCCGGCCGGCCGATGGAGCAGAACTACGCCGACAACGCCCGGATGCTCGCCGACGAGACGGCGGACACCGACGGTGTCGTCGCGATCCCCGGGGCGCCGGAGTTCCTCGCCTCGCTGCGCGGGCTGCCGCACGCGCTCGTGACCTCGGCCGATGTGCCGCTCTCGACGGCGCGGATGGCCGCGGCCGGGCTTGAGCGGCCCGAGGTGCGGGTGACGGCGGAGTCCGTCGGGGCGAGCAAGCCCGACCCCGAGGGCTTCCTGAAGGGCGCCGCCGAGCTGGGCGTGGCGCCCGGGGACTGTGTGGTGTTCGAGGACTCCGGGGCCGGGATCGCGGCGGGGCGCGCGGCCGGGATGACCGTGGTGGGCGTCGGGCCCCGGGCCGCGGTCCACGAGCCCGACGTGGTCGTGGAGGACCTCACGCGGGTGCGTGTGGAGGCGGTCGGCGACGGGACGATTCGTCTGTACGTCGGTTAGTTGCGACTGTACGTCGGTTAGCCGCGACAGCCTGTGGGTTCCCCTGCGCCCCGCTGAGCCTCCGAGGTCGTGGCCACCCGTAATTCGCTTGCCCTTGTCGCGGGTCAACGCTGCACTGTGGCCAGACACCACGAGCCGTGGTGCCGGTCTTTCGAGGAGGCAGCGCGGCAATGGAGATCCGTTCCACGACCGATGAGGATCTCGACGTCTTCGTCGACACCCTCCATGCCGCGTTCGGGCTCTTCCCGGAAACCCCCGTCGAGGGCGGCGGGCTCTGGTGGTCGGCGCTCGAAACGGACCGCTGCCTGCTCGCCCTGACGGCGGACGGGCGGCCCGTCGGCACCGCCGCCACGCACTCCTTCGAGCTCACCCTGCCCGGTGAGACCCTCGTCCCGGCCGCCGGGGTGACCGCCGTCGGCGTCCTGCCCTCGCACCGGCGCCAGGGCGTGCTCAGCGCGATGATGCGGCATCAGCTCGCCGAGCTGCGGGCCGGCGGGGATTTCCTCTCCGTGCTGCTGGCCTCCGAGGCCCCGATCTACGGCAGGTTCGGCTACGGACCGGCGACCTACACGGCGCAGCTGACGGTGGAGCGCCACAAGGGCGCCCTCGCCCTCCCCCGGGGGCGCGGAACGGCCGACGCCCGGGCGACCGGCTCGGTCGAGGTGCTGCGGCGTGCCGAGTGCGGCGAGATTCTGGAAGAGGTCTACGACCGGTATCGCCGCGCCCAGCCCGGCGCGCTGTCCCGGCCGCACCGCTGGTGGACCTTGCGCGCGGGACAGCCCCCGATCTCGCCGGCGCCGCGCTACGTCGCCGTGCACCGTGACAACGACGGCCTCCCGGACGGGTACGCCAGCTACTCGATCGATTCCGGCACCCTGACGGTCGACGAGACCATCACCACCGACGACGCCGTCTTCACGGCCCTGGCCCGGTTCGTACTCGGACACGACCTGGTCTCTCGGGTCGTGTTCAAGCACGTCCCGCCCGGGCACCCGCTGCGCTGGCAGCTCGCGGACTTCCGCGCCGGTGAGGTGAGCGGCGACATGGACTGGCTCTATGTGCGGCTCCTGGACGTCCCCGGTGCGCTGACCGCGCGCGGCTGGTTCACGGACGGCGAGCTCGTCCTCGACGTCGAGGACCCGTTCCTCGGCGAGCACGGCCGCTACCTGCTGACCGTCCGGGACGGCAAGGCCGACTGCGTCCCGACGGGCCGGGAGCCCGACCTGTCCCTGGACGTGCGCGACCTGGGCTCGGTCTACCTCGGCGGCACCGCCCCGAGCACGCTCGTGCGTGCCGGACACATCCGGGCCCACCGCCCGGGCGCGGCCACCCTCGCCGACGCCCTCTTCCGCGCCGAGCGCTCCCCGCACTGCCTGCACTGGTTCTGACCGCGCTCGCAGACCCTGCGCGAGGAGCCGACCTCCGGCCGGCAGGTCAGCCGACGCGGGCGGCGATGGTGCGGGCGCACTCCAGGGACTCGGTGTGGGTCGTGTCCACCTCCAGGTCGTAGCTCACGCCCTCGTGGACGAGCTGTGCCTGTGCCGCGGCCATGCCCTTGACCCGGTCTCCCCGGGCGATCTCACGGGCCGCGGCGACCGCGCTGTCACACCTGACGCCGACCCACAGCACGTCGAGTCCGGCCAGGGCCTTCTGCCATCGCTGCTGGGACGCCGGTCCGCCGAGGAAGACGTCGTCGACGATGACCTTGGCGCCGGCGCGGGCCATGGCGGCGATGCCCTCGGTCCAGGCGGCGTCCAGGGCCCGGAAATCCGCGCCCACGTGCACGCCGCCGTCGGGCGTGAAGCTGATCCCGCCGTCCGAGTCCTTCATCCTCGCGGGCAGCGCCTCGACGAACGAGTCCACACCGAAGGCCGGCCATGGATCGGGCAGCACCTCTTGCAGGCACCGTACGAGTCCGGACTTGCCGGAGCTGGAGCCGCCGTTGAGGACGATCACCTGAGTATTCACGGCGTCAACGTACGGTGCGGGGGTGGTCTACGGCTCCTGGGTTTCGGACTCCAGCTTCGTCCTTGTGTCCCGGTCGTAGACGCCGAGGTCGTCGGTCTGGATGCCGCGTGAGTACTGGTAGTTGCGGACCGCGTCCTGGAGCCGGTCGTCGAAGGTGCCGTCGGTGTCGTCGTCGTAGAGGAACAACTGGCGCAGGCGCGACTGGAGTTCGGTGACCTCCGGGCCGCGGTCGCCGAGGCGCAGGACGGTGGGATTGCCGTTCTGGCGGGAGTTGTCCGGCTTCTTCCCGGGGCTGGTCGCCGTCGCTGACGTCTCGGGCGCCGACGGGGAGGCCGTCTGCGACGGGCTCGGCGAGGCGCTCGACGCGGACGGTGACGGGGAGGACGACGGGCTCTCGGTGCGGGACGGGGCCGGTGGCGGTGCCACGGGGGTCGACGGCGTGGCCGGGGCGCTCTCCTCCGGCGACGAGGGCGCCGCGCTGCTCGACGGGGCGTCCGGCACGCTCGCCCGGATGTCGTCCGGCAGCGCGGTATTCCGGGAGGGCCCCTCGTAGAAGAACAGTCCGCTCGCGTACCCCGCCGCCGTCACCACGGCGACGCACGCCCCGGCCGCGGCGAGGAGGGCGATACGACGCCGCCGGCGCGGCCTGCCGCCGGACTCGGACTCGGCCGGCTCCGGCCTGCCCGGTGCCACGGCCGCCGTCCCGGCACTGTCGAACAGCCGCAGATCGGTGACGCTCGGCTTGGCCCCGTCGGGGGCCAGGGGCGTCGGGAGCACGGAGGTGGCGTCCGGGGCGGGGGTGGCTGCGACGGCGGGCAGCACGGTGGTCGCGTCCGCATCCGGGGTGGCGGCGCCCGAGGCCGGGGTGGTCGGCAGCACGGTGGTCGCGTCCGAGGCCGGGGTGACCGGCAGCACGGTGGTCGCGTCCGGGTCCACCGGGCGCAGGGGCATGGTCGTGTCAGCGGGGGAGGGCGGCGGCGCGACACCCCCGGAGCGCGGGGCCTGAGCGTGCGGGCGGGCGGTCGAGGTGCCGGGCGCGGGCGGTTGCGGGGCGGCTCCCGCAGGGTCCGTGAGCCGCTGCCGCGGGGCGCCGTCGGGTGCCTGGGCGGGGGCTCCGGCATGCGGGGGCATGGTCGGGGCGGCGGGCGAGGGCGTTTGCGCGGCGCCTGCGGTGCGCGAGGCCTCCACCGGGTTCGTCCGGGGCCGTCGCGGGGCCCTGTCGGGCGCCTGCGCGGGGTCGCCGCCGGCGTGCGAGGGCGCGGTCGTGTCAGGGGAGGGCGGCTGCGAAGCTCCCACAGGGGCCGTGAGTGGCTGTCGCGAGGCGCCGGCGGGTGCCTGCGCGGGGCCTCCGGGGTGCGAGGCCTGGGCGAGCGGGCGGACGGTCGGGGTGGTCGACGGGGGCGGTTGTGCGGCCCCTGCGGTGTGTGCGGCCTCTGCCGGGTCCGTCCCGGGCTGTCGCGGGGCCCCGTCGGGTGCCTGCGCGGGGCCTCCGGGGTGCGAGGCCTGGGCGAGCGGGCGGACGGTCGGGGTGGTCGACGGGGGCGGTTGCGCGGCCCCTGCGGTGTGCGAGGCCTTCGCCGGGTCCGTCCGGGCGTGTCGCTTGGCTGCGTCGGGCGCCTGCGCGGGGTTTCCGGTGTGCGGGGTCTGCGTGCGCGGGGTGTCCGGCGAGGCCGGTTGTGCCGCTCCCGCGGTGCGTGAGGCTTCCGTGCCCGGAACCCCTGTACGTGAAGCCCTCGCGCCCGGAACCCCCGCAGGGTCCGTCACACGCCCTCGCGGGGTGCCTTCTGGCTGGGGAGTCGTCGCCGTCGCGTCCTGCGCCGCCGGGCCCTCGGGCCCCGAGGGCCCCGCCCCGTCGTCGAGTTCGACGTACGGGCGGATCCGCAGCGGGTCGAAGTCCTCCGCTGCCGCCGCCTGGGCCGTGCGGGTGTCGCGCAGGGCCTCGGCGGCTCGGTGGGTGCAGGCGCAGGAAGGGGACTTGTCCTGCTGTCTGGGCGCGCCGCACTCCGGGCACGGGTGGCCATTAGGCGGTTCCACGCGTTCCTCCCTCCCCTCGCGAACTCCAGAGATTATCCAGATCTTCTCCACAGTGCGGTCGAGGAGCCCCCGGAATGAACGCTTCCAAAAGGACTCGGCAGGCCATACCCCGTCACACCGGTCACGATGGAAAATGTCACAGGACCCTCGGGAGGTCTCATGGCCGGGGATGTGCACGACGCAACACCGTCACCCGCACCGTCACCTGCGGAAACCCTCGCCCCAGAACAGGTGCCGGGGAATGTGCTGGTCTCCATCGGCGCCCTGCTCCTCGGCATGCTGCTCGCCGCACTGGACCAGACCATCGTGTCGACCGCGCTGCCCACCATCGTCAGCGACCTCGGCGGCATGGACCACCTGTCCTGGGTCGTCACCGCCTATCTGCTGGCCGCCACCGCCGCGACCCCCCTGTGGGGCAAGCTCGGCGACCAGTACGGCCGCAAGAGGCTGTTCCAGACGGCGATCGTGATCTTTCTCATCGGCTCCGCGCTGTGCGGCACGGCGCAGGACATGACCCAGCTCATCGCCTTCCGGGCCCTGCAGGGACTCGGCGGGGGCGGGCTGATGGTGTTGTCGATGGCGATCGTCGGGGATCTCGTGCCGCCTCGCGAACGCGGGCGGTACCAGGGGCTGTTCGGGGCCGTGTTCGGCGCGACCAGTGTGCTCGGGCCGCTGCTCGGCGGGCTGTTCACACAGCATCTGAGCTGGCGTTGGGTGTTCTACGTCAATCTGCCCGTCGGCGTCGTCGCGCTCGCCGTGATCGCGGCGGTCCTGCACATCCCGCGCCGGTCGCGACGGCACGTCATCGACTACCTCGGCACCTTCCTCATCGCGGCCGTCGCCACCTGCCTGGTGCTGGTCGCCTCCCTCGGCGGCACGACCTGGGGATGGGGGTCCGCGCAGCTCGTCGGGCTCGCCGTGCTGGGCGTCGTCCTCGCCGTCGTCTTCGTGGCCGTCGAGCGACGCGCCGCCGAACCCGTGCTGCCGCTGAAACTCTTCCGCGTCCGCACCTTCACCCTCGCCGCCGTGATCAGTTTCGTCGTGGGCTTCGCCATGTTCGGCGCGATGACCTACCTGCCGACCTTCCTCCAGGTGGTGCAGGGCGTCAGCCCGACCATGTCCGGCGTGCACATGCTGCCCATGGTGGCGGGCCTGCTGGTGGCCTCGACGGCCTCCGGGCAGATCGTCAGCCGTACCGGCCGCTGGAAGGTGTTCCCGATCGCCGGCACCGGCGTCACCACGCTCGGGCTGCTCCTGCTCCACCAGCTCGACGAGGACAGCTCCACCCTCGAGCTGAGCGGCTTCTTCCTCGTCTTCGGGCTGGGCCTCGGCCTGGTCATGCAGGTCCTCGTGCTCATCGTGCAGAACGCCGTCCCGTACGAGGACCTGGGCGTCGCCACCTCCGGTGCGACCTTCTTCCGCTCGATCGGCGCCTCGTTCGGCGTCGCCGTCTTCGGCACGATCTTCGCGAGCCGGCTCGGCGGCCAGCTCACCGACGCCTTCCGGGGCGCTCGGCTGCCGCCCGGCGTCTCCGTGGACGCGCTGGAGGCCGACCCGCGCGGCATCGCCGCCCTGCCGCCCGGCCTGCGCCCACCGGCCCTGCACGCCTACGCCGTCTCCATCACGGACGTCTTCCTCTACGCCGCCCCGGTCGCGCTCCTCGGCTTCGTGCTGGCCTGGTTCCTCAAGGAGGACCGGCTGCGCGGCTCGGTCACCGCGCCCGACGTCACCGAGACCCTGGCCAGCAACCCCGTCGAGCGGACCTCGTACGACGAGGTGTGCCGCGCGCTGTCGGTGCTCGGCACCCGCGCGGGGCGGCGCGAGATCTACCGGAAGATCACCGACCGGGCGGGCTACGACCTGCAGCCCGCGGCGAGCTGGCTGCTGCTGCGGATCCGGAGGTACGGCGAGGTGGAGCCGGCCATGCTGGCCGAGAGCATGCCCGTGCCGCTGACCGTGATCATCGAGGCCGCCCGCCAGGTCGAGGAGCGGCAGCTGGCCGTGCGCGAGGGCCTCGGCCTGGTCCTCACCGACCGGGGGCGCGAGGTCGCCGAGCGGCTGGCCCAGGCCCGCGAGGACTCCCTCGCCGAGCTGCTCGGCGACTGGTGGGGGCCCGGCCGGCCGACCGATCTGGTCCAACTCGTACGGGAGTTGAACGGCGAACTGTGCGGGTCGCGGCGCGAGCGGCCGTACGACGAACGGCCCTACGAGGAGCGGCGGGTGGAGCGGATGGGCTGAACGGGGCCGTACGTCCGGTGGTTCAGATGAGGGACTTGGCGAACCAGTGCTCGGCGTATTTGTCGTCGTTGTACCGCTCGGTCTCCGTGTAGCCGAGCCGGGCGTAGAGGGCGCGGGCCTCGACGAGGTCGCCGCGGGTGTCGAGGATCAGCCGTGCGGCGCCGAGCGTGCGGGCGGCGTCCTCGGCGGCCCGGACCAGGAGCGGGGCACCGCCTCTGCCGCGCTTCGACCGGTGCAGGAACACCCGCTTGAGCTCGGCGGTCGTGCCGTCGTACAGCCGTACGCCCGCGGTGCCGGCCGGCTCACCGCCGTACCGGGCGACCAGCAACTGCCCGCACGGTGGCGCGAGGTCGGCACCCGGCTGGGCGGCGATCTCCCGCTCCAGCTCCTCCGGGTCGGTCCGGCGGCCCTCGTGCAGCAGGTACCAGCGGTCGCTGACCTCGGTGTAGTACGCCCGCCACAGAGCGGCGGCGACGGGGGAGTCGTACGGTTCCGGGGCCACGGTCCAGTTCATGAGCGCATTCTCGGCCAGTGCCGCACCGTGCCCGCAACCGGATATGTGTGACCGCCGTGTGCCGTTTGGGGGCGGGTTTCCGGGCTACCCGGTCGGCGAACCGGCTCGCGAGGAAGGCCGGTTGGGCCGAGAACCCGGAAGGCATCCATGTCCACTGGCCTGATCATTGCTCTGATCGTGATCGCGGCGGTCGTCGTCATCATCGCGGCAGCCATGACCCTGCGCGCCCGCGGGCCTCGTCGCGGCCCGAGCCTGAAGCGGCGCTTCGGACCCGAGTACGACCGGGTCGTCGCCCGCCACGACGGCGACGCCAAGGCCGCCGAGCGCGAACTCACCGAACGTGTGCACCGCCACGGCGACCTGCGCGAGCGGGCGTTGGAGCCGGCGCAGCGCGAGCGGTACGAGGCGCGCTGGACGGCCGCCCAGGAGCGGTTCGTCGACTCGCCGCGTGAGGCGGTCGCCGAGGCGGACCGGCTGCTCGCCGAGCTCGCCGGCGCCCGGGGCTTCCCGGACGGCGGCCAGTACGAGGAACAGCTCGCCGCGCTGTCCGTGCACCACGCCCATCACGTCGACGGCTACCGGCGCGTGCACCGTGCGGCACATCTGCGCGCGGAGGACGCCCGCGACGGCGGCACCGGTACGGAAGACATGCGGGAGGCCATGGTGGCGGCCCGCGCCCTGTTCGAGGAACTGGTACGGCCGGCCCGCCACGACGGCGGAGCCGGACGGCACGAGGACGGACGCCACGAGGACGGACACCGTCGTGCCGGACTGAACGGCGGCCGCAAGGCCGCGACCACCCGCGGCGGGCACATGCCGTGGGCGATCAACCGACGTCAGGCGAAGGAGAGTTGAGGCAATGTCCGACGTGACCCGACCGCCCGGCGAGAACACCGCCGCCGCCCCCGACGCCCGAGGCGAGAGCGCCCTGGGAACCGGCCACGGCACGACCCCGCGCACGGACCGCATCGAAACGGACCGCACCGACACGGTCCACGGCACGACCCCGCGCACGGACCGCATCGAAACGGACCGCGGTGACGCGCCCGGCGTCGGCGCCGAGCGCGCGACCGGCACCAGCACTACGGGCACAAGCACCGCCCGCAAGGGCACCGGCACCCCCGGCACCGCCCGCGAGGGCGCGCACGCCCACCTCTTCCCCCACGACGAGTCCGACAAGCTCGGCCTGCAGTTGCAGCACGCCGTCGCCGGGTTCGTCGACGGGCCCCGGGCCTCCGTCGAGGAGGCCGACCACGTGCTGGAGGAGATCGCGGCCCGGTTCACCGAGGCCGTGGCGCAGCGCCGCCGCACCCTGCGCCACTCCTGGCAGTCCGTCGAGAGCGGCGAGGGCAAGCCGGTGTCGAGCGCCGACACCGAGCAGCTCAGGCTGGCCCTGAAGGACTACCGCGAGCTGGCGGAGCGGCTCCTGCACGTGTGAGAGGCGTTCACCGGTCCGCCCGGCGCTCCCGCCACTGCCGTACGACGTCCTCGACGTCGTACGGCTTCTTTCCCAGCGGGGGGCCGGGCGGCGGCTTGAACATCATCTCGCGGATCTTGTCGTTGATCTCCGTGATGATCTTCCGGGCGATCCGTTCCGAGGGCGCCGCGAGGGCCGCGGGCAGCGCGTCCTCGGCCTCCTTGCGCAGCGCCAGCGCCGGCGGCAGGACGGAAAGGCCCTCGCGGGCCATCTTCCGCTTGATCCACCACAGTTCGTCGTAGGCGGTGTCCACGTCGGCCGGCAGCGGCTTGCCCGCCCCCGGCAACCGTTCGAACTCGCCGCGGGTCTCAGCGTCACGGATCTGCTTGTCGACCCAGGACTCGAAGTCGACGCCGGGTGGCTTTCGCTCGGTCATGAGGCCATTGTGCCGGACAGCGTGCAGTCGGGCGTTCTATCATGCGGCGGGCTCAGGACCTGTCTGACACACAGGCCCTGACAGACCCACCAGGACGTCTCAGGAGGAGCGCACGTGCTCGAACTCACCATGGCCGCCGTGTCCCCGGCGGAGGAGGGTGCCACGGCCGGCATGCTCATGGCCGACGCGCCCAGCGAGCCGGGTGCCGTGCTGCGGGTGGGCCGCGACAAGTCGGTGTGCCGGCTCTCGACACCGGACGACTGGCTGTTCGTCTCCCGCGTCCACCTGGAGTTCCTGTGCGGGCCCGAGGGGACCTGGCAGCTCACCTGGCTGCGCGGCTCCCAGCCCGACCCGTCCTCCGAAGTCCGGCTGACGGTCGGGGAGTACGCCCAGCCCCTCGCCTACGGCGGCACCGTCCCGCTCCCCCGGGGCGGCAGCGGCGAGATCATCATCCAGGACCGCACCGCCCCGCGCAGCGTCAACGTGGGCTTCTACCACGAGGTCTGATCCCGACCCGCCGGTCTCAGGCCAGCACCCGCGCCACCGCGAACCCGTCGTAGCCCTTCGTGCCGACGGTCTGGATCGCCGTCCCGCTCAGCCTCGGATGGCTGCCGATCAGTTCGATCGCGGCGCGGGTGCCCACCACGTCCGAGGCCGTGCTGCCGGCGTCGGTCACGCGGCCGCCGCGTACGACGTTGTCGAGGACGATCAGGCTGCCCGTGCTGCTGAGCTTCACGGCCCACTCGACGTAGTGCGGGTTGTTGGCCTTGTCGGCGTCGATGAAGACCAGGTCGAACGGGGGCGGGTTCTCGTCGGCCAGCTTGGGCAGCGACTCCAGGGCCGGGCCGACCCGTACCTCGACCAGCTTGTCCAGACCGGCGCGGGCGATGTTGCGGACGGCGACCTCGGCGTGCACGGGGTCGTACTCCAGGGAGACCAGCCGCCCGTCGGCGGGCAGGGCGCGGCCCAGCCAGATGGTGCTGTAGCCGCCGAGCGTGCCGATCTCCAGGATGTGGCGGGCGCCCTGGATCTGGGCGAGGAGCTGGAGGAGCTTGCCCTGGTTCCCCGCGACGTTGATGTGCGGAAGCCCGGCGGCGTCGCTGTCGCGCAGCGCCGCCGCCAGGTCTTCGTCGTCCGGTGCGAGGTGGGCGGTGAAGTAGGCGTCGACCTCGTCCCAGACGTGCGACTCGCTCATGCGCCTCTACCTTTCGTACGCATAGTTAGCTTCCCTAACTACTGACGCTGTCGAAGATAGTTGGTGCGGCGGTCCGCTGTCAGGGGGATTTCACCCGGCGTGTCTCATTCCGCCACGGACGGTGCCGAGCCAGGCAGGGGGCGTCCCGCCGACTCCGTCATGCGCCACACCGCGAAACCGCCGATCACGGCCGCGGCCATCATGTAGTACGCGGGCATCATCATGTTCCCGGTCGCGCCGATCAGGGCCGTCACCACCAGCGGGGTCGTGCCGCCGAACAGCGACACGGAGACGTTGAAGCCGATGGAGAGCGAGCCGTAGCGGACCCGGGTCGGGAACAGCGCCGGGAGTGCCGAGGGCATCGCCGCCGTGAAGCACACCAGCAGCATGCCCAGCGCGCCCATGCCGAGCCCGACCGCGAGCAGGCTGCCCTCGCGGATCAGCAGCAGGGCCGGGACGGACAGCAGCAGGAAGCCCGCACAGCCGGCGGCGATCACCGGGCGGCGGCCGACGCGGTCGGTCAGCGCGCCCATGAACGGCTGGGCGATCATCATCAGCGCCATCACACCGAGGACGACGAGCAGACCGTGCGTCTCGTCGTAGTGGAGCTCGCTGGTCAGGTAGCTCGGCATGTACGACAGCAGCATGTAGTCGGTGACGTTGAAGACCAGCACCAGGCCGACGCAGAGCAGCAGCGCGCGCCACTGGCCGGTGATCATCTCGCGCAGCGGCACCTTGGGCCGGTTCGTCTCGGCCTTCTCGACCTCGGCCGCGAACGCCGGGGTCTCCTCCAGGCGCATCCGCAGATAGAGGCCGATGATGCCCATCGGGCCCGCGATCAGGAACGGGATGCGCCAGCCCCAGGAGGTCAGGTCGTCGGCGGAGAGCAGGGCGGTCATCAGGGTGACCAGGCCCGCGCCGCCGATGTAGCCGGCGAGGGTGCCGAACTCCAGCCAGCTGCCGAGGAAGCCGCGCCGCTTGTCGGGGGCGTACTCGGCGATGAAGGTGGAGGCGCCCGCGTACTCGCCGCCGGTGGAGAAGCCCTGCACGAGGCGGGCCACGAGGAGCAGGATCGGGGCGCCGACACCGATCGTCGCGTACGACGGGATCAGGCCGATCGCGAAGGTGCCCGCGGCCATCATGATCATGGTGAGCGCGAGGACCTTCTGACGGCCGACGCGGTCGCCGAGCGGGCCGAAGACCATGCCGCCGAGGGGGCGGACCAGGAAGGCCGCGGCGAAGGCGCCGAACGTGGAGAGCAGCTGCGCGGTGGGGTTGCCCGACGGGAAGAAGACCTTGCCCAGGGTGACCGCGATGTAGCTGTAGACACCGAAGTCGAACCATTCCATCGCGTTGCCCAGCGCGGCCGCCTTCACGGCGCGCTTGACGAGCGCGGGGTCGGTGACGGTGGTGTCGTGGGCCTTCGCCGTGCGGCTCTTGAGCGCGGACGTGGGAGCAATGACTGAGGCAGTCACAAGACTCGCTCGCCTACCTTTCATCGGGGACAGGGACGCGGTCCGCGCGGCGGCGCTGTCGAACGGGCCGAAAAAGCGACGATAGGCGGAGAATGCCCGCTCACGGGCGGTACGCCTTTCGTTGCAGGGTGCATCTAAATGCCGTGTATGCAGGCACGTATGCCCAGCTGGGGGCGGTCCCCACGTGATCTTGATGTGATCCTTCTCGCGTCCACGAGAGGCAACCGCGGGCCTCGCGCACTATCGTCAACCGGACGAAGGGTGCAAACAGTCAGAAGGCCGACGAGGCGTGACGAATGCGGAGCGCAGCGGACGACCGACGGAAGCCTTCGGAGCGACAGCCGTCGGCAGGCCTCACGCACGCCTGCGCATGGCCTGCCTCGGGCTGTGGCTGATCGTCGCCGTCCTCGCCGCACGGCAGGTGGCCGTCGTCCTCGGCACCCCGCGCGGGGAGCGGCTGACGGACCTGGAGACCTGGGTCGGGCCGAACGGCGTCCTGCATGTGAACGGCTCGCTCTACGACTCGACCCGCTTCACCGGCACCCCGTTCAACGGGCTCGTCCTCAAGCCCCTCACCCGTTCGGCCGAAGAGGCCCTCGGCTGGGGCTGGACCTTCGGCACGCTGCTGCTGGTCGCCGCCCTCGGCCTGATCGCCGCCCGTGCCCTGCCCCAGCCCATCGGCCGCCGCACCGCACTGCTCGCCGCCCCCGTCGTCATCGGCCTGCTCATGCTGTCCCTGCCGGTCCGCAACACCCTGTGGCTCGGCCAGTCCAGCATCATCCCGGTCCTGCTCGTCCTGCTGGGCTGCTTCGTCGCCCACGGCCAGCGGACCAGCGGTCTGCTCATCGGTGTCGCGGCGGCGCTCCAGCCCACCCTGCTGCTCTTCACGCCCCTGCTGTGGTGCACCGGCCGCAGGCGCGCCGCCCTCTCCGGCGGCGTCACCTTCGCCGCCTGCACCGCGCTCGCCTGGGCGGCGATGCCGCACGACTCCACCACCTACTGGGTCCACCACCTGGCCGGTGCCGGCCTCGGCGGCCGGGCCGACGACCTCGGCAACCAGTCCCTGCACGGCGCCCTGCTGCGGCTCGGCCTGAACGGCCCCCTGGAGATCGCGCTCTTCCTGGCCCTCGGCGCGGCCGTCGCCGTCCTGGCCCTGCGCCGCGCCGTGCGGTTCTTCGCCGACGGCCAGCTGCTCCTCGCCGTCGCGATCACCGGCTGCGCCGCGATCGCCGTCTCACCCACGGCCTGGCAGCACCAGCTGCTGTGGGTGCTGCTCGCGGTCGTCGGCCGGGCCGGCAGACGCGCCCGTGACCGCTACGTATGGCCGGTCGCCGTCGTCCTGGTCATGACCCTGCCGAGCAGGATGCTGCTGCCGGACATGGCGGCGCTGGACCCGCTGCGCACCGACCTCGTCCTGCTGGCCGCCCTCGCCGCCGCCGTGGCCGTCCCGTTCCTGTCCCGCGCCTCGCCGTACTACCAGTCGCCCCTGCCGACCGAGTACGCGCCGACCGTCCCGGCCCGCTTCCGGAACGTGCCGCTGGTGCCCTTCCTGCGCCGGGTCCTCACCCGGCCGAACCTCCTTCTGGAGCTTCTCCTCCTCCGGGTCGCCTACGCCGCCTACTCCCAGGTCCGGCTCGCCGCCACCGGCGGCAGCATCTCGGCCGGCCGGGCCGAGGCCGAGGAGCACGCCTGGCAGATCCTCGGCCTGGAACGCGCCCTGCGCCTCGACATCGAGCACTGGGCCAACCACGCCGTGGTGCGGACCGACTGGCTGCGGGCCTTCTTCGACTTCTACTACGAGTCGTTCCACTTCGTCGTCCCGCTGGCCGTCCTGGCCGTCCTGTACTGGCGCCGCCCCGCCGAGTACCGCTGGGCCCGCTCCGCCATCGGCTTCGCCACCCTGCTCGCCCTGGTCGGCTTCTGGCTCTACCCGCTGGCCCCTCCCCGGCTGATGCCGGGCCTCGGCTACGTCGACACCGTCCACGGCGTCCAGGACTTCTCCCAGCCCGACTACGGCACCCTCACGGACGTCACCAACCAGTACGCGGCCATGCCGTCCCTGCACTTCGGCTGGTCGCTGTGGTGCGGCGTCGTGATCGCCGTCCTGGCGCGCCGATGGTGGACGAAGGCGCTCGGACTGCTGCATCCGCTGCTCACCGGCTCCGCGATCGTCGTGACGGCCAACCACTGGGTGCTGGACGCGGCCGGGGGAGCGGTGGTGGTCGGGGCGGGCTTCGCGCTCACGTATCTGCTGTCCGGGCCCCGGGCGGCCACCGCCGTGCGCCGGGTGTCCCGGGCGGCCGATCCGAGCACCGGCCGGTCGACGAGCTCCGTCGGCTGACGTTCCACACCGGCCGGATCAGGGTGTCGGAAAACCGTCGAAAGCGCCCTCCGCATGTCGGTTTTCCGCACCCGGGCGGGCTCTGGCTGGCTCTCGGCCGCGTGTGGCTGAAAGGTGTGCCTCGCTGTCCACCCGAACGTCGACATGGAGGGTTCTGTGAACGTGGCAACGACGGCTGACGGACCTCGGCGGAGTCCGAAAGCCACACTCCTGATGGCCTGCATCGGGGTGTTCGTCGCCTACCTGCCGGTCACCACCGTCTCCGTCAGTCTCCCCGCGATCCAGCGGGACCTGCACGCCTCGACCTCCCAACTGTCCTGGGTCTCGGACGCGTTCGTCCTGCCCATGGCCGCGCTCATCCTGACGGCCGGGGTCGTCGGAGACGTGCACGGCCGCAAGAAGGTCTTCCAGGCCGGGCTGCTGTTCTCGGCCGCCGGGGCCGCCGTCGCGATGAGCGCGCAGTCGGTCCAGGTGCTGTGGGCCGGGCAGGCGCTGGCCGGGACGGGCGCGGCGGCCCTGCTGCCCACGACACTGGCGCTGATCAGCCACGCCGTGCCCAACCCCCACGAACGCGCCAAGTTCGTCGGACTGTGGGCCGCCGCCCTGTCGCTGGCGCTGGCCGTCGGCCCCCTCATGGCGGGCGTGATCCTCCAGCACACCGCCTGGCACTGGATCTACCTGCCCGCCATACCCGTGGCCCTCCTCACCATGGCGGTCGCCGTGCCGCTGGTCGCCGACTCGCGCGCCCCCGGTTCGCGCAAGCTGGACTGGCCCGGCCAGTTCACCGCCGCGCTGACCATCGTCGCGCTCGTCTACGGCGTGATCGAGGGCGGCGCACAGTCCTTCTCCGAGCCCGAGGTCGTCGTCGCCCTGGCCCTCGCGGCCGTCGGCGCCCTCGCCTTCGTCCTGGCCGAACGGCGCAGCCCCAGCCCCATGCTGGACCTGACGCTGTTCCGCAGCGCCGCCTTCAGCGCGACCACGCTCATCGCGATGATCAGCTTCCTGGGCCTGATCGGCTTCTTCTTCGTCCTCAGCCTCTACTTCGGCATGGTGCAGCGGCTCGACACCCTCGACGCGGGCTACCGCATGCTGATGGTGACGGCGGTGAGCCTGCTCCTCGGAGTCGTCGTCGGACCGCTGATGCGGCGCATCCCGGCCCGCGCCCTGATCACCACCGGCCTGCTCGCCACCACGGCCGCGCTGCTGTCCCTCACCGCCCTCGACGCGCACACCGCGTTCGGGCCGCTGGCCTGGCGCCTGGCCCTGCTCGGCCTCGGCATGGGCCTGGTCATCACCCCGATGACCGCCACCGCCGTCGCGTCCGTGCCGCACCACCTGGCCGGTATGGCGGCGGCGGGCAACAACGCCTTCCGGCAGGTCGGCGGCGCCCTCGGCCCCGCCGTCCTGGGCACGTTGCTGACCACCAAGGCCGCCGACGCCCTGCCCGGTCACCTCGCCGACGCCGGCGTGAACGGGGCGACGGCCCATCAGGTCACCGCCGCTGTCGACACCGCCGGACTGGGAGCCGTGTCCCGCCTGGACCTGGGAGCCGACACCGGCCGCGCCCTGGGCGCCCTGTCCGAGTCCTTCCTCGACGGCCTCCAGCTCTGCCTGATCGTGGCGGCGTCGCTGGCGCTGGTGGCGGCGGTGGTGGGGGCGGTGCTGCTGCGCAAGCCGAAGCCGGTGTCCGAGCCCGGGGCCGAGCGCGAGCCCGCGCCCGAGCGCGCGTCCGGGTCCGCGCCTGAGCCCGCGTCCGGGGGTGCGCTCACGTCCCGGTCCGCGCCCGGTTCCGGGTCCGCGCCCGAGCCTGCCGCCGCGACCGGCCCCGGCGTCACCGGCCGGGTGAGCGACGGCACCGGAAACGCCATGGCAGGCGCCACGCTCACCCTGATCTCCCTGGCCGGGCGCCAGGTCGGCCGGGCCGTGGCCCACGACGCCGGCCGCTACCGGCTGACCGCCCCCGGGGCCGGTTCGTACGTCCTGATCGCGGCGGCGGACGGCCACCAGCCCCAGGCCGCCACGCTCGTGCTCGGCGAGGAACCGCTGCCCCACGACGTGGTCCTGTCCGGCGGCAGCGGCCTCGCGGGCACGGTGGCCACGGCCGACGACAGGCTGCCGGTGGAGGGCGCGACGGTCGTCGTGACGGACATCCGCGGCGACGTCCTGGCCACGGGCATGACGGACATGACCGGCGCGTTCGGCTTCGGCCATCTGCCCGCCGGTGACCTCACGATCGCCGTGAACGCCCCCGGCCACCGCCCGGCCGCGCTCCCCGTGACGTCCGGCGCCCCGACCACCGGCCTCGAGATACTGCTGCGACCCGGCGCACGGTTGCAGGGCGTCGTCCGCGCGGGCGACGGCCGCAACCCCGTGGCCGACGCCCGCGTCACCCTCGTCGACGCCGCCGGGAACGTCGTGGGCACCGCCATCACCGGCACGGACGGCGCCTACGCCTTCACCGACCTGGACGCGGGCGACTACTCCCTGATCGCCAGCGGATACGCGCCCGTGGCCACGACCGTCACCGTGGACGGCCGGAGCCCGAACGACGTCCATCCGCAGCTGGCTCATCAGGACAGCTGACGGCGTCTGCGCAACTCTTCAGGATCCTGGGCTGTCGCCGCGGCGTTTCCGGGTCCGGTCATGGCCGGGCACGGACGCCGGAATCCGTTGTCGTGCGCTTCCCGGCACGGAAGTCTCCTTCCCTGTGACCAGTGCAGAGGTTGAAGAGGCCATGCGTCCCCCGCTCGTACGTTCCTTCTCGCAGCTCGGCTCCCTGGACCCGGACCGCCCCGTCGTGACCCTGTTCAGCGGCGGACTCGACAGTTCGTATCTGCTGCTGCGGCTGCGGCGGATGGGCATCCGCGAGGTGCACGCCGTGAGCGTCGACATCGGCGAGGACGAGTCCAGCACCTACAAACGCCAGGTGGCCGAAGCGCTCGGCGCGACGATCCACATCCTCGATCGTCGTGCCGAGTTCGCCGACCGGTACGTGGCTCCAGCGATCGCCGCTCAGGCCGTCTACCTCAATATCCACCCCGTCAGCTCCACGCTGAGCCGCCCACTGATCGCCCACAGTGCGGTCGGACTGGCCCGTGCGCTCGGCGCGCAGGCCGTGCTGCACACCGCCAACCGCTCCCAGAACACCCTGCGCCGTCTCAACGGAGCGCTGGCGCTGCTCGGTTACGAGGGCGCGTTCGGCAGCCCGTACGACCTCGATCCCGTCACTCGCGACGACAAGCTCGTCGAACTGCGCGCCGCCGGCATCGATCTGCTCGCCGGGCGGATCGTCAGCGGCGACTCCAACCTGTGGTGCCGCGAGTTCGAGTCGGGCATCCTCGACGACCCCGAACTCCACGAGGTCCCCGAGGAGATGTACACCTGGAGCCGGCCGACCGCCCGCCCCGGCGACACCGACACCCTGACCGTCACCTTCGAACACGGGGTGCCCGTCGCTCTCGACGGAGAACCGCTGCCGCTGACCGGGCTGGTCGAGCGGCTCAACCGGCGGGTCGGCGCGTACGGACTCGGCCGCTACTCCGGCCTGGAGCACCTCGATCACGGCGAGAAGGTCCTCGAGATCCGTGAGATGCCCGCCGCCTGGCTCCTGCTCAGCGGCTACCGGCACATCGAGAGCGCCTGCCTGGACGCCGAACTCATCCGTGAGAAGCGGCATCTGGAACAGGTCTGGACGCGGGAGGCCCTCGAGGGCCGCTGGTTCGGCGAACTGCGGCTCGCCGCCCAGGTGTTCATCGACGCCTGCGCCGCCCGCACCACCGGGTCCGTGACCTGGCGACTGCGCACCGGTGGCGCCGACACGCGCTCCATCGCCGTCGGATCGCCGCTGTATCTGCGTGACCGGGAGAAGTGGGAGGAGCGGGCGATCAGCGCGGAGTCGGCGCCGTTCGTCCCTGCGGCGGAGACCGTTCTCGCCACCGTCTGAGTCTTCCCTCCCGCCCTTCTCATCGTCTCCCCTCGTCCTCTCTTCTCCCATGGAGCACGCCATGACCACTGCCGCCGTCCATCACCCCGCCGCCGTCGACGCAGTCAACGCCCTTGCCGGGCCCGGCGGTCATCTGATGCCCGCCGCGCAGCTCTCCGCGCTGGCCGGTGTCGGCGCCGCCGACTGGGCGCGCTTCGCCGCCCACTGGGACGAGCTCACCCTCGACACGTACATGGCCGACGGAGGCACGTACCGGTTCCGTCGCTACGGACAGTTCGAGCTCGACCCGGCCGAGGGCGCACTCACCCTGCTTCCGCACGCGCCGTACCGTCAGGAGTCGGACATCAATCCGCTCAACGGCGGCGTCGAGCGGGTATTCGACCCGCTGACCGAGTCCTTCACCGGTGACCCGCTGCTGCGTTCCGTCCTCGTCGAACTCGGCCGGATCTTCACCGCCGTCGACGGCACCGCGTCGTGGAACGTGAAACTGCACCCGTACCGCATCAGCGCCTCCTCGGACCAGCAGGGCCAGCCGGCGCCCGAGGGCCGGCACCGGGACGGCGTCACCTTCATCACCTCGCTGCTGATCGGCCGCACCAATGTCACCGGCGGTGAGAGCGGCGTCTACTCCGACGAGGGTGAGCAGCTGCTCACGGTTACCCTGTCCGAGCCCGGTGACCTGCTGCTGGGCGACGACCGCCGCACGCTGCACTCGGTGACCCCGGTGCGGCCGGTGGACTCCGAACTCGCCGCTCATCGCGACGTCCTGGTGATCGCCTACACCGCGCGCTGAGCCGCCGCTCCAGCCCCACACCTCATCGTCCGCCGCCCTAGGAGCCCCTCATGACCGTCAACGCGGCCCGCCGCGCCTGGCTGACCGATCTGCCCGTCCTGCTGGTCGCGGTGGTGTGGGGCTCCAGCTATCTCGCCGCCAAGGACATCACCACGACCCAAACCGTCCTGGCCGTGCTCGTCCTGCGGTTCGGGGTGGTGCTGCCGGTCCTGGTCGTCACCGGGTGGCGCAAGCTGCGGGCGCTCGACGGAACACAGATACGGGGCGCCGGCGTCCTCGGGCTGATCCTGTCGGGGATCTTCCTCCTGGAGACGTACGGCGTCGTGCACACCTCCGCGACCAACGCCGGGCTCATCATCAGCCTCACCATGATCTTCACGCCGCTCGCGGAGAGCCGGCTCACCGGCACCCGGCCCTCCCGGTCGTTCGCCGCGGCCGCGGGACTCTCGGTGCTGGGTGTCCTGCTCCTCACCCAGGGCGCCGGGTTCAGCGCACCGTCCCTCGGTGATCTGCTGATGCTGGGCGCGGCCGTGGCCCGTACCGTGCACGTCCTGGCGATGTCGCGCATGCGGTCGGTGCAGGGCGCGGACGCGCTGTCGATGACCACGGTTCAACTGGGCAGCGCGGTCGTGGTGTTCGCGCTGTTGTTCGCGGCGCCCGGTACCGGCAGCACCCCGTGGGCGGCCACGGCGGGCTTCGACGCCGGGGACTGGCTCGGACTGCTCTACCTGTCGGCGTTCTGCACCCTGTTCGCGTTCTTCGTGCAGATGTGGGCCGTACGCCGGACGTCGCCCTCCCGGGTCAGCCTGCTGCTCGGCACCGAGCCGGTGTGGGCCGCCGTCGTCGGAATCGCGCTCGCCGGGGACCGGCCGGGATGGCTGGGGTTGCTGGGCGCGCTCCTCGTGCTCGCGGGCACGGCATGGGGCCGTAGCGCGGCCGCCCCGCGGCGGACGTCAGTCGTCGAGCCAGCCGAGCCGGACGGCGCAGACACCGGCCTGGAATCGGCTGGCCGTTCCTAGCCGTTCGGTCAGTTCGGAGACGAGGCGGCGGACCGTGCGCTCGGAGACCCCGAGCTTGCGGGCCATCGCCTCGTCGGTGAGTCCGCCCGCGAGCATCCGCACCAGCTCGCGGTGGCGGCCGGTCGGGTGCCAGTCGCCCTCGGGGCTGTCGGTCGCGGACTCGGTCAGCACGGTGGCACTGGCCCAGCAGTGTTCGAAGATCCCCCGGAACACCCCGACCAGCGTCTCGCCGCGCAGCACGACGGCGGCGATCTCCCCGTCCGATGTCTGGGACGCGGGCACGATCGCCAGCGAGTGGTCCACCACGATCAGCCGCAGCGGCAGGGTGTGCGCGGTGCGGACATGGGCGCCCGCGCCGTTCAGCCGCCGCAGATAGGCCGTCATGTGCGGGGCGGTGGCCGCCGAGCTCAGATGGATCGTACGCATCCGTACGCCGCGGCCCAGCACGATCCGGTCGCGTTCGAGTCCCGCCTCGATGATCCCCGCGGGCAGCGCGCGGCCGGGGTGCAGCGAGAGAACCTCCTCCTCCGCCCGCCGCGAGGCGTCCTCTAAAACCGCCGATACATTGGCCATACCATTCACCACCTCCATCTGTACGGAGGCCAGGTCGCGGGCGTGCACCGGCTGGAAGTCCGCCAGGACCCGGGCGAGCGAGGAGCGTGTCTGCCGGACGGTGTTCAGCAGGGCGTTCGTGTGCTGTTCCTCGTCGAGGAGCAGCTTGCGCAGCGCGGTGTCCGGGGCGAGCGCCGTCCAGCCGTTGCGGTTGTCCGAGGACGGTACGAACAGGCCGAGTTCGCCGAGCAGCCGGAGCGCCTCGGCGAGTTCCGTCCCGCTCCAGCCGCGGTTCTCGGTGAGGGTCTCCGGGTGCCAGGCCGCGTTGTCGAGAGCGAGCCGGTAGAGCTCCTGTGCTCGGGCGCGTGCGTCCACGTGGAATCGTCCCCCTACAGATTCACGAGCGCCGTCCCCCTGACGCTCCGTCGAGGGATCTTAGAAACGGTTTCCTCCATCGGAAAAGCCGCAGTCCGCTATACGGACAGCCGGACGGCCGCCACGCCGTGCCCTCGGCCGTCGTCCGCCCCTGGCCATGGCCGGTCCCGGAACTCCCGCCGCCATAGGCGCGAACGGCCTCGCCACACCATGCTGAGCCCCCGGCGTTCGCCGCTGACCACACACTCGGCGACCGTCGAACGACGACCTGTCGGACGACAATCCAGGGGGACCCTCATGTCTGCTTCTTCTCGCCTGCTCAGTGGCCTGTTCGCGGTGCTCGTCACGACCCTGGTCCTCGGCGGCGCGCCGAGCACCACGGCGAACGGCACCGAGGCCGTGGCCGTGGCCACGAGCAGCGACTCGCTGATCTGGGGATGAGCCGATGGCCGGTCCGAGAGTCGCCGTCGTCGCACCGCTGACCGGTCCGCGTACGGACTGGGGAGCGGCCCTTCTCGGCCATCTGGAACGGGTCAGAGCAGCCCGCCCGGACGCCGCTGAGTGGCATGTGTACGACGAGGCGCCGGATGTCGCCCGCACGGTCGCCGCTGCCGGTTACGCGGCGGTCGTCGGCCACACCGACGCGGAGGGGGCCCGCCGAGCCCTGCCGGTGTACCAGGCCGCGGGGCTGCCCTGTCTGCTGCCCTTCGTACGGGCCGGGGCGCCCGCACTGAGCTGGGCACCCGACGGGGACGCGCTGGCCCGCAGGATCGTCGAGGGAGCGCTGGCCCTGGGGGTGAACGCGCTCGCCGTCGCCCAGGACGAGGAGCCCGGCTGGGCCGCGCTCGGGCTCGCGGTCGGCGAGGAGGCCGGGCGGGCGGGGCTCGCGCCGGGCCCCGGTGGCGCGCTGGCGGTGCTGGCACCGCAGGACCGGTTCGCGCGCTTCGCACAGGGCGCGGGTCCCGTCCTCACCCCGACTGACTGCGGACTGACCTCCTTCGCTCGGCTGCGCCAGGCGGCATCGGACCGTGAAGTGTGGGCCGTCCACCCCCAGATGTGCGCGGGACGCCGGGTCAGAGCCGCCGTCACGCCACTCGCGCAGGCACTGTCCGAGGCTCCCGCACTACGCGGTACGGCACTGACGGATGCCGTACGAGTCCGCTCGGGAACCCTGCTCACCGCCGAGGGAGCCCCCCTGGGCGACGGCTGGCTGATCTCACGGCTGCCGTGGGTGTGCACGGCGGGGACCCCGGTCTGACCCGGGGTGAGGTCCGCGCACCACGCCCGAGCGGGAATCAGCTTTCCAGAGCTTCCCGAGGCCGTCCGCACTCGAACCACACCGTCTTCCCGCCCTCACGCCACACCGACACGCCCCACTTGTCGGCCATCGCGTCGAGCAGGAGCAGTCCACGGCCGTTCTCGGCGTCAGGGTCCTGCCGGGGCGGGGCCGGTCCGGGACATGCCGTACGACGTGACCGGCGCGTTCGGCTTCGGCGACCTGCCCGCCCGTGACCTCACGGTCGTGCGTGAACGCCACCGGCTACCGCCCGGCCGCGCTCCCTGAGATGTCCGGCGCCCCGGCCACCGGCCTCGAGGTGCTGCTCCGACCCGGCGCGCGGTTGCAGGGCGTTGTACCGGCGGGCAACGGCCGCACCCCCGTATCCGACGCGCGGGTCACCCTCGTCGACGCGGCCGGGAACGTCGTGGGCACCGCCATCACCGGCGCGGACGGCGCCTACGCCTTCACCGACCTGGACGCGGGCGACTACTCCCTGATCGCCAGGTCCATCCGCGGCTGGCGCATCAGGACAGCTGACGGCCCTCTCTGCTGAAGACGGCTATGTCACTACCGAAGGCACAGGCCAGGAGGCCGCCTTCGTGCAGGGCCACCGCTTGGCACGTTCCGGGTACGTGGATGACATCGATGAGGCTGAAGGCGTGGAGATCCCAGATCCGGACCGAGTGGTCGGTCGAGCCGGTGACGGCGACCGGGCGGCCGTCCAACTCGGCGCACACCAGGGCGGTCACGAATCGGGTGTGGCCGGTCATCGCGGGCCCGACGTCCTGGTGTGTGCGCAGGTCCCGCACCCGGATCGCGTGGTCTTCCGAGGCGAACAGGACCACTGGGCGGTCGCCCAGCGTCGTACAGGCGATCGGCCCCTGCGAATAGCCCGGTGCGGGAGCCCCCAGGGCTCGGCCCTTGGCCAGATCCCAGACCCTCACGGTCTTGTCGGCCGAGGACGCCGTGACGGCGACCGGGCGGCGGTCCAGTACCGTGCACGCGACGACCGAGGCCCATCTGCTGTGGCCCTTGAGGGGCGGATACACCCCTTCGCCCGTGGCGAGATCCCACACCCGTACGTTGGCCTTCAACGTCGTGCCGACCACGACCGGGCGTCCCTTCAGGGCGGTGCACGCCACCCGCTCGACGGATTCGAAGTCGAGCAGGATGGGCGCCCCCACGGGCTCGCCCGACAAGAGGTCCCATGTCCGCACGGTGTAGTCCAGGTCGCCACTGCTGACCGCGACCGGGCGACCGGCCAGCATCGTGCAGACCATGGAGACCACACCTTCCGCGTGGCCGGCCATGGGCTCGCCCACGGGCAGTCCGGTGGCAAGATCCCACACCCGCACGGTTCTGTCCTCGGAGGCGGTGACCAGGACGGGTCGTTCGTCGAGGGACGACAGGTCGAGGCTCGTGACCACGTTGGTGTGACCGATCACGGGTTCGCCGGCGACCTGGCGAGGCGACAGGTCCCAGACCCGCGCCGTGCCGTCGAACGATCCGGTGACGGCGACCGACTGCCCGGACAGTGACGAGCATGTCACCGACAGAACACCGGAGTTGTGCCCCTTCAGCGGCGGCCCCACCTGCTGCCGCGTGGTCAGGTCCCAGGTCCGGACGGTCGCGTCCTGATGGCTGACGAGCGCGACCGGCCGGCCGTCGAGCTCCGCGCACACCAGCGAGAACGCCCAGTCGGCGTGGCCTGGCCACTCGGCCAGGTACTGGCCGGTCTCCAGGTCCCAGAGGTGCATGGAACCGTCCCGTGCGTGGCCGACCGCGACCGGGCGGTCGTCCAGCCGTGTACATCCCACGGCCAGGATCCAGAGGTCCCTGGTGCCCTGCAGAGCGCGCAGCTTGCGCTGGGACGCCAGGTCCCAGACAAACAGATCTTCTCCGATCGCGCTGACGGCGACGACGGGCCGGCCACGCACCACCGCACACGAGAGGGAGATCACATGGCCCTTCACGGTCAGCGGCACTCCCACGGGGCGGCCGGTGGCCAGGTCCCGGATCCGGACCGTGTTGTCCTCCGCTCCGGTGACGGCGACCGGGCAGCCGTCCAGCTCCGTGCACACCAGCTTCTCCACCGACTTGGTGTGGCCGGTCAGGGGCTCTCCCACGGGGCGGCCGGTGGTCAGGTCCCAGATCCGGACCGTGTTGTCCTTCGAGCCGGTGACGGCGACGGGGCGGCCGTCCAGCTCCGTGCACACCACCGCCTGGACCGCGTCGGTGTGCCCGGACAGCGGTTCTCCGAGCGGCCGTGCGGTGGTCAGATCCCAGATCCGCACGGTGTTGTCCCGGGCAGCGGTGACGGCGACCGGCCGGCCGTTCAGCTCCGTGCAAGCCACCCCGCCCACCGGGGCCGTGTGACCGACCAACGCGCCCCGCATGTTGGCCGACACCTGCCAGCCGGACGCGGTGGCGGGTTTCCACGCACGCTTGGCCGACCGGCTGTTGAACGCCTCCAGCACCGTCGGCACGTTGAAACGAGCGGCGTTCACCGCCAGGACCTGGCGCCGGCTCGCCACGTCCAGCTCGCGATGGACGTTGAGGGCGAGGAGATAGATCGCCGCGTGCAGGCGCGCGAGGTCGCTCTCGGCCCGCAGCAGGTGGAGGGCGAGGGTGTCACAGTCCGCGTGGACCAGGTACTCGGTGTCGGCCAGCAGCGTGTCGAGCAAACCGGCGGCGACCGCGTGGGTGGCCAGGTGCCGCAGGGCGTACGGATGTGCCCGCCCCCAGTCGCGTGTTCCGTCCAGGTGATACGGCACCGCCTCCCGCAGCACCACCGTGAACGCCCGGTGCGCCCGCCCCGGGTCCTGCCCCTGTCGCAGATACTCCGCCATCGATTCGTGGTACAGCCGGTACACCGACCGCCCGTCCTCCACTGCTTCGACGACGTACGCCCCGGCGTCTCGCCGGAGTTGGTGAAGGTCGTGGTTGGTGTACGGCCGGCCGGCGAGTTCCGAGGCGAGCGGGGCCCAGATGTCCTCCCAGGGCAGGCCCTGGCCCTCGGCGTAGGCGAGGGGGCGGAGGAGGTCGAGGATGCGGTCGGCGTCCTCGGCGAAACGCTGGTGCAGGTCGCGGTGCATGGCGTCGGCCGCGGCGCTGGGCAGGGAGCGGCGCCAGACGGGGTCGTCCGGGTCGGGCAGGGCTGGGGTCGCGGCGAGCGTGCCAGCCGTGATGCGGGCGACCAGGAAGCAGTGCCCGGCCGCGGCGGCGACCGCCTTCGCCACCCCCATCCGCACGTCGTGCCCGCATTCGAGATAGGGGGAGTCCCGGTGGGCGTCCAGGAGGTTGCGGAGCGTGTAGACCAGTACGGCGGCCGGGTCGGCGTACAGGGGCGAGTCGAGGTCGATGTGGCCGTCCGGAGACAGACCGAGGGGAGCGAAGAGGTGGGGGCGGGTGCCGAGGAGGAGACGCAGATGAGGGGCAGCCAGCTCCATCAGAGGGCGTAACACCTGGCCGCACAGGGTCGTCGGCGTCGCCGCCTCGTCCAGACCGTCGATCAGGACGACCTGCGGACGGTCCGGTTCGGGGCGGACGCCGAGATGGTTGAGCAGGTCCGCCACCGCCTCCGCCGGCGGCAGCCGAAGCGCCGCGCAGATGGCCCGCACGATCTGCTGGTCGGTGAGGCTCTGCGCGTACACGGTCGTGCCGATGGCCTGCGCGGGCGGAAGCTGCGTGTGGCGCAGCCCGATCGACGCCAGCGGCACCGTACGCCGGTACTCGGGATCGCTCACCGCCGCCAGCAGACCCAGTACGGCCGTCTTGCCCGAGCCGGGAGCCCCGGTGACCACCAGCGCCGGGCACGCCTCGGCCGCCGGGTCGCCGAGCCACGCGGTGATGTCGTGGAGAGCTTGATGGCGGCCCGAGAACCACCAGCCCACCCGGCTGGGGTCGCTGTGCCCCATCGCCCGCCGCAGCAGCCGCGTCCGGAACTCCACGTCCCGGCGCTTGTCCTGCTCGTCCCACTCCGCCGCCTGTTGCAGCGCCATGTCGGTGTGGGAAAGACGGTGGCTGTGCTTCGCGTTGGGCAGGAACGGCGGGATCTGGCCCGTCAGGCCGATGATCTCCAGGCCGATGTGCTGGAAGTCCGGGCGCTTCGGGTTGGTGCGCGTGGCGTTCACGACCGCGTCCAGGGCCAGCAGCGGCGGGGTGTAACCGGCCGTGGCCAGGCTGGTCACCGCCTCCGCCAGCAGCTCCGGGAAGGCACCCGTCTGGGCGAGTTCCCGCGGCTGCGCCGAGGTGATCACCGCCAGACCGGCCTCGTCCTCGCGCCAGTCGTTCTTCAACCGGGCCATGGCGGCCAGCAGTTCGTTGCCGCCCTGGCCGGAGAAGCAGGTGTCGAGCATCAGCAGCAGCCGCCGCACCTTCGTGCCGGCGAGGATCTTGCGCGCCAGCGTGCCGGGCAACAGCGCGTCGTACAGATCGTCCGGCTCGGTGTCCGCGGTGAGCAGGACATAGTCGCCGTTGTCGAGGACCTCCCCGTGCCCCGCGACGTACACGGCGACGACATCGTCCGGACGCCGCTCTGGAGCACGGCAGAACTCGCGCAACTCGCGCAGCAGTTGGTGCTTGCTGGGGTTCAGGCCGAGGTCGGACACGTGCGTGTAGCCGAGCTCGCCGGTGAACAGCTCCACCACCCTGCGACGGGCCTCCACCAAACCCGGCCGGTCCCACTCCAGCTCCGCAGGCGCGTTCGGGTAGTGGCTGACAGCGGTCGCGATGAGGAAACGCCGTGGCTCGGTCCCGCTCACGCCAGGCCCTCCGCCACCGCTTCGCCCGTCTCCTTCGCCGTCAGATAGAGCGTGGCGTCGTGCGCGTGCGAGCCGTTGTGGACGACCCGTCCGGCCACGCCCGTCCCGAAGAACAGCGACAGGTCCCGCACCGCTGCCACGACATCGCCCTGGTCGACGACGTTCGTCCACGACGCCGTCCCCGGCCACGTCTCAGGCCCGGGTCGCAGCCGGTCGACCACCATCCGCATCCCCAGCGGCGACCCCAGCGTCACCAGCGCGCGCACTCCGTGCCCGTCCAGTGCGCACAAGGCCTCGTACGCGACGACCGAGCCGAGCGAGTGCGCCACCACCACCCGCGTGTCGGGGCCTATCGCCTCCTCGACCCGGCTCCGGGCCGCCTCCCGCAACTCCCCGTCCAGCAGATAGCGGCGGACCTGCTTCAGGTCGAAGACCAGCGCCCGTAGGGTCACATCGCCGAAGAAGCGCGAGTGCTGGAGGACCCGCAGGGCCGTCTGCACGGCACGTGGGGAGCGGGCCAGGGTGTCCCCACCGGGCGGCGGCACGCCCGGATCGACCCGTGCCGCCTCCGCCCACCACTCCAGCAGCAGCTCCGACTCGAACCCGTCCTCCACGTCCTCCGCCGTGAACATCGGGTCGCCGACGGCCAGAGTGTGCCCGGGGGGCCGGAACAGATCGCCGTAGAACGCCATCCGCAGGTCACCGGGGGTGAGTTCCGGGCCGCCCGCCAGGTCGAGCCCGTCGGCGAGCGCCGGCTCCCAGTCCTTCAGCAGCGTCTTGCTTCCCAGCCGCTGCTTCCCCACTCCGTGCACACCAACGATCCGCGCCATCGCACCCGTCCCCCGAGTTCAGCAGGACCCTTCACTCTAGAGTGGCCGGCTCGGCCCCGCATTCGAACCACACCGTCTTCCCGCCCTCACGCCACACCGACACGCCCCACTTGTCGGCCATCGCGTCGAGCAGGAGCAGCCCACGTCCGCCCTCGGCGTCAGGGTCCTGCCGAGGCGGGGGGACGGGCAGCCGGTCGCTGCCGTCCGACACCTCCACCCGCACGCCGTGCGGCTGACGCAGCAACAGCAGCGTGCAGCGCCGGTCCGGGACATGCCGTACGACGTTCGCGAGCAGCTCGGTCACGCCCAGTTCGACGGCGTCGGACAGCTCGGGCGTGCGCCACTCTTCGAGGAACGAGCGGACGATACGGCGGATGTGCCGGGCGGCGTGTTCACCGACGGTGAGCCGGATCGTGTACTGGGCGGGAAAGTATTCGTTCACGAGACGAGGCTGACGTGCGGTGACTACCCTCGGCTACGGAACGGATACAACCCGTCCCGTGGTGGACGGAGTTGCGTGAGAGGGGCTCTGCGTGACCAACATCAACGCCCTTGACCCGGGTGCCTCGCCGCTGGACTACTACGGCTTCGAGCTACGGCGGCACAGGGAGGCGGCGGGACTGACGCTGAAGCAGCTCGGGGGAATCCTCAACTACACCGGCTCGCTGGTGGGCCAGATCGAGACGGCGCGCAAGGTTCCGACGCCGGAGTTCAGCGAACGGGCGGATGCGGCGCTGGGTACGGACGGGATGTTCTCCCGGCTGGTCGAGCTGGTGCTGCGGAGTCGGCTCCCGGCCTGGTTCCAGCAGGTGGCCGAGCTGGAGATGCGGGCCGCCGAGATCTGCTCCTTCCAGACGCACATGGTCCTCGGACTGCTGCAGACCCAGGGGTACGCCGGGGCCGTGCTCGGGGCGCTGGATCAGACCGACCTCGAAGACCGCACGGCGGTACGGCTGGCTCGTCAGCGGGTCTTCGATAAGGCGGAACCGCCGGTCTTCTGGGCGGTCCTGAGCGAGGCCGCGCTGTACTTGGAGATCGGGAGCCCGGAGGTCATGCGGGAGCAACTGGCCCACCTGTTGTCCTTCGAGCACGACCCTCGGATCAACATCCAGGTGTTGCCGCTTTCGGTGGGTGCGCACGCAGGGCTGACAGGCTCATTCGACGTCTACCACTTTGTGAGCGATCCGACCATCGTCTACACGGAGAGCTACGGCAGCGGCCATCCAACTGCGAATCCGGACACCGTCAAGAACTGCTCGCTCCGTTACGATCACCTTCGAGCTGCCGCGCTCTCCCTCAAGGACTCGGCGAAGCTCATCCGGCGCGTGATGGAGGAACGCTATGGGGATCCAGTGGCATAAGTCGTCGTACAGCAGCGACCAGGGCGGCCAATGCCTGGAGGTCGCCGAAACCCCGCACACCACCATCGCAATACGCGACTCCAAGAACCCGGCGGGACCGATACTGAGCCTCGATCCCGCCGCGTTCGCCACTTTCGTCAACTGGGCGTCTACAACCGCTGAATGATCGTGCCGGTGGCCAAACCGCCCCCCGCACACATGGTGATCAGCGCGAACTCCTTGTCCGCGCGCTCCAGTTCATGAAGCGCCGTCGTGATGAGCCGGGCCCCGGTGGCTCCCACCGGGTGCCCGAGCGCGATCGCGCCGCCGTTCACGTTCACTTTCTCCAGGTCCTGCTCGAAGACCTGCGCCCAGCTCAGTACGACGGACGCGAACGCCTCGTTGATCTCGACGAGGTCGATGTCCTTCAGGGACATCCCGGCCTTGCCCAGCACGGCCTTGGTCGCGTCGATCGGTCCGTCCAGGTGGAAGTGGGGGTCGGCTCCCACCAGCGCCTGAGCCACGATCCGGGCCCGGGGCCTCAGCTTCAGGGCCCGGGCCATCCGCTTCGACGCCCACATGATCGCCGCCGCCCCGTCGGAGATCTGCGACGAGTTGCCGGCCGTATGCACCGCCGTAGGCATGATCGGCTTCAGGGAAGCCAGGGCTTCCGGCGATGTGTCGCGCAGGCCCTCGTCCTTGTCGACCAGGCGCCACATGCCCTGCCCGGCGTGCTGCTCCTCCTCGGTCGTGGGGACCTGGACGGCGAAGGTCTCTCGTTTGAAGCGCTCCTCCGCCCAGGCGTGGGCGGCCCGTTCCTGGGAGGCGAGTCCGAGGGCGTCGACGTTCTCGCGGGTGAGGCCACGGTGGCGGGCGATGCGCTCGGCCGCCTCGAACTGGTTCGGGAGGTCCACGTTCCACTCGTCGGGGAACGGCTTCCCGGGTCCGTGCTTGGAGCCCGACCCCAGCGGCACCCGGGACATCGACTCCACGCCGCAGGAGATGCCGACGTCGATCACGCCGGTGGCGACCATGTTGGCCAGCATGTGCGAGGCCTGCTGCGACGACCCGCACTGCGCGTCGACGGTCGTCGCGGCCGTCTCGTACGGCAGCCCCATCGTCAGCCAGGCCGTGCGCGCGGGGTTCATGGACTGCTCGCCGGCGTGCGTGACCGTACCGCCGACGATCTGTTCGACGCAGTCGGCGGGGATGCCGGTGCGGCCGAGGAGTTCTCGGTAGGTCTCGCCCAGCAGGTAGGAGGGGTGCAGATGGGCGAGCGCGCCGCCGCGCTTGCCGATCGGGGTGCGTACGGCTTCGACGATCACGGGTTCGGCAGCCATGGGTGCGGGTCCTCTCCGGGAGGCTACGCGGAACTAGTACGCGTTCTAGTTCTGTCAGCAGTGTGCTGAGCGCCACTCGGTGACCGCAAGGGTCGTGCGGGTAATTGGGGGGTCCATGCCTCTTGCTAGTTGTAGAACCCGTTACTACCGTCACCGCAACTCCGCACAGCTGATGGGCCGTCAGAACAAGAGTCGGTACGAGTGGTGGGAGCCGCCCATGCCCTGTCCCGCGCTGCCCGACGGGTTCGACTTCACCGACCCGGACCTGCTGCATCAACGCGTGCCCCTGCCGGAGTTCGCCGAGCTGCGCCGGGTCGAACCGGTCTGCTGGGTGCCGCAGCCGGCCGGTCTCGCCGGTTTCCAGGACGAGGGGTACTGGGCCGTCACCCGGCACGCCGACGTCAAGTACGTCTCCACGCACCCGGAGTTGTTCTCGTCGTACCTCAACACGGCGATCATCCGCTTCAACGAGCACATCGACCGGGACTCCATCGACGCCCAGCGGTTCATCCTGCTCAACATGGACCCGCCGGAGCACACCCGGGTCCGGCAGATCGTGCAGCGCGGGTTCACGCCCCGGGCGATCCGAGCGCTGGAGGAGCGGCTGCGGGCCCGGGCCCTGGGGATCGTCGCGAACGCCCGCACGCACACCGGGCCGTTCGACTTCGTCACCCAGGTCGCCTGTGAACTGCCCCTCCAGGCCATAGCCGAGCTGATGGGCGTGCCGCAGGAGGACCGGGACAAGATCTTCGACTGGTCCAACAAGATGATCGCGTACGACGATCCCGAGTACGCCATCACCGAGGAGGTCGGAGCGGAGTCGGCCACGGAGATCATCGCCTACGCGATGAACATGGCCGCCGACCGCAAGCAGTGCCCCGCCCACGACATCGTCACGCAACTGGTCGCGGCGGAGAACGAGGGCAACCTCAACTCGGACGAGTTCGGCTTCTTCGTGCTGATGCTGGCCGTCGCGGGCAACGAGACCACCCGCAACGCCATCACCCACGGCATGCACGCCTTCCTCACCCACCCCGAACAGTGGGAGCTGTACAAGAGGGACCGGCCGTCGACGACGGCGGAGGAGATCGTGCGCTGGGCGACCCCGGTCGCCGCCTTCCAGCGCACCGCCACCCAGGACACCGAGCTGGGCGGCAAGCGGATCCGCAAGGGCGACCGCGTCGGCCTCTTCTACGCCTCCGCCAACCACGACCCCGAGGTCTTCGACGAGCCGGACGACTTCGACATCAGCCGCGATCCCAACCCGCACCTCGGTTTCGGCGGGGGCGGGCCGCACTACTGCCTGGGCAAGTCCCTCGCGGTGCTGGAGATCGACCTCATCTTCAACGCCATCGCCGACGCCATGCCGGGCCTGAAACTGGTCGACGATCCGCGTCGGCTGCGGTCGGCGTGGATCAACGGCGTGAAGGAACTCCGGGTGAGCACGGGCTGACGAGGCTCGGCGGGCAGGGCGAAGGCGACGGCCCCGGGGATCAGGGGGCCGCCGCCTTCGGTCTTGGGGGGCGGGTCCGGCTCAGTAGGAGTGGTTGGACTGCCAGTGGTCCCAGGCGCCGCAGGCGCTGCCGTAGCGGTCCTTCATGTAGTCCAGACCCCACTCGATCTGGGTGGCCGCGTTGGTCTTCCAGTCGGAGCCGGCCGAGGCCATCTTGGCGCCCGGCAGGGCCTGGACCAGGCCGTAGGCGCCGCTGGAGGCGTTCCGGGCGTTCACGTCCCAGTCGCTCTCGTGCTCGACGATCTTGGAGAAGCACTCGTACTGGGCGTCGTCGCCGATCATCTTCTTCGCGACCGCCTTGGCCGAGGATGCCTGTGCCGTCGCGCCCTGGGCGGGTGCGGCGGCGATCAGGGTGCCACAGGTGGCCGCGGCCAGGGCGGTACCGGCGAGAGCGTTCTTCGGGGTGGCGGCACGGCGGAGGACGGAAGCGGCGGGCACGCGTGACCTTTCGTCGTGGACGGGGCAGCCGCCCACAGAAACAGTCTTCTCGGATGCCCGCAATGCCCCCTTTTACTAGGTGTGGCCGCACCCGGGGTGACGGTCCGGCCCGTGACCGGGGGTAGTCCCTACGGCCTCGCTTCGTATGTGACCTGAGTCACGTGGGGCGCCTCACGGTCGGCGGGGTGTCGAACGTGACCGGCGTCTCGAACGCCGCCCGGCGTGTGGCGCGGCGCAGCGCCCTGAGCACCGCCGGACCGAGGGTGAGCGTCAGGACGACCGTGACGACGGCCCGGCCCAGGTCCCAGCCGAGCGAGGTGGCCAGGCAGTACGCCAGGAAACGGGCCAGGTTGGCGGGGACCGCCGCGTGCGGGTCGAAGGCGACGTTCGAGGCGAGCGCGCTCATGAAGGGCCAGCCCGCCATGTTCATCACCGTGCCGTAGGCGAAGGCGGCGAGGAAGCCGTAGCCGGCGAGCATCACCAGCTCGGTACGGCCGCGCAGCCGGTCCGGGCCCGGCAGCAGGCCCGCGCCCATCGCGAACCAGCCCATCGCCAGCATCTGGAACGGCAGCCACGGGCCCACCCCGCCCGTGAGCAGCGCGGACGCGAACATCGTCACCGAGCCGAGGACGAACCCGAAGCCCGGGCCGAGGACCCGGCCGCTCAGCACCATCAGGAAGAACATCGGCTCGATCCCGGCGGTACCGGCGCCGATCGGCCGCAGGGCGGCCCCCGTGGCGGCCAGCACGCCGAGCATCGCGACCGCCTTCGGGCCCAGACCGGACTCGGAGATCGCCGCGGCGACCACCGCCACGAGCAGCACCAGCAGGCCCGCGAAGAGCCAGGGCGCGTCCTGTGCGTGCGCGCTGAGCCGGGAGGTGGGCGGAGCGAGGAAGGGCCAGGTGAAGCCGACCACGCCCACCGCGCTGACCAGGAACAGGGAGGCGAGGGAGCGGGGGCCGAGGCGGACGGCGCGGGCCTGGCGCTGGGTGCTCATGACCCGCCCCCGGGGTGCAGGGCCTCGCGGACCTGGGAGACCGTGAGCCAGTGCTGCGGGGCCAGGATCTTGGTGACCTGCGGGGCGAAGGACGGGGAGGAGACCACGACCTCCGCCGTCGGGCCGTCGGCGATCACCTCGCCCTCGGCCAGCAGCACCACCCGGTGGGCGATCTCGGCGGCCAGCTCGACATCGTGCGTGGCCAGCACGATGGCGTGCCCCTCGGCTGCCAGACCGCGCAGCACACCGACCAGCCGGGCCTTCGCCGCGTAGTCCAGGCCGCGGGTCGGCTCGTCCAGCAGGAGCAGTGGCGGCCGGGCGGTCAGCACGACGGCCAGGGCGAGGGCGAGGCGCTGGCCCTCCGAGAGGTCCCGGGGGTGGATGTCGTCGGTGACGCCCGGGACCAGCTCCGTGACCAGGGCACGGCAGGTGCCGGGTTCTGCTCCCGCGTCCTGGTCGGCCGCCGTGCACTCGGCGGCGACGGTGTCGGCGTAGAGCAGGTCGCGGGGTTCCTGGGGGACGAGGCCGACCTTGCGGACGAGGTCCTTGGGGGCGGTGCGATGGGGTGTGGCTTCGCCGAGTCGGACGGTTCCGGAGGTGGGGGTGACCAGGCCGACGAGTGCGTTGAGGAGGGTGGATTTTCCGGCGCCGTTGCGGCCCATGAGGGCGATGGTTTCGCCGGGGGTGATGGTGAGGTCGATATGGGTCAGGGCTTGGATGCGGGCGCGGGTTACCGAGAGGGCTTGGACTTCGGCCGTGGAGTGTTCGCGGGTTCGGGTGGTCTGTGGCTGAGCGCGCAGTTCCCCGCGCCCCTCAGGGGCGATGTCCAGCTGTCGGCGTAGATCCGCTGCCCTTCGTCGCGCGTCACGGACCGTCAGCGGCAAGGGCGTCCAGCCCGCCAGGCGGCCCAGGGCCACCACCGGGGGATACACCGGCGACACGGCCATCACCTCGGCCGGGGTGCCCAGGATCGGGGACGCGCCCGGGGCCGGGAGCAGGGCGACCTGGTCGGCGTACTGGATGACGCGTTCCAGGCGGTGTTCGGCCATGAGGACCGTCGTGCCGAGGTCGTGGACGAGGCGCTGGAGGACCGCCAGGACCTCCTCGGCGGCTGCGGGGTCGAGGGCGGAGGTCGGTTCGTCCAGGACGAGGACGCTCGGGTGCGGGGTGAGGACCGAGCCGATGGCGACGCGCTGTTGCTGGCCGCCGGAGAGTGTGGCGATCGGACGGTTGCGCAGGTCGGCGAGGCCGAGGAGGTCGAGCGTCTCCTCGACGCGGCGGCGCATCACATCCGGGGCGAGGCCCAGCGACTCCATGCCGTAGGCGAGTTCGTCCTCGACGGTGTCGGTGACGAAGTGGGCGAGCGGGTCCTGGCCCACCGTGCCGACGACGTCGGCGAGTTCGCGTGGCTTGTGTGTGCGGGTGTCGCGTCCGGCCACCGTGACCCTGCCGCGCAGGGTGCCTCCGGTGAAGTGCGGCACGAGCCCGCTGACCGCGCCCAGGACGGTGGACTTGCCGACGCCGGACGGGCCGGCCAGGAGGACGAGTTCGCCCTCCGGGACCTCGAAGTCGACGCCCTGGACGGTGGGTTCGGAGGCACCGTCGTACGTCACGGAGACATCTTCGAAGCGGATCACGACGATTCCTTGGGCTCGGGGGCGACGAACGCGGGCAGCAGGCCGAGGAGGATCGCCCCCGCGGGCCAGACGGGGAGCGTGGGGGCCACGAGCGGCACCACGCCGGGGTGCAGGGCCGCGGGGTCACGGACGGCGGCGAGCACGAGCAGCGCGGCGACCGCCACGCCGGAGGCGACGACCAGCAGGGCGCGCACGTCCCAGCGGTCCGGGCGGTACCGGGTGCGCAGCGACCGCCGGCCGCCGAGCCTGAGACCCGCGAGGGCGGCGGCGAGGCCGACGAGCAGGACCGGGAAGCCGTAGGTGGCGCCCTCGGCGGTGAGCAGCCCGTACGTTCCGGCGCAGACGCCGAGCAGGCCGCCGAGGGTGAGGGCGGCGGTGGTACGGCGGACCGCGGCCGGGACCTGGGCGGTACGGCCGTAGCCGCGGGCGTCCATCGCGGCGGCCAGGGACACCGAGCGCTCCAACGCGCCCTCCAGGACCGGGAGGCCCACCTGCAGCAGGCCCCGGACGCCCTTGTCCGGTCGGCCGCGCAGCCGGCGGGCGGAGCGCAGGCGCTGGACGTCGGCGATGAGGTTCGGCGCGAAGGTGAGGGCGACGACGACCGCGACACCCATCTCGTACAGGGCGCCCGGGAGGGACTTGAGGAGGCGTGAGGGGTTGGCGAGGGCGTTCGCGGCGCCGACGCAGACGAGGAGGGTGGCCAGTCTCAGACCGTCGTACAACGCGAAGGTCAGGGCCTCGGCCGTGACCTCGCCGCCGAGGCGGATGCCCTGGGCCCAGTCGGGGAGGGGCACCTCGGGGAGGGTGGCGAGGGTGTGCGTGCCGGGGATGGGGGAGCCGAGGACGATCGCGAAGAGGAGCCGGATGAGCAGGACGGCGAGGGCGAGTTTGACGAAGGCGCCGTAGGACCGGGACCAGGGGGTCGGGGGGCGGCAGGTCGCCACGACGTAGGCGGAGACCGCGATGAGGAGGGAGAGGAGCAGGGGGTTGGTGGTGCGGGTGGCCGCGGTGCCGAGGGAGAGGGACCAGAGCCACCAGGCGCCGGGGTGCAGGGATGCTCGGCGCGGGCGCTGGGGGCGGGCCGGCCCGTGGCTGAGCCGGTCCACGCTGCTAAGCCTGGTCACGCCGCCGTACCTGCCAGATCGCCGCCGCACCCAGTGCCGTCACCACGGCGATGCCCGCCAGCAGGCCCAGGGACGGGCCGTTGTCGTCGGAGGTGTCCTTCTTCGCCGCCGGTGACGACTTCCGGGAGCCGGACACCTGCTCTCCACAGCCCTTCTCCGGGTACCCCGCGATCGCGCACAGCAGGGCGTCGGTGTCGTAGCGCAGGGGCTTGGCGACCGTCGCGAGGGCCTCCGCCGTGGTGGCGTCGGGGGAGACCCGGGCGCAGGCCGTCCGGGCGGGGGGCGGGGTCTCGCCCTGGGGGGCGTCCGCCGTCGTGCCGGAGTCGATGACGAGAGCCACCCGCTTCTCGCCGTCCCGCGCGGGCGTCTTCGCGCAGATGGTCCCGAAGTCGGCCGTGCCGCGCGGCCGGGCCGCCTCGGAGGAGTCCTCGCTCACCGTGAAGCGGAAGCCCTGGACGTCGCCGTCCGAGGGGCGGGCCATGGACGGGCCCTGGGTGGCGTAGACCCAGCGGTCGCCGTCGCGGTCCCAGAACGACCAGTACCGGTAGCCGGCGGCCTGGGCCTGGCCCGCGCCCGCGATCAGCAGGAGCGAGGCCAGGAGGAGGAGAACGGCGCGGCGGATCACGACTGCCGGCTCTTCCTGCGGCCGGTGAAGAGGAAGCCGATGCCGATACCGGCGACGAGGCAGACCCCGACGTACCACCAGACGCCGAAGAAGTCCGACGTCGAGTCCGAGTCGTCCTTCTTGTCGGCCGCCGAGGGCTGTTCGGGGGCCTGCGGGGCCGGGCCCGTCGCGTTGAGCTGCTTCACCAGGTCCGTGCCGCCGAAGTCACGCGGGTTCGTGCCCGTCGCGTGCGCGGCGAAGATCAGTTGGGCGTAGGCGGCGGGGCCGCCCTGCTCGGCCCAGCCGGCGGAGTTCTTCTCCAGCCACCGCACGGACTTCCCGGCCTGCGCGGTCTCGCCCTGCGCGGCGAGCGCCACGACCGCGTCGGCGGTGTTGCCGTGGTCGGGCTGGGGGTCCGAGCCGGCGAGGGCGGAGGTGAGGTGGTCGTCGTCCTTGGCGAGGGTCTGCGTGAGATAGGCGGCGCCGTTGGCCGCGGCCTGCTGCGGCGTACGGGGATCCGCGCAGCCGGCGTCGGACTTCTTGCCGGCCTTCACCACCATGCCCTGGCCCAGGGCGCCGAGCACACCGGCCGCCGTGGCGTCCGCGTTGGCGGTCAGCTCGCCCTTCTTGTCCGGCTGGAACGCGAAGGCGCCGTCGTCGTCCCCGCCGCAGGGGAGGGCGAGCTTCAGCAGGGCGTCGTCGGGCGATTTTCCGCCCTTGTCGACCTGGTCCGGCTTCTCGCCCGCGGCGGTCAGCGCGCCGATGACGACGGACGTCGAGTTGGTGTCGCTGGCGCCGCCGGGCGCGTAGCCCCAGCCGCCGTCCTCGTTCTGGACGGACTTCAGCCAGCCGACGGCCTTGTCGGCGACGGCGTCCTGTCCGCCGAGCGCGGCGAGGGCCTGGACGGCGGCGGCCGTGGCGTTGGTGTCGAGCATGGTCTTGGCGTCGCACGCGGCGGTGGGGTCCGGGCGGTACGCGGCGAACCCGCCGTCCTCGCACTGCTGCCGGACCAGCCACTGCACGGACTTGGCGGCCGGCTTCTCACCCACCGTGTCCTGGGCCAGCAGGGCGAGCGACTGGCGCCAGACGCCGTCGAACTTGGGGTCCTTGTCTCCGTACAGGGCGGAGGGGAACGCCTGGGACGGCGAAGGGGACGGAGCGGCGGCGGCCGGCGTGGCGGCGCCGATCACGGTGACGGCGGCCAGGACCGCTGCGCTGCGGCGGACGTTCATGATCGGCGGGTGCCTCTCCCTGTGAGGGAGCCGGGCAGCACGGGACACCCCGGCGGCTCGGCTCCGTATACCTCGACGGTGCCGTGCGCCGGCGGGCGCCGGGCACGTGAGCCGGTCACGATCCGTACGGGGCGATCCGGCTCACCGCCTGCCTCGGCGGGCGGTTCACGGTTGCGGGTCAGCGCCGGAATTGCACCGGCTTCTCCCCGTACGGGTGATGACGACCCGCCTACTGTACCCGCACGTAGGAAAACGCCCGAGGGTAGCTTCGCCCCATGCCGACCACACCACCGGGAACCGTGGTCCTCGCCCAGGCCGCCGTCTCCGGTGACGCCCTCGCCACCCCCGCCCGCGCCGTGCTGTCCGCCCTCCTCGCCGACCCGTCCCCGCTCACCCGGCCCGCCCTGACGGAGGCCCTGCGCCGCCGGGCCGCAAGTCCGACCATGACGCGTGGAGAGGTTGAACTGCTGGACACGGCCGAGGAGTTGATCCTGTCCGTGGGGCAAACCGGTTAACGTGAAGCTCCACGACCACACGCAGGAGCGTCCATGACTGATCAGGTGGAGAACTCCGAGCAGGAGCCGCTCTCCAAGATCGATACCTCGGTTCCGCACTCGGCCCGGATCTGGAACTACTGGCTGGGCGGGAAGGACAACTACGAAGTCGACCGTGTGGCCGGTGACGCGTTCCGTGAGATCTTCCCCGGTATCGAGACCGGGGCCCGCGCCGCCCGCTACTTCCTCGCCCGCGCCGTCCGCCATCTCGCCGCCGAAGAGGGCATCCGGCAGTTCCTGGACATCGGCACCGGGCTGCCCAACGTGGACAACACCCACCAGATCGCCCAGCGGGTGGCTCCGGAGAGCCGGATCGTCTACGTCGACAACGACCCGCTGGTGCTGGCCCACGCCCGCGCGCTGCTCACCAGCACACCGGAAGGCGTCACCAACTACGTCGACGCCGACCTGCGCAAGCCGAGCACGATCGTCCGGGAAGCCGGGAAGACGCTGGACTTCGACCAGCCCGTCGCGCTCATGCTGATGGGCATCCTCGGTCACATCGAGGACCACGACGAGGCACGCTCGATCGTGTCGCAGCTGGTGGAGGCCCTGCCTCCCGGCAGCTACCTCGTCCAGTACGACAGCACCGACACCAGCGAGGACTACGTCAGGGCCATCGGGCAGTACAACGACGGCGGCTCCATCCCGTACATCCTGCGCAGCCCCGAGCAGATCGCCCGCTACTTCGACGGTCTGGAGCTGCTGGAGCCGGGCGTCACGTCCTGCTCGCGCTGGCGTCCCGACGCCGAGGCCCTGGGCCTGCCCGCGGAGGTGCACCAGTACGGCGGTGTCGCCCTCAAGCGCTGAACCCGGCTGAACCCCGGGGGCCTCGCTCAGGTCTCCTGAAGTATGCGGTGCAGGATGGTCGGAGTCTCGTCCGGCGACTCGGCTTCGACCACCAGCCGGTTCATGGCATCCCAGTAGCGCTCGATGTCCGCCGGCCGGTCGGGATAGAGCGCGGTGGTGAGCTGCTCGAGGTAGACCACGTCGGGCAACTGGCCGCCGGGCAGCCGCAGGATGGTGACCGGACCGCCCTCCGCGGCATGCCCGCCGGAGAGGAACGGCAGGATCTGGACGGTCACCTGCGGCAGCCGGCAGATCTCGATGAGATGTCTGAGCTGGGCGCGCATCACCGCCGGCCCGCCCACCGGGCGCCGCAGCGCCGCCTCGTCGATCACGGCCCAGAGCTGGGCCGTGCCCGGCTGCCGGTGCAGGATCCGCTGCCGGGTCATCCGCAACGCCACCCGGCGGTCGATCTCGCGCGCGTCGGCGTCGACGTGGGCGAGCTGGACGGCCGCCCGCGCGTAGTCGGGGGTCTGCAGCAGCTCGGGAACGCGCTGTATCTGGAAGCAGCGGATGACGCTCGCCGCCTGTTCGGCGCCGAGGTAGGACTGCGTCCAGGAGGGCACCACATCGCTGTAGTACTGCCACCAGGCGTGGGTGTTGGCCTGTTCGGCCAGCGCCAGCAGCGTGGCGCGTTCGGCCTCGTCCGTGACGCCGTAGAACGTGAGCAGGTCGGCGACGTCCCGCAGTTTGAACCCGTGGCGCCCGGCCTCCATGCGGCTGATCTTGGAGGGGGAGGCGCGGATGACATGACCCGCCTCCGCCCTGCCGATGCCTCGCGCGTCCCGCAGCCTGCGCAGCCGGGCGCCCAGCGCGAGCCGAGGCACCATGGGCCCGGCCGACCTCCCGTCCAGGACTCCGCTGAAGGGCGACGTTCGAGCGGCCTCTTCGGTGCCCATGGGCATGTCTCCTTGCGGTGGTACGCAGCGCCGCACGCGTGGGGGCGTCGCGGCTCGTTCATCCTAGAGGCCCTGCCCTGACCCCATCCGGCTTATGCCAAAGGCGAGTTCGGGCGCGGTGTGGGACCGCCGAAGGGCAGGTGAAGAGTCCGGGAGGCGAGCAGCCAGCTGCCGTCGGCCCGGTGGAAGGCATCCTCGTAGTGCCCGACCTGGACCGGCGGCCCGGCCGGGACCATGCCGCCGTCGTAGCCGTCGACGCGGTACGTCGTGAAGTACGAGATCGCCCTGGCGGTGTCCGGGGACTCCACTGTGACCAGGACGTTGGACATCATGCGGCGGGAGAGCCGGTCGGCGGGGCGGGAGCCGAAGTAGGCGCGCAGGGCGTCACGGCCCTTGACGAGCCGCCCGTCCCGCGGCCACTGCCAGACGCCGTCCTCGGTGAACAGCTCGGCGACGGAGGAGGGGTCGCCCAGGTCGAGCCGGTGGACGAAGTCGAGGATCAGACGCTCGCAGGCGCGTTCGGCGAGGAGGTGCTCCATGGGGTCCATGGGCTCGGTCCTAGCATCCCGGCCGTCGGCGCACCGGCGGAATTACCCGGTCATGAGAGAGCGATGTACGCCACCGGTTCGCTCCCCGGCACCGCCTCCGCCCGGCCCAGCTTGACCAGCCGGCGCAGATGGGCCTCGGCCTCCGAGACCGCGATGTTCCGGGAGCCGTACGGGATCTGCTCCCAGGGGCGGTTCCACTCCATGCGTTCGGCGAGCTGCCAGGGCGTGAGCGGCTCGGCGAGGAGGGCCCGCAGGGCGGTGAGGCGGGCCTCGTGGTGGGTGAGCAGCTCGCGCACACGGGCGGCGGCGTCCGGGAACGGGTGCTGGTGGGCCGGGAGCACCTCGGCGGGGGCGAGGCGGCCCACGCGTTCGAGGCTGTCGAGGTAGTCGCCGAGGGGGTCGGTGACCGTGGCGTCGTCCGGATCCTCGTAGAGGCCGATGTGCGGGGTGATCCCGGGCAGCAGGTGGTCGCCGGAGAACAGGCGGCCGTGGCCCGGGAGCTGGGCGGGATGGGTCTCCTCCAGATGGAGGCAGACGTGGCCGGGCGTGTGCCCCGGGGTCCAGATCGCGCGCAGGCGGCGTCCGGCGAGGTCGAGGAGTTCGCCCGGGACGATGTCGCGGTCGGGCAGGGCGGGGGAGAGCCCGGGCAGGGCGCGGGGCCGGGGCGTACGCAGCGGGGCGATGTGCTCCTCGGGCGCTCCGGCGGCGGTGAGCTTGGCCGTCATGTACGAGAACCAGCGCTCGGGCCGGGCTTCCCGGGTCCGTCGTACGACCGCGGTGTCCGCCGCGTGCATCGCGATCCAGGCGCCCGACGCCTCGCGGACCCGGCCGGACAGGCCGTGGTGGTCCGGGTGGTGGTGGGTGATGACCACGCCGTGGATCTCGGCCACCGAGGTGCCGCAGGCCGTGAGGCCGTCCGCGAGGGTGTCCCAGGACTCCGGGTCGTCCCAGCCGGTGTCGATCAGGACCGGTCCCCGGTCGGTGTCGACGACGTACACGAGTGTGTGGCCGAGGGGGTTGTCCGGGATGGGGACCCGGAGGGAGCGGACACCTCCGCCGTGATCGTGCACGGGCCCGCTCTGGCTGCTCGTCATCTGCCCTCCGCCCCCACGACCCACGGCCATTGCCCACTATAACTAGAACTGGTATCAGTTCTGAAATACCGTCAGGAACGGGCCCCGTCCCCGGGAGGCATGTGCCATGACCGAGCTCGTGGAACACGGACAGCTGTTCATCGGCGGGGAGTTGACCGACCCCCTGGGCGAGGACGTCATCGAGGTGATCTCGCCGCACACGGAAGAGGTCATCGGACGCGTCCCGCACGCCTCGACCGCGGATGTGGACCGGGCCGTGGGGGTGGCGCGGCGGGCCTTCGACCAGGGGCCCTGGCCGCGTATGAGCCTCGACGAGCGGATCGAGGTCGTGAGCCGGATCAAGGACGGGATCGTCGCCCGGCACGAGGAGATCGCCCGCGTGATCTCCGGCCAGAACGGCTCGCCGTACTCCTGGAGCGTCCTCGCCCAGGCCTTCGGCGCGGTGATGGTCTGGGACTCGGCGATCACCGTCGCGCGGAACTTCACCTACGAGGAGCGGCGCGACGGCGTGCTCGGCCGCATCCTCGTGCGGCGCGAGCCCGTCGGGGTCGTCGCGGCCGTCGTGCCCTGGAACGTCCCGCAGTTCGTCGCCGCCGCCAAGCTCGCCCCCGCGCTGCTCACCGGCTGCACGGTCGTCCTCAAGCCGTCGCCCGAGTCACCGCTGGACGCGTATCTGCTCGGCGAGATCGCCCGCGAGGCCGGGCTGCCCGAGGGTGTGCTGTCGATCCTGCCCGCCGACCGGGACGTGAGCGAGTACCTGGTCGGGCACCCCGGCATCGACAAGGTGTCCTTCACCGGGTCGGTCGCGGCCGGGAAGCGTGTGATGGAGGTGGCCGCCCGCAACCTCACCCGTGTGACGCTCGAACTGGGCGGCAAGTCGGCGGCCGTCGTCCTGCCCGACGCGGACGTCGAGACGGCCGTGGCGGGCATCGCCCCCGCGGCCTGGATGAACAACGGCCAGGCCTGCGTCGCCCAGACCCGCATCCTCCTCCCGCGCTCCCGCTACGACGAGTTCGCCGGCGCCCTCGCCGCGGCGGCCGGTGCGCTCGTGGTCGGCGATCCGCTGGACCCCGCCACCCAGGTGGGCCCGCTCGTGGCCAGGCGGCAGCAGCAGCGCAACCTCGACTACATCCGCATCGGGCAGGAGGAGGGCGCGAAGATCCTCACGGGCGGCGGCCGCCCGGCCGGCCTGGACCGCGGCTGGTACGTCGAGCCGACCCTCTTCGGCGACGTCGACAACTCCATGCGCATCGCCCGCGAGGAGATCTTCGGCCCGGTCATCTGCCTGCTGCCCTACGACGACGAGTCCGACGCCGTGAAGATCGCCAACGACTCCGACTACGGGCTGAGCGGCAGCGTCTGGACCGCGGACGTCGAGCACGGCATCGAGATCGCCCGGCAGGTCCGCACGGGCACGTACTCGGTCAACACCTTCAGCCTGGACATGCTGGGACCCTTCGGCGGCTACAAGAACTCCGGCCTGGGGCGGGAGTTCGGGCCCGAGGGATACGGGGAGTACCTGGAGCACAAGATGATCCACCTCCCGGCGGAAGCGTAGAGATGGGCGACCGCTGGCACGTCGAGGTCGACCGCTCCCTGTGCATCGGCAGTGCCCAGTGCGTTCACCACGCCCCGGACGGCTTCCGCCTGGACGCGGCCCGCCAGTCCCATCCGGTCGCCCCGGACACGGACGCGAACGAGCGGGTACTGGAGGCGGCGGAGAGCTGTCCGGTGGAGGCGATCGTGATCACGCTGGGGGGTGGTGGTGAAGCGGTCTTCCCGCCGGAGGACTAGGTGGCGTCGGACGGTGCGTGTGTCAGGCGCCGGGGGCCCGGTACTGCACCTTCTGCCGGATCGCCTCGTCGACCTCGTCGGCCGACAGCAGCACGACCGTGTTCGTGCGTACCCCGCCGGCGGCCGACACGACCATGCTCATGGCGGCGGCGGAGGTGTTGCCGGGCAGCTCCGCCGTGAGGTAGACGTCGTCGTCGCCGAACGCCCAGTACATCGTCTCCACCCGGCCCCCGAGGCCCTCGACCATGCGTCCGACGACCTCACGCCGCGCGGAGCCGCCTTCGCTGAGCAGACCCTTCAGCCCGTCCGGGGTCAGCTTGACCTTGAAGAGGTACTTCGACATGAGGGCCACCTTCCGCTCTGTCCCAACAGTCGCTCTTGTTCTCCTATCTTCCTTCTGTTCCGGGGCCGCGTCGCGGCGGCCGGAGCGCAACCGGGATACGTGGGGAGGATCGGTACAATTCGCAAAAAATATGGCATAGGGGGGTTTCTTCTGCGGACAGAAGTTCTAGCCTGGAAGTGGCCTACGAGGCGAGTGAGGGAGTCCGACCGGAGTAGCCGACGGTGGCAGGAAGCCAGAGGTTGTTGGTTTCCGCCGGTGCCGACTGCGACGGTAGGGCTGAGAGGCCGGAAGGACGCAAGGCCGAGAGGCCGGGCGACCGGAAGGCGACCCCCAGTACCTGATCCGGACCATACCGGCGAAGGGAACCCGTCTCGTAGGTTCTACTTCTGCCCTTCCGGCTTCTGGCCTTCCGGTTTCGTCAGGGCGATCAGCCGGCACACCGTCTCGATGTCGATCCGCACCTGGGCGATCGAGGCGCGGCCCGACAGCCAGGTGATCAGCGCCGAGTGCCAGGTGTGCTCGATGACCCGGACCGCCGAGAGCTGCTCCGGGGTCGGGTCCTCCAGCCCCATCGCGTCCAGGATGATCGCCGTCGTCTGCCGCGAGACCTGGTCGACCTCCGGGCTCACGCTGCGGTCGGCGAAGGTGAGGGCGCGGACCATCGCGTCGGCCAGATGCGGCTCGCGCTGCAGGGCGCGGAAGGCCCGCATCAGCGTCTCCGCGACCCGCTCGGCCGCCGACTCGCCCTGCGGGGGCTTCTTCCGCAGCGTGCCGTGCATGTGCTCCAACTGGTCCTGCATCGTGGCGACCAGCAGATGGATCTTGGAGGGGAAGTAGCGGTAGAGGGTGCCGAGCGCCACCTGTGAGGACTCCGCGACCTCGCGCATCTGCACGGCGTCGAAACCGCCCCGGCTGGCCAGTTGCGCGCTCGCGTGCAGGATGCGGCGACGGCGGGCCTCCTGTCGCTCCGTGAGGGGAGGGGAGGCGGGGGCTGCGGCTCTGGCTTCCACCTTGGCCACTGTGTTCACCTTGGCTTCCGCGGGCATGGATCCCGTTCCGTGACGGTCCGTGAGGGCAAGTGATCAGACAGCATGGCACGGCACCGGCCGTGGCGTGAATCACCTGATCCACTGGTCACAGCGCCCCTACCTGCCGGTAGATTCAGAGCCTCCGAACGATCAAGTCTGAAACTTGTTCTAGATTAGCGTCCCGGCGTAATCTCGCGGGACAGTGCAGGGAGAAGGGGGCCAGAGTGACCGCTGAGGCCAGGGAGGCCGGGCCCTCGGAGGACCCCGCCGCCGACGGCTTGCGACCGCTCCACATCGCGCTCCTCACCTATAAAGGGAACCCGTTCTGCGGAGGCCAGGGCGTCTACGTCCGGCACCTCTCGCGTGAACTGTCCCGCCTCGGCCACCGCGTCGAGGTCATCGGTGCCCAGCCCTACCCCGTCCTCGACGAGGGCTACGACGGCCAGAGCCTCACCGAGCTGCCCAGCCTCGACCTCTACCGCCAGCCGGATCCTTTCCGCACCCCCGAGCGCGACGAGTACCGCGACTGGATCGACGCGCTCGAAGTGGCGACCATGTGGACCGGCGGCTTCCCCGAGCCCCTGACGTTCTCGCTGCGCGCCCGCCGCCATCTGCTGGCCCGCCGCGGCGAGTTCGACGTCGTCCACGACAACCAGACGCTCGGGTACGGGCTGCTGGGAGACGTGGGCGCGCCCCTGGTGACCACGATCCACCACCCCATCACCGTCGACCGGCAGTTGGAGCTGGACGCGGCGGACGGCTGGAAGCGGCGCTTCTCGGTGCGCCGCTGGTACGCCTTCACGCGCATGCAGAAGCGCGTAGCCCGCCGGCTCCCCTCCGTGCTCACCGTCTCCGGCACGTCCCGCCAGGAGATCGTCGACCACCTCGGCGTACGCCAGGACCGGATCCACGTGGTCCACATCGGCGCCGACACCGACCTGTTCTCGCCGGATCCCTCGGTGCCGGTCGTGCCGGGCCGGATCGTGACGACGTCCAGCGCCGACGTGCCGCTGAAGGGCCTGGTCCATCTCGTCGAGGCGCTCGCCAAGGTGCGCACGGAGCAGCCCGGCGCACACCTCGTCGTCGTCGGCAAGCGGCCCACGGAGGGGCCCGTCGCCCAGGCGATGGAGCGGTACGACCTCGCCGGCGCCGTCGACTTCGTCAAGGGCATCTCCGACGCGGAACTCGTCGACCTGGTTCGCTCGGCACAGGTCGCGTGTGTGCCGTCCCTGTACGAGGGCTTCTCGCTGCCGGCCGCGGAGGCCATGGCGACGGGCACGCCCCTGCTCGCCACGACCGGCGGCGCCATACCCGAGGTCGCGGGCCGTGACGGGGAGACGTGCCTGGCGGTGCCCCCGGGGGACGCGGGCGCGCTGGCCGCCGGTCTGAGCCGGCTGCTGAGCGACGCCGAACTGCGGGCGCGGCTCGGCGCGGCCGGGCGCGAACGCGTGCTGCGGCACTTCACCTGGGCCAGGGCCGCGGAAGGAACGGTGGCCAGGTACCGCGAGGCGATCGCCAGGTCCGAGGGCGCCGGCACGGGCCGCTCCACGGCGGGCGACGGCCGCTCCACGCCCTCGGCGGGTGCCGAGCCCGCGGCCGTCACGGGTGCCGTGTCCGCGGCCCCCACAGATGTAGAAGGCGTCAACTCCGAAAGCAGGGCCACGTGCTGACCGTCGACTTCTCCCGGTTCCCGCTCGCGCCGGGCGACCGCGTCCTGGACCTCGGCTGTGGTGCCGGCCGGCACGCGTTCGAGTGCTTCCGGCGTGGCGCTCAGGTCGTGGCGCTGGACCAGAACGGCGAGGAGATCCGCGAGGTCGCCAAGTGGTTCGCGGCGATGAAGGAGGCCGGTGAGGCCCCCGAGGGCGCCACGGCGACGGCCATGGAGGGCGACGCCCTGGCGCTGCCCTTCCCCGACGAGTCCTTCGACGTCGTCATCATCTCCGAGGTGATGGAGCACATCCCGGACGACAAGGGCGTCCTCGCGGAGATGGTGCGGGTGCTCAAGCCCGGCGGGCGCATAGCCATCACGGTCCCGCGGTACGGCCCCGAGAAGGTCTGCTGGACCCTGTCCGACGCCTACCACGAGGTCGAGGGCGGCCACATCCGCATCTACAAGGCGGACGAACTCCTGGCGCGCATCCGCGAGGCCGGCCTCAAGCCCTACGGCACCCACCACGCCCACGCGCTGCACTCGCCCTACTGGTGGCTGAAGTGCGCGTTCGGCGTCGACAACGACAAGGCGCTGCCGGTGCGGGCGTACCACAAGCTCCTCGTCTGGGACATCATGAAGAAGCCGCTGGCCACCCGGGTCGCCGAGCAGGCGCTGAACCCGCTCATCGGCAAGAGTTTCGTGGCGTACGCCACCAAGCCGCACCTGCCGCGTCTGGCCGGCACCGGGGCGGACGCCCAGTGACCACTCCCCGGACGGAACATCTGGTCCTGCCCGGGGTCCTCACCGCCGGGCAGGCCGCCGCGACCGTCGCCGGCATCCTCGCCGTGCAGCGCGAGGACGGTGCGATCCCGTGGTTCCGGGGGCACCACCTCGACCCGTGGGACCACGTCGAGGCGGCCATGGCCCTCGACACGGCCGGCGAGCACGAGGCCGCCGAGCGGGCCTACCTGTGGCTGGCCCGGCACCAGAACGAGGACGGCTCCTGGTACGCGGCCTACGCGGACGGGGAGTTCGGCGACGTCACCGACCGGGGCCGGGAGACCAACTTCGTCGCCTACATCGCCGTGGGCGTCTGGCACCACTACCTCTCCACCGGCGACGACACGTTCCTGGAGCGGATGTGGCCGGCGGTCTACGCGGCGGTGGAGTTCGTGCTGCGTCTGCAGCAGCCGGGCGGGCAGATCGGCTGGCGGCGCGACGACGACGGTACGGACACGGCGGACGCGCTGCTGACGGGCAGCTCCTCGATCCACCACGCGCTGCGGTGCGCGCTGGCGATCGCCGAGCAGCGGGAAGAGGCGCAGCCGGACTGGGAGCTGGCGGCGGGTGCCTTGCGGCATGCGATACGGCGGCATCCGGAGCGGTTCCTGGACAAGAACCGGTACTCGATGGACTGGTACTACCCGGTGCTGGGGGGTGCGCTGACCGGGGCCGAGGCGAAGGCCCGTATCGAGGAGGACTGGGAACGGTTCGTCGTCCCGGGGCTGGGGGTGCGGTGCGTGGTCCCCAACCCGTGGGTGACGGGGGGCGAGTCCGCCGAACTCGCCCTCGCGTTGTGGGCGATGGGCGAGTCCGACCGGGCGTTGGAGGTGCTGCAGTCGATCCAGCATCTGCGGGATGCGGAGAGCGGGCTGTACTGGACGGGGTATGTCTTCGAGGACGAGGCGATCTGGCCGCGGGAGTTGACCACGTGGACGGCCGGGTCGTTGTTGCTGGCCGTGGCCGCGTTGGGTGGGCATGAGGCCACGTGCCAGGTGTTCGGTGGGGATGAGTTGCCCGTGGGGCTGGACTCGGACTGCTGCGCCTAGGGGATCGGGGGGTTTCGCCGGTTTTGCGGGCGCGGGTTGTGCGTGGTTGATCGCGCAGTTCCCCGCGCCCGTGAGGGCGAGCTTCTTGCGGTGTCTTCAGTGCCGGTGTGCGCGATTGGCTATCGCGTGGCCCACGAACAGGTAGACCACCGCCGCCAAGCCGTAGCCGCAGACCACTCGGGCCCAGGCTTCGTCGAAGGTGAAGAGGTCGTGGGACCAGCCGGCGAGCCAGCGGGCCGCGTCGTGGATGAACTGGACGAAGCTGTTCGCCTGGTTGGCGTCCAGCAGGTACATCAGGATCCACAGACCCAGGATGAGAGCCATGATGTCGGCCACGACCGCGACGATCGTGCCGGCCTGATTCGCACCGTTGCGATATCGAGGGGACATGTCCTCCGTGTTGCCCTTGAACTCTGGATGAAACCCGGGGATTCGCTCAGGCGTTCAACTCGGCGAGTACGCGCAGCGTGTGGCGGTCGGGGCTGAGCACCAGCAGGTCCGTCACCGGACCCTCGCGCCACGACTCCAGTCGCTCCGCGATCCGTTCGCGCGGGCCGACCAGGGAGATCTCGTCGGCGAAGGCGTCGGGAACGGCGAGGACGGCCTCCTCCCGGCGGCCGGTGAGGAACAAGTCCTGGATGCGGCGGGCGTCTTCCGCGTAGCCCATGCGGGCCATCAGGTCGGCGTGGAAGTTGCGGGCCGCGTGTCCCATACCGCCGATGTAGAAGCCGAGCATCGTCTTGACGGGCAGCAGGCCCTCGGCGACGTCGTCGCAGACCCGGGCCTGGGCCATCGGCGCGACCAGGAAGCCCTCGGGCAGGTCGGCCAGGGCCGGGCCGTACACCTCCGGCCGGGTCGGCGACCAGTACAGCGGCAGCCAGCCGTCGGCGATCCGGGCCGTCTGGGCGACGTTCTTCGGGCCCTCAGCCCCGAGCAGGATCGGCAGGTCGGCGCGGAGCGGATGCGTGATCGGCTTGAGGGGCTTGCCCAGACCCGTGGCGTCCGGGCCCCGGTACGGGTGGGAGTGGAAGCGTCCGGACAGTTCGACCGGGGCCTCGCGGCGGAGCACCTGCCGTACGACGTCGACGTACTCGCGGGTGGCGGTGAGCGGTGACGCGGGGAACGGGCGGCCGTACCAGCCCTCGACCACCTGCGGGCCGGACAGTCCGAGGCCCAGCATCATGCGGCCGCCGGAGAGATGGTCCAGGGTGAGCGCGTGCATCGCGGTCGTGGTCGCGGAGCGGGCCGCCATCTGCGCAACCGCCGTGCCCAGACGGATCGTTGAAGTGTGCGCGGCGATCCAGGTGAGCGGTGTGAACGCGTCCGAGCCCCAGGACTCCGCCGTCCACACGGAGTCGTAGCCCAGCCGTTCGGCCTCTCGCGCGAGCGGTATGTGGTCGGGGGAGGGGCCGCGGCCCCAGTAGCCGAGTGCGAGACCGAGCCGCATGCCTGCCTCCTGACGGTGTGTCAGCCGACTGGGGCGACGACTGTACGGCAACGGCCCCCCGCCCGGAAGGGCGAGGGGCCGTGAGGGAGGCGTGGGCTCAGCCGCGCTGGATGCCCGACGTGTCCTGCAGGACACCGCGGCGGCCGTCCTGCGTCTGCGCGACCAGGGCCGGGCCGCGCTGCTCGACGGCCAGGTACCAGGTGCCCGGCGCGAGTTCGGCGATCGGCGTCGGCGAACCGTCCTCGGCGAACAGCGGACGCGGCACCGGCACCGCGAACCAGAACGGCGAGAAGTCCCCGGCCGGGGCCTGCGGCGCCTGCGCCTGCTGGGGCTGGGGCTGGCCGCCGAACGGCTGCCCCGGCTGGGGCTGACCGGGCTGACCCGGCTGCCCGGGCTGCGGGTGACCGTAGCCGCCGGGCTGCTGGGCGCCCGGGTAGCCGTAACCACCGGGGGGCTGGGCGCCGTAGGGCTGCGGGGCGGCCGGGCGGGGGGCCGGGAGGAGGGCGCCCTTGAGAGCCGGGACGAGGGGGGTGGCGATGGCGGCGGCGGCCATGAGCAGCGTCGCGACGAGGGCGAGGATCAGGCCGATGCCGGGGCTCGGGGCGCCGTCGCTCGCGTTGTCACCGATGTTGTCGAAGCCACCCGGCACGTCGACGATGTTGCCGAGCGCGCTCCACGCGGCGAACACCGTGAAGGCGGCGCCGAACTGGCCGAGGTCGAGCCCCGCGACCTTCGGGACCTGCGGCAGGCCCCGGGCCACGACGACGAGCGCGGCACCGATGACTCCGGCCAGCACGACGCTGAACACGACCGGGCCGCTGCCCCACAGCATGGGGAGGTCGACGCTGTCGGGGACATTGTCGAACGAGTAGAGGTCGAGGAACGACGCGATGAAGAGCAACACCGCTGCTCCGAGCACCACGCCATCGCCTCGAGTGAGGGAGCGGATATTCACTTCAGGTCCTTCGTAGGTCGTCTCATCGTCGGTAGAGGCGTCGCTGTCACCATGTCGCCGTCAGGCCCTTGTGTGAAGCGCGGGGGTGGCCCCTCATCGTAGGGAGACACTATCGTCCGCCCTGTCAGGGTGTCCGCCGGGATCCGCCCGTCGAGAGCTACCCGTGCAGGAAACTCACGATTCCCTCAGAGATCCCTTGCGCCGCTTTCTGCCTCCACGCGCCACTGGTCAGTGATGCCGCGTCCTTGCTATCGCGCATGTTGCCGCACTCGATGAACACCTTCGGAACCGTTGACAGATTGAGACCGCCCAGGTCCTTACGCGTGACGAGGCCGGAGCCGTCGCCGATGTAGTTGGACGGCGCGCTGCCGGTGACGGCCACGAAGCGGCCGGCGACGCGCTCGCCGAGATCGCGGGAGGGGGCGACGATCGCGCGGGTGTCGGCGGAGCCCGCGTGGACCGCGCCGGGCAGGATGACGTGGAAGCCGCGGTTGCCGGCGCCCGAGCCGTCCGCGTGGATCGAGACCACGGCGTCGGCCTTCGCCTCGTTGCCGATCCGGGCCCGCTCGTCCACGCACGGGCCGTACGGCCGGTCGCCGTCCTGCGTCAGCTTCACCGTGGCGCCCTGCTCTTCGAGGAGCGTGCGCATCCGGTGCGCGACGTCCAGGGTGAACTTGGCCTCGGTGTAACCGTCGTTGGTGGATGTTCCGGTGGTGTCGCACTCCTTCCAGTTCGTCCCGATGTTCACCTTGCGGTTGATCTCGGACGGGTGCTGGAAGTTGTCCGGGTTGTGCCCGGGGTCGATGACGACGACCTTGCCCTTGAGCGGGCCGGAGGCGGCGGGTGCGGAGGGCGACGACGCGGTGGGCGTGGGGTCGGCGCCCGGCTTCTTGCCGTCGTCGGTGCTGTCGTCGGCGGGCGGGCTCGACGCGGCGGGCGGGGAGGACCGTACGGTCGCCTGATCCGAGCCGCCTCCGTCCCCCGAGCCGCCCACGGTCTCGTACACGAGCCAGCCGAGCAGCGCCCCCGGCACCAGCGCGGCGAGCGCGACGGTCAGGGGGCCGCGGCGGGAGCGGCGGGGCTGGGGAGGTTCGAAGTCCGGGCCTACGTACGACACGTCCCTCACCCTAGCGGCCGTCCCGGGGCGGCCGCGGGCCGAGGACGGCCGGGCGGGTGGCGGCTACCTCTCGTTCCCGTCGGGGTCCTCGCGCTGTACCGCCTCCTTCACCTCCGCCTCGATCTCCTGGCGGGGTGTGTCCTCCTGCCTCGCGTACGCGGTCAGCGCCGCCTGGACGTCCCGGGCGAGGTCACGCCAGGCGCGCCAGGCGGTCTCCCACGTCGTGGTCTGCTGGTCGCTCCACTTCGTCTGGGTGGGCGGACCGTAGGCGTCCCGCAGTTTCCGCATACGGGCGTGCGCCTCGTCCGCCGCGCGCTGCTTCTCCACGAGCTCTGCGAAGGTGTGTGCCACGCGGCCGGATCCTCGGGCAGCGCCCGCCACCCGCCGACTCGCCACGCCGCCCGTGGGCCGACCGGGAGAGGGCGGAGGGGGCGCGGTTCACCCGGCCGGCCGCCCAGCCGTCGAGCTCCACGGACGCCCGGCGCCCGGTTCGCCGGCCGTCGCGGACACCCGACGCCCCGCCGTCGCGGTCGTTCGATCCCGCCACTGTCGCCGGGTGCCGGTCGGCGTAGGCACCCCGCAGGCCGCTGTCGGTGCTCGCTTCAGACGCCCGGCCCCGTGCGCCGCAGTACGCGCAGGGAGTCCGTCGCCGAGACCTCGGTGAACGCGCCGGAGGCGAGGGCGCGCAGGTAGACGCGGTACGGGGCCTGGCCGGTGAACTCGTCCTGCGGGTCAGGGAAGACGTCGTGGATGACGAGCAGGCCGCCCTCGGCGACGTGCGGGGCCCAGCCCTCGTAGTCGGCGTTGGCGTGCTCGTCGGTGTGGCCGCCGTCGATGAAGACCAGCCCCACGGGCGTGCCCCAGATCGCCGCGATCTGCGGGGAACGGCCGACCAGGGCCACCACGTGGTCCTCCAGGCCGGCCTTGCGCAGGGTGCGCCGGAAGGTGGGCAGCGTGTCCATCAGGCCGAGCTCGGGGTCGACCGTCTCGGGGTCGTGGTACTCCCAGCCCGGCTGCTGCTCCTCGCTGCCGCGGTGGTGGTCGACGGTCAGCGCGACGGCCCCGGCCTCGCGGGCCGCGTCGGCGAGCAGGATCGTGGACCGGCCGCAGTACGTCCCGACCTCCAGCAGCGGCAGCCCCAGCCGCCCGGCCTCCACCGCCGCCGCGTACAGGGCCAGGCCCTCGTCCACGGGCATGAACCCCTTCGCCGCCTCGAACGCGGCCAGGATCTCGGGCTTCGGGGCCGCGGGCGGCATGGGGTTCCTTCCGGTCGTACGACGGTTATGGGCGCCCATGCTGCCGTACCCCCTGCCGACGGGCGACAGGGGGTACCGGTGAGTAAGGGAGCGGCGGGGCGGTCAGGCGGGGACCGTCGCGCCCGGCAGCGGCAGGTCCAGGTCGACCTGGCGGTCGTCGCCCGCGTGGGTCGCGGACGAGGCGAGCGGGGCGTGGCCCGGCGCCCGGGCGGCAACGACGTAGGAGCCCCGGTCGGGGACGGTGAGCGCGTAGCTGCCGTCCTCGGCGGAGAGGGTCGCGCCGGCCTGGCGGCCCCGCCGGTCGATCAGCGTGACCTTGGCACGGGCGACCGGGGCGCCGTCCGCGTCCAGGACCCGGCCGCGGAAGCCGCGCAGGACCGCTTCCGCGTGCTCCAGGTTGGCGTCCTCCTCGCTGCTGGCCCGCAGCTGCGGATGGGCGGCCGGGCGGCGGCCGGGCAGGAAGAGGGCCAGGACCAGGCCCACGGCGACCGCGGCGGTCGCGATCAGGAAGGAGACCCGGAAGCCGTGCATGGTCGGGATCGCGACCCCGCCGACGTTGTTCGCGGTGTTGGCCAGCACCATGCCGATCACGGCGCTCGACACCGACGTACCGATGGAACGCATCAGGGTGTTGAGGCCGTTCGCCGCCCCCGTCTCCGAGGCCGGGACCGCGCCCACGATCAGCGCGGGCAGCGAGGAGTAGGCCAGGCCGATGCCCGCGCCCAGCAGCACCGAGATGACCAGGCTCTGCCAGGCGGCGCTCATCAGGCCGAGGCCGGCGCCGTAGCCGATCGCGATGATCAGCAGGCCGAGGATCAGGGTGACCTTGGGGCCGTACTTCGCGGACAGCCGGGCGTAGACGGGCGCCGTGAACATCATCGTCAGGCCGAGCGGCGCGACGAGCAGACCCGCGACGACCATCGACTGGCCGAGGCCGTAGCCGGTGGACTTCGGCAGCTGGAGCAGCTGGGGCAGGACCAGGGAGACGACGTAGAAGGAGACGCCGACCATGATCGAGGCGAGGTTGGTGAAGAGGACGGCCGGGCGGGCCGTGGTGCGCAGGTCCACCAGGGGGGCCTTGACGCGCAGTTCCATCACGCCCCACAGGAGCAGGACGACCGCGGCGGCGCCGAACAGGCCGAGCGTGGTGCCGGAGGCCCAGCCCCAGTCGCTGCCCTTGGTGATCGGCAGCAGGAACAGCACGAGACCGGCGGACAGACCGAGCGCGCCCAGCAGGTCGAAGGAGCCCTCGGCGCGCATCGGGGACTCCGGTACGACGAGGAGCGTGAGGACGATGGAGAGCACACCGAGGCCGGCGGCGCCGTAGAAGAGGGCGTGCCAGTCGGCGTGCTGGGCGACCAGGGCGGCGGCGGGCAGGGCGAGGCCGCCGCCGACGCCTATGGAGGAGCTCATCAGGGCCATCGCCGAGCCGAGGCGTTCCCGGGGCAGCATGTCGCGCATCAGGCCGATGCCGAGCGGTATCGCGCCCATCGCGAAGCCCTGGAGCGTACGGCCGGTGATCATGAGCAGCAGATCGCTGGTGAGCGCGCTGAGCAGCGCGCCGGCCACCATGACGGCGAGGCTGAGGATCAGCATGCGCCGCTTGCCGTAGAGGTCGCCGAGGCGGCCCATGATCGGGGTGGCCACGGCACCCGAGAGAAGGGTCGAGGTCAGGACCCAGGTCGCGTTGCCGGGGTCGGTGTCCAGCAGTTGCGGCAGATCCTTGATGACCGGGACGAGCAGGGTCTGCATCACCGCGACAACGATGCCCGCGAAGGCGAGCACCGGGACCACGGACCCGCTCGCTCTGCCGGCGGGACGTTCTGTCGTCGTCTGCGTCATTGAGAGGGGCCTCCAGGCCGGGAGTATGCGGGAGCTACGGGGTTACGTGGTCTCTGAACTTGTATGTGCAGGCAACTATTCCGTTGCTTTGGCACTCTAACGAATTCTTGACCTTCTCTTGGGGGAGGGGGAGGGATATGGGGGGGGGAGGGGCCTAGGTCCGTCCCCGCCAGGCCCTAGGCCGAAATCCCGATGCCAGCAGCGTGGATTGGTTGAGAGCATGACACCCATGCTCGAAACCGCCGAAAGGACCCGTACGCCGCGCCGTACCGCGCCGCCCACCTGGCTTGTGGTGGCGCTCACGTGTGCCGGGCAGTTTCTCGTCGTGCTGGACGTGTCCGTCGTCAACGTGGCGCTGCCCTCGATGCGCACCGGGCTCGGGCTGAGCGAGCAGGGCCTGCAGTGGGTGGTGAACGCCTACACCATCGCCTTCGCCGGGTTCATGCTGCTCGGCGGGCGGGCCGGAGACCTCTACGGCCGCAAGCGGATGTTCCTCGTCGGGCTCGGTGTGTTCACCCTGGCCTCGCTGGCGGGCGGACTGGCGCAGGACGACTGGCAGTTGCTGGTCGCACGGGCCGTGCAGGGGCTGGGCGCGGCGGTGCTGGCGCCCTCGACGCTGACCATCCTCACGTCGTCGGTGCCGGAGGGCGCGGCCCGGGCCCGGGCCATAGGAACCTGGACGGCGGTCGGAGGCGGTGGCGGCGCGGCGGGCGGTCTGGCCGGCGGGCTCCTGGTGGAGACGCTGTCCTGGCGGTGGGTGCTGCTGATCAACGTGCCCGTGGGGGCCGCGCTGCTCTGCGCTGCCGCCTGGTTCCTCGTCGAGGGCCGGGCCGGGGACAGGCGACGGCTCGACCTGCCGGGCGCGCTGCTCGTGACGACCGGGCTCGGCACGCTCGCCTACGGCATCTCCCAGACGGAGGCGGAGGGCTGGACGGCGGCGGCCACGCTGCTGCCGCTGCTCGCCGGGCTCGCACTGATCGCCCTGTTCCTCGCGGTCGAGGCCCGCACCGCGAGCCCGTTGATGCCGCTCGGGCTGCTGCGCCTGCGGTCGGTGGCGTCGGCGAACGTCTCGATGTTCCTGTGCGGCTTCGCGATGTTCTGCATGTGGTTCTTCATGACCCTGTACGCGCAGAACGTCCTCGGCTACACGCCCCTGGAGGCCGGACTGGCCCTGGTCCCCAGCTCCCTGGCCGTCGTCCTCGGCTCCAAGCTCGCGCCCCGGCTGATGCGGGCGGCCGGCCCGCGCACCGTGGCGGTGCTGGGCACGCTGGTCGCCGTGGCCGGCTTCGCCTGGCAGTCCCGGATGACCGCCGAGGGCTCCTACGCGACGGCGATCCTCGTCCCCGGCGTCCTCATGATGCTCGGCGCGGGCCTCGCGTCGACACCGCTCGCCTCCCTGGCCACCTCCGGCGCGGCCCCCGGGGAGGCCGGCCTGGTGTCCGGCCTCGTCAACACCTCCCGCACGATGGGCGGTTCACTGGGCCTTGCCGTCCTGTCCACCCTCGCGGCGGCCCGGACAGCGGGCAGCGCGACACCGGCGGCCCTGACGGAGGGCTACGCGCTGGCGTTCCGGGTGGGGACCGGGGTGCTGGTCGCGGGCGTGCTGCTGATGTGGGTCTGGCTGCCGCGGATGCCGCGGGAGCGGTAGGGCCGCCGACCCCTGCCGACGGCGGAAATCAGCGCGCGTCGCGCTGGCCGGGGTGGGGGCGTCGTGGCCCTTGGGCGGCGTGCCGCCGGTGTTTCGGGCCGGGGGTGAAGTGGTGCGTCGGCGGAGGGCGTCCCGGTGGCACGGTGAGCCGCTGACGGCGATTCGCCGATGCCCAAGAACACACTCTGACCTGGGGTTTCGTCGGATCCCGGCGTAGGGTTGGCGGATGCGGAAGGGGGCCGGATGGACCGGAACATGCGCACCGTCGACGACGTACTCGCCCTGCTCGACGGGCTGTTCGCACCCGAGACCGATCGGTGGACGGGCCGGGGTGCCGACTGGTGGGACGGGTTCTACGCCGACCGCTCACGGCCGGTGCCGTTCTTCGTGGCGAAGCCGGACGAGAATCTGGTGAGTTGGGTGGAGCGGGGGCTGATCAGCGAAGGGCGTGCGCTGGATCTCGGGTGCGGTACGGGGCGCAACGCGCTGTATCTGGCGGCCCGGGGCTTCGAGGTGGACGCGGTCGACCTGGCTCCGGCAGCCGTCGACTGGGCCGGGGAGCGGGCCCGGGAGGCGGGAGTCGAGGGCGTGCGGTTCCACTGCGGTGACGCGTTCGCCCTCGCCGGCACGGAACTCACCGGGCCGTACGACCTCGTCTACGACTCCGGATGCTTCCACCATCTGCCTCCGCACCGGCGGATCAGCTATCTGGCACTGCTGGAGAGCGTCCTGGCCCCCGGAGGCCTGTTCGGCCTCACGTGCTTCGCCGCCGGTGCCGGGGGGATGGGGTCGGAGCTGTCCGACGCGGACTTCTACCGGGACGCGGTCGGACTGCGGGGCGGGCTCGCGTACACGCCCGAGTCGTTGCGGGGGATCTTCTCGGGGCTCACCGAGGTCGAACTGCGGCGGATGCGGGACCAGCCGGAGGAGTCGGGATGCTTCGGGGAGGGGTTTCTGTGGACGGCCTTGTTCAGCGAGGCGGGGGCGCGGGCTCACAGCCAGCCCTGGCTGCGGGCCTCGCGCAGGGCCTCCATGCGGTTGCGGGTGCCCGTCTTGCCGATGGCGGAGGAGAGGTAGTTGCGGACGGTGGACTCCGAGAGATGGAGCCGGGCGGCGATGTCGGCGACGGTCGCGCCGTCCGCGGAGGCCTTGAGGGTGTCGCTCTCGCGGCTGGTCAGCGGGTTGGGACCGGCGCTGAGCGCGGCGGTGGCGAGGGCCGGGTCCACCACGGTCTCGCCGGCCAGGACACGGCGGATGGCGGCGGCCAGTTCCTCCACCGGGCCGTCCTTCACGAGGAAGCCGGTGGCTCCCGCCTCCATCGCACGGCGCAGATAGCCGGGCCGGCCGAACGTGGTGAGGATCAGCACCCGGCAGTCCGGGACCCGGGCACGCAGATCGGCGGCGGCGTCCAGGCCGCTCCTGCCCGGGAGTTCGATGTCGAGGAGGGCGACATCGGGGCGGTGGGCCAGCGCCGCGTCCAGGATCGCGTCACCGGCCGCCACCTGGGCGACGACCTCGATGTCGTCCTCCATGCCGAGCAGCAGCGCGAGCGCGCCGCGCATCATGCCCTGGTCCTCCGCGAGCAGCACGCGGATGGGTCTGTCGGTCACGCGCCCAGGGTAGGGCGGGGCAAGCCGAGCAGCGAGGTCAGTGTTTCGGTGAAGGCCTTCGCCGAGTGGTCGGCGTGCTCGCGTATACGGGTCGCGACGGTGTCGGCTCCGCCGCCCTCCACGAGCCGCACGATCCGGTCGACGTCCTGCCCGTGCCCTTCCTGGGTGGACAGATAGAAGTCCGTCGCGTCGTACGCCATGTGGAAGACGTGCTTCTTCACATCGCTCAGCGTCAGGTAGTCGTCGTGGGTCTTGGGGGTCGGCTCGGGCGCCCCGACACACACCGCCGGGGTGCCGGCTCCCCAGGCGTTGACCGCCAGGTGGTAGGTGTCCGTGATGACCATCCGGTAGCGGGGCAGGACCCGCACCAGGTCGCCGATGGTGTGGTCGCCCGGGCGGGCCGCGATGTGGCCGACCGGAGCGGGGACGTCCCGGTCGAACCAGGGCAGCCACTCCAGCGGAGCGCCCAGGCGGTCGGACAGGTCCTGGCAGGCGGCGGGCAGCCACGCGGGGACGGGCGTACGGGCGCCGAGGAACACGCCGATCGCACCGCCGTCCGGGACCGACCGGGACCAGTCCGTGGTCGGGAGGTGGTCGAGGTCGCCCGGGCGGGACAGCAGCGCCGCATCCGAACCGAAGTGGTCGGTCGTACGGTCCCCGCGCAGGTGCGCGATCTTCGCCGCGGAGAGCGGGTCACGCACCCAGGTGCGGCGGCCGCGCGTCACCAGGCGTGAGAACAGGGGGCCGTACTCCTTGTCCTCGTAGTCGGACTGCGTGTTGTGCAGGATGGTCCCGCCGTAGCTGAGGGTCCGCGCGAGGAGCTCGTCGGGCTGGTCCGCGAACAGCAGGGTCCGGTTCAGCAGGTTCCGGGCGGCGTCACGGTCCGCGGCGATGCCGAAGTCGAGCAGACGGTTCGTCGCGTCCTGCGCCAGATAGTGCCGGGTGTGCAGGAAGTCGCCCCAGAAGACGACCGCGTCATGGTCGCGGAGCGTGTCGAGGTGTTCGGCCAGCGGAAGGAAGCGGAACGGGAAGTCGGTGCCCTGCGCGCACGCGCGCAGCGGCACGGTCTCCGGCGTGTGCAGGGTGAACCAGGTGGCATCGACCTCGTCGCCCTCGGTCGCCATCCGCCGCCGCAGGGACTCGAACGCCAAGTCGACGGTCAGCATGCCGGTGTTGCGGTACCCGATGTTCGGCGCGGTGATGACGGCGACGCGTGCCATGTGCTCCATTTCCCCCAGCCGTTGCCGGCGCCCTGGACGTGTGGCGCGGACCCTCGGCCAACGTACACGGCGGCGTCCCCGCGCAGAGGTCCCGCCCCCTGAGGGCGGAGGAGGGCGGTGGGCCACTCCTCCCCGGGCGCGGCCCGCGAGCCGCTGGGCGCCGGCCGCCGGCCGTCGGACACGGAGGCGGGCGGTCGGCCGCTTCTCGCCGGGCTCGGGCCCGGCGAGCCGGGGGGGGGCGGACCGCAAGCCGCCGGGGCGTGCCGCCGGCGGCCGCCGGCACGTGGCCGGCCGCCCGCTGCTGTGCCGCCGGCCGCCAGCGGCCGGACCGCGAACCGTCACGCCGGTTCCACCACCGCCGGGCGCGTATCCGCCGTATCGACATCGAGCGGGAGTTCCGCCGTCACCGCGAATCCGCCCCTCGCCCCCGGCCCCGCCGTCAGCGATCCGCCCGCCACCGCCAGCCGTTCCGTCAGCCCGGTCAGACCTGTGCCGCCGAGCTCACCGGAGGCAGTGGCACAGAACTCGCCCATGCCGACCGCCCCGCCCACCGCGACCGCCCCCGCCCCGTCATCCGCCACAGTCACCCGCACCCGCTCCCCGACCCCCGCCAGCGTGACCTCGCAGCGGTCCGCGTCGCTGTGCCGTACGACGTTCGTGACCGCCTCCCGTATCACCCAGCCCAGCAGCACCTCGGTCTGCGGCCCGAGCGGAGGGCCGGTGCGGGTCACGGTGAGGGTGATGCCCGCCGCGGTCAGGGCCGAGTGCGCGCGGTCGAGTTCCGTGCCGAGGCTGCCCTGCCGGTAGCCGGTGACGGCCTCGCGGATCTCCGTCAGGGCCTGGCGGCCCACGGCCTCGATGTCGGTGATCTGGGCCAGCGCCGCGTCGAGGTCGCGGGCGGCCAGGCGGCGGGCCGCCTCCGACTTCACGACGATCACCGACATCGTGTGCCCGAGCAGGTCGTGCAGGTCACGGGAGAAGCGGAGCCGTTCCTTCTCGACCGCCCGGCGGGCCAGCTCCTCGCGGGCGGCGCGCAGCTCCCGTACGGCCTCGGAGAGACGGATGATCGCGGCCGTCACCATCGCCGAGATCCACGTGGCGTACGCGATGTCGAGGCCGCCCCAGCCGTCGTGGAAGCAGGACACCGCACCCGCCAGCACCGCCACGGCCGTACCGGCGGGCCGCAGGTGCGACAGCCGCAGGGCCGCGCCCGTCGCCAGCCCGAGCAGGGGGAAGAACAGCAGCCAGGTGCCGCCGTATCCGGCCGCGAGCGCGCAGGTCACGGTCGCCAGCCCGGCGAGCGCCACCCGGGTGGAGAGAGCCTCGCGCTTCTCCCGGTCGAACGCGCGGAACGTCACGTAGATGTACAGCGAGTTGAAGGTCAGCAGGCCCAGCCCGCCGATCCACGGGTCCGTCGTCCGGTCCTGGAAGAGATTGGAGAACGCGCCCATCCCCAGCAGCAGCCACGGCAGCAGCGTGAAACCGCTGGGCGGCGGGCCGGGGTTCTCGGGGAGCTCGCCCGACTTCCGGGCGGCCCGCCACTCTGCCTTGAGCCGCGCCCTGTTGGCCTTGTAGTACCGCTGGTGCTCCCTGGCCTGCCGGACGGCCGACCGGGTCGCCACGACGTGGCACCTGACCTCGCGTGTCCAGGACATGTCCCCGCTGCCCCCGCCTTCGATCGGTTCGCCCCGCCGCGTCCGCGTGGGGCCATGGCAGTGACGCTACGGATCCGCCGGCCCCGGCGGCAGAGGCGGTTGTACGGAGTCCGGCAGGACAAATGTCACCGGTGCCCGCCCTCCCGGACCCTCCCGGACCCTCCCGGATCGCCGGGATCTGACACGGCGTCAGGAGGCTTCACAAGTGTGGGGGCCTGGGCTATACAGAGGGCGCGGGACTGGAACGCGTTCCAGTTGGATTCGGTCCGTTCCGGCCCGGTCCCAGACGGCCTCGGCGCGGCCGACGGTGCGGACGGCCGTGCCGAGGTCTTTCCCACGGCGATCAGGAGCCCCATGCCCATCGACGCAGCCAAGGCGCTCGCCGCCGAACCCCGGACCGGCGAGATCACCTGGGACCACAAGGACGTGCAGCTCTACCACCTCGGCATCGGCGCGGGCACCCCCGCCACCGACCCCGACGAACTGCGCTACACCCTGGAGTCCCGGCTGCACGTCCTGCCGAGCTTCGCCACCGTCGCGGGCGCCGGAAAGCCCGGGGTGACCAGCGGGCTGTCCATGCCCGGCATCAAGGTCGACCTCGCCCGGGTCCTGCACGGCGGCCAGAGCCTCGTCCTCCACCGGCCCCTCCCGGCGACGGGCACCGCCACCGCGACCAACCGCATCGCCGCCGTGTACGACAAGGGCACGGCGGCCGTCCTCGTGCTGCGTACCGAGGTCGGCGACGCCGACGGCCCGTTGTGGACCAACGACGCCCAGATCTTCATCCGCGGCGAGGGCGGCTGGGGCGGCGACCGCGGTCCCTCCGCCCGGCTCGATCCGCCCGCCGGTGAGCCGGACCGGGTCGTCGAGCGGCACGTCCGCGAGGACCAGGCACTCCTCTACCGCCTCTCCGGCGACTGGAACCCCCTGCACGCCGACCCCGAGTTCGCCAAGGTCGCCGGGTTCGAACGGCCCATCCTGCACGGGCTGTGCACCTACGGCATCACGCTCAAGGCGGTCGTCGACACGCTGCTCGGCGGGGACGTGACCCGGGTGCGGTCGTACACCACCCGGTTCGCCGGGGTCGTGTACCCGGGGGAGACGCTGCGGATCCGCATGTGGCAGACGCGGGAGTCCACCAGGGTCGCCGTCAGCGCCGTGGAGCGGGACGACGCGCCCGTCCTCGCCGACACCATCGTCGAACACACCTGAGTCCAGAACGCCGTACGAGGGGAGCCGCACCATGCGCGCAGCCGTACTGCACGAGATCGGCCAGGACAAACTGGAGGTCCTCGACGACGTCGAGGCGGTGGGGTTCGGACCCGGCAAGGTGCGGATCAGGGTGCGCGCCACGGGGCTGTGCCACTCGGACCTCTCCGCGATGAGCGGGGTGCTGCCGCAGCCCGCGCCGTTCGTGCCCGGGCACGAGGGGGCGGGAGAGATCCTCGAAGTCGGCGAGGGCGTCGGCCACTTGAAGGCCGGTGACCGGGTCGTCGTGTGCTGGCTGCCCGCCTGCGGTGCCTGTCCCGCCTGCAAGCGCGGGCAGACCGAACTGTGTCTCGCCGGGTTCATGAACGCCGGCACGCCCAACTTCAAGCGCCCCGGCGGAGACGTCTTCGGTTTCGCCGGCACCGGCACCTTCACCGAGGAGGTCGTCGTCGACGCCGGGTGCGCGGTGCCGATACCCGACGACGTGCCCTTCGACATCGCCGCCCTCATCGGCTGCGGTGTGACGACCGGGCTGGGCGCCGCCCTCAACACGGCGGATCTGGAGGCCGGTTCGTCGGTGGCGGTCATCGGGTGCGGGGGAGTCGGCATCTCCGTGATCCAGGGCTCCCGGCTGCGGGGCGCCGCCGAGATCGTCGCCGTCGACCCCATCGCCTCACGCCGCGAGTGCGCGCTCAGGTTCGGCGCCACCAGGGCCGTCTCCCCGGACGAACTGCCCGACGCCAAACAGCAGGTCACCGCCGGCGAGGGCTTCGACTACGTCTTCGAGGTCGTCGGCAAATCGGCCACGGCACGGACCGCGTACGACACCACCCGGCGCGGCGGCACCCTCGTCGTGGTCGGCGCGGGCGCCATGGACGACTTCCTCCAGCTCAACATGTTCGAGCTGTTCTTCGACGAGAAGCGCGTCCTGCCGTCCATGTACGGCGGCGGAGACGTCCTGCGCTCCTACGAACGCACCATCGCCCTGTGGCGCGCGGGCCGGGTCGACCTGGCGGGCCTGATCACCCACCGGGTCCCGTTCGCCGACGTCAACGAGGCCCTGGACCAGATGCGGACCGGGACCGCCCTGCGTACGTGCATCGAGATGTGAGGACGCCCACCATGCCGCTGCCTCTCCAGGGACTGTCCGCCGTCGTCACGGGCGCGGGCCGCGGGCTCGGCCGGGCCGAGGCGCTGGAACTCGCCCGGCTCGGCGCCGCCGTGGTCGTCAACGACTACGGGCAGGCGGGCCGCGACGGCAGCGGCGAGGCGTCCGCGGGGCCCGCCGAGGAGGTCGCCGCCGAGATCCGGGCGGCGGGCGGGGCCGCCCTCGCGCACACCGGTGACGTCTCCGACTTCCGGCAGGCGGGCGAACTGGTCGAGTCGGCCGTCGCCGCGTTCGGCAAGCTCGACATCCTCGTCAACAACGCGGGCATCCTGCGCGACCGCATGGTGTTCTCGATGGCAGAGGAGGAGTGGGACGCCGTGCTCCGTGTGCACCTCAAGGGGCACTTCAACACCACCCGGTTCGCCGCCGCCCACTGGCGGGAGCGGTCCAAGCGGGCCGGGGAGCCGGTGTTCGGGCGGATCGTGAACACCTCCTCGGAGGCGTTCCTCGCCGGTTCCGCCGGGCAGCCCAACTACGCGGCTGCCAAAGGCGGGATCGTCGGCCTCACCACGTCCACCGCCCTCGCCCTCGGCAAGTACGGCGTGACGGCCAACGCGATCTGCCCCCGCGCCCGCACCCGGATGACCGAGGACGTCTTCGCGGGCGTCGAGCGCGCTTCCGGCAACGGCCTCGACCCGCTCGCCCCCGAGCATGTCGCCCCGCTCGTCGGCTATCTGGCCTCGCCCGCCGCCGCCCGAGTGAACGGGCAGCTCCTCGTGGTGCACGGCGGGATGGTCGCCGTCGTCGAACGGCCGCGGGTCGCCGCCAAGTTCGACAGCAAGCAGGACACCTTCACGTACGACGAACTGGAGGCCGCCCTCGGGCCGTACTACGCGGACCGGCCGGCCGGGGAGACCTTCGCGGCGGCCGAGGTGCTGGGACTGAAACGCGGCTGAGGAACGCCGAACGGCCCCGCCCGTCATACGAGGGTGGGGCCGTTCGCTGTCCGGTCACTGACGTTCCGTCAGGCCGCCGTCTCGGTCTGCTCGGTCTCCGCCACCGGCTTGCGGTGGCGGCCGCGCGGAGCCGTCTCGCCGTCGTGCGCGGAGACCTCACCACGGTGCCGGCCGTGGCCGGCGGAGGTCTCCTGGACGTCGGCAGCGTGCAGCTGGTTCGTGCTGGCGTCGCTCATCGGATGGAATTCACCCCGTCAACATGATCTTTTTACAGCCGGGTGAGTCTAACCGGCACCCCGCACCCGGGATCCAGGCGGCCACGCCAACCGGCACTAGTTCGTTACAAGCCGTCCCAACGGCGCTTGCTGCAGCGGCACCGGACGCGGGGCGGAGGGGGTCGGGGGCGCCGGTTCCGCCGCCCGTTCCGGTTCCGGGGGGTGCCCCGGTGCGGCCGTCGGGCCGGCGGTCCGCGCGTCCGCCTCCCGCCCTGCCTCCTGCCCCGGATCCGTGCCCGGCCGCGGACCGGGCGGCGGCGCGGTGCCGGGCTCCGGGACCGCCGCCGCGGGCGGGCTCACCTGCGCCACGCCGCACGGCACGACCTCCGTCGCGTACGGCAGCCGCAGCACCCCGTCCGGTGTCCACAGGCCGGTGCCCGCCAACCACCCCTCGGGCGCCGGGAGATGGTGCACCCGCCGCTCGGCGGGCCGCCACACGGCGACCCAGCTGCCCGCCGGCCCGTCCACGCGCAGCGCCACCGCACAGCTCTCCGGGGTCAGCACCTGCCCCGGCTGGATCGCGAACGGCGTGACCGCGCAGTCCCGCAGCCGCAGGCACTCCGGGAAGCGCACCGGCAGGGTGCTGCCCAGGACACCCCAGCCCAGCCGGTCCTGGCCCGGCGACGGCGCGTCCGAGCGGACGATCAGCAGTCCGCTGTCGTGATCGGCGAGCAGCAGCCGGTCGTCGCTGTCGGCGGCGATCTGCAAGAGCGGCGACACCTCGCCGCCGCGCTCCAGATCCACCACGACGGCCTTGGTGCGCCCGCCGGTCTCCCGGTCCAGGGCCAGCAGCCGCCCCGCAGGGTCCAGCCAGACCCCGCCCGAGCAGCGGCCCGGCAGCTCGGCCAGTTGCTCGGGCCCGAAGGGGCCGCCCGCCACCAGCCACACCGTCGTCGAGCGCCGGCCCACCGCCAGGGCATACGCCCGCTCGCCGCCGGGGGCGGGCGGCAGCAGCCGCAGCCGGGCGGCCACGTCCGGGCACTCCACCGCGCCCAGGGGCACCTCGCCGGTGCCGGGCCCGGTCGGGTACAGCAGCGAGAAGGCGTGCCGCCCGGCCACCCGACGGTGGATGAGGACCCGCCCGTCGGCCATCGGCTGCACCTCGGTGTCCGGCTCCTCCGGCTGGTTGCGGGGCAGCGGCACCGCGTACGGCTCGGGGCCGTCCAGGGTCCAGCGCTCCGGGAACCAGGAGTCGCCGGCCGACGCCAGGCGTGCGGCGTAGGCACCGTCCGCGGAGAGCGCGCAGCGCGCCGGCTCCGCCCCGTCCCCGTCCTCGTGTCCCGCCGAAGGCTCGATCGCACAGGCAGTCATCGTTCGGTCACCTCCAGTGACGAACGTAGTTTTCGCACGCACAGGCGGGGAGTCCGCACGCTGCAGCTTCACGCATAAGGGTGTTCCAGGAACGATTCGCCTGAGGGAAAGGGTGCATTTGTGCTCGGCGGGGCGACAGGTGGCCGACGGGGGCGGTGGCGGTGGCGGTGGCGGTGGCGGGGGCGGGGGCGGTGAAGGTGGCGGTGCCGGGGGCGGTGAAGGTGGCGGTGACGGTGGCGGTGCAACGCCACAGATCAGGCGGGTAGCCTTGCTGTCGTGCCCCGTCTGTCTGAAGTCATCGCCGCGCTCGAGAACCTGTGGCCCGCCGAGCGGGCCGAGTCCTGGGACGCGGTCGGCACCGTCGTGGGCGACCCGGACCAGGAGGTCAGCCGGGTCCTGTTCGCCGTCGACCCGGTCCAGGAGATCGTCGACGAGGCGGTGAAGCTGGGCGCCGACCTGCTCGTCACCCACCACCCGCTCTATCTGCGCGGCACGACGACCGTCGCGGCCACCCACTTCAAGGGCCGTGTCGTCCACACCCTCATCAAGAACGACATCGCGCTGCACGTCGCCCACACCAACGCCGACACCGCCGACCCGGGCGTCTCCGACGCCCTCGCGGGCGCTCTGGACCTGCGCGTCACCGGACCGCTCGTCCCGGACCCCACCGACCCCGAGGGCCGCCGGGGACTGGGCCGCGTCTGCGCGCTGGACCACCCGCTGACCGTCCGCGAGTTCGCCGCCCGCGCCGCCGAGCGGCTGCCCGCCACCGCGCAGGGCATCCGGGTCGCCGGCGACCCCGAGGCGCTGCTGCGCACGGTCGCCGTCAGCGGCGGCTCCGGCGACAGCCTCTTCGACCACGTACACGCGGCGGGTGTCGACGCCTTCCTCACGGCGGACCTGCGCCACCACCCGGTGTCCGAGGCCATCGCCGCCCACAGCCCTCTCGCGCTGCTCGACGCGGCGCACTGGGCCACCGAATGGCCCTGGTGCGAGCTGGCCGCGAGCCAGCTCGACGAGATCTCCGACCGGCACGGATGGGACCTGCGCGTCCACGTCTCGAAGACGGTCACCGACCCCTGGACCGCGCACGCGGCCGCCACCACTTCTGACCCCCTGGGAGCCCCGAACTGAACGCCGAGCCCGCCGACCAGATCCGACTCCTCGACGTCCAGGACCTCGACGTCCGCCTCCAGCAGCTCGCGCACAAGCGGAAGTCGCTGCCCGAGCACGCCGAGATCGAGTCGCTCGCCAAGGACCACATCCAGCTGCGCGACCTGCTCGTGGCCGCGCAGACCGAGGAGAGCGACACCGCCCGCGAGCAGACCAAGGCCGAGCAGGACGTGGACCAGGTGCGCCAGCGCGCCACCCGCGACCAGCAGCGCCTGGACTCCGGCGCCGTCACGTCCCCCAAGGACCTGGAGAACCTCCAGCGCGAGATCGCCTCCCTCGCCAAGCGGCAGGGCGATCTGGAGGACGTCGTGCTGGAGGTCATGGAGCGCCGGGAGTCCGCGCAGGAGCGGACGGCCGAGCTGACCGAGCGGGTCTCCTCCGTCCAGTCGAAGATCGACGACGCGACCGCGCGCCGGGACGCGGCCTTCGAGCAGCTCGACGGCGAGGCCGCCACGGCGGCCAAGGAGCGCGAGGTCGTCGCCGCTTCGGTGCCCGCCGATCTGCTCAAGCTCTACGACAAGCTGCGCGAGCAGCAGGGCGGCGTCGGCGCGGCGAAGCTGTACGCGCGCAGCTGCCAGGGCTGCCGGCAGGAGCTGGCCCTCACGGAGCTGGCCGAGATCCGCAAGGCGGCGCCCGACACGGTGATCCGCTGCGAGAACTGCCGGCGCATCCTGGTGCGCACGTCCGAGTCGGGTCTGTAGTCGGGTCTGTAAGAGGTGACAGGGGCGGTGGCCGTGCGGGAGTTCATCGTCGAGGCCGACGGCGGGTCGCGGGGCAACCCGGGGCCCGCGGGCTACGGGGCCGTGGTGAGCGACGCGGCGACGGGGGAGACCCTGCGGGAGGTGGCCGAGTACATCGGCGTCGCCACGAACAACGTCGCCGAGTACCGGGGCCTCCTCGCCGGCCTGCGTGCCGCCCATGAACTGGACCCGGCCGCGACGGTCCACGTCCGGATGGACTCCAAGCTCGTCATCGAGCAGATGTCGGGCCGCTGGAAGATCAAGCACCCCGACATGAAGCCCCTGGCGGCTCAGGCGGCACGGGTGTTCCCGCCGGGGCGGGTCACCTACGAGTGGATGCCGAGGGAACAGAACAAGCACGCGGACCGGCTGGCCAACGAGGCGATGGACGCGGGGGCCAGGGGAGAGCAGTGGTCGGAGTCGACGTCGACGGCGGAGCTGGACGCAGCCCCTTCCGGGACTCCTGAAGCCACCGGGTCCGCCCACGGGGACGCCACCGGGTCCGCCCACGGGGACGCCGACACTCGTGCCGCCAAGGCCGTCGCCTCCCCCGGCTGGGCCCCCGCCGACATGGGCGCCCCCGCCACCTTCGTACTGCTCCGCCACGGCGAGACCCCGCTGACACCCCAGAAGCGGTTCTCCGGCAGCGGCGGCACCGACCCCTCCCTCTCCGACGCCGGGCGGGACCAGGCCGAGCGGGCCGCCGCGATGCTGGCCCGGCGCGGCACGATCCAGGCGATCGTGTCATCGCCCCTCGCCCGCACCCGCGAGACCGCCGGGATCGTCGCCGACCGGCTCGGGCTGGACGTGAGCATCGAGGACGGGCTGCGCGAGACCGACTTCGGTGCCTGGGAGGGACTCACCTTCGCCGAGGTGCGCGAGCGCCACCCCGACGACCTGAACGCCTGGCTGGCCTCCCCGGACGTCGAACCCACCGGCGGTGGAGAGAGCTTCGCGGCGACGGGCGCCCGGCTCGCCGCCACCCGCGACAAGCTGGTCGCGGCGTACGCGGGCCGCACGGTCCTGCTCGTCACGCACGTGACCCCGATCAAGACCCTCGTCCGGCTCGCCCTCGGTGCCCCGCCGGAGTCCCTGTTCCGCATGGAACTCTCGGCCGCGTCCCTGTCGGTCGTGGCGTACTACGCGGACGGCAACGCCAGCGTCCGCCTCCTCAACGACACGTCCCACCTGCGCTGAGCCCCGCCGCCTCACGGGCCAGCGCCTCGACACGGCCCCAGTCGCGGGCCGCCACCGCGTCCTGCGGGAGCATCCAACTCCCGCCCACGCACCCGACGTTGGGCAGCGCCAGATAGTCCGGCGCGGAGGCCGGACCGATCCCGCCCGTCGGGCAGAAGCGGGCCTGCGGCAGCGGCCCGGCGAGCGACTTGAGATACGCCGTACCGCCCGCGGCCTCGGCCGGGAAGAACTTCATCTCCCGCACCTCGCGCTCCAGCAGCGCCACGACCTCCGACGTGGTCGACACCCCCGGCAGGAACGGCACCCCGGACGCCTGCATCGCGTCCAGCAGCAGGCCCGTCCAGCCAGGGCTGACCAGGAAGCGGGCACCGGCGGCCACCGACTCCTTGACCTGCCCGGGGCTGATCACCGTCCCGGCACCGATCAGCGCCCCCGGCACCTGCCCCGCGATCTCCCGGATCGCCTCCAGCGCCGCGGGCGTCCGCAGCGTCACCTCGATCGCGGGCAGCCCGCCGGCCACCAGCGCCCGCGCCAGCGGTACGGCGTCGCTCGCGTCCTCGATGACGACGACAGGGATGACGGGCGCGAGGTCCAGCACGGAGGCGGGCAGGGGAGAGGCCATGGCGGTATCCTGCCGCCGACCCAGCAGCATGCGCAAAGCCCATTGCGCATGCTGCAACAGGCGCTGTCGGCTGGGTCAGTGCACCTCGTCCACCAGCACGTCCAGCGCCCACGCCTGCCCCGCCTTGGCCGGCGCCTCGGCCTCCACGACGTACCCGAGATCCCGCAAGGCCGTGACCAGCTCGGCCGGGCCCTTCGGATCGGCCCCGGCGGTCAGCAGGCCGCGCACGATCCGCCCCTTGGTCGCCTTGTTGAAGTGGCTGACCACCTTCCGCGTCGGCGCGTGCAGCACCCGTACCGACGCCGTCCGCCCGGCGACCTCGCCCTTCGGCTTCCAGGCGGCGGCGTACGCGGCGGACCGCAGATCCAGCACCAGCCCGTCCCCGGCCGCCTCGGGAAGCACCGACGTCATCGGCGTACGCCAGTGCGCGCCCAGCGCCCCGAGCCCCGGCAGCTTCACTCCCATCGAGCACCGGTAGGACGGAATCCGGTCCGTCACCCGCACGGCACCCCACAACCCGGAGAACACGAGCAGCGAGCGCGCCGCGCGCCGCTTGGCGGAGGTGTCCAGGGTCGCCAGGCCGAGGGCGTCGTAGAGCACGCCGGTGTAGATCTCCCCGGCCGGCCGCGCTCCCGCCGTCCGCAGCTCCGCGTTCTTCGCGACCTCGCCCCGCAGCCCCTCGCTGAGCCCGAGCACCTCGCGCGCCTTGTCCTCGTCGGCGGCGCACAGCTCGACCAGCTCGGTGAGGACGGCCTCCCGGGCGGCGGTCAGCCCCGGCAGCGACAGGGACTCCGGCTTCAGCGGGGCACCGCGGCCGGAGGAGGCCTTGCCTTCGGACGGCGGCAGCAGGACAAGCACGCGTACTCCTTCGATCGAACTCCGCCGACAGCGTACGGGGACCTGCACCGACCTCAGACTCGACCTCAGACTCGCGCCCGGCCGAGGGCGCGGACGAGGTCGTCGGCGTCGTCGGCGTGAAAACGGACGACACGGACCGCCCGCCGACGCCCGAAGAAGGTGAAATGAGTGACGGGTTCGGTCAGTTCGATCGTGACGGTCGTCTGGGACCCCACCTCGACATTGAGCTCCCCGTCAGCCGGCTCGTGCGTCATCCGCAGCTCGCGTCGCACCGAGGCGATCCGCTCCAGCGGCACCCGCAGATCGACATGGACGTACCGCCGGATCCGCAGCTCACCACCGACCGGATCCAGTACGTGCGGACGTACGACGGACGAGGCGTGCAGCCCGACGACGAAGACGACGCTGTACACGTCCAGGAAGAGGAAGACGGCGTGCACGGCCGGCCAGTCCCGCAGCAGCACGGACATCGCCACGGTCTCGACGACACACACGAACGCGAACCCGAACATCATCGCGCCCTGCCCGCGCGCGTACCCGAACGCCTGACCACCCCTGGCCCCGTGCGTACGCCGCGCCACCCACAGCGCGAGACTCACGAGCACACGCACCTCGTGCCGGATGAGCAGCTGCGCGATCCTCATCGCCGCTCCTCGGTGGCGAGACGCGCCAGCGCCCACACCTCGGGCCGGACCAGCAGCCACGGGATGCTCATCGTCGCTCCTCGGTGAGAAGCCGCAGCGTCCGGCGGATCGCCTCCGCCTGGGCCGGGGCCAGGTCGGCGTAGAAGGCGCGCAGGACACTGTCGTCGTGGTCGAGATCCCCGACCTCCGGGAACAGCCCCGGGGGAATGCAGTCGGCCAGGGCCCGGGCGGCCTCGGCGACGCGCGGATCGTCCGGCTCCGCCTCGGCGAGCGCGTCGAGCAGCGCGTACGTCTCGTTGGCCTGCGCCACGGCCTCGGGATTCCCCAGGGCCTCACCCAACGACGACACGAGCTGCTCCCGTGCCTCGTCCGGCATGGCCGTCTCCAAGAAGGCCATGATCTCGCGGTCCTTGGCGGCCATGGGCGAGTCCGACAGCTGCGCCGACCCGGCGAACAGCGCGGCCAGCTCGGGCGACACCGGCCCTTCAACCGGCAACCCACCCTCCGCCTCCAGCAGGATCCGCAACCGCCCCCGCCGCTCCCGGATGGCCTCCTCCTGCCGCGCCAGATCCTCGTCCAGCTCGGTCAGCACCTCGACCAGGTCCTTCCCGGCCTCGTCCGCCAGCACATCCCGCACCTCGGCGAGCCCGAGCCCCAGCTCGGTAAGCCGCCGGATCCGCGCCAGCACGACAGCGTGCCGCAGGCCGTACTCCCGATACCCGTTCGCCCGCCGCTCCGGTTCGGGCAGCAGGCCCAGCTGGTGATAGTGCCGCACAGCCCGCGTGGTGACTCCCACGGCGACGGCGAGTTCTCCGATCCGCATGGGACCAGTGAAGACGTTGACGTTGCGGCAAGGTCAAGCGACCGGCTTGCCGCCTGACGGCGGCGTCGCTCATGTGCCACGATCGAGGGGCGATTCCCGATCTACCGGACAGGTGATCTTCCGATGTCCCAGTCTGACGGGCGACAGAAGGAGGGGCGTGACATGACTGCCATGGCCCATGAGCCGCTCTCGCAGGAAGGGGTTCTGCTGGAGGGCTTCCTCGCCCTGGACACCCCGGAGGGTTTCCGGGCGGAGTTGATCGAGGGGGAGATCGTTGTGACGCCGCCGCCGGACGGGGATCACGAGGACTACATCGGACTGATCGTGAACCAGGTGATCAGACGCTCCCGGACTGACATGCAGTTCTCGGGCAACAAGGGGTTGAAACTGCGCAGCGGAGGCGGCTGCCCGAAGAACCACTTGGTCCCCGACGGCACGTTCGCTCCCATGGAACTGCGCCTGTACCGGGGGGCCGACTCCTGGATGCCCTGCGACGGCGTCGCCATGGTGATGGAGGTGACCTCCACCAAGCCGCAGGCCGACCGCGAGGCCAAACGCCGCTGCTATGCCCGCGCGGGCATCCCGCTCTATCTGCTCGTGGACCGGGACACGGCCCAAGTCACGGTATTCAGCGAGCCGAAGGACGACGACTACCGCGAGCACTGCGCCCGCCCCTTCGGCAAGCCCATCGCTCTTCCGGAACCGTTCGCCTTCGACCTGGACACGGCCGACCTCCTCTGATCCCCTGTGGGCGGGGGGGCGATATGGGGATGCGCGAACAGACCAGCTGGACCAGGGCACGCCTGGGCCGTGCCGGCCCGCCCCTCGACCTCCTCACCGCCCACTTCGACAGCCACGTCTACGCGCCCCACGCCCACGACGAATTCACCATCGGCGTCACGGTCGGCGGCTCGGAGGTCATCGCGTACCGGGGTGGTCACATCCACTCCTACCCCGGCTCGATCGTCGTCCTGGAGCCCGGCGAGATGCACACTGGTGGCCCGGCCGCCTGCGACGGCTACGCCTACCAGGCCCTCTACGCCGAACCGGCTCTCCTCACCGACGGCACCCTCGGCGGTCTCCCGCACTTCCGCGACCCCGTCCTCCACGACCCGGAACTGGCGATGGCCCTGCGCGCCGCCCACACCGACATCAGCGCCTGCCCCGACCCCCTGGAGGCCGAGTCCCGGCTGCCCTGGCTGCTCACGGCACTGGCCCGCCGCCACTCCACGTTCCGGGCGGCGAGCGACACGGTGCCCGGCGCCGACCACATCGCCAGGTCCGTACGCGACCGCCTCGCCGACGAACTGCTGGACCCTCCCTCCCTGGCCGCCCTCGCCACCGACCTCGGCCTCTCCCGCTATCAGCTCCTGCGCGCCTTCCGCACGACCATGGGCGTACCGCCGTACGCCTGGCTCGCCCAGCACCGGGTCGCCAGGGCCCGTGGACTCCTGGAGTCCGGCCTGCGCCCCGCCGAGGTCGCCGGACTCGTCGGCTTCGCCGACCAGGCGCACCTCACCCGCTGGTTCCGCAGGGTCCTGGGGGTGACCCCGGCGGCATACCGCAACAGCGTTCAAGACACGGCGGGGTGAGGCGGCCGAGACTCGCCGCATGACTGCACGCGGCTGGTTCCTGTTCTCCCTGATGGGAGTGATCTGGGGCGTCCCCTACCTGATGATCAAGGTGGCGGTGGACGCCGTGTCCCCGTCCATGGTGGTGTTCACGCGCTGCGCGCTGGGCGCCGTACTCCTGCTCCCCTTCGCGATACGCCAGGGCGGCCTGCCCGGCATCGTGCGGACCCACTGGCGCCCGATGCTGGCCTTCGCGTGCATCGAGATCATCGGCCCTTGGTGGACCCTGACCGATGCGGAACGCCACCTCTCCAGCTCTACGGCGGGCCTGCTGATCGCCGGCGTCCCAATCGTGGGCGTGGCCCTGGCCCGCTTCTTCGGCGAGACGGAGAGGCTGGGTGTGAGGCGGATGACCGGACTCGGCCTGGGCCTGGCCGGGGTAGGGGTCCTCACGGTCCCGCACCTGACGGGCGGCGACGCGAAGTCGCTGGCCGAGGTACTGGTGACGGTGGTGGGCTACGCGACGGCGCCCCTGATAGCGGCCCGCCATCTGAAGAACGTCCCGACCCTCCAGCTCATCGCCCCCTGCCTGGCCCTGGCGGCGCTGGTCTATGCCCCGGCGGCGGCGATGACCTGGCCGTCGGCCATGCCCTCCCCCTCGGTCTTGGCCGCGCTGGCGGCCCTGGGCGTCGTCTGCACGGCGATCGCCTTCGTGGCCTTCCTGGAGCTGATCAAGGAGGCGGGCCCGACCAGGGCGACGGTCTTCACCTACGTCAATCCGGCGGTCGCGGTGGCGGCGGGCGCGATCTTCCTGGACGAGCAGCTGACGGCGTCCATCGTGGCGGCGTTCACGTTGATCCTCGCGGGCTCGGTCCTCGCCACCGCCGCCGGTCCGCGCCCCCGCTCACGCCCGGTACCATGGTCGACACGGCAGACGAGCCGGGCGGACGGCCGCGTGGAGTCCCCCTGACGGGGAGCTTCCCGAGGAACGTCCGGGCTCCACAGGGCAGGGTGGTGGCTAACGGCCACCCGGGGTGACCCGCGGGACAGTGCCACAGAAAGCAAACCGCCCAGCGCTTCGGCACTGGGTAAGGGTGAAACGGTGGTGTAAGAGACCACCAGTGCCTGGGGTGACTCAGGCAGCTAGGTAAACCCCACCCGGAGCAAGGTCAAGAGGGGCCGCCTTTTCGAAGGTGTCCCTGCGCGGACGCTCGAGGGCTGCCCGCCCGAGTCCGCGGGTAGACCGCACGAGGCCGGTGGCAACGCCGGCCCTAGATGGATGGCCGTCGCCCGGGGCTCCGCGAGGAGCTCCGGGAACAGAACCCGGCGTACAGCCCGACTCGTCTGCCGCTGCTGGCGGCTTGCCTTGGGAAAGGCATCTGATCTGGGACGGAAGTCCTCTTCGATCTTTCGGGGGCTTGCCGCGTTACGCGGCGGAAGTCCCTCGGGCAGGGCTGGATGCCCTGAAACGTTCCCTGGCGCAGATTTAGAGGGCAAGGTCTCTGCGCTGGCCGTTCGCGGCAGCCGTCAGAGCATGGTGCTGGAGCTGCTGGCGGTGGGGTTGGTCTTGGCTCGGAGGGATGACGCGGCCCGATCGCGGCTCGCGCCGGTGACTTGAGCTTCAGGGCGAGGCACTCGCCGGGTACTTCGAGCCTGAGCGTGGGCGCGGATCGGCGCCGATATTCGGGACGCGCTGACCGGCGACATCGACGCGTTGATCGCTGCAGGAGACGTGATCGAGCCGGAGGCCCGGCCTGATGCCGGCCGAGGGTTCCTGATTGACACGGCCGCATTCGCCGGAAGCACCCGGTATCCGGACCTCGATAGGAGAGATCGGACACCCCATTCGCTGCCGCCACTGTGACCACCGGTACGACTGTGAGTACCGCCAGGTACCCTCAAACCCATCGTCATCGCGGCCCGACGGGCTTCCGCTCCACTCCGGTGGAGTCTCGAAGGACATGCCCCCACCCGCACGAGTCTTTTCGTGCTGCCTGGGGGAAGTCCTTGCTGTTCCGCGCGTCCGCGAAAACGGTCGCCGTCATGGCACTCGACGGTTCGCTGTTCCTGCACCTCACCGACAACTTCGTCCACATGCACGGCTATCGGCCCGGCGCCTCGGAGGTGCGTTCCTGGGAGCGCAGCATCCCCGTCCTGGCCGCCGCCCTCAACGACGCCGGCCTGGGCGACGTGGAGGTCATGCTGGAGTACTCGCTCCCGCTGAACAGCAAGCGCGTCGACGTCGTCCTCGCCGGAGTACACCCGGTCACGGGAGAGCCGTCCTACGTCGTGGTGGAGCTGAAGCAGTGGAGCCAGGCACTGCCCCACGAGGACGACCCCACCCTGTGCCACGTCGACGCCTATGCCCACCCGGTCCTCAACCCCATCGAGCAGGTGCGCCGCTACTGCGAGTACCTCGTCAATTTCAACGGGGCGGTAGCCGAACACCGGCATCGGGTGGCCGGAGCGGCATATCTGCACAACGCCACCGAGTTCGGCGTGACCGGGCTGCGGGAGATCGAGCGCGATGGCCACGGACTGCTCTTCACCGCGGAACGGCGGGGCGCCTTCCTCGACCATCTCCGTACGAGGCTGAGCGACGAACACTCGGGGGCCCAGGCGGCGGACCAACTGCGGGCAGGAGCCACCGTGCCGTCGAAGCAGTTGATGTCCGTGGCCGCCGAGGAGGTGCGCGAACGCCAGCAGTTCATCCTCCTCGACGAGCAGCAGGTGGCGTACCGCATGGTGCTCAACGCGGTGGAGAAGGCGAAGCAGGCCGACCGCAAAGAGGTCGTCATCGTCACGGGCGGCCCCGGTACCGGTAAGAGCGTGATCGCGCTCCAACTGCTCGGTGACCTGTACCGCCGCGGAGTTCCCACGTTGCACGCGACCGGCTCGCAGTCGTTCACGAAGACAATGAGGAAGGTCGCCGGAGCTCGCAAGCGGGAAGTCCAAGACCTGTTCAAGTACTTCAACAGTTTCATGACCGCTGAGAAGAACAGTTTGGGTGCGCTGATCTGCGACGAGGCGCACCGCATCCGGGAGACCTCGGCCAACCGCTACACCCGTGCAGCACTCCGCACTGGCAGGGCACAGATCGACGAGCTCATCGACGTCGCCTACGTGCCCGTGTTCTTCCTCGACGAGCATCAGGTCGTGCGCCCAGGCGAGATGGGCACCGTGGCGGAGATCAAGGCGGCGGCAGCGAAGCGGGACATCCCGTGCCACGTCGTCCCGCTCGACAGTCAGTTCCGCTGCGGTGGCAGTGATGCCTACCTGCGCTGGGTGGTATGCCTCCTCGGTTTGGAGCCGGGCGGGCCGGTCGTCTGGGAGCCCGACGACCGTATGCAGTTGTTGGTGGCCGACAGCCCGCAGGAGATGGAGGCCTTCCTCGAAGCCCGTCGGTCCCGGGGCTACGGGGCCCGTATGTCCGCAGGCTACTGCTGGCGCTGGTCCCCGGAACCCAAGCCAGGCGAGCCGCTCGCGACCGATGTCGTCATCGGCGACTGGGCCCGCCCGTGGAACCTGCGCGGCGACCGCTCCGTCTCCGGCGCGCCCCCGGCCGCGCTCTGGGCCACCGACCCGGCGGGCTTCGGACAGGTCGGCTGCGTCTACACCGCGCAGGGCTTCGAGTACGACTGGTCCGGCGTCATCATCGGTCCCGACCTGGTCTGGCGCGGCGACCGCTGGATCACGGACCGCACGGCATCGAAGGACCCGGTCTTCAAGAAGTCCACGCCCGACACGGACGTGGACCGCCTGATCCGTAACACATACAAGGTGCTGCTGACCCGGGGCATGGTCGGCACGATCGTGTACTCGACGGACCCGGAGACACGGGAGAAGCTACGGGAGCTGGCGGGCGGACACCGGGACCGGGAACCCGCCACGGTCTGACGGGGCAGCGGGAAGCCCGGCGGGAGCGGCAGGCGGAACGGATAGCCCATCCTCTCTGCCGCTTTCGCGATCTCGTGCCCACGGCACTGACAGCGTGATCCGGCCACGGTCCTTGCGGTTCAGGCCGACAGCCGCTCTGTCGCCCCCCTGTAGGCCATCGCCTCCTTAAGATCATCGGTACCAATTGCGGCCCGACGGGCTTCCTCACGAGGACACGCCCCCATCCGCACGAGTCATTCGTGCCCTGGGGGAACCACCTCGTGTCCATGCTCCTGCTGAAGCTGGCAGCGCAGGATCTGCTCACCTTGAACGCCAGACGCCGCATGGTGCCGCATCTAGCCGCCAGGTGGCGGCATTTCCGGGGAGCGGATGCGTCGCTGACGGAGCGTTCCGCTTGGGCGGAAAGCCTGGTGAGCCTCGCCAACGACCTGGTCGCCGCCGGTCGCGGGAACGTGGAGATGATCGTCGAGTGTGCTGCCACCCTCAGCGAGAGTGACCGCCCGGATGGCCCCCGGCTCATCGATGTCGTTCTCGTGGGCCATCATCCACACCGGCGTCAGCTGTCCGTGCAACTCGTCGAACTGAAGCGCTGGTCGATGGTGACCAGGGTGGAGCAGGCAACCGCTGACCTCGTGCACGTACCGGGGATGGGCAGGAAGAAGCACCCGGCACTGCAGTTGCGCGAGTACTACGAGGCTTTCACGGGCACCGGCGGGCCGCTGAGCGGACTCGACTTCGAATGCGGCGGCTTCGCCTACCTGCACAACGCCACGGACGAGTCCGTACGGCCCTTGATAGACATCGACATGCCGACCGGCTCCTACGCCCGTGTGTACACCAATGACGGGCGAGGGAAGCTGCTGACCGACCTCCGCGAGAACTTCGCCGAGGAAGGTGGCGCCTCTGCGGCCGAAGTACTCATGCGGAGCATGGGGTTACGCAACACGCCGTTGCTCGACGCCATGATCTGGTCGCGCGGAGAGGACACTGTGTTCACCTTGCGCGGGCGGCAGAAGGAGGTCGCCGACCAGATCCTGGACACGGCCTCCAAGGTCCTCCCCGACCCCTTGAATCCAGCCCTCGTCCCCGACGAGCGGCGCGTGGTCTTCCTGGTGACAGGTGGCGCCGGGACCGGCAAGAGCGCCATCGGACTGCAGATCAAGGCGGAGTTGGAAGCTCGAGGCCAGACGGTCAAGTACGCCAGCGGCAGCAGGGCCTTCAATGGCGCCATCCAGGAGCATGTCGGCTATGGAGAGCGGGAGTTCCGCGAAACCTTCACCTACTTCAGCAGCTTCGTCACCCCGCCGGATCCGCCTCTGGACGTGCTGATCTGCGACGAGGCGCACCGCATCCGGGACCGTTCGACGAACCGTTTCTGGAAGCCCGAGCAGCAGGGCACCCAGCCCCAGGTGGACGAGTTGCTCGACGCGTCCCGGCTGACGGTTTTCTTCCTGGACGAGGGGCAGTCCGTGCGACCGAACGAGGTCGGCACCGTCGGCCTGATCGAGGACGCGGCCAGGCGACGCAACGCCCAACTCGTGCGCTACGGCCTTCGGGAGCAGTTCCGATGTGGTGGCAGCGACGCCTACATCCGCTGGGTGCGCGCTGTGCTCGGGGTGACGGACGACGCACCGGGGCGGTGGACACCGGACGGACTGATGCACGTGGAGGTGGCGGACACCCCGGATGAACTCGAACGCATCATCCGCAGCGAAGCTTTGGCCGGCGCCTCCGCGCGCATGGTCGGCGGCTACTGCTGGCCCTGGACGAAGCCTCTCGGCGAGGAGAAGCGACTGGAGGCCGACGTCCGCATCGGCGACTGGCACAGGCCGTGGAACGCGGACAGCGACAGCTTCTGCGAGAACGACGCGCCACCGTCGAAGATCTGGTCCGTGCACAAGAACGGTCTCGACCAGATCGGCTGTGTGTATACGGCGCAGGGTCTCGAATGGGACTGGTGCGGCGTGATCATGGGTGAGGACATGATGCGCCGCGACGGCCAGTGGGTGTTCCGGCGGGGCAAGGAGCACGAGGAGCCGGAAACGGGAATCAAGCGCGTCGCCACGCCGGGGTCGTTCGACCCGAAAGTGAAGGCCGGCAGTGTGGACGACGGGGAATTCGCCCGACTGGTCCGGCATGCCTACCACGTGCTGATGACTCGGGCGAGCCGTGCGACGGTGCTCTACTCCACGGACGAGGAGACCCGGACCTACCTGAAGGAACTCGTCGGCGAGGTCCAGATCCACGGACTGCGCCCCACCTGGGAGAACCTGCCGAGGGAAGCGCGCGTACCGCACCTGCCCCGGCCCCGGAGAGGAAAGAGCCGCCGCAGGAACCGGAACACGCCGGGCTCGGAGGGATCCGATCTGCGTCTGTTCTGACGGGTGCCGGCACTGACGCGGAGTGGCGGGCTCTCCGGGCCCGCCACATGTCTGGTCAGAGGACCAGGCGCGCTGCCGCGGTCAGGGCCGCCACCACGAGATTGGCGATGACACCTACGGCGACGTCGACCAGAATCTCGCGAAGCCGGTTACGACGTGCAGGCTTGTACTCAACGGGGTTCATGGGTAACCACTCCTTGGCGTGAGCTGGGAATGGCAGGGACGGCCCTACCGGGCATCCGCACTCACACCACGTGCAGCACGCGGTGGAAACCACTCGTCAGTCACAGCCGAGGACCGGCGCCTGAACGCCGCCGACGTACCCTCCGGGAAGGTGCGCAGCGGGAAACAACGTAGTGCAGCACCAAAATGTCGGTAGCCAATTTCGGCCACCGTGATCGCCGTCGTGGTGGCTCGTCGCTCTACGGCACCTTCCGTGGCGTGGCGTACCAGCTTCCTGGCCATGCGAGTCCGTATGTCCGGTAGTCCCGTCCTTCACAGCCTCTTCTCGCCACAGGCAGCCACTAGGATCGGCGTCGAGGGCCTGAGCATGGGGAACGGCGCTCCTGCGCGAGCAGTTCGCCCTCAGTATGGGCTGACTCCGCTCGGGGTGCCTCCGGCGTTCGCCGGAGGCACCCCGAGCGGTGTAACGGCGGCAGCCACGCAACCACTCGGGAAGCTACGTGAGGCGGCGGCCCCTGTTGCGGTTCGCGAAGGGCCGCTTCCCGTAGAGTCCGATGAACTCGGTGAGCAGCTGAGCTTCAGGTTCGCCAGGGTCTCGGTCCGGCGTCGGCAGCCATCCGACCAGCAGCGAGTCTGAGTCCCCAGTGGCCAACCGCTTCCCCGGCGCCGTGGCACCGGTACTCATCGAGCCGCTTCCGGAGTCCGCGCCGACCGCTCCTGCCTGTGGCTGCCTTGCCGACGTACAGCAGCATGGCTTCACCCACCCAGGCGTCGGCCAACGCGTCGAGAGACACGGAGGGACCACGGCCCTGGAAATGCCCAGCCGGACTCCGCGGCAGGAAGTGACGACGCCCCCGTCCAGGACGGCTCCAGGGCGGTGGGTCTCTTTACGCAGCCATCAAGGTAGCCACACAAGTCACTCGTCTGCCGCTGCTGGTGCGGGGGCAGGGGTGGCTCCACTGGGACGACGGACGACGTGGGGGTGAACTCTGCGCAGCAGCGCACCGTCCGGCCCGACCGCAAGCCCCTGAGGCCCTCCGAGCCCGTCCACGACGCCCCCGCTTCCCCGTCCTCCTCGAGCCGCAGCACCGCGCCGAGCCGCTCGTCGCTGACGTGACAGCGCCCGTGCGCGTCGAAGCTACGTCCACGGGCCGGTCCTGCCCCTCGGCGAGCACGATGCGGGTGTCGCTGTCGCCGATGGCCACCGATCCGACCTCGGGAACCGCCGTGGCGGAAACGTGCGCAAACCCCGCGACGGACCCCCCGCCCTCCCCCGTAGAGCAGACGACGAGAAGAGCTCAAAGGGAGGGGAGCAGGACGTGGCAGGGCACAGGGGCGGACGCGTCAGAGGTGCGGCGGTCGCAGTGGCGGCGATGGTGGCGCTCACCGCGTCACAGGCGCCGGGGGCCGTCCCGGCGCGGGCAGCCGCAGCGGCGCGCGGTCAGGCACCTGCCCAGGACGGACCGAGCATGTCCGGTGACGCGCCGTACAGGACCGAGCTGCCGCCGCTGCGGACCGGGAAGCCCACAGGCGGCGGGGCGGCGGTGGAGGTGGGTGGTGCGCTGCCGGCGAGCGTGTTCGCCGCCTATCTGCGGGCCGAGGACCGGCTCGCGCGCGAGGCGCCCGGCTGCCGGCTGCGGTGGCAGCTGCTGGCGGCGATCGGGCAGGTGGAGTCGGGACAGGCGCGGGGCGGCAGGGTGGCGTCGGACGGTACGACCTTGGCGCCGATCCTCGGGCCGCGGCTGGACGGCGTGGCCTTCGCGCTGATCCGGGACACCGACGGCGGCGCTCATGACGGGGACACGGCCTACGACCGCGCGGTCGGGCCGATGCAGTTCATCCCGTCGACCTGGGCCCGCTGGGGCGCGGACGGCAACGGCGACGGGCGTACGGATCCGAACAACGTCTTCGACGCGGCACTCGCCGCCGGACGGTATCTGTGTGCGGGCGGGCGGGATCTTTCCGTTCCCGCCGCGCTGGACCGGGCGATCCTGGGCTACAACCACTCGGCGGCATATTTGCGCACGGTCCGGGCCTGGTACGCGTACTTCCTGGAAGGGCACCGGGTGGTGCCGGACCGCTCCGCCGGGTCCGCCTCCGCGCGCTCCGAGCCGTCACGATCGCCCTCGAAGCCGGAACGAGCCGCATCCACCCCTTCCGGCCGTCCGACCGCCATCCCGTCCCGCCCGTCGTCGGCCCCCGCCTCACCGGTCCCCACCTCGTCCCGTCCGGCCGCCGAGCCCCCGGAGACGGAGGAGCCGCAACTCACCGTCCCCGACCCGGACATGGAGCGCCCCGTCGACGACCTGCTGCCCAGCGCCGCCCCACTGACCAGTAACAACGCGGACTCGATGACCGCCGCCCCCTCCACAACCGCCGATACTGGGCGGTAATGTCGCCCACCGCCGGACAGCACGAGACCGGTGGGTGAGCGCGAAGGGGCCCTCATGGCGACGGACACGCCTGCGGACATGCCCGCAGAGACACCTGCGGAGGTGACCGCGGCCGACGAGCGATGGCGGCGCATGTGGAGCCACCGTGAGCACCTGCTCAAGGTGGCCCGGCGCAGGTCGATGAGCCCGGAGGACGCCGAGGACGCGGTGCACGAGGCGATGCTGCGCGCCGCCGAGCGGCCCGACCTGGACGAGGAGCGGCTCGCGGCCTGGCTGACGACGGTGACGATGCGGCTGTGCGTCGACCGGTACCGGCAGGTGAACCGCGAGGCCGAGGTGCGTACCAGCCCGACGCTCATCGCCCCCGGTCCGGTGCCCGTCGAGGAGGCGGTGTGCGACCGTGCCGAGGCGAAGTGGCTGGCGGTGCGCAGTGGGGAGCTGCCCGCGCGGCAGGCCGAGGCGCTGCGGCTGAAGTCGGAGGACCTGGACGTCGGCCAGGTCGCCGTCCGGATGGGGCTGAGCTACCGGACCGTCGAGTCGCTGCTGGCCCGGGCCCGGCGGACGCTGCGGCAGTCGCTGTCCGCCACGCTCGGGTTCGCGCTGTTCCTGATCGGGTGGGGACGGCCGCGCGGAGTCGGCAGGGCGCAGACGGTGGCGGTCGCCTCGACGGCGGCGTCCCTGGCGGTGGCGGGGTTCGTGCTGCCGTACGCCCTCGACGGCAGCGGAGACGGGGGCGGGGGTGGTAGGCCGCCTCGGCCCGCCGTTGCCTCTCCGGATGCCGAGGCGGTCCGGCCGGACAGCGGTGGAGGGGATCGTACGCCTCGGGGGAATGGGCCCACGGCTGCGGCAGCCGAGCGCGGAGCGGCCGAGTCTCCCGTGGGCGAATCGTTCCTGCCGCTGTCCGTGCCGTCGGTGCCGTCGGTGCCGTCGGTGCCGTCGGTGCCGTCGGTGCCGTCGGTGCCGTCACTGCCGGAGGTCCCGGACGTTCCTGAGGTCCCGGTGTCGCCGCTGCCCGCGTTGTCCGCGCCGGAGGTCCCGCAGGTGCCCGACGTCCCCGACTTGCCGGTGGAGCCCCTCGCCGTGCCGACCGGCACAGAGGTCCCTGCGGTCCCGGAAGCTCCGGAGGCACCCGCCACACCGTCCCCCTCACTCCCCGTGCCCACGCCGAGCCCGCTTCCGTAGCGCCCGGAAACCCGACCGGAGACCTGTCCGGAAACCCGCTCGAAAAAAATCCGCCACTCGAGCGACGGACCCCCCGCCCCTCCCCGTAGAGCAGATGTCAGAGCTGCTCCACGGGCTGAAGGGTGGACCGGATGGGTGTCGAGATCTGTGTGGAAGGGCTGACCAAGTCCTTCGGTCACCAGGTCATCTGGCAGGACGTCTCGCTGACGCTGCCCGCCGGGGAGGTCTCGGTCATGCTCGGGCCCTCGGGTACGGGCAAGTCGGTGTTCCTCAAGACGCTCGTCGGCCTGCTCAAGCCGGAGCGCGGCTCCATCACGATCCAGGGCCGGGACATCACCAAGCTCCGCGAGCACGACCTGTACGAGGTGCGCAAGCTCTTCGGCGTGCTGTTCCAGGACGGCGCGCTGTTCGGCTCGATGAACCTGTACGACAACATCGCCTTCCCGCTGCGCGAGCACACCCGTAAGTCCGAGAGCGAGATCCGGCGCATCGTGCTGGAGAAGATGGACATGGTCGGGCTGATCGGCGCGGAGGGGAAGCTGCCCGGTGAGATCTCCGGCGGGATGCGGAAGAGGGCCGGGCTCGCCCGGGCGCTCGTCCTCGACCCGGAGATCATCCTCTTCGACGAACCCGACTCCGGCCTCGACCCGGTCCGCGTCGCCTACCTCAACCAGCTCATCGTCGACCTCAACGCCCAGATCGACGCGACCTTCCTCATCGTTACGCACGACATCGCCTCGGCCCGCCAGGTGCCGGACAACATCGGGCTGCTGTTCCGCCGCGAGCTGGTGATGTTCGGGCCGCGCGAAGAGCTGCTGGCCAGCGACGAGCCCGTCGTACGGCAGTTCCTGAACGGCCGGATGCAGGGCCCGATCGGCATGGCGGAGGAGAAGGACGCGGCGCAGGTCGAGCAGGAGCTCGCGCAGATCGACGACAGCGGGCGCGTTCAGGAGCCGGCTCCCCGCCTGCTGCCGGGGCCGGGCATCGCCCGGCCACCCCGCTGGGAGGCCATCGCCCGGCGCGAGGCCGCGCTGCACCAGAAGGAGGTGGCCGGCGCGTGAGCCTGTCACCGGTGGGAGCGTTGCGGCACTCGGGCAGCCTCTTCGCGATGGCGCTGGACGTCGTCCGCACGATCCCCCGACGGCCCTTCCAGGCGCGGGAGTTCATCCAGCAGACGTGGTTCGTCGCGAGCGTCACCATCCTGCCGACGGCCCTGGTGTCGATCCCCTTCGGAGCGGTGATCGCGCTGCAGATCGGCAGCCTGACCCGGCAGCTCGGCGCCCAGTCCTTCGCCGGGGCCGCCTCCGTGCTCGCCGTGCTGCGCGAGGCCTCGCCGATCGTCACCGCGCTGCTGATCGCGGGTGCCGGCGGCACGGCGATCTGCGCCGACCTCGGGGCGCGGAAGATCCGCGACGAGATCGACGCGATGCAGGTGCTGGGCATCGACCCCATCCACCGCCTCGTCGTCCCCCGCGTGCTGGCGTCGATGCTGGTGGCGGTGCTGCTCAACGGCCTGGTGTCGGTGGTCGGCGTGGCGGGCGGCTACTTCTTCAACGTCGTTCTCCAGAACGGCACCCCGGGCGCCTATCTGGCCTCCTTCACCACGCTCGCCCAGCTCTCCGACCTGTGGGCCGCGGAGATCAAGGCGCTGGTTTTTGGAGCGATCGCGGCGATCGTCGCCTCGTACAAGGGGCTTACGGCCAAGGGCGGTCCCAAGGGGGTTGGCGACGCCGTGAACCAGTCGGTGGTGATCACCTTCATGTTGCTGTTCGTGACGAACTTCGTGATGACCGCCGTGTACTTCCAAGTCGTTCCCCAGAGGGGCTGAGGCATGGCGCTGTTGAAAGGCCTGGAGGAACTGGGAGCCCAGCTGTCCTTCTACGGGCGGTCGTTGGCCTGGACCGGCCGTACCGTGCGCCGCTACAAGAAAGAGATCCTGCGGCTGCTCGCCGAGGTGAGCTTCGGCCGGGGCGCGCTCGCCGTCGTGGGCGGCACGGTCGGCGTGATCGCCTTCCTGTCGTTCTTCACCGGCACGGAAGTGGGGTTGCAGGGGTACGCCGCGCTCAACCAGCTCGGCACCTCCAACTTCGTGGCGTTCCTCTCGGCGTACTTCAACACCCGTGAGATCGCCCCGCTGGTGGCCGGGCTCGCGCTCTCGGCGACCGTCGGCGCCGGGTTCACCGCCCAGCTGGGCGCGATGCGGATCAGCGAGGAGACCGACGCGCTGGAGGTCATGGGCGTGCCCTCGCTGCCGTTTCTCGTGACGACGCGGATGATCGCCGGGTTCGTGGCCGTCATCCCGCTGTACGTGATCGGCCTGCTGTCCTCGTACCTGGCCGCCCGCACCATCACCACCGGGTACTACGGGCAGTCCACGGGCACCTACGACCACTACTTCCAGCAGTACCTGCCCCCGGTGGACGTCCTGTGGTCCTTCGGGAAGGTGCTGGTCTTCGCCGTCCTGATCATCCTGGTGCACTGCTTCTACGGCTACTACGCGAGCGGCGGCCCGGCGGGCGTCGGCGTCGCCGTCGGCCGTGCGGTGCGGACCTCGATCGTGGCGATCAACGTCCTGGACTTCTTCCTGTCGCTGGCGATCTGGGGTGCCAGCACGACCGTACGGATCGCGGGGTGAGCCGCCGTATGAGGGTGCTGAGACTGCGGTTGTACGGCGTCGTCTTCATCGCCGTGCTCGCGTTGCTGCTGTCCCTGTCCGTCGCCGTCTACCGGCAGGCGTTCACGCCGGTCGTGCGGATCACGCTGGAGGCCGACAGCCTCGGCAACCAGCTCGATCCGCGCGCCGACGTCAAGCTGCGCGGGCTGCTGGTCGGCGAGGTGCGCGAGGTGCGGGCCGACGGGACGAAGGCGACGCTCGGCATCGCGCTCAAGCCGGAGCACGTCGCCCACATCCCGTCCGACGTGCACGCGCGCCTGCTGCCCAAGACGCTGTTCGGCGAGAAGTACATCGACCTGGTGCCGCCCGAGCGCTCCTCGGCCCGGCCCATCCGTGCCGGTGACGTCATCACCCAGGACCGCACCCGCGTCGGCATCGAGGTCCAGCAGCTGATGAACGACCTGCTGCCGCTGCTGCGGACGGTCCAGCCCGGCAAGCTCAACGCCACGCTCTCCGCGTTCGCCACCGCCCTCGACGGCCGCGGCGACCGGATCGGCGACAACCTCACGCGAGTGGAGGCCTACCTGCGCCGCCTCAATCCCCACCTGCCGTCCCTGAAAGAGGACATCGCACGCTTCGCCGACGTCGCCGAGGTCTACGGCGACGCGGCGCCCGACCTGATGGAGATCCTGCGCAACACCGTCACCACCAGCCGCACGATCGTCGTGGAGAAGGACCGGCTGGCCGCGGCGCTGAAGTCCACGGCCACCGTCGCGGGCACCGCCGAGGACTTCCTCGACGCCAACGGCGACCGGCTGATCACCCTCGGCCGGGTCTCCCGCCCCACGCTGGAGCTGTTCGCCCGCTACTCACCCCAGTACCCCTGCCTGCTGGCCGGCCTGGTCCGGCAGGAGAAGGCGTCCGAGGAGGCGTTCCGGGGCGGCAAGATGCACATCACGCTGGAGGTCGTACGGGCGCAGGGTGCCTACGAACCGGGTGAGGAACCGCGCTACGGCGAGCGGTCGGGACCGAACTGCCGTGATCTGCCGCATCCTCCGGTGCCGGCGCCCGGCGCCCATCTCAACGACGGTTCCAAGGAGGCGGGTCCGTCCTCGGGCGGTCCGCTCGGCGCCTCCGCCACCCGGGCAGAGCAGCGGGCCGTCGGCTCGCTCGTGGCGCCGGTGCTGGGCGTGCCCGCGGACGAGGTGCCGCCGGTCGCGACCCTGCTGTTCGGGCCGATGGCGCGCGGGACGGCGGTGAGCGTCGCATGAGCACCACAGGAGCCCGGCAGACCGCCGCCCCGCTGATCAAGTTCAGTCTCTTCGCGCTGGTGACGGTGGTGGCGACGGCCCTGCTCGCCGCCACCATCGTGAACATCTCCTTCACCCCCGAGCACGAGTACCGCGCGGTCTTCAGCGACGTCACCGGCCTGGAGGAGGGCGACGACATCCGGGTTGCCGGTGTGCGGGTCGGCGAGGTCGAGGGCATCCGGATCAAGGACCGGACGCTGGCCGAGGTCACCTTCACGGCCGGCCAGGACCGGCCGCTGCTCACCAGCACGGGCGCCGTGATCCGCTACCGCAACCTGGTCGGGCAGCGGTACGTCGCGCTGACCGAGGGCGCCGGCGACGGCACCCGGCTGCGCCCCGGCGGCACCATCCCGCTCGCGCGCACCCAGCCCGCCCTCGACCTGAACGCGCTGCTGAACGGCTTCAAGCCGCTGTTCGCCGCGCTCAGCCCGAAGGACGTCAACCAGCTCGCCACCGAGATCATCAAGACCCTCCAGGGCGAGGGCGGCACCGTCAACAGCCTGCTGACGCACACCGCGTCGCTCACCACGACGCTGGCCGGCCGCGACAAGCTGATCGGCTCGGTGATCGACAACCTCAACACCGTGCTGGAGACGCTCGACAAGCGCGGCGCCCGCTTCTCCGGACTGCTCAAGCAACTGCGCCGGGTCATCTCGGGCCTGTCCGCCGACCGCAAGCCCATCGGGAAGTCGCTGGTGAGCATCGGCGATCTGACGGAGGCCACGTCGGGCCTGGTGAAGGACGCGCGTCCGCCGCTGAAGGACGACATCGCGGAACTGACCGACCTCACCGGGACGCTGAACGACAACGAGAAGACCGTGGAGGGCGTGCTGAAGCGGCTGCCGAACAAGCTGGGCGAGCTGACGGGGACGGCGTCCTACGGCTCGTGGTTCAACTTCTACCTGTGCGACTTCGACGGCCGGATCGTACTGCCGAAGACGAAGCAGGTGCTCACGCCCGAGACGCACGTGGCGAGGGCGAGGTGTGGGGCATGAGCCGCAAGCGCCGCCCGGAGCCGCTGGTCAAGGTGCGCGTGGAGCCGCCGAAGCTGCCTCGCGTGCGACTGCCGAAGGTGCGGCTCCTGCCGCGCCGCAAGCCGCGTCCGCAGCCGCTGATCAAGGTCCGTGTCGAGCCGCCGAAGCTGCCGAGGATACGGCTCCGCCGTCCGCGCCTCGGCCCCTTCCGCGAGCGGAACCCGATCGTCATCGGCGCCGTCGGACTCACCGTCCTCGCGCTGCTGACCGTGGCCGCGTTCAACGCCGACCGCCTGCCGGTGATCGGCGACGGCGAGACGTACAGCGCCGCCTTCGCGGAGGCGGGCGGTCTCAAGCCGGGCGACGAGGTGCGGATCGCCGGGGTCAAGGTCGGCAAGGTCGAGGAGGTCGACCTGGACGGCGACCACGTCAAGGTCACCTTCAAGATCAAGGGCGAGCCGGGGGTCGGCACCGAGACCGGCGCGTCGATCCGGGTCAAGACGATCCTCGGCGCCAAGTACCTCGCCCTGCACCCCAAAGGCCGGGGCCGGTTGGAGCCCGGCAGCGAGATCCCGCTGCGGCGGACCGTCCCCGCGTACGACGTCGTACAGGCGTTCAGCGATCTCACCACCACGACGGAGAAGGTCGACACCGACCAGCTGGCGAAGGCGCTGGACACCGTCTCGACGACCTTCGAGGACTCACCGGAAGAGGTACGGGCGTCCATCAAGGGCCTGTCGAAGATCTCCCGGACGGTGGCCTCGCGCGACAAGGCCCTCAGGGAGCTCCTCGACCATGCGAACGGCGTGACGGGCGTACTCGCCGACCGGTCGGGCGACTTCACCGCCCTGGTCGAGGACGGCGACAAGCTGTTCAAGGAGATCAGCAAGCGGCGTGCGGCGATCCACAAGCTCCTGAAGACCTCGGCCGCGCTCGGCATCCAGCTCTCCGGCCTGGTCCAGGACAACGAGAAGGAGGTCGGGCCCGCGCTCAAGGGCCTCAACACCGTGGTGAAGATGCTCGAACGGAACCAATCAAGCCTGGACCGGAGCATCAAGCTCCTTGCCCCCTACGTGCGGGTCTTCACCAACACTCTCGGCAACGGCCGCTGGTTCGACTCCTACGTCCAGAACCTGGTCGCCGCCCCGGTGGTGCCGCGGACGCGGACGGGAGGCGCGCAGTGAGCAACCGTTGGAAGAAGGGCGCGGCCCTGCTGACCGCCCTGGCCCTGGTCGCCGCGCTCACCTACGTCCTGTGGCCGCGGACCGAGCCGGCCCGCGTCACGGCGTACTTCCCCCGCACCGTCGGCATCTACCCCGGCTCGGACGTCCGCGTGCTGGGCGTGCGGATCGGTGAGGTCAAGAAGATCACGCCGGAGGGCGGCCGGGTGCGGGTGGAGCTGGAGTACGACGCGGACCGCAAGGTCCCGGCGGACGCGCAGGCCGCGATCATCAACTCCTCGGTGGTCAGCGACCGTTACGTGCAGCTGCTGCCGGTGTACCGGAGCGGTCCGGTGCTGCGGGACGGGGACGAGATCCCCGAGTCGCGTACGGCCGTACCCGTCGAACTGGACCGCGTCTTCGACAGCCTGCACACCACGGCCGAGGCGCTCGGCCCCGAGGGCGCCAACAAGGACGGCGCCCTGTCACGGCTGCTCGGCGTCAGCGCCGACAACCTCGACGGCCAGGGCGGGAACCTCCACCGGACGGTCGAGGACCTCTCGGAGGCGGTCACGACTCTCTCCGACGGCCGCACGGACCTGTTCGGCACGGTCCGCAACCTCCAGGTGTTCACGGCGGCGCTGGCGGCGGACGACAAGAGCGTGCGGTCGTTCAACAGCAGCCTCGCCAAGGTCGCCGAGCAACTCGCGGGCGAACGCAAGGACCTGGCGGTCGCGTTGAAACACCTCGGCACGGCGCTCGGTGACGTGTCCGCCTTCGTGAAGAAGAACAAGAAGTCGCTGACGTCGAACGTGGAGGGCCTGAGCAAGGTGACCAAGGTGCTCGTCACTCAACGGGCCGCACTGGAGGAGCTGCTGGAGGTCGCGCCCACGGGCATGTCGAACCTGAACAACGCCTACAACCCCTCCGCCGGCACCCTCGACACCCGCAACAACCCCGGCCATCCGCAGGATCCGGCCTCACTGCTGTGCTCGATCCTGAAGACGACCGGGGAGAAGACCGACTGCGGGGACCTGAGGGACCTCTTCGACTCCCTGCCTCAAGTGCCCCGGGGCACCGCGGTCACCGGCACGGTCGACCGCACCCTCGGCGGAATCCTGGGGGCGAGCGCATGAGGCCACTGCGCAAGGGCGGGGCCGTCGCATGGGCGGCCGTAGGGACGCTGTTCCTGTCCGGCTGCGAGGTCAACGGCTGGTACGACGTGCCGCTCCCCGGCGGAGCCGCCGCCGACGGCCACGCCTACCACGTCACTGTCGAGTTCCGCGACGTCCTCGACCTGGTTCCGCAGTCGGCGGTCAAGGTCGACAACGTCACCGTGGGCGCGGTGGAGAAGGTCGAGCTGGAGGGCTGGCACGCGAGGGTCCGCCTCCGGGTCGCCGACTCGGTGAAGCTGCCCGCCAACGCCATCGCCGAACTGCGGCAGACCAGCATGCTCGGCGAGAAGTACGTGGCGCTGTCCAGGCCGCCGGAAAGCACACCGGTCGGGCGGCTCCGCGACGGTGATGTGATCCCCCTGTCCCGCAGCGGCCGCAACCCGGAGGTCGAGGAGGTGCTGTCCGCGCTGTCCGCCCTGCTCAACGGCGGCGGCGTGGCCCAGCTCAAGACGATCACCACCGAGCTGAACAAGGCCTTGGAGGGCCGGGAGAACCGGGTCAGATCCTTGCTCAAGGAACTCGACACCTTCATCGGCGGCCTGGACGACCAGCGCCAGGACATCGTCCGCGCGCTGAAGGCCGTGGACCGGCTGGCCAAACGGCTGGGCAAGGAGAAGAGGACGATCGCCGAGGCCGTCGACGCGATGCCGCCCGCCCTCAAGGTCCTGGCCGACCAGCGCCGTGACCTGACCAAGATGCTCACCGCCCTGTCCAAGCTGGGCAAGACCGGCACCAAGGTGGTCAACGCCTCGCACGACGACACGGTCGCCAACCTCAAGCAGCTGCGGCCGATCCTGCAACAGCTCAACAAGGCGGGCAGCGACCTGCCCAACTCCCTCGAACTGCTGACGACGTACCCGTTCCCGCGCAACGTGGTGGACGCCATCAAGGGCGACTACGTCAACCTGCACATCACGGCGGACCTCGATCTGGCCGGGATCTACGGCAACCTGACGGACGAGCCGGGCGGCGGGAACGGCGGGGACACCGGGCCCGGGCTTCCCGAGACCCCGGACCTGCCTGACGTACCGGACCTCCCGGACGCGCCGGACCTCCCGGACGTGCCGCGCGTGCCGAAGCCCACCGCGCTGCCGAGCGGTCCGAGCGTGCCGTCGTCCCCGTCGGCCCCCGACGGCGCCGGCGACCCGCTGTGCCCGCCGGTGTGCACCGCCGGCCACGGCTCCAGCGGCTACCGCACCGGGGGCGACTGGCCGGAGGGGATCAACCTCGAACTCGCCGAGCTGATGCTGAAGGGGGTCCAGCCGTGATCACCCGTACGGTCAAGGCGCAACTGATCGCCTTCGCCACCCTCACCGCCGTGGGTGTGTCGTACGTCGGCGCCGAGTACACGGGCCTGGTGGACGAGGTCCTGGACCGCGGCTACACCGTGCGGGCCGACTTCGCCGCCTCCGGGGGCGTGTTCCCCGGCGCCGAGGTCACGTATCGCGGGGTGCCGGTGGGCAAGGTCGGCGCACTGCGCCTGGCCGGCCCGGACGGGGTCTCGGTCACGCTCGACATCGAGGACGGAGCGCCGCGCATCCCGGCGGACACGCTGGCCGTCGTGGCGAACCGTTCGGCGGTGGGCGAGCAGTACGTCGACCTTCAGCCCCGCACCTCCCACGGCCCGTATCTGCTGAACGGCAGCACGATCCCGCGCGAGAGCACGCGAGTGCCGCTGTCGACGACGGACATGGTCCTCAGCCTGGACCGCCTGGTGAACTCGGTCGGCAAGGACGACCTACGCGTCACGGTCGACGAGTTGGGCCAGGCCTTCGCCGGCACCGGCCCGAACCTGAGCCGCCTGGTGGACTCGGGCAACACCCTGGTCGAGTCGGCGTCCGAGGCGCTGCCGGAGACGATCGCCCTGATCGAGGACTCGCGGAAGGTCCTGAAGACGCAGGCCGACCAGGGCTCGTCGATCAAGAGTTTCGCGCGCGATCTGGCGGCGCTCTCGGCCCAGTTGAAGACCAGCGACGGGGACCTGCGCAAGCTGATCGGCAACGCGCGGCCGGCGGCACAGGAGCTGAACTCGCTGCTGAAGTCGACCGGGCCGGAGCTGTCGGTCCTGCTGGCCAACCTGATCAGCGGCGGCCAGGTCACACTGGCCCGCCTCCCCGGCGTGGAACAGGCCCTGGTCACCTTCCCGCTGATGGTCGCGGGCAGCTACACGGTCGTCCCGGGCGACGGCACCACCCACTTCGGCCTGGTGCTGAACGCCGACGACCCGCCGGCCTGCACCCGGGGCTACGGCACGGCACGCCGCGACCCCGCGGACACCAGCACACGCGAGGCGAACACCGACGCCCGCTGCACGCTCCCGCGCGGCAGCGAGTCGTCGGTACGGGGCGCGCAGAACGCCCCGGGCGCGTCGAGCACCGACGGCGGCGCGAACCAGGCGACGTACGTCACCCCGTACGACCCGGAGACCGGCACCACCACCGGCCCGGACGGAAAGAACGTCGAGATCGGCTCGACGGGCGGCCAGCAGGCCGTGTTCGGAAAGGAGTCGTGGCAATGGCTGCTCGTCGGCCCCATGGCATGAAGCCGGTGCGACCCGGAGTGCTGACGGCGGGACTCGTCGCGGCGACCGTCCTCACCACAGCACTGACACTCTGGCTGGCCCTCACCCTCTACGACCAGCGCGAGGCGGACCAGCGACGCCAGGGCATCCTGGCCGCGGCCCGCCAGTCGGCGCTGAACTTCACGTCCCTCGACTACCGGCACTACGACCGCGACAGCGCGAACGTACTGGCGGGCGCGACCGGCGACTTCAAGAAGCAGTTCACCGCACAGACGGAGCAGTTGACGCAGCTGGTGGCCCAGAACAAGTCCGTGTCCCAAGGCCAGGTACTGGAGGCGGGCATCGTCCGCTCCGACGAGGACTCGGCCCGTGTGCTGGTGGTCGCCGACAGCAAGGTGACCAACACCGCCGCGCCCGAAGGGGAGGCGCGCACGTACCGGCTCCAGCTCGACCTCGTACACAAGGACGGCCGCTGGCTGACGTCCGACGTCGAGTTCGTCGGCTGATCCACGGGCCGATCCGCCGACCGACAAGCACCGACGAGGAGCACCACCATGCCGAAGACGACCACCGGCCGCGCCCCCGGTCCCGGCACCCGCCGCACCATGACGGCGGCCGCCCGCGCGGCGGCGAAGCGCGCCGAGCGCGGCCACCGCGCAGCGGGCGCGGCGACGGCCACGGCCACGTCCGGCGACGAGGAGTCCCCGCGCCGGGACGAGCGGCCACGCGCCGGACGCACCGTCCTCGTCGAGGCCCCGAAGGACGGCTGGGACGACCCGCCGGAGCCGTCGCCGGAGTCGTTCGAGGAGGACGGGCCGCGAGAGCGAAGCGAGCCCGGCCCCGGCGGCCGCCGGAGGCTGCTCACCTCGGTCCTGGCCGTCCTGGTCGCCGTCGGCCTGGTCGCGCTCGCCGCCCTCGGATGGCAGTACCGCGACGGCCGCCTGACGGAGACCGGCCGGACCGAGGCGCTCGCGGCCGCGCGCAAAGCGGCGCCGATCGTCCTGTCGTACGACTACCGCCACCTGGACAAGGACTTCTCGACGGCCCGCGCCCACCTGACCGGCGACTTCCGCGACGAGTACGGCAAGACCACGAAGACCGTGGTCGCCCCGACGGCCGAGAAGTACCGCGGCGTGGTGAAGGCCACGGTCGCCGCCCCCGGCTCCGGCACCGCCCCGGCCGCCTCCGTCGTCTCGGCCTCTCCCGACAAGGTCGTGGTCCTGCTCTTCGTCAACCAGGTCACCGAGAGCACCCAGGTCTCGGGGTCCCGCGTGGACCTGAACCGGGTGCGGATGACGATGGAGCGCACGGGCGACGGGTGGAAGGTGAGCGCGGTGGACGCGTTGTGATACCGAAGCCGAGGTGAGATCCCCGGATCCACTGTCAACTTCCGGCCAGGCAGGCTACTTTGAGTACGCATGACCGTCATATTCGGACGTGTCGGTGTATGCAGCACAGCTCGTCAGTACTTCTCTGCCGTGGGGGGCCATGTCGGACCAGAACGCTTTCGAGTCGAACACATCGGGTGGGACCGACGGGCAGGTGGGAAACGCACGCGCCGCTGACGCGATCGAACTGATCGAGCAGGTTCTGGACCTGCTGTCGCGGGCGAGGGAACTGGAGCTCGCGTGGAGCGATCACCCTGAGGGTGAGGCGGGCGCGATCGACGTCGTCAGGAGGGAGCTGGAAGCCGTCCGCGGCGGGGAGCTCCGGATGTCGGTGGTCGCGCCGATGAAGGCCGGGAAGTCCACGTTGATCAACTCCGTCGTCGGCTATGAACTGCTGCCCGCCCGGGCGGCGGCCATGACCACGCTGCCGACCCGCATCGTGTTGGACCAGCGCGTGCACGAGGCCCAGCTGACGGACCACGACAACGACCACTTCGCCCCCGTCCTGGAACTTCGCGAGGAGGACGCGGCGCAGTTCAACCTGCTGGTCAAGGCGCTTCGGGCACATGTCTCCAAGCCGGTGGCCGGAGGCCTCCTCAAGCAGTACCCGCACCTCGCGACCCTGGTCAACGACATCCTGTCCGACAGGATCGAGGACATCGGAGTGCGCTATGAGGGCAGAGCAGCCGTACAGAAGTGCCTGACGCTGCTCAACGACCTCGTGCGCCTCGCGGGGCGGGTGATGCCGGACGGCTGGAAGGCGGACCTCGCGGACGTCCCCGTGGTGCGTACGCCGTACTGGTCCGTCACGTCCCAGGAGGCCGAAGGTCCGGGGCGCCTGGTCATCGTGGACACCCCGGGCCCGGACGAGCACGACCTCGCGGACATGCTGACGGCGGTGGTCCGCAGGCAGCTCAGCGAGAGTCACATCGTGCTGGTCGTGCTTGACTACACCAAGATGGGCGGGAAGTCGGACGCACAGATCCGGGAACTGATGGAGCCCCTGCTCAGTGTGGTCGGGACGGAGAAGCTCTTCGCAGTGGTCAACAAGATCGACCAGAAGCGTCGTGAGACGGATCTGGACGACGAGGGCATCGTGCGTTCGGCCTGCGCCAACCTCGGGCTGACCGATTCCCGGGCCTCCAGCCGTGTCTTCACGGTGTCGGCCGAGTGGGCCCTGGCGTCGGTGCAGGTGTTGGCGGCGTTGGCGCGATCCGACGACGCGCCCGTGGCGGACGGCAGCGCCGCACGGCTGGCCCGGCTTCTCTACCCCGTGGACTGGCAGGACCAGTTGGAGGACATGAGCCCCGGCCGACTGCGCAAGAGCACCAAGCGAGCGCTGGAGTTCAGCCGTATCAACCAGTTCCTCGTCTCCGTGGTGGCCTGGCTGCGCATGCGCGTGCTGCGGTTGGCCGTTGACGCCGCGCTGGACAAGGCCGCGGCCGAACTTTCCGATCTGCAGACCGCGACGCTGGCACGACGCGATCTCATCGGACGCGAATCGGAGGACCTGGCGGCAGCGGCTCGTCAGATCTCCGCCGATCTCGACGCCATCGCGGGCTTCCGCAGCCAGGTGAGCTCTCCGTCGAAGCTGGCCGGCGAGCTCGCGGGCCAGCTGAGCAAGCGCGAGCTCAAGCGGGCCGAGGCCGAGGGCGAAAAGGTCGTGGAGGAGTTCCGCGACACCAACTCCCATTCCTGGGGCCGCAACCCCATGGCGATGCTCACCGGCAGGTTCACACGAGGTGACGGAGCCCTCGAGTTCGCCACCCAGGAAGCCGCGGAGGAGTACGTCCACGCCCAGACCTTCCGGGCCCGGCAAGAACTCGACGCCGTCCTCGAACGGGCCCGGACGCACATCGAGTCACGCGTGGGCGCGTCGGCCGAGGAACAGGTCCGTCGCCAGAGCGAGCGGGTCCGGCCGGTGGTCGTGCGTGCCGCGGACCGGATGAAGGACGAGTTCAACGTCACCTTCAGCATCCCCGCATGGGAACTGGGCAGGGCGAACGTCGCGGAACTCCCCACCGAGCTCCAGACGGAGACCAAGGCAACGAGCCGCAAGATCGAACGCGAGTATCACCAACGCTCCTGGCGACGCCTGTGGCTGTGGAAGAGCACGTACGCCAAGACCGAGACGGAGATCACCGAGGAGCGGACCTACCTGGTGCGGCCCGATGCCATGGCGACCGGCCTGCAGGTTTCGTTCGAGGAGCGGCTGAAAGAGATCCATGCCGCCCTGGGCGGCCATGTCCGGGAGATGATCACACAGCAGGTGTCCCAGTACTACGACCAGGTCGAGGCGTTCCTCCAGCGGTACCGGCACATCCTGCAGCAGTCCGCCGAGGACAACCAGCTCCAGGAAATGCGCCAGGTCGAACTGCGGGAGTCCTTGACCGGCTTCCTGGACGCCACGCGGGCACTGCACAGTGAAGTGCGCCATCTACGTGGTGTCTGAGACGGCGAACCCGCGGGCCGTACGTCCCCGGGTGATGCCGCTGCCTCACGACCTGTGCTGGATGCTCAGCAGTCTCCACACGGCCGCCGCCAAGGTGCTGGCGTCGGCCGGCGCGGCCGGTGCCACGAGTCCTGCCGGTACGCCGGACCGCCTCCGGCCCTTGCTGCCCGAACTGTCGGAGGCGCCTTCCGGACGCCTTGACTACCGGATCGCGGTGGTCGCCCCGATGAAGGCGGGCAAGTCCACGCTCCTCAACGCGGTCCTGAGCCGGGAGCTGCTGCCGTCGCGCGGCCCTGCCATGACGGTGCTGCCCACCTGTGTGGTGCCGGTCGCCGCGGAGAGCGTCCCGGAGCCGGTCCTCACGGTGCCCGGGTCCACTATCGAGGGCGTCACGGCACTCGCCCACCGGTTGGCCCGGCCCGGGCACCGGCCCGCTGTGGCCACCGCTGTCCGGCGGCACCCGCAACTGGCCGCCGCCGAGGCCCGGTTGTCCGGCACCGGCGTGGCGGGGCCGCCGCACCGCACCGTCGGAACCCGGGCGATCCGCGCGGTCCTGGCGGAGGTGAACGATCTGCTCCGGCTGGCACTGACGGCGCTGGCCCACGAGGACGTCTTGGTGCAGCTCCCCAGCCTGCAGCCGCCCGAAGTGGTGGTTCCCGTGCCCTGGATGGTCACGGATCCGGCGGGAGGATGGCTGGTACTGGTGGACACCCCTGGTCCGGACGAAGAGCTGCCGCCGGGCATGCTGGACCGCTTCGTCAGGCAGGAGATCCACCGAGCACACGAACTGCTGCTGGTCACCGACGCCACACGGCGCGACAACGAGGCCGAGCACACCGTCACCCGCATGGCCACGTCCGTTCAGAAGCCGGTGTTCACCGTCGTGAACCGGGTGGATCTGGCGGACGACCCACGGAACGCGTCCTCAACCCCGTCGCAGGGTTCCGGCGTACGCACAGCCGCCCGTCAGGGCCTGGCAGCGGCATCTGTCCTGCGGCGCCCACCGGACGGCGAACGACGGCACGAGGCCTCCGCCGCGGAGCGCGCCTTTCTGCGGACGGCGTTCCCTCTCGACTGGGAGCATCACGCCGACGTGCTGTCCGGAGCTGAGATCCGGAATCTGGCCCGACGGCAATGGGAGCAGTCCGGGGTGCCGGCGCTGCTCGACCAGCTGATCACCGTCCGAGCCCGCAACCCCGGTGCGTGGGCACTGGCCGACCTGCTCTCCCGCATCGCCTCGGTCGGCGATCCGGCCGCCGCTGTGTCAGGTCGCCCTCTTGCGCCACGTGACGGGATCACGGTCCTGGCGAGCCGCCGGCAGCAGCTTGTCGAGAGGGCTCGGAGCCTGTACGTCCGTACTCCGATCACTTGGAGGTGATCCGCCGTGTCCGAGGACCTGTACCAACTCGCCCGGGACGTCCCTCTGGTGCCCGACCGGGTGATGCTGGAACTCGCCAACAGCGTGGTGGTTGCCGATGACTTCACCCGTTTCCGGCAGGAGCAGGGGGTGATCCGCGGCCTGCTCGCCGGGATCGTGGGGAAGGAACGCCGCCGCGAGCTGCTCACCACGCGTGCCCTCATCGACGGCCAGCAAGCCCTGATCGGCTGGGTGACGGAGCTGTCGGGGCATGTGCAGGTCTCGGACCTGGCCCTGCGCCGGGTCGCGAACTGCCTCGGGGAGACGCGGCGCCGCTCGGAGTCGGACACCGCGCGGTTGTCGGCACGGCTCACCGAACTCGCCGAGGTCGTGGCACGGGTGGCCGAGGTGTGCGAGGAGCGGTTCACTCGGATCGAGGACCGGGTGTCGGCGCTGGAGCACCGGCAGGCCTTGACGGAGTTGCGCCTCAGAGCCGACGACAGCTTCGCCCTGTCCACTGGACGCTGGGCCTCCGGGCAGACGTACGCCACGTTCCCATGGCCTCTCCAGGTGGTGCTCCTGGCCGCGGAGGTCGCCAACGGTCCGGCTGGGCTCTACGGCCATCGGACCGGCGACAAGACCTTCGACGAGCGACTGGTCAACAAGATCATGACCACGCCGCTCCGGGACTCCCCGCAGGGGAGGTTCGTCGTCACCGACCTCCTCGACCAGGCATGTGGCTCTCTGGCAGGGAGCGAGCGCCAGTTGGTGGCGGAGCTGCTGGGCAGCGGCCTGGAGACCTCCCTCGTCGCACCCACCGGGGCGCTGGTTTCCGTCATCGGCAGTGCCGTGGAGCTGTGGGCCCTGCCTCAGGGGGCGAGGCCGGCCGCCCCCGCGAAGACGGCGTTGGCGCTCGTGCAGCGGCGCCACGGGATGTGGACCCCCCGTACCAGCAGTGCACGACGCTTCGTCGAGCACGTCGTGGACGAGCAGACCGCCGCGTCCCGCACGCTGCGTCGGCGGTTCACCCCGACCGGAGAACAGCGCGGCGAGCCCGGGGGAGGGCACCTCGCAGGATCGGACGCCGCCACGGCCGGAGGGCTTCTGCCATGACCGGTCTCGACGATCTCGCGGCCGCAGCACGGAGTACGGCGGCGGGCCGGACGGACGCCGGTCCTGGGCCCAGGAAGGTCGAACAGCTCCCTCCTGCGCCTCCTGCATCCGGTGCGATCAAGCCCAGGATCGGTCTGGTGCTGTCCGGTGGCGGCGCCAAGGGCGCCTATCACGTCGGCGTGGTGGAGTGCCTGGCGTCGGCCGGTGTGCACATCGACGCCGTCGCGGGCGCCAGCATCGGCGCGCTGAACGGGGCGGTGCTCGCCTGCGCCGGGAACCTGGAACAGGGAGCGGTGGCCCTGCGCGCGATCTGGGATGAGGTGGCGGCATACAGCGCGGTACCGGAACGGCGCGGCGGGGTCGCGGACGGTCTCGGCGTGCCTGTCGAGGAAACGACCTCGGAACAGCTCAGGCTGCTGCTCCCGCGGTTGACCGGGCAGGTCGTCCGCCCCTCGTACCTGGAAGGGCTCGTCGCCACCCATGTCGACCCCGGCCGACTGGACGGCGGAACGCCGTTGTGGGTATCCGCCTTCCCTGCCCTGGAGGAGCTCGACGTACTTCACGACTGGGGCTGGGTCCTCGACGTCCTCCGCTCCAGACTCGGCACACGCGCGGAATGGCTGCACGTCAACGCGCTGCCGCCGGAGGAACGTCAGCCGGCCGTGCTGGCAAGTGCCGCGCTCCCTGTGATCCTGCCCGCACGACGTGTGGACGGGCGGCTTTTCAGGGACGGCGGCATCGCGGACAACACTCCGGTAGGAGCGCTCGCCCATCGTGAACAGTGCGACATCGTGATCGTGGTCCACCTGACCGACGGCGTGCTGTGGGACGCCCACGATTTCCCCGGCATCGGCGTCATCGAGATCCGGCCGAGCCGGCCCTTGCAGATGCCCGGCCCGCTCGGTGGGACGACCGCCCTCGTCGACTTCTCCCCTTCCCGGTTGCACAGCCTGCGGGCTCTGGGCAACCGGGACGCCACGAGCATTCTGGAGGCACTGGGTGCCCAGATCTCCGCGGTGTGGGGGACACGTTCCGCCGAGCAGTCGATGCTGGACGCCGTCGCCAGGTTGGAGTCCGCTACCGAGACGGACTGAACGGCGGCGCTCATGGACTGTGCCGTTCTTATGCCCCGCCGATCCTCCGCCCGTGGCGTTCCGCTCCCAGCCGGGCGTAATAGTCCACGAGCTCGGGAGCATCCACCGTCGCCCGGTTGACCACCTGCGCGGCGGGCGCCCCCTGGAGGAGGCGTTTGACGGGAACCTCGAGCTTCTTGCCGGTGCGGGTGTGCGGGATGGCCGGTACTTCGAGGATCTCGTCGGGGACGTGGCGTGGTGAGGCGCCGGTGCGGATCGCGTTCCTGATCTTCTCGCGTAGGGACTCGTCCAGAGTCGTCCCAGCCGCCGGCACCACGAACAGCGGCATCCAGTAGCCCCCGTCCGGTTCCTCCGCTCCGACGACCAGGGCCTCGGCGACCTCCGGCAGGCGTTCCACGACGTCGTGGATGTCCGCGCTGCCCAGGCGTACGCCGTTGCGGTTGAGGGTGCTGTCGGAGCGGCCGTGGACGATGACCGAGCCGTGCGGGGTGAGGGTGATCCAGTCGCCGTGGCGCCAGACGCCGGGGTAGGAGGAGAAGTAGGCGTCCTGGTAGCGGGTGCCGTCGGGGTCGTTCCAGAAGTGAAGTGGCATGGAGGGCATGGGGCGGGTGATGACCAGTTCGCCTACCTGGCCGGTGACCGGGAGGCCATCGGCGTCGTACGCCGTCAGGGCCACGCCCAGGTGGGGTGCGGACAACTCGCCTGCCCAGACGGGGGTGGTGGGTGCGCTGCCGGCGAAGCCGGAGACCACGTCCGTGCCGCCGCTGATGGAGGCGAGCAGGACGTCGCCGCCCACGTGGTCGCGGACCCAGGGGTAGGCCGAGGCCGGGAGGGTGGAGCCGGTGCAGCCGACCACGCGGACGGATGACAGGTCGTGGGCCGTGGGGTCGATGCCGAATTTGGCCATGCCGAGCAGGTATTGGGGGCTGGTGCCGAAGACGGTCACGCGGTGGCGTGCGGCCAGCTCCCAGAGGATGTCCGGCCGGGCGAACGGTGCCGGGCTGCCGTCGTAGGTGCAGGTCGTGGCGCCGGTCAGCAGTGTCGAGGCGGCCAGGTTCCACATCATCCAGTGCGTGGTGGTGTACCAGAGGAGGCGGTCGCCGGGGCCCAGGTCCGAGTGCAGGCTCAGGGTCTTCAGATGCTCCAGCAGGACGCCGCCGTGGCCGTGGACGATGCCCTTGGGCAGGCCGGTGGTGCCGGAGGAGAAGACGACCCACAGGGGGTGGTCGAACGGCACCGGAGTGCAGATCAGTTCCTCGGTGCGGGTGGAGGCGTCCTCCCACGGGATCGCCAGGGTGGGGTGGCCGGTGTCGGGCCAGGGCAGGCCCACGTGGTCGACCAGGACGGTGGCCTTCAACGTCGGGAGTGACCCTGTCAGTTCGGCGGTGGCGTCGCGGCGGTCGTGGGTGGTGCCGTTGAAGAGGTAGCCGTCGGCGGCGATCAGGACCGTGGGTTCGAGCTGGGCGAACCGGTCGGCGGCGGCCTGGGGCGCGTAGTCCTGGCCGCACACCGACCAGACGGCGCCCAGGCTCGCGGCGGCCAGGAACGCGACGATCGCGTGCGGGGTGTTGGGCAGGTAGCCGACGACCCGGTCGCCCCGTCCCACACCCAGTTCGCGCAGGGTCGCGGCCACCGCGGCGACGTGGGCGCGGAGCCGCTGACCGGTCACCTCGTATCCCGAGCCGGTCTCGTCGAGGGCGATGATCGCCACGTCGTCGTCGGTGAGGTTGCGCAGGGCGTGGTGGGTGTAGTTGAGGGTGGCTCCTGGGAACCAGCGGGCGCCCGGCATGGTCTTCTCGGCCAGCACCTGCTCGTACGGGGTCTCCGCCTCGATGCCGAAGTACTCCCAGACCGCGCCCCAGAAGCCCTCCAGGTCGGTGACCGACCAGTGGTGCAGGACGGCGTAGTCGGCGTCGGCCGCCACGCCCCGGTGCCGGGCGGCCGCCCAGCGGGTGAAGTCCATGATGCGGCTGGCCGCCGCGGCCTCCGGATCGGGGGTGAAGAACGGGTCCGGGTACTTCATCTTGGTGCTCCTCAACAGGCTTCGGGCAGTGGTGGTGTGCGTGCGGTGCACAGCAGGGGCGCCCAGGACGCCATGGCCGTGAACGCGTGGGCGCCGCGCGAGACCGCGTCCATCACGACCCGGTCCGGTCGCAGGAGTACGGCGTCCGCCCGTCCCGCGCGGAGCCATGCCGCGAGTCGGCCGTCGTCGCCGAGGTCGGTCGCGAGGACGGTCCGGGCGCCGAGGGCGTCGGCTACCGCCTGGAGGGAAGGGGGTGGTGGCTCGGCCGTCAGGACCGTGAAGGAGTCGCCGAGCAGGGTGTCCAGGCGGGTGCGGTGTTCCCGGGGCCCGGCCGCCGTCACCCACGGCTGCGGGCAGATGCGGCCCACCAGACGGCGGCCCGCCCCGTGGGGTCGGCGGCAGACCAGCGGGCCCGCGGTCAGGGCCGGACTGAGGTCGCGGGCGGCGGCCGTGGTCAGGCCGGGGATGCGGACGGCCGCGTTCAGGGCACGGCGTCGGAGAGCGGCGGCGCCGTCCTGGCCGCCGGTCATCGCCCAGCCCATGGCCACCGCGAGCCGGATCAGGTGGCGGGCGTGCGGCCTGCGTTCGCTCTCGTACGTGTCCAGCAACCGCTCGTCCGCGCCCTGCCGGAGGACAGCGGCGAGCTTCCAGGCCAGGTTGTGGGCGTCCCGCAGGCCCGCGCACAGGCCCTGCCCGATGAACGGCGGGGTGAGGTGGGCCGCGTCGCCGAGGAGGAAGACCCGGCCCCGGCGCCAGCGGTCGGCGATCCGCGCCCGGAAGGTGTACTGAGCCCGGCGCAGCACCTCGAAGTCGGAACCATGCGTGAGGTCCACCCACGGGGCTACCAGTTCCCGCACCTGCTCGTCAGCCGGTTCCGCGTCGTCCCGCAGCCGGAACTCCCAGCGATAGCGGTCCTCGCCGACGCGCATGAACGTCGCCGGACGCCGTGGATCACAGATCTGCTCGACGCCTTCCCAGCAGCGGACCGGGAGGCTCGTGCGGACGTCGACGACGGTCCAGCGTTCCTCGAAGCGCAGGTCCTCCCAGTCGGCGCCGATGGCCTCGCGGGTGAGGCTGTTGGCGCCGTCGCAGCCGAGGACGGCGTCCGCCCGCAGCAGATGTTCGCCTGTGTCGTCGCGGTAGGTCACGCGGACCGGACCGTCGTCGTCCTGCTCGACGCCGACGACCTCCACGCCGCCGCGCAGCTCGCACTCCGGCGTGCCGGCCAGGGCCTCGCGCAGGACCCGCTCCAGCTCGGGCTGGTCGAACATGCTGGTCTGCGGGAAGCCGTGGGCGCCCTGCGCGGTGCGGGGGAACTCGGCCAGCACCCGGTGCCGGGCGTCCAGCAGTCGCAGCCCGCGGGCGGGGCGGGCGATCGCGGCGAACTCCGCCTCGACTCCGGCGGCTTGGAGGATGCGGCGGACCTCGTCGTCGGTGGCGACGGCACGCGGCAGGGGGTAGACGCCGTGGTGGCGTTCGAGGACGACGGTACGCACGCCGCGCCGGGCCAGGAGGAGGGCGGCGGTCACGCCCACGGGTCCGGCTCCGACGATCACCACGGGTACGTCGGCCGAGTTGTGCGGGACGGTCATGTGTGGCTCGCTTCGGGTCTCAGTGCGCGTAGGTCACGGGCGTGCGCTGCTCACCGAGCTCGATGCGCCCGTCCGGCGTCGCGATGGTCGCGGTCACCACGTCGCCGTGGCGCAGGTAGCGGGGGTTCTTCGCCTGGCCCTTGAAGAACGCCTTCCACTTCACCGCGGGCGGCAGCAACGCGGCGATCTTCTCGACGGGCTTCGGCGGGGCCTTCAACGCCGTGCCGCCGGGTGTGCCGGTCAGCAGCAGATCGCCGGGGTCGAGGGTCTGGAACCGGGCCAGCAGGGTGAGCGCCCGCGCCGGACGGACGATCATGTCGGCGAGGGTGCGGTCCTGACGCGGCTCGCCGTTCACCGACAACCTCAGCCGCAGGTCGGGGAGATGGGCGAAGTCCTCCGGTTCCAGCAGGCAGAGGACGGGGCCGGTCGGTGTGAAGGTGGGGTACGACTTGCTCTCGTAGAACTGCGTCCTGGTCAGCTGTACGTCCCGGGCGCTGACGTCGTTGGTGATCACGAGTCCGGCGACGTACGACGGCAGGTCGCGTTCGTCGACGACGGTGCCTACGGGCAGGGGTGCGCCCATGACCAGGCCCAGCTCGATCTCGTAGTCGAGGAGCTTCACGTGCGGCGGGCGGACGATGGTGTCGTGCGGGCCGCTGACCGACCCGGACGCCTTGCGGAAGAAGGCGGGCGGGATGTCGCCGGTGAAGCCCGAATCCCGGGCGTGGCTGCGGTAGTTGACCATCTGGGCGACCACCCGGCAGGGGGTGGTGACCGGGGAGAGGGGCGCCAGGTCGGCGACCGGTGAGCCCGCCTCACCGGAAAGGGCCGCTTCCCGTACGGCCGCCCGGTCGGCCAGCAGTTCGGCCGTGGTGACGGCCTTGGTGTCGACGGGGACGGCGCGGTCGCCGAGGACCACCCACCAGTCGTCGGCGGTGCGCAGGATGTTCGTACTCATGTCGGTGCCTTCATCTCGTGGGCAGGGGTCAGGAGTTCGCGGCCTTCAGCAGGCCCAGCAGGCGTGCCGGGTCCAGCTCGTTGTCGCCCCGCAGGGCCTGGACGACATCGCGGACCCGTTGCGGGGAGGGGCTCGCGCCGAGGAAGTCGCGGGTGGCCGGCGGGCCCCACTGGGCCAGGCCGCTCGTCGACATGGGCGCCCAGCCGGGCTCGATGTCGCAGGAGAACAGGTCGCCGTCGGCGAAGTGCTCCAGCATGAAGCGGTCGGGGTCGCGCCAGTAGTCGAAGAGCTGGCTGCCCTGGATGTGCCGGCCGATGCCCCAGCTGCGCCGGTAGCCGCGCTCGGCCAGGTACTCGCCGCCGGCGGCGATCGAGTCCAGGTCGGTCACCTGGTAGGCGGAGTGGACGTAACCCGTGCCCGGCCCCAGATGCATCGCCAGCGTGTGGTGGTCCACGGCCAGGCCGCCCTGGTCGCAGCGGATGAACGCCATGGTCGGGCCGCGGTCGCGCCGCCCGTCCAGGAAGAGGAAGTCGGACACGATCATGCCGAGCGTGTCGAGGTACCAGTTCAGCGCCCGGGTGAACACGCGGGTCTCCAGGACCACATGGCCGAGCCGCTGGATCCGGGACGGTTCGCGCGGGGGGCGTTGCGTGGCGTTCGTACGGCGATGCTCGGTACCGGAGTTGAGGAGGAGCGGCCGTTGTTCGGGCAGCGGCGGCAGGTCCTCGCCCCAGTGCGCCACGCGTACGGGGAAGCCCGAGGGGTCGAGCAGATCGACCGCCCTGCCGCCGCCGGGCACGTCGGTTTCCCGTACGGCCGTGCCCGTCGCCCGGGCCAGCCGGTCCAGGTCGGCCCGCTCCGCCGCGCGGAAGGCCGGGCCGATGAAGCGGGACGTACGACCGCGCCGGATCACCATGCACGGTGAGCCCGCGAAGGTGCCGCGCAGCCACAGCTCCCGCTCGGTGCGGGAAGCGATGGCGAAGCCGAAGTCCCGGGCGAAGACCTCGGCGCGGTCCAGGTCGGGCTTCTCGAACTCCAGCCAGGCCAGGTCGGCCACCTTGATCACCGGGTTCCGGGAGCGACCGGGGTGCTCGCCGCGCAGGGCGCCCTGCTCGCTGTGGAGGTCCTGATGAGCCGTCTGGGACATGACGTCCTCCAAGCAACATTGCCGTAGTGATGAAATCATCAGCTTTGACTCTTCGATCGTCAATAGGTGTCGTCGAGGATGCTGAGGATTTCGTCAGAACTGTGGCGTCCTGCGGGGTGTTGTTAGACTCGCGCGCATGCCGTCGTCAGCCCCGCCCCGCAACCGCTTCGAACGGCGCCGTGCCGAGACCCGTCAGGCGCTGGTCCGCGCGGCGCGGCAGATCCTCGCCGAGACCGGGGACACCAGCGCGAGCATCCAGCTGATCGCGGAGCGCGCGGACGTCGGTTTCGGCTCCTTCTACAACCACTTCGAGTCGAAGACGGAGCTGTTCGACGCTGCGGTGCGGGACGCGCTCGAAGAGCTCGGCCAGGCCTTCGACGAGCAGCTGCGGGGCGTCGACGACCCGGCGGAACTCGTCGCGACCGGCTTCCGCCTCAGTGCGCGCCTGGCCGACTCCCGGCCCGAGCTGATGCAGGTGCTGCGCCATCGCGGCCTCGGGTACATCCACTCGGAATCGGGCCTGGCGCCGCGTGCGGTGCGCGATCTGGAGGCCGGTATCGCCTCCGGCCGGTTCGCCATCGCCGATCCCACCGTCGCCGTGACCGCCCTGGGCGGCTCGCTGCTGGCGCTGGTGGAGCTGCGGTTCGCCCGGCCGGAGCTCGACGGCGACGAGGCCGCGTCCAACCTGGCCGAGATGCTGCTGTGCATGCTGGGAGTGCCGCCCGAGGACGCCCGTGACGTCGCCCGCCGCCCCCTGCCCGACCTCGACTGACAGGGGCTTGAGCGACATGACCAAATCCGTCGTCCGCGAACCGCTGCGCCGCAACTCCCGTTCCAACCGGGCCCGCATCCTCGCCACCGCCCGGCAGGAGCTCGGCCGGAACCCCGATGTGACCCTGGAGGAGATCGCCCGGGCCGCCGGGGTGGTCCGCCGTACGCTCTTCGGGCATTTCCCGGGGCGCGCTGCCCTGCTGGAGGCGCTCGCCGAGGAGGCGTCCGAGACCCTGCGCGGCATCGCGGCCGGAGTCCCCGACGCCGAGGAGGCGCCGGAGCGGGCCCTGGCCCGGTTCGTCCTGTCGATCTGGCCCGTCGGTGACCGCTACCGGCTGCTCCTCTCCCTCGCCCGCCAGGATCTGGGCGTGCAACGGGTGTCCGAGACCCTCGCCCCGGCCCGCGACCAGGCCACCGCGATCCTGGAGCGCGGCCAGCGCGCGGGCGTGTTCCACGACCATCTGCCGGCGGCGGTACTGAGTGCCGCGCTGGAGGCCGTCACGCTCTCCCTGCTGGAGAGCGTCAACACGGGCGCGTGGGAGGACGACGGGACCAGGACGGCGGTGGCCACGTTGGTCGCCGCCGGGGTGTCGGACGAGGTCGCGACGTCGATCGTCGGGGACGTGGCGTCGGAGATGCGGGCCGAGGCCTCCGACAGCTGATCGGGGCAGTACTGGTGAGTCGTTGACCTGCGTCTGAGGCGGCTCGCTCACGCGGAGGGGCTCGCTGTCCCCGCAGTCACGCGCTTCGCGGAACCCTCCGCTCCCACCGCGATCAGCGCCGCCCTCGCGCTCTGTGTGCCGTCGTCGCTCCACGTGCCGGCGTTCACGCAGTCCAGGAGGGCCAGGAGGAGTTTCTCCAGTGCTCTGCCGAGCGGGACGGGTGGGATGCGCGTGTGGAAGACGCCCTGCCGCTGTCCGCGTTCGATGATCGCCGTCGCCATGTCACGGGCGGGGGCGAGGATTTCGTCGACCTGTGCCGCCCCCAGGTCCTGCGGCGCGAGTCTCAGCAGGATGCGATAGCGGTCGCCGACGGGCCAGAGCGCCAGGACGAAGCGCCGTAGAGCGGTGGCGGCGTCGTCGGGACCGGGGGCCGCCACCGTCGCCAAGGCGTGGCGCAGTGCGTCCGCGGCCTCCGTGGCGAGGCCTTCCACCAGTGCGGACCGGCCGGCGAAGTGGGCGTAGACGGTGCGGCGCACCACCCCGGCGGCCTCGGCGATGTTCGTGAGGCTGCTGTCGGGATCGCGGCCCAGTTCCCGTCCCGCCGCTTCCAGGATGCGGGCCCTTGTGGGGTGGGCCGGTCGGCGTGGGCGGGTCATGGCGGATCGGATCTCCGGTCGACGGTCGGCGGGGGAGGGTGGCTCGATATTTGCACACCAGTGGGCAATAAACTAGTCTGCACATCGATGGGCAAATAACTGCCCCCGTCGCTTCGCCCCCGAGGAGCCTCCGATGCCGCTGCTTGCCGACACGCCCGCCGAGAAGATGACAGCTCCCTATCCACGGCGCTGGTGGGCCCTGCTGGTGCTCTGCCTGAGCCTGCTGATCGTCGTCATGGCGAACACGTCGCTGATCGTGGCGGCGCCGGACATGACGAAGGACCTGGGCCTGACCAGCAGCGACCTGCAGTGGGTCGTCGACGGCTACACCGTCCCGTACGCCGCGCTGATGCTCGTCCTGGGCGCGATCGGCGACAAGTACAGCCGCCGCGGGGCACTGGTCCTCGGTCTGCTGATCTTCGCGGGCGGCTCGGTGATGGGCGGCATGGTCGACGAGACCACCCTGGTCATCACCGCCCGCGCGATCATGGGCATAGGCGCCGCCGTCGTCATGCCGGCCACCCTGTCCCTGCTGGTCGCGATCTTCCCCAGGGCCGAGCGGGCCAAGGCCATCACGGCCTGGAGCGCCACCTCAGGTCTCGCCATCGCCGCCGGGCCGCTCGCCGCGGGCTGGCTGCTGGAGAACCACGCCTGGGGCTCCACCTTCCTGATCAACGTCCCCATCGCGGTCCTCGGCGTCGTCGGCGCCCTGCTTCTCGTACCGCCGTCGAAGGCGGAGCGGATGGGTGCGATCGACTACGTCGGCGGCCTGCTCTCCATCGTCTCCATCGGCTCCCTGGTCTACGCGGCCATCGAGGGCCCGCACTTCGGCTGGGGCACCGGCCCGATCACCGGGGCCGTGGTCGCCGGCGTCGGCCTGCTCGCCTTCGTCGCCTGGGAGCTGCGCCACCCCAACCCCATGCTGGACGTGCGCAAGTTCAGGGAGCGCCCCTTCAGCGGGTCGATGCTCGCGGTGCTGTTCTTCTTCTTCGGCACCTTCGGCTCGATCTACTACTCCACCCAGTTCCTGCAGTTCGTCCTCGGCTACAGCGCGCTGGAGACCGGCGTACGGCTGCTTCCGCTGGCCGGAGCCGTCTTCGCCGGTGCCGCGGTGACCGGCGGGCTGGCCCCGAAGCTGGGCGTCAAGCTGGTGGTGGGGACCGGTATGGCGCTCGGCACCGTGGGCGTCCTGCTGCTCACGCGGATCGAGTCGGGCTCCACGTACACCGACTTCCTGGCGCCGCTGCTGCTGCTCGGCTTCGCGATCGGCCTGAGCCTGTCCCCGGCCACCGACACCATCATGGGCTCCTTCCCCGAGTCGGAGCTGGGTGTCGGCGGCGGCGCCAACGACACCGCCCTGGAACTCGGCGGCGCCCTCGGGATCGCCGTCCTCGGCTCGCTCCTCGCCACCTCCTACAAGGACAAGCTGACCGACCTGGTCGGCGGCCACCTCCCGGCCACCGCGATGGACACCGCCCAGGACTCGGTGGGCGGCGGCCTCGCGGTCGCCCAGCAGGTCGCGAAGACCCCCGACGGCGGCGCCCGGCAGGCCCAGGCCCTCGTCGACGCGGTCCACGAGTCCTTCGCCCACGCCATCGCCCAGACCAGCCTCATCGGCGCCGTCATCATGGCCGCCGGCACCATGATCGTCATCGCCGTGCTGCCCGGCCGCAAGGCCACGGGCAAGCCCGGCGACGACGACCCGGCGGCATCCGACCGGGACGAGGAGTACGCGGAGTCCGCGCAGCGGTAACGGCCCGGCCTACCCCCGCAGGAACCCGGTGAAGGACCTGGCCCACCCCTCGACGGTCTCCCTGGTGAACAGGTCCGTCGAGTACTCGAAGGTGACCGTGACGCGGTCGCCTTCCGGGGCGATCACGACGTACAGCTCGTTGCGGGCCACGCCCTGGACGGGGAGGGCGTGTACGGCCGTCGACACGCCCTGGAGGTCCAGGGCCGGTGGCTCCGTGGTGATCACCGTGAACAGGACCGTCGGGAACAGGGCGCCCTTCAGGTCGGGTGACACCAGGGACACCACATCCGTCAGGGGGAGTTCCTGGTGGTCGAGGGCCGTGAAAAGGGAGGCGCCGAGTTGCGCGACCAGTTCGTCGAAGGTCTCGGCCTCGCCCAGCCGGGCCCGGAGCAGTACGGCATCACCCAGGATGCCGACGATCTCCGAGCGGTCGCGCCGGACGCGGTTCGCGCTGGACGCCGCCAGGACGATGTCGTTCCCCTCGCCGCACAGGTCGCCCAGCCACCTGGCGAACAGGGCCGCCAGCACCGTGTAGGTGGTGGTGCCCAGGCGGGTCGCCGTGTCGGCCAGCAGGGCGGGGGTGTCGTCGTCGATGACCCAGGTGTGCAGGGCGCCCCGGCCGGACAGCGTGCCGGGGTGCGGGTGGTCGTAGGGGAGGGACGGGCGCAGGGGGATGCCTTCGAGCTCCGTGCGCCAGAAGCGTTCCAGGGCTGTCCTGCGTTCGTCCGGCAGGGCGTGTTCCGATCGGGCGAAGTCGGTGAACTGAGATATCTCCATGGGGAGTTGTGGAGTTCTTCCCGCCCGTCGGGCGTTGTACAGCTCCTCCAGGTCGCGCCGGATGACGCCCAGGGACCAGCCGTCGCAGACCGCGTGGTGGAAGACCGTCACCAGGATCCAGTGGTCGGGGGCGACCCTTGCCAGACGGAAGCGGTGCAGCGGGGCTCGGTCCATCGCGAAGGGGGTGGCCACCTGCTCGTCGCACCAGCGGTCCACCGCGTCCGCTGCCGCCCTCGTGAGGTCGGTGAGCGGCAGCGGCACCGGGATCTCCGCCAGGACTTCGACCTCGTGGCGGCCGTCCGGCCTGCGTACCGGGCGGCTGCGCAGGGCGTGATGGCGGGCCACCAGGTCCGTGAGGGCCTGGTGCAGGGCGCCGGGGTCCACATCGCCGCGCAGGTCCATGCGGTGGGCGATGTTGTAGACGCTCGGGTCGGTGCGCGCGTGGTGGCGGCGCCACAGTCGGCGCAGGGTGGACGGCATCGGTGCGGTGTCCACGACACGGGGACGGGTCGCGATGCCCCGGATGGTCGGATCCAGGAAGAAGTCGGCCATCGTGAGGTCGACGCCGGCCTCGTCCCGCATGCGGTTCAGCAGCCTGATCGCGCTCAGGGAGTGGCCGCCGAGTTCGAAGAAGGACGTGGTGACCGGGACCTGGTCCGCGTCCAGTTCCTCGCACCACAGGGCGTGCAGCGTCTTCTCCAGGACCGTGGCCGGTACGGCGGCCGGCGTGTCGTCGGAGCCGTCGCCCGGCTCGGGCAGAGCCGAGCCGTCCAGCTTGCCCGAGGCGTTCACCGGGAGGCGGTCCAGGGGCACCCAGCGGCGGGGCACCAGGTGGTCGGGGAGGCCGGCGGCGAGAGCGCCGCGCAGGGGGTCGAGGCCGGCCGGCGGGTCGGTGGGGACCACGTACGCGACCAGTTCCGTGTCGCCGTGGCGGTCGCGGCGCGTGAGGACCGCCGCGTCCCTGACGGACGGCAGTGCCGTCAACGCCGCCTGGATCTCGCCGGGTTCCACCCGGTAGCCGCGGATCTTGACCTGGTCGTCCGCCCGGCCCAGGTAGTCCAGGGTGCCGTCCGTACGCAGACGGCCCAGGTCGCCCGTGCGGTACAGCACCCCGCCCGTGCCGTCGTCGAGGAAGGCCGCGGCGGTCTCGGCGGGGCGGTCGTGGTAGCCGTACGACACCGGGATCCCGCCCACATGGATCTCGCCGACCGCCCCGACCGGGACCTGCCGGCCCGTGCCGTCCAGCAGCAGGACGCGTGCTCCCGGCACCGGGGTGCCGATCGGCGGCCACTCCTCGCCGTCCGGGTCGACGCGGTGCGAGGTGACGATGACCGAGGTCTCCGTGGGGCCGTACTGGTTGTACAGCGCGCAGTGCGGGTGCGACGCGAGGAAGCGCCGGAACGCGGCCGTGAGCTGGAGGGCCTCGCCGGCCGAGAACAGCTCGCGCAGGGACGGCAGTTGGGGAGCGGTCTCCATCAGGTACTTCAGCGGGGTGCAGGGCATGAACATCCGCTGCACCTCATGGCGGCGCACCGCCTCGGCCACCGCCGCCGGGTCGTGCCGTACGGCGTCGTCGACGAGGACCAGCGCGGCTCCCGAGGCCAGCGTCGTGAAGATCTCCTGCACGCTGACGTCGAACGCCGGTGACGTCCACTGCAGCGTACGCAGGGCCGGGTGGCGGCTCAGATGCCCCTGAACCAGGTTCGCCGGGCCCCGGTGGGGTACGACGACGCCCTTCGGGCGGCCGGTCGAGCCCGAGGTGTGGATGCAGTACGCCGGGTCCTCCGGGCGGGCTCCCTCCGGTACGGGGCCGGTGGGGGGTGTGTCGTCCGTCTGTTCCACCCGCTGGACGGGCAGCCCGGTCGCCAGCTCCGGGTGCGCGGTGAGGGCGGCGTCGGAGGTGAGCAGGACGACGGGTGTGGCGTCGGCGAGCAGCAGTGAGAGACGGGGGGTGGGCAGGGACGGGTCGAGGGGGAGGTAGGCCGCCCCGCTCTTGAGCACCGCGAGCAGGGCCGTGATCAGGTGCGGTCCGCGCGGCAGGAGCACCGCCACCCGTTCCCCGCGTGCCGCGCCCCGGGTCCGGAGCTGCCGGGCGAGGCGGTCGGCCGCCGCGTCCAGATCCGCGTAGGAGAGCCGCTGTTCCCCGCTGATCAGCGCCACGGCGTCCGGGGTGCGGCGGGCCTGCCGCTCGAACAGGCCGTGCAGGGTGCCGGGGGACGCCGCGTCGGTCACGCCGGCCGGGTGTTCCCAGCGGGCCAGGGACTCGCGGTCGGCGGCGGTGAGGGCGGTCAGTTCGGGGAGGGGCGCGTCGGGAGCGGCCAGGGCGCGGCGCAGCACCTGCTCGACGTAGTCCACGAAACGGCGCACCGTGGCCTCGTCGAAGAGGGCCGTGTCGTACTCGACCATGAACCGGACGCCACCCGCGTGATGGGTGAGATAGACGCTCAGGTCGAACGGGGCACGGGCGCTCGGCACGTCGAGCAGGGTGGCCGTCAGACGGGGCGGGTCGAAGAGGGCCTCGCCCTCGTTCTCGTACTCCACCATCACCTGGAACAGCGGATTGCGTCCCGGGTCGCGACGCGGGTTGAGCGCGCCGACCAGCTCGTCGAAGGGCACGCCGCTGTGTTCGTACGCCGAGGTGCTGCTCTCGCGGACCCGGTGCAGCAGGGCCGGGAAGTCCGGGTCTCCGGTGAGGTCCAGGCGCAGCGGCACGGTGTCGAGGAACAGGCCCACATGGTCCTCGGCGCCGGCGGGACGCGCGGCGACCGCGGTACCGATCACCACGTCCCGCTGCCCGCTGAACCGGCCGAGGACCGCGCCGATCGCGCTGGTCAGCGTCATGAAGAGGGTGGCGCGGTGGCGGGCGGCGAAGATCCGCAGACCGTCTACGAGTTCCCCGTCGAGGGCGTGCGTGAGGCTCGCGCCCGCTCCCGACCTGACCGGCGGACGGGGCCGGTCGGTGGGCAGGGCCAGCTCCGGTGCGCCGCCGAGTCGCCGCCGCCAGAAGTCGAGCGACGCGGGATCCGGCTCGGCGGCCGCCGGTGGTTCGGACAGCGGACCCGGCGCGGAACCCCCGCCCCGCCGGGCGCGGTAGCAATCGGCCAGGTCGCGGGCCAGGACGGCCGTGGACGACGAGTCGAAGACGATGTGGTGCGCCATGAGGAAGAGCAGGTGGTGGTCCGGAGACAGACGGAGCAGACGGGCCACGACCAGCGGGCCCGAGGCGAGGTCGAGGCCGTGGTCCGCCGCGAGCGTCGCCCGCAGCGCCTCCTCCTCCGCCGACCCCGTGTGGTCCTCCACCGGGCAGTCCAGCGGCATACGGTCGCGTATCTCCTGGTACGGGACACCGGCCGTGTCACCGAAGACCGTGCGCAGCGCCGGGTGCCGCTCCGCGACGCGCTCCAGCGCCCAGCGCAGGGCCGGTACGTCCAGGGGGCCGTCCAGCCGGATCGCCTTGGGCTCGTGGTACATGGCGGTGCCCGGGTGCAGTTGCTCCAGGAACCAGATCCGGCGCTGGGCGGGAGTGAGGGGGGTGCGGCGGGGCTCGGGCAGGGCTCGCGCTTGCGTCCTGGGCGTTGTCTGCCGCACCCGGTCCAGCACCGGCAGCGCCGCCAGCACCTTCTCCTTCGGTACGCCGAAGTCCACGAAGCAGGCGATCTCGTCCGCTCCGGCGGCCAGCAGCCGCCCTACGGTCTCCGCCGCCGTGTGCTCGTCGCCGATCAGCGCGCGGGAGTCGCAGTAGCGTTCGTAGGCGCGCCCGAGGAGGAACTCCACGTCCTCCTCCGGGGTGTTCTCCAGGTCCACCTGGAAGCCGAGACTGTTGGTGACCTGGTCGAAGAGGGAGAGGGAAGACCGCAGATACGACAGGAACGGCCGGTACGCCTCGGCCCGCGCCCGCTGCGCGTCGTCCTCCAGGTACGTGTGCACGAGCACCACGACCCGCCCCGCCGCCGGGTCCAGACCGTGCTCGGCTCGGCAGCGCCGGTACAGCGCGATGTTCTCGGCCAGCTGCTCCACCGTCTGCGTCATCAGATTGGTGACCACGCCCAGGTCCTCGGCGGCCGCCCGGCGGTAGCTGTCCGGGTTCCCGACGACGGCCACGTACATCGGCGGCCGTTCCTGTACCGGGCGCGGATGCAGGCGGACCTCCACCGGGGTGCCGTCACCCGCCGTCGTCTTCAGCGCCTGCCCCGACCAGAGGTCCCGTACGGCCGCCAGGTGCTCGTACATCACCTCGCGGTGCCGGCCGAAGTGCTGCGGGGCGATCGCGAAGTCGGTGGCGTGCCAGCCGCTCGCGAAACACAGGCCCGCCCGGCCGCCGGAGATGTTGTCGACGACCGACCACTCCTCGGCGACCCGGGCGGGATGGTGCAGCGGCAGCACCACGGAACCTGCGTGCAGCCGGACCCGGCTGGTCCGGGCGGCGAGGGCCGCGGCCAGGACGGAGGGGTTGGGGAAGAGCGCGCCGAAGGAGTTGAAGTGCCGTTCGGGGAACCACAGGGCGTGGAAGCCGTGCTGGTCGGCGAAGTCGGCGGCGGCCATGATCAGGCCGTATTTGTCGTGGTCGGAGTGCTGGGGGTAGTCGCCGAAGAAATAGAGGCTGAAGTCGACGGCTCCTGAGGGGGCGGGCTCGGCAACGAGGCGCGTCGGCACCGGTTCCGGAGCGGCCGGTGCCGTCGTGGTGCGGGGCGCCGGCGCGAGTACGTCCAGCTGGCGGGAGATCATTTCGCCCACCTGGCCCACCAGTTGCTCCGCCAGCCGTAGCTGCTGACCGAACAGCGCGTGGAGGTCCGGGGACGCCTCCTGGGGAGCGGCGGGTGCCGTCGGCGGTTCCTCGGCCACGGGCTCCCGGACCACCGGCGCGTCGCCCCGCAGCCGCGCGACCCGTTCGGCCAGCCGGCGCGGTGTGTCGGCCGAGTCGAACACCTCGCGGACCGGGACACGGACGCCGTACCGCTGTTCCAGCTCGGTCGTCATGCTCATCAGGGAGAGCGAGTCGGCGCCGAGTTCGAAGAAGGAGCTGTCGGGGGTGACGTCGGCGGTCGAGCGGCCCAGCTTGTCCGCCGTCAACCGCCGTATGGCGTCCACGACTTCGTCAGCGCGCGGTTCCGGCCTCTCAGGTGCCGACACCGGCGTCTCGGTTCGGTACGGCACCCTGCTTCGGCGCAGGGGATGCCCCGGGAGCGGCACCCGGCCACCGTCATCGCCGATGAGCGCCCGCCAGTCCAGGTCGGTCCCCCTGCGGTACAGCGAGCCGAGCGCCGTCAGGAACCCCTGGGCCTGCTCGGTGGCCCCGGCCCCTTCGCCCTGCCCGCTGAGCCAGCGGCTGTCGGGAACGCAGTGCCGGCCGAGCCCGGCGAGGGTCCGCCCGGCGCCGGTCTCCACGAAGTCCCGGAACCCCTGCTCGACGGCCGTGTCCATGGCGAGGTCGAAACGGACCGGTTGCCGGGCCTGCCGGCAGAGGTAGTCCACGTCGACCGTCCAGCCCGCCGGGCGCGGCTCGCCGTCGGCCGTGGTCACCAAGGGGGTGTGCAGCGGCCGGTACGTCACCTCGCGCGCCCGGGTCCGGAACTCGTCCAGGGCGCTGTCGACGTCCGCGGAGTGGAACGCCCGGTCGACCGGCAGCGCACGCCACCGCAGGCCGTCCAGGTCGAGCAGCCGTGCCGCCTCCTTCAGGGCCCCCGGCGGGCCCGAGAGCACCTGGGCACGCGGGCCGTTGACCGCGGCGAGTTCCGCACCGGCGGCGTCCGCGACACGTCGGGCGGTGGCCTGGTCGGCCCGGACGGCGAGCATGCCCCCGGCCGGGCAGCGGGCCTGCATGAGGCGCCCGCGCCAGGCGGTGAGTCGCAGCCCGTCCTCCAGGGTCAGGGCGCCGGCCGCGTACAGGGCGGCGTACTCGCCGACGCTGTGGCCGAGCAGGAGACCGGGGCGTATACCGGCAGCCCGCCAGGCGTCGGCCAGCGCCGCCTGATGGGCGAAGAGGGCGGCCTGCGCGGTCTCGGTGGGCCAGATGTCGTCTTCCACAGAGGGACCCACGAGACCGCTGAGACCGGGGGCGGCCAGCAGTGGTTCCAGCAGGCTCCCGCCGAATTCCCCCGCGTAGAGCCTCTCGCACCGGTCGAGCGTGGTCCGTGCCGCCGGGTGTGTGGCGTACAGGCCGCTCGCCATGCCGTGGCGGGCGCTGCCCTGGCCCGGGAAGGCGAAGGCGACCGGGCCCGGAGGGGAGGCCTCGGGGCGGTGGTCCTCCTCCAGCGCGCGGGCGAGTTCGCCGGCCGTGCGGCCGACCACGGCGGTGCGTGCCGCGCGGTGCGGTCTGCCGAGGGCCAGGGTGGCGGCCACGTCGGCGGCCGGGAGGCCGGGCCGGGCCAGTAGCCGGTCGCGGAGCCCGGCCGTGAGCTCGGCGAGGGCCTCGGTGTCGCGAGCCGACACGGGGACCAGGACGGGCCGTTCCTCAGCGGAACGAGGACGAGCGGGCGGGGCCTCCTCCAGCACCACATGGGCGTTGGTGCCGCCGACGCCGAGCGCGCTGACCCCGGCCCGGCGGGGCACACCGTCCGGCACCTCCCAGGGCCGCAGTTCCATGGCCAGCGTCAACGTGCCGTCGGCCAGCGGGAGTTCCGGGTTGGGCCGGTTCAGGTGCGGTGTCGGCACCAGGGTGCGGTGACGCAGCATCAAAACCGTCTTGATGAGCCCGGCCATTCCGGCACAGCTGTCGAGGTGCCCGATGTTGGGCTTCACCGAGCCGACGACACAACCGCCAAAACGGCCCGAGCGCCCCGCGTCCTCGCCCAGCACCCGGGCCAGTGCCGTGAGTTCCACCGGGTCGCCGAGCCGCGTCCCGGTGCCGTGCGCCTCCACGTACGAGATCGTCTCCGCGGGTACGTCGGCCCTGCGCAGGGCCTGCCGTACGACGTCGGCCTGTCCCTCGACTCCGGGGGCGCTGAAGCCGACCTTGGCGGCGCCGTCGTTGTTGACCGCCGAGCCCAGGATCACCGCGTGCACGGTGTCCCCGTCTGCGAGCGCCCGGTCGAGGCGTTTGAGCAGGACGGCGGCCACGCCGTTGCCGCCGACCGTGCCGTCGGCCTCCGCGTCGAAGGCACGGCACCGTCCGGTGGGGGACAGGATCGACCCGGGGTGGCTGTGATAGCCGCTCTCCTGCGGCAGGTGCACGGCCGCGGCGCCCGCCAGCGCCAGGTCCGTGTCACCGGTCAGCAGCGCCTGCACCGCGAGGTGCACCGCGACCAGCGAGGTGGAACAGGCCGTCTGCACACCGATCGCCGGGCCGGTGAGACCGAGCCGGTAGGCGACCCGCGTGGCGAGGAAGTCCGGCTCCTGCCCGATGGCCGTCTGCATTCCGGCGGCCGGGTCGGCCGGGTCGTACGGCGAGCCGGTCGCGGACGGCTGCTGGTGGTCGTAGAGGTTCATGCCCGACCCGGCGAACACCCCGACCCTGACGCCCGGCGCGGTCGCCGCGTGGCCGCCGTCCTCCAGCGCCTGGTGGCAGCACTCCAGGAACAGCCGGTGCGCGGGATGCGTGAGTCCGGCCTCCTTGGGGCTCAGTCCGAAGAAGTCCGTGTCGAACTCCTCGACGCCGTCGAGGACTCCGGCGACGGGCACATGGCCGGAGGGCGTGGGCACGTGGCCGGGGGCCGTGAGCTGCGGCTCGCCGAACACCCGGATGCTGTCCACGCCGTCCCGCAGATTGCCCCAGAACTCCTCCGCCGAGTTCGCGCCGGGGAAGCGCAGCGCCAGTCCGATGACGGCGACCCGTCGCTCGGGGAAGTCCGCGGGGGAGGTGCCCCTGTCGGTGACCGCCACGAGCCGGCTCGGGGCCACGGCGGGGCCCGCGAGATGCGCGGCGAGTGCCGTGGCCGTCGGGTGCTCGAAGAACGCGGTCTGCGCGATCGGCATGCCGAGACGTTCCGCCAGCCGGTTCCGCAGGCGCACCAGCAGGACGGAGGTCAGGCCGAGTTCGTAGAAGGGCACGTCCACGTCGACCGGGCGGCCCAGCACGGCGCCCAGTTCCTCCCGGACGGCTCGGGTCACGGTGTCGGCGTCCGGCCGGGCATCCGGGGCCGTGCCGCCGAAGCCGCCGTCGATCAACCTGCTCTGGAGTTCCGCGCGGCGCACCTTGCCCGCCGGCGTGCGCGGGAACTCGTCCGCCGGCACGGGCAGGACGTACGCGGCGGTGAGCCTGAGGCGCGTGAACAGCGCCGCCTTCAGTTGCGCGGCGATCCTGGTGTCCTCGGGGGCGCCGCGGCTGACGAAGAACACCGCGAGTTCCTCCGTGCCCCGCTCCGGATGCGGAATGCCGCAGGCGGCGATCTCGCCCTGCCGGACGCCGTCGACGGCGGTGGCGGTCTCCTCCACCTCGTGGCAGTACACGTTGTGGCCGTTGAGGATGATCAGGTCCTTGCGCCGGCCCGTGATGACGACCTGGCCGCTGTCGAGGAAGGCGAGATCGCCCGTGTCCAGCCAGTCCCGCCCGGCGGGGTAGGCCGCGGCGTCCGCCTCGGGGTTGTCGACGTAGCCGGGGGTGAGCCGCGCGGGGGAGTGGACCTGGAGCCGGCCGATCCGGCCCGGCGGGGTGAGGTCGCCGTGGTCGTCGACGACGCGCAGGGTGACGCCGTGCGCGGGCGAGCCGGACGCGACGAAGGTGACGCAGTCGGCGTCCGGGGCGTCCGCACCGGCCGGGACCAGGTCCCCGCCCAGGCTGCTCTTGAGCAGGCGGTGCACGGTCCCGGGCCGGTCGAGCCGGCCGTAGGTGACGGCCGTGACCGTCTCGGCCATGCCCCACGCCGGGGTGAGGTGCTCCTCGCGCACCCCGTACGGGGCCGTCGCGTCCAGGAAGCGGCGCAGCACCGGCAGCACGACCCGCTCGCCCCCGCACAGCAGGGACTTGAGGCCGCCCAGGTCCCAGTGGCCGTCGGGCCGCTCGGCGAGCGCGTCCGCGACCAGTCGGTAGGCGAAGGTGGGCGCCCAGCTGTGCCGCGCCCGGTGTTCGTGGAGGAGGTCCAGCCAGCGCAGCGGTTCGGCGAGCACATGCTCGGTGGGCGCGTGGACGTTGGTGCAGCCGGTGAAGACCGCGAGCAGGTGGTAGAGCAGGAAGGCGCCGCTGTGGTCGACCGGCAGCCAGTTCACCATGGTGTCGTCCGGGCGGACGTCGAGGATCCGCCGGCTGCTCGCCGCGAAGTCGGCGAGTCCGGCGTGCGTCAGCCGCGCCGCCTTCGGTACGCCGGTGCTGCCCGAGGACAGCATCAGCAGGGCGGTGTCGGACGGGTCCGGCTCGACGTGGTCGTCGTGGTCGTCGTGGCCGTCCGTGTGCGGCGCGTTCAGGCAGTCCCCGGCGAGGGCGACGCGCGGTGCGGGCGTGGCGTGGGCGAGCGCGGCGGCACCGGGCGCGTCGGTCAGGACCAGTGGCCGGTCGAGTAACGCGCAGGCCTGCCGCAGGCGTTCGAAGGCCGGGGAGCCCGGCGCGGGATGCTCGGCGATGGCCACCGGCAGGGCACCGCCGAGCACACAGGCCCAGAAGGCGGGGAAGAACTCGGCGAGCGGCAGCCCGCACAGCACCACCGTGTCGCCGCGCCGCAGCCCGTGGGCCCGCAGGCCGGTGAGCATACGGCGGGCCGCGTCCAGCAGTTCGGGATACGACCGCGAGGTGGTCGTGCCGTCGGCGGCGACGGTGACGACGGCACCGCCGGAGGCGGACCGGGCCGCGCTCAGCAGCGCCCGCACGGCGTCGGCCGGATCGGCCTCGGTGCGCTCGGGCTCAGGACCCTGGCAGAGGGCGTGCCCCCGTAGACGTTCCATGCGTTTCCTCTCCCTTTTCCCCGCTGGTGGACGATCGGTCTGACCGGCCCTGGTCTCTACGCGCGTCGCGCCGCCGGACGGTGAGCAGCAGCAGGATCAGCGCCCCGCACGCCGCCGCCCCGTGGAAGACGCCCACGACGGCGAGCGCGGGCAGGGCCTCGAGCGCGGCCGCGGCGGCGATCGTGCCCAGGGCGAACCCGGACTGCTCGGCGGTGGCGGACAGTCCGAACAGCCGGCCGCGCTGCCGGTCGGGGGCCGCCTGGAGGCGCGAGGTGTAGACGATCTCGGTCCAGCCGTCCGCGAACCCGGCCGCCACGGCCGCCGCGATCAGGGCCGGGGCGGGCGGTCCGGTGAACGCGGCCACGAAGCAGAACGACATCGCGCAGGTGCCGAGGGCGAACGCGCGCTCGCCCCAGGACGCCCCGTGCGACCGGCGTTTGAGGACCTGGTGGGCGAGCAGGGTGCCCACGGCCCACGCCGCCCAGAACCGGGCCATGAACACCGCAGGATCGGACGGCTCGGCCGCGTGCGCCGCCAGCGGCAGGGCGACGTTGTGCGACGCGGACGCCAGCGCGTCGAGCCCCCGCAGCGCGATCAGGCCGAGCAACGGGCCCGCGAGGCCCGCCACTCGGCGCCGCAGCCGCCCACCACGCCCCGGCGAGGACCCGTCCCCGCCGTCTTCCGTGGCGCCCGCGTCGCCGCCGGTGTCGCTCTCGCCGTCACTGTCCGTACGCGGCCGGAGCATCAGCACCGCGGCGGCGGACACCGCGAAGCTCGCGGCGTTGACCCCGAACGCGACACCGAAACCGCCGAGCGAGACGACCGGCGCGGCCGACGCGAAGCCCAGCACCGTGGCGACGGACCGGGCCGTGACCAGTACCCCGTTCGCCCGGGCGCGGTCGTCCTGCCCGACCATGACCGGAACCGCGCTGCGCAGGGCGACGTTGAAGAACGTGTTCCCCGCGCCCAGCACCACCACCGCCCCGAGCAGCACCCACAGCGGCGTGCGCGAGGCCCAGAGGGCGAGCACCACCATGGCGAGGGTCTGGGCGAGGTCCGTCGCCACCATGACGGTCCGGCGCGTGAGCCTCGCGGTCACGGCCCCGGCGGTGAGACCTGCCGTGACACCGGACAGCAGCCGCACGGCCATCACCGCACCCACGCCCAGGGCGCTACCGGTGACCTCGTACGAGAACAGGCTGAGCGCGATCAGATTCAGGTAGGTCCCGTAGGCCGACACGGCGTGCGCGACCACCAGGGACCGGAACCTCCAGTCCACCCCCGTCACCAAACTCCTCAACCCGGCAGGGCCAGGATTCGGCCGCTCGGCATATTCGTTCGCAGCGTAGCCCGACGAAGGGGCGGGGGCGGGGTGTTGTCGAGTATCGGGTGATCAGCGCGGTGCCGGCGGCGACCGAGGACGTCAGCCCGGCGAGGCCAGCGACCGCTCCGTCACCCGCTTCAGATGCCGGGCGAACACCTCGCGCGCCTCCGGCGTCAGGGTCCGCAGGGCCACCAGGGCCGTGATCACCACGTCGCACAGTTCCGACTGGACGTCGTCCCAGTCGTGGGTCACGCCCTTGCGCGGGTTCTGGCCGGTCGCGCCGATCACCGCCTCGGCGACCTCCCCGACCTCCTCGGAGAGCTTCAGGATGCGCAGGAGCACGCCCTCGCGGCCCTCGACGGGGCGCTTGGTGTCGAGCCACTCCCACAGGGTGTCGATGGCGGCCCACAGATCGGGTCCGGGCGCTGTCTGATCGTTCATGGGGCGGCAGCCTGCCACGAGGGTCTGACAACGCCCGATCCGCCGCCCTACTCCAGGTATTCCTCGTCGAACAGCGGGTCCTGCTCGCCTTCCTTCGCCTTCCGCAGCCGCTTGGTGCGCGCCCCCACGACCAGCACGGTCCCGGCCGCCGTCGCGGCGAACGCCGCCGGAATCATCCAGCTCCGGTTCACCGCGTGCCCGAGCAGATGGTCCAGGGAGAGCCGGCCGGGGCCGGTGACGGCCAGGCCGGCGGCCGTCAGGCCCAGCGTGGCCGCGTACTCGTAGCCGCCGCCCTGGTTGAAGAACCCGTTCGGTGTGTGCACCGCGGCCGCCCCCGCCATCGCACCGGCCGCCGCGGCACCGGCCGCCGGAGTGGCCAGGCCCAGGGCCAGCAGCGTGCCGCCGCCGGTCTCCGCGAGGCCCGCCGCCGTCGCGCTCACCTTGCCCGGGACGTAGCCGACGGCCTCCATGAACTGCCCGGTGCCCTCGAGGCCGCCCCCGCCGAACCAGCCGAACAGCTTCTGCGTGCCGTGGGCGGCCAGCACACCGCCCGTCCCCAGCCGGAGCAGCAGCAGGCCCAGATCACGTCGGTCGTAACGGCTCACGTCGTCTCCCGGAGCGGACAGCACAGCGAAGGAGTGTTCCTCGTCGTGTCTCCACCCTCGCACCCCTGACCTCCCGCGACACCCGGCGGAGCCGCCGGGGACGCCGTTCGGGTGGCACGGGTGGCGTGGCCCGCCGACCGGTACGAGGCTGACTGGCATGACGATTCAGACCACGCGCCTCAGCGACCCGGCCGTCCGCGCCTTCGTGACCGCCGTGAACAACCACGACCGCGAGAGCTTCATGGAGCTCCTCGCGCCGGGCGCGACCATGGCGGACGACGGCTCCGACCGGGACCTCGCCGACTGGGTGGACCGGGAGATCTTCCTGTCCCACGGCCATATGCAGGTCGACAGCGAGTCCAACGACGGCCGCTCCCTCGTCGCCCACTACAACAACGACACCTGGGGCGAGATGCGCACCCGGTGGAGCTTCACGGTCGACGACGACGGCAGGATCTCCCGCTTCGAGACCGGGCAGGCCTGAAAGCCCCTGCGCGAGGTCTTGTCTTCGCGTGGGCTCCAACTCATAGCGTCCCCGGGCATGGACACCACACGCACACTGGGACGCAGCGGCATCGAGGTGAGCGCCCTGGGCTTCGGCTGCTGGGCGATCGGCGGGGAGTGGCAGGCGGCCGACGGGCTGCCGCTGGGCTGGGGGAAGGTCGACGACGAGGAGTCGGTACGGGCGGTGCGGCACGCCCTCGACCTGGGCGTCACCTTCTTCGACACGGCCGACAACTACGGCACCGGGCACAGCGAACGCGTGCTGGGCCGGGCCCTCGGCAAGCGCAGGACCGACGTGGTCGTCGCCACCAAGTGGGGCTACCTCTTCGACGAGCGGACCCGCACCGCCAGCGGCCACGACGACTCCCCGGCCCACCTGCGCCGCGCGCTGACCGCGTCCCTGCGCCGCCTCGACACGGACTACGTGGACCTGTACCAGTTCCACATCGGGGACGCCGCCCCGGAGCGGGCCGCACGGCTCCGCGACACCTGCGAGGACCTGGTGCGCGAAGGGCTGATCCGCGCCTATGCCTGGAGCACCGACGACCCGGCCCGCGCCGCCGTGTTCGCCGAGGGCCCGCACTGCGCCGCCGTCCAGCACGCCCTCAACGTCCTCCAGGACGCGCCCGACATGCTCCGGCTGTGCGAGGAGGCGGGCCTGGCCAGCATCAACCGCAGTCCCCTCGCCATGGGGCTGCTCACCGGTAAGCGCCGGGCCCACCAGCCGCTGGAGAGCGGGGACATCCGCAGCAGGCCGCCGGCCTGGCTCCAGGGGTTCGGTGACGGATCAGGCGCCGACCCCGAGTGGCTCGCCCGCGTCGAGGCCGTCCGCTCCATCCTCACCAGTGAGGGCCGGACCCTGGCCCAGGGCGCCCTGGCCTGGCTGTGGGCCCGCAGCCCCGCCACCGTCCCCATCCCGGGCTTCCGCTCGGTCGCGCAGGCGGAGGAGAACGCGGGAGCGATGGCGAAGGGAGCACTGACCGGCGGGCAACTGGCCGAGATCGACCAGCTGCTCGGGCGGTAGCCGCCGTCGATTTACGCGGCAGTCGTTCCACGCACCGGTGCGTACCCCGCGGTCCCTCGCGGGGTCCACCCCCACCCGGACCGTGGAACGACTGCCGCCTCCCCCCAGAAGGTGGCCGATGGAAGCTCTTTGCTCCAAGTGTGAAGCTTTGGTGTAGAAGAGTTGAGCATAAGCGCCCTACCGGCCGCAATAGTACGGACGTTGCAATTCCGCTTGTGCAGGTTGACGAGTTGACGACCGTGGGTCCGGCGCTCAGCCGCGCCCGATGTACGGCATCGCCGTGGCGAGGACGGTCGCGAACTGCACGTTCGCCTCCAGCGGCAGCTCCGCCATGTGCCGCACCGTGCGGGCCACATCGGCGACGTCCATCACCGGTTCCGGAGCCACCTCCCCGTTCGCCTGAAGCGCTCCCGTCTGCATACGGGACGTCATGTCCGTCGCCGCGTTGCCGATGTCGATCTGCCCCACCGCGATCCCGTACGGCCGCCCGTCCAGCGACAGCGCCTTGGTCAGGCCGGTCAGCGCGTGCTTGGTCGCGGTGTAGGCCACCGAGTGCGGCCGGGGGGTGTGTGCCGAGATGGACCCGTTGTTGATGATCCGCCCGCCCCGCGGGTCCTGCTCCTTCATCTGCCGGTACGCCGCCTGCGCGCACAGGAACGCCCCGTTGAGATTCGTGTCCACCACATGCCGCCACGCGTCGTAGGGCAGCTCCTCGACCGGAACGCCGCCGGGCCCGAACGTGCCCGCGTTGTTGAACAGCAGGTCGACCCGCCCGAAGCGCTCGACGGCGGCGGAGAAGAGGGCGGACACGTCCTCGGGCCGTGAGACGTCCGTCCGTACGGCGAGAGCCGCGTCCTCGGGCGCCAGGGCCGCCGTCTCCTCCAGTGTCTCCACGCGCCGGCCCGCCAGCGCCACCGACCAGCCCGCGCGGAGCAGTTCCACGGCCACCGCCCGGCCGATACCGGAACCCGCCCCGGTCACCACCGCGACTGCATTTTCCTTGGCATTCATGGGCCCGCAGCGTACGGGAGGCCCCGCCATGCGGAACTCATCCGTCCGTCACGTGCGTGCGGTGTACACGTCGTCCGGGTGTCGACCCCGGCCACTCCAATGCCCTGTGCAGCCATTCGCCAGGGGAGGACCGGATGACACCCGCAGCACGCCCGTCCCAGCACGCCCCCGAACTCCGCGCGGCCGCCCGGCACATCGGCCGACGCGGCTTCCTCACCACCACCGGGGCCGCCGCCGCGCTGGCCTTCGCGACCAGTCTGCCCTCGGCCGGAGTCGCGGCCGCCGCCGAACTCGACGCCGCGCGGATCACCGAGAACCCGTTCACGTTGGGCGTCGGCTCCGGCGACCCGCTGCCCGGCTCCGTGATCCTGTGGACCCGCCTCGCACCCGCCCCGTTCCAGGCCGACAGCGGACTGCCCGCCGAGCGCGTCACCGTCCAGTGGGAGCTGGCCCACGACGAGCGGTTCCGCCGCATCGCCCGGCGCGGCACCGTCACCGCGCACCCCGAGTTCCACCACACCGTCCACGTCGAGGCGGGCCACCTGGAAGCCGGCCGCGTCTACTACTACCGCTTCCGCGTCGGCCGTTGGGTCAGCCCGGCCGGCCGCACCCGCACCGCCCCGGACCCCGGCAGCCGCGTCTCGGAGCTCACCCTCGCCGCCGTCTCCTGCCAGGCCTACCACGACGGCTACTACACGCCGTACGCCCATCTCGCCGCCGACGACGTCGACCTCGTCTTCCACCTCGGCGACTACCTCTACGAGTACGCCGTCGACTCCGCCGGCGGGCAGCGCAAGTACACCGACCGCACCCTGCCCGATCTCTTCAACCGCGAGACGCTGACCCTGGACGACTACCGCCTGCGGTACGCCCTCTACAAGTCCGACCCCGACCTGAGCGCCGCACACGCCGCGCACCCCTTCGTCGTCACCTGGGACGACCACGAGACCGAGAACAACTACGCCGACGAGATCCCCGAGAACGACGTCCCGCCGGAGGAGTTCCTGCTGCGCCGCGCCGCCGCCTACCGGGCCTACTGGGAGAACCAGCCGCTGCGCAGCCCGCAGCGCCCCGCCGGACCGGACATGCGGCTCTACCGACGCCTGACCTGGGGCCGGCTCGCCCAGTTCGACGTCCTGGACACCCGCCAGTACCGCTCCGACCAGGCCTACGGCGACCAGGCGCACGTCCCGGGACCCGAGTCCGACGACCCGGCGCGCACCATGACCGGCGCGACGCAGGAACGGTGGCTGCTCGACGGCTGGCGCTCCTCGCGGGCGCTGTGGAACGTCGTACCGCAGCAGGTCCTGTTCGCCCGGCGGCACATGGACGCGACCACCCCGTCCCGAGTGTCGATGGACGCCTGGGACGGCTACAGCGCCTCACGCCGGCGCGTCCTCGACGGGGCGAAGGCCGCCGGTGTCGAGAACCTGATGGTGCTCAGCGGCGACGTCCACTCGGCGTACGCCTTCGACATCAAGGACGACTTCGCCGACCAGTCCTCGGCCACGCTCGGCACGGAGATCGTGGCGACCTCGATCTCCAGCGGCCGGGACGGCGCCGACAAGCCCCCGACCTGGGACACCTACATGTCCGCCAACCCGCATCTGAGGTTCTTCAACGGACGGCGCGGCTATGTGACGGTCGCGCTGGGGCGGGAGTCGGCGCGGGCCGACTTCAAGACCGTGCCGTACGTGACCACGCAGGGGGCGCCCGTCACGACGGCCGCGTCCTTCGTGACGGAGGTGGGGGAGCAGGGGCTCAAGCCGGCGTGAGGCGCGGCTCGCCCGTCTCATCGGGGGACTCGCCCGTCTCGCCGGGGTAGCGGACGCCGACGCGCTCCCGGATCGCGTCGAGCGTCCGCATCACGGCGAGCGTGCCGTCGAGCGGGACGAGCGGCGACTCGGTCTCGCCGGCGCGCACGGCGCGCATCACCTCGGCGGCCTCGTGGCGCAGGCTGTTGCGGGGCCCGTCCGCCGGACCGGCCGTGAACTCCTCGGCGTCACGGCCGTCCCGGTGCAGCACGAAACGGTCCGGGAAGAAGAACCCGTCCGGGACGTCGATACGGCCCTGCGAGCCGGTGACCGAGGCGGAGGTCGCCGTACCGCCGACGATGGAGCAGTGCACCGAGCCAAGAGCGCCGCTCTCCCAGGAGAGCAGGGCTCCGGTCTGGAGGTCGACGCCCTCCTCGGAGAGCACCGCTCGCGCCGCGATGTCCGACGGCTCCCCGAGCAGCAGCTGAGCGAACGACACCGGATACACGCCGAGATCGAGCAGCGCGCCCCCGCCCAGCTCCGGGTTCCGCAGCCGGTGCGAGGGCGGGAACGGTCCGGCCAGCCCGAAATCGGCCTGCACGCTGCGCACTTCGCCGATCGCGCCGTCGTCCACCAGCGACTTCAGCCGCCGCACCAGCGGATTGCAGTACATCCACATCGCCTCCATCAGGAAGCGCCCGTGCTCCCGCGCCAGCGCGACGAGTTCCGCCGCCTCGCCGACGTTCAGCGTGAACGGCTTCTCGCACAGCACGTTCCGCCCGGCCGCCAGACACAGACCGGCGGCGGTCCGGTGCGCCGTGTGCGGTGTGGCGACGTACACGACATCGATGTCCTCGTCCCGCGCGAGCGCGTTCCAGTCGCCGTACGCCCGGGGTATCCCGAACCGCTCCGCGAACGCCTTCGCCGACTCCTCGGACCGTGACGCCACCGCCACGACCTCCGCGTCCGGCAGGTCGATCAGATCCGCCGTGAACGCGGCCGCGATCCCACCGGTCGCCAGGATGCCCCACCGCACCGTGTCCGCCGTCATTACCGCCCCGCCTTCACCTTGTGACCCCGAGCAGTCCGTACGAGCTGAGAGCATAGGGGGCGATCGAATCGAACAGGGAGGGACTCATGCCCGAGGGTGGGGCGTCCATATCGAACACCGCACAGGGGGCCGCAGCCGGGACGGAGCGGCCCGACCTCACACCGCACCGCCGCACCGGGCTCCTCGTCACCTTCCTCCTCGGCAGCCTGACGGCCGTGCCGCCGCTGGCGATGGACATGTACCTCCCGTCGCTGCCGGAGGTCACGCGCTCCCTGCACGCGCCCGCCGCGACCGTCCAGCTCACGCTCACCGCCTGCCTGGCCGGCATGGCGCTCGGCCAGCTCGTCGTCGGGCCGATGAGCGACCGCTGGGGGCGCCGCCGCCCGCTGCTCGCCGGGCTCGCCGTCTTCGTCGTCGCCACCGTCCTGTGCGCGCTCGCCCCCACCGTCGAACTCCTGGTCGCCTTCCGGCTGGCCCAGGGCCTCGCGGGCGCCGCCGCGATCGTCATCGCCCGGGCCGTCGTCCGCGACCTCTACGACGGCATGGCCATGGCCCGCTTCTTCTCCACCCTGATGCTGATCTCCGGGGTCGCCCCGATCGTGGCGCCGCTGATCGGCGGACAGGTCCTGCGCGTGACGGACTGGCGGGGCGTGTTCGCCGTCCTCACCGTCATCGGCATCGCGATCGGCGTCCTGGTCTGGACGAAGCTGCCCGAGACCCTGCCGCCCGCCGAGCGCCACAGCGGCGGCGTCGGCGAGGCCCTGCGCGCGATGCGCGGCCTGCTCGCCGACCGGTCCTTCGCCGGCTACACCCTCACCGGCGGCTTCGCCTTCGCCTCGCTCTTCGCCTACATCTCGGCGTCCCCCTTCGTCATCCAGGAGATCTACGGCGCCTCCCCGCAGACGTTCAGCCTGCTGTTCGGCGTCAACTCCGTCGGGCTGGTCCTCGTCGGCCAGATCAACGGCAAGATCCTGGTCGGCCGGGTCAGCCTGGACCGGGTGCTGGGCATCGGCCTGACGATCGTCATCACCGCCGCGACCGCGCTGCTGCTGATGTCCACGGGCGTGTTCGGCGAGGTCGGTCTCACGCCCGTCGCCGTCGCGCTCTTCGTGCTGATGTCCGCGATGGGCATCACCCTGCCCAACACCCAGGCCCTCGCCCTGATGCGCACCAAGCACAACGCCGGCTCCGCGTCCGCCCTGCTCGGCACGTCGTCGTTCCTCATCGGCGCGATCGCCTCCCCGCTCGTCGGCGTCGCCGGCGAGGACACCGCGGTCCCGATGGCCGTCGTCCAACTGGCCGCCGCACTGGTGGCAGTGGCCTGCTTCATGGGAATGTGCCGACCTTGGAAGGCCTCGAAGACCTCGAAGGCCTCGAAGACGGAGAGCAGGACCGCGAGCGCGGAGGGAGCGGACAGCTGAGCGCACCGAGACTGCGCGACGGCACGCCGGAACGGGCCGGACTCGACCCCGCGGAACTGCGTCATCTCGTCCGGGAGGTCCACGTCCTCACCACCGGGCAGCGCCCCTGGGCACCGGGCGCGGTCCTGGTCGTCGGGCGCGGCCCGGTGATCGCGGTGGAGGAGGCGGCGGGCTGGGCCGTGCGGTACGCGGCCTACGACGAGGACGCCGACGCCGGGGTGGAGCTGCCCGCCGAGGACCGGGTCCCGATGACCGTCGGCACACCCTTCGACCTGGCGTCCCTGACGAAACTGTTCACGTCCGTGGCCGCCGTGCAGCAGATCGAGCGCGGCACGCTGGGCATCGACGCGAAGGTGGGCGCGTATCTGCCCGACTTCACGGGGGCGGCCCGGCACGGCGTCACCGTACGGCAGCTGCTCACCCACACCTCCGGGCTGCGGCCCGAACTCCCGCTGTACGACTGCGCCGACGCCGCGCACCGGCTGGCGATGCTCCAGGCGGAGCCGCCGGTCGGCGTGCCCGGCACGTACTGCTACTCCGACCTGAACATGCTCCTCCTCCAGTACGTCCTGGAACGCGTCACCGGCCGCACGCTCGACGTCCTCGTCCGCGACGGCATCACCCGGCCGCTGGGCATGACGGCGACGGAGTTCGGGCCGTGCCCCGGGGCGGCGGCCACGGAGGACCAGCGGCGGCCGTGGGCCAAGGCGGACCGGGGGATGCTGCGGGGCGAGGTCCACGACGAGAACGCCTGGGCGCTCGGCGGTGTGGCGGGCCACGCGGGCCTGTTCTCCACGGGCCGGGACCTCGCGGTGTTCTGCCGCACCCTCCTCGCCGGCGGCTCCTACGGCCCCGCCCGCATCCTCGGCCCCGACTTCGTCGAGCTCCTCTTCACCCCGCCCGGCCTCGGCTTCTCCCTGGACCAGCCGTGGTTCATGGGCGACCTGGCGGGCCGGGGTGCGGCCGGCCACACGGGCTTCACGGGCACGTCCCTCGTCCTGGATCCGGCGACGGACACGTTCCTGATCCTCCTGACGAACGCGGTCCATCCGCGCCGCCGCCGCCCGGACAACGCGCCCAGGGCTGCTGCGGGGGCACGGGTGGCCCGGGCGGTACGGGGGATTTGAGAGCACTGCTCTCTCCCGCCCCTCGTCCCCTCGTAGAATCGCCGGGTGAACGCCCCCGCACCCCCGGCCGCCGAAACCCTCCGCACCGCTCTCGCCGGTCTGCTCGACGGGCTGCCGCCCCGGCAGGCCGCGCGGGCGGTCGAGCGGCTGATCGCCAGCTACCGCGGGGCCACCCCCACGGACGCTCCCATCCTCCGGGACCGGGCCGATGTCGCCGCCTACGCCGCCTACCGGATGCCCGCGACCTTCGAGGCGGTGCGGTCGGCGCTCGAGGCGTTCGCGGATGCCGTGCCCGACTGGACGCCCGGCGGGCATCTGGACCTCGGCGGCGGTACGGGCGCGGCGGCCTGGGCCGTGACCGCGACCTGGGACGGGGAGCGGCCCGTCACCGTGCTCGACTGGGCCGAGCCCGCGCTGGCCCTGGGCCGGGAGATCGCCGCGGCCAACCCGGCCCTGCGGGACGTACAGTGGCAGCGCTCTCGGATCGGAGCGGCGCTCACCCTCGAGAGCACTGATCTCGTCACGGTCTCCTACGTCCTCAACGAGCTCACCGCCCCCGACCGCACCGCCCTCGTCGACGCCGCCGCGGCCGCCGCCCGGGCCGTCGTGATCGTCGAACCCGGCACCCCCGACGGCTACGCCCGCGTCATCGAGGCCCGCGACCGGCTGATCGCCGCCGGCTTCCACATCGCCGCCCCCTGCCCGCACAGCGCGGCCTGCCCCATCGCCCCGGGCACGGACTGGTGCCACTTCTCCGCCCGGGTCAGCCGTTCCTCCCTGCACCGCCAGGTCAAGGGCGGCTCCCTCCCCTACGAGGACGAGAAGTTCAGCTACGTCGCCGCCGCCCGCTTCCCCGTCGAACCGGCTCCCGCCCGCGTCGTACGCAAGCCCCAGATCCGCAAGGGCCAGGTCCTCCTCGACCTCTGCGAGACCGAACCGTCCCTGAACCGCACCACCGTCACCAAGCGCCACGGCGACCTGTACAAGGCCGCACGCGACGCGCACTGGGGTGACGCCTGGCCGCCCGCACCCTGATCACCGGCCTCCTGACAGGTACGCCTAAGATCAACTCGCGCCTCTGGGCGTGAGCATGACGTACCAAAAACGGGAGGAACCTTTGAAGAAGCTTCTGATCGCTCCGGTGGCGGTCGCGACCCTGGCCCTGGCCGGGCTGGTGCCGAGTGCCTCCGGCACGGCGACCGTACAGAGCGACGACATGACGACCGTCGCGGCCACGGCGAAGTGCAAGAGCCTCACGGCGCTGTCGAACGTCAACGTCCGCAAGTCGGCCAGCACCAAGTCGACCATCCTGCGCCTCTGGTACAAGGGCACCAAGGGCTGTGACATCAAGGGTGTCGACGGCGGCTCGTACAAGGACGCCTGCGGGATCAAGAGCTACCACTACTGGCGCAAGGTCAACTACCGCGGCACCGTGGGCTACGTGCCCAACGTCTGCGTGAAGTACTCCTGACCGACCCAGCGGTGCAACGTGTCCTCCGCCGACGTCCGGTCGGCGGGGGACAGGTTCGCGATGTCGACGCTGTGATTGCCGCCCGGCACCCACAGGAGCCGCGAGTCGGCACCCCCGGGCCGGAAGTGCTCGGCCACGGTCGGGTCCTGGGCGCCGTTGACGAACAGCATCCGGCTGCCGCGGCGGCGGACCCAGCGGTCGATGTCCGGCATGGCGGTCGTGTCGAAGACCATGGGGGTGTCCCGGGGGACGAAGTTGCGCGCCGCGATGCCGTCCGGGTGGCGCAGCAGGTCCGCCACATGGGCGGTGGGGACATCGCCGTACCCCAACTGCGTGCCGATCTGGTACCAGTACGGGATGTACCGCCGGGCCGCCGTGTCGGCGTACAGGGACAGCCCCGCCCAGTTGTCCAGCCACGCGTACAGCTCGTCGGTCGTCGCCTCCGGGCCGGGGATCGCGGTGAGGTCGGCCGGCGTCGCGCGCTGCCAGAACATGAACAGCACACGCAGCACGGCGATTTCGAACGCCTTGTCGGCGCTGCCGACGATACGGAAGGTGTCGCCGGCGGCGGACGCCCAGGCCTCGTAGCGGGCGACCAACTCGGCCCGGTGCAGCAGCATTTGACGCTGCGCGGCCTTGACGGCCTCACGATCGGGGGCGGTGCCGACCGTCTCCAGGAAACGCAGGCAGGCGGAGTCCTCGCGGTCGTCGACGTTGTTCGGGGCCGAGTAGACCACCGTGCCGTCCACGTCGGCGGGGTGGAAGCGGCGGTGGTAGACGCTCGTCATGCCGCCCTTGCTGCTGCCGGTGGAGAGCCACGCGCCGGGGTAGACCCGGCGGAAGAGGCGGACGACGCGGTGATGGTCGTCGGCGGCCTGGCGGATGGTGAGGTGGGTGTAGCCGGTTTCCGCCGGGCGTGAGGTGCCGAAGTAGCGGTGTTCCACCTGGAGTTGGTTGGCGCCCAGCAGCGTCGCCGGCTCGGTCCGCCGAGGGGTGAGGACCGCGTGGTAGCCGGTGCTGAACAGCACCGTGGGCCGGTCGGCGGCGGTGTGGAGCAGGGTGAGGCGCTGCTCGAAGGTGCCGGCCGCGGGGTCGGTGTGGTCGACCGGCTGGCGCAGGCCCAGGACGAAGTGGCGGTACCCCGGTTCGGCGTCCTGCCGCTCCTCGATCAGCCGCAGTCCGGGCAGCGCCCGCAGGGTGTCCGCGATGTCGGCGTCCCCCGGCCCGGGTCTTCCGGCCGCCGCCCGCGCGGGTACGGCCGCCGTGGCGGCGAGGCCCGCCGCAGAGACCGCCGAGGCCGCCGAGGTGAGCAGCCGTCGTCTCGTCCACACGCCCATCGTGTTTCCTCCCGGGTGTCCGTCGGTGGCGGTTCCGTCGCGGTGTGCACGACCGCTTCAGTACATCCGCCGGACGTCCCGGGAGGATCCCGCGCGCGAGGGGACGGTCTCCCCCGGGCGGGGGAGGCTCACGACGACCGGTCGGTCGTACCGCCTCCCTGTCCTTCTCGCTGTTGCTGTCGCTTCTCCTGGAGCTTGCGCAGCAGCTCGCGCTTCTGGGCCTGCGGATCGAGACCGCCGCCGATCCGGCCGCCCCGGCCGCCGCCGCGCAGCGCCTTGCGGTCGAGGTTCTTGCGAGATCCGCCGACACCCAGCATGTTTCCGGCTCCGCCTCGGGTCATGTCGGGGCTCCTCTCGTGAGAGTGATGAGTGTGACCGTGCGACGAGACGTTTCGTCTCGCACTTGCCCTCACACTGTCCGACGAGACGCACCGTCTTGTCAACCTGATAAATTCGGGCCATGACCCTGAAGAAGTCCGCGCAGCCCGCCCCCGACTCCACCCGGCGCAGCGAAAGGTCCCGTCGCGCCATCTACGACGCCGCCCTCACACTGGTCGCGGAGGTCGGCTACCCCAAGACCACCATCGAGGGCATCGCCGCCCGGGCCGGTGTCGGCAAGCAGACGATCTACCGGTGGTGGTCCTCCAAGGCCGACGTCCTGCTGGAGGCCTTCCTCGACCTGAGCGAACAGGCCTCCCGGGACGCGGGCCCGGAGTACGAGTTCGCCATCCCGGACACCGGTGACCTCGCCGCCGACCTCAAGGCCGTCCTGCGCCTCACCGTCGACCAGCTCCGGGACCCCCGCTTCGAGGGTCCGTCCCGCGCCCTGGCCGCCGAGGGAGTGGTCGACGAGCAGTTGGGCCGCATCGCCGTGGCCAAGCTCCTCGAACCCTCGCTCCAGATGTACGCCGACCGGGTGCGCTCCGCGCAGGAGGCCGGCCAGGTCCGCCCGGACGTCGACCCGCGCATCGCCCTCGAACTCTGGGTCTCCCCCCTCGCCCAGCGCTGGCTCCAGTACACCGGCCCGATCTCCTACGAGTACACCGACACCCTCGTCGACTACGCCCTCCACGGCCTCGCGCCCCGCTGAAGGGCCCTCCGGGCGTCCCGCTGGGCGTCCTGCCGGGCCTCCCGGGCCTGCCAGGCCTCCAGCGCGGCGATGCGCGCCAGCCGCCCCGGCGCGTCCGTGATCACCCCGGTGCACCCCAGCGCCAGCACCCGGTCCCGCTGTGTGTCCGTCACCACCGTGTGCGCCCACACCCGCGCGATCCCCGAGTTCACCGCCCGCGTCAGGTCCGCGTCGCGCGCCCGGTGGTCCACGTCCAGCAGATCGACGTACGACCGCCAGCGCTCCGGGCGGTCCGTGCGCATCTGCCGCGCCGAGCGCCACACCTGGGTGAGCAGGCCGAGGCGGTGGGCGCGCCGGGCCACCCCGGGGTCGTTGGAGTTCACGAAGACCGAGCGGGTCAGGCCACGGGCCCGGATCAGGCCGGCCAGCCGGTCCAGGCTCCGCGGATCCTTCGCCTCCAGCATCAGCACGATCCGCCCGCCGAAACGGTCCAGGACCTCCGCGACCGTCGGCGGCCGCTCCGACCGCCAGCTCCCGGGCAGCACGTCCCTCGGGCGCAGCCGTACGCCCTGCCACTCCCGGGCGTCCAGGCCGCGCACCTCGCCGCCCAGGTAGGTGGTGCGGTTCAGGGTCTCGTCGTGGAACACCACCGGCGTACCGTCGCGCAGCAGCCGCGTGTCGAAGTCCAGCACCTGCGCCGTGCCGCGCCGGTAGGCGGTCATCAGCCCCGACATGCTGTTCTCGGGGACCTCGTGGGCGCCGCCGCGGTGCGCGACGTACGTGATCCGGGGGAGTGCCGCCACCGTCAGCGGGCCGGTGCCCCACTCCAGCGGCATCGGGGCGGTGCCGTGTGCCGTGAGGGTCAGCGCGACCACGGAAGCCGCGGTGGCCAGGCCCGTCAGCGCGATCGTTGTGACCATGGCGATACGGTAGGGCGCCATATCAGCTCAAAGCGGGCAATGACACCGATCTTGGTGCGGCATATGCCTCGCTCGCCCCACCGGTACCCGTCTCATAGCTCCTGCCCCGGATGTGGGCACTGGCCCCCCGGTGCGAGGGAAGATGGGACGATAGGGCATGCTGTTCCGCACGACGGCGAGGCGAGGGGATAGATGAGCGCGGAGTTCGGCGGTCGGACCGGTCTGCAGGGCAAACTCACCCAGTGGTTGCGCGCCGGGCGCCGGCCGAAGGAGACCGCCGGTGACGGCGGCCGTGAGGCCCTGCTGCTCGCCGCCGCCGGCGCGGGACTGCCCCTCGCGCCCGCGGCCCACCCGGCCGGCTACCGCTGTTCCTGCGACCGCGTCGGCTGTCCCACCCCGGCCCGGCACCCCGTGTCCTTCGCCTGGCAGACGCAGTCCACCACCGACCGCGCCCAGATCGAGCGCTGGGCCCGCCATCAGCCCGAAGCCAACTTCATCACCGCGACCGGCATGGTGCACGACGTCCTCGACGTGCCCCTGGATGCCGGTCGCGACGCGTTGGAGCGGCTGCTCGCGGAGGGTGTCGAGGTCGGGCCGGTCGCCGAGAGCGACGACGGCCGCATGCTCTTCTTCACCCTCACCCGCGGGACGCCCGAGGACGAGGACGAGTGGTGGCCGTGCGAGCTGGACTGCCACCCCGAGACGGCGGACGAGCACCCCGGGCTGCGCTGGCACTGCCGTGGCTCCTACGTCCTCGTGCCGCCGGCCCGGCTGCCCGGTGACGGCCGGGCGGTGCGGTGGGTGCGCGGGCCCGAGCATGAGCTGCCGGACCCGTTGAGCCTGCTGGAGGTGCTCACCGAGGTCTGCGGCCGGTACGTCGACGCCGACTCCGCGGGGTCGGCGTGGCCTTCGCGGCGCTGAGGCCCTGAGCCGGTGTTGAGGCCCTGAGTCGGCCCAGGCCCAGGGCTACGAGCCCTCCGCGGAGGTCATTCCCTGGATCCGGCCCAGGATCGTCACCTTGCCCTGGCCCTTCGGATCCAGCGCCACCTCGTTGGAGACGAACTCCAGCGTGAGGGACTGCTTGATCTCGCCCTTCGTCAGGGCGAGCACGTCCTTGTTCGGGGTCGGGAACGTCGTGCCCGCGTAGGCCGTCTGCTTCTCGTAGTGCCGCGTGGTGAAGAACACCAGTGCGCCGCCGTCCGTCGTGCGCAGCGCCAGCGGTCCGTAGTCGCCGTTCGTCAGCGGCTCGTCGATGTACTGGGTGACCAGGCCCGGCCTCTTGGTGTTCTTCTCGCGCAGGGCACGCCACTGGCTGGTGTGCGCGCCGTCCGCGAAGGCGGCTCCGCCGCTCTTGAGGTACGTCGTGTACGTCTGGCTCAGGTCGCCGGGCTTGGCCGCCACGCTCGTCGAGTTCACGGGGACCGACTCGGCCCAGCCGTCCGCGTCCTTCTTGAACTCCGGGACCTTGCCGGGGGCGACGAGGGTCAGGTACGCGACCTGGAACGGGTCGTCGAGGCTGCTGCGGGTGAACACGAGCAGCCAGCGGGCGGTGCCGCCCTTGTTGCCGGCGGCGTCGACGACGAACCAGCGGGGCCAGCCGGCCTTCTTCGGGATCGTGAACTTCGCGTCCGTCAGCTTCAGCGGCGAGTGGTTCGGGTTGCCGCCCGGGTTGTTCCTCTGGCCGGCCTTCAGGCGCGCCGAGTCGATGTCGGCGAGGGCGCCGGTGGTGTGCTCGGCGTCCAGGGAGGCGTCGTAGGCCTTGTCCGCGTCGTTGTACGCGGTCGTGAACTCCTGGAGGGCCTTGGCGGCTTCGGCGCGGGTGGTCGACGGGAGGATCTCCCGCTCACCGTGCACGACGACGCATCCGCTCGCCGTCAGCGACAAAGCGGTCACCGAGGCTGATATGAGGGTCCTCCGGCCAAGCGTGCGGAGTGTTCGAGGGTCGCGATCCCTGATCATCGGGTGCCTTCACCTTCCCCTTTCCGGAGGCGAACCCTACCGGGTGCCTCCGGCGGTTGGGGCGGGGTGGGTGCGCCTGCTCGCCGGTGGTGGGTCGGGGCCGTGTCGGGGGGTGTCCGTCCTCGGAACGGCGCGATGAGGTGAGAGACCAATTGACTGGCGTTGACGCGCCAACCGCTGCGGGCGGACACCCCCCGACACGTCCCCTTCCGTGCGTACCCAGCTGCGGGCATGCGTGCCGCTAGGGGCGGCACGGGTGGGCGCAGCGGCACCTCGTCGCGCCGAGCTGCGCACCCACCCGGCCTCAGCTGTCGCGGGCCGCCGTTGTCGGCGTCCGGCGTTGTCCGAGGCCCGTTGGCGCCAGGAACAGCGCCAGGGTCGGGATCAGGTACAGGAGCCACACCGTCACCTGGAGGACCGTCGGGTCGGGCTGGAAGTTGAACACGCCCTTGAGGAGCGTGCCGTACCAGCTGTCCGGAGGGATCGTGCCGGAGATGTCGAAGGCCTTGTTCGTGAGGCCGGGCAGGAAGTCGGCCTCCTGGAGGTCGTGGAAGCCGTACGCCAAGACACCCGCGGCGACGACCACGAGCATGCCGCCGGTCCACGTGAAGAACTTCGCCAGGTTGATGCGCAGCGCGCCCCGGTAGAACAGCCAGCCCAGAGCGACCGCTGTCGCAAGGCCCAGACCCACACCGACCAGCGGCCGCGGCGTGCCGTCGCTCGCCGCGTGGACCGAGGCCCAGACGAACAGGGCCGTTTCCAGGCCCTCCCGGCCGACCGCGAGGAAGGCCGTGGCGACCAGCGCGCCCGTGCCCATCGCCAGGGCCGCGTCCAGCCTGCCGTGCAGCTCCGACTTGAGGTGGCGGGCCGTGCGGCGCATCCAGAACACCATCCACGTCACCAGACCGACCGCGAGGATCGACAGGGAACCGCCCAGCGCCTCCTGGGCCTGGAACGTCAGCTCCTGGGAGCCGAATTCGAGCGCGCAGCCGAAGCCGAGCGCGAGGGCCACCGCCACGCCGATGCCGGCCCAGATCGGCTTCAGGGCGTCCCTGCGGTCCGTCTTGACCAGGTAGGCGATGAGGATGCAGACGACCAGGCTCGCCTCCAGACCCTCGCGCAGGCCGATCAGGTAGTTGGAGAACATCGGGTCTAGGCCTCCCCGGAGAACAGCGTCCGGCCCCACCAGTCGTCCTTGTCGCGGACGCCCGGCGGGATCGCGAAGAGCGCCGAACCCACGTGCTGGATGTACTCGTTGAGCGCGTCCGTTGCCAGGTTGCGCTGGATCGGGATGAAGCCCTCGCGGACGTCCCGCTGGTAGGCCAGGAAGAACAGGCCCGCGTCCAGGCGGCCCAGACCGTCCGTGCCGTCGGTGAAGGAGTAGCCGCGGCGCAGGATCGTCGCCCCGTGGTTGGAGTCGGGGTGCGCGAGCCGGACGTGCGCGTCGGGCTTCATCGCCTTCAGGAACGGCTCGTCGCGCTCCTTCGCCTTGCCGACCGGGGCGCCCTCGCCCTTGTCGCGGCCGAAGATGTCCTCCTGCTCCTGGAGCGAGGTGCGGTCCCATGGCTCGACGTGCATGCGGATGCGGCGGGCGACAAGGTAGGAGCCGCCTGTCATCCAGGCCGGACCTGCCTTCTCGGACACCCAGACGTGCTTGCGCAGACGGTCCGTCTCCGTGCCCGCTATGTTGCGCGTGCCGTCCTTGAAGCCCATCAGGTTGCGCGGGGTCTGCGCCTCGGGCGTCGTCGACGACGTCTTGCCGAAGCCGAGCTGCGACCAGCGGATGACCACCTTGCCGAATCCGATGCGGGCCAGGTTGCGGATGGCGTGTACGGCCACCTGCGGATCGTCCGCGCAGGCCTGGACGCACAGGTCGCCGCCGCTGCGGGTGCCGTCGAGGTTGTCGCCCGCGAACTTCGGCAGGTCGACCAGCGCTTCGGGGCGGTGGTCCGCGAGGTCGAACTTCTCGAAGAGGGACGGGCCGAAGCCGATCGTGAGCGTCAGGCGGGAGGGCCTGAGGCCCAGGGCCTCGCCCGTGTCGTCGGGGGGCGCCTCGGGCAGGCCGCCGTAGGCGCCCTCGCCCACCGGGTGTCCGGCCGTCATCCGCCGGGCCGCGTCCGTCCAGTCCTTCAGCAACTGGACGAACTGCGCCCGGTCGTCGGTCGTCACGTCGAACGCGGCGAAGTGCAGGCGGTCCTGTACCGGGGTGGCGATGCCCGCCTGGTGCATGCCGTGGAAGGGGACCGCGGCTCCGGGGCCTGCTGGGGCTTCGTCGTCGTCGCGGGCCATCGCGACCGCTCCGCCGGCCGCGGCGGCGCCGAGCGCGAGGCCCGCGCCGCCCCAGCCGAGCAGCGAACGGCGGGAAGGGGGCGGTGTGCTGGTGTCCGTCATGGTGGCGTCCCGTTACTCGGCGACCGCTGCGGCGAGCTTGGACAGCGGCTCCGCCAGGGCGTTCACCGCGTCCGACAGCTCCTTGCGGTCCGCCTCGCCGACCTTGTCGTACGAGGTGAAGTCGTAGGACGTGGTGTTCGGGCGGTACTTGTCGAGCAGTGTGTCGAGGGCGGCGAACTGCTTGTCGAGTTCGGTGACGAGGGCCGCGTCGTTCTCCTTCGCGACCGGCTTCAGCAGCTCGTACGACTGCTGTGCGCCCTCGACGTTGGCCTTGAAGTCGACCAGGTCGGTGTGCGAGTAGCGCTCCTCCTCGCCGGTGACCTTGCCGGTGGCGACCTCGTCGAGGAGTTCCTTGGCGCCGTTGGCCATGGAGGTGGGGGTGATCTCGGCCTTGCCGACCCGCTTCTGCCAGTCCTTCAGGTCGGTGATGAGCGTGCCGGCGAGTTCCTTCTCGCGGTCGCCGATCTTCTTGTCCTGCCAGAGGGCCTTCTCCAGGCGGTGCCAGCCGGTCCAGTCGGTGGCCGGGTCCTGGCCGTCCTCCAGGCCGTCCTCGCGGACGTCGACCTTCGGGTCGATGTCGCCGAAGGACTCGGCGACCGGCTCGGTGCGCTCCCAGCCGATGCGGGAGGGGGCGTACGCCTTCTTCGCGGCGTCGAGGTCGCCGTCCTTGACGGCCTGCGCGAACGTCTCGGCCTTGGGCAGCGTCTCGTCGGCCTGGGTCTGGGCGTAGGCGCGGTAGGCCGCGACGGCCTTGTCCAGGCGCGGGTCGCGCTGGACGGCCTTGCCGCCGGTGACCTTGACGGCCTGGCGGATGCCCTTGCCCTTCATGCCGGGCTTGCAGGCGATCTGGTAGTCGCCGGCCTTCACCTCGGCGGTGACGCGCTGCTTGGTGCCGGGGCCTATGTTCTCCCGCTCGGTGACCACGCGGTCGTCGGGGAAGAGGACGTAGACCTCGGTGACCTTGGAACCCTTGTTCTCGACGGCCAGTTCGACGTGCCCGGCCGGGAACTCCTTCTTCGACACCTCGCACTTGTCGTCCGTCGCCGTGACATGGACGACCTGGTCGCCGTCCTTGGCGTTGCTCTTCTCGGTGCAGCCGGTGACGGCGGTCAGGGCCGCCGCGACGGCGATCGCGAGGGAAGCGGGTCTGGCGGGTCGCATGAGGGCTCCAGGGAAGGGAAGGTGAGGCTCACCTAAGGCCACATAAGGATTACCTAAGTGGCTCAAAATCGCCTTCAAGAATGAGTCAAGGAGGAGTCAAGGCTCTCGTCGGGGGTCACCAGGAGCGCTCCCATCCGGGGTGCGGGAGGGTCTCGACGGGCTGGTCGTAGACCTCGGACAGCAGTCCTTCGGAGAAGACCTCGGCGGGCGGACCGTCGCCGCGACGCGACCGGCGCACAGAAGCGCGACCCGGTGCGCATGGGCAGCGGCGAGCCCCAGGTCGTGCACCACCCCGACCACCGCGTCACCGGCGTGCGCCCTTGACCGGTCCAGCGCCGCGGTCGGTTCGTCGAGCAGGAGGAGTGGTCGTGCGGCGTCTTCGGGGCGGGCTCTTCGCCGGGGTGCTCGTGGTGGGCCTTTCCAGGACGGTGATCCAGCCTTGCCCGCGCTCTCTGTCGGTCGTCGTGGCGGTGGGAAGTTCAAGGCAGAATGCCCTCGTGACTGACTACGACGTACTCCGGGTCTTCTGCGGGCCGCGCGGTGGATACGGCAATGAACTCGGGGTCGTTCGCGAGGGTTCGGTGCTGCCCGAGGAGAGCGAGCGGCAGGAGTTCGCCGCGAAACTCGGCTTCAGTGAGACCGTGTTCGTCGACGATCCCGAGCGCGGCGTGATCGACATCTACACGCCGACCCTGCGGCTGCCCTTCGCCGGGCATCCCTGCGTCGGGGCGGCTTGGCTGCTCGACGTGCCCGAACTGGTCACCCCCGCAGGCGTGGTCGGTGCCCGGCAGGACGGGGAGTTCTGCTGGATCGAGGCGCGGGCGGAGTGGGCGCCGCCACGCACCCTGCGGCAGTACGGCAGCGCCGCCGAGGTCGACGATCTGGCCGTACCGCCGCCGGGGGAGTGGGTCTATGCCTGGGCCTGGGAGGACGAGCCCGCCGGCCGGGTCCGCGCCCGGGCCTTCCCCGGCCGTGGCGACGGCATCGACGAGGACGAGGCGACCGGGGCGGCGGCCCTGCTGCTCACCGACCGGCTGGGCCGGGCCCTCAACATCACCCAGGGCGCCGGCTCCCAGCTGCTGACCGCGCCCCAGCCGGGCGGGTGGACCGAGGTCGGCGGCCGGGTGCACCTCGAGCGCTGAACCGGGCGGTGGCCTCCGGGCTCACGCCGACAGCGGGAACTCGGCGCCCAGCGCCTGGAACACCGCGTTGTTCAGCGCGTACGCCCGCTTGCACTCGGCCACGGCCCGCTGCCGCTCCAGCTCGTCACCGGGCACCGCGTCCAGCAGTGCGCAGTAACTCCGCTTGAAGGCGGCCGGGTTGGGGATCTGCTCGAAGACGTAGAAGCGGACTCCGTCGCCCTTCTTCGTGAAGCCCCACGCCTTCTCGGCCGTGTCGCGGATGATCTGCCCGCCGGAGAGGTCGCCGAGGTAGCGGGTGTAGTGGTGGGCGACATAGCCGGCCGGCCAGGCGCGGGCGCACTCGGTGATCCGCTCCGCGTACTCCAGGGTGGCGGGGAGCGCGCTGATGCCCGACCGCCAGCCGGGGCCGCGCAGATACTCCAGGTCCTGCTCCAGCGAGGCCATCCGGAAGAGCTCCGGGCGGACGAACGGGCCGGCCACCGGGTCCGCCGCCAGCCGCGCGGCCCCCGACTCCAGCGCCCCGTACACGAACCACAGCTGCTCCGTGTAGCGCGCGAACGCGTCGACGCCCAGTTTGTGCCCCAGCAGGTCGCTCATGAAGGTCGAGCCCCTGACCTCCTCGTGCTGCTCTCGGGAAGCGGTCCGAATGAGGGTCGAGAAGGATTCCATGGCGACACTTTCTATGGTTAGGCTAACCTAAGTCAACAGCCTTGCCGACCTGTTGTCGGTAAACTTCCCGACGCGGCGTCGGTAAAAACCTGCGGACATGAGGAACGGCCCGTCCTCCGGGGAGAGCGGGCCGTTGGGCGGTGTGCGTGCGGTGGTGCTACGGCAGCGTGAGGATCTCCGCGCCCGTGTCCGTCACCACCAGCGTGTGCTCGAACTGGGCCGTCCGCTTGCGGTCCTTCGTCACGACCGTCCAGCCGTCGTCCCACATGTCGTACTCGTGCGTCCCGAGCGTCAGCATCGGCTCGATCGTGAACGTCATCCCGGGCTGGATGACCGTCGTCGCGTGCGGGCTGTCGTAGTGCGGGATGATCAGGCCCGAGTGGAACGAGCTGTTGATGCCGTGGCCGGTGAAGTCCCGGACCACCCCGTAGCCGAAGCGCTTGGCGTACGACTCGATGACCCGGCCGATGATGTTGATCTGCCGGCCGGGCCGGACGGCCTTGATCGCGCGGTCGAGGGACTCCCGCGTCCGCTCCACCAGCAGCCGCGACTCCTCGTCGACGTCGCCCACCAGGTACGTCGCGTTGTTGTCGCCGTGCACGCCGCCGATGTACGCCGTCACATCGAGGTTGATGATGTCGCCGTCGCGCAGGACGGTGGAGTCCGGGATGCCGTGGCAGATGACCTCGTTGACCGAGCTGCACAGCGACTTCGGGAAGCCGCGATAGCCCAGCGTCGAGGGGTAGGCACCGTGGTCGCACATGTACGCGTGCGCCACCTTGTCAAGCTCGTCCGTGGTCACCCCGGGGGCGATCAGCTTCGCGGCCTCCGCCATCGCCCGGGCGGCGATCCGGCCGGCGACGCGCATCGCCTCGATCGTCTCGGGGGTCTGCACCTCCGGTCCGGTGTACGGCGTCGGCGCGGGCTTGCCGACGTACTCGGGGCGACGGATGTTTCCGGGCACGGAACGGGTGGGGGACAGCTCCCCCGGTGCGAGCAGCGACTGGCCAGACATGCCAGCGAGTCTAACCAGCGCCCATGGGGGAACATGTCGGTGGCGAGAGGAGCTGGTCATGGCCCTGTTCAAGAAGCGCACGGTCGGCAAGCCGGGTGAGTGGTACTACTGCCTGGAGCACAAGAAGGTCGAAGAGGGGCCGGAGTGCCCCAACAAGGACCGGTTCGGGCCGTACGCCTCCCGCACGGAGGCCGAACACGCGATGGCGACCGCCCGCGAGCGCAACCTCCAGTGGGAGAACGACCCCAAGTGGCACGACGCCCCGGCGGGCGGCCGGGACGACACCGCCTGAGCACGCGTTCCGGGGTCCGGGGCGGCCGCCGACGCCGCCCCGGACTCACCACCGCGCGGGCGGCGGGGCGGTCAGATGCTCCGCCAGTCTCGACACCCTGTCCCGGAAGCGGCGGCGGCTTCGCGGGGTCGGAAGGGCGTTCTCGCCGGCCGCCGCGCTGACCAGGTGCTGGACCGTGTCCAGGTCCAGTTCCGAGCCGGTGGGGACGGCCAGGGTCTCGTGGGCCATCGCCGTCAGTTCGCCCGCGTCGGGGCCGAGGGCCAGGACCGTCGCCCCCGCGCGCCGGGCGTCGGACACCCGTTCAAGGAGTGGCGCGGCGCGTCCGGGTCCCTCGGGGGACACCACCAGCAGCGTCTCGCCCCTCCGGGCCGCCTCCAGCCGCCCCAGACCGACCGCCAGGTGCGCCGGGTCGCAGGGGTGCGCGTCGTGCCGTACCAGCGTCGGGGCCAGCTCCGGCGTGCCCGACCACGCCGCCTCGTCCACCAGGTGCGCGGCCAGATGCCACGGCTCGTACTCCGGCGTGCCGACGAGCAGCAGCCCGCCCCCGTGCGACACCACCGACCCCCGCAGCGCCCCGGCGAACCGCCGCGTGGCGCCCAGCCACTCGGTCCCGGCGAGCACTTCCCGCAGCAGCGCGACCCGTACGGCATCCATGCGACCGCATCCTGCCCCAACCGGTCACTCGTGATGTGGAATTCACCACGAATTCGCCCGGCTTGGGCAGAGCAACCGGTCACCCGTGCCGCTGTCGAACGACCGGAGGAGCCCGCCGATGACCGAGACCAGCGTCCCCTTCCGCGCCGGCCGCGAGGGATACGCCAGCTTCCGGATCCCCGCCGTCGTCGCCACCGCCACCGGCACCCTGCTCGCCTTCTGCGAGGGCCGCGTCGGCTCCCGGGACGACTTCGGCGACATCGACATCGTCCTCAAACGCTCCACGGACGGCGGCCGCACCTGGGGCCCGCTCCAGGTCGCCGCGGAGAACGGCGACGCCCTCGCCGGCAACCCGGCCCCCGTCGTCCTCGACACCGGCCGCGTCCTGCTCGTGCACGTGCGCAACGCGGCCCTCGCCACCGAGGACGCCATCCGGCGCGGCAAGGTGAGCGCGGCGGACGGCCGCCGCGTCTGGGTGCGGCACAGCGACGACGAGGGCCTCACCTGGTCCGCGCCGAAGGAGATCACCCAGGAGACCAAGAAGCCGCAGTGGCGCTGGTACGCCACCACCCCCGGCCACGCGATCCAGCTGAGCACCGGCCGGATCGTCGTCCCCGCCAACCACTCCCTGCCGCCCACCGGCACCGACCACGGCACCGAGGGCAGATACAACGGCGGCCACTGCCTCCTCAGCGACGACCGGGGCGCGACCTGGAGCATCGGGTACGTCGACGACACCACCGACGGCTACCTCAACGTCAACGAGACCACCGCCGCCGAACTCCCCGGCGGCCGCGTCTACTTCAACGCCCGCAACGACTCCACCTCGCCCGGCACCCGCGCCGACGCCCACTCGCGCGACGGTGGCCAGACCCTGGTGAAGCCCTTCCGTCCGCAGGCCGGCCTCGCCGCTCCCGTCTGCGAGGCGAGCGTCCTCCAGCTCCGCGACCCCGACCTGCTCCTGTACTCCGGACCCGCCGACCCGGGCTTTCGCGCCCTGATGACGATCCGCGCCTCCGCCGACGGCGGCACCACCTGGCGCCCGGCGTTCACGGTGGACGGCCTGCCCGCCGCGTACTCCGATCTGGTCCGCGTCGACCCGGACACCGTGGGGCTGTTGTACGAGACCGGCGACTTCGGCGCCTACGAGACGATCACCTTCCGGCGGGTGCCCGTGACCGAGCTGACCTGAACCGTCGGGGGCGCCGGCGCGGACGTAGAGTCGGGGCCATGACCTCTACCGACAGTGCTGCCACCGACAACGCCCAGAAGGCCCCCGCCAAGGACCCCTGGGACCTGCCCGACGTCTCCGGACTCGTCGTCGGTGTGCTCGGCGGAACCGGGCCCCAGGGCAAGGGCCTCGCCTACCGGCTCGCCCGGGCCGGCCAGAAGGTGATCATCGGCTCGCGGGCCGCCGAGCGGGCCCAGGCGGCGGCCGGGGAACTCGGGTACGGCATCGAGGGCGCCGACAACGCCGAGACCGCGCGCCGCAGCGACATCGTGATCGTCGCCGTGCCGTGGGACGGCCATGGCAAGACCCTCGAATCCCTGCGCGAGGAACTGGCCGGCAAGCTCGTCGTCGACTGCGTCAACCCGCTCGGCTTCGACAAGAAGGGCGCCTACGCGCTCAAGCCCGAGGAGGGCAGCGCCGCCGAGCAGGCCGCCGCCCTGCTGCCGGACTCCCGGGTCACGGCCGCCTTCCACCACCTGTCGGCCGTGCTGCTCGAGGACCCGGAGATCGACGAGATCGACACCGACGTGATGGTGCTCGGCGAGGTGCGGGCGGATGTCGAGATCGTCCAGGCGCTGGCCGGCCGTATCCCCGGTATGCGCGGCATCTTCGCGGGGCGGCTGCGCAATGCCCACCAGGTGGAGTCGCTGGTGGCGAACCTGATCTCCGTGAACCGCCGCTACAAGGCGCACGCCGGGCTGCGCGTCACCGACGTGTGAGCCGGTGAGGCCGATGGGGGACACTGGACGGCACCAGCGGTGCCAGTAGTGCCCGCAGTACCAGCAGTGTCCCCCGACAGGAGCCGACCGCCATGCCCCGCCTCGCCGTCTACGCCTCGATCGTCTGCGTCCTCTCCGTGGCCGCGGCCGTGGTCTCCTTCGTGCAGGGCAGCTGGCTGGGAATCGTCTGGGTGCTGCTCGCCGGACTGTCGTCGAACATGACCTGGTACTACCTGCGGCGTGCCAGGGCCCAGAAGTCGGTCACACACTGACCGCTTCCGTCACGGAGCCGCCTGGCAGAACTCGTTCGAGCCCTGCCAGAAGCGGTACAGCTCCTGACCGCAGTACGTCTCGAAGTCGCTGATCCCCAGGGACTTCAGGATCGTGTCGATCACGTCGAAGAACACGCCGTTCACCGCGGGCAGCCACAGCAGCGCGAACACGAACAGCAGGCCGAACGGCGCGAACGGCTCCACTTGGCGCCGGATCTTGTACGACAGCCACGGCTCGATCACGCCGTAGCCGTCCAGGCCCGGCACCGGCAGGAAGTTCAGCAGCGCGGCCGTCACCTGGAGCAGGGCGAGGAAGGCCAGGGCGAGACGGAAGTCGCTCGGCACGCCGTCCAGGGCGTCCAGCCAGAACGGTGCCGTGCACACGACCGCGAACAGCACGTTCGTCAGCGGACCCGCCGCCGAGATCAGACTGTGCCGCCAGCGTCCCTGGATCCGCCCCCGCTCGATGAACACCGCGCCGCCGGGCAGGCCGATCCCGCCCATGATCACGAAGATCACCGGGAGGACGATGCTCAGCAGCGCGTGCGTGTACTTCAAGGGGTTCAGGGTCAGATAGCCCTTGGCGCCGACCGAGATGTCGCCGCTGTGCAGGGCGGTGCGCGCGTGCGCGTACTCGTGCAGACACAGGGAAACGATCCAGGCCGCCGTCACGAAGAGGAACACGGCGACGCCGGGCTGCTCCGCGAAGCCGGTCCAGGTCGCCCATCCTGTGACCGCCGTCACGGCCATGATCCCGACGAACACGGGACTGATCCGCCGCTCGCTGTGGCGGCTGGTGGCGGTGGTCATGGGGCTCCCTGCACTCTTCGGACACGCGGTGGGACTGCCCGACCGTACCGGGCGCACGGGGAAAACGTCTCGCGCGGGGCGGTCGGTTCCGGAGAGGGTGGGGGCATGGGGCTTTGGCACGTGTTCTACGCGGACTGGCAGATGGAGTGCTGCGGCACGCCGTTCTCGGTGGGGGACGAGGTGAGCTGGCCCCTGCTGCTCCTGGACGCGGACGACGTGTACGGCGGCGGCTGGCACGACCAGCTCACCAAGGTCGCCGGGCCGGTGGAGCAGGTGGGCGGCGTCCGGGTGGTGCGGGAGGAGACGGGCCTCACGGTGGCACTGGGCGGGGAGCCCGGTGGGTGGATCCGGTCGGTCGGGCTGCTCTCCGTCGAACGGCACGGCGCGTCCTGGCCCCAGGTCGCCGGGCGGGTACGGGCCGTGCAGGTGCTGTCCCAGGGCTACGCCGAGAGCCCGCCCGGCTCGCGCTCCTGGGAGCCGGTCCCGGGGGAGCGGGGTCTGAGGCTGGTCGAGCAGTGCCCGAAGTGGTTCGCCGACGATGCCGCGGAGCAGGGACGCCGGCGGCGGGAATCGGGGGTGGTGGTGACCCTGGAGGTACCGGGCACGGACTCCTGGCTCTCACACGCCGTCCGCACGGCCCGGGGCATGCCCCAACAGGACACCGAGCCGGGCGCGGAGACACAGGGCATCCCCGCGGAGGCCCTGACGTCCCTGCTGGAGTCCCTGAGCACGGTCGCGCCGCCCCGGCACTCGAGGGCCGGACGGCCTCGTCATCATGCCTGAGCGGCGTCGCGCCGGGGCGGGACGGGCCGCCGCGACTGACCGGCCCGTTTGGTTCGGGCTCGGCGACCCGGCTGCCCACGGCCCGGTCATCCGGTCATCCGGCCACCTGGTCCAGCCTTCCGGCCGCTCCGGCGACCCGGCCCGGCTCTTGCCACCTCGCACGCGTGGCCACCCCGGCCCGGCGACGAGCCGGCCTCGGCGCGGCTGCCTGGCCACCCTTTCCCGGCCACCCGGCTCGGCGGTCGAGTCGGCCTCGGCCCGGCCGTCCGTGCCCGGCCGTTGCCAGCTCGCACGTGTGGCCACCCCGGCCCTGCGTCCAGCCGGCCTCGGCGCGGCTGCCTGGCCACCCCTTCCCGGCCACCCGGCTCGGCGTCGAGTCGGCCCCGGCCCGGCCACCCGGCTCGGCGGTCGAGTCGGCCCCGGCCCGGCCGCCCATGCCCGGCCGTTGCCAGCTCGCACGTGTGGCCACCCCGGCCCGGCGACGAGCCGGCCTCGGCGCGGCTACCCGGGGCCCGGCCACCCCGGCCCGGCGGCCGCGTCGGCCGCGGCCCGGCCGCCTGGCCAACCCATCCCGGCCACCCGGCCCAGCTACCCCCGCCCGCCCGCCCGCCCGCCCACCCACCCGCCGCGCCGTCGAACGTCGTGACCCGGCCTCGTACCACCGGAGACAATGGACCCCGTGCGCTATCGCATCCTCGGCACCACGCAGGCGCTCCGCACCGACGGCACGGTCGTTTCGGTGGGCGGGGCGCGGTTGCGTGCGCTGCTGACCGTGCTCGCTCTGCGGGCCGGCCGTACCGTGCCCGTGGGGCTGCTCGTCGACGAGGTGTGGGGCGGGGAACCGCCCGCTGACGGCCCGGCGGCGCTGCAGGCGCTGGTCGGGCGGTTGCGGCGGGCGCTCGGGGCGGACGCGGTCGCCTCCGCCGAGGGCGGGTACCGGCTCACGGCCGCGCCCGACGACGTCGATCTGCACCGGTTCGAGCGGCTGGCCGGCGAGGGACTGCGGGCCCTGGCCGACGGTGACCCCGCCAAGGCCGCCGTGATCCTCGACGACGCCCTCGCCCTGTGGCGCGGCCCGGCCCTCGCCGACCTCCCCGACCGCACCGCCGAGGCGGCCCGCCGGGACACCCGCCGCCTGGACGTCCTGCGCGCCCGCCACACCGCCGCCCTCGCCCTCGGCCAGGCCGAGCAGTCCCTGCCGGAGCTGACCGCCCTGTGCGACAGCCACCCCCTGGACGAGCCCCTGCAGACCCTGCGCCTGCGCGCCCTGCGCGACGCCGGCCGCACGGCGGAGGCCCTGGACGCCTACGAGGACGTCCGGCGGCTGCTCGCCGACCGGCTGGGGGCCGACCCGGGGCCGGAACTGCGTTCGCTGCACGCGGAGTTGCTGAGCCTGGGGGACAGGCCCGTAGCCGCATCCGCCGCCGGGGCTCAGCCCGTCGGCAACCTGCGGGCCCGGCTCACCTCCTTCATCGGCCGCGAGAGCGACATCGAGACCATCCGCGGCGATCTCACCACCGCCCGGCTGGTCACGCTCCTCGGGCCCGGCGGGGCCGGCAAGACCCGGCTGTCGCAGGAGGCCGCCGAGACCGTACGGCCCACCATGTCCGGCGGTGTCTGGCTGGCCGAACTCGCCCCGGTCGACGACCCCGCCGCCGTCCCGGAGGCCGTGCTCACCGCCGTCGGCGCCCGCGAGACCGTGCTGTACGGAGCCGGCGCCGAGGGCATCCGGGCCGCCGTCGCCGACCGGCTCGACGACCCCGTCGAGCGGCTCGCCGAGCACTGCTCCCGACCCGGCATGCTGCTGATCCTCGACAACTGCGAGCACGTCGCCGATGCCGCCGCCCGGCTCACCGAGGAACTGCTGGAGCGCTGCCCGGGACTCACCGTTCTGGCCACCAGCCGTGAACCCCTGGGCGTACCGGGGGAGTTGCTGCGGCCCGTGGAGCCGCTGCCCGAGCCGGTCGCACTGCGGCTGCTCGCCGACCGGGGCGCGGCGGCCCGGCCCGGCTTCCGCGTCCAGGACGACCCCGAGGCGTGCGCCGAGATCTGCCGGCGCCTCGACGGCCTGCCCCTGGCCATCGAACTCGCCGCCGCCCGGCTGCGGATGCTCACGCCCCGCCAGATCGCCGACCGGCTCGACAACCGCTTCCGCCTGCTCACCTCCGGCAGCCGTACCGTCCTGCCTCGCCAGCAGACCCTCAGAGCCGTCGTCGACTGGTCCTGGGAGCTGCTCGACGAGGACGAACGGGACGTCCTGCGGCGGCTTTCGGTGTTCGCGGGCGGCTGCGACCTGCCCGCCGCCGAGGCGGTGTGCGGTCCGGCCGCCCTGGAGGCGCTCGGCTCGCTCGTCGACCGGTCCCTGGTCGTGGCCGCCCCGCCCCGCGAGTCGGCCGACGGCGAGATGCGCTACCGGCTGCTGGAGACCGTCGCCGAGTACGCCGCCGAGCGGCTGGACGAGGCCGGACAGCGCGCCGAGGCCGAGCGCGCTCACCTGACGTACTTCCGCGAACTCGCCCGCGCCACCGACCCGTTGCTGCACGGACCCGGTCAGCTCGCCGCCATCCACCTGCTGGAGCGGGAGTACGAGAACCTGCGCACCGCCCTGCGCCACGCCGTCGCCCTGCGCGACGAGCAGGAGGCGCTCTGCCTGGCACTGTCCCTCGTCTGGTACTGGCAGATGCGCGACCTGCGCATCGAGGCCCGCACCTGGTGCCGCGAGGTCATGGCCCTCGGCCCCGACCCCTTCACCGAGCCCGTACGCCGTGCCGCCCCGGTCTGGCAGCGCTGCACCGACGCCCCGCCCCCGATGACCGGCGAGGTCCTCAAGGAGGCATGGCGCGGGATCCACCTCGCGCATCTCGCCTGCATGGACACCGAACTGGACGCCTGGCAGACCCCGCGGGCCCAGCAGAAGCTGCAGATCATCGCCGAGACCTACGAGCCCGGCCTCCCGCAGACCTGCCGGCTCCCCGGCATGCTCTGGTTCTTCGCCGTGATGCTGACCGGCGACATGGACCGGCTGCGCGTCGTCATGGAAGCGTCCATCCGCACCTGCCGGGAGACCCCCGGCTTCGAGTGGGAGCTGGCCTCCGGCCTCCAGATGCGGGCCAACTTCCTCGCCAACCGCACCGACTGGGCGGGCGACGCCGCCCGGGACGCCGACGAGTCGCTGGAGATCTACCGGAGCCTCGGCGACGCCTGGGGTACCGCGGAGGCCCTCTCCGCCCGGGCCGAGACCCACGAACGCAGGGGCGCCTACGCCCTGGCCGCCGCCGACTACGAGGCGGCCATCGCGCACGCGGAACACCTCGGTGCTCACGGTCAGACGGCCGTGCTCACCGCCCGGCTCGGCAACGCCCTGCTGGAGGCCGGCGAGGCCGAGCGCGGCGAGCGGCTGCTGCGCGAGGTGATCGCCGAGCGCGGGGACTCGATCAGCGAGGCCATGCCCGCCGCCCGCCTCTTCCTGGCCGTCCGGCTGGGCCTGACGAGTCGTGTCCCCGAGGCGCGCGAGCAACTGCGGCGGCTGCGCCAGGACTTCCGTATCGCCCACTTCATCGTCTTCGACGCGTTCATCCTCGGCGCGGAGGCCTGGCTGGACGCCGTGGAGGGGCGTCACGCGGAGTGCCTGGACCTCATCCGCAAGGCGCTGGAGCACGCCGCCGACCCGCGCTCGCAGGTCATCGCTCCCCATATGCGGGCGGTGTACCTGACCATCGGGGCCGGAGCCCTGGCCGGCCTCGACGGCGGGCACCGCGCCCGCGACGCGGCCCGCTGCCTGGGCGCCGCCGACGGCCTCCTGCCGCCCGGCCATGTCGCCGCGCGGCAGGAGCGCGAGACCCGCGAGCAGGCGGAACGGCGGGCCCGGGCGGTGCTCGGCGACCGGGCCTACGAGACCGCGTACGCGGAAGGCGGCGGCCTCTCCCCCGAGGAGGCCACCGCCCTGGTGTGACGCGAAGGCGAGCCCTCCGGTCAGCTCTTGGTGCGGAACTTGTGGATCGCGATCGGAGCCATCACCGCCGTGATCGCCACCGACCAGCCGAGCGTCACCCACAGATCGTGCGCGACCGGCCCGCCGACCATCAGACCGCGCGCGGCGTCCGCCAGCGTGGAGAGCGGGTTGTAGTCGGTGAAGGCCTGCAGCCAGCCCGGCATCGAGGTCGTCGGCGCGAAGATCGACGAGCCGAACTGGAGCGGGAACAGCACCAGGAAGCCCATCGCCTGCACGGACTGCGCGTTCTTCATGATCACGCCCAGGGTGAGGAACACCCACATGATCGACGACGCGAACGCGGTGGACAGGGCCACGGTCGCGAACAGTCCGGGCCAGTTGGTGATGTCGAACCCGACCGCGACGGAGACGATCATCAGCACGGTGGTCGCGAACAGCATCCGCATCAGCTCCACCGAGATCTTCGCGAAGAGCACCGAGCCGCGGCCGATCGGCAGGGACCGGAAGCGGTCCATGACACCGGAGTTGAAGTCCTGGCTGAAGCCGGTGCCGACGCCCTGGGACAGCGTCATGCTCATCATCGCGATCATGCCGGGGATCACGTACTGCACGTACTGGTCCTGCCCGCCGCCCAGCGCCTGCCCGATCGAGCCGCCGAACACGAACACGAACAGCAGGGTGAAGATGACCGGCATCAGCAGCGCGTCGGCCATCGACTCCGGGTCCTTGCGGATCCACAGCAGATTGCGGCGTATCAGGGCCCCGGTGTGGCGCAGGTGGGCGCGCGGCGAGATACGGGCGTCCGCCTCGGCTGTGTGGACGGTTGCGGTGGCGGCGCTCATACGGCGACCTCCTGACGGTCGTCGGCGGGCGTGGTGTCCTGCGGGGCACTGGCGCGGTGGCCGGTGAGGGACAGGAACACCTCGTCCAGGCTGGGCAGTTCGGTGGTGATGGAGGAGAGCGTGATGCCGCGCGAGGTGACCGCGCCGACCACGGCGGTCAGCTGCTCGTCGCTGAGGATCGGCACGAGGACGTCGCCCCGGTCGGTGTCCACGGTCGTGGTGGCGAGCCCGGTGATCCCCAGCTCGTCCAGCGCGGCGGCGAGGGGCCGCAGGTGCACCGGATCGGCCGGGCGTATCCGCAGCGCACGGCCGCCGACCTTCGCCTTCAGCTCCTCGATGGCACCGCCGGCGATGACCTGTCCGCGGTCGACGACCGTCAGCTCGGTGGCGAGCTGCTCGGCCTCCTCCATGTACTGGGTGGTGAGCAGCACGGTGACGCCGTCGCCGACCATGCGTTTGACTTCGTCCCACACCTCGTTGCGGGTGCGCGGGTCGAGCCCGGTGGTCGGCTCGTCCAGGAAGAGCACGGCCGGCCGGCCGATCATCGACGCGGCCAGGTCCAGCCGTCGCCGCATGCCTCCGGAGTACGTCGCCGCGGGCCGCTTGGCGGCCTCGGTGAGCGAGAAGCGCTCCAGCAGCTCGTCGGCCCGGGCCCGGGAGCTCTTGCGGGGCAGGTCGAGCAGCCGCCCGATCATGTACAGGTTCTCCCAGCCCGAGAGCTTCTCGTCCACGGAGGCGTACTGCCCGGTGAGTCCGATCACCCGGCGCAGCTGCCGGGGCTGCCGTACGACGTCGTAGCCGACGACGGTGGCGCGGCCCGTGTCGGGAGCGAGCAGTGTGGACAGGATCCGCACCAGGGTCGTCTTGCCGGCGCCGTTCGGGCCGAGCACCCCCATGACGGTGCCTTCCCGCACGTCCAGGTCGACCCCGTCCAGTGCCTTGGTCTCGCCGTAGTGCTTCACCAGCCCCCGCACGGTGACCGCGGCGCCGCCGGCTTGTGTGTCGATTCGCGTCATGAGACAGACGGTCTCAGGACCCACCGACAAACCACCGACACGCCACCGACAGACCGTGTCGGGGCCCCGACATGGGAACGGCCCGCCGACTGGGGGAAGGTCGGCGGGCCGTCCGTGGTACCGCTGTGGCTCTAGTGGACGGAGTGCTCCTCCTGCGGGAACGTTCCGCCGACCACGTCCTCGGCGAACGCCTTCACCGCGTTGCCCATGACCTCACGCAGGTCGGCGTACTGCTTCACGAACTTGGGAACGCGCCCGCCGGTCAGACCCAGCATGTCGGTCCACACCAGCACCTGCGCGTCGGTCTCGGGGCCGGCCCCGATCCCCACCGTCGGAATCTGCAGCACCCGCGTCACCTCGGCCGCCAGCTCCGCCGGGACCAGCTCAAGCACCACCGCGAACGCGCCCGCGTCCTGCACGGCCTTCGCGTCCCGCAGCAGCTGCTGGGCCGCCTCCTCGCCCCGCCCCTGCACGCGGTAGCCCATCGCGTTGACGGACTGCGGGGTCAGGCCGATGTGCGCCATGACCGGGATGCCGGACTCGACGAGCAGCCGGATCTGCTCGTGCGACCGCTCGCCCCCTTCCAGCTTCACGGCCTGCACGCCCGCCTCCTTCACCAGCCGGGTCGCCGAGCGCAGCGCCTGCACCGGACCCTCCTGGTAGGAGCCGAAGGGCAGGTCGCCGACGATCAGGGCGCGCGAGGTGCCCCGTACGACCGCCGCCGACAGCATGGTCATCTCGTCGAGGGTGACGGGCACGGTCGACTCGTACCCCAGGTGGCAGTTGCCCGCCGAGTCGCCGACGAGCATGACCGGGATGCCGGCCTCGTCGAAGACGGACGCGGTCATCGCGTCGTAGGCGGTGAGCATGGGCCACTTCTCGCCCCGCTCCTTGGCGGCGGCGATGTCGCGCACGGTGATGCGGCGGGTGCCCTTGCCTCCGTACAGCGCCTTGCCGCCGTCGGAGGGCTTCGTCCGCTCGGTCTGGGCAGCCGAAAGCTGCGTCATTGCACGGCTCCTTACACGTCATCTCGAGGCGCCCTGACGGCGTCCCCGGACCACGTCCATGGTGGCACCTCGTGCCAGTCAGGGCTAGGGGAGGCCCTGTGAGTTCCGCCGGAGCCCCACTGCGCGGCGCGCGTAAGAGCTCGGTAAAAGTATTCCAATACGAGACGGTCTCGTATCGAAATGCTTCTACGCTCGACGGCATGACTAATCCTGCCGACCGCGCCGCCCCCACCGGCCCCCGGATACCGGAAGCGGTGCACCGGCGCCGCTGGGCGATCCTCGGTGTGCTGATGCTGAGCCTGCTGATCGTCGTCCTCGACAACTCGATCCTGAACGTCGCCATCAAGACGATCTCCACCCCGGCTCCGACCGGCCTGGGTGCCACGCAGAGCGAGCTGGAGTGGGCGATCAACGCCTACACCCTCGTCTTCGCGGGCCTGCTGTTCACCGCCGGGCTGCTCGGCGACCGGCTGGGCCGCAAGAAGGTGCTGCTCGGCGGCCTCGCCGTGTTCGGCATCGGCTCCGCGCTCGCCGCGTTCTCCGGCTCGCCGGGGGAGCTGATCGCCTTCCGGGCCGTGATGGGCCTGGGTGCCGCGTTCGTCATGCCCGCCACCCTCGCCGTCCTCATGAACGTCTTCGAGCGCGAGGAGCAGCCGAAGGCCATCGGCATCTGGGCCGGCGGCGTCGGCCTCGCCATCGCCATCGGCCCCATCACCGGCGGCGTGCTCCTCGACCACTTCTGGTGGGGCTCGGTCTTCCTCATCAACGTGCCGATCGTGCTGCTCGCGCTCGCGCTGATGCTGTGGCTGGTGCCCGACTCCCGCGACCCGAAGCCGGGCCGTGTCGACCCCGTCGGCGTCGTGCTCTCCGTCGTCGGACTGGTCCTCCTCGTCTACGGCATCATCAAGGGCGGCCAGCTCGCCGACTTCACCGACGCCACCGTGCTGTCGACGATCGGCGCCGGTCTCGCCGTCCTCGTCGCCTTCGTGGTGTTCGAGAAGCGCAGCGACCACCCGTCGATCGACGTCACGTACTTCAAGAACAAGGTCTTCTCGTCCGCCATCGCCGCCATCGCGCTGGTGTTCTTCGCACTGATGGGCGTGACCTTCTTCTCGGTCTTCTACACGCAGAGCGTGCGCGGCTACTCGCCGCTGCAGACCGGCCTGCTGATGCTGCCGCTGGCCGCCGCCCAGATGATCTTCGCGCCACGGGCCCGGCTGCTGGTCGACCGCTTCGGCAACAAGGCCACCACGACCGCCGGAATGCTGGTCATCGCCGCGATGCTGGCCGCCTTCGCCACCCTGGAGGCCGACACGCCCATCTGGATCCTGGAGGTCATCTTCTTCCTCATGGGCACCGGCATGGCGCACATCATGACCCCGGTCAGTGTCGTCATCATGCAGGCCCTGCCCCGCGAGAAGGCCGGCTCGGCCTCCGCGCTCAGCAACACCTTCCGGCAGGTCGGCGGCGCCCTCGGCATCGCCGTCCTCGGCTCGGTGCTGTCCACGGCGTACCGCACCGGTATCGAGGACAAGCTCGGCACGCTGCCGCCCGCCGTACGCCACACCGCGGGCGAGTCCATCGAGGCCACGCTCGGCGTCGCGGCGAAGCTCGGCCCCGAGGGCAAGACCCTCGTCACCCCCGCCTACGACGCGTTCCTGCACGCGATGCACGTCACCGCCCTGTGGGGCGCGGGCGTCGCCCTCGTCGGCACGGTCGTCGTGGCGCTGTTCCTGCCCGGAAAGCCCCCGGCGCCCCAGCAGGGGGAGGAGGAGAAGGAGTTGTCGGACACGCGGTCGTGACCCTGCGCGACAATGCATCTCATCAGCCAGCAATGGACGGAGCGACGTGAGCCTCGCCGAACGGCACCCCCCGAACGACGGTCCCCCGAGGGGCCGCCCCAGAAGCGAGGCCGTCGAACGCGCCATCATCGAGGGCGTGATGAGGCTCCTGGAGGAGGGTGTGCCCCTCGCGGAGCTGTCCATCGAGCGCGTCGCCCGCACCGCCGGCGTCGGCAAGGCCACCATCTACCGCCGCTGGAGCGGCAAAGAGGAGCTCTTCGTCGACGTCCTGCGCGCCGCCGAACCGCCCGACCCGCCGCTCCCCGGCACCTCCATGCGTGACGACCTCGTGGTCCTCCTGGAGCAGGTGCGGCGGCGCGGCGTGGCCAGCCGCTCGTCGGCGATCCTGCACAACGCGCACGCCCAGATGAAGAGCAGCCCGAAGATCTGGGCGGCGTACCACGCCACCGTCGTCGCACCGCGCCGCCGGCTCGGCCGGGAGGTCCTGCGCCGCGGCCAGGAGAACGGCGAACTGCGCACGGACGTCGACCTCGACCTGCTCAACGACCTGTTCGTCGGCCCCCTGCTGCTGCGCGCCGTCCTGCACCCGGACGCCGACCTGCCGGAGGGCCTCGCCGAACAGGTCGTCGACACGCTGCTCGACGGGCTGCGTCCCGGCAGCTCATCGCCCGTCAGTTCGGTATCGCGGCCGTCCTAGTGTGCGCGTTTCGTCACAGAGGGCGCTTTCACAGGCGGTGACCGGAACTCGCCGCGCGGACTCGTTCGTCCTCGCCCCCGTACGGCCGTCGACGGACGGCGGGAACGGAACGGATCATCCCCTAGGGTCGTAATGACACGGGGGCGATGGTGTGCACGGCAGGCAGTGAGGCAACGGTATGGCGCAGCAGGCGTACATGACGGAGACGGACAACGGCGGCTCGGGGCCCGAGCGCCGGGGAAACCGGCTTCGGCGCCTGTTCGACCGGATGGCCGGCGGCCGGCGGGGCGACCCGCGGATGTGGCGGCGCGGTCTGTTCGTGGCCACGGGCGCGGTGCTGCTGGCCGTGGTCATGCTGGTGCACTCGCACATCCCCAACACCATCGGCAACCTGGGCAGCCTCATCGAGACGTTCCTGCCCTGGCTGGGGCTCCTCGTCCCGGTGCTGCTCGTCCTCGCCGTGGTCCGCAGGTCGGTGACCGCGCTGATCGCGCTGCTGCTGCCGTCGCTGGTCTGGCTGAACCTCTTCGGCGGCCAGCTCAGCGACAAGACCGCCACCGGCGGCGACCTCACCGTGGCCACGCACAACGTCAACGCCGACAACCCGGACCCGGCCGGCACCGCCCGTGACGTGGCCTCCTCCGGAGCGGACGTGGTGGCCCTGGAGGAACTGACGGCGTCCGCCGTCCCGACGTACGAGAAGGCGCTGGCGTCGACCTACCGCTACCACGCGGTGGAGGGCACGGTCGGGGTGTGGAGCAAGTACCCGCTGACCGGTGTGCGGGCCGTCGACCTCGACATGGGCTGGACCCGGGCGATGCGCGCCACCGTGACCGCCCCGGCCGGGCAGGTCGCGGTCTACGTCGCCCACCTGCCGTCGGTACGGGTCAAGATGGAGGCCGGTTTCACGGCCCGGCAGCGCGACCGGAGCGCGGAGTTCCTGGGCGAGGCCATCTCCCACGAGCCGCTGAAGAACGTCGTGCTGCTCGGCGACCTGAACGGCACCATGAACGATCGCGCGCTCAACGCCGTCACCTCCCAGATGCGCTCCACACAGGGCGCGGCCGGCAACGGCTTCGGGTTCAGCTGGCCGGCGTCGTTCCCGATGGCGCGCATCGACCAGATCATGGTCAGGGGCCTGAAGCCGGAGAGCTCCTGGACCCTCCCGGAGACGGGCAGTGACCATCTGCCCATCGCCGCGCGTGTGAAGGTCGCCACAAGCGGCTGAGGAGAGCCGTACGAGGAATAGCGGGCCTGAGAGACTTTGTTCCGTACTTGAACATACAAAGTACGGATCCCCCAGCAAGACTCGAAAGGCTTCCTCATGCCCCTGGCCCTGCTCGCCCTCGCCGTGGGCGCCTTCGGCATCGGTACCACCGAGTTCGTGATGATGGGGCTGCTGCCCGATGTCGCGGACGACCTGCACATCTCGATACCCAGCGCCGGCCATCTGGTGTCGGCGTACGCGCTGGGCGTCGTCATCGGCGCCCCACTGCTGGCCGCGGTCACGGCCCGGATGTCCCGCCGCACGGTCCTGATCAGCCTGATGGGACTGTTCGTCGCGGGCAACGCCCTGTCGGCCCTCGCGCCCGACAACGGCTGGCTGCTGGCGGCCCGCTTCCTGAGCGGCCTGCCGCACGGCGCCTTCTTCGGCGTGGGCGCCGTCGTCGCGACGAACATGGTCGCCCCCGAGCGCAAGGCGCGCTCGGTCTCCCTGATGTTCCTCGGCCTGACGGTCGCGAACGTCGCGGGCGTGCCCGTGGCGACCCTCATGGGCCAGAACCTCGGCTGGAGGGCGACCTTCCTCGGCGTCAGCGCCATCGGCCTGGCGGCGATCGCCGCGCTCGCGTTCCTGATCCCGCACGACCACGAGCACACCACCGCACAGGGCCTGCGCGGCGAACTCGCCGCCCTGCGCTCCCTCCCGGTCTGGCTGTCGCTCGGCACGACGGTCGCCGGCTTCGGCGCCCTCTTCTCGGCGTACAGCTACATCACGCCGATGCTCACGGACGCCGCCGGCTACGCCGGTGCGAGCGTGACCCTGCTGCTGGCGCTGTTCGGCGTCGGCGCGACCGCCGGCAACCTGCTCGGCGGCCGGCTGGCCGACCACTCCCTGCGGGGCACGCTGTTCGGCGGCCTGGCGTCCCTGGTGGTGGTGCTGGCGCTCTTCCCGCTGCTGATGCGTACGGAGCTGACCGCGGCCGTGGCCGTGATCCTGCTCGGCATGGCGGCCTTCGCCACCGGCTCCCCGCTCCAGCTGATGGTCATGGAGAAGGCCGCCTCGGCCCCGTCCCTGGCCTCCTCCGCCAACCAGGCCGCCTTCAACCTGGCCAACGCGGGCGGCGCCTGGATCGGCGGCCTCGCCCTGGCCGCGGGCTTCGGGGTCACCTCCCCGGCCCTGGCCGGCGCGGCCCTGGCCGTCCTCGGCCTGGCCGTGGCGGCGCTGGCGTACACGGTGGACCGGCGCAGGGCGCCGGCCGCCGGACGCGAGCGGATCGTGGCGAGCCACGTCCCGCAGGAGGCGGAGACGGTGCACCACTGACGGTTGCCGGTGGTATGCCGGTGCTGTGACTCGGGCGGCAGTCCGTGGGGTTGGTCCCACGGGCTGCCGCTCTGTTCATCGGGGGGTCTTGCTCTCCACGCGGGTCAGGTCGTTGTCGACGGCGTCACGTGCTCGTTCTCCCGCAGGGGGACGCTTTCGGCGTAGCGCGTGCACGCATCGCACCTGGTGAGCAGATCGTGCTCGCAGTTGATCACGTGCACGAGGAATCGTTCGGCGTCCTCGAGTTGCGCTCGTTGCGCCCGGATCCGGTGGAGCTGCCGCTCGATCGCGCCCTTTCTCTCGGGTTCACCCCGGTGCAGCGCCAGCCGGATCTCCGGCAGGCTCATGCCGACGCCCTGGCATGCCCGCAGGACCCGCAAGCGGTGGAGGTGTTCCTCGCTGTAGTCGCGCTGGCCTGACGGTGTGCGGTCGGGCACGACGACGCCCACGTCGTCCCAGTGCCTCAGCACATGCACCGCCACTCCAAGACGGTGAGCGACCTCTCCGATCTTCATGAGGCCATTGTCCCCGCTTGACCTCAGGTCGACCTGAGGTTCTAGCTTCATCGTATGAAGACGAGTGCATCGCGGCTGCCGGATCCTGTCCACGTCACCGTCGACGGGACAAGCGTCGCGACCTACGTACTGGCTCCCGAGGGGCGGGCTCCGCTGGGGGATGTGGTGTTCTGCCACGGCACGCCGTGGTCGTCACAGGTGTGGGCGGAGGCCGCACGGCACCTGAGCAGCGGTCATCGGGTGTTCTTGTGGGACATGCCTGGCTACGGCCGATCGCCGAAGGACCCGGCAGTACCGGTCGATCTCGCCTCCCAGATGTCGCGGTTCGCTCGACTGCTCACCCACTGGGGCCTGGACAGGCCGTACGTCGTCGCACACGACATCGGAGGAGCCGTGGCACTCGGAGCTCACCTGCTTCACGGCGGTGAGTACGCGAGTCTGTTTCTCTGGGACGCGCTGACACTCGATCCGTGGGGATCGCCGTTCTTCCGTCTGGTCGCCGACCATGCCGACGTGTTCGCGGAACTTCCGGCCGCGCTCCACACGGCCCTGGTCAGGGAGTACATCGCCGGTGCGGCACGTCACCAGTTGACAGCCGGTTGGGTGGACGCGTTGAGCCAGCCGTGGTTGGGGGCGTCGGGTCAGCCGGCGTTCTACCGTCAGATCGCCGCGCTGCGGCCTGAACACACTCGCCCGGTCGCGGAACGCCTGCGGCAGGTGCGCTGCCCGGTGACGATCGGCTGGGGTGAGCAGGACCCATGGCTTCCTGTCGACCAGGCAGCTCGCTTGCGAGACCTGCTCCCCGGAAGTCCACCCGTGATCCTGCTGGGCGAGGCCGGGCACCTTGCCCCTGTCGAAACGCCGGCGCGTGTGACTCGCGCTCTCGTCGACTGGCTCGGCGGCCCGCACGCGTGATGCTCGTCCGGGCCGGTCTCGACCCCGCTGGTGCCTATGGTCAAGGCGAGCCTGACGCCACCTGACCCGGTGTCAGCGCGTCGACCAGTTGATCGAGTCCGTCGAACCGTCCGTCGAAGTCGTCGGAGCTCGTCGGCGGATCCCCGGCCGGCCGACGGACGTAGGCGGTCCGCAGGCCCGCAGCCCGGGCTCCGCGCAGGTCCCAGGCGTGGGCGGCCACCATGAGGACGCGCTCCGGTGGGCATCCGGCGGTGTCGACGGCGAGCCGGTAGACCTCCGGTGCCGGCTTGTAGGCGAGGACGGCCTCGGCGGAGAGTGCCTGGTGCCAGCGCAGCCCCGTATGCGCGTCGAGCCGCAGCAGGGCGGTGCGACTGGCGTTGGAGAGCCCGATGACCGGGAACCGCCGCGCGAGCCGCCCGAGACCGGCGACGGAGTCGTCCCACGGGGGCAGGCGCTGCCCCGCCGTGGCCAGCCGGGCGACGGCCGCCGCATCGTCGATCCCGGCCTGCTCGGCGACGCGCCGGGCGGCTTCCGCGTCGATGACCTCGGTGTTTGCGTAAGGGCGGTGTCCCCGCTGGATGCGTTGTTGCTCGTGCTCACAGTGCTGCTGCCACAGGGTGACCAGGTCGCCGACAACCGCCTCGTCGGACGCGGGAGTTGCCTCGCGAATCGCCGCTCGAAGCCCGCTGGACTCATCGACGAGCGTTCCGAGGACGTCGAAGACGACGACCTCGATGTCCCGGATCTCGCCCATGCGTTCCCCTGCCCTCGGCTCGGTCGTCACCACTTCAGCAGGTGACGATATTGCCCACCCGGCTCGTCACCGGTCAAGATGGTGACGTGGATTTCACCTTCGTGAGCGGCAACCCGGCACTGGATCTCGCGGGCACGGTCCTGTCCCGCCGGGGCGACCCCGTCGACCTCCTGACCCGGCCCTCGGATCTCGAACGGTGGGTGGCCGCCTGCGACGGACTCCCCGACCGGGTGACCGCCGACGAGACGGCCCTCCGGTCGGCGCTGTCCTTGCGAGAAGCGCTCTACCGCCTGGCTCTCGACCGCGTGCTCGACCGCCCCTTCGACCCGGGCTGCCTCGGAATCGTCAACGACACGGCCGCCGGGCCGGTCCCGACGATCGAGCTCAGTGACACCGGACTGCGCATGTCGGGAGACCTCCGCGCGGCACTGTCCCAACTGGCCCGAAGCGGTATCGCCTTGCTGGCCGACCCCCACGCCTGCCTCAAGGAGTGCGGCCGCCCCGACTGCACCCGCATCTACCTCGACCGCTCACGGGGCGCGCGGCGCGCCTGGTGCGGGATGGAGGAGTGCGGCAATCGCGTCAAAGCGGCGGCTTATCGGGCGCGGAGAAGAGACGCCGACTGACCGACGCCCGTGGGAGTCCGCGCCGTGCGCCCGGACTCCCACAAGGTGTTCGAGGTGTTCCGCCTCTCAGACCGACTCCCGCCACCCGTTGGTGATCGGCAGCCGTCGGTCCTTCCCGAAGCCCTTCGCCGAGATCTTCGTGCCCGGCGGGTACTGGCGGCGCTTGTACTCCGCCGTGTCGACCATGCGCAGCGTCTTCGTGACCAGTTCCCGGTCGAAGCCGGCCGCCACGATCTCGTCCGCGCCCTTGTCGTGGTCGACGTACAGGTCGAGGATCGCGTCCAGCACCGGGTAGTCGGGGAGCGAGTCCGTGTCGACCTGGCCCGGGCGGAGTTCCGCGCTCGGGGGCTTGGTGATGGAGTTCTCGGGGATCGGCGGGGTCTGGCCGCGCTCCCGGGCGGCCCTGTTGCGCCACTCGGCCAGGCGGAAGATCGACGTCTTGTACACGTCCTTGATGGGGCCGTACGCCCCGACGGAGTCGCCGTAGAGCGTCGAGTAGCCGACCGCCAGCTCCGACTTGTTGCCGGGGGCCAGGACGATGTGGCCCTCCTGGTTGGAGACGGCCATGAGGAGCGTGCCGCGCAGGCGCGACTGGAGGTTCTCCTCCGCCAGGCCCGTCAGGCCCAGCGAACCCATGTACGCGTCGAACATCGGCTCGATGGGCACGGTCCGGTAGTTCAGGCCCGTGCGGTGGGCCATCTCCGCCGCGTCGTCCTTCGAGTGGTCCGAGGAGTACTTCGACGGCATCGACACGCCGTACACGTTCTGCGCGCCCACCGCGTCGCACGCGATCGCGGCGACCAGCGCCGAGTCGATGCCGCCCGACATACCGATCAGGACCGACTTGAAGCCGTTCTTCGCGACGTACGCCCGCAGGCCCACGACCAGCGCCGAGTAGACCTCCTCGTCGTCGTCCAGGCGGTCCGCGTAGCCACCGGGCAGTTCCCGCTCGTAGGGAGCCACGGGCTCCTCCGAAAGGATCACCCGGTCGATCCGCAGGCCGTCGTCGACGACACCCGTGGGCGCGTCCGCCGAGGCCGCCGGCAGGTCCAGGTCCAGGACCACGCAGCCCTCGTCGAACTGCGGCGCCCGCGCCACGACCTCGCCGTCCTTGTCCACGACGATCGAGTCACCGTCGAACACCAGCTCGTCCTGGCCGCCGATCATGGCCAGGTACGCGGTCGTGCAGCCGGCCTCCTGGGCCCGCTTGCGGACCAGCTCCAGGCGCGTGTCGTCCTTGTTGCGCTCGTAGGGGGACGCGTTGATCGACACCAGCAGGCCCGCCCGCGCCGAGCGCGCCGCCGGGACGCGGCCGCCGTCCTGCCAGAGGTCCTCGCAGATGGCCAGGGCGACATCCACGCCGTGGACGCGCAGGACCGGCATGCTGTCGCCGGGCACGAAGTAGCGGAACTCGTCGAAGACGCCGTAGTTCGGCAGGTGGTGCTTGGCGTAGTTCAGGACCACCTCGCCGCCGTACAGCACCGCCCCCGCGTTCTGCGGCGCGCCGGCCGGCTGGCCGTACTTCGGCTGGGCGGTCGCGCTGCGGTCGAGGTAGCCGACGATCACCGGCAGCTCACCGAAGCCCTCGTCGGCCAGGCGGGTGGCCAGAGCGCCGAGCGCCGCCCGGGAGGCCTCCACGAAGGACGACCTGAGGGCCAGGTCCTCGACGGGATACCCGGTCAGCACCATCTCGGGGAACGCCACGAGATGCGCTCCCTGCTCGGCGGAGTGCCGGGTCCAGCGGACGATCGACTCGGTGTTCCCGGCGAGGTCGCCGACGCTCGAATCGATCTGGTTCAGGGCGAGACGTAGTTGAGGCACGGGCCCAGTGTAATCGTCAGAGCGACGCAATGGGGTGGCCTGGGTCACCCCAGGCCACCCCGATCCTCAGCGGCGCCGGTAGGACTCGACGTAGCCGCTCGCGGGCGTGCCCACGCCGGTGACGTCGTCGTAGCCCTTCACGGCCGCGAGCGAGCTGTCCTTGCCCAGGCCGCGCACGGACGTGGCCAGACCGTCCGTGGCGTCGTAGCCGTTCACGAAGTCGACGCGGGCCACGGCGAGGCCGGAGCCCGTCGGGTTGTCGGTGACGTCGTGGTAGGCCTTCGAGCCGGCCTTGGCGTAGATCGCCGGGTTGGCGAAGCCGATCGGCGTGCCGCCCCGGGCCTCCTGGGCCAGGGCCTGGATGGCCGCGATCGTCGGCGCGGCGAGCGAGGTGCCGCCGATGCGGTACTCGCTGTACGCCTGCGTCTTCCCGTCCGGCTGGGTCTGCGTCTGGCCGACCAGGAAGCCCGTGTTCGGGTCGGCGATCGCCGCGATGTCGGGGACGACACGGTTGCCGGCCGCGTTGTCGGCCTTGGCCAGCGCGTCCGGTACGACGCCCTGCTGGTAGCCGGGCTCCGCCACCGTCTTGCTGGTGCCGCCGCCGGCGCCGGAGGTGAAGGCGCCGGGGAAGTCCGTCCAGCTCTTCCCGTCGGCCGACAGGTTGGCCTTCTCGGTGCCCCAGCCGGTCTCCCAGAGGTACTGGTCGCCCTTGCCGACGGCCAGCGAGGTGCCGCCGACGGCGGTGACCCACGCCGAGTTGGCCGGCGAGTCGACCTGCTTCGTCCCGGAGCTGGCGACCTCGTCGCCGTCGTCGCCGGAGGAGAAGTAGAAGCCGATGCCCTCGACCGCGCCCAGCTGGAAGACCTGGTCGTAGGCCGCCGCGAGGTCGGGAGTCTGCGCGGCCTCGACCTCACCCCAGGAGTTGGACACGATGTCGGCGAGGTGGTTGTCGACGACCTTGCCGAGCGCGTCGAGCAGGTCGGCGTCGGTGCAGGAGGCGGCGCCCACGTAGGTGACGTCCGCGGCCGGCGCGACCGCGTGCACGGCCTCGACGTCCAGGGTCTCCTCGCCGTACCAGCCGGAGGCCGAGCAGTCCTTGGTGTTCGTGTAGTGCTTGGGCAGCACCTGGTGCAGCTGGCCGGTCTTCCACGCCGCGTCGCCGTTGCGCTTGGCGTAGGTGCCGGCGTCGTAGGCGATGGTCGGCGAGGCGTACGCGTCGGTGATGGCGACCCGGACGCCCTTGCCGGTGTGCTTGCCCGCGCCGTAGGCGGCCCGCAGCTGCTTGCCGGTGTAGCCCTTGACGGCGTACGGGATCTTCGTGCCGTAGGCGTCCGGCAGCGTGCTCGCCGTCCTGGAGCCGTAGTACGAGGAGAACGGCCCGGCGTTGCGGAACACGGTGTCCGGCGGCGGCAGCTGGTCGTCGTGCGTGACCATGTGCGGCGCGTTGTCCAGGCCGGTGACGGTCAGCACGGCGTCGGCCAGGCCCGCCGGGACGGAGGCGGTGCCCGCCGGGGCCCGGTAGGTCCTCGCGCCCTTGGCGAAGTCGTGCAGCTGGGTGCCGAACGCCTTCTCGGCGGCGGCCACGTCACCGGTCACGGAGACGTAGTGCCGCGTGACCCCGGTGACCTTCAGGCCCGCGGCCGTCAGCCAGGACGTCACCGCCGCCACCTGGGCCTTGGTCGCGCCGAAGCGCGCCTGCGCCTTCTTGGCGGTCAGGTACTTGCCGTACGAGGCCGACGCCGGGTCGGACACGGCCTTCGCGTAGGCGGCGAGACCGGCGGCGTCGCGGCCTCGGAGATACACCCGGGCCGACATCCGGGCGCCGTCGGAGGTGGCGCCCTTGTCGGCCTTGGCCGTGGCCCACGCGGGCCGGGTCCCGGCCAGCAGGTCGCGGAGCGGGTGGTCGGCGGCGTGCGCCGCGGGTATGCCGAGCGCCAGCGCACCGGCGAGCATCGGCAGTGTCGCCGCGATGCTCACTCCGGCGCGCGCCTTGGCGCGGTTGGATCTCATGGAACCCCCTGTGCGGTTCGTCGCGAGTGATCACTCGACGGTCGCCACTCTCGCGACGAACCGTTCATGTCAGGGGAATGCGAAACCCAAGAAGCGCCCTGCGCAGGCCAAGAAGTACCCAAGGCGCCCTGAGGCAGGGCGATTTGAGGCTTACGCCCCAAGAGGGTGCTGCGCTAGGAGCGCGGTGCGGCGCCCCGCTCCTTCAGCATGTCCGTCATCAGGCCGATCTCCGACTGCTGCGCTTCCACCATGCCCTGGGCGAGCCGCTTCTCGACGCCGACCGTGCACCTCTCCGCACAGCCCTCGGCCATGTGGACGCCGCCCTTGTGATGGTCCGTCATCAGCTGGAGGTAGAAGATCTCCGCCTGCTTGCCGTTCAGCTTGCCGAGCTTCTTCAGCTCGGTGTTGGTGGCCATGCCCGGCATCAGCGCGCCGTCCTTGCCGGAGGCCATGCCTCCCATGTCCATCCAGGCCATGGGTTCGGAGGACACCTTGGGCAGCCCCCACAGATCGAGCCAGCCGATCATCATGCCGCGCTGGTTGGCCTGCGTCTGCGCGATGTCGTACGCGAGGCGCCGCACGTCCTCGTCCTCGGTGCGGTCGCGCACGATGTACGACATCTCCACGGCCTGCTGGTGGTGCACCGCCATGTCCCGCGCGAACCCGGCGTCCGCGGACTCGGCGGAGGGGGTCCGGCTGCTGCCGTCGTCCCCGGCGACGGCGTAGGTGATCGCACCGGCCGCGACGAGCGCCGTCGCCGCGGCCCCGGCGATCAGACCGACGTGCCTCACTGCGACAGCCCGTTCGTGCAGGCGGCACCCGGCTCGGGCGTCTGCTCGCCCTGCACGAACTTCTCGAAGAACGTGGCGACGTCCGGGTCGCTCGCGCCCTTCACCGTGCGCTGGTGGCCCCACGCCGAGAGCATGATCGGGTCCTTCTGGTCGTCCATCGGGCTCATCAGCGTGTACGGCGTCTTCTTCACCTTCGCCGCGAGGGCGTCGATGTCGGCCTTCTTCGCGTCGGCGTTGTACGTCACCCACACCGCGCCGTGCTCCAGCGAGTGCACGGCGTTGGTGTTGTCGAGTTCCTTGGTGTAGACGTCCCCGTTGCAGTTCATCCAGACCTGGTTGTGGTCGCCGCCGACCGGCGGCTCGGAGGCGTACTTCACGTCCTTGGCGACGTGGTTGCGGGACAGCTTCCCCTCCCAGGTCTTCACACCGTCCTTGCCCGTGACGAACTTCCCCTTGGCCGAGGAGTCGGCCGCCGCGGTGTCACTGCCACCGTCGCCGGACTGGGACCGCACGAGCACGACACCGCCGCCGACGAGACCGCAGACGACCACCACGCTGGCCGCGATGACGAGGATCCGGTTGCGGCGCTCACGGGACTGCTCGGCGCGCCGCATCTCCTCTATCCGCGCTTTGCGTGCCGTGCTGCTCTTGTTGGCGGAGCCCATGAGGTGTCCTTCGTGGGAAAGGTGGGACGGTCGGGTGAGCTGATCGTAATGGGGGGAACAGGGCGCCTCGTAGGGCGGCGGAGGGAATGGGCTGAATCGATACGGCACCGACAGGTGCCCGACAGTTTCGGGGTCCGTTCCGCACTCGCCCCTCCGGATAATTTGAACCGCAGATTCCCATTACCTACGCTGCGTGCATGCGGCTGCTGCGCTCCACCGACCTCGCCCTGCGGGTCCTCATGCGGCTCGCCGTCGCGGGCGAGTCGAGTCCGACGACCCGGGAGGTCGCGGACGGCATGGACGTGCCGTACACGCACCTGGCGAAGGTCGTCGCCGAGCTCCAGCACATGGGGTTGCTCGACGCCCGCCGTGGCCGCGGCGGCGGCCTCACCCTGACGGAGCAGGGCCGCACGGCGTCGGTGGGCGCCGTGGTGCGCGCCTTCGAGGGCGACGGCGACGTCGTCGACTGCGAGGGCACCACCCCCTGCCCCCTGAACTCCGCCTGCCGGCTGCGCGGCGCCCTGCGCCGGGCCCAGGAGGCGTTCTTCGCCTCACTGGACCCGGTCACCCTCCGGGACATCGTGGCGGAACCGACCGCGGCGCTGCTGCTGGGGATCACACGGGGAAGCTAGGGGCCCCCTACGACCGCCCCGCCAGCCACAGGTCCGGCCCGAACACCTCGTAGTGGATGCCGGCCGGGGCCACGCCCTTCGCGATCAGCTGGGCCCGTACCGCCCGCATGAACGGCAGCGGCCCGCACAGGTACGCGCGCGTGCCCGGCGCGACCGGGACGCCGGTGAGGTCGACCAGCCCGGAGTGGGTGCCCGCCGGGGCGTCCTGCTCATACCAGAGGTGGACGGCCGAGTCCGGCAGCTTGGCCGCGTAGGCCTCGTGGTCGGTGCGCAGGGCGTGGGTGGCGGGCGAGCGGTCGCCGTGCACGACGGTGACCGGGGCGCGGTGTCCCGAGCCGGCGAGGTGCGCCAGCATCGCGGTCATCGGGGTCACGCCGATGCCCGCCGAGGCCAGCAGCAGCGGAGTGTCGGGGCCGGCGTCCAGGACCAGGTCGCCGTACGGCTCCGACAGCTCCAGGACGTCGCCCTCCTCCACGCGCGCGTGGAGGTGGTTCGAGACCTCGCCGTCGGGGGCGCCGTCCCCGTGCACGCGCTTCACGCTGATCTGCCGGAGCGGTCCCGCCGCACCGGAGAGGCTGTACTGCCGTATCTGCCGGGCGCCGTCCGGCAGGGCGACGCGGACGGAGACGTACTGGCCCGCGCGGAAGTCCCGCACGGGAGAGCCGTCGGCGGGCCGCAACCGGAAGGTGGCGACGTCCGCGGTCTCGGTGACGCGCTCGACGACCTCCCAGCTCCGCCAGCCGGGCCCGCCGCTCTCCTCGCGCAGCCGCTTCTCGACGGCGATCAGGGCGTTCGCCATCAGCCAGTAGACCTCGTCCCAGGCGGCGGCGACCTCGGGCGTCACGGCGTCGCCGAGCACCTCGGCGATGGCGGCGAACAAGTGCTCGTGGACGAGGTCGTACTGCTCGGGCGTGACGCCGAGCGAGGCGTGTTTGTGGGCGATGCGGTGCAGCATCGCGTCCGGCCGCTGCTCCGGACGGTCCAGCAGGTGCGTCGCGAAGGCGGCGACGGAACCGGCCAGCGCCTGCCGCTGGGTGCCTGCGGCCTGGTTGCCCCGGTTGAAGAGGTCCCGCAGCAGCTCGGGGCGGGCCGCGAACAGGCCGGCGTAGAAGCGCTCGGTGATCGCGCCGAGGGCCCCGCCGACGGCGGGGAGTGTGGCGCGGACGGTGGCGGCGGACTGCTCGGACAGCATCGGGGCTCCTCGGTGCTCGACTGCGCGCACCGTATTTAAAGTTGCATCTGAGATGCAAATTAAGCGGGTGGGGCGGCGAAGCGGACCGGCCGTTACGGATGTCGCCGCGAACAGGCACTATGGGCAGAAGAGCAGTTCACCTGCCGTACGTGAGGCGTTCGGCCCCGGGCCGGCCGGGCGATCATGGTGCGCAACGCGTACGAAATGGTGGTGTGGTGGGATGCTCAGGTGCCCGACCGCCTCCCGGCTACGGAAGAGAAGGCGGCCTGACCAGCAAGGATGGGGAAGCGGAAGATGGACAAGCAGCAGGAGTTCGTGCTCCGGACGTTGGAGGAGCGCGACATCCGGTTCGTACGCCTGTGGTTCACGGACGTGCTGGGCTTCCTCAAGTCCGTCGCCGTGGCCCCGGCCGAGCTGGAACAGGCCTTCGACGAGGGCATCGGCTTCGACGGCTCCGCGATCGAGGGCTTCGCCCGGGTCTACGAGTCCGACATGATCGCCAAGCCGGACCCGTCGACCTTCCAGATCCTGCCCTGGCGTGCGGAGGCCCCGGGCACGGCCCGCATGTTCTGCGACATCCTCATGCCGGACGGCTCCCCGTCCTTCGCCGACCCGCGCTACGTCCTCAAGCGCGCCCTGGCCCGCACCTCCGACCTGGGCTTCACGTTCTACACCCACCCGGAGATCGAGTTCTTCCTGCTGAAGGACCGGCCGCTGGACGGCAGCCGTCCCACGCCCGCCGACAACTCCGGCTACTTCGACCACACCCCGACCAACGTCGGCATGGACTTCCGCCGCCAGGCGATCACCATGCTGGAGTCGATGGGCATCTCGGTCGAGTTCTCCCACCACGAGGGCGCCCCGGGCCAGCAGGAGATCGACCTGCGGTACGCCGACGCGCTCTCCACGGCCGACAACATCATGACGTTTCGCCTGGTCATGAAGCAGGTGGCGCTGGAGCAGGGCGTGCAGGCGACCTTCATGCCGAAGCCGTTCTCCGAGCACCCGGGCAGCGGCATGCACACGCACCTGTCGCTCTTCGAGGGCGACCGCAACGCCTTCTACGAGTCGGGCTCGGAGTACCAGCTGTCGAAGGTGGGCCGCTCCTTCATCGCGGGCCTGCTGCGGCACGCTGCGGAGATCTCCGCGGTCACCAACCAGTGGGTCAACTCCTACAAGCGCATCTGGGGCGGCGCGGAGCGCACGGCGGGCGCGGGCGGCGAGGCCCCGTCGTACATCTGCTGGGGCCACAACAACCGCTCGGCGCTGGTCCGCGTCCCGATGTACAAGCCCGGCAAGACCGGCTCGGCGCGGGTGGAGGTCCGCTCCCTGGACTCGGGCGCGAACCCCTACCTGGCCTACGCCCTCCTCCTCGCCGCCGGCCTCAAGGGCATCGAGGAGGGCTACGAACTCCCGCCGGGCGCCGAGGACGACGTCTGGGCCCTCTCCGACGCCGAACGCCGCGCGATGGGCATCGAACCCCTCCCGCAGAACCTCGGCGAGGCCCTGACCCTGATGGAACGCAGCGACCTCGTCGCCGAGACCCTCGGCGAGCACGTCTTCGACTTCTTCCTGCGCAACAAGCGGCAGGAGTGGGAGGAGTACCGCAGCGAGGTCACGGCGTTCGAGCTGCGGAAGAACCTGCCGGCGCTGTAGGCGCAAACCGGCGCGGATTCGCCCGCCGAGACGACACAGGGGGCCGACGGTCGCGGACCGTCGGCCCCTCGTCCGCTCCCGGGGCGCCCGGCAGCGTCACGCCCCCTGTCGCTTGAGGTCCGCCAGCAGCTGGTGCAGCGGCTCCGTCGCCCGGCGGCGGTACTCCTGGACCGCCCAGCCGTTCCCGTCCGGGTCCGTGAAGTGCATGAACGTGGCGCCGTCGTCCGGGGCGTACTGGACCGGCTCCGAGACGTCGAGGCCGCGTTCGACGAGCTCCGCGTGGGCCGCCTTGATGTCGGCGACGCACAGTTGCAGGCCCTGGTACGAGCCGGGGGCCGGGGTGGGGCCGGGTGTCATCTCCCAGATCGACTCGCCGAGGGCGATGGAACAGCCGGAACCCGGCGGGGTCAGCTGGACGATCCGCATCCCGGGCATGACCTCCTGGTCGATGTCGACGTGGAAGCCGACCTTGTCCCGGTAGAAGTCCCGGGCGCGGTCGATGTCGGTGACGGGCAGCGGGATCACTTCGAGAGTGAAGTCCATGGCGTGACTCCTTCGTCGGGCATCGGACGACGGCTCAGGCGAACCGCCACCTCGTCTGGCTGAACGGCTCCCCCTTACCGAAGCCGAAAACCGTGCGCGGCGCCACCGCGTAGACGGCCGCGTGTCCCGCACCGTGGTGGAAATAGCCCTCCCGTACGTCGAAGTGCCAGAAACTGCCGTACTTCGCCTCCCACATGGTGGCCAAAGCGCGTAGCCGGGCGTCTTCGGTCACGCGCCTCGCCTCGCCCTCCACCACCAGGTCGTAGCCCTTGTTCCAGGTGTTCGTGCCGGTGGTGAGCACGACGTGCGGGTTCTCCGCGAGGTTCCTCGCCTTGCGCTCCTCCGGGCCCGTGCAGAAGTGCAGGGCGCCGTCCGACCAGATCGCCGGCAGCGGGGTGACGTGCGGGCGTCCGTCCGGTCGTACCGTCGTGATCCAGAACAGCTCCGCCGCCGTGAGCCGCGCTTCGGCCTCCTGCCAGTCGGTCGCGGTGGCCGTCTCGTCGCTGTAGCGGCGGTCCAGCCTGGTCTCGGGTCGCGTGGTGGTCATCAGCCGTCCTCCTGAGCTCTCGCCTGACAGAGCGCCCCAAGCGCCCCCCAGCGCTCTCACAGGGCAGACCCCGTCCGCCTGCCGAACTCATCGGGGCCCGACCGGGGGTCTGCGACTAGGCTCGAGCCCGTACGACCTTGATCCGAAGAAGTCCGAAGCAGGTCCGAGGCGAGTCCGAGGGAGGCCCGGGATGACGGCGGCGCCGGGGCGCAGGAGCAGTACCTTCACACGGCTGCTGCGGCACGGTTTCACCGACGCCACCGCCGCCGAACGGCTCCTGGACAGTGCCGAGCTCGTGCTCCTGCGCGACGACCCGGTGCTGCTGGAAGCGCTGGGCGGGACCGCCGACCCCGATCTCGCGCTGCTCGGGCTCGTCCGGCTGCTGGAGGCCCAGCCGAATCCCGGCGCCCGCCGGGAACTGCTCGACACGCTGATCGCGGCCAAGCCGCTGCGCGACCGGCTGCTCGGTGTGCTCGGCGCCTCCACCGCCCTCGCCGACCACCTCACCCGGCACCCGGACGACTGGCAGGCACTCGTCATGTACGAGGCGTACGACCTGCACCCCGGGGTGGAGGAGTTCGAGGCCGGCCTCGCGGAGGCCACCGACCCGGTCTCCCTGCGCGTCGCCTACCGGCGTTGCCTGCTCTCCATCGCGGCCCGGGACGTGTGCGGCACGACCGGCGTCGCCGAGTCCGCGGCCGAGCTCGCCGACCTCGCCACCGCCACCCTGCGCGCCGCCCTCGGCATCGCCGAGGCGGCCGCGCCCGAGGACGCCGCCCAGTGCCGGCTCGCCGTCGTCGCGATGGGCAAGTGCGGCGGCCACGAGCTGAACTACGTCTCCGACGTGGACGTCATCTTCGTGGGGGAGGCCACCGAGGGGACCGACGAGACCAAGGCCGTGCGGGCCGCGACCCGGCTCGCCTCGCACATGATGCGGATCTGCTCGGAGACCACGGTCGAGGGCTCCATCTGGCCCGTGGACGCCAACCTCCGGCCCGAGGGCAGAAACGGTCCGCTCGTACGGACCCTCTCCAGCCACCTCGCCTACTACCAGCGCTGGGCCAAGACCTGGGAGTTCCAGGCGCTGCTCAAGGCCCGCCCGGTGGCCGGCGACCTCGACCTCGGCGCGGAGTACGTCGCCGCCGTCCAGCCCCTGGTGTGGAAGGCCGCCGAGCGCGAGAACTTCGTCCCCGACGTGCAGAAGATGCGCCGCCGGGTCGTGGAGAACATCCCCCTCGCCGAGGTCGACCGCCAGCTGAAGCTGGGCCCGGGCGGCCTCAGGGACGTCGAGTTCGCCGTGCAGCTGCTCCAGCTGGTGCACGGCCGGACCGACACCTCCCTGCGCAGCGGTACGACCCTCGACGCGCTCAAGGCCCTCGCCTCCGGCGGCTACGTCGGCCGTGCCGATGCCGCCCAGCTCGACGAGGCCTACCGCTTCCTGCGCTCCATGGAGCACCGGATCCAGCTGTTCCGGCTGCGGCGGACCCACCTCGTCCCCGAGGACGAGGCCGAACTGCGCCGCATCGGCCGCTCCCTCGGCCTGCGCGCCGACCCGGTCGCCGACCTGCACCGCGAGTGGCGGCGGCACGCCACCGTCGTACGCCGGCTGCACGAGAAGCTGTTCTACCGGCCGCTGCTCGACGCGGTCGCCCAGCTCGCCCCCGGAGAGGCCCGGCTCAGGCCCGAGGCGGCCCGGGAGCGCATGGTTGCCCTCGGCTACGCCGACCCGGCCTCCGCCCTGCGCCACCTCGAGGCACTGGCTTCCGGCGTCACCCGCAAGGCCGCCATCCAGCGCACCCTGCTGCCCGTCCTGCTGGGCTGGTTCGCCGACTCCGCCGACCCGGACGCGGGCCTGCTCAACTTCCGCAAGGTGTCGGACGCGCTCGGCAAGACGCCCTGGTACCTGCGGCTGCTGCGGGACGAGGGCGCCGCCGCGCAGAACCTCGCCCGTGTGCTGTCCGCCGGGCGGCTCGCCCCCGACCTGCTGATGCGCGCCCCGGAGGCGGTGGCGCTGCTCGGCGACGGGGACGGCGGCGGTCTTGAACCGCGCTCCCGCACCCATCTGGAGCAGGAGATACTCGCCGCGGTGAAACGGGCCGACGGGGCCGCCCAGGCCGTCACCGCGGCACGCGGGGTGCGCCGCCGCGAGCTGTTCCGTACGGCCGCCGTCGACATCGTCGGTTCCTACGGCACCGAGGAGCAGCCCGCCGAGGCCGACCAGGGCGCGCTGGTGGACCGGATCGGCGGCGCGGTGTCGGACCTGACGGCGGCGACGCTCGCCGGTACGCTCCGGGCCGTGGTGCGGGAGGGCTGGGGGGACAGTCTGCCCACCCGGTTCGCGATCATCGGCATGGGCCGTTTCGGCGGCCACGAGCTGGGCTACGGCTCCGACGCGGACGTGCTGTTCGTGCACGAGCCGCGCGACGGGGTCGACGAGCACGAGGCCGGGCAGGCCGCCAACAAGGTCGTCTCCGAGATGCGCCGCCTGCTCCAGATCCCCAGCGCCGACCCGCCCCTCCTCGTCGACGCCGACCTGCGCCCCGAGGGCAAGTCCGGGCCGCTCGTACGGACCCTCAACTCGTACGAGGCGTACTACCGCCGGTGGTCCCTGACGTGGGAGTCGCACGCGCTGCTGCGGGCCGAGCCCGTCGCCGGGGACGAGGACCTGGGCCGCCGGTTCATCGAGCTGATCGACCCGCTGCGCTACCGGGCGGACGGGCTCGACGACGAGGCCGTCCGCGAGATCCGGCGGCTCAAGGCCCGTATGGAGTCCGAGCGGCTGCCACGCGGCGCCGACCCCAAACTGCACGCGAAGCTGGGCCCGGGCGGCCTGTCCGACGTGGAGTGGACCGTGCAGCTGCTGCAACTGCGGCACGGCTCGGCGGAGCCGGGCCTGCGCACCACCCGCACCCGTGAGGCCCTGGCCGCCGCCCGCGCGGCCGGGCTCATCACGGAGGAGGACGCCGCGACCCTGGACGAGGCCTGGGTCCTGGCGACCCGCGTCCGCAACGCGGTGATGCTGGTCCGCGGCCGGGCCGGCGACACCTTCCCCACGGAGCCCCGCGAACTCGCGGCCGTCGGCCGCTACCTGGGATACGGCCCCGGACACGCGGGCGACATGCTCGACGCGTACCGCCGCACGGCGCGCAGGGCACGGGGCGTGGTGGAGGAACTGTTCTACGGGGTGGCGGAGCGCTAGGCCGACGGCCCGCGGCCGGCTCGAACCCGCTGACGGGGCCCGGCGGATCTCGCCGGTACCAGGCGCGGCAGCGCGTACGGCTGGGTGCCGTACCAGAGCCTCGCCACCGTGAATCCGAAGGCCAGGCAGAGCATGCCGCCCACCGCGTCCAGCCAGAAGTGGTTCGCGGTGGCGACGATGACGACCAGGGTCAGCGTCGGGTACAGCAGGCCCAGCACCCGCACCCAGGGGATCGCCGACAGGGCGAAGATCGTCAGGCCGCACCACAGGGACCAGCCGATGTGCATCGACGGCATCGCGGCGTACTGGTTGGACATGTGCTTCAGGTCGCCGGAGGCCATCGATCCCCAGGTCTGGTGGACCATGACGGTGTCGATGAAATCGCCGCCGTTCATCAGGCGCGGGGGTGCCAGCGGATACAGGTAGTAGCCGACCAGGGCGACGGCGGTGGTCGCGAACAGCACCAGCCGGGTCGCCGCGTACCGGCCGGGATGCCGACGGAACAGCCACACGAGCACACTCAGCGTCACCACGAAATGGAGCGTCGCGTAGTAGTAGTTCATGCCGATGATCAGCCAAGTCGCCGCGTTCACGGCGTGATTGACCGACTCCTCCACGGCGATGCCCAGATGGTGCTCGGCCTTCCAGATCCAGTCGGCGTTGCGCAGCGCCTCGGCCCTCTGCTCGGGCACGGCGTTGCGGATCAGTGAGTACGTCCAGTAACTCACCGCGATCAGCAGGATCTCGAACCAGAACCGGGGCCGGCGCGGGGCGCGCAGCCGGTGCGGCGAACCCGGACCGCTCTCGGCCGTAACGGTCTGCGGAAGGGCCGATTCCCGGCCTTCCGGCTTCGTCACGGTCGTGTCACCCATAGGCACAAAGTCTGCCAGAAAAGGACTTCCCCACCGATCATCCCCCGGCGAGGCCCGGGCCGCATGTTCTCCCTACGGCGAGATCAGGCCACGACGTCAGGAACGACCGCGATCCCCGGGTGCCGAAGCGGTCGAACCGCGCACGACCAGCTCCGGCATGAACACGAACTCGCTGTGGGGGGCCGGGGTACCGCCGATCTCCTCCAGCAGCGTGCGGACGGCCGCCTGGCCCATCGCCGGGACCGGCTTGCGGATCGTGGTCAGCGGCGGGTCGGTGAAGGCGATCAGCGGCGAGTCGTCGAAGCCGACCACCGAGATGTCCTTCGGCACGTCCAGGCCCAGCTGCCGCGCCGCCCTGATCGCGCCCAGCGCCATCATGTCGCTCGCGCACACCACGGCCGTGCAGTTTCGCTCGATCAACGCCGTGGTCGCGGCCTGGCCGCCCTCCAGGGTGTAGAGGGAGTGCTGGACCAGCTCCGTCTCGACGGCCTCGGCGCCCAGGCCCAACTGGTCCTGCATCGTGCGCACGAACCCCTCGATCTTGCGCTGCACCGGCACGAACCGCTTGGGCCCGAGGGCCAGCCCGATCCGCTGGTGCCCCAGGGACACCAGGTGCGTGACAGCCAGGCTCATCGCCGCGCGGTCGTCGGGGGAGATGAACGGCGCCTGCACCTTCGGCGAGAAGCCGTCGACCAGCACGTACGGCACGCCCTGCGCGCGCAGCCGGTCGTAGCGCTGCATGTCGGCGGTGGTGTCCGCGTGCAGCCCGGAGACGTAGATGATGCCGGCGACCCCGCGGTCGACGAGCATCTCCGTGAGCTCGTCCTCCGTCGAGCCGCCCGGGGTCTGGGTGGCGAGGACGGGGGTGTAGCCCTGCCTCGTCAGCGCCTGGCCGATGACCTGGGCCAGGGCCGGGAAGATCGGGTTCTCCAGCTCCGGGGTGATCAGGCCCACCAGGCCCTCGCTGCGCTGGCGCAGGCGCACCGGGCGTTCGTAGCCCAGCACGTCGAGGGCGGCCAGTACGGACTGGCGGGTGGTGGCGGCGACGCCCGGCTTCCCGTTGAGGACGCGGCTGACGGTCGCTTCGCTCACCCCCGCCTGCAAGGCGATGTCGGCAAGCCGTGTGGTCACAGCACTGGACTGTAGCGGCCGGGGTTCTCCCTGCACACCGACGGGACGCCTGGTGCGTGCCGTCGCACGGCCGGCTGCGGGTTGCTGGGTCATCGCGGTCCCCAAATAAGTCGAGAAGAGGTCGTGGCCGGCGTCCGATCCGCAACGGATGATTCCCCCGACGGAAGCGGATGGCAAGTGCTTGCAGAGTCTTGCACAACTGTCCGAGTCCCCGCCGAACAGCCGGAAATCAGGGCTGCGGGGCGGTCGAAGGGAGGTCACGGCGGGATAACCATCGGCACCGCTTGCAACTTTTTGCTGCAAGGTCTTTCGCAAGTCCGTGAAGCGCGGCTAATCTCACCGACGCCCGGCGGCCAACGGCGCAGTCGGCAGCACGAACGGGCTTTCACCCTCAAGGAGAACTCATGCGGCGTGGCATAGCGGCCACCGCGCTGGTGGCGTCCCTCGCCCTGGCGGCGACGGCGTGCGGCGGAAGCGACAGCGGCGACGAGGCCGACGGCCCGGTCACCATCACCTGGTGGGACACCTCCAACGCGACCAACGAGGCGCCGACGTACAAGGCCCTGGTCAAGGAGTTCGAGGCCGCCAACAAGGACATCAAGGTCAACTACGTCAACGTCCCCTTCGACCAGGCGCAGAACAAGTTCGACACCGCCGCCGGTTCCAAGGGCGCCCCCGACGTGCTGCGTTCCGAGGTCGGCTGGACCCCCGCCTTCGCCAAGAAGGGCTTCTTCGCGCCGCTGGACGGCACCGAGGCCCTCAAGGACCAGGCCGAGTTCCAGCCCAGCCTGATCGAGCAGGCCAAGTACGACGGCAAGACCTACGGCGTCCCCTTCACCACGGACACCCTCGCCCTCGTCTACAACAAGGCCCTGTTCAAGAAGGCCGGCGTCGAGGCCCCCAAGACCTGGGACGACCTGAAGAAGGCCGCCGCCACCGTCAAGGACAAGACCGGCGTCGACGGCTACTGGGGCTCCACCCAGGCCTACTACGCGCAGAGCTTCCTCTACGGCGAGGGCGCCGACACCGTCGACGTCGACGCCAAGAAGATCACCGTCACCTCGCCCGCGGCCAAGAAGGCCTACGGCACCTGGCAGGGCCTCTTCAAGGGCAAGGGCCTGCACAAGGCCGACACCACCGCCGACGCCTACGCCCACATCCAGGAGGCGTTCGTCAGCGGCAAGGTCGCCTCGATCGTCCAGGGCCCGTGGGAGATCACCAACTTCTACAAGGGCTCCGCCTTCAAGGACAAGAACAACCTCGGCATCACCACCGTCCCGGCCGGCTCCACCGGCAAGGCGGGCGCCCCGACCGGCGGCCACAACCTCTCCGTCTACGCCGGCTCCGACGCGGCTCACCAGAAGGCCTCGCTGAAGTTCGTCAACTTCATGACCTCGGCGAAGGCCCAGGAGACCATCGCGCTGAAGAACTCCACGCTCCCCACGCGCGAGGACGCCTACACCGCCAAGGTCAAGGCCGACCCCGGCATCGCCGGCTACCAGGGCGTGCTCTCCTCCGCCCAGCCGCGCCCGGCGCTGCCCGAGTACAGCTCCCTGTGGGGCCCGCTGGACGACGAGCTGATCGAGATCGCCGGCGGCAAGGAGTCCCTGGACAAGGGCCTCGGCGACGCCGAGACCGCCATCACCAAGCTGGTGCCCGACTTCTCCAAGTGACCGCCGCGTGGCCGCCGGATCCCCCTGGCATGGGGGGAGGGGATCCGGCGGCCACGGGCCCGCGCCTGCGCCCGGGCAGCTCCCCCTGACCTCCTTGAACCTCCAGAAGGTGCCGAACCATGACAGTCGTCATCGACCGAGCGACCGGCAAGCGGCGCGGTGAGCGGGAACCGCGCCCCGGGCCGGGCCAGCGGCTGAAGAACGGCTTCCACAAGCACTGGTACGCCTACGCGATGATCGCCCCGGTGGCGATCGTCCTCGGGGTCCTCGTGCTGTACCCGCTGGCCTACGGCCTGTACCTCACGCTCACCGACGCCACCAGCCTCAACACCGCCCGCACGATCGGCGTCAACGAGATCGACGCCACCTACAAGTTCATCGGCCTGGACAACTACGCCGACATCCTGTGGGGCCCGACGTCGTACGACCGCTTCTGGTCGCACTTCCTGTGGACGGTCTTCTGGACGGCGGCCTGTGTCGCCCTGCACTACGGCATCGGCCTCGGGCTCGCGCTGCTGCTCAACCAGAAGCTGCGTGGCCGCACCCTCTACCGGATGGTCCTGGTGCTGCCCTGGGCGGTGCCGACCTTCGTCACCGTCTTCGGCTGGCGGTTCATGCTCGCCGACGGCGGCGTCATCAACAGCGCCCTGGAGTTCCTGCACCTGCCGACGCCGCTGTGGCTGGAGGACACCTTCTGGCAGCGGTTCGCCGCGATCATGGTCAACACCTGGTGCGGTGTGCCGTTCATGATGGTCTCGCTGCTCGGCGGACTGCAGTCGATCGACGCGAGCCTGTACGAGGCCTCCGAGATGGACGGCGCCAACGCCTGGCAGCGGTTCCGCTACGTCACCCTGCCCGGCCTCAGGTCCGTCAGCACCACCGTCGTACTGCTCGGCGTCATCTGGACCTTCAACCAGTTCGCCATCATCTTCCTGCTGTTCGGCAACACCGCCCCCGACGCCCAGATCCTCGTGACCTGGGCCTACCAGCTGGGCTTCGGGCAGCAGCCGCGCGACTACGCCCAGTCCGCCGCCTACGGAATCCTGCTCCTGTCCCTCCTGATCGTCTTCACCTCCTTCTACCGCCGCTGGCTGAACCGCAACGAGCAGCAGCTCGCGATCTGAGGCAGGAGTCCACCATGAGTACGACCACCGTCGAGACCTCCGCCGCGGTCACCGAGCGGCGCCCTTCCGACGCGCCCCGCAAGGTCCGCCGCCGCGGCGAGAACAGCCGCGCGGGCTCCCTCGCCTCGCACGCCGTGCTGATCGGCGCGAGCCTGACCGCGCTCTTCCCGATCGCCTGGCTGGTCTTCCTGTCCCTCGGCCCGGACAAGGACGACTACCTCCACCCCGGGCGCATCTGGAGCAAGATGACGCTCGACAACTACGCGTTCGTCCTGCAGGACACGAGCTTCTTCGACTGGCTGAAGAGCACGCTGGTCGTGGTGCTGGGCACGACGCTCATCGGCGTCGTCGTCGCCGCGTCCACCGGTTACGCGGTCTCCCGCATGCGCTTCCCGGGTTACCGGAAGCTGATGTGGGTACTGCTGGTCACCCAGATGTTCCCGATCGCGGTACTGATCGTGCCGATGTACCAGATCCTCTCGGATCTGCAGCTCATCGACAGCTACCTTGGTCTCATCCTTGTCAACTGCACCACGATCGTGCCGTACTGCGCCTGGCTGATGAAGGGCTATTTCGACACCATCCCGTTCGAGATCGACGAGGCCGGGCGCGTCGACGGGCTGACCCCCTTCGGCACGTTCGCGCGGCTGATCCTGCCGCTCGCCAAGCCGGGCCTCGCGGTCGCGGCGTTCTACAGCTTCCTCACGGCCTTCGGTGAGGTCGCGTTCGCCTCGACGTTCATGCTGAGCGACGACAAGTACACCTTTGCCGTCGGTCTGCAGACCTTTGTGAGCGAGCATGACGCGCAGCGGAACCTGATGGCCGCGACGGCTGTACTGATCGCGATACCGGCTGCCATCTTCTTCTACCTCGTGCAGAAGAACCTGGTGACCGGGCTCACCGCCGGTGGCACGAAGGGGTGACCCTCGTCGAGCGATCGGCCGCGGCGCCGTCGTGGCTGGTCGCGCCCGCGCGGCGGAGCCGCAGATCGATACAGCCCCGCGCCCCTGAGGGGGCGCGCGGTGGGCGGCCGTGGTGCCCATCCGACCCCGCTGTGCCGCGGCCGCCCCAACAACACCCCGCCCACGCCTTCCATGACCGACATCCTGTGACGCATCAAGGACGACATGAGCCAGCAGCACTCCGCCGCCCCTGCCATGACCCCCACCGTCGCCAAGCGCCGCGACTGGTGGCGGGACGCGGTGATCTACCAGGTGTACCCGCGCAGCTTCGCCGACAGCAACGGCGACGGCATGGGTGACCTGGAAGGTGTCCGCACCCGCCTGCCGTATCTGCGCGACCTCGGCGTGGACGCCGTGTGGCTCAGCCCCTTCTACGCCTCGCCGCAGGCCGACGCCGGCTACGACGTCGCCGACTACCGGGCCGTCGACCCCATGTTCGGCAACCTCCTGGACGCCGACGCGCTGATCCGCGACGCCCACGAGCTGAGCCTGCGGATCATCGTCGACCTGGTCCCGAACCACTCCTCCGACCAGCACGAGTGGTTCAAGCGGGCCGTCGCCGAGGGCCCCGGCTCCCCGCTGCGGGAGCGCTACCACTTCCGCCCCGGCAAGGGGGAGAACGGCGAGCTGCCCCCCAACGACTGGGAGTCGATCTTCGGCGGCCCGGCGTGGACACGGGTGCCGGACGGTGAGTGGTACCTGCACCTCTTCGCCCCCGAGCAGCCCGACTTCAACTGGGAGCACCCGGCGGTCGGCGACGAGTTCCGCTCCATCCTGCGCTTCTGGCTGGACATGGGCGTCGACGGCTTCCGCATCGACGTCGCCCACGGTCTGGTGAAGGCGGAGGGGCTGCCCGACCTTGGATCCCACGACCAGGTGAAGCTACTGGGCAACGATGTCATGCCGTTCTTCGACCAAGAGGGCGTGCACGAGATCTACCGGCAGTGGCGGCTCGTCCTCGACGAGTACGCGGGGGAGAGGATCTTCGTCGCCGAGGCCTGGACCCCGACCATCGAGCGCACCGCCCACTACGTCCGCCCGGACGAGCTGCACCAGGCGTTCAACTTCCAGTACCTCAGCACCCACTGGGACGCCGCGGAGATGCGCGAGGTCATCGACCGCACGCTGGACGCCATGCGCCCGGTGGGCGCACCCGCCACCTGGGTCCTGTCCAACCACGACGTGACCCGGCACGCCACCCGCTTCGCCAACCCGGCAGGGCTCGGCACCCAGATCCGGCTGGCCGGCGACCGGGAACTGGGGCTGCGCAGGGCCCGGGCCGCGAGCCTGCTCATGCTGGCACTGCCCGGCTCGGCCTACGTCTACCAGGGTGAGGAGCTCGGGCTGCCCGACGTCGTCGACCTGCCGGACGAGGTGCGTCAGGACCCGGCGTACTTCCGGGGCGCCGGCCAGGACGGCTTCCGCGACGGGTGCCGGGTGCCGATCCCGTGGACCCGGACCGGGTCGTCGTACGGCTTCGGCGACGGCGGCAGCTGGCTGCCGCAGCCGGACGGGTGGGGCGAGCTGAGCGTCGAGGCGCAGACCGGGGAGCCCGGCTCGACGCTGGAGCTGTACCGGGCCGCGCTCGCCGTGCGCCGCGAGCAGCCCGACCTCGGCGCCGGCACGTCCGTGCAGTGGCTGCGGGCGCCCGAGGGCGTGCTCGCCTTCCGGCGCGGGGAGTTCGTGTGCGTCGCGAACACCACCGGGGAGTCGGTGGCGATGCCGGCCTACGGCCGGGTGCTGGTCGCGAGCGGCGAGATCGTCGAGGTCGACGACGAGGCGAAGGTGCCGGCCGACACCACGGTGTGGTGGACCACCGCGGTCACCGCCTGATTTTCCTTTGAATTTCGTACGGCCCGCTGCCCTTTCGGGCGGCGGGCCTTTAACATCTGCGTCACCGCAAGGTTTCTGAACCTTGCAGCAAGAACCTTCAACGAAGAAGGAAACCCCACATGGCACGCAGACACCTCTCCGCCGCCGTCGCGCTCGCCGCGACTGCGATTGTCATGAACCCGACGAGTGCACAGGCCTCCCCACCTGGCACCAAGGACGTCACCGCCGTCCTCTTCGAGTGGAACTTCGCCTCCGTCGCCCGCGAGTGCACCACCACCCTCGGTCCCGCCGGATACGGATACGTCCAGGTCTCCCCGCCCGCCGAGCACATACAGGGCTCCCAGTGGTGGACGTCGTACCAGCCGGTCAGCTACAAGATCGCCGGCCGGCTCGGCGACCGCACGGCCTTCCGGAACATGGTGAACACCTGCCACGCGGCCGGTGTGAAGGTCGTCGCCGACACGGTCGTCAACCACATGGCGGCGGGCAGCGGCACCGGCACCGGCGGCTCGTCGTACACGAAGTACAACTATCCGGGCCTGTACTCCGCGCCCGACTTCGACGACTGCACGGGTCAGATCAGCAACTACCAGGACCGCTGGAACGTCCAGCACTGCGAACTGGTCGGCCTCTCCGACCTCGACACCGGCGAGGACTACGTGCGCGGCGCGATCGCCGGGTACATGAACGACCTGTTCTCCCTCGGCGTGGACGGCTTCCGCATCGACGCGGCCAAGCACATGGACACGGCCGACCTGGCGAACATCAAGTCCCGCCTGAGCAACCCCTCGGTGTACTGGAAGCAGGAGGTCATCTACGGCTCCGGCGAGGCCGTCCAGCCCACCGAATACACGAAGAACGGTGACGTCCAGGAGTTCCGCTACGCCTACGACCTCAAGCGGGTCTTCACCAACGAGAACCTCGCCTATCTGAAGAACTACGGCGAGGGCTGGGGCTATATGAGCGGCGGCGTCTCCGGTGTCTTCGTCGACAACCACGACACCGAGCGCAACGGCTCGACCCTCAGCTACAAGGACAACGCCAACTACACCCTCGCCAACGTGTTCATGCTCGCCTGGCCCTACGGCGCCCCCGACATCAACTCCGGCTACGAGTTCTCCGACCACGACGCCGGCCCGCCGAACGGCGGCCAGGTGAACGCCTGCTGGCAGGACGGCTGGAAGTGCCAGCACAACTGGCCGGAGATCAAGTCGATGGTCGGCTTCCGCAACGCCACGCGGGGCGAGGCCGTCACCAACTGGTGGGACAACGGGGGCGACGCCATCGCGTTCGGGCGGGGGAGCAAGGGCTTCGTGGCCATCAACCACGAGTCGGGCTCGCTGAGCCGGACGTATCAGACCTCGCTGCCGGCGGGGACGTACTGCGACGTGCAGGACAACACGACGGTGACCGTGAACTCCGGTGGCCAGTTCACCGCCACCCTCGGCGCGAACACCGCACTCGCCCTCCACGCGGGCCGGACGACCTGCTGAGCGCGAGCACCCCAGTGCGCTGCGTGAGGGATTGACGCTTCCGGAACGCTGTCCTACGTTCCCTCCTCAGTGGCAACTCCCTGAACGCTGTTCAGCATCTCGAACACTCGCCCCTCGGAAACCCCGAGGGGCGACCTCATACCACTGGGAGCGCTCCCATGACGGGACGGATCACGCTGCGCAGGCTCAGAAGGTGGACGGTGACGTCCGCGGCGGTGCTGACGACGACCGCCGGGATCACCGCCGGGACGGCACCGGCCGGCACACGGGCGGACGCTTCCGCGACCATCGACGGGGCCACCCGGCATCAGCCCATAGACGGCTTCGGCATCTCCGAGCACTTCGGCCGGGCCGAGATCATGCGCGGCTCGCAGGGCCTGCCCGCCCAGCGCCAACGCGAGATCCTCGACCTGCTGTTCAGCCGGAGCACCGGCGTCGGGCTGAGCATCCTTCGCCTCGGCATCGACTCGGGCATCCAGCCGACCGACCCCGGCGGGCCGAACGCGACCCCCAAGTACGTGTGGGACCGCAACGACAAGGGCCAGGTCTGGCTCGCCCAGCAGGCCAAGGCCTACGGCGTGAACCGCTTCTACGCCGATGCCTGGACGGCCCCCGGGTACATGAAGACCAATGGGACCGACGCGAACGGCGGCACCCTGTGCGGCCTGGCGGGCGCGAGCTGCGCGAGCGGCGACTGGCGCAAGGCGTACGCGAACCACCTGGTCCAGTACGCGAAGTTCTACGCCCAGGAAGGCATCCGGATCAATGACCTCGGGTTCACCAACGAGCCCGACTGGACGGCCACCTACGACTCCATGCGGCTCACGCCCGCCCAGGCGGTGGAGTTCACCAAGGTCTTCGGCCCGGTGGCGAGGGCCGGCGGCTACAAGGTCGTCTGCTGCGACTCCTTCGGCTGGAACCAGCAGAAGAACTACACCAGCGCCATCGAGGCCGACGCCACGGCCCGCGGCTTCGTCGACACCCACGCCGGCCACACGTATGCCAGCAAGGTCGACGGGCCGCTGCCGACCGACAAGCGGACCTGGATGTCGGAGTGGTCGCCCGACGGCACCACCTGGAACGAGGCCTGGGACGACGGCAGCGGCTACGACGGGTTCACGGTCGCGGGCGCCGTGCACGACGCCCTGACCAAGGGGAACACCAGCGGCTACGTGTACTGGTACGGCGCCTCGACCGGCGCCACCCGTGGGCTGATCCAGATGGACGGTGCGAACTACCACGTCTCCAAGCGCCTGTGGGCCCTGGCGAACTACAGCCGCTTCATCCGGCCCGGAGCCACCCGCATCGGCGCCACCACGTCCGACGCCAACCTCAGGCTGTCGGCGTTCCGCGACACCGACGGATCCGTGACGGTCGTGGCGCTCAACGCGGCCGGCAGCGCCACCCCGGTGTCGTTCGGCCTGCGGAACCTCGGCTTCACCACCGGGACGGCCACCCCGTACCTGACCGACGGCTCCCACAGCACCGCCCGGCAGCCGGCCGTGCCGGTCGGCGGGGGTGCGCTGCGGGCCACGGTTCCGGCCCGCTCGCTCGTCACCTACACCCTCACGCGCTAGGGAAGACGGTGTAGTTGTGCTCGACCCGCCGAGGTCATGAAAGTTCTTACCAACAGTTTCAAGACTCTTGCTGTAAGCGTTTCGGCGGCGATACGGTCGCGCGGGGTCGGACCCGAGAGAGCCGCAATCGCAAGGAGTCCACGTCAGTGATACCGAGATGGCGTGCGCCCTCAAGGCGCCGAACCTCCCGTGCCGGACGGGTCGCCGCGGTCACCGCCACCGCGCTGGCCGCAGCACTCGTCCAGCCTCTCGCCGCCGGAGCGGCCACCCCACCGGCGCCCCCGTCCGACGCGAAGCTCGCCGCCGAGCCCGCCCGTCACGACGCCACCCGTGAGCAGTTCTACTTCGTCCTGCCGGACCGCTTCGCCAACGGCGACCCGCGCAACGACAAGGGCGGCCTGACCGGCTCCCGCCTGTCCACCGGCTACGACCCCACCGACAAGGGCTTCTACCAGGGCGGCGACCTCAAGGGCCTGACCAAGAGACTCGACTACATCAAGGGCCTCGGCACCACCGCCCTGTGGATGGCCCCGATCTTCAAGAACCAGCCGGTGCAGGGCACGGGGGCGAACGCGTCGGCCGGTTACCACGGTTACTGGATCACCGACTTCACCCAGGTCGACCCGCACTTCGGCACCAACAAGGACCTCGAGACCCTCATCGACAAGGCCCACGCCAAGGGCATGAAGGTCTTCTTCGACGTCATCACCAACCACACGGCCGATGTCGTCGACTACGAGGAGAAGTCGTACGACTACCTCTCCAAGGGCGCCTTCCCGTACCTGACGAAGGACGGCAAGCCCTTCGACGACGCCGACTACGCGGACGGCACGAAGAGGTTCCCGCCGGTCGGCACCGGCTCCTTCCCGCGCACTCCGGCCGTTCCGGCCGCCAAGAAGAAGAACGTCAAGGTCCCGTCGTGGCTCAACGACCCGACGATGTACCACAACCGCGGCGACTCCACCTTCGCCGGTGAGAGCTCCGAGCACGGCGACTTCGGCGGCCTCGACGACCTGTGGACCGAGCGGCCCGAGGTCGTACGGGGCATGGAGAAGATCTACCAGCGCTGGGTGCGGGACTTCGACGTCGACGGCTTCCGGATCGACACCGTGAAGCACGTCAACATGGAGTTCTGGACGCAGTGGGCCACCGCCCTCGACGCCTACGCGGCGCGGCAGGGGCGCGACGACTTCTTCATGTTCGGCGAGGTGTACTCGGCCGACACCGCCGTCACCTCCCCGTACGTCACCCGGGGCCGCCTCGACGCCACGCTGGACTTCCCCTTCCAGGAGGCGGCCCGCCAGTACGCCTCGCAGGGCGGCAGCGCGCAGCGGCTCGCGGGCGTCTTCGGCGACGACTACAAGTACACGACCGGCAAGGCGAACGCGTACGAGCAGGTCACCTTCCTCGGCAACCACGACATGGGCCGGATCGGGACCTTCCTGAAGCAGGACAACCCCAAGGCCACCGACGCGCAGCTCCTCGCCAAGGACCGGCTCGCCAACGAGCTGATGTTCCTCAGCCGCGGCAACCCCGTCGTCTACTACGGCGACGAGCAGGGCTTCACGGGTGCGGGCGGCGACAAGGACGCCCGGCAGAGCATGTTCGCCTCCCGCACCGCCGACTACCTCGACGACGACCGGATCGGCACCGACCGCACCCACGCCGAGGACGCCTACGACACGAGAGCGCCGCTCTACCGCCAGATCAGTGCCCTTGCCAAGCTCCGCAAGGCCAACCCCGCCCTCACCGACGGCGTCCAGCAGGAGCGGTACGCGTCCGACGGCGCAGGGGTGTACGCCTTCTCCCGTACGGACGCGCGCACCGGCACCGAGTACGTCGTCGCCTTCAACAACGCCGCCGGCCAGAAGACCGCGACCTTCGCCACCGGCTCGGCCGGCATGGCCTTCAAGGGCGTCTACGGCACCGGCGACTCCCTGAAGAGCGACGGCGACAAGAAGCTCACCGTGACCGTCCCGGCTGGCTCGGCGATCGTCCTCAAGGCGGCCGGCAAGCTCGCCCCGCCCGCCACCGAGCCGACGCTCACCCTCAAGGCCCCGGCGGCCGGTGCCACCGGGACCGTGGAGCTCTCCGCCGACGATGGGGGCACCTCCCGCTCGAGCGAAGCCGAGAGTGGGGGAGGCGGCCGGCTCAACCGGGTCGTCTTCGCCGCCCAGACCGGCAACGGCGAGTGGCAGACCCTCGGCTCCGCCGACCACGCCCCGTACAAGGTCACCCACACCATCGCCGAGGACGTACCGCCCGGCACCGCCCTGCGCTACAAGGCCGTCGTCGTGGACTCGGCCGGCCGCACCGCGAGCGCCCTGGCCGCCTCCACCACGGGCACCCCGCCCGTCGAGGAGCCGCCCGGCGCCTCCTCCCGCGACCACGCGATCGTCCACTACAAGCGCGCCGACGGGAACTACGCCGACTGGGGCCTGTACGCCTGGGGCGACCTCGCCGACGGCGAGGCCACGCAATGGCCCGACAGCCACCCCTTCACGGGCCGTGACGCCTACGGCGCCTTCGCCTACGTCAAGCTCAAGCCCGGCGCCTCGAACGTCAGCTTCCTCGTCATCGACGAGGACGGCGACAAGGACGTCTCCGCCGACCGCACCATCGACGTCACGAAGACCGGCGAGGTCTGGATCGAGCAGGGCGAGGAGACCGTCCGCACGGAGAAGCCGGCCGCCGACTACCCGGCCCCGGACAAGACCAAGGCCGTCCTGCACTACCACCGGGCCGACGGGGACTACGACGGCTGGGGCCTGCACGTCTGGACCGGCGCCGCGAACCCCACCGACTGGTCGAACCCCCTCAAGCCGGTCAAGACTGATACCTATGGTGCGGTCTTCGAGGTACCGCTCACCGACGGTGCCACCAGCCTCAGCTACATCCTCCACAAGGGCGACGAGAAGGACCTGCCCTCCGACCGGTCGCTCGACCTCAAGGCGAACGGCCACGAGGTGTGGCTGTTGAGCGGCCAGGAGAAGTACCTGCTCCCGCAGCCGGCCGGTGCCGCTGCCGCGCTCGACCTGACCACGTCCAAGGCGGTCTGGATCGACCGGAACACCCTCGCCTGGAACGGCTCCGACGCGGCCGCCTCCACCCAGCTGCTCTACGCCCGCGACGGCTCGATCGAGGCGAAGGACGGCGCCCTCACCGGTGACGCCAAGTGGCTGCGCCTGTCGAAGACCGAGCTCACCGACGCCCAGAAGGCAAGGTTCCCGCACCTGAAGGCGTACGACGCCTGGACCGTCGACCCGCGCGACCGCGACCGGGTTCGCGAGGCGTTGCGCGGCCAGGTCGTCGCCACGCAGCACGCCGGCAACGGTGCCGTGCTCGCGGCGACCGGCATTCAGATCGCGGGTGTCCTCGACGACCTGTACTCCGGCGCGACCAGGGCAGACCTGGGGCCGACGTTCGCCCACGGCCGCCCCACGCTGTCCGTCTGGGCACCGACCGCACAGCAGGTGTCCCTGGAGATCGGCGACTCCACCGTCCCGATGCGGCGCGACGCCACCACCGGCGTCTGGTCCGCGACCGGCCCGAAGTCCTGGACGGGCAAGCCCTACCGGTACGTCGTCGAGGTCTGGGCCCCCAGTGTCCGCAAGGTCGTCACCAACAAGGTCACCGACCCCTACTCCCTGGCCCTCGCCGCCGACTCGGAGCGCAGCCTCGTCGTCGACCTGGACGACAAGGCCCTCAAGCCCTCCGGCTGGTCGGCGTACACCAAGCCCAAGGCCGTACCGCTGAGGGACGCCCAGATCCAGGAGCTGCACATCCGGGACTTCTCCGTGGAGGACCGCACGGCGAAGCACCCCGGCACCTATCTCGCCTTCACCGACCAGGACAGCGACGGCTCGAAGCACCTGCGCGAGCTGGCGAAGGCGGGCACCTCGTACGTCCACCTCCTGCCCGCCTTCGACATCGCCACCATCCCGGAGAAGAAGGCCGACCAGGCGACGGCCGACTGCGACCTCGCCTCCTATCCGGCCGACTCCGACCGGCAGCAGGAGTGCGTCGGGAAGATCGCCGCGAAGGACGCCTACAACTGGGGCTACGACCCGTACCACTACACCGTCCCGGAGGGCTCCTACGCCACCGACCCGGACGGCACGGCCCGCACGGTCGAGTTCCGGAAGATGGTGAAGGCACTGAACGACGACGGCCTGCGGGTCGTCATGGACGTCGTCTACAACCACACCGCGGCGAGCGGCCAGGAGAGGACGAGCGTCCTCGACCGGATCGTCCCCGGCTACTACCAGCGGCTCCTCGCCGACGGCTCGGTCGCGAACAGCACCTGCTGTGCCAACACGGCCACCGAGAACGCCATGATGGGCAAACTCGTCGTCGACTCGATCGTCACCTGGGCCAGGGAGTACAAGGTCGACGGCTTCCGCTTCGACCTCATGGGCCACCACCCGAAGGCCAACATCCTCGCGGTCCGCAAGGCCCTCGACGCGCTCACCGTGGACAAGGACGGCGTCGACGGCAAGAAGATCATCCTCTACGGCGAGGGCTGGAACTTCGGCGAGATCGCCGACGACGCCCGGTTCACGCAGGCCACGCAGAAGAACATGGCCGGCACCGGCATCGCCACCTTCTCCGACCGCGCCCGCGACGCCGTGCGCGGCGGCGGCCCCTTCGACGAGGACCCCGGCGTCCAGGGCTTCGCGTCCGGCCTGTACACCGACCCCAACTCCTCGGAGCGCAACGGCACCCCGGCCGAACAGAAGGCCCGCCTGCTGCACTACCAGGACCTCATCAAGGTGGGTCTCTCCGGCAATCTCGCCCGCTACCGGTTCACCGACACCGAGGGCAAGGACGTCACCGGCGCCGACGTCGACTACAACGGCCAACCCGCCGGCTACGCGGACGCCCCCGGCGACGCCCTCGCCTACGCCGACGCGCACGACAACGAGTCGCTCTTCGACGCCCTCGCCTTCAAACTGCCCGCGACGACGAGTGCGTCCGACCGCGCCCGGATGCAGGTCCTCGCCATGGCGACGGCCACCCTCTCCCAGGGCCCGGCCCTCTCCCAGGCGGGCACCGACCTGCTGCGCTCCAAGTCCCTGGACCGCAACTCCTACGACAGCGGCGACTGGTTCAACGCCGTCCACTGGAACTGCGCCGACGGCAACGGCTTCGGCCGCGGCCTGCCCATGGCTGCCGACAACAAGGACAAGTGGCCTTACGGCAAGCCCCTGTTGAGCACGGTCAAGGTCGGCTGCGAGCAGATCGAGGGAACCTCGGCCGCGTACCGGGATCTGCTGCGGATCCGTTCGACGGAGCCGGCGTTCTCCCTCTCCACGGCGGGCCAGGTGCAGTCGAAGCTCTCCTTCCCGCTGTCCGGCAAGGAGGAGACACCCGGTGTGATCACCATGCGGCTCGGCGATCTAGTCGTCGTCTTCAACGCCACCCCCGAGCGGCAGGAACAGCAGGTCACCGCAGTCGCCGGAACCGGCTACCGGCTGCACCCGGTGCAGGCGGCGGGGGCGGACCCTACCGTCAAGTCGTCCTCCTACGTGGCTGAATCGGGCACGTTCGCCGTTCCGGGGCGCACGGTCGCCGTCTTCACCCGCGCCGCCGCATAGCGCACTAGGTTGGATGGGGCGGGCCGCGACCGACGGTCCGCCCCCTCCACGTAGGCCCCGAGGTGCTCCTCGAGATGGACGGCAACGGCACGCAGCACACCCCCGGCACCACCGTGCTGGTCGTGGACGACGTCGCGGCCAGCCGGTACGCCATGGGCGCGGTACTGAGCCGGGCCGGCCACCAGGTCGTGCCCGTCGCCAGCGGCGGCGAGGCGCTCGTCGAACTCGACGTCCGGCTGCGCGACGGCACCCTGCCCGACGTGGCCCTCGTCGACGTGGGCCTGCCGGACATGAGCGGCTTCGAACTGTGCCGCCGGCTCCGGGCGCTGCCGCCCATGGCCGCTCTGCCCGTCGTGCACTTCTCGGCCGCAGCGACCGCGCCGGGCGACCGGTGCCGGGGGCTGGACGCGGGCGGCGACGCCTATCTGACCGTGCCCGCCGAACCGCTGGAGATCCAGGCCGTCGTCCGGGCCGCCGTGCGCGGAGCGCGCCGCGCCACGGGCGCCGAGACCGTCGTCCACCGGCTGACCCTGCTGTCCGAGGCCATCATCACGGTGCAGACGGCGCGCTGCCCCCGGGAACTCGCCACCGCCGCCGCCGACGGCACCGCACGTCTCACCGGCTCGCCCGCCGTGGTGTTCGTGATCGCCCCGGACGGCGAGCCCTACCAGGGCGCGGCCCGCAGCCGCCCCGCGGCGACGGACAGCGGCGCGCACCAGGCGGCGGCCCGCCTGGCCGCCCGGATCGCGGAGGGCCGTACGGGCGTGCACAGCACCGTCGTCCCCGCGCCGCTGTGGCCGGCCGGGATCTTCCGGCCGGGCGTCGAGGAGGACGCCCTCCTGACCGTGGCGACGGGCCAGGACGGCCGTACGGCCGTGTGCCTGGCCACGCCCGTACGGCGCGCGGCGATCACCGACCCCGCGGACGACGGGCTGCTCGCCCGCCTCGCCCAGGCCGCCGCGCTCGCCGCCGAACCACTGCTGCTGTACCAGGTCGAGCGGCACGTCGCCCTCACCCTCCAGCACAGCTTCCTGCCCCGGCCGCACAAGCTGCCCCACCTGCCCGGCGTCGACATCGAGGTCCGCTATGTGCCCGCGTCCCGGCAGGCCGAGATCGGCGGCGACTTCTACGCCGCCCTGCGCACCGGCGACGGGGTGCTCACCGCGGTCGGTGACGTGGTCGGGCACTCGCTGGACGCCGCCACGGTCATGGTCGAGATACGGCACGCGCTGCGCGCCTACTGCGTGGACGAGAGCGACCCGGTGGTGCTGGCCGGGCGGCTCGACCGGATGCTCCAGCGGTACCACCCCGACATCACGGCCACCGTGTGCCTGGCCCTGGTCGACCCCGGCAGCGGCCGGGTACGGATCGCCAACGCCGGTCACATCCCGCCGCTGATCCTGCGCGACGGGGGCGACGCGCAGTACGTCGACGCGTGCGGTCCGCTGCTCGGCCTGGGCCTGGAACGCCCCCCGCCGACCGAGCACCACCTGACCCCCACCGACCGCCTGCTCATGGTCACCGACGGCCTCATCGAAACCCGGGGCATCCCCCTGGAGACCTCCCTGGAACAACTCCGCACAGCCGCCGCCGACGCCCCCACCCCCCTGGACACCCTCTGCGACGTGCTCCTGGGCTGCTTCGGCCACGACCGGGAGGACGACATCGCCATGCTGGCCCTCCGGTTAGGGTGAGCCGTTGGCCGCCCAGGACTGGAGTACTGATGCCGCAGATCACCGTCGACTATTCCGCCGACCTCGCGGACGGCTTCGACCGGACCGGATTCGCGAAGGCGCTGCACGAGGCGACCGTCGACATCGCGGCCGCCAAGCCGCCGGCGTGCAAGAGCCGGTTCCGTCCGACCGAGGACATCGTGGTCGGACCCGACACCGAGGGACATGCCCATGTGCACGTCCACATCGCGCTGCTCGCCGGCCGCACCGAGGAGACCAAGGCCCGGCTCACCGAAGCCGCGCTGGAGTTGCTGCGCAGGTATCTGAAGACCGCCGACGGGATCGTGCTGCACGCCTCCGCCGAGGTGCGTGACCTGGACGTTTCCTACCGGAAGTTCGAGGGCTGAGCAGGGTCAGGTCGCCAGCGTCAGGAGCCGGCCGGCCAGGTCGGCGAACGGGCCGTCGGCCGGCTCCTCCTTGAAGATGCGGCGCAGCAGGGCGCCCATCTCCTGGTCGTAGGCGGCGCTCACGGAGGCCAGCGCGGCGAAGTCGTGCACGAGCTGGCTCTCCAGCTCCGCCCGCGGGATGCGCCGGCCGTCCAGCCAGATCAGCGCCGTCGACTCGGCGAGCGAGATCCAGGAACGGACGACCAGTTCCAGACGCGCGGGCGGATCGGTCACGCCCAGGTGCGAAAGGATCTGGACATACGCGGCCTGCCGTACGGAGTCGACGAGCGCGTTGGTCGTCGAGGAGCCGACCGCGGGTCCGCCGCGCATGAGGGCCGAGAAACCCGGCCCGTGCTCGTCCACGAAGTCGAAGTAGCGGCCCATGACGCGCAGCAGCCGCGCCCCCAGCGGACCCTCGTGCGGTTCCACGAACCGAGCCGCGAGATCGTCCGCCGCCCGCTGCAACGCGGCCTCGTACAGGCTGAGTTTGCCGGGAAAGTAGTGATAGACCAACGGCCGCGAAATGCCCGCGGCCGACGCTATCTCGTCGATGGAGACCTCGTCGGGCGAGCGGCGGCTGAACAGTTCGAGGGCGACGCCGATCAACTGCTGCCGCCGCTCCTCGACTCCCAATCTGCGGCGAACCCCGGTAGTCATGCGAACACCTTACCGATCGATTCCAGCCTCGAACGGACCGGATCGATCGCGGACGTTCACCCGGGTGCACCGGGCGGGCACCAGAGCGGGCCTGTCAGCGCAGCCCGCCGAGCGAACGCCCGTCCCGCAGGGTCCCCTTCAGCTCGGCCCGCGCCCCCTGTTCGCCCGGCACGGTCAGCAGACTGCTCCGCGCCGACCCGTTGATCCCGCCCGTCGCCCGGATCGACGCGGTCCGGCGGCTGCCCGCGGCCAGCAGATACCAGGTGCCCGCCTCCGACTTCCACAGCACCCCGGCCAGCACATGCGGGTCACGCGCCCCGCACGCCGGGACGTTCTCGGCCTTCGCCGCCACCGCCCCGTACCTCCCGCCCGGGGTGTGGAACTGCGCCAGCACCCGCGCCCCGCCGCCCCGCCAGGTCTCGGCCCGCGTGCACACCCACGCCGCCGACCCGCTCGCGTCCGGCAGCGGCTGCTCGTTGAACGCCCAGGCGTTGACACTGCGCACGCCCGCCGAGCGCACCGTGCCCAGCGAGCAGGCGTACGGCTGCCAGGTGCGCAGCGCCGCCGCGCCGGACGCCTCTCCCGGCGAGCCGGGCCGGCCGCTGGTGAGCCGGGCCGGGACCAGTTCGCCGAGGTCGCTCAGCAGCCGGGTCCGCTTGCCGTCGGCCAGCTGCAGCACGTTCCACGACGTGCACGGACCGGACCGCAGGGCCGGGCTGGCCAGCGGCGCGGTCACGCCGTCGGTGAGCGCGAGGTCCATCGCCCCGGAGCCCGGCTTCAGCAGATCCCGCTCGCCCGCCTTCGACACCCAAGGGGCCGTCAGATAGCGGACGTTGCCGTCGGTCCTGCCCAGGACCACCGCGCCCGCCTCGGCCCGGTCGGCGCCGTCGACCCGGGCGAAGTCGAGGGCTGCGCCCTGCGTGCCGTCCTTGGGCTCGGCGTACCGGGCGAGGCGCAGACCGTCGTAGAGGATCACCACGTGCGCGGCGTCGACCGTCCCCGCGTACAGCAGCTGGGGCGGTCCGGCCGGGCCGCCGGACAGGGTGCCGGGCGTCGCCGACACCTGGACCCGCTCGCCGGGGCGTGCCCAGACGGCCAGGGCGCGGCGCAGCAGGGCCGAATCGCCGGTGAGGTCGCCGCGGGCCGGCCACACGGAGAAGTCGGTGCGCGCCGAGCTCTGCCACGCGGCCGGATCGACCCGGGTCAGCTTCGCCGGGTCCAGGGCGGCCTGGGCGGCCGGGTTCCGCGCGTACGGGGGTGCGGCGGCGCCGTCGGGACCCCAGCCCTCGCCGGGCAGACCGAGCAGTGCCCCGCACACCAGCAGCGCCGCCCCGGCGGCCAGCGCGGCCTTCAGGTGCTGGCGGCGCCGCATCAGGTCGGTGGGGCGCGCCTGGAGCGAGCAGGGGTCGAACTCGGGGGAGTCGAGCAGTCCGTACTGCGCGGGGACCCCGTCGGCCTCCAGCAGCGCGCCGTCCGGGTCGGCGACACCCGCCGCCGTGAGCACCTTGCGCGCCCCGTCGTCCGCGAGCCGCTCCAGGCCGCGCAGCGCGTAGGCGGCCCGGGCCGGTCCCGACAGGGTGGACAGCCGCTGGTCCAGGGCGAGTTCGTCGGCGCCACCGGACCGCGGGAACAGCTTCAGGCCCCACACCTGCGGCAGCAGCGGCGGCAGCTGGGACCGCTTGGGCCATGCCTTGCGCCGCAACGGCAGCCCCGCCTCCAGCGCCGTGCGCAGCACCTGGAGGCGGACCAGGGCGTAGCCCGGATCGCCGTCACGCCCGGTCGACTGGGCCGGGATCACCGGTGCCGGTGTGCGGTTGCGGGGGAGTGCGCGCTGGGTGAGGGCGTGTGCGGTCACGACGCGCCTGCTGCGGCCCAGGCCCGGTGGCAGCACCAGATAGGCGAGCCGCACGAGCCGCGGGTAGTGCTCGACGAGCGCGGCCTCGGCCTGCTCGACGTCGACGACCGGGCCGGCGGGGGAGGAGGGTGCGGGGCGCTGGGCGACATCCTGTGACTGCACGTTCAGCAGAACGAGCGAATGGTCGGATGGTCACCTGACCGCGGGGCGTCACGCCCCCGGCTGCTCCTGCGGCTCCACGAGCAGCCGGGCGTAGTTCGCCATCGACCGCTGGTAGCGGGGCAGGTGCGGGGCCAGGGCGCCCAGGGCCAGCGACAGTCCCTCCCGGTCGCGGCCGAGGCTGGACAGGCAGAGCGCGAGCGTCGCGCGTACGGGGTCGTCCAGCTCGTCGGAGGGGGCGACCAGCTCGGGCGCCAGGAGCGCGAGGCCCTCATCCGCCCGGCCGGTGTTCCGCAGCGAGCTGGCCAGCTGGATCTTCGTCCGGCGGGCCTTGTAGGGGCTGGCGTCGGCGAGTCCGCGCCGCAGCGCCTCCCGGTACAGCGGGACCGCCTGGTCCGAGCGGCCCGTGGAGTCCCAGGCGCAGGCCTGCTCGAACGGCCCGAGCGGGCTGCCGTCCGGCAGCTCGGCGACGAGGGCGTCGATCTCGGCACGGAAGCGCGCCTCGTCCGTTTCCTCTTCGGCGTAGTCGTCGAAGCGGGCCCACAGAGCGGTGACGCGATCTTCCCAGTCCTGGTTCACCCTGCCACCCTCGCACAGGCGTGCCTACGGAGGCAGCGGAATTTGAGCGCTGTGGGCTCCGCAGCCGTATCGAAGGCGAGAGCCCTTGCCGGGGCTCCGTGCGGCATGCGTCCGGACCGTGCCGTGACAAGGACCGGAGGAACAGATGAGGGTGACCCGACCGATGCTCGCGCTGAGCGGCGCGGTGGCGATACTGGCGCTGGCCGGCTGCGGATCCGGCGGCAAGGACGAGGCAGCCGTGCCGAAAGAGGTGACCGGCAGCCTGGAGCACATCGCGGCCGAGGCCAAGTGCAAGCCGAACATGCAGACCGACGCCGACACGATCCGCCAGGCCCTCTGCAAGAAGGGCAAGGAGAAGTACGTCCTCGCGACCTTCTCCACCGACCGCGGCCAGCGTGAGTGGCTGAACGGCGCGAAGGACTACGGCGGCTACTACCTCGTCGGCCGCAAGTGGGTCGCCGTGGGCCAGCAGAAGACGGTCACGGCGCTGCAGGGCACCCTCGGCGGGACCATGGAGGAAGGCTCCGAGCACATGAACCCCGGCGGCAGCCACAACAAGGGCGGTCACAGCAGCGGCAGCAGCCACCACGGCTGAACCTCGCGGGCCCGGACGGACGAGAAAGCCGGCGGTGGGAATTCCCACCGCCGGCTTTCTACTGGCCGAGGACTACTGGCAGTTCTCGCCGTTGTTGATGCACTGGACCATCTCGTTCATCACGTTGTCGTCGAAGAAGTTGATGAAGTCGTTGTGGTCAGTGATCGGCTTGTGCAGCTGCTCCGGGAAGGAGTCCACCGCGAACGCGTTCTGGACCTGTCCGTTGTTGATCTGCGGCGCCGGGACGTCGTAGACCAGACGGACCTGGAGCTGGGGGATGGCCTGGAAGCCGTTCGAGCAGCTGCCGTCCGCTTCCACGAAGTCCACGTGGGTGCGGTGGTTGGCGCTGTCGATGTTCTGGCCGTCCCAGCAGCTCTGGAAGTTCGACGTCCGGACCACGCTGCTGCCCTCGGGGCAGATCGTGTACTTGTCCGTCGACTGCCGGTCCTCGAAGCCGGTGCAGCTCCAGGAGGTGTTGGCGTTGTTCAGACCGTTGGTGAACGCCTTGGCGTCACCCGTGATGATCCGCAGCGCCTTCGGCATCGCGACGACGTCGCTCGTCCGGTTGCCCACGAACTTCAGCTCCGCCTGGGCGGGCTCGACGATCTTGCCGACGTTGCCGTCCTGGCCACCGCCGGGCTGGCCCGCGTCGATGTCGTCCGAACCGTCCTGGATCCGGATGACCGGCCAGAAGTACGTCGACTTGTCGCCCTGGTTCTGGCAGGTCGTCTCGCCGTTCGCCAGGTCCTCGTCGCTCGCGAAGGCGTTGTTGTTCTGGTTGCCGACGTAGTCGTGCTGGTGCTGGGCACCGTTGGAGACACCGGGCGCCACGATCACGTTGTCGGAGTTGCGGTTCTCGTTCTCGTTGGTGCCGCACTGCGTGGTGAAGGTGCCCGTGGAACCACCGTCGCCGTTCGAGGCCAGACCGTTCGGCAGGTTACGGGAGTTGGGCTGGACGTCCTCGATGTTGACGAAGTCCGCGGCTGCCGGGCCGTTGCCGTCCTGACCGCCGTTGCCGCCCTGACCCTGGTCCTGACCGCCCTGGTCCTGACCCCCCTGGTCCTGACCCCCCTGGTCCTGGCCCTGGTCCTGACCGTCCTGGTTCTGACCGTCCTGGCCGTCCTGGTTCTGGCCGTCCTGGTTCTGATCGCCCCCGGCCTGGCCGTCGTTGGTGTTCGCGTCGGCGGCCATGCCCTGGCACTCGGCCATCTGGGCGAGGTTGTCCGGCGCCTGGCCACCAACACGCTTGATGTTGATGCCGATCCGGTCGATGGCGGCGGTCCGCTTCGACTTCAGCGGGCCGAGGATGGCGTTGTTGACGAAGCCGGAGTCACCGGCCTGGGCCTGACGCGTGGAGGCGAGCCGGGTGTAGGCCTCGCTGATCTGCTTGTCGAGGTTCGCCAGCTCCTTGTCCACGCCCTGGCGCGCGCCGTCCGGCACGTCGGTCAGGCTCTGTCCAACGTCCGGGCACTGGATCGTGGCGACCTGCGCACCCGCGGACTTCGTCTGGTTCGCCGAGTTCTCCTCATGCGCCGAGGCATAGAAGTTTGCCCAGATCAGCCCGCCCCCACCGAGCGCTAGGGCCGCCGATGCGGCTATGGCCTTGGTGGCCATCGGCGTCCGGCGTTTTCTTGTGTTGCGTCCCATGGAACTCCTCTGACTTCCTTTTTCGGGGGCATCGAGGCGCCCGACAGGAGTGAAGCGGCTCCCTTCCATACGGAGGTGGTCCCACGGGTGTTCAGAGGTCCCGGAAATTGATGCGAGATTCGTGAGGGCTCTGTGTTCTCAACAACCCATTTCGTACCGGGAGTTGTTGATCCCCCACGGTCGGTGAACCAGCGAGTCCGGTTTCACCGGCCGTGGTCGAGATACGCCAGAACCGCCAGCACGCGGCGGTTGTCGTCGTCCGAGACCTCCAGTCCCAGTTTGGCGAAGATGTTCGCGGTGTGCTTGGCGATGGCCCGTTCCGTCACCACCAGCCGGCCGGCGATCGCCGCGTTGGTCCGGCCCTGCGCCATCAGTTCCAGCACCTCCCGCTCCCGGGGCGTCAGCCGCGCCAGCGGCCGGTCGTCGCCCGACTGGCGCGCCAGCAGCTGCTGGATGACCTGCGGATCCATCGCCGTACCCCCGGCGGCGACCCGCCGTACGGCGTCCACGAACTGCTCGGCGTCGAACACCCGGTCCTTCAGCAGGTACCCGACCCCGCCGCTGCCGTCGGCGAGCAGCTCACGCGCGTACAGCTGCTCCACGTGCTGGGAGAGCACCAGCACCGGCAGCCCGGGCCGCTTGCGGCGGGCGTCGAGCGCGCACTGCAGCCCCTCGTCGGTGTGCGTGGGCGGCAGGCGTACGTCGACCACGGCGACGTCCGGTTCCAGCTCGGCCAGCGCGGCGGCCAGTTCGGGACCGGACTCGACGGCCGCCGCGATCTCGAAGTCGTGCGCCTGGAGCAGCCGGACGAGCCCGTCGCGCAGCAGGAAGAGGTCTTCGGCTAGGACAACGCGCAAGGGATCTCCATGGTGACCATGGTGGGACCGCCCGCGGGGCTGCTGACGGCCAGGACGCCGTCGAATGTACCGAGCCGCCGCTCGACTCCGGAGAGTCCTGAACCGGCTCCGATCACCGCACCTCCCTTGCCGTTGTCGGTGACCGACACCCGCAGCATCCCGTCGGCGTGGTGCAGGTCGGCCCAGATCCGGTCGGCTCCGGAGTGCTTCACCGCGTTGGTGAGCACCTCGCTGACGGCGAAGTACGCGGCGGACTCCACGGGCGCCTCCGCCCGCCCGGGCAGGTCCACGCTCACCTCGGTGGTCACCGGCAGCCGCAGCGCCAGCGCCCGTACCGCGTCGCCGAGACCGCGCTCGGCGAGCACCGGCGGATGGATGCCGCGCACCAGCTCGCGCAGTTCGGCCAGGGCCTCGACCGAGGACGTGCGGGCCTGCGCGATCAGCTCCTTGGCCTTGGCCGGGTCCTTGTCGAGGAGCGCCTCGATGGTGCCCAGGTCCATGCCCACCGCCACGAGCCGGGCCTGGGCCCCGTCGTGCAGGTCCCGTTCGATGCGCCGCAGCTCGGCGGCGGAGGTGTCGACGGCGTCGCGCCGCGTCTCGGTCAGGACCCGCACCCGCTCGGACAGGTCGCGCCGGCCGGAGCCCAGGACGGCCTGGGTGAGCCGGAAGTGGACGTCCAGCAGGAGCGAGGTGAGGAAGTGCGCGAAGAAGAGGATGACCAGGCCGAGCACGGCGGCACCGAGCGCGGACACCTGCCCGGTGACCTTGACGAACCCGTACCAGTACCCGTCGGGGAAGACCCGCCACAGCCCGGCCGCGAGCGTGAAGCCCTCCAGCGGGTACAGCCACAGCGCGGCGGGCAGCAGCGCGGTGAGGAACCCCGCCGTCATGTCGACCGGCAGCCACATCAGGTCCCGCCAGGTCGCCGGGTCGCGCAGCATCCCGAACGTGGCCGCCCACGGATTGGCGTCCTTCGGCAGCGGCCGGTACGCCGGCGGGATCCGCACCCCGCCCCACTCCGCCGCGAGCACCCGCCGCCAGTTCGCGAACGTCCGCACCCCCTTCAGTACGTACGGCGTGGTGACGAGCCCGACGCCGATCGGTATGAGCGCCATGGACACCAGGGACAGGGTGAAGCACAACACCGCCGCCGGTAACGAGACGAGGGCCACCCCCAGCCCCCGTAGCGCGGCGAGCGCGACGCCCCGCCCCTTCGCTGCCCTGTAGCCGCTCTTCGTGTCGATGGTCATGGCGTCAGTCTCGCCGAGCGGGGGTGCCGGGTCACTGGGCCGGGACACCCGGTCAGGGGGTGGTGTTACGTACACCCCCAGGAGCCGGGGCGCGGTGCGGTGGTTCATACGCCTCCGCCGGCCGCGAGCACCTTCGCCTCCACCTCCGGGTCGAGCCCCGAGCGCGGCCGGTCCGGCCGCTGGGGTGCCGTGCCGCCGATGTCCTGGAGCCAGCTCCAGGTGTCGGCCACGGTCTCCGCGACGGGCCGGCAGTCCAGCCCCGCCTCCACCGCCCGGGAGACGTCCGCGCTGTGCAGCGCGTCGTGCAGGTCGCTGCCCGGCGGCACCCACACCGGCAGCTGGGTCCACGGCTCGACGCCCGCCTCCAGGATCACCTCCGGCTCCGTCCACCGCAGTTCGGCCGCACCGCCGGTGACCCGCGCACACGCCTCCAGCAGCGCGCCCGTCGTGGCGTGCCCCTGTGGGCTGGCGAGGTTGTACGGCCCGCTCAGCTCCCGCTCGGCCGCGTGCAGGATCCACTCGGCCAGGTCGCGGACGTCCACGTACTGCAGGGGCAGCTCGCGCGGGCCCGGGGCAAGCACCGGACCACCGCGCGCCGTGCGGTCCAGCCACCAGGGCAGCCGGCCGATGTTCTCGTACGGGCCGAGGATCAGCCCGGCCCGGACGAGCACCGACCGGTCCTCGCCGAAGGCGTCCAGCACGGCCAGTTCACCGCCGCGCTTGTCCTGCGCGTACGCGGTCTGCTCCGCGTCGGCCGAGGCGCCCTCCACCAGGGGCGCGTCCTCGCCGTACCCGGCGGGCGGGGCCCACGCGTACACCGAGCAGCTCGACACATACACGTACCGGCCCGCGCGGCCCCGCAGCAGCCGCGCCGTGTCCCGCACCGCGCGGGGCGCCGCCGACCAGGTGTCGACGACGACGTCCCACTCGCCCGGGTCGTCGGCGAGGGCGGCGAGACCGCCGGGCGCGGTGCGGTCGCCGAGCAGCGACCGCGCGCCCTCCGGCGCCTCGTGCCGCCCCCGGTGGAAGACGGTCACGTCCCAGCCACGCCCCAGGGCCGCCTCCACGACGGCCCGCCCCGCGAACTCCGTACCACCCAGCATCAGAAGCCTCATGCCGCCGACTCTGCCCGGTGGGGCGGCGGTACGGAACGGGGATCTGCCGTCAGCAGAACCGTCGGCGGACGGGCCGGGGGCCAGTGGCTCAGTGGCCCACGGGAGGCACGTACTTGTATCCGACCCGGCGTACCGTCCGGATCGTGTCGCGGTGCTCCGCGCCCAGCTTGCGGCGCAGCCGGGCGACGTGGACGTCGACGGTGCGGCCGTCACCCACGTGCCCGTAGCCCCACACCGTGCCGACCAGCTGGTCGCGGGTGTGCACCCGGCCCGGGTGCGCCACCAGGTGGGCGAGCAGCTCGAACTCCAGATACGTGAGGTCGAGCGGCCGGCCGGCCACCCGGGCGGTGCGCTGCACGGTGTCGACGCGGATCAGCTGCTCGCCGCCCGGCTCGGGACCGGCCTCGGGCGCGACGGGCTCCGGGCGGTCCGGCACCGCCACCGGGAACGGCGGCTGCTGGTCGGCCGGGACGAGCACCAGATAGCCGATCATCGGCGGCTGGCCCGGCAGTGCGGGCAGCGTGTGCTGCGGCGCCGGCAGCCAGGTGGCACCCGGCGGCAGCAGATCCGCGACGGTCACCACCTCGTCCCGGTCGACGGCACGCAGCCGATGCCGGGCGCTGTTCGCCGGAGGGGTGTTGAGGGCGGCGGTGGACAGAGAACGAGTGGTCGCCATGAGAGGTCAGCTCTTTCGCGCGAGGAGTTCGTCGGAGAGGTCGACGGCCGCGAGTTCGTGGTCGGGGTCGCCGAGGACGTACGCGGTTCGCGCTGGCCGAAGGCCGGGGTGTACGGCGTTAGAGGGCCGGCGCGTTCGTCGCGCGGCAACACACCCGGTCGAAGTCGTAGTCCTGACGGGACGGCCAGAAGGGCTCGAGGTCATGACGACCCGTCGCGGTGTACTTCTGGTAGCTGGCCATGGCCCCATTGAAGCAGAGAGGCCCCCGCGCCGGGACCCTCCTCTCACACCTTGGACACATGCCGGACATCCGGCCGGCCCGCCGAAACCTCATCCCACCAGGCGCTTCCGCCACTCCAGGGGCGCGACACCGATCGCCTGGCCCGGGTCACCGTCCCATTCCGTGGACAGCCCGGCCACGGTCAGCGCCGCCACCACCTCGTGCCCGACGGCTCTCGTGGTCTCCTCGGAACCGTCGAACCCGCCGTAGTGGAGCGACAGGCCGTGCCCCTCCGCGGCGCCGCGCGTGCTCTGGTGGTGGAAGAACACGAACCCCCGCGCCCCCGGCGTGCCGTCCGCCTCCGCGCCGATCTCCGTCATGCCGCAGCCGCGGCAGCAGGTGAAGTCCTCGCGGGCGACGATGCCGTCGTGCTCCAGGGCCCCGAAGGCCTGCTCCAGCCGGTCCGGATCCGTGGGCTCCGTCCAGGTCTCCTGCTCGTCGAGCCGCTCCAGCCACAGCCGCTCGACGATCTCGCCGGCCTGCGCCCGGGAGACGGGAGACTCGTCCTCCCCGTCCCGCATCAGGTACACCGTCTCGCGGACCAGTGCGTCGATGCCCAGGTAGCCGTCCCGGAGCATTTCGCCGACGTGCCCCTCGGCCCGTGCCGCCACGTCGGCGGCGAGAGCGGGGACCTCCCCGGGCACCCCGAACTCCTCGCGCTGCCACGCGACTCCGGCGTCCCAGCCGTCCTCCTGCCGCGCCCAGCGCGTCATCACCTCGGCGACCGGGCCCGGGTCGCTCACCTCGGTCACCCACATGTGCGGGACGGATCCGGTGCAGTGCTGGAACGCGTACGGCCCGCCCGGGTCGTGTGCCACCTGGATGAAGACATTCGGCCGGTCCGGTATCCGCTGGACGACGAGGAAATGGTCGTCGGCACCGCCGATCCGCTCCACCAGCTCCCGCAGCCGCCGCGCGGACACCCGCGCGTACGTCTGCCCGCTCTCCGTCTTCACCTTGATCGCAAGGCCCCCGTCGATCTCCATGCGCCCCACCCTGGCATGACCCACCGACAACGCGAGGGGGCGCCCACCGCGAACGGTGAGCGCCCCCTCGGGAGCCTTGGGGCGTCGGTCAGACCTGGCCGGCCTTCTCCAGGGCCGAGCAGCAGGTGTCGACGAGCAGGCGGGTCACCACGTACGGGTCGACGTTGGCGTTCGGACGGCGGTCCTCGATGTAGCCCTTGCCGTCCTTCTCGACCTGCCACGGGATACGGACCGAGGCACCGCGGTTGGAGACGCCGTAGGAGTACTCGTTCCACGGGGCGGTCTCGTGCAGACCGGTCAGGCGGTCGTCGATGCCGGCGCCGTAGTTCTTGACGTGGTCGAGCGGCTTGGAGCCCTCGCCGAGCGACTCGGCCGCGGTGATGATCGCGTCGTAGTTCTCGCGCATCGCCTTGGTGGAGAAGTTGGTGTGCGCGCCGGCGCCGTTCCAGTCGCCCTTGACCGGCTTCGGGTCGAGGGTGGCGGCGACGTCGAAGTCCTCGGCGGTGCGGTAGAGCAGCCAGCGGGCCACCCACAGGTGGTCGGAGACCTCCAGCGGGGAGACCGGGCCGACCTGGAACTCCCACTGGCCGGGCATGACCTCGGCGTTGATGCCGGAGATGGCGAGGCCCGCCTGCAGGCAGTTGTCCAGGTGCGCCTCGACGACGTCACGGCCGAAGATCTCGTCCGCGCCGACACCGCAGTAGTAGCCGCCCTGCGGGGCCGGGAAGCCGCCCTTGGGGAAGCCGAGCGGGTAGCCGTCCTGGAAGAACGTGTACTCCTGCTCGATGCCGAAGATCGGCTCCTGGGCGGCGAACTTCTCGGCGACCTCGGCCAGCGCGGCACGCGTGTTGCTGGCGTGCGGGGTGAGGTCGATGTTCAGGACCTCGCACAGCACCAGGATGTCGTCGCCGCCGCGGATCGGGTCCGGGCAGGTGAAGACCGGCTTGAGGACGCAGTCCGAGGCGTGGCCCTCGGCCTGGTTGGTGGACGACCCGTCGAAGCCCCAGATCGGCAGCGCGTCGAGACCGGCGGGCGAGCCCGCGATGATCTTGGTCTTGGAACGCAGTTTGGCCGTCGGCTCGGTGCCGTCGATCCAGATGTACTCAGCCTTGAAGGTCACGGGCCACATCCTTCGGGGGTGTGTCTGGGCGCGTATCGCGGGTGCTGCGGCGCTGCGGCACCGGTGCGCCGCGTCAACTGTCCGGCAGCCTGTCAACAGGCGATTTCCCGGCCATTGCTCGAATGTGAACCCCGTGTTACCTGGTGTGCCCGTGCGGTACTTCACGCCGAGAGGGTGTTGCCGCCCGGGGAGGCCTCGGTCACCGGCTTCCCTCCGTCAAGCCGGTGACCGGCGCCCGTGTGACCCGGACGTGCCGGTCCTGCTGCTCCTGGCCGGGAGCAGCAGGACCGGTGACACGTACCGAGGGGGCGGCCGAGGGGTGGGCCGCCGCCTCAGTGACCCGTTCGGCCGTCCGGCATCACCCCACCTTCTCGATCACGGCCCGGCGGATCAGGAACTTGCCGGGCTCACGGACCTGTTCGAAGGCCGCGTTATTGAGCAGCGCACAGCTGCCGGAGGCCGAAGTGACTTCCACCGTCGTGGACTTGTTGTTGTCCAGGTTGGTGACCTTCAGCTTCGTGCCGACCGGGAACTGGTTGCTGGACGCGGCCGGCGCACCGCCCTCGCCGGAGAGCGTGACGGTGGAGCCGTTGCACACCTGCTGCCCGGAGGCCGCGGCACCGTCGCCGGCATTTCCCGCGGGGGCGGACTCGGCGGGTGCCGAAGCCTCCGCCGACTGAGCGGGATCGGACGGCGCGGCCGACTCGGCGGGCTGCGACGGCTGCGCGGCCTGGGAGTCCTGAGCCGACTCCCCAACCGCGCACCCCGACGCCTCCTGCTTCCGCTTGATCTCCTCGATGACCGCCTCGCGGTTGGCGATCCGGGCTTCCGACTGCGCGTCGGGATTGGCCTGCTGGTCGGCGATGAACTTCTCGTTGTTGCCGAGGGCGGTGGCGAGTCCCAGGCAGGCCGTCGACTCCGCCGCCGACCTGGTGGTCGGCGGCGAGGCGTTCGACGTGCTCGCCATGACGAAGGCCCCGCCTCCCGCCACCGCCGCCGCGCTCACCAGCAGCGCGATCTTCTTCGTTGGGCCGAGAGTTCTCCTACGCGACATGCGCGCCTCCTGAAGAGGTAGGGGAGCGTACGCCGCTATGTACGAGATACCGAACGAAGTTACTCAGCGGTTACAGGAGTCAACGAAGTGACCTGTGCCACATGTGAAAAGAGGGGTGGTCAGCGCGACAGTGCGTCCCGCACGGCCTCGTCCGTCCGGCCCACCACGGCCGTGCCGTCGTCCGCGGTGATGATCGGGCGCTGGATCAGCTTCGGGTGCTCGGCGAGCGCCTTGACCCACCGGTCGCGCGAACCGGCGTCCCGCGGCCACTCCTTGAGCCCGAGCTCCTTGGCGGCCGCCTCCTGGGTGCGGGTGATGTCCCACGGCTCGAGACCGAGGCGCGCGAGAACACCACGGATCTCGTCCTCGCTCGGCACGTCCTCCAGGTAGCGGCGGACGGTGTAGTCGGCCCCCTCGGCGTCGAGCAGCGTCACGGCGCTACGGCACTTCGAACAGGCCGGATTGATCCAGATCTCCATGCGCCCACGGTACGCGCTGCCGCCGCTGTTCGATTTTCAGCCGACTCAGGCGCCCCTCGCGGACCTGCCGTGACAAGACGCCAATTTCCTTCCCCACCTGGGCATTTGCCGGGCTGGGAGGACTCCCCGTTGTCAGTGCCCGGCGGTAAACTGTAAGCAGTGTTCGAGGGTGGCGCCGGGGTCGCAGAGGACTCCGGTGAGCGCCCATCGCGACAGGAGGATGCCTGTGCCCGCTGCCGCTCTGAAGTCGAAGCCGTTGCCCACCCAGTCCACCGCGAAGCGTCCCGTCCTGCTCGACCTGCCGTACGCGCCCGTGGAGAAGCGGCCGCTGCCGCCGGGCCGGCCGCGCGAGTGGTACGTCACGCACAACCGTCGCCTCAAGGCGATGCGACTCGCCATCGCCCTGCTCGACTCCGGCGTCTACATGCCGAACCAGGCCCGCAACGAGACGATCCGCGGCGCGGCGGAACAGATCGGCGTCCACCCGCCGTCGGACACGACGTGTCACATGGTGCGGGCGTTCATGCGCTACGCGCGCTGAAGCCGTCCCACCGGTGTTCCCGGCGCGGGGAACACCGGTGGGTTCAGCCGGGCGAAGCCCTCCTGGCGTTCGTAGGGGAAGTAGGGGTAGGGCGCCGGGCGGTGGCTCGCCGTGTCGAGCCTCGCCAGCTGCTCGGGGGTCAGGCTCCAGCCGACGGCGCCGAGGTTCTGGCGCAGTTGCCGCTCGTCGCGGGCGCCGATGAGGACGGAGGACACGGTCGGCCGCTGGAGCAGCCAGTTGAGGGCGATCTGCGGCACGGCCTTGCCCGTCTCCTGCGCGATCTCGTCCAGCGCGTCGACCACGGCGTAGAGGTGCTGGTCGGTGACGGGCGGGCCGTGCTCGGCGGTGCGGTGCAGCCGGCTGCCGGCCGGGAGCGGTGCTCCGCGGCGGACCTTGCCGGTGAGGCGCCCCCAGCCGAGCGGGCTCCAGACGATCGCGCCGAGGCCCTGGTCGAGGGCGAGCGGCATGAGTTCCCACTCGTAGTCGCGGCCGACGAGGGAGTAGTACACCTGGTGGGCCACATGGCGCGGACGGCCGTACTTCTCGGCGGCCGCGAGGGATTTCATCACCTGCCAGCCGGAGAAGTTGGAGATGCCGGTGTAGCGCACCTTGCCCGCCTGGACGAGCGTGTCGAGCGCGGCCAGGACCTCGTCGACCGGCGTCCCGGCGTCGAAGGCGTGGAGCTGGAACAGGTCGATGTGGTCGGTGCCCAGCCTGCGCAGCGCGTCCTCGCAGGCGGTGATCAGGCGGGAGCGGGAGGAACCCGCGTCGCCCGGTCCGTCCCCCATCGGCAGACCGGTCTTGGTGGAGACGATCACCTGGTCCCGGCGGCCCTTGATCGCCTGTCCCAGAACCTCCTCGGAGGCGCCGGCGGAGTAGACGTCGGCGGTGTCGAACATCGTGATCCCGGCGTCCAGGCAGATGTCCACGAGGCGGCGTGCCTCCTGCGCGTCGGTCGTGCCCCACGCGCCGAACAGCGGGCCCCGCCCGCCGAAGGTGCCGGCTCCGAAGCTCAGCGCGGGGACCGTGAGTCCGGACGCGCCCAGTCGCCTGTATTCCATCTCGGCCCCTTTCAAGAGCGACCCTCACCAACGAGTGGCCTCTACTAACGGGTCTATGGTTCCGTTAGTGGTTATTAAGGTAGCAGGGTGAAGCGCTTAATGGAACGGGAGTGCCGTTATGGCTGACGGAGGCGAGCCGGGGACCCTACGGCCGGGAGGGCGCACGGCGCGGGTGCGGGAAGCGGTGCTGCGGGCGGCCGAGGACGCCCTGACCGAACAGGGCTTCACCGGCCTGGACCTGGCCGACATCGCCCGCCGCGCCGGAGTCGGCAAGACGACCGTCTACCGCCGCTGGGCGACGGTCACCGGCCTGGTGGCCGACCTCCTGCTGGACATGGCCGAGCAGTCCGCGCCCCGCACCGAGACCGGCTCGCTCCTCGGCGACCTGACGGCCAACGCCCGGCTCGTGCAGCGCACCCTGACGGACCCCCGGCAGGGGGCGTTGTTCAAGGCGCTGATCGCCGCCGCCACCTGTGACCCCAAGACGGCCGCGGCGCTGCGGCGCTTCTACGACATCCGCGTCAGGGAATGGGCTCCGTGCGTGCGGCAGGCCGTCGACCGGGGCGAGGTGCCCGAGGGCACCGACACGCATGAAGTGGTCCGCGCCGTCTCCGCCCCGCTCTACTACCACCTGCTGATCAGCGGCGGCCGGCTCGACGGGGCCATGGCCGACCGGGCCGCGGAGGCCGCGGCGACCGCGGCCCGCGCGGGCGTGTACGTACGGGCCTGAGGCCGCGAAGACCCGCCTGCCCCGGGAGCGCCCGCGCCCGGCCTGCGTGCCTCAGGCGTACCGTTCCATCAGCCCCGTCACATACGCCTCCAGACGCCCGCCCAGCACCTCCGGCGTCAGGTCGGTCCGCCCCAGCTCCCGCCAAGGAACCGCCAGCTTCGCCGCGTCGGGGACGTAGGCCAGAGCGTCGAGCAGCCGCCAGTACAGATGGTCCGGGCCGTCGGCCAGGTGCCGGCCGCCGTGTGCCTCGTAGCGCTCGCGGAAGCCGAGGCCGTACTCCGGGCCGTGCAGCAGCGCGAGCGCCGTCGAGCAGTGGGCGACGTCCAGGTCGGCGGGGCCCCACGAGGTCTCCACCCAGTCGACGACACCGCCGATCCGCAGGTCGGTCCCCGAGCCCGTGAACAGCACGTTCCCGGGGTGGAAGTCCCGGTGCAGGAAACAGCCCTCGTACGGCGGGGGATCGCGGCGGATGACGTCCACGGCCCGCTCCCACCCCGGGGGGACGCCCGTCGGCGATGTCCACGCCTGGTACGCACGCGGACGCTCCTCGGGGATGACCCGGTGGATCCCGGCCAGTTGAGCCGCCAGCAGCTCCACGCGAGCGTCGAGGTCCTCCTCGTCGACCCGGACCCGCCCCGGCAGTACGGACATCAGCAGGGACGGATGGTCACAGTGCTCGGCGGTCGCGTCCACGCCGATCAGCTCGGGGGCCGGCACGCCCTCCTGCCCGGCCAGCAGCGTGAGCACGTCCGCCTCGCGGGCCAGCAGCTCGGGGGCGTGCCGCCGGAAGAAGGGCTTCACGAAGGTCCGCAGGGCGAGGGCGGTGCCGTCGTCGAGGGCGAGCCGCCGCATCTGGGCGCTCCAACCACCCTTCAGGAAAGACGACTTGTCGACCGTGCGGCCCTCCGGGAGCTGCTTGGCCACCCACGCGCGGGTCGCCGTCCAGCCCTGCTCGCCGAGCCCGGTCAGCACGGCGGTGACGAACGCCCGCCGGTCGTCGGGGCGGTCGCGGAACCAGGGGCCCAACCGGTGCTCCGCCTCCGGAAGTTCCCAGTGGGTGAACTGGGCGCGCCGGGCCAGCGCCTCCGAGACGGCCTCCGTCACGGCGGGCGGGATGACCTGGTCCGTGCCAGGCACCGCGAGCACCGCCCGTCCCTCGTACGCCCGCAGCACGTCGAGCGCGGTCGACGCACGCCAACTGCAGGGCCGGCGGATGATCTCGCTGAACCGCCCGTCACCCTCCCCGAACGGCACGTCCCACGCCTCGGCCGCGTACACCGCGGGCGCGCAGAGCCCCAGGGCCACCACCCGGTCCCCGTAGTGCCGGGCGAGATCGGCCACCGTCTGACCGCTCATGCTGAACCCGACCAGGATCAGAGGCCCGTCCTCGCGCGCGTGCGCGTCGATCACGGACACGGCCTGCTCGAAGCGGCGGCGCAGGCTCAGCTCCCGCAGCGAGCCGGTGCTCTCCCCATGACCCGAGAAGTCGAAGGCGAGGGCGTGGCAGCCGTGTGCGGCGAACTCCGACAGCAGCGGCACCAGCCGCTCCTTGCTGCCGTTGCCCGCGCCGTGCAGGACGACGGCCATCGCTCTCGCCGACGCACCGGCACCGGCGTACAGCCCGCTGAGTCGTTCACCGCCGAGGGTGTGCGTGGAGTCGACGGTGTGCGTGAAAGGGATCAGCTCACTCATACGGTCATTCACTCACGCGGCGCAGGCCCGTGAGGGGTGATCCGGGAGGGGGTGATCAATGAGGGGCGATCAGAGGCCGGGCGCTCCCCACACCGGGAACCAGCGGCTCAGGTCCTGTTCGATCCGCAGATCGTCGGCGAGCGCCGCGCGCACCTGGAGTTCCAGCGCGTTGTCGCGCCGTTCCGCCTCTCCGGGCAGGGGCGCGAACGGGTAGAAGGTGCCGCGTTTGTAGAGGTAGACCAGCGCGAGCCGCCGGCCGGCCCGGTCCCGGAACCCGGCCAGAGAGCACAGCAGTTGCGGGCCGAAGCCGTTGACCTCCATCTGGCTGTTCACGGCGTGCAGGTCGTTCACGAGCGCGTGCAGCTGGTCGGGGGCGCGGTGCGAGACCAGCCAGGAGTAGCCGTAGCCGTCCTGCCGCAGTTCCACCGGTGGACCGTCGCGGTCGGTGTCGGCGTCCAGCAGGGCCTGCACCTCGCGGTGGGTCTGCTCGAAGGCCGCGCCCTCGACCGTGGCGAAGCACACCGCGCCCTGCCCCGTCGGGGTGAAGCCCGCAGCGGCCTCGAGGGTCACGGCCGCCGACGGCAGGGCGAAGAGCCGGTCGAGATCCGCCACGACCGGCTTGGTCCGGCCGAGCAGGATGTCCAGCAGCCCCATGTCACACCCCTCCGGGTGCCGCCGCCTCGCCCAGCTCGGCGGAGATCCGGCCCAGTTGGTCGAGGCGCTGCTCCAGGCTCGGGTGGGTCGAGAAGAGCCGCGCGACACCGGGCTCGCGGCCCAGCGCCGGGGTGAAGTAGAAGGCGTTGAAGGCCTGGGCCGTGCGCAGGTCCTTCGTCGGGATGCGGGCGATGTCGCCGGATACCTTGGTGAGCGCGGAGGCCAGCGCCGAGGGCCGGCCGGTGAGCAGCGCGGCCGCCCGGTCGGCGGCCAGCTCCCGGTACCGGGACAGGGCCCGGATCAGCAGGAAGCTGATCGCGTACACGGCGGCGGCCACCCCCATCACCGCGGCGAATACCGCGGCCGTGTTCTGGTCCCTCCTGGCCCCGCCGAACACCTGCGAGTAGAAGGCGAACCGCACGATCAGCCCCGCGATCACCCCCAGAAAGGACGCGACCGTGATCACGGCGACGTCCTTGTGCGCCACATGCGACAGCTCGTGCGCGAGGACGCCCTCCAGCTCGGCCGGCTCCAGCCGCCGCAGCAGCCCGGTCGTCACACAGACCACGGCGTGGTCGGGGTTCCGCCCGGTCGCGAACGCGTTCGGCATGTCCATTTCGGACACGGCCACCACCGGCTTGGGCATGTCCGCGATGGCACACAGCCGGTCCACGACCCCGTGCAGCTCGGGAAACTCCTCCCGCTCCACGACCCGCCCGCGCATGGCGTACAGCGCGATCCGGTCCGAGAACCAGTACTGAGCCCCCAACAGCCCGGCCGCGACCACCACGACCAGCACCCAGGACTTCAGCAGCACGATCAGCGCCGCCACGAACCCCACGTACAACAGCCCGAGCAGGAACAGCGTGATCCCCATACGGGTGGTCAACCGCCGGTCACTCCGGAAGCGACTGTGCATCTGCATCACCCCGCAGTCAGGCACTCGTCCCACTGCCAGTGTGCACCCGGCCCCGCCCATGAACGGGTCGTGATCGACCCCAGGACAGGCAAAGGCGTCAGCCGCCCGCGCCCACCGCGTACCCGGGCACGGACGGCCACCGAACGGTCAGCACCACCGACTCCTCCTCCGCGACCCAGGAGTGATCCACCCCGCGCCCCCACACGACATAGTCGCCCTGCCGCTCCAGCAGCACACTGCGCCCGGGAAGCTCCACCCGGAAGCGCCCGCTGATCAGCACCAGCAACGCGGTCCGCTCCTCACCCCGCACCCACCGCGCACGTTCCTCACCAGCGGCGTGGACACCCCATTTGACCTCCACAGCCTCACTGTGACGCGGATCGCCGCCCCCCTTGAAATGCCCGAGCAACCACCCCTGGTCCAACGCCGCGTCCGCACCCGCGTTGCCCACATACACACCGTCGTCCACGCGCCGGGACGCTAGCAGCCGCCCTGGTCGGTCCTCTCGGCGCACGCCCCGCTAAGGCGCCCGGAAGTTGATGTACCCGAGCAGCACGATCACCGCCGCCACACAGCCGAACACCACGGCCGTGGAGATCCATGACGAGCGGGAGCGGCGGCCGGGTGAGCGGCGGCCGGACGACCGGTGGTCGGGATCGGGGCGGAACGGCACGGGGCCGGGAGGGTTGTGCTTCCAGCGCGCGGCGAGCATGCGGGCCCGGGCCGAGGGCTCCTTGTGCTCGGCGTCGTCCGCCCATCTGAGGTCGAACTCGCGCTCCTGGCCGTCTTGTTCGTGCTCGGACATTCCCACTCCACCCCCGTGTGGTCCTGTCAGCAGAATAGAACATACGACCGCGCCCCCGCTGCCGGTACGGCGGCGGGGGCGCGGTCGTGATGCCTCGATCAGGCGTCGATCACACGTCGAAGTACAGCTCGAACTCGTGCGGGTGCGGACGCAGCTGCAGCGGCGCGATCTCGTTCGCGCGCTTGTAGTCGATCCACGTCTCGATCAGGTCCGGCGTGAAGACGTCGCCCGCGAGCAGGAACTCGTGGTCGGCCTCCAGGCGGTCGAGGACGGCCGGGAGGGAGGTCGGGACCTGCGGGACGCCCGCGTGCTCCTCGGGGGCGAGCTCGTAGAGGTCCTTGTCGATCGGCTCGGCCGGCTCGATCTTGTTCTTGATGCCGTCCAGGCCCGCGAGCAGCAGCGCCGAGAACGCCAGGTACGGGTTGCCGGAGGAGTCGGGCGCGCGGAACTCGACGCGCTTGGCCTTCGGGTTCGAGCCCGTGATCGGGATACGCATGGCCGCGGAGCGGTTGCGCTGCGAGTAGACGAGGTTGACCGGGGCCTCGAAGCCCGGCACCAGGCGGTGGTACGAGTTCACCGTGGGGTTGGTGAAGGCCAGCAGCGACGGGGCGTGCTTGAGGATGCCGCCGATGTAGTAGCGGGCGGTGTCCGACAGGCCCGCGTAACCGGCCTCGTCGTAGAAGAGCGGCTGGCCGCCCGTCCACAGCGACTGGTGGACGTGCATGCCCGAGCCGTTGTCACCGAAGATCGGCTTGGGCATGAAGGTCGCCGTCTTGCCGTTCTGCCACGCCACGTTCTTCACGATGTACTTGAAGAGCTGCAGGTCGTCGGCCGCGGCGAGCAGCGTGTTGAACTTGTAGTTGATCTCGGCCTGGCCGGCGGTGCCCACCTCGTGGTGCTGGCGCTCGACCTGCAGGCCGGCCCGGTCCAGCTCCAGGGAGATCTGGGCACGCAGGTCGGCGAAGTGGTCGACCGGCGGGACCGGGAAGTAGCCGCCCTTGTAGCGGACCTTGTAACCACGGTTGTTCTCGAGGGCACCGGTGTTCCAGGCGCCGGCCTCGGAGTCGATGTGGTAGAAGGACTCGTTCGCGCTGGTCGCGAAGCGGACGCTGTCGAAGACGTAGAACTCGGCCTCCGGGCCGAAGTACGCCGTGTCGGCGATCCCGGTGGAGGCGAGGTAGGCCTCGGCCTTCTTCGCCACGTTGCGCGGGTCACGGGAGTACTGCTCACCCGTGATCGGGTCGTGGATGAAGAAGTTGATGTTGACCGTCTTGTCGCGGCGGAACGGGTCGACGCGCGCGGTGGACAGGTCGGCGCGGAGCGCCATGTCGGACTCGTGAATGGCCTGGAAGCCGCGGATGGAGGAGCCGTCGAAGGCGAGCTCCTCGGCCGGGTCGAAGGCCGATGCGGGGATCGTGAAGTGCTGCATCACACCCGGCAGGTCGCAGAAGCGGACGTCGATGAACTTGACGTCCTCGTCCGCGATGAACTTCTTGGCCTCGTCGGCGTTCTGGAACATCCAGCTCCTCCTACTCCCGACCGTCCCGCCGGGGTGGTAGTTCGTTCGTGCTGCCAGTGCGGGTGGCACACGCTGACGTAGACCCTAGGGACGGGTGATTTCTCTGGCGTGACTCATTTGTTTCGCACAAGTTAACCGGCTCACCCTCCACCGTAGCCCGACCACACCCCGCCGTGCCCTGGTCATTTACGGGCGCAGTACCGTGGACGGGTGGACAACAGGCAAGCACTCGGATCGTGGCTTTCCGGGCCCCGCGCGGCCGCGGAAGAGGCCGGTGTCGACTTCGGATACCGGGGCGAGCAGCTCGGTCTGCCCGAGGAGGGGCCCGGCTCGATCGCCCGTCCGGGGCGCCGGCTCGGCGCCCTCGCCGTGGACTGGGGCCTGAGTCTCCTGATCGCATACGGTCTTATCACGCAGAGCTACAACGAAGCGGCCCAGATCTGGGCGCCGCTCATCCTGTTCGCCCTCATGGTGCTCACGGTCGGTACGGTCGGCTTCACCCCGGGCAAGCGGCTCCTCGGTCTGCGGGTGCTGGCCCTGGACACCGGCCGCGTCAGCCCCTGGCGCACGCTCCTGCGCACGGTCCTGCTCTTCCTCGCGATCCCCGCCCTGATCTGGGACCGCGACGGCCGCGGTCTGCACGACCGGCTGGCGGGCACGGTCGAGGTCCGCATCTAGCGTTCCCGATGAAAGCAAGCTGACGACGAAGGGGCGCCCGGTGATCCGGGCGCCCCTTCGTCGTCAGCTTGTGCGGGGTGTCAGCGGGCCTTCGGCCCGCCCTTCGGCAGCTTCATGCCCTTCGGCATGGGCCCCTTCGGCAGCGGCATGTTGCTCATCAGGTCGCCGAGGGCGCGCAGCCGGTCGTTCGTCGCCGTGACCTGCGGGCCGGTCAGCACGCGCGGCAGCTTCAGCATGGTCGTGCGCAGCTTCTTCAGGTCGACCTGGCCCTCGCCCGTGCCCACGACCAGGTCGTGCACGGGCACGTCCGCGACGATGCGGTTCATCTTCTTCTTCTCGGCGGCGAGGAGGGACTTCACCCGGTTCGGGTTGCCCTCGGCCACCAGGACGATGCCGGCCTTGCCGACGGCGCGGTGCACCACGTCCTGGTTGCGGTTCATCGCCACCGCGGGGGTCGTCGTCCAGCCTCGGCCGACGTTGTCGAGCACCGCCGCCGCGGCGCCGGGCTGTCCCTCCATCTGCCCGAAGGCGGCCCGCTCGGCCCGGCGCCCGAACACGATCGCCGACGCGAGGAAGGCGAGCAGGAGGCCCAGGATGCCGAGATAGATGGGGTGACCGATCAAGAAACCGATCGCGAGGAAGACACCGAAGGTGACGATTCCGACTGCCGCGAGTACAAGGCCGATCTTCTTGTCGGCCCTGCGGGTCATCTTGTAGGTCAGAGCGATCTGCTTCAGTCGCCCGGGGTTCGCAGCGTCCGCTGCAGGTTCCTTCCTCGCCATGGCACGAAGTCTACGTGGCCCCACAAGCGCCGACGACGGCAGTGCCCGCGGGGGCCCGTGGGGGAGGGGCCCGGAGTCAGGGACGGACGGAGGCGGACCGGGAAACCGACTGGTCGAGGACGCGCTGCGTCTCGACCCGGTCCTTGGCGCGACGGCGGTCCTCCAGCACGGAGGTCCACGCGTTGCGGCGGGCGGTGCGCTGACCGCTGCTCATCAGCAGCGACTCGACGGCACGCAGTGCGGTGGTGAAGGACGGAATCGCGGTGGCGCGGACGGGCGCGGCCTGCATGGGTGAGGTCCCCCCTCGGTACGGGTGTACGTGCTGTGAGTTCAGCGTCACTGATTGGTGTTACCAGGGCGTGACCGGCCGGTCAAACACCCATGAAGCCCCGGCGGGGAGTGGTGAAACGCCGACGCGGTCCTGACATGTGCCCTCATCTGCGAGGACGGTCAGGACCGCGTCGAATCGGCCGCTACTGGCGGGTAGCGTCTTGTGCGGGAATTCACACGCTTGTCTCGCCCTGGGGTGGGCGGGGGTGGTGACGATGCGTCAGACGGCCTGGGCCGCGATGCGCGCGTCCCGCTGCTCCATGGCCATCCGGTAGAGGCGACCCGCGCGGTACGAGGAGCGCACCAGCGGGCCGGACATCACACCGGAGAAGCCGATCTGCTCGGCCTCCTGCTGCAGCTCCACGAACTCATGCGGCTTCACCCAGCGCTCCACGGGGTGGTGGCGCACGGAGGGTCGCAGGTACTGCGTGATGGTGACCAGCTCGCAGCCCGCGTCGTGCAGCTGCTTGAGCGCGTCGCTGACCTCCTCGCGGGTCTCGCCCATGCCGAGGATCAGGTTCGACTTGGTGACGAGGCCGTAGTCGCGGGCCTCGGTGATGACCTTCAGGGAGCGCTCGTAGCGGAAGCCGGGGCGGATGCGCTTGAAGATCCGCGGGACCGTCTCGACGTTGTGCGCGAAGACCTCGGGGCGGGAGGAGAAGACCTCCGCCAGCTGCTCGGGGACGGCGTTGAAGTCGGGCGCGAGCAGCTCGACCTTCGTCCGGCCTTCCTCGCGGTCCGCCGTCTGCTGGTGGATCTGGCGGACCGTCTCGGCGTACAGCCAGGCACCGCCGTCCTCCAGGTCGTCGCGGGCGACGCCGGTGATCGTGGCGTAGTTCAGGTCCATCGTGACCACGGACTCGCCGACCCGGCGCGGCTCGTCGCGGTCGAGCGCCTCGGGCTTGCCGGTGTCGATCTGGCAGAAGTCGCAGCGCCGGGTGCACTGGTCGCCGCCGATGAGGAAGGTCGCCTCGCGGTCCTCCCAGCACTCGTAGATGTTGGGGCAGCCGGCTTCCTGGCAGACCGTGTGCAGGCCCTCGCTCTTCACGAGGTTCTGCATCTTGGTGTACTCGGGACCCATTTTCGCCCGGGTCTTGATCCACTCAGGCTTGCGCTCGATGGGGGTCTGGCTGTTGCGGACCTCCAGGCGCAGCATCTTGCGTCCGTCGGGTGCGACTGCGGACACGACCGGCTCCCTAGCGATTGATTCTTCGGCGCCCTCTAGGGTACGCCCGTTGATTTGAAACCCGGCGTGGGTGTTCTCCCCCACTGGGGGCTGCCGCCCCCAGGCCCCCGCTCCGGCCTGAACGGCCTCGTCCTCAAACGCCGGACGGGCTGACGGCTGCCGGCGTTTTCTCGATCACTCGCGGCTTCAGCTCCGCGTTCTCCAGTACGTCCTTCAGGTGGCGCTCGACGACCGGCAGCACCTCGGCGATCGTCACGTCGCGGCCGAGTTCGTTCGCCAGGGAGGCGACGCCCGCGTCCCGGATTCCGCAGGGGATGATCCGGTCGAACCACTTGTTGTCGGGGTTCACGTTGAGGGCGAAGCCGTGCATGGTGACGCCCTTGGCCACGCGGATGCCGATCGCGGCGATCTTGCGGTCCTCACGGCGCTGGCCCGCGTTGGACGGGGCGTACTCCGGGCCGTTCAGGCGCGGGTCGAACTCCTCGTCGTGCAGCCGCGGGTCGAAGTCCAGGGCCAGCCCTCCGAGCGCGGCGCGCTGCTCGACCGGGTCGCCCAGTACCCACACGCCGCTGCGGCCCTCGACCCGGGTGGTCTCCAGGCCGAACTCCGCGCAGGTGAGGATCAGGGCCTCCTCGAGGCGGCGTACGTGCGCCACGACGTCCACCGGGCGGGGAAGCTTCTGGATCGGGTAGCCCACCAGCTGGCCGGGGCCGTGCCAGGTGATCTTGCCGCCGCGGTCCACGTCGACGACCGGCGTGCCGTCCAGGGGCCGCTCGTTGTCCGCCGTGCGCCGTCCCGCCGTGTAGACCGGGGGGTGCTCCAGGAGCAGGACCGTGTCGGAGATCTCGTCGGCGAACCGCGCCGCGTGGACCCGGCGCTGCTCGTCCCAGGCCTCCCGGTACTCGACGGCCTCGTCACCGAACCCCATGCGGACGAACCGCAACCCACTCACGGCAAGCGCCTCCCTCGGACAGGTGTGTCAGACACGTATCGCGCCCAAGCCACTGTACGTCCGGCCCGCACACGTCAGTCCCGGGGCCAATCCTCACACGATCGGATGAATGTCCCCGAAAATGTGTGATGGGGTGCTTACTCTCCGCTACATTCGCGCCGTCCAGCAAGCCAAAAGGCCTGCTCACACGCAATCCGGCACATCACCAACACCGGAAGGCAGGAGACCGCACCGCACCATGACGGAACGACCCGCGCAGCGCACCCCCAACCGACAGCTCGCCGCGCTCATCTCAGAAGCGGGGTTCTCCAACGCGGGACTCGCCCGTCGCGTGGACCAGCTCGGTCTCGAACACGGGCTCGACTTGAGATACGACAAGACCTCCGTCACCCGGTGGCTGCGCGGCCAGCAGCCCCGAGGCACCACCCCCGCGCTCATCGCCGAGGTCTTCACCCGGCGCCTGGGCCGCCGCCTCACCGCCCAGGATCTCGGCCTGGACGCCTGCGCCCCGGTCTACGCGGGGCTGGAGTTCGCGGCCGCCCCCGAGGAGGCCGTCGACATCGTCAGCGGGCTGTGGCGCAAGGACTCCGGCAGCCACGCCGAGCTGCGCAAGATCGCCTTCACCCCGGCCGGGCTCGTCGTGCCGAGCCGGGACTGGCTGATCGGCCGGGCCGACGAGAAGGTCGCCCGGGGCGAGCCGCCCGCCGCCCGCATCCCGGCGCAGGGCCGCGTCCCCGTCCGTCTCCCGGCCGCGGGCGAGCCGGGCGGCGTACCGTCCCTGCCCCGCCAGCGCGGCCAGGCCGAGCGCGGACCCGGCCAGAAGGTCACCGGCGGCGACATCGCCGCCCTGCGCTCGGTCGGCGAGCTCTTCCGCACCCTCGACGACGCCTACGGCGGCGGTCACGCGCGCCAGGCGCTGGTGCGCTATCTGGAGCACGAGTGCGAGCCGATGCTGCGCGGCACCTACGGCGAGCAGACCGGCCGCCGGCTGTTCGCGGCCGCCGCCGACCTGACCCGGCTCGCGGGCTGGACGTCGTACGACATCGCCGCGCACGGACTCGCCCAGCGCTACTTCGTGCAGGCGCTCCGGCTCGCCCAGGCGGCCGGGGACCGGACGTACGGGGCGTATGTGCTGGTCACCATGAGCCGGCAGGCCGTCTACCTCGGGCACGGGCGGGAGGCCGTGCAGCTCGCCCGCGTGGCACAGCAGGGCGTCGGCACCTCGGCCCCGCCCGTCGTGCAGACGCTGCTCCACGCCTCCGAGGCGCGCGGGCACGGGGTGCTCGGCGAGGTCCGGGCCTGCACCGCGGCCCTGGTCCGCGCCGAGCGCGCCCTGGAGACGGCCCGGCCCGGGGACGACGTACCGCACTGGGCGAAGTTCTTCGACGAGGCACAGCTCGCCGACGAGTTCGGCCACTGCCACCGCGACCTGCAGCAGTTCCGCGCCGCCGCCCAGCACGCGGAACGCTCCCTGCAACTACGCGCCCCCTCCTACGCCCGCAGCCGCCTCTTCTGCCGCGTGGTCCTGGCCACCGCCCGCCTGGGCCTGGGCGAACTCGACCAGGCCTGCCAACTCGGAGCGGAGGCCGCCGGCCAGGCCGCGGAGATGCGTTCGGTGCGGGCGGTGGAGTACGTGAGGGACTTCGAGCGCCGTTTGGAGCCTTACAAGGACGCGGCACCCGTGCGGACTTACCGCGACAAGGTATCGGCCTTGGGATAGATGCCCTGGGGGCGCGGGGAACTGCGCGAACAACCCCCACGCACCCGCGGCCGACGAATCACTACGCGGCCCGCGGCACAGTCGGCAGCGGATCGGCGACATGCATCGACCGCCCCGCCCCCAAGTCCGCCAAGATCGCCGCCGAAGCCCGATGCCCAGAGTGCAAAGCGCCCTGGACAGTACTGGTATCGCGGTGATCCCCACACACATACAGTCCGGCGATCAACCGCACCGGCCGCCGCAGATCATGCGGCGGCCGCATCGCGGGCACCGCCTCCAGCGTCCGGTGCACAGCCAGCGTCTCCCACCGAGCCGTCGGCATCCCGTACAACCGCGCCAAGTGCATCCGCACCGCCGTGTCGACATCCCCCGGCGGCCGCCCCAGAACCGTCGAAGACACCAGCGCCCGCCCGGCCGGCGCCCGGGACGGATCGACACGGCTCACCACCGACGTGTGCGCGACCGGCCCGCCGAGATCCGCGTCGAGCAACAGCGACGCCCCCGTCTCCGGCGGCTCGTCGGTCGTGTGGTGCACCACCGTCACCGGGTGGAAATCCGGCACCCGCAGCCCGGGCAGCAGCTCGGCGGCGGCCCGGGCGTCCGTGGCCACCAGAACCGCCCGGCAGCGGATCTCGCCGTGCTCGGCGGTGGTCACCGAGGTCGTGGAGACGGAGGTGACGCGCACGCCGGTGTGCACGGTGCCCGGCGGCAGCGTGCGGGCCAGCAGCTCCGGCAGGGCCTCGGCGCCGCCTTCCGGCACGCAGAGCCGGCCGCTCGCGAAGGCCCGCAGCGCCAGGTCCGCGCACCGGCTGGACGTGGTCAGGTCCGGGTCGCACAGCAGGGCGGCGAGCAGCGGACGCAGGAAGCCGTCGATCGTACGGGCGGGCAGCCCGCGCGCCGCCAGGGCCTCACCGATGGGCCGCTCCGGGCGGGCCAGCAACCGTTCGGCCGGGGTGCTCGCCAGCCGGGTGAGTGCGGCACCCAGACGGGCCTGGTCGACGGCCGTGCCGAGCGGGGCGCCGGACCGGCTCCGGGGCACGGAGACCTGCCGGCCCGGTACGGCCACCGGCCTCCTGGGCGGCCTGGGCGCGACCGGCGACCGGGGGGCGCTCGCCAGGGCGCGCACAGCGTGGAGTGCGCCCCGTGCGCCCCCTGCGCCCGCCTGGACCCCCGCGCGATGGTGGCGTCCGTCGCCGTGCAGCAGGACACCGGGCGCGAAGGGACGCAGCACCAGCCCGCCCAGGCCGGGTGTCCGTTGCAGTTCCGGATACGCCGTGGACAGCAACTGGCCGATTCGGTCGAGCCGGAAGCCGTCGACCTTCTCCGTCGCCATGCGGCCGCCGACGCCGTGGGCGGCCTCCAGGACCATGGTCGTCACTCCTGCGCGGGTGAGCCGGTTCGCGGCCGAGAGTCCGGCGACCCCGGCCCCCACGACGACCACGTCCGCCTGGTACGCGGGCTCAAGCACGTGCCCCTCCTCGAGGTTGCGCGGGCGCTGGAGACGTCATGCCCTCAACAGGCCGCAGGGATACGCGAGTTCTGGTCGAGGGTAGGGCTGTGATCGGTCAAATGGGGTCGCGCATCAACAGGGCACGGTCGCACGGCGGTCGCATACGGATGCCTTGTGGGCATGGAGTGGTCGCAGACTGCTTGTGGGCGACTCGAAGAGCTGTCGCGGAAGGGCCGGGACCCGTGAGGGGCCCGTACGGGACCCGTCACAGCGCCGCCCGGATCGCCCCCTCGATCTCCGGGAAGGCGAACCGGAAGCCCGACTCCAGCAGCCGCGTCGGCAGCACCCGGGCGCTGCCGAGCACGTCCCCGGCCATCTCGCCGAGCACGCTCCGCAGGACGGGCGCGGGCACGGCGAACAGCGTGGGGCGGCGCAGCACGCGTCCCATCGCCGCGACGATCTCACGGTTCGTCAGGGGATTCGGGGCGGTGAGGTTGAACGGCCCGGACAGACCGTCCGTCTCGATGAGATGCCGGATCGCGGCGACCTCGTCGTGCAGCGCGATGAACGACCAGTACTGCCGCCCGTCGCCCATCCGCCCGCCGAGCCCCGCCTGGAACAGCGGGAACAGCCGCCCCCACGCACCGCCCTCGCGGGACACGACCAGTCCGGTCCGCGTGAACACCGTGCGCACACCGGCTTCCTGGGCGGGTGCCGTGGCGCCCTCCCAGTCCACGCACAGCGAGGGCAGGAAGCCCTCACCCGCCGGCGCGCTCTCGTCGACGGTCCGGTCCCCGGTCTCGCCGTAGTAGCCCATCGCGCTGCCGTTCACGAAGACCCGCGGCCGGTCCTTCTCGTCCAGCGAGGCGACGGCCTCGGCGAGCGCGGCCGTGCCGTTGACCCGGCTGTCGCGGATCCGCTGCTTGTAGGCGTCCGTCCAGCGGCGGTCGCCGACCCCGGCCCCCGCCAGGTTCACCACCCCGTGGCACCCGGCGAGCCCGGCCGCGTCCACACGCCCGCCCTCCGGGTCCCAGCGGACCTCGTCCGCCGCCCGGGGCTCATGGCGCACCAGGCGCACCACCTCGTGCCCGTCGGCGGTCAGGGACCGCACCAGAGCGCTGCCGATGAGACCGGAAGCGCCGGTCACCGCGATGCGTCGCATGGCTCAATCTTGCCGGTCGCGTACATAAAAGCCCCGTCGGCAACCGCCGTCGCCGACGTAACGTGACCGCCATGCCGACTCCGCACATACGACCCGCACGGCTCGACGACGAGGAGGCGCTCGGGCTGCTCGACCGCGCCGTCTGGTCGCATCTGCACGCCGTCCAGCCCCGCCCCGAGCCGCCGTACGAGCCCTTCTTCTCCGAGCGGGTCCCGGCGCAGGACTGTCTTGTCGCCGAGTTCGACGGGGTCCTGGCCGGCTATCTCCGGCTGGGGACCGCGACGTCACTCGCCTGCAACGCCCATGTGCGGATGATCCGGGGGCTCGCCGTCGCGGAGGAGGCGCGCGGTCACGGCGTCGCCCGGGCGCTGCTGCGGGCGGCGGGGGAGGAGGCGCGACGGCAGGGGGCGCGGCGCATCACCCTGCGCGTCCTCGCCCACAACACGGCGGCCCGCAAGCTCTACGAGTCCGAGGGGTTCGTGGTGGAGGGGGTCCTGCCGGAGGAGTTCTTCCTCGACGGGGCGTATGTCGACGACGTCTTCATGGGGCGCTCCCTGCCGGCCGCCTGACCGGGTGTCATGACGCGGCGAGCTCCCCCGTGTCCACCGGAGTCGTCGCGTCCGCCGCCTGTCGCGCGTCCGCGGCGACCTCGGCCGCCGTCAGGACGTAGCCGGTCTCGGCGTCCGAGGTGGAGCGGGCGAAGACCACGCCGTAGACCCGGCCGTCGGTGGTGAGGAGGGGGCCGCCGGAGTTGCCGGGGCGGACGGTGGAGCGGATCGAGTAGATCTCGCGGGTGACCGTCCCGTCGTTGTAGATGTTCTGGCCCGTCGCCCGCACGCGGTTCGCGACCGTCGCCCCCTGGAGGTTCAGGTCGCCGTCCTGCGGATAGCCCGCGACGACCGCCGAGTCGCCGCGCCGCGCCGCGTCGTCGAACCGCAGCACCGGGGCCTTCAGACCCGGCACGTACAGCACGGCCACGTCCTTCTGCGAGTCGAAGAGCACCACCCGCGCCTCGTACGTCCGCCCGACCCCGCCGATCTGCACGGTCGGCTCGTCGATGCCGGCCACCACGTGGGCGTTGGTCATCACGTGCTCCCGGGAGTACACGAACCCGCTGCCCTCGCGGCCCTGGGTGCCGGCGACGCCCTCCACCTTCACCGTGCTCCGCTTGGCGGCGTCGGTGGCGGCCGCCGTGACGCTGTCACCGGAGGGTGCGGCCACCTCGGCGGTCGACTCGTTCTCGAACGGGTTGAAGACCTGCGGGAAGCCCGCCTGGGTCAGTGCGGACGTGGCCCCCGAGAACCAGGCCGGCGTGGTGTCCGGCATCGTCCGCTGCACGGCGTCGAGCAGCCGCGAATCCCGGATCGCCGAGGTGACCAGCGGCGACGAGGACACGCCCAGGACGCTAGCGGCCACCCAGGCCACGATCAGCACGGCGACGGAGTTGGCCACGGCCCCGCCGATCCCGTCCGCCACTCTGAGCGGCCCTCTGTCCAGCTCCCGCCGCAGCCGCAGCGCGAGGCGCCCCGCCAGCTCGTGCCCCACCACCGCCGGGAGCAGCACCGTGAACACCGCTGTCAGCGTCGCCCCCGTCGTCCCCGGCGTCACCAGGTCCATCACCCACGGCAGGACCCACACGCCGATGACCGCGCCGCCCACGAAGCCCGCCAGTGACACACAGCCGGCCACCAGCCCGCGCCGGTATCCGGACGCCGCATAGGCCAGGACGACCAGCAACAGCAGGATGTCGAGCAGGTCCACGCACGCCGCCTTTCATTCGGAACCCCTTAGTACGTGGGGGGAGGGCCCGGTGATCAGTCACACGCGCGTGGATGATCAGAACCGGCCACGCGTCCGTGCACCAGGAAAAACGTCGCGGACCGTGACGATGGTTCCACCGGGTGGCACATCACACATCGCGGACGGACCGGATCGGGTCGACAGTGAGCACATGCGTGTCTTCCGAAGACGGCAGGGTGCGCGCAGGCACCGCGCCGCCAGGACACCCGGCATAACCGGCCTGCCGCGCGCCGCCCGGGTGGGCCTCGGCTGCCTGCCGGGCCTCTCCGCCGCCGTGGCGCTGGTGCTGTGCGCCTACGGCGTCGAGAACGCCGCCGACAGCGCCCCCGAGCCGGCCGCGGCCCGGCCCACCGCCAAGCCCTACACCGCCCCCCGGCCGCACATCGTGCCCCGAGCGCACTGGCTGGGCGACGCCGCCCGCGAGCAGCCGCGCCCCCGCTACGACGACCGGGTCGGCGCCGTGTTCGTCCACCACACCGACACGCCCAACGGCTACGACTGCGCCGACGCGCCCCGCATCATCCGGGACGTGTACACCGGCCAGACCGGCACCCGCGACTGGGACGACATCGGCTACAACTTCGTCGTCGACCGCTGCGGCACCATCTACGAGGGCCGTGCCGGCGGCGTCGAGCGTGCCGTCACCGGCGCCCACACCCAGGGCTTCAACCACGGCACCACGGGCATCGCCGCCCTCGGCACCTTCACCGACGGCATGCCCGTGCCGCGGGCCATGATCCACGCCATCGCCGCGCTGTCCGCCTGGAAACTGGGCCTGTCCGGCACCGACCCGCGGGCCAGCGTCCGCCTGGTCTCCAGCAACGGCCTGAGCCGGTACGCGGCCGGCACCACCGCGAAACTCCCCGCCCTCGCGGGCCACAACGACGGCTACATGACCAGCTGCCCCGGCGCCGCCCTGCACGCCCGCCTGCCGGAGATCAGAGAGCTGGCGGCCCGACTGCAGCACCGGCCGAAAGACCCACAGCAAGGCCACAGCCGGCGCGCAGTGTCCTCAGATCACGGCCCCCTACGGTCACCCACACAGGCAGCCGACCGGAGGTGGGGACCATGAACGACGGCCGTACGAAGAACCCGCACACCTGGATCACGGCCACGCGCGGCCCCTGGGCGGTGCTCTGCGCGGCCGCGACCGTCGTCCTGGGCCCGGCGGCGGCCACCGCGTCCGCTCTCGACCAGGCCAACGCGGCCCCGCTATACCACGCGGTGAAGAGCGACGCCCGGACCCTGGCGGTCAGCCCCTGAAGCGCTCCCACAGCCGGGGATACCGCTCGGCGAGGAGCCGCTCGTTCTCGAAGTCGAGCGACGTGCCCTCCGGTTCCGGGGGCGCGGGCGGGACCTCCAGATCCGGGGCGACCACGCCGGTGAGCTGCTCGTAGGCCTCGTCCGCCGCGTAGCCGAGCTCCTCGCCGTCGCCGTCGATCTCCTCGTCGAACTCGCCCAGCAGCTCGGCGAGCGAGTCCGGGTCGTGCACGGCGCCCTCGAAGACATGGCGGCCCTGGCCGATCAGCCAGCAGCGGAAGAAGTCGAAGGCGTCGTCGCTCGCCCCGTCGAGCAGCACCCAGGCGGCGCCCCACAGGTCCCACCGGTAGGCGCGGTTGTAGCGGGACTCGAAGTGACGGGCGAAGTCCAGGACCGAGTCCGGGTCCAGCTGCGAGAGCCGCTCCACGAGCAGGTCGGCCTGTTCCTCCGGGTCGCCTTCGGCGGCCTCGCGAGAGTCGTCCACCAGCTCCCAGAACTCCGTCTCGTCCATCACGGGTCAAGCATCGGCCCTGGGGCACACCGGCGCACCCGGAGTGCGCGGGATCGTTATGCGCCGCTCTCGGGGTGGTACAGCCCGGCCAGCCGCAGCGCGTCCCCCGCGAACCGCTCGCGCAGGCCCTCGGGCGCCAGCACCTCCACCTCCGCGCCGAGCGCCGTCAGCTGGGTGTGGGCGACCTCCTCGGACTCCACCGGCAGAGCCACCGTCACCCATCCGTCGGCGTCCGGACCGTCCGCGTCCGCCAGGGCCTCCCGCGCGGACAGCGAGTCGAGGGCGTACGGCAGTCGACGCACCCCGTCGGGGGACAGCCGCACCACCACCCGCGCCCGCAGGATCGACCGGGCGAACTGCTCCGCCCGCTCCTCCCAGAAGGCGGGCAGCTCGAACTCCGGCTCCCGCTCGAAGCGCTCCTCGCCCGGGTCCACCGCCGTGAACCGGTCGATCCGGTACACCCGGAAGGACCCGCCCCCGGCCACCCGCGCGCACAGGTACCAGACGCCCGCCTTCAGCACGAGCCCGTACGGCTCCAGCTCCCGGACGACCTCGTCCTCCCCGCGCCGGTACCGGGCGACGACCCGCCGGTCGTCCCACACCGCGTCGGCGACGGCAGGCAGCAGCGCGGGTGTCCTCGGCTCCTTGAACCAGTTCGGCGCGTCCAGATGGAACCGCTGCGCCGCCGTCTTCGAGGCGTCCCGCAGGGACGGCAGCAGAGCCGCCGACACCTTCAGCTGAGCGGCCGAGGCGGCGTCCTCCAGGCCCATCTCGCGCAGCGCCCCCGGCACCCCGGACAGGAACAGCGCCTCCGCCTCGCCGCGGTGCAGCCCGGTCAGCCGCGTACGGTACCCGCCGACCAGCCGGTACCCGCCGGCCCGGCCCCGGTCCGCGTACACCGGAACGCCCGCCTCCGACAGCGCCTGGGCGTCCCGTGTCACCGTCCGCTCCGACACCTCCAGCTCACGGGCGAGTTCGGCGGCCGTCATGGCGGGCCGGGACTGCAGGAGCAGCACCATCTTGATGAGCCGGGCAGCACGCATGGGCACATCATGCAGCAGGCCCCCGCCGTGGCGGGGGCCTGCTGATCACCGGTCCGTGCTCACAGACCGTACTTCTCGCGCGCTTCCTTCACGGCCGTCGCCTTGACCTCGCCGCGCTTGGCGAGCTGGGCCAGGGCCGCGACGACGATGGACTCGGCGTCCACGCCGAAGTGGCGGCGGGCCGCCTCACGGGTGTCCGAGAGGCCGAAGCCGTCGGCGCCCAGCGAGGACCAGTCCTGCTCGACCCACTGCGCGATCTGGTCCGGGACCTGGCGCATGTAGTCGGAGACCGCCAGCACCGGGCCCTCGGCGCCCTGGAGCGCCTGCCGGACGAACGGCACCCGCTCCTCGCCGCGCAGCAGCGCCTCGTCCGCCTCCAGCGCGTCCCGGCGCAGCTCGCCCCAGGACGTCGCCGACCACACGTCGGCCGCCACGCCCCACTCCTCGGCGAGCAGCTGCTGCGCCTTGAGCGCCCAGTGGATCGCCGTACCGGAGCCGAGCAGCTGGATCCGCGGGGCGTTGGCCGGGGGCGTGATGCCCGCCGACTCCGCCGTGTTGAAGCGGTACAGGCCCTTGACGATGCCCTCGTCGACCCCGTCCACGGACGGCTTCGCGGGCTGCGGCATCGGCTCGTTGTAGACGGTCAGGTAGTAGAAGACGTTCTGGTCCTCGCCCGGGGCCGCCTCGCCGTACATGCGGCGCAGACCGTCCTTGACGATGGCCGCGACCTCGTAGGCGAACGCCGGGTCGTACGACAGGGCCGCCGGGTTGGTCGCCGCGATGACGGGGGAGTGGCCGTCGGCGTGCTGGAGGCCCTCACCGGTCAGGGTGGTGCGGCCGGCCGTGGCGCCGACGAGGAAGCCGCGGCCGAGCTGGTCGCCGAGCTGCCACATCTGGTCGGCCGTGCGCTGCCAGCCGAACATCGAATAGAAGATGTAGAACGGGATCATCGCCTCGCCGTGCGTCGCGTACGACGTCGAAGCGGCGATGAAGTCGGCCATCGAACCGGCCTCGGTGATCCCCTCGTTGAGGATCTGGCCGTTCTTGGCCTCCTTGTAGTACATCAGCTGGTCGCGGTCGACCGGCTCGTACGTCTGGCCCTTGGGCGAGTAGATGCCGAGCGACGGGAACAGCGACTCCATACCGAAGGTGCGGGCCTCGTCCGGGACGATCGGCACCCAGCGCTTGCCCGTCTCCTTGTCGCGGACCAGGTCCTTGACCAGGCGGACGAACGCCATCGTGGTGGCCACGTTCTGCGAGCCGGAGCCCTTGTCGAAGGACGCGAACGCCTTCTCCGCCGGGGCGGGCAGCGGCGCGACCGGGTGCACGCGACGGGCCGGGGCCGGACCGCCGAGGGCGGCACGGCGCTCCTGGAGGTAGCGGACCTCGGGGGAGTCGGCGCCCGGGTGGCCGTAGGGCACCACGCCGTCGGTGAAGTCGCTGTCCTTGATCGGCAGCTCGAGCAGATCGCGCATGTTCTTGAACTCGTCCACCGTCAGCTTCTTCATCTGGTGGTTGGCGTTCTTCGACGCGAAGCCCTCGCCGAGGGTGTGGCCCTTGACCGTCTGGGCCAGGATCACGGTCGGCGCGCCCTTGTGCTCGACGGCCGCACGGTAGGCGGCGTACACCTTGCGCGCCTCGTGACCACCGCGCGAGAGGTGGAAACACTCGAGGATCTTGTCGTCGCTCAGCAGCTTCGCCAGCTCCACGAGCGCCGGGTCGGCGCCGAAGAAGTCCTGGCGGATGTAGGCGGCGTCGCGCGTCTGGTACGTCTGGATCTGCGCGTCCGGTACCTGGCGCAGGCGGCGTACGAGCGCGCCGGTGGTGTCGAGCTGGAACAGCTCGTCCCAGGCCGTGCCCCACAGCGTCTTGACGACGTTCCAGCCGGCGCCGCGGAACTGGGCCTCCAGCTCCTGCACGATCTTGAAGTTGGCGCGGACCGGGCCGTCGAGGCGCTGCAGGTTGCAGTTGATGACGAACGTGAGGTTGTCCAGCTCCTCACGGGCGGCGAGCGCGAGGGCCGCCGTCGACTCGGGCTCGTCCATCTCGCCGTCGCCGAGGAACGCCCACACGTGCGAACCGGCGGTGTCCTTGATGCCGCGGTTGGCGAGGTAGCGGTTGAAGCGCGCCTGGTAGATGGCCGACAGGGGGCCGAGGCCCATGGAGACCGTCGGGAACTCCCACAGCCAGGGCAGGCGGCGCGGGTGCGGGTAGGACGGCAGGCCGTCGCCGCCCGCCTCCCGGCGGAAGTTGTCGAGCTGGCTCTCGTTCAGCCGGCCGTCGAGGAAGGCGCGGGCGTAGATGCCGGGGGAGGCGTGGCCCTGGATGTAGAGCTGGTCGCCGGAGCCGTCGGCCTCTTTGCCCTTGAAGAAGTGGTTGAAGCCGGTCTCGTAGAGCCAGGCGGCGGAGGCGAAGGTGGCGATGTGGCCGCCGACGCCGTACTTGCTGCCCCGGGTCACCATCGCGGCCGCGTTCCAGCGGTTCCACGCGGTGATCCGCTGCTCCATCGCCTCGTCACCGGGCACGCCCGGCTCGGCGGGGGTGGGGATGGAGTTGACGTAGTCGGTCTCGAGGAGCTTCGGCAGCGCGAGGCCGGCGCCCTCGGCGCGCTCCAGCGTGCGCCGCATGAGGTATGCGGCGCGGTGCGGTCCGGCCGCCTCGGTCACCGCGTCCAGGGAGGCCCGCCATTCGGCGGTCTCCTCCGGGTCCCGGTCCGGGAGCTGGTCGAGCTCGCTCGGCTGGATGGCTTTGGGGTCGGTCATGTCGCCGCCTTCCTCAGTCGAAGGGGGTTCCCTCATCGGTAAGGGTTCGGGGGTGCCCTTTGTCTTTGGCAGGACAGGGCGGGGGCTTGGGTGGAAGCCCGTCGGCGACTGTAACTCTCTGATCGATGATCGATCAAAGGGTTGAGGCGTAAAACCTCTTGATCACGAGAAAGTAGGCACGCGGTGCCTCCGGCAGTGGCACGCGGTGACGGGATTTGTGGGGGTTTTCGCAGGTGGGAGGCGTATGAGCGGGGATGTGCTCGGGTGTCACGCCCTGGGCGCGCAGCCCAGAACGTGGGCCTTCACCAGTTCGGCGATCCGGGGGTCGCGGCGCTTGAAGGCGGCGACCAGCTCCTCGTGCTCCTCCGCGTACGACTGCTGCTGGGTGCCCAGCCAGCGGATCGACAGGGCCGTGAACACCTCGATGCCGAGGCCTTCCCAGGTGTGCAGCAGGACGGAGTTGCCCGCCGCGCGGACCAGTTCGCGGTGGAAGGCGACGGTGTGGCGGACCTGGGCCGTGCCGTCCGACCTGCGGTCGGCCTCGTACAGGGCGTTGACATGCGGTTCCAGCGCCGAGCAGTCCTCCGCCAGGCCCTGGGCCGCCAGCTCCGCCGCGATGGCCTCCAGGCCGGCCCGGACCGGGTAGCTCTCCTCCAGGTCGGCGGCGGTCAGGTTCCGTACGCGGACGCCCTTGTTGGGAGCGGACTCGATCAGGCGCAGGGATTCCAGCTCGCGCAGGGCCTCGCGGACCGGGGTCTGGCTGACCTCCAGCTCCGTGGCGATCCGGCGCTCGACGATCCGCTCGCCCGGCTGCCAGCGTCCGCTGATGATCCCCTCCAGGATGTGCTCGCGGATCTGCTCGCGCAGCGAGTGGATGACGGGCGCGGTCATGTGAGCTCCTTAAAGGGGTTTGACGTTTAGACAATAAGGCCGGGTCGCTCCGTGGGCGGGGTGGGCGGGGGTGTCTTGGTGCAGGTGAGACGAGACTTACACGGGGGGTGTGAGCTGTCCTCGGCTGCGGCGCCGTCGTGGCTGGTCGCGCAGTTCCCCGCGCCCCTGAAGGACAAAGGCCGATGCCCCCGCCCGGAGTTGTCCGGACGGGGGCACCGTGGTGCTGCGACAGGCGTCAGAGGCCGAGCTCGACCTCGAACTCGCCCGCCTCCAGGATGGCCTTGACCGCCGTCAGGTAGCGGGCCGCGTCGGCGCCGTCCACCAGGCGGTGGTCGTAGGACAGGGTCAGGTACGTCATGTCGCGGACGCCGATGACCGTGCCCTCCTCCGTCTCGATGACGGCGGGGCGCTTGACCGTGGCGCCGATGCCGAGGATGGCGACCTGGCCCGGCGGCACGATGATCGTGTCGAAGAGCGCGCCGCGCGAACCGGTGTTGCTGATGGTGAAGGTCGCGCCGGACAGCTCGTCCGGGGTGATCTTGTTGGCGCGGACCTTGCCCGCGAGCTCCGCCGTGGCCTTGGCGATACCGGCGAGGTTGAGGTCACCGGCGTTCTTGATGACCGGGGTCATCAGGCCCTTCTCGGAGTCCACCGCGATACCGACGTTCTCGGTGTCGAAGTAGGTGATGGTCCCCTCGGCCTCGTTGATCTTGGCGTTGATCGGCGCGTGCGCCTTCAGCGCCTGGGCCGCGGCCTTGACGAAGAACGGCATCGGGGACAGCTTCACGCCCTCACGGGCGGCGAAGGAGTCCTTGGCCCGGGCGCGCAGCTTCATCAGACGCGTGACGTCGACCTCGACGACCGAGGACAGCTGGGCCTGCTCCTGCAGGGCCTTGACCATGTTGTCGCCGATGACCTTGCGGATCCGCGGCATCTTGATGGTCTGGCCGCGCAGCGGCGAGGTCTCCAGCACCGGGGCCTTCTTGGCAGCCGGCGCGGCGGCCGCGGCCGGAGCCGGGGCAGCGGCGGCGGCCTTCGCGGCCTCGGCGGCGGCGATGACGTCCTGCTTGCGGATACGGCCGCCGACGCCGGTGCCCTTGACGGTGGACAGGTCGACGCCGTTCTCGGCGGCGAGCTTGCGCACCAGCGGGGTGACGTAGGCGCCGTCGTCACCGGAGCCGGCGGCGGGCGCGGGAGCCTGGGCCGGGGCGGGCGCCGGAGCGGACGGGGCCGGCTCGGGAGCCGGGGTGGTCTGCTGCTGCGGGGCCGGAGCCGAGGGCGCCTGCGGGGCGGGCGCCGGAGCGGCCGGAGCAGGAGCGGCCGGAGCCGGAGCCGCGGGGGCGGCCGGGGCGGGGGCCTCGGCAGCCGGGGCCGGGGCGGCGGGAGCCGGGGCAGCGGCCGGAGCCGCACCCGCGACGCCGATGACGGCGAGCTTGGCGCCGACCTCGGCGGTCTCGTCCTCGCCGACCACGATCTCCAGCAGCGTGCCCGCGGTGGGCGCCGGGATCTCGGTGTCGACCTTGTCGGTGGAGACCTCGAGCAGCGGCTCGTCGGCCTCGACGCTGTCACCGACCGACTTCAGCCAGCGGGTGACGGTGCCCTCGGTGACGGACTCGCCGAGCGCGGGCAGGACCACGTCCGTGCCCTCGGCGGAGCCGCCGCCGGCGGCGGCGTCGGCGGTGGGAGCGGGCGCCGGAGCGGCCTGCTCGGTGGACGGGGCGGCCGGAGCCGGCTCCGGAGCGGGCTCGGCGGCCTGCTCGGCGGCCGGGGCCGGGGCGGCAGCGGGCGCACCGCTGCCGTCGTCGATGAGGGCCAGCTCGGCGCCGACCTCGACCGTCTCGTCCTCAGCGACCTTGATGGAGGCCAGGACGCCGGCTGCGGGGGAGGGGATCTCGGTGTCGACCTTGTCGGTCGAGACCTCGAGCAGCGGCTCGTCGGCCTCGACGCGCTCGCCCTCGGCCTTCAGCCAGCGGGTGACAGTGCCCTCGGTGACGCTCTCGCCGAGCGCCGGAAGGGTTACGGAAACCGCCATGGTTTCGGTTGCTCCTTACGGAAAGTGCGGAAGTCTGTGTCGTCGCTTCTCGACCGAGGGGGTCAGTCGTGCGAGTGGAGGGGCTTGCCGGCCAGGGCCAGGTGGGCCTCGCCGAGCGCCTCGTTCTGCGTCGGGTGGGCGTGGACGAGCTGCGCGACCTCGGCGGGCAGCGCCTCCCAGTTGTAGATCAGCTGGGCTTCGCCGACCTGCTCGCCCATGCGGTCGCCGACCATGTGGACGCCGACCACGGCACCGTCCTTGACCTGGACGAGCTTGATCTCGCCCGTGGTGTTCAGGATCTTGCTCTTGCCGTTGCCCGCGAGGTTGTACTTCAGAGCGACGACCTTGTCCGCGCCGTAGATCTCCTTGGCCTTGGCCTCGGTGATACCGACGGAGGCGACCTCCGGGTGGCAGTAGGTCACCCGCGGGACACCGTCGTAGTCGATCGGAACGGTCTTCAGACCGGCCAGACGCTCCGCCACCAGGATGCCCTCGGCGAAGCCGACGTGCGCGAGCTGGAGGGTCGGGACCAGGTCACCGACGGCGGAGATGGTCGGGACGTTGGTGCGCATGTACTCGTCGACCAGCACGTAGCCGCGGTCCATGGCGACGCCCTGCTCCTCGTAGCCGAGGCCGGCGGAGACCGGGCCGCGGCCGACGGCGACCAGCAGGACCTCGGCCTCGAACTCCTTGCCGTCGGCGAGGGTGACCTTGACACCGTCCTGGGTGTACTCGGTCTTCTCGAAGAACGTGCCCAGGTTGAACTTGATGCCGCGCTTGCGGAAGGCGCGCTCCAGCAGCTTGGAGGAGTTCTCGTCCTCGACCGGGACGAGGTGCTTCAGGCCCTCGATCACGGTGACGTCCGTACCGAAGGACTTCCAGGCGGAGGCGAACTCGACGCCGATGACACCGCCGCCGAGGACGATGGCCGACTTCGGCACACGGTCCAGGACGAGGGCGTGGTCGGAGGAGATGATGCGGTTGCCGTCGATCTCCAGGCCGGGCAGCGACTTCGGCACGGAGCCGGTCGCGAGGAGGATGTGGCGGCCCTGGACGCGCTGGCCGTTCACATCGACGGAGGTGGGGGAGGACAGCTTGCCCTCGCCCTCGATGTACGTCACCTTGCGGGAGGCGACGAGGCCCTGCAGACCCTTGTACAGGCCGGAGATCACGCCGTCCTTGTACTTGTGGACGCCGGCGATGTCGATGCCCTCGAAGCTGGCCTTCACACCGAACTGCTCGCTCTCGCGGGCCTGGTCGGCGATCTCGCCCGCGTGCAGCAGGGCCTTGGTGGGGATGCATCCCCGGTGCAGGCAGGTGCCGCCGACCTTGTCCTTCTCGATCAGGGCGACGTCCAGGCCCAGCTGCGCTCCGCGCAGGGCCGCGGCGTAACCACCGCTGCCACCGCCGAGGATCACTAGGTCGAAAACGGTGCTGGCGTCGTTCGCCACGTCACGTCCTCCATGCATGTGCGCCGTACGCCGGTCTTCACTGACCGGCAGGCGGCTGGTGTCCGGCCGCTCGTTCTTCGGCCCTTCGGTGGGGCCCTGTCCTGCCGAGCCCCATCTTCGCACTTGTCGACACACAAAGAGACGCCGGGCTGCTGTGTGAGACGCCCCACGTTGTACCCAGGGGCGCGGGGAACTGCGCGACCAGCCCCCACGCCCCCGCACTCGCCACACAACGGACGAGACCGAGCTCTCAGGCGAAGGTCAGCCCAGATCCCCGGCGGCCGTCAGCTCCGCCAGCCGCACCAGCGTCCGCACAGCCGTCCCCGTGCCACCCTTCGGCGTGTACCCGAAGGGCCCGCCCTCATTGAACGCCGGCCCCGCGATGTCGAGGTGCGCCCAGGTGATCCCCTCGCCCACGAACTCGCGCAGGAACAGACCGGCGACCAGCCCGCCGCCCATCCGCTCGCCCATGTTCGCGATGTCGGCCGTGGGAGAGTCCATCCCCTTGCGCAGGTGCTCCGGCAGCGGCATCGGCCACGCCGGCTCCCCGACCTCCTCGGCGGCCTCGTGCACCGCGGAGCGGAACGCGTCGTCGTTGCCCATGATCCCGAACGTCCGGTTGCCCAGCGCCAGCACCATCGCCCCGGTGAGCGTCGCGACGTCGACGATCGCGTCCGGCTTCTCCTGGGAGGCCGCCCACAGGGCGTCGGCCAGCACCAGCCGGCCCTCGGCGTCGGTGTTGAGCACCTCCACCGTCCTGCCGCTGTACATCCGCAGCACGTCACCCGGACGGGTCGCGGAACCGGAGGGCATGTTCTCGGCCAGGGCGAGCCAGCCGGTGACATTGACCTCCAGGCCCAGCCGGGCGGCGGCGACGACCGCGGCGAACACGGTGGCCGCGCCGCTCATGTCGCACTTCATCGTCTCGTTGTGACCGGCCGGCTTCAGCGAGATGCCGCCCGAGTCGTAGGTGATGCCCTTACCGACGAAGGCGAGGTGCTTCTTCGCCTTCGAGGAGGTGTACGACAGCTTCACCAGGCGCGGTCCCGCCGCCGAGCCGGCCCCGACGCCGAGGATGCCGCCGTAGCCGCCCTTCTCCAGGGCCTTCACGTCGAGCACCTGCACCTTGATGCCGTGCTCCTTGGCCGCGGCCTGCGCGACGGCGGCGAACGCCTCGGGGTTCAGGTCGTTCGGCGGGGTGTTGATCAGGTCGCGGGCGCGGTTGAGCTCCTCGGACACCGCGGCGGCACGCTCGATCGCCGCCTTGTACGCCTTGTCGCGGGGCTTGCCGCCGAGCAGGGCGACCTCGGCGAGGGGGGCCTTGCCGTTCTTCGCCTTGGCGTCCTTGCCGTTGCCCTTGTAGGCGTCGAAGGAGTACGCGCCGAGCAGCGCGCCCTCGCCGATCGCGCCGGCGTCGGCGGCGTCCGTCAGGGGCAGCGCGAACGCGGCCTTCCTGGTCCCGGCCAGGGCGCGCGCGGCGACGCCGGCGGCCTTGCGCAGGGCCTCGGTGTCGTAGTCGGCGTCCTTCTCGGGCACCGCACCCAGGCCCACCGCCAGTACGAGCGGTGCCTTGAAGCCGGACGGTGCCGGCAGCTTCGTCATCTCGCCCTCGGCACCGGAGGCGCCGAGAGTCTCCAGGACGCCGGCGAGCTTGCCGTCGTACGCCTTGTCCACGGCCTCGGCGCCCGGTGCGACGACCGGCCCCTTGGCACCCTTGGCGACACCGATCACGATCGCGTCGGCCCGCAGACCGGGCGCCGCGGCGGTGCTGAGAGTGAGAGCAGTCACGGTGGTGAAATCTCGCTTCCGATGTGAAGTTGCGATGGTCGAACGGTGTGGGTCGACCGGGCCCGAGCCGACCCTATTCCGACTCAGGGTCTGGCGATCACGGGGCCTTCCCCGGTACGGCGAACACTCGACGACGAGACTACGCGCGTGGTCGCGTTCGCTCATTACTGCGGGTGTTCACCTGTCGGTCGCGTAGTAGCCATTTCTTGATCCTTCACGGCGGTGAACTCGGTCACACTCGCTCGGATCCGGTGAGAGTCCCGCTCGCCGCTTTGCATGATTTTCACTGATCCTCCTCTGTTCGGCCTCTGTTCGACCGCAAGGGGAGCTCTGGGATCTTCTGGGGGAGGAACCATGGCGCAGCGTGCGCGCAGGTGGAGAAACACGGCCGCGGCGATGACGGCGGCAGGCATGATCACGGCCGGGGCGGTGGCGCCCGGGGCGGCGGCCGCGGAGGAACCGCGCATCGATCTCAAGGTGCTCGTGGTGGACAACGGCGACAGCCCCGTGAAGGCCGTCACCGCCCAGCTCAGAAGCACGGGCGTCCCGTACACCACCGTCGACCTGAACGACTCCGGCCGCCCGAAGATCACCGAGTCGTTCCTGAGCGACACGGTCAACGGCAGGCCGCGCGCCAAGTACCAGGGCGTCGTCCTGCCGAACGAGGCCCCGTTCGGCGCGGGCTCCGCCGAGCAGACCGCCCTGGAGACGTACGAACGGACGTACGGCATCCCGCAGGTCGACGCCTACACCTGGGCCCACCCGGAGGTCGGCCTCGACTACACCAGCGAGGGTGGCTGGGCAGGCACTCTTGACGGGCGCGAGGCATCCGTCACGGCGGCCGGGAAGGCGGGCCGGTTCGGCTACCTCGAGGGCGCGTTCCGGTTCGAGGACAACGCGCCGGGCGTGCAGGAGAGTTACGGCTACGCGGCCCGGCCCCGCGCCGGCTTCACCAGCTACGTCGACCTCCCCGTGCCCGGCGGCACCGGCCGCGGCAGCCTCGTCGGCGAGTACGCCCACGACGGCCGCCGCGAACTCGTCGTGACCTTCGCGTACAACAGCGATCAGCAGCAGTTCCGGCTGCTGGCCCGGGGCATCGTCGAGTGGCTCACCCAGGGCGTGCACCTGGGGCAGACCCGTAATTCCTTCGCGGTGCACGTCGACGACGTGTTCGCCCCGGACAGCCGCTGGGACACCGAACGCGACTGCACCCCGGGCGACTTCGACTGCGAGGGCGGCGACGGCGAGGGCACCACGCCGATCCGCATGACCGCGGACGACGCCGCCTACGCCGCCCAGTGGCAGCGCGAACACGGCTTCACCATGGACATGGTCTACAACGCCGGCTCCGGCGAGGAGTGGAAGACCGAACACGGCGGCACCGACGCCCTCGCCGACCGGCTGGTCGCCGACAAGGCGCAGTACCGCTGGGTCAACCACACCTACACGCACCCGTTCCTCGGCTGCGTCCAGGACACCTCGAGCGTGCCGTGGAACTGCGCGAAGAACGCGGACGGCTCGACGCAGTACACGGGCCGCGCCGAGATCGCCGCGCAGATCCGCGACAACCACAACTGGGCGGTGGGCAAGGGCCTCCCCGTCGACCGCTCCGAGCTGGTCACCGGTGAGCACTCGGGCCTGAAGACGCTGCCCCAGCAGCCGAACGACAACCCCAACCTGTCGGGCGCGCTCGCCGACACCGGCGTCAAGTGGATCGCCTCGGACAACTCCCGCGAGCCCGAGCAGCGGGCGATCGGCAACGCGCTGACCGTTCCGCGCCACCCGATGAACGTGTACTACAACGTGGGCACGGCGGCCGAGATGGCCGACGAGTACAACTGGATCTACACCTCGCGCGGCGACGGCGGCAGCGGCGTCTGCGAGGACAACCCCACCTCGACCTGTCTGGACGAGCCGCTCGACACCGCCACCGGCTACGCCGAGCACATCGTCCCGCAGGAGGCGCGCACCGCCCTCGGACACGCCCTCGCGGGCGACCCCCGGCCGCACTACGCGCACCAGTCCAACCTGGCCGAGGACCGGCTGCTCTACCCGGTCATGGAGAAGGTGCTCGCCGACTACCGGGCGCTGTTCGCGGACAGCACCCCGCTGGAGAACCCCCGGCACAGCGCCATCGGCACCGAGGTGCAGCGCCGCGCCGCCTGGCAGACCGCCCTGGCGAACGGACGGGTGACGGCGTACCGCATCGGCACCACCGTCACCGTCACCGCGCCGTCCGGCACCCAGATCCCGGTGACCGCCCCGGAGGGAACCAAGAAGCAACTCCTGCTGGGCACCACCGCCTTCGGCACCCCGTACGCGGGATCCCGTTCGGCGTGGACGACCCCGGCGACACTCCAATCGGCGCTCACGCTGAGGCTCCCGTAAAGGGGCGCGGGGCTGTATCTGACATGCGGCTCCGCCGCGGGGCGCGACCAGCCCACCACAAGCCGCACTCGGCATCCGGGCAGCAGCTCCCCGCACATCATCCGCACCACAGGGGGAAACACCGCATGAGGCGAACAGGCCGCCACGTCACCATGCTCACGGAAGGCACCTACCCACACGTCCACGGCGGCGTCAGCACCTGGTGCGACCAACTCGTCAAGGGCATGCCGGAGGTCGACTTCCACATCGTCTCCCTCACCGGCAGCGGCCGCGAACCCGTCACCTGGGATCTGCCGCCCAACGTCTACGCCCACACCTCGGTCCCCACCTGGGGCCCGCGCCCCGGCCGCAGCAGGCCCCCCTACGGCAAGGCCCGCCGCCGCTTCACCGACACCTACGAGCGCTTCCTGCTCTCCTTCCTCGACCCCGGCTCGCCCACCGACTTCGGCACGTCCCTGAACGAACTGGCCGAACTCGCCCGGGACGGACGCCTGTCGGCCGCGTTGCGCACCGAGTCGGCGCTGCGGTCGCTGATGTGGATCTGGACGATGCCGCATCTGCCGACCGCCGCCGCACGGCCCACCGTGCACGACGCGCTGACCGCGACCGACCTGCTGGAACACGCCCTGCGCCCGCTCGGCGTCCGCATCCCGGAGGACTCCGTCGCCCACGCCGTCAGCAGCGGCCTCGCGACCCTGCCCGCGCTCGCCGCCCGCCACCTGGACGGCGTACCGTTTCTGCTCACCGAGCACGGCATCTATCTGCGCGAGCGCTACCTCGGCTACCGCCGCGACGCCCAGCGCTGGCCCGTGAAGGCGTTCATGCTCGGCTTCTACCGCGAGCTGAACTCCTACGGCTACCGCGCCGCCGATCTGATCACCCCGTGCAACCAGTACAACCGCCGCTGGGAGGAACGCGGCGGCGCCGACGCCGGCAAGATCCGCACGGTCTACAACGGCGTCGACCCGGCCGCCTTCCCGCACGCCGGCCCCGAGCCCGAGGTCCCCACCCTCTCCTGGTGCGGCCGGATCGACCCCATCAAGGACCTGGAGACCCTGATCCGCGCCTACGCGATGGTGCGCGCCGAGATGCCCGCGACCCGGCTCAGGCTCTTCGGCCCGGTCCCGCCCGGCGGCGAGGCGTACCTGACCCGGCTGGAGAAGCTCGCCGCCGAACTGGGCGTCACGGACGGCCTGACCTTCGAGGGCCGTATCACCGAGGTCCGGCGGGCCTACGCGGCCGGGCACCTGGTCATGCTGTCGTCGATCTCCGAGGGCTTCCCGTTCTCCATCATCGAGGCCATGTCCTGCGGCCGTACGACGGTGTCGACGGACGTCGGCGGGGTGCGCGAGGCCGTCGGCGACACGGGCCTGGTCGTGCCCCCGCGCGAGCCGGAGAAGATGGCCGCCGCCGCCCTGACCCTGCTCAAGGACGACCGACGGCGTCTCGAACTGGGCGAGTTGTCGCGCCGGCGCGTCATCGACCGCTTCACGCTGCGCCGCTCGGTGGACGCCTTCCGCACCGTCTACAAGGAACTCGCGGGCGAGGACGAGGTGTACGAGCCCACCCTGGAGACGGTCGCCGACTGGACCCTGGAACTGCGCGACCCCTGGTACGCGTCCACCGCGGTATCGGGGTCCCCCCGGACGGAGTCTGTGGGAGGGGCCGGCCGGTGAGCGGAAGCGTCTGGCTCCCCCCGGGCTCCCGCCCGGACACCCTGCCCTACATCCCCCGGCAGCGCGCCACGCCGAGCTGGGCCCGGCCCGACCCGGTCGACGAACTCGCCGCCCGGCTGGAGGACTTCATCGCCGCGGCCGTCCACCCGGACGAGATCGCCGCCCTGCTGGAGTCCGACGGCCTCTCCGACGACCAGATACGCGAGCGGTACGGCGTCAAGAACTCCTTCGCGCTCGCCGAGACCCTCTACGAACGCGTCGAACGCCGCTACCCCGAGCCCGCCGGCCCGGCGCCCGACCCCTGGCGGACCGGCCTGCTCGGCTGTCTGCTGCGCGGTGTCGTCTTCGCCCTGCCCGGCCTCGCCTACGTCCTCGGCGCACCCCTGTTCGCCGGCGACGACGACTTCGGCCTCCCCGCGGGCACGGTCCCGCTCCTGGCCGGCGCCCTGTGCGGCTGGACGTGGAACCAGGGCCTCGCCCACCGGGCGTACGCATGGCTGGGGCTGGGCGACCGGACGGCCGCCCGGCGCGCCCTGCTGCTCGGCGCCCCGGCGGGCGCGCTGCTCGGCTCCGTGGTCGCCCTGGCCTGTGCGGCCGGTGCCGCCCCGGCCACGGTCGCCTTCGCCGCCGGGCAGTCCTGCTATCTGGCGGCGGCGACCGTCCTGCTGGTGATGGGCCGCGAACGGCTCCTGCTGGCCGCCCTCGCGCCGATGGCGACGGGCGCGGTCCTGTCCCTGGCCGGTCCGCTGCCCGAGGCCGTGAGCCCGGTCCTGCTGCTGGGCTCACTCGCGGCGGTCGCGGCCCTCGCCGTGCGCGAAGTGGCACCCGCCCTCAAGGAACCGGGCGAGGGCGGCTGGACCGCGGGCCTCGCCGCCCTGCTGCCCTTCGGCGCGGCCGGCACCGCCCCCGCGCCCCGGCGCCCCGCCGGGCCCCGGCTCACGGGCTCCCTGCCGTACGCCCTGTTCGGGCTCGCCACCGGCGTTCTCGTGCTGTACGCGGCTCTCGGCGACGTCCTCGCCGGTGAGACCGGCAGCGCGGTCGCCGCCCCTGCCGCCGTGGCGCTCACCCTCAGCATGGGCCCCGCCGAGTGGCTGCTGTATCGATTCCGCAGTGACAGCCTCGCCGCACTGCGCTCCAGCGGCACCGCCGGGGCCTTCCGGCGCACCACCGTCCTCACCGTCGTCGCATGCCTGGCCACATACCTCGCCACCCTGCTCTTACTGAGCCTCGCCGCCTCCGCCCTGTGGCCGCACTCCCCGGTACCCGGCGGCGTCCGGCTGGCCGGGCTGCTCCTGCTGGGCGTGGTGCTGTGGACGGGCCTGCTGCTCCAGTCGTTCGGCGCGGTGACCGGCGCGACGGCGGTGTGCTGCGCCGCGGCCCTCGCCCAGACCCTGCTCCTCGTCACGCGCACCGGGGACCCGCACCTGGCGGGCCCGGCCGTGTACGGCACGGCGGCCGTCGTCCAGGGCGCCCTGGTGTGCGCCCTGCTGGGGAGGGCAACAGCCCACCGATGAGCACTCTCCTGGTTCCGTACTACGAGCACCCGTCCGTCCGTCCCGCCGAATGGGAGGCGATCCTGGCCGCCGCGCCCCGCCTCTACGGGGTGGTCCTCAACCCTGCCAGCGGGCCCGGCGACCGCCCCGACGCGGCCTTCGCCGAGATCGCCGCCCGACTGCGGGCCGCGGGAGTCCGTGTCCTCGGATACGCCGACACCGAATACGGCCGCCGCGCCACCACCGACGTCGTCCGCGACCTCACCCGGCACCGCGACTGGTACGGCACCGACGGCGCCTTCCTCGACCAGGTCCCGTCCGGGCCCGAGCAGTTCGAGTACTACCAGCGACTGGCGGTGGCCGCCTGGGGCGTCGGCTGCGGCACCCTCGCCCTCAACCACGGCACTCCACCGCACCCCTGCTACGCCCGCATCGCCGACGTCCTCGTCACCTTCGAGGGCACCTGGGCGTCGTACCGCGCGCTGCGCCCCAAGCCGTGGCCCGGCGGCGGCGACGTCCGGCTGTGCCACCTGGTGTACGGCGTGCCGCCCGACGCCGACCCGGAGGGCCTGGCCAGGGCGCGGGGCGCGGCGGTGCATTGTGCGGTGCCCGGCACCGGCGATCATCCTTGGGGCACCCTGCCGTACACCCTGCACAAGCCGGAGAACACCCCGTGAGACGCACGTCCTTGCTCGTCGCCCTGCTCGTCCTGCTGCTCGCCGGCTGCACCCAGAAGGCCGCCGACGACAAACGGGGCCCTCGCTGGCAACCCCGGCCGGGCACCGCCTGGCAGTGGCAGCTCAGCGGGAAGCTGGACACCTCCGTCGACGTGCCGGTCTACGACATCGACGGCTTCGACCACTCCGAGGCCACCGTCACGCGTCTGCACCGCGCGGGCCGCAAGGTCATCTGCTATCTGTCCACCGGCGCCTGGGAGGAGTTCCGCCCGGACGCCGAGAAGTTCCCGAAGGCCGTCCTCGGGCGTGGCAACGGCTGGAAGGGCGAGCGCTGGCTGGACATCCGCCGCACCGACGTCCTGGAGCCCCTCATGGCGGCCCGGATCGACATGTGCCGCGACAAGGGCTTCGACGCGGTGGAGCCCGACAACATGGACGGCTACCGCAACGACACGGGCTTCCCGCTGAAGGCCGCCGACCAGCTCCGCTACAACCGCCTCATCGCCCGCCTGGCCCATGACCGGGGCCTGGCCGTCGGCCTGAAGAACGACCTGGACCAGATCCCCGAACTGGTCGGGGACTTCGACTTCGCGGTCAACGAACAGTGTGCGCAGTACGGCGAGTGCGCGGCCCTGAAACCGTTCGTCGACGCGGGCAAGGCCGTCTTCCACGTCGAGTACGAGGTGCCCACCCGCCGCTTCTGCGCCGAGTCCCGCCGCCTGAAGCTGAGTTCGCTGCTCAAGAAGTACGAACTAGGGGTGTGGCGACAGGCCTGCTGAGCCCGACACCGGAGACCGCCGTGCCCGCCACCCGGTCGGCGAGGGAGCGCCGGCCGGGGGAGAGGACCGGCAGCGCGTTCAGCAGGAACAGCACCACCGCGACCGCCCACACCAGCACCGACAGCACGACCTGGCCCTCGACCAGCAGCACGCAGGCCACCGCGTACACGGCGACGTCCGCGGCGGTGGTGACGGCGGCCCGCCGAGCGGCCCGGCACGGGAGGCTCGGGGTGACCTTCAGCCCGGCCAGGGCCTTGCCGACCGTGCGCCCGGCCAGCGCCAGGCACACCCACTGGTAGAGGAACACCGCCAGCACCAGCAGCCCGAAGGCCTGCTCGACGTAGAGCACCGACTTGTTCCACAGCGAGAGCCCCAGGTCCTCGGAGGCGTCGAGCACGTCGCCGCGCGAGGTCAGCAGGTCCAGGCCGCCGCGGGTGGCGAGTTCGGGCACGTCGGTGACGAGCGCGGAGATCCGGTGGAAGGTGAGCACGGCGAGCGCCGAGGCCAGCGCCACCACCAGTGCGAAGTCGACGGACCAGGCCACGGCACGGCGCAGCTTCGGCATGAACATCCCCCGATCACTTGTGTGTTCGGGGGATGAAGCTAGCGGCCGGGCGGCCGGGGCAGGAGGGGGACGAGGAGATCGTTTCAGCCCAGTGACAGAACGACCAGCGCCGTCGTCGCCGCCGTCTCGGCGAGGCCGCCGAACACATCGCCGGTGACCCCGCCGAAGCGGCGCGTGCAGTGCCGCAGCAGCGCTTCGGCGGCGACCAGGGAGAGGACGACCGCGCACACGGTCCGGACCACGTCGTACGGCCCCTGGAAGGCATTCCCCGCTGCCGCCGCCCCCGTGACGGCGACGGCGGTGAGCAGCGCCGCGCGCAGAGGCACCACGCCCGCGACCGCCGCCCCCAGCCCCTCCGGCCGGGCGGCCGGCACCCCGGAGCGTGCCGCCAGGGTCAGGGCCAGCCGGGCGACCGTCGCGGAGACGACCGCGGCGCACGCGCCCCGGGCCCAGGAGGTGTCGTAGGCCTGGGCGAGCGCGGTGACCTGCGCGAGCAGGACGAAGACGAGGGTGATGACCCCGAACGGCCCGATGTCCGACTGCTTCATGATCCGCAGCGCGTCCTCGGCGGGCTTCCCGCTGCCCAGCCCGTCGGCGGTGTCCGCGAGCCCGTCGAGATGCAGCCCCCGGGTGAGGACGGCCGGCACGGCGGCGGTGGCCACGGCGGCGAGCAGCCCGCCCGCCCCCAGGAACAGCAGCACCAGCCCGACGGCGGCGGCCGCGGCACCGACCGTCAGTCCGGCCAGGGGAGCGCACAGCATGCCGCCACGCGCGGCCTCCCGGTCCCACCGGGTCACCCGGACCGGGAACACCGTGAGGGTGCCGAAGGCGAAGCGGAGGCCGTCGAGGGGTGAGGTTCTGGGCACCGGCGCAGGCTACCGGCCGGTCAGGAGAGCGGGCACGGTGGCCGAGGATAAAGTTCACATATGGGATGGTTCGAGCGGAACATCATGGAACCCGGCAAACTGCCGCTGCTTCTCGCTCTCGTCTCCTTCGTGCTGACCTTCGTGATCACCCGGGGCATCACCCGTCTCATCCGGGCGGGCAAGGGCCCCTTCCGCAACATCAGCGGCAGCGGCGGTGTCCACGTCCACCACGTGGTCCCCGGCGTCATCCTGACGATCATCGGCGGCTTCGGCGCGGTCGCCGGCGGCCAGTACGGCTTCGGCTCGGCGCTGGCCGCGGTGATCTTCGGCATCGGCGCGGGACTCGTCCTGGACGAGTTCGCCCTGGTCCTGCACCTCGCCGACGTCTACTGGACCCCGGACGGCCGCAAGAGCGTCGAGATGGTCGTCCTCACCGCGTCCCTCGTCGGCCTGCTCCTGATCGGCTTCTCGCCGCTGGGCGTCAACGACCTCTCCGAGGACCAGCAGCAGAACCGCGCCGTCGTCCTCGGGAACGTCGTCGTGAACTTCGGGTTCGCCCTCATCGCCCTGTTCAAGGGCAAGGTCCGTCTCGCGGTCCTGGGGGTGGTCATCCCCCTCGTCGCCCTGATCGCCGCCGTACGGCTGGCCCGCCCCGCCTCCCCGTGGGCCAAGCGGTTCTACCGGAACCGCCCCCGCGCCCGTGCGAAATCCGGCCTGCGGGCCTACCACCACGACCGCCGCTGGGTGGGCCCCCGGCGCAGGTTTCAGGACTGGATCGGCGGCGCGCCCGATTCCGAACCCGTCCGGTCCCTCGAACACCGCTGACGCAGCGCACCGGTCGCGCACAGCACCAGCACGGCCGTGATCGCCGCCAGGTGCTCCTTGCCCGCGAGGTTCTCCTTCAGGACGACCTCGACCACCATGGCCACGATCACCACCGCCGCCGTGACATACGCGCGACAGCGCAGGCCCAGGTAGACGGCCAGGCCCACCACCGCCGCCGACGGCCCGGTGTCCACGACCCGCGCGTCCGAGGCGGGCAGGCCCAGCGGGGAGTCCGGGCCCAGCCAGATGCCCAGGCGGGCGTAGAGGGTGCCCGCGAGCGTCGCGAGGTAGGCGATGAGCAGGGCCCGCCGCCAGCCCAGGCAGATCTCCGCGATGCCGAACACCAGCAGGATCTGCGCCAGCGCGCCCCACACCGGCAGATCAAGCGCGGGCACGAACAGCGACAGCGGCGTCCGCAGCAGCGCGAGCCACAGCGGGTCCTCGGCCCGTACGGCACCGATGTCCTGGACGAAGCCGTATCCCCACGACTGGTTGTGCACGAAGTGCAGCACCGACGTCAGGCACACGGCCCCGGCCGCCATCGGCACCGCACGCAGGCGCCGCTCCCGCAGCGGCCCGCGCACCGCGGTGTACAGCCGCCCCCATTCGGCGCGGGCCCAGCGGGCGAGCGTGGTCATCGGGTCGTCCTCGTCCGTGGGCCGGTGCGGCAGCGGGTGTGCGCGGTGTCTGTGGCTCAGTCAAACCGACACCACACGCGAAGACCGACCGGAACGGGACGAAGTTGAGCCAGGTGTGCGTGACCTGGATCTCCCGGGGTGTTACTCCTCTGCGGGAACCTCGGAGTCCTCCGTGACCTCCGGCTTCTCCGGCCGCTCGGACTCCTTCGGCTTCTCGGGCAGCTCCGCCGCCAGCGCCGCGGCGGCCTGCACCAAGGGGAGCGCCAGCAGGCCGCCCGCGCCCTCGCCGACGGTCACGCCGTGGGTCAGCAGCGGCTCCAGGGCCATCCGGTCCAGCGCCTTCGCCTGCCCGGGCTCGCCGCTGTCGTGCGCGGCCAGCCACCAGTCCGGTGCCCGGAACGCGATCCGCTGCGCCACCAGCGCGCACGCGGCCGTCACGACCCCGTCGAGCACCACGGGCAGCTTCCGCACGGCGCTCTGCAGCAGGAAGCCCGTCATCGCCGCGAGATCGGCCCCGCCCACCGTGGCCAGCAACTGCAACTGGTCACCGAGCACCGGCCGGGCCCGGCGCAGCGCGTCCCGGATCGCCGCGCACTTGCGCATCCACGCCAGGTCGTCGATGGCCAGCCCGCCACGCCCGGTGACGACCGACGCGTCGACCCCGCACAACGCCGCGACCAGTACGCCCGCGGCCGTCGTCCCGCCGACGCTCACATCGCCGAGCACCACCAGGTCCGTACCGGAGTCGGCCTCCTCGTCGGCCACCGCGGCCCCGGCCCGGAACGCCGCCTCGGCCTCCTCCAGGGTCAGCGCGTCCTCGATGTCGATCCGCCCGCTGCCGCGCCGCACCCGATGCCGTACGACGTCCTCTGGCAGGGCCTCGGGATCGCAGTCCAGGCCCATGTCGACGATCCGCACCGGCACGCCGAGCCGCCGGGCGAGCACCGAGACCGGCCGGCCGCCCTCCAGCACCTCGCGCACCAACTCCCCGGCGCCGCCCGCCGGCCGGGCCGAGACGCCCAGTTCGGCGACGCCGTGGTCACCGGCGAAGAGCACCACCCGCGGGCGTTCGACCGGCCGCACCGGCACCGCGGACTGCGCCGCCGCCAGCCACTCACCCAGGTCGTCGAGCCGGCCCAGCGATCCTGGCGGCACGATCTGCCGCTCCCGGCGTGCCTCGGCGTCACGGCGGATCCCGCCGTCCGGACGCTCGATCAGATCGGTGAAGTCGTCGAGATTAAGCGAGCTCATTCGCCGAACAGTACCGGCACCGATCGAACAGCACGGCGCCACATCGCGACTCCGTCACGGCGACGTCGTTGCACCCAAGATCGGCATCCCATACGTTCCCGTTTGCAGCGGATTGTCGTACGTCCCTGCCGTACGCCTCGCGCCCGGGAGCCGCCCATGCCCGAACTTCCCGCCCCCTCCGTCCCCCAGGCGACCGCGCCGGTGCACGAACCGCGCCGCGAGGACTGCCCCTGGTGCGGCTCCGGCCGGCTGCGCAACCGCCTGCGCACCGGTGACCTGCGCCAGTACAAGCCGGGCAACTTCACCGTCGACGACTGCCGCGACTGCGGCCACACCTTCCAGAACCCCCGCCTCACGGCCGAGGGCCTCGTCCACTACCACCGGACCGTGCGGGGAGCGCCGAGGGACTCCACGGCCGACGCCCTCGTCGCCCTGCGCGGCAGCCGGCAGCGCCACCGGTCGGCCGCGCGGGCGATGCGGGGGTTCGGGGAGCCGGAGAGCTGGCTGGACGTGGGGACGGGCCAGGCGCTCTTCCCGGCGACGGCCCGGGAGTTCTTCCCGTACACCTCCTTCGACGGCCTGGACGTCACCCCGAGCGTGGCCCGGGCCGTCTCGGCCGAACGCGTCGAGGAGGCCCACCTCGGCCGTCTGTCGGACCCCCGGATCTCGGGCCCGCTGCGCGCCCGCTACGACGTGGTCAGCATGCTCCATCACCTGGAGGGCGCCCCCGACCCCCGCGCGGAACTCCACGCCGCCCTCCGCGTCCTGCGCCCCGGCGGCCACCTGCTCATCGAGACCCTCGACCCCCGCAGCGTCTTCGCCGCGCTACTGGGCCGCTGGTGGCTCCCCTACGACCAGCCCCGCCACCTCCACCTGCTGCCCCCGCGCAACCTGCGGGCCGAACTGGAGACGACCGGCTGCACGGTCCTCACCCTCGACCACCGCCCCACCCACATCCCCCACGACCTCTCCGGCGCGACGTCCCTGGCCCTCTCCCACGCCCTCCCCGCCCCGGACACCCCCTGGCGCGCCATCCCCCCACCCCCCTTCCAGCGCCACGCCCGGGAGGCCCTCCTACGAGCGGGCCTCCCGCTGGTGGGGATGGCGGCGCTGGCGGACCACCTCCTCGCCCCGGTCGCCCGCCGCACGCGCTTGGCGAACACGTACCGCCTGATCGCCCAAAAAGCCCCCTAGTAGCGAAGCCGAGAGTGGGGGAGGCACCTCGTCGCGCCGAGCCGCGCACCCACCGGGCCTCAGCCCCTGTCACCCCCGCAGCACCACCGCCTGCCCCGCCACCACCAACAGCACCTGCTCACACTGCTCCGCGAACCCCGCGTTCAGCCGCCCGAGTTCATCCCGGTACCGCCGCCCCGACGCGGTCGCCGGCACGATCCCCGACCCCACCTCGTTCGACACCGCGACAACGGTCCGCCGGCTCGAGCGCACCGCCTCCGTCAACTCCCGCACCCGCTCCCGCAGCGCCTTCTCCCCGCGCTCCGCCCACACCGCGTCGTCCCACGCCCCGACGGAGTCCATCGCGTCCGTCAGCCACAACGACAGACAGTCGACCAGCACCGGCGGACCCTCTTGCGCCAGCAGCGGCACCAGATCGCAGGTCTCCACCGTCTGCCACGACCCCGGCCGCCGCTCCCGATGCGCGGCCACCCGCACCGACCACTCGGTGTCCCCGTTGCGCGACCCGCCCGTCGCCACGTACAGCACGTCGGGAAAGGCCTCCAACCGGCGCTCGGCCTCCACCGACTTGCCCGACCGCGCCCCGCCCAGCACCAGCGTGCGCCGCGGTACGTCCGGCACGTCCTCGTACGCCCCCACCGACAGCGTCGCCCCGTCCGGCACCGCCCGCGCCCCGGCCGCCGCGAGCCGCCGCCCGAGCTCCGGGCCCGGCGGCACGTCGTGGTCCAGATGGACCGCGACCACATCGGTCGTCGGCCCCACCGCCCCCACCGCCCGCAGCTTCGCCAGCGCGTCCGGCCGCCCCGTGACATCCGCGAGGACCATGTCGTACGGCTCGGCCGGCTCCGCGAGCCCCGCCGGCGCCCCGCCCGGCGGCAGATACAGCAGCCGCTGCCCCGCCGGCCCGGTCACCGCGTACCCCGTGCCCGGCGCGTCCATCGCCACCGCCCGCACCCGGTGCCCCGTCAGCAGCGTCAACTCTTGCCGGTCCGGCACCCGTCCGGGCTGAGGCACCCCGGCGGGCACCTCGACCGCGGGCCCGTCGTGCGGATGCGACAACAGCACCTGCCGCACGCCGGTCAGCGAACGCCCCGCCCGAGCCGCCGCGAACGCCGCTCCGGGCGTCAGATCGAGCAACAGCGCCCCGTCCAGAAGCAACGCGGTGGCCGCCCGCGCGTCCGCCCCGAGAGCGGCCGCACAAGCCGCACAGGGACAATCGGGGCGGGGAAGCCCCGCAGGAGCGCCGGTACCAAGCAGAGTGAGTTCCACGCCCCGATTCTCACCCGTGGCCATGCCTCATGCGTGACGGAGACGCACCTAAGGGGCGTGGGGAACCGCGCGACCAGCCCGATACCACCCGCACGCGCCCACAACGCGCACTCCCGCGACGCCTATAACGCCCGACCCGGCGGAGCGCTTACGCTCGGGGACAGGAGCCGGACCAAGATCCGGCTCCTGCTGTGCAGTGTGCTCACACATGGGAGGCGTACATGGCGGCATGGACGTGGCGGTTCGAGAAGACCGACGGGACGGAGGTCCAGCCCGCGGTGCCGCCGGAGGACTTCCCCACCCAGGGGGACGCCGAGTCCTGGATCGGGGAGCACTGGAAGGCCCTGCAGGAAGGCGGTGCCGACCAGGTGCGGCTGTTCGAGGACGCCACGGAGATCTACGGGCCGATGAGCCTGCACGCGGCCGAGGCGTGAGCCCGGGGCGGGGGCCGACGGCCCCCGCCCACCCCCTCGTCAGCCCCGCACACCGCACAGGTGCAGCAGCGCCGCCACCCCGCGGTACGGATCCGTCCGCCCGGCCCTCTCCTCCACCGCGAGCAGCGTCTCGACGGCGCCCGGGACCTCCGCGCCGTCCGCCGCCGTGTCCGTGAACACGCGCACCCCGTACCAGGCGTGCAGCGGCGCCCCGATCCCCGCGAGCGTCGAGGTCAGATCCTTCAGCCGGTCGGCCCGTACGTCGAGCCCCAAGCGGTTGCGGTAACTGGTCGTGTCGAAGGCGGTCAGCGCGTCAGCCCAGGCGCCGGACAGCCCCGGCCGCAGTGCGAGCGCGTCCCCGTTGCGCACGAGCAGGGACAGCAGTCCGCCGTGCGCGAGCATCCGGGCGAGACCCGCCAGCAGCGGGTCGGGCTCCTCCACGTACATGAGCACGCCATGACACAGCACCACGTCGAAAGCGCCCGGCAGGAAGTGCACACCGGTGTCCCGGCCGTCGCCCTCGATGATCCGCATCCGCTCCCGGATGCCCTCGGGTTCCCCCGCGAGGGCATCCCGGGCCACGGCGATCATCTTCGGGTCCTGCTCCAGGCCGGTCACCTGGTGCCCGGCCCGGGCCAGCCGCAGCGCCTGCGTGCCCTGGCCCATGCCCACGTCGAGCACCCGCAGCCGCTTCCCCACCGGGAAGCGCCCGGATATCTGTTCGTCCAGTTGCCGGGCGACCAGCTCCTGCCGGACCACATCGCGCAGCCCGCCAAGACCGGTCACCCAGGCATCCGCCGCGCTCTCGGAAAACGGCGTCGTGGTCAGGGCCGCTCTCCGCGCTTGACCTGCGGCTTCGGCAGCCGGAGCCGGCGCATCTGGAGGGAGCGCATCAGGGCGTAGGCGACCGCGCCACGCCTGTTCTCGCCGGCGAACCGCTCGGCCAGCTGCTTCTTCAGACGGAAGGCGGAGACGAACGAGTCGAGCACGATCAGCACGATCACCACGAGCCACAGCAGCAGCGCGACGTTCTGCAGCGAGGCCACACGGACCATGCTCAGTACGAGGATGACCACGGCCATCGGCAGGAAGAACTCCGCGATGTTGAACCGCGAGTCGACGAAGTCGCGCGCGAACCGGCGGACCGGTCCCTTGTCGCGGGCGGGCAGATACCGCTCGTCACCGCTGGCCAGCGCCTGGCGCTGGCGCTCCATCGCGGTACGGCGCTCCGCGCGCTGTCGCTTGGCGGCCTCCTTGCGCGTCGTCGACGTGTTGGCCACGCTGCGGCGCTGGGACTGGGCCTGGCTGCGCTTGGGCGTGGGGCGGCCCTTGCGGGCCTCGGGGTGACGGGGCTGACTGGAGTCGGTCTCCGGCGCCTTCACGGCGGCCTGGGCCTTCTCATCCTTCGCACGGCTACGGAACACAAAACCCAAGGGTAAGGGCTTCCGGGCATGGACCCCAGTCCCGTGGGGAACGATCCGGCAACACCAGTCGTCTGTATGGGGACAGAGGGGACGTTGTGTACGGCTCCGGTCGTTCCCCGGGATGTACGCCTCCGGTAACCCCGGGGATCACCTACTCCCTACGCCGGAGCGGGGTCGTCCACAGTCGTCCTTGGGGATGAGCGCATCCGTCCCCGAACAGTGCGGTAATGGATGCAGGGCCCGTACTGTGGGTTCTGTCGCAGGAGCTGGAGCCGGAGTCGGTCAGAAGGGGGCGCGCGAAGCCCATGAGCGGTGTCATGAAGCGTATGGGGATGATCTTCCGCGCGAAGGCGAACAAGGCCCTTGACCGGGCCGAGGACCCGCGCGAGACCCTCGATTACTCGTACCAGAAGCAGCTGGAGCTGCTCCAGAAGGTGCGCCGCGGAGTCGCCGACGTGGCGACCAGCCGCAAGCGCCTGGAGCTGCAGCTCGCCCAGCTGAACAAGCAGTCCTCCACGCTGGAGGACCAGGGCCGCAAGGCGCTCGCGCTGGGCCGTGAGGACCTGGCGCGCGAAGCGCTGTCCCGCCGGGCCGCCCTGCAGCAGCAGGTGACCGACCTGGAGACCCAGCACGCGACGCTCCAGGGCGAGGAGGAGAAGCTCACTCTCGCGGCCCAGCGGCTCCAGGCCAAGGTCGACGCCTTCCGTACGAAGAAGGAGACGATCAAGGCGACGTACACGGCGGCGCAGGCGCAGACGCGGATCGGCGAGGCCTTCTCCGGCATCTCGGAGGAGATGGGCGACGTCGGCATGGCGATCCAGCGCGCCGAGGACAAGACGGCACAGCTCCAGGCGCGCGCCGGCGCGATCGACGAGCTGCTCGCCTCCGGGGCGCTGGACGACCAGTCCGGGATGCACAAGGACGACATCCAGGCCGAGCTGGACCGGCTCTCCGGTGGTACGGATGTAGAGCTGGAACTGCAGCGGATGAAGCAGGAGCTGGCCGGGGGCCCGGCCGCCGGGCAGCAGGCCATCGAAGGTGGCACGAGCCAGTCGCCGCAGCAGGACCGGCAGCAGCCGCAGGACACCCCGCGCTTCGACAAGCAGTAGGGGCCCACGCCTAGGAGGGCGACATGATCGTACGGATCATGGGGGAGGGCCAGGTGAGGCTGGCCGACGGCCACCTCACCGAACTGAACAAGCTGGACGACGAGCTCCTGGCCGAAATGGAGAACGGCGACGGCCCGGCCTTCCGCCGCACCCTCCAGGCCCTGCTGACCAGGGTCCGCGACCTCGGCGAACCCCTCCCGGACGACTCCCTGGAACCATCGGAACTGATCCTCCCGTCTCCGGACGCGACCCTGGAAGAGGTCAGGGACTTCCTGAACGACGACGGCTTGATCCCGGGCTGAGCCGGCGCCGATGCCGAGCACCTCACACCCGGCCCCCATATCCGCGTACACCCCGCCCGGCTAACGTAATCAGCCGTGAGCACCCTCCAAAGGGCCAAAGTCCAGGCCAAGGCGCACCCCCTCGCCGTGGACGCGGTCCTGGCCGCAGGGGTCCTGGCCTGTATGGTCGCCGGCTCCTTCGTGGAGCCCCGGCACCGCGACACCGTCAACTGGGTCCTGCGCACCCCCGACCCGCTCAGCCTCGTCCTCATGGTCCTCGGCGCCGCCGCCCTGGTCTTCCGCCGCCGCGCCCCCATGACGGTCCTGGCCCTCACCGGCACGTTCTCCGTCATCGAGTCCGTCACCGGCGACCCCCGCGCCCCCGTCGCCATGTCCGCGGTCATCGCCCTGTACACCGTCGCCTCCACCACCGACCGCCCCACCACCTGGCGGGTCGGGCTGCTCACCACGACCGTGCTGACCGGCGCCGCCATGGCCGCCGGCCCCCTGCCCTGGTACGCCCAGGAGAACCTCGGCATCGTGGCCTGGGCCGGCATCGGCGCCACCGCCGGCGACGCCGTCCGCAGCCGCCGCGCCTTCATCCAGGCCATCCGGGAACGCGCCGAACGTGCCGAACGCACCCGCGAGGAGGAGGCCCGCCGCCGGGTCGCCGAGGAACGCCTGCGCATCGCCCGGGACCTGCACGACGTCGTCGCGCACCACATCGCCCTGGTCAACGTCCAGGCCGGCGTCGCAGCCCACGTCATGGACAAGCGCCCCGACCAGGCCAAGGAGGCCCTCGCCCACGTCCGGGAGGCCAGCCGCTCCGCCCTCAACGAACTGCGGGCCACCGTCGGCCTGCTCCGGCAGTCCGGCGACCCGGAGGCCCCCACCGAACCCGCCCCCGGCCTGGACCGCCTCGACGAACTCGCCGGCACCTTCCGCAACGCCGGACAACGCATCGAGGTCGCCCGCACCGACCAGGGCACCGCCCTGCCCGCGGCCGTCGACCTGGCCGCCTACCGGATCATCCAGGAGGCCCTGACGAACGTGCAGAAACACGCCGGGCCGCACGCCAAGGCCGAGGTCAGCGTCGTACGGGTCGGACCGAACATCGAGATCACCGTGCTCGACGACGGCAGCGGCGAGGACGCGGACCCGGGCAGCGGCGGCGGACACGGCCTGCTCGGCATGCGGGAGCGCGTCACCGCCGTGCGCGGCACCCTCACCACCGGTCCCCGCTACGGCGGCGGCTTCCGCGTCCATGCGATCCTGCCGGTCAAGAACCGCACACCGACCGGGGAGGACCCCGCATGACCATCCGTGTCCTGCTCGCCGACGACCAGGCGCTGCTGCGCAGCGCCTTCCGGGTGCTCGTCGACTCCGAGCCCGACATGGAGGTGGTGGGGGAGGCGTCCGACGGCGCGGAAGCGGTGCGGATGACGAAGGAGCAGCACGCGGACGTCGTCCTCATGGACATCCGGATGCCCGGCACCGACGGTCTCGCCGCGACCCGCATGATCAGCGCCGACCCCGAGCTCGCCGACGTCCGCGTGGTCATCCTGACGACGTTCGAGGTCGACGACTACGTGGTGCAGTCGCTGCGCGCCGGCGCCTCCGGCTTCCTCGGCAAGGGCTCGGAGCCCGAGGAACTGCTGACCGCCATCCGGACCGCGGCCGGCGGCCAGGCCCTGCTGTCCCCGGCGGCCACCACGGGCCTCATCGCCCGCTTCCTCGCCCAGGACCCGGCCGACGACGGCGACCGCGACCCGGCCCGCGCCGAGCGGCTCGACTCGCTCACCGGGCGGGAGCGCGAAGTGCTCGTCCAGGTCGCCGGCGGGCACTCCAACGACGAGATCGCCGAGCGTCTCGAGGTCAGCCCGCTGACGGTGAAGACGCACGTCAACCGGGCCATGGCCAAGCTGGGCGCCCGGGACAGGGCCCAGCTCGTGGTCACCGCGTACGAGTCCGGCCTGGTCCGTCCAAGGGTGGAGTGAGCTCGACCCGGGTGTACTGCGCCCGGAGTATGCGCGGCATAAGGAAATGGACCTGGGGCCTACGAATCCGGGGTCCCCGATGGCTCAGGGTGTTAGGGCGGGTGCTCATCTGCGCGCTCGCTGCCGCTTCTGCCGCTAACAGAAGAGAGACCCTCACCCATGTCCTGGCTGTCGAAATTCAGCCTCGCGCAACGGGCCCTGATAGGGCTGATGTCGATCATCGCGCTCGTCTTCGGGGCGATCGCGATACCCCAGCTCAAGCAGCAGCTGCTGCCCACCATCGAACTGCCCATGGTGTCCGTGCTGGCGCCGTATCAGGGCGCGTCACCGGACGTGGTCGAGAAGCAGGTCGTCGAACCCATCGAGGACAACCTCGAATCCGTCGACGGCATCAGCGGCGTCACCTCCACCGCCAGCGAGGGCAACGCCGTGATCATGGCGTCCTTCGACTACGGCAACGACACCAAGCAGCTCGTCGCCGACGTCCAGCAGGCCGTCAACCGGGCCCGCGTCCAGCTCCCGGACGACGTCGACCCGCAGATCGTCGCCGGTTCCACGGACGACATGCCGACCGTCGTCCTCGCCGTCAGCTCCGAGCGGGACCAGCAGGCCCTGGCCGACCAGCTCGACAAGACCGTCGTACCGGACCTCAAGAGCATCGACGGCGTCGGCCAGGTCACCGTCGACGGTGTGCGGGACCTCCAGGTCGCCGTCACCCCCGACAACGCGAAGCTCGCGAAGGCGGGCCTCACCCCGCAGTCCCTCATGCAGGCGCTCCAGGCGGGCGGCGCCACCGTCCCGGCCGGCTCCTTCGACGAGGACGGCGCCAACCGCACGGTCCAGGTCGGCGGCGGCTTCACCTCGCTGAAGCAGATCCAGGACCTGATGGTCACGGGCGAGCCCGGCGGCAAGGGCGAGCCGGTGCGCCTCGGCGATGTCGCCACGGTGAAGCAGCAGGAGGCCCCGGCCGACTCCATCACCCGCACGGACGGCAAGCCCAGCCTCTCCGTCGCCGTCACCATGGACCGCGACGGCAGCGCGGTCGCGATCTCCGAGGCCGTCCAGGACAAGCTCCCGGACCTGCGCAAGGACCTCGGTTCCGGCGCGAGCCTCACGGTCGTCAGCGACCAGGGCCCGGCGGTGTCGAAGTCCATCAAGGGCCTGACCACCGAGGGTGCGCTCGGTCTGCTCTTCGCGGTCCTGGTGATCCTGGTCTTCCTGGCCTCGATCCGCTCGACCCTCGTGACCGCGGTCTCCATTCCGCTGTCCGTGGTCCTCGCCCTGATCGTGCTGTGGACGCGCGACCTGTCGCTGAACGTCCTGACGCTGGGCGCGCTGACGATCGCCATCGGCCGGGTCGTCGACGACTCGATCGTGGTCCTGGAGAACATCAAGCGGCACCTCGGCTACGGCGAGGAGCGCCACTCGGCGATCCTCCAGGCCGTCCGTGAGGTCGCGGGCGCGGTGACGTCCTCGACGCTCACCACGGTCGCGGTGTTCCTGCCGATCGGCCTGGTCGGCGGCATGGTGGGCGAGCTGTTCGGCTCGTTCAGCCTGACGGTGACCGCCGCGCTGCTGGCGTCCCTGCTCGTCTCCCTGACGGTCGTACCGGTGCTGTCGTACTGGTTCCTGCGTCCCCCGAAGGGCACCCCCGAGGACGCCGACGAGGCGCGCCGGATCGCGGAGGAGAAGGAGGCCAAGAGCCGCCTCCAGCGCATCTACGTCCCGGTCCTGCGCTTCGCGACCCGCCGCCGCCTCACCAGCGTGGCCATCGCCATCGCCGTCCTCGTCGGCACGTTCGGCATGGCGCCGCTGCTGAAGACGAACTTCTTCGACCAGGGCGAGCAGGAAGTCCTCAGCGTCAAGCAGGAGCTGAAGCCCGGCACCAGCCTGGCGGCGACCGACGCCCAGGCGAAGAAGGTCGAGCAGCTGCTCGCCGACACCAAGGGCGTGAAGGACTACCAGGTCACGATCGGTTCGTCCGGCTTCATGGCCGCCTTCGGCGGCGGCACGGACACCAACCAGGCCTCGTACCAGGTGATGCTGGACGACTCGGTGCCGTTCGAGGACGTCCAGGACGACATCGAGAAGGGCCTGGCCGGTCTCAAGGGCATCGGCACGACCACCATCGCCGCCGGTGACGGCTTCGGCAGCCAGGACCTCAGCGTCGTGGTGAAGGCCGCCGACTCCGACGTCCTGCGTACGGCGTCCGAGGAGGTCCGCAAGACGGTCGCCTCGCTCGACGACGTCACGGACGTCACCAGCGACCTGGCGCAGAGCGTGCCGCGCATCTCGGTGAAGGCCAACGACAAGGCGGCCGCGGCCGGCTTCAACGACCAGACCCTGGGCGCCGCCGTCGCGCAGGCGATCCGCGGCACCAACGCGGCCAAGGCGACCCTGGACGACAGCGAGCGCGACGTCGTCATCCGTTCGGCCGAGCCCGCGCGGACGCTGAAGCAGCTCCAGGACCTGCGCCTGGGCGCGGTGAAGCTCGGCGACATCGCGACGGTGAAGCAGGTCGACGGGCCGGTGTCCATGACCCGGATCGACGGCCAGCGCGCGGCCACCATCAGCGCGAAGCCGACCGGTGACAACACGGGCGCGGTGAGCACGAAGCTCCAGTCCGAGATCAGCGCGCTGAAGCTCCCGGAGGGCGCCACGGCGTCGATCGGCGGCGTCTCCGAGGACCAGGACGAGGCGTTCGCCAACCTGGGCCTGGCGATGCTGGCAGCCATCGCGATCGTCTTCATGCTGCTGGTCAGCACCTTCCGGTCCCTGGTCCAGCCGCTGATCCTGCTCGTCTCCATCCCGTTCGCGGCCACGGGCGCCATCGGCCTGCTGATCGCCACCGGCACCCCGATGGGCGTCCCCGCGATGATCGGCATGCTGATGCTGATCGGCATCGTGGTGACGAACGCGATCGTGCTGATCGACCTGATCAACCAGTACCGCAAGCAGGGCTACGGCGTGGTCGAGGCCGTGATCGAGGGCGGCCGGCACCGGCTGCGCCCGATCCTCATGACCGCTCTGGCGACGATCTTCGCCCTGCTGCCGATGGCCCTCGGCATCACCGGCGAGGGCGGCTTCATCGCCCAGCCGCTGGCCGTGGTCGTGATCGGCGGTCTGGTGACGTCGACCCTGCTGACGCTGCTGCTCGTGCCGACGCTGTACGCGATGTTCGAGCTCCGCAAGGAGCGCCGGGCGAAGAAGCGGGCAGCGAAGAAGGGCCTTCCGGCCCAGCGCACGGAGACGGCCGAGGAGCCGGAGCCCGCGCAGGTCTGACCCTCGTACGGCACTCCCGTACGACGCAGGAGGCCCCACCCGGACACCGGGTGGGGCCTCCGTCGTGCGGAAGGACCGTTACGGCAGCGCCAGCATCCGCTCCAGTGCCAGCTTCGCGAACGCCTCCGTCTCCTTGTCCACCTCGATGCGGTTGACGAGGTTGCCCTCGGCCAGGGACTCCAGGGCCCAGACCAGGTGGGGGAGGTCGATGCGGTTCATCGTCGAACAGAAGCAGACCGTCTTGTCGAGGAAGACGATCTCCTTGCCCTCCGGTGCGAAACGGTTCGCCAGACGGCGGACCAGGTTCAGCTCCGTGCCGATGGCCCACTTGGAGCCGGCCGGCGCGGCCTCCAGGGCCTTGATGATGTACTCCGTCGAGCCGACGTAGTCCGCCGCGGCCACGACCTCGTGCCGGCACTCGGGGTGGACCAGGACGTTCACGCCCGGGATGCGCTCGCGCACGTCGTTCACCGAGTCGAGGCTGAAGCGGCCGTGGACCGAGCAGTGGCCGCGCCACAGGATCATCTTCGCGGCGCGCAGCTCGTCGGCCGTCAGACCGCCGTTCGGCTTGTGCGGGTTGTAGAGGACGCAGTCCTCCAGGGACATGCCCATGTCCCGCACGGCGGTGTTGCGGCCGAGGTGCTGGTCCGGCAGGAAGAGGACCTTCTCGCCCTGCTCGAAGGCCCAGTCCAGGGCCCGTTTGGCGTTCGAGGAGGTGCAGATCGTGCCGCCGTGCTTGCCCGTGAACGCCTTGATGTCGGCGGACGAGTTCATGTACGAGACGGGCACGACCTGCTCGGCTATCCCGGCCTCGGTCAGCACGTCCCAGCACTCGGCGACCTGCTCGGCCGTCGCCATGTCGGCCATCGAGCAGCCGGCGGCCAGGTCGGGCAGGACGACCTTCTGATCGTCGGAGGTCAGGATGTCCGCGGACTCGGCCATGAAGTGCACACCGCAGAACACGATGTACTCGGCCTCCGGGCGGGCGGCGGCGTCCCGGGCCAGCTTGAAGGAGTCTCCGGTGACATCGGCGAACTGGATGACCTCGTCGCGCTGGTAGTGGTGGCCGAGCACGAAGACCTTGTCCCCGAGCTTCTCCTTGGCCTTGCGGGCGCGCTCCACCAGGTCCGGGTCGGACGGCGAGGGCAGGTCGCCGGGGCACTCCACGCCGCGCTCGCTCCTGGGGTCGGCCTCACGGCCGAGGAGCAGCAGGGCGAGGGGCGTCGGCTGTACGTCGAGCTCCTGGGGCTGGGCGGTGGTCACGACACGCACCCTTTCTGTTCCGCGACTTTTCGTCGATTTGACGCTATCTATCATAACCGCTTCACGTCACGTTGACGATGGCCATAGCGTCTGTGTGACGTGAATCCCGGTGAGTCGCCGTTCATTCCCGGGAAGACCGGGAAAGAGCCGTTTTCCGGTTCCCGGCGTGTGTGCGAGCATGAAACCGAGCCGTAAATCGAGCGCCCGGCCCGGAATGAATCCGCGGCCCCGCCGGTTGGACCCGTCGGCAAGCAGTCTCCGTACAACCCGGGAGAGATGTAGATGTCCGTATCGGACGAGACCACCACCGTCAGCGACGGCATCATCCTGACCGACGCCGCCGCGGACAAGGTCAAGACCCTGCTCGACCAGGAAGGCCGCGAGGACCTCGCGCTGCGCGTCGCCGTCCAGCCCGGCGGCTGCTCCGGTCTGCGCTACCAGCTCTTCTTCGACGAGCGTTCCCTCGACGGCGACGTGGAGAAGGACTTCGGCGGTGTGAAGGTCGTCACCGACCGCATGAGCGCCCCGTACCTGGGCGGTGCCACGATCGACTTCGTGGACACCATCGAGAAGCAGGGCTTCACGATCGACAACCCGAACGCGACCGGCTCCTGCGCCTGCGGCGACTCCTTCAGCTGAGCCTGCCGGGCCGCCACCGGCGGCAGCGGACATGACGAAGGCGGCGGCCCCCTCCGACGGGGCCGCCGCCTTCGCGCTGGGTACCTGCCCGGGTACTACCGCTCCCGCGTCGGGGGAGCCGGCAGCCGTGCGCCCTCCTTGGCCAGCGGGACCCCCTTGCCGTCCGAGCCCACGACCGCACGGTCGCCCAGCGGCTCGTCGAGCCGCACGGTCTCCTGGAACTGCTTCGCGATCATGATGCAGACCTTGTCCGGCCACGCGGTCGAGGTCACCTCGACCGTCACCTCGCCGCCCTTCTCGCTCGCCTTCACGTCGTAGTCGGCGCACACCCCGCCCGTGAAGGTCACGGTCAGCTCGTCACCCTCGGCCCGGTAGCCGTCCACCTCTACGTTGCGCGGCCCGGGCGCCGACGTCGGCTTGTCACTCGGCTCGCTCGGCGTGGAGGACGTCAGGTACTTCGGGTCGACCGCCGGGTACGTCACCGTGAACGGGTCCTTCGCACCCGGCGCCGTCACCTCGAACAGCCAGGACGGCACCAGCGCCTGGCGCCCGTCCACGAAGTGCGAGGCCAGTCCGAACACCGCGTTCTCCACCGTGACCGCGTCCTGCTCGGGAGCGCCGCTCGCCGACGATCCGCAGGGCTGCTCCAGCCGGTCCTTCAGCGGCACCGGGCTCGCGCAGCCGCCGATGCCCATCCGGTGGTCGCTCTTCGGCCGGGTCTCCATCAGCTCCAGCGCCTTCTTGGCACTGACCACGGGGTAGGTGTCCCCCTTGGCCGGCGCCTTCAGCTGACCGCTGCCGCCGACGACCTCGCCGTCGGAGCCGACGGTCACTCCGGTGGTCCAGCCGTGCGTCGGCAGTCCGCCGACCTCGGGAGCGGCGTTCACCACCCGCTGGGCGCCCATGATCTGGCTCGCGTCGAGCTTCGCGTCGTCCTGACCCAGCGCCTTCAGCACCGGCGCCGCGGCCTTCTCCGCCGCCGCCTCGCTCACCGGGGTGCCGCCGGACTGCGGAGCCGTGCAGGTGTCGGTGCCCTTGCAGTTGTCGGTGCCCGGGGCATAGCGGTTGAACGTCCAGGCTCCCGGCGCCTGCTTGTTCACCTGGAGGCTCGGCCCGGAACCGTCCTGACCGGCCCCGACCTTCCAGGCCTCGCCCTGTGCCACCGGCGACCCCTCGACCCCGAGGGCCTTCGCCAGCCGGGCCACGTCCTCCTTGGTGACCTCGCCCCGCGCCCGGTACACCGGGGCTTCGCCGGGTCCGTCCGGCAGCGTGCCGCCGAGCCGGTAGGTGGCGCCGTAGGGGTTGGGCTCACCGGGTGCGATGCCGTTCTGGCCGCCCGCCGTGGATTCCGAGTACCCGTCGAGCGCGAGCGGCGGGGGAGTGTCGTCACCGCCGGGCGCGCCGGACGTCTGTCCACCGCCCGACCCGTCGGCCACGTTGGTGGCGAGCCAGGCCCCGCCCCCGCCGATCAGCAGCACGGCGGCGGCGACGGAGGCGATGATCGCGGGCGTCCGGGGCCGCCCGCCGCCCGAGTGGACCAGGTCCTCCTCATCGCGGGGCAGGTCGCTGTCCGGCACCCCGGCGGCTGCCGCGCCTGCTGCCCGGTCCGGGGCCGGGCCGGCTTCGTCGACGCCGGTGCTCTCGGTGCCGGCTTCGGGTTCCGGGACGGATGCGGCCTTCGCCGTGTCGTGGTCCTCCTGGGCGCCGGAGGCCTCAGGAGTCTCAGGAGTTTCAGGAGCCTGGCCGGCCTCAGGAGCCTGGCCGGCCTCAGGGGCCTGCTCCGTCTCAGCGACCTCGGGCGTGTCGGCCTCACGGGACTCGGCGGCCGGGGTCTCGGAACCCTGGCCGGCCTCGGCGTCGTCGCCGGAATCGGTGGACCCGGCGGCCTCCGCCCCGTCCACGGCGTCCGCCGACCCCGCGTCCTCCGAACCCGCCTCCGTCTCCGTCTCGTCCCGCGCGTCCGCCGAACCCCGTTCACCGTCGGAGACGCCCCCGATGTCCCGGGCAGGGTCGGCGGCTCCGGTGCCGCCCGCTTCCCTGGCGTCGTCGTCGTTGTCGGGTCGCTCGGTGTTCACCGCATCGCTCCTTCGGCTGCACAGCTGTCCCATGGGACCCGGACCGGTCACACACGGGCCGCTGGTGGGTCGTATCCCGCCTCCCCTTTACGGGGGACAGCGATGGGACGCAGCGGGGGAGCACACGGTTCCCGCAGGGGCCCGTTCAGTCCCCGTAGTCCGACATGGCGTCGAGCAGCCGGGCCGACGCCGGGGGTACCGTCACACCATGGATCAGGGCCGGGGAGACCGGCCGGGAGGCGATCCGGTCGGGAGCCGCCCAGTGGGGAGCCATCCGCGCCCCGTCACCCGGCAACGACGCCAGATCGCCTTCGAGATCGACCGGAACGGGTGCCTGGACCTTGAGGTTCGTCATAGCGGCACCGTAGGCACGCTCGAGCTCGCGGAGAAAGATCTACTATCGGGTAGTTTCGTTGCCTTCAGAGCTGCCCCGCCCACCCGATAGCGTGAAGTGTCAAGGCCCGCCTCCCTCAGGAGAATCCACGCCGTGCGCATCGCAGTCACCGGCTCCATCGCCACCGACCACCTCATGACCTTCCCCGGTCGCTTCGCCGACCAGCTCGTAGCGGACCAGCTGCACACGGTCTCGCTGTCGTTCCTGGTCGACAAGCTCGACGTCCGCCGCGGCGGCGTCGCCGCGAACATCGCGTTCGGCATGGGACAGCTCGGCACCCGGCCGATCCTGGTCGGCGCCGCGGGCGCGGACTTCGACGAGTACCGCGCCTGGCTCGACCGGCACGGCGTCGACACCGACTCCGTCCGCATCTCCGACACGCTGCACACCGCCCGCTTCGTGTGCACCACCGACTCCGACCACAACCAGATCGGCTCCTTCTATACGGGCGCCATGAGCGAGGCCCGCCTCATCGAGCTGAAGACCGTCGCCGACCGGGTCGGCGGACTCGACCTGGTCTCCATCGGCGCGGACGACCCGGAGGCGATGCTCCGCCACACCGAGGAGTGCCGCTCCCGGTCCATCCCGTTCGCCGCCGACTTCTCCCAGCAGATCGCCCGGATGGACGGCGAGGAGATCCGCATCCTGCTGGACGGGGCGACGTACCTCTTCTCCAACGAGTACGAGAAGGGCCTCATCGAGACCAAGACCGGCTGGAGCGACGCGGAGATCCTGTCCAGGGTGGGCCACCGTGTGACCACCCTCGGCGCGCGCGGCGTCCGTATCGAGCGGGTCGGCGAGGACCCGATCGAGGTCGGCACGCCGGACGAGGAGCGCAAGGCCGACCCCACGGGCGTCGGCGACGCCTTCCGCGCGGGCTTCATGTCGGGCCTCGCCTGGGGTGTCTCCCTGGAGCGGGCCGCGCAGGTCGGCTGCATGCTGGCGACTCTCGTCATCGAGACGGTGGGGACGCAGGAGTACCAGCTGCGGCGGGGGCACTTCATGGAGCGGTTCACCAAGGCGTACGGGGATGAAGCGGCGACGGAGGTTCAGGCGCACCTCGCCTGAGATCCGGCTGTTCGCCTGCGGGTGCGTGGGGGCTGGTCGCGCAGTTCCCCGCGCCCCTAAGAGCAGGGCGTTCAGCTCACCCGGCGGACCGTGTACGCCGTTCCTCTGTCCGCCGGTTCCTCGCCCACGTACTCCTGGTTCCGCATCTCGCACCACGCCGGGATGTCCAAGCGGGCCGCCTCGTCATCCGACAGGACCCGGACCAGGCCCCCCACCGGCACATCGCCGATGACCTTGGCGAGCTCGATGACCGGAATCGGGCACCTCTTGCCCAGAGAGTCCACGACAAGGACGTCCGCCTCCCGCACCACCACCTCGGAGACCGGCGCCCCCAGCTTCTCCCGGACGCCCGCCACGGCCCTCGGCAGAACCTCCAGGAAGCGCTCCACGTCCTCCTCCGCCGCTCCCAGCGGCAGCGACACCCGCACATTGCCCTCGCTCAGCACGCCCATCGCCCGCAGCACATGGCTCGGCGTCAGCGTGCTGCTCGTGCAGGACGATCCGGACGAGACCGAGAACCCCTCCCGGTCCAGCTCGTGCAGCAGCGCCTCTCCGTCGACATAGAGACAGGAGAAGGTGACGATCCCGGGCAGCCGGCGCACCGGATCCCCGACCACCTCGACATCGGGCACCAGCCCCGGCACCCGAGCCCGGATCCGCTCCGTCAGCTCACGCAGCCGCGCGGCCTCCCCGGCCGCCTCCGCCCGTACGGCCCGCAGCGACGCCGCCGCGGCCACGATCGCCGGGATGTTCTCGAAACCGGCCGCCCGCCCCGACTCCCGCTCGTCCACCGGCCCTTGCGCCGAGAACCGCACCCCCTTGCGCACCACCAGCAGCCCGACCCCCGACGGCCCGCCCCACTTGTGCGCACTGGCCGCGAGCAACGACCAGTCCCCTTCCACCGGCCCCCACCCGAGCGACTGCGCGGCATCCACCAGCAACGGCACCCCGGCGCCCCGGCACAGCTCAGCCACCGCCGCGACGGGCTGCTCCGTCCCCACCTCGTGATTGGCCGACTGGAGACAGGCCAGCGCCGTGTCCCCGCGCAGGGCATCGCCGTACGCCACCGGATCCACCGCCCCGCCCCGGTCGACCGGCACCTGGGTGACGGACCCGCCGTCCGCCTCGTGCACCTCGGCCGAATGGAGTACCGAAGAATGTTCGACCGCTGACACGATCAGGTGGCGCCCGGCCCGCCGCCGCCCGGCCAGCGCCCCCGCAACCCCCGCATGCACGGCACGCGTTCCGGACGAGGTGAACACCAGTTCGTCCGCCCGGCATCCCACCGCCTCGGCAGCAGCCTCCCGAGCGGCGTCCAGCAGCATCCGGGCCCGCCGCCCCTCCCTGTACAGCCGCGCGGGATCCGCCCACCCTTCGTCGAGGGAGGCCAGCAGAGCCTGCCGGGCAACAGAATGAAGCGGAGCAGCGGAAGCAGCATCGAAGTAGGCCACACGCCAACGCTAGATCGTCCAGCACCGAGACGTCCCAAAAGGGGCGCGGGGAACTGCGCGAGCGACCACAGTGAAGGCCGCACCCGCCAAACAAGCGAACACCCCGACTCAGTAGGCACCCCTCCTCGAGAACCCCCGGAGGGCGTCGGCTAGGGTTTGGTCCGCATAAACATCCAAACCCCTGCCCGACGCAGGGCGGCGACCGACCAGCGAGAAGGCCAGGCCGCAGCCGATCCGCGCGGGCGAGACTCTCGGGAAGGCGCTACGTGAGTCCCAACGGCTCCGACCGCTCGCCGCGGCGCCCGATGCGGCGGAAGCTGCTGCAGGCACTGACCGCGGGCCTGGTCTTGGCGACAGCCACCGGTTGCTCGTACAACTGGGAAGACTTCCCCCGCCTTGGTATGCCCACCCCGACCACGGAAGAGGCTCCGCGGATCCTCTCCCTGTGGCAGGGGTCCTGGGCGGCTGCGCTCGCCGTTGGCGTGCTGGTGTGGGGTCTGATCCTGTGGAGTGCATTCTTCCACCGGCGCAGCCGCACCAAGGTCGAAGTTCCCCCACAGACCCGGTACAACATGCCCATCGAGGCGCTGTACACCGTGGTCCCGCTCATCATCGTCTCGGTGCTGTTCTACTTCACCGCCCGCGACGAGTCCGAGCTGCTCAGCCTCAAGAAGAAGCCCGACGTCACGGTCAACGTGGTCGGCTTCCAGTGGAGCTGGTGCTTCAACTACATCGAGCCCGTCGCGGGTTCCACCGGTGACGCCAAGACCTCCAAGGACCTGGACGCGATTCCGGACCGGTTCAAGGACGACTTCCCGGCCAACGCCGGCGGCGCCTACGACTGCGGCACCCCCGGTACGCGGAACCCGCAGACGGGCAACCCGGGCCCGACCCTGTGGCTGCCCAAGGGCAAGACGGTCCGCTTCGTCCTCACCTCGCGTGACGTCATCCACTCCTTCTGGGTGGTGCCGTTCCTGATGAAGCAGGACGTCATCCCGGGCCACACCAACGCCTTCGAGGTGACCCCCAACAAGGAGGGCACCTTCATGGGCAAGTGCGCCGAGCTCTGCGGCGTCGACCACTCTCGGATGCTGTTCAACGTGAAGGTCGTCTCCCCCGAGCGTTACGAGCAGCACCTCAAGGACCTCGTGGACAAGCAGCAGAACGGTTACGTTCCTGCCGGCATCGCGCAGACGAGCCACGAGAAGAACCGGGAGACGAACAACCTGTGAGCATCCTCAACGAACCCCAGGGTGCCGCGGCAGCAGGGTCCCACTATGCGGACGAGTTGCCGGTCAGGCGCCAGAACCGCGGCAGTGTCGTGGTCAAGTGGCTGACGACGACGGACCACAAGACGATCGGCACGATGTACCTGATTACATCGTTCGCCTTCTTCGTCATCGGTGGCGTGATGGCGCTGTTCATGCGCGCCGAGCTGGCCCGGCCGGGTCTGCAGATCATGTCGAACGAGCAGTTCAACCAGGCGTTCACGATGCACGGCACGATCATGCTGCTGATGTTCGCGACGCCGCTGTTCGCCGGCTTCGCGAACTGGATCATGCCGCTGCAGATCGGCGCGCCCGACGTGGCGTTCCCGCGGCTGAACATGTTCGCCTACTGGCTGTACCTGTTCGGCTCGCTCATCGCGGTCGGTGGCTTCCTCACCCCGCAGGGCGCGGCCGACTTCGGCTGGTTCGCCTACAGCCCGCTCTCGGACGCCGTCCGCAGCCCGGGCATCGGCGCCGACATGTGGATCATGGGTCTGGCCTTCTCCGGCTTCGGCACCATCCTCGGCTCGGTCAACTTCATCACCACGATCATCTGCATGCGCGCTCCGGGCATGACGATGTTCCGCATGCCGATCTTCGTGTGGAACGTGCTGCTGACCGGTGTGCTGGTCCTGCTCGCCTTCCCGGTCCTGGCGGCCGCGCTGTTCGCCCTGGAGGCGGACCGCAAGTTCGGCGCCCATGTCTTCGACTCCGCCAACGGCGGGGCGTTGCTGTGGCAGCACCTCTTCTGGTTCTTCGGGCATCCAGAGGTGTACATCATCGCGTTGCCGTTCTTCGGCATCATCAGTGAGGTCATTCCGGTCTTCTCCCGTAAGCCGATGTTCGGTTACACGGGTCTGATCGGGGCGACGATCGCGATCGCGGGCCTGTCCGTGACGGTGTGGGCGCACCACATGTACGTCACCGGCGGTGTGCTGCTGCCGTTCTTCTCCTTCATGACCTTCCTGATCGCGGTCCCGACCGGTGTGAAGTTCTTCAACTGGATCGGCACCATGTGGAAGGGCTCGTTGTCCTTCGAGACACCGATGCTCTGGGCGACCGGCTTCCTGATCACCTTCACCTTCGGTGGTCTGACCGGTGTCATCCTGGCCTCGCCGCCGATGGACTTCCACGTCTCCGACTCGTACTTCGTGGTGGCCCACTTCCACTACGTCGTCTTCGGCACCGTGGTCTTCGCGATGTTCTCCGGCTTCCACTTCTGGTGGCCGAAGTGGACCGGCAAGATGCTGGACGAGCGCCTCGGCAAGATCACCTTCTGGACGCTGTTCATCGGCTTCCACGGCACGTTCCTGGTCCAGCACTGGCTGGGTGCCGAGGGCATGCCGCGTCGTTACGCGGACTACCTCGCGGCCGACGGCTTCACCGCGCTCAACACGATCTCGACGATCAGCTCGTTCCTGCTCGGCATGTCGATCCTGCCGTTCTTCTACAACGTGTGGAAGACGGCCAAGTACGGCAAGCCGGTCGAGGTCGACGACCCGTGGGGCTACGGCCGCTCCCTGGAGTGGGCCACCTCCTGCCCGCCGCCGCGCCACAACTTCATCACCATGCCGCGGATCCGCAGTGAATCCCCGGCGTTCGACCTGCACCACCCGGAGATCGCCGCTCTCGACCAGCTCGAGAACGCGGGCCACGGAGACAAGGCCCTCGCTGGCGGCAAGGAGGCCGGCAAGTGAAGATCCAGGGCAAGATGTTCATGTGGTTGAGCTTCTTCGTCCTCGTCATGGCGGTCGTCTATGGCGTGTGGTCGAAGGAGCCGGCCGGTACCACGGCCCTCTTCCTGACCTTCGGCCTGTGCATCATGATCGGCTTCTACCTCGGCTTCACGGCCAGGCGGGTCGACGTGGGCGCGCAGGACAACAAGGAGGCGGACGTCGCGGACGACGCCGGCGAGGTCGGGTTCTTCAGCCCGCACAGCTGGCAGCCGCTCTCCCTGGCCATCGGCGGCGCCCTGGCCTTCCTGTCGGTCGCCATCGGCTGGTGGCTGCTGTACTTCTCGCTGCCGATCGTCCTGATCGGCATCTGGGGCTGGGTCTTCGAGTACTACCGCGGTGAGAACCGCACCCAGTAACACGCGCCGAGCGCTTCAGGGGCCCGGACACTCCGAGAGGAGCGTCCGGGCCCCTGCTTCTTGCCGCAATCTGCGTCACTCGTACGAGTCTCTCGGCGTGCCGCTGTTGACGGGTCTTCCTAGCGTGAGGTCATGAGCCACACAGCGATATGCAGGCCCCGCACCGTCGTCAGTTGCACGCTGCTGGTGATAGCCCTCTGCGCGGGCGTCACTGCCTGCGGCTCGGACGGCAACCCGCTCTCCCACCGCCCCTACGACGCGGCGGACCAGATCTCCTTCAACGGCCCCTCCGAGGGCCGTGAGAAGGCCGACCCGGACAAGCCCCTGGAAGTGGTCGCCGAGGACTCCGACGGGCGCATCACGGACGTCACGGCCCACGACGCCGCCGGACGCTACCTGGCGGGCGAACTGGCCGCCGACGGCAGCCGCTGGCACAGCACCGCACCGCTCGCCGCCAACGCCGGCTACACGGTCCGTGTGAGCACCGAGGACGAGGACGGGGCGCCCGGCCGCAAGGTCCTCACCTTCGACACCGGCAAGCCCACCACCAAGAAGCGCCTGGACGTCGCCTTCGGCCCCAAGAAGGGCACCTACGGCGTCGGCCAGCCCGTCACCGCCGAGCTGAGCCGGCCCGTCAAGGACAGGGCCCAGCGGGCCGTCGTCGAACGCGCGCTCAAGGTCTCCTCCATGCCCGCGGTGGACGGCGCCTGGCACTGGGTGGACGACAAGAAGCTCCACTACCGCCCGAAGGACTACTGGCCCGCACAGGCCACCGTCCAGGTCCGCAGCAACCTCGAGGGCATCAAGATCGGCGACCGTCTGTGGGGCGGCGGCAAGGCCAAGCCGCTGACGATCAGCACCGCCGACAAGCTCATAGCCGTCACGGACGCCTCGGCCCACCAGATGACGGTCTACAAGAACGACGAGATCATCCGCCAGATACCGGTGACCACGGGCATGCCCGGCTACGACACCCGCAACGGCGTCAAGGTCGTCCTGGCCAAGGAGGGCACCGTCCGCATGACCAGCGCCAGCATCGGCGCCTCGGACTTCTACGACCTGATCGTCCACCACTCCGTCCGCGTCACCAACAGCGGCGAGTACGTCCACGCCGCCCCCTGGTCGGTCGGCTCCCAGGGAGCCGCCAACGTCAGCCACGGCTGCACCGGCATGAGCACCGAGAACGCCGCGTGGTTCTACGACACCGTACGCGAGGGTGACATCGTCAAGGTCATCAACTCCGGCGGCGACACCATGGCCCCCTTCGGCAACGGCTTCGGCGACTGGAACCTCGACTGGCAGAAGTGGCGCACGGGCAGCGCCCTCCTGGGCGGCACCCCAGACGGCCCGGCAGCGGCCGACAGGGCCCGACTGCGCCCACAGAGCGTCTGAACGCCCTCAGGGGCTCGTCCCCAGGGGCGCGGGGAACTGCGCGACAAGCCACAACCCACCCGCACCCGCCACACAACCGGTCGAACCGAGCCCCTAGGCGTTCAAGGCCTTCTTCTCCCGCAGCAAAGCAGCCAGCGCCGCCGCGAACTCCACCGGCTCCACCGGCAAGGTCACCGCCGACTCCGCGCGACTCCAGGTCGCCAGCCACGCGTCCTGCGGCCGCCCGATCAGCACCAGCACCGGCGGGCAGTCGAACACCTCGTCCTTGATCTGCCGGCAGAGCCCCATGCCCCCCATCGGCACGGCCTCACCGTCCAGCACACAGACATCGACCCCACCCCGGTCCAGTTCCTTGAGCACCGCGGCCGGAGTCGCGCACTCCAGGAACTCCACCACAGGGACGTCCGGCGCCGGCCGCCGTCCCGTGGCGAGCCGCACCTGCTCGCGGGTGTTGGAGTCGTCGCTGTAGACCAGCACCGTGGCGGTCGGCTGCATTGTTCCTCCGTGACGTCAGCGTCGTAAGGACAGGCCCGATGGGCGGGATGCTACTCCCTTGAACACCACGTCAACACCGGTACGACAGGCAGAGACACTCCGAACGGCACCCCCCGGAGTGAGGGCGGGATAAGCGACCGACATAATGTCGGTCGTGGCGACAGCAACGACAGCAGAAACCGGGCACGCGCACCCGTCGGTCAACCGGCCGAACCTCACCAGCGTCGGAACCATCATCTGGTTGAGTTCCGAGCTGATGTTCTTCGCGGCCCTCTTCGCGATGTACTTCACCCTGCGATCGGTGACGGGTCCCGATCACTGGAAGGAGATGGCTGCCCATCTCAACTTCCCGTTCTCGGCGACGAACACCACCATCCTGGTGCTCTCCTCGCTCACCTGCCAGCTCGGCGTCTTCGCCGCCGAGCGCGGTGATGTGAAGAAGCTCCGGATGTGGTTCATCGTCACCTTCGTGATGGGTGCGATCTTCATCGGCGGTCAGGTCTTCGAGTACACGGAGCTGGTCAAGGACGCGGGCCTGTCCCTGTCCTCCGACCCCTACGGCTCGGTGTTCTACCTGACCACCGGCTTCCACGGCCTGCACGTGACGGGCGGTCTCATCGCCTTCCTGCTGGTCCTCGGCCGGACCTACGCCGCCAGCAGGTTCACCCATGAGCAGGCGACCGCCGCGATCGTCGTGTCCTACTACTGGCACTTCGTCGATGTCGTCTGGATCGGTCTCTTCGCCACGATCTACATGATCAAGTAGCAGGGCCCGCATCCACGCGTGCTCGACGAAGCACGCATCCCAGAAGCATCGACGCAGAAGATCCTGACACCGGGGTAATCCGTGAAAAAGCTCTCCGCACGACGACGCCACCCGCTGGCGGCGCTCGTCGTCCTACTCCTCGCGCTGGCATGCACCGGGGGGCTGTATGCCGTGTTCGCACCGACGAGCCCGGCGAAGGCCGACGAAACCGCCCAGTCCCTCACCATCGAGGAGGGCAAGAAGCTCTACTCGGTCGGTTGCGCCAGTTGCCACGGCACCGGCGGTCAGGGCACCTCCGACGGGCCGAGCCTGGTGGGTGTGGGCGCCGCGGCCGTCGACTTCCAGGTGGGCACGGGCCGCATGCCGGCCGCCACCTCGCAGGGCCCGCAGGTCCCGGCGAAGAAGAACATCTACTCGCAGGCCGAGATCGACCAGCTCGCGGCGTACATCGCCTCGCTGGGTGCCGGTCCGTCCGTCCCGACGGAGGAGCAGTACGGCCCCGAGGGTGCCGACATCGCCAAGGGCGGTGAGCTGTTCCGCACCAACTGCGCGCAGTGCCACAACTTCACCGGCAAGGGCGGTGCGCTGACACACGGCAAGTACGCGCCGACCCTCGAGGGCGTCTCCGCGAAGCACCTCTACGAGGCCATGCAGACCGGCCCGCAGAACATGCCGTCCTTCCCCGACACCACGCTGTCGGAGAAGAACAAGAAGGACATCATCGCTTACCTCGACGCGGTCAACAGCGACAAGACCGAGAGCCCCGGCGGCCTCGAGCTCGGCGGCCTCGGGCCGGTCAGCGAGGGCCTGTTCGGCTGGATCTTCGGTCTCGGCGGACTGATCGCCGTCGCCGTGTGGGTCGCCGCCCGGACCGCAAAGGCCAAGAAGTCATGAGTAGCCAAGACATTCCAGAAGAGAACCTGCCCGCCGAGCACGCGGGACGTGACGAGCACGGGCACGACGCGATCAGCGTCCCGGACGACAAGCACCCGTTCGCCGACCCGGGCCTGCCTCCCCACGAGCACCGGGTCCAGGACGTCGACGAGCGGGCCGCCAAGCGGTCCGAGCGTTCGGTCGCCCTGCTGTTCACGGTGTCGATGCTGGCCACCGTCGCCTTCATCGCCGCGTTCGTGGCGATCCCGGTCGACAAGTCGGTCTTCATCTTCCCGCTGGGTCACATCAGCGCGCTGAACTTCGCGCTGGGCATGACGCTCGGCATCGCGCTGTTCTGCATCGGCGCGGGCGCCGTCCACTGGGCGCGCACCCTGATGTCCGACGTGGAGGTCGCCGACGAGCGGCACGCGATCGCGGCGACGCCCGAGGTCCGCGAGAAGGTCTTCGCGGACTTCAAGCAGGGCGCCAAGGAGTCCGCGCTCGGCCGCCGCAAGCTGATCCGCAACACCATGCTCGGCGCGCTCACGCTGGTGCCGCTCTCCGGTGTCGTGCTGCTGCGCGACCTCGGCCCGCTGCCCGGCACCAAGCTCCGCCACACGCTGTGGTCCAAGGGCAAGCTGCTCGTCAACATGAACACCAACGAGCCGCTGCGTCCGTCCGACGTCGCGGTCGGCTCGCTGACCTTCGCCAAGCCCGAGGGCCTGGAGGAGCACGACCACGAGTTCCAGAACGAGATCGCCAAGGCCGCCCTGATGATCGTCCGGATCCAGCCGGAGAACATCAAGGACAAGCGCGAGCTCGAGTGGTCGCACGAGGGCATCGTCGCGTACTCGAAGATCTGCACCCACGTCGGTTGCCCGATCTCCCTGTACGAGCAGCAGACGCACCACGTGCTCTGCCCCTGCCACCAGTCCACCTTCGACCTCTCCGACGGTGCCCGAGTGATCTTCGGTCCCGCTGGTCACGCCCTGCCGCAGCTCCGCATCGGCGTGAACGACGAGGGCTACCTCGAGGCGCTCGGCGACTTCGAAGAGCCCGTCGGCCCTGCTTTCTGGGAGCGCGGATGAGCACTGCACAAGAACGCCGCAAGGCGCCCGCGGGTGAGCGGGTCGCCGACTGGGCCGACGGCCGCCTCGGGATCTACTCCCTGGCCAAGGCCAACATGCGCAAGATCTTCCCGGACCACTGGTCCTTCATGCTGGGTGAGATCTGCCTCTACAGCTTCATCATCATCATCCTCACGGGTGTGTATCTGACGCTGTTCTTCCACCCGTCGATGAACGAGGTGGAGTACCACGGCAGTTACGTCCCGCTCCAGGGGCAGCTGATGTCGGAGGCGTTCGCCTCCACCCTGGACATCAGCTTCGACGTCCGCGGCGGTCTGCTGATCCGGCAGATCCACCACTGGGCGGCGATCATCTTCCTCGCCGGCATGTTCGTGCACATGATGCGCGTCTTCTTCACCGGCGCGTTCCGCAAGCCGCGTGAGATCAACTGGATGTTCGGCTTCCTGCTGTTCGTCCTGGGCATGTTCACCGGTTTCACCGGCTACTCGCTCCCGGACGACCTGCTGTCCGGCACCGGTGTCCGCTTCACGCAGGGCGCGATCCTGTCCGTGCCGATCGTGGGCACGTACATCTCGATGTTCCTGTTCGGCGGGGAGTTCCCGGGCACCGACTTCGTCGCCCGGTTCTACTCGATCCACATCCTGCTGCTGCCGGGCATCATGCTCGGGCTCGTGGTCGGCCACCTGATCCTGGTCTTCTACCACAAGCACACCCAGTTCGCGGGTCCCGGACGGACCAACAAGAACGTCGTCGGCATGCCGCTGCTGCCGGTCTACATGGCCAAGGCCGGAGGCTTCTTCTTCCTGGTCTTCGGTGTCATCGCGGCCCTCGCCGGCATCGCGACGATCAACCCGATCTGGGTTCTGGGCCCCTACCGTCCCGACCAGGTGTCGACCGGTGCCCAGCCCGACTGGTACATGGGCTTCGCCGAGGGTCTGATCCGTGCGATGCCGGGCTGGGAGGTCAACTTCTGGGGCCACACGCTCGTCCTGGGCGTGTTCATCCCGCTGGTGCTCTTCGGTGTCTTCCTCGGGATCATCGCCCTCTACCCGTTCATCGAGTCGTGGGTCACCGGGGACAAGCGCGAGCACCACATCCTGGACCGGCCGCGCAACGCCCCGACCCGCACGGGTGTCGGTGTCGCCTGGGTCACCGGCTACATCATCATGCTGATCGGCGGTGGCAACGACATCGTCGCCACGCACTTCCATCTGTCGATCAACACGGTCACCTGGTTCGTCCGCATCGGGTTCTTCCTCGGACCGGTCATCGCGTTCATCGTCACCAAGCGCATCTGCCTCGGCCTGCAGCGCCGGGACAAGGAGAAGGTGCTGCACGGCCGCGAGTCGGGCATCATCAAGCGCCTGCCGCACGGTGAGTTCATCGAGGTGCACGAGCCGCTCAGCCAGGAGCAGATGTACACGCTCACCGCGCACGAGCAGTACCAGCCGGCCGAGATCGGTCCGACGACCGACGAGAACGGTGTCGAGCGCAAGGTGAAGGGCTCCGAGAAGCTGCGCGCCAAGCTCAGCGAGTCCTACTACGGCGAGGGGGCCCAGATCCCCAAGCCCACCGCCGAGGAGTACCGGGAGATCACGAGCGGCCACGGCCACCACTGATCGCTGCTTCGCCACGCCACAGAAGGGCCTCGTCCGGTGTTCGGACGGGGCCCTTCGTGGTGCCCGGGGCTGGATAGGGTGGGACCACTGCTTTTACGTGACGTACGACGACCCAGGAGCGGCTGATGAGCGCTGTGACCCCCGCTGGAGGCGACACCGCGGCGGGCCGCTCCTGGCCCGCCCTGCTGAACGGCCTGCTGGACGGCAGGCACCTGAGCGCGGACGACACCGCCTGGGCGATGAACCTGATCATGCGCGGCGAGGCGACCGAGGCGCAGATCGCGGGCTTCGTGGTGGCCCTGCGGGCCAAGGGCGAGACCGTCGAGGAGATCAAAGGCCTCGTCCGGACGATGTACGAGCACGCGAACGTGATCGAGGTGCCCGGGGCGACGGTCGACATCGTCGGCACGGGCGGTGACGGCGCCAAGACGGTCAACATCTCCACGATGTCCTCGATCGTCGTCGCCGGCACGGGCGCGAAGGTCGTCAAGCACGGCAGCCGGGCCGCGTCCTCGGCGTCCGGGGCCTCCGACGTGCTGGAGAAGCTCGGGGTCAATCTGGAGCTGCCGCTGCACCGGGTCGCGGAGGTCGCCGAGGAGGCCGGGATCACCTTCTGCTTCGCGGTGAAGTTCCACCCGGCCCTGCGCCACGCGGGCGCGGCACGCGGCCAGCTGGGCATCCGTACGGTGTTCAACGCGCTCGGCCCGCTGACCAACCCGGCCCGGGTGCGGTCCCAGGCCGTCGGTGTGGCGGACCCGCGCATGGCTCCGATCGTCGCGGGCGTCTTCGCCGAGCGCGGCAACTCGTCCCTGGTCTTCCGGGGCGACGACGGCCTGGACGAACTGACCACCACGGCCACGTCCCGGGTGTGGATCGTCCGGGACGGCACGGTGCGAGAGGAGGCCTTCGACCCGCGCGACGTGGGCCTCGAACTGGTCCCCGTGGAGGCCCTGCGCGGCGCGGACGCCTCCTACAACGCCGAGGTCGCCCGCCGCCTGCTGGAGGGCGAGACCGGGCCGGTCCGCGACGCGGTCCTGCTGAACTCGGCGGCCGCGCTGGTGGCGCTGGAGCCCACGGCGGCACCCCTGGCCGACCAGATCCGTGCCGGGATGGCGAAGGCGGCGGAGTCGATCGACTCGGGGGCGGCGAAGCGGACCCTGGAGCGCTGGGTGGCCGCGAGCAACATCTAGCGGATCCCGTACGGCGTCCCGCGATCCGGACTCGGGTTGCGGGACGCCGATCTTTTCGCGTACTTTCCTGACCAGGTCATGAGTGACAGTCATGAGGCCCCGGCCGACTGTCCGGCAACCCTCCGTCCGTGGCGGGGTGCCCCGGGTGAAGACCAGGCCGCAGGCAGCGAGGTCTGTGGCAAGCGCGTGACGAGGAGTTTCTCGTGAACCAGCGAATGCGATAGGGCCGCAGAGCCCCGCCTCCGCATCCCTCTCCACTTTCACCCCCGCTTGTAGCCCTATGTGCTCGCGGGCGGATTCCACCTGCCTTCACGGGAGTTCACCCATGTCCGTCTCCGCTGTTGCCGCCGACCAGTCCGTTTGTGCCTCGCTGCCCGTTCTGGGCCGGGATGTCACCGTGCCGCTCGTGACCGGGGGCGAGGTCACCTACGCCGCGCTCGACTACGCCGCCAGCGCCCCGGCGCTCCAGCGCGTCTGGGACGACGTCGCCGCCTACGCGCCGTACTACGGCAGCGTCCACCGCGGTGCCGGGTACCTGTCCCAGCTGTCGACCGACCTCTTCGAGAACGCCCGGCGGACCGTCGCGGAGTTCCTCGACTGCCGGGACGGCGACCAGGTGGTGTTCACCCGGTCCACCACCGACTCCCTGAACCTCCTCGCCGCCGCGCTCCCGGCCGACTGCCAGGTCTTCGTCTTCGAGACCGAGCACCACGCCTCCCTGCTGCCGTGGCGGAACGCGCGCGTCACCTACCTCGACGCCCCGAGCAGCCCGCGGCAGGCCGTCGAGACCCTGGAGCGCGCCCTCGCCGACCGGGAGCCTTACGGGCCGGCCCTCGTCTGCGTCACCGGTGCCTCGAACGTCACCGGCGAGCTGTGGCCCGTACGGGAGCTCGCGGCGGCCGCGCACGCCCATGGCGCCCGGATCGTGCTGGACGCCGCCCAGCTGGCCCCGCACCACCCGGTGTCCGTCGCGGACCTCGACGTCGACTGGGTCGCCTTCTCCGGGCACAAGCTGTACGCGCCCTTCGGCTCCGGTGTCCTGGCCGGCCGGGCCGACTGGCTGCGTGAGGCGGACCCCTACCTCGCGGGCGGCGGTGCCTCGCGGAAGGTGGCGCGGCGTACGGACGGCGGCGTCGACGTGGAGTGGCACGACAGTGCCGCCCGTCACGAGGCCGGCTCCCCGAACGTCATCGGCGCCTACTCCATCGCCTCCGCCTGCGCGGCGCTCACCGAGGCCGGGTTCGACAACCTGGTCGCGCGCGAGCAGTACCTGATCGAGAAGGTGCGTACGGGCCTCGCCGAGGTGCCGGAGGTCCGGATCCTCTCCCTCTTCGGTGACGACGCCCCGCGCGTCGGCGTCATCTCCTTCGTCGTCGAGGGCTGGAACAGCTCCCACTTCGCCGCCGCCCTCTCCGCCGAGTACGGCATCGGGGTGCGGGACGGGCTGTTCTGCGCCCACCCCCTCCTGCGGACGCTGCTGGGCAGCGACCCGCAGACCCAGGGCGAGTGCGGGGCACCGGAGGCGGCTCCCGGAGAGAAGTCCCTCAACGCCATCCGGGTGAGCTTCGGCGCGGGCACGCCCGACGAGCACGTCGAGCGGTTCGTCGACGCCGTCAAGGAGCTGGTCCAGGACGGCGCGCGGTGGAACTACCGCACGGAGGACGGCCGTTGCGTCCCGGACACCTCCGCGTGAGCCGGTAGCCGGGCGCCCAGCAGGATCATTCCCAGGGCGCGTTCGGTCGCGTCCGTGAGGAGCTCGGAGGCCCGCACCAGGGCCTCCGCCAGGGCCATAGGAGCCGGCAGGATGCCGCTGAACGCGTCCACGCCCGGCACCTCGTGCGCGCCCTCGCCGAGCGTGCCCGCCAGGGCCAGCACCGGGCGGCCGTGGAGCTTGGCCCGGCGGGCCACCTCGGCCGGGACCTTGCAGCGCGGTGTCTGGTGGTCCAGGGCGCCCTCGGCGGTGACGACCAGGTCGGCGCGGGCCAGCCGGGCGTCCAGGTCGAGATGGTCCAGCAGCACGTCGAAGCGGGGGAGGAGCCGGGCGCCCAGGGCGGCGAGGCCGGCTCCCAGGCCGCCGGAGGCCCCGGTTCCGGGACCGTGGCGGAGGTTCGTGTCCGGGACGGCGACATCGCGGGTGAGGACGAACGCCCAGTTCTCCAGGCCGGCCGACAGTTCCTCGACCTGGGCGGGCGTCGCGCCCTTCTGCGGGCCGAAGACCCGGGCGACGCCCCGCTCGCCGCACAGCACGTTGTAGGGGTTGCAGGCGACGAGGAGCTCCACGTCCGCGAGGCGGGTGTCCAGGCCCCGCGGATCGATGCGGTGCAGACGCGCCAACGCGGCTCCTCCGTACGGAAGTTCCCGGCCCTCCTCGTCCAGGAGCCGGGCCCCGAGCGCCTGGAGCGCGCCCGCGCCGCCGTCCGAGGTGCCCGAGTCGCCGCAGCCGACGAGGATCCGCCCGACGCCCCGGTCGAGCGCGGAGCGGATCAGTTCGCCGACACCGTACGTGGTGGTGGCGCCCGGGTCGCGCAGGTCGCGCGGGACGAGGGAGAGGCCCGCGACCGCCGCCATCTCCACCACCGCCGTGTCACCTGAGCCCAGCAGGGCGAAGTGGGCGCCGATGGTCTCCCCGACGGGGCCGGTGGCGGGCACGGTGACGAGCCGGCCGCCGGTCGCGGCGGCCAGGGCGACGGCCGTGCCCTCGCCGCCGTCCACCAGCGGAACCAGGTCGATCTCGGCGTCGGGCAGGACACGGCGGACACCCGCGGCGATGGCGTCGGCCGCCGCCTCGGCAGACAGGGACTCCTTGAAACCGCTGGGGGCTACGACGACACGGGTCAGCATGAGGGCTCCTTAACGGGTGACGGACACGCCGAGCAGCGGCCACACCGCGACGGCGAAGAGCAGGACGAGCGCGGCGGTCAGCGGGGCCAGGAACGCGGACAGCCGCAGCAGGTCGCGCGGGGTGTAGGTGGGCGTGCCGGGGATCTGCGCGAAGAGCGTGACCGGCTTGGCCGAGGCGGGCAGGGTGTGGCAGAAGCCCGCGGCGGCGGTGGAGGCGAGCGCGGCCGCGACCGGGTTGACGCCGACGCCGACCGCGGCGGCCACGACCAGCGGGACCAGGACCGACGAACGGGCCGAGCGGGACTGCAGGACCAGATGGGCCGCCGTACTGACGGCGATCACGATCGCCAGGAACATCACCGGGTGCTGGCCCGTCGGCAGCCCCGAGACCAGCCACTTCGCCGCTCCCGAGTCGGCGAGCGCGACGCCCATCGCCATCGTCGCCGCCATGAACAGCAGCAGCGACCAGGGGACGGTCTTCAGCGCGTCCTTCAGACGGACGGTGCCGAGAGCGGGGGAGGAGGCGATGACGGCGCCGATCAGCGCGACCAGGGCGGGCGGCACCCGGTGCAGCGGCTCACTGCACCACAGCAGCACCACCGTGGCGAGGAGCAGGGTGCAGCGCTTCTCGGCCTGGCTCCAGGGGCCGGTCACCGACTGCTCGCTGTGCTCCTGGATCTGCTCCGGGGTGATGCTGACCGGGCCGCGGCGGTCGGCCCGCCGGGTCGTCGTCAGCATCACCAGCTCGGCGGCCAGATGGGACGAGGCCACGGCCAGCGGCAGACCCAGCAGCAGCCACTCCGTGAAGCCGATGTGCTGCCCGGTCGTCTCCCACAGCACCGACACGGTGATCAGATGCGCACCCGCACCGATCAGAGTCGCCACCGCCGACAGAAGGATCACGGTCGGAAACAGCAGCGCCAGCATCACGACCAGTCGCTTCCGGTCGGCGAGGACCTTCGCGAGGGCCAGGAACACCGGCAGCGCGAGCGCGGCCCGGCCCGAGGTGGCGGGCACCGCGAACGCCGTGACGACCAGGGCGGCCGTCGTCAGGTGCACGAGCTGCCGTACGGTGCGTGCCCCGCTGACCAGGAACACCGCCGCCCGGCCCGCGAGCCCGGTCCGGCTCACCGCGGCCGCCAGCACGAACGCGCAGATCAGCAGCCACACCGTGGCGTCGCCGAGCGTGCCGAACAGGGTGTCGCTGCTGATCACCCCGGTCACCGTGAGCGCGAGCCCGGCGCCCAGCGCGATGTAGGTGTCGTCGATCGACGTCCCGATCCAGGCACAGGTCGCGAACACGAACACGGCGAGCGTGAAACGGGCGTCGCCGCCGAGTCCCGGGAAGTTCGTGGGTATCGCGAGCAGCGCGCACAACGACAGCGCCACGCACAGGACGGTGGTGGAGCGCGGATTCAGGGTCACGCCACAAACGGTCGGCGAGAGCGGTGAGCCCTCCATGAGCCTTGCATGAAGGAGTTTTCACATGTCCCTCAGGGGCGCGGGGAACCGCGCGAACAACCACGGCGAACCCGCACCCGGCAACGGCGCCCACGCGGCACTACGGCAACCGGTACCCCATCCCCCGCACCGTCTCCACCCGCTCCGCCCCCAGCTTCTTCCGCAGCGTCCGCACGTACACGTCCACGATGTTGGACCCCGGATCGAAGTCGTATCCCCACACATGCGACAGGATCTGCTCCCGGGACAGCACCTGCCCCGGATGCCGCAGGAACAGCTCCAGCAACACGAACTCACGAGCCGTCAGGTCAACCGTCCGCTCCCCGGACCGCGCACGCCTGGTACGGAGATCGAGGCTCAGGGAGCCCGACCGAAGCACCGTCACCTCCGGCGCCCGCGCCGCCGTACGGAGCCTCAGCCGTACCCGGGCGAGCAGCTCCTCGAAGCGGAACGGCTTGGTCATCCAGTCGTCGGCGCCGCCCTCCAGGCCGGCCACCGTGTCCCGTACGGAGTCCCGCGCGGTCAGCACGATCACCGGCACCGACACCCGCGCCTCGCGCAGCTCGCGCAGGATCGTGAAGCCGTCCCGGCCGGGCAGCCCGATGTCCAGGACGACGAGGTCGAAGCCGCCGGTCAGGGCGTACTCGTAGCCCGCGTCGCCGTCGGTGACGACGGTCGTGGTGAAGCCGTTGGAGCGCAGGCCCTTCTCCACGAAGGAGGCGATGCGCTCCTCGTCCTCGACGATGAGGATGCGGTTCACGGGGAGTCCCCTTCCGGTGCCCGGGGTGCGTGCAGAACGAGGGCGAAGCCGGCGCCGCCACCGGGCGTGCCGTAGAGCCGCACCCGGCCCCGGTGGCCCTCGGCGATCGCCTTGACGATGGACAGCCCGAGTCCGGCGCCGGAGCCCCGGGTGCCGCGGCGGGCCGTGCCGCGCCGGAAGCGTTCGAAGATCACCTCGGCGTCCTGGGGCTGCACACCGGGCCCGGAGTCGGCGACGTACAGCTCCAGGTCCGGGCCGTCGGTGCGGGAGCCGATGCGGATGGTCTGGCCGGTCGTGGTGTGCTGCACGGCGTTCTGCGCGAGCTGCACCATCGCCTGGGTGATCCGCTGCGGATCCAGCTCGGCCTCCAGGTCGGCGACCCCGTCGAGCCGCCAGTCGCGTTCGCCCAGGGTGCGGGCCTTGACGTAGACGTCGGCGGTGAGTTCGGCGACCTGGACCGGCTCTGGGGTGACGAAGTCGGGGCGTTCGGCCTTGGCGAGCAGCAGCAGGTCCTCGACGATGCGGCTCATCCGGTCCAGCTCGTCGGTGACCAGCCGGACCGTCTCCTCGCGTTCGGCCGGGTCGTCGCCCATCAGCTCCAGATGGCCGCGCACGATGGTGATGGGCGTACGCAGTTCGTGCCCCGCGTCGTCGACGAACTCGCGCTGGGCGGCGAAGGCCCGCTCCAGCCGGTCGAGCATGCCGTTGAACGTCTCGGCGAGAGCGGCTATGTCGTCGTTGCCGTGCACCGGGATCCGCCGGGTGAGGCCCTGCTCGGTGAGCTGGGCCGCCGCGGTGCGCACCACCCGCACCGGTTTGAGGATCCGCCCGGCGACCGCCCAGGCGATGCCGACGGTCAGCAGCAGGGCGACCCCGGAGATGACGAGCAGCGTGCGGAACATGTCGTTCACCCGGGCCCGCTCGCGTTCCGGGTGGAAGGCGACGACGAACGCGGCGTCCGGCGCCCGGCCCTGCCGGGCCACGGTGACCTTGGCCCAGCGGATCTCGCCCTGAGGCCGCCGGAGCACCCCGGAGGAGTCGGGCGAGTCGAAGACGGCGCGCTTGGCGCCGGGATCCCGGTGCAGGGGCAGGGCGACGGGCAGGTCGTGCTGCTGGCGGATCTGCCGGGGGCCGCTCCCCGCCCGGCCGACCAGGCCGATCAGCTCCTCGTCCGCGTCGGGGTACTGCCGTTCCAGGAACACCGTCAGCAGCCGGTTCGCGTCGGTGAACGGGCGGCCGGTCTGCGGATCCCCGCCCCGTTCCTCGAAGTTGGCGAACTCGCCGGTCTCCTGGGTGAGCAGGCGGTTGATCCGGTTGTCGACGTCCCGCAGCAGGAAGGAGCGGGTGGTCATGGCCACCGAGGCGAGCGCGACCGCCATCACGAGCAGCAGCCAGAGCAGGATGCGGACCCGGGCGGAGACGCGCCGCCGGCCGGGGTCAGTTGTCGGAGCCGGGTCCGTCGTCGCCCGGTCCGTCGTCTCCGTTGCCCTGGCCGCGGTCGTCGTCATCGTCGTCACTCGCTGAGCTGTCGGTCACCGGGGGCCGCGAGACGACCTCGTCGCCCGGCGTGGCGGCGGGCGGCGTGGGCTTCGAGGCGGGCGTGAGCGTGGAGGTGGGCGTGGGCGAGCGGTTGTCCAGCTCCACCTGCTGGGAGGGGACCTTGGGCGACTGGGGACTGTCCGCGAGGGCGTAGCTGGTCGCGGCGATGCCCAGCGGGATCAGCACGACGGCGGACAGGGCCGCCATCCGGCGAGAGAAAACCATGTGCCCGATCCTGCGGACGGAACCCGGGGAGCGGGATGAAGCGCGGATGAAGAACTCTTCATCCGGAATCCCGGGTCCGGCGTGCCGTGTCCGGAACCGGTCCTCAGTTGTCCAGCCCGATGGAGAACGCCGCCTCCAGGTCGTGCTGCGAGTACGTACGGAACGCCACGTGCGTGTCCGTGCCCTCCACGCCGGGGATCTTGCTGATCCGGCCGGGGATGACCTCGGCGAGGTCCTCGTGCTGCTTCACCCGGACCATAGCGATGAGGTCGTAGGTGCCGGTGACGGAGAAGACCTCGCTGACGCTGTCCAGCGCCGCGATCGACTCCGCGATCTCGGGGATCCGGTCCACGCTGGTCTTGATGAGGACGATCGCGGTGATCACGGCTGGTTCTCTCCCTCGGGGGCCGGAGCAGGGGCGGTCTTCACTCTAGTGGGGCCGGTGGGACGGCCGTAGCGGACCGAGGCGTAGCAGAAGCCCAGACCGAAGCCGATCAGGTGGGCGAGGTAGGCCACCCCGGGCCCGTCCGAGGCCCGCCCCGCCGCCAGCCACTGCAGTGCCGCCCAGAACGGCAGCACGACCCAGGCCGGGAAGCGCACCGGCAGGAAGAAGAGGAACGGCAGGAGACTGGTCACCCGGGCACGGGGGAACAGGTACAGGAACGCGCCGAGGACCGCCGAGATCGCCCCGGAGGCACCGACCAGGGGCTGCTCGGAGTCCGCGTTGGCGACGGCGTACCCGAGCAGGGCCAGGTAGCCGCAGCCGACGTAGAACAGGGTGAACTGCACCCGCCCCATCCGTTCCTCGGTCATCGCCCCGAAGACGTAGAGGAAGAGCATGTTGCCGAGCAGGTGCACCCAGGTGCCGTGGACGAAGAGCGCTGTCGCCGGGGTGAGCGCCGACCCGGGGGATCCCTCGAACAGTTCTGCGGGGATCACGCCCCAGTGCCGGAAGTAGGCCCGCTGCGCGGCGAGCAGATCGTCGCCCGAGCCGTACGCCGGGCCGATGCCCGAGGCGGGCCCGGCCAGGAAGACCGTGCAGCACAGGGCGATCAGTGCGTACGTCACCGGCGACGACGACCCCCTGATCGATCCGCTCACCCGGCCGATCGACGCGCTCCACTTGCTGATCATGGATACAGAGCATGACGTAACCGGACGCAACCGCACAGACCGCCTCGCCGCCGTGGACACGCAGGCGACGAGGACCCAGCAGGCCGTAGGGTTACGAGCCACACGCACCGGGGAAGCCGGTGGCGTCACGGACACTAGAAGGAAAGAGAACAGGCCACGATGACGGTTCCCCTGCCGACCGCCGAGACGCGGTGGCGCTGCACCCTCTGCGGCAACCTCACGCGCTTCGACGTGACCCGCTCGTCGAAGGTCGTCGAGTACGTCCACCTCGACCTTGCCGGAGAGGCGAAGGTCGAGGAGCGCGAGGTGCTCAGTGAGACCATCGAGTCGGTGCGCTGCCGCTGGTGCAACGCGGTGGACCAGGTGGAACTCGTGGACAGGCCGGGCGCCGGCTCCTGACGGGAGCGGGCCCCGCACAGGCATTGGGGTGTGACGGATGGCGGAGACCACAGGCGGGGGGCCGGGCGACGGCGCCGCCGAGGTGCTCGACCGTCCGCTGCCCGACGGCGTGCGACGCAAGGTCGTCCAGATCGTCTCCGACGGCTTTGGATCGCTGACGGTCGGCGAGCTGCCCGCACAGCTCAGGCAGTACGCCCGGTTCGCCCCGAACCGCAGGGCCAAGTTCGCCGGCAACGCCATGGCCTCCGCGCTGGAGACCGACCCGCTCTTCCGGCAGCGCATCGGGGAGAAGCTCAGAGAGGCCCAGCCGGAACTCGCCGGCGCCCTCGACTCAGGCTCCCCGCCCCCGGCCGCGGACCCGCTCGACGTGGCGGCCGCGGCCTACGTACTGCGGCCGACCGACTGGGTGAAGCTGGTGACCGCCGCCGGCGAGGAGGCCCAGCGGGCCGACGCCGAGCGCGCCGACGAGGAGAGCCGGGCCGAGCTGGAGCGGCTGCGCGCCGAGCTGGCCCGGGCCCGTGACCACACCAGGGCCGAGACCGAGCGGCTGCGCACGGAGCTGGAATCGGCCAAGAGGGAATCCGAGTCGCTGCACCGCAAGCTCCGCGCCGCCCTCAGTGACGTCAAGCGCGGCGAGGCCGCCCTGCGCAAGGCGCACGGCGAGATGGAGGCCGTCCGCGCCGAGGGGCACGCCCAGGTGTCCGCCGCCGAGAGCGAGACCCGGCGGCTCAAGGCCCGGCTGGGGGAGACCGAGGCGGCCCTGGAGGCCACGCGCCGGGCGGCCCGCGAGGGCCGCAGCGTCGAGGACATGCGGGTGCGGCTGCTGCTGGACACCCTGCTGGACGCCACCCAGGGGCTCCGGCGTGAACTGGCCCTGCCGCCGGTGTCGGTGCGGCCCGCCGAGACCGTGGACGCCGTCGAACCGGGCCGGATGAGCCCGAAGGACATCGCCGCCCGCGCGCTCTCCGAGGACGATCCGCAGGTCCTCGACCAGCTGCTGGCGCTGCCGCAGGCCCATCTGGTCGTCGACGGCTACAACGTCACCAAGACCGGCTATCCGCAGATGCCGCTGGAGAAGCAGCGCCTCAGGCTGCTGGGGCAGCTCTCGCAACTGGCGGCGCAGAGCGGCGCCGAGGTGACGTGCGTCTTCGACGGGGCCGAACTGGCCGCGCCGGTCCTGCTGGCGCCGCCGCGCGGGGTACGGGTGCTGTTCTCGAAGCCGGGCGTCACCGCCGACGAGCTCATCCGTCAACTTGTGCGCGCCGAACCACCCGGAAGGCCGGTCATCGTGGCGTCCACCGACCGGGAGGTCGCCGACGGGGTGGCCCGGGCCGGCGCCCGGCCCGTGGCCTCGGCGATGCTCCTCAAGCGCCTTTCGCGGGCCTAGGCGCCGTAAGGGCGATGCGTAACGTCCGGGCGTGATGCCCGAATTGGTGAGACCTGTGGGCCACGTTAAGTCAAGTGAGTCTCACCGCCTGTGAGTCCAGGGGAAAAGTTGGCTCACTGTGACGCAATTTTTCATCTGAGGATTTGAACTGATCACAGGAAGGTCACTAGGGTCAGGCTCCGAAACCTCCGCTCGGGTGATCGCTCATCGGGAGAGACGGCGGAGGGGGCAGAAGGAGCTTTTCACCCGTGGCGTCCCACCGTCGTCCGAAGCAGCCGAGCCGCGCACGTGTGACCGTGCTGACCACCGCCGCCGCCGCTGCCGTCGCTTTCAGCTCGCAGGCCGCCAACGCGGCCCCCAGCGAGAAGCCGAGCAAGGACGAGGTCAAGGCGAAGGTCGACAAGCTCTACGAAGAGGCGGAGCAGGCCACCGAGAAGTACAACGGGGCCAAGGAGAAGCAGGAGAAGCTCCAGAAGGAGATCTCCACCATCCAGGACAACGTCGCCCGCGGCCAGGAGGAGCTCAACGAGCTGCGCGACAGCCTGGGCCTCGCGGCCGCGTCGCAGTACCGCACCGGCTCCATCGACCCCTCGGTCCAGCTCTTCCTCTCCTCGAACCCGGACGACTACCTCGACAAGGCCTCCACGCTCGACCAGTTGAGCAGCCAGCAGGTCGAGGCGCTGAAGAAGGTCCAGGAGAAGCAGCGCGAACTCGCCCAGGAGCGCGCCGAGGCCTCCGAGAAGCTCAAGGACCTCGCCTCCACCCGCACCGAACTCGGCAAGAAGAAGAAGGAAGTCCAGGGCAAGCTCGGCTCCGCGCAGAAGCTGCTCAACAGCCTCACCGCCGCCGAGAAGCAGGCGCTCGCCGCCCAGCAGGACCGCGCCAGCCGGGACAGCGAGCGCGACGCCCTCACCGGCAACGTCCCGCCCGGCTCGGGCCGGGCCGCCGCGGCCTACGCCTTCGCCCAGAGCCAGCTCGGCAAGCCCTACGTCTACGGCGCCACCGGCACGAGCTCCTACGACTGCTCCGGCCTCACCTCCCGGGCCTACGCGGCGGCCGGCATCCAGATCCCGCGTACCTCCGAGGCGCAGTCCCAGATCGGCACCAGGATCTCCTCGGTCAGCCAGCTCAAGGTCGGCGACCTGGTCTTCTTCTTCAACGACCTGCACCACGTCGGCCTCTACGCCGGCAACGGGCAGATCATCCACGCCCCGCGCACCGGAACGGTCGTCCGCTACGAGTCGATGGACACCATCGGCGGCCCGTTCATGTTCGGCGTCCGCGTCTGACGAACGGCCCCCTCCCGAGGACACCGTGTCCGCCGTTCGGGGGAATCACCACAGTCTCGAGTAAGCCCACGCCCCGCCGGTGACCTGCGTCAGCGGCGGGGCGTCGTGCCGCGTACCCACGGATGGTCGTTGGCTGCCTCCCGTCCCGGGGCTACTGTCTGCCGCGTTTCCAAGTCCGTCAGCGGAAGGAGAGCGGCTTCCCGTGGGGTCCCATCGCCGACTTGCACCGTCCGGGTTCGACCGGGGCGCCGGTGCCGCGGTCGGTTTCCTGTCCGTCGCGGCCACCGCCCTGTGCGCGGTACCGGCCGCGTCCGCACCGTACGACGACACCCGGGCCGAGGTGGACCGCCTCTACGAGCAGGCCGAGAAGGCCACCGAGGCCTACAACAAGGCCGACGAGCGCGCCGACGAGCTGCGCGAGGAGGCCGGTACCGCCCGGGACCGGATCGCCCGGCAGCAGCAGCGCATCAACTCCATGCGGGATGCGCTCGGTTCGCTGGCCGGCGCCCAGTACCGCTCGGGGGGACTCGACCCGTCCCTCGCCCTGCTGTTCTCCGACGACCCGGAGGACTACCTCGACAGGGCCGCCCGGCTGGACCGCGTCACCGCCCACCAGGCCGGTGAGCTGAAGGACCTCCAGGACGCCATGCGCGAACTCGCCCAGGACCGCGAGGAGGCCGCCGGGAAGCTCCGCGAACTGGAGAAGAGCCGCAAGACGGTCGCCGTCCACAAGAAGTCCGTCGAGCGGAAGCTCGCCACGGCCCGGCGGCTGCTCAACTCCCTGCCGGAGGCCGAGCGCGCCGCCTACGAGCGGGCCTCCCGCTCCGGCCGCGGCGACCTGCCCTACCTCGGGAACGCCACCCCGGCCTCGGGACGCGGGGCGGCCGCCGTCGCCGCCGCCCGCAGCGTGGTCGGCAGGCCCTACGTCTGGGGCGCCAACGGCCCCTCCGGCTTCGACTGTTCGGGCCTGACGCAGTGGTCGTACGCGCAGGCCGGCGTGTCCCTGCCGCGCACCTCACAGGCCCAGCGGTACGCCGGCCGGCAGGTCCCGCTGTCCGAGGCGCGCCCCGGTGACCTGGTCGTCTACCGGGACGACGCCAGCCATGTCGGGATGTACATGGGCAACGGCCAGGTCATCCACGCGCCCTACCCCGGCGCACCCGTGCGCTACGACCCGGTCGGGATGATGCCCGTCTCCTCGGTCACCAGGGTCTGACCGGCGCGGCCCGGCGCCCGTACGATCGGGAACGTGGCTGGTCGAAGGTCGGGGTCCGCGGTGGTGGCGCTCGTCGTGCTGCTCGTCGCCCTGGTCGGGTGCGGCGGGCGGTCCGCCGCCGACAGTGCCACGGCCGACGTCCAGCGGCTCCTGGACCGGCGGGCCGCGGCCGTCCTCGACCGCGACGCGCGGGCCTACGAACGGACGGGCACGGGGGTGGATTTCGCCCGCCTGCGCGCGGTGCCCCTGGCCGCCTGGTCGTACCGCGTGACCGAGCTGCGCCGCACCGGTGACACCGCCACCGCCGACGCCGAACTGCGCTACCGCGTCGCCGGGTACGACCGGGCGCCGGTGACCGCGGGCCGCACCCTGCGGCTGAGCCGGGACGCGGACGGGCGGTGGTCCGTGGACGCCGACCGGCCCGCGAGGAAGTCAGCGCAGCAACTGTGGGACCAGGGGGCGGTGCAGGCCGTCCGGGGCGCCCGCAGCCTCGTCCTCGGCGTCGGGCAGTCCGGCCGGTCGCTGCGCGACTTCGCGGACCTGGCCGACCGAGCGGTGCCCGCCGTGTCCGAGGCGTGGGGCACGGACTGGTCCCGGCACGTCGTCGTGCTCGTGCCGAAGTCCCTGGAGGGGATGGCGGGGCTGCTCGGCTCGCCCGCCTCCTCCTATCGGGGGATCGCGGCGGTCACCACCGGGGAGACGGGCGCTCCGGCCCGGGCACCGGCGGACCGGATCATCGTCAACCCGGACGCCTTCGCGCTCCTCGGCGGCCTCGGCGAGCAGGTCGTCGTCACCCACGAGACCACCCATGTCGCCACCCGCGCCCACACCGGTGCCGCCACACCCCTCTGGCTGTCCGAGGGGTACGCCGACTGGGTCGGCTACCGCGCCACCGGCCGCATCCCCTCCGAGGCCGCGCCGGAGCTGTCCCGGGCGGTGAGCCAGGGGCAGCTCCCGCAGGCGCTGCCGGAGGACGAGGACTTCGGCTTCACCGGCGACGCGAGCCGCCTGGCCCGGGCCTACGAGAGCGGCTGGACGGCGTGCCGGCTGATCGCCGACCGCTGGGGCGAGTCCCGGCTGGGCGAGTTCTACCGGGCTGTCGGGGAGCACCGGAAGCGGGCCGGGGCGGTGGCGGAGGCGATGCGGGAGGTGCTGGGGACGACACCGGAGGCCTTCACGCAGGAGTGGCAGGAGTATCTGCGGGCTCAGCTCGGCTGATCGAGCAGCGCGACGGTCTCCCGCAGCCAGGCCCGTTCCGCCTCGCCCGTCGCGCGCGCGACCCGGAGCATGCCCTGGCGGAACACGTCGTCCGCCTCCTCGGCACGGACCGGCTTGCCGGACGCGTAGAAGAAGCTCGTCGGGGTCTCCAGGAAGTCCAGCCGGCGGCGCAGCACCGCGGCCTGCTCGCGCCGGTCGGGCAGGTGGCGCAGGAACGCCAGGACCGTGTTGAAACGGACGTGGTCGGTGATCTCGGTCTGCTTCGGCCGGCGCAGCCGCTCCAGCAGTTCCTCGCGGCCCCGGTCGGTGAGGGCGAGGATCCGGCGCGGGGCCGCGCTCGCGCCCGGCTCGGTGTGCTGGTCGAGCAGGCCCGCCCCGACCAGGCGTGTGATCGCCGGGTAGAGGGCGCCGTCGCTCACCGGCCGGACATGGCCGGTCAGCGCCTTGATGCGCTCCTTGAGCTCATAGCCGTGCAGGGGCTCCTCGGCCAGGAAGCCGAGGATCGACAGCTCCAGCATGGTCCTCCTTCGGTCCTCCTTGCGGGTGACGTGTGAGGCATGCTACCTCTTAACGAGTTACCTCGAATCGAGATAGCTCTTACAGAGGTAGCTCGTATCGAGGGTCATGAGGGCTCGGGTTCAGGGGGACAGTCATGGTGAACGCTCATCGCAGGCAGCTCCTCCTGCTCGCCGGCCCCGTCTACCTCTCGCTCCTCGCCTCCGTCGCCGCGGGGATCATCAACACCGTCTGGGTCGCGCGGCTGGGCGGCCCGGCCGTGGCCGCCGTGGCCGTGGCGACCAACACGGAGAACGTGCTGCTCGGCATCGCCCTGGTCTTCGGCTCCGGTACGACCGTGCTGGTCGCCCACGCCCGGGGTGCCCGCGACCCCGTGGCCGTACGGGCGGCCGTGCGCGGCGGATGGGCGCTGTGGGCGCTCGTGACGCCACTGGTCGTGGCGGGTGGTCTGCTGGGACGCGAACCGCTGGCCCGGCTGGTGCTGGGCGGGGCCGACAGCGCCGCCCTCCCGCTCGCCGTCGCCTACTTCACGCTCTCCCTGCCGGGCATGGCCGTCTTCTTCGCCCAGCAACTCGTCGACGGCCTCCTCAAAGGCACCGGCGACACCAGAACCCCGCTGCGGCTCGCCCTGCTCTCCAACGGCCTGATCCTGGCCCTCGACCCGCTCTTCATCCACCTCTACGGCGTCCAGGGCGCCGCCGCCGCCACGGTGCTGTCCCGGTCCGTGGCGCTCGGGGCGGGTCTCGTCGCGGTGCGGCGCAACGCGCTGCTGCGCACGGCACGCGAGGCGGAGGCGGGCGAGTCCCTGGCCGTCTCCCTGCGCCGGACGCTGACGACCGGCCTGCCCATGTCCGCCGACTTCACCGTGCGGCAGACGGGCGCCCTGGTCCTGGTCGCGATCGTGGCGCGGCTCGGGGTGACGGCGGTGGCCGCGTACGCGATCGCCTACAAGGTCATGTACGTGGCGACCATGGCCTTCTACGCCGTCCGCCAGGCCGCCGCCATCCACACCGCGCACACCCGAGGCGCGGGGGAGGACGAGCGGCGGGCGATCGGGCGGCAGGCCGTGCTCGTCTCCGGCGCCCTCGGCCTCACTGCGGCCGTACTGCTGGCCGCCGGCGCCCCGTGGCTCATGGCCGCCTTCGGGGCCGGGCCCGGGGTCGCGGGCGAGGGTGTGCTGTTTCTGCGCTGCGTCGGGCCCTACCTGCTGCTGATGGCCTGTCTCATCGCGCTCGGCGGGGTCTTCGAGGGCAGCGGGGGCGCCTCGGTGCTGCTGCGGGTGACCGTGCTCGGGACCGCGGTGCAGTTGGTGCTCGCGTGGGGCCTGACGGGGCTCGGGCTGCCGGGCGTGTGTCTCGCGCTGGCGCTCGCGACCGCGGTGCAGTGTGCGCTGGCGGGCGTGCTGTTCCGGCGGGCCCCGGCTCAGGAGGAGACGGGGGTCTCGCCGGCGCGGGCCGGCTGAGACGGCAGGGGGGCGGGGACCGTGCGCGGCACCGTCGCCTTCCACAGGGCGCGGGCCGCGAGGAGGGTGGCGACCACCAGGAGGCCGTTGCGCAGGAACAGCAGGGTGAGGCCGAGGCCGTCGCTGGCCACCACGTTGGCGAAGTAGAGCGGGAACTCCAGCACCGTCATGAAGCACGCCACCAGGACGAGGCCGACCGGCAGCCGCATCCGGCTCCCGGGGAAGCAGAGGCACACCGCGGCCAGCCCGACCAGCCACACCATGTACTGCGGGCTGATCACCCGGCTGGTGGTCGTGAACATCAGCACCGCCACGAAGGCCGCGTCGGCGAGCGTGTGCTCCTCGAAGCGCCGGGCCAGCAGCCGCCACAGCACCAGCCAGCCGAAGGCCGCACCCGTCAGGAAGAGCGCGCCCGTGCTCACCTCGCTCACATACGGCCCGAGGAACTCGATCGAGCCGTAGTTCAGCAGTACCGTGCCGTGCCAGCCGAAGTGCCGGGCGACATGGAAGACGAGCGCGCCGAGCGACTCCACCTCGGTGCCCCGGTCGCGCTGGAAGGTGAGGAAGGCGAACCCGCCCGGCATGACCAGGGCGAAGGCGCCCGTCACCGCGATGCCGGTCACCAGGGCCGACCCCCAGGCGCTCCGTCGGCGGGCGGCCAGCAGGAGCATCGCCGGCCAGACCTTCAGCAGCGCGCCGAAGGCCGCCAGCGCCCCCATCGCCTTCGGGTGCCGGGCCCCGGCGAGCAGCGCGGCCACCGCCACGGCCGTGACCATCACGTCGTAGCGCGCGTACACCGTCGGACCCAGCAGCGGCACGCCCGCCACCCAGACCCAGGCGCCGCGCAGGGTCCGGCCGGGCCGCCGTCCCGCGTACGCCAGCAGGGCCAGGACGGCCAGGTCGGTGACGCAGACCAGGACGAAGAACGCGGTCGCGTAGTGCAGGAAGGGCAGCAGCGCGGGGGAGAGGATCGCCAGGGCGGCGGCGGGCGGGTACTGCCAGGTGACGTCGTTCTGAGGGAACGTTCCGGTGCGCAGAACGTCGTACCAGCCCTGGTAGATCACGTGCACGTCGCTCGTCACGTCCGGGCCCGGGAAGACGTACACCTTCATCACGAACAGCAGCAGCGCCAGCCTCGTGAGACACCAGACCACCGGCAGCCATGCCAGGGACCGCCTCGCGCCCGTCGTCTTCACCTGATCCCTGCCCGTCCGCGTGCTTCGTCGATGGGGTCATGATGTCCCGGACAGCTGTGAGCGTGCCATAAGAGCTGCCCCGCACGGCTGTGAGGGTCGGGTTCGGTAGGGTCGGCGGCGTGCGCAAGACCCTGATCGTGACCAACGACTTCCCGCCCCGGCCCGGCGGCATCCAGGCGTTTCTGCACAACATGGCGCTGCGGCTGGATCCGCAGCAGCTGGTCGTCTACGCGTCGACGTGGAAGCGGAGCAGGGAGGGCGTCGAGGCGACCGCCGCCTTCGACGCCGAGCAGCCCTTCACCGTCGTACGGGACCGTACGACCATGCTGCTGCCGACGCCCGCCGTCACCCGGCGGGCCGTCGGGCTGCTGCGGGAGCACGGCTGCACCTCGGTGTGGTTCGGGGCGGCGGCGCCGCTCGGCCTGATGGCACCGGCGCTGCGCGACGCGGGCGCCGAGCGGCTGGTGGCCACCACGCACGGGCACGAGGCCGGCTGGGCCCAGCTGCCCGCGGCCCGGCAGTTGCTGCGCCGGATCGGGGACTCCACGGACACGATCACCTACCTCGGCGAGTACACGCGCTCGCGGATCGCCGGCGCGCTGAGCTCGCAGGCGGCCGCGCGGATGGCGCAGCTGCCGCCCGGGGTCGACGAGAAGACCTTCCATCCGGACTCGGGCGGCGACGAGATCCGGGCGCGGCTCGGGCTGACGGACCGGCCGGTGATCGTGTGCGTGTCCCGGCTGGTACGGCGCAAGGGGCAGGACACGCTGATCAGGGCCATGCCCCGGATCCTGGCCGCCGAGCCGGACGCCGTACTGCTGATCGTCGGGGGCGGCCCGTACGAGAGGGATCTGCGCGGGCTCGCCCAGGAGACCGGCGTCGCCGCCTCCGTACGTTTCACCGGTGCCGTGCCCTGGTCGGAGCTGCCCGCCCACTACGGCGCCGGGGACGTCTTCGCGATGCCCTGCCGGACCCGGCGCGGCGGCCTCGACGTCGAGGGCCTCGGGATCGTCTACCTGGAGGCCTCGGCGACCGGGCTGCCCGTCGTCGCCGGCGACTCCGGCGGCGCGCCGGACGCGGTCCTCGACGGCGAGACGGGCTGGGTCGTCCGGGGCGGCTCCCCGCTGGACGCGGCCGACCGCATCATCACCCTCCTCGCAGACCCCGAACTGCGCCACCGAATGGGGGAGCGGGGCAGGGCGTGGGTCGAGGAGAAGTGGCGCTGGGACTTGCTGGCTGAGCACCTGAAGAACTTGCTGTAGTCGTGCTTCCCAGGGGCGCGGGGAACTGCGCGATCAACCACGGGCAACCCGCACCCGCCCACAAGCAAAACGCGGCACCCCACTAGGCGGAACCCAATAATCCGCCCATGCTGCGCACATGACAGCAAACCTGATGCAACGTCAGCTGACAAGACGTCAGATCCTGGGAATGGCGGCGCTGCAGACCGCGGCCGCCCTCGGCTTCAGCCGCATCGGCCTCCGCTCGGCCCACGCCGCCGAGCCCGACGCGGTCGACAACGCCCCGGCGATCGTGGTCGGTTCCGGCTACGGCGGCGCCGTGGCCGCCCTCCGCCTCGGCCAGGCCGGCATCCGCACCCTCGTCCTGGAAATGGGCCGGCTCTGGAACACCCCCGGCCCCGACGGCAAGATCTTCTGCTCCACCCGCACCCCGGACCAGCGCTCCATGTGGTTCCGCACCCGCACCGAGGCACCCCTGGGCACCTTCCTCTGGCTCGACGTCGTCAACCAGGACATCGGCCGCTACCCGGGCGCCCTGGACCGGGTGCACTTCGCGCAGATGTCCGTCTACGTCGGCCGGGGCGTCGGCGGCGGCTCACTCGTCAACGGCGGCATGGCGGTCACGCCGCCCAGGTCCTACTTCGAGCGGCAGTTCCCCACCGTCGACGCCGACGAGATGTACGGCACGTACTTCCCGCGCGCCCGCGCCGCCCTCGGCGTCAACACCGTCGACCCCGCCTGGTTCGAGTCGACGGAGTGGTACCGCTTCACCCGCGTCTCCCGCCGGCACGCCGAGCGGGCCGGTCTGCGCACCACCTTCGTGCCCAGCGTCTACGACTTCGGCCACATGCAGCGCGAGGCGGCCGGCACGGCCCCGAAGTCCGCCCTCGGCGGCGAGGTCATCTACGGCAACAACCACGGCAAGCGCAGCCTCGACAAGACCTACCTCGCCGGTGCGCTCGGCACCGGCAACGTCACCCTCCACACCCTGGAGAAAGTGCGCGCGATCAGCCGGGCGCCGGACGGGACCTACGTCCTGACCGCCGACCGCATCGACGAGACCGGCCGGGTCGTGGAGACCAAGGAGTACGGCTGCACGTACCTCTTCCTCGGCGGCGGCAGCCTCGGCACCACCGAACTGCTCCTGCGCGCCCGGGAGACGGGCGCCCTGCCCGGCCTCGACGCCGGTGTCGGCGCCGGCTGGGGCACCAACGGCAATGTGATGCTCGGCCGGGCCAACCACCTGTGGGACACGGTCGGCGCGAACCAGTCGACCATGCCGGTCATGGGCATCGACGACTGGGCGAACACCTCGAACCCCGTGTTCGCCGAGATCGCCCCGCTGCCGACCGGCCTGGAGCACTGGGTGAGCCTCTACCTGGCCATCACCGGGAACCCGGAGCGGGCGTCCTTCTCCTACGACACCACCTCGGGCGAACTGCGGCTCGGCTGGACGAGCGCCCACAGCGCGGCCTCCGTCGCCATGGCCAAGAAGCTGTTCGACCGGATCAACGCGGCCAACGCGACGATCTACCGCTACGACCTGTTCGGCTCCTCCAGCAAGGTCTTCGCCGACGACTTCACGTACCACCCGCTGGGCGGCTGCGTGCTCGGGAAGGCCACGGACGACTACGGGCGGGTGAAGGGCTGCTCCAAGCTGTACGTCACCGACGGCTCGCTCGTGCCCGGGTCCCTCGGGGTCAACCCCTTCGTGACCATCACCGCCCTCGCCGAACGCACGATGGCGCGGGTCCTCGCCGAGGACACCGCGCCATGACGCCGCTCGCGCACTACTTGGCGTAGATCGCCTCGACCTCGTGCGCGTAGTCCTTCGCCACCACGTTCCGCTTCAGCTTCAGTGAGGGGGTCAGGTGGCCCGAATCCTCCGTGAACTGGGAGGACAGAATGCGGAACTTCCGCACCGATTCCGCCTTCGACACCGCGGCGTTGCCGTCGTCGATCGCCGCCTGGATCGCGGCCAGCAGGTCAGGGTCCTCGCACAGCGACGCCGCGGTGGAACCCGCCGGCTTGCCGTGGTCCGCGCACCAACGGCCCAGGAACTCCTCGTCGATGGTGACCAGCGCGCCCACGAACGGCCGCCCGTCGCCCACCACCATGCACTCCGCCACCAGCGCGTGCGCCCGGATGCGGTCCTCGATCACGGCCGGGGCGACGTTCTTGCCGCCCGCGGTGACGATGATCTCCTTCTTGCGGCCGGTGATCTTGAGGTAGCCGTCCTCGTCGAGGGTGCCGATGTCACCGGTGTGGAACCAGCCGTCGGCCAGCGCCTCACCGGTCGCGCCGGGGTTGTTCCAGTACTCCTTGAACAGGTGCTCGCCGTGCAGCAGCACCTCGCCGTCGTCGGCGATCCGGACCACCGAGCCGGGCAGCGGCTGACCGACCGTGCCGATCTTCTGCCGGTCCCAGGGGTTGAACGCCGTGGCCGCGCAGGACTCGGTCAGGCCGTAGCCCTCCAGGACCGTGAAGCCGATGCCGCGGAAGAAGTGGCCCAGGCGCTCGCCCAGCGGGGCACCGCCGGAGATGGCGTACTCGCCCCGGCCGCCGAGGACCGCGCGGAGCTTGCTGTAGACGAGCTTGTCGAACGTCTTGTGCTTGATCTTCAGGCCGAAGGACGGGCCCGAGGGCGTGTCCAGCGCCTTGCTGTAGGCGATCGCGGTGTCGGCGGCCTTGTCGAAGATCTTGCCCTTGCCGTCGGCCTGCGCCTTGGCGCGCGCCGAGTTGTAGACCTTCTCGAAGACGCGCGGCACCCCGAGGATCAGCGTCGGGCGGAACGAGGCCAGCTCGTCGGTGAGGTTCTTGATGTCCGGGACGCAGCCGAGCTTGATCGGCGCCATCATCGGCGCGATCTGCACCAGCCGTCCGAAGACGTGCGCGAGCGGCAGGAAGAGGAGCACCGAGCACTCGCCCGTGCGGAACAGCGGGCGCAGCCGCTCCACGATGTTGCCGCACTCGGCGAAGAAGCTGCGGTGGGTGAGCACACAGCCCTTGGGGCGGCCGGTGGTGCCCGAGGTGTAGACGATGGTCGCCGGGTCGTCGGCCTTGGCGATCGAACCGCGCTCCTCGACCGTCCGGTCGGTGACGTCCTGCCCGAGCCGGCCCAGTTCGTCGAGACCACCGCCCTCGATCTGCCACACGTGCTTCAGCGCCGGCAGCCGGTCGCGCACCGACTCGACGGCGGCCGTGTGCGCGTCCGTCTCCACGACGCACGCGGTGGCGCCCGAGTCACCGAGGATCCACTGCACCTGCTCCGGCGAACTGGTCTCGTACACCGGCACGGTCACCGCGCCCGCACTCCAGATCGCGAAGTCCAGCAGCGTCCACTCGTAGCGCGTGCGGGACATCAGGCCCACCCGGTCGCCCGGCTGGACACCGGCGGCGATCAGCCCCTTCGCGGCCGTGTGCACCTCGGCGAGGAAGGCGGTGGCCGTGACGTCCTGCCAGGTACCGCCGATCTTGCGGGCGATGACGGCGACGTCCGGGTGCTGCGCGGCGTTTCTGCGGACGATGTCGGTGAGATTTCCGTCCGCAGGGACCTCGTACAAAGCCGGAAGGCTGAACTCGCGCAAGACTGCTGCTCCTCATAGGGCGCCGGCGCCACGACGTTGTGTGCTGCGACGGTGCGGTCCAAGGCTCGGGCAGGTGCTCAGGCATTCATTTGTTGAAATGCAGAGCACGACTGGACGGCCCGGACGTTACCCGCCGGTATGGCTTCTGCGACAGGGGGTCCTGTCGAGATGTTCGCTGCGTCACACAGTTGGGTATTCCTTCGCGCACAGTAGTCCACGTACTAACTGACTGACCAGTAACCGCAGGTAGGACCGCCACTGTTCACAAGGACAGCGCTCGGCCTACTCTTGATCGCCATGGCACCCACACCAGCCCGAAACCACAGGACGCGCGTGCACGTGGTGAGCGACGTGCACGGCAACGCCCGTGACCTGGCCAGGGCCGGCGAGGGCGCCGACGCCCTGATCTGCCTGGGCGATCTCGTCCTCTTCCTCGACTACGCCGATCACTCGCGCGGCATCTTCCCCGACCTGTTCGGCGTCGAGAACGCCGACCGCCTCGTGGCGCTGCGCACCGCCCGCCGCTTCGAGGAGGCGCGGGAGCTCGGGGCCCGGCTGTGGGCCGGGGTCGGAGCGGACCGGGCCTCGGTGATCGAGCAGGCGGTGCGCAAGCAGTACGCCGAGATGTTCGCCGCGTTCCCCACCCCTACGTACGCGACCTACGGCAACGTCGACATGCCGCCGCTGTGGCCGGAGTACGCCGGGCCCGGCACGACCGTCCTCGACGGCGAGCGCGTGGAGATCGGCGGCCGGGTCTTCGGCTTCGTGGGCGGCGGACTGCGCACCCCGATGCGGACGCCGTACGAGATCAGCGACGAGGAGTACGCGGCGAAGATCGAGGCCGTGGGCGAGGTCGACGTGCTCTGCACGCACATCCCGCCCGAGGTTCCCGAGCTGGTCTACGACACCGTCGCCCGCCGCTTCGAGCGGGGCAGCCGCGCCCTGCTGGACGCCATTCACCGCACCCGGCCCCGGTACGCCCTGTTCGGGCACGTGCACCAGCCGCTGACGCGGCGGATGCGGATCGGGGCCACCGAGTGCGTGAACGTGGGCCACTTCGCGGGGACCGGGACGCCCTGGGCGCTGGAATGGTGAGGCCGTCCCAGGTCGGGTGAGATCGGCGGGCCCCGTGCGCGGTAGCCTTCACGCTGCACACACGTGCGCACGACGACGTCTTACCGGCCCGTATCTGGAGGAGCCACGGCGATGGCGGAACACACCAGCTCGAGCATCACGATCGATGCCGCCCCGGCCGACGTCATGGCGGTCATCTCCGACTTCGCCCGCTACCCGGACTGGACCGGCGAGGTGAAGGAGGCGGAGGTCCTCAAGACCGACGAGCAGGGCCGCGCCGAACAGGTCCGCCTCGTCATGGACGCGGGTGCGATCAAGGACGACCAGGTGCTCGGGTACACCTGGACCGGCGAGAACGAGGTGTCCTGGACGCTGGTGAAGTCCCAGATGCTGCGGTCCCTGGACGGCTCGTACCTCCTCAAGCCCGCCGGGGCGGGGGGTACGGAGGTCACGTACGTGCTGACCGTGGACGTCAAGATCCCGATGCTCGGCATGATCAAGCGCAAGGCCGAGAAGGTCATCATCGACCGGGCGTTGGCCGGGTTGAAGAAGCGCGTCGAGTCGGCGTAGCGGTTGGCCGGGTGCGGGTGCGTCGTGGTTGCCCGCGCAGTTCCCCGCGCCCCTTGAGGGGGCGTCTCGGTTACCGTTCATCCCCATGCGCACCATCCTGATCATGGGCCCCGGCGGTAGCGGGCGTACCACGCTCGCCGCTGCCACCGCGGTCACCGCCGCCCGCGCGGGCACCCGCACTCTCGTCCTCAGTGCCGACCGCACCGACACCCTCGGTGCCGCGCTGGGGACCGGCACGGGGCCCGAGCCGGTCGACGTCGCACCCCGTCTGACGGCTTGGCGGCCCGACCCCGCCCAGGAATTCCGTGAGGACCTCACCGCCCTTCAGGACCGTGCCTCCTCCGCCCTGGATCTCCTGGGCGCCTCACGGCTGGACCCCGAGGAACTCACCCCGCTGCCCGGCGCGGAGGAACTCGCCCTGCTGCGCGCCCTGCGCGACGCGGCCCTGTCGGATTCGTACGACCTGCTCGTCGTCGACCTGCCGCCGACGCCGCAGGCCCTCGCCCTCCTCGCCCTGCCCGAGGAACTGCGCCGCTACCTGCGCCGTCTGCTGCCGCCCGAACGGCAGGCCGCCCGCGCCCTGCGCCCCGTCCTGGGACGGCTCGCCGGAGTCCCCATGCCCGCCGAGTGGCTGTACGAGACAGCCGGCCGCTGGGATCTGGAGCTGGCGGCCGTGGAGGCGGTCGTCGCCGACCGCGACACCGTCGTACGGCTGGTCGCTGAGCCCGGCCCGGCCGGTGCCGACGCCGTCCGTTCCGCCGCCCCCGGCCTCGCCCTGCGCGGTCTGCGCACCGACGTCGTGGTCGCCAACCGCGTCCTGCCCGAGGCGTCCCCGGACACCTGGCTCGCCGGGCCGGTCGCCCAGCAGCGCAAGACCCTGGAGGAGTGGCGGGAGGCGTACGACGTGCGCACCGTCGCCCACCTCGGACGCGACCCGCGCGGCGCCGACGACCTCACCGCCCTCGCGGTGCCCGGCGCCGAGCACGCAGGCTCCCCGGTCGAATGGCCCGTGACCGACCGGCTCGGCGAGGACGGTGTGCTCGTCTGGCACATCCCGCTGCCCGGAGCCATACGCGAGGAACTGGACCTCGTCCGGCGCGGCGACGAACTGGTCGTCACGGCGGGGCGGTTCCGCCGTATCGTCCCGCTGCCCTCCGCGCTGCGCCGCTGCACCGTCGACGGGGCCGCCCTGCGTGAGGGCGAGCTGCGCATCCGCTTCGCACCCGATCCGAAACTGTGGCCGCAGGCACGGTGAGCGCGGTACGCCCGTTCGGGTAACGTCGTAGAGACGAACCGTAGTCAGGAGTCCGTCATGAGCGAAGAGCTCCCCCCGTCCGACGCCGCCCGCGAAGAGGCCGTGGACGAGGTACGGGCGACCGACGCCGACGCCTGGGCGACCGCGTGCGCCGAGGACCTCGAGGCGGAGAAGGCCCGCCGCCGCGCCGAGTACGGCCCGCCCCCGGGCTCCGCGGCCGAGGAACTGAAGAAGCTCGTCGACGCCGTCGCGGACAAGCTGTCCGGCCTCGAGTCCCCGCTGTTCGGCGCGGTCGCGGGGCCCGCGGCCCAGCAGGTCGTGCGGCAGGTCGTCCAGCAGGCCAAGGACGCCGTGGAACCCGTCATCGAGCGCAATCCGGACGTCTTCGACCACCTGGCGGCGGCCGGGAACGAACTGCTCGCCGCCTACCGCTCCGCCGTGCAGGCCCAGGAGCGGCGCTGGACCGGCCGCGACGACGACACCGATCCCCGTGACCTGGACGAACGCCGTGACCCGGGCGACGACGACGGCCCCGGGGAACGCATCGACCTGGACTGAGCCCCCGGCCGAGCCCCCGGCCTCTCGGGTACCGTTGCCCGTAGCGGGGCTCGACCGAAACTGAGGGATTCATGGGACTCACCATCGGCGTCGACATCGGCGGCACGAAGATCGCGGCCGGCGTGGTCGATGAGGAAGGCAACATCCTCTCGACCCACAAGGTGCCGACCCCGGGCACGGCCGAGGGCATCGTGGACGCCATCGCCTCGGCGGTGGAAGGCGCCCGCGTCGGGCACGACATCGTCGGCGTGGGCATCGGCGCCGCCGGTTATGTGAACCGGCAGCGCTCCGAGGTCTACTTCGCGCCCAACATCCACTGGCGCAACGAGCCGCTCAAGGAGAAGGTCGAGGCCCGTGTGGGCCTTCCGGTGGTCGTCGAGAACGACGCGAACGCCGCGGCGTGGGGCGAGTACAAGTTCGGCGGGGGCAAGGGCCACCGCAACGTCATCTGCATCACCCTGGGCACCGGCCTCGGCGGCGGCATCATCATCGGCAACAAGCTGCGCCGCGGGCACTTCGGCGTGGCCGCCGAGTTCGGCCACATCCGCATGGTGCCGGACGGCCTGCTGTGCGGCTGCGGCTCGCAGGGCTGCTGGGAGCAGTACGCCTCGGGGCGCGCGCTCGTCCGGTACGCCAAGCAGCGCGCCAACGCCACCCCGGAGAACGCCGAGATCCTGCTCGGACTCGGCAACGGCACGCCCGAGGGCATCGAGGGCAAGCACATCTCCATGGCCGCCCGCCAGGGCGACCGCGTGGCCGTCGACTCCTACCGCGAGCTGGCCCGCTGGGTCGGCGCGGGCCTCGCCGACCTCGCCTCCCTCTTCGACCCCTCCGCGTTCATCGTGGGCGGCGGCCTCTCGGACGAGGGCGAACTGGTCCTCGGCCCGATCCGCAAGTCCTACAAGCGCTGGCTGGTCGGCGGCAACTGGCGCCCGGTGGCGGAGGTAAGAGCCGCGGAACTGGGCAACAAGGCAGGCCTGGTGGGCGCGGCGGACCTGGCCAGGGAACCCGACCCGATCATGTAAACGGCTTCAGGGGTGTGCCCCAAGGGGCGCGGGGCTGTAACACGTGCGGCTCCGCCGCGCGGGCGCGACGAGCCACGAACCACCGGCACTCGCGCACAATCCTCGCGCCCCGAGCTATTGGGCGTAAATTGCTCACATGCCCCTGCTCCCCAACTCGCGTACAGAACCCGACGGTTCCGCAGTCATCAGGGTCCTCAGCTACAACATCCGCTCGATGCGCGACGACACAGACGCCCTGGCCCGTGTCATCAAGAGCTGCGCACCCGACCTGGTCCTCGTCCAGGAAGCCCCCCGTTTCTTCCGCTGGCGCAAGAAACTCGCCCGCCTGGCCCGCGCGGCCGACCTCGTCATCCTCACCGGCGGCGCCACAGCCGCGGGACCGGCGATCCTCTGCTCGCTCCGGGCGACGATCGAACGCACGGAGGACGTCCTCCTGCCCCTCACCCCCGGCCTGCACCGCCGCGGCTTCGCCACCGCCGTCGTCCGGTTCGCCGGCACCCGGCTCGGCGTCCTGAGCTGTCATCTCTCGCTGCAGAAGGACGAGCGCTACGAGCAGGGCGGCATGCTCCTCGACCGGCTCGCCGGGATGGGCGTGGAGCACGCGATCGCAGGCGGTGACCTGAACGAACGCCCGGACGGCCGCACCTTCCGCCGGCTGACCGACGGTCTCACCGACTGCTGGGCCGCCGCGCCCTGGGGCGGCGAGCACACCTGGACCCCCGCCGACCCCTACCAGCGCATCGACGCGATCTTCGCGACCAAGGGCATCGAGGTGCTGGGCTGCGGCGTGCCGGCCGGTCACCCCGGGGTGACCGGCACAGACCTGAGGGCGGCCACGGACCATCTCCCGGTCCTGGCCGCCCTCAAGGTTCCAGCCGGTTAGACGACCGCCCCGCGCCCCGGGTCCTCGTCGTCCTCGTCATCCGTCCGCATCCGCATCACCAGCGTCGCGAACCCGCCGAGGAACCCGCCGATCCCCGCCGTGGCCAGCCACCACGTCATCTCCCAGCCGAGCACCACGGCCAGCAGCAGCAGGACCGGCCCGCCGAGCACGCCCAGCCAGGCGAACTTCGCGGTGACGTCGGCCGCAGGCAGCGGGGGCGGCTCCGGCGGCACGAAGTGGCCCTCGTCGTCCTCGTCGAAGTCCTCCTCGGCGGGCTCGGGCGCGGAGTAGTCGCGCGGGCCGACGCCGGGCGCGAAGGAGACGGAGCCGCCCAGCGGCGTGGCCGGGGCGGCCGGCTTGTCCCCGGGCTTCGCGGCCTCCTCGGGCTCGGCGGGCTTCGCCGCCTCCCCGGACGCCCCGGCCGTGTCCACCCGGTCGTCGTTGGTCGGAGTCTCGAGCAGTGCCAGGTCCTCGATCGACTTGAACGGCTTGGCGCCCGGCGGGTCCGGCGGCTCCTCGCCGTACGCGGCGACGATCGCGGCCCAGGCGGCCTCCTCGTCGAACGGGACGCCCTGCTCGTCCGGCTCGCGGTCCTCGCGGTCCGAGTCGTGCTCAGCCACCTGCGGTCGTCCCTTCCTTGCCGAGACCGGGCTCCGTGTCGAAGCCGGACGCGAGCCGGCCGATGAACTCGACGCTCTCCTCGAAGATCCGGTCCGCGTCATGGTCCAACGTGGCGACGTGGTAGCTCTGTTCCAGGACGACCTCTTTCACATCGGTCGACGAGATGCGGCTGAGAATTCGGGCCGAGTCGGCCGGCGGCACGACATGGTCCTGCGGGCTGCGCAGCAGCAGCACCGGCTGGGTGACCTGCGGCAGCTCGCGGTCCGCGGTCTGGAAGAACTGGCGCAGGGAGTGCGCCGCGTGCAGCGGCACCCGGTCGTAGCCCAGCTCCCTGCTGTCCGGCTTCGCGATGTCGCTGGCGATTCCCTTCGTCGAACGGACGAAGTGGCGGACCACCGGCAGGGCGTGCGCGGCCAGTCCGTGCACCTTGTTCGCGGGGTTGACGACCACCACTCCGCTGACGGCGTCGCCGTGCTTCGCGGCGAGGCGCAGGGCCAGGGCGCCGCCCATGGACAGACCGGCCACGAACACCTGCTCACGGCGCTCGCACAGGAGGCGCAGCTCGCGGTCCACCTCCGCGTACCAGTCCTGCCAGCCGGTGATCCGCAGGTCCTCCCAGCGGGTGCCGTGCCCGGGCAGCAGCGGCAGGGAGACGGTCAGGCCGCGCTCGGCGAGGTGCTCCGCCCAGGGGCGCAGCGACTGCGGTGATCCGGTGAAACCGTGGCAGAGGAGGACGGCGACCTCCCCGCCCTCGTGGCGAAACGGCTCGGCTCCGGAAAGGACCGGCACCTTCGGCCTCCTGGTCGTGAGAAGGGACTGACACGATCACGGAATGTCACGGAACGTCATGGAAGGGGTCGCACGTCGTTCGCGGGACCTTCACCGTACGCGACCGCACTGACACCGACCAGGGCCGTCGGCGCCTTTGACGGCGCTCCGGGTTAAGGTCTGAGCGACACATACAGGAGGCACTCGGTTGTTGTACGGCGCGATGAAGGTCGCTGTTGGGGGACCGCTGAAGGTCGCCTTCAGGCCCTGGGTGGAAGGCCTGGAGAACGTTCCCGCAGAGGGCGCCGCGATCCTGGCGAGCAACCACCTGTCCTTCTCGGACTCGTTCTTCCTGCCCGCGGTCCTGGACCGCAAGGTCACGTTCATCGCGAAGGCCGAGTACTTCACCACGCCCGGGGTGAAGGGCCGGCTGACGGCCGCCTTCTTCAAGGGCGTCGGCCAGCTGCCCGTGGACCGCTCCGGTGCGCGCGGCGCGGGTGAGGCCGCGATCAAGAGCGGCATAGAGGTGCTGGAGCGCGGCGAGCTGTTCGGTATCTACCCGGAGGGGACGCGCTCGCCCGACGGCCGGCTCTACCGCGGCAAGCCGGGCGGCCTCGCGCGCGTGGCCCTCGCCACCGGCGCCCCCGTCCTCCCCGTCGCCATGATCGACACGGAGAAGATCCAGCCGCCCGGCAAGGTCATGCCGAAGCTGATGCGTCCGGGCATCCGGATCGGCAAGCCCCTGGACTTCAGCCGCTACCAGGGCATGGAGCACGACCGTTTCGTGCTGCGCGCGGTGACCGACGAGGTCATGTACGAGATCATGAAGCTCTCCGGCCAGGAGTACGTCGACATGTACGCGACGGCCATGAAGCGGCAGCTCGCGGACGCGGCGAAGGCGGAGAGGGAAGCCGAGAAGGCGGCGAAGGCCGCACTCGCGCGGGCGGAGAAGGAGCAGGCCGCGAAGGAGAAGGCCGAGCGGGAGCAGGCCGAGAAGGAACAGGCCGAGAAGGACCAGACGGAGCAGCGGCGGACCGAGCCCTAGCCGGGGCTCGAAGCCGGGGGGCGGGGAGATGGCCAAGCGCGAGCGAGTCATGAGGATGTCGGTCGAGCAACCGCTGTGGCGTGCGCTGTCCGGCTACCGGGTGCTCACGATGCTGTACGCGGTCGGCCTGTTCGCCACCGCCTACGAGGAGTTCGCCCGCCCCTGGGTCGCCGTCGCCTACTACGCCGTGCTGGGCGTGTGGACCCTGGCCACCCTGCCCCGGGTCGCGAACGCCGCCGGCTGCACCAAGCGGTTCCTCGCCGCCGACCTCACCATCGCGATCGCCGGCATCCTGCTCACACCCGTCGCCGACGCCCACGAGCGGGTCCAGGCCGGCGGTCCGACCCTGCCGTCGATCTGGACGGCCGGAGCCGTCCTCGCCTTCGCCGTCAAGGGCGGCTGGCGCTGGGCGGCCCTCGCCTCCGGCCTCGTGGCCGTCGCCAACCTGGTCGAACGCGGCACCCCGGCCCGCGACACCGTCCACAACGTCATCCTCGTCTGCATCGCCTCCATCGCCATCGGCTACGTCGTCGAGGTCGCCCGCGCCTCCGAGCGCACCCTCGCCCGCGCGCTGGAGATCGAGGCCGCCACCAGGGAGCGGGAACGGCTCGCCCGCGACATCCACGACAGCGTGCTCCAGGTGCTGGCGATGGTGCAGCGGCGCGGGGCGGTGATCGGCGGCGAGGCGGCCGAGCTGGGCCGGATGGCCGGCGAGCAGGAGGTCGCGCTGCGCACCCTGGTCTCCGGCGGGCTCGTGCCCGTCTCCCGGGTCTCGGAGGACGCCGCCGAGGGAGCGGTCGTCCGGTCCGTCGAGGAGGAGCCGCGGCAGAGCGGACCCGTCGACCTGCGCGCCCTGCTCGCGCCGTACGCCGGGGCCAAGGTCAGCCTCGCCGAGCCCGGCGCGCCCGTTCCGCTGGCCCCGGTCGCCGCCCGCGAGGTGGCCGCGGCCGTCGGGGCCGCCCTGGACAATGTCCGCAGGCACGCCGGGGAGCAGGCGCGCGCGTGGATCCTGGTCGAGGACGAGCCGGACGAGGTGATCGTCACCGTCCGGGACGACGGCCCGGGCATCCCGCAGGGGCGGCTCGCCCAGGCCGAGGGCGAGGGGCGGCTCGGCGTCGCCCTGTCGATCCGCGGCCGGCTGCGCGACCTCGGCGGCAGCGCCGAACTGATCTCGGTGCCGGGCCAGGGCACGGAGGTCGAGCTGAAGGTACCGAAGGACGTGACGGACGCACGGGGGAAGGCGGAGCAGCGATGACGGAGAGCAGTGCGGACCGGCGGGACCCGATCAAGGTCATGGTGGTCGACGACCACCCCATGTGGCGCGACGCCGTCGCCCGTGACCTGGCCGAGTCGGGCTTCGAGGTGGTCGCCACCGCGAGCGACGGCGACCAGGCCGTGCGCCGCGCCAAGGCCGCCGCACCCGATGTCCTCGTGCTGGACCTGAACCTGCCCGCCAAGCCCGGCGTCCAGGTCTGCAAGGAGGTCGTCGCCGCCGACCCCGCGCTGCGCGTCCTCGTGCTGTCCGCCAGCGGTGAGCACGCCGACGTCCTGGAGGCCGTGAAGTCCGGCGCGACCGGCTACCTGCTGAAGTCGGCCTCCACCGGGGAACTCCAGGACGCGGTGCGCCGCACGGCCGTGGGCGACCCGGTCTTCACCCCCGGCCTCGCCGGGCTGGTCCTCGGCGAGTACCGCCGCCTGGCCTCCGAACCCGCCCCCGCTCCCGACACCGACGAACCGAAGGCGCCCCGGCTCACCGACCGCGAGACCGAGGTGCTGCGTCTGGTCGCCAAGGGCCTGAGCTACAAGCAGATCGCCGAACGCCTGGTCATCTCCCACCGCACGGTGCAGAACCACGTCCAGAACACCCTCGGCAAGCTCCAGCTGCACAACCGCGTGGAGCTGGTCAGGTACGCGATAGAGCGCGGCCTCGACGACGAGTGAGGCGCACGTCACACTGACCCTTCGTCAGGCACCTGCGGCGAAGGGACTGTTCCATGCGCGTCGGAGTACTGACCGGAGGCGGCGACTGCCCCGGCCTCAACGCCGTCATCCGGGCCATCGTCCGCAAGGGCGTGCAGGAGTACGGCTACGACTTCACCGGCTTCCGGGACGGCTGGCGAGGACCCCTGGAAGGCGACACCGTCCGTCTCGACATCCCCGCCGTGCGCGGCATCCTGCCCCGTGGCGGCACCATCCTCGGCTCCTCGCGGACCAACCCGCTGAAGGAGGAGAACGGCATCCGCCGTATCAAGGAGAACCTCGCCGCGATGGAGGTCGAGGCGCTCATCGCCATCGGCGGCGAGGACACCCTGGGCGTGGCCGCCCGGCTGTCCGACGAGTACGACGTGCCCTGCGTCGGCGTCCCGAAGACCATCGACAACGACCTGTCCGCGACCGACTACACGTTCGGCTTCGACACCGCGGTCGGCATCGCGACCGAGGCGATCGACCGGCTGCACACCACCGCCGAGTCCCACATGCGGGTCCTGGTCGTCGAGGTGATGGGCCGGCACGCAGGCTGGATCGCCCTCCACTCGGGCCTGGCCGGCGGCGCGAACGTCATCCTCATCCCCGAGCAGCGCTTCGACGTCGAGCAGGTCTGCGCCTGGGTGACGTCCCGCTTCAAGGCGTCGTACGCGCCGATCGTGGTCGTCGCGGAAGGGGCGATGCCGAAGGACGGCGACATGGTCCTCAAGGACCAGTCGCTGGACTCCTTCGGGCACGTCCGCCTCTCCGGCGTCGGCGAGTGGCTGGCCAACCAGATCGAGAAGCGCACGGGCAAGGAGGCCCGCACCACGGTCCTGGGCCACGTCCAGCGCGGCGGCACCCCCAGCGCCTTCGACCGCTGGCTCGCCACCCGCTTCGGCCTGCACGCCATCGACTGCGTCCGCGACGGCGACTTCGGCACGATGGTCGCCCTGCGCGGCACGGACATCGTCCGGGTCCCGATCGCCGACGCGACGGCCCGCCTGAAGACGGTGGACCCCACGCTGTACGAGGAGGTCGGCGTCTTCTTCGGCTGACCGGGAAACGGACGTCCGGGGGCGCCGGCCCCCGGACGGCTACACGGTCGTGTTGCGCAACTGCCCCACCAGCTCCCGCACGACCGCCGCGCCGTTCAGCGTCAGGACCGACTCCGGATGGAACTGCACACCGGCGAACCCGGGCCCGCGCATCGCGTGCACCTCGCCGTTCGGGGCCCGGCTGACCTCGACGCCGTGGGCGGCCAGCTCCTGGTGGGCGTCTTCGTCGCAGCGCGCCACGAAGCTGTTGTAGAAGCCGACCGTCTCCGGCCGCCCGAACAGCTCGATCGTCGTCTGCGCGCCCTGGTACGGCACTTCCTTGCGTACGATCTCCAGCCCCAGTTCGGCCGCGATCAGCTCGTGCCCGAGGCAGATGCCGAGCACGCCGTGCGGGTGACTGCGGATGACCTCGGCGGTGAGGTTCCGCAGGATCCGCATCTTGGGGTCGGTGAGATCGGCGGGGTCCCCCGGGCCCGGCCCGAGCACGACGGGTCCCTCGTGCGCGAGCACCGCCTCCCGCAGCCCCTCCTCGTCGTACCGCCGGACGGTCACCTCCAGGCCGCTCGAGCGCAGCACATGCGCGAGCATCGCCGTGAAGGTGTCCTCGCCGTCGACGACCAGGGCGTGTCCGGCGAGCCCCTCGGACCGCTCCTGCATCCGCAGCCAGAACGGCGCCAGCGACGCCCGGCGTCCGTCGAGCGCGGCACGCACGCGTGGATCGTCGGCGAGCTTCGGCCGCACGGACTCCGCACGCGGCCTGCCCGGCCGTACGCCCAGGGCCGCCAGCACGCCCGCCGCCTTCGCGTGCGTCTCCGCGACCTCGCTCTCGGGGTCGGACCCGCGCACGAGCGTGGCGCCCACCGGCACCCGCAGCCCGCCGTCCGCGTCGATGTCGGCGGTACGGATGAGGATGGGGGAGTCGAGGGTCTGGGCGCCGCCGGAGTCCTGGCCGAGGAGGGCCAGCGCACCGGCGTAGTAGCCGCGCCCGCCGACCTCGTGCCGCTCGATGACCCGGCAGGCGTTCTGCACGGGCGAGCCGGTGACGGTCGCCGCGAACATGGTCTCCTTCAGCACCTCCCGCACATCCAGCGAGGACTTCCCGCGCAGCTCGTACTCGGTGTGCGCGAGGTGCGCCATCTCCTTCAGCCGCGGCCCGACCACGACCCCGCCCATGTCGCCGACGGTGCACATCATCTTGAGCTCCTCGTCGACGACCATCGACAGTTCCTCGATCTCCTTGCCGTCGGCGAGGAAGCCGAGCAGGTGCTCGGGCGTGGGCCCCTCGGCGGGGTAGCGGTACGTGCCGCTGATCGGGTTCATGACGACCGTGCCGCCGGACATCCGGACGTGCACCTCCGGGCTCGCCCCGACCAGCGTCCGGTCCCCGGTGTGCACGACGAACGTCCAGTACGCGCCCCGCTCGCCCTCCAGCAGCCGCCGGAACAGCGCCAGCGCGTCGGCCCGGCCGAATCCGGGGATCTCGCCCTCGTACGTCCGCCGGATCACGAAGTTGGCGCCCTCGCCCCGCCCGATCTCCTCCCGCAGCACCCGCCCGACGATCTCCGCGTACTCCTCGTCACCGACGTCGAAGCCGCCGCCCTCGACCCGCACGTCATGCCCCGGGAGCTGTTCCAGGGCGTCGGCCAGCGGGATCTCGTACGACTCCTCGGGCGTCAGCACCGCCAGGGGCGTGCCGTCGTCGCGGACGTCGAAGCCGCGCTCGCGGATCTGCCGGAAGGGGACGAGCGCCAGGCCCTCCTCGGGGAGGTCGGCGAGACGGTCGTACGTGGCGACCGGGCCGATCAGGACCTCGACCCGGTCGTGGTCCTGGCCCGGGGTGCGGCGGCGCAGCAGGGCGAACGGGCGGGAGTCGTCCGGCAAGCCGAGCAGGTTCATGGGTCCGTGCTCCTTCTCCGAGGATCCGGTGGGAATCAGTGGGAGAGGAGCGACCCCGGGAAACACCGAAGGCCGCCCCTCGGGCGGCCTTCGCGAAGTCAGTCGTACGCGCAGTCAGTGGGCCGCCGGATGAGCGGTCCACCACCAGGTCTGGATCGAATGCGCGAACATGCGAGGCACCTTACCTCACGTCCGAGGGGTGTACTCGGTGTCTCAATTGCTGGGCATGGGTCAGGACGCCCGACACGACCCCGTAATGTTGAGGTCGTGACCGTGAACGCTAAGACCAGCGCGAGTGCTGGCAACACCTGGCGAGACCTGCCCGCGGCGCAGCAGCCCGAGTACCCCGACACCGAGGCTCTGCGCGCAGTCGTTGCGGACCTCGAGTCGTATCCGCCGCTCGTCTTCGCGGGCGAGTGCGATCAGCTGCGCGCCCGGATGGCGGCCGTCGCCAAGGGAGAGGCGTTCCTTCTCCAGGGCGGCGACTGCGCCGAGGCCTTCGACGCCGTGTCCGCGGACCACATCCGCAACAAGCTGAAGACGCTGCTCCAGATGGGCGCCGTGCTGACGTACGCCGCGTCCGTGCCCGTGGTGAAGGTCGGCCGCATCGCCGGCCAGTACTCCAAGCCGCGCTCCAAGGGCACCGAGACCCGCGACGGCGTGACCCTGCCGACGTACCGCGGCGACTCGGTCAACGGCTTCGACTTCAACGAGGCCGCCCGTATCCCGGACCCCGAGCGCCTGAAGCGGATGTACCACGCGTCCGCCTCCACGCTGAACCTGGTGCGCGCCTTCACCACCGGCGGCTACGCCGACCTGCGCCAGGTGCACGCCTGGAACCAGGACTTCGTGAAGTCGTCCCCCTCGGGGCAGCGCTACGAGCAGCTCGCCCGCGAGATCGACCAAGCGCTGAACTTCATGCACGCCTGCGGGGCCGACCCGGAGGAGTTCAAGACGGTCGAGTTCTACGCCTCGCACGAGGCGCTGCTGCTCGACTACGAGTCCGCCCTGACCCGGGTCGACTCCCGCACCGGGCAGCTGTACGACGTCTCCGGGCACATGGTGTGGATCGGCGAGCGCACCCGGCAGCTGGACCACGCGCACATCGAGTTCGCCTCGAAGATCCGCAACCCGATCGGCATCAAGCTGGGTCCGACGACCACGGCCGAGGACGCGCTGCAGTACATCGAGCGCCTCGACCCGGAGCGTGAGCCGGGCCGGCTGACCTTCATCGTCCGCATGGGCGCCGACAAGGTCCGGGACAAGCTCCCGGAGCTGGTCGAGAAGGTCACCGCCTCGGGCGCCACCGTGGCCTGGGTGACCGACCCGATGCACGGCAACACCTTCGAGGCGGCCTCCGGGCACAAGACCCGCCGCTTCGACGACGTGCTCGACGAGGTCAAGGGCTTCTTCGAGGTCCACAAGGCGCTCGGCACCCACCCGGGCGGCATCCACGTGGAGCTGACCGGCGACGACGTCACCGAGTGCGTGGGCGGCGGCGACGAGATCTTCGTCGACGATCTGCACCAGCGCTACGAGACGGCCTGCGACCCGCGGCTCAACCGCAGCCAGTCGCTCGACCTGGCGTTCCTCGTGGCCGAGATGTACAGGGACCAGTAACGGGATCGCCTGTTACCCGGACATGGACTGGGGCGCGGATCACACGATCCGCGCCCCTCTCCACTTTTGTGGCTCCGACCCGGCGGGTAAGGTTAGGTTAGCCTCACCGATCAACGGGACGGCGCCGAGAAACGAACCCTGCCGGGAGGTGAGCCGCGTGTACATCTGCAGTTGCTTCGGGATCACCGAGCAGCAGGTCAAACAGCACGCGGACAGCGGTGCCTGCACCCCCCGCCAGATAGCCTCCGCCTGCAAGGCGGGCACGGACTGCGGGTCGTGTGTACGCCGTATCCAGGCGCTCCTCGGCAGGGGCGCGTGCCCTCGCCGTGACCTGGCCGACCGGGGCGAGACGGTGCTCTCGGAACTGGAAGACGCCGCCTAGGCGGACACGGCCTAGCTCGGCTGCTCGATCTGCTGCGCGATGTACAGCGCCTCGCCGAGCTGCTCGATGAGCTCGAGCTGCGTGTCCAGGTAGTCGATGTGGTGCTCCTCGTCCTCGAGGATCGACTCGAAGAGGTTCGCGGACGTGATGTCGCCCTTGGTGCGCATCACCTCGATACCGCGCTTGAGGCGGTCGATCGCCTCGACCTCGACCTGCCGGTCGGCCTGGAACATCTCGGTGACCGTCTGGCCCACCCGGACATGGAAGAGCCGCTGGTAGTTGGGCAGGCCGTCCAGCATGAGGATGCGCTCGGTGATCTTGTCCGCGTGCTTCATCTCATCGATGGACTCTTCACGCGTGTACTTGGCGAGCTTCGTCCAGCCTTTGTTGTCCTGGATCCGGTAGTGCAGCCAGTACTGGTTGATCGCCGTCAGCTCGCCGGTCAACTGCTCGTTCAGGAATTCGAGGACCTCGGGGTCGCCCTGCATCGCAGAGGCTCCTTCCACGCGTAAGAACTGGCAGGTTGCGCCGCATGATTCCACCGCGGAAGAAGATCGTCCAGTAAGTCTTCACTTAGTAAGTAAGGGCATGCTTAGTTCTGAATGCCCCGTTTTGGAATGGCCCGGGTCAGGGGCATGACCCGAGGTCTGTCAGGATGGACACATGGGTCAGCCGGTGGGACGTGAATCGGGAGAAGGGCGCGATTCAGCAGGAGCGACGCCGCCCGGACTTCCGCCGGGACAGCGATTGCAGCGCGGCTGGCCGGTCACGCACTACGGGCCCGTCCCCAAGTTCCGGCCCGAGCGCTGGGAGTTCAGGGTCTTCGGCGCCACCTCCGGCGGCGGCAAGCACTGCTGGACCCACGAGGAGTTCACGGCCCTGCCGTACACCACCGTCGTGGCCGATCTGCACTGCGTCACGAAGTTCAGCATGCTGGGCGCCGAGTGGGGCGGGGTCCCCGCGCGCACCCTCCTCGACATCGCTCCGCCCGCGGACGACGTCACCCATGTGATGGTGTGGGCCGAGTACGGATTCAGCTCCAACCTCCGGCTGTCCGACTTCGCCTCCGAGCAGGCCCTGTTCGCCACCCACAAGGACGGCGAACTCCTCACCGCCGAGCACGGCTTCCCGCTGCGCCTGATCGTGCCCCACCTGTACGCCTGGAAGGGCCCCAAGTGGGTGCGCGGCGTGGAGTACATGACAGCCGACCGGCGCGGTTTCTGGGAGGAGCGCGGCTACCACAACCTCGGCGACCCGTGGCAGGAGCAGCGCTACTCGTACCAGGAGGAGCCCGGGGACGGCCCCGACCTCTGATCCGAGGCCGTCAGCAGTCGCGCAGCTTCTTCAGCCGCTCCACGTCCGCCGCGTGCCCCTCCTTGCCGCCCGGCGTCTCGATGATCAGCGGCACGCCCTCGGTCGCGGGGTGCGTCATCAGGGCCCGGAAGGGGTCCTCGCCGATGTGGCCCACGCCGATGTTCTCGTGCCGGTCCTTGTGCGCGCCCACCACGTCCTTGGAGTCGTTGGCGTGGATCAGCTTCAGCCGGCCCTCGCCGACCGTGTCCACCAGCAGGTCCAGCGTCTGGTGCATGCCGCTGGGGCCGGTCAGGTCGTGCCCGGCGGCGAAGATGTGGCAGGTGTCCAGGCACACGCCGAGCATCGGGTGGGCGTCCAGCGCCTCGAAGTACGGGCCGAAGTCCCAGGTCCGCGAGCACAGCGAGGCGCCCTGTCCTGCGGTGGACTCCAGCAGCAGGTACGGGTCGTCGTCGTGGGTCAGCTCGTCGAGCAGCGGCAGCAGATGTTCCCGCACCTGCTTCAGCGCCACGGACCGCTCCCGGCCGCCCGTCGCGCTGCCCGTGTGCACGACCACGCCCAGCGCCCCGATCTCCCGCCCGCGCCGCAGCGAGTGCCGCAGCGACTCCACCGACCGCTCCACGGTCGCCTCGGTGTGCGAGCCGAAGTTGATCAGGTAGGGGGCGTGGACGTACGCCGGGATCGACTCGGCCTCGCACGCCGCGCGGAACGCCTCGTCCTGCTTGGGATTCCCTGCCGGTGTGGCCCAGCCGCGCGGGTTGGCGACGAAGACCTGGACGGTCTCCGCCTTGAGATCACGGGCGTACGACAGGCCGACGGAGTGCAGCCCACCGGCCACGGGGACGTGGCCGCCCACGGGGTTGCGGGAGGGGCCGGACAGCTGATTGTTCACCCGTTCAGGGTGTCATGCGTCCGGCCCTGCCCCGTCCACGGGCTCCCGGCCCGTGCTCGTCACCTGATCTTGATGGTGATCGTCGAACCCTTGGGCGCGGTCTGGCCACCCTCGACGGACTGCCCCTTGACCTCGTCGCCGAACAGGCCGAGCAGTCCGCGGTCCTCGTCGACCTGGAACCCGGCGCCCTCCAGCGCTTGCGTGGCCTCGTCGACGCTGTCGCCGACCACGTCCGGGACCTCGATCATCTCGGGGCCCTTGGACAGCGTCAGCGTCACCGTGTCGCCCTCGGCCGCCCGGCCGCCGGCCTTCGGGGTCTGCTGGGCGACCTGGCCCTTGTCGAACTCGGAGGAGTTGACCCGCTCGGTGGCGATCTTCACCTTGAGCCCGGCGTCCTGCAGCTGCGCCCGGGCGTCGGCTTCGTCCGCGCCGGTGACGTCGGGGATGTCGATGGGGCTGCCCTTGCTGACCACGAGTGCGACGGCCGTGCCCGCGCGCACCTTCGTGCCGTCGGCGGGCCGCGCGGAGATCACCGAGCCGCGCGGTACGTCCTCGCTGAACTCGCGGGTGACCATGCCCGGCTCAAGGCCGTCGTCCTTCAGCTGGGACCGTGCCTTGGCCAGCTTCTGGCCCTCCAGGGCGGGCACCCGCACCGTCTCGGGGCCGTCGGAGACGGTGATGCTCACCGAGTCGTTGCCGCGGATGCGCGTCCCGGGCTTCGGGTCGGAGCTGATGATCTGGCCCCGCTCCACGGTGTCGCTGTAGGCGTGCTCGACCTTGCCGAGATCCAGCCCGGCGTCCTCCAGCCGGCTCTCGGCCTGGGTCTGGGTCTTCGCCAGCAGCGGGGGGACCTCGGTGAACTGGCCCGAGTTGATGTACCAGATGCCGGCGCCGAGGCCCAGCACGAGCAGCACGGCGACGACGATCGCCAGCGGGCCGCGCCGGGACCCCGAGCGGCGCCGGGACGGCGGGGGCGGCGGGGACTGGAAACGGCTGGTGCGGTTGAGCGCCGCCTCGGAGGTCTCGTCGTCCTCGTTGACCGGCAGCGGGCGCAGCGAGGCCAGCGCGCGCGGGATCACGCTCGTACGGTCGTCGGCGCCGTCGTGCTCGGCGGTGAGCGCCTGCGGCGGCACCACGTCCAGCTGTTCCGCACTCAGCCCGGCCCGCCCGTCGCGGACCACCGCGAGCAGCGCCACCGCGTCGTACGGGCGGATGTCAGGGGTGCGGGCGGTCGCCGAGGCCACCATCTCGTCCAGCTCGTAGGCCAGACCGGGCACGGCGGCCGACGGCGGCGGGACGTCCTCGTGCAGGTGCTTGTACAGGATCACGGCCGGGGAGTCCCCGTCGTGCGGCTTGTCGCCGGTCAGCATCTCGTACAGCATCACGCCGCACGCGTACACGTCGACGCGGGGGTCCGCGGTGCCGTTCTCTATCTGCTCGGGCGCGAGGTACGCGACCGTGCCGAGCACGGTCCCTGTGGTGTTCGTCACCGTGTCCACGGCACGGACGAGTCCGAAGTCGGCGACCTTCACCCGGCCGTCGTCCCCTATCAGGACGTTCTCGGGCTTCATGTCCCGGTGCACGAAGCCGGCGCGGTGGGCGGCGCCCAGCGCGGCCAGCACCGGCTCCAGGATGTCCAGGGCGGCGCGCGGCTGCAGGGCCCCGCGCTCGCGCAGCACGTCCCGCAGGGTGCAGCCCGCGACGTACTCCATGGCGAGATAGACGTAACTGCCGTCGGTGCCCTGGTCGAAGACCTGCACCACGTTCGGATGGGCCAGTCGGGCGACGGACTTCGCCTCGCGGATGAACCGGTCGACGAACGAGGCGTCGACCGCGAGCGAGGGGTGCATCACCTTGAGCGCGAGGACCCGGTCGAGCCGGGTGTCCACGGCCCGGTAGACCGTGGCCATCCCGCCGACGGCGATCCGCGCGTCGATGCGGTATCGGCCGTCGAGCACCTGCCCGACCAAGGGGTCCTGAAGGGTCGTGTCCACGCAGGCGAGTGTACGAGCCACGACCGACAGCCCGCCGCCTCGGCTGTTTTCGGGGCGGGACTGCAGCCGACCTGTGACGTGTGTCCCCCCGCTGCGCCGGGCTGCGGACGCACCCGGCCCCGGCACACACGCCGGCTCACTGAAAAGCGGGCCGCTCCGGATCGAGCACAGCCATCCCCTCACCCGGCGAAGACGCCTGCGCGAAGTGCCGCCGAGGAATACGCCCGGCTCGATACGCCAACCGCCCAGCTTCCACCCCGTTCCTCATGGCGGAAGCCATCAGCACCGGCTCCTGCGCCCGTGTCACCGCCGAGGCGAGCATCACACCCGCGCAGCCCAGCTCCATCGCCAGCGCCGCGTCGGACGCCGTACCGGCGCCGGCGTCCAGGATCACCGGCACGCGCGCGTGCTCGACGATCAGCTGGAAGTTGTGCGGGTTGCGGATGCCCAGCCCGGAACCGATGGGCGAGCCGAGCGGCATGATCGCCGCGCAGCCGGCGTCCTCCAGCTTGCGCGCCAGCACGGGGTCGTCATTGGTGTACGGCAGCACCGTGAACCCGTCGTCGACCAGCGTCTCGGCCGCCTCCAGCGTCTCGATCGGATCCGGCAGCAGTGTGCGCTCGTCGGCGATGACCTCCAGCTTGACCAGGTCGGTGCCGAGGGCCTCGCGGGCGAGACGGGCCGTGAGGACGGCCTCGCCGGCCGTGAAACAGCCCGCCGTGTTGGGCAGCACCCGGATGCCGAGCCGGTCCAGGACGGACAGCACCGAACCGTGCACCGAGGGGTTCACGCGGCGCATCGCGACCGTCGTCAGCTCCGTCCCGGACGCGATCAGTGAGCGCTCCAGCACGTCGAGGCTGGGCGCCCCGCCCGTACCCATGATCAGGCGGGACGTGAAGGACGTACCACCGAGGACAAAAGGATCGTCGGCCATGGTCAGCCTCCTTGGACGGCGGTGAGGACTTCCACGCGGTCCCCGTCGGAGAGGGACGTGGACGGCCACTGCGCGCGCGGGACGACGGTTTCGTTGAGGGCCGCGGCCACCCCGGAGGGCGAGGTGGTGAGCGACCTCACGACGGTGTCGAGAGCCGTGCCGGGCCGGATGTCCCGGGGCTCCCCGTTGACGGAGATGTTCATACGGGCTGCTCCGTGAGTGCGGTGACGGTGCTGAAGCGCTTCGGGGTGAAGGGGCGGGCCTCCTCGGGGAGTTCGCCCGTCGCCAGGACGTGCGCCATGGCGTCGCCGGTCACCGGCGTGAGCAGGACACCGTTGCGGTAGTGCCCGGTGGCCAGCAGCAGCCCCTCGAGACCGGTCGGGCCGAGCAGCGGCGCGTTGTCGGGGGAGCCGGGCCGCAGTCCGGCCCGGGTCTCCGTGAACGGCAGCTCGGTGATGCCCGGGACCAGCTCGTGCGCGTCGCGCAGCAGCTCGTACACGCCGCCCGCGGTCACGGTGGTGTCCCAGCCCGTTTCCTCGCTGGTCGCCCCGATGACCAGCTCGCCGCTCTCGCGCGGCACCAGGTAGACCTGGCTGCCGCGCACGACCGCGCGCACGGTCCGGCTCAGGAAGGGCCCGTGCCGCTGTGGCATGGTCAGCCGCACGACCTCCCCCTTCACCGGTCGCACGGGCGGCAGCACGTCCTGCGGGACGCCCGCGAGCCGCCCGCTGAGACTGCCCCCGGCCAGCACCACCTGCCCCGCGTCCAGCGCGGTCCCGTCGGCCGTGACGACGCCCGTGGCCCGGTCCCGTACGACGGTGAGCCGCTCGGCCCACGCCCGGTGGAAGACCACACCCGCCCGCTCGCACGCGGTGACCAGCGCCCCGGACAGCCGCCGCGGGTCGATCTGGTGGTCGCCGTCGACCCGCAGCCCGCCGCGCACTCCCGGCGCGAGCATCGGCTCCAGGCGACGGCACTCCCGCCCCGACAGCCACTGCGACTCCAGGCCGGACTGCTGCTGCAGGGCGTGCAGTTCGCGCAGATGGGCCCGGTCGTCGGCGTCCAGGGCCACGGCGAGCGTGCCGCAGCGGCGGTAGCCGAGGTCGTGGCCCGTGAGGTCGGTGAGCTCGGCGGCGAAGTCCGGGTAGCGCCGGGCGGAGGCGAGGTTCAGACCGAGCAGGGTCTGCTCGCCGTAGTGCAGTTCCGTGACGGCGGCCAGCATGCCCGCCGCCACCTGCGCGGCCCCGTCGCCCGGCTCGGGGTCCACCACGGCCGTGGCCAGCCCGCGTTGTGCGGCCCGCCACGCGGTGACCAGGCCGATGATGCCGCCCCCGATGACGAGGACGTCTGACGTTCGCGTGCGCGACATGGGCGTCCAGCCCCTCCCTTCGCCGGCATGACCCGGATCAGGTTCGTACGGTCGGAGGCCGCCAGCCTCCCTCTCAGCCCGGTGCGTCCGGGCTCCCGCGAGTGCTCTACGTTGGCCACCCTAGCCCGATGCCGTATCCGCAGTAAGGGAGCCTCCGTCCATGGCCCGATCCCTCGACGGTCTTCTCCTGGCCCCGGTCGCCGACCAGGCGCCGGGCCAGGTGGGGACCCGCACCCGGTTCACGTACCACGAGAAGGACGGCGAGATCTGGGCCGAGTACACGGGCGGCGACGTCGTACGCGGGCATCTCGTGGGTACCCGGGAAGGTGACCGGCTGGACTTCCGCTACGTACAGCTCAAGCAGGACGGAACCACCTCTTCCGGGCACTGTGTGTCGACGGTCGTGGAGCTGCCCGACGGGCGGGTGCGGCTGGAGGAGACGTGGGAGTGGGAGTCCCAGCAGGGCAGCGGGACGAGCGTTGTGGAGCAGGTCACTGCGCATGAGCACTGACTGACAGAACGTCAGTTGTCTATGGTGATCAGGTGAGCGAGCAGACGCAGGAACCAGGTCCGTCCGTGCCGCGGCGCGTGGTCGTGGCAGGCGCGGGCATGGCCGGTGTGCAGACCGCGGTCGCCCTGCGGGAGCAGGGCTTCACCGGCACCGTGATCCTGATCGGCGCCGAGCCCCACCAGCCGTACGACCGGCCCCCGTTGTCCAAGGCCGTCCTGCTCGGCAAGGCCGAGGGCTCCGCCTTCGACCTCGACTTCGAGGCCCTCGGCATCGAACTGCGACTCGGCTGCGAGGTGCTGGGCCTGCGCCCCGGCGATCACGAGCTGGACACCGAGGACGGGCCCGTGCCGTACGACGTCCTCGTCGTCGCGACCGGCGCCGAACCGATCCGGCTGCCCGGCGCGGAGGGCGTGCCGGGCGTGCATCTGCTGCGCACCCTGGACGACGCCGAGCGGCTGCGGCCCGTGCTGGCCCGCAAGCACGACATCGTGGTCGTCGGCGCGGGCTGGATCGGCGCGGAGTTCGCCACGGCCGCGCGTGAGGCGGGCTGCGCGGTGACCGTCGTGGAGGCCGCCGAACGGCCGCTCGCCGGGGCACTGCCCGCCGAGGTCGCCGCGCCGATGGCCGGCTGGTACGCCGACGCGGGTGCGGTGCTGCGCACGCACGCGCGCGTGGAGCGCGTCGAGCCCGGGGCGGTGCTCCTCGACGACGGCACGCGGCTGCCGGCGGGCGCGGTCGTGGTCGGCATCGGCGCCCGCCCCGCGACGGCATGGCTGGCCGGCTCCGGAGTGGAGCTCGGTGCCCAGGGCGAGATCGTGTCCGACCAGCATCTGCGGACGTCGGCGCCGGACGTGTACGCGGTCGGCGACTGCGCCTCCTTCCCCTCGGGGCGGTACGGCGAGCGCCTGCTGGTGCACCACTGGGACAACGCCCTCCAGGGGCCGCGCACCGTGGCCCTGAACATCGTCGGCCGGGCCTCGGGGGAGACCTCGGCGGTGTACGACCCGGTGCCGTACTTCTGGTCCGAGCAGTTCGGGCGGTTCGTGCAGTACGCCGGGCACCACGCCGGCGCCGACACGACCCTGTGGCGGGGCGACCCGGCCGGGCCGGCCTGGACGGTCTGCTGGCTCCGCGGCGACCGGCTGGTCGCGCTGCTGGCGGTGGGCCGTCCCCGGGACCTGGCGCAGGGGCGCCGCCTGATCGAGTCGGGCGCCGCCATGAATCCGGTGCTGCTCGCGGACCCGGCCAGGCCGCTGAAGGCGGCGACGGCGTAGCTGTCGAGGAGCGCGATGTCCGCCCAGGTGGGCCGGGCTGACTTCCGACTGTCAGTGGCGGATGGCAGGCTGGTTTCCGTGACCGAGATTGACGCAAAGATCGATGCTCTCGTCCCCGCCTGGCTCACCCTCCCCGACATCGCCGAACAGTTCGGTGTCGAGGTGACGCGTGTGCGGCAGCTGGTCAAGGACGGCCAGCTCATCGCCGTACGCCGAGGTGAGAACCGCGCACTGCACGTCCCCGCCGCCTTCATCGACGGGGACAAGGTCGTCAAGGGCCTGTCCGGGACCCTGACGCTCCTGCGGGACGACGGCTTCACGGACGAGGAGATGCTGGAGTGGCTCTTCACCCCCGACCCGAGCCTGCCCGGCACCCCGGCGCAGGCACTGAGTGAGAATCGCGGCACGGAGGTGAAGCGCCGCGCCCAGGCGCTCGCGGTCTGACCCGGCCTCGACGGAACAACCGTCCGGTGCCGTGCGAGCGGGGCCGGACCTGAACAACTGCCCGGAGTACGGGCCGCGGCCCGTGGGGCCACGGTCCCGGGGCGGCTCGCGCCCGGCTCGGGGCGTGGGCCGCCGGGGCGGGCGGTTCTTGATCCCTGCCGGGGGCCTTGGACCGCCGGGCCCGGGGCGGGTCTCTGCCTCCCATCGGGGCTGGGCCGCCGCCTGGCCCGGGTGACAGACTCGGGACCTGCCCGGGCCTTGCCGTGGCCCCTTGCGGGCAGCGACCGACAGTGGGCCGCCGCCCGCACGCTCGGGTGCTTCTCGTACCCGTACGTCACCGCCACCGGCACGGGTGTCCGCACCCGTACGCCACCGACACCCAGAGGGACACGCATGCCCGACACCGCCGCCACCACCGCACGGGCTCAGCTCGCCGACGCCCGGGTCTACCTCTGCACCGACGCCCGCGAGCGGCAGGGCGACCTCGTGGAGTTCCTCGATGCCGTGCTGGCCGGTGGGGTCGACATCGTGCAGTTGCGGGACAAGGGCATGGAGGCGGGCGAGGAGCTGGAGCGGCTGGCCGTCTTCGCCGACGCCTGTGCTCGGCACGGCAAGCTGCTCGCGGTCAACGACCGGGCGGACGTCGCCCACGCTGCCGGCTCCGACGTGCTGCACCTCGGCCAGGGCGACCTCCCGGTCCCGGCAGCCCGCGCGATCCTCGGCGACGACGTCCTGATCGGCCGGTCCACGCACGCCGAGTCCGAGGCCGCCGCGGCCGCCGCACAGGACGGCGTGGACTACTTCTGCACCGGCCCGTGCTGGCCCACCCCCACCAAGCCCGGCCGCCACGCACCCGGCCTGGACCTCGTCCGGTACACCGCCGCCCTCGGCACCGAGCGCCCCTGGTTCGCCATCGGCGGCATCGACCTCGGCAACCTCGACCAGATCCTGGAAGCGGGCGCCCGGCGCGTCGTCGTCGTACGGGCGATCACCGAGGCAGACGACCCGGGCGCGGCGGCGGCCGAGTTCGCGAAGAGGCTGCGGGAGAAGTAGTACGCCGGTTGACCGGATGTCCAAGGGGTGGACAACAAGTACACAAATCGGGCAAATATCGATGCCCGGTTGGGGGACCGACCGCCCCTGGCTAACCTGCCCGTATGGCCCTCGGCACCGCATCCATCAGGTCGGACCACGCACGCACCGTCCGCGACATGCTCGCGACAGGCAAGACGACGTACTCGTTCGAGTTCTACGCGCCCAAGACCCCGAAGGGCGAGCGGAACCTGTGGAACGCGCTGCGCCGGGTCGAGGCGGTGGCGCCCGACTTCGTGTCCGTGACCTACGGCGCGGGCGGCTCCACCCGCGCGGGCACGGTCAAGGCGACCGAGGCGATCGCCTCCGACACCACCCTCACGCCTATCGCGCACCTCACGGCCGTCGACCACTCGGTCGCCGACCTGCGCAACATCATCGGCCAGTACGCCGACGCCGGGATCCGCAACATGCTCGCCCTGCGCGGCGACCCGCCCGGCGACCCGATGGGCGACTGGGTGCCGCACCCCCGCGGGCTCGCCTACGCCGCCGAGCTCGTCGAGCTGATCAAGGCGTCCGGCGACTTCTGCGTGGGCGTCGCCGCCTTCCCGGCGATGCACCCGCGCTCCAGCGACTGGGACGCCGACGTCCGCCACTTCGTCGACAAGTGCCGCGCGGGCGCGGACTACGCGATCACGCAGATGTTCTTCCAGCCGGAGGACTACCTGCGGCTGCGTGACCGGGTCGCGGCCGCCGGCTGCGACACCCCGATCATCCCCGAGATCATGCCGATCGCCAGTGTGAAGTCGCTGGCGCGGATCCCGTCCCTCACCAATGCCGTGTTCCCGGACGCCCTGAAAGAGCGGATCCTCACAGCAAAAGACGATCCGGCCGCTGTACGCTCCATTGGGATCGAATTCGCCACGGAGTTCTGTGCGCGGCTGCTCGCCGAGGGAGTGCCCGGCTTGCACTTCATCACGCTCAACAACTCCACGGCGACCCTGGAAATCTACGAGAACCTGGGCCTGCACCACCCACCGCAGGCCTAGACCGTTCGCACCGGTATACGACACACTGCGTAGCGGCGACTGGGAGAGGGGCGTACATGGGCTGGGCGGTCCTCTACATCGCGTTCGGCATCGTCGCGCTGTGGCTGCTGGGCGAGGTGCTGCTGCAGTACAAGGCGCGGCTGCGCTGGCGGCTGCTCGCCTTCGCCGGCTTCCTCGGCGTCGTCGTCGGTGTCCTGATCCCGTCGGTCGTCGTGATCGGACTGGGCGCGGCCGCCTTCGCGGTCGGGCAGACCTACGTCACCCTGTCCTTCCGCAGCGGCTTCGCGGCCGGCTGGGCGATGAACGCCCCGATGCTGGGCGGCAGCAAGCGCCGCCGCGGTGAGCGCGGCCGCCAGGAGCCGACCCTCGAGGTCTCCGGCATGGAGGCGACGGGCGGCGGCTACGGCGACGAGGGCGGCGACTACCGCCGCGACGCCGCCACCTACGGCCAGGGCGACGACTACGACCGCGACGACGTCTTCACCCCCGCGCGCCCGGTCCAGCCGACGGCCGCCGAGACCACCGCGGTCTACGAGCCGCAGCCCATCCCGGACGACACCGGCTCCTACGGCGTCTACGGCGACACCGGCTACCACCAGGGCTCACCCCAAGACCAGTACGCCGCCACGGCCCAGGGCACCGACCAGTCCTACGCCTACGACTACTCGGGCTACGGCCAGCAGCAGGGCTACGACGCCACCGGCCAGCAGCAGTACGCCGCCTACTCCGACCCGTACGTCGGCAATCCCACCTACGGCGGGACCTCGTACGACAGCGGCTACGGCGACCAGCAGTACTACGGCCAGCAGCAGGGCTACGGCCAGGACCAGTACGCCGGCACCTACGGTGGCGAGACCCCGCCCGGCGGTGTGTGGGTCCCGCAGCAGCGCACCGACGAGTACGGGCAGGAGCTGCCGCCGGAGCAGCCGTACCCCTACCAGGGCAACGGGCAGCAGCCACAGGGCAACGGCTTCGACGAGCAGTACCGTTTCTGAAGCCTGAACCCCGCCGGGGGCGGTGGGCTCACTGGGAGCCCCGGAACCCCGGCCCCTCCACGACCAGTCCCGCGACCAGCGCGCCCGACATGCCCGCGTGCGGCAGTCCGCCGCCGGGGTGCGCCCAGCCGCCGACGGTGAACAGGCCGGGCACGCGCGTGCTGTTGGACGGATGCAGCAGCCGCCCGTCGGCCGCCGCCAGTGCCTGCACCGGCACCGCCCCGCCCTCCGCGCCGGTCGCCTCGGCGATGTCGGCCGGGGTGCGCACCTCGTGCCAGAGGAGACGGTCGCGCAGGTCGGGCAGGGCGCGTTCGGCGACGCTGATCATGGTGTCGGCGAGTTCGTCGTAGGACTTGTGGGGTTCGTTGGCTTCGTCGGGCCGGGCGGGCACCACCGTCGTGAGGGTGACCGCCTCGTGATCCCGGTCCGGGACCAGCGCGGGGTCGTCGGGCCGCAGGACCGTGACCGTGGGCTGCGCGTTCGCCGGAGCCGTGCCGAACAGGGCGTCCAACTCGGCCTCCCGGTCCGCCGCGTGCACCACCGTGCGGTGTGCCGTGCCCTCGGGGCGGGTGCCGCGCAGGCCCAGCAGCACCGTGAGCCGACTGGCCGACGCGGGCTGCGGGGGCACCTCGCCGTCGCCCCGCGGTACGGTCCCCGCCGTCAGCCGGTCCAGTGTGCCGGGCGCGACACCGGCGACCACGAAGTCCGCCTCCGTGACCGTCCCGTCGGCGAGTTCCACCCCCGACGCCCGCCCGTCCTTCTCCAGCACGCCGGTCACGTCGGCGCCGAAACGGAACTCGACCTTTCTGGCCACGCACCGCTCGTACACCGCCCGCGCCAGCTCGCGCAGGCCGCCGCGCACGTACCAGACGCCGAAGGCGTGCTCCATGTACGGCAGTACGGCCGCGCTCGCCGGGGTGACCCGGGGGTCCAGGCCCTGGGTGAGGGCGTGGCCCTCCAGGAGTGCGGCGAGCCGGGGGTCACGCAGCTCCCAGGCGCCGATCTCGGCGAGTGTGCCGGCCCGGCGGGTGCGCAGCAGCCGCTTGTGGGGCACCGCCGGGTAGGGCTCGCGCTCGGCCAGCACCTGCCAGTTCGGCCACAGCGGCTCCTCCAGGAGCGGGCGGCGGGTCCGGTCCCAGGCCTCGCGGGCCCGGACCAGGAAGTCGCCCCACCGGTTCCCGGTGCCCGGGCCGAGGCCCTCGTCCAGGGCGGTGACCACACCCGCGCGCGAGGCGTTCGGCAGCGACACCCGGGTGCCGTCCGCGAACACGTGCCGGGACGAGGGGTCGACCTGGACCAGCTCGACGCACGCCTCCAGCGGCTCCTTGCCGGTCTTGACGAACAGATCGCGATAGACGGCCGGCAGCGGGAGCAGGCCGGGGCCCGTGTCGAAGGAGAACCCGTCACGCTCGAAGCGGCGCAGCGCTCCGCCGTACGTGTCCGTCCGCTCGTACACCACCACCCGGTGGCCCGCGACGGCCAGCCGGGCGGCAGCCGTCAGCGCGCCCATCCCGGCGCCGATCACCGCAATCCGTGCCATGCCGAGGACTCTATCCGCCCCCGCTGACAGCGCCTTCTGGTGCCGCGTGCGCAGGGCTGAGTACCAGTACCTAGTGGGGGAGTTGAGTACGCGCGCGGATGGGGCAGGGCCGGCGGGAACGAGAGAGTGGAGACACGGAAAGGGGCACGGCTCCGGCACCGGCGACACGGGGCGCCGGAACGGGGCCGGCCCGCGATCCGCTCCTTCCGCCGACCGAGTCGGCGGGAGCGAGGCACGGGGGAGAACCGGGGGACGACCGAACGGGGGTCCTGCGGGGGACGCACGGGGGAGCAGGAAAACGGGGGAGCAGGGAAGGCGCCGGTTCGAGGTGGCCCGCGGGGGACGCGGCCACAGCGAACCGGCGCCTTCACGTCTGCGCCAGGCGTGCCCTCAGCGGCAGCCGCTCACCCTCCCCTGGAGCAGCCGGGACAGTGCCGCGTGGACGTCGTCCAGGGAGCGCTCCGGCTGGAAGGACTTCCAGTCGAGCGCGGCCACCAGGACCATGCCGACCAGCGCGGACGCCGTCAGCGGGACGTCGATCTCCTCGCTGAACTCGCCGCCCGCGACGCCCTCGCGCAGCGCGTCCTCCACGACGGCGACGGCCTGCTGCCTGACCACCATCAGCGTGGACTGCCACGTCCGGTTGGTGCGCCACAGCTCGGCCACGTACAGCTGGGTGAAGGCCGGGTAGCGGTCGATGAAGACCAGGCCCGCGCGGATCATCGCGTCCAGGGCGTCGACCTTGGTGCCGCCCTCCCGGGCGGTCCGCTCGGCCGCGTCCCGGAGGGAGGCGGTGAGGAGGCCCACTCCGTGCCGCAGCAGTTCCTCGAAGAGGACGGACTTGCTCGCGAAGTTGTAGTAGACCGTGCCCTTCGCGACTCCGGCACGCTCGGCGATCTCGTCCACGGTCGTGGCGGAGAAGCCCTGCTCGGCGATGAGCGTGACGGCCGCCTCGTAGAGCTTCTGCCGGGTGGCCTCGCGGCGCGTGCTGCCGCCCGACGTTGCACTGCTGCTTTCCATGGCCCTGATTGTCACAGGAACCTTTCCGGGAGGAGTGACGGTAGGGCTCACAGGCTCAGCTCCGGGTGCAGCCGGTCCAGCGTCCACACCTGGCGGCGCCGGGCCGCCACGGCGGTCAGCGCGAGGGCGCCCGCGGTGAACGCCGTCAGCACCACGCACGCGTGCCACACCGGTTCCAGGCCGCCGCCCGTGATGAGCCTCCTGAGGGCCTCCACGACGTAGCTCATCGGCAGGAAGGGGTGGAGCGCGTTGAAGAAGCCGGGGCTGGTCTGTACGGGGTACGTGCCGCCCGCCGACGTCAGCTGGAGCATCAGCAGGGCGAGGACGAGGATCCGGCCCGCCGCCCCGAAGCGCGCGTTCAGCCACTGCACGATCGCCGCGAAGCACGCCGTCACCAGGAACAGGAAGCCCACCGTCCCGGCCGCCCGCGCCATCTCCAGGCCGACCGCCCAGTGCAGCACCGACATCAGGGCCACCGTCTGGAGCACTCCGATCGCCACCACCGGCAGCCAGCCGGCCAGCGCGATCCGCCACGCCGAGGCACCCGCGGCGAGCGCGCGCCGGCTCATCGGCGTGATCAGCATGTACGCCACCATCGCGCCCACCCACAGCGACAGCGGGATGAAGTACGGGGCGAAGCCGGTGCCGTAGTTGGGCGCCTTGTGCAGGTCCTGGGAGGCGAGCCGCACGGGGTCGGCCATGACCTCGGTGCGCTGGTCGCGGTCCTGCTTGCCGTAGTCGGGGATCTGCTCCGCCCCGTCGTGCAGTCCGCCGGCGAGCTTCCCGGAGCCGCCGACGAGCTTGTACATGCCGCCGTTGAGGTCGTCCGCGCCGGTCTTGAGATCGCCGACGCCCTTGTCCAGGTCGGTGGCGCCGGTCCTGGCCGTGCCGAGCCCCTTGTGCAGCTTCTTCGCACCCGCGGCGACCTCGGCCGCCCCGTCGTTCAGCTTGTTGATCTTCTTGACGGCGTCGTCGAGGTCCTCGGAGAGGTGCGGCGCGCGGTCGGCGAGGGCCTGGGACTGCTTCTGGAGCGTGGCGAGGTGCTTGTCGAGCTTGGTCAGATCGCCGTTCTGGTCGGCGATCAGCGTGTCGAGGTCGTCGGCGATGCCGGCCACGTCGGCGGCGGCGTCCTTGGCCTTCTTCAGGTCGGCGCAGGCGGCGTCGGGCAGCACGGGGTCGTCGCAGCGCCTGGCGTAGGTGCCGTTCAGCGTGTCCGACGCCGTACGGGCGTCCTTGGCGGCGGCCGGGGCCCGCTCCGCCAGGGTGTCCAGGTGCTTGCGGACCGCGCCTGAGGTGTCGGCCACGAACTGGGCCGTGTCGCCGATGGTCTTCTCGTTGCCCTTCAGGAAGGGGCCCACCTTGCCGGCGTTCGTGTTGACCTTGTCGGCGAGCCTCTGCGTGCCTTCCGCGACCTGCTTCGAGCCGTCCTCCAGATCGCCCGCGCCCGTGTGGAGCTTCTTCAGGCCCGTGGACAGCTTCCCGCTGCCGTCCTTGGCGTCCTTCAGGCCGTCGGCGAGATCCTTGGAGCCCTTCTCGGCCTTCCCGATGCCGCCCTTGAGCTTGTCGGCGCCCTTCGCGGCCTTCACGGTCTCACCGTGGATGTCGGAGAACGACACGAAGATCTTGTCCAGGAAGGACCGCGACGTCTTCGTGGACGCCGCTTGGCGCACCTCGCTGAACACTGTCCGGGAGATCTGCCCGACGATGTAGTTGTTCGCGTCGTTGGTGCGCACCTGGAGGGCGCCGGTCTCCGGGGACTTCCCGGAGCTGGAGGCGATCCGCTCACTGAAGTCGTCGGGCATGGTGAGCGAGAGGTAGTAGGTGCCGTCCTCGACGCCCCTGCGGGCCTCGGCGGCGCTCACCTCGCGCCAGTCGAAGGTCTTGCTGTCGCGCAGCTTCTCCGTGATGTCGTCGCCCGCCGTGACCTTCTTCCCGTCGGCGGTCGCCCCCTTGTCGTCGTTCACGAGCGCCACGGGGATACGGTCCAGCCGGCCGTACGGGTCCCAGAACGACCACAGGTACAGCGCGCCGTACAGCAACGGCAGCACCAGCAGCGCGACCAGTGCGGCGCGCGGCAGCTTCCCCCGGCCGAAGCGGCGGAGCTCAAGCGCGGCCAGTCTCGGCGAGCGCATCGGCCTTCTCCTTGTCCTCGCTCTGATGGGTGTCCTGAGGGGTGCTCTGCCGCGTGGACACCTTGACGGCGCCCTCGGGGGCCTCGCTGCACACCGCCACGACCGTCGTCCCGGCGTCGGCGAGGGACCTGAGCAGGGCCCAGACCTCGTCCCGCTCGCCGTCCGAGAGCTTGAGGTCGGTGTCGTCGACCCCGAGCAGCCGCGGCCGGGCGACGAGGGCGAGGGCGACCGAGAGCCGCAGCGCCTCCAGGCGTTCCAGATCGCGTACGGCCGTACGGGGACCCTTGGGCAGCGCCTCCAGGTCGAGTCCGGCCGCTGCCAGTGCGGTGTCGACCCGCAGCCCGGCCTCGGCCGCCCGCTCGCCGCGGGGTCGCAGCAGCCCGCGCAGGGAGTCGCCGAAGCGCCTTTGGAGCAGGGCCCGTTCACGCAGGTGCTCGCCGACGGTGAGCGCCGGTTCGAGGTCGGTGACCCCGGGCACGTGGGCCAGGGCGCTGACGCGGCGCACCGCCGACATCTGCTTCGGAAGGCCGGCGTCACCGACGCTCGCGGTGCCCTCCGTGATCTTCATCCGTCCCGTCAGCGCGAGCAGCAGACACGTACGGCCGGACCCGGACGGGCCCTCGACCGCGATGAGTGATCCCGGCTCGGCGTCGACGGACATCCCGCGGAACGCCCACCCGCGCGGCCCCTTGATCCCAAGGCCCTCGGCGGCGACCCGCACCCCTCCCGCTTGTTCCCCCACGGGGCTCCCCTGAATGTGAGCATGAAATTGAACTGACTGGTCAGTGCAAAAACTACTCCGAACCTGCGATCGAAGCAAAACCGCAGGTCAGAACGGATTGTCAGTGCCATACCTCACGATGGGTCACATACGGCACTCCGTGGGAGGAGCCGCCGTCACACGACGACAGGAGGTTCGTCATGGCCAGCTATCACGCAGCAGCCGCCCGCCGGCGCCGCGCCACCGGCCCTGCCCCCTCACTGACCGGCCCGGCGAGCGACGTACACCCCGTGCTGCGCCGGACCACGGCCCCGCCCGCCGCCCTCGACCTGCTCGCCCAGGCCCGCTCCGGTCTCGACGAGGCCACCGCCCTGGAGACACCGAACGAGCGCTACGCGACGGCCCACCTCGCCGCCCTCCGCACCGCCGCCGCCGTCCTCGCCGCCCGGGGGAGGCCCGAGACCTCGACCCGGGCCCGGACCAAGATCCGGAGCGCCTGGGAAGTGCTCCCCGAGATAGCACCCGAACTGACCGAGTGGAGCGCGCTGTTCGCCGCCGGCGCCCGGCGCCGGGCCCGCGCCGAGGCGGGCATCCAGGGCGCGGCGAGCGTCCGGGACGCCGACGACCTGATACGCGACGTGGCGATGTTCCTCCGCCTCGTCGAGCGCATGCTGGTCCTCCAGCCGGTCCTCCCGCAGCCGCGCCCGGACCGGGACCGGCCGGAGGATCCCGGCGCGGGGAGGGACATGCCGGACGCCGGCTGACCGGGTACGGGCGCTCCGGATCCGCCCGGCCGGCACCGGCTCGAGTCCATGCCGGGACCGCTCATGCGGGCTGCCGCGTCCGAGGCAATAGGGTGGGGGATGCCTGAAAGTCTTCCCTCCCCGCAGCCGGGGCCGGGGGAGGCACCCCGTTCGCTCCGCCGCGCAAGAGGCGGTGCCGCGCCGAGGAGTCAACTGCCGTGTCGGACCCGATGCGCCCACCCGTCTCCCACCACCACCCTCAGCCGACATCGCTGCGCTCCGGCCCTTCTCGATCTCGCGCCTCACTCCGTACGGCCGTGGTCTGGGAGGTCCTCCAGGAGGCCCTGGAACGCCGGGTCAAGGCCACGGGCCGGGAGTCGCTGGACGTCCTCGACACCGGAGGCGGCAGCGGCAACTTCGCGGTGCCCGCCGCCCACCTCGGCCACCGGGTCACCGTCGTCGATCCCAGCCCCAACGCGCTGTTCGCCCTGGAGCGCCGTGCCGCCGAGGCCGGCGTCGCCGACCGGGTGAAGGGCGTGCAGGGCGACGCCCACGGCCTCTTCGACGTGGCCGAGCGCGGCGGCTACGACGTGGTGCTGTGCCACGGCGTCCTGGAGTACGTGGACGACCCCGCCGAGGGCGTCCGCAACGCCGTGGCCGCCCTGCGCCCGGAGGGCGTCCTGAGCCTGCTCGCCGCCGGTCTCGGGGGTGCCGTGCTCGCCCGCGCCCTCGCCGGTCACTTCAAGGAGGCCAAGCAGGCGCTCGACGACCCGAACGGCCGATGGGGCGCGGGTGACCCCGTGCCGCGCCGCTTCACCGCCGAGCAGCTCACGGGACTCGTCGAGGGCGCGGGCCTGCGGGTCGGCGCGGTGCACGGCGTGCGGGTCTTCGCCGACCTCGTGCCCGGCGTCCTCGTGGACACCGAGCCCGGAGCCCTGGAAGCGCTGCTGAAGCTGGAGGAGGCCGCGGCCGAGCTGTCGGCCTTCCACTCGGTGGCCACGCAGCTGCATGTGCTGGGTGAGACCGGTGGGGCCGCTGAGACCGGTGGGGCCGGCGAGACCGGTGGGGCAGTCGAGGCCTGAGCCGCTTCGTGAGCTACCACCCCTGATCAGCGCCTTGACTGTGCATGGAGTACGCCACAGGCCCCCCGAATGGGGGCTTGGCGCCGTATGATCGAGGGAGACCGTTCCGGCATGACGGGTCGGCCGCCGGGGAATGGAAGCCTCAGCGAGCCGGGACGTCCATGGCGGGTTCCGGTTGGTCAGTTGGCGCAGAGGGGCGGGTTTCACGGGGGCGATTCCCTGCCTATCCTGAAGAGACCCCCCGGGTCGCCCCGGCGACTGCACGATGAGGAGGACTCCGTGCCGCTCTCGGAGCACGAGCAGCGCATGCTCGAGCAGATGGAGCGAGCGCTGTACGCCGAAGATCCCAAGTTCGCGACGGCGCTCGAGGGAAGCGGGCTGCGTACGTACACCCGGCGACGGGTCTACCAGGCGGTCGCGGGCTTCCTCGTAGGTATTGCGCTCCTCATGGCCGGTATGGTCGCCAAGCAGGTCTGGCTCAGCGTCGTGGGCTTCCTCGTCATGCTGGGCTGTGCGGTGCTCGCCGTGACCGGCTGGCGCAAGGCCCCCAAGCCGGGCGAACAGGCGGCAGGTGCCGCCGGACCGCAAGCCCGCCGCCAGGGCGGCCGGCAGCGCCGCTCCATGATGGACCGCATCGAGCAGCGCTGGCAGAAGCGCCGCGACGAACAGGGCGGCCACTAGTCCCACCAGTCCCGGAGCACAGCTCTCCGGGACTACACGAAGACGCACGTCAGGGGGTGACCACCGACTCGGTGGTCACCCCCTGACGCATGCCGTTGCCGCATGCCATGGGTTCAGCGGGTTCAGCCCTGCTGCCCCGAGGCCTTCCGCCACGTCGGCCGCATCGCCAGGACGCGTTCCCGCACCCCCGACCACCAGGCCGACGCCGTCCACACCACGCGCACGGTGGAGCGCGGTGCGAGGACCGCGCGGAGCCTGGCGCCCCTGCCGACCGCGGCGCTCAGACCCGCTGTCGCACGGCGGACGTCGTCCGCGATGCCTGCCGTCGGGCGGGGCTGGGGCGCGTACAGGACCTGCTCCACCGCGTTCGCCACCCGGTGCACCGAGGCCGCGGCCGTCGCATCGAGCCCGCCCAGTCCGACGATGCGGGCGGCCGCCTTGCGCGGGGTCTGTGACTCGTCCGGCGTGATGCCGAAGTCCCACGCGGTGTCGGTCAGCTCCTGCCAGACGGCCAGCGTGTACAGCGCAGCGTCCGCCTCGCCGCGGCCATGCGCCCCCAGCCGGACCGTGCGCGTCCGCAGGCGCCACAGCATCGGGGCCAGGGGGAGCGCCAGGGCGGCGAGGCCCGCCAGGGCCCAGGCCAGGATCGCGTACCACTTCGGGCCGTCGTCGTCCGTGGGCAGCGCCGCCTGCGGGGACTCGCTCGCGCACCCGCCGTCCAGCTTCTTCTGCTCCGGCGTGCAGCTCTCGCGCGCCGAGGGCGTCGCGGAGGGCGCGGCGGACGACGTCTCGGACGGGCGCGCCGCGTCCGGCACCGAGCTGCCCGGGTCGTCCGGCAGCGTGTACGACGGCATCGAGCCGCGGTTCGGAGTCGGCTCGAAGCGGGTCCAGCCCACGCCCTCGAAGTACAGCTCGGGCCAGGCGTGCGCGTCCCGAAGCCCCACCGACACCGAGCCGTCCGCCTGCGGGGAACCGGGCGCGAAGCCCACCGCGACCCGGGCCGGTATGCCCAGGGAGCGGGCCATCGCCGCCATCGCGAAGGAGAAGTGCACGCAGAAGCCCTGCTTGTCCTTCAGGAAGCGGGCGATCGCCTGCGAGCCGCTGCCGACCTGCACCTGGGTGTCGTACTCGAAGCCACCGGTCACGGCGAACCAGTCCTGCAGCTTGACCGCCTGGTCGTACGGGTCGGCCGCGCCCTCGGTGACCTTGCGGGCCGTGCTCGCCACCACCGACGGCAGCGAGTCGGGCAGCTTGGTGAAATCGCGCCTGATGGACGCCGGCGGCTCCGGCGCCGAGGCCAGCTGCTCCGCCGTCGGCTCCACGTCCAGGCTCTTGACCTGGTACGTCAGGCCTCGGGTGTTCTGGCCGTGGTCGCCTACCAGCGTCATGCCCAGGGGCTCGTAGCGCCAGTTGCCCCGGATGTTCACCCCGCTCGGGGGGTACGGCATGGGCAGCCAGTCCTGGGCGTACCAGTCGGCCGCGGTGATCGTGGTGTCGACCTCCGTGCGCTTCACGTCCGGGCCGAGGCCGACCGGCGTCGGGAAGGTGCCGTCGGGGAGGGCGGTGATGGACCGCCGGGACGGCTTCCAGGTGGTGCCGTCGAAGTCGTCCAGGGACACGATCCGCAGATACAGGTCCGAGACGTCCGGCATCTCGGTCTTCACGGACAGGACCTGCTGGTCCTCGTCCGCGTTCAGGCTGTCCCGCAGCGACACCAGCGGGTTCACGGCGGAGATCGTGCCTCCGCCGCCCGCGCCGGAGCCGGCGCCGGCCCCCACCGAGTCCAGCAGGCCGCCGTTCATCGCGGGCAGGCCGAGCGGGACCACCAGGGCGATGCCCAGCGCGACCACGCCGATGCGCCGGCCGGTGCGGACCGGGGCGACCGCGCCGCTCTGCTCCCCTCCGGCCGTCCGCGAGGCCCCGCCGAAGACCCGGCCCCACTGGGAGAGGCGGTCCCGCCCCTCGGCCAGAAGCAGCATCAGATAGCCGGCCGCCGCGACCAGGAACCACAGCCAGTCCGTGCTCCCGTCGGACAGCCCCGCGGCCACCGAGTACAGCGCGAGCAGCGGCAGCCCGGCCGGGGCGGCGCTGCGGAAGGTCACCGCGAGGGTGTCCACCAGCAGCCCGATGATCAGGACCCCGCCGATGAGCATCAGCCGTATGCCGTCGGACTCCAGGGGGGCCGGGATCGCGTACCGCGCGATGTCGTCCCCGCCCTGCCGGAGCAGGATCGCGAAGCGGTCGAGGGCTTCCGGCCCCGGGACCAGACCGGCGAGGGCCTGTTCACGGGCGAACACGAACGTCAGCAGAAACACCGTGACCACGGCCTGCGCCGCGACCGTCAGCGGCCGGGCCAGCGGCACCCTGCGGGCCGCGGCACCCACGCCCGCCTGCACGCCCAGCAGGAAGGCCGCCTGCACGATCCATGTGGCCGGTTTGACGAGGGGCAGCAGGGCGCACGCGGCCGTCAGTGTGGCCGCCCACGCGCCCAGCGTCAGTCGTATCCGCCCGCTCATCACGGTCCCTCCCCGCCGCCGGCCGCTGCCACGCCTCTGCGCTCCCGGTCCGCCTGTCGCCACAGGTCGTCCAGTGAGGCCCCCCGCGGCACGCCCAGGGTCGTCCAGCCCGCCTCGCGCAGCATGCGCAGCCGCTCCCCGCTCCCGTCCAACGGACCGGGCACGTCACTCGGTTCCCGCATCCAGGTCTCGCTGTCCAGCACGAAGGCGACCGCACCTCCGCCGCGTTGCCGCATCCTGGCCACCACGGCCGCCTGCTCCTCGTCCAGATCGCCGAGGAAGGCCACCAGCAGCCCCTCGTTCCCGCCGCGCAGCACGTCGTAGGCCCGGGACAGGCCCTCGCCGTCGGAGTGGTCGATCACCGCGAGGGTGTCCATCATCAGCCCGGCCGCGTCCGCCGACCCCTGGCTCGCGCCCGCGAAGCCGTCGCCGCCCTCGCCGGGCACCGCGCTGCCGGTGTCGGTCAACAGCCGTACGGAGAAGCCGCGTTCGAGCATGTGCACCAGCACGGACGCGGCGCCCGCCACGGCCCACTCGAAGGCCGCGTCCGGGCCCGCGCCCTGGAAGGCGATGCCCCGGGTGTCGAGCAGCACCGTGCAGCGGGCGCGCTGCGGCTGCTCCTCGCGGCGCACCATCAACTCGCCGTAGCGGGCCGTGGAGCGCCAGTGCACGCGGCGCAGATCGTCGCCGTGGCGGTACCCGCGAGGGATCACGTCGTCCTCGCCGGCCAGCGCGAGCGAACGCTGCCGCCCGTCGCCGTACCCCCTCGCCTCACCGCTGAGGCGCACCGGCGCCAGCGGCTCCACGCGCGGGATCACCGTCAGGTTGTCGTACGTCGAGAAGGACCGGGTCAGCTCGCACATGCCGAACGGGTCGGTCAGGCGCAGCTGGAGCGGGCCCAGCGGGTAGCGCCCGCGCAGGTCGGAGCGCACCCGGTAGGACACCTCGCGGCGGCCGCCCGCCTCCACCCGGTCCAGCACGAAGCGCGGCCGGGGACCGAGCACGTACGGCACCCGGTCCTGGAGCATCAGCAGGCCCGTGGGCAGCCGCGAGACGTTGTCCATCCGCAGGTGGACCCGGGCCTCGCTGCCGGCGGGCACGCGCGCGGGGGAGAGCCGGCGGCTGCCCGCGACCCGGTAGCGCGTGCGGTACAGGACCGTCGCGCACACCAGCGGCAGCACCGCCAGCAGCAGGCCCACGCGCAGCAGGTCGCTCTGCCCGAGCACATAGCTGCAGACGGCGGCCGCGACGCCGGCGGCCAGGAAGGAGCGTCCGCGGGTGGTCAGACCGGCCAGGGCGGTGCGGATGCCGCCTTTCTCGTCCCGGTCGGCCTCCGCGTGCCCCGTCCCCGCGGTGGTCATCACAGCCTCCGCGGCGGCTGCTGGGGATACGCCGGCACACCGCGGCCCAGGCCGCCGAGGCCGCTCTGCTGCTGGGGCGCCGCCGGTACCGGCGTGCGCTGCAGGATCTCCTCGACGACCTGCTCGGCGGTGCGGCGGTTGAGCTGGGCCTGGGCGGTGGGCAGCAGGCGGTGGGCCAGGACGGCGACGGCCAGGGCCTGCACGTCGTCCGGCAGCGCGTACTCCCGGCCGCTGAGGGCCGCTGACGCCTTCGCCGCGCGCAGCAGGTGCAGCGTCGCGCGCGGGGAGGCGCCCAGTCTGAGGTCGGGGTGTGTGCGCGTGGCGCCGACCAGGTCCACGACGTAGCGCCGGACCGGGTCGGCGACGTGCACGCCGCGCACCGCCTCGATCAGCTTGAGGATCTCGTGCGCGTGGGCCACGGGCTGGAGGTCCTCCAGCGGCGAGACGCCGCCGTGCACGTCCAGCATCTGCAACTCGGCCTCCGCGCTGGGGTAGCCGACCGAGACCCGGGCCATGAAACGGTCGCGCTGGGCCTCCGGCAGCGGGTAGGTGCCCTCCATCTCGACGGGGTTCTGCGTCGCCACCACCATGAAGGGGCTGGGCAGCTCGTAGCTGCTGCCGTCGATGGTGACCTGGCGCTCCTCCATCGACTCCAGGAGCGCGGACTGCGTCTTGGGCGAGGCGCGGTTGATCTCGTCGCCGATCACGACCTGCGCGAAGATCGCGCCCGGCTTGAACTCGAAGTCACGGCGCTGCTGGTCCCAGATGGACACACCGGTGATGTCCGACGGCAGCAGGTCGGGCGTGAACTGGATGCGCCGCACCGAGCAGTCGATGGACCGCGCCAGTGCCTTGGCGAGCATCGTCTTGCCGACACCCGGGACGTCCTCGATCAGCAGATGTCCCTCGGCCAGCAGTACGGTCAGCGAGAGCCGTACGACCTCGGGCTTGCCCTCGATCACGCCTTCCACCGACTCCCGCACCCGCTCCACCACGGCGGTCAGATCAGTGAGGCTCGCTCGATCGTCATAGGTCGTCACCCGGCCCTCCTCGGCCTTTCCCGTGCTCCCAGGGAGCACGGGATACCCCATTTTCCCGGGCCGACGCCGCATGACGCGCGCCGGCCCACCCCGAACCACGGACACCACGCGTGAAACGCTCAGCGTGACGTCACTCCCGCATTCTTGCTGCCGTTACCGATTCGTGTCACTCGACTGTGGATAACTGGCCGCGATATGTCGGCCTTGCGACCCTTTCGAACGTGTGACTGACAGGTTTTCGACAGCTGCGCGAGGCCGGCTCCGGGGTGGTGACCAGGAGTGGGTGACCAGGTCAGGAGGCGGGGTCGATCTCCCGCAGCAGGCCGGTCCCGACGTCGTAGACGAATCCGCGGACGTCGTCGGTGTGCGGCAGGAACGGCGAGGTGCGCACGCGCCGCATCGACTGCCGTACGTCCTGGTCGACGTCCTGGAAGGACTCCACCGCCCAGGCCGGGCGCTGGCCGACCTCGGCCTCCAGGTCGCCCCGGAAGTCCTCGGTGAGGGTCTCCATGCCGCAGCCGGTGTGGTGGACGAGGACGACGCTCCGCGTCCCCAGCTTGCGCTGGCTGATGGTGAGGGAGCGGATCACGTCGTCGGTGACGACGCCGCCGGCGTTGCGGATGGTGTGGCAGTCGCCGAGCTCGAGGCCGAGCGTGGCGAGCGGGTCGAGGCGGGCGTCCATGCAGGCCACGACGGCCACGTGCAGGGCGGGCTTGGCGTCCATCCCGGCATGGCCGAAGTCGGCGGCGTACCGGGTGTTGGCGTCGACGATACGGTCCGTGACGGTGCCGCTTCCGGCTATGGCGCTCTCCGAACCCATGGGAACTGATGCAGAAGTCGTCATATCCATGACGGTACTGGTCACGACTGTTCCGGGCTCGCTGTGAGAGAGGACAAAGAACGCCATCGGACCTTGTAGTGAGGTAACCCACAAGGGTGGTGTGCCTGCCGGTCGCGACGCGCAGGCCGGTTGATTGACCGGGAGACACGGTGGACTAAAGTGACGCGAAGCGGGAGGCGAGACTCTCCCCGCTGGACTGATTTTCCCGGAGACCCGGCGACGCCCGGCGATCTCCCCACGTGCGCGGCGCGTACGTACGGCTCGGCCTCCTCCCGCTCCCGGTCGGTTGACGCTTCCGGCGCCGGCGGACCTCCCCTTCAGCAGCGGGCGGGGACCCGGCGGTGCGTAAGCCCGTGCCGGATCTGAGAGGCCCCCTTGAGCCAGAGTCGACACGTTCCGGTGATGCTCCAGCGGTGCCTGGACCTGCTGGCACCCGCCCTGGAGGGCCCGGGCCCGGTGGTCGTCGACTGCACCCTCGGCCTAGGCGGCCACAGCGAGGCACTCCTCGAGCGGTTCCCCGAGGCCCGGCTCGTCGCCCTCGACCGCGACAAGGAGGCCCTGCGCCTGTCCGGCGAGCGCCTCGCGCCCTACGGGGAGCGCGCCACCCTCGTCCACGCCGTGTACGACGAACTGCCCGACGTGCTGCGCAAGCTCGGCATCGCGCGCGTGCAGGGTGTCCTGTTCGACCTGGGCGTCTCCTCCATGCAGCTCGACGAGGCCGACCGAGGCTTCGCCTACGCCCAGGACGCCCCGCTCGACATGCGGATGGACCAGACGACCGGCGCCGGCGCCGCCGAGGTCCTCAACACCTACCCGCCGGGCGAACTCGTCCGCATCCTCCGGGCGTACGGCGAGGAGAAGCAGGCCAAGCGGATCGTGGCCGCGGTCGTGCGCGAGCGCGAGAAGGAGCCGTTCAGCAACAGCGCTCGGCTGGTCGAGCTGATCCGGGACGCCCTGCCGCAGGCCGCCAAGCGCACCGGCGGCAACCCGGCCAAGCGCACCTTCCAGGCGCTGCGCATCGAGGTCAACGGCGAGCTCTCCGTCCTGGAGCGGGCGATCCCGGCCGCCGTGAAGGCGCTCGACGTGGGCGGGCGGATCGCGGTGCTGTCGTACCACTCGCTGGAGGACCGGCTGGTCAAGCACGTGTTCGCGGCGGGCGCCGCCACCACCGCGCCGCCCGGACTGCCCGTCGTGCCCGAGCGCTACCAGCCGCGGCTCAAGCTGCTCACGCGCGGTGCCGAACTCCCCACGGAAGAGGAGATCGCCGAGAACCGGCGCGCGGCACCGGCGCGGTTGCGCGGGGCGCAGCGCATCAGAGAGGACGTCGAGTGAGCCACGTGCAGGGCGGCCGGGTGTTTCCGGACCCGAGGGAGCGTGCGTGAGCAGCAAACCCGAACTGAAGGGGAGGGCGGCACGTCTCGCGCGGCTCTTCCCGACCGGCAAGGCGCAGGCGGCCCGCATGCCGTTCGTGCTCCTCGTGGTCCTCCTCCTCGGCGGCGGTCTCATCGGCCTCCTGGTGCTGAACTCGGCCCTCAGCGAAGGCGCGTTCAAGCTCGACGACCTCCAGCGCGAGACCAAGAGCCTCACCGACGAGGAACAGGCCCTCCAGCGGGACATCGACGCCTACTCCGCCCCCGAGGCCCTCCAGCGCCGCGCCCGCGAGCTCGGCATGGTGCCCGGCGGCGACCCCGCCTTCCTCGACCGCGACGGCACCGTCAAGGGCGTCCCCAGCGCCGCCCCCGGCGCCTGGCAGAGCGCCGCGCACATCCCCCTGGTCCTCGCCCCCGAGGCCATGCCCAACGGCCCCGCTCCGACCCCCGGCAGGTGACGGAAGTGTCCGACAGGGAACCCTCGCGCCGCCGGGTACCGGGTCTCACCGGGCCCCTCTGCCGCCGTGATCCCGGCGTTCGTCCGGCCCTCGGCGCGGTTTCCGCTCGCGGGCTCGCGGCGGCTCGGGTCTTCGGCCGGGTGGCTCGGGTGTCCGCCCGGCGGTCGCCGCTGTGCGCCGCCGGCCCCGAGGCGCGGCGCCCGCCCGGCCGCCCGCCCGCCGCCGTGTCCGTCCGCCCCCAGACCGCTCCGACCCCCGGCAGGTGACGGAAGTGTCCGACAGGGAACCCCCGCGCCGCCGCGTGCCCGGCCCCGCCAGGCCCGCTCGGCCCGATGCCCGGCGGCGTCCCGGCCCCGGTGTCCGTCCGGCCCGGCGGCCGGCCCAGGCCCGGCCTGGGGCGCCCCGGCCGCTGCGGCTGGGCAGCCCCCGGCCCCGGCTGCGCCTGGTCGGGCTCGCGCTGACGCTGGTGATGATCGCCTTCGTCGTACGGCTGTTCCAGGTGCAGGCCGTCGACGCGAGCACCTACGCCGCCAAGGCCGAGCAGAACCGCTACGTCGGGCAGGTGCTGGCCGCGGACCGGGGTGAGATCACCGACCGGTCCGGTGTGGCCCTGGCGACCAGTGAGGACGCCTACGACATCACGGCCGACCCCACGATGTTCGCCCCGGACCACCTGAAGATCGGTGACGGGCCCGAGCAGGCCGCCGCGCTCCTCGCGCCGATCCTGGGCCAGGACCAGGAGGCCCTGGTCAAGAAGCTGCGGCCGGAGAACAAGTCCCTGCGCTACACGAAGCTGGCCTCCCGCCAGACCCCGCAGGTCTGGAAGCAGATCAAGGACCTGAAGTCCGCGCTGGCGAAGAAGTCGGAGACGGAGAAGAACGCGCACAACGTCCTCGCGGGCGTCTTCTCCGTCGGAACCAGCAAGCGCGTGTACCCCAACGGCGACCTCGCCGCCGGGATACTGGGCTGGGTCAACGGCGAGGGCAAGCCCGGCGGCGGCATCGAACTCCAGCTGGACAAGCAGCTGGCCGGCAAGGACGGCAAGATCCGCTACGCCCAGTCCGGCGGCCGTCTCGTCCCCACCGTGGGTTCCACCGAGACACCCGCCGTGCCCGGCAGCGACGTCGAGCTCACCATCGACCGCGACATCCAGTGGGCCGCCCAGAAGGCCATCACCGACCAGGTGAAGGAGTCCGCGGCCGACCGCGGCTACGTCATCGTCCAGGACACCCGCACCGGCCAGATCCTGGCCATGGCCAACTCACCCGGCTTTGACCCCAACGACCTGTCCGACGCCGACTCGGCCGCGCTCGGCAACGCGGCCGTCCAGGACGCCTTCGAGCCCGGCTCCACCGCCAAGGTCATGTCGATGGCCGCCGTCCTCCAGGAGAACACCGCCACCCCGATGACCCACGTCGTCGTGCCCAACCGGCTGCACCGCGGCGATCGGCTCTTCAAGGACGACATCGACCACCCGACCTGGTACCTGACGCTCAACGGCGTCCTCGCCAAGTCGAGCAACATCGGCACCATCCTCGCCACCGGCCAGCTCGGCAAGACCCAGGCCCAGTCCAACAAGGTCCTCTACGACTACCTGCGCAAGTTCGGCCTCGGCAGCTACACCGGCCTCGGCTTCCCCGGCGAGACCAAGGGCATCCTCGCCCCGCCCGACAAGTGGTCGACCTCGCAGCAGTACACGATTCCTTTCGGCCAGGGCGTCTCCCTCAACGCCATGCAGGCGGCGTCCGTGTACTCGACCATCGCCAACGGCGGCGTCCGCGTAGAACCCACCCTCGTCCGCGGCACCAAGGGCCCCGAAGGCCGCTTCACCCCGGCCCCCGAGCCCAAGAAGAACAGGGTCGTCAGCGCCAAGACGGCGAAGACCCTCGCCCAGATGCTGGAGTCCGTCGTGGACGACGAGGAGGGCACCGGCACCAAGGCGCGCATCCCCGGCTACCGCGTCGCGGGCAAGACGGGCACGGCCAACCGCGTGGATCCGGCCACCGGCAAGTACCACGGCTATACCTCGTCGTTCGCCGGCTTCGCCCCCGCCGACAAGCCCCGCGTCACCGTCTACTGCGCCATCCAGAACGCCACCCAGGGCAGCTACTTCGGCGGCCAGATCTGCGGCCCCGTCTACAAGCAGGTCATGGAGTTCGCACTGAAGTCCCTCCAGGTCCCGCCGACCGGAGCCAAGGCCGCGAAGCTGCCCGTCTCCTTCCAGAACTGACCAGAACCGAACCCCGAGCCCTGATCAGCACCGAGCACCACCGAGCCACCAGGACCGCCCCCGTGACAACGATCACCCCCGACCCCGGGAACCAGAGCGCTGCCGCCCCCTCACTTCGCCCGGAGGCGGGTACGCCCGGTACGCTCACCGCCGTGCCACACGCTGATCAGTCCCAAACCACCCAGAAGGGCCATCCCGTGACATACCCCGGGCCGCCCAGGCCGGTGCAGGTCTCCGCCACACCCCTCGCGGAACTCTCCGATCAGCTGGGTGCCCCCGCGCCGGACAGCGCCGCCGAGGTCACGGGCATCACCCACGACTCACGTGCCGTGCGCCCCGGCGACCTGTACGCCGCTCTCCCGGGCGCCCGGCTGCACGGCGCCGACTTCGTCACGCAGGCCGCCGGCCTCGGCGCGGCCGCCGTGCTGACCGACCCCACCGGCGCGGAGCGCGCCGCGGAGTCCGGGCTGCCGGTCCTCGTCGTCGAAGACCCCCGCGCGCGGATGGGCGAGCTGGCCGCCACGATCTACGGCCACCCCGGCCGGGACCTGCTCCAGATCGGGATCACCGGTACCTCCGGCAAGACCACCACCGCCTATCTCGTCGAGGGCGGCCTGAAGACCGTCAGGTCCACCGGCCTGATCGGCACGGTCGAGATGCGCATCGGCGACGAGCGCATCAAGTCCGAGCGGACCACTCCCGAAGCCACCGACCTCCAGGCCCTGTTCGCCGTCATGCGCGAGCGCGGCGTCGACGCGGTCGCCATGGAGGTCTCCAGCCACGCCCTGGTCCTCGGCCGGGTCGACGGCTGTGTCTTCGACATCGGCGTCTTCACCAACCTCAGCCCGGAGCACATGGAGTTCCACTCCGGCATGGAGGACTACTTCCAGGCCAAGGCGCAGCTGTTCACGCCGGAACGCGGCAAACTCGGCGTGGTCAACGTCGACGACGAGTACGGCCGCAGGCTGGCGAACGAGGCCACCGTCCCGGTCGTCACCTACTCCGCCGAGGGCCACCCCGACGCCGACTGGCGCGCCGAGGACGTCGAGGTCGGCCAGCTGGACTCGACCTTCACCGTCATCGGGCCCAAGGGCGAGCGGATCAGCGCCAGGTCGCCGCTGCCGGGTCCCTTCAACGTGGCCAACACCCTCGCCGCGATCGTCGCCCTCGCCGTCGCCGGCCTCGACCCGCAGGCCGCCGCCGACGGTGTCGCCGCCGTACCCGGCGTGCCGGGCCGCCTGGAGCGCGTGGACGCCGGACAGCCCTACCTCGCGGTCGTCGACTACGCCCACAAGACCGATGCCGTCGAGTCCGTGCTGCGCGCCCTGCGCAAGGTCACCGAGGGCAAGGTGCACATCGTCCTCGGCTGCGGCGGCGACCGGGACAAGACCAAGCGCGAGCCCATGGGCGCAGCGGCGGCCCGGCTCGCCGACACCGCCACACTGACCTCCGACAACCCCCGCGGCGAGGACCCCCTCGCGATCCTCGCCACGATGCTCCAGGGCGCGGCGTCCGTGCCCGCGCACGAGCGCGGCGAGGTGCAGGTCTTCGAGGACCGGGCCGCCGCGATCGCCGCCGCCGTCGCCCGCGCCGAACCCGGCGACACCGTGCTGGTCGCGGGCAAGGGCCACGAGCAGGGCCAGGACATCGCCGGGGTGGTCCGTCCCTTCGACGACCGCCAGGTGCTCCGCGAAGCCATCCAGAAGACCCAGGGATGAAAATCCAGAAGACCCAGGGGATGAACTTGTGATCGCCCTCTCCCTCGCCGAGATCGCAGAAGTCGTCGGCGGGCAGACGCACGACATACCGGATCCGTCCGTCCAGGTCACCGGCCCGGTCATCCGTGACTCCCGCGAGGCGGTGCCGGGCAGCCTGTTCGCCGCCTTCGCCGGCGAGCGCGTGGACGGACACGACTACGCGGCGGCGGTCGTCGAGGCGGGAGCGGTGGCCGTGCTCGGCACCCGGCCCGTCGGCGTGCCCGCGATCGTCGTGGACGACGTCCAGACGGCCCTCGGCGCCCTCGCGCGGCACGTCGTACGACGTCTCGGTGCCACCCTCGTCGCCCTGACCGGCTCGGCGGGCAAGACCAGCACCAAGGACCTCATCGCACAGGTGCTCCGGAGCAAGGCGCCGACGGTGTTCACGCCCGGCTCCCTCAACAACGAGATCGGACTGCCGCTGACCGCGCTCAGCGCGACCGAGGAGACCCGGTTCCTCGTCCTGGAGATGGGCGCCCGGGGCATCGGGCACATCAGCTACCTCACCGGTCTGACGCCCCCGAAGGTCGGCCTCGTCCTCAACGTCGGCAGCGCCCACATCGGCGAGTTCGGCGGCCGTGAGCAGATCGCCCAGGCGAAGGGCGAGCTCGTCGAGGCCCTGCCGTCCGAAGCCGAGGGCGGGACCGCCGTCCTCAACGCGGACGACCCCTACGTACGGGCCATGGCCTCCCGTACGAAGGCGAAGGTGATCTTTTTCGGAGAGTCCGGCGAAGCGGACGTTCGCGCCGAGAACGTGCGACTCACGGACACCGGACAGCCCTCGTTCAGGCTTCACACACCCTCCGGTGCAAGTGACGTGACCATGCGCCTGTACGGTGAGCACCACGTGTCGAACGCGCTCGCCGCGGCCGCCGTCGCCCACGAACTGGGCATGTCCGCAGACGAGATCGCCGTGGCGCTCTCCGAGGCGGGCTCCCTCTCCCGCTGGCGGATGGAGGTCACCGAGCGCCCGGACGGCGTGACGATCGTCAACGACGCCTACAACGCGAACCCCGAGTCCATGCGAGCCGCTCTGCGCGCGCTCGCGGCGATGGGCAAGGGGCGGCGGACCTGGGCGGTGCTCGGCAAGATGGCCGAGCTCGGGGACGAGGCTCTCGCCGAGCACGACGCGGTCGGGCGGCTCGCCGTCCGGCTCAACGTCAGCAAGCTCGTCGCGGTCGGTGGCAGGGAAGCCGCCTGGCTGCAACTGGGCGCATATAACGAGGGTTCGTGGGGTGAGGAGTCGGTGCACGTGTCCGACGCACAGGCGGCGGTCGACCTGTTGCGCAGCGAGTTGCGCCCGGGGGACGTCGTGCTCGTGAAGGCGTCCCGTTCGGTCGGTCTCGAGAGCGTGGCGCAGGCGCTCATCGAGTCCGGTGCCGAGGGTGAGGTTTCCGCCCGATGATGAAGCAGATCCTGTTCGCAGGAGTCATTGGCCTCTTCCTGACCCTGGTCGGCACCCCGCTGCTGATCAAGCTGCTCGCCCGCAAGGGCTACGGCCAGTACATCCGCGACGACGGCCCGCGCGAGCACGCCAGCAAGCGCGGTACGCCGACCATGGGCGGTATCGCCTTCATCTTCGCGACGGTCGCCGCGTACTTCCTGGCCAAGGTGATCACGGGCTATCTGGACCCGGAGGCCGACGCGGCGCCGACCTTCTCGGGTCTGCTGGTGCTCGGCCTGATGGTCGGCATGGGCCTGGTCGGCTTCCTCGACGACTACATCAAGATCGTCAAGCGGCGTTCGCTGGGTCTGCGGGCCAAGGCGAAGATGGCCGGCCAGCTGATCGTCGGCATCGGGTTCGCGGTGCTGTCGCTCCAGTTCGCGGACAACCGCGGCAACACCCCCGCCTCCACGAAGCTGTCGTTCATCACGGACTTCGGCTGGACGATCGGCCCCGTGCTGTTCGTGGTCTGGGCGCTGTTCATGATTCTCGCCATGTCGAACGGCGTGAACCTGACCGACGGTCTGGACGGTCTGGCCACCGGCGCCTCGGTGCTGGTCTTCGGCGCCTACACCTTCATCGGCGTCTGGCAGTTCCAGGAGTCCTGCGCCAACGCGCAGACGCTGACCAACCCGGGCGCCTGCTACGAGGTGAGAGACCCGCTCGACCTGGCGGTGGTCGCCTCCGCTCTGATGGGCGCCTGCCTCGGCTTCCTGTGGTGGAACACCTCGCCGGCCAAGATCTTCATGGGTGACACCGGTTCGCTCGCGCTCGGCGGTGTGCTCGCCGGCCTCGCGATCTGCTCCCGCACCGAGCTGCTGATCGCCATCCTCGGCGGCCTCTTCGTCCTGATCACCATGTCCGTGGTGATCCAGGTCGGCTCCTTCCGCCTCACCGGGAAGCGCGTCTTCCGGATGGCGCCACTCCAGCACCACTTCGAACTCAAGGGCTGGTCCGAAGTGCTTGTCGTGGTCCGCTTCTGGATCATTCAGGGCATTTGTGTGATCGTCGGACTAGGCCTCTTCTATGCAGGATGGGCAGCGGACAAGTGACCTCCTCGGAGCCCTTCGCATTCCAGGGCAAGCACATCACCGTCGCCGGGCTCGGCGTCTCCGGCGTCCCGGCGGCCAAGGTGCTGCACGGCCTCGGTGCGATCGTCACGGTCGTCAACGACGGCGCCGACGAGCGCGCCCGGGCGCAGGCGGCCGAGCTGGAGGCGCTCGGCATCACCGTGCGCCTCGGCGACGGCGACACGCTGCCCGAGGGCTCCGAACTGATCGTCACCGCGCCCGGCTGGAAGCCGGACAAGCCGCTGTTCGCGGCGGCCGAGCGGGCGGGCGTCCCCGTCTGGGGCGATGTCGAACTGGCCTGGCGCCTGCGCGGCCCCGACGCGGCCCCGTGGCTCGCCGTCACCGGCACCAACGGGAAGACCACCACCGTCCAGATGCTGGCGTCGATCCTGGAGGCGGCGGGCCTGCGCACCGCCGCCGTCGGCAACATCGGCGTCTCGCTCCTGGACGCGGTGCTCGGCGAGGAGCGGTACGACGTGCTCGCCGTGGAGCTGTCCAGCTACCAGCTGCACTGGGCGCCGTCGCTGCGCGCCCACTCGGCGGCCGTGCTGAACCTCGCCCCGGACCACCTCGACTGGCACGGCTCCATGGAGGCGTACGCCGCCGACAAGGGCCGTATCTACGAGGGCAATCACGTCGCCTGCGTCTACAACGTCGCCGACAAGGCGACCGAGGACCTGGTCCGCGAGGCCGACGTCGAGGAGGGCTGCCGGGCCGTCGGCTTCACCCTCGGCACGCCCGCGCCCTCCCAACTCGGTGTCGTGGAGGGCATCCTGGTCGACCGCGCCTTCGTCGAGGACCGGCAGAAGAACGCCCAGGAGCTCGCCGAGGTCGCCGACGTGAACCCGCCGGCCCCGCACAACATCGCCAACGCCCTCGCGGCGGCGGCCCTCGCCCGGGCCTACGGCGTGCCCGCCAAGGCCGTACGGGACGGTCTGCGGGCCTTCACCCCGGACGCCCACCGCATCGCGCACGTGGCCGACGTGGACGGCGTCGCGTACGTCGACGACTCCAAGGCCACCAACACGCATGCGGCGGAAGCCTCGTTGGCGGCGTACGAGCCGATCGTGTGGATCGCGGGCGGGCTCGCGAAGGGTGCCGTCTTCGACGAGCTGGTGGCCAAGTCGGCGCGGCGGCTGCGCGGGGCCGTGCTGATCGGCGCGGACCGGGCGCTCATCCGCGAAGCCCTGGCGCGACACGCCCCGGAAGTACCCGTCGTCGACCTCGACCGGACCGACACTGGGGCGATGCTCCAGGCTGTCCAGGAGGCGCGGCGGCTCGCACAGCCCGGCGACACGGTGCTGCTGGCCCCGGCCTGCGCCTCGATGGACATGTTCACCAACTACAACAAGCGTGGTGACGCGTTCGCGGAGGCGGTTCGCGAACTCGGCGCGGGCACCTGACGGTCGGTCTCGGCCACGACGGGTGCTTCGGGACCCATGGAGGGACGCGTGACTCGGATGTGGCCCGAGACGAACCGGCGGACACCCGCCGCCGACCGGGGGCCGACGCCCCCACCCCTGCCACGCGCTCTCGCAGGAGCCGTCCATGCCCGGTAGCCGTACCGGAGGGCCGCCCGCTCAGCGGCCCGTCCGTCGGCCCGCCGCGCCCCGGGCCGCGCGCGAGAGCGGTGTCCTGGCCCTGTACCTGCGGGCGCGCAGGGGCTGGGACCGGCCGCTGACCGCCTACTATCTGATCTTCGGCGGCAGCCTGCTGATCACGGTGCTGGGGCTGGTGATGGTCTACTCGGCCTCCCAGATCACCGCGCTGCAGATGTCACTGCCGGGCTCGTACTTCTTCCGCAAGCAGCTGCTCGCGGCGGTGATCGGCGCCGGACTGCTGTTCGCCGCCTCACGGATGCCGGTGAAGCTGCACCGGGCGCTGGCCTACCCCATCCTCGCGGGCGCCGTCTTCCTGATGACCCTGGTGCAGATCCCGGGGATAGGAGTGTCGGTCAACGGCAACCAGAACTGGATCGCGGTCGGCGGCTCCTTCCAGATCCAGCCCAGCGAGTTCGGCAAGCTCGCCCTCGTGCTGTGGGGCGCCGACCTGCTCGCCCGCAAGCAGGACAAGAAGCTGCTGACCCAGTGGAAGCACATGCTCGTCCCGCTGGTGCCGGCCGCCTTCATGCTGCTCGGGCTGATCATGATCGGCGGCGACATGGGCACGGCGATCATTCTCACAGCCATCCTGTTCGGCCTGCTCTGGCTGGCCGGCGCGCCCACACGGCTGTTCGCCGGTGTGCTGTCGATCGCCGCCGTGCTGGGCCTGATCCTCATCAAGACCAGCGCCAACCGCATGGCCCGACTGCAGTGCCTCGGCGCCACCGAACCCCAGTCGGGCCCCGTCGACTGCTGGCAGGCCGTACACGGCATCTACGCCCTGGCCTCGGGCGGAATCTTCGGCTCCGGGCTGGGTGCGAGTGTGGAGAAATGGGGCCAACTCCCCGAAGCCCACACCGACTTCATCTTCGCCGTCACCGGTGAGGAACTGGGCCTGGCGGGGACGCTGTCGGTACTCGCCCTCTTCGCGGCTCTAGGCTATGCGGGTATCCGCGTGGCCGGACGCACGGAGGACCCCTTCGTGAGGTATGCCGCGGGAGGCGTGACTACCTGGATCACGGCCCAGGCCGTGATCAACATCGGTGCGGTGCTCGGTCTGCTGCCGATCGCCGGCGTCCCCCTCCCGCTGTTCTCCTACGGGGGATCAGCCCTGCTGCCGACCATGTTCGCCATCGGGCTGCTGATCGCCTTCGCACGCGACGAGCCCGCTGCGCGGGCGGCGCTTGCGATGCGGCAACCCCGCTTTGGTAGAAAGCGGGGGGCTGGGGGCACCGGTTCCATTCGGAGTCCCCGGAGATGGAACACGATGCGACGACGTGCCTCGGCGGCGCGCTCGTCCGGAGAGCGGTGAATTTCGGTGCATGTCGTACTCGCCGGCGGAGGAACCGCGGGCCACATCGAGCCCGCGCTCGCCCTCGCGGACGCCCTGCGCAGGCAGGATCCGAGCGTGGGCATCACGGCCCTGGGAACGGAGCGCGGCCTCGAGACACGTCTCGTACCCGAGCGTGGGTACGAACTCGCGCTGATCCCCGCCGTACCGCTGCCGCGCAAGCCCACCCCCGAGCTGATCACCGTCCCGGGCCGGCTGCGCGGGACGATCAAGGCGACCGAGCAGATCCTGGAGCGCACCAAGGCGGACGCGGTGGTCGGCTTCGGCGGCTACGTCGCCCTGCCCGGCTACCTCGCGGCCAAGCGCCTCGGCGTGCCGATCGTCATCCACGAGGCCAACGCCCGCCCGGGCCTGGCCAACAAGATCGGCTCGCGCTACGCAAGCCAGGTCGCCGTCTCCACCCCGGACAGCAAGCTGCGCAACTCCCGTTACATCGGCATCCCGCTGCGCCGCTCCATCGCCACCCTGGACCGGGCCGCCGTACGCCCCGAGGCCCGGGCCGCCTTCGGTCTCGACCCGAACCTGCCCACGCTGCTGGTCACCGGCGGCTCCCAGGGTGCCCGGCGGCTGAACGAGGTCGTCCAGCAGGTCGCGCCCTGGCTCCAGCAGGCCGGAATCCAGATCCTGCACGCGGTCGGTCCGAAGAACGAACTGCCGCAGGTCCACCAGATGCCGGGAATGCCCCCCTACATCCCGGTAAGTTATCTGGACCGGATGGACCTCGCGTACGCCGCGGCGGACATGATGCTCTGCCGCGCGGGCGCGATGACCGTCGCCGAACTCTCCGCCGTCGGGCTCCCGGCCGCCTACGTCCCGCTGCCCATCGGCAACGGCGAACAGCGGCTCAACGCCCAGCCGGTGGTCAAGGCCGGCGGCGGTCTGCTGGTCGACGACGCGGAGCTGACCCCCGAGTGGGTCCAGCAGAACGTCCTGCCCGTGCTCGCCGACCCGCACCGGCTGTACCAGATGTCCCGCAGCGCCGCCGAGTTCGGCCGCCGGGACGCCGACGACCTGCTCGTCGGCATGGTGTACGAGGCGATCGCCGCCAGTCGTGCACACCGCTAGGACTGTATGACGGAAGGCAGGGGAGCGTGGCCGGATCGACCACCGCCGAGCGCGGTGAACGCCAGCGGAAGTCGTCCGGTCCGCCACCCCGACCGCGGTCGAGGCGGGCCCGGCTTCGTGTGATTGTCATCCTGGGCCTCGCCCTGGTCTTCCTCGGCTTCCCGACGGTGTGGCTGTTCTACGGCTCCGACTGGCTGCGTGCCGAGCGGGTCTCCGTGTCGGGCACCAGGGTCCTGACTCCGGCTCAGGTCCGGGCCGCCGCCGACGTTCCCCTCGGGAAGCCGCTGATTTCCGTCGACACCGAAGCGATCGAGACACGACTGCGCCGGAAATTGCCCCGAATTGACTCGGTTGACGTGGTCCGTTCCTGGCCCGATGGAATCGGGCTGAAAGTGGTCGAGCGGACTCCGGTTCTGATTGTCCAAAAGGGCGGAAAGTTCGTCGAAGTGGACGATGAAGGTGTCCGTTTCGCCACGGTGTCCGAGGCGCCGAAAGGCGTGCCCGCACTGGAATTGACGCTGTCCCGGTCCAGCTCCGCCGCCGCGAGCCTGCGCCGCTTCGGCGAGTCCCGGCTGGTGCGCGAGGCGGTCGTCGTCGCCCGTGCGGTTCCGGCCGCCGTCGCCCGCGGCACACAGGCCGTCAAGGTCCGTTCCTACGACGACATCTCGCTGGAGTTGAGGGACGGCCGCACGGTCGTCTGGGGCAGCAGCGAGAAGGGCGCGGTCAAGGCCCGTACGCTCACCGCCCTGATGAAAGCCTCGCCCGGCGCGCGCTACTTCGACGTGAGTGTTCCCACCGCGCCCGCGTCATCAGCGAGTTGACGCACATCCGCGCAGGCCAGCACCCTGGTTGGGCAGTGCTACGGCTGATCACATAGGGTGAAAAGAAAAACGGGAGGTTCGGCGTGTTCGTTGAACGTGCGCCACTTGTCGACTTAGTGTCCTGTTCAGAAGACTCCAAGGAACAGACACACTGGTAACCCTAAACTTCAGGGTTAGGGTTCGGGTCGGCGATACGGACCGTCCCATTCGGCATCAGTCGTCGGGTCGCGGGGCGCAGTGCGTCACGGTGATTCGGCGACACGTAACTCGAGGCGAGAGGCCTTCGACGTGGCAGCACCGCAGAACTACCTCGCAGTCATCAAAGTCATCGGTGTCGGCGGCGGTGGTGTCAATGCCATCAACCGGATGATCGAGGTCGGTCTCAAGGGCGTCGAGTTCATCGCCATCAACACCGACGCGCAAGCTCTGTTGATGAGCGACGCCGACGTCAAGCTGGACGTCGGCCGTGAACTCACCCGCGGACTCGGCGCCGGAGCCAACCCGGCCGTGGGCCGCAAGGCCGCCGAGGACCACCGCGAGGAGATCGAGGAGGTCCTCAAGGGGGCCGACATGGTCTTCGTGACAGCCGGTGAAGGCGGCGGCACCGGCACCGGCGGCGCGCCCGTCGTGGCCAACATCGCCCGCTCGCTCGGCGCTCTCACCATCGGTGTGGTCACGCGTCCGTTCACCTTCGAGGGGCGGCGCCGCGCGAACCAGGCCGAGGACGGCATCGCCGAGCTCCGCGAAGAGGTCGACACCCTCATCGTCATCCCGAACGACCGGCTGCTGTCCATCTCGGACCGCCAGGTCTCGGTGCTGGACGCCTTCAAGTCGGCCGACCAGGTCCTGCTCTCCGGTGTCCAGGGCATCACCGACCTCATCACCACCCCTGGCCTCATCAACCTCGACTTCGCCGACGTCAAGTCGGTCATGTCCGAGGCGGGCTCGGCGCTGATGGGCATCGGCTCGGCGCGCGGCGACGACCGCGCGGTGGCCGCGGCCGAGATGGCGATCTCCTCGCCGCTGCTGGAGGCGTCCATCGACGGCGCCCGCGGTGTGCTGCTCTCCATCTCCGGCGGCAGCGACCTCGGTCTGTTCGAGATCAACGAGGCCGCCCAGCTGGTGAGCGAGGCCGCTCACCCCGAGGCCAACATCATCTTCGGCGCGGTCATCGACGACGCCCTCGGCGACGAGGTCCGGGTCACCGTGATCGCGGCCGGCTTCGACGGCGGCCAGCCGCCGTCCAAGCGGGACAACGTCCTCGGCTCGTCCTCGGCCAAGCGCGAGGAGCCGGCCCCGGCACGGCAGACCGAGAGCCGCCCGTCCTTCGGCTCGCTCGGCAGCGTCACCCCGAAGGAGGACCCGGAGCCCGCTCCGGAGCCGGTCAACGACATCCCGGTCGCCCCGCCGGTCCCGCCGGCGCCGCGGACCTACTCGGACAGCGCGGCCGAGGAACTGGACGTACCGGACTTCCTTAAGTGATCCTCCTGACGTGATAGGACAGCGCGAGAGCGTGGGCGGCGCGCACTTCGGCTTCACCGACCGGTGGGGCGGAGTGAGCGCCGCTCCGTATGAGGAGCTCAACCTCGGCGGAGCGGTCGGCGACGACCCCGACGCCGTACGCGGCAACCGGGACCTGGCCGCCAAGTCCCTGGGTGTCGAGCCGGACCGGGTGGTCTGGATGAACCAGGTGCACGGGGCCGACGTGGCGGTGGTGGACCGGCCGTGGGGATCTTCGTCCGAGATCCCGTCGGTCGACGCGATCGTCACGGTGAAGCGGGGGCTCGCCCTCGCCGTGCTCACCGCGGACTGCGTGCCGGTCCTGCTCGCCGACCCGGTCGCCGGGATCGCCGCGGCGGCTCACGCGGGCCGGCCCGGCATGATCGCCGGGGTCGTCCCGGCCGCGCTACGCGCGATGACCGAACTGGGCGCCGAGCCCTCCCGGATCGTCGCCCGCACCGGGCCCACCGTCTGCGGCCGGTGTTACGAAGTGCCCGAGGCGATGCGCGCCGAGGTGTCCGCCGTCGAGCCGGCGGCGTACGCCGAGACCAGTTGGGGCACTCCGGCGGTCGACGTGAGTGCCGGAGTGCACGCCCAGCTCGAACGGCTCGGGGTGCGTGACCGGGCGCAGTCTCCGGTGTGCACGCTGGAGTCGAACGATCACTTCTCGTACCGCCGCGACCGCACCACCGGTCGACTCGCGGGCTATGTGTGGCTGGACTGATAGGGCATGACGGACCGTAAGGACGAACTCGCCGCGAATCTGGCGAATGTTGAGCGGCGCATCGCCGACGCGTGCGCGGCCGCCGGCCGGGGGCGCGAGGAAGTGACCCTGATCGTGGTCACCAAGACCTATCCGGCGAGCGATGTGCGCGTGCTGTCGGAACTCGGGGTGCGGCATGTCGCCGAGAACCGCGACCAGGACGCGGCCCCCAAGGCCGCCGCCTGTGCGGATCTGCCCCTTACATGGCATTTTGTCGGTCAACTCCAGACCAACAAGGTGCGATCGGTGGCCGGTTACGCGGACTTCGTGCAGTCCGTCGATCGTTCCAAGCTCGTCACAGCTCTGTCGAAGGAAGCTGTCCGGACCGGGCGCGAACTGGGGTGTCTTCTCCAGGTCGCGCTCGACGCCGGGGAGAGCGCGAGGGGCGAGCGGGGCGGCGTGGCCCCCGGCGGGATCGAGGAGTTGGCCGGCCTCGTGGCCGAGGCGCCGGGGTTGCGGCTCGGCGGACTGATGACCGTCGCACCGCTCACCGGCGAATATGCGGGACGCGAACAGGCGGCGTTCGAGCGGTTGATGGTTTTGTCGACCGACCTGCGCCGGAGTCATCCGACTGCCACCATGGTCTCGGCAGGGATGAGTGCGGACCTCGAACAGGCCGTGGCGGCCGGAGCGACACATGTGCGCGTCGGCAGCGCGGTACTCGGAGTCCGCCCCAGGCTCGGGTAACGTCGCCAGGAAGTCGGACCACAGCAGAAAATATGGTCATTGCCGCCGATAGGCGGACTCAAGGACCTCGTGGATCGCAGGCACTTGGCAGTCGTCAGCAGATCCACCACAGAGCGGAGGACTCAGAGCATGGCCGGCGCGATGCGCAAGATGGCGGTCTACCTCGGCCTCGTGGAGGACGATGGGTACGACGGCCGCGGATTCGACCCCGACGACGACTTCGAACCCGAACTGGACCCGGAGCCCGAGCGGGACCACCGACGGCACGAGCCGTCCCATCAGCCGCACGTCTCACATCAGCCTCAAAGGGACGAAGAGGTACGAGTCGTACAGCCGTCCGTGCCTCGCGAGCCGGCCCCCCGTTCCGCTTCGCTCCCCGCGGAATCCGGCCGCCCGGCGCGCATCGCGCCCGTGGCATCCATCACACAAGAACGCGCAAGTCTGGAGAAGAACGCACCGGTGATCATGCCCAAGGTCGTGTCCGAACGAGAGCCTTACCGGATCACCACACTCCACCCACGGACCTACAACGAGGCCCGTACCATCGGGGAACACTTCCGTGAAGGCACTCCGGTGATCATGAATCTGACTGAGATGGATGACACAGATGCGAAGCGACTTGTCGACTTTGCGGCTGGTCTGGTGTTTGGTCTTCACGGCAGTATCGAGCGGGTGACGCAGAAGGTGTTCCTGTTGTCGCCTGCTAACGTCGATGTCACGGCGGAGGACAAGGCCCGCATCGCAGAGGGCGGGTTCTTCAACCAGAGCTGAGACGCACCACCGGAAACAGCAGTACCCAGCAGGGCACAGGGGAGAGGGAAACGCAGGTCATGAGCGTGGTTTTGGATGTCATCTACATCGCGCTGATGTGCTTCCTCATCGTGCTCATCTTCCGGTTGGTCATGGACTATGTCTTCCAGTTCGCCCGCTCATGGCAACCCGGCAAGGCGATGGTGGTCGTTCTGGAGGCCACCTACACTGTCACTGATCCACCGCTCAAGCTTCTGCGGCGGGTCATTCCGCCGCTGCGTCTCGGGGGCGTGGCGCTAGACCTGTCCTTCTTCGTACTGATGATCATCGTCTACATCCTGATCTCGATCGTGAGCCGGCTGTGATGAGCGATGTGACCTACCGTCTTGCCGAATGCCGACGACTACGTTGAGGTGAAGAGATGCCGTTGACCCCCGAGGACGTGCGGAACAAGCAGTTCACGACCGTCCGCCTCCGAGAAGGCTATGACGAGGACGAGGTCGATGCCTTCCTCGATGAGGTCGAAGCCGAACTGACCCGCCTGCTCCGCGAGAACGAGGACCTGCGCGCCAAGCTGGCCGCGGCCACGCGCGCTGCTGCCCAGAACCAGCAGAACATGCGCAAGCCTCCGGAGCCCCAGCAGGATCAGCAGCAGCAACAGCAACAGCAGCAGCAGGGCATGCGCGGTCCGGGTGGTCCCGTACCCGCCGGCATATCGGGCCCGCCGCAGCAGCAGATGGGTGGCCCCATGGGTGGTCCGCCCCAGCTGCCGAGCGGTGCCCCGCAGCTGCCCGCCGGCCCCGGCGGTCAGGGTGGTCCGCAGGGTCCCGGCCCCATGGGCCAGGGTCCGGGCGGTCCGGGCCCGATGCAGCAGCAGATGCAGCAGCAGATGGGTGGTCCGATGGGCGGCCCCATGGGCGGTCCTCCGATGGGCGGCCCCGGTCAGGGAGGCCCCGGTGGCGACAGCGCCGCCCGTGTCCTCTCGCTGGCCCAGCAGACCGCCGACCAGGCGATCGCCGAGGCCCGTTCCGAAGCCAACAAGATCGTCGGGGAAGCGCGTTCGCGTGCCGAGGGTCTTGAGCGTGACGCCCGTGCCAAGGCCGACGCCCTGGAGCGGGACGCGCAGGAGAAGCACCGCGTGGCGATGGGCTCCCTGGAGTCCGCTCGCGCCACGCTGGAGCGCAAGGTCGAGGACCTGCGCGGCTTCGAGCGCGAGTACCGCACGCGCCTGAAGTCGTACCTGGAGTCGCAGCTGCGTCAGCTGGAGACCCAGGCCGACGACTCGCTGGCTCCGCCGCGCACTCCGGCTGCCGCGTCCCTCCCGCCGTCCCCGGCGCCTTCCATGGCTCCGGCCGGCGCGAGCGCCCCGTCCTACGGGGGCGGCAACCAGACGATGGGCGGCGCCCCGTCGCCGTCCGGTCCGTCCTACGGCGGTCAGCAGCAGATGTCTCCGGCGATGACCCAGCCGATGGCGCCGGTGCGTCCGCAGGGCCCGTCGCAGATGGGTCAGGCGCCCTCGCCCATGCGGGGCTTCCTGATCGACGAGGATGACAACTGACGGCCTGATGGCCAGTAGTACGGCGTAGACATCGGCAGCGTTCAGGGCGAGGCCCCGGGTTGATCCCGGGGCCTCGCCCTTTTGCCATGCCTGTTCGCGCATACGCAATCGCGTTCGTGCGTACGCAACGCCGAAGGCCCGGTCCCACCAAGATCTTTGGCGGGGCCGGGCCTTCGGTCCGAGCGTTACGCCTTGCGCAGGCGGAACGTCAGGGACAGACCCTCGTCACTGAAGGGCTCGCCGTACGTGTCGTCGGCCTCGCCCTGGGCGAAGTCCGTCGCCAGGACCTCGTCGGCGATCAGGCCGGCGTGGCCGGTCAGGGCCGCGACCGTCGCCGCGTCCGTGGCGGTCCAGCGCAGCGCGATGCGGTCGGCCACGTCGAGGCCGCTGTTCTTGCGGGCCTCCTGGATCAGCCGGATCGCGTCACGGGCCAGGCCCGCACGCCGGAGTTCCTCCGTGATCTCCAGGTCGAGGGCGACCGTGGCACCCGAGTCGGACGCCACCGACCAGCCCTCACGCGGCGTCTCCGTGATGATCACCTCGTCGGGAGCCAGCGTGATGGTCTCGCCGTCGACCTCCACCGACGCCGTGCCCTCGCGCAGGGCCAGGGACAGGCCGGCCGCGTCCGCGTTCGCGACGGCCTTGGCCACGTCCTGGACGCGCTTGCCGAACCGCTTGCCCAGCGCGCGGAAGTTGGCCTTGGCCGTGGTGTCGACCAGGCTGCCGCCGACGTCGCTCAGTGTCGCGAGCGACTCGACGTTCAGCTCCTCCGTGATCTGGGTGCGCAGTCCGGAGTCCAGCGCGTCGAAGCCCGACGCGGCGATCAGGGCGCGGGACAGCGGCTGACGCGTCTTGACACCCGACTCCGCGCGCGTGGCGCGGCCCAGCTCCACGAGCCGGCGCACCAGCACCATCTGCTTCGACAGCTCCGGGTCGATGGCCGCGAGGTCCGCCTGCGGCCAGGAGGACAGATGGACCGACTCCGGGGCGCCCGGGGTGACCGGAACGATCAGGTCCTGCCAGACCCGCTCGGTGATGAACGGGGTCAGCGGGGCCATCAGCTGCGTGACCGTCTCGACCACCTCGTGCAGCGTGCGCAGTGCCGCCTTGTCGCCCTGCCAGAAGCGGCGGCGGGAGCGGCGCACGTACCAGTTCGACAGGTCGTCGACGAACGCGGACAGCAGCTTGCCGGCGCGCTGGGTGTCGTAGGCGTCGAGGGCCTGGGTGACCTGGTCGGTGAGCGCGTGCAGTTCGGAGAGCAGCCAGCGGTCCAGGACCGGGCGGTCGGCCGGGGCCGGGTCGGCCTCGGAGGGGGCCCAGCCCGACGTACGGGCGTACAGGGCCTGGAAGGCGACCGTGTTCCAGTAGGTGAGGAGCGTCTTGCGGACGACCTCCTGGATGGTGCCGTGGCCGACGCGGCGGGCCGCCCAGGGGGAGCCGCCGGCCGCCATGAACCAGCGGACCGCGTCGGCGCCGTGCCGGTCCATGAGCGGGATGGGCTCCAGGGTGTTGCCCAGGTGCTTGGACATCTTGCGGCCGTCCTCGGCGAGGATGTGGCCGAGGCAGACCACGTTCTCGTACGACGACTTGTCGAAGACCAGGGTGCCGACCGCCATCAGCGTGTAGAACCAGCCGCGGGTCTGGTCGATGGCCTCGCAGATGAACTGCGCCGGGTAGCGGGCCTCGAAGGTCTCCTTGTTCTTGTACGGGTAGCCCCACTGCGCGAACGGCATCGAACCCGAGTCGTACCAGGCGTCGATGACCTCGGGCACGCGCGTGGCCGTCCGGCCGCACCCGTCCTGCGGGCAGGCGAAGGTGACCGCGTCGATGTACGGGCGGTGCGGGTCAAGGCCCGACTGGTCGGTGCCGGTCAGCTCGGTCAGCTCGGTGAGGGAGCCGACGCAGGTGAGGTGGTCGTCCTCGCAGCGCCAGATCGGCAGCGGCGTGCCCCAGTAGCGGTTGCGGGAGAGCGCCCAGTCGATGTTGTTGTCCAGCCAGTCGCCGTACCGGCCGTGCTTGACCGTGTCCGGGAACCAGTTGGTGTTCTCGTTCTCCGCGAGGAGACGGTCCTTGATCTCCGTGGTGCGGATGTACCAGGAGGGCTGCGCGTAGTAGAGCAGCGCGGTGTGGCAGCGCCAGCAGTGCGGGTAGCTGTGCTCGTACGGGACGTGCCGGAAGAGCAGGCCGCGCTCGTCGAGGTCGGCGGTGAGCTGCTCGTCGGCCTTCTTGAAGAAGACGCCGCCGACCAGGGGCAGGTCCTCCTCGAAGGTGCCGTCCGGGCGGACCGGGTTCACGACCGGCAGGCCGTAGGAGCGGCAGACCTTGAGGTCGTCCTCACCGAAGGCGGGGGACTGGTGGACGAGACCCGTGCCGTCCTCGGTGGTGACGTAGTCGGCGTTGACCACGTAGTGGGCCGGCTCGGGGAACTCGACCAGCTCGAACGGGCGCTGGTACGTCCAGCGCTCCATCTCGGCGCCCGTGAAGGTCTGGCCGGTGGTCTCCCAGCCCTCGCCGAGGGCCTTGGCGACGAGCGGCTCGGCGACGACCAGCTTCTCCTTGCCGTCGGTGGCGACGACGTAGGTGACCTCGGGGTGCGCGGCGACGGCCGTGTTCGAGACCAGGGTCCAGGGCGTGGTCGTCCACACCAGGAGCGCGGCCTCGCCGGCGAGCGGGCCGGAGGTGAGCGGGAAGCGGACGAACACGGACGGGTCGACGACCGTCTCGTAGCCCTGCGCCAGCTCGTGGTCGGACAGGCCCGTGCCGCAGCGGGGGCACCAGGGGGCGACGCGGTGGTCCTGGACCAGCAGGCCCTTGTTGAAGATCTCCTTGAGCGACCACCAGACCGACTCGATGTACGCGGGGTCCATGGTGCGGTAGGGGTCGTTGAGGTCGGTCCAGAACCCCATGCGGGTCGTGAGCTCTTCGAAGGCGTTGGTGTGCCGGGTGACCGACTCGCGGCACTTCGCGTTGAACTCGGCGATGCCGTACGCCTCGATGTCCTGCTTGCCGGAGAAGCCGAGCTCCTTCTCCACCGCCAGCTCCACCGGGAGGCCGTGGCAGTCCCAGCCGGCCTTGCGGGCGACGTGGTAGCCGCGCATGGTGCGGAAGCGGGGGAAGACGTCCTTGAAGACGCGGGCCTCGATGTGGTGGGCGCCGGGCATGCCGTTGGCGGTGGGCGGGCCCTCGTAGTACACCCACTCGGGGCGGCCCTCGGACTGCTCCAGGCTCTTGGTGAAGATCTTCTGCTCGTCCCAGAAGGCGAGCACCGTGTGCTCGAGGGCGGGCAGGTCGACCTGGGCGGGTACCTGGCGGTACGTCGGCGATGTCATCAGCGGGCTTCCTCCGGCGGACTTGCTGCCTTCCGTCCGGAGGGACGAGAGCTACGTCATTGCCTGCGCCGACTTCGGCGCGCTCCCGCGGTACCACCCTCCTTGGCCCTCCGGTGCGGGGTGTGCGCCGGTGAGCCCCCTCATTGGGGTCGCGATGCCGGTTCTACCGGCCGCGGCTGTTCGGCTGCGGCTTTCTTCCGGCGGCTCCGGGGTGATCTTCGCGTCGCGCTCGCCCCCGGGCTTCCACCGTCCCCGGGTCGCTCTGGGCTGCGTACGCCGCTACTCGTCCCCATCCACGCTTTTCGCTCCGCCCAGTGTACGGCGCCGGGCGGACAGCGGCCGACCGCTTTTCGGGGCCGCCGGGGACCGGGTGACGTGGGAGGTTCGGTTTGGGGTTTGATGACCCGAATGGCGAGGTATGGGTGTTCGGATCCTGGGACGTCCGGCTCGGCGGATTACCGGGCGGGGAGCTGGGCACAACGGATGCAGGTTCGCCGCGCGGCATGCGCGAGGCGGGCGAATCGGGCGGTGTGCCCCGTTGCCGCGGGACTCAAGTCGATTTATCGTCCCAGCACGATTCGCGAGCAAGGTCACAATATGTGAAGGGGCCGCGGCCATGGTGGCGAAGAAGACCGCCGTACAGCAGCCGGCGTCCGGCAGGTCCGCGGAGGCCTCCGGCGGTGCGCCCAAGGACCCGGGCGGGAAGAAGACCACCCAGGGAGGCTCGGCGGGGCGGGCGGCGAAGGGGGCGACCGAGAAGGCGACCGGGGGGACGAAGGCGGCTGTCACCAGGACCAAGGCGGCGGTCAAGAAGGTGACGGCCAAGAAGACCGCGGTGGGAAAGGCCGTGGCCAGGAAGGTCACGGACAAGACGGCCGGGGCCAAGGGAACGAGCGAAAAAGCTGAGGCCGATGAGGCCGCGGTCGAGAAGACTGAGGCCGAGAAGGCTGAGGTCGAGAGGACTGCGGCTGAGGGGACGGCGGCCGAGAAGGCTTCCGCCCGGAAGACGGCGACCAAGAAGACGGCGGTCAGAAAGGCGACGGCCAAGAAAGCCGCGGGCGCGAAGGCCGCGGCCGGGAAGGTCGCGGGCAAGAAGACGGCGGCCAAGAAGGCGGCCGCCGATGAGGCAGCGGAGCGGAAGACGGCGGCTGTCGACGAGGCGGCGGGGCGGAAGGCCGCGGGCGAGAAGGCGGCTGCCGGCGGGACGGCGGAGAAGAAGGCCGCGGTCAAGAGGGCGAAGGCCGCCAAGGCCGTCGCCGCGGGGAAGAGCGTCGGGGCCGAGGGCGTGCGCGCCGGAGGCAAGAGCACCACCAGGAAGAGCGCGGCCGGGAAGGGCACTGCCCGGACCGGCGCGGTCACACAGGACAAGGCCGGGAACAGCACGGCCAAGAAAGCGGGCGCGGCCGAGGCCGCGGCGCAGACGGGAGCGACCACGGTGGGTGCGAAGAAGACTCCTGGCACGGCGACGGCGGCCAAGACCGCCGTTCCGAAGGCACGGGTGGCCGCGGCGGAGCCCGGTGAGCTCGCGGTACGCCCGGGGGAGGACCCCTGGACGGAGGCGGAGGTCGAGGAGGCGCGTGCCGAGCTGACGTCCGAGGAGACCCGGCTGCGTGAGGAGATCACGTCGTCGGAGCGCTCGCTCGTCGGTCTGATGCGCGACTCCGGGGACGGCGCGGGCGACGACCAGGCGGACACCGGTACCAAGAACATCACCCGCGAGCACGAGCTGGCCCTGGCCGCCAACGCGCGCGAGATGCTGATCCAGACCGAGCGAGCCCTGGACCGTCTCCACTCGGGCACCTACGGCCTGTGCGAGAACTGCGGCAACCCCATCGGCAAGGCCCGGATGCAGGCCTTCCCGCGGGCCACGCTGTGCGTGGAGTGCAAGCAGAAGCAGGAGCGCAGGTACTGACCGGCGGCCGAATGCCTCCTGAGCACGTGGGGGGCACGGGGTGTGTCGTACCCTCGTCCTCAGTCAGGCACCTAGGTTGAGGGACTCACGTGGCAGAGGCGGAGCGCATCATCGGTACGCCGGACACACCGGACGCTGCCGGGGACGGGCAGGAGCGGCCCGAGGACGCGGCGTCGGGCGAGCGCGCCGACTCCGAGGGCACCCGGGCCACCGGAGAGCCCGGCACGGGTGAGCCGGAGCCCACGGCCGCGCAGCCCCGGGGCAAGCGCCGTATCGCGGTCCTGTTCGCTGTCGCCCTGTTCGCGTACGCCCTCGACCTGAGCACCAAGATGATCGTGGTGGCCAAGCTGGAGCACCACCCGCCCATCGAGATCATCGGGGACTGGCTGAAGTTCGAGGCGATCCGCAACGCGGGTGCGGCCTTCGGCTTCGGCGAGGCCTTCACGGTGATCTTCACCATGATCGCGGCGGCGGTGATCGTGGTGATCGCCCGGCTCGCCCGCAAGCTCTACAGCCTGCCCTGGGCGCTCGCGCTCGGACTGCTGCTCGGCGGTGCGCTGGGCAACCTCACCGACCGGATCTTCCGTGCGCCGGGTGTCTTCGAGGGCGCGGTCGTGGACTTCATCGCGCCCAAGCACTTCGCCGTCTTCAACCTGGCCGACTCGGCGATCGTGTGCGGCGGCATCCTGATCGTGCTGCTGTCGTTCAAGGGGCTCGACCCGGACGGCACCGTCCACAAGGACTGACAGGCGCCGGTCGGGACTGTCGGACCCGTCCGGCATACTCGACGGGTGAGCACGATTCCCGAGATCCGCACCCTGCCCGTGCCCGACGGACTGGAGGGCGAGCGCGTCGACGCCGCCATCTCCCGCATGTTCGGCTTCTCCCGGACCAAGGCGGCCGAACTCGCCGCCGCGGGAAAGGTCGCGGTCGACGGGTCGGTGGTCGGAAAGTCGGAGCGTGTGCACGGCGGCGCCTGGCTGGAGGTCGAGATGCCGCAGGCGCCCGCGCCGGTGCAGGTGGTGGCCGAGCCGGTCGAGGGCATGGAGATCGTGCACGACGACGATGACGTGGTCGTGATCGTCAAGCCGGTGGGCGTCGCCGCGCACCCGTCGCCGGGCTGGACCGGGCCGACCGTCATCGGGGGCCTGGCCGCCGCCGGGTACCGGATCTCCACCTCCGGGGCCGCGGAGCGCCAGGGCATCGTGCACCGCCTCGACGTCGGCACGTCCGGGCTGATGGTCGTGGCCAAGTCGGAGTACGCGTACACATCGCTGAAGCGCCAGTTCAAGGAGCGCACGGTCGACAAGCGGTACCACACGCTCGTCCAGGGCCACCCCGACCCGACCAGCGGCACCATCGACGCGCCCATCGGCCGCCACCCCCACCACGACTACAAGTGGGCGGTCACCGCCGAGGGCAAGGCGTCCGTCACGCACTACGACCTGATCGAGGCCTTCCGCGCGGCGTCGCTGCTCGACGTGAAGCTGGAGACCGGCCGCACCCACCAGATCCGCGTCCACATGGCCGCCCACCGGCACCCCTGCGTAGGCGACCTGACCTACGGCGCCGACCCGACCCTCGCCAAGCGCCTCGGCCTGACCCGCCAGTGGCTGCACGCGGTGCGCCTCGGCTTCGAGCACCCCGGGGACGGGCAGTGGGCGGAGTTCTCCTGCGACTACCCGGAGGACCTGCAGAAGGCCCTGGACCAGGTCCGGGAGGAGACGTACGCATGAGCACCCCGCGGTATGCGGTGCGTGTCGCGGAGGACGCCGCCGACCGTGAGGCGTGCTTCGCGGTGCGCAAGGAGGTCTTCGTCGGCGAGCAGGGCGTGCCGGAGGACCTCGAGTACGACGCGTACGACGCGGGGGCCGTGCATGTGCTGGCCGTCCGGGAGGACGGCGTGCCGCTCGGGACCGGGCGGCTGCTGTACGGCGAGGCGGCCGTGGCGCAGACCGGAGCCGGCCCGTCCGTCGGCTCCCTCGGCCGGCTCGCCGTGGCCGGCCAGGCGCGCGGCCTCGGTGTCGGGGTCGCCCTGGTGCGGGCCATCGAGGACGCCGCACGCGCGCGTGGGCTCGCGGCCGTGGACCTGCACGCGCAGACGCACGCGCTCGGCTTCTACGCGCGGCTCGGCTACGAGGCGTACGGGCCGGAGTATCTGGAGGCGGGTATCCCGCACCAGGGGATGCGGCGTTCGCTGTAGCCGCTCGCCGCGGGTGCCGAAACGGTTTGTCCGTGGAGTTGCGTGGCAGGCTTGAGTTCAGTCGTATGACCGTCTGACCTCCCGGAGTGCTGACCGTGGATCAGTTGGCCCTGTTGTTCGTGCTGCTGCTCGGGGCCGTGATCAGCGTCCCGGTCGGGGACCGGCTGGGGATGCCCGCGCCGGTGCTGATGACGCTCCTGGGCATAGTCCTCGCGCTGCTCGACTTCGTACCGAACGTCGAGATCCCGCCTGACCTCATCCTGCCGCTGCTGCTGCCGCCCCTGTTGTACGCCGCCGTGCGGCGCACGTCATGGCGGCAGTTCGCGGCGAACAAGAGACCCATCTTCCTGCTGGCCGTGGCGCTGGTGTTCGTCACCATGGCCTGTGTGGCCGCCGCGGCCGACGCGATCGTGCCGGGGCTGCCGCTCGCCGCGGCGTTCGCGCTCGGTGCGCTGGTGGCGCCGCCGGACCCGGTCGCGGCGACCGCCGTCGCCGGGCAGCTGGGGCTGCCGCGCCGGCTGGTGTCGATCCTGGAGGGCGAGGGGCTGTTCAACGACGTGACGGCCATCGTCCTCTACCACGTGGCGATCGCCGCCGCCGTCAGCGGGACGTTCTCGCCCTGGCAGGCCGGCCTCGATCTGGTGCTGTCGGCCGTGGTGGGGGCGGCCGTGGGCATCGCTCTGGGCTGGGGCGCGAACAAGCTGATGGACCTGCTCGGGGACGCGACCCTGCAGATCGGGCTGACCCTGCTGGTGCCGTACGCCTCGTACGTCATGGCCGAGGAACTGCACGGGTCCGGAGTGCTCGCCGTGCTGACCACCGCGGTGTTCCTCGCGGAGTACGGGTCCGACGCCGACGACGTCATGACCCGGCTGGCCGGGCACACGTTCTGGAACATCGTCGACACGCTCGTCACCGGCGTCGCGTTCGGGCTGGTCGGTCTCGAGCTGCACAACGCCATTCGCACCGCGTCCGGCCGGTGGGGCGAGCTGCTCGGCTGGGCGGCGGTCGTGGTGGTCGTCGTCGTGTTCGTACGGCTGCTGTGGCTGCTGCCGGCGACCTGGCTGACCAAACGGCTGCACGCGCGGCGGGACTACGACGAGGACATCCCGGTGAGCTGGCGCGAGACCGTGGTGATGTGGTGGTCGGGGATGCGCGGGGTGGCCTCGGTGGCGTTGGTCCTGGCCATTCCGCTGGAGACGGACGCGGGGGCTCCCTTCCCCAACCGGGACGAGCTCATCTTCATCGCGTTCGGCGTGATCGTGGCGACGCTGGTGGTGCAGGGGCTGACGTTGCCGTGGCTGGTGCGGCGGCTGGGCGTGAAGGCCGACCGGGACCAGGAGAAGGAACGCGCGAAGGAACTGGCGATCCGGGCGTCCAAGGCGGCGAAGCGGAGGCTGCGCGAGATCGAGGAGGAAGAGGACCTCCCGGAGGACCTGTCCGAGCAGATGCTGCGGCGGGCCTTCGACATCGGGGTCCGGATCAGTCCCGAAGTCGCCGAGGACGAGCGGCGGGAGGCCTCCGGGGAGCGCGCGCGGCGGCTGAAGCGGGTGCGGCGGATCCAGCAGGAGATGCTGAGCGCGGCCCGGCACGAGGTGCTGGCGGCGCGGAGTGAGCCGGGGGCCGATCCGGAGGTCGTGGACCGGGTGTTGCGGCATCTTGATGTGCGGTCGATGCGGTGAGCGGTTTCCCGGCGGGGTCTTCGCCGTCGGCGGCTGACGGGTCGTAGGGTCGTCGTATGGCTCGGAATGTTGTGATCAGTGGTGGAGGAACCGGAATCGGGCTCGCGGCGGCCCGGGCGTTCGCCGCGGGCGGGGATCAGGTCCTGTTGCTCGGGCGGCGGGCCGATGTGCTGGAGAAGGCCGGGGTGCCGGGGGCGCGGACGTATGCGGCGGATCTCAGCGAGCCGGCGGACGTGCGGGGTGTCGCCGGGTTCGTGGAGCGGGAGTTCGGGGCCGTGGACGTGCTCGTGCACAGCGCCGGAGGCAATGGGCTGCTCGAGCCGGACGCCGGGAGTGACGATCCGCTCGAGGCCGTCGCGCACAGCTGGACCGTGAACTTCCGGCTCAACACCCTGACCGCCGTCCTGCTCACCGAGGCTCTGAGGCCGCGCCTCGCCGAGCCCGGTGGGCGGGTGCTGTTCCTCGGTTCCATCGCCGCCTACCGGGGATCCGGGAGCGGCGCGTACGCGGCGGCCAAGGCGGGTCTGCATCCCTACGCCCATGATCTGGCCCGGCAGCTGGGGCCGCGCGGCATCACCGTGAACGTGGTCGCGCCCGGCTATGTCGAGGACACCGAGTTCTTCGGGGACGCGATGAGCGAGGAGCGGCGGGCGCGGCTCGTCGCGGAGACCTCGAACGGGCGGGCCGGGACCCCCGGTGACGTAGTCGAGACCCTGCACTGGCTGGCCTCTTCGGGCGCCGGGCACATCACCTCCCAGATCATCCAGGTCAACGGCGGCGCCGAACGGGGTCACTGACCGGCCGAGAAGGGGGCTGCCCGCGGTACGGGCAGCCCTCTCTCTTCTCTCTTTGCCGGCTCTCGTGTCAGCGCTCCGGCCTGGCCGAGCCGTGGTAGCGGCGCTGCTGGGGCGGGACGCCGTCCTGCGACGGGGGGTGGCCGTTCCCATTCCCGTTCCAGGACGGCGGCAGGAGCGCGTCCGCCGTGTTGACCCGGGGGAGGGCGTACGGGTGCTCGTCCGCCAGCCAGCGGACCATCTCCTCGCGCACCGTGACCCGCACCGTCCAGATGTCGTCCGCGTCCTTGGCCGTCACCAGGGCCCGCACCTGCAGGGTGCTCGGGGTGGTGTCCGTGACGCACAGGTTGTAGGCGCGGCCGTCCCAGGCCGGGCACTCGCGCAGGATGTCGCGGAGCTTCTCGCGCATCGCGTCCACGGGGGCCGTGTGGTCCACGTGCCAGAAGACGATGCCGGTCATCTGCGGGGTGCCCCGCGACCAGTTCTCGAACGGCTTGGACGTGAAGTACGACACCGGCATGGTGATCCGGCGCTCGTCCCAGGTGTGGACGGTCAGGAACGTCAGCGTGATCTCCTCGACCGTGCCCCACTCGCCGTCCACCACCACGGTGTCCCCGATACGCACCATGTCGCCGAAGGCGATCTGGAACCCCGCGAACATGTTGCTCAGCGTGGACTGGGCGGCGACACCGGCGACGATGCCGAGGATGCCGGCCGAGGCCAGCAGCGAGGCGCCGGCCGCCCGGAACGCCGGGAACGTCAGCAGCATGCTCGCCGTGGCCACCACGCCGACGACCGCGGACACCACCCGCATGATCAGCGTCACCTGGGTGCGCACGCGGCGGACCCTTGCCGGGTCGCGGTGGGCCCGTGCGCTGGCGTACCGGCTGTAGGACGTCTCGACGATCGCCCCCGCGATACGGATCACCAGCCAGGCGGCCGACCCGATGAGCAGCAGCGTCAGCGCCTGGCCGAGGCCCTCGCGGCGGTCGTCCAGCAGGTCCGCCTCGTCGTACGACCCTCTCAGGAGGGCCGCGAAGAGCACGAGCTGGTAGGGAATGCGCCCGCGGCGGAGCAGACCCCACAGCTGGGTCTCGTGGTGTCGTTCGTCGGCCTTGCGCAGCAGGAAGTCGGTGGCCCAGCCGATCACCAGCGTGAGCACGACCGAGCCACCGACCACGATCAGCGGTCGCAGCAGGTTCTCCATGCCCCCGAACCTAACCGGCCACCGGCAGACATGAACATGTGACTTCCGTCCGGTGCTGGGTACTGCCGCGATCTCGCGGTGTCACACCCGGCTGGCACCATGGGCTTCATGAACATCATGCTCTTTCACTCGACCCAGGGGCTGCGGCCCGCGGTGCTCCAGGCCGCTGACCGGCTGCGCACGGCCGGACACGAGGTGTGGACGCCCGACCTCTTCGAGGGGCGCACGTTCGAGGCGGTCGAGGAGGGCATGGAGCACCAGGAGAAGATCGGCAAGGACGAGCTGCTGAAGCGGGCCGTGCTGGCCGCCGCGCCCTACTCCGAGCGCGGACTGGTGTACGCGGGATTCTCGCTCGGCGCCTCGATCGCCCAGACCCTCGCCCTCGGCGACGACAAGGCGCGCGGGCTGCTGCTCCTGCACGGCACGTCGGACATCGCGCCGGACGCCACGGCCGACGACCTGCCGGTCCAGCTGCACGTGGCGGAGCCGGATCCCTTCGAGACGGACGACTGGCTCAGCGCCTGGTACCTCCAGATGGGCCGGACCGGCGCGGACGTCGAGGTGTACCGCTACGCCGGGGCCGGCCACCTCTACACCGACCCCGACCTGCCGGACTACGACGAGGAGGCCGCCGAGGCCACCTGGCGGGTGGCGCTCGGCTTCCTCGACAGCTTGTAGCCGGCGGTCATCCGCCTACCTGGGGAAGCACTCCTTGGGCGGGTTCTCCAGGGAGGCGAAGTGCCCGGACCATATCCAGCCCACCGGGTGCGAGTCGTAGATCCGGAACCACCGGGCCCCCGAGGGGGTCGTCGTGGTCGAGCACTGGATGCGCTCCTTGGTGCCGGCCTTGTCCACGCGGTACCGCTCCGACGAGGAATCGGGCTTGGCGTAGACGGGGGCGCCGTCCGGGTTCAGCACGGACAGAGTGACGTAGGCCGGTGCCGCGGGGGCGGATTCCTGTGCATGGGCGGCGGTGGCGGTACCTCCGGCGAGGGCCAGAGCGGCCACGACCACCGCTGACTTCGTCAAGACACCTTGAGAGGTGGCCATGTGACTCCTTTCTCGTACGCGTCGATAGCGCTGACGAATCGTCAACCTACTGAGAAAGACGTAGGAGTTGCTCGTACGGTTGACGACTTCAAGGTGTCTTTTCGTAGACGGCCGCTCACACCGGGTCGTAGACCCGCTCGAGCTTCTGTGTGCCGCTGCGGGTGCGGTAGGAGCGGGTCCACTTGGCGGTCGCGTCGCGTTTCGCGCGGTCGGAGAGGACGTAGTAGTCCATCTGGGCGCGCTCGGCCGTGATGTCCAGGACGCCGTAGCCGTGGCGGTCGGTGTCGACCCAGTGGACGTGCCGGTTGGCGGCGCGGATGACGGGTGAGGCGACCGCGGAGACCGTGCCCTCCGGGACCTTGACGATGTCGTCGAGGTTGTCCGAGGTGACCGAGGTGACGACGAACTCCGTGGCGGCGGACGGGGACAGCGGGTACGTGCCGGCGTCCACCGGGACGTCGTTGGCCCAGGCCATGTGGATGTCGCCGGTGAGGAAGACCGTGTTGCGGATCGCGTTCGCGCGCAGGTGGGCGAGGATCTCGCGGCGGTCGTCGGTGTAGCCGTCCCACTGGTCGGTGTTGAGGGCCAGGCCCTCCTGCGGCAGGCCGAGCAGCTTGGCGAGGGGCTTCAGCAGGTCGGCGGAGAGCGAGCCGATGGCGAACGGCGAGATCATCACCGAGTTGCCGACCAGCCGCCACGTGGTGTCGGACGCCTTCAGTCCCGCCTTGAGCCAGTCGAGCTGGGCGCGGCCGGTGAGCGTGCGGTCCGGGTCGTCGACCTCGCCGTTGCCCACCTTGACCTGCTGCGAGCGGAAGGACCGCAGGTCAAGCAGTGAGAGGTCGACCAGCTTGCCGAAACGCAGCCGGCGGTAGGTGGTGCCCGCGATCGCCGGACGCACCGGCATCCACTCGAAGTAGGCCTGCTTGGCGGCGGCCTGGCGGGCGGACCAGGCGCCCTCCGCGCCCTCCGTGTGGTTCTCGGCACCGCCCGACCAGGCGTCGTTGGCGAACTCGTGGTCGTCCCAGATCGCCACGACCGGGGCCGTGGTGTGCAGGGCCTGGAGGTCCGGGTCGGTCTTGTAGCGCGCGTGCCGGATGCGGTAGTCGGCGAGCGTGACGATCTCGTGGGCCGGGGCGTGCGGGCGTACGACCGTGCCGCGCGTGCCGTACTCGCCGGTGCCGTACTCGTAGATGTAGTCGCCGAGGTGCAGCCAGGCGTCCAGGTCGCCGCGGGCCGCGAGATGGCGGTACGAGGAGAAGTAACCGGCTTCCCAGTTGGCGCAGGAGACCACGCCGAAGCGGAGGTTCGTGACGGCCGCGTCGGCCGCCGGGGCGGTGCGGGTGCGCGCGGCGGGGGAGTCGGTGCCGCCGGAGGAGAAGCGGAACCAGTAGTCGGTGGCCGGCCTGAGGCTCCGGATGTCGGCCTTCACCGTGTGGTCGGAGGCGGCCGTCGCGGTGGTGGAACCCTTGGCGACGATCGTGGTGAAGGCGCGGTCCTCGGCGACGACCCAGCTCACCACGGTGTCCGGACCCAGCCCGGAGCCGGGTATCGCCTCCGGGACGGGGGTCACCCGGGTCCACAGCAGGACGCCGTCCGGCAGGGGGTCACCGGAGGCGACGCCGTGCAGGAAGGCGGGAGCCTGGTCGGCGGCGCGCGCGGGCAGGGAGGCGGCGAGCGGCCCGGCCAGGACAGCGGTCGCCGCCGCGGCCTTGACGACCGTACGGCGGCGGGGGTTGAGGGAGTTGATGCCCTCGGACGTCTTCGATGATCTGTATCGACTGGTCACGGACGATCAGGTTACTGATCGGTACGCACCAGAGCGGGCGAACTCCGGAAGTTCGCCCGCTCTTCACGCGGTGGCCCGTACCGGACCCGCCGTCACTTCTTGAGGGCCTCGCCCACCACCCGGTTGAAGTCGGCCACGGTCATCAGCGGCGTGCCCTGGCTGTCGGCGGTGAGCTGCTTGCCGTCCATGGCGAAGCCCGGGGTGCCCTTCACGCCCTCCTTGTTGTCGTCGAAGGTCTTCGACATGGCCATCGCCCAGGCGTCGTAGGTGCCCTTCTCGACCGCGTCCTGGAACTTCTTGTTGTTCTTCAGCTCGGGGACGGTGTTCGCGACCTTGATGAGGTAGCTGTCGTCCTTGAACTCGTCGGTCGTCTCCTCGGGGTGGTACTTCGCCGAGTACAGCGCGGCCTTGTAGTCGAGGAACGCGTCGTCGCTCACGTTCAGCGCGGCACCCAGGGCGCTCAGCGCGTTCTTGGAGCCCTCGCCGTTGTCCTTGTTGTCGATGAACGTGGCACCGATGAACTGCATCTTGTACTTGCCGTCGTCGATGTCCTTCTTCACGGTCGGGCCGACGGTCTGCTCGAACTGGGCGCACACGGGGCAGCGCGGGTCCTCGTAGACCTTCAGGGTCTTCTTGGCCGAGTCCTTGCCGATGACGACCGTGGTGCCCTTGGCGCCCGTGGTGTTGGCCGGCGTGACGACCTTGGCGTCCTTCTTGCCCTCCCAGTAGCTGGGCTTGTTGGCCTGGACGACCGCGTAGCTGATGCCGCCGGCTATCGCCAGGACGCCGACGATGGAGCAGGCGACGACGATCTGCCGCTTGACCTTCGCGCGCTTGGCTTCGCGCTCACGCTCGGCGCGCAGCCGCTCGCGGGCCGCCGTCTTCGCCGCCTGGGTGTTCCGCTTGCTCATGGTGATGTTCTCCGTAGGGGTACGCGCACACCGGGGTGTGCGGAATGCGTAGGGGGACTGCCTGTGCTCGAAAGGTGCGGGAGCGCCTCAGACGAAGGCGGGCGAGCACGGCGGTCCACGCCGCCCCAGGGAGTACGTGAGGATCCGGTCGCGGGCGGTGGGCGTGCGGTCGGCGGCGCGCGACGGCAGGCACCGCCCGGCCGGAGCCCGCTCCACCGCGACAGCGGCGACCGCCAGCAGCAGCGGCCGGACCCTTGTGGAGACCGCGGCCGCCACGGCCCGCAGCAGCTGGGCCAGGGCCCGCTCGCCGCGGCGCAGCCAGACGGCGGCGACCAGGCCCACGCCGATGTGCGCGCCGAGCAGCAGCCAGGCGGTGGCCGGGTCGGCGTGCGCGACCGCGGCCGCGAGCCGGTCGGTGCCGGTGGCCCCGGCCATCCGGGCCAGCGGGGTGCCGACCTCGCCGCCCCCGCACAGCACGTCCAGGCCGACCGAACGCAACGGACCGGCGACCGGGCCGCCCGCCCTGCCGTAACAGGCGTGCTGACCTGTGGTGAACACCGTGTCGGCGGCCAGTTCCAGCGGGATCAGCAGGGCCGCGATCCGCCCGAAGGAGCGCTCGCGGCCCGCCAGGGCGTACGCGATCACGAACACGGCGACGGAGACCGCGGCCACCGTGCTCAGCGGGAGCGGGACCTGGGACAGCAACACGTGCGACGCGGTGCTGAGCGTCACGACCACTGCCGTGAACAGCGCCGCGCGTACGGCTCTGAGCTGGATCCCGGATATGTCCATAGCGAAGGGAGAGTCTGTCATGGGGGCCTGTAAGGGACCCCTAAAGGATGCCTGTGGGAGAGCGGATGGCGAAAGCCCCGGCTACAGGCCCGGGATCCGGCCGTTGCGGAACAGGTCCACGAAGGTCTGGTGGTCGGCACGCGCGCGTGCGCCGTAGCTGTGCGCGAAGTCGACCAGCAGCGGCGGGAAGCCGTCCTCGTCGGCCGCGATCGCCGCGTCGATGGCCCGCTCCGTGGAGAACGGCACCAGGGACTCCCCGGACTGGTCGTCCGCCGCCGAGTGCATCGTGGCCGTCGCCCGGCCGAGGTCGGCCACCACCTGGGCGATCTCCTCCGGGTCGTCGATGTCGCCCCAGTCGAGATCCACCGCGTACGGCGAGACCTCGGCGACCAGCTGGCCCGAGCCGTCCAGCTCCGTCCAGCCCAGCCACGGGTCGGCGTGGGCCTGGAGGGCGCGCTGGGAGATGACCGTGCGGTGCCCCTCGTGCTGGAAGTAGTCGCCGATCGACTGGTCCGTGATGTGCCGGGAGACGGCCGGGGTCTGGGCCTGCTTGATGTAGATCACGACATCGTTCTCCAGGGCGTCGCTGTGGCCCTCCAGGAGGATGTTGTACGACGGCAGCCCCGCCGAGCCGATGCCGATGCCGCGCCGGCCGACGACGTCCTTCACGCGGTAGGAGTCCGGGCGGGCCAGCGAGCTGTCCGGCAGCGTCTCCAGGTAGCCGTCGAAGGCGGCGAGGACCTTGTAGCGCGTGGCCGCGTCCAGCTCGACGGAGCCGCCGCCCGGCGCGAAACGGCGCTCGAAGTCGCGGATCTCCGTCATCGATTCCAGCAGGCCGAACCGGGTCAGCGAGCGGGCGTCACGCAGCGCGTCCAGCAGCGGGCCCTGCGCGGTGTCCAGCGTGAACGGCGGCACCTCGTCGCTCTTCGCACCCGTGGCCAGGGCGTGGATCCGCTCGCGGTAGGCGACCGCGTAGATCGTCACCAGCTCGGAGATCTGCTCGTCGCTGAGCGCCTTCGCATACCCGATCAGCGCGATGGACGCGGCGAAGCGCTTCAGGTCCCAGGTGAACGGGCCGACGTAGGCCTCGTCGAAGTCGTTGACGTTGAAGATCAGCCGGCCGTTCGCATCCATGTACGTGCCGAAGTTCTCCGCGTGCAGGTCGCCGTGGATCCACACGCGCGAGGTGCGCTCGTCCAGGTACGGCCCGCCCCGCTTCTCGGCGTCGAGGTCCTTGTAGAAGAGGCACGCCGTGCCCCGGTAGAAGGCGAAGGCCGAGGCCGCCATCTTCCGGAACTTCACACGGAACGCGGCCGGGTCGGCGGCCAGCAGCTGGCCGAAGGCGGTGTCGAATACGGCGAGGATCTCCTCACCGCGGTGCTCGTCGTCGAGCGGCGGGAACGACATCGCTGGGTGCCTCCTGGTGCAGATGTTCAGGGCGGCAGGTCCGCCCCCTGACTAACGTGCGGCGGGTCGCGGGAGTGCCCGCGACCCTCGCATGAAGGTACGCGGGTCAGCCCTCGGAGTGTCAGTGCCGAGGCATAGACTTCGACGCTGTCCCCCAGACTGTGCGCAGCCTGTCGGACCCCATTCGACCTACGTTTTCTCTGGAGGCCGCTGCCGTGTCAAAGCCGCCGTTCACGCACCTGCACGTCCACACCCAGTACTCGTTGCTGGACGGTGCCGCGCGGCTGAAGGACATGTTCAACGCGTGCAACGAGATGGGCATGTCGCACATCGCCATGTCCGACCACGGCAACCTCCACGGGGCGTACGACTTCTTCCACACGGCGCAGAAGGCCGGGGTCACGCCGATCATCGGCATCGAGGCGTACGTCGCGCCCGAGTCCCGCCGCAACAAGCGCAAGATCCAGTGGGGCCAGCCGCACCAGAAGCGGGACGATGTCTCCGGTTCCGGTGGTTACACCCACAAGACGATGTGGGCGGTGAACTCGACCGGCCTGCACAACCTCTTCCGGCTGTCCTCCGACGCGTACGCCGAGGGCTGGCTCCAGAAGTGGCCCCGGATGGACAAGGAGACCATCTCCCAGTGGTCCGAGGGGATCGTCGCCTCCACCGGCTGCCCCTCCGGCGAGGTCCAGACCCGGCTGCGCCTCGGACACTTCGACGAGGCCCTCAAGGCCGCCGCCGACTACCAGGACATCTTCGGCAAGGAGCGCTACTTCCTGGAGCTGATGGACCACGGCATCGAGATCGAGCGCCGGGTCCGCGACGGCCTGCTGGAGATCGGCAAGAAGCTCGGCATCCCCCCGCTGGTCACCAACGACTCGCACTACACCTACTCGCACGAGGCGTCCGCCCACGACGCCCTGCTGTGCATCCAGACCGGCAAGAACCTCTCCGACCCCGACCGCTTCAGGTTCGACGGCACCGGCTACTACCTGAAGTCCACCGACGAGATGTACGCCATCGACTCCTCGGACGCCTGGCAGGAGGGCTGCGCCAACACCCGCCTGATCGCCGAGATGGTCGACACCACGGGCATGTTCGAGAAGCGCGACCTCATGCCCAAGTTCGACATCCCGGAGGGGTACACGGAGGTCAGCTGGTTCCGCGAGGAGACCCTGCGCGGCATGGAGCGCCGCTTCCCGGAGGGCATCCCGGACGACCGCACCAAGCAGGTCGAGTACGAGATGGACACCATCATCTCGATGGGCTTCCCGGGCTACTTCCTCGTGGTCGCCGACTTCATCATGTGGGCCAAGAAGCAGGGCATCGCGGTCGGCCCCGGCCGAGGCTCCGCGGCCGGCTCGATCGTCGCCTACGCCCTCGGCATCACCGACCTCGACCCCATCCCGCACGGCCTGATCTTCGAGCGGTTCCTCAACCCCGAGCGCATCTCCATGCCCGATGTCGACATCGACTTCGACGAGCGCCGGCGCGTCGAGGTGATCCGGTACGTGACGGAGAAGTACGGCGCCGACAAGGTCGCCATGATCGGCACCTACGGCACCATCAAGGCCAAGAACGCGATCAAGGACTCCGCGCGTGTGCTGGGCTACCCGTACGCGATGGGCGACCGCCTCACCAAGGCCATGCCCGCCGACGTCCTCGGCAAGGGCATCAACCTCGACGGCATCACCAACCCCGAGCACCCCCGTTACTCGGAGGCGGGCGAGATCCGGGGGATGTACGAGAACGAGCCGGACGTGAAGAAGGTCATCGACACCGCCAAGGGCGTCGAGGGCCTGGTCCGCCAGATGGGTGTACACGCCGCCGGCGTGATCATGTCCAGCGAGACGATCACCGACCACGTCCCGGTCTGGGTCAGGCACACGGACAAGGTCACCATCACCCAGTGGGACTACCCGAGCTGTGAGTCGCTCGGCCTGCTGAAGATGGACTTCCTCGGCCTGCGCAACCTGACGATCATGGACGACGCCGTCAAGATGGTGAAGTCCAACAAGGGGGTCGACATCGACCTCCTGAGCCTCCCGCTCGACGACCCCACGACCTTCGAACTGCTCCAGCGCGGCGACACCCTCGGCGTCTTCCAGTTCGACGGCGGCCCGATGCGCTCCCTGCTCCGGCTGATGAAGCCGGACAACTTCGAAGACATCTCCGCCGTGTCGGCCCTGTACCGCCCGGGCCCGATGGGCATGAACTCCCACACGAACTACGCCCTTCGAAAGAACGGCCAGCAGGAGATCACGCCCATCCACCCGGAGCTCGAGGAGCCCCTCAGGGAGGTCCTGGACGTCACCCACGGCCTGATCGTGTACCAGGAGCAGGTGCAGAAGGCCGCCCAGATCATCGCCGGCTACTCGCTCGGCGAGGCCGACATCCTCCGCCGCGTCATGGGCAAGAAGAAGCCCGAGGAACTGGCGAAGAACTTCGTCCTCTTCCAGGAGGGCGCCCGCAAGAAGGGCTTCAGCGACGAGGCCATCCAGGCCCTGTGGGACGTGCTGGTCCCCTTCGCCGGCTACGCGTTCAACAAGGCGCACTCCGCCGCGTACGGCCTGGTCTCGTACTGGACCGCGTATCTCAAGGCGAACCACCCCGCCGAGTACATGGCCGCCCTGCTCACCTCGGTGAAGGACGACAAGGACAAGTCGGCCGTCTACCTCAACGAGTGCCGCCGCATGGGCATCAAGGTGCTCCCGCCGGACGTCAACGAGTCGATGTCCAACTTCGCGGCCCAGGGCGACGACGTGATCCTCTTCGGCCTCTCCGCCGTCCGCAACGTCGGCACGAACGTCGTCGAGTCGATCATCAGGTGCCGCAAGGCCAAGGGGAAGTACGTCTCCTTCCCGGACTACCTCGACAAGGTGGAGGCGGTGGTCTGCAACAAGCGCACCACCGAATCGCTGATCAAGGCCGGCGCCTTCGACGCCATGAACCACACCCGCAAGGGCCTGACCGCGCACTACGAGCCGATGATCGACAACGTGGTCGCCGTCAAGCGCAAGGAGGCCGAGGGCCAGTTCGACCTCTTCGGCGGCATGGGCGAGGCGGCCGAGACCAGCGAGCCGGGCTTCGGTCTCGACGTGGAGTTCTCCCCCGACGAGTGGGACAAGACCTATCTGCTCGCCCAGGAGCGGGAGATGCTCGGCCTGTACGTCTCCGACCACCCGCTGTTCGGTCTGGAGCACATCCTGTCCGACAAGGCGGACGCGGGCATCTCCCAGCTGACCGGGGGTGACTATTCCGACGGCTCCGTGGTGACCATCGGCGGCATCATCTCCGGCCTCCAGCGCAAGATGACCAAGCAGGGCAACGCCTGGGCCATCGCCACCGTCGAGGACCTCGCCGGCTCGATCGAGTGCATGTTCTTCCCCGCGACCTACCAGCTCGTCTCGACGCAACTCGTCGAGGACGCCGTGGTGTTCGTCAAGGGCCGCCTCGACAAGCGGGAGGACGTGCCGCGGCTCGTCGCGATGGAGCTGATGGTGCCGGACCTGTCGAACGCGGGTACCAACGCGCCCGTGATCCTCACCATCCCGGCCACCCGGGTCACCCCGCCGCTGGTCAGCCGCCTCGGCGAGGTGCTCAGCCACCACAAGGGCGACAGCGAGGTCCGGATCAAGCTCCAGGGGCCGACCAAGACCACCGTGCTGCGTCTGGACCGGCACCGCGTGAAGCCGGACCCGGCGCTCTTCGGTGACCTGAAGGTGCTGCTCGGGCCGTCCTGCCTGGCCGGCTGAGGGCTCTCGATGCGCGTGAGGGGCGTACCCGGTACCGGGTACGCCCCTCACGCATATGCGCAAGTGGGTGGGTCTCAACGACCCGTCACGCAGATGTCAGTTGTGGCCGAAGCTGCGCTTCCGCTTACGGGTCGCCATGTCGCCGGGGGCGGCCACCTCGACCTCGGGCTGGGGCTCCGTCTGCGCCGCGGGGCTGCGGTCCGCCCGCTGGCCACGCTCGGTGGGACGCTGCTTGCGTTCACGGTTCTTGTTCTTGGCCATGGTGGTGCCTCCTGTGGGGGATCTAGGGGCCAGGGCCGGGACCAGATTCACACAGGCCGACAACGATCGCATGTCGGACAATTACCGTGCGTGACAGGGGTGGTCGGAGCGGGAACTCCCGAAACGCCACGCCGAAGATCGAGTTCCGGCCGTTAACCTCCGCGCCGTCGGGCAGACTCGAAGCAAGCCCGAAGCAAACCTCCTGGGAAGAGGGTGAGTCGTGTGGACCGCTGCATCGTCCTGGTGGACGCGGGGTATCTGCTGGGAGCCGCGGCGAGTCTCCTCGCCGGGGAGCCCTCACGGTCCCGCATCACCGTCGACCACACGGCCCTCATCCAGGGGCTGCGCGAACGCGCCGAGTCCGATACGCAGCAGCCCCTGCTGCGCATCTACTGGTTCGACGGCGCCCCCGACCGTGTCCCGCAACCGGAGCACCGCCGGCTGCGCGTGATGCCCCGGGTCACCGTCCGGCTCGGCGCTCTGACCCGCAGCGACGGCCGCTGGGCGCAGAAGGGCGTGGACGCCGCGATGCACGCCGAGCTCACCGAGCTGGCCCGCAACCGCGCCTGTTCCGACGTCGTCCTCGTCACCGGCGACGGCGACCTGCTGCCCGGCATGATGGCCGCCAAGGAGCACGGTGTCGCCGTGCATCTGTGGGCCGTCCAGGCCGCCGACGGCGACTACAACCAGTCCGAGGACCTGGTCGCCGAGGCCGACGAGCGGCGCGTCCTGGACCGGACGTGGATCACCAAGGCGGTCCGCGCCAAGGAGTACACCGGCGTGTGCGCCCCGCAGCCCGTGCCCCGGCCCGAGATCGCCGCGATCCTCTCCGCGCCGCTGCCCGAGTCCTCGCTCGCCGCCACGGCCGAGCGGACCGCCCCGCCGGCCCCGCACCCGGCGGCCGGCCCCGGGCAGAACGGCACCGAGGAGCGGGTCCCCGCCCCCAAAGGCGTCCCCACGCCCAAAGACCTGGCGGCCCTGCGCGCCCCCGGAACCCAGCCCGCCCAGCCCCCCGCCTCCGCCACCCTTCGCTGGTCCTCCGACAAGGGCTGGGTCGACCGGCCCACGGCCGAGCCCCCAGAAGCCGCCTCGATGCCGACGCTCGCCCAGCTGACCACGGCCGAGCAGCGGTGGGCCGACCGCGAGGAGGACATCACCACGGTCGGCGGCGACCCGTACGAGGTGGGGCAGGTCTTCGCACGGCGCTGGGTGGAGCGCCTCGGCGACCAGGGCCAGCTGCCGAAATTGTCCGGGATGTACCCGCGCATCCCGCACCGGGTCGACGGGGAGCTGCTGCGCTACGCCGCCCGCTTCGGCCTGCTCGCCCACAAGGACGACCAGATCGACGAGCGGGACCGGTACGCCATCCGGGCCGGTTTCTGGCGGGAGATCGGCGTGCGCACGGGCGTGGAGCACACGCCCGTCGGCGACTGAGATCCTTGCGAGCGGATTTCCCCGGAATGGACCGACCCGAGAGCCGGCCGGGGTTCCCGACCCCGTAGTCTCGTCCCTTGTGAGTAAGCGCGCGGCACAGGCATTTCGGCACGATGGTGACGTCGTGTGCGCGGTCCGCGGGCTGACCAAGACCTATCCGGCGGTCCGGGGCCGGCGGGGCGCACCGGGAACTCCCGAGGTCCGGGCCACGGACGACGTACGGCTGGACATCCGGCGCGGCGAGATCTTCGGCCTGCTCGGGCCGAACGGCGCCGGCAAGTCCACCCTCGTACGGCAGCTCACCGGGCTGATGCGGCCCGACCGCGGCAGCGTGGAGATCCTCGGGCACGACATCGTGCGCCACCCGGAACGGGCCGCACGCATCCTCGCCTACCTCGGGCAGGAGTCGACCGCCCTCGACGAGCTGACCGTGTCGCTCGCCGCCGAGACCACCGGGCGGCTGCGCGGCCTGGACGTACGGGCCGCGCGGGCCGAGCGGGACGACGTACTCGAGGAGCTGGGGCTCGCGAACCTCGCCGGACGGCCGCTGAAGAAGCTCTCCGGGGGCCAGCGGCGCCTGGCGTGCTTCGCCGCGGCGCTGGTGGGGGAGCGGTCGCTGCTCGTGCTCGACGAGCCGACCTCCGGCATGGACCCGGTGGCGCGGCGGGCCGTGTGGTCCGCCGTCGACCGGCGACGCGCCGAACGGGGGACGACGGTGCTGCTCGTCACCCACAACGTCATCGAGGCCGAGACCGTACTGGACCGTGTGGCCGTCCTCGACCGGGGGAAGGTGATCGCCTGCGACACCCCGGCCGGGCTCAAGGAGCAGGTCGCCGGTGAGGTGCGGGTGGAGCTGGTGTGGCGGGACGCGGCGCCGCTGCACGTCCCCGAGGTGGCCGCGCTGCGGGATCGCGTCGTGGAGTCGGGCCGCCGCTGGACGCTCCGGCTCGGGCCCGAGGAGGCCCGGGCGGTCGTCGCCACCGTCACCGGCGGGGCCGCCTTCGCCGCCCTGGACGACTTCACGCTGGCCACGCCGAGCCTGGAGGATGTGTACCTGGCCCTGGGCGGTGCCGTGCAGCAGGGGCTGGTGAAGGCGTGAGGAGTACCGGGGCCTTGGGTGCGGGGGGCTTGAGTGCACAGCCCGCCGCATACGTACCGAACAGGGCGACCGCCGCAGTGGACCCGAGCGAAGGGGAGCAGCGCGACGTGAGTGTCGTACCCGCCGATGTCCTGCCGGGCAGTGCCCTGGCCGCGGAGGAGCCCGCCGCGTGCGCGGCCGAGCTCGGGCCCAGGGCGCGGCTGTGGCCTTCGCTGGCGGCCGTGTACCGGGCACAGCTGTCCCGGGCGCGGGTCGCGCGGATCCCGCTGCTGTTCGTGGCGACCTTCCAGTCGATCGGGATCATGATCCTGATGCGCGGGGTCGTGGACGACGGGGCGGAGGCGCAGGCGGTCGTGGCCGGCTCGTCGGTCCTGGTCGTCGCCTTCGTCGCGCTGAACCTGCTCGCGCAGTACTTCGGGCAGCTGCGGGCCAGTGGCGGACTCGACCACTACGCGACCCTGCCGGTGCCGCCGGCGGCGGTGGTGCTGGGCGCGGCGGGCGCGTACGCCTCGTTCACCGTGCCGGGGACCATCGTGACGGCGGTGTTCGGCTGCGCGCTGTTCGGGCTGCCGCTCGCCCATCTGTGGGTCCTCATGGCCGTGATCCCGCTCGCGGGCGCCGCGCTCGCCGGGCTGGGAGCGGCGCTGGGGCTGCTCGCGCCCCGGCCGGAGCTGGCCACGCTGCTCGGGCAGCTGGGCATGTCGGCGGCGCTGCTGCTGGGCGTACTGCCGGCGGACCGGATGCCGGAGGTGGTGCGCTTCGCGCGGGATCTGCTGCCGTCGACGTACGGGGTCGAGGCCTTCGCGCGGACGTTCGATCAGCATCCCGACTGGGCCTTCGTGCTCGGTGACCTCGCCGTGTGCGGGGTGGTGGGCGTCGTCTCGCTGGCCGTGGCGACCTGGGCGTACCGCCGGGCGGCCGTCCGGTGAGCGCGGAGCGGTCGTCCGGTGACGCGGCGCACAGGCGGGACTGGCACGATGGCAGGGTGACCGCACCACTGACTCCGCCACCGCCACCGCATGAACGTTCCGCGCAGGACGCGTGGCCGCCGCCGGCCGACGGGCCCCGGGCTCCCGGATCTCAGCCCGCCGAGTACGCCGGGCACGGCTGGTACGGACAGGACGGCCCCGGCATGAAGACCGAAGTGCGGGAAGCCGCCGTGATCTCGCTGGCCGTCGCGCTCGGCGGGGTGCTGCTCGGAGTGCTGTGGTGGTGGCTCGCGCCGCACGTGCCGCTGATCGGTGACGTGGTGGAGGGCAACTGGGTCGTCTACCTCAAGGACACCGAGGGCGAGCAGGCCGTCGGGGTCGACGGCACGTTCACGCTGCTCGCGCTGGGCTTCGGGGCCGTCAGCGCGCTGGTCGTGTTCCTGCTGCGGCGGCGCGGGGGTGTGCCGCTGGTGGTGGGCCTGGCTGTCGGCGGGCTGCTCGGGTCGCTGCTGGCCTGGCGGCTCGGGGTGTGGCTCGGGCCCGCGGAGGATGTCATCGCGCGGGCGAGGGATGTGGGGCGGGGCGTGACGTTCTCCGCGCCGCTGAAGCTGGGGGCGAAGGGGGCGTTGCTGGCCTGGCCGCTTGCCGCGCTGGTGTTGCATCTGGGGCTTACGGCGTTGTTCGGGCCTCGGGATCCGGAGCCGGAGTTTCCTGAGGGGCCGTACGAGGCACCGCCTGCTGCGTAGGTGCTCGGCCTGGGGGCGGGGCGTTGCGCAGCCCGGCGTAGCGGGGTGCCGCTGCGCCCACCCGTGCCGCCCCTAGCGGCACGCATGCCCGCAGCTAGGGGCGGCACGCATGCCCGCAGCGAGGGCGGCGCTAGGCGCGGCCTACGGGTGCCAGTACCGCCTCCGTCAGCTTGGCCAGGGCCTCCGGGGACAGTTCCACCTCCAGGCCCCTCCGGCCCGCCGAGACGCAGATCGTCGGGTGGGACGAGGCCGAGTCGTCGAGGACCGTCGGGAGCTTCTTGCGCTGGCCCAAGGGCGAGATACCGCCGCGGACGTAGCCCGTCGTGCGTTCGGCCAGGGTCGGGTCGGCCATCGTCGCGCGTTTGCCGCCGACGGCCGAGGCCAGGGCCTTCAGATCCAGCTGGCCCGCCACCGGGACCACCGCGACCGTCAACGCGCCGTCGACGTCCGCCACCAGGGTCTTGAAGACCCGGTCCGGTGAGACGCCCATCGCCTCGGCCGCCTCCTCGCCGTAGGACGGGTGGGCGGGGTCGTGGTCGTAGGAGTGGACGGTGAAATCAACGCCCGCCGTCGTGAGCGCGACCGTGGCGGGCGTGCCCCCCGGCTGCTGTTGCTTCTTCGACTTCTTCGCCATGCCGGTCCGCTTCAGTTGAGGCTCATCGGGCCGCGCGTCAGTTCCGACGCCGGCAACGACGGCAGATTACGGATGATGGCCGTCTCCGAGCGAAGGAGTTTCAGCTCGTCGCGCAGGCGGGACGCCGTGTCGGGGGCCTGGAGCAGGCGTTGCTTGGACGGGGTGTCCAGCATCATCGCCGCCGCCACCAGATACGACACCACGCCCGGCTCGTCGGGCAGCTCGGCACCGGTCGCCAGGGAGCGTTCCCGCGCGCCGGCCAGCCGCTTCTGGTACTGGCGGAAGGACCGCAGCACCCCCTCGGCCAACGGCGCGGCCTCGTCGCCGGGCTCCTCGGGCAGCGTCTCCAGCTCGGCCGTCAGGAAGGGGCCGGAGGCGTCGACGGACAGCAGCCGCACCCGGGAGGTGCCGGTCGCCAGCACTTCGAAGGAGCCGTCGGTGCGCTCCCGGATCGTCGCCGCGTCCGCCACACAGCCCACCTTGTGGAACGCCTTGACCGGGTCCGCGCCGAAACCGGCCAGCGGGCCCCGGTCGGGCAGGGCCGTCGGGTCGGGCATGCCGGGCGCGCTCGGGGCCACCTCGTGGCCGTCGCGGATCGCCACGACGGCGAACCGGCGCGGCTCGTCCTCCGGGGTCTTCAGCAGCTCGCGCATCATGGCGCGATACCGCTCCTCGAAGACGTTGAGCGGGAGCACGAGCCCCGGGAACAGCACTGAGTTCAGGGGGAAGAGGGGGAGCCGGACGGTGGTCACGACGCAAAAGCCTAATGGTCGCCGGAGCGGACTCGTCCGCCCCGTTCACTCCGTGGATGCCAGGACGGCCGACCTGCCGTCGCGGCCCGGACGTCGTCGCGTACCCGCAGGAAGTGTCCGAGCGGGTCGTCCGACACCTGGTCCCAGGGGAACGAGGTGGCGTACGGGCCGTTCAGCCGCAGCTGCTCGGTGGCGTCCGGCCAGCGCTCCAGGCACACCAGGACGAAGATCAGCAGGTTCCGCATCCGGGCGGGCCAGGGATCGGCCGCCGGCAGCAGCGGGGACAGCGCGATCGCCCGGTCGGCGGCCGCCTCCAGCCGCTCACGCGGCACCTCGGGTCCGCAGCCGTCGGTCAGGTAGCCGAAGGCCGCCCACAGCGGGAGCGCCTGGGCGAGCGCGTCGGCGGGCGCGTCCTGTGCGGCCCGGTCGGCGAAGTCGAAGCACTCCTGGTGCGAACCGTGCCAGGAGGCGGCCAGATAGCGCAGGGCGGCCACATGACAGCCGTAGTGGTGCGGGGCGCGGCGTACGGCCGCCGCCCACAGCTCCTCGAAGTACCTGTGCCCGGCCTGCGCGCCCCGCGCGTGGTCGAGCGCGAGCCGCCAGGGCACCGGGTCCCGCTGGTCGCCCCGGGCCGAGGCCGTGAGCAGCGGGCTCACCTCGCGCAGCAGCTCGGCGCGGGCCGGTGAGAGCCAGGCGCGGTCCACCGCCAGCTGGGCCCCGACCAGCAGCGCGTCGGGGTCGTGCGGGGCGGTGGCGAGCCAGGCGTCCAGCCATTCGGGGCGTGAGCGGGCGAAGGCGGCCAGCCGGGTCACGTACCGGTCGCGTCGCTCCCACTCGGCCGCCGCGCGGGTGGCGTGGAGCAGCCCGGCGGCCGGTCCGTGGTCGCCGCGGGCGGCGGCGACCAGCGCCGGACTCAGCCGCGCGTCGGGCGCGTCGAGCAGCACCTCGTCGTCGGCGAAAGGCCAGCCGACGAGGTGGGGGGCGGTCCTTGTCATCCGGCTCGCGCGGATGAACGGGAGCTGCAGAGCCATGGTGTCGACCATTGAAAGACCGCTGGTCACAGCGGCGCCAGATGGTTCGGGGAACTCGCCGAAAGTTGTACGCCTGACGGTCAAGAGAAGGCAAAGGTGTGACAGTTCAACAACTGTGGTCACACCGGCAACATCAGTTGCGCCGCAGCAATCGCGTGGCCCCCGCCGCCACCGTCGTCGCCAGGATCCAGCCCAGCAGGATCATCGCCGTCGCCAGCCACTGCCAGCCCCCGCGCAACTGCCAGAAGCCCACCTGGCCCAGGTCGATGACCGGCAGCAGCAGATCGAGCGTGAAGAGCGTAGGGCTCCACTCCGGATGCTCGCCCCGCTTCAGCGGCGGATGGCCGGCCTGCGCGAAGGCGAACGAGCCCGCCGCCCACAGCACCGCCATCCACACGGCGGCCCGGCCCGGCCGGTACCCGTAGGCGACCGTCCAGTCCTGCACATAGCCCCACAGCTTGGCCGCCGGCGGCAGGCTCTCGCGGTGCCGGCGCTGCTTGGCGAGCAGCACCTCGCGGGCGTCCACGTCCTCCCCGCCGGCCCGCAGCACCGACGCGAGACGCTCGTACGGCTCCGGGTTGTACTCGGCGGTCGCCGCCGCCACCCAGTCCAGCCGCTCGGCCAGCGGGAACGGGCCGCGCGGCACGAGGTTCTCGTAGGCGAAGCCGCCCATGTGCAGCCGCCCCGGGCCGGGCCAGGCGTCCGCCCGGTCCATCAGGTTGATGATCTTCGCCCCCGACAGCACCACCCGCCCGCGCGCCGGATGCTCCCCGAGGAACCGCAGCTCAGGTGTCTGCACCCGGCGCAGCGACAGCTCCTGGTCCTCGGTGAGGGCGAACCGGGCCCGCTCGAAGTCGACGGCGTCGCCGAACCGCCCGTCGTCGAGCCGTATCCCGCCCTCGCACTCGAACCGCTGGATCCGCGTGCCGCGCGCCGGCGTCATCCCGCTCATCGCCTGGGCGCCGACCCCCGCCGGGGTCAGATACAGGCTGCGCTCGACGGTCAGCTGCGGGGCGTTCAGCGCGAGCCGCTCGTAGGGGTTGGCCAGGCGCGCGCCGCGCAGGCTCAGCGAGACGCCGATGGTGGCGGCGCGCAGGCTCAGCTCGCCGTGCGACTCCAGCAGCTCGGCCTGTAAGTCCTGGCCGACGGTCAGGCCGTCCGCGGCGATCGACCGGCCGCTGCGGTCCCGGTGCACGATCGACTGGTTGAGCATCAGGTCCGTGCCGATCTGCGCGTCCGTGATCCGGATGCCGCGGTGGAAACGGCAGCGCGGCAGATGCAGATCGCCCTCGGTGTGCACCCGGGCCGCCTCGAGGCGCGGCACCGAGCAGTCCACCATCCGCAGGGTCGTGAAGCGGGCCTCGGGCAGCAGCACGTCCTGCTCGAACCGGCACTGGCGCATCTCGACGTACGGCACCACCGTGCCCCCCGCGAGATCCAGCGAGCCGCTGATCCGTATGCCGGCCAGCTTCAGCGCCGACACCCGGCCGGCCAGGGCGGGCGGGCCGTCGAGGAGCAGCCAGCAGACGATCCGGGCCCGCACGGTCCGCTCCTCGCCCCACGGCCTGCCGCCGTGCGGATCGTCCACCAGCGGGTCGCCGCTGCTCAGGTCGTACACGCTGCCGTTGCGGAAGGCCTGCCACATGCCGGCCTCGGCCGCGGTCAGGTCCTCGGGCACATCCCCGGCACGCACGCCGGCCCCCTCGGTCACGCTCTTCCCTTCCTCCCCGGGTACTCGCGGGTTGGTTTCTTCGTACAACAGTTCATGCCCGCTGGGTGACGCCCCGAACGCGAAACGTGAGGGGGATCTTCCGGCTTCGCGCCGCGTTCTGTATCAGCCATTGATACGCGCGGACGACGCCTCACCCGGGTCTGAGAGAATTGAGCACGTGATCTCCCGAATCGATCTGCGCGGCGACGCCCTCCCCGAGGGCACCGCCCTGCGTGACCTGCTGCCCCGAGCCGAGTTCGACGTAGCGGCCGCCCTGGAGAAGGTGCGTCCCATCTGCGAGGACGTGCATCATCGGGGCGACGCGGCGCTGATCGACTTCGCCGAGCGGTTCGACGGGGTCAGGCTCGACCAGGTGCGAGTGTCGGCCGCCGCGCTCACCCGCGCGCTGGAGGAACTCGACCCGGCCGTGCGCGCGGCCCTGGAGGAGTCCATCCGCCGCGCCCGGATCGTCCACCGCGCCCAGCGCCGCGACACGCACACCACCCAGGTCGTGCCCGGCGGCGCCGTGACCGAGAAGTGGGTACCGGTCCAGCGGGTCGGGCTCTACGCGCCCGGCGGCCGCTCCGTCTACCCGTCCTCCGTGATCATGAACGTGGTGCCCGCGCAGGAGGCCGGCGTCGAGTCCGTCGCGCTCGCCTCTCCCGCCCAGGCCGAGTTCGACGGCCTGCCGCACCCCACCATCCTCGCCGCCTGCGCGCTGCTCGGCGTCGACGAGGTGTACGCGGCCGGGGGTGCCACGGCCGTCGCGATGTTCGCCTACGGCACCGAGTCCTGCGCGCCCGCCGACATGGTCACCGGGCCCGGCAACATCTGGGTCGCCGCCGCCAAGCGCTACTTCACCGGCAAGATCGGCATCGACGCCGAGGCCGGCCCGACCGAGATCGCGGTCCTCGCCGACGACACGGCCGACCCGGTGCACGTCGCCTCCGACCTGATCAGCCAGGCCGAGCACGACCCGCTGGCCGCCGCCGTCCTCGTCACCGACTCCGTCGAGCTGGCGGACGCCGTGGAGAAGGAGCTGGAGCCGCAGGTCGCGGCCACCCGGCACGTCGACGACCGGATCGTCCCGGCCCTGTCCGGCAAGCAGTCCGCGATCGTGCTGGTCGACGGCGTCGACGAGGGTCTCAGGGTGGTCGACGCGTACGGCGCCGAGCACCTGGAGATCCAGACGGCCGACGCCGCGGCGGTGGCCGACCGGGTCCGCAACGCCGGCGCGATCTTCATCGGCCCCTGGGCCCCGGTCTCCCTCGGCGACTACGCGGCCGGCTCCAACCACGTCCTGCCCACCGGCGGCTGCGCCTGCCACTCCTCGGGCCTGTCCGTCCAGTCCTTCCTGCGCGGCATCCACATCGTCGACTACACGAAGGACGCGCTGGCCGAGGTCGCGCACCATGTGGTGACGCTGGCGGAGGCGGAGGACCTGCCCGCGCACGGCGCGGCGATCAAGGCGAGGTTCGGTTGGAAGGTACCCGAGAGCAAGTGAGCGACGTACGTATCGACGATCTCCCCGTACGGGACGAGCTGCGCGGCAAGTCCCCCTACGGCGCGCCCCAGCTGGACGTCCCCGTACGGCTGAACACCAACGAGAACCCCTATCCGCTGCCCGAGCCGCTGGTCGAGCGCATCGCCGAGCGGGTCCGTGAGGCGGCGCGGAACCTCAACCGCTACCCGGACCGGGACGCGGTCGAGCTGCGCACCAAGCTCGCCGAGTACCTGACGGACACCTCCGGCCACGAGGTCGGCCTGGCCAACGTCTGGGCGGCCAACGGCTCCAACGAGGTCATCCAGCAGCTGCTGCAGACCTTCGGCGGACCGGGCCGTACGGCGATCGGCTTCGAGCCGTCGTACTCGATGCACGGGCTCATCTCGCGCGGCACGGGCACGGGCTGGATCTCCGGTCCCCGCAACGAGGACTTCACGGTCGACCTGGAGGCCGCCGAGAAGGCGATCGCCGAGCACCGGCCCGACGTCGTCTTCATCACCACGCCCAACAACCCCACGGGCAACGCGGTCCCGCCCGAGACGGTCCTCGCGCTGTACGAGGCCGCGCAGGCGGCCAAGGCCGAGACTGCCGGGGCGATCGTCGTGGTGGACGAGGCGTACATCGAGTTCAGCCACGGCGACTCGCTGCTGCCGCTGATCGAGGGCCGCCCGAACCTCGTCGTCTCCCGCACGATGTCGAAGGCGTTCGGCGCGGCCGGCCTGCGCCTCGGCTACCTCGCCGCGCACCCGGCCGTCGTGGACGCCGTCCAGCTCGTCCGGCTGCCATACCACCTGTCGGCCGTCACGCAGGCGACCGCCCTGGCCGCCCTGGAGCACACCGAAACGCTGCTGGGCTACGTCGAGCAGCTCAAGGCCGAGCGGGACCGGCTGGTGCGCGAACTGCGCGCGACCGGCTACGAGGTCGTCGAGTCCGATGCCAACTTCGTGCAGTTCGGCAGGTTCGAGGACGCGCACACGGCCTGGCAGAAGATCCTGGACCAGGGCGTTCTGGTCCGGGACAACGGCATCCCCGGGTGGCTGCGGGTGTCAGCCGGAACCCCCGAAGAGAACGACGCGTTCCTCGACGCGGTTCGTGCACTGAAGAAGGAGCAGAGTCAATGAGCCGCACCGGACGCGTGGAGCGGACGACCAAGGAGACCACGGTCCTCGTCGAGATAGACCTCGACGGCACCGGCAAGACGGAGATCTCCACCGGCGTCGGCTTCTACGACCACATGCTCGACCAGCTCGGCCGGCACGGTCTGTTCGACCTGACCGTGAAGACCGAGGGCGATCTGCACATCGACTCGCACCACACCATCGAGGACACCGCCCTCGCGCTCGGCGCCGCCTTCAAGCAGGCCCTCGGCGACAAGGTGGGGATCTACCGCTTCGGCAACTGCACGGTCCCGCTGGACGAGTCCCTCGCGCAGGTCACCGTCGACCTGTCCGGCCGCCCCTACCTCGTGCACACCGAGCCCGAGAAGATGGCGCCGATGATCGGCGAGTACGACACCACGATGACGCGTCACATCCTGGAGTCCTTCGTGGCCCAGGCCCAGATCGCGCTGCACGTGCACGTGCCCTACGGGCGCAACGCGCACCACATCGTGGAGTGCCAGTTCAAGGCGCTGGCCCGGGCCCTGCGCTACGCGTCCGAGCGCGACCCGCGCGCGGCCGGCATCCTCCCGTCCACGAAGGGCGCCCTGTGAACGGCATCTCGACCCTGCTGATCGTCGTCGGTCTGTTCCTCGTCGGCGGGATCTACTCCTTCGTCAAGCAGAAGATGCCCAAGGGTTTGATCGTGCTGCTGTCCATCGGCGCCGCGATGTGCCTCGTGGCCGGCGTCGTGCGGCTGGAGGTGTGGAATTGAGCGCCCCTCAGAAGAAGGTAGTCGTCTTCGACTACGGCTTCGGCAACGTCCGCTCCGCCGAGCGTGCCCTCGCGCGCGCGGGAGCCGATGTCGAGATCACGCGTGACTACGACAAGGCCATGAACGCCGACGGGCTGCTCGTCCCCGGCGTCGGCGCCTTCGCCTCCTGCATGAAGGGCCTGCGCGAGGTGCGCGGCGACTGGATCGTCGACCGCAGGCTCTCCGGCGGCCGCCCGGTCATGGGCATCTGCGTCGGCATGCAGATCCTCTTCGCGCGCGGCATCGAGCACGGCGTGGAGACCGACGGCCTCGACGAGTGGCCCGGCTCGGTCGAGCCGCTCCAGGCCGACGTCGTGCCCCACATGGGCTGGAACACCGTGGAGGCCGCGGCCGGCTCGCGGCTGTTCGACGGCCTGGACGCGGACGCCCGCTTCTACTTCGTGCACTCCTACGCCGTCCACGACTGGTCGCTGGAGACCCACAACCCGGCCCTCGAGCCCCCCAAGGTGACCTGGTCCACGCACGGCAAGCCGTTCGTCGCGGCCGTCGAGAACGGCGCCCTGTGGGCCACGCAGTTCCACCCCGAGAAGTCCGGCGACGCCGGAGCGCAGCTGCTGAACAACTGGATCGGAACCCTCTGATGCCCCCGAAGTCTTCCGTGAAGCTCGAACTCCTCCCCGCCGTCGACGTCCGGGACGGCCAGGCGGTCCGCCTGGTGCACGGCGAGTCCGGTACGGAGACCTCCTACGGCTCCCCCCTGGAGGCCGCCCTCGCCTGGCAGCGGTCCGGCGCCGAGTGGCTGCACCTGGTCGACCTGGACGCCGCGTTCGGCACCGGGAACAACCGTGAGCTGATCGCCGAGGTCGCGAAGGCCATGGACATCAAGGTGGAGCTGTCCGGCGGCATCCGCGACGACGACACCCTCGCCGCCGCCCTGGCCACCGGCTGCACTCGGGTGAACCTCGGCACGGCCGCCCTGGAGACCCCCGAGTGGGTCGCCAAGGTCATCGCCGAGCACGGCGACCAGATCGCCGTCGGCCTCGACGTACGCGGCACGACCCTGCGCGGCCGGGGCTGGACCCGCGACGGCGGCGACCTCTACGAGACGCTGGCGCGCCTCGACAAGGAGGGCTGCGCGCGGTACGTCGTCACGGACATCGCCAAGGACGGCACGCTCCAGGGCCCCAACCTGGAACTCCTGAAGAACGTCTGCGCGGCCACCGACCGCCCGGTCGTCGCCTCCGGCGGCGTGTCGTCGCTGGACGACCTGCGGGCGATCGCCGGTCTCGTCCCGGCCGGTGTCGAGGGGGCCATCGTCGGGAAGGCCCTGTACGCGAAGGCGTTCACCCTGGAAGAAGCCTTGGAGGCTGTGGCGTCATGACATCCGAAGCCGTACGGCGCGTGCAGAGCGGAAGTCCCTGGGAAGAGTCCTTCGGTTTCGCACGGGCCGTGGCGGCGGGTGACCGTGTCATCGTGGCGGGCACGACCGCCTTCAAGGGCGACGTGCTGTACGGCGACGGTGACCCGTACGAACAGACCAGGGTGGCCTTCGCCAGTGCGGTCGAGGCGATCGGCGAGTTCGGGCTCGGCATCGAGTCCGTGATCCGGACCCGTGTGTGCCTGGCACATTCGCGCGATGTCGATGCGGTGGGCCGCGCCCACAAGGAGCTGTTCGACTCCGTACGCCCGGTCACGACCCTGCTGGTCGTGGAGGGCTTCATCGACTCGCGGGTCCTGGTGTCAGTCGAAGTGGAAGCGTATAGAGGAGCCGTGGATTCATGACCCTGGCGGTCCGAGTCATCCCCTGCCTGGACGTGGACAACGGCCGGGTCGTCAAGGGCGTCAACTTCCAGAACCTGCGCGACGCGGGCGACCCCGTCGAGATGGCCAAGGTGTACGACGCCGAGGGCGCCGACGAGCTGACGTTCCTGGACATCACCGCCTCGTCGGGCAACCGCGAGACGACGTACGACGTGGTGCGCCGTACGGCCGAGCAGGTGTTCATCCCGCTCACGGTCGGCGGCGGTGTGCGCACCGCCGAGGACGTGGACAAGCTGCTGCGCGCGGGCGCGGACAAGGTGGGCGTCAACACCGCCGCCATCGCGCGTCCCGAGCTGATCCGCGAGATCGCCGAGCGCTTCGGCCGGCAGGTGCTGGTCCTCTCGGTGGACGCCCGCCGCACCGAGTCGGGCTCCTTCGAGGTGACCACCCACGGCGGCCGTCGCGGCACCGGCATCGACGCCGTCGAGTGGGCCCACCGGGCCGCCGAGCTGGGCGCGGGCGAGATCCTGCTCAACTCGATGGACGCGGACGGCACGAAGGACGGCTACGACCTGGAGATGATCCGGGCCGTACGCAAGCACGTGACCGTCCCCGTCATCGCCTCGGGCGGCGCCGGCAAGCTGACCGACTTCCCCCCGGCCGTCGCGTCGGGCGCGGACGCGGTGCTGGCCGCGTCGGTCTTCCACTTCGGGGACCTGCGCATCGGCGAGGTCAAGGAGACGCTGCGGGAGGCGGGTCACCCGGTGCGGTGACGCCTGCGCCCGGAGCCCCGGTCGCCCGGTGCGGCCGGGGCTCTTTCATAGGCAGATGAGAAAGGAAAGTTGCGCAAAAACAATTGCGCAACTTTCCCTTCGTATCTACGGTTCAGGCATGGGAAGCAAGGAGAGGGACCGCCGCATCACCGACCTGGGCACGCTCAAGGCGCTCGCCCATCCGCTCCGGATGAAGCTCATGCGCGGGCTGACCCTCGCCCGCGTCGCGACGGCCTCACAGCTCGCCGAGCAGGTCGACGAGGCCGTCTCGCTGGTCAGTTACCACCTGCGCAAGCTCGCCGAGCACGGTCTCATCGAGGAGGCCGAGCCGCGGAGTGCGGACGGGCGGGAACGCTGGTGGCAGCCGGCCTCGGACGGCGTGAGCATCCATGCCGAGGACTTCAGTGACGCCCCCGAGAAGGCGGCCGCGCACACCGCGGCCAGCCGCCTCTTCTTCGAGCAGCGCGCCGACATGTACCGGCGCCACCTCGACGAACGCGCCCACTGGGACCCCGAGTGGACCACCGCAGCCGAGTCCTCGGAGTCCGTGCTGCGGCTCACGGCGGCCGAACTCGCCGAGCTCACCGGTGAGTTGCGTGCCCTCGCCCAGAAATACCAGGAGAAGGGCCGTGCCGCCGAGACGGCCGGGGACACCGAGGGGCGCGAGAACGTCGCGCTGCACACGTATGCCTTCCCCTTCCGTACCTGACACCGCCGCCGTCCGGCCGGCCCACCGCGACCCCAACGTGCTGCGCTGGCTCGGGGCCTACACCTCGTCGGCGGTCGGGGACACCGTCTACTACGTCGCCCTGTCCTGGGCGGCCGTACAGACCGGGACACCCGCCGAGGCCGGGCTGGTCACGGCGGTGAGTGCCGTGCCCCGGGCCCTGCTGATGCTCGGCGGGGGAGTGGTCACCGACCGGTACGGGCCGCGCCCGGTCGTCCTCGGCAGCAGCGCCGCGCGCTGCCTGCTCGTCGTCCTGGCGGCGGCGATGCTGACGGTGGCGGACCCGGGGCTGTGGGCGCTGGGCGGTGTGGCGCTGCTGTTCGGGATCGTCGACGCCGTCTTCCTGCCTGCCGCGAGTGCGCTGCCCGCGCGGATCACCGGCCGGGGGCAACTCGCCCGCGTGCACGGCATGCGCGGCCTGGCCACCCGGCTCGCCACCGTCTTCGGCGGACCGCTCGGCGGCCTCGGCATCGCGCTCGGCGGCACGGCCGGGGCGTTCGGGCTGGCCGCGCTGCTCATCGGGGTGTCGCTGCCGGTGCTGTGGGCGGTACGGGTCTGCCGGACAGCCTCCGCGGCCGAGGGCGTGGAGCGCCCGCGCGGCACCGCCCTCGCCGAACTGCGGGACGGACTGCGGCACATCGCACAGGACCGGGTGCTGCGCCCGCTGGTGCTCGCCATGGCGCTGGCCGACCTGGGCTTCGTCGGGCCGATGAACCTCGGACTGACCCTGCTGGCCCGGGAGAAGGGGTGGGGCTCCGCCGGCATGGGCTGGGTGCTCGCCGGGTTCGGCGCCGGAGCCGGGGCCGCCTCGCTGCTGCTCGCGCTGCGCGGCCGGGTGCCGCGGGCCGGGCTGGTCATGGCCGTGGCGGAACTCGTCGGCTGCGCGGCGATCGCCGCGCTCGCCCACGCGCCGTCCGTCCTCGCCGCCGCCGCGGTGGCCCTGGCCATCGGCCTGGCCGCCGGACTCGGCGGCGCGCTGAGAGGGGCGCTGCTCCAGGTCACGGCGGGCCCGGCCTACGTCGGCCGGGTCACCTCCGCCGCCACCCTGGTCGGCTTCGGCGTCGCCCCGCTCACCTTCCCGCTGGTCGGCGCGGCGGTGGCCCGCTGGTCCGCGGGCCCGGTCTTCGCGGGGTGCGCGGCGATCTGCGCCCTGGGCGTCCTCGTCACCCTGTGCTCGGCCCCGCTCCGCCGCGCCGAACTCCCGCGCTGATCAGCCCACGCCCACGGCAGCGCCGCCCGGCCGGCCGTCTCAGATGCCGAGCTGCTTCGACTCGTGCAGCTTCGCGATCGCGTTCTCGTCGCCGTCCAGGTCGACCTTGGCCGCGCTCTGCCGGCCGTAGGAGAACAGGACCAGCTCGGACGGCTCGCCGGTCACCGTGACCACCGGTGTGCCGCGCTGGGCGACCGTCGTCTGGCCGTCGGGGCGGCGCAGGACCAGGCCCGTCGGGAGGCCGCGGCCCATCAGCCGGGCGGTGCGTTCCAGACGGGACCACAGGGCGTCCTGGAAGACCGCGTCGAGCTCGCGCACGGACCAGTCGGACTGGGCGCGCCGGACGTCCTCCGTGTGGACGTAGAACTCGACGATGTTCGAGATCTCGTCGACCGGCTTGAGGGAGAAGGGCGAGAAGCGCGGCGGGCCCGTACGGATCAGCTGGATCAGCTCCTCGTACGGCTTGCCGGTGTACTCGGCCATCACCCGGTCCAGGCGCGACGCGAGCTGCTTGATCAGTATCCCCCCGGCGGCGTCCGGGCGGCGCTCGCGCACCACCACGTGCGCGGCGAGGTCCCGGGTCGTCCAGCCCTCGCACAGGGTGGGCGCGTCCGGGCCCGCGGTCTCCAACAGATCGGCGAGGAGAAGTCGTTCACGCTTGGCATGGGTCGACATGCGGCCAGCCTACGGCCGTGTTCCCGGTCCGCCCACCCGTCACCCGACCACCACCCCCCATTGAGACGCTTCGCGCCGCCTTTTCCAATCAGTGGACACTCCACCGGGCCTGTCAGTGGCGCCCGGCACAATGGACCACATGACCAGCACGCCCGCCCGTCGCCCGGCCGCCGCCCCTCACGGAGGCGCTTCGCGCCACGGTGCTCCATCCAGCCGCCTCGACCCGGAGATCGCCGCGCGCCTCAAGCGCAGCGACGACGGCCTCCTGCCCGCCATCGCCCAGCAGTACGACACCGGAGAGGTGCTGATGCTCGGCTGGATGGACGACGAGGCACTGCACCGCACCCTGACCACCGGCCGCTGCACGTACTGGTCCCGCAGCCGCCGGGAGTACTGGGTGAAGGGCGACACCTCCGGCCACTTCCAGTGGGTCAGGTCCGTCGCCCTGGACTGCGACGCCGACACCGTGCTCGTCAAGGTCGACCAGGTCGGCGCCGCCTGCCACACCGGCGACCGCACCTGCTTCGACGAGGACGTGCTGCTCAAGGACGGCGGTTCGGACGCCGCCGCCGCGGATCAGTAAGGTCAGCCGCCATGGACCTCGAGACGTTCCGCAAGCTCGCCACCGACCGGCGGGTCATCCCGGTCACCCGCAAGCTCCTCGCCGACGGCGACACCCCGGTCGCGCTCTACCGCAAGCTCGCCGCCGAGCGCCCCGGCACGTTCCTGCTGGAGTCCGCCGAGAACGGCCGCTCCTGGTCCAGGTACTCGTTCGTCGGAGTCCGCAGCGCCGGCACGCTGACCACGCGTGACGGGCAGGCGCACTGGCTCGGCACCCCGCCCGTCGGCGTCCCCACCGACGGCGACCCGCTCGCCGCCCTGCGCGCCACCATCGAGGCCCTGCACACCCCGCACCAGGAGGGCATGCCGCCCTTCACCGGCGGCATGGTGGGCTATCTCGGCTACGACATCGTCCGCCGTCTGGAGAAGATCGGCCCCGGCGAGCGCGACGACCTGAAGCTGCCCGAGCTGACCATGCTCCTCACCAGCGATCTCGCCGTCATGGACCACTGGGAGGGCTCGGTCCTGCTGATCGCCAACGCGATCAACCACAACGACCTCGACACCGGTGTCGACGAGGCGTACGCGGACGCGATCGCCCGCCTCGACGCCATGGAGGCGGACCTCTCGCGCCCGGTGGCCCAGCCCCCCGCCGTCCTGCCGCCCTCCGAAGTCCCCGAGTACTCCGCGCTCTGGGGCGGCCCCGACTTCCAGGAGGCCGTCGAGGACATCAAGGAGCGCATCCGGGCCGGCGAGGCCTTCCAGGTGGTGCCCTCCCAGCGCTTCGAGACGCCGTGCACGGCGAGCGCGCTGGACGTCTACCGGGTCCTCCGCGCCACCAACCCGTCGCCGTACATGTACCTCTTCCGCTTCGACGGGTTCGACGTCGCCGGCTCGTCCCCCGAGGCCCTGGTCAAGGTCGAGGACGGCCGGGCCATGGTCCACCCCATCGCCGGCACCCGCTGGCGCGGCGCCACCCCGCAGGAGGACCAGGCCCTCGCCGACGAACTCCTCGCCGACCCCAAGGAGCGCGCCGAGCACCTGATGCTCGTCGACCTGGGCCGCAACGACCTGGGGCGGGTCTGCGAGCCCGGCTCGGTCGAGGTCGTCGACTTCATGTCCATCGAGAAGTACTCGCACGTCATGCACATCGTCTCGACGGTGACGGGCCGCGTCGCCCCGGGCCGCACGGCCTTCGACGTCCTCACCGCCTGCTTCCCGGCCGGCACCCTCTCCGGCGCCCCGAAGCCCCGCGCCATGCAGATCATCGACGAACTCGAACCGTCCCGGCGCGGGCTGTACGGCGGCTGCGTCGGCTATCTCGACTTCGCGGGCGACTCCGACACCGCCATCGCCATCCGCACGGCCCTGCTGCGCGACGGCACGGCCTACGTCCAGGCGGGCGCGGGCATCGTCGCCGACTCCGACCCGGTCGCCGAGGACACCGAGTGCCGCAACAAGGCGGCGGCGGTCCTGCGGGCCGTCCACACGGCGAACCGGCTGGGAAAGGCCTGAGATGAACCCCGGGTGACGGTTCGCCCGGGGTTCAGGCGATAGTGGGATACGTGACTGCCGTACCGCACCCACGTTCCCAAGCCTCCGGATCCGCCCGGGCCGGCCGCCTGAGCCTCGCCGTCGCCCTCCTGTGCGGCGCGCTCGGCGCGGCCGTGGCCCTGCTCGCCACCCGGCAGAGCTGGTCGGAGGGCACCGCGACGGTGGCCGGTGGCGCCTTCCCCCTGACCGCCACGGGCAGCGACGTCACGGGCGTCCCCGCGGCGCTCGCCATAGTGGGCCTCGCCGCGCTCGTCGCCGTCTTCGCCGTCCGCCGGGGCGGCCGCGTCGTCGTGGCCGCCCTGCTGGCGCTCTCCGGCGCGGGCACCGTCGCCGCCGCCCTGCTCGGCGCCTCCGACAGCTCCGCACTCGACGAGAAGGCCGCCGAGGCCTCCGGCGACACCTCAGCCTCCGTGGCGGCCCTCAGCCACACCGCCTGGCCCTACGTCGCGGCCGCCGGCGGCGTCCTGCTCCTCGTGGCCGGACTGCTCGCCCTGCGCTACGGCCGGCTGTGGCCCGCGATGTCCGGCCGCTACGAGCGGGACGGCACGCCCCGGCCGCGCCGCAAGGCCCCCGCCGTCGACCCCGACCGGCCCGAGGACCTGTGGAAGGCCCTCGACCGGGGCGAGGACCCGACCGGGGCGTAAACCGCACGGGTGCGCCGCGGGCACGAGAAGCGGAGGGAGTACCCCCGCTCACCGGACGCGCGCACGTGCGGGACAATGGGCGCGAGCGTCCTGCTCAGACACGCACACAGCAACGAGGAGCAAGCAATGGCGGGCAGCAGCCACGGTCACACCCCGGCCGCCTGGACCGGTGTCACGATCGCCTTCATCGGTTTCTGCATCGCGGGCGCGTTCATGGTGTTGGACCAGCCGCTGGGCTTCTGGGCGGGCATGGTGGTCGTGCTGCTCGGCGGTGTCGTCGGCGCGGTCATGCGGGCGATGGGCATGGGCCAGCCCAAGGACCTGCACCAGCCGCACGCGATGACCGGCGACCGCGAGCCGGCGCGCGCCGAGGGCTGATCCCCGGAACACACCGCGTTGTCGCGTGAGGGGCGGCCGGCACTGGGATGCCGGGACCGCCCCTCACGCGCGTGCGGGGCACAATGCATACCGTGAACGCCGACAGCCGAAGGGTGACGCGCAGCGTCCCGAGCCGCCTGGCCGTCCCCGCCGGGGTGCTGACGGCCGTCGCCGCCGCCTTCGCCTACGTGGGCACGGTGGACCCCAACGAACCCGGCCACTACCCCGTCTGCCCGCTGCTGCACTACACCGGCCTGTACTGCCCCGGCTGCGGCGGACTGCGCAGCGCGCACGCCTTCGTCCACGGCGACTTCGCGGCGGCGTTCCAGGACAACGCGCTCGCCGTCCTCGGCTATCTGGGCTTCGCCGTACTGTGGACCGTATGGGTGGTCCACGCGGTCCGCGGGCGCCCGCTGCGGATCGATCCCCGGCCGGCGCAGGTGTGGAGCCTCGGCGCGTTGCTGCTGGTCTTCACGGTTGTCCGGAACCTGCCCTTCGGTGGCTGGCTCCATCCTTGATCAACTGGCGTCTGTCCAGGTAGTGGGACCGGCGTCAACCGGATGTGAGGCCTACGCCCCGCTGCGGATACCATCGCAGTGACCATCGGTTTTCGACTGGTCGCTGGAACTGTCAACCGTCTGGAAGGGGGCCGCTCGCGTGAGTGTGCTCGACGAGATCATCGACGGAGTCCGTGCCGACCTCGCGGAGCGGCAGGCGCGCGTCAGCCTCGACGAGCTCAAGGAGCGCGCGGCGAAGGCTCCCGCGGCCAAGGACGGCGCGGCGGCACTCCGCGGCGACGGCGTCAAGGTCATCTGCGAGGTCAAGCGCTCCAGCCCGTCCAAGGGCGCGCTGGCCGCGATCGCCGACCCGGCCGGGCTCGCCGCTGACTACGAGGCGGGCGGCGCGGCCGTCATCTCGGTGCTCACGGAACAGCGGCGCTTCGGAGGCTCGCTCGCCGACCTCGAGGCGGTCCGCGCCCGCGTCGACATCCCCGTCCTGCGCAAGGACTTCGTCGTCACGTCGTACCAGCTCTGGGAGGCCCGGGCCTACGGCGCCGACGTCGTCCTGCTGATCGTCGCGGCCCTCGACCAGCCCGCCCTGGAGTCCCTCATCGAGCGCGCCGAGTCCATCGGGCTCACCCCGCTCGTCGAGGTGCACGACGAGGACGAGGTCGAGCGGGCGGTCGACGCCGGCGCCCGTGTGATCGGCGTCAACGCGCGCAACCTCAAGACCCTCGAGGTCGACCGCGGCACCTTCGAGCGCCTGGCGCCCGAGATCCCCGACCACATCATCAAGATCGCCGAGTCCGGCGTCCGCGGCCCGCACGACCTCATCGCCTACGCCAACGCCGGCGCCGACGCGGTCCTGGTCGGCGAGTCCCTCGTCACCGGCAAGGACCCCAGGACGGCGGTCTCCGACCTGGTGGCGGCGGGCGAGCACCCCGCACTCCGGCACGGCCGGGGCTGATCCCCCGCTAGGCTTGCCCCGATGACTCTCACCATGACGACCGTGGACCGGTACGCCCGCCTCGCGCGCGGCTGCCGCCCCCGCGGCTGCCGAGCCCCGGCCCGCCGGGTCCACGGCCGCCGCGTGCGGTACGTCATCGGTGACGAACCGGGCCAGGTCAACGGCATGCGATGGCAGCGCCCCTCTTTTGCTTCTGGGGGCGCGGGGAACTGCGCGAACGGCCACAGCGGTCCCGCAGTCGACTGACCACCCTTGCCCCCACGGCGACTAGTGCATTCCACACACACTCACCGTGAGGTATCCGCATGCCCAGCCAGTTCTTCATCCCCGACCCGGAGGGTCAAATCCCCAGCCCCGAAGGCTACTTCGGGGCGTTCGGCGGCAAGTTCATCCCGGAGGCCCTCGTCGCCGCCGTGGACGAGGTGGCCGTCGAATACGACAAGGCCAAGCACGACCCCGAGTTCGCCAAGGAACTCGACGACCTGCTGGTCAACTACACCGGCCGCCCCTCGGCGCTCACCGAGGTCTCCCGCTTCGCCGCGGAAGCGGGTGGCGCACGGATCTTCCTGAAGCGGGAAGACCTCAACCACACCGGCTCCCACAAGATCAACAACGTCCTCGGCCAGGCCCTGCTCACCAAGCGCATGGGCAAGACCCGCGTCATCGCCGAGACGGGCGCCGGCCAGCACGGTGTCGCCACGGCCACCGCCTGCGCGCTCTTCGGCCTCGAGTGCACGATCTACATGGGCGAGATCGACACCCAGCGCCAGGCCCTCAACGTCGCCCGCATGCGCATGCTCGGCGCCGAGGTCATCGCCGTGAAGTCCGGCAGCCGCACGCTGAAGGACGCCATCAACGAGGCCTTCCGCGACTGGGTCGCCAACGTCGACCACACGCACTACCTCTTCGGTACGGTCGCCGGCCCGCACCCCTTCCCGGCCATGGTCCGCGACTTCCACCGGGTCATCGGCGTCGAGACCCGCCGCCAGCTCCTGGAGCGCGCCGGACGCCTCCCCGACGCGGCCGTCGCCTGCGTCGGAGGCGGCTCCAACGCCATCGGCCTCTTCCACGCCTTCATCCCGGACACGGACGTACGCCTCATCGGCTGCGAGCCGGCGGGCCACGGCGTCGAGACCGGCGAGCACGCGGCCACCCTGACCGCCGGCGAGCCCGGCATCCTGCACGGCTCGCGCTCGTACGTCCTTCAGGACGACGAGGGCCAGATCACCGAGCCCTACTCGATCTCGGCCGGCCTGGACTACCCGGGCATCGGCCCCGAGCACTCCTACCTCAAGGACTCCGGCCGCGGTGAGTACCGCGCGGTCACGGACGACGCGGCCATGCAGGCCCTGCGCCTGCTGTCCCGTACCGAGGGCATCATCCCGGCCATCGAGAGCGCCCACGCGCTGGCCGGCGCCCTGGAGGTCGGCAAGGAGCTGGGCAAGGACGGGCTGATCGTGGTCAACCTGTCCGGCCGCGGCGACAAGGACATGGACACCGCGGCCCGCTACTTCGGCCTCTACGACACCGATGCCGAGGTCGCCGCCGACGCGGACACCGACACCGCCGAGATCGAGGGGGACGCCAAGTGAGCGGCAACATCCAGCTGTTGAGCGACAGCCTCGCCGCGGCGAAGTCCGAGGGCCGGTCCGCTCTCATCGCCTACCTCCCGGCCGGGTTCCCGACCGTGGACGGCGGCATCGAGGCGATCAAGGCCGCCCTCGACGGCGGCGCCGACGTCGTCGAGGTCGGTCTGCCGCACAGCGACCCCGTCCTCGACGGCCCCGTCATCCAGACCGCCGACGACATCGCCCTGCGCGGCGGCGTGAAGATCGCCGACGTGATGCGCACGGTCCGCGAGGCCCACCGGGCCACCGGCAAGCCGGTCCTCGTCATGACGTACTGGAACCCCATCGACCGCTACGGCGTCGAGCGCTTCACCGCCGAGCTCGCCGAGGCGGGCGGCGCCGGGTGCATCCTGCCCGACCTGCCCGTGCAGGAGTCGGCGCTGTGGAGGGAGCACGCGGAGAAGCACGGGCTCGCCACGGTCTTCGTCGTCGCCCCCAGCAGCAAGGACGAGCGGCTCGCGGACATCACCGCCGCGGGCAGCGGCTTCGTCTACGCCGCCTCCCTCATGGGCGTCACCGGCACCCGCGCGACCGTCAGCTCGCAGGCCGAGAACCTGGTGGAACGCACCCGCGCCACCGGCACCGGCCTGCCCGTCTGCGTGGGGCTCGGCGTCTCCAACGCCACCCAGGCCGCCGAGGTCGCCCGCTTCGCCGACGGCGTGATCGTCGGCTCGGCGTTCGTCAAGGCCATGCTGGACGCCCCGGACGACGCGGCCGGTGTCGAGGCCGTCCGCGCGCTCGCGGGCGACCTCGCCAAGGGCGTGCGCCGGCAGGCGTAAGAAACCGGGAAGTCATACCGGTCCCTCGTAAGGGTGGACCTGGGGCTGGGGAGGCGCGGTGCGCCTCCCCGGTTCGTTTCCGGGGTGTGAGCGAGAAGAACCGTGAGGGAAAGCGCACCGCCCGGGAGAAGCTGGCGGTCGAGCGTGAGAAGCAGAAGTCCGCGGACAAGCGCCGGCGCGCGCTGATCGTGGGCGGGGCCGTCGTCGCCGTCCTGGGTCTCGCGGCGGTGATCGGCGTCGTCGCCGCCAACGCCGGCAAGGAGGACGAGAGCGAGGCGTCGGGCCCGGTCGTGGTCCCCTCGGGAGCGCAGGGCAAGGACGGCCTCGCCATCCCCGTCGGCAAGGACAGCGCCAAGTCCACGCTCACGGTGTGGGAGGACTTCCGCTGCCCGGCCTGCAAGTCCTTCGAGACGACGTACCGGCCGGTGATCCACGAGCTGACCGAGGCCGGCGAGCTGAAGGTGGAGTACCACCTGGTCACCCTCATCGACGGCAACATGGGCGGCACCGGCTCCCGCAACGCCGCCAACGCCGCGGCCTGCGCCCAGGACGCCGGGAAGTACCCCGCGTACCACGACGTGCTCTTCGACAACCAGCCCCCCGAGGTCGACGACGCCTACGCCGACAACGACAAGCTGGTCGAGCTGGCCGGCAAGGTCGACGGCCTGGACACCCCCGCCTTCCGCAAGTGCGTGCGGAACGGCACGCACAACGGCTGGGTCGCCAAGTCCCATCAGGCCTTCAACAAGGGCGGCTTCTCGGGCACGCCGACCGTGCTGTTCAAGGGCGAGAACATCTACCAGGACCGGGCGATGACCCCGGCGAAGCTGAAGAAGATGGTGCTGGAGGAGAACAAGGGGTAAAGGCTTTTCTCACGCCCCCGTTATGGACCCGTAGCCGGGCTGCCTGCCGTGGGCCCGGTGCGGCAGGGTAGCGTCGACCTTGCCATGGAACTTGCCTTCATTCCCAGCCCGTCGCGCGGGGTGCTGTACCTCGGCCCCATTCCGCTGCGCGGCTACGCGTTCTGCATCATCATCGGCGTCTTCGTTGCCGTCTGGCTCGGCAACAAGCGCTGGATCGCCCGGGGCGGGCGGGCCGGCACGGTGGCCGACATCGCGGTCTGGGCCGTGCCCTTCGGCCTGGTCGGCGGCCGGCTCTACCACGTGATCACGGACTACGAGCTGTACTTCAGCGAGGGCCGTGACTGGGTGGACGCCTTCAAGATCTGGGAGGGCGGTCTCGGCATCTGGGGCGCGATCGCGCTGGGCGCGCTGGGCGCGTGGATCGGCTGCCGCCGCCGGGGTATCCCGATGCCGGCCTACGCCGACGCCGTCGCCCCGGGCATCGCCCTCGCCCAGGCCATCGGCCGCTGGGGCAACTGGTTCAACCAGGAGCTGTACGGCAAGCCGACCGACCTGCCGTGGGCCCTGGAGATCACGTCCTCGGCGGACGGGCGGGTGCCGGGCACCTACCACCCGACGTTCCTGTACGAGTCGTTGTGGTGCATCGGCGTCGCGGTCCTGGTCATCTGGGCCGACCGCCGCTTCCGGCTCGGACACGGGCGGGCGTTCGCGCTGTACGTCGCCGCGTACTGCGCGGGGCGTGGGTGGATCGAGTACATGCGCGTCGACGACGCCCACCACATCCTGGGCCTCCGGCTGAACGTGTGGACCGCGATCCTCGTGTTCCTGCTCGCGGTCGCCTACCTGGTGATCTCGGCGAAGAAGAGCCCCGGCCGGGAAGAGGTCGTGGAGCCCGGTGCGGAGGTTTCCGGCGGCGAAGCCGACGGGGGCGAGAAGGCCGCCGCTGACGCCGACAAGGACGACGACGAGGCCGAGGACGAGGCCAAGGACGGGGCCGGGTCGGCGAAGAAGACCTGACCGTCCGCCGTACGTATACGTGTGACCGAGGGCGCCCGGAGATGTTCCGGGCGCCCTCGGTGTGTCTCAGCGACGGCGGGCCAGGGACAGTGTGCGCTGGGCCGCCGTCACCACCGCCGCGTCGACGAAGCAGCCGTCCGCGAGAGCCTGGGCGCCCTGCTGCGTCGCCGCCGCCTTGAGGATCGTCTCCGCCTGTTCGATCTCCCCCTCGGTGGGCAGATAGGCGCGTTCGATGACCGGCAGCTGACGGGGGTGGATCGCGGCGCGGCCCAGGAAGCCCAGGGCGCGGCCGTGGGCGCAGGAGGCGGCCAGCCCCGCCAGGTCGTGGATGTCCGGGTGGACCGACTGCGCAGGCGGGGGCAGGCCTGCAGCCCGGGCGGCCACGATCACCCGGGAGCGGGACCAGTCGAGACCCGCGTCGTCCCGTACGCCCAGGTCGGCCCGCAGGTCCGCCTCCCCGAGCGCGATGCCCCGCAGGGACGGGTGGGCGCCGGCGACGGCGTACGCCTGTTCCACGCCGAGGGCCGTCTCCAGGAGGGCGTACAGGGGCAGACCCGGGGGGACGGCGCGCTCGGCGATCCGGACGACCTCGGCGGGTGAGGTGATCTTGGGGAGTCGCAGGGCGCAGAGGCCGGGGGCGCGGGCCACGGCCGCGATGTCCGGCGCGGCCCACGGGGTGTCCGGGGCGTTGACGCGGACGTGGACCGGGACCGGTGGCAGGTCGCCGAGCAGGTCGGCGGTGGCGGCGCGGGCGTAGGCCTTGCGATCCGGGGCGACCGCGTCCTCCAGGTCGATGACGACGATGTCGGCGCCGGAGGTGAGGGCCTTGGCCACCACGTGCGGGCGGTCGCCCGGGGCGTACAGCCAGGTGAGCGGGTACGCCGCCGTCACAGGGCGCCCTCCGTGCGCAGCGCCGTGAGCTCGGCCGGGGACAGGCCGAGCTCGGTCAGGACCTCGTCCGTGTCGGCGCCGTGCGGGCGGCCGGCCCAGCGGATCGCGCCGGGCGTGGCGGAGAGGCGGAAGAGGACGTTCTGCATGCGCAGGGGGCCCAGTTCCGGGTCGTCGACCGTGGTGATGGTGTTCAGGGCCTGGTACTGCGGGTCCGCCATCACGTCCCGGACGTCCTGGACCGGGGCCACCGCCGCCTCCGCCTTCTCGAAGGCCGCCAGGACGTCCGTGCGGGTGCGCGCGGCGATCCAGGAGCCGACCGCCTCGTCCAGGAGATCGGCGTGGCGGGCGCGGTCGGCGCCCGTGGCGAACCACGGTTCGTCGATCAGTTCCGGGCGGCCCACCAGGTGCATCACGCGCTCCGCCACCGACTGGGCCGACGTCGAGACGGCGACCCAGGTGCCGTCCGCCGTGCGGTAGACGCCGCGCGGGGCGTTGTTGGGGGAGCGGTTGCCGGTGCGGGGCTGGACGTGGCCGAGCTGGTCGTACCAGAGGGGCTGGGGGCCGAGGGCGGCCAGGATCGGTTCGATCAGGGCCATGTCGACGACCTGGCCCTCGCCGGTGCGCTCGCGCGCCGCCAGCGCCGTCATCACGGCGTACGCCGTCGTCAGGCCCGCGATGGAGTCGGCCAGGCCGAACGGCGGGAGGGTCGGGGGCGCGTCCGGTTCGCCGGTGATCGCGGCGAAGCCGCTCATCGCCTCGGCGAGGGTGCCGAAGCCGGGGCGATGAGCGTAGGGGCCGAACTGGCCGAAGGCGGTGACGCGGGCCAGGACCAGGCGCGGGTTGGCGGCCGACAGCTCCGGCCAGCCCAGGTCCCACTTCTCCAGGGTGCCGGGGCGGAAGTTCTCGATGACCACGTCGGCGGTGGCGGCGAGGCGCAGGAGGGTGGTGCGGCCGCCGGGCTTCGACAGGTCCAGGGTGATGGTGCGCTTGTTGCGGCCGAGCGTCTTCCACCACAGGCCGACGCCGTCCTTCGACGGGCCGTGGCCGCGGGAGGGGTCCGGTTTCGACGGGTGCTCGACCTTGACGACCTCGGCGCCGAAGTCGCCGAGCAGGGTGGCGGCGAGCGGGCCGGCGAAGAGGGTGGCGAGGTCGAGGACGCGGAGGCCGGTGAGGGGAGCGGTCGTGGCAGCGGTCATGGGCGGTGGGTCTCCCGGTGCGTGAGGTGGGCGAGAGCGTCGAAGCCGATGCCGTCGAAGTCGCCGACGGACGTGGCGAGACGGTTCTTCAACGGAGCCGTCCAGCGGTCGGGGAGTGCCGCGGGGTGTCCGGCCAGCAGGCCGGCGACGCTGCCGGCCGTCGCGCCGTTGGAGTCGGTGTCCCAACCGCCGCTCACGGCACGGCAGACGGAGCCGGGGAAGTCGCCGTTCGCGTGGGTGAGGGCGGCGGCGATCAGGGCGGTGTTGGGGACGGCGTGCACCCAGTGGTACGTGGGGGAGTGGACGGCGTGGAGTTCGTCCACGACCGTGTCGAAGTCGTCGTGCTCGCCCGCCAGCCGGACGGCGTGGCGGACGGCTCGGGCGAGGCGGGAGCGTGGGGGGACGACGGTGAGGCCGGTGCGCAGGCAGGCGTGGATGTCGTGTTCGCCCGTCGCGGCGGTCGCGAGGGTGGCTGCCGCGAACATCGCCGCGTAGACGCCGTTGGCGGTGTGGGTGAGCGTGGCGTCGCGGTGGGCCTGTTCCGCGGCGGCGGCCGGGTCACCGGGGTTGGTCCAGCCGTGGACGTCGGCGCGGATCAGGGCGCCGATCCATTCGCGGAACGGGTTGCGATGGCGGGCGGTGTGCGGGGGTTCCAGGCCGGAGAGCAGGTTGCGGTAGGCGATGCGCTCGGCGGTGAAGGTGCGGCCGGCGGGGAGTTCGTCGAGCCAGGTGCGGGCCACGTCCGTGGTGGTGAAGGCGCTGCCGTGGCGTTGGAGGACGAGGAGATTGAGGAGGGGGTAGTTGAGGTCGTCGTCCTCGGGCATGCCGTCGATGTTCTCGGCGAGGGAGGTGGCCGCCGAGCGGCGGTTCCAGGGGTGTGCGGTGAGGAGTTCTGCCGGGACGCCTCGGGCTGTGAAATAGGTGGTGAGGGGCCAGTTGCCGGTGGATCGGGCCAGTTGGCGAATGGCTTCGAGGGGGAGCTTCTCTACGGGTTTGCCGAGCAGGCAGCCGACGGCTCGGCCCAGCCAGGCGGCTTCGAGGTGCTGCGGGGTTGTTGCTGAGGGCGGGGTGGGGACGCCCGCCCGCGCTGGCGGGGTGCCGCCTGCGCCCACCCGTGCCGCCCCAGCGGCACGACTGCCCGCAGACAGCGGCCAGTTCGTGCAAGCCGACTTGATTCCGTCCAGGTCCGTTGGTTCTTCGTCCGCCAAGCTGCTCGGCAGGTCCGCCAGTTCGTCCAGGAGGTCTTCCGCCAGCTGGCGGAGGTAGCGGGACGCCGGGGTCGGGGACGCGCCCGCCGTAAGGGGGGCCTCTCCGCCGCCCGCCGTTGTCCAGCGGGCCGCGATCGCCTTCGGCTCGCGGCCGTCCTGGGATGCCTGGCGGAGTTCGTGGCCGATCAGGTCCTCCGGCTGGACCCAGGTCAGTCGGAGCATGCCGGGCCTCCGAGGGACGCGAAGGCCTGTTCGTGGGTGCGGCGGCGGGATACGTCCCGGGCGAAGATCTCGCGGGTCACGGCCGTGAGGGTCGTAGCCGGTTCCCAGAGGTCCAGGCGGCTGGCCTCCGCGACCGTCTTGGACCAGTCCTGGGGGACCGGCGAGCCGAGGGCACCGGACATGGCCCCCGCCATCGTGGCGATGGAGTCGCAGTCGCGGCCGTAGTTCACCGCGCCGAGGACCGCGTGGCGGTAGTCGCCCCCGGCCACGAGCAACATGCCCAGCGCTACGGGGAGTTCCTCGATCGCGTGGAGGCGGGAAGGGCGGCGGGCACCGAGGGAGGGCGACCGGTAGTCGGGGCCCACCGTGTCGTAGGGGGCCACCGCCTCGCGCAGGGGGCGCAGCGCCGATTCGAAGTCCGTGTGCCGGGAGGCCTCCTCGCAGACCCGCTCGATGGCCGTGCGGGTGCCGTCCTTCGCCAGGGACAGACAGGCCGAGACGACCGATTCCGGCGTCGCTCCCGGGGTGCACGCCGCCGCCACCGCCGCGGCCAGGACGCCCGCCGCCTCACGGCCGTACGACGACTGGTGCGCGCCGGCGATGTCGAGTGCCTCGGCGTACGCCGCCGGCGGGTTGGCCGCGTTGACCAGGCCGACCGGAGCCATGTACATCGCCGCACCGCAGTTGACGATGTTGCCGGTGCCGGCCTCGCGCGGGTCGGCATGGCCGTAGTGGAGCCTCGTCACCAGCCATTTCTCCGCCAGGAAGATCCGCTGGAGGGGGAGGGCCTCCGTCTCCAGTTCCGGGATCCAGCGCGGCTCGGTCATCAGGTCGGGGACGAGGTGGTCGGCGACCGCGTAGGCGTCCAGGTGGTCGCGGACCCGGGCGTAGACGCGGACCAGGGCGTGGGTCATCAAGGTGTCGTCGGTGATGTGGCCGTCCCCCTTGTGGTACGGGGCGAGGGGGCGGGCGGTGCGCCAGGCGTCTCCGTGCCAGGGGCCGACGATGCCGTGGACGCGGCCGCCGTGGCGTTCGAGGATCTGCTCGGGTGCCCAGCCCTCGACGGGGCCGCCGAGGGCGTCGCCGACGGCGGCCCCGGTCAGGGCACCGGTGATCCGCTCGTCCAGCGGGGCGTTTTGGTGTGGTTTGGGGTTCATGGCCGCATCATCCACCTGGGCGGGCCGGTTGTGCGGCTTCGAGGAGTTCGGCGAGTTCTACGAGGTCGGTGCCGGTGAGACGGGGGAGGACGCAGCCGGAGAGCGTGCGGCAGGTCTTCCGCCAGGAGGCCGGGATCGAGGCGCCGCCGCCCAGCGCGCCGGTGAGGGCGCCCGCCAGGGCCGGGGCGGAGTCCGCGACCCGGGACAGACAGGCCGCGGCGGGGACCGCCTCCGCGATGCGGCCGCGGGCGGCGGTGGCCAGGGCGAGGGCGACCGGGACCGTTTCGGCGGCGGCGATGCCGTAGCTGTAGACGTGGTCGACGATCTGGTGTTCCAGGGGCGGGACCAGGGCGAAGGCGCTGTCCGCGGCGGCGGCGAGGTGCAGGGCGTGCCGGGCGTTGCGGCCGATCTCCGTCTCCTCGGGGAGTTCGGCGAGGGCCGCCGTGACGCAGGCGTCGACGTTCGCCCCGGCCAGGGCGAGGGCGAGGGCCGCCGCCATCGCGCGGGCGCCGTGCACGCCGTCGCCGTCCTGGGTGTAGCGGGCGTCGAACTCGGCGAGTGCGGCGGCGCGGCCGGGGTCGCCCGGGTGGGCCATGGCCAGGACACAGGCGCGTACGCAGGCCGCGTCGTCGAAGTAGTGCGGGTTGTCGTGGCCGGTGGCGGGCGGTCGCAGGCCGGTGGCGAGGTTGCCGAGGCCGGCGCGGACGGAGATGCGGGCGCGCAGGGGGAGGACGGCGGACTCGATCTCGGGCGCGCGGTCCGCTGCGGCGGCGACCTCGGCGGCGAGGGCGTTCCAGGTGAGGTCGATGGCGGCTCGGGTGCGGCGTTCGCGGCTGAGGTCGTTCAGGACGGTGTCGTCGCCTGCGCGCAGGAGGGCTTCGGCGGCGAAGGCCGCCCACTCGGCGTCGTCGGAGGGGCCGAGGCGGAGGGGTTCGGGGGGCTGGTTCAGGGCGATCGGGACCGGGAGGGTGGTGGTGGCGTTGTGTTCGGCGAAGGTGTCCAGTTCGCGGGTGAGGCGGCGGGTCCAGTCGGGCATGCGGGCGGCTCTGTGGCGGGCGGCGGGCCAGCCGGCGGCGTCTCCGGCGGCGAGTCCGAGCAGGAGGCCTTCGGCCTTTCTGTCTCCCGCTCGCGCACCGCTCGTAAGTGTCACCCGAAGGGTCCTGGTCTCCCGTGGGGCGCCTTCGCCGTCGGCGGTCTCGGGTGGTGGCCCCTGCGGGGGCTTCTCACCGTCGGCGGCTGACGGTGCCAGCGGGGTCATGCCCGTACCTCCGTCCCGCTGTCCGCTGCCAGCAGGTCCGCCACGTCCAGGACGTGGTAGCCCGCCATCGCTGGGAGGCAGCTGCCGAGGACCGGGCCGATGGGGGTGGCCCAGGACTGCGGGATCGCCGCGACACCTTGCGTCGCTCCCGCCAGCGCCCCCGCCACCGCCGCCGTCGTGTCCGCGTCGCGGCCCATGTTCACCGCTGTCAGGACGGACTGTTCGAAGTCGCCGTCGGCCGCCGCGTACGCGCCGAAGGCAAGGGCGACCGCCTCGGGGGCCAGGTCGGTCCAGGGGTAGCCGCCGATGACGACCGCGGAGCGGACCGCCCGTTCGCCGCGGTGGGCCACCGCCACCGCGCGCCGCAGACAGCGGGCCGTCCACGAGTCGTCGGGCACGACCGCGAGGGCGGCGGCCACGACCGCGATCGCCGGGGCGCCCGCCATCGCCGCCGCCACGCCCGCCGCCACCGCCTGGCCGCCGTAGATGCCCTCGCCGTCGTGGCTCACCGAGCCGTCGATGGCGACCAGGCGGGCCGCTTCCGCCGGGCGGCCCGCCGCGAACACCCCGAAGGGGGCCGCGCGCATCGCCAGGCCGTCGCTCCAGGCGTGCCGGTGCTGGGCGGAGATCGGGGCGGCCAGGCCCCTGCGCAGGTTCTCCAGCGTGCCGCGCTCGCTGAAGCCGGCGCCCCGGAAAGGGCCCTCGTCGCGGTCGGCGATCCACTCGTGCCAGGCCGCCTCCACATGCGCCGGGGTGAGTGCGGAGCCGTGCCGGGCCAAAAGGAGACCGGAGAAGATCGCGTACTCGGTGTCATCCGTGCCGGACGGGTTATCAGTGACGTAGCCGGTGATGCGGCCCCACCGGGCGCGGATCTCGGAGGGCTTCATGTTCTCGGCGGGGGCGCCGAGGGCGTCACCGACGGCCAGGCCCAGCAGCGCGCCCCGTGCCCGCTCGCGGAGCTCGGCGGCGTCCCCGGGCCCGGGCGCCGGGACGGAGGGGATACAGGCGATCGATGCCATACGGCATGTGTCCCACTCCGGCGACCGCCCCGAGCCTCGGGAGCCACAGCATCACCCGGTCGACATCTGTGCGGGGTGATGATCAAGTGAGCGCAGAAGGGTAAAACCGCAGGTTAGCCCAGCCTTTCCTTGCTGGCGGCGCCGGAATTCACGGCGTATTTTGGGTGTTATAAAAATCTGGAACTCGTCCAAAGAAGCCGTTGAAGCAAGGGAATCGGGGATCTTTCATGGCCATCATCGAGACCGAGGCGACGCTGCACGAGGCGCACCGGGACAACCACACGCACCGGGACGTGAACGGCGGCTGGCTGCGTCCCGCGGTGTTCGGTGCGATGGACGGTCTCGTCTCCAATCTCGCCCTGATGACCGGCGTCGCGGGCGGATCCGTGAGTCAGCAGACCGTGATCCTCACCGGACTCGCGGGTCTGGCCGCCGGCGCCTTCTCCATGGCCGCCGGCGAGTACACCTCGGTGGCCTCGCAGCGCGAGCTCGTCGAGGCCGAGCTGAACGTGGAGCGGCGTGAGCTGCGCAAGCACCCGAAGGACGAGGAGGCCGAGCTCGCCTCGCTCTACGAGGCGAGAGGCGTCGAGCCGCGGCTGGCCCGGGAGGTCGCCCGGCAGCTGTCGAAGGATCCCGAGCAGGCGCTGGAGATCCATGCCCGCGAGGAGCTGGGCATCGACCCCGGCGATCTGCCCTCGCCCACCGTGGCCGCGGTGTCGAGCTTCGGCTCCTTCGCGCTGGGCGCGATGATCCCCGTACTGCCGTATCTGCTGGGTGCGAGCACCCTGTGGCCCGCCGTGCTCCTGGCGCTGCTGGGGCTCTTCCTGTGCGGAGCGGTGGTGGCCAAGGTGACGGCCCGCACCTGGTGGTACAGCGGGCTGCGGCAGCTGCTCCTGGGAGGCGCGGCGGCCGGTGTGACGTACGCCCTGGGCACCCTGTTCGGAACGGCCGTAGGATAGTTCGGCTCGGACTTATGCGTTGGGCCGCATAAGTAGCCGTTACTCGCTGGTTTCGGATACGCAACCACGGGGCATGAGCCGTAAGCGCTGCGGGCAACGACGCTCACCGCGCACCCCCAGCGGGATGGGCGAAGACGCCCGTTCCCGCCATCGGGCCCGGCGGGCATCGATCTCACCCGGTCGTTCCGTGCCGGCCCCCATAGCTTCCACCGTCCGCGCGGAACCCCCGCCGCGCACCTGCGGTGTCCGCATGTTGGAACGGATTATCCCGCTTCCCGAGAACCGCTCCATCATGTAACCTGCACGAAATTTTGCGATCACGCAGAGGGCCAACGTCGTCCCTCGGCACTTTGCATATGCCACATGACGACGACGGGAGAGCCGATGCGTACGCCGCGCCAGCCGTCCCAGCACTCCGCGAATGGCCAGAACTGGTCGTTCATGGATGCTCGCCCTGCTGCGCAGGGTATGTACGACCCCCGCAACGAGCACGACGCCTGCGGCGTCGGCTTCGTCGCCACCCTCACAGGCGAGGCGTCCCACACCCTGGTCGAGCAGGCTCTGACCGTCCTGCGCAACCTCGAACACCGCGGTGCCACCGGCTCCGAGCCCGACTCCGGCGACGGCGCCGGCATCCTGTCGCAGGTTCCGGACGCCTTCTTCCGTGACGTGGCCGGATTCGAGCTGCCCGAGGCCGGCGGATACGCCGTCGGCATCGCCTTCCTGCCGGAGGACTCCACCGCCGACGCCGTCTCGAAGATCGAGACGCTCGCGTCCGAAGAGGGCCTCACCGTGCTCGGCTGGCGCGAGGTGCCGGTCGCGCCCCAGCTGCTGGGTGCCACCGCCCGGTCGACCATGCCGGTCTTCCGCCAGATCTTCGTCTCGGACGGTTCCTCGACGGACATCGCCCTGGACCGCAAGGCCTTCGTGCTGCGCAAGCGCGCCGAGCGCGAGGCCGGCGTGTACTTCCCGTCGCTGTCCGCGCGGACCATCGTCTACAAGGGCATGCTGACCACCGGCCAGCTGGAGCCCTTCTTCCCGGACCTGTCCGACCGCCGCTTCGCCTCCGCGGTCGCGCTCGTCCACTCCCGGTTCTCGACGAACACGTTCCCGTCGTGGCCGCTGGCCCACCCCTACCGCTTCGTCGCGCACAACGGTGAGATCAACACCGTCAAGGGCAACCGCAACTGGATGGTGGCCCGCGAGTCGCAGCTCGTCTCGGACCTCTTCGGCTCCGACGACAAGGCCCTGGACCGGATCTTCCCGGTCTGTACGCCGGACGCCTCCGACTCCGCTTCCTTCGACGAGGTCCTCGAACTCCTGCACCTGGGCGGCCGTTCCCTGCCGCACTCCGTGCTGATGATGATCCCGGAGGCGTGGGAGAACCACGACTCCATGGACCCGGCCCGGCGCGCCTTCTACCAGTACCACTCCACGATGATGGAGCCCTGGGACGGCCCGGCCTGTGTCACCTTCACCGACGGCGTCCAGGTCGGCGCCGTGCTCGACCGCAACGGCCTGCGCCCCGGCCGCTACTGGGTCACCGACGACGGCCTCGTCGTCCTCGGCTCCGAGGTCGGCGTCCTGGACATCGACCCGGCCAAGGTCGTCCGCAAGGGCCGCCTCCAGCCCGGCCGCATGTTCCTCGTGGACACCGCCGAGCACCGCATCATCGAGGACGACGAGATCAAGGCCGAGCTCGCCGCCGAGAACCCGTACGCGGAGTGGCTGGAAGCCGGCGAGATCGAGCTGGGCGACCTGCCCGAGCGCGAGCACATCGTCCACACCCACGCCTCGGTCACCCGCCGCCAGCAGACCTTCGGCTACACCGAGGAGGAGCTGCGCGTCCTCCTCGCGCCGATGGCCAAGGCCGGTGCCGAGCCGATCGGCTCGATGGGCACCGACTCGCCGATCGCGGCGCTCTCGGACCGCCCGCGGCTGCTCTTCGACTACTTCACCCAGCTGTTCGCGCAGGTCACCAACCCGCCGTTGGACGCGATCCGCGAGGAGCTCGTCACCTCGCTGCGCTCCGCGCTGGGCCCGCAGGGCAACCTGCTCGAGCCGACCGCGGCCTCCTGCCGCAGCGTGCTGCTGCCCTTCCCGGTGATCGACAACGACGAGCTGGCCAAGCTCATCCACATCAACGCCGACGGCGACATGCCCGGCTTCAAGGCCGCGACGCTGTCCGGCCTGTACCGGGTGCACGGCGGCGGTGACACGCTGGCCGCGCGCATCGAGGAGATCTGCGCCGAGGCCGACGCCGCGATAGAGAACGGCGCCCGGCTGATCGTCCTGTCGGACCGCCACTCGGACGCCGAGCACGCGCCGATCCCGTCGCTGCTGCTCACCGCGGCCGTCCACCACCACCTCATCCGCACCAAGCAGCGCACCCAGGTGGGCCTGCTGGTCGAGGCCGGCGACGTCCGCGAGGTGCACCACGTCGCCCTGCTCATCGGCTACGGCGCCGCCGCCGTCAACCCGTACCTGGCGATGGAGTCCGTCGAGGACCTGGTCCGCGCCGGCACCTTCCTGCCCGGCATCGAGCCCGAGCAGGCCATCCGCAACCTCATCTACGCCCTCGGCAAGGGCGTGCTGAAGGTCATGTCCAAGATGGGCATCTCGACCGTCGCCTCCTACCGCGGCGCCCAGGTCTTCGAGGCCGTCGGCCTGGACGAGACCTTCGTCGAGGCGTACTTCAACGGCACGGCCACCAAGATCGGCGGCGTCGGCATCGACGTCATCGCCAAGGAGGTCGCCGCCCGCCACGCCAAGGCCTACCCGGCCTCCGGCATCGCCCCGGCGCACCGCGCGCTGGAGATAGGCGGCGAGTACCAGTGGCGCCGCGAGGGCGAGCCGCACCTGTTCGACCCGGACACGGTCTTCCGTCTCCAGCACTCCACGCGCTCCGGCCGCTACGACATCTTCAAGAAGTACACCGAGCGCGTGAACGAGCAGTCCGAGCGGCTGATGACGCTGCGCGGCCTGTTCGGCTTCAAGTCGGGCCGGCAGCCGATCTCCATCGACGAGGTCGAGCCGGTCTCCGAGATCGTCAAGCGGTTCTCGACGGGCGCCATGTCGTACGGCTCCATCTCCCAGGAGGCGCACGAGACCCTCGCCATCGCCATGAACCAGCTGGGCGGCAAGTCCAACACCGGTGAGGGCGGCGAGGACGCGGAGCGTCTGTACGACCCGGCCCGCCGGTCGTCCATCAAGCAGGTCGCCTCCGGCCGCTTCGGTGTGACCTCGGAGTACCTGGTCAACGCCGACGACATCCAGATCAAGATGGCCCAGGGCGCCAAGCCCGGCGAGGGCGGCCAGCTGCCCGGCCACAAGGTCTACCCGTGGGTCGCCAAGACGCGTCACTCGACGCCGGGCGTCGGCCTCATCTCGCCGCCCCCGCACCACGACATCTACTCCATCGAGGACCTGGCCCAGCTGATCCACGACCTGAAGAACGCGAACCCGCAGGCGCGGATTCACGTCAAGCTGGTCTCGGAGGTCGGCGTCGGCACGGTCGCCGCGGGTGTCTCGAAGGCGCACGCGGACGTCGTCCTGATCTCCGGCCACGACGGTGGTACGGGTGCCTCGCCGCTGACGTCGCTCAAGCACGCCGGTGGCCCCTGGGAGCTCGGTCTCGCCGAGACCCAGCAGACGCTGCTGCTCAACGGCCTGCGCGACCGCATCGTCGTGCAGACCGACGGTCAGCTGAAGACCGGCCGTGACGTGGTCATCGCCGCGCTGCTCGGCGCCGAGGAGTTCGGTTTCGCGACCGCGCCGCTCGTCGTCTCCGGCTGCGTCATGATGCGCGTCTGCCACCTGGACACCTGCCCGGTCGGCATCGCCACCCAGAACCCGACGCTGCGCGAGCGCTACTCCGGCAAGGCCGAGTACGTCGTGAACTTCTTCAAGTACATCGCCGAAGAGGTCCGCGAGATCCTCGCCGAGCTGGGCTTCCGCTCCATCGAGGAGGCCGTCGGCCACGCCGAGGCCCTCGACGTCACCCGCGCGGTCGACCACTGGAAGGCGCAGGGCCTGGACCTGGAGCCGCTGTTCCACGTGCCCGAGCTGCCCGAGGGCGCGGTGCGCCACCAGCTGATCGCCCAGGACCACGGGCTGGAGAAGGCGCTCGACAACCAGCTGATCAAGCTGGCCGCCGACGCCCTGTCCGCCTCGGACGCCACCGAGGCCCAGCCGGTGCGCGCCCAGGTGCAGATCCGCAACATCAACCGCACGGTCGGCACCATGCTCGGCCACGAGGTGACGAAGAAGTTCGGCGGTGCGGGCCTGCCCGAGGACACCGTCGACATCACCTTCACCGGCTCCGCCGGCCAGTCCTTCGGCGCCTTCGTGCCGCGCGGTGTCACGCTGCGCCTGGAGGGCGACGCCAACGACTACGTCGGCAAGGGCCTCTCCGGCGGCCGTGTGATCGTCCGCCCGGACCGCGGCGCCGACCACCTCGCCGAGTACTCGACGATCGCGGGCAACACCATCGCCTACGGCGCGACCGGCGGCGAGCTGTTCCTGCGCGGTCGTACGGGCGAGCGGTTCTGCGTCCGCAACTCCGGCGCCACGGTCGTCTCCGAGGGTGTGGGCGACCACGGCTGCGAGTACATGACCGGTGGTCACGCGGTGGTGCTCGGCGAGACGGGCCGCAACTTCGCGGCCGGTATGTCCGGCGGTATCGCGTACGTCATCGACCTGGACCGCGACAACGTCAACGTCGGCAACGTGGACGCCGTCGAGCCGCTGGACGACACCGACAAGCAGTGGCTGCACGACGTGGTCCGCCGCCACCAGGAGGAGACGGGCTCGACCGTCGCCGAGAAGCTCCTGGCCGAGTGGGACACCGCCGTCGAGCGCTTCAGCAGGATCATCCCCAGCACGTACAAGGCAGTGCTCGCCGCCAAGGACGCCGCCGAGCGAGCCGGTCTCTCCGAGACCGAGACCCACGAGAAGATGATGGAGGCGGCGATCAATGGCTGACCCGAAGGGCTTTCTGAACCACGGCCGCGAGGTCGCCAAGTCCCGCCCGGTCGAGGAGCGCCTCAAGGACTGGAACGAGGTCTACGTCCCCGGCTCCCTGCTGCCCATCATCAGCAAGCAGGCCAGCCGCTGCATGGACTGCGGCATCCCGTTCTGCCACAACGGCTGTCCGCTGGGGAACCTCATCCCCGAGTGGAACGACTACGCCTACCGCGAGGACTGGGCCGCCGCCTCGGAGCGGCTGCACGCGACGAACAACTTCCCGGAGTTCACGGGCCGTCTGTGCCCCGCTCCCTGTGAGTCGGCGTGTGTGCTCGGCATCAACCAGCCGGCCGTCACCATCAAGAACGTCGAGGTCTCGATCATCGACAAGGCGTGGGAGACCGGGGACGTCGCCCCGCAGATCCCGGAGCGCCTGTCCGGCAAGACGGTCGCGGTCATCGGCTCGGGCCCGGCCGGTCTGGCCGCCGCCCAGCAGCTGACCCGGGCCGGTCACACGGTCGCCGTCTACGAGCGCGCGGACCGTATCGGAGGCCTCCTCCGCTACGGCATCCCCGAGTTCAAGATGGAGAAGCGGCACATCAACCGCCGTATCGAGCAGATGCGCGCGGAGGGCACCCGCTTCCGCACGGGCATCGAGATCGGCCGCGACCTGAAGGCGACGGACCTGAAGAAGCGGTACGACGCGGTGGTCCTGGCCGTCGGCGCGACCACGGCCCGCGATCTGCCGGTGCCCGGCCGCGAGCTCCAGGGCATCTACCAGGCCATGGAGTACCTGCCCCTGTCCAACAAGGTCCAGGAGGGCGACTTCGTGGCGCCCCCCATCACGGCCGAGGGCAAGCACGTCGTGGTCATCGGCGGTGGCGACACCGGCGCGGACTGCGTGGGCACCGCCCACCGCCAGGGCGCGGCCTCCGTCACGCAGCTGGAGATCATGCCCCGCCCGGGCGAGGAGCGGAACACGGCCTCCCAGCCGTGGCCGACCTTCCCCATGCTGTACAAGGTCACCTCCGCGCACGAGGAGGGCGGCGAGCGGGTCTACTCCGTCTCGACGACCCACTTCGAGGGCGACGAGGACGGCAACGTCCAGTGGCTGCACCTCACCGAGGTGGAGTTCATCGACGGCAAGCTGACCCCGAAGCCGGGCAGCGAGCGCAAGATCCCCGCCCAGCTGGTCACCCTCGCCATGGGCTTCACCGGCACCGACCGGGAGAACGGCCTCGTGGAGCAGTTCGGCCTGGACCTCGACGAGCGCGGCAACATCGCCCGCGACGCCGACTTCCAGACCAACGTGCCGGGCGTGTTCGTCGCCGGTGACGCGGGCCGCGGCCAGTCGCTCATCGTGTGGGCGATCGCGGAGGGCCGCTCGGCCGCGCGCGGGGTGGACCGCCGCCTCACGGGTGTCAGCGAGCTGCCGGCCCCGATCCGCCCGACGGACCGTGCGCTGATGGTCTGACGCGCACCCCCAGAACGTCCCGTACAAAGGCGTACGGGCGGGATATCTGGGGGGATACCCCCCAGACCCCCCGAGATGGCGCCTGCCCCACAGTCCCCGACCGGACGACCGGGCAGGCGCTGTCGCATGTCCGGGGCCGTCAGCCGTTCTCGCTCCCGTTCCGGTCCGGCCACACCTGGATGTGGTCCTCCTCCAGTTCCAGCAGCACCCGGTCCGCCATGCCCAGGGCCGTCGTGTACTCGTCCGGCAGCTGCAGACGGCCCGCGCGGTCGAGCATCGCGTACTCGCGGGCCACCAGGGACTCCTGGCCCGCCTCGTCGACCTCCGTGCGGCGCAGTACCTCCGTCGAGGTGCGGCCGTCGCGGATCGCCACCGTGCGGCGGACCTCGCCGGCGACGGCCTGGTCGTGCGTGACGATGACGATCGTCGTGCCCAGCTCCTCGTTGGCCCGGCGGAACGCCGCGAAGACCTGCTGGCCGGTCGCCGAGTCCAGTTCGCCGGTCGGCTCGTCGGCGAGCAGTACGGCGGGGGCGTTGGCCAGGCCGACGGCGATCGCGACGCGCTGCTGCTGACCGCCGGACAACTGCCCCGGACGCCGGTCCCGGCAGTCGGCGACACCGAGCATGGCCAGCAGGTCGTCCGCCCGTCCGGCCCGTTTCCGGCGCGAGGCGCCCGCCAGCTGCAGGGGCAGGGCGACGTTCTGCGCCGCCGTCAGATACGGCAGCAGATTGCGCGCCGTCTGCTGCCAGACGAAGCCGACCACCTCGCGCCGGTAACGCAACCGGGTCTTCGCGTCCATCGCCAGCAGATCGCGGCCCGCGACCTTCGCGGCGCCCGCGGTCGGGACGTCCAGGCCCGCCAGGATGTTCATCAACGTCGACTTGCCGCTGCCGGACGCCCCCACCAGGGCCATCAACTCGCCCTCGCGCACCAGGAGATCGAGCCCCTGGAGCGCCTGCACCTCCACGGCGTCCCCGCCGCCGCGCTTGGCGAAGATGCGCACCAGCCGGTCGCAGGCGATCAGGGCGTCGTGCCCGTACGCGGGCCGGTCGCGGTGGTGTGCCGCCCGCCGCTCCAGCTCCGCGAGCGACTCCGTCGTACCGCTCATCGCATGTCTCCTGCCCTGAGGTGAGTGATCGGTGTCCGGCGTCCCGCCCACCAGGCCTGCGCGACGGCCACCGCTCCTGCCAGCAGCACCGCGCCCGCGGCGGGCAGGGCCAGGGACCACACATCGGCCCGCAGCGCGGCACCACCCGGCGCCGTGACGCCGGACGCGTCGGGGAGAGCCAGCCGCTCCAGGTCGACGCCGGGGGCGAGCAGCCCCACCGTGGCCCAGCCGACGGCCATGCCCCCGCCGGCCGCGAGCAGCGTCTGGGGCAGCGCCTCCAGGCCCAGCAGCCGCCGCCCCTGGCGGGCCGTCAGGCCCAGGGTGCGCAGCCGGGCCAGCAGCGCCGCTCGTTCCGGTGCCGACCGCAGCAGCCCGAGCACCAGGGCGAGCAGGGCGTACCCCGCGCTTCCCGCGACGGCCCAGACGTAGATCCGTTCCGCGCCCGACTGCAGCGGCGAGTCGGACAGCGCCGCGCGTGCCTCGCCGCGCAGTTCCACGGAGAGCTCCGGCCCGGCGCCGCGCACGGCCGCCCGCAGCGCCTTCGCGTCCAGCCCGGCACCGGCCGCCAGCAGGACCGTGGGGCGGCGGAAGTCCTTCAGCCCCGCCGCGTCGACCAGCAGGAACTCGCCCTCGGGGACGGCCGGGGTACGGGGGCGCACGGCGGTGATGCGCACCGTGACGGCTCCGCCCGGCAGCATGATCCGGCGCGGCTCGCGCCCGAGCCGCTCGGCGACCTCGGGGGAGGCGACGGCGTCCCGCACCCCGCCCCCGGACCGCAGCCGGTCGGCCTCGAACCCCCCGAGCCCCATCTGCCGGGCCAGCCCCGCGTAGGAGTCCGGCTCGGCCCCGACCACCGTCAGCGACCGCGTCGTGTCGGACGCGCGCTCCGAGGCGAACTCGACGCCGACGGGCACGACCTGCCCCACGCCCGCCACCTCTCCCACCACCCGGGCCAGCCCCGCCGGGAGCGGGCCGCCGTCGGTCGTGGAGATCCGTACGTCCGCGCCCGTCTCCAGCAGCGCGGCCCGGTCCCGGGCGTCCGCCACGCCGGTCAGCACGGACCCCCCGAACGCGGCCGTCGTCAGGGCCGTCAGCAGGGCCAGCAGCGGCAGCGTGGCGACCGCCGCCGGGGAGCGGCCCGCGTGGGCCAGCGACAGGAACCCGACCACGCCGCGCAGCCGCCCGGCCGGGCCGGCGGCCCACCGCAGGGGCAGCGGGTACAGCCGTACCAGGACCAGCGCGGCGACCAGCCCGATGAGCACCGGGGCGGCGCTCACCAGCAGGTCGCCCGTCGTCTCCGTACCGCGTCGGCGCAGCGCCGCCACCGAGCCCACGGCCAGCACCAGCAGGGTCAGTTCGGCGACCGTGCGGCGCGCGCCGGGCCTGGCATGGGCGAGGTCGTCGCGCTCCTGGTGCGCGCGCGGCCTGCGATGCGCCATGACCGCGCGCACCGGCAGCACGGCACAGGCGAGCAGGGCCACCGCGCCCGCCCCGAGGACGCCGGGCAGCGGCCGGCCCTCGTCCACGACGAGCACCGCGAGCAGCAGACCGCACGCCGCCGCGGGTACCGCCGGCACCGCGGCCTCGGCCAGCAGCCGCCCGGCGATGCCGGGCAGGGAGCCGCCCCGGGCGCGCAGCAGGGCGAGTTCGGCGTCCCGGCGGGCGGCGGCCAGGCCACCGCTCATCACCAGGACGACCACGGCGACCGCGGCGATGCCGAAGGCCGCGACGGCGACCACGGGCGTGATCGCGTCAAGGGTCTGGGTGTAGGAGCCTGCGATCTGCTCCAGGCCGGTGGACACCTGGGCCGTCGGACCGGCGGCCCCGCGCATCCGCACCAGCCCGGGCCCGTCCTCCAGGGAGGCGACCGCCTCGACGAGCGCCGAGGTGTCCGACCCGGTGAGCCGCCCGGTCGCGGGCGCGAACCGCCAGTACTTCTCCGGCTCGCCCTGCCCGCCGAGCAGCGCCGGCGCGGCCCCCGGCGCCAGCAGGACGCCCGCCTCCCAGTAGAACATCGGGAGACGGCTTCCGGTGGAGGTCAGGCCAGGTGTGCGCAGGACCGGCTCGGCGGACCAGTAACTCCGCTGCGGGTGCCGGGGTTCGACGATGCCGGTGATCCGTACGGTCAGCGGCCCGTCCAGGAAGTCGGCCAGGGTGAGCGTGGAGCCGGTCCGCAGCCGCAGCGTGCGTGCGGTCTCGGCGGTCACGGCTCCTTCCACCACCCTGGTGTCCACGGTGACCGGTGTCTTCGCGGCCGGCAGCCGGCCCTCCCGGACGGTGGCGTGACCGGCCAGCCCCGACTGCGTGGCCAGGGTGAAGCGGGGCGGCAGCCCGTCGGGCCGGGGCAGCGACGCCTCCTGTGCCTCCAGGCTCTTCGCGGTCCGCACCCCGTACGCCGACTCGGCCGGGTCCGCCCGCAGCGGTGCGGGCAGCAGGGACCGCGCCGCGCCGTCGACGGCCTTCAGCGCCTTCGGCAGGACCTCGTCCGCACGGTCCTTCTCCGGCAGTTCGAGACCGGGCTGCACCGCCTTCAGCTCCAGCACGGTGGACTCGGGGGAGGCACCGGCGACCGCCGCGCGCAGCCCGTCCGTCTCGTACGCCTCGACGGCCCGGGGCAGGACGGCCGCGAGGAACGCCGTGACCAGCACCAGCACACCGAAGGCGACGGTGGCCACCGGCGCGGCCCGCAGCCGTGTCCGCACCCAGGGCGCACCCTGTTCCCTCGGCGGCATCTCAGTCCTCCCCTTGATGGCGCAGCGCGACCGCCGGCTCGGCACGGCGCAGCGCCGACGCGGCGGTGATCAGCAGGAGCGGGGCGGCCACGCCCGCGAGGAGCAGGGCCACTCGATGCGGCGGGAGTTCGACGAGGACGGACGGGACCGGCCGCGCGGCACCGGAGGTCAGCACGATCAGCGGCACGACGGCCCGGGTCAAGACGGTGCCCAGACCGAGTCCGGCGAGCAGGCCGACCCCGATGAGCAGGCTCTGCTCCGTCGCCACCAGCCGGGCGAGATCCCGGCGGGGCGTGCCCAGGGCGCGCAGCACCGCGAACTCCGCCGACCGCTCCCGCCGTGCCCCGGCGGCGCTCACCGCGAACCCCCCGGCGGCGAGTGCCACGGCGGCCACCGCGACGGCCGTCAGCGCCGAGCGCGGCCCGGCGCCGAGCGGATCGCGCAGCAGCTCGGCGGCGGTCTCGTCCCGCACCAGTACCTGCCGCGCTTCGAGGTCGGGGCGCGCCCGCAGCGTAGCGGCGACCTCGGCGGCCTTGCCGGGGGCCGCGCTCACCCACCACTCGGTGGGGTCGAGCGGCGCGCTGCCCCGCTGGGCCAGCACGGCGTCGACGGCGCGCAGATCGAGCAGCAGGGCCCCGCCGTCCACGGCCTTTCCGTCCAGGCCGGTGGCGGTGGTCGGCAGCTCCTCGACCACCCCCGCGATCCGCACCCGCAGCTGTTCCCCGGACAGCGGTACGTCGATGCTGTCCCCGGCCTCGGCCCCCGACGCCCGCAGGAAGTCCCGGGTGGCGACGGCGGCGAGGACCCGCGGTGCCTTCGCCCCGGCGGTGGCGACCCGGACGGTGTAGACCGGCGGCGTTCCGAAACGCTCGGCGCCGTCGGAGCCGGTGCCGTACGACACGGTCAGCGGCGCGGTCCCGGACACGGCGGGCCGCGCGGCCGAGCGGTCGACGACTTCGCCGTTCTCCGTCACCGACCACACGCCCCGCCAGCCCGTGCCGGCCGGCACGGGCACGGTCCGGGCGGAGCCGTCGCGGCCGGTGGCGAGCAGCCGTTCGACGGTGAACCGGTGCTTCTCGGCGTCGCCGGCGGGAGAGGTGTCGTCGAGCTGAAGTCCGGTCAGCCGCAAGGGTCCGGCGGGGGCGGCGCGCAGGCCCGTCGCCGTCCGGTCCAGGTCGAGCGTGACCCGGTGGACCCGGCCGTCCACCGGGACGGTCCCGGCGCCCAGCCGGTACCCGATGCCGTACCGGTCCTCGACGACCGAGGTGAGCTGGGGCGCGCGGGCGGAGGGGGAGCGTCCCTTGCGTGCGGCCACGTCGGTGATCCGCACGTCGAGCGCGAGCCGCCGGGTGCCGTCGGGAAGCCGTATCGCCCGGTCCTCCTCCCGCGCGGGCGGGGCCAGTGCCCGCAGCAGCTTCGCCGGGGGCTCGTCGGCGAGATCGCCGCGCATCAGCATCTCCTGCCCGGCGTGGGAGGTGTCCAGGGCGAGGGCGGTCGCCTGGCGGCCGCCGGAAAGGGCCAGGGTGGTGCGGTGCGCGGGAGCGGTGTCCCGGGCCCCGGGGAGCCCGGTGTAGAGACCGGACTGCCCCGGACTGCCGGGCCGCTGGTCGAGGACCCGTACGGAGGCGCCCGCCCGGAAGTCGGCCTGGTCGTCCTGCGACCGGTCCCAGGACGCGCCGTGCCCGATCGCCAGCATTCCGGTCGCCACGGCGATGACCAGCAGGAGCACCGGACCCGCCCCGCGCAGCGGACGCCGGCTGAACTGCCACCCCGCCAGCGCCGTCGGCAGCCCGCGCCCGCCGGCGGACCGCCGTTCCGCGAGCCGGGCCGCGAGCGGCAGCAGACGCAGCGTCAGGACGGTGCCCGCCAGCAGCGCCAGCGCGGGCGCCGCGACCAGCAGCGGATCGATGCCCAGCTCCCCGGCCCGGTCCCGGCTCAGCACCCCGCCGCCGGTCGCGTCGGTCTGCCGGTCGAGCTGCCAGTACGCCAGGCCCGCGATCAGCAGCAGCCCCACATCGGCTCCGGCCCGCACCGGAGCCGCCGACGTCGCGGCCCGCACCCGACGCAGCCTCGCCGGTGTGCTCGCCGTCGCCGCCAGCGCGGGCGCCACGACCGCCAGCGCGCACGCCGCCGCCACTCCGCCCGCGACCAGCCAGACCAGGCCCACCGGGGCGGTGTCGAGCCGCAGTCCGATCCGGTCGAGCGAGGACCACCGGGCGAGCAGCCGGGCCAGCGGGCCGGACAGCAGCGCGGCACACACGGCGGCCGGTACCGCCAGCAGCAGCGCCTCCTGCGCGGCGAGTGAGGCGATCCGGCGGCGCGATCCGCCCCTGGCCCGCAGCAGTTCGGTCTCACCGGCCCGCTCGCTGTCCAGCAGCCGGGCCACCAGCAGCAGCGCGTACCCGGCGAGCAGCACCAGCTGCACCGAGACGATCATCAGGGTGGACCGGGACACCAGCAGGGCCCGCCCCGTCCCGTCGAGCACCTCGGGCAGCCCCGTGCGCACGTCCGCTTCGCCCCCGAGCGCCGGGTCCTCGCGCAGCGCCCCGGCGGCGCGGACGATCGCCGCGCGGAGCGCGCCGATGCCGTCGGTGGTCAGGGTCCGGTAGTCGGCCGTCGCCACCCAGCCGGTGCCGTCCTCGGAGGTGCGGCCGGAGGCGAGCACCGACTCGTCCGCCAGCAGCGGCCCATAGGTGGTGAAGGCGACGGTGCGCACGCCCTGGCCGCCGAGGGCGTCCGCCTGCCAGTAGGGATCGGAGCTGTCGGCCGCCCGGTACACGCCGGTCACCCGTACCCGGAGCGGCTCGCCGCCCAGCCGGTCGGTGAGCGTGACGCGCGTCCCGGGCCGCAGCCTCAGCCGGTCGGCCGCCGCCTCGGGCAGGGCGACGGGAACGGCTGCGGTGCGGTCCGCCGGGGCCGGGCCCGGCAGGCTGCCCGATACCAGCTTGATCCGCGACCGGTCGAGGGCGGCGAGGTGCGTGAGATCGGGCTGCCCGGCGCGGGCGTCGGCGTCCTGGAGGGAACGGGGCAGCGCGTACGGCCCGGACCGCTCCAGCGTCCGCACGGTCACCGGCAGCCCGCCGAACGCCTCACGCGCCCCTTGCTCCACCGCCCGCTGCGCCGCGTCCCGCCGCTCCCGGGGCACGTCCGCCTCGACGAGGAGGGAGGCGGAGACCGCGTCCCGTCCGCCCAGGGCGCCGCGCAGCGCCGCGTCCCCGACGGAGCCCGAGAAGGCAGCGAGGGCGGCGAGCACCGAGGTGGTCAGCAGTACGGCGAGCAGGGCGGCCACAAGGAGCAGCCGATGCGCACGCAGGCGCAGCAGCAGTAAGCCGGTCACGCTTCCCCCACCCGATGCCCGAGCCACTCTTCCCCCAACTCGGCATGCATATCACGGAGTTACCGGTTCTGCGCATGAGTTCGAATGCGGGTTGTTCCACTCTTGACCATCCGGACCGGTTCCGTATGGGATGCGGTGATGACCGAGAACACCAGCCCGGGGTCCGGTGCCGCCCTCGCCGACGACCCGTCCGACGAGCCGATGCTGCGGGTGGCGGACGTGCACCACTCCTACGGCACGGGTGCGACGACCGTGCACGCGCTGCGCGGAGCCTCCTTCGCCGTCCGGCGCGGGGAACTGGTCGCCCTCAAAGGCCGTTCGGGCTCCGGCAAGACGACGCTGCTCCACATGATCGGCGGCCTCGACTCCCCGCAGAGCGGCCGGGTCGTCGTGGGCGGCACCGACCTGTCGGCGCTGAGCGGGAGCGAGCTGCTGGAACTGCGCCGCGACCGGATCGGTTTCGTCTTCCAGTCCTTCGGGCTGATCCCCATCCTCACCGCCGCCGAGAACGTGGGTGTGCCGCTGCGGCTGCGCCGGGCCGAGCCGCGCGAACGCGAGGAGCGGGTGGCGCTGCTCCTGGCCCTGGTGGGCCTCGCCGGCCACGAGACACAGCGGCCCGCCGAGCTCTCCGGCGGGCAGCAGCAGCGGGTCGCCATCGCCCGGGCCCTCGCCAACCGCCCGGCCCTGCTGCTCGCCGACGAGCCGACCGGCCAGCTCGACGCCGCGACCGGCCTGGCGGTGATGGAACTGCTGCGGGCTGTGGTCCGCAGCGAGGGCGTCACGGCCCTCGTCGCCACCCATGACCCCCAACTCCTCGGCCTGGCCGACCGGGTGCTGGAACTGAGTGACGGAGTGGTCGTCGAGGAGTGAGAAGGTGGGGGCCATGGTCGCGATCAGTCTGAGCAAGGTCCAGGAGACCGCTCCCGCGCTGGTGAACCTCTACAAGAGCGCCGGGGTGTCCCTCACGAAACACGGCCTCGACGGGCTGCGGGCCGCGGTCTACCTCGTGGTCGACTACTCCGGCTCGATGAAGCCGTACTACAAGGACGGCAGTGTGCAGGCGCTCGCCGACCGGGTGCTCGGACTGTCGGCGCACCTCGACGACGACGGCACCGTGCCGGTCGTGTTCTTCTCCACCGACATCGACGCCGAGACCGGGATCGCCCTGGCCGACCACCAGGGGCGGATCGACCGGATCGTGGCCGGGCTCGGGCACATGGGGAAGACCAGCTACCACCTGGCCATGGACGCCGTCATCGACCACTACCTCGACAGCGGTGCGACGGAGCCCGCCCTCGTGATCTTCCAGACCGACGGCGGCCCCATCAACAAGCTCGCCGCCGAGCGGTATCTGTGCAAGGCGGCGAGGCTGCCGCTGTTCTGGCAGTTCATCGGCTTCGGCGACCCGGGCGGCAAGCAGTTCGACTTCCTGCGCAAGCTGGACGACCTGGCCGTGCCGGGCAAGCGGATCGTCGACAACGCCGGGTTCTTCCACGCGGGTGAGGATCCACGGCGGGTGCCGGACGCCGAGCTGTACGACCGGCTGGTGGGCGAGTTCCCGAAGTGGCTGGTCGCCGCGCGGGCCCAGGGGATCGTGCCACCGGCCTGAGCCCCCGCTCGCCCCCTTGGCCCAACCACCTCGCCCCTTGGCCTATCCGGCCATACGCCCCATTTGCACCGTCGCGATGCCGTGCCACGCTGGGAAGGATCCGACGGGGAGGCGACGACGTATGGGCGACGACGGCGCACGACGGGCGTACGGGACGGACTCCGCTCGCCGGAGTCCCCCTCCCGGCAAGGGCGAGAAGCTCGCCGACTGGGCGGACGGGCGGCTCGGGCTCTTCGGGCTGGCCAAGGCCAACATGCGCAAGGTCTTCCCGGACCACTGGTCCTTCATGCTGGGCGAGGTCACCCTCTACAGCTTCATCGTGCTGATCCTCACGGGCGTCTACCTCACCCTGTTCTTCGAGCCGAGCATGCAGGAGGTCGTCTACAACGGCTCCTACACGGAGCTCAACGGCGTGCTCATGAGCAAGGCCTTCGAGTCCACGCTGGACATCAGCTTCGACGTGCGCGGCGGACTGCTGATCCGGCAGATCCACCACTGGGCGGCGCTGGTCTTCATCACCGGCATGCTGGTGCACATGATGCGGGTGTTCTTCACGGGCGCCTTCCGCAAGCCGCGCGAGCTCAACTGGGTCTTCGGCTGGACCCTGCTGATGCTCGGCATCATCACCGGCCTGACCGGCTACTCGCTCCCCGACGACCTGCTCTCCGGCACCGGCATCCGCTTCGCGCAGGGCGCGATCCTGTCGATCCCGATCGTCGGAACGTATCTGTCGTTCTTCCTCTTCGGCGGGGAGTTCCCGGGCGAGGACATCATCTCGCGGCTGTACCCCGTCCACATCCTGCTGCTGCCCGGGCTCATGCTGGGCCTGGTAGCGGCCCATCTGATCCTGGTCTTCTACCACAAGCACACCCAGTTCCCGGGCCCCGGACGCAAAGAGCGGTCGGTCGTCGGGATGCCCTTCCTGCCGGTCTACATGGCCAAGGCGGGCGGCTTCTTCTTCCTCGTCTTCGGCGTCCTGACCGTGATGGGCGCGGTCGCCCAGATCAACCCCGTGTGGGCCTTCGGCCCCTACAGACCCGACCTGGTCACCACGGGTGCCCAGCCCGACTGGTACCTCGGGTTCTCCGAGGGCCTCATCCGGGTGATGCCGGGATGGGAGATCAACCTCTGGGGGCACACGCTCGTCCTGGGCGTGTTCATCCCCTTCTCGCTCTTCCCGCTGATCCTGCTCGCCCTCGGCGTCTATCCCTTCGTCGAGGCGTGGATCACCGGCGACAAGCGCGAGCACCACATCCTGGACCGGCCGCGCAACGCGCCCGTGCGCACCGGCCTGGGCGTGGCCTGGCTGACCCTGTACGCGGTGCTGCTGATCGGCGGCGGCAACGACATCGTGGCCACCCATCTGCATCTGTCCATCAACGCGATCACCTGGTTCGTGCGGATCGGTGTCTTCGTGCTGCCGGTCGCCGCCTTCATCGTCACGAAGAAGATCTGCATGGGCCTCCAGCGCCGCGACCGCGCCAAAGTGCTGCACGGCATGGAGACGGGCACGATCAAACGGCTGGCCAACGGCGAGTACATCGAGATCCACGAGCCTCTCTCGCAGGCCCGGCTGTTCACCCTCACGCAGCACGAACAGCGGCCGCCGTACGAGGTCGGGCGCGAGGTCGACGCGGGGGGTGTCCGCCGCAAGGTCAAGCGGTCCGAGCGGCTGCGTGCCCGGCTCGCGAACGCCATGTTCGGGCCCGACGCGCGGATCGAGAAGCCGACGGCGGAGGAGTACCGGGAGATCACCAGCGGCGATCACCAGCCGCACTGACCACCAGCGCCCGGCACTCCTGGGGGGCGCCCCAGGCGGTGCGCAGGGCCCGGGCCTTGGTCAGCCACAGCGACAGGTCGCACTCCGCCGTGTAGCCGATCGCGCCGTGCAGCTGCAGTGCGCTACGCGCGGTGCCGTACGCCGCCTCGCACGCGGCGACCTTGGCGGCGGCGACATCGGCCGGCCGCAGGGTCAGCGCGGCACCGAACACCAGCGGGCGCGCGAACTCCAGGGCGATCTTCGCGTCGGCCAGCCGGTGCCTGACCGCCTGGAACGAGCCGACGGGCACCCCGAACTGGCTGCGCTGCTTGACGTACGCGACGGTTCTGTCGAGCAGCGCGAGGCCCACACCGAGGGCCTGGGCGGCGGTGGCGAGCCGGGCCCAGACGAGGGCCTGTTCCGTGGCGGTGCCGACGACTTCGCCGCCGGGGGAGAGAGGGGTGAGGCGACGGGCCGGGTCGAGTGAGGGGCGGACGGGGCCGTGGCCGGGGGAGAGGCGGATGCCGTCGGGCGCCCAGGAGAGCCGGAGGCCGGCCGCGTCGCCGTCCAGGGCGAACGCCCCCTCGGGTGCCACCGTCGCCATCGTCCCGCCGGACGCCAGCGAAGGCAGCAGCCGCTTGGCGATCACCGGGCCGGCCCCTGTGAGGAGCACCGCCGCCGTGATCGTCTCGACCAGCGGGCCCGGTACCGCGTGGCGGCCCAGCTCGACGAACGCGACGGCCAGTTCGACGGGGCGTGGCCCCAGGCCCTCGTACTCCTCGGGGACCGCCAGCGCGAACACGCCCGCCTCCGCGACACGGGACCACAGCTGCCGCCCGCTCGCATGGTCGCCCCGGCTCCACTCCCGCACCACCGCCGGTGTGCCGGCCGCCGTCAGCAGGGCGTCCAGGGAGGCGGCGAAGGCCCGCTGCTCGGCGTCGGGGAGGAAACGCATCAGCGGCGCCCCTTCGGCAGGCCGAGCAGGCGCTCGGCGATGATGTCGCGCTGGATCTCGTTCGTGCCCGCGTAGAGGGGACCGGCGAGTGCGAAGACGTACCGCTCCGCCCAGTCGGTGTCCGCGAGCTCGCCCTCCGGGCCGAGGAGGTCGAGGGCCGTCTCCTGCAGCGCGATGTCCAGTTCGGACCAGAAGACCTTGTTGAGACTCGACTCCGGGCCGACCGCCTCGCCGTCCAGGAAACGGGAGGCCGCCGCGTACGTGAAGAGCTGGTAGGCCCGCGCGCCGATCAGGGCGTCGGCCACCCGGTCCCGCGCGGACACCGGACCGCCCCGCTCCCGCCACAGCCCGTCCAGCCGCCGCGCGGCGGCGAGGAACCGGCCGGGGGAGCGGAGCATCAGCCCGCGTTCGTTGCTCGCCGTCGACATCGCGATCCGCCAGCCCTGGCCGGGTGTGCCGATCACGTCCGCGTCGGGCACGAAGACCTCGTCCAGGAACAGCTCCGCGAACGCCGGCTTGCCGTCGAGACGGGCGATCGGGCGGACCGTGACGCCGGGGGCGCGCAGGCCGAACATGAGATACGTCAGGCCCTGGTGGGGTTTCGGGGTCTCTGGGTCGCTGCGGAACAGGCCGAACGCGCGGTCGGCGAACGCGGCGCGCGAGGACCAGGTCTTCTGGCCGCTCAGCAACCAGCCGCCGTCCGTGCGCACGGCCTTCGCCCGTAGCGACGCCAGGTCCGAACCGGCCTCGGGCTCCGACCAGGCCTGCGCCCAGATCACCTCGCCGGAGGCCATCGCGGGCAGCACCCGGGCCCGCTGCTCCTCGGTGCCGTGGTCGAGGAGGGTCGGGGCGAGCAGGTGGATGCCGTTCTGGCTGACGCGGCCCGGGGCGCCCGCCGCGTAGTACTCCTCCTCGAAGAGCAGCCACCGCAGCAGACCGGAGTCCCGTCCGCCGTACTCCGACGGCCAGTTGACCACCGACCAGCGGTCCGCGGCCAGCTCCGCCTCCCAGGCGCGGTGCGCGGCGAAACCCTCCGCCGTCTCCAGGGAGGGCAACGGCGCACACGGCACATGCGCATGCAGCCATTCCCGCACCTCGGTGCGGAACTCCTCGTCCGCCGGGGAGAACGCGAGGTCCACGACTACCCTCCTTCCCTAACAAGTGTTTGGTAGGTTAGCGTGAGCCCATGACAGACGTCGAGAGTCCGTCGTACGTGCCCGGTCACGGCCTGCTGACGGGCCGGACCGCCGTCGTCACCGCGGCGGCCGGCGCGGGGATCGGCGGGGCCACGGCGCGGCGCCTCCTGGAGGAGGGCGCACGCGTGCTGATCAGCGACGCGCACGCGCGGCGGCTCAAGGAGCACGAGGCGGAGCTGGCCGCCGAGTTCGGGGCCGCGTCGGTCGCCGCCGTGCCCTGCGACGTCACCGACGAGACGCAGGTGCGCATGCTCTTCGAGACGGCCGTGCGGGAGCACGGGCGCCTCGACGTCGTGGTCAACAACGCCGGGCTGGGCGGCACCGCGCATCTCGTCGACATGACCGACGACCAGTGGTCCCGCGTCCTGGACGTGACGCTGAACGGCACGTTCCGGTGTGTGCGGGCCGCACTCCGTCACATGAAGGACACCCGTGGCGGCGTGATCGTCAACAACGCCTCGGTCGTCGGCTGGCGCGCCCAGGCCGGACAGGCCCACTACGCCGCCGCCAAGGCCGGCGTGATGGCGCTGACCCGCTGCGCGGCTCTCGAGGCGGCCGACTACGGGGTGCGGGTCAACGCCGTGGCACCCAGCCTCGCCCTGCATCCGCACCTGGTGAAGGTGACCACACCCGAACTGCTCGCCGAACTGACCGCACACGAGGCCTACGGGCGGTACGCCGAGCCCTGGGAGGTGGCCAACGTGATCGTGTTCCTCGCCTCCGGCTACTCCTCGTACATGACGGGGGAAGTGGTCTCCGTCAGCAGCCGCCATCCCTAGGACGACAATGGACCCGTGCCTCCTACGAAGAAGAAACCCCAGGTGACCGCCACAGAGCCCGCCGCGGCCGCCGCCCGCGACCGCCGCGGCGAACTCCTCGGCACCGCCGCCGAGGTCTTCGCCGAGCAGGGCTACAACGCCACCACCGTCCGCAAGATCGCGGACCACGCGGGCATGCTCGCGGGCAGTCTCTACTACCACTTCGACTCCAAGGAATCGATGCTGGAGGAGATCCTGCGCACCTTCCTCGACGAGCTCTGGGACGGCTACGACGCCGTCCTGGGTGCCGCGCTCGGCCCGCGCGAGACGCTGGAAGCCCTGGTCACGGAGTCGTTCCGGGAGATCGACCGGCATCGCGCGGCCGTCGCGATCTACCAGAAGGAGAGCAAGCAGCTCGTGGCGCAGGAGCGGTTCGCGTTCCTCGCCGAGTCGCAGCGCAGGTTCGAGAAGGCGTGGCTGTCCACCCTGGAGCGCGGCGTCGCCGAGCGGGCCTTCCGGGCCGACCTCGACGTCCGGCTCACCTACCGGTTCGTGCGCGACACGGTCTGGGTCGCCGCGTCCTGGTACCGCCCAGGCGGACAGCACAGCCCGGAGGAGATCGCCCGGCAGTACCTGTCGATGGTGCTGGACGGGATCGCCGTACGCGAATAGCCACTGTCCGCGAGGGAGTTGTCATGGCCGAGGCCTACATCGTCGAAGCGGTACGGACGCCCGTCGGGCGGCGCGGGGGAGGGCTGAGCGCGGTCCATCCGGCCGACCTCGGCGCGCACGCGCTGGGGGAGCTGATGCGCCGCTCGGGCGTCGACCCGGCCGCCGTGGAGGACGTCGTCCTCGGCTGTCTGGACACCGTGGGGCCACAGGCCGGGGACATCGCCCGGACCTGCTGGCTGGCGGCCGGGCTGCCCGAGGAGGTGCCGGGCGTGACCGTCGACCGGCAGTGCGGCTCCTCGCAGCAGGCCGTGCACTTCGCGGCACAGGCCGTGCTGTCCGGCACGCAGGACCTGGTGGTCGCCGGCGGTGTGCAGAACATGTCGATGATCCCCATCGCCTTCGCCACCCGGCAGGCCGCCGAACCCCTGGGGCTGACCCAGGGGCCGTTCGCCGGCAGCGCGGGCTGGCGGGCGCGGTACGGGGACAAGCCCGTGAACCAGTTCGTGGGCGCCGAGATGATCGCCGCGAAGTGGGGGGTCAGCCGGCGGGACCAGGAGGAGTTCGCCCTGCGCTCCCACCAGCGGGCGGCCCGGGCGATCGACGAGGGCCGTTTCGACCGCGAGACCGTGCCGTACGGGGAGGTCACGGCCGACGAGGGCCCGCGCCGCGACACCTCCCTGGAGAAGATGGCCGGGCTCAAGCCGGTCCTCGACGGCGGCACGATCACCGCCGCCTGCTCCTCGCAGGTCTCCGACGGGGCGGCGGCGATGCTGCTGGCCTCCGAGCAGGCGGTGCGCGACCACGGCCTCACCCCACGCGCGCGCGTGCACCATCTCTCGGTGCGCGGCGAGGACCCGATCCGGATGCTCACCGCCCCGATCCCGGCCACGGCCCACGCCCTGAAGAAGGCCGGCATGGCCATCGACGACATCGACCTCGTCGAGATCAACGAGGCCTTCGCCCCGGTCGTCCTGGCCTGGCTGAAGGAGACCGGCGCGGACCCGGACAAGGTCAACGTCAACGGCGGTGCCATCGCCCTGGGCCATCCGCTGGGCGCCACGGGCGTGAAGCTGATGACCACCCTGCTGCACGAACTGGAGCGCACCGGCGGCCGGTTCGGCCTGCAGACCATGTGCGAGGGCGGCGGGCAGGCCAATGTGACGATCATCGAGAGGCTGTGAGCCGTCATCCAGGGGCGGTGAACCCTCGGCAGGTGTCCTCGGCCTCCTTCATGATCCGCTCCACCAGTTCCGCGCAGGACGGCAGGTCGTCGATCACCCCGGCGACCTGCCCGGACGCCATCACCCCCAGATCCGTACGGCCGTCCACCATGGACGCCCTGAGCAGCATCGGGGTGTTCGCGGCCAGCAGGACCTGGCTCCAGGTCAGGTCCTTGCCGTGCTTGAGCGCACGGCCGTCCTGGAACATCCGGCGCCAGCTCGTGCCGGACAGCTTCCGGTAGCCCGCCGCCCTGCGGACCGCCTGGAGGGCACCCCGCACCCGGCCGGAGCGCTCCAGCGCGTCGACCAGTTCCGTCCGCAGCATGCGGTGCGGCAGTCCGTCCACGGCCCTGGTGACCGTCACATCCCGCACCGTCGCCGCCAGATACCGCGCCTTCACCGCGTCCGGCACGGTCGAGTCCGACGTGAGCAGGAACCGCGTGCCCATCGCCACGCCCGCCGCCCCGTAGGCGAGGGCCGCGACCAGCCCGCGTCCGTCGAAGAACCCGCCCGCCGCCACGACCGGTATGTCCACGGCGTCGACCACCTGCGGCAGCAGCACCGTCGTCGCCACCTCGCCGGTGTGCCCGCCGCCCTCCGTGCCCTGCACGAGCACCGCGTCCGCGCCCCACGCCGCCACCTTCTCGGCGTGCCGCCGCGCCCCCACGGTCGGCATGACGACGACGCCGGCCTCCTTGAGCTCGCCGATCAGCTCCCGGGAGGGGGCCAGAGCGAAGGAGGCGACCCGGACGCCCTCCTCGACCAGGATCCGGACGCGGTCGCCGGCGTCCGCCGCGTCGGCGCGCAGGTTCACCCCGAACGGCGCGTCGGTACGGGCCCGGACCTCCCGTACGGCCGCCCGAAGCTGGTCGAGCGTCATCGTCGCGGAGGCCAGGATGCCGAGGGCGCCCGCGTTCGCCGTGGCACTGACCAGGCGCGGTCCCGCCACCCAGCCCATGCCGGTCTGCACGACCGGATGGCGGACGCCGGTCAGCCGGGTCAGTGCCGTCTCCATCACGAGGCGACCTCCCGGGCACGCCCGCCGGCCGGATCGACGACCTCGCGGATCAGCCGGAGCTCCTCGGCGGTCGGTCCGCGGGTCGGCGGCACCTCGTCCGGGACGGTCAGCTCGAAGCCCGTCGCCTCCCTGACCTGCTCCACCGTGACACCCGGGTGCAGCGACGCCAGCCGCATCGAGCGGTCGGGGGTGGCGAAGTCGAAGACGCCCAGGTCCGAGACGACCCGTGGGATGCGGTGGTGCCGCGCGCCGGCCGCACGGTCGTAGCCGACGCCGCAGACCATGTCGACCCGCTCGACGAAGACCCGCCGGGAGTGCCTCGGGATCCAGTAACTGGTCGGGTTGTTGAGCGTGTTGACCGGTGCGCCGCGCACGCCGAGCAGCTGCCGCTCGGGCCGCTCCCAGTCGCCGATGCAGGAGATGTTCTGGTTGCCGAACCGGTCGATCTGGCTCGCGCCCATCATCACGTGCCGCCGGCCGCCGGTGACCCAGGCCAGGTGCTGCCGGTACGGCAGCCAGCCCTCCGCCGTACCGTCCGGGCGGACGAGCAGCGCCTCGCCGTCGGTCAGCAGCAGGTCCGGCGCGAAGGTGAGCCGGGCGAGCCGGGCGCCGACGGAGGGGATCAGCCCCATGGGACTGGCCAGCACCTCGCCGTCGTCCCGCCAGGCCTCGGCGCAGGCGATCACGCAGTACTCGGCGCGAGTGATCACGCGGTGCTCGGCGCGGCCTGCCCCCGTCATGTCCCCTCCTCGACGGCCGACCGGTACGCCTGCTCGTCCCCGGCGAGGAACCGGGCCGCGAACTCCGGCCAGGGTGTGGTCGCGTAGGTCTTCTGAAAGGCCTCGTCCCGGCCGTAGTCGGGCGCGCAGGACGTGAAGTGCGCCCCGTTCGGGGCCTCGACGACGCCGGTGACCGTGTGACGCTTGATCAGCAGCGTCTGGGGCGGGCCCGCCTTCGTCAATTCGGCCGTGTCGACGATCCGTTCGCAGCTGATGTACGCCGTGTCCGCCGCCTCGCAGAACAGGTCGTCGAAGTAGGGGTCGGGGCCCAAATACTGGCCGTTGCCCAGCCGGTCGGCGCGGCTCATGTGCACCAGGGCCGCGTCGAGCCGCAGGGCCGGCATCGCGACGAACGTCTCCCCGTCCTCGTAGGGCGAAGTGACCGTCCGCAGGCCCGGGTTGACCCGCATCACGTCCGAACCGAGCCCGGCCCGCACCGGCAGGAACGGCAGCCGGTTCGCCGCCGCGCGCAGCCCCCACATGAACATCGCCTCGTCGACCTCCGTCAGTTCGAAGGCGCCCCGCTCGCGGGCCGCGCGGTAGTGCGGCTCCAGGGGGATCGAGTCGAGGGTGACGAAGGCCGTGACCAGCTTCCGGACGCGCCCGGCGGCGGCCAGCATGCCCACGTCCGGGCCGCCGTACGAGACGACGGTCAGATCGGTGATCCCGGACCGGAGCAGCGCTCTCACCAAGGCCATCGGCTTGCGGCGCGAGCCCCAGCCGCCGATGCCGAGGGTCATGCCGCTGTGCAGACGGGAGACGACCTCGTCGGCGGTCATCGTCTTGTCGCTCACCTACGCACCCTCCTTCTCCTGCCCGAAACCCGCGTCCTTCCCGAAGCCGGCCCGCACCCGGTCGGCCACCCCGCTGAGACCGGCCTCGAAGGTGAAGCCCTGCTCGAAGCGGTAGCTGCGGCGCACGTCGACCGGATCGATGCCGTTGATGGCGGCCTTGGCCAGGCGCAGCAGCTGCCCGTCCTTCGCGGCGATCTCGCGCGCCAGCTCCATCGCGGCGGCCGTCAGTTCCTCGCGCGGCACGACCCGCCACACCGAGCCGTGCGCGCGCAGCTCGGCCGCGCTCGCCGTGCGCGAGGTGTAGTACAGGGCGCGCATCAGGTGCTGCGGGACCAGCCGGGCCAGATGCGTGGCCGCGCCCAGAGCGCCGCGGTCGAGCTCGGGCAGCCCGAACACCGCGTCCTCGCTCGCCACGATCACGTCCGCGTTCCCCACCAGGCCGATGCCGCCGCCCAGGCAGAAGCCCCGCACCGCCGCCACGACCGGCACCGCGCAGTCGTACACCGCCGCGAAGGCCTCCGCGCAGGCGCGGTTGGCGCCGATCAGCGCGCTGTTCCCGTCCCGCTGTATCTCCTTGATGTCCACGCCCGCGTTGAACCCGCGCCCCTCGGCCGCCAGCACCACGCACCGCACCTCCGGGTCGCGTCCGGCCGCGCGCACCGCGTCGGCCAGGGCGAACCAGCCGGCCACCGGCAAGGCGTTCACCGGCGGGAAGTCGACCGTGACGACGGCGACGGCCTTTTCCGCGTCGAGGCCTTTTTCCGGGAACGAGGTGGAGACACCCATGGCCGCATCAGCTACCTTTCCACCAAACGTTTGTTAGGTGGAAAGGTAGCAGCGCATGGAGCTGGACGGGAAGGTCGCCGTCGTCACGGGCGGCACCCGGGGCGTCGGTGCCGGCATCGCGCGTGCCTTGGTGGGGGCGGGTGCTCAGGTCGTGGTCTGTGCCCGCCGGGCCCCGGAAGTACCGCAGTCCGGGACCGAGTTCGTACCGCTGGACGTCCGTGACCCCGACGCGGTCCGCCGCTTCTTCGCCGGCCTGCCCCGGATGGACGTCCTGGTCAACAACGCGGGCGGCGCACCGCACCGGTTGCTCACCGCGGCCGACGCCGAGCGGCACGCGCGCGTGGTGGAGCTCAACCTGGTGGCTCCCCTGACCGTGTCCCTCGCCGCCCACGACCACCTGCGGCGCACCAAGGGCTCGATCGTCATGATCGGCAGCGTCAGCGGGGGCCGCCCCTCGCCCGGCACCGCCGCCTACGGTGCCGCCAAGGCGGGCCTGGAGAGCCTCGCCCGCTCGATGGCCGTGGAGTGGGCGCCCGACATCCGGGTCAACACCCTTGTCGTGGGCATGGTCCGCACCGAACTGTCCCACCTCCACTACGGCGACCGGGACGGCCTCGCCGCCGTCTCCCGCACCGTCCCGCTCGGCCGTCTCGCCGAGCCGTCCGACGTCGGCGCGGCCGCGGTGTTCCTCGCCTCCGACGCGGCCGCCTACATCAGCGGGGCGAGCCTGCTCGTCCACGGGGGCGGGGAGCGCCCCGCCTTCCTGGACGCCGCGACCGCGAACAAGGAGCTGTGAGATGAGCGCACTCTGCGACGGACGGGTCGTCGTCGTCACCGGCGCCGGGCGGGGGCTCGGCCGCGCGCACGCCCTCGCGTTCGCCGCCGAGGGCGCGCGGCTCGTCGTCAACGACCTCGGCGTCGGTCTCGACGGCACGCCCGGGGGCGACGGCGCACCCGGCCCCGGCAGTCCGGCCGCCCTGGTCGCCGAGGAGATCCGCGCGGCGGGCGGCGAGGCGGTGCCGCACGGCGGCGACATCGCCACGACCGAGGGCGCCGCCTCGCTGATCCGGACGGCCCTGGAGGCCTACGGCCGGCTCGACACCCTCGTCAACAACGCGGGCTTCCTGCGCGACCGGATGCTGGTCAACCTCGACGAGGACGACTTCGACGCCGTCGTACGCGTCCACCTCAAGGGCCACTTCCTGCCCCTGCGGCACGCGGCCGCGCACTGGCGGGCCGAGGCCAAGGCGGGCCGCCGGCCCGAGGCCCGGATCGTCAACACCAGCAGCGGCGCCGGCCTGCTGGGCTCGGTCGGACAGGGCAACTACAGCGCCGCGAAGGCCGGGATCGTCGCCCTGACACTGGTCGCGGCTGCCGAACTGCGCCGCTACGGCGTCCAGGTCAACGCGATCGCCCCCGCCGCCCGGACCCGGATGACGGAACGCGCCTTCGCCGACACCATGGCGGCACCCGACGCGGGCTTCGACACGATGGCCCCGGAGAACGTCTCACCGCTGGTCGTCTGGCTGGGCTCGGCGGCGAGCGCGGGGGTGACGGGCCGGGTCTTCGAGGCGGAGGGGGGCCGGATCACGGTGATGGAGGGGTGGAGGGCCGGGCCGAGTGCGGACAAGGGCGGGCGGTGGAGTCCGGCGGAGGCGGGGGAGAGGGTGCGGAAGCTGCTGGCGGAGGCGGGAGAGCCCGGGGCCGTCTACGGGGCGTAGGCCGGCGCTCTGGGGGGGGGCGGAGCCCCCCAGCACACCCCACCCGCGCCAACCTACGTGTCGCACTCCAGCACACTCCGGCACAACCCACACCGCGCCCGAACCCGCCCCCGCACCGGCACCCGAATCCGCTGATGACAGGTAGGACACGGAAACGACACCCGCAACCGCCCACCCCCGTCGGGAGAGAACTGGTACCGCGCACCCGGCTGCGGAGGCGGCCCCGCCGACGCGTGCCGCCGGTCCCGGGCATACCGCCGCCGCCCCGCCCACCCCGCCGCGGTCAGCGGCGGCTGCTGCTCATCGCGCCGGGCCAGCTCCATCCCCTTCACATACGCCGTGTACGCCTGAGGGCTGGTGAACCACACCGACGGGTCCTCCCCGAAGACCAGCGCCCGCTTGGCCAGCACGTACCCGAACTCCTCCGGCGTCAGATAGCCCAGCTTCTGCGACGACGCCCCGTCCTCCCGGAACGCGTCCAGCAGCAGCCAGCCCGCGCCCAGATACGTCGTCGCCGTATCCGTCAGGATCTCGTTGTCCCGGACGCCCGGGAAGGACAGGTCGAGGCGGTGCAGGTACACATGCATCACCTCGTGGGCGAGGGCCGCCCCGATGTCCCGCCGATGCGTACGGAACCGGTCGTTAAGCTCCACGAAGTACTCCGGCCCGGCCGCGAACTCGACGTTCGCCGCGTGCCGCATCTCCCGGAAGCTCACGATCAGCCGGGCGTCCGGAAGCCGGTAGTGCCGCACCAGCTCGTGCGCCACCCGCTGCGCCCCCAGATGCAGGTCGTCGGTGTCGCAGAACGCCACATCGGCGGGGACCACGCTGGTCGCGAACGTCTGGATCGTGTCGTACGACAGACGCTTGTACAACGCCGTGATGGCGGCCCGCACCGTCTCCAGATGCGGGTAGCCGTGCTCGACCGGCCCGTCGTTCGCCACGCCTCACCCCCAAGACGCCCCTGAATCCGGTTCCACTGTACGAAAGTGTGACGGCCACGGGGCCGCGCCGCCGCCGCGAAAACCGGTCGTCCCGCCCGGGCCCCACCGGCAGAATCCGGGGCGTGACCAGCGAACAGCACACCGTCGCCGCCGGGCTCCGGGTGGGCGGCCAGGACGACGACCTCGAAACGCGGCTCGACGAGGAGCTGACCGCCTTCAACACCGCCGCCGCCGACGGCGCCGTCACCGAGCCCCTCTCCGTCCGCGCCACCGACGAGACCGGCGAGCTGATCGGCGGACTCACCGCCTGGACCTGGGGCAGCCTGTGCTCCGTGGACATGCTCTGGGTGCGGGAGGACCAGCGGCACGCCGGCTGGGGCGGCCGGCTGATGCGCGCGGCGGAGGCCGAGGCGGCCCGGCGCGGCTGCACCGACATGATCGTCTCCACATACAGCTTCCAGGCGCCCGGCTTCTACCCGCGGCTCGGCTACCGGGAACGGGCCCGCATCCAGGGCGTACCCGGCGGACACGAGGACGTCTACTTCCACAAGCGGCTCAGCGCGGCCGAGGTGTGAGACGACATGCGGCGGCCCGGTCTCCTCCCCGTAGGCTGACGCCCCATGACCACCAGCAACACCGGTACCGGTGACGTCGACGCCGCCGTCCGCGAGGAGCTCGCCCGGCTGCGCGACAGCATCGACAACATCGACGCGGCCGTCGTCCACATGCTCGCCGAGCGCTTCAAGTGCACCCAGCAGGTCGGCCACCTCAAGGCCAGGCACCAGCTGCCGCCCGCCGACCCGGCCCGCGAGTCCCGCCAGATCGACCGGCTGCGCAGGCTCGCCGAGAACGCCAAACTGGACCCGGCCTTCGCCGAGAAGTTCCTGAACTTCATCGTCGCCGAGGTCATCCGCCACCACGAGCGCATCGCCGACGAGACCCTCAACGGCTCCGCGTCCGCCAACTGACCTCCGACGACCGCTCCCAGGGGAGTGACACGGCGGCCCGCGCGGGGCATGCTGCGCTGTGCACAGCATGTCAGCTGACGAGCACTGCGCGTCAGTGTCCCGGACTTACTCTGGTCCTCCACGAGGGAGGGGCGTCGGGCCATGCCGTCGGATACCAGGATCCTCATCGTCGACGACCACGAGGACACGCTGTACGCACTGGAGAGCGCCCTGGCCCCGCTGGGCTATCTGCTCGGCCGGGCCACCAGCGGCGACGAGGCGCTCAAGCAGGTGCTCCGCGGCCAGGTCGGCCTGCTGCTGCTCGACGTGCGCATGCCCGGCGTCAGCGGCCTCGAGGTGGTGCGCTACATGCGGCGCGTCGAACAGACCCAGCACATCCCCGTGCTCCTGCTCACCGGCTTCGGCGCCGACCACGAACTGACCACCGCCGCCTTCCGGCTGGGCGTCGCCGACCTCGTCTTGAAGCCCGTGGACCCCTGGGCCCTGCGCACCAAGGTCCGCTACCTCTACGACGCCCAGCAGCGGCACCTCGCCCTGGAGCGGGAAGTGCGCCGACTGCGCGCCCTCGTACGGGAGCACACCGAGGCCGCCGTACACCCCGCGCGCCCCGCCCTGCCGCATCCCGACGCGCGCGTACCGACCCAGCGGCCCATGGGGGCGCACGCCGGGGAGCTAGAAAAAGACCGCACGTAGACCGGACATTGGGCACGTACCGATCCGCCTCTGTGCCATGCCAGTGCCATCAGGCAGCATGTCACGCATGTCCGTACTGACGCGCGACGAAGCGCAGACCCGAGCAGAGCTCCTCGACGTGCACCGCTACACGATCGAGCTCGACCTGACCGCCGGCGACGAGACCTTCGACTCCCGCACCCTGATCAGGTTCAGCGCCCGCACCGACGGAGACACCTTCGTCGAGCTCAGGCCGGACGAGCTGCGCTCCGTCACCCTCGACGGACACCCCCTGGACCCGGAAGCCCTGGACGGCAACCGGCTCCCCTTGAAGAACCTCACCGCCGGCGAGCACGAACTGCGCGTGCACGCGCTGATGCGCTACTCCCGCACCGGCGAGGGCATGCACCGCTTCACCGACCCCACCGACGGTGAGACGTACGTCTACACCCAGCTGTTCATGGAGGACGTCCAGCGCGTCTTCGCCGCCTTCGACCAGCCCGACCTCAAGGCCATCTTCGAGCTGTCCGTCCAGGCCCCCGAGGGCTGGATCGTCCTCGCCAACGGCATCACCGAACAGACCGGCGGCGTATGGAAGGCGGCACCCACGCCGCTGATCTCCACCTACCTCGTCGCCGTCGCCGCCGGCCCCTGGCACTCCGTGCGCACCGAACACCGCGGCCTGCCCTTCGGCCTGCACTGCCGCCGCTCCCTCGCCCCCTACCTGGACGCCGACGCCGACGAACTCTTCGACGTCACGCGCGCGTGCTACGACCGCTACCACGAGAAGTTCGACGAGCCCTACCCCTTCGACTCCTACGACCAGGCCTTCGTCCCCGAGTTCAACGCGGGCGCGATGGAGAACCCCGGCCTCGTCACCTTCCGCGACGAGTTCGTCTACCGCTCCGCCGTCACCGACACCGAGCGGCAGACCCGCGCCATGGTCATCGCCCACGAGATGGCCCACATGTGGTTCGGCGACCTCGTCACCCTCAAGTGGTGGGACGACATCTGGCTGAACGAGTCCTTCGCCGAGTACATGGGCTACCAGACCCTCACCGAGGCCACCCGCTTCACGGACACCTGGACCGACTTCGGCGTCACCCGCAAGTCCTGGGGCTACGACGCCGACCAGCGCCCCTCCACCCACCCCGTGGCCCCCGATGCCGTCGACGACACCGCCTCCGCGCTGCTCAACTTCGACGGCATCTCCTACGCCAAGGGCGCGAGCGCGCTGCGGCAGCTGGTCGCCTGGCTCGGTGACAAGGACTTCCTCGCCGGCATCAACACCCACTTCGCCCGGCACAAGTTCGGCAACGCCACCCTCGCCGACTTCATCGACTCCCTCGCCGGCGCCACCGAACGCGACGTCCACGCCTGGGCCGACGCCTGGCTGCGCACCACCGGCGTCGACACCCTCACCCCCCAGGTCGCCCCCGGCGAGAACGGCACCTGCGCCCTCACCGTCAACCACGCCGGCAGCCGCCCGCACCACATCGCCGTCGGCCTGTACGACCGGGACCTCGGCGACGACGGCCGGCACCTCGTTCTGCGCGAACGCCTCCACCTGGACCTGCCGCAGACGGGCACCCACCCCATCGGCAAGCGCCCGGCCCTGCTCCTCCTCAACGACGGCGACCTGACCTACGCCAAGGTCCGCTTCGACCCCGAGTCCTTCGAGACGATCCGCAAGGAGCTGTCCGGCCTGCCCGAACCGCTCACCCGCGCGGTCGTCTGGAACGCCCTGCGCGACGCCGTCCGCGACGGCGAACTGGCGCCCGCCGCCTACCTGGAGACCGCCCGGGCCCATCTCCCGCTCGAGACGGACCTCGCCGTCGTCCAGGGCGTGCTCGCCTTCGCGTCCACGTACATCGCCGACCACTACCTCACGCCCGAGGAGCGGCCCGCCGCGCTCGCCACCCTCTCCGACCTGTGCCGCGACCTCATCCGCCGCACCGAGGACGGCGACAACCCCGGCCTGCGCCTGATCGCCGTACGCCACCGCATCGACGTCGCGGCCCACCCCGACACCATCGCCGCCTGGCTCGCCGACGGCACCGTCCCCGGCGGCCCGGAGCTCGACCCCGAGCTGCGCTGGCGCGTCCTCGCCCGGCTCGCCGTCCTCGGCGCCACCGACGAGGCCGCCATCGCCGCCGAACTGGAACGCGACCCGAGCGCCAGCGGCCAGGAGGGCGCCGCCCGCTGCCGGGCCGCCCTGCCCGACCCGGAGGCCAAGGACAGCGCCTGGCAGGCGATGTTCGGCTCCGACGACCTGTCCAACTACCTCTTCACCGCCACCGCCGCGGGCTTCTGGCAGCCCGAACAGGCCGATCTGGTACGCGCGTACGTGCCGCGCTACTACACCGACGCGGTGGCCGTCGCCGACCGCCGCGGCCCCGCCATCGCCACGGTCGTCGGCCGCTCGGCCTTCCCCGCCCACGCGGTCGACGCGGAGCACCTCCGCCTGGGCGAGGAGTGCCTGCGCGACGCCGGACCGGTCCCGGCGCTGCGCCGCAAGCTCGTCGACCAACTGGACGACCTGGCACGGGCGTTGCGGGTACGGCAGGGCAAGGAGGTCTAGGACCGGCGACGTAGGGCGCGGGCGGGGCGGCTGGTCCCTTTCGCCGATGCGGCGGGCCGGTCGCCCTTCCTAACCTCGGGCGGACAAGGACGATCAAGCCCGAGGAGCCCTTCGTGATCGCAGTGACCGGTCCCACCGGAAACGTCGGCCGTGCCCTGGTCGAACGCCTCGTCGCCGCCGGGCGGCCCGTGCGGGCGCTCACCCGCGACCCGCAACGCGCCCGCCTGCCCGCCGGCGCCGAGGCGGTACGACTCGGCCTCGACGAGCCGGCCGCCCTGTTCGAGGGCGCGACCGAGCTGTTCCTGTACGTCCAGGCGGGCGGCGACCGCACCCCCGGCCTCCTGGCGGCGGCGCGTGCCGCCGGAGTGCGACACGTGGTCCTGCTGTCCTCCGGGATCATCGACTCGGGCGCCGACGAGACCCACCCCATCCACGTCATGCACGCCACCGCCGAACGGGACGTCCGCGACAGCGGCCTGACGTGGACCTTCCTGCGTCCCAACGCGTTCGCCGCCAACGCCTTCCAGTGGGCCCCGCAGATCCGCACCGGCGACACCGTCCGCGGACTCTTCGCCGACGGGAGGTCCGCCCCGGTCCACGAGGACGACATCGCCGCCGTCGCCGAACGCGCCCTCCTCGACGACGGCTACGAGGGCGCCGCCCACCGCCTCACCGGACCGGAGTCGATCACCAACGCCGGGCAGGTCGCCGCGATCGGCCGGGCCCTCGGCCGCGAGCTGCGCTTCGACGAGCTGTCACCCGACGAGGCCGGCCCCGAACTCTTCCCGCACGTCCCGCCGGACGTGCTCCCGGCCCTGCTGAAGACCCTCGCCGCGTCGGTGGGCACCCCGCCGGAGATCACCGACACGGTACGGGAGATCACCGGTCGGCCGGCCCGTCCCTTCGCGGTCTGGGCCGAGGACCACCTGGACGACTTCAGGGGCTGAGGCGGTCCGGACCGCCACAGGTTTTCCCGTACGGAGGTACCTCCACCCCGGTCCGGTCGTTGGGCTTTCCGGGCGCGTCGCCCCGCGCCCCGGAGGAACGCCCATGAGCACGCCGCCCCTCGCCTCAGGCCCCCAAGGCCCGCGCGCCCTGCGGCCGTTGCTCGACACCGTGCTCGAAGCACTGGACACCGGCGCGCGGGCGCGCGGCGGACCGCTGCCGGCGGGCGGACCGGAGGCGGTCGCGGCGCGCGTCCGGGAGGCGGTGGGGGAGGTCCTCCCCGACCAGGGCGACCCGCACGCCCTGCGCGCCCTGGTCCACGCGTTCGCCGAGGGCGCCGCCGACCCGTCACACCCCCTGTGCGCCGCCCACCTCCACTGCCCACCCCTGGCCATCGCCACAGCCGCCGACCTGGCAGCCTCCGCCCTCAACCCCTCCCTCGACTCCTGGGACCAGGCCCCGGCCGCGTCGGAACTGGAGCTCCTGGTGGCGGCGGCGCTCGCCAGGGAGATCTACGGTGAGCCAGAAACGCGCCCGGGGATCCTCGCGGCACCGCCCGCCCGTCCGGCAGCGCCTGCCGGGGACCTCCACGAGCCCGGGAAACACCGCCGCCCGGCGAGCGAGGCCCGCGAGCCCGCCGGGAGCGGCGCGGCAGCGGACGTCCCCGAGCCCGGCGAGAACTGCCCGGCAGGGAAGGCCCCCGAGCCCGGCGACACCCGCCCGGCGGGGGACGTCCACGAGCCCGCCGAGAACTACCCGGCAGGGGCGCTCCGCTCGGTCGGAGAGGCCCGCAGGGGCGCGGCCGACTGTCTCGTCACCACCGGCGGCACCGAGTCCAACCAGCTCGCCCTGCTCCTCGCGCGGGAGGCGTGCGGCGGATCCGTGCGGCTCGTGTGCGGGGCCAACGCCCATCACTCGCTCGCGCGCGCCGCCTGGCTGCTCGGGCTGCCCGAACCCATCGTCGTGCCCGCCCCGGCCGGAACGCTCGATCCCGCCGCGCTCGACGAGACCCTCACCCGTCTGCCCGGCCCGCTGCTCGTCGCCGCCACCGCCGGCACCACCGACGCCGGCCTCATCGACCCGCTGCCCGAGATCGCCGCCCGCTGCGCGGCCCACGGCGCCCGGCTGCACATCGACGCCGCCTACGGCGGAGGCCTCCTGTTCAGCACCCGGCACCGCACCGCGCTCACCGGGCTCGACGCCGCCGACACCGTCACCCTCGACCTGCACAAACTCGGCTGGCAGCCGATCGCCGCAGGCCTCCTCGCCGTCAAGGACCCCCGCGACCTCTCCGCCCTGCGGCAGCGCGCCGACTATCTCAACGCCGCCGACGACACCGAGGCCGGCCTCCCGGACCTGCTCGGCCGGTCCCTGCGCACCGCCCGCCGCCCCGACGTCCTCAAACTCGCCGTCACCCTCAAGACCCTCGGCCGCGGCGGCCTCGGCACGCTCGTCGACCAGGTCTGCGCCCGGGCCCGGGAGTTCGCCGCCCTCGTCCACGACCACCCCGGCTTCGTACTCCACACCCCGCCCGTCATCAGCACGGTGCTGTTCCGGCCCGCGGGCGCCACCGACGCCACCGTGGCCGCCGTACGCCGCGCGCTCCTCACCGACGGCCGTGCCGTCCTCGGCCGGACCCGTCTCGACGGCCGGCTCTGGCTCAAGGCCACCCTCCTCAACCCCGCCACCGGGCCCGACGACCTGGCCGCCCTGCTGCACCTCGTGGCAGCGCGCCGAGCCACACTCGTGGAAGGACACACCCCCCGATGAACCCCGCGCCCACCCCCGGCCCCACCCCCACGCCCCACCCGCACCACGAGCCCGACGCACCCCGCGACCTGGTCGGCATCGGCATCGGCCCCGCCAACCTCTCCCTCGCCGCCCTCGCCCACCCGCTCGGCGAACTCGACACCGTCTTCTACGACCAGCGCCCCGCCTTCGGCTGGCACTCCGGCCTGCTCATCGAGGGCGCGACCATCCAGGTCCCGTTCCTCGCCGACCTGGTGAGCCTCGCCGACCCCACCAGCCCCTGGACCTTCCTCAACTACCTCAGGTCCCGCGAGCGGCTCTTCCCCTTCTACTTCGCCGAGCGCTTCCACATCCAGCGCGCCGAGTACGACGCCTACTGCCGCTGGGTCGGCGAGAGCCTCCCGGACCTCCACTTCGGCCACCAGGTCGACGCCGTCCGCTGGAACCCCGAACGCGACGTCTTCGAGGTCGACTTCACCCAGCTCGACGCCGACGGAGAAGCCGAGGCCCTCGGCCGCACCTACGCCCGCAACGTCGTCCTCGGCATCGGCACCGAGCCCTACGTCCCCGAACCCCTCAAGCCCCTCGCCCAGGCGCCCGGCGTCCCGGTCGTGCACGCCGCCGACTACCTCGACCACCGCGCCGCCCTCCTCGCCGCCGAGCACGTCACGGTCGTCGGCATCGGACAGTCCGGCGCCGAGATCTTCCTCGACCTGCTGCGCAACAGGCCGGCCGGCCAGGAGAAACTGCACTGGCTGGGCCGCACGGAGGCCTTCGCACCCATGGAGTACTCCAAGCTCGGCCTGGAGCATTTCACCCCCGACCACACCCGCTACTTCCACGCCCTGCCCGAGTCCGCCCGCGACCGGCTCGTCACCGGCCAGTGGCAGCTGCACAAGGGCATCGACGCCACCACCGTCGCCGCCATCCACGACGAGCTCTACCGCCGCACCCTGCACGGCGGCTGGCCCGACGCCGTCCTCACCCCCGGCGTCCACGTCCGCACCGCGGGCCGCGTCGCCACGACCAAGGTGGAACTGCACCTGGAGCACGGCCGGCAGGACAGCCGCTCCCGGCTCACCACCGACGCCGTCGTCCTCGCCACCGGCTACCGCGAACGCCCCCTCGACCGTGTCCTCGCCGGCCTCGACCCCTACCTGCGCCGGGACAGCCGGGAGCGCCCGCGTATCGACGAGGAGTACCGCCTCGTCCTCGACCCGTCCGTCACCGGCACGGCGTACGTCCAGAACGCCGAGAGCCACACCCACGGCGTCGGCGCCCCCGACCTCGGCCTCGCCGCCTGGCGCAGCGCGATCATCCTCAACTCCCTGACGGGCAGGGAGGCGTACGCCCTCCCGCGCCGCACCGCCTTCACCACCTTCGGCCTCACACAGCGGCAGCAGGTCCCGCCGGCCCGTGAAGCACCGGCGCTGACCCCGCTCGTGGACCGAAGGTGACGCGGCCCTCGGGAAGGAACAGCTCTCAGAAGACGGGCGTGCCGTTCCGCGTGAGCTTCCAGTCCACCGCGGCGAACTCGGCCGGGTCGACGGCCCCCTTCGCCTTCACCCAGGCGATCATGGTGTTGCGGATCTCGTCCGAGTTCGACCACAGCAGCTGCGAGGCGGCGACATGCGGGAAGTTCCCGCCGCCGTTGGCCCGGTAGTTGTTCACCGCGAACACGAACTTCGCGTCGTCCGCCAGCGGCTGCCCCTCGAACCGCACGTTCGTCACCCGCGAACCGGCCGGCTCGGCGATGTCGATCTCATAGGCCAGCCCGCTCACCACGTCGTAGTTGTAGTCCGGCGTGCCGTTCGCGTTCGTCAGCTTCGCCGGATCCACCTGCGCGCCCGGCGCCGTCTGCACGAAGTAGTTCGCCGAGAACTCCAGATACGCCTTCATCTGCGCACCCGTCATCAGACGCGCCTCCAGCGTGTTCTCGAAGACGTACAGACCCGCCACGTCCCGGATCGTCACCTCGCCCGCCGGGATCCGGGCACTGCGCGAGAAGCACGCCGCCTGCGACAGCACCGGCAGCGAGGCGTGCTCCGTGCCCGCCAGCGCCTGCTTCACCGTGTCCGCCTGGATGTGGTTGATCAGGTCGATGATCGCCACGTCCTTGTACGGCGCCTCGGCCGACGTCATCTCCGCCGCGTTCGTGCCGATGACCTGGTTGACGTACGCCACGACCTTCTCGTGCTCGTCCGACAGCAGCCGCACGATCTTCCGGTCCTCCTCCACCGTGTTGGAGTTCAGGACTTTCGCGCCCACCTTCTCGACCTTCCAGCAGCCCTTCGCCCAGACCAGCTCGAAGTCGAACAGCGTCAGCCGCTGCCCCCACTTCAACGGCTCGGACAGCACGACCTGCTGGCCGGTCTTCTTGTTGGTGACGAAGTACTCGGGGATCTCCGTGTGCGCGTGCCCCACCAGGATCGCGTCGATCCCCGGCACCTGCTCCGCCACCAGACCCGCCGCGTTCTCGATGTACGGCAGCTGGTCACCGTAGGACGACGTCCCCGACGAACCGCTGTGCGCCGAGACGATGACGACGTCCGCGCCCATCGACCGCAGCTTCGGCACCCACTTCGCCGCCTGCTCCTCCAGACCCGGGAACGTCATCTTGCCCTGCACGTTCGCCTTGTCCCAGATCGCGATCCCCGGGTTGGTCAGACCCAGCACCGCCACCTTCACATCCCGCCCGAACGGCGTGCGCAGCCGGTGCATGCTGTACGGCGCGAACGCCGGCCGCAGCGTCTTGGCGTCGAGCGCGTTGGCGCCCAGCAGCGGGAAACGGCACTGCTGCTCGAACTTCCGCAGCACCGGAATGCCGTAGTTGAACTCGTGGTTGCCGAGCGCCGCCGCGTCGTAGTCCATGGCGTTCATGGCCTGCGCCATCGGGTGCACCGGGCCGCCCTTGGCGGTGATCGGGTCGACCTTGGCGTAGTAGTACGACAGTTGCGTGCCCTGGATGGTGTCGCCCGCGTCGATGAGCAGCGTGTTGCGGCGGCCCTTCTCCTCGCGGATCCGGTTCACCAGGGTGGAGATCTTCGCCAGACCGATGTCGTTGTGGTCCTTGTCGTCGAACTCCTTGTCCGTGAAGTAGTCCCAGTTGAAGACGTTGCCGTGCAGGTCCGTCGTTCCCATGACGGTGAACGCGTACCGCTTCACGCCCCGCTTCGTCCCACCCCGCGCCTCGGCCGCCTGAGCACCCGGCGCCGTGACCGCACCGGCCAGCGCCACCCCCGCCCCGGTCACGGCGGACTTCTCCAGGAACTTCCGGCGGTTCAACGGCATGTCTGGCTCCCCTTGCGGAATCTGTGAACGACGCGCGTAGATAACGCGCGTAGATTCTGACCCGGTCATGACCGGCCGCAACAGCCCCGGCAGGTTGCGATCTGATGACTCAGCCCGCCGACTCCAGGCCTCCGGCCAGCCACAACATGACAGAGTGGGGCGTATGACCGTGCCCACCGGAGACGCCTCCCAGCCCGCCGTCCCCTACGGAACACCCGACGCTCCCCGCATCGCCGTCCGCGGCGAGGCCCGCCTCGAAGTCGACCCCGAGATCGCCCGCATCGGCATCACCGTCGCCGCCCGGGGCCGCGACCGCCGCTCCGCCCTCGACGACCTCACCCGCCGCAACGCAGGCGTCCTCGACCTGGTCAAGTCCTACGGCGACGCCGTCGAACGCCTGGAGACCGGCGCCTTCTCCATCACGCCCGAACTCACCAAGCACGGGCGCGGCGAACGCATCCGCACCTACCACGGCCGCGTCCATGTCACCGCCGAACTCACCGACTTCACCGCCCTCGGCGAACTCACCACCCGCCTCGCCGACCTCGAACTCACCCGCGTCGACGGCCCCTGGTGGGCCCTGCGCCCCGACTCACCCGCCCACCGCGAGGCCAGAAAGAAGGCCGTACGGGAAGCCGTCCAGCGCGCCCGCGAGTACGCCGAGGCGCTCGACACCACCCTCTCCGCCCTGGTCGAACTCGCCGACATCGGCGCCGAGAACGCCACGCCGCCCTACCCCCAGGCCCCCGGCCGCATGCGCTCCGCGGCCTACGGCGGCGCCGCCGAGGACACCGCGGCGGCCCCCCTCGACCTCGAACCCCAACGCCAGCGGGTCCACGCCCAGATCAACGCCCGCTTCACGATGGTGCCGCCGCGGCTGTAGCCGGTTATCCGGGCCATTTCGAAAACGCGACCGAGAGATTCCTGACGCTCATCGGAGCGCCCCGCCGCACAATTCAACACTTGGCCATAACGCTTCATTCAAAGTCTGTTGAGTAGTCACTCACGACCAATTCCCTACCCGCCGGTAACTCATAGGCTCAGCCTTATGCGCCGAGCAAAGATCGTCTGCACACTGGGCCCCGCCACCGACTCGTACGACCAGATCAAAGGCCTGGTCGACGCCGGAATGGACGTCGCCCGATTCAACCTCAGCCACGGCAGCCACGCCGAGCACGAGGAGCGCTACCACCGGGTGCGGAAGGCCGCCGACGAGACCGGCCGCAGCGTCGGCGTCCTCGCCGACCTTCAAGGCCCGAAAATCCGGCTCGGCCACTTCACCGAAGGCCCCGTACTCCTTGAACGCGGCGACACCTTCACCATCACCGTCGAGGAAGGCGTCGAAGGCGACGGCCGGATGTGCGGCACCACCTACGCCGGCCTCGCCGCCGACGTCACCCCCGGCGAACGCATCCTCGTCGACGACGGCAAGGTCTGCCTCGAAGTCACCGAGGTCGACGGACCCCGCGTCCACACCGCGGTCGTCGAGGGCGGCGTCATCTCCGACCACAAAGGCCTCAACCTCCCCGGCGTCGCCGTCTCCGTCCCCGCCCTCTCCAAGAAGGACGAGGACGACCTCCGCTGGGCCCTGCGCACCGGCGCCGACGTCATCGCCCTCTCCTTCGTCCGCACCGGCCGCGACATCCAGGACGTCCACCGCATCATGGACGAGGAAGGCCGCCGCCTCCCCGTCATCGCCAAGGTCGAAAAACCGCAGGCCGTCGAGAACATCGAAGAAATCGTCGCGGCGTTCGACGGCATCATGGTCGCGCGCGGAGACCTCGGCGTCGAAATGCCACTGGAACAGGTCCCGATCGTCCAGAAACGCGCGATCAAACTGGCGAAGCGCAATGCGAAACCCGTCATCGTCGCCACCCAGATGCTCGACTCGATGATCGACAATGCCCGCCCGACACGTGCGGAGGCCTCGGACGTCGCCAACGCTGTCATCGACGGCACCGACGCGGTGATGCTGTCCGGTGAGACGAGCGTCGGGAAGCACCCCATCGAGACGGTCCGCACGATGGCCCGCATCGTCGAGGCGGCGGAGGAAGACATCCTGGCCAAGGGCCTCCCGCCGCTCACCGAACGCAACAAGCCCCGCACCCAGGGCGGAGCCGTGGCCCGGGCCGCGGCCGAAATGGGCGACTTCCTCGGCGCCCGCTTCCTGGTCGCCTTCACCCAATCCGGCGACACCGCCCGCCGCCTCTCCCGCTACCGCTCCCCGATCCCCCTCCTCGCCTTCACCCCCGACCAGGCCACCCGCTCCCAGCTCAGCCTGACGTGGGGCGTGGAAACGTTCCTCGGCCCCTGCGTGGACTCCACGGACGCGATGGTCGACCAGGTCGACGAACTGCTGCTGAAGTACGGCCGCTGCCGAAAGGGCGACACGGTCGTCATCACGGCCGGCTCCCCTCCCGGAGTCTCCGGCTCGACGAACCTGGTCCGCGTCCACCACATCGCCGAGTAGCCGTCAGTACTTGGGTCCGACGTGGGCGTCCATGAGCGTTACGGAGGCTTTGCGGGCGATGGAGATGTTGCGTGCGTTCGCCTGTTTCCACTCGACGCCGACGTGATCGAGGGCCGTGGTGAACAGGTGGATGATGTCGGCCGAGAGGTTGGTGAAGAAGTACCGCGGATACTCGTAGCGCTTTCGCCGCCCACCGACGATCCGGGTCGTCCAGTTGGTGATCCGGCAACCGTCGGAATGGATGAGTCCGCGGATGAACTCCCAGGGGTGGGCGTCGACGATGGCTTGCTGCCATGGTTCGAGCGCGATCCGGCGTTCGTGTTTCACACCGGGGCCGTGCTGCGGGAAGAGGCTCGGCCAGTGCCTGCTGTAGCTGACCACCGAGACGTATCCCTGAGCCTGCGTGCGGGAAGCGCACCCCGTCGGGTTGATGGCGCGCATCGCGATCTCGCAGGCGTCGATCAGGCCAGGCCATGAGTTCGCGCAAGCGATTCTCAGGTAGTAGCCGGTGCTGCGAGGGTGGCCGCTGATGCAGCCATCGCCGAGATAGAGGCCCAGCAGGTAGGCGTACGCGCACTCATCGGCAGGGGGGCCGGCGTCTGGAGGCGTCAGCCGGGGCAGCGGCTCCAGGCGTTCCTGCCAGGAACGGATTGCGGCCCGTGAGATGCCCGTTTCCCGGCTCACTGAGTTCAGGCTGCGGCCCTGGGCCACCAGTGCGAGTGCCCGCTTGCGCGTGCGGAGGTCGTACATGAAAGCCACTGTGAGAGTGCGGTCATGGCGACACGCAGCAATAAGCGGATGTTCACGAGAACGTGGACATCCGCTTGCAAATGGTGATCTTGGAAAGGAAGGAAAAGTGCCCCGGGTCGGACTCGAACCGACACTGTATGGGTTTTGAATCCATTGCCTGCTGCCAATTGGGCTACCGGGGCCCAGGGAATCGAAGGATGACCTCGACCCACTGCCTGACCACCATACCGCAGCTAGGTACGCTCTTGGGAGCAGTACCGGCCTGCCCCGTACCAAGGAGCCCACGTGAGCGCCCCCGAGTCGCCCCAGCCTGTTGACGTGCCCGATGACGACAAGTCGCACGTGCCTCCGCTGACGACCCGTGTCGTCATCGCCGAGGACGAGGCCCTGATCCGGCTCGATCTCAAGGAGATGCTGGAGGAGGAGGGGTACACCGTCGTCGGCGAGGCCGGGGACGGTGAGCAGGCCGTGGAGCTGGCTCGTGAGCACCGCCCGGACCTGGTGATCCTGGACGTGAAGATGCCGAAGATGGACGGTATCTCCGCGGCCGAGAAGATCGCCGAGGAGAGCATCGCGCCGGTGCTGATGCTGACCGCGTTCTCGCAGCGCGACCTCGTGGAGCGGGCCCGGGACGCCGGTGCCATGGCCTACCTGGTGAAGCCGTTCAGCAAGACCGATGTCGTGCCGGCGATCGAGATGGCCGTCTCCCGCTTCACGGAGCTGAAGGAGCTGGAGAAGGAGGTCGCGGACCTCACGCTGCGGCTGGAGACGCGCAAGCTGGTGGACCGGGCGAAGTCGATCCTGCAGACGGAGTACGGGCTGACGGAGCCGAACGCGTTCCGGTGGATCCAGAAGACCTCGATGGACCGGCGCATGTCGATGCAGCAGGTGGCGGAGGCGGTCATCGAGGACGCCGAGGAGAAGAAGTCCAACAAGGGCTGATCACCCCGCACACCACACGAGGCCCGCACCCCATCCGGGGTGCGGGCCTCGTCGTATGACCAGCCTCTGTCAGTCCTCGCCGAGGTACGCCTTGCGCACGGACTCGTCGTGCAGCAGATCCTGTCCCGTGCCGGAGAGGACGATGTTGCCGACCTCCATGACATGGCCGTGATCGGCCAGGGAGAGCGCCGCCTGGGCGTTCTGCTCCACGAGAAGGATCGTCGTGCCCTGGGACTTGAGCTCCGAGATCGTCGCCATGATCTTCTGCATCATGATCGGGGAGAGGCCCATGGAGGGCTCGTCGAGCATGAGCAGTTTCGGCTGGGACATGAGCGCGCGGCCCATGGCGAGCATCTGCTGCTCACCGCCCGAGAGGGTTCCGGCGGCCTGCTTGCGGCGTTCCCCGAGGATGGGGAAGAGGTCGTAGGCCCGCTGGATGTCCTTCTCGATCCCTTCCTTGTCCTTGCGGAGGAACGCTCCGAGCTGGAGGTTCTCCGCGATGGTGAGGCGGGGGAAGATGTGCCGGCCCTCGGGGGAGTGGGCGAGGCCGAGGGCGACGATCTTGTGGGCGGCGACGCCGGTGAGTGGCTTGCCGTCGAAGGAGATCTTGCCTGATGTCGGCTTCAGCAGTCCCGAGAGGGTGCGCAGGGTCGTGGTCTTGCCGGCGCCGTTGGTGCCGATGAGGGTGACGACCTGGCCGGCTTCGACGCTGAAGGAGATGCCTTTGACGGCTTCGATCTTGCCGTAGGAGACCCGGAGGTCCTCGACCTCGAGGAGTGCGGTCACTTGGCTTCTCCCTTGGTGCTGCTGGTGGTGCTGGGTGCCGCCTCCGCGGCGGCTTCGGCGGCCTCGACCTCCGCGGCTTCGGCCTCACCGGGGTCGCCTTCGAAGGGTTCACCCAAGTAAGCGGCGATGACGCGCTCGTCGGCCTGGACGACCTCGGAGGTGCCCTCGACGAGCTTCTCGCCTTGGACGAGGACGGCGACGCGGTCGCTCAGGTTGAAGACGAAGCGCATGTCGTGCTCGATGAGGAGGACGGCGATGCCCTTGTCGCGGATGGCGAAGACCAGTTCCTCGGTGGCTCGCGTCTCCTGGGGGTTCATGCCGGCCGTCGGTTCGTCCAGCAGCAGCAGGCCGGGCTCCGAAGCGAGAGCGCGGGCGATCTCCAGCTTGCGCTGCTCGCCGTACGGCAGGTTCCGCGCCAGATGATCCCGCTTGTGGGAGAGGCCGATGAACTCCAGGAGTTCCATGGCTCGTTCCTCGCTGGCGCGTTCGGCCTTCTTGAAGCCGGGGCCGCGCAGCAGGGCCGACCACAGGCCCTCCTTCGTCCGCGTGTGGCGGCCGACGAGGACGTTTTCCAGGACTGTCATGTTGGCGAAGAGCCGGATGTTCTGGAAGGTGCGGGCGATGCCGGCCTGGGTGACCAGGTGGGGCTTGGGCGGCAGGACCGTGCCCTTGTAGGAGACGGTGCCTTCCGTGGGGACGTACAGGCCGGTCAGGCAGTTGAAGAAGGTGGTCTTGCCGGCGCCGTTGGGGCCGATGAGTCCGACGATCTCGCCGGCGTTGACCGTGAAGTCGACGGAGCGGACGGCGGTGAGGCCGCCGAAGCGCATCGTGACATCGCGTGCTTCGAGTACAGGTGTCGTCATGATTCTTACGCCCCCGCCTTGGTGACGGCCGGTTCGTCGGTCAGCGTGGTCTGTTTCGGTACGTCGAGTTGGCCGGTCTCGTGGAATTCGAGCTGGCGCCGGCGGTTGGCGATGATGCCTTCGGGGCGGAAGCGCATCAGCAGGATGAGCGCGACACCGAAGGCGAGCAGGGACTTGTCCTGGAGGAACACCAGCTTCTCGGGCAGCAGGTAGAGCAGGGCCGCGCCGAGGAGGGGACCGGCGACGGTGCCCATGCCGCCGAGGACGACCGCGGCCAGGAGGAACGCGGAGTTGGGCGGGGTGGAGCCGGCGAACTGGTACGGGGTGGGGACGACGCTGTAGGTGACGTGGGCGCTGACGGTGCCGGCGAGGCCGGCCAGGGCGGCGCCGAGGGCGAAGGCGATGAGCTTGACGCGGAAGCCGTTGATGCCCATGGCTGTGGCGGCGGTCTCGTCCTCGCGGATGGCGATCCAGGAGCGGCCGATGCGGGAGTCGGCGGCACGCGTGTAGACCAGGACCACGATGGCCATGATCAGCACCATCAGCAGGTAGTAGTTGGCGAACCGGCCGAGGGTGAATCCGCCGATGTCGTGCGCCTGGCCGAAGTTGAACCCGAAGAGGTTCAGGTCCGGGATGGAGGGGATGCCGTTGGGGCCGTTGGTGACGTCGGGTCCGGAGTCGCCGTCCATGTTGTTGACCGCGATGCGGAAGATCTCACCGAAGCCCAGCGTCACGATCGCCAGGTAGTCGCCGCGCAGGCGCAGGGTCGGGGCGCCGATGAGGACGCCGAAGACCAGGGAGGCGGCGGCGCCGGCCAGGGCGGAGGCCCAGAACGGCAGGTGGACGCCGGAGATGGTGGAGAACTCGGAGCCGGAGACGAGGGCGGCGGTGTAGGCGCCGACGCCGAGGAAGGCGACGTATCCGAGGTCGAGGAGGCCGGCGAGGCCGACGACGATGTTCAGGCCGAGGGCGACCGTCCCGAAGATCAGGATGTTGACGCCGATGTTGGCGTAGTGGTCGTCGGTCTGGGTGAAGGGGAAGGCGATGGCCGCGGCGAAGCCCATGGCGAGGGTGAAGCTGCGGTTGGCCGCGACCAGCGACGAGAACCGGTCCATGAGGCCGGCGGTGTGCACGGCCCACATGGCGAAGGTGACGACGAAGAGGTAGCCGATGAAGAGTTCGCCGTACTCGGTGTCGATGCCGTAGGTGAAGACGCCGAGGCCGATCATCGTGACGACCGTGATCACGGCCCGCTGGACCCAGGGCGCGGTGGCCTGGGGGGCGGGGATGCGGTCGGGTTTGGCGATGTAGGCCTTGAGGGCTGCCTTGGTGCCGTCGGCGCCGGTCTTCTCCTGGGGGAGGGCGAAGGCGCCGAGGACGGGCAGGAGGGAGGCGATGGCCGCTATCCAGCCGCCGGGTTCGAGGTTGACGACGCCGCCGAGTTCGGCACTGATGGCGATGACGGTGAACCAGGTGACGACGAAGCCGCCGAGGGCGGTGAGGACGAGCGGTGCGTTGTTACGGGCGGGCAGCAGCCAGCCGAGTCCGTGCGGCCCGTAGGAGGCGAGGGCGAACAGGGCGGTGAGGACGCCGGCGGTGAAGGTGAGCCACTGCAGGCCGCCGGGGTAGCCGTTGATGGTGAGGTCGCCGGGGAACTCGTCGGTCCAGGTCCAGGCGAGGAACGCGGAGGCAGCGGTGGCGATGCCGCCGGCGAGCAGCAGGGCGCGGGCGGCCGCGGCGGGCAGCGGGATGAGGCCGCGCGGTACGGGCGGGGCGGGGACGGCGTCCGGGGCGGGGGTCTTGGTCGTCTCGGTCATGTGATCACGCCCTGTCCGCGACGCGCTCGCCGAGCAGGCCTTGAGGCCGGAACAGGAGCACGAGGATGAGGAGGCAGAAGGCCCACACGTTGGCCCAGCTCTGTCCGCCGAGCTGGTTCATGCCCGGGATCTCGTCGATGTAGGCGGAGGCGAGGGTCTCGGCGATGCCGAGGACGACGCCGCCGAGCATGGCGCCGTAGATGTTGCCGATGCCGCCGAGGACGGCCGCGGTGAAGGCCTTCAGGCCCATCAGGAAGCCCATGCGGTAGTCGACGTTGCCGTACTTGAGTCCGTAGGCGACGGCCGCGACGGCGGCGAAGAAGCCGCCGATGGCGAAGGCGATGACGATGATGCGGTTGGTGTCGATGCCCATCAGCTGCGCGGTGTCGGGGTCCTGCGCGGTGGCCTGCATGGCGCGGCCGGTCCGGCTGCGGCGCACGAAGATCGCGAGGGCGGCCATGCAGACGACGGCGGCCAGGATGAGGAAGATGTCGGCGTCCTTGATGGTGATGGAGCCGATGTCGTGGGTGGCGTCGAGCCCGGGGAAGGCGCGGGCGCGGTCGGCGCCGGGGTAGAAGTTGCGGACGACTTCCTGGAGGGCCAGGGAGAGGCCGATGGCGGTGATGAGCGGTGCCAGGCGTGGTGCTCCGCGCAGTGGCCGGTAGGCGAACCGTTCCGCTCCGACGGCGATGAGGATGGCCACGAGGGCGCCGCCGATGAGCATCAGCGGTACGGCGAGGGCCATCGAGGTGCCGTCGGGCAGGATGTAGAAGTAGACCGTGAGGGCGCCGAACGCCCCGGTCATGAAGATCTCGCCGTGCGCGAAGTTGATGAGCTGGACGATGCCGTACACCATCGTGTAGCCGATGGCGATCAGCCCGTACATCGAGCCGAGAAGCAGCCCGTTGGCCAGCTGCTGCGGCAGGGTGTTCACCGCATGGCCTCCATGTCGCTGGTGGTCGTGTGCACTGGATGTGTGCGTGGTCGTGTGCTGTGGGGGGTGTGGAAACGGGCCGCGCGGTCGGGGTCTTCCTTCCGCGCGGCCCGTGGTGCGGCGTTGTGGCGGGCCGACTACTTCAGGTCGGCGGTGCCGGTCTCCACGTCCTTCCAGGCACCCTTCTCGACCTGGTAGACCGTCAGCTGCTTGTTGGTGGTGTCGCCGTACTGGTCGAAGGAGATCTTGCCGGTGAGGCCTTCGAAGTCGGACTTCTGGACACCGTCGACGACCTTGGAGCGCAGGTCGTTGATGTCGGTGGGCACCTTGCCGCCGTTGGCGTCGGCCGCGGCCTTGACGGCCTTGATGATGGCGGTGGTGGCGTCGTAGGCGTAGGCGCCGTAGGCGCCGTAGTCGCCCTTGTACCCCTTGTCCTTGTACGTCTGGATGAACTGCTTGGCGGCGGGCAGGGTGTCGGCGGGGACACCGATCGCGGTGGCGAGGTCGCCCTCGGAGGACTTGCCGGCGGCCTCGATGTAGGTGGAGGCGAACATGCCGTCGCCGCCGAACAGCGGGATCTTGACGCCGGTGTCCTTGAGCTGCTTGGTGATCAGTGCGGACTCGTCGTACTGGCCGCCGTAGTAGAGCAGGTCGGCACCGGAGTTCTTGATCTTCGTGGCGAGCGAACCGAAGTCCTTGTCGCCGGTGTTGACGTGGTCGGTCGCGACGACCTTGCCGCCGTACTTCTTGTACTGCTCGGCGAAGATCTTCGCGAGGCCGGCGCCGTAGGTCTGCTTGTCGTCGACGACGAAGGCCTTCTTCTTCTTGAGGCCGTTGTACGCGTAGCCGGCGGCGAAGCTGCCCTGCAGTTCGTCGGTGGTGGCGGTGCGGAAGTACGTCTTGTAGGGACGCTTCTTGTCCGTCTGCCAGTTCTTGCCCTGGGTCAGCTCGGGGTTGGTGTTGGCCGGGGAGATCTGGACCATGTTGGCCGAGGCGAACACCTGCTGCATCGTCTGGGCGACGCCGGAGTTCAGCGGGCCGACGGCGCCGACGGCGGTCTTGTCGCCGACGATGCTGGTGGCGTTGGACTGGCCGGTGGCGGGCTGCGCCTTGTCGTCCAGGGCCTTGAGCTTGAACTTCACGCCCGGGACCCAGTTGTTCTTGTTGGCGTCGTCGACGGCTATCTGGGCGCCGTACTGGATGCCGAGGCCGGTGGTGGAGTTCTCACCGGACAGGGGGGCGTCGACGCCGATGGTCAGCGTGGTGCCGCCGCTGTCTCCGCTCTTGTCGCCGCTGCCGTCTCGGGACCCGCAGGCGGTGAGAGTCAGAGCTCCGGTCGTCAGAACGGAGGTAAGAATCACCAAGGAACGCTGTCGCACGATCAGTCCTTTCACAGGCAGGCCCGCCCTTGGTCGGGGGGTAGTGCCGCGCTGGTACCGAACTCCCGATGGAGCGGTGACTGGCCGTGACTCTAAGCCCGGTGTGGAGGCAGGGTCAGCGGCGTGGGACGGCTTGTGACTTTCTTGTTATGACGCGGTGGATGCCCGGCTTCTCCGGAGGGCCCTCTCGGTGGGTTTGGCCGACTTTCTCCGAAGTCCGCATTCTGAGAACCCGCACTTCCGGTTGGCCATGGCCGAGATCGTGCGGTCGACGTGGCGCAGGCGGGGAGGGCGGGATCGGAAAGGTCCCGGGAGCGGGCGCGGGTCGACGAGGAGGCCGAGGTGTTGTATTGCGCGCGCGTTACGGAGCGTTACGCCGAGAAAGGGGCGACCCGTGTCCAGGGGGAGTTCCGAACAATTGGAAACAGTTAATTCCACGGTGATGCCGTGGGTGAAGCGGAACCTGGCTGTTTCGACGGGGGAGTTGAAGGGTCCGGTTCTGTGTCCACGCGCGGACGCCGCCGCTCGGGTGTTCCCTCGCGGCGGCGTCGAGCCGGAATGTGTGGTGCGGGCGGATCAGCGCGCGGCGCGGATCAGTTCCTCGTCGCCCGGATTCACGTCGCGCAGCATGCAGGTGAGTCGGGCGGTACACACCCTTTTGTCGCTTTCATCCGTGATGACGATTTCGTAGGTGGCGGTCGAGCGTCCCCGGTGCACGGGCGTGGCCACGCCGGTGACGAGGCCGGAGCGTGCCCCGCGGTGGTGGGTGCAGTTCAGATCGACGCCCACGGCGATCTTGGAGCTGCCGCCGTGCAGCATGGACCCGACCGAGCCGAGCGTCTCGGCCAGCACCGCGGAGGCCCCGCCGTGCAGGAGTCCGTAGGGCTGGGTGTTGCCCTCCACCGGCATCGTCCCGACGACCCGGTCCGCCGACGCCTCGAGGATCTGGACGCCCATCCGGGTCCCGAGGTGGCCCGCGGAGAACAGGGCCAGGAGGTCCACGCCGAGCGCGGCGTACTCGTCGATGACCTCTTGCGGGAACTTCACATGCTGCTGCTCACCCATGGGGCCGGGCTCCGTTCGTCCTGGTCACTACGGCTACCTCTGTGACTGAGCAAACGCTCAGTCGGTGGCCGATTGTTCCAGACGCACCACGACGGACTTGCTGGCCGGGGTGTTGCTGGTGTCCGCCGTGGCGTCCAGCGGCACCAGCACGTTGGTCTCCGGGTAGTACGCGGCGGCACAGCCCCGGGCCGTCGGATAGTGCACGACCCGGAAGCCCGGAGCCCGGCGCTCCACGCCGTCCCTCCACTCGCTGACCAGGTCGACGTAACCGCCGTCCGCCAGCTTCAGCGTCCGCGCGTCCTCGGGGTTGACCAGCACCACCCGGCGGCCGTTCTTGATGCCCCGGTAGCGGTCGTCGAGGCCGTAGATCGTGGTGTTGTACTGGTCGTGCGAGCGCAGCGTCTGCAGCAGCAGGCGGCCCTCGGGCAGCTCCGGGTACTCCACGGGCGCGGCGGTGAAGTTGGCCTTGCCGGTGGCGGTGGGGAAGCGGCGCTCGTCACGCGGGGCGTGGGGGAGGGCGAAGCCGCCTGGGTGGCCGGCGGAACCCGTCACGCGCGCGTTGAAGTCCTCGAAGCCGGGGATCACGCGGGCGATCCGGTCCCGGATCGTCGCGTAGTCCTTCTCGAACTCCTCCCAGGGCGTGCGGCTGTTCTCGCCCAGCACGCCGCGGGCCAGGCGGCAGACGATGGCCGGCTCGGACAGCAGGTGCGCGCTCGCGGGCTCCAGCCGGCCCCGGGAGGCGTGCACCATGCCCATCGAGTCCTCGACCGTCACGAACTGCTCGCCGCTGCCCTGGAGGTCGCGTTCGGTACGGCCGAGCGTCGGGAGGATCAGGGCACGCGCGCCCGTGATCGCGTGCGAGCGGTTCAGCTTCGTCGACACGTGCACGGTCAGCCGGGCCCGCCGCATCGCCGCCTCGGTGACCTCCGTGTCGGGGGAGGCCGAGACGAAGTTGCCGCCCATGGCGAAGAAGACCTTCGCCTCGCCGTCGCGCAGGGCGCGGATGGCCCGAACGACGTCGTAGCCGTGCTCGCGCGGCGGCGCGAAGCCGAACTCCTTCTCCAGGGCGTCCAGGAACGCCGGGGCGGGGCGCTCGAAGATGCCCATCGTGCGGTCGCCCTGCACGTTCGAATGACCGCGCACCGGGCAGACGCCCGCGCCCGGGCGGCCGATGTTGCCGCGCAGGAGGAGGAAGTTGACCACTTCCCTGATCGTGGGGACCGAGTGCTTGTGCTGGGTGAGGCCCATCGCCCAGCACACGATGGTGCGTTCGGAGGCGAGGACCATCCGCAGGGCGTCCTCGATCTCCTTCCGGGTCAGCCCGGTGGCCGCGAGCGTCTCGTCCCAGTCGGCGGCGCGGGCGGCCTCGGCGAACTCCTCGTAGCCGTGCGTGTGCTCCCGGACGAACGCCTCGTCGACCGCGCCCTCCGTGCCGAGGATCAGCTTGTTGAGGAGACGGAAGAGGGCCTGGTCGCCGCCGATGCGGATCTGCAGGAACAGATCGGTGAGGGCGGAGCCGGTGGTGAGGCCCTTGGCGGTCTGCGGGTTCTTGAAACGCTCCAGGCCCGCCTCGGGCAGCGGGTTGACGCTGATGATCTTCGCGCCGTTGTCCTTGGCGTTCTCCAGGGCGGACAGCATGCGCGGGTGGTTCGTCCCCGGGTTCTGGCCCGCGACGATGATCAGGTCGGCCTTGTGGAGGTCCTCCAGCAGGACGCTGCCCTTGCCGATGCCGATGGTCTCCGACAGGGCCGAGCCGGACGACTCGTGGCACATGTTCGAGCAGTCGGGAAGGTTGTTCGTGCCGAGCTCACGGGCGAACAGCTGGTAGAGGAACGCGGCCTCGTTGCTGGTGCGCCCGGAGGTGTAGAAGACGGCCTCGTCCGGGGAAGCGAGGGCGTTGACCTCCTCGGCGATGATGCCGAAGGCGCGCTCCCAGGTGACCGGCTCGTAGTGCGTGCCTCCTTCGGGGAGGTACATGGGGTGGGTGAGCCGCCCCTGCTGTCCCAGCCAGTAGCCGCTGCGGCCGGCGAGGTCGGCGACCGGGTGCGCGGCGAAGAACTCGGGCGTGACCCGGCGCAGCGTGGCCTCCTCGGCGACCGCCTTCGCGCCGTTCTCGCAGAACTCCGCCTTGTGCCGGTGCTCCGGCTCGGGCCAGGCGCAGCCCGGGCAGTCGAAGCCGTCTTTCTGGTTCACGCTCAGCAGCGTCAGCGCGGTGCGCCTCACGCCCATCTGCTGCTGGGCCATGCGCAGGGTGTGCCCGATCGCGGGGAGGCCCGCTGCCGCGTGCTTCGGCCCGGCGACCTGCGGCGCGTCCTGGACCGGATCGCTCTTGGGCGGCTTCGTCGCCATCGCACGCTCCCCTTCGACTGCGCTGTGAGACAGGTCTCCTGCGCTGTGAGACAGGTCTCCGATCCTCGCACGGGGTGGTGACATCGAGTGGGGGCGGGCCCGGTGCGATGTCCCGCCCCGGAGCCCGCGAGGCCGGGGCCGGGGCCGAGTGTCAGTGGGGCGTGGCAGGATCGGGGGCGTGGCAGAGACAGCATCGAAGACGACCGACAAGACCTCCGGCGGCAGCCGCCCGCGACTGATGCTCATGGACGGGCACTCGCTGGCCTACCGCGCGTTCTTCGCGCTGCCCGCGGAGAACTTCACCACCGCGACGGGCCAGCCGACGAACGCGATCTACGGCTTCGCGTCGATGCTGGCCAACACGCTGCGCGACGAGGAGCCCACGCACTTCGCGGTCGCCTTCGACGTCTCCCGCAAGACCTGGCGGTCGCAGGAGTTCACGGAGTACAAGGCGAACCGCTCCAAGACCCCGGACGAGTTCAAGGGCCAGGTCGAGCTGATCGGCGAGCTCCTCGACGCGATGGGCGCCGCCCGCTTCGCGGTGGACGGCTTCGAGGCGGACGACGTCATCGCCACCCTCGCCACCCAGGCCGAGGCCGAGGGCTTCGAGGTGCTGATCGTCACCGGCGACCGCGACTCCTTCCAGCTGGTCAGCGAGCACACCACGGTGCTGTACCCGACCAAGGGCGTCTCCGAGCTGACCCGCTTCACCCCGGAGAAGGTATTCGAGAAGTACGGGTTGACGCCCGCGCAGTACCCCGACTTCGCGGCTCTGCGCGGCGACCCCTCCGACAACCTCCCCGGCATCCCCGGCGTCGGCGAGAAGACCGCCGCGAAGTGGATCAACCAGTTCGGCTCCTTCGCGGACCTCGTCGAGCGCGTCGAGGAGGTCAAGGGCAAGGCCGGACAGAACCTCCGCGACCACCTCGAAGCGGTCAAGCTCAACCGCCGGCTCACCGAGCTGGAGCGCCAGGTGGAGCTCCCCAAGGGCGTCACCGACCTGGAGCGGGCCGCCTACGACCGCACGGCCGTCGCGGTGGTCCTGGACACCCTGGAGATCCGCAACCCCTCGCTGCGCGAGCGGCTCTTCGCCGTCGACCCCGGCGCCGAGGAGGCCGAGACCACCCCGGTCAGCACGGAGGGCGTGCAGCTCGACGGCACGGTGCTCGGCACCGGCGAGCTGACCGGCTGGCTCACCGAGCACGGCACGCAGCCCCTCGGCATCGCCACGGTCGACACCTGGGCCCTCGGCACCGGCTCGGTCGCCGAGATCGCGCTCGCCGCGCCCGGCGGACCGGCCGCCTGGTTCGACCCCTCCCAGCTGGACGAGGCCGACGAGACGGCCTTCGCCGCCTGGCTCGCCGACGCCGGCCGGCCCAAGACCTTCCACAACGCCAAGGGCGCCATGCGGGTCTTCGCCGAGCACGGCTGGAGTGTCGAGGGCGTCACCATGGACACCGCGCTCGCCGCCTACCTGGTCAAGCCGGGCCGCCGCTCCTTCGACCTGGACGCGCTGTCCCTGGAGTACCTGCACCGCGAGCTGACCCCCGCCGCCGCTGCCGACGGCCAGCTCGCCTTCGGCGCGGACGAAGGCGCCGAGGCCGAGGCCCTGATGATCCAGGCCCGCGCCGTCCTCGACCTGGGCCAGGCCTTCGAGGGCCGCCTGGAGGAGGTCGGCGCCGCCGACCTCCTGCGCGACATGGAGCTGCCCACGTCCGCACTGCTCGCCCGCATGGAGCGGCACGGCATCGCGGCCGACCGGTCCCACCTGGAGGCCATGGAGCAGATGTTCGCCGGCGCCGTCCAGCAGGCGGTGAAGGAGGCCCACGCGGCGGCCGGGCACGAGTTCAACCTGGGCTCGCCCAAGCAGCTCCAGGAAGTCCTCTTCGGCGAGCTGGCCCTGCCCAAGACGAAGCGGACGAAGACCGGCTACACCACGGACGCCGACGCCCTCGCCTGGCTCGCCGGCCAGACGGACAACGAGCTGCCGGTGATCATGCTCCGCCACCGCGAGCAGGCCAAGCTCCGCGTCACCGTCGAGGGCCTGATCAAGACGATCGCCGCGGACGGCCGCATCCACACCACCTTCAACCAGACGGTCGCCGCCACCGGCCGCCTGTCCTCCACGGACCCGAACCTGCAGAACATCCCGGTCCGCACCGACGAGGGCCGCGCCATCCGCCGCGGCTTCGTCGTCGGCGAGGGCTTCGAGTCCCTGATGACGGCCGACTACAGCCAGATCGAGCTGCGCGTGATGGCCCACCTCTCCGAGGACGAGGGCCTGATCGAGGCCTTCACCTCGGGCGAGGACCTGCACACCACGGCCGCCTCCCAGGTCTTCGCGGTCGAGCCGACCGCGGTGGACGCCGAGATGCGCCGCAAGATCAAGGCCATGTCGTACGGCCTGGCCTACGGCCTGTCCGCCTTCGGCCTGTCCCAGCAGCTGAACATCGAGGCGGGGGAGGCCCGCGCCCTGATGGACGCGTACTTCGAGCGGTTCGGCGGCGTACGGGACTATCTGCGCCGCGCGGTCGACGAGGCCCGGGCGACGGGCTACACGGCGACGCTCTTCGGGCGCCGCCGCTACCTCCCCGACCTCAACAGCGACAACCGCCAGCGTCGCGAGGCGGCGGAGCGGATGGCCCTCAACGCGCCCATCCAGGGCACGGCGGCCGACATCGTGAAGATCGCCATGCTCAAGGTGGGCGACGCGCTGAAGGAGGCCGGGCTGGAGTCCCGGATGCTGCTCCAGGTGCACGACGAAATCGTGCTGGAGATCGCCCCGGGCGAGCGCGCGGCCGCCGAGGAACTCGTCCGCCGCGAGATGGCGGACGCGGTTCACCTCCGTGTCCCGCTGGGCGTCTCGGTGGGCTCGGGGGCGGACTGGGAGTCGGCGGCGCACTAGGCGCTGCGCTGCTTGGGCCGGGCCGGGCCGGGCTGGGCCGGGCTGGGCAGGGAGCAGGGGCGGGGTGGCGCTTCGGGGCCGGGGACTCGTTGGGCTGCCGGAGAAAGCCGCCACAGCTCCGTCCCGCCTCCGCCGAGGCACCGGCCCCTGGCCCAGTCCCACCCCGGCCCCGGTCCCGTCCGGGCATCCGCCTCAGCTGAGCCCGGCCCGCCCCGGGCCCACCCCCATCAAAACCATCACTCGCGTGGCCCCCGTGAAGGCGCCCCCGCCTCCGACCGTCGCAAAGATGCGGGCATGGGTATACGCACGCTCCTCGGCCGCACGGCACCAGGCGTGGCACTCCCGCCGGTCCGGGTCCACGCGGCCGACGCCAGCACGCTCCGCGTCCCCGCGACCCTCGCCACGGCCCTGCGCCGGACGACGGCGGATCTCCGTAACCGCCTGGCCCTCGGACGCCGGCCCACCGACTCCGCCAGCCCCGGTGGCCTGCCCACCACCGGCCCCACCAGGCCCTCGGAGACCGGCGACCTGCCCGGCAGTCCCGAGACATCCGGCGAAACCGGCAGAACCACCCCCCGCCGGGCCTGGGCAGACCGGGCCCGCGGCTACCTGACCCTCGTTCTCACGCTGCTCCCACGGCCGCGCCCCGGGCACACCGTCATCACGGTGTACATCGTGACCACCGAGCCCCTCAGCGAGCGGCCGGACGGCTCGGCTCCGTATCGCCGGCACGGTCAGAACCGCCGGGGGCCGGAACCGGGCGCCGCGCCCTGACCACGACGGCGTACAACAGCAGCGCCGGGACGAGCCCCGCCCCCGCGCCGAAGCACACCGTCGGAATGATCTCCCACGGCTTCGCGGCCGAACCCCAGTAGGCCCACCACCGCGCCGCCCGCTGCACCGCCCCCACCAGTGCGAAGCCGCCGATCACGGCACCGGCCGCCCAGCGGTCCCGTGCCGCCAGCAGCGGGATCCCCACCGGTTCGCGCACGGGCATCCGCCGCAGCGCGCGCACCACGAACACGGCGATCAGCACCGCGGCCACCGCCGAACCGCCGTACTGCAGGTACCAGTACAGCGGCGAGCCCGCCACCTCACGGCCCAGCACCGGAAACAGCCGCATCCCCCACCGGTCGAGGTGCGTGAACGCGTCCCACACGACGTGTGTCAGCGCGCCGAGCACCGCGGACCCGTACCACCGCACCATCAGGGAGGGCGTCACACGCGCGCGTGGCGCCCCGCATCGCACCAGGGCCGCCACCCGCCCCTGCCGAGCCCGCGGCAGCAGCGCCACCAGCGGCTCGCGCATCAGCAGCCACAGCCCCACCAGCGCCCAGGCGATGAGCACATCGACCGTGAACACCCCCCAGAACGCGTGCGTGACGTCACCGAACTCCATCGCCCCGGACAGCACACTCGCCGCGTAGTAGGTCATGTCGGGCGCGAAGGAACCCGCCACGAGGACGGCGGGCACCAGCGTGCCCCGGCCGGTCCCGTCGGTGCGTACGGCGGGCAGAACGGCTGCCGCGTGGCTCAGCGTGAACGGCAACTCTGCTCCTAGTGACGGTCGTTGCCAGGCGATCGGACCGCCCAGTATGCGGGATGCCGAACACCGGCCGCCCGTCACGCTCGCCCCATGACCAACCGGTGAAAACCGGGCACGAACGGGTGCCCGGGCAAAGGAAGTTGCCGTAGGGTCGCCAGGGTCACCGTGCCGGGGGCGAGAGACAGGTCCGTCGGAGGGCAACCACTCGGGCCGGTCGATCGTCACAACAGAGCGAACGCAACAGAAGAGCGCGAACGCAACAGAAGTGCGCGACAGGCAGAGACGGGCGCTGGAGCGCCCACGGGAGGGGTTCACTCTATGGCGGCGCAATTCGGCAGGAGGCTGCGCAAGGGGGCGGCAACCACCGCCGTGGCCGCGGTAGCGGTCGCGGCGCTGTCCGCCTCCCAGGCTCCGGGCGTGAACGACCACGGCAGACAGACCGCGGCGGACGCCACGCCCTCACCCGACGCGAGTGCCTCTGACGGCAGTGCCACCGGCAACTCGCCGTACTACACGGACCTGCCGCCGCTCAAGAGCCCGAACCCGTCCCCGAGCACCGGAACCGGCCCCGCCGCCCCCGGCACCACAGAGGCGGGTATCCCCGCGACCGTCCTCGACGCCTACAAGAAGGCCGAGGCCGCGCTGAACTCGGCCAAGCCCGGTTGCAACCTGCCCTGGCAACTCCTCGCCGCCATCGGCCGGGTGGAGTCGGGCCAGGCCCGCGGCGGCCGCGTCGACGCCGACGGCACGACCCTCTCGCCCATCCTCGGCCCGCAGCTCGACGGCAACGGCTTCGCCCTCATCAGGGACACCGACGACGGCGCCTACGACGGCAACAGCTCCTACGACCAGGCCGTCGGACCCATGCAGTTCATCCCGTCCACCTGGGCGTGGGCGGGCCGCGACGGCAACGACGACGGCAAGAAGGACCCCAACAACGTCTACGACGCGGCACTCGCCGCCGGCCACTACCTGTGCCGCTTCGACTGGGACCTGTCCGACCAGGACGACCTCGACCGCGCGATCCTCAGCTACAACAACTCGCGGGAGTATCTGAACCTGGTCATGCGCTGGGTGGAGTACTACCGCAAGGGCACGCACGAGATCCCCGACGGCACCGGCACACTGCCCGGCAACCGCAGCGACGACGGGGCCGGGGCGAGCCCTTCGCCCTCCACGCCGAGCACGCCGACCACCCCGACCACCCCGGTTCCGGGCGGCTCGAAGCCCAGGCCCAGCCCCAAGCCCGAGAAGCCCGGCGGCGGCACGACTACTCCGAAGCCGCCCACCGACCCCGGCAGCACCCCGACCACGCCCCCCTCGACGCCTCCCACGAACACCGACACGGTGGACCATCTGGAGGACGCCGGAACCGCCAAGCTCACCGCCATGGCCGGCGACGCGTTCACCAAGCGGATCAGCACCCGCGCGGAGACGAAGGCCGGCAAGGCCGTGGGCAAGGTCAGGGTCCGCTTCACGATCATCGGCACCACGGACACCACCTTCACCGGCGGCGAGAACGTCGCCACGGTCGCCACCAACAGCTCCGGCGTCGCCGTCGCTCCCGCCCTGCAGGCCGGGGAGAAGACGGGTGAGGTCACCGTCCGCGCCACCGTCGTGGGCCGCACGGTCGCCGGCCTCGACTACACGGCCACCGTCACCGAGCGCGCCGCCGACGCCCTCGCCCGCACCGGTGACGCCGCGCTGACCTGCGCCCCGGGCGGTGAGTTCGCGAACCAGGTCGAGGTGAAGGCCACGTACAAGGGCGCCGTCGCCGACGGCGTCGCGGCCACCGCCACGCTGATCAAGTCGGCGGACGACCCGACCGCCAACGACAAGGGCCCCTACTTCAAGGACGCCGACGGCAAGGCCGTACGCACCCTGAAGGCCCTGAAGACGGACACGAAGGGCCTGCTGAAGCTGCCGAAGCTGTACGCGGACGACACCACCGGCACGTTCCTGCTCCGCGTCAACACCGCGGGCGGAGCGACACTCACCGTCGAACTGACCGTGGCGGCGGCCGAGACGTCCTCGCCGAGCCCGTCCACGAGCCCCAGCGCGTAGTTCGCAGGTAGTACGGACGACGCCCCTCTCAGAGGAGGGGCGTCGTTGTGTGTGCAACGTGTTCTCATCTCCGCCGCGCGTTGCTACGGTGCCGAGAAACCTGACGGTGTATCAGCTCAACCGTGGGGAGGCCCCCGTATGCGCACCCTCGTCGCCGCCGCCACCGGTCTCGCCGTCGCGTTCGCCGTGGTCCTGACGCTGACCGCCCTCGGCTCCCCCTCGGGCGGGACGTCCCCGAAGCCGCTGCTGACGACGGTGCCCGCACACCCCTGACCGCCCGCCCGGGACGGAGGCCGAGATGCGTCGCAAGGCCGCTCTGATCCTGCTCGCCCTCGCCGTGTTCTTCGCGGCACTGGCCCCGCTGCTGCGCTGGTACGCCTTCCCGCGGCTCGCCAAGGTGCCCGCGAACCAGTACCAGGACATGGTCCTGGAGGCTCGCGACGCCACCCTCCTCGACTACGGCACCATGCGGGCCCGCAAGGTCCCCAAGGTCACCATCGTGCAGACCCTCAAGGGCAACGTCGAGGCCTCCGAGAGGATCGAGGAGTCGGCGGGCCGGGACGTGGTCGTCTGGGACGGCCTGTCCTACGTCGTCGGCCCCGACGGCGAGATGGTGTCGAAGATCCCCGAGCGCTACATCTTCGACGCCCACACCCAGGAACCCGTCCACGCCACCGGCGAGACGGTCGACGGCGATCCGGTGCGCCGCGAGGGCATCGAGTTCAAATGGCCGTTCCTCACGGAGAAACGGGCCTACCAGTACTTCGACGCCCAGGCCCGCGTCACCGCCCCCATCCACTACCAGGACACCCGGAACTTCCGCGGCCTGGAGGTCTACTACTTCGAGCAGACCATCCCCTGGACCAAGGTGAAGATCCCGAAGACCCTGCCCGTGGAGGGGCTCACCCCCGAGTCCGTCGCCCAGACGGGCACGACCCGCTGGTACACCACGGTCCGCAAGTTCTGGGTCGAGCCCCTCACCGGCGCCCCCGTCTACGGCGAGGAGATCCACAAGGAGGAACTGCGCGGCGGCGCCCTCCTCGGCGACCGCGACAAGGTCACCGCGTTCGCCGGCCACGTGAAGATGCGCGAGGACTACATCACGCACACGGTCGACCTGGTGAAGTCCCAGCGCCTGCTCATCCTGCTGATGACGTCCTACCTGCCCTGGGGCTCGCTCACCCTCGGCGTCCTCCTGCTGGCCCTCGCGCTGTACCTGGAGGCCCGCGGCCGCCGCCCCTCCGGCCCGGCACCGACGGCGTCGCAGGAGCCGTCACAGGTCAGCGCCTGAGCCGCGCGTTGGTGTACCGGGTCGGCTCGGCACCCGCCGGGTCCTCGGGCCACGGATGCTTCGGATACCGCCCGCGCAGCTCCGCCCGTACGCCCTTGTAGCCGTCCCGCCAGAACGAGGCGAGGTCGGCGGTGACGGCGGCCGGCCGCCCGGCCGGGGACAGCAGATGGACGAGCAGCGGCACCCCGGCGACCCGGGGCGACTCCTGCAGCCCGAACATCTCCTGCAACTTCACCGCGAGCACCGGCTGCTCGGGCCGTGAGTAGTCGATACGGATCTTCGACCCGCTCGGCACGGCCATCCGCTCCGGGGCGAGCTCGTCGAGCCGCCCGGCCTCCCCGGAGGCCCAGGGCAGCAGCCGGCCGAGCGCCTGACCGGCATCGATCCGCGCCAGATCGGCCCGCCGCCGCGCCCGGCTCAGCTCCGGCTCCAGCCACTCGTCCACGCGCGCGTGAAGCGCGTCGTCGGAGACATCGGGCCAGGGCTCACCGAGGTGCAGCCGCAGAAACGCGAGCCGCTGCCGCAGGACTTCGGCATCCACCGACCACCGCAGCAACCCGAGCCCTTCCCGCCGCAGCCCGTCCAGCAGCGCGCCGCATACGAGCCCGGGATCGGCGTCCTTCAGCGACCGCACCGCCAACCGCACCGCCCCCAGCCGCTCCACCCGCCGCGCCACGACGTCCCCACCGTCCCAGCACACCTCGTCCCGCTCGTCCAGCAACGCCCCCGCGGCGAGCCGGGCGATCCCCTCGTCGACCACGGCCCCCGACTGCACGCGCGCGTGCCCCTTGTCGACGGGCCGGTCCGCCACGGCGACGGCGATCCAGCCGGCCGCTCGCAGCCCGCTCCCCTCACCGAGCTCGGCCCGGGTCCCGGACACCATGAGGCACGACCCTCCGTCGACCCTGGCAAGGCGCTCGGGAAAGGCGAGAGCGGCGACGAGCCCGACCTGCCGGTCCTCCGAGACATCCGCCCACGCCTGAGCCTCGGCCTCTGCTTCCGCATTTGGAGGGCAGTTACGGGTGGGTGCGTGGGAAACACCGGTAACGACGGCCCGCAGCCGCCGAACCTCGCTACGCCATCGCGAGGCATAGGCGTCACCCCCACGCCGAGCCCCTCGCAAAGCAGCGGCGAGATCATCCCCGTACGCCCGCGGCGCCTCCTCACTCAACAGTGCGACAACCTCCGCAGCCCGCTCAGTACCGACGAACGGCACGGAATCGACCAAGGCCCTGCCCAGCCGGGGATGCACCCCCAACCGCCCCAGCGACACACCCCGCTCTGTGGCCCTCCCGACGGAGTCGACCGCCCCGACAGCGCCCAGCACATCCCGAGCCGCCGCCATACCCCCGGAGGGCGGTGGATCCAGCAACGCCAGCCCGGACGCGTCAGGATCCCCCCAGCACGCCACCTGAAGCGCGAACGCCGTCAGGTCGGCCACCTTGATCTCCGGCGAAGGGAAACGCGGCAGACGAGCGTCCTCGGCCTCCGCCCAGCAGCGGTACACCGCCCCCGGCGCCTCACGCCCGGCCCGCCCCGCCCGCTGCCGCCCGGCCGCCTGCGACGCCCGTACCGTCGTCAGCGCGCTCAGCCCGCGCGCGTGGTCCACCCGCGGCTCGCGCGCCAGCCCCGAGTCCACGACGACCCGCACGCCCGGCACCGTCAACGACGACTCCGCCACGGACGTGGCCAGCACGACCCGCCGCCGGTCACCCGGGGCCAGCACCGCGTCCTGCACGGTGGCCGGCGCCCGCCCGTGCACCTGCAGCACATCGACGTCCCCAGGCCGTGCGAGATCCCCGAGCTGCCCGGCCACCCGGGCGATCTCGCCCACGCCCGGCAGAAAACACAGCACGTCCCCGGCCCGCTCGGCCAGTGCCCGCCGCACCACCGACGCCACATGCGTCAGCAGTGCCGGGTCGACACGCATCCCGTGCGGCGGCCGTACGGGCCGCACCGGCGGCGTCCACACCACCTCCACCGGATACGCCGCCCCCTGGGCCTCCACCACCGGAGCGTCGCCCAGCAGCGCGGCCCACCCCTGCGCGTCGGTCGTCGCCGAGGCGGCCACCAGCCGCAGCTCGGGCCGCAAGGTCTGCCGCACGTCCCACAGGAACGCCGCCGCCGTGTCCGCGTCCAGATGACGCTCGTGGCACTCGTCGAGCACCACCACGTCGACACCGGTCAGCTCCTGGTCCCGCTGCAACCGCTGCACCAGCACACCGGTCGTGACGACCTCCACGCGCGTGTGCCGCCCGACGACCCGTTCCCCGCGCACGGTGTAGCCGACGCTCCCGCCGGGCTTCTCGCCCAGCAGCCACGCCATCCGCCGCGCCGCCGCCCGGGCCGCGATCCGCCGCGGTTCGGCCACGATCACCCGCCGCTCGGGGCCCTCACCGAGCAGTCCCGCGAGGGCCAGCGGCACCAGGGTCGTCTTGCCGGTGCCGGGCGGCGCCACGAGGACGGCGGTGCCGTGCCCCTCCAGAGCGTCGTCGAGGGCGGGCAGGGCACCACGTACGGGCAGGGCGTCCAGGGCGTCGTAGCGGATCACGCGCTCAGTCTCTCCCTCAGCCTCCGGCCGGGGGTGCCCCCATCTCGCTTCGCTCGCACACGAAGATCGCCGTCCCCGGGATCAGGTTCCCGCGCAGCGGCGACCACCCGCCCCACTCGGACGTGTTCCACGCCGGCCACTCCGGCTCCACCAGGTCCACCAGGCGGAAGCCCGACGCCGCGACGTCCCGGACCCGGTCGCCGAGCGTCCGGTGGTGCTCGACGTAGACCGCGCGGCCCTCCTCGTCCTGCTCGACGTAGGGCGTGCGGTCGAAGTACGACCCCGACACCGACAGCCCCTCAGGCCCCGGCTCGTCCGGGAAGGCCCAGCGGATCGGATGCGTCACCGAGAAGACGAGACGGCCGCCGGGCCGCAGCACCCGGCGCACCTCCCGCAGGACCAGGCGCGGGTCGGCCACGAAGGGCAGCGCCCCGTACGCCGAGCAGACCAGGTCGAACGCGCCGTCCGCGAAGGGCAGCGCACCGGCGTCGGCGCACACCAGGGGGACCGGTCCGCCGATGCGCAGCGCGTGCTGCAGCTGCCGGTGCGAGATGTCCAGGGCGACCGCCCGCGCACCCTGGCCGGCCAGCCAGCGCGAGCACTGCGCCGCGCCCGCGCCGATCTCCAGGACGTCCTTGCCCTTCAAATCCTCCGGCGGGCCGAGCAGCTCGGCCTCCACCTCGTCGAGGCCCTCGGGCCCCCACACGAATCGGTCGTCGCCGAGGAACGTGCCGTGCTCGACCTGGTACTCGTCCGCGTTACGGTCCCACCAGCCACGATTGGCGCGGGAGCTCTCCGTGACCCCGGCGGCACGCCGGGTCGCCTCGGGTTCGGACGCTTCGGGCTCTTGGATGATCGGCTCCCTCGTCATACTCTTCCGTTCAGCCCGTCCCGGAGGCGTCGCGAAGGGGTGCCATACGGCCCGCGTGGCCTCGCAGGACAGGACTTGTGCCGGTTATGCGGCGATCTGCCCCGGGTGGGCGGCTTCGCGCATTGACCCTGCCCGGCTGCCCCCGTATGCTACAAGTTGCGCTGCGGGCCTGCGCACCTCAGACGTAGCAGGCTGCGCTCGCATCTGTATGTATGTCCCCTCGGTTCTCGAGGCGCCACCGTTTTTCTGTGGCGCTTCCTTGGCTGTCCGGCTTCTGCAGAGCGAAACGGGCTCCCGGCGTAGCAGTACCTACGACTTCAATGTCCGTACCGGAGCCCTTTCCCACATGACGAGCAGCACCGAGACCACCGCAACGACCCCGCAGGTTGCGGTCAACGACATCGGTAACGAGGAAGCCTTCCTCGCCGCGATCGACGAGACGATCAAGTACTTCAACGACGGCGACATCGTCGACGGCGTCATCGTGAAGGTCGACCGGGACGAGGTCCTGCTCGACATCGGTTACAAGACCGAAGGCGTTATCCCGAGCCGCGAGCTCTCGATCAAGCACGACGTCGACCCGAACGAGGTCGTCGCCGTCGGTGACGAGATCGAAGCCCTTGTTCTCCAGAAGGAGGACAAGGAAGGCCGCCTGATCCTCTCGAAGAAGCGCGCCCAGTACGAGCGCGCCTGGGGCACCATCGAGAAGATCAAGGAAGAGGACGGGATCGTCACCGGTACCGTCATCGAGGTCGTCAAGGGTGGTCTCATCCTCGACATCGGCCTCCGTGGCTTCCTCCCGGCCTCCCTGGTCGAGATGCGCCGCGTCCGCGACCTTCAGCCCTACGTGGGCAAGGAGCTCGAGGCGAAGATCATCGAGCTGGACAAGAACCGCAACAACGTGGTCCTGTCCCGCCGTGCCTGGCTGGAGCAGACCCAGTCCGAGGTCCGCCAGACGTTCCTCACGACCCTCCAGAAGGGTCAGGTCCGTTCCGGCGTCGTCTCCTCGATCGTCAACTTCGGTGCCTTCGTGGACCTGGGTGGCGTCGACGGTCTGGTCCACGTCTCCGAGCTCTCCTGGAAGCACATCGACCACCCGTCCGAGGTTGTCGAGGTCGGCCAGGAAGTCACCGTCGAGGTTCTCGACGTCGACATGGACCGCGAGCGTGTCTCCCTGTCGCTGAAGGCGACCCAGGAAGACCCGTGGCAGCAGTTCGCCCGCACCCACCAGATCGGCCAGGTCGTGCCCGGCAAGGTCACGAAGCTGGTTCCGTTCGGTGCGTTCGTCCGCGTGGACGAGGGCATCGAGGGTCTGGTCCACATCTCCGAGCTGGCCGAGCGCCACGTGGAGATCCCGGAGCAGGTCGTCCAGGTCAACGACGAGATCTTCGTCAAGGTCATCGACATCGACCTCGAGCGTCGTCGCATCAGCCTCTCGCTGAAGCAGGCCAACGAGGCCTTCGGTGCCGACCCGGCCACGGTCGAGTTCGACCCGACCCTGTACGGCATGGCCGCGTCCTACGACGACCAGGGCAACTACATCTACCCCGAGGGCTTCGACCCCGAGACCAACGACTGGCTCGAGGGCTACGAGACCCAGCGCGAGGCGTGGGAGGGCCAGTACGCCGAGGCGCAGACGCGCTTCGAGCAGCACCAGGCCCAGGTCATCAAGTCCCGCGAGGCCGACGCCGCTGCTGCGGCCGAGGGCGGCGACGCCGCGGGTGCGGCTCCGGCCGCGAGCGGTGGCGGTGGCGGTTCGTACTCCTCCGAGGGCGCGGACAACTCCGGTGCGCTGGCCTCGGACGAGGCGCTGGCCGCACTGCGGGAGAAGCTGGCGGGTGGGCAGAGCTGAACGCCTGCCGCTGAGGCTTAGCCGATAGCTGAGGGGCCGTACCTTTCGAGGTGCGGCCCCTCAGCGCTTTCCGGGCGATCGGTCGGCTGTCGGCCGGTGAGGGCTTGTCGCGCAGTTCCCCGCGCCCCAGGAAGGGCGTTGCCTCCGCTGCCAAGATCGAAGTTCCCCTCCTCCGGGAATGCCCATGGCCGCAAGGGTGTTGTGCAGTATGAACACGAGGAGGAGCGGTCACTGTGCTTGATCCGCAGGGTTTGTACGCATGGGAGCCGAAGGGGCTGGCTGTCGTCGACATGGCGCTCGCCCAGGAGTCGGCCGGTCTTGTCATGCTCTACCACTTCGACGGATACATCGACGCGGGGGAGGCGGGCGACCAGATCGTCGACCGGCTGCTCGACTCGCTGCCCCACCAGGTCGTCGCCCGCTTCGACCACGACCGGCTCGTGGACTACCGGGCCCGCCGCCCGCTGCTGACGTTCAAGCGCGACCGCTGGAGCGACTACGAGGAGCCCGCCATCGAGGTGCTGCTCGTGCAGGACGCCACCGGAGCGCCGTTCCTGCTGCTGTCCGGCCCCGAGCCGGACGTGGAGTGGGAGCGCTTCGCCGCGGCCGTGAAGCAGATCGTGGAGCGGCTCGGCGTCCGCCTGTCCGTGAACTTCCACGGCATCCCCATGGGCGTCCCGCACACCCGGCCCGTCGGCCTCACCCCGCACGGCAACCGCACCGACCTGGTCCCGGGCCACCGCAGCCCGTTCGAGGAGGCGCAGGTGCCCGGCAGCGCCGAGTCCCTCATCGAGTACCGCCTGCTCGAGGCCGGGCACGACGTCCTCGGTGTCGCCGCCCATGTCCCGCACTACATCGCCCGCTCCCCGTACCCGGACGCGGCCCTGACGGTCCTGGAGGCCATCACGGCGGCGACCGGACTGGTGCTGCCCGGTATCGCCCACGCCCTGCGCTCCGACGCCCACCGCACCCAGACGGAGATCGACCGGCAGATCCGCGAGGGCGACGACGACCTCACCGCCCTGGTGGAGGGCCTGGAGCACCAGTACGACGCCGTCGCCGGTGCCGAAACCCGCGGCAACATGCTCGCCGAGCCGGTGGACATCCCGTCGGCCGACGAGATCGGCAAGGAGTTCGAACGCTTCCTGGCGGAGCGAGAGGGCGACACCTGACCGGAAGAGGGAGCGTCTAGGCTTCCGGGCATGTTGAAGGTTGGCCTGACCGGCGGCATCGGTGCCGGCAAGAGTGAGGTGTCACGGCTGCTCGTCGCGTGCGGGGCCGTGCTGATCGACGCGGACCGCATCGCGCGGGAGGTCGTCGCGCCGGGGACCCCGGGTCTCGCCTCGGTCGTGGAGGCCTTCGGCGAGCAGGTGCTCGCCCCCGACGGCAGCCTTGACCGCCCCAAGCTGGGCTCCATCGTCTTCGCCGACGCGGCGAGACTCGCCACCCTCAACTCGATCGTGCACCCGCTGGTGGGCGCCCGCTCCCGCGAGCTGGAGGAAGCCGCCGCCGAGGACGCGGTCGTCGTCCACGACGTCCCGCTCCTCACGGAGAACGGCCTCGCACCGCTGTACGACCTCGTCATCGTCGTCGACGCGGCCCCCGAGACCCAACTCGACCGGCTCGTACGACTGCGCGGCATGACCGAGGAGGACGCACGCGCGCGGATGGCCGCCCAGGCGACGCGCGAGCAGCGCCGGGAGATCGCGGACGTCGTCGTCGACAACGACGTCCCGCTGGAGGAACTGGAGCGCCGTGTGAAGGACGTGTGGGCCGAGCTGGTACGCAGGTCCCACGCGTCCCGGCCGGGCCCTCAGGGCCGGCCGGCCCCACAGGAATAGCGGCACCCCGAGGGGGCGTTGAACCTCTCCAGTGAGGGAAGGACTCTGCCGTGCCCGAGACCAGCGGTTCCACCGGACGTACCCCGGAGACGCATGTCATCGACTTCCGCGCCGCCGAGCAGCTGCTCGCCGCGCGGGACCCGCGGGGCGCGGTGAAGCTGCTCGACGGAGTCATCGCCGCGCACCCGGAGAACACCGCCGCGCGACTGCTGCGCGCGCGTGCCTTCTTCGCCGCGGCGCAGCTGCGGCCGGCCGAGCTCGAGTTCTCGATCGTCCTGGAGCGCGAGCCGGACAACGCGTTCGCGCACTTCGCGCTCGCCCGCACCTATGAGCGGCAGAACCGCCCCGACCAGGCGAAGCGCCATTTCCGCCTGGCGGCCGCGCTGGACCCGAACCCGCAGTTCCAGAAGGCCGCGCGCTTCGACTCGTGAGCGGCCGTCCCCGTCTGCCTCGTGTGCCTCGTCTTCCTCAGCGGTGGTCCTCGGGTGGCCGGTAGGGCGGGATGTCGGGGCCCGGCTGCCAGTGCGGGCCCTGGCGGATGTGCCTGAGGATGACGGCCAGGTCGACCGTGACGACCAGCAGCAGCACACCGCAGGCGATGGCCCAGCCCGGCCGCCCGGCGAGTGTGAACGCGATCGTCCCGAAGAGCGCCCAGACCAGCCCCCACACGCTCAGCCAGAAGCGCGCCCGCAGGGCACTGCGCGCAGTCGCCGGTTCACTGCCTGTACGCATCGCGAACTCCACTCCTGATTGCAACGTACTCTCCACCGCGGATGCGGACCACCAGGGGGAGCCGGGGCTCGTGCGGGACATCGTTCACTCGGTCGGGTGAAGGCGGCCGGGACAGGAACTGGCGTGCGGGCGTGGCCCGTTGGACCGGCATGGAGATGAAAATGCGTGAGGGGTACGAGGGGACGGGACCAGGGGCGATCACCCCGGACGGCTGCGCGGTGGAGCTCTACTCACGACTGCCCGTCGGGGACGAACCTGACATCATCGCCGCAGCGGTGCCCAAGGGAGCGCGCATCCTGGAGCTGGGCAGCGGGGTCGGTCGCATGACCCATGGACTGCTGGAGCGCGGGTTCACGGTCACAGCGGTGGACGAGTCCGCCGAGATGCTGGAGCGCGTGCGCGGGGCGCGGACCATATGCGGCCCGATCGAGGACCTGGACCTGGGCGAGACGTTCGACGTGGTGCTGCTCGCGTCGTTCCTCGTGCACGCGGGGGACGTCAAGGTGCGGCGGGGCTTGCTGCGCACCTGTGTGCGCCATGTCGCGGAGGGCGGCAGCGTCCTGATCCAGCGGGAGGGCGCGGACTACCACACGAACCTGCCGCGCGAGCGCGTGGACCCCAGCGGCTTCACCGTGCGGATCGTGTCGGCGGAGCCGGTCGGCGACGGGGTCAACTCGGTGCGCGCGGAATACGAGTTCCCGGACGCGGTCTGGACACAGACGTTCCGGGCACGACCGCTGACCAAGGATCAGTTCGAGGAGGCGCTGGAGGAGGCGGGCCTGAAGGTGGACCGGTATCTGACGGAGGACGGGATCTGGGTGAGGGCGGTGCGGGCGGCCTAGGCGACCCGAGGTGCGTGAGGGGGTGTACGGGGTGGCGTCGCCCGGCCGCCTCATCGGCTACGACACGGTCTCGACGTCCCTGGCGCTGCGCCGCGCCCGCGGGGGCGCCGAGCTGCGGGAGCTGGTGGAGGCGGCGACGCCGCTGGGCACCGGCATCGGAGGGAAGCCGGCCCGGCTGGACGTGTCCGTCCGCTGGTGCTTCGGGGGGAAGTCGAGCTGGAAGGGCAGAAATTCCGCCGGGCGGCGATGAGTTCGCGGGCGAGCGGCGGTCTACCTCTTCGACACCACCACGGACCGCTTCCCCCAGGAGACCTTCATGTCCGAGACCACCGCTTCCGTCACCGCCGCCTCCGCTCCTGCCGGCGTGGTCGCCGAGTCCGCGACCGCTCGCGGGCGGCGCGCCCGGATCGCCCTGCGCGGTCTTCAGGTGCTGCTCGCCCTCTTCTACGCGATCCCGAGCGCCCTGCCCAAGCTGATCGCACACCCGTCCGCCGCCGAGTCCTTCGAGAAGCTCGGCTGGGGCAGCGCGGGGATGTACACCATCGGGGCGCTCGAACTGGCCGGAGCGGTCGCCCTGTTGATCCCGGTGCTCCAGTCGGTGGCGGCGATGGCGCTGAGCGCGTTGATGGTGGGCGCGTTCGTCGTGCAGGTAGCCGTGTTCGACGGGCAGTACGCGGCGACGCCGCTGATCCTGATCGTGCCGCTCGCCCTCATCGCCTGGGCGCGGCGGGGGCACAACGCGGATCTGCTGCGACTGCTGCGACGACGGGCGTGACCGGTCGACACCGTGTCGCGTGCGACGCCGACGGCGTCCGGGCGGGCCGAGAGGCTCGTCCCGGGCGCCGACGCGTGGTGGGGCGTCGGCTGCGGGGACCGGGCCGGGCTGTTCCGGCGTCTGGGCCAGGGCGGCTGACGTGTTGTGCGGCTCGTCGTGTCCGCCGGGACGGTCTGCTCACGGCGTGGGTTTGCCGATGTCGCTGCCGAGATCGTCGCCGGGGCCGGTCAGTCCGCGCAGGCGTTCCATTTCGCGGCGGTCCCGTTTCGTCGGGCGGCCCGCGCCGCGGTCGCGGATGCCGGCCGGGGCGACGGCCTCGCGGGGCGGGGGCGGCGGGGAGTTGTCGATGTAGCACTGGGCGGCCACGGGGGCGCCGACCCGCTTGCGGATCAGCCGCGTGACGATGACGACTCGCTCCCGGCCCTCGTGCCGCAGGCGTACCTCGTCGCCGACGCGCACGGCGTGTGCGGGTTTCACGCGGTCGCCGTTGACGCGGACGTGCCCGCCGCGGCAGGCGGTGGCTCCCATGGAACGGGTCTTGACGAGACGTACGGACCAGATCCAGCTGTCGACGCGGACCGTCTCGCCGCTCTGCGGCCCGGCCGCGTCGGCGGCGGCGATCGCCTCGGCGACCTTCGGGTCGAGGGTCTTCGCCTCTCCGTTGCCGGAGTTGTTCGCCGCACCTTGTGAAGCCATGTCCCCGACCTTAGTCCTCCGCGTGGTCCGATCGGGTGGGGAATTCTCCTCCGACGACATCTACAAAACAAGTTTTGCAAAATGTCTTTTGCTGAATGGTCGTGGCGGCCTACCCTCCCGGCATGGACAGCGACGAGCACAAACGCGTACTCGACCCTGAGCACGACACCGCCGCCCTGAAGGCCCTCACCCACCCCTTGCGTATTCGGCTGCTCGGGCTGCTGCGGCAGGACGGGCCCGCCACGGCCAGCGAGCTCGCCGCGCGGACGGGGGAGTCGTCGGCGTCGGCCAGTTACCACCTGCGGGTGCTGGCGAAGTACGCCTTCATCGCCGAGGCCGAGCATCGTGACGGGCGGGAGCGGCGCTGGCGGGCGCTGCACACCATGACCTCCTGGAGCAACGAGGCGATGGAGTCCTCCGAGGCGGGCCGGGCCTTCGTCAGCCTGGCGCGGCGGCGGCAGTTGGAGCACCTCGAGTCGTCCCTCGCCCGGCACGAGGCGGACATGGCCGGCGGGCGACTCGGTCAGGAGTGGGTGGAGTCGTCCGGGATCAGCGACCTCATGCCCCGCCTGACGGCCGGGTCGCTCACCGAGCTCTGGGAAACGATCGCCGGGAAGCTGGAGGAACTGACCGCCCGGGACGCGGACGACCCGCGCGCCGAACACGTCGTGCTCCTCACCGCAGGCTTGCCGCTCGCCGCGCACCACCGTGAGGACGAAGACCGGCAAGGCGGTGAGGGCGTAGACCCGCCCGGCCGTGAGGACGCAGACCTGCACGGCCGTGAGGGCGGCGCCCACGAGGGCGCCTCATGACGCACCTCGTCGCCGAGGCGCCCGGGATACGGACCGCTCGACGCCGTTACGTCACCGTCTGCGCGCTCTTATGGCTGCCACCGGGCCTCGGTATGGCCTCGATGGTCCTTCTGTTCGGCGAGCGCGGGATGTCCCTCGCCGCGGTGGCGGGCCTCTTCGCCGCTCACTCGCTGACCGTGGCCGCGCTGGAGCTGCCCACGGGCGGGCTCTCCGACGTCCTCGGGCGCCGGCCGGTCCTGGCCATGGCCGGTGTGCTCAACTTCTTCGCCGCGCTCCTGGTCGGCCTCGGCACCACCGCCTGGGTGCTCACCGCCGGCATGGTGCTCATGGGCGTGGCCCGGGCCTTGGCCAGCGGTACCGCAGAGGCCTGGTACGTCGACGCCGTGCAGGAGGTGTCCGGCCCCGACGCCGAGCTGCGGACGGGACTGGCCCGAGGCGGATCCGCGACCTCCGCCGCGCTCGCGGTCGGCCTTCTGCTCGGCGGGGCCCTGCCCTGGCTGCTCGGCCTTGGACCCGACCTCGGTGCCAGGCTGAGCGAGGCGACGTCCGGCGCGGTGCCGCCCCTGGCCGTGCCCGTGCTGCTCGGAGCCGCGGTCAGGGCCGTCCTCGTCTGCTATGTGCTGGCCGTCCTGCGGGAGCCGCCGCGACCGCCGGCCACCCTGCGATCTGTGCTGCGCGGCGTGCCGGTCACCGTCCTGGGCGGGCTGCGGCTGGGCGGACGGGACGCGCTGGTTCGCCGGGTCATGCTCAGCGCCGCGGCCGCCGGAAGCGCCCTGGCCGTCATCGAACTGCTCGTACCGGTCCGTACCGTCGCGCTGACCGGGGCGACCGGGTCCGGGGCGCTGGTCTACGCCGCGCTCTCCTGCGCGGGTTTCGTCTGCTCCGGTGTCGGCAGCCACCTCGCCTCGCTCGTCGCCCGGGTCGCGGGCAGCGGCGGGCGGGCCGTGCTGGTCTGCCTCGGGGCCGGGGCGAGCGGCCTGCTCCTGCTCGGCGTCACCGCGTCCGCCGTACATCCGGTGGCCACGACCTTCGCGGTCGTCGGCTTCTGCCTGATCTACCTCGGTCTCGGCGCGGCGGGCCCGAACGAGAACGAACTGCTGCACCGACGCGTCCCCAGCGAGGGCCGCGCCACCGCCCTGTCCGTCCAGTCCCTCGCCCAGCAACTGGTCGGCGCGCTCACCGGCCTGGCCGCCGGGCTCCTGCGCCCGGGGCCGCTGCCCTGGCTGCTGACGAGTGCCGTGCTGCTGTCCGGAGCCCTGCTCTGGATCCGCCGCGGCGGCGAACGGGCCCCGCAGGCGCCGGTGTCCGAGTCCGGCGCACCGGCCTAGCCGGACGGCCCCGAGGATCATGCCCCGGGCCCCGGGACGGCCGCGACCCCCACCCGCGCCTACCGTGGAGGGATGGACGCCAGCGGCCTTCCTCTCCTCGACCGGCGCATCGCGGACTGCCGGGCCTGCCCGCGGCTGGTCTCCTGGCGTGAGGAGGTGGCCCGTGCCAAGCGAGCCGCCTACGCGGACTGGACGTACTGGGGCCGGCCGGTGCCCGGGTTCGGGCCGGCGGACGCAAGGTTGCTGATCGTGGGGCTCGCCCCCGCCGCCCACGGCGGCAACCGCACCGGGCGGATGTTCACCGGCGACCGCTCCGGGGACGTCCTGTACGAGGCGCTGTACGACGTCGGCCTCGCCTCCCAGCCCACGGCCGTGCACGCCCATGACGGCCTGGAGCTGTACGGCGTACGCGTCACCTCGCCCGTGCACTGCGCCCCGCCCGCCAACAAGCCCACCCCCGAGGAGCGGGACACGTGCCGGCCCTGGCTCGTGCGGGAACTGGAGTTGTTGCGTCCGACGCTGCGTGCCGTCGTCGTGCTCGGTGCCTTCGGCTGGCAGGCCGCGCTGCCGGCGTTCGCCGAGGCGGGCTGGTCCGTGCCCCGGCCACGCCCCGCCTTCGCCCATGGGGCCCGTTACGTCCTCGACGGCCTGGAGCTCTTCGGCTGCTTCCACGTCAGCCAGCGCAACACCTTCACCGGCCGGCTCACCCCCGCGATGCTGCGCGACGTCCTGCGGACGGCCGCGGAGGCGGCGGGGCTGCCCCAGGCCGAAGGAGATTCCACGGGAGGGCGATGAGGTTCTGCGGGGAGGGCGATGAGTTCTACGGGAGTTCTTCGTCCCCGAACAGCTGCCGCACCGTGGAGCGGTAGTTGGTCCGTACGTGTGTGAGCGCGTGCGCACGGGCCCGGTCCGGGTCGCCCGAGGCGATCGCCTCGTACAACTCGCGGTGCTCGACGAGGAGCTGGGGCCACTCCTCGTTGCGCCGGGTCATCCAGCGCAGCCGGCCGGCGACCGGTTCCAGGGCCTCGGTCAGCAGGCTGTTGCCCGCCATCGCCACGATGCGGTCGTGCAGGCGGCTGTTGACGTCCGTGATCGCCTCGGCGTCCTCGGCCTCGGTCGCGGCGGCGGCGCGGTCGAGGAGTTCCTGGACCTCGGCCAGATCCTCCGGGGTCGCGCGGGACGCGGCGAGTCCGGCGGCGTAGACCTCGAGCGCCTCGCGCAGTTCGAACAGTTCCTTGACGTCGGTCGGGGTGAGGCGGCGTACGACCGTACGGCGCGGGGTCTCGAAGTGGACGAAGCCCTCGGCGACGAGGGCCCGGATCGCCTCCCGGACCGGAACGCGCGAGACGCCGAGGCGCTCCGCCAGCTCGCGTTCGACCAATCGGTCGCCGGGGCGGAGGCTGCCCGCGATGATCTCCTGCCGCAGCTCAGCCGTGACGCGTTCGCGGACCGCTCCGAGAGGTTCGATCTTCGTCATGGAGCCCATCTTCGCCGACACGGGGTGTCTTTTACGCAGCGTTAACAAGAGGGACATCGGTCAGAACGGTTGACGGGGAGACCATGAGCGCAGTTTGGTATACCAAAGCCCCCCGCAGAGCAGTCCTCCGTCGTCCCCTTGCTCATGGAGGCCCCCGTGTCCCTCGCCGACCGTGCCGCGACCACCGGCACCCCAGCGTTCGTCCCCGATCCCCGGCTCACCAACGAAGACCTCGCGCCCGCGAAGAAGCGCAACTGGAAGGTCTTCGACCTCTTCGCCATGTGGATGTCAGACGTCCACAACCTCGGCAACTACACCTTCGCCGCCGGACTGCTCTTCCTCGGCATGAACGTCTGGCAGATCTTCACGTCCCTGCTCGTCGGTTTCGTGATCATCTACATCGGCATGAACTGGATGGGGAAGATCGGGCAGCGCCACGGCGTCCCCTTCCCGGTGGTCAGCCGTATCGCCTTCGGCGTCTGGGGTGCCAACATCCCGGCGCTGATCAGGGCCGTGATCGCCATCATGTGGTACGGCATCCAGACCTACCTCGCCTCCGTCGCCGTCAACGTGATGCTGCTCGCGGCCTGGCCGGGCCTGGAGTCGTGGACGCACAACTCCTTCCTGGGCCTCGACGCACTCGGCTGGGTCTCCTTCATCGCCCTGTGGCTGGTGCAGGCGGCGATCATCAGCCGGGGCATGGAATCGGTGCGGAAGTTCCAGGACTTCTGCGGGCCGGCGATCTGGCTCGTGATGATCGCGCTGGCCGTGTGGATCCTGGCCAAGGCCGGCTGGACGATCTCGCTCACCTCGACACCGCACCCGGTCTCCGTGGGCGAGCAGTGGCGCCAGTGGTTCGGCGCGATCGGCCTGGTCCTCGCCACGTACGGCACGCTGATGCTCAACTTCTGCGACTTCTCCCGCTTCTCGCCCGACTACAAGACGGTCAAGCGCGGCAACTTCTGGGGCCTGCCCATCAACTCCACGGCCTTCGTGATCGTGTCGGTCATCGTCACCGCGGGCGCCTTCGAGGTCTTCGGCAAGGAGATCACCGACCCTGCCTACCTGGTCGCCGAGATCGGCAACACCTGGGTGCTGGTGGTGGGCGCGCTGACCTTCGCCATCGCCACCATGGGCGTCAACATCGTCGCCAACTTCGTCTCGCCGGCGTACGACCTGGCCAACGTCTGGCCGCAGAAGATCACCTTCAAGGTCGGCGGCATGATCAGCACGGTCGCGGCGCTGCTCGTCACCCCCTGGAACCTCTTCTCCAACCCGACCGTCGTGAACTACTTCCTCGGCGGCCTCGGTGCCTTCCTCGGTCCGCTGTTCGGCGTGATCATGGTCGACTACTACTGGGTCAAGCGCGGCCGCGTGAACGTGGACGAACTGTTCGACGCGACCCCCGGCTCCCGCTTCCACTACCGCAAGGGCGTCAACCCCAAGGCGCTGTGGGCGTTCCTGCCCGCGGCCGGTGTCGCCGCCGTCCTCGCGCTGGTGAAGACCTTCAGCGATGTGGCGCCGTACTCCTGGTTCATCGGCACGGCGCTCGCGGCCGGGCTGTACGCGACCCTGTGCCGCAGCGAACGCACTGCCGAACACACCGCCGAGCGCCCTGCCATGGAGGTCTGAGAGACGTGCGGATCGTCGTCACCAACTGCAACACCACGCAGGAGATGACCGAGGAGATCGTACGAGGTGCCCGGGCCGCCGCAGGCCCGGGCACCACCGTGACCGGACTGACCCCCGCCTGGGGCCCCGAGTCCGCGGAGGGCTGGCTCGACAGCTACCTGTCCGCAGCGGCCGTCCTGGACACGCTGCGGACCTACGACGGACCGCCGTACGACGCCGTGGTCATGGCCGGCTTCGGGGAGCACGGGCGGGAGGGCGTGCGGGAGCTGGTGGACGTACCCGTCGTCGACATCACCGAGGCCGCCGCGCATCTCGCCTGCCTGCTGGGCCGCCGCTACGGGGTCGTCACCACGCTGGAGCGGTCGCGCGGCCAGATCGAGGACAGTCTGGAGACGGCGGGCGTGGCGCGGAACTGCGCCGCGGTCGTCGGCACGGGCCTGAACGTGCTCGACCTCGGCGACGACGAACGCACCGAGACGGCGTTCCTCGCCGCCGCCGAACGGGCCTGTGCGGCCGGGGCGGAGGTGCTGGTGCTGGGCTGCGCCGGGATGACCGGCTTGCAGCGGGCGGTCGGGGAGAAGCTGGGCCTGCCGGTCGTCGACGGGGTCGCCGCGGCGGTCAAACTCGCGGAGTCGCTGCTGGCGCTGGGGCTGACGACCAGCCGGGTGGGGAGTTATGCGGAGGCGCTGCCGAAACGGCGGGTGTGGGGGAGGCCCGAACGGCGGTAGCTCATGACGGGCCGTCGAGGGTGACGTCGTCGCCATGTGCCCCGTAGAACGCCACCTGGCGGGCCATGACCTCCCGCATCGACGTGCCGCGCGGGATGCCGTACACCGTGCCGGGGAAGTCCAGCGCCTCCTGGATCTGCCACAGTTCGTCGTGCTCGCCGGGGGCGAAGAGCCGGGCGCGGGGTGCTCCCGCCGCGATCCAGCCGATGGGCAGGACCGTGCCGGGCGGCAGTACGGAGTTGACGTGCAGCACGCTGTGGATCCGCAGCTCGGAGCCGGTGCTCGCGACGGCCCCGGGGAAGACGCAGGCGCCGGTGGCCACGAAGACCTCGTCCTCGAGGGTCGCCCCGTTGACATGGGCGTGCGGGCCGACGAGCACGGCGTCACCGATCACGGCGGGGTGCGCGGCCCGCCCCCGCACCAGCGCGTTCTCCATGACGACGACGTCCGAGCCGACCCGCACCTCCCCGTCCTCCGCCGTGAGCACGGCCCCGTGCAGCACGCGGCTGCGCTCACCGAGGACGACGGCCCCGCACAGGACGGCCGTCGGGGCGACGTACGCCGACTCGGGGACGACAGGGCGCCGCCCGCGGTGCTCGATCAGCATGGAGTTCTCCTCAGGTCGGCGCCCCGTCGGGCACGACGGCTGTCGCCGTAATCTCCACCAGCTGCCCCGTGTACCCGAGGCACGCCACGCCGATCAGCGTCGACGAGTGCGGGCCCGCGCTGAGCCCGGACGCCTCGACGACCTCCCAGACGGCGGACAGCACGGCCGGCTCACCGCTCACGACGTACACCTCGGTCGCCACGACGTGCGCCAGGTCGCTGCCGACGGCGTGCAGTTGCTCCCGCAGATTGGCGATCACCTGCTCGGCCTGCCGTGCGGGGTCTCCGGGTCCGACGAGCTCACCGCCCGCGTCGAGCGGCACGGACCCGGCGAGGAACGCCAGCCGCGTGCCGGCTTCGACGACGGAGGCGTGGGAGTAGGTGGGCGGCGGAAAGAGGCTCGGGACGGTGACGCGGCGGATCACGCGGGCTCCGATCTGGGGCGGTGACTGGGCAGCTGTTCGACCGATCATGCGGGTCCCGGAACGCGGCCGCACCCGTATTTCGGTTCACCCGTGTCCCGCTCCGCGCGCGATTTCGGTTCACGCGATCCGGCCGATCCCCCTACGCTTCTCGGACCCCACACCCGCCCGCCCCAGGAGCCGCCCCCGTGACCGCCCTCCCGGACCAGGCCTTCCTCGACACCACCGCCGACCGTCTCGCCGCCCTCCCCGCCGTCGAGGCCGTCACCCTCGGCGGCTCCCGGGCCCAGGGCACCGAACGGCCCGACAGCGACTGGGACCTGGCGGTCTACTACCGCGGCGCCTTCGACCCGGCCGATCTCCGCGCGGTCGGCTGGGAGGGCGAGGTGTCCGCGATCGGCGCCTGGGGTGGCGGTGTCTTCAACGGAGGTGCCTGGCTGACGATCGACGGCAAGCGCGTGGACGTCCACTACCGCGATCTGGACGTCGTCGAACACGAGCGGACGGAGGCCGAGGCAGGCCGCTTCCGCGTCGAGCCGCTGATGTTCCATCTGGCGGGCATCCCGACGTATCTGCTCGTCGCCGAACTCGCGATCAACAAGGTGCTGCGGGGCACGCTGCCACGCCCCGGCATCTACCCACCGGCCCTGCGCGACACCGCCCCGGCCCACTGGCACGGCATGGCCACCGCCACCCTCGCCTACGCCAGGGCCGGCCACGCCCCGAAGAGCGCCCTCACCCAGGTCGCGGGCGCGATCGCCCTCGCCACGGCACAGACCGCGCACGCGGTGCTGGCGGCGCGTGGGGAGTGGGTCACCAACGAGAAGGGGCTTGTCGCGCGGGCGGGTCTGCGTGACGTGGACGAGCTCGTCCGGAGCCTGACGGACGACCCGGGCGCGCTCGCCCGGACGATCACCGAAGCGGAGACGCTCCTCGCCCGGGCCCTGGAGGCGGCGCGGAGCTGACCGCGGTAGCCGATTGCGTTCATAAAGAACCCGGCTCTCCCGTACTCCGTCACGTTCCGGAAACCTTTCCTCCAGGAACCCCGCTTACCGTGGACACCCACACCCCGCCCCGGCCACCGTCGCCCGAAGGCTCACCCCTGCCCTCGATGAGACGACAGGAGCCCCGTGTCCCGGTCCCGCCGCTTTTCCCTTGTGCTGCCGCCCTGGCTCGCGCACGCCCTGCGCGCTCAGCGGGGGCCGGTGCCCTGGAGCGCGGTGACGCGGGGGGCGTTGTCCGCCGGGCCGTTGTTGCTGGTGGCCGTGGAGACGGGGCGTACGTCGCTCGGTGTCGTCGCCGCCATCGCCGCCATGCTCGCCGGGATCAACGACCGGCCCGGGAGCCGGCGGGTCTCGGTCAAGCGGCTCGGGGTGCCCGCGCTGGGCGGTGCCCTGGGGCTGGTGATCGGGACGTATACCGGGGACGAGACCGGCGCGGTCGTGCTGACCGTGGTCCTCACGCTCGTCGGGCTCGTCGCCGGGGGGATGAGCGCCGTGGGGCCCGTCGCCTCCGCCTCCGGGACGCAGTTGCTCGTCGGCGCGGCGATCGGCGCGGGGATGCCCCTGCCCGAGACCGGGTGGGAGCGCGCGCTCGCCTTCCTCGCCGGCGCCGGCTGGCTGCTCGTGCTCCGGCTCGTGCTGCCCACGCCCGGCTCCCTCGCCGGTGACTTCCGCTTCGACGGGGAGCGGGCGGCCGTGGCCGGTGTGTACGACGCGGTCGCCGCGCTCCTCGACGCCGTCGGCGGGCCGGACGCCATCCGCCGCCGTGCCGCGCTCACCGCCGCCCTCGACCACGCCCAGGACGCGCTCGCCGGGCCCCGGCTGCGGCGGTACGCCTCCTCCTCCACCGAGCGGCGGCTGCACGCGCAGTACGCCGCCGCGCTGCCCCTCGCCGAGGCCGCCACCGCGCTGGCCTGGGCCGAAGAGGCCGTTTCCGAACGGGCCTCCGAAGGCCCCCGGCGGCTCGCCGCCGCCGTACGCGACAACACCCACACCGGGCCGCTGCCCGCCCCCTCCCGCTCGGTGCCCGCCCTGCGCGCCCTCGACGACGCCCTGCTCCAGGCCGCCGAGGTGTTCGACCAGGGCGGGGGCGGCGATCTGCACACCCGGCCCCGTACCGCCGGGGACCGGCTGCGCGCCGCCTTCGGTACCGCCGGACGCGAGTACGGACTGCGCGTCGCCCTCTGCTTCGGGGCCAGTTCGGCGGTCGCCCAGGCACTGCACCAGACCCAGTGGTACGGGGAGCACGAGCACTGGTACTGGCTGCCCGCCACCGCCGTCTTCCTCGTCAAGCCCGACCTGGGGCCGCTGGCCTCACGGGTGCTGAACCGGGCCGCCGGTACCGTCCTCGGCGCTCTCCTCTTCGCCGGGTTCGCCGTCGTCCTGCCCCGCCCGGAAGGGCTCATCGCGCTCGTCGCCCTCAGCGGCGCGCTGATACCCGTCGCCACCCGGCACTTCGCCGCCCAGACCGCCGTCGTCACCGTCCTCGTCCTCGCCCTGGTCATGGTCGGCGGCGAGCCACAGGCTTCCGCCGGCCGGATCGGCGAAACGCTGCTGGCCTGCGCGATCGTGCTGATCGTCGGGCACCTGCCGATGCCCGGACAGCGCGGCGGGGGAGTGCGTGCCCGGCTGGCGGCGGCGAGCCGAGCCGCGTACGCCTACCTCACCCACGTCCTCGACGAGGCCGACGCCCCGCGCATCGGCGGCTCCGGCACCCCCTCCGACCACCGCGCCACCCGCTGGACCCTGCGCCGCGAGGCCTACCGCACCCTCGCCGAGGCCCGCACGGCCATCTCCCTCTCCGCACACGAACTGCCCGCCCTCGCCCGGCACACCGAGGGCGCGGACGAGGTGGCCGACCTCCTCGAACGCCTCGTCGACACCACGACCGCCTGCGCCGTGCACCTCGACGACACGGGCCGGATCGGCCCCCGCCACACGGAACGGCTCGCCGCGGTCCTCGACGAACTCACCGGACCCGGGGAACGGGTGGGGCTCCGACTGCCCCGGACACCCCTCGCCGGATAGCGCCCTCGTCGTACGTTGGCGTGATGACGCCTTCTGCCGCGGACCGTCCCGCCGACCTCATCATCAGCGCGTGCACCGTCCTCGTGCACGACGATCAAGAGCGGATCGGCTTCGAGGAGGACGCCGCGATCGTCGTACGGAACGGGATCGTCGAGGCCGTCACGAGCACCTCCGCGGTGGCGGACCTGGCCGCCGCCGAGCGGCTCGACGCCCGTGGCCAGGTCGCCCTGCCCGGCCTGATCAACTGTCACACCCACGCGCCGATGGTCGCCCTGCGCGGCATCGCCGAAGACCTGCCCATCGAGGAGTGGTTCAACGACGTCGTCTGGCCCGTCGAGTCCAACCTCACGGCGAAGGACGTCGAGCTGGGCGCGCGGCTCGCCTGCGCCGAGATGATCCGCGCCGGCGTCACCTGCTTCGCCGACCACTACTTCGCCATGGACGCGGTCGCAGCGGTGGTCGCCGAGTGCGGCATGCGGGCGCTGCTGGGCGAGGCCTACTTCTCCTCGCAGGGCCCCGAGGGCCGGGAGCGGTCACTGGAGTTCGCGCTGCGGCACCGCGGCTCCGCGGACGGCCGTATCACCACCGCGCTCGCGCCCCACGCCCCCTACACGGTCGACGACACCGACCTCGCCGCCACCGCCGAGCTCGCCCGCGCGCACGGCCTGCCCGTGCACCTCCACGCCGCGGAGAACCGCGACCAGACGGACACCAGCCTCGCCCGGCACGGCGTCACCCCGATCGAGGTCCTGGCCCGCACCGGCATCCTCGACACGGACGTGCTCCTCGCCCACGGCACCGGCATCACCGACCGCGACCTGCCGGTCCTGGAGCGGGCGGGCGGTCGTACGGCCGTCGCCACCGCGCCCCGCGGCTACCTCAAGTTCGCCTGGCCCGACACCACACCGGTCCGCGCCCTGCGCGACATCGGCGTCCCCGTCGGACTCGCCACCGACGGCGCCGCCTCCAACAACTCCCTGGACGTGTGGGAGTCCATGGCCCTCACCTCGCTGGTCCAGAAGTCGGCCGAGGGCGACCCCCGCTGGCTGACTTCCCGCCAGGCCCTGCACCACGCCACCCTGCAGAGCGCCCGTGCCGTGGGGCTGGGGGACAGCGTCGGCAGCATCGCGCCGGGCCGCAGGGCGGACATCGTCCTGGTCGATCTCACCGGCCCGCACACCCGGCCCGTCCACGACCTCGCCGCCACCCTCGTGCACAGCGCCCGCTCGGCCGACGTCCGCACCACGATCGTCGACGGACGGATCCTGATGCGCGACCGGACGCTGCTGACGATCGATGTGCCCGCGGTGGCAGGGGAGTTGGAGGAGCGCCTGCCCGCGCTCGTCGACCGCGGTCACGGCCGCCGCATCCAGGAGTACGACACCTGATTTCATAGGCTGGCCCGATGGATCCAGCCCACGGCCTCCTCGAAAACCCCCACGACGTGTACCGGCGCCTGCGCGAGAGCGCGCCGGTACACCGCACCGCCGGCCCCGACGGCAGCCCCGCCTGGCTCGTGACCAGGTACGAGGACGTCCGCGCGGCCCTCGCCGATCCCCGGCTCTCCCTGGACAAGGCGCGGGCGAAGGAGGGGAGCTACCGGGGTCTCTCCCTGCCGCCGGCCCTGGACGCCAACCTCCTCAACATGGACCCGCCCGACCACGCCCGCATCCGCCGCCTGGTCGCACGGGCCTTCACCACGCGCCGCGTCGAACACCTCCGCGCCCCCATACGCCGGACCGCCGACCTCCTCCTGGACGCGCTCGGCCCGCACGGCACCACCGACCTGATCACCGCCTACGCCGCGCCCCTGCCGATCACGGTCATCTGCGATCTCCTCGGTGTTCCCGACGACCACCGCCGGGACTTCCGCGCCTGGACCGACGCGCTCGTCGCCCCCGACCCGGCCCGCCCGGCGGCGGCCAAGGAGGCGGTCGTGGCGATGCTCGGCTTCTTCACCGGGCTGATCGCGGCCAAGCGCGCGGAGCCCGCCGGCGATCTGCTCTCCGATCTGATCGCGGTCCGCGAGGAGGGCGACCGGCTCACCGAGGACGAGCTGATGTCCCTGGCCTTCCTCATCCTCTTCGCCGGGTACGAGAACACCGTCCAGCTCATCGGCAACGCCGTGCTGAGCCTTCTGGAGCACCCCGAGCAGCTCGCCGCCCTGCGCACCGACCCGGCACGCATCCCGGTGGCCGTCGAGGAGTTCGCCCGCTACGAGGGGCCCGCCCTGCTCGCCATCCGGCGCTTCCCGACCGAGGACGTGACGATCGGGGGCGTCACCGTGCCCGCCGGCGAGACCGTCCTGCTGTCCCTGGCCGCCGCCAACCGCGACCCGGCCCGTTTCCCCGACCCCGACCGGCTCGACCTCGGCCGGGACACCTCGGGTCATCTCGCCCTCGGCCACGGCATCCACCACTGCCTGGGCGCGCCGCTGGCCCGTGCCGAGACCGAAATCGCCCTGGCCGCGCTGCTGGAGCGGTTCCCGGACCTCGCCCTCGCCTCCGACGCCCGGCGGTGGCGCCCCTCCCTGCGCGCCCGGGGTCTGGTCGCGCTGCCGGTGACGTACGCGGAAAAAACTTCGTGAGCCGGCGATGAGTTCCGCCCCTCCCGCCGGTCACCACCCCGGACGGACCGTTGCCACAGGAGGGGTACAGGAGGGGTTCATGTCGTTTCCGGAGATCGTCTCGCGTGACCGGTGGCGCGCGGCGCGCGCGGAACTGCTGGTCAAGGAGAAGGCCGCCACCCGCGCACGGGACGCGCTGGGCGCCGAGCGGCGCGGACTGCCCATGGTGGAGGTCGACGAGGAGTACGTGTTCGAGGGCGGGGACGGCAAGGCCGCCCTGCTCGACCTGTTCGAGGGGCGGCACCAGCTCGTCGTCTACCACTTCATGTTCGCGCCCGAGTGGGACGCCGGCTGCCGCAGCTGCTCGGGGTTCCTGGACCAAATAGGGCATCTCGCCCATCTCAAGGCCCGTGGCACGTCGTTCGCGGCCGTCTCCCGGGCGCCTTTCCCGAAGATCCTGCCCTTCAAGGCCCGGATGGGCTGGACGGTGCCCTGGTACTCGTCGCACGGGAGTGACTTCAACCGCGACTTCGAGGTGACGCTCGAACACGAGGGGGAGCTCGTGGAGCGGCCTGGCCTCAGCTGCTTCCTGCGGGACCGGGACCGGGTCTTCCACACCTACTCGACGTACGAGCGCGGCCTCGACGGCCTCGGCTCGACCACCAGCCTGCTGGACCTCACCGCGCTGGGCAGGCAGGAGGTGTGGGAGGAGCCCAAGGGGCGCTCGTCGGCTCTTGGGGCGCCTGCGGGAAGCGAGCGCATCCGCTATCACGACGAGTACGACGACTGATACGCAAAGTGACCACATCCGCCAAGAGGCTGAGAGGTTGGTCACACTTGGCGGTGAACGAGTGTCAACTACGTCTCAGAACCGTCACTTCGCGAGCCGTTCACCCCATGGTTGGCGTTTAACTCTACGAGTACAGCGCGACATGGAGGTGCAGGGTGAACGGGCGAACGGTGCTCGAGCGCTTTCCCGCCGGCGGGCCGCGTGGCTCCTGGCCGGCGGAGGAGTTCGCGCAGGCGCGGCGTCTGGAGGGCCTGCCGGCCGAGGTTGTCATGGACCTCGCGACGGACATGTTCCTGGTGATCGTGCGCAGCGGGGACAGCGCCGACGCCACGGCCTGACGGACGGCCCGACGAAGGCGTGGCTCAGCCCGCCTTCGGTGCCGGCACCTTCGAGACCGGCGTGATCGGCGGGGCCGTCGTGGGCGGCTTGGTGAACTGCTCCGCCTGGAGCGCGTACAGCTCGGCGTAGAGCCCGCCGGTGGCCAGCAGCTCGTCCGGCGTCCCGGACTCCACGAGCCGGCCCTGATCCAGGACGTGCACCAGGTCGGCATGGCGTACGGACGCCAGCCGGTGCGTGATCAGTACGACCGTCTGGCCGCTGTCGGCCAGGGCGCGGATCCGTTCGAACACCTCCAGCTCGGCCCGTGCGTCCAGAGCCGCCGTCGGCTCGTCCACGATCAGGATGCGGCCCCTGCGGTAGGCCGCCCGGGCGATGCCGAGCCGCTGCCACTGGCCGCCCGACAGTTCGTGCCCGCCGCTGAAGTTGCGGGCGAGCAGCGTGTCGAGGCCGCGCGGCAGGTCCGCGACCACCGTCTCCGCTCCGGCCTCGGCGATCGACGCGGCCAGCCGCTCCTCGCACACCGGCGCCGACGTACGCCCCAGGGCGACGTTCACCCGGGCCGTGAACGGCCACCGCTTGAAGTCCTGCGCCACCATCGCGATCCGCTCGGCCAGCAGATGCCGGTCGGCGGTCGCCGCGTCCACGCCGTCCCACAGGATCCGCCCCCGCTCCGGGGTGTACAGCCCGGCGAGCAGCTTGACCAGGGTCGTCTTGCCGGAGCCGTTCTCGCCGACCAGGGCCACGATCCGGCCCAGCGGGAGGGCGAGCGTCACGTCGTCGAGAGCGGGGCGGGCCGAGTCGCCCGGGTAGCGGAACGTGACGTTCTCGAAGCGGATCTCGCGCGGGTCCTCCGGCATGGCCAGGCCGCCCGCCGGGATCGCACGCTGTGCCGCCTCCGTGTACAGCCGTTGCAGGTCGCCGACGAAGAGAGCCTCCTCGTGCAGCGCGTTGACCTCCACCACGAGCGTGTCGAGGCTCTGCGAGCCGGTCCGGATCGCGATCACGGCCGTACCCGCCACCGACAGAGCCATCGAACCCGTCAGCAGCAGTCCGCCGAGCGTCGCGTACGTCGCCACCGTCGCCAGGCCCGTCCACGCCGCCGCGATCAGGCCCGTGCGGGCGGCGAGCCCGGCCAGACGGGCCTGCTCGGCCTCGGCCGTCTCCGACATCGCGCGGAAGTGCCGCAGCAGGAACGCGCCCACGCCGTGCACCCGGATCTCGGGGGCCGCCTCGGGTTCGATCAGCAGGTTGCCCAGCAGCCGGCCCGCGCGGGCATGCTGCACCCAGGCGTGGAAGGACTCGTAGCGCCGCCGGGCCACGGTCAGCGCGCTCCAGGCGCTCGGCAGCGTCATCGTCACCAGCAGCGGCAGCAGGGCCGGATGCAGCACGGTCAGCACACCGGCCGCCGCGACCAGGGAGATCATCGCGTTGATCACACGCGTCCCGTACATGATCATCCGGCGGGCGGAGGCGGCGCCGTACTGCGCGGTGTCCAGCAGTTTGTGGAAGGCGTGGTCCTCGATCGCGGCCAGCTCCACGGTCGCGGCCCGCTCCAGGTACCGCTCGGTCGCCACCCGCTCCACCTTGGGCTCCAGGCGGCCGGTGGCGTAGGTGCTCGCGGCCCGCAGCAGTGCCGCGAGCAGCATGACGAGGGCCACCGTGACCAGCGCGGGGACGGCTCCGCGCAGCCGGTCGTCGATCGGCCCGCCGCCCATCAGCCGGGCCAGCACGCTGTTGACCGCGAGCAGGCTCACCGCCTGGGCCGCGCCCCGGCCCGCCTCGGAGGCCAGCACGATCCGCGCGGCGCCCCGGTCGGCCTGCCGGGCGAGCCGGAGGCTGGACGACAGCAGGGACGGCAATCGGGTGACCATGGCGCGGAAGTTCAGCTCCAGGAACGCGTCGGCGTGCTGGTTCCAGCCCATGTCGTAGCGCAGCGGCCCGCCGAAGAGCAGCCGCTCCGACTCGGACACCTCCGGCGCGGTCCGCTTCTTCCCCACCGTCGACCGACCTCCCCGCTCAGGCCCCGCTCGTGAACGAACGGCCACTATCGCGGGGGCGGAGCCCGCCCGGGCAGGGCGCAGCCCGGGGCGCCGGATGCGCGCGGGCGCACGACCGGACCGGGGGAGGTGTGGGGCGGCGCGAGGTCGTGGGGGTGGTGCGTATGCCCCGACCGGGATGTGTTCGGCGGGTCTTACGCGCCGGACGGGTCCTGCATGGCCGGCCCTGCACGCCGGCGGAGTCGTGCTTGATGCGTCCTGCGCGTCGGAGGCGCAGGGTTTGTCGCACGCGGGCCGTTCAGCCCGCCAGGCTCACCGAACACGGGCCTCGGCCCAGCCACGCTCGACGAGCCCTACGCGCTGACCGGCCGGGACCACGCCGGAGCCGTCCCCGTGACGCGGCACAGGGCCAGGTACAGCGGTATCGGCGGGGTGTACGGAAGCTTGCCGTCCGGGCGGTGGATCAGTTCGGGGATCTCCGGGGCGTCAGGGACGACCGCGCCGGTGGCGTACCGCGCGGGAGCCGGCCACTCCAGGGCGTGGTCGGAGTCGGCCGGCACCAGCCACCACCAGTGCGTCCCGTCGGCGTAGACGCAGCCCGCGCGGGGCAGCCGGGGCATCACCAGCCGACCGAGACGGGAGGGAACCGCGACCGCGTCGCAGCCGAGCGGCGCGGTCATGCCGTCGGGCACGGGCAGGCGCAGGGCCGGCCCCGGCGTACGCAGCCCGCGCCGGAGGCGGGCCAGTGTGTCCAGGTTCAGTACGCGGCCACCCTGCGCGGACGTCATGCCGCCCCCTGCTCTCGGCGTCGCCCCTGCGCGGGTACCTCCGGCGCGCTCCTCGTGTGACGCGCCTGGTGGGTTCCGTCCCCGTCGCCCGAGTCGTCGGACGGACCCGGCTTCGGGCGGGCGCCCCAGCCCAGGTCGTTCCGGGGCCCCGAGGGGTCGCACGGGGTGTCCGCCGTGCGCGGCAGCTCGGCCCAGACCAGCAGCCCGAGGTCGTGCTCATGGGCACCCCAGGCCTCGCAGAGGGCGTCGACGAGAAGCAGTCCCCTCCCGTGCTCCTCCTCGGGCCGCGTCCGGCCGGCCGCGTGGGGCTGGCCAGGGGCGCAGCCCTCGTCACGCACCGCTATCCGCACCAGGTCGTCGCCGTCGTGCAGCTCGCACACTATGTGCGTGCTCGCCGTGTGCACGATGGCGTTGGTGACCAGCTCGGATACCACCAGGGCCGCGCTGTCGCACGTGTCCTCGCACACCGACCAGCCGGCCAGCCGGGCCCGCGTCAGGCGTCTGGCCTGTGCGGGGGAACCCGGATGTGCGGCCAGCTCGAAACGGAACCGGCGCTCGGCAGCGGCCCCGACGGGGCCGACTCCGGCGGTACCGAGGCCGAGAGGGCCTGCGGCGGCGTCTGTTCCTAAGGGCGCGGACGGAATCACGCTTGCCACTATCGCCCCGCCGTGAACACTTGGCAAGTGTCACTCTGAAAATTGCAGAGTGCGCTGTGACGGTCTGGAAGACCGTGGCACACTGCATCGCAACAGCACTCCGCGCGGCGCCAGTTGAGATCGTCGAAGATTCGTTCGAAACGTCAGTTCGGATCAGCTCTTCGAAAGGTCTTCGAATGGCGCCGCCGGGCTGTCAGCGTTCTTCTGTGGCCGGCTCGTCAGAACTCTTCGTGGAGGTGGAGCGTGAGCGAACCGCGGTCCGCGCCGACGGTCGGTCAGGTCGTCCTCGGCCGACGCCTGTTGGACCTGCGGGAGCGCGCCGGGATGAAGCGCGAGGAGGCCGCCCGCATCCTCCGCGTCGCCCCCGCCACGGTCCGTCGTATGGAGATGGCCGAGGTCGCGCTCAAAATCCCGTATCTGCAACTGCTCCTGAAGGCCTACGGAATCTCCGACGAGGAGGCTGACGCCTTCGTCCAGCTGGCCGAGGACGCGAACAAGCCCGGTTGGTGGCAGCGCTTTCATGACATCCTGCCCGGCTGGTTCTCGATGTACGTGAGCCTGGAGGGCGCGGCCGGCGTCATCCGAAGTTACGAACCCCATTTCGTCCCCGGCCTGTTGCAGACCGAGGACTACGCGCGCGGAGTGCTCCGCTCCGGCGCCATCGGCCAGACCCGGCCCGACGACATCGAGCGCCACGTCGCCCTGCGCATGCAGCGCCAGGACCTGCTCACCCGCGAGGACGCGCCCCGGCTGTGGGTCGTGATGGACGAGACCGCGCTGCGGCGCCCGGTCGGCGGCCCGGAGGTGATGCGTGCCCAGATCGACAGACTGCTCGAGGCCACGAAGCTGCCCAACGTGACGCTCCAGGTCGCCCCGTTCGCCAATGGGCCGCACCCGGGCACGTACGGGCCGTTCGTGCTGTTCCGATTCGCCATGCCCGAACTGCCGGACATGGTCTACAGCGAGTACCTGACCGGCGCGGTCTATCTCGACGCGCGCGCCGAGGTGGCGACCCACCTCGAGGTCATGGACCGCATGGCGGCGCAGGCCGCTACGGCACATCGCACGAAGGAGATCCTCCGGGATCTCCGCAAGGAGCTGTGAATGGATCGCATCAAGCCGCGCAAACAGGTCTACAACGGCATGCCCGCGCGTGACTTGGGCAGCGAAGGCTGGCACAAACCGTGGAGCGGCGGGAACGGCGGGAACTGCCTGGAGGCGATGAAGCTCGCCGACGGCCGGATCGCCGTCCGCCAGTCCACCGACCCCGACGGTCCGGCGCTGATCTACACCACCGACGAGATGACGGCCTTCATCGAGGGGGCGAAGGCGGGGAAGGCGGACTTCCTGCTGTCCTGACGTGATTGCCTTTGCCGACGTTCGGCTTGCTGATGCTCGACTCCCTGATGCTCGACTTTTTGACGCTGGTGCCGAATTGACCACCCTTTGCGCCTTACGGAGTGCCTCATGACCGGGCAGGACCCCACGACGGCCGTCCAGATCGACACGACCAGACCCCATCCCGCGCGGATGTACGACTGGTACCTCGGCGGCAAGGACAACTACCCGGTCGACGAGGAGATGGGCCGGCAGATGCTCACCCTCGACCCGAGGGTGCCGGTGATGGCGCGCGTCAACCGCGCCTTCATGCACCGGGCCACGCGCTGGCTGGCCCAGAACGGCGTACGGCAGTTCCTGGACATCGGCACCGGCATACCGACCGAGCCCAACCTCCACCAGGTCGCCCAGGAGATCGCCCCCGACGCCCGGGTCGTCTACTGCGACAACGACCCCATCGTGCTGGCCCACGCGGCGGCCCTGCTGCGCGGCACGGACGAGGGCGCCACCGAGTACCTCCAGGCCGACGTGCGCGACCCGGACGCCATCCTGGAGGGCGCGCGGAAGGTCCTGGACCTCACCCGGCCCGTCGCGCTGTCACTCATCGCGCTGCTGCACTTCGTCTCCGACGAGGACGGCGGGCACGAGCTGGTCCGCCGGCTGCTCGCCGAACTGCCCTCCGGCAGCTACCTGGTGATCACCCACGCCACGGCCGACTTCACACCGGAGGAGTCCAGGGCGGCGACCGAGAAGCTCCGCGCCGCCGGCGTCACCCTGGCCCTGCGCTCCCGCGAGGAGTTCACCCGCTTCTTCGACGGCCTCGACCTCGTCGAACCCGGTGTCGAGGTGCCCCACCACTGGCACCCCGAGCTGGGCGAGCCCGTGCCCGGGCAGGACGACGGGGTGATTCCGGGATATGGGGCGGTGGCGCGCAAGCCGTAGCCTTCGGGGGGCCCTCGCGCTGTTCGACTGCCGGATCAGACCGCCCGGCGTCGCCGATCAGGGCCCCTCGCTGTGGAACGGATTGGGAAACATCACCCACTTGATTCCGTCGTCGGCGTCACCGGTCTCAGCATCAGAGAGAGGCGGCGAGTCGGAGAGCTCGAAGAGGTCGGTGAGCTCTCCGGGGAGCTGCGCGGGAAGCTCCACTGGTGCCCAATGCGCTTCGTGACCGAAATCAAGGTCCGGTGGCAATGACTCAACGTCACCGAGATCGATCAACAGCTCATCGAGCATCGCGAAAATGTCATCCATCGGACCCTCCACCCGCGGGCAGGGACGGTGGACTCTTGTGCTCGTCAGTCACCTGCCTGGCAGCCGAAAGGCGCTGGGTCACGTTTTCATGGACGCGCTTCACGGATTGGTTCACGTTGGCGTACGCAGTGAGAGCCTTGGTCTTCTGCAGCGCATAGACGCTCTTGGCGATTTCCTTGGCTTGCGGGTCAATGCCGGCGTAGGAGGCGAGGTCCTCCGGTGTGACGTTGGAGAGCGCCTCAAGATAGGCCTTGTGGCGCGCGGTGACGGTCGCCAGCTCCGGGTCTTCGTAGATCAGGTCGCTGAGTGTAAGCCAGCCGAGAGAGAATTCGCTGTCGATCGCGGCCCGGGCGGACGACCGCGCGTTCTCCGTGTCCCCCAGGGCCTGATAGGCCCTGCTCATGGTGTAGAAGATCGGTCCGGATTCGCTCGGGGTGTCCCGGCAGACTCCCAGCAAGGCCGGCTTCAGACATCCCTGCGGATTGCGCTTCGCAAGGTAGACGCGGGAGATGATGTGCAGCGATGCCGGCTCGCCGGGGTGCGAGCGCAGCTGGGTCATCGCCATGCCGTAGGCCCGCTTCAGCAGCTTGTCGACCAGGGGTAATTCATTCGCCCTGTTCAACGCGCTTGCGGTCTTCATGCTTTCCCGCATCAGCAAGGCCACCGGAGACATGGTGACGGCGGTGCGCACTGCTGTCAGAGTCAACATCTCCCGCTGCATGCGCGCGATGGACTCCGCAAGGACCAGGTTGACGAAAGGATCGTCAGGAGATTCCTGCAGCCTCTCGGAAAGGCAGTTGATGCCGTTTCGCTCATTGAAGACATCCGAAGGCAGAGAGAGTACGGGCAGGGTGCTCATGGTGCTGCCCAGCTTGGCCATGCCGCGCCCGGTGGCCGTACCCATCGAGGTGGCGGCGAAGCGCAGCGTCAACTCGCCGCGCTTGCGCGAAGCCGTGCGGCCGAGTTCTCTGGCGCGCTGTGCGGCCTTGGCACGTGCGTCCTTCATGCGCTGCACGTACTCCGGATTCGCCGTCTCGGCGCGGGACACTCCGGCCGAGACGGCATCACTCGTCAACTTGCGCGCTTCACGCCATGCCGCGCCCAGAGAGTTCCTACCATGTGGAGCCATGATCCTCTTCCGGACTTCAGGATTGCTGTGTGCCTAGGTCTCCCGTACCGCTGTCCGGGTCGTGCAGCCTCGCCTTCCCCATCAGATCCCACATTTTGAAACCGAGTTCGTCCAGCTGGGCGGAGACATCCTGGGGAAAACCGGAGACAGCGGCCAGGTTCGCGTTGGTGACCACCTTCTCGTAGCCGCCGCTGCGGAGCTTTTCGGCCGCGGTGCTGTACATGTCCTGCTCGGCGGTCGGCCTCGCGGGATCGTTCGCGTACGTATCGAAAAGCTCGGCCATGGACTGCGTGTTCGCCGTCAAATTCTTGTCCAGGGCGCTCACGGAACTGACGTTTCGCCAGCCCTCCAGTGCTTTGTTGTCCACCAGATAGAGCTGTCCGTCCTTCTGGACGACGATATCGATTCCGCCCTGATTCGTGCCCGCGATATCAGGTTTGTAGTACAGCACGTCATAACCCTCGCGTCCCAACGCTTCAGCAGCAGCCTTCTCTCCCCCCAGTCCCTTGGCGAGCCGCTGAGTGGTCTCGTACGCGGACTGCTCCACCGTTTCCTTCTGGTCCCGCTCGGCGAAAGCGCGATCCACTTCCAGGTCCTGCCGGCGTGCCGCCTCTGCGGCCTGGTCCTCCAGCGCCTGTCGCTGCAAGAGGTTCGCGGTCGCATCGGCCTCGATGACAGCCTTGTCTGCCTGGGCCGCGGCAGCCAGTTCGTTGGCCGCGTTGGCTCCTTGCCCTGCGGCGGCACCCAGTTGACGCTCCACGCGTTGCGCTTCGTCCCGCGCTTCGACAGCCGCGTTGTCTGCAGGATCCGGCTGTTGGGGCGGATCAGGAGCCTTCGCCGGCTCCGGAGGCTCCCAGACGTCCGGAGGTTCCCAGGCATCGACGGCCGGGCCGGCCGGTTCACTGACAGGAGAGGGGAGATCCGCAACGGGCGGCGGATCGGGCGCCTGCGGCGGCTCCGGCGCCGGGAGAGGCGCCGGCGGAGGGGGATCCGGCAGGGGAGGCGGAGGTGGTGGGGGATCCGGCAGGGGAGGCGGGGGTGGAGGCGGCTCAGGCGGGTCAGGCGGGTCAAAAACAAAGTCCGTCACGGATGTTCCCCCGCTTCACGACCGCTCCACGCCACGGGCCGACACCGTTGCTGTCGTGGGCCCGCGGTTCTGAACAGCAAGCAGGATCCCGTTGCCGGTAACCCGTGACAAGGCGAAACCTCCCTTTTCCGGGAGTGGTCGGGGCGCGCGCTCCCACGGCGTACGACTCCCGCGGAACAACTTGGCGACCGGGCTCCCCCGGGTTGGCCTGCACGCTTCACCGGCGCCGAGGGCATGACGGCTGGACACACCCGGTGGCGAACGCGGGCCGGTCCGCGACGTCAGTACGACTCTCCGTACGCATCAGAGCCCGCACCCGGCATCGCAGATGACCATGTGACCGGGGCCCGCTTGCGCACGTTGCCGAGCCTGTTGCCGTACGGACGCCCGGCGGTCACGGCGGTGCTCACCTCGTGGCAGGCGGCGGCAGCGCGCCGCACAGCGCCTCCAAGGCCGGCCCGTAGGCATGCTCGGAGGGAGTCGCGTATCCCACGACGAGGCCGTCGCTCACCGCCATGTCCGTGTCCGGGTGACGGAAGGCGCCGAGGCCGTCGAGGGCGATGCCCTGCCAGGCGGCGGCCTTGACCGCGGACGCCTCGGTGCCGGGCGGCAGCCGCAGCACCGCGTGCAGCCCGGCCGCGACGCCCGTGACCTCGACCTGCGGCGCGTGCTCGGCGAGCGCCGCGACGAGCCGGTCCCGGCGGCTGCGGTACCGCTGCCGCATCCGCCGTACGTGACGGTCGTACGACCCGGAGACGACGAAGTCGGCGAGGCTCAGCTGGTCGAGGACGCTCGCCCACGCCTCGCGCTCGCCCTTCACGGCGAGCACGTCCTCGACATACCGCTCCGGCAGCACCATCCAGCCCAGCCGCACCGCCGGTGACAGGCTCTTGCTGACCGAGCCGATGTGGATCACGCGCTCGGGATCGAGCCCCTGGACGGCGCCGACCGGCCGGCGGTCGTAGCGGAACTCCCCGTCGTAGTCGTCCTCCAGAACCAGCCCGCCACGCGCGCGTGCCCAGTCGATCACGGCGGCCCGGCGCGCGGGGTGCAGCGGCCCGCCGGTCGGGAACTGGTGCGCCGGCGTGAGCAGCACGGCACGCTCGCGCCCCAACCGGTCGACCTGGGCGCCGTGTTCGTCGAGGGGGAGCGGCACGGTACGCACCCCGGCGGCCGCGAGGACCTCCCGGTGGAATCCGAGCCCGTACGCCTCCACCGCCAGTGGCCCGCGCAGGACGCCGCCTCCGAACAGCAGCCGCAGCGCGTGCGCGAAGCCGGAGCAGATCACGATCCGGCCGGGCTCGGTGCGCACGCCACGCGCGCGGGCCAGGTACTCCGTGAGCGCCTCCCGCAACTCGGCCCGGCCGGCGGGGTCGCCCGGGCCGAACACCTCGTTGGGCGCCTGCTGGAGCGCCCTCCGGTAGGAGGCCAGCCAGGCCGCGCGCGGGAACGCCGAGATGTCCGGCGTGCCCTGCAGAAGGTTGTGCCGGGGGCCACGCGCGCGTGGAGGTGCCTTCTTGGGCACGCGAGCGGCCGGACGCAGCGGCTCGGCACGCTCCGCGACCCGGGTGCCCGAGCCCTGACGGGCGGTGAGCCAGCCCTCCGCGACGAGTTCCGCGTACGCGTCGGCCACCGTGTTGCGGGCGACACCGAGGTCGGCCGCGAGCGAGCGGTACGGCGGCAGCCGTGTGCCCGGAGCGAGCCGCCCGTCGCGCACGGCCTCGCGCAGCGCCCGGATCAGCGCCGTGCGCCGGCCGCCCGGCCCGGACAGTTCCAGATGCAGGTCGGACCCGATCCGCTCCGCGGAATTGACCCACGAATTCGCCATGAGAATGCACCCTACAGCGGGTCTTTGTGGCTCGTAGGTTGAGGGACATGACGACGAACACGCACACGACGCGGGCGCACTCGACGGGAACGGCCCGGCTGGAGTTCGCCCAGTCCGCCCCGAAGGCCTTCCGGGCCCTCATCGCCTTCGACGCCGCCGCCCGTGAGGGCCTCGACCCGGCCCTCGTGGAACTGATCCAGATCCGCGCCTCGCACCTCAACCACTGCGCGTACTGCCTCCACATGCACACCAACGACGCCCGCAAGGCCGGCGAGAGCGAGGACCGGCTGCACATGGTCGCCGTATGGCGCGAGGCCCGCCACTTCTTCACCGAGCGGGAACAGGCGGCCCTCGCCCTCACGGAGGCGATGACCCTCGTCGCCGACGCGGGCGTCCCGGACGACGTCTACGCACAGGCCGCGGCCCTCTTCGAGGAACGGGAACTGGCCCAGGTCCTCGCCGTGATCTGCACGATCAACACTTGGAACCGGGTGGCGCTGTCCACGGCGAAGGTGGCGGGCACGGACGAGCGGTGATCGCCTTCCGGGCGGCCGTCCTTCTAGGGCGTGTATCGAATGTGCTGGTCACAGCCACTCGTTGATGGCTGCGACGAGGACGGTCGCCTCGTGGCGGACCGCGAGCTTGTCGTAGCGAGTTGCCACCGCACGGTGCCTTTTAACGCGATTAATGCCGCACTCGACCGCGTGTCGAGCCTTGTAGTCCTCGGCGTCGAACTTGGGCGGCCGGCCGCCGCGAGAGCCGAGCTTCTTGCGGTTGCGAGCCTGGTCGGCCTTGTCCGGGATCGTGCAGCGGATACCGCGGCGTCGCAGGTAGGCGCGGTTCTTGCGGGACGCGTACGCCTTGTCGGCGCGGACCCGGTCGGGCCGGGTGCGCGGACGCCCCGAACCCTGGCGGGCGACGCGGACTTTCTTCAGCACGGGCTCGAACTGCGGGGAGTCGCCTCGCTGCCCGGCAGTAATCACGATGGACATGGGCTTTTGCCCTTGCTCGATGGCCAGGTGGAGCTTTGTGGTCAGGCCGCCGCGCGAGCGTCCGAGGCCGTGGTCGTCCGGCTCGACGGCGATGCCGCCGGGCGGCTCGGCCTGCAGATCCCCTTTTTCCGCGCCCCAGCGGCGTGTTGGTGCCCGGCACACGGTGGAGTCGATGTTGAGGTCCCACGTGATGAGCTCCTTGGCGTCGGCCTGGGCCTGCAAGGCGGCGAAGATCCGCTGCCAGGTGCCGTCCCGCTGCCAGCGTCGGAACAGGTCGTACCCCCGGGCCCAGGGCCCGTACCGCTCCGGCACGTCCCGCCACGGGACACCGGTGCGGGTGCGAAACCGTATGCCGTCGATCAGCTGCCGCCTGGTCCATATCGGCGGGCGGCCGGGCTTGTTGCCCCTGGGCAACAGCGGCTCCAGGCGGGCCCACTGCGCATCCGTCAGATCTCCACGTGCCACGAAGCAAGATCATCTCACCTCGAGATCCACTTCCGATACCCGCCCTAGGGCAGGGCCGGTACGCAGCGCGCGTCGGTTCGCGAGGGCCGGTCCGCCGTACCGGGCGGCAAAAAGAAATAGGAAAGGAGTTCCCCGCTCCTTTCCATGCTCAACTTATAGCGCACCGGGGGGCTTGCGGCAAGGCCCTGGTGGTGCCGCAGAATCACCCTCCGAGGCCCGGAAGTTGAGGAATGGGGAGTCGCACGGTGCGTGTGTTGTTGTCGACGTATGGGTCGCGCGGGGACGTCGAGCCGATGGCGGGACTGGCGGTGCAGTTGCGGGAACTCGGCGCGGAGGTGCGGGTGTGCGCGCCGCCGGACGAGGACTTCGCCCGGCTGCTGGCCGGTGTGGGCGTGCCCCTGGTGCCGGTCGGTCGGTCGGCGCGGGCGCTGACGACCGCAGCGCCGCCGCCCTCGTCCCTGCCCGAGCACGCGGCCGAGTTGATCGCCGCGCAGTTCCACACGGTCACCGCGGCGGCCGAGGGATGTGACGTGCTGCTGGCAACCGGCATGTTTCCCGCCGCGGCCGGCGCGCTGTCGGTGGCCGAGAAACTGGGCATCCGGCCCGTGTACGCGAGCTTCCAGAAGAGGGTCCTGCCGTCTCCGCACCACGCGCCGCTGGCGTATCCAGGTCGGCCGTTCCCGCCGGAGGTGACGGACAACCGGGTGCTGTGGGACCTGGACGCGCAGAGCGTGGACGCACTGTTCGGTGAGGCGCTCAACTCCAACCGGGCGTCGCTCGGCCTACCACCGGTGGCCCACGTCCGCGACCACGTCATCGGCAACCGACCGTGGCTGGCCACGGACCCGGTCCTGGACCCGTGGCGGGAGACGCCGGACCTGGATGTCGTCCAGACCGGTGCGTGGATCCTGCCCGATGTCCGTCCGCTCCCGGCCGAGTTGGTGGCGTTCCTGGAGATGGGCACACCACCGGTGTACGTGGGCTTCGGCAGCATGCCCATGCACACCTCCGAGGACCTCCCCAAGGTGGTCATCGAGGCGATCCGCGCACAGGGCCACCGCGCGCTCGTCTCCCGCGGCTGGGCCGGCCTCGCCCTGATCGACGACGCCGATGACTGCTTCGTCGTCGGTGAGGCCAATCACCAGGCGCTGTTCGGCCGGGTGGCCGCCGTCGTGCACCACGGCGGCGCGGGCACCACGACCACGGCCGCCCGGGCCGGCGCGCCCCAGGTGGTGGTGCCTCAGGCGACGGATCAGCCGTACTGGGCCGGCCGGGTGGCCGACCTGGGCATCGGCGCGGCACATGACGGTCCGACGCCGACCTTCGCTTCCCTGTCGGCTGCGCTCAGGACGGCCCTAGCCCCTGAGACCCGCGCGCGGGCGACGGCCGTGGCCGGCACGATCCGCACCGACGGGACGACGGTGGCTGCGAGGCTGTTGCTCGATGCGGTCGGCGGGGAAACGCCGCCCAAGTCCGTCTGAACGATGCGGAATCATCGGGTCGGGGAGGCGTCCGGCACCGGGCTGCATAGCCAACACCGCGCTTTCCAGGTCGTCTTGTCCCGGCCCGCCCCCGGAGCGCATAGGGTGCCATGCCGAAGCAACTCCGGATAAGCCTTACTTCACTTTCCGCTGGTGAGGGTGTGGGGTCCTGGCAGTGGTCACCCTTCCGCGAAAGGCACCGCATGACATCCCTGGTACACCACATCACGATCCACTGCGCCGATCCCTACCGTCTGGCGCAGTTCTGGGCCGAGGTGCTGGACGGCTCGCTCGCCGAGGACGTCCTGCCGGGCGACCCGAAGCCTTGGTGACCGCTGCGGGCAGCGGGCTGCTGTTCGTACTGCCGGGCAGCGAGGCGACTCCCCGCAGTTCGAGCCCGTGCTGAAGAAAGTCCGCGTCGCCCGCCAGGGTTCGGGGCGTCCGCGCACCCGGCCCGACCGGGTCCGCGCCGACAAGGCGTACGCGTCCCGCAAGAACCGCGCCTACCTGCGACGCCGCGGTATCCGCTGCACGATCCCGGACAAGGCCGACCAGGCTCGCAACCGCAAGAAGCTCGGCTCTCGCGGCGGCCGGCCGCCCAAGTTCGACGCCGAGGACTACAAGGCTCGACACGCGGTCGAGTGCGGCATTAATCGCGTTAAAAGGCACCGTGCGGTGGCAACTCGCTACGACAAGCTCGCGGTCCGCCACGAGGCGACCGTCCTCGTCGCAGCCATCAACGAGTGGCTGTGACCAGCACATTCGATACACGCCCTAGACCACCATGGGCCGGTCGTACGGCCCGATCGGTGACGGCAGCCGCGAACTGCCCGTCAGATGACGGTCGACCGCGGCCGCCACGGCCCGCCCCTCGGCGATCGCCCAGACGATGAGCGACTGCCCCCGGGCGGCGTCGCCCGCGGCGAACACCCCGGGCACGTTGGTGGCGAAACCGGCGTCTCGCGCGACGGTGCCGCGGGGCTCCATCGCCAGCCCCAGCTGGTCGACGAGCCCGTCCTGCCGGTCGGGCCCGGAGAAGCCGAGGGCGAGCAGCACGAGGTCGGCGGGGAGCGTCCGCCCGGTGCCGTCCACCGGGCGGCGCCGCGCGTCCACCTCGACCAGGTGCAGCGACCGCACATGCCCCTCCGCGTCCCCGTCGAAGCGCAGCGTGGACGCCGCGAACAGCCGCGCGTCCGCGTCGGCGACCGGAGCGGTCCGCAGATCACGGGCCTCCTCGTGCGCGGCGGACAGCCGGTAGATCCGTATCGGATACGTCGGCCAGGGCTCGGCGTCCTCGTCGCGCTCCACCTCCGGCAGCGCGTAGATGTCCAGCTGGGTCACGGACGCGGCACCCTCCCGGACGGCCGTGCCCAGGCAGTCCGCCCCGGTGTCGCCGCCGCCGACGATGACGACGTGCTTCCCGGCGGCCGACAACGGGGAGGCCTCCAGATCGCCCGCGCACACCCGGTTGGACAGCGGCAGGTACTCCATCGCCTGGTGAATCCCCGTCAGCTCCCGCCCCGGCACGGTCAGTTCACGCCACGCGGTCGCCCCAGTGGCGAGCACCACGGCGTCGTATCGGGTCCTGAGCTCATCGGCCCCGATGTCCTGTCCGACCGATGTCGACGTACGGAACTTGGTCCCCTCGGCCCGCATCTGCTCCAGCCGCCGCTCCAGATGGTGCTTCTCCATCTTGAACTCGGGGATGCCGTACCGCATCAGCCCACCGGGCCGGTCGGCCCTCTCGTACACGGCGACCGTGTGCCCGGCCCGGGTCAGCTGCTGGGCCGCGGCCAGCCCGGTCGGCCCCGAACCGATCACCGCGACCGTCTTGCCGGACAGCCGCTCCGGCGGCCTCGGCGGCGCGAAGCCCTCCTCCCACACCCGGTCGGCGATCGCGCACTCGACGTTCTTGATGGTGACGGCCGGCTGGTTGATCGCCAGCACGCATCCCGCCTCGCACGGCGCCGGGCACAACCGGCCGGTGAACTCCGGGAAATTGTTCGTCGCGTGCAGCCGGTCGGCCGCCGCCCGCCAGTCCTCTCTCGACACCAGGTCGTTCCACTCGGGGATCAGGTTGCCCAGCGGGCAGGCGTCGTGGCAGAAGGGGATGCCGCAGTCCATGCAGCGGTCGGCCTGCTTGCTGATGATCGGCAGCAGCGCCCCGGGGACGTAGACCTCGTCCCAGTCCCGCACCCGCTCCTCCACCGGCCGCCGGGGCCAGTCCTGGCGGGGCGTGGTCATGAAACCCTTGGGATCGGCCATGGCCGTCTTCCTTGCGTGCGCGTGTGACAGGCCGTGCGTTGTCGGGCGGCACTCTTTCGGCCACGATACGTCCGCCTCCGGGCCAGTGCCTGTCGCCGCGGGGCGTCAGGTGAGTGCCAGCACGTAGGCCAGCGCCGCCCCGGCCGAGGCGGCCGTGCGGACGTGGTTCCACATCGTCCACTCGCGCACATAAGCCGGCCAGTAAGCGGCCGCCTCAGAGGAGCCCGGCTCCAGCTTGAGCAGCGCGTCGTTGCGCGGCACGTTCGCGACCATGGTGAGCCCGAACGAGCCGAACAGGTACAGCGCGCTGCCCACCAGCAGCTCCACCGTCCCCTCCTCCGGCCACAGCACGAACGTCACCACGGCGATCACCGCGCACAGCACCGCCGACCCGAGGAACACGACCATGAAGGGCGGCGTCACCGCGGCCACGTTGATCGCGTTCATCGCGGCGACCCCCTGCGCGGGCGGCAGCGTGGCCAGGCCTCGCATGACGAAGGTCGAGAAGCCGCAGAACACCCCGGCCACCAGTCCGGTCCCGAGCACCCCCAGCACCGTCAGCACGAAGTACGGTCCGTCGATCATGTCAGCCTCTCCCGCCCGTCGAGCCGGGATCCTGCCCGGCACCCATCCTCACCACAAGTGAATTCCCGTACGAGCACAGTGACCATGGCCGAGCGGCGCGGGGCCATAAGCGAACGTCCACGATCCCCCGAACGGCCGTGTCCACCGGACAGCGCGGGGCCGCCGGCCGCTGGCTGTGTGCCGCCACGCCGCCAGACCGTCGCGACGACCTGCCCGAGCAGGCGCCCCGCCGAGCAGTCGAGCCTCCGGCCGTGCTCGGCGCCCGCCGACGCCCGGCCGGGTCACCCGGCGGAACCGAGCCCTGCCTCGGTCCACCCCCTCAGCACCGTCTCCACGGCCGCCGCGATCCGCCGCCGCGCCTCGTGTCTCGGCACCCCGCTCATCAGCAGCCGGTCGTACGGCGTGTCCAGATGCCGCACGGCCGCCACGACCGCCGAGGTCACCGCCCCCTCGGTCAGCGCCCGTCCCGCCGCACTGCGGCCCACCCGCCCACTGCCCCGCTCCGAGGCGTGTGCGGCGATGGCGCGCGCCCGGTCGGCGGGGCATCCGGGATACAGCCGCCGTATCTCCGCCGCGAACGTCAGAGCGAACAGTTCGTCCTGAGCCGCCCGCCGCCGCGCGTCCCGCACCCGGCGCCGCCGCCGTGCCTCGGCGTCCGCGAGACACCGCTGCTCGGCCCTCGACAGCGCCGCCTCCTCGACCAGAACGCCCTGCCGTTCGTAACGGCTCTTGCGCCGGTTGAACCGCACGACCACCGCCGACAGCGTGCTCTCCTCCCGTGATCTGCGCGTCAGCGCGGTGTCGCCGCTCGGCAGGAACACCAGATGCCCGAGGTCGGCACAGTCGAGGCAGCGCGGGGCGTCGTCCTCCAGGACGAGCAGCGGCAGCGGCCCTCGCCGGCACTCGGCGCAGTACCGGCGCTTGAGAGGCTGGAAGACGAGGAGCCCGGTGAGGGGCGGAAGCATCGCGCGGGGGACCATACGTGGTTCATTCCCCCTGACGACGGGACGAACTACGTCCGCCACGACAGAGCCCGGCCATCTCGACGCCTCCCTGCGGCCCGTCCCTCCTCGCCGTCCGAGGAGCCCGCGGACGTGGCAGCTCCTGCCCCGGCCTGACGCATCATGGGCCGTGTGCGACTCGAAGCGATCACCTGGGACCGGCTCGGCGACCTGCTCGCCGAGCGCCTCCTCGACCTGAAGCCCGCCGACGGCGCTCCCTGGCCCCGCATCGCCTTCGACGGTGCCCCGGCCGCCCGCCCCGGGGATCTCGCCCAGCGCGTCTCCGAGGCACTGCGCATACGCGGCCGCCCGTCGCTCGTCGTGGGCACGGAAGGCTTTCTGCGCCCCGCCTCGGTGCGGCTGGAGTACGGCCACCGGGACGTGGAGGCCTATTACAACGGCTGGTACGACACCGGCGCCCTGTGGCGCGAGGTGTTCGGCCCTCTCGAAGCCGGCGGCGACGGCCGCGTCCTGCCCGACCTCTGGGACCCGGCCGCCGACCGCGCCACCCGCAGCCCCTACACCCAACTCCCGCCCGGCGGCGTCCTGTTGCTGCACGGACCCTTCCTTCTTCGGCACTGGTTCCCCTTCGACCTGAGCGTTCACGTCCTGCTCTCCACGGGCGCCCTGCGCCGCCGCACGCCTGACGCCGAGCACTGGACCCTCCCGGCCTTCGAGCGCTACGAGCACGAGACGGACCCGGCCGGCACGGCCGACGTCCTGGTACGAGCCGACGATCCGCGCCATCCGGCGTGGAGCGGTTGAGCTCGCTGCTCGCTGGCGGGTGTGCGGCGACGGGTTCCGTGTGCGGGCATCCGGTGGCGCGGCGAGAATGAAGTGCGTCGGGACTCGCGGTGCGTCCCGCGCCGCGCCGGCCGTCCGGCCCCGGGAGGTACTTCATGACCACCGCCGGAGACATCATGCACCGCGGCGCCCAGTGGATCCCCGCCCACGAAACCCTCGACCGCGCCGCCCAGCTCATGCGCGAACTGAACGTCGGCGCCCTGCCCATCAGCGACGAGAACGAGCGGCTCTGCGGCATCCTCACCGACCGCGACATCGTCGTCGGCTGCGTCGCCATGGGACACGACCCCGCCAGGATCACCGCGGGTGAGATGGCCAAGGGCACCCCGCGCTGGATCGACGCGAACGCCGATGTCGGCGAAGTGCTCCGCGAGATGCGGGAGTACCAGATCCGCAGGCTGCCCGTGATCCAGGACAAGCGCCTGGTCGGCATGATCAGCGAAGCCGACCTGGCCCGGCACCTGGCGGACGACCAGATCGCCTCCTGGGCCGAGAGCGTCTACTCCACCACCACACGCTGACCCCGCGGGGCACCCGGAGGTCCCGCCCGCGGGTCACCCCCCGCGCGTCACGGCCCGCGTCAGAGCCAGCCGCTGCGCCGGAACGCCCGGTACAGCGTCACGCACGCGACGGATATGACGCCGATGACCATGCCGTAGCCGTACCGCCAGTGCAGCTCCGGCATGTGCTCGAAGTTCATGCCGTACACCCCGCAGACCATCGTCGGCACGGCGATGATCGCGGCCCAGGCGGTGATCTTCCGCATGTCCTCGTTCTGAGCGACCGTGACCTGCGCGAGGTGCGCCTGCAGGATGGAGTTGAGCAGTTCGTCGAAGGAGGCGATCTGCTCCTTCGCCCGCAGCAGATGGTCCGAGACATCGCGGAAGTACGCCTGTATCTCCGGGTCGACCGCTCGGATCGGCCGGGTGGCGAGATCCTCGAGCGGGCGGCTGAGCGGCACCACGGCCCGCTTCAGCTCGAGGAGTTCACGCTTGAGCTGGTAGATGCGCCCCGGGTCGGCCCGCGCACCGGTCTCCGCGAAGACATCCGTCTCGACCTGGTCGATGTCCGCCTGCATCGAGTCCGTGACGGTCAGGTAGTCGTCGACCACGTGGTCCGCGATCGCGTGGAGCACCGCGGACGGGCCCTTGGCCAGCTGGCCGGGATCGGACTCCAGCTCCTCGCGCAGCGGACCCAGCGAGCCGTGCCGGCCGTGCCGCACCGTGATCACGAAGTCCTGGCCGACGAACACCATGATCTCGCCGGTGTTCACCACCTCGCTGGTGGCCGTGAGTTCCTCGTGCTCGACGTAGCAGACCGTCTTGAACACCGCGAAGAGCGTCTCCCCGTACCGCTCCAGCTTGGGGCGCTGGTGGGCCTCGACGGCGTCCTCGACGGCCAGCGGGTGCAGGTCGAAGAGCTCGGCGATGCCCGCGAACTCCTGGTCGGTCGGCTCGTGCAGCCCGAGCCAGACGAAGCCCTCCCGGCGCTTGCGCACCCGCTCCACGACATCCACCAGATCCCCGCGCGCGGGGGTGCGGACACCGTCCCGGTACGTCACGCAGTTCACCACAGAGGAGCCCAGCGGGGAGCGGGCCGGGTGGCTCAGGTCGACGCGCGGGCGCCGCCTGGCCAGCCCTGCCACCTTGCGAAGGCCGCCGACCCCGCCGAGGCTCGTGACCTTCCGCAGATTCCCTGCCATGGACATCCGGATCTCCTTGCGTGCACTCCTCGCGCCGTTCCTGCGCCTTGGCGCGCCAGTCTGCCAGGCCCACGTGAGCTGCGGGTAAGCCTGTGGAAACGACTCATTCCGCTTTGTTCCCGGCTGTGGACGAACGACTCGCCGGTGCCCTGGTTCTGAGACATCGACGCGTGCCGGCGCGGTGCGGTTCTCCTTACCGGAGCGTCGACCATTACGGATAAGTCGGACAACTGGGATGATCGCGGCATGATGCGAACCGATGGGCACCTCCTCGACAACCGGCAGACCGAGGCGGCAGAGCATTTCAGCGCCTTCGCCGCTCTCTTCGACCCAACGACGTTCCGGCATCTCGAGGCACTCGGCGTCGGATCCGGCTGGCGGTGCTGGGAGGTCGGCGCCGGCGGCCCGTCCGTGGTGTCCTGGCTGGCGAAGAGGGTCGGCCCGACCGGACGCGTCGTCGCGACCGACACCGACACCTCACGGCTCGCCCGGGGCGCCCGGCCGCCCGTCGAGGTCCGCGTCCACGACCTCGGCACGCAGGACCCGCCGGGGGAGGGCTTCGACCTGGTGCACGCCCGCCTCGCCCTCGTCCACGTCACCGACCGGCAGCGGGCGTTGCGGTCCATGGCCGGCTCTCTGCGCCCCGGCGGGCGCCTCCTCGTCGAGGACGTCGACCCCGCCCTTCAGCCCCTGCTCTGCCCCGACGAGTACGGCCCCGAGCAGCAGCTCGCGAACCGGCTGCGGCACAGCTTCCGCAAACTGCTCGCCGACCGCGGGACCGACCTCCCCTGCGGCCGCACCCTCCCGCGCCTGCTCCGGGAGGCCGGCCTGACCCGCGTCCACGCCGACGCCTACTTCCCCCTCGCCTCACCGGCCTGTGCGGCCCTGGAGTCCGCAACGATCCGCCAGATCCGCGACCAATTGGTCACCGCGGGCCTCGCCACGGACCAGGACATCCAGCGGCACCTCACGAACGTCACGTCCGGCGCGCTCGACCTCACGACGCCACCGATGATCTCGGCGTGGGGACGCAAGCAGTAGCCAGGGGTGGTGCGGGCGTGGGGTATCAGCCCGGGCCGGGGCGGTCTGCCCCGCATCAGCCGGGCAGAGGCGGCCGCTCCGCATCAGCGGGGCAGAGGCGGTCTGCTCCGTATCAGCCGGGCAGAGGCGGCCTGCCGCCCACCCGCTCCACTGCCCGCGCACCCGCCCGGCAGCCCTCCTCCGTCGCCTCCTCCGGCCCGGCGCCCGCGAGCAGGGCGCCGAGGAACGTGCCGGTGAAGGCATCACCGGCGCCCGTGGTGTCCCGCGGCGTCGCCGGCACGGCGGGAACGCGGGCGCACACCTTCCCCGAACGGGCCACGAGTGCTCCCTCGCGCCCCTGCTTGGCGACGACCAGCGGGATGCTCAGGCTCAGCTCGGCCGCCGCGTCGGCCGCGTCGGCCAGTCCCGTCAGCAGGCACGCCTCGTCCCGGCTGGGCAGCAGTACGTCCACGCCCTCGACGAGCGCCAGGAAACGCTCGACGCCCAGCTCGGTGAGGAACCCGGCCGACGCCGGGTCCAGACTCACCGGCACGCCACGCGCGCGTGCGGTCTTCAGAGCCACCGTCACCAGGGCGCGACCCGTTTCGGAGAACAGCAGGTAGCCCGACAGGTGCAGCCGGGCCACCCCGTCGAGCAGCGCGTCCGACCAGTCGGCGGGTTCGAGCCGCAACGACGCGCCGCTGTCGGTGAGGAACGTCCGCTCCGCCGAAGCGTCCCGGTCCACCAGACAGATCACCGTGCCGGTCGGCGCCCGCGGGTCGACGACGAGCTGCGGGCGCACGCCGTGGACCGCCAGTTCGCGCTCGTGCCAGACGGCCGTATCCGCGCCCACACGCCCGAGCAGCCGTACCTCCGCCGCACCCCGGTGTGCCGCCCAGCACGCCACATTGGCTCCCGCCCCGCCCGGTACCGTCCGGACCGAGGCAACCGTGTCCGTGCCCGCCGCGAGCGGCCCCCGGTGCAGCGCGACGACATCGGTGACGACGTCCCCGACCACCAGCAGCGCCGCGCCCTCCCCAGAGCGCTCTTCACAGCCCGTGGGGTGACCGGCCCCGGTCCCGGTCACCCCCGGGCCCAGGCCGCCGCGATCCGCGCCGCCAGGCGCACATTGCCGCGGACCGCCGCCAGGTTGGCGCTCAGGGAGGCCCCGTCGGTGTGCCGCACCAGATAGTCGAGCAGGAACGGCGTGACCGCCTGGCCGGTGACCCCCTCCGCCTCGCACGCGTGCAGCGCGTCCGCGAGCACGCGCGCGTGCAGCTCCGGATCGAGCTGCTCCTCCTCGGGGACGGGGTTGGCGACGATCAGTGCCGACTCCGGCTCGCCGAGTGCGTCCTGGGCCCGCATGACGTCCGCCACCTGCTCCGGCGTCCGCAGCGTCCAGTCCACCGGATGCCCCGAGTCGGACAGATAGAATCCCGGGAACCGGTCGGTGCCGTAACCGGCCACCGCGACACCCAGTGTCTCCAGCCGCTGCAGAGTCGCCGGCACGTCCAGGATCGACTTCACCCCGGCGCACACCACGGTGATCCGCGTCCGCGCCAGCAGCCCCAGATCGGCCGACTCGTCCTGCGTCACCGTCCATTCCCGGTGCACCCCGCCGAGCCCGCCGGTCGCGAACACCCGGACGCCCGCCAGCGCCGCCAGCAGCGCGGTAGCCGACACCGTGGTCGCCCCGCTCGCCCCGGAAGCCAGCGCGAGCGGCAGATCGCGGTGGCCCAGCTTGCGGATCCCGTCCTCGTTCGCGACCCGCTCCAGCTGCTCCTTGTCCAGTCCGACATGGGGACGCCCGTCCAGCACGGCGATGGTCGCGGGCACCGCCCCCTCCTGCCGCACGGCCGTCTCCAGCTCCAGGGCCACCTGGAGGTTGCGCGGCCGGGGCAGCCCGTGGGCGATGATCGTGGACTCCAGGGCCACCACGGGCTGCCGCGCCTCGAGCGCCGCCCGCACCTCTTCCGACATCACCAGCACCACGCGCCTGCCTCCTGTCAGTCGGTCCTCCCTCATCTCTGGCGGGCGGCACGCCGGGCCAAACCCTTGCGGGCTGTCGCGGAGGTCACGAGCCTGGAGTGCATGACGGACCACACAGCACGTCTCGACCACGTCGTCCTCTGGGTGCGCGACCCGGTCGCCGCCGCCGACTTCTACGAGAAGGCCGTCGGCATGGAGCCGCTCAGGCTCACCGAGTTCGCCGCGGGCCGGGTGCCGTTCCCCTCCGTGCGCGTCAACGACGAGACCATCCTCGACCTCATGCCGCTGACCTTCGCGGAACGCATGACGATGCTGCCCGGCGCCGCCGACAGCGCCGGCCACCCCGTCAACCACGTCTGCCTGTCCCTGCCCCGAGACGACTTCGACGCCCTTCTCGGACGCCTCGAGGAACGCGCCGTACCGGTGTCGGAGCTCTCGTACGACTCCTTCGGAGCCCGGGGCAAGGCCACCCGCAGCTTCTACTTCCGGGACCCGGACGGCAACGTCTTCGAGGCGCGGCACTACGACTGACTTCGAGGCGCGGCACTACGACCGACCAGGCGCGAGACCTCAGAAGAGAGGCTCGGGCAGCACCCCTTCCAGGGCGAGCAGCTTCCGCTTGGTCTCCAGGCCGCCCCCGAAGCCGCCGATGCCGCCGTCGCTCTCGACGACCCGGTGGCAGGGCACCACCACCGGCAGCGGATTGGCGCCCATCGCCATGCCCACGGCCTGCGCGGCGCCCGGCTGGCCCACCCGCCCGGCCAGATCGCCGTACCCCACGACCGTGCCGTACGGCACGCCCGAGGCCAGTTCGCGCAGGACCTCCCGGTTGAAGCCGGAGATCAGCGACCAGTCCAGCGGCAGGTCGAAGTCGCGTCGCTCACCCGCGAAGTACGCCGCGACCTGACGTATCGCCTCGGCCAGCAGCGGGGAGCCGGGCGCCTCGACGGGCTCGGTGCCGAGGCGCGACGCCAGTCGCTCGACCGCCCGGTCCCGCACCGCGTCCGTGGCATGAAACACCACGCTGACCAGGCCCTCGCGGGTCGCGGCCAGCAGCAGCGGACCGATGCCGCTGTCGATGACGCACCACACGACCCGCTGCTCGACCTGCCCATGACTGTCCATGCGCCCACCGTACGACCCACCACTGACAACGCCCCCGCGGCGGGAAGGCCGGCAGGCGGCTGCCGACCGCCGGCGCGACGGATCACCCGCCCACGGCCTCCCGCACCACATCGGGCTTGTTCGTGATGATCCCGTCGACGCCGTACCGGGCGACCCGCCGAGCCGTGGCCGCGTCGTCGACCGTCCAGGTGAAGACCTCCAAGGGTGTGCCGTGCGGTCCGTCGAACCCCTGCACGGCGGAGACGTACGCCGTGGAGACTGAGCCGTACGACGGGTTGATCTGGTCGGCGAAGCCGGCGTAGGCCGACAGGTCCGACACCGGCGGCGTCCCCAGGAAGCCGGTCTTCACGCCTGGCTTCAGCTCGTGCACCGTCCGCACGCTGTCCGCGCTGAAGCTCTGCACGATCAGCCGGCCCGCCAGATGCGACTTGTCGAGCCAGCCTTCGTTGCTCAGGACCTTGAGCGTCTGGCGCTCTATGCCCGGATAGAGCTCCGGGTTCTTGATCTCCAGGAGAAGTTTCTGGTGGTGCCGCTCGATGCGGTCCACGAACTGCTCCAGCGTCGGCACGCGCGCGCCCGCGTAGGCGGGGCCGAACCAACTGCCCGCGTCGAGACGGGCGATCTCGGCGGCGGTGAAGTCCTTCACCTTCCAGGGGGCCCGCCCGGGGAAGACCTCCTCGGCATCGGTGGTGCGCCGCAGATTGTCGTCGTGGACGACGACGAGCTCTCCGTCCCTGGTCTGCTGGACGTCGTTCTCCACCCAGGGGATGCCCAGCTCGGCCGCCTTGTCCACGGCGGCCAGCGTGTTCTCGGGCGCGTACGCGGAAGCGCCCCGATGGGCGATGACCAGCGGCACACCCCCGGCGTCGGCGGCCCCGGCGGGGGAGACGGGGACGAGGAGAGCGGCGGTCCCCAGGAGTGCGGTGGTGGAGGCGGCAACGGCGCGCGCGTGCATGCGTACTCCTCGCGTGAGCGTTCGGCGACATCACAGACAGATCAACTGTGACAGCAGAGGGTCAACGCGAGAGGGGTGCAGGATGGCCACAGGTTGAACGCAGATGCCCCAACTCCGGTCACTGGTGCCGCACAACTGGGGCAAGGCCGTGTTTCTTTGCCGGAAAGTCGTTCGACCATTCCGGTGGGAGTCATACTCTCTGCGTCAACCCTGACCGCTCGTGCGGTCCTGGGAGGGGGCACATCAGGAATTCCGGGACGCAAAGGGCGGGAAGGGCAGCCGCGCATGCAGGGCACGGTCGACGGATTCAGCTACGGCCTGGTCACACCCCTGGTGGCCTACCTCATGGCCTGCCTAGGCGGCGCCCTGGGGCTGCGGTGCACCACCAGATCCATGCTCGTCGCCCAGTCGTGGCGCCCCGGCTGGCTCGCCCTCGGCTCGGCCGCCATCGGCTCCGGCATATGGACCATGCACTTCGTCGCGATGATGGGGTTCACGGTCCGGGGGACCCCGATCCACTACGACAAGGCGATGACCTTCGCGAGCCTCGCCGTGGCGATCGTCATGGTGGGCGTCGGGGTCTTCATCGTGGGCTACAAGGGCGCCCGGGGAACGGCCCTCTTCACCGGAGGCACCATCACCGGTCTGGGCATCGCGTCGATGCACTACCTCGGCATGGCCAGCATGCGCCTGGACGGCAAGCTGGAGTACAACACCCTCACCGTCGGCATCTCCGTCGCGATCGCGATGTGTGCCGCCACCGCCGCGCTGTGGGCGGCCGGCCAGGTCAGGGGATTCCTGTGGAGCGTGGGTGCCAGCCTCGTCATGGGGCTCGCCGTCAGCGGCATGCACTACACCGGCATGGCCGCCCTCGACGTCCACCTCCACGGCACCTCCGCACCCGCCTCGGGAGAGTCGCCCGCGGCCCTGCTCGCGCCCATGCTGATCGGCCCGCTCGCCTTCCTCCTGCTCGCGGGTGTCGTGGTGATGTTCGACCCGCTGATGGTCATGGGGAAGCCCACCGTCCCCGTCGAGCAGAGGCCCGGCATCCCCGCCCACACCCACAGCGCCGTCCACCACTCCGCGCACCGGCTGCGGTTCCGCCCCCGCCGTCCCGTGGAGCACAGCCGCTCCCGAACCCCGCAGAAGCGCTGATCGGAGCCCGTTGTCAGTGCGGGGTCGTACGGTGGATCCCATGCGGCCCGTTTCCCAGATCGAACGCACGGTGGCGCCCTTCGAGGTCGTCAGCCCCTACCAGCCGAACGGCGACCAGCCGACGGCCATCGCCGATCTCGCCCGGCGCGTCCAGGCAGGCGAGAAGGACGTCGTCCTGCTCGGCGCGACCGGCACCGGCAAGTCCGCCACCACCGCGTGGATGATCGAGAAGCTTCAGCGCCCCACACTCGTGATGGCGCCGAACAAGACGCTGGCCGCCCAGCTGGCGAACGAGTTCCGCGAGCTGCTCCCGAACAACGCCGTCGAGTACTTCGTCTCGTACTACGACTACTACCAGCCTGAGGCGTACGTCCCGCAGTCGGACACCTACATCGAGAAGGACTCCTCGATCAACGAGGAGGTCGAGCGCCTGCGCCACTCCGCGACCAACTCGCTGCTCACCCGCCGCGACGTCGTGGTGGTCGCCTCGGTCTCCTGCATCTACGGCCTCGGTACGCCGCAGGAGTACGTGGACCGCATGGTCCCCCTCAAGGTCGGCGACGAGTTCGACCGGGACGAGCTGCTGCGCCGCTTCGTGGACATCCAGTACACGCGCAACGACATGGCCTTCACCCGCGGCACCTTCCGCGTCCGGGGCGACACCATCGAGATCTTCCCGGTCTACGAGGAGCTGGCCGTCCGTATCGAGATGTTCGGCGATGAGATCGAGGCGCTGTCCACCCTCCATCCGCTCACCGGCGAGATCATCAGCGACGACCAGCAGCTGTACGTCTTCCCGGCCTCCCATTACGTCGCAGGGCCCGAGCGCCTGGAGCGGGCGGTCAACGACATCGAGAAGGAGCTGGGCGAGCGCCTCTCGGAACTGGAGAAGCAGGGCAAGCTCCTGGAGGCCCAGCGCCTCAGGATGCGCACCACGTACGACATCGAGATGCTCCGCCAGATCGGCTCCTGCTCCGGCGTGGAGAACTACTCGATGCACTTCGACGGCCGCCTGCCCGGCTCCCCGCCCAACACCCTGCTGGACTACTTCCCGGACGACTTCCTCCTCGTCATCGACGAGTCGCACGTCACGGTGCCCCAGATCGGCGCCATGTACGAGGGCGACGCCTCCCGCAAGCGCACCCTCGTCGACCACGGCTTCCGGCTGCCCTCCGCCCTGGACAACCGCCCCCTGAAGTGGGAGGAGTTCCAGGAGCGCATCGACCAGACGGTCTACCTGTCGGCGACCCCCGGAAAGTACGAGCTCTCCCGCGGGGACGGCGTCGTCGAGCAGATCATCCGCCCCACCGGCCTGGTCGACCCGGAGGTCGTCGTCAAGCCCACCGAGGGCCAGATCGACGACCTGGTGCACGAGATCCGGACGCGCACCGACAAGGACGAACGCGTCCTGGTCACCACGCTCACCAAGAAGATGGCCGAGGACCTCACGGACTACTTCCTGGAGCTGGGCATCCAGGTGCGCTATCTGCACAGCGACGTCGACACCCTGCGCCGCGTCGAGCTGCTGCGTGAGCTGCGCGCCGGCGAGTACGACGTGCTCGTCGGCATCAACCTCCTGCGGGAGGGCCTCGACCTGCCCGAGGTGTCCCTGGTGGCGATCCTGGACGCCGACAAGGAGGGCTTCCTGCGCTCCGGCACCTCCCTGATCCAGACCATCGGCCGCGCCGCGCGCAACGTCTCGGGCCAGGTCCACATGTACGCCGACAAGATCACCCCGGCGATGGAGAAGGCCATCGACGAGACCAACCGGCGCCGGGAGAAGCAGATCGCGTACAACACGGAACAGGGCATCGACCCCCAGCCCCTCCGCAAGAAGATCAACGACATCGTCGCCCAGATCGCCCGCGAGGACATCGACACCGAGCAGCTGCTCGGCTCGGGCTACCGCAAGGGCCGCAAGGACGGCGGGGGCGCCACGGCACCCGTGCCCTCCCTGGGCGGCAAGTCCGCCGAGGGAGCCAAGCCCGCCAAGGGCAGGGGCAGGGCCAAGGAGACGGTGCCGACCGACCGCCCCGCGGCCGAACTCACCGAGCAGATCGAGGAGCTCACCACGCGCATGCGGGCCGCCGCCGCGGACCTCCAGTTCGAGATCGCGGCCCGGCTGCGCGACGAGGTCTCCGAGATGAAGAAGGAACTGCGCCAGATGAAGGAGGCGGGCCTGGCCTGACAACGGACCGCGTACGCGCAGTGTTGCAAGACCGACACAAAGCGCCGACCGGGGTACGTCACTGTCAGTGCCGCTGCGTAGGGTTCTGGTCAACCGCGAATGCGCGGCAACAGGGGACGTTCGAGAGGGGAATCAGCGCGTGACCGTCAACATGACCAAGGGTCAGGCCATCAGTCTTCAGAAGAACGACGGCGGCAGCCTGACCGCGGTGCGGATGGGTCTCGGCTGGCAGGCGGCTCCCCGGCGCGGCCTGTTCGGCTCACGGACGCGCGAGATCGACCTCGACGCCTCCGCCGTCCTGTTCGCGGACAAGCAGCCGGTCGATGTCGTCTTCTTCCGCCACCTGGTGAGCGACGACGGCTCGGTGCGCCACACCGGCGACAACCTCGTCGGCGGTGTCGGCCAGGGCGGCGACGACGAGGCCATCCTCGTCGACCTCTCCCGCGTCCCGGTCCACATCGACCAGATCGTCTTCACCGTGAACTCCTTCACGGGCCAGACGTTCCAGGAGGTGCAGAACGCGTTCTGCCGCCTGGTCGACGAGACCAACGGCCAGGAGCTCGCCCGCTACACGCTGGCCGGCGGCGGCCAGTACACGGCCCAGATCATGGCGAAGGTGCACCGCTCGGGCCCGGGCTGGTCGATGACGGCCCTGGGCAACCCGGCCAACGGCCGCACCTTCCAGGACCTCATGCCGACGATTCTGCCCGTCCTCTAAGGCCTCAGGGGCAACCGCTCGGGGCGGGCCGGCGAGCGGCACACGACACCACACAACGACACAGGGGGACGAAGGCGATGACGGCCGAGCTGGTGCGGGGGCAGAACCACCCGCTCTCCCAGGCCCGTCTCGAGATCCGGGTCTCGGCCGGCACGCCGATCGTGGCCGCGGCCGCGCTCAGCGACGAGACCGGCAGGATCCACGGCGTGGAATGGGTGGCCCATCCGGGCGCACCCACCCAGCCCGGGCTCGAGGTCTCCCGGCAGGCCGCCGCCGACCACCGCCTCGCGGTGGACCTGGACGCCCTGCCGGAGGCCGTCCACCGTGTCGGCGTGCTGCTCTCCCTGCCCGCCGGCGGGGCGGGCCCGGTCCGCTTCGGCGCCGTCGCCGCCCCGTTCGTCGCCGTCACCGGCCTCGACGGCGGCGAGATCGCCAGTTACACCCTCACCGGTCTGGACACCGAGTCGGCCGTGGTCGCCCTGGAGCTCTACCGCAGGCAGGGCGCCTGGAAGGTGCGCGCCGTCGGCCAGGGGTACGCGGGAGGCCTCGCGGAACTCCTCACCGACCAGGGCCTGCCCCAGGCCCACCAACTGGCCGGCAGCATCAACGAGGCGGTGGCCCAAGGGCTGGCCCGCTCGGTGCAGGCGCCCCCGCCGCGCACCGCGGACAACGACCGTTCCCGCCAGACAGCGTCCCCGGCCCTGGGCCCGGACCAGGGCGGCACCGCGCCCCAGGGCGCCCCCGGCTCCGTACCGCCCACGTCCCCGTACGGCGGACAGCCGCCGGGCGTGCCGGGACAGCCCGCACCGCAGCCGACGTATCCCGGCACGGCACCGGACACTTCCGCCGTCACCCAGCCGTCCGTGCCGACCGCGGGCAGCCCGATCGACTACAGCCATCCGCGCCGCCAGAACGCCGCTCCGCCCCCGCCGCCCACCGCACCCCCGGCCGCGCCCGGGCAGCCCGCTCAGCCCGTCGCGGGCGACGCGACCGGCTGGTCCATGGAGGAGCGGCTCTACAACCAGGTGTGGGGCATGTTCGAGGACCTGGCTCGCACCACCGCTGCCTACCGCAGCGCCGTCGACTTCGCCGAGTCCCGTATGGACAAGGAGCTCGAGCAGGTCCTGTCCGACCCGCGCAGCCGGATCGGCGGGCAGGGTGACGCCGCCCGTGAGGCGGCCCGCGCCCGGCACGCACAACTCGTCGACCAGGCCAGGGAGGCCCTCGACCGGGACATCGCCCAGCTCACGGCAGAGGCCGACGTCGTCGAACCGGCTCTGCCGCCGGCGTACGCCCGCTGGGACAACCCCGTGTGGCATGGCTACCGGGTGCCGATGGAGATTCCCATGGCTCTGCGCCTGGGTGACCTCCATCTCCCGGAGGCCGACCGGATCCGCATCCCGATGCTGGTCCGGCTGCCGCTGGAGCGTGGTCTGTGGATCGACAGCGGCCACACCGGATCATCCGACGGTTCGTTCACCGACTCGCACGCCCTGGGGCGTCTCGGCATGGAGACGGCGGTCGCGCACGCGGCCCGGCTGCTCGCCGTCTATCCGGCGGGTGAGTTCACCGTCCATGTCATCGACCCGGCCGGCTCGGGGGCGCAGCCGCTGGCACCTCTCGTGCAGAGCGGTGTGCTCGCGGCCCCGCCCGCGCTCGGCGCCGCAGGGGTGGCGGACGTGCTGGGCCGGCTCACCCAGCGGGTCGACCTGGTGCAGATGGCGGTGCGCGGAGGCGCCGCCGACTCCCTGCCGCCCGGTTTCGACACCTCGCAGCAGCTGCTGATCGTCAACGACTTCCCGCACGGCTTCGACGACCGCGCCGTGAACCAGCTGCGCTATCTCGCCGACGAGGGCCCCGCCTTCGGTGTCCATCTGATGATGGTGGCCGACCGTGAGGAGTCCTCCGGATACGGGCCTTTGCTCGACCCGCTGTGGCGTTCGCTGTTGCGATTGACGCCGGTGCCCGACGACCACCTCGCCGACCCGTGGGTCGGTCATGCCTGGACGTACGAGCCGTCGCTGCTGCCGCCGGGCAGTCAGGTCCTCCAGCAGGTGCTCACCCAGGTCGCGACAGCCCGCACCAAGCGCTTGTAAAGCCTCCTGAACTGGGGTTTTGATCCTTCTTTTGCCAAGCGCTTTACCTTTTCTTGGTGATTGAGGTACTGTTATCGGCACGGAGGGGAGTACTCCCTATCTGCTGCGGCGTACCCGTCAATACGGATCAGGCCAGATCCCGGGGCGTCGGCCCATCCTTGGGTGGAAGAGACCTCCGGCAGCGACGACGCTGACATTTGCCGTTAACGACTGCCGGAGGCGCAGTGGATGTTTCCGTGACCCTATGGGTCCTGACGATCGTGGGCCTCGCCGCCCTGATCGCGGTCGATTTCTTCATCGGCCGCAAACCGCACGACGTGTCGATCAAGGAAGCCGGGATCTGGACGGTTGTCTGGATCGTGCTGGCCGCGCTCTTCGGGCTCGGTCTGCTGGTGTTCGGCGGCGGCCAGCCCGCCGGCGAGTTCTTCGCGGGCTTCATCACCGAGAAGTCGCTGAGCGTCGACAACCTCTTCGTCTTCGTCCTGATCATGGCGAAGTTCGCGGTGCCCTCGCAGTACCAGCAACGCGTTCTCCTGATCGGTGTCCTCATAGCCCTGGTCCTGCGGGCCATCTTCATCGCGGCCGGCGCGGCGATCCTCGCCAGTTTCGCGTGGGTGTTCTACATCTTCGGCGCCTTCCTCATCTGGACCGCCTGGAAGCTCATCCAGGAGGCCCGCGCTGACGAGGAGGACGAGGATTGGGAGGAGAACAAGCTGCTCAAGGCCGCCGAGCGCCGCTTCGGTGTGGCCGACCGCTACCACGGCACCAAGCTGTGGATCCAGGAGAACGGCAAGCGGGTCATGACCCCGATGCTGGTCGTGATGCTCGCGATCGGCACCACCGACGTCCTGTTCGCCCTCGACTCCATCCCCGCGATCTTCGGCCTGACGCAGGACCCGTACATCGTCTTCACGGCCAACGCGTTCGCCCTGATGGGTCTGCGGCAGCTGTACTTCCTCATCGGCGGTCTGCTGAGGAAGCTGGTCCACCTCAGCTACGGTCTGTCGATCATCCTGGGCTTCATCGGCGTGAAGCTGGTGCTCCACGCTCTGCACGAGTCCGGGGTGCACGTCCCCGAGATCAGCATTCCGGTATCGCTCGGCGTGATCTGTGCCGTCCTGATCGTCACCACGATCACCAGCCTGCGGGCTTCCAAGAAGCAGGCGGCGGCCGAGGCGGCGCAGGGCGAGAGCGGAAGCGCTCCGAAGGACAGCGTCGACGTCTGACCGCTCGGACGTAGGAACAACCATCACCGGGACCGGTGGTCGGCGAATTGCCGACTGCCGGTCCCGGTGCTTGCTTGTTTCCTGAGCGCGTTTCCCGGCCTGGGGGCGCCGTGGCCGGCTGGAGGTGCCATGAAGTTCGTGCAGATCATCGACTTCGAGACCGAGCGCTTGGACGAGATGGAGCAGATTTTCGAGGACGCGGAGCGGCGCTTCGCCGGCCGGACGGGCGGCCCCACCCACCGCACGCTCCTGAAGGACCGCGACAACCCCCGCCGCTATCTGGCGCTGATCGAGTTCGAGTCGTTCGACGAGGCCATGCGCAACAGTGAGGACCCCGAGACCGGCAGGATGGCGGAGCATCTGGGCGCGCTGTGCATCGGCGAGCGGGTCTACACCAACTGCGACCTTCTGGACGCCAGCGAGCTCAAGTAGGCCCCGGCTCGGGCCCCGCGCGACCGGAGTGCGGGGCCCCTGCACCTCTGCGACGATCACTGCATGATCGCTCGGCGCAGGCCGCTCACGGCACAGTGGACGACCTTGGTGCCCGTGCTCGCGGCCGTGCTGCTGGCCCTCACCTGGGGGCGCGACCTGCCCGCGGCTGTCGTCGCGCTGGTGACCCTGGTCCTGGCGGGAGCTGTTCTGTCCGCCGTCCACCACGCCGAGGTGGTGGCGCACCGGGTCGGTGAACCGTTCGGCTCCCTCGTTCTCGCCGTCGCCGTCACGATCATCGAGGTCGCCCTGATCGTCACCCTGATGGTCGACGGCGGGGACAAGACCTCGACACTGGCCCGCGACACGGTCTTCGCAGCCGTGATGATCACCTGCAACGGCATCGTCGGCCTGTGCCTCCTGGTCGCCTCGCTGCGGCACGGCACGGCCGTCTTCAACCCCGAGGGCACCGGCGCCGCACTCGCGACCGTCGCGACCCTGGCCACGCTCAGCCTGGTGCTGCCGACGTTCACCACGAGCAAACCGGGCCCGGAGTTCTCCACCGTCCAGCTGACCTTCGCGGCGGTCTCCTCGCTGATCCTGTACGGCCTGTTCGTCGCGACGCAGACCGTGCGGCACCGGGACTACTTCCTGCCGATCACCCGGCAGGGCGACGTGATCACCGCTGAGGAGCACGCCGCGGCGCCGACCGCCCGTACCGCCCTGATCAGCCTGGGACTGCTGGGCCTGGCGCTGATCGGCGTGGTCGGCCTGGCCAAGGGCGTGTCGCCCACCATCGAGTCCGGGGTGGAGGCCGCCGGGCTGCACCAGGCCGTGGTCGGCGTGATCATCGCGCTGCTGGTACTGCTCCCGGAGACCATCGCCGCGCTGCGCTCCGCACGCCGCGACCGCGTGCAGACCAGCCTGAACCTCGCCCTCGGCTCGGCCATGGCCAGCATCGGCCTGACCATCCCGGCCGTCGCGCTCGCGTCCGTGTGGCTGTCCGGCCCGCTGGTGCTCGGCCTCGGCGCCACGCACATGGTGCTGCTCGCCCTGACCGTGGTGGTGGCCTCTTTGACGGTGGTCCCTGGCCGGGCCACACCGCTCCAGGGCGGGGTCCATCTGGTGCTGTTCGCGGCGTACCTGGAGCTGGCGATCAACCCGTAGGCGCCTCAGCCTCCGCCCCGGCCTCTGCCTTCGCCCCCGCATCCACCGGAACCGGACGCGTCTCCGGCAGCAGCGCGAAGCACCCCAGGCTGACCAGTGCGATCGCCGTCAGATACGCGGCCACGCCCCAGGGCACCCGCCCGCCCTGCTCGGCGAGCGCCGTCGCCACGATCGGCGTGAGAGCGCCCCCGAGGACGCCGCCGAGGTTGTAGCCGACGGCGGCGCCGGTGCAGCGCACCCGCGGCTCGTACAGCTCCGGCAGATACGCGGCGATCACGGCGAACATCGTGATGAACGAGAGCATCGCGCCGAGGAAGCCGAGGAACATCGGCAGCGGCCTTCCGGTGGCGAGGAGCGCGACCATCGGGAACATCCACAGGGCGGCCGCCGCGCACCCGGCCAGGCACATGGGTCGTCGGCCGTAGCGGTCCCCGAGCATCGCCACCAGCGGCGTGAGCGCGCCCTTCACCACCACCGCGCCCATGATGCAGGTCAGCATGACGCTGCGGCTCACCCCGAGCCGTTCCGTCCCGTAGGCGAGGGACCAGGTCGTCACGGCGTAGAAGATCGCGTAGCCGATCGCGAGCGCTCCGCCGGTCAGCAGGAGGAGGCGCCAGTGGTCGCGCATGACCTCGGCGATCGGCACGCGCGCGTGGTCATCGAGCTCGAGGAAGCTGGGGCTCTCGGCGAGCGACGAGCGCAGCCACAGCCCCACGATCGCCAGCACCCCCGCCGCCCAGAACGGCACTCGCCACCCCCACGCGGCGAACTGCGCCTCGGAGAGCGTCGCCGACAGCCCCAGCACGACACCGTTGGCGAGCAGGAACCCCAGGGCGGGCCCGACCTGCGGGAAGCTCGACCACAGTCCGCGCCGATCGGCGGGCGCGTGCTCCACCGTCAGCAGCACCGCCCCGCCCCACTCCCCGCCGAGCCCCAGCCCCTGCAGGAAGCGCAGCACCAGGAGCAGCAGGGGAGCGGTCACGCCGATCGTGTCGTAGGTCGGCACACAGCCGACCGCGACCGTGGAGGCGCCGGTGAGCAGCAGGGAGGCGACGAGGACCGGCCGTCGTCCGCGCCGGTCCCCGATGTGCCCGAACAGCACCGACCCGAGCGGCCGCGCCACGAAACCCACGCCGAACGTGGCGAAGGCGGCCAGCGTCCCGGCCACCGGCGAGAAGGTCGGGAAGAACAGCGGCCCCAGGATGAGGGCCGCCGCGGTCCCGTAGACGAAGAAGTCGTAGAACTCGATGGCCGTGCCGGCGAGCGAGGCGGCCGCGAGGCGCGGCATGGAGGGTGCCCTTACGGTGCGTACGTCGTGCATGCCGCGTCAACTACCCACGGTGACGGCCGGTTACGGGGGCGCGCGGAGGGTTCGGGGGGTCCTCAGTATGTGACCGTGATGCGCCGCTCCGGTCCGTCCACGCGCACGGTGCCCCCGTAGGGGATCACCAGTTGCGGATCGGTGTGCCCGAAGTCCACGTCGAAGACGATCGTGGTGTCGGGAGCGTAGGCCCGCATGGCGCGCAGGACCGCCTCCCGCTGGTCGGACGCGTAACGAGCGGCCTCCTCAGGGGTGTTGGGCCGCTCGAAGGACCAGGTCTTCGGGCGGCCCATCAGCAGCGCCGGGAAGCGCCGGAGCAGCCCGCGCTCGCCCATGTTGCGCAGGGTGCTGAAGACCTCCGTGGCACTCGGCATGTCCTCCGAGGTCTCCAGCAGGAGCACACCGCCGTCGTACTCGGACGGGTCGTGCGCGATCTCGCGGTCGGCCATCAGCAGCCAGCCGAGGATCTCCAGGCAGCCGCCCCAACTGCGGCCCTCCACCACACGGTCGGCGTTGACCCAGGTCCAGCCGGTCCCGTCCCGGGTCTCCGGCTCGGCATCGAAGGTCTCCGGATCAGCCCAGTCCCGGTCGATGTCACGCCATCGCTCGGCGGGCTTCAGCTCGTACGGGCCGGAGGTGAACAGGGCCGCACGCAGGGAGTCGGCGGTCTGCGGGTGCAGGGCACCAGGACGGCCGAGCTCGCACATGACGCTCGCGCCGTGGAATCCGACGATGCCGCTGTTGCGCAGGAAGGCGAGCAGGTTGGTGTTGTCGCTCATCCCGAAGAACGGCTTCGGGTTCGCCCGGATCAACTCCCGGTCCAGCAGCGGCAGCACGGTGATCTGGTCGTCCCCGCCGATCGAAGCGATGACCGCCTTGATGTCCGGATCGGAGAAGGCGGCGTGGATGTCGTCGGCCCGCTCCCGGGGCGTCGAGCCCATCTTGCGCGTCGCCGGATACTCGACCGGCTCCAGCCCGTACTCCTTGCGCAGCCGCTCCAGCCCCAGCTCGTAGGGGAGCGGGAAGAGCCCCGGCAGGCCGGAGGAGGGGGAGATCACGGCGATACGGTCACCGGGGGACGGCTTGGGCGGGTAGGAGAGGCTCGTCATGCCGGGAGGCTACGGCCCGGCGGGCTGTCGGCGCACCGTGATAAACCGGGTCCGAGCAGCGGTCCGTCACGGGCCGCCCGACCCTGAACGGACCGGAGGAACCGTGCCCCGCACCCTGGCCAACGCCCCGATCATGATCCTCAACGGCCCCAACCTGAACCTGCTCGGCCAGCGTCAGCCGGAGATCTACGGCTCCGACACGCTCGCCGACGTGGAGGCCCTGTGCGCCAAGGCGGCGGCCGCCCACGGCGGCACGGTCGACTTCCGCCAGTCCAACCACGAGGGCGAGCTGGTGGACTGGATCCACGAGGCGCGGCTGAACCACTGCGGCATCGTGATCAACCCGGGCGCCTACTCGCACACGTCCGTCGCCATCCTGGATGCCCTCAACACCTGTGACGGCATGCCGGTGTTGGAGGTCCACATCTCCAACATCCACAAGCGCGAGTCGTTCCGGCATCACTCCTACGTCTCGCTGCGTGCGGACGGGGTCATCGCGGGCTGCGGAGTCCAGGGCTATGTGTTCGGGGTGGAGCGCGTCGCGGCGCTGGCGGGGGCGGGACAGGCGGACGCCTAGGCCCCGCCCGCGGTGTAAGCCCCGACGCACAGGGCGAGCGCCCCTTACATCCGCTACAGCCGCCCCGCCTCCACGATCCGCCGCAGGAAGCGCCGTGTGCGCTCCTGCCGCGGTTCCCCGAAGACCTGCTCGGCGGTGCCGCGTTCCAGCACCACGCCGCCCTCCAGGAAGCACACCTGGTCGGCGACCTCCCGTGCGAAGCCCATCTCGTGCGTGGCCAGCACCATGGTCATGCCCTCGTCCTTCAGATCGCGGACGACCGTGAGGACCTCGCCCACCAGCTCGGGATCGAGCGCGGCGGTGATCTCGTCGAGCAGCAGCAGCCGGGGGCGTACGGCCAGGGCACGCACGATCGCCACCCGCTGCTGCTGGCCGCCGCTCAGCCGGTCCGGGTACTCGCCCGCCTTCCCGCCCAGCCCCAGCCGCTCCAGCAGCTCACGCGCGCGTGCCTCGGCCTCGGCGCGGGGCAGGCCGTGCACCCGGCGCGGAGCGAGCGTGATGTTCTCCAGGACCGTCATGTGCGGGAAGAGGTTGTACGACTGGAAGACCACGCCGATCCGGCGGCGCACGGCGTCCTGGTCGACGCGCGGGTCGGTGATCTCCTCGCCGTCCAGCCAGATCGCCCCGTCGTCGATCTCCTCCAGCAGGTTCGCGCACCGCAGCAGCGTGGACTTGCCGGAGCCGGAGGCGCCGATCAGCGCGGTGACCGTGTGCGGGGCCACCTCCAGGTCGACGTCCCGCAGGACGACCGAGCCGCCGAAGGTCTTGCGGACGGACTCCATGCGCAGCACGGGCGCCTCGCTCATGTGGTTCCTCCCTGGGCCTGTCGGCGGTCCATCCGTGCCGTCACCCAGTCCGTGAAGCGGGTCATGGGGATGGTCAGCGCGACGAAGACCAGCCCCGCGACGATGTACGGCGTGTAGTTGAGGCTGCGTCCGACGATGATGTCGGCGGCCCGTACGGCGTCCACCGCACCGCCGATCGAGACCAGCCCGGTGTCCTTCTGGAGCGACACCAGGTCGTTCAGCAGCGGCGGCACCTGGCGGCGTACGGCCTGGGGCAGCACCACGTGGCGCAGCGCCTGACGGTTGCTGAGCCCGAGCGAGCGGGCCGCGGCGCGCTGCGAGGGATGCACGGACTCGATGCCGGCGCGGAACACCTCGGCGACGTACGCCGAGTACGTCAGGGTGAGCGCGGTGCCGCCGAGGAGCACCGGGTCGACGGTCACCCCCTGGAGCCGCAGCGCCGGGACGCCGAGGACCACGATCATCAGGTTGATGATGAGCGGCAGCCCCCGGAAGAAGTCCGTGTAGGCGGCGGCCAGGGCGCGCAGCGGGAAGAACACCGGGCCGCGCAGCGTCCGCGCGACGGCGATCAGCATGCCGAGGACGAGCACCGCGACACCGCAGATCAGCAGCAGCCGGACGTTCAGCCACAGCCCGTCGAGGACCTTCGGGAACGCCTCGCGCGCGTACCCCCAGTCGAAGAAGGTCTCCTTGGTGCGCGGCCAGCCCGGGGCGTTGACGACGACCAGGTAGAGGACCGCTCCGGTGACGAGGGTCGAGAGCGCGCCGATCGCGGTGGCACGCCGGGCCCGGGCGCGCTTGTAACGCTCACGGTCCAGGCGCCGCTGCGAGGGGACGTACCCGTCCGGCGCTTCGTGCTCGCCGGAGCCCTCCGCCAGCTCCTCCTTGTTCACCGTCACTTGAGCACCGGGGCGTCGACGGCGTCCGACAGCCACTGCTGCTCGAGCTTGGCGAGCGTGCCGTCCTCGCGCAGCGCGTCCACGGCCCGCGAGACACAGGGGGTGAGCGCGCTGCCCTTGTCGAGCACGAGGCCGAACTGCTCCGGCGTACCGCCCTGGCTCTCGAACTGGCCGACGATCGTCGCGTCCGTGATCTCGGCCCCGGTGATGTAGAAGGCCGTCGGCAGGTCGACGACGATGGCGCCGACCTGGCCGTTCTTCAGCGCGGACTTGGCCTGGTCGTTCTTGGCGTAGACGGCCGCCGTCTGCTTCGGCTTCACCACGTCGTCGATGTAGTCGAGGCTGGTGGTGCCGACCTGGGCGCCCAGCTTCACGTCCTTCAGGTCGGCGATGCTCTTCGCCTTCGCGGCCTTGGAGCCCTTCAGCGCGACGACGGCCTGGCGCACGTCGTAGTAGCCGGACGAGAAGTCCACGGCCCTCTTGCGTTCGGCGCTGACGGACACCTGGTTGATGTCGAAGTCGAAGGTCTTCTCGCCGGGCGCGAAGGCCTTGTTGAACGGGACGGTCTGCCAGGCGACCTTGTCCTTGCCGTACCCGAGCCGCTCGGCGACGGCGTACGCGACCGCCGACTCGAAGCCCTTGCCGCCGGCGGGGTCGTCGTCCTTGAACCACGGCTCGTAGGCGGGTTCGTCGGTGGCGATCGTCAGCTTGCCCGAGGTGTGGGTGGCCAACTTGCCCTTGGCGCAGGTGCTTCCGGCCGAAGCCGATGGCCCGTCCGACGCCTCCGGCTGCGGAGCACAGCTCACGGCGGCGGCGAGAAGGACGACGGCGGCGGCAGCGCGGCGCAGGGCGCGCGGGGCAGGATGCATGGCGCGAGATTGGCAGCCGACGGGCCCGTTTGTCGAGGTCACGACGGTAAGTGCTCGCATCGTGGGAGCGGGTGTTGCGTTCTTGTGAACACTTCCCGCCGCGCGCCGTGCCGGGCGGGTGCCGGGGCCGCCGGCCGAGGGCGGGGATCGACAGGCCGGCGGCCCATCCGCCCAGGAGCCGTCATCCTGCGCGGGGCTCCTACCAGTTGACCGCGCAACTACATGGAGGGGGAGCGCGCGCACGACACCGGCGTGTGTGAAGCGTTCACACGGGGCGCGTGCGCGGCTCGCGACTCACCGCGCCTGCGCCCCTGCGTGGCTTCTCACCCGCGGGCGGCATCACCCGCCGGCCTCGCCGTCCGCGCGCCTCACCACCCGCGCGCGTGCCACTCCGGCAGCTGCGGGCGCTCCGTGCCCAGCGTCGTGTCGTTGCCGTGCCCCGGGTAGACCCACGTCTCGTCCGGGAGGACGTCGAAGATCGGCCGTGCCCTTGTCAGTGGTGGCGCGGGCGAGGCAGCAAGGCGAACGCGCTCTCCGCGATCGAGGTCAGGCGGGCGGGACTGTGGCCGTACGCGCCTACGACATCGGTCCCGCGGATGATGGTCAGCAGAAGGTACGCAAGGTCGTCGGGATCCGCGTCGGGGTCGATGTCGCCGTTGCGCTGCGCCGCTCGCACACACTCGGCTACCGCCGTCGCGAGCACGGAGAAGCAGTCGTTGGCCAGGCGTTTCACCTCGGAGTCGGAGGCGCCGATCTCCAGGGCCATCTTGGCGGCGAAGCAGGCCGCCGCCGCCCGGTCAGGGGCGGGGGGTACGTCGGCGGCGAGTGGCACCCCGTGGACGGCGCGGAGCAAGTACGCGTGCAGTCGTTCCAGGGCACCCTCGTCCGGTCCGGCGAGCGCCTTCGGCGCAAACTGCCCCAGCCGGGCGAAGTAGCCGGCCATCGACTGCAGCAGCACGCCGTGCTTGCCGTCGAACGCGGCATAGAGGCTGCCGCGGCCCAGGCCGGTGGCGGCGCTGATGTCGTCGACGCTCGTGCCGTTGTAGCCCGAGGTGCGGAACTGCCGCTCGGCGGCGTGGAGGACGTGGTCGGGGTCGAAGCTTCGCGGTCTCGCCATACACCGAAGGTAAAGCCGACCCGCCGTTATTGACAACCCAGTACAGAACCATCTAGGTTTCTGACTGTTCAGTACACAACCATCCTGAGCTCACCGGACAGGGTGTGTGTACGCCTGGCGCGATGGAGAGCAACCCATGCTTTTGAACTCCTCCGCGCCCGGCGTTGCGACGCCTTCCAGGCCTGCAAGGCCCGGTCTGATCCTCGCGATCCTGGCGACGGCGAGTTTCATCGCCGGACTGGATCTGTACATCACGAACGTCGGGCTGTCCTCGGCGCGGGGCACTTCCTGAACCTCGAACAGCCCAAGACGGTCGCCGACCACATCCTCGGCTTTCTGAACAGCTGCCCCCCTCCAACCACCCAGAACTCGAAGGGTTGACCGAACCATGACTGATAAGGAAACGCAGGAGGCCATGGCTGTGGCGACTCCTCCGTACGCGAGCGACGCACTGGCCGAGGGGACCGTCGACGCGGTGGTGATCGGCGGGGGCGCCGCGGGGCTGAACGGTGCACTGATCCTCGCCCGCTCCCGCCGCTCGGTCGTCGTGATCGACAGCGGCTCCCCGCGCAACGCGCCCGCCGAGGCCGTGCACGGCCTCCTCGCCCTGGACGGCACCCCGCCGTCCGAGATCCTTCGACGGGGCCGGGAACAGGTACGCCAGTACGGCGGACGCGTCGTATTCGGCAAGGTTGTCTCGGCCGAGTCCGCCGCCCCGTCGGCGGACGGGGACCTGCGGTTCACCGTCACCCTGGCCGACGGCCGCAGCATCACCGCCCGCCGCATCCTGGTGGCCACCGGCCTCACGGATGTGCTGCCGGAGGTGCCCGGGCTCGCCGAGCACTGGGGGCACAGTGTGGTGCACTGCCCGTACTGCCACGGCTGGGAGGTGCGCGATGAGCCCATCGGCATCCTCGCCACCGGCCCGGCCTCCATCGGCCACGCGTATCTGTTCCGTCAGCTGACCGAGGACCTGACCTACTTCACCCACGGCACCGACCTGGACGAGGACAGCCGCGCCCGCTTCGCCGCCCGCGGCATCCGCGTCATCGACACCACGGTCACCGAGGTCGTCAACGATACGGACGGTGCCCTGGCCGGGGTGCGCCTGGCCGACGGCCAGGTCGTGGCCCGCCGCGTCGTTGCGGTCGCCGCGCCGATGCAGGCCCGCACCCAGGGCCTGGAAGGTCTGGGCCTGCCGGTGCAGGACCTGCCGAAGGGCCGCGGTTACGCCTCCGGCACGGCCGGCACCACTGAGGTGCCGGGTGTGTGGGTGGCAGGCAACGCCACCGATCTGGTCGCCCAGGTCGGGGCCTCCGCAGCGGCCGGCGCACTGGCCGGCGCCGACATCAACAGCGCGCTGGCCATCGCGGACACCGACGCGGCCCTCCAGGGGATCGCCGGGGGAAGCCCACAAGCGGCCACAGGATGATCTTGAAGCCCGGAGATCTCAGCCCGTCGCCCGCTCGCCTCACGGGCAATTACGTGATTCCGCTCGTCCGCCCCGTCCCTCTTAGGAGCTACTGATGCCCTTCCTTGCGAACACCCCCGTGGAGAAGATGACCGGGCCGTACGCGCGGCGCTGGTGGGCGCTGCTCGTGTTGTGCCTGAGCCTGCTGATCACGGTGATGGCGAACACGTCGCTGATCGTCGCCGCCCCCGATATGACCACCGACCTGGGCCTGAGCAGCAGTGATCTGCAGTGGGTCGTCGACTCCTACACCGTTCCGTACGCGGCGCTGATGCTGGTGCTGGGCGCGATCGGCGACAAGTACAGCCGGCGCGGCGCGCTGGTGCTGGGTCTGCTGATCTTCGCCGGCGGTTCGGTGATGGGGAGCATGGTCGACGAGACCTCACTGGTCATCGTGGCCCGCGCGATCATGGGTGTCGGTGCCGCGGTCGTGATGCCGGCCACGCTGTCCCTGGTGGTCGCGACCTTCCCCCGGAGCGAGCGGGCCAAGGCCATCACCGCCTGGGCCGCGACCTCCGGGGTGGCGGTAGCCGTCGGCCCGCTGGTCTCCGGCTGGCTGCTCGAGGACCACGCCTGGGGCTCGACCTTCCTGATCAACGTGCCGATCGCCGTCCTCGCCGTGTTCGGCGCGCTCGCCCTGGTACCGCCGTCCAAGGCGGAGGGCATGGGCCGGATCGACTACGTCGGTGGTCTGCTGTCGATCGTCACGGTCGGCTCCCTGATCTACGCCGCCATCGAGGGCCCGCACTCCGGCTGGGGCGCCGGCCCCGTCACCGCCGCTGTGGTCGCCGGTGTCGGTCTGGTCGCCTTCGTCGCCTGGGAGCTGCGGCACCCGCACCCGATGCTGGACGTCCGAAAGTTCGCGCTGCGGCCCTTCACCGGCTCGATGCTCGCGGTGATGTTCTTCTTCTTCGGCATGTTCGCCGTGATCTACTACGCGACGCAGTTCCTGCAGTTCGTCCTCGGCTACGGCGCCCTCGACACGGGTGTACGGCTGCTGCCGCTGGGCGGTGCGGTGTTCCTCGGGTCCGCACTGACCGGGATGCTCACCCCGAAGCTGGGTGTGAGGGTGATGGCCGTGACCGGCATGGCCGTCGGCACGGCGGGCATGTTCCTGCTCACCCAGATCGACAAGGGGTCGACGTACGGGGACTTCCTGGCGCCGCTGATGATGCTGGGCCTCGCGCTCGGACTGGCCATCTCCCCGGCGACCGACACGATCATGGGCTCCTTCCCCGAGTCCGAGCTGGGCGTCGGCGGCGGTGTCAACGACACCGCGCTCGAGCTGGGCGGGGCGCTGGGCATCGCGGTGCTGGGCTCGCTGCTGGGCACGGCCTACCGGGACGAGCTGACCGACCTGGTGGGCAACCGGCTCCCGGCGGAGGCGATGGAGACCGCCAAGGACTCGGTCGGCGCCGGCCTGGCCGTCGCGGAGCGGGTCGCGCAGGATCCCTCCGCCGGACCCCAGCAGGCCCAGGCCGCCGTGGACGCCGTCCACCAGGCCTTCGCCCACGGAGTCGCCCAGACCAGCCTCATCGGCGGGATCATCATGGCCGCCGGAACACTGATCGTCCTCGCGGTCCTGCCGGGCCGGCGCGGGTTCGCGAGGAAGAGCGCCGAGCCGGGGGCCGGGACGACGGCGAGCGAGGCGGCGACTGTGCGGGAGCACACCGGGTCCACCCGCTAGATCGCCGGCGGGGCGTCCACTGGATCGCCGGGGACGCGTCCGCCGGGTCGCCGGGCACCGCCTCCGCCTGATCACCCGCCAGGCGCGTCGGGCAGGAGCCCCGCGGCGAGACGCGCAGGGCGCGGGCGTGGTCCACGGTCCACGGCCCCGCGGATCCTCTGCCGGAGCACCTCACCGTCCTCGGCCTCCGGGCCGCCCCGGGGCTCTCCTGGGCGGCCCGGAGGCCAAGGGCGGTGAGGTGACAGCGGCGGTCGCAGCCCGCTTGAGCGCGGCCTCCATCTGCGTGCGGGTGTTTCGGGCCCGTAGTACGGCTGAGAGCCGAAGGGATGGATTGCGGAGAAGTGGGAGGTTCCGCTGCCTGCCAGGTGAACCCGGCCCGGCAGACCGCAGCCCATGCAACAGTCCCCCCCCGACCCTGGCGGTCACTGCTGCCGGCGTCGGTGACGGTGCTCTGGAGGCCACCGTCCGTGGGGTATGACCCTCCCGAGCGCGGAACGGGCCTGAACGCGCGACCGCCCCGTCTTCGGTTTCGAAACTGGGGCGGTCGTCGGTGGACGGTTACCAGCCTCGTGCGCGCCACTCCGCGAGGTGGGGCCGCTCCGTGCCGATGGTGGTGTCGTTGCCGTGGCCGGGGTAGATCCACGTCTCGTCGGGCAGGACGTCGAAGAGCTTGGTCTCCAGGCCGCCCATCAGGGAGTTGAACTCTTCCGGACGTGTTGTCCGACCGGGACCGCCCGGGAACAGGCAGTCCCCGGTGAACACATGGGGATGCCCGTGCGGGTCGTCGTAGACGAGGGCGATCGAGCCGGGCGTGTGCCCGACCAGGTGGCGCGCGGTGAGTTCCACGCGCCCCACCTGGATGGTGTCGCCGTCGTCGACCAGCACGTCGGTCCGTACCGGGATGCCGTCGGCGTCCTCCCGGCCCGCGTACGTGCGGGCGCCGGTGGCCGCCACGACCTCGGCGAGCGCCTGCCAGTGGTCGCCGTGCTGGTGGGTGGTGACGACGGACGCGATGCCGTCGCCACCGATCATGCCGAGCAGTGTGTGCGCCTCGTTCGCGGCGTCGATCAGCAACTGCTCGTCCGTGGCCCGGCAGCGCAGCAGATAGGCGTTGTTGTTCATCGGACCGACCGCGATCTTGGTGATCATCAGGTCCTTGAGCTCGTGCACGTCGGCAGGCCCGCCGACCGTCACCTCTCCGCTGTACGTCATGTCCGCCAGCCTATAGCCGGGGGGTGGTCCGGGTCCTAGAGCGGGGGCAGCGCCGGAAGCCGGCCCCCGGCCGCGGTCAGGCCGGTTCCGGCGCGGCGGCCGGCGAGCCAGCCCAGCAGATCGGCCGGGGAGCCGGTGACGGTCACCTCGGGCCCGTCGCCCTGCTCCCGTCCGGTGCTCCACGCGCGCGTGCCGTCCGTGAGGCGGGTGGGCGGTACGTCGGGATGCCCGGCGAACCGGTCGGCCAGGAAGACGATCTCCCGCTCGGTGAACTCCGCCGGCAGATCCTCCAGCTCGTACCCGATTCCCAGGTCCACGTGATGCAGCTCCACCTCCACCCACCGCCGGAACGGCACCCGGGACGCGGAGTCCGTGACCCCGTTGCGCAGCTTCACCGTGCGCGACCAGTCCGCCGGAGCGGCCCCGGTCTCCTGGAAGCGGGCCGCGCTCTCGCGCAGGTCGGCGAGCTGGACGTCCAGGGCGCGCGGGGCGTCCCGCTCGATGTCGCTGTCCCGGGCCTCGCCGGAGACGTACATGGGACGCCCCTCGAGGACGTTCACGAGGGCGTCCGCGTTGCGGGCGAGGTGGGCGAGGACGTGGCCGCGGGTCCAGCCGGGAAGCCGTGACGGCTGCGTCACAGACGCGTTGTCCAGTTTGCCGACTGCGATGAGCAGCCGGTCCGTAGCGTCACGTACAGACGCCAGGTCATGACCGTGATCAATCATGGTGCTGACCCTAGCCCCGCCACACCTTTGGGTGAAGGTGGTGAACGAGTGCCGTAAATCGAATGCACGTGCTATAGGGTCGGACGTGGCGTCGGGCATGCTGGAGAGCCGGGGTTTGTTGGCAACCCGTGAATCCGACCGGCGTTGTCAGTGGCTCCCCCTAGTCTGAGAAAGACGGGGGCCCCGCCCCTGTCACTTCTCTCAAGAAAGGTGCGGACCGGCGTGGCCGACCGTCTCATCGTTCGTGGAGCGCGCGAGCACAACCTCAAGAACGTCTCGCTCGACCTCCCGCGCGACTCGCTCATCGTCTTCACGGGCCTGTCGGGGTCGGGCAAGTCCTCGCTGGCCTTCGACACCATCTTCGCCGAGGGACAGCGGCGCTACGTGGAGTCGCTTTCCTCCTACGCCCGGCAGTTCCTCGGCCAGATGGACAAGCCGGACGTCGACTTCATCGAGGGCCTCTCCCCGGCGGTCTCCATCGACCAGAAGTCGACCTCGCGCAACCCGCGCTCCACGGTCGGCACCATCACCGAGGTCTACGACTACCTGCGTCTGCTCTTCGCGCGCATCGGCAAGCCGCACTGCCCCGAGTGCAGCCGCCCGATCTCCCGCCAGTCGCCGCAGGCCATCGTCGACAAGGTCCTGGAGCTGCCGGAGGGCAGCCGCTTCCAGGTGCTGTCGCCGCTGGTGCGCGAGCGCAAGGGCGAGTTCGTCGATCTCTTCGCCGAGCTCCAGACCAAGGGCTACTCCCGCGCGCGGGTGGACGGCGAGACGATCCAGCTGTCGAACCCGCCCACGCTGAAGAAGCAGGAGAAGCACACCATCGAGGTGGTCGTCGACCGCCTCACGGTCAAGGAGGGCGCCAAGCGCCGTCTCACCGACTCCGTGGAGACCGCCCTCGGCCTGTCCGGCGGCATGGTCGTGCTCGACTTCGTCGACCTCCCCGAGGACGACCCCGAGCGCGAGCGCATGTACTCGGAGCATCTGTACTGCCCGTACGACGACCTGTCCTTCGAGGAGCTGGAGCCCCGCTCCTTCTCCTTCAACTCGCCCTTCGGCGCCTGCCCGGACTGCTCCGGCATCGGCACGCGCATGGAGGTCGACGCGGAGCTGATCGTCCCGGACGAGGACAAGAGCCTCGACGAAGGCGCCATCCACCCCTGGTCGCACGGCCACACCAAGGACTACTTCGGCCGCCTCATCGGCGCCCTGGCCGACGCGCTGGGCTTCCGTACGGACATCCCCTTCGCGGGCCTGCCGCAGCGCGCCAAGAAGGCCCTGCTCCACGGCCACAAGACCCAGGTCGAGGTCCGCTACCGCAACCGCTACGGGCGCGAGCGCCGGTACACCACGGCCTTCGAAGGGGCCGTCCCCTTCGTGAAGCGCCGGCACAGCGAGGCCGAGAGCGACTCCAGCCGTGAGCGCTTCGAGGGCTACATGCGCGAGGTGCCCTGCCCGACCTGTGAGGGCACGCGTCTGAAGCCGATCGTCCTCGCGGTCACGATCATGGACAAGTCCATCGCCGAGGTCTCCGCGATGTCGATCAGCGACTGCGCGGACTTCCTGGGCGAGCTGAAGCTCACGGCCCGCGACAAGAAGATCGCCGAGCGCGTGCTGAAGGAGGTCAACGAACGGCTGCGGTTCCTGGTCGACGTCGGCCTGGACTACCTCTCGCTGAACCGCGCGGCCGGCACCCTCTCCGGCGGCGAGGCCCAGCGCATCCGCCTGGCCACCCAGATCGGCTCCGGCCTGGTCGGCGTCCTGTACGTCCTCGACGAGCCGTCCATCGGCCTGCACCAGCGCGACAACCACCGCCTGATCGAGACCCTGGTACGGCTGCGCGACATGGGCAACACGCTCATCGTCGTCGAGCACGACGAGGACACCATCAAGACCGCCGACTGGATCGTCGACATCGGCCCCGGCGCCGGTGAGCACGGCGGCAAGGTGGTGCACAGCGGCTCCCTGAAGGAGCTGCTCGCCAACGCCGAGTCCCAGACCGGTCTGTACCTGTCCGGCAAGAAGGCCATCCCGCTGCCCGACATCCGGCGCCCGCTGGACCCCTCCCGGCAGCTCACGGTGCACGGCGCCCGGGAGAACAACCTCCAGGACATCGACGTGTCCTTCCCGCTGGGCGTGCTCACCGCCGTCACCGGCGTGTCCGGCTCCGGCAAGTCGACCCTGGTCAACGACATCCTGTACACGCACCTGGCCCGTGAGCTGAACGGCGCGAGGAGCGTGCCCGGGCGGCACACGCGCGTGGACGGCGACGACCTCGTCGACAAGGTCGTGCATGTCGACCAGTCGCCCATCGGCCGCACCCCGCGCTCCAACCCGGCCACCTACACCGGCGTCTTCGACCACATCCGCAAGCTGTTCGCCGAGACCACCGAGGCGAAGGTCCGCGGCTACATGCCCGGCCGCTTCTCCTTCAACGTCAAGGGCGGCCGCTGCGAGAACTGCTCGGGCGACGGCACCATCAAGATCGAGATGAACTTCCTCCCGGACGTGTACGTCCCGTGCGAGGTCTGCCACGGCGCCCGGTACAACCGGGAGACCCTGGAGGTCCACTACAAGGGCAAGTCCATCGCCGACGTCCTGAACATGCCGATCGAGGAGGCCACGGAGTTCTTCGAGGCGGTCCCCGCGATCTCCCGCCACATGAAGACCCTGAAGGACGTCGGCCTCGGCTACGTCCGGCTCGGCCAGTCCGCGACCACCCTGTCCGGCGGTGAGGCCCAGCGCGTCAAGCTCGCCAGCGAGCTGCAGCGCCGCTCCACCGGCCGCACGGTCTACGTCCTGGACGAGCCGACCACCGGTCTGCACTTCGAGGACATCAGCAAGCTGCTGACGGTCCTGTCCGGACTGGTCGACAAGGGCAACACGGTCATCGTCATCGAGCACAACCTCGACGTGATCAAGACCGCCGACTGGATCGTCGACATGGGCCCCGAGGGCGGTGCCGGCGGCGGCCTGGTCGTCGCCGAGGGCACCCCCGAGCAGGTCGCCGCGGTCCCGACCAGCCACACCGGCAAGTTCCTCCAGGAGGTCCTCGGCGCCGACCGCATCAGCGACGCGGCCTCGGTGCCGGCACCGCGCAGGACGGCGGCGAAGAAGACGGTCGCGGCGCAGGCCCCGGCGAAGAAGACCGCCACCAAGAGGGTCAACAGCACCGCCACCAAGAAGGCGGCGGCCAAGACCACCAAGACCGCGAAGGCCGCCGCGAAGAAGACGACGCGGACGACCAAGGGCTGAGGGCTGCGCCGACGCGCCGGGCTCCATGGGAAGTTCCCGTGGGGCACGGCGCGTCGGTGTGTTGATCAGTCGTTCTTCGGCTCCACGAACTGCATGTCGAGCTGGATCTTCACCACTTCCCCGAGCAGACCGGGAGCGAAGTCGAGCCCGAACTCGCTGCGCCGGATCTCGCCCGTCGCCTCGAACCCGGCATGCCGGCTGCCGTCCATGGGCACCTCGACCAGCCCGCCGAACTCCACGGCGAGCGTCACCGGCCGGGTCACCCCGCCGATCGTCAGCTCACCCTCCATCGTCCAGTCCTCACCCTCACCCGACACCCGCGTCGAGCGGTACGTCATCGTCGGGCGCTTCTCTACGTCGAGCAGGTCGGAGGCGCGGACGTGCGCGTCCCGGTCGGCGTTGCCCGTGTCGATCGAGGCCAGGTCGACGGTCGCGGAGACCCGCACGTCCTCGACCCGTTCCCCGACGGAGAGTTCGGCCTCCAACCGCTCGAAACGACCCCGCACCTTGGCGATGCCCAGGTGACGGATGGTGAAGTTCACGGAGGAGTGGAGCGGGTCCAGGGCCCAGTTCCCCGGAGCGAGCGGCAGGGCGGTGGCGGAAGCGGCGGCAGCGATGTCATTCGTCATGTGCTCCACCCTGAGGGCCGGGCGGCCCAGGAGGGAGACCGTCCGGAGCCTGGTAGTGGCAGGGCCACGATCCGCGCCCGCGCGCGTTGTACGTTCGACGGGTGAGCGACAACGAGTTGGGCACCTTCCTGCGCACCTGGCGTGAAGCCGTCAGCCCCGCCGAGGTGGGGCTGCCCAAGGGGCAGCGGCGCCGCACCCCGGGCCTGCGGCGCGCCGAACTGGCCACGCTCGCGGGCATCAGCGTCGAGTACCTCACCCGGCTGGAACAGGGACGCGACAGCAACCCCTCCGCCCAGGTGCTCGGTGCCGTCGCGGACGCCCTGCACCTGTCGCTCAACGACCGGATGCTGCTGCGCCGCCTGACCAAGGAGGCGAACGGCGGCGACCCGCTGATCTGCGCGGCGGCCCCGTCGCTCGGCCGCACGGCGCGCCCCACCGTCCGGTCCGTGCTGGACCGCCTGGAGCCGACCCCCGCGCTGGTGGTCAACTGGATCGGCGACATCCTCGCCCACACCGCGGGCTACGAGCGGCTGGCCGGCCCCATCGGCCTGCTCGACGACGAGCGGCCCAACCTGCTCCGATACCTGTTCACCGACGAGCGGGCCCGCAGCGCCTACCGCGACTGGGACCGGGTGGCCGACGACCTCGTAGCCCGGCTCCGGCACGGGGCCCCTCTCCGGGACCCGTACGTCGCTGAGCTGGCCGACGAGCTGACAGTGACGGCGGGGGCGGACTTCGCCGACCGGTTCATGGACCTGGCCGTGGTGCCACGGCGGACGGCGACCCAGCACATCGAGCACCCGGAGGCCGGATCGCTGCGCCTGCTGCAAGAGACGCTCGTACTGCCCGACGAGGGCCAGCGCGTGATCGTCCACCTGCCCGCCGACGATGCCACGGCCGCCGCCCTGGACCGCCTCGACGGCCGCCGCCCCGGCGCGCTGCGGGCCGTGGGCGAGGCCGGCTGAGCGGATTCAGCCGTCCAGCTCGTGCGCGAACGGCGGCTCCGCCCCCGCCCGTGAGCAGGTGACCGCCGCGGCGCGGGCCGCGAAGCCCAGCAGTTCCGTCCAGCCGTCGGACCCCAGTGCGGCCAGGGCCCGCTCGCTGAGGGCGTCGCGTACCGCGAGACCGTGCAGCAGCGCCGCGTTGACCGTGTCGCCCGCGCCGATCGTGTCCACGACCTCCACTCGCTCGCCCGGCACCGCGTACTCGCCGCCGTCGGCGGTGAAGACGGTCAGCCCGTCGCCGCCCCGGGTGATCACGACCGCTGCCGGGCCGGCCGCCAGCCACTCCCGGGGCGTGCCACCGAGCCACTGGGCGTCCTCGGCGGACAGCTTCAGCAGCGACACCGACGGCAGCCAGCTCTTGAACCGCGCCCGGTAGGCGTCCGCGTCCGGGATCAGCCCGGCCCTGATGTTCGGGTCCAGCGCGGTGAACACGCCCTGCGCGGCCGCCGAACGCATCAGCTCCTCGTACGCGCTCGCCCCCGGCTCCAGCACCAGCGAGCAGGTGCCGAAGGAGACCGCACGGGTGCCCGACGGCAGCGCGGAGGGCGCCGCGAACAGCCGGTCCGCCGTCCCGTCCACGTAGAAGGAGTACGCCGCCGAGCCGTCCACCCCGACCGTGGCGACGGCGAGGGTCGTCGGCTCGGCGCCGCGCTGCACCGACGCCACGTCGACCCCGGTCTCGCTCAGCCTGTCCAGCAGCGCCTCCCCGAAGGCGTCGTACGACACCCGGGAGCAGAAGGCGGCGGGGGAGCCGAGGCGGCCCAGCGCCACGGCCGTGTTGTACGGGCCGCCGCCGAGCGCCGGCTGCAGCGCCGCCAGGGCACCCGCGCCCCGCGGTACCAGGTCGATCAGTGCCTCACCGGCGACGACGATCATGCGACGGTTCCTCTCTCGGACTGCCCGGCCTCGCGCGGATCGCGCGGACCGCGCGGATTACTGGGGCTGTTGGGCCTGCTGAGGCCGTTCGGGATGCTCGGATCGCGTCGGCTCCTCCGGGCAGCCGCACGATGTGCGATGGACGAAGGCGGAGGGGAGCCGCACGGTCCGCGCCGGCCGGTCCGGCTCGGCGAGACGCTCCAGGAGCACGCGTACGGCCCGGGCGCCGATGTCCTTGCTGGGCTGCGCGATCGCGGTGAGCCGCGGCGAGAACAGATCCGCCCACGCGAAGTCGTCGAAGCAGCACAGCGCGATGTCGCCCGGTACGGACAGGCCGCGGGCGCGCAGGGCACGCAGGGTTCCGATGGTCATGGCGTTGTTGCCGGTGACGAGCGCGGTGGGCGGCACGGCGAGGGACAGCAGGGCCGCGGTGGCCTGCTCGCCACCGGCCGACTCCGAGTCGCCGTGCGCCAGGAGCCGTTCGTCGTACGGCAGTCCCGCGAAGGCGAGACCGCTCCGGTAGCCGGTGATCCGCTCGCTCGTGGTGCTGAGCCCCGGCCGCCCCGCCACCAGCCCGATCCGCCGGTGGCCGAGGCCGGCGAGATGGGTGACCAGCCGGGACGTCGGTTCGGCGTTGTCGGCGCACACCTGGTCGAAACGCGGACCGCCGTCCGCCGCCGGGGCGTCCACCAGCCGGTCGAGGAACACCGCCGGTACGTCGTGCCGCCCCAGGTAGGCGAGCAGTCCGCGCGGATCCGCCGAGGGCGCGACGATCATGCCGTCCACCCGGCGCTCGTGCAGCAGCTGGACGACCTTGCGCTCGTGCTCCGGGTCGTCGTGCGGATCGGCGATCAGCAGGCTGTAGCCGTGTTCCAGGGCACTGGCCTCGACGCCCTGGAGGATCTCCGTGAAGTACGGGTTGCTGATCGCCGACACCGCCAGCCCGATGGAACGGGTGCGGGACGTCACCAGGGAACGGGCCAGCGTGTTCGTGGTGTAGCCGAGCTCCTCCACGGCGTCCAGGACCGCTTGGCGGGTGTGCGGCAGCACCGGCCGGGTGCCGTTCAGCACGTGCGAGACGGTCGCCACGGAGACACCGGCGCTCCGCGCGACGTCGGCCATGGTCGCCATGCCGTTCCCTCCTCCGCTTCCGGCGGTCCGGCGGGGAACGTATCGCATCCGACGCCGGACGTAAACGCTTGCGCAAACGTTTACGTCCGTGCGGGACCGTCACCGCGACCGCAGACCGACCGCGGCCCCGCCGTCGTGACGCCTACTCCCAGTCCCAGCCGATCCCCAGAAACCCGGCCCGCACCCGCGGCTCGACCACGTGCACCGACCGGTGCCGGCCGCTCAGCGCCAGCTCCTGGCAGCCGCTGCGCGGCGCCGCCGCCGAGGGCTGAGCGAACCGGTGGCAGCTGACCGGGAGGGCGGCCGCGTCGAAGCGCACCTGGAGCGCGTACTGGCCGCCCGGGGCGTCGAAGCCGCGGACGTACTCGCGCGACTCGTCCGCCGTCCCGTCCTCGACGCCGTAGCGGAACAGGAAGGTGTCCCCGGCCCGCAGCCGGGTGTCGAAGAGCAGCTCGGCGGCGAGCACACCGGTGTCGTGGTGCCAACGGACGCGGCCCGTACGGCAGTTCTCCAGGGCATGCACCCTCATGCGCTCGGGCACGGCTCCCCGGTCGCCGTGGTGGACGGCGACGAAGCGGTCGATGCCGTCCCGGTGGGCGCGCACGATGTGGTGCGACTCGCGCTCGGCCAGCTCGCGCCGCGCCCCGATCCGCAGCCGCTCGTGGTGCCCGAGGGTGTGCAGGCCCCCGTCCGGCGGGCAGTCCAGCTCGGCCAGCAACTGGTCCAGGACCCCGGAGGCCTCGACGAGGGAGCGATAGGACCGGGCCGCTGACCGCTGCCCGGACGGGCCGGCGTCGGACTCGGCGAGCAGCCGGATCAGCGACTCCTCGGGAAGCTCCAGGATCTCTTCCAGCGCGCGGACGGCGCGCAGCGACTCGGGGCGCTGCGGACGCCTGGCCCCCTGCTGCCAGTAACTCAGGCTCGTGACACCGACCTTCACGCCGTGGCGGGACAGATGGTGCTGCACGCGTTGCAGCGGCAGCCCACGGGCTGCGATCGCCGCACGCAGGGCGACGTGGAAGGGGCCGCCTCGCAGGGCCGAGTCCAGGTCCGCGGTGGCGACGTCCGCGTGCTGTGTGGCGTGCGGCATGCAGGGGCCTCTCTGTGAGTCGGCAACGGCTGGTCAGACCGTTCGCACGGGCCGCCCGGGGCCGTCCCGCCGGCGCACGGCAGGCCTTCACATCCGTACGTCGTCGTTCAGGGCCCCGAGTTCCACCGCATTGAAGCGTGTTGACCTGGTCCCGACAACACCTGATGCCGGACAGTGATGTACGCCCGCCCGGACATGCGAACGCCCGGGGCCTGCACCCCGGGCGTTCGCGGCAGGCGGTGAATATCTAGGAGCGGTCGCTTCCGCCCTGTTCCTCGAGGGCGAGACGCTTGGCCCGCACTATGTCGGGGTCGCGCGGGTCCAGGGCGTCGCGCAGCGCGAACGCCTCGTCCGCGTACCGGCGGGCACGGACCGTCCGCCGGGTTTTCTCGATCCGCATCTGCTTCATCTGCGCAGCCCTCCGACCCGTGGCCCGCCCGCTCCGCGTGGGAAGCGGCCGGTCCGCACTGACAACCTGTGCCTGCACCGACACGGCCCTCGTCCGCCGGACGCCGCCGTGTCCCCGTGGGAAGCCTGCATTCCCGCTACCGGCCTGCCGTAATCCCCGCGGCGGGACATGCCGTTGGAAACTGCCACCCGCCAAGCCCGTGATCGTGCCCCGCGCTCCCGTCGGACTGTCGGTGCTCGCCAGTAGGGTGTGAGACATGGCCGACCCCTCCAGCTACCGCCCCAAACCGGGTGAGATCCCCGACACGCCGGGGGTCTACAGGTTCCGTGACGAGCACCGCCGGGTGATCTACGTCGGAAAGGCGAAGAGCCTGCGCCAGCGCCTGGCGAACTACTTCCAGGACGTGGCGGGAATGCACCCGCGTACCCGGACCATGGTCACCACGGCCGCGTCCGTGGAGTGGACGGTGGTGTCCACGGAGGTCGAGGCGCTCCAGCTGGAGTACTCCTGGATCAAGGAGTACGACCCCCGGTTCAACGTCAAGTACCGCGACGACAAGAGCTACCCGTACCTCGCGGTGACGATGAACGAGGAGTACCCGCGCGTGCAGGTGATGCGCGGTCACAAGAAGAAGGGCGTCCGCTACTTCGGGCCGTACGGGCACGCGTGGGCCATCCGCGACACGGTCGACCTGCTGCTGCGCGTCTTCCCCGTGCGCACCTGCTCCGCCGGTGTCTTCAAGAACGCCGCCCGCACCGGCCGCCCCTGCCTCCTGGGCTACATCGGCAAGTGCTCGGCCCCCTGCGTGGACCGGGTCTCCGCCGAGGAGCACCGCGAACTGGCCGACGAGTTCTGCGACTTCATGGCCGGCCGGACGAACACGTACATCCGCCGGCTGGAGAAGCGCATGGCGGAAGCGGCCGAGGAGATGGAATACGAGCGGGCGGCCCGGCTGCGCGACGACATCGAGGCCCTGAAGAAGGCCATGGAGAAGAACGCGGTCGTGCTCGCCGACGCGACCGACGCCGACCTGATCGCGGTCGCCGAGGACGAGCTGGAGGCGGCCGTCCAGATCTTCCATGTGCGCGGCGGACGCGTGCGCGGTCAGCGCGGCTGGGTCACCGACAAGGTGGAGGAGATCACCACCGGCGCCCTCGTGGAGCACGCCCTGCAGCAGCTCTACGGCGAGGAGACCGGCGACGCCGTCCCCAAGGAGGTCCTGGTCCCGGCCCTGCCCGACCCGGTGGAGCCCGTCCAGGAGTGGCTGACCGGGCGGCGCGGCTCGATCGTCTCCCTGCGTGTCCCGCAGCGCGGCGACAAGAAGGCCCTCATGGAGACGGTGCAGCGCAACGCGCAGCAGGCGCTCGTCCTGCACAAGACCAAGCGCGCCTCCGACCTGACCACGCGCTCGCGTGCCCTGGAGGAGATCGCCGACGCCCTCGACCTGGACAGCGCCCCGCTCAGGATCGAGTGCTACGACATCTCCCACCTCCAGGGTGACGACGTCGTGGCGTCCATGGTCGTCTTCGAGGACGGGCTCGCCCGCAAGAGCGAGTACCGCCGCTTCCAGATCAAGGGCTTCGCCGGGCAGGACGACGTCCGCTCCATGCACGAGGTGATCACGCGCCGCTTCCGGCGCTACCTCGCCGAGAAGGAGAAGACGGGGGAGTGGACCGACGGCGAGAACGCCGAGACTCCTGAGATGGACGGCACCGGCGCGATCGTCGGACCCGGCCTCGCCGAGGACGACGGCCGCCCCAGGAAGTTCGCCTACCCGCCCCAGCTCGTGGTCGTCGACGGCGGCGCCCCCCAGGTCGCGGCCGCCCGGCGGGCCCTGGACGAGCTCGGCATCGACGACATCGCCGTGTGCGGCCTCGCCAAGCGCCTGGAGGAGGTCTGGGTGCCCGGCGACGACGACCCGGTGGTCCTGCCCCGCACCAGCGAGGGCCTGTACCTGCTCCAGCGGGTCCGTGACGAGGCCCACCGGTTCGCGATCACCTACCAGCGCTCGAAGCGGGCCAAGCGCTTCCGCTCCAGCCCCCTGGACGACGTGCCGGGACTCGGGGACACGCGGAAGCAGGCACTCCTGAAACACTTCGGTTCGTTGAAGAAATTGCGATCTGCCACCATCGACCAGATCTGCGAGGTTCCCGGCATAGGCCGCAAGACCGCGGAGACCATCGCGGCGGCCCTCGCCCAGGCGGCCCCGGCCGCACCCGCCGTCAACACGGCGACCGGAGAGATCATGGAAGAGGAGCCCGGCACGGAACCTGGCACGGAACGCGGCACCATGGGTTCCAGTGGGGAGCCCGTGACGATGGGCGCCCCGGACGAACGACGGGGGCAGGAGACATGAATGTGAACGAGCACGACGGGCAAGAACAGCAAGCCGGAGACGGAGCACAGGTGAGTACGGGCACGCCCAACGACAAGGCCCCGGTCCCGGACGCGGCCATCCCCGAGCTGGTGATCATCTCCGGCATGTCCGGGGCCGGCCGCTCGACGGCCGCGAAGTGCCTGGAGGACCTCGGCTGGTTCGTCGTCGACAACCTGCCGCCCGCGCTGATCCCCACCATGGTGGAGCTCGGCGCCCGCTCCCAGGGCAACGTGGCCCGGATCGCCGTCGTCGTCGACGTCCGCGGCCGCCGCTTCTTCGACAACCTCCGCGACTCCCTCGCCGACCTGGAGGCGAAGAACGTCACCCGGAGGATCGTCTTCCTGGAGTCCTCCGACGAGGCCCTGGTGCGCCGCTTCGAGTCGGTCCGCCGCCCGCACCCCCTCCAGGGCGACGGCCGGATCGTCGACGGCATCGACGCCGAGCGCGAACTGCTGCGCGAGCTGCGCGGCGACGCCGACCTGGTGATCGACACCTCCAGCCTGAACGTGCACGAGCTGCGCGCCAAGATGGACGCCCAGTTCGCCGGCGAGGAGGAGCCGGAGCTGCGGGCCACGGTGATGTCCTTCGGCTACAAGTACGGCCTGCCGGTCGACGCCGACCTCGTCGTCGACTGCCGCTTCCTGCCGAACCCGCACTGGGTCCCGGAGCTGCGCCCGTACACCGGCCTCAACGACGAGGTCTCCGGGTACGTCTTCAACCAGCCCGGCGCCAAGGAGTTCCTCGACCGGTACACGGAGCTCCTCCAGCTCGTCGCCACCGGCTACCGCCGTGAGGGCAAGCGCTACGTGACCATCGCCGTGGGCTGCACGGGCGGCAAGCACCGCTCGGTCGCCATGTCGGAGAAGCTCGCCGCCCGGCTCGCGTCCGAAGGCGTGGAGACAGTGGTCGTACACCGGGACATGGGACGCGAATGACACGACGTACTCCGCGGCTGAGCCGGCTGCGCCGGGTGGTGCCCGACGGCAGCACCGACGCACGGGCCGGCCGGCCCGCCGAGGCCCGGGGCGGCAGACCGCGCCGCCGGGGCACCCAGCCCAAGGTCGTCGCCCTCGGCGGCGGCATGGGGCTGTCCGCCTCGCTGGCCGCACTGCGCCGGATCACCGGCGACCTCACCGCCGTCGTCACCGTGGCCGACGACGGCGGCTCCAGCGGCCGGCTCCGCGACGAGCTGGGCGTGCTGCCGCCCGGCGACCTGCGCAAGGCGCTGGCCGCGCTGTGCGGTGACGACGACTGGGGCCAGACCTGGGCCCGGGTCATCCAGCACCGCTTCCAGTCCCAGGGCGACCTGCACGAGCACGCGGTCGGCAACCTGCTGATCGTCGCCCTCTGGGAGCAGCTCGGCGACCACGTGCAGGCCCTCGACCTGGTCGGACGGCTGCTGGGCGCCCAGGGGCGTGTGCTGCCCATGTCCGCCGTCCCGCTGGAGCTCCAGGCCCTGGTCAAGGGCCACGACCCGGAGCGCCCGGAGGAGGTCGACACGGTCCGCGGCCAGGCCACCGTCGCCCTCACCCCGGGCGAGGTGCAGTCCGTGCACGTCGTGCCGCACGACCCGCCCGCCGTGCCCGAGGCGGTCGAGGCCGTCCTGGACGCGGACTGGGTGGTGCTCGGTCCCGGCTCCTGGTTCTCCTCGGTCATCCCGCACCTGCTCGTGCCCGAGCTGCTGGACGCGCTCACGCAGACCAAGGCACGCCGGGTACTCTCCCTGAACCTCGCCCCGCAGCCCGGAGAAACCGAGGGCTTCTCCCCGCAGCGTCATTTGGAGGTTTTGGGACGACACGCCCCTAAACTCGCCCTGGACGTGGTGCTGGCCGACGAGGCCGCCGTGCCCGACCGTGACTCCCTGACCGACGCCGCCAAGCGCTTCGGGGCCGCGGTCGAGCTGGCGCCGGTGGCCAGGCCCGACGGGACCCCGAGGCACGACCCGGAGCTGTTGGCCGCCGCGTACGACCGTATTTTTCGGATGCATGGAAGGATCGGCCCATGGCGATGACGGCAGCGGTGAAGGACGAGATCTCCCGGCTCCCCGTCACCCGGACCTGCTGCAGAAAGGCGGAGGTCTCCGCCATGCTGCGGTTCGCCGGCGGCCTCCACCTGGTGAGCGGTCGGATTGTGATCGAGGCGGAGCTGGACACGGCGATGGCGGCCCGCCGCCTGAAGCGGGACATCCTGGAGATCTTCGGCCACAGCTCCGAACTGATCGTGATGGCACCCGGCGGACTGCGCCGCGGCTCCCGCTACGTCGTGCGCGTCATCGCGGGCGGGGACCAGCTGGCCCGCCAGACCGGCCTGGTCGACGGGCGCGGCCGCCCGATCCGCGGCCTGCCCCCGCAGGTGGTCTCGGGGGCCACCTGCGACGCCGAGGCCGCCTGGCGTGGCGCGTTCCTGGCGCACGGCTCGCTCACCGAGCCGGGCCGCTCCTCCTCCCTCGAGGTGACCTGCCCGGGCCCCGAGGCCGCGCTCGCGCTGGTCGGCGCCGCCCGCCGCCTGTCGATCGGGGCCAAGGCCCGTGAGGTGCGCGGCGTGGACCGGGTCGTCGTGCGTGACGGTGACGCCATCGGTGCCCTGCTGACCCGGCTCGGTGCCCATGAGTCGGTGCTGGCCTGGGAGGAGCGCCGGATGCGCCGCGAGGTGCGCGCCACGGCGAACCGGCTCGCCAACTTCGACGACGCCAACCTGCGTCGCTCGGCCCGCGCGGCCGTCGCCGCCGGTGCCCGCGTGCAGCGCGCTCTGGAGATCCTCGCGGACGACGTCCCCGAGCACCTCGCCGCCGCCGGCCGGCTGCGCATGGAGCACAAGCAGGCCTCCCTGGAGGAGCTGGGCGCGCTCGCGGACCCGCCGCTGACCAAGGACGCCGTCGCCGGCCGGATCCGACGCCTGCTGGCCATGGCCGACAAGCGCGCCTCCGACCTCGGCATTCCGGGCACGGAGTCCAACCTCGCCGACGAACTCGCCGACAACCTCGTCGGCTGACCTCACAGGCCGTCAATCAGCCGGTGCCCGACGCCCACTTGGGTGGTCGGCACCGGCTTTTGCGTGTCGTTCAGGCACTCTTGACTCGATCATGGACTGTCATGAGCCTGGCATCTGTTCGCTGCTGTGGCGAACCCACGCAAGGGGGGTTCATGAGACGTAGAGCGAGATCGATCCTCGCTGTCGGCGCGCTCCTGATCGGCGGAGCGAGCATCGCACCCATCGCCCAGGCACAACCGGGAAGTTCAGCCCCGTCCGACTCGGACGAAGTCAAGGTCTTCCGGGCCGAGGTCACCCAGAAGCAGGTACCCCTGCTGCTCGCGGCCGGCCAGGACGGCCACGAACTCGGCGAGCAGGTGCCCGAGAAGGGCACGGGCACCGTCGAGGTCTATCTCACCGACCAGCAGGCGAAGAAGCTTCGGAAGCAGGGCGTCGGCCTCGCCGAGCACAAAGTCTCCGCAGGTGCCGAGAAGCGCGTCAAGAACGCCGCCGAGGGCGTGTTCCGCCCGTACAGCGGAGGGGGTGGCCTGAAGGAGGAGATCCTCCGGGCCGCGCAGCAGCACCCCGGCCTCACCAAGGTCGTCTCCATCGGCAAGACGGTGGGTGGCCAGGACATCCTCGCCCTGAAGCTCACCAAGAACGCGAAGAAGACGAAGGACGGCTCCAAGCCCTCCGTCCTCTACATGTCCAACCAGCACGCGCGCGAGTGGATCACGCCGGAGATGACCCGGCGCCTGATGCACCACTACCTGGACAAGTACAAGACGGACAAGCGCGTCAAGAAGATCGTCGACTCCACCGAGCTGTGGTTCCTCCTGTCGGCCAACCCCGACGGCTACGACCACACCTTCAAGAGCGACGGCAACCGCATGTGGCGCAAGAACCTGCGGGACGTCAACGGCGACGGCATCATCGGCACCGGCGACGGCGTCGACCTCAACCGCAACTTCACCTACAAGTGGGGCTACGACGACGAGGGCTCGTCCCCCAACCCCACCAGCGAGACCTACCGCGGCGCGGGCCCGGGCTCCGAGCCGGAGACCAAGGCCCTGGACGCCTTCCAGAAGCGGATCGGCTTCACGTACGGCATCAACTACCACTCCGCCGCCGAACTCATCCTCTACGGAGTCGGCTGGCAGGTGGCCACCCCGACCCCGGACGACGTCCTGTACGAGGCGCTCGCCGGCACGCCCGAGAACCCGGCGGTTCCCGGCTACCACCCGCAGGTCTCCTCCGAGCTGTACACGACGAACGGCGAGGCCGACGGCCACGCCTCGAACGTCAACGGCCTGGCGATGTTCACTCCCGAGATGTCGACCTGCGCGACCGCCTCGAACATCGACCCGAACGACGAGTGGAAGGCGTCCGACTGCCGGTCGGTCTTCACCTTCCCGGACGACGAGAAGCTGATCCAGCAGGAGTTCGCGAAGAACGTCCCGTTCGCGCTCTCCGTCGCCGAGTCGGCCTCCCACCCCGACCGGCCGTCCTCCTCGGTCGGCATGAGCGCCGCCGACTTCACCCCGGCCGCCTTCTCCACGTCGTACTCGCGCGGCGCCGACCAGGAGATCTCCGTCGTCGCACGCAAGTCCGTGCGCGACAAGGAGCTCAGGTACCGCGTCAACGGCGGCCGCACCGAGGACATGGCGCTGAAGCCGTGGAAGGGCGGCGAGACGTACGGCGGTGAGGACAACCTCTACTTCGACGAGTACCGGGCGAAGGTCAAGGACGGCGACCCGGGCGACAAGGTCGAGGTGTGGTTCACCGGGGAGACGAAGAACGGAAAGCCGGTCTCCAGCAAGCGCTTCACCTACACCGTGGCCGAGCTGCCCAGGGCGAACACCCTCGTGGTCGCCGAGGAAGGCGCCACCGCCACGCAGGCGCAGAGTTACGTCGACGCGCTCAGGGCCAACGGCCGCAAGGCGGTCGTCTGGGACGTCGCCAAGCAGGGCGCGCCCGACGCGCTCGGCGTGCTGAGTCACTTCGACACCGTCGTGCACTACACGGGCGCGGGCGTCCCGGGTGTCGCCACCCAGCTCCAGCTGCGGGCCTTCCTCAACGAGGGCGGCCGGCTGATCGAGGCGGGAGAGCAGGCCGGCGGCAGTGTCGACCTGGGCGGCGGGGCCCTGTCGAACGACTTCAGCCAGTACTACCTGGGTGCCTACAGCCGTACCTCGACCCCCGGGGCCACCGCCTTCACCGGCTCCGGCAGGCTCGGCAGCTCAACGGCCACGCTCGTCGGCGCCCCCGGCAACCCGCTGGACAAGGCGGGCACCTACGCGGTGACCTCCGGCGAACTGCCCGCCGACACGTACCCGCAGTTCGCGAGCGAGGGCGCGGGACGGTTCGCCGGCACGGTGAACCCGTACGGCCCGTACGCCGGCTCCTCCATGGCGGCGGCCGTCCACACCAACGACGGCTACAAGCGCCTCACCCGCACCGTGGACCTCACCGGCACCACGGCGGCCGACAAGCCCACGCTGCGCACCCAGTTGCTGTGGGACACCGAGCCCGGCTACGACCACGTCCTGCTGGAGGCTCACACCACCGGCACCGACGACTGGACGACCCTGCCCGAGGCGGGCGGCGCCACCAAGGCCACTGTGCCGGAGGAGTGCGCGGCCGGCTTCTACGTCAATGAGCACCCGTGGCTGAAGCGGTACCTCACCCTGACGGACAACGGCTGCACCGCCGCCGGCAGCACCGGCCAGTGGCACAGCCTCACCGGCGCCTCCAGCGGCTGGCAGCAGGTGAACTTCGACCTGAGCGCCTATGCCGGCAAGACGGTCGAGGTGTCGATCAGCTCCGTCACCGACCCGGGCACCGGCGGGCGCGGCGTCCTCGCCGACGACGCCTCGCTCGTCGTCGGCGGCACGGCGAAGGAGACCGAGGGCTTCGAGACCTCCCTCGGCGCCTGGAAGACGGCCGGCCCGCCCGCGGGCAGCCCGGCCGTCCTCAAGGACTGGACGCGCACCGGGGCGCTGTTCCAGACATTCGGCGCGGTCACCACGGACGACACGGTGCTGCTGGGCTTCGGCCTGGAACACGTCGCCGCGGCGGCCGACCGGACGGCACTGATGAGGAAGGCACTCGCATCCCTGGACGGGTGACATCCCTTCCCTGAAAGGGTGACGTCCCTGGTCAACAGGGATGGGCCCGGTGTAGCGAAATCGAGTGATCTTGCTCTCAGCGGTGGGCGGTCCGTACCCCTACTGGCGGGTACGGACCGCCCTGCCGTGTATGGGGCATCTGGATGTCACCACCTGGGGCTCAGGGAGGTAGGGTCGTAGGCGGTCGGGGACATCCCAAACAGAGCTCGCCGGCTCTTCATGGCCGGCGTACCAACGAGGAGATCGGTTCGTGACGATCCGCGTAGGCATCAACGGCTTCGGCCGCATCGGCCGCAACTACTTCCGCGCGCTGCTGGAGCAGGGTGCGGACATCGAGATCGTGGCTGTCAACGACCTGGGTGACACCGCGACCACCGCTCATCTGCTCAAGTACGACACCATCCTGGGCCGCCTCAAGGCCGAGGTGTCGCACACCGCAGACACGATCACGGTCGACGACCACACCATCAAGGTGCTCTCCGAGCGCAACCCCGCCGACATCCCGTGGGGCGAGCTGGGCGTCGACATCGTCATCGAGTCCACCGGCATCTTCACGAAGAAGGCCGATGCCGCCAAGCACCTCGCCGGCGGCGCCAAGAAGGTCCTCATCTCGGCTCCGGCCAAGGAGGAGGACATCACCATCGTGATGGGTGTCAACCAGGACAAGTACGACCCGGCGAACCACCACGTCATCTCCAACGCGTCCTGCACCACCAACTGTGTGGCGCCGATGGCCAAGGTCCTCGACGAGAACTTCGGCATCGTCAAGGGCCTGATGACGACGGTCCACGCGTACACCAACGACCAGCGCATCCTGGACTTCCCGCACTCGGACCTGCGCCGCGCCCGCGCCGCCGCCGAGAACATCATCCCGACCACCACGGGTGCCGCGAAGGCCACCGCGCTGGTCCTGCCGCAGCTCAAGGGCAAGCTCGACGGCATCGCGATGCGCGTCCCGGTCCCGACCGGCTCGGCCACCGACCTGGTCGTGACGCTCCAGCGCGAGGTCACCAAGGACGAGGTCAACGCCGCGTTCAAGAAGGCGTCCGAGGACGGCGACCTCAAGGGCTACCTGGCTTACACCGAGGACCAGATCGTCTCCTCGGACATCGTCAGCGACCCGGCCTCCTGCACCTTCGACTCCTCCCTGACCATGGTCCAGGAGGGCAACTCGGTGAAGATCCTCGGTTGGTACGACAACGAGTGGGGCTACTCCAACCGCCTCGTCGACCTTACGGTCTTCGTCGGCAACCAGCTCTGATCAATCGAGCAGGCACGACCATGTGAGAGCAGGGCTCGGGCAGCGCGAGGACGCGCTGTCCGAGCCCTGACGCACGTACAGATCAGAGCTGTTCGATCACGAGCGCTTACGAGCGATCACGAGCTCTTTCAGGAGTCCCCTCATGAAGACGATCGACGAACTCCTCGCCGAAGGGGTCGCGGGCAAGCGGGCTTTCGTCCGCGCCGACCTGAACGTGCCGCTGGACGGCACGGCGATCACCGACGACGGCCGTATCCGCGCCGTGCTGCCCACGGTCAAGGCCCTCGCCGAGGCGGGCGCCCGCGTGGTCGTCGCCTCCCACCTGGGCCGCCCCAAGGGCGCCCCGGACCCGGCCTTCACCCTCGCCCCCGCCGCCGCGCGCCTCGGTGAACTCCTCGGCGCCGACGTGGCCTTCGCGACCGACACGGTCGGCGAGTCCGCCCAGGCCACCGTCGCCGCCCTGACCGACGGACAGGTCGCCGTCGTCGAGAACCTGCGCTTCAACGCCGGCGAGACGAGCAAGGACGACGCCGAGCGCGGCGCCTTCGCCGACCGGCTCGCCGCCCTCGCCGACGTCTACGTCGGCGACGGCTTCGGAGCCGTACACCGCAAGCACGCCTCCGTGTACGACCTCCCGGCCCGGCTGCCGCACTACGCCGGCTACCTCATCGCGACCGAGGTGGGCGTCCTCAAGAAGCTCACCGACGAGGTCGAGCGGCCGTATGTCGTCGCGCTCGGCGGGGCCAAGGTCTCCGACAAGCTCGCCGTGATCGACCAGCTGCTCGGCAAGGCCGACCGCATCCTCATCGGCGGCGGCATGGCCTACACCTTCCTCAAGGCCAAGGGCTACGAGATCGGCAAGTCCCTCCTCCAGGAGGACCAGGTCCCCGCCGTCCAGGAGTACATCGAGCGGGCCGAGAAGACCGGCGTCGAGCTGGTCCTGCCGGTCGACGTCCTCGCCGCGACCGAGTTCCCGGACCTGAAGACCAAGGCCCCGGCCAACCCCACGACCGTCGCCGCGGACGCCATCCCGGCCGACCGACAGGGCCTCGACAACGGGCCCGAGACCTGCAAGCTGTACGCATCCAAGCTCGCCGACGCCGCCACCGTCTTCTGGAACGGCCCCATGGGCGTCTTCGAGCACCCCGACTACGCCGAGGGCACCAAGGCGGTCGCCCAGGCACTCGTCGAATCCAAGGGCTTCACCGTGGTCGGCGGTGGCGACTCCGCCGCCGCCGTGCGCACCCTGGGCTTCGACGAGACGGCATTCGGCCACATCTCGACCGGTGGCGGCGCCTCCCTTGAATACCTCGAGGGCAAGACGCTCCCCGGCCTCGCCGCACTGGAGGACTGACCCACATGACCGCGCGCACGCCGCTGATGGCGGGCAACTGGAAGATGAACCTCAACCACCTCGAGGCCATCGCCCACGTCCAGAAGCTCGCCTTCGCCCTGGCCGACAAGGACTACGAGGCCGTCGAGGTCGCCGTCCTGCCGCCCTTCACCGACCTGCGCTCCGTGCAGACCCTGGTCGACGGCGACAAGCTCAAGATCAAGTACGGTGCCCAGGACATCTCGGCGCACGACGGCGGTGCCTTCACCGGCGAGATCTCCGGCCCGATGCTGGCCAAGCTGAAGTGCTCGTACGTCGCGATCGGCCACAGCGAGCGGCGCCAGTACCACGCCGAGACCGACGAGCTGGTGAACGCCAAGGTCAAGGCCGCCTACAAGCACGGCCTGACGCCCATCCTGTGCGTCGGCGAGGAGCTGGAGATCCGCGAGGCGGGCAACCACGTCTCCCACACCCTCGCCCAGGTCGAGGGCGGTCTGAAGGACCTCCCCGCCGAGCAGGCCGAGACCATCGTGATCGCCTACGAGCCCGTCTGGGCCATCGGCACCGGCAAGGTCTGCGGAGCCGGGGACGCCCAGGAGGTCTGCTCGGCGATCCGCGGCAAGATCGCCGAGCTGTACTCGCAGGACCTGGCCGACAAGGTCCGCATCCAGTACGGCGGCTCGGTCAAGGCGGGCAACGTCGCCGAGATCATGGCCCAGGCCGACATCGACGGTGCCCTGGTCGGCGGCGCCTCGCTGGACGCCGACGAGTTCGTCAAGATCGTGCGCTTCCGCGACCAGTGAGTATGCGGTAGCGGCGTAACGTCGTACCCTTGCGGGGTCCAGCATGTGCTGGGCCCCGCGTCGTCCGTCAGAATCCGAGGAAGTTGGTCCAGCCGTGGTTATGGGGTTCTCGATCGCCCTGATCGTCTTCAGCCTGCTGCTGATGCTGCTGGTGCTGATGCACAAGGGGAAGGGCGGCGGCCTCTCCGACATGTTCGGTGGCGGCATGCAGTCCTCCGTCGGCGGCTCCTCGGTCGCCGAGCGCAACCTCGACCGGATCACCGTTGTGGTCGGTCTGGGCTGGTTCGCGTGCATTGTCGTACTCGGCATCCTGATGAAGGTGAACAACTGACCGAGGAGCAAGCCGCACGGAACTCGTTCGCAAGGCCCCATGTTCGGTACGCGCAGCTGAGCGCGGCCTATCATGGGGCTTGCGTCTTCGTGTGAGGGTTGTAACTCCAATCACTGGACGCGCGTTGGGCCTTACGTAGACTGAGGCGCTCGCGGCGAAGCGGAACGCCGACTCGCTTCGCGGCACCATCACGCAGGGAGTTACGACCGTGGCAAGTGGCAACGCGATCCGGGGAAGCCGGGTCGGGGCGGGGCCGATGGGCGAGGCCGAGCGCGGCGAGTCCGCGCCGCGGCTGCGCATCTCCTTCTGGTGCTCCAACGGACACGAGACCCAGCCGAGCTTCGCCAGCGACGCGCAGGTGCCCGAAACCTGGGACTGTCCCCGCTGCGGATTCCCGGCCGGCCAGGACCGGGACAACCCGCCGGACCCGCCGCGCACCGAGCCCTACAAGACGCACCTGGCGTATGTACGGGAGCGGCGCAGCGACGCGGACGGCGAGGCGATCCTCGCCGAGGCGCTCGCCAAACTGCGGGGCGAGATCTAGAAGTCGAGACCGGCCGGGCACCAGCAGGTGCCCGGCCGGAGCTGGTTTCCGAGCCCCGCCGCGGTCCGCTCGCGGACCGATTGTCAGTGGTGCCCTCTACGGTTTGTGCATCGGGCGAACCGTGAGGGGGAACAGTGGCGACGGTCGGGGTGGGGAGCGTGCGCGCGCCCGCGTGGAGCGGGGGTTTCGGACGGCTGTGGAGCGCTGCCGTGCTGTCCAGCTTCGGTGACGCGCTGCGTACGGCCGCGCTGCCGCTGCTGGCCGTCACACTGACCGACGAGCCACTGCTCATCGCCTCCGTCACGGCCTGCGGCTATCTGCCCTGGATCGTCTTCGGACTGCTCGGCGGGGCCGTCGCCGACCGCGTGGACCAGCGGCGCGCCATGTGGATGGCGGATGCGTTACGCGGCCTGCTGGTCGCCGGCTTCGCCGTGGCCGTCGCGCTCGGACACGCCTCGATCGGCCTGCTCATCGCGCTGGCCGTCGCGCTCACCACCCTTCAGACCCTCTTCGACAACGCCGCGACCGCGCTGCTGCCCGCCCTGGTCGACCGGGACGCGCTCGGCAGCGCCAACGCCCGGCTGATGACCGGCCAGCGCGTCGCGGGCGGCCTGCTGGGCGGGCCGGTCGTGCCGCTGCTGCTGGCGGCGGGGGCCGCCGTGCCCTTCGCGGCCGACGCGGTGACCTTCCTGGTGGCCGCCGCGCTGATCGCCACACTCCCGGCCGACGGGACCGACCGGAAGCCGAGACCTGCGGGCAGCACCCTGCGCCGCGAGATCGCGCAGGGGCTGCGCACCCTGTGGCGCGACCGCGCCCTGCGCAGCCTGTGCGCCGCCACGGCCCTGTGCAACATCGGCATGGGCACCCTGCTCGCCCTGCTGGTCGTCCTCGTCACCGACTGGCTGGAGGCGGGCCCCGCGGGCTACGCGGCGGCGGGCGCCGCCGTCACTCTGGGCAGCCTGGCCGGGGGAGTGGTGAACAGCCGGCTGGTGGCGCGGCTCGGCCGGCTGCGGTCGGTGCTGCTCGCCGGATCGGTGCAGACCGCGGCCCTCGTCGTCATGGGCACCGTGCGCAGCCTGACCGTGCTGGTGGGGGTGCTGGCCGTCTTCGGGCTCATGGGCATGGTGTGGAACGTCAACACGACGACGCTGATGCAGGAGCGCAGCCCCGCTGAACTCCTGGGCCGGGTCAGCTCGGCCTTCCGCACCCTGGCCTTCGCCGGAGTACCCCTCGGCGCCCTGCTGGGCGGAGCCGTCGCCACCGCCTGGGGCCCGAACACCCCGCCCCTGCTCACCGCCGCCTTCTTCCTCCTGGCCGTCACCGCGCTGATACCCACGCTCCACGCGAACGTATCTGTTGTTGAACCGGCCGACGGTGCCACGACGACCGAGGCCACGCGCTGATCAATTAGGTTGGGACCGGCAGCGGGGCAAGGTACGCAGGCAGGACAGGAAAGAAGGCTGAAGTCCGAGATGAACGCAGACGGCCGTACCAGGCTCAACCAGACGCCCGAGTGGACGGCACTGGCCAAGCACCGCGAGGAGCTGGGCGAGGTCCGGCTGCGCGAGCTGTTCGCCGCCGAGCCCGGCCGCGGCACCGCGTACGCCCTCCGGGTCGGCGACCTGTACGTCGACTACTCCAAGCACCTCGTCACCGACGACACCCTGCGACTGCTGCGGGAACTGGCCGCCGCCACCGACGTCTTCGGGCTCCGGGACGCCATGTTCCGCGGGGAGAAGATCAACACCACCGAGGACCGGTCCGTGCTGCACACCGCGCTGCGCGCCCCGCGGGACGCGGTGATCGAGGCCGACGGCGAGAACGTGGTGCCGGGCGTGCACGCCGTGCTCGACAAGATGGCCGGCTTCGCCGACCGTGTCCGCTCCGGCGAGTGGACCGGCCACACCGGCAAGCGCATCCGCAACGTCGTCAACATCGGCATCGGCGGCTCCGACCTCGGCCCCGCGATGGCGTACGAGGTGCTGCGCGCCTACACGGACCGCTCGATGACGTTCCGCTTCGTGTCGAACGTGGACGGCTCCGACCTGCACGAGGCCGTGCGCGACCTGGACCCGGCGGAGACGCTGTTCATCGTCGCCTCCAAGACCTTCACCACCATCGAGACGGTCACCAACGCCACGTCCGCCCGAAGCTGGCTGCTGGCCGCGCTCGGTGACAAGGCCGCCGTCGCCCAGCACTTCGTCGCCCTGTCGACGAACGCCGAGAAGGTCGCCGGGTTCGGCATCGACACGGCCAACATGTTCGAGTTCTGGGACTGGGTCGGCGGCCGCTACTCGTACGACTCCGCGATCGGCCTGTCCCTGATGATCGCCATCGGCCCGGACCGCTTCCGGGAGATGCTCGACGGGTTCCGCATCGTCGACGAGCACTTCCGGAACGCGCCCGCCGAGTCCAATGTGCCGCTGCTGCTGGGCCTGCTGGGCATCTGGTACGGCAACTTCCACGACGCCCAGTCGCACGCGGTGCTGCCGTACAGCCACTACCTGTCCAAGTTCACCGCCTACCTCCAGCAGCTCGACATGGAGTCCAACGGCAAGTACGTGGGCCGGGACGGGCGTGAGGTGGAGTGGCAGACCGGGCCGGTGGTGTGGGGCACACCGGGCACCAACGGGCAGCACGCCTACTACCAGCTCATCCACCAGGGCACGAAGCTGATCCCGGCGGACTTCATCGGCTTCGCACGGCCGGTCGCCGAGCTGAGCGACGAACTCAAGGCGCAGCACGACCTGCTGATGGCCAACTTCTTCGCCCAGACGCAGGCGCTCGCCTTCGGCAAGACGCCTCAGGAGGTGCGGGCCGAGGGGGTGCCGGAGGAGCTGGTGCCGCACAAGACGTTCCAGGGCAACCACCCGACGACCACGATCCTGGCGCCCGAGCTGACGCCGTCCGTCCTCGGCCAGCTCGTCGCCCTCTACGAGCACAAGGTGTTCGTGCAGGGCGCGGTGTGGAACATCGACTCCTTCGACCAGTGGGGCGTGGAGCTGGGCAAGGTCCTCGCCAAGCGCGTCGAGCCCGCGCTGACCGAGGGCGCCGAGGTCGAGGGCCTGGACGCCTCCACGAAGGCGCTGGTCGCGGCCTACCGGGAGTTGCGCGGCCGGGGGTGACGGCTTCCGGACAGTGGACGCGGACGGTGGGACGCCGTCCGCGTCCCGTAGACTCCGGGCGATCATGACAGCGAGTGCTCGGGGGAGCGCGAAGTGGCACGCACACGCGGAAGTTGGACGGGCGGCACGCTGACGGCCCGGTCCCTGTTGAAGCCCCAGGACGTGGCTCGGGCCGTGTTCCACCCGGCGTGGATACCGGAGTCGCTCGATCCGTCCGTGGAGCAGCTCAAGAAGTTCCGGGTCATCGCAGGCGCGGTCGCGTCCCTCGGCGTCTACACCTTCATCCAGGGCGGCTTCGACTTCACGGAGCTGCTGGAGAACGCGATGACCGCCTCGGTCGTCCTGCTCTTCCTCACGCCGCTGACGGTCGGGGCGATGCTCTTCGTCTGGAGGCGCGGCGGCACCGTACGGCAGTTGCGGGTGCCTCTGCTCAACTCCCTCAAGCTGCTGGTGCTGTTCGTCGGATGTGTGGCCGCCCTGCTGGTGCTGGTGCGGACGGTGAACGGGTCGGCGCACCCCGCCGCGATCATCGGGGTCGGCGTGACGATGATGTGGATGCTCATCTTCACGGCCTACGGGGCGGTGCGGGTCTCCGGCAACTTCTTCGGTACGGCTGCCACGCACCGTTGTCTGCCGCCGCTGCTCGCCATGGTGACGAGCTGGCTGATGGCTGTCCCGGACCTGGTCACCGGTGATCTGCACGGGCTCAGCCTCAGGCTGGGCATCGTCTTCATCCTGGGCGCTCCGGTGACGGTCACCGCGATCGCGTTGCTGGAGATGGGGCGGCTGAGGCGGCGGTACGGGATCCGGCTGAGGGCACACCCGGCGACCCTGGCACCGGCCCCCGGTCCCGTTCCGCCGATGTCCCCGCACGTGCCGCCGGGGATGCCCCCGGCGGGGCAGCCGTACCTGCCGCCGCAGGGGAACCCGTACGGCAATCCCTACGGTGTGCCGCAGCAGCCCACCGGAGGCGGCAACCCCTACCCACCCCACCCGCAGCCGCCGTACAACCCGCAGCGGCCCTACGGCGGCTGACCGGCGAAGCCGCCGAAGTCGAGGTCAGGCGACCGCGCTCAGCGTGTCCGCGAGCCGGCGGCGTGCCGCGCGGGCCGCGGGCAGGGCGGCCAGTGCGGCCGCGCAGAGCACCGCCGCCGCCCCCAGCGGCAACATGAGGAGGGCCGACGGGCCCTGCGCGATCCCGGCGCCGATCCCGCTCGATCGGCCCTGGGCGTCGATGAGCCAGTGGGCGAGCGGCAGGCCCAGGACGGTGGCGGCGAGCACGGCCGCCAGGGCCGTACAGCCGGTGGCCGTGACCGTGATCGCCGTGATCTGGCGGGGGGACAGGCCGATGGCCTTCAGCGCCAGCAGGTCCCGTTCGCCCTCGCGGACGGCGCCGCCGATCGCGGTCAGCAGTTCGATGAGCCCGATCAGGGCGAGCACGGCGATCAGTCCGGCGACGACGGCGCGCAGCGGGGAGAGCCCGTCGGCGGGGTTGGCCACGGTGTGCACGTCCAGATGGCCGCGCCCGGCCGTGGCGAGCCGGTCGGCGACCTTCGCCGGGTCGGCGCCGGGGTCCAGGCGCAGCTCGTAGAGGGTCGGGCGGAGCCCGGGGTCGTTCGCGCGGAGAGTGTCGAGGGACGTGGAGATGACCCGGCCGGCGTTCTCCGGCTCGATGCTGCGGCCCACGATGTGCAGGATCTGCGGCTGGTCGCCGACGGTCATGCGGACCCAGTCGCCGACGCGCACGTCCAGCAGGTCGAGCAGTCCCTGCCCCGCCACGGCCTCGTCGGCACCGCGGGCGGCGCGGCCCTCGGCGAGGGTGTACGGGTAGGGGTCCTGGTGGGTGCCGAGGCCGCGCAGGGCGATGGTCGCCGTCTGGCCCGGGACCAGGGCGGCCGTCTCGACGCCGGGGTAGGCGGCGGCGACCTGCGGGTCGCGTTCCAGGAGGGTGCGGGTCTGCCGTTCGCTCAGGCCGGTGTCGGCGCGGACGCTGAGCGTGGTGGGCAGGCCGATCTGCTCCGGCTCGCTGTGGAAGCGGTCGATGGTGGTCCACGCGCTCATCGCCACGACGATCAGCAGCAGCGGCAGTGTGAGGCGGGCGACCGTGGCCAGGGACCGGGGGCGGCGGGTGAACGCCTTGTGCCAGCCCAGCACCAGCGCGGGCGGAATCCGCAGGCCGAGTGCCCGGCGGGCCATGCCGGACAGCTGTCCGGTGCGCGGAGCCGCGGGCGGGAGCCTGAGGACGCGGCGCACGCCGCTCGCCGCCCGCCTGCCCGGCGAAGCGGAAGCGGGCCGCACCCCGTGGCCGGCGGGCCGCGTTCCGCGGCTTCGGCCTGCTGCCCCGGTCAACCGCCCGCCCAGTGCCGCCGCGGGCCTCGGCACCGGCACCGGCGGCACCCGTCCCGCCCGCCACGCGGCCAGGCCGGTGGTCGCGCCGATGAACAGCACCGCGCCCACCGGGACCACGACCAGTGCCACGGTGTGCCCGGGTAGGCCTTGCCACACGCCGACCGCGTCCCCGAGCCGCCCGGGGATCCGGCTGCCCAGGGCCTCGGCGAGCGCGGCGGCGGCCACGGCGCCCAGCAGGGCGTAGGCGAGGTGCTGGAGCAGGAAGACGCGGACCACCTGCCCCGGGGTGAAGCCGATCGCCTTCAGCACGGAGAGGTCCCGCAGGTGGCCGCGGATACGGGTGCTGATCGCCCCGTGCACGGCGAGCCCGGCGGCGACCAGCGCGCCCAGCCCGAACAGGCCCAGCACCTGGCCGAGGAGCCGGTTGTCGCCCTGGGCCTCGGCGCGTGCCTGCTGCCAGGTGGAGACCTCGCCGATCGCCCCGGATCCCAGCACGGTCACGGCACGCTGCACGACGTAGGAGGTGTCGCCGGGGTCCGTCAGGCGCAGACCGATCACCTGGCCGCCGGGTTCCGGCACGGCCGACGGCAGTGCCCACACCAGGCCCGGTTGCTCACCGGGCCGGTAGCGCGGCTCGGCGCTGTCGGCGAGCCCCACGACGGTCAGCTCGCGGGCGGTGCCGGGCACGGTGAGGGTGTCGCCGGGCTCGGCCAGCAGCGCGCGGGCGAGACGGCTCTCGAGGACCACACCGTTCGGCGTCGAGGGGTCGAGCCAGTGGCCGGAGACGAGCGGCGGGCGGCCGACGGAGGGCCGTTCCGGAGTGCCGCGCAGCTCGACGGCGGCGCGGCTGCCCCTTGAGGAGACGGTGGTGGCGGCGGTGGGATAAGGGCCGGCGACGGAGTCGACGCCGTCCAGCCCGGCCAGTTTCCCGGTGTCGGCGGCGGTGTCGGTGTGCAGCCACACATGCGCTCCGTGCGACTGCGTGAACACGCGCTGCCAGGGGTTGGTCGCGTACCCGAACAGGGCCGTGGCCAGCAGCAGCGACGCGACGATGCCCGCGGTGGCGAGGACGAGGAACAGCGCCTCGCCGCGGTGCGTGCGCAGATCGGAGTGCGCCCAGCGCAGGGTGGCTCGCACGGGCCTCAGCCTCTCGGCCCGGACGCCGGGCAGCCGTCGTACACCCGCATGTCAGTCCTTGAGTTCCAGCACACCGGAGATGCCGGACCGGCGCGGTGGTGTGCCCCCGTCGAGTTCCGCGTCGTCGGCGATCCGGCCGTCGAAGAAGCTGATCACCCGGTCCGCGGCGCTCGCCAGCCGCGCGTCATGGGTGACCAGCAGGATCGTCTGGCCGCGCTGGTGGAAGCGGGACAGCAGCCGCATCACCTCGCGGGTGCCCTTGCTGTCGAGGCTGCCGGCCGGTTCGTCGGCCAGCAGCAGCGGGGGATGGTTGACCAGGGCCCGGGCCAGCGCGACCCGCTGCTGCTCACCGCCGGACAGCTCGCCCGGCATGCTGCGCTCCTTGCCCGTCAGGCCCAGCTCGCCCAGCAGCTGCTCGCGCTCGGTGCGCGCCCGCTTCGGCGAGCTCCCGGCGAGCAGGGCGGGCAGTTCCACGTTGTCGGCGACGGACAGGTTCGACACGAGGTTGAAGAACTGGAAGACGATCCCGATCCGCTTCCTGCGCTCCACCGCCCAGCGGGCCTCGCCGTAGGTGTCGGTGGACTCGCCGTCGAGCCAGAGGTGGCCCGCGTCCGGCCGCTGGAGCCCGCCGAGCAGATGCAGCAGCGTCGACTTTCCGGCGCCGGACGGGCCGGTGATCGCCACGAACTCGCCCTGCCGTACGCACAGGTCGACCCCGCGCACGGCATGGGCGGGCGCGCCCTCGCCGTGGTGCGTCTTCACCAGTCCCTCGGCGCGCAGCACAGGAGCGGGACGGTCGTCGCTCACTCCAGCTCCTCCAGCTCTTCCTGGCACCGCTCCAGCCAGTCGAGATCGGCTTGCAGGTGCAGCATCGCGCCCTCTATCAGCAGATGCGCGATGCGGTTGTCGCGGTCTTCGGCGGCGGCCAGCTTCGAGAGCTGCCGCATGGTGTTCAGATACTGGCGCCGCTGGTGGTTGATCAGGGAGATCTGGTCGGCGAGCCCGGTCTGCGGAGCGAGCGCCAGCTTCATGAAGAAGTCGTCCCGTACCCGCGGCTCGTCCTCGGGCTCCTCGAACCAGGCGCGCAGCGCCTCCCGCCCGGCGTCGGTGAGGTGGTAGACCTTTTTGTTGGGCCGGCTGGACTGCGCCACGTCCTCGCCCTCGATCAGTCCCGACTTCTCGAGGCGGCCGAGGGTCACATAGATCTGGCCGACATTCGGCTGAGGGTACGCGGAGCCCAGCAGTTGCTCAAGGTCCTGCTTGAGCTCGTATCCGTGGGCGGGGCCGCGGGCGAGGAGTGCCAGGAGGTGCAGGCGCACGCGTGCAGTCCTCCTGTCCGGTCAATGTGCTCCAGACCCTAGTATCGCCCATACCTAACAGGTATACATGGCCTCTGATTCCGGGCAAGGGAGCCCGTCGCCGGTGTACAGGGAGGAACCTATGCGGTGGATCCATGCCGCGGGTAGGGGCCTTCTCGTTCTCGTCGTGGTCATGACCGGCTACGTCGCCGCCGGAGCACAGGCGGGCGAGCCGGCCGACGGCGGTCGCGGACCGCTCACCCTGGCCACCGCCGGAGACCTCACCGGCTATCTCGGTCCTCTGCTGGAGGGCTGGAACCGCACCCACCCCGGCGAGAAGGTGACCCTCGTCGAGCTGCCCGACTCGGCCGACGAGACCCAGGCGCAGATGGCCACCGACCTGCGCGACGGCGACCGCAGCCGGTTCGACGTGCTCAACATCGACGTCAACTGGACCTCGGAGTTCGCCGCCGCGGGCTGGATCAGGCCCCTGCCCCGCGACCGCTTCCCGCTGAAGACCTTCCTCCCGCCGGTCGTCGACACGGCGACCTACGACGGACAGCTGTACGCCGTCCCGTACGTCACCAACGCCGGCCTGCTCCTCTACCGCAAGGACGTCCTCGCCAAGGAGGGCGTCGCGCCGCCGCGCACCTGGGCGGAACTGGAGCGGTACGCGAAGACCATCGCCCCGAAGTACGGCCTCGACGGCTACGCCGGGCAGTTCCTTCCCTACGAGGGCCTCACCGTCAACGCGGCCGAGGCCGTCTACTCGGCGGGCGGCTCGATCCTCGGCGACGAGGGCGAACGCGTCACCGTCGACTCGGCGGCGGCCCGCGAGGGCATCGGGTTCCTGGCCCGCGGAGTACAAGAGGGCTGGATCCCGAAAGAGGCGCTGGCCTACAAGGAGGAGGAGTCCAAGCAGGCCTTCCAGGAGGGCCGGCTGCTCTTCCTGCGGAACTGGCCGTACGCGTACGTCGGCGCCTCCGCCCCGGGCTCCCGGGTCGCCGGGAAGATCGGCGCCGTGCCGCTGCCCGGACGGGACGGGCCGGGGACGAGCGTCCTCGGCGGATCCAACCTGGCCGTCAGCAGCCACGCCCGGCACCCTGACTCGACCGCCCGCCTGATCGCGTACCTCACCAGCGAGGGCGTCCAGCGGCAGGTCCTCACCCGTGGCGCGCTGCCGCCCGTGCGGGCCGATCTCTACACCGACCCGCGGCTCATCCGCAGGTTCCCGTACCTGCCGACCCTGCGCGAGAGCGTGCTCGCGGCCGCGCCGCGCCCCAAGAGCCCGCGCTACGACCAGGTCAGCCTGGTCGTCCAGGCCGTCGTCCACGACGCGATGGCCGGGCACGAGACGCCGACGGCAGCGGTGCGCCGTCTGGCACGGGAGCTCGCCGTCATCTCGCGCGGCTAGCGCTCTTCTAGTTACTTGTTAGGTAACGCGGACGTCTCATCTGGCTGAGATATGCCCGATTGGCGCCCAATTTTACTATTTCAACTCCTCGGTAGCTTCCGCCTTTTCATTGACACCCTCTCGACATGCCTACTTAACATGCATGCATAACCGCTGCCCTCCACAGAGACAGGTCGATGGGTTGAACAGGCACCACTGGTGGCGTGACGCAGTGATCTATCAGGTGTACGTCCGCAGCTTCCTCGACAGCACCGGCGACGGCATCGGCGATCTCGCCGGCGTCCGGGCCGGACTGCCGTATCTGAAGAAGCTCGGCGTCGACGGGATCTGGCTGAGCCCCTTCTATCCCTCGCCGCAGCACGACCACGGCTACGACGTGGCCGACTACTGCGACGTCGATGCGCTCTTCGGCGACCTCGCCGAGTTCGACCTGCTGGTCGGGGCCGCGCGGCGGCTCGGCGTCAAGGTGCTGCTCGACATCGTCCCGAACCACTGCTCCAGCGAGCACCCCTGGTTCCGCGAGGCCCTCGCCGCGTCTCCCGGCAGCGACGCCCGCGCCCGTTTCCACTTCGCCGACGGCCGCGGCCCGGACGGCGACGAGCCGCCCAACAACTGGCACGCGATGTTCGGCGGCCCGGCGTGGAGCCGGGTGACCGAGGCGGACGGGCGGCCCGGCCAGTGGTACCTGCACATGTTCACGCCCGAGCAGCCCGACTGGAACTGGCGCGACCCGGAGGTCGCCGCCGAGTTCGACCGGGTCCTGCGGTTCTGGCTGGACCGGGGTGTCGACGGCTTCCGCATCGACGTCGCCGCCGGCCTCTACAAGCACCCCGAGCTGCCCGACTCCGACGACCCGGAGGCCGACGCCCGCACCCGCGACTCGGTCAACCCGCTCGCCTGGAACCAGCCCGAGGTGCACGAGGTGTGGCGGCGCTGGCGCTCCATATGCGAGGAGTACACCGAGCGGGACGGCTGCGAACGCCTGCTCGTCGGCGAGGTCTCCGTCCCGACCGCCCGCGAGCACGCCCAGTACGTCCGCCCGGACGAACTCCACCAGGCCTTCTTCTTCGACCTGCTCAGCGCCCCCTGGGACCCCGACGCCTTCCAGAAGGTCATCTCCGAGGCCATGCACGACATCGCCGGCACCGGCTCGACGGTCACCTGGGTCCTCAACAACCACGACCAGGTCCGCACCGTCACCCGCTACGGCGAACCCGCCACGGAGGGCAGCGGCCTCGGTGCCGCCCGGGCCCGCGCCGCCGCGCTGCTGATGCTGGCACTGCCCGGAGCCGCCTACATCTACCAGGGCGAGGAGCTCGGCCTGCCCGAGGTCGTCGACCTGCCCGACGACGTGCTCACCGACCCGATCTTCCACCGCACCGGAAGCCGGGCCCGGATCCGCGACGGCTGCCGGGTGCCGCTGCCCTGGTCGGGGCAGGCGTCGCCCTTCGGCTTCACCTCCGGCGAGGAGAGCGCCAAGCCGTGGCTGCCGCAGCCGGAGTACTTCGCCGAGTACGCCACCGACCGCGCCCTCGCCGACACCCGCTCCTTCTGGCACCTGTACCGCGACGGCCTCCAACTCCGCGGCACCCTGCCCCAGCTGGGCGAGGGCACGCTGCGCTGGCTGGACGCCCCGCCCGGCGTCCTGGCCTTCGCCCGAGGCGACGACCTGGTGTGTGCCGTCAACTTCGGCACGGCCCCCACACCCGCGCCGGTCTCCGGCACCCCGCTGCTGGCCAGCGGCCCCTGCCCCGCCGGCGTGCTGCCCGGCTCCACGGCCGCCTGGTGGATCTCTTCCTGAACTCCCCGCAAGTCAACTCCCCGAAGGGACATCAACGATGATGCGACGACGTACCACCCTGCTCACCGGCTGCACCGCCCTCGCCCTGGCGCTCGGCACGACCGCCTGCGGCGGCGGCCCCGTCACGGCCGGCGGCGGCGACAAGGCGCTCAGCGGCCAGACGGTCACCGTGGCCGGCGTCTGGTCCGGCACCGAGCAGAAGAACTTCCAGAAGGTGCTGGACGCCTTCACCGAGAAGACCGGCGCCAAGACGCAGTTCACGTCCACCGGCGACAACGTCTCCACCGTCGTCGGCAGCAAGATCGAGGGCGGCAACGCCCCCGACGTCGTGATGGTCCCGCAGGTCGGCGTGCTCAAGCAGTTCGCCGCCAAGGGCTGGCTGAAGCCGCTGTCGAAGAAGACCGAGCAGTCCGTGGACGCGGGGTACGCCCCCGTGTGGAAGAAGTACGGCAGCGTCGACGGCACCCTCTACGGCCTGTACTTCAAGGCCGCCCACAAGTCCACCGTCTGGTACAGCCCCGACGCCCTCGCCCAGGCCGGTGTGAAGCCGCCGAAGTCGTACGACGAGATGCTCAAGGCCGGGCAGACCGTGTCCGACTCCGGGCTCGCCGCGTTCTCCGTCGCCGGACAGGACGGCTGGACCCTCACCGACTGGTTCGAGAACGTCTACCTGTCCCAGGCCGGACCCGAGAAGTACGATGCCCTCGCCGCGCACAAGCTGAAGTGGACCGACGCGTCGGTCGTCGACGCCCTCACCACGCTCGGCAAGCTCTTCAAGGACAAGCAGCTCATCGCCGGCGGTCAGAAGGGCGCCCTGAACACCGACTTCCCCGGCTCCGTGGAGAAGGTCTTCGGTCCGGAGCCCGAGGCCGGCATGGTCTACGAGGGCGACTTCGTCGCAGGCGTCGCCAAGGACCAGTTCGGCAAGACCGTCGGGAAGGACGCGAACTTCTTCCCGTTCCCCGCGGTCGGCGGCGGTGAGGCGCCGGTCGTCAGCGGCGGTGACGCGGCCGCCGTCCTGAAGGACGGCAAGAACCAGAAGGCCGCGCAGGCTCTCACGGAGTACCTGGCCACGCCGGAGGCCTCCGCGGTGTGGGCCGAGGCGGGCGGCTTCCTCTCCCCGAACAAGGAGCTCGACCTCGCCAAGTACGGCGACGACGTCACCCGCGCCACCGCCAAGTCCCTCGTCCAGGCCGGGGACTCGGTCCGCTTCGACATGTCCGACCAGGCCCCGGCGGCCTTCGGCGGCACGAAGGGCACCGGCGAGTGGAAGCTGCTCCAGGACTTCCTGCGCGACCCGTCCGACCCGAAGGGCACCGCGGCGAAGCTGGAGGCCGCGGCGGCCAAGGCGTACCAGGACTGATACGCCATGACAGCGACCCTCGTGAAAGAGACGAGTCCTCCACCGCCCGGCACGATCGCCGACCGCACCCGGCGCCTGCGCCGGCGAGGCAGGACCATCGCCCTGCTGTTCGTCCTGCCCGCGCTGCTGCTGCTCGGCGCGCTCGTCGTCTACCCCGTGCTGTTCAGCATCGGCCGCAGCTTCTTCGACGCCTCCGGGACGACCTTCGTGGGCGGCGACAACTACGCCGAGATGTTCAGCGACCCGGCGACCCTCAACGCCGTACGCAACACGGCCATCTGGGTCGTCGTCGCGCCGGCCCTGCTGACCGGCCTCGGGCTGATCCTGGCCGTCCTGGTGGAGAAGGTCCGCTGGGCCACGGCCTTCAAGCTGCTGCTCTTCATGCCGATGGCGGTCTCCTTCCTCGCCGCCGGCATCATCTTCCGGCTCGCCTACGACGAGGACCCCGACAAGGGCGTCCTCAACGCGGCGGTGGTCTCCGTCCACGACGCGTTCGAGGGCTCCTCGTCCTACCCGACGGCCCGTGGGCGTGAGGGGCAGGGGCTGACGAAGGAGAAGGACGGGTCGTACCGCACGAGCCAGAGCGTGTCGCCGGGGAACGCGGTGTCGCTCCCGCTGGTCGGGGTGCTGCCCGACGACCTGCCGGGCGGCACAAAGCCCGCGTACGCGGCGGCGGGACAGAAGGCCGCCCCCGACGAGGTGCGCGGTGTGGTCTACCTGGACTTCACGCCCGGCGGGGGAGGGGAGCAGGGCAAGGTCGACCGGCGCGAGAGCGGACTGCCCGAGATGAAGGTCGAGGCGGTGCGCGACGGCAAGGCGGTCGCCACGGCGACCACCGCGTCCGACGGCTCCTTCCGCTTCGAGGGACTCGAACCGGGCTCCTACGCGGTGCAGTTGCCGTCGTCCAACTTCGCCCCGCCCTACGAGGGCGTCTCCTGGCTCGGACCCGCGCTGGTCACACCGGCGATCATCGGCGCGTACCTGTGGATCTGGACCGGCTTCTCCATGGTGCTGATCGGCGCGGGCCTGGCGACGCTGCCGCGGGACACGCTGGAGGCGGCGCGGATGGACGGCGCCAACGAGTGGCAGATCTTCCGGCGGATCACGGTGCCGTTGCTGGCACCCGTGCTGACGGTCGTCTTCATCACCCTGGTGATCAACGTGATGAAGGTCTTCGACCTCGTCTACATCATCGCGCCCGGGCCGGTGCAGGAAGACGCGACCGTGCTCGCGACGCAGATGTGGCTGGTGTCGTTCGGCGGCGGCAACAACCAGGGGCTCGGCAGCGCGCTGGGTGTGCTGCTCCTGCTGCTGGTGGTTCCGGCCATGGTGTTCAACGTCCGCCGTTTCCGAAGGAGTCAGCGATGAACGCGGTTCGGCGCGGGTTGGGCAACGGGGTCGTCCAGGCCTTCCTCGTGATCGTGGGCCTGGTGTGGATGACGCCCCTGGCCGGGCTGTTCCTGTCCTCGCTGCGGTCCGCCGAGGACACCGCGAAGGGCGGCTGGTGGACGGTGTTCACCAGCCCCGGGCAGCTGTCCTTCGACAACTACTCGGAGCTGCTGGGGAACGCCGGGATCACGACGGCGTTCTGGAACACGGTGCTGATATCGGTGCCGACGACGGTGCTGGTCGTCGTCATCGCGGCGCTCGCGGGCTATGCCTTCGCATGGCTGGACTTCCCCGGGCGGGAGACGATCTTCCTGGTCGTGGTCGCCTTGCTGGTGGTGCCCGTGCAGATCGGGCTGCTGCCGGTCGCGAAACTCTTCGGGCAGCTGGGGCTGTTCGGGACCATCCCGGGTGTCGTGCTCTTCCACGTCGCCTACGGCCTGCCGTTCGCGGTGTTCCTGCTGCGGAACTACTTCTCCGAGATACCGAAGGAGATGCTGGAGGCCGCGCGCATGGACGGGGGCAGTGAGTGGCGCATCTTCACGCGGCTCGTACTGCCCGTGGGACGGCCGGCGATCGCCTCCCTGGCCATCTTCCAGTTCCTGTGGGTGTGGAACGACATGCTGGTGGCGCTGCTGTTCGCGGACAGCGCGTCGCAGCCGCTGACCGTGGAACTCCAGTCCCAGATCCGGCAGTTCGGCAGCAACATCGATGTCCTGGCGCCGGGGGCGTTCGTGTCCCTGGTCGTGCCTGTCGTCGTGTTCTTCGCGTTCCAGAAGCACTTTGTGCAGGGCGTGATGGCGGGCTCGGTCAAGTAGCCGCTGCACCAAGGGGCTCCGCCCCCTGGACCCTCGCCTGCGCCCACCCACCACCCGAAATGCCTTTGATGGGTGGGCCAAGGCCTGGAGGATCCAGGGGGCGGAGCCCCCTGGTGTGCCTAAGCCGAAGCCGGCGGATACAGCGACCGCGGCAGTTGCGAGGCCGCCGCCCCGTCCAGCAGCCACAGCGTCCGGCTGCGGCCGTACGCCCCGGCCGCCGGGGCCTGGATCTCGCCCGCGCCCGAGAGCGCGATCGCCGCGGCCTGGGCCTTGTCCTCGCCCGCGGCCAGGAGCCACACCTCACGGGCCGCACGGATCGCCGGCAACGTCAGCGTCACCCGGGTCGGCGGCGGCTTGGGCGCGCCGTGGACGCCCACGACCGTGCGGTCCGTCTCGCGTACCGCGGGCAACTCCGGGAACAGCGAGGCGACATGCGTGTCCGGGCCGACGCCGAGCATCAGCACGTCGAACGTCGGCACGGGGCCGTGGTTCTCCGGGCCGGCAGCCTGCGCCAGTTCCTCCGCGTACGAAGCCGCCGCCGCGTCCACGTCGGCGCCGTGCGGGCCGTCCGACGCGGGCATCGCGTGCACCCGCTTCGGATCGAGCGGCACCGCGTCCAGCAGCGCCTCCCTCGCCTGCGTGATGTTGCGCTCCGGGTCGCCCTCGGGCAGGAACCGCTCGTCGCCCCACCAGAGGTCGAGCCGGCTCCAGTCGACGGCGTCCCGGGCGGGCGCCGCGGCCAGCGCGGCCAGCAGGCCATTGCCGTTGCGGCCGCCCGTCAGGACCACGGACGCCGAGCCCCGGGAGGCCTGCGCGTCCACGATCTTCGTGATCAGCCTGGCCGCCGCGGCCTGCGCCATCAGCTCCTTGTCGCGGTGCACGACCAGCTGCGGTGCCGTACTCACTTCGTCGTAGCCCTCACTTCGTCGTCGCCTTCCGTACCGGTTCCAGCGCGGGCGGTTCCTGCTTCACCGGTGCCTGCGCCGTCGCTTCCGCAGCGGGTGCTTTCGCAGCCGTTTCGACGGGAGCGGGGAGGGCGAGTCGTGCTCGCCCGTCACTTTTGGGCTCTCCGCTCTCCCCTTTGGCCACCGACTCCCCGGAGACCCGAGGCGCCGGAGCCGACCAGGAGGACTTCAGCCGGTCCACCCCGTACCGCAGGGCCGACGCGTACGTGTCGTCCGGGTCAAGCCGCCGCAGCTCCTCCGCTATCAGCTCGGCCGTGTCCCGGCGCTTGAGCGCCACTCCGCGGTCCGGCTGGCCGTCGATGGAGAGCGTGGCGAGGGAGCCGTCCGCGCGGTCCAGCTTGATCGGGCCGCAGTTGGTGTCCAGGCGGACCGCCGTCAGACCGGGGCCGCCGGACAGCGAGCGCTTCACGGGGACGTCCAGCCGGTCCGCGAGCCACATCGCCAGCAGCTCGCAGCTCGGGTTGAACTCCTCGCCCTCCACCTCGACGGCCCTGACCTCGCAGGTGACCTGGTCGAGGGCCGCCGCCAGCATGGAGCGCCAGGGCGTGATGCGGGTCCAGGACAGGTCCGTGTCGCCGGGGGTGTAGGTCCCCGACCGGGTCGCCAGGTCCCGTACCGGCTGCTCGGAGGCGTAGGTGTCGGTGACACGGCGCTGGCCGAGGGCACCCAGAGGGTCCTTCGCCGGGTCGAGCGGCGCGTTCACCGGCCACCACACCACCACCGGGGCGTCCGGCAGCAGCAGCGGCAGCACCACCGACTGGGCGTGTTCGGCCACCTCGCCGTACAGGCGGAGCACCACCGTCTCACCCGAGCCGGCGTCCGCGCCCAGCCGGACCTCCGCGTCCAGGCGGGACTGCGTACGGTCGCGGGGCGAGCGGGAGACGCGCTTGATGACCACGAGCGTGCGCGAGGGATGCTCGTGCGAGGCGTCGTTCGCCGCCTTCAGCGCGTCGTAGGCGTTCTCCTCGTCCGTCACGATGACCAGCGTGAGCACCATGCCGACCGCCGGGGTGCCGATCGCCCGGCGGCCCTGCACCAGCGCCTTGTTGATCTTGCTGGCGGTGGTGTCCGTCAGGTCTGTCTTCATGGCCGGCGCCAGCTCCGTCCGTCTCGCTCGAGCATTTCGTCCGCCTCGACGGGCCCCCAGGTACCGGCCGGGTACTGGGCGGGCTTGCCGTTCTTGTCCCAGTACTCCTCGATCGGGTCGAGGATCTTCCAGGACAGTTCGACCTCCTCGGTGCGCGGGAAGAGGTTCGAGTCACCGAGCAGAACGTCCAGGATGAGGCGCTCGTACGCCTCGGGGCTGGACTCCGTGAAGGACTCGCCGTACGCGAAGTCCATGGACACGTCCCGGATCTCCATCGACGTGCCGGGGACCTTCGAGCCGAAGCGGACCGTCACGCCCTCGTCCGGCTGGACGCGGATGACGATCGCGTTGGAGCCCAGCTCCTCGGTGGCCGTCGTGTCGAAGGGGGAGTGCGGGGCCCGCTGGAAGACGACCGCGATCTCCGTCACCCGGCGGCCGAGCCGCTTGCCGGTGCGCAGATAGAAGGGGACACCCGCCCAGCGGCGGTTGTCGATCTCCAGCTTGATCGCGGCGTAGGTGTCGGTCTTCGACGAGGCGTTGATGCCGTCCTCGTCCAGATAGCCGATCACCTTCTCGCCGCCCTGCCAGCCGGCCGAGTACTGGCCGCGCACGGTGTCCCGGCCCATGTCCTTCGGCAGCCGCACGGCGCCGAGCACCTTGGTCTTCTCGGCGGCCAGCGCGTCCGCGTCGAACGAGGCCGGCTCCTCCATGGCGGTGAGCGCCAGCAGCTGGAGCAGGTGGTTCTGGATGACGTCACGGGCGGCGCCGATGCCGTCGTAGTACCCGGCCCGGCCGCCGATACCGATGTCCTCGGCCATGGTGATCTGCACATGGTCCACGAGGGACCGGTTCCAGATCGGCTCGAACATCGTGTTGGCGAAGCGCAGCGCCAGGATGTTCTGGACGGTCTCCTTGCCCAGGTAGTGGTCGATCCGGAAGACCTGCTCCGGCGCGAACACCTCGTGGACGACCTTGTTGAGCTCCTCGGCCGACTTCAGGTCGTGACCGAAGGGCTTCTCGATGACCGCGCGCCGCCAGGAGCCGCCCTGCTGGTCGGCCAGCTGGTGCTTCTTCAGCTGCTGGATGACCAACGGGAAGGACTTCGGCGGCACGGAGAGGTAGAAGGCGAAGTTGCCGCCCGTGCCCTGCGCCTTGTCCAGTTCCTCGATCGTGGAGCGCAGCCGCTCGAACGCGTCGTCGTCGTCGAACGTGCCCTGCACGAAGCGCATGCCCTGGATGAGCTGCTGCCAGACCTCCTCGCGGAAGGGCGTGCGGGCGTGCTCCTTGACCGCGTCGTGGACCTCCTGTGCGAAGTCCTCGTGCGCCCACTCACGGCGCGCGAAACCCACCAGCGAGAAGCCCGGCGGCAGCAGACCCCGGTTGGCGAGGTCGTACACGGCGGGCATGAGCTTCTTGCGTGACAGGTCGCCCGTGACGCCGAAGATGACCAGGCCCGACGGCCCCGCGATACGCGGGAGCCGTCGGTCCGCGGGGTCACGCAGCGGATTGCTGCTCGACACCTGTTCAGCCCTCCGAGGGGGCGAGGCGCTGAAGCTCGGCCTCGGTCGACTTCAGCAGGTCGGTCCAGGACGCCTCGAACTTCTCGACGCCCTCGTCCTCCAGCAGCTGGACCACGTCGTCGTACTTGATCCCGAGCTGCTCGACCGCGTCGAGGTCGGCGCGGGCCTGCTCGTACGTGCCGGCGAGGGTGTTGCCGGTGATCTGGCCGTGGTCCTCGGTGGCGTACAGGGTCGCCTCCGGCATGGTGTTCACCGTGTTCGGCGCGACCAGCTCGTCGACGTACAGGGTGTCCTTGTACGCCTTGTCCTTCACACCGGTGGAGGCCCACAGCGGACGCTGCTTGTTGGCGCCCGCGCGCTCCAGCACGCTCCAGCGGTCGCTCGAGAAGACCTCCTCGTACGCCTGGTAGGCGAGCCGGGCGTTGGCGATGGCGGACTTGCCGCGCAGCGCCTTGGCCTCGGGGGTGCCCAGGGCGTCGATCCGCTTGTCGATCTCGGTGTCGACGCGCGAGACGAAGAAGGACGCCACCGAGTGGATCTTGGACAGGTCCAGGCCCTTGGCCTTGGCCTTCTCCAGACCGGACAGGTAGGCGTCCATCACCTCGCGGTAGCGCTCCAGCGAGAAGATCAGCGTGACGTTGACGCTGATGCCGTTGCCGATCGTCTCGGTGATGCCCGGCAGACCCGCCTTGGTGGCCGGGATCTTGATCAGCGTGTTGGGGCGGTCCACCAGCCAGGCCAGCTGCCGGGCCTCGGCGACCGTCGCCTTGGTGTTGTGCGCGAGGCGCGGGTCGACCTCGATCGAGACCCGGCCGTCCTGGCCGCCCGTGGCGTCGAAGACCGGGCGCAGGATGTCGGCGGCGTCGCGGACGTCCGCCGTGGTGATCATGCGGATGGCCTCTTCGACGGTCACCTTGCGGGCGGCGAGGTCCGACAGCTGCTGGTCGTAGCCGTCACCCTCGGAGATCGCCTTCTGGAAGATCGTCGGGTTGGTGGTGACGCCCACGACGTGCTGCTGGTCGATCAGCTCGGCGAGGTTGCCGGACGTGATGCGCTTGCGCGACAGGTCGTCCAGCCAGATCGCGACGCCTTCCTCGGAGAGGCGCTTGAGTGCGTCTGTCATGGAAATTCCATCTCCTACGTGTCGTATATGAGCGTCAGCGCTGAGCTGCGGCGATCGATTCCCGGGCGGCGGCGGCCACGTTCTCGGCAGTGAAGCCGAACTCGCGGAAAAGGACCTTGCCGTCGGCCGAAGCACCGAAGTGCTCCAGGGAAACGATGCGGCCGGCGTCCCCGACGTACTTGTGCCAGGTCAGTCCGATACCGGCCTCGACCGCCACGCGAGCCCTCACGGCCGGCGGAAGGACGCTGTCCCGGTACCCCTGGTCCTGCTGCTCGAACCACTCCACCGACGGCATGGACACCACGCGCGTGGGCACGCCGGCGCCCTGGAGCTGCTCGCGCGCCTCGACAGCGACGTGCACCTCCGAGCCGGTGGCGATGAGGACGACCTCGGGCTCGCCGCCGTCGGCCTCGAACAGGACGTAACCGCCCTTGGCGGCATCCTCGTTGGGCTCGTACGTCGGCACACCCTGACGCGTCAGCGCCAGACCGTGCGGCTGCCCCTTGCCGAACTCCTTCGTCCAGCGCTTGAGGATCTCGCGCCAGGCGATGGCGGTCTCGTTGGCGTCCGCCGGGCGTACGAGGTTCAGACCCGGGATCGCCCGCAGCGACGCCAGGTGCTCGATCGGCTGGTGCGTCGGGCCGTCCTCGCCCAGGCCGATGGAGTCGTGCGTCCACACGTACGTCACCGGCAGGTGCATCAGCGCCGACAGCCGCACCGCGTTGCGCATGTAGTCGGAGAAGACCAGGAACGTGCCGCCGTAGATCCGGGTGTTGCCGTGCAGCGCGATGCCGTTCATCTCGGCGGCCATCGCGTGCTCGCGGATACCGAAGTGGATCGTGCGGCCGTACGGGTCCGCCTCCTGGAGCGGGTTGTCCGCCGGGAGGAACGACGACGTCTTGTCGATCGTGGTGTTGTTCGAGCCGGCCAGGTCGGCCGAGCCGCCCCACAGCTCGGGGATGACCCCGCCGAGGGCCTGGAGGACCTTGCCGGAGGCGGCACGCGTGGCCACGCCCTTGCCGACCTCGAAGACCGGGATCTTGTCCTCCCAGCCGGTGGGCAGCTCACCCTGGGCGACGCGGTCGTACTCGGCGGCGCGCTCGGGGTTGTTGTCCCGCCACTGCTGGTACGCCTTCTCCCACACGGCCCGGGCCGCCTGGCCCCGCTCCAGCGCCTTGCGGGTGTGCGTGATGACCTCGTCCGAGACCTCGAAGCTCTGCTCCGGGTCGAAGCCCAGCACGCGCTTGGTCGCGGCCACCTCGTCGTCACCCAGCGCCGAGCCGTGCGCGGCCTCGGTGTTCTGCGCGTTCGGGGCGGGCCAGGCGATGATCGAGCGCATCGCGATGAACGACGGCCGGTCGGTGACCGCCTTGGCCGCCTCGATCGCGTCGTAGAGCGCGTGCGGGTCCAGGTCGCCGTCCGGCTTCGGCGCCACACGTTGCACGTGCCAGCCGTACGCCTCGTACCGCTTCACCGTGTCCTCGGACACGGCCGTCTCGGTGTCGCCCTCGATCGAGATGTGGTTGTCGTCCCACAGCAGGACCAGGTTGCCCAGCTTCTGGTGGCCCGCGAGGGACGAGGCCTCCGCGGAGATGCCCTCCTGCAGACAGCCGTCACCGGCGACGCAGTAGACGAAGTGGTCGAAGGGGGACTCGCCCTCGGCGGCCTCCGGGTCGAACAGACCGCGCTCGTAGCGGGCGGCCATCGCCATGCCCACCGCGTTCGCGACACCCTGCCCGAGCGGGCCCGTCGTGGTCTCCACACCGGTCGTGTGCCCGTACTCGGGGTGACCCGGGGTCTTCGAACCCCACGTGCGGAAGGACTTCAGGTCGTCCAGCTCCAGACCGAAACCGGCCAGGTACAGCTGGGTGTAGAGGGTCAGGGACGAGTGGCCGGCGGACAGCACGAAGCGGTCCCGCCCGACCCAGTCGGCGTCCGCCGGGTCGTGCCGCATCACCTTCTGGAAGAGGGTGTAGGCGGCAGGCGCCAGGCTCATCGCCGTACCCGGATGGCCGTTACCGACCTTCTGTACGGCATCGGCGGCCAGGACACGCGCGGTGTCGACGGACCGCTGGTCCAACTCGGTCCACTCGAGGTCTGTGGTGGTCGGCTTGGTGCTCACCCTGAGTCAGGGCTCCTCTCCACATGTCGGATGCCGGTGTATCGGGGCGCCCACCGGCCGCAGTCGAGCCTACCCCCGTGGGACGTGCGTTTTTTCGAGTCACTCCAGAGTGCCGGGGCTCATCCGGATCCGCCTCCTGACTGGGCCGTACCGCATTCGGCAAGTGAATACGGAGCCGCTCATCCGGGTGCTCAATCGAGCTTCCACGCGCCCGTCGGAACCCTCCCCCCAACACGACCCGACCCCCGCGAATGTCCGAGTCTGGGCAACGTCTAAAGTGGCGTGGTACGCGCGAGCCTTTACCGGGACTTCACACGGCTGAGGCTTGCTGGGATGTCTCTGTAGGGGTGTGCGTGACGGCCGTTGAATCCCGTCCAGCGGGGATGCTCGGGACGGACCAGAGCCCGGCCCATCGGCCGTTCGGTGCCCGTGTCAAGGCGTTCGTGGCTCTCACCAAGCCACGGATCATCGAACTGTTGCTGATTACCACGGTTCCGGTGATGTTCCTGGCGCAGCAGGGTGTACCCGATCTGACGCTGGTGCTGCTGACCTGTGTCGGCGGTTACCTGTCGGCGGGCGGCGCCAACGCGCTCAACATGTACATCGACCGCGACATCGACGCGCTGATGGACCGGACCTCGCAGCGCCCGCTGGTCACCGGCATGGTCAGCCCGCGCGAGTGCCTGGCCTTCGGCATCACCCTGGCCGTCGTCTCCACGCTGCTGTTCGGCCTCACGGTCAACTGGCTCTCTGCCTGGCTCTCCCTCGGCGCGCTCCTGTTCTACGTCGTCGTCTACACGATGATCCTCAAGCGCCGTACCTCGCAGAACATCGTGTGGGGCGGCATCGCCGGCTGTCTGCCCGTGCTGATCGGCTGGTCCTCGGTCACGAACTCCATGTCGTGGGCGCCGATCATCCTGTTCCTCGTCATGTTCTTCTGGACGCCGCCGCACTACTGGCCGCTGTCGATGAAGGTGAAGGAGGACTACGCGCGCGTGGGCGTGCCCATGCTGCCGGTGGTCGCCTCCAACAAGGTGGTCGCCAAGCAGATCGTGATCTACAGCTGGGTCATGGTCGCCGTCTCGCTCCTGCTGACCCCGCTCGGCTACACGGGCTGGTTCTACACGGCGGTCGCCCTGCTGGCCGGCGGCTTCTGGCTGTGGGAGGCACACGGCCTGCAGAACCGCGCCAAGGCCGAGGTGACGGGCGCCAAGCTCAAGGAGATGCGGCTCTTCCACTGGTCGATCACCTACGTGTCGATCCTGTTCGTGGCGGTCGCGGTCGACCCGTTCCTGCGCTGACGTACGTCACAGGGCCCTGCTCTCGCCAGTTGATCTACTCGTGAGTAGCATCCTGACCATGGCAGACACGCAGCAGGTTGACCCGAAGACCGAGCGCAAGGTCGCCCGGCTCGCCAAGCAGATCACCTCCTTCTCCAGGACCCACGGCGGCGCCGAGGGCCAGGTCGCCTACCTCGGCGAACGCGGCGCCCGCATCGTCCTCGTCGGCGAGGACGGCAACTGGGGCGACCTGGTGGCCCCGTCGTACGAGATCGCCGACCAGGCGGTGGAGAAGTCGGGCATCACCCGCCACGAGTCCTTCGACGGCGAATTCGCGGCGAAGGTCAAGACGGGCCGCTACGAGTGGTCCCGCATGGCGGGCATCCAGGTCGGCGGCCCCAAGAACGGCTGAGCAGCCGGCCTTCCGTTTGGGGGCGCGGGGAACGGCGTGACAAGCCACCCACGACCCGCACCCGCCAAACAAACCGGTACCCCTACGACGGCCCCGCGACCTCAAACCCGCTTCACCCGTTAGGACCCTTGGAACAACAGGGTCCACACCGGGGAGCCCGGATGATCGAAACGCCGTCCCTAGTGGACCAGTACTGCCACGGAGTACTCCGCACGGAACTGGGCCTCGGCACCTTCGAGGCCCACCTCTCCCGCACCGAGGGCCCACCCGCCCCCGGTACCACCCTCTTCGACACCCAGACCGGCTTCGCCGTACGGCGCTGGTGCCCGCCCCTGCTCGGCCTGGAACCCCACTGCACCCCCGCCCACTACCTGGCCCGCCGCCGTGAACTGGGCGTCCTGGAGTCCGGCCGCCGGCTCCTGCGCGGCAGCGGCATCACGACGTACCTCGTCGACACCGGCCTCCCCGGCGACCTCACGGAGCCCCGCGAGCTGGCCTCCGCGGGCGCCGCCGAGGCCCACGAGATCGTCCGCCTGGAACTGCTCGCCGAGCAGGTCGCCGACACCTCCGGAACCGTCGAGTCCTTCCTCGCCAACCTCGCCGAGTCCGTGCACGCCGCCGCCGCGAACGCCGTCGCCTTCACCTCGGTCGCGGGCGTCCGGCACGGCCTCGCGCTCGCGCCCGAGCCACCCGGGCCGGGAGAGGTGCGGGGAGCGGTCGGCCGCTGGCTCGCGGGGCGCGGGGTCGGCGGGGAGCTGAGCGACCCCGTGCTGCTGCGGCATCTGCTGTGGAGCGCCGTCGCCTCGGGTCTGCCGCTCCAGCTGCACGCGGGGCTCGGGGCGCCGGGCCTGCGCATCGACCGTACGGACCCGGTGCTGCTGACGGACTTCGTGCGGGCCACGGCCGGGCTCGGCACGGACCTCGTCCTGCTGCACGGCTACCCGTACCACCGGCACGCCGCCCATCTGGCCGGCGTCTTCCCGCACGTCCACGCCGACTGCGGCGCCGCCCTGGTCCGCACCGGCGCCCGGGCCGCGACCGTCCTCGCGGAGATCCTGGAGCTGGCCCCGTTCGGCAAGATCCTCTTCTCCAGCGGCGCCCAGGGGCTGCCCGAACTGCACGTGGTGGCCGCCCGGCTGTTCCGCGAGGCACTCGGCCGGGTGCTCGGCACCTGGGTCGCCGAGGGCGCGTGGTCCCTGACCGACGCGCAGCGGGTGGCGGGGATGCTGGCGTCGGGGAACGCGCGCAGGGTGTACGGGCTCGACTAGGCCTTCGTCAGGGAGGCCTCGGCGGCAGGGCCGGGCAGGTCCACAGCCACCTCGGGGCGCTCCCGCAGCGACAGTGCCACCCGGAGCACCCAGATCCACATCACGGCCGAGCCGAACATGTGCAGGCCGACCAGGACCTCGGGCAGGTCCGTGAAGTACTGGACGTATCCGATGACGCCCTGCGCGAGCAGGATCAGGAACAGTTCGCGGGTGCGGTTCAGGGGGCCCTTCGGTGCGTCGACCGCCTTGAGGACGAACCACAGGGCGAACGTCAGCGTCACCACGATCCAGGCCAGCACGGCGTGCAGCTTGCTCACCGTCTCCCAGTCGACCGGCATCCGCTCGACCTCGCTGGAGTCGCCCGCGTGCGGGCCCGCGCCGGTGACCACCGTGCCGACCAGGATGAGCAGGACGGCGGCCGCGGTCAGGAACCACACCAGCTGCCGCACGGCCTTGCCGACCAGCGGGCGCGGTGCGGTGTCGCCCTCACGGGTGCGCTGCCACATCACCGTGGCCACCGCGATGAGCGCGGACGTCGCCACGAAGTGGGCCGCGACCGTGTACGGGTTGAGACCGACCAGCACGACGATGCCGCCGAGCACCGCGTTGCTCATCACGATCCAGAACTGCGCCCAGCCCAGCCGGACCAGGCCGCGCCGGTACGGCTTCTGCGAGCGCGCGGCGATGATCGCCCAGCCGACGGCCGCGCACAGCACGTACGTCAGCATGCGGTTGCCGAACTCGATGACGCCGTGAACGCCCATCTCGCTGGTCGTGGTCAGCGAGTTCGCGGTGCACTTGGGCCAGGTCGGGCAGCCCAGGCCAGAGCCGGTCAGCCGCACCGCGCCGCCGGTGACCACGATGAGCACCGACATCACGATGGCGGACAGGGCGGCCCGCTGGACGGTCCGGGGTTGCGGGGTCCAGCGTGCGGCGATGAAGGCGAGCGGGTTGCGCAGGGCGGCCATGGCGTCGGCGCGGGTCACTTTTGGCACGCGACCCATCGTAGGGCGCCGCTTGTGCACGCTTTCACGAGGGTCCCTCATGGCCTACTCCCAGCGGAAGAACCGTCCGGCGGCGGCCAGTCCGGCCACGGCCCAGACCGCCAGGATCCCCAGGTCGGCCCAGGGCATGCCGGCCCCGTGCTGGAGCACGTCCCGCAGCCCGTCGGACAGCGCCGAGACGGGCAGCAGGCCGAGTACGTCCTGCGCGCCGGAGGGGAACTTGTCCAGCGGGACGACGACCCCGCCGCCGACGAGCAGCAGCAGGAACACCAGGTTGGCGGCGGCCAGGGTCGCCTCGGCCTTCAGCGTCCCGGCCATCAGCAGGCCGAGGCCCGAGAAGGCCGCCGTGCCGAGGACCAGAAGCAGCAGGACGGCGAACGGGTCGCCCTGTGGCGACCAGCCGAGCGCGAAGGCGATCACCGTCAGCAGGACCACCTGGAGCACCTCGGTGACCAGCACGGACAGCGTCTTCGCCGTCATCAGGCCCCAGCGCGGCAGGGGCGACGAGGCGAGCCGCTTCAGCACGCCGTAGCGGCGCTCGAAGCCGGTCGCGATCGCCTGGCCGGTGAACGCCGTCGACATCACCGCGAGCGCGAGGATGCCGGGGGCGAGGAAGTCGACCGCCTCACCGGCCCCCGTGTCCACGATGTCCACGGTGCTGAAGAGGACGAGCAGCAGGGTCGGGATCACGACCGTCAGCAGCAGCTGCTCGCCGTTGCGCAGCAGCATCTTCGTCTCGAGCGCGGCCTGGGCCGCGATCATGCGGGGGAGGGGCGCGGCCCCCGGCTTCGGCGCGTAGGTGCCGGTGGCGGTCACGAACGCAGCTCCTTACCGGTCAGCTCCAGAAAGACGTCTTCCAGGGAGTGCCGCTCCACCGAGATCTTCTCCGGCATCACGCCGTGCTGGGCGCACCAGGAGGTGACCGTCGCGAGCAGCTGCGGGTCGATCTTGCCGACGACGCGGTAGGAACCCGGCGTCAGCTCGGCGGCCGAGGAGTCGGCGGGCAGGGCCTTGAGCAGCGAGCCCACGTCCAGACCGGGACGGCCGGTGAAGCGGAGCGTGTTCTCGGCGCCGCCCTTGCACAGCTCCTCCGGGGAGCCCTGGGCGATGACCCGGCCCGCGTCGATGATCGCCACGTCGTCGGCGAGCTGCTCGGCCTCGTCCATGTAGTGGGTGGTGAGGATCACCGAGACGCCGTCGGCGCGCAGGTCCCGGACCAGGTCCCAGGTCGCGCGGCGGGCCTGCGGGTCGAGCCCGGCGGTCGGTTCGTCCAGGAACACCAGCTCGGGGCGCCCGACCACGGCCATCGCCAGCGCGAGCCGCTGCTGCTGCCCGCCCGACAGCCGCCGGTACGTCGTACGCCCGCAGGAGCCGAGCCCCAGGCGTTCGATGAGCGCGTCCACGTCCAGCGGATGAGCGTGCAGCTTGGCGACGTGGCGGAGCATCTCGTCGGCCCTGGAGCCCGAGTACACGCCGCCGGACTGGAGCATCACGCCGATGCGGGGCCGCAGCCGCCCGGACTGTCCGACGGGGTCGAGGCCCAGGACGCGCACCGTGCCGGCATCCGGCTTCCGGTATCCCTCGCAGGTCTCGATCGTGGTCGTCTTGCCCGCCCCGTTGGGGCCGAGCACGGCGGTCACACCCTCCCGGGCCACCAGGTCGAGCCCGTCCACCGCGGTCTTCGGGCCGTACCGCTTCACCAGGGCCTGGACCTGGACCACGGGCTCACTTCGCATGGGTCCAGAGTCTAGGTAGGCGCGCGGGGGCTCAGACCGGGGGGTGCGGGAACTCCTCCTCACGCGGCCGGTGCACCGCCAGCCACCGTTCGGCGTAGGCCACCGCGTCCGCCACCGGGAACAGTCTGGCCTCGGCCGCGCCCACCTTCCCGCGTACGACGGGACGGTCCCGTTCGAAGTCGTAGCCCAGCTCGTCGAAGCGGTCCGAGCTGATCGACACCTCGGTCACGGTCTCCCAGCCTTCCGGACCCGGTCGGCCCACGGCGACGCGCGGGGACGGTATCCGGTACTCGGCGAGGTGGAAGCTGGTGCAGGAGGCGTAGCCGGCACCGAGCAGCAGGACCCGGGCGCCCGTCGCCTCCAGCGTCGCGAGCGGGCTGTGCTCGCCGAGCCTGCAGTCGGGTGCGTGCCCCTCGGTCACCTCCGCCGCGCGCGGCCCGACCGCCGCGAACGAGGTCTGCGGATGGGCGCTGCGCAGGGCGCCGGGCCAGGTCCGTACCGTCTCCGGGACGACTCCGACCCCGCGTGCGGGCGTGATCCGGGGGTCGTACGCGGGCATCGTGGCGCGAATGGCCGCCCACCATTGCGGGGGTACGGGCGGCTTGCGCCACAGGACCGGGTCGGAGAGGTCCCCGGTCTGCGTGGGAACCACCAAAGTGCCCTCCGGGCCGAGCGCGTCGAGCAGCCCCCGCACCACCGCGACGGCGCCGCCGTTGACCCAGCCGAGGGAGCTGAGCGAAGAGTGCACGAGGAGGGTCTCGCCGGGCCGCACGCCCAGTTCGCCCAACTGCGTCCGCAGTGTGTCCCGGGTGACAAGAGGGCCGGTCGGAGGGGGTGTGGACATGGTTCGGGAGTGTCCCCGAAGGGGCTTCGACATGCCAGCGGTTTGATCGATCAAAGATCGTTTCCGCAGGTCAGGTTAGCTTTACCTAAGTGACGTAAGGCACCGTCGAGCGATCCGGGCGTGGCTTGCCCGCTCCTGAAGAATTACGCAACAATGGCGTTGTGAAAAACGTCGGCGAGGCTCGGGAGGCCCCCATGGGTGCCCCACAGGAGGAACTCGCGACCGGTGAGCGGTCCACCCGCAACCGAGTCGCGCGGTCCATCCTGGACCACGGCCCGTCGACCGTCGCCGAGCTCGCGAAGCGGCTGCGCCTCACCCAGGCGGCCGTACGCCGGCACCTGGATGCCCTCGCGGGCGACGGTGTCGTGGAAGCGCGCGAGCAGCGGGTCTACGGCGCGCGGACCCGCGGCCGTCCCGCCAAGGTGTTCGCCCTGACGGACTGCGGCCGGGACGCCTTCGACCAGTCGTACGACAAGCTCGCGGCCGACGCGCTGCGCTGGATCGCCGACCGCGAGGGCGGCCGCGAGGCGATCGCCGCCTTCGCCCGCGCCAGGATCGCCGCACAGGCGGGCGCGTACCGCGAAGCGGTCGAGGCGGCGCCGCCCGAGAAGCGGACCGAAGCGCTGGCCAAGGCCCTGAGCACGGACGGGTACGCTGCTACGGCGCGCAGTGCGCCCCACCCGCAGAAGGGTGAACAGCTCTGCCAGCACCACTGCCCGGTCGCCCACGTCGCCGAGCAGTTCCCCCAGTTGTGCGAGGCGGAGACGGAATTTTTCGCCGAGCTGCTCGGTACCCATGTACAGCGGCTCGCCACCATCGCGCACGGTGACGGCGTCTGCACGACGTTCATCCCCAAGATTTCCCACACGCAAGTTGACAGCGACAACGCATCTGCAAGCACGGCCGGGAGGAACCCCGCATGACTCTCCCCACGGAGACTGCCCACCCTGAGCTCGAGGGTCTGGGTAAGTACGAATACGGCTGGGCCGACTCCGACACGGCCGGCGCCTCTGCCAAGCGCGGCATCAACGAGGACGTCGTCCGCGACATCTCCGACAAGAAGAACGAGCCGGAGTGGATGACCAAGCTCCGCCTCAAGGGCCTGCGCCTGTTCGAGAAGAAGCCGATGCCGAACTGGGGCTCGGACCTGTCGGGGATCGACTTCGACAACATCAAGTACTTCGTGCGCTCCACGGAGAAGCAGGCGGAGTCCTGGGAGGACCTGCCCGAGGACATCAAGAACACGTACGACAAGCTCGGCATCCCCGAGGCGGAGAAGCAGCGCCTCGTCGCCGGTGTCGCCGCCCAGTACGAGTCCGAGGTCGTCTACCACCAGATCCGCGAGGACCTGGAGGAGCAGGGCGTCATCTTCCTCGACACCGACACGGCCCTGAAGGAGCACCCGGAGCTCTTCAAGGAGTACTTCGGGACCGTCATCCCCGTCGGCGACAACAAGTTCGCCTCGCTGAACTCCGCCGTGTGGTCGGGCGGCTCCTTCATCTACGTGCCGCCGGGCGTCCACGTGGAGATCCCGCTCCAGGCCTACTTCCGTATCAACACGGAGAACATGGGCCAGTTCGAGCGGACCCTGATCATCGTCGACGAGGGTGCCTACGTGCACTACGTCGAGGGCTGCACCGCCCCGATCTACAAGTCGGACTCGCTGCACTCCGCGGTCGTCGAGATCATCGTCAAGAAGAACGCCCGCTGCCGCTACACGACCATCCAGAACTGGTCGAACAACGTCTACAACCTGGTCACCAAGCGTGCCGTGGCCTACGAGGGCGCGACCATGGAGTGGGTCGACGGCAACATCGGCTCCAAGGTGACGATGAAGTACCCGGCCGTCTACCTGATGGGCGAGCACGCCAAGGGCGAGACCCTGTCCATCGCCTTCGCCGGCGAGGGCCAGCACCAGGACGCGGGCGCCAAGATGGTCCACATGGCGCCGAACACGTCGTCCAACATCGTCTCGAAGTCCGTCGCGCGCGGCGGTGGCCGCACCTCCTACCGCGGTCTCATCGAGATCGGCGAGGGCGCCCCGGGCTCGAAGTCGAACGTGCTCTGTGACGCGCTGCTGGTCGACACGATCTCCCGCTCGGACACCTACCCCTACGTGGACGTCCGCGAGGACGACGTGTCCATGGGCCACGAGGCGACCGTCTCCAAGGTCTCCGACGACCAGCTCTTCTACCTGATGAGCCGCGGTCTGTCGGAGGACGAGGCCATGGCGATGATCGTGCGCGGCTTCGTCGAGCCCATCGCCAAGGAGCTCCCCATGGAGTACGCGCTGGAGCTCAACCGGCTGATCGAGCTGCAGATGGAAGGCGCGGTCGGCTAACCCCACCGCAGTCCATCAAGCCCTTACGTAACGGAAAGCGAGCACTACGACAGCCATGGCTGAGGCCCAGAACATCCCGGTGGGGTCCACCACCACCGGCTCGATCGCGGTGGCGGCCGAGTCGACCGTCGCCACCCGCATGAGCGCGCCCCCCTCCTTCGACGTGGCGGACTTCCCCGTCCCGCACGGCCGGGAGGAGGAATGGCGGTTCACCCCGCTGGAGCGCCTGCGCGGTCTGCACGACGGCACCGCCGTGGCGAACGGCAACGGCGTGAAGGTCGAGGTCCAGGCCCCCGAGGGCGTCACCGTCGAGGCCGTCGGCCGCGACGACGCGCGGCTCGGCAAGGCGGGCACCCCGGCGGACCGCGTCGCCGCCCAGGCCTACTCCGCCTTCGAGAAGGCCTCGGTCGTGACCGTGCCGAAGGAGACCGTCCTCACCGAGCCGATCCGCATCGCGGTGCACGGCGAGGGCGGGACCGCCTTCGGCCACCAGGTGATCGAGCTGGGCGCCTTCGCCGAGGCCGTCGTGGTCATCGACCACACCGGTGACGCGGTGCTCGCCGCCAACGTCGACTACCTCCTGGGCGACGGCGCCAAGCTGACCGTCGTCTCCGTCCAGGACTGGGACGAGAAGGCCGTCCACGTCGCCCAGCACAACGCGCTCGTCGGCCGCGACGCCTCCTTCAAGTCGGTCGTCGTCACCTTCGGCGGCGACGTCGTCCGGCTGCACCCGCGCGTCGCCTATGCCGGCCCCGGCGGCGAGGCCGAGCTCTTCGGCCTGTACTTCACCGACCAGGGCCAGCACCAGGAGCACCGCCTCCTGGTCGACCACAACGTCCCGCACTGCAAGTCGAACGTCGTCTACAAGGGCGCGCTCCAGGGCGACGAGGCGCACGCGGTGTGGATCGGCGACGTGCTCATCGAGGCCAAGGCCGAGGGCACCGACACCTACGAGATGAACCGCAACCTGGTCCTCACGGACGGGGCGCGCGTGGACTCCGTACCCAACCTCGAGATCGAGACCGGCGAGATCGTCGGCGCCGGCCACGCCTCGGCGACCGGCCGCTTCGACGACGAGCAGCTCTTCTACCTCATGGCTCGCGGCATCCCGGAGCAGGAGGCCCGCCGCCTCGTGGTCCGCGGCTTCTTCGCCGAGTTGGTCCAGCAGATCGGCCTCCCGGACATCGAGGAGCGCCTGATCGCCAAGATCGACGAGGAGCTGGAGGCATCGGTGGCATGAGCCTCGCATTTGTACGCGTCTGTGGGCTGAGCGAGCTGGAGGACGACACCCCGAAGCGGGTGGAACTCGACGGCACGCCCATGTCCATCGTGCAGACCGAGGGCGAGGTGTTCGCGGTGTACGACATCTGCTCGCACGCGAACGTCTCCCTGTCGGAGGGCGAGGTCGACGACTGTCACATCGAGTGCTGGCTGCACGGCTCGCGCTTCGACCTCCGTTCCGGCAAGCCCGACGCCCTTCCGGCGACGCGCCCCGTCCCCGTATACCCCGTAAAGATCGAAGGGGACGACGTGCTCGTCTCCCTCACCCAGGAGTCCTGAGGCACCCATGGCAACGCTTGAAATCCGAGACCTGCACGTCACCGTCGAGGCCGACAACGCCACGAAGGAGATCCTCAAGGGCGTCGACCTCACCGTGAAGCAGGGCGAGACGCACGCCATCATGGGCCCGAACGGCTCCGGCAAGTCGACCCTCGCCTACTCCCTCGCGGGTCACCCGAAGTACACGATCACCGGCGGCACCGTCACGCTCGACGGCGAGGACGTCCTGGAGATGTCCGTCGACGAGCGCGCCCGCGCCGGCCTGTTCCTCGCCATGCAGTACCCGGTCGAGGTCCCGGGTGTGTCGGTGAGCAACTTCCTGCGCACCTCCGCCACCGCCATCCGCGGCGAGGCCCCCAAGCTGCGCACCTGGGTGAAGGAGGTCAAGGAGGCCATGCAGCGCCTCAACATCGACCCGTCCTTCGCCGAGCGCAACGTCAACGAGGGCTTCTCCGGCGGTGAGAAGAAGCGCCACGAGATCCTCCAGCTGGAGCTGCTCAAGCCGAAGATCGCGGTCCTCGACGAGACCGACTCCGGCCTGGACGTCGACGCCCTGCGCGTCGTCTCCGAGGGCGTGAACCGGGTCCGTGAGACGGGCGAGGTCGGCACCCTGCTGATCACCCACTACACCCGCATCCTCCGCTACATCAAGCCCGACCACGTGCACGTCTTCTCCGGCGGCCGGATCGTCGAGTCCGGCGGTGCCGAGCTCGCCGACAAGCTCGAAGACGAGGGCTACGAGGCATACACGAAGGGTGGCGCATCCGCGTGACACAGCTGCCGGGCCTCCTCGACACTGAGGCGCTCCGCAAGGACTTCCCGATCCTGGACCGCCAGGTCCATGACGGAAAGAAGCTCGTCTACCTCGACAACGCCGCGACCTCGCAGACCCCGCGTCAGGTCATCGACGTCCTCGACGAGTACTACGAGCAGCACAACGCCAACGTCCACCGTGGCGTGCATGTCCTCGCCGAGGAGGCCACGGCGCTGTACGAGGGCGCGCGCGACAAGGTCGCGGAGTTCATCAACGCGCCCTCGCGGAACGAGGTGATCTTCACCAAGAACGCCTCGGAGTCGCTCAACCTCGTGGCGAACATGCTGGGCTGGGCCGACGAGCCCTACCGCGTGGACGCCGAGACCGAGATCGTCATCACGGAGATGGAGCACCACTCCAACATCGTGCCGTGGCAGCTGCTCGCGCAGCGCACGGGCGCGAAGCTGAAGTGGTTCGGCCTCACCGACGACGGCCGCCTGGACCTGTCCAACATCGACCAGGTCATCACGGAGAAGACGAAGATCGTCTCCTTCGTGCTGGTCTCCAACATCCTGGGCACCCAGAACCCGGTCGAGGCGATAGTGCGCCGCGCCCAGGAGGTCGGTGCGCTGGTGTGCGTCGACGCCTCCCAGGCCGCTCCGCACATGCCGCTGGACGTACAGGCCCTGCAGGCAGACTTCGTGGCCTTCACCGGCCACAAGATGTGCGGCCCGACCGGCATCGGCGTCCTGTGGGGACGGCAGGAACTCCTGGAGGACCTGCCTCCGTTCCTCGGCGGCGGCGAGATGATCGAGACGGTGTCGATGCACTCCTCGACCTACGCCCCGGCGCCCCACAAGTTCGAGGCGGGCACGCCCCCGATCGCCCAGGCGGTCGGGCTCGGCGCGGCGATCGACTATCTCAACTCGATCGGCATGGACAAGATCTTCGCCCACGAGCACGCGCTCACCGAGTACGCGGTGAAGCGGCTCCTGGAGGTCCCCGACCTCCGGATCATCGGCCCCACCACGGCCGAGGAGCGGGGCGCGGCGATCTCCTTCACCCTCGGGGACATCCACCCGCACGACGTGGGTCAGGTCCTCGACGAGCAGGGCATCGCGGTCCGGGTCGGCCACCACTGCGCGCGGCCGGTCTGCCTGCGCTACGGAATTCCCGCGACCACGCGAGCGTCGTTCTATCTGTACTCCACGCCGGCCGAGATCGACGCACTGGTCGACGGCTTGGAGCACGTACGGAACTTCTTCGGCTGAGAGGCGTGCGGAAACCGTGAAGCTGGATTCGATGTACCAGGAAGTCATCCTGGACCACTACAAGAACCCGCACGGGCGGGGCTTGCGGGACGGCGACGCCGAGGTGCACCACGTCAACCCGACGTGCGGTGACGAGATCACACTGCGCGTGAAGTACGACGGCACGACGATCGAGGACGTCTCGTACGAGGGCCAGGGCTGTTCCATCAGCCAGGCGAGCGCGTCCGTCCTGAACGAACTCCTCGTCGGCAAGGACCTCTCCGACGCGCGGAAGATCCAGGAGACCTTCCTGGAGCTGATGCAGTCCAAGGGGAAGCTCGAGCCCGACGACGCCATGGAGGACATCCTGGAGGACGCGGTCGCGTTCGCCGGGGTGTCCAAGTACCCGGCCCGGGTCAAGTGCGCCCTGTTGGGCTGGATGGCCTGGAAGGACGCGACGGCCCAGGCCCTGGGCGAGGCCGACGCCGAAAGGAAGACGACGGCATGAGCGAGACCATCGAGATGAAGCCGGCCTCGGAGGACGAGGTCCGCGAGGCCCTGTACGACGTCGTGGACCCCGAGCTGGGCATCGACGTCGTCAACCTCGGGCTGATCTACGGCATTCACATCGACGACGCGAACATCGCGACGATCGACATGACGCTGACGTCGGCGGCCTGCCCGCTCACCGACGTCATCGAGGACCAGGCGAAGTCCGCCACGGACGGCATCGTGAACGAACTGCGCATCAACTGGGTCTGGATGCCCCCGTGGGGCCCCGACAAGATCACGGACGACGGCCGGGAGCAGCTTCGGGCTCTCGGATTCAACGTCTGAGATACATGTATGACGAAGGGGCGGCACCTCCGGTGCCGCCCCTTCGCATGCTCGGTCCGGAGTGGCTCAGTCCAGCCCGGCCACCAGCCGGAACGACGCGTCCGCGCGGAACTGGCCGTAGTGCTGGTACGGGTCGAGGCGGAGCTGGAAGTCGCGGTGGCGAAGGAAGCGGCCCGGGTAGTTCACCGACTCCAGCATGACCGCGCCCGAGGGGTACACGGGGCGGGGGCAGAAGGTGGCGTCCTTGCGGAAGAGGGCCGAGCCGTCGTCGCCGTCCTCGACGAGGACGAAGCTGCGGTGGCGGAGGTAGCGGCCGTCCGCGGTGGTGAAGGAGTAGCAGGAGGAGTCGGCGAGGCCGGAGACGCGCCGGAAGGTGGCGTCCTCACGCTGCTCGGGGCCGGAGCCGATCGAGTCCAGGCGCACATAGCCGTCGCGCACCCGCCAGTAGCGGTCGGGGTAGTTGACGGAGCGTATGGATATCCCGTTGGACTTCGGGGGCTTCGGGGCCGGTGAAGTCCGGTGGGACTTCGAGGGCTTCGGCGCCTTCGGGTGCGGCTTCGCCGAGGCGCTCGGGCTGGTGGGTGCGCTCGTCGTGGGAGTGGGGGACGGGCGTCCGCGGTCCTTGCCGGGCGTGTGCGTGCTGTTCCCGGAGGGTGTCGCGAAGGAGATCAGGCCGCCAGGGGCCGAATTGCTGAGTGTCGTCGGCTCCGCCGACTCGGGTGTGGGTTCGCGGGACTGACTGTCCATCACGGCGATCGCCGTCACACACGCGGTGACCGTGGCCAGGGCGAGGGCGCCCGCCAGCCAGAGCCTTCGCGTTCCCGGTGCCCGGGTGGTGTCCGGGGCCCAGCCGCTCTCCCACGGACGGTCCTGTGGCGGCCGGGACTTGTCTTCTGTCATGCGCTTGTTCCTCCATCGGGCACCCTTGACGGCGGCGCAGTTGTGGTGGCCCGGTGCGTGATCGGTGACACCGTAGTGGACGTGTGGGATCACTGGGGGCGTTATGTGAGAGCGGTTTCCGTCCTGTGATGTGTACGGTCGTACAGATGGTGTGTACGCTCGTACATATGGGTTATCTGCTGCTTGCCGCGGCCATCGCCGCCGAAGTGGGTGCGACCACTGCCATGAAGTACAGCGACGGTTTCAGCAGGCTCGGGCCCTCGCTGATCACGCTCCTCGGATACGTCGTCTCCTTCGCACTGCTCGCGCAGACGCTGAAGACCGTCTCCGTCGCCTCGGCCTACGCCATCTGGTCCGGCGTGGGCACCGCGGCCATCGCTACCATCGGGATCCTGTTCCTGGGAGAGGGCATGACCACGGCCAAGGCCGCCGGGATCGCGCTGATCATCGTCGGGGTCGTGGTGCTGAACATGGGAGGTGGGCACTGATGCCCCGGCGTTACGACCCCGAGCGGCGGCAGCGGATCATCGACGCGGCGATGCGGGTCGTCGGGGAGAAGGGCATCGCGGGGCTGAGCCACCGCAGTGCCGCCGCCGAGGCCGATGTGCCGCTCGGCTCCACCACGTACCACTTCAAGACCCTCGACGAACTGATGGTCGCCGCGCTGCGGCAGGCCAACGAGGGGTTCGCCAAGGTGGTCGCCGCCCGCGGCGGTCTGGAGGATCCGCAGAGCGACCTCGCGGCCGAACTCGCCGCGTGGATGGGCGAGTGGCTCGCGGACGACCGCACCGCCGTCGAGCTGGAGTACGAGCTGTACCTGGCCGCCCTGCGCCGGCCCGCTCTGCGGCCCGTCGCCGCCGAGTGCACCGAGGGACTCGCCGAGGTGCTGTCCCGGCGTACGGATCCGGTCACCGCGCGGGCGCTCGTGGCGCTCGTCGACGGCATCTGTCTTCAGGCGCTGCTGACGGGGGCGCCGTACGACGAGGCGTACGCACGGGAGGTGCTGGGGCGGGTCGTCGCGGGGGCGGGCCGTCGCGGGGCGGGGGAGTGAGGCCGGTGGCGGGGCTGCCGCCGCGCGCCGCCGACCAGGACGGGAGACGTACCGCCCGGCACGTGAGACGCCTCCGTACCGGTTCGCATCGACCGCCGTCCGCCGGTTAGGTTGCCCTCATGACCGACACGACTGCTCCTCGCACCACCGGCGCCGTGGCCGCCGGCCTCGCCACGATCGCCGCCGACGGCACCGTCCTCGACACCTGGTTCCCCGCACCCGAGCTGTCCGGCGAGCCCGGCCCGTCCGGCACCGAGCGGCTGTCCGCCGAGCGTGCCGCGGAGCTGCTCGGCGACGGCGCGACCGCCGCGGTCGGCCCTGACGCCCGCCGGGGCGTCGAGGTGGTCGCGGTCCGCACGGTCATCGCCTCGCTCGACGAGAAGCCGGTCGACGCGCACGACGTCTACCTGCGCCTGCACCTGCTCTCGCACCGTCTGGTGAAGCCGCACGGGCAGAGCCTCCACGGCATCTTCGGCCACCTCGCCAACGTCGCCTGGACCTCGCTGGGCCCGGTCGCCGTCGACGACCTGGAGAAGGTCCGCCTGAACGCGCGCGCCGAGGGCCTGCACCTGCAGGTGACGAGCGTCGACAAGTTCCCGCGCATGACGGACTACGTGGCCCCCAAGGGCGTCCGTATCGCCGACGCCGACCGGGTCCGCCTCGGTGCGCACCTCTCCGAGGGCACCACCGTCATGCACGAGGGCTTCGTCAACTTCAACGCCGGCACGCTCGGCACGTCGATGGTCGAGGGCCGTATCTCCGCGGGCGTCCTGATCGGCGACGGCTCGGACATCGGCGGCGGCGCCTCCACCATGGGCACGCTGTCCGGCGGCGGCAACGTCATCATCTCCATCGGCGAGCGCTGCCTGATCGGCGCCGAGGCGGGCGTGGGCATCGCCCTCGGCGACGAGTGCGTCGTCGAGGCCGGCCTCTACGTCACCGCCGGCACCCGCGTCACCATGCCCGACGGCCAGATCGTCAAGGCCCGCGAGCTGTCCGGCGCCTCCAACATCCTCTTCCGCCGCAACTCGGTCACCGGAACGGTCGAGGCCCGGCCGAACAACGCGGTGTGGGGCGGGCTGAACGAGATCCTGCACAGCCACAACTGATCCGCGTCGGTCATCGCCGAGCGCCCTCCCAGGCCCGAGACGGCCGGGAGGGCGTTCGTGTGTTCACCGGCGTTGTCGTTCAAGTGATCGTTGTCTGGGGGGGCAGGAGCGGGATGCGGTGGGGAACGGTGACGCCTTCCGCTGAGCCGGGGCACGTACGGACGTATTAGCGGGCGTGACCTGGTGACGGGCCAGGCAGATGAACCGGTGGACGCAGTGTCCGATCTGACGCCGAACCGATGAAACGAGGACCGGGGCATGAGGAACGAGCGAGAGCGGGTCGTGGCGCGCTGTCTGGCCGGGGCGGCGGTCGCGGTACTGGCGGTGTGCTGGCTTCCGGCGGGGGCCGCGCACGCCGACGAGACCAACACGAACTCGCACAACGGCCACCGGTTCGGTCTGGTCAACGTCAGCACCGGGCAGGTCGACGACCCGGCGGAGGACGTGCTGGAGCACACGCTGCTGTTCGGTGACGGGTACGGCTGGAACTGAGCCGGGAGCACGACCGCTGGGTGCCGGGGTCCGTATCGCGCGTGGGTGCGGTGTGGGCCCCGGCCCGTTGCGGGACAGGGTTCGCCCCGGGGCTGGTCAAGTGGTGGTCAGGTGGTGATCAGGGTCCTGTGGAGCGACAGCAGTTCGTCGGTCGTGGTGCGGTCGGCGGGGCGTAGGGGAGCGCGGACCGGGCCTGCGGGGAGGTTCAGTGCGGTGAGGAGCGCCTTCGTGGTGACGGTGCCCGGCAGGCCTGCCGACATGATCGCCTCGATGAGGGGGGTGGCTCGCTGCTGGAGGCGGGCCGCCTGTGCGGTGTCGCCCGCGTCGAACGCGTCCAGGACCGCTCGCAGGTGGCTGGGGATCACGTTCGCGACCGTGCTGACGTAGCCCGTGCCGCCTACGGCGTACAGCGCGAGATTGTGCTCGTCACAGCCCGCGTAGTACGCCAGGTCCGTGCGGGACAGCACCTTCTGGGCGCCCAGGAAGTCGTACGAGCAGTCCTTGACCGCGACGATCCGGGGGTGTTCGGCGAGGCGGAGGATCGTCTCGGGTTCGACGCGGGTGCCGGTGCGGATCGGGATGTCGTAGAGCATGAGCGGGAGTTCGGTGGCGTCCGCGATCTCGCGGAAGTGTGCCTCGATCGCGTCCTGCGGGGGTCTGCTGTAGTACGGGGGGATCACCAACAGGCCGTCCGCGCCCGCCTTTTCGGCCTCCCGGGCCAGGTCGGCGGTGTGCCTCGTGTCGGCCGTGCCGATGCCCGCGACGATCGACGCCCTGCCGGCCACGGCCTCGCGGACGGCGGCGATCAGGGCCGACTTCTCGGCGTCCGTGGTGGTCGGGGATTCGCCCGTCGTGCCGGAGAGTACGAGGCCGTCGCAGCCGTGTGCGATCAGGTGGGTGGCGAGGTGCTGGGCGCCGTCGAGGTCCAGGGTTCCGGTCTCGGTGAACGGGGTGATCATGGCGCAGAGGGCGGGGCCGAACGGTGTCGTCATGTCAGTAGTGTCGGCGGCGTTTCTGTGTAGCTCTACTTAAATTTTCTACCAGGTATTGGTGAGACTTGCTTCGAGGTTCGAGTGGGTGGGGTTCGTGCGTGTGCGTGCGTGTGGGGTCGCGGTCCGGGTACTCGGGGGTTCCTGCTTCGAGAGGAGGCGGAACACTGTGACCGGAACCATGGAACATCGGGTCGTGCACGACGAGCACCACTCCGTGGGCGAGCTCGTCGGACAGGCCGCAGAGCAGCTCTCCCTGCTGGTGCGGCAGGAAGTGGCTCTCGCCAAGGAGGAGCTGGCCGAGAAGGGGCGGCGTGCGGGGCGTGGTGGTGGGCTGCTCGGTGCGGCGGGTGCCGTCGCCTATGCCGGGTTCCTCGCGCTGGCCGGTACGGGGGTCGCGGCGCTCTCGCTGGTGCTGTCCGTGTGGGCCGCGGCGCTCATCGTGACGGGGGTGCTGTTCGTCATCGCGGCCGTGCTGGGTGTGGTCGGCCGGGGGCAGCTGCGGCGGGCCACGCCTCCTACGCCTGAGGAGGCTCTCGGCAGTGTGAAGGCGGACGTGTCGGAGATCAAGGAAAGGGCGCATCGATGACGGACGCGACGGGTGGGGCCAAGGGGCCCGATGAGCTGCGGCGGCAGATCGAGCGGACCCGCAGTGAACTCGGCAATACCGTGGAGGAGTTGGCGGGGAAGGCGGATGTGAAGGGGCGTGCGCGGGCGCGGGCGGCTGATCTCCGGGACAAGGCCGGGGCGATGACGGTGCAGTTGCGCAGTAGTGCGGTGGAGGCTGGGCATACGGTGCAGGACAGGGCGACGCATGCGGGGCCTCGGCCGGTGCGGAACGCTGTTCAGGCCGGGTTGCGGCATCCGCGGCCGGTGCTCGTGGTGGGGGCGGCTGCGGGGGCGGTGGCGGCTGTCGGGGTGTTGCGGTGGAGGCATCAGCACGGGCATCGGTGAGTGCGCGTCTGCGTCTGCGCGGTGGTGGTGGGTCGGGGCCGTGTCGGGGGGTGTCCGTCCTCGGAACGGCGCGATGGGGTTGGATGCCGACTGACTGTTCGTTGACGCGCCAACCAGCTGCGGGCGGACACCCCCCGACACGTCCCCTTGCGTAGTCCCCCCAGCTGCGGGCATGCGTGCCGCTGGGGGCGGCACGGGTGGGCGCAGCGGCACCCCGCTACGCCGGGCTGCGGACCCACCCGGCCCAGCGCTAACGCTGAGTGGCTGACACTCTTGCTTGACCTCAAGCTTGGTTGAGATTGAAAGGTGGGGTGCGTACTCATTCGGCGAACCGCGACTGGAGTGTTCAATGAGCCGTCGGACCGAGCAGCACCCTGATCTCACCGACCCGCGTATCGGTGCTCCCCTCTTCAGCACCTGGCGCGTGGGGACGCCCGAGCGGCAGGGGCGGACTGTGGAGGCGATCGGGCGTACCTGGGAGCGGCGGCCCTGGCCCGCTGATGGACTGCTGGGGTATCACGTGTACGCGGGGCATGACGGGTCCACGCTGATGCACCACTCGCAGTGGAGCGGTGAGCAGGCCTTCGAGGCGTTTGTGAAGACCCATCGGCAGGAGCGGGTCGACGAGATCGACACCGCCGTGCCGGGGATCGAGCGCGTGGGGCTCGGGCGGTACCGGCGGTATCGCAGCAGGGAGCGGGCCGTCGGGGACGTGCGGGTGCCGGGGTTGATCGTCACCGTGCGGATCGACTTCGAGGAAGCGACCGGGGCGCGGCCGGAGGAGTGGGTCGACCTGGTGCTGAAGGCCGTGGGGGACGATCCGGAGGGGCACGCCGGGCTGATCTCCGCTCACTTCCATCTGAGTGTCGATGGCGGGCATGTGCTGAATTACGCCGAGTGGGAGAGTGACCAGGCCTACGACGATGCTCTGGCCGCGCCAGGGACCGATGCGTGGGAGCGGGTGCGGACGTATCCGGGGATGAGGGGGACGAGCGGGAGCCGGTACCGGCATGCTCTGGGGCTCGTGCCCGGGTGAGTGGGGTGAGGTGGGCCGGCTGAAGCAGTGGTTCAGCCGGCCCTTGTGGGTTACGGGCGGAAGCGCAGGACCTGGGGGTCGTGGTCGCTGATCTGGTCGTTGAACTCCGCGTTGACGTGCACGCTGTCGTACTCGAAGTCGCAGTCGCGGCGGATCGACGGGCTGATCAGGATCTGGTCGAGGACCTGGCTGTTGCCCTGGTAGACGTACGAGTAACGCTCGTTGCGGGGGAGCGACTTGATCGCCGACCAGAGTTCGCCTCGGCCCTCGAGGAGCTTGGCGGTCTTCGAGAACTCGAAGTCGTTGATGTCGCCCAGCGTGATGACGTCCGCGTTCTTCTGGGTGTCGAGGATGTCCTTGACGAAGGCGTTCACCAGGGTGGCCTGCTGGTGGCGCTGGGTCTCGGAGCTGCGGGACGGCGGCTGGTACTGGGAGGTCAGGCCCTGGTCGCCGCCCTTGGAGTTGAAGTGGTTGGCGATCACGAAGACCGTACGGCCGCGGAAGGCGAACTCGCCGGCCAGCGGCTTGCGGCTGTTCTTCCAGGCCTCGTCGGCGGGGGCGATACGGCCGGGGCTCAGCGTGAGGTGGGCCTTGCCGCGGATCTTCGTCACGTCGGTGGCCGTCGTGGCGTCGCCGCCCGCGCGGTCGGTGAAGGAGACCCGCTCCGGGTTGAACAGGAACGCCTGGCGGATGTTGCCGCCCGGCTCGCCGCCGTCGGCGCCGTTGACCGGGTCGATCGAGCGCCAGTCGTACTTCGGGCCGCCGGCCGCGACGATCGCGTCGATCAGCTTGGTCAGGGTCTGGTCGGCGGCGACCGTGCCGTCGTTCGTCGCGCCGTTGTTGTCCTGGATCTCCTCCAGGGACACGATGTCCGGCGACTTCAGGTTGTTCACGATCGCGGAGGCGTGCTCGGCGAAAGTGGCGTCGGACGGGTCGAGGTTCTCGACGTTGTACGTCGCGACCGACAGTTCACCGCCGCGCTGACTACGGGTGGTCTCGCGCTTCAGGTCACCCGTCTTGAGCGTGCCGAGTTCGCTCGCGACGAGGGTGTAGCCGCCGAACTGGTTGTAGTCGAGCGGGCCCGCCGTCGTGCCGGAGAGGGTGTCGCCTACGTTCGCCTTCGGGAAGTCGGCCGTCGCCCCGAGGGACTGGATCTGGAGGCGGCCGGTGTTCTGCGCGTCGTAGGAGCCGTAGACCGTGCCGCCGTGGCGGTTGCGGTTCTCGTGCGGCTTCACCGTCACCCAGAGCTCGGTGTACGGGTCGGTGGCGCCGACGACACGGGTGTCGGAGACGCGGACGGTCATGCCCTCCAGCGCCTCGTAGTGGTCCAGGGCGTACTTCGAGGGCTTGAGGGCGAGGGAGTTGATCGAGCCGTTCGCCGTGGTGTCGCCGGGCGGCGCGTAGGCGGCGGGGACCGACCTGGCGTCGATCTTGGTGGCGGCGGGGAGTTCGTTGCCGCTGGAGAGGACCGTGAACGTCGGCTTGGTGATCTCCGTCAGCGACTGGTTGCCGGAGGTGGCGCCGCCGGGGACGTACTCCGCGACCGTGCCGCTGACCGTGACGGAGTCACCGACGGCGACCCCCTTCGGCGTCGAGCTGGTGAAGACGAAGACGCCCTCGCTGGTCGCCGGGTCGGCGTCCGGGTTCGGGTCCTGGATCCAGAAGCCGCGGGAGGAACCGTACGTCCGGATGCCGGTGACGATTCCGGCCACGTCCGTGACCTGCTTCCCGGCGTACGGGGAGGTCCGGGTGCTGCCCTGGACGTCGTGGACGCGGAGCGAGTCCGCGTGCGCGGGGGTGGTGAGGACGATCGTGGATGCCGCGGAGCACACGGCGGCGACGGTGAGCGCGGCGAGACGCGCGGACGACTTGCTCGGCAACGGGGTTCCCTCCGGGGACATGACAGGTGCCGGGACGAGGGTGGTGCGTGGACTGTCTGCCGCTACCTGTGGGGCGGGCGGTGTGACGCGCGTAGCGGGCGGTGGACGGGCGGGCGGGGTGGGGCCGACCCGGTGAACAACTGTCCGCCGACTTCTACGCGCGTCAATCTCCAGCCTGGTCACGTCACTTGTCAAGGTTTCGGCCATGTACGGCCGCTGACGGGGAGATGAAGTAGGCGGCATGGGTGGAAATCCGTCTAGGCTGAGCGGCTGAGTCGTATGAGGCGCCCTAGGAGAAACAGCCGATGTCAGACAGCTCCCCCCTGCCGCCGGTGCGGCTGCACTCCGAAGCGGAGCTGGCGCGTGCCGCACTGTCCACGCCGTTGCTGTCCCGGGCCGCCCGGCTCGCCCGCTGGGCCGGGCCGGACACCCGCGTCGACGCCGGGGGAGGGCTCGTCGACGAGCAGCTGCCCGCGGCGGTCGAGACGCTCGGGCTGAGCGGGGACGATGCCCCCGCCGACGCCAGTGAGGCGTGGCGGGTGGCCGTGGATACCGGGCTCGTCGAGGTCGTCGACGAGGACGAGGGCACCGTCCGGGCGGGCGATGACCTGGCCCTGCTCACCGGTGGCTCGCCGCAGGACGTGCTCGCCCTGTGGCTCGCCGCCCTGGAGACGGTGCTCGCCGACGCGAGCGTGCCCGACCTGGAGGGGCTCGCGGATCTCGTCGACGAGGACGGCGAGCTCGACCTCTCCGCCCTCGACTGGGACCCCGAGTCCGAGGCCGAGTTCCTCGACGGGGTGCTCGGCAACCTCTATCTGCTGACCGCCGGCGAGGACACGCCCGGCGAGGCGCCGGTGCCACTGCCCGCGCTGGCCGCGTCGGTGATCGTGCCCAGCGACATGGGCGAGCCCACCAACGACGTCCTGGAGCAGGTGTCCGACGCGATGATGCGGCTGGACGACCAGTTCCGGATGCTGGAGCCGGTGGGGTTCGTGGAGTACCAGCCGGTGGACGAGGCGCTCATGGCCGACGCCGACGAGGAGCCCGCGGCGCCCGTCGACGACACCGACGTCTCCCGGTACGGCATGGTCCGGCTCACCCCGCTCGGGCTGTACGGGATGCGTGCCCGGCTGCTGGAGGCCGGGTTCGAGGCACCGGCGGTCGGGGACCTCGCGGACAAGGGGGCCGACGCGCTGCTCGACGGCACGGCGGCGTTCCCGCCGGCCGCGGCGCAGGCCGAGACCGAGCAGTGGCTGGCCCGCCGTGACTCCCTCGCCTCCGCGCGGGAGTTGCTGGCGGCGGCGCGGGGCTCGGATGCCGGGGCGCCGCTGCGGCGGTTGCGGTGTCAGCAGGCCTTGTCGCTGGTGGGGGCTTCGGCCGAGCCGGCGCTGCGGGAGGTCCTCGACGATGCCGAGCTGGGCGGCCTCGCGCGGGTGTGGCTGACCGAGCACGGTGCGGTGGATGTGCCGGCGCCGTCCGAGGCGATGGTGTATTGGCTGACCATCGACACGGTGGCGGCGCAGCTTGCCGCCGAAGGGAACTCCGAGGAGTTGCGGGCGTTGGTGCAGGGGCTTGCTCAGCAGCACAGTGGGTTTTTCGCGGCTGTGTGGCGGGTGGATCATCCTGCCGTGGCTGATGTGCTCGAGGCGATGGGGCGGTTGCATCCCGACAAGAAGGTCGCGAAAGAAGCGCGGAAGGCTGCCTTCAAGGCGCGGTCGCAACAGGGCGGCTGATCCTGTTCGCCGGTGCGGCGCCGTCTCGGCTTGTCGCGCAGTTCCCCGTGCCCCCGGGGTGTTGTTCAACCGGCGTTCATGGATGAACGGCACGGTGTCGCCGAACGAGGTCCGCCACCCTCCACGGCATACTCACCGTCACAGGAGACACCATGTCGCTCACCCGCAGGGACTTCGCCAGAACCTCCGCGATCACCGGTGCCGGTGTCGCGCTGGCGGGCAGTGTCGGCGCCCTCGCCACCGCACCGAACGCCCTCGCGTCCTACGACACCGACAGCGCGGGGGACGCGTCCGCGGACTCCGGGCACGGAGTCGGCTACGGGCCGCTGGTCCCGGACCCCAAGGGCATCCTCGCCCTGCCCGCCGGCTTCACGTACCGGATCCTCACCTACAGCGGTAAGACGAAGCTGGAGTCCGGCGAGTTCACGCCGTCCAACCACGACGGCACCGCCACCTTCGACGGCCCCCGCGGCACCACCCTGCTCGTCAACAACCACGAGCTGAAGGGCCCGCGCGCCAACTGGGAGCACCCGGTGCCGCTCACCGAGGGCCTCGTCTACGACCCGGCCGCCGCCGGCGGCTGCACGGTCGTCGAGGTGCGCCCCGACGGACGTGTCGCCGAGTGGGTGGGCATCGCCGGCACCTCCACCAACTGCGCCGGCGGCAGCTCCCCCTGGGGCACGTGGCTCACCTGCGAGGAGAACTCCGACAAGGCCGGCGTCAACGGCATGACCAAGGACCACGGCTATGTGTTCGAGGTCGATCCGTGCGACCGGCGCGCCAATCGCAGCCCCAAGCCCCTGAAGTTCTTCGGGCGCTACGACCACGAGGCCGTCGTCATCGACCCCAAGCGCGGCCACGCCTACCTCACCGAGGACGCCGCCGGCCCCAACGGCCTCTTCTTCCGCTGGACCCCGCCCAGGGGCTTCGAGTACGGCCCCGGCAAGTTCCGCAGGCTCGCCGACGACGCCGGTGTCCTCCAGGCGCCCAAGTGCTTCGACTCCGGCGGCAAGTTCGTCGACGACCTGTCCCGGGCCACGAAGATCGGCACCGTGTACGGCGTCGACTGGGTGGACGTACCGGACCGCGACGCCCGCACCACCCCTGTGCGCAAGCAGTTCAAGGACGACCAGGTCACCCGCGCCCGCAAGCTGGAGGGCATGTGGTGGGGCGACGGCGGTGCCTACATCGTCTCCTCGTACGCCCGTGAGGAGAGCCCCGTCCAGCACGACGGGCAGGTCTGGTTCTACGACCCCAAGCGCCGGACGCTCACGTTGAAGGTCCTGCTCGGCGTGAATCCCGACCCCTCCAAGGACGGCGCCTTCGACGGCCCCGACAACATCACCGTCTCCCCATACGGCGGCCTCGTCATCGCCGAGGACGGGGAAGGCGTGCAGCACCTGTTCGGGGCCACCGACAGCGGACGTACGTACCCGATCGCCCGCAACGAGCTGAACACCGGCACCGAGGAGGAGCCGGAATACAGCGAGTTCACCGGTGTCACTTTCTCCCCGGACGGCCGGACGCTGTACGCCAACATTCAGACGCCGGGCATCATGCTGGCCATCACCGGTCCCTGGAAGCGCCAGAAGCGGTAAATAATTCGGTCGCAGTGCCCGCGCTGCGCCTCCTACAGTGAGATCACAACGTCACGCACCTCCCGGTGCGATGGCAGCGGCTACTTCTCTTCCAAAGAATCCGACGCCGCCGCCGACTTGATCTCGGGAGGCGCAGCATGTGGTGGGTGCCCGGTGCGAAGGCAACGGTTACTTCATGGGATCGGAGGGTTGCGGGTTCGAGTCCCGCCGGCGACTTTCGGGTCGCTGTAGCTCAATGGGTAGAGCATCTGAATTAGTCCGTCGCCGACTTCTGTCCTCGGGCACCCAACTCTTTTCTCGCATGCAGCGTCTCCCCCGGAAATAAGTAAGAACGAATTCGGGGGAATTCATCATGGCGCGATTCAACTCCAAGGCAGCCCGCGCGCGTCCCGTCTCGCGCGTCACGTCCACCGGACGTGTGCTGCGCACCTACGAGGGCGGCCGCGGTCGCGAGCGGGATGCCCGCTCCGAGCTCTTCCTGCTCGCCGTCTCGAACTTCGTCTCGCAGCAGACCTTCTACGAGGCCGGCGCCGACCGCGACGACCGCTTCGCGAAGCTCGTGCGCGAACTCGCCGTCACCGATCCGGCATGGACGGCCGGCCTGCTCGGCTGGCTGCGCCGCGAGGGCAACCTGCGTACCGCCTCGGTCGTCGGCGCCGCCGAGTACGTCAAGGCCCGCCTGGACGCGGGCGCGACCGACGGCCCGTCCAACCGGCAGGTCGTCGCCTCCGTGCTCCAGCGGCCCGACGAGCCCGGCGAACTGCTCGCGTACTGGACCGCGATGTACGGCCGCAACGTGCCCAAGCCGGTCAAGCGGGGCATCGCCGACGCCGTGCGCCGCCTCTACCACGGCAAGGCACTGCTGAAGTACGACACCGCCTCCAAGGGCTACCGCTTCGGCGACATCCTCAACCTCGTGCACGCGGTCCCCGATCCGGACAAGCCGTGGCAGGGCGAGCTGTTCCGCTACGCCCTCGACCGGCGGCACAACCCCGACACCGCGGTGCCGCCGGAGGCGGATCGCGTCCTCGGCGCGCACCGCGAGCTGATGGCGCTGCCGGTCGAGGAGCGGCGCGCGGTCGTGACCGCCGAGGGCGGCGCCGAGCGGCTGGCCGCGGCCGGAATGACGTGGGAGACACTGGCGGGCTGGCTCCAGGGGCCGATGGACAAGGCGGCCTGGGAGGCCGTGATTCCGTCCATGGGCACCATGGCGCTCGTGCGCAACCTGCGGAACTTCGACGAGGCCGGGGTGTCCGACGAGGTCGCCGCGCGGGTCGCCGCGCGGATCAGCGACCCGGCGGAGGTCGCGCGCTCGCGGCAGTTCCCCTTCCGGTACCTCGCCGCGTACCAGCACGCGCCGTCACTGCGCTGGTCGTACGCGCTGGAGCGGGCCCTCGGCCACTCGCTGGCCAACGTGCCCGCGCTGCCCGGCCGGACGCTGGTGCTCGTGGACCGCTCGGGCTCGATGTTCTGGTCCCGGCTGTCCGACCGCTCGGAGCTCACCCGCGCCGACGCGGCGGCGATCTTCGGTACGGCGCTCGCGCTGCGGGCGGAGCGCGCGGACCTGGTCGAGTTCGGCTCGACGAGCGACCGTGTGCGGTTCCGCGAGGGCGAGTCGGTCCTGAAGATCCTCGACCGCTTCGGCGACCTGGGCGGCACCGACACGACGGAGGCGGTGCGCCGGCACTACCGGAAGCACGACCGGGTGCTGATCGTCACCGACGAGCAGTACACGCACCACCACCGGGGCGACCCGACCGAGCAGGTCCCGGCCGACGTGCCGGTCTACACCTGGAACCTCGCCGGATACCGGGCGGGCCACGGCCCGTCGGGCACGGGGAACCGGCACACCTTCGGCGGCCTGTCGGACGCGGCCTTCCGGATGGTTCCGCTGATCGAGGCGTCCCGCGACGCCGACTGGCCCTGGGCGGCCTGAGAGACCGTGGCCCGCACCGCGTGGGGAGTGCGGGCCACGGTCCTGCCCGCGTCATGGCCCTGTCCGAGCCACGGTCCTGTCCCGGTGCCTCTTGTTTGCGGTGGCGGCTGACATCTAACATTTCAGTCCATGGAGGCCATCCGGCCCGTGCCCCGGACCCTGCTCAGGGACCGGGCGTACGCGGCGATCCGGGACGCCATCGTGGCCGGGGAGATCGAACCCGGTGCGGTGGTGCGGGACGCCGAGCTCGCGGAGCGGCTCGGGCTGTCCCGGGCGCCGGTGCGGGAGGCGTTCTCCCGGCTGGTGGACGAGGGGCTGCTGGAGAGCAAGCCGCAGAGCTACACCCGGGTGACTCCGCTCGTGGCCTCCGACGTGCGGGACGCCGCCGCCGTGGTCGGCGCCATGCACGAGCTGGTGACGCGGGTCGCCGTGCCCCGGCTGAAGGCCGCGGACATCGAGGCGATGCGTGCCGCCAACGAGCGGTTCGCCGCCGCCGTCGGCAGCGGAGACGTGGACGCGGCCCTGCGTGCCGACGACGCGCTGCACGAGGTCCTCGTCCGGGTGAGCGGCAACCGCGCGGCCGCCGCGACCGCCGCCCGCTACACCCCGCTCATCCGCCGCCTGGAGCGACGGCGCTTCGGCCAGGGCGGCAGCTGCCGTTCGGCCGGGCTGCACGAGCGGCTGATCGAGGCCTGTGCGGCCGGTGACGTGGCCGAGGCGGTCCGCGTCACGGCGGAGATCTGGCGGGGGCTCGAAGAACTCGCCGACTGAGACCGACCCCCGATCCCGGGAGGACCCATGCCCCTTTCCTCGTACGAGCGTTACCCCCTGCTCTTCGGGCCCTCGCCCGTCCACCGCCTGGAGCGGCTGACCGAGCGCCTCGGCGGCGCCTCCCTCTGGGCCAAGCGCGAGGACTGCAACTCCGGTGTCGCGTACGGCGGGAACAAGACCCGCAAGCTGGAGTACCTGGTCGCCGACGCGCTCGCCCAGGGCTGTGACACGCTCGTGTCGATCGGCGGGGTGCAGTCCAACCACACCCGCCAGGTCGCGGCCGTCGCCGCCCGGGCCGGGCTCAAGTGCGTGCTCGTGCAGGAGAGCTGGGTGGACTGGCCCGACGCCGTGTACGACAAGGTCGGCAACATCCTGATCAGCCGGCTCGCCGGGGCCGATGTGCGGCTGGTGAAGGCCGGGTTCGGGATCGGGTTCAAGGAGAGCTGGGAACAGGCGCTCAGGGAGGTCGAGGAGGGTGGCGGGAAGCCGTACGCCATCCCGGCCGGTGCCTCCGATCATCCGCTCGGCGGCTTGGGCTTCGCCGCCTGGGCCCATGAAGTGGTCCAGCAGGAGCGGGAGCTGGGCGTCTTCTTCGACACCGTCGTCGTGTGCTCGGTGACCGGGTCGACGCAGGCCGGCATGGTCGCCGGGTTCGCCGCGCTGGAGGAGACGGGCGGGCGGCCCCGGCGCGTGCTCGGCATCGACGCCTCGGCCAAGCCGGCCGCCACCCGCACGCAGATCGCCCGCATCGCCCAGAACACCGGGCAGCTCATCGGCCTCAAGCGCGAGCTGACCGAGTCCGACATCGAACTCGACGAGCGGTATCACGCGGGCATCTACGGCATCCCTGACGAGTCCACCCTGGCGGCGATGCGGCTCGCCGCCAGGACGGAGGGCATGGTCACCGACCCCGTGTACGAGGGGAAGTCCATGGCCGGGATGATCGACCTGGTCTCCAACGGGGAGATCGGCCGCGATTCCACGGTCCTCTACGCCCACCTGGGCGGGCAGCCGGCGCTGAACGCGTACAGCGCGCTGTTCTGAGGGCCTGCGGGCGCGGGCGTTCGGGGGGAGCGTGGGAATCAACCGGCCGGTGTGCGGGTTGTCAGCGGTTGTCCGAGATCACGGAGGAGCCCCATGCCCGAGGAACCAGCCGTTCGAGAGCTCCGACTCGTCGTGACCGCCGAGGACTACGACGCCGCGCTGCACTTCTACCGGGACGTGCTCGGTCTGGCCGAGCGGGGCGCGTTCGTCTCGGAGGACGGGCGGGTCACGATTCTCGATGCCGGGCGGGCCACGCTGGAGCTGACCGATCCGAACCACGCTGCCTTCATCGACGAGGTCGAGGTGGGGCGGCGGGTGGCCGGTCATGTCCGGGTCGCCTTTCAGGTGGACGACTCCGTCGCCGTCACGGCGAAGCTGGCCGCCGCCGGAGCCGAGGTCGTCGCCGAGCCGACGCGTACCCCCTGGAACTCCCTGAACTCCCGGCTGGAGGCCCCCGGTGACCTGCAGCTGACGCTGTTCACCGAACTCGACGACTGAGCGGCCCGCCCCGCTGCCCCTGCCGGGCCGCGTCCGGCGCCGGATACAGTGCTCAGCGTGTGGACCGACAGACAACGGGTGGAGCCGGGTGGCGAGCGGCCCGACGGTGCCCGGCGCCGGGCCACGATCCATGACGTCGCACGACTGGCCGGGGTGTCACGCCAGACGGTCTCCCGGGCGGTCAACGACAAGGGTGAGATCGACCCGGGCACCAAGGAGCGGGTGCTGGAGGCGGCACGGCTCCTGGACTACCGGCCCAGCCGGTTCGCGCGCGGGCTCGTCCAGAAGGGGGCGGTGACGGCGGGCCTGGTCATCCCGGACCTGCGGAACCCGTTCTTCCCCGAGGTGGCCGCCGGAGTGCTGGAGGCGGCCGAGCAGCGCGGCTGGCAGGTCGTCGTATGGGACTCCCGTATCGACGACGCCAGGGAGCGGCAGGCGCTCGACGTGCTTTCCCACCAGGCGGACGCGGTCGTGGGCTACTTCAAGGATTCGGACGACGTGCTCACCCGGCACCTCGGGGGCGTACCGCTGGTGCTGCTGGAGCGCGGCCCGCAGCAGACCCGGTTCGCGGCCGTCGGAATCGACGCCTCCGCCGGTGTCGAGCAGGGCATCGCCCACCTGGTCGAGGCCGGGCACCGCCGGATCGGCATGCTGGACGGCGAGCGCGAACCCGGTGCCCGCAAGCAGGCCTTCCTCGAGCAGGTCCGGCGGCACGGCCTGCCCGTCGACGAGAGCTGGATCGTGCTGTGCCCCGAGCACAGCGTGGCGGGGGGCGAGGCCGGCATGGAGCGGCTGCTGGAGGCGCGGCCGGAGATCACCGCCGTCTTCGGGTTCAACGACCTGATCGCGGTCGGGGCGATGCGCACCGCCCGTCGCCATGGCCGCGGGGTTCCGGACGATCTGGCCGTGCTGGGCTTCGACGGCCTTTCCCTGGGCGAGCTGGTGGACCCCGCCCTGACCACCCTGCACATCGACAAGCGGCAGCTGGGACGGCTGGCCGTGGAGCAGATGGCCCGGCTGTGCGCCGGTGAGGAGCCGCTGCGGGGCGCGGACGCGTGGGTGACGCCCGAACTGGTCGTACGCGAGTCCGCCTGACCACCCGGGCCGTCGGGCCCGTCGGCAGATCTGCCGTGCAGTTCCCTTGACACCGGTTTTCGGGCGCCCCGATACTCAACGGCAACGCTCACGTGAACGTTCACGAACCCTCAGAAATCCCCATCGCGAGACCGTCGGCCCGACTACCACGCGCCCGCCGACATCGTTGTCTTCACTTCCTCATCCCGGAAGCGTCCCCCCATCCCCGTGAGAACGGGCCCGCGGCAGCGCTGTCCCCCGGCCGCGGTAACGCCCGGAAAGCGAGTGCGCGCCCATGGAACACCGAACGATGTCCCGCAGACGCTTTCTGGGGGCCTCCCTGGGTGGCGCGGGAGCGGGCCTGCTCGGTCTGACCGGATGCGGCGCCGAAGCGGGATCGGCCTCCGTCGGCACGGACCACCTCAGCCTCTGGTACTGGAAGGGCTCGCTCAGCGACAAGCTGCTCGCCACCGCCAGGCGCGGTGTGCCCGGCGTGCCGGGACTGAGGGTGAAGGGCTCCCAGATCCCGGACGGCGAGATCGACTCCAAGGTGCGCACCAGCCTCGCCGCCCGCGCCTACGTTCCGGACCTGACGGTCGTCAACAGCGACAACCTCGCCACGTTCTTCCCCGACGAGAACGAGTTCCTCGACCTGCGCACGCTCGGCGCGGAATCCGTCCGCGACCAGTACCTCGACTGGAAGTGGAAGGCCTGCTTCACCCCGACGGGCAGGATGATCGGCTTCCCGCTGGACGCCGGCCCCACCGCGCTCTACTACCGCCGGGACCTCTTCGAGAAGGCCGGACTGCCCTACGAACCGGCGGACGTCGCCGAAGGGGTGCCCACCTGGGAGAAGTTCATCGCCGCCGGACGGACACTGCGGGCGAAGGGACCCGGCAAGCCCTACCTCGTGAGCAACATCGGCAACGTCTTCCAGCAGGTCCTGCTCCAGAGCCCCCAGCAGTTCGTGGACGCCGGCAACCGCTTCATCGGTGATCAGGAGCACGTCCGCCGCGCCTGGGATCTCTCCGTGGAGATCCTCCGGCAGAAGCTCAGCGCCCGGATCACCGACGGGACGCCCGACTTCACCGCGGCCATGAGCGGCGGCCGGGTCGCCACCATGACCACGGCGGTGTGGGCCAGCTACGGCCTGAAGGACACCGCCCCCAAGACCTCCGGATCCTGGCGGCTGACCACCCTGCCCGACGGCCCCTGCAACTACGGCGGCTCCTACGTCACCCTGACCCGCTACTGCCGGGAACCGGAAGCGGCCTTCTCCTTCCTGAAGTGGCTGCTCAGCCCCGCGAACCAGCTCAAGAGCTACCAGGAGATGGCCCTGTTCCCCACCACTCCGGCCACCTACGCCGACCCGGCGATGCACAAGCCCGACCCCTTCTTCGGCGGTCAGCAGCCCATCGACGTCTTCGGCCCGGCCGCCCAGAAGGCCCCGGTCGTCTACTTCAGCCCCTACGAGGAGACCGCCAACACCCCGTTCTTCCAGGAGCTGACCAATGTGGAGTTGCTCGGCAAGAACCCCGACCGGGCGTGGCGGGACGCCGTGAACACGGCCGAGACCACGCTGTCCCGGGTGGGGGTGAGCTGACATGGCCACGGTTCTCGATCCGGCCGGTGCGCCGGCGGCCGACGAGCGGCCACCTGCCCGCCCTGCCAAGTCCACCACCCCGGGCGGCCGTAAGCGTCACTTCCCGCCCCTGCTCGCCATCTCCCCGTTCTACGTGCTGTTCGCCGTCTTCGGCGCCTTCCCGATCGTCTTCTCTGTCTATCTGTCCTTCCAGGACTGGGACGGCATCGGGGACATGCGCTTCGTCGGGTTCCAGCAGTACGGCTGGCTGCTGCAGGACTCGGTGTTCTGGCACTCGGTGCTCAACACCTTCGAGATCTGGTTCCTCTCGACGGTGCCGATGCTGTTCCTGGCCCTGGTGCTGGCGTTCCTGCTCCATTCGCAGGTCCGCTTCACGGGCGCCTACCGGGTGGCGTACTTCATCCCCAACGTGACCTCGATGGTCGCCATGACCGTCGTCTTCGGCTCGGTCTTCGCCCAGGCGGGCCTCGCCAACGCGGTGCTGCGGGCGATCGGGGTGGACGGGATCGGCTGGCTGTCCTCGGAGTGGGGCATCAAGTCGTCCGTCTCCCTGATGATCATCTGGCGGTGGGTCGGCTACAACGCGCTGATCTTCCTGGCGGGCCTCCAGGCCATCCCCACCGAGCACTTCGAGGCCGCCCGCGTCGACGGCGCGAACAGCCGGCAGACCCTCTTCCGGGTCGTGCTGCCGCAGCTGCGGCCCGTGGTGCTGTTCGCCGCGGTCACCTCCACCATCAACGGCCTGCAGATCTTCACCGAGTCCCAGGTGCTCTTCCAGTCGACCGACGTCGGAACCACGGGCGGTCCGGGACAGGAAGGGATGACCATCGTGCTCTATCTGTGGCAGAAGGCCTTCAAGGAGCACCAGTTCGGCTACGGCGCCGCGATGGGCTGGGTCCTCTTCGCGATCATCGCCATCTTCACCATCGTCAACTGGCGGCTGGTCGCCGGCTCGGACGACGACCGCCGTCCCGGCATCGCCGGTCTGCTGCGCCGCAAGGGGGCTCGCCATGGCCGCTGACGACAGGACGACCGGCAGCGCGGGCCTGGCCATCGGCTCCGGCAGCAGGCTCAGCCGCATCGGCGTCCGGGCGACGCTGCTGTTCGGTGTGCTGGTCTCGCTGTTCCCCTTCTACTGGCTGGTGGTGCTGGCCTCCGGCACCACGCAGGACATCTACCGCTACCCGCCCAAGCTGCTGCCCGGGCCGCATCTGCTGGACAACATGGGGCGGGTGCTCGACACCGTCGACTTCTTCGGCTCGCTGTTCAACACCGTGGTCGTCGCCGTGCTCGGGACGGTGCTGGTGCTGTTCTTCGACTCGCTGGCCGCGTTCGCCTTCGCCAAGTACGAGTTTCCGGCGAAGAAGTTCCTCTTCGGCATGCTGCTGGTGACGTACATGATCCCCGCGCAGCTCTCCCTGGTGCCGCAGTTCGTCACCATGGCCGAGTTCGGCTGGGCGGGCTCGCTGAAGGCACTGATCATCCCCAGCGCGGCGAACGCGTTCGGCATCTTCTGGATGCGCCAGTACGCCCAGAACTCACTGCCGGACGAACTGCTGGACGCCGGGCGGATCGACGGCGCCGGCTTCTTCCGCCTCTACTGGACGGTCGCCCTGCCGCTGTTCCGCCCGGCCCTGGCCTTCCTCGGCATCTTCACGTTCATCGGCCTGTGGAACGACTACATCTGGCCCCTGGTCGTCATGATCGACCCGGACAAGGTCACCCTCCAGGTCGCCCTGGCGAACCTCAACGTCCTCTACAACACCGACTACTCCCTGGTGATGGCGGGCGCCTTGATGAGCGTCATCCCGTTGATCCTGGTGTTCCTGATCGGCGCGCGGCACTTCCTGCGGGACCTGGCGGCGGGGGCGATGAAGATGTAAGGCGGTGGGCCGGATCTCGCCTCGATAGGATGCGGGGAATGTCCCCGTTCTGCAGGGAGTGACTGTGGCGCAGGTCCGGCCCATGCGGGCGGACGCCCGGCGTAACTACGAGCGGTTGCTGAAGGCGGCCGGGGAGGCCTTCGCCGCGCATGGGGAGAGCGCGTCGCTCGACGACATCGCCAAGCGGGCCGGGGTCGGCTCCGGCACGCTGTACCGGCACTTCCCGACCCGGCACGCGCTGCTGGAGGCCGTGTACCTCGACCGGATCGAGGCGATCGCTGCCCGGGCCGACGAGCTCGCGGCCGAGCTGGCGCCGGGTGAGGCGCTGGTGGAGTGGCTGTACGAACTCGGCGCCGGGCTGATCGCGGTGCGCGGTCTCAAGGCCCTGCTGGGCCCGGCCGTCACGGACACCGGCTCCCCCGTGGGGGCGGCCTGCGGCGACTCGGTGAAGGGCGCGGCGGGGCGGCTGGTCCGTGCGGCGCGGGAGGCGGGTGCGCTGCGGGGGGATGTCGAGCCGGTCGACATCCTGCGGCTGGTCCATGGGGTCGCGGCGGCGGCGGAGCTGGCGGATGCGGAGTGTGGGTATGTGCGGCGGTATCTGATGCTGTTGGTGGAGGGGTTGCGGCCTAGGGGTGTGTGAGTGGCGGTGCCGGTCGCCGGGCCCGGGCGCCGTAGGGGTGCGGAGGTTTGCAGGGTGCGGGAAGTGTGTGGCTTGTCGCGCAGTTCCCCGCGCCCCCTGAAGGGGCGCGGGGGAGAGGGTGATTACAGGGCCTGGGCTGCCGGCTTGACCATGCCCCTGACCGTGCGGGACTTCACGAAGTCGCCCATCGCTGTCATGTCCCACTCGCCGGAGAACTGGCGGATCAGCTTGGCCATCATCACGCCGGTCTGCGGCTCGGCGCTGGTGAGGTCGAAGCGGACCAGTTCCTCGCCCGTCGTGCCGTCCAGGAGGCGGCAGTAGGCCTTGGCCACCTCGGTGAACTTCTGGCCGGAGAAGGAGTTGACCGTGAAGACCAGGCCCGTGACCTCCTGCGGCAGCCGGCCGAGGTCGACCATGATCACCTCGTCGTCCCCGCCGCCCTCACCCGTGAGGTTGTCGCCGGAGTGCTTGATCGCGCCGCCCACGATCTGGAGCTTGCCGAAGTAGCAGCTGTCGATGTGGTTGCGCTGCGGGCCGTAGGCGATGACCGAGGCGTCGAGGTCGATGTCCTTGCCGCGGTACGCCGGCTCCCAGCCGAGGCCCATCTTGACCGAGGAGAGCAGCGGGCGGCCGCCCTTGACGAGGGAGACGGTCTGGTTCTTCTGGAGGCTGACGCGGCCCTTGTCGAGATTGATCTTCCCGGTGCCGGGCGCGGGCGGGGGAGGAGTGGCCGGGGCCGGGGGTGCCGCGGGCGCGGTGACGGGCGGGGCCGGCGGGGCCACCGGCGGCTGCATCGGGGCCGGCGGTGGAGTCACCGGCTGGGCAGCGGCGGCCGGTTCCTCCACCGTCACACCGAAGTCCGTGGCGATGCCCGCGAGGCCGTTGGAGTATCCCTGGCCGACCGCGCGGGCCTTCCACTGGCCGTTGCGCAGATAGATCTCCACGATCACCAGGGCCGTCTCGCTGCCGAGCTGCGGCGGTGTGAAGGAGGCCAGGACGGAGCTGTCGTCCGCGTTGCGGATCGTCGCGGTCGGTTCGACGCCCTGGAAGGTCTGGCCCGCGGCATCCGGGCTGGCGGTGACGATGATCTTCTCGATGCCGGGGGGCACGGCCGCCGTGTCGACCGTGATCGCGTCGGGCGCGGTGCCGCCCCCGGAGCGGTACGTCACGCCCGGGCCCGACGGCTGGTTGTAGAAAATGAAGTCGTCGTCGGAGCGCACCTTGCCGTCGGCGGTGAGCAGCAGGCCCGATACGTCGAGCCGCACCGGGGCGGCGACGTCCACCGTCACGCGGGCGGCGGACAGGGGGATGTTCGAGCCGGGGGTCATAGCTGTCATGCCGGGTGAACGAGCGAGGCGGTTTTGCCGTTCCCTTACCTTGAGGCCAATCGGGTCAGCGGCGATTGCGGGGATGAGCACGCGCGGTGCGTTCGTTGCCCCGCTTGTAGTTGCCGGTCCAGCGCGCCATGACGAGCTGGGGGTCGGAGGTCTCGACCTCGGCGAGGAACCGCGCGGCCCGGGGGCCGTTCAGGGTGGTGGCGGGGCGGCCGTGGTGGGTGATGCGGACGGTTCCGCCGGTGTGCTGCTCGTAGCTGAATCCGTGGGGTCGTGGCATGCCGGGAGGGTACGGGGCGGGAGACAGGCGCCCCCAGCGAATTTCGCCTGGCCCGCCTCGGCCGACCCGCGCCCTGTGACCGCGGTCCATTGATAGGTGTTCCGCTATCAATCCGTCGAAGATCGGCATCAGGCGGATGTTCCCTTCGGCGGTCCGGCTGCACAAGACTGGCGCGGAAGGATCTTGCACGACCGGCGGTGACTCGGGGGACGCGTGGGGTGCGGCCGGAGGGGGTCGCATCCCACGCGCCGTTTGACCCGTCCGGCCTTTCTACGGCACCACGACGATCTTCCGGCCCACGCCGGCCGCGAACTGCTCCAGCGCCTGCGGGTACCGCTCCAGCGGGATGCGGTCGCTGATGAAGATCTCCGGGTCCAGCACTCCGTTCGCGAACAGCTCCGCCGCTCGTTCGAAGCTGTGCAGCACCGCCATCGAGCCCGTGATGGTGATCTCCTGGTTGTAGATGCGGTACGGGTCGATCGTCACGCGGGTCGCGTAGTCGGCCACGCCGAACTGCAGGAACGTGCCCGCCTTCGCCACCCGGTCCAGGCCGTCCTGGATCGCCGCCGCGTTGCCCGTGGCGTCGACGACCAGGTCCCAGCCCTGCGGCCGGTCCAGTTCGTCGGGGTTCGCGGCCGACGCCGAGACACCGAGGCGACGGGCCGTCTCCAGACGGGCCGGGTTCACGTCGACGACGTCCACGCTCGCCGCGCCCGTGCGCTTGGCCAGTTCCAGCATCATCAGGCCCATCGTTCCGGAGCCGTAGATCAGGACGTGCGCGCCGAGGCGGGACTGGAGCACGTCGTAGCCGCGTACCGCGCAGGACAGCGGCTCCACGAGGGCCGCGTCCTGGGTGCGGACGTGTTCCGGGAGCTTCACGCAGTTCGCCACCGGGGCCACCGCGAACTGCGCGGCGCCGCCCGCCGTGGTCACGCCGATCGCCGCCCAGCGTTCGCAGAGGTTGTTGTGGCCCGTACGGCAGTGGCGGCACTCGTAGCAGTAGAGCGAGGGATCGACCGCGACCCGGTCGCCCACCGACACCTCCGTGACCTGGGTGCCGACCCCGACCACCTGGCCTGCGAACTCGTGCCCGGGCACGATCGGCAGCTTCGGGGCGAACTCGCCCTGCAGGATGTGGAGATCGGTGCCGCAGAGGCCGCAGGCGGCCACCTCGACGACGACCTCGCGCGGCCCTGGCGTCGGGTCCGGGACCTCGGCGACGACGGCCTTGCCCACGGACTCGATGACGGCGGCCTTCATTTCACGGCTCCCAACGACAGGCCCTGGACCAGCTTGTCCTGGGCGGCGAACCCCGCGGCGAGCACCGGCAGGGAGATGACGAGCGACGCGGCGCACACCTTCGCCAGGAACAGGCCCTGGCTGGTGATGAAGCCGGTCAGGAAGACGGGGGCGGTCTCGGCGACCACGCCGGTCAGCACCCGTGCGAAGAGCAGTTCGTTCCAGCTGAAGATGAAGCAGATCAGGGAGGTCGCCGCGATGCCGGGCAGGGCGATCGGGGCGACGACGCGCGCGAGGACGGTCGGCAGTCGGGCCCCGTCCACCTTCGCCGCCTCGATCACCGCGACCGGGATCTCGGCGAGGAAGGACTGCATCATCCACACCGCGATCGGCAGGTTCATGGACGTGTAGAGGATGACCAGCAGCCAGATGTTGTCGAGCATCCCGGCGTTCTTCGCGAACAGGTAGATCGGCAGCAGGCCCGCCACCACCGGCAGCATCTTCGTGGAGAGGAAGAAGAACAGGACGTCCGTCCACTTGCGGACGCGGTTGATCGACAACGCGTACGCCGCCGGGAAGGCCAGCAGCAGCACCAGCAGGGTCGAGGCCAGTGACGCGACCGTCGAGTTGATCAGCGCCGGCCAGGGGCTCGCGCCGCCGCCCGCGCCGAAGAACTCGCGGTAGCCGTCCAGGGTCAGGGAGGCCGCGAAGGAGGGCGGGTTGGTCGCCGCGTCGGCTTCCGAGTGGAGGGACGTCAGGGCCATCCAGGCGATGGGCAGGAAGAACACGATCCCGGCCAGCCAGGCCATGAGGCCCATACTGTTGCGGCGTACGACGTTCATGCGCGGGACACCTCCTCGCGGAACAGGGACGACACCACGCGCAGGGCGAAGGTCGCGATGACGATCGAGCCGATGACGACCAGGACGCCCGCGGCCGAGGCGAGGCCGTTCTCGTGGGCCTGGTAGAAGCTCTGGTAGACGGTGTAGGGGAGGTTGGCGGTACCCAGGCCGCCGGACGTGATCGTGAAGACCGCGTCGAAGTTCTGGACGATGTAGATCGAGCCCAGCAGGGCGCCCAGTTCGAGGTAGCGGCGCAGATGCGGGAGCGTCAGATGGACGAAGATCTGCCAGTCGCTCGCGCCGTCGACCCGGGCCGCCTCGATCTGCTCGTGGTCGCGGCTCTGCAGTCCGGCGAGCAGGATCAGCATCATGAACGGCGTCCACTGCCAGACGAGGGAGGCCTCGACCGCGAGCAGCGGGGTGTTGGAGATCCAGTCGGGCTGTGGTCCGCCCACATAGTGCAACAACCCATTGAGCAGGCCGTATTCAGGGTTGTAGAGCACATGCTTCCAGAGCAGGGCCGCAGCGACCGGCACCACCAGGAACGGCGCGATCAGCAGGGTGCGGACGATGCCCCGGCCCCGGAACCTCCGGTCCAGCAGCAGGGCGAGGACGAGTCCCAGCACCAGGCTGGCCAGGACCACCGCCACGGTCAGCAGGACGGTCGTCCACACCGAGTGGCGCAGGTCCGCGTCGGTGAGGACCTCCTGGTAGTTGTCGAGGCCGGTGAAGTGCCGGGCGTCGGGATAGAGGGCGTTCCAGTCGAAGAAGGAGATCACCAGCGTGGCCACGAAGGGCAGCTGGGTGACGACGACCATGAAGATCAGGGCGGGGAGCAGCGGGGCCCGGGTGGCCCAGGCGCGCAGCCGGGCGGAGGGCCTGCGGGCCGGGGTGCGGAGCTCGGGGGAGGCCACGGGGGCCGTTGTCGTGGCGGTCATCGTCCCTCGTACTCCTCGGAGATCTTCTCGGCGAGCTGCTGGGACTTCTTCAGGGCCGATTCGACGGACTGGCGTCCGGCGATGGCCGCGCTGATCTCCTGGGAGACCTTGGTGCCGAGGTCGGTGAATTCGGGGATGCCGACGAACTGGATGCCGGGCGCGGGCCGCGGCTGCACGCCGGGATCGTCGGGCCGGGCTCCCTCGATGGCCTCCTTGGTCATCTCCTGGAAGGCGGCGGCCTCCTTGCGGTAGTCGGCGTTGGCGTACGTCGACGCCCGCTTGCCGGCCGGGACGTTGGACCAGCCGGCCTGGTCGCCGACCAGTTCCTCGTAGCCCTTGCCGGACGCCCAGGAGACGAACTTCCAGGCGTTGTCCGGGTTGCGGGAGGACTGCTGGATGCCCCAGGCCCAGGTGTAGAGCCAGCCGGACGACTTCGTCTTCTCGACGGGGGCGGGGGCGTAGCCGACCTTGCCCTTGACCGGGGAGTTCGCCGCCTCCAGGGATCCGGCCGCGGAGGTGGCGTCGTACCACATGGCGACCTTGCCCTGGGTCATGTTGTTCAGGCACTCGGCGAAGCCGGACTGGGCGGCGCCGGACTCGCCGTGTTCGCGCACCAGGTCGACATAGAACTTCGTCGCCTTCTCGAAGGCGGGTGAGTCGAGCCGCGCCTTCCAGTTCTTGTCGAACCAGGTGCCGCCGAAGGTGTTGACGACCGTCGTCAGCGGTGCCATCACCTCGCCCCAGCCGGGCAGGCCGCGCAGGCAGATGCCCTTCATGCCCGGTTCGGCGCCGTCCGCCTTCGCCGCGAGGTCCGCCACCTGCTGCCAGGTGGGGTGCGCGGGCATCGTCAGGCCCTTCTTCTCGAACACGTCCTTGCGGTACATCAGGAACGACGACTCGCCGTAGAAGGGCTGGCCGTAGAGCTTGCCGTCCTCCGCGGTGAGGGACTGGCGCATCGGCTTCAGGACGTCCCGCTCGTCGTAGGCCGGATCCTTGGCCACATAGCCGTTCATCTCGTGCAGCCAGCCGTTGCGGGCGTAGATCGGTATCTCGTAGTTGGACAGGGTGGCCACGTCGTACTGGCCGGCCTGGTTGGCGAAGTCCTGGCTGATCTTGTCGCGGACGTCGTTCTCGGGCAGGACCGTGAAGTTGACCTTGATGCCGGTCTCTCGGGTGAAGTGGGCGCGGGTGAGCTTCTGCAGCTCGACCATCTGGGGGTTGTTGACCATGAGGACGTTGATGGCGTCGCCGCCGGATCCGGCCCCGCCCGCCCCGACCCAGCAGCCGGAGAGCAGCGGGGCGAGTAGCGTCCCTGCGGCGGCCGCGGCGAGCGTGGCTCGCGGTGGCCGTCGTCGGCTCTGGGTTCGCATGGATCGCTCCTGGATATATGGGGAGATAAGGGGCAGCACAGGGTGTGGCCGCACCCGATGGGGGACGTCGGTGTGGTGTCAGACCCGGATGACCTGGGGTCCGAGCAGTGAGTAGCGATGGGCTTCGGCCGTCGGCAGCAGCGTGCTCGTCACGATCGTCTCCAGCGCGCCGACCTCGGCGAACCGGCAGAAGCTGACCGCTCCGAACTTGGTGTGCACGCCCGCGAAGACCGTGCGGCGGGCGGCCCGGATCGCCTGTGTCTTGACCTCGCTGACGGCCGGGTCGGGGGTGGTGAGGCCGTGTTCGCGGGAGATGCCGTTGGCGCCGATGAACGCCAGGTCGACGACGAAGCCCGCCAGCATCTTCGTCGTCCAGTGGTCGACGGTGGCCAGGGTGCCGGAGCGGACCCGGCCGCCGAGCAGCAGGACGGAGACGGTGTCGGTCTCGGCGAGCGCGCCCGCGACCGGCAGGGACGCGGTGACCACGGTCAGCGGCCGGTCCCTGGGGAGTGCCTCGGCGATGAGCTGCGGGGTGAAGCCCTCGTCGACGAAGACGGTCTCGGCGTCCCCGAGCAGCTCGGCCGCGGCGGCAGCGATCCGGCGCTTCTCGGGGACGTGACTGGTGGCGCGGAATGCGAGTGTCGTCTCGAAGCCGGCGCTCTCCACGGGATAGGCGCCGCCGTGCGTACGCCGGAGCAGGCCGTGGTCCTCCAGGACGCGCAGATCCCGCCGTACGGTCTCCCTGGCCACGCCCAGCTCGGTGGCGAGCGCGGTGACGTCGACCGAGCCGTCACGTCGTGCGACGAGCACGATCTCGCGCTGACGTTCTTCCGCGGTTCTGTTCATGGCCGTCACCCGCCTCCTGCTGTGCTGCCCGTTCGGGCCCTCGTCGGGCCATGGGGGAAGTTCTACAGCGGGTGCTCGACGGTGGCCAGGTCCGTTGCGGGCGCGATCCTGCCCGTGTGTGCCCGTTCGGTCCCGGAGACGCGCGGCCTGTCGCCGGGGTGTCGTGGCCGTCCGCGGGTGCGTTGTGGCTGGTCGCGCGGTTCCCCGCGCCTCCGGGGGCGCTGCCCGGCCGCATCCGGGCCGTGCCCGAATGCCCGAGCGGGCGGGTCCGTTCTCTGCCCGCCCGCCGCCGGCAGGCGTGTCCTCAGGTCAGTACGGCCAGATCGGCGGGTCCGTCACGAACTGGCCGCCGAGGTAGGCGTGCGCCTCGTTGCCCTCCCGCAGCTCGCCCTGCTCGGCGATCAGCTTCTCGGCGAACGGCTCGGAGTCGTCCTGGGGGTCGTAGCCGAGCGCCCGCGCCGTGCTGAGGTCCCACCACAGCCGGGTGTTGGCGGAGGAGCCGTAGACGACGGTGTGGCCGACGTTCTCGGCGGTCAGGGTCGCGTGGAGGAGGCGGGCGCCGTCGGCCGGGCTCATCCACACCGACAGCATGCGCACGCTGGTCGGCTCGGCGAAGCAGGAGCCGATGCGCACCGAGACCGTCTCGATCCCGTGCTTGTCCCAGTAGAACTGCGCGAGATCCTCGCCGAAGGACTTGGACAGGCCGTAGAAGGTGTCCGGGCGGTGCGGGGTGTCGATGGGGATGAGCGGGTCGTCGCCTTGAGGGCGCGGGGTGTAGCCGACGGCGTGGTTGGAGGAGGCGAAGACGATCCGGCCGACGCCCTCCTCGCGGGCGGCCTCGTACAGGTGGTAGGTGCCCTCGATGTTCGCCTTGAGGATCTTCTCGAAGGGGGCTTCCAGGGAGATGCCCGCGAGGTGGATGATCGCGTCGACGCCGCGGACCGCCTCGCGCACGGCGTCCTTGTCGCCGAGGTCGGCGACGATCGCGTCCGGCGCGTCCTCGATCGGGCGCAGGTCGAGCAGGCGCAACTCGTAGCCGTAGGCCGGGAGCAGGTCCCGCATCAGGGTGCCGAGGCCGCCGGCGGCGCCGGTGAGCAGAACGGTGCGGGGAGCGGGCATCCTCGGGTCTCCTTGAATGGGCCGCCGTGTACATGGGCGCACGGCATTCATATGCGTGGACACGCTAAGGAGCTGGGGTGGAGCCCGTCAAGTATGTCGCGGGAGCGGCGAATCCGCTGGTGCGTCGCGGGTTCGTGCGCTTGACCGGCACCGAGGGGGCGCCTTAGCGTGGAGGTGTTCAGAAATATAGACGCCAATCATGAATATGGAACCGGGAGAGCCCGTGACGTCAGCCCCTCTCGCCGCTCGGCTCACCATCCCCAGCGGACCGCTGTTCTTCCCGGTCACCGCGTACGGCCCCGACGGCTCCGTGGACCTCGACGCCTACCGCACGCATGTGCGCCGCGGGGTCGAGGCCGGAGCCGCCGCCGTGTTCGCCTGCTGCGGCACCGGTGAGTTCCACGCGCTCACACCCGAGGAGTTCGAGCGGTGCGTCCGGGCGGCCGTCGAGGCGACCGAGGGGCGCGTGCCGGTCGTCGCGGGCGCCGGGTACGGCACCGCGCTCGCCGTGCGCTACGCCCGCCTCGCCGAGGCCGCCGGGGCGGACGGGCTGCTCGCCATGCCGCCCTACCTCGTCGTCGCCGGGCAGGAGGGGCTGCTGCGGCACTACCGGGAGGTGGCCGCCGCGACCTCCCTGCCCGTGGTCGTCTACCAGCGCGACAACGCTGTCTTCACGCCGGAGACCGTCGTCGAACTGGCCCGCACGGACGGGATCATCGGCCTCAAGGACGGGCTCGGCGACCTCGACCTCATGCAGCGCATCATCAGTGCGGTGCGCATGGAGGTCCCGGGCGACTTCCTGTACTTCAACGGCCTGCCGACCGCCGAGCAGACCCAGCTCGCCTACCGCGCCCTCGGCGTCACGCTCTACTCCTCCGCCGTGTTCTGCTTCGCCCTCGAACTCGCCCTCGCCTTCCACCAGGCCCTCGGGAACGGCGACGAGCGGACCGTGGAGAAGCTGTTGGACGGCTTCTTCCGCCCGTTCGTCGAGCTGCGCGACCAGGGCCGCGGCTACGCCGTCGCCCTCGTCAAGGCCGGTGTACGGCTGCGCGGACTGGACGTGGGCGAGGTACGGCCCCCGCTGCACGAGCCGACCGAGGATCATGTCAAGCAGCTCGCCGAACTGATCGAACGCGGCTACGCGCTGCTGGAGGAGGCCAAGTGAAGGCGTCGGCATTCGTCTACCCCTGGGACGTCAACGGGGACCCGGAGGCGCCCGCGCGGATCGCTCGCCTCGGCGTTGGGCAGGTGACGCTCGCCGCCGCCTACCACTCCACGCGCGCGCTCACGCCCCGCCACCCGCGGCACCGCATCGTCACCGCCGAGCACGCCTCCGTGCTCTATCCGGCGGGCGACCGCTGGGAGGGGCGGGAGCTGCGCCCCTACGCGGCCGGCGCCTGGGCCCCCGGGGACGCCTTCGGGGAGGCCGCCGCCGCCCTCGCGGACGCCGGCCTCGAGGTGCACACCTGGGTCGTCCTCGCGCACAACTCCCGGCTGGGCGCCGAGCACCCGGACACCTCGGTCGTCAACGCCTACGGTGACCGCTACCCCTGGGCGCCGTGCATCGCCCAGCCCGCCACGCGCGCGTACCTGACCGACCTGGCGGCCGAGGCGGCCGTACGGCCCGGAGCGCGGGGCACCGAGCTGGAGTCCCTCGGCTGGTACGGCCTGCAGCATCTGCACGCCCACGACAAGACCGGCGGCGTCGGCCTCGGGGACGCCGGGGAGTACCTGATGGCCCTCTGCTTCTGCCCGTCCTGCCGGGAGGGCTACGGCCGGCACGGCCTGGACGGTGACGAGCTGGCCGCCGCCGTGCGGACCGCGCTGGAGCCGGTCTGGCAGGGGGTGACGCCCTCCGACGGGGGCTGGACGGGCATCGAGAAGCTCCTCGGCGAGACGCTCGCGCACACCACGCGCGCGTGGCGCGACGACACCGCCCGCACGCTCCAGGAGGAGGCCGTCGCGGCGGTCCGGGCCGCCGCCCCCGACGGCTTCCAGGTGCTGCTGCACGCGGACCCGGTGTCCTACCACGTCGGCGCCAACCCCGGTGTCGACCCGGCGCACATCCTCTCCGTCGCGGACGGCGTGGTCGTGCCCTGCGCCGGCGGCACCGGCACACTGACGCCCTTCGCGCGCCAGGGCAAGGAGGGCGCCGTCATCGCCGCCAACTTCCCCGTCGTCTCCGGCATGGGCGGCAGCCCCGCCACCCTCGCCACCGACGCGGCAGAGGCCCACCGATTCGGCGCCACGGAACTGCGGCTGTATCACGCCGGGTTGGCGTCGGACGGGGACCTGGAGGCGGTTCGCTCCGCTCTCGCGGGTCGCTGACGCGGCGGGGGCTGCCCCGGTGGCTCGGTGCCATCGAGCTGTGGCTCTGCCAGGCGGGGTTGGCGGTCGCCAAGAGGGCTGCGCCCCAGGGCCGACAGGACAGCACCGGCCGGTGAGGGTCAGCTCGGGCCAGGGCCGCCCCCGGTGGCTGGGCGCCGCCGATCCGTGGCTCCCTCACGCCGGGCTGGCGTCCGACGGCGACCTCGGGCGCGCCGGGCGTTGGAACAGTGGGGCCGCTGTCGCCACGATGGTTGTGGCGCCCAGGGTCGACCGCACCGGCCGGTGAGGGCCGGCTCGGCCAGGCCGCGCCGCCCCGGTGGCTGGGCGCCGCCGGTCCGTGGCTCCCTCACGCCGGGCTGGCGTCCGACGGCGACCTCGGAGCGGTCCGTTCCGCGTGCGCCGGGCGCCGGAGCAGCGGGGCCGCTGTCGCCAGCAGGGTCGCCCCCAGGGCCGCCAGTACCAGCCGGTGGCCGACCAGCTCGACCAGGGCCGCCCCGGCGGCCAGGCCGATCACGTTCGGGGTGTACACCAGCGTGTTGGCCGTGGCGGTGACCCGGCCCAACAGCGGGCCGGGGGTCTCGCGTTGCACCGAGGTCAGCGTGGCGATCAGTACGGCCGGCAGGCCCGCGCCGATCGCCGCGCCGCACACCAGCGCCAGTGGGTCGGACGGCACCGCCCGCAGGGCCACCGCGACGGCCAGCAGGGCGATGCCGCACGCCGCGAAGCGCCGCTCGCCCAGGCGGCGCAGGGCCGTGCCGGAGAGCAGGCCCACCGCGACCGACCCGGCGCCCTGCACGGCGTACAGCACACCGGCGAACGCGGGGGAGTGCCCGAGGTCGTCGACGACGGCGTAGACCATCGCCCCGTTCACTCCGGCGCACAGCATGGTGGCGCCGCCCGCCAGGACCAGGGGGCGCAGCACGGGGTGCGCCCACAGGTGACGGGCGCCCTCGACGGTCCGCTTCCGCCGGCTGCCGGTGGGCGGCGCGGGCCTCTCCTCCCGCACCCGCAGCAGCGCGTACAGCCCCGTGGCCAGCACGAACGTCGCCGCGTCCAGGAGGGCCACACTCGCACCGCCGTACGCCGCGTACAGGCCCGCGCCCGCGAGCGGGGCCAGGAGTTTCATGCCCTCGGTGGCCGTCATGCGCAGGCCGTTGAAGTCGCCCAGCAGGGCCGAGTCGACGGCGTCGGCCACGAGCGCCGACTCGGCCGCGTCGTGGACGACGCCCGCCGCGCCGTACACGAACAGCACCGCGTACAGCAGCCACAGGTCGCCCGGGGCGTCGACGCTCACGAGGGTGAGCAGCAGGGTGCCCAGGAGCACGTTCACGCCGATCAGCAGCGGCTTGCGGCGGCCCCGGTCGGCGAGGGTGCCCAGCAGCGGGCCGGCCAGGGTCGGCAGCCACATGGCCAGCATGCACAGCGCGGCCAGGCCGTCCGAGCCGGTGAGGTCCTTGACCCATACGCCGGACACCAGCCACAGGGCCGAGGTGCCGAAGCCGGAGACCACCACGGAGGAGAGGTAGAGCCCCGCGTCGCGGTCGCGCAGGACGAGGGCGAGAGGCCAGGTCGACTTGGTCGTCATGCCTGGCCATCGTGGGACTAAGGACCGTGCGGGGGGATCGGGAGGGTGCCTTAATTCCAGCGTGGGGACAGCGATCAATCCCATTGTGAGGCGAGCATTTCCCCGAGCTTGCCGAGGCCCTGGACCCAGCCTTCCTCGTGGAGGGCCCGCCGCCGCTCAGTGGCGAAGTCGCCCTGGTCGAGGGTGAGCTCGGACCGTCTGACGTCGGTGTCGTACAGCGACAGCGTCACCACCGTCTCCCGGTCCTCGGGGTCGGGATCCTCCCAGCGGAAGGTGTACGACAGGCCTACCGGGGGATCGACCTCGATGAATTCGCCCACCAGGTGGAACAGCTGGCCTTCCGGGGGCTGCATCGCGATCCGGTAGGCACCACCCGGGCGGAGGTCGATCTCCACACTCGGGGTGCTGAACCCGTCCGGGCCCCACCAGCGTGCCAGTTCCTGGGGATCGGTCAGCTTTCGGAACACGACCGGGCACAGATCCTCCAGCTCGTACCGCAGATGCAGTCTCAGCTCGCCGTCCTGTGCCATCACGCACCACCTGTCACCGAAGGTGCCTGGAATAACCCCTATGTGTATTTTAGTCCGGGCGATGAGTTCCGCGATCGCCGTCGGTCTACCTCCCAGGAACCACAACACGAGGAGCACCGGATGACCGACACGACCCCGACCCTCGACCTCGGACCGCAGACGGCGGTCGTGGCGCGCCTGGCCGAGGGCGTCACCGACGAGCAGCTGGCGGACCCGACGCCCTGCCCGAAGTACGCGGTGCGCGATGTGCTGGCCCACCTGGCCGGACTCGCCGCCGCCTTCCGTGACGCCGGCCGCAAGGACCTGGGCGTCACGACCGACACCGAGCCGGGCGCCGCCCTGCCCGAGCTCGGACAGGGCTGGCGCGAGGAGCTGCCCGAGGTGCTCGGCGAACTGGCCGAGGCCTGGCGCGACCCGGCCGCGTGGACCGGTATGACCCGCGCCGGAGGCCTGGACCTGCCCGGCGAGATCGCGGGCCTCGTCGCCATCGACGAACTGGTGATCCACGGCTGGGACCTGGCCCGGGCGACCGGCCGGTCCTACGCCCCCGACCCGGCCGCACTCCAGGTCTGCCACGACTTCCTCGCGGCATCAGCCGACGACCCCGGCCGCGGCGACATCTTCGGCCCCGTCGTACGCGTCGAGGCGGACGCGCCGCTGCTGGCCAGGGCGGTGGGACTGAGCGGGCGGGACCCGGGGTGGAGGCCCCGGTCGTAGAAAGCGATTTCCCTTTCCTTTGTCGAAAGCATTGACGAACCACACGCGCCCTCCTACCGTCATCGCGTCGTACTTCGTACGTCATATATGAGACGCGATACGCGAGATCCGAGAGGCGCGCATGACCTCTGTGCCCACGCCGATCCCCTCCCGCACGCAGTTCGTGCTGGAGGGGATCAAACACCGCATCCTCACCGGGCAGTTGACGCCCGGGCAGGCGCTGGTCGAGACCGAGCTCGCCGCGCAGTTCGGGGTGTCGAAGACCCCGGTGCGCGAGGCGCTCAAGACCCTCGCCGGGACCGGGCTGGTCGTGATGAGCCAGTACAAGGGCGTCACGGTGCGCCTGGTGGACGCGGACATGGCGCGCGAGGTGTACGACGTACGGCTGCTGCTGGAACCCGAGGCGCTGAGGCGCGCCGTACAGCGCGGGGCCTCCCTGGACGCCGCCCGTGATGCGCTGACCAGGGCCGACGCGGCCATCGACACCGCCGAACGCTCCCTCGCCAACCGGGAGTTCCACCGCGCCCTGTACCTGCCCTGCGGCAACCCGCTGCTCGGCCGGATGCTCGACGAGGTCCGCGACCAGGCCGCCCTGGTCTCCGCCGTCGCCTGGGCCGCCTCGCCCTCCTGGGAGCGGGAGGCCGGCGAGCACCGGGAGATCCTGCGGCTCGCACTCGAGGGTGACGGCGAGGGCGCGGCCCGCGCCCTCCACGCCCACATCGCGTCCTTCGTGCAGCGCGCTTTCCCCGAGGCAGGACTGGAACAGGAAGGTCAGCAATGAGCAGCGTGGCGTTCGAGACCCAGCGGGCGGCCCTGGCCGACGTGGTGGCGATCCCGGTGACCCCGTTCGCCGAGGACGGCTCCGTCGCACAGGACACCTACCGGGCCCTGCTGCGCCGTCTGCTCGACGGCGGCATCACGACCCTCACCCCGAACGGCAACACCGGCGAGTTCTACGCCCTGACCCCCGAAGAGCGCCTCCTGGTCACCGAGTTGACCATGGACGAGGCCGGGGACCGGGCCGCCGTCCTGGTCGGGGTCGGCCACGACGTGCCCACCGCGATCGCCTCCGCCCGGCACGCCCGCGAGCTCGGCGCCCAGATGGTGATGGTCCATCAGCCCGTCCACCCGTATGTCTCCCAGGCCGGCTGGGTCGACTACCACCGCGCCGTCGCCGAGGCCGTGCCCGAGCTGGGCGTCGTCCCGTACGTCCGCAATCCGCAGCTCACCGGCGCCCGGCTCGCCGAACTCGCCGACGCCTGCCCGAACGTCATCGGCGTGAAGTACGCCGTCCCGGACGCCTCCAGGTTCGCCGCCTTCGCCCGGGACGCCGGGCTGGAACGGTTCGTCTGGGTGGCGGGCCTCGCCGAGCCGTACGCCCCCTCCTACTTCTCCGCAGGAGCCACCGGCTTCACCTCGGGGCTCGTCAACGTCGCCCCCGCCGTCTCCCTGAACATGATCGAGGCGCTGCGCTCCGGCGACTACCCGGCCGCCATGAAGGTCTGGGAGCAGATCCGCCGCTTCGAGGAACTGCGCGCCGACAGCGGCTCCGCCAACAACGTCACCGTCGTCAAGGAGGCCCTCGCCTCCCTCGGACTGTGCCGCCGCGAGGTGCGGCCGCCGAGCAGGCCGCTGCCTCAGAGCGAGCGCGCCGAGGTCGCCGCCATCGCCGCGGGGTGGTCGATATGACCGGCAGGCTGCGTCCCGAGGACCTCAGGAGCCATCAGTGGTACGGCGCCGAGGGCCAGCTGCGCACCTGGTCGCACAACGCCCGTATGCGCCAGCTCGGTTACGAGGCGGAGGAGTACCGGGGCCGCCCGGTGATCGCCGTCCTGAACACCTGGTCCGACATCAATCCCTGCCATGTCCATCTGCGCGAGCGCGCCGAGGCGGTCAAGCGGGGGGTGTGGCAGGCCGGCGGCTTCCCGCTGGAGTTCCCGGTCGCCACGCTCTCCGAGACGTACCAGAAGCCGACCCCGATGCTCTATCGCAACCTGCTCGCGATGGAGACGGAGGAGTTGCTGCGGTCGTACCCGATCGACGCGGCGGTGCTGCTCGGCGGCTGCGACAAGTCGACGCCCGCGCTGCTCATGGGCGCGGCCTCGGCCGACGTACCGGCGATCTTCATGCCGGCGGGGCCGATGCTGCCGGGCCACTGGCGCGGTGAGACCCTCGGGTCCGGCACCGACATGTGGAAGTACTGGGACGAGCACCGCGCGGGCAATCTGACCGACTGTGAACTGAGGGATCTGCAGGGCGGGCTGGCGCGATCACCCGGTCACTGCATGACCATGGGGACCGCGTCGACGATGACCGCGGCGGCGGAAGCCCTCGGTATGACGCTGCCGGGCGCCTCCTCGATCCCGGCCGTCGACTCCGGGCACGAGCGGATGGCCGCCGCCTCCGGGCGCCGTGCCGTGGAGCTCGCCTGGACCGCGCTCAAGCCGTCCCGGATCCTCACCCGCGAGGCCTTCGATGACGCCGTCACCACGGTGCTCGGGCTCGGCGGCTCCACCAACGCCGTCATCCACCTGATCGCGATGGCGGGGCGCTGCCAGGTCGAGCTCACCCTCGACGACTTCGACCGCATCGCCCGCACCGTGCCGGTGCTCGCCAACGTCCGGCCCGGCGGACAGACGTACCTCATGGAGGACTTCTACTTCGCCGGTGGTCTGCCCGCCTTCCTCTCGCGGATCACCGACCTGCTGCACCTGGACCGGCCCACCGTCAACGGAACCCTGGGAGAGCAGATCGGGAACGCCGTCGTTCACGACGACGACGTCATCCGGACCCGGGACAACCCGGTCGCGCGGGAGGGCGGGGTCGCCGTGCTGCGCGGCAACCTCTGCCCGGACGGCGCCGTCATCAAGCACATCGCGGCCGAGCAGCACCTGCTCAAGCACACCGGTCCCGCCGTCGTCTTCGACGACTACCGGACGATGCAGCGCACCATCAACGACCCGTCGCTCGGCATCACCCCCGAGCACGTGCTCGTGCTGCGCAACGCCGGCCCCAAGGGCGGCCCGGGCATGCCCGAGTACGGCATGCTGCCGCTGCCCGACTACCTGCTCAAGCAGGGCGTCCGCGACATGGTCCGCATCTCCGACGCCCGGATGAGCGGCACGAGTTACGGCGCCTGCGTGCTGCACGTGGCACCCGAGTCGTACGTCGGCGGACCGCTCGCCCTCGTCCGCACCGGTGACTCCATCACCCTCGACGTCGAGGCGCGCACCCTCCACCTCCACGTGGACGACGGGGAGCTGGAGCGGCGCAGGGCGGACTGGACGCCGCCGCCCACCCGGTACGAGCGCGGCTACGGCGCGCTCTACAACGAGCAGATCACGCAGGCCGACACCGGCTGCGACTTCGAGTTCCTGGCTCGCTCAGGCAAGGTGCAGGACCCGTACGCGGGCTGAGCCCCATCAGACCGGCACGACCCGAGCGCCACCGCACCACCCAGGTACCAAGGCACCACCAGCGCCTCCTTCGGGTGCGCCCCTGCTCCTCAGCACGGCCCGGCACGACCCTGCACAGGAAGAAAGCGCTTCCCGCGCGCACGTACGCGCACGCACGCACCGACGCACGACGTACTGAGAACGGAGAACAGTCATGGCCCAAGCCGCAGCCGTGGCGAAACCGCCCGCGCCACCCCGGCGGCGCCGGGCCTCCGCCACGCCGCGCAGGCTCCCGTACCTGCTGATCGCCCCGGCCGCCCTGCTCATGCTGGGCTTCATCGCCTACCCGGTCATCAGCGTCTTCTACTACAGCCTGCAGAACTACAACCCCACCAAGCCGTGGCGGAACGGCTACGCGGGCTTCGACAACTTCGTCCACGCCTTCACCGAGGACCCGGTCTTCTGGGACACGCTGGTCTTCAGCGCCAAGTGGGTCTTCGTCGAGGTCGGACTCCAGCTGCTGTTCGGTCTCGCGCTGGCCCTCATCGTCAACCAGACCTTCGTGGGCCGGGGCCTGGGACGCGCCCTGGTCTTCTCCCCGTGGGCCGTCTCCGGCGTGCTCACCTCCGCCATCTGGGTGCTGCTCTTCAACTCCCAGACGGGCATCACCCGTTACCTCGCGGACCTCGGCATCGGCTCCTACGGGACGAGCTGGCTGTCGGACACCTCCACGGTGTTCCCGGCGGCGGTCGTGGCCGACCTGTGGCGCGGCGTGCCCTTCTTCGCGATCCTCATCCTCGCCGACCTCCAGTCCGTCTCGAAGGACCTGTACGAGGCCGCCGAGGTCGACGGGGCCAGCCGCATCAAGCAGTTCTGGCACATCACGCTGCCGCATCTGAAGGACGCCATCATCCTGTCCACGCTGCTGCGCGCGGTGTGGGAGTTCAACAACGTCGACCTGCTCTACACCCTGACCGGCGGCGGCCCGGCGGGGGAGACCACGACCCTCCCGCTGTACATCGCCAACACCTCGGTCGACGCCCACAACTTCGGCTACGCGTCCGCCCTGACCACGGTCGCGTTCGTGATCCTGCTCTTCTGCTCGATGGTCTATCTGCGGCTGAGCAAGTTCGGAGGCGACAACAAGTGAGCGTCAAGGAAGCCACCAAGGCGGCGCCCGCTCCCGTGCGCGCCACCCCCGAACCGCCGCGGCCCACGAAGAGGAACCGCGCCTGGGACGAGGCCCCCCGCTGGCAGGTCTACCTGCCCCTGGGGATCTACCTGGTCTTCACCCTCATCCCCTTCTACTGGATCCTGCTCTTCTCGCTGCGCCCGGCCGGCTCGACCTCGCTCGTGCCCTGGCCGATCACCTTCGAGCACTTCGAGAAGGTGTGGACGGACCGCAGCTTCGGCACCTACTTCACCAACAGCGTGCTCGTCGGCGTCGCCACCCTGCTCATGACGACGCTCGTCGCGCTGGCCGGCGGCTACGCCCTCGCCCGGTTCGACTTCAAGATCAAGCGGGCGTTCATGCTGGCGCTGCTGTGCTCCCAGTTCGTGCCGGGCGCCCTGCTCCTGGTGCCGCTGTTCGAGATCTTCGCCGAACTGCAGATGATCAACTCGCTGGGCAGCGTCATCCTCGCCGAGACGGTCTTCCAGCTGCCGCTGTCGATGATCCTGATCAGCAACTTCATCAAGAACGTGCCGTACTCCCTGGAGGAGGCGGCCTGGGTGGACGGCTGCAACCGCATGACGGCCTTCCGGATCGTGGTGCTGCCGCTGCTGCGGCCCGGCCTGATCGCCGTCGGCTCGTTCGCCTTCGTCCACTCCTGGAACCACTTCCTGTTCGCCCTGATGTTCCTGAACAACCAGGACAAGCAGACGATCCCCGTCGGCCTCAACTCCCTGATGAGCGCGGACAGCGTCGACCTGGGCGCCCTCGCCGCGGGCGGCATCATCGCGGCCGTCCCGGTCGTGATCGTGTTCGCCTTCATCCAGAAGTGGCTGATCACCGGGTTCAGCGCGGGGGCGGTGAAGGGATGAGACTCAGACACCTCGCGGTCGCCGCAGGGCTGTTGGGACTTCTCTGCGTGCCCGCGCACGCCGAGGACCGTGACATCAGCCGCGACACCCTGCCCGCGAACGACGGCTGGGCCTCCGAGGGCGCGGGGACCACCGGAGGCGCGGCCGCCGACGAGGAGCACGTCTTCACCGTCACCGACCGGGCCGGACTGGTCCGCGCCCTCGACGGCGGCAGCGACACCCCGAAGATCATCAGGATCGCCGGGACCATCGACGCCAACACCGACGACGACGGCGACCGTCTGGACTGCTCCGACTACGCCACCGGCGGCTACGGCCTGAAGAAGTACCTCGCCGCCTACGACCCCCGCACCTGGGGCTCCGCCAAGCCCAGCGGCCCGCAGGAGGAGGCCCGCCAGGCCTCCGCCGCCCGGCAGGCCGAGCGGATCGTGCTGCCCGTCGGCTCCAACACCACGATCGTGGGCCTCGGCGACTCGGCCGTCCTGAAGGGCGCCAGCCTTCAGGTGAGGAACGCCGGCAATGTGATCATCCGCAACCTCGACGTGCGCGACGCCTACGACTGCTTCCCCGTCTGGCAGCCCAACACCGGCGGCCTCGGCGACTGGAAGGCGGCCTACGACACGATCTGGCTGACCGGCGCCACCCATGTGTGGGTCGACCACGTCACCGCATCCGACCGGGGCCACCCGGACGCGAAGGAACCCACCTACTTCGCCCGCAACTACCTGCGTCACGACGGACTGCTCGACATCACCAACGGCTCCGACCTCGTGACGGTCTCCTGGAGCCGGTTCGCCGACCACGACAAGGCGATGCTCATCGGCAACGGCGACACCGCCACCGGCGACCGGGGCAAGCTCCGGGTCACCCTGCACCACAACGCCTTCGAGTCGGTCGTGCAGCGCGCCCCGCGCGTCCGCTTCGGGCAGGTGCACGTCTACAACAACCGGTACGAGGTCACCGGCGACGACTACCGCTACTCCCTCGGCGTCTCCACCGAGTCGAGGATCTTCGCCGAGAACAACGCCTTCCACGCCCCCGGCCATGTGGAGGTCGCCGACCTGGTCAAGAGCTGGAACGGCAGTGCCCTGCACCAGAGCGGCAGCCTCTTCAACGGCTACCCGGTCGACCTGCTCGCCATCCACAACGCCTACAACTCCGGCAGTGAGCGCGATCTGACCGCCGACGTCGGCTGGACCCCCGCCCTGCACGGGCCGATCGACAGCGCCGCGGCGGCCGACCGGGCCGTGGCCCGCGGCGCGGGAGCGGGGAGGATCCCGTGACCGGTCGCATGATCGACTCCATGAACACACCTCTGCCTGTCGTCCTCGCCGGTGCCCGGGGCCACGGCCGCTGGCACGTCGAGAACATCCGCCGGCTCCAGAAGCAGGGCCTCGTACGGCTGGCCGGCGTCTGCGAGCTGACGCCGCTGACCGAGGAGGAGCTCGGCGACCTGGGCACGCCCGAGCAGTCCGCCGACTTCGGTGCCCTGCTGGACTCCACCGGCGCGCGGATCGCCGTGATCTGCACGCCGATCCCGACCCACACCGACCTCGCGCTCATCGCGGCCGAGCGGGGCGTGCACCTCCTGCTGGAGAAGCCGCCCGCCCCCTCCTACGCGGAGTTCCGCCGCATGGCCGACGGGGTCGCGGCGGCCGGGGTCGTCTGCCAGATCGGCTTCCAGTCGCTGGGCTCGCACGCCCTGCCCGCCATCCGCGAGCTGATCGGCCAGGGCGCGATCGGCCGGCTGGTCGGGCTCGGCGGGGCCGGTGCCTGGGTGCGCGACGAGGACTACTTCCGGCGGGCGCCCTGGGCGGGCAAGCGGCGGCTGAACGGCGTCGACGTGATCGACGGGGCGCTGACCAACCCGCTCGCCCACGCGGTCGCCACCGCCCTCGCCCTGGGCGGCAGCACCCGCGCCGAGCACGTCAGCGGCATCGAGACCGAGCTGCTGCGCGCCAACGCCATCGAGTCCGACGACACCTCCTGCGTCCGGATCACCACCACGCAGGGCCACCCGGTGACCGTCGCCGCGACGCTGTGCGCCGAGGAGCCGGACGAGCCGTACGTCCTCGTGCACGGCAGCAGCGGCCGGATCACCTTCTGGTACAAGCAGGACCGGGTGCTGCTCCAGCGCGCGGGGCACGGCCCGGAGGAGTCCGACCACGGCCGTACCGACCTGCTGGAGAACCTCGTCGCGCACCTCGCCACCGGCGCGGCCCTGCTGGTCCCGCCGGACGAGACCGGCGCCTTCATGAAGGTCGTGGAGGCCATCCGCACCGCGCCCGACCCGGCGCCGCTGCCCGACACCGCCTGGCACCGGATCCCCGACGAGAACCGCCGTGTCGTACCCGGCATCGACGGCCTCGTCGCGGCCGCCGCCGACACCCTCTCCCTCTACTCCGAGCTCGGCGCCCCCTGGGCGCACCTGTCGAAAGAGGTGAGCACCCGATGACCAGCAACGACACCGCGGTCCTGCGCGTCGCGGGCCGGCCGGTCGGCCGGTACGTCACCCGGCCCGAGCTGTCGGCGCGGCTCTCCCCGCGCCCCTACCTGCATCCCGTCACCACCCTGTCCGGTACGGCGGTCACCGAGCTGAGCCCCGCCGACCACGCACACCACCTCGGCGTCGGTGTAGCCGTTCCCGACGTCGAGGGGTTCAACTTCTGGGGCGGGCGCACCTACGTCCGCGACCAGGGCCCGACCGAGCTGGACAACCACGGCTCCCAGCGGCACGTCACGTTCCAGCTGCGCGACCCGGACGGCTTCGTGGAGGAGCTGCGCTGGGTGGCGGCGGGCGGCGAGCTGCTGCGCGAGCGCCGTACGGTCGCGGCCACCGAACTCACCGACCAGGCCTGGGCCCTGGACCTCACCTTCTCCCTCACCAACGTCACCAAGGACCCGCTGTCGATCGGCAGCCCGGCGACGAACGGGCGCCCGGGCGCGGCGTACGGCGGCTTCTTCTGGCGCGCACGCAAGGAGGCCACGCCCCCGGACGTCTTCACCGCCGGCACCGAGGGCGAGACCGAGGCGCACGGCCGGCCTGCCGACTGGCTCGCCCTGACCGGCACCGGCTGGACGCTGGTCTTCGCCGGGGCCACCGAACAGACCCGCCGCGACCCGTGGTTCGTGCGCACCGGGGAGTACCCCGGGGTGGGTTCCTCCTTGGCCCACGACGAGCGGCTGCCGATACCGCCGGGCGAGACCGTCGTCCGCCGCGTCGTCACCGTCGTCGCCGACGGCCGGCTCGGCCGGGACGCCGCGGCGGCCCTCGTCCGCAAGGCGGTGAGCCCGTGACCACCCCGACCTACCGCAACCCGGTCCTCGACGCCGACTGGTCCGACCCGGACGTCGTCCGCGTCGGCGACGACTTCTACCTGACCGCCTCCAGCTTCGGCCGCGCCCCCGGCCTGCCGTTACTCCACTCCCGCGACCTGGTGAACTGGACCCTGGTCGGCCACGCGCTGGACCGTCTCGAACCGGCGGAGGAGTTCGAGCGGCCCCGGCACGACTGCGGCGTCTGGGCCCCGTCCCTGCGGTATCACGACGAACGCTTCTGGATCTTCTGGGGCGACCCCGACCAGGGCATCTTCCAGGTCAACGCCCCTGAGATCAGAGGCCCCTGGACCCGGCCGCACCTGCTCAAGGCCGGCAAGGGCCTGATCGACCCCTGCCCCCTGTGGGACGACGAGACCGGCGAGGCCTATCTGGTGCACGCCTGGGCCAAGTCCCGCTCCGGCATCAAGAACCGCCTCACCGGGCATCGGATGCATCCCGACGGCACCGCACTCCTCGACGAGGGCAAGGTGATCGTCGACGCCGACCGCATACCCGGCTGGTTCACCCTCGAAGGCCCCAAGCTCTACCAGCACGACGGCTGGTACTGGATCCTCGCCCCCGCCGGGAGCGTCGAGACCGGCTGGCAGGGCGCCTTCCGCTCGCGCGGCTTCTTCGGGCCGTACGAGGAGAAGATCGTCCTGGAGCAGAAGGACACCGACGTCAACGGCCCCCACCAGGGCGGCTGGGTGCGCACCGCGACCGGCGAGGACTGGTTCCTGCACTTCCAGCAGCGCGGCGCCTACGGCCGGGTCGTCCACCTCCAGCCGATGCGCTGGGGTCCCGACGGCTGGCCGGTGCTCGGGGACGACGGCGCCCCCGTCGCCGTGCACGAGATGCCCGACCTGCCGCCGCAACCGCCCGCGGCGCCCGCCACCGACGACGACTTCCCCGGCGGACGGTACGGCCGCCAGTGGCAGTGGACGGCCAACCCGGGTGACGGCTGGGCCACCCAGCACTCCGGCGACGGGCTCAGGCTGACCTGCGTCCGCTCGGCCGACGCCCACGATCTGCGCAAGCTGCCCAGCGTGCTCACCCAGCGGCTGCCCGGTGCGCCCCGCACGGTCGAGGTGGAGCTGCGGCTCGACAGCGACGAGCCCGGGGCCCGGGCCGGACTCGCCGTCCTCGGGGACGCGTTCGGCTGGATCGGCCTCCAGCGGGGCACGGACGGGACCGCGCACCTCGTGCACCGGTTCGCCGAGGCGGTCGCGGACGCCGAACGCGACGCCGCCCACCCGCGGCTCGCGCCCGAGGGCCGGGCCCGGCTGCGGATCGAGATCGGCGCGGACGCACGCTGCCGCTTCTCGGCCGACACCGGCGACGGCTTCCGGCCCTCGGGCCCGGTCTTCGCCGCCACCCCATGGCGCTGGGTCGGCGCCCTGCTCGGCCTGTTCGCCCTCGCGCCCACCGGTCAGGGACACGCCGGCGCGGCGACCTTCAACCGGTTCCGGATCAGCCCCCCGTAACGCACCTGCCGTCGTACGCCTGTTGGGAGCCGCAATGACGCACTTCCGTAGCAAGCGCTTGTCGAGACCGAGGCGCGGCAAGGTCGTGGCCGCCGTGCTCGGCCTCGTCGCCGCGCTGAGCCTCGGGGCGATCGGTGACGCCCAGGCGGCGCCGTCCGCCCGGGCCGTGCCAGCGGCGGACCGCTGGACCGACCGCCCGCACGGCTTCGCCTCCCTCGCCGGCGGCACCACCGGCGGCGCGGGCGGCAAGGTCGTCACCGTCACCGACCAGGCCGCGCTGGCGAAGTACGCGGCGGCCGAGGAGCCCTACGTCATCCGCGTCGAGGGTGCTGTGGAGATGGACCCGTTCGGCACGGAGATACCCGTCGCCTCGGACAAGACCATCATCGGCGTGAGCGACACCGCCGAGATCGTGCACGGCGGCTTCACCCTCGACCCCGGCACCCACAACGTCGTCATCCGCAACCTCACCATCCGCGACACGGCCATCGAAGGCAACTGGGACTGCAAGGACACCGACTACGACGGAATCCGCCTCGACACCGCCCACCACGTGTGGATCGACCACATACGGTTCTCGCGGATCTGCGACGGCCAGCTCGACATCCGCAAGGACAGCGAGTACGTCACCGTCTCCTACAACCGGTTCACGAACAACAACAAGACCTTCGGCATCGGCTGGACCCCGAACGTCAGGACGCAGATCACCGTCGACCACAACTGGTTCACGGGCACCAAGCAGCGCAACCCGTCCGCCGACAACTGCGCCTACGCGCACCTCTACAACAACTACCTGTCCTCGCAGCTGTCCGACGGCGACCCCGTGTGGACGTACGGGAACTGGTCGCGCGGCAAGACGAAGATGGTCATCGAGAACAGCTTCTACGACGGTGTCCAGCACCCCTACCAGGCCGATGCCACCGCCGAGCTGGTGCAGCGCGGGTCGATCCTGCGGAACACGACGGGCCGGCACGACGCGTGGGGCGCGGCGTTCGACCCCCGGGAGTTCTACGCCTACCGGCTCGACCCGGCCGCCGCCGTGCCCGCGCTGGTGAAGCGGTTCTCGGGGCCGCAGAAGCGGATCGGCGGCCCGGTCGAGCTGCGGGTGCCGGCCGCCTACCCGACCGTGCAGTCCGCCGTGGACGCCGTGCCCGACGGCAATGACACCCCGGTGACGATCGCCGTCGCGCCCGGCACCTACCGCGAGAAGGTGTACATCCCGGCGAGCAAGCCGCACCTCGCGCTGCGGGGGACCGGACGCGACCGCTCGGACACCGTCATCGTCTTCGACACGCCCGCCGAGTACGGAGGTTCGACGGGGAGCGCCACCGTCCGGATCGCCGCGAACGACGTCACGGCGCGCAACCTCACCTTCAGCAACGACTTCGACGAGGCCGCGCACGAGCTCAAGGGCGAGCAGGCGCTGGCGATGAAGACGACCGGCGACCGGATCGTCTTCGAGGACACCGCGTTCCTGGGCAACCAGGACACGTTGATGACCGACAGCCCCAAGCTGACCACCCTCAGCCGGGTCTACGTCCGCGACTCCTACATCGAGGGTGACGTCGACTTCGTCTACGGCCGTGCCACGACGGTGATAGAGCGGTCCGTGATCCGGGCGCTGAGCCGCGGCTCGGACACGAACAACGGCTACATCACCGCCGCTTCGACCTGGAAGGGCAACCCGTACGGGTTCCTGATCACCAAGTCGAAGATCGTGAGCGACGCGCCCGCCGGGACCTTCCACCTCGGACGGCCCTGGCACCCGGGCGGTGAGCCGGACGCGATCGCGCAGGTCCTGATCCGGGACACCCAGCTGCCCGTCGCGGTCAAGTCCTCGCCCTGGACCGACATGAGCGGGTTCTCGTGGAAGGACGCGCGGTTCACCGAGTACCGCAACCACGGGCCCGGGGCGGGCGTGACCGCGGACCGGCCGCAGATGAGCGACGCCGCCGCGCGGACCCACACCGTCGCGCACTACCTCGAGGGCACGGACGACTGGGCTCCGTACGCCCGCCACCACTGACCCCCCGCACGTTCACAGCCAGTTGGATCCAGAAGAAGAGAGCCGACCAATGAAGATCAGCATTCGCAGAAGCAGGCGCGCCGCCACGGCCGTCGCCCTGGGGGCAGCGCTCGCCCTGACCGTCACCGCCTGCGGCGACGACGGCAGCGGGGCGGGCGGTGACAAGGGTTCCGAGGGCAGCGGCAAGGGCGAGATCGTCTTCTGGGACAACAACGGCGGTGTCCGCACCGAGATCTGGAAGGAGATCATCGCCGACTTCGAGAAGGCCAACCCGGACATCAAGGTCGAGTACGTCGGGATCGCCTCCACCGAGTACCAGTCCAAGGTCGACACCGCCCTCCAGGGCGGCGGCCTGCCGGACGTCGGCGGTGTGGGCGCGGCGATGCTCGCCGGGTTCGCCGCGCAGGGCGCGCTGGAGCCGCTGGACGAGCGGCTCGGCAAGTCCTCGCTGAACGGCAAGCTCAACAAGGACATGGTCGAGTCGCTGAAGGCGGCCGGCGGCGGCGACGACAAGCTGTACTCGATTCCGACCTCCGCGAACAACGGTGTGCTGTATTACCGCACCGACCTGTTCGAGAAGGCGGGCCTTGAGGAGCCCACGACGTGGGAGCGGTTCTTCGAGGCCGCGGACAAGCTCACGAACAAGGGCAAGAACGAGTTCGGCTACACCATTCGTGGTGGCTCCGGGTCCATCGCCCAGGCGCTGGACGCCATGTACGGGCAGTCCGGGATCACGTCGTTCTGGAACGCCGGCGGCGACAAGACCACGGTCAACGACCCCAAGAACGTGGCGGCGCTGGAGAAGTACGCGGCGCTGTACAAGAAGGTCACTCCGGCGGCCGACCTCAACAACGACTTCACGAAGATGGTCGCGCAGTGGGACTCCGGCACGATCGGCATGCTGAACCACAACCTCGGGTCGTACCAGGACCATGTGAAGGCGCTGGGGGCCGGGAAGTTCCGCGGGATTCCCCAGCCGGTGGGCTCCGGCGGCAAGCGGGTGCAGGTGTCCAACCCCGTTGACGGTCTTGGGCTCTTCAAGAGCGGCAAGAACAAGGAAGCCGCCTGGAAGTTCATCGAGTTCGCGACGTCCAAGGCGGAGAACTCGCGGTTCAACGAGGCGGCGGGGCAGGTGCCGTCGAACACGGACGCGGCGTCGGATGCGTGGATTTCGAAGGCCGAGCCTACGAAGCTGGCCGCTGACGCGTTGTCGGACGGGTCGACGACGATTGTGCAGTTGCCGTACTACCTGCCCGACTGGAACACCATCTCCAAGGCTGACAATGAGCCGAACTTCCAGAAGGTGTTGCTCGGGAAGATGAGTGCGAAGGAATTCCTGGACACGATGGCTGGGCAGTTGAATGCGGCTCAGGAGGAGTGGGACCAGCAGAACGGTTGATTTGCTGGGATTCGTCGTGGGGCGGCCTGTGGTTCGCAGTCTGCGGGCCGTCCCTGGCTTGTCGCGCAGTTCCCCGCGCCCCCAAGAAAAAGGGAGTTGGTCTTGGTGTCTCTTAGTCGAAGACAGGTTGCCGTTGCCGCTGTTGCCTCGGTGTCTCTCGGATTATCCGCCGCTGGTACGGCACAAGCCACCCATGGTCGACGCAGCCGCACCCTCTATATCGCCGGTGATTCCACCGCCGCCCAGAAGTATGCTGCCGCCGCGCCCGAGACCGGGTGGGGAATGGCGCTTCCCTTCTTCCTTCACCGCTCTCGGCCCGTCTCCAATCACGCCGTGAACGGGCGGAGTTCCAAGAGCTTCGTGGACGAGGGGCGGCTCGATGCGATTCTCGATGTGATCGAGCCGGGTGACTTCCTTCTCATCCAGTTCGCTCACAACGACGAGAAGGCGGAAGACCCCACCCGCTACACCGAGCCCTGGTCGACGTATCAGCACCATCTGCGGATGTACGTCGACGGTGCCCGGGCCCGTGGGGCGCGGCCCGTGCTGGCCACCGCCGTCGAGCGGCGGAGGTTCGACGCGGCAGGGAAGGCCGTGCCGACGCACGGTGAGTATCCGGCGGCCATGCGGGCGCTCGCCGCCGAGGAGCGGGTCGCGTTGCTGGACATCCAGGCGCTGTCGCTCGCCCTGTGGCAGGAGCTCGGGGTCGAGAAGACGAAGACGTACTTCAACTGGACCGCGACCGAGCAGGACAACACGCACTTCAACCCGCCGGGCGCGATCGCCGTGGCCCGTCTCGTGGCTCGGGAGCTGCTCCGGGCCCGGGTGCTCGGGCCGCGCGACGTGTGCCGGCTGGAGGCGGAGATTCCGGAGTCCTGGATCAGCTGGCCCGAGTCCGCCGCGTAACACCCCTCGACACAGAAGAAGGAAGAGAGCCGCACCGTGAAGATCCAGAAGTGTCATGATCACGTCATAGGTAGAGTCGCCCTCCTGGTCGGGTGCACCGCGCTCGTGCTGTCCCTGAGCGGCACCACCGCGCAGGCCGGCCCCCGGGACGCGGCTCGCCAGACCCTCGGCACCAATGACGGGTGGGGCGCGTACGGCACCGGCACCACGGGCGGTGCCACGGCCGATGCCGCGCACGTCTACACCGTCACCACCTGGGAGCAGTTCAAGGCCGCCCTGAAGGACGGCGGTTCCGCGCCCAGGATCATCAAGGTGCAGGGGATGATCGACGCCGTCTCCCAGGGCTGCGAGGCGTTCGAGGCCGAGGGGTACGACTTCCAGAAGTACCTCGCGGACTACGACCCCGCCGTCTGGGGGCACGACAAGCCGGTCAGCGGTGCGCAGGAGGACCTGCGGGCCGCGTCCGCCGCCCAGCAGGACAAGGCCATCAAGGCGAACGTGCCGGCCAACACCACCATCATCGGCCTGGGCAAGAACTCCGGGATCCTCGGCGGCAGCCTCCAGATCAAGGGCGTCGACAACGTCATCGTCCGCAACCTCACCATCGAGGCCCCGGTCGACTGCTTCCCGCAGTGGGACCCGACCGACGACAACAAGACCGGCGCCTGGAACTCCGAGTACGACGGGGTCGTCGTCTACGGCTCCACCCATGTGTGGATCGACCACAACACCCTGACCGACGGCCGGTACCCCGACAGTTCCCTGCCGTCCTACTTCGGCAAGACCTACCAGCAGCACGACGGGCTGGCCGACGTCGTACGCGGCTCCAACCACGTGACGGTGTCCTGGAACTCCTTCAAGGACCACGACAAGACCATGCTGATCGGCAACAGCGACAGCGCCACCGCCGACGACACCGGCAAGCTGAAGGTCACGCTGCACCACAACCGTTTCGAGGGCATCGTCGAGCGGGCGCCGCGCGTGCGGTTCGGGCAGGTCGACTCGTACAACAACCACTTCGTGGTCACCAAGGGCCAGAAGTGGGGCTACGTCTACGGCATCGGCAAGGAGTCCCGGCTCGTCGCCGAGCACAACGCGTTCACGCTCGCGCAGGGCATCAGCACGGGGAAGATCCTCAAGAAGTGGAACGAGGCGCCGCTCACCGCGAACGGCAACTACGTCAACGGCAAGGCCGTCGACCTGATCGCCGTGCACAACGCCGAGATCCCCGGGGAGACGCTCCAGTCGGGTGCCGGCTGGACGCCGACCCTGCGGGCCGGTGTCGACCCGGCGAAGGCGGTCCCGGGCATCGTCAACGCCGGCGCGGGCGCCGGCCGCGTGTGCTGACCTGACCCGCTCCTCCTGAACAGGCCGGGGCGGCCCGCATCGCACCCCTGGCCCCGGGGTGCGCCCGTCCCGGCCCTTCCCCTCCCGCACCCGCCGTAGCGAAGGAGCAGCCGCATGCTCTCGCAACCCCACCGTTCCCTCTCCCGCCGGGGGTTCCTCGTCGCGAGCGCCGCAGCGGGCGCCGCCCTCGGCCTCGCGTCCGCCCCCGCGCGGGCCGGCACCCGTCCGCGTCCGTTCGGCCGGTACGGCTCAACGGCCGCGCGCCGGAGCCCGAAGACCCTGTACGTCCACCCGGGCGGCGCCGGTGACTTCACCACCGTCCGGGACGCCGTGGCCGCCGCGTCCGGGAGCGGGTACACCCTGGTCATCGCGCCGGGCGTCTACCGTCAGACGGTCGCCGTCGACCCCGCCCGTACGGAGATGACCTGGATCGGGGCGAGCGAGCGACCCCGTGACGTCGTGATCGTGTACGACAACGCGGCCGGGACCCCGAAGCCCGGCGGCGGCACCCACGGCACCACCGGCTCCGCCACCACCACCGTGCAGGCCGACGGCTTCACCGCCCGCTGGATCACCTTCGCCAACGACTGGCTGCGCGCCGACCACCCCGACATCACCGGCACCCAGGCCGTCGCCCTCAAGGTCCAGGGCGACCGGTCCGCCTTCCACCACTGCCGGTTCCTCGGCCACCAGGACACCCTGTACGCCGACTCCATGGCACTGGGCACCTTCGCCCGCCAGTACTTCGCCCACTGCTACGCCGAGGGCGACGTCGACTTCGTCTTCGGACGGGCCACCGCCGTCTTCGAGCACTGCCACTTCCGGACCCTGAACCGCACCGACCTGCCGGCCGCCCCGTACGGCTTCGTCTTCGCCCCTTCGACGGCCGGTGCCAACCCCCTCGGCTACCTGGTGACCAGGAGCCGCGTCAGCAGCGAGGCTCCCGACGGCCACTTCAAGCTGGCCCGGCCCTGGGTCCCCAGCTCCGACACCACCGCCCGCCCGATGCTCACCGTCCGGGACACCCGGCTCGGCCCGGGCATCGACGCGGTCGCGCCCTACACCAACATGTCGGAGTCGTATCCCTGGCAGGAGCAGCGTTTCGCCGAGTACCGCAACTCCGGTCCGGGCGCCACGATCACCGTCCCGGCGAACCGGCCCCAACTGACGCCCCAGCAGGCCCGGTCCGCGACCCCCGCCGCCTGCCTCGGCGACTGGGAGCCGTGGAAGGAGGCGTGCTGAATGCGCCGGCGTACCCTCCTCACCGGATTCGCCGGCGGCCTGGTCGCCGCCGGAGCCGCCCCGGCCTTCGCCTCGGCCGGCCGCCGCACCCTGCACGTCCGGCCCGGCGACTCCGTCCAGGCCGCCGTGGACGCCGTGGACGGTCCGGGCTGGACCGTCGTCGTGCACCCCGGGACGTACCGCGAGGTCGTCAGCATCCCGGCACGGAAAGCCGGGCTGACCCTCAGGGGCGCCACCCGGGACCCGCGTGACGTCGTCATCGTGTACGACAACGCCAACGGCACGCCCAAGCCGGACGGCTCGGGCACGTACGGCACGGCGGGCTCCGCGACCTTCACCTCCGCCGCCCCCGGCCTGACCGTCCGCGACCTGACCCTGGCCAACGACTGGCTGCGCGCCGACCACCCCGGCATCACCGGCACCCAGGCGGTCGCCTCGTACACGTACGGCGACCGCACCCGCTTCGAGAACGTGCGTCTCCTGGCCCATCAGGACACCGTCTTCGTCGAGACCGGCGCCCTCGGCACCTTCGACCGGCAGTACTTCCGGCACTGCTACATCGAGGGGGACGTCGACTTCGTCTTCGGGCGGGCGACCGCCGTGTTCGAGCAGTGCCACTTCCGCACGCTGGCACGGGACGTGGACTTCACGCCCAAGGGCATGGTCTTCGCCCCCTCCACGGCCCGGGCGAACCCGTACGGCATCCTCGCCGTCCGATGCCGTATCACCTCCGGCGCCGAGGACGCGGCGTACAAACTGGCCCGGCCCTGGGTGCCGTCGTACGAGACCACGGCTTGGCCGTCGCTCGTCGTGCGGGAGACCCGGATCGGGCCCGGCATCGACGCGGTGACCCCGTACACCGACATGCGCGCGAACCATCCGTGGCAGACCATGCGGTTCGCCGAGTACCGCAACACGGGGCCCGGCGCCGTCGTCTCCGTACCGGAGAACCGGCCCCAACTCGGCGCGTCTCAGGCGGCGTCGCACACCCGGGACAACTACCTCGGTGACTGGAGGCCCTGTGCGTAGGGCCGCGGTTCTCCTCCTCGGCGTGTGCCTGCTCTGGCCGGCTCCCGCGGCCTCCGCCGCCGAGCACGCCCCCGTCGGCTGGGCCTCGACCGGCTCCGGCACCGACGGCGGGGCGGGCGGCAGGACCTGGACGGTGGACACGCGGGCCGAGCTGAAGCAGGCCCTCGCCAACGACGGCGATCCCACCGCGCCCAAGGTGATCCGGGTCGCCGGCGCCATCTCCGGGCACGAGGCGGACGACGGGTCCCTGCTCGGCGAGCAGGACTACGCGCCCGGCTACGACCTCGGCAAGTACATGTCCTGCTTCGGCGAGGACGGCGCCGTCTGGTCCGACACCCGCTTCGACCACTGCAAGCAGCAGCGGCAGCTGCGCCAGACCGGGTCGAACAAGGAGAAGGCGCAGATCCAGCTCACCGTGCCGAGCAACACCACGCTCGTCGGCGTGGGTCGCGACGCCCGGCTGCTCGGGGTGTTCCTGACCGTCAACACCGGCAGCGACATCATCGTGCGCAACCTCCGTCTGGAGGCGCCCGTCGACCACTTCACCAGCTGGTCCCCGGACGACGGCACCCGTGGCAGCTGGAACGCACGCTTCGACGCCCTGACCGTGATCACCGGCAAGAACATCTGGATCGACCACTGCACCTTCACCGACGGCCGCTTCCCCGACCGCGAGGCACCCCTCGGCTTCCACGGCGAGCGCGTCCAGCGGCACGACGGGCTGCTGGACATCGAGGACGGCTCCGACTTCATCACCGTCTCGGACAGCCGGTTCGACGACCACGACAAGGCGCTCCTCATCGGGTCGGGCGACGGGCGTGGTGACCGGGACCGGGGGCATCTCAAGGTGACCTTCGCCCGCAACCTGTTCACCGGCATCGTCCAGCGCGCCCCGCGCGTCCGCTTCGGGCAGGTGCACGTCGTCAACAACGTCTACCAGGGGCAGGCACCGCTCTATGCCCTGGGCGTCGGCGTGGAGTCCGCGATCTTCTCCGAGCGCAATGTCTTCCGCTATCCCCGGGGAGGCCCGTCCCTCGCCGTCGCGGACTACGGGGGTGAGCGGTTCCGCGACACCGGCTCCTGGTTCAACGGCCGGCCCGCCCGTCTGAACGCGGTGGCGAGCGGACTCGGCCTCGGGAGCGACGTCGGCTGGGACCCCGCAGACGTGTACGACTACCGCGCCTTCACGTCCTCGTCGGCGGTCGAGCGATACGTACTGCGGCACGCCGGAGCCGGGAGGTCGTATGGACGCCCATGAGTCGCTCGGACGGCGGTCGTTCGTGGTCGGGGCGGGTTCGGCGCTGCTGGCCGGGGGAGCGGTGAGCGGGGCGGAGGCGGCGGTCGTGGACGGGCCGCTGCCCGACTTCCACCCCGCGCTGAAGGAACGGCTGACCTTCCCGCTCGCCTGGGGCACGTCCCCGATCCGCGACTTCCGGGCCTGGCGGCATGCTGCCCGGTCCACCGTCGAGGAGCACCTCCTGGTCGAGCGGCAGGACCGGGTGCCCTTCGCGCCGGAGTACACCGGGCGGACTCAAGGGCGCGACTGCACCCGCGAGTTGGTCACCGTCTCCCTCACCCGCTACGAGCGCGTGCGGGGCGCCCTGCTCACCCCGCACGGCGACGGGCCCTTCCCCGCCGTGCTGCTCCTGCACGACCACGGCGCCAGGTTCGACATAGGCAAGGAGAAGCTCGTCCGGCCCTGGTACGACGACACGCGTCTCGCCTCGGCCCAGGCGTGGGCGGACAAGTACTTCAGCGGACGCTTCGTCGGTGACGAACTGGCCCGGCGGGGCTATGCGGTGCTGTGCCTGGACGCGCTCGGCTGGGGCGACCGCGGGCCCCTCGCCTACGAACAGCAGCAGGCGCTGGCGTCCAACTTCTACAACCTCGGCTCCTCGCTCGCCGGGCTCATGGCCCGCGAGGACCAGCGGGCCGCCGCCTTCCTGGCGGGGCTCGACCGGGTGGACGCCCGGCGGGTCGCGGCCGTCGGCTTCTCCATGGGCGCCTACCGCGCCTGGCAGACCGCCGCCCTCAGCGACCACATCGCGGCCGCCGCGAGCGTGTGCTGGATGACCGGCCTGAAGGAAATGATGGTGCCCGGCAACAACACGCTGCGCGGACAGTCGGCGTACTACATGCTCCACCCCGGTCTCGCCCGGCATCTCGACATCCCCGACGTGGCGAGCATCGCCGCCCCCAGGCCGATGCTGTTCCTCAACGGCGGGCTCGACACGCTGTTCCCGGCAGACGGCGTACGCGTCGCCCACGACAAGCTGCGCGCCGTCTGGCGGTCCCGCCGCGCCGAGGAACGGCTGCGGCTGAGCACCTGGCCGGAGCTCGGCCATGTCTTCACCGACCCCCTGCAGGACGAGGTCTTCGGCTGGCTCGACTCCGTCCTGTGAACCACCCCCCCACCCCGTACGAGAAAGGAACCGCTCTCCCATGTCTCGTCGTACCGCCCTCGCCGCCCTGGCGGCCCTCACCCTGGGCACCGGCCTCGCCGTGCTCCCCACCCAGGCCCAGGCCGCCACCGTGGTCGTCAGCAACTCGGCCGACCTGGCCGACGCGATCAAGAACGCCGCACCGGGGACCGTCATCCAGGTGCGCGGTGGCACCTACTACCCGACGGCCACCCTCCAGTCCACGGCCAACGGCACGTCCTCGTCGCCGGTCACGCTCACCGCGTACGGCTCGGAGACCGTCAAGATCGACGGCTCGAACCTGCCCGACGGCAACTGGATCTTCAAGCTCACCGCCGACTACTGGAACGTCTCGAAGATCACCTTCCAGAACTCCCCGGACAGCGCGGTCGTGTGCCAGTCCTGCACCGGCACGGTGTGGAACGACATCAAGACCATCGACGGCGGCGACTCCGGCTTCACGCTCACCGGCGACGGCACCGTGAACAACACCGTGCGGAACATCGACTCCTACGGCCACAACGACGCGGCCACGCACGGCGAGAACGCGGACGGCATCGCCGTGAAGTTCGGCTCCGGCACGGGCAACCTCATCACCGGGGCCCGCCTGTACAACAACTCCGACGACGGCCTCGACTTCTGGTCGTTCTCCTCGCCGGTCACCGTCGAGCACACCTGGGCGTTCGGCAACGGCAAGAACCGCTGGGGCGACTCCGCGTTCGCGGGTGACGGCAACGGCTACAAACTGGGCGGTGACGGGGAGGTGGTCGCCCACGTCGTCAACAACTCGGCCGCCTGGGACAACGCCGGCAACGGCTTCACCGAGAACAGCAACAGGGGCGCCATCGTCATCAACCGGACAACGGCGTACGCCAACGCCAAGTGGGGCTACTACTTCGCGACCGGCTCGGCGAGGCTCGGGAAGAACCTCGCCGTGAGCAACGGCGGCGGGTCGGTCAGCAAGGGCTCGTCGGTGGTGTCGGCCGGCAACAACTGGGACTCCGGGATCGCGACCCCGGCCTTCCGGTCCACCAACGCCTCGACCACCTACAACGCCCGCCAGTCGAACGGCGCGCTGCCCGTGACCACGTTCCTGGCCACGGGCAGCACCACCATCGGAGCGACGATGGACTGAAGCGTCACCGCCGTACCGGCTCGATGCCCTCCAGCGTCGGCACCACCGGCTTGATGCTGCCGTCGGCCGCGAACTCCATGCGGTCGATGGTGGTCTCGCGGTGCATGCCGTCGCCGCCCGGCAGCCCCGGGCCGTTGAGGGCGAAGCGGTGGTAGACCATGTACCAGTCGTCGGTGCCGGGCGTGTTCACCACCGAGTGGTGACCGGTGCCGAGGATGCCGTACTCGGGCCGCTTCTCCAGGATCGTCCCGCGCTTGGTCCACGGGCCGAGCGGGGACGGTCCCGTCGCGTACGCCACGTGGTAGTTCTCGCTGCGGGTGTCGTCCTCCGACCACATGAAGTAGTACGTGCCCTTCCGCTTGATCACGAAGGAGCCCTCGCGGAAGTTGTCCGGGGTGATGTCCTTCACCTTCGACGCGTCGAAGGACACCATGTCGTCGTTGAGCGGCACCACGTACCCGTGGCCGTTGCCCCAGTACAGGTACGCCTGGCCGTCGTCGTCCGTGAAGACCGACGGGTCGATCATCTGGCCCTTGAGCGCCCCGCCCTTGGCGACCAGCGGCTTGCCGAGCGCGTCCTTGAAGGGGCCGGCGGGGGAGTCGGCCACCGCCACGCCGATCTGCTGCTCGGCGCAGAAGTAGAAGTAGTACTTGCCGTCGCGCTCGGCGATCGCGGGCGCCCAGGCGTTCTTGTCGGCCCAGCTCACGTCCGGCCCGAGGTCGACGATGACGCCGTGGTCCTTCCAGTTGACCAGGTCTTTCGACGAGTACGCCTTGAACTTGGTGCCGCTCCAGCCTTCGAAGCCGTCCGTCGTCGGGTAGATCCAGTATCTGCCGTCGAGATAGTGCACGTCGGGGTCGGCGTTCAGGCCCGGCAGGAGCGGGCTGCGCGTGCGGACCGCCTCGACCGTCCAGGTGCGCTTCGTACCGTCGGCCGCCGTCACGGTGTACTTCTGCGGCGTGCGGAAGTCGCGGCGCGTACCGGACTTCGGGCTCAGCTTGGCGCCTTCACCCACCCAGAGCTTCGGGGCAAGGTCGCGCAGGTCGGCCTTGGGCTCCATCGGCAGGACGACCTTCGAGGCGCTGTCCGTGACGATCGAGTAGCCCTTCTGGTGCCCCGCCGTCGCGTCCACCACCGTGGTGGAGGTGCTCGGGTAGGCCGCCAGCAGCCGGTCGTACTCCTTCTGCGTCACCGGGAGCACCGTGCCGTGCCGGGGGCTCGCCGGCAGCTGGTAGTTCGTGGACGGGGTCCACTTGCCCGAGGCGAGGTCGGTGGTCTCGAACGGCAGGTAGCCGCGGCCGCCGTACTCGTCGATGAACAGGTACCACTTCTTCTCGGTGTTCGACTTGAACACCGTCGGGCCCTCACCGCGGTCCATCGCGCCCTTGCCGATGCAGTCGGCCACGAAGTCGTACTTCGTCGAGGTCAGGGAGGTGGACTTCTCGCCGGTGATGAACTTCGAGCAGGGGCTGGAGGAGGTGGGGTCCCGCTCGTCCTTGGTGTAGCGGTAGTACTCGTCCTTGTACTTCACGACCGTGGAGTCGATGACCGAGTAACCGGGGTCGTTCCAGACCTTCGGCTCGCTGAAGGTGCGGAAGTCCTTCGTGGTCGCGTACATCATCTTGTTGTACGTGTCGCCCTTGTGGTCCGGGTCGTCGTCGGCGTACAGCTTCGACGCCCAGAAGACGACGTACTCACCGAGCTTGTCGTCCCAGTAGGCCTCCGGGGCCCAGGTGTTGCCCGCGGTGTCCGGGGAGACCTTCACAAGACGCTGGTCGGTCCAGTGGACCAGGTCGGTGGACTCCCAGACCATGATCGACTTGCTGCCGTGCCGCTGCACGTCGTCCCAGCTCCCGCTGGAGTTCTGGTACATCCTGAGGTCGGTGGCGATCAGGTAGAACTGGTCGCCCTTCGGGGAGCGGATGACGAACGGGTCGCGCAGCCCCTTCTCGCCGATCGTCGACGTCAGGACCGGCTTGCCGGCGTTCAGCTCACGCCAGTGCAGCGCGTCGTTGCCCCGGCTGAGGGCGTAACGGATCTGCTCGCCGTCGGCGGTGCCCTCACCGGTGAAATAGGCGAAGAGATAGCCGGCGTACTTGGAGTGCTTCACGGGTGGTGCTCCGGGGTCTGCGGTGCTGGGCGGCGCCGTGAGGAGAGTCAGGAGGAGGCCGGTCAGGGCCAGGAACGGAAGCAGAAGCGTGCGGGGGCGCATGACACTTCCTGTCGGAGTGTGGGGGATTCTGTTGGATAGCGGCCCTCGGAGTTTCACCGGACGGGGGCAGTGCGTCAACGGGTGTGCATGAGGCCCGTGGTTCCGAAAGTTTCGGAACCCGGGCACACCGGTGCACGTGACGACGGCAACCCTTTCCCGGCGCGGCGGCGACTGCTGGGCGGAAACGGATCGGAGCGGGCCCCTGCGAACCGTTTCCGTCCCTCATTCCCCAGGAAAGGAACGCTCCGTGCCGCTCAGCACCGGACGCCACCGCAGGACCCGTACGCTCGCCATCGCCGCGGCCGTGGCCGTGGCAGCGGGCGCGGGCGGCGTCTACCTCGGGCTGTCGAGCGGTGGCGCGCAGGCCGCCTCGGCAGCGGTCACCGTCTCCACCGCGGCCCAGCTCGAAGCGGCCGTGAAGAACGCCACCGCCGGCACCGTCATCCAGGTCCGCGGCGGCACCTACTATCCGGCCGCGACCCTCAAGTCCACGGCGAACGGCACGAGTTCGGCACGCATCACGCTGCGGCCGTACGGCAGCGAGAAGGTGCGGATCGACGGCTCCAAGCTGCCCGCCGGCTCCTGGCTGGCCGGCCTCTACGGCGACCACTGGACCGTCCAGGACCTGGCCTTCGTCAACGCCCCGGCCCAGGGCTTCGTCGCCACGTCCTCGGCCGGCGGCGTGTTCAGGAACCTGGTCACCGCCGGCAACGGCGACTCCGGCTTCACCCTGCGCGGCGACGGCACCACCGGCAACCTCGTGCAGAACCTGGACAGCCACGGCAACTACGACCCGGCGGGACACGGCCAGAACGCCGACGGCATCGCCGTGAAGTTCGGCTCCGGGACGGGCAACAGGATCACGGGCGCCCGGCTGTACGACAACTCCGACGACGGCCTCGACCTCTGGCAGTTCTCCTCGCCGGTCACCCTCGAGCACTCCTGGGCCTTCGGCAACGGGAAGAACCGCTGGAACGACCCGGCCTTCGAGGGCAACGGCAACGGCTTCAAACTGGGCGGCGGGGGAGCCTCCGTCGCCCACGTCGTCAACAACAACGCGGCCTGGGACAACACGCTCCACGGCTTCACCGAGAACTCCAACACCGGCGCCATCGCCCTGAACCGCAACACCGCGTACGCCAACGCCCAGAACGGCTTCTACTTCGCCACCGGCAAGGCCCGCCTCGGCAAGAACCTCGCGGCCAGGGACAAGGGCGGCCCCGTGAAGCGGGGTTCCTCGACGGTCTCCGCCGGCAACAACTGGGACAGCGGCGTCGCCACCCCGCCCTTCAGGTCGACGGACGCGGCCGGCGCGTACGGGGCACGCGAGGCGGACGGTTCCCTCCCCGCGACGACGTTCCTGACGACCGGCTCCACGACCATCGGCTCGACGATGGACTAGGCGGCCGTCGTACGGCTGCCCCGGGCGGCGTAGAGGAGCGGCCCGCCGACGGCCAGTACGGCGGCGGCGACCGTGGCGGCCGTGCTGTCCGACGGCTGCACAGGCCAGGTCAGCAGCCGCAGGATCCCCGGTTCCGTCAGCGGCGGAACGACCGCTGCGGCGCGCCCCGCCCAGACGGTCGGCTCCACACACTTGGTCGGTCGTCCGGCGGGTCCCCGTGGGTTCACCGCCGGCCCGTGATGCGGGTCATGTGCGCACATGCCGACGCCCCCGCCGGTTCGCACCGGCGGGGGCGTCCTGCCGACTGGCCGAGGGGGGCTCGGCCAGTACCGTCCGACCGTCCGGAGGGGGGCTCCGGAGGGTCGGGTGCCGAAGGTCCGACTGGGGGCCCGGACATCCGGCATCCGGCCGGCCCGAGGGGGGACACGGGCCGGCCGGGGGTTCACATGAGCCGCTGCCTCACTGGTAGCTGATGTCGGAGGCCTTGAACTTGCAGGTCTTGGCGTCCGGGCCCGGCGGCTTCAGCTCGGTCGGCTCCTTGCCCGTGTTGTTGCCCGTGAAGCGCACACACGTCTTGATCTTCTTCTTGCTGTCGCCGTGGATGCGGATCTTCGACAGCGTGGCCGTGTCGCCGTAGTTCTCGTTCACGCCGACGATCGAGTTCATCGGCGCCGTCACGTCGATGTCGTCGAGCACGACCGTGCGCTTGTACTGCGTCCCGCAGTTGCCGCAGGAACGGACCAGCTTGCCGGCGTTCTGCACCTGGAAGCCCGACACGTTCAGCGTGCCGGCGCCGTTGAACTGCAGCACCTTGTCGTCGGCGTTCTTCGCGCCGCCGCCGATCACCTTGTACACCGCCGAGGAGGACTTGCCCTTGAAGCTGGCCGCGTCCTCGCCGACGTCCAGCCACCACACGTTCTGCAGCGTGCAACTGCCCTTGCAGTGCACGCCGTCCGCGGCCGGGGTGCCGATGATGACGTTCTTCAGCGTGGCGCCGTCCGCCAGCTCGAAGAGCGGGTCCTGGCCCTCGTCCTGGCTGTCGCCGCCGAGCGCGCCGCTGCCGTAGAACTTCTTCATCCCGCCGTCGCGGACACCGGAGACCGGGATGGTCTTCGACACGGGCTCGCTGCCCTTGTCCGCGGGCCAGGAGGACGCGGCGCCCGCGGTGGACAGCATCGACGTGGTGACGATCGCCGCTCCGGTGATGGCGAACGCGGACAGTCCGGCGATCACACCCCGCCGCTTCATGACGCTACGGCGATGGCGGACGCGCTGTTCTGCTGGTGCAGTCATGTACCGATTCCTCGAGTGGGGGTGACTCTTTGCGCGTAGTGGTCGCCACCGGTGAGGAAAGGGTTGCCGCGTCTTCAGATCTTTTTCACGCGCGTGCGTCGGACCCGGCCGGCGGCAGAGTGCCGTCGACGAGGTGGCGGCCCTACGAGTCGCCCCCGGCGTCGTCCGCGTCGTCCACGGCCGCGAAGCCGCCGCCCACCGACAGCCGGTCCGACCCCGCGGCGGCCGTCACCGTGTAGCGGTCCGTGCCCGCGTCACGCCCCCCGCGGTCGTGGTCGAACTGGCCCGCGAACACCCACTCGCCCGCCGGGACCTTGCGGCCCTCCTTGAGGGTCCAGGTGTAGACGAGGCGGCCGTCCTGCTCGCCGACCGTGAGAGTGAAGTCGTTCTCGGGCAGCGACCGCCAGGCGCCCGCGTCGGAGACCCCGCCGGTCTGGGCGACGCTCAACCGCACGGTCAGCGCGGTCAGTTCCTCACGGGTCTTGATCGTGATGTTGCTCTGTGCCCAGAAGTCGTTGCTGTGCGGGTCGACCGAGCCGTCCGACCACAGCGGCCCGTCCTCCGTGGCGGCGGGCGGCCGCGCGGTGACGGAGGCGCTCGGTTTCCCGGAGGGCGGCGGGGCGGACTCGCGGCGCTCCGGCGAGGCGGTCGGCGTGGGATCCACCGGTGGCACGGGGGCCCGGCTCGTCGCGTCCGGCGACGGTGTGGGCGTCGGCGAGGTCGCCACCTCCTGCTGCGGAGGGGCGGCCTCTTCCTTCACCGCGGACGCGACCGCGTAACCGCCCACCGCCAGCACGCCCGCCACCGCGGCCGTCGCACCGGCCACCCGCATCCAGCCGAACACCGGCGGACGTGTCTCCCGGTGGGCGGACGCGGCCGGACCGGCCATGCCGCGCTCGACCCGGGCCAGGATGCTCTCCCGGTCGGGCTCGTGCCCCCCGGCCGCCTCGTGCAGCCGGGCGCGCAGCTCCTCGTGCACGTCCCGCCGCATGGTCATCGGTCCCTCCCTCCGCCCTCACCGGTGCGCGCCCGCAAGCCCTCCACGGCGGGTGAGCAACGGGGCGCGCCCACCGCCGCGTGCATGCGCTGCGGCACTCCCTTCGTGCCCAGCAACCGCTGCAGTTCGGCCATTCCCTTCGAGGTCTGGCTCTTCACCGTACCCACCGAGACGCCGAGGGCGAGCGCGGTGTCCTTCTCGGACAGGTCGAACGCGTGCCGCAGCACCACACAGGCCCGCTTGCGGAACGGCAGCCTGCGCAACGCCTCCTGGACGTCGACGACGCCCGCGACGTCCGGGTTCTCGGTGCTCTCCTCGCGTTGCGACCAGAACAGGGCGATGCGCCGCCGCTCGCGCACGGCACTGCGGATGCGGGTGCGGGCCATGTTCGCGACCACACCGCGGGCGTACGCCGCCGGATGGTCGGCCGCGCGCACCCGGTCCCAGCGGTGCCACAGCGCCAGTAACGCGTCCGCCGCCAGATCGTCGGCGGTGTCCGACTCGCCCGTCAACAGGTAGGCCAGGCGGGACAGTTCGGCGTAGTGGCGCTCGAAGAAGGCGTGGAACTCCACGGAGGCGGCGTCGTCGACGACTGTGCCCACGGGCGACCTCTCCTCGCAGCGGCTTCGGGCACTCCCGGGCGGGGTGCCTGTGCGTGTCATGTAGATGACATGTGATCATCCGGGGGAGGCCCGGACGAGATCGGGAAGCGTAGCAGCGTTCATCAGGATGGTTCGTACGGAGCTTCGAACGGCGTATGGCGGGCCGGACTCTGATTCCGTAACACGAAGAAAACCTGAACGTGGTTCAACGCGAGGACAATCCAGCCAGCATCCGCACAACGATCACCCAGGCACCGAGGAGCACTCGTCATGTCCGAATCACAGAAGGTGGCCGACCGGTCCGACGCCGCACCACCGGCGGTGAACAGCGTCGACCGGTTCTTCAAGATCTCCGAGCGGGGGTCCACCTTCGGCCGTGAGATACGCGGCGGCTTCGCCACGTTCTTCACGATGGCCTACATCCTTGTCCTGAATCCCATCATCCTGGGCAGCGCGAAGGACAAGTTCGGGCACCAGCTGGACGCCGTCCAACTCACCACCGCCACCGCCCTGGTGGCCGCGGTCATGACGATCATCATGGGCGTGGGCGGCAACCTCCCCCTCGCGCTCGCCGCCGGACTCGGCCTGAACGCCGTGGTGGCCTTCCAGATCGCCCCGCTGATGAGCTGGGACGACGCGATGGGCCTGATCGTCCTCGAAGGCCTGCTGATCTGCGTGCTGGTGGTGACCGGTCTGCGCGAGGCCGTCATGCACGCCATACCCCAGCCGCTCAAGCAGGCGATCAGCGTCGGCATCGGCCTGTTCATCGCCTTCATCGGCTTCGTCGACGCCGGGTTCGTCAGCCGCATCCCGGACGCCGCGAACACCACCGTGCCCGTTCAGCTGGGCGGCACCGGCACCCTCACCGGCTGGCCGATGCTCGTCTTCTGTCTCGGCCTGCTGCTGACGATCGGCCTGCTCGCCCGCAAGGTCAAGGGCTCCATCCTGATCAGCATCGTCGGCATGACGGCGGTGGCGATCGTGATCAACTCCATCGCCGACATCAAGACCTGGGGCCTGACCACACCGTCCTGGCCCGGCAACCTCGTCGACACCCCCGACTTCGGACTCATCGGCGACTTCGACCTGTTCGGCGCGTTCAGCGCCCCCGGCGTCGGCGTCATCACGGTCGTCCTGCTGATCTTCACCCTGATCCTGTCCGACTTCTTCGACACCATGGGCACGGTCGTCGGCGTCAGCGCCGAGGCGGGTCTGCTGGACGAGGAGGGCAAGGTCCCGAACCTCGGCCGGGTGCTGCTGATCGACGGTGCGGCGGCGGTCGCGGGCGGCGCGGCCTCGGCCTCCTCCGCGACCTCCTACATCGAGTCGGCGGCCGGCGTCGGCGAGGGCTCGCGCACCGGCTTCTCCAACCTCGTCACCGGCGGCCTGTTCGCCCTCGCGCTGTTCCTGACCCCGCTGCTCACCATCGTCCCGCTGCAGGCGGCCGCCCCGGCCCTGGTCGCCGTCGGCTTCCTGATGATGACCCAGGTCAAGCACATCGACTGGGACCGGTACGACATCGCGATCCCCGCGTTCCTCACCATCGCCGTGATGCCGTTCACCTACTCGATCACCAACGGCATCGGCGCGGGCTTCCTCGCCTACGTCGTCATCAAGACCGTGCTCGGCAAGGCCAAGGAGGTCCACTGGCTGCTGTGGGGGACCTCGGCGCTGTTCCTCGTGTACTTCGCGATCGACCCGATCGAGCAGCTGCTCGGAGCCAAGTAAGGCGTGCGGCAAGGCGAAGGGCCGCCCCCGGGGGGAAGGGGGCGGCCCATCTGTCTGTAGAGACGGCTTTCGTACGGCGGAGGTTCAGTCGGAGGTTCAGTCCTTCAGCGCCGCTTCCATCATCGCCTTGGCGACCGGCGCCGCCAGGCCGTTGCCGCTGACCTCCGAGCGGGCGGCGCCGGACTGCTCGACCATGACCGCAACGGCGACCTCCTTGCCCGACGAGCCGGACTTGCCGTACGAGGTGAACCAGGCGTACGGCACCTGGCTGTTGTTCTCGCCGTGCTGGGCGGTGCCCGTCTTGCCGCCCACGGTCGCGCCCGGGATCTGGGCGTTGGAGCCGGTGCCCTTGTCCACGACGGTCTGCATCGCCGACTGCAGCTGCTCGGCGGTCGAGGAACTGACGATCTCCTTCGAGTCCGTCTCGTCGTCGTAGTCCTGCAGCACATCACCGCCGCTGTTGGTGATCTGCGACACCATGTGCGGCGAGACCAGCTTGCCGCCGTTGGCGATGGCCGCCGACACCATGGCCATCTGCAACGGGGTCGCGGTGACGTCGAACTGGCCGATGCCCGTCAGGGCGGTCTGCGACGGGTACATGTCCGACGGGTACACGCTCGTGTAGGCCCGGACCGGCACATCCAGCTTGTCGTCGTTGAAGCCGAACTTCTCGGCCATCGCCTTCACCTTGTCCTGGCCCAGCTGGACGGCCATCTTCGCGAAGACGTTGTTGCACGAGTACTGCAGCGCCGTGCGGATCGTGGCGTCCGTACAGGGCGCGCTCGGGTTCTCGTTCGACAGCTCCTTGCTGGTGCCCGGCAGCGTGTACGGGTCCGGGCTTTCGGTCTTGTCGTCCACCGAGTCGTACAGCCCGTCCTCCAGCGCCGCCGCCGCCACGACCAGCTTGAACGTCGAGCCGGGCGGCAGCGGCTGCCGCAGCGCACGGTTGGTCAGCGGCTTCTCCGGATCGCTCGTCAGCTTCTTCCAGGCCGCCCCGGCGGTGTTGGCGTCCGTCAGCGACGAGGGGTCGTACGACGGCGTCGACACGACCGCGAGGATCTTCCCGGTCTTCGGGTCGACGGCGACGGCGCCGCCCTTCTTGTCGCCGAGCGCGTCGATCCCCGCCTTCTGCACGTCCGGGTCGATCGTGGTGACCACGTTGCCCGGCTCGGCCCGCTGGTTGGTGACGGTGTCCATCACGGACTTCAGACGGTTGTCCGTGCCGTTCAGGAGGTCGGTGTAGATGCCCTCCAGCTGAGTCGGCGCATACGCCTGCGAGGCGTAGCCCGTCACCGCCGCGTACCGCTCACCGTCCGTGTACGTGCGCTTGTACTTGAGGTCGCCTGTCTTGGTCGGGGTCGAGCCGGTCACCGACCGGCCGCCCACGATGATGTTCCCGAGCGGCGCCGAGTACGTCTCGATGGCGTTCCGCCGGTTGTCCTTGTCGTCTGCGAGCGCCTGACCGTCGTAGAACTGCACCCAGGTCGCCCTGACCAGCAGAGCGAACACAAGGAGCAGCGCGAAGACCGATGCGCGCCTGATCGTCTTGTTCATCCCGAACATGAGGACGAGCCAGGAGGGGCGGATCGTTCCCACCCGTCCGTTTTCTCATCCGGCGTTCAGAAATCCCGCCTCGTACGCCGCGATGACCGCCTGTGTACGGTCCCGGGTGCCCGTCTTGGCCAGGACCGCCGCCACGTGCGATTTCACCGTGGCGGGGCCGACCTCCATTCGGCGGGCGATCTCCGCGTTGGTCTGCCCGTCCGCCATGTGCCGCAGGACCTCCCGCTCGCGTCCCGTGAGCTTCGCCACCCACGCGGGCGGCGCGGGGTGCGCGCGTGCGTGTTCGGTCGCGAGCGTGCGGACGGCCGCCGGGAACAGCAGGCTGTCGCTGCGCGCCACCAGCCGGACCGCCTGCACGAGGGCGTCGGCGTCCGCCCGCTTCAGCAGGAACCCGGCGGCTCCGGCGCGCAGCGCGTCGTACACGTAGGAGTCGTTCTCGAACGTCGTCACGACGACGATCCGGGGCGGCTCGTCCAGCGTCGCCAGGATCTGCTCGGTGGCGCGGATGCCGTCGATCTCCGGCATGCGCACGTCCATGAGGACGACGTCCGGCCGCAGGTCCCGTACGACCGACACGGCCTCGGCACCCGTGGCCGCCTCGCCCACCACCTCCAGGTCCGGCTCGGCGGAGAGGATGGCGCGGAGCGCGGTGCGCACCATGCGCTCGTCGTCGGCGAGGACGACACGGACGGGTGCCGGGCGGGTCATGCGGGTCCTTTCATCGGCAGGTGTACGCGCAGACGCCAGGTCTGTGCGGCGGTCGGTCCGGCCGTCGACGTTCCGCCCAGCAGCCTGGCCCGGTCCGCGATGCCGCGCAGCCCGTGGCCGCCGCCGGGCCGGGAGGGCGCGGGGCCGGTCACCGGATTCTCCACGGTGATCTCCAACCGCCCGCCCGCCACCGCGATCCGCACGTCCACGGCGACCCGGTGACCGGCGTGCCTCAGGGCGTTGCTCAGCCCCTCCTGCACGATGCGGTAGGCCTCGCGGGACAGCAGCGGAGGCAGCGCCTCCGGGTCGGCGTCGATCGTGGCCGTCACCCGGGTCCCGCTCGCCCGGGTACGGGACAGCAGGCCGTCGAGGTCGCCGGCGAGGGTGGGTGCGGGGGCCGTCCCGGGGCCGTCGCCCTCGCGCAGCACGCCCAGCACGGCGTCGAGTTCACCGACGGTACGCCGGGTCGTGTCCTCGATCGCGGCGAGGGCCTCGCGGACGAACTCCGGGTCGGAGTCGAGGACCCGGCGTGCCGCGCTCGCCTGGAGGGTGACCGCGCTCAGCGCGTGACCGACCGAGTCGTGCAGCTCCCGCGCCAGCCGGTTGCGTACGGCGAGGTCGGCGGCGCGTGCCTCGGCCGCAGCCAGCCGGCCCTCGGGAGACGGGCCGAGCAGGGCGGGTGCCCAGCGGGCCAGCAGTGCACCGCAGCCGGCCGCGCAGCCCGCGAGGGCGACGAGCATCGCCGCGCCCGCGACCGGCGTGAGCGCCAACGCCCAGGCGTGGTCGAAGACTTGGGGCAGTCCGAGCCGGGTGCCGCGCAACCCCGCGAGGAGCGGCAGCACGATCAGCACGGCGGCGAACGGCGGCACGGCCAGCGACATCCCCGCGATGATCCCGCCGAACCCGAGATGGAGCGTGAACCAGCCCGCCGTACGCCCCTTCTCGCCCCGCGTCCGGGCCGGTCCGAAGGCGAGCCGGTCCGCGTCGACACCGCACAGCCAGCGCACGGCGGCGGCTTCCAGCGGCCGGGTCAGCGGGAACACGGACGTGACGGCGGCGAGCGGCAGCCCCACCCCGAACGAGGCGAGTTGGAGGGGGAAGGACCCGAAGACGTCCGTGCCGCCGGTGGCCGGGCCGATGATCACCGAGCCGACCAGCACATACGGCATGGCGAGCGCGCCGCCGAGGATCAGATGGACCCAGCGCAGCCGCGCCCGCCGGCCGAACAGAAGCCGGGCGGCCTGTCTCACGCCGCCCGCCGAGCGGCCCTGGCCGAGCGCTCGGCGAAGTAGTAGACGCCGATGGCGGCGACGAGGAAGCCGACGAGCATCTGCCCAGCGTAGGCGAGGCTCATCAGCGGCGTAGGACGGTCGGCGAGGTCCTCCACACCGCCGAGGGAGGCCAGCGTCAGCCAGCCGCCCCAGCAGGCCACGGCACCCGAGCCGACCCAGGCGAGCCCGAGCGGCACCGCCACGGGCAGGGCCCGGCCGCGCCGGAACGCCAGCAGGAAGCCGCCGGCGACGGCCGCGACGAGGAACATCACGTACACGGCCTCCAGGACGTGGAAGTCGGCGGTGCGGTCCGCCGCCCGTCCCTCGCTGAGCCCGGCGGTGACGCCGCAGGCCCACAGCAGATGGACGGTGAGCGGCAGCAGGGCGAGCACGGCGGCCGCGACGGCCAGGGCGCGGTGGGCGGGCCCGACGACTCCGACGGGAAGCTCCCACACCCGGCCGCGCCACAGGTGCCCCCAGCGATCGCGGGCGTAGAGCACGAACAGGGCACCGAGAGCGATCCCTTGGAGGATGAACCCGGTGTACACCACGGTGAACACCCACTCGTACAGGAACGCCTCCCGGCCCGGGGAGGAGGTGCGGCCTCCGTCGAACGCCTTCACGACCAGCTGTGCCGGGAACCCGGTCATGATCGGCGCGAGCAGCCCGGTGGCGACCCACACGGGAAACGCCAGGAGCCACGCGGGCACCTTCAGCCCCCAGGGCCGGGTCAGCACCAGCGCCAGCACGATCACCGCGCTGTCCAGCAGCACGGACAGTCCGTTGATCACGGCCATGCCGACACGGTCGTCGAGCAGGGCGCTCCCCTCGGGGATACCGACGTGGCTCCCGGCGATCCAGGCGGCCTTGAGCCCGAGGTACGGCAGGCAGGAGAGGACGGCGACGGCGCGGAGAACGCGCCGGGGGCGGCTGAGCCCCGAAGGTCCGGGAGCGGATGTGGGCGCGGCGGCGGGAGCGAGCGACTGCGTCATGCGATCAGGCTCCCGCGCGGAAGGCCGACGGCACGTCCTGCACGGTGACGACCCGCCTCCGCCGGATGGGGGAGATCCGGATGGGGGGAGAGGTCCCTCAGCCCTCCAGGATCAGCACCGTCTCGTCGATCTCGGCATCCCGGGCCTGGGCGTACCCCCTGGCCGACGCCACGGCACGGAACCCGCACTTCTCCAGGACACGCAGCGACCCCACGTTGTCCGAGGCCGCCCGCGCGTAGAGGGGACGCTCGGCCACCTCCGTCACCAGCGCCCGCAGGGCGTCGGTCGCGATGCCCTTGCCCCAGTACGCGCGGTCGATCCAGTACGTCACCTCGCGCTCGCCCGGCTCCCCGTACACCGCCGCGCTGCCGACCACGTCACCGTCGGCCAGCACCGTGCGGACCACCGCGGACGAGGAGCGGATCTTGGCCCAGTGGGCGTCGAAGGCATCCCGGTCGGCCGGGTCCTTGGGGGTGAAGGCCGCCATGTGCAATGCCTCGGGGTCGTTCATCTGCCGGAAGAAGACCGGCAGATCGCTGTCGTGGATCGCGCGCAGCTCGGCATTCATGCCTCAGAGCCTACGGGTGGCCAGTGTCAGCCGGTCCCGTGCGTCGAACAGCGCGTCCTTCACCAGCTGTTCGTGCGCCGGCGTCAGCCGGGCCACCGGCACCGAGCAGCTGATCGCGTCCCGCGCCGGGGTGCGGTACGGGATCGCCACGCCGAAGCAGCGCAGCCCCAGCGTGTTCTCCTCGCGGTCCACGGCGAAGCCCTGCTCCCGCACCTGGTGCAGCTCCTCGATGAGCTTCTCCCGGTCGGTGATCGTGTGCTCGGTCAGCGCGGGCAGCGTCTCCGGGAGCATCTTGCGGACCTGCTCGTCCGAGTACGTGCTCAGCAGCGCCTTGCCGAGGGACGTGGAGTGCGCGGGCAGACGGCGGCCGACCCGGGTGAAGGGGCGCAGATAGTGCTGCGACTGGCGGGTGGCGAGGTAGACGACGTTCGTGCCGTCCAGGCGGGCCAGGTGGATGGTCTCCGTGGTGTCGTCCGAGAGCCGGTCCAGCGTCGGGCGGGCCGACGCGACCACCTCGTCGCCGTCGATGTACGACGTGCCGACCAGCAGGGCCCGGACGCCGATGCCGTACCGCGTGCCCGTCGCGTCCGTCTCCACCCAGCCCAGCTCGACCAGGGTGCGCAGCAGCATGTACAGGCTGGACTTGGGATACCCGACGGCCTCCTGGACCGCCGCGAGGGAGTGCATACCGGGCCGGCCGGCGAAGTACTCCAGCAGTTCCACGGTCCGCACCGCGCTCTTGACCTGCGCACCGCCGCCTGTCTCGCCTGCCGACATCGCCCTTGACCCCTTCGTTCGACGAGAAGCTGGAGATATAGTCTCCGACAGCATTCATCATCAGAGACAGCGTTCAGTATATCGAACATCCCTGGTGATGACGTACATACTGCGGCATTGCATGCGGCAACGAATGTGGAGGGACCCGCGGTGGCAGCAGCACCAGTCTGGAGTGTCGACCCCCGAACCGGGAAGCAGCGCGAGCAGGTTGCGGTGGAGGCCACAGCCCAGGAGGTGGACGCCGCCGTCCGGGCCGCGGACGAGGCGCGGGGCGCACTCGCCGACCGCGCCGTCCGCTCGGCCTTCCTGCGCACCGCCGCCGACGAGCTGCAGGCGGCCAAGGACGGTCTCGTCGAGACCGCCGACGCCGAGTCCGCGCTCGGCCCGGTCCGGCTGACCGGCGAACTCGCCCGCACCTGCTTCCAGCTGCGGGCCTTCGCCGACATAGTCGACGAGGGCGCCTTCCTCGACGTCGTCGTCAACCACCCCGACGACACCGCGACCCCGCCGATCCCGGACCTGCGCCGCTACAAGGTGCCGCTGGGCGTCGTCGCCGTCTACTCGGCGTCGAACTTCCCCTTCGCCTTCTCGGTCGCGGGCGGCGACACCGCGAGCGCCCTCGCGGCCGGCTGCCCGGTCGTCGTCAAGGCCCACCCGGACCACCCGGCCCTGTCCGAGTACGTCGCCAAGGTGCTGCGCCGTGCCGCCGCCCGGCACGACATCCCCGAGGGCGTCGTCGGGCTGGTGCACGGCTTCGAGGCGGGCGTCGAGCTGATCAAGCACCCGCAGGTCGCGGCGGCCGGCTTCACCGGGTCCGTACGCGGTGGCCGTGCCCTCTTCGACGCGGCGGCCGCCCGCCCCGTCCCGATCCCCTTCCACGGCGAGCTGGGCTCCCTGAACCCGGTCGTCGTCACCGAGGCCGCGGCCGCCGAGCGCGCCGAGGCGATCGGCGCGGGCCTCGCCGGGTCGATGACGCTGGGCGTCGGCCAGTTCTGCGTGAAGCCGGGCCTCGTCCTCGCGCCGGCCGGGGACGCCGGTGACGCGCTGCTGAAGTCCCTGACCGACGCCGTCAGCGACACCGACGCCGGAGTCCTGCTCGACCACCGCATGCGCGACAACTTCGTCGCCGGTGTCGCCGAGCGCGCGCGGCTGTCCGACGTGGAGTCCCCGGTCACGCCCGGCTCGGGCGGCGAGCACACCGTCAGCGCGGGCTTCCTCACCGTCCCGGCGAGCAGGCTGGCCGCGGAGGGCGAGCACGACCTGCTCCTGGAGGAGTGCTTCGGGCCGGTCACCGTGGTGGCCCGCTACGAGGACGACGCCGAGGTGAAGGCGGTGCTGTCGCGTCTGCCGGGGAACCTCACGGCGACCGTGCAGCTGTCCGAGGAGGAGGCGGCGGGGGAGGGCCGCGGGGCGGAGATCCTCGCGGAGCTGACGCCGCTGGCCGGTCGCGTCCTCGTGAACGGCTGGCCGACGGGTGTCGCGGTCGCGCCCGCGCAGCACCACGGCGGTCCGTACCCGGCCACGACCTCCACGTCCACGTCGGTCGGCGGTACGGCCATCGAGCGGTGGCTGCGGCCGGTGGCGTATCAGAACGCGCCGGCGGCGTTGCTGCCTGCGGAGTTGCGGGACGACAACCCGCTGGGGCTGCCTCGTCGGTTCAACGGGCGTTTGGAGCGGTAGCGCCGTGGGGGTGCGGTGAATCGCGGTCTTCCGGTTCGTTGTGGTTGATCGCGCAGTTCCCCGCGCCCCTTGAGGTGGGACCTGGAAGAGTTGGTTGGATGGATCTGGAACTTTCCGAACTTCCTTTCGGTCTGCGTACGTATGGGCCTGACGGTCACTGGTCCTACGAGGACGGTGTGCTCTCCGGGTGGGCCGGGCCCAGGCAGGATCGGTTCGTGCCGCCCACCGGGGAGGGGCTGGACCCCGCCGCCGACGCGCCGCGGCTGCTCGGGGCGCCCGAGGGGGACTTCCAGCTGATCGCCCGGGTCACAGTGGGGTTCGGTGCGGCCTTCGACGCGGGCGTGCTCTACGTGCATGTCGGGGAACGGGCCTGGGCCAAGCTCTGCCTGGAGTACTCCCCGGACGTCCCCACCGTCTGCACGGTCGTCACCCGGGGTCATTCCGACGACGCCAACTCCTTCACGGTCGAGGGCAGTTCCGTCTGGCTGCGGGTGAGCCGCACCGGCCGCGCCTTCGGCTTCCACGCCTCCCGCGACGGCGAACGCTGGACCTTCGTCCGCCTCTTCACCCTGGGCGAGGAGAAGGAGGCGGGCGCGGCCCTGGTCGGCTTCATGACGCAGTCCCCGATGGGGGAGGGCTGCGTGGTGACGTACGACCACATCGAGTTCCGCCCGAACTGGCCGAAGGACCTGCGGGACGGCAGCTGAGGTCCGCCGGTGGAACCGCCTCCTCGCCCGGCGCGTCCTGTGCTGCATGATCGAAACCAACCCGAATGTCGACGGTCTGGAGATCAGGACCGCACTGCCCGCCGAAGCCGGGGAGGTCGCCGCGTTACACCGGCGCGCCCGGGCCACCTACTACCCGGACGGGTTCCCGGACGACGGGGCCGACTGGCAGGGCCGGTGGCGGGAGGCGATAGGGAGGTCCGACGGGCGGGTGCTGTGCGCGGTGCGCGACGGGCGCCTGGCCGGGATCGCCTCCTTCCGCAGGGCGGAGGGGGCTCCCGCCGGCACCGTCACGCTGTTCCAGTTCCACGTCGACCCCGACCGCTGGCGCGCCGGAATCGGCACCGCCCTGCATGCCGCGTGTGTGGAGGAGTGGCGGACCGGCGGGGTGCGTACGGCCTGGCTCGACGTGCATGTGGCCAATGAGCGGGCGCGGGGCTTCTACGGTCGCCAGGGCTGGGTGCCGGACCCGGAGTCGCCGGTCGCCCCGGGCGATCACCACATGCGGCTGCGTCTCACCGTTTCCGGGGAATGAAGCCCGCTGCTTGAACGTTCATGCACTCGGCGGAGGGAGTCTCCGTACCCGTACGAGCTGGAGAGAGCCGAGACATGCGCGTCGAGATCTGGAGCGACATCGCCTGCCCCTGGTGCTACGTGGGCAAGGCCCGCTTCGAGAAGGCGCTGCGGGACTTCCCGCACCGCGACGAGGTCGAGGTCGTACACCGCTCCTTCGAGCTGGACCCGGGCCGCGCCAAGGACGACATCCAGCCCGTGATCACGATGCTCACCAGGAAGTACGGGATGAGCGCCGCGCAGGCCGAGGCGGGCGAGGACAACCTGGGCGCGCAGGCCGCCGCCGAGGGTCTTGACTACCGCACCCGGGGCCGCGACCACGGCAGCACCTTCGACATGCACCGCCTGCTCCACCTCGCCAAGGAGCACGGCCGCCAGGAGCGGCTGCTCGACGCGCTGTACCGGGCCAACTTCGCCGACGAGCGCTCGGTCTTCGGCGAGGACGAGCGGCTCGTGGAGCTTGCCGTGGCCGCCGGGCTCGACGCGGACGCCGCCCGTGCGGTGCTCGCCGACCCGGAGGCGTACGCCGCCGAGGTCCGGGCCGACGAGCGGGAGGCCGCGCAGCTCGGCGCGAACGGTGTGCCGTTCTTCGTGCTCGACCGGAAGTACGGCGTCTCCGGCGCCCAGCCCGCCGAGGTCTTCGCCCAGGCCCTGACGCAGGCGTTCGGTGAGCGCGCGCCGCTGAAGATCGTCGACAGCGGAGCCACCGACGGCGCGGACGCGTGTGGCCCGGACGGCTGTGCGGTGCCCCAGCACTGAAACCCGCAGGTCGGGGCGTATCCATAAGCGCTTCTTAGCGACGTCACGCAGACATCGGCAATGGACGGGGGGTTCCCCCGGGACGCAGAGTGGTCCCATGGAGACCTTCGAGAACCTCGTCCGTGCCGAGTTCACCCCGAAGCAGACCTACCTCAACACCGCGAGCAACGGGCTCCTGCCCGCCCGTACCGTCACCGCCGTGCACCAGGCGGTGCGGATGCGTGCCGAGGGCACGCCCCTGGGTCCCCTGTACGAGGACGCGGAGGCCGCCCGCGCGTCCTTCGCCCGGCTGGCCGGGGTGCCGGCCGAGCGCGTCGCGACCGGCGCCTCGGTCGCCGAGTACGGCGGTCTGATCGCCGCCTCGCTGCCCGCCGGCGCCGAAGTCCTCACGGCGGAGGGCGACTTCGCGTCCCTGGTGAACCCGTTCCACGTGCGCGGCGACCTCAAGGTGCGCGCCGTGCCCCTGGAGCGGCTCGCCGAGTCGGTCCGCCCCGGCACCGCGCTCGTCGCGGTCAGCACCGCCCAGTCCGCAGACGGCCGGCTCGCCGATCTGCCCGCCGTGCGCGAGGCGGCCCGGGCGCACGGGGCCCGCACCTACGTCGACGCCTCCCAGTCCGCGGGCTGGCTGCCGATGGAGGCCGACGCGGACGACTTCCTCGCCGCCGTCGGCTTCAAATGGCTCATGGGGCCGCACGGGGCCGCGTTCTTCGTCGCCCCGCAGGACTTCGGTGGGCTCACCCCGCTGCTCGCCGGCTGGGTCGCCGGCGAGGTCCCCTGGGACAGCTGCTACGGCCCCGTCGAGCAACTCGCCCGGTCCGCACGGCGGTTCGACATCAGCCCGGCCCTCTTCACCTACGCCGGGCTGCGCGCCTCGCTGGAGCTGCTCGAGGAACTGGGCGTCGACGCCGTGCACGCCCACGATCTCGCGCTCGCGGACCGCTTCCGGGCCGGGCTCGACGAGCTGGGCCACGCGCCGGTGCCCGCGCCGGGCTCGGCGATCGTGTCCGTGCCGGGGCTCGGCCACCGGCAGGGTGAGCTGAGCAGGGCGGGCATCCAGGTGTCCGACCGGTCCGGCAATCTGCGGGCCGCGTTCCACCTCTACAACACCCCGGCGGACGTCGACCGGCTCCTGGACGTCCTGTCCGGCTGAGGACATGACCGGGCCGGGCCTCCCGTCCCACACGAGGAGGCCCGGCCCGGTGCTCAAAGGGGCGTCACCGCACCGGCGTGAACTCCCGGGCTCCGATGAAATCGGGTCGCCGGACCGGCGCCGCGAACGGCTCGACCGCCGTGTTCTCCACGCTGTTGAACACGATGAACACGTTGCTGCGCGGGAACGGCGTGATGTTGTCGCCGGAACCGTGCATGGCGTTGCAGTCGAACCAGGTCGCCGAACCGGCCTTGCCCGTGAACAACTTGATGCCGTGCTGCGAGGCCAGCCGGCTCAGCGCCTCGTCGGAGGGCGTGCCCGCGTCCTGCATCTGCAGCGACTTCTTGTAGTTGTCCTTCGGCGTTTCTCCCGAGCACCCGAGGAACGTCTTGTGCGACCCCGGCATGATCATGAGCCCGCCGTTGGTGTCGTAGTTCTCGGTCAGCGCGATCGAGACCGACACCGTGCGCATCCGCGGCAGACCGTCCTCGGCGTGCCACGTCTCGAAGTCCGAGTGCCAGTAGAAGCCACTGGCCCCGAAGCCCGGCTTGACGTTGATCCGCGACTGGTGGACGTACACGTCCGAGCCGAGGATCTGCCGCGCCCTGCCGACGACGCGCTCGTCGCGCACCAGCCTGGCGAACACCTCGCTGATCTTGTGCACCTCGAAGACCGTGCGGATCTCCTTGGACTTCGGCTCGACGATCGACCGCTCGTCGGCCCGCATGTCCGGGTCGTGCACCAGTCGGTTCAGCTCGTTCCGGTAGACCGCGACCTCGTCCTCGGTGATCAGCTCGTCGATGGCGAGGAAGCCGTCACGCTCGAACGACAGCAGGTCGGCCGGCGCCACCGGGCCCGGGGCGTCGGGCGCACCCCAGACGACCGGGTCCTGGCGCGGCGTCAGCACCTCGGCGGCGCCACGACTCGGATAGAGGTCCGGCATACCGGTGGTGGTGTCGTAGGTGGCGGTCATGAAACGTCACACCTCCTCGGTGAGCAGCGGGTATACGCCGTTCTCGTCGTGGTCCTCCCGTCCGGTGACAGGCGGGTTGAAGACGCAGAGGCAGCGGAAATCCTGCTTGATCCGCAGCGTGTGCTTCTCGTGCCCGTCCAGGAGGTACATGGTCCCGGGCGTGATCGTGTACGACTTCCCGGTCTCGTGGTCGGTCAGCTCGGCCTCACCCTCCACGCAGACAACGGCCTCGATGTGGTTCGCGTACCACATCGACGTCTCCGTACCCGCGTACAGGACCGTCTCATGCAGGGAGAAGCCGACCTTCTCCTTGGCGAGGACGATGCGTTTGCTCTCCCACGTACCGGACGCCGACTTCACATGCCGGTCGGTACCTTCGATCTCCTTGAACGAACGGACAATCACGGTGCTGCGATGCCTCCTAGGTGAGTGGTGCTCGGTTGGTGTGTCAGGCGGTCTCTCGGACGGCGCGGGCCAGCGTGCGCAGGCCCTCGTCCAGCTCTTCGGGGGTGATCGTGAGGGCGGGGAGCATCTTGACGACCTCGCTCTCCGGGCCGGACGTCTCGATCAGCAGCCCGAGCTCGAAGGCGCGCTTGGCGACCTTTCCGGCGCGCTCCTTGTCGTGGAACTCCAGGCCCCACACCAGGCCGCGGCCCCGGTACTCCTTCACGTCGGCCAGGTTCTCCTCGGTGATGGAGATCAGCGCCTGCTCGACCTGCTCGCCGCGCTTGCGGGTCTGCTTCTCCATCGCGGAGCCGTCGGCCCAGTACGTCTCCAGGGTCGCGGTGGCCGTGACGAACGCGGGGTTGTTGCCGCGGAAGGTGCCGTTGTGCTCGCCGGGCTCCCAGACGTCGAGCTCGGGCTTGAACAGGCACAGCGACATGGGCATGCCGTAGCCGCTGATCGACTTCGAGACGGTGACGATGTCCGGCACGATGCCCGCCTCCTCGAAGGAGAAGAAGGCGCCGGTGCGGCCGCAGCCCATCTGGATGTCGTCGACGATCAGCAGCATGTCCTGCCGCTCGCACAGCTCGGACAGGGCGCGCAGCCACTCGGGCCGGGCCACGTTGATGCCGCCCTCGCCCTGCACGGTCTCGACGATCACGGCGGCCGGCTTGTTCAGGCCGGAGCCCTGGTCCTCCAGCAGTCGCTCGAACCACAGGAAGTCCTCGACCGTGCCGTCGAAGTAGTTGTCGAACGGCATGGGCGTGCCGTGCACCAGCGGGATACCGGCGCCGGCCCGCTTGAAGGCGTTGCCGGTCACGGCCAGCGAGCCCAGCGACATGCCGTGGAAGGCGTTGGTGAACGAGACGATCGACTCGCGCCCCTTCACCTTCCGCGCCAGCTTCAGCGCGGCCTCCACGGCGTTGGTGCCCGTCGGGCCGGGGAACATGACCTTGTACGGCAGGTCGCGCGGCCGCAGCAGCAGGTTCTGGAAGGCCTCCAGGAACGTGCGCTTGGCGGTGGTCGACATGTCGAGCCCGTGCGTGACGCCGTCGCGCTCCAGGTAGTCGATCAGCGCGCGTTTCAGGACCGGGTTGTTGTGCCCGTAGTTCAGTGACCCCGCTCCGGCGAAGAAGTCGAGGTACTCATGGCCGTCCTCGTCGTACATACGGCTGCCCACGGCGCGGTCGAAGACGGTGGGCCAGCCGCGGCAGTAGCTGCGTACCTCGGACTCAACGGTCTCGAAGACACTCAGGTCGGGCTGGGTGATGGTCACGACGAATCGCTCCTCGGTGCGTGGGGGAGGTCTGCGGGAGTGGGGGTGGGACGGGAAGTCAGTGGGGCAGCGGGCCGATGCGGTACAGGACCTCGGGGTCGTGCGGCCCGTCGGGGAACACGGCCGTGTCGAAGAGCACCTCGCGCTCCAGCCGGGCGCCGTGACGCTCGGCGAACGACGTGAACAGGCGCTCCGAGGCGGTGTTGCCCGGAGTGATGGTGGTCTCCACCGTCGTCACCCCGAGGTCGGCCACGGTGCGGGCGGCAAGCCCGTCGAGCAGCGTGGCGGCCAGCCCGCGCCCGCGGTGTGCCTCGTCCACGGCCACCTGCCAGACCAGCAGGGTGCGCGGGCTGTCCGGCCGCACGTACCCGGTGATGAAGCCCATCGGCTCGCCGTGCTCGTCACGCGCCACGGCCGACGTCGCCGCGAAGTCGCGGCACCACAGCAGATAGCTGTAGGACGAGTTCAGGTCCAGAACCTTCGAGTCCTTCGCCATCCGCCACAGTGCGGCTCCGTCGGCCACGGTGGGACGGTCGATTTGCGGATCTGCTTGTACGGCAGTCATGCCAATTGAATTTACCCAGAGAAATTCAAAATCGCATCGCCGGACGGGGTCGCGCATGAGCCATGACTGTGTTATCGCGCGGGCGCGAGTCTTTAGGTGTAGGGGTGGTGAGATGCCCAAGTTTGTACCGGAAATATCGGGCGAAGTGGTCACAGTGTGTAACGCGTCACAGCCATGTAATCCCCACGAGACCTGCCCGAATTTCCCCGCGAAGTGTCCCCAGAATCTCTGGGTTTAGGACCGGGGAAAGCGGGCAGAAGAATACGGGAAGCTGTTCTTGAAAGAATTCTTAATTGTGTGCCAGCTTACATGTGGGATGTCGCGCAGGGAACGTGTAATTCAGGCCCCGGTCACTCCGTCGATGCGTTCTCGCAGGATATCGGCGTGACCGTTGTGCCGTGCGTACTCCTCGATCATGTGAATCAGCACCCATCGCAGGCTGACCTCCATCCCCGGGACCGGCCCCTCGGCGACCCGCCCGACGTGGTCCAGCGGCAGCCCCGCGCACAGCTCCCGACCCCGCGCGATCTCCCGCCGCCAGATCCCCAGCGCCTCGTCGAGGCCCCGCCCCGGATCCAGTCCGTAGCCGGTCGGGTCCTCGAACAGTGGCGGTACGCCGAGACCGGCGGTCACTCTCTGGAACCAGTTCCGCTCGACCTCGGCGAGGTGCTGCACCAGCCCGAGCAGCGTCAGCGCCGACGGCTCGGCCGACGGGATCCGCGCCTGCGCGTCGTCCAGCCCCGCGCACTTCAGCTCCAGCGTGGCCCGGTGGAAGTCCAGCCAGCTCTCGAGCATGGCCCGCTCGTCACCGCTGAGGTGCGGCACGGGACGGCCGTCGGGGAGGGTCGGGGAACGGTCGGCAGATGTGTCGGTCGTCATACGGGGAGCATGGCACGGGCCACTGACAACGGCGGGTGCTCGCCTTCCAGCCCGTCCGGCGCTTGAGGACGAGGCCCTTCAGGCCGAAGCGGGGGCCTGGGGGCGCAGCCCCAGCGGGGTCGAAGGGGCGGAGCCCCTGGGCAGGGACGGGAAGGGGCGGCGGGGGCGAAAACCGAAGACCTCAGCCCCCGACTACCGCCACGCCTCCTCCACGGCCCGCAGCGCCCCCTCCACGTCCACCCTCAGCCCCTGCTCGGAGAGCGCACCCCCGAGCGCCGCCAGGCTCGCCCGGACGGCGCCCGGCGTCGCGTCCGAGCCGTAGTGGTTGACCCGGATCATCTCCTTGGCCAGCGCACCCCCGCCGGCGGCGACCGGCACCGCCGGATCCGACGTCAGCGCCTTGGCCACCAGCTCCGACGCCACCACCCCGGACGGCGCCCGGAGCGTCGTGGCGACGGGCGCCGCGTCCCGGGCCTCGTACACGTACGGTTCCAGGCCGCCACCGAGCGCGACCGCCCCGGCCCGCGTGGCCGCCGCGGCGGAGGCGTGCCGGGCCATCACGGCATCGAGCCCCGCCGCCTCGATCCGCTCCACGCACGCCTCCAGCGCCAGCATCTCCAGCTGCGCCGGAGCGTGCGGCAGCGCCTTGCGGCCGCCGTCGATCCACCGCTCCTTCCAGTCGAGGAGCGACAGATACGACCGGCGCGGCGCCCGCGGGTTCGCCGCCATCCGGGCCCAGGCCCGCTCGCTGACCGACACCGCCGAGACACCGGCAGGACCGCCCATCGCCTTCTGCGCCCCGATCACGCACAGGTCCACGCCCCACGCGTCCGTCAGCACCGGCTCGGCACCGATCGACGCCACCGCGTCCAGGTAGAACAGTGCCCCGTGCGCCCGCGCCACCTCGCCGATCTCCGCGACCGGATTGGTGTTCCCGGTCGCCGCCTCCGCGTGCACCAGGGACACGAAGTCGATCTCCGGGTGCTCGGCGAAGGCCTGCCGGATCTGCTCGGCCGTGACCGCCGTGTGGAAGGGCACCGCCAGGTCGACCACCGTGGCACCGCAGTCCCGCAGCCAGTCGCCGAAGGTCTGCCCGTACGGGCCCGTGATGACGTTCAGCGCCGTCGTCCCCGGGCCGGCCGTCGCACGGATCGCGCCCTCCAGCGGCAGCAGCGCCTCGCCCTGCATGATCACGACGTCCTGCTCGGTGCTCAGCAGCCGCGCCACACGGTCCTCGATCGCGGCGAAGTGGTCCGCGCCGAGCGGGGCCAGGTCCAGAAACGGGTGCGTCACGGTGGGGCTCTCTTCATTCACGGGGCGAACGGCGTCTGCACGGGGCCGACGGCATCGAGGGTAACCGGCGGGTACGTCCCCCCTCGCAGGCGAGGTCCGCGGCTCATTAGGGTGCGGTGCATGAGCGATCGCACGGTGCTGCACGTGAAGGGACGGGTGCTCGTCGGGCCCGAGGACGTCCGGGACGAACTGTGGGTGGTGGACGGCCGCGTCTCCTACGACCGTCCCGCCGGTGCCCGCGACATCCGCACCGTCAAGGGCTGGGCCCTGCCCGGCCTCGTCGACGCGCACTGCCACGTGGGACTCGACCGGCACGGCGCGGTCCCCCAGGACGTCGCCGAGAAGCAGGCCCTGACCGACCGGGACGCGGGCACGCTGCTGATCCGCGACGCGGGTTCACCTTCCGACACCCGCTGGGTCGACGACCGCGAGGACCTGCCGAAGATCATCCGCGCCGGGCGGCACATCGCCCGCACTCGCCGCTACATCCGCAACTACGCCTGGGAGATCGAGCCGGAGGACCTGGTCGCCTACGTCGCCCAGGAGGCCAAGCGGGGCGACGGCTGGGTCAAGCTGGTCGGCGACTGGATCGACCGCGACCTCGGCGATCTGTCGGCCTGCTGGCCCCGCGGCGCGGTGGAGGCGGCGATCGCCGAGGCCCACCGCCTGGGCGCCCGCGTCACCGCGCACTGCTTCTCGGAGGACTCGCTGCAGGACCTCGTCGAGGCGGGCATCGACTGCATCGAACACGCGACGGGCCTGACCGAGGAGCTCATCCCGCTGTTCGCCGAACGGGGCGTCGCCATCGTGCCGACCCTGGTCAACATCGCGACCTTCCCGCAGCTCGCCGACGGCGGCGAGTCCCGGTTCCCGCGCTGGTCGGCCCATATGCGCCGGCTCCACGAACGCCGCTACGACACCGTCCGGGGCGCCTACGACGCCGGCATCCCCGTCTTCGTCGGCACCGACGCCGGCGGCGGCCTCGCCCACGGCCTGGCGGCGGCCGAGGTCGCCGAGCTGGTCACCGCCGGTATCCCGCCCCTCGACGCCCTGGCGGCGGGAACCTGGACGGCCCGCACCTGGCTCGGCCGCCCCGGCCTGGACGAGGGCGCCCCGGCGGACCTGGTCGTCTACGACGAGGACCCCCGGGCGGACGTACGCGTACTGGCGGCACCGCGCCGGGTGGTGCTGAACGGGCGCGTGGTCGGGTAGCCAAGCGGGTGAAGCCGGGGAACGTCTGTGCCGGGGGATTCGAAAACTTCCACGGTCTCGCCACGTTGGAGTGAAGAGGTGTCAGATCGCTGACGCCGTACGCCGGGTGCGCGAGTCTTTCCGGGTCCCGAGCCTGTCTCTCCTGGAGTCCCCACCGTGAACAGCACTTCCTTCCGCATGCCCGCACGCCGCCTGGCGACCGTGGCGACGGCCACGGCCCTCGCCGCCGGGCCTGTGGCACTGACCGGCGTGAGCCCGGCGCACGCCACCGGCGACCACGGCCGCGCGAGCGCCGTCGTCCTGCGCACCGGCCTCGATGTCTCCCTGCTGAACAAGTCGGTCGAGGCTCCGCTCGCCGTCTCCCTCAACGAGGTCCAGGCCCCGCAGAGCGCCGAGAAGACCGCCCTGACCGCCCGCCTGGACGGGGTGAACGGCGGACAGCCCTTCAGCGTGCTGCGCGCGAAGGCGGCCCGGGCGAGAGCCACCGCGACCGCCACGAAGGCCGAGGGGAGCACCACCCTGGCCCGCGCCCGCGTCCATGTCCCCGGCCTCCCGATCCTGTCGGTCATCGAGATCGAGCAGATCACCGCGAAGGCCGTCTGCGAGGCAGGGAAGAAGCCGGTCGCCACGACCGACCTGCCCGGCTCGGTGACCGTGCTCGGCAAGCGCGTCACCCTGAGCGCCGGAGGCCCGACGGACGTCAAGGTGCCGGGCGTCGGCGACGTACGTCTGGACCTCTCGAAGACACGGACGACGTCCCGGACGGCCGCCGCCACCGCCCTCGAACTCAAGGTGTCCGTCAACCCGTTGAAGCTGAACGTGGCCGAGGTGAACGGCACGCTCACCTTGGCCGAGGCGACCTGCGAGACACCGAAGGCCGCGCCCGCCGCACAGCCACCGGCCGAGCCGTCCGCCGAGCCCTCCGACGCCCCCGCCGAGCTCGAGCCGCAGGGCGCGCCGGCCGAGGAGGGCCTGGCCGAGACGGGCGGCAGCTCGACGACCCCGTACGTCTTGGGCGGCGCGATCGCCCTGCTCGCCGTGGGCGGGGGAGCGGTGGCCCTGGCACGCCGCCGGGGCTGACCTCCCGGGTTGGGGGATCGGTCCAGGGCGGGGAGGGCCCGGACCGCGCGCCTCCTCGCCGACTCGCCCGGGCCGCTCCCGGTACACCGACCGGGGCGGAGACGGCGGGGGCCGCCCAGGCCGGGCAGCCGTCTGCCGGAGCCGGCCGCCGGCTCGACGAGCCCGACGGCGCCGGCGAGCGACGCCCCGCCGGGAATCCCCGCGGGCCCGCCCACCGTGAACCGTCAGCCCGTCACCGCACGCTCCAGCGCCCGCAGGAACCCGTCCGTCGTCCTGCGGTCCCGTACCGCCAGCCGCAGCCACTCCTCGTCCAGGCCGGGGAACGTGTCGCCGCGGCGCACGGCGTAGCCGAGGTCGCGCAGGCGTCGGCGGACGGCCGCCGCGTGCGGCAGGCGGACCAGGAGGAACGGGCCCTCCGCCGGCTCGACCACCCGCAACCCCGCCGCGGCGAACCGCCCGAGGCCCGCCACCAGGTGGGCGCGGTCCGCCGCGACGCGATGGGCGGCGTGAGCCGCCTCGGCCACGCCACGCGGTCCCACGCACGCCTGCGCCGCGGCCAGCGCCGGCGTCGACACCGGCCACAGCGGCTGCGCCCGCTCCAGGTCCTCGATGGTCTCCGGCGCGGCCAGCACGTACCCGATCCGCAGCCCGGCCAGCCCCCACGTCTTGGTCAGGCTGCGCAGCACCACCAGGCCGGGGACGTCGACGCGGCCCGCCAGGGCCTCGCGTTCGCCCGGCACCGCGTCCATGAACGCCTCGTCCACCACCAGCACCCGCCCGGGACGGGCGAGCCCGGCGATCGTCTCCGCCGGATGCAGCACCGACGTCGGGTTCGTCGGATTGCCGATCACCACCAGGTCCGCGTCCTCGGGAACGGCCGCCGGGTCCAGCCGGAAGCCGTCCTGCGCGCGCAGCAGCACCCGGTCGACCGTGTGTCCCGCGTCCCGCAGCGCCGCCTCCGGCTCCGTGAACTGCGGGTGGACGACGACCGGCCGCCGCACCTTCAGCGCCCGCGCCAGCAGCACGAACGCCTCCGCCGCCCCCGCCGTCAGCAGCACCCGCTCCGCCGGCAGCCCGTGCCGCGCCGCCACCGCCGCGCGTGCGGCCCGCCCGTCGGGGTAGGCCGCGAGCCCGCCCAGCGACGCGGCGATGTGCTCCCGCAGCCACACGGGAGGCGTGTCGGCCCGGACGTTCACGGCGAGATCGACGAGCGAGCCGCCGTCGTCCCGGACCTCCGCGTCCCCGTGGTGTCGCAGATCGTGGCCGCTCTCAGTGCGCATGCGAGTCCACCCCCTGGTGGAAGTGCCCGGGCGCGTGGTGGCCCCCGAGGGCCTCCTCGTACCGCTCCCACACCAGGTCCAGCAGCTCCGGCTCCGGACCGATGACGCCGGCCGAGCGCACCTCGATCTCCGGGTGCGCCTCCGCCCAGCCCTCCGTCTGCTGCCGCACCCGGTCCGGCTGGACGCCGGTGAACAGGAAGTACGGCAGGACCACGATCCGCCGGGCCCCCAGCCGCACGCACCGGTCGAGCCCGTTCGGCACGTCCGGCGCCGCCAGCGACGCGAACGCCGTCTCGACCCCCGCGTACCCGCGGCCCTCCCACAGCAGCCGCGCCGCCCTGTGCACCTCGGCGTTGGCGTCCGGGTCCGTGGACCCGGGCCCCACCAGCAGCACCGTCACATCGGCCCGGTCGCCCGGCCTGCGCCCCGCGGTGCCGCCCAGCGCCTCGTCCAGCCGCCGTTCCAGCAGGTCCAGCAGCGCCGGGTGCGGGCCGAGCGGGGGCCCGTACGTGTACGAGATCCCGGGGTGCCGCTCCGTCTCACGGGCCAGGGCCGCCCGGATGCCGCCCTTGGCGTGCCCGGCGGGCACCAGCATCAGCGGAACGGCGGTGAAGTGGCGTACGCCCCGCTCCACCAGCTCGGTGACGGCGTCGCCCAGGGGTGGCCGCGACAGCTCGACGAAGCCGCCCGCGACGGGCAGTTCGGGGCGCCGGGACCCCAGCTCCCGTACGAACGCGCGAAACGCCTCGGATCCGGTGTCGTCGCGGGTGCCTTGGCCTGCGACGAGCAGGGCGGGAGGGGTGGTCACAGGTGCTCCTCGGCGGAAGTGGGGTGGAACGGCGGGACGTTGAGCGCGGCCTCGGATCCGGCCGGACGGGTCGGGCCGGGACCCGGCTCGGCGCCCTGCGGGCGCCGCACGACGGCACAGGTCGCCCTCGCGGGGCTCGCGGCCGACTTCCGCTTGGGGACGAGGAGTTCACCACCGCCGGCGAGCGCGGCGGCCTCGGCCACCGACGGGGTGCCGACGGCGGTGAGCGGCGCGTCGGACGGGTGCGGCACCTCGACCTCAGCCAATTCCCCGGCGGAGTAGGTCACCAGGGGCACCCCGAGCCGCCGCGCGGCCTCCACGACGCCCGGCTCCTCTGCCTTGGCGTCGACGGTGGCGAGCTCGGCGACGGACGCCGCGGACAGCCCGGCCTCCCGCAGAGTGTCCTCGACAAGCCCGAGCACCTCCTCGACGGAGACACCCCGCGACGCCCCGATCCCGACGCCGACCAGCGTGTCGCTCATGACGTCCGGCACCTCTCCACGAACCGGAGGGCGACACCGGGCTCGGACGCCCAGTGCGTGTGCAGATAACTCGCGTGCACACCGCGCCGTACGAAGCCTTCGACCCGCCGCTCCGGGGACCGGAACCCCCAGGCGGGATCCGGCCCCGAGCCGGGCTCCACGGCGGTCCGGTGGAATTCGTGCCCCCGCATCCGTGTCCCCGCCTCCGCGAGCACACTGTCGCCGACCGCCACGGCGTCCCGGTATCCCAGGGTGAGCCGCCGCGTCATCCGCGCCCCGGCGTCCAGCACCCCGCACATCGGCTGCCCGTCCAGCTCCCGGCACAGATACAGCAGCCCCGCACACTCGGCGGCGACCGGGGCGCCGCTCTCGGCCAGGCCGGCGACGGCCTTGCGCAGGGGTTCGTTGGCCGACAGCTCGGAGACGTACATCTCCGGGAACCCGCCCCCGATCACCAACCCGCTCGTTCCCTCGGGCAGTTCCTCGTCCCGCAGGGGGTCGAAGGGCACGACTTCGGCACCGGCGGCGGTGAGCAGCTCGGTGTGCTCGGCGTAGGAGAAGGTGAACGCCTCACCGCCGGCCACGGCAACCCGCGGCCGGGGTCTCTCGTGCGACCGCGTCGGATGGCGGCCGGGCGAGGAGACCGCCTCGGCCGCATCCCAGGCGGCGCAGGACAACGCGCCCGCGCCCTGGGCCAACTTCATCAACGCGTCCAGATCACAACCCTCGGAAACCTGCGCGGCCATGGCCGCGACAGCCCCCAGGGCCTCCTCGCGCCGCTCCGCGACCGGCACCAAGCCCAGATGCCGCGACGGCGTGTCCACCTGCGGCGCCCGCCGCAACACCCCGAGCACCGGCACCCCGACCTGCTCCATGGCCTCCCGCAGCAGCCACTCGTGCCGGTCCGACGCGACCTTGTTCAGAATCACGCCCCCGACCCTCACCTCCGGATCCCAGGAGGTGAACCCGTGCACCAGCGCCGCCACCGACCGGGACTGCGACGACGCGTCGACGACCAGCACCACCGGCGCCCGCAGCAACTTGGCGACATGAGCCGTGGACGCCAGCTCGCCCTCACCGGCCGCCCCGTCGAACAGCCCCATCACGCCCTCGACGACGGCGATGTCACACCCCCGCGCCCCGTGCAGGAACAACGGCCCGACCAGGTCCGGCCCGCACAGATAGGCGTCGAGGTTCCGTCCCGCCCGCCCGCTCGCGAGCGCGTGATACCCGGGGTCGATGTAGTCCGGCCCGACCTTGTGCGGGGACACGGCGAGTCCCCGCGCGGCGAACGCGGCCATCAGGCCCGTGGCGACGGTGGTCTTGCCGCTGCCGGAAGCCGGCGCGGCGATGACCAGCCGTGGGACGGACGAGGACATCACCACTCGATGCCCCTCTGCCCCTTCTGCCCGGCGTCCATGGGGTGCTTCACCTTGGACATGTCGGTCACCAGGTCCGCGAAGTCGACGAGCTTCTCGGGCGCGTTCCGCCCGGTGATCACGACATGCTGGGTCCCGGGCCGGTTCCGCAGCACCTCAACGACCTCGTCGGTGTCGATCCAGCCCCAGTGCAGCGGGTAGGCGAACTCGTCCAGCACATACAGCTTGTACGTCTCGGCCGCCAGGTCCCGCTTGACCTGCTCCCAGCCCTCCCGGGCCTTCTCCTCGTTGTCCATCTGCCCGTCGCGCTGCACCCACGACCAGCCCTCGCCCATCTTGTGCCAGTCGACGGACCCGCCCTCACCGGACGCCCCGAGCACCCGCAGCGCGTTCTCCTCGCCGACCTTCCACTTCGCCGATTTGACGAACTGGAACACCCCGATCGGCCACCCCTGGTTCCAGGCCCGCAGCGCGAGCCCGAAGGCGGCGGTGGACTTGCCCTTGCCGACGCCCGTGTGCACGAAGACGAGCGGCCGGTTCCGGCGCTGTCGGGTCGTCAGACCGTCGTCCGGAACGACACTCGGCTGTCCCTGCGGCATTACGCGGCCCTCCTCGAAGTACCCTGCACATCCTTGACCAGCCCGGCGATCGAGTCGGCCCGCAGCTCGTCCAGCGTCACGGCGGTGCCGCCCAGCTCACCCGCGAGCTGCCCGGCGAGCCCCAGCCGTACCGGACCCGACTCGCAGTCCACGACGACCGACGCGACGCCCTCGGCCGCGAACAGCCGCGCCGCACGCCCGGCCAGGGCGACCGGCTCCGGGCCCCCGGTGGCCCGCCCGTCCGTCACCACCACGACCAGCGGCCGCCGCGCGGGATCGCGCAGCCGCTCCACCCGCAGCACGTCGTGCGCGCGCAGCAGCCCGGCCGACAGCGGAGTACGACCGCCGGTCGGCAGCGACTCCAGCCGGGCCGCCGCCGCGTCCACGGACGAGGTCGGCGGCAGCGCGACCTCCGCGCCCGACCCCCGGAAGGTCACCAGACCCACCTTGTCCCGCCGCTGGTACGCGTCCAGCAGCAGCGACAGCACGGCCCCCTTCACGGCGCTCATCCGCTGCCGCGCCGCCATCGACCCGGAGGCGTCCACGACGAACAGCACGAGATTGCCCTCGCGGCCCTCGCGGGTGGCCTGCCGCAGGTCGTCGCGGCGCACCACGAGTCCCGGCCCGGACCGCCCGCGCGCCCGCTGGTGCGGGGCCGCGGCCTGCACGGTCGCCGCCAGGTGCAGCTTGGTGAGGGAGCCCTTCGGCCGCCGGGCGCCCGTGGTCCGGCCGTGTTCGGTCCGCGCCCGCGAACGCCGCCCGGCGGCACCCTCGCCGAGTCCGGGCACGCTCAGCACCTTGGTCCGGAACGGTTCGGAAGCGCGTGCGGCCGACTGTTCGCCGGCTCCCGAAGGCTGCGGCTGCGGCTGCCCGTCCTGTTCGCCCTCCGGCCGGGCCTCCTGGTCACCGCCCTGAGGCCCGTCCTCGGGCGCCGGCTGTCCACCGCCCCCGCCGGGCCCGTCCGGCCCCGAGTCCGGGTCCGGGTCGAGGTCCGGGTCCGGGTCGTCGTCCCCGGAGAACTCCTCCAGGGTCTCGTCCAGCTTGTCCTCGTCCAGGCCCGGCGCGTCGAAGGGGTTGCGGCGCCGGCGGTGCGGCAGCGCGAGCAGCGCGGCCTGCCGTACGTCCTCGGCGAGCACGTCCGTACGCCCGGCCCAGGCCGCGAGCGCCGTAGCGGTCCGGGCCATCACGATGTCGGCCCGCATGCCGTCCACCTCGAAGGCCGCACAGGTCGCCGCGATCTGCCGCAGCGCGTCGTCGCCCAGCCGCACCGACGGCAGCAGCTTCTTCGCGGCCACGATCCGGGCCCGTACGTCGGCCTCCTCCTCGGCCCAGCGGGCGGCGAACCCGGCCGGGTCGTCGTCGTACGCCAGCCGCCGTCGTACGACCTCGACCCGCTGCTCGGGCTCCCGCGAGGCCGCGACCTCGACGGTCAGCCCGAACCGGTCGAGCAACTGCGGCCGCAGCTCGCCCTCTTCGGGGTTCATGGTGCCGACGAGCAGGAAGCGGGCGGCGTGCCGCACGGAGACGCCCTCACGCTCCACGTACGAGGCGCCCATCGCGGCCGCGTCCAGCAGCAGGTCGACCAGATGGTCGTGGAGGAGGTTGACCTCGTCGACGTAGAGGATGCCGCGGTGCGCGTCGGCGAGCAGGCCGGGCTCGAAGGCCTTCACGCCCTCCGACAGGGCCCGTTCGATGTCCAGCGCGCCGACCAGCCGGTCCTCGGAGGCGCCGACGGGCAGCTCGACCATGCGGGCCGGCCGGGAGGCGAAGCCCCCCGGCTCGTGCGGCCCGTCCGGGCAGCCGGGGTCGGGCGAGCCGGGGTCGCAGGAGAAGCGGCACTCGGAGACGACGTCCACCTCCGGCATGAGCGCCGACAGCGCCCGCACGGCCGTCGACTTGGCCGTGCCCTTCTCGCCGCGCACCAGCACACCGCCGACCGCCGGTGACACGGCGTTCAGCAGCAGCGCGAGCCGCAGATCGTCCTGGCCGACCACGGCCGTGAACGGAAAGGGGGTGGTCACTTTTCGTCGTCCTCCAAGTCGCCTTCGAGTTGCGGATGGATCAGGCAGCCGGACCAGCGTCTCAGGTGGCCCGCGGTCGCCGTGCCGGCGGTCCACACCACCGCCACGGCCCTCATGCGGGCGCTCCCGGCGGGACGAAGGGCAGCCCCGGCGGCGCGCCGGACTCGATGAGCCGCCACAGCGCGTTCGTGTCCGCGTGCTGTTCGATCAGGTCGCCGAGCCGGTCGAGCTGCTCCTCGCGCAGCGCGGCGAACGAGGTGTCCGGCGCCGGTACGAAGCGGCGGCCGGCGGCGACCGCCACCTCGCGAAGGAAGGCACGCCGGAATCCGTCCGACTCCAGCGAGCCGTGCCAGTGCGTGCCCCAGGTCTGGCCGACCCGGCAGCCGTCCAAAAAGGGATCGCCGCCGGTGACATCGGCGACCCCGTGGTGGATCTCGTAGCCCTCGACATGCTCCCCGAGGGCCTCGCCCGTCGGCCGGGTGAGGGTCTTCTCGCGGGCGAACCGCACCCGCACGGGCAGGATCCCGAGCCCGTCGACCCGGCCCCTGCGGCTCTCGACGTCGTCCTCGATGTCCTCGCCGAGGATCTGGAAGCCGCCGCAGATGCCGAGGACGGGCCGCTGCTCGGCGGCCCTGCGCACGAGCGCGTCGGCCAGCCCGCGCTCCCTGAGCCACTCCAGCGCACGGACGGTCCCCCGGGTCCCCGGCACGATGACGAGGTCGGCGTCGGCCAGCTCCTCGGGCCGGTCCACGAACCGCACGACGACACCGGGCTCGGCGGCCAGCGCGTCGACGTCCGTGAAGTTGGACATGAGAGGGACCGCGCAGACGGCGACGCGTAGCACGTCCTCGCCGACGGGCGGGGCGACAACGGACTCCCGGACCGTCCCCCGCAGGGAGACGCGCAGCCCGTCCTCCTCGTCGATCCCGAGCCCGTGCCGGAAGGGCAGCACGCCGTACGTGTGCCGCCCGGTGAGGCCGTGGAGCATGTCGAGCCCCGGCTCCAGCAGGGAGACGTCCCCGCGGAACTTGTTCACGAGGAACCCGGCGACGCAGTCCTGGTCCTCGCGCGACAGCAGGGCGACGGTCCCGAAGAACGAGGCGAAGACCCCGCCCCGGTCGATGTCGCCGACCACGAGCACGGGGAGCCCGGCGTTGCGGGCGATTCCCATGTTGACGATGTCGGTCCGCCGCAGATTGATCTCGGCCGGCGAACCGGCCCCCTCGCAGATCACCGCGTCATACGTGCCCCGCAACCGCTCCAGGCAGTCCAGCACGGTCCCGAGCAGCCTCTGCTGCCGTCCTCCGTGGTACCCGCGCGCACTGAGCTCGCCGACCGGCTTGCCCAGCAGCACGACCTGACTGCTCTGCTCGCCGCCGGGCTTGAGCAGCACCGGATTCATCAGCGCGGTCGGCTCCACACGGCACGCCTGCGCCTGCATGGCCTGCGCCCGCCCGATCTCGGCGCCTTCCCGCGTCACGAACGAGTTCAGGGACATGTTCTGCGCCTTGAAGGGCGCGACCTTGACACCCTGCCGCACCAGCCACCGGCAGATCCCGGCGGTCACGACGCTCTTGCCGGCGTCGGAGGTGGTACCGGCGACGAGAAGCCCCCCGCCCGTCATGACGTACGCCCCTTCACGATGTGGCGCGCGGCGACACAGACGCCGAGCGCGAGCCAGCCGACGCGCCTGGACAGCCGTACGGCCCGTTCGATGTCCCCGGTGCCGACGCCGCGCCCCGCGCCGTTGAGCACGGGACGGTGCTCGACGCGCCCGCCGTAGGACAGGGTCCCGCCGAGCCGCACCCCGAGGGCCCCCGCGAACGAGGCCTCCACGGGCCCGGCGTTGGGACTCGGATGCTTGGCGGCGTCGGCACGCCAGGCCGTCACGGCTCCCCGCGGATCGCCCCCGGCCACGGCGGCGAGCACGGCGGTCAGCCGGGCCCCCGGCCACCCCACCACATCGTCCAGCCGCGCGGAGGCCCACCCGTAGCGCCGGTACCGGGCCGACTTGTGCCCGACCATGGCGTCGAGGGTGTTGACGGCCCGGAACCCGACGAGCCCCGGCACACCGCCGACGGCCCCCCACACGAGCGCCCCCACGACCGCGTCGGAGGTGTTCTCCGCGACCGACTCGACTACGGCCCGGGCGATCCCGTCGGCGTCCAGGGACTGCGGATCCCGTCCGCACAGATGCGGCAGCCGTGCACGGGCCGCTTCGACGTCCCCGGCCTCCAGGGCACGCCCGATGGCCTGCGCCTCCCGGGCGAGCGAAGTCCCCCCGACGACGGCCCAGGTGGCCGCGCCGGTCACCACGACGGAAGCGGCATCGGACGCACGCACAGCACGCGCGGCGACGGCCCCGAGCGCGACGGCCCCGCCCGCACACACCACGGTGTGCAGCGCGCCCCACCCCCGGTGGTCCCGCCACAACACCCGCTCCACCGCACCCGCGGCCCGCCCGAACGCGGCGACCGGATGCCCCCGGCGAGGATCGCCGAGCAGCAGATCACCGATCAGGCCGACGGCGGCACCGTACGCGTGGACGCGACCGGCACCCATGGGCTCAGCCGGCCACGGGAGCGGGCAACGGTGGGGTACTGACCCTCGATCGGCAGCCGAACATGGCGATATGTCCTCACTCAGGGTGTCCACGCCCTGGTTCGACGAGACCGGCGGTGAGAGTTCCTGGCTCCCGGTGATTGCTACCCCGGTGACAGTGGCGGGACCGCGCCGGACTTCCACCGGCTTCCTCTCCTACCGCCGTATTGGCCCCGGCAGTCCACCACGGCCGCGAACAGCCGTCAACTTGCCGTTGACCTGCGAGGGGAGAGTGTGGACAAGCCCACACCGCTAGCACGACGCTCCGCTCCCGCGGACCGGCTCGGGGCGAATTCCCCTGTGCGGGGCACGTTTCGCCGACCCGCTTGCGGGTGCCTGGCGCAAACCCTCCAATACCTCGCACGGGGTGCACACATGCGGAGAGGACAGGACCAGTGCAGAACGACCGGTTCCCGGAGGGGCTCGGCGCCGCGGTGGCCCGGGTCCGGTCCGCCGACGGCACTCCCGTCGGCTCCGGATTCCTGCTCGCCCCCGGCACGGTGGTCACCTGCGCCCACGTGGTCGCACAGGCCCTGGACACCGACGCACGGGCCGACTCCGCGCCGACGAGCCCCGTGACGGTCGAGTTCCCGCTCCAGCGGGGCAGTGTCGCCTACGAGGCCTCCGTGTCGGCCTGGCGGCCGGTGGCCGCGGACGGCACCGGCGACATCGCACTGCTGCGGCTGCCCGAGGACACCCCCGGCACCCTCACCACGCCGGTCCCGCTGGCAGGCGCCGGCGACGTCTGGGACCACCGCTTCCGGATCCTGGCCTTCCCCGCCACGGCCGAACACGGCGCCTGGATCGGCGGGCGGCTGCTCGGCGCCGTCGGGCAGGGCTGGATCTCCATGGAGGCGGAGGGCACCGCACACCACATCTCCCCGGGGTGCAGCGGAGCCCCCGTCTGGGACGAGCAACTCGCGGCCGTGGTCGGCATGACGGTCGCGACCGACCGCGGCCGCACGGCCGGCACCTCCTATCTCATCCCCGCGGCCGCCCTCCTGGACCTCCAGCCGGGCCTGCGCCGCTGCCCGTACCGCGGACTCGACGCCTTCCGGGAGGAGGACGCCGAGCACTTCTTCGGCCGGGAGAAGGAGACCCAACGCCTCCTCGACGCCGTGGACCGGCACCTCGTCGTGCCGGTGGTCGGCCCGTCCGGCAGCGGAAAGACCTCCCTCGTCCGCGCCGGGGCGCTCCCACACCTGCGCGCCGCCGGCCATACGGTGTCGGAGATCCGCGCGCTGCCGGGGACGCGTGCCTCGCTCACCCTGGCGCGAGCGCTGGCGCCGCTGCTGGAACCGGACGTGGGCGTGGCCGACCAGGAACGCAGTGCAGCTCGAGGAGACCGTGGCGGCCGAACCGGCCACCGCCCGCACCCTGCTGGCCCTGGTCGTGGCCCTCGCCTCCGTCCCGGCCGAGGACAAACGGCTCCGCGTCCTCGCCACGCTCCGCTCCGCGTGCCTCGACGACCTCGTGGAACCCGCCACGGCCCACGTCCTCAGCGACTGCGCCCAGATCGTCGCGCCCCTGGGCCGTACCGGACTCCTGGGCGCCATCGAGGGCCCGGCCTCCCGAGTCCCCGGCCTCACCCTCGACCCCGGCCTCGCGGAACGCATCGTCGACGACGCCGAGAACGAACCCGGCCACCTGCCCATGGTGGAATTCGCCCTCACCGAACTCTGGTCCCTCCAGGCCGGCGTACGCCTGACCCACAGCGGCTACGAGGCCCTCGGCGGAGTGACCGGCGCGCTGTCCACCCACGCCGAGAAGCGGGTCGGGGAGGTCATCGCGGAGCATGGCGAGGACCCGGTCCGCAGGCTCTTCGTGCAGTTGGCCCGGCCCGACGACGGGGGTGGCTTCACCCGTAGACCGGCCCGCCTCGCCGATCTTCCCCCAGGCCAGCGCGCCGCTGCCGAAGCCCTCGCGGTGCGGACCCGTTTCCTGCGCATCACGCAGGGAGACGACGGTGCGGTGGTCGCCGACTTGGCGCACGAAGCCCTGACCCGCAAATGGGAACAGCTGCGCGTGTGGCTGGAGGAGTCGAGGCGCTTCAGGACCTGGCAGGAGCAGGTGCGGGAACAACGGGCGCTCTGGGAGGAGGAGTTCCGGGACCCGGGACGACTTCTCAGGGGAGTGGCGCTGGAGACGGCTCTGAGCAGGAGCCGTTCACGCCCGGAGGACGTGTCGGCAGTGGAGCGGGAGTTCATCCAGCGCAGTGTCCGGCACCGGCGGCGCGGACTCCGGCGTTGGAGGGCCGGGGCGGCGACGGTCGCCCTGCTGCTCGTCGTGTCGGTGGTGCTGGCCGTCCAGTTCGGCCGGAGCAGTGCCGCCCGGGCCGAACAGCTCAGACAGCAGGCGTCGCAGGCGCTGGCCGCCGAAGCGGGCACCCTCTCCGGCCAATCGCCGTCCACATCACTGCAACTGTCCCTTGCCGCGCTGAACAACGCGGACACCCCGGCCGCGCGGCAGGCCGTCCTCGACCGCTACCTGGCCATGCGGTCGGTGGTGGGACAGCGCAGGAACGCCTGGGCAGGCAGCCTGTCGTACCTCGTCGCGAGTGCTGGAGGCGACACCGTCGTGAGCGTGTCGAATGTGGGAGACACGGTCGTGTGGCGGGATTGGGCGATCGGCGGCTTCACTCGTAGCACCCTGGACCTGCCGGTCGCTGACGCGAGTGCGCTGGAACTGAGTGACGACGGCTGCTTGCTGGCCGCCGTCGTGGCCGACCGCGTCGCCGTGCGTCCCACAGGCTGTCCCGGACGGTGGCGGTCGCAAGTGCTGCGGCTGCCCAGGGGCAGCGGCGCGGTCGACTCCGTGGACAATCTCGACTTCGACGCGGAAGGCCGGTTGCTGCTGGCCTACGAGACGTCCTCGGGGCGGGAGCGGGACGCGAGCCATGTCGTGCTGTGGGACAGGGGCCAGGGCAAGCCGCCGAGGGCCCGCTCGGTGCCGCTGCCCGGCCGCCTGGGCATCAGCGAGGCACGGCTGCTTCCTCAGGGGCAGGGCGTCGTGCTGTTGACAGGCACCCCCGACGAGGACTGGGACCAGGCCCGGGCTTGGTCGTTGGACGGCGACCGACTCTTGAGGGCCCCGGTGAAGCACGCTGCGGACCTGCTGCCTGACGGCCGGATCCTCGTAGAGCAGTTGGACAGACCTGTGGCGGTGCACGACGCCGTGACCGGACGACGCGTTCGAGGGCTCTCCGGCAGTACCGCGAGCGGCATCGACATGACGGGCTGCTGCCTGGTCGACAGCGCCCAGGCCGAACAGCAGGAGGCCGGAACCATCGATCTCCTCGCCTTCACGCCCTGGGACGACGGCCGCCGCTACTACACGACGGTGCCCACCGACCGGGAAGCGGAGACTTTCCACGATGTCCAGCCGGTGGTGAAACGGGTGAGCGCGAACCGGATCCGGGTGCTGCTTCCGGCCGGTTCGGACCTCCTGGTCGTGGAAGCGGAACCGGCCGCAGGGGAGTCGCTGCGCCCGCGTGGCGGAAGCACACCCAGTGTGCCGGACCGCAGAGGCCGCTTCCGGCTGGTGTTCACCTCGAACCGCGAACTGCAACTCGTCGGCCGTGCCCGCGAGTTCAGGAGCGTACGGGTGCCTGCCTTGGGGACCCTGCTGCAGGGCGCCGTCTTCACCTCTTCCGGACGCCGTGCGGTGGTGTGGGACGCCTTTGGCGTGTGGAGCTACTCGGTGCCGGCTCTGAAGGACCGGGTGACACTGGTCCGGAGCACGTCCTTGGGCGACATCGTGCCCTTGGAGGGCGACCGGCTGGCAGTGATCACCGACGCCGGACTCGAGTGGATCGACGCGGCCACCGGAGAGCGGCTCGCGGACCCCGTACGCGCGGTGCGGCGGGACTGCGTCCGCGTCGGCTGCAGTCTGGCGGCGATCCCGAAGCATCCGGACCACGTGTCGGTTCTCGCCGACGGAGTGCTTCGGATCCGGGACCTGTCTCAGGGTCGCCTCGTCGGCCGTCCCCTCGAACTGGGCGCGCGGGTGGCGCGGGGATCGGGCCGACATGTGGTGTTCGGGCCTGACGGCCGCACGGTCGCTCTCGTCTCCGCCAGTTCTGACACGGTGTCACTGCGAAACGTCGCCGGGGGCGGCTGGCTCGGGCGGCGGCTGGAGGAGCCGGGGGTCGCCGAGATCGTGGACTTCAGCGAGCAGGGGCTTCTCCTCCAGGACACCGCGGGTCGGATCCGATTCTGGGACCTGCGGTCGGCCCTCTCCCTGCGCCTGAACCTTCCGCCGAGAGGCGCCGGCGGCCAATGGCACAGTGCCGAGGCCTGGCGGCTGGACGAGGACGGAGCGTCAGCGGTCTTCGGTGGCGGCGAGCAACTGGCGGTGCCGCTGGACCCGAACCGGTGGCTGCGCACTCTGTGCGCCCGCGCGCATGCCGACCGGGACTTCCTGCAGGAGGAACTGCGCGAGGCGCCCGCCGGCATGGAGACGACGGCGCCCTGCGCCGCCCATCGAAAGGGCGTCGCAGGGCGCTGAAGGCTCTGGCGGCCAGGCGGCCGGTCAGGCCACGATCAGATAGATCCCATACCCCACAGCCGCCGCACACGCCGCGAAGCACGCATACGCCCCCGTCACCGCAAGCCCCGCCGACCCGCCCGCCGCCACCGCCCGCTCGCGGCGCGACAGGCCCGTGATGCCGAGGGTGAACAGGCCGACGAGGGTCACGGTGGCCACGAGGCTGACGCCGAAGACGGAGCCGAGGGTCGCCCAGTCGATCTTCATCTCAGAGATTCTTCCTTGTCACCGGTGGGCGGGATCAGACCGTGGTGGTCGTGGTGGAGGGCTCACGTTCGGCCGAGGCCTGGGCCGGGATCGTGGCGGCCAGTTCCTCGGACGGGCCCGCCGGAGGCGGCGTCACCGCGGCGATCGCGGTGGTCACGACGCCGGCCGGCTCCTCCTCGACCTCGTTGACGTTCGTGTGGTCGACGACCTCACGGCGCGAGAGCTTCCAGATCACCGCGCTGGAGGCGACCAGGAAGATCGCCACGACCGCCGTGCCCCAGTTCCCGAAGCCGGTCACGTACTCGGCGAGCGCGCCCACCAGGGCCGCCGCCGGCAGCGTGAGACCCCAGGCGACGAACATCCGCGTCGCCGTCGACCAGCGGACCACGCCGCCCTTGCGGCCGAGTCCCGCACCCATCACCGCGCCGGACACGGAGTGGGTGGTGGAGAGGGAGAAGCCGAGGTGCGAGGAGGCCAGGATGACCGTCGCCGCGCTGGTCTGGGCGGCGAAGCCCTGCTGCGGCTGGAGGTCGGTCAGGCCCTTGCCCATGGTGCGGATGATGCGCCAGCCGCCGAGGTAGGTGCCGAGCGCGATGGCGATACCCGCCGAGAGGATGACCCACGTGGGCGGGTCGGAGTCGGGGGCGACGGCGCCGCCGGCGACCAGGGCGAGGGTGATGACACCCATCGTCTTCTGGGCGTCGTTGGTGCCGTGGGCCAGCGAGACCAGGCCCGCGGAGGCGATCTGGCCGGCCCGGTAGCCCTTCTTGGAGGCCTCGCCGTCGGCCTTCCTGCCGAGGGAGTACGTCAGCCGGGTGGCGAGCAGTGCGGCGATGCCCGCGACCAGCGGGGCGGCGATCGCCGGGATCAGCACCTTGGTGACCAGGACGTCACCGTGCACCGCGCCGACGCCCGCCGAGGCGATCGTGGCGCCGATCAGGCCGCCCATCAGGGCGTGCGACGAACTGGACGGCAGACCGACGAGCCAGGTCAGCAGGTTCCAGAGGATCGCGCCGACCAGGGCGGCGAAGATGACCTCGGGACGGATGCCGGCCTCGTCGACGAGGCCTTTGGAGATCGTGTTCGCGACTTCGACGGACAGGAAGGCGCCGACCAGGTTGAGGACCGCGGACATGGCCACCGCGATCTTCGGTCTCATGGCGCCCGTGGAAATGGTCGTGGCCATCGCGTTCGCGGTGTCGTGGAAACCGTTCGTGAAATCGAACGCGAGTGCGGTTACCACCACAATCGCGAGGATCAGCGAGAAGCTTTCCATTTACCCAGGCAATCGTTCGGCGTCGTTGGCGGGACGAACGTAGGTAACCAGAGTGAACGGAAGATGAACTGGGAGGGGCGCAGGGGTGTCCGCAACAGGGGACTGCCATTCCGCCCTGGTATGGCTGCCCTCACGCCCCAACGATCAAGCACCCCTTGCGAACTGTTTCAGTCGATCGAGTGACCCGTCGAAGAGATTCTGGTCACCCGGCAGGGTGCCGTCGCCGTTGTCGTACTGCCAGAAGGTCCAGGAGGACCAGCCGGCCGGCAGCGGCCCCGCGCTCGCCGCGTCGTAGCGGGCCACCCACAGGTGGTGGTTCGCGGCGAAGGCACGGCTGTTGCCCGTGCACGTGTTCCACCAGTGGGTGGTCGTGTAGATCACCGGGCGGCGGCCGGTGAGCCGCTTGACCTCGCCGCTGAACGACTTGATCCAGCTGACCATCCCGGCCTTGCTCAGGCCGTAGCACTTGTGCTTCTTGTCGTACGGGTTGTACTCGATGTCGAGCGCCGGCGGCAGCGTCCAGCCGTCCGCGCTCCAGCTGCCGCCGTTGCGTACGAAGTGGGCCGCCTGCGCCTGGCCCGACGACCTGTTCGGCAGTGCGAAGTGGTAGGCGCCGCGGACGAGGCCCGCCGCGCGCGAGCCGTTGAACTGCCGGCTGAAGTAGGGGTTGCGGTAGGTGGTGGACTCGGTCGCCTTGACGTAGACGAATCTGGCGCCCTTCGCCTTCGCGCTGCGCCAGTCGACGTTCTTCTGGTGGGACGAGACGTCGTGTCCCTTCGGGCGGCTCGCCGCCGCGGCCGGAAACTCCGCGAGCGCGGTTCCTCCCAGCGCGAGTGCCGCCGCGGAGGCCGCCAGTAGGCGGCCGCGGCGGCGGGTCGATATGTGGTCACGGGCCATGTGATTCCCCCCGGAATGGCTGCGTGCACGGCAAATCCCCCAGAGAGTACTGGAAGGCCGTTGAATGCCCGATGATCTCCGGCCAAGAGAGATCCATGACGGGTTTGTGCCGGTCTGCGCCCTTACGGATGCTCGGTTTCCGGCCTAAAGTGCCCCCGCCCGGCGGCGCGTTGAAGGGCTGCCTGGCAGGATCGCCGCATGGCTGAGCAGCGAGGCGACGGGCGGGGCACGGGGGACGTCCGAGGCGGCGGACAGGATGTGGGGGAGTCACGGCGGAGCGGTGTGCGCCCCGAGGAGGCGCGCGCCTGGGAGGACCTCGTCGCGACGGCCCGCCGGACGGTCACCGACGGGCTCGTCGTCGGAACGTCCGGCAATGTCTCGGTGCGCGTCGGGGACACCGTCCTGGTCACGCCGTCGGGCGTGCCCTACGACCGGCTGGCGCCGGACGACGTGACCGGGGTCGACCTCGACGGCCGGCAGGTCCTCGGCGCGCTCGTCCCGACCAGCGAGCTGCCCATGCACCTCGCCGTCTACCGCACGACCGGCGCCCGCGCCGTCGTCCACACCCACGCCGTGCACGCGACGGCCGTCTCGACGCTCGTGAGCGAGCTCCCGCTGATCCATTACATGGCCGCCGCGCTCGGCGGACCCGTCCGGGTTGCGCCGTATGCGACGTACGGCAGCGACGAGTTGGCCGAGAACATGCTCCGCGCCCTCGCCGACCGCTCCGGCTGTCTCCTCGGGAACCACGGCACGATCACCTACGGCGCGACCCTGGACCAGGCCTACGACCGCACCGCCCAGCTGGAATGGATGTGCCGGCTGTGGCTGACCGCCACATCGGTACCGGGCCTGTCCCCGAGCCTGCTGTCCACGGAACAACTGGCCGAGGTGGAGGACCGGCTACGGGGGTACGGCCAGCGCGGCTGAACCGCCCGCCCCGGACATCCGGTGCCGCGGGACTCGCCCTTCCGGCAGCCCCCTGCCCCGCCGGCCCTCGCCGCCCGCGCCACCGCCCCGGGCACGGAGGCCATGGGGTGAGCGCCCGCGCCCGGCCTTCGGGCGCAGCCGCCACACCACCGACAGCCCGCGCCTCGCCCTGCGAGCGCAGCCACCTCCGTCGGCTACCGAGCCCCGTCCAGTCGGGCGCAGCCGCCTCTGTCGGCCACCGGCATCCCGCCCTGCCGGTCGTACCCGCCTCTGTCGGCCACCGGCACCCCGTCCAGCCGGTCGTACCCGCCTCCGTCGGCCACCGGCACCCCGTCCAGCCGGGCGCAGCCACCACCGTCGGCCTCGCGGGCGCAGCCACCCCCACCGACCGCCCAACCCTGCCCGCCAGGCAACAGCCACCCCGCCGATCGGCCGCGCCCCCGGCGCTCGTCACCCCGCCGCCCCCGCCCACTGGTCCCTCGCCCCGTCCGCCGGGACACTGGAGCCGTGCGCACTGTCAAAGCGGCGGCCGCTGCCGCCACCGCCGTGATCGGAGCCGGCGCAGCCGCCGTGGCCGCCGGACGGTTCGCCAGCGACGCCGCGCTCAAGGCGCCTCCCGGCAGGCCGCTGCCCACCGAACCCCGGCTCACCGTGCACGGCACCGCCGCCGGGCAGATCATCCTCACCCGGGACCTGGCCGCCCTGCGCCCCGGCCGCTACGGCCTCTCCGGTGACGGCTCCCACGCGGTGGTCGGCCCCGTCCTGACCACCGCCCCGCACACCGCCGACACCGTCGTACGCCGCCTGGAGAGCGTCACGCACGGCACCCTGAAGGCCGGCGACAAGGCCTGGCTCACGCCGAACGTGTACGTCGGCAACCCGAGCGCGGCCCTCGGCCTCGATCACGCCGACGTCGACATCCCCGGCGAACTCGGCGCCCTGCCCGCCTGGTTCGTGCCCGGTGCCCGGGACACCTGGGTGATCGCCGTGCACGGCCTGGGCACCACGCGGGAACTGGCCATGAACGTCATGGAGTTCCTGCACCGCAACCGCTTCCCGGTGCTCGCCCTCGCCTACCGCGGCGACCTGGGCGCACCCCGCCGGCCCGACGGTCTGAACCACCTCGGCGAGACCGAGTGGCGCGACCTCGACGCGGCGATCCGCTACGCCGTGCGCAACGGCGCCCGGCAGGTCGTCCTGCACGGCTGGTCCACCGGCGCCACCATGGCCCTGCGCGCCGCCGCGCACTCGGGACTGCGCGACCGCGTCTCGGGGCTCGTCCTGGACTCCCCGGTGCTCAGCTGGCAGACCACCCTGCGCGCCCTCGCCGCGGCCCGCCGCACCCCGGGCGTGCTGCTGCCCCTGGCGGTCCGCGCGGCCCAGGGCCGTACCGGCCTGTACGACGACGGCGTCGCGGGCCCGGCCCCGTTCGACGGCCTCCGCATCCCGGCGCTCGTCTTCCACGGACCTGACGACACGGTGGCGCCCTGGCGGTTCTCCCGCCACCTCGCCGCCGCGCGCCCCGACATGGTCGCTCTGTACACCGTCGGCAACGCGCCCCACGGAGCGATGTGGAACGCCGACCCGCAGGCCTACGAGGAGGCGCTGCGACGCTTCCTGACGCCTCTCATGTGACCTCGTCCACCATCCCTGCGCCCCGTCGCGACCATGTCCCGCCCCGCTCTCCACCGACCGGTCGCAATGATTCCGTTTAGCGTCGTACGACTGGCTTGTTTCCGGCCCCCGGCCGCTCGCGGGGCCCGGTGCGTTGGCCATCCCCGTCGCCCGCCGTGACATTCCGTTTGGGTTTTCGGACCGTCAACCGGAAGACTGCACCCGTGACGTCCCGTATCCCGCGCGACTCCAGGCTTCGACTCGTCCGCCCGCGACCCCTGGCCGCCGCCCCCAGAGCGATGAACCAGCGGCGCTCGCGCCGACCCGCACCGCGCCCCCCGGAGGGCACCCCGGCACCGGCGGAGCTGGCCAGAATGGCGCGCTCAGGTCTGGCCGCCGCGGCCCGCGTCGCCCGCTGGGCCGACGCAGCGCTCGGCCCCGGCGGGGACAGCGCCACCGCCGACGGCAAGGCCACCCTCTCCGACGCGACCGCCGAACGGGCCGCCCGCGACCTGGGTCTGACCTCGGCTCAGGTCAGGGGCGACTGGGACACCGCCCGCCTCGCCGGCCTCGTCGAGGTGCACGGCGACAGTGCGCGCCCCGGCTGGCGGCTGCGCGCCTGGGACCGCGACGACAGCGCCGTCCTGCGCGGCTGGGTCGCCCTCTTCGACGCCTGGTCGCTCGCCTACCCGGAGCCCGAGGACCGCGAGCCCGCCGCCGTCGCCGAGGTCGTCTCGGCCATGCCGCAGGCGCTCTCCTTCCTCCAGCTGTCCGCCGGCCCCGTCCCCGTGGAGCAGCTCCTCGACCTCCTGGAGCAGCGCGTCACGGAGCTGCGCACCGCACGCTGCGAGATCCCCTACGGCCCCCAGCCCGAGCCGGTGGCCGAACCGGAGCCCACCGACGCCCCGCTCGCCCCCCTCCTCGACTGGGCCCTGCGCGCCCTCGCCTCCGTCGGCGCCCTCACCTACGGCGACGGCCAGGCCACGCTCACCCCGCTCGGCAGCTGGGCCGTCTGGGTCAAGCTGGAGCAGATCTGCGTCGCCGCGCAGAGCCCCGCCGGGAACATCGAGCAGGCGGCCGAGGACATGCTCCGCGGCTGCGCCCAGCTGCGCCCGAACGCGGCCCGCGCCGAGTACCGCGCCTGGCTCGCCGCCCGCCCCGTCGGCAGCGCCGTCACCGAACTCCTCGGTGCCGCCCGCGGCGAGGACGCCCTGCTGCGCGGCCTCGCCTTCGAGGCGCTGCGCGTGGTCGGCGCCCCCGCCGAGCCCGACGTCCGCGGCGTGGTCGCCGAGCCGACGCTCAGGCCGTACGCCCTGCTGTGGCTGGCCGAGCACGACGGGGCCGACCCGGAGGACGCCCACGAGGTCCTCACCCGTCAGGAGGCGACCTGGCTGTGGGTGGACACCGCGGCCGCCGTCGCCGACCACGGTGAGGCCCCGCTGCTCGTGCGCCATCTGGAGTCCGCGGTGCAGCCGACCATCCCGATGCTCCTCGACGAGGTACGTGCCGTGGGACACCCGCGCACCGTGCAGGTCCTGGTCGCCCTCGCCGCGGCGCACCCCGACCCGGCCCTGGCCAAGGCCGTACGCCGGGCCGCGTTCCAGGTGCACACCGGCGGCAGCTAGGGGCCCGGTGGGGCTCTCAGCCCGCTATCTCGGGCGCGTACGTCCCGAAGCTCCACACATTGCCCTCGAGGTCCCGGGCCATGTAGTCCCGCGAGCCGTAGTCCTGGTCCGTCGGGGGCATCAGGATCTCCACGCCGTGGTCCACGGCGCGGCGGTGGTGTGCGTCCACGTCGTCCACCACCACGTACACCCCCGTGGTGCCCGCTTCCTTCATGGCCGCGTCGAACACGCCGCCGCGGCCCTTGGTACCGACCATCACCGCGCCGTTGCCCTGCGTCAGCTCGGCGTGCATCACCGAGCCGTCCTCGCCCTCGTACACCGAGAGCTCCGTGAAGCCGAAGGCCTCCGTGAGCTGCCGGATCGCCGTCTTCGCGTCCGCGTAGAGCAGCGTCGGATAGATGCTCGGACGTCCGCCGGACGTGCCTGCCATAGCGATCACTTCCTTGTGTCTCGCCGAGTGTCCCGCTGCCGGAAAGCCGGAGTCCGGCCTGCTGCTCAGTCTTCCACCGACCACTGACAACGGCCCCCGCCCCGGGATGCGACCCTCGAACACGCACACGCAGAAAAAGTTGGTTGCATGGCCCCGTTAGACTGTCCGCATGGCCATTCTCCTCGCGCATTAGACGGCGGGAACGTCCTCAGCCGCCCATCCCGCCCCCGTATCCGCCCTGGAGTCTGTCCGTGATCTCCGCCTCCGGTATCGAGCTGCGCGCCGGTGCCCGCGTCCTCATCGAAAACGCCACCTTCCGTGTCGCCAAGGGCGACCGCATCGGCCTGGTCGGCCGTAACGGCGCAGGGAAGACCACCCTCACCAAATGCCTCGCCGGCGACGGCATCCCCGCCGGCGGCACCATCACCCGCTCCGGCGAGGTCGGCTACCTCCCGCAGGACCCCCGCACCGGCGACCTCGACGTCCTCGCCCGCGACCGCATCCTCTCCGCGCGCGGCCTGGACATACTGATCCGCAAGATGCGCGAGAACGAGCAGCGCATCGCCAGCGGCAAGGGCGGCACCCGCGAGAAGGCGCTCAAGCAGTACGAGCGCCAGGAGACGGAGTTCCTCACCAAGGGCGGGTACGCCGCCGAGGCCGAGGCCGCGACCATCGCCGCCGCGCTCAACCTGCCCGACCGTGTGCTCGGCCAGCCCCTGCACACGCTCTCCGGCGGTCAGCGCCGCCGTATCGAGCTGGCCCGGATCCTGTTCTCCGACGCGGACACGCTGCTGCTCGACGAGCCGACCAACCACCTCGACGCCGACTCGATCATCTGGCTGCGGGACTACCTGAAGACCTACCGCGGCGGCTTCATCGTGATCTCCCACGACGTCGACCTGGTCGAGACGGTCGTGAACAAGGTGTTCTACCTGGACGCCAACCGCTCCCAGATCGACGTCTACAACATGGGCTGGAAGCTCTACCAGCAGCAGCGCGAGGCCGACGAGAAGCGCCGCAAGCGCGAGCGGCAGAACGCCGAGAAGAAGGCCTCCGCGCTGCATTCGCAGGCCGACAAGATGCGGGCCAAGGCCACCAAGACCGTCGCCGCGCAGAACATGGCCCGCCGGGCGGACAAGCTGCTGGCCGGCCTGGAGGCCGAGCGGAAGTCCGACAAGGTCGCCAAGCTGCGCTTCCCCGAGCCCTCCCCGTGCGGCAAGACCCCGCTGATGGCCGAGGGCCTGTCGAAGTCCTACGGATCGCTGGAGATCTTCACCGACGTCGACCTGGCCATCGACAAGGGCTCGCGCGTCGTCATCCTCGGCCTCAACGGCGCGGGCAAGACGACCCTGCTCCGGCTGCTCGGCGGGGCCGAGAAGCCCGACACCGGCGAGGTCATCGAGGGCCACGGCCTCAAGCTGGGCTACTACGCGCAGGAGCACGAGACCCTCGACCCGGAGCGCACGGTCCTGGAGAACATGCGCTCGGCCGCCCCCGACCTTGATCTGGTGGAGGTCCGCAAGACGCTCGGCTCGTTCCTGTTCTCCGGCGACGACGTCGACAAGCCGGCCGGGGTCCTCTCCGGCGGCGAGAAGACCCGTCTGGCGCTGGCGACCCTGGTGGTGTCCTCGGCGAACGTCCTGCTCCTCGACGAGCCGACCAACAACCTCGACCCGGCCAGCCGCGAGGAGATCCTCGGCGCGCTGCGCACGTACAAGGGCGCGGTCGTCCTCGTCACGCACGACGAGGGCGCGGTCGAGGCGCTCCAGCCGGAGCGGATCATCCTGCTGCCGGACGGCGTCGAGGACCTGTGGGGTGCCGACTACGCGGACCTCGTCGCCCTCGCTTGATCGAATACGTGATCAACGGCGTATGGATCATTCGGCCTAGCGGTGATCCATCATCTGTGTGAGATCTCCTCGTACCGAGGTGTGTCCTACATCGATTTCGCGGCCGAGCCCCCGATTCTTCCGGGCTCGGCCGCGACGCCTTTCTGACCTGGCATTTTCCGGGGCAATCCGTTCGGCCGTACGGACGCCACTCTTCGGAATTCCGTATTCCGGATGTGGGGATGTGCTCCCGTCGTCACAACCTTGTCTCACGGACCTTGCCGAATGGGTGGCCATCAAGGCCCGGAGGGGTGATCATGAGGAGACCAGAGCGCACTTCCCATGAGGAGGCACGGGTGGCCGAGACTCTGAAGAAGGGCAGCCGGGTGACCGGCGCCGCGCGCGACAAGCTCGCGGCAGACCTGAAGAAGAAGTACGACGCCGGTGCGAGCATCCGGGCGTTGGCCGAGGAGACCGGCCGCTCGTATGGCTTTGTGCACCGCATGCTCAGTGAGTCGGGCGTCACGCTGCGAGGGCGTGGCGGGGCGACCCGGGGCAAAAAGGCCACGGCCTGACCCCGGGTGGCCCCTCGGCTCCGATGGTGGCCACCCGGTCGGTCGGCTGATCGACCGGGTGGTTACTGTGCAGTCACTTAGCTGACCGCACACATCGGAGGCGTCCATGGCTTCGCCCGACAAGGACCTCGTTCCCGTACTCGACAAGGACGGCGTACGGCTCACCGTCGACGACGCGGTCGCCACGGTGACGCTGACCAACCCGGCCAAGCGCAACGCGCAGAGCCCCGCTCTGTGGCGGGCGCTGACCGAGGCCGGTCGGCAGCTGCCGGGCTCCGTCCGTGTCGTGGTGCTGCGGGCCGAGGGCAAGTCCTTCTCGGCCGGTCTCGACCGGCAGGCGTTCACGCCCGAGGGCTTCGACGGGGAACCGTCGTTCATCGACCTCGCGCGTGGTGACGACGCCGAGCTGGACGCGACCATCGCCGAGTACCAGGAGGCGTTCGCCTGGTGGCGGCGCAGCGACATCGTCTCCGTCGCCGCCGTCCAGGGACATGCCATCGGGGCGGGCTTCCAGCTCGCCCTCGCCTGCGACCTGCGCGTCGTCGCCGACGACGTGCAGTTCGCCATGCGCGAGACCAGCCTCGGACTCGTGCCCGATCTGACGGGCACGCATCCGCTGGTGGGACTCGTCGGATACGCCCGCGCGCTGGAGATCTGCGCGACCGGGCGCTTCGTCACGGCCGAGGAGGCCGTCACCACCGGGCTGGCCAACGTGGCCGTGCCGGCCGGTCAGCTCGACGACACGGTCCGCGACCTCGCCTCGGCCGTCCTCGCCGCGCCCCGCGACGCCGTCATCGAGACCAAGGCACTGCTGCGCGGCGCCCAGGACCGCACGTACGAGGCCCAACGCGGCGCGGAACGCCAGGCCCAGGCCCGTCGGCTGCGGGACCTCGCGGGCATCGGGGACTGAGGCGGGACCGCCCGGCGGATCAGGGATCCCTCAGCCGATCCCGCTCACCAGTACCGCCACCGTCGGGTGGTCCGACAGTGTCCTCCGCACCGCCGTGCGGACCTCGCGGGCCACGTCCCGGGCCCGGTGGTCCGCCGCCACCGCGAGTTCCAGCCGGACGTGACGGTGCGGCAGCGCGGCCTCGCCCGGGAGGTTCTCGATGTGCACGGGGTGGCCCAGCGCGCCGGTCAGGTGGAGCACGCCCGGGACATGGAGGGCGGCGGTCGCCACCCGGGCTTCGTCGCCGTCCACGGGCCGCGCGGCCCGCGGCGGTTCGGGGAGACGTACGGCGGGCCCGGGTTCCGGCTCCTCGTCCAGCAGCACCGTCACCTGCAGGTCCACCTCTGACACCGTCAGACCCAGCCCCTGCGTCGCGGCGTTCGCCAGCGTCGCCCGCAGCAGGGACGCCGTCGTCGGCAGCGGCTGCGAGGCCGTGGCCGCGAACTCCGCCGTCACCCGCAGGGGTCCGGGCGGCTGCGCGCTCGGCGGGGCCGGTACGGCCGGCTCCCCGGTGTCCGCCGGGTCGGCGAGCGCGACCCGGAGCGCGTCGAGGCGTACGCCCGGAGTTTCCTGAGCCGCGCGCCGCAGCACCGCCTCGGCCGCCTGCTCGGCGATCCAGGCGCCGTCGCGCGCATCACCCAGCGGCAGGAGCCTGCCGAGGCCCAGCTGATGTCTCACTGCCTGCGTCCATTGGTCACCCGTCATTCCTCCAGCCTGCCGCATCAAAGGCGCGCAACCACGTAACCGTGCTTACGGTGGTCGAAGGACGACAACCGAAAAGGACGTACGCCGATGACTGACATGACCGAGAACCGGGGCGGGGAGAGCGAGACGCCCGCGGCACGCAGGAGTCCGTTGGCCAAGCGCAGTGGCGGAGACCCGGGCTCGCGCGGGCGGACGACGATCGCCGACGGCGTGGTGGAGAAGATCGCCGGTCTCGCCGCACGCGACGTGGACGGCGTGCACGCCATGGGCAGCGGCATCTCCCGCACCTTCGGAGCCGTGCGCGACCGCGTGCCCGGTGGCGCGAAGTCGGTGTCGCGCGGTGTGAAGGCCGAGGTCGGAGAGGTGCAGGCCGCCCTCGACCTGGAGATCGTCGTCGAGTACGGCGTGTCGATCGCCGATGTGGCCCGGGACGTACGGGAGAACGTCATCACCGCCGTCGAGCGCATGACCGGCCTCGAGGTCGTCGAGGTCAACATCGCGGTGAGCGACGTGAAGCTGCCGGACGAGGAGGAAGAGGAACCCGAGCGGCGGATTCAGTGAGGCACGGCCCATCGGACAACACAGCGGCTGAGGAGCTGAGGAGCGCATGAGCATGGCCGTGGTCGGCATGATCGCCGGCATGGCGTTGGCATTCGCCGGATACTTCGGCGGATTCGGCGCCTTCCTGCTGGTGGCGGCGCTGGGCGCCGTCGGCTTCGTCGTCGGCCGGTTCCTTGAGGGGGACATGGACTTCGGCGACTTCTTCCGTCCACGTCACGAACGGCGGCGGTGACGACCGTGAGCGCGGGGGCCGGTGAGCTCGGCAGACTCCTGACCGCCGTCCCGCCGGGTGAGCGCGGCGCGACCCGGATCGCCGACCGGGTGGTCGCGAAGATCGCCTCGCAGGCGGCCCGCGAGGCCGTGGGGACGCTGCCGCCCGACGCCGGCCGGCCGTCCGCCAGCGTGGTCGTCCACCACGAGGCCGCCCACGTCCGGGTACATGTCGAACTCGACTACCCCTGCGACGTCGGCGACCGCTGCCGCCAGGTGCGTCACCAGGTCGTCGATCGAGTAGGCGCGCTGGCGGGAATGGAGGTGCCGGAGGTCGTCGTCCAGGTGGAGCGGCTGCATCTGGTCGCCGGGCCCGGCGCGGCACAGGGGAGGACGCGATGAGCGAACCCCGGGGCAACCCTCCGGCCGAACCGCCCGAGCCCGAGGGCACCACACAGCGCCTGCCGGTCGTCGAAGCGTCGGAGACCGGCGCCGGACCCGACCAGTCCGCGCCGGCGGACGCCGACGGACAGCCGCCCGCACCCGACGGCGAGGGCGGACGCGAAGGCCGCTTCTGGTCGGCCCGCCGTGTCCCCGCCGGCATCGTCGCGCTGCTGCTCCTCGGCCTCGCCGGACTGTTCCTGTACGACATCGTGTCCGTGCGCGCCGACCGGCCCGTCATGAGCTGGCGCCGGGAGCTCGCCCGGCAGCTCGCCGAACGGCCCCTGGACGACACCTGGGTGCTCGTCGGGGCCGGGGTCGCCGCCGCTCTCGGGCTCTGGCTGCTCGTCCTGGCCGCCACACCCGGTCTGCGGGACGTGCTCCCGATGCGGCGCGCGCACGCCGACGTACGCGCCGGACTGCACCGCGATGCCGCCGCGTCCGCGCTGCGGGACCGGGCCATGGAGGTGGCCGGTGTGCAGTCGGCGGAGGTCCGGATGCGCCGGACCCGGGCGAAGGTACGCGCCGCGTCGCATTTCCGTGAACTGGACGACGTACGAACCGAACTGGACGCCGTGCTCACCGACGCGGTCGGCGGACTGGGGCTGTCCCGGCCGCCCGCCGTGTCGGTGCGTGTGCGGCGGCCCGGCAGGAAGGGGTGACGGCGGTGCTCCGGATCGTCAACCGTGTGTTCCTGGGGCTCGTGGGCCTCGTCCTGGTGGTGCTGGGCGGCTCGGTACTGGCCGTCGGCCTCGGCGCCCCGGCACCCACGTGGTGGATCCACGACAGCCGGCACGACGTTCTGCTGAGCTACGCCGAACGCACGCGCTGGCGGGAGGACGGCTGGTGGTGGCCGACCGTCATCGCCGTACTCGCCGTCTTCCTGCTGCTCGCCCTGTGGTGGCTCGTCGCGGTACTCCGCCGGCGCCGCCTCGCCGAGGTCCTCGTCGACACGGGCGACGGCGAGGGCGCGCTGCTGCGCGGCCGGGCCCTGGAGAACGCCCTCGCCCAGGAGGCGGAACAGGCCGACGGCGTGGACCGCGCCGATGCCCGCCTGACGGGCCGCCGTACCACCCCCGAGGCCCGGGTACGGCTCGCGCTGGAACCGCACGTGGACCCGGGAACGGCCCTGCAGGACCTGGCGACCGGCGCCCTGGCCCACGCCAGAACATCGGCGGGCCTTGCCGCACTCCCGGCGGAGGTGAGGCTGCGGGGCGTCAAGCACCGTGCGGAACGAGTGAGTTGAGCCCGACCGCCCCGTCAGGGGCGCGGGGAACTGCGCGACAAGCCCCCACACACCCGCGGTCGGCCAACTTCAGAACCCGTGCCGTGCTCCCCCGTCAACGGGCACCATGACCCCGGTCAGATAGGAGGCCGCCGGCGACATCAGGAACGCGGCCACCCGCCCGAACTCTTCGGGCGCCCCGTACCGCCGCAACGGAATCCGCGACTCCGAAGCGGCCCTCGTCGCCTCGGGATCCGCCGACAACCCGTCCAGCTGGCGTACACGGTCCGTGTCGATCCGGCCGGGCAGCACCCCGACCACCCGGATCCCCCGCGGCCCCAGTTCATCCGACAACGACTTGGCGAACCCCGCGAGCCCGGGCCGCAGCCCGTTCGAGATCGTCAGCCCCGCAATCGGCTCGTACACCGAGCCGGAGAGCACGAACCCGATGACACCCCCGGGCTCCAGCTCGGAGGCTGCGGCGCGAGCCAGCCGTACCGCACCGAGGAACACCGACTCGAACGCCGCCTGCCACTGCTCGTCCGTGTTGTCGGCGACGAACCCGGCCGGCGGGCCGCCCACGCTGATGAGGACACCGTTGAAGCGCCCGAAGTTCTCCCGCGCGGCCCCGATCAGCCGGGCCGCCGCCTCGGGGTCGGCGTTGTCGACGGCCACCCCGACCGCGTTCGGGCCCAGCTCGGCCGCCGTCTCGGCGACGCTCTTCTCGTCCCTGCCCGAGACGACCACCTTCGCCCCGTCCGCGACCAGCTCGCGCGCGGAGGCGTTGCCGAGGCCTCGCGTGGCCCCGGTGACGACGTACACCCGGTCCTTCAGTCCAAGATCCATGGTTCCTATCCTGCCCCCTCCTCACCGAACAGGGCGAGGGCGGTGTTCACGAGGCCGATGTGGCTGAACGCCTGCGGGAAGTTGCCGAGCTGCCGGCCGGTCACCGGGTCGAACTCCTCGGACAGCAGGCCGACGTCGTTGGCGAGCCCCACCAGCCGCTCGAACAGCGCGCGGGCCTCCTTCGTCCGGCCCGTCATGTGCAGGGCGTCCGCGAGCCAGAACGAGCACACCACGAAGGTGCCCTCGGAACCGGGCAGCCCGTCGACGTCCGCGTCGTCGGTCGTGTAGCGGAGCAGCAGCCCGCGGTGGTCCAGCTCCTCGCGGATCGCGTCGATGGTGCCGATCACCCGCGGATCGTCGGGCGGCAGGAATCCGACACGTGGGATGAGCAGCAGGGCGGCGTCCAGTTCGCGTGAACCGTAGGACTGCGTGAAGGTGTTGCGTTCGCGGTCGTAGCCCCGCTCGCACACCTCGCGGTGCACCTCGTCGCGCAGCGCGCGCCAGCCCTCCAGGTCGCCGTCCAGCTCCGGATGGCGCTCCAGGGTGCGTACGGCACGGTCGGCGGCCACCCACACCATCACCTTCGAGTGCACGAACTGGCGCCGGCCGCCGCGCACCTCCCACAGCCCCTCGTCGGGCTGGCGCCAGTGGGTTCGCAGGAAGTCCATCAGGGCCGTCTGCAGCGCCCACACGTCCGGCTGGGCGGACAGGCCCGACTCGCGGGCCAGCGACAGGGAGTCCATGACCTCGCCGTAGACGTCCAGCTGGAGCTGGTTCACGGCGCCGTTCCCGATCCGGACGGGGGCGGACCCGGCGAAGCCGGACAGCCACGGCAGCTCGTACTCGGGCAGCCGCCGCTCACCCGCCACGCCGTACATGATCTGCAGGTCGGCCGGGTCGCCCGCGACCGCGCGCAGCAGCCAGTTCCGCCAGGCCTCGGCCTCGTCCTGGTAGCCCGCCGCCAGCAGCGCCCCCAGGGTGAGGGTGGAGTCGCGCAGCCAGCAGTAGCGGTAGTCCCAGTTGCGCACCCCGCCCGGCTCCTCGGGCAGTGAGGTGGTGAGGGCGGCGACGATGCCGCCGGTCGGGGCGTAGGTGAGCGCCTTGAGGGTGATCAGGGAGCGGACGACGGCGTCCCGGTACGGCCCTCGGTAGCGGCAGCGCGACACCCAGGCCCGCCAGTCCTCGACGCTGTGGCGCAGCGCCTCGAACGGGTCGACGAGCGACGGGCGCGACTCGTGTGAGGGGTGCCAGGTCATGACGAACGCGACCTTCTCGCCCTTCTTGACCGTGAACTCCGCGTGCGTTCCGAAGTCCTCGCCCCAGCTGCGCACCTCCGGCTCGCTGCGCAACCAGGTGGAGTCCGGGCCGGCGACGGCGACGCGGTGGCCGTCCACCCGGCGGACCCAGGGGATGATCGAGCCGTAGTCGAAGCGCAGCTTGAGGACGCTGTGGAGCGTCACCTCGCCGTCCAGGCCCTCGACGATCCGTACGACGTCGGGGGCCTCGTCGCGCTGGGGCATCAGGTCGGTGACACGCACCGCCCCCTGCTCGGTCTCCCACTCGGTGTCCAGGACGAGGGTGTCGCGGCGGTAGGCGCGCCGGGTGCACCGGTCCGCCCCCACCGGGGCGATGCGCCAGTAGCCGTTGTCCTCGTCGCCCAGCAGCTTGGCGAAGCAGGCGGCCGAGTCGAAGCGGGGCAGGCACAGCCAGTCGACCGAGCCGTCCGTGCCCACCAGGGCCGCTGTCTGTTCGTCACCGATGAGCGCGTAGTCCTCGATACCGGTATGCACGGAGTGCGGGTTCCCGGCAAGTTGGGCCTGCAATCAGGGGTGGAGCCGGGGGAGTGACATGCTCTCGGCAGCGGGGGAGCCGGTGCCCGAGAAGATGACACCGGGATCCGACGGCGCCTGGTTGAGCACCCACAGACCGATCAGCGTGGCCAGGGTGAAGACGACCGCGATCAGCACGGCGAGCACGAGCCGCCGCCGGCGTTCGCGCCGCAGCCACTCGCCGCGTGCCGTGCGGTAGGCGGCGGGGTCGGGGAGCACCCCGCCGGCCAGGGCCTCGAGTGCCTCGCGCAGCTCGCGTTCGGTGCGGCCGTGGCCGGTCCGGTCCGGGCTGGTGCCAGGCGACGGAGTCGCGTCTCGATTCGTCATCGCCGGGCCTCCATCGCCTGGGTCAGGGCGGCGATGCCGCGTGCCGTGTGTGTCTTGACCGAGCCACCGGAGATACCCATCGCGGCGGCTATCTCGCTCTCCTTCAGACCGAGCCAGTGCCGCAGCACCAGCGCCTCGCGCTGCCGGGGCGGCAACTGCTGGAGCGCGTCGATGAGCACGCGCTGGTCGTCGCGCAGCAGCGCGGCGTGCTCGGCGGAGGCGACCATCTCGTCCGGCGGGCTCGGCGGGTTCTCCTCGTGCCGGCGGGCGACCTGGAGGTGGCGTATCCGCATCCGCGTCAGATTGCAGACCGTGGACCGCAGATACGCCTCCGCCGCGGCAGCGTCCCGCAGGCGCCGCCACTTGCGGTAGATCTGGTAGTACGCCTCGGCCACCACGTTCTCCGGGTCGTCGGCGCCCAGCAGGACGGCGAGGCGCAGCATCGAGGAGTAGTGCAGCTCGAAGAGGCGGGCCACGCCTGCCTCCCGCTCCAGGTCGGCCGGATCGGCGGCCGCCGGGGGCAGGGGCACGGCGGCGGGCGCCGGCACGGCCGGCGCCGCGGTGGGGGAGTTCTGGCTGCGTCTCACGGGTTGTTCGCTCCGGTCTCCGGGCGTCGCCGGACGGTCAGGCGGGGCGGCAGGTCGGTCGAGTCGGCGCCGCGCGGGACGCCGAGGCGGGTCAGCGCCGCGGTGCCGGCCATCGCGACGGCCAGATTGAGCAGCAGGGCGGCGAGCCCGGCGTAGATCTCCAGCGGCCCGGCGCCGGTGCCGAGCGGCACGATCGAGGAGAACCCCTCGCGCACCACCAGGTACGTCCCCGACACCATGCCCACGGCCCACCCGGCGAGCAGCGCCCGCGGATGCAGCCGACCGGTGAACAGCCCGACGGCTACGGCCGGGAAGATCTGCAGGATCCACACGCCGCCGAGCAACTGGAGGTTGATGGCGTCCTGGTCGCGCAGCCCGAACACGAACGCCACGGCCCCCGCCTTCGCGGTGATGGAAACCGCCTTGGCGATGCGCACCTGGCGCTTGGGCGTGGCCGTCGGCTGGACGTACTCGACGTAGACGTTGCGGACGAAGCTCGTCGCCGCGGCGATCGACATCACCGCGGCCGGGACGAGCGCCCCCACGGCGATCGCGGCGAACACCAGCCCGGCCAGCGGCGCCGGCATCAGCCGGTCGACCAGCATCGGCACGGCCGCCTCGGCACCGCCGCGCGGCGCCCGCACCCCCGCCGCGAGGGCGGCGAAGCCGAGGAACCCGAACAGCGCGAGCAGCCCGGTCCAGGCGGGCAGCGCCACCGAGACCTTGCGCAGGGTGCGCGGACCGTCGGCGGCGAAACCGGCGGTGAGCACATGCGGGTACATCAGCAGGGCGAGGGCCGAGCCCAGGGCGAGGGTGGCGTAGGCGGGCTGCTGGGCGGGGGACAGGAGCAGCGCCGGGTCGCCCAGCCGCGCCGCGGCGCCGTCGAAGACCGGGCCGGGCCCGCCGAACCGTTCGAGGACCAGCCAGGTCACGGCGGTCAGCGAGACGAACACGGCCACCGCCTTCAGCGCGGAGATGACCGTGGGCGCGCGCAGTCCGTGCCGGTACGTGGCCACCGCGAGCCCCGCGAACAACGCCACCAGCACCAGATCACCGGCCACGCCCCGCGGATGGACGCCCCCGGCGGTCAGCACCGCCCGGATGCCGATCAGTTGCAGCGCCAGGTACGGCATCGTCGCGAGGATCCCGGTCAGCGCGACCACCAGGGCCAGCGGCGGCGACCCGTAGCGGCCCCGTACGAAGTCGGCGGCGGTGACATAGCCGTGCCGGCGGGCCACGCTCCACAGGCGGCTCAGCAGCACGAAGGCGAGCGGGCAGACGATCACCGTGTACGGCACCGCGAAGAAGGCGGGCGCTCCGTTGCCGTACGCGAGACCGGGCACGGCGGTGAAGGTGTACGCGGTGAAGATCGTGCCGCCGAGCAGCAGCCAGGTCCAGCCGGGGCCCAGGCTGCGGTCGGCCAGCGCCCAGCCCTCAAGGGAGGGCAGCCGGTCCACCGGACGCAGCCGCCGTGCGGTGACCGCGAGCAGCGACGCCCCGCCGATCACGGCGAGAAACGTCGCGGTCATGGCGCCCTCAGCCATGGGTCACCGTCCTTGGTGTGCCTGTGCCCTTGCGCGAGAGTTGCGCGGACGGCCCGTCCGGAGGACAGGGAACCGGCGAAAAATCTTCTGGGAACGCCGTGTCATCCACTTCCGGCGGGAGCGCAACTCTTGCACAGACCGACAGCGAGCGGGAGAGGTGCGCAGGTCAGCGAAGCGCCCCCGCACCGGCCCCCGCGCAGGTCCTGTCGCACACCACCGCCACGGTGAGGAGCCGCCATGCCCGTATCAGTCCTGCCCGAATCCGGCCGACCAGCGCCCGAAAAGCGGCGAATGCCCCCTCGGTCCCTCCTGCTCTGGACCGCCGTCTCCCTGCTCGGCGCGATCGCCTGGGGCGTCCTCGCCCTCGCCCGCGGCGAGGAGATCTCGGCCGTCTGGCTGGTCGTCGCGGCGCTCGGCTCGTACGCCATCGCCTACCGCTTCTACTCCCGCTTCGTCGCCCGGCGGGTGCTCCGGCCCGACGACCGCCGGGCCACCCCCGCCGAGCGCCTCGAGGACGGCGTCGACTTCCACCCCACCGACCGCCGGGTGCTGCTCGGCCACCACTTCGCCGCGATCGCCGGCGCCGGACCGCTGGTGGGGCCGGTGCTCGCGGCGCAGATGGGCTATCTGCCCGGGACGCTGTGGATCGTCGCCGGTGTGATCTTCGCGGGCGCGGTGCAGGACATGGTCGTGCTGTTCCTGTCCATGCGACGGGACGGGAAGTCGCTCGGGCAGATGGCCCGGGACGAGATCGGCCGGTGGGGCGGGGCCGCCGCCCTGATCGCCGTGTTCGCCATCATGATCATCCTGCTGGGCGTGCTGGCCCTGGTCGTCGTCAACGCCCTCGCCCACTCCCCGTGGGGCACCTTCTCCGTCGCGATGACCATCCCCATCGCCCTGTTCATGGGCTTCTGGCTGCACGTCATCCGGCCGGGCCGGGTCGTCGAGACCAGCCTGATCGGCGTCGTGCTTCTCCTGCTCGCCATCGTCGGCGGCAGCTGGATCCAGCAGTCCTCGCTGGCCTCCGCCTTCACCCTGAGCCCCACCACCCTCGTGTTCTGCCTGGTCGGCTACGGCTTCGTCGCCTCCGTGCTGCCGGTGTGGATGCTGCTCGCGCCGCGCGACTACCTCTCCACCTTCATGAAGATCGGCACGATCGCGCTGCTCGCGGTGGGCGTGGTGGTCGCCGCCCCGGTGCTGCGCGCGGACGCGGTGAGCGACTTCGCCTCCTCGGGCGCCGGGCCCGTCTTCGCGGGCGCGCTCTTCCCCTTCCTCTTCATCACCATCGCCTGCGGCGCGCTGTCCGGCTTCCACGCCCTGGTCGCCTCCGGCACCACGCCGAAGCTGATCCAGAAGGAGTCCCAGGTCCGGATGATCGGCTACGGCGCCATGCTGATGGAGTCGTTCGTCGCGATCATGGCGCTGATCGCGGCCGCGACCCTGGAGCCGGGCCTGTACTACGCCATGAACGCCCCGGCTGCTCTCCTCGGCACGACGGCCGAGTCGGCGTCCCACGCGGTCGCCGGCCTCGGTTTCACCATCACCCCCGACCAGCTGACCCAGGCCGCCGAGGCCGTCGAGGAACAGACGCTGATCGCCCGCTCCGGCGGAGCCCCGACGCTGGCCGTCGGCATGTCGGAGATCTTCTCCGGGGTCATCGGCGGCACCGCGATGAAGGCCTTCTGGTACCACTTCGCGATCATGTTCGAGGCGCTGTTCATCCTGACGACCGTCGACGCGGGCACCCGGGTCGGCCGCTTCATGCTGCAGGACATGCTCGGCAACGTGTGGAAGCCGGCCGGCCGGGTCAACTGGAAGCCGGGCATCTGGCTGTGCAGCGCCCTGGTCGTCGCGGCCTGGGGCTACTTCCTGTACACCGGCGCCACCGACCCGCTCGGCGGAATCAACCAGCTCTTCCCGCTCTTCGGCATCGCGAACCAGCTCCTCGCCGCGATCGCCCTGGCCGTCTGCACCACGGTCCTGATCAAGTCCGGGAAACTGCGCTGGGCCTGGGTCACCGGTGTCCCGCTCGCCTGGGTCGTCGCCATCACCTTCACCGCCGGCTGGCAGAAGATCTTCTCGGACGACCCGAAGGTGGGCTTCTTCGCCCAGCGTGCCCGCTACGCCGACGCCCTCGACGCCGGCCAGGTCCTGCCGCCCGCCAAGAGCCCGGCCGACATGCAGACCGTCGTCACCAACTCCACGGTCGACGGCGTCCTGATCGCGCTGTTCCTGCTGCTGGTCGCCGTGGTGCTCGTGAACGCGGCGGTGGTGTGCGTAAGGGCGGTCCGGAACCCGGATTCCCAGCCGCTCTCCGAGGCGCCTTACACCGAGTCCCGCATCGAGGTGCCGGGGGAGCCGGCCGAGTCCCTGGCAGGGGCCCGCTCATGAGGGCCGTGCGCTGTGCGCGGGCCGTGGCCTGGTACGTCCGCGAGCTGCTGCGCACGCTGGACCGCGGGTCGGGTCCGCGGGGGAGGTGCTGCTAGCGGACCGGGGGCAGGCCTGTGGGGGCGGTGCTGCTGATGGGGCCGGGGGACGGGCCTGCGGGGGCGCTGCGGGTGGTCGGCCCGTGGGGGCAGTGCCTGTTGCTCGCTGGGTCGGGGTCGGGCCCGCTGGGGGGTTGGTGACGGCTCAGGGCTCGGCCTGAGCGGCGCTGCCGCCAGTGGCCCGGGGCGGCCGCAGGGGCGTTGCTGTCGACGTGGCCGCGGGCGCCTGTTGACCTGGACCGTGGGGAGGCCGACAGCCGACAGCCGACAGCCGACAGCCGACAGCCGACAGCCGGCGGCCGGCGGTCACACGGCCGCCGGCTCCGCCTCCGTCGCGTCGGTGTCCTCGGCCGCCGCCTGTGCCCGGTCCCGGGCCTCGCGGCGGGCCAGGACCACCCAGCCGACCGGGACGGCCGCGGCGAACAGCCACCACTGGTAGGCGTAGGCGTAGTTCAGCGCGGCGTCCTCCTTGCCCGGGTTGCCGAGGAGCTCGGGGGTGTCGCCCTTGGGCTCGGGTGCCGTCTGGGCGATGTAGCCGCCGAGCACCCGGACGTCCAGGCGCCGTGCCTCCTGCTCGCTGTTGATCAGCATGATCTGCCGGTCGGGCAGGCCCTCGAGGTTCTTGATGCCGCTCGCCGCGGTCGTCTCGTCGGGCATCAGCCGCCCCGTGACGGTGACCTCGCCGGCCGGCGGCACGGGAACCTTCGGGAACGCGGTCTGGCTCGGGCCGTCGGAGGGGATCCAGCCCCGGTTGACCAGCAGGACCTTGCCGTCGTCGAGGACGAACGGGGTGAGGATGTGGTAGCCGACCTCGTCGTCGGAGTTGGTGCGGCGGCGGACGACGACCTCGTCCTCCGTGTCGAAGTGACCCTTCGCGGTCACGGTGCGGTACCGCTCGGCGCTGGTGACGGTGTGCCCGGGTCCGGTCAGCTTCTCCACGGGCACCGGGTCGGCCGCCAGCGCGTCCGAGACCAGCTGGTTCCGGGCGGTGCGCTCCTCGTAGCGATGCATCTGCCAGATGCCCAGCCTGATCATCGTGGGGATGAGAAGCAGGGCGATCAGTGTGAGGATCACCCACTGCCGGGACATCAGGAAGCGGTACACCCCACGACCGTACAACTCGGTCGTGGGGTGCATTCAGGCGGGTACGGGTTCACACCTTGTCGACAATTCCCGCCTTTCCCTCCGCGCGTGCGCAGTGCGCGCCGCAGTACCAATGGCCCTCGACCTCCACGCCCTGGCCGATGATCTGTACACGGCAGTGTTCGCAGATGGGTGCCATGCGGTGGATCGCGCAGGAGAAGCAGTCGAAGACGTGCACCGCGCCCTGCGCGTGCACCTCGAAGGTCATTCCGTACTGATTGCCACATACCTCACAGGTCGCCATGCGCCACAGGGTGAGCCGTCACCCCGGCCCGGGCGAGCGGATGCCGGGCGAGTCGCTCGCCAATCACCCGTCCGTACGGTCACCCCTGTGACGCCGGCTCCACATCCGCGAGGAGTTGCCCGAACGCCGCCTCGTCCACGACCGGCGTCCCGAACTGCCGCGCCTTGACCACCTTGGACGTGCCCGAGTCCGGGTCGTTCGTGACGAGCAGGCTGGTCAGCCGGGACAGGCTGGTGGCCACGTGCAGCCCGGCCTCGGTCGCGCGGTCCTCCAGCAGGTCGCGCTCCACCGAGGTGTCACCCGAGAAGGCGACCCGCATGCCCTGCTTGAGCCGCCCGCCCGCCTCGTAGCGCCCCGGGTTGGGGTAGGGGCAGGCGGGCCGCTTCCGGGCGGGGCGCCAACTGGTCGGCCGGTAGCCGCCGTAGCCCGCCTGCTGTCCGACGCGGGGCGCGGGACGGTCCGACCACTCGGTCAGCGGCCGGCACTCGAGCAGCGGCAGCCGTACGCCGTTCGCCGCCGCGGCCCTGAGGCTGGGCCGGAACGCCTCGGCCAGCACGCGCGCGTCGTCCAGCGCGTGGTGCGCCCGCTGCTGGACGACGCCGAAGTGCGCGGCGAGGGACTCCAGCTTGTGGTTGGGCAGGGGGAGGCCGAGTTCCTTGGAGAGCGCGATGGTGCACAGCCGCTGCCGCACCGGAGCCTCCCGCTTCGCGCGCGCGTACTCCCGGGCGATCATCTGCCAGTCGAAGACGGCGTTGTGCGCGACGAGCACCCGCCCCTCGAGCCGGGTCGTGAACTCCTCGGCGATGTCCTGGAAGAGGGGCGCGCCCTCGAGCGCCTCGCTCGTCAGTCCGTGGATCCACACGGGGCCGGGGTCACGCTCCGGGTTGACCGTCGAGTACCAGTGGTCCTCGACCTCGCCGCGCGCGTCCAGCCGGTAGACGGCCGCGGAGATGATGCGATCGTCCCGGGCCAGACCTGTGGTCTCCACGTCAACAACCGCGTACCCCTGGGGATACGCGGCCGGCCATGACGTGGGAGAGGGCACTGCGGTCGTCAGGTCATCGAGCATGGTCCCTGAGGATACGGGCCACGACTGACACCACGGCCCGCCAGGTGCGCTCCCTCGGCCCTTCCGATACTCCCTCAGGCGTCTTGTCCGGTCTGTCCGTTCACGAGGCGTACGTCTGTCCGACGGTCAGTCACTCTGCCGAGGGTCTGGGCGGTCGCCGTCGCCCCCGTGGCGCGTTCCCGATTGGTGGAGATCACCAAGAAGCAAGCGCGTACCGTCGGTAATACTTGTGGGTAACAACGTCTAGTCGGGGCCGGACGGCGGTCCTACGGTGCTTGCATGCCGAACCTGCCCGATGTCGTGCTGTGGTCGATCCCCGCCTTTGTGCTGCTCACCGTGGTCGAGATGGTGAGCTACCGTCTCCACCCCGACGAGGACGCGGAGGGCTACGAGGCGAAGGACGCCGCCACGAGCGTCGGCATGGGCCTCGGCAGTCTCGTCTTCGACTTCCTCTGGAAGATCCCGATCGTCGCCCTCTACACGGCCCTCTACGAACTCACGCCCCTGCGCGTGCCCGTCCTGTGGTGGACCGTCCCGCTGATGCTGCTCGGGCAGGACTTCTTCTACTACTGGTCCCACCGCGGCCACCACGTCGTCCGCGTCCTGTGGGCCTGCCACGTCGTCCACCACTCCAGCCGGAAGTTCAACTTCACCACCGCGCTGCGCCAGCCCTGGACGTCCCTGACCGTGTGGCCTTTCTACGTCCCCCTCATAGCCGCCGGCGTGCATCCCGCCGCGCTCGCGTTCTGCTCCTCCGCGAACCTCGTCTACCAGTTCTGGATCCACACCGAGCGGATCGACAAGATGCCCCGCTGGTTCGAGTTCGTCTTCAACACCCCCTCGCACCACCGCGTCCACCACGCCTCCCAGGGCGGTTACCTCGACCGCAACTTCGGCGGCATCCTCATCGTCTGGGACCGGCTGTTCGGGTCGTTCGCCGCGGAGACCGAGCGGCCCCGGTACGGGCTGACCAAGAACATCGACACGTACAACCCGCTGAAGGTGGCGACGCACGAATACGTGTCCATCGCGAGGGACTTGAAGGCGGCGCGCAGCTGGCGCGAGCGGGCGGGACGCGTGTTCATGGGGCCGGGCTGGGGGCCCACGCCCGCCTCTGCGCCTTCGACGGCCTCTGTGGCGACAGCGACCCTCGCCGGGCCTACGGCTCCGCCCCCGGACCCCGCCGCGGCCCCCACCCCCGCCGGTGAGAGCACATCGGCGTGACTCGCTCCCGCCTCCTCCTCGCCGCCTTCGGTCTCGCCGCAGCCGTCGACCTCGTCTCCCTGGCGGTCGGTTTCGACACCGGGCACACCGTGGCCAAGCCCCTGCTGATGCCGCTCCTGGCCCTGTGGGCCGCCCTGCGCCAGGCGCCTCGGCTCCTCCTGGCCGCCCTGCTGTTCGGCTGGGGCGGGGACGTCCTGCTGCTGTCCGACGCCGAGCCGGCCTTCCTCGCCGGCATGGGCTCCTTCGCCGCGGGCCATGTCTGCTACCTCGTCCTCTTCAGGACGTACGGCAGCCGGAACGCGGTCCCACGCGCGCGTGCGGGCCTCCTCGCCCTCGGTTACGGCACCGCACTCGTCACGACCGTCGCGCTGCTGTGGCCGGACCTGCCCGCGGACCTGCGCGTGCCCGTCGCCGGATACAGCCTCCTGCTCACGGCCATGGCGTACGGGTCCGCCACCCGGCTCGGCCTCTGTGCCGGACTCGGCGGTGCGCTGTTCCTGCTCTCCGACACGCTCATCGCGACCGGCGTCGCCGACTGGCCGCAGCTGCCCCGGCCGGACTTCTGGATCATGCTCACGTACATCGCCGCGCAGGCCCTGCTGACCGGCGGCACACTGGGGGCGCTCAACGCGCGCAGGGCACCGGCCGCGACGTACGGCGAGATGCGGGCCGTCTGAGGCTCACCAGCGGATGGGGACCGGAAGGGCCGTCAGCAGTCCGGACACCGCGACCACCAGGCCCAGCGCGACGACCTCCGCCCGCGCCGGCGCACAGGCGCTCAGCGGATCGGCCGCCCGGCGCAGCCGGCTCCGGGCCCACAGGGCGAGGGCGGCGACGGCGGCCACGAGCAGCACCTTGGCGAGCAGCGCCCGCCCGTACGCCGTGGCCGTCAGCTGCTCCAGGATCGTCCCCGGCGGCATCCGGCGCAGCGAACTCCACACACCCGTCGCGGTGATGGCGGCGAGCAGCACGGCCGCCACGCGCGCGTAGAGGCCCAGCAGGGCCGCGCCCGCCCCCGTGCCGTACCGGCCGTGCCACAGGCGCAGGGTCCGCAGCGCGTGCAGCAGACCGCCGACCCACAGCGCCGCGCAGGTCAGGTGGACGAGCGTCAGCCCGGAGCCGGTCAGCGGGCTCTGCTCGGTCGGGGGGTGCGCGCGCAGCGCCTCCGCGACGATCACGGCGGCCAGCGGCCACAGCTGCGTGGCCGGCCGGCGCGACAGGGTGCACAGCCCCGCCACCAGGAACGCGTTGACCTCGAGCAGGGCGAGCTTGCCGTCCCGGGACGCGTGGAGCCCGCCGACGTCCATGTCCGACAGGCCGCCCGGGACGAGATTGCCCGTGGCCACGACCGAGGCGAGCCCCAGGGCGGCGACGAAACCGACGACCGCGGCGAAGGGTGACCAGCTGCGTGGCACGGCCAGGGGCCGGCCGGTGGCCTCCTCCGCGCCGGGTACGGAACGCGCCAGCCGGTTCACGAACAGCTCGCCGACCGGCACGCACAGCGCCGCGAACAGCACCGTGCGCAGCAGCGCGATGCCGCCGGCACCGGGCGCGCCGGCCTCTCCGGTGCCGTGCAGCGCGGTGGACGGGCCGAGCAGCGGGATCAGCGCGGCCAGGGCCACCAGGACCAGGACGGCGACGGCCCGGCCCGCACCGGCGCGCCGCACGGGCCCGCCGCTGCCGGCCACTCCTGGCGTGGGTCTTGTCAAGGTCACCCCAAGATCTTCACCAACCTTCACATGGTCGGGCAAGTCCAGGGGAGCGAACTCAGTCGCCCTTCGGTGCGGCCGACCACCACAGCCGCACTTCCTTGCCCACGTCCGTGGGGCGCAGCTCCCATCCCTGTGCGAGCGCGACCTCGGCGACGTACCACCCGCCGACACCGCGGTACGCCCGCAGCGGTATGGCACACTCCACCGGCGGCTTCGGCTTCTGTGGTTCGACCGGCTTCGAGGCCCGCGCGGTCCACTTCCCGACCCGCTTGTCCACGCGCGCCTTGTAGTGATCGACGTCACCCTCATGGCGCAGCTCCGGCCAGGACACGCACCAGGAGGCCAGGCGTCCGACGCGCAGAACCATCCCGCCCGCGGCTTCGATGAAGCGGCGTTCGAGGGTGCTGCTGAAAGTCGTGATCACCTCGGCGAACATGCCGACGACGAGGAGCACAGCCGCCACCGCCGCCCACAGCACACACACCACCGGAAACCACACCACGCTCCCCGCGAACCGCAGGGCCAACTGCCACCGCGGCCGGACCGGTTCGGCGGTCCAGGTCGCGGGATCTTCGTACACGTCCATGACGAGAGATCCTGCCGCAGGGACGCAGCGGGCCGGGCGGGTGCCCCCGCCCGGCCCGGACCGCCTTCACACGAGCTCTACTTGGTCACCGCGTCCAGCGCGTCCGCGATGCCCCAGCCGTAGAAGCCGTTGCGGTTCTTGGAGCCCTCGCACACCGCGTCGATCTTGCCGTCGGCGTCGATGTCGTACGGGTCCGTGCACGGCGTGGCGTCGGCCTCCGCGTACAGCAGGGCCTTCACCAGGGCCGGGGAAGCGTACGGGTGCGTCGACTTGATGAGGGCGGCGACGCCCGCGACGTGCGGGGACGCCATCGACGTACCGGCCATGTAGCCCCACTTGCCGCCCGGCAGCGTGCCCAGGATCAGCCCGCTCGTGGCCGGCGCCTCCGGCTTCTGGTAGGAGGTCGAGTCGCCGCCCGGGGCGGCGATGTCGGCGACGCCCAGCCCGTAGTTGGAGAAGGACGACTTGATGCCCTTCGCACCCGTCGAGGCGACCGTGACGACTCCCGGCAGCTGGGTCGGGATGTCGAGGCACTCCGAGGGGTCGACGGTCCGGTCGCCCGGCGTGGTGTCGTTCGGGGACGACGGATCGGTGATCTCGTCGGACGAGAGGTCGTAGTTCTCGTTGCCCGCCGCCGCGACGTTGACCGCGCCCTTCTTCTCCGCGTACCGGGAGGCCCGGGCGACCGCGTCCAGGAGCGCCTTCTGGTCCGGGTCGCCGGCGCAGTTGAAGTACCAGGGGTCGGTGTAATAGCTGTTGTTGGTGACGCCGACCCCGTGCTCGGCCGCCCACACGAAGCCGCACACCACGGCCTCCGTGTAGAAGAAGCCGTCCGGGTTGGACACCTTGATGCCGGAGACCTTCACCCCGGGCGCGACACCGGTCATGCCGACGCCGTTCTTGGCGGCCGCGATCTCACCCGCCACGTGTGTGCCGTGCGGGCTCTCCGAGGCACCGGGCCGCCAGGCCCCGTCCGCGGTGTCCGGCTTGCCCGACACGCAGTTGACCGACGCCTTGCGGTCGAAGTTGGGCGCTATGTCCGGGTGGGTGTCGTCGACGCCGGTGTCGATCACGGCGACCGTGACCTTCTTGCTGCCCAGCGACTTCTCGTGCGCCTTGTCCGCCTTGATGGCCGGCAGGTCCCACTGCTGGGGCTGCAGCGGGTCCTGTCCGGCGGGGGCCTCGGCCTTGGCGACCTCGGCCGCGCTCAGCGCCTTCGGCGTGCCCAGGTCGCCCGTCGTCGCCGTGGGCAGCGGCTTGGTGCGGGTGGCACCGGCCGACTGGACCCCGCGCACCTTGCGGATGCTCTTGGCGAAGTCGGGGTTCGAGGAGTGGACGACGATGACGCCTATCTGGTCGTACGACGTCACGATCGTGCCCCCGGCCTTGCCGACGGCCTTCTTCACGTACGCCGAAGTGCTGTGCCCCGGCTTGACGTTGACGACGTAGCTGAGCGACGTCGCGTCGGCCGAGACCGCCGCGGGGGCGGCGTCGGCGGCCGTGGCCGTGGTGTTCGGCAGGAACGCGAGGGCCGTGGCCATGGCCATCCCGGCCGGGATCGCGACGGCGCGGCGGTAGCGCGCGTGCGGCGCTGTCATGGTGTCTCCAGTAGGTTCGCGGTACGAGCTGACGGTGCGTGAAGTCTCAGGATGTACAAGTCACTTGACCGCGCGCAGCGCGTTGACGATGCCGTATCCGTAGAAGCCGTTGACGCGCTTGCCGCCCTCGCACGTGGCGTCCTGGGTGCCGTCGCCGTCCTGGTCGTAGGACTCGGGGCAGGCGGTCCGGTCGGCCTGCGCCTTCAGCAGGGCCTGGAGCTGGGCCGGAGACGCCTTGGGGTGCTTGGACTTCAGCAGCGCGGCGACACCGGAGGCGTGCGGGGAGGCCATCGAGGTGCCCTGGAGGAAGCCCCACGCGCCGCCCGGCATGGTGGACAGGATGCGGCCGTTCTTCGAGGGCGTGTCGGGTATCTGGTAGCGCCCGTCACCGCCCGGCGCCGCGACGTCGACGACGCCCTTGCCGTACGTCGAGAAGTACGACTTGGCGCTGTTGACGCCCGTCGAGCTCACCGTGACGACACCCGGGAGCTGGTTCGGCACGTCGAAGCACTCGTGCGGGTCGATGGTGCGCTCGACGGGGGTGGAGTCGTCCGGGCTGGAGTCGTCGACGATCGCGTCCGAGTCCAGGTCGTGGTTGGAGTTGCCCGCCGCGGCGACGTTGAGCGTGCCCTTCTTCTGGGCGTACAGCTGAGCCCTGTTGACCGCGTCGACGATGGCCCGCTGGTCCGGATCGTCCATGCAGTTGTACAGCCAGGGATCGACGTAGTAGCTGTTGTTCGTGATCTCGACGCCGTGGTCGGCGGCGAACACGAAGGCACACACGACGCTCTCCGGGTAGAAGAGGCCGTTGGCCCGGTCGGTGACGTTGATGCTGGAGACCTTCACACCGGGGGCGACGCCCGCCACGCCTATGCCGTTGCGGGCGGCGGCTATCTCACCGGCGACATGCGTGCCGTGGTAGTCCTCGGGGGTGTACGGCCGCCAGGCGCCCTCGCTGGTGTCGGGCTTGCCGCCGGCGCAGTTGGCGGACTGCGACGCGGAGAAGTTCGGCGCGATGTCGGGGTGGGTGTCGTCGACGCCGGTGTCGATCACGGCGACGGTCACCTTGCGGCTGCCCGGGTTGATCTTCGCGGCCTTGTCGGCGCCGATCGCGCGCAGATCCCACTGGTCGGCCTCGAGGGGCTCGCTCTCGGGTGCCTTGGCCGAGGCGGCCTCGACCCGCGCGGCCTGGGCGTCGGTCAGATACTGCGCCGCGCCCTCCTCCTTCGTCCCCGCCGCGGTCAGCGGTGTCGTCCGCGTCGCACCCGCCGACCGGACCCCGCCTGCCTTGCGGATGGTCTTGGCGAAGTCGGGGTTCGAGGAGTGGACGACGATCACGCCGATCCGCTCGTACGTGGTCACGACCGAGCCGCCGGCCGCGCCGATCGCCTTCTTCACCGACGCGATCGTGCGACGGTCCACCTTGGTGTTGACGACGTACGCCAGCTTGGGCGCGTCCGCCGAGGGCGCGGACGACTCCACGCGCGGGGCCGCCGAAGCGGCGGCCGGCAGAAAGCCCAACGAGGCCGTCAGCGACAGCGCGACGGGCACGGCGAGGGCGAGCCGGCGTCTGGAACGCAGCTGAGACATGGGGTCTCCACATCATCCGGAAACGAAACCGGCCCGAGGCACAGGTGGTGCTCGGGCAGGTACATGACGGGTGGTTCAGGGCGAAGCTATCCCGCGCTCTCGCTGGCCAGCAACGGTTTACCGAAACGACTTCGGAAAGAACGCCGGGCGGTTGAACCGGTTCTCGCGTGCCGCCGTGACGTTGAGCAGGGAGCGCGAGGACACTCGCCTCCGTCCCCGTTCGAACCGCTTCCGTCGTCACGAGGAGACTCTCCGTGTCCACCGATGCACCGCCCCCCTCGAAAGAGCAACACAAACTCCCCTCACCCGAGGAGTTCACCGAGGTGCAGGAGAGCGCGGAGTTCGGTGAACTGCGCCGCTCCTACCGCTCCTTCGCCTTCCCGCTGACCGTCGCCTTCATCGCCTGGTACCTGCTGTACGTGCTGCTGTCGAACTACGCGGGCGGCTTCATGGGCACCAAGCTCTTCGGCAACATCAACGTCGCCCTCGTCCTCGGCGTCGCCCAGTTCCTCACCACGTTCCTCATCGCCTGGTGGTACTCGCGGCACGCCGCCGCGAAGCTCGACCCCAAGGCCGAGGCCATCAAGTCCCGGATGGAGGGCGGCGCATGAGCCCCGTACAGCACACCCTGCTCGCCGCGAACGAGGCCAGCGAGCACCGGCCGCTGATCATCACCCTGTTCGCGCTGTTCGTCCTGGCCACGCTCGGCATCACCGTCTGGGCCGGCCGCCAGACCAAGGACGCCGCCGACTTCTACGCGGGCGGCCGCCAGTTCAGCGCCTTCCAGAACGGACTCGCGGTCTCCGGCGACTACATGTCGGCCGCGTCCTTCCTCGGCATCGCGGGCGCGATCGCCCTCTTCGGCTACGACGGCTTCCTGTACTCCATCGGCTTCCTGGTCGCCTGGCTGGTCGCCCTCCTCCTGGTGGCCGAGCCGCTGCGCAACTCCGGCCGCTACACCATGGGCGACGTGCTCGCGTACCGCATGCGCCAGCGCCCCGTCCGCACCGCCGCCGGTACGTCCACGATCGTCGTGTCGATCTTCTACCTGCTGGCCCAGATGGCCGGCGCGGGCGTCCTCGTCTCGCTGCTGCTGGGCATCACCTCCGACGCGGGCAAGATCCTCATCGTCGCCCTCGTCGGCCTGCTGATGGTCGTGTACGTCTCCATCGGCGGTATGAAGGGCACCACCTGGGTCCAGATGGTCAAGGCCGTGCTGCTCATCGGCGGCACCATCCTGATCACCTTCCTGGTGCTGCTGAAGTTCAACTTCAACATCTCCGACCTGCTCGGCACGGCCGCCGAGAACAGCGGCAAGGGCGCCGCCTTCCTGGAGCCCGGCCTCCAGTACGGCATGACCGGCACCTCCAAGCTGGACTTCGTCTCCCTGGGCATCGCCCTGGTGCTCGGCACGGCGGGTCTGCCGCACATCCTGATCCGCTTCTACACGGTGCCCGACGCCAAGGCCGCCCGTAAGTCGGTGAACTGGGCCATCGGCATCATCGGCGGCTTCTACCTGATGACCATCGCCCTCGGCTTCGGCGCCGCCGCGCTGATCTCCCAGGAGGAGATCATCGCGTCCAACCCGTCCGGCAACACGGCGGCACCCCTGCTGGCCCTGCACCTCGGCGGTGTCGACTCGACCTGGGGCGCGATCCTGCTCGCCACGATCTCGGCGGTGGCCTTCGCGACGATCCTCGCCGTCGTCGCCGGCCTCACGCTCGCCTCGTCGTCGTCCTTCGCGCACGACATCTACGCCAACGTCATCCGCAAGGGGAAGGCGTCCGGCGCCGAGGAGGTCCGCGCGGCCCGCTGGGCGACCGTCTTCATCGGCGTCGTCTCCATCGGCCTCGGCGCCCTCGCCCGCGACCTGAACGTGGCCGGCCTGGTCGCGCTCGCCTTCGCGGTCGCGGCCTCCGCCAACCTGCCGACGATCCTCTACAGCCTGTTCTGGAAGCGCTTCACCACCCAGGGCGCCCTGTGGTCGATCTACGGCGGTCTGATCGTCGCCGTCGGCCTGGTGCTGTTCTCGCCCGTCGTCTCCGGCGACCCCAAGGCGATGTTCCCCGAGGTGGACTTCGCCTGGTTCCCGCTGAAGAACCCGGGCATCATCTCCATCCCCTTCGGCTTCCTCATGGGCTGGCTCGGCACCGTCCTGTCCAAGGAGGAGCCGGACGCCAAGAAGTACGCCGAGCTGGAGGTCCGGTCCCTGACCGGCACCGGCGCCCACTGAGCACCAACCCCCTCGCGCGGCCGCGTCGTAGGAACCTCCAGGTCCCTGCGGCGCGGCCGCGTTCCGCGTCGTGGGATCGGGCCTGTGGAGTTGTCGGTGGGGTCACGTAGGCTCGCAGATGTCGGAGAGGAAGTGCTCCGGGCACGATCCGCGTCGAGGGAGGGGGCCCACGTGCTCATCGACACCTACGGCCGAGTGGCAACCGACCTGAGGGTCTCGCTGACCGACCGGTGCAATCTGCGCTGCACCTACTGCATGCCCGAGGAAGGCCTGCAGTGGCTGGCCAAGCCGGACCTGCTCACGGACGACGAGATCGTCCGCCTGATCGACATCGCGGTCACCTCCCTCGGTATCGAGGAGGTCCGCTTCACCGGCGGCGAGCCCCTGCTGCGCCCCGGCCTGGTCGGCATCGTCGAGCGGGTCGCGGCCCTCGACGCGCGCCCCCAGATGTCCCTCACGACCAACGGCATCGGCCTCAAGCGCACGGCGGCGGCCCTGAAGGCGGCGGGCCTGGACCGGGTCAACGTCTCCCTCGACACACTCCGCCCGGACGTCTTCAAGACCCTCACCCGCCGCGACCGCCACAAGGACGTCATCGAGGGTCTGTACGCCGCCCGCGACGCCGGCCTGACCCCGGTCAAGGTCAACTCGGTCCTGATGCCGGGGCTCAACGACGACGAGGCCCCGGACCTCCTCGCCTGGGCCGTGGAGCACGACTACGAGCTGCGCTTCATCGAGCAGATGCCCCTGGACGCCCAGCACGGCTGGAAGCGCGACGGCATGATCACGGCAGGCGACATCCTGACCTCCCTGCGCACCCGCTTCGAGCTGACCGCCGAGGGCGAGGAGAAGCGCGGCTCGGCCCCGGCGGAGCGCTGGCTGGTGAACGGCGGGCCGCATGTGGTCGGCGTCATCGCCTCCGTCACCCGCCCCTTCTGCGCGGCCTGCGACCGCACCCGCCTCACCGCCGACGGGCAGGTCCGCACCTGCCTGTTCGCCCAGGAGGAAACCGACCTCCGCGCCGCCCTGCGCTCCGACGCCCCGGACGAGGAGATCGCCCGTATCTGGCGCCTGGCGATGTGGGGCAAGAAGGCGGGCGCGGGCCTGGACGACCCGACGTTCGTACAGCCGGACCGTCCCATGTCGGCTATCGGGGGATAGAGGAGCGTCCCCAAGGGGCGCGGGGAACTGCGCGAACAACCCCCACCGGCCCGCAGACGAAGCCGGAACTCAGCCGTCCCACTCCTCGAAAAGCACCACGTCTTTCAAGAACCCCCGCACCCCGAGGAACTGCGACAAATGCTCGCGATGCTCCTCGCACGCGAGCCACGTCTTGCGCCGCTCCGGCGTATGGATCTTCGGGTTGTTCCACGCAAGCACCCACACCGCGTCGACGCGGCAGCCCTTCGCGGAACAGATGGGCGTCTCGTCACTCACAGCTCTGTCTCACCACTGCACACATAGAACCGCACACAGAAAAGGCGACGCCGAGCAGCCACGGGGGGAGCTGCCCGGCGTCGGTCCGTCGCTCCGACGGGGGATGCGGAGCGCGTACGAAGTATGTCACGGGTAACCCCGAGCCCGGCACCTGAACAACATGATTGATCTGAGCTTTTCTTGAGCTTGGCGGGAAGATGACTTCCGTTCGCGATCGCCCCCGGGCGTCCCTATCGCTCGTGCGAATCGGTCTTCGCACCCGGCGCGGGCCCCGACACGGCATCTTCCGCGGCGGATTCCGCGGAGTCGTCCCGCGCACCCGGCGGCGCGATCATCGGACGCGTCGGCGCCGCCACGAACGTCGACGGCAGAGACGGCGCGTTCTCGCGCCCGGCGTTAGCGATCACCACCGCGATGTACGGCAGCACCAGCCCGAGCACCAACGCCACGATGGCGACGTGCCGTTCGACGTTCCACAACGTGGCCGCCAGGATCACGGAGATCGTGCGGACCGTCATCGAGATCACGTACCGGCGCTGCCGCCCGCGTACGTCCTCCTGAAGTCCCGTCCGGGCGCCGGTGATCCGGAAAACCTGGACGTTGCCGCCGCCATGCTGCTTCCGCATCGCATTCCACCATCCGCCCGTATCGGACTCTCCCCGCCCCGTGGCCGTCCCCGGCCGGCCGGGGAACCTGACCAGGACAGCTCCCACGTTACGCCGAGCCTGCGCCCGCTACGAGACCGGGGGCCGTCCGGCCGAGGCGAACGGCGTGGGCCGTGGCGCGTACGGCCAGCCCCGGCATGCGGCGTACGGCACCTGGGCCGACACTGGCCGTAGAGCTCACGTCGAGCCGTACGAGGAGGCAGCGATGGGCTGGTTGTGGGCGATCATCGTGGGACTGGTACTCGGCCTGCTCGCCAAGGCGATCATTCCGGGCAAGCAGCATTTGCCCCTGTGGCTGACCGTGATCCTGGGGATCATCGGAGGCGTCGCCGGCAACGCCATCGCCCGGGCGGCTGGCGTCGACGCCACAGCGGGTATCGACTGGTGGCGGCACGTCTTCCAGCTGGTGATGGCGATCATCCTCGTCGGCCTCGGCGACAAGGCCTGGACGGCGGCCCGGGGAGACAGACGCAGCGCATGAGGGGGCGCACGGCGAAGGGGGCCGCCTCCGTACCGGAGACGGCCCCCTTCCCACGCGTGCTCAGCCGCCCGTGACCTCGACCGCCGCCAGGTTCTTCTTGCCCCTGCGCAGCACCAGCCAGCGGCCCTGCAGCAGGTCCTCCTTGGCGGGGACCGCGTCCTCGCCGGCGACCTTGACGTTGTTCACGTAGGCGCCGCCCTCCTTGACCGTACGGCGCGCGGCCGACTTGCTGGCCACCAGGCCGACCTCGGCGAACAGGTCGACGACCGGGCCGAGCTCGGAGACCTGGATGTGCGGCACCTCCGACAGGGCCGCGGCCAGCGTCTTGCCGTCGAGCTCCGCCAGCTCGCCCTGCCCGAAGAGGGCCTTGGACGCGGCGATCACGGCGGCCGTCTGGTCGGCGCCGTGCACCAGCGTCGTCAGCTCCTCGGCGAGCGCCCGCTGCGCGGCACGGGCCTGGGGACGCTCCTCGGTCTGCTTCTCCAGCTCCTCCAGCTCCGCACGGGAGCGGAAGGACAGGATGCGCATGTACTTCGAGATGTCCCGGTCGTCCACGTTCAGCCAGAACTGGTAGAACGCGTACGGCGTCGTCATCTCCGGGTCGAGCCAGACGGCGCCGCCCTCGGTCTTGCCGAACTTGGTGCCGTCGGCCTTGGTCATCAGCGGCGTCGCCAGGGCGTGCGCCGTGGCGTCCGGCTCCAGGCGGTGGATCAGGTCCAGGCCGGCCGTGAGGTTGCCCCACTGGTCGCTGCCGCCCTGCTGGAGCGTGCAGCCGTAGCGCCGGTAGAGCTGCAGGAAGTCCATGCCCTGCAGGAGCTGGTAGCTGAACTCCGTGTAGCTGATGCCCTCGGAGGACTCCAGACGCCGGGCCACGGAGTCCTTCGTCAGCATCTTGTTGACGCGGAAGTGCTTGCCGATGTCCCGCAGGAACTCGATCGCGGAGAGGTTCTCCGTCCAGTCGAGGTTGTTGACCATGACGGCCGCGTTCTCGCCCTCGAAGGCCAGGAACGGCTCGATCTGGGAACGCAGCTTGCCGACCCAGCCGGTCACCGTCTCCGGGTCGTTCAGCGTGCGCTCCGCCGTCGGGCGCGGGTCGCCGATCAGGCCCGTGGCACCGCCGACCAGCGCCAGCGGCCGGTGACCGGCCTGCTGGAGCCGCCGCACGGTGAGCACCTGCACCAGGTGCCCCACGTGCAACGACGGCGCCGTCGGGTCGAAGCCGCAATAGAACGTGACGGGACCGTCCGCGAGCGCCTTGCGCAAAGCGTCCTCGTCAGTGGACAGGGCGAACAGCCCGCGCCACTTCAGCTCGTCGACGATGTCCGTCACGGTTCTCGTATCTCCTTGAGTGGGCTCGTAATCAGGTACGAGGTTATACGCCCTGGCTGACAGAGCTCATATTGAAGTCCGGCACCCGCAGGGCCGGCATCGCGGCCCTGGTGAACCAGTCGCTCCATTCCCTCGGCAGCGTCTTCTCCGTCCGCCCGGCCTCCGTCACCCGGCCCAGCAGACCGACCGGCGTCTCGTTGAACCGGAAGTTGTTCACCTCGCCGGTCACCTCGCCGTTCTCGACCAGGTAGACGCCGTCCCGGGTCAGGCCCGTCAGCAGCAGCGAGGCCGGGTCGACCTCGCGGATGTACCACAGGCAGGTCAGCAGCAGGCAGGGCCCACGATGGTCCGTGCTCGCCACCATCTCGTCCAGGGAGCGGTCCTCGCCCCCGTCCAGGATCACGTTGTCGATGCCCGGCGCCACCGGCAGACCGGTCAGGCCCGCACTGTGACGGCTGGTCGTCAGATGCCGCAGCTCTCCCTCGCGCATCCACTCGGTCGCCGCCAGCGGCAGCCCGTTGTCGAACACCGACTCATCGCCACCGGAGGAGTGCGCGATCACGAAGGGCGCCGACTCCAGGCCGGGCTCGTTCGGGTCGCTGCGCAGGGTCAGCGGCAGGTCGGTCAGCTTCTCGCCGACCCGCGTGCCCCCGCCCGGCTTGGAGAACACCGTGCGGCCCTCCACCGCGTCCCGGCCCGACGCCGACCACAACTGGTAGATCAGCAGGTCCGCCACGGCCGACGGCGGCAGCAGCGTCTCGTACCGGCCGGCGGGCAGCTCCACCCGTCGCTCGGCCCACCCGAGGCGCACGGCCAGCTCCGCGTCCAGGGCCGCCGGGTCGACGTCCTTGAAGTCCCGCGTGGAGCGCCCGGCCCACGCGGACCGGGTCCGGTCCGGTGACTTGGCGTTCAGCTCCAGCGTCCCGTTCGGCTGGTCGTGCCGCAGCCGCAGCCCCGTGGAGGTGCCCACGTACGTCGACACCAGTTCGTGGTTGGCGAACCCGTACAGCTCCCGGCCGCCCGCACGCGCGCGTGCGAAAGACTCGCCGAGCGCCGGGGCGAAGTCGGCGAACACCGCGGAGGAGGTCTCGGCGGGCGCCTCCGTGAACTCCGGACTCGCGGCCACGCCCGTGACCAGCGGCTGCGCGTCCTCGGCGGGCCCGGCACCGCGGGCGGCCGCCTCGGCCGCCCGCACCAGGGGCTCCAGCTCGTCGGCGGTCACGGCGGACCGTGACACGACCCCCGAGGCGGTGCCCTCCTTGCCGTCGACCGTGGCGACGACGGTGAGCGTGCGCCCGCGCGTGACGCCGTTCGTGGTCAGGGCGTTGCCCGCCCAGCGCAGGTTGGCGGTGGACTGCTCGTCGGCGATGACGACACAGCCGTCCGCCCGGGACAGTTCGAGGGCGCGCTCGACGACCTCGTGCGGCTTGCTGGAACGCGCGCTCATCGACCGGCCTCCTGGGTCGTGTTGAGGATGTTGACGCCCTTGAAGAGGGCCGACGGGCAGCCGTGCGACACGGCCGCGACCTGGCCCGGCTGGGCCTTGCCGCAGTTGAAGGCGCCGCCCAGGACATAGGTCCCCGGACCACCGACGGCGGACATGGAACCCCAGAAGTCGGTGGTCGTCGCCTGGTAGGCCACGTCCCGCAGCTGCCCGGCGAGCCGCCCGTTCTCGATCCGGTAGAAGCGCTGACCCGTGAACTGGAAGTTGTAGCGCTGCATGTCGATCGACCAGGACCGGTCGCCGACGACGTAGATCCCCCGCTCCACGCCCCCGATCAGATCCTCGGTCGACATCCCGGCCGGGTCCGGCTGCAACGACACGTTGGCCATGCGCTGCACCGGCACGTGCCCGGGGGAGTCGGCGTAGGCGCACCCGTTGGAGCGCTCGAACCCGGTCAGCTTCGCGATCCGCCGGTCCAGCTGGTAGCCGACGAGCGTGCCGTCCTTGACGAGGTCCCAGGACTGGCCCTCGACGCCCTCGTCGTCGTACCCGATCGTGGCGAGCCCGTGCTCGGCGGTGCGGTCGCCGGTGACGTTCATCAGCTCCGAGCCGTACCGCAGCCTGCCCAGCTGGTCGAACGTGGCGAAGGAGGTGCCGGCGTAGGCGGCCTCGTAGCCGAGCGCCCGGTCCAGCTCGGTCGCGTGCCCGATGGACTCGTGGATCGTCAGCCACAGGTTGGACGGGTCGACGACCAGGTCGTACAGGCCCGGATCGACGCTCGCGGCGCGCATCTTCTCGGCGAGCAGCTCCGGGATCCGCTCCAGCTCGCCCTCCCAGTCCCAGCCGGTGCCCCGCAGGTACTCCCAGCCGCGTCCCACGGGCGGCGCGAGGGTGCGCATCGAGTCGAACTCGCCGCTCGACTCGTCCACCGACACGGCGTTGAACACCGGGTGCAGCCGTACCCGCTGCTGTGTGGTCACGGTCCCCGCGGTGTCGGCGTAGAACTTGTTCTCGTGGACGGTGAGCAGCGAGGCGTCGACATGGTCGACCCCGTCGGCCGCCAGCAGCCGCGCGCTCCAGTCCGCGATCAGCCCGGCCTTCTCCTCGTCGGGCACGGTGAACGGATCGATCTCGTACGACGAGACCCAGGTCTTCTCGGAGTGCACCGGCTCGCCGGCCAGCTCCACCCGCTCGTCCGACCCGGCCGCCTTGATCACCTGGGCGGACAGCTTGGCCATGGCCACCGCCTGCCCGGCGACTCTGGCGGCGGCGTCCAGGCTGAGGTCGACGCCGGACGCGAAACCCCACGTACCGCCGTGCACCACCCGCACCGCGTACCCGAGGTCGGTGGTGTCCGACGACCCGGCGGGCTTGGCGTCCCGGAACCGCCAGGAGGCGCCTCGCACCCGCTCGAACCGGAAGTCCGCGTGCTCGGCACCGAGCGCACGCGCGCGTGCGAGGGCCGCGTCGGCGAGGGCGCGTAGGGGGAGGGCCGTGAAGGCCTCGTCGATGGTATGAGGCACCGCCGTCTCTTTCTGTCGAGGTGAGCGTGGTTGCCGTACTGCGTGACTGCTCCGATCATGTCGTCCATCCCGCCCGCGGGCCATGAGTTTCCGTACCCCGGGTGCGTGGCTTTCTGTAGGGACCCGACAGTGAGTCCCGTACGCCACTGTCGGTGCCCGATTGTCCGCGGGCGTGTCCGGACCGATAGGTTTTCGAGGAAGCCGCCTGTCATCGCCGCCTGTCGTCCAGGCGCCCGGGCGGGCGTATCAGACCGCTATCGAAAGGGTGATCCGTTGAGCCGCTCGGTTCTCGTCACCGGAGGCAACCGGGGCATCGGCCTCGCCATCGCCCGTGCTTTCGCCGATGCCGGCGACAAGGTCGCCATCACGTACCGCTCGGGTGAGCCGCCGGCAGGCTTCCTGGCCGTCAAGTGCGACATCACCGACCCCGAGCAGGTGGAGCAGGCCTACAAGGAGATCGAGGAGAGCCACGGCCCCGTGGAGGTCCTCGTCGCCAACGCCGGCATCACCAAGGACCAGCTCCTGATGCGCATGTCCGAGGAGGACTTCACCTCGGTCATCGACACCAACCTCACCGGCACCTTCCGTGTGGTCAAGCGCGCCAACCGCGGCATGCTGCGGGCCAAGAAGGGCCGCGTCGTCCTGATCTCCTCGGTCGTCGGCCTCTACGGCGGCCCCGGCCAGGCCAACTACGCCGCCTCCAAGGCGGCCCTGGTCGGCTTCGCGCGCTCCCTGGCCCGTGAGCTGGGCTCGCGGAACCTCACCTTCAACGTCGTCGCGCCTGGCTTCGTCGACACCGACATGACCAAGGTGCTCTCCGACGAGCAGCGCAAGGGCATCGTGTCGCAGATCCCGCTCGGCCGGTACGCCCAGCCGGAGGAGGTCGCCGCGACGGTGCGGTTCCTCGCCTCGGACGACGCCTCGTACATCACTGGAGCCGTCATCCCCGTTGACGGCGGACTGGGAATGGGTCACTGATCACCATGAGCGGAATTCTCGAGGGCAAGCGCGTCCTGATCACCGGTGTGCTGATGGAGTCCTCCATCGCCTTCCACGCCGCCAAGCTGGCCCAGGAGCAGGGCGCCGAGATCATCCTCACGGCGTTCCCGCGGCCCACGCTGACCGAGCGCATCGCCAGGAAGCTGCCCAAGCCCACCAAGGTCATCGAGCTCGACGTCACGAACGACGAGCACCTCGGGCGCCTGGCCGACATCGTCGGCGAGGAGCTCGGCGGCCTCGACGGTGTCGTGCACTCCATCGGCTTCGCCCCGCAGGACGCCCTCGGCGGCAACTTCCTCAACACGCCGTTCGAGTCGGTCAGCACGGCCATGCACGTCTCGGCGTACTCGCTGAAGTCGCTGACCATGGCCTGCCTGCCACTGATGCAGAACGGCGGCTCGGTCGTCGGTCTCACCTTCGACGCGAAGTTCGCCTGGCCGCAGTACGACTGGATGGGCCCGGCCAAGGCCGCCCTGGAGGCCACCAGCCGCTACGTCGCCCGCGACCTGGGCAAGCAGAACATCCGCTGCAACCTCGTCTCCGCCGGCCCTCTCGCCTCCATGGCCGCCAAGTCCATCCCGGGCTTCGGCGAGCTGGCCGCCGTCTGGGACGACCGTTCGCCGCTGGAGTGGGACCTGAAGGACCCCGAGCCGGCCGGCCGCGGCATCGTCGCGCTGCTGAGCGACTGGTTCCCGAAGACCACGGGCGAGATCATCCACGTGGACGGCGGTCTGCACGCCATCGGCGCCTGATCTCCCGTACGCCGTCGACGCCCCGTTCCCCGCAGCGCGCGGGGAGCGGGGCGTCACCCGTTCGGGCCAGCCGACCGGGCGGGGGAGGCCTCCAGCCGGGCACCCTGGAGTACGCGTTCACCACGCGGTCCCCTCCCCAGCACGGCCGAGGAGGAACCCTTGTGCGCTTGTCCCGCCGCATGGCCTCACTGTCCGTCGCCGCCGCTCTCGTACTGACCCTGGCGTACGAGGCGGTGCCGCACGCGCGCGTGCCCGCCGACGACGAGCAGGAGCGGGCCGACCTCTTCGGCGCCGCGTGCCGGGTCCGCGTCAACGACTCCAGGGTGACCGCGTTCTGTCACAACCCCTTTCCGGAGACCGACCGCGTGAGCCTGCACGTCGAGTGCGCCCGCTGGTGGGACATCGACACCGACAGCTCCCCGGTGGAGGCCGGGCCCGCCCAGACCGTGCGGCTCACGGGACGCTGCTGGAAGGAGGTCGGCGACGCGTGGGTCAGCCACCGGCGGGCGAGCTGAGCCCGCCCAGGCGGCACAGGAACGGATAGCGGGCCGCCTCGGCCCCCGCCCGGTCCGCGTCCCCCGTGCGGATCGCGTCGAGCAGCCGCCCGTGGTCCATGTACGTCTCCGGCGTCAGCTCCTCGCCGACGTCCTCACGCAGCCAGTCCCGCAGCACCTCGCCCAGGTCCGCGTACATGGCGGTCATCACGTCGTTGTGGGAGGCGGACACCACGGCCAGGTGGAAGGTCGCGTCCGCGGTCACGAAGGCCTCCGCGTCACCCGACTCCCAGGCCTCCTCACGCCGCAGCAGCAGCGCGTCGAGCTGCTTGAGGTCCTTCTCGGTCCGCCGCTCGGCGGCCAGCCGGGCGGCGGACGACTCCAGCGTGGAGCGCAGCTCGGCGATGTGCCGGGGATCGGCGCCGGCGAACCGCCGCTGCATCACTCCCGCCAGCTCACTCGTCGCCACGACATAGGTGCCGGAGCCCTGGCGGATGTCCAGCAGGCCGTTGTGCGCGAGCGCGCGGACGGCCTCACGGACCGTGTTGCGGGCGACGCCCAGCTGCTCGACCAGTTCCGGCTCGGTCGGGATACGCGACCCGACCGGCCACTCGCCCGACGTGATCTGGGCCCGCAGCTCGGCGATGACCTGTTCGGACAGCGCCGAACGACGGGGATGGCTCAGAGGCATGGCTCACCTTCGCACGGCCGGGGCGCCGGACGGCAGCCGAGGAGTGGACGGATTGGACAGTCAATCATCCCATGATTCTATGATGGGCCTCATGGCTAGTGAGGAAACCCGGACGATGACGCCCCCGACCGTTCGCAGCTCGGCCGCGCACGACGCCCGGAAACCGGGCGGCCCGTCCACGCGCGCGTGGACGACACGGCTGCTCGTCCTCGGCATCGTGCTGTCCGCCCTGAACCTCCGGCCCGCCATCACCAGCCTCGGCGCCCTCCTGGAGGAGGTCCGCGACGGGCTCGGCATGAGCGGCAGCGTGGCCGGACTGCTCACCTCCGTTCCGCCGCTGTGCTTCGCCGTCTTCGGCGTCATGGCCCCGCGGCTCGCCCGCCGCTTCGGAGCGGGCGCCGTGGTGTGCGCAGGCATGGCCGCCATCGCCACCGGCCTGGCGATCCGGCCGTACGCCGGCGGCACGGCCGGCTTCCTGGCCGCCAGTGCCCTCGCCCTCATGGGCATCGCGGTCAGCAACGTCCTGATGCCGGCCATCGTCAAGCAGTGGTTCCCCGACCGTGTGGGCTCCATGACCGGGGTCTACTCCATGGGACTCGCCCTGGGCACGTCTCTCGCGGCCGCGGTCACGGTGCCCGTGTCCGACGCGCTGGGCGGAAGCTGGCAGTCGGGCCTGGCCCTGTGGTCGGGGCTCGCCGTCGCGGCGATCCTGCCGTGGCTGCCGTTCGTACGGGGGCGCGCGGCGGCCTCGGGGCCCGGGCAGCGGGCCGACGGGGCTACGCGGCACCCGGATGCCGCCACGGAGGCGTCGGCCTCCGTCCGGACGGGAGCCGGGCGCGAGGACCGGTCGGAAGCCGGGAAGGAGGACCGGTCGGAAGCCGGCCACGAGGAGACTCCGGCCCCCGCCCCGGCGGACCCCGCGCGCGGCGAGGCGCCGCGGATGCGGATCACCCGGAGCCGTACCGCCTGGGCGCTGGCCGTCTTCTTCGGGCTCCAGGCCACCGCCGCCTACATCACGATGGGCTGGATGGCGCAGATCTTCCGGGACGCCGGCGTGCCCGCCGGCACCGCCGGACTGCTGCTGGCGCTCACCATGGCGATGGGCGTGCCCCTGGCCTTCGTCATACCCCGCCTGGCCACCCGGCTGCCGCACCAGGGCCCGATCGTGCTCGCCCTGGGCATCTGCGGCCTGATCGGCTACGCCGGGCTGTATCTCGCGCCGGCCGACGGCGCCTGGGCCTGGGCCCTGCTGCTCGGCGTCGCGAACTGCGCCTTCCCGCTCGCCCTCACCATGGTCGGCATGCGGGCCAGGACCGGCCCGGGCGTGGCCCAGCTGTCGGCGTTCGCGCAGAGCACCGGCTACCTCATCTCCATCCCGGGACCGCTCCTGGTGGGCGTCCTCTACCAGCACAGCGGCGGCTGGGGCCTGCCGATCACGCTGATGAGCGCCCTGATGGTCCCGCAGATGGTGGTCGGCTGGCTGGCGGGCCGCGACCGCACGGTGGAGGACGAGGCGGGCCGCTGAACCGGCCTCGTCGCGTCGGCCTCACCCCGGGGCGTACCGCGCCCGGGGTGGGTGCGACACTTGCCCCATGCCAGTGCTCGATCCGAATCCCCAGCATGGTCAGAAGAAGATGCTGCTCGTGTTCGGCGCGTTCTTCGCGATCTTCATCGTCATCGCCGTCATCGCGACGCTCGCCTCGCCGTGACCGGCCCTGGCCCCGCCGATGGTGGGGCTAGCCCCCCTGTCCCCTAGGGGGTGAGGGTCAGGGTCAAGTGGGTGGGTCACCGGATGGGTTGGCCGGCGCGGATTCCGTAGCTTCGAGGTGTGGCCGTGAGACGGGGGCCACCGGCCACTCGAAGAGCGGAGGCACCCATGTCGGCCCCTACGCAGACCCCGCCCCACCCGGTGACCCGGTGCGGCGCCGACAGCCGGCTTCCCTGGTGGGCCCTGGCCCTGCCGGCGCTTCTCTTCACGGCGCTGCTCGTCCTGATCCTGAACCCGTCCGACGCCCACGCGGCCACCGGTGACCCCGTGGTCACCCACCTCTTCGAGCGACTGCGGCAGCTGACAGCCCGCTGAGCACGGCCAAAGCCGGTGGTCAACTCCCTGCGCCCCATGGCGTGTTTCATGCGAAGCTGGATCTCATGAGCGTCGCAGAACCCCGCACGATTGTCCTCTTCCGCCATGCGAAAGCCGACTGGCCACAGGTGACCGATCACGAGCGCCCGCTTGCCGACCGGGGCCGAAAAGACGCGGCGGAGGCCGGGCGCAGGCTGGCCGACACCGGCATCCCCTTCGACCTGGCCCTGTGCTCCACCGCGGTCCGGACCCGGGAGACCTGGAAGCTCGCCGTCCATGAGTTCCCGCATCGGCCGAAAACCGTCTACGAAGAGCGGATCTACGACGCCTCGCCGGGCGAACTGATCGCCGTGCTCAACGAGACCCCCGACGATGTGCAGAACGTCCTCATGATCGGCCACAATCCGGGCATCCAGGGCCTCGCCGACATCCTGGCGGGCTCGGCCGAGGACGACGCCCGTGAGCGGATGGACCGCCGCGGGTTCCCGGCCGCCGCCTTCGCCGTCCTGTCGTTCACCGGCTCGTGGAAGAGCGTGGAGCCGGGCGTGGCCGAGCTGCGGGACTACTGGGCGCCGACCGAGTGACCCTCTCCGCGTGACAGAGGCTGTGACAGGGGGCCCGGCACCGCAGCGGTGCCGGGCCCTGCCCGGCGGGGCGGGCGGTGTCTCGGGTGGTTCGGGCGGTGTCGCGGGTGTCTTCAGACCGTGTCGAGGGTGTCCGCCGCCTCGACCTCTTCGCGCGTGACGCCCAGCAGGTAGAGGACCGTGTCCAGGAACGGGAAGTTCACCGCGGTGTGCGCGGCCTCGCGCACCACCGGCTTGGCATTGAAGGCGACGCCCAGACCGGCCGCGTTCAGCATGTCCAGGTCGTTCGCACCGTCACCGATCGCCACGGTCTGCGACAGCGGCACGCCCGCCTCCGCCGCGAACCGGCGCAGCAGCCGGGCCTTGCCCGCGCGGTCGACGATCTCGCCGGTGACCTTGCCCGTCAGCCTGCCGTCGACGATCTCGAGCGTGTTGGCGTGGGCGAAGTCCAGCCCCAGCCGTTCCTTCAGATCGTCGGTGACCTGGGTGAACCCGCCCGAGACGACGCCGACTTGGTAGCCGAGCCGCTTCAGCGTCCGGATCAGGGTGCGGGCGCCCGGCGTCAGCCGCACCTCGCTGCGCACCTTGTCCACCACCGAGGCGTCCAGCCCCTCCAGCAGCGCCACGCGCGCGTGCAGCGACTGCTCGAAGTCCAGCTCCCCGCGCATCGCGGCCGCCGTCACCTCGGCGACCTTGTCCTCGCAGCCGGCGTGCGCGGCGAACAATTCGATGACCTCGTCCTGGATGAGCGTCGAGTCGACGTCCATGACGACCAGGCGCTGCGCACGCCGGTACAGACCGGCGGCCACGACCGCCACGTCGATGCCGAGCTTCGCCGCGTCGGGCGCCAGGGCGGTGCGCAGCGGCTCGGTCTCCACACCGGACACGGCGAACTCGACCGCGGTCACGGGGTACTTGGCGAGCCGGAAGATACGGTCGATGTTGCCGCCGGTCCTGGTGATCCGCGCGGTGACCGCGGCGGTCGCCTCCGAGGTGAGCGGATGCCCGAGCACGGTGACCAGGGAGCGGCCCAGTCCGCGCGGCCGGTTGTCGCCGAGGCCGGAGATGATCTCCGCCTGCATCTTCATCGACTCGGCCCAGCTGTGGACGGTCGCCCGCAGATCCCCCTCGAGACCGGGGGGCGGCTCGGTCACGAGCGCGCACAGCACCATCCGGCCACGGGTGACGACCTGCTCGATGTCGACGACGTCGACGGAGTAGGCGGCGAGAGTGTCGAAGAGGCCGGCCGTGATGCCCGGCCTGTCCTTGCCGAAGATCTTGACAAGGAGGGTGGGGACGTCAGAGGACGAGGTCTGCGATGCGCTCATGGTGGTTCCACCGTATCGGGCAGGCAGGTCACACCGCCCGTGAGGTCCGGCTGGCGGACAGCGAACACTGGGTGTCGTGTCGATGGCGTGAATCTTGCGTACCGGTATGGATCACCTCCCGCCCCGCGGTTTCCGCGGCGGCGGGGGAGGAGGCGGGGGCGGCGGCCCGTCGTCCGGCCGGGCCGGCGGCCCGTTCCCGCCCCGCGGCCCGGGCGGCTGGCGGGGGCCTCGCGGAGGCGGCCCGACCGGCCGCGCCACGGTGGGCGCGCCGTACACGTCGCCGTTCCCGGGCTCGGTGGGCCCTGAGCCCGACCGCTCTTCGTCCTGCCGGCCCCGGCGCGCGTCGCCCGGCCGGCTCCAGCTCTCTCCCGGCCGCCGTTCCTCACCGGCGGGCCGTGCGTCCTCCGGTTCTCGCAGTTCGTCGGGAACCCGGAGATACGGATTGGTGGCCGGGTTCGGCGGCCGGTACGGCGTACCCGGCGCGTACGGCCCGGCTTCCTTCCCGTGCGACGCCCGCGCGCCTCGCGGATCGCCCCGGTCCCCGGACCGCTCGGTGCCCTCGTGGTGCCGGCCGGTGCCTTCGTGGTGCCGGCCGGTGCCTTCGTCGTACCCGGGCGGGCCCGAGCCGCCCTCTGCCCCCACCCCTGCCCCTGCCGACCCGACCCCTCGGGCCAACGCCGCCGCCGACCGCCCGGCGGCCCCGCTCGCCCATGCCAGCAACGCCCCCGCCGCCCCGGCCCCCGCGCCCCACACCGCGCCCAGCAGCAGGGCCATGCCGAGATGCCCGTGCAGTTCGATGCCCGCGCCGAACGCGTCGAAGCCGAGCACGGACAGGGAGGCGGTCACGGACACATCCGTCAGCCAGGCCAGCAACGGCAGCGCCAGCGCGGTCGCGACCCCCAGCCGCAGCGCGCACCTGCCCGCGAAACCGAGGGCACCGGAACCCCGTACGGCCGCCTCGGCCCGCCTGCCCGCGACGCTCCCCACCGGCGACCGCACCGCCGTCAGCACCCCCGCCAGCAGCATCATCAGCGCCGCCGCCACTCCCAGCAGCCACACCCGCCCGTCCAGCTCGGCCAGCCTCCCCAGCGTCACCTGCTGGTCGGGGCGGGCCACGAGCAGGTCGTCCAGCGGGTCCGGCAGGAAACGGGTCAGTTCACCCGTAGCCCGGCCGTCCCACGGCACGAACAGGCCGATCGGCACGCCCAGCCAGACCCCGTTCGGTGCCCCGAGCAGTGCCGCGCCGGCGATGCGCTCGGGGTGGTCGTCGCCGCTCGCCGCGTACGCCGCCGCGGCGAACCCCGCCGCCACGGCCACCAGCAGCACGGTCACCACCGCGGAAACGGCCGGCCGTACGACCCGGTGCACGGCCTCCCACCCCGGGGGCAGCGGCGTACGGCGCGAGGCCAGCAGGGCCACGAGGAGGATCCCGGCCGACCAGCCAAGACCGCCGAACAGCGTGGGCACGGTGTCGACCGTGAAACCGACCGCCGCCTGCGCGTCGACCAGGTCCCCGATCCGGTCCGGCAGCAGCCCGCCGATGTCCCCGACGTCCCCGAGCCCGGGGATGTCCAGGCCGCCGCTTCCGCTCCCGCCGGTCAGGTCGTCCAGCCCCAGCGAGCCGCCGTCGATCGTGATGACGTCGTGCCCCGCCCAGGCCAGCCCGCCCAGCATCGCCACGAACAGCGCGACCACCGCGCCCGCACGCGCGAGGAGTTCGGCCGGTGAGATCACAACTCCCGCCGCCCGCAAAGACCGCAGGAAGAAGTACGACAGCACCACCGCCCCGACCAGGCTCACCCCCAGTGGCGTGATCTCGATGGCCGTGTCCGCCTCCGCGCCCGTGAGGCCGAACACCGACACATCGCCGGACGGTGTGACCGAACCACCCGCCCCAAGGGCCACCACCGCCGCGGTCATCGGCCCCAACGAGCCCGCCGTGTCCGCCTCCAGCAGACGCAGCCCCAGCGCCGCCGTGCCCGCCATCCCGATCAACGCCCAGCTCACAGCGGCGACGGCGGACAGCAGCACGTCCCCCCACGGCACGCGTGTGCCGTCACTCGCCTTCTCGACACCTGCACCGGCACCCATGGCAGACCCCCCGATCCGCTACACGGCGGGAACACCGCGCATGTCCCCCTCGCGACGAAATACCACTCTCCGGCCCGGTTTCAACCCCGTCAACGGAATCGGCCGAGGCGCCCGTACGCGGTTTTCACAAGGCCCGACTTTCGGTCAGGGGGCCGCTCCTGAAATAGTTCCCCCCGATGTTCGACATCCCTAGACTCCCCATGTCGGGGGTAACTCGGGGGACAACTCAGTGGGGCATGGAGTGCCGGAACTCGTACTGGAATCAAACGGACGTACCTGGACGCTCGATCCGTCCAGGGCATACACCCTCGGACGTGATCCGCAGGGGGACGTCGTCTTCGACGACGCCAGGGTCTCCTGGCGTCACGCCACGGTCAGCTTCAACGGCCGCAGTTGGGTCATCGAGGACCATGGCAGCACCAACGGCACCTTCGTGCAGGGTCAGCGGATCCACCACATGGAGCTCGGCCCGGGCTCGGCGGTGAACCTGGGCAACGCCACCGACGGACCGCGTCTGAACCTCTCCGACGCCGCGGCCTCCGTCGCCACGCCGCAGGCCCAGCCCCAGCAGCAGCCGTACGCCGCGCAGGGCGCGAACCCCGGCTGGGCCCAGCAGGCGCCCCAGCAGCAGGCTCCGCAGGCCGGCTGGCAGCAGCCGCAGCAGCCCGGCGGGCACATCCCGCAGCAGCAGGCCCCCGGCGGTGCCGCGGGGGCGCCGCCGGCCCACGGCGACCGCAGCCCCACCACGTTCCACCAGTTCTCGCTCGGCCGTGTGATGCGCATCGGCCGCGCCCTGGAGAACGAGCTGGTCGTCTCCGACCTGCAGGTCTCCCGGAACCACGCCGAGTTCCACGCGACGCCCGACGGCCGCATGGAGATCCGCGACCTCGGCTCGCACAACGGCACGTACGTCAACGGCCTGCCGATCCCCAAGGGCGGCGGGCAGTTGCTCGGCCCGGCCGATGTCGTCGGCGTCGGCCACTCGACGTTCCGGATCGTCGGGGACCGGCTCGAGGAGTTCGTCGACACCGGTGAGGTGTCCTTCTCCGCCCGCCATCTGACCGTCACGGTCGACGGCGGCAAGCAGATCCTCAAGGACGTCTCCTTCGGCGTCCCCGAGAAGTCGCTCATCGCGGTCATCGGCCCGTCCGGCTCCGGCAAGTCCACCCTGCTCAAGGCGCTCACGGGCTACCGCCCGGCCGACCAGGGCGAGGTCCTCTACGACAACAGGAACCTCTACAAGCAGTTCGCCGAGCTGCGCCAGCGCATCGGCCTGGTCCCGCAGGACGACATCCTGCACAAGGAACTGACCGTCAAGAAGGCCCTGAAGTACGCGGCCAAGCTCCGCTTCCCCGCCGACACCACGGCCCGCGAGCGCGAGGCCCGTATTGACGAGGTGCTGCGCGAGCTGAAGCTGGACATCCACAAGGAGAAGAAGGTCACCTCCCTCTCCGGTGGCCAGCGCAAGCGTGTCTCCGTGGCCCTGGAGCTGCTCACCAAGCCCTCGCTGATCTTCCTGGACGAGCCGACCTCCGGCCTCGACCCGGGCATGGACCGCGACGTCATGCAGTTGCTGCGCGGCCTCGCCGACGACGGCCGTACGGTCCTCGTCGTCACCCACTCCGTGGCCGAGCTGGCGATCTGCGACAAGCTCCTGGTGATGGCGCCGGGCGGCTCCGTCGCCTACTTCGGCCCGCCCGAGGAGGCGCTGAACTTCTTCGGCTACGACACCTGGGCCGATGTCTTCTCCGCCTTCGAGAACTACCGCGACTACGACTGGGCGGGCCGCTGGAAGGGCTCGCAGCACTACCAGATGTACGCCGCGGACATCGACGCCGTGGCACCGCAGTCCGTACAGGTTCCGCCCATGCAGGCGATGAAGCCGCCGAAGCCACAGGGCTGGATGTCCCAGTTCGTCACGCTGGTGCGGCGCTACGTCTCGGTGATCGCGTCCGACAAGGGCTTCCTGGCCCTGATGGTGATCCTGCCGGCCGTGCTCGGCGCGGTCAGCCTGCTCATCGACGCGGACAAGGGCCTGCTGCCGAACCCGGTCAACCCGCAGTCCGGCCGGATCATCCCGAACGGCACCGCCACCACGGTCCTGCTGATCCTCGCCGTCGGCGCCTGTTTCGCGGGCGCGGCGAACTCCGTCCGTGAGCTGATCAAGGAACGGGTCATCTACGAGCGGGAGCGGGCGACCGGCCTGTCACGCTCGGCGTATCTGATGTCCAAGGTGTTCGTGCTCGGCATGATCACCGTGCTGCAGGGCCTGCTGGTCGGCGTCATCGGCTTCTCCAGCCGGGAGATCCCCGAGGAGGGCCTGGTCTTCGGCGGCGCCACGCTCGTCGAGCTGTCCGTGCCGATCATGGCCCTGGGCTTCACCTCGATGATGTTCGGCCTGATCATCTCCTCGCTGGTGAAGACCGCCGAGAAGACCATGCCGCTGCTGGTGATGTTCGCCATCATCCAGGTCGTCTTCACGGGCTGCCTGTTCACGCTGCACGGCTCCATCGGCGTCAACCAGTTCTCGTTCCTGATGCCGTCGCGCTGGGCGGTCGCCGCGTCCGGCGCGACGCTGGACTTCAACAAGATCGCCCCGCCGGAGACCGCCGGGGACAACGATCCGCTGTGGGAGCACACGGTCGGCGCCTGGGCCATGGACATGGGCGCGCTCCTCGCGCTCGGCGTGCTCTGCGGCTTCTTCGTGGCCCGCTTCCTGCGCCGCCACGAGCCCGAGGTCATGCGCAAGTAGTCACCTCGGCAAGACGCCCGAAGGGCGGCACCCCGTCAGGAGGGTGCCGCCCTTCGGCGTTCCGTTCAGCGAGCAGAGGTCCGCGCTACCTCAGTACGCGCTGTCGACGTTGTCCATCGAGCCGTACTTGTCGGCCGCGTAGTTGCAGGCGGCGGTGATGTTGGCGACCGGGTCGTAGATGTCCCAGGAGGTGCCGGGGACGTGCCAGGTCTTGAAGGTCGGCGGGATGACCTGCAGCAGGCCCTTCGACGGGATGCCGTTGATGGCGTTGATGTCCCAGTCGTTGATGGCCTTCGGGTCACCGGACGACTCGCGGATGATGTTGCGGTGGATGCCGTCGTAGGACGCCGGGATGTCGTGCTTCTTCAGGATGTCGAGCGACTCGCGGATCCAGCCGTCGAGGTTGTTCGGGTAGCTCTTGGCGGCGGCCTTCTTGGCCTCGGCGCGCTTGGCGTCGCGGCTCGCGGCCTCCTTGGCCTCGCGCGCGGCCTCGGCCTTCTTCTTCGCCGCCTCGGCGGCGGCCTTCTTCTTGGCGGCAGCCGCGGCGTCGGCCTTCTTCTTCGCCTCGATCTGCTCGGCCTTCAGGCTGGCACCGGCCATCTGGTCGGTGACGCTCGCCTTCACGTCCTTGATCTGCTGGTTGCTGAACGCCACCGGAGCCGACTGAGCGGCTTCCGTCGTGGTCTTCGTCGAAGCACCGCTCGGCACCGCGGAGAACCCGATGGCGGCGGCGCCGAGGGTGGCGACACCCGCCATGGCGATCTTGTGGTGACGGGTCAGGTTACGACTGGGGCCACGGCTGAAGATGTTCTTGGGCATGGTGGTTGGACCTCTTCGAATAGCGCGGGAGTCGCTCGGCGTCCGGCGTTGGACTCGGTGTGTTTCCGACACAAACGCCGCGGAGGTGAACCCACGGCGCTGAGCGACGGCAGCCATTCTTAGCGGCCGCAAAATGGCGTGGCAAAGGTGTGACGTACGAAGGGAGATAGTGGATCAGGGAAGGGCAAATCGGGGCAGACTGGACTGTATGTGCCGCTCAATAGGTGCGGCTTTGTCTCCTACGTCCTTTCGTACGTGACGTGGGTCCTATGCGAGGGCTCACATCGGGCGGGGCCCGGTCTCACTGGCAGTTGCTTGAGCAATGCTCTGTGTGAGCGGCCTGTCACGGCTCTGCCCCGGCAGGACGAGGTGCACGTCCCCGAACTCGTGCCACAGGTAACGGCCCTGCAGTGCGGCCTCGTAGCCGCGCTCGACCGCCGCCCGCCCCGCGATCGCCTCCAGCATCAGCAGATGCGAGGCCTCCGGCTCGTGCAGCCCGGTCAGCAGCCCGTCCACCACCCGTACCCCGCGCTCCGGGGTCACCACGAGAGAGGTCCACCCCGCCCGCGGCCGTACGACCCCGTCGGTACCCGCCGCCGACTCCACGGCCCGCACCGCCGTCGTCCCGACCGCGAGGACCCGCCCCGCACCGGCCCTCGCGGCGTTGATCAGCCGCGCCGACGCCCCGGGCACCGCGAAGCGCTCCGGATACGGCGGCTCGTGCGCCTCCGCCGACGCCACCCCCGTGTGCAGCGTGACCGGCGCGAACCGCACCCCCCGGCCCACCAGCTCCGCCACCAGCCGCGCGGTGAAGGGCCGCGCCGCACTCGGCATCTCCGCACTGCCCGCCCCGTCCGCCGACGGCAGCGCGAACACCGTCTGATAGACGGACAGCGGCTGGTCCCGCTCCGTGTAGGAGTAGCGAATGGGCCGCCCGTACTCCCGCAGCAGCCCCGCGACCCCGGGCCCGGCCACCCGCGCCCACCACAGGCGCTCGCTCCGCCCGCTCAGCGGCTCCTCCAGAACCAGGCGTACGCCGCCCGGCAGGCACACCTCCGTACCCACGGGCCCGGCCGCACGCGCGCGTGTGGTGCCCCGCCCGTCGGGCTCCCGCAGCTCCACCGCCCAGCGGCCGTCGTCCCCGGAGGTGGAGAAGTGCACCACCACGCGTGCGTGCCCGATCCACCCGTCGACGGCCGCCGCCAGCGTGGCCGAGGTGTTGACCACGAGCAGATCCCCCGCCCGCAACAGCCGCGGCAGCTCCGCGAACGTGTGATGCGCCACCCCGGCACCCCGCGACACCAGCATCCGTACGGCGTCCCGGTCCAGCCCGGGCCCGCGCTGCTCCACCGGCACCCGGGCCGACAGCTCCTCCGGTACGCGCACGGCCGGTGTCATCGGGCCCCGTCCAGCAGAGCCGGGGCCCCGTACCGCCCACTCGCCGGACGTTCGTCCAGCAGCCGCAGGAACCCCGGCACCACAGCCGCCGGCTCCGGCCGCGGATCATGATCGTCCGGTACGGCCGCCGCGTACAGGTCCGTGGCCATGTCCCCGGGATCCACCGCCCAGACCCGCAGCCCCGGCTCCTCCGCGGCGAGCACCGCCACCAGCTGGTCCAGAGCCGCCTTGGACGCCCCGTAGCCGCCCCAGGTCTCGTACGCCTCGGCCGCCGCGTCCGAGCTGACGGCGACAACCGTGCCCGCCCCCGAAACCCGCAGCAGCGGCAGCGCCTCCTGGACCAGGCCGAGACCCGCCACCAGGTTCACCTCCAGCGCCCGGCGCAGCCCCTCCAGGGGCAGCTCCTCCAGCCGCACCAGCGGCTCGGCGCCCAGCGCGCTCGCGTTGTGCACCAGCAGGTCGACGCCGCCCAGCCGCCACGCCGCCGACACCAGCTCCGCCCGGTGTCCGGCGTCGGTGACGTCCCCGGGCAGGGCGGTCACGCGCGTGCCGTGCGTGGAGACGGCCCCGGCCGCCTCCGTCAGCGCCTCGGCACCCCTGGCATCGAGCACCAGGTCCCAGCCACGCCCGGCCAGGGCCTCGGCGAGCGCACGGCCCAGGCCCTTCGAGACCCCGGTGATGATCGCAACCGGCATGATCGGCTCCCTCGTCGTGATCGCGTGCCCTCAACGTAGGAACGGAGCCGCCCGGACCACCTCGGACGCGGGCCGCAATCCGCCGGGTCCCTTCGCCCTACGCCACCGGCCCGGCGCCCCCGGTCCTACGCCGCGCCGCCCTTGCGGCTCGGCCTCGCGACCTAGGCCCACCGGACCGGGCACCCGCCGCCACTGGTCCGATCCGCGCTGTCACAGCCCGCCGGTACCGTGAGGACATGAGTCACGGTCCCCCGTCCGGCCTCGCCGCGGTGAGCTCCGCGTTGCTGGCCATGAGCAGGCATCTCGAGGTGCGCGACGTCCTCAAGACGATCGTCGCCTCGGCCCGCGAGCTGCTCGACGCCCAGTACGCCGCGCTCGGCGTGCCGGACGATCACGGCGGCTTCGCCCAGTTCGTGGTCGACGGCGTCAGCGAGGAACAGTGGAAGGCCATCGGCCCCCTCCCGCGCCAGCACGGCATCCTCGCCGCGATGCTGCACGAGGCCAGGTCCGAGCGCCTCGCCGACGTCCGCAAGGACCCCCGCTTCGAGGGCTGGCCGAAGGCCCACCCCGACCTGGTCGACTTCCTGGGCTTGCCGATCCGTGACGGCGACGAGGTCATCGGCGCGCTCTTCCTGGCCAACAAGAACTGTCCGAAACCGGAAGGCAGTTGCGGCTTCACGGCGGAGGACGAGGAGCTCCTCGGCATCCTCGCCCAGCACGCCGCGATCGCCCTCACCAACGCCCGCCTCTACGAACGCAGCCGCGAACTGACCATCGCCGAGGAGCGCTCCCGCCTCGCTCACGAACTGCACGACGCGGTCAGCCAGAAGCTCTTCTCCCTCCGCCTGACGGCCCAGGCCGCGGCCCGCCTGGTGGACCGGGACCCCTCCCGCGCCAAGGGGGAGCTCCATCAGGTGGCGGTGCTGGCCGCCGAGGCCGCCGACGAACTGCGCGCCGCGGTCGTCGAGTTGCGCCCCGCGGCCCTCGACGAGGACGGCCTCGTGGCCACCCTCCGCACGCAGATTCAGGTCCTCGACCGCGCCCACACCGCCCGCGTGACCTTCGCCTGCCACGGCGTGAAGGCCCTGCCCGCCTCCCAGGAGGAAGCAGTCCTGCGCGTCGCCCAGGAGGCCCTGCACAACGCCCTGCGCCACTCCGGCGCCGACCACGTCGACGTGACCCTGGACCGACGCGGCGGCGGTGCCGTCCTGCGGGTCTCGGACGACGGCTGCGGCTTCGACCCCCAGGCGGTGCGTCGCGCGGGGCGCCATCTGGGCCTGGTCTCCATGCGGGACCGGGCGAGCGGGGCCGGCGGCACGCTGACCGTGGAATCGGTGGCCGGCAAGGGCACCACGATCGAGATGGAGGTACCCGGTGGCTGACGCGATCAAGGTCCTGCTCGTCGACGACCACCAGGTCGTCCGCCGGGGCCTGCGCACATTCCTCGAGGTGCAGGACGACATCGAGGTCGTCGGCGAGGCCGCGGACGGCGCCGAAGGAGTCGACCGCGCCGAGGAGCTGAAGCCTGACGTCATCCTCATGGACGTCAAGATGCCGGGCATGGACGGTGTCGACGCCCTGCGCAGACTCCGCGAACTCGACAACCCCGCGCGCGTGCTGGTCGTCACAAGCTTCACCGAGCAGCGCACGGTGGTGCCGGCCCTGCGCGCGGGCGCCGCCGGATACGTCTACAAGGACGTCGACCCCGACGCCCTCGCCGGAGCCATCCGCTCCGTCCACGCCGGGCACATCCTCCTCCAGCCGGAGGTCGCCGGCGCCCTGCTGTCCCAGGAGGAGGCCAACTCGGGGCCGGGAAGGGCCGGCTCGCTCACCGACCGGGAGCGCGAGGTGCTCGGCCTGATAGCGGACGGCCGCTCCAACCGGGAGATCGCCCGCGCGCTCGTCCTCTCCGAGAAGACCGTCAAGACCCACGTCTCGAACATCCTGATGAAGCTCGACCTGTCCGACCGAACCCAGGCCGCCCTGTGGGCCGTTCGCCATGGCGTGACCGGCTGACACGCTCACCCCACGGCAACGCGGAAGGTTCCACTCCGGACCGAGATTCATACTGTCGTGGGAATGTCCCTCGCATGGCGCATCCTCGGTGGTTCTCCGCCGTTCTCCAGTGCGTGCTGCGGCGCCTGCCGCGGCGATCGCAAGGAGGGCTCAGAAGTGAAGAACCTGAAGAAGGCCGCTGCCGTGACGATGGTGACCGGTGGACTGCTGGCCGCCGGTGCGGGCATGGCCTCCGCCACGAGCGGCTCGCACGCCGACGGCAGCGCCATCGGCTCGCCGGGCGTCGCCTCGGGCAACGTGGTCCAGGCCCCGGTGCACGTCCCGGTCAACGTGTCCGGCAACAGCGTGAACGTCATCGGCGTCCTGAACCCGGCGTTCGGCAACCTCGCCGTCAACCACTGACCTTCACCTCCGTCTCCGAGCCGAAGGTGACCACCGGCCTCCCAGGCACGCCTGGGAGGCCGTTCGGCTCAGCTGCGGGCATGCGTGCCGCCAAGGGCGGCACGGGTGGGCGCAGCGCCACCCCGCACCGCCGGGCTGCGCACCCCCCGTCCCCGGCACGAACGCCGAGCACCCGGCGACCTACAGTCACCGCACCCCCCGCTCCCGCTCCTCCACAACGGAGTTGTACGCAGCGACCTGCGCCCGTCGAGCCGTCCGCTCCACCGGCCGCAACGCCTCCCGCCGCGCCCCCATCTCGGACGCACTCACCGCACCCCCGTGCCCACTCTCCGTCGCCACCACGATCAACGTCCCCACCCGCTGCGCCAGCTCCAGCACCCGCACCGCCCGCGGCGGATACCCCGGCGCCAGCACCTCCCGCCCCCGCTCGGCCCGCGCCCGATACGCATCGACCGCCGCCTCGGCCACCGGCCCCGACCCGGCCACATCCAGCCGCGTCAGCACCTCCGTCGCCTCCCGCAGGGCCTCCGCCAGCTCCCGCTCGGCCTCACCAAGCGACGGCACATCCGCGGGCGGCGCTTCCCGCACGGGCAGCACATGCCACACGACCTCGACGTGCACATCACCCTCGGGCCCGGCCTCGTACACCTCCGGCACCAGCCCGAACGAGGCGCCGTAACAGACCACCGCCTGCTCGGCATCCAGCGCCCGCGCGTTGAACTCCGGCGGCCCGCTCAGCCCCAGCGGATGCCCGGGCGCGGGCAGCGCGAGCCGCAGCCCGGTCACCCCGAGCGTCCGCAGCCGCCCCAGCGCGAGCGTGAGCCCGACGGGCGCCGACTCCCCGGGCAGCCCCTCCACCCGGTGCACCGCGTCCTCGCCGACGATGGCGAGCACGGCGTCATCAGGTGAGACAAGTCCGGCCAAAAGGGCATTTCCCCAAGCTGCGAGACGTCCAGCACGCGGTTCCGAGAGCATGCCTCCACCCTAAGAGAGCCCAAGACCCGGACCGAGGGAATGCCCGGACCGACCGGTGGCGTAGATTTCATGGAGGGCTGCGCCCACCGGCGCGGCGGACCGAGCCACAGGCTTACGCGACAGCCGAGACCGGCCACACTGCAAGGGGAGACAACGCGCTCATGAGCGATGTTCTGGAGCTTCAGGACGTATCCGTGGTCCGCGAGGGCCGGGCTCTGGTGGACCAGGTCTCCTGGTCGGTCAAGGAGGGCGAGCGCTGGGTCATCCTGGGCCCGAACGGCGCCGGCAAGACCACCCTCCTCAACCTCGCTTCCACCTACCTCTTCCCCAGCTCGGGCACCGCCGCCATCCTCGGCGAGACCCTCGGCAGGCCCGGCACCGACGTCTTCGAGCTGCGCCCGCGCATCGGCATGGCCGGCATCGCCATGACCGAGAAGCTCCCCAAGCGCCAGACGGTCCTGGAGACCGTGCTGACCGCCGCGTACGGCATGACCGCCACCTGGCACGAGGACTACGAGGAGATCGACGAGCGGCGCGCCCGCGCCTTCCTCGACCGCCTCGGCATGAGCGACTACCTGGAGCGCAGGTTCGGATCGCTCTCCGAGGGTGAGCGCAAGCGCACCCTCATCGCCCGCGCCCTGATGACCGACCCCGAGCTGCTCCTCCTCGACGAGCCCGCCGCCGGACTCGACCTCGGAGGCCGCGAGGACCTCGTCCGCCGCCTCGGCCGGCTCGCCCGCGACCCCATCGCCCCCTCGATGCTCATGGTCACGCACCATGTCGAGGAGATCCCCCCGGGCTTCACCCACGTCCTCATGATCCGCCAGGGCAAGGTCCTCGCCGCCGGCCCGCTGGAGCTCGAACTCACCTCCCGCAACCTCTCCCTCTGCTTCGGCCTCCCGCTCGTCGTCGAACAGGCGGGCGAGCGCTGGACCGCACAGGGCCTCCCGCTGTCCTGACCCGGCCCCACGCCGCACAAATGCCAGAGTAAGAACGGCATTTCACACGCTGGGCGCCCTGTCGGCGACAGGGGCGTCGGACCTACCATGACCATGTGGAAATCGACGCATGGCTGTGGTGGCTGATCGGCGCGGCAGCGCTCGGCATCGCGCTCGTGGTCACAGCGATGCCCGAACTGGGCATGCTCGCGGTGGGCGCCGTCGCCGCGGCGGCGGCCACCGGCGTCTTCGGTGGCGGAGCCGTCGCCCAGGTCGTGGTCTTCGCCGTCGTCTCGACCGCCGGCATCGCCGTCGTACGGCCCATCGCGAACCGGCATCGCGCCCAGCGGCCCCAACTCGCCACGGGCGTGGACGCGTTGAAGGGCAGACAAGCCGTCGTCCTGGAACGCGTCGACGCCTCCGGCGGCCGGATCAAGCTGGCCGGAGAAGTCTGGTCGGCCCGCGCCCTCGACACCGACCGCGCTTACGAAGTAGGCCAGGAAGTGGACGTCGTGGACATCGAGGGAGCCACTGCGATCGTCATGTGACCTCGCAGGACGTAACTGGAGTGAACTCCTCGCCAGCTACGCGACGGTCTGACAGACTCGACCAGCAAGATCTTCAACAACCATAAGATCTGCCGAAGTCGCCGAGGCGGAGAAGGGTACGGGGAACGACGATGGAACCGGTCATCATCGTCCTGATCATTCTGGTGGTGTTGGTCTTCATCGCCCTGATCAAGACGATCCAAGTCATCCCACAGGCCAGCGCGGCCATCGTCGAGCGGTTCGGCCGCTACACGCGGACACTCAACGCGGGCCTCAACATCGTGGTCCCGTTCATAGACACCATCCGCAACCGCATCGACCTGCGTGAACAGGTCGTCCCCTTCCCGCCGCAGCCGGTGATCACCCAGGACAACCTGGTGGTCAACATCGACACCGTCATCTACTACCAGGTGACCGACGCGCGGGCCGCCACCTACGAAGTCGCCAGCTACATCCAGGCGATCGAGCAGCTCACCGTCACCACCCTCCGCAACATCATCGGCGGCATGGACCTCGAGCGGACCCTGACCTCCCGCGAGGAGATCAACGCGGCCCTGCGCGGCGTCCTGGACGAGGCCACCGGCAAGTGGGGCATCCGCGTCAACCGCGTCGAGCTCAAGGCGATCGAACCGCCCACCTCCATCCAGGACTCGATGGAGAAGCAGATGCGCGCCGACCGCGACAAGCGCGCCGCGATCCTCCAGGCCGAAGGTGTCCGGCAGTCCGAGATCCTGCGCGCCGAAGGTGAGAAGCAGTCCCAGATCCTGCGCGCCGAAGGTGAGGCCAAGGCGGCCGCCCTGCGCGCCGAAGGCGAGGCCCAGGCCGTCCGTACGGTCTTCGAGGCCATCCACGCCGGAGACCCGGACCAGAAGCTCCTCTCCTACCAGTACCTCCAGATGCTCCCGAAGATCGCCGAGGGCGACGCCAACAAGCTCTGGATCGTCCCCAGCGAAATCGGCGACGCCCTCAAGGGCCTCTCCGGCGCGATGGGCAACTTCGGCGGCCTCGGCGGCGGTTCCGGCGGCAACGGAGGCGGGTCCGGAGCCGGGGTCCCCGCCCAGGAACGCCGCGAGAAGCCGTCCATCGACTGACCCGGCACGCACGAAGGGGGCCCGCTTCCGAGAGAAGCGGGCCCCCTTCGCATGACAGCTAGGCAGCGGGCTGCGCCAGCCACTCCGGCAGCGCGTCGAAGTCGTCCTGCCCCAGCGCCAGCAGCATCGCGTCCGCCGGCGTCGGCTCGAACGGCTCCCTGAGCAACGGCATACCCGCCTCCACCGGAGTCCGGTTCGCCTTACGGTGATTGTCCTCGGCACACGAGGCCACCGTGTTCAGCCACGTGTCCTGCCCGCCCCGCGACCGCGGCACCACGTGGTCGACAGTCGTCGCCCGCCTCCCGCAGTACGCGCACCGGTTCCGGTCCCGGACCAGCACACCCCGCCTCGACCACGGCGCTCGTCTTCGGAAGGGCACCCGTACGTACTGGCAGAGCCTGATCACACGGGGCGCCGGTATGTCGACCGCGGCTCCCCGCATCCGCAGTTCGGGGTGGGACTGCTCGACGACGGCCTTGTCCTGGAGCACCAGAACGACGGCTCGGTTCAGCGTTACCGTCGACAGCGGCTCGAAGCTCGCGTTGAGTACCAGCGTGTCCCGCATACCAGCCCACCTCCCGTGTGCACCGGCCCACCCCCTGGCGGGCTGGGATCAACTCTGGCCGGGCACGCCGAGATGGACAACGCAATATCTGCTGCTCCCACGGGGGGTGACCCCCATGACCCCCGGCAACAAAAATGCCCGCTCCTGATCAATTCCAAGACCAGGAGCGGGCAAACGTTCTGTGAACGCTGGGATCGCCGGGCGGTTGCTCAGCTGTCGGCGGGCACCTCGTACTCACCGATCAGCTGGGCCCGCGCGATCGTGTGGAACCGCAGGTTGAAGCCCACGACGGCGGGGGAAGCCTCCGCATCCGGACCGAGCTTCTCCGTATCCACGGCGTACACCGTGAACACGTAACGGTGCGAACCGTCCCCGGGCGGCGGCGCGGCACCACCGAACTCCTTGCCTCCGTAGTCGTTACGCGCCTGGATCGCGCCCTCGGGCAGACCCTCGAACGCGCCGCTGCCCGCACCCACCGGCAGCTCGGTCACCGAGCCCGGAATGTCGAACAGCACCCAGTGCCAGAACCCGCTGCCCGTCGGGGCGTCGGGGTCGTAGCAGGTCACGGCGAAGCTCTTGGTCTCGGGCGGGAAGCCCTCCCACCGCAACTGCGGCGAGGTGTTGCCGGCCGCGTAGACCTGAGCGTCCTGGAGCGTCGCGCCTTCCTCGACATCCTTGCTCGTGACCGTGAACGACGGCACGGGCGGATGGAAATCGTGGGGGAGCGGCCGCCGCTTGAGCTCGGTCACCTCGGTACCTCCTGATCGATTCGTTCAGTCAGCCCCGAGCCTAGGGCCTGCGTCTAGAACCAGTTGCGCTTGCTGCCGACCTCGGACAGCCACTGGTTGAGGTACGCGGTCCAGTCGGTGCCCTGATAGTCCTGGAGCCCCACCTTGAAGGAGCGGAAGGTGTCGCTGCCCTCGCTGAACAGCCCCGGCTTCTTGTCCATCTCGAGCACCACGTCCATGGCCTGCTCGTCGGCCACGAAGCTCAGCTCGACCTGGTTCAGGCCCCGGTACTGCTGCGGCGGGTAGAACTCGATCTCCTGGTAGAACGGCAGCTTCTGCCGCGTACCCCGGATGACACCGCGTTCCATGTCCGCGTTCTTGAACCGGAAGCCCAGCTGGATGAACGCGTCGAGGATCGCCTTCTGCGCCGGCAGCGGGTGCACGTTGATCGGGTCCAGGTCACCCGAGTCCACGGCCCGCGCGATCTCCAGCTCCGTGGAGACACCGATGTGCATCGAGCGCAGCGCCTGCCCGTCGATCATCGTGATCGGGGTCTCCCACGGGATCTCCAGCCCGAACGGCACCGCGTGCACGGCGTTCGCCTGGAGCTCGAACGCCCCGCCCAGCCGCGACTTCGTGAACTCGATGTCCTGCTTGTACTCCTGGTCGCCGCTCTCCACCTCGACCTTGGCCTGCAGCCCGACCGAGAGCCCCTCGATCTGCTGATTCACGGACCCGCCCTGGATCCGCACCTCACCCTGGACGACACCGCCCGGGACGACGTTGACCTCGTGCAGCACCGTCTCGACCGAAGCCCCGCCGGCCCCCAGGCTCGCGAGCAGCTTCTTGAACGCCATGTCTCTCCCTCTCGCCCACTACGGGTGGATCCTTGATCCATACAAACGCGATCCGGCCGTGGCCGGTTCCATGCCCTCACCCTGGCAAGGCCGGTGCCCGCTGGCCACCCCGCCGCACCACCCGTCTTTTAGTACCCTCGGACGGCATGATCGCGACCCCCGACCGTACGCCCCTGTCCAGGGAGTTCTTCGACCGGCCCGTCCTCGATGTGGCCCCTGACCTCCTCGGCCGCATCCTGGTGCGCACCACCTCGGACGGTCCGATCGCCCTCCGCCTCACAGAGGTCGAGGCCTACGACGGCTCTGACGACCCCGGTTCCCACGCCTATCGCGGTCGCACGGCCCGCAATGAGGTGATGTTCGGTCCGCCTGGGCACGTCTACGTCTACTTCACCTATGGCATGTGGTTCTGCATGAACCTGGTGTGCGGTCCGGAGGACAAGGCGAGCGCGGTCCTGCTCCGGGCCGGCGAGATCATCGAGGGCGCCGAACTGGCCCGCACTCGTCGACTCTCGGCCCGAAACGACAAGGAACTGGCCAAAGGCCCCGCCCGACTGGCCACGGCCCTGGGCGTGGACCGCTCCCTGGACGGCACGGACGCATGCACCCCCGAGGACACCCCCCTCCGCATGCTGGCCGGCAGTCCCGTGCCCTCCGACCAGGTACTCAACGGACCCCGCACCGGGGTGTCGGGAGACGGAGCCGTACACCCCTGGCGCTTCTGGGTCGCCGACGACGCGACGGTGAGCCCCTATCGCGCCCACGTCCCGAGGCGCCGCCGAAGTTGACGCGTCCCCGCAAGGTGCGTAATGTGGCCCGAGCCGCTGAACCGGGTACGGCAATCGCCAGCAGTCGGAAGCGGCCAACCCACTACCTAGTCACTCCCCTCAGCAGGGGCGAATTCGGCGTGCCCGCATGCCTGAATTCGATGCCGACGGACTCGATTATGAGTTGGACGGCGAATCGGCTAACGTAGTGAATGTCGAAAGGCCGACAGGCGAAAGCCAGAGCCCAACGGCAAATCCCGCCGACAGGGAATCGGATCGAAAAAGGATCTGATAGAGTCGGAAACGCAAGACCGAAGGGAAGCGCCCGGAGGAAAGCCCGAGAGGGTGAGTACAAAGGAAGCGACCGTTCCTTGAGAACTCAACAGCGTGCCAAAAGTCAACGCCAGATATGTTGATACCCCGTCTCCAGCATTCGCTGGGACGAGGTTCCTTTGAAAAAACACAGCGAGGACGCTGTGAACGGTCGGGCTTATTCCGCCTGACTGTTCCGCTCTCGTGGTGTTGCACCGGATTACCGGTACACATTCACGGAGAGTTTGATCCTGGCTCAGGACGAACGCTGGCGGCGTGCTTAACACATGCAAGTCGAACGATGAACCACTTCGGTGGGGATTAGTGGCGAACGGGTGAGTAACACGTGGGCAATCTGCCCTGCACTCTGGGACAAGCCCTGGAAACGGGGTCTAATACCGGATATTGACCATCTTGGGCATCTTTGATGGTGGAAAGCTCCGGCGGTGCAGGATGAGCCCGCGGCCTATCAGCTAGTTGGTGAGGTAATGGCTCACCAAGGCGACGACGGGTAGCCGGCCTGAGAGGGCGACCGGCCACACTGGGACTGAGACACGGCCCAGACTCCTACGGGAGGCAGCAGTGGGGAATATTGCACAATGGGCGAAAGCCTGATGCAGCGACGCCGCGTGAGGGATGACGGCCTTCGGGTTGTAAACCTCTTTCAGCAGGGAAGAAGCGAAAGTGACGGTACCTGCAGAAGAAGCGCCGGCTAACTACGTGCCAGCAGCCGCGGTAATACGTAGGGCGCGAGCGTTGTCCGGAATTATTGGGCGTAAAGAGCTCGTAGGCGGCTTGTCACGTCGGTTGTGAAAGCCCGGGGCTTAACCCCGGGTCTGCAGTCGATACGGGCAGGCTAGAGTTCGGTAGGGGAGATCGGAATTCCTGGTGTAGCGGTGAAATGCGCAGATATCAGGAGGAACACCGGTGGCGAAGGCGGATCTCTGGGCCGATACTGACGCTGAGGAGCGAAAGCGTGGGGAGCGAACAGGATTAGATACCCTGGTAGTCCACGCCGTAAACGGTGGGCACTAGGTGTGGGCAACATTCCACGTTGTCCGTGCCGCAGCTAACGCATTAAGTGCCCCGCCTGGGGAGTACGGCCGCAAGGCTAAAACTCAAAGGAATTGACGGGGGCCCGCACAAGCGGCGGAGCATGTGGCTTAATTCGACGCAACGCGAAGAACCTTACCAAGGCTTGACATACACCGGAAACGTCTGGAGACAGGCGCCCCCTTGTGGTCGGTGTACAGGTGGTGCATGGCTGTCGTCAGCTCGTGTCGTGAGATGTTGGGTTAAGTCCCGCAACGAGCGCAACCCTTGTCCCGTGTTGCCAGCAGGCCCTTGTGGTGCTGGGGACTCACGGGAGACCGCCGGGGTCAACTCGGAGGAAGGTGGGGACGACGTCAAGTCATCATGCCCCTTATGTCTTGGGCTGCACACGTGCTACAATGGCCGGTACAATGAGCTGCGATACCGCGAGGTGGAGCGAATCTCAAAAAGCCGGTCTCAGTTCGGATTGGGGTCTGCAACTCGACCCCATGAAGTCGGAGTCGCTAGTAATCGCAGATCAGCATTGCTGCGGTGAATACGTTCCCGGGCCTTGTACACACCGCCCGTCACGTCACGAAAGTCGGTAACACCCGAAGCCGGTGGCCCAACCCCTTGTGGGAGGGAGCTGTCGAAGGTGGGACTGGCGATTGGGACGAAGTCGTAACAAGGTAGCCGTACCGGAAGGTGCGGCTGGATCACCTCCTTTCTAAGGAGCACTTCTAAGCCAGGCTTGCCTGGTTCAGAGGCCAGTACATCAGCGAATGTCTGATGCTGGTTGCTCATGGGTGGAACGTTGACTATTCGGCACACTTGATCGTCTTCTCCTTCTAGTACTGCTCTTTGAGTGTGGAACGTTGAGGGGAGCGGGGAGTGTGTCGGGCACGCTGTTGGGTGTCTGAGGGAACGAACTTTTCCTCAGTCGCCGGCCCCAGTGAACTCGCCTGAAAGGGTGGGGTGATGGGTGGCTGGTCGTTGTTTGAGAACTGCACAGTGGACGCGAGCATCTGTGGCCAAGTTTTTAAGGGCGCACGGTGGATGCCTTGGCACCAGGAACCGATGAAGGACGTGGGAGGCCACGATAGTCCCCGGGGAGTCGTCAACCAGGCTTTGATCCGGGGGTTTCCGAATGGGGAAACCCGGCAGTCGTCATGGGCTGTCACCCACTGCTGAACACATAGGCAGTGTGGAGGGAACGCGGGGAAGTGAAACATCTCAGTACCCGCAGGAAGAGAAAACAACCGTGATTCCGGGAGTAGTGGCGAGCGAAACCGGATGAGGCCAAACCGTATGCGTGTGAGACCCGGCAGGGGTTGCGTATACGGGGTTGTGGGATCTCTCTTCTGTTGTCTGCCGGCAACAGGACGAGTCAGAAACCGTTGATGTAGGCGAAGGACATGCGAAAGGTCCGGCGTAGAGGGTAAGACCCCCGTAGTCGAAACATCAGCGGCTCGTTTGAGAGACACCCAAGTAGCACGGGGCCCGAGAAATCCCGTGTGAATCTGGCGGGACCACCCGCTAAGCCTAAATATTCCCTGGTGACCGATAGCGGATAGTACCGTGAGGGAATGGTGAAAAGTACCGCGGGAGCGGAGTGAAATAGTACCTGAAACCGTGTGCCTACAAGCCGTGGGAGCGTCGGAATGAAGACTTGTCTTCATTCTCGTGACTGCGTGCCTTTTGAAGAATGAGCCTGCGAGTTTGCGGTGTGTTGCGAGGTTAACCCGGGTGGGGAAGCCGTAGCGAAAGCGAGTCCGAATAGGGCGTTTTAGTAGCACGCTCAAGACCCGAAGCGGAGTGATCTAGCCATGGGCAGGTTGAAGCGGAGGTAAGACTTCGTGGAGGACCGAACCCACCAGGGTTGAAAACCTGGGGGATGACCTGTGGTTAGGGGTGAAAGGCCAATCAAACTCCGTGATAGCTGGTTCTCCCCGAAATGCATTTAGGTGCAGCGTCGTGTGTTTCTTGCCGGAGGTAGAGCACTGGATAGGCGATGGGCCCTACCGGGTTACTGACCTTAGCCAAACTCCGAATGCCGGTAAGTGAGAGCGCGGCAGTGAGACTGTGGGGGATAAGCTCCATGGTCGAGAGGGAAACAGCCCAGAGCATCGACTAAGGCCCCTAAGCGTACGCTAAGTGGGAAAGGATGTGGAGTCGCAGAGACAACCAGGAGGTTGGCTTAGAAGCAGCCACCCTTGAAAGAGTGCGTAATAGCTCACTGGTCTAGTGATTCCGCGCCGACAATGTAGCGGGGCTCAAGCGTACCGCCGAAGTCGTGTCATTGCAGCATAAGGGCCAACGCCTGCTGTGATGGGTAGGGGAGCGTCGTGTGCCGGGTGAAGCAGCCGCGTAAGCGAGTTGTGGACGGTTCACGAGTGAGAATGCAGGCATGAGTAGCGATACAAACGTGAGAAACGTTTGCGCCGATTGACTAAGGGTTCCTGGGTCAAGCTGATCTGCCCAGGGTAAGTCGGGACCTAAGGCGAGGCCGACAGGCGTAGTCGATGGATAACCGGTTGATATTCCGGTACCCGCTGTGAAGCGTCAAACATCGAGCATCGTGATGCTAAGGCCGTGAAGCCGTTCCGGACCCTTCGGGGAAAGGAAAGTGGTGGAGCCGCCGGACCAAGCGGTTAGTAGGTGAGTGATGGGGTGACGCAGGAAGGTAGTCCATCCCGGGCGGTGGTTGTCCCGGGGTAAGGGTGTAGGCCGTGCGATAGGTAAATCCGTCGTACATGTGGCTGAGACCTGATGCCGAGCCGATTGTGGTGAAGTGGATGATCCTATGCTGTCGAGAAAAGCCTCTAGCGAGTTTCATGGCGGCCCGTACCCTAAACCGACTCAGGTGGTCAGGTAGAGAATACCGAGGCGTTCGGGTGAACTATGGTTAAGGAACTCGGCAAAATGCCCCCGTAACTTCGGGAGAAGGGGGGCCACATCTGGTGAGAGGACTTGCTCCTCGAGCTGGGGGTGGCCGCAGAGACCAGCGAGAAGCGACTGTTTACTAAAAACACAGGTCCGTGCGAAGCCGTAAGGCGATGTATACGGACTGACGCCTGCCCGGTGCTGGAACGTTAAGGGGACCGGTTAGTCACTCTTCGGGGTGGCGAAGCTGAGAACTTAAGCGCCAGTAAACGGCGGTGGTAACTATAACCATCCTAAGGTAGCGAAATTCCTTGTCGGGTAAGTTCCGACCTGCACGAATGGCGTAACGACTTCTCGACTGTCTCAACCATAGGCCCGGTGAAATTGCACTACGAGTAAAGATGCTCGTTTCGCGCAGCAGGACGGAAAGACCCCGGGACCTTTACTACAGTTTGATATTGGTGTTCGGTTCGGCTTGTGTAGGATAGCTGGGAGACTTTGAAACTCGCACGCCAGTGTGGGTGGAGTCGTCGTTGAAATACCAGTCTGGTCGTGCTGGATGTCTAACCTGGGTCCGTGATCCGGATCAGGGACAGTGTCTGATGGGTAGTTTAACTGGGGCGGTTGCCTCCTAAAGAGTAACGGAGGCGCCCAAAGGTTCCCTCAGCCTGGTTGGCAATCAGGTGTTGAGTGTAAGTGCACAAGGGAGCTTGACTGTGAGACCGACGGGTCGAGCAGGGACGAAAGTCGGGACTAGTGATCCGGCGGTGGCTTGTGGAAGCGCCGTCGCTCAACGGATAAAAGGTACCCCGGGGATAACAGGCTGATCTTCCCCAAGAGTCCATATCGACGGGATGGTTTGGCACCTCGATGTCGGCTCGTCGCATCCTGGGGCTGGAGTCGGTCCCAAGGGTTGGGCTGTTCGCCCATTAAAGCGGTACGCGAGCTGGGTTTAGAACGTCGTGAGACAGTTCGGTCCCTATCCGCTGTGCGCGTAGGAATATTGAGAAGGGCTGTCCCTAGTACGAGAGGACCGGGACGGACGAACCTCTGGTGTGCCAGTTGTTCTGCCAAGGGCATGGCTGGTTGGCTACGTTCGGGAGGGATAACCGCTGAAAGCATCTAAGCGGGAAGCCTGCTTCGAGATGAGTATTCCCACCTCCTTGAGAGGGTAAGGCTCCCAGTAGACGACTGGGTTGATAGGCCGGATATGGAAGCACGGTAACGTGTGGAGTTGACCGGTACTAATAGGCCGAGGGCTTGTCCTCAGTTGCTCGCGTCCACTGTGTTAGTTCTGAGACAACGAACAGTTGTCGGCTTTGAGCAGAACGAACAATTAAAGAGTGTGCTTGTTCGCTCGAAACCATTAGGGTTTCGGTGGTTATAGCGTAGGGGAAACGCCCGGTTACATTTCGAACCCGGAAGCTAAGCCTTACAGCGCCGATGGTACTGCAGGGGGGACCCTGTGGGAGAGTAGGACGCCGCCGAACAATCTTTGGAAGGACCCCTGGTCCCAGCGTTCAGCTGGGACCAGGGGTCCTTTTTTATTTTTGCGGTGCGCACCGGGTAGCCGGCTGCGCGAGAATGACTTGCGGTACCGAAGACAGGAGTCACCATGTCCACCAACTCTCCCGACGACCGACCGGAGCGCGACCAGCGGCGACGGGAGGGGGACCGAAGCGACCGTGGCGGCGGTCCGCGCGGGGACCGTGGAGACCGTGGGGGCTTCCGCCGCGACAACAGCCGTCGCGACAACGACCGTGGTGGCTACGGGCGTCGTGAAGGTGACCGAGGCGATCGGGCGGACCGCGGCGACCGTGGTGGCTTCCGGCGTGATGACCGTCGCGACGACAACCGTGGTCGCGACGACAGCCGTGGTCGTGACGACAACCGTGGTGGTGGCTACGGCCGGCGCGACGACCGTGACCGGGGGCCGCGCAGGGACGACCGCGACCGCGGCGGGTTCCGGCGGGACGACCGCGGTGACCGTCCCTCCTTCCGGCGCGACGATCGTGGAGAGCGCCGCGACGATCGTGACCGCGGTGGCTTCCGGCGTGATGACCGTCGCGACGACAGCCGTGGTCGCGACGACAACCGTGGTGGTGGCTACGGTCGGCGCGACGACCGCCGGGGTGATGTCCGTCGCGGAGACGACCGTGGACCGCGCGGTGGTTTCCGGCGTGACGACAGGCGCGATGACCGTCGGGACGACAGGCGTGACGACCGCCGCGATGGCGACCGCGGAGGGTTCCCGCGGCGCGACGACCGTGGAGAGCGTCGCGACAACCGGGACCGTAACTTCCGTGGTGACGATCGGGACCGCAGCTCCCGTGGTGACGATCGCGACCGTGGTTTCCGGCGTGACGACCGCGGCGGGTTCCGTCGGGACGACAGGCGCGATGACCGTCGCGACGAGCGCCGTGACGAGCGTCGTGGGGACGACCGCGGGGAGCGTGGCGGTTTCCGTCGGGACGACGCCGGTCGAGGCGGGCGTGGTGGCTTCCGTCGCGACGACGCTCCTCGCGGCGAGCGCGGCGAGTTCCGGCGCGACGACCACCGCGGCGACCGTGGTGATCGCAGTGAGCGGGGCGGCTTCCGTGGGCGCGACGACCGTGCCGGCCGCGACGACCGTGGCGGGCGTGGGCCCCGGCGGGACGATCGCGATCGCGGCTTCCGGCGCGAGGGCGGTGACCGTGGTGGTTTCCGTGGCCGCGACGACCGGCGTGGCGCCGGCCGGTTCCGTGAGGAGCGGGAGCGGGACAGGGAGCCGATCAAGCGGCTGCCGATCCCCGAGGACGTCACGGGCGACGAGATCGACAAGGACGTACGGCAGGAGCTGCAGAGCCTGCCGAAGACGCTCGCGGACGACGTCGCCAGGAACCTGGTGATGGTCGCGCGGCTCCTCGACGAGGACCCCGAGGGCGCGTACGGCTACTCGAGGGTCGCGCTGCGGCTGGCGTCGCGTGTCGCCGCCGTGCGGGAGGCCGCCGGGTTCGCCGCGTACGCCAACCAGAAGTACGGCGAGGCGCTGGCCGAGTTCCGGGCCGCCAAGCGGATGACCGGGAACATCGATCTGTGGCCCGTCATGGCCGACTGCGAGCGTGGGCTCGGGCGGCCGGAGAAGGCGCTGGACATGGCCGGGGCCCCCGAGGTGCACAAGCTCGACAAGGCCGGACAGGTCGAGATGCGGCTCGTCGCCGCCGGTGCGCGGCGTGACATGGAGCAGCTGGACGCGGCCATCGTGACGCTGCAGAGCCCTGAGCTGGCCGCCAACTCCGTGCAGCCGTGGACGGCGCGACTGCGGTACGCGTACGCCGACGCGCTGCTCGCCGCCGGGCGGGAGAGCGAGGCGCGGGAGTGGTTCGCGAAGGCCGTGGAGGCCGACCGGGACGGCAGCACGGACGCGTCGGACCGGCTCGCCGAACTGGACGGTGTGGAGTTCGTCGACGTCGTGACCGATGACGAGAGCGACACCGACCACGAGAGCGACGGCGGGGACTCCTCCGAGGAGGAGAAGGACTGACGTCCGGTGGACGGTGGAAGGGGGCGGATCCCGGTGGGGATCCGCCCCCTTCTTGTGTTCAGAGGTCCAGCGTGCGCAGGACCAGGCCCGATGCCGGCTTCGGGCCGAACGACGTCGACTTGCGCGGCATCGTCACGCCCTGGCGGGCCAGGTCGCGGACGACCTCCTCGCGGACCGGGTGCATCAGGACCGCCGTACCGCCGTCGCGTTCCGCCTTGGCGACCGTGGCGGCCGTGTCGTGGATGTAGGCGATGTGGGCGGGGGAGTCCTCGGGAATGTGCCAGACGTGTTCGAGGAGCGTGGCGTGCAGGACCGTCGCGTCGAGGGTGCGCCAGGCCGCGGGGCGGTCGGCGGGGATCGTACGGGCCAGGAGATCCGGGTCCGGGTGGTCGACGAGATGGAAGGAACCGGCGCCGGCCAGCAGGAACGCGTTGCCTTCGCAGGCCGCGTCCGCCAGCGCCTCCAGAGCCTCGGGCAGGGGGGCCACCAGGCGGCGTACCCGGAACAGACCGTGCAGGGCCGCCACGGCCCGGTCGACCGGCAGGTCGTGGAGGAGACGGTGGATGGCGCGGACCCGGAGGGGGTAGCGGGCCGTGTCGACCAGGAGGACAAGGCCGTGGTCCCACGGGCTGGGGGAGGGGTGTTCCGTGCGGAGCCGGCGATAGGTCGCCCAGCGGTGGTGGCCGTCGGCGATGAGGGCCTGGTGACGGGCCAGGTCGGTCTGGATCGCGGTCAGGTCGGCGGGGGCGGTCACGGACCACAGGCGGTGGCTGAAACCGTCCTCCGTGGTGGTGGAGAGGAGGGGAGGCCGGTCGGCGGTGCGCTCGATCAGGTCCGCCGTGGCGGTCGTCGGGCCGTCGCCGCGGTAGGTCAGCAGGAGGGGCTCGAGGTTCGCGGAGGTGGCCCGCATCAGGGCCGCGCGGTCGGCGACGATGTGCGGCATGACGTCCTCGTGCGGCAGCACCACCTGCTCGGCGGGGTCCGACACGCGCAGGGCGCCGATGATGCCGCGTTGCAGCATGCCGTCGCCGTCCCGCTGCTCGTAGATGTACAGGCCGGGTTCCGGATCGGTGGCCAGGACGCCCTCGGAGAGCCAGCGGTGCAGGGTCTCGGCGGCCTGTTCGTTGCGGGCGCTGGGCGTGGCGGCCTGGGGCAGGATCAGACGCACGATGTTGTGCGGGTCGGAGGACTCGAGGTGGTGCAGGCCGTCGGGGCGCACCACGACGTCGTACGGCGGAGATGTCACGGCGGCAAGGCTGCCGACCCGGTCGGGGTCGTAACGAAGGCCTCGGAACGGGGTGAGTTCCAGGCCTCGGTGCTCCGTTGCCTCCGAGTGACCTGCTGTGTTCATCCCGGCATCGTACGGGTGTCAGTGGCATGGGGGATGATCGGGGGAAAGCCGTCGAACGAGGAGCGATGCGGGATGAGCCGGAGCGTCAGGACGAGGCCCGAGGGCAGTGGGCAGGCCCTGAGCGAGGCGTACGACACGGCGCTGCTCGATCTGGACGGGGTCGTGTACGCGGGTGGGAGCGCGATCGCGTACGCCGTCGAGTCGCTGGCCGAGGCGCGGGCGGGCGGGATGCGGCTCGCGTACGTCACGAACAACGCGCTGCGCACTCCGGACACCGTGGCCGCGCATCTGACCGAGCTGGGGATACCGACGGGCGCGGACGACGTCATCACCTCGGCGCAGGCGGTCGCGCGGCTGATCAGTGAGCAGGTGCCGCAGGGCGCCCGGGTGCTGGTGATCGGCGGTGAGGGGCTGCGGGTGGCGCTGCGCGAGCGCGGGCTCGTGCCCGTCGAGTCGGCGGACGACGATCCGGCGGCGGTGGTGCAGGGGTTCGGTGGGCCCGAGCTGCCGTGGGGCCGGTTCGCGGAGGCCAGTTACGCGGTCGCGCGTGGCGTGCCGTGGTTCGCGTCCAACACCGACCTGACGATTCCGAGCGGGCGCGGGATCGCGCCGGGCAACGGCGCGGCGGTGGAGGTCGTCCGGATCGCCACGGGTGCCGAGCCGCAGGTCGCGGGGAAGCCGCTGCCGCCGATGCACCGGGAGACCATCCTGCGGACCGGGGCGAAGCGGCCGCTCGTGGTGGGGGACCGGCTGGACACGGACATCGAGGGCGCGTTCAACGGGGACGTCGACTCGCTGCTCGTCCTGACCGGGGTCACCGACGGAGCGCAGCTGCTGGCCGCGCCGCCGCAGCACCGGCCGACGTATGTGGACGCCGATCTGCGGGGGATGCTCAGCGGCCAGCCGGACATCGACGCGGCGGGCGACGGCGGGTTCCGGTGCGGAGGCTGGACGGCGACGGCTGGTGCGGAGGTGCTGGAGCTCGAGGGGGACGGCGAGGCGCTGGACGGGCTGCGCGCGTTGTGTGCGGCGGCGTGGACGGCAGCCGGTGAGGGTGTGTGCGAGCTGGACGGGGGGAAGGCGCTGGCAAAGCTGGGCCTCTGAGCACCGGTTGGGACCCGCGGTGCGCGGGCACGCTGCGGCTGTGCGTGCGTCCGGGGCACCGCTGGCGGGATCCGGAATCGTGATCGAATGGCAGGGTAGGCTAACCTAACTTGCGTGTTGGTCGAGAGTCCCCCCGAACAGCGCGCGGAGACCGCCCCCGCGCCCCCGACTCGACGGGTGGTACGAGCCTTTGGGCTGGTCCTGGCCGTCGCGATCCTGGTGCTCGTCGCGCTGGCGAGTATCGCGATCGGAGCGAAAGAGCTGTCCCTCGGACAGGTCTGGCACGGTCTGTTCGAGGACTCCGGGACGTACGGCGATGTCGTCGTAGCTGAGCGGATGTCACGGACCGTGCTGGGGCTGCTCGCAGGTGCCGCCCTCGGTCTGGCCGGCGCGGTCCTGCAGGCGCTCACGCGCAACCCGCTCGCCGATCCCGGACTGCTCGGCATCAATGCCGGTGCGTCCGCCGCGGTCGTCACGGCCATCACGTTCCTCGGGGTCACCTCGCTCAGTGGGTACGTCTGGTTCGCGTTCTTCGGCGCGGCCGCGGTCGGGGCGCTGGTCTGGTTCCTCGGCGGCAGCCGGGGCGCGACGCCGGTGCGGCTCGCGCTCGCCGGTACGGCGATCAGCGCCGCGCTCTACGGCTACCTCCAGGCCGTGATGATCATGGACGACGCGGCGCTCGGCAAGATGCGTTTCTGGACGGTGGGTTCGCTGTCCTCGGCGACCGACTCGACCATCGATCAGGTCCTGCCGTTCCTGCTGGCCGGTACGGTCCTGGCGCTGGCCCTGGCCCGGCCGCTCAACGCCATGGCCATGGGCGACGACACCGCCAAGGCGCTCGGCGCCAACCTGAACCGGACCCGGGCGCTGTCCATGCTGGCCGCGACCGTGCTGTGCGGGGCCGCGACCGCCGCCTGCGGGCCGATCGTGTTCGTCGGGCTGATGGTGCCGCACGTCGTGCGTTCCTTCACCGGGCCCGACCTGCGCTGGATCCTGCCGTACGCGGCGATCCTGTCGCCCGTGCTGCTGCTCGGGGCCGATGTCGTCGGCCGGATCGTGGCCCGGCCGGCGGAACTCCAGGTGGGCATCGTGACCGCGATCCTCGGCGGACCGGTGTTCATCTACCTCGTACGACGGCGGAGGACGGCGCAGCTGTGAAGACCATCAACCGTGCTGTGAGGTCCCCGGGCGGGCTCTCGATACGCCTGGACGTGCGGGCCTTCGTCGTCGTGCTTCTGCTGCTGGCCGCGGCGCTCACGGCGAGTGTCGTGCTCATCGGCACCGGCGACTTCCCGATCCCGGCCGCCGATGTGCTGCGGACGCTGTTCGGCCAGGGCAACGAGGGCCAGGAGTTCATCGTCAACGAGCTGCGGCTGCCGCGGGTCCTGGTCGGACTGCTGGTCGGCGCCTCCCTCGGACTCGGCGGCGCGCTGTTCCAGTCCATCTCCCGCAATCCGCTGGGCAGTCCGGACGTGCTCGGTCTCGGACAGGGAGCGACGGCCGGCGCGCTCACGATGATCGTGCTGTTCTCCGGGGACGCGAACCAGGTCGCCCTGGGCGCGCTGGTGGGCGGCCTGGTGACCGGGCTCGCGATCTACGTGCTCGCCTGGAAGCGGGGCGTGCACGGCTACCGGCTGGTGCTGGTCGGCATCGGCGTCTCCGCGATCGTCACCGCGGTCAACGGCTATCTGCTCACCAAGTCCGACATCGTGGACGCGGCCCGAGCGGTCGTGTGGATGACCGGATCGCTCGACGGCCGTGACTGGGACCAGGTGTGGCCGCTGCTCGGGCTGTGCGCCGTGCTCGTGCCGCTCGCCCTCTGCAACGCGCGCGGGCTGCGGATGATGGAGATGGGCGACGACGTGTCGTACGCCCTCGGGGTCCGGGTGGAGCGGGTGCGTCTGCTGCTGATGGTGGCGGCCGTGCTGCTCACCGCGTCCGCGACCGCCGCGGCCGGTCCCGTCAGCTTCGTCGCGCTCACCGCGCCGCAGCTGGCCCGGCGCCTGACCCGTTCGCCCGGCCCGAACCTGCTGCCCTCCCTGTGCATGGGCGCGGCCCTGCTGGTTACCGCCGACTGGCTCTCGCAGCGGGCGTTCGGCGCCGAGCAGCTGCCCGTGGGCGTGGTCACCGGCGTGCTCGGCGGTGTCTACCTGCTGTGGCTGCTGGTCACCGAGCGCAGGGCGGGCCGGATATGAGCAAGAACCAAAGGAGCACTGTGAACCGTCTGTCCGCCGAGAACGTCACCCTCGCCTACGACCAGCGGGTGATCGCCGAGCAGCTGTCGGTGGAGATACCCGACAACTCCTTCACCGTGATCGTCGGCCCCAACGCGTGCGGCAAGTCGACGCTCCTGCGGGCACTGTCGCGGATGCTCAAGCCCAGCGAGGGCCGGGTGCTGCTCGACGGCCAGGTCATCCAGTCGATGCCCGCGAAGAAGGTCGCGCGCACCCTCGGTCTGCTGCCCCAGTCGTCCATCGCGCCCGACGGCATCACCGTCGGCGACCTGGTGGGCCGGGGCCGCTACCCGCACCAGGGCATTCTGCGCCAGTGGTCGACCGACGACGAGCGCGTCGTCCAGGAGTCCATGCGGCAGACGGGCGTCGCCGAGCTCGCCGAGCGCTACGTCGACGAACTCTCGGGCGGTCAGCGCCAGCGTGTGTGGATCGCCATGGCGCTCGCCCAGCAGACCCCGCTGCTGCTGCTCGACGAGCCGACGACGTACCTGGACATCCAGCACCAGATCGACGTACTGGACCTGTGCGCGGAGCTGCACGAGGAGCAGGGGCGCACGCTCGTCGCCGTGCTGCACGACCTGAACCACGCCGCCCGCTACGCCACGCACCTCATCGCCCTGCGCGAGGGGAGCGTCATCGCCGAGGGAGCGCCGAAGGACATCGTCACGGCCGAGCTGGTCGAGGAGGTCTTCGGGCTGCGCTGCCAGGTCATCGACGACCCGGAGACGGGGACGCCGCTGGTGGTGCCGGCGGCGCGGCGGGCACGCGCCGGGGCGGTGGCCGGGGCCGAGAAGGTGGCCGCTACAGAAGCTTCCTGAGCTGGAGCAGGTCCCGCACGCCCGCGTGCAGCTTCACCCGGCCCGAGCCCCAGGCCTTGGCGAAGCTCAGCTCGCCGTCGACCAGGGCCACCAGGTCGTCGCCGGCCATGACGAGTCTGATCTCCGCCTTGGCGGGCGGCGGTCCCTGCACGGTCTCGTGCACCTCGATCCGCCCGCCGCGCATCCGGCCGACGAAGGTGACGTCCAGGTCCGTGATGTGGCAGCTCACCGAACGGTCCAGGGCCGCGGCGTCGCGGACGTCCCCTTCGGCGCGCTGCATGTTGTCCGAGAGCTTGTCGAGTGCGCTGCGGCACTCCTCGATCGTGGCCATCGCCGACGACGGTACCGCAGCGGTTCGCGGTAGCGTCGGGGCATGGACGACGCAGTTCCCGAAGCGACGCCGGTGCGGGAAGAAACCGAGCCCGAGTACGACCCCGCCGCCCCCGGGCCCTTGAACGTGCCCCGCACCCCCACGGGCGTGGCCGACGTGGACGCGTCCCTGGACCGGCTCGGCGACGCGGACCACCTCGCCACGGACGGACACATCGAGGTGTACGAGGATGTACACCGGGGGCTGCGCGACGCGCTCACCGCGCTCGACGCCCGCCCGGGACCTCCGGTGCCCCCGTCGCCGCACGGACCGAGGAGCTGAACCGAACGTGGCAGGAGTCGCACGCCGCCGTCTCGACGCGGAGCTGGTCCGCCGGAAGCTCGCGCGCTCGCGCGAGCATGCCGGCCAGCTGATCGCCGCCGGGCGCGTCTCCGTCGGCAAGACCGTCGCGACCAAGTCCGCCACACAGGTGGAGACGGCGGCCGCGATCGTGGTGGCCCAGGACGACGGCGATCCCGACTACGTGTCCCGGGGCGGCCACAAGCTCGCCGGCGCGCTGGAGGCGTTCGTGCCGCAGGGGCTGGCCGTCGAGGGGCGCAGAGCGCTCGACGCGGGCGCCTCCACCGGCGGTTTCACCGATGTTCTGCTGAGGTCGGGCGCCGCCCATGTCGTCGCGGTGGACGTCGGATACGGACAACTCGCATGGGCCCTCCAAAACGATGAACGCGTCACCGTCAAGGACCGTACGAACGTACGCGAGTTGACGCTTGAAGTGATCGATGGGGAGCCTGTGGATCTTGTCGTGGGGGATCTGTCCTTCATCCCGCTCGGGCTGGTCCTGCCCGCACTGGTGCGGTGCGTGAAACCGGACGCCGATCTGGTGATGATGGTCAAGCCGCAGTTCGAGGTGGGCAAGGAGCGCCTCGGCAGCGGGGGAGTCGTCCGCAGCGTCCAGCTGCGGGCCGAAGCGGTGCGGGGGGTGGCCGAGAAGGCCTGGGGACTGGGGCTCGGGGTGAAGGGCGTGACGGCGAGTCCGCTGCCCGGGCCGTCGGGGAATGTCGAATACTTTCTGTGGCTGCGGGCCGGTGCACCGGAACTGGACCCGGCCGATGTCGACCGTGCAGTGGCGGAGGGGCCGCGTTGACCGAGAACCGAGCTCGTACTGTTTTCCTGCTCGCCCACACGGGGCGGCCCGCGGCCGTGCGCAGTGCCGAGCTCGTCGTGAAGGGGCTGCTGCGCTCCGGCCTCGGCGTGCGCGTCCTGGCGGCCGAGGCACGTGACCTGCCGCTGCCGGACGAGGTGGAGCTGGTCAAGGAGGCCACTCCGCAGTGCCTCGACGGGTGTGAGCTGCTCATAGTGCTGGGCGGTGACGGCACGCTGCTGCGCGGCGCCGAGTTCGCGCGGGCGTCGGGCGTGCCGATGCTCGGCGTCAACCTCGGACGGGTCGGGTTCCTCGCGGAGGCCGAGCGGGACGACCTCGACAAGGTCGTCGACCGGGTGGTGACCAAGGCGTACGAGGTCGAGGAGCGGATGACCGTCGACGTCGTGGTGCACCGCAACGGTGACATCGTGCACACGGACTGGGCGCTGAACGAGGCGGCCGTGCAGAAGGTGTCCGCCGAGCGGATGCTGGAGATCGTCCTCGAGATCGACGGGCGGCCCGTCACGGGGTTCGGCTGTGACGGGATCGTGTGCGCGACGCCCACCGGGTCGACCGCCTACGCGTTCTCGGCCGGTGGGCCGGTGGTGTGGCCGGAGGTCGAGGCGCTGCTGATGGTGCCGATCAGCGCGCACGCGCTGTTCGCGAAGCCGTTGGTGACATCGCCGGATTCTGTGTTGGCTGTGGAGGTTCTGCCACACATTCCGCCGGGGGTGCTGTGGTGTGACGGGCGGCGGACCGTGGAGTTGCCCGCGGGGGCGCGGGTCGAGGTGCGGCGGGGAGCTGTGCCGGTTCGGCTGGCTCGGCTGCATCACGCGTCCTTCACGGACCGGCTGGTGGCCAAGTTCGCGCTGCCTGTTTCGGGGTGGCGGGGGGCTCCTCACTAGCCGCTGGTGGGGGGTGGTTTCGCTTCGTCGGCGGGTGCGGGGCGTCTGTGGCTTGCCGCGCAGTTCCCCGCGCCCCCAAAAGTGGGGCGCTGCCACTCGCGTGGGTGACAGGAGTGGGCCAGTCGCAATCCCTGGCCCGGACCTCGTAAGGTCGTGTCCGTGTTGGAGGAGATGCGGATACGGTCGCTCGGCGTGATCGACGACGCCGTGGTCGAGCTGTCGCCCGGGTTCACCGCTGTCACGGGTGAGACGGGTGCGGGCAAGACCATGGTGGTCACCAGCCTGGGATTGCTGCTGGGCGGGCGCGCCGACCCGGCGCTCGTGCGGATCGGGGCCGGGAAGGCGGTCGTGGAGGGGCGGATCACCGTCCCGGACCATGCCACGGCCGCCGTACGCGCGGAGGAGGCCGGGGCCGAGCTCGACGACGGTGCCCTGCTGATCAGCCGTACCGTTTCCGCCGAGGGGCGCTCGCGGGCGCACCTGGGCGGGCGCAGCGTGCCCGTGGGGGTGCTCGCCGAGCTCGCCGACGAGCTGGTGGCCGTGCACGGGCAGACCGATCAGCAGGGGCTGCTCAAGCTGTCCCGGCAGCGGCAGGCGCTCGACCGGTACGCGGGCGACTCCGTCGCCGTGCCGCTGGCCAAGTACGGCGAGGCGTACAAGCGGCTGCGGGCCGCCTCCGTCGAGCTCGACGAGATCACCACGCGCGCACGGGAACGGGCCCAGGAGGCCGACATGCTGCGCTACGGGCTCGACGAGGTCGCCGCCGTCGAGCCCCGGGCCGGTGAGGACGTGGAACTGGCCGAGGAGGCCGAGCGGCTGGGGCACGCCGAGGCGCTGGCGGCCGCCGCGGCGGCCGCACACGCGGCGCTCGCGGGCAATCCGGAGGACCCCGAGGGCGTCGACGCCGGGACGCTCGTCGCGGGCGGCCAGCGGGCCCTGGACGCCGTACGGTCCCACGATCCGGCGCTGGCCGCGCTCGCCGACCGCATCGGGGAGATCGGGATCCTGCTGCGCGACGCGGCGGGGGACCTGGCCGGGTACGCCGACGATCTGGACGCCGATCCGCTGCGGCTGTCGGCCGTCGAGGAGCGGCGGGCCGCGCTCACCGGGCTGACCCGGAAGTACGGCGAGGACATCGCCACCGTGCTGGCCTGGGCCGAGACGAGTGCCGCCCGGCTGACCGAACTCGACGGCGACGACGAGCGGATCGGGGAGCTGACCGCCGAGCGGGACGCGCTGCGGTCCGAACTGGGTGGTCTCGCACAGGCGTTGACGGACGCGCGGACGGAGGCCGCCGAGCGGTTCGCCGCCGCCGTGACCGCCGAGCTGGCCTCGCTCGCCATGCCGCACGCGCGCGTGTCCTTCGACATCCGGCAGACCGAGGACCCGGAGGGCGTCGAGGTCGGCGGCCGTGCGGTCGCGTACGGGCCCGCGGGAGCCGACGAGGTCGAGCTGCTGCTGGCCCCGCACCCGGGCGCGCCGCCGCGGCCGATCGCCAAGGGGGCGTCCGGTGGTGAGCTCTCGCGCGTGATGCTGGCCGTGGAGGTCGTGTTCGCGGGGACGGATCCCGTGCCGACGTATCTCTTCGACGAGGTCGACGCCGGTGTCGGCGGCAAGGCGGCGGTCGAGATCGGCCGGCGGCTCGCACGTCTGGCGAAGACCGCGCAGGTCGTGGTCGTGACCCATCTCCCGCAGGTGGCGGCCTTCGCCGACCGGCAGTTGCTGGTCGAGAAGACCAACGACGGATCGGTCACCCGTTCCGGTGTGAAGGTGCTGGAGGGGGAGGACCGGGTCCGGGAACTGTCCCGCATGCTCGCCGGCCAGGAGGACTCCGAGACGGCCCGGGCGCATGCGGAGGAGCTGCTGGCGACGGCTCGGGCGGACAGGTAGCGGGAGGGCGCACTGGCGTTCGGTCGCATGGTCGGGAGGACCTGCCCCATCTTCACTCGTGTGGGTGACTCGGCCCGGCGCATTCCTCCCGATGCCGCGCCCCGCTGTCGCGCCGCCGGGGTTCCGGCGTTCCCGGAACCCTCATATGTGCTGGCATCCTTGGCGGAGTACGCGTAGGAAACCGCGCGGTGCGTTCCCCGCGCTCGTTCGTTCTGTACGTTCGTCGTGACCGCCCGACCCGAACCAGGAGCCCGGCCACGTGACCCCCGTGAGCAGCCACTCACCGCCTGGCCAGTCGCCGCTGCGCACCGTGCAGGTGCTGGGTGGAGGCAATGCCGCCAGCAGTGCGCATGTGCGTTCACTGGCCGCGGGGCTCGTCGCGAGGGGCGTGAAAGTCACGGTGTGCGCCCCCTGTGAGGCGGATCGCGCCTATGACTTCAGCGGTGTCGGGGCCGACCACGTGCACGTGCCGCGCAGCAGTGACCCGGTGTCGGTGGCGGCCCTGCGGGCGGCCTGTGCCAACGCCGATCTGGTGCACGCGCACGGGCTGCACGCCTCGTTCCGTGCCGTGCTCGCGCTCAGCGGGCGGCGCGTGGGTACTCCGCTGGTCGTGACGTGGCACGACCGGGCGCACGCCGACGGGGCGCGTGCCCATCTGCTGCGGGTGCTGGAGCGGCGGGTCGTGAAGGCGGCCAGCGTCGTGCTGGGGACGACGTCGGCGCTCGTGGACCGGGCCCGGTGGACGGGTGCCCGGGACGCACGGCTCGCGGCCGTCGCGCTGCCCGGCCCCCGCAGGCCCGTGGAGCCCGACGACCCCGACGGGCTGCGCCCCAAGGTGCGTGCCGAACTGGGCGCCATCGGGCGGCCGTTGCTGATGGCCGTCGGCTCCCTGGAGCGGCATCGTGGGTACGACGTGCTGCTGGACGCCGCGCGCGCGTGGCGCCGGCTCGACCCCGTCCCCCTGGTCGTGATCGCCGGTGAAGGGCCGCTGCGCGGCGAGCTCCAGGAGCGGATCGAGGGCGAGGGGCTGCCCGTCCGGCTCATCGGGCGGCGCGACGACATCACCGACCTGCTCGCCGCAGCCGACCTCGCCCTGCTGCCGAGCCGGTGGGAGGAGTCACGCTCCGTCCTCGCCCAGGAGGCCCTGCACGCGCGCGTGCCGCTCGTCGCGACCGATGTCGGCGGCATTCCCGAACTCGTCGGCGACGCGGCCGAAGTCGTCCCGCACGGGAACGCGGAGGCGCTCGCCGGCTCCGTCGTACGCCTGCTCGGCGACCCGGAGCGCCGGGAACTGCTGAGGGAGAAGGGCGCCCGGCAGGCCGCCACCTGGCCGAGCGAGGACGAGACGGTGGCCCAGGTGCTCAGTGTGTACGACGAGTTGACCCAGCTCCGGCCCCTGACCTGAGGATCTATTCAGACGTGCCTGCGGGCCCGCAGCGCCAGGCTCAGGGCCAGTACCGTCTGCGGGTCGTCGAGGTCCGTGCCCAGCAACTCCCCGATGCGTGCCAGGCGGTTGTACAGGGTCTGCCGGTTGAGGTGGAGCTCCCGGGCCGTCTCCGCCTTGCGTCCCGCGTGGGCGAGGTACGTCGCCAGGGTGGGCAGCAGCGGCGGCCGGGAGCGGCGGTCGTGCTCCAGGAGCGGGCCGAGGGCCCGGTCGACGAAGGCGGCCAGGTCGGGATGGTCGCGCAGCCGCCACAGCAGCAGGTCGATGTCCAGACGGCGGGCGTCGTACCAGGGCCGGTCCGGCAGGCCCTGGGCCGCGGTCGCCGTCTCCGCCGCGTGCCGCAGGCCCGACGCCGCCGCCGTCCAGCCGCCGGCCATCCCCACGACCACCACCGGCGGCTGCCCGCCCGGCCGCAGCATCCCGGCCCGCTCCACCCCGGCGCGCAGCGCCGCCGCGACCCGGTCCGCGACCGTCGGCCGCTCCGGCTCCGCACGCAGCCCGAGCAGCACCGGCACCCGGCCCTCCACCGGCCGCACCCCGAGCAGCACCGGTACGCCCACCGACGCCAGCTCCTCGGCGACCGCCCGGGCCAGCACGGCCCAGCCTCCCCCCGGGGACAGAGCGTCCCCGAGCCGCATGACCACCGGCAGCAGCGGGCCCTCGCCCGGTCTGAAGCCCAGCACGCGCGCCTGCGCCGGGGCGTCCTCCGCCGTGACCCGGCCCTCGGCGAGGTCCGTGAGGAAGTCGCCGCGCCCGCGCGCCGCCAGTTCCTCCTCCTGCCGTGCCTGCATCAGCACCACGGCCAGGATGCCCGCGGCCCGCTCGGCCGCCATGCGGTGCACGGGTGCCAGGGAGGTCCGCACGGGCAGCAGGACGAGACGCGCGCGGACGCCACCGCTGCCGGGCCCGCCGCCCGGTACGTCCACCAGGACCGAGCCCGGGAGCGGCGGCTCGTCCTTGTGCTGGCCGCGCAGCCCCTCCCACACCTGGAGCGGATCCGTGCCCTCGGGACCGGCCCCGGCGGCATAGAGCAACTGCCCGTCCGCCGTCTCCAGGAAGACGGGATTGCCGCCGAAGTCCGCCAGAATGCCGAGCACTTGGGGCACCCCGCCGCCGCCCAGCAGGGCCTCGGTACACCGCCGGTGCACCTCCTCGGCCCGCTGGAGCAGCGCGTAGTGGCCGTTGACGATCTCGGTGTGGACCTCCTCCGTGACCGTGACGAACGGCACCTCGCGGTGCAGCTGGACCAGCGGCAGCCCGGCCGACCGGGCCGTGTCGACGAGGGCGGCGGGCAGCCGTGTGAAGCGCGGGCCGAGCTCCACGACCAGGGCCGCGATACCGCGCTCGGCCAGCGTGCGCACGAACGCCCGCTGTTCGGCCGGGCGGGTGCCGAGGCCGTAGCCCGTCGTCAGCAGCAGTTCTCCGCCCTTGAGCAGCGAGGCGATGTGCGGCACCTCACCGGCGTGCACCCAGCGCACGGACCGCCCGAGCCGGTCGGCGCCCGCCAGCACCTCGGGCAGCCCGCTGCGCAGTCCCGGCAGCTCCAGCGCCCGCTGCACGGTGATCCCGGCGCCCTGCGTGTCGTGACCGCTGTCCGTCCCGCTGTCCATGTGCCGGACGCTACCCGCGCGGGTGCCTCCCGGACATCTCCGGCGGGGCACGGAGTCGATCACGCCCCGGATTACGGCGTGATCGACCGGGTACGGGCGCGGTCATGGACATGAGCGTGGTCGCCGTGGGGCGGGAGGACGACAGTCCGGTCGAGGAGCCGTTGCGGGTCGCGGTGCTCGCCGACCGGCTCGGGTACCGGGAGGTGTGGGCGGGCGAGGGACCGACGTGGGACTCGTTCGTCCTGGCGACGGCGATCGGCGCGGCCACCGAGCAGGCCGTGCTGACGGCCGGGCCCGTGCCGGTGTCGGTGCGCGACCCGCTCACCATCGTCCGGGGCGCCGCCTCCACCGCGGCCGTCACCGGCCGGCCCGTCGGTGTGGCCCTCGGCACGTCCAGCAAGCGGGTCGTCGAGGGCGTGCACGGCCGGCCGCGGTCCCGGCCCGCCGCCGCCCTCGAGGAGTCCGCGGCGGCCGTACGCGCGCTGTGGGACAGCGTGCCGGGCGATCCGATCGTGCCCGGCAGCGGCTTCCCGCGCCGGCTGCCGCCGCCCGGGGGCGAGGTCACCGTCGCGGCGTTCGGCGAGCGCGCGATCGCGGCCGCCGTCGGGCACGCCGACCGGATGCTGCTCGACATCGTCTCGCCGGAGCAGGTCCGCGTCCTGCGGGCGCGCATGCTCGCCGCCGCCGAGCGGGCGGGCCGTACGCCGCCCCGGCTGGCCGCCTGGCTGCCCGCCGCCGTGGACCCGGAGCCGGAGACGCTCACGCAGGTCCTGCGCAGCGTCGTCGGCTATCTCGCCGTGCCGGGCTACAGCGACATGTTCGTCGAGGCGGGACTCGCCGAGGTCGTGGAACTGGCCGCCAAGGGCGCCGACCGGGACACCCTGCTGCGGGCCCTGCCGCCCGCGGCCGCGGGCACGGTCGCCCTCGTCGGCGACGCCGGCACCGTCCGCGCCCGTATCGACGCCTACGCCGAGGCCGGCCTCGACGAGATCGCCCTGGTCCCGGCCACAGCGGGCGACCCGGCGGGGGAGCGCACGCTCACGGCCCTCAGGCCGGCATGACGCGGCGCGCCGCCCGTCACACGAGGCGGCGCGCCCATCCGCTGTCCGGTCCGGTCAGCCGCCGTACGCGCCCGAAGCCGTCAGACGCAAAGCCGTGTCGATCAGCGGCACGTGGCTGAACGCCTGCGGGAAGTTGCCCACCTGGCGCTGGAGGTGCGGGTCCCACTCCTCGGCCAGCAGACCGAGGTCGTTGCGCAGGGACAGGAGCTTCTCGAACAGCTTGCGGGCCTCGTCCACGCGGCCGATCATCGCCAGGTCGTCGGCCATCCAGAACGAGCAGGCGAGGAACGCGCCCTCGTCGCCGGGCAGACCGTCGACGCCCGCGTTGTCGCCCTCCGTCGGGTAGCGCAGGATGAAGCCGTCCGGCGTGGACAGCTCCCGCTGGATCGCCTCGATCGTGCCGATGACGCGCTTGTCGTCCGGCGGCAGGAAGCCCATCTGCGGGATCAGCAGCAGCGAGGCGTCCAGCTCCTTCGAGCCGTACGACTGCGTGAAGGTGTTGCGCTCCTTGTCGTAACCCTTCTCGCACACGTCCCGGTGGATGTCGTCGCGCAGTTCCTTCCACCGCTCCAGCGGGCCGTCGGCGTCACCGGACTCGATGAGCTTGATCGTGCGGTCGACCGCGACCCAGGCCATCACCTTGGAGTGCACGAAGTGGCGGCGCGGGCCGCGCACCTCCCAGATGCCCTCGTCCGGCTCCTGCCAGTGGTCCTCCAGGTAGCGGATCAGCTTCAGCTGGAGCAGCGAGGCGTAGTCGTTGCGCGCGAGACCCGTCATATGGGCCAGGTGCAGGGCCTCGGTGACCTCGCCGTACACGTCCAGCTGGAGTTGGTGGGCCGCGCCGTTGCCGACCCGGACCGGGGCGGAGTTCTCGTAGCCCGGCAGCCAGTCCAGCTCCGCCTCGCCCAGCTCGCGCTCGCCCGCGATGCCGTACATGATCTGCAGGTTCTCCGGGTCGCCCGCCACGGCCCGCAGCAGCCACTCGCGCCAGGCGCGGGCCTCCTCGCGGTAGCCGGTGCGCAGCAGCGAGGACAGGGTGATCGCCGCGTCGCGCAGCCACGTGTAGCGGTAGTCCCAGTTGCGGACGCCGCCGATGTCCTCCGGCAGGGAGGTGGTGGGCGCGGCGACGATGCCGCCGGTCGGGGCGTACGTCAGGGCCTTCAGCGTGATCAGCGAGCGGATCACGGCCTCGCGGTAGGGGCCGTGGTACGTACAGTGGTCGACCCACTCGCGCCAGAAGTCCTCCGTCGCCTCCAGCGACTGCTCCGGCTCGGGCAGCGGCGGCGGCTCCTTGTGCGAGGGCTGCCAGGAGATCGTGAACGCGATCCGGTCACCCGGGGCGACCGTGAAGTCCGCGTACGTCGTCAGAGACTTGCCGTAGGTCTCGGCGGATGTGTCGAACCACACGGAGTCGGGGCCCGCCACGGCCACCGTGCGCCCGTCGTGCTTGTGCACCCACGGCACCACCCGGCCGTACGAGAACCGCATCCTGAGCGCCGAGCGCATCGGCACACGGCCCGAGACGCCCTCCACGATCCGGATCAGCTGCGGGGCGCCGTCACGCGGCGGCATGAAATCGGTCACCCGGACCGTGCCCCGCTGGGTGTCCCACTCGGACTCCAGGACCAGCGAGTCACCGCGGTAGCTGCGCCGGGCGGCGGTGGGTGGCTGCTGGTCGGAGGCGTACGCGGGGCCGAGCCGCCAGAAGCCGTGCTCCTCGGTGCCCAGCAGGCCGGCGAAGATGGCGTGCGAGTCGAAGCGGGGCAGGCACAGCCAGTCGACCGTCCCGTCCCGGCAGACCAGGGCAGCGGTCTGCATGTCTCCGATGAGTGCGTAGTCTTCGATGCGCCCGGCCACGTGCAACTCCAGTCGAACGGCCACGTCACCCCACGAGGGGGCTGTCGCTAGTGCGGTCAAGGGGGGTTTCAGCAAGTCTTGCAATGCGTCGTTGAGCGATGAAGCAAAACAGGTCACTCAGCCGTGACGCAAAGGCCAATTGTTGCTCAACGAACTGACGAGCTCACGTTGTTCCGGCGCTCACGGGCGGGGGGTGGTGCCGTTGGGCCGGACGGGCTCGGCAGCGAGTGTCCGAGCAGGATACGACGCACGCAGATGATCTGTGTGCCGCTCCGGGCAAGCCAGGTACGCCGAACGAGTGAGCAAGGGGTGAGAGACCGGTAACGGCGATCGCCTCCGTGTCGGCGTGTATGCGGAGCGTGGCCGGAAGCCATCGCCCCAAGGCGCTGATACGCTGGTAGCCCGTGGACCGGTGGGCCAGCAAACCCCCGAACCGCAGCGACGGCAACCCCCGGAGAAGCCTCCGGCCGGCAGCCGCACCGCAACCCCAGACCGCGACCACGGGAGCCCCCTCTTGGCCATGCCGCCCGCTGCTTTTCGAAACTCGACGACCAAGCACATCTTCGTCACCGGGGGTGTCGCCTCCTCGCTCGGCAAGGGCCTGACGGCCTCCAGCCTCGGCATGCTGCTCAAGGCCCGCGGTCTGCGCGTCGTGATGCAGAAGCTCGACCCGTACCTGAACGTGGACCCGGGCACGATGAACCCCTTCCAGCACGGTGAGGTGTTCGTCACGAACGACGGCGCCGAGACCGACCTGGACATCGGCCACTACGAGCGCTTCCTCGACCGTGACCTGGACGGCTCCGCCAACGTCACCACCGGTCAGGTGTACAACACCGTGATCGCCAAGGAGCGGCGCGGCGAGTACCTGGGTGACACCGTGCAGGTCATCCCGCACATCACCAACGAGATCAAGCACCGCATCCGCCGCATGGCGACGGACGAGGTCGACGTCGTGATCACCGAGGTCGGCGGCACGGTCGGCGACATCGAGTCGCTGCCGTTCCTGGAGACCGTCCGCCAGGTCCGTCACGAGGTCGGCCGTGACAACGTCTTCGTCGTCCATATCTCGCTCCTGCCCTACATCGGCCCCTCGGGTGAGTTGAAGACGAAGCCCACCCAGCACTCGGTTGCGGCCCTGCGCAACATCGGTATCCAGCCGGACGCGATCGTGCTGCGCTGCGACCGCGAGGTGCCCACCGCGATCAAGCGGAAGATCTCGCTGATGTGCGACGTCGACGAGGCCGCCGTCGTCGCCTGCCCCGACGCCCGCTCGATCTACGACATCCCGAAGACCGTGCACGGCGAGGGCCTGGACGCCTACGTCGTCCGCAAGCTGGACCTGCCGTTCCGGGACGTCGACTGGACCACCTGGGACGACCTGCTCGACCGCGTCCACAACCCCGACCACGAGATCACCCTCGCGCTGGTCGGCAAGTACATCGACCTGCCCGACGCCTACCTGTCGGTCACCGAGGCGCTGCGGGCCGGCGGCTTCGCCAACCGGGCCCGCGTGAAGATCAAGTGGGTCACCTCCGACGACTGCAAGACTCCGGCGGGCGCGGCCCAGCAGCTCGGCGACGTCGACGGCGTGTGCATCCCCGGCGGCTTCGGCGACCGCGGTGTGCTCGGCAAGGTCGGGGCGATCAAGTACGCCCGCGAGAACAAGATCCCGCTGCTCGGCCTCTGTCTCGGCCTGCAGTGCATCGTGATCGAGGCCGCGCGCAACCTGGTCGACATCCAGGACGCCAACTCCACCGAGTTCGACCCGGCCACCGGCCACCCCGTCATCTCCACCATGGCCGAGCAGCTCGACATCGTCGCCGGTGAGGGTGACATGGGCGGCACGATGCGGCTGGGCATGTACCCGGCCAAGCTGGCCGAGGGCTCGATCGTGCGCGAGGTGTACGACGACAAGGAGTACGTCGAGGAGCGGCACCGTCACCGGTACGAGGTGAACAACGCCTACCGGGCCGAGCTGGAGAAGAAGGCGGGTATCCAGTTCTCCGGCACCTCCCCGGACGGCAAGCTCGTCGAGTACGTCGAGTACCCGCGCGACGTCCATCCGTACCTGGTCGCCACCCAGGCACACCCGGAGCTGCGCTCGCGCCCGACGCGTCCGCATCCGCTGTTCGCCGGGCTCGTCAAGGCCTCGGTCGAGCGGAAGACTTCGAAGTAACACACCAGTTGTACGGTGGCCGGGGTGCATCCCTTCAAAGGGTGTGCACCCCGGTTTCTTTTCAGCAGGTCGGGTCGGGTACGTGGAAGGACAGGCATGACGATCAAGGACACCCCGGAGGAGTGGGAGGTCCGGGCGACGGACACCCCCTTCGTCGGCAACAAGACCTCCGTCCGCACCGACGACGTGGTCATGCCCGACGGCACCGTGGTCGGCCGTGACTACCAGGTCCACCCCGGCTCCGTGGCCGTCCTCGCCCTCGACGAGGCCGACCGCGTCCTGGTCCTGCGCCAGTACCGCCACCCCGTGCGCCACAAGCTGTGGGAGATCCCGGCCGGTCTGCTCGACGTCCCCGGCGAGAACCCGCTGCACGCCGCGCAGCGCGAGCTGTACGAGGAGGCGCACGTCAAGGCCGAGGACTGGCGGGTGCTGACCGACGTCTACACCACCCCCGGCGGCTGCGACGAGGCCGTACGGATCTTCCTCGCCCGTGATCTGTCCGAGGCCGAGGGCGAGCGCTTCGCGGTCGAGGAGGAAGAGGCCGACATGGAACTCGACCGGGTCCCGGTCGGGGATCTCGTCCGGGGCGTACTGGCCGGCGAACTTCACAACAACTGCCTCGTGGTGGGCGTCCTGTCCCTGGTCGCCGCCCGCGCGGGCAGCGGCTTGGACGCACTGCGCCCGGCCCAGGCGCCGTGGCCGGCGCGGCCGTTCGAGGCGTGAGCGGGAAGGGGCCGGATGGGGGCGTGAAAGGGCCGGATGGGGGGCGTGAAGGGGCCTGAATTCGCCCTGCCCCCTGCGCCCCGCCCCTCCAAGCCCCTCCAAGGTGTGAAGATCGGCTGATCCGATCGGGGGATGTGGCTGCCGTGCCCGCCGCGCTCCACCCGGAACGTTGCAGAGCGTGAACTAGGCTCTGAGGCACGCCCGAACCGGATTCCCGGCGGGCTTGCGTGCGTGGGACGGGAGTGTGGCCCGTGACGGATCAGGTCGTGGAGAAAGGCGACGTGCGGCTGACCGGACACGCTGCCGGCGAGAGTCAGTTCCTGGGCCGCACACGGGAGTTGAAGGAACTGCGCGCCGACATCGAGCGCGCCGGCCTGGACACCCTCGCCGGCCGCAAACCCCCACGAGCGCGTGTGCTGCTCATCGCCGGCCGGCCCGGCTCGGGACGCACCGCACTCGCCGAGGAACTCGCACAGCAGGTCGCGCACCGTTACCCGGACGGGGTGCTGCGCGCCCGCCTGACCGACCCGGACGGCACCCCCGTACCCGTCGAGCGCGCGGCCCGCGACCTGCTCGCCGCCCTGGACCGGGAGGCCCCGGCCGGGGCCTGCGGCGACGACCTCACCGACTCTCTGCGCGGCGCCCTGGCCGACCGCCGCGCCCTGCTCCTGCTGGACGACGCGGCCGACGCCGAGCAGGTCGACGCCCTGCTGCCCGACACCCCGGAGTGCCTGGTCGTCGCGGTCTCCGAGGGCCCGCTGACCGGCATCGCGGACGTCCGCCCCTGCACACTGGGAGGCCTGGACGCCAAGTCCGGAGTGGAGCTGCTGTCCCGGCACACCGGCTCGGTCCGCATCACCGTCGACCCCCGGGCCGCCGAGGGACTCGCCGAGGAGTGCCAGGGGCAGCCCGCCGCGCTGATGCTGGCGGGCGGCTGGCTCGCCGCCCGCCCCAAGGCGGCCGTCCTGGACCTCGCCAAGCAACTGCGGACCGAGCCCGCCGAGGGGACCGCCCTGAGCCGGGTCTTCCGACTCGCCTACGACGCCCTGCCCGCCACCGCCGCGAGGATGCTGCGCCTGCTCGCCCTGGCCCCGGCCGGACTGGTCGACCCGCAGACCGCCTCCGCGCTCGTCGGCTGCTCGGTCGACAGCGCCCGCACCACCCTGGACGACTTCGTCGCCCTCGGCTTCCTGCACGCGGTGGACTCGCCGCTGCCCCAGTACGAGGTCCCCGGCTGTCTGCACCCGCTGCTCCGCGTCCTCGCCGGGCACCACGAGCGTCCGGCCGAGCTCCAGGTGGCCCGTGCCCGCATGCTGGAGCGGACCGTACGGCTGCTCCAGGTCTGCCGTGCCATCACCGAGACCGACAGCCCCCAGGCACGCCAGAAACTCCTCGACATGCCGCGTGCCCTGCGCTTTCCCACTCCCAGGGCGGCCGCCGACTGGCTGCGCCTGACCCGGCCCGCCCTGCTGGCCTCGGCTCGGCTCGCGGTCGGCGACGGGGAGCTGGACACCCTGGCCCGGCGGCTGATGTCCCAGCTGGTGCGGGCGATGGTGGCGCACGTCGGCACCCAGGCGGCCGCGCCCGATCTCTACGAGATCCACAGCCTGGTCCTGGACGTGGCCGAGCGCCGCGAGCTGCCCCGGGAGCGGGCCGCCGCCCTGCTCAACCTCGGCGATCTCGACGCCCGGACCGGCCGCACGGCCGCCGCGCTGACGCGCTACCGGGCCGCGCTGGACGCCGGACGCGAGGTCGACGACCCGTACGCGGCCGGACGCGCGATGGAATCCGTAGGCGGCGCGCACCTGGAGCTCGGCGACTTCGACCGGGCCGCCGACTGGTTCGGCCGGGCCCTGGTCGAGCGGCTCGCCCGGGACGAGCGCGCCGACGCGGCCCGGCTGTACGGGCGGATCGCCGCCGCCCACACCTTCGCGGGCCGCTACGGCGAGGCCCTGCGGAACTGGCGCGCGGCGATCTCCGGGCACCGCAAGCTCGGTGACGTGGCCGCCCAGGCGCGGGCCCTGAGCGAACTGGCGCGGGTCCAGGAGTACGCCGGCCGGCCCGACGAGTCGCTGCGCACGTGCCGGGAGGCCGTGGAATGGGCCCGGCGGGCCGAGGACACGCGGTTGCAGGCCGCGCTGCACCTGCGGGTCGCCGACACCCTCGAACGCCTCGGCGACCCCGCGTCGGCCGGGCTGCACCGGGGCGCCGCCGAGCGGCTCCTCGGGGAGGTAAACCAGGAAGATGACGCGGACGCCTGCGAAATCCGTACCGCATCCGCTGAAGATTGATGCAATGAAAGGCTAGACAGCGGGAACACCTTCATTAGACTGGCTCTGCCGCACGTTCTCCTGCGGTATCTCCCGGTGTGCCTGTGCGCGGCCGGGTATGCCTAGTAATGCCCCCATACCCTCTGAGCCAAGGACCGTGATCGACGTGAAGGTCGGCATCCCCCGCGAGGTCAAGAACAACGAGTTCCGGGTGGCCATCACCCCCGCCGGCGTGCACGAGCTGGTGCGTCATGGCCACCAGGTCGTCATCGAGCGCGGCGCCGGTGTCGGCTCCTCGATCGTGGACGAGGAGTACGTCCTCGCCGGTGCCCGGATCCTGGACACCGCCGATGAGGTCTGGGCCGCCGCCGACCTGCTGCTGAAGGTCAAGGAGCCCATCGCCGAGGAGTACCACCGCCTCCGCAAGGACCAGACGCTCTTCACCTACCTGCACCTGGCCGCCTCCAAGGAGTGCACGGACGCCCTCCTGGAGTCCGGCACCACGGCGATCGCGTACGAGACGGTCGAGCTGCCCAGCCGCGCGCTCCCGCTGCTCGCCCCGATGTCCGAGGTCGCGGGCCGGCTGGCCCCGCAGGTCGGCGCCTACCACCTGATGCGCGCCAACGGCGGCCGTGGCGTGCTGCCCGGCGGTGTCCCCGGCGTCCTGGCCGGCCGGGCCGTCGTCATCGGCGGCGGTGTCTCCGGCTGGCAGGCGGCGCAGATCGCCATCGGCCTGGGCTTCCACGTGACCCTGCTCGACAAGGACGTCAACAAGCTCCGCGAGGCGGACAAGATCTTCGGTACGAAGATCCAGACCGTCGTCTCGAACACCTTCGAGCTGGAGAAGGCCTGCCTGGAGGCCGACCTCGTCATCGGCGCGGTGCTGATCCCCGGCGCCAAGGCCCCGAAGCTGGTCACCAACGAGCTCGTCTCGCGGATGAAGCCCGGAAGTGTCCTTGTCGACATCGCGATCGACCAGGGCGGCTGCTTCGAGGACTCCCGCCCGACCACCCACGCGGAGCCGACCTTCCCGGTCCACCAGTCGGTCTTCTACTGCGTCGCCAACATGCCCGGCGCGGTGCCCAACACCTCCACCTACGCGCTGACCAACGCCACGCTGCCGTACATCGTGGAGCTGGCGAACCACGGCTGGGCGCAGGCGCTGCGCCGCGACCCGGCGCTGGCCCGGGGTCTCAACACGCATGACGGCAAGGTCGTTTACCGCGAGGTCGCCGAGGCGCACGGCGTGGAGCACGTGGAGCTTGCCTCGCTGCTCGTCTGAGTCCGACGGCCGGTAAATCGGCTAAGTCATCAACCGGTAAAGGCGATACGTCAACACAGGTCGTCAACGCCGCGCACCCGGCCGGACCTTGCCCGACAAGGTCCGGCCGGATGTGTGTATGGTCACTTCGCGCTTCTCGAGCAACTCGCCTCGAACGTAACCCTTCAACCGATTCGCACACCGGTGAAACCTGCCGTGCGACGGCCGTACGCCCTTGACAGCGGGATGTTTCATTGCCGACACATCGGGCCGGGTCCGGCGGATTGTGTTGCTGCGGACGCCCGACACGCCATAGAGTCGCCAACCGTCGGCATGGTGCCACGCTGACCTGTCTAGAAGTTTCCTGGTCACCAAGGAGGTAAGACGACTTGTGAATGAGTCGACATTTACTCCCGGGGGTGGTCAACCAGGAATGCCTGCACGGGACCAGGGGCCCGCGGGATTCGCGGCTGTCGGCTCCGTCGCTGTGCGCACCTTCGCAGCCCACCAGAGTCAGCAGGCGACTCACACAGCACACCAGAAGATGGATGGCCATCACGTGAACGCCATGGCCGGCGGCGGAAGTGGCGCGCCCCACAACCAACTCGCCGACTACGACGAACTGCCCGAGGGGCACTTCTACGACCCCGACGCGGAGTACGAGCCCGACCCCGAGTACGCGGCCACTCTCGCGCCCGACGCGGCCAGACAGCGCCGGGAGCGCATCGGTCCCACCGGGCGCCCGCTGCCGTACTTCCCGATCCCGGGCCCGCTGGGCGACCACGGTCCCGCGAAGATCATCGCGATGTGCAACCAGAAGGGCGGCGTGGGCAAGACGACGTCGACCATCAACCTGGGTGCCGCGCTCGCGGAGTACGGACGCCGGGTCCTGCTCGTGGACTTCGACCCGCAGGGCGCGCTGTCGGTCGGTCTCGGCGTCAACCCGATGGAACTCGACCTCACCGTCTACAACCTGCTCATGGAGCGGGGCATGGCGGCCGACGAGGTGCTGCTGAAGACGGCGGTCCCCAACATGGACCTGCTGCCCAGCAACATCGACCTGTCGGCGGCCGAGGTCCAGCTGGTCTCCGAGGTCGCCCGCGAGTCGACACTGCAGCGGGCCCTGAAGCCGCTGCTGCCCGACTACGACTTCATCGTCATCGACTGCCAGCCCTCGCTCGGCCTGCTCACGGTCAACGCCCTGACAGCCGCGCACAAGGTGATAGTGCCGTTGGAGTGCGAGTTCTTCGCGCTGCGCGGTGTGGCGCTGCTGACGGAGACCATCGAGAAGGTCCAGGAACGGCTCAACCCGGAGCTGGAGCTCGACGGGATCCTCGCCACGATGTACGACTCGCGCACGGTGCACAGCCGTGAGGTGCTCGCGCGTGTCGTCGAGGCTTTCGACGACCACGTCTACCACACGGTCATCGGGCGCACGGTCCGCTTCCCGGAGACCACGGTCGCCGGTGAGCCGATCACCACGTACGCCTCCAACTCCGTCGGTGCCGCCGCCTATCGCCAGCTCGCCAGGGAGGTGCTCGCCCGGTGTCACGCCGAGTGAGTCTGCCGGGGGCCGACGAACTCTTCCGTACGACAGGGGGGATGGGGCTGCAGTCGTCCACGCCCAGGCGCCAGGTCAACGGTGACGCCCGGGTGCCCGCTCCGGCGGGTGAGGGCGACGCGGCGGCGGCAGCGGGCGCGGAGGACGCGCCGCAGTCGGTGCCCGCACAGGGCGGCGACGGTGAGGGCGCCGAGCATGTGGCGGCGGACGCGGAGTCGGCCGATGCCGGGGAGTCCCGTAGCCGCTCCGCGGCCGCGGAGCGCTCCGGCTCCGGGCGGCGCCAGGCGGCGCAGGAAGGTTCTGCCGCCGCTGCCGCGGGCGCGGCGCCACGCAAGCGCGGACGGGCGGCCGCGCGCCGCCCCAGCGGCCGTGAGCGGCACGACGAGAAGATCACCGTGTACGTGTCCGCCGAGGAACTCATGGATCTGGAGCACGCCCGTCTCGTGCTCCGCGGCGAGCACGGCCTGGCGGTCGACCGCGGCCGCATCGTCCGCGAGGCGGTCGCGGTGGTCCTCGCCGACTTGGAGACCCGCGGAGACGCCAGCATCCTCGTACGACGCCTGCGCGGGCGGTAACGGTAGCCTGCGGGGGCTATGACCTCGAACGCTTCCCCTCCACCCGCCGACGGCCCGAACGGCCGTCGGCGCGCGTTGGGGCGGGGGCCGGGCGCTCCGCCGGCAGAGCCGGAGTCGCCTCCGGCGGAGGCATGGGCCGAGGCCGCGCCGCCCGAGCCTGTGGCAGCGGCTGAGCCCGTGGCACCGGCTGAGCCGACAGAGGCGGAGGCCTCGGCGTCGGCGGCCGAGCAGGCGGAGCCCGTCGAGCCCGTGGAGGCTGGCGAACCGGCGCAGCCCGTTGAGCCGGTGGAGGCTGGCGAACCGGCGCAGCCCGTTGAGCCGGTGGCGTCCGTCGAGGCGGGCGTGGTGCCCGTGGCGGCGGTGGCTGGTTCGGCAGCGGTGGTTGTCGAGGAGCCGGTTGTGACGAGGCTTCGGGCCCCGGTCGGGGCGGAGGAAGAGTCCGTCGAGCCGGCTGCGGGGCCCGAGACCCCGGCCGACGCCGGTGACGGGGTCTTCAAGGTCCGGCTCGCCAACTTCGAAGGTCCCTTCGATCTGCTGCTGCAGTTGATCTCCAGGCACAAGCTGGACGTCACCGAGGTCGCGCTGTCGAAGGTGACCGACGAGTTCATGGCGTACATCCGGGCGCTGGGGCCGGACTGGGATCTGGACGAGACGACCGAGTTCCTCGTCGTCGCGGCCACGTTGCTCGATCTGAAGGCGGCACGGCTGCTGCCCGCCGCCGAGGTGGAGGACGAGGGCGATCTGGCGCTGCTCGAAGCCCGGGACCTGCTGTTCGCCCGGCTGCTCCAGTACCGCGCGTACAAGCGGATCGCGGACATCTTCAGCGGGCGGCTCGACGACGAGGCCCGGCGCTATCCGCGTACCGTCGGGCTCGAACCGCAGCACGCCGAGCTGCTGCCCGAGGTCGTCATCAGCATCGGGGCGGAAGGGTTCGCCAAGCTCGCCGTGAAGGCGATGCAGCCCAAGCCCAGGCCGCAGGTCTACGTCGACCACATCCACGCCCCGCTGGTCAGCGTGCAGGAGCAGGCCCAGATCGTCGTGGCCCGGCTCAGGGAGCTGGGCGAGGTCGGCTTCCGGGCGCTCATCGAGGACACCGATGACACCCTCACCGTCGTGGCCCGCTTCCTCGCACTGCTGGAGCTGTACCGCGAGAAGGCCGTGGAGCTGGAGCAGGAGTCCGCGCTGGGCGAGCTGCTCGTGCGGTGGACCGGCGGGGACGGGGACGAGACACCGACCGTCACCGACGAGTTCGACCGGCCGCCCGAGCCGCCGAAGGAGGAGAAACCGGCGTGAGCGAAGAAATCAGCGAGATCCCGGCCGGGCTGCGTACCGTCGCCGATCTCGACCTCAAGCCCGCTCTGGAGGCCGTCCTGATGGTCGTGGACGAGCCCGCGACCGAGGAACACCTCGCGAAGATCCTCGACCGGCCGCGCCGCCAGATCACGGACGCGCTGCGCGAGCTGGCCGACGAGTATACCGTCCAGGGGCGCGGCTTCGAACTGCGGTTCGTCGCGAACGGCTGGCGTTTCTACACCCGCGCCGAGTACGCGCCCGCCGTCGAGCGCTTCGTGCTGGACGGCCAGCAGGCCCGCCTCACCCAGGCCGCCCTGGAGACCCTGGCCGTCGTCGCGTACCGGCAGCCGGTCAGCCGCAGCCGGGTCTCGGCCGTGCGCGGAGTCAACTGCGACGGCGTGATGCGCACCCTCCTGCAACGGGGTCTGGTCGAGGAGGCGGGCACGGAACCCGAAACAGGTGCGATCCTGTACACGACGACGAACTACTTCCTGGAGCGGATGGGCCTGCGCGGTCTGGACGAGCTCCCGGAGCTCGCGCCCTTCCTCCCGGAGGCGGAGGCGATCGAGGCCGAGACCCAGGAGGGCGTACCGTCGTTCGACCCGGACGCGCCTGATGACGACGTGCCGGGCCGCCCGGTCACCCCGGGTACCGACGACGAAGACGACCAGACGGAACTTTGATGCGAAGCAGCGGCAGGAACGGCGGAAACGGCGGGCGCGGCAATCACCGCGGCGCCGGCAACAACAGGGATGACAAGCAGGGGCAGGGCCGCCCCAGCAAGCCCCGCCCCGAGGAGCGCCGCTACGACGTGGGCCCCGGGGCGACGAAGGACGGGCCCAAGTCCGGGCGCGGCGGTGCGGCGCGCGGCGGTGCCAAGGGCGGCCCCAAGCAGCCCCAGCAGCGTGGGCGTACGGCCCCGGCGCGCCCTCGTGAGTACGAGGCGCAGATCGAGGAGCGCAACCGCGACCGGTACGCCGGGAAGAAGGACGTCAAGCTGCCCAAGACCTTCCCGGGCGCCGAGCAGGAGGGCGAGCGGCTCCAGAAGGTGCTCGCCCGCGCGGGCTTCGGCTCCCGGCGCGCCTGCGAGGAGCTGATCGAGGAGGCCAGGGTCGAGATCAACGGCGAGATCGTCCTGGAGCAGGGGCGGCGCGTCGACCCGGAGAAGGACGAGATCAAGGTCGACGGGCTGACCGTCGCCACGCAGCGCTTCCAGTTCTTCTCGCTGAACAAGCCCGCCGGTGTCGTGTCGACGATGGAGGATCCGGAGGGCCGGCAGTGCCTCGGTGACTACGTCACCAACCGCGAGACCCGGCTCTTCCACGTCGGCCGGCTCGACACCGAGACCGAGGGTGTCATCCTGCTCACCAACCACGGCGAGCTGGCGCACCGGCTGACCCACCCGAAGTACGGCGTGAAGAAGACCTACCTCGCGCACATCGTCGGCCCCATCCCGCGCGACCTGGGCAAGCAGCTCAAGGACGGCATCCAGCTCGAGGACGGCTACGCGCGGGCGGACCACTTCCGGGTCGTCCAGCAGACCGGCAAGAACTACCTCGTCGAGGTCACCCTCCACGAGGGCCGCAAGCACATCGTGCGCCGGATGCTCGCGGAGGCCGGTTTCCCGGTCGACAAGCTGGTGCGGGTCGCCTTCGGGCCGATCACCCTGGGCGACCAGAAGTCGGGCTGGCTGCGGCGGTTGTCCAACACGGAGGTGGGGATGCTGATGCAGGAAGTCGATCTCTAGGCGTAGCGCCGTCCCCGAAGTGCTTGAGTTCCCCGTGCCCCTGTGGGCGCGGGGAACTGTTCGTGACCGGCCGGAAGGACACCCCGCATGAGCCTCCTCGTCCACAAGCAAGCCGCCACCGGGGCGCTCACGGGCCTCGCCCTGGGGGACGCGCTGGGGTACCCGACCGAGTTCAGCGGCGTGCCGGCGATCCTCGACAGATTCGGTCCCTGGCGGCGGCTGGAGCTGCCGACGCCGGCGATCGTCAGCGACGACACGCAGATGACGCTGGCGCTCGGGTGGGCGGTGCGGACGGCGATGGACCGGGGGCTGCTCACCCCGGCAGGACTGGCCCGGCCCCTGCGCGAGGAGTTCGTGAACTGGTACCAGTCGCCGCAGAACAACCGGGCTCCCGGGCGCACCTGCCTGAAGGCCTGCTCACTGCTGAAGGACGAGGCCAGGCCCTGGCAGGACGCCAGCCAGATCCACTCCAAGGGCTGCGGCGCCAACATGCGCGTCGCGCCGCTGGGCCTGATCCAGGGCCTGAGCGACGAACAGCGCGCGGGCGCCGCCCAGTTGCAGTCCGCCCTCACCCACGGGCACCCCACCGCGCTCGCCGCGTCCGACCTCACCGCGCACGCCGTACGCCTGCTCGCGACGGGTACCGAGCCGGACGGGCTGATCGGCCTGCTCCGCTCGTACGCCCTGGAGAACCGCGGCCACTACCACGAGCGCTGGCTCGGCGACCTGTGGCGCCGGGCCCAGGACCCGAGCCCCGAGCAGTTCATCGCGCGCGGCTGGGACGAGTGCCTGGAGATCCTCGACCGGCTCCGGCACGCCGTGCGCACCGTCTCCGCCGAGGACGACCCGTGCCTGGCCACCGGCGAGGGCTGGATCGCCGAGGAGGCCCTGGCGACCGGGCTGCTGTGCTTCCTGCTCTTCCCCGGCGAACCGGTGACGGCCCTGCGGCGCGCCGCCTGCACCGCCGGCGACTCGGACTCGATCGCCTGCCTGGCGGGCGCCTTCGCCGGCGCGTACGTGGGCGCGGAGGCGTGGCCGACCGAGTGGGCCGACCGCGTCGAACACCGGAGCGACCTGCTCACGCTCGGGGCGCTCTGGGACGCGTGACGACCCCGCTGGACGAGGCGCGGCGGGTGCGGACGAGGAAGTCCTCCACGCGCTCCCTGTCCGGTTCCGCCGGGAGCGGGCTGTGGTGGGCGGACCGCTCGGTCTCCCGCTCCAGGCGGGTCATCCAGGACTCCACGTCGGACCAGGACACCTCGCCGCGCTTCACCGCGAGCAGGGCCTCGCGATGGTCGCCGACATCGATCGTGAGCGTGCCCGTGCGCAGCACATCGCGGGCGCTGATGAGCAAGCGCAGCAGATGCATCGCGTGCTTCCAGCGCGGGGCGCCGTGGGTACGGACATCGGCCTCCAGCTTGCGGCGCTGGCCGTACGCGTACCGCGTGAACGTCTCGTGGACCCGCCGGGAGAGGAACGCCTCCCGCAGGGCCAGGAGCTCGCGGCCCGTGTCGTCGGCGTACTCCACGAGCGGGGAGTGCAGGCACTCCAGGATGTTCGGATTGGCGCGCAGGGCCAGCTCGCAGAAGCGCTCCAGCTCCCAGCTGAACTGCTCCTCGGCCGGGCCCTCGACATGTGTCGGAGGCTTGTCGAGGCGCCAGAACAGAGGCGTGGGCGCGAGGAACACGCCACGGCGGTCGGTGTCGCTGCTGTCCGTCGCCAGCCCGAAGGCGCGGGAGCCCATCACGCAGGCGTAGATCGTATGGTCGCGTATCAGCTGCTCGGGCCGCATGCCCGGGAGGCTACGCGGATTCTCACGTGAGGCGGACCGAGTTTCCCTCCACGGTGATCTGCTCGGCCGGCAGGGCACGTGTCGCCGGTCCGTGGGCCACCGCGCCGTCGGCGATGTGGAACTTGCTGCCGTGGCAGGGACAGTTGATCGTGCCGTCGGAGACCGTCGTCACCAGGCAGCGCTGGTGGGTGCAGATGGCGGAGAAGGCCTTGAACTGACCCTGCTCCGGCTGGGTCACCACGACCTCCTCGTTCTTGAAGATCTTGCCGCCGCCGACCGGGATCTCGTCGGTGGAGGCGAGCTCCTGACCGGCGGGGGCGTCCGTCGTCTCCTTGCCGGTGGGGGAGACCGTCGACGTGGAGCCGTTGCCGCCGCCGTCCCCGCCGCAGGCCGCGACCAGCGCCACCGCGCCTGTCGCGCCCGTCGCGAGGAGAACCGTCCGGCGAGTGGTGTCGTACGTCATGTCGTCACTCCGAAAGTGCCAAAACGGAAGAAAAGGACTTTTCTGAATCTTGGCACTGAAAATACCCAAGGAATAGTAATTCCGGTGTCTCATCGGGCGGGCGCCGCGCATCCCGTTCGCGCGGGCTGACTAGGCTGGACGGACGTAGAGCGACACGCACGTCAGCAAGGAGCAGCGCCGTGGCGGTACGAGCGGTCCGGGGGGCCGTCCAACTTGAGCGGGACGAGGCCGGGCACATGGACGAGCAGGTCGGAGCCCTGCTCACGGCCATCCTGGAGCGCAACGAACTCGCGGCCGACGACCTGATCAGCATCTGGTTCACGGCCACGCCCGACCTGCACAGCGATTTCCCGGCGGCCGCCGCCCGCAAGCTCGGCATCGTCGACGTACCGCTGATCTGCGCCCAGGAACTCGACATCGAGGGCGCCATGCCCCGGGTCGTCCGGGTTCTCGCGCACATCGAGTCCGACCGGCCCCGGGCCGGCATCGCCCACGTCTACCTCGGCGCCGCGGCCGCCCTGCGCAAGGACATCGCCCAGTGAGAACCGCACTCGTCATCGGCACCGGCCTCATCGGCACGTCCGCCGGCCTGGCCCTGTCCCAGCGGGGCGTCACCGTGCACCTCGCCGACCCGAACCCGGAGCAGGCCCGCACGGCGGCCGCGCTCGGCGCCGGCACGGACGAGGCGCCGGACGGGCCCGTCGACCTCGCGATCGTCGCCGCCCCGCCCGCCCACGTGGCGGACGTGCTCGCCGACGCCATGCTCCGCGGAGCGGCGCGCGGCTACCTGGACGTCGCCAGCGTCAAGGGCGGACCCCGCCGTGAGCTGGAGGCACGCGGCCTCGACCTGACCGGCTACATCGGCACGCACCCCATGTCGGGCCGGGAGAAGTCCGGCCCGCTGGCCGCGACCGGGGATCTCTTCGAGGGCCGGCCCTGGGTGCTGACCCCGACCCGGGACACCGACACCGAGGTGCTGAACCTCGCCCTGGAACTGGTCTCGCACTGCCGTGCCGTGCCGGTGGTGATGGACGCCGACGCCCACGACCGTGCCGTCGCCCTCGTCTCCCACATGCCCCACCTGGTCTCCAGCCTGGTCGCCGCGCGTCTGGAGAACGCCGAGGAGGCGGCCGTACGGCTGTGCGGGCAGGGCATCCGGGACGTGACGCGGATCGCCGCCTCCGACCCCCGGATGTGGATCGACATCCTCTCCGCCAACCCCGGGCCGGTCGCCGACCTGCTCACGGACGTCGCCGGAGACCTGGAGGAGACCGTGCGGGCCCTGCGCGCCCTGCAGTCCACCGACGACCACAAGCGCCGCGAGGGCAGCACCGGCATCGAGGACGTCCTGCGGCGCGGCAACGCGGGGCAGATCCGCGTCCCCGGCAAGCACGGGTCCGCCCCGCGGGTCTACGAGGTCGTGGCGGTGCTCATCGACGACCAGCCGGGACAGCTGGCCCGGATCTTCGCGGACGCGGGCATGGCCGGCGTCAACATCGAGGACGTGCGGATCGAGCACGCGACGGGGCAGCAGGCCGGTCTGGTGCAGCTGATGGTCGAACCGAAGGCGGCCCCCGTGCTGAGCGCCGCGCTGCGCGAGCGGGGCTGGGCGATCCGGCAGTAGTGCATGCTGGACGTGGCTGACCGACGCGCGGCCGGACGAGTGACCCGCACCCAGTAACCTTGTGCGGGGCAGTCGCGCCCTCACCCCCGCCAGCCCGGTTCAGGAAGGTCTCCACTGTGGAAAGCCCCACGCCCGTGATTGTCGCCATCGACGGCCCCTCCGGCACGGGCAAGTCGAGCACCTCGAAGGCCGTGGCGGCGCAGCTCGGGCTGAGCTACCTGGACACCGGGGCCCAGTACCGGGCGATCACCTGGTGGATGGTGAGCAACGGCATCGACATCGACGACCCCGCCGCCATCGGCGCCGCGGCCGGCAAGCCGGAGATCGTCTCGGGCACCGACCCGCAGGGCCCGACCATCACCGTCGACGGTGTCGACGTGGCCGGCCCGATCCGCACCCAGGAGGTCACCTCCAAGGTCAGCGCGGTCAGCGCGGTGTCCGACGTGCGGGCCCGGATCACCGAGCTGCAGCGCACGATCGCCGCCTCAGCGGAGAACGGCATCGTGGTCGAGGGCCGTGACATCGGCACGACCGTGCTGCCCGACGCCGACCTGAAGATCTTCCTCACCGCCTCCCCGGAGGCGCGTGCCGCCCGCCGCAGCGGCGAGCTGAAGGGCTCCGACGTCCACTCCACCCGTGAGGCCCTGATCAAGCGCGACGCGGCCGACTCCAGCCGCAAGACCTCGCCGCTCGCCAAGGCCGGCGACGCGGTCGAGGTGGACACCACCGAGCTCACGCTGGCCCAGGTCATCGAGTGTGTCGTCACCCTCGTCGAGGAGAAGCGGGCAGGGAAGTGACCGAGCTGCCTTCGGCGCGGAGCGCCGAGGTCGGGCGGCGCATCGGCGTCGGCCTGATGTACGGGCTGTGGAAGCCGCGCGTGCTCGGCGCCTGGCGGGTGCCGGTGAACGGCCCGGTGATCCTCGCCGTCAACCACTCCCACAACATCGACGGGCCGATGGTCATGGGCGTGGCGCCCCGGCCGACGCACTTCCTGATCAAGAAGGAGGCGTTCATCGGCCCGCTCGACCCGTTCCTGACCGGCATCGGCCAGCTGAAGGTGGACCGCGACACCACCGACCGCACGGCGATCACCAGGGCGCTCGGCGTGCTGGAGAACGGCGGCGTGCTCGGCATCTTCCCCGAGGGCACCCGGGGCGAGGGCGACTTCGCCTCGCTGCGCGCCGGGCTCGCGTACTTCGCGGTGCGCGGCGGCGCCCCGATCGTGCCGGTCGCCGTGCTGGGAAGCACCGACAGGCGCGGACGGTTGATAAAGGGGCTGCCTCCGCTGCGCTCGCGCGTCGATGTCGTCTTCGGCGAGCCCTTCGACGCGGGCGACGGCAGCGGGCGCCGTACGCGCAAGGCGCTGGACGAGGCCACCGGCCGCATCCAGAAGCAGCTCGCCGCCCACCTGGAAAACGCCAGGCGCCTCACCAGGCGCTAGGCAACACTGAGTAGTGGATCAGCCCGGAAGACAGCGGGTACTCCACCGACCACCAAGATGAACGACGAGGTACGGACTTCATGAACGACCACATCCAGCCCGACGGCTCGGCCCCGCACGAGCACGACCACGGGGCGCTCGGCGACGTCGAGTACGCGGAGTTCATGGAGCTCGCCGCGGAAGAGGGCTTCGACCCCGAGGACGTCGAGGGCGCGATCGAGGCGGCCGGGCACGGCCCGCTGCCCGTGCTCGCCGTGGTCGGCCGGCCCAATGTCGGCAAGTCGACTCTCGTGAACCGCATCATCGGACGCCGCGAGGCCGTGGTCGAGGACAAGCCGGGCGTCACCCGCGACCGTGTGACCTACGAGGCCGAGTGGGCGGGCCGCCGTTTCAAGGTCGTCGACACCGGCGGCTGGGAGCAGGACGTCCTCGGGATCGACGCCTCCGTGGCCGCCCAGGCCGAGTACGCCATCGAGGCCGCCGACGCGGTCGTCTTCGTCGTCGACGCCAAGGTCGGCGTCACCGACACCGACGAGGCCGTCGTCCGGCTGCTCCGCAAGGCCAACAAGCCCGTGGTGCTGTGCGCCAACAAGGTCGACGGCCCGAGCGGGGAGGCCGACGCGACCGCTCTGTGGTCCCTCGGTATCGGCGAGCCGCACCCGGTCTCCTCGCTGCACGGCCGTGGCACCGGCGACATGCTGGACGCCGTCCTGGAGGCCCTGCCGGAGGCCCCCGAGCAGAGCTTCGGCACGGCCGTCGGCGGCCCCCGCCGGATCGCGCTCATCGGCCGTCCCAACGTCGGCAAGTCCTCGCTCCTCAACAAGGTGGCGAACGAGGAGCGCGTCGTCGTCAACGAGCTGGCGGGCACCACCCGTGACCCGGTCGACGAGCTGATCGAACTCGGCGGCGTCACCTGGAAGTTCGTCGACACGGCGGGCATCCGCAAGCGGGTCCACCTCCAGCAGGGCGCCGACTACTACGCCTCGCTGCGCACCGCCGCCGCCGTCGAGAAGGCGGAGGTCGCCGTCATCCTCATCGACGCCGCCGATTCGATCTCGGTGCAGGACCAGCGGATCGTCACCATGGCCGTGGAGGCGGGCCGCGCGATCGTCCTCGCCTTCAACAAGTGGGACACCCTCGACGAGGAGCGCCGCTACTACCTGGAGCGGGAGATCGAGACCGAGCTCGGCCAGGTGGCGTGGGCCCCGCGAGTCAATGTCTCGGCGCGCACCGGGCGGCACATGGAGAAGCTGGTCCCGGCGATCGAGGCGGCCCTGGCGGGCTGGGAGACGCGGGTCCCGACGGGCCGGCTGAACGCCTTCCTCGGTGAGCTGGTCGCCGCCCACCCGCACCCGGTCCGGGGCGGCAAGCAGCCGCGCATCCTGTTCGGCACGCAGGCGGGCACCAAGCCGCCGCGGTTCGTGCTGTTCGCCTCCGGGTTCATCGAGGCGGGCTACCGGCGCTTCATCGAGCGCCGTCTGCGCGAGGAGTTCGGCTTCGAGGGCACGCCGATCCACATCTCGGTGCGGGTGCGCGAGAAGCGCGGCGCGAAGAAGAAGTAGCGCGAAACAGTGGAAGGGCGGCCCCCACGGGGGCCGCCCTTCCACTGTTTCGGTGCTCGCTCAGACGCCGCTTCGGGGCACCGGCGGCAGGGCGGCCGGCACATAGTGCATCGCCGTGCCGTGTGCGCTGACGGTCCCGACGCGCTGCCAGTGCGGCTGCTGTCCGGCGGCATGCCGGGCACTCTGAGCCCCCGCGCTGTAGGCGCTGTACGAGCTGCCGTACGAATGGCTGTACGAGCCCGTACTGTGCGGGACGGTCCCGAAGGCGGTGAAGCCCAGCTTTTCCTCGCCGCTGCGGTCGCCGGGCAGTGCGCGGAAGGACTTGACGTACTCGGCGTAGAGCGCGTCGTAGATCGGCGTGGCCGATGGGCCGCCCAGGGAGTCCTGAGCCGATCGCGCGGAGGGGATCGGCGAGTAGGACTGGCGGCGTGAAACGTCGTATGCGTGCACGTATGTCCAAACGACCCCGCGGGTCAAGGGATGCGGCCCGCGTACGGCTTTCGCGGGTGTGCGGGCCGTGCGGGTGACCCGCGGGCTCAGGTGCCGGCCAGCGGCAGGGCCGCGCCGACCAGCTTTCCGGTCGCCGCCGCCTTGTCCAGGGCGTCCCGCATCAGGTCCTCGCGCGGCTGATGGCCGATCGAGCCGACGGGGGCGGCGAACATCAGTACCTGCTGGTGCTTGTTGGCGGCCGCACGCCAGGGGTCGGTCACCTGGAGCGGCTGGTGCGCCTGCCACCAGGCCACCGGCTGTCCGCCGTTGCTGCCCGGCTGGAGCACCGCGTGCAGCTGGCCCACGGCGAGCAGTACCGACCAGCCGTGCAGTACCGGCGGTGCCGCGGACAGGTCGGTCAGGGGCAGGAAGCCCTGCTCGGTGAGCAGCGGCAGGAAGTCGTCGCCGAAGCCGGTCGCGCCGGGCCGGGCGATGGGCGCGGTCGGCTCCACCACCAGGGCCGGGTGCAGCTCCCCGGCGATCAGGACGAGCCCGCTGGTCACACCGAGCACCGCCTGCTCGGGCGCCGCCTGGCCGGGCTCGCCGCCGGCGTCGCCGGCGATGGACTTCACGGCGCCCCGGAGCTGCTCCTCGGTCACCTGGACGACCTGCGAGGGCAGGCAGCCGGAGTGGGCGAAGGCGAGGACGGCGGTCTCGTCCCCGATGAAGAGGACGGTGCTGGTGCGCTCCTGCTCGGAGTCGCCCGGAGTGCGGCAGGACGTGCAGTCGTAACTGCCCGGGGCGGTCTCTCCGGCGAGCAGGCGGTCTGCTTCTTCGTCGCCGATCTCGGCGCGTACCTCGTCGCTGACGTCGAGCATGCGCGGCACGGGGGGCTCCCTCGGGGATGCGGTGCGTGGCAAAGCCGGGTGGCTCCCGGCCCGTGGTCCGGGTAGGCCCCGGCTCATGAAGAAGACAACGGGCGATCTGTGGCGGGAGTCACGCCCCAGGGCGAACGGAATCGAACCAACCAGCGCGCAGGGTCACGTTCGGCACGGAATCGCACACTCACGGTCAAGTCCCTTGTTTGTAAAGGATGTTGAAGTGGTGAAGTGGGTCACACGTCATCCAGCCGGTTGGTCGATAAATCACGAAATCCGGGAATGAAGTGGGTGTCCGGAAATTGCCGTTACCCGAGGTATCGGTGAACTGGCCTGGCATGACGGGCCGCTGGTTGATGACAGACCGTCAACTCCTTAGATTCCTCCGCCGTGTGCAGCGAGCACCGCTCGGGTACGTCCGCCGGCCGCACGGTTCTCCGGAACCGCGCAGCACCACCACCGGCGGGCGGGGCGAGCGCGACCCACGCGCCCCATGGCGCGGGGAGTGGCGTTCCGCCTTGGGGGACCCCGGGTGTTTCGAGAGGGAACTACATGTCCGAATGTGCCGATACCACGCGCGACAACGCTCGGAAGAACCCGGTTCGTACCACGGCGGTCCTCGCCGGGGCGGCGCTGCTCGCCCCCCTCGGACTGCTGGCCGCGACCGGCAACGCCGCGGCGGCTGACAGCGGAGTGTGGGACCGCATCGCCCAGTGCGAGAGCGGCGGCAACTGGCACATCAACACCGGCAACGGCTACTACGGCGGACTTCAGTTCGCCCCCTCGACCTGGCGCGCCTACGGCGGCACGGCCTACGCGGCCACCGCCGACCAGGCGAGCAGGTCCCAGCAGATCGCCGTCGCCACCAAGGTCCAGCGCGCCCAGGGCTGGGGCGCCTGGCCGACCTGCTCGGCTCGCGCCGGGGCGAGCGGAAGCGCACCCGCGGCTTCCGCCTCCGACCCGGCCACCTCCAAGCCCGCTCCGGCGAAGCAGTGGAAGGCGCCGGCGCGTTCCGCACAGCACCCGGACCGCAGCATGTCCCGCGGCGACTACACCGTCCGCGAGGGCGACACCCTGAGCGGCGTCGCCGCCCGGCACGGGACCACCTGGCAGCGCCTCTACGCCGCCAACAAGGACGCCATCGGCGGTGATCCCCACATGATCGTGCCCGGCCTGCGCCTCGACATCTGAGCCGCCGCTCCCCCTCGCCGGGACACGGGGTCCCGTCCGGTCGGCCGACCGGACGGGACCTTGTGGTGCCGGGCACCGGCCCTCGGTCATCGCCTGAGCTCGCCCGCCTCCCCGGCGAACACGACCGACCCGCGGCGCAGTTCGTAGACGAGGGCGGGCCGGTCCCGCAGATCGGGCGGCAGCCGCTGCTCGGCGATCACCACGCACGCGTCGAGCGCGCTCAGCAGCTCGTACGTCCGGGCCGCGACCGAGGGCGACATGCCCTGGGCGGGCTCGTCGACGAGCACCACGCGCGCGCGTGCCAGCAAGGCCCGGGACAGGGCGAGCATGCGCTGCTCCCCGCCGGAGAGGGTGCCGGCGCGTCGCTCCAGCAGGGGACGCAGCTGCGGATAGGCGTCGAGGGCCGGGGCGTGGTCCGGGGCGGCGAGTCCGAGGTTCTCGCGCACGCTGAGCGAGCCGAACACGGCCTGCCGCTCCGGCACCAGGCACAGCCCGCGCCGGGCCCGCTCGTACGCCGGTACGCGGGTCACGTCGGCGCCGTCCCACACCACCGCCCCGCCGGACAGGGGCACGATGCCGGCCAGCGCGCGCAGGGCGGTCGTGCGGCCGGAGCCGTTGCGGCCCAGCAGGAGGGTGAGGCCGGGGCCGGGGGCGGCGAGAGTGACGCCGTGCAGGGCTTCCAGGGGGCCGTAGCGCACGCGCGCGTGGCGCAGGGAGACGGTCGTCATGGGCCGGCCGCCGTTCCCAGGGCGTTCAGGACGTTTCCGGGTGGACCGGAGGCGACGATCCGGCCCGCGGTCATCACGTGCACGACATCGGCGAGGCCCGCGACCAGGTCCAGGTCGTGCTCGACGACGAGCAGGGCCGTGCCGTCGGCGGCCAGGGCCTTCAGGACCCGGGCCAGGGCGGCCACTTCGGCGCTGTCGAGGCCGGCGGCGGGCTCGTCGAGCAGCAGTACGCGGGGGCCGCCCGCGAGGACCCGGGCCAGCTCCACGCGGCGCAGGGTCCCCGTGGGCAGCCCGGCGGCGGGCAGTGCCCGCACCGGCCCGTCCAGCCCGAGCAGCCTGAGCGTCCGCTCCACCGCGCCCGGGTCGCTCACCCGGCCCTGCTCGGCGCCCACCCGGACGTTCTCGGCCACGGTCAGTGACGGGAAGACGGCCAGTTGCTGGAAGGTCCGTGCGACACCGAGCCGGGACCGGGCGTGAGCGGGCAGCGCGGTGATGTCCCGCCCGCCGAGCCGCACGGTCCCGTGCGCGGGGCGCAGCGTCCCGGCCAGACAGTGGAACAGGGTGCTCTTCCCGGCCCCGTTGGGGCCCACGACGGCGGTGACCCGGCCGGGGGAGAGGTCCAGGTCGACTCCGTCGAGGGCGGTGAAGCCGCCGTAGCGGGCGTGGAGACGGCGGGCGATGAGGAGGGGAGCGGCAGGGGTGGGGGATGGGGCTGAGGAGGGCTCAGGTGCGGGGGCGGGATGTGACGCCGGTGGCCGACTGCCGCTGCCGGGGGCCGCGCCCGTCGCCGTCGCCCCCGTGGGCACCGGCGCCGTCCGGGCCGCCCGTGGCTCCGCCGGGCGCAGCAGCGCGCGGGCCCGGGCACCCAGCGGTGTCAGGGCCGGTGTGCGGCGCAACCGCAGGCGTTCCGCCGCCGTGCGCAGGGCCTCGTACGGGCCGCCGGGGAAGCGGCCCACGAGGATCGCCAGGATGCCGATCAGCGCCGCGGCGACACCGCCCCGGGTGCCCGCGTCCAGTCCGACCAGGAGGGCCGCGGCCGCGAGGGCGCCGAGGGTGCTGTCCGCGCCCAGCACCACGACCGCCGCGAACCACAGCAGGCCGCGCACCGGGTCGTACGCGGCGGCGTCGAAGGCGCGCAGGCCCATGCCGAGCATGCCGCCGCCCAGCGCGGCGAGCGCGGCGCCCGCGACGAAGGCCAGCAGCTTCAGGGACGGCACCTGGACGCCCGCCGCCTGCGCGCCCCGCTCGTGATCCCGCATGGCCGCGAGGGCCCGGCCCGTGCGCCCCCGGCGCAGGGCGTGCGTCGCCAGCAGCGCGATCGCCAGCAGGAGCAGCTCCAGGACGTAGTAGGCACGGTCCCCGTCGAAGCCCGCAGGGCGGCCCAGCGACAGGCCCGACGTGGCGTACGGCTGGGCGAAGACGAAGCGGCTCACCCCCACGCCGACCGCGAACGTCGCCAGCGCCAGCGCCAGGCCCCGGCGGCCGATCGCCGGCCAGCCGGTGAGCAGGCCGAGCGGCGCCACCAGGACGACCGCCACCGCGAGGGCCGCCAGCTCCGGCACGCGGGGCAGCCCCGGGAAGCGGCCGGCCGCCAGCAGCGCGGTGAACAGGGCGCCCAGACCCGCGTACGCCGCCTGGCCCAGCGAGATCTGGCCGCCCCGGCCCGTGACCACCACCAGGGACAGCAGGATCACGGCCAGCGCCGGCACCTGGACCGAGGTGTGCAGGTCCCGGCCGGCGAGGCCCAGCGGCAGCAGGAACAGCACGGCCGCCACGATCCACGCGCCGGGCGGCGTCGGGACCCGGGCGGTGACGGTGCGCGGCAGCGCGTCCCGCGTGCCCACGCCCGGCAGCACCAGGGCCGCGATCAGCAGCGCGACGACGAACAGGTTAGTGCCGACGGCCTGGAGCAGCGGCTCGCCCCAGCCCGGCGGATGCAGCCGTGTCAGCTGGCTCTGCGCCACCCCGATGCCCAGCGCCACCACCACCGCGACCGGCAGGCTCCGCATCCGCGCGGCCACCGCGACCGCCACGACCTCCATCACGAGCAGCGGCAGCCCGTACGGGTCGAGACGCACGTACGGAGCCAGCAGCACGCCCGTCAGGCCCGCCGTGAACGAGCCGAACGCCCAGCCCGCCGCCGCGACCCGGTCCGCGTCGATGCCGCCCAGCACGGCGAGCTGCCGGTCGTCGACCACGGCCCGCAGCTCCCGCCCGAACCGCGTCCGGCGCACCACCACCGTGACCCCGGCGGCCAGCACCAGCACCACCGCCAGCTGCCCCCACGGCTCGTCCGGCACCAGCTCCGGCGCGTCCTCCCGCGCCCCCTGCCCCCACAGCAGCGCCGCACCGCCCACCAGCAGCACGAACACCCCGATGGACGCCACCAGCGTCTGCGCCGGGTCGCCGCCGAGAACCGCCAGCGGCCGGAAGACGAACCGTTCCAGTACGACCCCCAGCCCCGGCGCCAGCACCAGCAGGGTCACCGTGGCCCCGAGCCACAGTGGCCAGCCCCACTCGACCACGCACTCCCGCAGCACATACGCGCACACCATCGCGATCGCGCCGTGCGCGAAGTTGAGCACGCCGGTCGCGCGGTACGTCACGATCAGGCCGATCCCGGTCAGCGCCGCCGCGCCGCCGACCGAGAGGCCGGCCAGGGTGAGGTCGTACGTCAGCGAGGACATCGGCCGGGCTCAGTCGGTTTCCCCGGTGGGCTCGCAGATCGGGCAGGGGCCCAGTTCACCGCTCGCCACCAGCTTGGAGTCCACCGGGACCGCCTCCGCCCTGCCGGCGACCAGCGGGCAGTCCGCGCGGTGCCACAGCGTGCCGCCCGGCACCATCAGCTGCTCGCCGCTGACCGCGAGCGGCGCGAGGGCGGCCTGCCCGGTCTCGGCGCGCCCCTGAGGGCCGTCGGGTTCGGCGGCCACCAGCAGGCCGTACAGCTCCTCCACGCGCGCGGCGGCGATCGAGCCCCGGCCGTGGGCCAGCAGCACCGCCCCGGAGACGATCAGCGCCGCGCCGGGGACCGTGCACGAGGCGAGGTAGGGCAGCTGCCGTTCCGCGAAGCGCTCGCCGGAGACGCCGTACCAGCCGACGACGCACAGCACCGCGCCCGCGGCCAGCGCGGCCCAGCCGGTCCACAGGACGGGATGCACGGTCCGCAGTCGGCTTGTCCGCATCGCTGGCTCCCACACGTCGGTTCGGCTGTGTGCTGGCTGCCTGTTCAAGTCCGGCGATCGCTTGCACTATGCCCTGTGGAAGCTGACCCTGAAAGCACCGGGCGCACATGGCCCGGACCGACACCCGGTGGTGAGCCAGATGGTTCTCGGCAGCGACCTCAGGCGGGGTAAAGCGACAGAGGGCCCGCGAGCCGCGGGACGGGGTACGGCGATCGCGGCCGCCCTGGTCCTGGCCCTCGCCCCGGCCCTCGCGGCGTGCAGTGACGACAGCGGCGGCGGCAGCGAGAGCACGCCGCCCACACCGACCGCGGAGCGGACCACGAGCGCGCCGGCCAGCGCGCCGGCGGACCGGACCGCGGCCGAGAAGGAGATCAAGCAGAACTGGCAGACGTTCTTCGACCCGAACACATCGACCGAGGACAAACAGGCCGTCCTGGAGAACGGCGACCGGATGGGCCCGGTCCTGCAGGCCTTCAGCGGTGACGAACGCGGCGGACAGGTCCAGGCGAAGGTCACCAAGATCGAGTTCACCTCGGCGACCGAGGCGGACGTGACGTACACGCTCACCCTGAAGGGCGCCACCGCTCTGCCGGACGCCTCCGGGACAGCCGTCGAGCAGGAGGGCACCTGGAAGGTGTCCGTCAAGACGCTGTGCTCGCTGGTGCAGATGAGCGGCAATGGGTCGCCGGTCCCGGGCTGCTGAGATCCTCGCCGCGGTGCTGCTGCTCGCCCTGAGCGCGGCCTGCGGCAGCCGGCTCCCGGAGAGCGACTTCGAGCGTGACGACCGCACCCCCGCGCCCCGGGACTCCGCGCCCCTGCGGGTCGGCATCATCACCAGCGCCACCAGCCCGGTCGGCGGCGACGCCTTCACCGGCCCGCGCGACGGCGCCAAGGCCTGGTTCGACCGGCTCAACGCGCGCGGCGGCGTCGACGGCCGCCGCGTCGAGGTGCGCCTGTGCGACGACGGCGGCAGCGGCGTCGGCAACAACGAGTGCGTCCACAAGCTGGTCGAGGAGGACGACGTCGTCGCCCTGGTCGCCACCACCGCACTGGACTACGCGGGCGCCTCCCGCGTCTCCCGCGCGCGCGTGCCCGACATCGGCGGCCAGCCCATCGGCGGCGCCTACGACACCTACCCGCACCTCTACGGCATCTACGGCAGCCTCGCGCCCCGCGACGGCACCACCGGCTGGGACGGCAAGCTGTACGGGGGGACCGAGGTCTACCGCTACTTCAAACGGGAGCACGGCGCCCGTACCGCCGCCGTCGTCTCCTACAACCAGTCCGCGTCCGCCGCCTACGCCCGGCTCGTCGAGCGGGGCCTGCGCGCCGAGGGCTACAAGGTCGTCACCGAGCAGGTCGACTTCGCCCTGCCCAACTTCCGCGCCGTCGCGGCCGACCTGAAGGAACAGGGCGCCGACCTGGTCTTCGACGCCATCGACTCCCACGGCAACGCCCGGCTCTGCCAGGCCATGGACCAGGTCGGCGCCGACGTCACCGCCAAGGTGACCAACGTGCAGAACTGGACGTCCACCGTCCCCGACGACTACGAGGACGCCCCGCGCTGCCGCAACGCCCTCTGGGCGACCGGCGCGAGCCGCGACTTCGACGACACCGGCCACCCGGCCGTACGGGAGTTCCGCGAGGCGACGAAAGGCCTGGAGACACACTCACAGTGGCAGCTGGAGGGGTGGGCCGCCGCACGCTGGTTCACGGAGGCGGCGAAGTCCTGCGCGACGTCGGGCATCACGCGCGCGTGCGTCGACGGCTTCATGAACCGCAGCCAGGGCTACACGGCGGGCGGACTGCTCCTGCCCGTCGAGTTCCAGCGGCTCGCCGAGCCACCGAAGACCCGCGAGACCTGCCTGTCGGTGGCCCGCTGGCAGGACGGCAAGGGCTGGGTCGGCCAGGGTGACATGAACCGCACCTGCTTCGACGTACCGCAACTGGCCTACGCGCCTTGAGGACAGCAGCTGTCCGCAAGGGCTGGCAGACTCGCCCCATGTTGGAGACCTCGGCACGCCTGCTGCGTCTGCTGTCCCTGCTCCAGGCCCACCGCGAGTGGTCCGGCGCCGACCTGTCCGAGCGGCTCGGCGTCAGCGCCCGCACCCTGCGCCGCGACGTCGACCGGCTGCGCGCACTCGGCTACCCGGTCAACGCCAGCCCCGGCACGGGCGGCGGCTACCAGCTGGGCGCCGGCGCCGAACTGCCGCCGTTGCTGCTGGACGACGACGAGGCCGTGGCCGTGGCGGTCGGGCTGCGCACGGCCGCCGGGCAGGGCATCGAGGGCATCGGCGAGACCTCGGTACGGGCCCTCGCCAAGCTGGAACAGGTGCTGCCGAACCGGTTGCGCCGCCGGGTGGGCGCCCTCAACGCCTTCACCGTGCCGATGCTGCGCGGCCCCGTGCCCGACGCCGTCGACCCCGTCGTGCTGACCGAACTCGCCCACCTCTGCCGGGACGCCGAGCGGCTGCGCTTCGAGTATCGCGGCCACGACGGCACCCTGAGCCGCCGCAGCGTCGAACCGCATCGCCTGGTGTGCACCGAGCGCCGCTGGTACCTGGTCGCCTGGGACCTGGAGCGGGAGGACTGGCGCACCTTCCGCGTGGACCGCCTCACGCCCAGGCCGCCGCACGGCCCACGCTTCGTACCGCGCGAGCCGCCCGCCGAGGACCTGGCCGCCTACGTCTCCCAGGGCGTCTCCACGCGCGTGTACGCCACCCACGCCGTGGTGCGGCTCCTGGCGCCCCTGGAGGAGGCCGCCGCCCACATCTCACCCTCCGCCGGGGTGCTGGAGGCCGAGGGCCCCGACAGCTGCCTGCTGCGCTGCGGCGCCGGCAGCCTCGACGTGATGGTCATCCACGTGATGATGCTGGGCTTCGAGTTCGAGGTGCTGGAGCCGGTGGAGCTGATCGAGGCGATCAGGAGGACTCGCGACCGGCTTGATGGCGCTTTGGCTCGGGCTGCGCAGTCAGCGCCGCGTACTCCGGATGGTGCAGGTCGAACGCCGGAGACTCGGACCGGATCCGGGGCAACGCCGTGAAGTTGTGGCGGGGCGGCGGGCAGGACGTCGCCCACTCCAGGGAGCGGCCGTAGCCCCAGGGGTCGTCGACCTCGACCTTCTCGCCGTACTTCGCGGTCTTCCACACGTTGTAGAGGAACGGCAGCGTCGACATGCCGAGCAGGAACGCGCCGATCGTCGAGACGGTGTTGAGCGCGGTGAACCCGTCCGCGGCGAGGTAGTCCGCGTACCGGCGGGGCATGCCCTCGGCGCCCAGCCAGTGCTGCACCAGGAACGTGGTGTGGAAGCCGACGAAGAGCACCCAGAACTGGATCTTGCCGAGCCGTTCGTCCAGCATCTTCCCGGTGAACTTCGGCCACCAGAAGTAGAACCCGCCGAAGATCGCGAAGACGACGGTGCCGAAGACGACGTAGTGGAAGTGCGCGACCACGAAGTACGAGTCCGTCACATGGAAGTCCATCGGCGGCGACGCCAGGATCACCCCGGTCAGCCCGCCGAACAGGAACGTCACCAGGAAGCCCGCTGCCCACAGCATCGGTGTCTCGAAGGACAGCGAGCCCTTCAGCATGGTGCCGGTCCAGTTGAAGAACTTCACGCCCGTCGGCACCGCGATCAGGAAGCTCATGAAGGAGAAGAACGGCAGCAGCACCGCGCCCGTGACGAACATGTGGTGCGCCCACACCACCACCGAGAGGCCGGTGATCGCCATCGTCGCGCCGACCAGCGTCAGATAGCCGAACATCGGCTTGCGGCTGAAGACCGGGATGATCTCCGTGATGATCCCGAAGAACGGCAGCGCGATGATGTAGACCTCGGGATGCCCGAAGAACCAGAACAGGTGCTGCCACAGGATCGCCCCGCCGTTGGCCGCGTCGAAGACCTGCGCGCCGAACCGCCGGTCCGCCTCCAGCACCAGCAGCGCCGCCGCCAGCACCGGGAACGCCATCAGGATCAGGATCGACGTGAACAGCGTGTTCCAGACGAAGATCGGCATCCGGAACATCGTCATGCCGGGGGCGCGCATCCCGATGATGGTGGTGATGAAGTTGACCGCGCCGAGGATCGTGCCGAAGCCGGACAGCGCCAGCCCCATGATCCACAGATCGGCCCCGAGACCCGGCGTGCGCTCCAGGCTGTTGAGCGGGGCGTAGGCGGTCCAGCCGAAGTCCGTCGGCCCCGAGGGCACCAGCAGCGAGCCGAGCACGATCAGCCCGCCGAACAGGAACAGCCAGTACGAGAGCATGTTCAGCCGGGGGAAGGCGACGTCGGGCGCGCCGATCTGGAGCGGCATCAGCTCGTTGGCGAAGCCCGCGAAGGTCGGCGTCGCGAACAGCAGCAGCATGATCGTGCCGTGCAGGGTGAACGCCTGGTTGTACTGCGTGTTGTCGATGATCTGGAGTCCCGGGCGGGCCAGTTCGGCGCGCATCAGCAGCGCCATCACACCGGCGGCCAGGAAGAAGAGGAACGACGTGATCAGGTAGAGGTGGCCGATCTTCTTGTGGTCCGTCGTCGTCAGCCAGTCGACCACCACCCGCCCGTGCCGCTTCCTCGGCGCGGGCGGCGCCGTCGCCTGTACGGTCTGCGTCCCCATCGCTCGCTCGCCCCTTCGCTCATCGCGTACCGGGCCCGCCGAAGCCCGCGCCGCACGTGCCCGCGAGCTCACGCCATGATGCTCGGGTCACCGCGCCCTCCGACAGGGGCGTATCGGCCTCTCCGTGCCCGATCCACGCATTTCCTGTGCGGCGCCGGATCGGCCGGACCGGTGACGGCGCCGGAATGGAATGGAGCTCCGGGGGTACTTCTCCCGGCACTTTCCGCCGGGCTTTTCCAGGAGCTCGTGTGACACGCGGGAATTGCGATCGAATGCCTGCGGAAGGCCTACAGAACCGCTCGTCCGTGTGACGGACATCGCCGGAAACAGCTGTCGTGATCTTGTGACAGAAGTGTGACCGGGGACGGACGGTCACCGGGCCGTGGGCCCGGACTACCGCGGTCGCGGGGCAGGACATAGCGTGGCGGCATGGCACCGATTCCGACACCTTCCGCGGAACCCGACGACAGCCCGGACACCTATGTCGGCCTGGCGGCCGACCGGGCCGAACACCTCGCGCGTGAGCGCGGCTGGCCGACGGTGCGCTCGTTGCCGCCGGGGGCGATCATCACGATGGAGTACCGCGTGGGACGGCTGAACTTCGAGGTGAAGGGCGGCCGGGTGGCGCGGGCCTGGAAGGGCTGAGACCCAGACACGGCGAAGGCCCCGGTTCCGCTCCGGAACCGGGGCCTTCGTGTGCCGTGAGGGGCGGCGCGCCGGATCTGCCGTCCGCCGCGGTCAGCCGCCCGTCAGGGGTGGGCCGAGGAGGTCGAGCCGCGCGGGAGCCGCTCCGGGTGCGGCGGGCGGCGGCTGCCGGCCGGGGTGACCGGGGTGCGCTCCGAGCGGGCCGTGTGCGGCCCCGGGGCCAGGTAGGCCGGGGCACGGGGCGAACGGGCCGCGACGTCGTCCCGGTCGGCGGGCAGCGGTGTGACCACCACGGGCGGCGCGCTGACCGGGGCGGAAGCCGTACCGCTCCGGCGGGACCGCCAGCGGTCGCGCAGGTCGAAGATCCTGGCCTCGGCACGGGCGATCAGCGGTTCGAACCACGGCAGGGCGAGCATGATCAGCAGGCCCGCGACCCAGCCGAGGAGCACATCGCTCAGCCAGTGCGTACCGAGGTACACGGTGGCCAGCCCGACGCCGAGGGAGGTCACGGCGGACACGGCGGACAGCCAGCGGCGCGCTCTGGGGGTGGAGGCCAGATAGGCCAGGATTCCCCAGGTCACCACGGCGTTGGCGGTGTGACCGCTCGGAAATATATCGCCGCCGAGTCCCATCTCGTTCGAGCCGATGATGGTCGCGTAGTGAGGTCCCAGGCGGCCCATGCCGTACTTGGCGGCGCCGACCGTGATGTTCAGCAGCAGCAGCGAGACGCCGAGGGCGAGCAGCGGACGCAGGGTGTGCTGGCGCCAGGAGCGCCAGCCCAGCCAGGACGCGACCATCACCGCGGTCGGGCCGCGCTGGCCGAGCACCACGTAGTAGTCGACGAACCAGTGGATCTCCGACCACTGCTGGTACGGCCGGAAGAACATGACCTGCCAGTCGAGCCGGACCAGCCAGGACGTGATCACCACAGCCCACACGATCGCGCCGTAGAACGCCGCGGTGGCGGCGACGAGCACGATGCGGTGCCTGCTCATCTTCGGCACATCGATGTGGGCGGGTCGTTCCGGCTCACGATCCAGCCGGGCGAACACCCGGTCCAGACGGGTGAGCTTCGGTTCGGTACGCACCCAATCGACGTTACAGCGAGTGAGCTCTGATCCCGGGCGAATCAACGGCTTTGTGATGACGATGTGATGTGGGATTCCTCTCAGGAGGAGGTTTATTTCCACCGAATCTGCAATCGTCGGCCGCTGCGGCCTTCAATTCCTTTGATCATTCCGGATGGGGGTTTTATTGCGCTTTTGAATTCGTTCACCGGAGCATGGTGCGGAATTCCCCCGGCGCTCACAGCGGGTCAGGGCGGACCGGGGCCGTTCAGCCAGAACGCCCCGTACACCGCGGAGGCCACCGCCACGGACCCGAGCACCAGCGCTGACCTGCGCGTACGCAGCCGGGCCAGGGCCAGAGCGAGGGGCAGCAACAGCGGGAAGGCGGGCACCAGCAGGCGCGGTTTCGAGCCGAAGTAGCTCGACGCGCACAGCGCGAGCGCGGTGACGACCCCGGTGTAGACCAGCAGCGGCAGCGGCTGGCGCTGACGTACCCCGACCGCATACAGCCAGATGACTGACGCGACCCCGACGATCAGCCCGACGCCGGCCAGGGCCGAGGGGAACGACGTGAACTTCTCGGCGACGAACCGGGCGAAGGCGTAACCGCCGTCGAAGCCGTTGCGCCACCCGGCCTGCACGTCGAGATAGCCGAGCGGCCCCTTGCCGGTGTGGTGGCCGACCCACAGCACGTAGCCGGCGGTGCCGAGGGGGGCCAGCAGCATGCCGAGGACACGAGAGGCATCGGCGGAGGCGGAGGCGGGGGCGGAGATGGAGTCGGGTGCGGAGGCGGAGGCGGGGGCGCTTGGCGCGATCCGTGCGCCGTCCGGCTCCCTCGCGCGTCGGTCCCGCACGAAAGAGGCAAGGGCCGCCACCCACACCGCCGCCACCACCGCCATCCCCACCGGACGGGTCAGCCCCGCCAGCAGGGCCAGCGTGCCCGCCGCCGGCCAGCGCCCGGTCAGGACCGCGTACAGCGCCCACGCGGCGAGCGCCGTGAACAGGGACTCGCTGTACGCCATCGACTGCACGATCCCGACCGGGAGGACGGCCCACAGCAGCACCGCGCACACCCCGGCCCGGCGGCCGTACACATGGTCGGCCACCGCGAAGATCCCCCAGGCCGCGGCGAGAGAGGCGAACAGACCGACGAGGAAACCCCCGTCCGCGTACGACAGCGGGGACACCGCCGTCACCAGCCGCTCCAGCCAGGGCAGCAGCGGGAAGAACGCGAGATTGGAGTGCACGTCCCCGTTCGCCAGGCGCACCTCGTAGCCGTAGCCGAGCTCGGCGACCCTGGTGTACCAGAGCGCGTCCCAGCGAGCGGTCAGCAGCGTGTACGCGCTCTTGTCCCGGGCCGCGCTCCACACGGCCAGGGCGACAAGGCCCAGGGCACGCACGGCGGCGTAGCCGAGCAGCGCCGGGGCCGCCCGGCGCAGCGCCCCGGCGCGGGACGAGGGGGCCGCGCGCGTCTCGAGATCGGTCACGGGCCCGATTATCGACCCGGGACGGAACCGGGCGGCCGGCCGGGGCGTGGTCGAGACAGAGGGGAGTGGCGTACGCCACATCTTTCCGCCGGAACTGTGAGAGGTCCGCCACTAGGCTCCGGCGGGGACTCGCGTACGCTGACGTGTCACTCGCTTTTCGTTTGCGCGGGCCGGAGACCACCGCTCCTCTCCGGCCGAGTCGCGGGGGCGTCCCCCACCCCGTGAGCCCGCCGATCGCGAGGGAACATCTGGGAGGTACGTACATGTCCGGGACGACCACGGCTGCCGCTGCGCTGCGCCGTCGGGCGGCCGGGGCCGGTGCCAACCGCTGGGTGGTTCTCGTCGTCCTCTGCGTCAGCCTGCTGCTGGTCGCCGTCGACGCCACCGTGCTGCACGTGGCCGTCCCCGCCGTCACCGAGGACCTGAGGCCCGGCGGGATCGAGCTGCTCTGGATCGTCGACATCTACCCGCTGGTCTGCGCCTCGCTGCTGATCCTGTTCGGCACGCTGGGCGACCGCGTCGGCCGCCGAAGGGTCCTGCTCCTCGGGTACGCGCTGTTCGGCGTGGCCTCCGGTATGGCGGCTCTGGCGGACAACGCCCCGGTACTGATCGTGGCGCGGGCGCTGCTCGGCGTGGGCGGCGCGATGATCATGCCCGCGACCCTGTCGATCCTGCGCCAGGTCTTCCCGGACCGGCGCGAGCGGGCGCTCGCGATCGGCATCTGGAGCGCCGTGGCCGCGGTGGGCGCGGCGGTCGGGCCGCTGCTGGGCGGCTTCCTGCTGGAGCACTTCTGGTGGGGTTCGGTCTTCCTCGTCAACATTCCGTTGATGCTGGTCAGTCTTCCGGTGGGGCGGCTGCTGCTGCCCGAGTCGAAGGGCGACGGCACCGGTCCCTGGGACGTCGTCGGCGCCCTGATGGCGGCGGCCGGGCTGTTCGGCATGGTGCTGGGCGTCAAGCGGCTCGGCGGCGGGGAGCCGGTGGAGAGCCTGCTCACCGTGCTGCCGTTGGTGGTGGGCGCGGCGCTGCTGGTGGCGTTCGTGCGGCGGCAGCGGCGGCGGGCGCATCCGCTGGTGGATCTCAAGATGTTCGCGCGGCCGGCGTTCAGTACGTCCGTCGGCTGCATCGTGCTGGCGATGCTCGCGCTGGTCGGTCTCGAGCTGATCGCGGCGCAGTACCTCCAGCTGGTGCTCGGGCTGTCGCCGCTGGAGACGGGGCTGCGGCTGCTGCCGCTGACGTTCGCCGCGATGGCGGCCGGGCTGGCCGGTGCGCGAATGCTGCGGCGATTCGGGCCGCGGCGGATGGTGAGCGTCGGGTTCTGCCTCACGGCGCTCGCGGTGGTGCTGCTGACGGCGCTGGGTCGGACGGACGACTGGCCGCTGATGCTGGCCGCGTTCGTGCTGCTGGGCTTCGGGCTCGAGACGACGCTGTTCGGGGCGTACGAGTCGATGCTGAGCGAGGCGCCGCAGGAGCAGGCGGGTGGGGCGGCGGCGATCGGGGAGACGTCGTACCAGCTCGGGGCGGGGATCGGGATCGCGCTGCTCGGCAGCGTGATGAACGCGGCGTACGCGCCTGGACTGTCGGGTGTGTCGGGGGTGCCGGAGTCGGCGTCCTCCTCGGCGGGGCATTCGCTGGGGGAGGCCTACGAGGTTGCCGCGCAGCTGGGCGGGTCGGCCGGGGCCGCTCTGCGGCATGCCGCCCGGGACGCGTTCGTGCACGGGCTGCATGTGACGTTGCTGGTGAGTGCGGGGTTGTTGCTGCTCGGGGCGGTGATGGCGTTGCGGTTGCCGCGGACCATGCAGTGCGAGGAGGCGGGTGCGGTGGAGGTGCCCGCGCAGAGGGACGCGGCGGAGTCGCGCGTCTCGGTGTGATCCACCCACCCACGCACCGCCCGTAACTGCCGACCGAGGGGTCCGGGTCGCCCGTGGGGCCGGGGCGCCGTCGGCGGCTTGCGGGCAGCCTGGGCGGGGCATCGAGGACTGGGGCCGGAGGGCCTGCCGCTGCGGTGGCCGGGTGGTGCGGTGGCCGGCGGCCCGTGGCTCCGCAGCTCGGGCCTGTGGCCCCGCAGCCCGGTGGTGAGGCGGCCCGGTGGCCCCGCAGCTCGGTGGTGAGGCGGCCCGCGGCCCCGCAGTCCGGTGCTCCGATGGCCCTGCAGCCCTGCAGCCCTGCAGCCCTGCAGCCCCGCGGCTAGGTGGTGCGGTGGCCCTCGATGGTGAGGTCGCCTGGTGGCGCGGCTGTCCGGTGGTGAGGCGGCCCGCGGCCCCGCAGCTCGGTGGTCCGATGGCCCGCAGCCCGATGGCGCGGCGGCCCGGTGGCCCCGCAGCCCCGTGGCCCGGTGGTGAGGCGGCTCGGCAGCCCGGTGGCTCGGCGGCCCGGTGGTGTGGGGTGGGTGATCTCGGGCTGCGTCCGGTGGGGGAATGCCTGAGCTGGGGGATCGGTGTTGGCGCTTGACGGATCGTGGGAATCGGGCCCGCAGGCGCCGATGGTGCTCCGCCCTCGCCGGCGACCTTGGCCCCTCAGTTGGGAGCTACGGGTGGTGCGTGGGTGGGCAGGCGTCGTAGCGTCATGGTTAGCGGTGCTAGTTAAAGAGCTTCGGAGGGTGTCAGCATGTCCGAGTCGTCCAGGATTCCTCCCTTCGACCCCGCCGATCCCCTCGGCCTCGACGACCTGCTGGATCCGGAGGACCTCGGCATCAGGGACACCGTCAGGGCCTGGGCCGCGGACCGGGTGCTGCCGTATGTGGCCGACTGGTACGAGAAGGGGGAGCTGCCGGAGATCCGGGAGCTGGCCCGGGAGCTCGGAGGGCTCGGCGCGCTCGGGATGTCGCTGAGCGGATACGGGTGCGCCGGCGCCTCCGCCGTGCAGTACGGGCTCGCCTGCCTGGAGCTGGAGGCCGCCGACTCCGGCATCCGTTCCCTTGTCTCCGTGCAGGGCTCCCTCGCCATGTACGCCATCCACCGGTTCGGCAGTGAGGCACAGAAGCAGGAGTGGCTGCCGAAGATGGCCTCCGGCGAGGTCATCGGCTGTTTCGGACTCACCGAGCCCGACCACGGCTCCGACCCCGCCTCCATGCGGACGCACGCCAAGCGCGACGGCTCCGACTGGGTGCTCAACGGGCGCAAGATGTGGATCACCAACGGCTCGGTCGCCGGTGTCGCCGTCGTGTGGGCGCAGACCGAGGACGGGATCCGAGGGTTCGTCGTGCCGGCCGGCAGCAGTGGATTCTCCGCGCCGGAGATCAGGCACAAGTGGTCCCTGCGCGCCTCGGTGACCAGCGAACTCGTCCTGGACGACGTACGACTGCCCGCCGACGCCGTACTGCCGGAGGTCACCGGCCTGCGCGGACCGCTCAGCTGTCTGTCCCACGCCCGGTACGGAATCGTCTGGGGCGCCATGGGCGCGGCCCGCAGTTCATTCGAGGCGGCGGTCGACTACGCGAAGTCGCGGGAGCAGTTCGGGCGGCCCATCGGCGGCTTCCAGCTCACCCAGGCCAAACTCGCCGACATGGCGGTCGAACTGCACAAGGGGATTCTGCTCGCCCACCATCTGGGGCGGCGTATGGACGCCGGCCGCCTGCGTCCCGAACAGGTCAGCTTCGGCAAGCTCAACAACGTACGAGAAGCGATCGAGATCTGCCGCACGGCCCGCACGATTCTCGGCGCCAACGGGATCTCGCTCGAATACCCCGTGATGCGGCATGCGACCAACCTCGAATCGGTGCTCACCTACGAGGGCACCGTCGAGATGCACCAGCTCGTGCTGGGCAAGGCGCTCACCGGACTCGACGCCTTCCGGTAGACGCCGTCCGGTGAACCCTGCGCGGGGGCAGGGCCGGTGAGCGGCCCTGCCTCAGCTCTGGTTGAAGAAGCCGTCCGTGCGGTGCCCGGCCGGGTCGCCGTTCACGATCTCCGTGTTGGCGGGGGTCAGCAGGAACACGCGCGTCGACACCCGCTCGATCGAACCCCGCAGGCCGAAGATCAGCCCGGCCGCGAAGTCGACCACGCGCTTGGCGTCGGCGGCGTCCATGGCCGTGAGGTTCATGATGACCGGCACGCCCTCGCGGAACAGCTCGCCGATGGCGCGGGCGTCCCGGAAGCTGTCCGGGGTGACCGTGCCGATGCGGCGGCCTCTCTCCTCGGCGACGTCCGAGGCCACCTTGACACGCGGATCGGTGACCCAGGCCTCCCCGGACTCGGTCCCGTCGGAGTAGTCGTCGTCGTAGTAACGCTCGTCTTCGTTGTCGTCGACGAGGCCAAGCCAGGCACTTGCCTTGCGTACCGATCCCATGGACGCCTCCTCTCACAGCGGTCTTTCTGCTTTCCGCATCCCTATGGTCGTCCATGATGCGGATGGCGCGCCAAGTGGATAGACGCCGCACGGGGGGTTTGTGACGGTACTGGTGCACAGCGATTCCGTCGAGAGTCCGTGTTTCCCAAGGGCCTTGTCGTAAACGACTGCTGACTGTGAGTGAAATATGATTCTTCACGGCGTTTGGGTGATGGACAGTGCGTACGGGTGAACGGGTTGGCCGATACTATGCGGCGCCCAAACATCGTACGGAGCGCGGGGGGACGTCGTGTTCGGAATGGTCAGGCCCTGTCGGCATCGGCTCGGTGAGACTCTCACCGCTCAGTGGATGGCGCATTTGTGTGGGCTGTGTCTCGCGTTGCGCGGGGACCACGGACAGCTCGCGCGCATCGTGACGAACTATGACGGGCTTCTTGTCTCTGTATTGACGGAGGCTCAGACGAACCTCGCGACCGGCGCGTCGAGTGGTGTGGGACGGCGTACCGCGGGACCGTGTCCGCTGCGCGGGATGCGCACCGCGTCCGTCGCGCACGGTGAGGGAGCGCGGCTCGCGGCGGCCGTGTCGCTGGTGCTCGCCTCCGCCAAGGTGCGCGACCATGTCGCCGACGGCGACGGGCTGCTGGCCCGGGCGCCGGTGGCGCGCGCCGCGCGCCGGGTCGCGAAGGGCTGGGACCGGGCCGGGGCGCGGACCGGATCCGCCGTCGGGTTCGACACGGCCGTCCTCGTCGATGCCGTGGACCGGCAGGGCGGCATCGAGGCGCTCGCGGGGCCCGGGACGCCGATCCTGACGGTGACCGAACCGACCGAGACCGCGACCGCCGCCGCCTTCGCGCACACGGCGGTCCTCGCCGGCCGGCCGTACAACGCCGGGCCGCTCGCCGAGGCCGGACGCCTCTTCGGGCGCCTCGCCCACCTGCTGGACGCCGTGGAGGACCGGCACGCTGACGCCGCGTCAGGCGCCTGGAACCCGATCACCGCGACCGGCACCTCTCTCATGGAGGCCCGGCGGCTCGCCGACGACGCGGTGCACGGCATCCGGCTGGCGCTGCGGGAGGCGGAGTTCACCGACGGGCGGCTGGTGCACCGGCTCCTCGTGCACGAGCTGCGCACCTCCGTCGACCGCGCCTTCGGCACGGCCAGCTGTGCTCACGCCGCCGCTCCCGAGGCGGCCGGCCCCCATGCGCCGCCCGGTACCGGCGCTCCGGGCGGCCCCGGCGCCCCGCTGCCGCCGGAGCCGCCGCGCGGCAACCGGCGCGGGCTGCTGGCCGGATGCGCGGTGTGGCTCGGGCTCGCCTGTACGTGTCAGATGTGCTGCGGCACGTACCAGGACCCGTGGACGGGCGAGCGCAAGGAAGGGCAGTGCGGCAACTGCGACTGCAGCGGATGCGGGGACTGCTGCAGCTGCTGCGACTGCTGCGGCAACTGCTGTGACAACTGCGGCTGCGACGGCTGCGACTGCGGCTGTAACTGCTGAGGCACCGTCAGAAAAGGTTGGCGGCCGAAAGGCCCCCTTGCGCCTACCGGCCGTTCGGCCGAATACTCCCCCCACAGCGCTTGTCAGGGGCACGGCGTGTTCGGGAACCGGACGCGCGGTCCCAGGCTGCGCCTCACGGGCCCGAGACCCCACGAGGGCCCCCTACTTCCCCTGTGGAGGAACGAAAAGTGAGGATCAAGCGCACCACCCCCCGCAGCGGCATCTCGAGACGGACCCGGCTGATCGCCGTTTCCACCGGCCTCGTCGCCGCCGCAGCGATCGCGATCCCCAGCGCGAACGCCTCCGACACCCCCACCACCTTCAGCGCCGCCGAGCTCAAGAGCGCGAGCGGCTCGATACTGAAGGCCGACATCCCGGGCACCGCCTGGGCCGTCGACAGCAAGACCGACCGTGTTCTCGTGACGGTCGACAGCACGGTCACCCAGGCCGAGATCGCGAAGATCAAGCAGCAGGCCGGCGCCAACGCCGACGCGCTCACGATCAAGCGCACCCCCGGCAAGTTCAACAAGCTCATCCAGGGCGGCGACGCCATCTATGCGAGTAGCTGGCGCTGCTCCCTCGGCTTCAACGTCCAGAACAGCAGCGGCCAGCAGTTCTTCCTGACCGCCGGTCACTGCACCGACGGCGCGGGCACCTGGTACTCCAACTCCGGCCGCACCACGGTCATCGGCTCCACCGCCGGCTCCAGCTTCCCGGGCAACGACTACGGCCTGGTGCGCTACAGCGGGTCCGTCGCCAGGCCCGGCACCGCGAACGGCGTGGACATCACGCGCGCGGCCACCCCGAGCGTGGGCACCACCGTCATCCGCGACGGCTCCACGACCGGTACGCACAGCGGCCGGGTCACCGCCCTGAACGCCACCGTCAACTACGGCGGCGGCGACATCGTCTCCGGCCTGATCCAGACCACCGTCTGCGCCGAGCCCGGTGACTCCGGCGGCTCGCTCTACGGCAGCAACGGCACCGCGTACGGTCTGACCTCCGGCGGCAGCGGCAACTGCTCCTCCGGTGGCACGACGTTCTTCCAGCCCGTCACGGAGGCCCTGAGCGCCTACGGGGTCAGCGTGTACTAGGCCCTACCGGGCAGCAGTAGGCAGCGTTCTGTGCCCCCGCACGCACTGCGTGCGGGGGCCTTCCTTTGTGGGGTGGGGCAGTTTGTGGCTGCTTGTCGTGGTTTAGGGAGAGTGCAGGGAAAGGTGTGCCAATATCCGCCCCTCGGATGCCGATTGAGGCCGGTCGGTTGGGCGATTTTCAGCCATGGCCAGACCTCGCAGAGTGTGCACACATTACTCACGCGTAATGTTTGCAGTGTGAACGCGCGTGAAGCGTGCGCGAGTTGGGTCCGGTTTGACCGTGCGCGGTCAAAATGTGGGGGCGTGTGGTCGGCAATCTACGCGCGTCCTGAACTCGACCTTGTGTGCTCCCCGTTGTCCTCGGAATAGTGGGCGCTCGTCAACAAGGCCTTCCGGCTCGCGAGGTCCCCACAACCTCCCGGGCCGACCCCCCACAGGAGGACGTGAGTTGAAGCACCGACGCATACCCAAGCGGCGTGCAGCCCTGGCAGGTGCGGGTGTCGCCGCACTGGTCGCCGCCGGAGTGACCTTCCAGTCTGCGAACGCCAGCGAGCCTGCGAAGGCCTCCGCGCCCGAGACCCTGTCGGTCTCCGCGGCCGGAAAGCTCGCCTCGACGCTGGCCAAGGACCTGGGCGCCGACTCGGCGGGTACGTACTACGACACGAAGAGCAAGAACCTCGTGGTGAACGTGCTCGACGAGGCCGCGGCCAAGGCCGTCGAGAAGGCCGGCGCCAAGGCGAGAGTCGTGGCGAACTCCCTCGCCGAGCTGAAGAGCGCCCGCGGCACGCTGAAGGCGGACGCGACGATCCCGGGCACCGCCTGGGTGACCGACCCGACGACGAACAAGGTCGTCGTGACCGCCGACCGTACGGTCTCCAAGGCCGAGTGGGCGACGCTGACGAAGGTCGTCGACGGGCTCGGGGCGAAGGCCGAACTGAAGAGGTCGAAGGGGGAGTACAAGCCCTTCATCGCCGGTGGCGACGCGATCACCGGTGGCAGCGGCCGCTGCTCGCTCGGCTTCAACGTGGTCAAGGGCGGCGAGCCGTTCTTCCTGACCGCCGGGCACTGCACCGAGGGCATCTCCACCTGGTCGGACTCCAGCGGCAAGGAGATCGGCACCAACGCGGACTCCAGCTTCCCGGACAACGACTACGGGCTGGTCAAGTACACCGCTGAGGTGGCTCACCCGAGCGAGGTGAACCTCTACAACGGCTCGACCCAGAAGATCTCGGGTGCCGCCGAGGCGACCGTCGGCATGCAGGTCACGCGGAGCGGGTCGACGACCCAGGTGCACGACGGGAAGGTCACGGGGCTGGACGCCACCGTGAACTACGGCAACGGCGACATCGTGAACGGTCTGATCCAGACCGACGTCTGCGCCGAGCCCGGTGACAGTGGCGGCTCGCTCTTCTCGGGCAGCAGCGCGGTCGGGCTCACGTCCGGTGGCAGCGGTGACTGCACCTCCGGTGGCGAGACGTTCTTCCAGCCGGTGACCGAGGCGCTGTCGGCGACCGGTACCGAGATCGGCTGACTCGTCGCTCTGTGAAGTCCCGCCCCTTGTGTGAGGGGCGGGGCTTTTGCGTGTGTTGCGCGCTGTTTGTCGTGTGCCGGTTGTGGGGGGTCGGGGACGTGTCGGGGGGTGTCCGTCCTCGGAACGGCGCGATGGGGTCTCACGCCGACTGACTGGCGTTGACGCGCCAACCAGCTGCGGGCGGACACCCCCCGACACGTCCCCTTCCGTGCGTGCGCCGGTGCGGGCGCTGTGGGCGGACACCCACACGTCCCCTTCCGCGTCCTACGGTGTGTGCGCCGGGGGTGTGGTGTCCGCTCGCTTGCGCAGTGCGGCGGCCACCAGGGTGATGGCCGCTCCCGCCACTGCCCAGGCCGTCAGTACCAGGAGTGATGTGGTCATGGCGTTGTTCTCGAAGTAGGCGATCGAGCGGGTGGCCCAGGTGCCTGCTCCTGGGGGGAGCGCGGGGCCGATCGCCTTCCAGAAGGGCGGGAGCAGGGGTGGGGGGAGGGCGCCGCCGGCGCTCGGGTTGCCGAGGATCACCACCAGGAGGATCACCAGGCCGATACCGATCGTGCCGAAGACGCCCTGGAGGGCGAGGGTGGCCGCTCCTACGGCGAAGATGATCAGGGCGCCCAGGCCCCAGAGGGCTGCTGTGCTGCCGGGGAGGGCGTCCAGGATCGGGCCGGTGATGAGGGCTCCGCCCAGGCCGCCGATGATCCCGACCAGGGCCATGACCGCGAGGCGGATCGCGGCGCGTTCGGGGTTGGACGGTTTCGCCCCCGCGCTGATGGCCAGGGCCGCGGCGCCCAGGTAGCCGCCCACGCACCAGCCGACCACCAGGTAGAAGGACGAGAGCCCGTTGGGGTCGTGGGTGGCGGACGGGATGACGTCGACTGTGCGGAGGGTGCGCTTCTCCGACCTCTCCAGGGTGGTGACGAGGGTCGTCAGGGTGTTGGCGAGGACCCTGCCGCCGCCGGAGGCCACGAGAAGGGTGTCGGTGCCCGCCGGGTCGATGATCAGGGCGCCGTCGATGTCCCGGTTCGTGATCTGGTTCCGGGCTGTGGCCGCGTCGGGCAGTGCGCGGGGGTCCAGTGGGGAGCCGGGCAGTCGTTCCAGTCGGGTCACCGCTTGTGCGGAGGCGGCCTGTGGGGCGACCACCGCGAAGGGCACGTCCTTGGGTTTCGGGTCGTGCAGTGCCCCCACGTAGGAGGCGATGAACAGCAGCTGGAGGGCGATCACGCCGAGGATGAGCAGGGTGGCCCGGGGGGTGACGGCGTCTTTCACCTCACTGAGGAACGAGCTGTGCGGCATGCCTCCACGGTCGGGGGCGTTCGGGTGTTTCCGCAGGTGGGGCGGGGCCGAACGGATGTCGTACACACATTCGAAAATTGGTCTATGGTGGGGGTGAGGTAGCTGGGAACAGATGTTCGAGAGCTGGTACGGCTCACGAGTGCGGGAGGTGCGTGTGCCAGGGTTCACGCATCTGCACACCGTCTCCGGATTCTCGCTGCGATATGGAGCCTCGCATCCGGAGCGGCTGGCCGAGCGTGCCTCCGAGCGGGGCATGGATGCCCTGGCTCTCACCGATCGCGACACGCTCGCCGGTGCCGTCCGGTTCGCGAAGGCCTGTGCGAAGGCGGGGGTCCGTCCGGTGTTCGGGGCGGATCTGGCGGTGGCGGGCGCCCAGGCCCTGGAGGGCGGTGACCGGCGGGGGCGGCGTCGGACTCCGGTGCGGGGTGGGGCCTTCGTCGACGAGTCGGCTCCCCGCGTGATCTTTCTCGCCCGGGACGGTGCCCGGGGGTGGGCCGAGCTGTGCCGGCTCGTCTCGGCGGCGCATGCGGGGGAGGGGCCTACGCCTCTGCTGCCCTGGGAGCACCTTCACGCCGAGGGGCTGACCGTGCTGCTCGGGCCCGAGTCGGATGTCGGGCGTGCCCTGGCCGCGGGACGTCCCGATCGTGCGGCGCGGCTGCTCGTGCCCTGGCGGGAGATCTACGGCGACGACCTGCGGCTGGAGGCCGTCTGGCATGGCCGAAAAGGTACGGGTCCAGGGTCCCTGCGGCTGGCCGCCCGTACCGTCGGGTTCGCCGCCGAGCAGCGGATCCGGCCCGTGCTCAGCAACGCCGTACGGTACGCCGACTCGGGGCTGGGGCCGGTCGCCGACGTCCTGGACGCCGCCCGGCGTCTGGTGCCCATCGACCCGACCAAGGAGCTGGACTCCGGCGAGGCCTGGCTCAAAGGGGCGGGCGCCATGTTCGGGGCGGCGGAGCGGATCGTGGAGGCCGCGGGGTTCCGGCGGGACACCGCTCACCGGCTGGTGGAGCAGACCGAGGCCGCGGCCGCCGAGTGTCTGGTCGACCCCGAGGACGATCTCGGGATCGGTACCGTCCACTTCCCCGAACCGCACTTGGTCGGCGCCGGCAGTCGCACCGCCCAGCGGACGCTGGCCTCGCGGGCGGTGGCGGGGATGGTGCTGCGCGGGTACGACCGGCGGCTGGAGTACTGGGAGCGGATGCACCATGAGCTGGACATCATCGCCCACCATGGCTTCGCCTCCTATTTCTTGACCGTCGCCCAAGTGGTCGACGATGTGCGGGGGATGGGGATCCGGGTCGCCGCCCGGGGGTCCGGGGCGGGGTCGCTCGTCAACCATCTGCTCGGGATCGCGCACGCCGATCCGATCGAGCACCGGCTGCTGATGGAGCGGTTCCTGTCGAAGGAGCGGGTCGTGCTGCCCGACATCGACATCGACGTGGAGTCGGCGCGCCGGCTGGAGGTCTACCGCGCGATCATCGGCCGGTTCGGCACCGAGCGGGTCGCGACGGTCGCGATGCCGGAGACGTATCGCGTGCGGCACGCGATCCGGGATGTGGGGGCCGCCCTGTCCATGGACCCGGCCGAGATCGACCGGGTCGCCAAGTCCTTTCCCCATATACGGGCGCGGGACGCCCGCGCCGCGTTGGAGGAGCTGCCCGAGCTGCGCGCGCTGGCGGGGGAGAAGGAGAAGTACGGGAGGCTGTGGGAGCTGGTCGAGGGGCTGGACGCCCTGCCGCGCGGGGTGGCCATGCATCCGTGCGGGGTGCTGCTGTCGGATGCCTCGCTGCTCGCGCGTACGCCGGTCATGCCGACCAGCGGCGAGGGTTTTCCGATGTCGCAGTTCGACAAGGACGATGTCGAGGACCTCGGGCTGCTGAAGCTGGACGTGCTGGGTGTGCGGATGCAGTCGGCGATGGCGCACGCCGTGGCGGAGGTGGAGCGGGTGTCGGATGTCCGGGTCGATCTGGACGCCCTGCCGCAGGGGGATCCGGAGACGTACCGGCTGGTGCGGTCCGCCGAGACGCTCGGATGCTTCCAGATCGAGTCGCCGGGCCAGCGGGACCTGGTCGGACGGCTCCAGCCGGCCACCTTCCACGATCTCGTCGTCGACATCTCGCTGTTCCGGCCCGGGCCGGTCGCCGCCGACATGGTGCGGCCGTTCATCGAGGCACGGCACGGGCGGGCGCCGATCCGTTATCCGCATCCGGATCTGGAGGGACCGCTGAAGGAGACGTACGGGGTCGTCGTCTTCCACGAGCAGATCATCGACATCGTCGACATCATGACCAGGTGCGGGCGTGGTGAAGCGGACCGGGTGCGGCGGGGGTTGTCGGATCCGGAGTCGCAGGGGCGGATCAAGGTGTGGTTCGCGCAGCACGCGGCGGCCCGGGGCTATGACGCGGAAACGATTCAGCGGACCTGGGAGATCGTCGAGGCCTTCGGGTCGTACGGCTTCTGCAAGGCGCACGCGGTCGCCTTCGCCGTGCCGACTTATCAGTCGGCGTGGCTGAAAGCGCATCATCCTGCCGCTTTCTATGCCGGGCTGCTGACGCATGATCCCGGGATGTATCCCAAGCGGCTGCTGCTGGCGGACGCGCGGCGGCGGGGCGTGCCGGTGCTGCCGTTGGATGTGAACGCGTCGGGGGTCGCACACCGTATCGAACTGGTGTCCGGTAGCTGGGGACTGCGGCTGGCTCTCTCCGATGTGCACGGCATCAGCGAGGCCGAGGCGGCACGGATCACCGAGGGGCAGCCGTACGCCTCGCTGGTCGACTTCTGGGAGCGCGGCCGGCCCAGCCGCCCGCTGGCCCAGCGGCTCGCGCAGGTGGGGGCGCTGGACGCGTTCGGCGCCAACCGCCGTGATCTGCAACTGCATCTGACCGAGCTGCACCGGGGCGCGCGGGGTGCGGGCGGCGGGCAGCTCCCGTTGGCCGGAGGGCGGAAGACCGCCCCGGCCGGGCTGCCCGACCTCACCTCGGCGGAGCGGCTCAGCGCCGAACTGGGCGTGCTGTCCATGGACGCCTCGCGCCACCTGATGGACGACCACCGGCAGTTCCTCGACGAGCTGGGCGTGGTCTCGGCGCGGCGGCTGCGCGAGGCCCGGCACGGGGAGACGGTGCTGGTCGCGGGCGCCAAGGCGGCCACCCAGACGCCGCCGATCCGGTCCGGCAAGCGGGTCATCTTCTCCACCCTGGACGACGGCACGGGCCTGGTCGACCTCGCCTTCTTCGACGACTCCCACGACGCCTGCGCCCACACCGTCTTCCACTCCTGGCTGCTGCTGGTGCGCGGAGTGGTGCAGCGGCGCGGCCCGCGCAGCCTCAGCGTGGTGGGCGCCGCCGCCTGGAACCTCGCGGAACTGCTGGAGGTGCGCCGGGAGGAGGGCCTGGAGGGCGTCGCGGCCCGGCTGGCCGGCGCCGGCGTTGTTGGCGACGACGGTGAGGGAGCGCCCGAACCGGCCGGCTCCGCCGCCCAGGAGCCGACGGACCAGCGGAAGATCCGCATGCCCACGGGGTACGAGATGCACCCCTGGGCCGATCTGCGTCCCGCGGGCGAAGGGCCCGCGGTGGGACGGAAGTTGTGGCACCAGAGTCCGGGGAGTGCGGGATGACCATCCTCTGCGTACGTTTCCAGCTGCCTCCGACACGCGAGGCCGACCTGCCCCGACTGCTCGGGATGCTCGAGGAGTTCACGCCCGTCGTCCAGGCCCTGCCACCGGACGGGGCGCTGGCCGACCTGCGGGGCGCCGAGCGGTACTTCGGGCGGGACGCCGTCGAACTGGCCTCGGTGATCCGGGTGCGGTCGCTCGCCCTGTACGGCGTCGACTGCGTGATCGGCGCCGGGCCCGGGCCGATGCTGGCCCGGGTCGCGCTGGGCGACGCCGTGCCCGGGGTGACGTCCGCGGTGCCCGAGGGGCGGGACGCCATCGCGGAGTTCCTCGCGGAGAAGCCCGTCGCCGCGCTGCCCGGTGTCGGCTCCGTCACCGCCCGTAGCCTGGGCGACTACGGCCTCGACACCCTCGGCCTGGTCGCCGCCGCGCCGCTGTCCACGCTCCAGCGGCTGGTCGGCGCCAAGGCCGGCCGCGAGCTGCACGAGAAGGCGAACGGCGTCGACCGCGGCCGGGTCGTCCCGAACGCCGTCTCCCGCTCGCTCGCGACGGAACGCCCCTTCGAGCGCGACGAACTGGACCCGGACCGGCACCGCCGGGCGCTGCTGTCCGCCGCCGAGGAGATCGGCGCCCGGCTGCGCGCCCTGGACAAGGTCTGCCGCACGCTCACGCTCACCGTGCGCTACGCCGACCGGTCGGCCACCACCCGCAGCCGCACGCTGACCGAACCGACCGCGCACTCACCGGCGCTGACCAGGACCGCATACGGCATGTACGAGGCGCTCGGTCTGCAGCGCGCCCGGGTGCGCGCGATCGTCCTGCGCGCCGAGGGGCTCGACCCCGCCGACCAGGCCTCCTATCAGCTGACCTTCGATCCCGTGGACGAGCGGGTCCGCCGTATCGAGGAGGTCGCGGACCGCGCGCGGGCGAAGTTCGGGCCGCGGGCGGTGATGCCCGGGGGGCTAGGGGGACTGGCGGCGTAGATCCTTCCGCGTGACTCAGTTGGTCCACGGCGGCGCGATGCGGGTGCCGTCGGCCAGGCGTGCCTCCAGGCCGATGGAGGTGGTGACCCAGGAGTACGCGGTCCGGCCGGTCGGGTTCTCGACGGTCAGGGTGGCGCCGGGGTTGATGATCACCGTGTCGCCCGCCGTGATCCGGTCGGTGCGGCCGTCGAGGGTGATCAGCAGCTCGCCGTCGAGCAGATGGAAGATCTCCTCCCGGCTGACCGTGTGCGCGGGAGCCTTGAGACCGGCGGGAATCTCACCGCGCCAGGCGCACAACTCCTTGCTCCCGCTCAGCGGTGTGGCGTGCGAGACGAAACGGGCGCCGTGGATCTCGTGCGTGACGGCTTCCGAGGAGCGGATGACGGGCATGGCGGCCTCCGGGTGGCTAGTTGGTCAAGTAGCTTGACTATATGGTCAAGCTGCTTGACCGTCACGTCAAGGGTGTTTCAATGCATGCGTGCAGAACTCCGAGGCCATGGCCCTGTCCGCCGCCCTGCTCGCCGCCGTCGGCGGGCTCACGCACCGCATCCACGAGGGCGTGGTCGCGCGCGGCTTCGAGGGGCTGCGGCCCGCGCACGGCTTCGCCTTCGCCCGGCTCGCTCCGGACGGCGCGACGGCCACCGACCTCGCCGTCCATCTCGGGGTGACCAAGCAGGCCGCCAGCCAGCTCGTCGACGAGATGGTGCGCAAGGGATACGCCGAGCGGCGGGCGCACCCCGAGGACGCGCGGGCGCGGCTGGTCGTGCTCACCGCGCGGGGGTGGGCCTGCACGCGGGCGGCCGAGGAGGCGGCCGCGGAGGCGGTGCGGGAGTGGGGCGCCGTGCTGGGGGAGGGGGAAGTGCGGGTGCTGCGGGAGCAGTTGCTGCGCATCGCGCCGCAGGGTCCTGTGCGGCCGTCCTGGTGAGGGGGCGGCAGGCGGGGCGGCGGTCGACGCCGGTTACCGCCGGAAGTTTTTACTGACGCGTAACTTCCCAGGTTGGCTACTCGCTCGTAACTTGACGAGTGAACAGCATCCTCGTGATCCGGATCACAGGGCGTCGTGCCGTCGCACCTCCCTTGACCCGCAAGGAGATCACTCGATGCTGCCCTGGAAACGAGTGCTCAGACCCCTGGCCGCGCTGCTGCTGACCGCCGCGGCCGTCACCGTCCCCGCCACCACCGCCCAGGCCGCCGCCCCGAGCGCCGGCTGGAACGACTACTCCTGCAAGCCGTCCGCCGCCCATCCCCGCCCCGTCGTCCTGGTCCACGGCACCCTCGGGAACTCCGTCGACAACTGGTTGGGCCTCGCCCCGTATCTGAAGGTCCGCGGCTACTGCGTCTTCTCCCTCGACTACGGCCAACTCGAGGGCGTTCCCTTCTTCCACGGCCTCGGACCCGTCGAGAAGTCCGCCGGACAGCTGAAGGACTTCGTCGACAAGGTGCTCGCCGCGACCGGCGCCGCCGAGACCGACGTCGTCGGACACTCGCAGGGCGGCATGATGCCCCGCTACTACCTGCGGTTCCTCGGCGGAGCGGCCAAGGTGAACGCCCTGGTCGGCATCGCACCCTCCAACCACGGCACCACCCTGAGCGGCTTCACCAGCCTGCTGCCCTACTTCCCGGGCGCCGCGGACCTGCTGGCGAAGAACACTCCGGCCCTCGCCGACCAGGTCGCCGGCTCCGACTTCCTCAAGCGGCTGAACGCGGGCGGCGACACCGTGCCCGGCGTGCGCTACACCGTCATCGCCACCAAGTACGACGAGGTGGTCACGCCGTGGCGCAGCCAGTACCTGAGCGGGCCGGACGTGCGCAACGTCCTGCTCCAGGACCTGTGCCCCGTCGACCTGTCCGAGCATGTGGCCATCGGGCTGTTCGACCGGATCGCCTTCCACGAGGTGGCCAACGCGCTGGATCCGGGGCGGGCTCGGCCCACCACCTGTGCCTCGGCGTTCGACTGACACGTGTGGCACTGACCTGTGTATCGCTGACACGTGTCTGCTGACACGTGTAGGGGAGACGTTTCGGGGCCTGTCCGGCCTGAGCCGCCGGACAGGCCCCGAGTCAGGGGGCGGACGCTGGTCAGCGGCCGTGGCGGCCGCCGCTCACCGCCCGGCGCCGGGCGGTGAGGAACAGGGCCGACGAGCCGAGCGCCAGCGCGGCCGCGCCGCCGATCGCGAGGTACGTCGTGCTGGTGTCACCGCCGGTCTCGGCGAGGTCCTCGGTGGCACCGGCCGCCTTGGGCCGGTTCGGGGCTTCGGCCGCGGCGTTGTCCGGGGTGTCCTTCGGGGCCGCGGCAGGCTCCGCCGACGACTTGGCGAGGGGGGTTCCGCTCGAGCCTGTTCGGGAGTGGGGGAGGTCGCCGTGCCCGTGGTTCTCGATCGTCGACTTGTCGGTGCCGTCCTCGATCTGCTCCTTGGTGGGAGCCGAGGCGGTCGGGGCCGGGGCCGCGCCGCCCTTCGCGGTGTCACCGCCGCCGAAGGAGACGTCCGAGCAGGAGTAGAACGCCTCCGGGCTGTCCGACCGCTGCCAGATCGCGTACAGCACATGTCTGCCCGAACGCTCGGGCAGACTGCCGGAGAAGGTGTAGAAACCGCCCGTGGCGGCCGGGTCGCTGGAGGTCGCCACCGGGTTCTTCAGATCCAGGTCGCTCCAGGCCAGTGGCTTGGCCGGGTCGTAGCCGGACTTGGTGAGGTACACCTTGAAGGTGCCCTTGTGGGGTGCCGTCACGCGGTACTTGAAGGTGTGCGAGCCGCTGCGCACACCGGTCGCGGGCCAGTCGGCGCGGGGCAGGTCGAGCCCCTTGAACTGCGCGTTGTTCGCGCTGCACAGCTTGCCGTCCGGGATGAGCCGCTGGTGCCGTCCGCCCGCGTCGCCGATGCGGATGCCGTTCCAGTCGTAGAGGGCCTGCGTGCCGCCCGCCGCCACCGCCGCCCTGCACGCGGCCGACTTCGGGCTCTCGGGGCCCTCGGCGTAGCACTGCGAGACCCGGCTGACCGGGTCGCCCATGGAGCCGTGCGCGGCCGCCGGCGTGGCGGTCAGCGCGGTCAGGGCGAGCGAAAGGCCGCCGAGGGCGGCGACGTTGGCTGCGACGCGGCGTGCGGGCATGCGGGAACTCCTCGAGAACGGTTCAGGGGACAGGGCCGGGCCCGAGTGGGCCGGGATCCCGTGGGGTGATCCGAAGCTAGCCCCGGAGAACCGTGAAATCGCCTGCTGAGGACGGGTGGAGGAGATCCTTATGGCCGCGTTAAGGGAGTGCTCAGACTGGCATCAGGTAGGTACCGTCGCGGCATGGCAGACGAGGAGATCCGGCCGGCCGGAGCCGCCGACGTACCGGTCGTCGAGAGCGTGATCGACGCGGCCTTCCGCCCCTACATCGAGCGCATCGGCCGGGTGCCGCAGCCCATGGAGGAGGACCACACGGCGAACGTGGCCGCGGGGAAGGTGTTCGTGACGGGCGAGCCCGTGATCGGCCTCGTCGTGGTCGAGGCCTTCGAGGACCATCTCTTCCTCGACATCATCGCCGTCCACCCCACCGCGCACGGCAGGGGAGTGGGGCGACGGCTGCTTCGGTTCGTCGACGCACGCGCGCGTGCGCTGGGCCTGCCCGAGATCAGGCTCTACACGAACGCGATGATGTGGGAGAACCAGAAGATCTACCCGAAGTACGGCTACGAGTTCGTGGAACGCCGTGTGGACGGGCCCTACGACCGGGTCCACTACCGCAAGCGGCTGCTCTGAACGGGTCTCATGATCGGCACCGGCCGGTCAGCTGTCCGGCCACCACGTGCGTGCGATGTCCTTGCGGACCTCCGGGCGCCCGCCGGGGCACTCGTCGGCCTCCTCGCGGACCCTGCTGTGGACGTCCGACTTCTTCAGGGGCTTCTGCACGGTCACACGGCGCATGGCTGCCTCCTTAGGGGCTACCGGGTTCCGCGTTCTCACGGAGGTAGACCTTTCGGGGGAGAGTTCCTCATCGCTCTCGGTCTGTCTGTGGCGGCTGTCACCATTCGACTGTCAGTGGCGGGTGTCACTCTTGGGCACATGACGAACGACGGTGAACCCGTGACCTCGGCGAACACTCCCTGCCCGGGCGTGGACTGGGACGCGCGGGCCGCTTCCTTCGACGCGGAGCCGGACCACGGGCTGCGCGACCCCGGGGTGCGCCGCGCCTGGGCCGGGCGGCTGCGCGGCTGGCTGCCCGGGCGCGCGGGTGACGTCCTCGATCTCGGCTGCGGCACCGGCAGCCTGTCGCTCCTCGCGTCCGAGCAGGGACACCGGGTGACGGGTGTGGATCTTTCCCCGGCGATGGTGACGCTCGCCCGGGAGAAACTGGCCGGGCGTGACGCGGTGTTCCTCGTCGGTGATGCCACGGCCCCGCCCGTCGGGGAGCAGCGCTTCGACGTGGTTCTCGTCCGGCATGTCCTGTGGGCCCTGCCCGACCCCGGCCGCGCCCTGCGGCACTGGGCCGGGCTGCTGCGGCCTGGAGGGCGGCTCGTGCTGGTCGAGGGCGTGTGGGGGACGGCCGATCCGGTCGGTATACCGGCGGAGCGGCTCACTGCCCTCCTCGCCCCGATCACCGGACAGGTGCGTGTGGAGCGGCTGTCGGACGATCCGCTGCTGTGGGGCGGGGAGGTGGCGGACGAGCGGTACGCGGTGGTCGCGGTGACGGGCTGAAGCGGGGGACAGTGGGGGCTCAGGCCAGGAGCGCGGCGAAGTCGCCGCCGCGGGCCAGGGTCTCCAGTTCGTCGAGTGCGGCCAGGGCGGCGGCCGCCGCCTCCGGGTCCGTCCCGGCGAGGCCGCTGTCGGCGAACTCGTCCTCGTCCAGCCGTCGTATGTCCGCACCGTCGGCGGAGCGCCACAGGTCCAGGTCGAGATCCTCGACGACCAGCTCCTGGCCGGACCGAACGGCGGGGCGGGTGATGTCGCAGTACCAGCCCTTCAGCGTGCCCGTGGCGGTGCGGACCTCCTTCACCGCGTACCAGCGGTCACGCCAGTAGTACTCCGTGAAGACGTCCCCGGGCTCGAAGCGGACGAATCCGAAGTCGCGTACGCCGCTGCCCGCCCACGGGGCGCGGACCGCGACGCGGGTGCCGTCGTCCACCAGCAGCTCGCCGGTGTAACGGATCTTCGTACGGCCCGCCTTGACGAGCACGACGTCCACCTGCTCGGGCCCGTCAGCCGAGTTCACGGACATGACGCACCTCCTTCGCGCAGATCTCGTAGCCGAACCACTTGTTGATGGCGATCATCGGGTCGTTGCCGGTGTCGTTGCCGGTGAAGGCCTCCGTGCACCCGGCGGCGCGGGCCCGGTGCAGGGAGTCGTTCTTGGCGAGCTTGGCCAGGCCCCGGCCGCGGAAGGCGCGGGCGGTGCCGGTCATGGCGGTGGCGTAGCGGGTGCCGCCGTCGGTGTACGCCACGCTGAACGCCGCGGGGCTGCCGTCGACCATCGCGACCGTGGTCAGCTCGCGATCGAGGAGCGGGTGCTTCCAGTGCTCCTCGATCCAGGCCTCGTAGTCCGTGAACTCGGTCTCGATGTCGCTCGGTTCGTCGGACGACGCCGCCGCGTCCAGTTCGAACACCGGGCGCGGGTCGTCCGCGAAGTCGGCGGCCGTGCGCAGCTCGACGCCCGCCGGCGGGTCCTGGCGGGGCGGCAGCGTGCCGGTCAGGTCCAGGCGCAGGAAGTAGGCGGAGCGGCTGGCGCGGAAGCCGTTCCGCTCGGCGAAGGCGAGGTTCTCCGGCTCGTCCAGCACCCAGGCGAACAGCTTTCTGACGCCCAGTGCGGCCAGGCGTTCCTCGGCGGTGCGCAGCAGGAGCGAACCGGCGCCGCGATGCCTGCGGTCGGGGCGCACATAGATGTTGGCGGAGCCCTGGCCGGGTTCCGGGCTGTCGTGGGCGACGCTGATCTGGGCCGTGCCGATGATCTCGCCGTCCTCCTCGGCGATGAGCTGTCCGAAGTGGGCGTCCGGATGGACGTGCGTCAGGGTGTGCACCACCGACTCGGGGGTGGACAACATGTAGGGAAGGGCGAGGCGGCGGGTGTCGGAAAATCCCTCGGCATCGGCTCGGACGTCGGGACGCAGGTCGCGCACGATCACAGTCATGGAGGCGGACGTTACGTGGAGGCACACCCCGGCTGCCTCTTATTTTCCGCCGGGTACGGGACAATCGGCCTGTGACGTTGAAGATCGACATCGATGACAGTGCTCCGCCGTACGAGCAGGTGCGGGCGCGGATCTCCGAGCAGGCCCGGTCGGGGGCGCTGCCGGTGGGGTACCGGCTGCCGACCGTGCGGGGGCTGGCCGAGTCGCTGGGGCTCGCCGCGAACACGGTCGCCAAGGCGTACCGGGCGCTGGAGGCGGACGGCGTGATCGAGACGCGGGGGCGCAACGGCACGTTCGTGGCCGCCGCGGGCTCGGCGGCCGACCGGGAACTGGCGACCGCGGCGCAGGCCTACGTGGAGCGGGCCCGGCGGCTCGGGCTCACGGAGGCCGACGCGCTGGCGGCGGTACGGGATGCCCTGCGGGCGGCTTACGGGGAGTAGGGCGCCGGGCTGCTGGTCGGGTCGGGCTGTCGGCCGGGCAGGGATCGGCACCGCCGGATCGCGCTTGTGCGGGAGCGTACGGCTGTCGTCCGGGTGCGGGCCGGTGGGGGTTGTTCGCGCAGTTCCCCGCGCCCCTGGGGCGACGCCCACAAGGGGCGCGGGGAACTGCGCGACCGGCCACAACGGCGCCGCAGCCGACGTACGGCCTTCCGCCGCACACCGTCGTGGCGGAGAAGAAGGTCCGGTTCAGCCGGTCCGCGCCAGACGCTCGGGCGTCCGTGTGATCTCCAGGCCCGCCGACCTCCCCACCCGCGCGAACGTCCTCGCGTCCTCCACCGCCGCGCCGCCCGGGTCGTTGTTGAAGTACGCGTAGACGTCCTCGCCGCCCGGCCAGGTCGTGGCGATGCGGTCGAGCCAGGTGGCCAGGGAGCGCCGGCCGTAGCGGGGCCAGGGGCGGGCGCGGCCCTGGTGGAAGCGGACATAGCCCCAGTCGGTGGTGCGCCACAGCGGTGTCGCGGGACGGGCCAGGACGTCGGCCCAGCACAGGGCGGCGCCCCGGGACCGCAGGACCGCGCGGACCTCCGGCGTCCACCAGGAGTCATGGCGAGGCTCCACCGCGACCCGGGTCGAGGCGGGGAAACAGGCGAGGCAGGCGTCCAGAAGGCCCGGGTCGGCGCGCAGGTTGGGCGGCAGCTGGAGGAGGACCGGACCGAGGCGGCTCCCCAGACCCGCCGCGTGGCTCATCAGACGGTGCACCGGCTCCTCGGGGTCCTTGAGCCGCTTGATGTGGGTCAGATAGCGGCTCGCCTTGACCGCGACGACGAAGTCCCCGGGCACTCGCCCCCGCCAGTCCTCGAAGGTCTCCCGCGCCGGCAGCCGGTAGAAGGCGTTGTTGATCTCGACCGTCGCGAAGTGCCCGGCGTACTCCTCCAGCCAGAGCCGCATCGGCAGCCCGGACGGGTACAGGACGTCCCGCCAGTCCTTGTACTGCCACCCGGACGTGCCGACGAACAGGGTCATAACCCCATCAAAACACCGGCAGCCGTCGAGGCCCTAGAGATAGAGCCCCGCGTCGGCGTCCCCGCGCGGCTCCGGCAGGGCCGTCGGGGACGTGCCCCGGCGCAGTGCGTACAGCTCGGCCAGGGTCGCGCCCTCGCGGCCGACGCCGTCCTCGTGGCCCAGCCAGCCCACCGCCTCCGGGCGGGTCAGCGGACCCACCTCGATCCGGGCGAGGCAGCGGCCGGGGCGGACGACGGCGGGGTGCAGGCGCTCCAGGTCCTCGTTGGTCGTGACACCGACCAGGACATTGCGGCCCTGGCCGAGCAGTCCGTCCGTCAGGTTCAGCAGCCTCGACAGCGCCTGGCCCGCCGTGTGCTTGGCCTCGCCGCGGATCAGCTCGTCGCAGTCCTCCAGCAGGAGCAGCCGCCAGCGGCCCTTGCCCGTGGAGTCCTCCTCGCCGATCGCGATGTCCATGAGATAGCCGACGTCGGAGAAGAGCCGCTCGGGGTCCAGGACGCAGTCCACCTGGCACCAGTCCCGCCAGGAACGGGCCAGGGTGCGCAGCGCGGACGTCTTTCCGGTGCCCGGCGGGCCGTGCAGCAGGAGCAGCCGGCCCGCGATGTCCTCCGGGGTCGTCTTCATCAGCCGGTCCATGGCGTCCGCGACCGGCGCGGTGTAGTTGGACCGCACCTCGTCCCAGGTGCCCGCCGCGATCTGGCGGGTCGTGCGGTGCGGGCCGCGGCGCGGGGAGACGTACCAGAAGCCCATCGTGACGTTCTCCGGCTGCGGTTCGGGTTCGTCCGCCGCGCCGTCCGTGGCCTGGTCGAGGACCTTCTGCGCCAGCTCCGCGCTGGTCGCCGTGACCGTGACGTCGGCGCCCCGGTTCCAGCGGGAGACCAGCAGGGTCCAGCCGTCGCCCTCCGCCAGCGTTGCGCTGCGGTCGTCGTCCCGGGCGACGCGCAGCACACGGGCGCCGGCCGGCATCAGCGTCGCCCCGGACCGGACGCGGTCGATGTTCGCCGCGTGGGAGTACGGCTGCTCGCCCGTCGCGAAGCGGCCGAGGAACAGCGCGTCGACGACATCGGACGGGGAGTCGGAGTCGTCGACGTTGAGCCGGATCGGCAGCGCCTCGTGCGGGTTTCCAGACATGCCGCCATGATCCGGCACAGGGACGCCGCGTGCACCCGGTTTCCCGGTGCACGCGGCAGGTTCCCCCTGCGCAGGTCAGGCCCTGAAGCCCGCGCGGGTCAGAGCCCGGAGCGAGACACCAGCCGGCGTGCCTGCCGGGTCCTGCGGACCAGGGCGTATCCCTTGGTCAGGGCACGGTCCCTGGCGAACGTACGGGCGATGGCGCGGCCCTCGATCACCCGCTCGAACTCGTCGACGCCCGTGCCGCGGCGCACCGTCACGCGCCGCAGGGCGTACGGCCCCTGCGCGCGGCGCGCGAGGCCGTTGCCCACGGCGAGTGCCTGGGCGTATCCCGTCTCACGCACCGCCTGCCGGACCCGGCGGCTGGAGTAGCCGTAGGGGTAGGCGAACGAGGCGGGAACGGTGCCCAGTTGGTCCGCGACGATCTCCTTGCAGTGGATCAGCTCGAACCGCAGCGTGGCATCGGAGACCTGGTCGAGCTGGGGATGGCTGTGGCTGTGCCCGCCGATCTCGACGCCCGCCGCGGCGAGCTCGCGGACCTGGTCCCAGTCCAGCATGGTGTCCAGGCCGCCGCCGGTGTCGTACGGCCCCTGGAGCCACCCGGTCGAGACGAACAGCGTGGCCGGGAAGCCGTGCTTGGCGAGCACGGGCAGCGCGTGCCGGTGCACGCCCTCGTAGCCGTCGTCGAACGTGATGAGGACCGGCCGTTCGGGCAGCGGGCGGCCGGAGCGCCAGCCCGCCGCCAGACCGGCCGTGGTGAGGGGCGTCAGACCCCGGTCCGCGAGCACCGCCATCTGCTCGGCGAACGCCTCCGGGGTCACGGACAGGGCGCGGGTCGCGTCGTTCGGATCGGTCGCGACCGCGTGGTACATGAGGATCGGTACGCGTACGTCACTCACGGGCCCGCACCTCCGCCGGCACGGACGGCCGTGTCGCCTCCACCGCGGGCACCGAGAACGTGGCCCCGCCCCGGCGGGCCCGCACACTCCCCACCACGTACCCGCCCGCCGCCGTGAGCACCCCGGCGACGATCGCGCCCGCCCGCCCCACGCCGCCCGGCCGGGCCAGCAGGGCGTCCCGCAGGCCCCGCGCCACCCCGGCCGGCAGTACCCGGGTCGTATACCGGCGCTCCGACTCGAGTCCCTTCTCGGCGCCGACGCTTCGGGCGACCAGGGCCTTGGACAGGCCCTCGGCGTAGGTGCGCGTACGGAAGTAGCGGAAGTGCTCGCGGACCTCCGGCACCCGGTGGTGGATCACCGCCCGGTCGTCGATCAGCAGCACCGCGTCGGGCCGGGCGCGGCTGAGCCGGATGCACAGTTCCGTCTCCTCGCAGCCCAGCGGGCGTTTGTCGCCGTCCCTGCCGATGCCGGTGGCGAAGCCGCCCGCCGCGTCGAAGGCACTGCGGCGGAACGAGGCGTTGCCGCCGAGCACATTGCGCACCCGGACCCGGCCGCGCGGCAGACCCCGGTAGGTGCAGCCCACCACCCAGTCGAACTCCTCCGGGAACCAGTCCGGCCGCCGCCCCGACGCCCAGACCGGCACCGTGCGCCCGCCGACCGCCATCACCCGCGGGTCGGTGTACGCCTCGGCGAAGTGCCGCAGCCAGTCGCGCTCGGCCACGGCGTCGTCGTCGAGGAAAGCGACGATCTCGCCGCGTGCCGCCGCGATCCCGGTGTTGCGGCCCGCGGACAGGCCGCGGGGGCCCGCGTTGGCGAGCACCCGCACCAGAGCCCCCTCGGAGGGCTCCTTGTACTCCTTGGCCAGCCGCTCCCGGAGCGTGTCGTTGTGGTCGACGACCAGCAGGGTCTCCAGGGCCGGCCGTGACTGCGCCCGCACCGAGGAGACCGCCGCGAGGATGTCCTCCCAGCGGTCCTCGGTGTACGCGCAGATCACGACGGAGACGCCGGGACCGCTCAAGACACCTCTCCCCGCATCGCGTCCAGCATCGGCGACTGGGGCGAACGGCGGCGCAGCGCACGGCGGTTGGAGCGCTCCTGGAGGATCACCTTCAGCACGCGCAGCCCGTCCCGCACGGCCCGCAGATTGCTGGTGCCGTGGATGCGCAGGTACTCGTGGCTCGGGATCTCCTGCACCTTGAGCCCGGCCTTGACGACCCGGATGTTCATCAGGGTCTCGACCTCGAAGCCGGTGCAGTCGAGGTCGATCTTGTCGAGGCAGTGCCGCCAGAACGCGTTGTACCCGTAGCACAGGTCGGTGTAGCGGGCGCCGAACTTGCGGTTGACGGCCGTGCACAGCGCCCAGTTGCCGAGCTTGCGGATGAAGGTCATGTCGTCGGTGCCGCCGCCGTTGGCGAAGCGGGAGCCCTTGGCGAAGTCCGCCCCGGAGACCAGGGCGGAGACATACGACAGGATCTCGCCCCCGTCGGCCGAGCCGTCCGCGTCGACCATCACGATGATGTCGCCGGTGCAGGCCTGGAACCCGGTGATCAGGGCGTCGCCCTTGCCCTTGCCGCGCTGCTCGACGACCTTGACCTCGGGCCACAGCTCGCGGGCCACCTGGACGGTGTTGTCGGTGGAGTTGCCGTCGACCAGGACCACTTCGTGTATCCAGTCGGGCAGGGACTTGAAGACGTACGGAAGGTTCTCCGCCTCGTTCATGGCCGGGATGACCACGCTCACCGGCGGCGCGATGGCCAGGTGAGAGGAGACGGGCCGGTACTTACCGGCGGTCGGCGGATACTGCTCCGCGGCGGCCGGCTGCAGAACTGAGCTCATGAGTCTGGTCCCTCTCGTCCGGTGGACCGCCCCCCCAGGGCAGTCCGGATCCAGTCCGGTTCGAAAGGGGGGTTCTCACCCGTGGCACGCCGAGATGGAGCTTCGGGCACGCCGGGTGAGCTGGCAAAGCTGGCCGGCCGCGAAAACGGCAGCCGACCGCGCGGCACGGCCCGGCCACCATGTGCGGTCACCGAGCACGGCACCCCCCTACCGCGCCCCGCGCCGGTACGTCGCGGTCCTTGAGCCCTCCCCTAGAGCCGCGTACTGACGGACCGATGCGGGTGAGATGTATGACGGTATTGACGATTGAACCCGTATGGCAAGACCTGGAACGGCCCCTCACGTTTTTGTTGGTTTGGTCGTTACGTGATGTGTTTTATGAGTCGCAAGTTGAACGGTTCCGGTCACGGAAACAGCCGTTCCCCGGAGGCGGGTCGAGCCTCCGGGGAACGGTTCTTTCAAGTGCCCGCTACTGCACGAGCTTCAGCAGCCGGTTCGGCGAGCCCGAACCAGCGCTGGTGACCTTGCCGGTGGTGGCGCCGGCGACCAGGGCCGAGGCGACCTGGGCCGGGGTGGAGGAGGTGTGGCCCGCCAGGTAGACCGCCGCCGCGCCCGCGACGTGCGGGGTCGCCATCGAGGTGCCGGAGATGGTGTTGGTCGCGGTGTCGCTGGTGTGCCAGCCGGCCGTGATGGACGAGCCGGGCGCGAAGATGTCCAGGGCCGAGCCGTAGTTGGAGTAGCTCGCCTTGGCGTCGGTGCTGGTCGTGGCGCCGACCGTGATGGCCTCGGCGACCCGGGCCGGGGAGGACGAGGAGGCGGTGGTGCTGCTGTTGCCCGCGGCGACGGCGTACGTGACGCCGCTGGCTATGGAGTTGCGGACCGCCGTGTCCAGCGAGGCCGAGGCGCCGCCGCCGAGCGACATGTTGGCGACCGAGGGGCCGGAGTGGTTCTGCGTCACCCAGTCGATGCCCGCGATCACACCGGCCGTGGTGCCGGAGCCGCTGTTGTTCAGGACCCGCACGCCCACGATCTTCGCCTTCTTGGCGACACCGTAGGTCGTGCCCGCGATCGTGGTGGCCACATGGGTGCCGTGGCCGTTGCCGTCGGAGGCGTCGTTGTCGCCGTCGACGGCGTCGTAACCGTGCGCGGCACGGCCGCTGATCTGCTGGTGGGTGACGCGCACACCGGTGTCGATCACATAGACCGTCACGCCGCTGCCCGCGCTGTCCGGATAGGTGTAGGTGCCGGAGAGCGGGAGCGAGGTCTGGTCGATACGGTCCAGGCCCCAGGGAGCGCTGGTCTGGGTGGCGTCGGCCTGGACGCGCTGGTTCTGCTCGACCGCGGCCACGGCCGGGTCGGCGGCGAGCCGCTTGGCCTCCGTGGCGGAGAGGGCGGCGGAGTAGCCGTTCAGCGCCTTGCCGAAGGTCTTCTCGACCGTGCCGCCGTACTCCTTCACCAGGCCCTTGCCCGCCGCCGAGGACGCCTTCAGCCCCGCGCTCTTCTTGAGCGTGACGATGTAGCTGTCCTTGATCGCGGTCGGGGAGTCCGCCGAGAGCACCCGGCCCTCGGCGGGAGCCGCCTGGGCGGGCAGGGCGGTGAACCCGCCCACGAGGGCGGCGGTCGCCAGAGAGGTGATCGCGGCGAGTCCGAGTCTCTTGCTACGCAGTTGTGCCATTACGAGGGAGTCCTCCTCTAGGCGGCGCGCGCCTGGGTGGGGCGCGCGTCATGTGGGGGTGGTGCGCGGGCTCGCGCACACGGCCAGGAGCGTCGCGTTCCGCTCGCTGCCGGAGTAAAGCGTCGACCATCTACCGGCGTAGAACAAGAGAGTTGAGCACTAGTCAACAAATCTGTCATGAGCACGAAATAAATCAACAGGCTTGGCATGGACACTTCCTGTCAACACGCGTAGCTGCTACGACGGTTATGGCAGAGATCCTGCTAAAGGGAGGTTCCATGAGACGTTCCCGACTTGTCGTCCTCGTGAGCTCGCTCCTCCTCGCCGTCGGCACCGCCCTCACCGGGGCAGCGACGGCGCAGGCGTCCTCACTCGCGGCAACTGGCGGCTATGTGGCGCTCGGTGACTCCTACTCCTCCGGAGTGGGCGCCGGCAGCTACATCAGCTCCAGCGGCGACTGCAAGCGCAGCACGAAGGCATTCCCCTACCTCTGGGCAGCCGCCCACTCACCCTCGACGTTCGACTTCACGGCCTGCTCGGGCGCCCGAACGGGTGATGTTCTGTCCGGTCAGCTCGGCCCGCTCAGCAGCGCCACCGCCCTCGTCTCCCTCAGCGTCGGCGGCAACGACGCCGGATTCGCCGACGTCATGACGACCTGTGTGACCCAGTCCGACAGCTCCTGTGTCTCCCGCATCAACACCGCCCGGGCGTACGTCGACTCCACGCTGCCCGGCAAGCTCGACGGCGTGTACTCGGCGATCCGCTCCAAGGCACCCAACGCACGCGTCGTCGTCCTCGGCTACCCCCGCTTCTACAAGCTCGGCACGACCTGTCTCGGCCTCTCCGAAGCCAAGCGGAAGGCCATCAACGACGCCGCCGACCACCTCGACACCGCCATCGCCAAGCGCGCCGCCGACCACGGCTTCACCTTCGGCGACGTACGCACCACCTTCACCGGCCACGAGATCTGCTCCGGCGACTCCTGGCTGCACAGCGTCAGCTGGCTCAACATCGGCGAGTCCTACCACCCGAAGGCCCCCGGCCAGTCGGGTGGCTATCTGCCGGTGCTCAACGCCAACGACTGACCGGTCATCCGGAGTCCGAGTCCGAGCCCGTGTCCGTCTCCGTGTCCGTGCCCGAAGGAGAAGGGGAGGCCCCGTCCGTCGGGGTCTCCGTCTCGCACGTCACCGAGAACGGCACCCCCTCGGACGTCGTCCGCACCGGCTCCCGCACCTCGACGCTGATCTCGTTCTCGAACGCCCCGCTCTCCGCGTCCGTCGTCACGGTCACCGCGTCCTGCTTCGTACGCCCGCCCCCTTCCGGGAACGACAGCGTCTTCCAGCCCCCGTCGAGCTCGGAGCCGTCCTGCGTCACCCAGCGGTAGCGCACCTCGGCCGGCAGCCGGCCCACCGTGAACGTCGCCGTGAACTGCGGCGCCTCGGCGTTCTTCGGCGGGCACGGGCCCGAGTAGTCCGTGCGCCTGCCCTCCAGAGCCACCCGCACCGACTGCGGCGGCGGACTGCTCTTCTCGGTCTCGCTCTCGCTCGGCGTAGGGGAGGGGCTCGACTTCTCGCTCCCGGTGTTCTCCTTAGGGCCGGTCTCGGCCGGCGTACTCGCCCCGGCACCCCGGTCGTTGTCCCCGGAGCCGTCGCCGCCCCCACTGTTCAGCAGCGCGTACGTCAGCCCGCCCACCGCGAGGGCCAGCGCGAGCACGCCCGCTACCAGCACCCGGCCGGTCCGGCGGTCGCGATCATGAGGGGTGGCCGTCGTCGTCCCACCCGAGCCGGAGGGCATCGGCTGCCCCGGGAAGGGCATCGGGGGCGTGGCGGCGGGCTCGGCGCGGGCCGCGGCCATCGGCGGGTACGGGACCGCCCGTGTGGTGTCCGCGCCCGCCGTGCCGCCCGCGGCGATGACCCGCAGGTCCTGCTCGGCCCGCTCGGCCGGCAGCCGCTGCTCGGGATCCTTGCGCAGCAGTCCCTCGATGACCGGGGCGAGCGGCCCGGCCCGGTACGGCGGGGGCAGCTCCTCGTCGACGATCGCGCGCAGCGTGCTCAGCGGCGTGTCGTGACGGAAGGGGGAGTGGCCCTCGACCGCCGCGTACAGCAGCACGCCGAGCGACCACAGGTCGGACTCCGGGCCCGGCGTGCGGCCGAGTGCCCGCTCCGGGGAAAGGAACTCGGGCGAGCCGATGACCTCCCCGGTCATGGTCAGCGCGGAGCTGCCCTCGACCATGGCGATCCCGAAGTCGGTGAGCACGATCCGGCCGTCGTTCGAGATCAGCACGTTGGCCGGCTTCACGTCCCGGTGCAGCACCCCGGCCTCGTGCGCGACCCGCAGCGCGGCCAGCACCTCGGCGCCGATGTGCGCGGCCCGCTGCGGCGGCATCGGGCCCTCGGCGTCCAGCACCTCCGCCAGCGAGAGCCCGCGGACCAGCTCCATGACGATCCACGGCCTGCCGCCGTCCGTCGCCACGTCGTACACCGTCACCACGTTCCCGCTGGCGACCCGGGCGGCGGCCCACGCCTCCCGCTCCAGCCGGGCGTACATCCGCTGCACGTCGTCGCCGGCGAGCCCGGCCGGGGCGCGCACCTCCTTGACGGCGACCTCGCGGTGCAGCACCTCGTCTCGGGCGCGCCACACCGTCCCCATGCCGCCCTCGCCCAGCGGCGCCAGGAGCCGGTAGCGGCCCGCGATCACACGCTCATGGCCCGGTTCTTCGGACACGGAGCCCCCATTCGCAGCCGGGCGAAATCTCCACGAGGTCTGTTTTCCCCACGAGGTCGGTTTTCCTCACGACGTCCGCTTTCCCTCTGACGCCTGTTTTCTCACGAACGTAACTCAGCCGAGTGCGGATGCCGCCCCCTTGAACACCAGTCCGGCGCCGAGTACCACCACGGCGAAGGCCGAACCGAGCGGTGCGGTGCGGCGTATCAGGGCCGCCATCGGGCCCGCCGTCCAGCGGGGGCGCCGGTCCAGGAGCCGGGTCATCCCGCTGCCCGCCTTGACGACGGCGTACCCGGCGGCCGTCAGGGTGAGCGCCAGCCCGACGCCGTACGCGACGACGAGCAGCAGACCGAACCAGGCCTGCCCGAGGGCCGCGGCCCCGACGAGCACCACCACGGCGGACGGGCTGGGCACGAGTCCGCCCGCGAAGCCCATGAGGATCGTGCCGCGGAGGGTGGGGGCGACGGCGTGGGAGTGGGTGAAGCCGCCGTGGGTGTGCACGACCGTGTGCGGATGGGAGTGGGGGTGGGCGTGGTCGTGCGGATGGCTGTGGTCGTGGTGGTGGTCATCGCCGTGCGAGTGATCGTGATCGTGATGGTGGTGGTCGTGATCGTGGTCGTGTTTGTGGGGGTGAGGGTGGGGGGCGCGGCTGCGCAGCGCGCGGCGGACCAGGCTCGCGCCCGCCAGGGTCACCAGCAGGCCGCTGGCGACGCCGAGCCAGGCGATCACCGAAGGGGCCGCCGCCGAACCGGCCGTGACCAGGAGGCCCAGGGCGACCACGCCCAGGGTGTGGGTGACCGTCACCGAGGCGGCCATGGGCAGGACGTCCTTCATCCGGGCCGCACCGCCCCGGGCCGCCGCCGTCGCGGCCATGATGGTCTTGCCGTGGCCCGGGGCGAGCGCGTGCATCGCGCCGAGGACGACGGCGATGCCGAGAGCCAGCGCGGCGAAGCCCGCGGTGAGGTCGTGCCGGGCGACCAGGTCGTCCAGGGCCCGCGTCCAGCGGTCGGCGCCGCGCGGCAGCACGGAGGCGGCGGGGGCGTCCGACTCCTCCTCGGCCAGAGCCGCCCCGCCGGGGCGCACCCGCAGGGCGGCGGACGCGGTGTCGGCCGGCGAGGAGAGCAACTCCTCGGGATACTTGGTCAGTTCGGCCGATATCGACTTCTCGGGTACGTCCGACGCGGTGAGGGTCATACGGTCGCCACGGGCCGTGACCTCCCGCCAGCCCGGGCCGGAGGAGGCGCCCGCGCCGCGGAAGCCGAGGGACACACTCTCCTTGTCCGACGGGAGGGGAGCGGTCAGCTCGCACTCCACGCGGAGGGTGTCGAGCCCCGCCTGCCCGGGGCGCACGCGGGCGCGGCTGCGCTCGGCGGTGAGGGCGGCGGTACGGCCGTCGACGGTCACCCTGCTGTCCGCGGCGGCCGTGGCGCACCGCTCGCGGGCCCACAGGGCGATGCCCAGCCGCTCGATGTCCGGCTTCGCCTGGGTCGCCGGGATCTCGGCGAGGTCCTCGACGTGCCGGACCCGGAGTTCGCCGGGGGCGGCGACGAGGCCGTCGTAGCGGTTGACGGTGAAGTTGCCCAGCGGGTGGGCGCTCGCCGTGGCGGCGGGCAGCAGAGTGAGCGCGCAGGCGGCCGTGAGGACGGCGGCGCCGGACGCGAACAGTCGGCGCAGGGTCACCGGTTCTTCTCCAGGTCCTTGAGCGCGGTACGGGCCTCGCGGGCGCCGAGGGGCGAGAAGCCGGGGTTCAGGTCGAGCGCGGCCTTCAGATGGTCGCGGGCCTCGCGCTCGTCACCGGTGGCGCGTTCGATGATCCCGCGGTGGAAGAGGAAGGCGGCGTTGCGGTAGCCGGTGGCGGTGGCCCGGCGGGCGTACGGCAGGGCCTCCTCGTCGCGGCCGTTGACGTGCAGGGCCCAGGCGAGGGCGTCGGCGGTGTGCACGCTGTGGCGGCGGTCCCACTCGGCGCGGGCGGAGCGCAGCGCCTCCTTCTTGTCGCCGTGGTCGGCGGCGGCCATGGCCGAGTCGAGGTCGGCGTTGACACCGCCGGCCCGGGCCAGAGCCGTCCAGGCGTCGACCAGGGCGTACTGGTCACCGGCCTTCGCACGGTCGCCGTCGGCGCCGCGGTCCTCGTACAGCTCGCCGAGGGCGACGAGCGGGCCGGGCAGCGGGAAGCGGGCGACGACCTGCTCCAGTCCCTTCACGGCGGCCGCACGGTCACCGTCCGCCGCCGCGGCGCGGGCGCGGCCCTCCAGGGCGGGCAGGTAGGAGTCGTCGGCGGCGAGCGCGCGGGCATAGTGGCCGAGGGCCGCCTTGTAGTCGCCCTGGTTCCAGGCGAGTTGCCCGAGAGCGGTGGCGACGTACGCGATGTCGGCGGGCGAGTCGGCTGCGTCCAGGGCACGTTCCAGCACGTCACGCGCCGTGCGGACGTCGCCGCGCAGCTCCCGCACGTACGCGTACCGCGTGAAGACGGGCACCCCGGGGCGCCTGTCGTCGGCGGTGTCGGCGGCCTTTGCGGCGTCGTCGTACCGGCCGAGTTCGACGAGCGCGTCGATGCGGGTGCACAGGGCACGTTCGTTGTAGGGGTTCTGCTTCAGGGCCCGGTCGGCGTACTTCAGGGCGCCGGGGAAGTCGTGCCGGGCCGCGGCGAGGGCGCCCTGGCCGGCCAGGGCCGGGTCGTTGCCGGGCTCCAGTTCGAGGGACCGCTTCAGCGCGCGCTCGGCCTGCGGATAGCGCGAGGGGTCGCCCTTCGTCCGGGCCTGTTCGACGTAGGCGACGCCGAGGGTGGCCCAACTGCCGAAGTCCCTCGGCTGGGCCCGGAGATGCTTCTGCAGGGACGCGATCCCCGCGTCGAGATCCCCCCGGGCCAGCACGCCCGGCGACAGCGCCCCGGCCGCGGACACGGCGGCGGCGTCGCCGCCTGCCCGGCCGTTTCCCGCACCCCCGAAGGCGATGGCCCCTCCGGTCAGCGCCACAGCCAGCAGCGCGGCGCACCCGGCCAGCTGAGCCGCCCGCCAGCGCCGCGCGCCGTCGGCGGTCCGCCGCATCGCGGCCACCCGCTGGTCGACGTCCTTGCCGGCGGAGGATGCGCTGTCGCTGTCGCTGTCGCTGTCGGGACGGGCGCCCTCCGCATGGGCCCGTGCCTCATCGGCCTGTGCCTCGCCGGCCTCCCCGTCACGCCCGGCCGCGGCATCAGCCTCCGGCTCGACGGCCGGCTCGTGGTCCGGGCGTGGGCGGTCGTCGTCGCGCCTCTCCGGTGCGCTGTCCGTCGTACGCGGAGGCATGGGTCTCCTCAGTCGGCTGTGCAGGTGCAGGTGTGGGAGCAGACGGCGCGGCCCGTGCCGTGGGGGATGGGTGGGAACGGGCCGCGCCAGTAGGGGGGAGCGGAACGGGTCAGTACGCCCGGTTCCGCATACGGCGCCACCACATCAGGGCCGCGCCGATCAGGACGATTCCGCCCGCGCCGGCCCCGGCGGACGCGGCGATCAGGCGCATGTCGTCCGAGCCCTGCGCGCCGGCCGGCTGCAGCGCGTCGCCGAGCTGGCTGCGGACGTCGTTGCCGCCGTCCACGCCCTTGGCGAGCGGGCCGCGCGAACCCTCGGTCGGGTTGGCCAGGTACGGGAAGGACTTGCCGAACTTCTTGTCGTTCTCGTTGACAGCGTCGCCGAGGTCGTTCTTGGCGCCGAGCAGTTCACCCTCGACGACCTGGAGCGACGCGTCGATCACGTCGTCGGTGAGCCGCCGCCCGTTCGGGAAGCCCGCGTTGTCACCGTCCAGGACGCCCAGCCGCTTGGGCTTGGCGGCCGGCTTGATGGACGTGTTGAGCCGCAACTGCTCCGACGGTGTCACGTGCGGCGGCTGGTTGAGGTCCTTGACGCCCTTGAGGAACACGTCGACGAGGTCGTTGCGCGGCTCGTCGGGCGCCGGGATCTTGTAGATCCCCTCGATGAGCTTGGGCAGCTCCGGGTTGGTGACGTTCTCCAGGAACTGGGCGTCGTCCCGCGGTGCGGACGCGTTGAACTTGTCCTTGTCCTTCAGCGGGTTGACGACCTCGTTCACCAGCGGCATGCCGAGGCGCGAGACCTGGGAGTAGTAGCCCTTGGCGTTCTCGCGCTGCGTCGTCGACCAGATGCCGACGATGGGCTGTTCGTGCGACTCGGCGATGAAGCTGTTGGGGACCTGCAGGGCGATCGAGTTGACGTTGTAGCCCTTGAGCGTGTCGTTGCCGACCTCGGAGAGGTTCCCGCCGTACAGCAGGTCGAAGACCCTCAGGTCCAGGAAGAACGGGTCGTCGGCCTGCCCGGCGAACGTCTGGGCGCCCCCGGCGAGCTTGTGGATCGCCTGCTTGCGCAGGGTGTTGTAGTCCGGCATCGACGCCTTGCCGACGTTCGACGGCGCCACCGGCACGTCGTCGGCGACCTTGGTCTTCGACACCGCCTTCAGGTTCTTCAGCTTGATCAGCTCGAGGTCGTAGGTCTGCGTGATGTTGAGGTCGGGGTCGTCGAGGCTCTCGACCGGACCCGTGTTGTACAGGAACGTCTTGTCGTTCTTCGTGTGCGTCTTGAACGTGTACCGGAACAGCAGGTCTTCCTGCGCGTCGCCGTTGCTGTCGATGCGCAGGTCGTACTCGGCGTCCTCGGCGAACGTGAAGAAGTTGGGCCCGCCCGCCGGTTCCTCCATCGGGATCCAGTTCGCGACGATGGTCGTCGTGTCCGGCTTGTCCGGGCTGACGAACGCGTACACGTCGGTGTTGTCGTACTGAGGTGTCCCCGAGATCAGCGGGGCCTCGCGGTGACTGGAGGCGGAGGCCTCCTCAGGCGCCAGCGCGGTCACACCGGCGGCGGTGAGCCCGCCGGTGGCCAGCGCACCACAGATCACAGTCGCGATGCTCCGGCGCCCCGCGCCGGTCCTGAAGCTAGGTGTCATGCCGTCCGTCCTCGGTGCCAACTTGCCTGACACACACCATTCGGAGCGGTCGGCAGAGCGGATTGGTCGAATCTCAAACGTTCTTACGGCGCGACTGGAATGTTGTTTCATCGCAGGAGACCCGCGTTTTCGGCGAGTTGATCCGTAACCCCATCCGGAGGTGTGTGCGTTGCGAATACCTCGTGTGAGGGGACAGGCCCGATGCGGCCTCGGAGAGGGGGAACGAGTGGAGGCGGACGAGCTGCTGCTGCTCGTGGCGGGCGGGAACCACCAGGCCTTCGAGGAGTTGTACGGACTGGTGTCCGGCCCGGTGTTCGGTCTGGTACGGCGTGTGGTGCGCGACCCGGCCCAGTCGGAGGAGGTGGCTCAGGAAGTGCTGCTCGAACTGTGGCGGTCCGCCGCGAAGTTCGACCCGGGCCGGGGGAGCGCGCTGTCCTGGATCCTCACCCTCGCCCACCGCCGTGCCGTCGACCGGGTGCGCAGCGCCCGCGCGGCGGGGGAGCGCGAGCAGCGCGAGGCCTGGCGCGCCCACTTCCCGGCCTTCGACCAGGTCACCGAGGAGGTCGAGGCGGGACTCGAACGCGAGTGGGTACGCCGCTGCCTGGACCGCCTCACCGACCTCCAGCGCCAGTCCGTCACCCTCGCCTACTACGAGGGCTACACCTACCGTGAAGTGGCCGAGCGGCTCTCCCTGCCGCTGGGCACCGTCAAGACGCGCATGCGTGACGGGCTGACCCGGATGCGCGAGTGCCTGGGAGGCGTGGCATGAGCCTCTTCCGCCGCGAGGACCCGCACTCGCTCGCCGCGCCCTACGCGCTCGACGCCCTGGAACCCCCGGAGCGGCTCCGCTTCGAGAGGCATATGAAGGACTGCGACCGCTGCGCCGCCGAGGTGCGCGCCCTGTCCGAGGACGCCGTCCGGCTCGCCTGGTCCACGGCCGCCCCGGCCCCTGCCGCCCTGCGCGACCGCGTCATGGCCGCCGTACGGACGACTCCGCAGGACCCGGTGCCCCAGGAGGCGGCACGCGAGCCGGCACGCGCGCGTGCGACGCAGCTGCCGCCGCACGTGTGGGGCACCCAGCCGCCGCCGAGACAGCGGGTGCGGCGCCGGATCCCGCTGTTCGTGCCCTTCGCCACGGCCACCGCCGCCGCGGCCCTCGTCGTCGCCTCGCTGTTCGCCGTCCAGGCGAACCGGACCCAGGACGAACTGACCGCCGAGCGGGACCGGTCACGTGAGATCGCCCACGTTCTGGCGGCTCCGGACGCCCGTGCGAGCAGCGGCCGGGACGGGCGGGGCCGGACCATCGGAGTGATCGCTTCCGCGACGGAGGGGAGCGCGGTGGTCACCCTCGGCGGATACAGCACCCCGCCGGGCGGCCGAGTGCACCAGTTGTGGCTCATGCGCCCGGGCGCGCAACCACGCTCCCTGGGGCTCCTCAAAGGCGACACGCCCCTGGTCGCGACCAGTCTCGGCTCCTCCGCGACGTCACTGGCCGTAACCGTCGAGCCCGCCGGAGGGTCACCGCAGCCCACCACCCAGCCCATCGTCCAACTCGCCCTGAAATCTGTTGGATTCGGAGAGTAATCGGAGATACATCGTCAACCCCCTTATGGGGAAGGTGAATCCTGTGACCGCGATACACGAGTGCCCGGGCGGGGCGATAGGGTTAACCTGCCCGGGCCGGGTGGACTCGTACGGGTGGGGAGTGACATGGAACAGATAACAGTGCGCAGCAGGGCGAGGGTCCCTGCGATCACCTGCGGGAGCAGCGCGACCAGCTCGCGCCTCGACCGCCATCTGTCGGTGCTGGGCGGTCCTGCCGTCCCGCAGCGGGAGACGGTCGAGGCGACCTCGCTGATGCGTGAACTGACCGCGCGTCAGCCGCATGACCGCAGTGGCAGGGGAGCACGCGTGCGTCGCGTCTCGCTCTTCGCACCGCTGCGCCGACTGCGCCGCTCGCTGTTCGGCGGCAGGTAGGGGCCCGCGCTCGGGCGGTCACACCGCCCCCGGCGTCACGCTGCGCACTCGTCGTCCGTCATCCCCACGGCACGCAGCAACGCCAGGTGTGTTCCCGAGCGCGGCACGCTCCCCCCTCCCTCCTCCCCTCCCCGGGGTTACCGCTCCCCGTGTGCGTACTGACGCACGGCCAGCGGCACGAAGATCCCCAGCAGCACGGCGCACCACATGAGTGACCCCGCGACGGGGTGGGCCACCGGCCAGGCCGCTTCGTCGGGCACGGGCGCGTTGCCGAACAGGTCCCGCAGGGCCGTCGCCACCGCGCTGATCGGATTCCACTCGGCGACCGTCCGCAGCCACCCGGGCAGTCCCGTCGTCGGGATGTACGCGCTGGACAGCAGCGGCAGCAGGAAGGTCGCCCCGCCCAGCTGACCGGCCGCCTCCTCGTTCCGGGTGAGCAGGCCGAGGTAGATCCCGGCCCAGGTGCACGCGAAGCGGAACAGCAACAACAGCCCGACGGCCCCCGCCGCTTCGAGCGGGCCGCCCTCGATCCGCCAGCCCACCGCGAGCCCCACCAGCAGGAACGGCACCGTCCCGACGGCCGTGACCACCACGTCCGCCGCGGCCTGTCCGAGCGGTACGGCCGCCCGGCTCATCGGCAGCGTACGGAAGCGGTTCGTCACGCCCCGGTGCGTGTCCTGGGCCGCCTGGAACATGCCGGTCATGATGCCGCCCGCGGCGGTCGCCACCAGCAGGCCCGGCACGAGGAACGACCGGTACGCCTCGCCCGGCATCGCCAGCGCGCTGCCGAAGACGTAGCCGAAGAACAGCAGCATGCTGATCGGCATCGTCTGGGTGAGGATCAACAGCCCCGGGTTGTTCCGCATCCGCAGCAGCTGGCGCCCCAGCATCGCGGTCCCGTCGTACGCCAGCATGCTCATGCGGCAGCCTCCCTTTCCTCGCTGGTGGTCTCGGTCAGGCGCAGGAACACGTCGTCCAGGGTCGGTGGCCGCAGGCTCACGTCGAGCAGCGGCACGCCCGCCGTGTCCAGGGCGCGCACCAGCAGCGGGAGGGTGAGTGTCGGGTCCTTGCTGACCGCGCCGACGGCGTTGCGCTCGTGGTCGAACGACGGCTGCGCTCCCGTGAGCCGGTCGAGCACGCCCGCCGCCCTCACGAGCACGTCCGCGTCCGTCACGACGACCTCGGCGTGCGCCCCGACGAGCGCCTTGAGCTGTGCCGGCGACCCGGTGTGCGCGACCCGGCCCCGGTCCACCAGGGCGATGTCGTCGGCGAGCTGGTCGGCCTCCTCCAGGTACTGGGTGGTGAGGAGCACGGTCGTGCCCTCGGCGGTCAGGTCGCGCACCGCGTCCCAGATGAGGTTGCGGCTGGCCGGGTCGAGGCCGGTGGTCGGCTCGTCCAGGAACAGCACGTCGGGGCGGCGGATCAGGCTCGCCGCCAGGTCCAGGCGGCGGCGCATGCCGCCGGACCAGGTGGACGCGGGCCGGTCGGCGGCCTCCGTCAGGCCGAAGCGGTCGAGGAGTTCCGCGGTCCGGCCGGCCGGACCGCGCACCCGGTGCAGCCGGCCGAACAGCAGGAGGTTCTGGCGCCCGGTCAGGTCCCCGTCGATCGAGGTGTCCTGCCCGGTGACACCGATCCGGCTCCGTACGGCGGCGGCCTCGCGGACGAGGTCGTGCCCGGCGACCCGCGCGGAGCCCGCGTCCGGCCGCAGCAGCGTGGTCAGCAGCCGCACGGCCGTGGTCTTGCCCGCCCCGTTCGGCCCGAGGACCCCGCACACGGTGCCCTCGGCCACCCCGAGGTCCAGTCCGCGCACGGCGTGAACCTCCCCGAATCGCTTCTCGAGACCTTCACTAAGTACAGCGTACGTAGAAGTCATGGCTCGACCATAGCGCACTACGTACGCTGTACGTAACTAGGATGGTGGCCGAGGTGATGATCGATGGCGGGCCGAGCGGCCGTACCCGAAGTGATCTGGGCGCGCCCCGAGCGCACCGGCCGTGGGCCGAAACCGGCGTTCACCCGCGCCGGCATCGCGGCGGCGGCGGTGCGGATCGCCGACGCGGAGGGGCTTGACGGTGTGTCCATGCGGCATGTCGCCGCGGAGTTGGGCTGCGGCACGATGTCGCTGTACAACTACGTCCCCCGAAAGGAGGATCTGTACGAGTTGATGGTGGACGCCGTCGGTGCCGAGCACGAGATGTTCGAGCCCACGGGCGACTGGCGCGCCGACATGCTCCGCAACGCGGAGGAGACCCGGGCCATCATGTACCGCCACACCTGGGTGCCGCGCCTGATGTCGGGCGTCTACGGCTTCAGCCCCAACACCCTGCGCTATCTGGAGCACTGCCTGGCCTGCCTCGAACCGCTCGACGCTCCGGCCGGGACGAAGACGGAGCTGATCGCGCTGCTCAACGGCATCGTGACGACCTACACCGCGAACGACATCGCGACCGTCGAGCGCACCCGCTCCATGCCGTGGTCCGAGGAGGAGGAGAACGCGGTGCGTATGGCCTATCTGGGCAGCCAGGTGGCCACCGGCGCGTATCCGCGACTGGCCGCGGCCTTCATGGAGCAGAGCGGGCCGGTCGATCTGGACGCGGTGTTCAAGCGCGCGCTGGAGCGTGTACTGGACGCCTACGACCCCGATCTGCGCTAGAGCAGTGCGAGCTGCCCCTCCGGGCCCTCCTCGGGGCCGTCCAGCACCGAGGCCGGCCGGCGGACCGCCGCCGGCACCGGGAGGAGGCCCGCCTCGCGGAGTTCGGCCGTCGTGATCGGGTCGGGGAGCGCCGGCTCGTCCGCCGGCTCGACCAGGGGGCGCAGTTCCGCGAGCAGGGCGAGGACCGTGATCAGTTCGAGCAGCTCCGATGTCCAGGTCTGCGTCCAGGTCGCGGGGCGGATCGCCGCGAGGGTGCCCGGCTCGGCCTCGGTGACGCGCGCCTCGAACCACTGTTCCAGGACGCGGACCCCGCCCGCCTCGAAGTCCCAGGCTTCCGGCGGCACCGGGGAGATGCGGCCCTCGTCCAGCAGGAGGGCCTCCTCGTCCCTGTCGTAGTCCAGGGTCAGCGGCCGGGAGGGCAGCGGGGCGCGGACGTAGGGGCGGCGGCCGCCGGGGAGCTTCGGGCGTGCGCCGTCGCGGCGCATCAGCCACAGCAGTCGGCGGCCCAGCTCCACGCCCCGCGTCCACGCCTCGCTGTCTCCGGTGAGCGGGACGGTGAGGTCCGGGCGCGCCGTCGCCGTGATCCAGGCCAGTACGTCCAGAGGCGTCGGAGCGTCGCCCAGGCGGGCGCCCAGGTGCTCCAGCAGGCCGGGGGTCAGGTTGGGTTCCCGCCCGCCCGGCCGGCGGAACAGCGGGCGGACGCGGCCCGGGCGGAGCAGCGGGAGCAGTGAGGTGACGAGGAGGGAAGGCGCGAGGGCCGCGGGCGCCTCCACCACGAAGACCTGCCGTTCGTCCGCCACCCGCCACAGCTCCGGGCGGGCCGCGTCGATCAGCCGCTGGTCGGGGATCAGCCACTGTTCGTCGAAGGGTGCCTGCAGCACGCGCACCGGCTCCGGGCACGGGCCCGAGGCGCGGAGCAGCTTCTCCGTGCCGCCCGTCCGGCCGGGCAACTGGCCGACCGCCGTGTGCAGCGTGCGCGAGCGGGTCGGCTCGAACAGGGTCTCGCGGTCGGGGCCCTCGGCCTTCACCAAGGCGTCCCAGCGGGCCTTCAGGGAGGCCGCGTCGGGGGCCGCCGGCCAGCCCCGGCCGAGCCGCGGCGGTGCGACGGACCACGGCATGAGGTCCGCCAGCGGCGGAGCGTCGTCGTGCGTCACGCAGGGCATCGTACGACGCCTCCGAGGGGCGCGGGGCTGTGTCATGTGCGGCTCCGCCGCGCGGGCGCGACCGGCCCCCACCGGCCCGCGGGGCGACCGCTACGCGTCAAGGGTCACCGTGAAGGAGAACCGGTCGCCCCGGTACTGGATGACGGCCACGTCCAGGGGCCGCCCGTCGGTGTCGTAGGTGATGCCCGTGTAGTGCAGGATCGGGCTGAGCAGCGGCACTTGGAGCAGCTTCGCGGTCTCCGGGTCGGCGAGCCGGGCCTCCACCGTGTCCGTGATGCGGCTGATGTCCACCCCGACGACATCCCGCAGCACCTTGGTCATGGGCCACCGGACGAGGTCGTCCAGGTCGATCCGCGCGGCCAGTTCGGGACGGACGTAGTTCCGGGCGTGATTCGTCGGCTCACCCGTCTTCTCGTCGCTCCGCAGCCGGTGGTACGTCGAGACCTCCCGCATCTCCGGGAAGAACTCGGCGAGTTCGCCCGGCACGGGGGTCGTGCCGTGGTCCAGCAGTTCGGTCGTCATACCGGACTGCTGGGCCACGATCGCGTCCACCGAGCCGAGCAGACGGACCGGGGAACCCCTGCGCGCGTGCGGCTCGATGAAGGTGCCCCGCCGGCGGTGGCGGGTGATCAGCCCCTCGTCCTCCAGCTCCTTCAGTGCCTGCCGCATGGTCAGCACGCTCACGCCGTAGTGCCCGGCCAGCTGCTCCTCGGTGGGCAGGCGCAGCGGGTCCTGGGGCGAGCGGCCGAGGATCGAGGCGCGCAGCGACTGCGACACCTGGTACCAGAGCGGCAGCTTGCGGTTCAGGACGATCGAGTCCGGAGCGAAGGAGGTCACGGGCCATCCGTACCGGTCAGGGGGGTTCAGTGCAAGGGACGGAAGTGCCGCTCCAGGCCCTGCCAGACGTCGTCGTAGCGCTGTTGGAGGTGTTCCGCCCGGGCCGCGTGCGGCGTGAGGGTCAGCGGCCAGCGGGTCTCGAACATGAACGCCAGCCCGTCGTCGATCTTCTGCGGCTTCAGCTCGGCGGCGCTCGCCCGGTCGAAGGTCTCCCGGTCCGGGCCGTGCGCCGACATCATGTTGTGCAGCGAACCGCCGCCCGGTACGAAGCCTTCCGCTTTCGCGTCGTACGCCCCCTCGATCAGGCCCATGTACTCGCTCATCACGTTCCGGTGGAAGTACGGCGGCCGGAAGGTGTCCTCGCCCACCAGCCAGCGCGGCGCGAACACCACGAAGTCGACACCGGCCAGGCCCGGGGTGTCCGACGGGGACGTCAGCACCGTGAAGATCGACGGGTCCGGGTGGTCGTAGGTGATGGTGCCGAGCGCATTGAAACGGCGCAGGTCGTAGGCGTACGGCACATGGTTGCCGTGCCAGGCGACGACATCGAGCGGGGAGTGGTCGTAGGTGGCCGTCCAGAGGTTGCCGCAGAACTTGTTCACCACCTCCACCGGGCCCTCGACGTCCTCGTACGCGGCGACCGGGGCGCGGAAGTCCCGGGGGTGCGCGAGCCCGTTGGCGCCGATCGGGCCCAGGTCGGGGAGGCGGAAGGGCGCGCCGTAGTTCTCGCACACATAGCCGCGGGCCGAGGCGTCCAGCAGCTCCACACGGAAGCGAACCCCACGCGGGACGAGCGCGACATGGCCCGGCTCCACATGAAGCAGACCGAACTCGGTGCGCAGCAGCAGTCCGCCGCGCTCCGGGACGATCAGCAGCTCGCCGTCGGCGTCGCTGAACACCCGCTCCATCGAGGCGTTGGCGGCATAGAGGTGCACGGCGACGCCGGTGCGCTGGGTCGCGTCGCCGTTGCCGCCCAGCGTCCACAGCCCGGCCAGGAAGTCGGTCTCGGGGGCCGGGTCGGGAAGGGGGTTCCAGCGCAGCCGGTTCGGGTCGGGCACGGTCTGGGTGAAGGGGGCGGTGTGGATCGAGTCGTTGTGGGTCCGGGTGAACGCCGGGTGCGCGGCCGACGGGCGGATCCGGTACAGCCACGAGCGGCGGTTGTGGGACCGCGGCTCGGTGAAGGCCGTACCGCTCAGCTGCTCCGCGTACAGCCCGAGCGGAGCCCGCTGCGGCGAGTTGCGGCCCTCGGGCAGCGCGCCCGGGACGGCCTCGGAGCTGTGCTCGTTGCCGAAGCCGGAGAGATAGGTCAGCCCCTCGGCGGTCTTCCGCGTTCCCTCACGCTCGAACCCGCTCGCGCGGGAGGTACCCCCATCGCCCATGATCGCTGCTCCCTTGCGGTCCGATTCCCGATTCCTATGCAACACCGTAGGATTGCGTTTTCCCCGGCGCAAGAGGGACACGCGCCCTCCTCTCGACGGATGACCTGAACCCGACTTGAGGACGATCCGCCGGGCCGGACACGCGTTCTACGCTCGCGGACATGTCGTGGACACGTGGACCTCTCACCCTGCTCGCGGTCTGCGTTCTGCTGGCCGGCGCCGGGGGCTGCGGCTCGGGTGATGCGCGGGAGCGGGGGAGCGGGACCTCGCCCACGCCGGTGGGGACGCTCCTGGAGGGCCGGGACACGGAGGGGCGGCCCTACCGTCAGGTGGCCCAGCGGGACGCCCCCGACCTCGGCATAGAGGTGCAGCCCGACACGGCCGGCAGCTGGGACGTCCGTCTGACCGTCCGCAGGTTCCGCTTCTCGCGGGCGGGTGCGACCGGTGCGGCGGTGGCCGGGCGCGGCCTCGCGCACCTCTATGTGGACGGCCGTCTCGTCACCCGGCTCCGCACCTCCGAGTACCGGCTGGCCGCCCACCTCGTGCCGCGCGGCACGCACCACGTCACGGCCCGCCTCTACGCCGACGACGGCACTGCCTGGGCGGTGGACGGCAGGCCCGTGGAGAGCACGGCCGACATCACCGCGTCGGAGCCCGGCCCGGGCGCGACGCCGGGTGCGACCGCCCCGGGAGAAGCGGGGACGCATGCGACGGACACCCGGTCCCGGATCGGGGGGCGAGGTTCACCCGGCCGCGCCGGAAAGGCATCATGAAGCCCGTGCCCCACGCGACATCGCTCCGTCGTGCGCCCGTGCAGCGGCGCAGTGCCGAACGTCTGACCAGGATCCTCGACGCCTGTGCCGACCTTCTCGACGAGGTCGGCTACGACGCCCTGAGCACCCGCGCCGTCGCCCAGCGGGCCGGCGTCCCCATCGGCTCGGTCTACCGCTTCTTCGGCAACAAGCGCCAGATGGCCGACGCGCTGGCCCAGCGCAACCTCGAGCGGTACTCCGCCCGCGTCACCGAGCGCCTGCGGGAGACGGGCGACGGGGGCTGGCGCGTGGCCATGGACGCCGTGCTCGACGAGTACCTGGAGATGAAGCGCACCGCGCCCGGCTTCTCCCTCGTCGACTTCGGCAACCAGATCCCGGTCGGCGCCCGCCACAGCGAACCCAACCACCGTGTCGCCGACCGCCTCGCCGAGCTCCTCTCCGGCTACCTCGACCGCGAGCCGGACGAGGAGCTGAGCCGGGTGTTCCTCATCGCCGTGGAGACCGCCGACACGCTCGTGCACCTGGCGTTCCGGGTCGCGCCGGAAGGGGACCCGAAGATCATCGAGGAGATGCGGGAGATGCTGCGGGCGTATCTGTCCCGGGTGCTCGACTGACCCGATGCCGTCAGGGGCCTCCCCTCCGTGCATACCGGTCGGTATGCTCGGGCGCGTTCGCGCGTCACCGTAGCCGCCGCCCCCGGGAGGACCCGTGTCCCGCACCGCCCTGCGTATCTGTCCCCTGTGCGAGGCCACCTGCGGCCTCACCCTCACCATCGAGGGGACGCGCGTCACCCATGCCCGAGGTGACCGCGACGACGTGTTCAGCGAGGGGTTCATCTGCCCCAAGGGCGCCTCCTTCGGGGCCGTCGACTCCGACCCGGACCGGCTGCGCACCCCGCTGGTGCGCAGGGACGGTGAGCTGCGCGAGGCCACCTGGGAGGAGGCCTTCGACGCCGTCGCCGCCGGCATCCGCCCGGTCGTCGAGCGGTACGGCCCGAACTCCGTCGGTGTCGTCCTCGGCAACCCGAACGTGCACACCATGGCCGGCGCCCTCTACCCGACGGTGCTGCTCGCGGGACTCGGCACCCGCAGCGTCTTCACCGCCTCCACGGTCGACCAGATGCCCAAGCACGTCTCCAGCGGACTGCTCTACGGCGACGCGAACGCCATCCCCGTGCCCGATCTCGACCACACCGACCATCTGCTCCTGATCGGCGCCAACCCGCTGGAGTCCAACGGCAGTCTGTGCACCGCCCCCGACTTCCCGGGCAAGCTCAAGGCGCTCAAGGCCCGTGGCGGCAGCCTCGTCGTGATCGACCCGCGGCGCACCCGGACCGCCAAGCTCGCCGACCGGCACATCGCCGTGCGGCCCGGCACCGACGCGCTGCTGCTGGCGGCGATGGCGCAGGTGCTCTACGCCGAGGGCCTCGTCGAGCCGACCCCGCACGTCCAGGGCGTCGAGGAACTGGCCGACGCCCTGCGGGAGTTCACCCCCGAGGCGGTGGCCCCGGCCTGTGACGTCGACGCCGGCCTCATCCGCACCCTCGCCCGCGAACTCGCCGCCGCCCCCACCGCCGCCGTGTACGGCCGCATCGGCAGCTGCACCGTCCCGCACGGCACCCTGGCCAGCTGGCTCGTCGACGTCCTGAACGTCCTCACCGGCAACCTCGACCGGCCGGGCGGCGCGCTCTTCCCGCAGGCCGCCACCGACAAGACCCCGCGCCCCGCCGGACCCGGCCGCGGCTTCGCCCTCGGGCGCTGGCACTCCCGGGTGAGCCGGCACCCCGAAGCGAAGGGCGAGCTGCCCCTGTCGGCCCTAGCCGAGGAGATCGACACCGCCACCGAGGAAGGCGAGCCGGTCCGCGCGCTCGTCGCCGTCGCCGCCAACCCCGTCCTGTCCGCGCCCGACGGCGACCGGCTCGACAAGGCGCTCGACTCGCTCGACTTCATGGTCAGCGTCGACCCCTACCTCAACGAGACCTCACGCCACGCCCATGTGGTGCTGCCCCCGCCCCCGCCCTCCCAGAGCCCGCACCACGACTTCGCCTTCAACACCCTCGCCGTCCGCAACCAGGTCCGCTACACCCGCCCCGCGGTCCCGCTGCAACCCGGCCGCATGGCGGAGACGGAGATCCTGGCCCGGCTGATCCTCGCTGTCACGGGCATGCACGGAGCCGACCCCGCCGCCGTCGACCAGATGGTCATCGACCAGACCCTCGGCAAGGCGGTCACGGAACCCCACTCGCCCGTATACGACCGAGACCCCCGCGACCTCGCCGCACAGCTCACCGGCGACACCGGCCCCGAACGACGGCTGGACATGATGCTGCGCCTCGGCCCCTACGGCGACGGCTTCGGCGTACGACCGGACGGGCTCACCCTGGAGAAGCTGCTCGCGCACCCGCACGGCATCGACCTCGGCCCGCTGCGGTCCCGGCTCCCGCAGCCGCTGAAGACCCGCAGCGGCCGGGTGGAGCTGCTGCCGGGGCCGATCGAGGAGGACCTGCCCCGCTTGCGCGCGGCCCTGGCCGAACGCCCCGAGGGGCTCGTCCTGGTCGGCCGGCGTCATCTGCGCTCCAACAACAGCTGGATGCACAACGTGCCCGCCCTGACCGGCGGCACCAACCGCTGCACCCTGCACATCCACCCCGAGGACGCCGAACGGCTGGGCGTGGCGGACGGGGCGCCGGTCCGGGTGAAGGGCGCCGGGGGAGAGGTGACCGCACCGGCCGAGGTCACGGACGCCGTCCGCAGGGGTGTGGTGAGCCTGCCGCACGGCTGGGGCCACGACCGGCCCGGCACCCGCCTCAGCCATGCCTCGACCGACCCCGGCGTCAACGTCAACCAGCTTCTCGACGGCCGTCTGCTCGACCCGCTGTCGGGCAACGCGGTCCTCAACGGAGTGCCCGTCGAATGCGCCCCGGCGGCCGAAAAGCTCATGCCTCTGACCTGAGCAAAGCTGTGACCAGCAGTTTTGCGCTTATTGCTCGCACGTCAACGTCTTGTTAACGCTGCTTGACGGGACCTAACGTCTCGGGAACCGCCGGCCCTGGTGGGAATGTTCAAGGGCGAACGTTAGGTAATCCACTCATGCTGACCATCCTCGGCTTCGCCATGATCGCGACCTTCCTGGTCCTGATCATGATGAAGAAGATGTCGCCGATCGCGGCGCTCGTGCTGATTCCCGCGCTGTTCTGCGTGTTCGTCGGCAAGGGTGCCCACCTCGGCGACTACGTCCTCGACGGCGTGACCGACCTCGCCCCCACCGCGGCGATGCTCATGTTCGCGATCGTCTACTTCGGTGTGATGATCGACGTCGGTCTCTTCGACCCGATCGTCCGCGGGATCCTCAAATTCTGTAAAGCGGACCCGATGCGGATCGTCGTGGGCACCGCCCTGCTCGCGGCGATCGTCTCGCTGGACGGCGACGGCTCCACCACCTTCATGATCACCGTCTCGGCGATGTACCCGCTGTACAAGCGCCTGAAGATGAGCCTGGTCGTGATGACCGGTGTCGCCGCGATGGCCAACGGCGTGATGAACACCCTCCCCTGGGGCGGCCCGACCGCCCGCGCCGCGACCGCGCTCAAGCTCGACGCCAGCGAGATCTTCGTCCCGATGATCCCGGCGCTCCTGGTGGGTCTGCTCTTCGTCTTCGGCCTCTCCTACGTGCTCGGTGTGCGTGAGCGCCGGCGGCTGGGCGTGCTGACGCTGGACGAGGTGCTGGAGGAGGAGAAGGAGACCGAGACGGTCCTCGTCGGAGCCGGCGGCTCGGGCGACGGCAAGGTCGACATGCGCAAGGGCGGCGCCACGGGTGCCGGCACCGACGCGGGCGCGGGCTCCGGCAGTGGCGCCGACGCCGAGGACGACACCGAGGACGACGGCTTCCAGGGCCTCGACCCGAACCGGGCCACCCTGCGCCCCAAGCTCTACTGGTTCAACGCGCTGCTCACGGTCACCCTGCTCACCGCCATGATCATGGAGTGGCTGCCGATCCCGGTGCTGTTCCTGCTCGGTGCCGCGCTGGCCCTCACCGTGAACTTCCCGCACATCCCCGACCAGAAGGCCCGCCTGGCCGCCCACGCCGACAACGTCCTGAACGTCTCCGGCATGGTCTTCGCCGCCGCCGTCTTCACCGGCGTCCTCCAGGGCACCGGCATGGTCGACAACATGGCCAAGTGGATGGTGGACGTCATCCCCGCGGGCATGGGCCCGCACATGGCCGTCGTCACCGGTGTGCTGAGCCTGCCGCTGACGTACTTCATGTCGAACGACGGCTTCTACTTCGGTGTCCTTCCCGTCCTCGCCGAGGCCGGTGCCGCGCACGGCGTCTCCCCGGTGGAGATGGCCCGCGCCTCGCTGGTCGGCCAGCCGCTGCACATGTCGAGCCCGCTCGTCCCGGCCGTCTACGTCCTGGTCGGCATGGCCAAGGTGGAGTTCGGCGACCACACCAAGTTCGTCGTGAAGTGGGCCGCCCTCACCTGCCTGGTCATCCTCGGGGCGGGCATCCTGTTCGGGATCATCTGACCTTGTCCGATCCCCGTTGGAGTACATCGTGAGGCCCGGTGGGAACCGCGGCTGGCTGCTCCGCCTCGTCATCGCCTTCAGCTTCGCGCAGGCGGCGGTGTCGATGGCCCGGCCCGCCGTCTCCTACCGGGCCCTCGCCCTGGGCGCGGACGAACGCGCGGTCGGTGTGATCGCCGGTGTGTACGCACTGCTTCCGCTGTTCGCCGCCGTGCCCCTGGGCCGCCGTACCGACCACGGCCGCTGCGCGCCCCTGCTGCCCTTCGGCGTCGTCCTCATCTCCGGCGGCTGCGCCCTCAGCGGCGTCGCCGACTCCCTGGGGACGATGGCCCTGTGGAGCGGGGTGATGGGCCTCGGCCACCTCTGCTTCGTCATCGGCTCCCAGTCCCTCGTCGCCCGCCAGTCCGCGCCGCACGACCAGGACCGCAACTTCGGCCACTTCACCATCGGCGCCGCGCTCGGCCAGCTGGTCGGCCCCGTCGCGGCGGGTGCGCTGATCGGCGGCGAGGACATGGCGGGCACCAGCGCGCTCGCCCTGGTCGTGGCGGGCGGGGTCGCGGCGGTCGCGTTCACCTCGCTGTGGCGCATCGAGCACCGCCGTACGGCAGTCACGTCCCCGGCGGACAAGGGCGACCGGGTCCCGGTCCGGAGCATCCTGCGCACCCGGGGCGTGCCCGCCGGCATCCTCATCAGCCTCGCCGTGCTGTCCGCGACCGACATCCTCACCGCGTACCTCCCGGTGGTGGGCGAGCACCGGGGTATCGCGCCGTCCGTGATCGGCGTCCTGCTCAGCCTGCGGGCGGCGGCCACCATCGCCTGCCGTCTGGTGCTGACGCCGCTGCTGCGGCTGCTCGGCCGGACCATGCTGCTCACCGTGACGTGTCTGCTGGCGGCCCTGCTGTGCGCGGGCATCGCCCTGCCGGTGCCGGTGTGGGCGCTCGGTCTGCTGCTCGTACTGCTCGGCTTCTGCCTGGGCGTCGGGCAGCCGCTGTCCATGACGACGGTCGTCCAGGCCGCACCCGACGAGGCCCGTTCCACGGCCCTCGCCCTGCGTCTGACCGGCAACCGGCTCGGCCAGGTCGCCGCGCCCGCCGCGGCCGGGCTGATCGCCGGGGTCGCGGGCGTGGCGGCGCCGTTCGTGATGCTGGGGGTGCTGTTGCTGATGTCGTCGGGGGTCGCGGTGCGGTCGCCGCGGGAGCCGGAGGAGGCAGGCGGAGAGGATCCCGAACCCCGCCGGAACGGGATGCCGTTGGGCCGGAAGAGCGACATCTGACGCGTCGTGGGCGCTGCTCCGGCGTTTCCGGGTGACATGTGGCAGATAGTCAGGTGACGAGGTGTTTGTATGAAAATCATCTGACTTGGAGGCATGTTCATGCCCGTCGTACCCCTCGCACGTCGTGCCGGCACCCGCACCGCCGTCCTCGCTGCTCTCACCCTCGCCGGGACCACCCTGAGCGGGGTGCCCGCTGTCGCCGCTCCGGGGGACAACGGGGACGTCAAGATCCACGCCACCGAGACGGCCGCCGGTGATCGGCGCAACGACTCGAAGGTCTGCGACTTCTACCTCGCCGCGTTCGACTTCGAGGCGGGCGAGACGGTCAACTGGACCATCCAGGCGCTGCCCGAGGTACCGGCCAAGAGCGGCTCGGTCACCCTCGACGCGGCCGGCGCGGGCCGCAGCCCGCTCGTCGACCTGCCCAACGGGCAGTACAAGCTGACGTGGCTCACCGACCGGGCCCACGGCGCGGGCAAGTTCAAGGTGTTCCAGGTCGCCTGCCCGGACTCCAAGGCCACCATCACCCCGAACGGCGGTGCGCCGGCGGGTGGGGGCGGCATCGCCCGTGCCGAGGCCTTCACTCCGGTCGCCGGCGCCGCCGCCGTCGGCCTGGCCGCCGTCGCCGGAGTGGTCTGGTTCCGCCTCCGCCGCCGCCCTGATGGCGCGGCGTAGGACGCCTTCCGCGTATCGCGCCGCTCCTGTGGGGCGGCGCGAGTCCGGGGCGGGCGGTGGTGCGGGTTCGGTGGGGCGGGGTGGGGGCGGATCTGGGGCTGCCCCCGGGGCTCGGCGCGGGGGCGGGCCGGGGTCCCCGGCTGAGCCGAGGGTTCGGCGAGAGAGTGGGACCGGTACTGGTGGTGTCCCGGTGGGGCGGCGTGGGGCTGGTTTCGGTTTTGACGGTGGTCCTGTGGGGCGGCGTGGGGCTGGTTCCGGTTCTGATGGCGCTCCTGCGGGGCGGCGTGGGGCTGCGGCCGCCTCGGTGTCTCGGCGTGGGGCCGGGCCCGGATCCGGTGCCACTGCGGGGGCTCGGCGTGGGGCTGGTTCCGGATCCGTCGCCTCCTCTGCCCGGCGAGGGGCTGGTGCTGCCGCCATGCCGGTGGGTCGGCGAAGGGGCGGGACGGGTTCCCGTGTCGAGCCGGGGGCTCGGCGTGGGGCCGGGGGCCGCGGTGGGTCCGGAGGACGGAGTGGGTCCGGGGGCGGCCCCGCGGGGTGGCCCCGGCGGTCGCGTAGGCCCTGGTACCGGACGCGTGCCTACCGGCTGACGCGGACGATCGCGGTGGCCTTCTCGCTGCTGTTGCTCGGTGTCTGCTGGGACCCGGGCGACGAGGCCGGCCGAACGGTCACGGCTCTCCCGACCGGCTCCGCCGGAGCTGCCGCGGCCGCCCTGCCGAGCGACTTCGGCACCACCCCGGCCACTCCCTCGGACGACGCCGGCGCCACCCCTGCCCGGCCCGGCCGCTCCGCCGCGCCCCCTGGCCTCCCGGGCAACTCCGCCACCCCCACCCTTCCGCGCAACTCCTCCGCCTCCCCGGCCACCCGGCCCGGACCCTCCCGAGCCCCCGGCACGGGCCCTGGCACCGGCACGCCTCAGGCACCCGCATCCCCTACCGCCCCAGCCCAAGGGCCCAGCCCTCACCCCTCCAAGCCCCGCACCGACAGCCGAACCGCACCACCCCAGCGCCCCACAGCCGGCGCCCCGGCCCGCGCCCAACCCCCGACCCCCCGCCCCCTACCCCCCTCCCGAGCCACCCGCCTCCTCATCCCCTACCTCCGCGTCGACGCCCCGATCATGCCCCTGGGCCTCGACCGCGAACGCCGTCTCACCGCGCCCCCGGAGGACAACCCGAAACTGGTCGGCTGGTACCAGCACGGCGCCTCGCCCGGCGAGCAGGGCACCGCCGTCGCCGTCGGGCATCTGGACACGGACCGCGGTCCCGCCGTCTTCGCGGGGCTGACGGAGCTGCAGCGCGGCCGGGTCGTCAAGGCCCGCCGCGCCGACGGGCGCATCGCCGTCTACACGATCGACGCGATCAAGTCGTACGAGAAGGCGCGATTCCCGAACCGGGAGGTGTACGGCGCCCGGGGCCGCCCCGAGTTGCGCCTGATCACCTGTGGCGGTGCCTACGACCGCAGGAAGGGCTACTCCGGGAACGTCGTGGTCTTCGCCCATCTCACCGCCATCCGCTGACGCCCTGGCCGAATCAGGCCGTCCGCCTTCTCACCAGATGGACCGAAGCCCCCGATCCCGCCCGGTGTCTTCCCCCGGCCGCACACATTCCGTTAACTTCCGTGACCCACAGCCCCGTACGACCCGCACGGGGCTTCCGACTCGCGGAGCACCAGCGCCCTGAAGACCCCTCGGGGGCACGCATGACACGCGCCATCTCCCTGCACGACGTGAGCAAGGCCTACACGCGAGGCGCCCGCGTGGTGGACCGGCTGTCGCTGGACATCACCCCGGGCGAGTTCCTCGTGCTGCTCGGCCCGTCCGGCTGCGGCAAGTCGACCGTGCTCAGGATGATCGCCGGGCTGGAGGAGATCGACGAGGGCGCGCTGCTGCTCGACGGCGAGTACGCCAACGACCTGCCGCCGTCCGGCCGGGACATGGCGATGGTCTTCCAGAACTTCGCCCTCTACCCGAACATGACGAGCCGGGCCAACATCGGCTTCCCGCTGCGCATCGAGGACCCCGGCACGGACCCCCGCCCGCGCGTGGACGCCACCGCCCGCATGCTGGGCATCGAGGACCTCCTGGACCGCCTGCCCGCCCAGCTCTCCGGCGGCGAACGCCAACGGGTCGCCATGGGCCGGGCCATCGCCCGCCACCCCTCCGCGTTCCTGATGGACGAGCCGCTGTCCAACCTCGACGCCAAGCTCCGCACCCACCTGCGCGCCGAGATATCCCAGCTCACCGGGGAGCTGGGCGTCACCACCGTCTACGTCACCCACGACCAGGCCGAGGCCATGTCGCTCGGCGACCGGGTCGCCGTGCTGCGCGGCGGTGTGCTCCAGCAGGCCGACAGCCCGCGCGTGGTGTACGCGCTGCCCAGCAACGTCTTCGTCGCCGCGTTCATCGGCACCCCGCGCATCAACCTCCTGCGCGGCCTGGTGCGTGCCCCGCTGGACGGCGCGATGACCATCAGCCTGGGCAAGCAGTTCCTGCGCCTGCCCGAGCCGCTCTCCCTGGACCACCAGTTGCTGCGGGTCCAGCAGGGCCGCGAGGTCATCGTGGGCCTGCGCTCGGAAGCCGTCCGGATCGCCAAGCACTCCTCGGCCCGCCCCGGCGAGGTGCCGATCACCGGCCTGGTCGAGCACGTGGAGTTCCAGGGGCACGAGATCCTCGTCCACTTCAACACCGGCTCCAGCCCCGCCGTCGTCCCCGACCTGGAGGCCCCGCGCCCCCGCCCCGGCCGCCCGGCCCGGCGGCGACGCCGCGAGGGCTCGGTGCTCACCCGGCTGCGGGAGCGGTCCGGAGCCGGGCGGGCCGGACCCGTGGTCGCCCTGGACCACCCCGAGGCCGCCGCCCCCGCCACCGCCGAAGCCCGACTGCCCGGGGACCTCATCGTCCGCACCACCCCGGACCTGGCCCTCCGCCACGGCATGCAGGTGCCGCTCCTCGTCGACCTCGCCCATCTCTTCGTCTTCGACCAGAACGGCGACCGCATCTGCCCGCACCCGGCGCGCCTGCCCGACCTGGAAAGGTGAGCAGCCGCACACCCATGACCGGGACGTCTGGCGCCAGAAAACTATCGCCGCTAGTTTATGTGCCGGACGACGACCGCCCCGCCCCGGAGGAAGCGCGATGAAGGCACACGACGGCATGTACATCGGGGGCGCCTGGCGCCCGGCCGCCGGCCAGGACGTGATCGAGGTCGTGAACCCGGTCGACGAGCAGGTCATCGGCACAGTCCCGGCGGGCACCGCCGAGGACGTCGACACCGCCGTACGGGCCGCCCGCGCCGCCCTCGCGGACTGGGCCGCGACCCCGCCCGCCGAGCGTGCGGCGCGCCTGGCCGCCCTCCGGGACGTGCTCGTGGCACGCGCCGACGAGATCGCCGAGACCGTCACGGCCGAACTCGGCTCGCCCCTGAAGTTCTCGCAGGCCGTCCACGCGGGCGTGCCGATCGCGGTCGCGGGCTCCTACGCCGAGCTGGCGGCGACGTACGCCTTCGAGGAGAAGACCGGGAACTCGGTCGTGCACCACGAGCCGGTCGGTGTCGTGGCCGCGATCACGCCCTGGAACTACCCGCTGCACCAGATCGTCGCCAAGGTCGCCCCAGCCCTCGCGGCGGGCTGCACGGTCGTCGTGAAGCCCGCCGAGGACACGCCGCTGGTCGCCCGCCTGTTCGCCGACGCGGTGCACGAGGCCGGGATTCCGGCAGGCGTCTTCAACCTGGTCACCGGCCTCGGCCCCATCGCCGGACAGGCCCTCGCCGAACACCCCGGCGTCGACCTGGTCTCCTTCACCGGCTCCACCGCCGTCGGCCGGCAGATCGCCGCGATCGCCGCCGGGCAGATCAAGAAGGTCGCCCTCGAACTCGGTGGCAAGTCCGCCAACGTCATCCTCCCGACCGCCGACCTGGCCAAGGCGGTCAACGTCGGCGTCGCCAACGTCATGTCCAACTCCGGGCAGACGTGCAGCGCCTGGACACGCATGCTCGTCCACCGCGACCGGTACGACGAGGCGGTGGAGCTCGCCGCGACGGCCGCCGCAAAGTACGGCGACCGCATCGGCCCGGTCGTCAACGCCAAGCAGCGGGCGCGGGTGCGCGGCTACATCGAGAAGGGCGTCGCGGAAGGCGCCCGCCTGGTCGCCGGCGGCCCCGAATCCCCGCGCGAGACGGGCTACTTCGTCAGCCCCACCGTCTTCGCCGACGTCACCGAGGACATGACCATCGCCCAGGAGGAGATCTTCGGCCCGGTCCTGTCGATCCTCCCCTACGACGACGAGGAGGACGCCCTGCGCATCGCCAACGGCACGGTCTACGGCCTGGCCGGCGCCGTCTGGGCCGGCGACGAGGCCGAGGCGGTGGCCTTCGCGCGCCGGATGGAGACCGGCCAGGTCGACATCAACGGCGGCCGGTTCAACCCCCTCGCGCCCTTCGGCGGTTACAAGCAGTCGGGCGTGGGCCGCGAGCTCGGCGTGCACGGCCTGGCCGAGTACCTCCAGACCAAGTCCCTCCAGTTCTAGAACCAGGGGAGTCCCTTCCGCCATGGCTGTCCGCGCCGCCGTTCTGCCCGCCGTCGGATCCCCGCTGGAGATCACCGGCATCGACCTGCCGGACCCCGGACCCGGACAGGTCCGCGTCCGGCTCGCCGCCGCCGGGGTCTGCCACTCCGACCTGTCCCTGTCCGACGGGACCATGCGCGTCCCCGTCCCCGCCGTTCTCGGCCACGAGGGCGCCGGCACGGTCGTCGCCGTCGGTGAGGGCGTCACCCATGTCGCACCCGGCGACGGGGTCGTCCTCAACTGGGCTCCGTCCTGCGGCGCCTGCCATGCCTGCTCGCTCGGCGAGGTCTGGCTGTGCGCCAACGCCCTGAAAGGCGCCGCCGACGTCTACGCCCGCACCACCGAGGGCACCGACCTCCACCCCGGCCTGAACGTCGCCGCGTTCGCCGAGGAGACGGTCGTGTCCGGCGCCTGCGTCCTGCCCGTGCCCGAGGGCGTCCCGCTGACCGACGCGGCCCTCCTCGGCTGCGCCGTCCTCACCGGCTACGGCGCCGTCCACCACTCGGCCCAGGTCCGGCCGGGCGAGACGGTCGCGGTGTTCGGCGTCGGGGGAGTGGGCCTCTCCGCCCTCCAGGCGGCCCGGATCGCGGGCGCCTCGAAGATCGTCGCGGTCGACGTGTCCGCCGAGAAGGAGGAACTGGCCCGGGCGGCCGGCGCCACCGACTACGTCATCGCCTCCGAGAACACCGCACGCGAGATCCGCGCCCTCACCGGAAAACAGGGCGTGGACGTGGCCGTGGAGTGCGCCGGCCGCGCGGTCACCATCCGCACGGCCTGGGACTCCACCCGCCGCGGCGGCCGCACCACGGTCGTCGGCATCGGCGGCAAGGACCAGCAGGTCACCTTCAACGCCCTGGAGATCTTCCACTGGGGCCGCACCCTCGCCGGCTGCGTCTACGGCAACTCCAACCCGGCCGAGGACCTCCCGGTGCTCGCCGAACACGTCCGGGCGGGCCGCCTCGACCTGAGCGCGCTGGTGACGGAGCGGATCTCCCTGGAGGGCATCCCGGCCGCGTTCGAGAACATGCTGGCGGGCAAGGGCGGCCGGGCCCTGGTCGTCTTCTAGCCCGGCTCTCCCGCACCCCGGCCTCCGCGCGAGGCCGGGGCCTCAGTCGTGCCCGCCCGCACAGTCGGTGCCAAGTACAGGTAAAAGTCCTGGTGCGCGACCCGTTGACGTCCATACCGTCCGGTCAGTACGTTCCCGGGACCCGAGCCACCCCCCGTTCCGTCCCCGCACCCATCGGAGCGTGCACCGCATGGACACGGCACCTTCCGCTCAGCCCGCCACCACCACCCCGGCCGCCGGCAACCGCCGCCGGGTAGCCACCGCGGCAGCGCTCGCCTCCGCCGTCGAGTGGTACGACTACTTCGTCTTCGGCATCGCCGCCGCCCTTGTCCTCGGCGATCTCTACTTCCCCGCGGGCAGCCCCACCGCCGGCGTCCTGGCCTCGTTCGCCACCTTCGCCGTCGGTTTCCTCGCCCGCCCCATCGGCGGCATCGTCGCCGGCCACCTCGGGGACAAGCGCGGCCGCAAGCCGATGCTGGTCCTCGCCCTCACACTGATGGGCGTGGCCACCACCGGCATCGGCCTGCTGCCGACGTACGACACGATCGGCGTCGTCGCCCCGATCCTGCTGGTCCTGCTCCGCGTCGCCCAGGGCGTCGCCGTCGGCGCCCAGTGGGGCGGCGCGATGCTCCTGGCCACCGAGTACGCCCCGGAGGGCAAGCGAGGCGTCTACGGCAGCGTCGTCCAGCTCGGCGTCCCCATCGGCGTGGTGACCGCCAACACGGTCTTCCTGGTGGCCGGCGCCCTCACCACCGACTCGGCGTTCGCCGCCTGGGGCTGGCGCGTGCCGTTCCTGGTCGGTCTGCTGGTCCTCGGGCTCGCCTGGTACATCCACACCCGCGTCGAGGAGACCCCCGCGTTCCGGGAGGCCGAACGCGCCCTCGCGGAGAAGGAGAAGACCGAGCAGAGCTCGCCGCTGCGCACCATCCTGCGCGGCCACCTCGGCACGGTGCTCCTCGCCGGCGGCTCCTTCGCCGTCAACACCGCGACCTTCTACATCCTGATCACCGGCGTCCTCGACTACACGACCCGTGAGCTGGACATGAAGAAGAGCGCGGTGCTCACCGTCTCGCTCTGCGTCAGCCTCACCCAGCTCGTGCTGATCCCGGCCGCCGCCGCGCTCTCCGACCGCGTCGGCCGCATCCGGATCTACGCCCTCGGCGCGGTCGGCATCGCGCTGTGGGCCGTACCGCTCTTCCTGCTGATCGACACCGGCTCGCTGCTGTGGCTCGCGGTCGGCACGTTCGTCGCCAGCTGTTTCCTGAGCATCATGTACGGCCCCCAGGCCGCCCTGTTCGCCGAGCTGTTCACGCCCGAGATGCGCTACACCGGCGCCTCCCTCGGCTACCAGATCGCGGCCGTCGCCGGCGGCGGGCTCGCACCCTTCGTCATGGTGCTGCTGCTGGAGGCGACGGGCACCTCGATGGCCGTGTCCGGCTACATCATCGTGCTCTCGGTGATCGCGCTGATCTCGATCAAGGTCCTCGCGGACCGCGCGCGTGCGGCGGAACCGGCGGCCGAGCCGGCGGCGGAGGCCGAGTCAGCGGGCTGAGTCCGCGGCCTCCTCGGGCCGGGGCTCCGGAGCCGCTCCCGGAGCCCCGGCCCGAGCCGCCGCCCGCGACCGCGACCGGGACACCGCGACACCCGCCAGGCACAGCACACCGCCGACCAGGGTGAGCAGCCCCGGCACCTCGCCGAGGAACAGCCAGGACATCAGGACGACCAGCGCGGGCGCCGCGTACGTCGTCGCGCCCATCTTGCTCGCGGTCGTCCGGGACAGGGCGTACGCCCACGTCGTGAAGGCGAGGGCGGTCGGGAAGATGCCCAGGTACACCATGTTGAGCGTCGCGGAGGCCGGCGCGTCGGCGGCCTCCTGGACGAGCTGCCCGGCGAACGGCAGACACAGCACCGCGCCGACCAGGCACCCGAACGTCGTCACCTGCAAGGGACTCGCCGAGCCCAGCGCCGGCTTCTGCGCCACGACACCACCGGCGTACGCGACCGCCGCCAGCAGGCACAGCACCACCCCGAGCACCGAGGATCCGCCCTCGCCCGACATCGAGAGGCCCACCGTCACCGCGCCGGCGAACGACACCGCCATCCCGGCCAGCAGCCGCGGCGGCATCGGGTCCCCGAGCAGCCGGGCACCGAGCAGCGCGATCAGGATCGGCCCGGTGTTCACGACCAGGGCGGCCGTCCCCGCGTCGACCTGCTGCTCGCCCCAGTTGAGGGCGACCATGTAGAAGCCGAACCAGAGCAGCCCCGATATCGCGATCCCGCGCCAGGCCGGGCGGGGCGGCCGTCCCTCCCGCCGCAGCAGGCAGATCAGGCCCAGCGTCAGCGCCCCGGCCAGCAGCCGTCCGAGCGCCAGCGCGCCCGGCGAGTACGCGTCACCCGCGCTGCGGATCGAGACGAAGGCGGACGCCCACAGCACGACGGTGACGGCGGCCGCACCTGCGGCCAGCAGCTCCGCCCGGCGGTCGGGACGGGACGGGGAGGTGTTCATCATGCTCCAGAGGCTAGGAGGGACACAGGGACGAACGCTCGCGGTTTTCGGACCGGGCGGTGAGCCCCTTCGGGCGCTGTGCCGGGGCCGGCCCGACCAGGCTTCGGGATCAGCGCAGCGCCGCCGACTCCACGCCCAGCAGCTCGAGGAAGGCCTGTTCACCGGCCGCCGTCACCTTCACGGCCCGCTCGGAGCCGATGCGCACGCACCACCCCGTGTCCAGGGCGTGCCGGCACAGGGCCGCGCCCGCCACGCCCGCGAGATGGGGCCGGCGTTCGGTCCAGTCGAGACAGGCACGCGCCAGGGGACGCCGGCCACGCCGTTCGAGGCCGATACCGGCCGACGCGAACCACGCCACGCCCGTGTCGGTGAGCGCGAACCCGGTCTCCTGCTGCAGCAGCCCGCGTGCCGTGAGCGCGTCGGTGACCGCGATGCCGAGCCGGCCGGCGAGATGGTCGTAGCAGGTGCGGCCCCGGGCCATCGCCGAACCGGCGCTCGACTCCCGCAGGCTCCGCGGCCGTACGGCCGTGCCCGGCGCGACCTGCGCGGCCAGGTCCTCCACCAGTTGCGCGACCCGCGCGTCCGCCAGCCGGACGTACCGGTGCCGGCCCTGCCGCTCCTCGGCGAGCAGCCCGCCCGCGACGAGCCTGCTCAGGTGCTCGCTCAGCGTCGACGCGGCGACACCCGCGTGCCGCGCCAGCTCGCTCGCGGTCCAGGCCCGCCCGTCGAGCAGCGCCAGCAGACACGCGGCCCGGGTCTCGTCCGCGAACAGCCCGGCGAGCCGTGCCAGGCCCGTGGCCCGCGGATCCCTCGTCGTCATGGCCCCAGCATGGAACACGGACCGTTCGGTCGCGGCCGAAGTGTCCCTACGCGGTCCGCCGCACCTGCTCGTACTGCCGTGCCAGCCCGTCCAGCAGGGCCGTCAGCCCGGTCTCGAAGGCCCGCTCGTCGATCTTCTCCTGCTGCTCGGCGAGGAGATGGGCCTGCTGGAGATGGGGGTAGTCGGCGGGGTCGTAGGCGCTCGCGTCGTCCACGAAGCCCCCGGCGAAGGAGCCGAGCGCGGAGCCCATCACGAAGTACCGCATCAGCGCGCCGATGGACGTGGCCTGCGCCGCCGGCCAGCCCGCGGCGACCATCGCGCCGTAGACGGCGTCCGCGAGGCGCAGCCCCGCCGGGCGGCGGCCGGGGCCGCGGGCCAGCACCGGGACGATGTTCGGGTGGTCGCGCAGCGCGGCCCGGTAGGAGACGGCCCAGTCGTGCAGCGCGGTCCGCCAGTCGCGGCCGTCCTCGAACATCGTCAGGTCCACCTGGCCGCTCACCGAGTCGGCGACCGCCTCCAGGATCTCGTCCTTGGTGCGGAAGTGGTTGTAGAGCGAGGGCCCGCTGACCCCCAGTTCGGCGGCCAGCCGGCGGGTGGAGACGGCCGCCAGGCCCTCCGCGTCCACGAGCGCGCGGGCCGTCTCGACGATCCGGTCGGTGGAGAGCAAGGGCTTGCGCGGTCGGGCCATGGCGCACATAGTAGGGCTGCGCACAGAAACTAGCACTGCTAATTTAAAGGTACGGCTTTCAATGACGTACGGCTTTCCCTGGGGTGACGTGTGGTGAACCTGGAACTCGGCGAGGAGCAGACCGCGGTCCGGCAGCTCGCGCGGGACTTCGTGGAGCGTGAGATCACCCCGAACGTCGTCGCCTGGGACCGCGCCGAGGAAGTCGACCGCGCGATCGTGAAGAAGCTCGGCGAGGTCGGCTTCCTGGGTCTCACGATCGACGAGGAGTACGGCGGTTCCGGCGGCGACCACCTCGCGTACTGCCTGGTCACGGAAGAACTGGGCCGGGGCGACTCGTCCGTGCGCGGCATCGTCTCCGTCTCGCTGGGGCTCGTCGCCAAGACCGTCGCCGCCTGGGGGAGCGAGGAGCAGAAGCGCCGGTGGCTGCCGGGACTCACGTCCGGCGAGGCGGTCGGCTGCTTCGGCCTGACCGAGCCGGGCACGGGCTCGGACGCGGGCAACCTCGCGACGCGGGCGGTGCGGGACGGCGACGACTACGTCATCAGCGGCACCAAGATGTTCATCACCAACGGCACCTGGGCCGACGTCGTCCTGCTCTTCGCCCGCTCCACGGACGCCCCCGGCCACAAGGGCGTCTCCGCCTTCCTGGTCCCCACCGGCACGCCCGGCCTGACGCGCCGCACGATCCACGGGAAGCTGGGACTGCGCGGCCAGGCCACGGCCGAGCTGGTGCTGGAGGACGTACGCGTGCCCGCCTCGGCGATGCTGGGGGAGGAGGGCAAGGGCTTCTCGATCGCCATGTCCGCCCTCGCCAAGGGCCGGATGTCGGTCGCCGCGGGCTGTGTCGGCATAGCCCAGGCCGCGCTGGACGCGGCGGTGCGGTACGCGGGCGAGCGCGAGCAGTTCGGGAAGCCCATCGCCCAGCACCAGTTGGTCCAGGAGCTGATCAGCGACATCGCCGTGGACGTCGACGCCGCCCGGCTGCTGACGTGGCGGGTCGCCGATCTGATCGACCGTGGGCAGTCGTTCGCCGTCGAGTCGTCCAAGGCCAAGCTGTTCGCCTCGGAGGCGGCCGTCCGCGCCGCGAACAACGCGCTCCAGGTCTTCGGCGGGTACGGCTACATCGACGAGTACCCGGCGGGCAAGCTGCTGCGGGACGCCCGGGTGATGACCCTCTACGAGGGCACCAGCCAGATCCAGAAGCTGGTCATCGGGCGTGCGCTGACGGGGGTTTCGGCATTCTGAGTACCTTCTGAGTACGTCGGCGGATGTGGCACGGGCCACTTCGGCCGAAGCTTGCCCCCATGAGTGACACACCGGGCAAGCAGCAGAACACGGCCGCCTTCTACGGCCAGGCCGTCGCCTCCTTCGCCGTCGCCATGGCGGCCACCGCCATCGGCATCTACCAGCTGAGCGCCGACGCCTGGGTCCGGGGCTTCCTCGCCGTGGCCGTCCTGTATCTGGTCACCTCCGCCTTCACCCTGGCCAAGGTGATCCGGGACCGGCAGGAGGGGGCTGGGGCGGCGCCCGCGTACACCCCTTTCGAGAAGCACTGAACGGCCGCGACTAAGCGCCCGCTCACCTTCGGCGGTATGGTGGTGCCCCTGCCAGTGGAGAGGGGCACGTGATGGGTACGGCGGAGGAGACGGCCGGCGGCGAGGCGCAGGCGTGGGGCGAGGTCACGCCCGACGCGGCGCGGCGGCTGCTGATCGCCGCGGTGGAGGCCTTCGCCGAGCGCGGGTACCACGCCACGACGACCCGTGACATCGCGGGTCGCGCCGGGATGAGCCCGGCGGCGCTCTACATCCACTACAAGACCAAGGAAGAGCTGCTGCACCGCATCAGCAGGATCGGGCACACGAAGGCCCTGGAGATCCTGCGGACGGCGTCCCGGCGCGAGGGCAGTGCCCGTGAGCGCCTGGCCGACGCGGTCAGCTCCTTCGTCCGCTGGCACGCCGGCGGGCGCACCACGGCCCGGGTCGTCCAGTACGAGCTGGACTCGCTCGGGCCCGACGCCCGGGCCGAGATCCTCGCGCTGCGCCGGCAGTGCGACGACGAGGTGCACGGGGTCATCGTGGACGGCGTGGCGTCGGGCGAGTTCGACGTGCTCGACGTCAAGGGGACCACCCTCGCGGTGCTCTCCCTCTGCATCGACGTGGCCCGCTGGTTCAACGTCGACGGGCCGTGGACACCGGACGAGGTCGGCGCGCTGTACGCCGACCTCGTGCTGCGGATGGTCGGAGCCGGGGAGCCGGCGCCGGCTCAGAAGTAGTAGCGGGCCACGGACTCGGCGACGCAGACGGGCTTGTCGCCGCCCTCGCGTTCCAGGGTGAAGGCGACGGTGACCTGGACACCGCCGGTCACGTCCTCGACGCCGGTGATCGTGGCGGTCGCGCGCAGCCGGGAACCGACCGGGACGGGCGCGGGGAAACGCACCTTGTTCGTCCCGTAGTTGACGCCCATCTTCACGCCCTCGACGGCGATCAGCTGCGGCCCGAAGAGGGGGAGCAGCGACAGGGTCAGATAGCCGTGCGCGATGGTCGTGCCGAAGGGGCCCGCGGCGGCCTTCTCGGGGTCGATGTGGATCCACTGGTGGTCGCCGGTGGCGTCCGCGAAGAGGTCGATCCGCTTCTGGTCGATGTCGAGCCAGTCGGTGTACCCCAGCTGCTCGCCCACCGCCGACTTCAGGTCGTCGACGGACGTGAAGATCCTCGGCTGTGCCATGTCCCGGCCTCTCGCATGTCAGGGATGCTGTTTCTCTAAGCGACTGCTTAGCATGGTCGGCCGCGGGGGGTCGTGTCAACGGACTGGGTAGGGTTCGATGGGTGCCCCAGATTCCAGAGAAGATCCATGAGCTCACGGTCGGCCAGGTCGCCGCGCGGAGCGGTGCGGCCGTCTCCGCGCTGCACTTCTACGAGTCCAAGGGCCTGATCGGCAGCCGCCGGACCTCGGGCAACCAGCGCCGCTACTCACGTGACACGCTCCGCCGGGTCGCCTTCATCAGGGCCGCGCAGCGGGTCGGCATCCCGCTGGCGACGATTCGCGAGGCGCTGGCGGAACTCCCCGAGGAGCGGACGCCGACGAAGGAGGACTGGGCGCACCTCTCGGAAGCCTGGCGCTCCGAACTGGACGAACGCATCAAGCAGCTGAACCGTCTGCGCGACCACCTCACCGACTGCATCGGCTGCGGCTGCCTCTCCCTCGAAGGGTGCGTCCTCTCCAACCCGGACGACGCCTTCGGCGAACGCCGCACGGGCTCCCGCCTGATGGTGGACAAGGGGCGCGCGTAGCCGTCTGCGCGGTGGTGGTGGGTCGGGGCCGTGTCGGGGGGTGTCCGTCCTCGGAACGGCGCGATGGGGTTGGACGCCGACTGACTGTTCGTTGACGCGCCAACCAGCTGCGGGCGGACACCCCCCGACACGTCCCCTTGCGTAGTCCCCCAGCTGCGGGCATGCGTGCCGCTAGGGGCGGCACGGGTGGGCGCAGCGGCACCCCGTTCCGCCGGGCTGCGGACCCACCCGGCCCCAGCATCAACGCCGCGTACCTGCCGCCTGACCGAGCGCGTACTCACCCAACCCCGCCACCACCAACTCCGCATTGGACCCGGCCCGCCTCCCGTCCGGCAGCACCAGCACATCCTCCAGCCCGATCCGCGTAGCCACTCCCAACCGCCCCGCAAGCCGCAGCACAGGCCAAGCACCCCCGTCCTCTCCGTGCAGCAGCACAGGACGACCATGGGCAGCACCGATCTCGGACAGCAACGCGCGCGCAGAGGCAACGGCACTCTCCGCATCCGTGTCCGTCACCTCCGCCAGCACCCGCAAAACCCTCGGCCCCAGCGAAGACCTGGCGAACCGCTCCGCCCCGTCCGTCCCCGACCAGATGCCCGCCTCCACCCCCACCCCGAGCTCGACGAGCGCGGCGGCCACCTCCTCCGCCCCCGGCTCATGCCAGTTGACCGACGCATGGTCGGGCAGCACGCTCCAGCCGCGGACGCGCTCCAGCCTGGCGGCGGGATCCGGCTCCGCCCACGCCCCCGTCGTCACCCCGACCGGCACCGACACCCGCGCCCGAATCGCCTCCAGCGTCACCGCCAGCACCCGCGGCGACACCGTGTCCCGCCCGCACGGCGTCTTGGGGTGGACATGGATGTCCGTCGCCCCGGCCGCGACGGCCTCCGCCGCCGACTCGGCCATCGCCTCGGGCGACAGCGGTACCGCCGCACCGTCCGCCGCTGTCCGCGCTCCGTTCAGACACACCTGCACCATGTCCCGATGGTGCCAGTCACCACTGACAGTCGGTCCCGGCAACGACAGTGGGGGTACGGCATCCCCGGCGCACCCCCCGCGCACCCGCGTTCGTCAGGCCGACATCAACAGTGGCCTCGCCCGCCTGGCGTACGCCAGGGACTCGGGCGTGAGCACGGGACGCGGTACCAGGATTCCGCAGTCCGTGCAGACCGGACCCGCCGATGGTTCGTGGTCCAGGTCGTACTTCCAGGCGAGTTGCTCCCCGCCGCACACCGGGCACGCCGAGCCCGGTTCGCGCTCCAGCGCGGCGATCAGCCGGCGCAGCACCTCGGCCAGCGGTTCACGGGGATGGACCGCCGGATCGTCGCACCACGCCACGCCGAATCCGCCCCAGGTCAGCCGGTGCCAGTCGTCCACGCTGCCCGGCCGGCGCAGTCCGTCGTGCTTCTCCTTCTTGCGGCGCTCGGCGAACTCGACCTCGTAGGCCAGCCAGACCGCCCGCGCCTCTTCCAGTTCGTCCAGTGCGGCCACGAGCCGCACTGGATCGGGGGACCGGTCCTCGGGACCGAACCCTGCCCGGGAGCACAAATGGTCCCAGGTCGCCCTGTGCCCGTAAGGGGCGAACCTCTCAAGGCACTTGCGCAGCGAATAGCGCCGCAATGCCAGATCGCACCGCGGATCGCGGACCTGTCTCGCCAGACTCCGGAAACCGGCCATCGTCCTGCACCTCCGTCACACCTGCACCTGTAATCCGGTCACTTCGGCGTCGTCGTACGGACGTCGCCGAATAGACGTATCGACAAGCGAATCGGCTCCATCCGATTTCAAATGCCCTCCATAAGCCGTCCTAAGAGGCTCGCGAGTCGACTGCCGTGGTCCGTGTGCCTGTTGTGCTGACTCCAAGAAGTGACGCTTGTTCATCTTCAAACCCGGGGATACCGGCGGTAACATCCGGCCACCCCCTCGGGAGGAGCCCCCCACATGCCACGGCGTACCCCACGCACCGTTCTCGACGGAATGAGAACTCCCCGGGGAATCCCCGGGTTCCTGAAGACCGCTTCGGTATGCGCCCTGATCGCAGGACTTTTGTCGCCGCTTGCCCCGGCGGCCGCCGCGGAAACGCCGGCCGCGCAGGCCGCGGCCGTGGCGAACGACCACTGCGGCAACCAGTGTTCGGACATTCTCCCGCCCGGCCAGAACGGCAACGCCACCCTCGCCCAGATCCTCCTCAACCAGGCCTTCGGCACCCAGCCCGAGCACGCCGAGGACCAGCTCGGGCCCTACGCGAACCTCGCCAAGGGCTACACCGGCCTCACCAACGACAAGATCAGCAACTTCTTCAACGACGCGTCCTTCGGGGTCCCGGCGGATCAGGTCGCCTCCACCGTCAAGCCCGCCGGGCGCGGCGACGTCACGATCGTCCGTGACAAGAAGACGGGCGTGCCGCACATCACCGGCACCACGCGGTACGGCACCGAGTTCGGGGCCGGCTACGCGGCCGCCCAGGACCGGCTGTGGCTCATGGACGTCTTCCGGCACGTCGGGCGCGGTCAGCTGACCTCCTTCGCCGGCGGCGCGCCCTCCAACCAGGGCCTGGAACAGCAGTTCTGGCGGCACGCCCCGTACACCGAGGCCGATCTGCAGGCGCAGATCGACAACGCCGTCGCCACCAACGGCGAGCGCGGCAAGCAGGCCCTCGCCGACGCCACGGCCTATCTCGACGGCATCAACTCCTACATCGACGCCTCCGACAGCGGCCGCTACTTCCCCGGCGAGTACGTCCTCACCGGCCACAAGGACTCCGTCACCAACGCCGGGACGATCGAGCACTTCAAGATCACCGACCTCGTCGCGCTGGGCTCGGTCATCGGCGCGCTGTTCGGTTCCGGCGGGGGCGGCGAGGTCAACAACGCGCTCTCGCTGCTCGCCGCCCAGGAGAAGTACGGCGTGGTGGAGGGCACCAAGGTCTGGGAGTCCTTCCGCGAGCGCAACGACCCGGAAGCCGTCCTCACCGTCCACGACGGCAGCTTCCCGTACGCGAGCAAGCCCGACGACCCGCAGGGCACGGCCCTGCCCGACGCCGGTTCCGTGGAGCCGGAGCCGCTCGTGTACGACCGCACCGGCAGCGCCGCGACGGCCGGCGCCACCGGCGCGTCCGGCGAGGCGGCCAAGACGGCCCTGTCGTCCGCCAAGCGCGGCATGTCCAACGCCCTCGTGGTCGGCGGCGAGCACACCGCCAGCGGCCACCCCGTCGCCGTGTTCGGCCCCCAGACCGGCTACTTCGCCCCCCAGTTGCTGCTGCTCCAGGAGATCCAGGGCCCGGGCATCAGCGCCCGCGGCGCCTCCTTCGCGGGCCTGAGCATGTACGTCGAACTCGGCCGCGGCCAGGACTACGCGTGGAGCGCCACGACCTCCGGCCAGGACATCATCGACACCTACGCCGTCGAGCTGTGCCAGGACGACTACCACTACCTGTACCGCGGCACCTGCACGCCGATGGAGAAGATCGAGCAGAAGAACGCCTGGAAGCCGACCACCGCCGACGGCACCGCGGCCGGCTCGTACACGATGCGCGTCTGGCGCACGAAGTACGGCCCCGTCGAGTACCGCGCGACGGTCGGCGGCAAGAAGGTCGCCTACACCACCCTGCGCTCGTCCTTCATGCACGAGGCCGACTCCATCATCGGCTTCCAGATGCTGAACGACCCCGACCACGTCAAGGGCCCGGAGTCCTTCCAGAAGGCCGTGCAGCACATCAACTACACGTTCAACTGGTTCTACGCCGACTCCGAGCACACCGCGTACTACAACAGCGGCGACAACCCGGTGCGCGCGAACGGCGTCGACGCCGAGTTCCCGGTGTGGGCGCGGCCGGCGTACGAGTGGCGGGGCTGGGACCCGGCGGCCAACACGGCCGACTACACCACGGCCTCCGCCCACCCGAACTCGATCGACCAGGACTACTACATCTCCTGGAACAACAAGCAGGCCAAGGACTACACGACCGCGCCCTGGGGCAACGGGTCCGTGCACCGCGGCAACCTCCTGGAGGACCGGGTGAAGAAGCTGGTCCAGCAGGGCGGGGTGACCCGGGCCTCGCTGGTGAAGGCCATGGCCGACGCGGCAACGGCCGATCTGCGGGCGGAGGACGTCCTGCCCAAGCTGCTGAAGGTCGTCACGAGTTCACCGGTCACCGACCCCGCCACCGCCGCCGCCGTCGGCAAGCTCCAGGCCTGGGTCGCGGCCGGCGGCAAGCGCACGGAGACCTCGGCCGGCTCCAAGAAGTACGCCGACGCCGACGCGGTCCGCATCCTGGACGCCTGGTGGCCACTGCTGGTCAAGGCCGAGTTCGAACCTGGCCTCGGCAGCGAGCTCTATACGGCCATGACCGCGAACCTCCCCGTCGACGAGTCCCCGTCGGCCGCCCACGGCCCGACCGGCTCGCACGCCGGAAGCTCCTTCCAGTACGGCTGGTGGAGCTATGTCGACAAGGACATCCGGGCCGTGCTCGGCGAGCAGGTGCAGGGACCGCTCGCCAGGAAGTACTGCGGCGACGGCAGCCTCGGCGCCTGCCGTGACACCCTCGTCAGCACCCTGAAGGAGGCGGCCGGCAAGACCGCCGCCCAGGTCTACCCAGGTGACGACCAGTGCTCGGCGGGCGACCAGTGGTGCGCCGACTCGGTCATCCACCGCACGCTCGGCGGCATCAAGCACGGGAAGATCAGCTGGCAGAACCGGCCGACCTACCAGCAGGTCGTGGAGTTCACCTCGCACCGGTGACCCAGGGGACCTGAGAGCCGGCGGCGGGTCAGCGCACGCGGCCCGCCGCCAGCACCAGCCGGGCCAGCTCCTCCTGCAGGATGTCGCTGTGCGCCCCGGCCGGCGGCCCGCCGCGTCTGACCACCGCCGCCACGTCGACGTTCACGCACCCCGAGGCGGGCAGTTTCGCCGTCAGGGCCTTGGCGAGGGTGTACGCGCGCGTGCCCGGCACCGCCCGCACCCCGGCGCAGCCCATCGCGCCCCATTTCTCGCCCAGGGCCCGGCTCAGGTCGAGACCGGCCACCGAGCGGCTGTCGCCCGCCATCCGCGACGCCAGCGGATAGATCGTGCCGAGGGCCGTGTCGTGCCGGGAGTGGCAGCACACCACAGGACCGTCGACTCGGTTCTGCTGCCCTTGAAGCACCCCTCCGGCGCGGGCGTCGTGCGGCAGCCGGGCCGCGAACGCGTAGTGCGAGAACGCCCCTTGGAGCAGCGTCACGGACTTCACCGTGCGCACCCCCTCGGGCAGTCCGCGCAGCGCGAACGACACCAGCCGTGCGCCGAAGCTGTGCCCCACGAGGTGCACGCGCACGCCCGGCGCCGCCGCCGCGAGCTGCCCGACGACCCTGCCGAGACCGCGCTCGCCGACGGTTCCCGCGCGCCGCTTCATCGCGTAGTACGTCGCCTGCCGCAGCAGTTCGTGCGCACCGTCCCAGGGGTTCGGGAGCCTGAAGTCCCGCCGTGTGCCGGACGCTTCGAGTTCCGCGAGCGCCCGCGCGAACTCCTCGCAGGCCGCCGCCGAGGATCCGGTGAACATCTCCGGCTCGCTCTGCGGCACGCCCTCCGCCACCGTGTCCGCCGCGAACAGCTCCTGCGGCCCGGGCGCCACCACCTCGACCAGCAGCCGCACCAGCCGCCCGAACTCCTCCAGCTCGGCCTCCTCCGGCGGCTGCTGCTCCAGCAGCCGCGCGATCTGGTCGACCAGGATCGCCCGGCCCGGGAAGGTCTCCAGCAGCGCGTGCCGCGTGTCCTTGTCGAGCACGGGACGCCTGGGGGCCTCGGCCGTCACGGCCCGTGGCAGGTCCGGGATCGGTTCGTCGCAGAAGCGCATCGCCGGCCACAGCACCCCGACGTACCCGACCCGGGCCGCCGGGGCCAGCCGCGGGACGGGCGCGAGGAAACGGTCGTAGAGCCGGGTCGCCCCCGAGCGGTCGTTGTTCCAGCCGTGCGCGAAGACGATCAGGTCGCGCACCTTCCGTTCGCTCACCCCGGCGAGCAACCGGTCCCGCTGGCGGCCCGCCGGGTCCCCGTCCGCGTCGAAGGTCAGCTCCCAGTAGGGAGTCACACTCATCGCCGGATCCGCCATGACAGGCCCCCTAGGTCGTGTCCGCAAGGTCCCGGCGTCCGGCCGCGGGGCAGGCGGGACTTTGCGGACACGGCCCAGCCCCCGGGTGACGCCACGATCTGGGCGCATCGTCCTGCCAACGGGGCGGCTTGGCCATACGTCACGGGCGCATCGGGGAGCGGTATGCCTCGCTCAGCGGTAGACGAGGTACTCCCGCCGCGTCCGCCGGAACGCCGCAAGTTCGCTCTGCCACCCCGCCACGACCTCGTCGGTGTCCGCGCCCGCGTCGATCATCGTGCGCACGCGCGTGGAGCCGGTGAGCTTGTCGATCCAGTGGTCGGGTCGCCAGGCGAACCCGCTCCAGACCTGCTTGGCGGTCACGAGCAGGGCGATTCCCGTGCGCACGGGGTCGAACGCGGCCCGGTCGTGCACATGGACCTGTACGCCGCCGATCGTCTTGCCTTGGAACTTCGAGAACGTGGGCGCGAAGTACGCCTCCCTGAACCGCACGCCGGCCAGCCCGAGTTCGTTCGCCCTGCCCGCCCAGCGCCGGTCGATGCCCTCCGCGCCCAGCAGCTCGAACGGCCGGGTCGTGCCACGCCCCTCCGACAGGTTCGTGCCCTCGAACAGGCATGTCCCCGAGTACACCAGGGCCGTCTCCGGCGTCGGCATGTTCGGGCTCGGCGGCACCCAGGGCAGGCCGGAGGCGTCGTAGAACTCCGAGCGCTTCCAGCCCGACATCGTCACGGTCTCCAGCGGCACGGGGGCGGTCAGGAACTCGCCGTTGAACAGCCGCGCCAGCTCCGCGACGGTCATCCCGTGGGCCTGGGAGACGGGCTGCCGCCCGACGAACGTGGCGAACTCCTTGTGCAGCACGGGCCCCAGCGCCGCCCGCCCCGTCACCGGGTTTGGCCGGTCCAGCACCACGAACCGCTTGCCGGCGAGCTGTGCGGCCTCCATGCAGTCGTACAGGGTCCAGATGTACGTGTAGAAGCGGGCGCCGACGTCCTGGATGTCGAAGACGACCGTGTCCACGCCGGACGCGGTGAAGATGTCGGCGAGGGGGCGGCCGCTCTTGAGGTACGTGTCGTAGACGGGCAGGCCGGTCGCCGGGTCGTCGTAGCGGCCCTCGGAGCCGCCGGCCTGGGCGGTGCCCCGGAAACCGTGCTCGGGGCCGAAGACGGCGGTGAGGTCGACGCGGTCGTCCTCGTGCATGACGTCGACGATGTGGCGGGCGTCGCGGGTGATGCCGGTGGGGTTGGTGACGATGCCGACCTTTTGGCCGTCGAGCAGGGAGTAGCCGTCGTGGGCGAGTCGTTCGAAGCCGGTGCGCAGGTGCCCGCGGCGCGGGGCGGCGGCCGCGGTGGAGGTGGCTGATACGGCTGCCGCCGTGGCGGTGGTGAGTACGGCTCGTCTGGAAGGGCGCATGCGGTGACCTCCTTGAGCGGGGACGGTCGGCATGGGCACGGTATGCGCTTCCGCGGCCCGTGGGGAGGCCGCGGCCCGCCTGTGGCTTGTCGCGCCCACGCGGCGGAGCCGCATATGGGTACAGCCCCGCGCCCCTCAAGGGGCGTTGCCGACACCCCTTCCGTGGTACATACCGACCGGTTAGTCTGGCGCCATTGCTGAGCCGCGTCTAAGGAGACCGATGGTGGGAGCCTTTCAAGGGGCTGGAGTCGTTGTCACGGGGGCCGGTGGCGGGATCGGAGCCGCGCTCGCCCGGCGCTTTGCCGCCGAGGGGGCCCGGGTCGTCGTCAATGACCTGGACGCCGAGCGGGCCAAGCACGTCGCGGACGAGGTCGGAGGGATCGCCGTGCCCGGTGATGCCTCGGAGGTCGTCGGGGACGCCCGGGACGCGCTCGGCGGGACCGTCGATGTGTACTGCGCCAACGCCGGTGTCGCCTTCGACGGCGTCGATTCCGGTCAGGCGCTGGACGAGAAGGCGTGGGCGACGTCCTGGGACGTGAACGTCATGGCCCATGTCCGGGCCGCCGGGGAACTGCTGCCCGCCTGGCTCGAGCGCGGCAGCGGCCGGTTCGTCTCCACCGTGTCCGCCGCCGGGCTGCTCACCATGATCGGCGCCGCGCCCTACGCCGTCACCAAGCACGGCGCCCTCGCCTTCGCCGAGTGGCTGTCGCTGACGTACCGGCACCGGGGCGTGAAGGTCCACGCCATCTGCCCGCAGGGCGTCCGCACCGACATGCTCGCCGCCACCGGCAGCGCGGGCGACCTGGTGCTGCAGCCGACCGCGATCGAGCCGGAGGCCGTCGCGGACGCCCTGCTCAAGGGCATCGAGGAGGACCGGTTCCTGATCCTGCCGCACCCGGAGGTCGCCGCCTACTATCAGGCCCGGGCCGGTGATCCCGACCGGTGGCTGACCGGCATGAACCGTATCCAGCAGCAGTGGGAGGAGACCCGTTGACCGAGTCCCGTTACGCGGCCAAACCCTGGCTCGCCCTGCTCGGCGAGGCCCAGAAGGGCCCGATAAGCCCCGCCGGCTCCCTCGTGCACGCCTTGCGACGGGTGGTGGCCGAGACGCCGGACAGCGACTTCCTGGCCTACTTCGACGGCCGGCTGACCTACCGGGAGGTCGACGAGCTCAGCGACTCCGTCGCCGGGCACCTCGCGGCACGCGGCCTGGAGCGCGGCGACCGGGTCGCGGTGCTGCTCCAGAACTCCCCGCACTTCGTGCTCGCCGTGCTCGGCGCCTGGAAGGCGGGCGCGGTGGTCGTGCCGGTCAACCCGATGTACAAGTCGGGCGAGGTGGCCCACGTCCTGCGGGACGGCGAGGTCGCCGCGCTGATCTGCTCGGACCGGGCGTGGGAGTCGTATCTGCGCGAGACGGCCGCCGACTCGCCCGTGCGGATCGCTCTCACCGGATGCGAGCGGGACTTCCAGACGCGTGACGACGCGCGCGTGCTGACCTTCGAGCGGCTGCCGCAGGCCCCGGACGCCGACGACCTGGTGACGGTGGCGCGAGCCGGGAACAAGGCACCGGCGGACCGTACGCCCGGGCCCTCCGACATCGCGCTGATCAGCTACACCTCCGGCACGAGCGGCACACCCAAGGGCGCCACCAACACGCACGGCAACATCATGTACAACGCCGAGCGGCAGCGGACCGGCCTGGGGCTGCCCGAGCGGCCGGTGTACTTCGCGATGGCGCCCCTGTTCCACATCACGGGCATGGTCTGCCAGTTCGGCGCCTGTCTGAACAGCGGGGGCACGCTCGTGCTGGCCTACCGCTTCGAGGCGGGCACGGTGCTGGACGCGTTCGCCGAGCACGCGCCGCACTACACCGTCGGCCCGTCCACGGCCTTCATGGCGCTGGCCGCCCACCCCTCCGCCACCCGTGACCACTTCTCCTCCTTCCGGGTGATCTCCTCCGGCGGCGCCCCGCTGCCGCCCGCGCTGGTGGAGAAGTTCCGGTCGGGCTTCGGGCCGTACATCCGCAACGGCTACGGGCTGACCGAGTGCACCGCGCCCTGCGCCTCCGTGCCGCCCGGTCTGGAAGCGCCCGTCGATCCGGCCTCCGGGACGCTCGCCGTGGGCCTGCCCGGCCCCGACACGGTCGTACGGATCGTCGACGACAACGGCGACGAGGTGCCCTTCGGCGAGCAGGGCGAGATCGCCGTACGCGGCCCGCAGGTCGTGCCCGGCTACTGGCGGCGCGCCGACGCCACCGCCGAGACCTTCCCCGGCGCCGAACTGCGCACCGGCGACATCGGCTTCATGGACGAGCAGGGCTGGCTGTACGTCGTGGACCGCAAGAAGGACATGATCAACGCGTCCGGTTTCAAGGTGTGGCCGCGCGAGGTCGAGGACGTGCTCTACACGCACCCGGCGGTGCGCGAGGCCGCCGTCGTCGGGGTGCCCGACGGCTATCGCGGGGAGACCGTCAAGGCGTACATCAGCCTGCGTCCGGACGCCGAGACGGACCCGGATGCACTCGCCGCCTACTGCAAGGAGAGACTGGCCGCCTACAAATACCCGCGCCAGGTGGAGATCCTGCCCGACTTGCCGAAGACGGCCAGTGGGAAGATCCTCCGTCGGGAACTTCGTTCCCGTACGCAAGACAACTGACAGCAGTACGGAAAGGCAGGTGGCGGCAGTGCCCAGGACTACGGACTCGGACGGCACCCCCGTGCCTCAGCGGCTCCTGGCCGCCGCCACCCGGCTCTTCGCCGAGCGGGGCTACGACCGCACCTCGGTGCAGGAGATCGTCGAGGCGGCAGGCGTCACCAAGGGGGCGCTGTACCACTACTTCGGCTCCAAGGACGACCTGCTGCACGAGGTGTACGCGCGCGTGCTGCGCATCCAGCAGGAGCGGCTGGACGCCGTCGCGGACGCGGACGAGCCGGTGGAGAAGCGGCTGCGGTCCGCGGCCGCGGACGTCGTGGTGACGACCATCGACAACCTCGACGACGCGATGATCTTCTGGCGGTCCATGCACCACCTCAGCCCCGAGAAGAACAAGCAGGTCCGCTCCGAGCGCCGCCGCTACCACGAGCGCTTCCGGGCGCTGGTCGAGGAGGGCCAGGAGTCGGGCATCTTCTCCAAGGCGACCCCGGCGGACCTGGTGGTCGACTACCACTTCGGCTCGGTCCACCACCTGTCGACGTGGTACCGCCCTGAGGGTCCGATGAGCCCCCAACAGGTGGCCGACCACTTGGCGGACCTGCTGATGCGGGCACTGCGCCCATAGCCGCCCACCCAGCCCGTCCGGCGTTTGAGGACGAGGCCGTTCAGGCCGATCGGGGGTCCAGGGGGCGCAGCCCCCTGGCGGGGTCGAAGGGGCAGCGCCCCTGGAGATGGGACGGGTAGGGGCGGCGGGGGCGAGGCCCCCCCACCGCCCGCCCCACCTACAGGTACTTCTTCAACTCCCGCCGAGCCAGCGACCGCTGATGCACCTCGTCGGGCCCGTCCGCGATCATCAGCGTCCGCGCCCCCGCGTACAGCTCCGCAAGCGGGAAGTCCTGACTGACACCCCCCGCACCGTGCAACTGGATCGCCCGGTCGAGAATGTCCACCACCGCCCGAGGCGTAGCGATCTTGATCGACTGGATCTCGGTGTGCGCCCCCTTGTTCCCCACCGTGTCCATCAGCCACGCCGTCTTCAGCACCAGCAGCCGCAACTGCTCGACCGTCACCCGCGCGTCCGCGATCCAGTTGTGCACCACACCCTGCTGCGCCAGCGCCTTGCCGAAGGCCGTACGGGCCACGGCCCGCCGGCACATCAGCTCGATGGCCCGCTCCGCCATGCCGATCAGCCGCATGCAGTGGTGGATCCGGCCGGGACCGAGCCGGGCCTGCGCGATGGCGAAGCCACCGCCCTCCTCGCCGATCAGGTTCGACGCGGGCACGCGCGCGTCGTCGAAGATCACCTCGGCGTGGCCGCCGTGGGAGTGGTCCTCGTAGCCGAACACCTGCATCGCGCGCTTGACGGTCACACCCGGAGTGTCGCGGGGGACCAGCACCATGGACTGCTGACGGCGGATGTCGTCCCCGTCCGGATCCGTCTTGCCCATCACGATGAAGATCTTGCAGTCCGGGTTCATCGCCCCGGAGATGTACCACTTGCGGCCGGTGATGACGTACTCGTCGCCGTCCCGCCGGATGTGCGTGGTGATGTTGGTGGCGTCCGAGGAGGCCACCTCCGGCTCGGTCATCGCGAACGCCGAGCGGATCTCGCCCGCCAGCAGCGGCTCCAGCCACTGCTTGCGCTGCTGCTCGTCACCGAACTGGGTCAGCACCTCCATGTTCCCGGTGTCGGGCGCCGCGCAGTTCGTCGCCGTAGGCGCCAGCTGCGGGGACCGGCCCATGATCTCGGCGAGCGGCGCGTACTGCAGGTTGGTGAGCCCGGCCCCGTACTCGGAGTCCGGCAGGAAGAGGTTCCACAGGCCCTGCCTGCGCGCCTCGGCCTTCAGCTCCTCCACCACGGGCACCGTCTCCCACGGCGAGGCGAGCTTGGCGCGCTGCTCCTCCGCCACCGCCTCGGCCGGATAGACGTACTCGTCCATGAAGGTGAGGAGCTTGGCGCGCAGCTCCTCGGTGCGTGCGTCGAACGCGAAGTCCATACGGATCAGCCCTCCTGAAGGCCCTCGTGAAGCGTGGTCAGCCCGTGCCGGACGAAGACGGGCACGAGGTCGCCGATGCGGTCGAACCCGCGCCCGACCGTCTGGCCGAGCGTGTAGCGGTAGTGGATGCCCTCGAGGATCACGGCGAGCTTGAACCAGGCGAACGCCGTGTACCAGGAGACCGCGGAGACGTCGCGCCCCGAGCGCGCGGCGTACCGCTCGATGAGTTCCGACGGCGCCGGATGCCCGGGGGCCTCGGCGGTCGTGGAGACGGGGGAGTCGGGCATGCCCAGCGGCATGCTGTACATGACCAGCAGGCCGAGGTCGGTGAGCGGGTCGCCCAGCGTCGACATCTCCCAGTCGAGGATCGCCCGGATGGTGTCGTCCTCGCCGATCAGCACGTTGTCGAGCCGGTAGTCGCCGTGCACGACGGCCGGGGCGGGGGAGCGGGGCAGGTCCCGGCCGAGGGCGGCGTGCAGTTCGTCGATGCCGTCCAGGTCGCGGTTGCGGGAGGCGTCCAGTTGCTTGCCCCAGCGCCGCAGCTGCCGGTCCAGGAAGCCCTCGGGCCGGCCGAAGTCCGCGAGACCCGCCTCGCCCGGGTCCACCGCGTGCAGCTCCACCAGCGTGTCCACCAGGTTCAGCACCGCGCCCCGGGTCCGCTCCGGGCCGAGCGGGGCGAGCTGGTCGGCGGTGCGATAGGGGGTGCCCTCGACGAACTCCATGACGTAGAAGGGCGACCCGAGCACCTCCTCGTCCTCGCACAGCAGCACCGGCCGCGGAACCGGCACGGCGGTCGGATACAGCCCGCTGATCACCCGGTGCTCGCGCTTCATGTCGTGCGCGGTGGCCAGCACATGGCCGAGCGGCGGCCGCCGTACGACCCAGCGTGCGGTGCCGTCGGAGACGGCGTACGTGAGGTTCGACCGTCCGCCCTCGATCAGCCGGCCGGACAGCGGGCCGTTCACCAGGCCGGGCCGCTCCCGGTCGAGCAGGCCGCGCAGCCGGTCGAGATCGAGTCCGGGCGGGTGGTCGGGGCTCATGCGTCGCTCCTACGGGGAGATGGACGGTTCCCGACTCATGATGCCGACCGGTCGGTATGTCGTCCAGAGGGGGGCCGAAACGTGATCGGAGCCACGATAGGCCGACGGCTCCTCGCGCGAGACGCCGGGGAGGCACAGGGGCCTTCTTCGTTCAGGCCATTCCGGCTTGCGTGCCACGCGGGGAGCCCGGAAGGTCAAAGCCATGAAGGCCATCAGCTACTCACGGTACGGCGGACCCGAGGCGCTGGCGTTCGGGGAGGTCCGCGATCCCAAGGTCGGCCCGGACGCGGTGCTGGTGAAGGTGCGGGCGGCGTCCGTGAACCCCGTCGACTGGAAGGCCCGCGAGGGCTACCTCGACGCCATCCTCGAACCCGTCTTCCCCGTGGTGCCCGGCTGGGACGTCTCGGGCGTCGTCGTACGGCCCGGCGTGGCCGTCTCCGAGTTCGACGTCGGGGACGAGGTCATCGGGTACGTGCGCGAGGACTTCCTCTCCCGGGGCACCTTCGCCGAGTACGTGGCCGCGCCCCTGCGCACCCTCGCCCGCAAGCCGCGCAACCTCTCCTTCGAGGAGGCGGCCGGACTGCCGCTGGTCGGGCTCACCGCCTACCAGGTGCTGCTCAAGGTGCTCCAGGTGAAGCGGGGCGAGACCGTCCTGGTGCACGCGGCGGCCGGCGGCGTCGGCTCGATCGCCGTCCAGCTCGGCACCCACCTCGGCGCCCGGGTGATCGGTACGGCGAGCGAGCCCAACCACGACTTCGTGCGGGGCCTCGGCGGCGAGCCGGTGACGTACGGCGAGGGCCTGGGCGAGCGGGTGCGGGGGCTGGCGCCCGAGGGCGTGGACGCGGTGTTCGACACGGTCGGCGGTGACGCGTTGAAGGCCTCGGCGAACCTGCTGGCCCCCGAGGGCCGCCTGGTGTCGATCGCCGACGGCGACGTGGTGAACTACGGCGGCCGCTACTACTTCGTGCGCCCCGACGCCGAGGACCTCCAGCGGCTGACCGACCTGGCGGAGCAAGGCGTGGTGAGCGTGCACGTCTCCGAGACGTTCCCGCTGGAGCGGGCGGCGGACGCGCACCTGCTGAACCAGGAGGGCCGGACCCGCGGCAAGATCGTCGTGACGGTGAAATGGGAGACGGAGAGCCTGTAGCCCCCTGGCCGCCGGCCCGTGGACACGGCCTAGAGAACGAGGGCGGCCCCGCACGCCGCCATCGCCACCGTGCAGAGCACCGCGGCCGTGGCGTGCCGGGGCGCGAACGCCGCGGGGCTGCCGGGGGCGGAGAGCGTGCGGATGCGGCGGTGGGCGACACCGAGGAAACCCAGCCACAGGACACAGCACAGGGCGCACGCGACGACCCCGGCCACCGACGCGCCGCCGTGCAGCGCGGTCTTCACGGCGAGCACGGCGGAGACCGTGCCCGAGAGGGTCGTCCGCCGCCACGCGAGCCGGGTCCGCTCGGGCTGGAGCCCGGGGTCGCGGTCAGGGGTCCGCGGCGCGCTGTGAGCCGCGCTCACCCCTCCCACCCCACGAGCACCACAAGCACCATCGCGACGGCGACGACCGCGACGACGAGGCTCAGCAACGCCGGGAAGCGGGACACCGGCAGATCCTCGCCCCGGCGCATGGCCCGCTCGCAGCGCACCCAGTGGTTGACCGCCCGCAGCGAGCACAGGACCCCCGCCGCGAGCAGCGCGAGGGCCAGCCCCACCCGCCAGCCCCAGCGCAGGTCCGGCAGGAACTGGTCCACGGCGAAGCCGCCGCCGATCAGCGCCAGCGCGGTGCGCAGCCAGGCCAGGAAAGTGCGTTCGTTCGCCAGCGAGAACCGGTAGTCGGGCGTCTCGCCGTCCTGCCGGACCTGGGCGGGCGCGAACCACAACCGGACGTTCCGTACGAACTCGATCACGTGCGCGACCCTACCCGGGAGCTCCTCGCCGGGCGCTGTGGGTGCCGCCCGCTACGGCCTCGACCGAAACGCCTTGAGCCGCTCGTACGCCGCCAGCCCGTCCGGCACCCACTCCCAGTCCCCGAGGCGCCGCTCCACCTCGTCCTCGGGCAGGAAGTCGTGCCAGGCCACCTCCTCGACCTGCGGCCGTACGGGAAGCTCGCAGCGGACCTCGTACACCGCCGACCACCAGCTCTGGCCGGCGCCGTTGTCGTAGAGGAACTTGAAGAGGTACCGCGGGGCCGGCAGGCCGGTCACGCCCAGCTCCTCCTCGGCCTCGCGCAGGGCGGCCGTGTCGTAGGCCTCGCCCGCGCCGACCACTCCGCCGACGAACATGTCGTAGAGGGACGGGAAGACCAGCTTGGTCGGGGTCCGCCGGTGCACGAAGATCCGTCCTCCGGCGTCCCGGGCCTGGATGAACACGCATCGGTGCCGCAGGCCCTCGGCGTAGACCTCGCCCCGGGGGCACTGCCCGGTGACCTGGTCGTTCTCGTCGACGATGTCGAGGATCTCGTCAGCAGCGCTCATGCCCTCATCCAAGCAGGGGCCGCGTCCGAGCGGCGGGCGGCGCCGGGTTCACACCTGCTGCGGCTGTGCCTGCAGCTTTCCCACGCGGGCCCGCTCCGCCAGCCCGTGCGGCATCGCCGGATGCAGCCCCAGCAGCACGATCCCGGCGACCACGGCCAGCAGGCCACCGGCCTCCCAGCTCAGGGCCACCGCGTCGGTCCGCAGCCGGTCGCCCAGGAAGCCGACGCCGCAGATGATCCCGGCGAGCGGCTGGGCCGCGGTCAGGGCGGGCAGCGACTTGCGCAGGGAGGCGGTCTCGAAGGCGCTCTGCACGAGGACCAGCCCCGTGACGCCCAGCGCGAGGACCGCGTACGGCTGCCAGCCGGTCAGCAGCTCGGCGAAGCCGCCGTCGGAGAACTTCTGCCCGCTCACCCGGGTCAGCGCGTCCTGCACGCCGTAGAGCAGCCCGGCGGCCAGGGCCAGCAGCACCGGTCCGGAGCTCAGCCGCGAACGCTTGGCGTGGGTCGTGAGCAGCAGGGCGAGCCCCACCATGGCCCCGATGATCAGCCACTGCCGCACCGGATCGGCCGTCGCGGCTCCGCCCTGTGGCTGGCCCGCCACGATGAACGCGGTCACTCCGCCCGCCAGGAGCAGCAGACCCGCCCAGCCCTGGCGGCCCAGTGGCTGCTTGGTCTGCCTGCGGGACAGCGCCAGCGCGAACAACAGGTTCGTCGCCAGCAGCGGCTCCACCAGTGACAGCTCGCCCTGCCCCAGGGCGGCGGCGCCCAGTCCCATGCCGACCACCATCAGCGCGATGCCGCCGAGCCAGCGCGGCACCTTCACCAGGTCGATGAGCAGGCGGAAGGAGAGGAAGTCGCTCAGCGGGGCCCGCTGGGCCGCGTTCTGCTGCAGAACGAAGCCGAAGCCCAGACAGCAGGCGGCACCCAGGGCGAGCACGAGAACTAGAACCGACACGCGGTGTACCTCGATCGTCAGGTCGGGTCACGGTTGCGTAAGGGCCGACTGTACCGGCCGGCTCCGCCCGGCGCGCCCGTACGTCCTGCCATCGTCCGGGGCGAACCCGGCCAACGCTATGACGTACGTCACAAAGGGCGAAACGGATAAATCGGATGCTGTTGACATGGCCCTCCACCTCCTCGTTGATCACAAGAACCTCACAAGTAACACCAGTTGACGCGTGTAACGCCACAGCGGCCCTTGACGCCAACCGTTGGTGGGGGGTTGGCTGTGCGTGATCAGTTCATGGCATTGCGCACACCCGCGCCCCCTCGACCGCCGTGAGCCGAAACACAAGAAGAGCGCGTGAGGAAGTTCCGCGGTGTCCCCACCCCCGCCTCCCCTCGGCCGTGGCCGCAGACGTGCGGCACAGGCCTTCGACGAGGCCCTCGACGACGCCGACCTCGTGGCCGCGCGCGCCGCGCTGGCACAGGGCCGCTGGCAGCACGTCCGGTCCCTGCTGGTCCGGACCGGAGACGAGTGGGACCGCCGCGGCCACCGGATCACTGTCCTCGCGGGGGAGTCCTACAGCGCCGCCTGGGCCCGCGAGTGGCTGCTCGCCGAACCCGAGTCCGCCGACGCCTCCGTCCTGCTCGCCCTCGCCGAGGTCCGGCGGGTGCTGCGCGGCAAGGGCAAGCCGCCCCGCGCCCGCGAGGCCTGCCGGACCGCCGTCGCACGCGCCCCGGCCGACCCCACCCCCTGGCTCGGCCTGCTCATGCTGGAGTGCGCGACCGGCAGCGACCTGGACGTGGTCCGGCACTTCGAGGCGGTCCGCGGCCGGTACGCCGACCACCACCACGCCCACCACCTGATGGTCGCCCGGCTCGCCGGACGCCGCACCGACGCCGGCCCGGACCCGCTGCACGAGGTCTACGACTTCGCCAACTGGGCCGCCGAACAGGCACCGGCCGACTCCCCGCTCGCGATCCTGCCCGTCATCGCACACGCCGAGCGCTACCGCGTGCTGGCGGCCGCCGGGTACGAGCCCGCCGATCCGGCCGCCTCGGGCCACTGGGCCGGCCGCCGCGCCCGGCAGGTGATGAAGGCCGCCTTCGACTGGTGGCTGGAGTGGGAGCTGGAGGGCCACCCGCGCCGGCTGATCGACCTGAACTTCCTCGCCCACGCCAAGTTCTGCGAGGGGCGGGGCGCCGAGGCCGCCGCCCTGTTCCACCGGATCGGCCGGTACGCCACCCCGGCGCCCTGGTCGTACCCGGACCGCGACCCGCACACCGCCTTCGCCGCCGCCCGCGCCGGCGCGCTCGGCACGGCCTGACCCCGCCATCCCAGAAGTGAGGACGCTCTCCCGATGACCACGGACAGTTCGAGTACGAGCACGTCCGCCGCCGGCGGCGGCATCAGTACGTTCAAGGGGCAGGAGCGCGCCCTGCGCGCCGACCGCCTCGGCACCGGGGGACTGCTGCTCTCCGTCCTCGCCGCGACCGCCCCGCTCATGGTGGTCGCGGGTGTCATGCCCACCACATTCGCGGTGATGGGCATCGTCGGCCAGCCGCTGCTCTTCGTCGTCCTCGGCGTCGTCCTGATCCTGTTCAGCGTGGGCTACGCCGAGATGAGCCGCCACGTCCACAACGCGGGCGCCTTCTACGCGTACATCGCCCGCGGCCTCGGCGGCACCGCCGGCGCGGGCGCCGCCCTGGTCGCCCTCGTCGCCTACAACGCGCTTCAGATCGGCATCTACGGCATCTTCGGCTTCGAGGTCTCCGGGCTCCTCGCCACGTACGCCGACGTGGAGATCGCCTGGTGGATACCGGCCCTCGTGGCCGCCCTCGCCGTCGGACTGCTCGGCTGGCTGAAGATCGACGTCAACGCGCGCGTGCTCGGCGTGCTGCTGGTCATCGAGGTGCTGCTCGTCGTGATCTTCGACATCGCCGCCCTCGCCGACCCCGGCAAGGAAGGCCTGTCGCTGCACGCCTTCAACCCCGACACGCTCACCGGCGCGGGCGTCGGCACCGCCCTGTGCTTCTGCATCGCCGCGTTCCTCGGCTTCGAGCAGGCCCCCGTCTACGCCGAGGAGACCAACCGCCCGCACGTCCTGGTGCCGCGCGTGATGTTCTTCGCCGTCGGCGGGGTCGCCGTCTTCTTCGCCCTGAGCAGCTGGGCCCTCACCGTCGCCACCGGCCCCTCCGCGATCGTCGGCACGGCCCAGAAGCAGAGCGCCGGACTGCTGTTCTTCCTCACCGAGTCCCGCCTCGGCGGCACGTTCACGGACGTCCTGCACGTCCTGTTCGTCACCGGCATGTTCGCCGCCCTGCTCAGCTTCCACAACGTCGTCGCCCGGTACGCCTTCGCCATGGGCCGCGAGGGCCTGCTGCCCGCCGCCTTCGGCCGCACCAGCGGCACCAGCGGCGCCCCCGGCACCGGCTCGCTGCTGCAGACCGTCGTGGCCGTGGTGGTCGTGGCCGCCTTCGCGATCGCCGACGACAAGCCGGCCGGCGACCCGACCGCGCCCGTCCTGCGGCTGTTCACCTGGCTCGGCAACATCGGCGCCCTCGGCGTGATCCTGCTGATGGCGGCGGCCTCCCTGTCGGTCGTCGTCTTCTTCGTCCGCCGCGGCGCCGCCGGGGTCCAGGCCTGGCGGCTGGTCACCTCCGTGCTGTCGGGCCTCGCCCTGCTCGTCATCGCCGGCTACACCGTGAAGGACTTCGAGGTGCTGGTCGGCGCCGGCCCGGACTCCTCGCTGAGCTGGGTGCTGCCCGGCGTCATCGGGCTCGCCCTGGTCGGGGGCCTGCTCCTGGGCCTGGTGCTGCGCGCCCGCGCCCCCGAGAAGCACGCCCGGATCGGGCTCGGCAACGAGGCGTTCCAGCTGGACAAGGCGGCCTCGTCCTGAGGGTGCCCACGTAAGAAGTGGTTACGGAAGTCTGACGAGCACCCGCGATCCCTGTCCTCCGGGGGTCGTGGGTGCTCGAATGAGAACGTGGACGAGGACGTGAATAGGGGAGTGCGCGAGGACGTACAAGACGGCGTGAACGACGGACACCCCGAGGAACGGGGCACCCCGGTCGGCCGCCGCGTCTTCCTCGGCACCCTCGCCGTGGGCGCCCTGGGCGTCGTCGCCGCGCCCAAGCTGCAGCGCGGCCTGGAGGGCTTCCTCGGCGGCGCCGCCGACAAGGACCCCACCGGCCTGACCGGACTGCTCCCGAACGGCGGCGGCTTCCGCTACTACTCGGTCGCCTCGTCCGTACCGCGCAAGAACGCCGACACCTACCGCCTCAAGATCGACGGCCTGGTCGACCGCCCCACGAGCTACACGCTGGACGAGCTGAAAGCCCTCCCGCAGACCCGGATGGTCCGCGACGTCCAGTGCGTCACCGGCTGGCGGGTCCCGGACACACCGTTCGAAGGCGTACGCCTCTCCCGGCTCCTCGACGCGGCAGGCGTACGCCCCACCGCGAAGGCGATCCGCTTCACCTGCTTCGACGGCACCTACACCGAGAGCCTCACCCTCGCCCAGGCCCGCCGCGCGGACGTCCTGGTCGCCCTGCGCATGCAGGACAAGGACCTCGGCCACTCCCACGGCGGGCCGGTCCGCCTCTACGTGGCGCCCATGTACTTCTACAAGTCCGCCAAGTGGCTCTCCGGCATCACCCTGACCGACGACGTCGAGCCGGGCTACTGGGAGGAGCGCGGCTACGACGTCGACGCCTGGGTGGGCCGCTCGAACGGACGCGACGATGCACCCACGAGCTGACACCGCGGCCGATGTCAGCCGCTTCACCCGGACCCAGCGCTGGATCCACCGCACGACGGCCGCCCTGATGGGCGTCTGCGTACTGACGGCGGCCTGCCTCTACGTCCCCCAGCTCGCCGAACTCGTAGGCCGCCGTGCCCTGATCGTCACCCTGCACAAGTGGTCGGGCCTGGCCCTGCCCCTCCCGGTCCTGGCCGGTCTCGCCTCCCGCGCCTTCCGAGCCGACCTCGGCCGGCTCAACCGCTTCGGCCCGCACGACCGCACCTGGCTGCGCGCCGCCCTGCACCGCGACAAACGGCACGCCTCCCGCCCGGCCGCCAAGTTCAACGCCGGCCAGAAGATCTACGCGTCCTGGATCGCCGGAGCCACCCTCGTCATGCTCGCCACCGGCCTGATGATGTGGTTCACCCACCTCACCCCCCTGCTCTGGCGCACCAGCGCAACCTTCGTCCACGACTGGCTGGCCCTCACCATCGGCATCGTCCTGGCCGGCCACATCGGCATGGCCGTGGCCGATCCGGAGTCCCGCAGAGGCATGCGAACGGGCAAGGTGAGCAGAGACTGGGCGACCCGGCAGCACCCCCTATGGCGCCGATAGCTCTTTGCCTTCAGGGGCGCGGGGAACTGCGCGAACAACCACAACGCACCCGCGGCCGCTCGCCGACATCACCCCCTACGGCGCGACGTCGAAATCCAACAGCACCTTGCAAGACCGACTCCGATCAGCGGCCAGCGCAAAGGCAGACTCGGCCTCCCCCACGGGAACGACCGCACTGACCAGTCCGTCGAAAGCCGGCTCCACCGCCAGCAACTCCAACGCCGCATCAAACTCCGTGTCGAACCGGAACGCCCCCCGCAGCTCGATCTCCCGGCTCACCACAAGGTTCCCCGCGAACGGACTCTGCCCCGGCGGCAACATGCCCAACTGCACGACCACCCCACCGCGCCGCACCCGCCGCAGACACGCGTCGAGCCCCGCGGCCACCCCGGACGCCTCGATCGCCACATCGACCTCATCGGGCCACCCGGCATCGTCCGGGTCATCGGCCCGAACAACCGTCTCCGCACCGGCGACCCGGGCATATTCCAACGCCTCGGGCAGCAGATCCGTCACAGTGACATGCGCCGCCCCCGCCGCCTTCGCCGCCGCGACCACCAGACACCCGATGGGCCCGGCACCGGTCACCAGAACATGCCGCCCGGCCACGTCCCCGGCCCGCCGCACCGCGTGCAGCGCGACGGACAGCGGCTCGGCGAGCGCGGCCCGGCGCAGCTCCAGACCGTCCGGCAACGCCCGCAACTGCTCACACGGCACGACCACCTGCGCCGCGAACCCGCCCTGCACATGCGGGAAACGCGCCGCACTGCCCAGATAGCTGGTGTCCCGGCACACGTTCCGCCGCCCGGCCGAGCACTCCGGGCACACCCCGCACGGGGTCGCCGGGTGCACGGCCACCGCCGTACCCGGAGCCGGACCCGAGGCGCCGGTCCCGTACTCGAGCACCGTTCCGACGACCTCGTGCCCGAGCACCATCGGCTCCCTGAGCCGGAAGTCTCCGACGCCGCCGTGCCGCCAGTAGTGCAGATCGGACCCGCACACCCCGCCGTACCGGACGGCGACCAGCGCCTGCCCCGGCCCGGGCTCCGGAACGGGCAACTCCGTGACCCGGAGGTCGTCCTGACCGTGAATCACACAACCCAGCATCGAAACCTCCTGAATGGTCACAGCACGCTCGTCATGCCGCCGTCGACATACAGCACCTGCCCGCTGATGAAGTCGGCGGCCGGGGAGGCGAGGAACAGCACCCCGCCCACCAGGTCCTGCGTACGGCCCCAGCGCCCGGCCGGGGTACGCCGCCGCACCCAGGCGCTGAACTCCTCGTCGTCGACGAGGGGCTTGGTCAGCTCGGTCTCGATGTAGCCCGGGCCGAGCCCGTTGACCTGCACTCCGCTCGGGCCCCAGTCCGCGCACATGCCCTTGGTGAGCATCTTCAGCGCGCCCTTGGTGGCGGCGTACGGCGCGATCCCGGGCCGCACGACCTCGCTCTGCAGCGAGCAGATGTTGACGATCTTGCCGTGGCCGCGTTCCGTCATCCGGCGCGCCGCCTCACGGCCGACCAGGAAGGCACTGGTCAGGTTGGTGTCCAGGATCCGGTGCCAGTCGGAGTCGGTGAACTCCAGCAGCGGGGCGCGCAGTTGCATGCCCGCGTTGTTGACCAGGATGTCGAGCGGGCCCACCCGCTCCTCGACGTCCGCGATCCCGTCCGCCACGGACGATCCGTCGGTCACGTCGAACGCGGCCGTGTGCACCTTGTCGCCGGGCAGCCCGGCGGCGGCCTCGGCCAGCCGGTCCTTGTCGCGTCCGTTCAGGACGACCGTGCAGCCTGCTTCCGCCAGACCACGGGCGAGGGCGAGTCCGATGCCCCGGCTGGAGCCGGTCACCAGGGCCGTACGGCCGCCGATGTCGAACAGGGGGTGAGCAGTCATGGCCGTACCTCTCCTAGATCACCAAGGACAACAGCAGGACGAAGCCGCCGGCGACCACCGAGATGATCGTCTCCATGACGGACCAGGTCTTGATGTTCTGGCCGACGGTCAGCCCGAAGTACTCCTTCACCATCCAGAACCCGGCGTCGTTCACATGGCTGAAGAAGAGCGAGCCGGCGCCGATGGCCAGGACGAGGAGGGCGGCGTGTGTCGTCGACATGTCGGCCGCGAGCGGGGCGACCAGGCCGGCCGCCGAGACCGTCGCCACCGTCGCCGAACCGGTCGCCAGCCGGATCGCCACCGCGATCAGCCAGGCCAGCAGCAGCGCGGGGATCGACCAGTTCTCGGAGATCTCCAGGACCATCTGGCCCACGCCGGTGTCGATCAGCGTCTGCTTGAAGCCGCCGCCCGCGCCGACGATCAGCAGGATGCCCGCGATCGGCATGAGGCTCTTCTCGACGAGCGGCGAGACGCGCTCCTTGGAGAACCCGGCGGGCCGCAGCAGTGTGAAGATGCCGACCAGCACCGAGGCGAGCAGCGCGATCATCGGGGCGCCGACGACGTCGAAGACGCGCTGGACCGGGTTCTCCGGGTCGTCCACGACGATGTCGACCAGCGCCTTGGCGAGCATGAGGATCACCGGCAGCAGCACCGTGAACAGCGTGGCGCCGAAGCCGGGGCGCTTCTCCAGGTCCTCGGAGGCGCGCTGCGGAATCATGTTGTCCGGGGCGGGCACGTCCACCCAGCGGGCCGCGTACTTCGAGAACACCGGACCGGCGATGATCACCGTGGGAACGGCGACCAGGACACCGAGCGCCAGCGTCACACCGAGGTCGGCCCCGACCGCGTCGATCGCGACCAGCGGGCCGGGGTGCGGCGGCACCAGGCCGTGCATCACGGACAGGCCCGCGAGCGCCGGGATGCCGATGCGCATCAGCGAGTAGTTGCCGCGCTTGGCGACCATCAGCACCACCGGGATCAGCAGCACGATGCCGACCTCGAAGAAGAGCGGCAGTCCGATCACGGAGGCGATCAGCACCATCGCCCAGGGCATCGACCGCCCGCCGGCCTTCTCGAGGATGGTGTCGACGATCTGGTCGGCGCCTCCGGAGTCGGCGAGCATCTTGCCGAGGATCGCGCCGAGGGCGATCAGCACGCCGACGCCGGCGACCGTGGTGCCGAGGCCGGCGCTGAAACTGAGGAGGACCTTGTCCAGGGGCGCCCCGGCGATCGCGCCGAGCGCCAGTGACCCGATGGTCAGCGCCAGGAACGCGTGCAGCTTGAACTTGGTGATGAGCAGGACGATGACGGCGATGCCCGCCAGCACGGCGATGCCCAGCTGAGCGTGCCCGGCCGAGGTGATCGGCTCGGGTGCGTCCGCTGCCAGCATCTCGACGCTGAGTCTGGTCACGGGGGAGGTGTCCTTGGGGTGAGGGGAGTCGTAGGAAGGGAGTCAGGGGCTACTGGACGGGCTCGGGGAGATCCTCGAGCGCGCTCGCCGCCCGTTCGGTGATCTCCTCCGGGCTGCCCAGGACGTCCACGCGGACTCCCGCCTCGTCGCTCTCCAGCGGCTGGAGCGTGGCGAACTGGGAGTCGAGCAGCGCCGTGGGCATGAAGTGCCCCTGCCGGTGCGACATCCGGTCCTCGATCAGCGAGCGGTCGCCCGCGAGGTGCACGAAGACCACGCCGGGTGCGGCGGCCCGCAGCCGGTCGCGGTACGACCGCTTCAGTGCCGAGCAGCTGACCACCCCGCCGAGTCCGGCCCGCCCGTGCCCCCACGCGCCGATGGCGTCCAGCCAGGGCCAGCGGTCCTCGTCGGTGAGTGGCGTACCGGCCGACATCTTGGCGATGTTGGCCTGCGGGTGGAAGTCGTCGCCCTCGGCGTACGGAACGCCGAGCCGGGCTGCGAGCAGGGGACCGATGGTGGTCTTTCCGGTGCCCGCGACGCCCATGACCACGACGACGTGGGGGGTGTTCATCGCTGCCTCACTGTCTGCTGTCTTCGTCGACACGTGATGTCGACGCAACTGAAACCCATTAGGTACGACTAATTCAAGAGGCCGTGACAAATAAGTCTGACTTTTTGTCTCCGTGATCTACCCCGTACGCTGAGTGCATGAGCACACCGGGTCGAGGGCTGCACGGCCATGTACTGGACACCCTCGGCCCCGAGATCACGGCGGGCGAGTACCCGCCGGGCAGCGTGCTGCGCACGGACGAGCTGGCCCAGCGTTTCGACGTGTCGCGCTCCGTGATGCGCGAGGCGGTCCGTGTCCTGGAGTCCATGCGCCTGGTCGAGTCCCGCCGTCGCGTCGGCGTGACGGTCCGCCCCAAGTCCGAGTGGAACGTCTACGACCCCGAGGTCATCCGCTGGCGCCTGGCAGGCGCCGACCGCCCCGGGCAGCTGCGGTCCCTCACGGTGCTGCGCTCGGCGATCGAACCGGTCGCGGCGGGCCTCGCCGCCCGGCACGCCACCGCCGAGCAGTGCGCCGAACTCACCGAGTGCGCCCTCGGCATGGTCGCCAACTCACGCGGTCACAAGCTGGAGGAGTACCTCGTCCACGACATCGCCTTCCACCGCGCCGTCCTGGCCGCCTCCGGCAATGAGATGTTCGCCCGCCTCGGCGACGTCGTCGCCGAGGTCCTGGCCGGCCGCACCCACCACGACGTGATGTTCGAGGACCCCGACCCGGCCGCCGTCACCCTGCACGTCCAGGTGGCCGAGGCGGTCCGCGCGGGCGACGCGGTCCGCGCGGAGGAACTGACCCGCGAGATCACCGTCGGCGCCCTCCAGGAACTCGACATCCTGGCGCCGTGACGGCCGCTACCGCAGAAACTCCCCGTCGACGTACACCCAGGCCCCGTCCACCCGCTCGAACCGGCTCCGCTCGTGCAGCGATCCGCCCCGGTACGAGGCCCGGAACGTCACGGTCCCACTCGTGTGGAACGCGGACCCCTCACCGGTCTCCAGGATCTCCAGCCCGGTCCACCGCGTCCCCGCATCCAGCTCCAATGTGCCGGGCCGCGTCCGGGGATGCCAGGTCCGCAGCAGATACCCGGCGTCCCCCTTCACGAAGGCGCTGTACCGCGAGCGCATCAACGCCTCGGCGGTCGGAGCCGCGGAGGCCCCGGAGTGGTAGCGCCCGCAACACGCCTGGTAGGAGTCGGGCAGCCCGCACGGGCAGGAACGCGTCGTCATGCCGGTCATTCTCCTGGACGGGGCAGCGGCGGCAGCGTCGTCCCGTACAGCCACATGTCGAACAGCGCGTCCAGCGGCTCGTCCGTGAACCGCCCCACGTGCGCGGTGAAGTTCGCCGTCGTCACCGCCCCGCCCCGGTGCAGGCCCGCCCACCCGCGCAGCATGCGGAAGAACGCGTCGTCCCCCAGGGCGCACCGCACCGCGTGCAGGACGAGCCCGCCCCGCTGGTAGAGACGGTCGTCGAACATCGACTTCCGTCCCGGGTCGGCCAGCCGGAGGTCCTGGGGCAGCGAGAACAGCAACCGGTGCGCGCCGGCGGCCAGTTGCTGGGCGCTGCGCCCTCCCGAGCGCTCAGACCACAGCCACTCGGCGTATTTCGCGAACCCCTCGTTCAGCCAGATCTGCCGCCAGTCGGCGATGGACACGCTGTTGCCGAACCACTGGTGCGCCAGCTCGTGGGCGACCAGCCGCTCCGAACCCCGCTCCCCGTCCACGTGGTTGGACCCGAACAGCGACAACCCCTGTGCCTCGACGGGGACGTCGAGCTCCTCCTCGGTCACCACGACCGCGTACTCGTCGAACGGGTACGGCCCGAACAGCTCCTGGAACAGTTCCATCATCGCGGGCTGCCGTGCGAAGTCCCGGGCGAACCGGGGGAGCAGATGCGCCGGAATGTGCCCGTGCTGCGGAACCCCGCCCGGGCCCGGGTCGCCCAGCAGCACCGTCTGGTACTTCCCGATCGACAGCCCCACCAGGTAGCTGGAGGTCGGCGCCGCCTGCTCGTACACCCAGGTGGTCGTCGAGGCCTTCGTCGTGCGGGTGAGCAGCCGTCCACCGGCCACCACCGCGTAGGCCGACGGCGTCGTGACCGAGATGTGGTACGAGGCCTTGTCGGCGGGCCGGTCGTTGCACGGGTACCACGACGGCGCCCCGACCGGCTGGCTCGCCACCAGCGCCCCGTCCTCCAGCTCCTCCCAGCCGAGGCCGCCCCAGGGACTGTTCACCGGCCGGGGGTTGCCCGACCACTGCACCTCGACCGTGAAGGCCGCACCGGCGCGCACCGGCTTCGCGGGGCGGACCCGCAGCTTGCCGCCCCGGTGCGTGTAGTGCGGCGTACGGCCGTCGACCTTCACCCGGCCCACCCGGAAGTCCGCGAGGTTCAGCTGGAACTCGGTGAGCTGGCCACGGCCCGCGATGGCGTTGATCCGCGCCGTTCCCGACAGCCGGTTCGGCGCCGGGCGGTAGTCCAGCGTGAGCTCGTACCGATGCACCCGGTACCGGAGGTCACCGTTGCCCGGGAAGTACGGGTCCTGACCCACTGACTGCTGAACCGCCACTGTTGCGTCTGCTCCCTGCACTGCGCTCGTACGACGTCCGTCGACCCCGGCCGCGCCGGGGTTCCGCCTAGCGACGCCACGCCTCGATCGGGTTGCCCAGCCAGCGCGTGTCGTCGGGCACGGACTCCGCGGCCATCACCAGGGACGCCGGACCCAGCGTGGCGCGGGCCCCGACGGCGCTGCCGGGCAGGATGATTCCGCCCGGGCCCAGAGTGGCGCCCTCACGGAGGACCACAGTATCCGTCCGCAAGATCCGGTCGTGGAAGAGGTGGGTCTGGAGCACACAGCCCCGGTTCACGGTCGCCGCGTCCTCGAGCGTCACCAGATCCGTCTCCGGCAGCCAGTAGCTCTCGACCCACACCCCCTTGCCGATGTGCGCGCCGAGTCCCCGCAGCCACGCCGACAGCAGCGGCGTACCCGGCACCGCACCGGCCAGCCACGGCACGGCCAGCACCTCGACGAAGGTGTCCGCCAGCTCGTTGCGCCACACGAAGGAGCTCCACAAGGGGTGCTCGGCCCGGCGATGCCGCCCCACGAGCAGCCACTTCGCCGCGATCGAGACGAGCCCCGCCGCGCAGCCCGCCCCGAGCAGCACAAGACCGGACAGCAGGGGTGCCCACACCCTGAGGGCGCACAGCGCCGCCGCCGTCGCCACCGCCAGCGCCGCAGAGCAGAACACCGGCACGATCCGGCAGAGCTCCACAAGACCGCGCGCCCACAGCAGCCGCGCGGGCGGATCGTACGTCCGGCTCTGGTCGCCGTCGGACGCGGCCCGCGGCAGCTTCATCGGCGGCAGCCCCAGATACGAGCTGCCCTTCTTGGCCTTCTTCGGCGTCGCCGACAGCACACCCACCAGGCCGCCGTCCGGCACGCTGCGCCCCGGCGCGGTCATCCCCGAGTTGCCGAGGAAGGCCCGCCGGCCGATCTCCGCGCGGCCGACCCGCAGCCAGCCGCCGCCGAGCTCGTACGGCGCGGTCAGTGTGTCGTCCGCCAGGAACGCACCGTCGCCGACCGTCGTCAGGCTGGGCAGGGCCAGCACGGTGGACACCTCGGCCCGCCGCCCGATCCGCATCCCGAGCAGCCGCAGCCACACCGGCGTGACCAGCCCCGCGTACAGCGGGAACAGCATGTCCCGCGACCGGTCCATCAGCTGGGTCACGGTCCAGGCCTGCCAGCCCACCCGGCTGTGCGTGGCGTGCGTGCCCTCCCGCAGCCCCAGGCTCAGCATCCGTACGGCGACCACGAGCAGCAGCGCGTACGCCAGCCCGAACGCGAGCGTCGCCGGCACCAACGCGAGCACGGCACCCCGCAGCGTCGCACCGAGCCCGGCGTCCGGACCGACGAACAGGCCCGCCACCAGCAGCGCGGCAGCCGCCGAGACCACCGGCAACGCGGTCAGCGCGAAACCGGTCACGCCGTACATCACCCGCCAGAACGCGCCCCGCGCAGGCCGCTCCTTGGGCCAGTTGCGCTTGGCCCGGCCCAGCTTGACCGCGGGCGCTCCCGCCCACCGCTGCCCGGTGGGAACCTGTCCGGTGACCGCCGAACCGGGCGCCACCTCGGCCCGCTTGCCCACCCGCGCGCCCGGGAAGAGCAGGCTGCGCGTGCCGACGACGGCGTGCGCGCCCACCTTCACCGGCCCGACCTCCAGCCGGTCACCGTCCAGCCAGTACCCGGACAGGTCCACCTCGGACTCGACGGCCGCGCCCCGGCCCAGCTTGAGCATGCCGGTGACCGGGGGCAGCGAGTGCAGATCCACGTCCTGCCCGACCTTGGCGCCCAGCGCTCGCGCGTACCGTTCCAGCCAGGATCCGGTCAGTGAGGTCGCCCCGCTGAACTCCGCCAGCCGCTCGGCCGTCCACAGCCGCAGATGGACGCTCCCGCCGCGCGGGTACCGGCCCGGCCGCACGCCCCGCAGCAGCAACCGGGCCCCGCCCGCGGCGAGCGCCAGGCGCCCGGGCGGGCTGAAGAGCAGCACGGCGCCGGCCGCGACGAGCCACCAGGGCGCGGTCGGCAGCCAGGAGTAGGCGGGCAGCACGTTCCCGAGCGCGGCGAGCACCACGGTCCAGCGCAGCCCGAGCAGTGTGAACAGCGGAACCAGCAGCAGGAGCTGGACGAGCTGGGCCCGCCTCGGCACCGGTGCCACGACCCGCTGGGCCCCGTCGTCCTGCGCCGACTCCTCCAGGTGCCGGGCCAGCTTCCGCAGGACGGGCCGCTGGTAGATGTCGAGGACGGCGGCGCTCGGGTAGCGGGTGCGCAGCCTCGTCGTCAGCTGGGCGGCGGCCAGACTGCCCCCGCCGATCGCGAAGAAGTCGTCGGAGGCCGACGTCACCGGAATGCCGAGGACGTCCGTCCACTGCTCGGCGAGCCAGGCCTCGGTGCCGTACAGCGGCTCGGCCGGGCCGCCCGTCTCCAGCCCCTCCAGCGGCCAGGGCAGCGCGTTCCGGTCGACCTTGCCCGACGTACGCGTCGGCAGCTCGTCGACCGGCGCGAGCAACGGCACCAGAGCGGCGGGCAGCTCGGCGCGCAGCCGCTCGACGGCGGCCGCGTGGTCCCAGCCGTCCTGGATGACGACGTAGCCCACGAGGAGCTGGTTGCCGCTGCGGGCCGTGCGCACCGCGGCGGCGGCCCCGGCCACCCCGGGCAGCGCCTGAAGCGCCGCGTCCACCTCACCGAGCTCGATACGGCGTCCACCGAGCTTGATCTGCTCATCGGCCCGCCCGAGGAAGACCAGCCCCTCCGGCTCGGCCCGCACCAGGTCACCGCTGCGGTACGCCCGCTCCCAGCCCAGCGACTGAAGCGGCGCGTACTTCTCCGCGTCCTTCTCGGCGTCGAGATACCGGGCGAGCCCGACCCCGCCGATCACCAGCTGACCGCTGCCGCCCATCGGCACGGGCTCCCCGGCCTCGTCCACGACGGCCAGCTCCCAGCCGTCCAGCGGCAGCCCGATCCGGATCGGCTCCTCGCCGCTCATCAGCGAAGCGCACGCCACGACGGTCGCCTCGGTCGGCCCGTAGGTGTTCCACACCTCACGCCCCTCGGTCACCAATCGCTGCGCCAGCTCGGGCGGGCACGCCTCGCCGCCGAAGATCAGCAGACGGACGTCGTTGAGCGTCTCCGGCTCCCACAGCGCCGCCAGTGTCGGCACGGTGGACACGACGGTGATCTCCTGCTCGACCAGCCACGGCCCGAGATCGGCACCGCTCCTGACCTGCGAGCGCGGCACGGGCACCAGACAGGCCCCGTGCCGCCAGGCCAGCCACATCTCCTCACAGGACGCGTCGAACGCGACGGACAGCCCCGCCATGACCCGGTCACCGGGCCCGATCGGCTCGTCGGCCAGGAACAGCGCGGCCTCCGCGTCGACGAAGGCGGCGGCGCTGCGGTGGCCGACGGCCACGCCCTTGGGCTTCCCGGTGGAGCCGGAGGTGAAGATGATCCACGCGTCGTGCCCGGCACCGGGCCGGGCGGCGGTGTGCCCGGCGGCATCGCCCAGGGTCAGCTCGTGACCGGCCCCGATGACCGCCCGCGCCCCGGCCTCGCCGAAGACCAGCGCGGCCCGCTCGTCGGGGTCCTCGGCGTCCACGGGCACGTACGCGGCACCGGCGGCCAGCACGGCGAGGATCGCCACGTACAGATCGTTCGTGCCCGACGGGACCCGGACACCGACGCGGTCCCCGAGACCGACCTTCGCGGCGGCCAGTCTCCGCCGCAGGGTCTCCACCTCGACGGCCAGCGCGCGGTAGGTGAGCAGCCGGTGCCCGTCGTCGAGTGCGGGCTCGTCGGGATACGCGCGTACGGACGCCTCGAAGATGTCGACCAGGGTGCGGGGCGAGGCCACGGGACCTGCGGAGAAGCGGGCCACGTCGCGGAGTCCTGTGCTCAGCTCCCGGTCCAGCAGAGTGAGGTCGGGGCTTTCGTGCAGGGCGGCCATCGGATCCTCGCGTCTCGAACCCGGACCTTCCGGGGCGCCGACGGGCCCGCAGGTCTGCCTGGGGATGTTCCGTTCCGGCGCGAACAAGCCCAATACTCTAGTGGTCGGGTTACTTCGTCCTGTCATGTCCGCCACTCGGAGGCAAACGCGAGACACCGCGTCGGTGCGGCGCCACCCTCTCCCACCTGGGCTTCTCCCGGCAGGGCGAGATGTCGCCCACATTCCTCAGGTCCCAGGCGGAAACGACGAAAAGCCCCTCGACGAGAGGGGCTTTTCTTATCTGTGTCCGAGGGGGGACTTGAACCCCCACGCCCGATAAAGGGCACTAGCACCTCAAGCTAGCGCGTCTGCCATTCCGCCACCCGGACAAGGTGTCTGTCGCGTGGGTTCTCCCCGCGGCGACGACGTAAACATTACCAGGCTTTCGAGGGTGGCCGATCACCCCCGCCCGAGCCCCGGCGAGGTGTGAACGGCGCGTGACGGGCCGCAAGCGGTCTTGGGGAGCGGGCCGTGGAGAGAGAGGATGAGAGGGACCCACCAGCAGTGACAGCGGGAGGAAGCACGTGAGCGAGACGGACACGGCCAGGAGCGTCACCGGCGAGGACGAGGTCGTGGACCTCTGCCGCGAGCTGATCCAGATCGACACCAGCAACTACGGCGACCACTCGGGTCCGGGCGAGCGCAAGGCGGCCGAGTACGTCGCCGAGAAGCTCGCGGAGGTCGGGCTCGAACCGCAGATCTTCGAGTCGCACCCGGGCCGTGCCTCCACGGTGGCCCGGATCGAGGGCGAGGACCCCTCCAGGCCCGCGCTCCTCATCCACGGCCACACCGACGTCGTACCGGCCAACGCGGACGACTGGACCCACCACCCCTTCTCCGGCGAGGTCGCCGACGGCTGCGTGTGGGGCCGTGGGGCCGTCGACATGAAGGACATGGACGCGATGACCCTCGCGGTCGTCCGCGACCGGCTGCGCAGCGGGCGCAAGCCCCCGCGCGACATCGTCCTCGCGTTCCTCGCGGACGAGGAGGCGGGCGGCACGTACGGCGCCAAGCACCTGGTCCGCAACCACCCCGGCCTGTTCGAGGGTGTCACCGAGGCGATCAGCGAGGTGGGCGGATTCTCGTTCACCGTGAGCGAGCAGCGGCGGCTGTACCTGATCCAGACGGCCGAGAAGGGCATGCACTGGATGAAGCTCACCGTGGCCGGCACGGCCGGGCACGGGTCGATGATCCACCGGGACAACGCGATCACCGAGCTGTCGGAGGCCGTCGCGCGGCTGGGGCGGCACAAGTTCCCGGTGCGGGTCACCAAGACCACCCGCGCCTTCCTCGACGAGCTCGGTGACGCGTTCGGCACCGAGCTCGACCCGGAGGACATGGAGTCGACCCTCGCGAAGCTCGGCGGCATCGCCAAGCTCATCGGCGCGACCCTGAGCAACACGGCCAACCCCACGCAGCTCGGTGCCGGCTACAAGGTCAACGTCATTCCCGGTGAGGCGACCGCCCACGTCGACGGGCGGTTCCTGCCCGGCCACGAGGAGGAGTTCCTCGCCGACCTCGACCGGATCCTCGGCCCGAAGGTGCGGCGTGAGGACGTCCACGCCGACAAGGCCGTCGAGACCACCTTCGACGGGGCGCTCGTGGCGGCGATGCAGTCCGCGCTGCTGGCCGAGGACCCGACCGCCAAGGCGGTTCCCTACATGCTCTCCGGCGGGACGGACGCGAAGTCCTTCGACGACCTGGGCATCCGTGGCTTCGGCTTCGTGCCGCTGAAGCTGCCGCCGGAGCTGGACTTCGCGGGCATGTTCCACGGTGTCGACGAGCGGGTGCCGGTGGATGGCCTGAAGTTCGGCGTGCGGGTGCTCGACCGGTTCATCGACGCGTCCTGAATCGGCCCACCGGTACGGACATATTCGCTCGCCCGTACGGAATCGACTGGGAAGAGTGAATGCGACCATAAGCTCGTAGCCTCATTACTCCCTCCTCGTTACAGGTAATGCGATCGCAAGATGGGTCGCTTTGCCAACTAGGAGGAATAATGATCAAGAAGGTCGTCGCTGCTGCGGCTGCCACCGGTGGGCTGGTTCTCGCGGGCGCGGGCCTTGCCGTCGCCGACTCGGGTGCCCAGGGTGCTGCCGTGCACTCCCCGGGTGTCCTGTCCGGCAACGTTGTTCAGGTGCCCGTTCACGTCCCGGTGAACGTCTGCGGCAACACGGTCTCCGTGATCGGGCTGCTGAACCCCGCCTTCGGCAACACCTGCATCAACAAGTGATGCTTTCCCCTCTCTGAGGGGAGCTCAAAAGCCATCGGTCCCGGAGCGCGTGCCATGCGCTCCGGGACCGAACGCTTCTTTCGAGGAATTCGAGAAGAATTCGAGACAGGGTCGAAGGTAGGTATTCAGCAATGCGACAGGTCACCCGCAAGGGTCTGATGACCGTGGCGGCCGCGACCGGCGTGATCGCCGCCGCGGGCGGCTCCGCTTACGCCGACTCGGGCGCGCAGGGCTCCAGTTCGGGCTCGCCCGGCGTGCTCTCCGGGAACACGGTGCAGGCGCCGGTGCACGCGCCGGTCAACGTCTGCGGGAACACGGTCAACGTCATCGGTGTCCTCAACCCGTCGGTGGGCAACTCGTGTGCCAACAAGGGCGGTGGATCGCCGTCGGGCGGCCACGGCGGCTCGCACGCGGGCGGCCACGCCAGTGACTCGCCCGGAGTCGGCTCGGGCAACCACGTCCAGGTACCGATCCACGTGCCGGTGAACGCCTGCGGCAACAGTGTCGACGTCATCGGCGTCGGCAACTCCACCACGGGCAACGACTGCGCGAACGGCTCCGGCGGGCATCACACCGACCCGCCCGGCGGCGGATACGAGACGCCCGGGCAGCCGGGCGAGCCGGGGAACCCCGGTAACCCGGGGGAGCCCGGGAACCCCGGCGAACCTGGGGAGCCCGGCAATCCTGGTGAGCCCGGTAACCCGGGGGAGCCTGGGAACCCCGGTGAGCCCGGGAACCCGGGCAACCCCGGTGAGCCTGGCAACCCCGGGAACCCGGGCAACCCTGGGAACCCTGAGACCCCGGGCAACCCCGAGAACCCCGGCAACAAGCCGGGCGGCCAGTTCGTCACGCAGCCCAAGGGCGACGCCCAGCTCGCGGAGACCGGCAGCGACCTGCCGCTCGGTCTCACCCTGCCGGCCGGCGCGGGCGCGCTGCTGGCGGGCGTGATCCTCTACCGCAAGGCGCGTGCCTCGGCCTGACCCCCACGGCAAACGGAGCGGGCCCCGCCGATGCGGGGCCCGCTCCCGTGTATGCCTTCTCCCGGTGCGCCGTCTCAGCTCACCACGTGGCCCGCACCTGGCGGATGATCCGCCGACGCAACCGCACCTTGCGGCTGCCGTCGCGCAGCAGGCTCAGACGGTGCAACTCCCAGTGTCCGTACTCGGCGTGGTCCGTCAGCAGACGTGCCGTTTCCTTGCGGGAGACCCCGCGCGGTACGTACACGTCGACAAATTCGTATTCCGGCATCGCATCTATTGTGCGGGCTGGGGCCTGGTACGGATAGCGTCTGCACTATGTCTGATGCTGCGCAGCCCACCGCTGCCGAGGTACGCGCCGCCGCCGAGGCGGTCAAGACCGCGCTCGACCGCCACCTGGCCGCGGTCGAAGGCAGGTCGGGAGAGGACGACCCGGCCGTCTACGAGGCGTTCAACCAGCTGGCCGCGGCCGCAGAGGTGTACGACGAACTGCTCTACGACCGATACGACGAGGTCACCCCCTTCGAGATCCCCGGTGCGGAGGACGCGCTGCCCCCGTACGCGGGCCCCGAGGAACCGAACGCGCTGAGCGTACTGATCCGCCGCGACTACGCCGTGGCGGAGCCGCAGCGTCTCCTGGCGCAGGCGCAGCGGATCGAGGCCGCGGAAGGCGAGGACGGCCCGGCCGCCTCCGGGACGACCCATGGCGCGCTCGGCCTGCTGTTCGGCGAGTTCGAGCCCGACGAGATCGCCTCCCGGCACAAGGAGTTCGGGCTCGAGGAGGGCGACTCCACGCTCTGGGTGATGGCGGCGGACGAACCGGCCGACCCCGGAGAGTGGCTGGAGGCCCCGTTCGATCAGGTCGATCCGCAGCAGGTGGTCTGCCGCTTCGACGTCAGCGCCGTCTTCGACGATGTCGAGGACGACGATGACGATGACGAAGACGACGACGGGGACGACCTCGACACCGACCTCGACGAGGACGAGGACCTGGAGCGCCTGGACGCGGACCGCCGCTGAGCGCACCCGACGGTGGTGGTCACGGGGACGTCCCCGTGACCACCACCGTGGTCAGCCGCCGTCGACCTGCGGAGCGAGCAGCACCGGAAGCCGGGTCGTCCGGGGCTTCGCCATCACCTCGGCCACGGCCCTGGGCAACGCCTGTTCCACGCCGTGCACCACGGACAGATGGCGCTCGGCCCGTCCGAACGCCGTGTACACCCAGGGCCGGCTGAGCGCCTGCGCGGCATCGCCGGGCAGTACCACGACCACCGCGGGCCACCGGCTTCCCACCGCCTGGTGCGCGGTCAGCGCCCAGCCGTGCCGTACGGACTGCTCCACCCGCTCCTTCGGTACGACGACGGCCTCGCCCTCGCACGACAGGTGGAGCCCCTCGGCGTCCGCCTTCACCACCCGGCCCGGCAGGGCACGGCCCGGCACGGGGGAGTGGATGATCCGGTCACCGGGGTCGAAGCCGCCGAAGCGGCCCGGGCCCGGATTGAGCCGCTCCTTCAACGCCGAGTTGAGCGCACGGGTGCCGACGGCGCCGCCGTGCCCCGGTGTGATCACCCGCGTCTCCTCGGCCGGTACGCCGATCGCCCGCGGCACCGAGTCGACGACGAGCTGCACCGCCCGGTGCACCGCCTCGCCCGCGTCCCGCACCGGCACGATCACGATCTCCTTGCCGGGGGCCTCGACCTGGGTCAGCTCGCCGATGCCGATACCCGAGACCAGCTCGCCCAGCGGCCCGGGATCCGGCCGCCGCGAGGCGACCTGCGGGCAGATCCGCGCCGCGAGCAGATCCGCGAACACCCGCCCCGGCCCCACGGACCACAGCACCGCCGGGTCCCCGGCCAGCACCAGCCGCGCCCCGTCGGGCAGCGACTCCGTCAGCAGCGCCGCCGTCTCGACGTCCAGCTGCGGCGCGTCGAGCACGATGAGCAGATCGAGATCCAGGGCACCGTCGGCATCCCGGCCGGGCCCTTCGAGGCCGGCGAGCAGCCCGGAGACGGTGGTGACGGAGGAGCGGCCCTGATCCGCTGCGCCGTCGGGATCGGAGCCCAGCAGGGCGGCGAAGCGGGTGCGGCCGATCGGGCCGTGTGTGGCGGCCCAGGCGCGCAGCCCGAGGGCGTGCGCGGCGCTCAGCAGCGCGGCCGGCTCGGCCAGGGACGCCTCGCCGCCGGTGTGCAGGACCAGGCCATGACCGGCGACCGCGCGCAGCAGCTCACCCGCCGACCCCTGGGCCGCGGCGGCGACCCGCTCCCACTCCTCGGCCGAACCGTCCTGCTTGGGCGCCGAGTTGACCAGCCGGGCCAGACCGTCGGCCAGGCTCTCCTCCGCGAGCGCGTACCGCTCGAGACCGACCAGGACACGGACCGGACGTTCCTCGTCCTCCTCCGCGTCGTCCTGTTCTGCCCGGGCCGGCGCACCGGCCTCCTCCAGGGCGTCCTGGAAGACCAGCGCGTCGCCCTCCGCGATCGCGTCCTGCACCGCGCTGTCGGGCTCCGGCACGCTCCGCTGTGCCAGGGCCGCGAGGAGCGCCGGCATCTCCAGGGCGGTGTGCCCGGCCAGCGCGGCCTGTTCCAGGAGCCAGACGGTGACGGCCCGGCCCCGTCGCTCGTCGTCCGGGCCGCACTCGGCGCCGAGCAGCGCGCGCGCGAACCCGTCGGCCTGCTCGGGCCGCACACCGGCGACCCGCAGCAACTGCCAGGGGTCCGCCCGCAGCCGCTCGTCGGCACCCTCGCCGAGTGCCTCGACCACCTGCGGCGCGAGCGTCTCCGGGGCACCGCCCTCGCCGAGCACCCGCCGCACGGCCTGCACCGCCTCCGGCGCGGGAGCCGACGACGCGGCGACGGTCTCGGCCGGCACCGGCTGCGGTCGCCGTACCGGCTCCGGAGCGGAGCGCCGGGGGGCGGGCGCGGGCTCTTCGAACACCGTGGCCGCCGGCTTCTCACCGCCCTCCACGGCCCGTACGGCGGCGAGCAGATCGGCGGCCTTGCCGCTCAGCTTGGTGCCGCTCTCGATCGGCGCCCTCTTCTCGGCCTTCCGCTGCTCGATGCGCTCCCGCTCGGCCTGCTGGGCCCTCAGCTCGGCCTCGGCCTCGGACACCTGACCGGCATCGGCCGCATCCCCCTGGGCCTCCTCGGTCTCCGCACCACCGGTCGGCGTCCCCGGCTCGTCGTCCTCCGTGGTCTCCGGCTCCGTGCTCACAGCGTGCTCCAGTCGTGATCGGGATAGCGGTGCACAGGCGCCGACACATCGTCGAGCGCCCGGCAGATCTCGTCAGGAAGACTAAGGGCCTCCACTGACAACGCGGCCGTGAGCTGCTGCGCGTTGCGCGCGCCGACGACGGGAGCGGCCACCCCCGGCCGGTCACGGACCCACGCCAGGGCCACCTGGAGCGGCGTCACCGCCAGGCCGTCGGCGGCGGTCGTCACGGCGTCCACGATGCGGCTCGCCGTGTCGTCGAGGTACGGCGCGACGAACGGGGCGAGGTGCTCCGAGGCGCCACGCGAGTCCGACGGAGTGGTGTCGCCCCGGTACTTGCCCGTCAGCACCCCACGCCCCAGCGGGGAGGACGGCAGCAGCCCGATGCCCAGGTCCAGCGCGGCCGGCAGCACCTCGCGCTCGACGCCGCGCTGGAGCAGCGAGTACTCCAGTTGCGTACCCGCCAGCCGGGTCCGGGTGCCGGGGGAGGCGAGCTGCCAGGTGGCGGCCTTGGCCAGCTGCCAGCCGCAGAAGTTGGAGACGGCGGCGTAGCGGGCACGGCCGCTGGCGACCGCGAGGTCCAGGGCCTGGAGGGTCTCCTCCAGCGGGGTGTCCGGGTCGAAGGCGTGCACGTGCCACAGGTCGACGTAGTCGGTTCCGAGCCGGGAGAGCGAGGCGTCCAGCGCGGAGAGCAGATGGCCGCGGGAGCCGTCGAAGCGGCGGTCGGGGTCCGGCACGCTGCCTGCCTTGGTCGAGATGACCAGGTCCCGGCGGGGCACCAAGCCGTCTATGAGCCTGCCGAGCAGGTACTCGGCCTCTCCGTCGCCGTACACGTCCGCGGTGTCGACGAGGGTCCCGCCCGCTTCCCAGAACGTCTTCATCAGGTCCGCGGCGTCGTGCTCGGCGGTGTCCCGCCCCCAGGTCAGGGTGCCGAGCCCGATCCGCGACACACGAAGGCCGGTGCGGCCGAGATGCCTCTGCTCCATGAACGCCGAGATTACTGGCCAGAACCTACGGTGTGGGGGGCTGTGGACGACGGATTTCCGCGCGCTATGGTCTGCGGACAAGGCACGTTACTGATGGGTAAGGGGAATCGGGATGCAGCTCGGTATCAACCTCGGCTACTGGGGTGCCGGCATGGACGCGGACAATCTGGCCGTCGCCCAGGAGGCCGACCGGCTCGGATACGCCGTCTGCTGGGCCGCCGAGGCCTATGGATCCGACGCCGCCACCGTACTGACCTGGGTCGCCGCCCAGACCGAACGGATCGACGTCGGCTCCGCCATCTTCCAGATCCCGGCCCGTCAGCCCGCGATGACCGCCATGACGGCCGCCACCCTCGACTCGCTCTCCGGCGGCCGCTTCCGGCTCGGCCTCGGCGTCTCCGGCCCGCAGGTCTCCGAGGGCTGGTACGGCGTCAAGTTCGACAAGCCGCTGGCACGCACGCGTGAGTACGTCGAGATCATCCGCAAGGCCATGACGCGCGAGCGCCTGTCGTTCGAGGGCCAGCACTGGACGCTGCCGCTGCCCGGCGGCCCGGGCAAGCCCATCAAGCTGACGGTGCACCCGCAGCGCGAGCACATCCCGCTCTACATCGCCGCGATCGGCCCGAAGAACCTCGAGCAGACCGGCGAGATCGCCGACGGTGCCCTGCTGATCTTCCCCTCCGCCGACCACCTCGAGGACACGGCGATCCAGTACCTGCGGGCCGGCCGTGAGAAGGCGGGCAAGACCCTCGACGGCTTCGACATCTGCCCGACCCTGCCCCTGGCCCTCGGCGAGGACAAGGACGTGACCACGCTCGCCGACACCTTCCGCCCCTACACCGCGCTGTACGTCGGCGGCATGGGCAGCCGCAAGCAGAACTTCTACAACCAGCTCGCCCAGCGCATGGGCTACGAGAAGGAAGCCGCCGAGATCCAGGACAAGTACCTGTCCGGCGACAAGCAGGGCGCCGCGGCCGCCGTACCGCACGACCTGATCGACAAGACGACCCTGCTCGGTTCCGTGGAGCGCATCGCGGACCGGATGAAGGCCTACGCGGAGGCCGGTGTCACGACCCTCACCCTGGCTCCGGCGGGCTTCACGCTCGACGAGCGGATCGCCTCCCTGCGCGCCGGCACGGAGGCCCTGGAGCACGCCGGGCTCGCCTGACGCGGCTGAGCCCGACGGAGATTTCTGCGGCCGTGGTGGGGGCTCGGGGGTCTTCCCCGCCACGGCCGTCACGCAGAACAACGCGAGGAGCAGCCGAGGGTTACGTCCTCCATTTGGCGGAGTTGTCCGTCGTACCTGTTGCAGCACCGCTCACCCCGCACTTGACTCGTTCTTTGCGGAAACTGCGGATTCCTGCAGCACGCGCACGCGCGCGGGAGAGGTGCCCACGATGCTTTCGGCCAAGAGTCTGTTCCAGGAGATCCTCGCCAACGACGAGTCCTTCGCCCTGTTCTGCTCCATCGCCGCGAGCGGCGAGTCCCAGGGCGGCTGGGAGAACGCCCGGATCGCCGCGCTCGTCCCGGAGAGCGAGCGGGAACTCGCCCCCAAGATCACCCGCCACGGTGCCGACGAGGACAAGCACGGGCGGATCTTCAACGCCCTGATGAAGAAGCGCGGCCTCGACCCCGTCCCGGTCCCGCCGGAGACCGACTACACGATGCTCCTGGAGAAGAACGGCATCGGCCTCGCGCACGAGCAGCTGGGGCGCGACGAGCCGCTCGCGGTCCAGGACATCGTCACGTACCTCTCGCACAGCAGGGTCACCGAACAGCGCGCCTCCGAGCAGATGGACCTGCTCCGCAAGCACTTCGCGGACGACCCCGACATCGGTCGCGCCGTCAAGCAGATCTCCAACGACGAGGACAACCACCTCGCCTACTGCCACGAGGAACTGTTGCGCTTCGCCTCCGCGGGCCACGGCCGGGCCATCCAGCGGACCCTGCGGGAGTGCGCGCTCGCCGAGATCCGGATCTACCGGGACGTCAGCCTCGCGGTCATGGCGAACATGGGCCGCATCCTGGGCTGGTCGAAGGCCAAGTCGGCGGTGCTCGCGGCGGGCATCCACGCGATGTACGTGTACGAACGGCTGGGCGGCTGGCGCCGGATGGTGTCCCTGGAGATGCCCGAGCGCCGTGACGCGCTCGGCGGCCCGGCCTCCGCGGCACCCGAGTTCGCCTGAGACCACCCGGCCTACAACCACCCCCGGCGCTTGAACAGACGGAACACCAGCACCTCCAGAACGACCATCAGCATGACGAGGGCCGGGTAGGACCACTCCCAGCGCAGCTCGGGCATGTGCTCGAAGTTCATGCCGTAGATCCCCGCGACCATCGTGGGGATCGCGGCCATGGCAGCCCACGCGGAGATCTTCCGCATGTCGTCGTTCTGCCGGACGCTCATCTGCGCCAGATGCGCCGAGAGGATGTCCGACACCAGCCGGTCCAGGTTCTCCACGGACTCGTTCACGCGCGTGAGGTGGTCGCTGACGTCCCGGAAGAAGGGCCGGGCCCGGTCGTCCACGAACGGCACCGTCACGCCGGACTGCGCCGTGCCCGCCAGCCGGCTCATCGGCAGGGCCAGCGGCCCGGTCGCCCGGCGGAACTCCAGGACCTGGCGCTTGAAGTCGTAGATCCGGGAGGCGGTGTTCCGTGAGCCGCCGCCCTCCGGCGAGAACACCTCCGCCTCCAGCCCCTCCAGGTCGGCCTGCAGCTCGATCGCGACGTCCAGATAGTGGTCGACCGTGGCGTCGGCGATCGCGTACAGCACGGACGTGGGGCCGTTGCCCAGCAGCTCCGGCTCCCGCTCCAGCCGGTGCCGTACGGCCTTGAGCGGGGCGCCCTCGCCGTGCCGGACGGTGACCGCGAACGAGTCGCCCAGGAAGATCATGATCTCGCCGGAGGAGACGGTGTCGCTCCGCGGCTCGTACACCACCGGCTTGAGGACCACGAAGAGCGAGTCGTCGTACACCTCCAGCTTGGGCCGCTGATGGGCCTTGAGAGCGTCCTCGACGGCCAGCGGGTGCAGGCCGAACTCCCGGGTGACATGGTCGAATTCGCGCTCTGTCGGCTCGTGCAGCCCGATCCACACGAAACCGCCCGCCGTACGGGCCTCACTCAGGGCGTCGGAGAAGTCCTCCGGCCCCTCCGTGCGGTGTCCGTCGCGGTAGATGGCACAGTCGACGATCACGAAGCGAGTCTCCCGTCACTCGAACGACACCGTACGCGCGCGTGCGCCTACGCTGGATCGCATGCCCACGTTGATCCTGGTCCGGCACGGACGTTCCACCGCCAACACCGAGGGACTGCTCGCCGGCTGGACGCCCGGTGTCGCCCTCGACGAACGCGGCTCCGCGCAGGCCGCCGCGCTGCCCGGGCGGCTCGCCGAACTGCCCCTCGCCGAGATCGTCGCCAGCCCGCTCCAGCGCTGCCAGGAGACGATCAGGCCCCTTCTCGAGGCCCGGCCGGAACTGAAGCCGCACACCGACGAGCGCATCGGCGAGTGCCACTACGGCGACTGGTCCGGGCGCAAGCTCGCCGAGCTCAAGGACGAGCCCCTGATGGAGGTGGTGCAGGCGCACCCGTCCGCGGCGGCCTTCCCCGGCGGCGAGTCGATGCGGGCCATGCAGACGCGTGCCGCCGAGGCCGTGCGCGAGTGGAACGCGCGCGTGGAGCGCGACCACGGCGCCGACGCCGTCTACCTCATGTGCTCGCACGGCGACATCATCAAGTCGCTCGTCGCCGAGGCACTCGGACTTCATCTGGACCTCTTCCAGCGGATTTCCGTTGAACCGTGTTCCATCACCGCGATCCGTTACACACGACTGCGACCGTTTCTCGTCCGCCTCGGCGACACCGGCGACTTCACGTCCCTGGTGCCGCGCGAGGACCCGCCGGGCGACGACGCCCAAGTCGGGGGTGGTGCGGGCGCACCGTGATCGTCGGCCGCAGTAGGGTGAAGCGGTCGCAGCAGTGCCGTTGTCACACGGCCCCCACGATTCCAATGGAGACAGGACGTGTCCCGTCAGGTGTTCCTCTACGACCATCCGGAGCGTTTCGTGGCCGGTACGGTCGGGCTGCCCGGGCGCCGTTCGTTCTTCCTCCAGGCTTCGGCCGGCACCCGGGTGACCAGCGTGGCCCTGGAGAAGACCCAGGTCGCCGCGCTCGCCGAGCGCATGGACGAACTGCTCGACGAGGTCGTACGCCGTAGCGGCGGCAGCGCCTCCGTCCCCGCCGTCGCACCGACGGAGATCAACGACAGCGCCCCGCTGGACACCCCCGTCGAGGAGGAGTTCCGGGTCGGCACCATGGCGCTCGCCTGGGACGGCGACGAGCAGCTCATGATCGTCGAGGCGCAGGCGCTCGTCGAGCTGGACGCCGACTCCGAGGAGGACCTCGCCGAGGCCGAGGAGCGGCTGCTCCAGGACGAGGAGAACGGGCCGCCGATGCTGCGGGTCCGGCTCACCGGCGCGCAGGCGAGGGCCTTCGCCAAGCGCGCCCTCGACGTCGTCAACGCCGGGCGGCCGCCGTGCCCGCTGTGCAGCCTCCCGCTCGACCCGGAAGGACACGTATGTCCGCGCCAGAACGGATACCGCCGCGGAGCGTGACACCTCCTGACGACCCCGCCGAGCTGCTCGCCCGGGGCGAACTCACCGTACGCGGACGCATCCGTGACGCCTCCAACGCCGCCCTGTACTGCACGGTGTCGTACGACGGCCGGGAGGCGGCCTGTATCTACAAGCCGGTCGCCGGGGAGCGGCCCCTGTGGGACTTCCCCGACGGGACGCTCGCCCAGCGCGAGGTCGCCGCGTACGAGGTCTCCGAGGCGACCGGCTGGGGCCTCGTGCCGCCCACCGTGCTGCGCGACGGCCCCTACGGCGAGGGCATGTGCCAGCTGTGGATCGAGGCGGTGCCGGACGCGGAGCTGCTCGCGCTGGTCGACGGGGAGGAACCCGAACCGGGCTGGAAGGCGATCGGGTTCGCCGAGGTCGGCGAGGGGCGTACCGCGCTGCTCGTGCACGCCGACGACGAGCGGCTGCGGCGGCTCGCGGTGCTGGACGCCGTGATCAACAACGCCGACCGCAAGGGCGGGCACCTGCTGCCCACCGGCGACGGGCGGCTGTACGGGATCGACCACGGAGTGACCTTCAACGCCGAGAACAAGCTGCGGACCCTGCTGTGGGGCTGGGCGGGGGAGCGCCTCACGCGGGAGGCCGCCGACGTCCTCGAGGGCCTCAGGAAGGATCTGGCCGAAGGCGGGGCCCTCACCGCACGGCTCGAACCGCTGATCACCGGCGCCGAGATCGACGCCGCACGCGCGCGTGTCGGTGCGCTGCTCGCCTCGGGGACGCATCCGGAGCCGAGCGGGGAGTGGCCGGCGATTCCCTGGCCACCCGTGTAGCAGCACAGACGCCGAACTCGCGCAAGAACGCCTTCTCGGCCGTCCGGACCGCTCCCATTCGTATATGGAACTTCAGTCCGGTTACGCTCATGACATGCATGCCTGGCCCGCTTCCGAGGTCCCCGCCCTGCCTGGTCAGGGCCGCGACCTGAGGATCCACGACACCGCGACCGGCGGTTCGGTCACCCTCGACCCCGGTCCCGTCGCCCGTATCTACGTCTGCGGCATCACCCCGTACGACGCCACCCACATAGGGCACGCGGCGACGTACAACGCGTTCGACCTCGTGCAGCGCGTGTGGCTCGACACCAAGCGGCAGGTTCACTACGTCCAGAACGTCACCGACGTCGACGACCCGCTCCTGGAGCGGGCGCAGCGCGACGGTATCGACTGGGCCGCGCTCGCCGAGAAGGAGACGGTCCTCTTCCGCGAGGACATGACGGCCCTGCGGATGCTGCCGCCGCGGCAGTACATAGGCGCCGTCGAGGCGATACCGGGGATCGTCCCGCTCGTCGAGCGGCTGCGGGACGCGGGCGCGGCGTACGAACTCGAAGGGGACGTCTACTTCTCCGTCGAGTCCGACCCGCACTTCGGCAAGGTCTCGGGTCTGGACGCCGAGGCGATGCGGCTGCTGTCCGCCGAGCGCGGCGGCGACCCGGACCGGCCGGGCAAGAAGAACCCCCTCGACCCGATGCTCTGGATGGCGGCCCGCGAGGGCGAGCCCAGCTGGGACGGCGGATCGCTCGGGCGCGGACGGCCCGGCTGGCACATCGAGTGCGTGGCCATCGCCCTCGACCATCTCGGCATGGGCTTCGACATCCAGGGCGGCGGCTCCGACCTCGCCTTCCCGCACCACGAGATGGGCGCCTCGCACGCCCAGGCCCTCACCGGTGAGTTCCCCATGGCCAAGGCGTATGTGCACGCCGGCATGGTCGCCCTCGACGGCGAGAAGATGTCCAAGTCCAAGGGCAACCTGGTCTTCGTCTCCAGGCTCCGGCACGACGGCGTCGACCCGGCCGCCATCCGGCTCGCGCTGCTCGCCCACCACTACCGCGCCGACTGGGAGTGGACCGACCAGGTCCTCCAGGACGCCGTCGCCCGGCTCGGCCGCTGGCGCGCCGCCGTGTCCCGGCCCGACGGCCCGCCCGCGGAGGCGCTCGTGGAGGAGATCCGCGAGGCCCTCGCGAACGACCTGGACGCCCCGGCCGCGCTCGCCGCGGTCGACCGCTGGGCCGACCTCCAGGAGGAGAGCGGCGGTACGGACATGGGCGCTCCCGGGGTGGTCTCCCGGGCGGTGGACGCGCTGCTGGGCGTAGCGCTGTAACCGAAGAGCGACTGAAGGGGCGCCTCCCGGCCGGGAGACGCCCCTTCAGCTGTGCAATCGTGCCTCAGTCCTCCGACGACTCCTCGTCGTCCGTGCCCGGCTTGGGCTGAGCCGACGACTCCCCGTCGTCCGTGCCCGGCTTGGGCGGCTTCGGCGGTCGCGTACGGCCGCTGGGGCTGTCCCGCAGATACGACGTGCTGTCGCTGCCGTCCGCCGTCGCGTGCCCCCCGGAGGCGGTCGGTCCGCCGCCGTCCCGGCGTCTCAGATAGCGCTCGAACTCGCGCGCGATGGCCTCACCCGAGGCCTCCGGCAGCTCGGCGGTGTCCCGGGCCTCCTCCAGCGACTGGACGTACTCGGCGACCTCGCTGTCCTCGGCGGCCAGCTGGTCCACGCCCACCTGCCAGGCGCGCGCGTCCTCGGGCAGCTCGCCCAGCGGGATGCGCACGTCGATCAGGTCCTCCAGACGGTTCAGGAGAGCCAGCGTTGCCTTCGGGTTCGGCGGCTGCGACACATAGTGCGGCACCGCGGCCCACAGCGAGACGGCCGGCACGCCCGCGTGCGTGCACGCCTCCTGGAGGACGCCCACGATGCCCGTGGGGCCCTCGTACTTGGTCTCCTCCAGGTCCATCCGGCGGGCCAGGTCCGCGTCGGACGTCGTCCCGCTGATCGGAACCGGACGGGTGTGCGGGGTGTCGCCGAGCAGGGCGCCCAGGACGACCACCAGTTCCACGCCCAGTTCGTGTGCGAAGCCCAGCAGTTCGTTGCAGAACGAGCGCCACCGCATGGATGGTTCGATGCCCCGGACGAGAACGAGATCGCGCGGCTTGTCCCCGCCGACCCGGACCACCGACAGCCGTGTCGTCGGCCAGGTGATCTTGCGGACGCCCGCTTCCATGAACACCGTGGGGCGGTTCACCTGGAAGTCGTAGTAGTCCTCGGCGTCCAGCGCCGCGAACACCTCGCCCTTCCATTCCCTGTCGAGATGCGCGACCGCGGTGGAGGCGGCGTCGCCGGCATCGTTCCAGCCCTCGAACGCGGCCACCATGACCGGGTCGACCAGCTCGGGAACCCCCTCGAGCTCGATCACCCAGTGCCTCCTTCCGACGTACCCTCGCGAACGCCCCAACCTTACGGCGTGCCAAGGGGGCGCCCGCAGCCCCCTCGCAGGGGGAGTGACCCCATCACTGCCCCGCGATCCGCCCCTGAACACCCCGGATTCATCCGAGCTGTCCGTGAGGCTGCGCTCACAGCGTGGAGCGCAGCCACTGCTCCACGCTCGCGATGTGCACGGTCGCCCACGAGCGCGCCGCCTCGGCGTCCCGGTCGCGCAGGGCCGCGAGGATCGCCCGGTGCTCGCGCAGGGTGCGGCCGACGGCGTCCTCCTGGGTGAGGCCGCGCCAGATCCGCGCCCGGGTGGTGGGGCCGGACAGCCCGTCGAGCAGCGAGCACAGCACGGAGTTGCCCGAGCTGTGCACGATGCCCCGGTGGAACTCCAGGTCGCAGGCGACGAGATCCTCCACGGACGGGGCGTCGCCGAGCTTGTCCAGCTGGGCCGTGAGCGCGTCCAGCTGCTGCTCGCTGATCCGCAGCGCCGCCATGGCCGTCGCGGCCGGCTCCAGGATGCGGCGTACGGCCAGGAACTCCAGGACCGTGTCGTCGCGGTGGAAGTCCACGACGAAGCTCATCGCCTCCAGCAGGAGTTGCGGGTCGAGGCTCGTCACATACGTGCCGTCGCCCTGCCGCACGTCCAGGATCCGGATGAGGGACAGCGCGCGGACGGCCTCCCGCAGGGAGTTGCGGGACAGGCCGAGGTCGGCGGCGAGCTCGCTCTCCTTGGGCAGCCGGTCGCCCGGGCGCAGCGCGCCGGAGACGATCATTCCCTTGATTTTCTCGATCGCCTCGTCGGTGACTGCCATGGCCGGCCTCCTGTCGCTTAAGACCTCCGACGTATCACGTCATTATGCGGGGACGGACACGCGGAGGGGGCGGCTCCGTCGGCGTGGAGCCGCCCCCTCGGGTACGGGTCGAGAAATCAGGCCTACTTCTTGTCGAGCAGATCCTGGACCTTGGCGCGGACGTCGTCCGTGGCCAGGCCGCGGATCGTCAGCGTCGTCCGGCGGCGCAGCACGTCGTCCTGAGTCTCGGCCCACTCGTGGTCCCGGGCCCAGGCGACCTGCGCCCAGATCTCCGGGGCGTCCGGGTGCACGCGCTCGGCGAGCTCCGGGCTGTCGTTGGCCAGCCGGGCGATGTCGAACGCCAGCGAGCCGTAGTGCGTGGCCAGGTGCTTGGCGGTGTCGGCTCCCATGCGCGGGCCGGGCGCCGGGCGGTCGGTGAGCAGCCGGTGGGCGACCGCGCGCGGGTTGGCGATGCCGGGCAGCGGCAGCTTCTTCGGCAGCGAGCTGATCGGCTCGAAGTCGTCGCCCAGGGGGTGGCCCGGCAGCGACTCCAGCTTCTTCATGATCGTGCGGCCGATGTGCCGGAAGGTGGTCCACTTGCCGCCCGCGACGGACAGCATGCCGCCCCGGCCCTCGGTGACGACCGTCTCCCGCTTGGCCTTGGAGGTGTCGCCGGGGCCGCCCGGCAGCACCCGCAGGCCCGCGAAGGAGTAGGTGATGAGGTCGCGGCTCAGCTGCTGGTCGCGGACGGAGAAGGCGGCCTCGTCGAGGATCTGGGATATGTCCTTGTCGGTGACCGAGACATCCGCCGGGTCGCCCTCGAACTCCTCGTCGGTGGTGCCGAGCAGCAGCATGTCCTCCCAGGGGAGGGCGAAGGTGATGCGGTACTTGTCGATCGGCGTGGCGAGCGCGGCCTTCCAGGGGGAGGTGCGCTTCAGGACCAGGTGCGCGCCCTTCGACAGCCGGATGGACGGCGCGGCGTTCGCGTCCTCCATGCGGCGCAGGTGGTCGACCCACGGGCCGGTCGCGTTCAGCACCAGCCGGGCGCTGACGCCGAACTCGTCGCCGGACAGGCGGTCCTTCAGCTCGGCGCCCGTGACGCGGCCCTGGGTGAAGCGCAGGCCCGTCACCTCGGCGTGGTTGAGGACGACCGCGCCCGCCTCCACGGCGCCGCGGACCGTCATCAGCGCCATGCGCGCGTCGTTCATCTGGTCGTCGCCGTACACGGCCACGGCCTTGAGGTTCTCGGTGCGCAGCTCCGGCACGTCCTGCGCGGCCTTGGCCGGCGAGAGCAGATGCCCGACGCCGTCACCGAACGCGGAGAGCGCGGAGTAGGCGAAGACGCCCGCCCCGAGCTTCGCGGCGCCGTGCGGCCCGCCCTTGTACACGGGCAGGTAGAACGTGAGCGGGTTCGCCAGGTGGGGGGCCACCTGGCGGGAGACCGCACGGCGCTCGAAGTGGTTCTCCGCCACCAGCTTCACCGCGCCGGTCTGCAGGTAGCGCAGACCGCCGTGGAGCAGCTTGGAGGAGGCGGACGACGTGGCACCGGCGAAGTCGCCGGCGTCGACCAGAGCCACCCTGAGGCCGGACTGCGCGGCGTGCCAGGCGGTGGAGATGCCCAGGATGCCGCCGCCGATCACGAGAAGGTCGTACGACGCCTTGGCGAGCTGCTCCCTGGTCTCGGCTCGGCTCGGGTTCGAGCCGGAGGCCGGGTGCGTCCCCAGGGCAGGTACGGACTGCAGGGTGGACTGAGTGGTCATGCTGTTTCTTACTCCTCGTCCTCGAGCCAGCCCATGGTCCGCTCGACGGCCTTGAGCCAGCTCTTGTACTCACGGTCGCGGTGCTCCGCGTCCATGCGGGGGGTCCACTCGGCGGCCCGGCGCCAGTTGGCGCGCAGGTCGTCGGTGCTGTTCCAGAAGCCGACGGCGAGGCCGGCGGCGTAGGCGGCGCCGAGGCAGGTGGTCTCGGCGACCATCGGGCGCACCACGGGGGCGTCCGCGAAGTCCGAGAGCGTCTGCATCAGCAGGTTGTTGGAGGTCATGCCGCCGTCGACCTTGATCGCCGCGAGCTCGACGCCGGAGTCCTTCGTCATGGCGTCGGTGATCTCACGGGTCTGCCAGGCCGTGGCCTCCAGGACGGCGCGCGCGAGGTGCGCCTTGGTGACGTACCGGGTGAGGCCGGCGATCACACCGCGGGCGTCGGAGCGCCAGTACGGGGCGAACAGACCGGAGAAGGCCGGCACGAAGTAGGCGCCGCCGTTGTCCTCGACCGAGAGCGCGAGCGTCTCGATCTCGGCGGCGGTGGAGATCAGGCCCATCTGGTCGCGCATCCACTGCACCAGCGAACCGGTGACGGCGATCGAGCCCTCCAGGGCGTAGACCGCCTTCTCGTCGCCGATCCGGTAGCCGACCGTGGTCAGCAGCCCGTTGTACGAGTTGACCGGCTTCTCACCGGTGTTCATCAGCAGGAAGGTGCCGGTGCCGTACGTCGACTTGGCCTCGCCCTCGGCGAAACAGGTCTGGCCGAACAGGGCCGCCTGCTGGTCGCCGAGCGCGGAGGCGACCGGGATGCCGCCGAGCAGGTCACCGAGCTTGCCGCCGGTGATCGCGCCGTAGACCTCGGCGGAGGAGCGGATCTCGGGCAGCATGGCCAGCGGGACGCCGATGGACTCGGCGATCTTCTCGTCCCACTGCATGGTGTGCAGGTTCATCAGCATGGTGCGGGACGCGTTGGTCACGTCGGTGACGTGCTTGCCGCCGTTGACACCGCCGGTCAGGTTCCAGATGACCCAGCTGTCCATGGTGCCGAAGAGGATGTCGCCCGCCTCGGCGCGCTCGCGCAGGCCGTCGACGTTGTCGAGCAGCCAGCGGGCCTTGGGGCCGGCGAAGTATGAGGCCAGCGGAAGGCCGGTCTCGCGGCGGAAGCGGTCCTGGCCGACGTTGCGGCCGAGCTCCTTGCAGAGGGCGTCGGTGCGGGTGTCCTGCCAGACGATGGCGTTGTGGACGGGCTCACCGGTGTTCTTGTCCCAGAGCAGAGTGGTCTCGCGCTGGTTGGTGATGCCGATGGCCTTGATGTCGTCGCGGGTGATGCCGGCCTTCGCGACGGCCCCGGCGACGACCTCCTGGACGTTGGTCCAGATCTCGGTCGCGTTGTGCTCGACCCAGCCCGGCTTCGGGAAGATCTGCTCGTGCTCCTTCTGGTCGACGGAGACGATCCGGCCGTCCCGGTCGAAGACGATGCAGCGGGAGGAGGTCGTGCCCTGGTCGATGGCGGCGATGAAGGGGCCGGCGGTGTGCGCGTCGGTCACTGTGTGCTCCTGGAAGTTCCGTGTTTATGGGGCTTTACGTACGGCGCGTGCTGAGAGTTTCGCGAGGTTCGGGAAAGACTGCCGCTCCTGCGCGAGAAAGACCGCTCCTAAGCGAATGCGACGTTGTAGATGCCTGCGGCGATGGCCCCGCCGATGAGCGGACCGGCCACCGGGATCCAGGCGTAGCCCCAGTCGGAGCCGCCCTTGTTGGGCAGCGGCAGCAGGGCGTGCACGATACGCGGACCGAGGTCACGGGCCGGGTTGATCGCGTACCCCGTCGGGCCGCCGAGAGACAGACCGATGGAGACCACCACGAGCGCGGTGATCAGGGCACCCAGGGTGCCCAGGCCGTTGCCCGCGTCGTTCAGGCCCTGGGTGAGCACGGCGAGCACCAGCACGATCGTGCCGATGATCTCCGTGGCCAGGTTCTGCCAGGCGACCCGGACCTCGGGCCCGGTGGAGAAGACGCCCAGCACGGGGCCGGCGCCCTGCTCCTGGGCCTCGACGGCCTTGGCGGCGGTGTCCTGCGCACCCGGACCGCCGACGATCTCGCGGTCGGTGAGGTGGGCGTGGAACTGACCGTAGTAGGCGATCCAGACCAGGCCCGCGCCGATCATGGCGCCGAGGATCTGTCCGGCCCAGTAGACCGGGACGTTCTTCCAGTCGCCGTCCTTGATGGCGAGCGCGAGCGTCACGGCCGGGTTGAGATGGGCGCCGGAGAGCGGCGCCGTGGTGTAGACCGCCGTGAGCACCGCGAAGCCCCACCCGAAGGTGATGGCGAGCCAGCCGGCGTTACGGGCCTTGGAAGCCTTCAGTGTGACGGCGGCGCAGACTCCGCCGCCGAGGAGGATGAGTATGGCGGTACCGATGGTCTCGCCGATGAAGATGTCGGAGCTGGACACCCGCGACTCCTTTGTCCTTCGTCCAGGGGGGAAGTTCGATACCGGCCTGGCGTTGTCCCACTCTAGCGCGTATTGCCGGTAGCTGTTCGACAATGTCGACCGATGGACGGGAGTCTTGCTTCGGGGTTACGAGCACGTCAAGGGCTCTGTTGTCGAAAACACGATCGTTACTGATCGCTGCCCGTTCTGTGGATCTCCGACGCCCGTGATCGCGGACATGCCGAGGACCGGAACGCCGTACGACGCCCCGGTCCCGCTGTGTGCCGTCAGAACCGCCCGGCGCCCAGGTCCCGCGACACCGCGCGGGCGCAGTCCCGGACGGCCGCGATCAGCTCCGGCCGCACCGCGCCCTCCTCGTCGGACCGGCACAGCCGCTCCACGGCGCCGGTGATGCCGACCGAGCCGACGGGCATGCGCCGCCGGTCGTGGATGGGCGCGGCGAGGGAGGCGACGCCCTCCCAGGTCTCCTCGACGTCCGCCGCGTAGCCACGCGCCCGCGTGAGGTCGAGGATGTGCTCGAAGTCCTCCGGCTCGCACACGGTCCGGTCGGTGAACGCCTTGCGGTCGTTCTCCAGGGCCTCGCTGTGCGCCACGGGGTCGTAGGCGGACAGCACCTTGCCCAGGGCCGTGGAGTGCAGCGGCTGCATGGCCCCGATCTCCAGGACCTGCCGGCTGTCGTCGGGCCGGAAGACGTGGTGCACGATCAGCACGCCCTGCTGGTGCAGAACGCCCAGATAGACGCTCTCGCCGCTGGAACGGGCCAGGTCGTCGGCCCACACCAGGGCGCGCGCCCGCAGCTCGTGCACATCGAGGTAGGTGGTGCCCAGGCGCAGCAGCTCCGCGCCCAGCTGATAGCGCCCGGAGGCGTCGTCCTGCTCCACGAAACCCTCCTGCTGGAGGGTGCGCAGGATGCCGTGGGCGGTGCCTTTGGCCAGGCCCAGCGACGAGGCGATGTCCGACAGGCCGAGCCGTCGCTCGCCGCCCCCGAGCAGCCGCAGCATCGCGGCCGCCCGTTCGAGCGACTGGATGTTCCGTGCCATCGCCGTACTGCCTCCGTCCCCTTCGACCGCCGACAAGCGCCGCCGCAGCCCTTGTTCGGCAATGTCGAACACTACCGGTCGTTGCCGACCTCTCGCTAATGCCCGGACGCCATTTGTTGCGTCACAGAGGGTTCATCGGACGCCCGACGGCCGCCCCGCCGCCATCGGCGTCCGTCTCGTGGACGCGCTGCCCATCCAAGCCGACTCCCGGTTACGCTGGCGCGGTGCGCCCTTCCCCGGATGCCCTCCGGATGTCCGGGAAGCCGCAAAGCCGACAGCCGTCGCATCCGAGGGAGCCCTTTACATGGCCTCGTTGCCGCTGACCCCTTCCGCAGACAGCCGGACCCGTGTGTCCGCGCTCCGAGAGGCCCTGGCCACCCGTGTGGTGGTGGCCGACGGAGCCATGGGCACCATGCTCCAGGCGCAGGACCCCACGCTCGAGGACTTCGAGAATCTCGAAGGCTGCAACGAGATCCTGAACCTGACGCGGCCGGACATCGTCCGTTCGGTCCACGACGCATACTTCGCGGTGGGCGTGGACTGCGTCGAGACCAACACCTTCGGCGCCAACCACACGGCCGCGGCGGAGTACGAGATCTCCGACCGCGTGCACGAGCTGTCCGAGGCGGGTGCCCGGATCGCCCGCGAGGTGGCCGACGAGTACGCGGCCCGGGACGGCCGGCCGCGCTGGGTGCTCGGCTCCGTCGGCCCCGGCACCAAGCTGCCCACGCTCGGCCACGTCGCGTACGCCACCATCCGCGACGGCTACCAGGCCAACGCCGAGGGCATGCTCGCCGGCGGCGCGGACGCGCTGCTCGTGGAGACCACCCAGGACCTGCTCCAGACGAAGGCGTCCATCCTGGGCGCCCGCCGGGCCATGGAGGCCACCGGCGTCGACGTGCCCCTGCTGTGCTCGATGGCCTTCGAGACCACCGGCACCATGCTGCTGGGCTCCGAGATCGGCGCGGCGCTGACCGCGCTGGAGCCCCTCGGCATCGACATGATCGGCCTGAACTGCTCCACCGGCCCCGCCGAGATGAGCGAGCACCTGCGCTATCTGACGCGCCACTCGCGCATCCCGCTGCTGTGCATGCCGAACGCCGGCCTGCCGATCCTGACCAAGGACGGCGCGCACTTCCCGCTCGACGCCGAGGGCCTGGCCGACGCCCAGCAGAACTTCGTCCAGGACTACGGCCTGTCCCTGGTCGGCGGCTGCTGCGGCACCACCCCCGAGCACCTGCGCCAGCTGGTGGAGCGCGTCCGGGACGTCACCCCGAGCGAGCGCAGCCCGCAGCCCGAGCCGGGTGCCGCCTCCCTCTACCAGAGCGTGCCGTTCCGGCAGGACACCTCCTACCTGGCCATCGGCGAGCGCACCAACGCCAACGGCTCGAAGAAGTTCCGCGAGGCCATGCTGGACGCCCGCTGGGACGACTGCGTGGAGATCGCCCGGGAGCAGATCCGCGAAGGCGCGCACATGCTCGACCTGTGCGTCGACTACGTCGGCCGGGACGGCGCCGCCGACATGGAGGAACTGGCCGGCCGCTTCGCCACCGCCTCCACCCTGCCGATCGTGCTGGACTCCACCGAGATCGACGTCATCCAGGCCGGCCTGGAGAAGCTCGGCGGCCGCGCGGTGATCAACTCGGTGAACTACGAGGACGGCGACGGCCCCGAGTCCCGCTTCGCCAAGGTCACCCAGCTCGCCAAGGAGCACGGTGCCGCCCTCATCGCGCTGACCATCGACGAGGAGGGCCAGGCCCGCACCGCCGAGAAGAAGGTCGAGATCGCCGAACGGCTGATCGACGACCTGACCGGGAACTGGGGCATCCACGAGGAGGACATCCTCGTCGACTGCCTGACCTTCACCATCTGCACCGGCCAGGAGGAGTCCCGCAAGGACGGCATCGCCACCATCGAGGGCATCCGCGAGCTCAAGCGGCGTCACCCGAAGGTGCAGACCACCCTCGGCCTGTCCAACATCTCCTTCGGCCTCAACCCGGCCGCCCGCATCCTGCTCAACTCCGTCTTCCTCGAGGAGTGCGTCAAGGCGGGCCTGGACTCGGCGATCGTGCACGCCAGCAAGATCCTCCCGATCGCCCGCTTCAGCGAGGAAGAGGTCGGAACGGCCCTCGACCTGATCTACGACCGCCGCAGCGAGGGCTACGACCCGCTCCAGAAGCTGATGCAGCTGTTCGAGGGCGCCACCGCCAAGTCCCTCAAGGCCGGCAAGGCCGAGGAACTGGCCGCCCTGCCGCTGGACGAGCGCCTGAAGCGGCGCATCATCGACGGCGAGCGCAACGGACTGGAGGGCGACCTGGACGACGCCCTCCAGGAGCGCTCCGCCCTCGACATCGTCAACGCGACCCTGCTGGACGGCATGAAGGTCGTCGGCGAGCTGTTCGGCTCCGGCCAGATGCAGCTGCCGTTCGTCCTCCAGTCCGCCGAGGTGATGAAGACCGCCGTCGCCCATCTCGAACCGCACATGGAGAAGACCGACGAGGCAGGCAAGGGCACCATCGTCCTGGCCACCGTCCGCGGCGACGTCCACGACATCGGCAAGAACCTCGTCGACATCATCCTGTCCAACAACGGCTACAACGTCGTCAACCTCGGCATCAAGCAGCCGGTCTCCGCGATCCTGGACGCCGCCGAGGAGCACCGGGCCGACGTCATCGGCATGTCCGGACTCCTGGTCAAGTCCACCGTGATCATGAAGGAGAACCTGGAGGAGCTGAACCAGCGCGGACTGGCGGCGAACTTCCCGGTCATCCTCGGCGGCGCCGCCCTCACCCGGGCCTACGTCGAGCAGGATCTGCACGAGATCTACGAGGGCGAGGTCCGTTACGCCCGGGACGCCTTCGAGGGCCTGCGCCTGATGGACGCCCTGATCGGCGTCAAGCGGGGCGTGCCGGGAGCGAAGCTGCCCGAGCTGAAGCAGCGCCGCGTCCGGGCCACCGCCGCGGCCGTGGTCGAGGAACGCCCCGAGGAGGGGCACGTCCGCTCCGACGTCGCCACCGACAACCCCGTCCCCGAGCCGCCCTTCAAGGGCACGCGCGTGATCAAGGGCATCCAGCTCAAGGAGTACGCGAGCTGGCTCGACGAGGGCGCCCTGTTCAAGGGCCAGTGGGGCCTGAAGCAGAACCGCACCGGCGAGGGCCCGTCATACGAGGAACTCGTCGAGACCGAGGGCAGGCCCCGGCTGCGCGGCCTGCTGGACAGGCTCCAGACGGAGAACCTGCTGGAGGCGGCCGTGGTCTACGGCTACTTCCCGTGCGTCTCCAAGGACGACGACCTGATCCTCCTGGACGACCGGGGCAACGAGCGCACCCGCTTCACCTTCCCGCGCCAGCGCCGGGGCCGCCGGCTGTGCCTGGCCGACTTCTTCCGCCCGGAGGAGTCCGGCGAGACGGATGTCGTGGGCCTCCAGATCGTCACCGTCGGCTCGCGCATCGGCGAGGAGACCGCCCGGATGTTCGAGGCCAACGCCTACCGTGACTACCTCGAACTGCACGGGCTGTCCGTGCAGTTGGCCGAGGCGCTCGCCGAGTACTGGCACGCGCGCGTGCGTTCCGAACTCGGCTACGCCGGCGAGGACCCGGACGAGATGCAGGGCATGTTCGAGCTGAAGTACCGGGGCGCCCGCTTCTCCCTCGGCTACGGCGCCTGCCCCGATCTGGAGGACCGCGCCAAGATCGCCGACCTGCTCCAGCCGGAGCGCATCGGCGTCCACCTGTCCGAGGAGTTCCAGCTGCACCCCGAGCAGTCCACGGACGCCATCGTGATCCACCACCCGGAGGCGAAGTACTTCAACGCCCGCTGAGCCGCCCCACCAGGCACACGGGCCAAAAGAGGCGCTTCGTCCGCGCACGACGTAGACTGGTCGGTCCACCGCAGGCCGGTTCCCCTCGTGGGAGCCGGCCTGAACGTCCCTCAAGGAGGTACGTGGATGACCAGTACGGTCCCCGCGCTCGGAACCCGCACGGCCGAGGGCTCCGCCCTGCAGGCGGTGCTCCTCGACATGGACGGCACTCTGGTGGACACGGAGGGCTTCTGGTGGGACGTCGAGGCGGAGGTCTTCGCCTCCCTCGGCCACACGCTCGACGAGTCCTGGCGCCATGTCGTGGTCGGCGGCCCCATGACCCGCAGCGCGGGCTTCCTGATCGAGGCCACCGGCGCAGACATCACCCTCGACGAGCTCACCGTGCTGCTCAACGACGGCTTCGAGGACCGCATCGACCGCGCCCTGCCGCTGATGCCGGGCGCCGGCCGGCTGCTGGCCGAGCTGTACGAGTACGAGATCCCGACGGCCCTGGTCTCCGCCTCGCACCGGCGCATCATCGACCGGGTGCTGACCTCGCTGGGCGCGCACCACTTCCGTCTGACGGTGGCCGGTGACGAGGTGCCGCGCACCAAGCCCCACCCCGACCCGTACCTGGCGGCCGCCGCCGGACTCGGCGCGGATCCGGCCCGGTGCGCCGTCATCGAGGACACCGCGACCGGGGTCGCCGCCGCCGAGGCCGCGGGCTGCCACGTCGTGGCGGTGCCCTCCGTGGCCCCCATCACCCCGGCCCTCCGCCGTACGGTCGTCACCTCCCTCGAAGAGGTCGACCTGACATTTCTGCACGGGCTGATGACGGAAATGCGCTAGCCGTTCACCCAGCGTGCAGCGGAGTTAAGACGGTAATTTCGCAGATGAATTCGACCCTCTCCGGACGGTCGAATTACCGTACTCCGGAACCCGTTTGCGGTGTGACGTTCCCCACGCGGTCAGGGGTCGACAGCGGATCCGGCGTGTGCCCTGGGGGGCTGCTGACGTGCCCTTGTGTCCCGATTGGTGGAACGCTGTACCAAAGCTTCCGCCATCGGGTTTTCGGTGTGTCCACGCCCGGTTCCGCAGCGTGATGGGGGCTCAACTCCGGTCGCTGCGAACCTTCCTGCCGGCCCGGACTAATCTCGTTGCGAGAACATCGCCCCACCACCCGTGATCCGCTGCGCCACCCCTGCATGCCGGGTACACGGAGTAGACAGCTCTGGAGAAACTCGAGCATGAACCGCAAGACTTTGGTGCTGCCGGCCGTGATCGGCCTGCTCGCGCCGGTGCTCGCCGCCTGCGGCGGGTCCGACGGCGGGAGCGACGGCGACGGCGCGATCGTCGTCGGCACCACGGACCGGTTCACCGCCTCGAAGGACGCCCCCGCACCCCTCGACCCGGCGTACGCCTACGACGTCGGCACCTGGAACATCCTGCGCCAGACCGTGCAGACCCTGATGATCCAGCCGCGCGGCGAGGGCGACCCGGTGCCGGAGGCGGCCGAGAGGTGCGGCTTCACCGACACCGGCAACGAGCGCTACGCCTGCACCCTGCGCGACGGCCTGAAGTTCGCGAACGGCGACCCCGTCACCGCGTCCGACGTGAAGTACTCCATCGACCGCGCCCGCTCCCTCAAGGCCGACAGCGGCGTGTTCGCGCTGCTGTCCACCATCGACACCGTCGAGACGCAGGGCGACCGCGACGTCATCTTCCACCTGAAGAACGCCGACGCCACCTTCCCGTACAAGCTGTCGACCCCGGTCGCCGGCATCGTCGACCCCGACGACTACCCGAAGAACAAGCTGCGCGACGGCTTCGACCTCGAAGGCTCCGGCCCGTACACCCTCAAGGCCGACGTCGAGAACGACGAGCTGGTCAGGGCCGAGTTCACCCGGAACCCCGACTACAAGGGGAGCCTGAAGGTGAACAACGACAAGATCGACATGGTCTCCTACAAGGACGCCGACGCCATGGGCGAGGCGATCGACAAGGGCGACATCGACCTGATGACCCGCGCCATGTCGCCGGACCAGATCCGCAAGCTCTCGGGCGACGCGGACACCGGCATCGACCTCGTCGAGATGCCCGGCCTGGAGATCCGCTACCTGGGCTTCAACACCGACGCCCCGACCGTCGAGTCCAAGGCCGTGCGCCAGGCGATGGCCCAGGTCGTCAACCGCAGCGAGCTGGTGTCCAAGGTCTACGGCTCCCAGGCCGAGCCGCTGTACTCGCTGGTCCCGGCCAGCGTCACGGGCCACTCCAACTCGTTCTTCAACAAGTACGGCGACGCGAACGTCACCAAGGCCCGCTCCCTGCTGAACCAGGCGAACATCACCACCCCGGTGAAGCTGACGCTGCACTACACGACCGACCACTACGGCCCGGCCACCAAGAAGGAGTTCGAGGTCCTGCGCGACCAGCTGAACTCCAGCGGCCTGTTCGACGTAGGTATCAAGGGAACGCCGTGGGACACGTTCCGCCCGGCCGAGAAGAAGGGTGAGTACGACGTCTACGGCATGGGCTGGTTCCCCGACTTCCCGGACGCCGACAACTTCCTCGCGCCGTTCCTTGACAGGGACAACACCCTTGGCTCGCCGTACGACAACAGCCAGATCCGCAACACCCTGATCCCGGAGTCCCGCCGCGAGGCGGACCGGTTGTCCGCCTCCACCAGCCTGACGGACATTCAGGACATCGTCGCCTCCGACGTGCCGGTGCTGCCGCTGTGGCAGGGCAAGCAGTACGTCGCCGCGCGCGACGACATCACGGGTACCGCCTACGCGCTCAACTCCGCGTCGACGCTCCAGTTGTGGGAGCTCGGCCGGGGCGTGAGCGGCTGACGTACCCGCTGGAACCCCGGGGCCTGTGACCGCGGCCCCCGGGGAGCCGTGCCCCGGAGCCAGGGACATGCTCCGGGTGTTCTCGAGAACCGACGACAAGGCACACACGTGAACATACGCAACCAGTGGCCGGTCCTGCCGATCGTGGCGGGGCTCGCCTCCGGCCTGCTGACCGGCTGCGGCACGGAGACCGGGGACTCCGCGGGGGAGGGCTCCAACGTGGTGGTGGGGATGTCCGACGACGTCCTGGCCACGGACCCGGCCTCCGGCTACGACCCCGGCTCCTGGCTGTTGTTCAACAACGTCTTCCAGTCGCTGCTCAGCTTCCCCAAGGGCGCCACGGAACCGCAGCCGGAGGCAGCGGAGAGCTGCGCCTTCACCGACACGCAGACCTCGGTCTACCGGTGCACGCTGAAGGACGGCCTCAAGTTCAGCAACGGTGACGCCCTCACCTCGGAGGACGTCAAGTTCTCTTTCGAGCGGATGCTGAAGATCAACGACCCCGACGGGCCCGCGATCATGTTCCCCACGCTGGACGAGGTCGAGACCCCGGACGAGGGGACAGTCGTCTTCCACCTCAACACGTCCGACGCCACCTTCCCCAGCAAGATCGCCTCCGGTGCCGGCTCCATCGTCGACCACAACGAGTACGACGCGGGCAAGCTGCGCAAGGACGGCGGGGCCGTCGGCTCCGGCCCCTACAAGCTCGACTCGTTCGACGACGGCAAGGCCGTCTTCTCCGTCAACGAGAACTACAAGGGCACCGCCAAGGTGAGCAACACCGGCGTGACGCTGAAGTTCTTCGACGGCGACCAGACCGCCCTGAAGCAGGCCATCCAGAACGAGGAAGTCGACATCGCCTACCGCGGCCTCACCGCGGGCGACGTCGCCGACATGGAGAAGGCCGACGACGGCACCGGCACCGAGGTCGTCGAGGGCAGCAGCGCCGAGGTCCAGCACCTGGTGTTCAACATGGACGACCCGGTCGCGGGAAAGCTCGGCGTACGCAAGGCCATCGCCCACCTGCTCGACCGCGAAGCCCTCATCAAGGACGTCTACCAGGGCACCGCGACACCGCTGTACTCGATCATCCCGGCCGGTGTCGCGGGCCACAACACGGCCTTCTTCGACACCTACGGCGCCCGCCCCTCCCGCTCCAAGGCGGCCGACGCGCTGCGCGCCGACGGCATCACCGGCAAGGTGAAGCTGACCCTCTGGTCGACCCCGTCCCGCTACGGCCCTGCCACCGACCAGGAGTTGACGGCCATCGCCGGGCAGCTCAACGCCAGTGGCCTGTTCGACGCGGACGTCAAGTCGGTCTCCTTCACGCAGTACGAGAAGGACATCGCGGCCGGCAAGTACGGCGTCTACGTGAAGGGCTGGGTGCCCGACTACCCGGACGCCGACAACTTCACAGCCCCCTTCTTCGGCAAGGGCAACGTGCTGAACAACAACTACGACAACGGCACCATCACCGGCTCGCTCATCCCGCGCACCGCGGCCCTGACCAACCGCGCCGCCACCGACAAGGAGTTCGGTGAGCTGCAGGACATCGTCGCCGACGAACTCCCCGTCCTGCCGGTGTGGCAGGCCAAGCAGTACGCCGTCGTGCGCGAAGGTGTCTACGGGCTGGAGTACTGCCTCGACGCGTCGACCGTGTTCCGCTTCTGGGAGCTGAGCAAGGACTCCTGACGCACCCGCGGCTGACAGACGGAGGGCGCCCCCTGCCTCGGCAGGGGGCGCCCTCCGTCTGTCAGCCGCGGGACGGACTACTGTGCGCCGGGGCGCACCAGCCCGCTCTCGTACGCGTACACCGCGGCCTGCACGCGGTCGCGCAGGCCCAGCTTGGTCAGCACGTGCCCGACGTGCGTCTTGACGGTGGTCTCGCTGACGAACAGGTCGGCGGCGATCTCGGCGTTGGACAGCCCGCGCGCCACCAGCTTCAGCACCTCGACCTCGCGGTCGGTGAGCGTGTGCAGCGTGTCCGGCACCGGCTCGTCACCGGACGGCAGATGCGTGGCGTACTTGTCGAGCAGCCGGCGCGTGATGCTCGGCGCGAGCATCGCCTCGCCCGCGGCCACGACCCGGATCGCCTGCACCAGCTCGTTGGCCGGGGCGTCCTTCAGCAGGAAGCCGCTGGCACCGGCGCGCAGCGCCTCCACCACGTACTCGTCGAGGTCGAAAGTGGTCAGCACCAGCACCTTCGCCGGGCCGTCCCGCTCGGGGCCCGTGATCTGCCGGGTCGCCTCCACACCGTCCATCCGCGGCATGCGGATGTCCATCAGGACCACGTCGGGCTGCAGGGCCCGCACCTGGTCGAGCGCCTGGAGGCCGTCTCCGGCCTCGCCGACGACCGCGATGTCCTGCTCGGCCTCCAGAATCATCCGGAAGCCCGTGCGGAGCAGCGGCTGGTCATCGACCAGTAGGACGCGGATGGCCACGTAAGTCTCCTTCGCTAGTCCGGCCCCATTCTGCCCTGCGCGGGCCCGCCGGACTCCGCCGCCCTCACCGGCAACGGATAGGGCGGGGGAGTACCGCCGAACTCCGGGCAGTGGGCCTGGTGGTCGCACCAGCCGCACAGCTTCGTGGGGCGCGGCCGCCAGTCGCCCGTCTCGGTCGCCAGCCGGATCGCCTCCCACAGCGCCAGCAGCTTGCGCTCGACCCGCTCCAGGTCGGCGAGGACCGGGTCGTACGTCAGCACCTGGCCGCTGCCCAGATACACCAGCTGGAGCCGCCGCGGCACCACGTTCTTCAGCCGCCAGACCACGAGGGCGTAGAACTTCATCTGGAACAGGGCGCCCTCGGAGTACTCGGGCCTCGGTGCCTTCCCCGTCTTGTAGTCGACGATCCGGACCTCGCCCGTGGGGGCCACGTCGACCCGGTCGATGATCCCGCGCAGCCGCAGCCCGGAGTCCAGCTCGGTCTCGACGAACAGCTCCCGCTCGGCCGGCTCCAGCCGGCTGGGGTCCTCCAGGGAGAACCAGCGCTCCACGAGCTGCTCCGCCTCGCCCAGCCAGCGCGCCAGCCGCTCGCCCTGCGGATCGTCGGCGAACAGCTCCACGACCTCCGGCCGCGACTCGCGCAGCCGGTCCCACTGGCCCGGGATCAGCGACTTCGCCCGGGGCGCCGTGCGCTCGGCCGCCGGGGCGTCGAAGAGCCGCTCCAGGACCGCGTGCACCAGCGTGCCCCTGGTCGCCGCCTCGCTGGGCTTCTCCGGCAGCCGGTCGATGACCCGGAAGCGGTAGAGCAGCGGGCACTGCATGAAGTCACTCGCTCGCGAGGGGGACAGCGTCGAAGGCGGTATGGCGGTGGGCGCGGTCACGGTCGCCGTCTCCACTGCCGTCTCGATGACCGCCTCCACGGGCTCTGCCGGGACCGGCGGATCCACCGCCGCGGCAGGGCTGCTGTCGGGCTGTGCCGCGCCCTCGGTGCTCGTCTCCATGCCCCAGACCATACGGCCCGCCACTGACAGTGACCCAGCCGCGGTCGCGCGGTGTACGACGCCGGGAGCCGGGAAGGGACGGGACGGACGGGAAACACAGGGGTGCCGGGGCGGAACGCACCTCGACGGACGCATACCATCGACTCGAGACCCTCCCGGCCGGCAGGCGCGGGAGACGCTTCGAACGAGGGGACACCGGTGGACGAGAGCGGCGGGCGCGGGCAGCCGCGATCCGGCAACGACGAGTCGGCCGACCGCCACGCGGGGGCGCCGGCCCGGGCCGCCGACCCGACCCCCGCCGACGAACAGCCCACGGACGGACGGCGTTTCCCCTCCGAGCAGCACGACGACGCCCCGGAGGCAGGCCCCGCGGCGACACCGCCGGCCGGGCCGGACGGGCCCGCGGACGACTCCGCCGCGGACCAAGACTCCGCGACACCCGAAGCGACACCCGCAGGAGACCGTCCGTCACTGCGGAAGCCCGGCCCGACGGGCGACTCCGCGACCGGCCAGAACCCCGGTGAGGCCCCAGCCCCGGACTCCGGCGCCCCGGACCGCGGGCAGCAGCCCTCCACCCCTGACCCGAACAGCCGCACCGAGCCCGCCGCGCCCGGCATCGGCGACCGCCCCCTCGCCCACTCCGCCGACGGCAAGGGACCCGCCCCCCAACGGCCTCCGGAGCCCCGGGGCGGACTGCTCATGGGACGGCCCTTCGGGGTCCCCGTGTACGTCGCGCCCAGCTGGTTCCTCGTCGCCGCGCTGATCACCTGGGTGTTCGGCGGGCAGCTGGAGCGCGTCCTGCCCGAGCTCGGCGCCGCCCGGTACCTGGTCTCCCTGTTCTTCGCGGTCGCCTTCTACGCCTCCGTGCTCGTCCACGAACTGGCCCACACCGTCGCCGCCCTCCGCTTCAAGCTCCCGGTCCGCCGCATCCAGCTCCAGTTCTTCGGCGGCGTCTCCGAGATCGAGAAGGAGGCCGAGACCCCCGGCCGCGAGTTCGTGCTCGCCTTCGTCGGGCCCCTGCTCTCCCTCCTGCTCGCGGGCGTCTTCTACCTCGCCATGCAGACCGTGGACCCCGGCACCGTCCCGGGCGTCCTGCTGGCCGGCCTGATGATCTCCAACCTCATCGTGGCCGCGTTCAACCTCCTGCCCGGCCTGCCCCTCGACGGCGGACGCATGCTCCGCGCCGTCGTCTGGAAGATCACCGGCAGGCCGATGACCGGCACCGTCGCCGCCGCCTGGGTCGGCCGCGCCCTCGCCGTCTCCGTCCTCATCGGCCTGCCGCTGCTGACCCATTCCGGCGCCCTCGGCTCCGACGCCGTCGACAACGTCGGCATGGACACCGTCCTGGACGCCCTGCTCGCCGCCATCCTCGCCGCGATCATCTGGACCGGCGCCGGCAACAGCCTGCGCATGGCACGGCTGCGCGAGCACCTCCCCGAGCTGCGCGCCCGTGCGCTCACCCGCCGCGCGGTCCCCGTCGAGACCCACACCCCGCTCTCGGAGGCCCTGCGCCGCGCCAACACCGCCGGAGCCCGTGCCCTGGTCGTCGTCGACGCCGACGGCAAACCCCTCTCGCTGGTCCGCGAGGCCGCGATCGTCGGCGTACCCGAACACCGACGCCCCTGGGTCGCGGTCAGCGGCCTCGCCCAGGACCTCACCGACGGCATGCGCGTCTCGGCGGAACTGTCGGGGGAGGAACTGCTCGACGCCCTCAGGGCGACACCCGCCACCGAGTACCTCGTCGTCGAGGAGACCGGCGAGATCTACGGCGTCCTGTCGGCGGCCGACGTGGAGCGCGCCTTCGTGAAGGCCATGGCAAGGCCCAGCTGAGGTGGTCGGCGCCCCCTCCGGGGACCGGTAGGCTGTTCACATGTCCGAACCGACCGGTGCCGCCCGCAGGCGCGGGCCCTTCAAGGTCGGGGACCAGGTTCAGCTGACCGACCCCAAGGGCCGCCACTACACGTTCACGCTCGAGGCCGGGAAGAACTTCCACACCCACAAGGGTTCCTTCCCCCACGACGAACTGATCGGCGCTCCCGAGGGCAGCGTTGTCCGCACCACCGGGAACGTCGCCTACCTCGCGCTGCGCCCCCTGCTCCCCGACTATGTCCTGTCCATGCCCCGCGGGGCTGCCGTCGTCTATCCGAAGGACGCGGGGCAGATCCTCGCCTTCGCCGACATCTTCCCCGGCGCACGCGTCGTCGAGGCCGGTGTGGGCTCCGGCTCGCTGAGCAGCTTCCTGCTGCGCGCCATCGGCGACCAGGGCATGCTGCACAGCTACGAGCGCCGCGCGGACTTCGCCGAGATCGCCCAGGCGAACGTCGAGCGCTACTTCGGCGGCCCGCACCCCGCCTGGCAGCTCACCGTCGGTGACCTCCAGGACAACCTGTCCGACGCCGACGTGGACCGCGTCATCCTCGACATGCTCGCCCCCTGGGAGTGCCTGGAGGCCGTCTCCAAGGCGCTCGTCCCCGGCGGCATCCTGTGCTGCTACGTGGCGACCACCACCCAGCTCGCCCGGACCGTCGAGTCCATCCGCGAGATCGGCTGCTTCAACGAGCCGAGCGCCTGGGAGTCGATGATCCGCAACTGGCACATCGAGGGCCTGGCCGTCCGCCCGGACCACCGGATGATCGGCCACACCGGCTTCCTGCTCACCGCCCGCCGCCTCGCCGACGGCGTCGAGCCGCCCATGCGCCGCCGCCGCCCCGCCAAGGGCGCCTACGGCGAGGACTACGCCGGACCCAACGCCGATGGAGGCACCGGCCGCTGAGGCGACCCGCCGCCGCACACAACGCACAGACGCCGTGGCGGAGTTTCCTGATCCACTCCGGGAACTCCGCCACGGCGTCTTTCTGTTGTCCCTGACGGCCGCCGCGGGTGAACCACGGCGCTCATCGGTTGACCCGGCGGATCGCGACCGCGGCCGGCTCCGCCGGCACGACGCGCGGCGGCAGCGGCCCGTGCCGCGGTGGGCCTACTGACACAGCGGCAGGAACCGTAACTCTTCTGACTTCCCCGGCACAGGACGTGCACACCCCGCCGTTCCCCCGTGGTGTGACGTGTGGCACCATCTTGGCCATCCCCCCTTGGCCATCCCACCGGCACAGCCCTCAGGAGACACTCCTAGTGCAGCCTTCCGCCGTCCCGGAGCTCGCCCACACCCACACCCGCCCCATCCACTGGCTCGCCACCGCCACGGCCGTCGCCGGCGTCGTGGCCCTCTCCTCGTTCCTGCAGCCGGGTGCGGCGACAGCGGCCCAGGCGGCCGCCCCCGAGACCAGAAGCGCTCCGGCGGCCGTCGCTCCGCCCGACCCGGCCGCGGTGACGTTCCCGATCGAGTGCGGCCCGGTGAAGGCCGTGGTGAAGAAGCGGGCTTCCGGAGACCTCGACGGCGACGGTTCCCCCGAGACGGTGGCCGTGGTCCACTGCGACTCCCCGATGGGCACCCCGCCGGACGGCGTCTACGTCCTCACCCGGGACGGCGACGGCGGCAAGCCGCGCGTGGTGGCGACCCTGCTCGACCCCAAGGACGGCAACACCGTCAGTGACTTCGCCGTACGTCAGGGAGCCGTGACGGCCACGCTCTTCGGCTACTCGTCGGCCGACGTGCCGCGTTGCTGCCCCGACGTGAAGAGCGACGTGAAATGGCGTTGGCAGAACGGCGCGTTCGTCCGCTCGACACCGTCCGGCGCCCGCAGCGTGTGAGGCGCCCGCGCCCCCACGTGTGAGATATCAGACAGTAGTGACGGAGTGTACGGAAGGAGTCACTCCGCGTCCGGACCGTAGACCTCGGCCCTGTCCGAAACTCGACGTACGTGGATGCACTCGCCCGGACACTCCTTCGCGGAGTCGACCACGTCCGTGAGAAGCGGCAGCGGTACGGGCGTTGTGGCGCCCTTGTCCTGGAGCAGCTCGTCGTCGGCGCTCTTCACATAGGCCAGACCGTCGATGTCCAGCTCGAACACCTCGGGCGCGTACTGGGCGCAGATGCCGTCGCCGGTACACAGGTCCTGGTCGATCCAGACCTCCAGAGCCTCGCCGTGGACACCGGCCTCCTGCTGCACGCTCATGTCTCCTGCCGTTTCATGCGTCGAGCCGTATCGGGAATCCGGCCAGCTCTGACGGGTGTTGAACGCTTCGACCCTACCTCCGGCTGGGTTCCATTCATGTTCGATGGGTATTCCCCTGGCGTGAGGGAGAGCGCAAGGGTGAAGATCGGACACACCCCGACCGTCTTTGTGATCTAGGGGTTTCAATCGACACCCGCCCAGGTAGGGTCTGGAAGCGTCCAGCTCCCCTTGGAGGAGGTGAGGACCGTGGCAGCCCACGACGACGACATGAACCGCGGCATCCGCCCGGGACGCGGGTCCGACGACCCGGCCGGGCAGATCGCCTACCTTGAGCAGGAGATCGCCGTCCTGCGACGCAAGCTCGCCGACTCTCCGCGACACACGAGGATTCTCGAAGAGCGGATCGTCGAGCTGCAGACCAATCTGGCCGGCGTGTCCGCGCAGAACGAGCGACTCGCCAACACGCTCCGTGAGGCCCGTGACCAGATTGTGGCCCTCAAGGAGGAGGTCGACCGGCTCGCGCAGCCGCCGGCCGGCTTCGGGGTCTTCCTGCAGGCGAACGAGGACGGCACCGCCGACATCTTCACCGGCGGCCGCAAGCTCAGGGTGAACGTCAGCCCCAGCGTCGAGCTCGACGAGCTCCGGCGCGGCCAGGAATTGATGCTCAACGAAGCGCTCAACGTGGTCGAGGCCATGGAGTACGAGAGCGTCGGAGACATCGTCACTCTCAAGGAGATCCTCGAGGACGGCGAGCGGGCCCTGGTGCTCGGGCACACCGACGAGGAGCGGGTGGTGCGGCTCGCCGAGCCGCTGCTGGACGTCACCATCCGCCCCGGCGACGCCCTCCTGCTCGAACCCCGCTCCGGCTACGTCTACGAGGTCGTGCCGAAGAGCGAGGTCGAGGAGCTCGTCCTCGAAGAGGTCCCCGACATCGGCTACGAGCAGATCGGCGGTCTCGGCGGCCAGATCGAGGCCATCCGAGACGCGGTCGAGCTCCCGTATCTCTACCCGGACCTGTTCAAGGAGCACGAACTGCGGCCGCCGAAGGGCGTCCTGCTGTACGGGCCTCCTGGCTGCGGAAAAACCCTGATCGCCAAGGCCGTGGCCAACTCGCTGGCCAAGAAGGTCGCCGAGGTGACCGGCCAGGCCCAGGGCAAGAGCTTCTTCCTCAACATCAAGGGCCCGGAGCTCCTGAACAAGTACGTCGGTGAGACGGAGCGGCAGATCCGCCTCGTCTTCCAGCGGGCCCGTGAGAAGGCCAGTGAGGGCACCCCCGTCATCGTCTTCTTCGACGAGATGGAGTCCCTCTTCCGCACCCGTGGCTCCGGTGTCAGCTCGGACGTGGAGAACACCATCGTCCCGCAGCTGCTCGCCGAGATCGACGGAGTGGAGGGCCTGCAGAACGTGGTCGTGATCGGCGCCTCCAACCGTGAGGACATGATCGACCCCGCCATCCTGCGGCCCGGCCGGCTCGATGTGAAGATCAAGATCGAGCGTCCGGACGCCGAGGCGGCCAAGGACATCTTCGGCAAGTACCTCACCGAGCGCCTCCCGCTGCACGGCGACGACCTCGCCGAGCACGGCGACTCCAAGGCGTCCACGGTCCAGAGCATGATCCAGACGGCCGTGGAACAGATGTACGCCGAGTCCGAGGAGAACCGCTTCCTGGAGGTCACCTACGCCAATGGTGACAAGGAAGTCCTCTACTTCAAGGACTTCAATTCCGGCGCCATGATCGAGAACATCGTGGGCCGTGCCAAGAAGATGGCGATCAAGGACTTCCTCGAGAAGAACCAGAAGGGTCTCCGCGTCTCCCACCTCCTCCAGGCCTGCGTGGACGAGTTCAAGGAGAACGAGGACCTGCCCAACACCACCAACCCGGACGACTGGGCCCGGATCTCCGGAAAGAAGGGCGAGCGGATCGTGTACATCCGTACGCTCATCACCGGAAAGCAGGGCGCGGACACCGGACGCTCCATCGACACGGTGGCGAACACCGGTCAGTACCTGTAAAAGGCAGGGCGGCTGCGGGTGCCCTCGGCGGGTACCCGCAGCCGACTGTTTTTCAGGCCACGGCTGGAGCAACGCAATGACGCAAATGATCTCCCCACCAGCGCAAAGGCGTTCTAGGCTCTTCCGTACCGCCGAGTCGCGCAGTGCGGGGACGGGCACCGCACACGCAACCGAGCGCCAGCGGTATCTGAGTGGCGCCCACGACCGAGGGTGCCGCCGGGCAAGGAGGGCCGCATGACCGTACGGCGAGTAATGGGCATCGAGACGGAGTACGGGATCTCCGTCCCCGGCCACCCCAACGCCAATGCCATGCTCACCTCGTCCCAGATCGTGAACGCCTACGCGGCTGCGATGCACCGGGCCCGCCGGGCTCGCTGGGACTTCGAGGAGGAGAACCCGCTGCGGGACGCGCGAGGCTTCGACCTCGCCCGCGAGGCCGCCGACTCCAGCCAGCTCACCGACGAGGACATCGGCCTGGCCAACGTGATCCTCACCAACGGTGCACGGCTCTACGTCGACCACGCGCACCCCGAGTACAGCGCCCCCGAGGTGACCAACCCCCGGGACGCCGTCCTCTGGGACAAGGCCGGCGAGCGGATCATGGCCGAGGCGGCTGAGCGGGCCGCACAGCTGCCCGGTGCCCAGCCGATCCACCTGTACAAGAACAACACCGACAACAAGGGCGCGTCCTACGGCACGCACGAGAACTACCTGATGAAGCGGGAGACCCCCTTCTCGGACATCGTGCGCCATCTGACGCCGTTCTTCGTGTCCCGTCAGGTCTTCACCGGGGCGGGCCGCGTCGGCATCGGCCAGGACGGGCACGAGCACGGCTTCCAGCTCAGTCAGCGGGCCGACTACTTCGAGGTGGAGGTCGGCCTCGAGACGACGCTCAAGCGCCCGATCATCAACACCCGCGACGAGCCGCACGCGGACGCCGAGAAGTACCGCCGCCTGCATGTGATCATCGGCGACGCGAACCTTTCGGAGATCTCGACGTATCTGAAGCTGGGTACGACGGCTCTCGTCCTGTCGATGATCGAGGACGGCTTCATCGCGGTGGACCTGGCCGTCGACCAGCCCGTTCGCACGCTGCACCAGGTCTCGCACGACCCGTCGCTCAAGCGCCTGGTCACACTCCGTAGCGGCCGGACGCTCACCGCGGTCCAGCTGCAGATGGAGTACTACGAGCTCGCCCGCAAGTACGTGGAGGAGCGGTTCGGGGCCGACGCCGACGACCAGACCAAGGACGTCCTGTCGCGGTGGGAGGACACCCTCACCCGACTGGAGCACGACCCGATGAGTCTGGCCGGCGAGCTGGACTGGGTCGCCAAGCGGGAGCTCATGGAGGGCTACCGGCGCCGGGACAGCCTCGACTGGGACGCGGCGCGCCTGCACCTGGTCGACCTCCAGTACGCCGACGTGCGGCCCGAGAAGGGCCTGTACAACCGTCTGGTGGCCCGCGGGCGCATGAAGCGGCTGCTGACCGAGGCGGACATCGAGCGGGCCCGTACGGCGCCGCCTGAGGACACCCGCGCGTACTTCCGCGGTCGCTGCCTGGAGCAGTACGCGGACGACGTCGCGGCGGCCTCCTGGGACTCGGTGATCTTCGACCTGCCGGGTCGCGACTCCCTGCAGCGCGTTCCAACCCTGGAACCGCTTCGCGGAACGCGTAATCACGTCAAGGAGCTCCTGGACCGCTGCCGCACGGCGGAAGACCTGGTCAGGGTCCTGTCCGGCGGATGATCGCGTTCCGTGGGTACTCGGGAGGAGGCGGCCGGACAGGGTGGAAAATCCCAGGTCCGGGAATCATCGAGGTGGTCCCCGTACGTTGGAGCAACTGCGGGGCCATTGTCAGACCCGGCGAGTAGGGTCTGATCTTGACCGAGCAACTGTGTCGGGCGAACCGAGCGGGGTGAGGGATATGGCGACCAAGGACACCGGCGGCGGACAGCAGAAGGCCACCCGGTCCACCGAGGAGGTCGAGGAGCAGGCGGCGGAGACGCAGGCTTCCGAGGACCTCAAGGAGCGTCAGGAGAAGCTGAGCGACGACGTGGACTCGGTCCTGGACGAGATCGACGACGTCCTCGAGGAGAACGCCGAGGACTTCGTGCGCTCCTTCGTTCAAAAGGGTGGCCAGTAAGGCGCCTTTGCCTTCATTCCGAAGGTGAGCGGGTCTGGGTGACGGACGGGCGGGGCGCGGAGCGCTGTGCGCGGGGCAGTGAGTGACGTAATGCCTTCGTGCGCGGCGCTCCGGGCGTCGGTGGCGTCCGGCAAGTGCGGCGTCGATCCGGTGGAGTTGGTCCCGCCGGACATGTGGATCACCGCCGAAGGACGGGTAGGGTCCGAGGCATATCGTGCCCCCGGTCACAACCGGACCGGGGTTGTTCCAAGGATCGGCCCGACGTCACAGGGCGGGCTGTCGCATACGTGGAAGGAATCGCGTGGAAGCCAACACTCGTAGCACCGGGCGTCTACCAGCTGCCTTCCTGACGCCAGGGTCTTCCTCCTTCATGGACTTCCTGTCCGAGCACCAGCCGGAGATCCTGCCCGGCAACAGGCAACTGCCTCCGACCCAGGGCGTGATCGAGGCGCCGCACGGGACCACGATCGTCGCCGTGACGTTCCCCGGGGGCGTCGTGCTGGCCGGTGACCGCCGGGCGACGATGGGGAACGTCATCGCGCAGCGGGACATCGAGAAGGTCTTCCCGGCCGACGAGTACTCCGCGGTGGGCATCGCCGGTACGGCGGGTCTGGCCGTGGAGATGGTGAAGCTGTTCCAGCTGGAGCTGGAGCACTTCGAGAAGGTCGAGGGCGCGCAGCTGTCCCTGGAGGGCAAGGCGAACCGGCTGTCGACGATGATCCGCTCCAACCTCGGCATGGCCATGCAGGGCTTGGCCGTGGTGCCGCTGTTCGCGGGGTACGACGTGGGCCGCGACCGGGGCCGGATCTTCTCGTACGACGTGACGGGCGGCCGCTCCGAGGAGACGAACTTCGCGGCCACCGGCTCGGGCTCGATCTTCGCGCGTGGCGCCATGAAGAAGCTCTTCCGTGACGACCTGAGCGAGGAAGAGGCCACGACCCTGGTGGTCCAGGCCCTGTACGACGCGGCCGACGACGACTCGGCGACAGGCGGTCCCGACGTCGCCCGCCGGATCTACCCGATCGTCACCGTGATCACCGAGGACGGCTTCCGCCGGCTCACCGAGGAGGAATCCTCCGAGATCGCCCGCTCGATCCTGGCGCGGCGCCTCGAGCAGCCGGACGGCCCGCGGGCCGCGCTGCTCTAGGCAGCGGCCGTTTCTTGTCAGGGTGATCCAGTGACTTCCACAGAAAGGGACGGATAACCGGTGTCGACGCCGTTCTATGTTTCACCTCAGCAGCAGATGGCCGACCGGGCGGAGTACGCCCGCAAGGGCATCGCCCGTGGCCGCAGCCTGGTCGTGCTGCAGTTCGCCGACGGCATCGTGTTCGTCGGCGAGAACCCGTCCCGTGCGCTGCACAAGTTCAGCGAGATCTACGACCGGATCGGTTTCGCCGCCGCCGGCAAGTACAACGAGTACGAGAACCTGCGGATCGGTGGGGTGCGGTACGCCGACCTGCGGGGTTACACCTACGACCGCGATGACGTGACGGCCCGTGGCCTGGCCAACGTCTACGCGCAGACCTTGGGCACGATCTTCTCCTCCGCGGCCGAGAAGCCGTACGAGGTGGAGCTGGTGGTCGCCGAGGTGGGGGAGACCCGGGAGGGCGACCAGCTCTACCGTCTCCCGCACGACGGCTCGATCGTGGACGAGCACGGCTCGGTCGCGGTGGGGGGTAATGCGGAGCAGATCAGCAGCTACCTGGACCAGCGCCACCGGGACGGTATGACGCTGGCCGAGGCCCTTAAGCTGGCGGTGCAGGCGCTGTCGCGCGACACCAACGGCACTGAGCGGGAGATTCCCGCGGAGCGGCTGGAGGTGGCGGTGCTGGACCGTACGCGGCCGCAGAAGCGCAAGTTCAAGCGGATCGGTGGGCGTCAGCTGTCCCGGCTGCTGGGGGCGGAGGGAGACGGGGGCGCCGAGGAGACGGCCTCCGAGACCTCCGAGGACTCCGAGTAGCTCGGCTCGATCGTTCACGTCGCGCGTCCTGGCTGCTGTTGCGGCTGGGGCGCGCGTCTGCGCCTGCTCGCCGGTGGTGGGTCGGGGCCGTGTCGGGGGGTGTCCGTCCTCGGAACGGCGCGATGGGGTGAGAGACCGACTGACTGGCGTTGACGCGCCAACCAGCTGCGGGCGGACACCCCCCGACACGTCCCCTTCCGTGCGTACCCAGCTGCGGGCATGCGTGCCGCTAGGGGCGGCACGGGTGGGCGCAGCGGCACCCCGCTCCGCCGGGCTGCGGACCCACCGGCCCCAGCAACCGTCGCCGAGCGGCTACGGCAGGCCCGGTGGCGCCGTGGAGCCCCGTACGACCAGTTGCACCGGGATGTCCCCGCCCTCGGGCGCGCGGCCCTCCATGACGGCCAGCAGGGCCCGCATGCCCCGTTCCCCGAAGAGTTCCGCGTCCAGGCGGACCGTCGTCAGTTCCGGGTCGATGGCCGTGGCCAGGGCCAGATCGTCCAGGCCCGTGACCGAGACGTCGTCCGGGACGCGTAGGCCGAGGCGGCGGACCGCCTTGTACGCTCCGGCGGCCAGCTTGTCGTCGTCGCACACCAGGGCGGTAGGGCGCGGCCCGGGCAGCGAGAGGGCGGCCTCCGTGGCCGTTACGGCACCCTCGATGGAGATCGGTGCGCGGGTCGTGCGTACCGATGTACCGGGCACATCCCTCAGCCGGCTCGCCAGTTCCCGGGCCCGTACCTCGAACGTCCAGGACGGTACGTCCGCCGCCAGATGGAGGAAGCGGCGGTGGCCCAGGGACAGCAGGTGTTCCGCGACCTGGCGGACACCGTCGGCGATGTCCAGGTTCACGGTCGCCGCACCCAGGCTCCCCTCCGGATCGCTGTCCAGCATCACCAGGGGCAGCTGGTCCCCGCGAATCGCGGTGAGCGCGTCGGCCGCCATGGAGGAGGCGATCACGCCGTCCAGGGCGGCCTGGGCGGAGGCGAAGGGGTCGCGGGCGGGGCCGACGCCCTCGGGGGAGGGGTAGAGGACGACGCCGAATCCGTGCTCGGCGGCGACGCGGGCGGCGCCCGTGTAGACGCCCGCGAAAAACTCCGTGGTGAGGGCCGGGACCACCAGCAAGACCGTGCGAGTGCGGCCCAGGCGCAGGTTGCGGGCGGCCAGGTTCGGGCGGTAGCCCAGATCGCGTGCGGCCTCGCGGACCCGCTCGGCGGTCGCCTCCGAGACGCGTCCGCGCCACTTGTCGCCCAGGACCAGGGAGACCGCCGCCTGGGAGACGCCGGCGGCCTGGGCGACGTCCCGGCTCGTGGGGCGTGTGCTGCCTCGTGCCACCGTCGGGCCGCTCCTTCGTCTGGACTCGTGAACAGCGGACATGGTACGTATGAACCGTTGACGTTATACGTAAAACCTAGGGCGGGGACATGGCTACGGGATACCTGGAGATCCTTCGGGCGCGACACGCCGCCCGGCTGCTCGTCGGCACGCTCGTGGGACGGCTGCCCAATGCCACCGGCGCCATCGCGATCCTGCTGTTCGTGCGGGCGGAGGGCGGTTCGTACAGCCTGGCGGGGGCGCTGGCGGGCGTGTACGGCGTCGCCAACGCCGTGGGGCAGCCGGTGCTGGGCAGGCTCGTGGACCTGCGCGGGCAGCCGCGCGTGCAGTTGCCGGCGGCTGTTCTGTCGGGGCTCGCGATGGCCGTGTTCGCCTTCGCCGGGATCGGGTCGCTGCCGCTCGCGTATGCCGCCGTCGCGGCCGCGGGGCTCTTCACACCGCCCTTGGAGGGCGGGCTGCGGGCCCTGTGGTCCTCGGTCCTCCGGAAGGAGGACCAGGTGCACACGGCGTACGCCATGGACGCCGTGGCCCAGGAGGTGATGTTCACCGTCGGGCCGCTGCTCGTCACGCTGTGCGTGTCCCTGTGGTCGGCCCAGGTCGCGCTGCTCGTGCTGAACGTGGTCGGGGTGCTGGGGGCGCTGTCCGTGGTCGTCTCGCCGCCCTCGCGTGCCTGGCGATCGGCGCCGCGGGAGGCGCACTGGCTGGGCGCGCTGCGCTCGGCGGGGCTGCTGGCGCTGCTGGCGGCGTTCCTGTTCATCGGGATGGCGCTCGGGTCCATCACCGTCGCCTCGGTGCCCTACGCGGACGCGCACGGCGGTGACGCCGTGTACGGCTGGCTGATGGCCGCCCTGGGATTCGGGGCGCTGGTCGGCGGCACGGTCTACGGGGCCCGGCAGTGGGCCGGTGAGCCCGCGCGGCGACTGCAGGTGCTGGTAGCCCTTCTGGTGGTGTGTTACCTGCCGCTGCTTCTCCTGCCGGACGCGGTGCCCATGGTGGCGCTGACCGCGCTCGCCGGTGTCTTCCTCGCGCCCGCCATCGCCTGCGCCTTCGTCCTGGTCGACCGTCACGCCCCGCGCGGCACGGTCACCGAGGCGTTCTCCTGGCTGGTGACGACGTTCACCGTGGGCCACTCGGTCGGAGCGGGCGTCGCGGGGCCCGTCGTAGAGGTGGGCGGGGCCTTGTGGGGCTTCGCCGTGCCGGGTGCCGCGGGGGGCGTGTCCCTGCTGGTTTTGGCCGCCACAGGACGGGTACTCGCAGTTCCCGGCGGGGGAGCGGTTGTTGTGTCCGGTTCGGAAAATGATCCAAACCGTGCCCCCGAACCCCGTTTCAGTTCAGGGGATCGGGCGTAATGTTCCCTCATGGACCGCCGCATTTTCGGGCTGGAGAACGAGTACGGCGTCACGTGCACGTTCAGGGGACAGCGCCGCCTGTCTCCTGACGAGGTGGCGCGGTACCTCTTCCGCCGTGTCGTGTCATGGGGCCGCAGCAGCAATGTCTTTCTGCGAAACGGCGCCCGCCTCTATCTCGACGTGGGTTCACATCCGGAATACGCCACACCGGAATGTGACAACGTGACCGAACTGGTCACCCACGACAAAGCGGGCGAGCGCATTCTCGAAGGACTCCTGGTGGACGCCGAACGACGCCTGCACGAGGAGGGAATCGCGGGCGACGTCTACCTCTTCAAGAACAACACCGATTCGGCGGGCAACTCCTACGGCTGCCACGAGAACTATCTGGTCGCCCGGCACGGGGAGTTCTCCCGGCTCGCGGACATTCTCATTCCGTTTCTGGTGACGAGGCAGCTGCTGTGCGGTGCCGGCAAGGTGCTGCAGACGCCGCGCGGGGCCGTCTACTGCGTCAGCCAGCGTGCCGAGCACATCTGGGAGGGCGTCTCCTCGGCGACGACCCGCTCCCGGCCGATCATCAACACGCGCGACGAGCCGCACGCGGACGCCGAGCGCTACCGCCGCCTGCACGTCATCGTGGGCGACTCGAACATGTCCGAGACGACCATGTTGCTGAAGGTCGGCGCCACCGACCTGGTGCTGCGCATGATCGAGGCGGGCACCGTGATGCGCGACCTGACCCTGGAGAACCCGATCCGGGCGATCCGCGAGGTCAGCCACGACATCACCGGCCGGCGCAAGGTGCGCCTGGCCAGCGGCCGTGAGGCCTCCGCCCTGGAGGTACAGCGCGAGTACTACGAGAAGGCCGTGGACTTCTGCGAGCGCCGCGGCATCCGCACCGGCACCGTCGAGCAGGTCCTGGAGCTGTGGGGCCGCACGCTGGACGCGATCGAGGCCGAGGACCTCGACCGCATCGGCACCGAGATCGACTGGGTCATGAAGTACAAGCTCATCGAGCGGTACCGCAGCAAGAACAACATGACCATGTCGCACCCGCGGGTCGCGCAGATAGACCTCGCCTACCACGACATCCACCGCCGTCGTGGCCTGTACTACCTGCTCGAGAAGAAGGGCCAGGCGGCACGGATCTGCAACGACCTGAAGATCTTCGAGGGCAAGTCGGTTCCGCCGCAGACCACTCGGGCCCGGCTGCGCGGCGACTTCATCCGGCGTGCCCAGGAACAGCGCCGTGACTTCACGGTCGACTGGGTTCACCTCAAGCTCAACGACCAGGCCCAGCGCACCGTCTTGTGCAAGGACCCGTTCCGTTCGGTGGACGATCGGGTGGAGAAGCTGATCGCCGGAATGTGAGGAATTGCGCCGGCGGGGAATTAGCCGGAACGCCACACGGGCGCCGTACGTTACAAGTACGGCGCCCTGCTCACGCCGTAGAGTTGCGCGCACGCCATCAACGAGATCGATCGATTACGAGGCCCCCACAGTGCGCCGACGCTCACTTCTCATCTCTGTACCCGCAGGACTGGCCACGCTCGCCGCATGCGGCGACGACAAGTCGGATTCGAGCAAGGCCAGCGACAGCCCTTCGCCCTCGCCCTCGGCATCGGCCCCGTCCTCGGCGCCGCCGCCGAAGATCGTGGACGGCCCGCTGCCGGCGGTCACCGCGGGCACGAAGTTCGACGAGAAACCGACGATCGCCAAGGGCAGCGGTGAGCCGTCGAAGCAGCTCGCGGTGAAGACGCTGATCGCGGGCAGCGGCAAGACCGTCGCGGAGAACGACTTCGTCGTCGCGAACTACCTGGGCCAGGTCTGGAGCACCGCCAAGGTCTTCGACAACTCCTACGACCGCAAGACGCGCCTGGCCATCCAGCTCGCCCAGGGCCAGATCATCGACGGCTGGCGGTACGCGCTGGCCGGCAAGAAGGCCGGCAGCCGTGTCGAGATGGCCGTCCCGCCCACCTGGGGCTACGGCTCGCAGGGCAACCCGCAGGCGGGCATCAAGGGCACCGACACGCTGGTCTTCGTCGTCGACGTGCAGGACACGTTCAACGCCACCAGCTCCGCCAAGGGCGAGGAGGTCGCCCAGGACGACGCGGACCTGCCCAAGGTCGGCACCAACACCGACGGCAAGGCGCCCTCCATCGAGGTGCCCAAGGCGACCGCCCCCAAGAAGCTCGTCGCGGAGTACGTCCTGGAGGGTGACGGCGAGAAGGTCGCCGCCGACGACAGCGTCCTGGTGCAGTACAAGGGCGTGCTGTGGGACGGCGGCAAGGAGTTCGACTCGTCGTACGCCAACAAGCAGCTGGTGTCGTTCTCGCTCCAGCAGGTCGTCAAGGGCTGGGCGCAGGGCCTGACCGGCAAGAAGGTGGGCAGCCGGGTCCTCATCGTCATCCCGCCGGCGCTGGGCTACGGCGACAAGCCGCCGCAGGGCAGCGGCATCAAGAAGGACTCCACGCTGGTCTTTTCGGTGGACATCCTCGCGAAGCTGTGACGTGCGGGGGATGTAAGACTGTGCGTGTTCGCCTTTTCGCAGACAAGCAGGAGCCAGAGACGTGAGCATCGACAAGCCCGAGGTCGACTTCCCGGGCGGCGAGCCCCCGGCGGACCTCGAGATCAAGGACATCTGGGAAGGCGACGGCCCGGTCGCGCAGGCCGGCCAGACCGTCACCGTGCACTACGTCGGTGTCGCCTTCAGCACGGGCGAGGAGTTCGACGCCAGCTGGAACCGCGGCACCCCGTTCCGCTTCCCGCTGGGCGGCGGCCGGGTCATCCAGGGCTGGGACCAGGGCGTGCAGGGCATGAAGGTCGGCGGCCGCCGACAGCTGACCGTCCCCGCCCACCTCGCCTACGGCAACCAGAGCCCGACCCCTCTGATCAAGCCCGGCGAGACGCTGATCTTCGTGGTCGACCTGCTCGGGGTCTGAGCAAGGTTCGACAGACTCGATCACCTGGGGCCCATGCCTGTTCGGGCATGGGCCCTCGGCTTTGCCGGGCCACCGCGGGGCGGTACGGTCATCGGTCGTAAGCACCATAGGGAGGCGAAGGGCGTCGATGGCCATTGCCAAGGCCGAGCGGCTGATGAACCTGGCGCTGTGTCTGCTCGGGACGCGGCGGCCGCTCAGCAAGCGTGAGCTGCGCGATTCCATCGAGGCCTACGTCGAGGCCTTCGGACCGGGGAACGGCGCCACCGGATCCGACGACTCCTTCAACCGCATGTTCGAGCGCGACAAGGACGACCTGCGCGAACTCGGACTGGTCATCGAGACCGTCGAGAGCCTCGAGGGCGAGATCGGCTACCTGGCCCGGCGTGACAGCAACCGCCTCCCGCCCATCACCCTGGACGCCGAGGAGGCCGCGGCCCTCGGGGTCGCCGCCAAGGTGTGGCAGCAGGCCCGGCTCGCCGGCGCGGCCAGCGGTGCCCTGCAGAAGCTGCGCGCGGCGGGCCTGCCCGAGGATGTCGACCCCTACGGGCCGCACGGCGCGCTGGAGCCGCGGATCCCCGTGCACGAGGCGGCGTTCGAGCCGCTGATGCTCGCCTGCCGGGACCGCCGCCCTGTGGTCTTCGACTACCGCAAGGCCACCGCCGCCCAGCCCGAGCAGCGGCACGTGGAGCCGTGGGCGCTCGAGTGCTGGCGCGGCCACTGGTACCTCGCGGGCTGGGACCGCGACCGGGGCGCCGAGCGGGTCTTCCGGCTGTCCCGGATCACCGGCAAGGTCCGCTCGCGCGGCGGCCGGTACAGCGCTCCCGTGCCGGACGTCGTCACCGTCCGTGAGACCGTCGCGGGCTGGGCCGGGGAGATCGCCGACCGCTCCGCCCGGATCCGGCTGCGCTCGGGCGCGGGGTACCCCCTTCGGGCGAAGGCCACCGCCGTACGGGAACTCGGCGACGGCTGGGACGAGTTGGATATTCCGTACGGCCACGGGCTGGACGCCTGGCTGGTGGAGTTCGGGCCGGACGTGGTCGTCCTGGAGCCCGCCGAGCTGCGGGCAGACGTGGTGGACCGGCTGCGGGCCGTGGCCAAGGGCTGAGGGGGAGCGGACGAGACAGTGGCAGGCAAACCGGTCAGGCCCGTGAACGCCATCGACCAGACCCGGCGGATGCTCTCGCTGGTGACGTATCTGAAGGAGCGTCCCGGCGCCCGCGTCGAGGACGTCGCGCGCGCCTTCGGCATCACCGAGGACGAGCTGGTCTCCGACCTCGACGTGCTGCCCATGTGCGGCACCAGCTTCCGCGGCGGCGACCTGCTCGACATCGACACCGACGGCGAGCGCATCTGGTGGCACAACTCGGCCGCCCTGGCGGACGAAGCCGCCGAGCCGCTCAGGCTCGCCGCCGACGAGGCCACCGCCCTGCTCGTCGCCGCCCGGGCCGTGGCCACGCTGCCCGGACTGCGCGAGAGCGACCGCCAGGCGCTGTTGCGGGCGACGGCCAAGGTGGAGACCGCGGCCGGCGAGATGGCGGGCGCCAGCTCGCGCCTGTCGGTGACCTTCGAGTCCGAAGGCGGGGTCTTCGCGGACGTCGACCGGGCGATCGCCGAGCGCCGCCGCCTGTGGATCCGCTACTACTCGCCCGCGCGCGACGAGGTCACCGAGCGGGAGATCGACCCGATCCGCCTGGTCAGCGTCGGGCACACCTACGTCGAGGCCTGGTGCCGCCGCTCCGAGGCGCGCCGCACGTTCCGGCTCGACCGGGTCGCCGAGATCAGGATCCTGGACGAGCCGTCGGCGCCGCCGGAGATCGAGCTGCGGGACCTGTCGGAGGCCCTGGTGCAGCCCGCGGCCGAGGACCCGGAGGTCGAGGTCGAGGTCGGGCCCGGCGGCCGCTGGGTCGCCGAGTACTACCCGCACGACAGCGCGGACGAGCTGCCCGACGGCGGCCTGCGGATCACCCTGCGCACGCCCGACCCGGCGTCGCTCCGCCGCCTGGCGCTGCGGCTCGGGCGGGACGGCCGGATCGTCTCGCCGCCGGAGCTCGCCGACAGCGCCCGGCGGGCGGCTCGCGAGGCGCTGACGGCGTACGACGGGATCGAGGCGGCCGGGACGGCCGGCGGCGCGGAGCCGGCCGGGGCCGGCGAGCCGCGCGGCGTGAGCGCGGTCCGCCCCGTCCCGGACGGGCCGGACGGCGGGCTCGGCTGATGCGCGGGTGCCCGCGGCGTCGACGGCCGAGTGCGGCCGCTCCTGGAACCGGCCGTGGTGCCGAGGCACTGACCTGGTCGACATCGGTGGTGAGCCGGACTCGTCGACGGCCGAGTGCGGCCGCCCCCGACACCGGCCGTGGTGCTGGGGCACGGACCCGGCCGACGTCGGGCGTGAGCCGGTCCGCTCGGGTGTCACCCGGGCGCCCCGTAGGCGTGTCACCCGAGGCAGAGGAGCGAGGCCTGTGAGCGAGTCGGCGGCGCCCGGTGCGCGCGGCATGACGGTGGAGTCCGCGTTCGCCGGGATGAAGAGCGTGTCCCCGGTGGTCTTCAGGGCGGGCTGCCCGGACTGCCGGGAGCGCTTCGAGCTCACCGCGGGCGCTCTGCGCCTCGCCATCGGCGCCACCAGCCGCACCACCTTCTACTCCTTCACCTGCCCGCAGTGCGGCGCGTCCGTCCGCAAGCCCGCGGGGGAGCGGATCGTGGAGCTGCTCACGGGCGGCGGCGTGCGGACCCTGCGGCTTGCTCCGGCCCCCTGAGGGTCTGGGCGTCCGCCCCTCCTGGAAGGGCTAGGCTCGACGGCATGTTCTGGCCGATGTTCGCGATTGCCGTGGGGTTCGTGGGTCTCGCCGTGCTCGGGGTGCTCGCCGTCCGGGTCTTCGTGGAGGCACAGCGCCTGGGCAGGCAGGTCACGGACTCCGCGCGCCGTATCAACCGGGCCGCCGAGGACCTGGAGCGGGCCGCGGGGAGCGCGGCCCGGTCCGTGGACGCCCTGTGAGTCGTCCGGCAGGCGGCTGTGAGTTGCGCTTTGGGCCACTTCGCCCTGTCACCTCCGAGGTTCGGACAGGTACGCTGCTGGTCGCGGCCCGGTTAACGAGGCACTGGCCGCGGAGCGGGAGTACGTACAGGGGATGCAGAGGGATTGCCTCACGTTTACCCCTGAGCGTTACGATCGCTGTCAACACGATCGTTCGGACAAGTGTCCGACCGGTCGGACAGCACCCCACCCCAGCCGCCTCGGTGAGAAGGTAAAGACTTATGTTCGGAAGGCTCGGAGCCCCCGAGATCATTCTCATCCTCGTCGTCATCATCCTGCTGTTCGGCGCGAAGAAGCTTCCGGACATGGCTCGGTCGCTCGGCAAGTCCGCCCGCATCCTCAAGAGCGAGGCCAAGGCGATGAAGGACGAGAACAAGTCGTCCACGACCCCGGCCGGCCCGCCCAACAACGACGAGCAGCCCTCGCAGCGCACCATCCAGGCAGCGCCCGGTGACGTGACCAGCTCCCGTCCGGTCAACGAGCCCACGGACACGACCAAGCGCTGAAGCCGGGCCGGTGACCTCCGGCCCGCCGCACGAGATGGGAACGTGGGTTGCTGAAGTCTGCCCGCAAGCAGGAAAGGGATCCCGAGGGGCGGATGCCCCTCGCGGAGCACCTTCGCGAGCTCCGCAACCGGCTCGCCAAGGCGATGCTGGCGATCGTCGTCATCACGGTCGTCGCCGCCTTCTTCTACAACGACATCATCAACTTGATCACCAAGCCGATCCTCGACTCGGTCGGCTGTGACAAGACCTTCGCGGAGCTGGCCAGGTCGCAGCCCGGCGGGAAGCCCTGTGCGCAGATCACCATCAACGGTCTGATCACCCCCTTCACGCTGGCGCTGAAGGTGTCCCTGATGGCCGGTGTCGTGCTGGCCTCGCCGGTCTGGCTCTACCAGCTGTGGGCCTTCGTCGCGCCGGGCCTGCACCGGCACGAGAGGAAGTACGCGTACGCCTTCGTCGGCACGGGCGCCCCGCTGTTCATCATCGGCGCCTACTTCGCGTACACGGTGCTCCCCACCACGGCGAAGGTGCTCCTCGAGTTCACCCCGGGCGGCACGTCCAACCTCCTCCCGCTGGACGACCTGCTCGACCTGGTCATGCGGATGGTGCTCGTCTTCGGCCTCTCGTTCGAGCTGCCCCTGCTGCTGGTCATGCTCAATCTCACCGGAGCACTCACCGGCAAGCGCATGCTCGGCTGGTGGCGCGGCATGATCATGGGCATCACGGTCTTCGCGGCCATCGCCACGCCCAGCACCGACCCGCTGACCATGTTGATGCTCGCCGGGCCGATCTGGATCCTGTACTTCGCGGCCGTCGCCTTCTCCCTGCTCAACGACCGCCGTCGCAGCCGTCGCGACGCCCTGGGCCCCGCCGACGACGAGGCCTCCGAGCTGGACCTCACGCCCGACGACATCGGCGAGATCGAACCCGTGACCACCAGCCGGGCCGCCCTGCCCGAGCAGGCGAGTTCGGACCGCTCGGACCGGGTCAACGGTTATGACGACGTGACCTGAAGATCGGCGGGCAGATCGTAGGGTCGGTCGCGTGACCAGCGAGATCACCCTCTTCGTCAACCCCACCGCGGGCCGCGGCCGGGGCGCCCGCGCGGCGCAGCCGGCCGCTTCCGCTTTGCGGGCGGCCGGTTTCTCGGTGCGTACGGTGCTCGGTGAGGACGCCGCGGACGCTCTCACCCGCGCCCGTACCGCGGTCGAGGGCGGTACCGGAGCGCTGATAGCCGTCGGCGGTGACGGCATGGCCAACCTCGCGCTGCGGGCGGTCGCGGGCACCCGTACTCCGCTCGGCCTGGTCGCCGTCGGCACCGGCAACGACTTCGCCCGCGCCCTCGGCCTGCCCGTGCGCGAGCCGGCCGCCGCGGGCCGCATGATCGCCGACGCCCTCAAGTGCGGCCGGATCCACGACATCGACCTCGGTCAGGTGGGCGACCGCTGGTTCGGCACGGTCCTCGCCTCCGGCTTCGACTCCCGTGTCAACGACCGCGGCAACCGCATGCGGTGGCCCGCAGGCCGCTTCAAGTACGACCTGGCGATGATCGCCGAACTCGCCGCTTTCCGGCCCGTCCCGTACCGGATCCGGCTCGACGACGGCGAGGTCCGCGAGGTCGAGGCGACCCTGGTGGCCGTCGGCAACGGCTCGTCGTACGGCGGCGGCATGCGGATCTGCCCCGGCGCCGACCTCACCGACGGGCTGTTCGACATCACCGTGGTCGGGGACTGCAGCCGTACGACACTGCTGCGGGTGTTTCCGCGGGTGTACCGGGGGACCCACGCCGAGCATCCGGCGGTGACCGTGCTGCGCGCGGCCCGGGTCGAGATCGCCGCCGAGGGGATCACCGGGTACGCGGACGGGGAGCCGCTCGGCCCCCTGCCGCTGAGCGCGCGCTGCGTGCGCGGGGGCGTGCGGGTCGTCGGCCCCTGAGCCTGGCTGCCCCTGAGCTGCGCCGATCCCTGGTTTCACAGGAATGGATCCGGATAATGATCGTCCTGTTGTCAGTGCGGCCCGGTACGCTCGAAAGCACGATGACAGAGGACCTCTCACCGGCCGAGCGGTACGCGGCAGCCCGCAAGCGTGCTGTCGAGCAGGCCACCGCGCTCGCCTCCTTCCGCGAGATGTACGACTTCGGCCTCGACCCCTTCCAGATCGAGGCCTGCCAGGCGCTCGAGGCGGGGAAGGGCGTCCTGGTCGCCGCACCCACCGGCTCGGGCAAGACGATCGTGGGCGAGTTCGCCGTCCACCTCGCTCTCCAGCAGGGCAAGAAGTGCTTCTACACGACACCCATCAAGGCGCTGTCGAACCAGAAGTACGCCGACCTGTGCCGCCGCTACGGCACGGACAAGGTGGGCCTGCTCACCGGCGACAACAGCGTCAACTCCGACGCCCCGGTGGTCGTGATGACCACCGAGGTGCTGCGGAACATGCTGTACGCCGGTTCGCAGACCCTCCTGGGCCTCGGCTACGTGGTCATGGACGAGGTGCACTACCTCTCCGACCGGTTCCGGGGCGCCGTGTGGGAAGAAGTGATCATTCACCTTCCCGAGTCGGTCACGCTCGTGTCGCTGTCGGCGACCGTGTCGAACGCCGAGGAGTTCGGCGACTGGCTCGACACGGTCCGCGGTGACACCGAGGTGATCGTCTCCGAGCACCGGCCCGTGCCGCTGTTCCAGCACGTGCTCGCCGGGCGGCGGATGTACGACCTGTTCGAGGAGGGCGAGGGCCACAAGAAGGCCGTCAACCCCGACCTCACACGCATGGCGCGCATGGAGGCGAGCCGGCCGTCGTACCAGGACCGCCGGCGCGGCCGGTCCATGCGCGAGGCCGACCGCGAGCGCGACCGCAGACAGCGCTCCCGGGTCTGGACGCCGAGCCGGCCCGAGGTCATCGAACGGCTCGACGCCGAGGGGCTGCTGCCCGCCATCACCTTCATCTTCAGCCGCGCCGCCTGCGAGGCCGCCGTCCAGCAGTGCCTGTACGCGGGCCTCAGGCTCAACGACGACGAGGCACGCGAGCAGGTACGCGCGCTCGTCGAGGAGCGCACGGCGTCCATCCCGACCGAGGATCTGCACGTCCTCGGCTACTACGAGTGGCTGGAGGGCCTGGAGCGCGGCATCGCCGCCCACCACGCGGGCATGCTGCCGACCTTCAAGGAGGTCGTCGAGGAACTGTTCGTACGCGGCCTGGTCAAGGCCGTGTTCGCGACCGAGACCCTCGCCCTCGGCATCAACATGCCCGCCCGCTCGGTGGTGCTGGAGAAGCTCGTCAAGTGGAACGGCGAGCAGCACGCGGACATCACGCCGGGCGAGTACACGCAGCTGACGGGGCGTGCGGGGCGGCGCGGCATCGACGTCGAGGGCCACGCTGTGGTGCTGTGGCAGCGCGGCTCCAGCCCCGAGCACCTGGCGGGCCTGGCCGGCACGCGCACGTACCCGCTGCGCTCGAGCTTCAGGCCGTCGTACAACATGGCGGTCAACCTGGTCGAGCAGTTCGGCCGGCACCGTTCGCGAGAGCTGCTGGAGACGTCCTTCGCGCAGTTCCAGGCGGACAAGTCGGTCGTCGGCATCTCCCGCCAGGTGCAGCGCAACGAGGAGGGGCTCGAGGGCTACAAGGCCTCCATGACCTGCCACCTCGGCGACTTCGAGGAGTACGCGCGGCTCCGCCGCGAGCTGAAGGACCGTGAGAACGACCTGGCCCGGCAAGGCGCGGCACAGCGGCGCGCCGAGGCCGCCGTCGCGCTGGAGAAGCTGAAGCCCGGTGACGTCATCCACGTGCCCACCGGCAAGTACGCGGGCCTGGCGCTGGTGCTGGACCCGGGCCTGCCCGCGGGCCGTTCGAACGGCCACCGGGGCTTCGAGCACCACGACGGTCCGCGCCCGCTGGTGCTGACCGCCGAGCGGCAGGTGAAGCGGCTGGCGTCCATCGACTTCCCGGTGCCGGTCGAGCCGCTGGAGCGGATGCGGATCCCGAAGTCCTTCAACCCGCGTTCCCCGCAGTCCCGTCGGGACCTCGCGTCCGCGCTGCGCACCAAGGCCGGGCACATCCCGGCCGACCGGCACCGCAAGCGGCGCTCCCAGGCGGCCGACGACCGCGAGATCGCCCGGCTGCGGACCGAGCTGCGCGCGCACCCCTGCCACGGGTGCGACGACCGTGAGGACCACGCCCGTTGGGCCGAGCGCTACCACCGGCTGCTGCGGGACACCTCGCAGCTGGAGCGGCGGATCGAGGGCCGGACGAACACGATCGCGCGTACGTTCGACCGCATCGTCGCGCTGCTGACCGAGCTCGACTATCTGCGCGGCGACGAGGTCACCGAGCACGGCAAGCGGCTCGCGCGGCTGTACGGCGAGCTGGACCTGCTCGCCAGCGAGTGCCTGCGTGAGGGCGTCTGGGAGGGGCTCGGCCCTGCCGAACTGGCGGGCTGTGTCTCGGCGTTGGTGTACGAGGCGCGCGCGGCGGACGACGCGATGGCGCCGAAACTGCCGTCGGGGAAGGCCAAGGCCGCGCTGGGGGAGATGGTGCGGATCTGGGGGCGGCTGGACGCGCTGGAGGAGGAGTTCCGGATCACCCAGACCGAGGGTGTCGGGCAGCGTGAGCCGGACCTGGGGTTCGCCTGGGCCGCGTACATGTGGGCCTCAGGGGCGGGGCTCGACGAGGTGCTGCGTGAGGCGGAGATGCCGGCGGGGGACTTCGTGCGGTGGTGCAAGCAGGTCATCGATGTGCTGGGGCAGATCGCGGCGGCGGCGCCGCAGGGTTCTTCCGTGGTGAAGAACGCGCGTAAGGCTGTTGACGGGGTGCTGCGGGGGGTTGTCGCCTACTCGTCGGTGGGGTGATCGTTCGGCGCGCGGGTGCCGGCCGTACGTGGCTGCTCGCGCAGTTCCCCGCGCCCCTTTAGGGGCGTTGTTCTGAGGGTCCCTCACCCGTAGTGGTGAGGGACTTTCGTATGCCTGTACGCCGTTACGTACAGCATTCGACTGATCTCGTAGCGTGTAAACGACCGAGCGTACTATCCCTTCGCGTCCGGTTTCCGGCAGTTGCTGAATATGACACAGCGATGATCCGGTCGGACTAAGCTCGCCCGCAGCGCACCGGCTTGAGATGAATTCGTGCGCTTGTTCCCCATTGTGTGGAACCCCAGCCGACTCCTGTCAGAAGGCCTACATGGTGAGTGTCCAATCCCCTCCCGTTCGCCGTGAACTTCCTTACGCGCGCGTGCTGTTGATGCCGGCCATAGCGATGGCCGCGGCGTCCGGATCCGCCGTCGCCCTGGTGACGGAGTCGGCCCGGCTCGCCGTCGGCTGGTGCGGCGGCATCGCCACCGCGCTGGTGATCGCGACGGCAGCCGAGGCGGTCCGCCGCGGCCGTGCCCTGCGGAACCAGCGTGCCGAGCACGCCCGCCACAGCGCGTATCTGGAACAGCGGATCGCCGGCCACGAGCACGAGTTGGTCCGCTTCTCGAGGGAGGTCGTCCCCGCCGCGCTCGACCTGCTGCGCACCGGAGAATCCCCCAGGGAGGTGATTCGCAAGCTCGGCCTGGCCGACCCCGCGTACCGCGACCTCCCCGAGCCGGAGGTCGAGACGCTTCTGACGGTGCTCAGGATCGTCGACCACGAAGTGACCATGCGCGACGCCGCCGCTCGCTCCTTCGTCACGGTGGCCCGCCGCGTCCAGGCGATCGCCCACCAACAGGCCGAGGAACTCCGGGAGATGGAGGAGGACCACGGCCGCAACCCCGAGGTCTTCGACGACCTGCTGCGCATCGACCACGGCAACGCCCTGATCGGCCGCCTCGCCGACTCCGTCTCCGTCCTCGGCGGCGGCCGCCCCGGACGGCAGTGGCCCGAGCCGGTGTCCCTGTACAGCACGCTGCGCGGCGCCATGTCCCGCATCCTGGAGTACCGGCGCATCCAGCTGTCCTCCATCGCCAAGGTCAGCGTCAAGGGCATCTACGTCGAGCCCGTCATCCACGCCGCCGCCGAACTCCTCGACAACGCCACGCGCTACTCGCCGCCGCAGACCAAGGTGCACGTCACCGCCACCGAGGTGCAGACCGGCGTCTGCATCGAGATCGAGGACGGCGGCGTCAACCTCAACGAGGAGGCGCGGGCCCGGATCGAGGGCATGCTGGAGGCCGCCAAGGCGGGCGTCGACCTCCAGGACATCGGTGAGCACCCCCGCCTGGGCCTGGCCGTCGTCGGCCGCCTCTGCACGGCGTACAACATGCAGGTGTCGCTGCGGGCCTCCGCGTACGGCGGCGTCCGCGCCATCCTCATCGTGCCGAGCGAGATGATCACCCACGAGCCCGGCGTCGGACTCGCCCACGGCATCGGCGCCACCGGCATCCCCATGACGGTCGGTATTCCCGAGGGCCCGAAGCGCGCACCCAAGAGGCGACGCCCCACCAGCCCGAAAGTCCCCGACACGGTCCTGCTGGAGGACGACGACGTCCCCGAGGTCACCGAGTGGACGACGAACGGCCTGCCGCAGCGCCGCAGCCGGGTGAAGACGCCGCTCGCCGAGCGACTCGCCCAGCAGGCCGCCAACGAGAAGGCCGACCGGGAGGCCGCCGAACGGGGCGAGTACAACCCCTGGGCGGCGGTATCGGAGCCCGAGACCAAGCCCCTGCGCGACATGTCGGCCCCCGATGCCCCGGGCAAGGGCCTCGAGGCCTTCTGGGAGGGACTCAAGCAGGGCATCGAACCCGGCACGCACCCGACCGACTTCATCCGGAACCCGACCAAGTACCTGCACCTGATCAACGACCCGGCCCCCACCGAGGCCGACGACGAGGGGGACCTCAAGTGATCCAGCAGCGAGGCAACTTCGACTGGATGCTCAAGCAGCTCGCCGACGGCGTGCCGGGCATCGAGATGATCGTGGTGCTCTCGGCCGACGGCCTGCGCATCGCCCGCCACGGCGGCGAGCCGGACGCGGCCGACCGGGTCGCCGCGGCCTGCGCCGGCCTGCAGTCCCTCGCGGGCAGCATCTGCCAGGAACTCACCGTGGGCGAAGGCGAGATGAAGCTCGTCATGATCGAGATCGACCGCGGCTACTTCTATCTGATGAACGCCGGCGCCAACGCCTTCCTCGCGGTGCTCTCCGACGTGCGGTGCGAACCCGGCCGGATGAGCGCGATGATGCGTGACCTCGTCGTCCGGATCGGCGGCCATCTGACCAGTCCGCCCCGGCGGAACGGGCAGATCGTATGACGCCTCCGCAACGCCAGAGGCGCGACCCCACCCCGGAATCGCCCCCGCCCCAGGAGGGCGAGGGCACGGTCAGGAACCCCGAGCGGATGTACGTGGTGGCCGGCCCCGACGGTGAACGGGCCGAGCTCGACCTGGTGACGTTAATCGTGGCGCGTGCCGAAGACCCGCCGCCTTCCGCCTCCCCCGAGCAGGCGGCGCTGCTCCGGCTCTGCGCCGCCCCCCTGTCCGTGGCCGAGCTGTCGGCCTACCTCCACCTGCCGTTCAGTGCGATGGGCGTGCTGCTCACCGAGCTGCTGACGGCGGAACTGGTGCAGGCGCGCGCCCCGATCGTCCGCCAGTCACGCACCGACCGTTCCCTTCTCGAAGCGGTGATGAATGGACTTCAAAGGCTCTGACACCATCCCGGGCCCCCGGGCCGAGGACCAGTTGCCCCACACGGCACAGTCCGCGGCCAAGATCGTGATCGTGGGTGGCTTCGGCGTCGGCAAGACGACCATGGTCGGCTCGGTCAGCGAGATCACACCGCTGACCACCGAGGAGACCATGACGCAGGCCGGCATCGGTGTCGACGACAACTTCGGCTCCGCGTCCAAGACGGCCACCACCGTCGCCATGGACTTCGGCCGCATCAGCATCACCGACCAGCTCGTGCTCTACCTGTTCGGCACACCCGGCCAGCAGCGCTTCTGGTTCCTGTGGAACGGCCTGTTCGAGGGCGCGCTCGGCGCGGTGGTGCTGGTCGACACCCGTCGGCTGGAGGTCAGTTTCGATGTCATGGGGCGCCTGGAGGAGCGCGGCGTGCCGTTCGTGGTAGCGGTCAACTCCTTCCCGGACGCGCCCCGTTACGACCTCGAGGAGCTGCGCACGGCCCTCGACCTCACCCCGGACATCCCGATCATGGAGTGCGACGTACGCCGCCGGGCCTCCAGCCGTGACGTCCTGATGACCCTCATGCGCTTCCTGCACTCGCTCGCCATGACGGGCTCGCTCACCTGATCCCGCACCCGGCCCCCAACCCCCACATTCCCCCACCAGACACCTGGATTCACTTCAGTTTCGGAGCGACCACTGTGACGCCTGAATCCCACACCCCGACCGACACGGACGCCTCCCGGCTCGGCCCGCCCCCCGGCTGCCCCGCACACGGCCTCGGGCCCGGCGGACTGCACCGGCTGCACGAGTCGGAGGATCTGGGAGCGCTGTACGAGCAACTACGCAAGGACCACGGCCCCGTGGCGCCCGTGCTGCTCCACGACGACGTCCCGATCTGGGTCGTCCTCGGCCATGCCGAGAACCTGCACATGGTGCGCTCGCCCTCCCAGTTCTGCCGGGACAGCCGTATCTGGACCCCGCTCCGGGACGGCCTGGTCAAGCCCGACCACCCGCTGATGCCGCACATCGCCTGGCAGCCCATCGCCTCGCACGCCGAGGGCGACGAGCACAAGCGACTGCGCGGCGCGGTTCAGGGCGCCATCTCGACCGTCGACTTCCGCAGCCTGCGCCGCTACATCAACCGCAGCACGCAGGCCATCGTCAACCGCTTCTGCGAGAAGGGCGAGGCCGACCTCGTCGGCCAGTTCGCCGAGCACCTGCCGATGGCCGTGATGTGCGAGATCCTCGGCATGGCCGACGAGTACAACGACCGCCTCGTCGAGGCCGCCCGCGACGCGCTCAAGGGCACCGAGACCGCGATCGCCAGCCACTCCTACGTCATGGACGCCCTGAGCCGGCTCACCGTACGGCGCCGCGCCCAGCCGGAGGAGGACTTCGCCAGCTACCTGATCACCCACCCGGCCCGGCTGACCGACGACGAGGTCAGGGAGCACCTGCGCCTGGTGCTCTTCGCCGCCTACGAGGCCACCACCAACCTGCTGTCCAACGTGCTGCTCACGGTGCTGATCGACCCGCGCTTCCGTGCCCAGCTCAACGGCGGCCAGATGACGGTGCCGGAGGCGGTGGAGCAGTCCCTGTGGAACGAGCCGCCGTTCAGTACGGTCTTCGCCTACTTCGCCAAGCAGGAGACCGAGCTGGGCGGTCAGCGCATCCGCCGGGGCGACGGACTGCTTTTCGCCCCGGCCCCGGCCAACGTCGACCCGCGGGTACGGCCCGACTTGTCGGCCAGCATGCAGGGCAACCGCTCCCACCTCGCGTTCGGCGGCGGCCCGCACGAGTGCCCCGGCCAGGACGTCGGCCGCTCCATCGCCGATGTCGGCGTCGACGCGCTGCTGATGCGGCTGCCCGACGTCGAACTCGACTGCGACGAGGAGGAGCTGCGCTGGACGGCGTCCATCGCCTCCCGGCACCTGGTGGAAATGCCGGTGCAGTTCTCGCCCAAGCCGCCGCAGGACGTGACGGAGCCGCCGAACCACAAGCAGGTCCCCGCGCAGCGCTCCGACTGGCAGATCGGCAGCCCGCAGCCGCAGCCCGCACCGGTCGCCGCGCAGCCGCAGCCGCAGCCAACCCCGGCCCCGGCCCAGCCCCAGCCGGCCCCTGTGTACCCGCAGGTTCAGCCGGCGGCGCAGGAACCGGCCCGCCGCAAGGGCGCCTGGCAGCGCTTCCTGAGCTGGTGGCGCGGCTACTGACCGGCTGACGGGTCGTCGTACGTCCCGGCGGCCCACCGGTCGTACGACGCCCATGCCGCGAGCTCCCGGCCGCTGCGGAACCGGTGCTCCTCGCCCGTGACCGGATCGGTGAACTCCAGGGCCCGTGCCAGTAGTTGGAGCGGGCGCCGGAAGTCACCGGCCGGTACGGGGTTGGTCACCTCCGGGTAGAGCGGGTCGCCGAGGATCGGCACGCCCAGCGCGGTCATGTGCACCCGCAGCTGGTGCGTCTGCCCGGTGCCGGGCACCAGCCGGTACCGGGCGAGTCCGTCGGCTCCTTCCCGGCGGTGCTCGACGAGTTCGACACGGCTCACGGCGTTCGGCTCGCCCGCCACCTCCCGGGCCTGGAGCACCCCGCGCTCCTTCACGATCCGGCTGCGTACGGTCCGGGGCAGGACGAGGGCGGGGTCGTACCGGGCGACGGCCTCGTACTCCTTGTGGACCCGGCGGTCACTGAACAGCGTCTGGTACGCGCCGCGCTCCTCGGGGCGCACGGTGAACAGCACGAGCCCCGTGGTGAGCCGGTCCAGACGGTGTGCGGCGCCGAGCGCGGGGATGTCCAGCTCCCGGCGCAGTCTGGCCAGCGCGGTCTCGGTGACATGGCTGCCGCGCGGGGTGGTGGCGAGGAAGTGGGGTTTGTCGACGACGACGATGTGCTCGTCCCGGTGCACGACCTCCAGCGGGAAGGGCACCGGCACCTCCTCGGGCAGCTCCCGGTGGAACCACACGAACATCCCCGGCACGTACGGCGCGTCCCCCGCAACGGCACGTCCGTCCGCCCCGACGATCCGCCCCGCGTCGAACATCCCGTCGACGACACCGGCACCCGCCCCGCTGAGCCGCTCCACCAAGTGCTCACGCACCGTGGCCCACGACCCCGCGACGGGCAGCCGCACCCGCACCGGATCCACGCCGTGGCGCTGCGGCAGGGGCGAGGGCGGGATGCGGGGCTTGCGTCTCATCGCGGCCCAGCGTACGAGGCCCGGTGCGCCGGGCGGAAAACCACTGGGACCGCCCCTCGCGTCCTTGCCAGGATGCGGGGCATGCCGTTCCTCACCAGCCCGGTCCTGACCGCCGGGACTCTCGCCCGCCGCCCGCAGCCCACCCTCGCCACCGGCGACGGACTTCTCCTGCGCCCCTGGCGGGCCGCGGACGCGCCCGCGGTGTACGAGGTCTTCCAGGATCCCGTGATGCATCAGTGGCACGCCCGGGCCGCCGACTCCGAGGAGGAGGTCGCCGGCTGGATCGGCGACTGGCACCGGGCGTGGGAGGAGGAGCGGGAGGCGCAGTGGGCGGTCGCCGACGCGGCCTCCGGCTCGCTGCTGGGGCGGGTCGCGCTGCGCGAGATACGGTTCGACGACGGTATGGCGGAGGTGGCGTACTGGACCGTCCCGGCGGCACGGGGCCGGGGCATCGCCGTGCGTGCCACGACCGCACTGTCCCGCTGGGCCCTCGACGCGACCGGCTTCCACCGCCTCGAACTCCTGCACGCCGTACGCAACGAGGCGTCCTGCCGCGTCGCCACCAGGACGGGCTTCACCCTCGAGGGCACCAAGCGCAGCGCCGTCCTGCACGCGGACGGCTGGCACGACATGCATCTGCACGCGCGGGTGCGGGGCGACTGAGGGGGCGTCGCGGTGGGCCGTCGCGCTCGTGTCGCTCAGGCGGCCGGGCTGCTCTCCTGCTCCGCTTCGATGCGCGCGTTCCAGTCCCGCTTCGAGGCCTGCCAGCCGTCCTCGTTGTGGCCGCGCCGCCAGTAGCCGGAGATCGACAGGTCCTCGCGCGCGATGTGCCGCTCGACCCGGAGCAGATGGCGCAGCTCCTTCACGAAGTGCGCCTCGCCGTGGACGAAGGCGTGCACCCGGCCCTCGGGGAACTCCAGGTTCCGGACCGCCTCGACCAGCGCCTCGCCGAGGGGTCGGTCGCCGCGGTGCAGCCAGACGACGTCCACGTCCGAGTCGATCTTCAGCTCTTCCTCCGGGCCGGAGATCTCCACGAAGGCGTAGGCCTTGGCGCCGCGCGGCAGGGCCTCCAGGGCACAGGCGATCGCGGGCAGCGCGCTCTCGTCACCGACGAGCAGATGCCAGTCGGCGTCGGTGTCGGGCGCGTACGCCCCGCCCGGTCCCATGAAGCGCACGGTCTCGCCCGGCTGGACGCGTGCCGCCCAGGGGCCGGCCAGGCCCTCGTCGCCGTGGACGACGAAGTCCAGGGTCAGCTCGCGGTGCTCGGCGTCCCAATGGCGCACCGTGTACGTCCGGGTCACCGGCCACTGTTCGCGGGGAACCTCGTCACGGATGCGCTGCATGTCGAAGGGTTCCGGGTAGGTCACGCCCTCGGGCGGGAACAGCAGCTTCACATAGTGGTCGGTGCACGTGCCGGCCGCGAAGTCGGCGAGGCCCTCGCCGCCGAGCACCACACGCTGCATGTGCGGAGTCAGCCGCTCGGTGCGGACGACCTGAGCGGAATGCGGCTTGCGCGGCTGGCGTCCCGGTCGCTCTGCCATGAGGACCTCCCTGTATCGCATAGTTAGGCTTACCTAAGTTAGCACCTCGCCCCCACTTAACACCTCTTGAATGAGAGGTTCATGAACACCGCCGGTCTCCGGAAGGCCGTCGGCCCGCCCCCGTCACACCGCCAGCGTGGTCAGAAGGCGCTCCAGCGAGCCGCCCAGTCCCCAGCGGGTCGCCAGTGTCCGAAGCTCCGCCGGGTCGCGCGGGGCCCGCGGCAGCGCCGTGGTGACATCGGGCAGGGGTACGTCGTCCGCGACCCGGACCACCTTCGGCGCGACCGCGAGATAGGGGCGGGACTCATCCAGCCGCCTGCGCTGCGTCGGCGTGAGCTTCGACCGCCGGTCCTCGACCGCCGCCATGATCCCGGCCAGGTCCCCGTACTCGGCCAGCAGCTTGGCGGCCGTCTTCTCTCCGATGCCCGGCACGCCCGGCAGGCCGTCGCTGGGGTCGCCGCGCAGCAGGGCCAGGTCCGCGTACCCGCTCCCTGCGACCCCATACTTCCCACGGAGCCATGCCTCATCGGTGAGCTGGAGCGTGCCCACACCCTTCAGCGGATACAGCACCCGGACCCCGCGCGCGTCGTCCACCAGCTGGTACAGATCGCGGTCGCCCGTGACGATGTCGACCGGGCCGTTCGCCCGCGCGGTGAACGTGCCGATCACGTCGTCCGCCTCGTACCCCGCGACGCCCACGCGCGCGATGCCCACCGCGTCCAGCACCGCCTCGATGACCGGCACCTGCGGCGACAGCGTGTCGGGCACCTCCTCCTCGTCCGGGCCGGCCGCGCGCTCCTCGGCGACGCGGTGCGCCTTGTACGAGGGGATCAGCTCCACCCGCCAGTGCGGCCGCCAGTCGGCGTCCATGCAGGCCACGAGCTGGTCGGGCCGGTGGTCCTTGACCAGCCGGTCGATGAAGTCGAGCAGCCCGCGCACGGCGTTCACCGGCGTGCCGTCCGGGGCCCTGACCGAGTCCGGGACGCCGAAATAGGCGCGGAAGTACAGGGAGGCGGTGTCGAGGAGCATCAGTCGTCCGGTCACGCCACGCATCATGCCGTACGCCACCGACAGCCACTCGCCGCTGCCCAGCGGGTTGCCGTGTGTGCGTCTTGTGTGAAGCGCCCCACTTGTGGGTTTGCCTTTCCGGATCGGGGGGAGGCGCCGCCCCGGAGCGAGGCTGGTTGCGCATTTCAACTGTTTGCGGCCCTGTCCTCGCTCTGTTCTGTTGTCGTCGAGATTGAGGTGCACGTGTCAGCGACCCTTGAGGCAGAGAGCCTGTACAAAGTGTTCGGCAGAAGACCGGACCGAGCGGTCGAGCGGCTCCGCGACGGAGCCGACCGGGAGGAACTGCGCGCCGAGGGCACGACCGCCGCCGTGATCGACGCGTCCTTCACCGTGGAGCCCGGCCAGATCTTCGTCGTCATGGGTCTGTCCGGATCCGGCAAGTCCACCCTGCTGCGCATGCTGAACGGCCTGCTCGAGCCGACCTCCGGGCATGTCCGCTTCGACGGCCAGGACCTGACCACACTCAGCGACCGCGAGCTGCGCAAGGTCCGCTCCCGGAAGATCAGCATGGTGTTCCAGCACTTCGCGCTCTTCCCGCACCGCAGCGTGCGCGAGAACGCCGCCTACGGTCTTGAAGTGCAGGGCGTGCCCCGCGCCGAGCGCGTACGCCGCGCCGACGAGGCGCTCGCCCTGTGCGGCCTGGCCGGCTGGGAGAAGTCCTGGCCCGACGAGCTGTCCGGCGGCATGCAGCAGCGCGTCGGTCTCGCCCGCGCGCTCGCCACCGACGCCGACCTGCTGCTGATGGACGAGTCCTTCAGCGCCCTGGACCCGCTGATCCGCCGCGACATGCAGGACCAGCTGCTGGAGCTCCAGCAGAAGCTGAAGAAGACGATCGTCTTCATCACCCACGACCTCAACGAGGCCATGCGCCTGGGCGACCGCATCGCCGTCATGCGCGACGGCGAGATCGTCCAGATCGGTACCGCCCAGGACATCCTGCTGCGGCCGGAGAACGACTACGTCGCCTCCTTCACCCAGGACGTCGACCGCTCCCGCGTGCTGACCGCGGGCGAGATCATGGACCCCTCGGTCACCGCCGACGACCCCGGCTGCCACTGCCGGACCGCCACGGCCGACACCCCGTTCACGGAACTGTGCGCGATCAGCGCCCGGCTCTCCCACCCCGTCTCGGTCGTGGACCAGGACAACAAGCAGATCGGCGTCGTCCCCCGGCAGCGCCTGATCGGCTTCCTCGGCGACGAGCAGGACGCCACCCCGCAGCCCTGCGACTCCCCGCAGGACAAGGGCGGAGAGAAGGTGACGGCCCGTGCCTAGGATCGAGCTCGGCAGCTGGGTCAACGACGGGGTCGACTGGCTCACCACCCACATGGCGTGGCTGTTCGACTTCTGCAAGACCGTCTTCCTCGGCCTCTACGACGGCATCAACGCCGTCCTCCAGGCCCCCGAACCACTGCTCCTCGCGGGCATCTTCGCCGTCATCGCCTTCTGGCTGCGCGGCACGCTCGCCGGTGTCCTCACGTTCGCCGGATTCGCGTTCATCGACTCCCTCGAACTGTGGGAGAACGCGATGATCACCCTGGCGCTCGTCCTCGTGGCGACCGTCATCGCGCTCGTGATCTCCATACCCGTCGGCATCTGGGCGGCCCGCTCGGACCGCGTCAGCGGTCTGGTCCGGCCCGTCCTGGACTTCATGCAGACGCTGCCCGCGATGATCTACCTCATCCCGGCCATCCTGTTCTTCGGCACCGGCGCCCCCGCCGGCATCGTCGCCACGCTGATCTTCGCGCTCGCACCGGGCGTGCGCATGACCGAGCTGGGCATCCGGCAGGTCGACAAGGAACTGGTCGAGGCCGCCGACGCGTTCGGCACCACGCCCCGCAACACCCTGCTGCGCGTCCAGCTCCCGCTCGCTCTGCCCACCGTCATGGCCGGCGTCAACCAGGTCATCATGCTCGGCCTGTCCATGGCCGCGATCGCCGGCATGGTCGGCACCGGCGGCCTCGGCGGCGACGTCAACGAGGCCATCGGCCAGCTCAACGTGGGCCTGGGCTCCGAGGCCGGTGTGGCCATCGTGATCCTCGCGATCTACCTGGACCGCATGACCAGCGCGCTGGGCACCCAGGTCTCCCCGCTCGGCCGCCGCGCCGCCGCCAAGCTGCGCGCCGCCCAGGGGCTGAAGATCTGGTCCTACCGCCCCCGCCCGGTCGTCGCCGTGATCGGCGTCGTCGTCCTCGCGCTCGCCGCGGGCGGCTTGGGGATGTTCGGCGGCAGCACCGGCACCACGGCCGCGGCCGACGGGAAGAACGTCGGCCAGGGCAAGAAGATCAGCATCGGCTACATCCCCTGGGACGAGGGCGTCGCCTCCACCTTCCTGTGGAAGGAGGCCCTGGAGCAGCGCGGCTACGAGGTCGAGGCCAAGCAGTTCGACGCGGGCCCGCTGTACACCTCCCTCGCCCAGGGCGACATCGACTTCCAGACGGACGCCTGGCTGCCCACCACCCACGCCCAGTACTGGAAGAAGTACGGCAAGCAGCTCGACGACCTCGGCGCCTGGTACGACAAGACGTCCCTGGAGCTCACCGTGCCCTCCTACATGAAGGGCATCGACTCCCTGGAGGACCTCAAGGGCAAGGCCTCCGAGTTCGGCGGCAAGATCACCGGCATCGAGTCCAGCGCCGGCGAGATGGCCCTGCTGAAGAGCAAGGTCCTCAAGGAGTACGGCCTCGACAAGGAGTACGAGGTCGTCGACAGCTCCACGCCCGCGATGCTGGCCGAGCTGAAGCGCGCCTACGCCCAGAAGAAGCCGATCGTCACCACCCTCTGGTCGCCGCACTGGGCGTACAACGACTACGACCTCAAGAAGCTCAAGGACCCCAAGGGCGCCTGGGGCGAGGGCGACGGCGTGCACACGCTGTCCCGCAAGGGCTTCGCGAACGACGACCCGACGGTCGCCGAGTGGCTGAAGAACTTCAAGATGAGCGAGAAGGAGCTCACCGGCCTCGAAGCCGAGATCAACAAGGCCGGCAAGGGCAACCAGCAGGAGGCCGTCCGTGCCTGGCTGAAGCAGAACCCCGGCTTCGTCGACAAGATGGCCCCGGTGAAGAACGCCGCCGGCAGCACACCCGCCGAGGCCGGGCAGCCCCTGGACGTGGCGTGGTTCCCCTGGGACGAGGACATCGCCGTCACCTACCTGTGGAAGAACGTCCTCGAACGGCGCGGCTACAAGCTGAACCTGAAGCAGATGGACGTCGGCCCCGTCTACACGGGCCTGGCCTCGGGTGATCTCGACCTCAACTTCGACGCCTGGCTGCCCTACGCCCAGAAGAACTACTGGGACAAGAACAAGGACCGGCTCAGGGACCTCGGCACCTGGTACGAACCGACCTCCCTGGAGATCGCCGTACCGTCCTACGTGAAGGGCGTCGACTCCCTGGAGGACCTCAAGGGCAAGTCCGGCACCTTCAAGGGGAAGATCATCGGCATCGAGCCGGGCACCGGCGAGATGGACCTGGCGAAGAACAAGGTCCTGCCCGCCTACGGCCTGGACAAGGAGTACGAGGTCGTCGACGGCTCCACCCCGGCCATGCTGGCCGAGCTGAAGCGCGCCTACGCCAAGAAGGAGCCGATCGCCGTCACGCTCTGGTCGCCGCACTGGGCGTACAGCGACTACGAGCTGACCAAGCTGAAGGACCCCAAGAAGGCCTTCGGCGAGGGCAACACGATCCGCACCATCTCCAACGAGAAGTTCCCCGAGGAGTACCCGCAGCTCACGAAGTGGATCAAGAACTTCAAGATGACCGAGGACGAGCTCGGCACCCTGGAGAGCGAGATCAAGAACCGCGGTCAGGGCCATGAGGAAGAGGCCGTCGCCGCGTGGCTGAAGGAGCACCCCGACATGGTGGAGCGCATGACGCCGCAGTGAGACCGGATGCGGGGCGGGACGCGACACGACGCGTCCCGCCCCGCACCCGTATCCACGAGCGGGATCCGGACAACCACAGAGCGCGACGCCACCCCCTGAGCCTCACCTCCCGCCCTGCTTCTCCCGCCTCCCGCCCTGTTCCTCCCGTAGGAGGAAATCCGTACGCTGCCCCGAGAGCGGCGGATCCCCTGGCGCGAACTGTGAGGTCGCGCACCGCCCTGTATGACGTCGATGTGACGGGCGCATGAAACGGTTTGCCGAACATGCGTAGGGTGCAGACAACTCAACAGAAGCAGTGCGCCGGACACCGGTGCACGGGGACCGGCATCGACGGGCGAAGGAGGGAGCCGGAGCGATGGGCGACCACAAAGAGCAGTCCCTTCGGGTGGGCGCGGCCGTGCGCCGCCGGCGCCGCGCGCTGGATCTCACCCTCGCCGCCGTGGCCGAGCGCAGCGGCCTGTCGGTCCCGTTCCTGAGCCAGATCGAGAACGACCGGGCGCGCCCCAGCCGAAGCTCCCTGGAGAAGGTCGCCGACGCCCTGCGCACCACCGCCGTGGAGCTCCTCGCCGCGGCCGACCCGGCGTGCAGCGTGGACGTCGTCCGCGCCGAGGGTGCCGAGCCGCTGCCCCAGCCCCGGACCCGGTCCCTGGTGCGCGGCCACCACCAGATGCACGCCTCCGAGTTCATCGGCGACCATGACGCGGGCCGTGAATTCCAGTACCGCAACGACCAGTTGATGTACGTCGCCGACGGCGCGGTGGAGATCGAGGCGGAAGGCCGCGCCTACCGGCTCGGCCGCGGCGACACGCTGTACCTCACCGGCGGCGTACGGCACCGCTGGCGAGCCACGGAGTCGGACACCCGCGTGATCGTCGTCGCCGTGGCGGAGCACATCGAGGCGGTCCGGGACCGGCCACGCCGGTGAGGGTCGTCTCGCTGGTCCCCTCACTGACCGAGGCCCTGGCCCGGTCCGCGCCCGGCGCCCTGGTCGGCGCCACCGACTGGTGCACCCATCCGCCCGGCCTGGACGTCGTACGCGTCGGCGGCACGAAGAACCCCAAGCCCGACCGGATCGTCGCCCTCGCCCCCGACCTGGTGATCGCCAACGAGGAGGAGAACCGCGAGCCCGACCTCGCGGCCCTGCGCGCGGCGGGCGTCGAGGTCCTGGTGACCGAGATCCGCGATGTGCCGGGGGCCTTCCGGGAACTGGCCCGGGTCCTGGACGCCTGCGGGGTGGCGGGGCGCCCGCGCTGGCTGGACGAGGCGCAGCACGCCTGGTCCTCCCTGGGGCCGCCGGTGACCCGCCTGACGGCGGTCGTGCCGATCTGGCGCCGCCCGTGGATGGTCCTGGGCCGCGACACCTTCGCGGGCGACGTCCTGGCCTGCCTCGGCGTCGACCACGTGCACGCGGCGCACCCCGACCGCTACCCCCGCATCCCGCTGGAGGAGTTGCGCGCCGCGGCGCCGGACGTGGTGATCCTCCCGGACGAGCCCTACCGCTTCACCGCCGACGACGGCCCCGAGGCCTTCCCCGGCCTGCCCTGCGCGCTCGTCAGCGGACGGCACCTCACCTGGTACGGGCCGTCGCTGGCCGAGGCGCCACGGGTGCTGGACCGGGCCCTGCGAGCAGCTCGCCCCTGAGCAGCCCGCGTACGGTGCCCGCGGCGGCGGTGCCCCACGCGACGACCAGCACCGCGTACAGGAGGACCGCCGGCCCTGCGTAGGCCACGAGCCCGGTGTGCCGGCCCAGGGCCTCGGCGCCCGTCACACAGGTGCCGACCGGGAAGGTGAACGACCACCACGTCATCGCGAACCGCATCCCGTGCCGCCGGGCGCGCAGCACATGGACGGTGGCGAGGCAGAACCACAGCAGCGCGAACCCCATCACGGGCACGCCGTAGAGCACGGCGAGCACACCGAAGCCCTGGCTGTACGGCGCCGGTACGACTCCGGGGGCGATGTCCGCGAACGCTCCTACGGCGGTCGTCGACTGCCCGAGCGGCCCCAGCACCAGGAACAGCGTCGGGGTGAGGGCGAGGGGCAGCGGCCCGCCGGTGATCAGCCGTCCGAAGACCAACGGCAGCATGACGAGCGTGGCGAGCAGACTGAGTCCGAACAGCGCGAAGCAGACCAGAAGCAGCGTCTCCCGGGGCTGCCCCGGAGGCAGATGAGGAACCAGCAGCGGCCCGACGGCGGCCGACACCATGGGCGCGACCAGCGGCAGCAGCCAGACGGGGGTGGCCTGTCCCGGCTCGACCCGGTGCCGTACGGCCATCAGATACGGCACGGTGACGGCGGCGGCCAGCCCGAGAGCCGTACCGGCGCTGAACAGCACGGCGTCGAGCGCGACGGCCGCCCGTACGCCGATCACGTCCCGGCCCACCGTGAGGGCACCGCCGCCCACGGCGAGCAGAGCCATGGCGAGACAGCCGTAGAAGGGGGCCGTCGCCGGGTCGAGGAGATGGGCGCGGGCCTGGTCCCGGTGGTGGACCCAGTGCACGGCCCGGGCCCCGAGCAGGGTCAGGAGCAGGACGAACGCGAGGGCCCAGACACCGGCGAGCACAGGGCGCAGCCCGGGAAGGTGCGATGGGAGGGCGGCTCCGGCGGTGGCGACGACGGCGGTGCCCATGACGGTGGCGTACCAGTTCGGCCCGAGATGACGGACCGACACGGGGTACGCGAGGGGCTGGGCTGCGGTGACCATGACTCTCACGGTCGGTGATCCGGAGCTGTACCACCAGGGAGTATGCCTCTATGGCGACATAAGCTGGGTTTATGAGCAGGACGGATGAGCAGGGTGGCGTACCGACCGCCGGAGCCGGGTCCCTGGGGCACCGGGTGCCGGATCTCGGCGCGCTGGAGCTGCTGTTGGCGGTGGCGCGGCTCGGCAGCCTCGGCGGGGCCGCGCGGGAACTCGGCATCACCCAGCCCGCGGCGAGCAGCCGGATCCGGTCGATGGAGCGGCAGCTCGGCGTGGCGCTGGTCGACCGTTCGCCCCGCGGGTCCCGGCTGACGGACGCCGGTGCGCTGGTGACGGACTGGGCGCGGCGGATCGTCGAGGCGGCGGAGGCGTTCGACGTGGGGGCGCAGGCGTTGCGCGACCGCCGTGACTCGCGCTTGCGGGTGGCGGCGAGCATGACGATCGCCGAGTACCTGCTGCCGGGCTGGCTGCTCGCGCTGCGCGCCCAGCGGCCCGACACGGCGGTGTCCCTGCACGCCGGAAACTCGACGGTGGTGGCGGAACGTCTGCTGTCGGACGAGGCGGATCTGGGTTTCGTGGAGGGCTTGTCGGTTCCGACAGGGCTGGACTCGGTGGTCATCGCCCACGACCGGCTGATAGTGGTCACGGCCCCCGGCCATCCTTGGGCCCGCCGTCGACGGCCTCTGGCGGCGGGGGAGTTGGCGTCGACGCCGCTGATCCTGCGTGAGAAGGGTTCGGGTACGCGGCAGGTCCTGGACGCGGCGCTCGGGGGACTGGCCCGGCCGCTGATCGAGTTGTCCTCCACGACGGCGGTCAAGGCGGCGGCGGTGAGCGGGGCGGGGCCGTCGGTGCTGAGCGAACTGGCGGTGGGGGAGGAGTTGGCGATGCGGCGGCTGGTGAGTGTGCCGGTGGAGGGGGTGGCGCTGGCGCGGGATCTGCGGGCGGTGTGGCCTACGGGGCATCGGCCTACCGGTCCGGCCCGCGATCTGCTGTCGCTGACGAGGGGATAGTTTTCTCGCCCCCGCCGCCCCTACCCGTCCCATCCCCAGGGGGCTCCGCCCCCTGGACCCCCGATCGGCCTGAACGGCCTCGTCCTCAAACGCCGGACGGGCTGGATGGGGGCTGGGCTTGCCCCTTGGTCGACGGCTTCGGTCTGAGCGGTCTCGTTCTCAAACGCCGGACGGGCTGGATAGGGGTTGGGCCCTGAGTGGTCTCGTCCGTGGGCGTCGGATGGGCTGGGGAGGGGGCGAGCTCGGCTTCTTGGCTGACCGATTCGGGTGGTGGGTGGGCATAGGACGGGGGTCCAGGGGGCGGAGCCCCCTGGTGGGCCGTGCGCGTACCGGGGTCAGTTCGGTGTTGCCGCTTCCACCAACGCCCGCATCACCCGCACGTCATCCCCCATCTCCGGGTGCCACTGCACACCCAGCACCCACCCCGGGCGGCTCGGCAGCTCCAGCGCCTCGATCGTCCCGTCCGCCGCGTACGCCGACGGGACCAGTCCCTCGCCCAGCCGGTCCACGGCCTGGTGGTGATACGTCGGTACGAACGCCTCCTCCGGCACGACACCGCCGTACAGGCTCCCCGGCACCGGCTTGACGGTGTGGCCGCCGAAGACGCCCACCTGCTCCGCGTGCCCGTCGATGTGCTGGACGAGCGTCCCGCCGAGGGCCACGTTCAGCAGCTGCATGCCCCGGCAGATACCCAGCAACGGCACCCCCGCCGCCAGCGCCGCGTCGATCAGGGCCAGCTCCCACGCGTCCCGCTCCCGCGCCGGCGGCCCGGTCCGCGGCTCGCGCTCCGCGCCGTAGCGGACCGGCTCGACATCCGGCCCGCCCGCGATGACCAGCCCGTCCAGCCGGGCCACGACATCGGCCGCGTGCAGCGGGTCGTCCGGCGGAAGCATCGCGGCCAGTCCGCCCGCCCGCCGCACCAGCCGCGGGTAACCGGCCGGCAGCAGCGCCGCCTCCAGCTCCCACACGCCCCAGCGCGCACCGGACTCGAGATAGGTGCTGACCCCGATCAACGGCCTGGACACAGAAACTCCCTCATCTCGACGCCCCGGTCCACCTCAGTCCCGTGACAACTCTGCCTCGGCCGCCGCCAGCGCCGCGAACTCCTCCTCCGGTGCCTTCGCCACCAGCCGCTTCCTGCTGTACAGGCCGAAGTACCCGACGGCGACGACGTACACCACGAGCGCGATGACCGCCGCGGTCACATCCACCAGGAACGTGGCCACCAGCGCCGCACAGGCCAGCACCAGGGCGACCGAGGAGGTCACCACCCCGCCCGGCGTGCGGTACGGCCGTGGCAGTTCCGGCTCGCGGCGGCGCAGCACGATGTGCGACAGGGACATCAGCGCGTAGGAGATGGTCGCGCCGAAGACGGCGATGTTCAGCATGCGGGCGCCGTTGCCCGACAGCGCCGCCAGCAGGAAGCCGATCGTGCCGGGCACCAGCAGGCCCAGGTACGGCGCCTTGCGGCGGCTGGTGAGAGACAGGAAGCGGGGCAGGTATCCCGCGCGGGACAGGGCGAAGAGCTGGCGCGAGCCGGCGTAGATCAGGGAGAAGAACGAGGCCACCAGGCCGGCCAGGCCCGCGTAGTTCACGATCCGGCTCAATGTCGTCGCCTTGCCGCCCGGCTGCAGCGCCTCGACCAGCGGGTTGCCCGCCTCCTGGATCGCCGCGGAACCGCGTGCGCCCGCCGCCGCGAAGAACGTGACCACGGCCAGCACCACCAGGATGCCCATGGACCAGCGGATCGCCTTCGGCAGCGTACGGGCCGGATCCCTGGTCTCCTCGGCGGCCAGCGGCACCCCCTCGACGCCCAGGAAGAACCACATGCCGAACGGGAACGCCGCCCAGATGCCGAGCAGACCGAACGGCAGCCAGGAGCCGGCTCCCGCGGCGGAGGCGTCGACCGGGATGTCGTCCAGCGACGCGAAGGAGAAGTCGGGCAGTGCCGCCAGCGCGAACACGATCAGGGCGGCGACCGCGATGCCCGTGACGACGAAGCTGAACCGCAGCGCCTCGCCCACGCCCCACAGATGGATGCCGAGGAAGATCGCGAAGCAGACCAGGTACATCGGCCAGCCGGACTCCAGGCCGAACAGGCCCAGCGACTCGACGTAGTCCCCGATGAAGATGACGATCGCGGCGGGCGCGAGGACGTACTCGATGAGGATCGCCGTACCGGTCAGAAAGCCGCCCCAGGGGCCCAGCGCCCGCCGGGCGAAGCCGTAGCCGCCGCCCGCCGTCGGCAGGATCGAGGACAGCTCGGCCAGGGCGAAGACCATGCAGGCGTACATCGCGCCCATGAGCACCATGGCGATCGCCAGGCCCCCGAAGCCGCCCTCGGCCAGGCCGAAGTTCCAGCCCGAGTAGTCGCCGGAGACGACGTAGGCGACGCCGAGGCCGGTCAGCAGCACCCAGCCGGCGCTGCCGCGGCGCAGTGCCCTGCGTTCCAGATAGTCGTCTCCCTCCGGGGCGGCTGGTGTGCTGGTGGATTCCTGGGACATGGGCAGACTCCCCGAGGGCGGCGGCGATTCACGAGGTCGAGCGGGCTACGCTCAATGGAATGGAGCCATACCTTTGCGGTGCGGACCAGGGGAAGGCAATACCCGTGCGTTAATCGCCCGTAAATCCTCACCGCGCCAAGACGCCGCGCGGCTCAGCCGAGGAACCCCCGCAGCAGCGCCGCCGTACCCCCGCAGTGCTCGCGCATGATCTCCCGTGCCTCCTCGGCGTCGCCCTCGATCACGGCCTCCACCAGGGCGGCGTGCTGCCGCTGGGAGTGCTCCAGGTTGCGCACCAGGAGCGGGATGCAGTCGAGCAGGTCGTTGACGCTCGCGCGCACGGCCGCGTACTGGGCCGTCAGGGTGGGGGAGCCGGACAGCTCGGCGAGCGTGAGGTGCAGCAGTGTGTCCAGGCGGCGGTACTCGGCGAGCGGGGCGTCGTGCGTGCGGTCCAGGGCCTCACGGAGCTGTCCGGCCTGCTTCGCGTCCAGTCCGTGTGCCGCGCACAGCCCCGCGGCGCCCACCTCCAGCACCTCCCGGAAGCGCAGGAGGTCCTCTATGTCGACCTCGGCGACCCGGCGCCGCAGCTCGTCCTCGCCGCCGGCGTCCGTGCGCGGCCGTACGAACGTCCCGCCGTACCGGCCGCGCCGAGACTCGACCAGACCCTGGTCCTGGAGCACCTTCAGCACCTCGCGCAGCGTCACCCGGCTGATCCCCAGCCGCTCCGCCAGCTCCCGCTCGGCCGGCAGCCGCTCGCCCCCCGGCACCAGGCCCAGCCGTACGACCTGGAGGATCTGCTCCAGCGCCTCCTCGAAGCCGTTGCCCGCGCGCACCGGCCGCAGCACCGGTGTCAGCCCGTCCCGCACCTCGCCCCCAGGTTCCTCCGGCATGTGGCCGTACCCCCTTCCCAAGCAATGGTTCTCCGCAATACCTTATGGCTCCCGGCGGATCCAAGGAGCCTAGGAGGCCTTCCCGTGGCAGACCGCACACCCCCGCTGAGCGTCGAGGAGCTGCACGCCCTCGTCGCGGGCGGTGAGATCGACACTGTCGTCCTGGCCTTCCCCGACATGCAAGGGCGGCTCCAGGGCAAGCGGTTCGCCGCCCGCTTCTTCCTCGACGAGGTGCTCCAGCACGGCACCGAGGGCTGCAACTACCTGCTCGCCGTCGACACCGAGATGAACACCGTCGACGGCTACGCGATGTCCTCCTGGGACCGCGGCTACGGCGACTTCGCGATGCACCCGGACCTGAGCACCCTGCGCCGCGTCCCCTGGAACGAGGGCACGGCCATGCTCCACGCCGACCTCGCCTGGAGCGACGGCTCCCCGGTGGTCGCCGCGCCCCGCCAGATACTGCGCCGTCAGCTGGAGCGCCTGGCCGAGCTCGGCTACACCGCCCAGGTCGGCACCGAGCTGGAGTTCATCGTCTTCAAGGACAGCTACGAACAGGCGTGGGACGCGAACTACCGAGGCCTGACCCCGGCCAACCAGTACAACATCGACTACTCCGTCCTCGGCACCGGCCGCATCGAGCCCCTGCTGCGCCGCATCCGCAACGAGATGGCGGCGGCCGGCCTCACCGTCGAGTCCGCCAAGGGCGAGTGCAACCCCGGCCAGCACGAGATCGCCTTCCGCTACGACGAGGCCCTGGTCACCTGTGACCAGCACTCCGTCTACAAGACCGGCGCCAAGGAGATCGCCGCCCAGGAGGGCATGTCGATCACCTTCATGGCCAAGTACAACGAGCGCGAGGGCAACTCCTGCCACATCCACCTCTCGCTCGCGGACGCGGACGGCGGCAACGCCATGGCCGGGGACGGCGAGGGCGGCATGTCGGACGTCATGCGGCACTTCCTCGCCGGCCAGCTCGCCGCCCTCCGCGACTTCTCCCTGCTCTACGCCCCCAACATCAACTCCTACAAGCGGTTCCAGCCGGGCTCCTTCGCCCCGACCGCCGTCGCCTGGGGCCACGACAACCGCACCTGCGCGCTGCGCGTGGTCGGCCACGGCCGCTCACTGCGCTTCGAGAACCGGCTGCCCGGCGGCGACGTCAACCCCTACCTCGCCGTCGCCGGACTCGTGGCTGCCGGGCTGCACGGCATCGAGCAGAAGCTGGAGCTGCCCGAGCCCTGCCCCGGCAACGCCTACACCGCCGACTTCGCCCACGTCCCCACCACCCTGCGCGAGGCCGCCGAGCTCTGGGAGAACAGCACCGTCGCCAAGGCCGCCTTCGGGGACGAGGTCGTCGCGCACTACCGCAACATGGCGCGGGTCGAACTGGACGCCTTCGACGCCGCGGTGACCGACTGGGAGCTGCGCCGCTCCTTCGAACGCATGTGAGGCCCCTCTTGTCTTCCGAGCACCTTCTGGAAGTACTGAACCCCGCGACCGAGGAGGTCGTCGCCGCCATCGCCGGGGCGAGCCCGGCCGACGTCGACGCGGCCGTCACCCACGCCGCCAGGGCACAGCGGATCTGGGCCGCCATGGCCCCCGGCGACCGCGCCCGGCTGCTGCGCCGCTTCGCGGCCACCGTCGACGAGCACCTGGAGGAACTGGCCCGGCTGGAGGTCCGCGAGGCCGGCCACCTCATCGGCAACGCCCGCTGGGAGGCCGGCAACGTCCGTGACCTGCTGGACTACGCGGCCGGGGGAGTGGAGCGGCTCACCGGCCGGCAGATCCCGGTGCCCGGCGGCCTGAACGTCACGATCCTCGAACCGCTCGGCGTCGTCGGCGTGATCGCGCCCTGGAACTTCCCCATGCCGATCGCCGCCTGGGGCACCGCCCCCGCCCTCGCGGCCGGCAACGCGGTCATCCTCAAGCCCGCCGAGACCACCCCGCTGACTGCCCTGCGCCTCGCCGAACTCGCCCTGGAGGCCGGGCTCCCGGAGCACCTCTTCCAGGTCCTGCCGGGGCAAGGCGCCGTCACGGGCGACGCACTGGTACGGCACCCCGGCGTCGCCAAGATCGTCTTCACCGGCTCCACCCGCACCGGGACGCGCGTCGCCGCGCTCGGCGCCGAGCAGGTCAAACCGGTCACCCTCGAACTCGGCGGCAAGAGCCCCAACATCGTCTTCGCCGACGCCGACCTCAAGACCGCCGTCGACCCCTTCTCCTTCCTGGACAACTCCGGCCAGGACTGCTGCGCCCGCACCCGCGTCCTGGTCCAGGAGACGGTCTACGACGAGGTCCGCGAACTGCTCGCCGAGGCCCTGGCCGCCGTGGTGGTGGGCGACCCGGCCGACGAGAAGACGCAGATGGGCCCGTTGATCTCCCGGCAGCAGCTCGACCGCGTCCGGGGATACGTACCCGAGGACGCCCCGGCCCTGCGCGGCAGCGCACCCGAGGGGCCCGGCTTCTGGTTCCCGCCGACCGTGCTCACCGGCGAGCGGCCCGACTCGGCGGCGGCCTGCGAGGAGATCTTCGGCCCCGTGGCCGTCCTGCTGCCGTTCACCGACGAGGCGGACGCCATCCGCCTGGCCAACGACACCCCCTACGGCCTCTCCGGCTCCATCTGGACCCGGGACGTCGGCCGCGCCCTGCGCGTCTCCCAGGCCGTCCGCGCCGGCAACCTGTCCGTCAACTCCCACGCCAGCGTCCGCTACTGGACCCCGTTCGGCGGCTACAAGCAGTCGGGCGTCGGCCGCGAGCTCGGCCCCGAGGCCCTGGCCGCCTTCACCGAAACCAAGAACGTCTTCATCAGCACGGAGGGCCCCGCACAGTGACTGCCCAGGAAAACATCTGCCGCCGCCTGGTCGGCCGCACCGCCGTCGTCACCGGAGCCGGCAGCGGCATCGGCCTCGCCGCCGTCCGCCGCCTCGCCTCCGAGGGCGCCCACGTCGTCTGCGGCGACGTCGACGAGGCCCGCGGCAAGGCGGCCGCCGAGGAGGTCGGCGGCACCTTCGTGAACGTCGACGTGACCGACCCCGAGCAGGTCGAGGCCCTCTTCAAGACGGCCTACGACACCTACGGCAGCGTCGACATCGCCTTCAACAACGCCGGCATCTCCCCGCCCGACGACGACTCCATCCTGGAGACCGGCCTGGAGGCCTGGAAGCGCGTCCAGGAGGTCAACCTCACCTCCGTCTACCTGTGCTGCAAGGCCGCCATCCCGTACATGCGGCGCCAGGGCAGGGGCTCGATCATCAACACGGCGTCCTTCGTGGCCAGGATGGGCGCCGCCACCAGCCAGATCTCGTACACGGCCTCCAAGGGCGGCGTCCTCGCCATGTCCCGCGAACTGGGCGTCCAGTTCGCCCGCGAGGGCATCCGCGTGAACGCCCTGTGCCCCGGCCCGGTCAACACCCCGCTGCTGCAGGAGCTGTTCGCCAAGGACCCGGAGCGCGCCGCGCGCCGCCTGGTGCACATCCCGCTGGGCCGGTTCGCCGAGGCCGAGGAGATCGCCGCCGCCGTCGCCTTCCTGGCCAGCGACGACTCCTCCTTCGTGAACGCCACCGACTTCCTCGTCGACGGCGGGATCGCGGGGGCGTACGTCACCCCCCTGTAGGCCCCTGGCTCTAGAGTGCCGGGATGAGCATGACGCCTCCGCCCGGCTGGTACCCCGACCCGCACGGCCCCCATCTGGAACGCTGGTGGGACGGCACGGCCTGGACCGAGCACCGCCGTACGCCCGGGGCCACCGCCGGCCCGGTGCCCCCGCCCCCGGGCGGCGGCGCCGGGCGCGCGAAGGCGGTCGCCCTCGTCGCCGCCGGGGCGGTCCTGGTCGCGGCGATCGTCACCGGATCCCTGGTCCTCACCAGGGGCGACGACAGCGGCGCGGAGACGAGGACGGTTCCGACAGCCCCCGGCCCCACGGCGTCGGAACCTTCGGAGCCGACTCCCGAGACGTCCACCTCCGAGCCGTCCGCCGACGACCCCGCCGTCGTCGAGGACCAGCTCAACGGCGTCACCTTCCCGCTGCTCGACGGCTGGGTCCGCCCGCAGCACGTCGCCGAGGACGACGTCGTCATGACGACGGACGGCACGTACGACTGCCCCGGCGACGGCACTGTCTGCCGCCACGGCCTCGTCGTCTCCCGCACGGTCACAGCGAACGACGAGAAATCCCCCGAGGTTCTCGCCAAGGCGGACATCTCCGAGGCGGCCGAAGAGGCCTACGACCGCGACCGGATCGGCCGCAAGCCCTACGGGGGCATGGAGTCCCACGAGGTGGTCAAGTCCGGGCCGGTCGCGGTGGCGGGCCGCGCCGGGTACTTCGTGCGCTGGCGCGTCCACACCGCCAAGGGACCGGGCGGCTACGTCCAGTCGCTCGTCTTCCCCTCCAGCGTCGGCACCGAGTCACCGGTCCTCGTCCGGTACGTCTTCGACGCGGGCGAGGACGGACCGCCGCTCGCCGACATGGACCGTGTCACCAAGGGCATCCGCCCGGTCGGCGACGCGGACACGGGCGGCGGTGTCGGCAGCAGCATCGGCCCCTCGGACTGAACGGCCGACCGGCTGACGGGCTACAGGAACGTGTGCCCCTCGCCGCGGTAGGTCGGCACGGTCGCCGTCACCGCGTCGCCCTCGATCAGCCGCAGCTGGTCGAACCGCTCGCACAGCTCACCGGCCTTCGCGTGCCGGAACCAGACCTTGTCACCGATCAGCAGATCGTCGGCGGGCGAGCCGAGCAGCGGCGTCTGCACCTCACCGGCCCCCTCCTGCGGGTCGTAGCGCAGCCCCTCGGGCAGGTACGGCACGGGCGACCGGTCGGCCCCGGCGGCCCCGGAAGCGGGATACCCGCCACCGAGCACGGTCACCACGCCCACTCCTGGCCGCCTTACGACCGGCTGGGCGAACAGGGCCGCCGGACGGCCGCTGAACGACGTGTAGTTGTCGAACAGCCGCGGCAGGTACAGCCCCGACCCGGCGGCGATCTCGGTCACCGAGTCCTCCGCCGCCGTGTGCTGCACCGAGCCGGTGCCGCCGCCGTTGACGAACTCCAGACCCGGCACGACGGCACGCACCGCGCGCACCACCTCCGCACGCCGCTCGGCGAGTTCACGCTTGGCGGCGGCCTGCATCAGCCGTACGGCACGGGACCGCAGCGGACGCCCCGCCACCGCGTCTCCGACACCGGCGACGTGTCCCTCGTACGCCATGATCCCCACGACCTCGAAGCCCGGCCGCCGGGCCACCGCCCGGGCCACGTCCGCGACCTGCGCGGGGGAGTGCAGCGGCGAACGCCGGGCCCCGACGCGCACGCGCCCGCCGAGCAGCCTCAGGGACGTGTCCAACTCCAGGCACACCCGCACCACTTCACGCCCGCCGCCCCGCGAGGCGTCGATCAGATCGAGCTGGGCGACATCGTCGACCATGACGGTGACGGCGGCGGCGAGCTTGGGATCACCGGCGAGCTCGGCGTAGGCGGCACGGTCGGCCGACGGGTAGGCGAGCAGCACGTCCTCGAACCCCGAGCGGGCCAGCCACAGCGACTCGGCGAGCGTGAAGGACATGATCCCGGCGAAACCGTCCCGGGCCAGGACGCGTTCCAGCAGCGCCCGGCACCGCACGGACTTGCTGGCGACCCGGACGGGCTTGCCCCCGGCGCGGCGGACCAGATCGGCGGCGTTGGCGTCGAAGGCCTCCAGGTCCACGATCGCGAGAGGGGCGTCGAGATGGGCTGTGGCCCGGTCGTAACGGGCCCGGTCGGCGGCGCGCGCAGTCATGAACGCAGCCTGCCAGACTGGATTACCGCAGGGTAGGGGGACGTTCCGGGCAGATGCCCCGGGGTCGTGGACTGGTTCCCGTTCGTGCAGGAACAAGCCGTAGAGTGACGCGCACGTACGGCGGAACGGGCCGGCCGGGAATCCGCGCCGGGATGACGCTCCGTCCGTACGGGTATGTGTGCCCGGGACGATTCCGTGCCGGGCCTCGGGCAGGACGCCACCGGCCCGCGCAGAACGCAGCGGCCCGGGCACGAGGAAACGGGGGGTGCATGAGCACGGAAGCGCGGCGTGCCTCCTTCCCCCCACGCCCCAGCAGCCCACCGCGTCCCCCACACCCCCCGGAGAACACGGCAGCCGAACCGTCCGACACGACTACGGACGACGCCCCGGCGGGCGCGGACGGTCGCGAGTCTTCTGACACCGGCCGGCCGGGTACGACGTGGGGCGAGAGCTCGACGACGGGTTCACTGAGGCCGTCCCCGGCACGGAACACCGGCCAGCCCGAGCCCGCCACCGGGCGTGTGTCGCCGGGTGGCGGTGCGTCGGGGCCGCGTGCGTCGGCTCCCGCGGAGACGGACGGGCGTGGGCGCTCCGGTGCCGGTGGCTTGGCGGCGGGGCCGCTGCGGCCGTCCCCGGCGCGGGACACCGCGCAGCCCGGGTCTGCCGTTGCCGGAGCGCGGGGTGTGTCGGACGGGCGTGGATTCTTCGGTGTCGGTGGCCTGACGACCGATGCGCAGGGGCCCTCCTCGGCGCGTGAGGCGGCCTCGACGGGCTCCGCCGCCGAGGACCGGGCCACGTCCCGTGGGCGTATCCGCGCGGGTGGCTCACCGGCAGGGGTCGGTCCCGGAAGGGCGGCTCAGGGCGGCGGCACGGCCGGCGCGGGTGGCTCGTCGGCAGGGAGCGGCACCGGTCCCGGAACGGCCGCTCGGGGCGGCGGTACGGCCGGGCCGGCGTCCTCCGGCTCCGGCGGTGGCTCGAACGGGCGCCCTCGCTTCCCGAGCCTCGGCGCCACCGCGCCCGAGCGCACCGAGTCCACGACACCGCCCCCGCCGCTCGCCTCCGCCCGCTTCCCGGACACGCCGCCCGGCGTCCGCCCCGAGACCCGGCCCGAGTCGAACAGGACCTCCACCCCGCCCGACACCCCTCCGCGACCGCGTCACCTTCCGGGTTCCTCCGGCCGGCCCGGGCCGCTCCCCACGCCGCGCCGTACCGGCGCCCCCGCCGAGAACGCGGCGGAGACGACCCGACGCCTGCGGCCGATCCCCGCGGACCCGTCACCCGCCGAGACCGCTGAAACCGTCGGCCGTCCCGATCCCGTACGCCCCGGCACCCCGCCGCGCCCCACGCGTGAGCCGCAGGCCGGTACGGGCCTGCTCGCCGGCGCCGGAACCGGCACCGGTCCTGACGCCGGCCCCGGGACGCGCATGCCGCCCGCACCCACCCAGCGACCCCGCCCTGCCACCTCGGTCCCTCCGCCCCCGGACTCCGCGCCCGCCTCCCGTGTCTCTCCCGACCCGGCCTTCTCCTGGAGCGCCCCGCTGACTCCCGGCGGGACACCCACCGGCGCGCGGCCCGTCGTGTCGTTCGGGGAGCCCGAGGTGTACGACGGCGACGCCCGGCCCCGTCCGCTCGGCCGACGCGGCGCATCGCAGGCCGCCGCGGCCGCCGCCTGTCTCGTGCTCGGGCTGGGACTCATCTCGGGTGCGGCCACCGGCAGCTGGCTGGTCGGGGACTCCGGGGAGGAGGGCTCCCGCAGCACCTTCGCCACGGCCGGAAGCCTCTGGCACAGCGTCCCCGTCGACCAGCTGTTCCCGCCCACCGTGCAGGGCCAGGGCGCCGGCCCCGGAGGGGCCGACCGCACCTGGACCCGGATCGCCGTCGCCCCGGACAGCGGCTGCAAGGACGCCTTCGACCCCCTGCTGCGCAAGGCCCTCGCCCCCGTCGGCTGCGAGCGGCTCCTGCGGGCCACCTACACCGACGCCACCCAGAGCTACGTGACCACCGTCGGCCTGCTCTTCACCACGGCCGACGCCCCGGGCATGACCTCCCTCGCGAACCGTTTCCGCAAGGAGCGCCTGGACCGCCGCAGCGACCTGATGCCCCTGCCGTACGCCGCCCAGGACACCCCCGCCGCCCGCTTCGGCAAGGGGCAGCGCGCCTCCTGGACCGTCTCCGTGCTCACCGAGGCCCCGGTCGTCGTCTACGCCGTCTCCGGCTGGGCCGACGGCCGCACCGTCGACGACCCGCAGCCCGCCGAGGACGCCATGGAGCCGAACGCCACCACCGCCCCGGCCCAGGCCGGCCTCGGCAACGAGGCGAAGGGCATCGCCGACCGCGTCGAACGCGGCCTCCGCAAGAACGTCCGCTCGGCCACGGAGCAGCCGTCGTGAAAGCCGCAAGCCGCCCGGCCGGTCGCGCCGCCGCGACCCGTCGGGCCGGAGCCCTCGGCGTCCTGCTCGCCGCGGGTCTCGTCCTCCTCCCCGCCCCCGCCGCCCACGCCGACAGCATCCGCGCCCAGCAGTGGGCCCTGGAGGCCATGCACACCCAGGAGGCCTGGCAGACCACGAAGGGCGACGGCGTCACCGTCGCCGTCCTGGACACCGGCGTCGAGGCCGACCACCCCGACCTGATCGGCAACGTCCTCACCGGCAAGGACCTGGTCGGCTTCGGAGCCGAGCCGGGCGACCGCCCCTGGGCCCGGCACGGCACCGCCATGGCCGGCATCATCGCCGGCCACGGACACGGCCCGGGCAACGCCGACGGCGTCCTCGGCATCGCCCCCGAGGCGAAGATCCTCCCCGTCCGCGTGATCCTGGAGGACGGCGACCCCTCCCGCGCCAAGGCCCGCAGCACCCGCGGCAACGCCCTCGCCGAGGGCATCCGCTGGGCCGCCGACCACGGCGCCGACGTCATCAACCTCTCCCTGGGCGACGACTCCGCCTCCGCGCACCCCGAACCCACCGAGGACTCGGCCATCCAGTACGCCCTGAAGAAGGGCGTGGTCGTCGTCGCCTCCTCGGGCAACGGCGGTGAGAAGGGCGACCACATCTCCTACCCGGCCGCCTATCCGGGCGTCATCGCCGCCACCGCCGTCGACCGCTCCGGAACCCGCGCCTCCTTCTCCACCCGCCGCTGGTACGCCACCGTCAGCGCCCCCGGCGTCGACGTCGTCATCGCCGATCCCGACCACAAGTACTACGAGGGCTGGGGCACCAGTGCCGCCGCCGCCTTCGTCTCCGGCGCCGCCGCCCTGGTCAAGGCCGCCCACCCGGACCTGACCCCGGCCCAGATCAAGTCGCTCCTCGAGGACACCGCCCGCAACGCCCCCGTCGGGGGCCGCGACGACTCCCGGGGCTTCGGCTTCATCGACCCGGCCGCCGCCATCAAGGCCGCCGACGGGCTCAAGCCGGAGGGCCTGCGCTCCGCGGCGCACGGTGAGAAGTACTTCGGCAACGGCCCGGACGCCGCCGCCTCCGGCGACGACACCGCCGACTGGGCCGCCCCCCTCGCCGGCAGCGCCGGCGCCGTCCTGCTGGTGGCGGCCGTGGTCCTGTGGCGCGGCCGCCGTACGAACCGCGACGAGTTCTAGCCGCCGCCCACCAGAACCGCTGCCGAAGCGGCGGCACCCGGCCGATAGGGTCGATGACCGTGGCGAACAAGAACATCCCCGACTCCGGCTTCTCCGACGACGACGGCTCCGCCGACCCCCGGCTGAGCGCGGCGCTCGCCGCCTGGTCCGAGGACCGCGGCGCGGTCGGCCCGGTCCTCGACGCCCTCAAGGGCGCCCGGCTGCTCGTCCCCGTCGTGGCCGTGCTCGGCGAGGTCGAGGAGGACGAGCGGGGACTGCGCCGCGAGAAGACCAGCGACATGGCCGTACCGACCCTGAAGGCCGGCAGCCGCACCGCCCTCCCCGCCTTCACGTCCACGGACTCCCTCGCCCGCTGGGACCCGGCGGCCCGCCCCGTCGCCGTCCCCCTGCACCAGGCCCTCCAGGCCGCCGCCCACGAGAAGGCGGACACGGTCGTACTGGATCTGGCCGGACCCGTGCCCTTCGAACTGACCGGCTCCGCGCTGCTCGCCCTCGCGGAGGGCCGGTCGACCACCGACCCGCTGGCCGACCCGGCCGTGATCACGGCCGTACGCGATGCCGTGGCCGCCGAGCCCGCCGTCCTGCGCGCCCACCTCGGACCGGGCCGGGCCGACGGCACCCTCGCCCTGGTCCTCGACCCGTCCGCGACCCCGGCCGAGGCCGCCCGGGCCGTCGCCCAGCGGCTCGCCGCCGACGAAACACTGAGGGCCCGCCTGGTGCGCGGCCTCGACCTGGCATTGCTGCCGGCCGAGGCGACGCCCCCGGGCGAGCCCTTGTACGAACGCTGACGGACCGGCCGTGACCGGCCGGCCTCCGGGACTAGCCGTAGACCGGGCCCGTGTACTTCTCGCCGGGCCCCTGGCCCGGCTCGTCCGGGCGCAGCGATGCCTCGCGGAACGCCAGCTGCAGCGACTTCAGACCGTCGCGCAGGGGCGACGCGTGGAAGGAGCTGATCTCGGTCGCGGAGGCGTCCAGCAGGCCGGCCAGCGCGTGCACCAGCTTGCGGGCCTCGTCCAGGTCCTTGTGCTTGTCGCCCTCCTCGGTCAGACCGAGCTTCACCGCGGCGGCGCTCATCAGGTTGACGGCGACCGTCACGATCACCTCGACCGCCGGGACCTCGGCGATGTCGCGGGCCATGGCGTCGAAGTCGGGGGATTCAGGAGGGGTCTCACTCATGCCCCACACGATAGGCGCAGGGCGGCCCCGTTCCGCACCAGGCCCCGGGGCGTCCCAATTAGCCGTTCCTGGCCATTGCTGGTAACCTCGTGTAACGACCGGTCGGACCCGTATGCCTCATGGCCCACGAGCCCGACCCACAAGTGGAGGCTTTCGAACTCCCACCTGACCGCCCCCAGGGCGTCGGGTCACCGGTCAGACGATCCCGTCCCAGCGGCGGCGATCCGTCCGAAAGCGCGCCCCGCGGTCACCGCGGCGGTGCTCCGGTAGTTCGAGGAGCCCCGCCTGGGATCGTCCGGGGCATTTTTTCTGCTTCGGCGCGGTTAGGTCTATCGAATAGAGACGTTACGCGGCCGTCCGCCAGACCGTCGCGTGGTGCTACCGAGGAGGATCCATCAGCGCCGAGCCCCGCATCAACGACCGGATTCGCGTTCCCGAGGTGCGACTTGTCGGTCCCAGTGGCGAGCAGGTGGGCATCGTCCCGCTGGCCAAGGCACTGGAGCTTGCGCAGGAGTACGACCTGGACCTGGTCGAGGTCGCGGCGAATGCCCGTCCGCCCGTGTGCAAGCTCATGGACTACGGGAAGTTCAAGTACGAGTCGGCCATGAAGGCCCGTGAGGCGCGCAAGAACCAGGCGCACACGGTCATCAAGGAGATGAAGCTCCGGCCGAAGATCGACCCGCACGACTATGACACCAAGAAGGGTCACGTCGTCCGGTTCCTCAAGCAGGGCGACAAGGTCAAGATCACGATCATGTTCCGTGGTCGCGAGCAGTCCCGGCCCGAGCTGGGCTACCGACTGCTGCAGCGTCTCGCGGAGGACGTCCAGGACCTCGGTTTCGTTGAGTCGAACCCGAAGCAGGACGGCCGAAACATGATCATGGTCCTCGGTCCGCACAAGAAGAAGACCGAGGCGATGGCCGAGGCTCGCCAGGCGCAGGAGGCCCGCAAGGCGGAAGCGAAGGCCAACCCCGGCCGCTCGCAGAACGCTGCGGAAGCCGACGCGGACGCCGACGTGGACGTCGAGGCGCCGGCCGAGGAGCCCGCCGAGGCGTGACCCCTGGGGACGCGAGTCCCAGGAACCAACCGAAACAAGACGACGCTCCACCGTGCCCGGTTTTCGCAACCGGGCACCGGAGCGCCACCGACGAGGAGAGTACGGCGCTATGCCGAAGAACAAGTCGCACAGCGGGTCCAGCAAGCGCTTCAAGGTCACCGGCTCCGGCAAGGTGCTCCGCGAGCGTGCCGGCAAGCGCCACCTGCTCGAGCACAAGTCGTCCCGTGTGACGCGTCGCCTCACCGGCAACGCCGAGATGGCCCCGGGCGACGCCAAGAAGATCAAGAAGCTTCTCGGCAAGTGACGCTTCGGCGCGTGAGCGCCGTACGTCAGGACCGGGACCCAATCGATTTCGGGCCGTGTGAGGACCACCGCGGCCCCGCTACAAGGAGTTAAAAAGTGGCACGCGTCAAGCGGGCAGTGAACGCCCACAAGAAGCGCCGGGCGATCCTCGAGCAGGCCTCCGGCTACCGCGGTCAGCGTTCGCGCCTGTACCGCAAGGCCAAGGAGCAGGTCACCCACTCGCTGGTCTACAACTACAACGACCGCAAGAAGCGCAAGGGTGACTTCCGTCAGCTGTGGATCCAGCGCATCAACGCCGCTGCCCGCGCCAACGGCATCACGTACAACCGCTTCATCCAGGGTCTGAAGGCCGCGAACGTCGAGGTCGACCGCAAGATCCTGGCCGAGCTGGCCGTCAACGACGCCGGTGCGTTCGCCGCGCTCGTCGAGGTCGCCCAGAAGGCGCTGCCGAGCGACGTCAACGCGCCCAAGGCTGCGTGACGCCGCGCCGGCCGCAAGCCGACGTGATTCAAGGACCCGCAGGCCGAACGGCCTGCGGGTCCTGCTGTGCAGCTACGAGAAAGTGAACAGGATGTCCCCCGCCACGCCCGAGCTCATCTCCCCCCGCTCGCCCCGCGTCCTGGCCGCGCGACGGCTGGCCAAGCGGAACTTCCGGGGGAAGGAGCGGCTGTTCCTCGCCGAGGGACCGCAGGCCGTGCGCGAGGCGGCCGGGCATCGGGCCGGGGACACGGCCACGCTCGTGGAGCTGTTCGCGACGCTGGAGGCCGCCGAGCGGTACGCCGACATCGTGGGGGCGGTCCGGGACACGGGGGCCCGGGTGCACCTCGCCTCCGAGCAGGTCATCGCCGACATCTCCACCACCGTCACCCCGCAGGGACTCGTCGGTGTCTGCCGGTTCCTGGACACGCCCTTCGAGGAGGTCCTCGAGGCGCGACCCCGGCTCGTCGCCCTGCTCGCGAACGTCCGCGACCCCGGCAACGCCGGGACCGTGCTGCGCTGCGCCGACGCCGCCGGCGCCGAGGCCGTCGTCCTGACCGACGCCTCCGTCGACGTGTACAACCCCAAGGCCGTCCGTGCCTCCGTCGGTTCCCTGTTCCACCTGCCCGTCGCCGTCGGCGTCCCCGTGGAGCAGGCGGTCGACAGGCTGCGGGCCGCCGGTGTCCGGGTCCTCGCCGCCGACGGGGCGGGCGACCGCGACCTCGACGAGGAACTCGACAAGGGCACGATGGGCGGGCCGACCGCCTGGGTCTTCGGGAACGAGGCCTGGGGCCTCCCCGAGGAGACCCGCGCCCTCACCGACGCCGTCGTGCGCGTCCCGATCCACGGGAAGGCCGAGAGCCTGAACCTCGCCACCGCCGCGGCCGTATGTCTCTATGCGTCCGCGCGTGCACAGCGCGCCGCCGGAGGGTGCCGTTCCGTCACCGGGAACTAGTAGGGTGACCAGCTCAGGGACCCTCCCCCAAGCTGTCGGCTGCGCTCGAGCAGGGGGGACCCCCATGGAACCTGAGAGGTGGGGAACGGGGATGAGCGTCGGCACGAGCAGCGCACCGGGAGCCCAGGACGCCGGGAACCCGCCCGCCGCGTTCCGGCCGCCCGGTGATCTCGCCGGCCTCGGCATCGACCCCGACCAGCTGCCCGACGGACTCGTCGTCGCCGACGAGCAGGGCCGTGTCATCTGCTTCAACGCCGCCGCCCAGCGCATCACCGCCGTCAGCGCCCGGGACGCCCTCGGGCAGCGGCTGGAGAAGGCCCTGCCGTTAGAGGACCTGGAGGGGCGCCGCTGGTGGCAGCTGACCGACCCGTACGGCGGCCTCGCCATCCGCGTCGGACAGCCCGAGCGCAACCTCCTTCTCCCCGGCGGGCGCGAGGTGCTGGTCTCCGCGCGCTACGTCCGCAGCCGGCCCACCGGGCCCCTCCGGCGCCTCGTCGTCACCCTGCGCGACACCGAGGCCCGGCGCCGCACCGAGCGCAGCCACGCCGAGCTGATCGCCACCGTCGCCCACGAACTGCGCTCCCCGCTCACCTCGGTCAAGGGCTTCACCGCCACCCTGCTCGCCAAGTGGGAACGCTTCACCGACGACCAGAAGCGGCTGATGCTGGAGACCGTCGACGCCGACGCCGACCGGGTCACCCGGCTCATCGCCGAGCTGCTCGACATCTCGCGGATCGACTCCGGCCGGCTGGAGGTGCGCCGCCAGCCCGTCGACATCGGCGCGGCCGTCGGACGGCACATCCAGGCCTACGTCGCCGCCGGGCAGGCGGCCGACCGGTTCCTGCTGCGCGTCCAGCAGCCGCTGCCCGACCTGTGGGCCGACCCCGACAAGATCGACCAGGTGCTCAGCAACCTCCTGGAAAATGCCGTGCGGCACGGCGAGGGAACTGTCACGATCGACGTCACGGCCACGGCGTCCCTCCGCGAGGGCGAGTTCGCCGAGAACGCAGCCACGTCGGTCACGGTGAGCGACGAGGGGCCCGGCATCCCGGAGGAGTCCATGAACCGCGTCTTCACCCGCTTCTGGCGGGGCAGCAAGCGCGGCGGCACCGGCCTCGGGCTCTACATCGTCAAGGGCATCGTCGAGGCCCACGGCGGCACCATCACGGTCGGCCGCGCGCCCGGCGCCGGCGCCGAGTTCCGATTTACGTTGCCCGTGAGCGCTCCGGCCTATCTCGCCTGAGCCCCCGCGGGCGCATTCGCGTACCTCCACCCCGTTAGACTCGGCCATTGGCACCTTTGTGTCCCTTCAGGCGGCCGTCCGAGTCGGAGACGGGGACCTTCAGCCAGCCAATCGGAAGCACGGGAAGAGATGTCGGCACCGAATAAGTCGTACGACCCTGTCGAGGTCGAGACGTTGAAACCGGAAGAGATCGAGCGCATGCGGGACGAGGCGCTCGCCGCCTTCGCCGCCGCGGACTCCCTCGACGCGCTCCAGGAGGCCAAGGTCGCCCACACCGGCGGCACGTCCCCGCTGGCCCTCGCCAACCGCGAGATCGGCGCTCTGCCCCCGCAGGCCAAGGCGGAGGCCGGCAAGCGCGTCGGCCAGGCACGCGGCGCCGTGAACAAGGGCCTCGCCGCCCGCCAGGCCGAACTCGAGGCCGAGCGGGACACCCGCGTGCTCGTCGAGGAGTCCGTGGACGTCACGCTGCCCCACGACCGTGTACCGGCCGGCGCCCGGCACCCGCTCACCACGCTGTCGGAGCGCATCGAGGACATCTTCGTGGCCATGGGCTACGAGGTCGCCGAGGGGCCCGAGGTCGAGGCCGAGTGGTTCAACTTCGACGCCCTGAACATCGGCCCGGACCACCCGGCCCGCGGCGAGCAGGACACCTTCTTCGTCAAGGGCCCGCAGGGCGGCACCGAGTCCGGCGTCGTGCTGCGCACGCACACCTCGCCGGTGCAGATCCGTTCCCTGCTCGACCGCGAGCTGCCGGTCTACGTGATCTGTCCCGGTGTCGTCTACCGCACCGACGAGCTGGACGCCACGCACACGCCCGTCTTCCGGCAGGTCGAACTGCTCGCGGTCGACGAGGGCCTCACCATGGCCGACCTCAAGGGCACCCTGGACCACATGGTCCAGTCGCTGTTCGGCGAGGGCATGAAGACCCGGCTGCGGCCGAACTTCTTCCCCTTCACCGAGCCGTCCGCCGAGATGGACATGGTCTGCTACGTCTGCCGCGGCGCCTCCGTCGGCAACCCCGACCGCTCCTGCCGCACCTGCTCCTCCGAGGGCTGGATCGAGCTGGGCGGCTGCGGGATGGTCAACCCGCGCGTGCTGCGGGCCTGCGGTGTCGACCCGGAGAAGTACAGCGGTTTCGCCTTCGGGTTCGGCATCGAACGGATGCTGATGTTCCGCCACAACGTCGAAGACATGCGAGACATGGTCGAGGGTGACGTCCGGTTCACCCGGCCGTTCGGGATGGAGATCTGATGCGGGTCCCGCTTTCTTGGCTGCGGGAGTACGTCGACCTGCCGGAGACGGAGACCGGTCGTGACGTGCAGGCCAAGCTGATTTCGGCCGGTCTGGAGGTCGAGACCGTCGAGCAGCTCGGCGCCGACCTCAAGGGTCCCCTGGCCGTGGGCCGGGTGGCGACGATCGAGGAGCTGACGGAGTTCAAGAAGCCGATCCGCTTCTGCACCGTCGACGTCGGCCAGGCCAACGGCACCGGCGAGCTCCAGGAGATCGTCTGCGGCGCCCGCAACTTCGCCGTCGGCGACAAGGTCGTCGTGGCCCTGCCCGGTGCCGTCCTGCCCGGTGACTTCCAGATCGCCGAGCGCAAGACCTACGGCAGGATGTCGCGCGGCATGATCTGCTCCAGCGACGAGCTGAACATGGGCGACGACGGCACCAAGGGCATCATCGTGCTGCCCCCGGAGACCGAGGTCGGCAAGGACGCCGTCGAGCTGCTGGAGCTGGTCGACGAGGTCCTGGACATCGCCGTCACCGCCAACCGCGGCGACTGCCTGTCCATCCGCGGCGTCGCCCGCGAGACCGCCATCGCCTACGGCCTGCCGCTGCGCGACCCGGCGCTGCTCGACGTGCCCGGCCCGAACGCGTACGGCTACCCGGTGCGGATCTCCGACCCCACCGGCTGCGACCGCTTCACCGCCCGCACGGTGGCCGGCCTGAGCGCCGAGGCCCGTTCCCCGATCTGGCTGCAGCGCCGGCTGCAGAAGGTCGGCATGCGCCCGATCTCGCTCGCCGTCGACGTCACCAACTACGTGATGATGGAGCTCGGCCAGCCGCTGCACGCCTACGACCGCGGCCTGGTCCAGGGCACCATCGGCGTGCGCCGGGCCGAGCAGGGGGAGAAGCTCACCACCCTCGACGGTGTCGAGCGCACGCTGGGCGCCGAGGACCTGGTGATCACCGACGACCGCGGCCCGATCGGGCTCGCCGGTGTCATGGGCGGCGCCAACACGGAGATCGCCGACCACGACGACGTGGAGAACGCCACGGCCGACGTCGTCATCGAGGCCGCGCACTTCGACGCGGTGTCGATCGCGCGTACGGCCCGCCGGCACAAGCTGTCCTCCGAGGCGTCCCGGCGCTTCGAGCGCGGCGTCGACCCGCAGGCCGCGGCGGCCGCCGCGCAGCGCACCGTCGACCTGCTGGTCCTGCTCGCGGGCGGCACCGCCGAGGCCGGCGTCACCGAGGTGCTCGCCCCGACCGCGCCGCGCACCATCACCGTCCCGGCCGACCACCCGGACAAGGTCGCGGGCGTCGCCTACGGCCGCGAGACCGTCGTACGCCGCCTCCAGCAGGTCGGCTGTGACGTGTACGGACAGGACGAGCTGATCGTCACCGTGCCGTCCTGGCGGCCCGACCTCACCGACCCGAACGACCTGGCCGAAGAGGTCATCCGTCTGGAGGGCTACGAGAACCTGCCCTCCACGCTGCCCAGGCCGCCGGCCGGCCGTGGCCTCACCCACCGGCAGCGGCTGCACCGCCGCGTCGGCCGGGCCCTGGCCGGTGCCGGGTACGTCGAGGCGCCGAACTACCCGTTCGTCAGCGAGCGGGTCTTCGACCAGCTCGGCCTGGACTCCGACGACCCGGCCCGCCGCGTCGTGAAGCTCAGCAACCCGCTGAGCGACGAGGAGCCCGCGCTGCGCACCTCGCTGCTGCCGGGCCTGCTGGGTGCCCTGCGGCGCAACGACGGCCGGGGTTCGCACGATCTCGCGCTGTTCGAGACCGGCCTGGTCTTCCAGCCGCGCGAGGAGCAGCCGACCGCCACCGTGCTCTCCGTCGACCGCCGCCCGACCGACGAGGAGCTCGCCGAGCTGAACGCCGCCCTGCCCGACCAGCCGCGGCACGCCGCCGTCGTCCTCGCCGGTGCCCGCGAGCAGGCCGGCTGGTGGGGCAAGGGCCGTCCGGCCGACTGGGCCGACGCGGTCGAGTCGGCGCGGAGCGTCGCCCGTGAGGCGGGCGCCGAGCTGATCATCCGCAAGGGGCAGTACGGGCCGTGGCACCCGGGCCGGTGCGCCGAGCTGGCGATCACCGTGGACGGTGCCGAGCGGGTCGTGGGACACGCGGGGGAGTTGCACCCGCGCGTCGTCAAGGCGCTGGGGCTGCCCGCGCGTACCTGCGCGATGGAGATCGACCTGGACGCCGTGGAGAAGGCAGGCGACGCCACGCTGACGGCGCCGCGGATCTCCGCGTTCCCGGTGGCCACGCAGGATGTCGCCCTGGTCGTCGACGCGGTGGTTCCGGCGACGGAGGTCGAGGAGGCCCTGCGTGCCGGGGCCGGGGAGCTGCTGGAGTCGATCCGGCTGTTCGATGTGTACGAGAACGTCGAGCAGTTGGGTGAGGGGCGGAAGTCGCTCGCGTACGCGCTGCGGTTCCGGGCGGCTGACCGGACGCTGACGGTGGATGAGGCGTCGGCGGCTCGGGACGCGGCGGTGGCCCTTGCGGGGGAGCGTGTGGGGGCCGAGTTGCGGAGTTAGCGCCGTGGGGGACTGTGCTGGTTGCCGGCTGCGGGTTCGTGGTGGCTTGTCGCGCAGTTCCCCGCGCCCCTAACGGGTTGGGCCAGATCACTCATTTGGGTGGTAAAGGGAAGTGATCCTGCCCTGTCCGGCTTGCTGTCGACAGAATCGGACCGGCTCTTTCGGGCCGGTCCGATTCTGTGTGTCAGGGCCTATTTGGGGGGCCATCGGCATGATCCGCTTCAGGGGTCGGGTGCGCGGCCTCGGTCTGCCCGGTGCAGTCCTCCTCGCGGTCGGTACCGGGGTGATCCTTCATGTGCGGCGGACGCTGGTGCGTGAGCTGCGGCAGCTGCGCCGGGTCGCGGCTGCCGCGCAGAACGCGGTGCTGCGGCCGCTGCCCTCGTGTATCGGCGGGCTGGACGTCGGCGCCGTTCAGTTGTCGGCGGAGCCGGGGGCCGCTATCGGTGGCGACCTGTACGAGGTCGTCGCCACCGAGCATGGCGTACGGGCCGTGATGGGTGATGTACGCGGGCACGGGATCGGCGCGTTCGGGACCGTCGCCGCCGTGCTCGGTTGTTTCCGCGAGGCCGCGTACGACGAGGCGGACCTCGGCGGGGTGCTGCGCCGACTGGAACGCGCCCTGGACCGGCATCTGCGCCGAGAACATCCGGCGAGCGTCGCCGAGGAGTTCGTGACCCTGCTGCTGGTGGAGATCCGCGCCGACGGCGAGATGGCCGCCCTGAACTGCGGGCACCCGTGGCCGTACCGGCTGAGCGGCACCCGAGTCGAACAGCTCGCCCCCGCCGACCCGTACCCGCCCCTGGGCGTCTTTCCCTTGCCGGACGTGGTGTCGACCGTAGGTCTGGGGCATCTCCCGCCCGGCGACGCATTGTTCCTCTACACGGACGGTGCTCAGGACGCGAGGGATGCCCGTGGCCGGTTCTTCCCCCTGCCGTTCGTGCTGGCGAGCGTCGCACGGGAGGAGCCGCTCGCACCGCAGGCGATTCTCCGCGGTGTCCAGAGCGCGCTGGCCGATCATTCCGACGGCACCCCGGCCGACGACATCGCCCTGCTGGTCCTGAGGAACGGCGCATGCATGCCTTCAGGGGCGCGGGGCTGTGCCGATGTGCGGCTCCGCCGCGTGGGCGCGACCAGCCACGACGCACCCGCAGCCGACAACCCACCTCTGACACCACCGTGACGGGACCCATGGCCGGCGATGCCGTCCGCCCCGCCACGGAGTGTCGGGCAGGCAGCTGGGCGGACGGCGGAAGCGGGCCGCCGCACTGTACGAGGGGGAGCCGGCGGCCCGGCCGGCCTCTTGCGAGGCATTTCAGTCAACCGGCCGGCGACTCTGCGCGACAGTGCGCACACCGTGCGGATTCGAGCACTCCGTTCACACCCCGTGTGAAGGCGGAACCACTAATCTGGCCGCACCGAGCCACCGGGGGGCCCACATGCAGCCCAACACTCTGCTCGACGCGATCCTGGACGAAGCCGGGATCTCGCACGCGGGGCTGGCCGCACACGTCAACCAGGCGGGACGGGCACGGGGCCTGTCCCTGAGGTACGAACACACCGCCGTCGCCCGGTGGTTGAAGGGGCAGCGCCCCAGGGGCCAGGTGCCCGACCTGATCTGTGAGGTGCTCGCCGCCCGGCTCCAACGGCACGTCACCCTCGACGACATCGGCCTGGGCGTGCCCGGCGAGCCGGCCGCCCCGCACACCGGCTCCCTGTCCGGGTTCGTCGAGCGGGCCACCGCCCTGTGGCGCTCCGACCAGCAGCAGCGCCCGCACATCCTGGGCGCGCCCGCGCTCACCGGTACGCCCGCCGTCATGCCGGTGTGGGAGTGGGAGAACCCGCCCGAGGACGTGGACGTCTCCCGCGGCGGCAGACACCGGGTCACCGCAGGCGATCTGGAGATGCTGCGATCGGCCCGGACCCACTACGAGCAGATGTACCGCAAGGCCGGGGGCATCGCGACCAGAGCCCGCATCGTCGGCTTCCTCAACGCCGAGGCCGCCCCGCTGCTGCGCGGCAGCTACACCGACGAGACGGGGCGGCAACTGCACCGTGCGACGGGCGGGTTGGTGGCCGTCGCCGGTATCTGTGCCTACGACTCCGACGCCCACGGCCTCGCGCAGCGCTACTTCCACCAGGCGCTGCGGCTCGCGAAGGCCAGCGGGGACCGGGGGCTCGGGGCGTATGTGATCGCGCTGCTCGTCAACCAGTCGCTGTTCATGCGGGAGTACCGGCAGTCCGTCGCCTTCGCGGAGGCCGCGCTGCGGGCCGCCGGCAAGCAGATCACCCCGGCGCTCTCCTCCGACCTGTACGCGATGCAGGCCAAGGCGTACGCCCATCTGGGCGACGGCACCAGTGCCCTGTCCTGCATCCGGCGGGCCGAGCAGTCCGCCGAGCGCATCCGGCGTGGGTACGAGCCCGACGAGACCGGCTATGTCCAGCCCGGGCTCGTCAACGTCCAGGTGGCGGAGGCGCTGCTCAGTCTCGGGGAGATCGCGGCCGCGGGGGAGCATGCCGCTGCCGCCGTCGACAACCCGGCGCACGACCGCGGCCGGGTGCACCGGCTGGCCATGCTGAGCACCATCGAACTGCGGCAGGGCAATGCCGACAAGGCGGTGGCCATCGCCGTGCAGATGGCAGAGCAGGCCCGCGGCATGGAGTCCCAGCGGCTGCGGGATCGGCTGCGCGCGGTGCGCGAGCATCTGGTGCGCAGCGGTAGCGCGGGCACGGCCGAGGCCGCCGAACTCATCGACGGGGCACTGCGCGTACCGTTGTAGATCCAGGGCAGCGGCGTCCGCGTCATCCCGAGCGACGTCCTGTGCGCCTGCTGTCAGTACGTCCCTGCTGCGATATTGCCACTTACTCGACGGAAGGTGGCAGAACCGTGCAGTGGACGAAACACAACGAACAAACTGTGTACTCAAACCGCTGGTTCAGCGTCAATCTCGCGGATGTCGAACTGCCGGACGGCCGGCACCTCGACCACTTCCTCATACGGCTGCGGCCTGTCGCGGTGGCCACGGTGGTGAACGAGGCCAACGAGGTGCTGCTGCTCTGGCGGCACCGTTTCATCACGGACAGCTGGGGGTGGGAACTCGCGGCGGGCGTCGTCGAGGACGGCGAGGACATCGCCCGCGCGGCCGCCAGGGAACTGGAGGAGGAGACCGGCTGGCGGCCGGGACCCCTGCACCACCTCATGAGCGTGGAGCCGTCCAACGGGCTCACCGACGCCCGGCACCACGTGTACTGGGCCGACGAGGGTGAGTACGTCGGGCACCCCGTGGACGACTTCGAGTCGGACCGCCGGGAATGGGTCCCCCTCAAGCTCGTCCCCGACATGGTCGCCCGCGGCGAGGTCCCGGCCGCCAACATGGCGGCCGCGTTACTTCTGCTGCACCATCTCAGGCTCGGACAGGACGCGTTGCCCTAGGTCGTCCAGGGCCTAGCGTCCCAGCGCCTGCCAGATCGCCAGGACGAGGGCACCCACGGCGGTGAGGGCGGCGACCGCGGGCAGCGGCCAGCGCGTGTGTTCGAGCGTGTGGATCCGGGTGTTGAGCTCGTCGATTTCCTTGGCGGTCTCCTCGGTGCGGTGGCTGAGCAGAGCCAGCCCGCCTTCGACGCGGGCGTAGGCCACGTCGAGGCGGCGTCGTAACTCTGCGAGTTCTCCATGAACGACGGGATGCTCGGGATCGGCGGCCACGAGTCCGCTCCTTTCCGTAGTCGTTTCACATCCCTTGCATGCGCATGTGGAGTCAACTCGCCTGGTGGGCGCCTGGGGAGAGTGTGCGAGGGGCATATGCGAGCCCGGCGCGCACACGGTGTGTGAATACCGTGGGCCCGGCACCAATTCCGGTGCCGGGCCCGCGGTTTGGCCGAAATCTGACCGTCCGTAATCGGCCTCGGGGGGTATTCGGTGGCGTATGACGAAGTGGCAGAAGAACGCGGCGTACGCGCTGGCGATCTACGCGCTGTCGGCCGTGGTGATCCGGTTCTCCGCCGGCGGACAGGGGTGGGGCACGGCGCTGCTGCTCGGTCTCGTGGTCACTCCGCTCGCCCTCTGGATGGGCTGGCTGCGCCGTCGCCTCACTGAGCAGGCGGCGGAATGGGGACGCCGCCGGGTCCGGCCGTGGCCGGAGGAGCGGCGGCGTTGAGGTGGCGGCGTCGGCCGGACCGTCAGTCGTACGTGTAGAAGCCCGAGCCCGTCTTGCGGCCCAGGCGGCCCGCGTCGACCATGCGCTGGAGCAGCGGGGGAGCGGCGTACAGGGGCTCCTTGTACTCCTCGTACATCGACTGGGCCACCGACGCGACCGTGTCCAGGCCGATGAGGTCGGAGAGCTTCAGCGGGCCCATCGGGTGGGCGCAGCCCATCTCCATGCCGTTGTCGATGTCCTCGCGGCTCGCGATGCCCGTCTCGAACATGCGGATCGCGGAGAGCAGGTACGGGATCAGCAGCGCGTTGACCACGAAACCGGAGCGGTCCTGGGCGCGGATCGCGTGCTTGCCCAGCAGCTTCTCGGTGAACTGCTCGGCCCGGCCGATGGTGTCCTCGGACGTGGTGAGCGCCGGGATCAGCTCGACGAGGTTCTGCACCGGGGCCGGGTTGAAGAAGTGGATGCCGATGACCCGGTCGGGCCGCGAGGTCGCGACCGCCAGCTTCACCAGCGGGATGGAGGAGGTGTTGGAGGCCAGGATGGCGTCGGGCCGGGTCACGACCTGGTCGAGCACCTGGAAGATCTCGGTCTTGACGTGCTCGTTCTCGACGACGGCCTCGATCACCAGATCACGGTCGGCGAACTCGCCGAGGTCCGTGGTGAAGCTCAGGCGGGCCTGAGCCGCCTCGTGCTCCTCCTCGGTGATCTTGCCGCGCTCCGCTGCCTTGGCCAGGGAGTTGAACAGCCGGGTCCGGCCGATCTCCAGGGCCTCGCCGGTGGTCTCGGCGACCATGACCTCCAGACCGACCCGGGCGCACACCTCGGCGATTCCCGCGCCCATCTGACCGCAGCCCACGACTCCGACGCGTGCAATGTCTCCCGCTGGGATGTCCGTCACATCGTCCCTTTCGCTGCTGATCCACGTCCGGGCAGGTGCTCCGTGGTCCGGTGCCTGCTCCGTTCGAGCACGTTACTCCCAAGTATCGATGATCGATCGCGGGGGTCGGCCCAGAGTCGGGCATTCTGGGCCCGGAGCGATCCGCGACCGGGCGGATCCGCGGCATTTTGGGGCATGCGGATGGGACGAGTGTCACGCAGGGCGTTCGCGGTGGCGGCGCTGTCGGCTTTCACGATGGTGCCTCCGGCGTCGGCGGCACCCAAGGAGGACATCGAGAGGGACGGCAAGGGAGGCGACAGGGCGGCCTCCGCGATGCGGGGCGTATGGCTGGCGACCGTGGCCAACCGCGACTGGCCGTCCAAGCCGGGGCTGAGCGCGTCGAAGCAGCGCGCCGAGCTGCGCAAGCACCTCGACACGGCGGTCAGCCGGCGGCTCAACACCGTGTTCTTCCAGGTCCGGCCCACGGCGGACGCCCTGTGGCCGTCACCGTACGAGCCGTGGTCGCAGTACCTCACCGGCACCCAGGGCAAGGACCCGGGCTGGGACCCGCTGGGCACGGCCGTCAAGGAGGCCCACGCCCGCGGTCTGCAGCTGCACGCCTGGTTCAACCCGTACCGGGTCGCGACGCACGCCGACCCGTCCCGGCTCGCCGCCTCCCACCCCGCGCGCCGGAACCCGGACTGGGTGGTGACGTACGGCGGGAAGCTCTACTACAACCCGGGGCTCCCCGAGGTCCGTGCCTTCGTGCAGGACGCGATGCTCGACGCGGTGCGGAAGTACCCCGTGGACGGCGTCCACTTCGACGACTACTTCTACCCGTATCCGGTGGCCGGCCAGAGCTTCGACGACGACGCGGCCTACGACGCGCACGGCGGCGGCTTCCCGAGCCGGGCCGCGTGGCGGCGGGACAACATCAACAAGCTGGTGCGGGAGACGGCGGGCCGGATCAAGAAGGTCAGGCCGAGCGCCCGCTTCGGCATCAGCCCCTTCGGCGTGTGGCGCAACGCCGCCACGGACAAGCGCGGCTCGGACACCCGGGCAGGCGTGCAGACGTACGACGACCTGCACGCGGACACCCGTAAATGGGTGCGCGAGAGCTGGATCGACTACATCGTCCCGCAGCTGTACTGGAACATCGGCTTCGCCGCCGCCGACTACGCCAAACTGGTGCCCTGGTGGGCGGAGGTCGCACGCGGCACCTCGACGCAGCTCTACGTGGGGGAGGCGCTGTACAAGGCCGGTGACCCGGCGCAGCCCGCGGCCTGGCAGAACCCGGCCGAGCTGTCCCGGCACCTGGCGCTGGCCGAGGACTACGCACAGGTGCGCGGGCACGTCTTCTTCGCCGCCAAGGACGTGGCGACCGATCGGATCGGGGCGATGGCGAGGGTGGTCGCCGACCACTACGAGTAGCCGGCGTCGCCCTGCGCCGCATCACGGCCCGGTGGTGGTCTCCCGGTGCCGGATCTCGGTGTCGGGTCCCGGTGAGCACACTCCCTCGTGCCCGTCCTCGAACCGGACGCGGTACGGGGGGTTGCCCTCCTGGCCGAGCACTTCGACGATCTCGCCGACCTTGTCGTGCTGACCGACCACCCTGCCGTGCTGGACAAGCTGGTCGCCCACGGTTGCGCGCATCTGGTGCCTCCTCACGAGGTGCGGAGCAGCGGTCCGTGGCCTCGAGTCTACGGTGGGGGGCGTGACTTGGCAGGGGGCCGGGCGCGGCCCCGCTCAGCCGCGCGCCCGCTGTGTGACGGCGATGCAGACCAGCACCGCCGCTGCCGTCAGCGGGGCGGCCACCGGCAGGTGCTCGCCCAGCAGCAGCACCGACCACACCAGTGTGAGCAGGGGCTGGGCGAGCTGCAACTGGCTGGCCTTCGGGATGCCGATGGCGGCCATGCCCCGGTACCAGACGACAAGGCCGACGAACTGCGAGCCCGCCGCGACCCAGAGCAGACCGGTCACGCTGTGCGCCGTCAGCCGCACGGGTTCCTGCGCCAGGGCGAGCGCGGCCATGGGCACGGTCAGCGGCAGGCACAGCACCAGCGCCCAGCCGATGACGTGCCAGCCCGGCATGACCCGGGCCAGCCGGCCGCCCTCGGTGTAGCCGGCCGCGCACACCAGCAGGGCCGCGAAGAGATACAGGTCGGCTGTGCTCAGCGCGCCGCCGCTCTGCTGCACGGTGAAGGCCAGCACCGCCGCCGCGCCCGCGAGGGACGCCGTCCAGAAGGTGCGCGAGGGTCGGGTGCCGACGCGCAGGGCGGAGCAGAGCGCGGTGGTGAGGGGGAGCAGACCGACCACGACGGCGGCGTGCGCGGTGGTAGAGGTCTGCAGCGCCAGTGTCGTCAGCAGCGGGAAGCCGAGCACCACCCCGGCCCCGACGACCGCGAGGCCCGGCCAGTGCCGGCGGGCGGGCAGCGGTACACGAAGCGCGAGCAGACAGCCACCCGCGATCACCGCGGCCAGGACGCTCCGGACGGCGACCAGCGACCAGGGCCCGAAGCCCTCGAGCCCCCAGGCGGTGGCGGGGAACGTGAGGGAGAAGGCGATGACGCCGAGGGCGGCCTGGAGGGTGCCGAGGCCCGGGCGGTCCCGATCCGTGGCGACTGCTATCCGGGGTGCGGTAGTAGCGCTACTCTGTACTCTCATGCACGAGCGTAGCAGTGTCGCTGAACTGGCGGAACAGCTCCGGAGGGAGCTCGACCGCTACTCGCCAGGTGGAAAGCTGCCGTCGAGTCGGGCCCTTGTCGAGCGGTTCCGGGTGAGCCCCGTGACCGTGTCCCGGGCCCTGGCGCAGCTCGCCGCCGAGGGGCTGGTGGTCACCCGGCCGGGCGCGGGCGCGTTCCGCGCACGGACCAGGACCGCGCCGGCACCGGCCGGGGACACCTCCTGGCAGGAGGTCGCGCTCAGCGCGGACGGCGCCGCCGACCTCGTACCGCGCTCGGTGGACGCCTCCGGGGTGCTGGTCTCGCTGGCCGCCCCGCCGCCCGGCGTGATCGAGTTCAACGGCGGCTATCTGCACCCGTCGCTGCAGCCGGAGCGGGCGATGGCCGCCGCCCTGTCGCGCGCCGGACGCCGTCCCGGTGCCTGGGGGCGCCCGCCCATGGAGGGGCTGCCGGAGTTGCGCGAGTGGTTCGCGCGCGGCATCGGCGGGTCCTTCACCGCCGCCGAGGTGCTGATCACCGCGGGCGGGCAGTCCGCGCTCACCACCGCCCTGCGCGCCCTCGCCCCGCCCGGCGCCCCCGTGCTGGTCGAGTCGCCGACCTACCCGGGCATGCTCGCCATCGCCCGTGCCGCGGGCCTGCGCCCGGTACCCGTCCCGGTGGACGCCGACGGAGTGAAACCGGCGCTGCTCGCCGATGCCTTCCGGGCCAGCGGCGCCCCGGCCTTCGTCTGCCAGCCGCTCTTCCAGAACCCCACCGGTGCCGTGCTCGCGCCCGAGCGGCGCGGCGAGGTGCTGCGCATCGCCCGGCAGGCGGGCGCGTTCGTCGTGGAGGACGACTTCGTACGGCGGCTCGTGCACGAGGACGCCGGGCCGCTGCCGCGTCCGCTGGCCGCCGACGACCCCGACGGCGTCGTCGTCCATGTCTGCTCGCTGACCAAGGCGACCTCGCCGAGCTTCCGGGTGAGCGCCCTGGCCGCGCGCGGGCCGGTCCTGGAGCGGCTGCGCGCCATCCAGGTCGTCGACACCTTCTTCGTGCCCAGGCCCCTTCAGGAGGCCGCGCTCGAACTCGTCGGCTCGCCCGCATGGCCGCGGCATCTGCGGTCCGTCTCCGCCGAGTTGAAGGCGCGCCGGGACGCGATGACCACCGCGCTCGGGCTGCACCTGCCGGACTTCGCGCTGCCGCACGTCCCGTCCGGCGGCTACCACCTGTGGCCGCGGCTGCCCGACGGCGCGGAGGAGTCCGCGCTGACCGCCGCCGCCCTGCGCGCGGGTGTCGCGATCACTCCCGGCCGCCCCTACTTCAGTGCCGAGCCGCCGGCCGCGCACGTCCGGCTGAGTTTCGCGGCGGTCGCGGGGACCGGGGAGATCGCGGAGGGCGTACGGCGGCTGCGTACGGCCTGCGAGGAGGTGCTGGGATAACGGCTCGACGCGCCCGTCGCCGCCCTGCGAGCATCGCGCCATGACCGACACGCCGAGCCTGCCCGAGGGCTACGAGATCTCCGCCGACCCCGGCCGTATCGACCGCGAACGCGTCCACCGCTGGCTGTCCACCGACGCGTACTGGGCGCTGGGCCGCCCCCGGGAGAAGCAGGACCGGGCGATCGAGGGCTCGCTCAACTTCGGCGTGTACGAGACGGTCTCGGGGGACCAGATGGCGTACGCCCGGGTCATCACGGACCGGGCGACCTTCGCGTGGCTGTGCGATGTGTACGTCGACCCCTCGGTGCGCGGCAAGGGCGTCGGCACCGCGTTCCTGGCGGCCGTACGGGACGAGCTGCGGCAGTACGGGCTGCGCCGGGTCCTGCTCGCCACGCACGACGCGCACGGCGTCTACGAGAAGCTCGGGTTCGCGGAGTTGGAGCACCCCGAGCACTGGATGGCGCTCGTCTTCGGCCAGTGAGGGCCGGCGCACCCTGGGTAACTCCCAGGTAACACCTCTTGACCTGCGCACTTGCGGCACTCACGATCGCCGCATGCCACTTCGGGTCACGTTCGTCGCCGCAGCGCGCAGCTCCCCGCTGCTCGCCGAGAGATTCGAGGACGACCGTCCGCTGGACCAGGCCGGCTGGAGTGAGGTGGAGCACGCCGCCCAGGAGCTGCTGCCGCTCGCCGCGGCCGAACTGCGCTACTGCTCGCCGACCCCGCGCAGCCGTGCGACGGGGGAGGGGCTCGGATACGCGCCGCTCGTACAGCTCGCCCTGCGGGACTGCGACATGGGCCGCTGGCGCGGGCTGACCCTGGGCGAGGCGATGGCCCGGGAGCCGGAGGCCGTGGACGCCTGGCTCGCCGACCCGCGTGCCACACCGCACGGCGGTGAGTCGCTGATGGACTTCATCACCCGCGTCGGCGGCTGGCTCGATACCCGGCCCGTCGACGACGGCTGCCGGGTCGTGGCGGTGGCCGAGCCGTCCGTGATCCGCGCCGCCCTGGTCTACGCCCTGAAGGCGCCGCCCTCGACGTACTGGAACATCGACGTGCGCCCGCTGTCGACGACCTCCGTGACAGGCCGGGGCGGACGCTGGAACCTGCGCTTCGACGGGGTGTCCGTTCAGCCCTCGCGCGCGTAGCCGGTGCGCAGCACCAGGTCCTTGGCCGGACCGCGCACCCGCCACACCGTCCGCCAGTGGTCCGCGTCCCGGACCGTGAACTCGCCGCGGTAGAGGTCCGCCGCGCAGGGGTGGTCGGCGACATGCCGCCCGGACGTCAGGTCCAGGCCGTGGAACGGCCGGCCGTCCGCGAAGCGCACGTCCACGGTGCCGTCCGGGCCCGGCAGGAACCGCAGCGTCCGCTCGGCGGGCCGGGCGACGCCCTGCCAGACGAAGGTGCCGGACTCGTGGTGCAGCAGGCCGCCGTCCTCCTCCGCGCGGAACTCGGTGGTTCCGGTGAACTCCCCTTCCGCGCCGCTCGCGAGATCCCGCACCGACCGTGCCACGCTCCAGCGCCCGGCCAGATACGCCAGTGCGTCCGGCACTGGCCAGAACTCGCCCATTCCGTCCCGCTCTCCGTCCCAGCCGTTGCTGCGCGACCCATTGACGCGCCACAGCCCCCTCCCTATCTTGCCGTTCGAAGTGCTGATCAATGTCTGATATTTCGAACACTCCTCTACCAGAGAGCCGCGGAGTATCCATGCCACGCACCGCCCGCACCCGATGGAGACTCGGTCTCACGACCACCGCCCTCCTGACGGCAGCAGCCCTCGTACCGGCCCCCGCGCACGCCGAGGACGTCACCGACTACGCGATCACCGTCGACCCGTCCGCCCAGGGCGCGGCGATCGACGACACGATGTACGGCGTCTTCTTCGAGGACATCAACCGGGCCGCCGACGGCGGTCTGTACGCCGAGCTCGTGCAGAACCGATCCTTCGAGTACTCCACCGCCGACAACGGCTCCTACACGCCCCTGACCTCCTGGGCGGTCGGCGGCACCGCCGAGGTCGTGAACGACGCGGGCCGCCTCAACACGCGCAACCGCAACTACCTCTCCCTGGGCGCAGGCGCGTCCGTCACGAACGCCGGCTACAACACCGGCATCCGGGTCGACAAGGGCAAGCGGTACGACTTCTCCGTGTGGGCCCGTGCCGAGAGCGGCGGCACCCTCACCGTCTCGCTGAAGGACACCGCGGGCGCGCTGGCCACCGCACGCCAGGTCGCCGTGAAGGGCGGCTGGGCCAAGTACAAGGCCACGTTCACCGCGACCCGCACCAGCAACCGCGGCCGCCTCGCCGTGGCCTCGACGAACGCCGCCGCGCTCGACGAGGTGTCGCTGTTCCCGCGCGACACGTACAAGAACCAGCCGAACGGCCTGCGCAAGGACCTCGCCGAGAAGATCGCCGCCCTCAAGCCGGGCTTCGTGCGCTTCCCCGGTGGCTGCCTGGTCAACACCGGCTCCATGGAGGACTACAGCGAGGCGTCCGACTGGCAGCGCAAGCGCAGCTACCAGTGGAAGGACACCATCGGCCCGGTCGAGGAGCGCGCCACCAACGCCAACTTCTGGGGCTACAACCAGAGCTACGGCCTCGGCTACTACGAGTACTTCCGCCTCTCCGAGGACATCGGCGCCATGCCGCTGCCCGTCGTCCCCGCGCTGGTCACGGGCTGCGGCCAGAACAAGGCGACCGACGACGACGCCCTGCTCAAGCGGCACATCCAGGACACCCTCGACCTCATCGAGTTCGCCAACGGACCGGCGACCTCCACATGGGGCAAGGTGCGCGCGAAGATGGGCCACCCCAAGCCGTTCCACCTCACCCACATCGGGGTCGGCAACGAGGAGAACCTCCCCAAGGAGTTCTTCGCCCGCTTCCAGCAGTTCCGGGCCGCCATCGAGGCGAAGTACCCGGACATCACCGTCATCTCCAACTCGGGCCCGGACGACGCCGGCACGACCTTCGACACCGCCTGGCAGCTCAACCGCGAGGGCAAGGTCGACATGGTCGACGAGCACTACTACAACAGCCCGAACTGGTTCCTGCAGAACAACGACCGCTACGACTCCTACGACCGCAAGGGCCCCAAGGTCTTCCTGGGCGAGTACGCCTCGCAGGGCAACGCCTGGAAGAACGGCCTCTCCGAAGCCGCGTACATGACCGGCCTGGAGCGCAACGCGGACATCGTCAAGCTCGCCTCGTACGCCCCGCTGCTCGCCAACGAGGACTACGTCCAGTGGCGGCCGGACATGATCTGGTTCAACAACCGGGCCTCCTGGAACTCGGCCAACTACGAGGTCCAGAAGCTGTTCATGACCAACGTCGGTGACCGCGTGGTCCCGTCGAAGGCCACCACCACCCCGGACGTCAGCGGCCCCATCACCGGCGCCGTCGGCCTGTCCACGTGGGCCACCAGCGCCGCGTACGACGACGTGAAGGTCACCTCGGCGGACGGCTCGACCCTGCTGAGCGACGACTTCTCGGGTGACGCCTCGAAGTGGACGGGCAGCGGCCGCGGCAGCTGGAGCATCCAGGACGGCAGTTACGTCCAGACGGACGCCGCGACCGAGAACACCATGGTCACGGCGGGCGACCCGGCCTGGAAGGACTACGACCTGCATGTGAAGGCCACCAAGAAGTCCGGCAAGGAGGGCTTCCTGGTCGCCTTCGGCGTCAAGGACACCGGCAACTACTACTGGTGGAACCTGGGCGGCTGGAACAACACCCAGGGCGCCATCGAGCAGGCCGTGGACGGCGGCAAGGGCACGCTGATGACGAAGGCGGGCTCGATCGAGACCGGCCGTGCCTACGACATCGACATCAAGGTGCGCGGCCGCCAGGTCACCCTGTTCCTGGACGGCAAGGAGTGGGGCAGCTTCAAGGACGACAAGCCGGCCGAGCCGTTCCGCCAGGTCGTCACCAAGGACGCGAAGACCGGTGACCTGATCGTCAAGGTCGTCAACGCCCAGTCCGCCGAGGCCCGTACGGCCGTCGACCTGGGTGGCGCGAAGGTCGCCTCCACCGCCCGGGTGACCACGCTGGCCGCCGAGCCGGACGCGGTCAACACCGAGACGGACACGCCGGTCACGCCCGTGACGTCCACCTTCCGGGGCGTCTCAGGGAAGTTCACGTACACCTTCCCGGCGGACTCCGTCACGTTTCTGAGGATCAAGCAGAGGTAGGACCCGCCGGCGTGGGCCGCTGTCCCCCGGGCAGCGGCCCACGCCCGGCCGTCATCCGTAGCAGAGCCCGTTGCAGGACCACGTCCACAGCGTTCCGCATCCGCTGTCGGAGCGCACGCACGAGTTCTCCACCCAGATGCAGGAGCTGCCCCAGCACTTGTCGCTGTAGGTGTTGCACTCGCAGTCCGGCAGCGCGGCGGCCTCGACCGGTCCCAGGGTGGCCAGCAGCGCGTTCGACGCGGCCGGCTCGAAGGCGGCACGGGCGTCGGCGTCGATACGGCGCATCTCCTCGGTGCCCCGGCGGCCCCGCTCGAACTGGAACGTCGACACCTCCGACGCCGCGGCCCGGGCCCGGTCCACCACCCTGGCCTGAGCGGGCGTCAGGTCGGGGTGGGCGGACCGCCACCGGTCGATGTGCTCGACCCACAGCGCGCTGCGCGCCTCGGCGGGCAGCGCCTGGAACACCGCCCGCCGGTGGGTGACCGGCAGGGCGGCCACGTCGTCGTAGCGGGTCGGCAGCCGGTCGGCGTGCCGGCTGACCCACTCCTGGGCCGCCGCCGCGCCCTTGTCCTGCGCGAAGGCCGGGGTCGTGCCCTTCACCAGCACGGCCGCGGCGACCGCGAGGCCTCCGCCCAGGCGCAGGAACTCGGCGCGCCCCAGCCTGCCCCGGCCCGTCGTGCCCTCGGCACGCGCCTGTCCCAGGGCACGCAGCACCTTCACCGAGGACCTCGGTCCCAGCCGCCGGGCCAGCGGCACGGCGAGCGCGGCGCCCGTCCAGGCCCGCACCCTCGTGTCCGGTCCGGCACCCTCGCCACCGCGCACGGCCAGCAGCGTGGGCACCCAGGGCGCGTCCGGGCCCAGCGCACGCTCGCGCCGGTCGCGTACGTCCTGCCGCCCGAGCGGCACCACTTCCAGCTTGCCGTCGCACGCCTCGTACACGATCGACGAGATGGTGCGACAGGCACCGCACGAACTGTCGAAGGCCAGCATCCAGCGCACCCCGGAATCACGCATGGAGAACACTCCCGTCCTCCGCGTCGCCGCACGGCGACGCGGTCGCCGTGGTCAGTTGAAGCAGAGTCCGTTGCACGGATAGATGTAGAGACTTCCGCAGCCCGCGCTCGTGTGGCGGCAGCCGTTGTCGATGCAGTCGCCGTCCCAGCCGCAGTACACGTCGATCCGGTTGCACTCGCAGTTGGGCGGGGGCGGCGCCGCCTCGGACGCCGGGCCCAGCACCGCCAGCATCGCCCGCGCCCCGTCCGGGCCGAAGGCCTCGCGGGCCGACCGGCCGAGCTCCGCGACCTCGGCGGGCGGCTCGCCCTCGAAGGTCGCCGGGTCGGAGGCGACGGCCAGGGCCCGGTCCAGGACCCGCCGCTGCGCCGCGCTCAGCTGCGGGTGGTCGGCGTCGAAGCGCCGCAGATGCTCGGCCCACAGGCCGCTGCGGGCCTTCGGCGGCAGCGCCTCGTGGATCGCCCGCCGGTGGCTCAGCGGGTGCGCCACCACGTCGTCGTAGGTGGTGGGCAGCGCGCCGCGGTGGGCGAGCACCCAGCGGCGGGCCGCCTCGTGCTCGTTCTCGGCGAAGGCGGGAGTGCTGCCGCGCATGATCACACCGGCCGCCACCACCAGACCGGCCCCGGCGCGCAGGAACTGCGCCCGCCGGAGGGTCCGCCCGGTCACCGGACGGTCGGCGGCGTGGTGGGCGTCCGCCCGGCGCAGGTCGCCGAGGGCGCGCAGGACCCGCAGCGTGGAGCGCGGGCCGAGCCGCCGCAGGAGCGGCGGCGTCATCGCCGCTCCGGTCCAGGCCCGCACCCGGCCGGTGCCCGCGCGCAGCAGGGTCGGCGCCCAGGGGGCGTCCGTACCGTAGGCCCGCTCGCGCCAGTCCCGTACCCGGGTGTCGTCCAGCGGCAGCACCTCGAGCTTGCCGTCGCAGGCGTGGGAGACGGCGCTGGAGACCTTGCGGCAGGTCGCGCACGACCCGTCGAAGGCGAGCACCCAGCGCGGTTCCGGTTTCTCCATGGCAGCATCCCCTTTGTCCGCCCGGCGGTCGACATCGCTGAGGCAGAGTCTGGGCAGCGGGGCGGATCCGGCGCACCGCCTTTAGAGCGCCTTCGAAACACCCTCGTGGGGGCGGGCGTCAAACGGCCGAGCCGTGGCGCCCGTCCAGCAGGGCGGCCCCGAGCGGGGTGGTGGTGTGCAGGACGGCGTTGCCCAGCCGGTGGGTGCTGAGCAGGCCCGCGTCCCGCAGTACGGAGGCGTGGTAGCTGGCGGTGGCGGCCGAGACGCCGGTGCCGTGGGCCAGCTCCGTGGTCGTGGCGCCGTTCTCCGAGGCGTGGCGGAGGATCTCCGCCCGGGTCCGCCCCAGGAGCGCGACCAGGGACCGCGACGGTGCCCGGGTGTCTCCCGCCGACCGGTCGGCCGGGTTCAGGGCGCCCTGGTGCGTCATGGGATAGACGACGACCGGGGGCAGTGCGGCATCCTTCAGCACGGTCGGATAGCGCCAGCAGAAGTAGGACGGCAGCACCAGCAGTCCGCGCCCGCGCAGATGCACGTCCCGCTCCACGCGCAGCCCGCCCACCGTCAGCACCGGGGGCCGCCAGTGGAGTTCCGGGTGCAGCGCGCCGAGCAGGCTCCCGGCACCGGCGCCCGGCGTCCGGGTGCGCAGGGCGCGTTCGGCCTCGAAGCGGGCGCGGACATGATCCCAGTAGGGCGCGAGACCGGCCCTGACGTAGGTCCGCAGGGTGCGCCCCAGATGGTGGACCGCCGCCCCGTCGCCGTCCGCCAGGGCTCGGCCCCACGGCGGGAGCCTGCGCCCGTCGGCGGAGAGTTCGAGCAGGTCGTGGCGTAATCGCGCGCGGGGCGTGGACAGCAGGGCGTCGATCCCCGGCTCCAGACCTCCCTCGCCGGCGGCGGGCGTGAGGAAGTCCGGCGAGTAGCCGACCGGCGGCGCCAGGCGCAGCAGCTGGCGTTCCGGTGCGCCGAGGGCCGGGCGGACCCGGGCCCGCCAGCGGCCGAAGACCGCCCAGCCGTCCCGGGTCTGGAGCATGTGCATGCTCTGCAGGGCTTCCCACATCGGGTCGGGTGCCTGGGCGAACCTGATGCGGGTGAGGTCGTCGTCGGTGAAGTGAATGCGCAGGGCCATGCGAGCCATCCCCGTGGACACCGCGGGCATCCCCCGTGGTTGCCCCCCGGCGCCTCGCCACCCATGGTCGGCATCCGTCACGCGTGTCGCGGGGGCCTTCACAACATACCCACGCCGGGTACGGCCCCATACGCCGCGTTCCAGCCACCGAGCCCTGCCCGCACCTCTTCTCGCCTGCCATGATCTCCCCGAAGCCGCAGTCATGCACGGGACAAAGCCGGGATTGCATAAACGTGCAGCGAAACGTATAGTCATGCTCTCTAAGGAGGAGGTTCCATGGCGGTACGTGCGGCAGTGGCCGGAGCGAGTGGATACGCGGGCGGGGAACTGCTGCGTCTGCTGCTGGCCCACCCCGAAGTAGAGATCGGCGCCCTCACCGGCAACTCCAACGCGGGGCAGAAGCTCGGTGCGCTCCAGCCGCACCTGCTGCCCCTGGCCGGGCGAGTGCTCCAGGAGACCACCCCCGAGGTCCTCGCCGGTCACGACGTCGTCTTCCTCGCACTGCCGCACGGGCAGTCCGCCGCCGTCGCCGAGCAGCTCGGCCCGGACGTGCTGGTGGTCGACATGGGCGCGGACTTCCGGCTGACGGACGCCGCCGCCTGGGAGAAGTTCTACGGCTCGCCGCACGCCGGAACCTGGCCCTACGGCCTTCCCGAACTGCCGGGTGCCCGCGCCGCGCTGGAGGGGTCCAAGCGCATCGCGGTGCCCGGCTGCTACCCGACCGCCGTCTCCCTGGCCCTCTTCCCGGCGTACGCCGCCGGACTCGCCGGGAACGAGGCCGTGATCGTCGCCGCCTCCGGCACGTCCGGCGCGGGCAAGGCACCCAAGCCCCACCTGCTGGGCAGCGAGGTCATGGGGTCGATGACCCCGTACGGCGTCGGCGGCGGGCACCGGCACACGCCCGAGATCACCCAGAACCTCAGCGCGGCCGCCGGCGAGCCGGTCTCCGTGTCCTTCACGCCCACCCTGGCGCCGATGCCGCGCGGCATCCTCGCCACGTGCAGCGCTGCCGCGAAGGAGGGCGTCACGGCCGAGTCCGTGCGCGCCGCCTACGAGAAGGCCTACGCCGACGAGCCCTTCGTGCACCTGCTCCCCGAGGGGCAGTGGCCCGCCACGGCGTCCGTCTACGGTTCGAACGCCGTTCAGGTGCAGGTCGCGTACGACGCGGCCGCCGGACGGATCATCGTGATCAGCGCCATCGACAATCTCACCAAGGGCACCGCGGGCGGTGCCGTCCAGAGCATGAACATCGCCCTCGGTCTCGACGAGACCACGGGACTGACGACGATCGGAGTTGCGCCGTGAGTGTGACGGCAGCACAGGGATTCACGGCGGCCGGGATCGCCGCCGGGATCAAGGAGAACGGCAACCCCGACCTGGCCCTCGTGGTCAACACCGGCCCCCGCCGCGCCGCCGCCGGCGTCTTCACCGCCAACCGCGTGAAGGCCGCGCCGGTCCTGTGGTCCGAGCAGGTGCTGAAGAGCGGTCAGGTGTCCGCCGTCGTCCTCAACTCCGGTGGTGCCAACGCCTGTACGGGTCCCAAGGGCTTCCAGGACGCGCACGCCACGGCCGAGAAGGCGGCCGAGGTGCTCGGCCGGGGGGCCATCGAGGTCGCCGTCTGCTCGACCGGCCTCATCGGGCTCCTCCTGCCGATGGACAAGCTGCTCCCGGGCGTCGAGACGGCCGCCGCCCAGCTCTCCGAGCACGGCGGCGAGAAGGCTGCGATCGCCATCAAGACCACCGACACCGTCCACAAGACGTCCGTTGTGACCTGGGGGTCCCCCCGGACGGAGTCTGGGGGAGGCTGGACTGTCGGCGGCATGGCCAAGGGCGCGGGCATGCTCGCCCCCGGCCTCGCCACCATGCTCGTCGTCCTCACCACCGACGCGGACCTGGACAACGAGGTCCTGGACAAGGCCCTGCGGGCGGCCACCCGGACGACCTTCGACCGGGTCGACTCCGACGGCTGCATGTCCACCAACGACACCGTGCTGCTGCTCGCCTCCGGCGCCGCCGGCGTCACCCCCGAATACGAGGAGTTCGCCGAGGCCGTACGGCAGGTCTGCGACGACCTCGGCCAGCAGCTCATCCGGGACGCCGAGGGCGCCAGCAAGGACATCAAGGTCGAGGTGATCAACGCCGCGACCGAGGACGACGCCGTCGAGGTGGGCCGCTCCATCGCCCGCAACAACCTCCTCAAGTGCGCCATCCACGGTGAGGACCCCAACTGGGGCCGCGTGCTCTCCGCGATCGGCACCACCAAGGCCGCGTTCGGGCCCGACCGGCTCAACGTCGCCATCAACGGTGTCTGGGTCTGCAAGAACGGCGGCGTCGGCGAGGACCGCGACAAGGTCGACATGCGCTACCGCGAGGTGCACATCGTCGCCGACCTGGCCGCCGGGTCCGAGACGGCCACCATCTGGACCAACGATCTCACCGCCGACTACGTCCACGAGAACAGCGCCTACTCGTCATGAGCATCACGCGTAAGCACACCGCCCTGCCCAAGGCGCAGATCCTCATCGAGGCGCTGCCGTGGCTGGTCCGGCACAACGGCAAGACGGTCGTCATCAAGTTCGGCGGCAACGCCATGATCGACGAGGACCTGAAGGCCGCCTTCGCCCAGGACGTGGTGTTCCTGCACCACGCCGGCCTCAAGCCCGTCGTCGTGCACGGCGGCGGCCCGCAGATCAGCGCGGCCCTCGACCAGCACGGCATCGTCAGCGAGTTCAAGGCGGGCCTGAGGGTGACCACCGAGGACGCCATGGACGTCGTCCGCATGGTGCTGGCCGGTCAGGTCCAGCGGGAGCTGGTCGGGCTGCTCAACGAGCACGGCCCGCTGGCCGTCGGCCTCACCGGCGAGGACGCGCACACCATCACCGCCACCAAGCACCTGCCCGAGATCGACGGCGAACTCGTCGACATCGGCCGGGTCGGCGAGATCACCGCGATCGACACGGGCGCCATCGAGGCCCTGCTCGCCGACGGCCGGATCCCGGTCGTCTCCTCGATCGCCCGCTCCCAGGACGACGGACATGTCTACAACGTCAATGCTGATACGGCTGCTGCGGCACTCGCTGCCGCGCTGGGCGCCGAAACCCTCATGGTCCTCACGGACGTCGAGGGACTCTACGAGGACTGGCCCAACAGCGACGAGGTGATCAGCCGCCTCACCGCCTCCGAGCTGGAGCGGCTCCTGCCGGACCTGTCCTCCGGCATGGTGCCGAAGATGGAGGGCTGTCTGCACGCCGTACGGGGCGGCGTCACCACCGCCCGCGTCATCGACGGCCGGGTCCAGCACTCGATCCTGCTGGAGATCTTCACCGACGAGGGCATCGGCACGATGGTCGTGCCCGACGAGCAAGAGGGGGATGCCGCATGACCGCCCATCAGGAGTACGCCGAGCGGTGGCAAGGCGCGCTCATGAACAACTACGGCACCCCGCTGCTGCCCCTGGCACGCGGCGAGGGCACCCGCGTCTGGGACGCCGACGGCACCTCCTACCTCGACTTCGTCGGCGGCATCGCCACCAACGCCCTCGGCCACGCCCACCCGGCGATCGTCGAGGCCGTGAGCCGCCAGATCGGCTCCCTCGGCCACATCTCCAACTTCTTCATGGCCGAGCCGACCATCGCCCTCGCCGAGCGGCTGCTCCGCCTCTTCGGCCGGGACGGCAAGGTCTTCTTCTGCAACTCCGGCGCCGAGGCCAACGAGGCCGCCTTCAAGATCGGCCGGCTGACCGGGCGGACTCATGTGGTGGCCACCGAGGGCGCCTTCCACGGGCGGACCATGGGCGCCCTGGCGATGACCGGCCAGCCCGGCAAGCGGGAGCCGTTCCTGCCGCTGCCCGGCGACGTCACCCACGTCCCCTTCGGCGACGCGCAGGCGCTGGCCGCCGCGGTGACCGAGGAGACCGCGCTCGTCATCATCGAGCCGATCCAGGGCGAGCTCGGCGTCGTCGTCCCGCCCGCCGGCTACCTCAAGGCCGCCCGTGCCATCACCGCCTCGACCGGGGCGCTGCTCGTCCTCGACGAGGTGCAGACCGGCATCGGCCGTACCGGGCACTGGTTCGAGTACCAGGCCCACGAGGGTGTCCTGCCCGACATCGTCACCCTCGCCAAGCAGCTCGGCGGCGGGCTGCCGCTCGGCGCGACCGTCGCTTTCGGGCGGGCCGCGGAGCTGCTCCAGCCCGGGCACCACGGCACGACGTTCGGCGGGAACCCCGTCGCCTGCGCGGCCGGGCTCGCCGTCCTCGACACCATCGAGAACGAGGGGTTGCTGGAGAACGTCAAGCGGCAGAGCGCGACGTTGCGGGACGGGATCGAAGGCCTCGGCCACGAGTTGATCGATTTTGTCCGGGGCGCGGGCCTACTCCTGGGTATCGTGCTCACCGAGCCTCTCGCGCCCCAGGTGCGCCAGGCGGCTCAGGAGGCCGGTTTCCTGGTGAACGTGCCCGCCCCGGACGTCGTCAGGCTGATGCCGCCGCTGAACCTCGGCGACGACGAGGTGGACGCCTTCCTCGGGGCGCTGCCCGGCATCCTCCAGGCAGTGAGCGGGGACGGACGATCCGGAGAATGAGACGACGATGAGCCAGGCGCAGGAGCACGAGCAGGGGGCGAACGGGTCCGCCGTGCCGCAGACCCGCACCGCACGCCACCGCCGGATCGTGGACATCCTCAACCGGCAGCCGGTGCGGTCGCAGAGCCAGCTGGCGAAGCTGCTCGCCGACGACGGGCTGAGCGTCACGCAGGCGACGCTCAGCCGGGACCTGGACGAGCTGAACGCGGTGAAGATCCGCAACACCGACGGTGACCTGATCTACGCGGTGCCGAGTGAGGGCGGCTTCCGTACGCCCCGGGCGCCGCTGGGCGGGTCGGCGAAGGAAGAGCGGATGCGGCGGCTGTCGCAGGAACTGCTCATCTCAGCGGAGGCTTCGGCGAATCTCGTGGTGTTGCGTACGCCGCCGGGGGCCGCGCAGTTCCTGGCCTCGGCGATCGACCAGGCCGAGCTGCACGACATCCTGGGGACGATCGCCGGTGATGACACGTTGCTGCTGATCAGCCGGGAGCCTGATGGGGGTCAGGCGCTGGCGGAGCACTTGCTGAGGCTGGCGCAGAACGGGCACTGAGGGTTGCCCTTCGGGTGCGGGTGAGCTGTGGCTGATCGCGCAGTTCCCCGCGCCCCTGGGTTGGCCCAGCTGCGGGCATACGTGCCGCTAAGGGCGGCCACGGGTGGGCGCAGCCCCACTCACCCCAGCCGCCCCGCCAAACCCCCAGTGCAGCGCACCTCATCCCCGGCCGTGATCAGCAGCGCCTCGACATCCGGCAGGGACTCCAGCCAGGCCAAGCCCTCCCGCGACCCCATCGCGAAGGCCGCCGTGGCCCAGCAGTCCGCCCAGGTCAGTCGAGGCCCGACCACGGTCACGGCGACCAGGTCGGTCACGGCGGAATGCCCCGTACGCGGGTCGAGAATGTGCGCGCCCCGCTCCGCCGTACCGGACGTGGCCACGGACAACTCGTCCACCCCGGCCGCCGAGACGACAGCCGCGAGACCCCCCGGCCGCAACGGGTCCGACACTCCCACCCGCCACGGCCGCTGCGCCCCCGGCGCCCCGAGCAACTGCACATCGCCGCCGCCGTTGACGCTCACCCCGCACACCCCCGGCACCGCCGACAACCCCCGGGCCGCCCGCTCGACCGCCCAGCCCTTGACGATGCCGGTCGGGTCGAGACGGCCCTGGTACGACGTGCTGAACCAGCCGTCGCTCAGCCGCTCCGCCTCGGCCGCCAGCTCCAGGACCTCGGCGACCTCGGGATCGCACTCCGCGACGGTCAGTTCCCCGCGTTGCAGCCGGGCGATCTGGCTGTCCTCGCGGTAGGTGCTGAACACCTCGTCGACGCGGTGCAGTCCGGCGACGGCCTCGTCCAGGGCCGCGCGCACGGCGGCCGGTTCCCCGCCGCGGACGTCGAGGGAGAAGACGGTCCCCATCGTCTCTTCCACATGACGTACCGCGGCGGGAGCCTGTGCGGGGTCGGCCACCGTGTCAGCCACCGGCCTGGTCCAGCGCCGACTGGAGGGACTTCTTGTAGCCCGCGCTGGTGTAGGTGGCTCCGGAGACCGCGTCGATCTGCGCGTTCCCGGCCGCCACGGCGGCCTGGTTGAGGCGGGGGACGGAGGAGGAGGTGATCTGGTCGCTGCGGCCGCCCTTGGGGGCCTGGACCGCCTCGGCCTTGGTGATCTTCCCGCCCGCGACGGTGATACGGACCTGGACGGGGCCGTACTGGGTCTGCGAGGCCGTGCCCGTGACCGTCTTCGCCTGGGCGCTGCCCGCCCCGGAGCCCTGCGCGGCGCCGCCTCCTCCTGCCGGAGCCTTGTCCAGCGCGGACTGCAGCGACTTCTTGTAGCCCGCGCTCGTGTAGGTGGCGCCCGAGACGGCGTCGATCTGCGCGTTCCCCGCCGCGACCGCCGCCTGGTTGAGGCGGGGGACGGAGGAGGAGGTGATCTGGTCGCTGCGGCCGCCCTTGGGGGCCTGGACCGCCTCGGCCTTGGTGATCTTCCCGCCGGCGACGGTGACCCGGACCTGGACCGGGCCGTACTGCGTCTGCGCGACATCGCCGGTGAGGGTCTGGGCGTTGCCCGAGCCCTGCGCGGCGCCGCCCGCTGCCTTGGCCTTGTCCAGGGCCGACTGGAGGGACTTCTTGTAGCCGGCGCTGGTGTACGTCGCCCCGGAGACGGCGTCGATCTCCGCGTTCTGCGCGGCGACCGCCGCCTGGTTGAGGCGGGGCACCGAGCTGGCGGTGATCTGGTCGCTGCGGCCGCCCTTGGGGGCCTGGACCGCCTCGGCCTGGGTGATCTTTCCGCCGCTCATGGTCAGGCGGACCTGCACCGGGCCGTACTGCGTCTGCTGCGCGTCACCGGTGACGGCGCCGTTCACGCCGCCCTGCGGCGCCTGCCCGGCCGCCGCGGGCGGGACCTGGCCGCCGGCCGCCTGGGCACCGCCCGGGTCGGAGGCCGGCTTCATGGACAGCAGCAGCACGATCCCGGAGACGGTGGCTGCGCCGGCGAGCACGGCACGCCGGACGGGGTGACTCTTCCTCATCGTTTCTCAAGCTCCTGAAGGGCCGTTGATGTCCCGTCGCTCACATCTCGAACGACTCGTGATGGATACGGCGGGCGGGGACTCCCGCGCCGCGCAGTGCCTCGTAGACCGACTGCGCGAAGCCGGGCGGCCCGCACATGAAGACGTCGTGGTTGCCGACGTCGGGGATCTTCCGCTGGAGGGACTCCGCGGAGATGTCGGGGCGTTCCCCGTCGGGGCTGTTGACCGCGTACATCAGCCGCGCGCCCCGCTCGTCGGCGATCTTGGCCAGCTCGCCCCACAGGGCCAGGTCCTGGGTGCTGTTGGCCCGGTAGAGGAGCGTGATGTCGCCGGACGAGCCCGGCAGCGTTTCGAACAGGGCCCGCATCGGGGTGATGCCGACACCGCCCGCCACCAGGAGCACCTTGCCGCGGCTGCGGCGCTGCGCGGTCATCGCGCCGTACGGGCCCTCGGCCCACACCTTGGTGCCGGGCGTGAGCTCGCGCAGCCGGGAGGTGTGGTCGCCGATCGCCTTGACCGTGATCCGCAGCATGTCCGGGCGGGGCGCCGCCGACAGGGAGTACGGGTGCGAGCTGAAGCGCATGCCGGGCGCCTTGAACCGCCAGCGGAAGAACTGCCCGGCCTCCGCGCCCATCCGGTGCAGCTTGCGCCCGCCGATCAGCACGGACACGATCCCCGGGGTCTCCTCGATGACCGCCTCGACCCGCATACGGTGCCGCAGGTTCAGGCGGATCGGGGTGATGATCCGGTACCAGAGCACCAGTGCGGTCACCACGCCGTAGAGCCCGTACCAGAAGGTCTTCGCGGTCGGCTCGACGGCGAACTCGTTGCCGGTCGTGATCTGGTGCCAGAACGTCAGGTACACCGACGCGTAGGTGAGCAGGTGCACGTGGTACCAGGTGTCGTACCCGATCAGGCGGCGAACCCCGCCGATCGAGAGGATCCCGATGAGGAACAGCAGGCCCGTGCCGATGGCGGCCTTGCCCATGTCCGGCAGCTGGTTGATGGAGTCGGTCGTCTGCTGGACGATGTCGCCGAGCGTCTTGCCCGCCTGCAGGGCGTAGCCCCACATGGTGAGGAAGACATGGGCGAGGACCAGGCAGAGCGTGTAGCGGCCGGTCATGGCGTGCCAGCGTGCGACCCGGTCGGTGCCCACCCGTCGCTCCAGCGCGGGCACCCGGGCCATCTGGAGCACCACCAGCGCCATGAGGTAGCCGGCGAGCAGGCCGGTGATCCGGCCGGCGGCCAGGATCTTGCTCGTCGTGTCCGCGAGGGACGGTGTGTTGTCCCACCACAGCCACAGCACGGCCGCCGCTCCCGCCCACAGGGCGATCAGCAGCGGGACGGCCGGGGAGCGGCGCGGGCGGATGCGGCGCATCGTCTGGCGACGGGCGGCACGGCCGCCTGCGAGCGTGGTGGTCACGGTTCCTCCGTGGGGACTTGACCCTTGGCCCACAGATACGTGCCGGGACACGGGAGTGTTCAGCCGGGTACCGAGTCATGTGCGGACGGGAGTGACCGGCGGTAACACACGCCGCGTGCCCGCGCGGCGTCCCCGCTTCAGTAGCGCGTGACGGCGGTGGTCCCGCTCGTCGTCCCGACGGCGATGTGGGGCCGCTTCGCCGGGTCGGCCCAGGTGAGGATCCGCCGCATGGCGTCCTTCGGCACGGAGACGCAGCCGGCCGTCGCTCCCCGCCCGTTGACATGCAGGAAGATGCCCGCGCCACGTCCCCGAACGGGACGCTCGTAGTTGAAGTCGATGACGAGCGCGTGCGCGTACTGCGCCCGGTAGGTGATCAGCTGCTCGGACTCGGCGGCCCGGCAGTCGGCCGCGCGGGGCTCGGTCCAGCGGTTGTAGGAGCGGGAGTCGTTGTCCTGGCACCACCAGGAGTCCCGGTGCACCCGGCGGTAGGTGTACGCCGTCCCGCGCGGTGCCGCCTCGATGCCGAAGGCGTACGGCAGTCCGTACAGGCCCGTGGGTGTCGTGTCCGTGCCCTGCGCGCGGGCGGCGCCCTCGACGAGTCCGTTCGCTCCGAAGCGCGCGGGCGCGGAGCCGGTCCTGACCCACCGTCCGCCCCTGAGGTCCCACCAGGTGACCGTGCCCGTGGTGGAGGCCCGTTTCGGGGCCACCGCGGTGATCAGCTGGGTACCGCCGCCCGTGTCCGCCATCCGGGCCGGCAGTGGCGGCGAAGGGGCGGACGGCCCGGCGCCGAGCGCGAGGAGGGAGGAGACGGCGAGGGCGACGGCACCGGGGCGCATGTCTCAGACCGTAGAGGGAGGCAGCGGCAACGGCAGCCCGGGTAGTCCGTCCAGGCTGGTCGCGATGTGTTCCTTCTTGGTGAAGTAGGCATCGAGCGAGGCGTCGTCCTCACGCGCGAAACGCTTGCCGTGCAGATCGCGGTCCGTCTCGTACGCCATGAAGGGCACCGCGTAGCCGCAGGTGTCGCGGACGAGTTCGGCCGTCACGACGATGATCGCGCGCAGGCCGTGCCGCGTCGGGTCGATGTCCGGGAAGCGGGCGAGGAGTTCCGGGAAGCGCGGGTCGTCGCGGAAGACAGGCTCGCCCCGCGTGATCCGCCCGTTCTCCCGCAGATGGGCGATGGTCTCGGCGTTGGAGCCGGCGAAGTCGAGGTAGGCCACGGTGTGCTCGTCGAGCACCACCGAGGAGCCCTTGAGGCCTTTGGGGGAGAGGTTGACCGTGCCGTCGGCGGACAGTGGAGCGGTGGCGGTGAAGAAGACCGGCTGCGCCTCGATGAACGAGCGGAGCCGGCCTTCTATGCGCTCATGCGTCTTTCCCATGATCGGGATGATGGGCGCAGGTATTTCGACTGTCTAAGGAATTGCGGGATCCGGTCACCTCTGCCGGACCCCGCGCTCAGACGCCTGTCCGTGGCCGCCCCGGCCGGCGCTCACTCGGGGCGGCCACAGCGCCTGTCACCTCACTGGTTGAGCTGGCAGGCGGCGAAGGCCTCGAGGCCCTCGGGCTTCTCGGCGGCGCGGCCGATGGCGGTCTCGATGCGGTTGAGGGCGGCGACGCGCTTGTCCTCGAGCGGGCCGAGGATGGCGTTCTGGACGAAGTTGGGTCCGCCCTGGCCGACGGTGTCGACGAGGCGCTTGTTGGCCTCCTGGATCTGGGTGTCCAGCTGCGCCAGGTTGCGGTCGACCTCGGCCTGCGCCGAGGCCGGGATCGCGGGAAGCTCCCCGGTGACGTCCGGGCAGCTGATCGCGCCGGCCCCGGCGTTCCCCGCCTCGCCCGCACCCGCGCCCGCGTCCTCGCCGGCACCCGCACCGGCCTCGGCGCCCGCACCCGCTTCCGCACCGGCCTCGGCACCCGCTTCCGCACCGGCCTCGGCGCCCGCTTCCGCACCGGCCTCGGCACCCGCACCGGCCTCCGCACCGGCGCCCGCCTCGCCTTCCGCCGCCTCGCCCGCCCCGGCTCCGCCGTCGGCGTTGAGCTGGCAGGCGGCGAAGGCCTCGAGGCCCTCGGGCTTCTCGGCGGCGCGGCCGATGGCGGTCTCGATGCGGTTGAGGGCGGCGACGCGCTTGTCCTCGAGGGGGCCGAGGATGGCGTTCTGGACGAAGTTGGGTCCGCCCTGGCCGACGGTGTCGACGAGGCGCTTGTTGGCCTCCTGGATCTGGGTGTTCAGCTGGGCGAGGTTGCTGTCGACCTCCGCCTGCGCCGAGGCGGGGACCGCGGGCAGCTGCCCGGTGACGTCCGGGCACGAGATGGTGCCGGGACCCGCCAGCGTCCGGGCGTTCGTCCCACCGCTCGCGGGCGTCTCCCCGGCGAGGGCGAAGCCGGCGATCACCGTGCCGGACAGTGCCACCGCGGCGGCGCCGCCGATGAACGCGACGCGACGCTTGTTGTACTTCGGAAGAGCCCTGGACATGCGGATGCCTCACTAGGGGTCGGGGGACGGGGGGTGTCCTCGGTGTGCGAAACGCGGCGCCTGCGTTCGGCGAGAGGTACGAGTAAGCGGTTTCCCGCGTTCAAAGGATCTTCAAATTCTTCTCGGCCTGACCAAAAACCGCTTCTCGCGGTGATCCCGGACGCACGGCGGATTGACGAATCATGCAGTGCTCTGCATACTCATGCATGTCAGTGACCGCAGTATGAGGAGGAGAACCCGTGACCGAGCGCGTCGTACTCGCCTACTCCGGCGGTCTTGACACCTCCGTCGCCATCGGCTGGATCGCCGAGGAGACGGGCGCCGAGGTCATCGCGGTCGCGGTCGACGTCGGCCAGGGCGGCGAGGACCTGGACGTCATCCGCAAGCGTGCGCTCGCCTGCGGTGCCGTCGAGGCCGAGGTGGCGGACGCCAGGGACGAGTTCGCCGAGGAGTACTGCCTCCCGGCGATCAAGGCCAACGCCCTCTACATGGACCGCTACCCGCTGGTCTCCGCCCTGTCCCGGCCGACGATCGTCAAGCACCTGGTGGCCGCCGCCCGGAAGCACGGCGCCACCACCGTCGCCCACGGCTGCACCGGCAAGGGCAACGACCAGGTCCGCTTCGAGGCCGGCATCGTCGCCCTCGCCCCCGACCTGAAGTGCATCGCCCCGGTCCGCGACTACGCCATGACCCGCGACAAGGCCATCGCCTTCTGCGAGGCCAAGGGCCTGCCGATCGCGACCTCCAAGAAGTCGCCGTACTCCATCGACCAGAACGTCTTCGGCCGCGCCATCGAGACCGGCTTCCTCGAGGACATCTGGAACGCGCCGATCGAGGACATCTACGAGTACACGCAGAACCCGGCCCTCGCCCGTGAGCCGGACGAGGTGGTCATCTCCTTCGAGGCGGGCGTCCCGGTCGCCCTCGACGGCAGGCCCGTCACGGTCCTCCAGGCGATCCAGCAGCTCAACGAGCGCGCCGGCGCCCAGGGCATCGGCCGGATCGACATGGTCGAGGACCGGCTCGTCGGCATCAAGTCGCGCGAGGTGTACGAGGCTCCGGGCGCAATCGCCCTGATCACCGCACACCAGGAGCTGGAGAGCGTCACCGTCGAGCGTGAACTCGCCCGCTACAAGCGCGGCGTCGAGCAGCGCTGGAGCGAGCTGGTCTACGACGGCCAGTGGTTCTCCCCGCTCAAGCGCGCCCTGGACGGCTTCGTCGACGAGGCGAACCAGCACGTCACCGGGGACGTCCGGATGACCCTGCACGGCGGCCGCGCGGTCGTCACCGGCCGGCGTTCGCAGCAGTCGCTGTACGACTTCAACCTCGCGACCTACGACACCGGCGACACCTTCGACCAGTCCGCTGCCAAGGGCTTCATCGACATCTACAGCCTGTCGTCGAAGATCGCGGCGAAGCGCGACCAGGCGTAGGCGTTCACGGGACCTGGCCTGGGCGTATAAAGGTCTGCGTCACATCCACACCCCTCTAGGAGCAACGCAAGTGAGCAGCAACAGCGGTGACGTCCGGCTCTGGGGCGGCCGTTTCGCCGACGGTCCCGCCGAGGCCCTGGCGAAGCTGTCCGCGTCCGTCCACTTCGACTGGCGGCTCGCGCCGTACGACATCGCCGGTTCGCGTGCGCACGCGCGCGTGCTGCACAAGGCAGGGCTGCTCACGGACGACGAGCTGACGAGGATGCTCGAAGGCCTGGACCGGCTCGAAGCGGACGTCGCCGACGGCTCCTTCGTCGGCACCATCGCCGACGAGGACGTGCACACCGCGCTGGAGCGCGGCCTGCTGGAGCGGCTCGGCCCCGACCTCGGAGGCAAGCTGCGCGCGGGCCGCTCCCGCAACGACCAGGTCGCGACCCTCTTCCGGATGTACCTGCGCGACCACGCCCGGGTCGTCGGCGGCCTGATCGCGGAGCTCCAGGACGCCCTGATCGGCCTCGCCGAGGCGCACCCCGACGTGGCGATGCCCGGCCGTACGCACCTCCAGCACGCCCAGCCGGTCCTGTTCGCGCACCACGTCCTGGCCCACGTCCAGTCCCTCTCCCGGGACGCGGAGCGGCTGCGCCAGTGGGACGCGCGCACGGCGGTGTCGCCCTACGGCTCGGGCGCCCTGGCGGGCTCCTCCCTGGGTCTCGACCCGGAGGCGGTGGCGAAGGACCTCGGATTCGAGCACGGCTCCGCCGGCAACTCCATCGACGGCACGGCCTCCCGCGACTTCGTCGCCGAGTTCGCCTTCATCACGGCGATGATCGGGGTCAACCTCTCCCGGATCGCCGAGGAGGTCATCATCTGGAACACGAAGGAGTTCTCCTTCGTGACCCTGCACGACGCGTTCTCGACGGGCTCGTCGATCATGCCGCAGAAGAAGAACCCGGACATCGCGGAGCTGGCCCGCGGGAAGTCGGGCCGCCTGATCGGCAACCTGACGGGCCTGCTGGCCACGCTCAAGGCCCTTCCCCTCGCGTACAACCGCGACCTCCAGGAGGACAAGGAGCCGGTCTTCGACTCCATCGACCAGCTGGAGGTCCTGCTGCCGGCCTTCACCGGCATGATGGCCACGCTCACGGTCCACCGCGAGCGCATGGCGGAACTGGCCCCGGCCGGGTTCTCCCTCGCCACGGACATCGCCGAGTGGCTGGTCAAGCAGGGCGTCCCGTTCCGCGTCGCCCACGAGGTCGCCGGCGAGTGCGTGAAGGTCGCCGAGGCGGAGGGCAAGGAACTGGACGACCTGACGGACGACCAGTTCGCCAAGATCTCCTCCCACCTGACCCCCGAGGTCCGCACGGTCCTCAACGTCCCCGGCGCCCTGGCGTCCCGCAACGGCAGGGGCGGCACGGCACCGAGCGCGGTCGCGGTCCAGCTGGCAGAGGTGAAGGCGGACGTGTCGGCCCAGCACGAATGGGCAACAGCACGGCAGTAGGCCTCCCAGGGGCGCGGGGAACTGCGCGACAAGCCACGCACAACCCGCACCCGCCAAAACGCCGCAAGATCCGAGCTCTGAGGCGAAGGTCATCGCGGGTTACGTTGGGTCGAAGCCGAACCGGAGCCGACCGAACGGAGCCCGCGATGCCCTTCGCCCGCCTGGCCACAGCAACCACCCCCACATGCCACATCGGTCTGGGTCTCGCCGCAGTCGGACGCCCCGGTTACATCAATCTGGGTCGCGACCAGGACCTGCCTGCCGAGCGCACCGTCGACGCCCTGCGCAACCGCACCCATGAACTCCTCGACGCCGCCTACGCCCAAGGCGTCCGCTACTTCGACGCGGCCCGCTCCTACGGCCGCTCGGAGGAGTTCCTCGCCGACTGGCTCAAGGCGAGGCCCGCCTTCGACGACATCGTCGTCGGCAGCAAATGGGGCTACACCTACACCGCCGACTGGTCCACCGACGCCGACCGCCACGAGGTCAAGGACCACGCCCTGCCCACCTACGAACGGCAGCGCGCGGAGAGCGACGCCCTGCTCGGCGACCGGCTCGACCTCTACCAGATCCACTCGGTGACCCCGGACAGCCCGGCCCTCACCGACAAGGAACTGCACGCGAAGCTCGCGGAGGCCGCGGCCCAGGGCCTCACCATCGGCTTCTCCACCAGCGGTCCGGCCCAGACGGACGCGATCCGCGCCGCCCTCGCCGTGACGGTCGACGGCGAACCCCTCTTCCGTACCGTCCAGTCCACGTACAACGCACTGGAGACCTCCGCCGCGCCCGCCCTCGCCGAGGCGCACGACGCCGGGCTCACCGTGATCGTCAAGGAGGGCATGGCCAACGGCCGGCTCGCCGGGCCGCACGCCCCGGACGCCATGAGGGAGGTCGCCGAGGAGGCCGGACTGGGCTGCGACGCCGTCGCCCTGGCCGTCATCCTGCGGCAGCCCTGGGCCGGGGTGGTGCTCTCCGGCGCGGCCACCACCAACCAGCTCGCCTCGAACCTGCACGCCGCGGTCGTCGACCTCGACGACGACCAGCTGACCCGCCTCGCCACGCTGGTCGAGGAACCGCACACGTACTGGGAGCGGCGCGGGCAGCTGCCCTGGCACTGAGCGAGCACTGAGGATCACCTCTCCGTAAACCGCCAGCTGTGAGTCACGCATGCCCAGAGTGAGACATCAGTGTCTCATCTGGGCTATGCTTGTCTCATGGCTGTCGATCCTGACCACGTGCTGCGCGCTGCCGCGGCCCTGCTGACCCGTAAATCCACCGCGACCATGGACGAGGTCGCCAAGGCCGCCGGGATCAGCCGCGCCACCCTGCACCGCCACTTCGCCGGACGTGACGTCCTCGTCCGCGCGCTGGAGTCGCTGGGCATCGCGGAGTGCGAGGCCGCGCTGGACGCGGCCCGGCTCGACGAAGGCACGGCGAGCGACGCCGTACGCCGGCTGGTCGGGGCGATCGAGCCCGTCGCCGGACTGCTCGCGTTCCTCTACTCCGAGAACCAGTTGTTCGAGGGCGAGGAGCTGAACGCGGGCTGGACCCTGATAGACGACCGGATCTCCGCCCTGTTCCGGCGCGGTCAGCTCGGCGGCGAGTTCCGTATCGACCTCACACCGGCCTGGCTCACCGAGGCGCTCTACGGCCTGCTGGCCTCCGGCGCCTGGATGGTGCACAGCGGCAAGGGTGCCCCCAAGGACTTCCAGCACATGATCGTCGAGCTGCTGCTCGGCGGCGCACTACGGAGAGAGGAATCATGACCAGCACCTTGCAGGCGGCGGAAGCGACCGAGGCGGTGAAGCGCCCGGGCCGTTGGCTCGCACTCGGCGTCCTCGTGCTCGCCGTGCTGCTGGTGGCTGTCGACGCGACCGTGCTCGGTCTCGCGACCCCCTACATCAGCGAGGACCTGAAGCCCTCCGGCACACAGCTGCTGTGGATCGGTGACGTCTACTCGTTCGTCATCGCCGGTCTGCTCGTCTCCATGGGCAGCCTCGGCGACCGCATCGGCCGCAAGCGGATCCTGCTGATCGGTGCCACGGCGTTCGGCGCGATATCCGTGTTCAACGCCTATGCCACCACCCCTGAGATGCTGATCGTCGCGCGGGCCCTGCTGGGCGTCGCCGGCGCCACCCTGATGCCCGCCACGCTCGCGCTGATCCGCAACCTCTTCCATGATCCGCGCGAACGCAGTCTCGCCGTCGGCATATGGGGCGCCACCGCCTCCGCCGGTACGGCCGTCGGCCCGATCGTCGGCGGATTCCTGCTGGAGCACTTCTGGTGGGGCTCGGTCTTCCTGATCAACCTGCCCGTGATGGCGGTCCTGGTCCTCGTCGGGATCAAGCTGCTCCCCGAGTCGCGGACCACGAACGCCGGACCCTGGGACCTGGTCAGCGTCGTGCTGTCGCTGGTCGGCATGGTCGGTGTCGTGTACGCGATCAAGGAGGCCGCCACCCACGGCTTCGCCTGGGCCACCCTGGCCGCCGGCCTGCTGGGCGCGGCCGCCCTGTACGGATTCGTACGCCGTCAGCTCACGCTGCCCGCCCCGCTGCTGGACATGCGGCTGTTCCGCCACCGCGGCTTCAGCGGGGCCGTGCTGGCGGACCTGCTGACCATCCTCGGCCTGTCCGGGCTGGTGTTCTTCCTCTCCCAGTACCTGCAGCTCGTCCAGGGCAGGCGCCCGTTCGAGGCGGGCCTGGCCGAGCTGCCCGCCGCGATCGGCGCCGTGGTGGCCGGTCTGGCCGCGGGGCGCGCGGCCCGCCGCTTCTCGGTGCGGGCCGTCGTCGCCGGGGGCCTCGCGGCGATCGGCCTCGCGCTGGCCGCGCTCACGGTGATCGGCCAGTCCACCGGCTACCCCCTGCTCGGGACCGCGCTGCTGGTCGTCGGTGTCGGCGCGGGTTTCTCCTTCACCGTGACCGCCGACGTGATCCTCTCCAGCGTGCCCAAGGAGCAGGCGGGCTCCGCCTCCGCCGTGTCCGAGACGGCGTACGAACTCGGCGCGGCCCTCGGCATCGCCGTGCTCGGCTCCATCGTGACCGGCGTCTACCGCGACTTCACCGGTCCGGCGGGCACACCCGCCGCGGCCCACGAGTCGCTCGGCGGCGCCGTCGAGGCGGCCGCGAGCATGCCCGCACACAGCTCAGCGGTGATGCTGGACGCGGCCCGCACGTCCTTCGTCGACGGCCTGGCACTCGCGGCGGGCGTCGGCGCGGCGGTCCTGCTGGCCGCGGCGGTGGCGGCCTGGTTCCTGCTGCGGGGGCAGCGGCTGGAGAGTGGGGCGGAGCACTGAAAAGGCCGCGGGGGCGTGAGGGCGACAAGCCCTCACGCCCCCGCGGCCCGCAGAACTACGCCGCTTCCTTGGCCTTGCTGGCGTACATGTCCACGTACTCCTGCCCGGACAGCCGCATGACCTCGCTCATCACCGAGTCCGTCACGGCCCGCAGCACATAGCGGTCCCGGTCCATCCCCTCGTACCGGGAGAACTCCATCGCCTCACCGAACCGCACGGTGACCTTCCCCGGCCGGGGGAGACCCGCCCCGCCCGGCTGAAGCCGGTCCGTGCCGATCATCGCGAACGGCACCACCGGCGCGCCCGTCATCAGCGTGAGCCGGGCGATCCCGGTACGCCCCCGGTACAGCCTGCCGTCAGGCGAGCGCGTGCCCTCCGGGTAGATCCCGAAGACCTGGCCCTCCTCCAGCACCCGGCGCCCGGTCATCAGTGCGGCGACGCCGCCCCGGCCGCCGTCGCGGTCGACCGGGATCATGCCGACGCCGGTGAAGAACCAGGCCATCAGCCGGCCCTTGAAGCCCTTCCCGGTCACGTACTCGTCCTTGCCGATGAAGAAGACCTGCCGGTCGCAGACCAGCGGCAGGATCATCGAGTCGATGAACGTCAGGTGGTTGCCGGCCAGGATGACCGGACCGTCGCCGGGAATGTGCTCCGCACCTTCCACCTGTGGGCGGAACATCAGGCGCATGACCGGACCGAGCACTGCCTTGATGAGCGCGAAGCGGGACAACGGACCCTCCGGTGTCAAGGGAATCTGTATGAGTATGTGCAGGTGAGGACGATACTCGTGGCCCCGGGGATCGCGCACATCGGGCACGGCGACTTAACCGAGGCCTTACGCACTGTTGACGCGTGTTTACCTGCGGTGGCGTGTCGTCGACGGTGTGTAACCCGGCCGCCATGATGTGACGGACATCGCCTCGGACGCACCGGACGCGTTCCCAGAACCGCGGCACCGAATCGAACGGGGTACGACGAATCGTCAGTTCACCGTCCCCACCAGCCACTACGACATCCGGCGTCACCCGCGTGTTCCGCCCGGGGTCTCCCACCCGTCATGTACGCGCCCCTACGATCAGCCCGCACTGACGAGTCGACGGCAGGGAGGGCGCTCACATGGGAACGCAGGAGTCGAACGAAGAAACGAGCGGGACCGGACGGCGGGCCCTGCTCGGCGCGGCGGTGCTCACCGCCGGCGGAGCGGTCCTCGGCATGACCGGCACGGCGCGAGCGGACGGCTCCCGGCACGGCGGCGGACACGGCGGACTCAAGAGCCTGCCCAAGCCGACGATCGTCGGCCACCGCGGGGCCAGCGGCTACCGCCCGGAGCACACCCTGGGCTCGTACCAGCTGGCCCTCGACCTGGGCGCCGACATCGTCGAGGCGGGCGACCTGGTGCCGACGAAGGACGGGCACCTGGTCTGCCGGCACGAGCCGGAGATCGGCGGCACCACCGACGTCGCCGACCACCCGGAGTTCGCCGACCGCAAGAAGACCAAGCTCCTCGACGGCGTCTCCACCACCGGCTGGTTCACCGAGGACTTCACGCTCGCCGAGCTGAAGACGCTCCGCGCGATCGAGCGCATCCCGGCCAACCGCCCGCACAACACCCTCTACAACGGCCGCTGGGAGATCCCCACCTTCGAAGAGGTCCTGAAGTGGCAGGACGAGCAGACCCGCAAGCGCGGCAAGCAGGTCTGGATCTACCCCGAGCTCAAGCACCCCACCTACTTCCGCAAGCAGGGTCTGCCGCTGGAAGAGCGGGTCGCCAAGGTGCTGCGCAAGTACCGCAAGGACCGGCGCACCTCCCCGGTCATCATCCAGTCCTTCGAGCCGACCAGCATCGAGCGCCTCAACAAGCTCGTCGACAACCCCCTGGTCGTCCTGCTGTCGTCGGCGGACACCCGCCCCTGGGACTTCGTCGAGACCGGCGACCCGCGCACCGTCGCCGACCTGGTCAAGCCGGCCGGCCTCCGGGAGATCGCCTCCTACGCGCAGGGCATCGGCCCGACCCTCGACCTGGTCATCCCGCGCGACGCCAAGGGCAACCTCACGCAGCCGACGACGCTCGTCCCGGACGCGCACAAGGTGGGCCTGATCCTGCACCCGTGGACGATGCGCAACGAGAACCCCTTCCTGCCCGCGAACTTCCGCAAGGGCACGGACGCGGATGCCTACGGCGACGTCTTCGGCGCGTACAAGGCGTACTTCGCGACCGGCATCGACGGCGTCTTCACCGACCAGCCCGACACGGGTCTGCTGGCTCGCGAGGACTTCGTCAACGGCTGAGCTCACACCACCCGGTCGAGTGGGCTTCGGCCGCCCGGGCAACCCGCCGCCCGGGCGGCCGCGTCGCTCCGCATATGACACCCGACCTGGTCACCGCCCTGGGCCCGCTGCTCACCGCCGAGGCCTCCGCTGAGGCATATGCCGCGGGAACCGAGCCGAGTGACCTGGAGCAGGCGGTCTGGCTCCGACTGCTGGAGCGCCTCGACGCCGACGATCCGCCGCTCGACCCCCAGGGCTGGCTCCGCCGCGCCGTGCGCTCGGAGGCCCGCCGCACCCGCCGTACGAGCCGCCTCGAACGGCCGTACGCCGGCGAACCGGCCGATGACGGCGGCCGCGACCCCGAACAGCTCGCCCTCGCCGCGGCCCGCGGCCGTGCCCTGCGCGAGGCCGTACGCCGCCTCCCGGGCCGCTGCCCCCGACTGCTGGAGGCCCTGCTCTCCCCGCAGGACCTGACATACCGGGAAATCGCAGGGGAGTTGGGTATCTCACAGGGGAGCCTTGGCCCGGAACGTTCCAGATGCCTGGGATGTCTGCGCAGATTGCTCGCGCCGGAGGTTGCGGCCCGCTGAGGACGGGGATAGGAGTGAGGAACGACAGGTGATCAGATGAGCGGGAGGCGTGCGCACATGGGCATGAGCGTGACCATCTCTGCGGCGACCGAGCAGGACGCGGAGCAGATCTTCAGGCTGCAGTACCTGTGCTTCCAGCGGGAGGCGGCGCTGTACGGGAACTACCGCATCGACCCGCTCGTCCAAACCCTCGACTCGGTCCGCGAGGAGGTCACCCGGGACTGCGTCTTCGTGGCCCGGCTCGGCGACGAGGTCGTCGGCTCGGTCCGCGGCTCGGCCACCGAGGACGGCGCCGCCGCGATCGGCAAGCTCTGCGTCCACCCGCGCCTCCAGGGCCACGGCATCGGAGCCCGCCTCCTCCGAGCGGCCGAATCGGCCCTCGCCGGCCAGCACGGCGCCAAGCGCTTCCGCCTCCACACCGGCCACCGCAACGAGGGCAACCTCCGCCTCTACCGCAAGGTGGGCTACGAAACGGTGGGCACGTCCCAGGGCGCGGACGGCATCCCCATGATCGTCCTGGAGAAGCCGGCGGGAACATACGCAGCGACGGCTTGAGGGCTTGCCTTTAGGGGCGCGGGGAACTGCGCGAGCAACCACACACAACCCGCACTCGCCGACGCCCCCAAGCCGCCATCCCTCTACTGCGTACGTGACCGCCGCAGCCAGTAAATGGCAGACAGCGGCAACAAAACCGGGATGAACAGATACCCCATCCCGAAGTCCGACCACACGGTCGCGTCAGGAAACGCCGACGGCTCGACCAACGTCCAGGTCCCCACCGTCAGCACACCCACCAACTCCGCGACACAACACACCAGCGCCGCCCGCCGGGCCGTCTCCCCGCCCCGCACCAACGAGTACGTGATGAACCCGTACACCAGCCCCGCCACCGCCGACAGCGAGTACGCGAGCGGCGCCCGGTCGAACTCCGTCGCGATCTGATACGCCGACCGCGACACCGCCCCGACGACCATCACGCCGTACAGCCACACCAGCAGCGTGCCCGGCCCGCTGATCAGCCGTCGCCGGCTCACCTCAGCCTCCCCAGATGTCATAGAGCCGCACCTCCAGCACCGCCAGCACCACACCGCCGGCGGCGACCGTCACCGAGCCCCACCGTGTGCGCTCGGCCAGCGACATGAACCCCGCCGCCGGGACGCACGCGAACGCCCCCAGCAGGTACGCCACGAAGATCGTCGTGCCCTGCTCCGGCTTCTCGCCCTGCGTCAGCAGCACGATCCCCACCGCAAGCTGGACCAGCGACAGCAGGGTGACCACGGCCATCCCGATGAAGTGCCAGTCCTTCGTCGGCTGGTCACGGTAGGCCGCCCAGCCGCACCAGGCGGCGAGCAGCAGCGCGGCGACGCCGGTCACCAGCGTCAGAGCAGCAAGCATGCTGCGACCTTATTACGGCCGAAAAGGCCCGATGCCTCCGGCCCTGGCCCGCCACCGTAGGGTCGGGGGCATGAAGATCCACGCGCAGGCCCTGCTGTTCGACAACGACGGAACCCTGGTCTCCTCCCTCGCCTCGGTGGACCGCTGCTGGACGCGGTGGGCCGCGGAGTACGGGATCACGGCCGAGGAGTTCGCGCGGGTCGAACTGCACGGCCGGCCGGCCGCCGAGATAGCCGCCGACCTGCTGCCCGCCGAGGTCGTGCCGCAGGCCGTCGCGCGGATCGAGGACCTGGAGGTGGAGGACGTACCCAACGGCGGTGTGCACCTCCTGCCCGGGACGCGCGCGTTCCTCGACTCCCTGCCCGCCGAGCGCTGGGCCGTCGTCACCTCCGCCACCCGGCGGCTGGCCGAGGCGCGGCTCGACGCCGTCGGCATCCTTCCCAAGACGCTCGTCGCCGCCGACGACATCACGCGCGGCAAGCCCGACCCCGAGCCCTACCTGCTCGCCGCCCGCACCCTCGGCGTCGACCCGGCCCACTGCGTCGTCTTCGAGGACGCCCCCGCGGGCCTGACGGCCGGCCGCGCCGCCGGCATGACCACCGTGGCGTTGACCACAACCCACCAGGCCCACGAGCTCGACGCCGACCTGGTCGTCGAGAACCTGGCGGCCCTGTCCGCACTGGTCACCGAGCAGGGGCTGGAAATCTCCCCCCGCGGCTGACGCGTCCCGGCCCCTGTTCACCGCTGTCCAGCATTCGGACAGCGGCGTGACTGTCAGGACCGTACGCGTGTTTTACTGGCGACATGACCACGACGAGCGACCGCATCCCCGCGACCGAGGCGACCATGACGCCCGGTGCTCGTTGTATGTGTCGAATGTGCGCCTTCTAGAGGGCCCCCGCACCACCCCCTGAGCTCGCGCCCCGAAGCGAGACAGCGGCAGGTCCGCACGCCCTGAGCGGTGCGAGACGCCACGCCGCCCCGCGCGCATGTTCTCCCCGGTTCCCCGCCTCAGCGAGAACCCTGTCGCGTCCCTGAACGAATGCATCTGTGCCCGGGCACACCCACGCCCGCGCACTCGACAGTGACGGAAACCCACGTGATCACCACAACGGACCTGACCAAGGTCTACCGTTCACGCGGCCGCGAGGTCACCGCCCTGGACGGCGTCGACCTGCACGTCCGCGAAGGCGAGGTGTACGGCGTCATCGGCCAGTCCGGCGCCGGCAAGTCCTCGCTCATCCGCTGCGTCAACCTGCTGGAACGCCCCACCTCCGGCACCGTGACCGTCGCCGGACAGGACCTCACCGCCCTGGCCGGCCGCGGCCCGCGCGCCGGAAAGGAACTGCGGGAGGCACGCAGCCGGATCGGCATGGTCTTCCAGCACTTCAACCTGCTGTCCTCCCGGACCGTCCAGGACAACGTCGAACTGCCGCTGGAGATCCTCGGCAAGTCCGGCAAGGAACGCTCCCGCAAGGCGCTGGAGCTGCTCGACCTGGTCGGCCTCGCCGACAAGGCAGGCGCCTACCCCGCGCAGCTCTCCGGCGGCCAGAAGCAGCGCGTCGGCATCGCCCGCGCCCTCGCCGGCGACCCCAAGGTGCTGCTGTCCGACGAGGCCACCAGCGCCCTCGACCCGGAGACCACCCGCTCCATCCTGGCGCTGCTGCGCGACCTGAACCGGCAGCTCGGCCTGACCGTCCTGCTCATCACGCACGAGATGGACGTCGTGAAGTCGGTCTGCGACTCAGCCGCGCTCATGGAGAACGGCCGCGTCGTCGAGTCGGGCACGGTCAGCGAACTGCTCGCGACCCCCGGCTCCGAACTGGCCTCCGCGCTGTTCCCGCTCGGCGGCGAGGCCTCCGGCGACGACCGCACCGTCGTCGACGTCACCTTCCAGGGCGAGAGCGCGACCCAGCCCGTCATCTCGCAGCTGGCACGCACCTACAACATCGACATATCGATCCTCGGCGCCGCCATCGACACCGTCGGCGGCCTCCAGGTCGGCCGGATGCGCATCGAACTGCCCGGCCGCTACGAGGACAACGTCGTGCCGATCGGGTTCCTGCGGGAGCAGGGCCTGCAGATCGACGTCCTGGGCCACGAGTCCGAACTGGTGAAGGAGGGTGTCAAGTGACCTGGTCCGAAATGCAGCCACTGCTGGAACAGGCGTGTTGGGACACGCTCTACATGGTCGGCTGGTCCACGCTCATCGCCGTGGCCGGCGGACTGCCGCTCGGGATCCTGCTGGTCCTGACCGACCGCGGCGGCCTGCTCCAGAACCTCGCCGCCAACAAGGTCATCGGGCAGGTCGTGAACATCGCCCGCTCGCTGCCGTTCATCATCCTGATGGTCGCGCTGATGGGCTTCACCCGCTCGATCACCGGGACGACCATCGGCGTCGAGGCCGCCATCGTGCCGCTCGCCGTCGGCGCCATCCCCTTCTTCGCGCGCCTGGTCGAGACGGCCGTCCGCGAGGTGGACCACGGGCTCGTCGAGGCCGTGCAGTCCATGGGCGGCAACACCTGGACCATCGTCCGCAAGGTCCTGGTACCGGAGTCCCTGCCGTCGCTGATCTCCAGCACCACCACCACGATCGTCGCCCTCATCGGCTACTCGGCCATGGCGGGCACGGTCGGCGCGGGCGGCCTCGGCGACATCGCCATCCGCTACGGCTACCAGCGCTTCGAGACCCAGCTGATGTGGATCACCGTCGCGATCCTCGCCGTCGTCATCTCGGTCATCCAGTTCGCCGGCGACTACGCGGCCCGCTCCCTGCACCGCCGCGGCGCCCACTCCGGCCCCGCCCCGAAACTGCGGCTGCTGAAGGCCGCTTCCTGAACCCCCCGTCCACCCACGACGGGGTCGCACCACCTTCAAGGCCATAAGGAAAGGCACTTTTCGTGCGTAACACCGCCAAGATCACCACCGCCGTCCTCGCCGCGGGAGCCCTCACCCTCGGGCTCAGCGCCTGCGGCGCCGGCGACTCCGGCTCCGACGGACCGCTGATCGTCGCCGCCAGCCCCACCCCGCACGCCGAGATCCTCACCTACGTCAAGGACAACCTGGCGAAGAAGGAGGGCCTCGACCTGCAGGTCAAGGAGTTCACCGACTACGTCACGCCGAACACGGCGACGCAGGACGGCTCCGTGGGCGCCAACTACTTCCAGAACCAGCCGTACCTCGACGACTTCAACAAGAAGAACGGCACCGACATCGTGCCCGTCGTCACGGTCCACCTGGAGCCGCTCGGCCTCTACTCCCACAAGGTCAAGAAGGCCGACGCCCTGAAGAGCGGTGCGACGGTCGCCATCCCCAACGACACCGTCAACGAGGCCCGCGCCCTCAAGCTCCTCGCCGCGAACGGGCTCATCACCCTCAAGGCGGGCATCGGCAACGAGGCGACCCCTTCGGACATCACCAAGAACCCGAAGAACCTCAAGTTCAAGGAGCTGGAGGCGGCCCAGACCCCGCGCTCCCTCGACGACGTGGACGCCGCCGTCGTCAACGGCAACTACGCCCTCGAGTCCGACCTCAAGCCGGCGAAGGACGCCCTCGTCCTGGAGTCCCCGAAGGACAACCCGTACGGCAACTTCCTCGCCGTGAAGAAGGGCGAGGAGAAGGACCCGCGCGTGAAGAAGCTCGCCAAGCTCCTCACCTCGCCCGAGGTGAAGAAGTTCATTAAGGACAAGTACGACGGCGCCGTGCTCGCCTCCTTCTGAGACCACGCCGGGCACCCGCTCGGCACGGGGTCCTCCCTCACCCGGTGGGGAGGACCCCGTGGTGCGGAGCAGTGCATTCATGCTGCATGCTGGGCAGTTCAGCAGGCCCTGAAGGTTCACCGAAGGTTACGGAGCGGCGCATGACGAGCACCTTTCCCAACGTCTCCATCAGCACGGAGCGGTTGGTGCTGCGTCCCCTTGACGAAGACGACGTCGCCGCCCTGGCCGCGATGATGAACGACGAGCAGGTGGCGGCCTGGACCTCCGTCCCCCAGCCCTTCACGGAGGACGGCGCCCGCACCTGGATCACCGAGTACGCCCCCGCCGAGCGCACCGAGGGCCGCGGCCTCGACTTCGCGGTCACCGAGTTCCTCACCCAGCGCCTGGTCGGCGTCATCCAGCTCGGCAAGACCAACTGGCGCGTACGCTCCACCGAACTGTCGTACATCATCGCCCCCTGGGCCCGAGGCGAGGGCTACGCCTCCGAGGCCGCCCTCGTCACCGCCCGGTGGCTCTTCTCGGACCAGAAGTTCGAACGCATCGAACTGCGCACGGCGGCCGGCAACACCGCCTCCCAGCAGGTCGCCCAGAAGATCGGCTGTATCAGCGAGGGCGTGCTGCGCAACGCCTGTATAGCCCGCAGCCGTGCCGAGGACGGCACGTGGACGGACGTACGCACCGACTTCATCGTCTGGAGCCTGCTCCCCGAGGATCTGGAGGGCGTCGGCGGCCGGCTGCCCGGCGGCTTCACGTCCTTCGGCGACTGGAACTGACCGGAACGGCCACCGCGCGCGACGGCACCGCCGTCCCCTCCACCGGCTCCACCGGGTACTCTCACCAAGCCCGACCACGGGCCGCCCGCGACACGACACGCAGACGACCTGCGACATCCTCTGGAGACTGACGACCATGGCCGACCGGGTCACGGTGATCGGCTGGGACGGTTCGCCGCTGACCGACGCGGCACGCGCCGCCCTGGGTGCCGCCACGCTCGTGGCGGGTGCCGCCCACCACCTGGCGCTCCCCGAGGTACCCGCCGGCGCCGAGCGCATCCGCCTCGGCAGTGTCGCCCTCGCCGCCCGCCGCATCGCCGGCCACCGCGGCACGGCCGTCGTGCTGGCCGACGGCGACCCCGGCTACTTCGGCGTCGTGCGGACCCTGCGCGCCCCCGAGTTCGGCCTCGAGGTCGAGGTCGTCCCCGCCGTCTCCTCCGTCGCCGCCGCCTTCGCCCGCGCCGGCATGCCCTGGGACGACGCACAGGTGGTCGTCGCACACCGCCGCACCCTGCGCCGCGCGGTGAACGTATGCCGCGCCCACACCAAGGTGGCCGTCCTCACCTCACCCGGCGCCGGCCCGGCCGAACTCGGCCTGCTCCTCGAAGGAGTCCACCGCTCCTTCGTCATCTGCGAGGAACTCGGCACCGAACGCGAGCGTGTCACGATCGTCACCTCCGAAAGGGCCGCCGACCACGCCTGGCGCGACCCCAACGTCGTCATCGTCCTCGGCGGCCCGGCCGGACCCGGCACGGCGGGGGAGGCCGGCGGCTGGATCGCCGGCCGCGACCCGTCCGCCGGGCCCCGCGGCTGGTCCCTGCCCGCCGAGGCGTACGGCGCCCCCCTCGGCGAGGGCGAGACCCAGCCGCTGCGCGCCTCCCAACTCGCCCGCCTCGGACCCCGCGTCGGCGACCTCGTATGGGACATCGGCTGCGGCAGCGGCGCCTTCGCCATCGAGGCCGCACGCGCCGGCGCCGCCGTCATCGCCGTCGACAGCGACCGGGCTGCCTGCGCCCGCACCGACGCCACCGCCCGCCGCCTCGGCGTCCAGCTCCAGATCGTGCACGGCACCGCCCCGCACATCCTGGAGAACCTCCCCGAACCCGACGTCGTCCGCGTCGGCGCCGGGGGAGCGGCCGTCGTCTCGGCGGTCGCCGACCGCCGCCCGCAGCGCATCGTCACGCACGCCGGCACCCGCGACGCCGCCGAACTCATCGGCCGCGACCTGACGGAGCACGGCTACGGCGTCGAGTGCGCCCTGCTGCAGTCCGTCGAACTCGACACCCGGGCCTGGACGGAGAAGGAACGGAGCGTCGCGTTCCTGCTCAGCGGCGTGCTGCCGCGGCGCAGCGCCTGATCCCGCCGACGTCCCCGTGATCGGGTTGTCGTACTGCGCGCGGTAGGCTGGCCGATCGTTGCACCGCACGCGGACGCCCGGCACTTCGTCGGCCAATGTCCGGAAAACCCGCCCGTTTTGGGGTGTGTGTGGTACGGCAGAACCGGAGGACGCGCAACGTGGCGCAGTCCACAGCGGAACCGTCGCGGATCAAGCTGCCGCGAGGGTGGCACGGCCGCGACAATGCCAGTGAATGGCTTTGTCGCCTTTTTGGGGCGGGCCGCTCGTGCCGCTGGGGACGCACGCTCGTTCTTCACAGCGGGGCGGTCGGTGCGCCGTCCCGGGCGAGCTGGTCGTAGGAGCACTAACCGATGGGCGAGGGGTACGCATGACCGACACCGGCCAGGTCCCGGGCGAGGGACTGCCGGAGAACGCAGGCATGGTGGAGCAGCCGGGCGCCCCCGCGCACGGTTCGTACACCTACCTCTCCGAACCCGAGACCACCGCCGAGGACGACGACCTGCTGCTGTTGCCGGGCGCCCAGGGCGCCTGGGGCAACGAGGTCGCCCCGCCCATGCCGGAGCCGGTCGCCGAGACCGTGCACGAGCCGGGCCCGCACGAGATCTCCGGCCGCGACAGCGGCTCGGTCGACCTCGGCGGCGTCCGGCTGCCCGACCCTCCGCCGATCCCGCCCATCACTCCGCGCCGCCCGCTGCACCTCGGCCCGCCGCTGCCCGACAGCTCCGCCAGCCCGGTCCGCTCCCTCGCCGACCGCGGCCCGGCGGACGCGCCGCTGCGACAGCCCGCGCCGTCGGCGGCAGGACCCGAGTACCTCGACGCCCCGCGCGCTCCGGAGATGCCCTCGTCCCCGGCGGCGCCCTGGGACGCGCAGGTCACCCACCAGGCCCCGGTGAGCGCCGGGGCGGCCCCTGCGGAAACGGTTGTTCCGGAACCGCAGCCGGTGGCCACGGCCGTGGCGACCAGTGTGGCGACGGAGGCGGAGCAGGGCGTCCCTGCCGAGCAGCCCGCGCAGGCCGTCCCGGTGCAGGACGTCCCCGTGCAGGTGGCCGAGGCCGAGGCGGGGGCCGTTTCCGCGCCCAGGCCGGTTCCGGGGGAGGTGCCGGTCGTGGACGGTTCCGGTCAGGTCGGCTTTGGTCAGGACGGTGAGCCGGGGCTTGCCGGTGGTTCTCCCGAGGTTTCCGAACCGGGTGCCGTCGGCGACTTCGCCGATGCCGGGGATCAGGTTCCGGCGGCTCCTGCGGAGCAGGACGTGGTCTCCGCCCCTGTCGCTGAGGCCGTGCCGGCCCCCGAAGCGGTCCCGTTCCCGGAGGCTGCCCCCGCGCCCGAAGCCGGTGCCGTGGAGGCGGTCGGTGTTCCCGAGGCGCCCGCAGAGGCGCCCGAGGCAGTCGCTCCCGAGGCCGTTGCACAGGTGCCGGCCGAGGCTGTCGGCCCCGAGCCTGCCGCACCCGGCCTGGACGCGACCGCCCCCGAGGCCGTCGCGCAGGAGCCGGACGCCCTCGGCGGCGAGGTCCCCGCGCCGGTTGCCGAGCCGATCGCCCCGCAGGCCGCCCCCGCTCCTCAGACAACCGACGCCGAGGCAGCCGCCCCTGCCCCCGAGGTGACGGTTCCGCAGGCCGCCACGCCCACCCCTGAAGCGCCGGCTCCGGTGCCCCCTGCCCCGGCCGCCGACGCACCGGAGACAGCAGCCGCACCGGCTCAGCCCTCCGCGGCACCGGCCCCTGCCCAGGTCACCGAGACACCCGTGCCCGAGGTGCCCGCCGAGGCTCCCGCACCGCCCCAGGAACCCGAGGCAGTCGAGCCCGCCCCCGTGGCCGAGCAGGTCGCTCCCGAGCCTGCCCCCGTGGTCGAGGCACCCGAGCCCGCACCCATGGCCGAGGCACTCGAGCCCGCCCCCGTAGCCGAGGAAGTCGCTCCCGGCCCCGCCTCCGAGCCGGTGACCCCCGCGCCCGAGACCATGGACGTCCCCCCGGCACCCGCCGAGGACGTCACCGTCGTACTCCCCGAGCCGATCGCGGACGAGAAGGCGGAAGAGAAGGCGGACGAGCAGAGCATGCAACCGGTCCAGGGCCCGCAGCAGTCACAGCCCGCAGTCCCCCAGCCGGCCCAGCCCGAGGAGGAGCCGGAGCCGCCGGCCCCCGTCGCCACCGTCCCCGCACCCCGCGACGGCGACGCCGGACTCGTGCAGAACGCCGACGACCTGGACACCCGGGCCGCCGACCAGGAAGACTTGGCCGACCAGGCACGTCACGACGAAGAGAGCACGGCCGCAGTGGCAGAGGCACGACAGTCCACCGGCCCAGCCGCCCCCGCGTACGACGCCGCCGAGCGCGAGGCCGTACTGAAGGTCATGCGCGAACGCCGCGACATCCGCAACGGCTTTCGCAGCGACCCGATCCCGCACGAGGTGCTGCTCCGCGTCCTGGAGGCCGCCCACCACGCGCCCTCCGTCGGCCACTCGCAGCCCTGGGACTTCGTCGTCATCCGCTCCGCCGACACCCGGCGCGCGATGCACGAACTGGCCATGCGCCAGCGCGACGCCTACGCGAAGTCCCTCCCCAAGGGCCGGGCGAAGCAGTTCAAGGAACTGAAGATCGAGGCCATCCTCGACACCCCGGTGAACATCGTCGTCACCGCCGACCCGACCCGCGGCGGCCGCCACACCCTCGGCCGTCACACCCAGCCCCAGATGGCGCCGTACTCGGCGGCCCTGGCCGTGGAGAACCTCTGGCTCGCCGCCCGCGCCGAAGGTCTCGGCGTGGGCTGGGTCAGCTTCTTCGACGAGCGCGAGATGGTCCGCGCCCTCGGCCTGCCCGAGCACCTCGAAGTCATCGCCTACCTGTGCGTCGGTTACGTCGACGAGTTCCCGGACGAGCCCGAGCTGTTGCAGGCGGGCTGGTCCAAGCGCCGCCCGCTGTCCTGGGTCGTGCACGAGGAGACGTACGGCCGCCGCGCACTGCCCGGAGAGGAACCGCACGACCTGCTCGCCGAGACCGTCGCGCAGATCCGCCCGCTGGACGCCAAGGCGCTCGGCGAGGCGTGGGAGCGCCAGAAGCGCATGACCAAGCCGGCCGGTGCGCTGGGCATGCTGGAGATCATCTCCGCACAGTTGTCCGGCCTGTCCCGCCAGTGCCCGCCGCCCATCCCGGAGCCCGCGGCCGTCGCGATCTTCGCCGGCGACCACGGCGTGCACGCGCAGGGGGTGACCCCCTGGCCGCAGGAGGTCACGGCCCAGATGGTGGCCAACTTCCTCGGCGGCGGCGCCGTCTGCAACGCCTTCGCCACCCAGGTGGGCGCCGAGGTCTGCATCGTCGACGTGGGCGTCGCCGCCGACCTCCCGGCCACCCCGGGACTGCTGCCCCGCAAGGTCCGGGCCGGTACGTCCGACCTGACCACCGGGCCCGCGATGACCCGCGAGGAGGCCAAGCAGGCCATCGAGGTCGGCATCGAGACCGCCCGCGACCTGGTCGCCGCCGGCAACAAGGCCCTGCTCACCGGCGAGATGGGCATCGCGAACACGACCGCGTCCGCCGCCCTGATCTCCGTCTTCACGGGTGCGGACCCGGCCGAGGTCACGGGCCGGGGCACCGGCATCAACGACGAGACCCTCGCCCGCAAGACGGAGGTCGTCCGCCGCGCGCTGGAGCTCCACCAGCCGGACCCGGCCGACCCGATCGGCGTGCTCGCCGCGATCGGCGGCTTCGAACACGCCGCCATCGTCGGCCTCCTCCTCGGCGGCGCCTCCCTGCGTACGCCGGTGATCCTGGACGGCGTCAGCGCCGGCGCCGCCGCCCTGGTGGCCCGCGCCATCGCCCCCGAGGTCCTGGCCGCCTGCATCGCCGGTCACCGCAGCGCCGAGCCGGGCCATGTCGCGGCCCTCAACAAGCTGGGCCTGCGCCCCCTGGTCGACCTCGACCTGCGCCTGGGCGAGGGCACGGGCGCCCTCCTGGCCCTGCCGCTGGTGCAGAGCACGGCCCGGGCGATGCACGAGGTGGCGACGTTCGATTCGGCGGGAGTCACCGAGAAGTAGGTGCCGAGGGCCGGCTCCGGTGCTCAGCCACTGGACCACCGGAGCCGTCCTGACTCCTGCCCATTAAAATCCGCACGTCAGGGCTACCGCACCGCCGTCTAACAGGAGCCGCACCCCCATGGCCGAACACCCCGCCTACCCCGTAGGCCTCCGCCTCACCGGCCGCCGCGTGGTCGTTCTCGGCGGCGGCCAGGTCGCGCAGCGCCGCCTCCCGGCGCTGATCGCAGCAGGTGCGGACATCTTCCTCGTGTCCCCCTCGGCCACCCCCTCCGTCGAAGCCATGGCGGACGCCGGCGAGATCACCTGGCAGCGGCGCCGCTACGAGGAAGGCGACCTCGAGAACGCCTGGTACGCCCTCATCGCCACCGGTGACACGGAGGCGAACACCCGGGCCTCCGCCGAAGCGGAGCGCCGCCGCGTCTGGTGCGTCCGTTCCGACGACGCCGACGAGGCGACGGCCTGGACTCCGGCCACCGGCCACAGCGAGGGCGTAACGGTCGCCGTCCTGACCACGGACGCCAAGGGCCGCGACCCCCGCCACACCGCCGCCGTCCGCGACGCGGTCGTGGAGGGCCTGCGCGACGGCACACTCGTCGCCCCGCACCACCGCACCCGTACACCCGGAGTCGCCCTGGTCGGCGGCGGCCCCGGTGACCCGGACCTGATCACGGTCCGCGGCCGCCGCCTGCTCGCCGAGGCGGACGTCGTCATCGCGGACCGCCTCGGCCCGCGCGACCTCCTCGCCGAACTCCCGCCCCACGTCGAGGTGATCGACGCGGCGAAGATCCCCTACGGTCGCTTCATGGCCCAGGAGGCCATCAACAGCGCGCTGATCGAGCACGCGAAGCAAGGCAAGTCGGTCGTCCGCCTGAAGGGCGGCGACCCCTACGTCTTCGGCCGCGGCATGGAGGAGCTCCAGGCCCTCGCCGAGGTCGGTATCCCGTGCACGGTCGTCCCAGGGATCTCCAGCTCCATCTCGGTCCCGAGCGCGGCCGGTATCCCGGTCACCCACCGCGGCGTCGCCCATGAGTTCACCGTGGTCAGCGGCCATGTCGCGCCCGACGACGAGCGTTCCCTGGTCGACTGGCCGTCCCTGGCCAGGCTGACCGGCACGCTGGTGATCCTCATGGGCGTCGACAAGATCGGAAAGATCGCCGAGACGCTCGTCGCGCACGGAAAGCCGGCCGACACCCCCGTCGCCCTCGTCCAGGAAGGCACGACGGCCGCTCAGCGCCGGGTCGACGCCACCCTCGCGACAGTCGCGGAGAGGGTACGGGCCGAGGACGTGAAGCCCCCGGCGGTCATCGTCATCGGCGAGGTCGTGAAGGTCGGCCCCACGGCCTGAGCACCCCGCGAGTAACCCCGGGTAACACAAACCGTACCGAGCCGTTGGCACCGTACCCAGGACAAGGCAGTATCACCCTGTGGCCGATCTCATCACCGTCGAGGATCCCGACGACCCGCGCCTCTCCGACTACACCGGCCTGACCGACGTGGAACTGCGCCGCAAGCGCGAACCCGCCGAGGGCCTGTTCATCGCCGAGGGCGAGAAGGTCATCAGAAGGGCCAAGGAAGCGGGCTACGAGATGCGGTCCATGCTGCTCTCCGCCAAGTGGGTCGACGTCATGCGCGACGTCATCGACGAGCTCCCGGCCCCGGTCTACGCGGTCAGCCCTGAGCTGGCCGAGCAGGTCACCGGCTACCACGTGCACCGCGGAGCGCTCGCCTCCATGCAGCGCAAGCCCCTGCCCACGGCGGCCGACCTCCTGAGGACCGCCCGCCGCGTCGTGATCATGGAGTCGGTCAACGACCACACCAACATCGGCGCGATCTTCCGCTCGGCCGCCGCCCTCGGCATGGACGCGGTCCTGCTCTCCCCGGACTGCGCCGACCCCCTCTACCGCCGCAGCGTGAAGGTCTCCATGGGCGCGGTCTTCTCCGTCCCGTACGCCCGTCTGGACACCTGGCCCAAGGGCCTGGAGTCGGTCCGCGAGGCGGGCTTCACCCTGCTCGCCCTCACCCCGGACGAGAAGGCCCGCCCCCTCGACGAGGCCGCCCCGCACACCATGGACCGCGTGGCCCTGATGCTCGGCGCCGAGGGTGACGGCCTGTCCACCCAGGCCCTGGTCGCCGCCGACGAATGGGTCCGCATCCCCATGTCCCACGGCGTCGACTCCCTCAACGTGGGCGCGGCGGCGGCCGTGGCCTTCTACGCCGTGGCCACCGGCCGACCTCAGGTCTAGGGACAGCGGCAAGGCCCTCGACCGCACCCCCGTCCCGGCCCGTCAGCCGCGCGTCGTACCGTCCGGCCGCGTGCGTACGTCGTCCAGCGGCTGCGACCGGTGGACCTGCTGCTCCCGCACGCCGCCTCCGTCGCCGCCGAGTCCCCGCGCCGGGCCCTGACAGCCCTGCACCAGGGCGATGCCGATCGCCACCAGCAGCGTGACCACGACGAACACGAACAGCCGCTGCCGCAGCAACCGCGGATTGGCGGGCCGCAGCCCGGTCCCCGTTCTGGACGGACGTCCGGTACCGCTGTGCGGGGCGGGGCGGCTGCCGCTGCCCGACCGGGTCCCGTTGCGCCCGGTGGGTGTCGGCCGCGCCCCGGAACGCGCCGGTGCGCCACGGCCGCGCGCCGGAGTCCTGCCGCGGTTCGCGCCACCCGCCGACCGGTTCCCGCTTCCCGCAGGCCGGGCTCCGCCCCGGGCACCCGCTCCGCCCTGGGAAGCCGTACCGTCCGCGGACGGAACCCCGTCCCGGGACGGGGAGGAGCCCCGCGGTGGGGGAGTGCCCCGGCCCCGCTGCGCGCCGGCCGCCCCCGAGCCCTGCTGTCCCTGCGGCCGCCGGGCCCGCTCGGGGTAGGTGTCGACGGGCCGCTCGGTCTCGGCTCCGCGCGGCGCGGGCGGCCGTACCCCGGCGAGGTCCTGCGCCTCCCGGGCCGCGATCTCCTTGAGCCGCAGCGACAGTTGGAGCGTGCTGGGCCGCTCCTCGGGGTCCTTCGCCAGGCACGCCCGGACGAGTGGGGCCAGCGCGTCGGGCACGCCGTGCAGCTGCGCCTCCTCGTGCACGACGCGGTACAGCATCACCTCGGAACTGCCGTGCCCGAACGGTGAGTCGCCCATCGAGGAGTACGCGAGCGTGGCTCCCAGCGAGAACACGTCCGTGGCCGGTGTGACGGCCGCCCCGCGCACCTGCTCCGGTGCGAGGAAGCCCGGCGAGCCGACCGCGGTGCCGACGTGGGTGAGAGTCGAGGCACCGGTGGCCCAGGCGATACCGAAGTCGATGATCCGCGGCCCCTTCGGGGACAGCAGGATGTTGGACGGCTTCAGGTCCCGGTGCACGACCCCGGCCTCGTGCACGGCGACCAGGCCCTCCGAGAGGGCGGCCCCGACGGCCGCGACATCGGCGGCGCCGAGCGGTCCCTCGGCGGCGATCTTGTCGTGCAGGGAGGGTCCGGGTACGTACTGGGTGGCGAACCAGGGCCGGTCCGCCTCGAGGTCCGCTGCCACGAGCCGGGCCGTGCAGCCGCCGCGGATCCGCCGCGCCGCCGAGACCTCACGCGCGAAGCGTGAGCGGAACTCCTGATCCTCCGCCAGGTCGGGGCGGATGACCTTGAGCGCGACCCGTTGCCCCTTCTTGTCGGAGCCCAGGTAGACCACGCCCATCCCGCCCGCGCCGAGCCGTCTGTGAAGCCTGAACGAGCCGACGACGCGCGGGTCCTCGCGCCTCAGGCGCATCATCGCCATGTTCATCCCCGCTGCCCGGTCCTGTGACGAGCCACAGCTTACGTTTCCACGGCCGCCCACGCGCAGAGGCCGCGCCCTCTCGGGCCGATGGATTGTCAGTGGTGGGTGGGAGACTTGAAGTGTGGTCAGGGGGCGTGCGGACAGGCCGTGTTCACGCGGGGGGCGACCCCAACCGCCTGCCACGGAAGGGGGATTGGACCCGTGAAGGGTGACCGTGTGGAGATAGTCGTGGACGCCGGTGACACGACACGCACGTATGAGGTGGTGGCGAGCAGGGCGGGCCGCAGGGTGGAGACGGCGGTACGCCGAGGTGTCGTAGAAGTGAGCGAAGTCACCCGTAGTGGGGCAGTCGTCCGTACAGCCCGCTTCATGGCGAACCGGGTGCTGGCACTGGTGGAACAGCCCGTTCCGCGGGAGGAAAACTCGGACAAAGTGGGCTGAGCCGGGCATCCCTTCGGGGAAGACCCTGAGACCTGGCTCTCCGTCTCCACCCAGGGGAGTACATCGCAGGTAGCGGCTCATCCTCCGGGAGGCCCGGCAATCGGTACGAGGGCATGACGCCCGGGGAGGGCCGGACGCCTAGATTTGAGGTCAAGCGGCGGGTGTAGCACTCGTCCCCCGAGGTCAGACGCCCGCCGCTGCCAAACGACAACTGAACGGTCAGGAGAGGGACCATGGCCCACACGGCACCGCGGACGCTGGTCCGCACGCGGGAGCGCATCGCGCTCCGGCCCCGCCGCACGGGCCGCCGCCACCCCCTGGTGGCGACGCTGATGGCCCTTCCCCTGGCGGTCCTGCTCCTCCTCGTCTTCGACGGGTGGGAGACAGTGGCCACACAGGCGTCGTCCGTGGGAGAGATGCTGGGGCGCTGAGCGGCGACCCCAGGCCCGGAAGAGCGGTCCGGGCGGGGACATCCACCCATGAAACCCCGTGGGGACGGGGGTGCGGCGGACGGCAAAAAATGCCGGCGCAGCTGGGGAGCTGCGCCGGCATTGCTTTTGCCCGCCGCCTCACATGCTCCTATGGGCAATCGTGCCGCCAAGGGCGGCACGGGTGGGCGCAGCGGCACCCCGCACCGCCGGGCTGCGGACCCGCCCGGCCCCAGCACCAAGGCCGAGCACCCTTGGCCGACAGCCCCCTGCGGCCCGGCCCCCACCTGCCCGTACCCTCGCCCCGTGACCCTCGCCCCGCTCCTGGCCGACCTGACCGCCAAGGCCCGAGCAGCCGCCCACGCCCGCTCGTCGTCCTGCCCCTGCGGAGCCGCCACTCTCGCGGACCGCCCCGACGGGATCGTCGTCCGGCACGCGGACATCGTCGCGAAGGCCCACCCCCCGGAATCCGACCCCACCGAACTGACCAGCCGGCTCACGGTCGCCACCCGCAACCCCGAGATCCTCCTGCCCCCTCTCGCCCCGACCCCGGCCGACCTGCACGGCCGACTCGTGACGTTCTGGCCGTACGGAACGCCCGTGGACCCGGACGACCCGGACGCCGCGCCCTGGGAAGCCGCCGCCGCACTCCTCGCCCGGCTCCACCGCACCCCCGCCCCCGACACCCTCCCCACCATGCGAGGCCCCGCCAAGGCGGCCCGGGCCATCGCCAAGCTCCGGAACGCCGGCCCGCATCCCGCCGCCGCCTCCGTCCTGCGGGCCTGGGACACCCTCCCCGCCTGGGCCCGAGCCGAGGCCCCGATGCCGCGCACCCGCACCCTCTGCCATGGCGACCTCCACCTCGGCCAGCTCATACGCCACCCCGCCCCGGAAGGCCCCTGGCTGCTGATAGACGTCGACGACCTCGGTGTCGGCGTCCCGGCCTGGGATCTCGCCCGCCCCGCCGCCTGGTACGCCTGCGGACTGCTCCTGCCCGAGGAATGGGCCAGGTTCCTCGCCGCCTACCGGGAGGCCGGCGGCCCGGCCGTACCCGCCGACGGTGACCCCTGGCCCGCTCTCGACGTCCCCGCTCGCGCCCTCACCGCGCAGACCGCGGCCCGGGCCGTCGCCAAGGCGGCCGCGGCCGGCCGCGACCTGGACGAGGTCGAGCAGTCCGTCGTGGACGCCTGTGACCGAATGGCTACCCTCCCGCCGCAGTTGGCGCAGGAGCACGCGAAGTAGGGTGCAACCGACCACAGCGGGACAGAGTCTGTCCTGGCGAGACACGAAGCAGGACCGACCGGCGAGGAGTTGAACCACCATGCAGTGTCCGAAGTGCCACGCGCCCATGCACACGTACAACCGCAACGGTGTCCAGATCGAGCAGTGCAGCGGCTGCCGCGGGATCTTTCTCGACTACGGCGAACTGGAGTCGCTGACCCGACTGGAGTCCCAGTGGTCCCAGGGCGCGCCGCCGCCCCCGCCCGCCCCGCAGGCCTACCCCGCCCCTCCGGCCCCCGCCTGGGGCGCCCCGCACGGCGGCCACGGTCACCACGGCGGCCACGGCCATCACGGTCACCACCGCAACAAGGGCTTCGGACACATGCTGTTCTCGTCGTGACGCGAGTCGTGACACGGGTCGCGACACGACAAGAGCCCCCGGCCGCGAACGGCCGGGGGCTCCGGTGTGGTGTGGACGATACTGGGATTGAACCAGTGACCTCTTCCGTGTCAGGGAAGCGCTCTCCCGCTGAGCTAATCGTCCTCGGGACCATGACCACTCGGTGCAGCGGATCATGGGCACTGCGTGCGCGATACTGGGATTGAACCAGTGACCTCTTCCGTGTCAGGGAAGCGCTCTCCCGCTGAGCTAATCGCGCGGGTTCGGATCTTCGAGCAGATCCAGTGGACGATACTGGGATTGAACCAGTGACCTCTTCCGTGTCAGGGAAGCGCTCTCCCGCTGAGCTAATCGTCCTTGGAGGTGGAGACGGGATTTGAACCCGTGTAGACGGCTTTGCAGGCCGTTGCCTCGCCTCTCGGCCACTCCACCAGGAGTGCAGGGGGCCGGGAAGTCCCCTGTTCCTGCGAGCGGACGACCAGGTTCGAACTGGCGACCTCAACCTTGGCAAGGTTGCGCTCTACCAACTGAGCTACGTCCGCTTGTCGTTTCCGGCTCGCTCTCGCGGCCCGGCGACGTGTTGAACTCTAGCGGATTCCGGGGCCAGCACAAAAACGCGTTTGTGCAGCGTGCTGCGCTTCCCCTGCTCAGGGATGTCGCGGAGCCTCCGGAAGGGACATCCCCCGGTCACCCCCGGGACACCGCCATAGACTCGACTGCGTGTCCGAGCTCCCTCCTCTGGCCCGCTTCGGCGACCGCGTCGCCACCGGGCTCCTCGACGTCACCGACGATCCCGAAGCCCTGGAATCCAGCGGTTTCTGGGCCGTCTGCGCCGACTTCGAGGGCCGTCTGACCTGCGCCCGCTTCAGGGACGTACGGGAGCGGCCCGTGCCCGCCCCGGTGCCCGGCGCGTGGTGTGCGCCGGCGGCGGATGGCTGGACGTCCTCGCTCGACCACGCCGCGTACACGGCAGCCGTACGGCGGATCCGCGAGCACATCGCGGCCGGCGAGGTCTACCAGGCGAATCTGTGCCGGGTGCTGTCGGCGCCGGTCGCGCCCGGCGCGGACGTGGACGCCCTCACCGCGCTGCTGGCCCGCGGCAACCCGGCGCCGTATGCAGGAACGATCCGCTTGCCCGGTCACGGTGTGGAGATCGCCACCGCGTCACCCGAATTGTTCCTGCGGCGCGACGGGCGGGTCGTCGAGTCCGGACCCATCAAGGGCACCGGCCGCACCGAGGCGGACCTGCTGGAGAAGGACTACGCCGAGAACGTGATGATCGTGGACCTCGTCCGCAACGACATCGGGCGGGTCTGCGCCACGGGCAGTGTGACGGTGCCCGATCTGTGTGCCGTCGAGAAGCATCCCGGGCTGGTCCATCTCGTCTCGACGGTCCGCGGAGAGCTGGGGGAGGGGGCCGGCTGGGCCGAACTGCTCGGCGCCGCCTTTCCGCCCGGTTCGGTCACCGGTGCGCCCAAGTCGAGCGCCCTGCGGATCATCGACGCGCTGGAGACGGCGCCCAGAGGGCCGTACTGCGGCGGGATCGGCTGGGTGGACGCCGACCGGCGGGTCGGGGAGCTGGCCGTCGGTATCCGTACCTTCTGGATCGACCGGGCCGAAGGCGTACTGCGCTTCGGCACCGGCGCCGGCATCACCTGGGGCTCGGATCCCGAGGGGGAGTGGCGGGAGACCGAGCTGAAGGCCGCCCGGCTGCTCGCGATAGCGTCGGGAGGGTATGAGGTGAGTGGAGAGGAATTGACGTGAAGATCTGGCTCGACGGCGGGCTGCAGGACAGCGAGTCCGCCCGCGTCTCCGTCTTCGATCACGGACTGACCGTGGGCGACGGCATCTTCGAGACGGTGAAGACCGTGGACGGCAGGCCGTTCGCGCTCACCCGGCACCTCGACCGGCTGACCCGGTCGGCGCGCGGCCTCGGCCTGCCCGACCCGGACCACGACGAGGTGCGACGCGCCTGTGCCGCCGTCCTCGAGGCCAACCCCGCGCCGCTCGGCCGCCTCCGGATCACCTACACCGGCGGCCACGGTCCGCTCGGTTCCGACCGCGGCGACCGGGGCCCGACCCTCGTCGTCGCCCTCGGCGCGACGAACCGCCGCCCCGACTCCACCGCCGTGATCACGGTCCCCTGGACCCGCAACGAGCGCGGCGCGCTCACCGGCCTGAAGACCACCTCGTACGCCGAGAACGTCGTGGCCCTCGCCCGCGCCCGCGAACGGGGCGCCTCCGAGGCACTGTTCGGCAACACGGCGGGACAGCTCTGCGAGGGCACCGGGTCCAACGTCTTCGTCGTCCTCGACGGCGAGATCCACACGCCGCCGCTCGCCTCGGGCTGCCTCGCGGGCATCACACGCGCGTTGGCGATCGCCTGGACCGGCGCCGAGGAGACCGACCTGCCGCTGGACGTGCTGGAGCGGGCCGACGAGGTCTTCCTGACGTCCACGCTGCGGGACGTGCAGGCCGTGCACCGCGTCGACGAACGTGAGCTGCCGGGCGCGCCGGGCCCGGTGACCGCCAAGGCCATGCGGATCTTCGACGAGCGCTCCGGGCACGACCTCGATCCCTGACAGCCCCCGCTTATTCGGCTGAACGGGGGCCTGGTTGCGGGTAGAACACCCCTGATGACCACGACCCTGCGGCCGACCGAGCCGCTTCAGCAGAACGCCGACGGGACGCGTTCACGCCGCTTCCAGGTGTGCGTGAACAGCCGTCCCGTAGGAGCGATACACCTCGGCACGCATCCTGTGTTCGGCGATGCGGTGGCCCGGATCATGAAGATGCGCATCGAGGAACCGGACCGCAGACGCGGCCGGGGCACGGTGGCCGCGCTCGCCGCCGAGGAGGTGGTGCGCGGCTGGGGGTGCCGGCGCATCGAGGCGACGGTGCCCGCCGACGCCGGGCCGGCGTTCCGGCTCGCCACCGCGCTCGGCTACGTCGTGCGCAACCGCGCCATGGAGAAGCCGCTCGGCGACACCCCGCCGGAACTGCCCGAGGGCAGCCGGGCCCGGCCCATGACCGAGGCGGAGTTCGGCCCCTGGCTGGAGAAGGGCAAAGAGGACTACGCGCAGAGCTGGATCGAGCGGGGCGTGCCGGAGGCCGAGGCCCGGGCCAAGTCGGAGCGGGACCACGCCACCCTGCTGCCCGACGGCCTCGCCACCCCCGGCATGCTCATCAGCGTGATGGAACACGAGGGGACACCGGTGGGCACGCTGTGGCTCGCGGTGCGCCAGGACAACGCCTTCGTCTTCGATGTCGAGACCGAGGCCGCCCACCGGGGGAAGGGACACGGCCGCACCCTCATGCTGCTGGCCGAGGCCCAGACGATCGCCGAGGGCAGGCGGACCATCGGCCTCAACGTCTTCTCCGGCAACACCCCGGCCGAACGGCTCTACGCGTCACTCGGCTACGAGACCCGGCAGTACGCCATGTACAAGCCGCTGTTGTAGGGGTCCGGCGGGAGCCGGGTCAGCCCTGCTCCTGCCCGGCCAGCAGCCGGTCCGCGATCTCCTCGATCCGCTCGCGCAGCCCCTCCTGGCTCTTGCCGCCGTCGAGCCGCTCGCCGTCGATGACATAGGTCGGGGTGCCGGTCACGCCGATCGCCTTGCCCTCGGCCTGGTCGGCGTCCACGATCAGGATGTGCCGGCCGTCGATCAGCGCGGTGTCGAACTCCTCGGCGTCCAGGCCCAGTTCGCCGGCCACCTCGACCAGGAAGGGTTCCCCCTTACGGGCCAGCTCCTCCACCCGTCCCAGCAGGGCCTCGGCGTACGGCCATCCCCGGCCCTGCTCCCACGCCTCCTCCGCGGCCTGGGCGGCGGCGAAGGCGTGCTTGTTCTTCTCCAGGGGGAAGTGCCGCAGCCGCAGCTCCAGACGATCACCGTAGCGGGCGCGCAGCGATCGGAGGTCCTCCAGCGCGGTGCGGCAGTCCGGGCACTGGAGGTCGCACCAGATCTCGAGGACGGGGGTGGTGGACGGGGCAGGGGAGGAGTTGCTCATGCCGACAGTCTTCCAGGCCGTACACCTGCCCCGGCACCTGCGGAGGAGGCGACCCGGAGATCTCCCTGATGTAGGGGCGAGGCATGGCCCGCCGGGGTGCGGCGGGTGCAGGATGGAAGGGACGAAGTGCCCCTGCCCGACCGCGCCACGCCTGGAGGACCGGATGATTGCCGAGACCGTCTGCTCCGCCGTGTCCGCGGCAGGCCTGGGCATTGCGGCCATCACGGCGTACCGCAAGCGTTTCCTCGCCGCGGCCCGTATCGCGGCGTACTCGCTCGTTCCCATCGGCCTGGTCATGACGGGAGTCGTCGAATGGCTGGCCGACACCGCGTTCAGCCCGACCGCCTGGGCGGGCTTCGGGGTGCTGGGCCTCGCGTGGGCGCTGTTCGCGACCACCCGCGTCGTGGAGCGCCGCCGCGGCGGTACCCGCAAGGAGCGCAGAGCGGCCCGCGCGGCGGACCGGCCCGAGGCGGTGGCACCGGCGGCCTCGGCGCCCTCCCTGGGGCAAGGCGGGCAGGGCTCCTCCCGCCCGGCCTCCCGGCCCGCGGCGGCGTCCCGGGGCGAGGACGACTTCAGCGACATCGAGGCCATCCTCAAGAAGCACGGCATCTGACGGCCGGCCGCGCGCCGGACTGAATCGTCACAGGTGGGTCCGTGGGCGCGCGGAAGTGATCACAACCTGAACCGGACCTCACGGAATCAGCGCACTCCCGCACGGAACGAGTGCGCTGATCGCGCCGGCAGGGCGACTGCGTCATCATCGCCGCGAGATGCTGGACACGACGAGACAGAGCGACCCCGCGCCGCCGCAGGACGAGCCACGTGGTTGTCTCTTCGCCCTTTCCCAGCCACCGCTGATGATCTTCCTTGCGGTGATCGGGTGTCTGCTGCTCATGGCCTCGTTGCATGATCTGCTGTTGCTGTGAGCCGTACCCGCGGTACCCGGCGCCACCCGCCGGGGCCGCGTCGGCATCGATGGGCTTCTGGAGTCCCCCGTATCCCGGAGACGGCTATCAGCCGGCCGCCTCCTTGCGGCGCGCCCGGTAGGCGGCCACGTGCAGGCGGTTACCGCAGGTGCGGCTGTCGCAGTACCGCCGGGAGCGGTTGCGGGAGAGATCGACGAAGGCACGGCGGCAGTCGGGCGCCTCGCACCGCCGCAGCCGCTCCTGCTCCCCGGCGACCACGAAGAACGCCAGTGCCATCCCGCAGTCGGCCGCCAGATGGTCGGCGACGGAGGCACCCGGTGCGAAGTAGTGCACATGCCAGTCGTAGCCGTCGTGATCCGTGAGCCGCGGGGTGGTGCCGGCGGCCGCGACCAGCTCGTTGATCAGTCCGGCGGCGGCCCGGGCGTCGGGGGCGGCGAAGACGGCGGCGAACCGTCCGCGGATCTTCCGTACCGCGGAAAGGTCGAACTCCGAGAGAGCTCCGACGTCGCTGATCTCGTGGTTGCCCACGAAATCCGTGAGCGTCGCCACGTCCGGCAGCCCGTCCGCTGCCGTGTCGTCCTCCGGTGCGGTGTTCACCAGATCGACCACGGTGTCGAGGGCGCACCGGGTGTCGTGGGTGATCAGCACGATTCGCTCCCTGGCCTGGGGGTCGGGCAGGCGCCCGCCGATGCTGGCCGATGGTAATGGCTCCGCATCCACCGGACCGCCCTCATGCCCGCACATGGCTTCGAATACAACGCCGCCGGGCCCGCCATGGTTCCCGCCTACTGACAGTGACGACGACCGCTCCCGTCACCTCCCCGACCTTCCCGCCGGCGCACGTGAACGGCGCCGACTCCGCGTGATCCGCGGTGCCGGCGCCGATGTATCCCGTATGCGGTTGTCCGAGCCCGAGCCGTCTCCCCGAGTCGACGGCGCCGGGCGGCCTTGTGAGGGCCTCGCCCTAGCTTTCCGCCAGGATGTGCGAGAGCTCCTGATCGAGGTCGAAGTGCCGGTGCTCCGTGCCGGGCGGCACGGCGGCGTCGGTCCGCTTCAGGAAGGACTCCAGGGCCCGTGCCGGGGCCTCGAGAAGGGCCTCGCCCTCCGGTGAGCTCAGGGCGATGCACACGACGCCCTGGCCGTGACTGCGCGACGGCCAGACGCGGACGTCGCCGGTGCCGGTAGGGCGGTGAAGTCCCTCGGCGAGGAGGTCGCGGGCGAACACCCACTCGACGGTCTCCTCGGCTCCGGTGTGGAAGGTGGCGTGCACGGCGTAGGGGTCGGCCGTGTCGTACCGCAGGCCTGCGGGGACAGGCAGGGAGGACTCGCTCGACACAACGAGGCGCAGGTGCAGCTCGCAGCTGACCGTGGTGTTCATAAGCGCCAGGGCCTTTCGCTCAGTGTGCGCTCGGGGATTCGCACGTCGGCGAAATCGACATGCCACCTACGGTGCCGTTGTAAACCCCTCTGAGTGTTTTGCGTGCCTTTACGTAACTCTTCCGGCCGAGAGATCGTTCGCGTCATGCGTCCATTCCGGTGACTGGTTTCGCTCGGGTAGTGTTTGGCCGTATGAATACGGGGAGTAACGAGCCGGGCGAGGTGGCCGTGGCATCGGACGAGACGGGGACGGACGAGGTGCGCAGCGAGCAAGAGCAGGGGCTCGGCTCGCGGGCGCCGGAATTCATCAAAGCGCGCCGGGCGCTGCACGTGAGCTGGCAGGTCGGGGTTTTCATCATCGGGCTCGCGGTCGTCGTGGCCGGCATCATCATGCTGCCCCTGCCCGGGCCGGGCTGGGTCGTGATCTTCGGCGGCATGGCGATCTGGGCGACCGAGTTCGTGTGGGCCCAGCTGGTGCTCCGCTGGACCAAGCGGAAGGTCACCGAGGCGGCGCAGCGCGCCCTCGACCCCAGGGTGCGGCGCCGGAACATCATCCTGACGACCATCGGGCTGGTGATCGTGGCCGTACTGGTCGGTTTCTATGTGTGGAAGTTCGGCATAGTCATGCCGTGGAAGATCAAGGACCAGTGAGTCGCGCCGGGGTGCCGCTGGCGGCCTCCTGCTGGTCACAGGCACCCCCTGACATGGGGTAATGTTCTTCCTGCGTCCGGGCGATTAGCTCAGTGGGAGAGCGCTTCGTTCACACCGAAGAGGTCACTGGTTCGAACCCAGTATCGCCCACCCGGATCAACGGCCCACCTGCGATTGAGCGGGTGGGCCGTTGTCGTTGTGTGTGGCCGTGCGCCTGGGGCGGCCTGTGGCCCAGGTGTGCGTCGCGCCTGGCGCCGGGTGGTGGGTCGGGGCCGTGTCGGGGGGTGTCCGTCCTCGGAACGGCGCGATGGGGTTGGACGCCGACTGACTGTTCGTTGACGCGCCAACCAGCTGCGGGCGGACACCCCCCGACACGTCCCCTTGCGTAGTCCCCCCCCCGCCGCTGCGGGCATGCGTGCCGCTGGGGGCGGCACGGGTGGGCGCAGCGGCACCCCGCTACGCCGGGCTGCGGACCCACCCGGCCCCAGCCGTCACGGGGAGTACCTCGCACCCGGTTCCGCCTCGGTCTGCCAGCCCTCGTCGGCCATCGCGTGGCCGAATCCAGCCCCCACCCGCCCCTCCACCTCACCGTCGTCTTTCGGTCGTGCCCGAAATTCCTGCGGCCGGCCCGTGCGTGTTCGTTCCCTCGGCCGTGCCTACCTCACCAGCGACGTCGCCCCAGCCGCTCGCCGGCCCCGTCGCCCCGCCCGGCCCGGCACCCACCTCCCTCGGTAAGAAATTCTTGTCCGAATCATTGACGCACTCTCAGCCCCTCCGTACCTTGTGCCAGCAAGCGCTTACTTGAAACGATTCATGCGAGCGGGACGACGCGCGGGGAGGTCCAACCGTGGTGAACGGCAGGAATGTTGAGAGACGTACGATCCTGAAGGCGGCCGGGGCCACGGCGGTCACGCTGGGGCTGGCCGCGACGACCGGCTGCGGTGGTGACGGAGGGACCTCCGCCGACGGAACGGTGACGATTCGTTATGCGTGGTGGGGAGCGGAGGACCGCGCCCAGAGAATCAACAAGACCATCGCGCTCTTCGAGAAGAAGTACCCGAAGATCAAGGTGAAAACGGACTTCCAGCCCTATCTCGACTTCTGGAAGAAGTTCAACACCCAGGCCTCCGGCGGAAATCCGCCGGACGTCTTCCAGAATGCCATCGGCTTCCTCCGCAAATACGACGCGAAGAACGTACTGCTCGATCTCAGCGAGCAGGCCAAGGCTGGCAACCTCCGGATGGAGGGATTCCGGGCCGGTCTGGAGAAGTTCGGCGAGGTCGACGGCAAGCTCCTCGGTGTTCCGGTCGGTTCGAATTCGATGGCGCTGGTCATCGACAAGGCCGCCTACACCCGGGCCGGCGTCAAGCCCGAGCAGGGCTGGACCTGGGACGACTTCGACGCGGCGATGAGGAAGATCCGCGACAAGACGGGCCGCGCCGGGGACAGCGGCATGTACGGCGTCATGTACCTCTACGACCTGTACCTGCGTCAGAACGGCAAGGCCTTCTTCACCGAGGACGGGCTCGGCTTCACCGAGTCGGATCTGGCGGACTGGTGGACCAAGGCCGAGAAGGGCGTCAAGGACGGCCGCTACACCGACGCCAAGAAGGTCGCCCAGATCAAGCCCAAGTCGGCGGTCGCCGCGGAGCTCGCCGGCGGCGAGTTCACCTGGGACAACTTCACCGTCCGCTACACCGCCGAGGGCAAGAGCGAGTACGGCCTGGCTCCCATCCCGACGACGGACGGCAAGAAGACCGGCCAGTACCTCGGCTCGCTCATGCTGAGCGCCTCCAAGCGGACCCAGCACCCCAAGGAAGTCGCCCAGTTCATCGACTTCATGGTGCACGACCCCGAGGTCGCCAAGATCATGGGCTACGACCGCGGTGTGCCCGCGACACAGGCCCAGTTCGACGCGTACCAGCCGACCGACGAGGTCAACAAGGCGATCGCCGCCTACGAGGAGTCCCTCGTCAAGGCCGGTGTCCTGGAGCCCATCACACCGCACCCGAACGGCGCGGACATCTGTGAGTCCGCGTTCCTGCGCATCGCCGAGGAACTCGCCCTGGGCAAGAGGTCGGTGGACGAGGCCGTCAAGCAGTTCTTCACCGAGTCGAAGACGGCTCTCGGCACCTGATGGGAACCACCGTGACACACGCCCCTGCGATGGAGGGCCTGTCCCAGGACTCCGAGCCGCGGCACGGTCCGGTGAAGCCCGCGCGCCCCGCCGCCCTCAAGCGGCGGCGGCGCCGGGAGAACCTGGCCGGCTATCTCTTCATGTCCCCGTGGATCGCCGGGTTCCTGCTGCTCACCGCAGGTCCGATGGTCGCCTCGCTCTACTTCGCGTTCACCGACTACAACCTCTTCGACGCGCCCAAATGGATCGGCCTCGGCAACTTCTCCGAGATGTTCGGCGATCCGCGCTGGCGCCACTCGGTGCAGGTCACGCTCTGGTACGTCGTCGTCGGGACGCCGCTGAAGCTGATCGCGGCCCTCGGAGTGGCGCTGCTCCTCGCCCAGAGCCGGCGCGGGCAGGCCTTCTACCGGGCCGCCTTCTACGCTCCGTCGCTGATCGGGGCGAGCGTCTCCGTCGCGATCGTCTGGAAGGCCATCTTCTCGGACGACGCGGTCGTCGACCGGACGCAGAAGCTCTTCGGCGTGGACGTCGGCGGCTGGACCGGCGACCCCGACATGATCATCTACAGCCTGGTGGCGCTCACCGTCTGGCAGTTCGGCGCCCCCATGGTCATCTTCCTGGCCGGCCTCAAGCAGGTCCCGCGCGAGCTGTACGAGGCCGCCGAGGTCGACGGGGCGGGCAAGCTGCGCCGGTTCTGGAACATCACGCTGCCGATGATCTCCCCGGTGCTCTTCTTCAACGTCCTGCTGGAGACGATCCACTCGTTCCAGATCTTCAGCTCGGCGTACATCGTCGGCGGCGGCGCCGGAGGCAACGCCTGTGGTCCGGCCGACGGCTCGATGGTCTACACCTGCTACCTCTATGTCCAGGGCTTCGAGAACAGCCGGATGGGCCTGGCCTCCGCCATGGCCTGGATGCTGCTCGTAGCGGTCGCCCTGGTGACGGCGGTGCTGTTCTGGTCCCAGAAGCGCTGGGTGCACTACGAGGAGGGCGCCTCATGAGCGCACCGGCCACCGATGTCACCCCCCGAGCGGGTGGCCTCCGGCACAAGCTGCCCGGTTCCGTCGCCTGGCACATCGGGTCCCTGCTGATCCTCGCGGTGATCCTCTACCCGGTGATCTGGGTCGTCGGCGGTTCGTTCAAGAAGAGCGGGGACATCGTCGGCAGCCTGGATCTCTTCCCGGGCGATCCGGTCATCTCCAACTACACCAGCCTCGCCGACGGCATCGCCGACATCCCGATCTCCACGTTCTTCTTCAACTCGCTGTTCCTCGCGGGCGGTTCGGTGATCGGGATCCTGGTGTCCTGCTCGCTGACGGCGTACGCCTTCGCGAGGATCAGGTTCGCGGGCCGCAATCTGCTGTTCGCGCTGATGATCGGCACCCTCCTGTTGCCGTACCACGTGCTGCTGATCCCGCAGTACGTGCTGTTCCGCAACATGGAGATGATCAACACCTACACCCCGCTGCTGCTCGGGAAGTACCTGGCCACCGAGGCGTTCTTCGTCTTCCTGATGGTGCAGTTCATGCGCAACCTGCCCAAGGAACTCGACGAGGCGGCCAGGCTCGACGGCTGCGGGCACCTCCGGATCTACTGGTCGATCATGCTGCCGCTGTGCCGCCCGGCCCTGATCACCAGTGCGATCTTCACGTTCATCAACGCCTGGAACGACTTCATGGGCCCGCTGATCTACCTCAACGAGCCCGACAAGTACACGGTCTCGCTCGGCCTGAAGATGTTCGTCGACCAGGAAGGGCTGGCCAACTACGGCGGCATGATCGCCATGTCGCTCGTGGCGCTGCTGCCGGTTCTCGCCTTCTTCCTGGCCTTCCAGCGGTATCTGATCGACGGCATGGCCACGTCGGGTCTGAAGGGCTGAGGCGAGCATGGCCGGGACCCGAGTGAAGGCGCGGGGTGAGTCGGTGCTCGCCGAGCGGTTCGCGGTGTTCGCCGAGTGTCTGCTGACCGGGGTGTGGATCGCGGTGGCCTCGCTGGGGGTCGTGACGTATCCGGCCGCGTTCGCCGCTGGTGCGCGGCATCTGCGGCGCCGTACCGCGCACGAGGGCGGTGGATGGCGGGAGTTCGTCGCCGACTTCCGCGGGGCCCTGCGCGGCGGGTGGCTCACCGGGCTCGCCGGGTGGGCGGCGGTGGCCGCGGTCTGGGTGGACGTCCAGGCGGCCCGGGCGGGGATTCCCGGCGGGCCGCTCGTCGGAGCGGTCGGGGTCGTCGCACTGATCGCCTTCGTCGTGGCGGGGCTGCGTGCGGCGGCGGTCTGGGAGCCGGACGCCCGCTGGCGGACGCTGCTCGCGCAGGCCTGGCGCCGGACGGTTCTCGACCCCGCCGGGTCCTTCCTGATCATCGCCGGGCTGGCCGTGGTGGCCCTGTCCGCCTGGTTCGTCGCGCCGCTGGCGGTCCCCGTCCTCGGGGCCGTCGCGGCGGCGGCCGTCGCCGTGGAGGAGCGGTACCGGCACCGCTGACGGCGGTGCCCGCACCCCAGACCGGCGCCCCCGGGCGCCGCACCTCTCACTGTCATGCCCCTGACCAGCGCACGGAATTGCTTCCCGCACGGACAAGGAAAGGCATCTCTATGTCTCCCATCCCCCGCAGGTCCCTCCTCAAGGCGGCCGCCGTCGCCGGAGCCGCCGCCCAGTTCAGCTGGGCACTGGGGGCGCAGGACGCGCAGGCCGCCCCCGGAGCCGAGCCCGCCGACGCCGACCCGGTGACCCTCGACTGGCTGGAGGACGGCGGACTCGGCGCGGCCCCCGGCTCCACCGTCGGCGTCCCCTGGCCCAAGGGCGCCTACGAGAAGGACCAGACCTTCGCGCTCACGGACGCGGACGGCAAGGCCGTTCCCGTGCAGTCCTGGCCGATCGCCTACTGGCCCGACGGCTCCCTCAAGTGGACCGCGCACGCGGTCGGTTCGGGCAACGGCAAGCTCACCCTCGCCGCCGGCACCCCCGCCGCCCCCGAGAAGAAGGTCACCGTCGACAGGAGCGGCGGCACCATCGACATCTCGACCGGCGTCATCACCGCGAAGATCGGCAAGTCCGGTTCCACCCTCGTCAAGTCGGTCACCAGGGGCTCGACGGAGATCGCGAAGAATGGCCGGCTCGTGCTGATCCGCCAGCCCGAGATCGAGGACGAGGACCAGGGCGCGGTCAAGACCGAGCGCTTCGACGGCGCCGTCTCCAAGGTCGAGGTCGAGCAGGCGGGCCCGGTCCGCGCCGTCGTCCGGATCGACGGCAAGCACCGCAAGGGCGGCCGCAGTTGGCTGCCGTTCTCGATCCGGCTCTACTTCTACGCGGGCGCCGACTCCTTCCGCATGGTCCACACCCTCACCTTCGACGGCACGCAGGAGCCCGCGAAGGCGAGCGGCGACTTCATCCGCGGACTCGGCGTGCGCTTCCAGGTGCCGATGCGGGACAAGGCGTACGACCGTCACGTCCGCATCGGCGGCGACGGCACCGGCCTGCTCCGCGAGGCCGTCCAGGGCATCACCGGACTGCGCCGCGACCCCGGGGCGGCCGTACGCACGGCCCAGTTCGAGGGCAAGAAGCTGCCCGACCCGGCCACCTGGGACCAGCGGGTCACCACTCGCCTCCAGTACATCCCCGAGTGGGGCGACTACACCCTCTCCCAGCTCTCCGCCGACGGCTTCACGGTCCGCAAGCGGACGAAGAAGGGCCACGGCTGGATCGGTGCGGGCGGCGGCCGGCGCGCCAGCGGCTTCGGGTACGTGGGCGGCGCGAGCGGCGGGTTCGCCTTCGGGCTCAGGGACTTCTGGGAGAAGTTCCCCGCCCAGCTCGACATCCGCGACGCCCAGACCGACACCGCCGAGGTCACCCTCTGGCTCTGGTCGCCCGAGGCGCAGCCCATGGACCTGCGCTTCTACCACGACGGCATGGGCCAGGACACGTACCCCGAGCAGCTCGAAGGCCTCAACATCACCTACGAGGACTACGAGCCCGAGTTCGGCACCCCCTACGGCATCGCCCGCACCAGCGAACTCCTCTTCTGGGCCCACGACTCCACCCCGAGTGCCGAGGCGATGGCCCGGCAGGTCGAGGCCGTACGCACTCCGCCGCAGCTCGCCGCCCCGCCCCGGCAGCTCATCAAGGCGGGCGTCTTCGGCAAGCTGTTCTCCGCGCCGGACCGCTCCACCAGCGCCAAGGCGAAGATCGAGGACCACCTCGACTTCCTCTTCACCTACTACAAGGACCAGGTGGAGCAGCGCCGCTGGTACGGCTTCTGGGACTACGGCGACATCATGCACAGCTACGATCCGAGCCGTCACCAGTGGTGCTACGACGTCGGCGGCTACGCCTGGGACAACTCCGAGCTCTCGCCGGACCTGTGGCTCTGGTTCGCCTACATGCGCTCGGGCCGCGCCGACATCTTCCGCTTCGCCGAGGCCATGACCCGGCACACCGGCGAGGTCGACGTCTACCACCTCGGCAAGTGGGCGGGCCTCGGCACCCGGCACGGTGTCCAGCACTACGCCGACAGTGCCAAGCAGCAGCGCATCGCCAACACCACCTATCGCCGCTACTACTACTTCCTCACGGCGGACGAACGCGTCGGCGACCTCATGCACGCCAACGTCGACTCCGACGAGACCTTCCTCGTCCTCGACCCCATCCGCAAGATCCGCACCGAGCCGTACACCCCCGACCGCAACGCCCTGTCCATCGGCTTCGGCACCGACTGGAGCGGTCTGGTCTCGGCCTGGCTCACCGAGTGGGAGCGGCGCGGACCCAAGTGGGAGAAGGCCAAGGCCAGGGTCCTGTCCACCATGGAGACCATCGCCGCCCAGCCCAACGGCTTCGTGCAGGGCAACGCGCTGTACGACCTGGACACCGGGAAGTTCGCCGTCGCGGCGGAGCCCAGGGTGGGGGTCTCGCATCTGTCGGCCATGTTCGGCCTGGTCGAGCTGTGCGCCGAGCTGATCGACCAGGTCGACATGCCGAAGTTCAAGGAGGCGTGGCTCGACTACTGCCGCTACTTCAACGCCACCAAGGCCGAGCAGAAGGCCCGCTACGGCTCCGACTTCGGTTCCCTGCTGCTCTTCCAGGGCCACTCCCGGCAGGACGCCTACGCCGCCGTCCAGGCGGGCGACGACAAGCTGGCCGCCCGGGCGTGGCGGCAGTTCTACAACAGCGCCGACACCTGGGACTACAAGGAGTCCACCGACTGGTCCACGAAGAAGATCGAGGGCCCGACCGGCCTCGTCCCCGGCAGCGAGGCGGCCTGGGTGTCCACCAACGCCACGGCGCTGTACGGACTGGCGGCGATCCAGAACCTGGCGCTGGTCGGGGACAAGATGCCGTAGCCGTTCCGTAGGAGACGGCTAGTTCATCCTCCCGAGGACCTCCCGGACTCGCCGGACGTCCCTGATCCGCTGCTCGTACGTCGCCCCGAGTGCGAGCAGCAGGAGTCCGGCGAGGGCGGGAGGCGCCCAGCGGGGGAGTGCGCCCGTCACCTGCACGACGTACGGGGCGAGTTCGTGCAGCGTGACCAGGGCCAGCACCGAGCCGCCGAGCACCAGCGGCGCCTGGAGGTGCTGCCGCGCTCCCAGCAGGGTGACCAGCAGGGCCGCCGTGCCCAGCAGCAGCGGTCGCGTCCAGTGCGGGTCGGCCCAGGCCGCGACGAGGCTCGGCAGGAGGGTGGCGGCGAGTCCGGGGCCGTACGCCGTCCAGGAGGACGCCCGCGGATCGCGGCGCCGGCGCAGGGCGCCGACGAGCAGCGCGGGCACGGTCACCGGGAGCGTGTATGCCTCGGGGGTGCCGACGTCCCAGGCGGCCAGACGTACCCAGGCGGCCAGCACGAACAGGGCCGTGGCCGCGTAGCCGACGGGACGGCGGTCGGGACGCAGCGCCGTGCCCGCGGCGATCACTCCGCACAGGGCCAGCACCAGGGCGAGCAGCGGCGGATCGGTGACGGCGAGGCCCACGGCGAGCAGGCCGGTGGCGGCTCCCACGATCTCGACCGGCACGGTCGCCCGGTGCTCACCGAGACGTGCCGCGAGCAGGGCGGCGGCCACGGGGACGGCCAGGACCAGCAGGGCGGTTCGGGCCGGCGCCCAGTCCGCGGCGGCACCGGTGGCCGAGGCCAGGGCGGCGGCGTACACGAGGGCGGCCGGAGCCGTGACGGGGGCGACGCTCGCCTGCCATGAGGCCGCGGCGAACAGGGCCACCAGCGCGGACAGGACCACCAGGGTCGCGGTCTGGGAGGCAAGAGCGGTCAGAGCGAGGCTGACGGAGGTGACCAGGGCGAGGACGAGAGCGGTGAGTCGAGCGGCCGGCGCCGTGGCCCGGCGCACGTACAGCGCGGCCGCCGTCATGACCCCCAGGACCGACATCCCCGCGACGTACGGAATCCCGAGAACCGCAGGAAGCATCAGCGCCGTCGCCCAGAGCAGGCCCAGCGCGCCCAGCCAGGCCCGCGCACGCCACTGCTCCGCGCGGATCGCCAGGGCGAGAACGGCCGCGACGGCGACCAGCACGACGGGAGCCGCCGCCGAGTCCGGAGGCCAGGGCGCCTCGACGGTCACCGCGGTGCGGGCGTCCGAAGGAGCGCCGCTCCACACGCGGCCCACCCAGCCGGCCGGTCCCAGCAGCACCACGGTGAGAACGGGCAGGGTCCACAGCAGTGCCAGCGCCTGTACGACGCCGGATGCCCAGGCGAACCCCTGCCGTATCGCGTCGGGCAGCCGCCCGGCCCGCACCGCCGCCAACAGGGCGATCCCGCAGACCAGATGGGCCGGAACCGCCCACTCCGAGGGCAGCCCGGAGCGAGCGACCCCACCGAGGGCACCCACGGTGAGCAGCCCCGAGGTGATCGCGAGACCAAGGGCGGGTCGCGTGCCCGGGCCCCGCCAGACCGCGCCCAGCGCGATCGCCGCCGCTAGCAGGAGAAGCCCCCCGGCTCGGGCGGCGGCGCCCGGATCGTCCGCCGCCAACGACAGCCAGCCCGCGGCCAGGACGCCCCAGCCGCCCATGCCGTACGCACCGACGACAGCGGCGATCCGCACCGACACGGCCGTCACCCGCAGCGCCACCACCGTGTCGAGCCCGGCCGTCACCAGCAGCGCGGCCGTGATCACGTACGGACCGGCGTCAGCGGCCAGCGCCGACAGCAGCAACGGGAACTGGGCCACGGCCAGGGCGGAGGGCAGGGGCAACCGCAAGGCGGCCGTCGCCGGCAGCAGGCCGTACGCCGACCAGATCACCGCGAGCACCGCTGACGCGGCAGCCGCGTACCCGGTCCCGTCCGTCCCGGTGAGAGCGGCCTCGTGCAGCGCGTACGCGTCCAGGACGGTCAGGGCGAGCCCGAGCCCCGCCACGGACTCGGCCGTCGACCGCAGCCCCCGCTTCAGCAGGAGCACGGGCCCGGCGAGCGCGGCCAGCGTGACCGCGCCGAGCACCAGCGCCCGCCCGGTGATGCCCATATGACCCCAGCTGACCAGCGTGAACACCGCCGCCGCGAGGGTGAGCAGGACACCGCCGAGGACCAGGAGGACGTTCTGCACGCTGGGCGCGGCGGTCTCCGGGCGGGGCGGTGCCGTGGGTGACCATGCCACCGGCAAGGGCCGCTGGATCCGTTGCAGGGTCGAGACCAGCCAGGCGCGACGTGCCAGCAACTGGGCCCTGCGGGCGTCCAGTTGCCGCAGTTCGGCGTCGAGGAGCCGCAACTCCTCGGCCGGAGGCGGAAGGTGTGTCATGCCTGGCAGTGTGGTCCGCGTCACCTCGCACGGCATGAGTGCGGATACTCAGCCGCGTACTCAGACAAGTCCCCACCAGGAGTGGGCAGACTGCGGGCATGGACTGGAACCACTACCGCTTCCGCAGCCTGTGGCCCCTGACCGCGCCGCCCGCCACCGTGTACGAGGTGCTGGAACGGGCCGACGACTACCCCCGCTGGTGGCGCCAGGTCCGGCAGGTGACCCGGCTCGACGAGACCAGCGGCACGATCCGGATCCGCTCCGTCCTGCCGTACGACATGACCTTCACGGCACGGGAGGTGCAGCGCGACCCCGCGGCCGGTGTGCTGGAGACCGCCCTGTCCGGGGACATCGAAGGCTGGGCGCGCTGGACGGTCACGCCGCTCGGGCCGGGCAGTCTCGCGCGGTACGACCAGGTCGTGAGCGTGACCAAGCCGCTGCTGAGGAGGCTCGCCGTACCGGGACGGCCCGCCTTCCGCGCCAACCACGCGCTGATGATGCGGTCCGGGCGGCGCGGACTGGCCAGGCACCTCGAAGCGGTTTGAAGGAAACGTGCCGGGGCCTGTATTGTTCAGTCCGTTCCCGGGCGATTAGCTCAGTGGGAGAGCGCTTCGTTCACACCGAAGAGGTCACTGGTTCGAACCCAGTATCGCCCACCGGAAACAGCCGGTCCGTCTCAGACGGACCGGTTTTTTCATACCCCGGACCAGATGCTCAGGCCGCCGCAGGCAGGTCCGGACGCAAAGGCCAGGCCGGGTCGACCGACTCCTCGACACCGCTGCGCGCGAACCACGCCTGGAGCCCCCGGGCCTGCGCCGCGTGCCACACCGCCTGCAGCGTGTGCAGCTCACCGGGTGCGAGCCGCTCCAGCCGGGACGCGAACCGGCGGCCCACCGCCCGGGTGACCTCCAGCGCCGCCACGGCATCGGCCGCCGCGTCGTGCGCGCCCTCCAGCGTGACGCCGTAGTGCGCGCACAGGTCGGTCAGCGTGCGGCGGCCCTTGCGGTAGCGGTCCAGGTGCTTGTCCAGGACCCTCGGGTCGAGCACGAGCAGCGGCGCCGGCTCGAACCAGCGGTCCAGGGCCGAGGCACGATGGCGGCGCAACTCACGGTCCAGCAGGGTCAGATCGAACGGCGCGTTCATCACCACGACCGGGCGGCCGGCGTGGGCCTGCTCGGCCAGCACCTCCGCTATCTCGTACATCACCGGCGCCGGCCACCGGCCGTTGCGCTGCAGGTGGTCCTCCGTCAGCCCGTGCACCGCCGTCGCCTCGGCGGGCACCGGCACCCCCGGGTTCACCAGCCAACGGCTGACCCGCGGCCGGACGCCCGGGGCGTCCTGGACGACGACGGCGGCCGACACGATCCGGTCGGTCTCGACGTCCACGCCCGTCGTCTCCGTGTCGAAGGCGGCCAGCGCCCCCTCGTACCAGCACGTCGTCATAGCCACACAACCCCTCGTTCACCTTCGGCAGTTGACGCACCGTCCGCTGCCCGATTCGGTGATACCCGGGCTGTTTGCGTACTACGCCGGAAGGAGACAACAGGAGTACGGGTTGTTGCAGTTCAGCGGCCCGCACGGGGACTCACTTGTTCTGGAAGGCTGTTGGCCATGGCCATTGCGCAGCCCGAACGGGGCGGGCTGCTGCCCGAGCGCACGGCTCCCTCCCGCGGCACTCTCGCCACCACCGCCTGCATGGAGACACTGCAGGTCGGCTATCTGCACGCCGTCGCGGCGGCCGCCGGCTGCTCGCTGTCCCAGCCGTTTCCCGACAACGGCATCGACTGGCACGTCAGCCACAGCGCCCCCGGCCACACGGTCGACGACGAGGTCACCATCAAGGTGCAGCTCAAGGCCACCTACCAGGTGCCGCCCAACCCGCCGGGCCGCACCTTCTCCTTCACGCTCGACAACGCTCACCTGGCGAAACTCGCCCGCACACCCGTGTCGGTGCACAAGATCCTGGTGGTGATGCTGGTGCCGCGCTCCCAGGACGACTGGCTGCGCGCCGGCCACGACCGGCTCGACCTCAGGCACTGCTGTTACTGGACCAACCTCGCCGGCCAGCCGATCACCGGCCGCAGCCGCACCACCGTGCGCATACCGACCGCACGCATCTTCGACGACCGGGCCCTGTGCGAGATCATGACGCGGGTCGGGACGGGAGGGAAACCGTGACGCACCGCCCGACCGAGGAGCCACTGAGGGCCGTGCGGCCCCACCCCGTCGACGCCTGGAGCGGCCCTCCGCCCGAGCCCCGCGAGGTCGACCCGGCCGTGCTGAGCGCACTGCTGCGCCGGCACGGCTGGCTGCGGCGCGGCGGCGCCCCCGGACGCTACGGCCGCTGGACCCCGCCCGGCCCCGGCGGCAGCGGCACCAGCCTGCTGGTGCCGGAGACCCGCGCCTTCCCCGACAGCGACGACCTCCTCGGCGAGGCCCTGCTCGCCCTCTCCCGCAGCGGCTCGCCCTCCGCCCGCGAGGTCCTCGTCTCCCTCGCCGTGCCCAGCGACGAGATCCGCTGGTGGCACGACGTCCCCGCCGGGCCCGCCGGAGCGGCGTCCTGGATCGTCGAGGACCGGCTGCGCACCGCGGCCCGCCGGATGCTGCTCGCGGCGGCACTCGCCGCACGCGCGCGTGCCGGCTATCACGGCGCCCGCCATCGGCGCTCCGCCGCCGCGTCCCTGGAGAACGTCCTCGTCGGCTCCGCCGCCGACGGCCGGCTCACCGCCTTCGTACCCGTCGCCGGCGGACGCCCCGTGGCCGTACGCCTCCACCAGGCGCTGTACGCCGCCCGTGAGGCCATCGACTACCAGCGCGCCACGGGCGGCATGGACGCCTTCGACGCCGCGGTCGAGGCAGGGGTGAGCCATGAGCTCACCGAGTCCCTCGTCGCCCTGGTCCGGGGCACCGAGGGCGCCCGGATCGCCGTCGCGTGGGCCCCGGCGGCCGGGGTGCCCGAGGGCTGCGCGCCCTCCGCCGAGCCCGTCGAGTTCTCGCCCGGCGATCTGCCGGTCCTGCGCGAGGCGGGCGCCCGCTATCTGCGCGAGGAACCCGCCGTGCCGGTGCGGATCACCGGAGCGGTGGTGCGGCTGCGCAGGTCGGGGCCGCGCGGCGAGGGCACCGTACGGCTGCGGGTACTGGCCGGGGCCGAGGTCCCGAACGTCCGGATCACCCTGGACGAGGAGGGCTACCGGATCGCCGGGCACGCCCACCTGGTGGGACTGCCGGTACGGGTGCAGGGCCGGCTGGAGAGCCGGGGCGGCTTCCGGCGTCTCACCGGAGCCCACGGCGTCGTACCGGTGCAGGTCGACGACGCAGAGCGGGACCGGCTGATGAAGGCGCTGCAGGAGAACGCCGGGATGGCGGCCTTCTTCGAGGAGGCCTGCGGGGGCGATCGCGGGGACCGCGGGGACTGATTTCGCGGTGGGCGGCCCGGGGTCGGTACGATCCATACTCGTGTGCGCTCCCGTACGGCGCCGCAGCCCCACCTTCAGTCAGGAGAGACCGGTGTCAGACGTCCGTGTGATCATCCAGCGCGATTCCGAGCGGGAAGAACGCGTGGTGACGACGGGCACTACGGCCGCCGAGCTCTTCGCCGGCGAGCGCTCGATCATCGCCGCCCGCGTGGCCGGCGAGCTCCGGGACCTGTCGTACGCCCTGTCCGAGGGCGATGAGGTCGAGGGCGTCGAGATCTCCTCCGAGGACGGCCTGAACATCCTGCGCCACTCCACCGCGCACGTCATGGCACAGGCCGTGCAGGAGCTCTTCCCCGAGGCCAAGCTCGGCATCGGCCCGCCCGTCAAGGACGGCTTCTACTACGACTTCGACGTCGAGAAGCCGTTCACGCCCGAGGATCTCAAGGCCATCGAGAAGAAGATGCAGGAGATCCAGAAGCGGGGGCAGAGGTTCGCCCGCCGCGCGGTCACCGACGAGGCCGCCCGCGAGGAGCTGGCCGGCGAGCCGTACAAGCTGGAGCTGATCGGCCTCAAGGGCTCGGCGTCCAGCGACGACGGCGCGGACGTCGAGGTCGGCGCCGGCGAGCTGACGATCTACGACAACCTGGACGCCAAGACCGGCGAGCTGTGCTGGAAGGACCTCTGCCGCGGTCCCCACCTGCCCTCCACCCGGAACATCCCGGCGTTCAAGCTGATGCGCAACGCGGCCGCCTACTGGCGCGGCAGCGAGAAGAACCCCATGCTCCAGCGCATCTACGGCACCGCCTGGCCCACCAAGGACGAGCTGAAGGCGCACCTGGAGTTCCTCGCCGAGGCCGAGAAGCGCGACCACCGCAAGCTCGGCAGCGAGCTGGACCTGTTCTCCGTCCCGGAGCAGATCGGCTCCGGCCTCGCCGTCTTCCACCCCAAGGGCGGCATCATCCGCCGGGTCATGGAGGACTACTCGCGCCGCCGGCACGAGGAAGAGGGCTACGAGTTCGTCTACACCCCGCACGCCACCAAGGGGAAGCTCTTCGAGACCTCGGGCCACCTGGACTGGTACGCCGACGGCATGTACCCGCCCATGCAGCTCGACGAGGGCGTGGACTACTACCTCAAGCCCATGAACTGCCCGATGCACAACCTGATCTTCGACGCGCGCGGGCGTTCCTACCGTGAACTGCCGCTGCGCCTCTTCGAGTTCGGGACCGTGTACCGCTACGAGAAGTCGGGCGTCGTGCACGGCCTGACCCGGGCCCGCGGCTTCACGCAGGACGACGCGCACATCTACTGCACCCGCGAGCAGATGTCGGAGGAGCTCGACAAGACGCTCACCTTCGTCCTCGGCCTGCTGCGCGACTACGGCCTGACCGACTTCTACCTGGAGCTCTCCACCAAGGATCCGGAGAAGTTCGTCGGCTCGGACGAGGCCTGGGAGGAGGCGACCGAGACGCTGCGCCAGGTCGCCGAGAAGCAGGGCCTGCCCCTCGTGCCCGACCCGGGCGGCGCCGCCTTCTACGGCCCGAAGATCTCCGTCCAGACCAAGGACGCCATCGGCCGCACCTGGCAGATGTCGACGATCCAGCTCGACTTCAACCTGCCGGAGCGCTTCGACCTGGAGTACACGGGGGCGGACGGCGCCAAGCAGCGCCCGGTCATGATCCACCGTGCGCTGTTCGGCTCGATCGAGCGCTTCTTCGCGGTGCTCCTGGAGCACTACGCGGGCGCCTTCCCGGCGTGGCTGGCCCCGGTCCAGGCGGTCGGCATCCCGATCGGCGACGCGCACGTCGAGTACCTGGAGAAGTTCGCGGCGGCGGCCAAGCGGCAGGGCCTGCGCGTCGAGGTCGACTCCTCCTCCGACCGGATGCAGAAGAAGATCCGCAACGCCCAGAAGCAGAAGGTGCCCTTCATGGTCATCGCGGGCGACGAGGACATGTCCCACGGGTCCGTGTCCTTCCGCTACCGCGACGGCTCGCAGGAGAACGGCATCCCCTTCGACGAGGCCATCGCGAAGATCCAGAAGGTCGTCGAGGAGCGGGCGCAGGTCTGATCACACGGCGTACGGGCCCCCGGGGAGATCCCGGGGGCCTTTGCCGTCCCCCCAGCTCGACGCCATATGCTGCAGTGCATGACGAGTGAGCCGGAGCAGCAGCTGGGAGTGGGGACGCAGGACGCGTTCCAGCGTCTGTGGACGCCCCATCGGATGGCCTACATCCAGGGTGAGAACAAGCCGACCGGCCCGGGCGCCGGCGACGGCTGCCCCTTCTGCTCGATCCCGGCCAAGTCCGACGAGGACGGGCTGGTCGTCCGGCGCGGCGAGCAGGTCTACGCCGTGCTCAACCTCTACCCGTACAACGGCGGTCACCTGATGACCGTGCCCTACCGGCACGTCGCCGACTACACGGACCTCACGGCGGGGGAGACCGCCGAACTCGGCGAACTCACCAAGCAGGCGATGACGGCCCTGCGCACGGCCTCCGGCGCGCACGGCTTCAACATCGGCATGAACCAGGGCACGGTGGCGGGCGCGGGCATCGCGGCGCACCTGCACCAGCACATCGTGCCGCGCTGGGGCGGGGACACCAACTTCATGCCGGTGGTGGGACATACGCGGGTGCTGCCGCAGCTGCTCGCGGACACCCGGAAGATGCTGGCGGAGGCCTGGCCGGCGAGCTGAGTCCGGCGGGGCCGGCGTTCGTTCTTCGACACCGGCCCCTGTCGCCCGAGGCTCACGAGCCCCTACGCGTCGTAGACATCCGCCTTCTTCGGCGAAGCCTCCTGCACAGCCCCACTCAGCGCCGCCGACCTGGACCCGAACTTCTCCACGTCCACGCCGTTCTCCCGCAGCACCTTCAGCGCCGCCGCATGCACCACACGCAGCACAGGAGTGGCCGCCCGCAACGCGTCGTCGGCCATGAAGCGGTGCCGCCACGGCTGGTCGGCCCAGGCATGCCGCAGACCGAACGGCTCCGGGAGCGTCAGACTGCCGCCGAGCCAGTTCAGCAGCGGCGGGTACCAGGTCAGCGGGGCGCGCGCGGCCAGCCGTACCACTTCGTCGGCGTCGATCAGGGGGAGCTTCACGGTGCGGGTCTCCCAGAACCGGAGAGCCTTCTGCACCGCCTTCTCCTTGGCCGCCGGCTTCTCGTTGAACAGCGGGTTGACCGGCCCCAGGGCGTGCCCGGTGACCTCGATGCGCAGGGTGTCGTGCAGCACGGTCACCGTGATCAGCATCGTGATCACCAGATGGCCGTCCCAGAGGGTCCACTGCACGCCGAGGTAGTGCCGGTCGCCGCTGCCGAACTGCTGCTTGTTGCAGATGTCCTGTATGGCGTGCGTCCGGACCGTGTACGCGTCGACGTCTGTGCCGCTCGGCCGGGACACCTCCGCCGCCTTCTCGCCGATCGGCGTGACGATCCAGTGCGTGATGGACGGCTTGGGGAAGCCGCCGGTGTTGATGGACGTGCGCTCCAGCATGCCCAGGCCGCCCTGGATCGCCACGATGACGTCCCAGCTGCGGAAGGGGTGGAACTCCTTGTCCGGATCGGCGGAGACCAGCTCCTCGGCCAGCTGCCAGCTGCCCCACCGCGTGCCCATGCCGAGTATGCCCTTGGGGCCGGCGTAGAAGACCGAGTTGGACCGCTGCTCGGCACCGAGGCGGGCCAGCTCCTTGCGCACCTGCTCGGCCGCGTCGCCCGGGTTGCCCGGAACCGCCTCGGGGATCTTGGCGCCCACGCCGCCGCCCGACAGCAGGCTCGACCAGCGCTCCCGCAGGTCACGGGCCGTCCGCTCGCAGATCTGCTTGGCCCAGAACCAGCCGACCACCGGCATGATGATCGCCGCGCGCCCGTACAGGGCCCAGAATCCCGTGAAGGGCATTTTGATCAGGAACAGCACGGCGAGCGCGCCCACCGCGACCAGCAGGGTCGTGGCGAGGGCGCCGGCGCGCTTGTCCTCGCGCTTGGCCATGGTGGTGCGCAGCGTGAACACCAGCAGCCACACGAGGAAGCCCGGCAGGAAGAGCACCCCGCAGATGACCGTGATCGCCGAGAGCCAGTTGTCGCGGTCGCGGCGGATGCGGTGCGCCGCCAGGCAGTGCTCCACGACGACCTGGGGTTCGATGCCGAAGGACTGGATCACGGGGTTGCGCCCGGCACCCAGCATCCGGTCGATGATGGCGCGGGAGAAGGCCTCGCCGAACCTGGGGCGGAAGATCTTGGCCCAGGGGCGCGGTGGTTTCACCTTCGACTGGTGCCACTCGTTGTCGGCGTTGAGGATCTTGGTGACCTCGTCGTCCCGGTACGCCGCCGCGGCCAGTGCGTAGGTCGCCGCCGTCTGCCCAGCCGAACCCGCCAAAGGCACCTGGGCCCCTGGGCTGAAGTCGAATCCGTCTGTCACTGCCGCCCCCATCGCTGCCGCATCCGCATCTGCGGCCTTCCCGACTTCCGCGCTCCGCACACCTGTTGATCAGGTCATCAGCGTATCCGCACGCGCCGACATCCGTCGGCGGGCGGCTGTCAAGCCGCCCGCCGATGCGGAGGGAAGCCCTCACGAGGGCCACTTGGTGGCGCCGGGCGCGAACTACGAGGCCTTGCGCTCCTCTTCGCGCACCCGGTCCGCGACCTGCTGCGGCATCGGCTCGTGCCGCGCGTACCGACGGCTGAACCCCGCTGTGCCGTGCGCCATCGACCGCAGGTCGATCGCGTACCGGCCGATCTCGATCTCGGGCACCTCGGCCCGGATCAGGGTGCGCCCGCCGGGTGTCTGCTCGGTGCCGAGCACCCGGCCGCGCCGCCCCGACAGGTCGCTCATCACGGCGCCCACGAAGTCGTCGCCGACCAGCACCGACACCTCGGCCACCGGCTCCAGCAGATGGATCTTCGCGTCGGCGGCGGCCTCCCGCAGCGCGAGCGCCCCGGCCGTCTGGAAGGCGGCGTCGGAGGAGTCCACCGAGTGCGCCTTGCCGTCCAGGAGGGTCACCCGTACGTCGATGAGCGGGTATCCGGCCGCTACTCCCTTGGCCGCCTGGGCCCGTATGCCCTTCTCCACCGACGGGATGAACTGCCGGGGCACCGCGCCGCCCACGACCTTGTCGACGAACTCGATGCCGGAGCCGCCCGGCAGGGGCTCGACCTCGATCTCGCAGATCGCGAACTGCCCGTGCCCGCCGGACTGCTTGACGTGCCGGCCGCGTCCGCCCGACTTGAGCGCGAAGGTCTCGCGCAGGGACACCTTGTGCGGCACGACGTCGACCTGGACGCCGTACCGGCTGCGCAGCCGCTCCAGGGCCACGTCGGAGTGTGCCTCGCCGAGGCACCACAGGACCACCTGGTGGGTGTCCTGGTTCTGTTCGAGCCGCATCGTCGGGTCCTCGGCCACCAGCCGGGCCAGGCCCTGGGAGAGTTTGTCCTCGTCCGGCTTGCTGTGCGCCTGGATGGCCAGCGGCAGCAGCGGGTCGGGCATCTGCCACGGCTCCATGAGCAGCGGATCGTCCTTGGCGGACAGGGTGTCGCCGGTCTCGGCGCGGCTCAGCTTGGCCACGCACGCCAGGTCGCCCGCGATGACGTGCGACACCGGGCGCTGCTGCTTGCCGAACGGCGTGGACAGGGCGCCGATCCGCTCGTCGACGTCGTGGTCCTCGTGCCCGCGGTCGGCCAGTCCGTGCCCGGAGACGTGGACCGTCTGGTCGGCGCGCAGGGTGCCGGAGAACAGGCGGATCAGCGACAGCCGGCCGACGTACGGGTCGGAGGAGGTCTTCACGACCTCCGCGACCAGCGGCGCGTCCGGGTCGCAGGGCCTGAGCTCGCGCGGCTTGCCGTCGATCGTGGTCACCCGCACCGTCTCGTGCTCCAGCGGCGTCGGGAAGCCCCGTGTGATCAGCTCCAGCACCTCCACCGTGCCGAGCCCCTGCCGGGCGCCGTCGGACGCGGGGGCGGCGGCAAGGACGGGGAAGAAGACCCCGCGCGCGACGGCCCGCTCCAGGTCCTCGATGAGGGTCTTGACGTCGACCTGTTCCCCGCCGAGATAGCGGTCCATGAGGGTCTCGTCCTCGCTCTCCGCGATGATCCCCTCGATCAGCCGGTTGCGGGCCTCCTCGATCAGCGGCAGCTCGTCCTCGCCCGGCTCCGACTCCTTGCGCTCGCCGGTCGAGTAGTCGAACAGCTTCTGCGACAGCAGCCCGATCAGGCCGGTCACGGGCGCGTGCCCGTCGGGCGCCTGCGGGCCGTGCAGCGGCAGGTAGAGCGGCAGGACCGCGTCGGGATCGTCCGCGCCGAAGGCCTCCGCGCAGCTCCGCGTCATCCCCTCGAAGTCGGCGCGCGCCGCCTCCAGGTGCGTGACGACGATGGCCCGGGGCATGCCCACGGCCGCGCACTCCTCCCACACCATGCGGGTCGAGCCGTCCACGCCGTCCGAGGCCGAGACGACGAAGAGGGCCGCGTCCGCCGCTCGCAGACCGGCCCTGAGCTCACCGACGAAGTCGGCGTATCCGGGAGTGTCGAGAACATTGACCTTGATGCCGTCCCACTCGACGGGCACCAGGGAGAGCTGCACCGAGCGCTGCTGCCGGTGCTCGATCTCGTCGTAGTCGGAGACGGTGCCGCCGTCCTCCACACGGCCCGCCCGGTTCACCGCCCCCGCTGTGAGCGCGAGGGCTTCCACCAAGGTGGTCTTGCCCGATCCGGAGTGGCCGACCAGCACCACATTCCGTACGGACTGAGGGTGGTCGGCCGCTCGTGCCCTGCCGGCGGCCCCAGGGTGTGTCTGTCCTTTGTCGCCCATGATCCTGCCTCCCGTGCACGGTGAGGTCACTGTGGGCGCGGACACGCGGGATCCGCGTGCATGGCGGCTCCGGCGACGCCCGCGGTTATTCGACCTTCCCACTCCCGTAACGGTGCGTCCATACGAAGGACGCGATCGCGCCGCCCACCAGCGGCTCGCCGGATCCCTCGAAGGGGTCCGGGTGCCCGCCCCTCAGCCACACGCGCGCGTGGCTACGATGGGCCAGCCGGTGGCCAGCAGGGGCCATGCGGCGACACCGACCCTCGGGAAGGCCATGCTGAACAAGTACGCGCGTGCATTCTTCACGCGTGTCCTCACACCGTTCGCCGCGTTTCTCATCCGGCTGGGCGTCAGCCCCGACGCCGTCACGCTCATCGGCACCGCCGGTGTGGTCGCGGGCGCGCTGGTCTTCTACCCCATGGGCGAGTTCTTCTGGGGCACGGTCGTGATCACACTCTTCGTCTTCTCGGACCTCGTCGACGGCAACATGGCGCGCCAGCTCGGCCGCTCCAGCCGCTGGGGCGCCTTCCTGGACTCCACGCTCGACCGGGTCGCCGACGGCGCGATCTTCGGTGGCTTCATCCTCTGGTACGCCGGGAGCGGCGACGACCTCGTCCTGTGCGCCGTCTCGATCTTCTGCCTGGCCAGCGGCCAGGTGGTGTCGTACACCAAGGCCCGCGGTGAGTCGATCGGCCTGCCGGTCGCCGTCAACGGGCTCGTCGAGCGGGCCGAGCGGCTGGTGATCTCGCTGGTCGCGGCCGGGCTCGCGGGCCTGCACGCGTTCGGTGTCCCCGGCATCCAGTACCTGCTGCCCATCGCTCTGTGGATCGTCGCCGTGGGCAGCCTCGTCACGCTGATCCAGCGGGTCGTCACGGTCCGCCGGGAGTCCGCCGAGGCCGAGGCGGCCGCGCAGGACAATGAGGGCAAGCAGCACAACGCCTCTCACGGGAGCGAGGCGGCCACGTGAGCGCACAGGACCGGCTGACGGACGCGCTGTACGGCCTCGGCTGGAGCACCGTCAAGAAGCTCCCCGAGCCGGTCGCCGTACGGCTCGGACACACCATCGCCGATCTCGCCTGGAAGCAGCGCGGCAAGGGCGTACGGCGTCTGGAGAGCAACTACGCGCGCGTGGTGCCCGACGCGGGCCCCGAGCGGCTGGCCGAGCTCTCCCGCGCGGGCATGCGCTCCTACCTGCGCTACTGGATGGAGTCCTTCCGGCTCCCCGCCTGGAGCAAGGAGCGGATCAAGAGCGGCTTCGCCGTCAAGGACATCCACTACGTCACCGAGGGCATGGCATCCGGCAAGGGCGTCATACTCGCCCTGCCGCACCTGGGCAACTGGGACCTCGCCGGCGCCTGGGTCACCACCGAGCTGGGCATCCCGTTCACGACGGTGGCCGAGCGCCTGAAGCCGGAGACGCTCTACGACCGGTTCGTCGCCTACCGCGAGGGCCTCGGTATGGAGGTCCTGCCGCACAGCGGTGGCACCGCCTTCGGCACCCTGGCCCGGCGGCTGCGAGACGGCGGTCTGGTCTGCCTGGTCGCCGACCGCGACCTGTCCGCCTCCGGCGTCGAGGTCGACTTCTTCGGCGACACCGCCAGGATGCCGGCCGGGCCGGCCCTGCTCGCCCAGCAGACGGGCGCCCTGCTGCTTCCCGTCACGCTCTGGTACGACGACTCGCCCGTGATGCAGGGCCGCGTCCACCCGGCGGTCGAGGTGCCCGAGTCAGGCACGCGCGCCGAGAAGACGTCTGTGATGACACAGGCGCTGGCCGACGCCTTCGCCACGGGGATCGCCGACCATCCGGAGGACTGGCACATGCTGCAGCGCTTGTGGCTCGCGGACCTCGATCCAGCGAAGGGATCCACGTGAGGATCGGCATCGTCTGCCCGTACTCCTGGGACGTACCGGGCGGCGTTCAGTTCCATATCCGCGATCTGGCCGAGTACTTCATCCGCCTCGGCCACGAGGTGTCCGTCCTCGCCCCGGCGGACGACGACACCCCGCTGCCGCCGTACGTCGTCTCGGCCGGGCGCGCGGTGCCGGTGCCGTACAACGGCTCGGTGGCCCGGCTGAACTTCGGCTTCCTCTCGGCGGCCCGGGTGCGCCGGTGGCTGCACGACGGCGCGTTCGACGTGATCCACATCCATGAGCCGACCTCGCCCTCGCTGGGCCTGCTGGCCTGCTGGGCGGCGCAGGGCCCGATCGTCGCCACGTTCCACACGTCCAACCCGCGCTCCCGGGCCATGATCGCCGCGTACTCGATCCTCCAGGCCGCCCTGGAGAAGATCAGCGCGCGGATCGCGGTGAGCGAGTACGCCCGGCGCACGCTGGTGGAACACCTCGGCGGGGACGCGGTGGTGATCCCGAACGGCGTGGACGTCGACTTCTTCGCCGAGGCCGAGCCCAAGGCCGAGTGGCAGGGCGACACGATCGGCTTCGTCGGGCGCATCGACGAGCCCCGCAAGGGACTGCCGGTCCTCATGAAGGCCCTGCCGAAGATCCTCGCCGCGCGTCCGCAGACCCGGCTGCTGGTCGCCGGGCGCGGCGACGAGGTGGAGGCGGTGGAGACACTCCCGGCCGAGCTGCGCTCCCGCGTCGAGTTCCTCGGCATGGTCAGCGACGAGGACAAGGCGCGCTTCCTGCGCAGCGTCGACCTGTACATCGCGCCCAACACCGGCGGCGAGAGCTTCGGCATCATCCTGGTCGAGGCCATGTCCGCCGGCGCCCCCGTCCTCGCCTCCGACCTCGACGCCTTCGCGCAGGTCCTGGACCGGGGAGCGGCCGGCGAACTCTTCCCGAACGAGGACGCCGACGCCCTCGCCGACGCGGCCGTCCGGCTGCTGGAGGACCCGGAACGCCGCGCGGAGCTGCGGGAGCGGGGGAGCGCCCATGTACGGCGCTTCGACTGGTCGACCGTCGGCGCGGACATCCTGTCCGTCTACGAGACGGTGACGGCGGGCGCGGCGGCGGTGGCCGAGGACGACCGGGTGACGGGGCTGCGGGCCAGGCTGGGGTTCGCCCGGGACTGAGGCCGGACGGACAGATTCCTGTCGGGCCGAGCCGAAGGGCGGCTCGGCCGGGGCGGGGTGAACCGGCAGGCCGGTCGGGCCGCTAGCCTTGCCGCCCGTGACCACCACTCTCATCTGGATCGCCGTCGCCCTGGTCGCGATCGGGCTGTATCTGAGCTGGACCGCCGGCCGTCTCGACCGTCTCCACGCCCGGATCGACGCCGCCCGGGCCGCCCTGGACGCGCAGTTGCTGCGCCGGGCCTCGGTGGCGCAGGAACTGGCGACGTCGGGGGTCCTGGATCCGGCCGCCTCGATCGTGCTCTACGAGGCCGCGCACGCCGCCCGTCAGGCGGAGGAGGAGCAGCGGGAGGTCGCCGAGAGCGAGCTGAGCCAGGCGCTGCGCGCCGTCTTCGCGGAGGCCCAGCAACTGGAGGCGGTGCGGGAGGCGCCCGGGGGAGAGGAGGCCGCGACCGAGCTCGTGCAGGCGGTGCGGCGCGTCCCCATGGCCCGGCGCTTCCACAACGACGCCGTACGCGCCGCTCGCGCGCTGCGCCGCCACCGCAAGGTCCGCTGGTTCCGGCTGGCGGGCCACGCGCCGTTCCCGATGGCCTTCGAGATGGACGACGAACCACCGGCCGTGCTGGCGGACCGCTCGGGCTCCTGACGGCGGGGCGTCCCCGTCGCCGCAGGGCGAAAACGATCCACCGGCTTCCCATTGGCCCTTGCTGTGGCCTGGTCCCCTCACGTTTCCTCGGTGCTGCACAAAACCCCTCTTTCCCAGCAGCGAGGTCACCCGTGTCCATCTCCGAAAACCAGGCTCCCGAGACCGGCACCGCCCGTGTGAAGCGCGGCATGGCCGAGCAGCTCAAGGGCGGCGTCATCATGGACGTCGTCACGCCGGAGCAGGCGAAGATCGCCGAGGACGCGGGCGCCGTCGCCGTCATGGCCCTGGAGCGGGTCCCGGCCGACATCCGCAAGGACGGCGGCGTGGCCCGCATGTCCGACCCGGACATGATCGAGGGCATCATCGACGCCGTCTCCATCCCGGTCATGGCCAAGTCCCGCATCGGCCACTTCGTCGAGGCCCAGGTCCTGCAGTCCCTCGGCGTCGACTACATCGACGAGTCCGAGGTCCTGACCCCGGCCGACGAGGTCAACCACAGCGACAAGTTCGCCTTCACCACCCCCTTCGTCTGCGGCGCCACCAACCTGGGCGAGGCCCTGCGCCGCATCGCCGAGGGCGCCGCGATGATCCGCTCCAAGGGCGAGGCCGGTACCGGCAACGTCGTCGAGGCCGTCCGCCACCTGCGCCAGATCAAGAACGAGATCGCCCGCCTGCGCGGCTACGACAACAACGAGCTGTACGCCGCCGCCAAGGACCTGCGCGCCCCGTACGAGCTGGTCAAGGAGGTCTCCGAGCTGGGCAAGCTCCCGGTCGTGCTGTTCTCCGCCGGCGGCGTCGCCACCCCGGCCGACGCGGCCCTGATGCGCCAGCTCGGCGCCGAGGGCGTCTTCGTCGGCTCCGGCATCTTCAAGTCCGGCGACCCGGCCAAGCGCGCCGCCGCCATCGTGAAGGCCACCACCTTCTACGACGACCCGAAGATCGTCGCCGACGCGTCCCGCAACCTCGGCGAGGCCATGGTCGGCATCAACTGCGACACCCTCCCCGAGACCGAGCGCTACGCGAACCGCGGCTGGTAAGGCACAGGAACCCATGAGCGACACCCCCGTCATAGGCGTCCTGGCCCTCCAGGGCGACGTACGGGAGCACCTCGTCGCCCTGGCCGCGGCCGATGCCGTGGCCAGGCCGGTGCGGCGCCCCGAAGAGCTCGCCGAGGTGGACGGCCTCGTCCTCCCCGGCGGCGAGTCCACCACCATCTCGAAGCTGGCCGTCCTGTTCGGCCTGATGGAACCGCTCCGCGCGCGAATGCGGGACGGCCTGCCCGTCTACGGCACCTGCGCCGGCATGATCATGCTCGCCGACAAGATCCTCGACCCGCGCTCGGGCCAGGAGACCATCGGCGGCATCGACATGATCGTCCGCCGCAACGCCTTCGGCCGGCAGAACGAGTCCTTCGAGGCGGCCGTCGACGTCGAGGGCGTCGAGGGCGCCCCGGTGGAGGGCGTCTTCATCCGCGCCCCCTGGGTCGAGTCCGTCGGCGCCGCGGCCGAGGTGCTCGCCGAGCATGACGGCCACATCGTCGCGGTCCGTCAAGGCAACGCTCTGGCCACCTCGTTCCACCCCGAACTGACCGGCGACCACCGCGTGCACGGCCTGTTCGTCGAGATGGTGCGCGCGAACCGTACAGCCGAGTCCTTGTAGGATTCCTGCGTTCGTTGCTGAGATGGGTTACGCGAAGGAGACAGGCAGATGTCCGGCCACTCTAAATGGGCTACGACGAAGCACAAGAAGGCCGTGATCGACGCCAAGCGCGGCAAGCTCTTCGCGAAGCTGATCAAGAACATCGAGGTCGCGGCCCGGATGGGCGGCGTCGACATCGAGGGCAACCCGACTCTCTACGACGCCATCCAGAAGGCCAAGAAGCAGTCGGTTCCGAACAAGAACATCGACTCCGCGGTCAAGCGCGGTGGCGGCCTCGAGGCCGGCGGCGCCGACTACGAGACGATCATGTACGAGGGCTACGGCCCGAACGGCGTCGCCGTGCTCATCGAGTGCCTCACCGACAACCGCAACCGCGCCGCCTCCGACGTGCGCGTGGCCATGACCCGCAACGGCGGCTCCATGGCCGACCCGGGCTCGGTGTCGTACATGTTCAGCCGCAAGGGCGTCGTCATCGTCCCCAAGGGCGAGCTGGCCGAGGACGACGTCCTGGGTGCCGTCCTGGACGCGGGCGCCGAAGAGGTCAACGACCTCGGCGAGTCCTTCGAGGTCATCAGCGAGGCCACCGACCTGGTCGCGGTCCGCACCGCCCTCCAGGAGGCCGGCATCGACTACGACTCCGCCGACTCCAGCTTCGTGCCGTCCGTCCAGGTCGAGCTGGACGAGGAAGGCGCCAAGAAGATCTTCAAGCTGATCGACGCGCTCGAGGACAGCGACGACGTGCAGAACGTCTTCGCCAACTTCGACGTCAGCGACGAGGTCATGGAGAAGGTCGACGCGTAACGCCGCCGCGGGCTTCAAGGGCTGCACGGGCCGACGGGACATCCCGTCGGCCCGTCGCGTTGAACGGGTGTCGGTACGGGCGTTGGTGCGGGGCGTTGTCGGTGGCACCCGATAGCCTGCACAAACAGGCGATCGAAATCGAAAGGGAGGGCGCGCGTGCGCGTGCTGGGGGTGGACCCGGGACTGACCCGGTGCGGTGTCGGCGTGGTCGAGGGCGTCGCCGGACGGCCGCTCACGATGATCGGCGTCGGCGTCGTCCGGACACCGGCGGACGCCGACCTCGGCCACCGCCTCGTCGCCATCGAGCAGGGCATCGAACAGTGGCTGGACGAGCACCGGCCGGAGTTCGTCGCCGTGGAGCGCGTCTTCAGCCAGCACAACGTCAGTACGGTGATGGGCACCGCCCAGGCCAGCGCCGTCGCCCTTCTGTGCGCCTCACGTCGCGGGATCCCCGTGGCGCTGCACACCCCGAGCGAGGTCAAGGCCGCCGTCACCGGCAGCGGCCGGGCCGACAAGGCCCAGGTGGGCGCGATGGTGACCCGCCTGCTCCGGCTCAGCGCACCGCCCAAGCCCGCCGACGCGGCCGACGCCCTCGCCCTCGCCATCTGCCACATCTGGCGCGCCCCCGCGCAGAACCGACTCCAGCAGGCCGTCGCCCTGCACGCATCGAAAGGCCGTACGGCATGATCGCCTTCGTCAGCGGCACGGTCGCCGCGCTCGCCCCCGATGCCGCGGTCGTCGAGGTGGGCGGCGTCGGCATGGCCGTGCAGTGCACGCCGAACACACTGTCCACGCTCCGCGTCGGCCGGCCCGCCAAGCTGCACACCTCCCTCGTCGTACGGGAGGACTCACTGACCCTGTACGGCTTCGCGGACGACGACGAGCGGCAGACCTTCGAGCTGCTCCAGACGGCGAGCGGCGTGGGACCGAGACTCGCCCAGGCGATGCTGGCCGTACACACCCCGGACGCCCTGCGCCGGGCGGTCGCCACCGCCGACGAGAAGGCGCTCACCGCGGTTCCCGGCATCGGCAAGAAGGGCGCCCAGAAGCTGCTCCTGGAACTGAAGGACCGGCTCGGCGAGCCGCTCGGCGCCCCGGCCGTCGGTACGCCCGTCAGCACCGGCTGGCGCGACCAGCTGCACGCGGCCCTGATCGGCCTCGGATACGCGACCCGGGAGGCCGACGAGGCCGTGACCGCCGTGGCTCCGCAGGCCGAGGCCGCCGAGGGTGCTCCGCAGGTCGGCCAGTTGCTGAAGGCCGCCCTCCAGACCCTGAACCGCGCCCGCTGAACCCCCACACACCGAGGCACATCATGAACTGGGACGACACGACCGACAGCTCCGCCGCCGAGCGGCTCGTCGGCGCGTCCGCCGACCGTGAGGACCAGGCCGTCGAGGCCGCCCTGCGCCCCAAGGACCTGGACGAGTTCATCGGCCAGGAGAAGGTCCGCGAGCAGCTCGACCTCGTCCTGCGCGCCGCACGCGCGCGTGGCGCCACCGCCGACCACGTGCTGCTCTCCGGCGCCCCCGGCCTCGGCAAGACCACCCTGTCGATGATCATCGCGGCCGAGATGGAAGCCCCCATCCGCATCACCTCGGGCCCCGCCATCCAGCACGCCGGCGACCTCGCGGCGATCCTCTCCTCCCTCCAGGAGGGCGAGGTCCTCTTCCTCGACGAGATCCACCGCATGTCCCGGCCTGCCGAGGAGATGCTGTACATGGCGATGGAGGACTTCCGCGTCGACGTCATCGTCGGCAAGGGCCCGGGAGCCACCGCCATCCCGCTGGAGCTGCCCCCGTTTACCCTGGTCGGCGCCACCACGCGCGCGGGGTTGCTGCCGCCCCCACTGCGCGACCGCTTCGGCTTCACCGCCCACATGGAGTTCTACGAACCGGCCGAACTGGAGCGGGTCATCCACCGCTCGGCCCACCTCCTCGAGGTCCAGACCGAGCCGGAGGGCGCTGCCGAGATCGCCGGCCGCTCCCGCGGCACCCCCCGCATCGCCAACCGCCTGCTGCGCCGCGTCCGGGACTACGCGCAGGTCAAGGCCGACGGACTGATCACCAAGGACATCGCGGCGGCCGCCCTCGCCGTCTACGAGGTGGACGAGCGCGGCCTCGACCGCCTCGACCGAGGCGTCCTGGAAGCCCTGCTCAAGCTGTTCGGCGGCGGCCCCGTCGGCCTGTCCACGCTCGCGGTCGCGGTGGGGGAGGAGCGTGAGACCGTGGAGGAGGTGGCCGAGCCCTTCCTGGTACGGGAAGGACTGCTGGCCCGCACCCCGCGCGGCAGGGTCGCCACCCCCGCCGCATGGGCGCATCTCGGCCTCACCCCGCCCGGCTCCCGGACCACAGGAAACGGACAACAGGACCTGTTCGGGGCGTGACGACGCCGTCACCGCTCCGGGTCGGCGAGGCCAGTGGCCGCAGCAGGAACCCCGGTGCCATGCTGAGCGTTGTTCCATGCGCGCGGACTCGCTTAGACTCCGCCGATGCCGTCTTTGCCGGCGGCGTACATACCCCCAACCATCTGGCCGCTCACAGCGCGGTCGTGTGAAGGAAGTACCGACCCGTGAGTCTCCTGACCCTCCTCCCGTTCATTGTGCTCATCGGGGCCATGTTCCTCATGACCCGGTCGGCCAAGAAGAAGCAGCAGCAGGCCGTGGACATGCGGAACCAGATGCAGCCCGGCAGCGGCATCCGCACCATCGGGGGCATCTACGCCACGGTCAAGGAAGTGAACGAGGACACCGTCCTCGTCGATGCCGGCCCGGGCGTCGAGCTCCTCTTCGCCAAGAACGCCATCGGTGCCGTGCTCAGCGACGACGAGTACAACCGCGTCGTCCACGGCATCGAGCACGACCTGAAGTCCGACGCCGACCTCGTCCCGGACGACGCCTCCTCCCTCACCGAGACCGACGACTCCGCCGCCGACACCGGCGCTGACGACAAGGCCGTCGACCTCGGCAAGAAGGACGCGGCCGACGAGCCGGCCGGCGACGACACTCCGGCCGCCGAGGCGAAGACGGACGCAGAGCCGAAGAAGACCGACGGCGACTCCGAGGCGAAGTAGTCGTGTCCCGGGGTGCGCGGGCCCGGCCCGCGCACCCCGGGACACGCCCAGCTCGCACGGAGTCCCGACACCATGTCATGGCCGCCCGTCCGCCGATCCGGAGCGAGGTGGCCCGAGAGGGAGTACGAGAAGGTGGCCACACCTAAAAAGGGCCGGAGCGCGAGCACCCAGAGCAAGCCGGTTCGCTCGCTGGTCCTGATTCTGATCGCCCTCGTGGCGCTCACCGGTGGGATGTTCGCTTCGGGGCACACGAAACCACGTCTCGGCATCGACCTGGCCGGCGGTACGAGCATCACGCTCCGCGCGGTCCCCGAAGCCGGCAACGAGGCGGCCATCAACAAGACCAACATGGACACCGCCGTCTCCATCATGGAACGACGTGTCAACGGTCTTGGCGTCTCGGAGTCCGAGGTCCAGACGCAGGGCCGGGAAAACATCATCGTCAACATCCCCAAGGGGACGAACTCCGAGCAGGCCCGCAAGCAGGTCGGCACCACCGCCAAGCTCTACTTCCGCCCGGTCCTCGCCACCGAGGTCTCCGGTGGCAAGGGCACGGCCAGCCCCTCCCCGAGCCCCACCGGCAGCCCCTCGGACAAGCCGTCCGGCAAGGCCACCGACAAGCCCGAGGCCACCGACAAGAACTCCGCCTCCCCGTCGGCCACGCCCACCACGCAGGGCCGCGCGGTCACCGACGCGCTGAAGGCCGACGCCACACCGTCGGCGAGCGCCTCGGACGACAAGGCCAAGGCCAGCCCCTCCCCGTCGGCGAGCGGCGGCTCCGCCGAGGCCGACGCGAGCGCGCTGCAGGCGAAGTACGCCAAGCTCGACTGCACCGACGAGAAGACCCGCTCCTCCGTCGGCGACGGTGTCAAGGCCTCCGAGATGACCCTGGCCTGCGGCAAGAACTCGCAGGGCCAGTGGCAGAAGTACATCCTCGGTCCCGCCGAGGTCGACGGCACGGACGTCGACAAGGCCCAGGCCGTCCTGAACACCCAGACCGGTGCGGGCTGGACGGTCACGATGGACTTCACGGACGGCGGCGCCAAGAAGTTCGCGAACATCACCGGCAAGCTGGCGCAGAACCAGTCGCCGCAGAACCAGTTCGCGATCGTCCTGGACGGCGACGTGGTCTCCGACCCGTACGTCCGGCAGGCCCTGACCGGCGGCAACGCCGAGATCTCCGGCAACTTCAACCAGCAGTCCGCCCAGGACCTCTCCAACATGCTGTCCTACGGCGCGCTGCCGCTGACCTTCAAGGTCGACAGCATGACGACCGTGACCGCCGCGCTGGGCGGTGACCAGCTGCAGGCCGGTCTGATCGCCGGCGCCATCGGTCTCGCGCTGGTCGTCATCTACCTGCTGGCGTACTACCGCGGCCTGTCGTTCATCGCGATCCTCTCGCTGCTGGTCTCCGCGGCCCTCACCTACACGCTCATGGCCCTGCTCGGCCCGGCCATCGGCTTCGCGCTGAACCTGCCGGCCGTGTGCGGCGCCATCGTCGCCATCGGCATCACCGCGGACTCGTTCATCGTGTACTTCGAACGCGTCCGTGACGAGATCCGCGAAGGCCGCTCCCTGCGCCCCGCCGTCGAGCGGGCCTGGCCGCGCGCCCGGCGCACCATCCTGGTCTCCGACTTCGTGTCGTTCCTCGCCGCCGCGGTGCTGTTCGCCGTCACCGTCGGCAAGGTCCAGGGCTTCGCGTTCACGCTCGGTCTGACGACCCTGCTCGACGTGGTCGTCGTGTTCCTCTTCACCAAGCCGCTGCTGACGTTGATGGCCCGCCGCCCGTTCTTCGCGAACGGCCACAAGTGGTCCGGCCTCGACCCGAAGAGCCTGGGCGCCCAGCCGCCGCTGCGCCGTACCCGCCGCCCCGCCGCCCCTGCCGACCCGAAGGAGGCCTGAGATGTCGAAACTCGGCAACCTCGGCGCCCGACTCCACCGCGGCGAGGTCGGCTACGACTTCGTCAAGAACCGCAAGATCTGGTACGGCGTCTCCATCCTGATCACCATCCTGGCCATCGCCGGCCTCGCGGTGCGCGGCCTGAACATGGGCATCGAGTTCCAGGGCGGCGCCGTCTTCAACACCCCGAAGAACACCAGTGCCTCGGTGTCCCAGGCCGAGCGGTACGCGGAGGAGGCCTCCGGCCACGACGCGATCGTCCAGGAGCTCGGCGACGGCAGCATGCGCATCCAGGTCGCCGGCATCGACACCGGCGCGGCCAACGACATCAAGAACACGCTCGCCGACGACCTCAAGGTCGACTCGGAGCAGATCAACGCCGAGCTGGTCGGCCCCAGCTGGGGCGAACAGATCGCCAGCAAGGCCTGGCAGGGCCTCGGCATCTTCCTGATCCTCGTCGTGATCTACCTGGCGATCGCCTTCGAGTGGCGCATGGCCGTCGCCGCCTTCGTCGCACTGATCCACGACATCACCATCACGGTCGGCATCTACGCCCTCGTCGGCTTCGAGGTCACACCCGGCACGGTGATCGGTCTTCTCACCATCCTCGGCTACTCGCTCTACGACACGGTCGTGGTGTTCGACAGCCTCAAGGAACAGACCAAGGACATCACCAAGCAGACCCGCTGGACCTACAGCGACGTCGCCAACCGCTCGATCAACAGCACCCTGGTCCGCTCGATCAACACCACGGTGGTCGCGCTGCTGCCGGTCGCGGGCCTGCTGTTCATCGGTGGCGGTGTCCTCGGCGCCGGCATGCTCAACGACATCTCGCTGTCGCTGTTCGTCGGTCTCGCCGCCGGTGCGTACTCCTCGATCTTCATCGCCACGCCGCTCGTCGCCGACCTCAAGGAGCGCGAGCCGCAGATGAAGGCCCTGAAGAAGCGCGTCCTGGCCAAGCGGGCCGCCAAGGGGGAGACCCCTCAGGCGGAGACCGGGGAGGAGTCCTACGCCGACGAGCCCGAGGACGCCGCACCCGCGGTCGTCGGCCCGCGCAACCAGCCCGCTTCCCGCAATCGCGGCCGGGGCCGCCCCTCGGGGAAGCGCCGATGACCGACATCAAGGAACTGCTGCTCAGCCGCATCAGGGACGTGGCCGACTACCCGGAGCCGGGCGTGATGTTCAAGGACATCACCCCGCTGCTGGCGGACCCGGCGGCGTTCACCGCGCTCACCGACGCCCTCGCCGAGATCGCCGAGAGCGCAGGCGCCACCAAGATCGTCGGCCTCGAGGCCCGTGGCTTCATCCTCGGGGCCCCGGTCGCCGTCCGCGCCGGCCTCGGCTTCATCCCCGTACGCAAGGCGGGCAAGCTCCCCGGAGCCACCCTCGGCCAGGCCTACGACCTGGAGTACGGCTCGGCGGAGATCGAGGTGCACGCCGAGGACCTGGTCGCCGACGACCGCGTCCTGATCGTCGACGACGTCCTCGCCACCGGCGGCACCGCCGAGGCCTCGGTCCAGCTCATCCGCCGGGCCGGCGCCGAGGTCGCCGGTCTGGCCGTCCTCATGGAACTCGGTTTCCTCGGCGGCCGGGCCCGTCTGGAGCCGGCTCTGCGCGGTGCCCCGCTGGAGGCCCTGCTCACGGTCTGACCAGCCCACGGCAGCCCGGTGGACACCGGCACGACACCGCGGAGGCGGGCCCGGAGGAATCCGGTGCCCGCCTCTCGCGTTCCTTGGGTAGACGGTCCTCACATTGGCCTGAAGGCGATCCTGGGGCGCAGGATCGCTACCATGGGGTCTCCGGAGCCTGACCGGGGGACCCGGAACGCGCACGAGGAGCCCTCTTGTCAGACGAGGCCCAGCACCTGACCGCCGCCAAGCCCGAGTCCGCCTCGGCAGCGGCCAAGCCCGCGCCCAGCGCGCCGCACGCGAAGAACGACACCCGCGGGCCGGTCGAGCACGCCCAGTCGGCGCCGGTCGACAAGCCCGCCGAGCAGTCGCGCCCCAAGCCGGCCCCTCCCGCGGTGCGCCAGGCCGGGGGCCAGCCCGCCCGCACCGGCTCCTCCAACCGCGTCCGTGCCCGTCTCGCCCGGCTCGGCGTCCAGCGCGCCAACCCGTACAACCCCGTGCTGGAGCCCCTGCTGCGCATAGTGCGCAGCAACGATCCGAAGATCGAGACGGCGACGCTCCGCCAGATCGAGCGCGCCTACCAGGTCGCCGAGCGCTGGCACCGCGGCCAGAAGCGCAAGAGCGGCGACCCGTACATCACGCACCCCCTCGCGGTGACCACCATCCTCGCCGAGCTGGGCATGGATCCGGCCACGCTGATGGCCGGTCTGCTGCACGACACGGTCGAGGACACCGAGTACGGCCTGGACGACCTGCGCCGTGACTTCGGCGACGTCGTCACCCTGCTCGTCGACGGCGTCACCAAGCTCGACAAGGTCAAGTTCGGCGAGGCGGCCCAGGCCGAGACCGTGCGCAAGATGGTCGTCGCCATGGCCAAGGACCCGCGCGTCCTGGTCATCAAGCTCGCCGACCGCCTGCACAACATGCGCACCATGCGCTACCTCAAGCGTGAGAAGCAGGAGAAGAAGGCGCGCGAGACCCTGGAGATCTACGCGCCGCTCGCCCATCGCCTGGGCATGAACACCATCAAGTGGGAGCTGGAGGACCTCGCCTTCGCGATCCTCTACCCCAAGATGTACGACGAGATCGTCCGCCTGGTCGCCGAGCGCGCCCCCAAGCGCGACGAGTACCTCGCCATAGTCACCGACGAGGTACAGCAGGACCTGCGGGCGGCCCGCATCAAGGCGACCGTGACCGGCCGCCCCAAGCACTACTACAGCGTCTACCAGAAGATGATCGTCCGCGGCCGTGACTTCGCGGAGATCTACGACCTGGTGGGCATCCGCGTCCTCGTGGACACCGTCCGCGACTGCTACGCGGCCCTCGGCACGGTGCACGCGCGATGGAACCCGGTCCCCGGCCGGTTCAAGGACTACATCGCGATGCCCAAGTTCAACATGTACCAGTCGCTGCACACGACGGTGATCGGCCCCGGCGGCAAGCCCGTCGAGCTGCAGATCCGCACCTTCGACATGCACCGCCGCGCCGAGTACGGCATCGCCGCGCACTGGAAGTACAAGCAGGAGGCCGTCGCCGGCGCCTCGAAGGTGCGCAGCGACGCCCCCAAGTCGTCCGGCAAGGGCAAGGACGACCACCTCAACGACATGGCCTGGCTGCGCCAGCTGCTGGACTGGCAGAAGGAGACCGAGGACCCGGGCGAGTTCCTGGAGTCCCTGCGCTTCGACCTCTCCCGCAACGAGGTCTTCGTCTTCACCCCCAAGGGCGATGTCATAGCGCTCCCGGCGAGCGCCACCCCGGTGGACTTCGCGTACGCGGTCCACACCGAGGTCGGGCACCGCACGATCGGCGCCCGGGTCAACGGCCGCCTGGTCCCGCTCGAATCCACCCTCGACAACGGCGACCTGGTCGAGGTCTTCACCTCCAAGGCGGCCGGCGCCGGCCCCTCCCGCGACTGGCTCGGCTTCGTCAAGTCGCCGCGCGCCCGCAACAAGATCCGGGCCTGGTTCTCCAAGGAGCGCCGCGACGAGGCGATCGAGCAGGGCAAGGACGCCATCGTCCGCGCGATGCGCAAGCAGAACCTGCCGATCCAGCGCATCCTGACCGGCGACTCCCTGGTGACCCTCGCGCACGAGATGCGCTACGCGGACATCTCCGCGCTGTACGCGGCGATCGGCGAGGGCCATGTCTCCGCGCAGAACATCGTGCAGAAGCTCGTCCAGGCCCTCGGCGGCGAGGAGGCCGCCACCGAGGAGATCGACGAGTCGGTCCCGCCGGCCCCCGGACGCAGCCGCAAACGCCGCTCCAGCGCCGACCCGGGCGTCGTCGTGAAGGGCGTCGAGGACGTGTGGGTCAAGCTGGCCCGCTGCTGTACGCCCGTCCCCGGCGACCCCATCATCGGCTTCGTCACCCGCGGTAGTGGTGTATCGGTTCACCGCAACGACTGCGTGAACGTGGAGTCACTGTCCCGCGAGCCCGAGCGCATCCTCGAGGTCGAGTGGGCGCCCACCCAGTCCTCGGTCTTCCTGGTCGCCATCCAGGTCGAGGCGCTGGACCGCTCCCGGCTGCTGTCGGACGTCACGCGCGTGCTGTCCGACCAGCACGTCAACATCCTCTCCGCGGCCGTCCAGACCTCCCGCGACCGCGTCGCCACCTCCCGCTTCACCTTCGAGATGGGCGATCCGAAGCACCTCGGCCATGTGCTGAAGGCGGTCCGGGGCGTGGAGGGCGTCTACGACGTGTACCGGGTGACGTCGGCGCGCAGCAGGTCGTGATCACCACGTGAAAGAGGGCCCCGTACGTGCTGTACGGGGCCCTCTTCCTTTCGGCCTTCCTTCGGCCGACGGATCAGCCTCCGAACTCCTGCAGACCCTTCTGCGCCTGGTCCAGCAGCGCCTGGCGGCCCTCGAGCTCACGCTCGAGCTTGTCGGCCCTGGCGTTGTTGCCCTGCGCACGGGCCTGCTCGATCTGGCCCCGCAGCTTGTCCACGGCGGCCTGGAGCTGGCCGGTCAGACCCTCGGCACGCGCGCGTGCCTCCGGGTTCGTCCGGCGCCACTCGGCCTCCTCGGACTCCTGGATGGCCCGCTCGACGGCGTGCATCCGGCCCTCGACCTTCGGCCGCGCGTCGCGCGGGACATGGCCGATGGCCTCCCAGCGCTCGTTGACGGAACGGAACGCGGCCCGGGCCGCCTTCAGGTCCGTGACCGGCAGGAGCTTCTCGGCCTCCTCGGCCAGCTCCTCCTTGAGCTTCAGGTTCTCCGCCTGCTCGGCGTCCCGCTCGGCGAAGACCGAGCTGCGGGCCGCGAAGAAGACGTCCTGGGCGCCGCGGAAGCGGTTCCACAGATCGTCCTCGTGCTCACGCTGCGCACGGCCTGCGGCCTTCCACTCGGCCATCAGCTCGCGGTAGCGGGCGGCCGTCACACCCCAGTCCGTCGAGTTCGACAGCGCCTCGGCCTCGGAGACCAGCCGTTCCTTGGTCCGCCGCGCCTCCTCGCGCTGGGCGTCCAGCTGCGCGAAGTGCTGCTTGCGCCGCTTGGAGAACGCCGACCGCGCGTGCGAGAACCGGTGCCACAGGTCGTCATCGGACTTGCGGTCCAGGCGCGGCAGGCCCTTCCAGGTGTCCACCAGGGCCCGCAGCCGTTCACCGGCCGCCCGCCACTGGTCGGACTGCGACAGCTCCTCCGCCTCGGCGACCAGCGCCTCCTTGGACTTGCGCGCCTCGTCGGACTGCCGCGCCCGCTGCGCCTTGCGCTCCTCGCGGCGCGCCTCCACCTGCTCAACGAGCTTGTCCAGCCGGACCCGCAGGGCATCCAGGTCGCCCACCACGTGGTGCGCGTCGACCTGCTGCCGGATGTGGTCGATGGCGACCTGGGCGTCCTTCGCCGAAAGGTCGGTGGTCTTCACTCGCTTCTCGAGGAGGCCGATCTCGACAACCAGGCCCTCGTACTTGCGCTCGAAGTAGGCCAGCGCCTCCTCGGGGGAGCCTGCCTGCCAGGAACCGACGACCTGCTCGCCGTCGGCCGTACGCACGTACACGGTCCCCGTCTCGTCGACGCGGCCCCACGGGTCGCTGCTCACAGCGCCTCCTCCACATGATGCCTGCGAGGGGCCTCAGCACCCCCGGGCATCGTCCACAGTTTCGTCACGGCCAACATAGGCGACCGGCGGGGGGCGTGTCCGCATCCCGCGCGACCGAAATTTCGCAGTTGGGGGTCAGGATTCGGTGATCGTGGCCTTGTTGATCACGACCGTCGCGTTGGGCGCCGTGTTGCCCGTCTGAGGGTCGGGAGCCTCGGCTCCGGCCTTGGCGATCTTCGTCAGGACCTTCATGCCCGCCTCGGACACCGTACCGAACGGTGTGTAGTCGGGCGGCAGCTGACTGTCCTGGTAGACGAGGAAGAACTGGCTGCCGCCGCTGTCCCGCCCCTGCTTCGTCTGGGCGTTGTACTGGTTCGCCATCGCGACCGTGCCCGCCGGGTACACCCCGCCCTTGAGGCTCTTGTCCTTGAGGTTCTCGTCCGGGATCGTGTAGCCGGGTCCGCCCATGCCGGTGCCCTGCGGGTCGCCGCACTGCAGGACGTAGATGCCCTGGTTGGTGAGCCGGTGGCACTTGCTGTGGTCCAAGTACCCCTTACCGAGAAGGTAGTTGAACGAGTTGACGGTGTGCGGCGCCGCCGACGCCTTCAGCGCGACGTCTATCTCGCCGCACGTCGTGTCCAGCTTCATCGTGTACTTCGCCGACTCGTCGATCGACATCGCAGGTTCCTTCTTCCAGGTCTGCGACTTGACCTTGCCCGCGGCGGGCTTCTCGCACGGGTCCGGCGCCTTGCTGGGCGTGGCGCTCGGCGTGACGTCCGCGTTCGCGTTCTCCGTCTTGCCGTTGTCCTCGAACGGCTTGGTCAGGAAGACCGTCACGGAGAGCACCACGATCACGCCGAGAGCCGAGGCGATCACGGAGTTGCGGATACGGGCCTTGCGTCGAGCGTCCGTGCGTCGCTGCTGCTGCCGCAAGAACTTCTCCCGGGCGAGCTGACGCCGCCGCTGTTCCTGGCTGACCACCGGGTTCTCTCCTCATGGGTCTCGAACGTCGACCGGTACGCGTGCGTCCTGTGTGCCGAGCGCCTGCGTGTGCCCCGTACCGTATATGGGTTCGCTGAGGAATCGGCAGCGCCGGTAGGCTCTGTCAGCAGCCGCAGCCTCCCGTATCGACACAACGAAGGACGATCGTGCTCATTGCCGGGTTCCCCGCCGGGGCCTGGGGGACGAACTGCTACCTCGTCGCCCCCGCCGCCGGTGAGGAGTGCGTGATCATCGACCCCGGCCATCAGGCCGCCGACGGCGTCGAGGAAGCGATCAGAAAGCATCGGCTCAAGCCCGTCGCCGTCGTCCTCACCCACGGCCACATCGACCACGTCGCCTCGGTCGTCCCGGTGTGCGGCGCGCACGACGTGCCCGCCTGGATCCACCCCGACGACCGGTACATGATGAACGACCCCGAGAAGGGGATCGGCCGTTCCATCGGGATGCCGCTCCTGGGTGAACTGACCGTGGGGGAGCCGGACGACGTCAAGGAGCTGGCCGACGGGGCGAAGCTGGAGCTGGCGGGCCTGGAGCTGTCCGTCGCGCACGCACCCGGCCATACCAAGGGGTCGGTGACCTTCGGCATGCCCGAGGCGGCGGACATCCCGCCGATCCTGTTCTCGGGCGACCTGCTGTTCGCCGGCTCCATCGGACGCACCGACCTGCCCGGCGGCGACATGGCCGAGATGCTCGACTCGCTGGGCCGCGTGTGCCTGCCGCTCGACGACTCGACCGTGGTGCTGTCCGGCCACGGCCCCCAGACGACCATCGGCCAGGAGCGTGCCACCAATCCGTATCTGCGGCAGGTGGCGGCCGGCCAGGGAGCCCACGACGCTCCCCGACGAGGAATGTGACGAGACCTTCCGTGAGCACCTTCAAGGCCCCCAAGGGCACGTACGACCTGATCCCGCCGGACTCCGCGAAGTACCTGGCGGTCCGTGAGGCGATCGCCGCGCCGCTGCGGGACTCCGGCTACGGCTACATCGAGACGCCGGGCTTCGAGAACGTCGAGCTCTTCGCACGCGGTGTCGGCGAGTCGACGGACATCGTGACGAAGGAGATGTACGCCTTCGAGACCAAGGGCGGCGACAGGCTGGCCCTGCGCCCCGAAGGCACGGCGTCCGTCCTCCGTGCCGCGCTGGAGGCCAACCTGCACAAGGTGGGCAACCTCCCGGTCAAGCTCTGGTACTCCGGCTCGTACTACCGCTACGAGCGTCCCCAGAAGGGCCGTTACCGCCACTTCTCGCAGGTCGGTGCCGAGGCCATCGGCGCGGAGGACCCGGCGCTGGACGCCGAGCTGATCATCCTGGCCGACCAGGCGTACCGCTCGCTGGGCCTGAGCGACTTCCGGATCCTGCTCAACAGCCTGGGCGACCAGGAGTGCCGCCCGGTGTACCGGACCGCGCTGCAGGACTTCCTGCGCGGCCTGGACCTGGACGAGGACACCCTGCGCCGGGCGGAGATCAACCCGCTGCGCGTCCTGGACGACAAGCGTGAGTCGGTCCAGAAGCAGCTGGGGGACGCCCCGCTGCTGCGCGACTACCTCTGCGACGCGTGCAAGGCGTACCACGAGGAGGTCCGCGAGCTGATCACGGCGGCGGGCGTCGCCTTCGAGGACGACGTGAAGCTGGTCCGCGGCCTGGACTACTACACCCGCACCACCTTCGAGTTCGTCCACGACGGTCTGGGCTCCCAGTCCGCGGTGGGCGGCGGCGGCCGTTACGACGGTCTCTCCGAGATGATCGGCGGCCCGGCCCTGCCGTCCGTCGGCTGGGCCCTCGGCGTCGACCGCACGGTCCTCGCCCTGGAGGCGGAGGGCGTCGAGCTCGAACTCCCCGCCACCACCAGCGTGTTCGCCGTCCCGCTCGGCGAGGAGGCCCGCCGGGTCCTGTTCGCCAAGGTCACGGAACTCCGCAAGAACGGCATCGCCGCGGACTTCTCCTACGGCGCCAAGGGCCTCAAGGGCGCCATGAAGAACGCCAACCGCAGCGGCGCCCGCTACACGGTCGTCGCCGGCGAACGCGACCTCGCCGAGGGCGTCGTCCAGCTCAAGGACATGGAGTCGGGCGAGCAGACGGCGGTGGGCGTGAACGAGATCGTGGCAGAGCTGGAAGCCCGGCTGGGCTGACGTGAGTGCGAAGGCGCCGGAGACACCCGGCGCCTTCCTCACTGCTCCAGCAGCCCGTATCGCATCGCGCTGGTGACGGCCGCCGTCCGGTCGTCCACCCCCAGCTTCCCGAAGATCCGCAGCAGATACGTCTTCACCGTCGACTCGCCGATGAACAACCGGCGTCCGATCTCCCCGTTCGTGCAGCCCTCGGCGACCAGCCGCAGCACGGCCGTCTCGCGCTCCGACAGCCGGGGCCGCTCCGGCCTGGTCCGCAGCTGGTCCACCAGCCGGGCCGCGACGGACGGCGCCAGGACCGTCTCGCCGCGTGCCGCCGCCCTTACGGCCTCCGCGAGTTCGGCACGCGGCAGGTCCTTCAGCAGATAGCCCGCGGCCCCGGCCTCCACCGCCCGCAGGATGTCCCGGTCCGTCTCGTACGTCGTCAGCACGACCACCCGGCACGGCAGCCCGGCCCGCGTCATCCGCACGATGGAGTCGACACCCCCGCCCCCAGGCATCCGCAGATCCATCAGCACGATGTCCGGCCGCAACTCCGCCGCCAGCGCCTCCGCCTGCGGACCGCTGGACGCGTCGGCGACGACCTCCAGGTCGGACTCGGCACTGAGCATCGCCCGCAGCCCCTCCCGTACGACGGGATGGTCGTCGGCCAGGATGATCCGGATCACGGCAGCTCCCTCCTCACGACCGGCAGCCGGACGGTCACGGCCGTGCCGTCACCCGGGGCACTGCGTACCTCCGCGGTTCCGCCCACCTCGACGGCCCGGGCCCGCAGCCCCGCCAGACCGTATCCGCCGCGGACCGCTGCCGGGTCGAAGCCGCAGCCGTCGTCCCGTACGGACACCATGAGCGAGTCGTCCCCGTACGCCAGCGACACCCCGACCGTCACCGAACTGCCCGCGTGCTTACGGGCGTTGGCCAGCGCCTCCTGGCAGGCACGCAGGGCGACCACCTCGGGTCCGGCGGGCAGCATCCGGACCGGCCCCGTCACCTCCAGCGTCGCGTCATGGCGCGCGGCGAGCCGGTGCAGCGCGTCCTGCAGGGACGCGCCGTCCAGGTCGGCGGGAGCACCCCCGGCGACCAGGGCCCGGGCCTCGGCGAGGTTCTGCCGGGCCGTCTCGTCCATCAGCCGCAGATGACGCCGCGCCTCGGGCACGTCGTGATCCAGCTCCGCCTCGACCGCCTGGACCAGCATCACCAGGCTCGTGAACCCCTGCGCGAGCGTGTCGTGGATCTCCCGGGTCAGCCGCTCCCGCTCGGCCAGCGCCCCGTGGGCCTCGGACAGCCGGCCGATCTCGTGCCGGCTCGCGTCCAGCTCCGCGATCAACTCGGCCCGCTCCTGGCTCTGCTCGATGATCCGGATCGTCCAGCTGCCGAGCGCCACCGAGAACACCAGCGTGACCACGCAGAACAGCACATTGAAGACCACGTCCCGGGTGTCGGGACGCCACAGCAGCGCCCAGCCCACCACGGGCACGAGGTTGATCACGGCCACGGCCACCAGCGCCGAGCGCGACCGCAGCGTCATGAAGCACTGGGGGAGCAGCGCGAAGGCCAGCAGCCGCGTCTCGCCGGCGAGCACCGCCGACGGCAGGAACAACGCCAGCGCCGCGGTCAGATAGCCGCCCGCCTGTCGCTGGTCGGGCGGATCGCCCTGGATCAGACGGCGCCCGACCACCACGTACAGCGGAACGAGCGGGACGAGCAGCGCCGACGCGACCGCGCGGACCGGCCAGCCGGGATGCTCCGCGGCCAGCACATAGGCCACGGTGACGACCCAGATGAGCGCGAAGTACGTGTCCCAGAGCCGGAACGAGCGCTCCCAGGTGTAGGCGCTGCCGGCATCCGCCGCATCGCTCATCCCTCGCGCCGGTCCTTCCAGCGGAACGTCAGCAGGCACAGCGCCAATCCTCCGACGCACCACGCGGCGAGCACCAGAGCCACGCGTCCGAGCTCCCAACTCCCCGCCTGCTCCAGCACCTGTGCCGACTCCGGCAGGAACACCCCGCGCAGCCCCTGGCACATCCACTTCAGCGGGAACAGCGCACCGACCGTCAGCATCCAGTCCGGAATGGTGCCGATGGCGATGTACACCCCGGAGATGAACTGCAGCACCAGGAACGGCAGAACGACCACGGAGCTGGCACTGTTGGCGGACTTCGGCACCGAGCTGATCGCGATGCCGAGCAGGGCGCACGCCGTGATCCCCAGCACGAAGATCCACGCCAGGTCGAACCAGCGGCCCGCATCCGAGGGCAGGGCCACGTCGTAGAAGGTGGTGCCGATCAGGAGCAGGATCACCGTCTCCAGCAGACCCGTGAAGAGAACCAGCCAGATCTTGCCGAGGAAGTACGCCGTAGGTGGCATCGGGGTGCCGCGCAGCCGGCGCAGCACTTTCTCCTGCCGCTCGACGGCGATCGAGATGCCGAGCGCCTGGAAACTCGTCGACATGATGCCGGCGGCCATCATCGCCGGGACGTACAGCTGCGAGGCGGTGATCCCCGCGCCCTCCACGTCGTCCTTGAAGATCGACGCGAACAGGAACAGGAAGACGACCGGGAAGGCGAAGGTGAACACCACCTGGTCGCGCTGCCGGAAGAATTGCTTGATCTCCAGCGCCCCCCGCCGCAGCCCGAGCCCCCAGGCACCGGGCAGCCGCTCCGCACCGATCTCACCGCGCTCCCGCACGACGGTCGTGGTCATGCCCCCTCCTCCTGTCCGGTGAGCCGGAGGTAGACGTCCTCCAGCGTGGGGCGGCTCACCGTCAGCCCCGGGATCTCGCCGTCGAAGCGGTGCAGGAGCCCGGCGATCGTGCGGGTCGGCGTCTCGGTGCGCGCCCTGCGCGGACTGCCGTCCGGCTCGGTCCACTCGACGACGGCCTCGGTGCCGTACCGCTCCCGCAGCGCCCCGGGCTCGCCCTCGGCGACGATCCGGCCCTTGGCGACGATGGCCAGCCGGTGCGCGAGGGCCTCCGCCTCCTCCAGGTAGTGAGTGGTCAGCAGGATCGTCGTGCCGTCGTCGGCCAGGGCGCGGATCAGCGACCAGAACTGCCGCCGGGCCGCCGGGTCGAACCCGGTCGTCGGCTCGTCCAAGAGCAGCAGGTCAGGACCGCCGATCACGCCGAGCGCCACGTCGAGGCGCCGGCGCTGACCGCCCGACAGCGCCTTGATCCGGCTGTCCGCCTTCGCCTCCAGACCGACCAGGCCGATGACCTCCTCGGGGTCGCGCGGCCGGGGGTAGTAGCGGGCGAAGTGCCGAACGGTCTCCCGGACCGTCAACTCGGCGGGCGCGGATTCGTCCTGCCAGACGATTCCGACGCGTGACCGCCACGCGCGCGTGGCGGTCGCCGGGTCCGACCCGAGCACGGACACCTCGCCCGCGTCCCGGGCCCGGTTGCCCTGGAGGATCTCCACCGTGGTGCTCTTGCCCGCGCCGTTGGGCCCGAGCAGGCCGAACACCTCGCCGCGCCGGATGCCGAGATCGACACCGTCGACGGCGGTCACGTCCCCGTAGCGCTTGCGCAGCCCCCGCACGTCCACGGCGAGGTCGTACCCGTGTGCTGTCATACGACGATCGTCGGCCGGAACCGCACCCTCAGGGCCGACCGTGCGGACATGCTTATGTCCACTGAACGGTGGACGGACCCCCGTGTGCGGCACAATGGCCATGCCCGAAGTTGGTCAGGCCTCAAGCGACGGAATCGGCGTGATGAGCAAGACGACAGTCAAGGACGTCTCCATGGAGCCCGAGTCGGAGCGCGCCGAGATCGCGCCCCGCACCGAGGGCGGCAGCCGGGCCCTCGCCCTGCTGCTGGTGATCACCGGCGCGGCCGGACTGCTCGCCGCCTGGGTCATCACGATCGACAAGTTCAAGCTCCTCGAGGCCAAGGTCGAGGGCAAGACGTTCACGCCCGGCTGCAGCCTCAACCCCGTCGTCTCCTGCGGCAGCGTCATGGAGAGCAAGCAGGCCGCCGTCTTCGGCTTCCCGAACCCGATGCTCGGCCTCGTCTGCTACGGCATCGTCATCGCCGTCGGCATCAGCCTCCTCGCCCGCGCCCGCTACCCGCGCTGGTACTGGCTCACCTTCAACGCCGGCTGCCTGTTCGGCGTCGTCTTCTGCGCCTGGCTGATGTTCCAGTCCCTGTACCGGATCAACGCACTGTGCCTGTGGTGCTCCCTGGCCTGGGTCGCGACGATCCTCATGTTCTGGTACGTGACGTCGTTCAACATCCGCAAGGGCTTCCTCCCGGCCCCGAACTGGCTCAAGAGCTTCTTCGGCGAGTTCACCTGGGTCCTGCCCGTGCTGCACATCGGGATCATCGGCATGCTGATCCTGACCCGCTGGTGGGACTTCTGGACCAGCTGACCCGGCCGTCCCGGGGCCCCGCGGGATTGTCGGTGCCGTGATTTAGGGTTTCTGACGTGGAGCCCGACCTGTTCACCGCCGCAGCAGAAGAACGCCAGGAGAAGGAGCCGTCCAGCAGCCCCCTGGCAGTGCGGATGCGCCCGCGCACCCTCGACGAGGTCGTGGGACAGCAGCATCTGCTGAAGCCGGGCTCGCCCCTGCGCAGACTGGTCGGCGAGGCCTCCGGCCCCGCCGGCGCCTCCTCCGTGATCCTCTGGGGCCCGCCCGGCACCGGCAAGACCACCCTGGCGTACGTCGTCTCCAAGGCCACCGACGCACGCTTCGTCGAACTGTCGGCGATCACCGCGGGCGTCAAGGAGGTCCGCGCGGTCATCGACGGCGCCCGCCGTGCCTCCGGCGGATACGGCAAGGAGACCGTCCTCTTCCTCGACGAGATCCACCGCTTCAGCAAGGCCCAGCAGGACTCCCTGCTCCCGGCCGTCGAGAACCGCTGGGTGACGCTGATCGCGGCGACGACGGAGAACCCGTACTTCTCGGTGATCTCGCCCCTGCTGTCCCGCTCCCTGCTGCTCACCCTCGAACCGCTCACCGACGACGACATCAAGGGCCTCATCCAGCGCGCCCTCACCGACGAGCGCGGCCTCAAGGACGCCGTCGCCCTCCCCGAGGAGACCGAGAGCCACCTCCTGCGCATCGCCGGCGGCGATGCCCGCCGCGCCCTCACCGCCCTGGAGGCGGCCGCCGGAGCCGCCCTCGACAAGGGTGAGACGGAGATCGGTCTGACCACCCTGGAGGAGACGGTCGACCGGGCCGCCGTGAAGTACGACCGCGACGGCGACCAGCACTACGACGTGGCCAGCGCCCTGATCAAGTCCATCCGCGGCTCCGACGTCGACGCCGCTCTGCACTATCTGGCCCGGATGATCGAGGCGGGCGAGGACCCCCGTTTCATCGCCCGCCGCCTGATGATCTCCGCCAGCGAGGACATCGGCCTGGCCGATCCGAACGCGCTGCCGATCGCGGTCGCCGCCGCCCAGGCCGTCGCCATGATCGGCTTCCCCGAGGCCGCCCTCACGCTCAGCCACGCCACGATCGCCCTCGCCCTGGCGCCCAAGTCCAACGCCGCGACCACCGCGATCGGCGCCGCCCTGGAGGACGTACGCAAGGGGCTCGCCGGGTCCGTGCCCGCGCACCTGCGCGACAGCCACTACAAGGGCGCGACCAAGATCGGCCACGGCCAGGGCTACGTCTACCCGCACGACCTGACCGAGGGCATCGCCGCCCAGCAGTACGCCCCGGACGAGCTCAAGAACCGCGAGTACTACACACCGACCCGGCACGGCGCGGAGGCCCGCTACGCGGACGCGGTCGAATGGACCCGGAAGAACCTCGGTCGAAAGCGGTCCTGAGCACCCTGTAAACTCGGCCGGAGTGCCGCGTCCCGTGCAGTCAGAACGGGACAGTCGGCCGGAGCCGATCCTCGGACGGCTCCAGGAGCGTCGCGCACCGTCGAACGGTGTCGCGGGCAGCCCACCACCACCCGTCCTCGACGGGACCGGCCGGTGGGCCACTCGCGTGCTGCACGTATGTGCCCAGACCAGGGGAGCGGCTGCCCACCCCGTCCGCACGGACGAGGCGGGTTTCCCCGGCTGCGGATGCGACCTCCCACAACCCTGACAAGCCGAAACCAGGAAAAGAGAAACAGTGGCGAACCAGTCCCGCCCCAAGGTCAAGAAGTCGCGTGCCCTCGGCATCGCGCTGACCCCGAAGGCCGTCAAGTACTTCGAGGCCCGTCCCTACCCCCCGGGTGAGCACGGCCGCGGCCGCAAGCAGAACTCGGACTACAAGGTCCGTCTGCTCGAGAAGCAGCGTCTGCGCGCGCAGTACGACGTGTCCGAGCGTCAGCTCGTCCGCGCCTACGAGCGTGCCTCCAAGGTCCAGGGCAAGACCGGTGAGGCCCTGATCATCGAGCTCGAGCGCCGTCTCGACGCGCTGGTCCTTCGTTCGGGCATCGCCCGCACGATCTACCAGGCCCGCCAGATGGTCGTCCACGGCCACATCGCGGTCAACGGCAAGAAGGTCGACAAGCCCTCCTTCCGTGTCCGTCCGGACGACGTCGTGCAGGTCCGCGACCGCTCCAAGGAGAAGACGCTCTTCACGATCGCCCGTGAGGGTGGCTTCGCCCCCGACGGCGAGACCCCGCGCTACCTCCAGGTGAACCTCAAGGCCCTGGCGTTCCGCCTGGACCGTGAGCCGAACCGCAAGGAGATCCCGGTGATCTGCGACGAGCAGCTCGTCGTCGAGTACTACGCCCGCTGATCCTCGGCAGGCACGCGGTACAACAGCCCGCCGTCTCCCCGTCCCTTCCGGGCGGGCGAGGCGGCGGGCTTTCGCGAATCCGCCGTCGCCGGGCGGCAATCCGGTACGGAGCCGCACCACCGGCGCGATAGGCTCGGGGCGCGACTTTCTCGTATTCAGGCAGATGTACAGGCACGTTTCAGGGAGCGGGTGCACACAGTGTCCGGTGGAGAGGTGGCCGGAATCCTGGTGGCCGTCTTCTGGGCGATCCTGGTCTCCTTCCTCGCCGTCGCGCTGGCGAGGCTGGCCCAGACGCTCAGGGCGACCACCAAGCTCGTGGCGGACGTGACCGACCAGGCCGTCCCGCTGCTGGCCGACGCCTCCTCGGCGGTGCGCTCCGCGCAGACCCAGATCGACCGGGTCGACTCGATCGCCTCCGACGTCCAGGAGGTGACGTCGAACGCCTCCGCGCTGTCGACCACCGTCGCCTCCACCTTCGGCGGCCCCCTGGTCAAGGTCGCCGCCTTCGGCTACGGCGTGCGCCGGGCCCTAGGCGGCCGCAAAGAGGACGTGCCCGCCAAGGCGTCCAGGCGTACCGTGATCGTGGGCCGCACGGTCTCTCGACGGAACGCCCGAGGGAAGAGGGACTGAGAGCAAGCGATGTTCCGCCGTACCTTCTGGTTCACCACGGGCGTCGCCGCCGGCGTGTGGGCCACCACCAAGGTCAACCGCAAGCTGAAGCAGCTGACGCCCGAGAGCCTCGCCAGAACCGCGGGCACCAAGGCGATCGAGGCCGGCCACCGGCTCAAGGACCGCGCGGTCGACTTCGCGCTCGACGTCCGGGACAACATGGCCCAGCGGGAGGAAGAGCTGGGGGAGGTCCTTGGCATCAACAGCGACCCCGAACTCCCCGCACCCCGGCGGTACACCGCCATCGAGAACCGCAGCACCCCGAAGTCCGTCGACAGCGACAGGACGACGTATTCGTACAACCGGAATGAGGACCACTGATGGAGTCGGCTGAGATTCGCCGCCGCTGGTTGAGCTTCTTCGAGGAGCGCGGTCACACCGTCGTCCCTTCGGCGTCGCTCATCGCGGACGACCCGACTCTGCTCCTCGTCCCGGCCGGCATGGTGCCCTTCAAGCCCTACTTCCTGGGCGAGGTCAAGCCGCCGTACGCCCGCGCCACCAGCGTGCAGAAGTGCGTCCGCACGCCGGACATCGAAGAGGTCGGCAAGACCACCCGGCACGGCACGTTCTTCCAGATGTGCGGCAACTTCTCCTTCGGCGACTACTTCAAGGAAGGCGCCATCAAGTACGCCTGGGAGCTGCTCACCGGCCCCCAGGACAAGGGCGGTTACGGCCTCGACCCCGAGCGCCTGTGGATCACCGTCTACAAGGACGACGACGAGGCCGAGCGCATCTGGCACGACGTCGTCGGCGTGCCGAAGGAGCGCATCCAGCGCCTCGGCATGAAGGACAACTACTGGTCCATGGGCGTCCCCGGCCCGTGCGGTCCCTGCTCCGAGATCAACTACGACCGCGGCCCCGAGTTCGGCGTCGAGGGCGGCCCCGCCGTCAACGACGAGCGGTACGTGGAGATCTGGAACCTCGTCTTCATGCAGTACGAGCGTGGCGAGGGCATCGGCAAGGACAACTTCGAGATCCTCGGCGAGCTGCCGAGCAAGAACATCGACACCGGCCTCGGCCTCGAGCGCCTCGCCATGATTCTGCAGGGCGTGCAGAACATGTACGAGATCGACACCTCGATGGCCGTCATCGAGAAGGCCACCGAGCTGACCGGCGTCCGCTACGGCGACGCCCACGACTCGGACGTGTCCCTGCGCGTGGTCACCGACCACATGCGCACCTCCGTGATGCTCATCGGCGACGGTGTCACCCCGGGCAACGAGGGCCGCGGCTATGTGCTGCGCCGCATCATGCGCCGCGCCATCCGCAACATGCGACTGCTCGGCGCCACCGGTCCGGTCGTCAAGGACCTGATCGACACCGTGATCGGCATGATGGGCCAGCAGTACCCCGAGCTCATCACCGACCGCGAGCGCATCGAGAAGGTCGCCCTCGCCGAGGAGAACGCCTTCCTCAAGACGCTGAAGGCCGGCACCAACATCCTCGACACGGCCGTCACCGACACCAAGGCCTCCGGCGGCACGATCCTGCCCGGCGACAAGGCCTTCCTGCTCCACGACACCTGGGGCTTCCCGATCGACCTCACCCTGGAGATGGCCGCCGAGCAGGGCCTCTCCGTGGACGAGGACGGCTTCCGCCGCCTGATGAAGGAGCAGCGGGAGCGCGCCAAGGCCGACGCCCAGGCCAAGAAGACCGGCCACGCCGGCACCGGCGCCTACCGCGAGATCGCCGACCAGGCCGGTGCCACCGACTTCATCGGCTACACCGCCACCGAGGGCGAGTCGAGGATCGTCGGCATCCTCGTCGACGGCACCTCCTCCCCGGCCGCCACCGAGGGCGACGAGGTCGAGATCGTCCTCGACCGCACCCCGTTCTACGCCGAGGGCGGCGGCCAGATCGGCGACACCGGCCGGATCAAGGTCGACACGGGTGCCGTCATCGAGATCCGCGACTGCCAGAAGCCGGTCCCGGGCGTGTACGTCCACAAGGGCGTCGTCCAGGTCGGCGAGGTCACCGTAGGCGCGACGGCCCATGCCTCGATCGACTCCCGTCGCCGCACGGCCATCGCCCGTGCCCACTCGGCCACCCACCTCACCCACCAGGCGCTGCGCGACGCCCTCGGCCCGACGGCCGCCCAGGCCGGTTCCGAGAACCAGCCCGGCCGCTTCCGCTTCGACTTCGGCTCGCCGTCCGCCGTTCCCACGGCCGTGATGACCGACGTCGAGCAGCGGATCAACGAGGTGCTCTCCCGCGATCTGGACGTGCGGGCCGAGGTCATGGGCATCGACGATGCCAAGAAGGCCGGCGCCATCGCCGAGTTCGGTGAGAAGTACGGCGAGCGCGTGCGCGTCGTGACCATCGGCGACTTCTCCAAGGAGCTGTGCGGTGGCACGCATGTGCACAACACCGCCCAGCTGGGCCTGGTGAAGCTGCTCGGCGAATCCTCCATCGGCTCGGGTGTCCGCCGTATCGAGGCCCTGGTCGGTGTCGACGCCTACAACTTCCTCGCCCGTGAGCACACGGTCGTCGCCCAGCTCCAGGAGCTGATCAAGGGCCGTCCGGAGGAGCTCCCGGAGAAGGTCTCCGCCATGCTCGGCAAGCTGAAGGACGCCGAGAAGGAGATCGAGAAGTTCCGCGCCGAGAAGGTCCTCCAGGCCGCCGCCGGTCTCGCCGAGTCCGCCAAGGACATCCGTGGCGTTGCTGTCGTGACCGGTCAGGTCCCGGACGGCACGACCGCCGACGACCTGCGCAAGCTCGTGCTCGACGTGCGCGGACGCATCCAGGGCGGACGGGCCGCCGTGGTGGCCCTGTTCACGGTGGCGAACGGTAAGCCGCTCACGGTCATCGCCACCAACGAGGCCGCCCGCGAGCGCGGCCTCAAGGCCGGCGACCTGGTCCGTACGGCCGCCAAGACCCTCGGCGGCGGCGGTGGCGGCAAGCCGGACGTCGCCCAGGGCGGCGGCCAGAACCCGGCTGCCGTCGGTGACGCCGTCGACGCCGTCGAGCGCCTCGTCACCGAGACGGCCAAGTAAGAAACGGGCAGGAAAGATGCGCAGAGGACGTCGGCTCGCGATCGACGTCGGGGACGCCCGCATCGGGGTCGCCTCGTGCGACCCCGACGGGATCCTCGCCACCCCGGTGGAGACGGTCCCGGGGCGTGACATCCCCGCGGCTCAGCGGCGGTTGAAGCAACTCGTCGAGGAGTACGAGCCGCTCGAGGTCGTCGTCGGACTCCCCCGCTCCCTCAAGGGGGGCGAGGGCCCGGCCGCGGTCAAGGTCCGTGCCTTCGTCCAGGAACTGGCCCGCATGATCGCCCCGGTTCCGGTCAGACTCATTGACGAACGCATGACCACGGTGACGGCCAGTCAGGGACTGCGTGCCTCCGGCGTGAAGACCAAGAAGGGCCGTTCCGTGATCGACCAGGCAGCTGCGGTGGTCATCCTCCAGCAGGCGCTTGAATCCGAACGGGTGTCAGGTAAAGCACCCGGCGAAGGCGTCGAAGTGGTCATCTGATCGCGATACGGTAACGTTCCGCGCGATGCGCCGGTGTTCGAACAGCTGACGCACCAGAGAGAGGCGGACGGGAGCCCGGCCAGAAGCCGAGCGACCGCCGGCTCGCGGCTCTAGGGGATCGATGACTGAGTATGGCCGGGGCCAAGGCTCCGAACCGTGGCATCCGGAGGACCCGTTGTACGGGGACGGCGGATGGGGAGGACAGCAGGCCCAGCCGGGTCAGCAGTCCCCCTACGGCGGCCAGCCACAGCACTACCCAGAGCAACCGCAGCAGTCGCAGTACGGCGACTGGGGCACCGGCGAGCAGGCCGGATACGGTCAGGCGCAGCAGCAGTACCCGTACGACCAGCAGCAGTACGCGGCACAAGCTCACGGCCATCAGCAGTACCCCGGACAGGGGGGCCACGGGCACCCGCAGGACCCGGGGTACCACCAGCAGCAGTACGACAACGGCGGCTGGAACACCGGCGCCCACCAGCAGCAGGTCTCGTACCCCGGCGACCCCGGCGATCCGTACGGCCAGCAGGCCGGCACGTACGGCGGGGGTCAGCAGGACTACTACGGCACGCCCGACGCCTATCCGCCACCGGAGCCGCCCGGCCGGCGGCGGGCCGAGCCGGAGCCGGAGACCGACTGGGACCCCGGCCCCGACCAGGGCGAACACGCCTTCTTCGCGGGCGGCGACGACGATGACGACGGTGACGAGCCGGGGGACCGCCGCCGACGCGATGACCAGCGGGGTCGCGGCGGCAAACCCAAGAAGCGCCGCAACGGAATGGCCTGCCTACTGGTCGCTCTCGTCCTCGGCGGAGGCCTGGCGGGCGCCGGCTGGTTCGGCTACCAGTTCTACCAGGATCGTTTCGGCGACGCCCCGGACTTCGCGGGTGACGGCAACGGGCAGCAGGTCACCGTCGAGATTCCCCAGGGAGCGCTCGGCTACAAGATCGGGCAGGTGCTGAAGGACGCCGGCGTCGTCAAGAGTGTCGACGCGTTCGTCGCGGCTCAGGGGAACAATCCCGGCGGCAAGGGCATCCAGGACGGCGTGTACACGCTGCAGAAGCAAATGTCGGCCGACAGTGCGGTCGAACTGATGCTCAGTCCGGAGAGCCGCGACAACCTGATCATCGCCGAGGGCAAGCGCAACGCCGACATCTACCGGCTCATCGACAAGCGGCTGGAGGTCAAGGAGGGCACCACCGCCGCGATCGCCAAGAAGGACTACAAGAAGCTCGGCCTGCCCGCCTGGGCGCTGAACCACCCGAACGTCAAGGACCCGCTGGAAGGGTTCCTCTACCCCTCCAGCTACGGCATCGCCAAGGGGCAGAAGCCCGAAGGCGTGCTGAAGCAGATGGTGACACGGGCCACCGAGACCTACGAGAAGCTCGGGGTGGAGAAGAAGGCCACGAGCCTCGGACTCGAAGACCCCTGGCAGCTGATCACGGTCGCGAGCATGGTTCAGGCCGAGGGCACGAGCCACGCCGACTTCCGCAAGATGGCCGAGGTCGTCTACAACCGGATGAAGCCCGGAAACCCGCAGACCAACGGCTTGCTTGAGTTCGACTCCACGTACAACTACATCAAGAACCAGAGCAAGATCGACCTGAGCCTGAGCGAGCTGCGGACGTACGACAACCCGTACAACACGTACTTCCACAAGGGGCTGACGCCCGGGCCGATCGACAATCCCGGCGAGGACGCGATCAAGGGCGCCCTCAACCCGACGGACAACGGCTGGTACTACTTCATCTCGCTGGACGGCAAGACCAGTGAGTTCACCAAGACCAACGCCGAGCACCAGAAGCTGGTCGACAAGTTCAACGCCTCGCGGAACAACTGAGGAAATCCCTGATGGCCGCACCACGCCGGGCCGCCGTACTCGGCTCCCCGATCGCCCACTCGCTCTCCCCGGTCCTGCACCGCACGGCCTACCGGGAGTTGGGGCTGAGCGGCTGGACGTACGACAGGTTCGAGGTCGACGAGGCCGCCCTGCCCGGGTTCTTGGAGACGCTCGGTGCCGAGTGGGCGGGGCTCTCGCTGACCATGCCGCTGAAGCGGGCCGTGATCCCGCTGCTCGACGGGATCAGCGAGACCGCGGCCTCGGTCGACGCGGTCAACACGGTGGTCTGCACCCGGGACGGCCGCCGGACCGGCGACAACACCGACATCCCCGGCATGGTCGCGGCTTTGCGCGAGCACGGCATCGACAAGGTCGAGGCCGCCGCGGTCCTCGGCGCGGGTGCCACCGCCTCGTCCGCGCTGGCCGCGCTGTCGCGGATCTGCCCCGGCGAGATCGCCGTGTACGTCCGCAGCGAGGCCCGGGCCGCCGAGATGCGGCAGTGGGCCGAGCGGCTGGAGGTCTCGGTGCGCATCGCCGACTGGGCGGACGCCGAGCAGGCCCTGCGCGCCCCGCTGGTGATCAGCACCACGCCGGCCGGTGTCACCGACGCCCTCGCCCGGTCCGTGCCGGAGCGGCCGGCGGCCCTCTTCGACGTCCTCTACGACCCCTGGCCGACGACCCTCGCCGCCCGCTGGTCGGCGTACGGCGGCGCGGTCGTCAGCGGCCTCGACCTGCTGGTGCACCAGGCCGTGCTGCAGGTCGAGCAGATGACGGGGCAGGCCCCGGCCCCCTTGGACGCCATGCGAAAAGCAGGCGAACGCGCTCTCGCTGCCCGATAAGATCCGCTCTCGGTTCCGCAGGGGGCGGAACAGGGGAGGGGATGACGAACCATGTCCACCGGCATGCCTCAGGCGTCCGTGAAGTCGCAGATATTCGAGTCCCTGCTGGGATTCCTGCCCGACTGGGTGCAGATCACGGTGCTCGCCCTGATCGTGCTCGCGGTCCTCGCGTCCTGGGCGGTCAAGATCAAGCGCAAGATCGCCCACCGGCGGGCCGTGCGGGGCGGGCAGCCCGTCCACGCGGCGGCCCGGTACGGGCAGGGGCGCGGAGCGGACCACCTGGGGGAGTACGCGCCGCAGCAGGCACCGCAGCAGGGCAGTGGAGCCGACCATCTCGGCGCCTACGCACCGCAGCAGGCGCAGCCCGCGCAGCAGCCGAGCGGCGCGGACTTCCTCGGCGCGTACGCGCCGCAGCGGCAGACCGATGGCCCTGCCTCGTCCGCCTGATGGACCGGCGGCCGGGTCCGCGCTCCGGACGTGGGAGGATCGTAGGTGGCGGACCGGGGCCGCGCACCCGGTCTGGCCGTCGCCGTACGAGATGACGCGCGTACGCAGGGCAGTACGGGCGCGAGCACTGAGGAGCACCGTTGAGCAGGTTGCGCTGGCTGACCGCTGGGGAGTCCCACGGTCCCGCACTCGTCGCGACGCTGGAGGGTCTGCCCGCCGGCGTGCCGATCACCACGGACATGGTGGCGGACCATCTCGCGAGGCGCCGCCTGGGCTATGGGCGCGGCGCCCGGATGAAGTTCGAACGCGACGAGATCACCTTCCTCGGCGGCGTCCGGCACGGCCTCACCCTCGGCTCCCCGGTCGCGATCATGGTGGGCAACACCGAGTGGCCGAAGTGGGAACAGGTCATGGCGGCCGACCCGGTCGACCCCGAGATCCTCGACGGGCTCGCCCGCAACGCCCCGCTGACCCGCCCGCGGCCCGGCCACGCCGACCTCGCCGGTATGCAGAAGTACGGCTTCGACGAGGCCCGGCCGATCCTGGAGCGCGCCTCGGCGCGTGAGACCGCGGCCCGTGTGGCCCTCGGCGCGGTGGCCCGGTCGTACCTGAAGGAGACGGCCGGCATCGAGATCGTCTCCCACGTGGTGGAACTGGCGGCCGCGAAGGCGCCGTACGGCGTGTACCCGACGCCGGCGGACGTGGAGAAGCTGGACGCGGACCCGGTGCGCTGCCTGGACGCCGACGCGTCGAAGGCGATGGTCGCCGAGATCGACCAGGCCCACAAGGACGGCGACACCCTCGGCGGTGTGGTCGAGGTGCTGGCCTACGACGTGCCGGTCGGCCTCGGTTCGCACGTGCACTGGGACCGGCGTCTCGACGCCCGGCTGGCCGCCGCCCTCATGGGCATCCAGGCGATCAAGGGCGTGGAGGTCGGCGACGGCTTCGACCTGGCGCGGGTGCCCGGCTCCAAGGCCCACGACGAGATCGTGACCACCGACGAGGGCATCCGGCGCACCTCCGGCCGCTCCGGCGGCACCGAGGGCGGGCTGACCACCGGTGAGCTGCTGCGGGTGCGGGCGGCGATGAAGCCCATCGCGACCGTGCCGCGGGCGCTCAAGACGGTGGACGTCGTCACCGGTGAGGCGACGGCCGCCCACCACCAGCGCTCCGACGTGTGCGCGGTGCCGGCGGCCGGCATCGTCGCCGAGGCGATGGTCGCCCTCGTCCTCGCGGACGCGGTGGCCGAGAAGTTCGGCGGCGACAGCGTGGCCGAGACCGGCCGCAACGTACGGTCGTACCTCGACAACCTGGCCATCCGGTGACCCCGCTGATCGTGCTGGTCGGCCCCATGGGCGTGGGCAAGTCCACCGTCGGGCAGCTGCTGGCCGAGCGGCTCGGGGCCGGATACCGGGACACCGACGACGACATCGTCGCCGCGCAGGGCCGGACGATCGCCGAGATCTTCGTGGAGGAGGGCGAGGCCGCCTTCCGCGCCATCGAGAAGCAGGCCGTGCGCGAGGCGCTGGCCGGGCACGACGGCGTGCTGGCCCTGGGCGGCGGCGCCGTCCTCGACCATGACACGCGCGAGCTGCTCGCCGGGCAGCGGGTGGTGTACCTGTCGATGGACGTCGAGGAGGCGGTCAAGCGCACCGGCCTCAACGCGGCCCGGCCGCTGCTCGCCATCAACCCGCGCAAGCAGTGGCGCGAGCTGATGGAGGCCCGTCGGAACCTGTACGAGGAGGTCGCCACGGCCGTCGTCGCCACCGATGGCCGTACGCCCGAAGAGGTCACCCAAGCCGCCCTGGACGCACTGGAGTTGAAGGAAGCATGAGCGAGGCAGTGACGCGGATCCAGATCGGCGGCACGGCGGGCACCGAGCCCTACGAGGTCCTGGTGGGCCGGCAACTCCTGGGCGAACTGGCCGGATTGATCGGCGGCAGGGCCAAGCGGGTCGCGATCGTCCACCCCGAGGCTCTGGCCGAGACCAGTGACGCGTTGCGCGCCGACCTGGCCGAGCAGGGCTACGAGGTCGTCGCCATCCAGGTGCCCAACGCGGAGGAGGCAAAGACCGCCGAGGTCGCCGCCTACTGCTGGAAGGCGCTGGGCCAGTCCGGGTTCACGCGCACGGACGTCATCGTCGGTGTCGGCGGCGGCGCGACCACGGACCTGGCCGGGTTCGTGGCCGCCACCTGGCTCCGCGGGGTGCGCTGGATCGCGATCCCGACCACCGTGCTGGCCATGGTCGACGCGGCCGTCGGCGGCAAGACCGGCATCAACACCGCCGAGGGCAAGAACCTGGTGGGTGCCTTCCACCCGCCCGCCGGTGTGCTCTGCGACCTGGCCGCGCTGGACTCCCTGCCGGTCAACGACTACGTCTCCGGACTCGCGGAGGTCATCAAGGCCGGCTTCATCGCCGACCCGGTGATCCTCGACCTGATCGAGTCCGACCCCGAGGCCGCCCGCACCCCGGCCGGCCCGCACACCGCCGAGCTCATCGAGCGCTCCATCCGGGTGAAGGCCGACGTGGTGTCGTCCGACCTGAAGGAGTCGGGCCTGCGCGAGATCCTCAACTACGGCCACACGCTCGGCCACGCCATCGAGAAGAACGAGCGCTACAAGTGGCGCCACGGCGCCGCCGTGTCCGTGGGGATGCACTTCGCCGCCGAACTCGGCCGCCTGGCAGGCCGGTTGGACGACGCGACGGCCGACCGCCACCGCACCGTCCTCGAAGCGGTCGGCCTGCCGCTGTACTACCGCCACGACCAGTGGCCCAAGCTGCTGGAGACCATGAAGGTCGACAAGAAGTCCCGCGGCGACCTGCTGCGCTTCATCGTCCTCGACGGTCTGGCCAAGCCCACGGTCCTGGAGGGACCCGACCCGGCCGTGCTGCTCGCCGCGTACGGCGAAGTGGGGCAGTAAGTCCCCCCTCGCTCTTTCCGCCCGAAACAGCCTTACGGCGCCGGGCACTTCGGGCCGCCCCCGGCCGTTCACACAACGATCGCCGGGGGCGGTACCGTTCGGTAGCAGCGGGTTCCGCCCCCGCAGTCAGCGCCCATCGCCTGTACGAGACGGAGTGGCACCGGATGCAGCACGCAGTGGGTTCTCCGCTGCCGCCGCCCCACCAGCCGGGGCAGGGACCGGCCGCCGGCTGGTCGCCGGCCGCACACCACCCGGGTTCGCACCACCCGGGCGCGCACCAGGGCCCAGTCCCCGTGCCCCCGCCGCCCCCGGCACCGGGGTACCCCGCGCCACCGCCCGGGCCGGCCTCACCGCCGCATCAGGCCTCCGCCCCCGCCGCGCCGGACACCACCGGTCATGTGCCGCTGCCGCCGGGCGGTCCGGTCGCCATGCCCAGCGCGCCGCCCGCCGCGGCGGGCCCCGACCTGGCGGGCACGACGCTCGCGGTGCTGCTCATCGGCCCCGCGGGTGCCGGGAAGACCAGCGTCGCCAAGTACTGGGCGGACCACCGTCGGATCCCCACGGCCCACATCAGCCTCGACGACGTGCGCGAATGGGTCCGCTCGGGCTTCGCCGACCCCCAGTCCGGGTGGAACGACAACTCGGAGGCGCAGTACCGCCTCGCCCGCCGCACCTGCGGCTTCGCCGCGCGGAACTTCCTGGCCAACGGCATCTCCTGCATCCTCGACGACGCCGTCTTCCCCGACCGGCCCGTCGTCGGCCTCGGCGGCTGGAAGCGGCACGTCGGGCCGGGCCTGCTGCCGGTCGTCCTCCTGCCGGGCCTGGAGATCGTTCTGGAACGCAACGCCGAACGCTCCGGCAACCGCCGCCTCAGCGACGACGAGGTCGCCCGCATCCACGGCCGCATGGCCGGCTGGTACGGCTCGGGCCTCCCGATCATCGACAACTCCCAGCTCGACATCCCGCAAACGGCCCAGGTCCTGAACGACGTCCTGTCCCGCTCCATCGCCAGCCCACCCCAGTGGTAGCCCAGGCCCCTGAGGGCCTCGCCCCCTAGGGGCGCGGGGAACTGCGCGACAAGCCCCCACACACCCGCGGACGGCACACAACCCCGTACGGCACCCCCTCGCCCGAACAGCACCCCAGCCCACCCGGACACACCAGGCACCGCCCACTCAGACGCCCTCAACCGGCGCCGAACCGGCGAAGCTCATACGCTCGGGTCATGTCAGAGGTGTACGCGGCCCGCCGGACGCGTCTGAAGGAATACTGCAACGCGGGCGGCAGCGCGGCGGCGCTGGTCTCCCGCCCCGCCAACGTGCGCTATCTCGCGGGCCCCGCCCCGCGCGGCGCCGTTCTGCTGCTGGGCAAGACCGAGGACCTCCTGGTGTGTGCCGGCCCGATCGAAGGCCGCTCCGCGCAGGAGCGCCCCGACGAGGCCCTGCGCGTCCAGAGCCTGCCCGGAACCGGTGGTGGCGACCCGGCCGTCGCGGCCGCCGGCCTCGCCGCGGGCCAGGGTGCCGACTCCCTCGCCGTGGAGGAGCACCACCTCACCGTGGCCCGGCACCGCGCCCTCGGCTCGGTCGCCCCCCGGCTGCGCCTGGCGGGCCTCGGCTGCGCCGTCGAGCAGCTCAGGGTGGTCAAGGACGAGGAGGAGATCTCCTGCCTCCGCATCGGCGCCGAGATCGCCGACCAGGCCCTGGGCGAACTGCTGGAGTCCATCCTCGTCGGCCGGACCGAGCGCCATCTCGCCCTGGAGCTCGAAAGACGCCTCGTCGACCACGGGGCCGACGGACCGGCCTTCCCGACCTCCGTCGCCACCGGGCCCAACGCCGGCCGCCCCGGCCACCGCCCCACCGACCGCCGTGTGGAGGAGGGCGACTTCCTCTCGGTCTGCCTCGGCGCGACGTATCGCGGCTACCGCTGTGAGATCGGCCGTACGTTCGTCATCGGGACGGCTCCCGCGGACTGGCAGATCGAGCTGTACGACCTGGTCTTCGCCGCCCAGCGCGCCGGACGTGAGAGCCTGGTACCCGGCGCCGCCTGCCGGGACGTCGACCGGGCCGCTCGCCAGGTGCTGGACTCCGCGGGGTACACGGAGGGCCTCACGGCCCTGACCGGACACGGGGTCGGGCTCGAAATCGACGAGGACCCTCAATTGAGTCCCGCGGCCATGGGTAAACTGGACGCTTGCGTGCCGGTCACCGTCGAACCGGGGGTCCACCTCCCGGGCCGGGGCGGTGTCCGGATCGATGACACGCTCGTCGTCCGCCCCGAGGCGGACGGCGGACCCGAGCTACTCACCATCACGACCAAGGAGCTGCTCGCCCTGTAGCCAGGCAGGTGCGTGCCCCAGGGTCGTACGTCAGTCCAGGAGATTCCGCAACCGTGGCTTCCACGAACGACCTCAAGAACGGCATGGTGCTCAAGCTCGAAGGCGGCCAGCTCTGGTCCGTCGTCGAGTTCCAGCACGTCAAGCCCGGCAAGGGCCCGGCCTTCGTGCGCACCAAGCTCAAGAACGTGCTCTCCGGCAAGGTCGTCGACAAGACCTTCAACGCCGGCGTCAAGGTCGAAACGGCCACCGTCGACAAGCGGGACATGCAGTTCTCCTACATGGACGGCGAGTACTTCGTCTTCATGGACATGGAGACCTACGACCAGCTGCACGTCGACCGCAAGTCGGTGGGCGACGCCGCCAACTTCCTGATCGAGGGCTTCACCGCCACCGTCGCGCAGCACGAGGGCGAGGTGCTCTTCGTCGAGCTGCCGGCCGCCGTCGAGCTCGTCATCCAGGAGACCGAGCCGGGCGTCCAGGGCGACCGTTCCACCGGTGGCACCAAGCCCGCCACGCTGGAGACCGGTCACCAGATCCAGGTGCCCCTCTTCATCACCACCGGTGAGAAGATCAAGGTCGACACCCGCTCCAGCGACTACCTCGGCCGGGTGAACAGCTAACCGTGGCTGCCCGCAACACGGCCCGCAAGCGCGCCTTCCAGATCCTCTTCGAGGGCGACCAGCGCGGCGCCGAGGTCCTGACGGTCCTCGCCGACTGGGTCCGGCTCTCCCGGGCCGACACCCGGCAGCCGCCGGTGAGCGAGTACACGATGGAGCTGGTCGAGGGCTACGCGCAGCGCGCGAAGCGCATCGACGAGCTGATCGCCCAGTACTCGGTCGGCTGGACGCTCGACCGGATGCCGGTCGTCGACCGCAACATCCTGCGGCTCGGCGCCTATGAGCTGATCTGGGTCGACGAGACCCCGGACGCCGTCGTCCTGGACGAGATGGTGCAGCTGGCCAAGGAGTTCTCCACGGACGAGTCGCCCTCGTTCGTGAACGGGCTGCTCGGTCGGCTCAAGGACCTCAAGCCCTCGCTCCGCCGCGACGAGGACTGAGAGAGACAGAACGCCGGAGGGCCCGCAGCGCGACTGCTGCGGGCCCTCCGGCGTTCCCGTACGGCCGGGGGCCGTCAGGCCCCCAGAACGGCGCCGGGGTGGCCGGAACCATATGGTTCCGGCCACCCCGGCGGCACGTTTCTGCGCTGGCCCCTGAGGGCTCAGGCATCCTCGTGGGAGGCGACCGCGCGGCGCGCGTCCGCGTCCAGGACACCCCAGCTGATCAGCTGCTCGGTGAGGACCGAAGGCGACTGGTCGTAGATGACGGCGAGTGTGCGCAGGTCGTCCTGGCGGATCGAGAGCACCTTGCCGTTGTAGTCACCGCGCTGCGACTGGATCGTGGCCGCGTAGCGCTGCAGGGGGCCCGCCTTCTCGGCCGGCACCGTGGCCAGCCGCTCCAGGTCCAGGACCAGCTTCGGCGGCGGCTCGGCGGCGCCGCCCGGGGTGGTGCCCGGAAGCAGCTCCTGCACGGGGACGCCGTAGAAGTCCGCCAGCTCGGCGAGGCGCTGTACGGTCACGGCGCGGTCGCCGCGCTCGTACGAACCGACCACGACCGCCTTCCAGCGTCCCTGGGACTTCTCCTCGACACCGTGGAGGGAAAGGCCCTGCTGGGTGCGGATCGCCCGGAGCTTGGCCCCGAGCTGTTTGGCGTATTCGCTGGACATATAGCTCCCCGGCACTGTGTCGACGCGGTCAGCTGTGTTGCCGGACCGCGCGGCTGGTAACTCACTGTGAGGTTACGCAGCGTTACTCTGCCGCGTCAAGCCGAATGGTCCGCACCGACTCTTCCGTGGTATCAGCACTCGGTTAGGCCGAACGGGTGATCCGAGGGGGCTGTCGGGGTGATCGCGGGGACCTGCTACCGTGTATGGCGCAATCTAGACGTCCTTTAAGGTCCGTCCCGTGAGGCGGAGAAGGAGGTCCGTTTCGTATGGACACGCACGACACGCAGTCCGATGCCCGGCCCGTTCTCGAAGGGCCCGACATCGCGCGGGTGCTGACCCGCATCGCCCATGAGATCGTCGAGCGCGCCAAGGGCGCCGACGACGTGGTGCTCCTCGGCATTCCGACCCGGGGCGTCTTCCTCGCCCGGCGGCTCGCCGACAAGCTCGAGCAGATCACCGAGCGCAAGGTTCCGTGCGGCTCGCTCGACATCACCATGTACCGCGACGACCTGCGCATGCACCCACCGCGTGCGCTGGCCCGCACCGAGATCCCCGGTGACGGCATCGACGGCAAGCTGGTCGTCCTCGTCGACGACGTGCTCTTCTCCGGCCGCACCATCCGGGCCGCCCTCGACGCGCTGAACGACATCGGGCGCCCGCGCGCGGTGCAGCTCGCCGTCCTCGTCGACCGCGGTCACCGCGAACTGCCCATCCGCGCCGACTACGTCGGCAAGAACCTCCCCACGTCGTTGCGGGAGACGGTCAAGGTCCAGCTCGCCGAGGAGGACGGTCGCGACACCGTGCTGCTCGGTGCCAAGCAGACCTCCCAGTAGCGCCTCAGGCGTACGCCGCTGTCGTACGCCGGCCCAGTGCGCCCTCGGGCGCGCCCGTCTGCCCGAATTCTCCTGAACTGCCTTACGGAGCCTGACAGATGCAGCGTCATCTCATCTCGGCCGCCGACCTCACCCGCGACGACGCCGTCCTGATCCTCGACACCGCCGAGGAGATGGCCCGGGTCGCCGACCGGCCGATCAAGAAGCTGCCGACCCTGCGCGGCCGCACGATCGTCAACCTCTTCTTCGAGGACTCCACCCGGACCCGGATCTCCTTCGAGGCCGCCGAGAAGCGGCTGTCCGCGGACGTCATCAACTTCTCCGCCAAGGGCTCCAGCGTCTCCAAGGGCGAGTCCCTGAAGGACACCGCCCAGACCCTGGAGGCCATGGGCGTCGACGCCGTGGTCATCCGGCACGGCGCCTCCGGAGCCCCGTACCGGCTGGCGAACTCCGGCTGGATCGACGCGGCCGTCGTCAACGCCGGCGACGGCACCCACCAGCACCCCACCCAGGCCCTTCTGGACGCCTTCACCATGCGCCGCCGTCTGGTCGGCCCGGACGCCGGGCTCGGCCAGGACCTCGCCGGCAGGCGCATCACGATCGTCGGCGACATCCTGCACAGCCGGGTCGCCCGCTCCAACGTCGACCTGCTGCACACCCTGGGCGCCGAGGTCACCCTCGTCGCCCCGCCGACGCTGGTGCCCGTCGGCATCGAGACCTGGCCCTGCGAGGTGTCGTACGACCTCGACAGCACACTGCCCAAGTCCGACGCGGTGATGATGCTGCGCGTCCAGCGCGAGCGCATGAACGCCGCCTTCTTCCCGACCGAGCGCGAGTACTCCCGGCGCTACGGCCTCGACGGCGACCGCATGGCGCGGATGCCCGAGCACGCCGTCGTGATGCACCCCGGCCCGATGGTCCGCGGCATGGAGATCACCGCCGAGGTCGCCGACTCCGACCGCTGCACCGTCGTCGAGCAGGTGGCAAACGGAGTGTCCATCCGGATGGCCGTCCTGTACCTGCTGCTCGGCGGCAACGAACCCGCCGTCACCCAGTCCCGTACCGAGGAGAAGCAAGACCGATGAGCAAGATCCTGATCCGTGGTGCGAAGGTGCTGGGCGGCGAGCCGCAGGACGTGCTGATCGACGGCGGGACGATCGCCGCCACCGCCCGGCAGGGCGAAATCGACTGGAGTGGCAGCGGCCTGTCCGCCGAAGGTGCCGAGATCGTCGAGGCCGACGGCAAGGTGCTGCTGCCGGGCCTGGTCGATCTGCACACCCATCTGCGCGAGCCCGGCCGTGAGGACTCCGAGACCGTCCTGACCGGCACGCGGGCGGCGGCCAGCGGCGGCTACACCACCGTGTTCGCCATGGCCAACACCTTCCCGGTCGCCGACACCGCCGGTGTCGTCGAGCAGGTCTGGCGGCTCGGCAAGGAGCACGGCTACTGCGACGTCCAGCCCATCGGCGCCGTCACCGTCGGCCTGGAGGGCAGGAAGCTCGCCGAGCTGGGCGCCATGCACGAGTCGGCCGCCGGCGTCACCGTCTTCTCCGACGACGGCAAGTGCGTCCACGACGCCGTGATCATGCGCCGCGCCCTGGAGTACGTGAAGGCCTTCGGCGGTGTCGTCGCACAGCACGCGCAGGAGCCGCGGCTGACCGAGGGCGCCGAGATGAACGAGGGCGTCGTCTCCGCCGAGCTGGGCCTCGGGGGCTGGCCCGCGGTGGCCGAAGAATCGATCATCGCCCGGGATGTCCTGCTCGCCGACCACGTCGGCTCCCGCGTCCACATCTGTCACCTGTCGACCGCCGGCTCCGTCGAGATCGTCCGCTGGGCCAAGTCCCGCGGCATCGCCGTCACCGCCGAGGTCACCCCGCACCACCTGCTCCTCACCGACGAGCTGGTCCGCTCGTACAACCCGGTCTACAAGGTCAACCCGCCGCTGCGCACCGAGCGGGACGTGATGGCCCTGCGCGAGGCGCTCGCCGACGGCACGATCGACATCGTCGCCACCGACCACGCCCCGCACCCGCACGAGGACAAGGACTGCGAGTGGGCCGCGGCCGCCATGGGCATGGTCGGCCTGGAGACCGCGTTGTCAGTGGTGCAGGAGACCATGGTCGACACGGGTCTGCTGGACTGGTCCGGCGTCGCCGACCGGATGTCCGTCAAGCCCGCGCAGATCGGACAGGCCATGGGCCACGGACGTCCCGTCTCGGCAGGTGAGCCCGCCAACCTCACCCTGGTCGACACGGCATACCGTGGGCTCGTGGAACCCGCGGGCTTCGCCTCGCGCAGCCGCAACACCCCCTACGAGGGGCGCGAGCTGCCGGGCCGTGTGACGCACACGTGGCTGCGGGGCAAGGCCACGCTCGTCGACGGGAAGCTCACGTGACACCTGTATTCCTGCTGGCCGCCGAGAAGGAATCGGCGCAAGTGACCGACTGGGCCGCCCGCATCGGCTGGGTCGTGGGCCTCGCACTCTTCGTCGCGCTCGTCTACTGGCTGATGCGCGAGGGCTGGAAGTGGCGCGGCACCCTCCAGGGCGACCTGCCCGAGCTGCCCGTCGCCCCGGACGACCCGGGCCCCGAGAAGCTGGCCATGAGCGGCCGCTACCACGGCTCCACCACGGCCGGTCAGTGGCTCGACCGCATCGTGGCCCAGGGCCTGGGCACCCGCAGCCGCGCCGAGCTCACCCTCACGGACGCCGGCCTCGACGTCGTACGCCCCGGGGCGAGCGACTTCTTCGTCCCGGCCGCGCAGCTGCGTGAGGCGCGGCTCGACAAGGGCATCGCCGGCAAGGTCCTCACCGAGGGCGGCCTGCTGATCGTCACCTGGGCGCACGGCGACCGGCTGATCGACTCCGGGTTCCGCTCCGACCACGCGGCCGAGCACAACGAGTGGGTCGAGACCCTCAACTCCATGATCGAAACGAACACCAGGGAAGGCGTCGAACGATGACCACCTCCACAAGGGGAGCTGCCAGGACTCCCGCCGTACTCGTCCTGGAGGACGGCCGGATCTTCCGCGGCCGTGCCTACGGGGCCGTGGGGGAGACCTTCGGCGAAGCGGTGTTCTCCACCGGCATGACCGGCTACCAGGAAACCCTCACCGACCCCTCGTACCACCGCCAGGTCGTGGTGATGACCGCCCCGCACGTCGGCAACACCGGGGTCAACGACGAGGACCCCGAGTCGAAGAGGATCTGGGTCTCCGGATACGTCGTGCGCGACCCCGCGCGCGTGCCGTCCAACTGGCGCTCCCGGCGCTCGCTCGACGAGGAGCTCGCGGCGCAGGGCGTCGTCGGCATCTCCGGCATCGACACCCGCGCCCTCACGCGTCACCTGCGCGAGCGGGGCGCCATGCGCGTCGGCATCTTCAGCGGGGAGGCGGTGCGGGAGGACGGCGCGCTGCTGGCCCGCGTCCAGGAAGCCCCCCAGATGAAGGGCGCGAACCTCTCCGCCGAGGTCGCCACCACCGAGCCGTACGTCGTCCCGGCGATCGGCGAGAAGAAGTTCACCGTCGCCGCCGTCGACCTCGGCATCAAGGGCATGACCCCGCACCGCATGGCCGAGCGCGGCATAGAGGTGCACGTGCTCCCGGCCACCGCGACCGTCGAGGACGTCTACGCGGTCAACCCGGACGGCGTGTTCTTCTCCAACGGCCCGGGCGACCCGGCCACCGCCGACCACCCCGTCTCCGTCATGCGGGGCGTCCTGGAGCGCGGCACCCCGCTCTTCGGCATCTGCTTCGGCAACCAGATCCTGGGCCGCGCGCTCGGCTTCGGCACCTTCAAGCTGAAGTACGGCCACCGCGGCATCAACCAGCCGGTGCAGGACCGTACGACCGGCAAGGTCGAGGTCACCGCGCACAACCACGGCTTCGCCGTCGACGCACCGCTCGACCAGGTCTCCGAGACCCCGTTCGGCCGCGCCGAGGTGTCGCACGTCTGCCTGAACGACAACGTGGTGGAGGGGCTGCGGCTTCTCGACCGCCCCGCCTTCAGCGTCCAGTACCACCCCGAAGCGGCAGCCGGCCCGCACGACGCCGCCTACCTGTTCGACCGCTTCGTATCCCTGATGGAGGGCCAGCGTGCCTAAGCGCACCGATATCCAGTCCGTCCTGGTCATCGGCTCCGGCCCGATCGTCATCGGCCAGGCCGCCGAGTTCGACTACTCCGGCACCCAGGCGTGCCGCATCCTGCGCGCCGAGGGCCTGAGGGTCGTCCTGGTGAACTCCAACCCGGCGACGATCATGACCGACCCGGAGATCGCCGACGCCACGTACGTCGAGCCGATCACCCCCGAGTTCGTCGAGAAGATCATCGCCAAGGAGCGCCCGGACGCCCTGCTGCCCACCCTGGGCGGCCAGACGGCCCTCAACACGGCCATCTCGCTGCACGAGGCGGGCACGCTCGACAAGTACGGCGTCGAGCTCATCGGCGCCAACGTCGAGGCGATCAACAAGGGCGAGGACCGCGACCTCTTCAAGGAAGTCGTCGAGGCCGTCCGCGCGAAGATCGGGCACGGCGAGTCCGCCCGCTCGGTGATCTGCCACTCGATGGAGGACGTCCTCGCCGGCGTCGAGACGCTCGGCGGCTACCCGGTCGTCGTCCGCCCGTCCTTCACCATGGGCGGCGCCGGCTCCGGCTTCGCCCACGACGAGGAGGAGCTGCGCCGCATCGCCGGGCAGGGCCTCACGCTCTCGCCGACCACCGAGGTGCTCCTGGAGGAGTCCATCCTCGGCTGGAAGGAGTACGAGCTGGAGCTGATGCGCGACAAGCACGACAACGTCGTGGTCGTCTGCTCCATCGAGAACTTCGACCCCATGGGCGTGCACACCGGCGACTCGATCACGGTCGCCCCGGCGATGACCCTCACCGACCGCGAGTACCAGACCCTGCGTGACATCGGCATCGCCGTCATCCGCGAGGTCGGCGTCGACACCGGCGGCTGCAACATCCAGTTCGCGGTGAACCCCGAGGACGGTCGCGTGATCGTCATCGAGATGAACCCGCGCGTGTCGCGTTCCTCGGCGCTCGCCTCCAAGGCGACCGGCTTCCCGATCGCCAAGATCGCGGCCAAGCTCGCCGTCGGCTACACGCTCGACGAGATCCCGAACGACATCACGCAGGAGACCCCGGCCTCCTTCGAGCCGACGCTCGACTACGTGGTCGTGAAGGCCCCGCGCTTCGCCTTCGAGAAGTTCCCGAGCGCGGACGCCACCCTCACCACCACCATGAAGTCGGTCGGCGAGGCCATGGCCATCGGCCGCAACTTCACCGAGGCCTTCCAGAAGGCCCTGCGCTCGCTGGAGAAGAAGGGCAGCCAGTTCACCTTCGTCGGCGAGCCCGGCGACAAGGACGAGCTGCTCCGCGAGTCCGTCCGCCCCACCGACGGCCGCATCAACACCGTCATGCAGGCCATCCGCGCGGGCGCCACCCCCGAGGAGGTCTTCGAGTACACGAAGATCGACCCGTGGTTCGTCGACCAGCTCTTCCTGATCAAGGAGATCGCGGACGAGCTGGCCGGGGCGCCCGAGCTGACCGCCGGCCTGCTCGCCGAGGCCAAGCGGCACGGTTTCTCCGACACGCAGATCGGCGAGATCCGAGGCCTGCGTGAGGACGTCGTCCGCGAGGTCCGGCACGCGCTGGGCATCCGCCCGGTCTACAAGACGGTCGACACCTGCGCCGCCGAGTTCGCCGCGAAGACGCCGTACTTCTACTCCTCCTACGACGAGGAGACCGAGGTCGCCGCGCGCGAGAAGCCGGCCGTCATCATCCTGGGCTCCGGCCCGAACCGCATCGGCCAGGGCATCGAGTTCGACTACTCCTGCGTCCACGCCTCCTTCGCCCTGAGCGACGCGGGCTACGAGACCGTGATGGTCAACTGCAACCCGGAGACCGTCTCCACGGACTACGACACCTCCGACCGTCTGTACTTCGAGCCGCTGACGCTCGAGGACGTGCTGGAGATCGTCCATGCCGAGCAGCAGGCCGGACCCGTCGCGGGCGTCGTCGTCCAGCTCGGCGGCCAGACCCCGCTGGGCCTGTCGCAGGCCCTCAAGGACAACGGCGTGCCGATCGTGGGCACCTCCCCGGAGGCCATCCACGCCGCCGAGGACCGGGGCGCCTTCGGACGGGTCCTCCAGGAGGCCGGCCTCCCGGCCCCCAAGCACGGCACCGCCACCACCTTCGCCGAGGCCAAGGCCATCGCCGACGAGATCGGCTACCCGGTCCTGGTGCGTCCGTCGTACGTCCTCGGCGGGCGCGGCATGGAGATCGTCTACGACGAGACGCGCCTGGAGGCGTACATCTCCGAGTCGACGGAGATCAGCCCGTCCCGGCCGGTCCTGGTCGACCGGTTCCTCGACGACGCGATCGAGATCGACGTCGACGCGCTCTACGACGGCCAGGAGCTCTACCTCGGCGGTGTCATGGAGCACATCGAGGAGGCCGGCATCCACTCCGGCGACTCGGCGTGCGCCCTGCCGCCCATCACGCTCGGCGGCTTCGACATCAAGCGCCTGCGGGCCTCCACGGAGGGCATCGCGCGCGGCGTCGGGGTGCGCGGCCTGATCAACATCCAGTTCGCGCTGGCGGGCGACATCCTCTATGTCCTGGAGGCCAACCCGCGCGCCTCCCGGACCGTCCCCTTCACCTCGAAGGCGACGGCGGTGCCGCTCGCCAAGGCCGCCGCCCGGATCTCGCTGGGCGCCACGATCGCGGAGTTGCGCGCCGAGGGCCTGCTCCCGGCCACCGGCGACGGCGGCGAGCTCCCGCTCGACGCGCCGATCTCCGTCAAGGAGGCCGTCATGCCGTGGTCGCGCTTCCGCGACATCCACGGCCGCGGCGTCGACACGGTCCTCGGCCCGGAGATGCGCTCCACGGGCGAGGTCATGGGCATCGACTCCGTCTTCGGCACGGCGTACGCCAAGTCGCAGGCGGGCGCCTACGGCCCGCTGCCCACCAAGGGCCGCGCCTTCATCTCGGTCGCCAACCGCGACAAGCGTTCGATGATCTTCCCGGCGCGCGAGCTGGTCGCCCACGGCTTCGAGCTGATGGCCACGTCCGGCACGGCCGAGGTGCTCAAGCGCAACGGCATCAACGCCACCGTCGTGCGCAAGCAGTCCGAGGGCACCGGCCCGAACGGCGAGAAGACCATCGTCCAGCTCATCCACGACGGCGAGGTCGACCTCATCGTCAACACCCCGTACGGCACGGGCGGCCGCCTCGACGGCTACGACATCCGTACGGCGGCCGTGGCACGGTCCGTGCCCTGCCTGACGACGGTCCAGGCGCTCGCGGCGGCGGTCCAGGGCATCGACGCCCTCAACCGCGGCGACGTGAGCGTCCGGTCGCTCCAGGAACACGCGGAACATCTGACCGCGGCCCGCGACTAGCAACCCTGAGGGGGACACCGGAAACGGTGTCCCCCTCTTCGTGAGGACGCCACGTCTTCGTGAGGACATCATGTACAAGTTCTTCTTCAGTCTCGTCTTCAAGCGGCTGGATCCGGAGCAGGCGCACCACCTCGCCTTCCGCTGGATCCGCCTGGCCGCCCGCGTCCCCGTGCTGCGGACCTTCCTCGCGGCCGCCCTCGCGCCCCGCCACAAGGAGCTGCGCACGGAGGCCTTCGGGCTGCGCATGCACGGCCCCTTCGGGCTCGCCGCGGGCTTCGACAAGAACGCCGTGGGCATCGACGGCATGGCGATGCTCGGCTTCGACCACGTCGAGATCGGCACGGTGACCGGCGAGCCGCAGCCCGGCAATCCCAAGCAGCGGCTGTTCCGGCTGGTCAAGGACCGGGCGCTGATCAACCGCATGGGCTTCAACAACGACGGCTCGCTCCGCGTCGCCGCCCGCCTGGCCTCCCGTACACCGGTCTTCAGGACCGTCGTCGGCGTCAACATCGGCAAGACCAAGGTCGTACCCGAGGAGGAGGCCGTCGCGGACTACGTGAAGTCCGCCGAGCGGCTGGCGCCGTACGCCGACTACCTCGTGGTCAACGTCTCCTCCCCGAACACGCCCGGCCTGCGCAATCTGCAGGCCACGGAGGCGCTGCGCCCCCTGCTGAGCGCCGTCCGCGAGGCCGCCGACGGCGCGGTGTCCGCACGGCGTGTCCCGCTCCTGGTCAAGATCGCGCCGGACCTCGCCGACGAGGACATCGACGCGGTCGCCGACCTCGCCGTGGAACTCGGCCTGGACGGGATCATCGCCACCAACACCACCATCGCGCGCGAAGGACTCGGCCTGAAGTCCGACCCCTCCCTGGTCAAGGAGACCGGCGGCCTGTCCGGGGCACCCCTGAAGGAACGCTCCCTGGAGGTCCTGCGCCGCCTCTACGCGCGCGTGGGCGACCGGATCACCCTGGTGGGCGTAGGCGGCGTCGAGAACGCCGAGGACGCCTGGCAGCGCATCCTGGCCGGTGCCACGCTGGTCCAGGGCTACAGCGCCTTCATCTACGAGGGGCCGTTCTACGCTCGCGAGCTCCACAAGGGGCTCGCCGCGCGCCTGCGCACCAGCCCGTACGCCACGCTCGCCGACGCGGTGGGCGCCGACGTGAGGAAGACGGCATGAGTGGTCTCGAACCCTTCGGCGCGCGTCTGCGCCGGGCCATGGACGAGCGCGGCCCGCTCTGCGTCGGCATCGACCCGCACGCCTCCCTGCTCGCCGAGTGGGGCCTGAACGACGACGTGGCGGGGCTGGAGCGGTTCAGCCGCACGGTCGTCGAGGCGCTGGCCGACCGGGTCGCGGTGCTCAAGCCGCAGAGCGCCTTCTTCGAGCGGTTCGGCTCGCGCGGCCTGGCCGTCCTGGAGGCGTCGGTGGCCGAGGCGCGGGCGGCGGGCGCCCTGGTCGTGACGGACGCCAAGCGCGGCGACATCGGCTCGACCATGGCGGCGTACGCCGAGTCGTTCCTGCACAAGGACGCACCGCTGTTCTCCGACGCGCTGACCGTCTCGCCCTACCTCGGCTACGGCTCGCTCAGCCCGGCCGTCGCACTGGCCCGGGAGAACGGCGCCGGGCTGTTCGTGCTGGCGCTGACCTCCAACCCGGAGGGCGGCGAGGTCCAGCACGCCGTACGCTCCGACGGCCGGAACGTCGGAGCGACGATGCTCGCGCACCTGTCCGCCGAGAACGCGGGAGAGGAGCCCCTGGGGTCCTTCGGCGCGGTCGTCGGCGCCACCCTCGGTGACCTGTCCTCGTACGATCTGGCCATCAACGGCCCGCTCCTCGCGCCCGGCATCGGTGCCCAGGGAGCCACGCCGGCCGATCTTCCAGGGGTCTTCGGGGCGGCGGTGCGCAACGTCGTGCCGAACGTCAGCCGGGGAGTGCTACGCCACGGTCCCGACGCGGTCGCGCTGCGTGACGCCGCGGAACGCTTCGCGGAGGAGATCCGTCACGCTGTGACCTCCTCCTGACCACTTCCTGACCTTCTTGTGAGTCCTCCGATGAGTGGCCGGAGGCAGGCTTGAGTCTGAATACATCCTCAAATCCGGGGCAGTATGTCCTAAATGTCTGTTCAGATGAAGGCTGACCAGGACTTTTCCGCTGTTCTCGCTGACTCTGGCGGACTTGCCCGCTAGTCTCCGACGAGAGTCAACGGGCAAGCGTGTTGCTCGTGGCTCCCCAGGTGTGGGGCGACTAGGTTCCTCACCGGTCCGTATCCGACAGTTCGACATCCGAGGTGACGTAGGCGTGGCTCTTCCGCCCCTTACCCCTGAACAGCGCGCAGCCGCGCTCGAAAAGGCCGCCGCGGCTCGCCGGGAGCGGGCCGAGGTCAAGAATCGACTCAAGCACTCCGGCGCCTCCCTTCACGAGGTCATCAAGCAGGGCCAGGAGAACGACGTCATCGGCAAGATGAAGGTCTCCGCCCTTCTCGAGTCCCTGCCGGGCGTGGGCAAGGTCCGCGCCAAGCAGATCATGGAGCGACTCGGCATCTCCGAGAGCCGTCGTGTGCGCGGCCTCGGTTCCAACCAGATCGCCTCCTTGGAGCGTGAGTTCGGCAGCACCGGTTCCTGAACCGGGCACTCCGGGGAAGCGAGTCCCGGGCACTCCGGGATTGCTGGATAATCGCTGCATGGCTGCAACACCCCGGGGGACGTCCCCCGTACCCCCGGACGTACGTCCGCGGCTGACCGTGCTCTCCGGCCCCTCCGGGGTCGGCAAGAGCACGGTCGTCGCCCATATGCGCAAGGAACACCCCGAGGTCTGGCTCTCGGTGTCGGCGACGACCCGCAAGCCTCGCCCCGGCGAGAAGCACGGAGTCCACTACTTCTTCGTCACCGACGACGAGATGGACAAGCTGATCGCCAACGGCGAACTGCTGGAGTGGGCCGAGTTCGCCGGCAACCGCTACGGCACGCCGCGTGCGGCCGTGCAGGAGCGCCTGGAGGCCGGTGAGCCGGTCCTCCTCGAGATCGACCTGCAGGGTGCCCGTCTGGTCCGGGAGTCGATGCCCGAGGCCCAGCTGGTGTTCCTGGCTCCTCCCTCCTGGGAGGAGCTGGTGCGCAGACTCACCGGGCGGGGTACCGAACCGCCCGAGGTGATCGAGCGCCGGCTCGAGGCTGCGAAGATCGAACTCGCCGCCGAGCCGGAGTTCGACACCACCCTGGTCAACACCTCCGTCGAGGACGTGGCTCGCGAGCTGCTAGCCTTGACGAACGTGGTGTGACCATCGCTGATCGATCCGATCCTCGCTGATCACCCCGACAGACTCTTTCCCACCCATCGGAAGGTAGAGCGTGTCCTCTTCCATCTCCGCGCCCGAGGGCATCATCAACCCGCCGATCGACGAGCTCCTCGAGGCCACCGACTCGAAGTACAGCCTCGTGATCTACGCGGCCAAGCGGGCCCGCCAGATCAACGCGTACTACTCGCAGCTCGGCGAGGGCCTCCTCGAGTACGTCGGTCCTCTCGTCGACACCCACGTCCACGAGAAGCCGCTCTCGATCGCCCTCCGCGAGATCAACGCGGGGCTGCTCACGTCCGAGGCCGTCGAGGGCCCGGCGCAGTAAGTAGTATTTCCAGCTTGACGCTGACTTTTCCACAGGCCCGGCAGGTCGACTGCCGGGCCTGTGGTGTGTCATGGAGTCGTACGTTGTGCCGGTTGCCGAGGTCCGGGGAGAAGCGTGGACAAGCCGAAGGTCGTTCTGGGGGTCAGTGGCGGCATCGCCGCGTACAAGGCCTGTGAGCTGCTGCGGCGGCTGACGGAGTCGGGCCATGACGTGCGCGTGGTGCCCACGGCCTCCGCGCTGCACTTCGTCGGCGCCGCCACGTGGTCCGCGCTCTCCGGGCACCCGGTCTCCACCGAGGTGTGGGACGACGTCCACGAGGTCCCGCACGTCCGCATCGGGCAGCAGGCCGATCTGGTCGTCGTCGCCCCGGCCACCGCCGACATGCTCGCCAAGGCGGCCCACGGCCTCGCCGACGACCTCCTGACCAACACCCTGCTCACCGCCCGCTGCCCGGTCGTCTTCGCCCCCGCCATGCACACGGAGATGTGGGAGCACCCGGCCACCCGGGAGAACGTGGCGACGCTGCGCCGCCGCGGTGCCCTCGTCATCGAGCCGGCCGTGGGCCGTCTCACCGGTGTCGACACCGGCAAGGGCCGGCTGCCCGACCCGGGCGAGATCTTCGAGGTGTGCCGCCGAGTGCTGGCCCGTGGCGTGGCCGAGCCGGACCTCAAGGGCCGGCATGTCGTGGTGAGCGCGGGCGGCACCCGCGAGCCCCTGGACCCGGTCCGGTTCCTGGGCAACCGCTCCTCCGGCAAGCAGGGCTACGCCCTCGCCCGCACCGCGGCCGCCCGCGGCGCCCGGGTCACGCTCATCGCGGCCAACAGCACCCTGCCGGACCCGGCCGGGGTGGACGTCGTCCCCGTCGGCACGGCCGCGCACCTGCGCGAGGCGGTGCTGACAGCTGCCGCCGACGCGGATGCCGTGGTCATGGCGGCGGCGGTGGCGGACTTCCGTCCGGTGGCCTACGCGGCCGGGAAGATCAAGAAGAAGGACGACCAGGAGCCGGAGCCGATCGCCCTGGTGCGGAATCCGGACATCCTCGCGGAGATCTCCACCGACCGGGTTCGCCCCGGACAGGTGATCGTCGGCTTCGCGGCGGAGACGGACGACGTGCTCGCCAACGGCCGCGCCAAACTGAAGCGCAAGGGCTGCGATCTGCTGGTGGTGAACGAGGTCGGGGAGCGCAAGACCTTCGGTTCCGAGGAGAACGAAGCCGTCGTGCTCGGCACCGACGGCAGCGAGACCGCGGTGCCGTACGGACCCAAGGAAGCCCTGGCCGAAACGGTGTGGGACCTGGTGGCCGGGCGCCTCGGCTGATGTTTCAGTCGCCCTGCGCCTCGGTGAATCCCGGCCGATCGGGGCGTGGCGCCTCTGGCCAACGCCGCTCGCGATTGGGCAGAATGCCCGTGCCGCAGGTCACAGCACTTCCGAGTGGCGAGACAGGGGGGCCGTGGCCGAAGCGTGACCCGTAAACTGTTCCACGGACGGCGCGAGGTGCAGCCCTCGCCGTCCGCCAATGATCAGACAGCAGCCGCTGCAACCCCAGGGAGCGTTGTGTCCCGTCGCCTGTTCACCTCGGAGTCCGTGACCGAGGGTCACCCTGACAAGATCGCTGACCAGATCAGCGACACCATTCTCGACGCGTTGCTCCGCGAGGACCCGACCTCTCGGGTCGCCGTCGAGACCCTGATCACGACCGGCCTGGTGCACGTGGCCGGCGAGGTCACGACCAAGACGTACGCGGACATCGCGACGCTGGTCCGGAACAAGATCCTCGAAATCGGTTACGACTCCTCGAAGAAGGGCTTCGACGGCGCCTCCTGCGGCGTCTCGGTGTCCATCGGCGCACAGTCCCCGGACATCGCCCAGGGTGTCGACACGGCGTACGAGTCCCGTGTCGAGGGCGACGAGGACGAGCTCGACAAGCAGGGCGCGGGCGACCAGGGCCTGATGTTCGGCTACGCGACGGACGAGACCCCGACGCTCATGCCGCTGCCGATCTTCCTGGCCCACCGCCTGTCGAAGCGCCTGTCCGAGGTGCGCAAGAACGGCACCATCCCCTACCTGCGCCCGGACGGCAAGACCCAGGTCACCATTGAGTACGACGGCGACAAGGCGGTCCGCCTGGACACCGTCGTGGTCTCCTCCCAGCACGCCTCCGACATCGACCTGGACTCGCTGCTGGCTCCGGACATCAAGGAGTTCGTCGTCGAGCCGGAGCTGAAGGCGCTGCTCGACGAGGGCATCAAGCTCGACACGGAGAACTACCGTCTCCTGGTCAACCCCACCGGCCGCTTCGAGATCGGCGGCCCGATGGGCGACGCCGGCCTGACCGGCCGCAAGATCATCATCGACACCTACGGCGGCATGGCCCGTCACGGCGGCGGTGCCTTCTCCGGCAAGGACCCGTCCAAGGTGGACCGCTCCGCGGCGTACGCGATGCGCTGGGTCGCCAAGAACGTCGTCGCCGCGGGCCTCGCCTCCCGCTGCGAGGTCCAGGTGGCGTACGCGATCGGCAAGGCCGAGCCGGTGGGCCTGTTCGTCGAGACCTTCGGCACGGCCAAGATCGACACGGAGAAGATCGAGAAGGCGATCGACGAGGTCTTCGACCTCCGCCCGGCGGCCATCATCCGCGACCTCGACCTGCTCCGCCCGATCTACGCCCAGACCGCGGCGTACGGCCACTTCGGCCGTGAGCTTCCCGAGTTCACGTGGGAGCAGGCGGACCGTGTGGACGCGCTGCGCAAGGCGGCGGGCCTGTAGGTCCGGCGCCCTTACGGCACCCAGTGAGGCCCGGCACCCTTCGGGGGGGCCGGGCCTCGTCGTACCCCGGGGGCCTCGCCGGGGCCGCCGGTTGTCAGTGGTGTTTGGTAAGAATGCAAGCGTGAGCAGCGAGAACGGACAGGCGGACGGCGGTGCGGAGGGTGCGCCGCCCGAGCAGCTCGCGCTCATCCGGGAGAGCGTGCGGAAGGCCAAGACACCCCGGGCCAAGCCGCGGACCTGGCGGGGAGCCGCGCTCGCCAAGGAGCTGCCCGTCGCGCGGGTCCTCGTCGACAAGGGCGTGCTCCATCTCGACCGTTATTTCGACTACGCGGTACCCGAGGAGCTGGACGCCGAGGCCCAGCCGGGCGTGCGGGTGCGGGTGCGGTTCGGGGCCGGGCGGCACCGGGTGCGGGACGGGCGGCGCGAAGGCGGCGGGCTGATCGACGGGTTCCTCGTCGAGCGACTGGCCGAGTCCGCATACTCCGGGCCGCTGGCCGCCCTCGCCCAGGTCGTGTCGCCCGAGCGGGTGCTGAGCGAGGAACTGCTGGGGCTGGCCCGGGCGGTCGCCGACCGGTACGCGGGCAGCCTCGCGGACGTCCTGCAACTCGCCGTGCCACCGCGTAACGCGCGCGCCGAGCAGCGGGCCTCTCCCGCCCCCCTGCCGCCGCCCCCGGCCCCCGAGGCGGGATCCTGGCAGCGGTACGAGCGGGGAGCGGCCTTCGTGGAGTCCCTGGCGTCCGGCGGCGCTCCACGGGCCGTGTGGAACGCGCTGCCGGGGCCGCAGTGGAGCGAGGAGCTGGCCCGGGCCGTCGCGGCGACGCTGGCCTCCGGGCGCGGGGCGCTCGTCGTCCTGCCCGACGGACGGGCCGTCGCGCGGGCCGACGCCGCACTGACCTCGCTGCTCGGGGAGGGGCGGCACGCGGTGCTCACCGCCGACGCGGGGCCCGAGAAGCGGTACGCGCAGTGGCTCGCGGTGCGGCGCGGTTCCGTACGGGCCGTGATCGGGACGCGGGCCGCGATGTTCGCGCCGGTCCAGGACCTCGGGCTCGTGGCCCTCTGGGACGACGGGGACGACAGCCACAGCGAGCAGCACGCCCCGCAGCCCCATGCGCGGGAGGTGCTCCTGCTGCGGGCGGCCCAGGACAAGTGCGGCTTCCTGCTGGGCAGCTGGGGCTGCACGGTGGAGGCCGCACAGCTCGTCGAGAGCGGGTGGGCCCGGCCGCTCGTCGCCGGGCGGGAGCAGGTGCGGGGAGCCGCTCCGCTCGTGCGCACCGTGGGGGACGGGGACCTCGCCCGGGACGAGGCCGCCCGGGCCGCCCGGCTGCCGACCCTCGCCTGGCAGGCCGTCAGGGACGGCTTGCGGAACGGCCCGGTGCTGGTGCAGGTGCCCCGGCGGGGCTATGTGCCGCGCATGGCGTGCGCCAACTGCCGGGCGCCCGCGCGGTGCCGGCACTGCTCCGGGCCCATGGAGACGCGGGACGGCGGGGCCCTGTGCTGCGGGTGGTGCGGCCGCGAGGAGAGCGGCTGGCACTGCCCGGAGTGCGGTGCCTTCCGGCTGCGCGCCTCGGTGGTGGGGGCGCGGCGGACCGCCGAGGAACTCGGGCGTGCCTTCCCCGCGGTTCCGGTGCGGACCTCGGGGCGTGAACACGTGCTCGACACGGTCCCGGGGGCGCCCGCGCTGGTGGTGAGCACGCCGGGGGCCGAGCCGGTCGCCGAGGGCGGGTATGCGGCGGCGCTGCTGCTGGACGGGTGGGCCATGCTCGGGCGGCCCGATCTGCGGGCAGGGGAGGACGCGTTGCGGCGGTGGATCGCGGCCGGGGCACTCGTCCGGCCGCAGTCGGCGGGCGGCACGGTGGTGGTCGTGGCCGAGCCGACGCTGCGGCCCGTCCAGGCGCTCGTACGGTGGGATCCCGTCGGTCACGCGGTGCGGGAACTGGCCGAGCGGGCCGAGCTGGGCTTTCCGCCGGTGTCGAGGATGGCGGCCGTGTCGGGGCCGGCGGAGGCGGTGGCCGAGTTTCTTGGTACGGCGGAACTGCCGCCGGAGGCCGAGGTGCTGGGGCCCGTGCCGTTGCCCGTCCCGGCCGCGGGACGACCGCGGAGGGTGGGGGCGCCGCCGCCAGGGGAGCAGTGGGAGCGCGCGTTGCTGCGGGTGCCGCCGGGGAAGGGGGCCGCGCTGGCCGCCGCGCTCAAGGCCGCGCAGGCCGCGCGGATGGCTCGGGGGAGTGCGAGCGGGGCCGGCGTGTGGGTGCGGATCGATCCGGCTGACATCGGGTGAGCCGTGGGGCGGCTGAGCTCTCGCAAAGGTCCGGCGGGCGCCGCCCGGATGTGCGGCTGCCCTCCCGAAGGCGTCCGGGAGGGCAGGGCAAGGGGGCGCCGTTCAGCCGTTGCGCGGGCCGGGGAACGCCGTCGGCCGTGCCTCGTCGCGGAGTGCCGGACTGCCTGCCGTCGGCTGCGTGGGCATGGAGCGGGCCGCGGGGACCGTCGGGACCGTGGGCAGGCCGGTGGGCATACTGACCGTGCGACTGGCTGTCGGCTCCGGTGTGCGCTCCGGCTCGGCCGTGGCCGACTGGGCCGTGGCAGCGGCACGGCGTGCGCCGTAACGGCGGTGCACCGCCTGTTTGGTGACTCCGAGCGCGGAGCCCACCGCGTCCCAGGAGAAGCCGAGTGAGCGGTCGAAGTCCACGGCCGCGGTGACCAGGGTCTCGACACTGTCCCGCAGCTCCTGGGCGAGACGTACCGTCGGGGCGGGGGCGCGTCCGTAGACGACGAAGCCCGTGGAGGGGCCGGAGCGGCGCGGGCGGTAGACATTGCCCAACTGGGCGGTGAGTGTGCGCAGTGCGTCCACCTGCCGGCGGACCCGCTCGATGTCCCGCACCAGCAAGTGCAGGCTGGCCCGAGCCTGGGCGTCGTGGGTTGCGTGGTCGGCCATGAACAAGCCTCTCGAACCGGCGTTGAAAGGAATGGGCCGTGATCACGGCCCGTTGTGGTCAACTCTGTCTTGACCAACGCGGATTCGCTCCGCGGGTCACGGTGTGGGGGCGTGGGGGCATATGCGTGCGCCTGTGCGCCGGGGGAGTGCGCCTCGGCCTGCGGTCTCGGATCGTCTCCCACCCGCGCACCACCCGTAACTCTCGGCCGCGCGGCCCGACGCCCCTGTGGGGGTGGATCGCCGTCGGCGGCTTTCCCGGTTGTCGGCCCATAGACTTGTGCGCTGCCCGTCATGAGTCCCCGCCCGAGAGGCCCCCACCACCCCATGAAGCTCGTCTTCGCCGGTACACCCGAGGTCGCCGTTCCCGCTCTGGACGCTCTTCTCGCCTCCGGGCGGCACGAGGTGGCCGCTGTCGTCACGCGGCCCGACGCGCCGGCTGGGCGCGGGCGCAGGCTGGTCGCGTCGCCCGTCGCCGAGCGGGCGGAGGAGGCCGGGATCGAGGTGCTGAAGCCCGCGAAGCCGAAGGACCCCGAGTTCCTGGAGCGGCTGCGGGAGATCGCGCCGGACTGCTGTCCCGTCGTCGCGTACGGGGCGCTGCTGCCGCGTGTCGCCCTCGACGTGCCCTCCCACGGCTGGGTCAACCTGCACTTCTCCCTGCTGCCGGCCTGGCGCGGGGCCGCACCCGTGCAGCACGCCATCATGGCCGGCGACGAGATCACCGGGGCCTCCACGTTCCTGATCGAGGAGGGGCTCGACTCCGGGCCGGTGTACGGGACGGTGACCGAGGAGATCCGGGCCACCGACACCAGCGGGGACCTGCTGACGCGGCTCGCCTTCGCCGGTGCCGGGCTGCTCGCGGCGACCATGGACGGCATCGAGGACGGCACGCTGAAGGCCGTACCGCAGCCGGCCGACGGCATCAGCCAGGCCCCGAAGGTCAACGTCGAGGACGCCCACCTCGACTGGGGCGCTCCCGCGCTGCGCGTCGACCGGATGGTGCGGGGCTGCACCCCGGCTCCCGGCGCCTGGACCACGTTCCGCGGTGAGCGGCTCAAGCTCATCCAGGTCGCCCCCGTGCCCGACCGGGCGGACCTCGCTCCCGGGCAGATCTCCGCCGGGAAGAACAACGTGTACGTCGGCACCGGTTCGTACGGTGTCGAGCTGCTGTGGGTGCAGGCTCAGGGCAAGAAGCCGATGAGGGCGGCGGACTGGGCGCGCGGCGTGCGGATCAGCGAGGGGGAGCGGCTCGGGGGCTGATGCCCCGGCTCCGGCGGCGTAGGCTGGACGGCGCACTTCTTCTCACACCCGGAGCACCTTTTTCGTGAGCGAACAGCCCCGTCGGCCCCGCCCGTCCGGCAAGCCCTACCGTCGGCCCAAGAAGGACCCCGTCCGCATCCTCGCCTTCGAGGCGCTGAGGGCCGTGGACGAGCGGGACGCCTATGCCAACCTCGTCCTGCCGCCGTTGTTGCGCAAAGCGCGGGAGAACGAGGGACCCGAGAAGTTCGACGCGCGGGACGCGGCGCTCGCCACCGAGCTGGTGTACGGGACGCTGCGGTGGCAAGGGACGTACGACGCGGTCATCGCGACCTGCGTGGACCGGCCGCTCGGGGACGTCGACCCGCCGGTGCTGGACGTGCTGAGCCTCGGTGCGCACCAGTTGCTCGGGACGCGGATCCCGACCCACGCGGCCGTGTCCGCCACCGTCGAACTGGCGCGCGTCGTGCTCGGCGACGGGCGGGCCAAGTTCGTCAACGCCGTGCTGCGGAAGATCGCGCAGGACGATCTGGACGGCTGGCTCGAGCGGGTCGCGCCGCCCTACGACGAGGATCCCGAGGACAACCTCGCCGTCGTGCACTCGCATCCGCGATGGGTCGTGTCCGCGCTGTGGGACTCCCTCGGCGGCGGGCGCGCCGGTATCGAGGAGTTGCTGCGCGCCGACAACGAGCGGCCCGAGGTGACCCTGGTGGCGCGGCCCGGGCGGGCCACCGCCGAGGAACTGCTCGGTGAGGACGCCGCCGTGCCGGGGCGCTGGTCGCCGTATGCCGTGCGGCTGACCGAGGGCGGCGAGCCGGGCGCCATCGAGGCCGTACGGGACGGGCGCGCGGGCGTGCAGGACGAGGGCAGCCAGCTCGTGGCGATCGCCCTCGCCAACGCGCCGTTGGACGGGCCCGACCGGCGGTGGCTGGACGGGTGCGCCGGGCCCGGCGGCAAGGCCGCGCTGCTCGGCGCCCTCGCCGCCGAACGGGGTGCGCTGCTGCTCGCCTCCGAGAAGCAGCCGCACCGGGCCGGGCTCGTGGCCAACGCGCTGGACGGCAATCCCGGGCCCTATCAGGTGATCGCCGCGGACGGGACCCGTCCGGCATGGCGGCCCGGCAGCTTCGACCGGGTCCTGGTCGATGTGCCGTGCACCGGTCTCGGCGCCCTGCGGCGCCGCCCCGAGGCACGCTGGCGGCGCCGGCCCGACGACCTGGAGGGGTTCGCGCCGTTGCAGCGCGGGCTGCTGCGCACCGCCCTGGAGTCGGTGCGGGTCGGCGGTGTCGTGGGCTACGCGACGTGCTCGCCGCACCTCGCCGAGACCCGGGCCGTGGTCGCCGATGTGCTCAAGCAGATCCCGGACACCGAACTCGTCGACGCGCGGCCGCTGCTGCCCGGCGTACCGGAGCTGGGCGACGGGCCCGACGTACAGCTGTGGCCGCATCTGCACGGGACCGACGCCATGTACCTGGCACTCATTCGTCGGACCGGCTGACCCCCGCTCCGACGCTCTCCCGGTTCGCCGCACCGCCGTCCTCCCCGGCCAGCCGGTGCGGCCACCACACCTTCGGTCCCACGTCCAGGAACAGCGACGTCACCAGGACCGAGCGCACGATGAACGTGTCGATGAGGACACCGAGGGCGACCGCGAAGCCGATCTCTGCGAAGGCGACCATCGGGAGGGTGCCGAGGGCGGCGAACGTGCCGGCCAGCACCAGGCCCGCCGAGGTGATGACCGCGCCGGTGGCGGCGAGCCCCGTGATCACGCCCTGTCTGGTGCCCTGGCGGGCCGCCTCCTCGCGGATGCGCGTGGTGAGGAAGATGTTGTAGTCGATGCCCAGGGCGACCAGGAAGACGAAGACGAACAGCGGGAAGTCCGTCGCCTCGCCCGCGTAGTCGAAGATGTACCGGAAGGCCAGCGCGCTGAGGCCCAGCGCCGCCGCGAACGACAGGATCACCGTCCCGACCAGCAGCAGCGGGGCGATCAGCGACCGTAGCAGCGCGCACAGGATCAGCAGGACGACGGCCAGGACCAGCGGGATGATCACGATGTTGTCGCGGGTCGTCGCCCTGTCCATGTCGATGAGCCCGGCCGTGCCGCCGCCCACCTGGGCGTCCGCGTCCGGCACCGCGTGCACGGCGTCCCGCACCCTTTCGACGGTCTGCTTGGCCGCCTCGCTGTCCGCTGGATCGGCCAGGGTCGCCTCGAACAGCACCTTGCCCTCGTACACGGGCTTCGTGCCCGGGGGCAGGCCGAGCGAGGTCGGCACGACGCCCTCGGTCCCGGCGACCGCGCGGCCCACCTGCCGGGCCTGCGCATGGTCGGAGACGATGACGAGCGGGTTGCCGCTGCCGGCGGGGAAGTACTGCTCGGAGACCTCCTGGCCGACGATCGAGTCCGGCTTGCCCGTGAAGGCGTCCGCGTTGCTGATGCCCTCCGCGCGCAGCTGGATGAGACCGAGTGAACAGATCGCGAGGACGAGAGCCGTCACCGCCCAGACCGTGCGCGGACGGCGGGCGATACCGAGGCCGGTGCGGGCCCAGATGCCGCGCCCGGTGGGGTCGGCCGAGCCGAAGTGCGGGATCACCGGCCAGAAGATCCAGCGGCCGAAGACCACCAGCAGGGCCGGGAACAGGGTCATCATCGCCAGGAGGGCGACCGCCACGCCGATCGCGGCGACCGGGCCCAGGCCGCTGGTGGAGTTCATCTCCGCGACCAGCAGCACCAGCATGCTCAGCACGACCGTCCCGCCGGAGGCGAGCACGGCGGGGCCCGCCCGGTGCAGGGCGACCGCCATCGCCTCGTGCCGGTCCTCGTGGCGGCGCAGTTCCTCCCGGTAGCGCGCCACGAGTAGCAGCGCGTAGTCCGTCCCCGCGCCGAACACGAGCACCGTGAGGATGCCGGCGCTCTGCCCGTTGACCGTCAGGTCGGCGTGTTCCGCGAGGAAGTAGATCAGCGCCTGTGCGGTGAACAGCGCGGCGATCACGGCGAGCAGCGGGACCAGCAGGAGGGTGGGACTCCGGTAGGTGATCAGCAGCATGACGATGACGACGCCCATGGCCGACACCAGCAACGTCGAGTCGATACCCTCGAAGGCCTTGGAGAAGTCCGCCGACGTGCCGCCCGGCCCGGTGATGTGCACGGCGAGGCCGCCGTGGCTGTCGCCGGTGATGTCCCGCATGGAGTCGACCGCGGGTGCGATCTGCTCCCAGCCCTTCTCGTCCATCGTGATCGGTACGAGGATCTCCGCCGCCCGGGGATCGGCCGGCCGGTCGTAGACGGGCCCCCGGGTCTCCGCGCCCCGGATGCCGTGGTCGCGCAGCTGCCTCAGCCGCGCCGCGTCCTCGGTGATCTGCGCGCGGTCCTGTGCGGTGAGGCCGCTGTCCCGGGCGTAGACGACGACCGCGGGGATCTGCTCGGGACGGAAGTCCTTCGACAGCTCCAGGACCTGGGTGGACTCGGCGGACCCCGGCAGCCAGGACGCCGCGTCGTTGTCCTGGGCATCGGTGAGCTTCATCGCGAACGGCGCCGTCACGAACAGCACGACCAGCCACAACACCAACACCAACCACTTGGCCCGCCGCCCGCAGACCAGATGCCCGATGCCCTGCTTCCCGGTCATGGAGTCTCCCTCGGCGAATGGGCCCCGTAAGGGGCGCGGGGAACTGCGCGAGCGACCCCGTACAACCCGCGGCCGAACTCATGAGCCGGCCATTCGGGACCCCCACCGCCCAAGCCCAGCGCAGCGCATAGGCTTAGGCCATGGCCGCGCAGATCAACCCCAGCATCCTGTCCGCCGACTTCGCTCGCCTCGCGGACGAGGCGAAGGCGGTGGACGGAGCCGACTGGCTCCACGTCGACGTCATGGACAACCATTTCGTCCCGAACCTCACGCTCGGGGTGCCGGTCGTAGAGTCACTCGCCCGTGCGACGGACACTCCGCTGGACTGCCATCTGATGATCGAGGCGCCCGATCGGTGGGCGCCCCAGTACGTGGAAGCGGGGGCCGGTTCCGTCACCTTCCATGTCGAGGCGGCCGCCGCTCCGGTCCGGCTCGCGCGGGAGATCCGCGCCAAGGGCGCCCGCGCCTCCATGGCGCTGAAGCCCGCGACCCCCATCGAGCCGTACGAGGACCTGCTCCCCGAGCTCGACATGCTGCTGATCATGACGGTCGAACCGGGCTTCGGGGGACAGGCCTTTCTCGACATCATGCTTCCGAAGATTCGCCGCACCCGCGAGTTGATCAGCAAGCACGGTCTGGAGCTCTGGCTCCAGGTCGACGGCGGAGTTTCGGCTTCCACCATCGAGCGCTGCGCCGACGCCGGAGCCGACGTCTTCGTGGCCGGATCGGCGGTCTACGGGGCAAAAGACCCGGCCGAGGCGGTACGTGCACTACGCACGCAGGCTGAGGCGACGACGGCCAAGGCATCCTGGGCCTGCGACCACTGAGCCACAGCTAAGTGAACGGCTCCGATCAGGGCTGATCAAGTGCGCCGGATCTGCAAGGATGAACGGCGAATCCAGAGTGTGAACAGCAGTGAGGAGATCGCCGTGTCGGGTATGTCGGCGGGCCGGTCAGCCATGCGGATGGGACCCGCTGAGCTGGTGCAGGCGGCGGCCATGGCCCGCCGCTTCTACCTCGAGGGAAAGTCCAAGATCCAGATCGCGGAGGAGTTCGGCGTCAGCCGCTTCAAGGTGGCCCGGGTCCTGGAGACCGCCCTCGAACGGGATCTCGTGCGCATCGAGATCCGTGTGCCGGCCGAGCTGGACGCGGAGCGCTCGGACGCGCTCCGCGCCCGCTACGGCCTCAGGCACGCTGTCGTGGTCGAGTCCCCGGCCGAGGCCGAGGAGACACCGGACCCCGAGAACCTGGGAGAAGTGGCCGCCGACCTGCTCGGCGAACTGGTCAACGAAGGTGATGTGCTGGGACTGGCCTGGGGCCGTTCCACGATCCACATGGCGGCGGCGCTCGACCGGCTGCCGCCGTGCACGGTGGTGCAGCTGACGGGCGTGTACGACGCCGGGACCGCCGAGCGCGGCTCGGTCGAGGCCGTACGCCGCGCCGCCCAGGTGTCCGGGGGTGACGCCCACCCCATCTACGCGCCGATGCTGCTGCCCGACGCGGCCACGGCCATGGCACTGCGCAACCAGACGGGGATCGCCCGGGCCTTCGAGCACTTCGACAAGGTCACCGTCGCCTGTGTCTCCATCGGCTCCTGGGAGCCGGGCATCTCCACGGTGCACGACATGCTCAGTGACGAGGAGCGCGCGCACTACGCCTCCCTCGGCGTCGCCGCCGAGATGTCCGCGCACCTCTTCGACGCCGAGGGCCGCCGGGTCGGCCGGGACCTGGGCGAGCGGTGCATCACGGTCAAGACCCACCAGCTCCGCCGCGTCCCCGAGGTCGTCGCCATCGCGGGCGGGCAGCGCAAGGGGCCCGCGATCGACGCGGTGCTGCGGTCCGGGCTGGTCACCAGCCTGGTCACGGACACGTCGGCAGCGGACTACCTGATGACGGCGGGCCCGACGCCGAAGTCCGCGCTCAACAGGACCGACCCGGACGGAGCCTGACGGATGGTGAGGGAGTCGCACCAGGTGCCGGACGACCCGGCGGGCCGGATCGTGGTCGTTCTGGACCTCGACGGCGTCACGGACAAGGCGGGCCTCATGGACCGCTGCGCCCGTGACCTGGCCCTGCCCGACTGGTTCGGCCGCAACTGGGACGCCCTCGCCGACTGCCTGGCCGACCCCGCCCTCTGGCCCGAGGGGTCCGAGGAGCGGGGGCTGCTGGTCGTCGTGCGGGGCTGGCGGACGTACGCCCGGACGCGGCCCGAGGAGTGGCAGGTCGCGGAGGAGATCTTCGCCGAGGCGACGGACCGGGGCCCGGGTCTCTTCGTGACCCTCGGGCTTGGAGCATCCTCCGAGAGGCCCCCTGACCAGCCTGGATGATCTGCTCAGGGACGTCCGGGCCCGCGTCGTGGGAGAATGAAGTACGTGCTCTTTCCCCCGGACCGTCCGGTTCGGGGGTCACCTCTGATCGACTGGGATGTGCAGCACGTGCGTTTCCTCAATGACGTCCAGCCCGGGTACGACCTGACGTACGACGACGTCTTCATGGTGCCGAGCCGCTCCGCGGTCGGCTCGCGGCAGGGCGTCGACCTCAGCTCCCCGGACGGCACGGGCACCACCATCCCGCTCGTCGTCGCCAACATGACCGCCATCGCCGGCCGCCGCATGGCCGAGACCGTGGCCCGCCGCGGTGGCCTCGTCGTCATACCGCAGGACATTCCGATCGACGTGGTCACCGACGTGGTCTCCTGGGTGAAGAGCCGCCACCTGGTCCTGGACACCCCGATCATGCTGGCCCCGCACCAGACCGTCGCGGACGCGCTGGCGCTGCTGCCCAAGCGCGCGCACAACGCCGGGGTCGTCGTCGACGAGAACCACCGGCCGGTCGGCGTGGTCACCGACTCCGACCTGTCCGGCGTGGACCGCTTCACGCAGCTGACCGAGGTCATGTCCCGGGACCTGCTGCTCATCGACGCGGACATGGACCCGGGCGAGGCCTTCAACACCCTCGACCACGCCAACCGCCGCTACGCCCCCGCCGTCCACAAGGACGGCACGCTCGCCGGCATCCTCACCCGCAAGGGCGCCCTGCGCGCCACGCTCTACAAGCCGGCCACCGACGCGCAGGGGCGGCTGCGTATCGCCGCCGCCGTCGGCATCAACGGCGACGTCGCGGGCAAGGCCCAGCAGCTGCTGGACGCGGGTGTCGACGCGCTCGTCATCGACACCGCGCACGGCCACCAGGAGTCGATGATCAGCGCCCTGAAGCTGGTGCGCGACCTCGACCCGCAGGTGCCGATCGCCGCAGGCAACGTGGTGGCCGCCGCGGGCGTGCGCGACCTGATCGAGGCGGGCGCGGACATCGTCAAGGTCGGTGTCGGACCCGGCGCCATGTGCACCACCCGCATGATGACCGGTGTCGGCCGGCCGCAGTTCTCCGCCGTCCTGGAGTGCGCCGCCGAGGCGAAGAAGTACGGCAAGCACGTGTGGGCCGACGGCGGCGTCCGCCACCCTCGCGACGTGGCGATGGCGCTCGCGGCCGGTGCGTCCAACGTGATGGTCGGCTCCTGGTTCGCGGGCACCTACGAGTCCCCGGGCGACCTCCAGCACGACGCGCAGGGTCGGGCGTACAAGGAGTCCTTCGGCATGGCGTCCGCGCGTGCCGTGCGCAACCGCACCTCCGAGGAGTCGGCGTACGACCGCGCCCGCAAGGCGCTGTTCGAGGAGGGCATCTCCACCTCCCGCATGTTCCTCGACCCGGACCGCCCGGGCGTCGAGGACCTGATCGACTCGGTCATCGCGGGCGTCCGCTCCTCCTGCACCTACGCCGGCGCCGGCTCCCTGGAGGAGTTCGCCGAGAAGGCCATCGTCGGCATCCAGAGCGCCGCCGGCTACGCCGAGGGCAAGCCCCTGCACGCCAGCTGGAGCTGACACGCCGACGCCCCTTCGTACGGCCCCCGGTGTCCCGCCCTGCGGGACACCGGGGGCCGTTTCGGCAGGCGTGGGCCCTACCGTCGGTGCGTGGAGATCGCCGCCCGCCCGGTGATCAACGCTCTGATCGACGGCGTCCCGCATGACCGGGCCGACCCCTCGCGCGGTTCGCGTCAGGGCCCTCTGACGGCCCGTCACGCAACGGTCGACAGCCGTCCCGCAACGAACACCCACCGAGCCCCGAGGAACGCAACGATCTTGCGGGCATGCGCAAGGTTGCTGCATTTCACCAGCAACGCCGATCCTCGTAGGCTGTCGCCTCGTACGTGGCGTGGCAGGGACCCCGCTCGGTGGGTCTCTGCTCCAGAGGTGCCGCCGGTCCCTGCCGCCCTGACCGGCAGCGATAAGGAGCCCAGCACGTGCTCGACCAAGGCGCACCCCCGCACGGCAGTAGTCAGACCACCCCGCCCGCCCCGGGCGTCGGTGCGCGCCTCATGCGTCGCAAGCCGGTGGAAGGCCTGGTCGCGGAGGGCGGCCAGGGTGAGGGAGGGTCGCTGCGGCGCTCCCTCGGCCTGTGGCAGCTCACCATGATCAGCATCGGTGCCACCCTCGGCACCGGCATCTTCGTCGTCCTCGGCGAGGCCGTCCCCAAGGCGGGCCCGGCCGTCACGCTCTCCTTCGTCATCGCCGGCCTCACCGCCCTGTTCTCGGCCCTGTCGTACGCCGAGCTCGCGGGCACCATCCCGGTCGCCGGGTCCTCGTACTCGTATGCGTACGCAACGATGGGCGAGCTGATCGCCTGGATCTGCGGCTGGTGCCTGGTCCTGGAGTACGGCGTGTCCGTCGCCGCCGTCGCGGTCGGCTGGGGCGAGTACCTCAACGAACTGCTCGACGGGACCATAGGCGTCACCATCCCGGCCGCCCTGTCCGCCCCGCCCGGCGACGGCGGCGTGTTCAACCTGCCCGCGCTGATCGTCGTCCTGCTCGCGATGGCGTTCCTGCTGGGCGGTGCCAAGGAGTCCGCCCGCGCCAACACCGTCATGGTCATCGTGAAGATCGCCGCGCTGGTGATGTTCTGCGCCATCGGCGTCCAGGGCTTCCGCTCCGGCAACTACGAGAACTTCATGCCGCTGGGCATGGCGGGTGTCAGCGCCGCCGGGGCGACGCTGTTCTTCTCCTACATCGGCTTCGACGCCGCCTCCACCGCCGGCGAGGAGGCGAAGAACGCGCAGCGCGACCTGCCCCGCGCGATCATGCTGTCGCTGGTCATCGTCACGGCGCTGTACGTCCTCGTCGCCGCCGTGGCGGTCGGCGCCAAGCCCTGGAAGAACTTCACCGACTCCGAGGCCGCTCTCGCCCAGATCATGCGCGAGGTCACCGGGCAGACCTTCTGGGGCACGCTGCTGGCGTTCTGCGCGGTCATCGCCATCGCGAGCGTGGTCCTGACCGTGCTGTACGGCCAGACCCGCATCCTCTTCGCCATGTCCCGCGACGGGCTGGTGCCGAAGGTCTTCTCCAGGGTCCACCCGAAGACCAAGACCCCCCGCGCCAACACCCTGATCGTGTCGCTGTTCTGCGGTGTGCTGGCCGCCGCGATCCCGCTGGGGCAGCTCGCCGACGCCACCAGCATCGGCACCCTGTTCGCCTTCGCGCTCGTCAACGTGGCCGTCGTGGTGCTGCGCCGGACCCGCCCGGACATGCCCCGCACCTTCCGGGTGCCGCTCTCCCCGGTCATGCCGGCGCTGGGCTTCGGCTTCTGTCTGTGGATGATGGGCAGCCTGTCGGCCGTGACCTGGGTGGTCTTCGGTGTCTGGATGGCCGCCGGGCTCGTGTTCTACTTCGGGTACGGCTATCGCCGGTCCCGACTCGCACCATCCGAAAAGTGATCAACCCACTGTGCTGAACGATCTCGACGAACGCATCGTGCACGCCCTCGCCGAGGACGCCCGCCGCTCCTACGCCGACATCGGCCAGATCGTCGGCCTGTCCGCACCCGCCGTGAAACGGCGCGTGGACCGGCTGCGGGCCACCGGAGCCATCACCGGATTCACCGTCCGGGTGGACCCGGGCGCCCTCGGCTGGGAGACCGAGGGGTTCGTCGAGATCTACTGCCGCGGGAACACCTCCCCGGAGACCATCCAGCGGGGCCTGGAGCGCTATCAGGAGGTCGTGGCCGCGTCCACCGTCACCGGGGACGCGGACGCGATCGCCCAGGTCTTCGCCTCCGACATGCGGCACTTCGAACGGGTCCTGGAGCGGATCGCCGGGGAGCCGTTCGTCGAGCGGACCAAGTCCGTGCTCGTGCTGTCGCCGCTGCTGCGGCGCTTCTCGTCGGGATCGCCCACGTAATTCAGCGGCGTGATCCGCCCGACCGGCCTACCATCGGTGTCATGACCTGGCGACATTGATCCACAGCCGAGCCTTCAGAGGACCGCCCCGGCCGCCGTACGCGCCACCGCTCCGGTGTCCGCCGGCTGACCAGGACGCTGTACGGCTACGCGTTCCTCGAGGACTTCGTCCTGCTCTATCCGGTGTACGCGCTGCTGTTCCGCGACACCGGCCTGTCGGTCTGGCAGATCTCCTCCCTGTTCGCCCTGTGGTCGGTCACCGGCGTGCTGCTGGAGATCCCCTCCGGCGCCTGGGCCGACGCCGTCTCCCGCCGGTCGCTGCTGTGGCTCGGCCCGCTGCTCACCGCCGCCGGCTTCGCCCTGTGGACGCTCCTCCCGTCGTACGGCGCCTTCGCCCTGGGCTTCGTGCTGTGGGGCGCGGGCGGAGCCCTCGCCTCCGGCGCGTGCGAGGCACTGGTCTACGACGAACTGGAGCGGCTCGGCGCGGCCGGCCGGTACGCCCGTGTCATGGGCCGGGCCCGTGCGGCCGGCCTGGTGGCCGTCATGGCGGCGACCGGACTGGCCGGACCGGTGTTCGCCTGGGGCGGCCACACCGCCGTCGGCGCCGCCAGCGTGCTGGTGTGCCTGCTGGCGGCGGCGACGGCGACCCGGCTCCCGGAACACCGGACCCCGGCGGCCGGGCAGGACAGCTGGACCGCGACCCTGAGGGCCGGGCTCGCCGAGGCCCGCGCCGACCGGTCCGTACGAGGAGCGCTCCTGCTGGTCCCGGCCGTCACCGCCGTGTGGGGCGCCCTCGACGAGTACACGCCGCTGCTGGTCCGGGACACCGGTGTCTCCGACGCGCTGGTGCCCTACCTCCTGCTGCTGATCTGGGCGGGCGCCACAGCCGGAGGACTGCTGGCCGGGGCGGGCGAACGCCTCGGCACGAAGGGCCTCGCGGCGCTGCTCGCGGGCGCGGCACTCGCCCTGGCCGTGGGCGCCGGTGCCGGCACCCCGGCCGGAATCGCCCTCGTGGCACTCGCCTTCGGCGGCTTCCAGGCGGCGAGCGTGCTGGCCGACGCCCGGCTCCAGCAGCGCATCGACGACTCCGGCCGGGCCACCCTCACCTCGGTGGCCGGGCTGGGCACGGAGCTGGCCACCGTCGCCGTGTACGTCGGCTACGGGGCGCTCGGCACGGCCACCGGACACGGCACGGCCTTCGTGTGGTTCGCCGTGCCGTACCTGGTGACCGCGCTGCTGCCGGCTGCTAGAGGTCGGGCTGCCAGGGGGTGACCGAGAAGTCGCCGGTGCCCTTCTTGACCTTCTCGAAGGGCGCCGAGCCCACGCACTTGGGCAGGTCCTTCGTGTCGACCGGGGTGCCCGTCGAGGCCCAGCTGTAGCCCAGCCGGTCGCGGTGACCGAGGTCGTGCACGGTGATCCCGACCCGCTTGCCCTTCGCGCCGGGCAGGTCGGAGGAGGTGATGACACCGGAGACGACGGCCACCTTGCCGCCGGTGAGCAGGCAGTCCACCTTCGCCTTCGCCCGGGCGCCCTCGCCGTTCAGATAGTGGCTCCACTCGAAGGTGCCGGTGGCCTTCGTCGGGTCGGCCTTGTCCTTCGCGGCCAGGTGCGCGTCGAAGGAGAAGGTGATGTCGTCCCCGGCCGAGCGGTACAGCTTGGCCTCGCCGGTGAGCGCGGCCGCCTCACGCTTGCTCTCGTCGGGGGCGGAGGCTCCGGCGGAGCCTGCCGCGGCGGCGAGGGTGAGCAGCAGCGCGGAGCCGAGTAAGGCGGTCTTCGTACGGCGGTTCATGGCGGTCCTTTCCGCAGGTGACGCACGTCAACTGGACGCTCACCACTGTCCCGGCGCGGCGCCCGCGCCACATCGCTCCGGGGACGTGACCCCGCCTCCGCCGCCCGGCGGGGGAGCACATCACCGGTCTGCGCCCACGGGAGGACCGGACGTACGACCGCGGGGCCCGCAACGAATCGCCGCCGAGCCCTCGAGGGACGCAATGATCAGCTCACCGGCGCGCAATGGCTGCTCCTTGTCCGGCCGAGCCCGCCGACCGTACCGTCTATCAGGCCCCCAAAAACCCCCGCGTACCGGTGAGGAACACGCATGCGCACCGCCCTGCTCCAGAGCTCCGGCCGCCCCGGCTCCACCGTCGAGAACCTCAAGGTCCTCGACGAGGCCGCGGGCCGGGCCGCCGCCGCGGGCGCCGGGCTGCTCGTCACGGCGGAGATGTTCCTGACCGGGTACGCGATCGGCGATGACATCGGCCGCCTCGCCGAATCCGCCGACGGAGACTGCGCGGACGCCATCGCCGAGATCGCGACCGGCCACGGCCTGGCGATCGCCTACGGCTACCCCGAGCGCGCGGGCGACGCCGTCTTCAACTCCGCCCAGTTGATCTCCGCCGACGGCACCCGTCTCGCGAACTACCGCAAGACCCACCTCTTCGGCTGCTTCGAGCGCGACCACTTCACACCGGGGGACCAGCCGGTCGTCCAGGCGGAGATCGACGGTCTGCGCGTCGGGATCCTGATCTGCTACGACGTGGAATTCCCGGAGAACGTCCGCGCCCACGCCCTCGCCGGCACCGACCTGCTGCTCGTCCCGACGGCCCAGATGCACCCGTTCCAGTTCGTCGCCGAGTCGATGATCCCGGTGCGTGCCTTCGAGAACCAGATGTACGTCGCGTACGTCAACCGGGTCGGCCGGGAAGGCGAGTTCGAGTTCGTGGGGCTGTCCACGCTCGCCGGGCCCGACGGGATCGCCCGCACCCGGGCCGGACGGGGCGAGGAGCTGGTCCTCGCCGATGCCGACCGGGCCTTCCTCGCCGCGTCCCGCGAGGCCAACCCGTATCTGCTGGACCGGCGCCCGGGCCTGTACGGGTCGCTCGCCTGATCCCCTCACACCTGTTTGTTTCTTCTGCAAGGAGTCCGCACCCCATGACGTCCACCGTGCCCAACGCCGTCGAGCACGCAGACGCGCAGCAGCCGCCGATCACCATGTTCGGCCCGGACTTCCCGTACGCCTACGACGACTTCCTCGCCCACCCGGCGGGTCTCGGGCAGATACCCGCGACCGAGCACGGCACGGAGGTCGCGGTCATCGGCGGCGGCCTGTCCGGCATCGTCGCCGCGTACGAGCTGATGAAGATGGGCCTCAAGCCGGTCGTGTACGAGGCGGACCAGATCGGCGGCCGGCTGCGGACGGTGGGCTTCGACGGGTGCGACGAGTCCCTCACCGCCGAGATGGGCGCGATGCGCTTCCCGCCGTCCTCCACGGCGCTCCAGCACTACATCGACCTGGTCGGTCTGCAGACGCAGGCCTTCCCCAACCCCCTCGCGGAGGCGACCCCGTCGACCGTCGTCGACCTCAAGGGCGAGTCGCACTACGCCGAGACGGTCGCCGACCTGCCCCAGGTCTACCGGGACGTCGCCGAGGCCTGGAACAGGTGCCTGGAGGAGGGCGCCGACTTCTCCGACATGAACCGGGCCCTGCGCGAGCGGGACGTCCCGCGCATCCGCGAGATCTGGTCCCGGCTCGTCGAGAAGCTCGACAACCAGACCTTCTACGGCTTCCTCTGCGACTCCGAGGCGTTCAAGTCCTTCCGGCACCGCGAGATCTTCGGCCAGGTCGGCTTCGGCACGGGCGGCTGGGACACCGACTTCCCCAACTCCATCCTGGAGATCCTGCGCGTCGTCTACACCGAGGCCGACGACCACCACCGCGGCATCGTCGGCGGCTCCCAGCAGCTGCCGCTGCGTCTCTGGGAGCGTGAGCCGGAGAAGATCGTCCACTGGACCTACGGGACCTCGCTCGCGAGCCTGCACGAGGGCGGCGAGCCTCGCCCGGCGGTGACCCGGCTGGACCGCACGGCCGGCAACCGCATCACGGTGACCGACGCGCACGGCGACATCCGCACCTACCGGACGGCGATCTTCACCGCCCAGTCCTGGATGCTGCTGTCGAAGATCGCCTGTGACGACTCGCTCTTCCCGATCGACCACTGGACCGCGATCGAGCGCACCCACTACATGGAGAGCTCCAAGCTCTTCGTGCCCGTGGACCGGCCTTTCTGGCTCGACAAGGCCGTCGACGACAGGGGAAATCCGACCGGCCGGGACGTCATGTCGATGACGCTCACCGACCGTATGACGCGCGGGACGTACCTGCTCGACGACGGCCCGGACAAGCCCGCCGTCATCTGCCTCTCCTACACCTGGTGCGACGACAGCCTGAAGTGGCTGCCGCTGTCCGCGAACGAGCGGATGGAGGTCATGCTGAAGTCACTCGGCGAGATCTATCCCAAGGTCGACATCCGCAAGCACATCATCGGCAACCCGGTGACCGTCTCCTGGGAGAACGAGCCCTATTTCATGGGCGCGTTCAAGGCCAACCTGCCCGGCCACTACCGCTACCAGCGGCGTCTGTTCACGCACTTCATGCAGGAGGAGCTGCCCGAGGACAAGCGCGGCATCTTCCTCGCCGGCGACGACATCTCCTGGACGGCCGGCTGGGCCGAGGGAGCCGTCCAGACCGCCCTCAACGCGGTCTGGGGCGTCATGCACCACTTCGGCGGCACGACCGACCCGACCAACCCGGGGCCCGGCGACGTCTATGACGAGATCGCGCCGGTGGAACTCCCGGAGGACTGACGGGCTCTGCGAGCGGCTCGACCGAGGCGTGAGCGCACCCGCCGCACCCGCCGCACCCGCCGCACCGGTCGTGGCCGCGGGCGCCGGCCGACGTCCGGTACGGGATCGGCGGTGCCGGCGTCGTCGTCCGGCCCACCGGCCGGAAGTCTGCGGCGGATCACCATGGCGATCACGGCGGCGATGGCGCTCACGGACACGGCGAGTCCGCCCAGACCGGTGATCGCCTCGGTCACCTGCCGCCACAGGTCCCTGGCCCGGGAGAGCCAGCCGTCGTCCGCCGGCGGCGCCACCGCTTCCACGCTCCAGACCAGGGGCGGCTTCTCCACCAGCACCGTGTCGGTGTCGCGGAGGTAGGAGGTCATGGTGAGCGCGACGCTGAACGTCCCCGCACGCTCGGCCTGCACTTCCCACAGCCAGACAGCGACGTCCCTGCGGCTCAGGACACTCTGCCGTTCCGACGACAGTGGCGTGCACCGCACACCGGCACCGGAGCAATGCAGCTTCACCCCCATCTGTGTACCCGCGCTGGCGACCGCCTGGGACTCGCCGGGGCCGGACGCGACCCGGGCGCCCGGAATCTCGACCCGGAACCGGCGCGGCGGCGCATCCGCCACGAGCCCCAGAGCTCGCGGGTTCGTGTGGAGGACCGTGACGTCGAAGAGGCGGCGACGCTCCCGCTCGATCTCCTCGGCGTAGGAGAACCGGCCGGTCGGGGGTGCCGGTCCCATCGCGGCACCACCGGGCCGGTCCTCCTCCTCGCTTCGCGTGACGAACCCGACGAAGCTTCCCCAGACCAGGGCGAGCAAGAGCCCGAGCGCCACCCAGGAAACGCCGCCCAGGGCATCGAGGACCAAGAGCACCGAACTGCGCCGGCGAGTCGCCCACGCGCGTAATCCGACCATGCGCGCACAGCGTAGTGAACGATCCTGTCACCAGGCCTACGACCGAAGTCGCCGCCAGGGCAGCCGAGTTGGATCATCTCTGCAACGGCGTGAGCAGCATGCGCCCCGCGAGGCCCGCAGCCGCGTCCAGGTGCTCGGTGAACTCCTCTGCCACGTCGGGGAGTTCGCGCAGCACCCACAGGGCCCGGGCCGCGGTCCAGGCGGCGTCCCGGGCGCGGTCCAGGCTCCAGGAGCCGAGCAGGTGGGTCAGCGGGTCGGCGATCTGGAGGAGGTCGGGGCCCGGCATCAGATCTTCGCGGATGCGCTCCTCCAGCGAGACGAGGAGATCGCCCACCGCGTCGAACTCGTCCTCCAGGTCGGCGGGTGCGCAGCCGAGCGTACGGCAGGTGTCCACGACGGCCAGCGCGAGATCGTGCCCGATGTGCGCGTTGATGCCCGCGAGGGCGAACTGCAACGGCCGTACCCAGGGATGGCGGCGGAACTGGAACAGCGGCCGCCAGCAGGCGGGTGGGCGCCGCTCTCCGGCCGCCGCCGCGACGGCCTCCAGGTACCGCTCCGCGAACCGTACGTCCAGCGTGATCGCGGCGTGCGGGTCCGCGAACCGGCCGGTGTCGACGTACCGGTCCACCACCTCCGTCACGGCGAGGTAGACGCGGTTGAAGACCGCCACCCCGTCCCGGGGGTGCAGGGCCGCGTCGAGGGCGCGCATCCGGGAGATGACTCCGTCGACCGGAGTGTCCACGGCTGGGGGGACTTGTTCGCATCGCGGCATGCGGGCAGAGTCCCAGCTCTAGGCTGGCGGCAGTACCGGCTGGCCCGGCGCTTCCCCGAAACGGGGGAACGCCGCCCGCCGCAGGGGGAGGGGGAGCAGCACCGTGTCAGGCTTACGTGCCCAGCGCCTGGCCGCCCGCAGGGCCGAGCGCAGGCGCGCCGCCCGGCGCGGCGCGATGGTCGTGGCGGCCTCCGTCGTGGTCGCGGCCGGCGCGGTCGCCGGAGTGCTCTCCGCGGTCGACGACCGGCGGTCCTCGGACGAGGCCCGGCCCCCCGAGGTGTCCGCCTCGCCCCGCTTCGCGCCCCTGCCCGCGGTGCCGTCGCTGTCCCCGTCGGTCTCCCTCTCCGCCTCGCCCACACCGTCTTCGACTAAGAGCGCCGTGCCCGCGGCTTCACCCCCGAGGACGGAGACCGAGAAGCAGAAGCCGGCCCGTGCCGTGACCGGCCGGCTCTACCGCCACCCCGACTCCCAGGTGCTCGACTGGATCCGGGCCCACGACGGCGACCCGCGCCGCGCGGTCATCGCGTCCCGCATCGCCGACCGGCCGGCCGCCGTCTGGTTCGCCGACTACGCCCCGGACACGCTCACCGCCCGGGTCGCCGCGGTGACGTCCGGCGGCGCGGCACAGGGCCGGGTGCCCGTCGTCGTGCCGTACGCGATACCCGGCCGGGACTGCGGCGGCCACTCCCAGGGCGGAGCACCCGACCTGGACGCGTACGACGCCTGGATCGACCGTTTCGCGGCCGGGCTGGGCTCCGGCGAGGTCATCGTCGTCCTGGAGCCGGACTCGGTCGCCCAGACCGAGTGCCTCTCCGCCGGTGCACGCGCGGACCGCTTCGCCTCGCTGGCCCGGGCCGGCCGCGTCCTGAAGGCCGCCAACCCCCGGGCACGCGTGTACTTCGACGCGGGGCACTCGGGCTGGAACGCGCCCGGCAAGCAGGCGGCCTGGCTGCGGCAGGCCGGTGCCGCCTCGCCCGGGTCCTCCGACGGGATCTTCAGCAACGTCTCCAACTTCCACACCACGGCCGACGAGGTCGTCTACGACCGGCGGGTCCTCGAGGCCCTCGGCGGCCCGGCGAGCCTGGGCGCGGTCATCGACACCAGCCGCAACGGCAACGGCGCCCCGGCCGACGGGGAGTGGTGCGACCCGTCGGGCCGCAAGCTCGGCCGGACACCGACCCTCGGCACCGGCGAGGCCCGGATCGACGCCTACCTGTGGGTGAAGCTGCCCGGGGAGTCGGACGGCTGCAAGGGCAGGCCGGGGACGTTCACGGCGTCGTACGCCTACGACCTGGCCTCGCCCTAGGACGCTACGACTTGGCGTCGTCGTAGGACGAGGTGCCCTCGTCCAGCAGCGGATGCTGCGTCTTCAGATGGGCCGGGGCGAAGGCCCGCAGGGCGTGGTAGCCGGTGATGACGACGATCGTGCCGAGCGCGATGCCGCTCAGCGAGAACGTGTCCGTGAACTTCATGGAGACGTTGCCGACGCCGATGATGATGCCCGCCGCCGCCGGGACCAGGTTCAGCGGATTGCGCAGATCCACCCAGGCGTTGAGCCAGATCTGGGCGCCGAGCAGGCCGATCATGCCGTACAGGATGACGGTGATGCCGCCGAGCACCCCGCCCGGGATCGCCGCGACGACCGCGCCGAACTTCGGGCAGACGCCGAACAGCAGGGCGAAGCCGGCGGCGGCCCAGTAGGCGGCCGTCGAGTAGACGCGGGTCGCGGCCATCACGCCGATGTTCTCGGAGTACGTGGTGTTGGGCGGGCCGCCGACCGCGGTGGACAGCATCGAGCCGACGCCGTCGGCCGAGATCGCCGTGCCGAGCTTGTCGTCCAGCGAGTCGCCGGTCATCTCGCCGACCGCCTTCACATGCCCGGCGTTCTCCGCGACCAGCGCGATGACGACCGGCAGGGCGACCAGGATCGCCGACCATTCGAAGGACGGGCCGTGCAGCGTCGGCAGCCCGATCCAGTCGGCCTTGTCCACGCCCGAGAGGTCGAGCCGCCAGTGGTCGGTGAGCCTGCCGCTCGCGTCCACCGAGTGGATCTTGCCGAAGACCAGGTCGGACACCCAGGAGACGCCGTATCCGAAGACCAGCCCCAGGAAGATCGCGATCCGGGACCAGAAGCCGCGCAGACAGACGACCGCCAGACCGGTGAACAGCATCGTCAGCAGGGCCGTCCACTGGTCCTGCGGCCAGTACGTCGAGGCCGTCACCGGTGCCAGGTTGAAGCCGATCAGCATCACCACGGCGCCGGTCACGATCGGCGGCATCGTGGCGTGGATGATCCGCGCCCCGAACCGCCGCACGGCGAGCCCCACCAGGAACAGCGCGGCGCCGACGACGAAGACCGCGCCGGTGACGGTGGCGCTGCTGCCGCCCTGCGCGCGGATGACCGCCGCCACCCCCACGAAGGACAGCGAGCAGCCCAGGTAACTGGGGACGCGGCCGCGCGTGGCCAGCAGGAACACGACGGTCGCGACGCCCGACATCATGATCGCGAGGTTGGGGTCCAGGCCCATCAGGACCGGAGCCACGAAGGACGCGCCGAACATGGCCACCACGTGCTGGGCGCCGAGCCCGGCCGTGCGGGGCCACGAGAGCCGCTCGTCGGGGCGGACCACCGCGCCGGGCGCCGGGGTGCGTCCGTCGCCGTGCAGTTTCCAGCGGACGCCGAGATCCATGGTGCGGTATCGCTTTCGTCGTGCGTGCGAGTATCCGGACCATTGTCCGGGTGTGCCGGCGGTGCTGGTGACCGGGGCTGATCAGGGCGTCCGCGATTGCACCCGGGCCGGGTGTCCGCTCAGGGCCGCGGTTCGGGAACCGCCGCCGCCTCCGGCCGGCTGATCTTCGCCCGGTCGCCCGGGCGCAGCACCCGCGCGAACGCCACCAGGCCGCAGGACAGCAGCGTCACCAGGCAGAACGACACCATCAGGCTGGTCGCCTGGGCCAGCATGCCGATCGCGCTCGGCGCGATCAGGCCCGAGGTGTACGTGATGGTCGCGACGCCCGCGATGGCCAGGCTCGGGTTGGAGCCGCTGCGGCCCGCCGCCGCGAAGCACAGCGGTACGACGACCGCGATGCCCAGGCCCATGAGCGCGAACCCGCTCATGGCCACCGCCGGACGGTCCGCGACGACGATCAGCAGACCGCCGAGAACGGCGAGCACACCGCTGACCCGTACGGTCCGTACGGCACCGAAGCGGTCCACGATCCTGTCGCCGGCGAACCGGGCGACGGCCATGGTGAGCGTGAAGCCCGTCGTGCACGCCGCCGCGAGACCGGCCGAGGTCTCCAGCTGCTCGCGCAGATAGACAGCCGACCAGTCCAGGCTCGCGCCCTCGGCGAACACCGCGCAGAACCCGATCGCGCCGATGAGCAGCGCCGACCGGGGCGGTAGCGCGAACCTCGGGGGCGGCTCCTCGTCCTCGGCGGGCTGGAGATCGAGCACCCACTGGCAGGACAGCACGCCGATGACGGTGAGGACCACCGCGGCCAGTACGTGGTGCAGCCGGGCGTCCGAACCGAGGTGCGCTGCGAGCGTGCCGGCCGCCGAGCCGATCAGGGCACCCGCGCTCCACATGCCGTGCAGCCCGGACATGATCGACCGGCCGAGACGGTTCTCGACCTCGACACCCAGCGCGTTCATCGCCACGTCCGCCATGCCCGCCGTCGCGCCGTACGTGAACAGGGCCAGGCAGAGCGTGAGCAGGTTCGGGGCGAGGGACGGCAGGACCAGCGCGAGCGTCCACAGGGCGATCAGTCCGCGCAGCGCGTTGCGGGCTCCGTACCGGTGGCTGACGCTGCCGGCGAGCGGCATCGCGACGGACGCGCCGAGCGCGGGGAAGGCGAGCGCGATCCCCAACTGCCCGGCGCTCACGCCCGCGTGATCCTGGATCCAGGGCACGCGGGTGGCGAACGAGCCGGTCACGGCGCCGTGCACGGCGAAGACCGCGGCCACGGCGTACCGGGACCGTTTCACCTCGCGCAGTTCGTCGACCACGTTGCCCATTCTGCGGTCCCCCTCCAGGTCTCTGCCGCGCTCACGTCATGCGGGCGTAAACTATCAGGAACCCTGCCTGATAATAAGAGGGTTTCCCGGCGGGCCACGGCCGACGGACTCGCCGATCTGGAAGGATCCCGGCATGCCCGCATCCCCGAGCACCGCCCGGGCCATCAACGACCGGCTCGCCCTGCGTCTGCTCCAGCAGGAGGGCCCGCTGACGGCAGGGCAGTTGAAGCAGCTGACCGGTCTGTCCCGGCCGACCGTCGCCGACCTCGTCGAACGCCTCACCGCCGCGGGTCTGATCACGGTCGTCGGGGAGGCGGGGGAGCAGCGGCGCGGGCCCAACGCCAAGGTGCACGGCATCGTCGCCGACCGGGCGCACCTCGCCGCGCTGGACATCCGCACCGAGGGTGTCTCCGTGGCCGTCGCCGACCTGGTGGGCCGGGTCCTGGCCGAGGCCTCGGTGCCCATCACGGGTGACATGGGAACGGGGCCCGCCGTGGATCAGGCGGTCGCGCTGGTCGAGCGCGTGGTGAAGGAGGCCGGCGCCGACCGGCCGCACACCGTCGGCATCGGGGCGCCCGGCCTGATCGACCCGGCCAGCGGCGAACTCCGTGACTCCTCCGGGCTGCCGGAATGGCACCGGCGCCTGGTCGCGGCCCTCCAGGAGCGGCTGCCCGAGGCACGGGTGAGCGTAGAGAACGAGACCAACCTCGCGGCGCTGGCCGAGCAGCGCGACGGCGCCGCCCGGGACCGGGACACGTTCGTCCTGCTGTGGCTGGGACACGGCACGGGCGCGGCCGTGGTCCTCGACGGCGCGCTGCGCCGCGGTGCCTCCGGCGGCACCGGCGAAATCGGCTTCCTCCCGGTCCCGGGCACGAGCACGCTGCCGTCCGCGACGGACTGCGAGGGCGGCTTCCACGGCCTGGCCGCGTCGACCGCGGTCGTGGACCTGGCGGCGGAGTACGGGGTGCCGGCGGAGCCGGGGCGGGAGCCGTCGGCGGTGGGGGTTGTACGGGCGGCGGTGGGTGTGGTGCGGGCCGCGGTGGGCCAGGTCGAGGGGGCCCGGTCCGCCGGCGGGGACGAGGTGTCCCCGCCCGCGACTGCCGGCCCCGCCGCCCGGTTCCTCGACGCCCTCGCCGATCGTCTCGCCGTCGGAGTCGCCTCGGTGGTGGCGATTCTGGATCCCGGGTGCGTGGTGCTCGGGGGTGAGGTCGGACAGGCCGGTGGCGAGGAGCTCGCCGGCCGGGTGCAGGACCGTATCGCCCGGATGACGCCGCTGCCCACGGAGGTACGGACGACCACCCTGGGCGGTGGCGCCGTCCTGCGCGGCGCCCTCCTCACGGCCCGTGACCGCGCTCAAGAGGAACTCTTCACCCCCGGGAACCGGCCCATCCGGCGCTGGTAGGGCGCCCGGGCCCCCGCTACGCCCGGGACCGCCCGCTCCCCGTCCGCACCTGCCCGCCCCCGAACCGCCCCACCAGATACTCCTCGAACGTGCCCGTGCCGACCGCCCGCCGCGGCGTCAGATGACCCCCGCTCCGGAAGCCCCGGTACGCCGCTCCCCACAGCGGTACGTTCACCACCGCACGACGCCGGCCGGACGCCTTCAGATAGGCGCGAGCCAGCGACTCGAACGTCCGTACCTCCGGCCCGCCCATGTCCTCGACCCGCCCCGCCGGCGCACCCGCCGCCAGCTCGACCAGCCGGTCCGCGACCTCGGCCACCTCGACGGGCTGGTCCCGGACACCGGCCGGCAGGACCAGGACCGGCAGCTTCGACAGCCCCTGCAGCGCCATGACCAGCAGGTCGTGGAACTGCGTCGCCCGCAGCACCGTCCAGCCGAGCCCCGACTCCTCGACCAGCCGCTCCACGGCGAGCTTGCTCTTGTAGTAGCGGAACGGCACCCGGTCGACGCCCACGATCGAGATGTAGACGAGGTGCCGCACCCCGGCCCCGCGCGCCGCCCTGATCAGGTTCGCCGCCGCCTGCTCATCACCCTTCTGCGCCGACGCGCAGTGCACGATCGTGTCCACACCGGCGACGGCCGCGTCCAGCGCGCCCCCGCCCTCCATCAGGTCGACCGCGTACGGCTGGGCGTGCCGGCTGAGCACCCGCACCTCGTGCCCGTCCGCGCGCAGCCGCTCGGCGACGAGCCGGCCGAGTGTTCCGGTGCCGCCGGTCACCAGGATCGTGGTCATGCCGTTCAGTCCCTTCGAAGGCCCGGGCGTTCCGGCTGGAGCGCCCTTCGTCAGCTGAGACCGAACAGCCCCTGCCGAATGTGACAGCCACACCCGGCAATCCCACGACCGCGCCCGACGCGCCCTACGACCGGGCGAGCTGACGCCGTGCGAACCCCAGCTTCTCCGGATTGACCACGGCCCGCACCCCGGTGACCAGCCCGTCGCGCACCTCGAACGCCGCCAGCCCGACGAGCGTGTCGCCCGCCCAGGTCGCCAGCCCTGTCGCGCCGTTGACCTCGACCGGCACGAAGTCCAGACCCGCCGAGAACTTCGGGCCCCCGCCCGCCAGGAACTGGGCGATCCTGGGACCGCCCTCGATGGGCCACCGGGCCGCGGTGACCTTGCCGCCACCGTCGCTCCACCACGTGGCATCGGCCGCGAGCAGCTTCTCCAGCCCGGCCAGGTCGCCGTCACGGGCCGCCGTGATGAACGACGCGACCAGTTCCTCCTGCTGCTCGGACGCGGGCTCGAAACGTGCCTGCGGCTCGTCCACCCGCCGCACGGCCCGCCGGTACACCTGACGGCAGTTCGCCTCGCTCAGATCCAGGACCCCGGCGATCTCCCGATGCCCGTACCCGAACGCCTCCCGCAGCACGTACACCGCCCGTTCGGTCGGGGTGAGCCGCTCCAGCAGCACCAGCATCGCCATCGACACGGCGTCCCGCTGCTCGGCCGACTCCTGGGGGCACCACCCACGTCCTTCAGGCAGTGGGGGAGGACCGAGCACGCCCTCACCGGTGACCACCGGCTCCGGCAGCCAGGTCCCGACGTACCGCTCGCGCCGGGCGCGCGCGGACGTCAGCCGGTTCAGGCAGAGGTTCGTGACGACCTTGGCGAGCCAGGCCGCCGGATGCTCGATCCCCACCCGGTCGGCGCCGCTGTAGCGCAGATACGCGTCCTGGACCGCGTCCTCGGCCTCCTCGGCGGAGCCCAGCAGCCGGTAGGCGAGCGAGAACAGCCGGGGCCGGTGGACCTCGAACTCGTCGGCGATCGTCGTGGTCATGGGGCTCACCCTGCCAGAACGCCGTCCGCGTGGCGTGGGAAGGCCCGGCGACGGGCAAGGGCCGTCGTCACCGCCGCCGGGCCGGTCCGCGGGGTGGCGCCAACCCTGGAGCCGACCCTAGAAAGGACTAGACCACACCGTCAATAGGTGCGTACCAATCTCGGTGAGCGCGGCGACACGGTCTGTGAGGCAGCCCACACCCTTCGCCTCTTTGAACGTCGATCAGGCGTGGCACACTGGCCGTGTACCAGTAGCAGCGCACTCCGGGGTCGGTGAAAGTCCGAACCGGCGGTTACAGTCCGCGACCCGGTCGCCTCCAGCGATCGGTTGACCAGGTGAAATTCCTGGACCGACGGTTAAAGTCCGGATGGGAGGCAGTGCGCGGCGGGCAGGCATACGTGCGTGCCGCCGAAGAAGTCCGTCCTCGGGGCGGACTCCGTCCGGCGTCACCCCCGGTGTCCCTGTTCGTACATCTGTCGTCATCGACAGCCCCGGAGTCCGTGCCCGAAGAGGCAGGAGGACCCGGGAAGTGTTCACCGGAATCGTCGAAGAGCTGGGCGAGATCACCGCCGTCGAGACCCTCGACGACGCCTGTCGCTTCCGCCTGCGCGGTCCCATCGTCACCCAAGGCGCCAAGCACGGCGACTCCATCGCGGTCAACGGCGTCTGCCTCACGGTCGTCGACCACGAGGGCGACGAATTCACCGCCGACGTGATGGCCGAGACCCTGAACCGCTCCAGCCTGGGCGCCCTCGCGGTCGGCACCCGCGTCAACCTCGAACGCCCCATGGCCGTCGGCGAACGCCTCGGCGGGCACATCGTGCAGGGCCACGTCGACGGCACGGGCGAGATCCTGGAACGCAAGCCGTCCGAGAACTGGGAGATCGTGAAGATCTCCCTCCCCGCGGACCTCACCCGCTACGTGGTCGAGAAGGGCTCCATCACCGTCGACGGCATCAGCCTCACCGTCGTCGACGCCGGCCCCGACTACTTCACCGTGAGCCTCATCCCCACCACCCTCGCCCTGACCACGCTCGGCCACAAGGGACCCGGCGACCCGGTCAACCTCGAGGTGGACGTCATCGCCAAATACGTCGAGCGGATGCTGGGCGACCGTGTGCAGGGGGCGGACCGGTGAACTGGCTCAACTCCGAGGCCTTCTCGCTCTTCGGCCAGCACATCAAGTGGTCGGACATGATCGGCAACGTGATCGGCCTGATCGGCCTCGCCTTCGGCTGGCGGCGCTCCCTGTGGACCTGGCCCGCCCAGTTCCTCTCCGGCCTCATCCTCTTCGCGGCCTTCGCCACCGCCCACCTCGCGGGCAGCGCCGGCAAGCAGATCGTCGTGATGCTCGTCGCCACCTACGGCTTCTGGCAGTGGAACCGCGGCCGGCAGCAGGCCCAGGACGGCTCCATCGCCGTACGGTTCGCCACCTGGCGCGAGCGCGGGGCGCTGGCCGGCGCGGCCGCCGTCGGCACCCTCGCGGTCGGCGGCCTGTTCACCGCCTTCCCGACCCTCTCCTGGGACCCCTGGCCGGACGCGTACATCTTCGTCGGCACGATCGTCGCGATGTACGCCCAGGCCCGAGGCATGGTCGAGTTCTGGTTCGCCTGGCTGCTGGTCGACCTGGTCGGCGTCCCGCTGAACTTCGCCAACGGCTTCGCCTTCTCCGGCTTCGTCTACATCATCTACGGCGCGCTCGTCCTGTGGGGCATGCGCGACTGGTGGCTGCGCTCGCGCGCGGCAGCACAGCCCACCCTGGAAGGAGCGCCGGCATGAGCGCCGCAACCGTCCTGTACACAGACGACATCGAGGACTTCGCGCTCGACCCCGTCGAGCAGGCCATCGCCGACATCGCGGCGGGCCGCCCGGTCGTGGTCGTCGACGACGAGGACCGGGAGAACGAGGGCGACCTCGTCATCGCCGCCGAGAAGGCGACCCCCGAGATCGTCGCCTTCATGATGAGCGAGTGCCGCGGCCTGATCTGCGCCCCCATGGAGGGCGACGAACTCGACCGGCTGCGCCTGCCGCAGATGGTCGAGGACAACACCGAGTCGATGAAGACCGCGTTCACGGTCTCCGTCGACGCCTCCGCCGCGCACGGCGTGAGCACCGGCATCTCGGCCTCCGACCGCGCCACCACGCTCCAGCTGCTCGCCGACGGCATCACGGGGCCCGACGACTTCGTCCGCCCCGGTCACATCTTCCCGCTGCGCGCCCGGCCCGGCGGGGTCCTGACCCGCAACGGCCACACCGAGGCCGCCGTCGACCTCGCCCGCCTCGCGGGTCTGCGTCCCGCCGGAGCGATCGTCGAGATCGCCGGCGAGGACGGCACGATGCTGCGCCTGCCCGAGCTGATCCCCTTCGCCCGCAAGCACGGTCTGACGATCATCTCCATCGAGGACCTGATCGCCTACCGCCGCGGCAGCGAGCCGACCGTCCGCCGCGAGGCCAAGACCCGACTGCCCACCGCCCACGGCACGTTCACGGCGTACGGCTACCGCTCCACCGTCGACGGCGTCGAGCACGTCGCCCTCGTGCACGGCGAGATCGGCGACGGCCAGGACGTCCTCGTCCGCGTCCACTCCGAGTGCCTCACCGGCGATGTCTTCGGCTCCGCCCGCTGCGACTGCGGTCCCCAGCTGGACGCCTCCCTGGCCCGTATCCAGGCCGAGGGCAGGGGAGTGGTGGTCTACCTGCGCGGACACGAGGGCCGCGGCATCGGCCTGATGTCCAAGCTGCGCGCCTACGAACTCCAGGAGCGCGGCCGCGACACCCTCGACGCCAACCTCGAACTCGGCCTGCCCGCCGACGCCCGCGACTACGCCGCCGGCGCCCGGATCCTCGCCGACCTCGGCGTGCACGGCGTGCGTCTGCTGACCAACAACCCCGACAAGACCGACGCGCTCGTCCGCCACGGCATCGCCGTCACGGCACGCGTGCCGATGCCCGTGAGCGCCGGCGAGCACAACCTCCGCTACCTGCGCACCAAGCGGGACCGGATGGGCCACGACCTGCCCTGGCTCGACACGACCACCGTGCCGGCCTGCAGCAACCAGTAAGACAGCACAGCGAGACAGCACAGCAAGTCAGCAGTGAGAAAGCTCTGAGGAGAGACGTGAGCGGCAAGGGTGCACCGGAACTGTCCGTACGCAATGTGGGTGACCTCAGGGTCGCCGTCATCGCGGCACAGTGGCACGAGAAGGTGATGGACGGTCTGGTCGACGGCGCCCTGCGCGCCCTGCACGACCTGGGCATCGACGAGCCGACCCTGCTCAGGGTCCCCGGCAGCTGGGAGCTCCCGGTGGTCGCCAAGGTCCTCGCGGGCCGCGGCTACGACGCGATCGTGGCCCTGGGTGTCGTCATCCGCGGCGGCACGCCCCACTTCGAGTACGTGTGCCAGGGCGTGACCCAGGGCCTGACCCAGGTGTCGGTCGAGACCGGCGTCCCGGTCGGCTTCGGCGTGCTGACCTGCGACACCGACGAGCAGGCCCTGGACCGCGCGGGCCTGCCCGGCTCGAACGAGGACAAGGGACACGAGGCGGTGACGGCGGCGGTGGCGACCGCGGCCACCCTCCGCTCGGTATCCGAACCCTGGCGCTGAGGCGCCCCCTACACCGCGTAGGCTAGGCGTCACCATGTCCAAGAAGACGTTCGAGGAGCTCTTCACCGAGCTCCAGCACAAGGCCGCCCAGGGCGATCCCGCCACTTCCCGCACCGCAGAGCTGGTCGAGAAGGGCGTTCATGCCATCGGCAAGAAGGTCGTAGAAGAGGCCGCCGAGGTCTGGATGGCCGCCGAGTACGAGGGCAAGGAGGCGGCCGCCGAGGAGATCTCGCAGCTGCTGTACCACGTCCAGGTGATGATGGTCGCCCGCGGCATCTCCCTCGACGACGTCTACGCCCACCTGTAAGCCGCGGCCAGCCGCACCCGTTCCCGTACGACACCACGCAAAGGAAGCCGACCTCATGCTGCGCATCGCCGTCCCCAACAAGGGTTCCCTGTCCGGCCCTGCGGCGGAGATGCTGCATGAGGCCGGCTACCAGCAGCGCCGGGAATCCAAGGAGCTGCGGATCGTCGACCCGGTGAACGAGGTCGAGTTCTTCTACCTCCGCCCCCGCGACATCGCCATCTACGTCGCCTCCGGCCAGCTGGACATCGGCCTCACCGGACGCGACCTGCTCATCGACTCGGGCGCCGACGCCGAGGAGATCCTCCCGCTCGGCTTCGCCCGCTCCACCTTCCGCTACGCCTGCAAGCCGGGCACCATCGGCGGCCTGGCGGACCTCGCCGGCAAGACGGTCGCCACCTCCTACGAGGGCATCGTCGCGGCGCACCTCGCCGACCACGGCATCGACGCCTCCGTCGTCCACCTCGACGGCGCCGTCGAGACCGCCATCCAGCTCGGCGTCGCCCAGGTCATCGCGGACGTCGTCGAGACGGGCACCTCGCTGCGCAACGCGGGCCTCGAGGTCGTCGCCGAGCCGATCATGAAGTCCGAGGCCGTCGTGATCCGCCGCACCGGCGCGGACGCCGACGACCCCAAGGTGCAGCAGTTCCTGCGGCGCCTCCAGGGCGTGCTGGTCGCCCGGACGTACGTGATGATGGACTACGACTGCCGCGTGGAGCAGCTGGAGAAGGCCGTCGCCCTCACCCCCGGTCTGGAGTCGCCGACCGTCTCCCCGCTGCACAACGAGGGCTGGGTCGCCGTCCGGGCGATGGTCCCGGCCAAGGAGGCGCAGCGGATCATGGACGACCTCTACGACATCGGCGCCCGGGCCATCCTGACCACGGCCATCCACGCCTGCCGTCTCTGAGGGGCGTCCACCGATGTCCGATCTGCCCACCCTGCCCGTCACTTTCCGGCCGGGCAGCACCCGAGCGGTGCTGCTCACCGCCGCCGTCGCGATCCTGGTCGTCATCACGGCCGTCGCGATGCTGCTGAAGCAGCTCAGCCCGGCCGAGCGCCTCAGCTTCGTCCTCACGGCGCTTCTGCTGGACGCGGTGCTGCTCCTGCTGGCCCGGCCCAAGGTCGTCGCCGACGAGTCCGGCGTCACCGTGGTGAACCTCACGAACAAGCGCCGGCTGGAGTGGGCGGAGATCCTTCAGGTGACCCTCCGACCCGGCGATCCCTGGGTGTTCCTCAACCTCAGCGACGGCACCAGCCTGCCTGTCCTCGGTATTCAGCCGGGTATTGCCAGGCAGCGGGCCATCGCCGACGCCCGGTCCCTGCGGGCGCTCGCCGAGGCCCGTTCCGTGGCGGACGAGCGGCATCAGAGCTGACTCGGGGAATCCACAGGGCGGCCGCCACTGCCGCACCGGGCCGTGTCTTGATTAATCTGTTGGCGGAGGCGTGAACGGATGCGCCTCCGCCTCTGCTGCCCCGCCCGGTGCACAGAGGCTCCTGCTAACCGAGGAGTGACCCTCTCCGGCGATGGACGGATCGTCCTGTAGTACCTGCGCCGCCCCCTGCCGACATAGCGCGGACCCCGTTTTCGGGGTACGCGACCGTGTGGAGGCGGCGGCATCATGACCACCCCCCTGCTGCTCCTGGCAGCCGCGTTCCTGCTGATTCTCGCCAACGGATTCTTCGTGGCGGCCGAGTTCGGACTCGTGACGGTCGAGCGGCCCGAGGCCGAGAAGGCCGCCGCCGAGGGCGACCGGCGCGCCCACCGCGTCGTCGAGTCGCTCAAGGAACTGTCCTTCCAGCTCTCCGGCACCCAGCTGGGCATCACCATCACCTCCCTCGTCGTCGGCATGCTCGCCGAACCGGCGCTCGCGGAGCTGCTGCACGGCCCGTTCACCTCGATCGGCATCCCCGAGGGAGCCGTCTCCGGTGTGACGGTCGTCGTCGGCATGCTGCTGGCCTCCGCCGTGCAGATGGTGATCGGCGAGCTCCTGCCCAAGAACTGGGCGGTGTCCAGGCCGCTCCAGGTCGCGCGCTTCGTCGCGGGCCCGCAGCATGTCTTCGCCCGGCTGTTCCGCCCGGTCATCGCCGGCCTCAACGCCGTCGCGAACCGGCTCGTACGCGCCCTGGGCATCGAGCCCGCCGAGGAGCTGGCCTCCGCCCGCACCCCCGGCGAACTCGTCTCCCTGGCCCGTCACTCGGCCCGGGCCGGTGCCCTGGAACAGGACACGGCCGACCTCTTCGTCAGAACCCTGTCGCTGGGTGAGCTGACCGCGCAGCACGTGATGACGCCGCGTGTGAAGGTCAGCGCCCTGCAGTCCTCGGCCACCGCCGAGGACGTGGTCAACCTGACCCGGGCCACGGGCCTGTCCCGCTTCCCCGTCTACCGGGAGAAGATCGACGAGGTGGTCGGCATGGTCCACCTCAAGGACGCCCTGGCCGTGCCCGTGGGGGACCGGCTGCGCACCCCCGTCGGCCGCATCGCCCGCCCGGCGCTGCTCGTCCCCGAGACGCTGCCCGTACGGCCGCTGCTCGCCCGCCTGCGCAGCGAGCAGCCCATCGCGGTCGTCGTCGACGAGTACGGCGGCACGGCCGGTGTCGTCACGCTGGAGGACATCGTCGAGGAGATCGTCGGCGAGGTCCGTGACGAGCACGACGGACACGACCTGCCCGAGCTGGCCTCCGCACCGCCGGAGGACGGCAGGCCCGCCTGGGACGTCGACGGCAGCTGCCGTGTCGACATCCTGCTGCGCATAGGCCTCGACGTGCCGGAAGGCCCGTACGAGACCGTCGCGGGCCTGATCGCCGATCTGCTGGGCCGTATCCCGGCCGTCGGCGACAAGGCGGAGCTGCCCGGCTGGCGGCTGTCGGTGCGCCAGGTCGGCCACTACCGCGCGGAGCGGGTCCGGATCGTGCGCACGGCCCCGGTGGCCGCACTGGTGGAGGCCGTCCGATGAGCGTGCTCCAACTTCTCTTCGCCGCGCTGCTCGTGCTCGCCAACGGCTTCTTCGTCGGTGCCGAGTTCGCGCTCGTCTCCGTACGCCGCAGCCAGATCGAACCGCTCGGCACCGCCCGCGCCCGGCAGGTCCTGTACGGGCTGGAGCGGCTGCCGCAGATGATGGCGGCGGCCCAGTTCGGCATCACGATCTGCTCCCTCACCCTCGGCGCGGTCGCCGAACCGACCGTCGCGCACCTGCTGGAGCCGGTCTTCGAGTGGATCCACCTGCCGCACGGCATGATCCACCCGCTGACCTACGTCATCGCCCTCGCCGCGGTGGTCTTCTTCCACCTCGTCATCGGCGAGATGGTCCCGAAGAACCTGGCGATGGCGGCCCCCGAGAAGGTCGCGCTGTGGCTCAGCCCCGGCCTGGTCTGGTTCGCCCGGTTCTGCAAGCCGATCACCGCCGCGCTCGGCGCGGTCTCCCAGGGCATCCTGCGGCTCTTCCACGTCGAGCCCAAGGACGAGGTCGAGGCCGTCTTCACCAGCGAGCAGCTCAACCGGCTGGTGGAGGACGCCGGCCAGGCGGGCCTGCTCGACCCCGAGGAGGCCGAACGCCTGGAGGACGCCCTGGAGCTGGGCTCGCGCCCGGTGACGGACGTCCTGCTGAAGCGCGAGTCCCTGGTGACGGTCAGCCCGTCCGTCACCCCTGGGCGCATCGTCGAGCTCACGGCCCGGACCGGGTACTCCCGGTTCCCGGTCGCGGCGGAGAACGGGGCGTTCATGGGCTATCTGCATGTGAAGGACGTCCTGGACCTGGAGCACTCCGACCGGGCCGTGCCGCAGCAGTTGTGGCGGCCCATGACGACGCTGCGGTCCGAGCTGCCGCTGGACGACGCGCTGACGGTGATGCGGCGGGCCGCGACGCACCTGGCCCAGGTGGCCGACGGGTCGGGGAAGGTGCTCGGCCTGGTCGCGCTGGAGGATGTCCTGGAGCTGCTGGTGGGGGAGGTGCGCGATCCCGCGCACCGGGAAGTCCCCGAGATCAGGCTGACCGAGCCGAGGTCCGGCGAGGAGGTTCTGGCGACGTAGGCCCAGCCGCCCCACGCCGCTTCTCACAGTCCGGGCGGATCCTGCGGCCCCCGCCCGGACAGCACCTCCCCGTACGCCTGCATCAGGTCCGGCAACCGCAACGTCGCCAGGTCCTCCCTGCCCAACACCCCGGGATACACGGACAGCCGCAGATCCCGGTACGCACAGCTCTTCTCGTACAGCGTCCGCAGGAACCGCCCGTTGCCCAGCTCGTCGATCCATCCCTGGTCGACCACATGCCCGGCGATGGACCGCAGCTCGTCGAGGGACTCCTCGTCCCACAGGTCGCCGTTCTCCGCGGCGAGTACCTTGCCGATCTCGGTGAGTTCGAGGGGACGGTAGGAGGGGAAGTCGACGCGGGTGGTGAAGCGGGAGGACAGCCCGGGGTTCGCGGCGAGCAGGCGGTCCATGCCCTCCGGGTAGCCGGCCAGGATCACCACGAGATGGTCGCGGTTGTCCTCCGCCCGCTTCAGCAGCACCTGGAGCGCCTCGTCGCCGTACGCGTCGCCCTTGCCGTAGCCGGAGTTGGACAGCGAGTACGCCTCGTCGACGAAGAGGACGCCGCCGAGGGCCGAGTCGATCAGTTCGTTGGCCTTCACGGCCGTCTGCCCGAGGTACTCGCCGACCAGGTCGGCCCGCTGGGCCTCCACGAGGTGGTCGCCGCCGAGCAGCCCGAGGGCGTAGAAGACGCGGCCGAGGATACGGGCGACGGTGGTCTTGCCGGTGCCGGAGGGGCCGGAGAAGACGAAGTGCCGCTTGGGCGGCTGGACCGGCAGGCCCTGCCCGGCCCGCAGCCGGGCCATGTTCAGCTGCGCCGACAACGCCTTGACCTGGCGTTTCACCGGCTCCAGCCCCACCATGCGCTCCAGCTCGGCGAGTGCCTCCTCCAGTAACGCGGGATCGGTGGGCCCGGCGGGCAGGGACGGTGCCGGGGAGAACTTCTCGCGCACGGCCGGGTCCGTCTCCGGCGGCAGGGGAGCGGAGCCCGGCGGCTCGAGGTCGGGCAGTCGCAGGTCGCGGCCCTCGGTGCCGAAGAGCGGGTCGAATCCGTCCGGCCCGTCCACCGTGTCCTGGCCGAGGCCCGGGAGCGTGATCGCCGCGAGGTCGGTGGAGTCGTCGTACCCGTCGCCCTCGGCGATCGCGGCGAGCCGGGCCGAGGTGTCCATGAAGGCCGGGTCGACGCGGTGCACGGCCCGGTACAGGGGGAGTGCGGCGGCGCTGCGGCCGGTGCCCTCGTGTGCGCGGGCCAGCCAGTAGCGCAGCTCCTTGCGCTGGGGCTGCTCGCTGCGGCAGCGCATCAGCGCGGCGGACAGCAGCGGTTCGGCCTGGCCGTACATCTCCAGACGGACCCGGGCCATGCCGCCGAAGAGCCCCGCCTCGATGCCGAGCATCGGGTCGTCGAGGAGCGGGTCGGTGTGGCGGACCAGCTGCTCCCAGTCCTTGACCAGATAGGCGCGGCAGGCGTGCAGGAAGCGGACCTGGGCGTCGGTGTCCACCGGCGGCAGTCCGGCGAGGGCCCGGTCCAGCTCGGGGACGTGGCGGCCGTCCAGCCAGTGCGAGGCGTGCGCGAGCAGCAGGTCGCGGGGGCTCTCCAGCACCGGCTGCACCCACCAGCCCAGCCAATACCAGGAGTTGAGGGTGCGGCGGTAGCGGGAGCGCTGCTCCCCGAAGCGGTCCCGGTGCCGGAACATCCTGAGCAGCGCGGTCGTCGTGTCGACGCGCAGCGCGTGCAGCCCGAGCCAGCCGTCGGCCATCCCGGGGTCCATCCGCACGGCGGAGCGGAACTCCTCCTCCGCCTGCGGATAGGCGCCCATGGTGTAGGCATCGACGCCTCGCAGCCAGGCGAGGTCGGCCGGGGCCTGCGGGCCCTGCGTGCCGAAGTCCATCACGTCCCCCACGAACCGTGCCCCCGTCGGTATGCCAACGAGCCGTCCCCCCAGCCGGCTGCCCTGCTCGAACCGCTGTGCCACGGACCGGAGTTGCGAGGTGCGCGGAGCCACCGTCCGTAGGTCGCGACGAGGGCATCGTACCTGCGGGGGCGGCGCGCCCGAAGGGTGCCGCACGGGCCGTTCGGCGAGGTGGGAGCGGATGCAGCGCACTCGCGCACGGTGACCGAGTGTGAGCGTTCCGCGCCTCGCGGGGCCCGGAAAAACGGAAGAAGACAGAACGAAGCCCCCGATCACGGGGGAACAACCGGGGGCTTCGCGTCTGTGGGCGGCTCCGAATGGCCGCACATTGAGAACGTAAGTCCTGTACGGCCCACCGGTCAAGCCGAGTTGAAGCACTCCGGCAAGTTGCACCGCAAGCGCCTTCACAAGGTCAGCACACTGCGGGCGGTCCGTCACCGTGCGTGAGGGACTGGTCCGGTCCAACCGTCCCAGCAGGTCCCGGAAACACCTCGTACCCCTTCTCTCCCTGCCGTACCAGGAGATCGGCGAAGGGCCGCGAGGGATCGTCGGCGAAATGCCTGCGCTCCGCCGGGACCCATCCGTTCCAGAACTCCCGCTGTTCCTCCCCGTCCCGCGACCGTCCCCGCGCCCAGGCCTCCTCGCGCGGCAGCTCCATCCACAGCAGCAGGGCCAGGCGGGGGCGCAGCGCCCGGCGTCCCGCCCCGACACCCTCGACGAGGATCACCGGCGCGGGCGGCAGGGGGTGCGGAGGCCCGAAGCGGCGGGCCCGCCAGTCGTAGGGGGCGTAGTGCGCGGTCCGGCCGCCGGCCAGCGGCTCGATCACCTGGTCCAGCAGCCGTCCGGTCCAGCCGAACAGTTCGTCGTGGCTGGCGATGTCGTCGAGGCGCAGCACCGGCGCGCCGCCGAGCGCTCCGGCCAACTGCTCGGCGAACGTGGTCTTCCCGGATCCGGCGTGCCCGTCGACGCCGACGAGCCGGACCGGGCCGCAGGAGGGGGAAAGGCGGCGGATCCGGGAGGCCAGGTCACGGACGGCGGACCCCGGTGCGGGGCGGAAGGACGGATTCATCTCGCGCAGCACTCTAACGACGGTGCCCTCGGCGCCTGCCACTGGTCGACGCCAATATTGGTGGGCGTGGCGCGGGTCGAAGTGCTGGCTAGACCCGGCGGGCTGTGCTCATATGTGGCGCACACGCATGTGCGACCGACCGTGCAACGGACCTGCCCCGCCCCTGCCCGACTCCGACATCCGGGGGTCCCCGCCATGAGCAGAGCCGAACAGCCGTCCCGCAGAACCGTCCTGGCCGCCGCGGTCGCCGCCGCCGTCACCGCGAGCGCGGGTCCGGCGGCCGCCGACACCGAGATCTCCATGACGACCGACACCGACGCCGTGGACCCCGCCCGGGCGGTCCCGGCCCGCACCGTGGACAACCGGGCCTGGGCCTCGTACGACGACTGGCGCGGCGGCACCGCCCGGGGTACCCGTGCCGTCGCGGGCTCCCGCCCGGGTCTGGTGATCGCGAAGCCCGCCGGAACTGCCGACTACAAGGACCCGCACACCGGTACCACCGCCCCTTGGGAGTACGGCACCTGGACGTCCCCCGTCCACCGGCTCGCCGTCCCCGCGACGGAGGCGATCGTCTCCTGGAACGCGCGCACCCCGGCCGGCACCTGGATCCAGGCCGAGCTCAAGGGCACCTACACCGACGGCACCAGCAGCCCCTGGTACGTGATGGGCCGCTGGGCCGCGGGCGACCAGGACATCCGGCGCACCTCGGTCGACGACCAGAGCGACGGCAAGAGCACCGTCTGGACGGACACGCTGGCCGTCGACGACCCGGCGACGGGCCTGCGCCTGGCCTCCTGCCGGCTGCGTCTGACCCTGTACCGCAAGCCGGGCACCAAGGCCACGCCCACCGTGTGGCGGCTCGGCGCGATGGGTTCCGACGTCCCCGACCGGTTCACCGTCCCGGCGTCCGCGCCCGGCCTCGCGAAGGAACTGGTCGTCCCGCGGTACTCGCAGGAGATCCACAAGGGCCAGTACCCCGAGTACGACAACGGCGGCGAGGCCTGGTGCAGCCCGACCTCCTCCCAGATGATCGTCGAGTACTGGGGCGGCCGGCTCACCCCGAAGCAGCTGGCCTGGGTGGATCCCTCGTTCGCCGATCCGCAGGTGTGCCACGCGGCCCGCTTCACCTACGACCACCAGTACGCGGGCTGCGGCAACTGGCCGTTCAACGCCGCCTACGCGGCCACGTTCAAGGACCTCCAGGCCGTGGTCACCCGGCTCGGCTCGCTCACCGACCTGGAGACGCTGATCGCGGCGGGCATCCCGGCCATAACGTCCCAGTCCTTCCTGAAGGAGGAGCTGACCGGCGCCGGGTACGGCACCGCCGGGCACCTGATGACCGTCATCGGCTTCACCGCCTCCGGCGACGTGATCGCCAACGACCCCGCCTCGGCGAGCAACCAGGCCGTGCGGCGCGTCTACCGGCGGCGCGAGTGGGAGAACATCTGGCTGCGGACCAAGCGGTACAACGCCTCCGGCAAGGTCGTCTCCGGCACCGGCGGCGTCTGCTACCTGTACTTCCCGGCGCGCCCGACCGCGGCCCAGCGCAAGGCGCTGACAGCCGTGGGCGTACGCGTGTGACCAAGCTCTCGGCCGCAAAAGCCGCTCCGGGTGGCAAGGTGGGCGGAACTTCGGGGGAAGTCCGTCCGCCCCACCGGATCAGCGAGAAGCCATGACCGCACACTCAGCCACCGCCGACGGCGTCCGCACGGGCGGCCCCAAGGACGACGGCCCGAAGATCGTCGAGCACGTCATGGGCTGGACGCTCGTCGTGGTCGTCGCGATGCTCGTGACCCAGCTCGGGCTGCTCTGACCCTCGGCCCGGAGCGCTGTGACCTGACCCACGACCCGGCCCTCCGACCTGCCATACTGCGGATGTCCCTCCTCGCCCGCCTGGAACCAGGGTCGAAATTGAATATCAGTCAACAGCCTGCCGCGCGCCCCAGAGCCCGCGGCACCGAGCGCTCGCTGGCGCGCCGTGCCGAACTCATCGCCATCGGCCGGAGGTTGTTCGCCGACACGTCCTACGACGCCCTCTCGATGGACGACATCGCCCGGCAGGCACACGTCGCCAAGGGGCTCATCTACTACTACTTCCAGTCCAAGCGGGGCTACTACCTGGCCATCATCCAGGACTCGGTCACCGACCTGGTCACCCTGGCGGCGAGCGGACTCGAACTGCCCCCGGTCGACCGTGTCCAGCGCACGATCGACAGCTATCTGCGCTATGCGGAGCACCACCAGGCCGCGTACCGCACGATCGTCAGCGGCGGGGTCGGCTTCGACACCGAGGTGCACGCCATCAGGGACGGGGTGCGCGAGGCCATCGTCGCCACCATCGCCGAGGGCGCGTACGGCCGCGTCGACATCACCCCGCTGGCGCGGATGGGCCTGCTGGCCTGGGTGTGCAGCGTCGAGGGCGCCACCCTCGAATGGATCGACCGCCCCGAACTGCCCCGCGAGACCATGTGCGAGCTGCTGGTGAAGGGCCTCGGCGGCGCCCTGCGCGCGATCGAGGACCTGGACCCCGCCTACCCGGCCCCGCAGGCGGCCGCCCGCCAGGACGCGTGAGACGGGGGCGGAGGGCCCGTCACGGTCCCTCCGCCCCCGGTCGCCCCGCCTTACTTGATGGCCTTGATCAGCTCACCGTTCGCCGTGTCGCCGCTCAGCTCCCAGAAGAACGTGCCGCCCAGACCCTGCTGGTCCTTGTACGTCATCTTGGTCCCGATGGTCGCCGGGGTGTCGTAACTCCACCAGTTGTTCCCGCACTTGGCGTACGCCGTGCCGGCCACCGTCCCCGTCGCCGGGCACTTGGACTTGAGCACCTTGTAGTCGTCGATGCCCTGCTCGTACGTGCCCGACGCCGGGCCGGTCGCGGTGCCGCCGGGGGCCGACTGGGTGACACCCGTCCAGCCGCGGCCGTAGAAGCCGATGCCGAGCAGCAGCTTCGAGGCGGGGATGCCGAGGCCCTTGAGCTTCGCGATGGTCGCCGACGTGTGGAAGTTCGCCTTCGGAATGCCGGAGTACGAGGTCAGCGGAGAGTGCGGGGCCGTCGGTCCTGCGGCGTCCCAGGCGCCGAAGAAGTCGTACGTCATCGGGTTGTACCAGTCGACGTACGGGGCGGCGCCCGCGTAGTCCGCCGCGTCGATCTTGCCGCCCGGGGTGGCGTCGGCGGTGATCGCCGCGGTGACGAGGTTCCTGGAGCCGAACTTGGCGCGCAGGGCCTGCGTCAGGTTGCGGAAGGCCGCCTTGCCGCTGGTGTCGCAGGTGGCACCGCAGGCGTTCGGGTACTCCCAGTCGATGTCGATGCCGTCGAAGACATCGGCCCACTTGGAGTTCTCGACCAGGTCGTAGCAGGACTGGGCGAAGGCGGCCGGGTTCCTGGCGGCCTCGCCGAAGCCGCCCGACCAGGTCCAGCCGCCGAAGGACCACAGGACCTTGAGGTTCGGGTGCTTCTGCTTCAGCTCGCGCAGCTGGTTGAAGGTGCCGCGCAGCGGCTGGTCCCAGGTGTCGGCCTTGCCGTCGACGGACTCGGCGGCGGTGTAGGCCCGGTCGGTGGCCGCGTAGGCGTCGCCCATCGCGCACTTGCCGCCGGTGACGTTGCCGAAGGCGTAGTTGATGTGGGTGAGCTTCGTCGCCGAGCCGGACGTCTCGATGTTCTTGACGTAGTACTTGCGGTCGTAGGTGCCCCATTCGGTGAAGTACCCGATGACCTTGGAGCCGGCGGCCTTGGAGCCGGGTGCGGCCTTCGATGCCGCGGCGGCCTCCTGAGCCGAGGTCGCCGCGGTGGCGGTCGAGGTGCCCGCGCCGGCCAGGAGACCGGCGCCGAGGACGGCGCAACAGGCCGCGGACACGATGGCCCGGAAGCGGGAGCGGTGGGGGGTGTGCATCCGGTGTCTCCTCGTGGGGAGAGGGAACGCGTGCCGATTGGCATGAACGCGATGAATCGGTGAAGCGAAACGGTAGGAGGACTAGACCAGTGCGGTCAATGGTGCGGACCAATTTCGATCCGGCGGACGTGCTCCGGCATTACCTGAAGTAAGCGGTCGTTAACTGGTGACGGGATGCCTCCGATCGGGCATACTCACTGCGCACAGCCGCTGGTCAGCAGCTTCCGAGACCCGGGACTGCAAGCATCGGCCAGGCAGCAGAACGACCCGGCGGCGCCGCCCCCACCCACGGGCCCGTCCGCCAGTGCCCGACAGGGAGGAGAGCGTCGCCATGCCCGACCGCGCCCCGCAGCCGGTGGACCGACAACTGCCCACGGAGGAGGCCCGGGAGCTGATCTCACTCGTCCGTGACATCGCGCGGCAGGAGATCACCCCGAAGGCGGCCGAGGAGGAGGACGCCGGCCGCTTCCCGCGGGACCTGTTCACCCTGCTCTCGCACTCCGGCCTGCTCGGCCTGCCGTACGCGTCCGAGTACGGCGGCGGCGACCAGCCGTACGAGGTCTATCTCCAGGCCCTCGAAGAGCTCTCCGCGGCCCGCCTCACGGTCGGCCTCGGCGTCAGCGTGCACACCCTGTCCTCCTACGCGCTCGCGGCCTACGGCACCAAGGAGCAGCAGGTCGAGCACCTGCCCGGGATGCTCGGCGGCGGCATGCTCGGCGCCTACTGCCTCTCCGAGCCGCACTCCGGATCGGACGCGGCGGCCCTGCGCACCAAGGCCGTGCGGGACGGCGACGGCTGGGTGATCACCGGCACCAAGGCCTGGATCACTCACGGCGGGATCGCCGACTTCTACACGGTCATGGCGCGCACCGGCGAGGAGGGCCCGCGCGGGATCACCGCGTTCCTGGTGCCCGGCGACGCGCCGGGGGTGAGCGCGGCGGCGCCCGAGAAGAAGATGGGCATGAAGGGCTCGCCCACCGCCCAGGTCCACTTCGACGGTGTGCGGATCTCCGACGACCGTCGCATCGGTGAGGAGGGGCAGGGCTTCGCGATCGCCCTGTCGGCGCTCGACTCCGGGCGGCTCGGCATCGCGGCGTGCGCGATCGGCGTGGCGCAGGCGGCGCTCGACGAGGCCCTGGTGTACGCGGCCGAAAGGCGTCAGTTCGGGAAGGCGATCGCCGACTTCCAGGGGCTGCGCTTCATGCTCGCCGACATGGCGACGCAGATCGAGGCGGGCCGTGCGCTCTACCTCGCGGCGGCGCGGCTGCGGGACGCGGGCCGGCCGTTCGCCCGGCAGGCGGCCATGGCCAAGCTGCACTGCACCGACACGGCGATGCGGGTCACCACCGACGCCGTGCAGATCCTCGGCGGCTACGGCTACACCGCCGACTTCCCGGCCGAGCGCTACATGCGCGAGGCCAAGGTGCTGCAGATCGTCGAGGGCACCAACCAGATCCAGCGGATGGTCATCGCCCGCCATCTCGTGGGTCCAGAGGAACGCTGAACTGGTCGAGGCCCCGCCAGGGCGCCGCGAGCCGCATCCACTCCGGGTCGTGCCGGCCCGGCAAGGTGCGGCCGCCCTCGGCCCAGGTCCGCATCAAGTCGCGGTAGATCGGCGGGTCCTGATAGCGCGGCGTGGTCGGCCGAACCGATTCTGCGGGTGCCGGGACGAAGAGGAGGCGCTGACGCCCGGTCGCTGAGGAGATGGGGGTCATACCAGGGCAACGCGGCGGAGGCCGGACAGGTCACCGGATGGTGGAATCGGGCGTGCGTTCAGGGCTGCCCCTGGTCGCTCCGCGAGGGACCGGGGAGCGCGCGCCGCCCATGTGCTCCGGACTCACTGAACCGCACCACGGCACCCTGCGAGCCATGGTGCGGTTCACTCACTGAGGTGGAGCGAGCGGGCCGGGAAGGCCCGCGCTCAGGCTGCTTCGGGGCGCAGGACGGGGACCCTGATCGGGCGCGAGCCCGGGCCGCCGACGTGCGAGAAGGGCTGCGTCCGCCAGTCGAGCCCCTGAGGGAGCGTCAACAGCAGGGCGGTGTCCTGCTCCTGAGGATCCGCGGACTCGTCCGCGGGGCGGGCGTCCGTGGCCCTGCGGCCGGTGCCGGCACAGACCGTGAGACCGAACGGGTTCCACGGCGAGGCGCACAGCGCGTGCTCCGGCAGAACCTCTTCGTCCGCCAGCAGCGCGATTGGCTGAGCGCAGTCCGGGCAGACGACCCGGAACATCTCGAAGGTGTCGTAGGCGTCGAGCTCGTCGTCGAAGGTGTCGGGTTCGACGCCCTCCGGCTCGGGCTCGACGACGAGCTGCGGCCGCTTGGGCGCGGTGCGACCAGGGCGCTTAAGACTCTGCATTGGGTTCTCCCCCTCGGACTGGGCCGTTCAGGCACTGCGGCCTCGACCACAGCAAGCACTTCCCGTCCCCTCTCGGCGGTAATCACGAGAACATCACGGAGACCGTTCGAACCCTGTGGCGTTCGTCACATGCCGCGCGCAAGTGCCCACTGCGGTGGATTTGTCCCCCGGACGGCTGACCGTCGGCTTCCGGCCACATCACGAACCGGGCATGACCTGGGCTGCTCAGGTATCCGAGGAGATCAACCGCACTGTAGGTTCTTGCGCCATGGAGGAGCTGGACCGACAGATCGTGCAGCTGCTCGTCAAGGACGGGCGGATGAGCTACACCGACCTGGGCAAGGCCACGGGTCTGTCCACGTCGGCCGTGCACCAGCGGGTGCGCCGGCTGGAGCAGCGCGGCGTCATCCGCGGCTATGCCGCGGTCGTCGACCCGGAGGCCGTCGGGCTGCCCATGACCGCGTTCATCTCGGTCAAACCGTTCGACCCCAGCGCGCCTGACGACATCGCGGAGCGGCTCGCGGGCGTGCCGGAGATCGAGGCGTGCCACAGTGTCGCCGGCGACGAGAACTACATCCTCAAGGTGCGCGTCGCGACGCCGCACGAGCTGGAGGAACTGCTGGCCCGGGTGCGGTCGTTGGCGGGGGTCTCGACGCGGACGACGGTGGTGTTGTCCACGCCGTACGAGGCGCGGCCGCCGCGCATCTGATCGCCGCCGGGCGCTGAAGGCGACCCTTGTTCGGAGTGATCGGGGTCAGGCGCGAGACTGTTGTCCATGAGTGAGTCCAGCGCCCCGTCGAAAACCGTCCTGCTCCGTCGTGGAGAGGTCCACAGCCCTGCCGATCCGTTCGCCACCGCGATGGTCGTGGAACGTGGGCAGGTTGCCTGGGTGGGGTCGGAGGGGGCCGCCGACGCCTTCGTGGACGGGGTCGACGAGGTGATCGACCTCGACGGCGCGCTGGTCACTCCGGCGTTCACCGATGCGCATGTGCACACCACCGCCACCGGTCTCGCGCTCACCGGCCTCGATCTGTCCGCCGCTCCCTCTCTCGAGGCCGCCCTGACCCTCGTACGGGACTTCGCCGCCTCCCGCCCGGACGACCGCGTCCTGCTCGGACACGGCTGGGACGCCGCCCGCTGGCCCGGCGGCCGCCCCCCGACGCGTGCGGAGCTGGACGAGGCCGCCGGGCACCGGCCCCTCTACCTCAGCCGGATCGACGTCCACTCGGCGGTCGTCACCACGGCCCTGCTCGACCTGGTTCCCGACGTCGCCCGGGCGGACGGACCGCTCACCGCCGACGCCCACCACGCCGTACGGGCCGCCGCGTTCGCGGCCGTAACGCCCGAGCAGCGCGTCGACGCACAGCGCGCCGCGCTCGCGCACGCCGTCTCGCTCGGCATCGGCACCGTCCACGAGTGCGCCGGCCCGGAGATCTCCTCCGAGGACGACTTCACCGGCCTGCTGCGCCTCGCCGCCGGGGAACCCGGGCCGCGCGTCGTCGGCTACTGGGCCGAGCGGGACGTCGCCAAGGCGCGGGAGCTGGGCGCGATCGGCGCCGCGGGCGACCTGTTCGTCGACGGCGCCCTCGGCTCGCACACGGCCTGCCTGCACCAGCCGTACGCCGACGCCGGGCACCGGGGCAATGCCTACCTGGACGCCGCCGCCGTGGCCGTCCATGTCGTGGCCTGCACCGAGGCGGGTCTCCAGGCCGGGTTCCACGCCATCGGCGACGCGGCGGTGGACGCCGTGGTCGAGGGCGTGCGCGCCGCCGCCGAGAAGCTGGGCCTCGCCCGTGTCCGCGCCGCCCGCCATCGCGTCGAGCACGCCGAGATGCTCACCCCGGACGCGATCGCGGCCTTCGCCGAGCTCGGCCTCACCGCCTCCGTGCAGCCCGCGTTCGACGCCCTGTGGGGCGGCGAGGACGGCATGTACGCGCAGCGGCTGGGCGTCGAGCGGGCGCGTGCGCTGAACCCGTTCGCCGCCCTGTTGCGCGCCGGTGTCCCGCTCGCCTTCGGCTCCGACAGCCCGGTCACCCCGCTCGACCCGTGGGGCACGGTCCGGGCCGCCGCATTCCACCGCACGCCGGAGCACCGCGTCTCCGTGCGCGCCGCGTTCACGGCGCACACGCGCGGCGGCTGGCGGGCCGTGGGGCGGGACGACGCGGGCGTCCTGGTGCCGGGCGCCCCCGCCGACTACGCGGTGTGGCACACCGGCGAGCTCGTGGTGCAGGCCCCGGACGACCGGGTCGCCCGCTGGTCGACGGATCCCCGCTCCGGCACCCCGGGTCTGCCCGACCTGACCCCGGGCCGCGACCTGCCCGTCTGTCTGCGCACCGTGGTGGGCGGACGCACGGTCTTCGTACGGCCGGGCGAGTGATCTACGGGGGTGGCGCGCACGCGATCGTGTGCCGCGCCCCCGGCGCGCGACCTGGGAATCCTCCGCACTGACCAGGCCTTTGCCGGGAGATGCGCAGGTCAAACGGCTGTTGACAGGCGGCCGCAGGTGGCCGGTAGGTTCGGCGGAGTCCACCACCGGACGCCCGACCGGGAACGTCCGCGCACTCGCCGCAGCGCCGCCGGGTCAGGGACGGTGTGCCGCACCGGGCACCGCGACTGGGAGCCAGGCTCAGGCCGGTACAGCGCCGAGGGAACGTTCCGGCCGGTCGGGGAGGTGTGACCCGGGAGGGGCCCGGACGCTCAGTAGACAACGGCTTTCGGTCGATCCGCATCCAGCGGGTCCCAGGTCGGCCCGAAGGGCGCCGGGCCCCCATCCGCCCGCACGCTCGCCCGCGAAAGCGCATTCTTACCCGCGCCTTGCGGATTCGACACCACCGTTCGAACGTCCTGTCACGTCATCGCAGGCCGGGCCCACTATGGTGGATCCCTGCGTACGGACTTGAAGGGGCATCAGTGAACGACGGCGACGGAACCCTCGCGGCAGGAGCCCAGGGGAGGAAGTTCGGCCCGCTCGGCACGGCCTTGGTGATCATCCCGACCTACAACGAGGCGGAGAACATCAAGAGCATCGTCGGCCGGGTGCGCGAGGCCGTCCCCGAGGCGCACGTACTCGTGGCCGACGACAACAGCCCGGACGGCACGGGCAAGCTGGCCGACGAGCTGACGGTGGAGGACGACCACGTCCACGTGCTGCACCGCAAGGGCAAGGAGGGCCTGGGCGCCGCCTACCTGGCGGGCTTCCGCTGGGGCCTGGAGCGCGACTACGGCGTGCTGATCGAGATGGACGCCGACGGCTCCCACCAGCCCGAGGAACTGCCCCGTCTGCTCACCGCCCTCAAGAGCGCCGACCTGGTGCTCGGCTCGCGCTGGGTGCCCGGCGGCCGGGTGGTGAACTGGCCGAAGTCCCGCGAGGTGATCTCCCGGGGCGGCAGCCTCTACTCCCGGCTCGCGCTCGACCTGCCGCTGCGCGACATCACAGGCGGCTACCGGGCCTTCCGCCGCGAGACCCTGGAGGGCCTCGGCCTCGAGGAGGTCGCCTCGCAGGGCTACTGCTTCCAGGTCGACCTCGCGCGTCGCTCGGTCAAGGCCGGCTACCACGTCGTCGAGGTGCCGATCACCTTCGTCGAGCGCGAACTCGGCGACTCCAAGATGAGCCGCGACATCCTCGTCGAGGCGCTGTGGCGGGTCACGGCGTGGGGCGTGGGGGAGCGGGTCGGCAAGGTCACGGGGCGCGGCGGCAAGCCGGCCAAGCCCTAGCGGACCTCTGGGGCGTAGCGGACCTCCGGGGCGCTCGTGGGAGCGGCTGATCTGCCCTTATCCCGGACTGAGCCGGGTCCAGGCACACTGGAGGCATGACGACTGGCGCTCAGACCCCCGGTACCCCTGCCCGGCCCCGGCGCTCCCGGCTGCGTACGTTCCTGCCGTTGGGGCTCGCCGCGTGGCTCGTGCTGGAGATCTGGCTGCTCACGGTGGTCGCGGGGGCGTCCAGCGGGCTGGTGGTCTTCCTCGTCCTGCTCGCGGGCCTCGTTCTCGGCTCGGTCGTGATCAAGCGGGCCGGCCGGCGCGCCTTCCGGAACCTCTCCGAGGCGCTGCAACAGCAGCAGAGCGGCGCGATGCCGGCGGCGGCCCGGCCGAACAGCGAGGGCAACGGCCTGATGATGCTGGGCGGTCTGCTGCTGATGATCCCCGGTCTGGTGTCGGACGCGGTGGGTCTGCTCCTGCTGCTGCCGCCGGTCCAGAAGGCCGTGAGCCGCTCCGCGGAGCGCACCTTCGAGCGCAAGCTCCGCGAGGCCGACCCGAGCACCCTGGGCGGGGCATTCCAGCAGGCCCGGATGTACCGTCCCGACGGCAAGGTCGTCCAGGGCGAGGTCATCAGGGACGAGCCGGGCGACGCCCCCAAGGAGCCGCGCCCGCCGCTGACGCACTGAGCGTCCCGGCAGCCGGGCACACGCGCACGACAAGAACCGCGGGCGCCGTACGTGACGTACGGCGCCCGCGGTTCTGATGCGCTGTTCGGCCGGGCCCTGAGGGGGTCAGGCCGACTTGCGGCTGCTGTCCCGGGGATGAATCGCGATGTTCATCGCACCGGAGCGCAGAACCGCCAGGCGCTCCTCGAGGACCTCTTCGAGTTCCTCACGGGTGCGCCGCTCCATCAGCATGTCCCAATGCGTACGCGCGGGCTTGCCCTTCTTCTCTTCCGGGACATCGCCGTCCACGAGGAGTGCCTGGGCCCCGCAGACCTTGCACTCCCACTCCGGCGGGATCTCCGCCTCGACCGAGAAGGGCATCTCGAACCGGTGCCCCTTCTCGCATGCGTACTCCACGGCCTGGCGCGGAGCCAAGTCGATGCCGCGGTCCGTCTCGTAGCTGGTCACCACGAGGCGCGTGCCGCGAAGAGCTCGCTCACTCATGAATCGTGCCTCCCGGGCTTGTCGCCCACAGGACAGGTGTCGCTGTCGTCGTCATCCGGTCAACGTCCGGTCGGCGGTAAAGATTCCCGTTCCGAGTCCCGTTCCGGGTCATGCGTCGCCGTCGTAGCCGCAGCCTTGTCAACCCTTGCAGTACCCACCAGCGCCCGGTTTGTCACATCTGCTAGCAGATGTAACCTAGCGTTTCGGCATCTTTGACGCGCAGTAACGGTACGCCTGGCAGGCCAAACGCGTACACTACAGCCCTTTCGCGCCGAGTGCTAAATCCTGTCAGGAACCGGATTCCCCGCTTCGCGGATCGCACGCCCCACGGGTACCCGGGCGAGCAGGACGAATCCGATGACGAAGAAGCCCACCAGCGAGATGATCGCGTCCCGGTAGCTCCCGGTCAGCTGGTAGGTGAGCCCGAACAGCAGCGGCCCGAGCCAGCTCATGCCGCGGTCGCTCATCTCGTACGCCGAGAAGTATTCGGCCTCCTTGCCGGGCGGGACGAGATGGGAGAACAGGGAGCGGGACAGCGCCTGGCTGCCGCCGAGGACCAGGCCGATCCCGGCGGCCAGGACGAAGAACCACACCGGCGCCCCGGCCGGCAGGAAGTATCCGGCCGCCAGCGTCACCGTCCACGCGACGAGCGAGCCGAGGATCGTGCGCTTGGCCCCGTACGTCCGCGCCAGTCTGCCCATCGCCAGCGCGCCCGCCACCGCCAGCACCTGCACCAGCAGGATGGCGCCGATCAGCGTGGACTGCCCGAGGCCCAGTTCCTTCGAGCCGTAGACCGAGGCCTGGGAGATCACCGTCTGGACGCCGTCGTTGTAGACGAGGTAGGCGAGCAGGAAGGCCAGGGTCAGCGGGTGGCGGCGCATGTCGCGGACGGTCGCCGCGAGCTGCCGGAAGCCGGGGAGGGCCGCCTCGCGCGCGGCGGACCTGCGATCGCGCAGCCGCCGGAGCGGGATGAGGGCGAACGCACCCCACCACAGGCCGGCCGACGCCAGGCAGATGCGGACCGCCGTGCTCTCGGAGATGCCGAAACTCTCGTGCCCGGTATAGAGGACGAGATTGACGACGAGGACCAGGGAACCCGCCGCGTAGCCGAAGGCCCAGCCGCGGGAGGAGACCGCGTCCCGTTGCTCGGGCGGGGCGATCTGCGGGAGATAGGAGTTGTAGAGCATCATCGCCACGGACTGCGCCGCGTTCGCGACGACCAGGAGGGCCCCGCCGAGCAGATAGCGGTCGCCGTCCAGGAAGAACATGGCGGCCGTGGCCGTGGCCCCCAGGTAGGCGGCGGCCGCGAGCAGGGGCTTCTTGCGGCCGGTGCGGTCGGCCGCGGCGCCCACCAGGGGCATCACCAGCACGGCCACGATCACCGACAGGGACACCGAGTACGCGAAGAAGGACCCGGCGCGCACCGGGATCCCGAGGGGGTGGACATACCCATCGGCATCGGCCGCCGACTCGGCGACCGATGTCAGATAGGGGCCCAGGAAGACGGTGAGCACGCTCGTCGAGTAGACGGAGCACGCCCAGTCGTAGAAGTACCAGCCGCGCTGCTCGCGTCTGAGATCCGCCGCCCCGTCGTCCGGCGGTGTCCGCACGGTGTCGGTGCCCACCCGTGCCCTCGCTTCCCCGTGAACGCGCGGAGGCGGCGGGGCGGGGTGTCAGACCCAGACGCCGCGGTCCTCCATGACCTTGCGCAACGTGTCGATGTGATCGGTCATGATGCCATCCACACCCAGGTCCAGAAGCCGGTGCATGCCCTCGGGGTCGTTGACGGTCCACACGTGCACCTGGAGCCCGCGCGCATGGGCGGCGTGGAGGAAGCGGCGGTCCACGACCTGGATGCCGGACTGGATCTCGGGGACCTGTGCGGCGACCGCCGAGCGGCGCACCGCCGCGGGCAGCCCCCAGGAACGCAGCCGCAGACTGAGCACCCCCCGGGTGCCGTACGACGTGGCCAGGCGCGGGCCGGCCAGCCGCTGGGCGCGCACCACGCGTGCCTCGGAGAACGAGCCGAGGCAGATCCGGTCCCAGGAGTCCGTGCGCCCGACCAGGTCCAGGAAGGGCAACAGGGCGGCCTCCGCCTTGACGTCGACGTTCCAGCGCACGTCGGGGAAGGTCTCCAGGAGCTCCTCGAAGAGGGGCAGCGGTTCCTCGCCCGCCACGCGCGCCTGGCGTACCTCCTGCCACGGCAGGTCGGCGATCCGGCCCGCACCGTCCGTCACCCGGTCCAGGGTCGCGTCGTGGAAGGCGACGAGCTTGCCGTCCCGGGTGGTGTGGACGTCGGTCTCGATGTACCGGTAGCCCGCCTCGACGGCGCACCGGAACTGCCGCGCGGTGTTCTCCAGGCCGTCAGCGGCCCCGCCCCGGTGGGCGAAGGCGATCGGGCCGGGATGGTCGAGATAGGGATGGCGTATCCGCGGGGTCACGGACGCAGTATCGCTCCTCGGGGTTGACCGGTGGCAACGACCGTGCTGCCGCCGGATGCCGGGGGGACGGCGAACACGCGCAGGAACAGCTGGGCGAGCGGGCCGATCGAGACCGCGTACAGGAGGGTGCCGATGCCGACGGTGCCGCCCAGGGCGAAGCCCGTCGCCACCACCGTGAACTCGATGGCCGTGCGCACCAGGCGGATCGAGACCCCCGTGCGCTGGTGCAGGCCCGTCATGAGGCCGTCGCGCGGACCCGGGCCGAAGCGCGCCGCGATGTACAGGCCGGTCGCCGCGCCGTTCAGGACGATCCCCGTCACCATCAGCGTCACGCGCGGCAGCGGGCTGTGCGCGTCGGGCACCAGGGCCAGCGTCGCGTCCATCGCCATGCCGATGACCAGCACGTTGGACACCGTGCCCAGGCCCGGCCGCTGGCGCAGCGGGATCCAGGTGAGCAGCACCGCCGCGCCCACGATCGTCAGCACCACGCCGATCGACAGCCCCGTCCGCTCGGCGAGGCCCTGGTGCAGCACGTTCCACGGCTCCAGCCCGAGCCCCGACCGGACGAGCAGCGCCGAACTCGCGCCGTACAGCGCGAGACCGGCGTAGAGCTGGGTCAGCCGCCGGGTGAGATGGCGCCGCGTGGACATGATGTGCCCCCCTGTGGTGTCAGTGGACTGATGCATGACACCCTGTGGCTTGGATGGAGAGGTCATCCATGGCCAATCCGGGGAAGGTGGACTGATTCCGATGGCGCAGTGGACTTCGGCCGTGGGTGCGGCGCAGCTGGCCCGGCTGCTCAACTCCCAGCAGGAGCGCCCGGCAGGGCCCGGTACGCGCCGGCCGCCCGCCTACCGCGCGCTCGCCGACGGCATCCGCCTGCTGGTGCTCGAAGGACGGATCCCGGTGGCCGCCAGGCTGCCCGCCGAAAGGGAACTCGCCCTCTCCCTGACCGTCAGCCGTACGACCGTCGCCGCCGCGTACGAGGCGCTGCGCAGCGAGGGCTTCCTCGAGTCCCGGCGCGGTGCGGGCAGCTGGACCGCCGTACCCGCGGGGAACCCGCTGCCCGCGCGCGGCCTGGAACCCCTGCCGCCCGAGACCCTCGGCTCGATGATCGACCTGGGCTGTGCTGCGCTGCCGGCCCCCGAGCCGTGGCTGACCCGGGCCGTGCAGGGTGCCCTTGAGGAACTGCCGCCGTACGCGCACACGCACGGCGACTATCCCGCCGGGCTGCCGGCGCTGCGGTCGATGATCGCCGAGCGGTACACCGCGCGCGGGATCCCGACCATGCCCGAGCAGATCATGGTGACGACCGGGGCGATGGGTGCGATCGACGCGATCTGTCATCTGTTCGCCGGGCGGGGTGAGCGCATCGCCGTCGAGTCGCCCTCGTACGCCAACATCCTCCAGCTGATGCGGGAGGCCGGGGCCCGGCTGGTGCCCGTCGCGATGGCCGAGGGGCTCACCGGCTGGGACATGGACCGCTGGCGGCAGGTCCTGCGGGACGCCGCGCCCCGGATCGCGTACGTCGTCGCCGACTTCCACAACCCGACCGGTGCGCTCGCCGACGAGGACCAGCGGCGGCGGCTGGTGGACGCGGCGCGCTCCGCGGGGACCGTGCTGATCGCCGACGAGACGATGAGCGAGCTGTGGCTCGACCCGGATGTGCGGATGCCGAAGCCGGTGTGTTCCTTCGACCGGGCCGGGTCCACGGTGATCACGGTGGGGTCGGCGAGCAAGGCGTTCTGGGCCGGGATGCGCATCGGATGGGTGCGGGCCGCGCCGGACGTGATCCGCAGTCTGGTCGCCGCGCGGGCCTACGCCGACCTCGGCACGCCCGTGCTGGAGCAGCTGGCCGTCAACTGGCTGTTCGGGACGGGGGGCTGGGAGCAGGCCGTGGAGGTGCGGCGGGAGCAGGCGCGGGAGAACCGCGACGCGCTCGTGGCGGCGGTGCGGCGCGAGCTGCCCGGGTGGGAGTTCGAGGTGCCCCGGGGTGGTTTGACGCTGTGGGTGCGGACCGGGGGGCTTTCCGGGTCGCGGCTCGCCGAGGCGGGGGAGCGGGTGGGGGTGCGGGTGCCGTCCGGGCCGCGGTTCGGCGTGGACGGGGCGTTCGAGGGGTATGTGCGGCTGCCGTTCACCGTGGGCGGTGCGGTGGCCGAGGAGGCGGCTGTGCGGTTGGCCGCGGCGGCGCGGATCGTGGAGGAGGGCGGTGCGGGGGCCGGAGAGGCGCCGCGGACGTTCGTGGCGTAGCGCTCCGCGTGGGCGTGGCCGGGTCGCCCGGCGTGGCTAGGTCGCCTTCGCTCTCGTCTTCGCCGGCTTCGTCAGAACCGGTACCGGATTCGGAATCGAGTCCTTCGGCTTCGTCAGGACCGGTACCGGATCCGGCACGGGTTCCGGCTTCGGGTCCGTCGTGAGCGGCTCCGCCTCCGTCCCCTCCGGCTCGGGGACGGTCTCCCCGTCCGCCGGTGTCGTGCGCGGCGGGAGGAGGTCCAGGACCGCCTGGCGGTGGGCGTCGGACGTGGCGTCGTCGTAGGGGTTCGGTGTGGCCGGGACCTGGAGGCGGTGGACCGGGCCCATGCCGAGGCGGGCGTAGCCGCGGCCGGGCGGGACCTCCTCGACGGGGGTGGTGTGCGGGGGCGCGCCCAGGACGGACTCGAGCTGCTCGGCCGTCGCCGGGCCGAGGACCACGCGCGCGCGGGTGTGCTGGCGTACCGGTTCGCCGAGGGCCTCCATGGTGTCCAGCTGCTCGGCCACGACCACCGTCACGTTCGCCGGGCGGCCGTGCCGGAGGGGGACCTGGAGGAGGGACTGCGGGTCCTTGCGGTCCTGGGCGGCGGCCAGGTGGGTGAACGCCGTGGGACGGTCCAGGAGGATCCACAGGGGACGCTTGGTGTCGTCCGGCGGCGGGTGGCCCGCCTGGTGGGCACGGTTGGCGGCGATCAGCCGGCGCTCGGTCTCGGTCGCGGCCCACTCCAGGCTCGCCAGCACTCCGGGGAGGCCGCATTCCACGGCCAGCACGCCGTCCCGGCCGGTCAGGCAGGCGTACTCGCCGGTGCCGCCGCCGTCGACGATCACCACGTCGCCGTGCTGGAGGGCCTGCAGGGCGATGGACCGCAGCAGGGTCGAGGTGCCGGTGCCCGGCTGGCCGAGGGCGAGCAGATGGGGCTCGGTGGAGCGCAGGCCCGTGCGCCAGAGGACCGGGGGCACGTCCCGCTGCTGTTCGCCGTGGCCCAGGGGCAGGGTGCGCTGGACCCTGGTGGGGTCGGTGAAGCCGAGGACCGTCTCGCCCGGAGCGGTGACGAAGCGCTGGGCGGCGATGTCGACGGCGAGCGGCGTGAGCACGCTGACCGTCAACTGGTTGCCTTCCTCTTCCCACGAGAAGTGGTATTCGCGCCCCCGGCCCGACTTGGCCGCGAGCAGGCCCTCGATCCGGGCGCGGGGCTCGGCCTCGCCGTCGGCGAAGTACGCCGGGTAGTGGATCACCAGGTGCGAGATCCGGCCGGTGCCGTCGAAGGCGTAGGTGGGGAAGGCCTTCTCCCAGGTGCCGCCGTGGGAGTACAGGGGCTCGGGGTCCTCGGCGGTGGAGAAGTACGGCACGAGCGCCTCGTACAGGGACTGCAGGCGCTGGGCCTGCGACTCGTCCGGCCCGTCGGACGCCGAAGCGGCGCGTTCCCGGCCCTGCCATGCGGCCGCCGCCATCAGGGTGATGGCGGCGAGCAACGGTCCGTACGGCATCAGCGCCACGACCAGGATGACGGAGGCCGCCAGGAACAGCAGCGCTCCCCGTTTCTCCTTGGGGGTCTCGCTCCATCTGCGCCGTCCGGCCGCTGCCAGCCGGCGCAGACCGCGGGTGAGCGTGATCAGCGGGTGGAGGACGTCGGTGGCGCTGTCGGCGGCCGTCCGGGCCAGCTCCCGGCTCCGGACGAGCTGCGCGCTGCCGTTGCTCAGAATGCGGGGGAGGGGGCGCCGGGACACTGCTGCCTCCAGAGAGTGCGTACGGGCGGGATGCGTACGGGGTGCGGGGCCGTCAGAACTTGATTCCGCCGAGGAGGCTCGCCAGGCTCTCGCCGCCTGCCTTGATGCTCGGGGCGATGGCCGTGCTGGCCAGGTAGAAGCCGAAGAGCATCGCGACCACGGCGTGCGACGCCTTGAGGCCGTCCTTGCGGAAGAAGATGAAGACGACGATGCCGAGCAGGACCACACCTGAGATGGAGAGGATCATTTGGGTTCTCCTGGTTCGCGGGGACAGTCACCATGAGTACTTCCAGGCTCACAGGATGTATCCGTGCGATAAAAGGTGCAACTGGGTGGGAATGGGGTGGTTTCCCCCGGGCTGCGGAGTGGTCCCGGAACCGGTCGAGCTGGGGTGTTGTGCTCGCCCGGGTCTGTGGTGATCTTTACCTCGGGCACATCGGGTCATGTGCCGCGCGAGCCAGTACCCTGGCGATTCACTCGTACGGCTGCACCGCTCGCAGACGTGCGCACCCGGCGTGATGAGCAGTGGAGAGGCGGTCCGGCCGATGACCGAAGTCCCCGACCCCGAGGTCGTGGAGCTGGCGACCAAGATCTTCGATCTGGCCCGGCGGGGACGGACCGAGGCGCTCGTGGCCTATGTCGACGCGGGTGTTCCGGCCAACCTCACCAATGACCGCGGCGACTCGCTCGTGATGCTCGCCGCCTATCACGGCCATTCCGACGCGGTGCGCGCGCTGCTCGCCCGAGGCGCCGAGGCCGACCGGGTGAACGACCGAGGCCAGACCCCCATCGCGGGAGCGGCCTTCAAGGGCGAGACCGAAGTGATCAGGGCACTCCTGGAGGGCGGCGCCGATCCGTCCGCCGGCACGCCCTCGGCCGTCGACACGGCCCGGATGTTCGGCCGGACGGAATTGCTCGAACTGTTCGGCGAGCGCTGAGCCCACCAGGCTGACCTGGAACGACACAGAAAACGGGGGAGGCGGTACAGGGCCGCCGAAATTTCGGTCGCGGCAGACGGAACAGCCGGGTCATCATGACGACGTGGTTCACGGACGTGATGGTTGGGCAGGTGTTGCCGCACCGCGCGGGCCGTGACGCGGTCCGCAGGGGCCACCGACGAGAGGCAGAGGAAGATGGTCTACAGCAAGCAGGAAACGGCGGGCACTCCGACGTGTTGTCGCGCGGCCAGGTAGTACACGTCCCCGGTTGCGTCGACGCTTGATGTGAGGCTGTTTCCCATGTTCGATCCGGTCATAGCGCCCAGCGGTACGCTGCTCGGCCTGCTCCAGCGGGGCCGCGGCGACGGCACGCTGCACGCGCTCACCGCCCCGCGCCCCGAGGCGCTCGCGGCGTTGAACCACTGTGTGCTGCGCGATCCCCGCCACGACTGGCAGGTGGAGAACCGCTCCCTCTACTACGCCCGCCTCTACCTCGACCTGAACGGCGAGCTGGACGCGATCGAGGCCCACCTCTTCGACGCCGAGGACGTCCTCGACACCGAAGAGTCACGCACCGGGCTCGCTCTCGCCGTCCTCGGGCACCTCGCCTCCTACGGCAGGCGGGACGCGCTCGAACTGCTGCGCAGGTACGCCGCCCACGGCTCGAACTGGGCCTGGGCCCTCGACGAACTCGCCCTCAGGGACGACGACGCCGGCCTGCGGGCCCTCGCCGCGCCCGTCCTCGCCCGGTTCCCGGCCGATCCGGAGGGCGAGGCCGAGCTGGCCGCCACCGTCCGCGATGCCTTCGAGCCCCGGCCGTGGCGGCTGTGGGCCGAGGATCCGCGCGAATCCGTCTCCACACGCGTGCGTGCCGCCCACGAGGCCGGCTGCTTCGACCGCTGGCAGCGGCAGATGCGGCCGACGGGCCCGCGCCCCGGATGGAGCGTGCAGGCCGTCTTCGAATGGGCCCAGCAGGGCCTGGACCGGGGCGCCGCACTCCACGTCCCGGCCGCCCGCTGCCTCACCGCCGTGGCGGGGCCCGAGGACCGGGCCGAGATCGTCCAGGCCGCGAAGGACGGCGGCGACGGAGCCCGGTGCACCGCCCTGCGCTACCTCGCCGAAGGCAACGACCCCGACGCCCTCGACCTGATCGAGGGCGCCGTGGCCACCGGCTCGACGGTCGTCGTGGAAGCCGCCGTCGACGCCTTCGAACGGATGCGCAGTCTCACCGCCGTGGACCGGGCGCGCGGCTGGGTGCACCGGCCCGACGAGCTGGGTGCCGCCGCCGGACGCGTCCTCGCCTGCCTGGGCGGGGTGCACGACCGGGACCTGGTCCTCGCGGCGCTACGGGAGGCGGTGCGCGGCGAAGGCCCCGACGCGCCGACCCTGTGGACCCTGGTCGACGGCACCGGACGGCTCGGCATCGCCTGCGCCGCACCCGTGCTCCGCCACGTCTACCGCGAGACCGCCTCGTCCCATCTGCGCGGCCGGGCCGCCCGGGCCCTCGCCGCCACCGACCCCTCCTTCGCCACCGGCTTCGCCGTCGAATGCCTGTGGGACTGCGAGGAGACCACCCGCGAGATCGCGGCCCGGCACGCCGAGACCGGCGACACCCGGGTCGTGGAGCGGCTGCGCCGGCTCGCCGCCGACCCGGCCGAGGAGGCCGAGGTCCAGACGGCCGTACGCAGCCGGATCGGTCCCGAGGAGACCGCTGTGTGACCCCCCTCCGTTCCAGGACGCCAGGGCGGAATCAGGCCGCCCGGGTGAACGAGGGGTGACTCGCGGGTCAGGAGCGCATGGACGCGGCCTGACCTGCGCGGGTGCACCTCAGAACGCTCATAGGACGTTCCTCGTTCGGAAAGATCCACGTTGACGCGGCCACGTCCGGCCCGGCGACAACACCGGTATGCGTGTCGTCATCGTGACCGAATCCTTTCCCCCCGACGTGAACGGCGTGGCCCACTGCGCGCTCCAGACCGCCCGGCACCTCGTCGATCGCGGTCACCATCCCGTCGTCGTGGCCCCGGCCCCGGCGCCCGGCAACAAGCCCGACGCCTCCGCGCCGTGCCGCGTCGTCCACGTCCCCTCCCTCCCGCTCCCCGGCTACCCCCAGGTCCGCGTCGCCCTCCCCAGCCGCCGCCTGGCCGCCACCCTCGTCGAGCACCGTGCCGATGTCGTCCACCTCGCCAGCCCCTTCGTCCTCGGCGTGCGCGGCATGGCGGCCGCCGCCCGCCTCGGCGTCCCCGCCGTCGCCGTCTACCAGACCGACCTGGCCGGATACGCCCGTACGTACATGGGCGCCGGAGAGGCCGCCGCCTGGCGGCGCATCCGCTCCGTCCACGGCGCCGCCGACCTCACCCTCGCCCCGTCCAGCGCTGCCCTCAACGACCTGGAGACGCACCAGGTGCCCCGGGTCAAGCTGTGGCCGCGCGGCGTCGACACCGAACGTTTCCGGCCGGACCGCCGCGACGAGACCCTGCGCCGCGAGCTGGCCCCGAACGGCGAGCTGATCGTCGGCTACGTCGGCCGGCTCGCCCCCGAGAAGCACGTCGAACTTCTCGCCGGTGTCTGCGGCCTGGAGGGCGTCCGGGTCGTGATCGTCGGCGACGGCCCCAGCCGGCCCGGCCTGGAGCAGGCTCTGCCCGGCGCGGTCTTCCTCGGCCGCCGCACCGGTGACGATCTCGCCCGGGTCTTCGCCTCGCTCGACGTCTTCGCGCACACGGGTCCCTTCGAGACCTTCTGCCAGACCGTGCAGGAGGCCATGGCCAGCGGTCTGCCGGTCGTGGCGCCCGCCGCGGGCGGGCCGCTGGACCTGGTCGCGCACGGGCACACCGGGCTGCTGGTGCCGCCGCACGACGCGATGGCCGTACGGGACGCGGTGCGGTCCCTGGCCGCCGATCCCGGACTGCGGGCCGCCTTCGGCGCCGCCGGGCGCGCCACGGTCGAGGGCCGCACCTGGGCTGCCGTCGGCGACCAGCTGATCGGGCACTACGCGAACGTGCTCGCCGGGCGCAGGACGGTGGTGGCGGCATGAACGGCTCGCGTTCGAGCGACCACGGCAGCCGCCAGTCGCTGCGGATCGTCCGGCTCGCCAACTTCGTCGCACCCGCGTCCGGCGGTCTGCGCACCGCCCTGCGTGAACTCGGCAAGGGCTTCAAGGAAGCGGGGCACGAGCCCGTCCTCGTCGTCCCCGGCGAGCGGATGAGCGACCGCGAGACCGAGCAGGGGCGGGTGATCACCCTCCCCGGACCGCTGCTGCCCGGCACCGGCGGCTACCGCGTCCTCGCCGACAAGCGGCGGGTGGCCCGGCTCCTCGAGGAACTGGCTCCGGACCGGCTGGAGGTGTCCGACCGTACGACCCTCAGGTGGACCGGCAAGTGGGCGCGGCGCGCCCGGGTCCCGGCCGTGATGGTCTCCCACGAGACCGCCGACGGCGTGCTGCGCACCTGGGGCCTGCCCGAGGGGGCCGCCCGGCGTGCCGCCGACGCCCTCAACGTCCGTACGGCCCACACGTACGCGCGCGTGGTGTGCACCACCGAGTTCGCCGAGCGGGAGTTCGTGCGGATCGGGGCACGCAACGTCGTCCGGGCCCCGCTGGGCGTCGACCTGGTGCAGCGGCACCCGGCGCTGCGCGATCCGGAGCTGCGGGCGCGGCACGCGCGCGTGGACGAGACGCTGCTCGTGATGTGCTCGCGGCTGTCCGTGGAGAAGCGGCCCGGCACGGCGCTGGACGCCCTGGAGACGCTGCGTCGGCGCGGGCGACGGGCGGTGCTGGTGGTGGCGGGCGACGGTCCGCTGCGCGCGCGGCTCGAACAGCGGGCACGTGAGAGCGCCTTGCCGGTCACCTTCCTCGGGCATGTCTCCGACCGCGGGCTGCTCGGCGCGCTCCAGGCGTCCGCCGATGTCGCCCTGGCACCGGGGCCCGCCGAGACCTTCGGGCTCGCCGCGCTGGAGGCCATGGCGTGTGGCACGCCCGTGGTGGCGAGCGCGTCGTCCGCGCTGTCGGAGGTGATCGGCTCCGCCGGGTCCGTCGCGGCGGATCACGGGGAGGCCTTCGCGGACGCCGTTGACCTGCTGCTGGAAGGCCTGGAGGCGGACCGGCGCGAGGCCGCACGCGCGCGTGCGGAGTGCTTCGGGTGGAACGCGGCGGTCGACGCCTTCCTCGCCGCGCACGACGCGGCCGTCCCCGTGCGCCCGTACGTGCCCGGAGGCGTGGCATGAGACCCCCGCGGTTCGTGGGAACCCCGCGTTTCGTGGCCCTCGGCGACTCGCTGACCGAGGGCGTGGGGGACCCCGTCGGCGACGGGTGGCGCGGCTGGGCCGCGCTGCTCGCCGACGGGCTCGCCGAGGGGCCCGCCCGGTTCACCAACCTCGCGGTGAGCGGGGCGCAGACCCGGGACGTGCTGGAGCGGCAGCTGCCCGCCGCGCTGGAGCTGCGGCCCGAGCTCGTGTCCGTCGTCGTCGGCGTCAACGACACCCTGCGCTGCACCTTCGACATCCAGGCCGTCGCGGCCCGGCTCGACCGGGTGTACCAGGCCTGCACCGAACAGGGCGCGGTCCTGCTCACCGCGTGCCTGCCCGACCCGGGCACGATGCTCGGCCTGCCGGGGGCGCTGGCCCATCCGCTGGCGCGGCGGCAACGGGCCGTGAACGCGGTCGTCCATGCCCTGTCCGACCGATACGAGGCCCTGCACCTGCACGCGTGCCAGGGCGACTGGACCACGGACCGCGCCATGTGGAGCGCGGACCGGCTGCACCCCGGCGAGCGGGGACACCGGCAACTGGCCCTGCGCTTCCACGCGCTGCTCGCGGAGCACGGCCTCGCGACGGGGCGTGCGCCCTCGCCCGAGCCCGACTTCCCCGTCCCGACGAGGTCGGCGAGCCTGTGGTGGCTGGCCACGGCCGGTACCGGCTGGGTGGCGCGCCGCTGCACCGACCTGCTGCCCCAGCTCCTGACACTGGCCGCCGACGAACTACGGCACCGAGCCCGGGGGACCAGCGCCCGGCTCGACCTGCGGGCCTCCGCGGCCGTGTCTGCCGCACTGGCCGCGCTGTCGGTGGCGGAGCAGGCGGACGCGGCCTGACCGATCAGAGGTGACCGGCCCGGTCCGGACGGTTCAGCGACGCCGTACGGCCACGAAACGGACCGGCGTGCCCGGGACCGCCTGGGCGGCGGCCGGAAGGTCGGCGGCTCGGACCACCGCGATCACCGGATAGCCCCCGGTGGTCGGATGGTCGGCCAGGAACACCACCGGCCTGCCGTCGGGCGGGACCTGGACCGCGCCCAGCACCATGCCCTCGCTGGGGAGTTCACCGTGCCGGGCCCGCTCCAGGGCGGGGCCCTCCGTGCGCAGCCCGATGCGGTTGCCGGCGGCGGACACCCGGTAGGCGCGTGAGAGGAAGGCGCGTACGGCCTCCGGCGTGAACCAGTCGTCGCGCGGGCCGAGTGTCACCCGCAGGACCAGTTCGGCCGGCGGCGCCGGCTGCGGGGCGACGTCCACGCGCGCGTGCACACCGGTCGGCCGGCCCAGCGGCAGCACCGTGCCGTCCGTGAGCAGGGCCGGGCCGAGCCCCGACAGCAGGTCCGTCGAACGGCTGCCGAGCACGGGCTCGACGGCGATGCCCCCGGAGAGACCCACGTAGGCGCGGACGCCCGACACGGCCGGGCCCACGTCCAGCAGCGCCCCGGCGGGCACGCGCACCGGCGCACCCCAGGGGACGGGCCGGCCGTCCATCGTGACCCGGCAGTGCGCGCCCGCCACCGCGATCGTGACCGTCGAACGGGGGCGCACGGCACAGCCGTTGAGCGTCGTCTCCAGCACGGCCGCCCCGGGCGGATTGCCGACCAGCCGGTTGACGAGGTCCGCGGCCGGCCCGTCCAGGGCACCGGAGCGGGGGACGCCGAGATGGGCGTGCCCGGGGCGGCCGAGGTCCTGCACGGTGGTCAGGGCCCCGGCCCGGACGACGGCGAGGGCACGATCCGTCATGACCCCGCCTCGGGTACGAACCGCACACGCGTGCCGGGCGATAGCAGCGCGGCCGGCACCCGCGCGTGGTCCCACAGGACGGTGTCCGTCGTGCCGATCAGCTGCCAGCCGCCCGGCGACGAGCGCGGATACACGCCCGTGTACGGGCCCGCCAGCGCCACCGACCCGGCGGGGACGGCCGTGCGCGGGGTGGCCCGGCGCGGGACGTCGTAGCGCGACGGGAGCCCGGTGAGATAGCCGAAGCCGGGCGCGAAGCCGCAGAAGGCGACCCGGAACTCCGTCTCCGCGTGGATGCGGGCGACCTCCCGCTCCGGCACGCCCCAGTGCGCGGCGACATCCGCCAGGTCCGGGCCGTCGTACCGCAGAGGGATCTCGACCACCTCACGCGCGCGTGGCGGAGCGGGCGGCAGTTCGGCGGCGGTCAGTTCGGCGGCCAGCCGGGCGGGGGAGTCGAGGCCGTCGAGGAGGACCGTACGGGCCGCGGGGACGATCTCACGGGCCGACAGCGAGCCCTCCGCGCGGCGTCGCAGCAGCTCCGCGTGCAGGGCCTGGGCCTCGTCGCCCGAGGCGACCTCGACGAGCAGCGCGTCCTCGCCGACGGGCCGGACCTTCATGCGAAGGCCTCCACCCGGATCCCCGACGACTCCAGCCGTTCCCGCACCCGGCGCGCCAGCTCCACCGCGCCGGGCGTGTCACCGTGCAGGCACAGGGAACGCGCGCGTACCTCGATCCGTGTCCCCGAGTGGGAGGAGACCTCGCCGGAGCGGGCCAGGCCCAGGGACCGCTCCACGACGGCCTCCGGGTCGGTGACCACGGCCCCGTCCCGCGTGCGCGGCACCAGCGTGCCCGCGTCGGTGTACGCCCGGTCCGCGAACGCCTCCGTGACGACGGGCAGTCCGGCCTTGCCCGCCAGGCCGAGCAGACGCGAGCCGGGCAGGCCCAGCACGGGCAGCGCGGCATCCGCGAGGAGCACCCCGTCGACGACCGCGGCGGCCTGCTCCTCGTCGTGCACGACACGGTTGTAGAGCGCGCCGTGCGGTTTGACGTAGGCCACGCGGGAGCCCGCGGCGCGGGCGAAGACCTCCAGTGCACCGATCTGGTAGGCCACTTCGGCCGCCAGCTCGGCGGACGGCACGTCCATCGCGCGCCGCCCGAACCCGGCCAGGTCCCGGTAGGACACCTGGGCGCCGATCCGCACCCCGCGCTCGGCCGCAAGCTCGCACACCCGGCGCATGGTGGCCGCGTCCCCGGCGTGGAAGCCGCACGCCACATTGGCGCTGGTGACCACCGGCAGCAGCCGTTCGTCGTCGGTGAGCCGCCAGCGGCCGAAGCCCTCGCCGAGGTCGGCGTTCAGGTCGATCGAGGTCACGTGTCGCATCTCCTGTCAGGCCACGCGGTACTGCTCGTCGCGGGCGTCGGTGAGGAACATCTGCCCCGGGGCGTGCGTGAGGGCGAACGGCGGACGCGAGGCCATCACGGCCGCCTGCGGGGTCACTCCGCAGGCCCAGAACACCGGGATGTCGTCCGGTTCGGTGTCCACCGGGTCGCCGAAGTCGGGACGGCCGAGGTCGTCGATGCCGAGCCCCGACGGATCGCCGCAGTGCACGGGGCTGCCGTGCACCGCCGGCAGCAGGCTGCTCTCGCGGATCGCCGCGGCCAGGTGCGGGGGCGGCACCGGCCGCATGGACACCACCAGCGGTCCGTGCAGCCGCCCCGCCGGACGGCACTGCCGACTCGTCACGTACATCGGGACGTTGCGGCCCTGCTCGACGTGGCGGATCGGGACGCCCGCCTCGCTCAGCGCCCACTCGAAGGTGAAGCTGCATCCGATCAGGAACGACACCAGGTCGTCCCGCCAGTACGCGCGCACGGCGGTCGGTTCGTCCACCAGTTCGCCGTCCCGCCACACCCGGTAGCGCGGCAGGTCGGTGCGCAGATCCGCGCCGTCGGCGAGCACGGTGGTCCAGGATCCGGCGTCCGTGACGTCGAGGACCGGGCAGGGCTTGGGGTTGCGCTGGCAGAACAGCAGCATGTCGTAGGCCCAGTCGGCGGGCACCGATATGAGGTTGACCTGGGTGTGGCCGGCCGCGACCCCGGCCGTGGGGCCCGTCAGGCCCTCCCGGAAGCGGGCGCGGGCCGTTTCCGGGTTCCACGCGTGCGCGTGCTCGTCGACGAGCACCACGGGGCGGTCCTCGGTCTCGGTGATCGGCGTGGAGTTCACGTGAGCTCCTTCCCGCGCGTCTCCGGCAGCCCGAGCAGCGCCAGCGCCGCGAGGCCGTAGCCGATCGCCCCGAAGACCAGTGCGCCGCCGACGCCCCAGCTGTCGGCCAGGAAACCGACCATCGTCGGGAACACGGCGCCCACCGCGCGCCCGGTGTTGTACGTGAAGCCCTGCCCCGTGCCGCGTACCGCCGTCGGGTACAGCTCGCTCAGGTAGGAGCCGAATCCGCTGAAGATCGCCGACATGCAGAACCCGAGCGGGAAACCGAGTACCAGGAGCAGGGTGTTGGCGCCGCTCGGGATGTTCGCGTACGCCAGGATGCAGATCGCCGACAGCAGGGCGAAGAGCCAGATGTTGCGCTTGCGGCCCAGCTTGTCGGTGAGATAGCCGCCGGTGAGGTAGCCGATGAAGGCGCCCGATATCAGAAAGGTCAGATAGCCGCCGGTGCCGACGACGGACAGCTCCCGCTCGGACTTCAGGTACGTCGGCACCCAGGTGGCCAGCGTGTAGTAGCCGCCCTGGACACCGGTCGAGAGCAGCCCTGCGAAGATCGTCGTGCGCAGCAGTCCGGGCTTGAAGATCGCCGTGAAGGAACCCTTGTCCGCGCTCTGCTCACGAGCGGCGGCGGCCTCGGGCGCGTCGTGCACACTGCGCCGCAGCCAGATGACGAGCAGCGCGGGCAGCGCCCCGGTCCAGAACATGATGCGCCAGGCCAGGTCGTCGCCGGCCACCGAGAAGACCAGCGTGTAGGCGATCACGGCGAGGCCCCAGCCCACGGCCCAGGAGCTCTGGATCGCGCCGAGCGTGCGGCCCCGGTGCCTGGCGCTCGCGTACTCGGCGACGAGGATCGCGCCGACCGCCCACTCGCCGCCGAAGCCGAGGCCCTGGAGGGCGCGGAAGACCAGCAGCGTCTCGTAGTTGGGCGCGAAGCCGCAGGCGACGGTGAAGACGGCGTACGTGATCACCGTGATCATCAGCGCCTTCACCCGGCCGATGCGGTCCGCGAGGACGCCCGCGAGGGCGCCGCCGATCGCGGAGACCACCAGCGTGACCGTGGTGAAGAGACCGGTCTGGCCGCTGTTCAGGCCGAAGTAGGCGGACAGCGCGACCATGCTCAGCGGCAGCGTGAAGTAGTCGTACGAGTCGAGGGCATAGCCGCCGAAGGCACCGGCGAACGCGCGGCGGCCACGCGGGCCGAGGGCGCGCAGCCAGCCGAACGCCCCGTCGTCGGCGGTGCGTTCGGCCGCGTCGGGGCGTGTGTCGTCGGTCAGGGACTGCGGTGGAGGGGTCGTGCTCATGGGCACCTCGCAGAGGGAGGACGGGGGGTGCTTCGGGGTGAGCCGTGCCGTGCGGAAGCGGTCGGCGCCGCGGTGGGGGAGGCGACGCCGTGCGTAGCACCGTAGGGGATTGTTCAACGATCCCTCAATACCCATGTTGGTTCTTCTTGTGATCTGCGATTGAATTCCGGCATGGCAGAGCAGCTGAAGGACCTCGCCGACGACCGGGCTCTCCTGGGGCGCACCAGCACCGCCGAACGCGTCTCGGACATCCTCAGAAGCCGGATCGCCGAGGGCTATTTCCCGCCCGGGACGCGCCTGTCGGAGGACAGCATCGGCGGTGCGCTCGGCGTCTCCCGCAACACGCTGCGCGAGGCGTTCCGCCTGCTCACACACGAACGCCTGCTCGTCCACGAGCTGAACCGGGGCGTCTTCGTCCGGGTCCTGACCGTGGAGGACGTGGAGGACATCTACCGCACCCGCCGGCTCGTCGAGTGCGCCGTCGTCCGCGGCCTCGGCGAGCCGCCGTACGGCCTCGACGGGCTCGCCGGTGCCGTCGCCGAGGGGCGGCGGGCGGCCCGGGAAGGTGACTGGAAGGGGGTGGGTACGGCCAACATCCACTTCCACCGGGAGCTGGTCGCCCTCGCCGTGAGCGAGCGCACCGACGAGCTGATGCGGAGCGTCTTCGCCGAACTGCGGCTCGCCTTCCATGTGGTGGACGAGCCGCAGCGGCTGCACGAACCGTACATCGCACGGAATATCGCGATTCTTGAAGCCCTTCAGGCCGGGGAGCGCGGCAAGGCCGAGCGTCTGCTCGCCGGCTATCTGGACGACTCGCTGGAGCGGGTCGTGGAGGTGTACCGGCGGCGGGTCGGCGAGGACGGCTGACGGGGCCGCCGAGGGGGCGTACCCGCGTCGTTTGGGTGGTTGTCAGACCCAGGACCTAGTCTGTGCACCGTGACTTCGCCTGCATCGACGGACAGCGTTCCGCCCCAGCTCAGCGCGGGGCCGCGCCCCGCGCCGGGGCCGGCCGCCGACGAGGGCCTGGCGCGGCGCCTGCGCGCGCTCGCCTGCACGGCACCGCTGCACGACCTGGACGCGCGCAAGGCCAACCTCGCGGGTGAGTACTCGGTGTACGGCATGGCGGAGGTCGCGCTCGCGGCCATCGACCTCGTCACCCTGAACATGGACTTCGACACGGGCGCGGACCACGACCAGATCGTCGCCCGCCTCATCCCGCGCATCGCCGCGCAGGCGCCGCGGCGGCCCGCCGCCGAGCACGAGCGGGTGGCCCGCTGGGTCCTGGAGAACCTGATCAACGTCGGCAGCGTCGACCGCGGCTTCCGCGCGGTGTACGGCACATTCGGGGCGGACGGCACATATGTGCGCCGTGACTACGACTTCAAGCTGATCGAGGAGGTCCCCGGCCCCGGCGGCACGGTGTATCTCCGTACGACGGACGAGGCGGTCAACGTCCTCGTCGGCGCCCTCGACACCGATGTCACCAGCGCGCAGATCGCCGCCGAGGTCAAGCTGGAGGTGCTGATCAGCCGCGGCCGGCTCGCCGACGCCCAGCTCGCGGCCGAACAGGCCCGCTACCGCACCGTGCAGTACTCGGAGACCCTCCGCAGGGCTCTCGACGCGACCCGGCGCAACGTGCGCGCGGTGGACTGGCTGAGCACCGTGCCCGACATGATCGCCGAGGCCCTGGAGCACGTCGCCGACCGCTATCGCCACGAGAACGCGATCCTGACCAACATCCGCAAGGCCCGTGACGAGTCCGAGGACCCCGAGCACAAGCGCCGGGCCGCCGAGCTCGTCGACATCGTCAAGGACTGCATCCGCCGGCACACCCAGTTGCAGTCCCGGCTGCTCGAGGCCGGACCGCTGTTCCGCGCCGAGCAGGACCGGCAGGCCTTCGCCACCCCGATGACCACGGCGGGGATCGACCTCTACGGCCATCTCGTCGCCCCCGTCCTGCCGCTGTCGCTCGAGCGGGCCGTCCGCGTCACGGACGCCTTCTTCGCCCGCGGCACCGGGCTGCGCACGCCGGTGTCCGTCCGGGTCGGGGACCTTGTCGACATACTGCTGACGCCGCCGGTGGAGCGGGAGCACCTGGGCGCGGAGATGCCCGAGCCGGATGTCATCGCCACGCCCGACGACAGCCGGTTCAGCGAGGAGCAGATGGCGGCCGCGCAGGAGCTGCTCGACCTGCCGGCCGACGCCCCGCGCCGGCTGTCCGGGCTGCTCGCCGAGGCCCGCCGCCAGGATCCCGAACTGCCCTACCTGGTGGCCCTGCTGGCGGTGCACGCGGCCAGCCCGCCGGTCGGTACGGCTTATCGGCAGGGCGAGCAGAAGCTGCTCTTCGCCGTGGACGACGGAGCCGAGCTCGATGACCCGGAGTTCGGCGGGGCGGACCTGATCGTCGGGACGGCGCTGCTGGACGCGGCGGGGATGGCGGCGGATCGGACCGAAGCGGCATGAGCGAGTACCAGCGGCATGAGTGAGTACCAGAGGAACAAGGAGCCCCGACCGTGAGCGAGCACGTCGAGTGGAGTGAGCCGGAGGGACCGGCCCCGACGGCCACCGCCGCCGTCACCCCCGCCGACGCCGCCGACGCGGCGCGGCTCGTGTCCTTCGGGTTGCAGCCCAAGCTGCAGCCCGCCCGCGACCAGGAGTACGCGGACCTGCTGCGGCGCTACCGCGAGGACCCGCCGTTCGCGCGGCTCGCCGACGCCGTGGCCACCGGTCTGGGGCTCATCGTGCTGGAGGTGTCCCCGCGCGCGGGCATGGCCGTGACCGCTGCCGAGGACTCGGTGTTCGCCGTGCGCATGGGCGACTACGCGCGTCGTACGTCCGCCGACGGCGGCGACCGTTTCCTGCACGGGCTCGCCCATCTCGCCGTCGCCGCCATGGCGTTCCCGCGCCCGGAGGACCTCGCCGACGACGGCTACATCGGCCGGGTCACGGTCAACGGCGTCGACGCCTTCGTGCGCCAGGCCTGCCGCCGCCTGGAGGAGCGCGCCGCCGAGCAGGGCGAGAACACCGACCCCGCCACCGACACGCCCGGCCTGGAGGCCGCCTGGCGGATCTGGGTGCGGCGCAGCGCGACCGGTGCCACCAAGGACGCGCGCCGGCTCGCCGGTTCGACCACCGGCATCGTCGCCAAGGCCGTCGCCTTCCTCACCGAATCAGGCTTCCTCCAGCGCACCGGCGACGACAACGGCGGCACGTACCGCACCACCGCCCGCTACCAGCTCCAGGTGCGCGACATGGCCGGCAGTGCCGCGATGGCCGAGCTGCTGGAGCTGGGCGTCGTCCCGGTCACCGACGGCACACCGACGCTGCTGCCCGCCGAGGAGAGCGACGACCTGGAGCTGGTGGCCGACGCCGGGCTGCCGTTCCACTCGTCCTAGGCCTCCGCCGCCCTGCCCGACTTCCCCGACCTGCCGAAGACTTACGAGAGTCCGCCATGTACGAGCTGTCCCGGGTCCGCCTCTACTCCATCGGGCCCGCCGGTGCGCGCTACGCCGACACCGTGCTTGACCTGCGCGGTGTGGGCGAGACCGTGCCCGACCCCGCGCCCACGCAGGCGGAGTTCTTCGAGGAGGAGCCCGTCGGCCCGCCGCGCAGGCCCGCGCCCGCCGGCGTGCTCTTCCTGGAGAACGGCGGCGGCAAGTCGGTGCTGCTCAAGCTGATCTTCTCCGTGATGCTGCCGGGCCACCGGAACACGCTCGGCGGCGCCAGCTCCGGCGTGCTGCGCAAGTTCCTGCTCGCCGACGACTGCGGACACGTCGCGCTGGAATGGCAGCACGTGCTGACCGGCGAGTGCGTCGTCGTCGGCAAGGTCAGCGAGTGGCGCGGGCGGCAGGTCTCCAACGACCCGCGGAAGTTCGCCGAGGCCTGGTACTCCTTCCGCCCCGGGCCCGGACTGAGCCTCGACAACCTCCCCGTGGCCGAGTCCACCGCCGTACGGGCCCCGGTCGAGGGCCAGTCCGGCGCACGCGGCCGGCGTCGCACCATGAAGGGCTTCCGCGACGCCCTCACGGAGGCGGGCAAGACCTACCCGCACCTGGAGGTGCACTGGGAGGAGATCCACGACCGCTGGATCGAGCACCTGGGCGATCTCGGCCTCGACCCTGAACTCTTCCGCTACCAGCGGGAGATGAATGCCGACGAGGGCGAGGCCGCCGGCCTCTTCGCGGTCAAGAAGGACGCCGACTTCACCGATCTGCTGCTGCGTGCCGTCACCGACACCCGCGACACCGACGGACTCGCCGACCTGGTGGGCGGCTTCGGCAACAAGCTCGGCCGGCGCGCCGAGCTGATCGCCGAACGCGACTTCACCGCCGGATCGGTCGACCTGCTCGGGCGGATCGTCGAGGCCGCCGAGGCCCGCACCCGCGCGCGGGACATCCACGCCGGAGCCGAGCGGCGTACGCGGAACCTGGCCCGCAGGCTGTCCGCGCGTGGCGTTCAGGAGCGGACCCGGGCCGCCGACCTGGCGCAGCGGGTCACCGCCGCCGCGTACGCGGTCACACACGCCGAGGCGGCCCGCGAGCGCAGCGCGCTGATCTCCGCCGAACTCGCCTACCGGCACGCCTCGCTGGCCCTCGCCGCGGCCGAGAAGTCCGCCGCCGCGCAGAAGCGCGAGCTCGCCGACGCCCGCACGCTGTACTCCGCGTGGCAGGCCGCCGAGGCCGTACTGCGCCACCGCGCCGCCGCTGACCGCGTCGCCCGGGTGTCCGCCGCGATCCAGGAGGCGGAGCGCGACGCCGCCCCCGCGCTGGCCGCCCGCTCCAAGGCAGCCGTCGATCTCGTACGGGCCCTGCACGCGGCCGCGGGAAACGCCGAGAACCTCGCCGACGAGGAGGAGGAGCGCTCCGCCGGCCTCCAGGAGGTCAGCGACTCGGCCTACCGCGACTCCACCGCCGCCGCCACCGAGGCACAGCGCGCCCGCAGCGAGGTCGGGCACCTCAAGCAGCGCCTCGCCGAGGTCGAGCAGGAGACCGCCGAGGCGGTACGGGCCGGCTGGCTCGACGACAGCGCGCCCGACGCCGATCCGGCCCGCGCGGCCCTCGCCGCCAGCGACGCCGAGAAGACCGCCGTCGCGGCCTGGGACGCGGCCCGCGAGGCGTCCCACCGGGCCACGGAACACGCGCGCGAGGCAGCCGCCACCGAGACCCGCGCGGAACTCACCGCGGCTCGCGCTGCGGACGCGGCCACGGCGGCGGAGCGGTCCTACGAGGCCGAGCGCCGCACCGCCGAGGCGCTGGCGGGGGAGGAGCGGCTGGCGGAGCTGCTGAGCCTGACCTCCGAGACCCGGCCGGGCATCCCGCAGCCCCGCCACGGCTCGGACAGCGAGCCGGCCATGCCCCCCGCGTCTGGCGAACAGAGGCTCACCCCCGAGGAGCTCGACCGCTTCGCCGACGACCTGCGCGACCTGCTCGACGACGCCGTCGGCTCCGCCGAACGCCAGCTCTTCGACCTGCGTACGGCCGCCGCCGACGACTCCCGGATCCTCGGCGCGCTCGGTGACGGCGGCCTGCTGCCGCCCGGCCCGGACGTGCTGGCCACGGTCGAGTACCTCGGCGAGCACGGCATCCCCGCGCTGCCCGGCTGGCGCTATCTCGCCCAGGCCGTCGACCCGGCCGACCACGCCCGTGTGCTGGCCGCCCGGCCCGAACTCGTCGACGGCGTGATCATCACCGACCCCGACTCCCACGCACGCGCCCGGGAGGCGCTGGGCGACGCGGCGCTGCTGCCTCGCTCCGCCGTGGCCGTGGGCACGGCAGCCGCCCTGCTCGCCCCGACCCCCGCCCCGGACACCGACAGCGGCGACGTGTTCCTCATCCCGCCGAACCCGGCCATGCACGACGAGCACGCCGCCGACGAGGAGCGGCAGGCGCTGCGCTCCCGGGCGACCGAGCGGGACGAGGAGATCCGCGCGCTCGCCGCCCGCCTCGGCAAGGACCGCGAGCTGGCCGCCCGGCTCGCGTCCTGGCGCACCGGCTGCCCCGCCGGCCGGCTGGCCGAACTGGCCCGGGCGGCACACGACACCCGCACGTTCGCCGAGGAGTCGGAGGCCGAGCTGGCCGAGGGGCGCACGGTGCGGGCCGAGGCCGACGAGACCGCAGCCGAGGCCGCCCGGGTCCGGGACGAGCGGCAGGAGGCCGCCCAGAAGGCCCGCCGCTCCGCCGACGCCCTCGCCGGGCTCGCCTTCCGGCTGCGCGAGCGGGCCGGCTGGCAGGTCAAGCTGAGGGAACTGGCCGACGAGGCGACCGAGGCCGAGGCGGGCGCCCAGACCTGTCTGGAGCGCGCCCGCGCCGCCGACGAGGACCGGCGCGCCGCCCAGCGCGCCGCCGACGACGCGCGCCGCACCGCCCGCGCGCTGCGCGCCGAGCGCTCCGAGATCGCGGGCGCCCCCGACGACGTGCCCGAGGACGAGACCCAGACCCCGAAGGCCTCCCTGCCCGCCCTGCGCGAGGCCTACCGGGCCGCGTCCCAGGTGTACGAGAAGGTCGGCGTGGGCGCCGACCTGCGGGCCGAACAGGCCCGCGCGGAGAGCGACGAGAGCGCGGCCCGTGCGGAACTGGACCGGCTGAGCAACAAGGTCCGTACGCGCGCGGAGCAGCTCCTCGAATCGCCCGACGGCTCCGACGGACCCAGCCGCCAGGCCGCCGCCGCCCGGGCCGAGGAGCTGGTCCAGCTCCTGGAGACCCGTGTGTCGAACGCGAGCGAGCAGCTCGGGCGGCTGCGCGGCGAGGCCGAACGGCACGCGCCCGAGGACGGCGAGGCCCACACCGAACTCCCCGAGGACGCGCAGCCCCGCGACGCCGAGCACGCGCAGACCCTGCTGCGCACGGCCACAGGCGAACTCGCCTCCCACACCGAGGCACTGAACCAGGCACGGGACGCGCACACCGAACTCCTCGACGCCCACCGCTCGGCCGAGGACGCGGCGGGCGGGTTCGACGAGATCGCCGCCATGCTCCGCGACCTGCTGCGCGAGCACGCCACGGACGAGGAACACGAAGAGCCCGATGCCTACCCCGGCAGCCCGGAGGAGGCCCGGCAGTCGGCCGCCGAGGCCCGCCGCTCCCTGCGCGGCTGCGCAGCCGACCTGTCCGCCGCCGAGGCCGCCGTCCGCGAGGCCAGCGACATCCTCGTCCGGCACGCCAACTCCACGCGCTACGAGCAGGTCCGCACCCCGGCACGGCAGCAGATCCGCGAACTGCCCGCCTCCGCGCTGCCCGAGCACGCCCAGAAGTGGGCAGACGCCTTCGCGCCCCGGCTCCGGGTCCTGACGGACGAACTGGAGCAGCTGGAGCGCAACCGCGACTCGATCGTGGACCGTCTGCGCGGCCTCGTCGAGTCGGCCCTGGCCACCCTGCGCTCCGCGCAGCGGCTCTCCCGCCTCCCGGAGGGCCTCGGCGAGTGGTCGGGACAGGAGTTCCTCCGCATCCGCTTCGAGGAGCCCGACCAGGCCACGCTCACCGAGCGGCTGGGCGAGGTCATCGACGAGGCGACCCGCGCGGCCGTCAAGAAGAACTCCGACCTGCGGCGTGACGGCATGTCCCTGCTGCTGCGGGGTGTCGCCGCGGCGCTGCAGCCCAAGGGCGTCGCCGTCGAGATCCTCAAGCCCGACGCGGTGCTGCGCGCCGAGCGGGTCCCCGTCGGGCAGATGGGCGACGTCTTCTCGGGCGGTCAGCTCCTGACCGCTGCCATCGCCCTGTACTGCACGATGGCCGCGCTGCGGAGCAACGACCGGGGCCGCGACAAGCACCGGCACGCCGGCACCCTGTTCCTCGACAACCCCATCGGCCGCGCCAACGCCACGTACCTGCTGGAACTCCAGCGGGCGGTGTCGGACGCGCTGGGTGTCCAGCTCCTGTACACCACGGGTCTGTTCGACACCACCGCGCTGGCCGAGTTCCCCCTCGTCATCCGCATGCGCAACGACGCCGACCTGCGGGCCGGCCTGAAGTACATCAGCGTCGAGGAACACCTCCGCCCGGGCCTGCCGCGTGAGACTCCCGCCGGGGAAGCCTCACACAGCGAGATCACGGCCACGCGGATGTTCAAGCGCCCGGCGTCGAGCACTCCGTAGCTGCGGGGCAGTGGGGAACCGCGGGCACGTCGTGACCGGCCGCGCAGTTCCCCGCGCCCCCGAGGCGCTCCGCTACGCGTCCTCCCGCAGCAGATCCGCGCACTTCTCGCCGATCATCATGGTCGTGATGCATGGATTGACGGTGACCAGATCCGGCATAACCGACCCGTCGGCCACCCGCAGCCCCTGAACCCCCTTGACCCGCAGTCGCGCGTCCAAGGGGGCCGAAGGGTCGTCGTCCGCACCCATCTTCACCGTGCAGGACGGGTGATAGACGGTGTTGTGCGTCTGGTGGATGTAGCCGAGCAGTTCCTCATCCGTCCGCACGTCCGGGCCGGGCGCCAGCTCCGCCCCCGCCCAGCCGCCCAGCGCGGGCTGCTCGGCGATCCGCCGGGCCAGCCTCAGCCCGTATGTCATCACCCGCACATCGTGCTCGTGCGTGAAGTACCGCGGATCCACCCTCGGCTTGTCCCGGTAGTCCCGCGTCCGCAGCCGCACCGTGCCCCGCGACCGCGCGCGGGTCACGTTGGGCGTGAGGCAGAAGGCGTTCTCGGAGGTGGGGTAGCCGTGCCGGGCGGTGTTCATGTCGAACGGCACGGACCCGTAGTGGAACATCAGATCCGGCCGGTCGAGCCCCGGCTCGGTGTCGTAGAAGACGCCCGCTTCCCACCACTGGCTGGACGTGGTGGTCATCGGCTGCCGGGCCTCCCACATGATCACGCCCTCGGGGTGGTCCTGGAGGTTCTCGCCGACGCCCGGCGCGTCCACGACCGTCTCGACGCCGACCTCGCGCAGGTGCCCGGCCGGTCCGATGCCCGACAGCATCAGCAGCTTCGGCGAGTCGATCGCCCCGCACGAGACGATCACCTCGCGCCGGGCCCGTACGGTCCGGGTGTGGATCAGATCCGGGTCGAGGTACTCGGCGCCCACGCAACGCCGCCCGTCGAGCACCAGCTGCTTGGCCCGTACTCCCGTGCGTACCTCCAGGTTGGGCCGCTTGCCGAGGATCGGGTGCAGGTAGGCGACCGAGGACGACTGGCGGATGTTGTTCTCGTCGGAGTTGATCTGGAACCAGTTGGCGCCCCGGACGACCGTCCGGCCCGTGTTGAAGGCGACCGTGGGGATGCCGGCCTGCGCGCACGCCTCCAGCAGGGCCGTGCCGCACGGGTCGTCGCTCTTCAGCGTGCGCAGCTTCACCGGGCCGGTGCGGCCGTGGTGGTCGCCGGGCGCGTCGTTGTTCTCCAGCCGCCGGTACAGCGGGTACAGGTCGGCCGCGCTCCAGCCCGTACAGCCCGCGGCCGCCCAGTCGTCGAGGTCCTCGGCGGGTGCCCAGAAGGCGATGCAGGAGTTGTGGGAGGAGCAGCCGCCGAGCACCTTCGCCCGGGCGTGCCGCATGAAGCTGTTGCCGCTGGCCTGCGGTTCGACCGGATAGTCCCAGTCGTAGCCGGACTCCAGCAGCCCCATCCAGCGCTCCAGCCGCAGGACGTCGTCGTCGCCGACGTCGCTCGGGCCGGCCTCCAGCACACACACCGTGACGGAGGGGTCCTCGGACAGCCGGGCCGCCACCACGTTGCCCGCGGTGCCGCCGCCGACCACGACATAGTCGAACTCATGCGTACTCATGGGTCCTCCTTCAGTCGGCCGCCGGGGCGGTAAGGGGAGACGAGGCCGTGGTGTCCGAGCGGTGCTCGGCGAGCACGCCGGTCCGGTGCCGCTGGACGAACCAGTAGTAGGCGAAGCCGCCGCCCGCGATGACGGCGACGAACAGCACCGCGCCCCAGCGCAGGTACCAGTGGTAGGGAGCCGCGGCGTTGTAGACCGCGGCCCGCGGCCAGATGAGGTTGAGCGTCATGGCCCCGCCCCAGAGCACGGCCAGGATGTTGACCGGCAGGCCCCAGCGGCCCAGGGAGAAGCGGCCCTCGCTCGCGGGCTGCCACTTTCCGCGCAGCCGGGCGACCAGCAGCGGCACCGTGACGCCCAGGTAGGCGAGGTAGATCATGATGATGCCGATGCTGGTGACGACGGTGAAGATCTGCGGCTGGCGGATGTTGACCACCAGGATCGCCAGCGCGAGGATCCCGATGATCACGGTCGGCAGGACCGGCGTCTGGAACCGCGGGTGGCACTTGGCCAGCTTCGAGGACGCGGGCAGGTTGTTGTCGCGGGCCATCGCGAACGCCAGCCGGACTGCGGCCGTGTGGACCGCCAGGGCGCACACCGTCACCGCGATCAGCACGCACCACAGCATCGCCTTGCCGGCCGTCGGGCCGAGCACGTCCAGGACGATGTACTGCAGACCGTCGGTGGACAGCTTCTCACCCTTGAGGCTGGACACGCTCATCAGCGCGAGCAGCAGGATCAGACCGCCGAGCACGAAGGACGCGACGATCGCGCGGATGATCGCGCGCGGTGCGTTCCGGGTCGGGTCGAGGGACTCCTCGCCGAGCGAGGCGGCGGTGTCGAAGCCGTACATGACATACGCGGAGGCCAGTGAGGCCACCAGGAAGGCACCCAGGTACCCGTTTCCGTACCCCGCGCCGGTGCCGTGCGTCTCCATGACGACCTGCGGGCCACGCGTGATGTGGACCGCGAACAGGACGATCAATACGACAGTGGCGATCAACTCGATGAACACGCCCGCCGTGTTGATCCTGGCCATCAACTTGACGCCGAAGGCGTTCACCAGGGTGGTGAACAGGATCAACACCGCGGCCAGGATGACCGCGTTGGTCGCCACGTCGTACGTACCGGTGCCGTCCCCCACGAACTGGAAGAACGACGAGATCTGCGGCAGGGTCAACTGGTAGGCCAGCGCCACGGCCGCGATGGACACGATCGAGGCGATCAGCATCATCCAGCCGGCGAGCCAGCCCAGATGCGGATTGCCTATCTTCTTCGACCAGTTGTATACGGAGCCCGCGACGGGATAGCGGGCGGCGAGCTCCGCGAAGCAGAGCGCGACCATGAACTGGCCGACGAAGACCATCGGCCACGACCACCAGTAGGCGGGGCCGCCGCTGCCGTAGCCGAAGTAGAACAGCTGGAAGGTGCCGGTCAGGATCGATATGTAGCTGATCCCGGCGGCGAAGGTGTGGAAGTTGCCGAGGGTGCGCTTGAGCTCGGGTCTGTAGCCGAACTCGGTGAGTTCGGCGTCGTCCTGGCCGGGGGCGTCTGTGGACTGCGCGGTCGGTCTCATGGGCGGTTCCTCAATGGGTGTTCCTCGGGGCGGATTCGATCATTCGAACCAACCCTGGGGTGTGGGACGGGTGTTGCGCCATATGTGCTTCGTCTCGCGATACTCGGCGAGCCCCGCGGGCCCGAGTTCGCGTCCGAAGCCGGACTGCTTGAAACCGCCCCATTCCGCCTGCGGAACGTAGGGGTGGAAGTCGTTGATCCAGACCGTTCCGAGGCGCAGCCGCTCCGCGACCCGCGCCGCCCGGGCCTCGTCGCTCGTCCACACGGCGCCCGCGAGACCGTAGATCGTGTCGTTGGCGAGACGTACGGCCTCCTCCTCGCCCGTGAACCGCTCGACGGTGAGGACGGGACCGAAGGACTCCTCCTGGACCACGGACATGCCCGAGGCGCACTCGTCCAGCACGGTGGGCGGGTAGTAGAAGCCGCCGGCCAGGTCCTCCCGGTCCGGGCGCGAGCCGCCGCACCGCAGCACCGCACCCTCCGCCACGCCCCTCGCCACGTAGGCCTCGACCTTGGCCCGGTGCGCGGCCGAGATCAGCGGCCCGGTCCGGGCCCGCTCGTCGAACGGCCCGCCCAGCCGGATCTCCCGCGCCCGTCGTACGACCTCGTCCACGAAGCGGTCGTGCAGGGAGTCCTCGACGAGCAGCCGCGTGCCGGCCGAGCACACCTGACCCGAGTGCAGGAACACGGCCGTCAGCGCCATGTCGACGGCGGCCTCGAAGCCGGCGTCGGCGAAGACGATGTTCGGGTTCTTGCCGCCGAGTTCGAGGGCCACCTTCTTCACCGTCCCGGCGGCGGCGGCCATCAGCCGGCGGCCGGTCTCCAGGCCGCCCGTGAAGGAGACGAGGTCCACGTCCGGATGGTCGCCGAGCGGGGCGCCCGCTTCCGGGCCCGCTCCGAGGACCAGATTGGCGGCGCCCGGCGGAAGCCCGGCCTCCGCCAGCAGCCGCACCAGGTGGATCGCGGTGTGCGGAGTCAGCTCGCTCGGCTTGAGCACGAAGGTGTTCCCGGCCGCGAGAGCCGGGGCGACCTTCCACGCCGTCTGCAGGAGCGGATAGTTCCAGGGCGTGATCAGCCCGCACACGCCGACCGGCTCGTGCACCACCCGGCTGTCGACGTCCGCCCTGCCCGTGTCGACGACCCGCCCGGACTCGCTCGCCACCAGCCGCCCGAAGTAGCGGAAGCAGTTCGCGACGTCGTCGATGTCGTACTCGCTCTCCACGAGCCGCTTGCCCGTGTCCAGGGACTCCGCGCGGGCGAGGGCCGCCTTGCCCCGTGCGAGGAGGTCCGCGACGCGCAGCAGCAGGTCGCCGCGTTCGTGCGCCGGGGTCCGCGGCCAGCGCCCCTCGTCGAAGGCCCGGCGGGCCGCGGCGATCGCCTCCACCGTGTCCTTGCCGCCGGCCTCGTCCACGACCCCGACCAGGGAACCGTCGGCCGGGCAGCGGATCTCACGGGTGCGCTCGTCGAGGGCGCCCCGCCACTCACCGTCAATGAACAGGTCCGGCATGCGCGCCTCCCAGCCGTTCGACGAGCCACTCGTGGAAGATCCCGATGTGGTGCTCGTTGGGCACGAGTACACCTCCTTTTCGGTACGCCCGGGAAGCCATCGCCGGCTGCGTTCGTTCACAGGCCTCAAAATCTTGGAGGTTCACCCGATGGAAGAGCTCCACGGACCTCGACACGTCCGCCCCTGACTCCACCACGTCGGGCGCGTACAGCCAGTCACACTCGACGACCGTGCGGTCCTCGGCGAGCGGGAACATGCGGTGCAGGATGACGTGGTCCGGGACGAGGTTCACGAAGACCGCCGGCTTGATCGTGATGGCGTAGTAGCGGCGGTCCTGGTCGGCGCCCACGGCCGGAAGCCTGCCGAAGCCCTCGCTGCCGTCGACGGTGAAGCCCTTGACCTCGTCGCCGAACTCGGCGCCGTGGCCCACGTAGTACTGGGCGGCGTACCCGTCGGCGAACTCCGGCAGCACCTCGGTCAGTTCGGGGTGGATCGTCGCACAGTGGTAGCACTCCATGAAGTTCTCGACGATCAGCTTCCAGTTCGCCTTCACGTCATAGGTGATGCGTTTGCCGAGCGCGAGGTTCTCCGTGCCGTAGTGCTCGATCGCCGCGACGTCACTGAGCCGCTCGACGGCCGCCTGCACGACCGTCTCCTCGAAGGAGGGCGGTTCGTCCACCAGGCACACCCAGGCGTAGCCGAGCCACTCACGCAGAGCGACATTGATCAACCCGTACGCGACACGATCGACGTCCGGCATCTTGATCAAGTTGGGTGCGGCGATCAACTTGCCGTCGAGGTCGTACGTCCAGGCGTGGTACGGGCACTGGAGCGTGCGGCGGTTCTCGCCCGACTCCTCCGTGCACAGGCGCGCCCCGCGGTGGCGGCAGACGTTGAGGAAGGCGCGCAGTTCGCCCTTGCGGGTACGGGTGATGATGACGCTCTCGCGGCCGACCTGGACGGTGCGGAAGGCGCCGGGCCGGTCCAGGTCGGAGCTGCGGACCGCGCAGAACCACATCGACTCGAAGATGTGCTCCTGCTCCTGTCGGAAGACGTCCGGGTCGGTGTAGTAGCGCCCGGGGAGGGTGGTGATCAGGCTCGGGGTGATCGGGGTCGTCGTCACGTGCGTGCTCCTCGGACGGGCGCGGCGGCGAGGCGGGAGAGGGAGACGGGGGTGGTGGTGGCGATCGCGTCGTGACTGGGGGACAAGGCATGCCTCCTAGCGGCGGATGCGCGTCATCTTCGGGTCGAACAGCGGCTCGTCGGCGACCGTGGCGGGCACCTTCTCGCCGAAGTACTCGATGTGCACGCCCGTCCCCGTGGCGAGAGGGGCGGGCAGCCAGGCGTACGCGACGCAGCGGCCGAGTGTGTAGCCGTACGACGCGCTGGTGACGTAGCCGGCGGGAGCACCGTCGACGTACACGGGCTCCTTGCCGAGGACGACGGCGGCGGGGTCGTCGAGGAGGAGGGGGGTGAGGCGGCGGCCGGGCTCGCCGGCCTCGGCCAGCGCGGCCCTGCCGACGAAGTCCTCCTTGTCCATACGGACCGCGAAGCCGACGCCCGCCTCGAACGGATCGTGCTCGTCGGTCATGTCGACGCCCCAGGCCCGATAGCCCTTCTCCAGGCGCAGCGAGTTGAAGGCCGAGCGGCCCGCCGCGACCACGCCGAGGTCCCGGCCGGCCTCCCACAGCGTGTCCCAGAGCCGGAGCCCCAGGTCGGCGGTGGTGTACAGCTCCCAGCCGAGCTCGCCGACGTAACTCAGCCGCATGGCGGTCACCGGGACATGCCCGATGTACGTCTCCCTCGCGCGGAAGTAGCCGAAGGCCTCGTGCGAGAAGTCGTCGGGGGTGAGCGGCTGGACGAGATCACGGGCGAGCGGGCCCCACACACCGACGCAGCAGGTGCCGGAGGTGATGTCCCGGATGTGGACGTCCGCGGGCGCGTGGCGCAGCAGCCGGTCCAGGTCGGCGGGGGAGTTGGCGCCGACCTGGAAGCGGTCGGGGGCGAGGCGCGCCACGGTCAGGTCGGAGCGGATGCCGCCCGTCTCGTCGAGGAGGAGGGTGTAGGTGACCGCGCCGGGCTTCTTGCGGAGGTTGTTGCTGGTCATACGGTCCAGGAAGCCGAGGGCTCCGGGACCGGTGACCTCGAGGCGGCGCAGGGGCGTCATGTCGTAGAGGGCGACGCCCTCGCGCGTCGCCCTGGCCTCGGCCGCCGCGATGGGAGACCAGTGGCGGGCCGACCAGGCGTCGCGCTCGGGGAGGGGCCCGAGGGCGTCCACGAGCGGGGCGTTCGCCTCGTACCAGTGCGGCCGTTCCCAGCCGCCGCCCTCCAGGAAGTACGCGCCGAGCCGCTGCTGACGGGCGTGGAAGGGGCTGACCCGCAGCGGCCGGGGCCGCTCCATCGGCTGCAGCGGATGGATGACGTCGTACACCTCGACGAACTGCTGCGAACCCCGGTCACGGACGTACGACGGTGAACGCTGCGCCTCCTCGAAGCGCGTGAGGTCGCACTCGTGCAGGTCGATCGACGGCCGCCCGTCCACCATCCACTCGGCGACGGCCTTGGCGACACCGGCCGAGTGCGTGACCCAGACGGCCTCGGCCAGCCAGAAGCCGCGCAGCGTCCGGGACTCGCCGAGGACCGGCATGCCGTCCGGGGTGAAGGAGAAGACGCCGTTGAAGCCCGCCTCGATCTCGGTGTCGCGCAGGGCGGGCATGAGGCGGTGGCAGTCGGCCCAGCTGGGGGCCCAGTCCTCCTCCGTGAAGGGATAGGAGGACGGCATGTCCATGTGCCGGGCGCGGGCCTCGTCGTAGGGCAGGACCGCGAAGGGGTCGACGGGCAGGGGCCGGTGGGCGTAGGAGCCGATGCCGATCCGGTCGGTGTGCTCACGGAAGTAGAGGTCGCGGTCCTGGAAGCGGAGGATCGGCTTCGAGGCCTCCGCGGTGGCACCGTTCAGCTCGGGGAGGGGCCTGGTCCTCGCGTACTGGTGGGCGAGCGGCTGCAGAGGGACGTCGACCCCGGCCATACGGCCGATGACCGGGCCCCAGAAACCGGCCGCCGAGACGACGTGGTCGGCCGGGAAGGTGCCCCGGTCGGTGACGACTTCGGTGACCCTGCCGTTCTGCCGCTCGATGCCGGTGACCGTGTGCCGGTCCAGGAAGCGGGCGCCCCGCTCGGTGGCCCGTGCCATCTGGGCGCGGGCGGCGAGCAGGGCGCGGGCCAGGCCGTCGTCCGGGGTGTGGAACCCGCCGAGGACCACCGACTCGTCGATCAGGGGCCACAGTTCCTTGCAGCGCGCGGCGCCGACGATCTCGCCGCGCACGCCCCAGGCGGCGGCGTAACCGGCCCTGCGGTGCAGCTCGGCGAGGCGCTCGGGGGTGGTGGCCAGTTCCAGGCCGCCGACCTGGTTGAAGCAGGAGACGCCGTCGACGTCGAGCGAGGTGAACTTCTCGACCGTGTACCGGGCGAGGGCGGTGAGGGTCTTCGAGGGGCTGGTCTGGAAGACGAGGCCGGGTGCGTGCGAGGTGGAGCCGCCCGGGGCGGGCAGGGGCCCCTGTTCGAGAACGGTGACGTCGGTCCAGCCGCGGGCGGTCAGCTCGTCGGCGAGGGAACAGCCGACGATGCCGGCACCGATGACGACCACGCGGGGGATTTTGGGTGTGCTGGACATGCCCCTCCTTGTCCTTGCCGGGATGGATGAACGCGCTGGGGGAATGGGGCGTCGGGTCTGCGGGGGTGTGCGTGCTGCGGGGAGCCGCGCGGAGTCCCGGGGCGTTTCAGGGAGCTGGTGCGCTTACCCGCGCCCTGCTCACAGGACCACCACCGAGCGCAGCACCTCACCCCGGTGCATCCTCGCGAACGCCTCCTCCACCTGGTCCAGCGCGATGGTCTCGCTGACGAAGGCGTTCAGGTCCAGCAGCCCGTACAGGTACTGGCCGACGAGGAACGGGAAGTCGCGGCTCGGCAGACAGTCGCCGTACCAGGACGACTTGATCGCGCCGCCCCGCGAGAACACGTCGATCAGCGGCAGCTCGACCTTCATCTCGGGGGAGGGCACGCCGACCTGGACCAGCAGGCCCGCGTGGTCGCGCATGTAGAAGGCCTGCGTGAACGTCTCCGGGCGGCCCACCGCGTCGATCGCGATGTCGACGCCGAAGCCGTCGGTGAGTTCCCGCACCGCCTCGACCGGGTCGGTGCCCCGGGAGTTGACGGTGTGGGTGGCGCCGAACTTCTCCGCCTGGTCGAGCTTCCGGTCGTCGATGTCCACGGCGATGACCTTCATGGCGCCGTTGAGGCAGGCGCCCGCGATCGCCGCGTTGCCGACGCCGCCGCAGCCGATCACGGCGACCGAGTCTCCCCGGCCGACCTTGCCGGTGTTGACGGCGGCGCCGTAGCCCGCCATCACCCCGCAGCCGATGAGCCCCGCGGCCTCCGGGCGCGCGGCCGGGTCGATCTTCACCGCCTGGCCCGCCGCGACCAGCGTCTTCTCGGCGAAGGCACCGATACCGAGGGCGTTGGTGAGCGGCGTGCCGTCCAGCAGGGTCATCGGCTGGGCGGCGTTGCGGGAGTCGAAGCAGTACCAGGGGCGGCCACGGCGACAGGAACGGCAACTGCCGCACGGAGCACGCCAGGCGAGCACCACATAGTCGCCGGGTTTGAGCTCGGTGACGCCCTCGCCGACCGCCTCGATCGTGCCGGCCGCCTCATGGCCGAGCAGGAACGGGAAGTCGTCCGTGATCGCGCCCTCCCGGTAGTGCAGATCCGTGTGGCACACCCCGCACGCCTGCACGGTGACCAGGACCTCTCCGGGTCCGGGATCGGGAACCACGATCGTCTGCACCTCGACGGGTGCGCCTTTCTTGACAGCGACTGCGGCACGGACCTCGTGTGGCACGACCACGCTCCTCTGCTGTTGCGCAATGCACGATGGGTTGCGCGATGGGGAACATAGTGGGAATCGCATCAAGGAGCCGTCAAGAGGTACGAGTCAAGCCTTGGAAAACGGAACGGGACGGTCGAAACACACCGGACACACAACAGCGCGGGACCAGGGATCTCACCTGGTCCCGCGCTGTGTTCCCTACGTCCCGGCCGACCGGCCCGGACTACGTCAGAAGCCGTATCCCATACGACGGGACAGTTCGGCCGCAGCCGCCTCCGTACGCTTCGCCAGCTCGGGCAGCCGCTCCTGGCTCAGCCGGTACACCGGCCCCGAGACACTGAGCGACGCGATGACCTTGCCGTCGTGCGAGCGGATGGGCGACGCCGCCGCCGCGAGGCCGATCTCCAGCTCCTCGACCGTGATCGCGTAGCCCTGCTGCACGACGGTGTCCAACTCGCCGCGCAGCATGGACGCGACCGTGACCGTGCGCTCCGTGAAGCGGTGCAGCGGGCGCGCCAGCAGGCCCTCGCGCAGGGTCGGCGGCATATGGGCGAACAGCACCTTGCCGCTGGACGTGGCGTGCAGCGGGGTGCGGCGGCCGAGCCAGTTCTGCGCGGTGACGGAGGCGGTGCCCCGGGCCTGCATGATGTTGACCGCCGCGTCGTCGTCCAGGACCGCGATGTTGACCGTCTCGCCCAGCTCATCGGCGAGTTCCCGGCACACCGGGACGCCCTCCTGGGAGACGTCCAGCCGCACTGCCGCCGCCCCCGCGAGGCGCAGTACGCCGGCTCCCAGGTAGTACTTGCCGCGGTCCTTCGCCTGGGCCACCAGGCCGCGGTTCTCCAGGACGCCGAGGAGCCGGAACGCCGTGGACTTGTGCACGTCCAGCTCGTCGGCGATCTCGGTGACGCCCGCCTCACCGTGCCGGGCGAGGATCTCCAGGACGCTCACGGCGCGATCCACCGACTGGACGGCACTCGCCGCGCCTCTGCCACCCGGCTTCGCCGTGCTCTCCGCGGGGTTCTCCGTCGGGTTCTCGTCGCGGTCGGACTGCTTCTGCGTGCGGGTCATGGCTGAACTCTCACCACCTGTCGGCCCTGTTTGGGCCGCATCTTCGGGAAACCCTTGACGCGACGGTCGCCCCGCCCGGATTCTGTTGCGTATAGCGCTTGCCAATGCGCCATGTGAAACATCATGTTACCGAAGCGTCCGGATCTCGGAAGGGGACGAGCTCCCGGCAGGGGGACTCGGTCCTGACGGCGCGACCGGACGACGGCACCAACACACCTCTCCGTGCCCGGACCCGCCCCGGTCCGTGGCACTCAATGAACTGCCTACAGTCTGGCCGAACGGTCCGGCCACGTCCCGGACCGAAAGGGGGGCCCGTGATTCCCGTCTGCCGCCTCGAAGACCTCCCCAAGGGCGAATCAGTCCGCATCGAGACGACACCGCCCGTCGCCGTGTTCCACACCGACGACGGTGACCTCTACGCCATCGACGACACCTGCACCCACCAGGACGCCTCCCTCTCCGAGGGCTGGCTGGAGGGCTGCCTGGTCGAATGCCCGCTGCACGCCGCCTCGTTCGACCTGCGCACGGGCCGCCCGACCTGCCTCCCGGCCCGTCGCGCCGTCCGCACCCACAGCGTCACCGTCGAAGACGGCCTCATCCACGTCCACCTCGCAGCGGAGGAGGGGACGGCCGCGTGAACGCGAAACGCGAAGGCGGCGCGAGCGGTGCGGCCCGCCCGCCGGCAGCAGGGAACAGGCTCCTCACCAGTGGCGGAGCCGACGCCCCGGACGCCGGCAGTGGGCCCGCAGAGGGCCGAGCCGGCAGTGCGGTTGCCGTGATCAGGCGTGCCGCGATCGATGAGGCGAGTGCGTGGGACGCCGCGAGGAGGCATGCCGCATGCGAACCGTGACCATCGTCGGCGCCTCCCTCTCCGGCCTGTACGCGGCCCGGGAACTGCGTGCCCAGGGCTACGACGGGCGTCTGGTGATCGTCGGCGACGAACCTCACCACCCCTACGACCGGCCACCCCTCTCCAAGGACTTCCTCACCGGCCGAGCCGACGAGACCCAACTCGCCCTCACCGACACCGAGGAGACCGCCGAACTCGGCGCCGAGTGGATCCTCGGCGTCCGTGCCCGCGCCCTCGACGCCCGCGGCCGCACCGTGCTGCTCGACGACGGCCGCACCGTGTCCACCGACGGTGTCGTCATCGCCACGGGCGCCTCGGCCCGCCGTCTCCCCGGCGACACCCTCGCCGGCGTACACACGCTGCGCACCCTCGACGACGCCCGTGCCCTGCGCGAGGAACTCACCCGTGGCCCGTGCCGCGTCGTCGTCATCGGCGGCGGCTTCATCGGCGCCGAGACCGCGTCCTCCTGTTCCTCCCTCGGCCACTCCGTCACCGTCGTCGAGGCCGCCCCGCTCCCACTGGTGCCCCAACTCGGCGCCGAGATGGCCGCCGTGTGCGCCGCACTGCACCACCGCGGCGGGGTGGATCTCGTCACCGGCACCGGAGTGACCGGACTGCGGGGCACCACCACCGTCACCGGCGTGGACCTCACCGACGGCCGCACCCTCCCCGCCGACATCGTGATCGTCGGAATCGGCGCCACCCCCAACACCGCCTGGCTGGTCGGTTCGGCCCTGGCCCTGCACGACGGCGTCCTGTGCGACGACGGCTGCGTGACGACCCTGCCCCAGGTGGTCGCCGTCGGCGACGTCGCCTGCGTCGGCGGCACCCGCGCCGAGCACTGGACGTCGGCCACCCAGCAGCCCAGAGCCGCCGTGACCAACCTGCTCGCCGGACGAACCGTCGAGACCGCGACCGCCGTGCCCTACTTCTGGTCCGATCAGTACGGCGCCCGCATCCAGTTCGCCGGGCGGCGCACGGACGGCGACACCGTCCGCATCACCGAGGGCGAGCTCTCCGACGGCGCACCGGCCGAGGGCGGCTTCCTCGCCCGGTACCAGCGGGACGGCCGGACGACCGCGGTGCTCGCCGTGGACCGCCCGCGCCCGTTCATGCGGGCGCGACGCGAACTCGCTCGGGACGCGGAGGAGGAGCGGGTGCAGTCCGCCGCAGGGTGAGGAGTACCGGCGAGGGCATCGGCCTGGCGTCCGCTCCAAGGTCCGGACGCCTCGCCAGGGTCACCCGGCCGTCACCCCTCACGAGTGGGACAACTGCCCGGCCCCGCCCCGCCGGCGTATCCGCTCCTGGGCCCGTACGGCCGCGCGTGCCTGCCGTCGGGACCGGCGCCGCTCGCGGCGCAGGGCCCGTGCCGTGCTGCTCGGCATGGACACCACGCCGTTGCGCTGGTTCCAGACCTGACGCGTCACCCACACGTCGAGGGCTCCCCAGGTGGCCGCGATCGTGCTGACCACGCTGCTGATCACCATGGGGAACGCCAGCCAGGACCCCGCCATCGTGCACAGGAAGGCCACCATCGCCTGGATCAGCGTCAAGGCTATGAGGAGCACCGCCCGCACGGCCGCCGTCCGTACCGGATCCGGCAACCGCCGTCGCCGGGCCGGCTCCTCGACCCACAGGGGCCGATTGTACTGCTGCTCGCGTCGGCCGCGGCCCACCTCGTGAGCCAGGGCCGCTCTTTCGTGAGCCCTGGTCATCGTCTCCTCAGCCGGAATGTCGCGATCAGTCGCCTCGCGATTCCGATACCCCGGCGCATGCGCCCCACCAGCCCCGGGCGTCCCGCGCCGCTCCGCCGTGCCCATCAACGTGTCACTCCCCACCGCCAGCAGACCGCTCGCTCGCATCCGAAGACCCGTGCTCCCCAGTGGCTGCCCGGCTTGCGCTGTTTTACGCCGCCCAGGTGCGGGATGCGGCTCCTGTGGCCGATTCCGCCCCCATCTCCCGTAGAGAAGGACGAACAACCCACCACGAAGATTCCCAAGAACCGAAAAATTTCAGCCAACCGCCCTGGCAGGTCAGGGCGATCGGCCGGCACGGCCGCCATCGGTTTCGGGGAGACAACTCCCGCAATGCCCGGACAACTCCCCATGCCTCGTGGCTGGCGCGGAAGTTCACCTTCCGGACCGGTCTTCGAGTTCCCTGTGGGTCGGTAGTAGGCTCGCGCCGTTTGTTGACGCACATGTGTACCCCCGGTAGGCCGGGGGCCCGAGCTGGGGGAGGCCATGCGCTTTCGCGGGAAGTCCATCCGCCGGAAGATCGTGGCGCTGCTTCTCGTGCCGCTGGTGTCCCTGAGCGCGATCTGGGCCTTCGCCACGGTGCTCACGGGGCGTGAGGCGGCCGACCTGTTCAATGTGTCGTCCGTGGTGGAGAAGATCGCCTACCCCATGGAGGACACCGTCCGTGTCCTCCAGGAGGAACGCCGCCAGACCCTCGTCTACCTTGCCGATCCCCGTGCCTCCGACGGGCTCGCAGCGCTCCGGCGCAGCCGGACCGCGACCGACAAGGCCGTCGGCAGCATCCGCGAGAACGCCCGGAATCCGGACGTGCGCGACGCGATGGGCGAGGACACCGACGAGCGGCTGACCGCGGTCCTGGACGCCTTCGAAGGCATCGAGTCGCTGCGCAGCAGTGTCGAGGACGGCACAGTCAACCGTTCCCAGGCCCTCGACCTCTACAACCGGCTGGTCGACCCGTGCTACGTCCTCCTGGCCAACCTGCACGTGGTCGACAACGTCGAACTGGACAAGCAGTACCGCGCGCTGGTCAGTCTCGCCCGCGCCCGCGAACTCCTCTCCCGTGAGGACGCCCTCCTTGGTTCCGCCCTGATCGTCGGCGAGATCTCCCACTCCGAAGAGCGCGACATCTCCGACCTCGTGGCCCAGCGCACCCTGATGTACGACGCCAATCTGCCGCTGCTGCCCGTCGCGGAGCGCGACCGCTACGAGAGCTTCTGGAAGAACGCCTCCTCCGCTCCGCTGCGCGTGGCCGAGGAAGCGGCCGTCTCCTCCAGGTCCGGAGCTCCCCGCGGTGTCTCCGCGAAGAGCTGGGACAGCGCCGCCGGCAACGTGCTCGACGAACTCGGCACCCTCAACGACCAGGCCAACGACCGCTACCAGGACCGCGTCGACCCGGTGGCCATGGGCGTCATCGCCAAGGCCGTCATCGCCGGCGTACTCGGCCTGCTCGCGCTCCTGGTCTCGCTCTTCCTGTCCGTGCGCGTCGGCCGCACCCTCATCCGCGATCTGCGGCAGCTGCGTCTGGAGGCCCACGAGGCGTCCGGGGTGCGGCTGCCCAGCGTGATGCGCCGGCTCTCCGCTGGCGAGCAGGTCGACGTCGAGACCGAGGTCCCGCACCTGGAGTACGACAAGAACGAGATGGGCGAGGTCGGCCAGGCCCTCAACACCCTGCAGCGCGCAGCCGTCGAAGCCGCCGTCAAACAGGCCGAGCTGCGCGCCGGCGTCTCCGAGGTCTTCGTCAACCTCGCGCGCCGCAGCCAGGTCCTGCTCCACCGGCAGCTCACCCTGCTCGACGCCATGGAGCGCCGGACCGAGGACACCGAGGAACTCGCCGACCTGTTCCGCCTCGACCACCTGACCACCCGCATGCGCCGGCACGCCGAGGGCCTCGTGATCCTCTCCGGCGCCGCCCCCTCCCGTCAGTGGCGCAAGCCCGTCCAGCTCATGGACGTCGTACGCGCCGCCGTCGCCGAGGTCGAGGACTACGAACGCATCGAGGTCCGCCGCCTTCCGCGGATCGCCGTCACCGGCCCGGCCGTCGCCGACCTCACCCATCTCGTGGCCGAACTCCTGGAGAACGCCACGGTCTTCTCACCGCCGCACACCGCCGTCCAGGTTCTGGGGGAGCGGGTCGCCAACGGCTTCACCCTGGAGATCCACGACCGCGGCCTCGGAATGGCCGCCGAGGCGCTCCTGGACGCCAACCTCCGGCTCGCCGAGACGCCGGAGTTCGAGCTGTCCGACACCGACCGGCTCGGTCTGTTCGTGGTCAGCCGGCTCGCCCAGCGACAGAACGTCCGGGTCTCCCTGCAGCCCTCCCCGTACGGAGGCACGACCGCCGTCGTCTTCATCCCCGACGCGCTGCTGACGGACGACATTCCGGACACGAACGGCATCGGGTTCCGCCTCGACCGCCCCCAGCTGGCCACCGAGAGCGAGCCGCAGGACAGCCGCCGCGCCGCCCTGTCCCAGGCGCCCGCACAGCGTCCAGGCCTGCCTGCCTCCCTCCTGGACGGCCCGGTCGAGCTGGAGGCCCCGGTGGACCTGGACGCCCTCAGCGGCTTCCCCGGCTCCCTCGAGGACGAGAACAGCGGACACGGCGCCCTGTTTCGCCCCCGCCACTCCCTCACCCGCGCCCAGGACGAGACAGCCGGCCGCCCCGATCCGCAGCAGCAGAGCGACGCCCGCGGCGGACGGGACCGGACCGACACCGACGACGAGGTCGGCGCTCCGGCCGTTCCGCCCCGCCGCCACACCCCCAAGCTGGTCAGCTCGCACGGGCGCCCGGTCACCGAGCAGCGCTCTCGTCGAGGGAAGACCGACGAGGAGCCCACCACGGCCACCGGCCGAGCGGAATCGGGGGCCGCATCCTCGCTCCCCTCGCGTCGGCGGGGCGAGGAGTCCGCGAGCGGCCGTGCCGCGGGCCGGTCCGGGCCGGAGCCCGCGCTTCCGGTCCGGCGCCGCACCGAGGACTCCTCGGCCGGCACCCGGCGAGGCGAGGAGCAGACCGACGCACCGCCGCCACTGCCGGCACGGCGCCGGGGGACGGAGTCCGCTCGCCCGGCCATCGGCGCGGCCGGGCGGGACGCCGACCACACCGAATCCCCGGCCACGCCCGGCAGTGCCGTCGGCGACCGGTCGGAACCGCCCGCTCTGCCCAAGCGCACCCGCCGCGCGGAGATCGCATCCAGTGGCCCGGACGCACCCGACCACCGCTCCGCGCCCGCGCCGGAGAGCACCGGCGGGCCCACCCGCCACGAGACCGGCTCCGGCACCACGCCGCTGCCCCGGCGCGTTCGGCAGGCCAACCTGGCTCCGCAGCTGAAGCGGGGGACCGAGCCGCTCACGGAGGACAAGGCCGAGCCCGTCGAACGCGACGCCGAGGAAGTACGCAGCCGCATGGCCTCGCTCCAGCGCGGCTGGCAGCGCGGCCGTGATGAGAACGCCGCGGGCGATGCCGCCCACAGCGGCGCAGCACGACAAGGAACGACAGAGGGGGACGGTCGATGACCGCACCGAAGGCGACCGGCCACACTGCGACCATCAAGGGGGAGCTGAACTGGCTCCTCGACGACCTGGTGGACCGCGTCGCGAGCATCCGCAAGGCCCTCGTGCTCTCCGGCGACGGTTTGCCGACGGGGGTGTCCAGGGACCTGACCAGGGAGGACAGCGAGCATCTGGCTGCCGTGGCCTCCGGTTTCCACAGCCTTGCCAAGGGTGTGGGGCGCCACTTCGAGGCCGGCAATGTCCGCCAGACCGTCGTCGAGCTCGACGACGCCTTCCTGTTCGTGACCGCCGCCGGTGACGGCAGCTGCCTCGCCGTCCTCTCCGACGCCGACTCGGACGTCGGCCAGGTCGCCTACGAGATGACGCTCCTCGTGAAGCGGGTCGGTGTGCATCTGGGTGCCGCTCCGCGCACCGATCTGCCCGCAGGCGGGTAGTGGGATGACATGAGCGCTGACGGTCAGGGAAGAAGCCACTGGTTCGACGACGAAGCCGGACCGGTCGTCCGTCCGTACGCCATGACACGCGGCCGCACCAGCAGCCAGGGCCAGCACCGCCTGGACCTGATCGCGGTCGTGGTCACGGAACCGCACGCGGACGATCCGGAAGCCGACCACATGCTCTCCCCGGAGCATGTGGACATCGTCGAGCTGTGCCGTGACGTCCCGCAGTCGGTCGCCGAACTCGCAGCGGAACTCGACCTGCCGATCGGGGTGGTACGGGTCCTCGTCGGAGATCTCGTGGACTCGGAATTCGTCCATGTGAACCGGCCCGTACCCCCTGCCGAACTGCCGGACGAGAGTATTCTGCGCGACGTGATCAACGGCCTCCGGGCGCTGTGAGCAGCGCGGAAGCGGGGTACTGACGTGACAGGCTGGCAGTTCTGGGTCGACCGAGGCGGCACCTTCACGGACGTCGTCGCGCGACGCCCGGACGGCCGGCTGCTCACGCACAAGCTCCTGTCGGACAACCCGGCCCGCTACGCCGACGCGGCGGTCCAGGGCGTCCGCACCCTGCTGGCCGACTCCGGCGACCCCGTCGAGACCGTACGCATGGGGACCACGGTCGCCACCAACGCCCTCCTGGAGCGCAAGGGCGAGCGCACCCTGCTGGTCATCACCCGCGGCTTCCGCGACGCCCTGCGCATCGCCTACCAGAACCGCCCGGGCATCTTCGCGCGCCGCATCGAACTGCCCGAGCTGCTGTACGAACGAGTCGCCGAGGTCGACGAGCGCATCGCCGCCGACGGCACCGTCCTGCTCGCGCCCGGCCTCGACGCCCTCGCCGGGCCCCTCCAGGAGGCGTACGACGCCGGGATCCGGGCCGTGGCCGTGGTCTGCATGCACAGCCACCTCCACCCCGCCCACGAACAGGCCGTAGGGGAACTTGCCGCCCGCATCGGCTTCCCGCAGATCTCGCTCTCCAGCGAGGCCAGCCCTCTGATGAAACTCGTCCCCCGCGGGGACACCGCAGTCGTCGACGCCTATCTCTCGCCAGTGCTGCGCCGCTACGTCCAGCACGTCGCCGACGAACTCGAGGGCGTACGGCTGATGTTCATGCAGTCCAACGGCGGTCTCACCGAGGCCGGGCAGTTCCGCGGCAAGGACGCCATCCTGTCCGGGCCGGCCGGTGGCATCGTCGGCATGGCCCGGATGTCGCAGCTGGCCGGCTTCGACCGCGTCATCGGCTTCGACATGGGCGGCACCTCCACCGACGTCTCCCACTTCGCGGGGGAGTACGAACGCGTCTTCACCAGCCGGATCGGCGGCGTCCGGCTCCGCGCCCCCATGCTCGACATCCATACCGTGGCGGCCGGCGGGGGCTCGGTCCTGCACTTCGACGGCTCCCGCTACCGCGTAGGGCCGGACTCGGCGGGCGCGGACCCCGGGCCCGCCTGCTACCGGGGCGGCGGCCCGCTCGCCGTCACCGACGCCAACGTCGTCCTCGGCCGCATCCAGCCCGCCCACTTCCCGAAGGTGTTCGGCGCGAACGGCGACGAGCCCCTCGACGAAGCACTTGTCCGGGACCGCTTCACCGCCCTCGCGCGCGAGATCCGCGAGCAGACCGGCGACGACCGCACCCCCGAACAGGTCGCCGAGGGGTTCCTGCAGATCGCCGTCGCCAACATCGCGTCGGCCGTGAAGCGGATCTCCGTCCAGAAGGGCCACGACGTCACCCGTTACGCCCTCACCACGTTCGGCGGCGCCGGCGGCCAGCACGCCTGCATGGTCGCCGACTCCCTCGGTATCCGCACCGTCCTCGTGCCGCCCATGGCCGGTGTTCTCTCCGCACTCGGCATCGGCCTCGCCGACACCACCGCCATGCGCGAACAGTCCGTCGAGGCACCCCTGGAACCCGCCTCCATGCCCGGCGTCCGCAAGACCGCCGAAGACCTGGAAGCCGCGGCACGCGCCGAACTCCGCGCCGAGGACGTCCCCGAGGAACACATCGAGATCACCCGCCGCGCGCAGCTGCGCTACGACGGCACCGACACCACCCTCACCGTCGAACTGACCGAGCCCGGCACGATGCGGCACGCCTTCGAAGAACGTCATCGCGCCACGTACTCCTTCACGCTCGACCGACCGATCGTCGTCGAAGCCCTCTCCGTCGAAGCCACCGGCATCACAGAACCCCCCGATCTCTCCGCTCTGGCCCCTTACGAAGCCACCGCCGACGGCAGCCCCGCGACGCCGCAGACCGTCCGCCTCCACACGGGCGGCGTCTGGCGCGACGTACCCCTCCACCGCCGCGAGGGCCTTCCCCCCGGCGGCACCGTCACCGGCCCGGCGATCATCACCGAAGCCGGCGCGACGACCGTCGTCGACGACGGCTGGCAGGCCGCGGCGACCGACGACGGGCATCTGGTCATGGAACGCGCCGCGATTACACAGAGTTCCGATCTCGACACGAAAGTCGACCCGGTTCTGCTTGAGGTCTTCAACAACCTCTTCATGTCCATCGCCGAACAGATGGGCGCCCGCCTCGAGTCCACCGCCCAGTCCGTCAACATCAAAGAGCGCCTGGACTTCTCCTGCGCCCTCTTCGACCCGGACGGAAACCTGGTGGCCAACGCCCCACACATCCCCGTCCACCTGGGCTCGATGGGCACGAGCGTCAAGGAGGTCATCCGCCGGCGTGGCTCCCGCATGCGCCCGGGCGACACCTACGCCGTCAACGACCCGTACCACGGCGGCACCCACCTGCCCGACGTCACCGTGATCACCCCGGTCTTCGACACCCCACCGTCGAACGTCACGGAGAGTGACCCGGAGATCCTCTTCTACGTCGCCTCACGCGGCCACCACGCCGAGATCGGCGGCATCGCTCCCGGCTCCATGCCCGCCGACAGCCGCACCATCGAGGAGGAGGGCGTCCTCTTCGACAACTGGCTGCTCGCCGAGGACGGCCGCTTCCGCGAGGACGAGACCCTCCGCCTCCTCACCGAGGCGCCGTACCCCTCCCGCAACCCGAAGACCAACCTCGCCGACCTGCGCGCCCAGATCGCCGCCAACCAGAAGGGCGTCGACGAGGTCGGCCGCATGATCGAGGACTTCGGCCTCGACGTGGTCCAGGCCTACATGAGACATGTCCAGGACAACGCGGAAGAGGCCGTACGCCGCGTCATCGACGCCCTCGACGACGGTGACTACGCCTATGAGACCGACTCGGGCGCCGTCATCCGCGTACGCGTGCGCGTGGACCGCGAGAACCGCGCGGCCACCATCGACTTCACCGGCACGTCGGCGCAGCTGCCCACCAACTTCAACGCGCCCTTCTCGGTCGTCAACGCGGCCGTCCTGTACGTCTTCCGCACCCTCGTCGCCGACGAGATCCCTCTCAACGACGGCTGCCTGCGCCCCCTGAGCATCGTCGTACCGCCCGGCTCCCTGCTCGCCCCCGAGCCACCGGCCGCCGTCGTCGCCGGCAACGTGGAGACCTCCCAGGCCATCACCGGTGCCCTCTACGCCGCGCTCGGTGTCCAGGCCGAGGGCTCGGGGACCATGAACAACGTCACCTTCGGGAACGAGCGCCACCAGTACTACGAGACCGTCGCCTCGGGCTCCGGCGCGGGCGACGGCTTCCCCGGCGCACCTGTCGTCCAGACCCACATGACCAACTCACGCCTCACCGACCCCGAGGTGCTGGAGTGGCGGCTGCCCGTGCGCCTCGAGGAGTTCGCGGTCAGGCGCGGCAGTGGCGGCGCCGGCCGGTGGCGCGGCGGGGACGGCGCCGTGCGCCGCATCCGCTTCCTGGAGCCCATGACCGTCTCCACCCTGTCCCAGCACAGGCGTGTCGCCCCGTACGGCATGGCCGGCGGTGAGCCGGGCGCTCTCGGTGCCAATCGGGTGGAACACGCCGACGGCACCGTGACCGAACTAGGCGGCAGTGACTCCGCGGACGTCGTCACCGGCGATGTACTCGTCATCGAAACCCCCGGCGGCGGAGGCTATGGCCCGCCGTCGCCCGACCCCCATCAAGCAGGAGAAGAGATCGATGATCTTCGGGCGTTCTGAGCGCGGCAAGCCTCCGGTCGAGCCCGTCACGCTCAAGATCCTGGTGGCCGGCGGCTTCGGCGTGGGCAAGACCACGCTCGTCGGCGCGGTCAGCGAGATCAGGCCGCTGCGCACCGAGGAACTGCTCACCGAGGCCGGTCGCCCGATCGACGACACCAGCGGCGTGGAAGGCAAGAACACCACGACCGTGGCCATGGACTTCGGCCGCATCACCCTCCGCGAAGACCTGGTGCTGTACCTCTTCGGCACCCCCGGCCAGGAGCGGTTCTGGTTCATGTGGGACGAGCTCTCCGAAGGCGCGCTCGGTGCCGTCGTGCTCGCCGACACCCGCCGCCTGGAGGACTGCTTCGCCGCCGTCGACTACTTCGAACGGCGCTCGATCCCCTTCCTCGTCGGCGTCAACTGCTTCGAGGGCGCCCCGCGTTACCCGATCGAGGACGTCCGCCAGGCCCTCGACCTCGACGACGACGTACCGCTCCTGATGACCGACGCGCGCGACCGCGAGTCGGTGAAGGAGACACTCATCGGCGTCGTCCAGCACGCCATGGCACACGCGGCCGGCCAACGCCACACGGTGACCACCTGACGCGGGCCCGACCCACCGGTGCGGCCCGCACCCCCGCCGACCGGGGTACGGGCCGCAGTCCGGAAACAAGGCCCCACGCGCGCGTGGTCAGCTCTCGCCGTCCTCCTCCCAGCCGAAGCTCTTCTCCACGGCCTTGCGCCAGTTGTGGTACTCGCGGTCCCGCACCGACGCCTCCATCGACGGCGTCCACTCGACGTCCTTCTGCCAGTGCGCCTTGAGCTCGTCCAGGTCGTTCCACACCCCGGTGGCCAGACCGGCCGCGTACGCGGCGCCCAGACAGGTCGTCTCGGAGACCTTGGGCCGCACCACGGGGACATCGAGCACGTCCGCCTGGTGCTGCATGAGCAGGTTGTTCTTCGTCATGCCGCCGTCGACCTTCAGGGTGGTGATCTGCACCCCCGAGTCCTGGTACATGGCATCCACGACCTCGCGCGTCTGCCAGCTCGTCGCCTCCAGCACCGCACGCGCGAGGTGTGCCTTCGTGACGTACCGGGTGAGCCCGGTGATCACGCCACGCGCGTCGGAGCGCCAGTACGGCGCGAACAGGCCCGAGAACGCCGGCACGATGTACGAGCCGCCGTTGTCCTCCACGCTCGCCGCCAGGGGCTCGATCTCGTCGGCGGTCCGGATGATGCCGAGCTGGTCGCGGAACCACTGGACCAGCGCGCCCGTTATGGCTATCGACCCCTCCAGACAGTAGACCGGCGCCTCACTGCCGATCTTGTAGCCCATCGTCGTCAGCAGACCGCTCTTCGACGGCACCGGGCGGTTGCCGGTGTTGAGCAGCAGGAAGCTTCCCGTGCCGTACGTGTTCTTCGCCGTGCCCACGTCGTAGCAGGCCTGGCCGAACACGGCCGCCTGCTGGTCGCCCAGCGCGGAGGCCACGGGCACGCCGGCGAGCTGGCCGACAGCGGTGCCGTACGCCTCGGCGGAGGACCGGATCTCGGGCAGCATCGCTTCGGGGATGTTCATCGCGGAGAGGATCGAGGAGTCCCACTGGAGGGTCTCCAGGTTCATCAGCATGGTGCGGCCCGCGTTGGTCACGTCGGTGACGTGCTGCCCGCCGTCCGTGCCGCCGGTGAGGTTCCAGATCAGCCAGGAGTCCATCGTGCCGAAGGCGATCTCACCGCGTTCGGCACGCCCCCGCAGATCGGGCACGTTGTCGAGCAGCCAGGCGGCCTTGGGCCCGGAGAAGTAGGTGGCCAGCGGCAGCCCCGTCTGCTCGCGGAACCGGTCCTGCCCGTCCGAGCCGCCCAGCTGGTTGCACAGCGCCGCCGTTCGCGTGTCCTGCCACACGATGGCGTTGTGCACCGGCTTTCCCGTCGCGCGGTCCCACAGGAGGGTCGTCTCGCGCTGGTTGGTGATCCCGAGCGCGCTCAGCTGGTCGGCGCGCAGTCCGGCCTTGGCGATCGCCCCGGCCACCACTGCCTGCACCTTGGACCAGATCTCGGTGGCGTCGTGCTCCACCCATCCCGGTTTGGGAAAGATCTGGCGGTGTTCGCGCTGGTCCACGGCGACGATCGCGCCGTCCTGGTTGAAGACGATGCAGCGGCTCGATGTGGTGCCCTGGTCGATTGCGGCGACGTACTTTTCTGCGTTGTCCGTCATGGCTACCCCTTGGGCTGGTTCAGAAGGCTGCGTTGTAGATGACACCGCCGAGCAGTCCGCCGATCAGTGGGCCGACGACGGGGATCCACGAGTAACCCCAGTCGGAGGTGCCCTTGTTCGGGATCGGCAGGAAGGCGTGGATGATGCGCGGGCCGAGGTCACGTGCCGGGTTGATGGCGTAACCGGTCGGACCGCCCAGGGACAGGCCGATGCCGACAACCAGGAGGGACACCAGAAGGATCGCGATACCGGACCCGTAGATGCCGCCGCCGCCCGGGACCAGGCCGATGCCGATGCCCTCCACGTGCCTGTCCTGGCCGACCAGGGCGAGGATGGGCAACACCAGGGCGATGGTGGCGAGGATCTCGGTGACCAGGTTGGCGACCGGGTTCCGGATCTCCGGGATCGTGGAGAAGATGCCCAGCGTCGGAAGAGGTTCGTCCGCTGTGCCCTCCGTGGTGCCCGTCTGCCGCACGTTGGCCGCGAACTGGGCGTAGTACACGAGGTAGCACAGGACCGCACCGATCATGGCGCCGGTGATCTGGCCCAGCAGATAGACCCAGACCTTGCTCCACACGCCGGTGTCGACGGCGAGACCGAAGGTGACGGCCGGGTTGATGACCCCTCCGGAGAGGGGAGCGGCGGTGTACGCGCCGGCCAGTACGCCGAAGCCCCAGCCGAACGCGATCACGATCCACCCGGAGGCCCGTGCTTTCGAGAACCTGAGGGTGACGGCGGCACACACACCGGCGCCGAACAGGATCAGGATCGCCGTGCCGATCATCTCGCCGAAGAAGATATCTCCGTTAGTCATGGCGGCTCCTAGGCCGTGGCCCGGGACGGTCCCGCCCCGGTCCTCACGTGCAGGGTGCGTTTCCCATGGCGACTTCAGCCGAAGGCAGGGAGATACCGCGATCCCGTGCCCCGCCCGGCATCCGTGACGAGCGTGCCGTCGCAGCCGAATCGCCCGTGGAGGAATGGGCCTTGGCGCAGGCGCGCCCACGCGCCGCAGTGCCGGAATACGCCGATTATGTACGGCGATGTCGACTGACACCGGAAGTGTTCACCGGCACCCAAGGGGCGTCAAGGTCGCCGACCGCAACGGTTGACGGCCATGTGACGGCCGACCGGGCTCCTGCCGGGCCGGGTGGCCGGTTGCACGGCCTGACGGCGCTCGGTCGGGTCGTTGTTCAGATCTGGTCGGGGCCACCGCGCGGCTTGGATACCCGCGCGAGGCTCTGCTGGTGGTGTCCGGCCTCCGCTGAGCTCCGACTGTCGGCACTGGCCCAGCCGCACCTGACTCCTCGCTTGCTAGCCACCAGCATCCACCTGACCTGGCGGTTTCTCAACCGGACGAGTCACGGACGGCCTTAGGCCCGCTGCGGGGCCCTGACAGAGGCCGATCACCACCCCGCTCAGGCACCGTCGCGCGGCAGCGCCAGAGCCCCATGAGCGTCCGCACGGACCCCTCTCACAGCCCAGTACGTGCAGCAGTCCGTCTCTGCGTGGCTCGGGCACCCTGGCACGCCCCTCTCAAGCCCCACCCGGCTCCGCCACCCCACACCCCGCAGGTGCCGGTGCCGGCTCGGCGCCCCGGCGGGTCTCGTGTCCGGGCAGTCCCGCCCGGCCCAGCACCCAGCTCGCCCCGCGCAACGACTTCGCCGCCTTCTTCAGCGGTGCCAGGCAGGCCGCCGCCTGCCGGTGGTCCGTCACAGTGCCCGGCGCGCACAGCACCGTGGCGAGCGACAGCGTGACCGGCCGTCCCCCCGCCGACCAGGGGGCGTCCAGCACAGCGGCGGCCAGCGGATCGAGACCCTCCGGATCGGCGAGCACCAGGAAGTCGTCCCCACCGATGTGCCCCACGCGCGCGCTGTCCATCGCGGCCTGCTGCAGCGCCCGCCCGACCGCCCGGATCAGCTCGTCTCCCGCCGCGAAGCCGGCCCCGTCGTTGACCTGCTTGAAGTGATCGACATCCAGCCAGCTGAGCGCGAACGGCCGCCCGGCCGCGATCCGCCGGTCCACCTCACCGGTGATCGCGTCCGAGCCGGGCAGACGCGTCAGCGGATTGAGCCCCGCCGCTTCCTCCACTCGGGTTTCGGCCAGGGCTCGCACCAGGTCCGCGAGCCGTACGACCCCCACACACCGCCCGTACTCGTCCACGACGGCCACATCGTCCGACGTACGGTCCCGCCCGCCGACCGCCACCACGTCCAGGACCTCCCAGGCGGTGGCGTCGACGCCCACCGTCCGCGGCGGGTCGCCGAGCTTCGCCGCGGGCCGGTCGGCGTACAGGGCATGCCCGTAGCGCCCCGACATCGACAGCAGGAAGCGGGACCGGTGCACGGACCGGACCGGCACCCCCGCGGTGTCCACGAGCAGCACCCCTGACACGTCCGGCGACCCCGTCAGCAGGGCTCGCACCTGACCCGCGGACGCCGTGGCGGGCAGCAGCGCCGCGGGCCGCACGAACTCCCGCACCGACGGCCCGGATCGCGGCACGGCCATGTCGGCGGGGGAGCGGGGCGGGACGTAGACATCCGCGGCGGGCAGCCGCGCCGGTGGCGCGAACAGCTCGCCCTGTGCCAGCTGCGCCCCGGCCGCCAGCGCCGCCGCGCATTGGCCTTCGGTCTCCACGCCCTCGACCGCCAGGAGCGCCCCCAGTTCGTCGCACAGCGTCCGCATCGACCGCACCACGGCCGGCCGCGCCAGCAGCGACGCGTCCAGCTTCACCAGGCCGGGCGCGATGTCCGAGAGCAGCCGCAAGGGCACGTCCCCGTCCCCGACGCCGTCCGCGCAGATCCGGAAGCCCTGGCCGCGCAGCGCGGTCACCGCCTCCAGTAGTGCCTGCTGCGGCACGTGCGTGTACGGCGGACAGACGTCGATCGTCACCTCCCACGGCAGCCGTCCCGCCTCGCGCACGGCGGCGTGCAGTGAAGGGAGGCCGCCGAGGTCGGCGAGGGTGCCGGCGAACACGTTGACGAACAGCGGAAGCAGGGTCTCCTTGCGCACCGCCGCGCGGACCGCCGACACCGCCAGCCGGCAGTCGAGCTCGGGATCCCGGCGGGCCTCGGCCAGGATGTCGCCGGTCTCCGGGCGGGCGAGTATCTCCAGCCCCGCGACCGCGCCGGTCGTCAGATTGACCACCGGCTGGAAGGCGAAGCGGAGAGTATCCGTCCAGGAGTGCACGGCAGCATGATGACTCCACCGGCGCACGCCCAAGCGCAGTTCATGAGACGTTCACGCAGGATTCCGGCGTGGTCACACAGCGTATGACCAAGGCCTGCGGCGGCCGCACGACCAGCTCACCCGCGACGGCACCGCCCTGTGCCGCCTCCGGCCCTGTGCCGCCTCCCGCTCCGGCCCACGCAAGCGTCCGGCACCGCGATCACCGAACCGCGATCACCGCCGACCCGTGCCCGAACAGCCCCTGGTTCGCGCTGATACCCACGCGCGCTCCAGCGACCTGCCGGTCACCCGCGTCGCCCCTCAACTGCCAGGCCAGCTCGCACACCTGGGCGATCGCCTGCGCCGGCACCGCCTCGCCGAAGGAGGCCAGCCCACCGCTGACGTTCACCGGTATTCGCCCGCCCAGTGCCGTCGCCCCGTCCCTCAGCAGCTTCACGCCCTCGCCCTCGCCGCACAGCCCCAAGTCCTCGTACCACTGCAACTCGAGCGCCGTGGACAGGTCGTAGACCTCGGCCAGTGACAGGTCCTCCGGCCCGACTCCCGCCTCCTCGTAGGCCGCCCGGGCGATCGACCTCCGGAACGTCTCGCCGGGGGGATCCACCGCCACCGCGGAGTCCGTGGCGATGTCCGGCAGGTCCAGCACGGTGTTCGGGTAACGCGGCGTCACCGTGGACACGGCCCGGATCCGCACCGGCTCCGCGTGCCCGTGCCGCCGCGCGAACTCCATGCTCGAAAGCACCAGCGCCGCACCGCCGTCGGAGGTCGCACAGATGTCGAGCAGCCGCAGCGGATCGGCGACGACAGCGGAGGCGGAGACCTCCTCGGCGGTGACCGGGCTGCGGTAGCGCGCCTTGGGGTTCAGCGCGCCCATCGCGGCGTTCTTCACCTTCACCTGCGCGAAGTCATCCGTCGTGTCGCCGTGCAGAGCCATGCGCCGCCGGGCGTACAACCCGAAGTACACCGGGTTGGTCGCCCCGAGGATCCGGAAGCGCAGCCAGTCGGGATCGTCGGGCCGGTCCCCGCCCGCGGGGCGGAAGAATCCCTTGGGAGCGGCATCGGCCCCCACCACGAGCGCCGCGTCGGCGAGTCCGGAGAGTATCTGGGCCCGTGCGGTGTCGACGGCCTGCGCCCCGGAGGCGCACGCCGCGTACACGCTCGTGACCCGGGCCCCCTGCCAGCCCAGTGCTTTCGCGAACGTCGCTCCGGCGACATACCCCGGATAGCCGCCACGCACGGTGTCCGCCCCGATGATCGAGCCGATGTCCCGCCAATCCAGCCCGGCGTCGGCGAGCGCCGCCTGGGCCGCCGCGACGCCGTACTCGACGAAGCTCCGCCCCCACTTGCCCCACGGGTGCATGCCCGCGCCGAGCACCGCCACCTCTTCCGTCATGCCTTCACCCCCGTCGGCCGCCAGTGCCACGTCGTCCAGGCCGTCTCCGCGTCCTCATGGAGCACTCCGGGCACGACCTCCGCCTCCATACCCACCGTCAGATCCGCGACGGTGACCCTGGGAGCCGCCTGTCCCAGCACCACGATCCGCTCGGCCTCCAGCTCCACAGCGATCAACGCGCACGGCTCCCACGGAAGTTCCGGATCGCTCACATAGGGTGACGGTGGTCGATACCGGCTGTCCGTGAACGACCAGATGCGCCCCCGTCGCGACAGTGCGACCTCTTCCAACTCCCCGCCCGTGCAGGAGGGGTTGCGGCAGTGGTGGTCCTCACGCGGGAAGAAGACCGAGGCGCACGCCGCACAGCGCGTGCCGAGCAGCCGGAAGGCGTCACCGTCCCCGGCGAACCACCCCGCCACCACAGGTGTTCGTGTACGCGACACAGTCCCTCCCCGCAGCCAGATCTGACGGAACGTCAGAAGTCTGCCACGGTCATCCGGAATTGGGCATCCCTTCCCCGGCGGGGCCGTCTCCTGGTAGATGCAAGGGCCATGACACGACTCACCACCGTGGCACGCGGCCTCATCACGGCGTTCGCCGCCTTGCTGGCAGCGACCGCCTCCACCGCGACCGCCCAGGCCAAGACCGAGCCCAAGGCACCTAAGGACTTCGTGGCGCTGAGAAGCGTGGACCCGACGATCATCCAGGAGATGCGCTACGTCACCCCGCACAACTTCGTCGGCGAACGCATCGACGGCTACCTCCAGCCGACCTGCATCCTCACCCGCCCCGCCGCACAAGCCCTCCACAAGGCCCAGAGGAAGCTCCTGCGCCAGGGCTACACACTCAAGGTGTACGACTGCTACCGGCCGCAGCGGGCGGTGGACCACTTCGTCCGCTGGGCCGAGGACCTCGACGACGAGGCGATGAAAGGCGAGTTCTACCCGAACGTCGACAAGACCCGGCTCTTCGCCGACGGCTACATCGCCGAGAAGTCCGGCCACAGTCGCGGATCGACCCTGGACATCACACTGGTCAGGCTGCCGGCGAAGCCGACCCGGCCGTACGACCCCGAAGAGCCCCTGGTGCCGTGCTTCGCACCCAAGGGCGAGCGGTTCCCCGACAACTCGATCGACATGGGGACCGGCTTCGACTGCTTCGACACCCTTTCGCACACCCTCGACCCACGCATCCAGGGTGAACAGCGCGCCAATCGGCTGCTGCTCAAGAGCGCCCTGGAAGGCCTCGGCTTCGTGAACCTGGCAGAAGAGTGGTGGCACTACACCTACAAGCCCGAGCCCTACCCGGACACCTACTTCGACTTCCCCGTGTCCAGGAAGTCGCTCACCGGCGCCCACTGAGCCGCCTGCCCGAGACGCCCTCTCCGTGATCGGCTACAGTCCGCCGCGTGTCCGAAACTCAGCACTCCAGTTCCAACTCCGCGCCGGACTCCCACTGTTCGAGCTGCGGCGCGCCCTACGGAGAGGGCGTCTCCGGCTGGCCCCGCACCTGCCCGGCCTGCGGCGCCGTGGCCTACCGCAATCCACTCCCGGTCGCGGTGGCCCTCCAGCCCGTGTACGACACCAAGGGCACCGCCCTGGTCGTCATCACCCGAACCGTCGCTCCCGCGCGCGGGGGCACGGCCCTGCCCGGCGGCTACATCGACGACCGGGAGGACTGGCGGCAGGCCGTCGTACGCGAACTCAAGGAGGAAACCGGCATCGACGCGGCCGCCCGCGAGGTACGGCTCGTCGACGCCATGAGCTCGCCCGACGGGCACCTGCTGCTGTTCGGTCTCCTACCGGAACGCCCGGTCGAAAGCCTGCCGCCCTCAGCCGCCACAGACGAGACGGAGGGCTGGCACCTCCTGCGCAGGGCGGACGAGCTCGCCTTCCCCTTGCACACCGTGGCCGTACGGGCCTGGTTCGAGGGCCGGTACATCTGAGCTCAGCGTCCCCCGGCACCGCGGACGCGCACCGGGTAGGACAGCTCGCTCCCGCCGTCCTCACCTTCCCGCTCGACGACCACCCGCGAGCCCATCCACCGAGCGGTGTAGCGCTCGATCTCCGGCTCGTCCCCTCCCTCGCCCCCGTCCGGCACGACCAGCCCGCCCCCGGTCCGTCCGCGGGCGGGCGCCCACACCTCCAGGGCGAGTCCGCCGTCCTCCCCGAGTACGGGAAGAACGGCACCCGCGCGCGCGAACACGGGGATGCGCGACAGGGGGGCGTCCACGAGCACCTGCGCCGGCCCCTCGTACGCCCGCTCCGTCACCATGTCGTACCACCGCCCCCGCGGCAGCTGCACCGCCCGCCGGTCCGCGCCGGGGTCCAGCACCGGCGCCACCAGCAGGCTGTCGCCCAGCAGGAAGGCGTCGTCGCAGTCACGCAGCGTCCGATCCTCCGGCGCAGCCCACCACAGGGGCCGTACGTACGGTGCTCCGGTACGCCGCGCCAGATGCGCCAGCGTCATGAAGTACGGCAGCAGCCGCCGGCGTTCGACGAGCGCCACGCGCGCGTGCTCCAGCACCTCGGGACCGAACTCCCAGGGCTCCCGGCGCCCCGCCCGCAGACTCGCGTGCGTACGGAACAGCGGCAGATACGCGCCCAGCTGGAACCACCGCAGATACAGCTCGGGTGAAGGATCCCCGTCGAAGCCTCCGACGTCCGGCCCCGAGTACGGAACGCCGCACAGCCCGAGCCCCATCACCAGCGCCAAGGACGCCCGCAGCCCCGGCCAGCCGGTGGCCACGTCCCCCGACCACGTGCCCCCATAGCGCTGCATGCCGGCCCACCCGGAGCGAGAGAACAGGAACGGCCGCTCCTGGGGCGCGAGTTTCCGCAGCCCTTCGAAGCCCGCCCTGGCCATGCACAGCGCGTACACGTTGTGCGCCTCACGATGGTCACCGCCCCGCCCCTCCAGGGAGTGCCGCGCCGAGCGCGGCAGCGTCGACTCCCCGAACGCGGCGAACGACGTGGGCTCGTTCATGTCGTGCCAGAAACCCGAGAACCCCTGCGCGAGCCGCTCCTCGTAGAGGCCGCCCCACCACTCACGCACACGCGCGTGCGTGAAGTCGGGAAACACCGCCTCCCCGGGCCACACGACTCCCTTCACGACCTGCCCCGACGCGTCCCGCACGAACGCGTCCTCGGCCGTACCGCCGTCGTACACGGCATTGCCGGGCAGGGCCTTGACGGCCGGGTCGACGATCGACACCAGCCGGATGCCGTCCCGCCGGAGCTCCTCGGCCAGAACGGGCAGCTTCGGGAAGCGGTCCTGGTCGACGGTGAACACCTGATGCGCGTCGAGGTGATCGATGTCCAGGTGCACGGCGTCGAGCGGCAGACCGTGCTCCACATAGCCCGCGGCGATCCGCCGCACCTCCTGCTCGCTGCCGAACCCCCACCGCGCGTGCTGGTGGCCGAGCGCCCACGCCGGGGGCAGCGCGGGCGCCCCCGTGAGCGAGGCCCAGGCGAGCAGCACGCGCGCGGGAGTGCCCACCATCACCCAGCAGCGCAGCGGACCGCCGTCCATCCGCAGCTCGCTCGTCCCGCCGCGGTCGTGCCCGGAACCCGCGCCCTCCTCGCCCTCGCGCAGCGTCACCGTGCCGTCCCACGAGCTGTCGTGGAACGCCAGATGCGTACCGCCGTCGGACACCACCAGCTGCACCGGCATCGTGATGTACAGGGGGTCGTCGCCCGGCGCGAAGGCGTGGCCGGGGTCGGTGTTCCACAGCCGGTACGTACCGTCCGGCAGCCGCGGACCCCCGGCACGTCCACCCAGGCCGAAGAACCGCGCGTCGGCAGCCACCTCCGACCGCTGCGACCACCGCGCCGGGCCGCCACCGACCGGCTCCCACCACCGCGGCGGCAGATCACGCCGCAGGGTCACGCCACCGGGCGTGAGCACCTCCACCGCGCCGTGCCGCGAGACGACGACCGTCACCCGCTCGGCCACCACCCGCCAGCCGCCGTCCTTGTCCGGCTCCAGCACCGCCCGGGGATCGGGCTCCGGACAGCGGCCGGCCAGCGCGTACGACGGCTCGGGCTCCGCCCCGTCCCAGCCCCAGAAGACAGCCCCGTTCACGGCGACGAGAATCCGCAGCTCCGACCGGCTGAACCGGACGACACCGCCCCCCGGCCCCGGCTCCACCTCCTGCACGGGCCCGGGCACGCGCGCACGCTCCGCCCCGCGCGACGGCAGCCCGGTGGCGTCGGCCCGCCGCCTGCGCCACGCTGCTCGTACGGTACGCACACCCTGCGCTGCCCCCACCGAGCCCACCGCTTTCACCGAACGCACCAGGTCACGACCGTTCATGCTGCTCACCCTGCCATTGACCGCGCCACACGTGCGTGGCGTTCAACTGCCGTTCACCCGTGTCAGGACCACATCTTCACGAGGCGGACTATGTGGGACGCACCCTGGTGCCGAAGTCGATCACATGGCATTGTCCGTGCCAGCCGCGTCACGCGCACACCCCAGCCCGTGCGCAGAGGACGCACACGACGCGCACAGTCCGGGAGCCGACCATGTCGACCGTTAGTCCCCAGCCGCTCTGGCAGCCAGACCCCGAGCGCATCGACCGGGCACGGATCACCAGGTTCCAGGCCTGGGTCGCCGAGCACCACGGCGCCCCCGCCGAGGGCGGCTACGCGGCTCTCCAGCGCTGGTCCGTCGACGACCTGGACGCCTTCTGGAAAGCCGTCACCGAGTGGTTCGACGTCCGCTTCTCGACACCGTACGCGCGCGTGCTCGGAGACCGAGCGATGCCAGGCGCCCAGTGGTTCCCCGGGGCGACCCTCAACTACGCCGAACACGCCCTGCGCGCGGCCGACAGCCGCGCGGACGAACCGGCCCTCCTGTACGTCGACGAGACGCACGAACCACGCCCTGTCACCTGGGCCGAGCTACGCCGCCAGGTCGGCTCCCTGGCCGCCGAGCTGCGCGCCCTCGGCGTACGCCCCGGGGACCGCGTCAGCGGCTACCTCCCCAACGTCCCCCAGGCCGTGGTCGCCCTCCTCGCCACAGCCGCCGTGGGCGGCGTCTGGACCTCCTGTGCGCCCGACTTCGGCGCCCGCAGCGTCCTCGACCGCTTCCAGCAGGTCGAACCCGTCGTGCTGTTCACGGTCGACGGCTACCGCTACGGCGGCAAGGAGCACGACCGACGAGAGACCGTCGCCGAACTGCGCAGCGAACTGCCCACCCTGCGCGCCGTCATCCACATCCCGCTCCTCGGCACCGAGGCACCCGAAGGGGCCCTCGACTGGTCGGCCCTCACCTCCGCCGACACGGACCCCGTCTTCGAGCAGGTGCCCTTCGACCACCCCCTGTGGGTGCTCTACTCCTCCGGCACGACCGGCCTGCCCAAGGCCATCGTCCAGTCCCAGGGCGGCATCCTGGTCGAGCACCTCAAGCAACTGGGCCTGCACTGCGACCTGGGTCCCGAGGACCGCTTCTTCTGGTACACGTCGACCGGCTGGATGATGTGGAACTTCCTCGTCTCCGGCCTGCTCACCGGCACCACGATCGTCCTCTACGACGGCAGCCCCGGCTACCCGGACACCGGCGCCCAGTGGCGGATCGCCGAACGCACGCGGGCCACTCTCTACGGCACCTCGGCCGCCTACGTCATGGCCTGCCGCAAGGCCGGCGTGCACCCGTCCCGCGACTTCGACCTCTCCACCGTCCAGTGCGTCGCCACCACCGGCTCGCCCCTGCCACCCGACGGCTTCCGCTGGCTCCACGACGAGGTCCGCGACGACCTGTGGATCGCCTCCGTCAGCGGCGGCACGGACGTGTGCTCCTGCTTCGCCGGAGCCGTACCGACCCTGCCGGTCCACGTCGGCGAGCTCCAGGCCCCCTGCCTCGGCACCGACCTACAGGCCTGGGATCCGAGCGGCAGCCCCCTCGTCGACGAGGTCGGCGAACTCGTGGTCACCAACCCCATGCCGTCGATGCCCATCCACTTCTGGAACGACCCCGACGGCAGCCGCTACCACGACAGCTACTTCGACACCTACCCCGGCGTATGGCGGCACGGCGACTGGATCACCGTCACCTCCCACGGATCCGTCGTCATCCACGGCCGCTCCGACTCCACGCTCAACCGCCAGGGCGTACGCATGGGATCCGCCGACATCTACGAAGCCGTGGAGCGCCTCCCCGAAATCAGGGAGTCCCTCGTCATCGGCATCGAGCAGCCCGACGGCGGCTACTGGATGCCCCTCTTCGTGCACCTGGCCCCCGGAGCCGCCCTCGACGAGGCCCTGCTGAACCGCATCAAGCAGACCATCCGCGAACAACTCTCGCCGCGCCACGTCCCCGACGAGATCATCGAGGTACCCGGCGTCCCGCACACCCTCACCGGCAAGCGCATCGAGGTCCCGGTCAAACGCCTCCTCCAAGGCACCCCACTGGAGAAGGCGGTCAACCCGGGCTCCATCGACAACCTCGACCTCCTGACCTTCTACGAGGACCTCGCCCGCAAACGCGCCTGACCGAGGTCGCCCACGCCGCGCCAAGCCACTCCCCGTCACCACAGCCATTGACGGGGGAGGGGGTGGCTCTATCAGGCTGACCTGCGGCTTTAGTGGCCACACGCCTTCGCGACTACCTCCGCGAGCCCGCGCTGTCAGTGCCGTCGATTACTGTGAGTGAGCATTGATCGACTGTGCACAGGGGGAAAGACAATGGCGCACACCGACAGCCGGACCATGCGACGCGTCCTGCACCGCGAAATCGCCGGCACCATCGGCCTGCTGACCGACGAGCACGACTTCCGAGCCATGCGCTGCTACCGCAGCTTCACCTTCGACGACCACGCGGCCTACCTCAAACAGGTCGAGGCCCTCCTCAGGACACGGACCCTGCAGGGCAGCCACACCACGGTGGCCCTCTTCGATCCCGAGGAGTACGCCGAGTTCTGCACGCAGAAGAGCCTGGACCCCGACAACCCGTCGAGCCGCACACGCTTCACGGCCCAACTCGCGGTGACAGGCCCGACTCTCCCGTACGAGGGCCAGCCTCTGGCCGACCTCCTGGCGGCCCTCGTCGACGAGGGCGTGCGGCAGGCCACCTGGGAGTACGCGACCACGCTCCTCGCTCGCCTGGGCGCCTGCACGTCCTGCGGCGAGGACCTCGGACGTACCGCCTTCGCCCGGGCCTCGGACCTTCTCGTCCGCATCCTCGACACGGCCCCACCCGGCGACCGGCACCTCGTCTGCAGCGTCACCGGACCGCCCGAAACCCTCATCGCCGCACTCCATGCAGCCGACACGGGCGGCACTTTGAAACTGGACGAGACCGAAGCTCTCGAGTTCACCACGGTCCTGGCCCTCGGCCTGGCCACCGAAAGCCCCGGTGGACTCGTCATCCGCGCCAGCGCCCCAGCCATGCCCGACCGTGTCTACGGCTGGCGCCTGCGCGCCTACGGACTCGACCCCCTCACCGCGGGAGAGGTCTTCGACGCCTACTGCACCGACGTCGAGTCCGGCGACCTCATCTCCCCGGAATCCAACGTCGACTACTGCGAGCCGCCCGACCTCGGGGAGGAGAAAACCGCACGGGGACACAACCACTGAAACGCGGGAGGGGCGCCCCACCTGAGTGGAGCGCCCCTCCCGGACAGTCATAGGCCGACCAAGCCCGGCCTACTCGCCCGACAACACCGCCTGCGCCGCGCTGCGCGCGTCCTCGGCACTGTCCGACGCACGAGCCGCCGCAGCGGCCCGCTCGCACTGCGCCAGCGTGTACTTCGCCAGCGTCGCCCGGACGTAGGGAATCGACGCCGCGCCCATCGAAAGAGAGGTGACGCCAAGACCAGCCAGCACACAAGCGAGCAGCGGGTCGGACGCGGCCTCACCGCAGACGCCACAGCTCTTGCCCTCGGCCTTCGCCGACTCGGCGGACAGTGCCACCAGGTCGAGCAGTGCGGGCTGCCACGGGTCCTGCAGACGGGAGACCGCACCTACCTGACGGTCGGCGGCGAAGGTGTACTGCGCCAGGTCGTTCGTCCCAAGCGACAGGAACTCCACCTCCTGCAGGATCGAGCGCGCCCGCAGCGCGGCCGACGGGATCTCCACCATCGCGCCGAACTTCGCCCGCAGCCCAGCCTCACGGCACGCGTCCGCGAAGGCCCGGGCATCCGTGCGGTCCGCCACCATCGGGGCCATGACCTCGAGATAGACCGGCAGCCCTTCCACAGCCTTCGCGAGCGCGGTCAGCTGCGTGCGCAGGACCTCCGGGTGGTCGAGCAGCGTCCGCAGGCCCCTCACGCCGAGCGCCGGGTTCGGCTCGTCGGCCGGAGTCAGGAAGTCGAGCGGCTTGTCCGCACCCGCGTCCAGCACCCGCACCACGACACGCCCCTCGGGGAACGCCTCGAGCACCTGCCGGTACGCCGCGACCTGCTTCTCCTCGGAAGGCGCCTGCTTGCTGTCGTCCAGGAAGAGGAACTCGGTACGGAAGAGACCGACGCCCTCGGCACCGGCCTCGACGGCGGCCTCCACATCCGCAGGACCACCGATGTTCGCCAGCAGCGGCACCTTGTGACCGTCCGCCGTTGCACCGGGCCCGGTCGAGGCCGCCAGCGCGGCCCTGCGCGCGGCGGCCGCGGCCTCGAGCTCAGCCTTCTTGTCCTCACTCGGGTCCACGAAGATCTCACCCGTGCTGCCGTCGACGGCGATCATCGTGCCTTCGGCGAGCTCGCCGGCACCCGGCAGCGCCACCACGGCCGGCACCCCGAGCGCCCGCGCCAGAATCGCGCTGTGGCTGGTGGGACCGCCCTCCTCGGTGACGAAGCCGAGCACCAGAGTCGGGTCCAGCAGCGCGGTGTCGGCAGGCGCGAGGTCACGCGCAACAAGGACGTAGGGCTCGTCGCTGTCGGGGACACCCGGCATCGGCACACCCAGCAGACGGGCGACGATTCGATTCCGCACGTCGTCGAGGTCGGCCACGCGGCCGGCGAGGTACTCACCGGCACCCGCCAGCAGCTCGCGGTACGCGGCGAACGCGTCGTAGACCCCGCGCTCGGCCGTGCTGCCGACGGCGATCCGTCGTTCCACGTCAGCCATCAGCTCGGGGTCCTGGGCCATCATGGCCTGCGCCTCGAGCACCGCCTGGGCTTCGCCGCCCGCCAGATTGCCGCGCGCCATCAGGTCGGCCGCCACAGCCTCCACGGCCTTGCGGGCGCGCCCCTGTTCACGCTCCGCCTCGTCCGCCGGGATCTGCTTCGCAGGCGGCTCGAGCACCGCCGTTCCCATATGCCGAACCTCGCCGATCGCCACACCGTGGCTCACGCCGACGCCTCGCAGCGTTGTCTCCATCTCACCCGTCTCCGATAGTGCGGCGGCTCCCGCCGCCGTGTTGGTTGTCCTACTCGCCGTCATACGACGGCACTGACGTCACTTCCAGAGGAAGAGACTGTCGCCGGCCTTCACATCGCCGTCGATACGAAGATCGGAGAGGGCTTCGGCCGTGGCCTCCAGCGCCACGATCGGGCAGATCGCGGACTTGCCGGCGGCCTCGACGGCAGCCGGGTTCCAGCGCACGATGCCCTGACCGCGCCTGACGGTGTCGCCCTTGTTCACCAGCAGCTCGAAACCCTCGCCGTTGAGCTGAACGGTGTCGATACCGAGGTGCGTGAGCACGCCGTGCCCGCTCTCGTCGACGACGACGAACGCGTGCGGGTGCAGGGAGACGATGACGCCGTCCACGGGTGAGACGGCCTCGGAAGGCTCACGTACGGGGTCGATCGCTGTGCCCGGGCCGACCATGGCCCCGGAGAAGACGGGATCCGGCACGGCTGCCAGTCCGATGGCGCGTCCTGCAAGCGGGGACGTCACGGTGGTCATGGGAAGCCTCCCAGGGGTGGAGATCGTTATGGGCCGTCCCTGTCGGTACCGGGCGGCACACTGTTCAGCAGGGTATGTCACCTGAAGTGCCGGTTCCGCGCGGGCACTCCGAGTGGTCTAGACCATACCGCAAACGGATTTGCACGCGCTCCGCGGCCGCGTGTACAGTCGTACTCCTGCCTGGGGCTGAGCGACACTACTTCGTGTCCGTGCCTGGCAGCACCCAAACTTGTCAGATCCTATCTCGGGGTCATCTTCTGCATGCCTGCAGGACGGTGGTCAGAGGGCCGGAAAAACACTGATAGAGTTTGGAGCAACGAAGGGAAGCGCCCGGAGGAAAGCCCGAGAGGGTGAGTACAAAGGAAGCGACCGTTCCTTGAGAACTCAACAGCGTGCCAAAAGTCAACGCCAGATATGTTGATACCCCGTCTCCAGCATTCGCTGGGACGAGGTTCCTTTGAAAAAACACAGCGAGGACGCTGTGAACGGTCGGGCTTATTCCGCCTGACTGTTCCGCTCTCGTGGTGTTGCACCGGATTACCGGTACACATTCACGGAGAGTTTGATCCTGGCTCAGGACGAACGCTGGCGGCGTGCTTAACACATGCAAGTCGAACGATGAACCACTTCGGTGGGGATTAGTGGCGAACGGGTGAGTAACACGTGGGCAATCTGCCCTGCACTCTGGGACAAGCCCTGGAAACGGGGTCTAATACCGGATATTGACCATCTTGGGCATCTTTGATGGTGGAAAGCTCCGGCGGTGCAGGATGAGCCCGCGGCCTATCAGCTAGTTGGTGAGGTAATGGCTCACCAAGGCGACGACGGGTAGCCGGCCTGAGAGGGCGACCGGCCACACTGGGACTGAGACACGGCCCAGACTCCTACGGGAGGCAGCAGTGGGGAATATTGCACAATGGGCGAAAGCCTGATGCAGCGACGCCGCGTGAGGGATGACGGCCTTCGGGTTGTAAACCTCTTTCAGCAGGGAAGAAGCGAAAGTGACGGTACCTGCAGAAGAAGCGCCGGCTAACTACGTGCCAGCAGCCGCGGTAATACGTAGGGCGCGAGCGTTGTCCGGAATTATTGGGCGTAAAGAGCTCGTAGGCGGCTTGTCACGTCGGTTGTGAAAGCCCGGGGCTTAACCCCGGGTCTGCAGTCGATACGGGCAGGCTAGAGTTCGGTAGGGGAGATCGGAATTCCTGGTGTAGCGGTGAAATGCGCAGATATCAGGAGGAACACCGGTGGCGAAGGCGGATCTCTGGGCCGATACTGACGCTGAGGAGCGAAAGCGTGGGGAGCGAACAGGATTAGATACCCTGGTAGTCCACGCCGTAAACGGTGGGCACTAGGTGTGGGCAACATTCCACGTTGTCCGTGCCGCAGCTAACGCATTAAGTGCCCCGCCTGGGGAGTACGGCCGCAAGGCTAAAACTCAAAGGAATTGACGGGGGCCCGCACAAGCGGCGGAGCATGTGGCTTAATTCGACGCAACGCGAAGAACCTTACCAAGGCTTGACATACACCGGAAACGTCTGGAGACAGGCGCCCCCTTGTGGTCGGTGTACAGGTGGTGCATGGCTGTCGTCAGCTCGTGTCGTGAGATGTTGGGTTAAGTCCCGCAACGAGCGCAACCCTTGTCCCGTGTTGCCAGCAGGCCCTTGTGGTGCTGGGGACTCACGGGAGACCGCCGGGGTCAACTCGGAGGAAGGTGGGGACGACGTCAAGTCATCATGCCCCTTATGTCTTGGGCTGCACACGTGCTACAATGGCCGGTACAATGAGCTGCGATACCGCGAGGTGGAGCGAATCTCAAAAAGCCGGTCTCAGTTCGGATTGGGGTCTGCAACTCGACCCCATGAAGTCGGAGTCGCTAGTAATCGCAGATCAGCATTGCTGCGGTGAATACGTTCCCGGGCCTTGTACACACCGCCCGTCACGTCACGAAAGTCGGTAACACCCGAAGCCGGTGGCCCAACCCCTTGTGGGAGGGAGCTGTCGAAGGTGGGACTGGCGATTGGGACGAAGTCGTAACAAGGTAGCCGTACCGGAAGGTGCGGCTGGATCACCTCCTTTCTAAGGAGCACTTCTTACCGATCCCTTCGGGGTGAGGTCAGAGGCCAGTACATCAGCGAATGTCTGATGCTGGTTGCTCATGGGTGGAACGTTGACTATTCGGCACACTTGATCGTCTTCTCCTTCTAGTACTGCTCTTTGAGTGTGGAACGTTGAGGGGAGCGGGGAGTGTGTCGGGCACGCTGTTGGGTGTCTGAGGGAACGAAATTTCCTCAGTCGCCGGCCCCAGTGAACTCGCCTGAAAGGGTGGGGTGATGGGTGGCTGGTCGTTGTTTGAGAACTGCACAGTGGACGCGAGCATCTGTGGCCAAGTTTTTAAGGGCGCACGGTGGATGCCTTGGCACCAGGAACCGATGAAGGACGTGGGAGGCCACGATAGTCCCCGGGGAGTCGTCAACCAGGCTTTGATCCGGGGGTTTCCGAATGGGGAAACCCGGCAGTCGTCATGGGCTGTCACCCACTGCTGAACACATAGGCAGTGTGGAGGGAACGCGGGGAAGTGAAACATCTCAGTACCCGCAGGAAGAGAAAACAACCGTGATTCCGGGAGTAGTGGCGAGCGAAACCGGATGAGGCCAAACCGTATGCGTGTGAGACCCGGCAGGGGTTGCGTATACGGGGTTGTGGGATCTCTCTTCTGTTGTCTGCCGGCAACAGGACGAGTCAGAAACCGTTGATGTAGGCGAAGGACATGCGAAAGGTCCGGCGTAGAGGGTAAGACCCCCGTAGTCGAAACATCAGCGGCTCGTTTGAGAGACACCCAAGTAGCACGGGGCCCGAGAAATCCCGTGTGAATCTGGCGGGACCACCCGCTAAGCCTAAATATTCCCTGGTGACCGATAGCGGATAGTACCGTGAGGGAATGGTGAAAAGTACCGCGGGAGCGGAGTGAAATAGTACCTGAAACCGTGTGCCTACAAGCCGTGGGAGCGTCGGAATGAAGACTTGTCTTCATTCTCGTGACTGCGTGCCTTTTGAAGAATGAGCCTGCGAGTTTGCGGTGTGTTGCGAGGTTAACCCGGGTGGGGAAGCCGTAGCGAAAGCGAGTCCGAATAGGGCGTTTTAGTAGCACGCTCAAGACCCGAAGCGGAGTGATCTAGCCATGGGCAGGTTGAAGCGGAGGTAAGACTTCGTGGAGGACCGAACCCACCAGGGTTGAAAACCTGGGGGATGACCTGTGGTTAGGGGTGAAAGGCCAATCAAACTCCGTGATAGCTGGTTCTCCCCGAAATGCATTTAGGTGCAGCGTCGCGTGTTTCTTGCCGGAGGTAGAGCACTGGATAGGCGATGGGCCCTACCGGGTTACTGACCTTAGCCAAACTCCGAATGCCGGTAAGTGAGAGCGCGGCAGTGAGACTGTGGGGGATAAGCTCCATGGTCGAGAGGGAAACAGCCCAGAGCATCGACTAAGGCCCCTAAGCGTACGCTAAGTGGGAAAGGATGTGGAGTCGCAGAGACAACCAGGAGGTTGGCTTAGAAGCAGCCACCCTTGAAAGAGTGCGTAATAGCTCACTGGTCTAGTGATTCCGCGCCGACAATGTAGCGGGGCTCAAGCGTACCGCCGAAGTCGTGTCATTCGTACAACAGCCCCAACGGGTGTACGGATGGGTAGGGGAGCGTCGTGTGCCGGGTGAAGCAGCCGCGTAAGCGAGTTGTGGACGGTTCACGAGTGAGAATGCAGGCATGAGTAGCGATACAAACGTGAGAAACGTTTGCGCCGATTGACTAAGGGTTCCTGGGTCAAGCTGATCTGCCCAGGGTAAGTCGGGACCTAAGGCGAGGCCGACAGGCGTAGTCGATGGATAACCGGTTGATATTCCGGTACCCGCTGTGAAGCGTCAAACATCGAGCATCGTGATGCTAAGGCCGTGAAGCCGTTCCGGACCCTTCGGGGAAAGGAAAGTGGTGGAGCCGCCGGACCAAGCGGTTAGTAGGTGAGTGATGGGGTGACGCAGGAAGGTAGTCCATCCCGGGCGGTGGTTGTCCCGGGGTAAGGGTGTAGGCCGTGCGATAGGTAAATCCGTCGTGCATGTGGCTGAGACCTGATGCCGAGCCGATTGTGGTGAAGTGGATGATCCTATGCTGTCGAGAAAAGCCTCTAGCGAGTTTCATGGCGGCCCGTACCCTAAACCGACTCAGGTGGTCAGGTAGAGAATACCGAGGCGTTCGGGTGAACTATGGTTAAGGAACTCGGCAAAATGCCCCCGTAACTTCGGGAGAAGGGGGGCCACATCTGGTGAGAGGACTTGCTCCTCGAGCTGGGGGTGGCCGCAGAGACCAGCGAGAAGCGACTGTTTACTAAAAACACAGGTCCGTGCGAAGCCGTAAGGCGATGTATACGGACTGACGCCTGCCCGGTGCTGGAACGTTAAGGGGACCGGTTAGTCACTCTTCGGGGTGGCGAAGCTGAGAACTTAAGCGCCAGTAAACGGCGGTGGTAACTATAACCATCCTAAGGTAGCGAAATTCCTTGTCGGGTAAGTTCCGACCTGCACGAATGGCGTAACGACTTCTCGACTGTCTCAACCATAGGCCCGGTGAAATTGCACTACGAGTAAAGATGCTCGTTTCGCGCAGCAGGACGGAAAGACCCCGGGACCTTTACTACAGTTTGATATTGGTGTTCGGTTCGGCTTGTGTAGGATAGCTGGGAGACTTTGAAACTCGCACGCCAGTGTGGGTGGAGTCGTCGTTGAAATACCAGTCTGGTCGTGCTGGATGTCTAACCTGGGTCCGTGATCCGGATCAGGGACAGTGTCTGATGGGTAGTTTAACTGGGGCGGTTGCCTCCTAAAGAGTAACGGAGGCGCCCAAAGGTTCCCTCAGCCTGGTTGGCAATCAGGTGTTGAGTGTAAGTGCACAAGGGAGCTTGACTGTGAGACCGACGGGTCGAGCAGGGACGAAAGTCGGGACTAGTGATCCGGCGGTGGCTTGTGGAAGCGCCGTCGCTCAACGGATAAAAGGTACCCCGGGGATAACAGGCTGATCTTCCCCAAGAGTCCATATCGACGGGATGGTTTGGCACCTCGATGTCGGCTCGTCGCATCCTGGGGCTGGAGTCGGTCCCAAGGGTTGGGCTGTTCGCCCATTAAAGCGGTACGCGAGCTGGGTTTAGAACGTCGTGAGACAGTTCGGTCCCTATCCGCTGTGCGCGTAGGAATATTGAGAAGGGCTGTCCCTAGTACGAGAGGACCGGGACGGACGAACCTCTGGTGTGCCAGTTGTTCTGCCAAGGGCATGGCTGGTTGGCTACGTTCGGGAGGGATAACCGCTGAAAGCATCTAAGCGGGAAGCCTGCTTCGAGATGAGTATTCCCACCTCCTTGAGAGGGTAAGGCTCCCAGTAGACGACTGGGTTGATAGGCCGGATATGGAAGCACGGTAACGTGTGGAGTTGACCGGTACTAATAGGCCGAGGGCTTGTCCTCAGTTGCTCGCGTCCACTGTGTTGGTTCTGAAACCACGAACAGCCCCATGCCAGGTCACGGTATGGTGCGGCAGTTTACAGTTTCATAGTGTTTCGGTGGTTATAGCGTTAGGGAAACGCCCGGTTACATTTCGAACCCGGAAGCTAAGCCTTTCAGCGCCGATGGTACTGCAGGGGGGACCCTGTGGGAGAGTAGGACGCCGCCGAACTCCTTTTAGAGCTCTGGCTCTTGGGCACACAGCCCGAGAGCCAGAGCTTTTTTGCGTTGAGGTAGGGTCAGTGAGCATCGTTGGCACGTTTCCCACAGGAGGCCCCCGGGTGGAGGTTCAGGAGACTCGCGTCCAGACGGACCGTGTGCTCACCATCCCGAACATCCTCAGCATGGCTCGGCTCGTTGGCGTGCCTCTCTTCCTGTGGCTGATTCTGAGGCCTGAGTTCGGTGGGCCCAAGAGTGACGGCTGGGCCCTTCTGGTACTGGCCCTGAGCGGCATCAGCGACTACCTGGACGGCAAGCTCGCACGGCGCTGGAACCAGATCAGCAGCCTCGGCCGGCTTCTCGACCCCGCGGCCGACCGGCTCTACATTCTCTCGACTTTGGTCGGTCTCACCTGGCGCGAGATTCTGCCTCTTTGGTTGACCGCTGCACTTCTGGCGCGAGAGCTGGTTCTGCTGGTGATGGTGGGCATCCTCCGTCGGCACGGCTATCCGCCGCCGCAGGTGAACTTCCTGGGCAAGGCCGCCACCTTCAACCTGATGTATGCCTTCCCGCTGCTCCTGCTCAGTGACGGAAGTGGTTGGATCTCGTCACTGGCTGCTATTTTCGGATGGGCGTTCGCCGGATGGGGTACAACGCTGTACTGGTGGGCAGGAGTCCTCTACGTGGTACAAGTCCGCCGCCTGGTCCGTGCGGACGCCATGGCCGACTGAACTTGCGGATTGGTCCCACCGTGGCTGTCCGATGGCCCGTGGTCGAAAACTGGGGGACAATCCTGGCGGGGGAAGTCGGCTAGACCGTCGTCTCTTAGAGGAGGACGCTTCCGACATGAAGGCCGTCGTGATGGCCGGAGGCGAAGGCACACGTCTTCGCCCCATGACCTCAAGCATGCCCAAGCCGCTCCTGCCCGTGGCCAACCGCCCGATCATGGAGCATGTTCTGAGGCTGCTCAAAAGGCATGGGCTCAATGAAACTGTGGTTACTGTCCAGTTCCTGGCCTCGCTCGTCAAGAACTACTTCGGTGACGGCGAAGAGCTCGGTATGGAACTGACCTATGCCAATGAGGAGAAGCCACTCGGTACCGCCGGAAGCGTCAAGAACGCCGAAGAGGCATTGAAAGATGATGCCTTCCTCGTCATCTCCGGCGATGCTCTGACGGATTTCGACCTCACCGAGCTCATCAATTTCCACAAGGAAAAGGGCGCGCTGGTCACGGTTTGCCTGACGCGTGTTCCCAATCCGCTGGAATTCGGCATCACCATTGTCGACGAGGAAGGCAAGGTGGAGCGCTTCCTCGAGAAGCCCACCTGGGGCCAGGTCTTCTCCGACACCGTGAACACCGGCATCTACGTGATGGAACCCGAGGTCTTCGACTACGTCGAGCCCGATGTGCCCGTCGACTGGTCCGGTGATGTCTTCCCGCAGTTGATGAAGGAAGGCAAGCCCGTCTACGGCTATGTGGCCGAGGGGTACTGGGAGGACGTCGGCACCCACGAGAGCTATGTGAAGGCGCAGGCCGACGTCCTGGAGGGCAAGGTCGACGTCGACATCGACGGGTTCGAGATCTCCGCAGGCGTCTGGGTAGCCGAAGGCGCTGAGGTGCATCCCGACGCCGTGCTCCGCGGTCCCCTTTACATCGGGGACTACGCCAAGGTCGAGGCCGGCGCCGAGCTCCGTGAGCACTCCGTCGTGGGCTCCAACGTGGTGGTCAAGAGCGGCGCTTTTCTGCACAAGTCCGTCGTTCACGACAACGTCTACGTGGGGCCGCACAGCAATCTGCGCGGATGCGTGGTCGGGAAGAACACCGACATCATGCGCGCGGCGCGCATCGAGGACGGGGCGGTCATCGGTGATGAGTGTCTGATCGGTGAAGAATCGATCGTCCAGGGCAATGTACGGGTCTATCCGTTCAAGACCATCGAAGCCGGTGCTTTCGTCAACACGTCGGTCATCTGGGAGTCCAGGGGGCAGGCGCACCTCTTCGGAGCCCGCGGTGTGTCCGGAATCCTGAACGTCGAGATCACGCCGGAGCTGGCCGTGCGCCTTGCCGGTGCGTATGCGACCACCCTGAAGAAGGGCTCGACCGTCACCACGGCCCGGGACCATTCGCGTGGCGCCCGTGCGCTGAAGCGCGCGGTGATCTCCGCGTTGCAGGCCAGTGCCATCGACGTACGGGATCTGGAGAATGTTCCGCTGCCCGTGGCCCGGCAGCAGACCGCGCGGGGCAGTGCCGGCGGAATCATGATCCGTACCACGCCCGGGGTGCCGGACTCCGTGGACATCATGTTCTTCGACGGGAACGGTGCCGACCTGTCGCAGGGCAGCCAGCGGAAGCTGGACCGGGTGTTCGCGCGGCAGGAGTACCGACGGGCGTTCCCCGGTGAGATCGGGGATCTGCACTTCCCGGCCAGTGTCTTCGACTCGTACACCGGCTCGTTGCTGCGGAACGTCGACACGACGGGCATCTCCGAGTCCGGGCTGAAGGTCGTCGTGGACGCGTCCAACGGCAGCGCGGGACTCGTGCTGCCGAGTCTGCTCGGGAAGCTCGGCGTCGACTCGCTGACGATCAACCCCGGTCTGGACGAGTCCAGGCCGACGGAGACGGCCGACATGCGGCGGTCGGGGATGGTGCGTCTCGGGGAGATCGTGGCGTCCTCGGGCGCCGCCTTCGGGGTGCGGTTCGATCCGGTCGGTGAGCGGCTGTCCCTCGTCGACGAGAAGGGGCGCATCATCGAGGACGACCGGGCGCTGCTCGTGATGCTGGACCTCGTGGCCGCCGAGCGGCGTAGCGGCAGGGTCGCCCTCCCGGTCACCACGACCCGGATCGCCGAGCAGGTGGCGGCGTACCACGGGACTCAGGTCGAGTGGACGACGACCTCGCCCGACGACCTCACGCGCGTCGGTGGTGAGGAAGGGACGATCTTCGGCGGTGACGGCAAGGGCGGGTTCATCGTCCCCGAGTTCAGCAGCGTGTACGACGCCACCGCGGCCTTCGTGCGGCTCATCGGGCTCGTGGCGCGGACGCAGCTCACGCTCAGCCAGATCGACGCCCGGATCCCGCGGGCGCACGTCCTGAAGCGGGACCTGGCGACCCCGTGGGCTGTCAAGGGGCTCGTGATGCGGCGGGTCGTCGAGGCGGCCGGAGATCGCTTCGTGGACACCACGGACGGCGTGCGTGTGGTGGAGACCGACGGGCGCTGGGTGATGGTGCTGCCCGACCCGGCGGAGGCTGTCACCCACCTGTGGGCCGAGGGGCCGGACGACGCCTCCGCTCAGGCCCTGCTGGACGAGTGGTCGGCGGTCGTGGACAGCGCAGGCCGGTAGAACCAGCTGCACGCGTGCGTGCCGGACAAGTGTCCTCAACGGGGCCTGTCCGGCACGCCGGTGGGGCCGTTCGGAGGTAGTGGCCGCGACGTGCGACGATGTGCGGCATGCCGCAGCAACCCCCCATTCGGAGCACACCGACGCGGCCCCGGCGCCCGGATGCGTCCATGTCATTGCTCACCAACGTCATGGACCACAGCCTCGACGACGGATATGCCGAGGCCGCCGAGCGGAAGAAGGCCGCGGGCGACGCCGGCCTGCCGAAGACGCTCAGGGCGAAGCTGGGGCTCGCGGCGGGCCTGGTGCTCGCGGCCCTGGTCGTGACCGTCGGAGCGGCCCAGGCGCGGGTCGCCGCGCCGGTCGTCGCCAAGGAGCGGGAAGAGCTGGTCGACCGCATCGACCGGGAGAGCGAGGCGGCGGACAAGCTGGAGGACTCCGTCGACGAGCTGCGCGCGGACGTGAGCGCCCGGCAGCGCGAGGCGCTGAAGCACAGTGGCAGCGCCGGGTCCGACCTGGTGGGCATCATGTCCGGCGCCGCCGCGGTGCACGGACCCGGCGTGAAGCTCGTGGTGAACGACGCCAAGGACACCGGTGCGGGCGGTGACGGCGACCCGCGCGAGAACCCCGGGTTCTCCGACACCGGCCGGGTGCGTGACCGGGACATGCAGCGCGTGGTCAACGGGCTGTGGGAGTCGGGCGCCGAGGCCGTCTCCATCAACGGACAGCGGCTGACGGCGCTGTCCGCGATCAGGGCCGCGGGGGACGCGATACTGGTCGACAACAAACCGCTGGTGCCGCCGTACACGGTGCTCGCGGTGGGGGACGGGCAGCGGCTGAGCACGCGGTTCCAGAACAGCGCGGACGGGTTGTATCTGAACGCGCTCCAGGAGAGCTACGGCGTCAGGACAGCCATCTCCGCGGAGGACGACCTCCGGCTGCCCGCCGCACCGAGTGTGATCGTACGTACAGCACAGCCGAGCACTGAGAAGAGCGAGAAGGGCACATCGTGATCGCCGTACTGGGCCTCGTCGTGGGAGTCGTGGCCGGCCTGTTGGTCCGGCCTGAGGTTCCGGCGGTGGTCGAGCCTTATCTGCCGATCGCTGTCGTGGCGGCGCTCGACGCCGTCTTCGGCGGTCTGCGCGCCATGCTCGACGGCATCTTCGACGACAAGGTCTTCGTGGTGTCGTTCCTGTCGAACGTGGTCGTGGCCGCGTTGATCGTGTTCCTGGGCGACAAGTTGGGCGTGGGTGCCCAGCTGTCCACCGGTGTGGTGGTCGTCCTCGGTATCCGGATCTTCTCCAACGCCGCGGCGATCCGCCGGCACGTGTTCCGGGCGTGAGGCGGATGAGCGAGCACGACGACAAGCGCGCCGAGGAGAACGGCGAGCCGCGCGCTGAGCGGCGCGACGCGAGTGGCGAGCCCGGGAACCGGCTCCGCAAGGAGCTGCCCCAGGAGGTGGCCGCGGCGGAGCCCGCCACCCAGGACACCCCGGAGCCCGAGTCGGCGCCTGAGCCGGTGCCCGCTCTGGAGCCGGAGCCGGAAGCGGCGCCCGAGCCGCGGCTGACCGGTCGGCAGCGGCTGGTGCAGGGTTTGTGGCCGCCGCGGGTCAGCCGGGCCCAACTCATCGTCGCGCTGCTGCTGTTCGGCCTGGGCTTCGGGCTGGCCGTGCAGGTGGCCTCGAACAGTGACAGTGACAGCGCCCTGCGCGGTGCGCGCCAGGAAGATCTTGTCCGCATCCTCGATGAACTGGATGACCGTACCCAGCGTCTTGAGGACGAGAAGCAGGGCCTCGAGAAGCAGCGCGACGAGCTGGAGAACAGCTCGGACCAGGCCGAGGAGGCCCGGAAGCAGACGATCGAGAAGGAGCGGCAACTCGGCATCCTGGCGGGCACGGTGGCCGCGCAGGGGCCCGGCATCACCATGACCATCGAGGACACGAAGGGGACGGTCGAGTCCGACATGCTGCTGGACGCGGTTCAGGAACTGCGCGCGGCGGGTGCCGAGGCGATCCAGGTGAACGGTGTACGGGTCGTCGCCGGCACGTATCTCACGGACTCCGGCAAGGGTGTGAGCGTCGACGGGAACAAGATCAACGCGCCCTATCGTTTCAAGGTCATCGGCAAGTCGCAGGACCTCGAGCCGGCGCTCAACATCCCCGGAGGCGTGGTGCAGACTCTCGAGAAGGAACAGGCCATCGTCACCGTGGAGCGGTCGACCAAGATCGTCGTGGACGCCTTGCGAGCTGCGAAGCGGCCTGACTACGCTCGGTCGTCCTCCCAGTGAACCGGCGGTGCATGGGCGGCGTCCGGCGAGGGCATGAGGTTGCGGGGGGTCGGCGCACCGAATGGGTGGTGCGTGGTGGAAACTGTCTGGTGCAGACGGACGTTGTCAGGATGTCCGGGTCGGCCAGAGTGTTCAGTCAGGGTTCGTCCTGCCCCACGGGCGGGTCTGTTTCGGTCAAGGGGAATCGCCCGTGAAGTTGTTTGCGAAGTTGTTCGGCAAGAGCCCGCGAGAGGGCAGCGACAATGCGACCGCACGTCATCGCGCACAGCCTGACGCGGAGGGCCAGCGGCCGCTGTTCCGGGACCAGGTCGGCGGTCCGGGCGGCGACGTTTCCGGAGGTCAGGGCGCGCCGTCGGTTGACCCTGCGCAGTCCGGCGGCATAGGTTTCGGGCAACCCTCAAGTGCGGGTGGAGGGTTTTCCGACCCGTATGCGTCCAATGCCCCCGGTGGGCAGCCGCGGCAGGAGGATCCGATGTCGGCCCTGGTGTGTACGAGGTGCGGCAACCGCAACGCGGAGAACAGCCGCTTCTGCTCCAACTGCGGCGCGCCGCTGCGGGCGGGCGCGACGCCGGAGCGTCCGTCCGAGACGACCTCCACGATCTCCATCTCCGGTCTCGAGGCCTACGATGCCGAGGCCACCGGCCAGACGCCTACGCCGACACTGTCTCCCGAGGCGCAGGCGGCCGTGGACGCGCTGCCGCTGGGTTCCGCGCTCCTGGTCGTGCGCCGCGGGCCGAACTCGGGCAGCCGCTTCCTGCTGGACGGCGATCTGACCACGGCCGGGCGTCATCCGCAGAGCGACATCTTCCTGGACGACGTGACGGTCTCCCGGCGGCACGTGGAGTTCCGTCGTGGTCAGGACGGCTCGTTCACGGTGGCCGACGTGGGCAGCCTGAACGGCACGTACGTGAACCGCGAGCGGATCGACCAGGTCGCTGTGAGCAACGGTGACGAGGTGCAGATCGGCAAGTACCGGCTGGTCTTCTACGCCAGCCAGCGGGGCTACTGACCCGGACCGCCTCCGGGGAATCCCAGCGAAGGTCCGTCCGTCAGGGAAGGTCCATGCTTCATACACCGAGCGGCGGTGCCGGGCACGGCGCCGCCGCCACGGACAGTGGGCTGATGAGCATCGGCACGGTGCTGAACGTGCTGCGCGACGAGTTTCCCGAAGTCACCATCTCCAAGATCCGCTTCCTGGAGTCGGAGGGGCTCATCGAGCCACAGCGGACTCCCTCGGGGTATCGCAAGTTCAGCGCCCGCGACGTCGAGCGCCTCGGTCACGTCCTGCGGATGCAGCGGGACCACTACCTGCCCCTGAAGGTGATCCGCGAGCACCTGGAGGCCATGGAGCGCGGTGAGGCGGTCCCGCTGCCGACCGTGGGCCGTCAGCGTGATGGCGATTCCGCGCCCGAGTCCTTCGAGGGGCCGCCCACGGCTGCCAGGGTCGGGCGTGAGGAGCTGCTCGCCGCCGCCGGGGTGGACGAGGAGGAGCTCAGGGAGTGGGAGTCGTACGGGCTGGTCACTCCACTGGAGGACGGGGCGTACGAGGCGGAGGCGGTCACGGTGGCGGCGCTCGTCGCCGAGCTGGGGCGGTTCGGGATCGAGCCGCGGCACCTGCGGGTGATGAAGGCCGCCGCCGACCGCGAGGCCGGGCTCGTGGACCAGGTGGTGGCCCCGCTGAAGCGGCACCGGAACCCGCAGACCAGGGCTCATGCGGAGGCCCGCACCAAGGAGCTGGCGGGGCTCACGGTGAAGCTGCACGCCGCGCTGGTGCAGACGGCGCTCGGGGTGCGGCTGCCATGAGCCGGCCGGACGTGTGGGGGCCGGATCAGGCGCCCGATCCCGGCCCGACTACCCAAACGTCCCGAGCACGGCCTAGGGTTGCTGTGTGAACGAGCTCGATGTCGTAGGTGTCCGGGTCGAAATGCCCTCCAACCAACCGATCGTGCTGCTGCGTGAAGTGGGAGGCGACCGTTACCTCCCCATCTGGATCGGGCCGGGGGAGGCGACGGCGATCGCCTTCGCCCAGCAGGGCATGGCTCCCGCGCGGCCGCTGACCCACGACCTGTTCAAGGACGTGCTGGAAGCCGTCGGTCAGGAGCTCACGGAAGTGCGTATCACGGACCTGCGTGAGGGCGTCTTCTACGCGGAGCTGGTCTTCGCCAGCGGCGTCGAGGTGAGCGCCCGCCCGTCCGACGCCATAGCGCTGGCCCTGCGCACCGGGACGCCGATCTACGGGAGTGACACGGTCCTCGACGACGCCGGCATCGCGATCCCGGACGAGCAGGAGGACGAGGTGGAGAAGTTCCGCGAGTTCCTCGACCAGATCTCCCCGGAGGACTTCGGCAGCAGCAGCCAGTGAGCTCCGGAGGCCGGTGAGCTTCGTGCCAGCAGGGAGCGGCGGCGGTCGTGAGACGCGTGGGCGGCCCGGCGGACGATGAGTCCGCGGCAGGGCCGCCGCCGTATGTGTGACGGGTGAATTGCCCGCATGTGCCGGTGGCGAGTGAGAGCGTCACACGGCCCGTGCCGAAGGCATTCGGCTAGCCTTTCCCCGCGGTGGGGCACGGGAAACCACTCTTAGGGTGATTATCACTCGGCGTGGCGAGTGTGGCGATCGTTGACGCACCCCGGGTGACTGCCTACCGTCGAGAAGGCAGGTCAAGGACGGAGGTCGGCGTGAGAAGCAGCGGCGACGGTACGGCTGGGGGCGGCCCCGAGCGCAGTCTCAGGGCGAGCGGTCCGTACGCTCCCCCCGCCTCTCGGCTCCTTTCGGGCGGGGGGTATCCCCAGCCCGATGGTGCGGCCGATCATGCTCCGCAGCGACCGTCGGCGGTGCCGAGCAGCGGAGGGACGACGTCCATGGCGTCCGAGCAGATCGGCTATCGAGGCCCCACGGCCTGCGCGGCCGCCGGTATCACCTACCGGCAGCTGGACTACTGGGCCCGCACCGGTCTCGTCGAGCCGAGTGTGCGCCCCGCGCATGGGTCCGGGACACAGCGGTTGTACAGCTTCCGGGACGTCGTCGTCCTGAAGATCGTCAAGCGGTTCCTCGACACCGGGGTGTCGCTGCAGAACATCCGCACGGCGGTCCAGCACCTCAGGGAACGCGGTTTCCGCGACCTGGAGCGGATGACGCTGATGAGTGACGGTGCGACGGTCTACGAGTGCACCTCGCCGGACGAGGTCCACGCCCTGCTCCAAGGGGGGCAGGGCGTCTTCGGGATCGCGGTGGGTGTGGTGTGGCGGGACGTGGAGAGCGCGCTGTCCCAGCTGCACGGGGAGCGGATCGACACCGGCGAGACCCTGGTCGGGTCCAACCCGGCGGACGAGCTGGCGCGGCGGCGGAATCGGGCCGTCTGACCCGTTGGACGGTGCGGGGCGCGTGCGGCCGCAGGAGGCGGGACGTTTCCGCACCGGGCTGTAAGCGCTATCTCCCGGGGCGGCCTGGAGGGTTCGGCACGGCGTTGTCAGTGGCGTAGGGCAGCATCGGAGTTGTGAGAACCGCGCCCACGATCCTGCATCTCGACATGGATGCCTTCTTCGCCTCGGTGGAGCAGGCGTCCAAGCCGAGTCTGCGCGGGAAGGCCGTGGTCGTGGGCGGACTCGGGCCGCGGGGTGTGGTCGCGACCGCGTCGTACGAGGCCCGGGTCTTCGGGGTGCACTCGGCGTTGCCCATGGCACAGGCCCGGCGGCTCGCGCCCAACGCCGCGTATCTCGTGCCGCGCTTCGGGTTCTACCGTGCGATCAGCGAGCGGGTGATGGAGCTGCTGGGGGCGCTGTCGCCGCTGGTGGAGCCGCTGAGCCTGGACGAGGCGTTCGTGGATCTGGAGGCCGGGGGCACGGCCTGGGACGAGCGGTCGGCGCGGCTGGCCGGGGTGAAGCTGCGTGCGGACATCCGGGCTGTCACGGGGCTCACGGGGTCGGTGGGGCTGGCCGCGTCCAAGATGCTCGCGAAGATCGCCTCGGAGCAGGCCAAGCCCGACGGGCTGGTGGTGATCGAGCCGGGGACGGAGCGGGCGATGCTGGGGCCGATGTCGGTGCGGACCCTGCCGGGGGTCGGGCCGGCGACGGGCGACCACCTTCGGCGGGCCGGGATCACCACGGTCGAGGAGATCGCCGAGGCGGGTGAGGACGAACTGGTCCGGCTGCTGGGGAAGGCGCACGGACACGGCCTCTACGCCATGGCCCTGGCGCGGGACGACCGGCCCGTGGTGGCGGAGCGGGAAGCGAAGTCGGTGTCGGTCGAGGACACCTACGACGTGGACATCCACGACCGGCTGCGGGTCGGGCTGGAGGTGCAGCGGCTAGCCGACCGCTGCGTACAGCGGCTGCGCGGGGCCGGGCTGTCCGGGCGGACCATCGTGCTGAAGGTGCGGCGGTACGACTTCTCGACACGCACCCGGTCCGAGACGCTGCGTGGGCCGACGGACGATCCCGGGGTGATCCGTGAAGCGGCGGCCAGACTGCTGGACTCGGTCGACACGACGGGCGGCGTGCGGCTGCTCGGGGTGGGAGTCAGCGGGCTCGCCGACTACACGCAGGAGGACCTGTTCGCGCAGGCGGCCGGGGAGCGGGCGGTCGCGGAGGGCCCGGTCGAGGAGCACGCCGCGGCGCCGGTCGAGGAACGGCCCGCGCCGGCCGAGCGGCGCTGGCCCGCCGGGCACGATGTGCGGCACGCCGGGTTCGGGCACGGATGGGTGCAGGGCAGCGGCTTGGGGCGGGTCACCGTACGGTTCGAGACGCCCGGCTCGGAGCCTGGGCGGGTGCGGACCTTCCGGGTCGACGATCCGGAGCTGGAGCCGGCGGATCCGTTGCCGCTGGTGTTACGAGAGCCTGAGGGGGACCATGCGCCGGATGGTGACTCCGGGGGTGTGGGGCTGCGGTCCGCCGCCCCTTAGGCGGCTCGCCGGGGGCTTCAGGCCGTCTCGTCCGTGCCCGCCAGTTTGCCGAACTGGTGGTCCTGGAGCGGGGGAGGGGCGGCGACGTCGAGACCGTAGTGGTGGTAGAGCTGGAGTTCCTGCTCCGGGGAGAGGTGGCGGCCCACGCCGAAGTCGGGAGCGTCCTTGATCAGGGCGCGGTCGAAGGGCACGTGGAGGGCGCCGTCGATCAGTTCGCTGGGCTCGAGGGGGACGAAGGCGTCCCTGCTGAACAGACCGGTCCGTATGGCCGCCCACTCCGGGACGCCGGTGGCGTCGTCGAGGTAGACCTCGTCGATCGTGCCGATCCTGGTTCCGTTGCGGTCGAACGCCTTGCGGCCGATCAGGTTGCGCGGATCGATATCGGTTCGCACGGGCCCTCCACATGGTCGCAACTCATCCGTAACCACTACAAAACGGCACAATCGAGGAGGCGGCCACTCGAAGGTTCGTGCGTTGACCGCGCTGGTAGGCTGACAACGGCTGCTGACCCCGTGCGGGAGAGTCCTCCAGACACCATCGGAGGCGCCGAAGGAGCAAATCCTCCCCGGAATCTCTCAGGCCCACGTACCGCACGGACGAGGTCACTCTGGAAAGCAGGGCGGATGTCACGGCTTCCGCTCTCACCGACGGTGAAAGCCGGAGGCCTTCGGGCGATCCGGTGAAGCTCTCAGGTTGACATGACAGAGGGGGAGGCCGTCCGGGTACCCGTGCCGTGGTGCCCCTCGAAGGTCGTGTCAGACCAGGAGGCCTCCGCATATGACCGCCCATCGCATTCCGCTCTCCGAACTCGAAGAGGCAGTTCCCTTCGAGCAGCGCCACATCGGCCCCGACCACGAGGCGTGCGCCAAGATGCTCGCGCACGTCGGCTACGGCTCGCTGGACGAGCTGACGGCAGCCGCGGTCCCGGCCGTGATCAAGAGCGCCGAGGCACTGGACCTGCCGGGCGCCCGCAGCGAGGCCGAGGTGATCGCCGAGCTGCGCTCCCTCGCCGACCGCAACCAGGTCCTCGGCTCCATGATCGGGCTCGGCTACTACGGCACGTTCACGCCGCCGGTCGTCATGCGCAACGTCATGGAGAACCCGTCCTGGTACACGGCCTACACGCCATACCAGCCGGAGATCTCGCAGGGCCGGCTCGAGGCGCTGCTCAACTTCCAGACCATGGTCGCCGACCTGACCGGACTGCCGACCTCCGGCGCCTCCCTGCTCGACGAGGGCACCGCGGCGGCCGAGGCCATGGCGCTGTCGCGGCGTCTGGGCAAGAACAAGAAGGGCCTGTTCCTGGTCGACGCGGACGCGTTGCCGCAGACCATCGCCGTGATCGAGACCCGGGCCGAGCCGACCGGTGTCGAGGTCGTCGTCGCCGATCTCAGTGACGGCATCCCCGCCGAGATCGCCGAGCGTGAGATCAACGGCGTGCTGATCCAGTACCCGGGCGCCTCCGGAGCCGTACGGGACGTCAAGCCGGTCATCGACCAGGCGCACGCGCTCGGGGCGCTCGTCACCGTCGCCGCCGACCTGCTCGCGCTGACCCTGCTGAAGTCGCCCGGTGAGCTCGGCGCGGACATCGCGGTCGGGACGACGCAGCGGTTCGGCGTGCCGATGGGCTTCGGCGGACCGCACGCCGGTTACATGGCCGTCGGGGAGAAGATGGCGCGCAGCCTGCCCGGGCGGCTCGTGGGCGTGTCCGTGGACGCCGACGGGAACAAGGCCTACCGGCTGGCGCTGCAGACGCGTGAGCAGCACATCCGTCGTGAGAAGGCCACCAGCAACATCTGCACCGCGCAGGTGCTGCTCGCCGTCATGGCCGGCATGTACGCCGTCTACCACGGGCCCGAGGGCCTGAGGAGCATCGCGCGGCGCACCCACCGGTACGCCACGGTCCTCGCCGCCGGGCTCGCGAACGGCGGTGTCGAGGTCGTGCACGGCGCCTACTTCGACACCCTGACCGTGCGCGTCGAGGGCCGGGCCGCCGAGATCGTGGCCACCGCAGCGGAGCGGAACGGGGTCAACCTGCGTCTCGTCGACGCCGACCACGTCTCGATCTCGTGCGACGAGACCACGACGCGGGCCCAGCTGCGTGCCGTATGGGCCGCGTTCGGGGTCGAGGGTGTCGTCGAGGCGCTGGACGCCGCCACGGAGGACGGCCTTCCCGGTGCCCTGCTGCGGTCCGACGAGTACATGACCCACCCCGTCTTCCACCAGTACCGCTCCGAGACCGCCATGCTGCGCTATCTGCGCCGGCTGGCCGACCGCGACTACGCGCTCGACCGCGGCATGATCCCGCTGGGCTCCTGCACCATGAAGCTCAACGCGACCACGGAGATGGAGCCGGTCACCTGGCCCGAGTTCGGGCAGCTGCACCCCTTCGCTCCCGCGGGCCAGGCCGAGGGCTACCTCACGCTCATCCACGAGCTGGAGGAGCGTCTCGCAGAGGTCACCGGGTACGACAAGGTGTCCCTCCAGCCGAACGCCGGGTCGCAGGGTGAGCTGGCCGGTCTGCTCGCCGTACGCGGGTACCACCGGGCCAACGGGGACGAGCAGCGCACCGTGTGCCTGATCCCCTCGTCCGCGCACGGGACCAACGCCGCGAGCGCGGTGATGGCGGGCATGAAGGTCGTCGTCGTCAGGACCGCCGAGGACGGCGAGATCGACGTCGAGGACCTGCGGGCGAAGATCGAGCAGCACCGTGACGAGCTGGCGGTGCTGATGATCACGTACCCGTCCACCCACGGTGTGTTCGAGGAGCACGTCTCCGAGATCTGCGCCCAGGTGCACGAGGCGGGCGGGCAGGTCTACGTCGACGGGGCCAACCTCAACGCGCTCGTGGGGCTCGCCAAGCCGGGGCACTTCGGCGGGGACGTCTCGCACCTGAACCTGCACAAGACCTTCTGCATCCCGCACGGCGGCGGCGGGCCCGGCGTCGGTCCGGTGGCGGTGCGTGAGCACCTCGCGCCGTATCTGCCGAACCATCCGCTGCAGCCCGAGGCGGGCCCGGAGACCGGGGTCGGCCCCATCTCCGCGGCGCCGTGGGGCTCGGCCGGAATCCTGCCGATCTCGTGGGCGTACGTTCGGCTGATGGGCGGCGAGGGGCTGAAGCGGGCCACGCAGGTGGCCGTGCTCAGCGCCAACTACATCGCCAAGCGGCTGGAGCCGCACTACCCGGTGCTCTACACCGGCCCCGGCGGGCTCGTCGCGCACGAGTGCATCATCGACCTGCGGCCGCTGACCAAGACGACCGGCGTGAGCGTCGACGACGTCGCCAAGCGGCTCATCGACTACGGCTTCCACGCGCCGACGATGTCGTTCCCGGTGGCCGGGACGCTGATGATCGAGCCGACCGAGTCGGAGGACCTGGCCGAACTGGACCGGTTCTGCGAGGCGATGATCGCCATCCGGGCGGAGATCGAGAAGGTCGGCTCCGGCGCGTGGCCCGCGGACGACAACCCGCTGCGGGGCGCCCCGCACACCGCCGGCGCGCTCGCCGGTGAGTGGGAGCACGCCTACAGCCGTGAGGAGGCCGTCTTCCCGGCCGGAGTCACCGCCTCCGACAAGTACTGGCCGCCGGTGCGCCGCATCGACCAGGCCTTCGGTGACCGGAACCTGGTGTGCTCCTGCCCGCCGCTGGACGCGTACGAGGACTGACCGACCGACCGGTCAGAGGGAGGGGCTCCGCCGTGCGGGGCCCCTCCGTCGTGCAGGGGCTCTGCGTCATGCAAGGGCTCTCCGTCATGCGACGGCGAGTGACACCTCGGTCGACTTGATCAGTGCGATGACGGGGGTTCCGGCCGACAGGCGGAGATCGTCCGCGGCGTCCTTGGTGATTGCCGCCGTCAGTTCGCCGCCTTCGACGGTGATCCTTACGGAGGCCATCGCGTCGCCGGCCGCGATGCCCGTGACCGTACCGGGGAGCCGGTTGCGGATGGACAGGCCCTCGACGGGCGCGGTGGCCAGCGCGACCTCCGTCGACTTCACCAGGGCGCGCACGGCGGTGCCCGGCGTGAGACCGAGGTCGTCGGCGGCCTCGCGGGTGATCGCGGCGGTGAGGTCCTGGCCGCCGGTGAGGCGAACCCTGACCGTCGCCATGGCCTCGCCCGGCGTGACGGCGGTGACGGTGCCGGGGAGCTGGTTGCGGATGCTCAGGCTCATGGGTGCACGGTAGCCCGATGAGTGCCTTATGCCGGGTACGCGTGTGTCTGCGTCGCCTTGACCGCCGCCCAGACCGGTGCGCCGGGGTGCAGATCGAGTTCGGCCGCGGCGACCGTGGTGAGGTCGGCCGTCAGCGGGAGTTCGCCGGTGAGGTCCGCGCGGACCTGGTCGGCGTGCGTCTCCAGGCCGGCGACCTCGCAGTGCCACAGGTTGCGGGCGCTGGAGCCGGTGGGGCGGTCCCGGTACAGCGTCACGGCGCTGGGCGGGAACGCGACGAAGGCCGGGCCGGAGAGTTCCTCCGTGGTCGTGATGGCCGGGCCCGTGTCGAGCCGGACCATGTGGCCCTCGGCCCGTCCCCGGTACAGGTTGAGGCCGACGAGCCGGGCGATGTAGTCCGTACGGGGGTGGCGGGCGATGTCGGAGGGCGTGCCCTCCTGGACGACGTGGCCGTGCTCGACGACGACCAGGCGGTCTGCCAGCACCATGGCGTCCAGCGGATCGTGGGTGACGAGGACGGCGACCGCCTCGAACTCGGCGAGGTGGCGCCGGAGTTGGGCACGCACCTCCAGGCGGGTGCGGGCGTCGAGGGCGGCGAGAGGCTCGTCCAGGAGCAGCAGGCGGGGTTGGGTGGCCAGGGCCCGGGCCAGGGCCACGCGCTGGGCCTGGCCGCCGGAGAGGCGGCGGGGCTTGGCGCCGGCGTGGTCGGCCAGGCCCATCCGGTCCAGCCACTCGGCGGCCTGGGCACGGGCCTCGGCCTTGCCGGCCCCCCGGCAGCGCGGCCCGAAGGCGACGTTGTCCAGGGCGGTCAGATGCGGGAAGAGCAGATAGTCCTGGAAGACGACGCCGACCGGGCGGGACTCGGGCGGCGTACGGTCCAGCCGCGTACCGTCCAGTGCCAGATGGCCCGAGGTGAGCGGCGTGAGGCCCGCGAGGGCGCGCAGGGCGGTGGTCTTGCCCGCACCGTTGGGCCCGAGCAGCGCGACGACGTCACCGGAAGCGGCGGTGAGCGTGACGTCGAGGCGGAACGCGCCGCGGTCCACGACGAGGTGGGCGTCGAGGCCTTCGGTCAGGAGGCCGGGTGCCGTGTCGTCGCGGTCGGTCGTCTGGGTCATGAGGTGTACGTCCAGGGTGTCAGGAGGCCGTCATCCAACGGTCGCGCAGGGCCGCGAGGACCGCGATGGACACGGCGAGCAGCACCAGGCTGAGGGCGATCGCGGCGGCCGGGTCGTTCTGAAGGGCGAGGTAGACCGCGAGCGGCATGGTCTGGGTGCGACCCGGGAAGTTGCCCGCGAAGGTGATCGTCGCGCCGAACTCGCCGAGCGCCCGGGCCCAGGCCAGCACGGCACCGGCCGCGATGCCCGGCGCGATCAGCGGCAGGGTGACCCGGCGGAACGCGGTGAAGCGGGAGGCGCCCAGGGTGGTGGCCGCCTCCTCGTAGCGCGGGTCGGCGGCCCGCAGGGTGCCCTCCACGCTGATCACGAGGAACGGCATCGCCACGAAGGTCTCGGCGAGGACCACACCCGTCGTGGTGAACGGCAGGGTGATCCCGAACCAGGAGTCGAGCCACTGCCCGATCACACCGTTGCGCCCGAAGGCCAGCAGCAGGGCCACACCGCCCACGACCGGCGGCAGCACCAGCGGCAGCGTCACCAGGGCTCGCACGAAACCGCGCCCGGGGAACCGCGTGCGGGCCAGCAGCCAGGCCAGGGGTACCCCGACCACCAGGCTCAGGCCCGTCGCCGCCGTCGCGCAGACGAGGGAGAGCCGGAGCGCCTCCCACACCTCGGCGCTGGTCAGCTGCTCGGGCAGGCTGCGCCAGGGCGCCCGGACGAGCAGGGCGATCAGGGGCAGCAGCAGGAAGGCCAGGCCGGCCAGGGCCGGCACCAGCAGGGGCACCGGCACCGTGCGGCCCCGCCGGCCGGGGCGGTCGCGGCGGGGCCGGCTCTCCACGGTGTCGGTGCTCGTCACGGCTTGAGGAACCCGGCCCCGGACAGCACCTTCTGGCCCTCGGCGGACCGCACCAGCGCGATGAAGGCCTTCGCCGTGTCGGGGTTGGGGGCGTTCTTGAGCAGGGAGATCGGATAGTCGTTGACGGCCTTGGCCGACTCGGGGAACTCCACGCCCTCCACCTTGTCACCCGCCGCGCGCACGTCGGTCTTGTAGACGACGGCGGCGTCGGCCTCCTTCAGCTCGACCTTGGTCAGGGCGCTCTTGACGTCCTGTTCGTACGAGACGGGGGTGAGCTTCAGGCCGCCGGCGTCCAGCGCCTTCTGGGCGGCGGCACCGCACGGGACCGCCTTGTCGCACAGGACGACCTTCAGGCCCGACCTGGTGAGGTCCTTCAGGGAGGAGATCCGGTCGGGGTTGCCCGGCAGAGTGGCGATCTCCAGCTGGTTGCGGACGAAGGTGGCCGGCGTGCCCGCCGCGTCCTTCTTGTCCGTCACGATCGCCATGGTCTTGGGGCTGGCGGCGGCGAAGACGTCGGCCGGGGCGCCGCTGGTGATGCTCGCGGCGAGAGTGTCGCTGCCGCCGAAGTTGAAGGTGACCTCGGTGCCCGGGTGGTCCTTCTCGAACTCCTTGCCCAGCGTCGTGAAGCTCTCCTTGAGGGAAGCGGCGGCGAAGACGGTGACCTCGCCGGAGAGCTTCGGCGACGAGGACGCCGAGGAGCCCTTGTCCGAACCGGTGTCGGAGGAGGAGCAGGCGCTCAGGGTCAGCAGCGCCGCGGCGGACACACCGGCGACCTGGAGCATCCGGCGGGTCCGGTGCGCGGAACGGGTCATCTCGGGGCCACTCCCTCTGTGTGCTGGAGGAAGGGCCCGCCGGGCCCTTCCGATACGTCGATCATACTGACGCATCTGCGAGGCAGAAGTCTCCTGTCACTTCGCATGAGCGAGGGCGAGTGGCCCTACGGGTGTGTATGTGCGTTCGTACGTACGAGGCTCAGACGCGGTCGATGTGGACGTTCGTCGACTTCACGCGGGCCGTCGCCTCGATGCCCACCTCCAGGCCCAGCTCCTCGACGGCCTCGCGGGTGAGCAGCGAGACGAGCCGGTGGGGGCCGGCCTGGATCTCCACCTGGGCGGCGACATCGCCGAGTTTGATCGCGGTGACGATGCCGGGGAAGGCGTTGCGGGCCGAGGTGTACGGGGCGTCCTCCTCGGTGGTGCCGGACCTGGCGAGTTCGACCGAGAAGGCGGCCAGGTCCCGTCCGTCGACGAGCCGTCGCCCGGCCTCGTCGCGGTGGGTGGTGAGGCGGCCCGCGTCCGCCCAGCGCCGGGCGGTGTCCGGGCTCACGCCGAGCAGTCGCGCTGCCTGGCCGATCGTGTAGGACTGCATGCCGGTCACGATAGGGGCGGGGGAGGGGAACGGCGGATGCGGGGTTGGCCGTCGGGTGTGACGCGATATAGCGTTAGTCGGCGAGTGGGTGGGTCGGGTGCCGCGCCCGGGGAGATCGGGGGCTGTGATGGCGGGGGAGTTCTCGCGTACCGGTGGATCGCCCGAGGTGAGGGCCTCGCATGCGGACCGGGACCGGATCGTGGACGTGCTGCGCGTCGCCGCGGGCGACGGCCGGCTGACCATGGAGGAACTCGACGAGCGGCTGGAGGCCGCGCTGTCCGCCCGTACGGTCGGCGAGCTGGCCGTGCTGACGACGGATCTGCCCGAGGCGGTGGGCGAGACTCCCGTCGAGGCCGAGGACGTCGTCCGGATCGAGCAGCAGGGGGCCTCGACCCGGCGCGGCGACGCCTGGGTGGTGCCACGGCGCCTGGAGATCCGTTCGTCGTTCGGCGAGGTGACGCTCGACTTCACCGACGCGGTGATCACCCAGGACACGCTGCACATCGACCTGGAGATGGGTGGCAGTGCCCTGAAGCTGGTGACCCGGCCGGGTGTCGTGGTGGACACCGGATCGCTGGTGCTGAACTACTCCAAGATCAAGGCGCGCCGGGCGAGAGGGGCAGCCGAGGCGCCTGTCGTGCTGCGGGTGCGGATCACCGGCGAGATCAGCTTCGGACAGGTCGTGGTGCGCCGGCCCCGCAGAGGTCTCGGCAGGAGAAGGCCGGGCGTCTGAGGCCGGTCAGCCGACGTGCACCCGCGGCCGCCGCTTCCGGTCGCGTTCCGCCTCGCGCAGGACCTCGCGGGTCACCGGCGCGACCTCGCCCTGGCCGAACAGGAAGAAGCGCAGGAGGTTCGTGAAGGGTCCGCCCTCGGTCCACTCGAAGTAGATGTGCGGGGTGCAGCCGGTCGTGTCGCGCACGTGGAGGAGCAGGGCGGCCAGCGCGTTGGGGACGGAGGAGGACTCCAGGGTCAGAACGCGGTAGCGGCCGTGGAGCACCTCGCCGCGTACGGTCAGGCTCGCCTCGAACTCCGACGGGTCGGTGACCGACACCTCGACGAAGACGAAGTCCTCCTGCCCGGACACGTCGTTGTCCTGCCGGATCTGCTCGATCTTGTCCCGGTACTCCGCGATGTCGCGCCGGTCGGGCTCGTTGGCGATGAACCGCATCCTGCGGCTGGCCATGTCCCGGACGAAGCGCTCCGCCATGCCGTCCAGCGACACGCTGGTCACGCGCAGCTCGAACGCCCGGGCCAGCCGTGACAGCAGGGAGACGAGGATGATCCCCGCGATGAAACAGGCACCGATCTTCACGCCGTCCGGGCGCTCGATGACGTTGAGCACGGTCGTGTAGAGGAACACCGCGGAGATGACCGCGAAGCCGATGGTCCAGTTCCGCTGCCGGGCCTTGCGGGCGGCGATGGTCACCGCGATCGCGGCGGAGCTGATGAGGACCAGCACACCGGTGGCGTAGGCGCCGCCCTGCGCGTTGACGTCGGCGTCGAAGATCCAGGTGACCAGGAACGCGACCAGGGTGAAGACGATGACCATCGGGCGCACGGCGCGGGCCCAGTGCGGGGCCATGCCGTAGCGGGGGAGGTAGCGCGGCATCAGGTTGAGCAGGCCCGCCATCGCGGAGGCGCCGGCGAACCACAGGATGGCGATCGTCGAGACGTCGTAGACGGTGCCGAAGGCGTTGCCCAGGTAGTCGTGGGCCAGATAGGCCAGTGCGCGTCCGTTGGCCTGGCCGCCCGCCTCGAACTCCTTCTCGGGGATGAGGAGGGTGGTGATGAAGCTGGTGGTGATCAGGAAGACGCTCATGATGAGAGCGGCCGTGGTGAGCAGCTTCTTCGTGTCCCTGATGCGACCCTTCGGGTTCTCCTCCGTGTCGCCGTCGTCGCCCTTGACGTGGGGCATCACGGCCACGCCGGTCTCGAATCCGGACAGACCGAGGGCCAGCTTGGGGAAGACGAGCAGAGCGACGCCGATCATGGCGAATATGTTGCTGTGCTGCGTGGTGAGGGCGCTGGACCAGTCGGTGACCACATGCCCGGCGGTGGCCACGTGGTAGAGGCCGACGGCCACCACGACCGCGTTCAGCGCGAGGTAGGCGCCCACCAGGGCGACCGCGACGCCGATGGCCTCCAGGAAGCCCTTGAGGAACACCGCGCCGAGCAGCGCGACCAGGATCAGCGTGATGAGCAGTTGCTTGTCGTGCAGGGCGCTGTTCAGGTGCGGGTTCTCCACCAGGTGGGTGGAGGCGTCGGCGGCCGACAGGGTGATGGTGATCAGGAAGTCGGTGGCGGCGAAGCCCAGCAGGGTGAGGACGAACAGCTTGCCCTGCCAGAAGGAGAGCAGCCGCTCCAGCATCGCGATCGAGCCCTCGCCGTGGGGGCTCTCCTCGGCCACCCGGCGGTAGACCGGCAGGGCGCCCGCCAGCGTGACGATCACCAGCACGATCGTCGCGATCGGGGAGAGCAGTCCGGCGGCCAGGGCCGCGATGCCCGGCTGGTAGCCGAGCGTGGAGAAGTAGTCGACGCCGGTCAGGCACATCACCCGCCACCAGGGCTGGCCCTTGTGCGGGGGCTCCGGTTCGGCGTGGGGTCCGGTGTGGCCGCCGCCCTTGCCCATGTCGGACAGGCCCTCCAGCATCCAGGCACGCAGGCGACCGGGTGGGGCGGGCTCCGTACGGCTCGGTGGCAGGTGCTCAGTGGTGGCCATCGAAGGTGCTCCCGAGAGGCGGCGCAGGGTATTTCCGGCCATCACTGGACGGCCCGATCAGCGTAAGCGGAGCGTGATGTCGTGGCCCTGGGATGTGGGCGCTGGGCGCGTCAAGCTTCCGTTAAGACTCGGCGTCGGGTGCCGCCGGTCGGGGTGCCGGGAGTGGGAAACCCGAGCTGAGGGCGGGTGGGGCGGCTGCCGAGCGGCCCGTCCGTGCGCCAACGCGGTGTCCGCGGCCGGTCCCTATCTGAACACCCTGTGTGATCGCAGGCCGGGTGGACTCCGTAAGGTTCGTTAAGCATTCCGAATGTTTCGCCCACTCTCACGCTCTTGCCTCGCGGGGAGATTCACCGTGCGCGAGGGGTTGTCACCCTTTGGCGGCTGTCTCTAGGGTGCGGCAACGACGCAGCTTTCTGGAGTTCATCCGAAACTTTCGAGGAGCATGATGGGCGACCCGGCACTGTCCCGCCGCGGCTTTCTGGCGGCCTCCGCCGCGGCCGGTCTGGCAATGACGGCCCTGACCGCATGCGGCGGGGACTCGGACGGAGGGTCGTCGGGGACGACCACGATCGAGTGGTGGAACATCTCCACCACCGAGCCGGCGAAGAGTGTGTGGGCTGCTCTCGCCCGCAAGTTCGAGGCGCAGAACCCCAAGGTCAAGATAAAGATCGTCCAGCTGGAGAACGACGCCTACAAGTCGAAGATGACGGCCCTGACCTCCTCCGGGAAGCTGCCCGACATCTTCCACACCTGGGGCGGCGGAGTCCTGAAGCAGCAGGTCGACGCCGGACTCGTCGAGGACCTCACGGACAGCACCAAGCCGTGGGGCGACGCCCTGCTCCCGGTCGCCAGAGAGCCGTACCTGATCGACGACAAGGTCTACGGCATCCCGTTCGACATCGGCATGATCGGCTTCTGGTACAACAAGGCCCTCTTCGAGAAGGCCGGCATCAGCGCGCCCCCGACCACGTGGGCCGGCTTCCTCGACGCCGTACGGAAGCTGAAGTCCGCCAAGGTCACGCCCCTCGCCCTGGCCGGCAAGGAGAAGTGGCCCGGCATGTACTACTGGGCCTACCTCGCGATGCGCACCGCCGGCGCCGACGCGCTGCAGAAGGCCTACGAGGACAAGGACTTCACCGGCGCCCCCTTCGTCGAGGCGGGAGAGCACCTCGACGAACTCGTCGGCCTCCAGCCGTTCCAGAAGGGCTACCTCGGCGCCGCCTACTCCACGCCCACCGGCCAGGCCGCCACCGTCGGCAACGGCAAGGCCGCCATGGAGCTCATGGGTCAGTGGGCCCCCGTGGTGCAGGCCGACGCGGGCAAGGGTCTCGGCAAGGACCTCGGCTTCTTCCCGTTCCCCGAGGTCGAGGGCGGCAAGGGCGCCCTCACCGAGGTGTTCGGCGGAGGCGGCGGGCACGCCCTGCGCCGGGGCGCCCCGCAGGCGGCCGTCGACTTCCTGAAGTTCTTCGCGTCCGAGGCCACCGACCTGGAACTGGTCAAGAAGACCGGCGTCCTCCCCGTGGTCCCGGCGGCCGAGAGCGCCATCGCCGACCCCAACATCAAGGCCGTACAGGAGCAGTTGAAGAAGGCCACCGGCTTCCAGCTCTACCTCGACCAGGCGTACGCGCCCGCCGTCGGCCAGGAGGTCAACGACAGCGTCGCCGCGCTCATCGCCGGTTCCAAGTCTCCCGAGCAGGTCGGCCAGTCGATCACCAGGACCGCGAAGGAAGAGCAGTAGCCGGCGATGACCTCCACGTTCCTGCCGGACAAACGGACCGGCCCCGATGTCGGCCCTCCGCCCCCGGCCGCGGACCGGGCACGGAGCCGGGCCCGGCGACGCGCGCTGAACTGGCTGACCGCGACCGGCTTCCAGCTGCCCGCCCTGGTGCTGTTCATGGGGCTCGTGCTGCTGCCGATGCTGTTCGCCCTGTACGCCGCGTTCTTTCGCTGGGGCGGCTTCGGCATGCCCTCCGACTACATCGGCGGCGAGAACTTCACCCGGCTCTTCCAGGACGAGGTCTTCCTGGGCGACCTGTGGCGCTGTCTCGTCCTCGTGGCGCTGTCGCTCGTCCTGCAGCTGCCGTTCGCGCTCGCCATGGCCGTCCTGCTCAACCAGCGCATGCGCGGCCGGGCGGTGTACCGGATGCTGTTCTTCGCCCCGTACGTCCTGTCGGAGGCGATCACCGGTGTCCTGTTCGGCATGATCTTCGCCCCGGACGACGGCTTCGCCGACCAGCTCCTCGGCAGGCTCGGGCTGGAGGGGCTCGGCGGGGAGTGGTTCGCCGACCCGTCCATGGTCATGGCGACCCTGTTCCTGGTCATGACCTGGAAGTACTTCGGCTTCCACATGATGCTGTACCTGGCCGGACTCCAGGCCGTCCCCAGGGAGCTGACCGAGGCGGCGCTCATCGACGGGGCCGGTCCCTGGCAGCGCTTCCGCAATGTGACCCTGCCGCTGCTGGCACCCACCCTGCGCATCAGCGTGTTCCTGGCGGTCATCGGGTCGATCCAGCTCTTCGACCTGGTGTGGGTGACCACCGCGGGCGGCCCCGACCACCACTCCGAGACCATGGCCGTGACCATGTTCCAGTACGGCTTCAAGCGCTACCAGGTCGGCTACGCCAGCGCGATCAGCGTGGTCATGTTCGGCATCAGCCTCGTCTTCGCCCTCGCCTACCAGCGGTTCGTGCTCCGGCGCGACCTGCAAGGGGCCACCACGACCATGCGGGGTGACGGAAAGTGACGGTCAGTCGGAAGTCCCGCAGGGGCGGGAGCGTGCCTCTGCACCTCGTCCTGGTCGTCGTCGGCGCGGTCATGGCCGTCCCCCTGCTCTACGCCGCGCTCTCCGGCTTCAAGTCCACCGACGAGCTGTCCCGCAACCCGGTCGGTCTGCCCGAGTCGTGGGTGACCTCCAACTACACCCAGATCCTCGGCTCGGGGGACTTCTGGCGGCTGATCGGCAACAGCACGCTGATCGCGGTGGGCACGACCGTCCTGGTCGTCGCGGTCTCGGCCCTGTCGGCCTTCTCCTTCGCACGGTTCGCCTTCCGTGGCCGGGAGGTGCTGTTCACGCTGTTCACGATGGGGCTGATGTTCCCGTTCGCGGTGGCGGCCCTGCCACTGTTCCTGCTGCTGCGCTCCCTTGGCCTGCTGGACAACCCCCTCGGCGTGATCCTCCCGCAGGCGGCCTTCGGGCTGCCGATGACCATCATCATCCTGCGGGGCTTCTTCCGGCAGATCCCCGGCGAGCTGGAGGAGGCGGCGACGCTCGACGGATGCAGCTCGTTCGGCTTCTTCTGGCGGGTGCTGCTGCCCATGGCGCGGCCCGCGCTCGGCACGGTCTCGGTGCTGGCCGTCGTCACCAGCTGGAACAACTTCTTCCTGCCGCTGCTGGTGTTCACCGACGCGCAGTGGTGGACGCTGCCGATCGGCGTGCAGCAGTTCCAGGGGCAGTACTCCGCGGAGTACGCCAAGGTCTTCGCCTATCTGGTGCTGGCCATGGTCCCCGCACTCGCCTTCTACTCGGTCGCCGAGCGGCAACTCGTCGGCGGCCTCACCGCGGGCGCCACGAAGGGCTGACGCGCGCCGCGGACGTACGTCCGGCTCACCCACCCACCTGATCTGATCCGATCTGATCGTGAGGAGTCGCACCATGCGCAGGACCGCCATACGGCTCAGACTCGCCGGGGCGCTGGCCGCCGTGCTGGTGGCCGGAGGCATCGCCACCGGCCCGGCGGCACAGGCCGGCGAGGAGTACGGCAAGGAACCCACCCTCGCGGACCTCGCCCAGCGGCACGGCCGCTACTTCGGCAGCGCGACCGACAATCCCGAGCTCGTCGACGCGCCGTACAAGGCCCTGCTCGGCAGCGAGTTCGACCAGATCACGCCCGGCAACGGCATGAAGTGGTACGCGACCGAGCCGCAGCAGGGCGTGTTCGACTTCTCCCAGGGCGACGAGATCGTGAACCTCGCCCGTGCCAACCGGCAGAAGGTGCGCGGCCACACCCTGGTCTGGCACAGCCAGTTGCCCGGGTGGCTCACGGGGCGGGAGTGGACGGCGCCCGAGCTGAGGGCCGTGCTGAAGAAGCACGTCCAGGCGGAGGTACGGCACTACCGGGGCAAGGTGTTCGCCTGGGACGTCGTCAACGAGGCGTTCAACGAGGACGGTACGTACCGGGAGTCGGTCTTCTACAAGACGCTCGGGCCCGGGTACATCGCCGACGCGCTGCGCTGGGCGCATCAGGCCGATCCGCGCGTGAAGCTCTACCTCAACGACTACAACATCGAGGGGATCGGCCCGAAGAGCGACGCGTACCACAAGCTCGCCAAGGAGCTGAAGGCCAAGGGCGTCCCGCTGCACGGCATCGGCCTCCAGGCCCACCTCGCCCTCCAGTACGGCTATCCCACCACCCTGGAGGACAACCTCCGCCGCTTCTCCCGGCTCGGCCTCGACACGGCGCTCACCGAGGTCGACATACGGATGCAGCTGCCCGCGACCGAGGAGAAGCTGGCCCAGCAGGCCGAGTGGTACCGGGACCTGACCGAGGCGTGCCTGGCGGTACGCCGGTGCGTCGGCATCACCCTCTGGGACTACACCGACAAGTACTCCTGGATCCCGCCGTTCTTCCCGGGCGAGGGCGCGGCCCTGCCGTGGGACGAGCAGCTCAGGCCGAAGCCGGCGTACTTCGCGCTGCGTGAGGCGCTCGGGGGGAGGTAGCGGGGTGGGTGGCGCCCTGCTGTCGGGGGGCGGCGGGGCGCCGTTCGGGATGTGCCGGGGGTGGGCCGGCGCCGCTGTCCGGTCGGTGTCGGGCCCGGCTCCGGGTCAGGCTTGCCCCGGGGGCATCGTGCTGGCGCGGATCACCAGGTCCGTTCCCAGTTCCACCCGTGGGGAGTCGGGTTGTTCGTCGCGGGTCAGGCGGAGGGCCGTGCGGGCGGCCAGTTTGCCCATGTCGGCGAGGGGCTGGCGGATCGTGGTCAGCGGGGGAGCCGACCAGCGGACTTCCGGAAGGTCGTCGAAACCGACCACGCTCATGTCCTGCGGCACCCGCAGCCCGCGCCGCCGCAGTGCCTCGATCGCGCCGAGTGCCATCTGGTCGCTGGCCGCGAACACGGCCGTCGGCGGCTCGGGCAGGTCGAGCAGAGTGTTGCAGGCGGTGAAACCGGACTCGGGGCGGAAGTCGCCGGGGACGACGAGGGACGGGTCCATCGCGACACCGGCGCCTTCGAGGGCCGCCCGGTAGCCGTCCAGCCGGGCCCGGGAGCACAGCAGGCGCGGTGGGCCGGCGATCAGGCCGATCCGGCGGTGGCCGAGGGACAGCAGATGCTCGGTGGCCGCCATGCCGCCCGACCAGTTCGCGGCGCCGATCGTGGGCGCGTCCAGGGCGGGAGAGCCCGCCGGGTCGACGACGACCAGCGGGACGCCGAGGATCCGCAGTTCCTCGTGGAGCATCGGCTCCAGCGCCGACGTGACGAGGATGACGCCGTCGGACGCGCGGGCCCGGAGGTTGCGCATCCACTCGCGGGCGTCGCCCGACCGCCCGTGGATGGCCGACACCACCGTGCCGACCCCGGCCGCGTGCGCGACCTCCTCGACGCCGCGGATGATCTCCACGGCCCAGGGACTGTCGAGGTCGTTGAAGACCAGGTCGAGCAGGGCCGCACGGGTCCCCGGGGCCGCGGGGCGCTTGCGGTGGCCGTGCCGGCGCAGCAGCTCCTCGACCCGGGCCCGGGTCTGCGGCGACACGTCGGACCGGCCGTTGACGACCCGGGACACGGTCGGCACGGACACGCCGGCCTGCCGGGCGATCTCCGTGATCGTGACCTTGCCCTCGGCGTCGGCCTCACGTGCTGCCACTTGCCCCACCTCCGTCGACGGGTGACCGCGAAACTTCCAGGAGTCTTCCGGAAAACGGGCACCCGTGGGAAGGCGTACGAGCCAGGAACGGGAAGTCGCGGCGGGTGACGGGGAGTGACGACCCCCGGACATGCGTCGGGGCCGGTTCGCAGGGTGTCCCGCGGCCGGCCCCTCATGTCTGCGGGCGGGGCGTCACCCCGCCCGGCGGCCCTCAGGCAGCCGTCATCACCTGGCTGCCGGCCAGCGGACGGTGCGGGTCGATGACCCGGCCGTCCGGCAGAAGCTCACCGGTGTCCTCGAAGAGCACCACGCCGTTGCACAGCAGGCTCCACCCCTGTTCCGGGTGGTGCGCCACGAGACGGGCGGACTCCCGGTCGGCGGATTCGGCTGATGAGCATGGTGTCTGGTGCTGGCACATGGGTGGGATCTTTCGCTCTGTCGTGATGGATGAGGTGACTGAGTTGTCTGAGTCGGTCGTCGTGTCTGTTCCGCGGCTAGAAGTGTCGTTCATGGCCGCCCCCCGTGATAAGTCGTCGGAACCCAGTGTTGCCCCACGGGCGTCATTCCGCAGGGATTTCGCGGCACCGCTTCTCACAGATTCAGGACGCGTCACCCGCGCGGACGGTTCATCCCAACTGGGCTGTCACTTCGGGTGGTTCGCAGTGGCCGGATAGGGCTAGTCAGGTCGGGCCGGGGGGCTTTTCGGCTCGTACGAGCTATTAGGTGCTCGTACGAGCGATAAAAAGCCCGCACCCCGTCGCCGGGAATTCGGCGACGGGGTGCGGAAGGCTTCGCGCGTAGCGTTTTCAGGCGGGTGAGCCGAGCAGTCTCGTCGGAGTCGCCCGGTGGGTCAGCACCGGGAGGAGTTCGGCGACGCGGTGCGGGCGATGTGCCGCGATGCCGGGAGGCGCGGGCGCCAGCGGGACGAGCAGGTCGGTGGCGGCGGGGTGGCCGGTGGCACCGTCCGCGGTGCAGTCCTCGTGCAGCCAGAGCGTCAGCATGTACAGGCCGGGCACCGACAGCAGGCGGGGCTGGTACGGCTGCGGCATCGTCTCGGCCTGGCGCAGGGCACGCTCGGTGGAGGTGATGTACGGGCCTTCGAAGAAATGGGAGAAGGCCCAGCCGTCGGGAGTCAGCATGGTCTCCGCCGCGGCCACGGCACGCTCGCCGCAGCGGATCAGGAAGCGCCACCCGGCCAGCCGGGTGGCCGATACCCCCTCGGCCGTGACCCGGTCGAGAACGTGGACGGGCAGCGGGAGCTCGGCTGCGACGGGTCCCTGGGCGCGGAGCAGGGAGGGAGTTCGGGCCTCCCGGACCGCGGTCGGCGAGGAGAGCGCAGTCAGGACGGAGCGGAGTGCGGGCGCGGGAGCCGGAGGGACATGCAGCGGCATGGTGGGTCGCCTCTCATTCAAAGGCACGGTGGCACGAGGGCGGGGGCGGACGGCGCTGTCTGCTCACGAGGGTCGACAGAGGCAGGGCCGGGTCTCATGAGCGAGAGGGGGGTGGGGTCCGCCGATCACCGACTCGACGGCAGGACCCATCGACCGTGGGCGCCAAGCTTCTGCCTTGCCGCGGAGTTTATACGACACGGGATCAGACTGGGTTTCGCCTAGCCGTTTCCGGTGAGTAGAACAAGGGTACATTCGGTCGGCGATACGCGAGAATTATCCCGATTCCAGGCGGGGGTGTGAGGTGATGACCTCGGCGAATGTCCGCGAACCGGTCGGCCCATTCTCGTCGGCGTTTTTCACGAGTTCGCGGACACCGAGTGGACACCGAAACCCGTCCTGTGCGACATGCCGAGTGAATGTGCCACTGGTCACACGCGACCAGCGTAGCGGTCGGCGGACCCGTCCGGGACGTTATCGATCGCTTTCGCTGGGCATCCTCCACCTGACCGTGATCCCGGCGGCCGGATCTTGAGGCCCGCATCATCCGAGGAGGGACGCTTCGATGGGGGAGAAGGTCGTGGCAGGGCGGTTCGACCTGTCCGATCGCCAGCGCTACCGCGACAAGCTCCGTCGGTGTCTGACGGGCTTGGAGCGGCTCCTGGCGGAGAAGCGGTTCGATCGCCCGAAGAACCTCATGGGGCTGGAGATCGAATTGAATCTCGCGGGCACCGACGGCATGCCGAAAATGTTGAATGCGCAAGTCCTGGAACGTATCGCTAGCCGGGACTTCCAAACAGAACTCGCCATGTTCAACCTGGAAGTGAACATTCCACCACACCGTCTGGGCGGCCGGGTATTCGACCGGCTCGGGGAGGAACTCCGTACGTCACTGGCATATGCCGACCGGAAAGCGGGGGAAGTCGACGCGGGAATCGTGATGATCGGCATTCTGCCGACCCTCGACCGGGACGACCTGGTGTCGTCGAACCTCTCCGACGTCGACCGCTACACCCTCCTCAACGACCAGATCGTGGCCGCCCGGGGTGAGGAGTTCACCCTCGACATCGCCGGCGTGGAGCACCTCACCTGCACCTCGAAGTCCATCGCGCCGGAAGCCGCCTGCACCTCCGTGCAACTGCACCTCCAGGTCACCCCGGGCCGGTTCGCCGACGTGTGGAACGCGGCCCAGGCGGTCGCCGCCGCGCAGATCGCCGTCGGCGCCAACTCGCCCTTCCTGTTCGGCCGCGAGCTGTGGCGCGAGTCGCGGCCCCCGCTGTTCCAGCAGTCCACCGACACCCGCCCGCCCGAACTCCAGGCCCAGGGCGTCCGGCCGCGCACCTGGTTCGGCGAGCGCTGGGTCACCTCGGCGTACGACCTCTTCGAGGAGAACCTCCGCTACTACCCGGCGCTGCTGCCGATCTGCGACGACGAGGATCCGCTCGAGGTGCTCGACCGGGGCGGCACCCCCTCGCTCGCCGAGCTCGTCCTGCACAACGGCACGATCTACCGCTGGAACCGCCCGGTCTACGGCATCGCCGACGGCGTCCCCCACCTGCGTGTGGAGAACCGCGTCCTGCCCGCCGGGCCCACCGTCACCGACGTCGTCGCCAACGCGGCGTTCTTCTACGGCGTCGTCCGTGCCCTCGCCGAGGAGCCCCGGCCGGTATGGACGCGGCTGCCGTTCGAGGCGGCCGCCGCCAACTTCGACGCCGCCTGCCAGGACGGCATCGACGCCCGCTTCACCTGGCCCCGGCGCGGCCGGTACGGCGGCACCACGCAGGTCGACGCGGTGAGCCTCGTACGGGACGAACTGCTGCCGCTCGCCGAGGCCGGGCTGGACGCGTGGGGTGTCGAGCCGGCCGACCGCGACCTGTACCTGGGCGTGATCGAGGAACGGTGCCGGCGCCGGGTGAACGGGGCGAGCTGGCAGGCCGCGACCTTCCACAAGGCGCTGGACGCGGGCCACACGCGGGAGGCCGCGCTGGCCGCCACCACCCGGCGCTACCGCGAGCTGATGCACCAGGGGGATCCGGTACACACCTGGCCGGTGGGCCTGCCGGAGCCGGTGCCGCTGGGCTGACGCGCCGCCGGGGTGACATCCTGCTGCCTTCATACTGATCCGACAGATCGTTTCCGACAGGTCGGTGAAGTGGAGGCAGGTGTGCAGGCGGAGGCGAGCCCGGTGGCCGACGATTCCATTCCCCAGCAGGGGCTCTCGCGGCGGATGCTCCGTAACGAGACCCTGCTCGTGCTGGCGCTCTCGCTGGGGGCGAGCGGAGTCTCCGCCCTGATCAGCTTCATCGGCTCGGTCACCAAGCCCGGCGGGCTCAAGGACCAGGCGGCCACGATGAACGCCTCGGCCGCGCCCGGCCGTCCCTGGCTCGACCTCGCCTGGCAGCTCTTCGGGATCACCACGGCGCTCGTGCCCGTCGCGCTCGTCGCGCACTTCCTGCTGCGCGAGGGCGCGAGTCTGCGCACCATCGGCTTCGACCGCACCCGTCCCTGGCCCGACCTCGGCCGCGGCGCGGCGATCGCGGCGGTCATCGGCAGCACCGGCATCGCCTTCTACCTCGCGGCGCGAGGCCTCGGCTTCAACCTCACCGTGGTGCCGGAGGCGCTGCCCGGCGTGTGGTGGAAGTACCCGGTGCTGATCCTCTCCGCGATCCAGAACGCGGTGCTGGAGGAAGTGATCGTCGTCGGCTATCTGCTGCGCCGCCTCGGGCAACTGGGGTGGACCCCGATGGCCGCGCTGGTCGGCAGCTCGGTGCTGCGCGGCTCGTACCACCTCTACCAGGGCATCGGCGGCTTCATCGGGAACCTGGCCATGGGCGTCGTCTTCGTCTACCTGTACCGCCGCTGGGGCCGCGTCGGGCCTCTCGTGGTGGCGCACTCGCTGCTCGACATCGGGGCGTTCGTCGGGTACGCGCTGCTGGCGGGCAAGGTCGGGTGGCTCCCGACGGCGTGAACGACCGGCGGAGGGGCGTACGACGGTGTCGTACGCCCCTCGTTTCCCACGGCCCGGCGTTTCAGGCCAGCAGCTCGCCCTCGATGACGGTGACCGCCCTGCCCGTCAGCAGGGTGCGGTCGCCGCGCAGTTCCGTGCGAACGCGGCCGGAGCGGCGTGAGGCCTGGAGGCCCGTGAGGCCCGGGCGGCCCAGACGCTCGGACCAGAACGGGGCGAGCGCGGTGTGGGCGCTGCCGGTCACCGGGTCCTCGTCGATGCCGACGTTCGGGAAGAAGCAGCGCGAGACGAAGTCGTAGCCCTGGGCGGGGTCTTCCGCGCGGGCCGTGGCGATGACGCCGCGGGCGGAGTGGGTGGCGAGGGCCTTGAGGTCGGGGCCGAGGCCGTGCACCGTCTTCTCGTCGGCGAGCTCGACGAGCAGATCGCCGACGTTCGGGCCGGTGTCGAGGACCGTCAGCGGCTCGGCTCCCAGGGCCTCGGCGAGGCCGCGGGGCGGGTCGACCGGGGTGAGCGGAGCCGTCGGGAAGTCCATGGTGACGGAGCCGTCGCCGGCGGGCGTGGCGACGAGGACGCCACTGCGGGTCGCGAACCGCACCGGCCCCTCGTGGGCGCCGGTGGTGTGCAGGACATGAGCGGTGGCGAGGGTCGCGTGGCCGCACATCGCGACCTCGGCGGCCGGCGTGAACCAGCGCAGCGCCCAGTCGGCCTCGCCGCCCTGGGGGAGGGGATGGGCGAAGGCCGTCTCGGCGTGGTTGACCTCCAGGGCGATGTTCTGCAGCCGGCTGTCGTCCGGGAAGGCGTCCGCGTCGTTCAGGAGCATGACCCCGGCCGGGTTGCCGGTGAAGGGACGGTCGGTGAAGGCATCGACGATTCGAATCCGCATGCTCCGACGCTAGAGGCCCGACGAGGCCGTGGACCAAGGCCAATTCATGAGTCCTGGCCCGGTTCACGGACTGGCCGGCCCGCATCGGCTTCCTCGGTGTGGCTCCGCTTGACCTTGACACAGTGACAAGGTCTTCACTGTGGCCGAGGAGGTGGTTCCGATGACCATGCCGAAAGAGGACACGAACCCGACGCGGGCTTTCCAAGGGCTGGAGAACAGCGGCTCGTCGGTCCGGCTGCAGGCAGCGCTGGCGGTCGGCGCGACCCCGGATCCGCGGTTCGTCGACAAGCTCATCGAACGATGCGCGATCGAGCCCGATTTCCATGTGCGCGAAATGCTGACATGGGCGCTCACTCGCCACCCATCGTCCACGACGGTCCCCAAGCTCATGGGCGAACTCCGCGCGGAGCGTACGCAGGCACGAAGCCAGGCGTTGCACACGCTGTCCAAGATCGGGGACCGGCGAGCGTGGCCGGCGATCACACGGGCGCTTCTGACCGACCCCGACGACGAGGTGGCGCGGAGCGCCTGGCGGGCAGCGGTCGTCCTCGTGCCCGAAGGAGAAGAAGCCGGGCTGGCCGGCGTGCTGGCGGCACAGCTCGGACGCGGTGAGCGTGAGACGCAGTCGAGCCTCAGCCGGGCGTTGATCGCGCTCGGAGAGGCGGTCATGCCGACCCTGCGCGCCGCGATGACGGATCCCGACCCCCGTGTGCGTCAGCACGCGATCGCGACGGAACGGCTGCGGCGCGACCCGGATGCCGGTTTCGAGTTCGCGATCGAGGAGGCGAAGCGCGTCGTCGCCCTCGGCACGACCGGCCAGGAAGGATGACGGAGCGTGCTGATCGGTGAGGTGGCACGACGGTCCGGGGTCAGCGCCCGCATGCTCAGGCACTACGAATCGCTCGGCCTGGTGCGGCCGACGGGCCGTACCGACGCCGGCTATCGCGCGTACTCCGGCGAGGACATCCGGCGGATCTTCCACATCGAGAGCCTGCGGTCATTGGGGCTGTCGCTGCGTGAGGTCGGGCGCGCGCTGGACGATCCCGGCTTCCGGCCCTCGGAGCTCGTCGACGACCTCGTCCACCGGACGCGAGAGCGCATCGCGAGTGAGACGGAGCTGCTCACCCGACTCCGGCGGATCGGTGCCGCGGAACCCGCCGGCTGGGAGGACGTCCTCCAGATCGTCGGACTCCTCCACGCGTTGGGATCGAAGAGCGCCGGGGCGCGCCAGCGCGCGGCCCTGTCCTCGGTCGAAGAGGTTCCGTGGCCGGTGGAAGCCCTGGTCGAGGCAGCGTTGAGCGAGACGGACCCGAACGTCGCCGGAGCCCTTCGATGGGCTTTGGCGCAATCGGGCGAGGGCGGATCGGCCCTGCTCGCCGAGGGACTCGGCTCACCCGTGGCCGAGGTCAGGAAACGTGCCGTCCAGTCCCTCGCCGAGATGCCGAACGGCGAGGCGACCGCACTGCTGAAGGACGCTCTCGCGCATCACGACATCGTGGTCCGCAGGTACGCGGCTCTGGAGCTCGGGGCACGCGGAGTGGCCGACGCGGTCCCGACGCTCGTCGACATGGTCGTCGAGGAGGCGAACGACGTCGACGCGGCCGACGCGCTGAGCGCGCTGGCGAGTGACCCCGCGTCCGCGGACCGGATCGCCACCAGGCTCGTCGACTGCCTCGCCCACGGCACCGTCGCACCGTCCGCGCGCCGGCGGCTGACCCAGGCGCTCGCGGACATCCCGGGACCCACGGCGTCCCGTGCCCTCGCCGATCTGGCCCAGGACGAAGACCGCGTCGTGGCACTGACCGCCACGTACATTCTCGGGATTCGCGACGCCCGCTGAATCCGCTCGGTCCGGCAGGGCCTTGCCATAAGAACACTACCGATATATCGTTGAGACATCGCGACAGATCAACGATGGAATGGAGAGTGGTTGCGATGCGTACCCACGGTTACGAGCACGGACATGGCCACGGCGGATCGCGTCACGGCCGGGGCGGCTTCGAAGGGCTGCGTGCGGCCTTCGGTCCCTTCGGGCCCGGTGGTCCTGGTGGTCCCGGCTGGGGAGGGCCCGGTGGTCCGGGCTTCGGTCCCGGCCCCTGGGGCGGTCGAGGGCGCGGCGGGCCGAGGGGAAGGGCGCGGCGCGGTGACGTGCGGGCCTCGATCCTCGCCCTGCTGAAGGACCGGCCCATGCACGGCTACGAGATGATCCAGGAGATCGCCGAGCGCAGCGGCGGGGCGTGGAAGCCCAGCCCGGGTTCGGTGTACCCCACCCTTCAGCTGCTGGAGGACGAGGGCCTCATCATCAGCGAGTCCGAGGGCGGCAAGAAACTGTTCGCGCTCACGGAAGCGGGCCGCACGGCGGCCGACGAGGGGCCCGAGGCGCCCTGGGAGGAGGCCTCCCGCGGGGTCGACTGGGAGGCCCTCGGCGAGATCCGCCAGGCCGGCTTCGGGCTGATGGAGGCCTTCGGCCAGGTCTGGAAGACCGGCAGCAAGGAGCAGCGGGAGAAGGCGCTCGGCGTCATCAACGAAGCCCGTAAGAAGCTCTACCTGATCCTCGCCGACGAGGACTGAGGGCCGCCCCTTGTGGCGCAGGCGCCCCCTGGAGCGATCCGGGGGGCGCTTCTTCGTGCCGGGGTGTCAGGTCGTCAGCCCGTCCAGCTTGCGCAGCGACTCGTTCAGGGCCGCCGTGGCCGAGTCCCTGAGCTTGCCCGCCATCAACGACACCGCCGCACCCGTGAACTCGCCGTCGATGCGGACCGTCGTCGCGTCGCCGTCGGGAGTGAGGGTGTAGCGCGTCGTGACGGTCACGGCCATCGGGCCCTGGCCGCGGATGGCGAGCACCCGGGCCGGTTCGAGTTCCTCGACGGTCCACTCCACCTCGGCCGGGAAGTTCATCAGCCGCATGTTCTCCTGGAAGGTCGCGCCCACTTCCAGGCTCTCGGGGCCGCCCGCCGGGAAGCTGGTGTGGGTCGCGTTCCACTCGCCGTACGCGGACCAGTCCGTGAGCCTGGCCCACACCTTCTCGGCCGGCGCCCCGATGCGTGCCTCCGCGCTGACCTCGGCCATGCGACCACCTCTTCGTCTCGGGTGTCGCGGAACGTAGCGGTGGTGGCCGCAATGTTCAATACTGACGAACAGTCAGACATGCTGGGTCCGCGGGCAAAACAGCCTGATCTCCTCCGTAAGGAGGAGATTCCGGCCGGCGAAGTCCACTTCCTGTGGGACGCGAAAATGCTCCCCGCCGAGGATGACCCGGGCTCGCGGGACTGATGGGGTAGGGGATGTGCAACCCCGTATCCCCCGGCAGTTGGCCCCTGAGCACGGCATCCACCGCGCAGAGAACGATGCCAGGCTCAGTGACGAGCTGGCGTCGGTGATCGGTGGTGCCCGTCGCCGGGCGGTCAGGGACGGGGACCGGCAGGTCGACACGGCCCATCTGCTCCACTCGCTGCTGGAGTCCGACCCCGAGGCGCGTGCCGTCTTCGGTGACGGACCGCGGATCGCGCGACTGCTGGGCTATCTCGTCCAGCGCAGCATCGGCTACGGCCTGCGCTGGCAGAGCGGCGTCGAGGACTCCGGCGCCGTCCCCGTGGTGACGGAGAGCGCGGGCTTCTCACCGCTGGCCGCGGCGTCGATGGAGTACGCCTGCGAACGCGCCGCACGCCGCGGCGGACCGGCCCGCGGCATCGACCTGCTCGCGGCGATCGTCGTCGACGCGCAGGCGCGCGCGGTCGAGGTGCTCGGACGCGCCGGGATCGACCCGCACGAGGTGCTCGCCCGGCTCGACGGCCGGCCCGGGGAGTGGGCCGGAGGCGGCGAACCCGCGCACTGACCGGTCCTGCCCGGAGCGTTCGCCCCGTCCAGGCAGTGAGACAGGTGCCATAGGGGGTGACGCTCCTGTCAGGGCCTGTCATCATGTGCCGGTGCGTACGTCTGAGAGCAGTCCGAGCAGGCGCGGCAGGGGCATGGGGCTCGGTCTCGCGCTGCTGTCCGCGGTCGCCTTCGGCGGATCCGGAGTCGCGGCCAAGCCGCTGATCGAGGCGGGCCTCGACCCGCTGCACGTGGTGTGGCTGCGCGTGACCGGGGCCGCCCTGGTGATGCTGCCGCTCGCCGTACGCCACCGCGCGCTGCTGCGCCGCCGCCCCGGACTCCTCGCCGGATTCGGGCTGCTGGCCGTCGCCGGTGTCCAGGCCTTCTACTTCGCCTCGCTCTCCCGTATCCCCGTCGGCGTGGCGCTGCTCATCGAGTACCTGGCGCCCGCGCTCGTGCTCGGCTGGGTGCGGTTCGTGCAGCGGCGGCCCGTGACACGTGCCGCCGCGGTCGGTGTCGTCCTCGCGGTCGGAGGACTCGCGTGCGTCGTCGAGGTGTGGTCGGGCCTCGGCTTCGACGCCCTGGGGCTGTTGCTCGCGCTCGGCGCGGCCTGCTGCCAGGTCGGCTACTTCGTCCTCTCCGACCAGGGCAGCGACGCCGGCGACGAGGCGCCCGACCCGCTCGGCGTCATCGCCTACGGCCTGCTCGTCGGCGCGGCCGTGCTGACCGTCGTCGCCCGGCCCTGGACCATGGACTGGTCCGTGCTCACGGGCACCGCGCGCATGGACGGCACGCCCGTCGCCGCCGTCGTCCTGCTGGCCTGGATCGTCCTGGTCGCCACGGTCGTCGCGTACGTCACCGGCGTGGTCTCCGTACGCCGGCTCTCCCCGCAGGTCGCCGGTGTCGTGGCCTGTCTCGAAGCGGTCATCGCGACCGTCCTGGCTTGGGTCCTGCTCGGCGAGCACCTGTCGGCGCCGCAGATCGCCGGTGGCGTCATCGTGCTGGTGGGCGCGTTCATCGCGCAGTCCTCGACGCCCGCGAAGGGCTCCGAACGGCCGGTGGCCAGCGGCGGCCCGGAAAGGGAGTTGTCCACGCCCGGAACGGCGGCTTAGGGTGCCGATCATGCCGTCCGACGCACTCGTTCTTCCGCCTCCGGCCGCCTGAGGCGGGCCCTCCGGAAACCGCGCCCGGCATGTCGCCGCCGGGCCGGCCGGTGCTGCCCGCAGACGAAGTCCGCGGACCCCGCTGATCCGGGGTCCTTCCCGAACTTCCGCGCACCCGCCGCCGCTCGTTCCGCGCGGCGCGTCGTGCGCGTCTGCGGAGAGAACACGTGTCGAACACTGCCTCCGGCCTGCCCATCGGGCGAGGCCTCCTCTATCTGATCGTCGCCGGTGTCGCCTGGGGCACCGCGGGCGCGGCCGCCTCCCTGGTCTACCGGGCCAGTGACATGGGGCCCGTCGCCCTCTCCTTCTGGCGCTGCGCGGCCGGTCTCGTGCTGCTGCTCGCCGTCCGCCTCGTGCGGCCGCGCGCCCGGACGGCCGTACGCGAGCCGCTCGGCCGCCGGGCGCTGCGGACCGGGGTCACCGGGCTCGGGCTCGCGGTCTTCCAGACGGCCTACTTCGCGGCCGTCTCCGCCACCGGCCTGGCCGTCGCCACCGTCGTCACCCTGGGCGCCGGGCCCGTGCTCATCGCGCTCGGCGCCCGGCTGACCCTGGCCGAACGCCTGGGCCGGGGCGGAGCCGTCGCCGTCGCGGGTGCCCTCGCGGGGCTCGCGGTCCTCGTCCTCGGCGGCGGGGGTACGGCCGTACGCCCGTGGGGTGTGCTGCTCGCGCTGCTGTCCGCGGGCGGGTACAGCGCGATGACGCTGCTCACCCGTCGCTGGGGACGCGACGGCGAGGCCGACGCGTCCCGGACGACCGTCGGGGCCTTCGCCGTCACGAGCCTGTGTCTGCTGCCGTTCGCCTGGGCGGAAGGGCTGCTGCCGCACACCGAGGAGCCCGGGAGGCTCCTGGTGCTGCTGGCGTACGTCGCCGCCGTGCCCACGGCCCTTGCCTACGGCCTCTACTTCGCCGGGGCGGCCGTGGTGCGGTCTGCCACCGTCTCGGTGATCATGTTGCTTGAGCCGGTGAGCGCGGCGGGGCTGGCCGTTGTCCTGCTCGGGGAGCACCTCACCGTCACGACGGTGGCCGGGGCCCTGCTGATGCTTGGGTCGGTCGCGGGGCTTGCAATGGGTGAGGCGAGGGGTGCGCGGGTGGAGCCGGGGGTGCTGGTGTGATCGGCGGGTGCGGGTGATCTGTGGCTCGTCGCGCAGTTCCCCGCGCCCCTAAGGCAGGTACCCGGGCAGTTCTGTGCCCGGCGCCAGACCCGGGTCGGGGATCGGTGTGCCGTACGTCTTCTGGACCGGAACCACACCGGCCCAGTGCGGGAGGGCGAGGTCCTCAGGTTCGTCGTTCACGCCGCCCGTGCGGAGCTTGGCGGAGACCTCGTCCAGGTCCAGGCGGAGCACGGCGGTGGCGGCCAGTTCCTTCTTGTTGGCCGGGCGGGAGTCGGCGGCGCGGCCCGGCACGACGTGGTCGACGAGCGCGTCCAGGGCCTGCCGCTTCTCCTCGGGGTCCGTCACGTCGTGGGCGACGCCGTGCACCACCACAGAGCGGTAGTTGATCGAGTGGTGGAAGGCCGAGCGGGCCAGGACCAGGCCGTCGACGTGCGTGACGGTCAGGCAGACCGGGAGGCCCGGGTCGGCCTGGCCGGCCGCCCGCAGCGGGCGCGAGCCCGTCGAGCCGTGCACGTAGAGCCGCTCGCCGACCCGGGCGAACAGCGTGGGCAGCACGACCGGCGCGCCGTCGCGGACGAACCCGAGGTGGCAGACGTAGGCCTCGTCGAGTATCGCGTGCACCAATTCCCTGTCGTACGAGGCCCGGTCGGGGGAGCGGGTGGGGACGGTGCGGTCGGTCGGGGCGTAGGCGGTGGCGGGCTGCGACGGCGTCTGTGCGGTCCCCTGCATTGGCGCTCTCCATTGCACTAGTGCATACTTGGCTTTGTGCTAGGAGAGTATCCGATCAGTGGGCGCCGCGCAGCGGACATTTCCGCGAGCGTCGAGCGGGCGGTGGGGGCCGGTGAGCTGCGGCCGGGTCAACTTCTGCCGCCCATGCGGGAGTTGGCGGAGCGGTTGGGGGTGAATCCCAACACCGTCGCGGCCGCGTACCGGACCCTGCGTGAGCGCGGGGTCATCGAGACCGCCGGCCGGCGCGGCAGCCGGGTGCGGCCGGCGCCCGCCACGACCGGGCGGGACCGGATCAGGGTGGACGTCCCCGAGGGCGTGCGTGATGTGGCGGCGGGTAATCCGGACCCGGCGTTGCTCCCGCCCCTCGCGGCCGCGTTCGCGGCGGCGGCCGCCGAGGCCGACCGTGCGCCCGTGCTCTATGGAGAGGCCCCCGTGGACCCGGAGCTGGCCCGGTTCGCGCGGGCCGGCCTCGACGCCGACGGGGTACCGGACGGGCCGCTCGCGGTGGTCTCCGGGGCGCTCGACGGTGTCGAACGCGTGCTGGCGGCCCACCTCAAGCCCGGCGACACCGTCGCCGTCGAGGACCCCGGCTGGGGACGCACCCTCGACCTCGTGCCGGCGCTCGGACTCAGGACCGTCCCCGTCGGCGTCGACGACGACGGACCGTACGCCGAGGACGTGCGCCGGGCGTTGGAGGCCGGGGCGCGGGCCCTGATCGTCACGGACCGGGCGCAGAACCCGACCGGTGCCGCGGTGAGCGCCACGCGCGCGCGTGCCCTGCGGTCCGTGCTCCGGGAACACCCGGAGACCCTGCTGATCGAGGACGACCACGGCCACGGCATCGTCGACCTCCCCCTCCACCCCCTCGCCGGCGTCACCCGGCACTGGGCCTTCGTCCGCTCGGCCGCCAAGGCCTACGGCCCCGATCTGCGCCTCGCCCTGCTCACCGGCGACGCCGTCACCGTCGACCGGGTCCGTGGCCGGCAGCGCCTGGGGCCGGGGTGGGTGAGCCTGCTGATGCAGCGGGCCCTGGTACGGCTCTGGACCGACGGGGCGGTGGACACGCGCGAGGTGGCGGCGGCGTACGGGCGGCGCCGGGACGCGCTGATCGAAGCGCTCCGCCGACGTGGTGTCGCGGCACACGGGCGCAGCGGCATGAATGTGTGGGTGCCCGTGCCGGACGAGACCGGAGCCGTCGCCCGGCTGCAGCACGCCGGCTGGGCGGTCGCCCCGGGCGCCCGCTTCCGGATGAGCGCACCGCCCGGCATCCGGGTCACCGTCTCGACGCTCGCCGAGAACGGGAGCGGGGACGGGGACCGGAGGGGGAGTGAGATCGAGATGCTGGCCGACGCGATCTCCTCGGCGCTCGGCCCGGCCCCGGCGCGGAGTTACGTCTGAGGCCTCGGCTGTGTCCGGGACTTCGGCCGGACCTGCGTGAGGGCCGCGCCCGTCAGGACGACCACCGCGCCGACCGGTGTCGACCAGGTGAGCGACTCGCCGAGGAGTGCGACGCCCGCGGCCGTGGCGATGACCGGGATGAAGTAGGTGACCATCTGGGCGGTCGTCGGGCCGACCTCGGCGACCAGGCCGTACTGGAGGAGCACGGCGAGGCCCGTGCCCAGGGCGCCCAGGGCGGCGATCGCCAGCAGTGGCACGACGGGCACACCGCTGGGCAGGGTGGTGAACAGCGGGGTGACGACGGCCAGTTGGACCGTCGCGAGCAGTAGCTGCGCCCCGGTCATCGACAGGTGCGAGTGGCTCGTGCCGGCCAGGGTGCGGCGGACGTGGATCCAGCCGATCGGGTAGCTGAGGGAGGCCAGCAGGGCCAGGGCCGTGCCGGTGGCGTCCAGGCCGTGGAAGCCCTGCCAGGCGCCCAGCACCGTGAGCACCCCGAGGAAGCCCAGACCGAGCCCCGCGACCCGCACCCGGGTGGGGCGGTCCTCCGACAGGGCGACCAGGGACAGCGCCATGCCCCACAGCGGCGAGGTCGCGTTGCAGATGCCCGCCAGGGTGGACGGGATGGTCAGCTCGGCGTACGCGAACAGCGAGAACGGCAGGGCGTTGAGCAGGAACGCGGCGACCGCCAGATGCCCCCAGGTGCGCGCCCCGCGCGGCAGCCGCTCACGGCGCACGGCCATCGCGGCGGCCAGCACCGCCGTACCGAACACCAGCCGGCCGAGCGTGACCTGGAACGGTGCGTACCCCTGGGTGCCCACCTTGATGAGCAGGAAGCTGAAGCCCCAGATCAGGGACAGCGCGGCGAAGCGGAGACGCCAGTCGATGCGGCGCCGGGGCCGGACGGGCGAGGCCGTGGCGACCCGGCCGGGCGTGGTGGTGACGGTGGTCATGGAAGCCACGATGCTGGAGCGGAACCGCGTAGCACAATCGAGATTTCGCACCCGATAATGCGTAGCATTGCTTATATGTTGAACCTGGAGCGCCTGCGTACCCTCGACGCCCTCGCGCGGCACGGCTCGGTCAGCGGCGCGGCCGGGGCCCTGCACATCACGACCTCCGCCGTCTCCCAGCAGATGTCCAAGCTGGAGCGGGAGGTCGGCCAGCAACTCCTCGCCAAGAACGGCCGGGGCGTGCGGCTCACCGACGCGGGCCGGCTGCTCGCCGAGCATGCCGCGCGCATCCTGTCCCAGGTCGAACTCGCCCGGTCCGACCTGGAGGCGCAGCGCGGGGAGGTCGTCGGCGAGCTCCGGCTGTCGGCGTTCCCGACGGCCGCCCGCGGCCTGTTTCCGCACGCGCTCTCCGCGTTGCGCGAGCGGCATCCCGCGCTCCGGCTGCGCTCCTGCGAGCTGGAACCGGAGCACGGCATCGCCTCGGTCGTGCGCGGCGACCTCGACCTCGCCGTGGTGCTCGACTGGTACAACAAGCCGATGGCGCTGCCCGACGGCCTGGTCAAGGCGCCGATCCTGGACGACCCCGCCGATGTCGCCATGCCGGTGGACCACCGGCTCGCGGGGCGCGACGAGGTGGACCTCGCCGACTTCGCCGACGACGAGTGGATCACCTGGGGCGAGGGCGAGTTCTGCCACGAGTGGCTGATGTTCACGCTCCGCTCGAAGGGTATCGAGCCGATCGTCGGCCATCGCGCCGCCGAGACCCACACCCAGCTCGGGCTGGTCGCCGCCGGTCTCGGGGTGTGCATCGCCCCGCTGCTCGGCCGCCACCCGGTGCCCGACGGCGTCGTGACCGTCCCGGTCAGGCAGCGGGTCCGGCGGCATGTGTACGTCGTCTGGCGCGCGGACGCCGACCGCCGCCCGTCGATCAGGGCCGCGGTCGAGGCCCTGCGGGCGGCGGGGGAGAGCGTCACCTGAGCGCTCCGCGCGCACTGCCGCGTTCTGCGGTCAAGGCCCTGCGGGCGGCGACCAGACGCCGCGGAGCCCGCCCTGCGGGGATCTGTCAGACAGGCCCGAGCTTGCGGAAGTCCCAGGAGACGATCTTCTGCGGTGTCAGGCGCACCCAGGCGTGCCGGCCGTCGTGCGGCATCTCCTCCAGGCCGAAGTTCTTCCGGGCGAACAGCGTCTCCGGGACGTCGAGTTCGGCGCGCAGTTCGCCGGTGCGCGGGATCTCGCCCACGAACTCGACTGCGCCGGACAGCTCGGCGCCGCGCAGCTCGTCGTACTCCTCGCCGGTGTCGACCACGATCGCCACCCGAGGGTCGCGCCTGAGGTCGGTCCACCGCTTGCTGCGTACGACCGAGTACAGCCACATCGAGGCGCCGTCCCAGGCGAACCACAGCGTGCTCACGTGCGGAGCGCCGTCGGCCGAGATCGTGGCGACCCGGCAGGTGCGCTGTGTGGTGAGGAAATCGTCCAGCTCGCCCGGCGTCATCATGATCTTCCGGCCCCTGCGCTGCTGCGTGACGGTCATGCTCCCCCTCCTTCTTCTTCCCACGTCGTGTCAGAGGAGATCCTCTGACATCACGTCAGAAAAGAATGAGTGCTCTTCCGTCCGTTAGCAACGGTGGCTACGCTCGCCCGACCCGCCGCCGGCGCCCAGGGGGAACCGTGCCCTCGTACGAAGAGCTCAGCGAACTCCTCGATCCGCGGACCACCGTGCTGCTCACCGTCGAGTGCCAGGAGGGCGTCGTCGGAGCGGACAGCGCACTGCCCGAACTCGCCGCCGAGGCCCGCTCCGGCGGCGTGCTCGCCAAGGTCGCCCGCCTGGTGGACGCCGCCCACGAAGGCGGCGTCCAGGTCGTGCACGCCGTCGCCGAGCGCCGCCCCGACGGCCGCGGCGCCAACCGCAACGCCCGCCTCTTCCGGGCCGCCGCACGGCTGCCCGTCCAGCAGTTGTCCGGCACGCCGGCGGTGCGGGTCGCCGCCCCGATCGAGGTCGCCGAGGAGGACCTCGTCGTACGACGCCTGCACGGGCTGTCGCCCCTCCAGGGCACCGATGTCGACCCGCTGCTGCGCAACCTGGGCTGCCGCACCCTGATCGTCACCGGCGTATCGGCCAACGTGGCCGTTCCCAACGCCGTGTTCGACGCCGTGAACCGCGGCTACACCGCCGTCGTCCCGGCGGACGCCATCGCGGGGGTGCCGTCCGAGTACACCCCCGCGATGATCCGCCACACCCTCGCGTTGGTCGCCACGGTCGCGACCACGGACGAGGTGCTGGCGTGTCTGAGGCGTGCGCGTGGGGTCAGGCGAGTGTGATGGAGTCGCCGTTCACGGTCACCTGCTTCGCCTCCAGCGGCTTGACGGCGGGTCCCTTCTTCACACTGCCGTCGAGGACGGAGAACTGACTGCCGTGGCAGGTGCAGGAGATGATGTCGTCCTTGAGATCCACCATCGGACAGTTCTGGTGGGTACAGATCGTCGAGAAGGCCTTGTAGTCGCCCGCGGCCGGCTGGGAGACCACGACCTTCTCGTCCTTGAAGATCTTGCCGCTTCCCTCGGGGATGTCGGCGGTCTTCGCGAGTGCCGGGCCACCGGCCCCGGCCTCGGGTGACGAGCCGCCGCCTTCGTTCGTGGCGCCCCCGCCGCCGGCGCCCTGTTCGGTGGCAGGGTCGGACGCCTTGTCCTCCGACCCGCACGCCGTCAGCGCGACGGTGAGCCCCGCCGCGCCAGCTGCCGCCACGACGGCACGGCGGCTCGGTCCGGACATCGGCTGAACTGATTCGCTGGTCATGCTGACGTTCCTTCCGGGGATTCGTGATCTGCGGAGAGGTACGGCCCTTGAGGACCGGCTGTTCAGACAATGTCGAGATCCTGACTCGTTCGCGGAACGGCGTGGGTAAAGCGGAGCTGTCGGTTCGCTGTCGGGTTCCGGCCCGCCGCCGCGAGGCCGTCGCCTGTGTTCCCGGCTGCGTCAGTAACCTGGGGCGATGCTCAAGGAAGTGATCGCGACCCGTTTCATCGCGCCGTTGCGCGAGGGCGGTTCGCTGCCGGGACTCGTCGAGGCCGACGACCGCGGGATGTACGTCCTGAAGTTCAGCGGCGCGGGACAGGGCCGCAAGACGCTTGTCGCCGAGGTGGTCTGCGGGGAGCTCGCCCGCCGGCTGGGGCTGCGGGTGCCCCGCCTGGTCAGGGTCGAGCTCGACCCGGAGCTGGGGCTCGGCGAGCCCGACCAGGAGGTGCAGAACCTGCTCAGGTCCAGCGGCGGCACCAACCTCGGCATGGACTTCCTCTCCGGCGCGCTCGGCTTCGACCCGCTCGCATTCCGGGTGAGCCCCGAGGAGGCCGGGCGGATCGTCTGGTTCGACGCGCTGGTCAACAACGTCGACCGGTCCTGGCGCAACCCCAACCTGCTGGTGTGGCGGGGCGAGGTGTGGCTCGTCGACCACGGCGCGACCATGATCTGGCACCACAACTGGCCCGGCGCGCAGGCCTCGGCGGCCCGCCCCTACGACGCCTCCGACCATGCCCTGGCGCCCTTCGCGCCCGATGTCGCCTCCGCCGCGGCCGAGTTGGCGCCCCTGGTCACCGAGGAACTGCTCGCCGAGGTCACCGCGCGGATCCCGGACGCCTGGCTGGCCGGCGAGCCCGGCTTCGCCACGCCGGACGATCTGAGGCAGGCCTACGCGCGGCCGCTGCTCGCGCGGGCCGCCGTCATCCACGACCGTATCCAGGGGACCAAGTGAGCGACCGGCACATCATCAGGGGCGGGACGCGGGACCGCCAGATCTACGAGTACGCCGTCCTGCGCGTCGTCCCGCGCATCGAACGCGGCGAGTGCGTCAACGCCGGGGTCCTCGTCTACTGCCGTGCCGAGTCCTACGTCGGCGCGCGCACCCACCTCGACGAGGCACGGCTGCTGGCACTCGACCCCCGGGCGGACGTGGCCGGCGTCCAGGCCGCGCTGCGCGCCGTGGAGCACATCTGCGCGGGCGGCCCCGCGGCCGGCCAGGCCGCGAGCGACGACCCCGGCCGCCGCTTCCGCTGGCTCATCGCCCCCCGCTCGACGATCGTCCAGCCCGGGCCCGTACACACCGGGCTGACCACGGATCCGGCGGCGGAGACGGAGCGTTTGCTGGACTTGCTGGTCAGGTAATGGATCACACGCCCCGCCTGGCCGTTGACACCGCGTGCCAGGGCTTCTAGCGTCACACCCACTGTAGGTACTAAGCGGTCGCTCACCTGAGGAGAAGCAGCCATGTCCACCACTGAGCAGCGGGTCGCCGTAGTCACCGGTGCCGCGCGCGGTATCGGTGCCGCCACCGCCGTACGACTGGCCGCCGAGGGCCGCGCGGTCGCCGTGATCGACCTCGACGAGGCCGCCTGCAAGGACACCGTCGAGAAGATCACCGCGGCGGGCGGCAAGGCCATCGCGGTCGGCGCCGACGTCTCCGACGAGGCCCAGGTCGAGGCCGCGATCGCCCGTGTCGCCGAGGAGCTCGGCGCGCCGACGATCCTGGTCAACAACGCGGGCGTGCTGCGCGACAACCTGCTGTTCAAGATGAGCGTCTCCGACTGGGACACCGTCATGAACGTGCACCTGCGCGGCGCCTTCCTGATGTCCAAGGCCTGTCAGAAGCACATGGTGGACGCGGGATTCGGCCGGATCGTCAACCTCTCGTCGTCCTCGGCGCTGGGCAACCGCGGCCAGGTGAACTACTCCGCGGCCAAGGCGGGTCTGCAGGGCTTCACCAAGACCCTCGCCAAGGAGCTCGGCAAGTTCGGCGTGACCGCCAACGCCGTCGCCCCCGGCTTCATCGCCACCGAGATGACCAAGGCCACCGCCGACCGCGTCGGCATGGGCTTCGAGGACTTCAAGGCCGCCGCCGCCACCCAGATCCCGGTGGCCCGGGTCGGTGAGCCGGACGACATCGCCAACGCCATCGCCTTCTTCACGGGCGAGGCGGCCGGGTTCGTCTCCGGCCAGGTGCTGTACGTGGCCGGCGGACCGCTCGACTAGAGGACGACAGACATGACTTCCGTGGAACTTTCCGGCAAGGTCGCCCTCGTCACGGGCGGCAGCCGCGGCATCGGCTACGGCGTCGCCGAGGCGCTCGTCGCGCGCGGCGACCGCGTGTGCGTCACCGGCCGCAACGAGGACTCCCTCAAGGAGGCCGTCGAACAGCTCGGCACCGACCGCGCGATCTACGTCGCGGGCAAGGCGCACGACGAGGCCCACCAGGCCGTCGCCGTCGAGCGCACGATGGAGGCCTTCGGCCGCGTCGACTTCCTGGTCAACAACGCCGGTACGAACCCGGTGTTCGGGCCGATCGCCGACCTCGACCTGAACGTCGCGCGCAAGGTCTTCGAGACCAACGTGGTCTCCGCGCTGGGCTTCGCCCAGAAGACCTGGCACGCCTGGCAGAAGGACAACGGCGGCGCCATCGTCAACATCGCCTCGGTCGCCGGCCTCTCGCCCTCGCCGTTCATCGGCGCGTACGGCATCAGCAAGGCGGCGATGATCAACCTGACGGTGCAGCTCGCGCACGAGTACGCGCCCAAGGTGCGGGTCAACGCGATCGCCCCGGCCGTCGTGAAGACCAAGTTCGCGCAGGCCCTGTACGAGGGCCGGGAGGAGGAGGCCGCCGCGGCCTACCCGCTCGGCCGGCTCGGCGTGCCCTCCGACATCGGCGGCGCGGCCGCGTTCCTCACCTCCGGGCAGTCCGACTGGGTCACCGGCCAGACGCTCGTCGTGGACGGCGGCATCTTCCTCAACGCCGGCACGGGCTGATCCACGCGGCTCGGCACGGGCGCCCGTGGACACCGGCGGCGCCCGTGCCGACGTAAAGCCCTCGCAAAGGGCGATGACAACGTCGTCAAAGGTTTATCGATCAAGGAGTCATGCACCGGGAGGGGCACCGGGCCGGGCACTGCGGTATGGTCTGCCGACCCTTGGTATGGCAGATCGAGGAGCGTGCGCGTGTTCTACCGGAACCGATGCCTGCGGCAGGTGGCGGCCATCGCGTCCATATCGTCCCTTCTCGCCGGGTGTGGCGTGTTGTCGTCCGACACCCCGGAGGACGAGGGGCCGATCGTCGTGGGCACCACCAGTGCGCCCAGCACGCTCGATCCCGCAGCGTCGTGGGACAGCTCCTGGGAGCTGTTCCGCAACGTCTACCAGACGCTGCTGAGCTATCCGACGGGCGCGAGCGATCCCCAGCCGGACGCCGCCGAGCAGTGCGGCTTCAGTGACTCCTCGAACCAGGTGTACCGCTGCGAGCTGCGCGAGGGCCTGAAGTTCTCCAACGGCGACGCGCTCGACGCCCAGGCGGTCAAGTACTCCATCGACCGGATCCGCAAGATCAACGTCAACGGCGGTCCCGCCGGTCTGCTGGGCAGCCTCGAACGGGTCCAGGCGCCGAACGAGCGTGAGGTGATCTTCCACCTCAACAAGCCCGACGCCACCTTCCCGTTCGTGCTCGCCACCCCCGCCATGTCGATCGTCTCCCCGCAGGCCTACCCGGAGAACTCCCTGCGCAAGGGCAGCGACCCCGTCGGGTCCGGGCCCTACACGCTCGACTCGTACGAGGAAGGCAAGGAGGCCGTCCTCGTCCGCAACGACGGCTACAAGGGCTACGCGGAGCGCCGGAACGACGCGGTGACCATCCGCTACTTCCAGGACTCCGGCGCCATGGTCAAGGCCCTGCGCGACGAGCAGATCGACGTGACCTACCGCGGTCTCGCCGCCGGCGACGTCGTCGACCTCCAGAGCAAGACCTCCAACGAGGAGGAGATCCAGCTCGTCGAGGGCTCGGGCACGGACATCAACTACCTGGTGTTCAACCCGAAGGACTCCTGGGCCAAGCGCAAGCCCGTGCGCCAGGCCATCGCGCAGGTCATCGACCGGGCGGCGATCACCCACAAGGTCTACAAGGACACCGTCGACCCGCTGTACTCCATGGTCCCCAAGGGCCTCACGGGCCACACCACGGGCTTCTTCGACGACTACGGCGACCCCGACGTCGACAAGGCCCGCGAGATCCTCAGCGGCGCCGGCATCAACCAGCGGGTCCCGCTCACCTTCTGGTACACGAGCGACCGCTACGGCTCCGAGACCGCCGAGGAGTTCAAGGAGCTGAAGCGCCAGCTCGAGGACTCCGGCCTCTTCACGATCAGCCTGAAGAGCCGCCCCTGGAAGACCTACGTCGAGGGCTACCAGAAGGGCGAGTACCCGGTGTTCGGGCGTGGCTGGTTCCCCGACTTCCCGGACGCCGAGAACTTCATCGCGCCGTTCGTCGGCGAGCAGAACGCCCTGGGTACGCCCTACCCGGCCCCCGAGATCACCGGCGACCTGCTGCCCCGGTCGCGCCGGGAGAGCGACCGCGCGAACGTGGAGAAGGAGTTCGAGGAGGCCCAGCGGATCCTGGTGGACGACGCGCGACTGCTGCCGCTGTGGCAGGGCAGGCAGTACGTGGCCGCCAGCCGGGACGTCTCGGGCGCGGAACGGGCCCTGGACCCGTCGACGATCATGATGTTGTGGGAGCTGCACCGCAAGACCGCCTGGTAGGCGGGTCGGCACACCGGGCGTTCCCCGGCACGTTGTCAGTGGTCGCCTGTAGGTTCTGAGGCCTGGAAGTGACCGCACATCGTGAGGACGTTGACGTGACCGACACCGCCATGCTGCCCGAGTCCTGGCGCGGGGTTCTGGGCGACGAGCTGCAGCAGCCCTATTTCAAGGAGCTGACGGAGTTCGTCGAGGAGGAGCGGGCGAAGGGTCCGGTGTATCCGCCGCGCGAGGAGGTCTTCGCCGCGCTGGACGCCACGCCGTACGAGAAGGTGAAGGTCCTGATCCTCGGTCAGGACCCCTACCACGGCGAGGGCCAGGGGCACGGGCTGTGCTTCTCGGTCCGGCCCGGTGTGCGGACCCCGCCGTCCCTGCGGAACATCTACAAGGAGATGCACGAGGAACTGGGCGCGCCGATCCCGGACAACGGCTATCTGATGCCGTGGGCCGAGCAGGGCGTCCTGCTGCTCAACGCGGTGCTCACGGTCCGGGGCGGCGAGGCCAACTCGCACAAGGGCCGGGGCTGGGAGAGGTTCACGGACGCCGTGATCCGCGCGGTGGCCGGGCGGCCCGACCCGGCGGTGTTCGTGTTGTGGGGGAACTACGCGCAGAAGAAGCTCCCGCTGATCGACGAGTCGCGGCATGTGGTGGTCAAGGGCGCGCATCCGTCGCCGCTGTCGGCGAAGAAGTTCTTCGGCTCACGTCCGTTCACGCAGATCGAGGCGGCGGTGGCGGCACAGGGCCACGAGCCGATCGACTGGACGATCCCGAACCTGGGCTGAGGACGGGCGGCGGACGGCGGGGTCTTCCTCCCGGAAGGCCCCGTGCGTACGGACCGGCCTGAGCCGGATCGCCTCCGTCTCCGGTTAGCGTCGGAAGATCAGCCGGCGAGTGCGCGGAGGGCGTGGCGATGGAGCGACAGGAGCAGACGGCGCCGGATACCGTGCTCACGCGGATCGGGCAGGTCGTCATGCTGCACCACGCGGGGGACCGGGAGGAGGCCCGGCACCGGTTCCTGGACCTCTGGGCGGAGATCGGGGAGCACGGCGACCCCCTGCACCGCTGCACCCTCGCGCACTACCTGGCCGACACGCAGGACGACCCCGGGGACGAACTGGCCTGGGACCTGCGCGCGTTGACGGCGGCGGAGGAGATCTCCGAGGACGGGCGGTCCGCCTCGCCCGAAGGCGCCCTCGCGGTGCGCGCGTTCTACCCCTCCCTGCACCTGAACCTGGCCGACGACTACCTCAAGCTCGGCCAGTGCGACGCGGCCCGCACCCATCTGCGACGGGCCAGGGGAACGGCCGCCGCCCTCGCCGACGACAGGTACGGCGACGGCGTGCGGGCCGCCATCGAACGGCTGGAGTCCCGGCTGGGAGAAGGCGGCGGAGGGGCATGGACTCCGCCGAGGCAGCGGCCCTAGCGTCGAGGTCCTGCCCGGCCCGCCGTTCAACGCCGGTACGTGTCACGGCAGATGGTCGCCTCCGGGCTGTCCGCTCGCCACCCCCCGAAGCGCTTGCCCAGCGCGCACACGTCCGCGTTCTTTGGGACGTTCTTGTGGACGTCCTGACGTACCGATTCCGAGACGTCGGGCAGGTCGGCGGGTGGCCGCTGTGGGCTGCGCGGGGCCGGTGGCCGGTGTTCAGGGCGGGCGGGGTGCGGGCGGGCGTCGCGGGTGCCGGATCGCCGCTGCTCCTCCTGCGGCGAGGCCGCCGGGGGCGTGGCGTGCCGGGACGCGGACGCGGCCGGCTCCGGGCGGCGGGACCCCTCGATGAGTTCCAGGGCCTCCCGGGCCGGTGCCTGCACGACCTGCTCCTCCGGCCGGGGTGCCGGCGGCCGGGTCGGTGCCGCCGGCGGTCCGGGAACGGGGGGATCCTGGACCGTCACACAGCCGGAGAGGGCCGAGACCGCCACGGTCACCAGAAGCGTCGCTGTGGTCGTCGTTCGATGCACCCGCGCAACTCTGGTGCGTCCGGCCCCTGGTGGGACAGCGGACAGGCGGAGGATGCCCCACACGGGTGATGTCCCGCCCCGTACGGAGGTCGCCGGTGGGTCCTGGGTGACGTCAGTCGCCGGTCGAGCCGTCGAGGCACTCGCGGATCAGGTCGGCGTGGCCGTTGTGCCGCGCGTACTCCTCGATCATGTGGGTGTAGAGCCACCGCAGGTTGAACTGCTCGCCGGTGCGGCGGTGTTTACCCTCGGAGAGGTCGTCCAGGGCGAAGCGGGCGGCGTTGGTCCGGGCGGTCTCGATCTCGGCCTGCCAGGTGGCGTGCGACTCCTCCCAGGTGTCCGCCTCGGTGAGATGGAAGTCGCGGTCCGGTTCGTCCTCGGTGTCGCTCCAGTAGAGGAAACCGGCGGTGTCGTTCACCAGCACCCTGCGGAACCAGTTCCGCTCCACGTCGGTCATGTGCCGCACCAGCCCCATCAAGGACAGCGAAGAGGGCTCCACGGAGGCGGTACGCAGCTGCTCGTCGCTCAGGCCCTCGCACTTCCACGCGAGGGTCTGCCGGTGGTAGTCGAGCCAGCCTTCCAGCATGGCGCGTTCGGCGGCGTCGGTGGCGGGTTCGGTGCGCTCGATGGTCATGACCGCATCCTGTCCCAACTCGCCCGGACGGCCCAGGGGTTTTCAGCCGCCGAGCATCCCCGCGAGCAGCTCCCGCAGCCCGGCCCGTACCTCCTCCAGGCTCGGCGTCTCGGGACCGAACGACCCCGCGACGCAGCTGAACATCAGCCCGTCCGCCCAGGCGATCAGCGACAGCGTGTGCCGGGCCGGCTCCGTCGAGCCCAGCCCCGTGACCAGGGCGGTGAGCTGGTCACGGAAGCGGGCGCCCGTCGCGTCGAAGTAGGCCCGCAGCTCGGGGCGGCGGGTCGCCTCCAGGGCCAGTTCGTAGCGGGCGAGCGTGAGGGCGCGGTGGTTCGTCAGGGCGCGGTGGGTCGCCAGGGCCAGGGCGTTCGCGAGGGAGTCGGTCCCGGACCGCGGGTCCGGCATCTCGTGCAGGGCCAGGACCCGGGCCTCGCGGTCGGCCAGGCGCCGCACCGCCAGTTCCAGCAGGGCCTGCCGGGTCCGCGCGAGGTTCGAGGTGGAGCCCTGGGGGAGTCCGGCCGTCTCGTCGACCGCCCGGTGCGTGAGGCCCCGCATCCCGCGCTCGGCGAGCAGGGCGAGGGCGGTGTCGGCGACGAGGTCGGCGCGGGAAGGGCCGGTGGTGCGTACGGACATGGGGCTCACGCTACCCGTCTCACTACAGCTGTAGTAAGGTCGAATGCGAACTACAGCTGTAGTCGACGCGGTTTCGAGGAGGAGCCATGGCACAGTCGAGGCGGGCCGTCGTGATCGGCGGCGGTATCGGAGGCCTGACCGCGGCGGCCGGCCTGTGCCGGCGCGGCTGGCGGGTCACCGTGCTGGAGCGCGCCCGCTCGCTGGAGCCGGTCGGCGCCGCCATCTCCCTCGCTCCCAACTCCCTGCGGGCGCTGGACGTCCTCGGTCTCGGCGACGAGATCCGCGGTCTCGCCGCCTGGTCGGGGGACGGCGGTCTGCGCACACCGTCCGGGCGGTGGCTCTCGCGCTCCTCGGCCGACGCCGCCGCCGAGCGGTTCGGCGGCCCGCTCGTACTGCTGCACCGCGCCACCCTCGTCGAGCGTCTGGCCGCACAGCTCCCGCCGGGCGCCGTCCGCACGGACGCCGCCGCGACCCTCGCCGACAGCGGCGACACCGACCGGCCCGCCCGGGTCACCACCGCGGACGGCGAGCTGGAGGCCGAGCTGGTGGTGGGCGGCGACGGAGTCCGGTCCGGCGTCCGCCGGGCGCTCTTCCCCGGCCACCCGGGGACGGTGTACTCGGGGTTCACCACCTGGCGGGTCGTGATCCCCGTCCCCGGCGCCGAGTTCGCCTCGCACGAGACCTGGGGCAGGGGTCGCATCTGGGGCACGCACCCGCTCAAGGACGGCCGCGTCTACGCCTACGCCGCCGCCATGACACCCGCCGGCGGACACGCGCCCGACGACGAGAAGGCCGAGCTGCTGCGCCGCTTCGGCGACTGGCACGACCCGATCCCCGCCGTGCTCGCCGCCGCCCGCCCCGACGACGTCCTGCGCCACGACGTCCACCACATCGCCGAGCCCCTCCCCGCCTACCACCGCGGCCGGGTCGCCCTCGTCGGCGACGCCGCGCACGCCATGCCCCCGACCCTCGGCCAGGGCGGCAATCAAGCCATCGAGGACGCGATCGTCCTCGCCCACCACTGCGACGACCTGCCCGCCTACACCGCCGCCCGGCTGCCCCGTACGACCGCCGTCGCACGGAAGGCCGTCAAGGTCGCCCGGCTCAACCTCATGACCAGCCGCGCCGGGATCGCCGTACGCGACACGGCCTTGGCCGCGCTGTCGAAGGCCGGGCCCGCCCTGTTCCTGCGCGGCTTCGACGGCATCGCCGACTGGCGGCCTCCTGGGGGCACCGCCCGCTCGAGCGAAGTCGAGAGTGGGGGAGGCCGTATGCTCCGAGCAGACCCCGGCAGGCAACCGTTAGAGGAGAGCACCCCGTGAAGGTCGGCTGCATCGGACTCGGCGACATCGCGCAGAAGGCCTACCTCCCGGTCCTCGCGTTCCGGCCCGGGCTCGAACTGCACCTGCAGACCCGTACGCCCGCCACGCTCGACCGGGTCGCCGACGGCCTCCACGTCCCGCTCGAGCGGCGGCACACCACCCTCGACTCCCTCCTGGACCAAGGCCTCGACGCGGCCTTCGTGCACGCGCCCACGCTCGTGCATCCGGAGATCGTGACGCGGCTGCTCCAGGCGGGCGTACCGACGTACGTCGACAAGCCGCTGGCCTACGAACTCGACAACTCCGCGCGGCTGGTGGCGCTCGCCGAGGAGCGGGAGGTGAGCCTCGCCGTCGGGTTCAACCGGCGTCACGCCCCCGGCTACACGCAGTGCGCCGACCATCCGCGCGAGCTGATCCTGATGCAGAAGAACCGCATCGGGCTGCCGGAGGAGCCGCGCACGATGATCCTCGACGACTTCATCCACGTCGTCGACACCCTGCGGTTCCTGGTGCCCGGCGCGATCGACGACGTGACCGTGCGCGCCCGCGTCCGGGACGGTCTGCTGCACCATCTGGTGCTCCAGCTCGCCGGGGACGGCTTCACGGCGCTGGGTGTGATGAACCGGCTCAGCGGTTCGGCAGAGGAGATCCTCGAGGTGTCCGGGCAGGACACCAAGCGGCAGGTGATCAACCTCGCCGAGGTGGTCGACCACAAGGGGCAGCCGACCGTGCGGCGGCGCGGGGACTGGGTTCCGGTGGCCCGGCAGCGCGGGATCGAGCAGGCGGTCCTGGCGTTCCTGGACGCGGTCCGTGCGGGGAAGGTGCTCAGCGCCCGGGACGCGCTGGAGACCCATGAACTGTGCGAGCGGGTCGTACGCGCGGTTCAGGAGCGGACCGCCTGAGCCGCAGGTTCCGTACACCCTCGCCGGCGGCCCAGGCGGCGAGGATCAGCAGCGCCCCGTGCACCGTCCAGTCGCCGAGGCGGACGTACGGTGTCGTGCCGTGGGCGAGGGGGACCTCGTAGACCTGCGCGGCGGACGCGTCCGTCCCGAGCCATGGTCCGACCCGCTGTCCGCTCGGGCCGTAGACGGCCGAGACACCCGTCAGCGTCGCGTGGACCATCGGGCGGCCGGTCTCGGCGGCACGCAGCGCGGCCAGTGAGGCGTGCTGCTCGGGCGCCCAGCTCTGCTGGAAGGTGGACGTCGACGACTGGCCTACCAGCACGTCGGCGCCTTCCCGGGTGAGGTGGCGGGTCATGTCCGGGAAGGCGGTCTCGAAGCACACCATCGGGCCGACGCGCAGCCCGTTCCCCACGTTCATCACGACCGGCTGGGTGCCGCGCCTGCGGTCCTCGCCCGCCGCCTTGCCGACGGAGGTGGCCCAGCCGAGCAGGGAGCGGGCCGGGACGTACTCGCCGAACGGCACGAGCCGCATCTTGTCGTAGCGCTCGCCGGTCAGGCCGTCCGGGCCGATCAGGATCGAGCTCTTGTAGATGCCGGGCTTGTCGGAGCGCCGGGCGTCGACGTTGACCAGGATGCCGGCGTCCGTCGCGCGGGACAGCGCCGCGAGCCGCCGGGCGAGGTCGGGCCGGTCCCCGAGGTCGAAGCCGACGCTGCTCTCGCCCCAGACGATCAGGTCGACGTCCTGCCCGGCGAGCCGGCGGGTGAGCTGTTCCTCCCGGTCGAAGCGGTGGTCCGCGCTCTTGCCGCCGTCGATGACGCCCGGCTGGACCACGGCGATCCTGACCTCGCCGTCGACGTCCGGGCGGGGCGAGAAGGACCAGGCCGCCGAGGTGGCGGCGGCTGTCGCCACGAGGCCGGCCACGGCGGGCACACGGGCCCGGCGGACCGCCACCAGGACGGCGACGGCGACGTTGACGGCGACGAGCAGGAAGCTCAGCAGCCATACACCGCCGACCGAGGCGAGCCGCAGTGCCGGTTCCACCTGCCACTGGCTGGAGCCGAGCATGCCCCAGGGGCCGCCGAGGCCCTGCCAGGAGCGGACCAGCTCGACGGCCAGCCAGCCGGACGGCAGGACGACGAGCGCGGCCGCGATCCGCCACCGCGAGGGCGCGCCCGCCAGCAGCCGGTGTGCGAGCCGGCCCCACAGGGCCCACAGGGCGCCGAGCAGCGCGGCGAGGATGAAGGTGAAGACGTGCAGGAAGGGCAGCAGCCAGTGGTGCATCGCCAGCATGAAGCCGAAGCCGCCGCACCAGCCGTCGTACGCCGCGCGTTTGCCGGTCGGCGCGGTGCGCAGCAGCAGGAGCCAGGGGACCAGCGCGACGTAGGCGCACCACCACAGGGACGGGGCGGGATAGGCGAGTACGGGAAGAGCGCCAGCGATCACGGCGGCGGCGGAGCGCCGCCACGGGGAGGCGAGCCAGTGGCCGAGCGTCTTCATAGGCGCCTCCTACCCCGCGGGTGCCTCCAGTGTGCGCCCTGCGGACGATCTAGGACAGAGGACGCCGGGTCAGTTGATCACAGGTGTCTTCCGCCGCTCGGGAAGGCGCCGCCACTTCTCCTGGACGACCACCGCGCTCAGCCGCCAGCCGTCGCCCGTGCGCAGCAGGGTGAAGGCGTACCGGCCGCCGCACACGAAGTCGGGAGTGGGGCCCGCGGTGGCCATGGGGTTGACGTAGTCGGCCTGGACCTGGGCCGTGTCGCCGGTGTCCTGTTCCCAGATCCCGAAGCGCACCCGCCGGTTGACGATCAGGTGCTGCCGCATGGTGAAGAGCCGCATGCTCTCGGCGAGCCAGGAGGCGACTGACGTGGCCTCTCCCTCGATGCCGCCGGCCGAGCGGTAGTCCGCCCGCCCCTCCGGGGCGAACAGGCCCCGGTAGGCCTCCCAGTCACCGTCGTCGACCGCCACCGCGTATTCGGTGATCAGTTCGTCGACCGCCAGCCGGTCCCTCACGGTAGCGAGCTCTACGCGCTGCGTCATCAGCTCAGTGTTGGCCATGGAGGGGGTGGAGCCAAGAGGTGTGACGAAAAAGGGCAGTTGAGTGGGGAGGGGCCGGGGGCGATCAGGCCGCCTCGACGACCTCGCCGCGGATCGCGGCCGCCCACTCGACGACCAGGAACTCGTATTCCGCGCGCTCCTCGGCGGACAGCTTGCCGCCCGTGCGCCGCCACAGCGCACGGATCTCCTCGTTGACCTCGGCGGCGGACCGCACGGAACCAGGGGTCGAGAAATCGGGGGACATGCGGGCAAGCCTAGGGGCACCCACTGACAGCCCGCTACCGGACGGCTACGGGATCCCTATGCGGTTGGTCACGAGACGCGGATCACAGGCCGCCGGGTCAGCCCGCCGACTCGGCCGCGTGCGGGCTCAGCGCACCCATCGACACCAGGACGATGATGAGGATGCCGAGGGCGATGCGGTAGTAGACGAACGGCATGAAGCTCTTGGTCGTGATGAACTTCATGAACCACGCGATCACCGCGTAGCCGACCGCGAAGGCGATGACCGTCGCGAAGATCGTCGGCCCCCACGAGACATGGCCGCCCTCCGTCGCGTCCTTGAGCTCGAACACACCGGAGGCGAGCACCGCGGGGATGGCGAGCAGGAAGGAGTAGCGGGCCGCGGCCTCGCGGGTGTAGCCCATGAACAGGCCGCCGCTGATGGTGGCGCCGGAGCGGGAGACGCCGGGGACCAGGGCCATGGCCTGGCAGGCGCCGTAGATGAGTCCGTCCCGGACGCCCAGGTCCTCCAGGGCCTTGCGCTGCTTGGGCGCGCGGTGGCGGCCGCTCTTCTCGTCCCGGGCGGCGAGCCGGTCGGCGACGCCCAGGACGATGCCCATGCCGATCAGCATCGTCGCGGTGATCCGCAGGTCACGGAACGGGCCCTCGATCTGGTCCTTCAGCGTCACGCCGAGCACGCCGATCGGGATCGAGCCGACGATGACGAGCCAGCCCATCCGCGCGTCGGGGTCGCCGCGCAGTTCCTTGTTGGTGAGCGAGCGCGTCCACGCGGACAGGATCCGCCCGATGTCCTTGCGGAAGTAGATCAGCACGGCGGCCTCGGTGCCGATCTGGGTGATCGCCGTGAAGGCCGCGCCCGGGTCCTCCCAGCCCGAGAAGGCCGCCGTCAGCCGCAGATGCGCGCTGGAGGAGACGGGGAGGAACTCGGTCAGCCCCTGGACGAGTCCGAGGATGAGTGATTCGAACCAAGACATGAGGTAGCGGAGTCCAAGTGCCGGTGCGGGACGGACGACGGGCACACCGGGCCTTCGTATGAGATGACCGTGGGATCAGGTGTACCGAGGGGGAAGCGTAGCGTCCCCGGATGACCCCCTGGGACACAGGGGTTGGAAGGCGGTCCGCGGCGGGCCGGATCAGGCCGCCGTCGGGCCGGTCACCGTCCAGCCGGGCGCCTGGGGGCGGGCCGTGAGGTCCTCGTGGCGCACCTCGTCTCCGCAGGCCCGGCATGTGACGGCCGGGGCGAGTGCCCGGCCGCAGGAGTGCTCGAGGACCATCGGGCGGTCGCCGGCCGTCCGCAGATGGCGGTCGCCCCACGCCATGAGGGTCATGAGGACCGGCTCCAGCTCCAGTCCCGCCTGCGAGGGCCGGTACTCGAAGCGCTGCGGGCGCTCGCTGTAGGGCCGCTTGGTCAGGATCCCGGCGTCGACGAGCCGGCGCAGCCGCGTGGCGAGGATGTCGCGCGGGGCGCCGATGTTGCGCACCAGCTGATCGAAACGGCCGTTGCCGAGGCACACCTCCCGCAGCACGAGCAGGGAGTACTTCTCGCCCACGAGCGCGAGGGTGTCGGCGATGGAGCAGGGGCGCGGGTCTTTGCTGGCGGCCATGGGCCTCAGTCTAGAAGAGGGTTGGATTTTCAAACCCACCGGGCTACGGTGAGTTCGGATTTCCTACTCACTGGTAGTCCCCGTTGGTCATGGAGGACCGCACCATGCGTGACGCAGTCATCGTCGAAGCCGTACGCACCCCGATCGGCAAGGGCAAGGAGAACGGCGCCCTCGCGCACGTCCACCCCGTGGAGCTGCTCGCCCACACCCTGCGCACCCTCGTCGAGCGGTCCGGCGTCGACCCGGCGCTGATCGACGACGTCATCGGCGGCACCGTCGACCAGGTCGGCGAGCAGGCCATGAACACCACCCGCTACGCCGTCCTCTCGGCGGGCTTCCCGGAGTCGGTGCCCGCGACCACCGTGGACCGCCAGTGCGGCTCCTCGCAGCAGGCCGTGCACTTCGCGGCGCAGGGCGTGCTCTCGGGCGCGTACGACCTCGTCGTGGCCTGCGGGGTCGAGTCGATGAGCCGGGTGCCGATGTGGTCGAACGTGCCCGCGGGCAAGGACCCCTTCGGTCCCGGTGTCGCCGAGCGTTATCCCGAGGGGCTCGTCCCGCAAGGCATCAGCGCCGAGCTGATCGCCGCAAAGTGGTCGATCGGCCGCGAGCGGATGGACGCCTTCGCGCTCTCCTCGCACCGGAAGGCAGCCGCGGCCTGGGAGGGCGGGCTCTTCGACGCCGAGATCGCGCCGCTGGAGGGCGTGACCCGCGACGAGTGCGTACGGCCCGGCAGCACCACGGAGATCCTCGCCGGGCTCAAGCCCGCCTACTACGACCCCGGTTTCGCCGAACGCTTCCCGCAGATCGAGTGGAACGTCACGGCGGGCAACGCCAGCCCGGTCAACGACGGCGCCTCGGCGGTGCTCATCACGTCGAGCGAGACGGCGGCCCGGCTCGGCCTGCGCCCGCTCGCCCGGCTGCACAGCTTCGCCGTCACCGGCTCCGACCCGCTGCTGATGCTGACCGGCGTCGTGCCGACGACCGAGAAGGTGCTGCGCAAGGCGTCGCTGACCCTCGACGACATCGACCTGTTCGAGGTCAACGAGGCGTTCTCCAGTGTCGTACTGGCCTGGCAGCAGGAGACCGGCGCCGACCTCTCCCGGGTCAACGTGCACGGCGGCGCCATCGCTCTCGGCCATCCCCTCGGCGCGAGCGGGACCCGTCTGACGACGACGCTCGTGCACGCGATGCGGGAACGGGGCGCCCGGTACGCGCTCCAGACGATGTGCGAGGCGGGCGGGCTCGCCAACGCCCTCGTGCTCGAACGGGTGTGACCGGGGCAGCGCCCCGGTCACAGTCGGTGTAACGGTTCGTCAGAGGCGGCGCAGCTGGTGCCGCTTGCGCCACGCCACCACCACGCCCACCAGCGCGGGCACGGCGATGCAGGCCAGGGCGATCAGGAAGGCGGGGGACGTCGGAGTGGAGGCCCGGGCGCCGGCGACGACGTAGGCGGCGGTGTTCGGGATCGAGCCGAGGCCCGTCGCCACCAGGAACGGCAGCAGGCCCATACGGGAGAAGGAAGCGCAGTAGTTCGCGGCCCAGAACGGCACACCGGGGAACAGCCGCACCGCCAGCATCGAGCGGAAGCCGTGCCGGCTGAGCTGGCCGTCCGCGGCCTTCAGCCAACGCCCGCGCAGCAACGGCCGCAAGGCGTCCTGGCCGAGAGCCCGGCCCAGGCAGAAGGCGATGCCGGCACCCAGCACCGTGCCCGCCAGAGCCGTGCCGGTGCCCAGCTGGGAACCGAACAGCGCGCCCGCCGCGAGGTTCAGCAGCGGCCTCGGCACGAACGCGACGGTGCACACGCCGTACGCCACCGCGAACACCACCGCCGCCGCGGCTCCGCCGAGCTGCGGCGGCCAGCCCTCCGTCAGCAGCCGCTGTGGCTCGAACAGCAGCACCGCGCACGCGCCCCCGGCGAGCAGGGCGACGAGCAGGGACAGCCGCGCCCACGGGGAGAGCAGCGCTCTCGTGCAGCGTGCGGTGAAACGGGTCGGTACGACGGGCGAGGCGGTCGTTGCCGGGGAAGCGGCGACGGCGAGCTCCGCGGTGCTGGCCCGGGGAGAGGCCGTGGCGGTGCCCCCAGAGCGGGTGGTGGCATCGAGCATCCGGCGACACTAACCGACATATGTGTGTGATCGCCGTATGGTTCGTCTCACGAGCGTCACAGGCAGTTGAACGCTGTCTTGCGTGCGGCCCCCGAAAACCATTCGACGTGCGGTGAAGCGTCGGCAAGGATCGGCGTCATGTTCCGGCAGGCCTTCACCCTCGCAGCATCCGTGGTCACGGATGCCCCGAAGGCTGCCGTCGTAGCTCCCACAGCCGTTGCAGACGGCGCCCGAAGCTGACCCTCTCCGGTTCGTCCGGTCGGACCCCGCAAGGGGAGGGTCGGGCAGGTCCTCGGGGTCCCACTTCATGACTAGACGCTTCGAGGTACAGCCATGTCCAAGACGGCCTACGTCCGTACGAAACCGCATCTCAACATCGGCACGATGGGTCATGTCGACCACGGCAAGACCACCCTGACCGCTGCCATCACCAAGGTCCTCGCCGACCGCGGCAACGGCGCGTTCGTGCCGTTCGACCGGATCGACCGGGCGCCCGAGGAGGCGGCGCGCGGCATCACCATCAACATCGCGCACGTGGAGTACGAGACCGACACACGGCACTACGCGCACGTCGACATGCCGGGCCATGCCGACTACGTCAAGAACATGGTCACCGGCGCCGCGCAGCTGGACGGAGCGATCCTCGTCGTCTCCGCGCTCGACGGGCTCATGCCGCAGACCGCCGAACACGTGCTGCTCGCCCGGCAGGTGGGCGTCGACCACGTCGTCGTCGCCCTCAACAAGGCCGACGCGGGGGACGAGGAGCTGACCGACCTGGTCGAGCTGGAGGTACGCGACCTGCTCACCGCGCACGGCTACGGCGGTGACTCGGTACCCGTCGTACGCGTCTCGGGCCTGAAGGCGCTGGAGGGGGACCCGCGCTGGACGGCGTCCATCGACGCGCTGCTCGACGCGGTCGACACGTATGTGCCGATGCCGGAGCGGTATCTGGACGCGCCGTTCCTGCTGTCCGTGGAGAACGTGCTCACCATCACCGGGCGGGGGACCGTGGTGACCGGTGCGGTGGAGCGGGGCACGGTGCGGGTCGGGGACCGGGTCGAGGTGCTCGGGGCTTCCGTCGAGACGGTGGTCACCGGGCTGGAGACCTTCGGCAGGCCGATGGAGGAGGCGCAGGCCGGGGACAGCGTGGCGTTGCTGCTGCGCGGGGTGGCGCGGGACGTCGTCCGGCGGGGGCATGTGGTCGCCGCGCCCGGGAGTGTGGTGCCCGGGCGTCGGTTCACGGCGCAGGTGTATGTGCTGTCCTCGCGTGAGGGCGGGCGTACGACTCCGGTCTCCAGCGGGTATCGGCCGCAGTTCTACATCCGCACGGCGGATGTGGTGGGGGACGTCGACCTCGGTGAGGCCGCCGTCGCGCGGCCCGGTGACACGGTTGTCATGACGGTGGAGTTGGGGCGGGAGGTGCCGTTGGAGCCGGGGCTCGGGTTCGCCATTCGTGAGGGTGGCAGGACTGTGGGGGCCGGGACCGTGACCGTGGTGGGCTGAGGTGGTGGGGGACTGCGGGACCGTTGTGGCTGGTCGCGCAGTTCCCCGCGCCCCTGAGGCACGTTGCGAAACGGCACAATGGAGGGGTGAAGGAAGCCATTCCCGTTGCCCGGTCCGTCGATCACGGGTTCGCCAAGCTGATGCCCGACGTCGATCGGGCGCGGGCCTGGTTGCTGACCGTCGACGGGGCGCCTCAGTCGTATGTCGATCTGGACGATCCGACGCATCTGGAGTTCGAGTACACGCGGCGGCTCGGGCATGTGCTGGACGTCGTGGCGGAGCCGGGGCGGGTGCTGGACGTCGTGCATCTCGGGGGTGGGGCGCTCACGCTGCCCCGGTACGTCGCCGCGACCCGGCCGGGGTCCCGGCAGGACGTCGTCGAGGCGGACAGGGGGCTGCTGGAGATGGTGGCCGAGCATCTGCCGTTGCCGGAGGGCGCCCGGGTCGCGTCGCACGCGGCGGACGCGCGGGACTGGCTGGAGAAGGCCGCGGCGGATTCGGCCGATGTGATCGTCGCCGACGTGTTCGGCGGTTCGCGGGTCCCTGCGCACCTCACGTCCGTTCCCTATGTCCGTGAGGCCGCGCGGGTGCTGCGGGACGGCGGGGTCTATCTCGCCAATCTCCCCGACGCGGCGCCGTTCGCCTTCCTGCGGTCCCAGCTGGCCACCCTGGCGACGGCGTTCGAGGAGCTCGTGCTGATCGCCGAGCCGGGGGTGCTGCGGGGGCGGCGGTTCGGGAACGCGGTGCTCGTGGCGGGGCACCACGCGGTCGACGTGACCGCTCTCGCGCGGCTCACGGCCGCCGACGCCTTTCCGGCCCGGGTCGAACACGGCGTTTCTCTGCGGCAGTTCACCGGGGGCGCGGTGGCGGTGCGGGACGAGGACGCCGTGCCGTCACCCGAGCCCCCCGACGGGGCGTTCGGTATCGGCTGACGCGTGCTCGACGCCGCCCTGGGCCACCGAGGTGGTCCGGCGTCGCAGGTCACGTACGTCCGGTACGCACAGCGCGCCCGCCGTGACCAGGACGACCAGGCCCGCGCAGCCCCACAGCGCCGTCGTACGGCCGAACGCCTCCTCCGCGGGGCCCGCCCCGGCCGTGGCGAGCGGTGACAGCGCGACGGAGCCGAACCAGTCGTACGCCGAGACGCGGGAGAGCTTGTCCTCGGGGATCTCCTGGTGCAGGGCCGTCATCCAGGAGACGCCGAACACCTCCACGGTCGCGCCCGCGACGAACATCACCACGAACAGGACCCCGATGGGGACCGGGACGGCGAGTGCGGCCGCGGGCAGGGCCAGGGGGAACACGCACAGGGTGCCCGCGAGGAGCAGGCGGCGGGGTTTCCAGCGGGTCATCAGCAGGGCGCCGGCGACCGTGCCCGCCCCGAACGCCGCCAGGGCGAGGCCCCAGGGGCCCGCGCCGCCGAGGTGGTCGCGGGCGACGAGCGGGCCGTACACCGCTTCGGCGGCGGCGACCACGGCGTTGGCGATCGAGAACTGAAGGACGATCGCCCACAGCCACGGCCGGCCGGCGAACTCCCGCCAGCCCTCCCGCAGATCGGCGAGCATCCCGCCGCCCGGTGCCCGCGGCGCGATGTGGCCGACGTCGAGGAAGGCGCGGAGCGCCCCGGCGAGCGCGAAGGCCGCGGCGTCCGCCGCGAGCACCCAGCCGGGCCCGATCGCGGCGACCATGGCCCCGCCGAGCGCGGCACCGCCCAGGGCCGCGCCCTGCATCGCCATCCGGAACACCGCGAACGCGCGGCCCGCCTGCTCGCCGTCGACCGAGGACATCAGCATGCCCTCGGCGGCCGGGCCGAAGAAGGCCTGGCCGGTCCCGCCCAGGGCGGCGAGCAGCATCATCTGCCACAGCAGGGGCTCCCCGGCCAGCACGAGGGCGGCGAAGGCGGCCTGCGAAAGGCAGTTCAGGGCGTTGGCCGCGACCATCACATGGTGCCGGGGCAGCCGGTCCGCGACGGCGCCGCCGATCAGCAGGAACAGCACCAGCGGGAGCGTCCGCGCCGCCGCGACCAGGCCGACGTCACCGCTGTCACCGCCCGTTTCGAGAACGGCGAACGCCGCCGCGACCAGGGCGCCGTGGCTGCCCAGGTTGGTGACGACCGCGGCGGCGGTCAGCAGGGAGTAGTTGCGGCCGGCCCAGGCGGGGCGACGGGTGGTGGTCAGCACCCCGTGACTATCGCGGGGCCCGGCCGCCCTGCCAAACGAATTTGTCGCGGCCCCGGCCGGTCACGCCCCCTGGGGGCCCTCCTTGGTGAGGCGCACGGTGCCGAGGATCTTCTGGACGGTCGCCTCGGACAGTTCGTCCTTGACGCCCTTGGCGCCGTACAGGTTCCAGGTGACGAAGTCGCCCGCGCCGTTCTTGAAGGCGAAGGTGATCGCCTTGCCGTCGCTGTCGCACTTGCCGTTCTGGGGGGTGTTCTCCGAGTGCGCCGTGGCGACGCTGCCCTTGATGCCCGACTTGGTGGTGTACGGCTTGGGCTTGGTGAACTTCACGCTCTTCTTGTCCGGCTGGGTGTAGCCGCCGAAGATCCACCACGGCACGCGGGTCTCGGCCGCCTCGTCCGTGGTCTTCGCGCCGTCCTCACCGCGGGTGCCGACGGTGGCCAGGGCGGTCTCGTCCTCGCGGCCGTCCTTGTCGTCGTCGCTCGTGCACCACTTGGACTTCAGATAGGCGGGGGCGGTGACGCTGGTGCGATCCATCTCCCCGTCCTTCTTCTCCCACTCGAAGCCCACGCTGGTACCGGGAGTCTCGATCTCCCAGTCGGCGGGGACGTCGAACTCGGTGCCGAAGCGCGTGTTGACGACGACCTTCCAGCCGGGGATGGTCGCCTTCTCCTCCTCACCACCGCGCGGGTTGCCCTCGGAAGCGGAGGCGCTCGGCTCGGTGGAGGATTCCTTGGAGGCGGCCCGGGTCGGCTTCTTGTCCGTCTTCCCGTCGGCCGTGTCGTCCTTGTCGCCGCCCAGCACCAGGAAGCCGGTGACGCCGGCCGCCACGACCACCGCCGTGGCCGCGATGATCGCGACCAGCTTCGTCCGGTTGCCGCCGCCACCGCCCTGCGGCGGCTGGGGCGCGCCGGCCGGCGCCGGGGCGCCCCACTGCGGCTGCTGCCCGTAGGCGCCCGGCTGCTGTTGCTGATAGCCCGGCTGCTGGTACGGATTCGGTTGCTGGTACCCCGGCTGCTGGTACGGGTTGTTCGCTTGCGGGTTCTGCTCGCCCCCGGGCGGCTGCTGTCCTGGCCACATGGGCAGTCACCCTAGCCGCGCTCCGGACACGATTAGGTCACCGCCCGTGGACGGAGACGTAGCAACGCGGGGACGATGCGGCGCGAACCGGCCCGCAGCGGACCGATGCGGCGGTCGTCACACGGCCTGGTCAGCCGTCTCTACTCGTGAGTAACATGCGGGCATGAGCGCAGACCAGATGTCCATCGGCGAGATGCTCGCCGCCACGGTGCCCATGGCCCGGACCCTGAACCTCGAGTTCCTCGAGACCACGCCGGAGCGGGCCGTGGTGTCCCTGCCGGATCAGAGCGATTACCACAACCACGTGGGCGGGCCGCACGCCGGCGCGATGTTCACGCTCGGCGAGTCCGCGAGCGGGGCGATCGTGCTGGCCGCGTTCGGGGACCAGCTCTCGCGTGCCGTGCCGCTCGCCGTCAGCGCCGAGATCGCCTACAAGAAGCTGGCGATGGGCGCGGTCACGGCGACAGCGACCCTCGGCCGCCCGGCCGCCGAGGTCGTCGCCGAACTGGACGCGGGCGGGCGTCCCGAGTTTCCGGTGGCCATCGCCATCCAGCGGGCCGATGGTGCCGTCACCGGTGAGATGACGGTCGTCTGGACGCTGCGTCCCAACGGCTGATCCCGCTGTCGCGTGGCCGACGTCCCGGCCGAGGGGGTGAACCCCGGGCCGGGGCCCTCGCGTTGCCTCAGGCGGCGACGTGCCGGTGTGCGGGGGGTGCAAGGTGGGCGCCGTCCAGCTCCGCGACGAAGCCCTTGAGCCACGCCACGAACTCCGGCCCCAGATCGGGCCGGTCGCAGGCCAGCCGGACCACCGTGCGCAGATAGTCCGCCTTGTCCCCGGTGTCGTAGCGCAGGCCCTTGAAGACGACTCCGTGCACCGTGCCGCCCGCGGCCAGCTCCTGGAGGGCGTCGGTCAGCTGGATCTCGCCGCCCCGGCCCGGCGGGGTGCGCTCCAGGACGCCGAAGACGGCCGGGTCGAGGACGTAGCGCCCGATGACGGCGTAACGGCTCGGCGCGTCCTGCCGGGCCGGCTTCTCGACCAGGCCGGTGACACGGACGACGTCCTCCTCGCCGGTCGGTTCGACGGCGGCGCAGCCGTAGAGGTGGATCTGCTCCGGCGGGACCTCCAGCAGGGCGACCACGCTGCCGAGATGGCGGTCGCGGACGTCGAGCATCCGGCTGAGCAGTGTCTCGCGCGGGTCGATCAGGTCGTCGCCGAGAAGTACGGCGAAGGGCTGGTCGCCGACGTGCCGGCGGGCGCACAGTACGGCGTGGCCGAGGCCGAGCGGGTCGCCCTGCCGGATGTGGTGGATGCTCGCCAGCCGGCCCGGGTCGCGCACCGCGTCCAGCCGCACGGTGTCGCCCTTGGCGGCGAGGGCCTGCTCCAGTTCGAAGGCGTGGTCGAAGTGGTCCTCGATGGCTCGCTTGTGCCGGCCGGTGACCATCAGGACGTCGTCGAGTCCCGCCGCTGCCGCCTCCTCGACGACGTACTGGATGGCCGGCTTGTCGACGACCGGCAGCATCTCCTTGGGCGTCGCCTTCGTGGCGGGCAGGAAGCGGGTGCCGAGGCCGGCGGCCGGGACGACCGCCTTGCGGACGGTGCGCGCGGTTCGGGCGGGGGTGACCGGGGTGGAGGGGTGGGGGGCGATCATGCGGCCCATGCTGCCCCGCGGAGATGAGAGCGCGCCGAGAGCCGCATGGGAGCGCGCTGTGAGTTGGAGATTTCGTGGACCAACCGCCTTTGCGTGCACACAACTTGAGGCCACCGGGCGGTGCGATTTTCGAATGCCGGTGCGGATACCGCCGGTAACATATCTGAATTCCCGGCGCTTTGAACTTGGGTCATCCGAACTCCTTGTTACCTGCGAGTCGCATGTGCGAAAGTGAGCCGCCTCACACCCAAGTCCGCAGCTGACGCGGCATAGGTATGCACCAATCACGCACCTGCTTTCCGACGGACGCGCAATTCGCATGCCGTCTGCGGCTGGAAGGAAATGGTTCAGTGCAATCCCCGTACCCCCCACGCCCGCCGTACCCGCCGCGACCCGGAGCAGGGCCCGCGGAGTCCGACCGCAATCTTCTCGCCCGGGTCGGCGAACCCGGTGAAGGACCGCGCGCCGTCGCGCTGTTGCTCTCGCGGCACTGGCGGGCCGTCTACGAGTACGCCGTGATCTGTCTGGCGTCCTCGGAGGATTCGGCGTCCATGGCGGCCGCCGCAGCTTTCCGCCGGGAACTCGCCGGGCCGGGCGGCGGTGCGCTGCGCCCGCGCCTGCTGGCGGCCGTACGGGACACGGTCGGGGAGTGGGCTGCCGACGACGGCATTTCCGTCGTGCTGCCGGAACTCCGCAAACCCGTCGGTGCCCGAGGTCTGCGCGCCGCCCGGCCCAAGACACCCGAAAGGCGGCGCCTCGCGGAACGCGCGTTTCGAACCCTTCCCGGGGCTTCCCAATGCCTGCTCTGGCACACGGAGGTCGAGGCCGAGCCCATATCCGTACCGGCCGGTCTGCTGGGGGTGGACCCCCGTACCGCGTCGGCCGCTCTGGAGCAGGCGCGCGAGCAATTCCGGACGGGGTGCGTACGGGCGCACCGGGAACTCGCGCCGACACAGGAATGCCGGTACTACAACCGCTTGCTCGACGTTCCCATGCGCCGGGGCGGGGCTCTGCTGCCGGATGTGCAACGGCATCTCATGGCCTGCCGCTACTGCCGTCACGCCGCCGAGCAACTCAGCCATTTCGAGGGCGGTCTGGAAGACCTGCTCGTCGAGACCGTGCTCGGCTGGGGCGCCCGCCGCTACCTCGCATCACGGCCGGGCCGCGACGGGGGCCCGAACGCCCTTCCCGCACATCCGGCCGGTGGCCGCCACCGCCTGCGGGCGCACGCCTTGCCGGCGGGCGGCCGGCTCGGGCCTCCGAGGAAACACACCAAGGCGCTGGCCGCCGCGGTCGGGCTGACCTCTCTCGTGCTGCTCGCGACCCTGCTCGCCGCGCGGGGCTGGTCGGAGGAGAGCGGTACCGCCGACCCCCAGGCCACCTGGGGAGCGGTCAGCGGCCACTCCGTCGACCCGGGCGGCGCGGGATCCTCGTCCACGGATTCGTCCCCGGCCGGTGTCCCGTCGGCCGCCTCAGCGGGCCGGCCAGCCGAAGTGGCCCGGGGGCGGCTGCGCAACCTCGACGCCGGACTGTGCCTCGACGTCCGGGGCGGCCGGGTCCGGGCCGACGCCCGTATGGTGCTGACCGCGTGCTCCGACGGGTCCCCGCAGTGGTCCTACCAGGACGACGGCCTGCTGCGCAGCGCCGCCGACCCGACGCTCTGCCTCGGCTCGGACACGGCCGAGGGGTCGGTCGGCCTGGCCGGGTGCCTCGTGCACGCCGGAGTCGTGCGCTACGACCTGACCGTGCGCGGCGAACTCCTGCCGCGCGGCGGCAAGGGACGGGCCGTCGCCCCCGGAAAGGGCCGGCACGTGATCGTCACCGGGCGCGACGGTTCCGAGGCGCAACGCTGGGCGCTGGAACCGGCCATCGCCCGCGAGGAGGCGGGGGAGTCCCGGAAGAAGCGGCCCCAGGACTCCCAGGTCGTCCCGCGGGAGAAGCGCCAGGAGAAGAAGGGGCCGTACTCCGATGCCCCGTCGGCGCAGCCGCCCCAGTCCCCGAGGGCCAAGTCCGAGCAGCAGCTCCCGCCGGATCGGTACGAGCCGCGGATCGCCCAGGTGGCCTGCTGCGACGAACCCGACCCGGGCCCGGGCCCCGACGACACGGCAGTGCCCGGCCCCGATGTACTGGGGCGGGCGACCACCGGCGTGGCGAGGACCGCGCTGACGCCGCACGCCGCGACGCTTCCGTAGGGCCGGGGGCATCGGCCTGCTCACCCGCCTGGGTGATCCCGGCGCCGGTTCGTGGTGAGAGGTTCACCCGACCTGACCGTGGTGTCCGGCGAAAAGTGAAGGGGAGCCTGGCGCATAGTGCGTTCATGACCGACACCGTCTCCCGTTTCCCCCGGCGGTCCGCCCTTCGTCTGCTCGGTGGAGCGGTTGCCGTGGTCGCGGCGGCCACCGGCGGGTTCGCCCCGGCGTCCCGTGCGCACGCGCGGGACGGACGCGGCCCGGGCGCCGGCGCCCGGGTCGAGGGGCTGCTCGCCCGGCTCACCCTCGACGAGAAGATCTCCCTGCTGCACGGCGCCACGGACCCGCGCCCGCTCGGCCAGGCGGGCTACGTCCCCGGCGTGGCACGGCTCGGCATCCCGCCGCTGCGCCTCGCCGACGGCCCGGCCGGTGTCCGCGTCACCCGGCATGCCACCGCCCTGCCCGCCCCCGTCCTGCTGGCCTCCGCCTTCGACCCCGACCTGGCCAGGCGCTACGGCCAGGTCATCGGACGGGAGGGCCGCGCCCTCGGCCAGGACGTGCTGCTGTCCCCGATGGTCAACCTCATCCGCACCCCGTACGCCGGCCGCAATTTCGAGACCTTCAGCGAGGACCCGCTGCTCTCCGCCCACCTGGTCGCCGCCGAGATCGAGGGCATCCAGGGCGAGGGGCTCATCGCGACCGTCAAGCACTTCGCGCTCAACAACCAGGAGCGCGACCGCACCTCCGTCGATGTGCGCGTCGACGAACGGACCCTGCACGAGACCGAGCTGCGCGGCTTCGAAGCGGCCGTCGCGGCCGGCACGGGTGCGGTGATGGGCGCGTACAACAAGGTCAACGGCACCTTCGCCTGCGAGAACGAGGAACTGCTCACCGGCGTCCTGCGCGAGCGGTGGGGCTTCACCGGCTGGGTGATGACCGACTGGTCCGCCGCGCACAGCACGCGCGAGGCCCTCATGGCCGGCCTCGACATGGAGATGCCCGACGGCACCCACTTCGGCACGCCCCTCACCGCGGCCGTGCGGGACGGCGGCGTGCCCGAACGGTACGTCGACCGGGCCGTGCGTCGCGTCCTGACCGTCATGGACCGCTTCGGGCTGCTCGGCGGCACCGTGCCGCAACGCCCGGACCGTGACGCCGAAGCCGGCGCGGCCGTCGCACGCGAGGTAGCCGAGGCGGGCGCCACCCTGCTGCGCAACGCACACGGCACCCTGCCCCTGTCCGCCGGCGGGAGCGTGGCGGTGATCGGGCCGACCGGCGCCCGGCCCCTGGTCAGCGGCGGCGGCAGCGCCCACGTCGTGCCCGAGCACGCCGACAGCCCTCTCGACGCCATCCGGTCGCGCGCCGCACGGGTGACCTACGCACTGGGCGAGGACGCCTTCGGCAAGCCCCTCCCGGCGAGCGCCCTCGATCCCGCCTTCGACACCGAGGCCCAGCGCGTCGACGCCGGCCGGACCTGGACGTACGACGGCACCCTCACGGTGACCGACGCCGAGGCCGGCGACGACTGGACGTTCGTCCTCCACTACTCCGGCACGCCCTCGCTCCGCCCGAAGGTCCTCCTCGACGGCGAGGAACTGTTCCCCCTGGTGCCCGGCTGGGACGAGTACTTCATGGGCGGCCTGCTCACCCACGCGGCCGACGGCCTGTCGGTGCGCCGCAAGACCCTGAAGCCGGCCAGGGGAAAGCACCGGCTGTCGATCACCGCACAGGGCGGAGACACCGGCCAGTCGTTCCGGCTGCGCCGCATCACCGCCGCCACCCGCGCCCAGGACGTCGCGGAGGCCGTACGGGCCGCCCGCGCGGCCCGGGACGTCGTCCTGTTCGCCTACGAGGACGCCATCGAGGGCCAGGACCGTACGACCATCGCCCTCCCCGGCAACCAGGAGCGGCTCATCGAGGCCGTGACGGCGGCCAACCCGCGCACCACCGTCGTCCTCAACACCTCGTCCGCCACGTCGATGCCGTGGCTGGAACGCACCGGCGCCGTGCTCCAGATGTACTACCCGGGCCAGGAGGGTGCGGCCGCCACCGCCGCCGTCCTGTTCGGCGACCGCGATCCCGGCGGCCGCCTCACCCAGAGCTTCCCCGCCGACGACGAGCACCACCCCGTCGCCGGGGACCCCCGCCGCTACCCGGGCGTGGCCGGCACCGAGCAGTACACGGAGGGCGTCCACGTCGGCCACCGCTGGTACGACGCCGAGGGCGTACCGCCGCTGTTCCCCTTCGGCCACGGACTGTCGTACACGTCCTTCGGCTACGAGGACCCGGACGCGCGCTGGACGGCCGACGGCCTGGACGTCGCCTTCACGGTCCGCAACACCGGCCCGCGCGACGGCGTGGCCGTGCCGCAGGTGTACGCGGGACCGGCCCCTGACCTCCGGCTCGACCAGCCGGTACGCGTACTGGCCGGCTACCGGCGGCTCACCCTGCGGGCGGGGGAACAGCGGCGCGTCACCGTGCGCGTCGAGCCGCGCACGCTGTCCTCCTGGGACCCGAAGGCCCGCGACTGGGTGCTCGGCACCGGCCCGCGCACCCTGTGGATCGGGGCGTCGTCACGGGATCCGCGGTTGCGGACGAGCGTACGGGTGGGCGGCTGAAACACGGCGCGTCGCGAGCACCGCGCGCCGCATGGCCGACAGGCGCCTGGCATCGAACCGGAACAAACTGGTACTCCTCCTGAGGCCGTCGCAGAACCCCAGGGAGTCACTCATGCCCGAGACCCCGCGCCAGGACAGCAGGACCGCACCGACCGACGAGGAGCTGCGCAGGCTGGACACCCACTGGCGGGCCGCCAACTACCTGGCGGCGGGTCAGATCTATCTGCTGGCGAACCCCCTGCTGACCGAGCCGCTCAGGCCCGAGCACATCAAGCCGCGGCTGCTGGGGCACTGGGGCACCTCACCCGGGCTGAACCTCGTCCACACCCACCTCAACCGCGTGATCAAGAAGCGCGGTCTCGACGCCCTGTGTGTCTGGGGTCCGGGCCACGGCGGGCCCTCGGTGCTGGCCAACTCCTGGCTGGAGGGCAGCTACACCGAGAAGTACCCGGACGCGACGCGGGACGCACCGGGCATGGAGCTGCTGATGAGGCAGTTCTCGTTCCCCGGCGGCGTGCCCAGCCACGTCGCCCCGGAGGTCCCCGGCTCGATCCACGAGGGGGGCGAACTCGGCTACTCCCTCGCCCACGCCTACGGCGCCGCCCTCGACAACCCGGGCCTGCTGGTCGCCTGTGTGATCGGCGACGGCGAGGCGGAGACCGGGCCCCTGGCCGGCTCCTGGCACGCCAACAAGTTCCTCGACCCCGTCCACGACGGTGCCGTCCTGCCGATCCTGCACCTCAACGGCTACAAGATCGCCAACCCGACCGTGCTGTCCCGCATCCCGGAGGCGGAACTCGACGCGCTCCTGCGCGGCTACGGCCACGAGCCGATCCACGTCAGCGGCGACGACCCGGCCACCGTCCACCGCGCGATGGCCCACGCCCTGGACACCGCCCTCGACCGCATCGCCGAGGCACAGCGCGCCGCCCGCGAGGAGGGCGTGGCCGAACGCCCGCACTGGCCGGTGATCGTGCTGCGCACCCCGAAGGGCTGGACCGGACCGGCCGAGGTGGACGGCGAGCCGGTCGAAGGGACCTGGCGCTCCCACCAGGTGCCGCTGTCCGGCGTCCGCGACAACCCGGAACACCTGCGGCAACTGGAGGCCTGGCTGCGCTCGTACCGGCCCGAGGAACTGTTCGACGCCCAGGGCCGCCCGGTCGCGGACGTCCTCGACTGCGTCCCCGAGGGCACCAGGCGGCTCGGCGCCACCCCCTACGCCAACGGCGGACTGCTGGTCCGCGACCTGCCGGTCCCGTCCCTGGACGACTTCGCCGTCCCCGTCGACAAGCCGGGCACGACGACGCACGAGCCCACCCGGGTCCTGGGCGACCTCCTCGCCCGGGTCATGCGGGACACCGCCGACCGCCGTGACTTCCGCCTCGTCGGCCCGGACGAGACCGCCTCCAACCGGCTCCAGGCCGTCTTCGAGGCCAGCGGCAAGACCTGGCAGGCCGGGACGCTGCCCGTCGACGAGCACCTGGACCGGCACGGCCGGGTGATGGAGGTCCTCTCCGAACACCTCTGCCAGGGCTGGCTGGAGGGCTATCTGCTCACCGGCCGGCACGGGCTGTTCTCCTGCTACGAGGCGTTCGTGCACATCGTCGACTCGATGGTCAACCAGCACATCAAGTGGCTGCGCACCTCCCGGCGACTGCCGTGGCGCGCCCCCATCGCCTCCCTCAACTACCTGCTGACCTCGCATGTGTGGCGGCAGGACCACAACGGCTTCTCCCACCAGGACCCCGGCTTCGTCGACCACATCCTCAACAAGAGCCCCGAGGTCGTCCGGGTCTACCTCCCGCCGGACGCCAACACCCTGCTGTCCGTCGCGGACCACGCCTTGCGCAGCCGTGATTACGTCAATGTCATCGTGGCGGGCAAGCAGCCCTGCTTCGACTGGCTGTCGATGGACGAGGCCCGGGTCCACTGCGCCCGCGGCGCCGGCAGCTGGGAGTGGGCGGGCACCGAGGACGGCTCCCGGGAACCCGACGTGGTGCTGGCGTGCGCCGGTGACGTCCCCACCCAGGAGGTCCTGGCCGCCGCGCACCTGCTGCGCCGGTACCTGCCCGACCTGGCGGTCCGCGTGGTGAACGTCGTCGATCTGGCCCGGCTGCTGCCCCGCGAGGAGCATCCGCACGGCATGGGCGACTTCGAGTACGACGGCCTGTTCACCACCGACAAGCCGGTGATCTTCGCCTACCACGGCTACCCGTGGCTGATCCACCGCCTCGCCTACCGCCGCGCCGGGCACCAGCACCTGCACGTGCGCGGCTACAAGGAGTCCGGCACCACGACCACGCCCTTCGACATGGTCGTCCGCAACGACCTCGACCGCTACCGCCTGGTGATGGACGTCATCGACCGCGTCCCGGGCCTGGCGGTGCGCGCCACGGCCGTACGCCAGCGGATGGCCGACGCGCGCACCCGCCACCACGCCTGGATCCGCGAGCACGGCACCGACCTGCCCGAAGTCGCCGAGTGGTCGTGGAACGCCTGAGCCGCGGAGCACGTCCTGCAACCCGGTAGGCTTCCCGTGCCCGCAGGGAAGCTCAGGGAAAGGAACCCGCGTTGCACGTCCAGGAGTGGCTCGAAACCGTACCCGCCGTCGCCGTCTACGCGCTGGTGGGAGTGGTCATCGGCCTGGAAAGCCTGGGCATCCCGCTGCCGGGCGAGATCATCCTGGTCTCCTCCGCGCTGCTCGCCTCCCAGCACGGCGACATCGACCCCGTCGTCCTCGGCGCCTGCGCCACGGCCGGCGCGATCATCGGTGACTCCATCGGCTACGCCATCGGGCGCAAGGGCGGCCGGCCCCTGCTGGCCTGGCTGGGCAAGAAGTTCCCCAAGCACTTCAGCGAGGGCCATATCGCCACCGCCGAGCGCTCCTTCGAGAAGTGGGGCATGTGGGCCGTCTTCTTCGGCCGCTTCGTCGCCCTCCTCCGCATCTTCGCGGGCCCTCTGGCCGGTGTGCTCCGGATGCCGTACTGGAAGTTCCTCATCGCCAACGTCCTCGGCGGCATCGTCTGGGCGGGCGGCACGACGGCGGTCATCTACTACGTCGGCATCGTCGCCGAGTCCTGGCTGAAGCGCTTCTCGTGGCTGGGCCTGGTGGCGGCGGTCCTCGTCGGCGTCACGTCCATGCTGGTGATCAAGCGCAAGGCGAAGAAGGCCCAGCCCGTAACGGCTGCCGCGGAGTAGGACGTCCTTCTCCTTCCTACGCGTGCACCTCACGATGTGCCTTGGCCAACTCGGCATACATCGTGCCGTTGAGGGTGACCCCCTGCCGCTCCTCCTCGGTCAGCTCCCGCCGGACCTTCGCGGGAACCCCCGCCACCAGTGACCCGGGCGGCACGACCATCCCCTGGGGCACCAGGGCCTGCGCGGCGACAAGAGACCCGGCCCCGATCACGGCCCCGTTCAGCACGGTCGCCCCCATGCCGATCAGACAGTCGTCCTCGACGGTCGCCCCGTGCACCACGGCGTTGTGCCCGATGGACACCCGCTCACCCACCGTCACGGGGAACCCCGGGTCGGCGTGGAGCGTGCAGTTGTCCTGGACGTTGCTGCTGGCGCCGACGGAGATCGACTCGACGTCACCCCGCACCACGGCCCCGTACCAGACACTCGCCCCCGCGCCCAGCGTCACGCCCCCGATCACCGAGGCCGTCGGCGCCACGAACGCCTCCGGATCGACCTGCGGCTCCCTGCCGCCGATCCCCGTGATCATCGCCCGCTGCGCCATGTCCGCCTCCAGAAACGTCGTAGACAACGCGCAAACCGTACGACACCCGGTGGGGCGAAGATCACAGGCCTCCGACGCCGCGGGGTGAGCTACCGCTGAGTACCGTGACCTCGTGCCGAAGCGCAAGAACACGTTCTCATCCTGGCGGCGAGGCCTAGTGCAGCGCGCCGTCCACGCGGGCTGGGCCTGGGTGCAGCGCACGGGCTCCGTCACGGCCGAGCACCCCGGGCGCTACCGCTTCGGCGCGATGGGAACCGGTACCAGGCTCGCCTTCCCGCTCGGCACCGTCTTCGGCGAACCCTGGATCCATGTCGGCGCCCACTGCATCATCGGCGAGCAGGTCACCCTCACGGCGGGCCTGATGCCCGACCTCGATCTCGGCCCCGACCCGATCCTGCGCCTCGGCGACGGCGTCGTCCTGGGCCGCGGCAGCCATGTCATCGCGGACACGACGGTCACCATCGGCAGCGACTGCTACTTCGGTCCGTATGTGTACGTCACGTCCACGAACCACTCCTACGACGATCCGCACGAGCCCATCGGCAAGCAGTGGCCGCGGATGGAGCCGGTGGAGATCGGGCCCGGCTGCTGGATCGGCACGGGCGCGGTGATCCTGCCGGGCGCCCGGATCGGGCGGAACGTGGTGGTGGCCGCGGGCGCGGTCGTCCGGGGCGCGGTGCCCGACCACGCCGTGGTGGCGGGCGCGCCGGCCCGCGTCGTACGGCGCTGGACCCCCGCCGACGGCTGGCAGCCGCCGCTGCGCACCCCGCCGCCGGTGCCGATACCGGAGGGCGTCACGCCCGAGCAGTTGCGCGCGCTGTCGGACCTGGACGAGGAAACGGCGGCCCGGCTGGCCGAGCTGGACGAGGAGGCGGCGGCCGGCCTCGCGGAGCTGGAACCGGGGTCCTGACCTCAGCCCGATGCCAGGAGGACCGTCCCCACCAGGGCCAGGCCCGCGCCCGCGGCCTGGACAGCCCGCAGGCGTTCGCGCAGGAGGCCCCGCGCGGCCACGGCGGTCACCACCGGGTAGAGGGAGGCGAGGACGGCGGCGACGGTGACCGGGCCGTGCTGTGCGGCGATCGAGTAGGTGCCGTTCGCGGCGACGTCCGCGAGGCCGACGAAGGCGAGCGCGGGCAGGGAGCGCCAGGGGAAGCCGTCCGCCGGGAGGGCCGGCGATCCGCGCCGCACCGACACCAGCAGTGCGAGTCCTCCGGCGGTCACGTTCGTCACCCGCTGCACGAACAGCGCGAGGAAGAGCCCGGTGAGCGTGGTCGACGCCTCGGCGATCAGGGCCATCACCGCGCCGAAGCCGAACGCCGCGAGGAGGGTCAGGGCGATGGCCTGCCGCTGCACGGGGGCGCCGCGGAACTGGGGGCCGCCGGCGAGACAGACACCGGCGACGGCGACCAGGATGCCGACGAGCTGCAGCAGGCCGGGGCGCTCGCCCAGCACCAGGCCGACGCCGACCGGCACGGCCACGCCGATCGAACCCAGCGGTGAGACCACGCCCATCGGACCCAGTGCGAGCGCCTTGTAGAAGGCGAGCATCGCCACCGGCCCGACGAGTCCGGCCGCCACGGCGAACCACAGCTGCGGCCCCGCCTCGCTCCAGCCGCCGGTCGCCACCACGACCGCACCGAGCACGACCACAGCGATCGACTGCGAGACCACGACCACCGTCAGCGCGGGCGTGCGCCGGGTCAGCAGTCCGCCGCCGAAGTCGGCCAGCCCCCACAGCAGGCTGGTGGCCAGGGCGAAGAGCGCTGTCATGGGATGGAAGCCTCGCAGTACAGTTCAGTGAACGATCAGGTCAACCACACCATAGTGCACTCTGCTGCACTGTGTCATACACAATATTGGACGGAACGTGTCGGACCTCGAGCTGCTGACCCAGTCCCTGGCGCGCAGCGTCAAGCACTGGCGCGCGGTGCGCGGCTTCACCCTGGACGTGCTCGCCGCCCGGGCAGGCGTCAGTCGCGGCATGCTCATCCAGATCGAGCAGGCCCGCACCAACCCCAGCCTCGGCACCGTCGTCAAGATCGGCGACGCGCTCGGCATCAGCATCACCACCCTGCTCGACTACGAGAAGGGCCCGAACGTCCACATCGTCCCCGCCGAGCAGGCCGTACGGCTGTGGCACACCGAGGCCGGCAGCTACAACCGGCTGCTCGCGGGCACGGAGGCGCCCGGCCCGCTGGAGATGTGGGACTGGCGGCTCATGCCCGGCGAGAGCAGCCCCTCGGACCCGCACCCCGCCGGCACGACCGAACTGCTCCACGTCACGGCGGGGGAGCTGACGCTCACCGTCGACGGCGTCGAGCACCGCGTGCCCGCGGGTGCGAGCGTCCACTTCGAGGCCAACGTCCCGCACACCTACGGCAACACCGGGGACGCGCCCATGGAGATGGTCATGGCCGTCTCGGTGCCGCCCGTGTCCTGAGACGCCCGGTTCGCCGCCGGTCCGCTGTTGTTAGCGTGCGGTCATGCGCGCACCCATCGGACACTTCGACGACGCCCGTCCGGCCCCCGCCTGCCTCGACGAACTCACCGGCCCGGTCGCCGGTGCCGTACGCCACTGGCCGGGCAGCGTCCCCGCCGGCCAGATCCTCTACGTCGACACCGAGCCGGAGTGGGCCGACACCGCCGTCTTCGTGGAGCACTACGGACGGGACCTGCTGGAGCGGTCCGCGAACTGCGTGGTCGTCGCGGGCAAGCGCGCCGGCGAGACCACGCTCGCCGCCTGCGTCGTGCTGTCCACCACCCGGGTCGACGTGAACGGCGTCGTGCGCCGTCAACTGGGCGCCCGCAAGGCCTCGTTCGCCAGTATGGACACGGCGACCGGCGAGACCGGCATGGAGTACGGCGGCATCACCCCGCTCGGACTGCCGGACGGCTGGCCCGTGCTGGTGGACGCGGCCGTCGTCGACCTGCCGTACGTGCTGGTCGGCAGTGGCCGGCGGCGCGGCAAGCTGCTGGTCCCGGGCAAGGCGTTCGCGGAACTGCCGGGCGCTGTCGTGCTGGAGGAGCTCGGGGTCTCCTGACCTACGCCACCGTGTGGTGGGCCAGGGCCAGATGCGGGTCGGCCTCGCCCGGGACCGGTGCCGGGTCGGCGTGGACCAGGGCGGCGGTGAGGCGGGGCACGGCGTGCAGCAGCGCGTGTTCGGCGTCGACGGCGATCCGGTGGGCCTCGCGTACGGTCACGGTGCCGTCCACCACGACCGCGACCTCGGCGCGCAGCCGGTGCCCGATCCAGCGCAGCCGCAGTTCGCCCACCCCGCGCACTCCGGGGACCTCGGTCAGGGCCCGTTCGGCCCGGTCCACCAGGGCCGGGTCGACCGCGTCCATCACCCGCCGGAACACCTCCCGCGCCGCGTCCCGCAGCACCAGCGCGATCGCCGCCGTGATCGCCAGCCCCACGATCGGATCGGCCAGTTGCCAGCCCAGGGCCGAGCCGCCGGCGCCCAGCAGCACGGCCAGGGAGGTGAAGCCGTCGGTGCGGGCGTGCAGTCCGTCGGCGACCAGCGCGGCCGAGCCGATCGCGCGGCCGACCCGGATGCGGTAGCGGGCCACCCACTCGTTGCCCGCGCATCCGACGAGGGCCGCCACGGCGACCGCCGGGACGTGCTGGACCGGGCGCGGGTCGAGGAGGCGTTCGATCGCGGTCCACCCCGCGAAGGCCGCGGACGCGGCGATCGTCAGCACGATCACGAGGCCCGCCAGGTCCTCGGCCCGCCCGTAGCCGTAGGTGAAGCGGCGGGTGGCCGCGCGCCGGCCCAGCACGAAGGCGATCCCGAGCGGCACGGCGGTCAGCGCGTCGGCGGTGTTGTGCACGGTGTCCCCGAGCAGTGCCACCGAGCCGGAGACGGCCACCACGAACGCCTGGGCCAGGGCCGTCACACCGAGCACCGCGAGGGAGACCCAGAGCGCCCGCATCCCGCGGGCCGAGGACTCCAGGGCGGAGTCGACCTTGTCGGCCGTCTCGTGGGAGTGAGGGGTGAAGAGGTGGGACAGCCGGTGGCGCAGGCTGTGCCGGTGGTGGTGAGGGTGGGAGTGCTCGTGCCGGTCGCTCACGTGGGTCCCCTTCCGGTGCGCGGGAGTGGACGTGCACACGCCCACCGGGCCATTATGTGCATATGAGCGCACGCATGCACCTGTCACCTGCGCACGATGCGCACCCGCGCAGCCCCGGCGAGGAACAGTTCGCGCTCGCCGCCGAACTCCTCGCCCTCCTGGGGGACCGGACCCGGCTCGCCCTGCTGCACGCACTGACCAGGGGAGAGGCCGATGTCACGACCCTCACGGAGGCGTGCGGGGCGGCCCGCCCCGCCGTCAGTCAGCATCTGGCGCGGCTGCGGCTCGCCGGCCTGGTGGACACACGCAAAGAGGGCCGCCGCGTGGTCTACTCACTCCGCGACGGCCATCTGCGCCGGCTCGTGGACGAGGCGCTGAACGTGGCCGACCACCGCCTGAGCGACCGCCCCCCGCACGACTGAGTCAGTACCGCGTGGCCGTCCCCAGATACCGCTCGGCGAAGGCCGCGGCCGCCGCGGGCGAGGTGAACAGGCGGCGCAGCCGGGCGAGCGTGGTGCCCGCGCGGAACGGGTCGCCCGCCGCCGTGCCGTGGTACACCTCGGACAGCCACTGCGAGAACTCCTGGTAGTCCCACACGCGCCGCAGACACGCCTCCGCGTACCCGGCCAGACCGCTGTCGTCACCCATGGTCAGGTGGGCCACCAGGGCGTCGCCGAGCAGGAAGGCGTCGTGCAGGGCGAGGTTCATGCCCTTGGCGGCGATGGGGGCCACCAGATGGGCCGCGTCGCCCGCGAGGTGGAGCCGGCCGTGCACCATCGGCTCGACCACGTAGTCGTGCATGTCCAGCACGCGCTTCTCGATCAGCCGCCCCTCCGTCAGCGGAGGCACACCGGCCGCCCCGAGCCGCTGCTGGAGCTCCGCCCAGACGCGCTCGTGCGGCCAGTTCTCCGGGTCGTCGCCCGGCGGGCACTGGAGGTAGTAGCGGGTCACCTCCGGGCTGCGGGGCATCTGGCCCGCGAAGCCGTTCTCGTGACAGCCGAACAGCACGCAGTCGGCCGACGGCGGGGCCTCGGCGAGCAGCGCCAGCCAGCCGACGCCGTAGTCGTGGCGCGCGACCCGGACCCGCTCCGGCGGCAGCGAGGCCCGCGTCACTCCGCGCGCCCCGTCGCAGCCGGCCACGAAGTCGCCGTGCACGACCCGCTGTTCACCCGTCTCCGGGCAGGTGTACGACACGGACGGCCGGTCGGTGTCGATGTCGTGCACCTCGACGTCCCGGACCCCGAAGCGGATCTCCCCGCCGCGCACGTCGGCGTACTCGCGCACCAGGTCCGTCACCAGCAACGGCTGCGGGTAGACGAAGTGATGACTGCCCGTCATCTCGCCGTAGTGGAACCGGTACCGCTCCCCGTCGAAGCGGAACTCGCACGCGGTGTGCAGCTCCGCGCGGTCCAGCAGGTTCCGGGCGAGGCCCCGCTTCTCCAGGCCGCGTACGGCCCACTCCTCGATGACCCCGGCCCGGGGCCGCTGTTCGATGAACTCCCGGGTCTCGGTCTCCAGCACCAGGCAGTCCACGGAGGCGGCCCGCAGGATGTTGCCGACGGTCAGCCCGGCGGGACCGGCGCCCACCACGACGACGGGGAAGTGTTGCGGAGCATCGGAGTTCGAAGGGGTGGAGGCGGCGTGGGTCATGCGTTCAATTATGAAGGCCCGAGCCGCGGGATCTCGATCGCCGGGCAGCGGTCCATCACCATCTCCAGGCCCGCGGCCCGGGTGCGGTCGTACGCCGCCTCGTCGATGACGCCGAGCTGGAACCACACCGCCCCGGCGCCCTTCGCGACCGCCTCATCCGCGACCGCCCCGGCGAGGTCGCTGTTCACGAACACGTCCACGACGTCCACGTCGAAGGGGATGTCCGCCAGACTCGCGTACCCCTGCTCGCCGTGCACGGTCTCCGCCTTGGGATGCACGGGCACGACGCGCTTGCCGTACCGCTGGAGCACCGCGGCGACGCCGTACGCCGCGCGCTGCCGGTTCGACGAAAGGCCCACCACGGCCCAGGTGTCGCCGAGCTCGGTGAGGATCCTGCGGATCGTTGCGTCGTCGCCGTACACCGGCGGCCTCCTCGGGAGTCGCGGAAGAGCTGCTGTCCGGGCAACGACGCAGGGTGCGCGGTGATTCCCCGACCCCTCCGTGATAGCTTGCCGAGGCCAGTCGAACCCATGTACGTGGGTCAGGGAATCCGGTGCGAATCCGGAACTGACGCGCAGCGGTGAGGGGGACGGGCGGGGCCTCTGCCACTGAACGGCTCGTGTCGTACGGGAAGGCGCCCCGCACCGGGTGAACCCGAGTCCGAAGACCTGCTGGCGGCCCCCGCGGCCGGCCGGCGGCGGGGGAGCACCGTACGACCGGGCTCCGCGATCGGGCCCTCGACGTCTGAGGACTGGTTTCCTTGCCCCTCGCCCGACCCGCCCGTGCCGCCGTCCTGCTCGCGGCCTGCTCCCTGATCATGACCGGCTGCGGAGGCTCGAAGCCCCCCACGGCCGAGGCGTCCGCCACCCTCGACAACTGCGGCCGGAAGGTCCGGGTCGACAAGGCGCCCCGGCACGCCGTCTCCCTCAACCAGGGCACCACCGAGATCCTGCTCTCCCTCGGCCTCGCCGACCGAATAGCGGGCACGGCCACCTGGACCGACCCCGTGATGAAGGGGCTGGAGAAGGCCAACGCGAAGGTGTCGCGCATCGCCGAGAACAACCCCTCCTTCGAGCGGGTCCTGGACTCCGAGCCCGATTTCGTCGCCGCGTCCTTCGTCTCCACCCTCGGCACGGGCGGCGTCGCCACCCGCGACCAGTTCGAGAAGCTCGGCGTGCCCACGTACGTCTCCCCGTCCGACTGCGCCGGCAAGGACAACTCGGGCGGCGGCGACGGCAAGCGCGACAAGGCGCTGGGCATCGACGCCGTCTACGGCGAGGTGCGGGACCTCGCGACCGTGTTCGGAGTGCAGGACCGCGGCGACAAGCTCGTGGCCTCCCTCCAGCAGCGGATGAAGAAGGCCACGCAGGGCATCGACGCCTCCGACGTCTCCCTTCTGTACTGGTTCGCCAACTCCGAGTCGCCCTACATGGCCGGCTGCTGCGGAGCGCCCGGCATCATGACCCGCGCCCTCGGCGCCAAGAACGCCTTCGACGACACGCACGAGGAGTGGCCGCAGGTCAACTGGGAGACGGTCGCCGACCGTAACCCCGACGTCCTCGTCATCGGCGATCTGACCCGCAACTCGGAGACCGCCGAGTCGGCCGCCAAGAAGATCGCCTTCCTGGAGTCCAACCCGGTCACCGAGAACATGGACGCCGTCAAGCACAAGCGGTACGTGCTGCTCAGCGGGCAGGCCATGAACCCGACCATCCGCACCGTCGAGGGCGTGGAGAAGGTCGCGGCCGGACTGCGTGAGTTCGGGCTCGTGAAGTGACCGTCCGCGGACCGGCGCTCGGTGTCGCGGGCGCCTTGCTGCTGGTGGTCTCCGTGGCCCTGGCGATCACCATCGGGCCGGCCGACATCCGGGTCGGGGACGTGTGGTCCGTCGTCGCGGCGCATATCGGGCTCGGCAGCTCCGACCTGACGCCGATCCGGGACGGGATCGTCTGGCAGCTGCGGCTGCCGCGCACCCTGCTCGCGGCCGTGTGCGGGGCGGGACTCGCCGTGTGCGGGGCGGTGATGCAGTCGCTGCTGCGCAACCCGCTCGCCGATCCGTTCGTGCTCGGGGTGTCCTCGGGCGCCTCCACCGGCGCGGTCGTCATCGTCGTGCTGGGCGTGGGCGGCGGTGCCGTCTCGGTGTCCGCGGGCGCGTTCCTCGGCGCCCTGGTCTCCTTCGCGCTGGTCCTGCTGCTCAGCCACACCCTCGGCGACACCACCGACCGCGTCGTCCTCGCGGGCGTCGCCGCCATGCAGCTCTTCTCCGCGCTCACCTCCTTCGTCGTGCTGACCGCCGCCGACGCCGAGACGACCCGGGGCGTGCTGTTCTGGCTCCTGGGCTCGCTCGGCGGGGCCGGCTGGACCGACGTGTGGCTGTGCTTCGCCGTCCTGGCCGTGGCGCTGGTGGTGTGCCTGTCGTACGCCCGTACCCTCGACGCCTTCGCCTTCGGGCAGGACGCGGCGGCCGCGCTCGGGGTGTCCGTGGCCCGCACCCGCCTGGTGCTGTTGTGCGTCACGGCCCTGCTCACGGCCGCGCTGGTCAGCTCGGCCGGGGCGATCGGCTTCGTCGGGCTGGTCCTGCCGCACGCCGCCCGGGCCCTGGCCGGACCCGGGCACGCCCGGCTGCTGCCGGTCACCGCCCTCGCCGGTGCGGTGTTCCTGGTCTGGGTCGACACCCTGGCCCGTACGGTCCTGGATCCGCAGGAGGTGCCGGTGGGGGTCGTGACATCGCTGATCGGGGTGCCGGCGTTCGTGGCGGTGCTCTACCGGACGCGGAGGGTGCGGTGACCGAGACACACACCAGTGAGACGCGGGCGCCGGTGCGGGCCGGGCTCCGGGCGGACCGGGTCAGCCGCCGTGCCGACGGGCGCCTCATCCTCGACGGCGTCGCCCTCGCCCCGGAACCCGGCTCCACCGTCGGTGTCCTCGGCCCCAACGGCTCCGGCAAGTCCACGCTGCTGCGGCTGCTGGCCGGGCTGCTCACGCCGACCGCCGGAGTCGTCACCCTCGACGGCACCCCGCTGGGCGACCTGCCCCGCCGTACCGTCGCCCGCCGCCTCGCCATGGTCGAGCAACAGGCCGACACACAGGTCGAGTTGACGGTCCTGGACGTCGTACGGCTGGGCCGCGTCCCGCACCGCCGCGCCTGGGCACCCGCCTCGGCGGACGACGAGCGGGCGATTCGCGCCGCCCTGGAGCGCACCGGCCTCGCCGCCCGTGCCGGCCAGCCCTGGCACACCCTCTCGGGCGGCGAACGCCAGCGGGTGCAGATCGCCCGCGCGCTCGCGCAGGAACCCCGGGAGCTCCTCCTGGACGAGCCCACCAACCACCTCGACATCCACCACCAGCTGGACCTGCTCGCCCTGGTCACGGGCCTGCCGGTCACCACCGTCGTCGCGCTGCACGACCTCAACCTCGCGGCGATGTACTGCGACCGGGTCGTCGTCCTGTGCGGGGGGACGGTCGTCGCGGGCGGTGCTCCGGGTGACGTCCTCACCGAAGAGCTCATCGCGGAGGTGTACGGGGTGCGGGCCGCGGTCAGCCGCGAAGGACCCGAACAGCGGCCCCACGTGCGCTTCCTGGGCACGCTGTCCTGAGGCCTGCCGGCCCTGGCGCCGGGCACGCCATTGGTGGGGTGCTTCCCGCCACGGTGGCCTGAAAACGCCGAACATGCCTGCGTGTGCCCGCCCACCCGCCTACGCTCGCCTCGTGCTGCGCATCATCGACGCCCGTAGCGGCGAGCCGGTCGACGCCGCCCCGGCCCGCCGGGGCCTGACCCGTGTCGAGGTGCACGCGCCCGGCTTCGACACGACGGGCCTGCGGGTACTGCTCGTCGCCGACCTGCTCGTCCGGACCCTGGAGCTCGGTGGCACACCGGTGTGGGCACTGCTGACCGGGGGGCGACAACAGGCGGAGCTGCGCGCGAGCGCCGCGGCGCTCGGCATCCGGCCCTTCGAGGACAGCCCCGACGTGAGTGCCGGGCTGGGCGAGGCCCAGGTCATCCATGTGGCCGTCGAGGGCGGGTCGGCGACCGACGGAGTGCGGATCGATGTCGCCCCCGCGCATCCCGAGAACCCGGGCACACCGGACGGCACCGACGCCGGCACCGACCCCGGTGTTCTGCGTCTCGCCCTGCTCACCCGGCACCACAGTGCCCCCGCCCGGCTGGACGCGGCCGCGCTCGACGAGGCCCGGGGCACCCTCGCCCGGTGGCGCGGCGCGGTCGCCCGGTGGGCCCGGCTGCCCTCGCGGCCCGTCCCCGACGAGGTGCGCCGGCGGTTGCGCGACGCCTGGGAGGATGACCTGGACGTGCCCCGGGTACTGGATGTCCTGCGCCATGTCGAGACCGAGCCGGAGCTGCCCGACGGCGCGCGCTTCGAGACGTACGCGTACGCCGACCGGCTCCTCGGCCTCGACCTCACCCGCGACCTGGGATCCCCGTCATGATCGAGCGCGCCGGAGCCGGCCCCCTGCGCCGCCTGGTCGTCCTGCGGCACGCCAAGTCCGCCTGGCCCGTGGACGTCGCCGACCACGAACGCCCCCTCGCCCCGCGCGGCCGCCGGGACGCCCCCGCGGCCGGGCGTGCCCTGGCCGAGGCCGACTGCCTGCCGGACCTCGCGCTGTGCTCCACGGCCGTACGCGCGCGCCGGACCTGGGACCTGGCCGCCGGCCAGTGGGGCACGCCCCCGCCGGTCACCCACGACCGGCGGCTGTACGCCGCGGGCCCCTCCGGCCTGCTCGCCGTCGTGCACGAGGTGCCCGCGGAGGTGGAGACGCTGCTGCTGATCGGGCACAACCCCGGCCTGGAGGAACTGGTCGTGGCGCTCGCCGCCGACGGGCTCGACGACACCCTGGAGCGGGTCCGTACGAAGTTCCCCACCTCGGCGATCGCCGTCCTGTCCTGGCGCGGCGCGACCTGGCGGTCCCTCACCCCCGGCACCGCGCTGCTCACGTCCGTGATCGTGCCCCGGGGCCGGAAGAAGGAGTAGCGGCGGACCGGCCCGGGCCGCTCCCGGGCGCCCGCATAGGCTGGCCGGATGCAGGACGAATACCGCACGGTCGCCCGCGCGGGCGTGCACGAGACCGAGGTCAACCGCTCCCGCTTCCTGTGCGCCCTCGCCCCGGCGGCCACCGAGCAGGAGGCCCAGGACTTCATCGCCGCGGTCCGCAAGGAGCACGCCGCGGCCAACCACAACTGCTGGGCCTACGTCATCGGCGCCGACGCCTCGGTCCAGAAGGCGAGCGACGACGGCGAACCCGGCGGCACCGCGGGCGTCCCCATGCTCCAGATGCTGCTGCGCCGGGACATGCGGTACGTCGTCGCCGTCGTCACCCGCTACTTCGGCGGCGTCAAGCTCGGCGCCGGCGGCCTCATCCGGGCGTACGGGGGAGCGGTCGGCGAGGCCCTGGACACCCTCGGCTCGCGCACCCTCCGCCGGTTCCGCCTGGCCACCGTCACCGTCGACCACCAGCGGGCGGGCAGGCTGGAGAACGACCTGCGCACCACCGGCCGCGAGGTACGGGACGTGCGCTACGGCGAGGCGGTCACGATCGAACTCGCCCTCCCGGACGCCGATGTGGACGCCTTCCGGGCGTGGCTCGCCGACACGACCGCCGGGACGGCCGGGTTCGAACCGGGCGGGGAGGCGTACGGCGACGCCTGACGCGCGGTCACCACCGAGGCCGTTGCGCACCAGCACCTGTCCCGCCCGCTCGGCCGGTCCGGCCGAGCGGGCGGGACGGCGGGTGTCGGCCGCCTGCCGCGGACGGTGGTCACCGGTCCGTTTCGGTGCCGGTGGCCTCGTCCGGGCATACGGCGGAGCGGTCGGCCGGGCCCTGGACGCCTTCTTCAGCACGCGCACCCGCAGTGGCTTGCGTGCCGGCGGGAACGCGGCCCAGCCGTACGGCGAGCAGTGCGGTGCCGACGGCGAGTGCCGCGAGGACGTACGCGGTGAGGTCGAAGGCCTCCGCGAAGTCGGCCAGGCCGGTGTCCGGACCCGGCGCTTGTGGATTGGTCCCCAGGAAGCCGCGGTACAGGGCCCCGATGACCGCTACACCGAAGGCCATGCCCGCCTGGGTGACGGTGTTCAGCACACCCGATCCGGCGCCGGCGTCGTCCGGGTGGACCCGGGAGAGGACGGTGTCCACCAGGGGCGCGACGACCAGGCCCTGCCCGAATCCGGAGACCCCCATCACCGCCGCGAGCCCGATCGCCTGGCTGGTGCCGTCCAGGCCGGTGACGGCGGGCACGGCCGCGAGCGAGACCGCCATGACGAGGCCGCCCGCCACCGACACCCCGATGCCGAACCGGGCGGCGAGCCTGCGGCAGGCCGCCGAGGCGACGATGAAGCCGAGGCCGAGCGGCACGAAGACCATGCTCGCGGCCAGCGGCGTCAGCCGGAGGCCCGACTGGAGGTGGTACGTGAGGACCAGGAACAGCCCGGCGTTGCCGGAGAAGAACAGCAGTACGGTGCCCATGCTCAGTGGGAAGCCCTTGGCCCGCAGCAGCCGGCTCGGCAGCAGCGGGTCGTTGCCCCGGTCCTCCGTCCGGCGCTCCCAGCGCAGGAAGGCCACGGCGCCGGCCGCGCTGAGGGCGAAGCAGCCGTACGTCCACCAGGGCCAGCCGTGCTCACCGCCGAGGATCAGCGGAATGAGCACGAGCGGCAGCAGCACGGCGGTGAAGACGGCGCCGATGATGTCGAGCCGCGGCAGATCGGCGCTGCGGCTCTCGGTGACCGCGGGCACGGCGGCGCACAGGATCGCCGCGCCGATCGGCACGTTGATCAGGAAGATCATGCGCCAGCCCAGACCGGCCACGTCGAGGTCGAGCAGCAGGCCGCCGCCGACGAGGCCGGCGATGACGCCCGCGCCGATGGAGGCACCGTAGGCCCCGACCGCTCGGGCCCGGTCGCGCTCGTGCACGAAGACGGCCCGGATGAGGGAGAGCACCTGCGGTGTCATCACCGCGGCCGACAGGCCCTGCAGCACCCGGGCGGCGATCAGCGTGCCCGGGCTGGGCGCGAGCGCGCACAACAGGGAGGTCAGGGTGAAGGTGGCCACCCCGTACTGGAAGGTGCGCTTGCGGCCGATCCGGTCGCCGAGCCGGCCGCCGGTTACCATGCCCGCTGCGTAGGCGATCACGTAACCGTCGATGACGAACTGGAGCTGGCCGAACCCGGCGTTCAGGTCGGCCTGGATCCCCGGAGCCGCGACGTTCACGATGAACATGTCGATCTGGCTCATGAACATCGCGAGCAGGACCACGGTGAGTCCCGCCCAGTCCCGCCCGGTGGCTCGGGGAGGGCCGGTCGCGGTGGCGGCCCCGGCCGCTGTCCCGGCCTTCGGACTCGCTTTCCGTGTCTCTGTGCGCATATCACCACTCGGTTTCGACGGTGCGCCGGAGCGCGCATGTTTAGTGCTAAATTCAGATCTAAATGTAGCAGGTCAGTGTGGAGGGTGAGCTCATGAGGGCATCAGAGGAAAGCGATCGCCGGCCGGCTGGAGAAGACCCGGCGGACGCCATCGCGGCTGCCTGGAGCCGTGAGCGGCCCCAGACTCCGGTGGGTTCCATCGGCGTGGTCACGAGGATCTGGCAGCTCGCCAAGCACTTCGGTGACGACCGCCGGCGGGTGCTCGCCGAGGCGGGGGTCGACCCGGCCACCCTCGACCTGCTCAGCGTGCTGCGCCGCAGCGGGAAGCCCTACACCATGAGCACCCGGGATCTCGCCGTGCACTCCCTGGTCACCGCGGGTGCCATCTCGCAGCGGGTCGCGCGCGCCGAGCGCGACGACCTGGTCACCCGCCGCCCCGCCCCCGGCCGCAGCCGCGCCGTCCTGGTCGAACTGACCCCGGCGGGACACGAGTTGGTGGAGCGCACCGTGGACCGGGTGCTCGCCCGCGAGGCACAGCTCCTGGAACGCCTGGGCCCGGAGCGGCGCGAGGCGCTCGCCGAGTTGCTGCGGGAACTGCTCGACGATGTGCAGGACCAGCTGAATGTGCAGGGTGTTTCCCATGTGGGGCACGAGGGCCTGGACGGCTGAGGTCCGGGCGTCCCGGCCGGGAACATCGCCCTGTTCCCGGCCGGGACCGGCTCAGTAGCCGTAGGCGCTCGGTGCGTTCTGGCCGCCGTCCACCGGGATGTTCGCGCCGTTGACGCCCCGGGCCCGGTCCGAGAGCAGGAAGGCGATCACCTCGGCGACATCCCGCGGATCGACCAGGCGGCCGCCGGGAAACTCCTTCTCGAACGCGTGGTAGGCCCGCGGGTCCTCGTCCCGGAGCCTGGCCCAGCCCTTGCCCTCGATCAGCATCGAGCCGGGCGACACGCAGTTGACCCGGACCCCTCGCGGCCCCAGCTCACGGGCGAGGGAGGAGGCCATGTGGATCTGCGCGGCCTTCGCCGCCGCGTACTGGGCGGGCGGGGCGGGCTTCCAGCCGGAGACGGAGGAGACCAGCACGGCGCTGCCCCCTGTTCCGGCCAGGTGGTCGGCGGCCTCGCGCAGGGCGATCGCCGGATGGGTGACGTTCAGCCGGCACGTCAGGTCCCAGTCGGACGGCTCCGTGTCGCGCAGGTCCGTGCCGCGCGCCCCGCCCGCGACGGTCACGAGGCCGTGCACCCGGCCGAGCCGGGCGGCCGACTCCCGTACGAACGCCGCGAGGGCGGACTCGTCGAGCACGTCAAGACGCTCCGTGTGGAGGGTGCGACCGTGCCGGGCGCGCACCTCCTCGGCCACCGCCTCCAGCGAGGCGGCGTCGCGGCCGCACACGGCGAGATCGCATCCCTGCGCGGCGAGCCGGAGCGTGGTCTCCCGCCCGAGCCCCCGGCTGCCGCCGGTCACGATCACCGCCCTTCCGGAGGATCCGGGACGGCCCACCTCCCGTGCGCCGCCCGCGGCGTCCGTGTCGTCCACGCCGTTCATGCTCCTCTCCCTGCGCTGTCGGCCCCCGTCCGTGTGTCCCACTTGTTCCCGCGACCGGCCCCGCGACAGGTCAGCCCGTCCTCGCCGGGTCCCGCACGATGTACGCCGAGAGGATCTCGTCGATCCGGTCCAGCACAGCCGGTTCCAGACGCACGCCGGAGGCCGCGGCGTTCTCCTTGACCTGCTCGGGACGGCTCGCGCCGATGATGGCCGCGGATACGGAGGGGTTCTGGAGGACCCAGGCGACCGCGAGCTGGCTCATCGTCAGTCCGAGGTCCGAGGCGACCGGCCCCAGTTCCTGCACGGCCCGCAGCGCCCCCTCGTCGTTCATCCAGTGGCCGACCAGCATGTCGACGAAGCCCTTGCCCGCCTCGGCGCTCGCCCGGGACCCCGCCGGTGCCGCGGCGCCGGGCAGGTACTTGCCGCTCAGGATGCCCTGGGCGAGCGGCGACCAGACGACCTGCCCGAGTCCCTCCCGCTCGCAGGCGGGCACGACCTGGGACTCGATGACCCGCCACAGCATGGAGTACTGCGGCTGGCTGGCCACCAGCGGGACGCGCAGCTCCCTGGCGAGGCCGGCGGCGCGGCTGATCTGCTCGGCGGTCCACTCGCTCACGCCGATGTAGAGGACCTTGCCCGAGCGGACCAGGTCCGCGAAGGCCAGCATGGTCTCCTCGAGCGGAACGGCCGGGTCGTAGCGGTGCGCGTAGTAGAGGTCGACGTAGTCGGTGCCGAGCCGCCGCAGCGACCCCTCGCAGCCCTCGACGACGTGCTTGCGGGACAGCCCGCGGTCGTTGGGGCCGGGCCCCACCGGGTGGCACACCTTGGTGGCGAGCACGAGACCCTCGCGCCGCTGACCGGCGAGCGCCTTGCCGAGCACGGTCTCGGCGCGGGTCTCGGAATACACGTCGGCCGTGTCGAACGTGGTGATGCCCGCGTCGAGCGCGGCGCGCACGCAGGCGTGCGCCGCCTCCTCGTCGATCTGGGCACCGTGGGTGATCCAGTTGCCGTAGGCGATCTCGCTGATCACGAGGCCGCTCTGGCCGAGCCGGCGGAACTCCATCTGCTGTTCCCCTTCTTGGGTCTGGTTCTTTCTCTCGGATTCGGATGCCGCCGAGCGCCCCGGCGGCGCGCGTGCGGGCGCGGTGGCGCGCCGCCTCACAGCAGTTCCGCCGTACGGGCCACCACCTCGCCGGCCTGGTGCGGGCTCAGCCGCGGGTCGCAGGCCGACTCGTAGCGGGGCAGGGGCGTGGTCGAGGCCAGTTCCGCCGCCGTGTCGACGCACTCGGTGACAGGGCCGTGGGCCGTCTCCAGCATCAGACCGGCCGGCCGCAGGCCGTGCGCGTGCAGAGCCGACACGAAGCCCTCGATCTCCGCGACGACGTCACCGACCACGCGGCTCTTCTGCCCGGCGCCGTTGACCCGGGTGTTGCCGTGCATCGGGTCGCAGATCCAGGCCACGCCGGCGGCCTCGTCACCGAGCGCCCCCAGCAGGGCGGTCAGCTTCGGGCCGATGTGGTCCCGGCCCATGCGCACGATCAGGGAGAGCCTGCCGGGACGGCGCGGATCGCCGAGCATGCGCACCAGCGTGCGGACGTCCTCAGGTGAGGCCTTGGGGCCGATCTTGACACCGACCGGGTTGCTGACCGACGCCGCGAACTGCACGTGCTGATGGTCGGGCTGACGGGTCCGGTCGCCGATCCACAGGAAGTGGCCGGAGGAGCCGTAGCGGCCCCCGTCCGCGTCGGGGCGCACCAGGGCCTGCTCGTACTCCAGGAGCAGCGCCTCGTGCCCCGCGTACGTGCGCTGGGACGCCGTCCGCCCGGCCAGGCCCAGGTCCCGTTCGAGCAGGGTGCTCAGGGTCGTACCGGCGTTGCGGTGGGCCAGCAGCAGCCGGGACGGCAGCGCGGTGCGCGCCGCCGGGGTGGGCTCGGGGGCGTTGACGGCGTCCCCGCGGTAGACGGGCAGCACGGTGCCGTCGGGCAGGGTCTCGGTCGCGCTGGAGCGCGGCTTGGCGTACTGCCCGGCGATCCGCCCCATCCGGACGGCGGGAAGACCGCTGGCGTCGGTGAACTCGTCGGCCAGCCGGTGCAGTTCGTCCGTCTTGGCGAGCACGGTCTCGGGGTTGGCGTCGGCGAACCGCTCGGCGCACTCTCCGGCCTGCAGCACGAAGGCCTCGCCGCGGGCGGCTCGTCCGAGTTCGACGGTGAGGTCGGCGCAGGCGGTGGCGTCCACCAAGGGTGGCTTGGCCTCCAGGGAGAGCAGGACGTCCTTGAGTTCGTCGAGCGAGGCCCATTCGGGCTGCTGCAGGGCACGGGCCGGCAACAGCAGGCGCGTGGCGGTCATGGTTCTCCTCCGTGGATGTGGGCGTCACACCGCCGCGGCGTGACGGGCTTCCGCGTGGGTGGCGTCGGGGTCGGTGACGGCGAGCGGCAGGAATCGGGCCCGGGCCCGCCCGGCCGCCCTGGTGATCTCCTCGGCGAGCGGACGGTCCCGGTCCAGGGGCGGGAACTCCTCCCGCAGCTCCCGCCACAGCCGTCCCTCCTCCCGGTCCTGGTGTCCCGTCAGGTGGGCGAGCTGGTTGACCGCGAGGAGCAGTGAGCCGAGGATCCACCAGGCCCGTTCGGTCATCTGAGCGACGGCGTTGGCGCTGTTGAGGGCGAGCGGCACCTGGTCCTGGTTGTGCAGATTGGTCGGTACGGCCGTCATAGACGCCGGATGGCCCAGCTGACGCAGCCGGCTCAGATGGGAACTCGCGGCGATCTGCACCCCCGCGAAGCCGCTCCCGGCGCCGGGCCGCGGCGTCAGCAGCGGCGGCAGACCGCCGTTGGCGGCCGGGTCCAGCACCAGGGCGAGCTGCCGCTCCAGCAGGTGGGCCACCTGGTGGACACCGCAGGCGTGCGTCTCGGAGACGAACGCGACGGGCGCGGCGTGGAAGTTGCCGCCGTGCAGCAGGGTGCCGTCGACGAGCACGGGGTTGTCGCTGCACCCCTCGGCCTCGTCGGCCAGGACCGAGCCCTGGAGATCCAGTTGGTCCAGGACGGCCCCCAGGACCTGCGGGGCGCACCGCAGCGAATAGCGCTCCTGGAGCGGCCGGTCCGGGCCGGGGGCCGTGCCGGTCCCGGCGCCGGAGGCGGTGCGTTCGGCCCGGATCCACGCGGCGGCCGTGCGCTGCCCGGGCTGGTTGCGCACCCGCTGGAGAGCGTCCTCGTAGGGTTCGCCCGAGGCGCCGAGCAGGGCGGCCGTACGGCCGGTGACCACCGCGGCGGCCCGGGTGAGCGCGCCGAGTTCCCGGTGGGTGTGCAGGGCGCGGGCCAGGCAGGCGCTGCTGCCGTTGACGAAGGCGAGTGCCGACCGGGCCTCCCATTCGACGGGCGGCAGGTCCAGGGCGGCCAGTACGGCCGACGCGTCCTCACGCCGCCACCCGTCCGCGGGGCCCTGGCACCATGCCTGTCCCGCGCCGTCCGCGGCGAACGCCAGTGCGGCGTGGGCCAGGGGCACCAGGTCGCCGCTCGCACTCAGGCTGCCTTCGCTCGGCACCACGGGGACGAAGCCCGCGTTCACCAGGTCGGCGAGGCGCCGCCATGTCTCCGGCGCGACGGCGGAGTGCCCCAGGGCCATGCCGCGCAGCCGTAGCCAGACCATGGTGCGGGTCACCTCGGGCGGCAGCGGATCCCCCTGCCCGGTGGCCAGGTGGGAGATGAGGCCGGTCCCCTGACGGGCCGGGTCCGGGTCGGCGGGATGGTCCACCAGCGGTCCAAAGCCGTGGGTGACGCCGTAGACGTGCCGGGAGCCGTCGAGGCCGGCCAGGGTGCGGCGGGCCGCCGCCATACGGGTCTGTTCGGCGGATGTCGGTTCCAGTGGGGCGGTGCTGCGGTCCAGCAGGGCACGCACCCGGGTGTCGGGCGATCGGCTGTCGTCGGATGAGCGGGGGAGGGGCATGACTGCCTTCCGTCGTCCTGGGGTGGGCGGATGTGCGGGCCCGCCGTCTCAGCTCGGCCGGAAGCCGAGCGGGCCGACCGCCTCCTCCAGCAGTCCGGCCAGCCGGATCAGCAGCGGTTCGTGGTCGCGGCGGGCGATGAGCTGGACGCACAGCGGCGCGCCGCGCTCGTCCCGGGCGACGGGCAGGGTGAGCGCGGGCAGCCCGGCGAAGCTGGCGAGCGGTGTGTAGGCCACGCGCAGGTCGTAGTCGGGGTCCTCGGGGGACGGGATGGTCGACATCCGGGCGTCGGCGGCGGCCAGGTCCGGCGGGGCGGCCGGGTCCAGGGGCAGCAGCCAGGCGTCGACGCCCGCGGCGTCGAAGTCGCCCTCGACCGTGGCGCGGGTGTGCGCCAGGCGCTCCAGGATCCAGGCGTAGCGCTCGTCCGTGACCTTGGCACCCACCTCCAGCGCGCCCCGGGTGGTCTCGTGCAGGTCGGCGGGCACCCAGGGCCGCCACACCTGGTAGGCGTCCCAGGCCTGCCGCGCGCACAGCTCCCAGGCGGGTCCGCGCAGCGCCCACAGGTCGTCGGCCCGCACCGGGCCGACCTTCTGACCGCTCGCCTCCAGATGCCCACAGGCCGTCTCCAGCGCCCCGCGCATGACGGGCCCGCAGGTGCCCTCGGGCCCTTCGGCGTTCGCGACGACACCGATCCGGTACGGGCCCTCGCCGGCCGGGCGCTGCGAGCCGAGCCGGTCGAGTCCGAGGAGCGGCCACAGGTACGCGAGGTCCGCCGCGCCGCGGGTGACCCAGCCGAGGGCGTCCATCGGCGGGGAGAGCGGGAAGACCCCCTCCAGCAGGGAGGGGCGCTGCGTCATCCGCAGTCCCACCGTTCCGCACTGCCCGGCGGGCCAGCGCACCGAGCCCAGCACGTCCGTGCCGAGGCCGAGGTCGCAGATGCCGGCGGCCACCGACACGGCCGTACCGGTGCTGGAGCCGCCCGGGTCGATCCGCGGAATGTACGGGTTGACGCACTCCGACCCCACCCCGATGTTGAGCTCGGTGGTGACGACTTTGGCGGTCACGGCCGCGAGTTCGGGCGGCAGGGCGGCGATCGCCGGGTTCGAGGCGCGGGCGTGGTGACGGTGGCCCCGCAGGCCCAGCCGGGTGGGGAGACCGGCGACGTCCACGGTGTCCTTCACCCCCACGCGCACCGGTGGGGCGTCCGTGCCGAGCGGGGCGCGCTGGACGGTCGCCCGGTAGCGGGCGTCGGCCCGGTCCGACCAGTCGGCCTCCGCGGTGCGCCACTCCTCGGCGGTCAGCGCGCCCCGGGTCCGGGCCGCCACCCTCTCCGGCAACGGCAGCGCCATCGGTGCGCCCGGCCGCGGCGCCTCGGGCGCGGTGTTCCAGCGCGCCTTGTGCGCGTAGTCGGTGATCGCGTCCTGCGGTGTGGGGGCTTCAGACATGCTCGGCCTCCTGGGCGGGGTGTGCGGTGGCGGTGAGCTCGGCGGTGAGGACCTTGCCGGTGGCGCTGCGGGGGATACGGGGTACGCGGTGCACGGCGCGCGGCGCGGGCAGCCCCGAGGGGAGCCGCCCCAGCCGCCGGCGCAGCTCCGCCGGGTCGACCGACGCGGGCCCGGCGTAGAACACCTCGTAGTGCTCTCCCCGGACCGGGTCGCTGACCGGCGCGCAGACGAGGTCGAGGCCGGGGCAGCCGGCGCGGGCCAGGTCCTCCACGCGGGCCAGGTCGCAGCGCACTCCGTTCACCTTGACCAGCCGGGACGCTCGCCCCACATGGTGGAAGGTGCGCGGAGTCACCGGCGCGACGAGATCGGGCAACTCCCAGTCGTCCGGGGGCGCTTCGGTGCCGGTACGGCGGGCCAGCCGAGGACTGGTGACCCTCAGCCGCTGGACCGTTCCGTCGCCGTCCGCGACGCCGCCGGGCAGCACCTCCACGTCGGGCAGCAGGCGCCAGGGCAGGCCTCCCGTGTGCTCACCGGCGACCGGGCGGTGGGCGACGGCCCCGGTCTCGGTGGAGCCGAGCAGCTCGTACGCCCGGAAGCCGGTGTCCGCGAGGCGTTCGGCGACCTGGTGGGCCGCAGGCGTGGCCGGGCCGGTGCTGTGCAGGGCCGTCACCCGGCCGTGCCGGGCCAGGGCCGCCGTGTGCCGGGCGAGCAGCTGCCACGTGGAGGGCAGACAGACCAGCAGAGTGGGAACGCCGTCGTCGAGCGGCGGCACGGTGAGGGGCTCGTCCCACAGTCCGGTCACCGGGACGTCCTCGAGCCGGGGCAGCTCCCGCCCGTACAGCCGGCCGTAGAGGTGGCCGGGAGGCGCGTACGACACGATGCGGCCGAACCGGGCGGAACCCAGCACCACGTCGTGCACCAGCGCCGCCTCGGCGTGTAACTGGGCCTCGGTGCGCAGCCAGGTCACCGGCGGGCCGGTGCTGCCGGAGGTGGCGAAGGCGATGTCCGGCACGGTCAGCTCCCGAGCCCGAGGGCCGCCGTGTCCTCCAGGCGCTCGTGGGTGAAGCGCACCATCCGCTCCACGCTGGAGAACCAGAAGCGGACGTCGTCGGCGACGAAGTCCACCTCGATCCCGAACTCGCTCTCGATGGCGGAGATGCACTCCATGGCGGTGAGGCTGTCGTAGCGCTCACCGAGCGCCGTCTGGAGTTCGGCGTCGGAGGGGACATCGGTGAAGGCGTCGCCGATGCGGGTGGCCAGGACGGCACGGGTCCGGTCGTGGATCTCTTCGCGGGAGGGGAGGGTCGTGGTCATGGTCGTACTCCTTGCTGGTGGTACATGGGGTGGTGAGGTGCGGGCGCCGGTGCGGTCAGACGGCGGCGGCCGGCGCGGGTCCCACGGCGGTGCCGTCGGCCCGGCGCAGCCCCTCGCCGGCGCCGAGGTAGACGTCGGAGGGCGAGGTCGGCCGGAACTCCAGGTAGCAGAAGGGGGTTCGGGCGTCGGCGCCGAGCGCCTCGGTGACGCAACGGGCGAGCCCGTCGCGGAAGGCGTCGTCGCGGTCGGGTCCCACACAGCACGTCACCGACGCGTGGCGCGGGACGGAGCCGTCGGCGTCCCCGTCGTGCGGCAGGGCCTCGACCGGCATCCCGCCGGAGAAGACCGTGCTCTCCTCGGTGGGTTCAAAACGCACGACGACGTGACCGGCCTGGACGCCCTGGGCGGTGAGCCAGCGGGTGAGGCGCAGCGCGACGGCGCGACGGCGGGGTACGGGGAGTTCGGGGGTACGGATGGTGATCGTGGGCACGTGGTCTCCGGTTCGGCGGTTCAGGACAGGGCGAGGGCCGGCAGCGCGCCGGGGTCCGCGGCCAGGCGCCGGGTCAGCAGGGTGCCGAGACAGTCGGCGAGCGGCCCTCCGCCGCCGGGGGCCAGCGGGCTCCAGGCGGTGCCGTCGGTGCCGCGCACCCGGTCGGTGAACGCGGAGACGTGCCCGGTGTCGAGAGCGAGCCCGGCCCGGTCGGCCGCCAGCACCGCCTCGTAGGTGGACAGCAGGTCGGGGACCCGGTTGCCCTCGCCCGCGTAGCCGCCGCCGCGCACGCGATGGCGGGCGAGCAGGACGCCGACGGCCTCGCGGGCCTCGTCGGGCGGGGCGAGGCCGGGGCCGAGGAGCAGCCGGACGCGCTGGGCCTGAAGGGCCGGGCGCAGGCCCGGTTCGGCGCCCGGCACGTTGCCGTGCGCGAACGGCTCACCCTCGGCGGTGCGGCAGGAGTCGACGAAGGCGAGGGCGCCGGCGAGGTCGAGGCCGAGCCCGTCCGGTCCGCCGAGCAGGGCCGCCGTCTCCACCGCGGCGGCCGTGGACACCAGGTCGGACCCGCGCCCTTCCCAGTAGCCGAACCCGCCGTCGGCGTTCTGGAGTTCGGCCAGCCAGTCGGCGATCCGGTGCCGGGCCGCCCGGTCCTCGGCGAACGCTCCGGCCGCGAGGGCCCACAGGGTGCAGCGCACCTCACTGCCCCGGCCCGGCATGTACATCACGCCGCCCTCGTTGGGCAGTTGGCAGCCCTCCAGCCAGCGCACCTCGTCCGGGCGCGGGGCCGCGGGGCCGGCCGAGAGCACGGCGGCGGCCGTGGACAGGGCGTCTGCCGCGACCCCGGGTTCCCGGTAGGTGTAGCCGCCCCCGGGGCAGCCCAGTTCGGCGATGCGGGCGGTGACGGCGTCGGCGACGGGGGCGAGGGGCGCGCCGAGCGCCTTGAGCGTGCCCACGGCACAGAAGGAGGCCCAGACGTCCTCGACGTCGTACCCGTCCCAGCGGACGAAGGCGCCGGAGGGCCCGCGCCGGCGCATGACCCACTCCTGGCAGCCGTCGGGATCACGAGGCGTCCGGCCGAGCGCCGCGAGCGCGCCCACGGCCCGGTACGTCGCCCACAGGCAGGGCACCTCGGCGGCGGGCGCGAACCGGAAGCCGCCCTCCTCGCCCTGGCGGTCGCGCAACCAGTCGGCGAGCGCATCCACGTCCCACGGCGGCTCTCCCGAGGCGCCGTTGTCCGTGGCGGCCCGCCAGGCCATCACCCCGTAGTAGCAGGCCCGTACGTCGGCCTTGCCGCGCCGGGCGTCCTCGGGGGACCAGCTCAGTCCGCCCTCGGCGCACTGGAGCCGGCTCAGCCAGTCCAGCAGCCGGGCGCGGTCGGGCACCGGGCCGCCGCACAGTTCGACGGCCGTGCGGGCGGAGAAGTGGGTGGCCCACACGTCCGGGGCCTGCCCGGGGAGCATCGCGTAGGCGTCGCCGGACCAGGTGCGCTCCAGCCAGCGGGCGGTGGCCTCGGTGCCGGGCACCGGGCGGCCCATGTCGCGCAGCGCCTGGGTGCAGTAGAAGGTGGCCCAGGCGTCGGAGAGCATGCCCCGGCTCCAGGCGTAACCGCCGTCGGCGTTGCGCCGGCCGGTCAGATAGGCGGCGGTGCCGTCCGGGTCGGTGACGGTGTCGCCGCGGTCCAGCCAGGCCAGCGTCCGCACGGCGGCATAGGTGCACCACAGGTCGGGTTCGCCGCCTGACACACCCCGGCCCCGCGGCGCGCGGGGGGCGGTCGTCGTCACGGTGGCGGTCATCGCGCGACCTCCACTTCCCGGATGTTGGACCGCTTCCAGCTCTTCTGCGAGGCTCCGCTCTTGGTGTTGGCGGGCAGGGAGTTGACGAACACCACTCCGTCCCAGCGCAGCCCCAGCAGCTCCTCGGACCTGGCCTGGACGCGCCGGCACTCCTCGGGCTCGCCGTCCCGCCCGGCGCCGATGCCGCGCTCCAGGAGCAGCCGGGCGTAGGTGCCCTCGCTGTCCACCTCCAGCAGGTAGCCGGTGGCGTCGGTGACGCCGTAGACGACCTCCTCGACGGCACGTACCGACAGCGGCGTGCCGCGCACGCGCAGGCCGTCGCTCGAGCGTCCGTGGACGGTGATCCCGGGCGCCGCGCTGCCGCACGGGCAGTCCGCCTCGACGGACACCTCGTCGCCGGTGTCGAGCCGCAGCAGCGGCCTGGCGTGCGCGTTGAGCGGGGTGACGACGAGCCGTCCCTGCTCGTGGCCGCCCCGGTCGTGCAGCGGGACGACGCCCTCGGGCGTGGCGAGTTCGAAGTAGGTGGCGGCCGGCAGCAGGTGCTGGCGGCCGTGCGCGCAGGCGGCGGCCAGCGTGCCGGTCTCCGTGCTGCCGTAACTGGCGTCGTAGACATCGGCGTTCCACCACCGGCCCAGCCGGGCGCGGAAGGGAGCGGTGTTGACCTCGCCGAGCAGCATCAGCCGCTCGACCGAGGAGTTGAGTTCGTCCAGCTGCCCGCGCTGGGCCAGCAGCCGGGTGAACTGGAGGGCCACGCCCGGGGCGACGAACACCGTGGTGGGGCGGTAGGTGCGCCACATCGACTCCAGCCGGTCCCAGTCGGAGATGCCCGTGGCGAACGGATAGGCCCGGATGTGCGCGTGGTCGAGGTACTCGCAGACCCCGGCGACCAGATCCGCCACCGGGACGATGTCGGACGGCAGCAGGATCACCACGCGCTCGTCGGAGCCGAGCAGCGGGCGCCACGCCTCGGCCACCGAGACGGTGTTCCAGATGGTGTCCTCGGCCCGGCGCGGGGTGGGCGTGGGCTGCCCCGTGGTGCCGGTGGTCTCGTAGTACTTCGAGGCCTCCGTCGGCGATACCGCCGCGAAGTCCAGGGGCCGCGCCTTGAGTGACTCGCGCGGCGTCACGGGCAGGTCCCGGAAACGGTCGAGGGAGAACTCCCCGATATCGGCGCGGCTCTCACCTGCGCCGTAAGCCCTTGTTCCGCGCGCGCGTTGCCAAGCCGCGGAGAGCTTTTCCGTGTAGAAGTACTCGGCCGGGATGCGGCCTTGATTCTCCCTTATCTCGTCCTGTGCCTCACGAAGTATTGTCTGGCGTTTGTCGGTGTGCAGGATCACACGAACCTCGCTCAATTATCGCTTGTCGCTTGCGCACAGCCGGGAAGAAGGAGGGGCTGTACGCGCCCGTGGCGTCGGTCTCGACGGGCCGCCCTGCGAGGGTCGGGAAGCCACAGCTCAGGGTGTGGCGCAGGGGTCAGGAGCCCGACCCACAGCGAACGTATAGCACTAAAGGTGAGCCGTGCAACCGGCCCTGGGGGGCTCAACTAGCCCTGTGCGACCGAAAATCGACGACCTTGGTGGCGCTGTAAAGCGGCTACTGCCGAGTACGTTGCCCGAGTTGGTTTTCCGGCCTAGTCTCGACGAGCGTCGAGGGGAAACCGGCGTCATTTTGAAGCTGCGGTTAATCGAGCCCGAACAGCGGGTTTCGTGCCCTGTTGGAGCGCATATCGCACGCCGTTTTACCCGGCAGTCCGCAACCCTCATCCGAATCCGGTTGGAGCTTTCTCATGTGCGGAATCGCAGGCTGGGCCGACGTAGGACTCGACCTCACACGGGAGGTGGACGGCGTAGAACGGATGGTGCGGACCATGGCCTGCCGAGGGCCGGACGCCGCCGGAATCCACGTCGGCACGCACGCGGTCCTCGGACATCGCCGGCTGGCGATCATCGATCCGGAAGGCGGCAGGCAGCCCATGGTGGGGCCCGCCGAGCCGGACCGGCCCGCCGGGGACAGGCCGGCCGTGGTGCTCAGTTACAGCGGCGAGGTGTACAACTTCCGCGAACTCCGGGAGGAACTCCGTGGGTTCGGTCACACCTTCCGCACCCGCTCGGACACCGAGGTCGTCCTGCACGCCTATCTCCAGTGGGGCCAGGACTTCGTCAGGCGCCTCAACGGCATGTTCGCCTTCGCGCTGTGGGACGAGCGCGAGGAGCGTCTTCTCCTGGTGCGCGACCGTCTCGGCATCAAGCCCCTCTACGTCGCACGGCTCGGGACCGGTGTGCTGTTCGGCTCCGAACCGAAGGCGATCCTCGCCCACCCGCGCTTCCGTGCCCGGCTCGACAGCCAGGGACTCGCCGACCTCCTCGGCTTGATGAAGTCGCCGGGCGTCACCCCCTACCGGGACATCGAGGAAGTGCCGCCGGGCTGCGTCGCCGTCCACGACCGCGAGGGGCTGCGGACCGAGAGGTACTGGAGTCTGGGGCGGCAGCCGCACGAGGACGACCTCGGCACCGCGGCGGACACCGTGCGGGCCCTGCTGGAGGACACCGTCTCCCGCCAGATGGTCACCGACGTGCCGCTGTGCACCCTGCTCTCCGGCGGACTGGACTCCACGGTGCTCACCGCGCTGGCCGCCCGGGTGCAGGCCCGCGCCGGCGAACCGCCCGTGCGCTCCTTCGCGGTGGACTTCACCGGCAGCGAAGCCGACTTCAAGGCCAGCGACTTCCGGCCGGAGCGCGACTCCCCCTATGCCCTCGAAGCCGCACGGCACATCGGCACCGACCACCGGCTCATCGAGCTGTCCGCCGACGAGCTCACCCGAGACGCCAACCGCGACGCGGTCCTGCGCGCCCATGACCTGCCGTACACCTTCGGCGACGTCGACACCTCGCTGCACCTGCTGTTCCGGGGGATACGCGAGCACTCCACCGTCGCCCTGTCCGGCGAGTCGGCCGACGAGGTCTTCGGCGGCTACGCGTGGTTCCACGACCCGGCCGTCATCGAGGCGGCGGCGTTCCCCTGGCTCAGCCGTATGCAGCTGATCACACCCGAGCTGCTCTCCCCGGCCTTCCGGGCGGCCACCCGCTTCGAGCAGTACCGCGCGGACCGCTACCAGGAGGCCCTCGGGGAGGTCGAGCACCTGCCCGGCGACTCCCCGTCGGAGCGCCGCATGCGTGAGATCAGCCACCTGCACCTCACCCGCTGGCTGCCCGCGCTGCTCGACCGCAAGGACCGGCTCAGCATGGCCGCCGGACTGGAGGTCCGCGTGCCCTTCTGCGACCACCGGCTCGTCGAGTACGTGCACAACACGCCCTGGGACCTCAAGACACCCGACGGCGACCCCAAGGGCCTCCTCAAGCGGGCCACCCGGGACATCGTGCCCAGGTCCGTCCTGGAGCGAAGGAAGAGCCCCTACCCGACCACCGCCGACCGGCTCTACGAGAAGGACCTGCGGGCCCGGACCCAGGCGCTGCTCGCCGACCGCTCCTCTCCCGCCTTCGACATCGTCGACGCCACCGAGCTCGGCCGCATGCTCGACCACCCCCAGGGCCACTACGACACACAGCTGCGCCGCAACGGGCTGGAGACCGCCCTGTACCTCGACCGGTGGATGCGCGAGTACGACATCGCGCCGGAATGACAGTACTGCGGCATAGATGAGGATATGTCCGCTGAATCGCCGCAGAAGAAGGCAGTGGCAGGCCGAGGTTCGTGGTGGACCAGGTGCCCACACGCGTTAGCGTGGTGGGTCTGACAGTGAGCCGTCCTGGCTCGCGCTGGTCGTGGAGCGGTAGCGGGGAGAGGCATGCGGGTCGGAGCGGTGTCGTGAGACTGCTGCACACATCCGACTGGCACCTCGGCCGGTCGTTCCACCGGGTGAACATGCTCGGCGCCCAGGCCGAGTTCATCGGCCGGCTCGTCGCGACCGTGCGGGAGCGGGCCGTGGACGCGGTGGTCGTGTCCGGGGACGTCTACGACCGGGCGGTTCCGCCGCTCGCCGCGGTCGAGCTGTTCGACGACGCCCTGCACCGGCTCGCCGACCTCGGCGTGCCGACCGTGATGATCTCCGGGAACCACGACTCGGCCCGCCGTCTGGGGGTCGGCGCGGGCCTGATCGGGCGGGCCGGTATCCATCTGCGGACCGATCCGTCGGCCGCCGGTACCCCGGTGGTGCTGGCCGACGCCCACGGCGAGGTCGCCTTCTACGGGCTGCCGTACCTCGAACCGGCCCTGGTGAAGGACGAGTTCGGCGTGGAGAGGGCCGGGCACGAGGCCGTGCTGGCCGCCGCCATGGACCGGGTCCGCGCCGACCTCGCCACCCGCGCGCCCGGCACCCGCTCCGTCGTCCTCGCGCACGCCTTCGTCACCGGCGGCGAGCCCAGCGACAGCGAACGGGACATCACCGTCGGCGGCGTGGCCGCGGTGCCCGCGGGCGTGTTCGACGGCGTCGACTACGTGGCGCTCGGGCATCTGCACGGCTGCCAGACCCTCACCGAGCGCGTCCGTTATTCCGGTTCTCCTTTGCCCTACTCCTTCTCCGAGGCCCAGCACCGCAAGAGCATGTGGCTCGTCGACCTGGGCCAGGACGGATCTGTCAGCGCCGAGCGCGTCGACTGCCCGGTGCCGCGCCCCCTCGCCCGGATCCGGGGCACGCTGGAGGACCTGCTCGCCGACCCGGAGCAGACACGGCACGAGGAGTCGTGGGTCGAGGCGACACTCACCGACCCGGTCCGCCCGGCCGACCCGATGGCCCGGCTCACCGAGCGCTTCCCGCACACGCTCAGCCTCGTCTTCGACCCCGACCGCACCGAGGACGACCCCGACGTGTCGTACGCCCGGCGCCTCGCCGGCCGCAGCGACCAGCAGATCGCGGAGGACTTCGTCGCCCATGTGCGCGGCGCCGGACCCGACGCGCACGAACAGGGCGTGCTGCGGGACGCGTTCGACGCGGTCCGGGCCGACGAGACCGTACGGGAGGTGGCCCGGTGAGGCTGCACCGGCTCACGGTCACCGCCTTCGGCCCCTTCGGAGGCACCCAGACCGTCGACTTCGACGAGCTGTCGACGGCCGGGCTGTTCCTGCTGCACGGACCGACCGGCGCGGGCAAGACGTCCGTCCTCGACGCCGTGTGCTACGCCCTGTACGGCTCGGTGCCGGGCGCCCGGCAGGGCGGCGGACAGGGCGCGACCCTGCGCAGCGACCACGCCGCACCCGCGACCCGCACCGAGGTCGCCCTCGAACTCACCGTCGACGGACGCCGGTTGGAGGTCACCCGCCAGCCGCCCTGGGAGCGCCCCAAGAAACGCGGGACCGGCACGACACTCGACAAGGCCCAGACCTGGCTCCACGAGTACGACGCGACGGCCGCGGCCTGGAAGGACCTCAGCCGCTCCCACCAGGAGATCGGCGAGGAGGTCACCCAGCTGCTCGGCATGAGCCGGGAGCAGTTCTGCCAGGTCGTGCTGTTGCCCCAGGGCGACTTCGCCCGGTTCCTGCGCGCCGACGCCGAGGCCCGGGGCAAGCTGCTCGGCCGCCTGTTCGACACCCGGCGCTTCGCCGACGTCGAGAAGCGCCTCGCCGAGCGCCGCCGTGCCACCGAGGCCCAGGTGCGGGAGGGCGACGCCGCGCTGCTGGCCGACGCCCACCGTATGCAGCAGGCCGCGGGCGACGCCATGGAGCTGCCGGACCTGGATCCTGGCGAACCCGGGCTGGCCGAGGCCGTGCTGGGCGCCGCCGCCGTCGCCCGCAGTACCGCCCGGGAACAGCTCACCGTCGCCGACTGCACGCTCACCGCCGCCGAGTCAGCGCGGGCCGCCGCCGGCCACGTCCTCGACGACGTACGCGAACTCGCCCGGCTCCAGCGGCGGTTCGCCGAGGCGCGGGAGCGGATGACGCGCCTGGAGGAGGGCGCCGAGGCGTACCGGGAGGCGCAGGCGCGCATGGAGCGGGCCCGCAAGGCCGAGAGGGTCGCGCCCGCCCTGGACCTGCGGGAGTCCGCCGACGCCGAACACCGGCGGGCGGCCGCAGCCGAGGCACGCGCGCGAGCCCTGCTGCCCGAGAGCTTCACAGACGCGGGCGCGGCCGGACTCGCGACGGCCGCACGCCGGGCCGCCGAGGAACTGGGCGGGCTGGACTCGGCCCGCCGCGCCGAGCGCCGGCTGGTCGAACTCCTCGACGAACGCTCCGGCCTGGACCGCGAGGAGCGCGCCGACGCGGACGTCCTGCGGGAGGCGGAGGAGTGGCTCGACGGCTGGGAGGAGACCAGCGCCGGTCTCCAGGCCCGGGTGGACTCCGCGCAGCAGGCCGCCTCCCTCGCCGAACAGCTCGCCGTACGGCGCGACCCCGCGCGGCAGCGGCTGGCGGCGGCCCGGCGGCGCGACCGGCTCACCCAGGACACCGACGAGGCCGTCGTCCGGGCCCGGGACGCACAGGAGCGGATGCTGCGCGCCAAGCAGCACTGGCTCGACCTCAAGGAACAGCGCCTGACCGGCATCGCCGCCGAACTGGCCGCGCACCTCACCGACGGCGAGCCCTGCGCCGTCTGCGGTGCCACCGAACACCCCGCCCCCGCCCGCAAGGTCGCCGGGCACGTCGACCGCGAGGCCGAGGAACACGCCCTGGCCGCCTACCAGCGCGCCGACGAACAGCGCACCGCGGACGAACGGCGGCTGGGCGACGTACGGGAGGCGCTGGCGGCGGCCACCGCCGAGGCCGGTGACACACCCACCGGGCAACTCTCCGACGAAGTCGAGGAGTTGGAGGAGCAGTACGAGCAGGCCCGCCGTGGCGCCGCCGAGCTGCACTCCGCGCGGGAACGGCTGCGGCAGGCCGGGCACGAGCAGGAACGGCGCGTCGCCGCCCGGCAGGAGGCCGCCGTGCGGACCGCCGCCCGGGTCGGACACCGGGAGCGGCTGGACCGGGAACGGGCCGGCCTGGAGGAGGAACTGGACCGGGCGAGGGGCACCCTGGACAGCGTCGCCGCGCGGGCCGCGCAGCTGGAGCGGCGGGCCGCGCTGCTCACGGACGCCGCCGACACCGCCCGCGCCGCCGAGGACACCGCCCAGCGGCTCAAGGACGCCGACGCCCGGCTCGCCGACGCCGCCTTCCGCGCCGGCTTCGAGACCCCGCAGGCCGCGGCCGACGCCCTCCTCGACGACGCCGTCCACCGCGAGCTGCAACGGCGGCTGGACGCCTGGCAGACCGAGGAGGCCACCGCACGGGCCGTCCTCGCCGAGGCGGACACCGCGGCCGCCGCCCGGCAGCGGCCCGCCGACCTGGAGAGCGCCGAGCGGGCCGCCTCCGCAGCGGACCGGCGGACCCGCGACGCCGCCTCCGCACAGGACGCCGCCGCCCGGCGCTGCGCCGAACTCGACCGGCTGTCCGCCCGGGCGACCGCCTCCGTGCACCGACTGGCGCCGCTGCGCGAGGAGTATGACCGGGTCGCCCGCATGGCAGGCCTCACCGCCGGCACCTCGGCGGACAACGAACGCCGGATGCGCCTGGAGTCGTACGTCCTCGCGGCCCGGCTGGAACAGGTCGCCGCCGCCGCGACCGTACGGCTGCGGCGCATGTCCTCCGGCCGCTACACCCTCGTCCACTCCGACGACCGCACCGGGCGCGGGCGCAGCGGACTCGGACTGCATGTCGTCGACGCGTGGACCGGACGCGAGCGGGACACGGCGACCCTGTCGGGCGGCGAGACGTTCTTCGCCTCGCTCGCCCTCGCCCTCGGCCTCGCGGACGTCGTCACGGACGAGGCGGGCGGCGTGCGGCTGGACACCCTCTTCATCGACGAGGGCTTCGGCAGCCTCGACGACCAGACCCTGGACGAGGTCCTCGACGTCCTCGACTCCCTGCGCGAACGCGACCGCAGCGTCGGCATCGTCAGCCATGTGGCCGACCTGCGACGGCGGATCCACGCACAGCTGGAGGTCGTGAAGGGCCGGTCCGGGTCGGTGCTGCGGCAGCGCGGCATTCAGGGGGGTTTGTGAGAAGGCCCTAACCCGCGGCACGGTGCGGCGAGTCAGCGTTGTAGGTTCTTGCCTCATGGTGCGATACGCGGAGCCGGGCACGGTGGAGTGGGTGGAGTCGGGCGGCGGACCGCTGATAGCGGTGCCCGAGACGGTTCTGCCGTTCTGGGCGGGCGCGGACGGCGAGGAGACGGCGTCCGACTACGACCGGGCCTGTGAGGTGGACGGACACGTCGGGTTGCTGCCGGTCGGCGACTGCACGGCGCTGGTGCTGGGCGACGAGCCCGCCTCGACGGCCTATCTGCCCGACCAGGGCGTGTTCGTGCGGTGGTGTGCGGGCAACTCCGAGGGCGAGTTGCTGGCGAGTGTGCCGGTGGCTGTCGATTCGGCTGAGTGGGAGCCGGAGGTCAGCTGGGACGTGCCCGGGGCCGTCCTTCTGTTCGACGCGGCCTGGCCTGGGGGCGAGCCTTCGGGGAGCGACCGTGTGCGGGTTGTTCTGGAGCCGGGGCGTTATGCGGTTCGGGCGGCTCGGGTGCAGCCGGGGCCCGAGACGTGGCTGGGTCTGGTGCAGCTTCGGTTGGTGGCGCCGAGGTAGCCGGGGGTTCTTGGCCGTTGGCGTGCGCGGGTTGTTCGTGGCCGATCGCGCCCACGCGGCGGAGCCGCAGATCAGCACAGCCCCGCGCCCCTGAAAGAGGGGCGAAAATCGTGTGCGTCGATCGAGAAGCCCGGCCACGATGATCCGTATGCCGCGACTTCCTCACCCCGAACCCGAAGAACTGCGCCGTGACCCCCTGCCCCTGCGTGGCCGTACGGCCCTGGTGACCGGGGCCAGTCGGCGCGGTGGGATCGGGCATGCCGTGGCGCGGCGGCTCGCCGCCTATGGGGCGAGTGTCTATCTGCATCATCATGTGCCGCACGATGCCGGCCTGCCCTGGGGCGCCGACCGGCCCGAAGACGTCCTGGAATCCGTGCGCGGCGCGCTCGGTGACCCCGAAGCGCGGGTCGTCGCCGGGCCCGGTGACCTGGCTGACCCGGCCGTGCCCGCCGAACTGATCGGCAGGGCCGCCGAGTCCCTCGGCGGGCGGCTCGACATCCTCGTCGCCAACCACGCGCAGAGCGGATTCGACGGCGCTCTGGACGAGATCGACACGGCGATGCTCGACACGCACTGGGCGGTGGACACCCGCTCGGTCCTGCTGCTCGTCCAGGCACACGCCCGGCTGCGGACCCCGGGCCCCGGAGGCCGCGTCGTGATGATGACGTCAGGCCAGGACATCGCGGGCGGTATGCCCGGCGAGATCGCCTACGCCCTCCAGAAGGGCGCCCTCGCCTCGATCACCCGCTCCCTGTCGACCACCCTCGTCGAACAGGGAATCACGGTGAACACCGTCAACCCCGGTCCTGTCGACACCGATTACCTGAACGGCGAGGCGTACGAGGCCGTGGCGGCCGGATTCCCCTCCGGACGGTGGGGCATGCCCGACGATCCGGCCCGCCTCATCGCCTGGCTCGCGACGGACGAGGCGGGCTGGATCACCGGTGAGGTCATCAGTTCCGAAGGCGGATTCCGGCGCTGATCAGAGGGCGGACAGCTCGTCCACCAGGTCGTCCAGGCCCAGCGAGCCCTGCGAGAGAGCCGCCATGTGCCACGCCTTCGGGTCGAAGGCGTCGCCGTGCCGGGCGCGGGCGTTCTCGCGGCCGAGCAACCAGGCCCGCTCGCCGAGCTTGTAGCCGATGGCCTGGCCCGGCATGGACAGATAGCGCGTCAGCTCGCTCTCCACGAAGTCCGCGGGGCGGCTGCTGTGCGAGCCGAAGAACTCCTGCGCCAGCTCGGGCGTCCAGCGCTCCCCGGGGTGGAAGGGGGAGTCGTCCGGGATCGTCAGCTCCAGGTGCATGCCGATGTCGATGATGACGCGCACGGCCCGCATCATCTGCGCGTCCAGATAGCCCAGCCGACGCTCCGGGTCCGTCAGGAAGCCCAGTTCGTCCATCAGCCGCTCCGCGTACAGCGCCCAGCCCTCGGCGTTGGCGCTCACCATGCCGACGCTCGCCTGGTAGCGGGAGAGGTCCTGCGCCACGTGCTTCCACTGGGCCAGCTGGAGGTGGTGGCCGGGGACGCCCTCGTGGTACCAGGTCGACACCAGGTCGTAGAGGGGGAAGCGCGTCTCGCCCATGGTCGGCAGCCAGGTGCAGCCAGGCCGCGAGAAGTCGTCCGACGGCGGTGTGTAGTACGGGGCCGCGGCGCTGCCCGGAGGGGCGATGCGCGACTCCACCCGGCGTACCCGCTCGGCCAGGTCGAAGTGGGTGCCGTCGAGTGCGTCCATCGCCTCGTCCATGAGGGACTGCAGCCAGTCGCGGACCTCGTCGACGCCCTCGATGTGCGTGCCGTTCTCGTCCAGGTGCGCCAGCGCCACCCACGGCGTGGCCGCGCCCGGCAGGATCTTCTCGGCCTCGGTCTTCATCTCGCCGAGGAGGCGGTGGTACTCGGACCAGCCGTAGGCGTACGCCTCGTCCAGGTCGAGGTCCGTGCCGTTGAAGTAGCGCACCCAGCGCGCGTACCGCTCCCGGCCCACCACGTCCGGCGCGCCCTCGATCGCCGGCGCGTACACGTCCCGCATCCAGTCGCGCAGCCGCAGGACCGCCTCGGTGGCCGAGCGGGCGGCGGTGTCCAGCTCGGACCGCAGGGACTCGGGGCCCGCGGCCGCGAACTGCTCGAACCAGCCGTGGCCCGCGCCGTCCGCGTCGGCCCACTCGCCGAGCTGCTCCACGAACGTGGCCGTGGCGCGGGGCCCGGCGTGCAGCTTCCGCTCCAGGCCGAGCGCCAGGGACTCCCGGTACCCCTCCAGCGCGGCCGGGACCGCGCGCAGCCGCTCCGCGATCGCCGTCCAGTCCTCCTCCGTCTGCGCCGGCGTCACGGTGAACACCTGCCGCACCGCATGGGCGATGGAGCTCAGGTTGCTGACGGACCGCAGGCTCTCCTCGGCGTCGTGCACGGCGAGTTCGGCGTTGAGCCGCTCGCGCAGCAGCCGCGCGCAGCGGCGTTCGATCTCACTGTCCGCGCCGGGCAGCCGCTCGGCCTCCTCCAGCCGGGCCAGCGTCCGGCGCGCCAGCTCCGCGGACGCCTCCTGGCCCGCGGGCGAGGTGTCGGGCAGCCTGCTCGAACTCTCCATCACGCCGAGGAACGTGCCGGTGATCGGGTCGAGGGCGACGAGTTCGTCGACATAGGCGTCGGCGACCTCACGGGGCAGCGGGCTCTTGATCTCAGACATGCGGCCATCCTCGTACGACGGGAAGCGCACGTCATCCGGATTGAGCCGAGGGCGAAGGCGGCAGCAGCGGTCCGCACTCCCACTGCTGGAAGATCAGCCGGGTCTCCACGCGCGCCACCTCCCGCCGCGAGGTGAACTCGTCCAGCACGAGCCGCTGCAGGTCGGCCATGTCGGCGACCGCGACATGGACGAGGTAGTCGTCCGGGCCGGTCAGGTGGAACACGGTCCGCGACTCCGCCAGTGCGCGGATCCGCTCCACGAACGGCCCCACCAGCTCCCGTCGGTGCGGCCTGACCTGCACCGACAGCAGCGCCTCCAGGCCTCGCCCGAGCTTGGCCGGATCGAGCTCCAGCCGGTGCCCGAGGATCACGCCCGAGCGGCGCAGCCGGGTCACCCGGTCCAGACAGGTCGACGGCGCCACGCCCACCTGCGCGGCGAGATCCCGGTACGTCGCCCGGGCGTCGTTCTGCAACAGCCGCAGAAGGTGGAGATCCACCGGGTCCAGTACGACAGATTCGGCCATCGGCCGAACGTAACACGGCATTCTTCCGAGCAGAACCGGTCAGTGTTCACTCTTCCCTCCATGGACATGGACATGGACATGAACACGGGAACCGCACCGAGGGCACTCGCCACCGAGGCCGTCCACGCCGGGCGGGACGACCTCGCCCGGCAGGGGCTGCACGCCCCGCCGATCGACCTGTCCACCACCTACCCGTCGTACGACAGCCGCGGCGAGGCGGCCCGGATCGACGCGTTCGCCGCCACGGGCTCGGAGCCGGACGGCCCGCCCGTCTACGGGCGGCTGGGCAATCCGACCGTCGCCCGCTTCGAGACCGCGCTGGCCCGCCTGGAGGGCACCGAGGCGGCGGTCGCGTTCGCCAGCGGCATGGCCGCGCTGAGCGCCGCCCTGCTCGTACGCGCCTCGATGGGGCTGCGGCACGTCGTGGCCGTACGTCCCCTCTACGGATGCAGCGACCATCTGCTGACCGCCGGGCTGCTGGGCTCGGAGGTGACCTGGACCGACCCGGCCGGAATCGCCGACGCGCTGCGCCCGGACACCGGGCTGGTCATGGTGGAGTCCCCGGCCAACCCCACGCTGGCCGAGGTCGACCTGCGGGCCGTCGCACACGCCTGCGGCTCGGTCCCGCTGCTCGTGGACAACACCTTCGCCACCCCGGTCCTCCAGCGCCCCGCCGAGCAGGGTGCGCGGCTGGTGCTGCACAGCGCCACCAAGTACCTCGGCGGACACGGGGACGTGCTGGCAGGCGTGATCGCCTGCGACGAGGAGTTCGCGGGCAGGCTGCGCCAGGTGCGGTTCGCCACGGGCGGAGTGCTGCACCCGCTGGCCGGCTACCTGCTGCTGCGCGGGCTGTCCACCCTCCCCGTACGGGTCCGGGCCGCCTCCGCCACCGCCGCCGAACTCGCCCGCCGCCTGGCCGCCGACCCGCGAGTGGCCCGCGTGCACTACCCGCGCATCGGCGGCGCGATGGTCTCCTTCGAGGTGCACGGCGACCCGCACGAGGTCATCGCCGGCGTCCGCCTCATCACCCCCGCCGTCAGCCTCGGCAGCGTCGACACCCTCATCCAGCACCCGGCGTCCATCAGCCACCGCATCGTGGACGCGGACGACCGACGCGACGCCGGGGTGAGCGACCGGCTGTTGAGGATGTCGGTGGGCTTGGAGGACGTGGAGGACCTCTGGAGGGACCTGGACAGGTCCCTCCCCGGGGCGCGGGGCTGTGCTGATATGCGGCTCCGCCGCGTGGGCGCGACAAGCCACAGCGCACCCGCGCTCGCCGACTGACGCCATCCCTACGGCGTTGAGGCACTCCCCAATTCACCCGCACGCGACGCAACGGGCTCACCCAGCCGCGCCGTGATCACCAGCGTCCCCTCCTCGACCTGATAGTCGAGAGGAAGCCCCAGCCCCCGCATCGCCGCGACCATGCCCGTGTTGGACGCCTGCGTCACGGCATACACACTCGCGCACCCGGCGTCCACCGCCATCGCCACCAGCCTGCGCAGCAACTCGGCGCCGACACCCCGACGCTGCCACGCGTCCTCGACGATCAGCGCGACCTCGGTCTCGTCGCCGTCCCACAGCAGATGCCCGAGCCCGACCACCCGCCCCGACGCGGTCTGCACGGCGAGCGTACGGCCGAAGCGGGGGCTGAGCAGGTGGTTCAGATACCGGTCGGCATCGCCGACCGGACCGTGGTAGCGAAGCCTCAGCGTGCGGTCCGAGCACCGCTCGTGCATGGCCCGGGCCGGCTCCAGATCACGGGTGTCGGCCCGGCGCACGGTGATGTCGGAGCCCTCGGCGAGGGTGAGTACGTCCCGGCCGTGCGGGACGCGCGGGCCGAGCCGGGCGTCCAGTTCCACCAGGGCCCTGGCCCGGGCGAACTCGGTCGGGGTGAACGGCAGGTACGGCCGCTCCACGGTGATCACCCCGCCTTCCGGGGCGCGCAGGCGCAGCACGGTGTCGTCGAGGGCGCCCTCCACCGGCACGCCGCCGGGCGCCCGGTCGCCGCCGGCCGGTGCGGGCTGGGAGCGGATCGTGCAGCGGCCCAGCAACTGCCGCAGGGCCAGCGGCAGTTCCGCGGCGTCCAGGGCGGTGCGGGCGGCGAGTCCCAGGACCCGGGTCGGCGCGTCCACCAGGTCGTGGGCGTCGGCCCGCTCGATCCAGGTCTCGGTGCCGCCGGCCGTCCGGACCGCTGTGGTGATCCCGGACGCCGGCAGCTCGCCCGGGGCCCGCAGCAGGAACTCGTCCACCGTGCCGTCGGCCAGCGGATGCGTCTGCAGGCTCAGGATGTCGACGCCGTGCCCGGCGAGGGCCGTGCACAGCGCCGCCAGCGACCCCGGTTCGTCCTGCACCGTGGTCCGCATCCGCCACAGCGTGCTCGCCCCCGGCACCGGCTCCGGTGCCGGGGACTCGGTATGGTCCGTCGGCGGCGCGTTCTCATGGCGTCGTGTCCGCCAGGCGCGGAGCGCCGTGGTGAACCGCCGCATCGTGGTGGCCGGGCGGCAGTTGTTCTTCTCGTGCGTCGCTCCAGTCATTTTTCGCGTCATGCACCCACTGTGACGGAACGGTGTTGCGTGATCGCGAACTCTTTGTGACTGGCGGGTAAAGGGGGCAGTCTGCCCCCTTTGTCGACGCTTCAAACGTTGCGCTCCGTACTTACCGGACCGGACAGCACCACGGGAACCTACTGGCCGACCCGGCCCGGCTGGAGCACCTGCGTGAAGAGCACGGTGCCGTCCTGCTCGCGCAGACGGACCGTCAGCTCGCCGCTGCCGCCGTCGATGTCGACCTCGCCGAAGAACTGGTAGCCGTCGGCGGGCGAGACGTTGGCGGTCGTCGGCGCCTTGATGAACACCCGGTCCGGACCGAAGGTGCCGTCGAGCGTGTTCGCCGGGAAGGCGCCGGCGTTGAGCGGGCCCGACACGAACTCCCAGAACGGCTCGAAGTCGGTGAAGGCCGCCTTCGACGGCAGGTAGTGCTGCGCCGAGGTGTAGTGCACGTCGGCCGTCAGCCACACGGTGCCCGTGATCCGCCGGTGCTTGATGAACCGCAGCAGTTCGGCGATCTGCAGCTCGCGGCCCAGCGGCCTGCCGGGGTCGCCCTGCGCGACGGCCTCGATGTTCGGCTTGCCGTCACCGGTGTCCGGGACGACCAGACCGATCGGCATGTCGGAGGCGATCACCTTCCACACCGCCCGGGAGCGGGACAGTTCGCGCTTGAGCCACTCCAGCTGCTCGCGGCCGAGGATGCCCTGCGGGTCGGTGGGCTGGTCGTCCGTCGAGTTGGCGTTGCGGTAGGTGCGCATGTCCAGGACGAAGACGTCCAGCAGCGGGCCGTGGTGCTGCACGCGGTGGACCCGGCCGCCGGGGCGGCGCAGCGTCGAGATCGGGAAGTACTCCGAGAACGCCTGGCGGGCACGGGAGGCGAGCACGTCCACGTTCTTCTCGGTGTACCGGGTGTCGCCGAGGATCTCGCCCGGGTACCAGTTGTTGGTGACCTCGTGGTCGTCCCACTGGATGATGGACGGGACCCGGGCGTTGAAGGCGCGCAGGTTCTCGTCCAGGAGGTTGTAGCGGAAGTTGCCGCGGAACTCCGCCAGGGTCTCGGCGACCTTCGCCTTCTCCTCCGTGGTGATGTTCCGCCAGGTCCGCCCGCCGGGCAGGGCCACGGTCCCGGTGAGCGGGCCGTCGGCGTAGATGTTGTCGCCGCTGCAGAGGAAGAAGTCCGGGTCCAGGGCGCCCATCGCCTCGTAGATCCGGTAGCCGCCGAGGTCCGGGTTGATGCCCCAGCCCTGCCCGGCCAGGTCGCCGGACCAGACGAACCGCACCCCGTCGCGGCGTTTGGCGGACGCGGTGCGGAAGCTGCCGGTGACCGGCTCGCCGGTGCGGCGCGGGTCGTCCGGGTCGGCGAGCAGCACGCGGTAGTGGATCTGCTCGCCGGACGGCAGTCCGCGCAGCGGGGTCGTGCCGGTGAAGTCCGTGCCCGGGCCCAGCAACGGGCCGTGCCATCTGCGCGGGTTGCGGAACGACTCGGTCGCCGACGTCTCGACGATCATCCGGGCGGGCCGGTCGGACCGCACCCACACCAGCCCGGAGTCGCAGGTCACGTCTCCCGCCTGCACACCCCACCCCGCCTTCGGACGCCCGGACCGGGCGAAGGCCGGCGCCGCTCCGAGAGCGGTGGGCAGGGACAGGGCCGCCGACGCGGCGAGGGAGCCCCGAAGGACGCTACGGCGCCCGGGGAACGGACGGTGTGACATGGATACGCCTCCAGGGACGGGATCCGGCCAGTGTGCAGAGCCACAACTACTGGCACGCCGCAGCGCACACACGAACCCCAAGTGAACAACTGACCGCAGAGGCGGGGGAACCGGCACGCACGGGGGAACCCGCCGGAGTCACCCGGTGGCGGCCTGCGCCATCAGGCGTACGCCTTCGGCGATCCGGGCGGGCGGCACATGGGCGTAGCCCAGGACGAGCCGCACCTTCTTCGTCTCGGCGATCCCGGCCCGCGGGTGGGTGCAGGACGACAGCGGGCGCACCGCCACCCCGGCCTCCGCCACGCGCGCGAGGAACCGCTCCTCGGGGCCGTACCGCTCCGGCAGCGTGGCGATCACATGCAGGCCCGCGGCGATCCCGGACACCTCCGAGCCGGGGAAGTGCTCGTCCAGGGCGGCGACCAGCGCGTCACGCCGCTCGCGGTAGGCGCGCTGGCAGCGGCGCAGCTGGCGGTCGTAGTCGCCGCGTTCCAGGAACCGGGCGAACAGGGCCTGGTCGAGGGCCGGGTGCCCGAGGTCCATGGTGCGCTTGCGTTCGACGATCTCCTCCGCCCAGGACTCGGGCACCAGCAGCCAGCCCAGCCGCAGCCCGGGGGCGAGGGACTTGCTGACGGAGCCCGTGTAGGCGACATGGTCCGGGTCGAGTCCCTGGAGCGCGCCGACGGGGGCGCGGTCGTAGCGGAAGTCGCCGTCGTAGTCGTCCTCCAGGACGATGCCGTCCACCTCCCGTGCCCAGTCCAGCAGCCCGGCACGGCGGTCGGCCGAGTAGGCGATGCCGGTGGGGAACTGGTGGGCCGGAGTCGTCACCACGGCCCGTACGCCCGACGCCCGCAACGGCTCCAGGGCGACCCCCTCGCCGTCCACGGGCAGCGGCACGGCGGTCACCCCGGCCGAGGCGTACAGCGCGTCGTGCTGGGGGCTGCCGGGGTCCTCCACCCCGACGGCACGCACCCCCCGCGCGTGCAGCGCGAAACCGAGCAGGGTCGTCGCCTGGGCGACCCCGGAGACCACCACGATCCGCTCGGGGTCGGCCACCACGCCCCGCCGCCGGGCGAGCAGTCCGGCCAGCGCGGTGCGCAGCCGGGGCAGCCCGCGCGGATCGGGGTACCCCAGGTCCTGGTGCGGCAGATCCGCCAGTACATCGCGCTGCGCGGCGGCCCACGCCGAGCGCGGGAACAGCGACAGGTCCGGCGTGCCGGGCACGAAGTCCGCGCGGGCACCGGGGGAGCGCGGGGCGAGGTCGTGCGCCCGCGGCCGGGCGGCCCGTGCGGCCGCGCCCACCCAGGTCCCGGCGCCCCGGCCGCTGCGCAGATAGCCCTCCGCTGTCAGCTGCTCGTACGCCTCCGTGACCAGCCCCCGCGACACCCCCAGGTCCGCCGCGAGATCCCGGCTGGAGGGCAACCGCGTGCCCGGCGCGAGCCGACCCGAGCGGACCGCCTCGCGCAGCGCCGCCTGGAGGGACCGGCCACGCGTGCGTGCCGGTGCCGCGGCGGCGGGGAGCAGAAGCTCCCAGGCGGCGGACGCGGCACCGGTGCCCGGGGCGCTCTGCGGTGGCTTCATGAAGGGAGACCTTAGAGGCTCCCCGCCGCGCGCGGGCCTCGGTACGGGTCAGCGGCTGCCGTCGAGGACGACCCTGGCGACCAGCGCCGGGTCGTCGTTCATCGGGACGTGGCCGCAGCCCGGCAGCCGTACCAGCCGGGCCCCGGGGATGACGCCCTTGGCCCGCACGCCCTGGCGGGGGATGAGGAGCCGGTCCCGGCTGCCCCAGGCCACGGTGACCGGCGTGCCCACGATGTCGTCGGTGAACTGCACGGTCCGGCCGGAGCGGAGGGTCTCGGAGAAGCCCTGGGCCCGGGCCAGGGCCAGCGTCTCGGCGATCACGGCCTCGGGCGAACGGCGGCCCGGGCGGGCGTAGATGGTGCTCGTCAGCAGCGTCCGGCCGATCGCCGGGCGCGCCAGCCGTTCGACGACGGGCAGCGGCATCCGCCGGGCGATCTGCCGCATCGTCATCAGCACCGCGAAGGCGTAGCGGCGCTCGGCCTCGTTCCAGAACCCGGCGGGGGACAGCGCGGTGACGGAGCGGACGAGCCGGGCCCGGGCCAGGTCCAGGGCCAGCAGACCGCCCAGTGAGTTGCCCGCCACGTGCGGCCGCTCGATCTCCAGCGTCTCGCACAGCGCCGTGAGGACGGTGTTCATCGTCGACAGGTCGTGCGCCATGCCGCCCGGCAGTGCCGGCGACTCGCCGCACCCGGGCAGGTCGACGGCGATCACATCGCGCTCGGCCGCCAGCGCGGGGAGCACCGGGTCCCACACCTGCCGGTGGTGGCCGATGCCGTGCAGCAGGAGCAACGGGGCGCCGCTGCCCCGGCGCGTGTAGGACAGGGTGACGTTCTGCTCGCCGTGCGCGGAGGCGACTTTGAAGGAGACGGTGGCGGACATGGGGTGCTCCTCGGCTGTACTCGCTGACGGACGCTGTAGACAGCTTGTCAGCAATTGCTACCGGCGGGTAGCCCCAAGTTGTCGCCGCCTTCACGGCCACGGGCCGCTCAACGGGCCCGGCGCAGCTCCAGGTTGAAGTCCGCGTGCCCGAACTTCTGCATCAGGCCGACCCACAGCGGCAGCCACATCTCCACGGCGCGCGCGGCCCGGATGCCGCCGAGGTCGAGCACCCGCTCCTGAGGCCAGCCGAACTCCCCGAGGAGGGCCGTCACCTGCTCCTTGGCGCGCGCGTCGTCCCCGCAGACGAACACGTTGTGCTCGCCCGGCACCCGCCCGGGGTCCACCATCACCCGGCAGTTGATGGTGTTGAGCGTCTTCACCACGCGCGCGTTCGGGAAAGCCCGCTGGATCTGCTCGCCCACGCTGTCCGACTCGACGGGGGACAGCCGCAGCTCGCCCTCCTCGAACCCCAGCGGGTTGGAGACGTCCACGAGGATCTTCCCGTCGAGGTCCTCCGGCCTCACCGCGTCCAGCGCCGCGAGCGCGACCCGCCCGCCGACCGCGTTCACCACGACCTCGCCGAACGCCGCCGCCTCGGCGAACGTCCCCGCGTCCGCCCCTGCGCCCGCGGCGGAGGCCCACTCCACGGCGGCCGGGTTGTCCCTCGTGCGGGAGCCGAGCCGTACCTCGTGCCCCAGCTCCACCAGCCGGGCGCCGAGGGTGCGCCCGACGTCTCCCGTGCCCAGAACCGCGTACCGCATCGCCACCTCCGGGATCGCTGCCGGCGATCACCGGCGTCCTGTCGGCCATTCTGTCCGGGAACGGGCGATTCCGCCTGGACAGGGCCGCACCGGTGGGCTGGGATGGAGCCGTGACCACCGAGACCGCGACCGACCTCTTCGAAGCACACCGCCCCGTCCTGCTGGGCGTCGCCTACCGCATGCTGGGCCGCGTGGCCGACGCGGAGGACGTGGTCCAGGAGGCCTGGCTGCGCTGGTCGGGCAGCGACCGCGGCGACGTGCGCGAACCGCGCGGCTACCTCGTACGGATCACGACCCGCCTCGCCATCGACCGGCTGCGCCAGATCAAGTCCCGCGGGGAGACCTACGTGGGCCCATGGCTGCCCGAGCCGTACGTCACCGACTTCGGCGACACCGTGCCGGACACCGCAGAGCGGGCCGTGCTCGCCGACTCCGTCTCCCTCGCCGTCCTCGTCGTGCTGGAGTCGCTGTCACCGCTGGAGCGCGCCGTGTTCGTGCTGCGCGAGGCCTTCGGCTTCCCGTACGCCGACATCGCCGCCATGCTCGACCGCGGCGAACCGGCGGTACGCCAACTGGCCGGGCGGGCCCGCAGGCACGTCGAGGAGCGGCGGCCCCGCTACGAGGTCGACCCCGCCCAGCGCCGCGACCTCACCGAGCGGTTCCTCGCCGCCGCGGCCGAGGGCGACCTGGAAGGACTGATGGCGCTCCTCGCCCCGGACGTCCGTCTCGTCGGCGACAGCGGCGGCAAGGCGCGGGCGCCGCTGCGGGCCCTGCAGACCGCGGACAAGGTCGGCCGCTTCCTCGTCGGCGCCGCGCGGAAGGGCGTCCCGGACTTCGCCGTGCGTTTCCTGGAACTCAACGGCGGCCCGGCCGTGCTCGTCCTGTCCGGCGGCAAGCCCGACTCCGTCTTCCAGGTCGACGTCGCCGACGGGCGGGTCCAAGCGGTCTACATCGTCCGGAACCCCGACAAGCTCCGGTCCCTGGCCGTCGAGTAGCCGGTGCCGCCGTAGCCCCATAGGCCTCGCATGAACGCCCCGTGAACGTTCCCGGCCATTGGTCTTGACCAAGGATCAGGGCCGTCCTATGGTCGCAGAGAAGTGAAACAACCTTTAAAAAACAAGGGCGCGAAAAAGCCGCCGACCACGGCGATTGCGGAGGACAGGGTGGGGACCACGCAGCTGGAATCGGTGCCGGAACCGAAGTACTGGCATCTCAAGACCGTGCTCAGTGAAGCGCTCGACTCGGAATTCTCGGTGGGGGAGATCCTGCCCAACGAGCGCGACCTCGCGGCCCGCTTCGGCGTCGCCCGTGCCACGCTCCGCCAGGCCCTGGAGCAGCTCGAACTGGAAGGCAGGCTGCAGCGCCGCCGCGGTGTCGGCACGACCGTCGCCCCGCCGCGCATGGGCGTCTCCCTCGGCACCGGCCCGCACACCTGGCCCGGCGGCTCCGAGGACGCCTGGCAGCCCGTCGACTGCGCGGCGGCGGTGCCGTCGGCGGCTGTCGCCGAGGCGCTGGAGACCGGCCGTGACGAGGCCGTGCATGTCGTGCGCCGCTCCCGTGTGTCGAACGGCCGGCCGGTGGCCGCCGAGCTGCTGTACATCCCTCGGTCCTCGGTGCCCGAGCTCTCCGGTATCGACGCGCCGTCCGGAGCGGCACGCGCGCGTGCGGTGCTGCGTGAGCTGCAGCGGCTGGAGCTGGAGCGGCAGGAGAACGCGGTGGAGCTCGGCTCCGCCGGGGCGGACGACGCGAAGGAGCTGGACCGGCTTCCCGGGGCGCCCGTTCTCGTGGTGACGACGCGGTTCGTTGTCGCGGGGCGTACGGCTGCGCTCTCGGTGGCCACGTATCGTGCTGACACGTGCCGGTTGACTTTCGGTGACTCGGGTGGGGTGGAGATTCACGACGGGCCTCAGCGGCAGGCTTCCTGACCGTCACGGTCTGCGGGTGCGTCGTGGCTGGTCGCGCAGTTCCCCGTGCCCCTGAGGGGCGATGTCTCACCGGCGTGCCGTAGTCGTGCCCTCTACGCTGAACAGTTGTTCCTCCACGTGGTCCAGGGCCAGGCGCAGGGCCCCGGTCGCCACTGCCGCGTCGCCGAGGCGGGAGAGGGCGACCTGTGGGGGGCGCAGGCAGTAGCGGGAGAGTTCTTGGCGGAGAGGGTCCAGGACGCCGTCGAGGCCCGCTGCCCAGCCGCCGATGACGACCAGTTCCGGGTCGAGGGCGAGGACGAGGGCCGCCACGTCGTGGACCAGGCGCTGGAGGAAGCGGTCGACTGCCGCGCGGGCCCGCTGGTCGCCCTCGCGGGCCTGTGCGAAGACCTCGGCGACGGCCTGCTCGTCGAGCGGGTGCAGGGGTTCGTCGGTGGTGGAGAGCAGGGTCTCCGGCGTGACCTCCCGGCCCAGCAGATGCAGTGCGCCGATCTCGCCGGCCGCCCCGCCGTAGCCCCGGTGCAGCCGCCCCCCGATCAGCGCACCGGCGCCCGGGCTGAGCCCCGCCAGCACGAACACCACGTCGTCCGACTCGGTGGCCGCGCCCTTCCAGTGCTCGGCGACGGCGGCCGCGTTGGCGTCGTTCTCGACCAGCACCGGGCACTTGAAGGACCGGCTCAGCCGCTCGCCCAGCCGCAGCCCCGTCCACCCCGGCAGCGCGGTGCCCAGCCGCACCGTGCCGTCCGCCTCGACGATCCCGGGCGTCGCCACGCCCACGGCCCGCAGCGAGCCCCGTGCGACACCGGCCCGCCGCAGCAGCTCGGCGACCGCCCCGCGCAGCCGCTCCAGCCGCTCGTCGGCCCCCGCCGTCTCGGACACGTCCTTGGCCTGGGCGCCGATCACCCGGCCGTCCAGGTCGGCCAGCAGCGCGGCCACCCGGTGCGCCCCGACCTCCACACCCAGCAGATGCCCGGCCTCCGCCCGGAACCGGAACCGCCGCGCCGGGCGCCCCTGCCGCCGTGCGGCACCCTCCTCGGCCGCCTTCTCGACGACGAGCCCGGCCTCGATGAGCCCCTCGACGACGCCCTCGACGGTCGGCCGGGACAGCCCCGTCACCCGGGTGATCTCGGTCAGCGTCGCGCAGTCCGTGGCACGCAGCGCGTGCAGCACCACCGCGGAGTTGATCCTTCGCAGCAGCGAGGGATCCCCGCCGGTCAGCCGCCCCACCGTCCGTCCTCCCAGGTCGTGCGCGTGTTGGCCGGATCGTACTCGGCGCGGCGCGCCCCGGCGAGGGTCCGGACCCGGCCTCGCCGATCAGCCCGGTGCCACGAACCCCGACTCGTACGCGGCGATCACCGCCTGGGTCCGGTCCCGCGCCCCCAACTTCGCCAGCACGGCACTGACATGCGACTTCACGGTCTCCGTCCCGACGACCAGCCGGGCGGCGATCTCCGCGTTCGACAACCCCCGTGCCATCAGCCGCAGCACCTCGGCCTCGCGCTCGGTCAGCTGGGCCCGCTCCATCACCGCCCGCGCCGCGCGGTTCCCGCCGTCGTCGCCGTACTCGGCGGCGAGCTGCCGCACCGAGGCCGGGAACAGCAGCGACTCGCCCTCGGCGATCAGCCGCACCGCGTGCACGATCTCGGCCGGCCGGGCCCGCTTGAGCAGAAACCCGTCGGCCCCGGCCCGCAGCGCCTCGTACACGTACTCGTCGTTCTCGAAGGTCGTCACCACCAGGATCCGCGGCGGCTCGTCGACCGTCCGCAGCAGCGCCCGGGTGGCCTCGATACCGTCCAGCAGCGGCATGCGCACGTCCATGGCGACCACGTCGGGCCGCAGCCGCCGCACGAGCGGGATCACCGCAGCCCCGTCCGCGGCCTCCCCGACGACCTCGATGTCGGGCTGTGCCTCCAGCACGGCCCGCAGACCCGCGCGTACGAGGGGTTCGTCGTCGACGAGGAGAACGGTGACCGGCATCCGGACAGCGTAGATCAACTCAACGGTAGTTCGACATGAACCTGCCAGTCACCTTCGTCGGGTCCGGTTCTGGCCCGTCCGCCGAGCAGGGCGGCGCGCTCGCGTATGCCGCGCAGGCCGCTGCCGCGTCCGGCAGGGCCGGGTATCGGCTCGGTCAGCGGGTTGCGTATCGCGAGGACGAGGGTGTCGCCGGTGACCTGGACACGTACCTGTGCCGGGACCGCCCCCGCGTGCCGCAGCACATTGGTCAGTGCCTCCTGGAGGATCCGGTAGCCCTCCCGGGACACCGGCCCCGGCACGGTGTCCACGGGGCCGGTCACCTCGGCGTCGACCTTCGCCCCGGAGGCACGCGCGGACTCCAGCAGACGGTCGGCGTCCACGAGCGTCGGCCTGCTGCTCACCGGCTTCTCCGACTCGCGCAGGATGCCGAGCACACGCTCCAGGTCCTCCAGGGCGGCCCGGCCGGTCTCCTCGATGGCGACCAGGGCACGGTCGGTGAACGCCGCGTCACCGGCCGCCCGCGCGGCCCCCGCCTGTACGACGGCGACCGTGAGCGCGTGACCGATGGAGTCGTGCAACTCGCGGGCGATGCGCGTGCGTTCCAGGAGTTGTTCGGTGCGTTCCTCCAGCGCCGCCATCCGCTCGGAGGGTGACGGTCCGAGGAGCCGCTTGGCCAGCGTGGTGATGAGCCGGCCCGCCCCCACCACGACCACGGCGAGCAGCAGCAGTGGCAGGGGGGCGAGCAGGGCGTGCCACCAGTGCTGCCCCTTGACGGGCACGAACCCATCGCCGGCGGGCTCGGTGCCGAACGCCGTCGTCGACAAGTCGATCGCGAGGAGGGGCAACTGGACGGAGAGGTGGGCCACGACCCAGCCGAAGACCAGCCGCGCCTCCAGCCACACCACCGTCCGGCCGCGATCGGCCCATGTGACCGACGGCGTGGTCACGATCTCGCCACTGTCACCGCCGTCCTGCCGATGACCGGTCAGCAGCAGCCTGGCCTGAAACCCCTCCACGACCCGCGTGACGGGCACGAGGCCCGCGAGCCCGAGCAGCACGGCTGCCGTGATCTGGGTCCACAACGCCTCCTGGATGAACAGCCAAAGCGAAGACCACACGATGGCCACCAACATGTGCAGCCACCGCGTGTACGTCACCGCCCGCGTGAGGGGGCGCAGCATGCGGACCATTGCGTCATCGTGCCAGCCACCACTGACAACGGACCTCCCCCGCACGGGGGAGGCGATCTCCACCGCCGGGGGAGGCCCGCACCCCGCACGACCGGCCAGGCTGCTGCCATGACCAGCATCGACGTCCAGTCCCTCACCAAGGAGTTCGGCACCAAGCGCGCCGTCGACGACCTCACGTTCCGCGTGCTGCCCGGCCGCGTCACCGGCTTCCTCGGCCCCAACGGCGCGGGGAAGTCCACCACCATGCGGCTGGTGCTCGGCCTGGACCGGCCGACCGCCGGTTCAGCGACCATCGGCGGACGCGGCTACCCGACCCTGCGCGAACCCCTGCGCCACGTCGGCGCCCTGCTCGACGCACAGGCGGCGCACGGCTCCCGTACCGCCCGCGACCACCTCCGTGTCCTGGCGGCGAGCAACCGCATCCCGGACCGCCGCGTCGACGAGGTACTGGAGGAAACCGGCCTGGCGTCGGTGGCCCGGCGCCGCGTACGGACGTACTCCCTGGGCATGCGCCAGCGGCTCGGCATCGCCGCCGCCCTGCTGGGCGACCCCGAGGTGGTCATGCTGGACGAGCCGTCCAACGGCCTCGATCCCGAAGGCATCGTGTGGATCCGGCAGTTGCTGCGACGGCTCGCGGGGGAGGGGCGGACGGTCCTGGTCTCCAGCCATCTGATGAACGAGACCGCGTCCTTCGCGGACCACCTCGTCGTCCTCGGCCGGGGCCGGCTGCTGGCCGACACCCCGATGCGGGACTTCATCCACGCACGCGTGCGGCCGCGCGTACGCATCCGCACGAGCGACCCCGCCGCCCTGCGGGGCGTCCTGGCCCGGCACGGCCACGAGGCCGAGGAGCACGCGGACGGTCACTGGACCGTGCACCACGCACGCGTGGACGACATCGGCCGCGTCGCCTCCGCCGCGGGTGTGCCGGTCCTGGAACTCGCGGCCGAGGAGGGCACCTTGGAGCAGGCCTACTTCGACCTCACGTCCGCCGAGACCGAGTTCACCGCCCAGCCCCAGGAGGCCTGACCATGGAACTCACGCCCGTCATCCGCTCCGAGTGGCTGAAGATCCGTACGCTCCGCTCGCTGCCGGGAGCCCTCCTGGCCCTGTTCGCCGCGACCACGGCGTTCTCCGCGATCGCCGGTGTCTCCGAGACGTCGGACCCGGGGTTCGACGCGCTGTTCACGTCCCTCTCGGGTGTCATACCGGGCCAGATCGCGGCTGTCGCCTTCGGTGCCATGGCCGTGTCGTCGGAGTTCCAGTCGGGAGCGCTCCGGCTCTCGCTGGCCGCGGTTCCCCGGCGCGGCCGGTGGTTCGCGGCCAAGGCGGCCGTCATCGCCGTACCGGCCCTCCTGGTGGGGCTGGTGACGGCTCTCGCCGCTCTCCTCGTGGCGCGGGCGAGCCTGGGCTCGGCGGCCGACGGGCTCGGCACCGGCGAGCAGGTGCGGGGTGTCGTGGGCTGCGGCGTCTACCTCATGCTGATGGCCCTGTTCGCCGCCGGGCTGGCCGCCGTGCTGCGCAGCGGCGTGGCCACACTGTCGCTGTTGATCCCGTTCATCCTCGTCGTAGGGTTCGTGATCGGTGACGCCACGGGCAGCGTCGCGGACTTCCTGCCCGACAAGGCGGGGCAGTTGGTCCTGCGGGAGTCGTACGACGGGGCGTCCCTCGGGCCGTGGTCGGGGCTCGCCGTGACCACGCTCTGGACGGCCGCCTCGCTGCTGGCGGGAGCGTGGAGCGTGCGCCGCCGGGACGCCTGACCGACAACGGGGTCGATGCCCCGCCGAGTGTCCCCGCCAAGTGTCGGTGGGGGCGGGTTTACTGGACCCATGAACATCGCACAGCACATCGCCCTCGTCGACGAGCTGTGCTACCGCCCCTTTCCGGCGGAGCACGGCCCGTCGGACGTCGGCAGCTCGGGACCCGGCTACCACGTCGCGGTGTTAGAGAGCGGGCCCTACGGCGGCCCCGCGACCCGGGCGGTGACGATCGACCAGTTCGAGAAGGACCGTGACGCCGTCTACGAGCTTCTCGCCTCGCGCTGGGGCGACACCGACCCCTACAACCTGCGGACGGTCCTGCTGCGCACCGAGCACGAGGAGATACCCCGGCCGTGGGCCGACCTCAGCGCACGCGCCGGTGTGGCGTACCTCTGGGAGGTGGAGGGCTCCGGCCGCTGGGTCGCCGTGGCGGTCGCGGACCGGGACGAGGCGGACGCGGTTCACCTGCTGGCCCTGGTCACGGAGTCGGACCCGCCGTAGGGGATCGGCTCCCGGCGGCTTCCCGCAGCCGTCCGAACTCCTCCGCCATGGTCTCGACCGTCCAGTGCGCGTTCAGCCCGCTCGGGTTGGGCAGCACCCACACACGCGTGTCCCCGAACGTCCGCGACTGCGGCCCGACCTGAGCCTTCCGGTCGTCGAACGCGGCGCGGTACGCGGTCACGCCCACCACCGCCAGCCAGTCCGGCCGCAATCGCTCCGCCTTCAGCGCGAGCAGCCGCCCGCCCTCCCGGTACTCCTCGGCGCTCAGCTCGTCCGCCCGAGCGGTCGGCCGGGCCACGACGTTGGTGATGCCGAGCCCGTACGACAGCAACTCCTGCTGTTCGGACGGCTTCAGCAGCCGCGGCGTGAAGCCGGACCGGTGCAGTACCGGCCAGAATCGGTTGCCGGGGCGGGCGAAGTGATGGCCCGTCGCGGCCGTCATCAGCCCGGGGTTGATCCCGCAGAACAGCACCCGCAGACCGTCCGCGACCACGTCGGGCACGACACGGTCGCGGGCGGCTTCCAGCTCCTCGGGGGTGAAGCGCGCCATGCGGCGCGTCAGAGAATCGCGCCGGGCGTGTAGCCCGCGGCCTGGGGGTGCTGCTTCACGATCTCCTCGACCCGGGCGACCACGGTGGCGACCTGGTCGCCCGCGGCACCGGTGAAGGACAGCTTGTCGGCCATCAGCGCGTCCAGCTGGGCGCGGTCGAGCGGAATGCGCGTGTCGGCGGCGAGCTTGTCGAGCAGCTCGTTGCGCTCGGCGCCCTGTTCGCGCATCGCGAGCGCGGAGGCGACGGCGTTCTCCTTGATCGCCTCGTGCGCGAGCTCCCGGCCCACGCCCGCGCGCACGGAACCCATCAGCACCTTGGTGGTGGCGAGGAACGGCAGGTACCGGTCCAGCTCGCGGGCGACGACCGCCGGGAAGGCGCCGAACTCGTCGAGCACCGTCAGGAACGTCTCCAGCAGACCGTCCAGCGCGAAGAACGCGTCCGGCAGCGCGACCCGGCGCACCACCGAGCAGGACACGTCGCCCTCGTTCCACTGGTCGCCCGCCAGCTCGCCGGTCATCGAGGCGTAGCCGCGCAGGATCACCATCAGGCCGTTGACGCGCTCGCAGGAGCGGGTGTTCATCTTGTGCGGCATCGCCGAGGAGCCGACCTGGCCCGGCTTGAAGCCCTCGGTGACCAGCTCGTGCCCGGCCATCAGCCGGACCGTCTTCGCCAGCGACGACGGCGCCGCCGCCAGCTGCACCAGCGCCGTCACGACCTCGTAGTCCAGGGAGCGCGGGTAGACCTGGCCGACCGAGGTGAACGCCTGCGAGAAGCCCAGGTGCGTGGCGATCCGCTGCTCCAGCTCCGCGAGCTTCGAGGCGTCTCCGCCCAGCAGGTCCAGCATGTCCTGCGCGGTGCCGACCGGGCCCTTGATGCCGCGCAGCGGGTAGCGGCCCAGCAGCTCCTCGACGCGGCCGTAGGCCACGAGCAGCTCGTCGGTGGCGGTCGCGAAGCGCTTGCCGAGGGTGGTGGCCTGCGCGGCGACGTTGTGCGAGCGGCCGGCCATGACCAGCTCGCCGTACTCGCCGGCCAGCTTGCCCAGACGCGCCAGGACGGCGACCGCGCGGTCGCGCATCAGCTCCAGCGAGAGGCGGACCTGCAGCTGCTCGACGTTCTCGGTGAGGTCGCGGGAGGTCATGCCCTTGTGCACGTGCTCGTGCCCGGCGAGGTCGTTGAACTCCTCGATCCGCGCCTTCACGTCGTGCCGCGTGACCTTCTCACGCTCGGCGATGGAGGCCAGGTCGACGGTGTCGAGGACACGCTCGTAGTCGGCGAGCGCCGCGTCCGGCACCTCGATCCCGAGGTCCTTCTGGGCGCGCAGCACGGCGAGCCAGAGCTGCCGCTCCAGCTTCACCTTCTGCTCGGGGGACCAGAGCGTGGCGAGCTCGGCGGAGGCGTACCGTCCGGCGAGGACGTTCGGGATGCGGGGCTTGGCGGGAGCGGAAGTCACGTGCACGGATTCTACTGGCGATTCGTGCAGGCCAGCGCACCGGCCTTTTCGTCGGAACCTACGAGAGGAGTTCGGCGAGCTCGGCCAGCACCTCCGCATGGCACCGCTCAGGCGCACACCAGCAGGCCAGCGTCCTGCCGCGCAGCTCGGGCACCAGTACGAGCAGATCCGGCCGCTCCAGCAGATACGCCCGGTATTTCGCCATCACCTCGGCGCGCGTGCCGTCCCGCTTCTTCGTCGGGGTGTCGTAGGCGAAGGGGTTGTACAGCGGGTGCCGGGGGAGGTCCCAGCCTCCGAGGGTCCAGCGGCGGCCGACGTAGACCACGTCCGAGGGCGCGTGCTCCAGCCGGGGGCCGAAGTCGTGGAGCCGGCCCCTGACGTTGATCACCCGCGTGGCCATGAGGGCCTACAGCTCGTACGGCAGCAGCTCGGGGCGCTTCGGCGGCAGCCCGTCGCCCGAGGAGCGGCCCGTCAGACGGCGGCCGATCCAGGGCAGCAGGTACTGCCGGGCGAACCGCACGTCCGCCGCGCGGCGCATGACCCAGCCCGGCGGCAGCGTCGTCGGCATCGGCGTGCGCCACTCGGTGTCCTCGGGCTCGTAGCCGAGCGTCTGCCACACGGCCTCGGCGACCCGGCGGTGGCCCTCGGCCGTCAGATGCAGCCGGTCCACGTCCCACAGCCGGGGGTCGCCGAGCGAGGGGGCGCCGTAGAGGTCGACGACGATCGCGTCGTGCCGGTCGGCGAGCTCGTCGACGCAGGCGAACAGCTCCTCCATGCGCGGCCGGAACCGCTCCAGGACGGGACCCCGCCGGCCCGGGCTCCGCATCAGCACGAGCTGCTTGCACGACGGGGCCAGCCGCTCCACCGCCTCCTCCAGGAGGGCGCGCACCCGGCCCATGTCGCACTTGGGCCGCAGCGTGTCGTTGAGCCCGCCGACCAGGGTGATCACATCGGGCTCCATGGCCGCCGCCACGTCCACCTGCTCGTCGACGATCTGCTGGATCAGCTTGCCTCGCACCGCGAGGTTGGCGTAGCGGAAGCCGGGTGTGCCGGCCGCCATCCGTGCGGCGAGCAGGTCGGCCCAGCCGCGGTAGGTGCCGTCGGTCAACAGGTCCGACATGCCCTCGGTGAAGGAGTCGCCGACGGCGACGAGGCTGCTGTGGGTGGGGTTCGTGTGCATGGCGACGGAAATAGTATCCCGTGCACATACCCAGCAGTCGGTCGGCCGCCGGTGGCCCCGCTCACGTCCGCTGGCCGAACAGCTCCCGCAGTACGTCCTCCATGGTCACCAGACCGGCCAGCCGTCCGTCCTCCCCGATGACAGCCGCGAGGTGCGTACGGCTTCCCCGCATCGCGGTGAGGACGTCGTCCAGTGGTGTGTGCTCCCGCACGCGCGCGATGGGCCGCATGTCCCGCAGCCGGAACGGCACATCGCGCCCCACGGCGTCCAGGGCGTCCTTCACATGCAGATAGCCGACGATCCGCCGCCCCTCGTCCACCACCGGGAAGCGGGAGAACCCGGAATCCGCCGTCAACTGCTCCAGCTCGTCCGGAGTGACGCCCACGCTCGCGTACACCACCCTCTCCAGCGGCAGCACCACGTCGCGCACCGGGCGGCGGCCCAGCTCCAGTGCGTCGTGCAGCCGCTCCTGGGCGCGGTCGTCGATGAGGCCGGCCTCGCTGGAGTCCTTCACGATCTGCGCTATCTGGGCGTCCGAGTAGGAGGCGGCGACCTCTTCCCTGGCCTCCACGCGCAGCAGCTTCAGCAGGGTGTTGGCGAAGGCGTTCACCGTGAAGATCACCGGGCGCAGTGCCCGGGACAGCGCCACCAGGGGCGGGCCGAGCGCCAGCGCGCTGCGCACCGGCTCGGCGAGCGCGATGTTCTTCGGCACCATCTCGCCGAGCAGCATGTGCAGATACGTGGCCAGGGCCAGCGCGATCACGAAGGACACCGCGTGCCCCGCGCCCGCGGGCACGCCCACCGCGTGGAACACCGGCTCCAGCAGGTGCGCGATCGCCGGTTCGGCCACCACACCCAGCACCAGCGTGCACAGCGTGATGCCGAGCTGCGCGGCGGCCATCAGCGCCGACACGTGCTCCAGGCCCCACAGCACGCTCTTGGCGCGCCGGTCGCCCCGGTCGGCGTAGGGCTCGATCTGGCTGCGGCGCACTGAGATCAGCGCGAACTCGGCGCCGACGAAGAAGGCGTTGACGACGAGCGTCGCCAGACCGATCAGCAGTTGTACCGCGGTCACAGCTCCGCTCCCTTCTCGTCGGGCTTCTCGTCGTCGAGGGGCGCCCGCAGCCGGACGCGCGCCGCCCGGCGGCCCGCCGCGTCCAGGACCTCCATCCGCCAGCCGGCGACCTCGAGGGTGTCACCGACGGCCGGTATCCGGCCCAGCACCGTCGCCACCAGCCCGGCGAGCGTCTCGTACGGCCCCTCCGGCGCGCGCAGCCCGACCCGCTCCAGGTGGTCCACGCGCGCGGAGCCGTCGGCCGAGTACAGGGCGTGGCCGGCCTCGTCCGTGCCGGCCGCGGCGAGGTCCGGCAGCTCGTGCGGGTCGTGCTCGTCGCGCACCTCGCCGACGACCTCCTCGACGATGTCCTCCAGGGTGGCCACGCCCGCCGTACCGCCGTACTCGTCGATCACGACGGCCATCGTGCGCTTGCCGGAGAGCCGGTCCAGGAGCCGGTCGACGGTGAGCGTCTCCGGGACCAGCAGCGGTTCGCGCATCAGCTCGGAGACGAAGATCCGGGTCCGGCGCTCGGCCGGTACCGCCAGCACGTCCTTGACGTGCGCGGTCCCCACGACCGAGTCGAGGGTCCCGCGGAAGACGGGGAAACGGGACAGGCCGGTCGCCCGGGTCGCGTTGGCCACGTCCTCCAGGGTCGCCTGCACCTCCAGGGCGACGACCTGCACCCGGGGCGTCATCACGTTCTCGGCGGTCAGGTCGGCGAGGTTCAGCGTCCGCACGAACAGCTCGGCGGTGTCGGCCTCCAGGGCGCCCTCCTTGGCGGAGTGCCGGGCCAGTGCCGCGAGCTCCTGCGGTCCGCGTGCCGAGGCCAGCTCCTCGGCGGGCTCCACACCGATCCGGCGCACGATCCGGTTCGCCGTGTTGTTGAGGTGGGTGATGAAGGGCCGGAACGCGGCGCTGAACCAGCGCTGGGCGTTGCCCACGGTCTTGGCGACGGCCAGCGGCGAGGAGATCGCCCAGTTCTTGGGAACCAGTTCGCCGACCACCATCAGGAACACCGTCGACGCGGCCGTGCCGAGCACCAGCGCGAGGCTGTGCGACGCCGACCGCGAGACACCCACGTCCTCCAGCGGCCCGGCGATCAGCGCGGCGATCGACGGCTCGGCGAGCATGCCGACGACCAGGTTCGTGACGGTGATGCCGAGCTGCGCCCCGGACAGCTGGAACGTCAGGCTCCGTACGGCCTTCAGCGCGCCCTGCGCGCCCCGCTCGCCGCGCTCCACCGCCTGCTCCAGCTCGGCGCGCTCGACCGTGGTGAGGGAGAACTCGGCCGCCACGAAGGCGCCGCAGGCGAGCGAGAGCAGGATCGCCGCCAGAAGGAGGAGCACTTCGGTCATCGGTTCACCCCCGTTCCATGGTTCTCCAGGACGGGGCGGAACGCGCGGTGTCGCGCACGGGGAGGCTCGCCCATGGGCGGACGCTCACAACCTTTCATGCAGAACCGAGTGGCCATCCAAGGGTAAAGGATGGGCAAAGTCCTTCCGTGGGGGTGCTCAGGGCGAGTCGGCGGGGACGGGTGCGAGCCGGTAGGCGCCCTCGTGGGCGACGACGTTACCGGCGGTCGGCGGCGCGAAGTGGGTGCCCAGGAGAAGGGTGTCCGTACCGGCGAGCGAGTCGAGCAGCCCGCGGCGCGAGGCCTCGGACTGCCCGGGGTCGATGTCCACGCAGGCGCCGATGCCGGGGTGGGTGAGCTGGACGGGGTGGTGGACGCAGTCGCCGGTGATCAGCGCCGTCCGTCCGTGACTGGTCAGTTCGACGGCGAGGTGGCCGGGGGTGTGCCCCGGGGTCGGGATCAGGCGCAGACCCGGGGCGACTTCGACGCCTGCGGCGGGGACCTCGACGAGGTCGAGCCGCCCCGCCTCCTCCACCGGGAGCACGGAGTCGCGGAACATCTGCGCGCGAGCCTCGTCCATGGCGTACCCGGCCCAGAACTCCCGCTCGACGCGGGAGGTCAGGTAGCGGGCGTGCGGGAAGGTGGGCACCCATGCGCCGTTCACCTCCCGGGTGTTCCAGCCGACGTGGTCGGCGTGCAGATGGGTGAGGATCACCAAGTCCACCGAGTCCGGGGGGAATCCGGCGGCGGTGAGGCGCCGCAGATAGTCGGTGTCGAGGTCGTGCCAGGCGGGATTGGCCCGCTGCTTGCCGTTGCCGATGCCCGTGTCCACCAGGACACGCAGCCCGCCGGCGGTGAACGCGAAGCTGTGGCTGTCGAGGCGCAGGACACCCTCGCCGTCCGCGAAGTGGGGGCGCAGCCAGTCCTGCCCCGCGACGACGTCCGGTGTGGCGTCGGGGAGCAGCCACGGTCCGGTGGCGGGCGGCAGGGCCACCTCGTCGATGCGGTGGACGGCGACGTCGCCCACGGTCCAGGTGGTCATCTGTCTCTCCTTACACTCTTAAAGCAATCTGTTTGCGTTTAGTCGACCGTAGGTCCTACAGTCCACTAACGCAAACAGTTAGCTTTTATAGCTCAGGGGAGTCCATGTCCTCCACCGAACTCACGCCTCCGGAAGCGGCCCGCTGGGCCCACCGCGCCGGACTCGTCCTGTCCGTCGACCGTCACGCCGCCGTCGCGGCCACCGCCGACCACATCCACTCCGTCGTCGCCGTCCTGCGCGAGCTGGACTTCGGCGACACCCCGCCCGCTCCCGCCTACCGCGCGGCACAGGAGGCCCACGATGCAGCCGTATGAACTGACCCTCAGCGCCGCCGCCGACCTGATCCGGGCGCGGCGGCTGTCCCCCGTCGAGCTGGCGGACTCCGTGCTGGAGCGCGTCGAAGAGGTCGAGCCGCGGCTCGGGGCCTATGTCACCGTCACCGCCGAGCACACCCGCCGGGCCGCCCGCGAGGCCGGGAAGGACATCGCGGCCGGACGCTACCGCGGTCCGCTGCACGGCATCCCGATGGGCCTGAAGGACCTGATCGACGCCGCCGGAATGGCGACGTCGGCCAGTTCACGGGTCAGGGCCGACCACCGCGCGCACGCCGACAGCACCGTCGCCGCACGTCTGTCGGCCGCCGGAGCCGTCCTGGTCGGCAAGACCCACACCCACGAGTTCGCCTACGGGCTGACCACCCCGCAGACCAGCAACGCCTGGGACCGCGACCGGGTCGCCGGCGGCTCCAGCGGCGGATCGGCGGTCGCCGTCGCCGCGGGCGCCGCCACCTTCGCCCTGGGCACCGACACCGGCGGATCCATCCGGGTGCCCGCCGCGCTCAACGGGGTCGTCGGCCTCAAGCCGACCTACGGCCTCGTCCCGCGCCACGGCGTCACCTCGCTGTCCTGGTCCCTGGACCACGTCGGCCCGATCACCCGCACCGTCGAGGACGCGGGCCTGGTCCTCGACGCCCTGGCCGGCCACGACCCCCGCGACCCCGCCTCCCTGACCACGCCCCCGGCTGACTACCGGCCGACCGAGGGCACCGACCTGAGCGGACTGCGGATCGGGGTGCCGCGCACCTGGTACTTCGACCACGTCGACGCGGAGGTGGAAGCCGCCGTCCGGAGCGCGATCGACCGGCTCCGGAGTCTCGGTGCCCGGCTCGTCGACGTCGAGATCCCCATGACCCGCTACATCCAGGCCACCCAGTGGGGCCTGATGGTGCCCGAGGCCACCGCCTACCACGAGAGCACCCTGCGCACGGTCCCCGAGCTCTACCAGGCCGACGTCCGCATCCTCCTGGAGGCCGGGGAACTGATGCCCGCCGGGGACTACTTGCGGGCCCAGCGCTCCCGCACCCTCATGCGGCAGGAGTGGGCGAGCATGCTGCGGGAGGTCGACCTGATCGCCGCCCCCACCCTCCCCGCGACCGCGGTCCAGGCCGGCCAGGAGACGATCACCTGGGCCGACGGCACCGTCGAGGGCGTCTCGGACGCCTATGTGCGGCTCTCCGCCCCCGCGAACATCACCGGGGTGCCGTCCCTGTCCGTACCGGTCGGCCACGACACGGGGGGCCTGCCGATCGGCATGCAGCTCCTGGGCCGGCCGCTCGGGGAGAGGCTGCTCCTGCGGGTCGGGCACGCCTACGAACAGACCCGTCCCGCCCGCGAGCTCGCGCCGGCGGCCTGAATGAGCAGCGCCCCAGACGCAAAGGGTTCGCTTTAAGGTGGGTTCCGTGAGCAGACAGATGGTGCGCCCCGGGGGGCGCAGCGCCCGGGTCCAGGCATCGGTGCACGCCGCCGTGCGCGAACTCGCCTCGGAGCTGGGCCGGGACGCCCTGACGGTGCCGCTGGTCGCCCAGCGCGCGGGCGTGACACCGTCGACGATCTACCGCCGCTGGGGCGACCTGCAGGTACTGCTGTCGGACGTGGCGGTCGAGCGTCTGCGGCCCGACACCACGCCCGGCGACCACGGCGCCCTGCCGGCCGACCTGACGGCCTGGGCCGAGCAGTTCCTCGACGAGATGGCCGCGCCGGCCGGCCGCGCCTACATCCGCGACGCCCTGCTCGGCGACCCGGACGGCGGCAACGCCGGCCAGTGCTCGGCCTACGCCGCCGAGCAGATCGGCCTCGTCCTCACCCGGGCGGCCGGGCGCGGGGAGCGGACACCCGACGTCGAGACGGTGATCGACCAGGTCGTCGCGCCCATGATGTACCGCATCCTCTTCCGCCCGGACGGACTCGACGCCGCCTACGCCCAGCGGCTCGTGGCCGGGGTTCTCGCACCGGCCGGAGACACTCCCTAGCCGGCGAGGGGCTTGACCCAGCGCCGCCAGTGGTCCTCGCGCCGGTAGCCGGCCGCGTCCCAGGTGTGGTGGGCCTGTTCGTTGGCTTCCAGGACCATGGCGTCGACGCGTCGTCCGCCCAGGGCCGCGAAGCGCTGTTCGACGGCTTCGAGGAGGGCGGTGGCGATGCCCTGCCGGCGGTGGTCGGGGTGCACGGCGAGCCGGTAGGCGGAGCAGCGCCATCCGTCGAAGCCGGCTATGACGGTGCCGGTGAGGAGGCCGTCGCGCTCGGCGAGGAGCAGGGCCTCGGGGTCTCGTGCGATGAGGCGGGCCACTCCGTCGTGGTCGTCGCTGATGCTGGTTCCCTCCGCGGCCTCGCGCCAGAACCGCAGTACGGTGTCGATGTCCGAGAGGGTCGCGCAGCGGATGTGAAGATCGCTCATGGGGCGAGCCAAGCAGAACACCGGCCTGTCCGGCGATCGGGTTTCAGTACCCGGACACCGCCTGTTGGTTAGGGTGGCCACCGGAGACCGACGGCGCCCGCGCGGGCCGGGTCGGACACGACGGGGGGCTCGTTCGTGGGGAGTTGGCGCCCAGCGGTCATGGCTGCCCACCGGTCGGCGCCCGCGGTGCTGCCCCCGCCGCTGCGCGGATGGCTCGGGCTGATCGCGGTCCTCGCCGCGCTGGTGGTCGTCGCGCTCGGGGTCCTGTACGCCGGACACAGCGAGCCCGGCACGGTGGACGGGTGGATCCAGCCGACGGTGGACGGTGCGGGGCCGCCGTGGCGGTCCCTCGCACTGGCCACGGACTTCTTGGGGGAGCCCGTGGGAGCGGCGGCGCTGGTCGTGGCCACCGTGACGGGCTGTCTGCTCCTGCGACAGCCTCGCGCGGCGGTGCTCGTCGTCGCCGGCACCGGCCTGGCCGTGGGGACGACGAAGCTGCTCAAGCCCCTGGTGGGACGCACCATCCACGACGGGCACCTGTCCTACCCGAGCGGACACACCGCCTTCGCCACCGCGCTCGCCCTCGCGGTGGCGCTGCTCGCGACCGGCCGGCTCGGCCTCGGCAGGACGGCCGGCACATCACTCGTGCTCGCGACGGCGCTCGCTGCCGGCATCGCCATGGGCTGGGCGCAGGTCGCCCTCGGCGCGCACTACCCGACCGACGCCCTCGGCGGCTGGTGCACCGCTCTGGCGGTGGTACCGGCGACCGCCTGGCTGATCGACCGGGTGGCCGACGCCCGTTGGCAGCAGCGCCGCTGACGTCACGTCACGCCAAGCGGCGGAACACCGGCTTCACCGGTCGCCCTGCCAGCCAGGGGGTGGGGTCGGCGGCGTCCAGTGCCTTCCGGTACACCGCGCATGCCTGGGCCACCACGTCGACGGTGTGATCGATGTCGGCGTCGCCGAGCGCGCTGCTCACCACGAACGACGGGGCCAGTATGCCGCCCGCGAGGAGCCGGCGCAGGAACAGGGTGCGGTACTGCTGCGACGGCTGCCGGTTCTCGTCGAGGGTGGCGAAGACCAGGTTGCTGGCCCGGCCCCGGACGACGACGTGGTCGCCGACGCCCATGCTGTCCGCCGCGTCGCGGACACCGGCGGCCAGCCGCTCGCCGAGGGTGTGCAGCCGCGCGGTGATGCCCTCCTCGACGTAGGTGGTCTGCACGGCCATCGCGGCGGCGAGCGAGTGCGTCTCCGCACCGTGCGTGGTGGACAGCAGGAACACCCGTTCGCCGGAGTGGCGCAGTCCGCCCAGTTCCATCAGATCGCGGCGCCCGGCCAGTGCGGAGACGGCGAACCCGTTGCCCAGCGCCTTTCCGAAAGTGGAGAGGTCGGGGACGACGCCGTACAGGCCCTGGGCGCCCGCCTCGGACCAGCGGAGGCCGGTGATCATCTCGTCGAAGATCAGTACACAGCCGTGCCGGTCGGCCAGCTCGCGCAGGCCGGCCAGGTATCCGGGCGGCGGCTCGGTGTGGGTGGCGGGTTCGAGGATCAGGCAGGCGACCTCGTCCCGGTACCGGGTGAGCAGTTCCTCCGTGGCGGCCAGGTCCCCGTAGGGGAATGCCACGGTCAGCTCGTTGGTCGCCGCCGGAATGCCGGCGGACATCGGCGTGGTGCCGATGAACCAGTCGTCGGTGGAGAAGAACGGATGGTCGGCGCAGAGGGCCACCCGCGGGCGCCCGGTGGCGGCGCGGGCGAGGCGCACCGCGGCGGTGGTGGCGTCGGAGCCGTTCTTCGCGAACTTCACCATCTCGGCGGTCGGCACGGTGGCCAGGAAGCGTTCCGCCGCCTCGACCTCCACGATGGACGGCCGGACGAAGTTGCTGCCGCGGTCGATCTCCCGCCGTACCGCCTCGGTCACCCGCGGGTGGGCGTGGCCGAGGCTGACCGACCGCAGCCCTGACCCGTACTCGATGTAGCGGTTGCCGTCGATGTCCCACACATGGGCACCGCGGCCGTGGCTGATGACCGGGGCCAGGTTCTCGGGGTACTGGTCGTCGCCCTTGGCGTACGTGTGCGCGCCCCCGGGGATCATGGCGTGCAGCCGCTCGTTCGCCAGCCGCGACCGGGGCAGGAGGAACTCTTCGGACTCTTCGGTGTTCACGCTGACTTCAGCTCTCTCTGCTTCAGGACCTCGGCGAGACCCGGCGCCTTCCGGTCCCGCCCGGACATCGACGTGACCGGCAGCGGCCAGGGAATGGCGAGCTCCGGGTCGTCGAAGGCGATCGTCACGTCCTCGGCGGGATCGTGCGGGCGGTCGATCCGGTACGAGGTGTCGGCGGTCTCGGTCAGCGCCTGGAAGCCGTGCGCGCACCCCGCCGGGATGTACAGGGTCACCTGCGTGTCGCCGGACAGCTCGAAGGAGGCCACGTTGCGGTAGGTCGGCGAGTCCGGCCGCAGGTCCACGACGACGTCGAAGATCCTCCCGTACGAGCACCGCACGAGCTTGGCCTCGCCGGCGCCGGAGCGCAGGTGCAGGCCGCGCAGCACGCCCCGGACCGAGCGGGACAGGCTGTCCTGGACGAAGGCGTCCGGGTCGAGGCCCACCGAGCGGACCACGTCGGCGTCGAACGTGCGGCAGAAGAAGCCGCGTTCGTCGGCGTACGGGGTCGGCTCGAAACGGTACGCGCCGGCGATCGCCGGGACTTCGATGGCCTTCATGGAGTCTCCTGCCGGGTGGGGGCCTGCGCGTGGTCGGTTGCCGGGAACAGGGCGGCGGTCAGGGCGGTGAACTGGTCCTGGAGTTGCCGGGCGGCGACCAGGTTCCGCTCGGCGAGAGTCCGCCGCAGCTCCGCCGATCGCTTCTCCAGCGCCCGGAACTGCTCCAGCAGCCGGTCGGCGTCCACCTCGCGAGCCGGATGGCAGTACGTGGCAAGGCCCATCCGGTCCATGAGCGCGTCGCTCTTCGCCGCGTAGCTGAGGGCGAGCGTCGGGGTGCCGGCCTTCAGGGCGCAGATCAGGTTGTGGTACCGGGTCGCCACCACGGTGTCGGCGGCCGCCGTCTCCTTCATCAGGTCGGCCAGCGAGGCCGTTTCGGCGGCGGTGACCAGCGGCGAGTCCACCGCGTCGAGGATCGCGGCGACCACGGACCGGTCGCACTCGTCGCCGGTGAGCAGCCGGACCGGCCTGCCGTCCTCGGCCAGCGCGCGGACGAACCGGGTCGTCCCGTCGAGGTAGCGCCGGTGGATCTCCTCGGCCCGGGCGCGGTCGTCGTCGCCGCCGTGGAAGTCCATGACGCCGACGCAGACCGGGCCCGGCGGGACCGAGGGTGCGCCGGGCCGTGGTGCCGGCAGGGCGAACGCGAGGTCCGGGTAGACCTCGTCGCGCGCGGTGTCCACGCCCATCTCCCGTAGCGCGTCGCGGGATGGGGCGTCACGGTACGAGCGGTAGGCGGCCAGCCGCGCCGACCGGCGCACCAGGGTTCGGGTCAGGCGGTTGCCGATGGGGGCGGCGCCGACGCCGACCAGCGCGACCCTGGTGCCGAACAGCCGGCCGGACGCGCAGAGCAGGAACAGCGCGTACGGAAAGCCCCACGGCCGCAGCGGCAGCGTGGCCTCCAGGACGCCCATGCCCGGCACGATCACCACGTCGTGCCGGCGCACCCAGGCGGCGGTGCGGACGACGTCGACGAGTTTGCCCAGCCCCTTGCCCACGATCGCGCCCGCACGGGACGCGGTCCGGTACTCCCCGCGGTACCAGTGCAGCCGCGTCGCGGGGATCCCGTACCGGGCCGTGACGACCTCGGGTCCGCCGCACAGCGCGTCCACGGCCGCATCCGGGTGCTCGGCGCGGAGGTACCCGAGCACGGCCTCCAGCGATCCGTCGTTGCCGAGGTTGCCGGAGCCGAGCAGGCCGAACACCCCGACGCGTACGGGGGATCTCATGGCTTCCGCCCCTCGCGTCCTGCGACGAGGTCGTCGACGGAGACGGTGAGCTTGGCCGGGTCGACCGGGGCGCGGTCCTCGACCCGCTCGCCGGCGCCCGGCCGGACCCGGCTCGTCATCCACTCGCCCAGGTGGCGGTAGCACGCGCGCCGGTCGGCCGCGGACAACGGCGCCCGCCGGATCGCCGAGACGAAGCCCAGGACGTACTCGGCGAGCAGCCGGGGCGTCGGGTGCAGCGGGCCTGCCCGGCGCGGGTCCAGGTTGACGCACCGGGAACGCTTGCTCGGGTTCGCCCGCTCGGCGCGGGTGGGGTGGTCGCGACGGAAGTACAGCAGCTCCGGCACCTGGTGGAAGGGCCCCTGGAGGACGATCTGGGCGACGAACGTGCGGTCCGCGTGGTGGTAGCTGTCGTGCGGCCGCACCCGGCGCAGCATGTCGGCACGCATCACCCCGTAGAAGTCGTCGCCACCGGGCTCGAACAGGAAACTGCGGAAGCGCTCCGGTGCGTGCCGTGAGTCGGTGGCGAGCCCGTACTCGTACGGGACCTTCACCTGCCCATCGCCGTCGATGACCGCCTGGTCGCTGTGCGCGAGGACGATGTCCGGCCGCTCGTCCAGCGCCTCCACGCAGCGGCGCAGCAGGTCGCGGGCGTAGAGGTCGTCGTGCGAGGCCCACTTGAACAGCTCGCCGCGGCACTGGGTGAACACATGGTTGTGGTTCGGCGCGGCGCCGATGTTCCGGGGCAGCCGGAGATACCGGACGCGTGAGTCCTGCGCGACGTACTTGCGGCAGATCTCCTCGGTCCCGTCGGTCGAGGCGTTGTCGGAGATGACCAGCTCGAAGTCCTCGTAGGTCTGGCCGAGGAGGGCGTCGAGCGACTCGGCGAGGTACTCCTCGCCGTTGTACACGGGCAGGCCGATGCTCAGCCTGGGTCGGGCGGTCATGGCGTCCTCACTTCGGGAATGGAGTCCTGGTGGTGCTCGCGCAGGGCGGAGCGCAGCTGGAGCCACCACACGGCGGAGGCGGCGAGGGTCGCGGCGGCGACGCCCCAGGCCGAGCCGACCGTGCCGGCCAGGGCCGCGCCGCCGAGCCCGCCTGCCACGTAGCAGGCGGAGGCGAACAACTGGCAGCGCAGGCTGCGCCGGGCCGCGGCGAGCGCGCGCAGCCCGGCCGCCGCGCCGGTGCCGAGGCCGGCGCCCGCGACGCCGAGGGTGACCGGCACGATGAGCTGTGCCGCGGAGTGCCAGACGTCGCCGAGCACGAGCTCGCCGAGCCGGTCCGGCATCAGCAGCAGCGCCCCGCCCCAGAGCAGCGCGGCGACGGCCTGCCCGCCTCCCAGCAGAAGGCAAAACCTGCCCAGGCGGTGCGGGGCCCGCCGCAGCACCCGTGCCGCCTCCGCGACGGTGACCAGCGAGAGGCCCATCAGCACGGCGAGGAACGGGCCGAGCAGGAGCTCGGCGCCCCGGACCGCACCCACCGCCCCGACCCCGACGATCGCGCCGAGCCCGTACGCCCGCAGCTGGCTCGCGCCGCTGAGGCTGACGTTCTCGACGAGGTACCGGTAGCCGAGGTCGCGCTGCTCGCGGAGCCACGCGCCTGCCTGGGCCGTGCGGGGCAGGATGCCGGACTGCATGTAGCCGTACCCCGCGGCCACCGTGGCGGACGCGCCCCAGGCGAGCACGAAAGCGGCCACGCTGCCGACCCGGGCCGCCACCAGCATGGCCGGGACGAGCGCGACGCCCCACACGAGGTCGTTGACGAACGCCTTCTTCCCCGTGCCCGCGGCGAAGAACGAGTACCGCCAGGCGTCTTGGAGCAGCAGCCCCGGCAGCATGACGCCGAGACAGGCGAACGCGGGCCCCACCTGGCCGCCGAGAGCGAGGCCGGCCACCAGACACGCCGCACCGATCGCGGCACCGACGCCGAGCGCGGTGCCCGACGACCGGGCCACCGCCCCGCGCCAGGCCGTGTCCGACACGCCGCTGAAGCGCACCACGAGCGGGTCGGTGGCCAGGCCCCGGGAGACGTTGAGCACGACGCCGTAGGTCACCCAGGCAAGGCTGAACACACCGAACGCGGTCACCCCCAGCGAGCGTGCCACGCAGATCCCCACCGCGAAGTTGCTGATACTGGAGGCCGCCTGGTCGGCCAGTCCCCAGGACAGCCGGCCGGCGAAGGCCCGCCGGGTGGATCCCGCCGGTGCCGTCGCCTTCTCCTCCTCGGTGGTCATCCGCCTCATGCCTTGATCAGCCCGGCGCCGTGCAGGGCGCCGGCCGCCGCGGCGACGGTGTCGAACGGCAGCCCGGACCGCTCGGCGACGTCCAGCAGACTGTGCTCGCCGTCGGAGAGGCTGAGCACCCAGAGCATGGCCAGCTGGGCCTGCTTGGTGTCGCTGCGGCCGCCGAGCGCGTCGTACAACCCGCGTCGGCCCAGCTGTGGTTCGCCGTAGGGGCTGAGGTTGAGGTACCGCCGGTTGCGGTCCAGCACGGCGAACGCCTCGCGGCAGACGGCGAGCGTGTCCGCCATCGCCTCCGGGGAGACGAAGTCCGGGTTGTCCGCCGAGGTGTGGTACTCGGGGTAGCCGGCGTACGGGGTCCGGCTGAGCGATCCCACGCCGAGATCGAACCCGGGCGAGCAGAACTGCCGCTCGTCGTAGCCGTACGGGGTGAACTCGTTGACGTGGTGCGGGCGTTCGGAGGCGGCAAGGACGTGCCGCATCACCCGGTCGATCTCCGCGTCGCCGCGTCTGCTCTGTTTGTACGTCAGTCGGCCCGAGTCGCCGGCGCAGGCCAGCACGAGGCCGTGCTTGACCCGCTCGATCCGTTCCGCGTTGCGGGCCAGCCAGGTGATCGCCCCGATGGTGCCGGGCGCGAACAGGAACCGGTAGGTGTAGTACGGCTTCTCCCGCGCCAGCGCCCGGGCCAGGAAGGTCGCCACCGCGATGCCGGCCAGGTTGTCGTTGGCCAGCGACGGGTGGCAGACGTGGCAGGAGACGATCACCTCGTCGGCGACCTGCCCGGGGACCACGTGCTCGGCGTAGGTGAGGTGGCCGTCCGCGAGGGTGGAGTCGACGCACACCTCGTACTCGCCGTCCGGCAGCGCGTCCAAGGTCTCCTGGGCCAGGCAGAAACCCCATTCCGGCTGGTAGTAGCTGGTGCGGTACGGCACCCAACTCGGGTGGTCCGGCAGGGTGTGCAGGTGTCCACGCAGCTCGGCCAGCGGCATGGTCGCCGACACCGGCACGCTGTAGCCGAGCACGTGCAGGCTGGACGCGGCGAAGTCGACGACCCGCCTGCCGCCGGCGTCGGCGATGTACGCGTCCCGGATGTTCCACTCCTGCGGCACCGTCCAGTCGAGCACCTGAGTCCCGGTCGGCACCTCGTGCACCCGCAGCGGGACGTACTCGCCGACGATCTCCAGGGTGGCGCGCACGCCGTCGCCGGTGATGCTCCGGCAGAGCGGGTACAGCCGCTCCACCAGTGCGTGCATCTCCTCGCCGACTGCGGTCATCGGCGCCACCGCAGGGTGTCGTCGACGGTGCCGGCCTCGGACGCGGCGCGCAGCACGGCGAGCCGGGTGAAGCGTCGCTCGAAGTCCTCCTGGGTCAGCCCGTGTTCGCGGTAGGCGTCGGCGAGTTCGAGCGCGCCCCGCTTCACCGTCCACTCGCAGTCGAAGCCGGGGATCGCGGCGCGGAACCGGGAGAAGTCCACCCGGTACGACCGCGGATCGGCACCGGTCTCCCCGGTGATCACCACCTTCGAGCCGGACACGGCCTCGGCGACCTGCTCGGCGATCTCGGCCACCGTGACGTTGTTGATCTCGCTGCCGATGTTGAACGCCCGGTCGTGCACCGCTTCCCTCGGCGCGGCCAACGCGGCCGTGAAGGCCCGTGCGATGTCGGCGGCGTGCACCAGCGGGCGCCACGGGGTGCCGTCGGAGAGCACCAGCACCTCGCCGGACAGGAGCGCGTGGCCCACCAGGTTGTTCAGCACGATGTCGGCGCGCAGCCTGGGGGAGTAGCCGAAGGCGGTGGCATTGCGCATGAACACCGGGCTGAAGTCGCCGTCGGCCAGCGCGTGCAGGTCGTCCTCCACTCGCACCTTGGACTCCGCGTACGGAGTCACCGGGCGCAGCGGGGCGTCCTCGCCCACCAGCTCGCCGCCGCCGGCGGCACCGTAGACCGAGCAGGTCGACGCGTACAGGAAGCGCCCCACCCCGGCGTCGCGGGCCAGCCGGGCCAGCCGTACGGAGGCGTGGTGGTTGATGTCGTAGGTGAGCTCCGGAGCCAGCGATCCCAGCGGGTCGTTGGAGAGCGCGGCGAGGTGGATCACGGCGTCCACGCCGGCCACGTGTTCGGCCGTGACGTCGCGCAGGTCCACCCGGTGCCCGGACGGGTCCGCGGGCGTCGGGCCGAGGACACAGTCGGCGAACAGGCCGGCGTCAAGACCGACGACCTCGTGCCCGGCGGCGGTGAGGACCGGGGCCATCACGGTGCCCAGGTAGCCCTGATGTCCGGTCAGCAGTACGCGCAAGGTTCATTCCCCCAGGTCGAGAGTGAGTTTGGTGACGGCGAACGCCTCGGCGTAGCGCTCGTGGCATTCGATGCCGCGGATCCGTGCGAGACCGAGGAAGGCCTCCCGGTCGTACCAGGGCCGGTGCCGCTGCGAGGGGTAGTGCTCCTGCAGCAGCCGCACCTTCCGTTCGGCGGTCTCCGGCGCCAGCGGCTGGTACGCCGCCGGACGGCCGAGGTCGCCGTCCCACTTGACGATCTCGTAGCCGAGCACGAGGTGGTCGCGGAACGCGGTGGGCAGCAGTCGCGCCAGGCCGCGGTGGTCCTGGTGCGCGTCATCGGTACGCGGGGCCAGCACCAGATCCGGCTCGGTCCGCTCGCGCAGTTCCTCGACGGCGGCCTTGGCCTCCTCCCAGTGGGCGGGCATCCGGCCGTCCGGCAGCTTGAGCACGGTCAGCCGCAGGTCGGCGCCCGGGCAGAAGGCGGCGAGCGCGGCCCGCTCCTCCTGCTCCCGCTCGCTGCCACCGCCCGAGAGCACCAGCGCGTCGACACGGATGCCCGGCCGCGCGCGGCACAGCGTCAGCAGCGTGCCGCCGGCGCCGATGGCGATGTCGTCGCAGTGCGCGCCCACCGCGACGATCCGGTCCAGGGACCCGGCCCCGAGCCGGATCACGCCCGCGCTCCGGCGGTGTCCCGCTCCCACACGGCCCACGGCCGGTCGCCCCGGGCGTAGGCGTCGTCGAGCGCGGCCCGCTCCTTCACGGTGTCGGTCGGCTTCCAGAAGCCGCGGTGCTGGTGCGCCACCAGCCTTCCCCGCTTGGCCAGTTGGGCGCATCCGTCGGCGACCAGGTCCCCGTTCTCCGGGATGTGGTCGAAGACCTCCTGGCGGAGCACGAAGTAGCCGCCGTTCTCCCACAGCGGCATGTCGCTCACCGCGGTGATGCCCCCCACCAGGCCGTCCTCGCCCAGATCCACGCAGTGGAACGAGGACTGCGGCGGCACCACCATCATCGAGGCACCGGCGTCGCGCCGGGCGAACCGGTCGATCATCTCCGGCAGCGGGGCATCGGTGAGCACGTCGGCGTAGTTGGCGAGGAACATCTCGTCGCCGTCCAGGTGGTGCCGCACCCGGCGCAGCCGCTCCCCGATCGGCGACTCGATGCCGGTCTGCGCGAACGTGATCGTCCAGTCGGCGATGTCGGTGGACAGCAGCTCGGTCCGCCCGCCCCGCAGCACGAAGTCGTTGGACGTCGTCTCCTCGTAGTTGAGGAAGAAGTCCTTGATGTGGTGCGCCCCGTACCCGAGGCACAGGATGAACTCCGTGTGCCCGTGGTACGCGTAGTAGCGCATGACGTGCCAGATCAGCGGCCGCGGGCCGACCATCGCCATCGGCTTGGGCATGTCGTCTGCGGCACCGCTCCGCATCCGCAGTCCGTAGCCGCCGCAGAACAGGACGACCTTCATGCTGTGACCTTTCGAGACGAGACCTCGACAATGCTCAGTTCCGGGATGGGAAAGACCAGCCGGCCGCCCCACTCGTGCACGAAGGACAGCTGCTCGACCAGCTCGTCCCGCAGGTTCCACGGAAGGACGAGGACGTAGTCGGGTCGGTCGGTGCCGATCTGCTCGGGCGGCAGGATCGGGATGCGGGTGCCCGGGGTGAACCTGCCGTGCTTGTACGGGTTGCGGTCGACCGTGTACGGGAGCAGGTCGGGCCGGATGCCGCAGTGGTTGAGCAGGGTGTTGCCCTTGCCCGGGGCGCCGTAGCCGACGACCGTCTCACCGCGCTCGGCGGCCTCGATGAGGAACCGCAGCAGGTCCCGGCGCACCTTGGCCACCCGGGCGGAGAACTCGGAGTACCCGGACAGTTCCTGCAGCCCGGCGGCCTTCTCCCGGGCCAGCACGTCGGCCACCCGCCGGGTCGGCTCGCCGGCCACCTCGGCCGGCCGGGCCCACAGCCGGATGGAGCCGCCGTGCGTGGGCAGCAACTCGACGTCCACGAGCGCGAGTCCGCCGCTCGCCAGCGCCCGGATCGCGGACGCGACCGTGTAGTACTGGAAGTGCTCGTGGTAGATCGTGTCGTACTGGTTCTCCTCGATCAGGGTCAGCAGGTGCTGCACCTCGATGGAGACCCAGCCGTCGTCGGCGACCAGGGCGCGCAGCCCCCGGGTGAACCCGACGACGTCGGGGATGTGCGCGTACACGTTGTTGGCCACGACCAGGTCCGCCGGGCCGTGCTCTCCGCGGACGGCCGAGCCGGTGTCCGGGTCCAGGAACTCGGTGAGCGTGGGCACACCCGCGTCCCGCGCCGCGGCGCCGACGTTCACCGAGGGCTCGATGCCCAGGCAGCGGATCCCCCGGTCCACCACATGCCTCAGCAGATACCCGTCGTTGCTCGCGACCTCGACCACGAAGGCGTCGGTGCCGAGCCCCAGCCGCTGTACGGCGTCGGCGACGAACGTGCCCGCGTGCTCCACCCACGAGGTCGAGTAGGAGGAGAAGTACGCGTACTCCTTGAACGTCTCCTCCGGCGTGATCAGCGGAGGGATCTGCGCCAGCCAGCAGTCGGTGCAGACCCGCAGGTGCAGCGGGTACGCAGGCTCCGGCTGGTCCAGTTGGTCCGCGGCGAGAAAGCTCTCGCACGGCGGGGTCGCCCCCAGATCGACGACGCTCGCCGGCGCCGCCGAGCCGCAGAGTCTGCATCGTGTCATTTACTGCCCCCCATTGATTCGGTCCCCGATTGATTCCGTCCGCCCGCGATCGCGGTGCGGTACCCCTCCACCAGGCGCTCCAGGCCGACGGCCGGGCTGAAGCCCTGCTCGTAACGGCGCCGGGCCGCCTGGCCCATCTCCCGGCCCAGGGCCGGCTCGGCCGCGATCCGGCGTATGCGGGACGCGAGCGAGGCGGGGTCGCCAGGCCGGTGCAGCAGCCCGGTCACCCCGTCCTCGACGAGTTCGACGAAGGCGCCGTGACCGGCGGCGACGGTCGGGACCCCCGCCGCCATCGCCTCCACGACCACCAGGCCGAACGCCTCGAGCCATGTCGAGGGAGCCACCACGGCGACCGACCGCGCGACGGCCCGCCGGCACTCCGCCGGGTCCAGCAGACCGACGTAGCGCACGTCGTCCCGGCCCGCCGCCCAGGCGGTCACCTCTCGCTCCAGCGGTCCCGTGCCGGCGATCACGAGCGGCACGCCCACACCGCCGCCCGCGGCGATCTCGTCCCACGCGGCCATGAGCAGCCGCACGCCCTTGGCCTCCGCGAGCCGGCCCAGGTAGAGCAGATGCTCACCGTCGCCCACTCGGCGGGCGCCCGGGTCGGGCACGAAGTTGTGCTTCACCGCCAGCCGCTCGGCCGGCATGCCGGCCCGCACCAGGACCTCGCGCTGCGCCGCGGAGATGCAGAAGAACCGCTCCACGCCGGACCACCACCGCCGCCGGTTGACCGACAGGCTCACCGCGAGCGGCACCGTCGCGAGGCGGGAGTTCCGGTAGCAGCCGTGCCGGACGGCGGGCAGCGGCGTCGACCCGACGCACTCGGCGCACGGCCGGCCGTCCCGTTGCAGCGTGCCGGGCGGGCAGACCTGGGTGTAGTTGTGCAGCGTGGCGACGGCGGGCACCCCGGCGTCGGCGCAGGCGGCCAGTACCGCCGGCGACAGCAGCGGGAAGACGTTGTGGACGTGCACCACGTCCGGCCGTTCGGTGCGCAGCCGGGCGGCGAGTTCCGTGCGGACCGCCGGGTTCCACGGCACGAGGAGCGGCAGCGCCGCCTTGCCCAGCAGGGACCGGGCGGCGATGTCGTCGCTGCGCCGCTCGAACAGCCCGACCCGGTGGCCGGCCGCGCGCAGCAGCGCCACCTCCTGGTCGACGACCTTGTTCTCCCCGCTCGGCTGCGCCGAGGCGTAGCGGTTGTGCACCACGAGGACATGCATGGTCAGGTCACCTCCGATGTCCGGGCCCAGCGCGGGGCGCGTCGTCGAGGGACGCCGGGCGTCGCGAGGGGAGTGGCGGCCTCGGCAGGTGCCGCCAGCAGCGAGGCGGCCACGGCCAGATGCAGCAGATACGGCGAGGCGTCGCCCAGCCCGGCCTCGGTGTACGACGCGATCGCGCAGTAGCTGATCAGGAAGATCGCGCAGGCCCTCGACAGCGACGGTGGCCGCAGCAACGCGACGCCGCCCAGCACGATGATGATCGCCGCCACCAGGGCGACGCCGGTCAGCCCCTGCTCGTGGTAGACGGCCAGCCAGCTGTTGTCGATCGGCAGCCCGCCGAACGACTTGTCGCCCAGGCCCGCGCCCAGCAGGTACTCCGAGGTCGACCGGGGCGCTGCCAGCAGGGCGTCCCAGACCTTGGCCCGGCCGGTGAGGCTGGTGAAGTTCTCCTGGCTCTGTCCGCGCAGGAACCACGCCTGCAGCGCGGAGCCGAACCCCACCGCGGCCACGGCGGCGCACAGCACCGCCCAGGCGAAGAACCGGCGGGCGGCGGCACTGGTCAGGACGAGCGAGCCGATCGCCAACGCCAGCCCGATGAACAGGCCGAGCGTCGCTGTCCGGGTATGGGTCAGCGCGAGCAGGACGAGTGCCGGCACGACGACCACCGCCGCGCTGCCCCTGGTGGTCCGGCGGCCCAGAACGAGCAGCACGGTGAGCCCGGTGATCACCGCGGCGTACTGTCCGATCTGCGGCGGGGTGAGCGGCCACAACGCGCCGACCAGCCGCCCGCCGTAGAGCTCGGGCAGGGCGGCGCCCGGTGAGATGACCAGGCCGGCGGCCACCGACCCGAGGACCGCGAAGTACATCCGGATGTGGTGCCGGACGAACGTCAGGCCGCCGTCCCACCAGCGGCTGAGCAGCCACAGCGTGCTCACGAAGAGAGCCAGCCGGGCGCAGCGGAACAGCGCGCCGAACCCGGACTCCAGGTCCGCGCTGGAGATCACGCTCGGCACCAGCAGCAGGGTGAGCAGGAAAACGAAGGCACTGGCCCGGATGCGCAGCCGGAGATTGACCGCGAGCGCCAGCGCGAACGCGGCGACCAGCGCGCCCATGGTGACCATCTGGATGAGGGAGCGGGGCAGCGGGACGATGGTCTTCGCCCCGGCGGAGCCGAGCGTGTTGAGGATCAGCAGCCCCCAGGCCGTACTGACGATCTTCGACGTGTGGTCCGTGTGGTCCGGGCTCATCTCAACCACCGTCCCGTGCGCCGAAGGTGCTGCCCGCGTCCTGCTGGTACGGCGTGCCCTGCCACTGCACGAAGTCGAGCACCCGGCTCGGGTCGTGGGCGACGAACTTCCACGGTCCGAGGTAGACGTTGTCGTGCCAGCGGTTGTGCTGCTCGCGGGTGATCGCCTCGGCCACCCGCTCGCCCTGGTAGGGCGACCAGTCCGGATAGGTGCCGTAGTTGGCCAGCACCGCCATGCGGTCGCACTTGACCGTGCACTCGACGACGGACGTGTCCAGTACGAAGCGGTTGTGGTGGATGTCCACCCGCTGGGTCTTCCACCGGCAGTCGGCGTAGAGCGGTGCGGTGGCGATCGCCGGACGCGCGCAGCGGTCGGTGTCCTTCACCAGCAACGTGCAGTCACCGGAGGAGGTGTTGGCCGGGCTGTTGCAGAACCGGTCGGCGTTCTCCCACAGGGTGATCCCGGACCAGTTGTTCTCCAGCACGTTCCGGTAGATCTCGATCTTGTCCGTGCGGGCTCGGATCCGTGGTTCGCCGCCGGACTCGGACAGGTAGACGGTCGCGAACGGGAAGTTGTCGCCGCGGTCGGCGTACCGGCGACCCTCGACCCGGTTGTTCCGCCGGATCGTGTTCTTCCGGATGACCGCGTTGTAGCTCGTCTCGTAGATCAGCGCGGCACCGTCGTTGGCCTCGAGCACGTTGTCCTCGATGCGGAAGTCGTTGTTGTTGGTGTCCGCCCACAACCCCGCTCCGCGGTTGTCGTGCACCCAGTTGCCGCGTACGTCGGCGCCGTCGACGGCCCAGAACTTGACGCCTCCGGTGCAGCCGCAGCCCTGCCGCCGCCGCTCCCAGTCGCCGGTGTTGTTGCCCACGATCTCGTTGCCCTCGACCACCAGGCCGCTGATCCGGCCGGTGGCCTTGTACGCGTTCATGCCGTACTGACCGTTGCCGCGCAGGCAACTGGCGCGGACCCGCTGGCCGGCACCGGCCATCAGCCCGGCGCCGGAGTTGTTCTGGATCGTCGCGTGCTCGATCACCCACCCGTCGGCCGAGTCATGGTTGACCACGCCCTCGTTGTGCGGCGCGACGAAACCCTGCACGGTCAGGTGGCGGATGGTGACGTCGCGGGCGGTGCCGCCGAACGCGTACTGGTTGGTCCTGCGGCCGTCGAGCACCGCGCCTGGCGCGCCGAGGTAGGTGTTCCCCTTCTTGGGGATCACCTGGGCGTAGCGTTCCGGCTCGAGCCTGTGCCGGCCCGGTCGAAGCCAGAAGGTGGTGTTCGGAGGGCTGCTCTTGGTCTTCGCGGCCAGGTCACCGGCCACCGCGGGATCGACCGTCACCGCGCCCGCCGGCGCCTTCGCCGGCCCGGCCGCGGGCTCGGCGCACACCCGGGCCACGGACGCGGACGGCGCGGCGGTCGGCTGCGGCCGCGCGCCCGGCGTGCTCTCACAGCCGGTCACCGCCAGCAGGGCCAGCGCCAGCGGTGCCGCCGGCCACGCCCAGGGCCGCCACTTGATCCCCACGCGCCCCCCTAGCCGCGGAACTTGAGCACGGTGGTGAACCCCTCAGCGCCGTCGGCGACGCCGGTGCCGACCAGCGTGGTGGTGGGTTCCTTGCGGCCGAAGCCGGCGGAGTACCAGCCCAGCGGCGGGTCGCTCTCGCCGCGATGCGCCCGCCAGGACAGCTGCCCGGGCAGGTCGAGCGCCGCGGAGCGGTCCTCGCCGTCCCGGGTCCAGGTGAGCACCGCCCGGTTGCCCACCAGGTCCGCGGTGATCGCCGGGCCGAGGTGGAACGCGAGGCGCACGGCCCGGCGATCACCGCGGACCTCGTCGACCACCCGCAGCTCCTGGCTCTCGGCCGTCAGCTCCACCCGGCGGCGGTGCACGGAGCGCTGGTAACCGTCGTGCTCGGCGCTCCAGCGGGCCGTCCCCCCGCCGGAGGCGTCGGCTGTGTCCGTGACCAGGACGCGGCTGCGGGCCTGCCGGGTCCACAGGAACGGGCCGCCGGAGACGGACTGGTCACCGCCGTCCAGCTGCAGGGTGTTGTGGCCGAGGGTCGACCGGAAGTACTGCCGCCACTCGGGCTGCCCGTGGTAGCAGTACGTCCCCGGGTCGGCGAGCACGTCGACCCCGTCGTGCCGGACCTCCACGGACAGCGCGTCCGCGTGGGCATGCGCGGCGATGGACAGGAATCCGTGCGGACCACCGTCGCAGCGGCACCAGATCTCTCCAGGCCCGCGCAGGATGGTCATGCCCGCGTCGGCGAAATGGGCCGGCCGGCTCGCCGGGCGGGCGGTTCCTCCCGTGGTGTACGGCCGGATGAGCGCGGCAAGGAGCGGGGTGCGCACATCGGTTCCGGTCACCGCCGGCCACCAGGCGAGCTGGCCGAACACGGCGTCCCCGGTGGCCAGCAGCGAGGCCCAGCGATCGGTGCCCGCCCCGTCCACGACCAGACCGTGCCCGTCGTCCGCGTCCCCTTGGCGCGGCGGCCGTAACCGGTTGTCCACGACGGCCGCGAGCGCGTCGGTCATCCGCAGCAGCACCAGCCGGATCGACGCGGGCACCGGAACGCCTGCGGCATCCGCCTCGGCCACGGCCGCCAGGCCGAGCTCCAGCACCAGTCCGTGATACTCGGTGGCCAGCTCGCGGTTGAGGCCGGAGCCGAAGGTGTTGCTTCGCAGATGCCGCTCCAGCGACCGCAGCGCGTCGGCTCGCCAACGCGCCGAGGAGGGGAACCACCCGAACGCGCAGGCCGCTGCGAACTGCCCGGCGGCCTCGGCGATGACGTGGTTGTTCGCCGAGGACCCCCGGCTGGGGAACGCGGCCAGCCAGCGCTGGTGGTGCCAGATCTGGTTCAGCGCCACCGGGTTGCCCTCGAACAGCCCGGTCACGCCCGGCCAGCCGTCGAGCAGCCGGCGGATCCACACCCAGGACAGCAGCCGGATCCCCAGCTCGATGCCGCTGATCCAGTGCACGCCGCGCAGCGGTGGGTTGGCCGTCCACCACGACCGCAGGTGCGCGGCCACTCGCTCGGCGTACCGCTCGTTCCCGGTGATCGCGTAGGCGGCGGCGAGCACGGTGAGGTACTGGTGCCGGGACAGCTCCCAGATCTGCTTGATGTCCCCGACCGCGTCCTCGTTCCGGTAGGGCACGTCGAAGGCGTAGCCCCACGGAGCCCGGCGCCCGGTCTTCGGGTCGTACCACCAGTCCGGGTCGTCCAGGTCGTCGCGCACCACCCCGAAGCACTCGGCGTGCCCGTACATCAACCGGTCCGCCTCGGCGATGAGACGCTTCGCGGCGTCCGGGGGTATCGCGGCGATCGTCCCGGCGGGCAGTACCGCGGTGAACCGGGCACCGGTCACGCCCGGGCAGTCCGGCCGCGCCGACCGCCACAGCCGTCTGCGCACCGCGTCGCCCGCCCGGCCGCCGACCTCCCGAGGCCCCATCCGGGACAGCCGCCGTACGTACCAGCCCGCGCTCATGCTCACAGCGCCCTCGCCAGCGTCACGGGCGCGCCGCCGGCCAGGCCGGCCCGCACGGCGAGGGTGGCCGACGTGGTGGCGACCAGCGACTCCAGCGGCACCGGCATCGGCCCGCCGGTCCGCACGGCCTTGACGAACGCGGCCAGCTCGGCGTTCTGCCCCTTGTCCCGGGCCTTGGGCAGCCGCGAACTGACCCATCGTTTGCGGCCGTGGACCGTGGCACGGACGAAGTCGTCGAGGCGCAGCACCTTGCCGTCCGCGACGAGGTCCAGCGTCTCCTTGGGGAAGCCGGGCGCGCCGGTGGTGACGTAGCTGATGGTGGCGGTGGACCCGTCCGGGTAGCGCAGCACGACCTGCAGGTCCTCGCCGCCGGACGTGGCGACCGCGTACACCGACTCCGGGTCGGCCTCGAGCAGCCAGCTCGCCGTGTCGATGAAGTGTCCGCCCTCGCCGGCGAACCGCGAGCCCTCGGTGCCCTGCTGGAGGTACCAGCTGCCGTGCTGCAGCCGGCCCGCGTTGACCAGGTAGCGGAGGCTCGCCGGGCCGGTCCGGGCGCCGAACCGCTTCCTGGCCTCCTGCAACAGCGGCGCGAACCGGCGGTTGAAGCCCACCTGCAGCCGGTCGTTGCCGGACTCCTCCACCGCCGCGAGCACATCGGCCAGCTCGTCCTCGGTGAGTGCCAACGGCTTCTCCACGAACACCGCCTTGCCGGCCAGCAGCGCCCTTCGGGTCAGTTCGGCGTGCGAGCTGTGCCGGGTGACGACGAACACCGCGTCGACGGACTTGTCGCCGAGCACGGCGTCGAGGTCGGTGGTCGCCTCGGCGAAGCCGAACTTCCGCTGCGCGTTGGCCGCGGACAGGGCCGTCGTGGTGACGACGGTCGACAGCTCGACGCCTTCGCGTCCCGCCAGGTGCGGCAGCAGCATCGACGTCGCGTAGTTTCCCGCGCCGATGAACGCCAGGCGCACCGGCGTCCCGGCGGACCGGGCCGGACTCGGCTTCACGTTCACCGTGGGCACGGCCACCGCCGGAGCCTCCGCCTCCGCCCTTGCCTCGGGGTACCGGAACAGCACGGCCACGGCCTTCAACTCGCCGTCCTTCAGGCTCCGGTACGTCTCCACGGCGTCGTCGAAGTCCGCGACGTGGGAGACCAGCGGCTCCACGTCGACACGGTCGCGGGCGAGGAGATCGAGGAAGCACGCCAGGTTGCGGCGCTCGGTCCAGCGCACGTAGCCGATCGGGTAGTCGCGCCCCTCCAGCTCGTACTCCGGGTCGTAGCGGCCGGGGCCGTACGAGCGGGAGAACCGGACGTCGAGCTCTTTCTCGTAGTACGCGTTCCACGGCAGGTCCAGGCGGCACTTGCCGATGTCGACCACCCGGCCGCGGTCCCGGCAGAGCCGGGCGGCCAGCTCGACGGGTTGGTTGCTGCTACCGCCGCCGGCGGCCAGGTACACCTGGTCCACGCCGTGACCGTCGGTGAGTTCGGCGACGGCGGCTTCCACGGCCGCGGAAGCGGGATCACCGCAGGCCGCGGCGCCCAGGCGCTCGGCGAGTTCGCAGCGCACCGGGTCGGGGTCGACCCCGACGACGCGGACTCCCGAGGCGGCGAGGAGCTGCACCACCAGCTGTCCGATCAGCCCGAGGCCGATGACCAGAGCCACCTCCCCGAGCTGCGGCTCGCCCTGGCGGACGCCCTGCATCGCGATCGACCCGACGGTGCCGAAGGCCGCGTGCCGCGGCGCGAGGCCGTCCGGCACCGGGGTGTAGAGGTTCCTCGGCACCCAGTTCAGCTCGGCGTGCAGCGCGTGCTCGTTGCCGGCGCAGGCCACGAGATCGCCGACCTTCACATCGTCGATCCCGGCGCCGACCTGCTCGACCACTCCGCACAGCGAGTAGCCCAGCGGCGTGTAGGAGTCCAGCTTGCCCATCACCTTGCGGTAGGTGGCGGGCACCCCGTTGGTGGCCACGCTCTGCATGACCTTGGCCACCTGGTCCGGCCGGGAGCGGGCCTTGCCGAGCATCGACATGCCGGCCTCGGACACCTTCATCAGCTCGGTCCCGGTGGAGATCAGCGAGTAGGCGGTGCGGACGAGGACACCGCCCGGCTTGCACCCCGGCACCGGCACATCGAGCACCGCCAGCTCGCCGCTCTTGTAGTTCTGAACAACCTGCTTCACCCGAACTCCTCTGAATTCCTAAGCCGATAACCGAGTGCTCTGACCGGACCCAGAGGTCGCGTCGCGATACCAGTACTCGAGGGTCAGCACATGCCACAGATGCTTGGAGAAGTCCCGCTGTCCGGCGGCGTCCTCGGCGACCATGCGCGCCAGCGCGTCGCGGCGCAGGAGCCCGGAGCTGACGAGCACCCCGTCGTTGACCACCTCGCGTACCAGCGGCGCGAGATCCCGGCTCATCCAGGCCCGCAGCGGGGCGCTGAACAGTCCCTTGGGCCGGTAGACGATCTCCCGGGGCAGGACCGAGCCGGCCGCCTCCTTGAGCACGGCCTTCCCCTGCCGTCCGACGATCTTCCGGTCGCCGGGCACCGCGAACGCCGCCCGCACCACCTCGACGTCCACGTACGGCACCCGCACCTCGGTCGACGCGGCCATGCTGGAGCGGTCGGTGTAGGCGAGGTTGAGGCCCGGCAGGAACATCCGGGCGTCGCCCAGGCACATCCGGTTGACGAAGTCGTCCAGGTCGTTGTCCTGGTAGACGTCCGCGTGCTCGGTCAGCACGTCCTCGACCGTCCCGGCCAAGTCGGGAGCGACCAGGGCGAGCAGCTCCTCCTGGTCGTACATGGTGTAGCTGCGCCGGAACGCGGTCTCCTCCGGCAGATCGGCGAACGACAGGAACCGCTTGGCGAATCGCACCGACCGGTAACCCCGGCGGGCGGTGGCGACCGGCAGCCGGTCCACGGCCGCGGACACCCCGCGCCGCAGCGGCCGCGGGACGCGCTGGTAGCGCAGCGCGAGCAGGTTCGCCAGGTGCTTGCGGTACCCGGCGAACAGCTCGTCGGCGCCCATCCCGGAGAGCATCACCTTGACCCCGGCCTCCCGGGCGGCCTGGCAGATCAGGTACGTGTTGATCGCGGCGGGGTCGCCGATGGGCTCGTCCAGGCTGTACGTCATCCGCGGCAGCAGGTCGAGCACGTTGGGCGCGATCTCGATCTCGTGCAGGTCGACGCCGAACCGCTCGGCGACCTGCCGGGCGTAGCGCAGATCGTCAGGCATCGCCTCGAACTTGGCGTCCTCGGCGCGGAAACCGATCGTGTACGCGGAGATCCCGGGCTGGTGACGGGCCGCCAGCGCGGTCAGATAGCTGGAGTCGAGCCCGCCGGAGAGGAAGGTCGCCACGGGTACGTCGGAGAGCAGATGGCGCCGAGTCGACTCCTCGACGATGGCGGCCAGGTCAGGCAGCTCACCGCTGCGGGCCCGCTCCCGGCCCTCGGCGGCGACGTCCTTCAGGTGCCAGTACCGGCCGCGCTCCACCCGGCCGTCGGGCCGGCACCTGAGCCAGCTCCCCGGCGGCAGCTTCTCCGCCTCGCGGAAGGCGCACCGTGAGTCCGGCACCCAGTAGTAGAGGAGCGAGGCCACCAGGGCCGCGTGGTCCACCTCCAGCGGAGCGCCGGTCGCGGTGGCGAGCGCCTTGAGCTCGGAGGCGAACACCAGCCCCTCACCGCGCCGGAGCAGGAACAGCGGCTTGATGCCCAACTGGTCGCGGGCGAGCACCAGTTCACCGGTGCGCTCGTCGAAGATCCCGAACGCGAACATGCCGCGCAGCCGGGGCAGGCAGTCCGTGCCCCAGCGCCGCCAGGCCTCCAGCAGCACCTCGGTGTCGGAGGTACCGCGGAAGCGGACCCCGGCGGCCTCGAGTTCGGCACGCAGTTCGGGCGCGTTGTACAGCTCGCCGTTGTAGGTCAGGACGAGGCCGCCCGAGACCATCGGCTGGGCGCCGGTCCCGGACAGGTCGATGATGGCCAGCCGACGGTGCCCGAGGTGCACTTCGCCGTCACCGGCGGGGTGGCTGTACCGGCCCGCCCCGTCCGGACCGCGGTGGGCGAGGGTATCGGTGAGCCGGTCGGTCACGACCTTCCCGTCCGGCCAGCGGTATGTACCTGCGATGCCACACATGTCCTACCGCGCCTCCTGGTCGTTGTCCGGGACCCGTGCGGCCCACATCGCCGGCTGCTCCGTCCGCCTCCGGCCCTCCCCCACTGCCTGAACGGCGTGGGAGGTACCCCCACCGTTCTGCCGGGCCGGCCGCTCGGGCCGGCCGCGCAGCGCGGTGTGCGGCCCGTCCCACAGCGTGCCGTCGGTCCGGTCACGCGGATCGGGGTCGATCAGCACCACACCGATCACCGGAATGCGCTGGTCCGCGAGCTGCCGTGCCACGGTGTGCAGCCATGCGGCACTGCCGTGCCCGGCACGCACGACGAGCACGGTCCGGGTGCCGAGGTACTGGAGGTCGGTCCACGCCGTGCCGGGCGCCACCGAGCCGACGCCGATCCGGCGCTCCTGAGGCGACACGTCCTCGGCACGCTCGCCGCTGACCACGGTCGGGTCTCCCGGCTTCGGGCGGCGGTTGGCCAGCTGCCGGCCGGGCAGACCATCGACGATGATCACCGGCCCCTCCGCCGCCAGTGCCCCGGCGAGGTCCAGGGCGATCACGCTCGTGCCGCGCGCACAGCCCAGTTCCAGCAGCGACACCGGTTCCGCGGAGCCGCGCACGGTGCGGGCCAGGGACGTGGTGAGCCTGGTCCGTTCCGCCCGGATCCGTCGGCGCCGCCACAGCCCGGCCGGCCGGCGGGGCAGCTCCGCGATGACCGAGGCGCCGAGGTTCGCCGCGATCTCCCGGCGCAGCACCGGGCGGTCCGCCACCACCGTGCCGACCGCGGCCACCGCGAGCCCGAGAACGAGCCCGAGGACGAGTCCGATCGCGGCGTTGGTGGCAGCGGTCCTGGGCAGGGAGTGCCGCACCGCGTGCGGGGCGTCCACGATCTGGGTGCCGGCGACGAGCTGGGGCGTGCCGATGCGCGCCTCGGCGGCGCGCTGGCCGAAGTCGGTGATCCGCGAGGTGAGTTCGGCCCGGCGGGCGAAGAGCGACTCCATGTCCGCCGACGCCTTCGGGTCGCTCTCCGGCGGACCGTCTCCGATCGCCTTGTTGACCTGGGCGAGTTCGTCCCGCATGCGGTCGCGCTGGCCGAGCAGGGTCTTGGCCTCGGCGTTCGCGGCTTCCTGTATCCGTCTCACATGGTCCGCGACGAACGCGTCGGCCAGCGCCTCGGCGCGGGCCACCGCTTCCGCGTCGCTGTCACCTGACGCAGTGATCTGCAACAGGTTGTTGGTCAAGCCGATGCCCCCGTAGTCCCGCATGAAGTCCTCCGGTTTTTCCGGGGAGTCGAGGGCCTGCAGGGCCTTGCCGGCGATCCGCGTGGTGTGCAGCAGCTCGACGTCGGTGCGGATCAGCGTGCCGGGGTCGTTCGGCTGGTCCTCCTGATGCGCGACCAGCACCTTGGTCACCGCGGTCGGCGGTGGCGGCATGAGGATCGCCACCGCCGCGCCGACGAGCAGCCCCAGCAGCCCCATGGCGCACCAGAGGCGGCGGCGCCTGCGCACCGCCACGACCAGCGTCTGCAGGTCCAGCAGCGGAGCGGCGGCCGACGACTCCGACGTCGTACTCGTCGTCGTCACCTGGAACCTCCCGCCGTGCCTTCGCCGACCGCGAGCGCCGGCATGGCGGCATCCCGGGGACGGCCGGCAGAGCGTGTCGGACGGGCCCGGCCCGTGCCGGCGGCGAGGACGATGCCGACGACCTCGTGCTGGGCGTCCGCACACGCCTCGGCGATGCCGGTGAGGTCCCCCGCGGTCCAGCTGCCCGCGCTGAGCACGACCAGGGCGCCGGACTCGTCGTCACGGTCCGGCACCATCGGCCGGGACACCGAAACCCCCACCACCCGCAGCAGCGGATCGCTCTCGGCCTCGGCGACGAGCTGCCCGGCGGCCCGGCGGGCGATCTCGTCGCCGTCCGGGACGACCACCAGGAGCCGCCCGGGGGCCGGCAGCCGGTCCCGGAGGCGGGCGCACACCCGCCGGTAGCGGATCCGCCTGCCGGTCTCGTCGCCGGACGCCTGCGGACTCGGCAGGTCCCACCGGGTGTCGACGCCCAGCAGCCGGCGGATCCGGGCCCGCGGGTCACGGCCGTCCGGCCGGTGCGCGGGCGGTTCACCGGGTACGTCGACGGTGCCCAGCAGCGCCGAGCCCAGTGCCGCGGCGATCTCCGGTTCGGTGCGCAGTCGGCGACTCATCCGCGCGGCGGTGAGATGGCCGACGACCGCGAGCAGGAGGAACAGCAGCGCCCCGGCGACGGTGAGCTGCAGCCTCGTCGGCGGTGCCTCGCCGTCCGGCCGGGCCGCCGGCCCCATGACGACCATGCTGGCCTTGTCGGCAGCCGGGTCGGCCTCGTCCAGCTTGTTGATGGCCTCCTGCAGCGCGGTGCGCAGCTTCGCGAGCTCGGTGCGGGTCTGCACGCTCTCCACGGTCTGCCCCGGATCGGCCGCGTCGGCCAGCTCGGTGATGCGGCGGCTGGTCTGCACCACCATCTGCCGCAGTGCCTCGGGCCGCGCCGCCGCGTCGGGGTCGGTGTCGTCGCCCGCGATCCGCGCGGAGAACGCGACGAACTGCTGGGCCACCTGGTCGGAGAGCCGCTGTGCGCGCTCCGGGGTGTCGGCCGTGCCCGAGATCTTGACGATGTTCCCGTCGGCGGCCTGGGCGCTCACCCGATCCCGCAGCTCGCTGCCGCTGACCCCGGTCCAGCCGAGCGTGGCGGCCGCGCGGTCGACCACCACCGAACTGCTCGCGATCTCCGTCTGGGTCAGCAGCTCGCGCTCCTCCCACGCCCCCGGCAGCAGTACCGATGCCGATGTCGTGTATCGCGGAGGAAACAGCAGAGAGGTGCCGTAGCCGACGAGCGCACCCACGACGGCGAGGATGATGAGAAGCCGCCCGCGTCGACGGATAATCCGCCCGATCGTGACCAGGCGTATCGTTTCATCGCTCAACGGTGCGGCCTCTTCCCTGCCTGGTACGGGTCGTTCTCGAGACCGGAGCGTGGTCACGGCAGGCAGCGGCGTAGGCGGCGAGCAGCGACGCTTGCGAGTTCCGCCAGGAGAGCGGCCCGCTGATCCGCTCCTGGCCGATCTTGCCCATCCGGGCCCGCTGCTCCGGATCGTCCAGCAGTTGCGCGATGAGCCCGGCGAACGCGGCCTCGTCGTTGGCGGGCGCGTAGAGGGCGGCGTCACCGGCGGAGACTCGCGCCTCCCGGAGGTCGAACGAGACGATCGGCCGGCCCATCACCATGTACTCCAGGACCTTGTTCATGGTCGACACGTCGTTGAGCGGATTGCGCGGGTCGGGGGAGAGGCACACGTCCGCGGTGGACAGGTAGCGCACCAGGTCGGCGTCCGGAATGCGCCCGGTGAACCGCACCTGCTCCGAGAGCCCGAGCCGCCGGGACAGCCCCACCATCGCTTCGAAGGCGTCGCCCGCGCCGACGAACACCGCGTGCCAGTCGGTCCGACCGAGGTCGTCGCGCAGCCTCGCGAGAGCCCGCAAGGCGTAGTCGACACCGTCCTGTGGGCCCATGACGCCCAGGTAGCACAGCAGATGAGGCTGGCCGCGCTTCAGCTCCGGCTCGGGCGGTACGGGGTGGAACCGGTCGATGTCGGGCGCGCTGCGCACCACGAAGACGTCCTCCGGCCGCCGGCCGCCGCGGTGCACCGCGACGTCCCGGTAGCTCTCGTTCGTGGCGAGCACGACGTCCGCGGTCCGGTAGGTCAGCCGCTCCAGCGCGCACACGGCGCGGTAGAGCAGATCCTCGCCGCGGTCGAACCGGGAGAGGTACAACTCGGGTACCAGGTCGTGCTGGTCGAAGACGAAGCGCGCGCCGCGCCTCTTCATCCACCGTGCGGGCAGGAACAGCAGGTCGGGTGGGTTGCAGGCGTGGACCACGTCGACCGGGCCGACCTTGCGGGCGAGCCGGACCGTATGCCACAGCGCCGATCCGTACTCCCGCAGATAGCCGGCCGGCCCTCCGGTGGCGGCGCGCAACGGGTAGCGGTGGATCCGCACCCCGTCGATCTCCGCCTCCGGCTCCGTGTCCCGCTTTCCCCCCCGGGGACAGATGACGTGCACCTCCCAGCCCGCGTCGCGCAGCGTCGTGCACTCCTGCCACACCCGCCGGTCGAACGGCACCGACAGGTTCTCCACCAGGATCAGCGCGCGCCGCTCCGACCGATCGCCGCCGGCTGTGTCACCAAACGATGTGTTACCAAGCAAGGCCCACGTACCCCGGTTCGGTCTGACGCGCCTCGGCGTCGGGAAGGCGGATGAGGTCGACGATCACCGGGCCGTCGCCATGGGGCAGCGCCGACAGCACGGCCGGATCCCTGGTCCCGACCAGGCACACCTCGGCGTGCTCGAGCACCTCGTCGACGGAATCCGCGAGGAGTTGCGCGAGGTGCGGCAGCCGGCTCTCGATGTACTCGCGGTTCGCGCCGAGCAGCCGGGAGAGGCTGACGTTGGCGTCGTAGATCTTGAGGTCGTAGCCCTTGCCGAAGAGCCTCTCCGCCATCTCGACGAGCGGGCTCTCACGGAGGTCGTCGGTGCCGGGCTTGAAGGACAGCCCGAACAGGCCCACCCGGCGTTTGCCGGTGCGCTCGACCAGATCCACCGCGCGTTGCAGATGGTCGGAGTTGGAGGGCAGCACATGGGCGAGGATGGGCACCGAGACGTCGGCACGCTGCGCCGCGTGGACCAGGCTGCGCAGGTCCTTGGGCAGACAGGAGCCACCGAAGGCGAAGCCGGGACGCAGGTAGGCGGGGCTGATGTTCAGCTTGCGGTCGGCCAGGAACACGTCCATCACCTGGTGCGAGTCCACCCCGAGTGCCTGGCACACCGCGCCCAGCTCGTTCGCGAAGCCGATCTTGAGGCCGTGGAACGCGTTGTCCGCGTACTTGATCGCCTCGGCCGTCGGGACCGGCACCCGGAACACCTCGCCGGGCAAGCCGTCGTACAGCGCCGTCACCGCATCGCCGCTTGCCCGGTCGAGCTCGCCGATGACGGTCTTGGGCGGGTCGAAGAAGTCCCGCACGCTCGTGCCCTCGCGCAGGAACTCCGGGTTGACCGCGACCCCGAGGTCCACTCCGGCGGTGCCGCCGACGTACTTCTCGAGGATCGGCACCAGCAGGTTCAGGCAGGTGCCCGGGAGCATGGTGCTGCGGAACACGACGGTGTGCCGACCCCCCTGCTTGGCCCCCTCGGCCAGCGCGGCGCCGATCTCCTCGGTGACCCGCTCCAAGTACGCGGTGCACAGACTGCCGTTGGGCTCCGACGGCGTGCCCACGCAGACGAGCGACACCTCGCTGCCCATGATCGCCTCGCGGACGTCGCCGGTGGCGCGTAACGCTCCGGTCCGCACGACCTCGGCGATGAGCTCGCCGATCCGCTCCTCGACCACCGGGGCCTTGCCGTCGTTGACCAGGTCGACCTTCACCTGGTTCACGTCCACCCCGATGACCTCGTGACCCATGCTGGCCAGGCACGCGGCTGACACACAGCCCACGTAGCCGAGCCCGAAAACGCTGACTCTCATGACCCGTTCCTCCCCCCAGGCAGGCCTTCCCGGCCTGCGGTCCGCGCGCCGACGGGACCGTTGAGTCGCCGTCCCCCGCGCATCAGTAGGCCCCTTGCCCGTGGAGCACCGCACGCAGCGTCTTCCACAAGATCACTGTGTCCAGGGCGAGCGACCAGTCCTCCACGTACCGCAGGTCCAGCCGGACCGCCTCCTCCCACGACAGGTCGCTGCGGCCGCTGATCTGCCACAGGCCGGTGAGTCCGGGCTTGACGAGCAGCCGCCGCCGGATGTCCGGGCCGTAGGCCGCGGACTCCTCCGGCAGCGGAGGTCGCGGACCGACGAGCGACATCGATCCGGTGAGCACGTTGAAAAGCTGCGGGAGCTCGTCGAGCGAGTACCGGCGCAGCACCGCTCCCACCCGGGTCACCCGCGGATCCCGGTGGAGCTTGAACAGCAGGCCGGCGCCCTCGTTGCGGTCGGCCAGCTCGGCACGTGCCCCGTGCGCCCCGGCGACCATGGTGCGGAACTTGAGAATGGTGAACTCGCGGCCGTCCTTGCCGACTCTGCGCTGGCGGTAGAACGCCCCACCCCTGCTGTCCACCAGCACGAGCAGCCCGACGACCACCATCAGCGGCGCGAACAGCATCAGCAGAATCGTTGCGCCTATCCGGTCGACGACCCCTTTGACCGCCCGGCGGCCCCCGGTGAAGGTCGGCATGCTCACCCGCAGCAGCGGGATCCCGAGCACCGCGTCGATGTGCAGCCGCGGGCCGGCCACCTCCATCAGCACGGGGGCCACGACCATTTCGGCGTCGCTGCCTTCGAGGTTCCAGGCCAGCCGCTGCAGCCGGTCCGGTGACCAGTGCGGGTCCGGGGTGACCGCGACGACACGGTAGCCGTCGCGGCTGACGTGTCCCGCGACGTCCGCCAGCCGGCCGACGACCGGCACTCCGTCCAGTTGGTCACCGTCGAGCCCCAGACCGTCCGTCGTGCACACCGCGTCCACCCGCCAGCCGAGGTGCGGGAACTTACGGGTCCGGGTGATCAGGTCGTGCACGGTGGCCGGGCTCCCGGCGGCGAGCACCGGTCTCAGGCACCGTCCTTCCTTCCGCTGCTTGTGCAGCCAGAGGCGGAGCAGATACCGCGCGGTCATGGTGACGAGGGCGATCGCGGGGATCGCGACGAAGATCCAGAGCTTGATGTTGCGCGAGGTGAGGGCGATGCCGCCGAGCGCCAGTACGACGGTCGCCGCGAACAGTGAGCGTCCGAGCCGGCGGAATTCCTCGGCGCCCTGGCCGAGCACGGCCGGAGCCCACGCCCGGCCCACCGCGAGCGCCCCCAGCACCAGCAGCTCGGTGCCGAATGCGAGAATTCCCCACTTCTCATGCCAGTTGGCCGCGTCCCGCGCCCCGAAGAAGTTGCCGATCGCCGCCACCACGAAGGCAGTGGCCACGGTATCGCTGGTGATCACGGTACGGCGGTACCGCTGCTCCCAGTCGATCGCGGGCTGGTCGATCGCCCCGTCCGCCAGACGCCCGCGCGCTGACGGATACGGGCTGGCTAATCCCCCTTGCCGCACAGAACCCCCCAGGTCCCCAGTGGTTCGACGTGTTCGCCCAACACTGTTCCTCCCCCCGGGAGGCCCCCACCCCCCGCGCTGTTCCTCCCCCGGAGAGGCCCCCCGCCTCCCTCGTCGTGCGCATGACATCCCAGTCACTGCAGAGCTACCTGAACAACCCACACCGGCGGCAGCGGACTCGGGTGCTCCCCGCCCCCCAAAGCCCCTCTTGAGCTGGCCTTCTGTGGCGCCGGACCTATAGATCATTACTGGTCGCCTCGTGCCCGAACAGCTGAAGCACGGTCAATCTAGACCATCTGGCCCAGTATGGAGAGAGGGTGTGTGTAATTTGTGTTCAAGCTTTGAGCCTTGATCCACCGATCGGTCACGAACTCGCCGTCGCGCGCCCAGGTGATCATTTGCGGGACGAGCCGTCGGGCGGCCGTGGTGTCTGCCGTCGGATCGTCGGCACCCACAACGGCCACACGGTCCCACCCGGCTGCACTGACGGCCACTCTTGTCGCTGCTGCTTGAATTTACGTCAGCGGTAACGGTTGCAGAACTGTGAAATTTATTGCTGCAGTGGATCTTTTCCTGTGGGGAGAATTCTCATCGGCGGGGACTCTGTACGACTGAATTCCAGGGGGAAGTGTGACAGGAGTGAGCGAGCGCGACGGGTGCAATGTGTACTGGGACGGCGATTCATGGACCGTCCCCGGCTACATCGATTTGAAGGACCTGGGTAAAGGCGGTAGCGGCCGGGTGGTGATCGCCCGTCATGTCGCGACCGGCCGCAACGTCGCTATCAAGTACCTCAATGAGGAACTGTGCTCGAAGTCGAAATTTCGCACTGCCTTGCGAACCGAGGCCCGGCTTCTCAGCGGCCTGACATCGCCTCATGTGACACGCCTCTACGAGTACGTCGAAGCCGAGCAGGGCGCGGCCATCGTCATGGAACTGGTTTACGGCGCCGCACTCCGCGCGCTGCTGAAGAAGAAGGGGTCCACACATCCTGAGGCCGCACTGGTCGTGCTGAAAGGGTCGCTGTTCGGATTGGCTGCCGCGCACGGCGTCGGCGTGGTGCACCGCGATTACAAGCCCGAAAACGTGCTGGTGAACTGGGACGGCCGGACCAAGCTGGTGGACTTCGGAATTGCCGCGCGCGTCGGCGACCGCCACAACCTGCGCGGTACCTGTGCCTACATGCCTCCGGAACAATGGAAGATGGAGGCCGCCACCCCGGCCGGCGATGTGTACGCGGCGACCGCGACCCTCTACGAATGCCTGACCGGCGTGCGCCCGTTCGAGGGGCCGGAGCCATGGGACTTCCAGCGCCAGCACGTCGAGGAGCCCGTGCCCTTGGACCGGGTACCGGGAGAGGTACGCGAGTTGGTCCGGTACGGCATGGCCAAGGACCCGGCGCTCCGGCCCCCGAGCGCCCTGGACTTCCTGCGGGAACTGGAGCGGGTGGCCGGGAACGCGTACGGACCCGACTGGGAGGAACGCGGCCAGAGTCGGCTGGCCGCGGTGGCGGCGGCCCTGGTGCCGTTGGCGGTCTCTCGCCTGGACGCTCGTCTGGTGGGTTCCTCGGCCGAACTGGCCCGCACCGTGCTGACCGCACGCCGCCGCAGTCGGCCGCACAGGCGGGGCGATGTTCTCACCGGTGCGGCCGCCGTGGCGGTGGCGGGGCTGCTGAGCCTGACGCCCAGCGGCTGGGCGGGTGGGTCCGAAGCGCACGCAGGTGCTCACACCCAGGCCGTCACCACGCTCGACGTACGGAAGGAAACCGGTTCGGCGGAGGAGACGCGGAGCACCGAGTCCAGCCGCACGCCCGGGCCGGTTTCGGACTCCGGCAGGACCGGCACGTCTGGCGCTCAGGACAGCGGCACGGACTCCAGGACCCAGACGGGTGCCACCCGCTCCGACACGGACGGGAACAGTGGGGACGGCGACACCGGAACGAACCCCGACGGGGGTACCGGCACGGAAGGCGGTGCCGGCACCGGCGACACCGAGACCCACGGCCCCGAGGACACCGGCACCCGGGCCGACACCGAGCGCACCCACGAGAACACCGGCTCGGAGAACGACACCGATCACAGCGACACGGACTCCCCTGACCACGGGAACACCGGCGAGGGGAACGGCGGGACGGACAACACCGGGACGGACAACCCCGCGACGGACGACACCGGGACGGACAACACCGGCACCGATCAAGCCGACGGTGACGGTGACGGTGACGGGGGCACGGACGCGGGGACCGGCGACGGTGATGCCGGGGCAGCGGACGGCACCGGCTCCGAAGGGAACGTCGGCCCAGGCGCTGACGCCGGTGCCACTGCCGGTTCGCAGGAGAGCTCAAAGCTCACTTCCAGCTCGCAGTCGCTCAGCACCACCAGCCAGAGCAGCACCGACACCGGCAACTCGGGCGGCGCCGGAACCGGTTCGGCTTCGACGCCGGATGTGACCCCGCGGCAAGGGGCTCCGGCGGCCGTCGAGGGCGAACCCGGCTGATGCCGGTCCACCGGAACCTGTGAGAGCGAGCTGAACGGAGGGGCGAGGATGACGGACCACGGCGAGCGTCCGGTGGTGCCGTGGGACTTACCGGATCCGGGCCTGGAGCCGACCCTGCAGGACCCGGATGTGCAACCGACCATCAGGGACGTCGACGACGCGACCTACGTCCCGACCGTCCTCGACGACCGCTGGACCAGTACCGAGCCCGCGCCCGAGTCCGAAGTCCTGCACTTCGGACCGGGTGTCCCACCTCTGGGGCTGACGGACACCGCCGTCGACGTCTGGCGCGGCACGGCGCGGCGCAAGAGCCAGGTGAAGCCCCGCGGTCGACTGCACCGGCTCCGCAGATACCGTCTGGCGGCGGCCGTTCTGGCGATCGTGCTGGCCTGGTTGTGCTGGCAACGGCAGACGGCGGACCTGCGGATCACCCAGGTGACGGCACAGACGAGTGGCATCGTCGAGTGCGACGGAACAGCCGAGGTGGTAGCGGTGGTGAGAACCAACGGGGCGGCCGGCGCGTTCACCTACGAGTGGAACCGCAGTGACGGCACCTCCTCGGGTCCGCGCGAAGAGCGGCTGGGAAGAGGACAGGACGAGACACGCCTCCGCCTGCTGTGGACCTTCCACGGCAAGGGCACCAGCAAGGCGACAGCGCGGCTGGTCATCGAGTCCCCCAGCCGGCACACGGCATCGGCGTCCTTCGCCTACACCTGCCGCTGATCCGGCTCGGCCCAGGGATTCCCGCGAGTCGCGACAGGTCCTGCGGCGTCCGGCGGTCGTACTGTCGAACCCGTTACCGAGGAGGACTGCTGATGCGCAGCGTGACCTATTCGATGAGCGTCTCACTCGACGGCTACATCGTCGGCCCGGACGGCGGTTTCGACTGGACGGTGCCCGGCGAGGATGTCTTCCGCTTCTGGATCGACGAGATCCGGGACGTCGGCGTCCACCTGCTGGGACGACGGCTGTACGAGACGATGCTGTACTGGGAGACCGCCGACCAGGACGCATCGCTCGACGACGCAGGGCTCGAGTGGGCCGCGCTCTGGAACCCGCTCCCCAAGGTGGTGTTCTCCACCACGCTGTCGACGGTGCAGGGCCAGGCCCGCCTGGCCTCCGGCGGCGTGGCGGAGGAGATCGAGCGGTTGCGGGCCGAGCCGGGGGAGGGCGACATCGCGATCGGCGGCGCGACTCTCGCCGCCGAGGCGGCCGGGGCCGGCCTGATCGACGAGTACCGGGCCATGGTCTACCCGGTGCTGCTCGGCGGTGGCATCCCGTTCTTCCCCCGGCACGAGCGCCGCGTGGATCTCGAACTCGTCGAAACCCGCACCTTCAGCTCGAGCGTCGTCTACCTCCGCCACCGCGTGGCGCGCTAGTCGGCTCCACCCCCGCGCAACCGCTCGATGACCGGTGCGAACGCCTCCATGTACGGCTCCAGGACGGTCAGGTACGTGAAGCCGTAGCGCTCGCGCCGGGCCAGGACCTGGGCGGTGATCTCGTCCGTCGTGCCGACCAGGGTCACCGGAAGGTCCAGCACCTCATCCGCCGTCAGGCCCGGTACGCGGTCCAGCAGCGGCTGGACGGCGGCCTCGCGGTCCTCGGTGCCGATCACCACCTGCACGAGCAGGTTCAGCTCGGCCGGTTCCGCGCGGCCCTCCGCGAACTTCAGATAGCGTGCCACGCGCTCTTCGAGGTCGTCAGGGCTGATCGGCGTCAACTGCCCGGTGGTGCTGCCGGGTGCCGTGCGCGCACCGGTGAACGCCGCTATGTCGGCGTGCTCGGCGGCCAGCCGCAGCATCCGGTCGCCGTTCCCGCCGACCAGCAGCGGCACCCGCGGCCGCTGCGCCGCCCGCGGCTGGTGCTCCTCGGAGGCCAGCAGGCGCTCCAACTCCTCTATGGTGCGCCGCAGATGGTCCACCCGCTCGCCCGGCGAGCCGAACGGCAGCCCGGCCGACTCGTGCTCGTCCCGTGCGTAGCCGGTGCCTATCCCGAGCTCCAGGCGCCCGCCCGTCAGCGCGTCCGTCGTCGCCACCTCGCGGGCCAGCAGCGCCGGGTTCCAGAAACCGGCGTTGAGCGTGAAGGTGCCGAGCCTCGGCCGCTCGGTCGCCTCGGCCGCCGCCACCAGCGCCGGGAAGGGCGCGGGCATGCCCAGATGGTCGGGGACGAGGATCACGTCGTAGCCGAGCTCCTCGGCCCGGCGGCACTTGGCGCGCCACTCCTCGCCAGGGGCGGCCGTGAGCATGTTGATTCCGAAACGGAACGGGCGCGGCATGAACTCTCCTCACCGAGGGGGGACTTGAGTGACTGCCGCGATTCCATCATTCGTGGGCGATGGCCGCCAGTACATTCATGCGGGATGCACGCAACGCCGGCAGCAGCGCCGCCACCACACCCACCACCGCCGAGCCGATCACCACCGCGACGATCGTGCCCCACGGGATCGCGAGGGCCGTCATGCCCTGGAGCGCCAGCACCTGATGCGTGCACACGCCCCACACCAGCCCCAGCGCGAGCCCCAGGACCGCGCCGAACACCGCGATCACCACCGACTCCAGCCGGATCATCCGCCGCAGCTGACGCCGGGCCAGCCCGATCGCCCGCAGCAGCCCGATCTCCCGGGTGCGCTCGACGACCGACAGGGCGAGGGTGTTGACCACGCCGAGCACCGCGATGATGATCGCCAGCCCCAGCAGCGCGTACACGAGGTACAGCAGGACGGCGATCTGGTCGTGCACCAGCTGCTTGTAGTCGGCCAGGTCCCGCACCTGCACCTGCGGGTACGGATCCAGGGTCCGTTCCAGGTTCGCGCGCAGGTCGTCGTCGCTCGTGCCGGGGGCGGCGTTGACGTACAGCGCGGAGTCCTGCCCGCCCGGCGCGTACCGCTCCAGGGTGGCGAGGCCGAAGTAGAGCCCGCCCTGGGTGCCGAACCCCTCGGCGGAGTCCTGGTCGGTGAGGGCGCCGACCGTCAGCTCGGCCGAGCGTCCGCCCTGGAACTCCACCGGGACGGTGCTGCCCACCCGCACGCCGTGGTCGCGCGCGAAATCCCGGTCCATGGCCAGGCGCCCGTCCGCCAGCGCCGCCGCGGAGTCCCCTTGGACGTACGTGATGTTGGCGACCTCGTCGAGCCGCGGATCGTAACCCGCGGCGGTCGTCTCCACCCGGTCGCCGTCCGGCAGCCGCACCGCGACCGGTGTGAACCGCCCCCGCACGACCAGGCCCACGCCGTCGGTGCCGCGCACCTCGTCGGTGACCTCCTTCGGGAACGGCAGGAAGTTGGTGTTCTGGATCACGAAGTCGGCGCCCAGCGTCTTGTCGATCTGCTGGTCGAACGACCTGGTCATCGAGGCGCTCGCCACCGACATCCCGCCCACCAGGGCGAGACCCACCATCAGGGCCGCCGCGGTGGCCCCCGTACGGCGGGGATTGCGCAGGGCGTTGCGCTGGCTCATGCGGCCGATCGAGCCGAACAGCGCGGGGAAGGCCGCGCCGAGCACCCGGATCACCGGGCGCACCAGCAGCGGACCGGCGATCACGGTGGCGATCAGGGTCAGGACGACACCCAGCCCCAGCAGCGACGCCGCCGACGAGGTCCGGGTCGCCGCAGCGCACCCCGCGAGCGCCGCCGCCCCGGCCGCCCCGACGACCGCGCCCGCCACCGCGCGCATCCGCAGCGGCCGTCCCACCCCGGCGACCTCGGCGTCCGAGAGCGCGGCCATCGGCGAGACCCCCGCGGCCCGCCGCGCCGGGAGGTACGCGGCGACGAAGGTGACCCCGAGTCCGACGACGTACGCCGTCACGGGCGTCACCCAGCCGATGACCATCTCCCCGGCGTCGATGTTCATGCCGAGCAGGCCCATCAGCTCGATGAGACCGGCCGCCAGCCCGATCCCGGCCGCGAGCCCCAGCGTGGAGCCGACGAGACCGAGCAGGAGGGCCTCGACGAGGACCGAGCGTCGGACCTGGCGCCGGTCGGCACCGAGCGCGCGCAGCAAGCCCAGCTCGCGGGTGCGCTGGGCGATGAGCATGGAGAAGGTGTTGACGATCAGGAAAACGCCCACCAGCACGGCGATCCCGGCGAACCCGACCATCACGTACTTGATGACGTCGAGGAATCCGCCGAGCTGCTCGACGTCCGACTCGGCCTGCTCGCCGGCCGTCCTGAAGTCGTAGGTGTGCGCGCCCAGCGCGGCGGACACGCGCTGCTTGAGCTGCGCGTCGCTGACCCCGTCGGCGGCGTCGACCGAGATGCTGGTGGCACCCCCCGGGCTGCCCAGCAGCTTCGTCTGCGCGGTCCTGGTGTCGAAGAAGACCAGAGCGGCGCCGGGGTTGGTGGTGGTGAACGTGACGATGCCGACGACCCTGACCTTGAACGACCCGGGCGGCGCGATCACGGTGAGGGTGTCCCCGATGCGCACGTCCTTGCGGTCGGCGGTCTCCGAGTCGAGCAGCGCCTGGGCGGGCCCGCGCGGGGCGTGGCCGGAGGTCAGCTCCACGGGGCTGCGCTCGGTCGGGTTCCAGGCGGTGCCGAGCGTGGGTGCCCCGGTGGTCGGGCCCACCGGCTCGTTCTTCTCGTCGGCGACCGTGAGGCCGTCCACGTCCACCTCGGCGCGCGCCGCCGCGACCCCGTCGACCTGCCGCACGCGTGCGGCGAGCGCGGCCGGCAGGGTGGCCGTCCGGCCGGAGGGCACCGCCTCGTCGAGGTCCTCCTTCGGGCTGACCGTGACATCGGCCGCGGTGGAGGCGAACAGCCGGTCGAACGTACGGCTGACCGTGTCCGAGAAGATCAGGCTGCCCGCGACGAACGCGACGGACAGCAGGACGGCGAGCGCGGAGAGCAGCAGCCGCCCCTTGTGCGCCAGGAAGCCTCTCAGGGTCGCCTTGAGCACGGGGGTCAGTTCTCCTCGGCGGACGGGGTGTCCTCGAACCGGGTGCGGATCGAGTCGAACCTCTTCATGCGTTCCAGCACGGCCTCCGCCGTGGGCCGCTGCATCTCGTCCACGATCCGACCGTCCCCGAGAAAGAGCACCAGGTCCGAGTGGGCGGCGGCCCCCGGGTCGTGGGTGACCATGACGACCGTCTGGCCCAGCTGGTCCACCGCCTCGCGCAGAAAGCCGAGCACCTCCAGGCCGGCGCGCGAGTCGAGGTTGCCCGTCGGCTCGTCCGCGAAGATCAGCTCGGGCCGCGAGGCCAGGGCCCGCGCACAGGCCACGCGCTGCTGCTGGCCCCCGGAGAGCTGCGACGGCCGGTGCCTGAGCCGGTCCCGCAGGCCCAGGGTGTCGATGACCTGGTCCAGCCACTTCTCGTCGGGCTTCCTGCCCGCGATGTCCATGGGCAGGGTGATGTTCTCCAGCGCGTTCAGGGTCGGGATGAGGTTGAACGACTGGAACATGAACCCGATCCGGTCCCGGCGCAGCCGCGTCAGCTCGCGCTCCTTCAGCCCCGTGATCTCCGTGTCGCCGAGCCACACCTGGCCGGCCGAGACGGTGTCGAGCCCCGCCAGACAGTGCATCAGCGTGGACTTGCCGGAGCCCGACGGCCCCATCACCGCGGTGAACCGGCCCCGCGCGACATCCACGTCCACCGCGTCGAGCGCGAGCACGGTCGTCTCGCCCGAGCCGTACGCCTTGGTCAGACCGCGGGCGCGGGCCGCTACCCCGTCGGCCGACGCCAGGCCGGGGGCATGCTCCGCAGCAGGTGTGGACAAGGCCGCCTCCTCGGGGTGGATGTCCGGACTTCGTCGTCTTGCCCGAGGGTAATGTGACGCGGCCCACACTCGGTATCCTCCGCGAGTCGGAGTCCCGGCCTTGCCGGTGCTAGCACTCACGCGCTAGCTTCGAGGTATGGCGAAGACCCAGCTGAACGTGCGAGTCGACGAGGGCACCGCCCGAGCCGCCCGCGAACGCGCCCTGGCCCGCGGCATGAGCGTCAACCGCTACATCGAAGAGCTGGTCAGACAGGACACCGGCGAGGTGGGCCACACCTTCGTGGAGGCCGCCGCCGACTTCATGAAGCAGTACGAGTCCGTCTTCGCCGACGAATTCGGCGTCGACCGTGAGGGCACGCGCGAAGGTCGTCACTGATCCCTTGAACAACCTCGAGATCGATCTCGCCTGGCTGCTGATGCTCGCCGAGCACAAGACCCCGGGAGACCCCCAGGTCACCGACTGGGGAGCCCTCGTCGCCGCCGTCGCACGCCACCAGGCCGCCATATTCGACGTCCCCGTCTACGACAGCCCGCACGCCCGCGCCGCCGCGCTGCTCCAGCTCCTGATCCACGTCCCCGCGCTGGAACGCTCCAACGCCCTGTTCGCCTCCGCCGTCGCCTACGCGTACCTGGTCGCCAGCGGCGCCAAGGTCGTCACCTCGCCCGAGCAGGTCCGCGACCTCGCCAAGCTGGTCAAGAGCGGCGAGGCATCCGTGCGGGACATCGAGCAGCAGCTGCGGCAGTGGAGCCTGTGACTAGGAGCCGACCGGGCGCCATGCCGTGCCCAGCACGCAGTACGAAGCGGGCAGGGTCGGTCCCTGCTCCGGCATCAGCACCTGCCGGTAGGGGCCGAGTTCGAAACCGGCGTCCCGCAGCGCCCGCACCGGCTCCCGCGACAGGTGGCAGCCCCCGTTCAGCGCCGGCCACACCGTCCGGTCCAGCGCGCGCTGGCTGAAGGTCATCACCCGGCCGCCGCCCCGGCCGTGCTCGAAGAACCGCACCTCACCGCCCGGCCGCAGCACCCGCCGGAGCTCCCCGAGCGACCGGGGCACGTCCCGCACACTGCACAGCACCAGCGACACCACCGCCGCGTCGAAGCCCTCGCTCTTGACCGGCAGCGCCTCGGCCGCGCCCGGCACCACGTCCACCGGCACCTCGGCGCGCAGGGCGGCCTCCACGGCCAGCTGCCGCAGCCGCCGCTCCGGTTCGATGGCCACGACCTCCGAGACGGTGCCCGGGTAGTGCGCGAAGTTCAGCCCGTTGCCCGCGCCGATCTCGAGCACCCGCCCGGACAGCCCGTCGAGCAGTCTCTCGCGCACCCTGCCCATGCCCATCCGGGTCTCGGCGGCGACGCTGATCCGGGCGTAGTAGCGGGCGAACAGCGGATGGTGCACGGCATCCCGCGGCACCTTGCCGGAGCGGAGCGGCATGGGGACCTCCCTGCTAGGCGGACCTACCAGGATTGTCCCCCGCGCGGCCCCGGCGCACCCCTGCCGCCCACAACGCGACTAGCCCAGACGGACCCGGCCGAGCACCGGAAGATGATCACTCCCGGTCGCGTCCAGGGCGGACACCTCCGTCACCTCGGCTCCTCTCCCCAGCACCTGGTCGATCCGCGCCACCGGAAAGGAGGCCGGCCAGCTGAACGCGAACCCCGTGGGAGGGGCGTCCAGTTGGGAGGTGAGCGGTCCGAGTCCCCGGTCCAGCACCGTGCCGTTGAGGTCGCCGACCACCAGGAGCCGGCCGGCCGGGTCGTCCGCGATCCGTGCCCCGAGCAGTGCCGCGCTCTCGTCACGGGCCGCCGACGCCAGGCCCGTCGGGCCCAGCCGGACGGACGGCAGATGGACCACATACACGGCGATCTCTCCGCCCGGCGCGGACACCGTGGCCCGCAGGCCGCGCTGCCAGCTCTCCGGAAAGCCCTCGGGCCGGATGTCCACGGGCCGCACGTCCGACAGGGGCCAGGCCGACCACAGACCCACCGTGCCGTGGACGGCCCGGTGCGGCCGGGAGCCGCCCAGGACGTCCTGGTACGCGGGCCGTGCGGCAGGCGTCAGTTCCTCGACGGCCACCAGCTCCGCACCCGTGGCGAGCAGAGCCCGTGCGGTGCCGGAGTGGTCGGCGTTGTCATCGGCCACGTTGTGCTGGACCACCGTCAGGTCGTGCGACTTCGGGGGCGAGGAGAACCACAGCCCGCCGAACATCCAGAACCAGACGGCCACGGGCAAGAGACAGGCGAGCAGCCCCGCCTTCGACCGCTTGAGCGCGGCGAGGCAGCCGAGCAGCGGCACGGCCACGCCCAGCCACGGCAGAAACGTCTCCAGGAGACTTCCGAGGCGCCCGACCCCGTTGGGCACGGCGGAGTGCAGGGCCAGCAGGCCGGCGACACCGACGGCGCCCGCGACGAGCCAGGCGTCCCACGACCGCCCGCCTCTCACCCGCACTGCTAGCCGAGTTCCGACGCCAGCACCGCGGCGGCCCCGGCCACCAGCGGGTTGTCGGCCAGGGCGTCCTCCTCCGGCTGGGTGGTCAGGACGGACATCACGATCGGCGGACCGTCCGGCGGCCAGGTGATGCCCACGTCGTTGTTGGTGCCGTACCGTCCTCCGCCGGTCTTGTCGGCGACCAGCCAGTCGGCGGGCAGCGCCTTGCGGAACTTCTCGTCGCTCGTGGTGTTGCGGAGCAGCCAGTCCGTTAGCCGTGCGCGGTCCCGGGGCTCCAGAACGTCGCCGAGCACCAGACGGGCGTAGGTCAGGCCGACGGCGCGCGGGGACGTCGTGTCGGTCACGCGCCACGGTTCCGCGCTGTTGAGCTCGGGCTCCCAGCGGTCCAGCCGGGTGACCGGGTCGCCGATCGAGCGGCAGAAACGCGTGACGGCGGTCGGTCCGCCCAGCTCCACGAGCAGCAGGTTGCCCGCGGTGTTGTCGCTGAAGCGGATGGTGGCGTCGCAGAGTTCGCCGACGGTCATGCCGGTCGCGACGTTCTTCTCGGTGACAGGGGAGTACCCCGACTTCTTGACGTAGTCCTGGGTGTAGTGGATGCGCTTGGCCAGGAACTCGCCGTCGCGGTCGAGATCGCGCAGGACGGCCGCGGCGGCCAGCGCCTTGAACACCGAGGCCATCGGGAAGCGTTCGTCCGCCCGGTAGGACACGGTCCGGCCCGTGCGCAGGTTGCGGGCGTAGACGCCCAGTCGCGCGGTGTGCTCCTGTTCGAGCTCCCTCAGCCGTGCGGTGACGCCGGCCGTACGGGGTAACGCGTGGGCCGTGCCGCCGCCGAGTGAGAGAGCGGCGGCGGCGCCCACGACGAGGGCCGTGCGGCGGGACGGGCGTGAGTGTGTCGGGTGCAAGGTGTTCCCTCCAGAGGTGATCACGTACGTAGTCCAACACGCGATCACGCCCCCGCCGGTTTCACCGCGCGCCCGCCGGGACTCAGGACGCCGGGGGAGCCTCCCGCACCCGGAACGCCTCCGCGTCCCACGTACCGTCCAGGCGAGGCGCAAGCCACTGCGGCGCGGCCGAGCGGAAAGCGGCGGGGGAGAGGCCCCCCGACCCCGCGGGCACGGAACCCAGCAGTGGCGCCCCGGCCACGTCCGGCAGATCGGCCAGATTGCAGCGGGCGGCAAGGTCCGGCGCCGCGGGCCAGCTCCCGATCACGATCCCGGCCAGGTCCAGCCCACGGGATCGGAGTTCACGCGCTGTCAGCTCCGTCGTGTTCAGGGTGCCGAGTCCCGCCGGCGCCACGACCAGCACCGGCGCCGACAGCAGCCGGGCCGCGTCCGCCAGGGTGCCGCCGGCCGCGTCGAACCGTACGAGCAGTCCGCCCGCCCCCTCGACCAGCACCAGGTCGTGCTCGGCGGCCAGCTTCGCGGCGGCGTCCGCGATCTCGTGCGGGTGCACCGGGGCGCGACCGGCCCGGCGGGCGGCCGTGGCCGGGGCCAACGGCTCGGGATACCGGGCGAGTTCGGCCGTCGTCACGGCGCCCGCGAGACGCGCGACCTCGGCGGCGTCCCCCGGCTCGTCCGGCCGTACGCCCGTCTGGGCGGCCTTCAGCACGGCCACCGAACGGCCGGCCGCCCTCGCCGTCGCGGCGACGGCGGCGGTCACGACCGTCTTGCCGACCTCCGTGCCCGTGCCCGTGATCACCAGTACCGTCATGTCATCCCTCCCGCGCCGCCGCGCACACCGCCCGCGCGATCCGCGCCACGTCCGCGTCGCCCGTGACGTACGGCGGCATCGTGTAGATCAGATCGCGGAACGGCCGCAGCCACACGCCCTCGCGTACGGCCGCCTCGGTGGCCGCCTTCATGTCCACGGGGTGGTCCAGCTGCACCACCCCGATCGCGCCGAGGACCCGCACGTCCGTCACCTGCGGCAGGTCCGAGACGGCCGAGAGCCCGTCCCGCAGCCCCGCCTCGATCCGCTTGACCTCCGCGAGCCAGTCCTGGCCGAGCAGCAGCTCGATCGAGGCACAGGCCACGGCCGCCGTCAGCGGGTTGCCCATGAAGGTCGGGCCGTGCGCGAGCACCGGCACCTCGCCCCGCGAGATGCCGTCGGCCACCCGCGCGGTGCACAGCGTCGCCGCCATGGTCAGATAGCCGCCGGTCAGCGCCTTGCCCACGCACATCACATCCGGCGTCACGGCCGCGTGCTCCGCCGCGAACAGCGCGCCCGTACGGCCGAACCCGGTCGCGATCTCGTCGAACACCAGCAGCACGTCGTGCGCGTCGCACGCCTCGCGCAGCACCCGCAGATAGGCGGGGGAGTGGAAGCGCATCCCGCCCGCGCCCTGCACCACCGGCTCGACGATCACCGCGGCCAGCTCGTCGGCGTGCCGCTCGACCGTCGTGCGCAGGTGCTCGGCGTAGGCCTCGTCGTACTCGGCAGGCGGCGGGTCCGCGAACACCTGACGCTGGAGCGCCCCGGCCCACAGCTCGTGCATCCCGCCCTCGGGATCGCACACCGACATCGGCTGCCAGGTGTCGCCGTGGTAACCGCCGCGCCAGGTCAGCAGCCGCCGCTTGCCGGGACGGCCCAGCGAACGCCAGTACTGCAGGCACATCTTGACCGCGACCTCGACCGACACGGACCCCGAGTCGGCGAGGAAGACGTGCTCGAGGCCGTCGGGTGACATGTCGACAAGGAGCTTCGCCAGTCGTACGGCGGGCTCGTGGGTGAGCCCGCCGAACATCACATGGCTCATGCGCTCCAGTTGCCCGCGCGCCGCCTCGTTGAGCACCGGGTGGTTGTAGCCGTGGATCGCCGACCACCAGGACGACATGCCGTCGACCAGCTCTCCCGAGCCGTCGGCGAGGCGCAGCCGCACCCCGCTCGCCGACTCCACGACGAGCGGTTCCTGCCGTCCGGGCATCGGGCCGTACGGATGCCACACATGCCGCCGGTCGAGCTCCAGCAGCTCGGGCACCGTCAGCTCGGGCACCGTCCGCTCAGGCATTGGGCGCGAGGTCCGTTCCGGCGCCCCGGCGGCGGACGGCGACCAGGTCGGTACGGGCATCGGCGGCCGTACGGGGCTCGGCGGCCTCCGGGGCGGCGTCGGAACCGCAGCCTCCGCCACCCTCGGAGCCGCAGACCCCGCCGCCGTCGTGGCAGCCGCCGGACCGGTGCTCGGGCAGCGTCACCTGGTCGGTGCCCTCCACCTCGAACCCGGCGTCCGCGATCATCTCGAGGTCGGCCTTGCCCGCCTGGCCCTCGGTGGTCAGGTAGTCGCCGAGGAAGATCGAGTTGGCCAGGTGCAGGGCGACCGGCTGCATCGAGCGCAGATGGACCTCCCGGCCGCCCGCGATGCGCACCTCGACGTCCGGGCACACGAAGCGCACCATCGCCAGGATCCTGAGGCAGCGCTGCGGGGTGAGGTTCCACTCCTTGGCCAGCGGGGTGCCTTCGACCGGGATCAGGAAGTTGACCGGAACCGAGTCCGGGTCCAGCTCGCGCAGCGAGTAGACGACGTCCACCAGGTCCTCGTCCGACTCGCCCATGCCGGCGATCAGCCCGGAGCAGGCGGAGAGGCCTGCCGCGTGGGCCTTCTCGACCGTGTCCACGCGGTCGGCGTAGGTGTGCGTGGTCGTGATCTCCCCGTACGTCGCCTCGGACGTGTTGAGGTTGTGGTTGTAGGCGTCGGCACCCGCCTCGCGCAGCCGCTCGGCCTGCCCGTCGGAGAGCAGGCCGAGGCAGGCGCACACCTCGACGCCCTCGTTGTTGTCCTTGATGGCCTTGATCGTGTCGGAGACCCGGTCCACGTCCCGGTCGGTCGGACCGCGCCCGCTGGCCACCAGGCACACGCGCTTGGCGCCCCCGGCCACACCGGCAGCCGCCGCGTCGGAGGCCTGGTCGGGTTTGAGCCAGGTGTACTTCAGGATGCCGGCCTGGGAGCCGAGCCGCTGCGAACAGTAGGAGCAGTCCTCGGGACACAGGCCGGACTTCAGGTTGACGAGATAGTTGAGTTTCACCCGTCGGCCGAACCAGTGCCGGCGCACCTTCCCGGCCGCGGCCACCACATCGAGCAGGTCGTCGTCGGACGTCGCGAGGACGGCAAGTGCCTCTTCACGGGTCGGCAGCTCGCGCCGAAGCCCCTTGTCCACCAGCGTGTTCAGCAGGTCCATGAGAGCCGATCCTGTCCTACGGACCCGCTCCGGGCCAAGGAGAGTTCGTACAACAGAGTCGCTTCGAGGTGTGGGTATTGCCACATACTGACCTGCTGGTGGTCCCGCTAGTGTCTGTGCACTGCCTACAAATTTCCCGGAGGACCACCCATGGCGTTCGGCTGGATCGACGAGCAGGCGCGGGTGCGCCGCCGCGCCGGACTCGTACGGACTCTGCGCCCCCGTCCGGCAGCTTCGCCGCTCCTCGATCTGGCGAGCAACGACTACCTGGGGCTGTCCCGGCACCCCGAGGTCACCGAGGGCGCGGCCCGTGCCGCGCGGGTCTGGGGCGGCGGCTCCACCGGCTCCCGGCTCGTCACCGGCAGCACCGAGCTGCACGCGGAACTGGAACGGGAACTGGCCGAATTCTGCGGTGTCGAGGCGGCCCTCGTCTTCTCCTCCGGCTACGCGGCCAACCTCGCGGCGGTCACCGCGCTGGCCCCGCACGGCTCTCTGATCGTCTCCGACGCGGGCAACCACGCCTCGCTCATCGACGGCTGCCGGCTGGCCCGTGGCACGACCCAGGTGGTGGCGCACGCCGAGCCGGACGCCGTGCGCAAGGCCCTCTCGACACACGAGGGCGCGGCGATCACGGTCTCCGACACGGTCTTCTCGGTCGACGGCGACGCGGCCCCGCTCGCGGCCCTCGCCGCGGCCTGCCGGGAGCACGGTGCCGGGCTGGTGGTCGACGACGCCCACGGCCTGGGCGTCCTCGGCGACGGCGGCCGCGGCGCCCCGCACGCGGCGGGGCTGGCGGGCGCCGACGACGTCGGCGTCACGGTCACGCTGTCCAAGTCGCTCGGCAGCCAGGGCGGAGCCGTCCTCGGCCCCGCCCGGGTGATCGACCACCTGGTCAACGCGGCACGGACGTTCATCTTCGACACGGGACTCGCCCCCGCGGCGGCGGGGGCGGCCCTGTCGGCCCTGCGGCTGCTGCGCCGCGAACCGGAGCGGGCGGCACGGGCCCGCGCGGTGGCGAGCGAACTGCACGCACGCCTGACCGCCGCGGGTCTGGAAGCGGTACGTCCGGACGCCGCGGTGGTCTCGGTGCGTGCGCCCTCTCCCGAGGACGCCGTGCGCTGGGCGGCCGAATGCCGCGCGGCGGGCCTGGCCGTGGGCTGCTTCCGTCCTCCTTCCGTGCCCGACGGCATCTCACGACTCAGGCTGACCGCCCGCGCGGACCTGACCGGGGAACAGATCGAACGCGCTGTACGGCTGATCGGGGAGACGCGGCCATGAGTCGGCGTGACACGGCCGTGCGTCACACGATGACGGACTGAACGATGGCGGACTGAACGATGGCGGGCTGATCAGAAACGGTCAGATGCGGTCGACCGCGGCCGTGAACTCCGCCCAGCTCCCCGGTGAGAAGAGCAGCGCGGGCCCGGCCGGGTCCTTGGAGTCGCGCACGGCGAGCAGTCCGGCCCAGGGCGGGGTGTCCGGACACGCGGTCTCGACGCAGTTGTTCGCGCCGGTGCTGTAGCTGCTGCGCAACCACCGCACACCGTGCAGTTCGATGCTTGAGGGGACATGACGAGGCAGTGCACGCATAGGTGCCTCCTTACGCGCCGGCGGCTGTCCCGGCGATGTAATCCAACGAGTCCTCGGGCGAAAGGGCGTGGATCTGAAGGGCGTTGAAGGCCTCCGTGTAGGCCTGGAGGTCTTCTTTCCGCTCGAGGTAGAGGCTACTCGTCAAGTGGTCGAGAACAACAACGTTCAGATCAGAAGTGCTCGAAAATGAGAAGACAACGAAAGGGCCGGTGACGCCGATGTGTGCCCCGGCGGCGAACGGCAGTACCTGGAGCCGCACTTGGGGCAGGCGCGCCGCCTCGACCAGCCGCTCCAGCTGCCGGGCCATGACCCCGGGCCCGCCCACCTCCCGCCGCAGCACGGCCTCGTCCAGGACGGCGCTCAGTTCCAGCGGCGGATCCGCGCGCAGCACGTCCTGGCGGGCCAGTCGCACCTCGACCAGCGTGTCGAGCCGGTCCTCCGACAGCCCCTCCACCGCGGCCTTCGTCACCGCACGCGCGTACTCGGGCGTCTGGAGCAGCCCCGGGACGACGGTGGTCTCCAGCGTGCGCATCGCGGTGGCCTGGGACTCCAGGCTGATGAAGTCCCGGTAGGTCGGCGGCAGCACCCCGCGGTAGGCGTGCCACCAGTGGTGCCGGCCGCCCCCGTCGTCGGACTCCGCCAACACCAGGAGCAGCTCGCGAAGTTGGGAGTCTTCCACACCGTAGGCGTCGAGAAGTAACCGCACATCGGCCGGTTTCACCCCGCTCGTGCCCGTCTCGATCCGGCTGACCTTGGACTGGTGCCAGCCCACCAGCTGGGCCGCCTCACCGCTGGTGAGACCCGCCGAGGTGCGCAGCGCGCGCAGTTCGGCGCCCAGTTTCCGGCGGCGCACCGCGGGACCGTGCTGCATGGGCTTCTCCTTACTCCTTCCGAGCCACCCCAATACGGTCTCGCGTCGTAGAGTTCACCGCTTTGGGCGACAGATATATGCATATCTTGGTGGATCGCCGCCCTTCGCGGGTGTTCTGGTGGCACTCTGGCGGCGAAGCACCAGTCCGGGACCGTACTCGAACCATCCGCTCCGTGTCGGACTGCGGTCCCGTGGGAAAGGGACGACGTCGCCATGGCAGACCATTTGGAAACATCCGTCACTCTGCCGAGCGATCCCGCCTCGGTCTCCGCAGCGCGTGCCTACGTGGTGGACACGCTGGCGGAGTGGGGCCTGCCGGCGGACACGGAAGTGTCCGACACCGTCCGGCTGATCATCTCCGAGCTCGCCACCAACGCCGTCCAGCACACCTTCGGGCAGTCACCCACGTTCACGGTGGACGTCGTGCTCGACCGCGACGAACGGCTGCGCGTCGGTGTCACGGACAGCCACCCACGGCTCCCCAGACGGCTCCCCGCCGCCGTCCAGCAGGACAACGGCCGCGGACTGGTCATCATCCGCTGGCTGACCGCCGAATGCGGCGGCAGGCTCAGGATCCGCCCCACCCGTGAGGGCGGCAAGACCATCTCCGTCGAACTTCCGTGGACCGTCCCGGCCCAGCCCATGACGGCGGCGGGACAGCAGGAGCCGTAAGCCTCACCGCGGCACGCCGGCCCCGAGCGCGCGCACCCCCACCGGCGTGACCGACGTCCGCGCCGCCCTCTCCCCAAAGCCTGTCACCGCCGCCGCAGCGACGCCTCTCGGCGCGACGCTCCTCCCCGACGCGGTGCGGGGATCCTGACGGCGCCAGGGCGCGCCGCCTTCTCGACAGCGGGCTCCGGTTCCCCGCAGCCGCCGTTCGTCGCCTGCCGCAGCCCCGCCCGCCGCACCAGCCGGGGGAGCAGGCCCCACAGGCCGACGCAGACCAGGAAGGTCGCCGCCCCCGCGGCGATCCCGCCGGCCCGGCCGGTCGTCACGTCCACCACCAGCAGCACGGACCCGCTGAAAGCGAACACCAGCACGATCAGGCCGGTCGTGGCCAGTCGTGAGGAGACCTGCACGATGCGGGGCTTCGCGCCCTGCTGGAAGAGCGAGCGGTGCAGCGCGGCCGGCGCGGTGAACAGCGCCGCGGCCAGGACCGCCAGCAGCAGCGTGCTGACGTAGGTGACGCGCTGGGCCGTGTCGAGGGACGAGAAGCGCGAGGTGAAGGCGAGCGACAGCAGGAAGGCGAACAGGATCTGTACGCCCGTCTGGGTGACCCGCAGTTCCTGGAGCAGCTCGACGAAGTTGCGGTCGGCGCGCTGCAGTGGCGTCTCGCCGCGTGCGGTGCAGGGACTGTGCTCGGCCATGACGCGACGAGTAACCACTTGAGCCCGTGTCACGCTCCCGGCGTGCGGCGGCGCGTCTCAGGCGTCGCCGCACGCCGGGTGGGTCACTTCACGCGCCCGTACCAGACGCTCTTGGTCCAGATCTTCTGCAGCCGCACCACGTCCCCGCTCTTCGGGGAGTGCCAGAGCTTGTTCTTACCCGCGTAGATACCGACGTGGTACACGTTCCGGCCCGAGTGGAAGAACACCAGGTCTCCCGCCTTGCGGTTCTGGGCGGAGATGTGGCGGGTCTTGTTGTACTGCTGGGCGGCCGTGCGCGGCAGCTTCTTGCCGGCCTTCTTGAACGAGTACAGCGTGAGGCCCGAGCAGTCGAAGCGGTGCGGGCCGGTGGCGCCGTACTTGTAGGGCGATCCCTTCTTCGAGGCCGCTATCTGGAGTGCCTTGGTCGCCGGCGTGGCTGCCGCTGCCTCGGAGGAGAAGCCGGGGGCCACGATCGAGCCGCCCACGGCGGCGATGGTGAGGGCCGAGGCCGTACCGGCCCGGACCATGAGCGACGGGACACGATTGAGCGCAGTCATGCGCAACCCTTCGTCAGCCGCCTGTGAAGGATGACCTGTCGGATTCGGGCTGGCGAAGTTGCCCGGCCGCTGACGCGGCTTCACCCCAAGGGCTGCTCGGGACCGGTCATGGCGTGACCGTCCCGGCGACCCGTCGTGCTTGGGTCCTCCACTCCTGCCGATCCACTCCTGTCGACCGGTCATCCAGGCGGCGGCAGGACTCGGCGTCCGCCCGGATCGCCCCGCCGCTGTGGCGGGGGCTTGTCGTCAGTCAGGGATCTTGACTGATGGTTGTCATGAAATCCCAACGGAACCGGGGATTTGTGTTGTTACTCACCACTCACCCGTTCGGGTGGACACGTCTGTGTTCGAGTCGGTGTCCACCGTGCCGCGCACCGCCCGACCAGCGATGGAATGTCCCATTCCGCCCCTCCGTCGTGCGCGTCGCGCAACCGTGACGGTCCAAAAATTGGTGCCCCGTCTACTCCGAACAGCGGTACGTCGTTTGGCCCGTTTCGACTCAGGCCCGGACGCCGCGTCGACGGAGCGAGCGTCCGGGCCGCTGGATCCGCCGGCTCCGTGTCAACCGACGGACTCCGGGGGCAGGGTGACACGGGCGGTCCGGCGCTCGCCGTCCAGCACCCGCAGGGCCCGGGCCAGTGTGTCGGCGTGCAGTTCCGTCTCGCCCCGCTGGTGCATCAGGGCCAGCGCGTCGCGCAGCGCGGTCGCCTTGCCGACCAGGGCCTGGGCGGCGCGCAGTCCGCGGTAGGTGTCGCCGTGCAGCGCCGGGTTGATCCGGCCGAGCAGGTCCACGACCTCCAGGTAACGGTCGATCAACTCCGCCTCCGCTCGGGTCAGGGCGGGCAGCGGAGGCAGTTCGGGCGGCAGCACCGGCGGCTCACCTTCCGGTCGGCGCGGCCATGGTGGCCTTGCGGTTGGGGACGATCCGGTCCACCAGGCCGTACTCCACCGCCTCCTGGGCGGTGAGGATCTTGTCCCGCTCGATGTCCTCGCTCACCTGCTCCCGGGTGCGGCCGGTGTGCCGCGCGAGCATCTCCTCCATACGGGTCCGGATCCGCATCAGCTCGTCGGCCTGGATCGCCAGATCGCTGGCCTGTCCCTGGACCGGCTCGGGCAGGGCGGGCTGATGGATCACCAGGCGCGCGTCCGGCAGCATGGATCGCTTGCCCGGCGTGCCCGCCGCCAGCAGCACCGTGGCGGCCGCCCCGGCCTGGCCCAGGCAGACCGTCTCCACGTCGCAGGTGACGTAGCGCATCGTGTCGTAGAGGGCCGTCATCGCGTGGAACGCGCCGCCGGGGGAGTTGATGTAGAGCTGGATGTCGCGGTCCGGCGCCTGGTGCTCGAGGTACATGAACTGGGCCATCACGTCGTTCGCCGAGATCTCGTCCACCGGCGCCCCGAGGAAGACGATCCGCTCCTCCAACAGCTTCGAGTACGGGTCCATCGTCCGTTGTCCGGAACTCGTGCGTTCCGTGAACTCGGGCAGCACGTGACGGGCGGACGGTCGGGTCATGGTGAACCCCTCCTCGCGGGCAGGGCTGTCTCCGGCGACAGCTTCCTCTGTAAAAAATGTACAGGACGTACGTGCCGTTATGATGGGGGCATGGCCTACGAGATTCCGGTGACGCAAGCCAGGGCTGAGCTCGCCGACCTGATCAACCGCGTGGTGTACGCCGGCGAGCGCGTCGTCGTCACCCGGCACGGCAAGCCCCTCGTCGCCCTCGTCTCAGCCGATGACCTGCGGCGACTCGAAGAGGCCCAGGAGCTCGCGGAGCCCGCCGAGGAGCAGGTGATCAGCGCCGTCTCCACGGTCCGCGAGGTCGCGTCCGCTCCTCGCGAACGACAGCGGTTCGGGATCGCGGCGGAACACCGGGGAGCCAACCCGGCGTAGGCCGGATCCCTCTCGCAGGGGCCCTCCGGCCCTCCGGACGTCGTACTCACAGGCCTGAAGGATCACGGCTCGGTTAACGTGCCCGAAACTCGGTCCAACTAGCCTGCCGCCACGCCACCAGGGCTTTTCCCCGGGGCTGCGGCAGCCGGGCCCCGCACGGTCCGGAGCGAGGACTGTGAGGTGGGACGTGCAACTGACCCCGCACGAGCAAGAGAGACTGCTGATCCACGTCGCGGCCGACGTGGCCGAGAAGCGCAGGGCCCGCGGGCTGAGGCTGAACCACCCCGAGGCGGTCGCGCTCATCACCTCGCACATCCTCGAAGGCGCCCGTGACGGCCGTACCGTCGCCGAACTCATGTCCTCCGGACGCAAGCTGCTCACCCGGGACGACGTCATGGAGGGCATCCCGGAGATGATCCACGACGTCCAGGTCGAGGCCACGTTCCCGGACGGCACCAAGCTCGTCACCGTCCACGACCCGATCGTCTGACGGGGAGCCGCCGTGATTCCCGGAGAGATCCTCTTCGCCGACGACCCGATTGCCTACAACGAGGGCCGCGAGGTCACCCGGCTGACCGTCCTCAACGCCGCCGACCGGCCCGTCCAGGTCGGCTCCCACTACCACTTCGCCGAGGCCAATCCCGGCCTGGAGTTCGACCGCGCCGCGGCCCGCGGCAGGCGGCTGAACGTCGCCGCCGGCACGGCCGTGCGCTTCGAACCCGGGATCCCCGTCGACGTCGAACTCGTTCCGCTCACCGGCGCCCGTGTCGTGCCCGGTCTGCGCGGTGAGACCGGAGGTGCCCTCGATGCCTGAGATCTCGCGTGCCGCGTACGCCGACCTGTTCGGCCCGACGACCGGCGACCGGATCCGGCTCGCCGACACCGACCTGCTGGTGGAGATCGAGGAGGACCGCTCCGGCGGCCCCGGGCGCGCCGGTGACGAGGCCGTGTTCGGCGGCGGCAAGGTCATCCGCGAGTCCATGGGCCAGGCGCGTGCCACGCGGGCGGAGGGCACCCCGGACACCGTGATCACCGGAGCGGTGATCATCGACCACTGGGGGATCGTCAAGGCCGACGTCGGCATCCGCGACGGGCGGATCACCGGCATCGGCAAGGCCGGCAACCCCGACACCATGGACGGCGTCCACCCGGACCTGGTCATCGGCCCGGAGACCGAGATCATCGCCGGCAACGGGCGGATCCTCACGGCCGGCGCGATCGACGCGCACGTCCACTTCATCTGCCCGCAGATCGCCGACGAGGCGCTCTCGGCGGGCATCACGACTCTCGTCGGCGGCGGTACGGGCCCGGCCGAGGGCTCCAAGGCCACCACCGTGACCCCCGGCCCCTGGCATCTCGCGCGGATGCTGGAGGCGATGGAGGCCTTCCCGCTCAACATCGGCCTGCTCGGCAAGGGCAACACCGTCTCGCACGAGGCGATGCTGTCGCAGATCCGCGGCGGCGCGCTCGGCCTGAAGCTGCACGAGGACTGGGGCTCGACCCCGGCCGTCATCGACGCCTCGCTGACCGTCGCCGAGCGGACCGGCATCCAGGTCGCGATCCACACGGACACGCTCAACGAGGCCGGTTTCGTCGGCGACACGCTCGCCGCGATCGCCGGGCGGGGCATCCACGCGTACCACACCGAGGGCGCGGGCGGCGGGCACGCGCCGGACATCATGACCGTGGTCTCCGAGTCGTACGTGCTGCCGAGCTCCACCAATCCCACCCGGCCGTTCACCGTCAACACCGCCGAGGAACACCTCGACATGCTGATGGTCTGCCACCACCTCAACCCCGCGGTGCCGGAGGACCTGGCCTTCGCCGAGTCCCGGATCCGGCCGTCCACGATCGGCGCGGAGGACGTGCTGCACGACCTGGGCGCGATCTCGATCATCTCCTCCGACTCCCAGGCCATGGGGCGCGTCGGTGAGGTCGTCATGCGGACCTGGCAGACCGCGCATGTGATGAAGCGGCGGCGGGGTGCCCTGCCCGGGGACGGACGCGCCGACAACCGCCGGGTCCGTCGCTATGTCGCCAAGTACACGATCAACCCGGCGCTCGCCCAGGGCCTGGCCCGGGAGATCGGTTCGGTCGAGAGCGGCAAGCTGGCCGACCTGGTGCTGTGGGAGCCGGCGTTCTTCGGCGTCAAGCCGCAGCTCGTCATCAAGGGCGGGCAGATCGCGTACGCGCAGATGGGCGACGCGAACGCCTCGATCCCCACGCCGCAGCCGATCCTGCCGCGCCCGATGTACGGGGCGATCGGGCGGGCACCGGCCGCCAACTCCCTCAACTTCGTCGCCCCCTTGGCCGTCGAGGACGGGCTGCCGGAGCGGCTGGGGCTCGGCAAGCGGTTCGTGGCGATCGACTCGACGCGCGGGGTCACCAAGGCCGACATGCGGGAGAACGACGCGCGCCCGGATGTGCGGGTCGACCCCGACAGCTTCGCGGTGCACATCGACGGGGAACTGGTCGAGGCGTCGCCCGCGGCCGAACTGCCCATGGCGCAGCGCTACTTCCTGTTCTGAGGACGCCCTGATGTCACGAGCAGCGCTTCTCGTCCTGGCCGACGGACGTTTTCCCGCCGGCGGCCACGCGCACTCCGGCGGGGCCGAGGCCGCGGTCAAGGCCGGGCGGATCAAGGGGGCGGCGAGCCTCGCGGACTTCTGCCGGGGGCGTCTGCACACGGCCGGATCGGTGGCAGCGGCGCTCTCCGCCGCTGCCGCGCTCGGGATCGACCCCGTCGCGCTGGACCGTGCCGCGGACGCCCGTACGCCGTCGCCCGCGCTGCGGGTCGCCGCGCGGAGGCTGGGGCGCCAGCTGATGCGGGCCGCCCGGTCGACCTGGCCGTCCACCGAACTGGACGCGCTGGCACGGGAGTTCCCCAAGGGGGCCCATCAGCCGGTGGTGCTCGGACTGACGGCGCGGGCGGCCGGACTGGGGCCGGTCGACGCGGCGTACTGCGCGGCGTACGAGAGCGTGAGCGGCCCCGCCACGGCGACGGTGCGGTTGCTGAGCCTGGATCCCTTCGACGCGACGGGCGTGCTGGCCCGGCTGGCGCCGGAAATGGACCAGGTCGTGGACCGGGCGGTGGAGGCGGCGCGGAGAGTCGTCGACGAGGGGGTGGACGCCTTGCCGGCGGGCTCGGCACCGCTGCTGGAGATCGGAGCGGAGGCGCATGCGGGGTGGCCGGTACGGCTGTTCGCGTCATAGCTGCACTCTGAACGTCCCGTAGACCATCTCCCCCAGGGGCGCGGGGAACTGCGCGACCAGCCCCCACTCACCCGCACCCCGACACCCGCGCCCGCCACCCGAACCCGGTCGCCCCAAACCAGGGCCCGCCCCACCAGGAGCCGCACCATGCACCTCGACCACAACCACGACAGTTCCACCGCCGTAAGTGCCGACGCCCGTCGGCCTGACGGCACCCGCAGAGCGCTCCGTATCGGCCTCGGCGGACCCGTCGGGTCCGGGAAGACCGCCACCGTCGCCGCGCTCTGCCGGGCGTTGCGGGACGAGCTGTCGCTCGCGGTCGTCACCAACGACATCTACACCCGGGAGGACGCCGAGTTCCTGCTCCGGGAAGCCGTGCTGCCGCCCGAGCGGATCACCGCAGTGGAGACGGGGGCCTGCCCGCACACCGCGATCCGGGACGACATCTCCGCCAACCTGGAAGCGGTGGAGGACCTGGAGGACGCCGTCGGACCACTGGATCTGGTCCTCGTGGAGTCCGGCGGTGACAACCTCACCGCGACCTTCTCCAAGGGGCTCGTCGACGCACAGGTCTTCGTGATCGACGTGGCCGGGGGCGATGATATCCCGCGCAAGGGCGGGCCGGGCGTGACCACCGCCGACCTGCTCGTCGTCAACAAGACCGACCTCGCACCGTACGTCGGCTCCGACCTCGCGCGCATGGCGGCCGACGCCAAGGCCCAGCGGGCCGAACTACCGGTCGTCTTCCAGTCGTTGCGGAGCGAGTCCGGGGTGACGGAGGTCGCCGCCTGGGTGCGGGCACAGCTCGCCGCGTGGACGGCGTGAGCGTGCACGGTGCCGGGGTGCGGTCCGTGGCGCGGATCGTCGCCCGGGACGACGGCCGGGGCGGGACCTCCCTGCCCGTGCTGGAGAGCGACGGACCTCTGGCGCTGCGGCGGACCAGGGCCAGTGGCTCCGAGGCGCGGGTCATGCTCGTCGGGGCGATGAGCGGGCCGCTCGGCGGCGACCACTTCACCGTGGAGGCCCGGGTGGAGGAGGGGGCCCGGCTGTCGGTCGGGTCGGCCGCCGCCACCATCGCGCTGCCGGGGCAGGCGAAGAGCGAGGCACGCTACGACGTGCGGATCGGCGTCGCCGACGGTGCCGAACTGCACTGGCTGCCGGAGCAGTTGATCTCCGCCCAGGGCAGCGACCTGTACGTCACGACCCGCGTCGACCTCGCCGCCACCGCCCGGCTCGTGCTGCGCGAGGAGCAGGTGCTCGGGCGCGCCGGTGAGGAACCCGGACGGCTGACGAGCCGTCTGACCGTGCGGATCGCCGAGCGGTCCGTGCTCGACCAGGAGCTGGCCTGCGGGCCCGGCGCGCCGGGCGGCTGGGACGGGCCCGCCGTGCTCGCGGGACACCGGGCGGTCGGGCAACTGGTCGTCGTACGGCCGGAGTTCGCCACCGAGCCGGTGACGGCCCGGACACTGGGCGAGGGGGCCTCGGTCGTGCCGCTCGCCGGGCCCGCCGCACTGGTGACCGCCGTGGCGCCGGACGCGCTGCGGCTGCGGCGGCTGCTCGACGAGGCGCTGACGTCTCTCGAGTAGGCGCCCGCACGGGCGTCCGTAGAGCAGAATCCCTTCTCCGTTTATCGGATTGGCAAAGAAGCGCGACGGACCCTGTTCTCAGCGACCTCACAGCCGCGAGGATCCCCGTACTGATCGCAACGATGTACGGGGAGGTCCCCCTTGAGGGGTACGAGACCGAAGAGGCGGGTGGCGGCGCTCGGTTCGGCCGGAGCGCTCGTCACGGCCACGCTGATAGCCGGCGCCGTCGCGGCGCCCTCGGCGAACGCCAGCGCGGGCACCCGCCACGGCCAGGACCGCGAGGCCCGGGGCGCCGCGGTCGCCGCCGCCCGGGCCGCGAAGGCCGGTATCGACTGGCAGGACTGCCCCGCCGACTGGAATCTGGCCAAGCCGATCCAGTGCGGGTACGTCACGGTGCCGCTCGACTATGCCAAGCCGCACGGCAAGCAGATCAAGCTCGCCGTCGACCGCATCGGCAACACGGGCACGAAGGCCGAGCGGCAGGGCGCGCTCCTCTACAACCCCGGCGGCCCCGGCGGCTCCGGACTGCGCTTCCCCGCCCGGGTCACCGGCAAGAACCCGGTGTGGGCCAACGCCGCCAAGGCCTACGACTTCGTGGGCTTCGACCCGCGCGGCGTCGGCAAGTCGGCGCCCATCTCCTGCGTCGACCCGCAGGAGTTCGTCAAGGCACCCAAGATGGACCCGGTGCCCGACTCCGAGGCCGACAAGCTCGCCCAGCGCAAGCTGGCCCGCGAGTACGCCGAGGGCTGCAACGACCGCAGCGGCGCGATGCTGCCGCACATGACCACGCCGAACACCGCGCGTGACCTCGACGTCATCCGCGCCGCCCTCGGCGAGAAGAAGCTCAACTTCCTGGGCGTCTCCTACGGCACCTACCTCGGCGCCGTCTACGGCACCCTGTTCCCGGGCCATGTGCGCCGCATGGTCGTGGACAGCGTCGTCAACCCGTCCCGGGACAAGATCTGGTACCAGGCCAACCTGGACCAGGACGTCGCCTTCGAGGGCCGCTGGAAGGACTGGCAGGACTGGGTCGCCGCGAACGACGCGACCTACCACCTCGGCACCACCCGCGCCGCCGTCCAGGAGAAGTGGCTCCAGTTGCGCGCCACGGCGAAGAAGAACCCCCTCGGCGGGGTCGTCGGCCCGGCCGAGCTGATCTCCTTCTTCCAGAGCGCCCCCTACTACGACTCCTCGTGGGCCCCGGTCGCCTCGGTCTTCAGCAAGTACGTCGCCGGAGACACCCAGGCGCTCGTCGACGCCGCCGCCCCCGACCCGTCCGACACCGCGGGCAACGCCTCCGCCGAGAACGGCAACGCCGTCTACACGGCCGTGGAGTGCGCCGACGCCAAGTGGCCCACCAACTGGCGCACATGGGACCGGGACAACACCCGGCTCCACAAGGACCACCCGTTCATGACCTGGGCCAACGCCTGGATGAACCTGCCGTGCGCCACCTGGCCTGCCAAGCAGCGGACGCCGCTGGACGTCAAGAGCGGCAAGGGCCTGCCCGGCGTGCTCATCGTCCAGTCGGACCACGACGCGGCCACGCCGTACGAGGGCGCCGTCGAACTGCACAAGCGGTTCAAGGGGTCCCGCCTGATCACCGAGAAGGGCGCCGGTTCGCACGGCGTCACCGGGCTGGTCAACCCGTGCGTCAACGAGCGGGTGGACAGCTACCTGCTCACCGGCGAGCTGGACCGTCGCGATGTGACCTGCTCACCGCACGCCACGCCCAAGCCGTAATAGCGGCCGGGGGGGGGGCGGTCGTTCGGCCGCCCCCTCAGCCGTCCCTTTCCGCCAGCCAGGTGTCCTCTGCCGCGTAGTCGAAGAGGTCGCCGTACGCCTGGACCATCTTCGGGTACGCCTCCCGCCAGTCCCGCCCGGCGAGTTGTTCCTCGATCCAGGCGATCGTCTCCGGCAGGGTGTCCGCGTACCGCGCCACCGGCCGGTAGCCCAGTTCGCGTTCCGCCGCCGACATGTCGCAGACCACGGGCGCCGGCACCGACCAGGGCGTCTCGCCCACGCCGGGGGCGGGCGGCGGGCCGTCGACGAGCACGTCCTCGGTCCGCACCCCCATCGCCGCGTCGATCTCCGCCGCGATCCGGGCCACCGTCGGCGCGTCCGGGTCCACGGCGTTCAGGACGCGGGCGCCCGGCCGGGCCGCGGCCAGCCGGATCAGCTCGGCGAGCGTGTGGACGCTCACCGGATGGAACCGGCTCTCGCCGCCGTAGGCGAGCACGCGCCGGCGCCGGCCGTCGAGGTTGCGCTTCACCATGTACAGCTCGCGCGGGGTCCGGCAGTACGCCCCGTGGATGGCGCCCGCGCGCAGCAGCGTGGCCGGCAACCGGTCGCCCGCCGCGAGGAGTTCGCGCTCCAGCGCCGCCTTCCGGGTGCTGTACGAGGCGTCGCCCGGGCGCACCGTGCGCTGAGCCTCCGTCAGCGGCAGCGGGTACTCGGGAAAGCCGTCGGGCTCGTTCTGCGTGTCGAAGCCGCGGCCCCGGTCGTCCTCGTACACCGACACACTGGAGATCACCACGGCCGAGCCGACCCGCCCGGCCAGCCCCGTCAACTGCCGTGCGTGCCCGGCGTCGAACGCCACCATGTCCACCAGGACGTCGCAGCCGTCGCCGACCGCCGCGGACAGCGCCGCGTCGTCCTCCCGGTCGGCCCGCACGGCCTGTACGCCGTCCGGCCACTGAGGGTGCCGGCCGCCACCGCGCGAGACGGCCGTCACCTCCCAGCCGTCCCGGGCCAGCGCCCCCACGGCCACCCGTCCGATCTGTCCCGTCGCTCCGATCACCACAGCACGTGTCATACGACGACCGTACGGCGGCCGGGGGCCGGGCCGTCTGCGGATCTGCCGACAGCAGAGGCCTCAACTGAGCGGCATGCGCGGGAACTTCCGCTCCTTCGCGGCGGCGGCCTCCTCGGCCTTCACGACGGCCGCGTACTGGTCGACGTACTCCTGCTCGGACAGGGAGAGGATCGCGTACATGAGCTCGTCGGTGACGGCGCGCAGGATGGCCTTCTCGTTCTCCATGCCGGCGTAGCGGGAGAAGTCGAGGGGCTTGCCGAAGCGGATCACGACGGGGTGGATGTTGGGGATGACCTTGCCGGGCGGCTGGGCCTCGAAGGTGCCGATCATCGCGCAGGGGATGATCGGGACGCCGGCCTTGAGGGCCATCACGGCGACACCGACCTTGCCCTTGTAGAGACGGCCGTCGTGCGAGCGCGTGCCCTCGGGGTAGATGCCGAGCAACTCGCCCTTGCTCAGCACGCCGAGGCCCTCGCGGATCGCGGCCTGGCCCGCGTCCTTGCCCGAACGATCGACCGGGATCTGCCCCGCGCTGCGGAAGAAGAAGGCCGTCAGCCGTCCCTTGAGGCCCGGGCCCGTGAAGTACTCGGCCTTCGCGAGGAAGGTGATGCGCCGCTTGAGGATCGCGGGCATCAGGAAGTGGTCCGAGAACGACAGGTGATTGCCGGCGACGATGGCGGCGCCCTCCGACGGAACGTGCTCCAGACCCTCTATCCGAGGCCGGAAGACCAGTCGCAGCAGCGGACCCAGCAGCACGTATTTCAGCAGGTAATAGAACAAAGCGGGCGCTCCTCGACTCTGGCGGTGGACTCAACCGCCGCGTTCCAGCAGGTCAACCGGCGTGTCGTGGGGTGCCAGTGTAGGTGCAGGCGCAGTCACCGGGCACCTCGCGCGGCGGGACCTCGCCGATCCTTCACCTATTGACTGACGGTCAGTCAGTCGCGCCGCGGTGTCCGGTGGTGCTCATGCGGCTGGGGAGGGCCGCGGGACCAGCGTGCTGGTCCGTACGGATGATCGGCAAGCCGGACGGGTGGCATGGCCGGGATACGAAGGGTGCCTGGCCAACCGCTGGTTCTTGCGGCCCTGCCGAGTAGTCTGCGGGCATGCGGATCTCTGTTTCCTCGGACATGGACGAGCCCGTCGCCCGCGCCCTCGTGGCCGCGCTGCGGGGCCGAGGGCACGAGGTGCGCCCGCACGGCGCGCTGCGCTCCGGGGGCGACCCGCAGTGGGCGGTGTGCTCCGAGGCCGCGGCCCGCGAGGTCGCCGACGGGACGGCGGACCAGGCCGTGGTGTGCTGCTGGACCGGCACGGGCGCCTCGATCGCGGCGAACAAGGTGCCCGGAGTACGGGCCGCCCTGTGCACGGACGCCTACACGGCCGACGGGGCCCGCCGCTGGAACGACGCCAATGTCCTCGCGCTCAGCCTGCGGCTGACGTCCGAGCCGCTGCTGACGGAGATCCTCGACGCGTGGTTCGCGGGCGAGCCCAGCGGTGACACCGAGGACCGGCAGAACGTGGACCGCGTCAGGCTGCTCGATCACGGACGGAACCGGCTGTAGGGCGCCTGGCCCCTGGTCACAGCCGCACGATGACCAGCGCGGTGTCGTCCGTCGCGCCGCCGTGCGGCAGCAGTTCCAGCAGGACGGTGTCGGCGAGGGCCTCGGGGTCCTGGTCCCGGTGCCGGGCCAGCGCGTCGGCGAGGCGGCTCAGACCGGTGTCGATGTCCTCGCCGCGCCGTTCGATCAGTCCGTCGGTGTAGAGCACGAGGGTGGCGCCCGGCGTGTACGAGGTGTCCGCCTGAGGTCTGGGAATCGGGTCGGGGCGGGCGTCGAGCGGGGTGTCGGTGGCCCCGTCGAGCAGCTCCGCGCAGCCGTCGGGGTGCACCAGCACGGGCGGGGGATGGCCGGCACTGCTGTAGGTGATGGCGCGCCGGTCGAAATCGATGAAGGTCGTCACGGCGGTCGCCGACTCGGCGCCCGCGACCACGTGCGCGTAGCGCCCCAGCACGTCCAGCGCCTGGGCCGGGCCCTCGGCGACCCGGGAGGCCGCGCTGAGCGCGCTGCGCAGCTGGCCCATGACACCGGCGGCCTCCAGTCCGTGCCCGACCACGTCGCCCACCGACACCCCGAGCCGGTGGCCGCCGACCAGGTCGACCAGGTCGTACCAGTCCCCGCACACGTTGAGGGCGCCCACGGCGGGCCGGTAGCGGACGGCGGCCCGGTGATGGTGGCTGACCTGACGGCGGTCGGGCAGCATCGCCTCCTGCAGGGCCAGCGCCACCTCTCGCTCCCGGGAGTGCGCCTGGCGCAGCCGGTCGTTGAGTTCCTGCAGCTCACGGGCGCGGGTGTACAGCTCGGCCTCCAGGACCCGGGCCCGGCTGCCCCGGTTCCCCCCGGAGCGGCTCCGCCCTCGGGCCCGGATCAGCTCCGTGACCTCCTCGACGCGGTGCAGGATCAGCACCACCTTGCCGTCGGGGCCGACCAGCGGGGCGTTCACGGGACTCCAGTAGCGCTCATGCCACTCCCCGGGGCGCTCGGGATCCTCGACGTCGTAGCGCTGCAGGGCCATGGCGTCGCGCTCCCCGGTCGCCAGCACCCGGTGCAGCGAGGCCTCCAGGTTGCGCATGCCCGTCGCGGCCGGGTCGTTGGGGTTGTCGGGGAAGACGTCGAACAGATAGCGGCCGATCAGCTGCTCGCGGGAGCGGCCGGACACCCGAATGAACTCCTCGTTGGCGTCCGCGTACACCAGCTCCGGCGTCAGCAGCGCCACCATGCCGGGCAGGGCCTGGAACACCGCCGCGTACTCGATCGACGAATCCGTCATGGCCGCCTCACCACTGCCGGGATCAGACTATTTTCCCACGGTATGGCCGATTCCGGGCCCCGGCTTCACTCCGTGAGGTCCGACAGCGACTGCTCCGCCCAGATGATCTTCCCGTCGGCGACGAACCGGGTGCCCCACCGCTGGGTCAGCTGGGAGACCAGCAGCAGTCCGCGCCCGCCCTCGTCCGTCGTACGGGGATGGCGCAGATGAGGCGCGGTGGCACCGCCGTCGAAGACCTCGCAGACCAGGGCGCGCTCCCGGATCAACCGGAGCCGGATCGAGCCGGTGGCGTACCGGATGGCGTTGGTGACCAGCTCGCTCACCACCAGTTCGGTGGTGAAGACCAGCTCGTCCAGGCCCCAGTGCGCCAGCTGCCGGGTCGCCGTGCGCCGGGCGTCGGCGACGACGGCCGGGTCGGAGGGCAGGTCCCAGGCCGCGACCTGCTCGCTGCCGAGACGCTTCGTCCGGGCCATCAGCAGGGCCACGTCGTCGTACGGGCGCGCCGGGACCAGCGCGTCGACCACGGTCAGGCAGCACGACTCGAGCGGACCCGCCTGCTCCAGCGCCCCGCGCAGCCGTTCCCGGCCGGTGTCGACGGCCCAGGTCTCGCCCCGGGCCAGCAGCCCGTCGGTGTGCAGGGCGAGCGTGCTGTCCTCCGCGAGGGACAGCTCGACCGCCTCGAAGGGCGGACCGCCCACGCCGAGCGGCGGCCCCTGCGGGAGATCGACGAACGTGACCGAGCGGTCGGGCGCGACCACGGCCGGGGCGGGGTGGCCCGCTGCCGCCATCGTGCAGCCGCCGTCGACCGGGTCGTAGACCACGTACAGGCACCCGGCGCCCACGGACGACGACCGCGCGCCGTCGGCGCCCGCCGTGACCGGTTCGACGCCCTCCTCCCGCGCCGACCGAGCCACCAGGTCGTCGAGGTGGGCCAGCACCTCCTCGGGCGGCAGATCCAGAGCGGCCAGGGTTCGTACGGCGGTCCGCAGCTGCCCCATGGCCGCGGCGGCGTCGATCCCGTGCCCGGGCACCTCGCCCACGACGAGCGCGACGCGGCCGCCGGACAGCGGGATGAGGTCGTACCAGTCGCCGCCCAGGCCGGTCAGCTCGTCGGCCGGCCGGTAGCACGCGGCCACCTCTACGGCGTCCTGCTCGGGCAGCCGGTGGGGCAGCAGACTGCGTTGCAGCACCAGGGCGGCGTTCCGCTCGCGGGTGTAGCGCCGGGCGTTGTCCAGGCAGACGGCCGCGCGGGCGACGAGGTCCTCGGCCAGGTGAAGATCCTCCTCGTCGAAGGGCTCCCGGCGGTGGCGGCGGAAGAAGGTGGTGACGCCCAGGGTGGTGCCCCGCGACCGGATCGGCACGGCCATCACGCTGTACAGGTCCAGCTCCAGAAAGGTGACGGTCCGGCGGCCTTCCGGGAGGTCCGTGGCCCACTCCCGGGTCACCGGATCGAGCCGCTCCGCACTCCAGGAACGTCCCGTGGTCAGGCAGCGGACCGGGGGCGACCCGGCCAGGTAGGTCGCGACGTCGCCGACCTCGAGGGCGCCCTGCGGGAGGTCCTCCTCCGCGGACCGCTGGCCGGCCCGGCGCAGCGCCACCGGATCCGTGTCCGCGAGCGGCCCGGGAGCCGGCTCGGCGCCCCGCAGCACCGCCTCCAGCAGATCGACGGTGACGAAGTCGGCCACCTCCGGAACGGCCACCTCGGCCAGCTCCTGCGCGGTGCGCATGACGTCGAGGCTGCGGCCGATGCTCTCGCCGGCCCGGTCGAGGAGCGCCAGCCGCTGCCGCGCGCGGTGCCGCTCGGTCATGTCGACGACCGTGTAGTACACGCCCAGCGGGTGGCCCCGGTCGTCCTCGAGCCGGGTGAACGACAGCATGTGCGCCGTCTCGCGCAACGGCGCCGACCGCACATGGCCCACGTGCTCGTACCCGACGACCGCCTCGCCGGTCTCCAGGACGTGCCGCATCTGCGCCTCGACCGCCTGGGCGTCCATGCCCGGCTGGACGTCCGCGAAGCGCAGGCCGAGCCGTCGCGGTGCCGGTCCGCCGCCGAACTGCTCCAGGGCGGTGTTGGACCACACGAAACGCAGGTCGGTGTCCACGATGGCGATGCCGACGGAGGCGTCGGCAACCATCCGTTCCAGCACCGTACGGCTCATGTCCCAGCCGGGGGCCTGGCCCAGCTCCGACAGGAGCACCAGCCAGCGCGAGCCGCTGTGGGTCTCCTCGGTCGAGGTGATCCGGGCCACGACCCGCACCGGCCGCCCGTGCTTGCGGCGGGCCGTCAGCAGCCCCGTCCAGCCGCCGTCCCTGCGGCAGCGCTCGACCAGGTCCGGCACACGCCCGGCGTCCTCGGCGGCCAGCAGATCGGACAGCTTCCTGCCGACCGCCTCGGAAGCCGGATAGGCCAGCAGCCGCCGGGCGTCGTCGGTCCAGCCCGTCACCACGCCCTGCGGATCGAGCAACAGGGGCACGGCGTCGGCCACGTCGAACCGCCGCCGGGCAACGCCGTACTCCTCGTGTGCGCCCACCGGCCGACCTCTCTGTCGCTGAGAGTGGTCTACCACCTCTTGCCCCCATCTTCACCCTTTCCCGCGTGCGGAGGCGGCTTGGGCGGGTCCGGTCGGGGCGGCCGTGGCGCTGCCTTATCCCAGCACCCGCTCCAGCGCCGCGAGTGCCCCCGCGAGCTCCTCGCCCGTGATCGTGAGCGGCGGTGCCAGGCGGATCGTGGAGCCGTGGGTGTCCTTGACCAGGACTCCCTCCCGCATGAGGCGTTCACTGACCTCGCGCCCGGTGCCGAGGGCCGGGTCGATGTCGACGCCCGCCCACAGGCCGCGCGAGCGGAAGCCGACGACGCCCTTGCCGACCAGTTCGGTCAGACCGTCCCGCAGGGTCGTGCCCAGCTCGGCCGCGCGGCGCTGGAACTCGCCCGTCTCCAGCAGTTCGACCACCGCCGTGCCGACCGCTGCCGCCAGCGGGTTGCCGCCGAAGGTCGAGCCGTGCTCGCCCGGCCGCAGCACCCCGAGGACCTCCCGGCGCGCCACGACCGCCGAGACCGGCACGATGCCACCGCCCAGCGCCTTCCCCAGCAGCACCATGTCCGGCACGACCGACTCGTGCTCCACCGCCAGCGTGCCGCCGGTACGGCCGAGCCCGGACTGGATCTCGTCGGCGATGAACAGGCATCCCTTCCGCCGGGTCAGCTCGCGCACGCCGGCCAGATAGCCGTCGTCCGGGATGATGACCCCCGCCTCGCCCTGGATCGGCTCGATCAGCACCGCCGCCGTCGTCTCGTCGACCGCCGCCTCCAGCGCGGCCAGGTCGTTGTACGGCACGATCCGGAAGCCCGGCGTGAAGGGGCCGAAGCCCTGCCGCGCCGTCTCGTCCGTGGAGAAGCTGACGATCGTCGTCGTACGGCCGTGGAAGTTGTCCGCTGCGACCACGATCGTCGCCCGGCCGTCCGGGACGCCCTTGACGTCGTAGGCCCACTTGCGGGCCACCTTCACCGCGCTCTCCACCGCCTCAGCGCCGGTGTTCATGGGCAGCACCATGTCCAGGCCCGTCAACGCGGCCAGCCGCTCGGCGAACTCGGCGAGCCGGTCGTTGTGGAAGGCGCGCGAGGTGAGGGTCAGCCGGTCGAGCTGGCGGTGGGCCGCCTCGATCAGCGCCGGATGCCGGTGGCCGAAGTTGAGCGCCGAGTAGCCGGCCAGCAGGTCGAGGTAGCGCCGCCCCTCCACGTCCTCCACCCAGGTGCCCTCGGCGCGGGCGACGACCACGGGCAGCGGATGGTAGTTGTGGGCGAGGACCGGCTCCTCCGCGCGGATGAGCTCCTGCGAGTCACGGCTGCGGACAGGTGCGGTCATGAACGGATCTCCCGGATCTCCTGGGTGCAGCACTTGATGCCGCCACCGGCCTTGTGGAACTCGGACAGGTCGACGGGGACGGGGACGTAGCCACGGTCGGCGAGCTGCCCGGCCAGGGCCGTCGCCCCCGGTGAGATGAACACATGGCGCCCGTCGGAGACGGAGTTGAGCCCGAACGCCATCGCGTCCTCGCGGGTGGCGAGCACCGCGTCCGGGTACAGCCGGGCCAGCACCTCGCGGCTGCCCGGGGAGAACGCCTCGGGGTAGTAGACGATGTTCCCGTCGTGCCCCTCGTCGAGGACGAACAACGCCGTGTCCAGGTGGTAGAAGTACGGGTCCACCAGCGTCAGGCTGATCACCGGCACCCCCAGGTACTCCTGCACCTCGCTGTGGGCCTCCCGGGTGGTACGGAAACCCGTCCCGGCCAGGATCCAGCGCCCGGCGGGCACCAGGTCGCCCTCGCCCTCGCACACGGACTCGGGGTGGTAGACGTCGTAGCCCTCCGACTTGAACCACGCCTCGTACGGCACGGACTCGGGACGGCGCTCGGGCGCGTGGAAGAGGGAGCCGAAGACGCGGCCGTCGACGACGACCGCCGCGTTCGCGGCGAAGACCATGTCGGGCAGGCCGGGAACCGGTTTCACAGTGTCCACGGTATGGCCGTGGACACGGTATGCGTCCACCAGTGCCTGCCATTGGTCCAGGGCGCGGATGACATCGACGGGTTCGTCGGGATGCATCCAGGGGTTGATCGCGTACAGCACGGCGAAGTGTCTGGGTTCGCAGACGAGGTAGCGCCGCCGGCGCGGCACACGGGAGTCGGGCACAGAGGGGTCCCTCCGCTTCCTAACGGTGTGTGACTGAGGGTTGACACCAAGGTAGGAAGTGACGGAGGCGGTCCACAAGAAACATCAGTTGCGTCTTCACGCAGGAACGCTGCGTCTTGAGGCCGTTCAGCGCACGTGTACTGCGCCGCCTCCGGGGCTAATCCGGCGCGGGATGGCTGGCCCCCGCCTCCGGGCTCTCCGGGAGCAGATGGGACAGCACCATCACGCTGATCGTCTTGCGGATGAACGGCTCCTGGCGGATCCGCTCCAGCACCTCCTCGAAGTGCTCCACGTCCCGCGCCCGCACATGCAGCAGCGCGTCCGCGCCGCCGGTCACGGTCATCGCCGCCGTGATCTCCGGGTAGTCGCGCACGACCTCCGCGAGCCGCCGCGGCGGGGCCGCGCCCTCGCAGTACACCTCGACGTAGGCCTCCGTGCGCCAACCCAGCGCCGACGGCTTCACCGTGGCCGTGAAACCGGTGATCACACCCGTTTCACGCAGCCGGTCGACCCGGCGTTTGACCGCCGTGGCCGACAGCCCGATCGCCGTGCCGATCTCGGCGAAGGACGTCCTGGCGTTCGCCATCAACGCGGTGATGATCTTCCGGTCGAGTTCGTCGAACGGCGTGGACCTGCTGTTCATGCGGGCACTGTATCCAGCGGGAACGTGCACCCCCAGCACATGTCCACACGTACGGATCGCCCCTACACTCCGGGTTCATGCTGCGCGCCCTGGCTGTCGACGACGAACGCCCCTCGCTGGAGGAACTGCTCTACCTGCTGCAGGCGGACCCCCGCATCGGCAGCGCGGAGGGCGCCGGCGACGCGACCGAGGCGCTGCGCCGCATCAACCGCGCCCTGGAGTCCGGCCCCGGCGGCCCCGAGGCGATCGACGTCGTCTTCCTCGACATCCAGATGCCCGGCCTCGACGGCCTCGACATGGCCCGGCTGCTCACCGGGTTCGCCCGGCCCCCGCTCGTCGTGTTCGTCACCGCCCACGAGGACTTCGCCGTCCAGGCCTTCGACCTCAAGGCCGTCGACTACGTCCTCAAGCCCGTCCGCAAGGAACGCCTCGCCGAGGCCGTCCGCCGCGCAGCCGAGCTGCGCGGCGCCGCCCCGCGCATACCCGTGCACGAACCCGACCCCGACCACCTGCCCGTCGAGCTCGGCGGCGTGACCCGCTTCGTCGCCGTCGACGACATCACCCATGTCGAGGCCCAGGGCGACTACGCCCGGCTGCACACCGGCAAGGGCAGCCATCTGGTCCGCATCCCGCTGTCCACCCTCGAGGAGCGCTGGCGCTCCCGCGGCTTCGTCCGCATCCACCGCCGCCACCTCGTCGCCCTGCGCCACATCGGCGAACTCCGCCTCGACGCGGGCACCGTCAGCGTCCTCGTCGGCTCCGAGGAACTCCAGGTCAGCCGGCGCCACACGCGCGAACTGCGCGACCTGCTCATGAGGAGGCCGTGACAGTGCCCCAGGACCACACGGAGCGCCGCGTCGTCGTCACCGCCCCGCCCCGCCGCACCGTCCCCCACGCTCGGCTTCGCTCGCGCGGGAGGTACCCCGAGGCCTCCGGCTACTACCGCCCGCGCACCGAGATCGACGAGCAGACCACCCTCGGCCACACCTACGTCCGCTCCCTGATGCGCACCCAACTGCGCGCGGCCCTCACCGTGTTCGCGATCCTCGGTCTGCTCGTCGGCCCGCTGCCGCTGCTGTTCGCCGCGACGCCCGGCACCGGCCGCCTCGAATGGGCCGTCCTCGGCTTCGGCCTCTACGTCCCGCTCGTCCTGCTCGCCCGCTGGTACGTCCGCCGCGCCGAGCGCAACGAACGCGACTTCGTACGCCTCGTCGAAGACCGCTGAAGCCCGCACACATGAACTCCAGCTACGCCATACCCGCCGTCGCCCTGGTCGTCGTCGCGACGGTCCTGGTCGGCGCCTTCGGCCTGCGCATCTCCCGCACCACCTCCGACTTCTACGTCGCCTCCCGCACCGTCGGCCCCCGCCTCAACGCCACCGCCATCAGCGGCGAGTACCTCTCCGCCGCCTCCTTCCTCGGCATAGCGGGACTCGTCCTGGTCCAGGGCCCCGAGATGCTCTGGTACCCGGTCGGCTACACCGCCGGCTACCTGGTCCTGCTGCTCTTCGTCGCCGCCCCGCTGCGCCGCTCCGGCGCCTACACCCTCCCCGACTTCGCCGAGGCCCGCCTCGCCTCCCAGGCGGTACGTCGGCTGGCCGGTGCCTTCGTCGTCGGCGTCGGCTGGCTGTACCTGCTGCCCCAGCTCCAGGGCGCCGGACTGACCCTGACCGTGCTGACCGGGGCGCCCGACTGGCTCGGCGGAGTGATCGTCGCCGTCGTCGTGACCGCCACCGTCGCCGCCGGCGGCATGCGCAGCATCACCTTCGTGCAGGCCTTCCAGTACTGGCTGAAACTCACCGCCCTGCTCGTCCCCGCCCTCTTCCTGGTCCTCGCCTGGCAGCACGACGGAGCCCCGCGCCACGCCTTCGACGAACCGGCCACCTTCCGCGAACAGCGCGTCGTCCGCGTGGACGACAGCATCGCCCTCACGCTCGACCGACCGCTGACCGTCACGGTGACCGGCACCGTGGACGCCCGTACGCACACCGACACCCGCCTCGAACTCCCCGCCGGCACCCACCACATCGAACGGGGCACCCGGCTCACCTTCGCCGCGGGGGCGACCGTCCCCGCGGCCGAGCGCAGCGGCGGCGGCGACCTGTCGCCCTCGCAGGACGAGGGCCGCGGGGAACGCCCGCTGTACGCCACGTACGGGCTGATCCTCGCCACGTTCCTCGGCACCATGGGCCTGCCGCACGTCGTGGTCCGCTTCTACACCAGCCCGCACGGCGTCGCCGCCCGCCGCACCACCGTCGTGGTCCTCGGCCTGATCGGCGCCTTCTACCTCCTGCCACCGGTCTACGGCGCGCTCGGCCGCCTCTACGCCCCCGAACTCACCCTCACCGGAGACCCGGACGCCGCCGTCCTGCTGCTGCCGGACCGCATGATCGGGGGAGTGGGCGGGGACCTGCTGGGCGCGCTGGTGGCGGGCGGTGCCTTCGCCGCCTTCCTGTCCACGGCCTCGGGGCTGACCATGGCGGTCGCGGGCGTCCTCACCCAGGACGTCCTGCCGTCCCGGGGCGTACGGCACTTCCGGCTCGGTACGGTCCTCGCCATGGCCGTGCCCCTCGCGGCGAGCGTCCTCGTCGGCGGGCTCCCGGTCGCCGACGCCGTCGGGCTCGCCTTCGCGGTGTCCGCCTCCTCGTTCTGCCCGCTGCTCGTCCTCGGCATCTGGTGGCGGCGGCTCACCCCGCCCGGCGCCGCCGCCGGGATGCTGGTCGGCGGCGGCTCCGCCCTGCTCGCCGTCGCCGCGACCATGGCGGGCTACCCGGGCAAGGGCGCGCTGCACGCCCTGCTCGCCTGGCCCGCCCTGTGGTCGGTGCCGCTGAGCTTCCTCACCATGATCCTGGTCTCCCTGGCGACCCCCGGCCGGGTGCCCCCGGGCACGGCGGCCGTCCTGGCCCGCTTCCACCTGCCCGAGGAACTGCGTACGGAGGTGAAGACGCCATGAGCGGATTCCTGGCGGGGCTGTGCGTCGCCGTGCTCCCGGTGCTGGCCGCCGGGGTCTGGCTGGGCCGGCGCACCGCACGGGCCAAGAGCCTCGGCGGCCTCGGCACCCCCGTCGAGCACGCCACCTTCGAGACCCTGCACACCGCCTCCCTCGCCGCGCCCCCGCTGCGGGCCGGCCTGACCGAGGAGACCGCCCGCAAGTCCGCCCGCAAACTGCGCTCCCTGCTCGGCACGGACGCCCTCTGCCTCACGGACCGCGAACAGGTCCTGGTCTGGGACGGTGACGGCGCCCACCACCGCACCGAGATCATGGAACGCCTCGCGGGAGCCCTGGACACCGGCCGCGGCGAGGCCTTCCGGCTCACCTGCGACATCCTCGACTGCTCGGTGCGCTGGGCGGTCGTCGCCCCGTTCACCGTCGACGACCGCGTGCACGGCGCCCTGGTCGCCTGCGCGCCCCGTGAGTCGGCGGTGCTGGTCCGGGCGGCCGGCGAGGTGGCCCGCTGGGTGTCCGTCCAACTGGAGCTGGCCGACCTCGACCAGTCCCGCACCCGCCTCATCGAGGCCGAGATCAAGGCGCTGCGGGCCCAGATCTCCCCGCACTTCATCTTCAACTCGCTCGCGGTGATCGCCTCGTTCGTCCGCACCGACCCCGAGCGTGCCCGCGAACTGCTCCTGGAATTCGCCGACTTCACCCGCTACTCGTTCCGCAGGCACGGCGACTTCACCGCCCTCGCCGACGAGCTCCACGCCATCGACCACTACCTGGCGCTGGTACGGGCACGCTTCGGCGACCGCCTCTCCGTCACCCTCCAGATCGCCCCGGAGGTGCTGCCCGTCGCCCTGCCCTTCCTCTGCCTCCAGCCGCTCGTCGAGAACGCCGTCAAACACGGCCTGGAGGGCAAAGCAGACAAATGCCGCATTCAGATCACGGCCCAGGATGCGGGCGCCGAGGCGCTCGTCGTCATCGAGGACGACGGCGCCGGCATGGACCCCGACCTGCTGCGCCGCATCCTCGCCCGCGAGGTCAGCCCCTCGGGCGGCATCGGGCTCTCCAACGTCGACGACCGGCTCCGCCAGGTCTACGGCGACGACTACGGCCTCGTCATCGAGACCGCCACGGGCGCGGGCATGAAGATCACCGTCCGGATCCCGAAGTACCAGCCGGGCGTGCACTCGGCGGGCCGGCTGACCCGGGAGTGAGCCGTCAGGTGCTGCGTGTGGTCACCACCAGCCCGAGGGTGATCAGTCCCAGGACGACCCAGCCGAACCACAGCCAGCCGTTGCTTCCGAGCGCCACCGTGTAGGCCGTCACCACGACGAGGCCACCGAGGGTGAGCACTCCCATGGTCTTGGTCGAGTTTGAACCGTTCGTGGAACCGGGCATCGCAACACCCTCCTCGTGGTCCGATGCCTCCATGGTGCCCGGTGGACGCCCGGCGCGCACGGTCCTTACGAGAGCGGGCTTCAGCGCCCCTGCGTGTTCAACGAGGCCAGATAGGCGTTGTACGCCTCCAGCTCCTTGTCCCCGTCGCGGTCGGCGGCCCGGTCCGTGCGCCTGGCCTGGCGCTGGTCGGAGGCGTACCACTGGAACAGCAGCGCGACCAGCACCAGCACGGACGGGATCTCGCTGAACGCCCAGGCGATGCCGCCCGCCGCGTTCTGGTCGGAGAGGGCGTCGATGCCGAGCGAGGCCGGCGGATTCTTGAACGTCTCGACCATCGGCTCGGACGCCATCATCAGCGCGATCCCGAAGAACGCGTGGAACGGCATGCCCGCGAACAGCTCCAGCATCCGCATGAGGTAGCCGGGGCGGTGCGGCCCCGGGTCCACGCCCATGATCGGCCAGAAGAACACCAGGCCGACGGCGAAGAAGTGCACCATCATCGCGATGTGCCCCGGCTTGGAGCCCATCAGGGTGTCGAAGAGGGGCGTGAAGTACAGCCCGTACAGGCTCGCGATGAACAGCGGGATCGTGAACGCCGGGTGCGTGACGATCCGCATGTACCGGCTGTGCAGGAACATCAGCAGCAGCTCGCGGGGGCCCTTGCGCCCGCGGCCCGCTGTCGGCAGCGCGCGCAGCGCCAGCGTGATCGGGGCGCCGAGCAGGACGAGGATCGGCGACACCATGCTGATCACCATGTGCTGCACCATGTGCACGCTGAACATGACCATGCCGTAGTCGTTCAGCTTGGTGCACATCATGAGCGCGATGGTCAGCACACCGATGACGAAGGCGACCGTCCGCCCCACGGGCCACTTGTCCCCGCGCCGCACCAGCCGCACGACACCCCACCCGTACAGCCCCAGACCGACCAGGCAGGCGACGAGAAAGAACGGGTCCGCCGACCACTCCAGCCCTCGTCCCAGCGTGAACGGCGGCAGATCCATGGTCATGCCGTGCCCGCTGTGATCCATTCCGCCGGCTCCTGTTTCGTGGGGGTGTGCAGCAATCTGTCCGCCCCAAGACTAGAACCGCCCCCGGTCATCCTTGCGACCGGGGGCGGTACGACGTCCTAGGGGCGCGGGGAACTGCGCGACAAGCCACGAACCGCCCGCACCCGGCCGACTACGGCAACCTCAGAGAACACACTCCGCCTCGTCGTACCGATCCTCCGGCACGGTCTTCAGCGTCTTCACGGCCTCGGCCAACGACACCATCACTATGTCGGTCCCGCGCAGCGCGGTCATCCGCCCGAACTCACCCCGGTGCACCGCCTCCACCGCATGCCACCCGAACCGCGTGGCGAGCACCCGGTCGTAGGCGGTGGGCGTACCACCCCGCTGCACATGCCCGAGGATCACCGGCCGGGCCTCTTTGCCGAGGCGCCCCTCCAGCTCCACGGACAGCTGCCGCGCGATCCCGGCGAACCGCTCGTGCCCGTAGATGTCCTTGCCGCCCTCGTCGAAGTCCATGGTCCCGGACTTCGGCTTGGCCCCCTCCGCGGCCACGACGATCGCGAAGCGCTTGCCCGCCTCGAAGCGCTCGCCGACCCGCCGGGTCAGTTCCTCTATGTCGAAGGGCCGTTCGGGGACGACGATGGCGTGCGCGCCGGCCGCCATGCCGGAGTGCAGCGCGATCCAGCCGGTGTGCCGCCCCATGACCTCGACGACCAGGACCCGCTGGTGGGACTCGGCGGTGGTCTTCAGCCGGTCCAGGGCCTCGGTCGCCACGCCTACGGCCGTGTCGAAGCCGAAGGTGACGTCCGTGACCGCGATGTCGTTGTCGATGGTCTTCGGCACGCCCACGACGGGCAGACCGCTGTCCGACATCAGCCGGGCGGCCTTGAGGGTGCCCTCACCGCCGATGGGGATGATCGCGTCGAGGCCGAGCTCCTCGACATGGCCCTTGGCCCGCTCCACACCGTCCCGCAGATGGGAGGGCTGGACGCGGGAGGACCCGAGAATCGTGCCGCCGCGGGCGAGGATGCCACCCACCGCGTCGAGGTCGAGCTTGAGGTAGTCGCACTCCAGGAGGCCCTTCCAGCCGTCCCGGAAGCCGATGACCTCGTCGCCGTGGTCCACGACGGCGCGGTGTACGACGGACCGGATGACGGCGTTCAGGCCGGGGCAGTCGCCGCCGGACGTGAGGACACCAATACGCATAGCCCGAAATACCTTCTCAACGTGGGCCGGGGACCGGACCACGTTGTCCGGCTCGAATTCCCGCCACCCTAGCGTCAGGAAGGGGCGGGACCGAACCGCGCGTCCGCCTGCTGGACTACCCCGCTCACCTGTGCGGATGTGCCGTCAGACGGGCTGTTGACCAGCAGGTTGACGCATACCTCGGGCAGGCTGCGACGCAGTGCCTACGCAGGCTGCTGAGCAGCCGCGATGCGCTCGTCGCGCAGTGCCTCGTACCAGCGGTCGTCGGTCGGCGGCAGCGCGTTGACGTCGAGCGCCAGCTTCAGCAGCAGATCGGCGATCAGCGGGTTGCGCGCGAGCACGGGGCCGTGCATGTACGTGCCGAAGACGGTGTCGTTGTACGCGCCCTCCGTGCCGTCGCCCGTGCCGTTGCCGTTGCCGAAGCGCACCTGGGCGAGCGGGCGGGCGGTGGGGCCCAGGTGGGTCACGCCCTGGTGGTTCTCGAAGCCGGTCAGCGGGGGCAGGCCGAGGCGCGGGTCGATGTCGCCCAGCACGTCACCGACGCACCGCTCGCCCTCGCCGCGCACCGACACCACGTCCAGCAGCCCGAGGCCGGGCTCGCGCTGGCCGAGGTCGTTGATGAACTCGTGGCCGAGGATCTGGTAGCCGGCGCACACGGAGAACACGATGGCGCCGTTCTCCACGGCCCGCTGCAGACCGCCGTCCCGGCGCAGCCGCTCGGCCGCGAGCCGCTGCGGACGGTCCTCGCCGCCGCCGATCAGGTAGATGTCGCCGGAGGTCGGGATCGGCTGGTCGCTGCGCACGTCCAGCCGGGCCACGTCCAGGCCGCGCTGGACGGCCCGGCGCTGCACGACGAGGACGTTGCCCTGGTCGCCGTAGGTGCTGAGCAGGTCGGGATAGATCCAGACGACCCGCAGTTGGTTGTCGCTCACAAAAGTCCCCTGACGTCTCGTGCTCAGTTGCCGACGCGGCGGCGCAGATCCTGGAACGCCGTGTAGTTGGCGATGACCTCGATACGGCCCGGCGGGCACGCCGCCACGGCCTGGTCGAGGTTCTCGTAGACCTGGAAGTGCTGGTCGGCGACCTCCAGGCGCACCGCCAGGTCCAGCCGCCGGTCGCCGACGACGCAGATCGGGTGGCCGGTCAGGCGCGTGTAGTCGACGTCCCACAGCCAGGAGGTGTCGGTGCCGTCGGCGCCGCGCGCGTTCACGGAGAGGATCACCGGGGTCGGCGGCGGGTCGATCAGCGAGAACGTCTCCAGCCAGCCGGCCGGGTTCTTCGCGAGCAGGAGCCGGAGGTCACGGCCCTGGAACTGGACGATGTCGTACCGCCCGGCCACCGCCTGCACCTGGTACATGCGCTCCAGCGCGACCTGCGGCGGCACCCCGAACACGGCGGCGACGGCGGCCGAGGAGGCGGCGTTGGCCTTGTTGGCGCGGCCGGGCAGCTGGAGGTGGATCGGCCAGGCCGAGCCGTGCGGGTCGAGGACGTGGTCGCCGGACAGCGCCCAGCTCGGCGTCGGACGGCGGAAGCCGCACTCACCGCAGAACCAGTCGTCGCCCGGACGCTGCATCACGCCACCGCACGACGGGCAGGACCAGGCGTCGTCCTTCCACATCTGCCCGGCCGCGACCCAGATCACATTGGGGGAGGAGGACGCCGCCCACACGACCAGCGGGTCGTCGCAGTTGGCCACGACCACGGCCTTGGAACCCGCGAGTCCCTCCCGCCAGTTCTCGGCGAGCATCCGGGTCTCGGCGGCCCGGTCGAGCTGGTCGCGGGAGAGGTTCAGCAGGGCGATGCACTTCGGGGCGGTGTCCCGGGCGACGCCGGCGAGGTACTTCTCGTCGACCTCGATCACGCCGTAGCGCGCCTCCGAGCTGCCCGCGAGCGCCGAGGTGATGCCGGCCGGCATGTTGGCGCCGAGCGCGTTGGAGACGACGGGCCCGGCGGCCCGCAGGGCCTCGGCGATGAGCCGGGTGGTGGTGGTCTTGCCGTTCGTCGCCGAGACCAGGATCACGTCCAGGTTCTGCGCGAGCCGGGCGAGGAGGTCGGGGTCGAGCTTGAGTGCCACCCGGCCGCCGATCACCGAACCGCTGCCGCGCCCTGCGGCGCGGGATGCCGCCGCGACCGCCTTGCCCGCGGTCACGGCCAGCTTGGCCCGCGGCGAGAGCGGGTCCGAGTTGCCTGCCATCAGTTCTCGATCCTCCTTGCGTACGCGCCGCGCCTTGAAGCCTGACGGCCACGTGGTGTGGACCTCAGCCTATCGAGATCCATTAGCACTCCCGAACCGCGGCACTGTGGCGAACTCGTGTGGAAGGCGCGGACCGACAAGGACCTTACTCTTGCCGCCATGCGACACAGCCCCATCCCCGGCGCCCACGGCCGCGTGAGACCCCTCACGCTGCACGGCGACCCGCTCCTGCACACGCCCTGCGCGGAGGTCACCGACTTCGGGCCCGAACTGGCCCGGCTCGTCGAGGATTTGTTCGCGACCATGTACGCCGCCCAGGGCGTCGGCCTCGCCGCCAACCAGATCGGCGAGTCGCTGCGGGTCTTCGTCTACGACTGCCCGGACGACGAGGACGTCCGCCACCTGGGTCACGTGGTCAACCCGCGCCTGGTCGAGGCCGACGGAGTGGTCGTCCGGGGCCCGGAGGGCTGTCTGTCCCTTCCGGGCCTGGAGGCGGGCACGGAACGCCACGACCACGCGGTGGTCGAGGGCTTCACGGTGACCGGAGACCCGGTCACCGTCCACGGCACGGGCTTCTTCGCCCGCTGCCTGCAACACGAGTGCGACCATGTGGAGGGCCGCATCTACGCGGACCATCTCAAGGGCCGGCGCCACCGCAAGCTGATGCGACAAGTGGCCCGGGCTTCTTGGAGCGTCTGAGTGTCGTTGTCCCGGGGGCGCGGGGAACTGCGCGAACAACCCCCACCGGCCCGCACGCGACGACGACGGTCAGAATCCCGGACCGCCCACCCGATCCCCCGCAGCCGCAAGGCGACCCCACAACAGGTCAGCCAGACTCCGCACCAACTCCGCACGAGAACAGGGCCGTTCCCCGAGCCACCAGTCCCCGGCCGCATGCATCATGCCGACAATCCCATGCCCCCACACCCGCGCCAGCTGCTGCCCGCCCGGCCCGAGATCCAGCCGGTCCTCGATGACCTGCGCGAGTTCCTCACCCATCCGCCGCAACAACGGCGCACTGTGCTTGCCGACGTCGAACCCCTGATCCCCCGGCTGGCTCCCCTCCGCCGGATGCATCAGAAACCGGTACACCTGAGGCCGCAGCTCGATCGCCGTGAGGTACGTGTCCAACGTCGCCTCGACCCGCTCCCGCCGGTCCGCCGGCGCGTCGAGCGCCGCTCGCAGTGAGTCGAGCAAGGCGTCCGTGTGCCGCTTGGCAAGGGCCGCGTAAAGTCCGCCCTTGTCGCCGAAGTGCCGGTACAGAATCGGCTTGGTGATGCCCGCTTCCGCGGCGATCGCGTTCATCGAGGCATGCGGGCCGTCGCGCAGCACCACCCGGTCGGCGGCCTCCAGCAGCTCACGCCGCCGGCGGTCGGCGGACCGTTGCTGATCGGTCCGCTGCGTGGTGTCCATGTGCTCTCCCCACCCGTGCTGATTCGATGACGCCAGCGCAAACTAACACCCAAGCATGCACCGCACATCGAACGGGTGCCGACCGGTCGGTAGGAGTTGACTTCGACTACCCACCGGTAACAGGATGGTGTTACCGCAAGTAACATGCACGTGTGCCGCCGCTGGAGGGGACGACATGGCCGAGTTCACCATGGAGCTCAACGACGAACAGAAGGAGGTCCGGGACTGGCTGCACGGCTTCGCCGCCGATGTGATCCGGCCCGCGGCCGCCGAATGGGACGAGCGTGAGGAGACTCCCTGGCCGGTCATCCAGGAGGCCGCCAAGGTCGGCATCTACTCCCTGGACTTCTACGCCCAGCAGTACTTCGACCCCACCGGCCTCGGCATCCCCATGGCGATGGAGGAGCTCTTCTGGGGCGACGCGGGCATCGCCCTGTCCATCGTCGGCACCGGCCTCGCCGCCGTCGGCGTCCTCGCCAACGGCACCGAGGAGCAGATCGGCACCTGGATCCCCCAGATGTACGGCGACGCCAACGATGTCAAGGTCGCCGCCTTCTGCTCCTCCGAGCCCGACGCCGGCTCCGACGTGGCCTCCATGCGTACGCGGGCCGTGTACGACGAGGCCAAGGACGAGTGGGTGATCAACGGCACCAAGACCTGGGCGACCAACGGCGGCATCGCCAACGTCCATGTCGTGGTCGCGGTGGTCGACCCGGAACTCGGCTCCAAGGGGCACGCGTCCTTCATCGTCCCGGCGGGCACACCGGGTCTGGCCCAGGGGCAGAAGTTCAAGAAGCACGGCATCCGTGCCTCGCACACCGCCGAGGTCGTCCTGGACAACGTGCGGGTTCCCGGCTCCTGCCTGCTCGGCGGCAAGGAGAAGCTGGACGAGCGGCTCGCCCGGGCCCGGGAGAGGGCCAAGCAGGGCGGGGAGCGTGTGAAGAACGCGGCGATGGCCACGTTCGAGGCCTCTCGCCCGGCGGTCGGGGCCATGGCGGTCGGTACCGCCCGGGCCGCGTACGAAGTCGCCCTCGACTACGCGAAGACGCGCGAGCAGTTCGGCCGGCCGATCATCGACAACCAGGGCGTGGCGTTCCAGCTCGCCGACATGCGGACGTCCATCGACGCGGCCCGGCTCCTCGTCTGGCGCGCCTCCTGGATGGCGGTCAACGGCAAGCCGTTCACCGCCGCCGAGGGCTCGATGTCCAAGCTGTTCGCGAGCGAGACGGCCAAGCAGGTCACCGGCCAGGCGATCCAGATCCTGGGCGGCAACGGCTACACCAGGGAGTACCCGGTGGAGCGGATGCACCGCGATGCCGCGATCTACACCATCTTCGAGGGCACGAGCGAGATCCAGCGCCTGGTCATCGCCCGGACCCTGGCCGGCACGCCCATCCGCTAGTGGTGTCTGAGCGGCGTCAGCTGCTCGATGTCGTACCTCGCCCGTAGTTCCTGGATCGCCGCGTGATCCGGCGGGCCCCCGCCGCCGAGGATCTCCAGCAGTTCCTCGAAGTACCGCTCGTGATCCGGCGGCGGGCTCGCCTGGAAGAACATCTTCGCGGGTTCGTCCGTCGGGTTGGCGAACGCGTGCGGGCAGCCCGGGGGTACGACGATCACCGTTCCGGGCGTCGCCCGCACCACCCGGTTGCCCGAAGTGGACTCCCACTTCTGCCAGTTGTCGGGGGTGCGGACCCGTGGCTCGAAGGCGAGGACGTCCAGCTCGCCCTCGAGCACGTAGAACAACTCCTCGCTGCGGGTGTGCACATGGGCGCCGACGTCGAAGCCCGGCGGCACGACCACCTCGAAGGTGGAGGCCATGCGCGAGTGCGAGCCGGTCACCTTGAAAGTGACGTGCTGGGCAGGGGCCTGTACCACCCGGCCGTGGCCGGGTGGCACGAGCAGTCCTTCCGTCGACGTCATCGCCCGCTCACCACGTCACGGGCAGGGCCTCGGGCCCGCGGATCAGCGCGCCCTTCCTGAAGGGCACCTCTTCGGCGGGCACGGCGAGCCGCAGGCCCGGAACGCCGTCGAGAAGCGCGTCGACCAGGAGTTCCGACTCCAGCCGGGCCAGCATGCCGCCCGGGCAGTAGTGGGGGCCGAACCCGAAGGACACATGGGGGTTGGGGCTGCGCAGGAAGTCGATCGTCTCCGGGTCGGGGAAGACGTCGGGGTCGCGGTTCGCGGCCAGGTACGACACGTAGATCGCGTCGCCCGCCCGGATCCGCACGCCCCTGATCTCCACGTCCTCCAGGGCGATCCGCGACAGGCCGACCGCGTTGCGGTGGGGGATCCAGCGCAGCAGTTCGTCGATGGCCTGGGGGCGGATCCCCGGCTCGGCGCGCAGCCGGTCGGCCAGGTCGGGCCGGGTCAGCAGGACGTAGAACATCTGGCCGCTGTTGTTGGTGACCGCCTCGCCGCCGATCTGGAGGAGCACCGCGAGTCCCACCCCTTCCTCCAGGGTGATCTCGCCACGGCCCAGGGCCGCGCCGAGCAGGGATGCTACGTCCTCGCCCGTACTGCCCTCGCGCACGCCGATCAGATCGGCGAAGTAGGAGCTCATCTCCTGCTTGGCCTTCTCACTGACCTCGGCGCCGTGTGAGGAGGACAGGATGAACTGGGTCCAGCGGTGCATGTCCTGCCGGTCGGCGGCCGGGACGCCCATCAGCTCGCAGATGACCGCGATGGGAAACGGGCTGAGCACGGCCTCCGTCAGGTCGGCGGGCGGGCCGTCCTGGAGCATCTCCTCGACCAGTTCCGCCAGCATGCGGCGCGACCGCTCGCGCACCCGCTCCACCCCGCGCGCCGTGAACGCGGCGGCGACACTGCGGCGCAGCCGGGTGTGGTCCGGCGGGTCCAGGAAGCCGACCGCGCCACGCGCCGGGATGAAGTGCGGTGCGAGCCGGGTGACCTGCCGGTCCATGACGGCCTCGCGGCTGAAGCGCGGGTCGTTGGTCACCATCCGCGTGTCGTCGTAGCGGGTGACCAGCCAGGCCCAGCCGTCGCCGTTGGGCAGCTTGACGCGGGTGACCGGGCCTTCGTCCATCAGCTCCCGCAGGACCGGGTCGAAGTCCGCGCCGGACAGGTCGAGCGCGGGCCAGTCGCGGACCGGGGGCAGCGTTTCGGTGATCGTCTCTTTGCTCATCTCACATCGTCTCGTCCGCGCGGTGCCAGCGGCCCACGGCCATCTCGGCGGTGATGCCGGGTCCGAACCCGGCGAGCAGCCCGCGTGCCCGGTGCTGGGCGCCGCCCTCCTCGAACAGCCGGCGCAGCGCGTCCAAAACGACGGCGCTGGCGATGTTGCCGTAGTCGGTGAGCGTGGCCCGGCTGAAGCGGAAGGCGTGCGGGTCGACCTTCAGGAAGGTGCTGAGGTCGTCGAGAATGCGGGGGCCGCCCGCGTGGACTATGTAGAAGTCCAGGTCGGAGGCGTCCCAGCCGTGGTCTCCTGCCAGCTCCTGCAGTGCCGGGGCGAGCGGCTCCATGGTGGCCGGTACCCGCTTGTCCAGCAGGAAGTGGAAGCCGGTCGACCGTACGTCGTACATGATCCACTCTTCGGTCTTCGGGATCAGGTACGAGCCGTTGCGCTCCAGGCTGATGCCCTCGCCGCCCCGGCCGCGGACCGCGGCGGCGGCGATACCGTCACCGAACAGGCCGTTGGACAGCAGCGAGCCGACACCGATGTCGGTGGGCTGGTAGCACAGCGAGCAGAACTCGCAGGCCACGATCAGCGCGTTGGCCTCGGGGTAGGCCGTGCAGAAGTCGTGGGCCCGGTTGATCGCCGCGCCGCCGGCCGCGCAGCCCAGCTGGGCTATGGGCAGTTGCCGAGTGGTCGGGTCGAAGCCCATCTCGTTGATCAGCCAGGCCGTGAGCGAGGGCATCATGAAGCCCGTGCACGACACGTAGATGATCACGTCCACGTCGGTGGTGAGCAGCTCGGCGTGGTCGAGCGCCTCCTGGATGACCGCGGGCACCCGCGCCTTCGCCTCGGCCTCGTAGAGCTTGTTGCGCTCCGCGAACCCGGGGTGCTTCAGGGTCTCCTCGATGGGCTGGACGATGTGCCGCGTGCGTACGCCGGTGTTCTCGATCAGCCGGAGGGCCAGCGGCAGTTGGGGGTGATCGGCGTGGCGCTCTCGCGCCAGCTCAAGCGTCTCCTCCATCGTGATCACGTGCTCTGGAACGGACACCGAGGGTCTGCACAAAGTCGCCATGAACCGTGCCTGCTTTCGCCTCCCGGAAGGCCTCTCGCCTCCCGGTCAGAAGGTGGTTCACCTCAGAGGGTGGTCCATCCACGATCACCCGGTGGGACGCCGAATTCGCGTCGGACTGCTCCATTTCGGGGACCCCGTGCCAGGCTCGGGGCAGACCTGTCCGAGGACACACACCGACGGAGGACGCGATGACGCGCACGGCCCGGGACCTGCTGCGGACGACCACGGCCCAACTCGCCCCGGACCCCCTCTCCAACCCCCTGGTCCCCCGGATCGCCCAGGGCGCGGCCCCCCGCGGCACCCTCGCCGCACTCGCCCTGGAACAGTCCTGGGTGATCCCCGCGGACCGCCGCGCGTTCCTCCATCTGGCCGAGCGTTCCCTCGTCACCGCACCCGAGGCCGCGGCCTTCTTCCGGAGCCTCGCGGAGGGCGAGGCACTGGCGGAAGAACTGCTGCCCTCGCTCACACAGGCGTGCGGAGTGGAAGAGAAGGCGGCCGCGTCCTACGAGCCGCTCGCCGGCTGCCAGGCCTACCCCGCGTACGTGGCGTGGCTGTCCCTGAACGGCTCACCGGCGGATGTCGTCCTGGCCCTGACGGCCAACTTCTCGGCGTGGGGCGGCTATTGCGCGACGATCACCAAGGCCCTGCGGGCTCACTATGGCTTCAGGGAAGAGGCCTGCGCGTTCTTCGACTTGTTCGCGGAGCCGTCACCCGAGCTGGACGCGAAGGCCGTGGCGGCGGTACAGGCGGGGCTGGACACCGGGCAACTGAACGAGTCCCTGGCAGCTGGATACGGCCGCTTGCTCCAGCACTACGAGGCGATGTTCTGGTCCACGCTCGGGGATCTGCCCTCTTAGCCCAGCTCAGGTCGCACTCCCACTGCTGTGCGCGATACAAGCCACGTCAATCCGATCAGCCAGCTTCGCAAGCTCGATCGTCAACGCCGCAACGGTGTCCTCGTCAAGACCCGACTCCCCGGCCTCCACCAACCGCACCCACCGACCCCCCAACGTCCGCAACAGCTTGCTGACATCCGCCGCAGCCACCTGCAAGGTCCCGTGGTCGTCGACGATCAACGGCAGAGTCACTTCGCGGTTCACAGACGGGATCGTAGCCCCGCAAGACTCACGCACCGTGCCAAACAGTCGTGATGTTGCAGAACTCCCGGATTCCGTGCCCGGACAGCTCACGGCCGTACCCGGACCGCTTCACCCCGCCGAACGGGAACCCCGGATGGGAGGCCGTCATCCCGTTGACGAACACCCCGCCCGCCTCCAGATCCCGTACGAACCGGTCCACCTCGGCCTCGTCCCGCGTCCACACGTTCGAACTCAGTCCGAAGGGCGAGTCGTTCGCGATCAGAACGGCCTCGTCGAGGTCGGCCGCCCGGTACAGCGTGGCGACCGGACCGAACGCCTCCTCCCGGTGGATGCGCATCTCGCGGGTGATGCCGGCGAGGATCGTCGGCGCGTAGTACCAGCCGGGCCCCTCGGGCCGTTCGCCACCGCACAGCACCTCCGCACCGCCGCGCACCGCGTCGTCGACCAGTTCCTCCACATCGCGCAGTCCCTGCTCGCTGGAGAGCGGCCCGACGTCGGTGTCCTCGGCCGTGGGGTCGCCGACCTTCAGCGCCCGCATGCCCTCGGCGAAACGCGCGGCGAAGGCGTCGTAGACATCCGTGTGCACGATGAACCGCTTCGCGGCGATACAGGACTGCCCGGTGTTCTGCACCCGCGCGGTCACCGCGACCTTCGCCGCCCGGTCGATGTCGGCGGAGGGCATGACGACGAACGGGTCGCTGCCGCCCAGCTCCAGCACGGTCTTCTTGACCATCTCGCCGGCGGTGGAGGCGACCGCGCGGCCCGCGGGCTCGCTGCCGGTGAGGGTGGCCGCCCTGACCCGCTCGTCGCGCAGGATCTCGTCGACCGCGCCGGAGCCGATGAGCAGGGTCTGGAAGCAGCCCTCGGTGAAGCCCGCCCGGTGGAACAGGTCCTCCAGGTAGAGGGCGGTCTGCGGGACGTTCGAGGCGTGCTTCAGCAGGCCCACGTTCCCCGCCATCAGCGCGGGCGCGGCGAAGCGGATCACCTGCCACAGCGGGAAGTTCCACGGCATCACCGCCAGCACCGGACCCAGCGGCCGGTAGCGCACGCGTACGCGTGAGGCGCCCGAGTCCTTCACGTCGGTGTCGGCGGGTTCCTCGTCGGCGAGCAGTTCCTCGGCGTGCTCGGCGTACCAGCGCATCGCCTTGGCGCACTTCGCGGCCTCGGCCCGGGCCTGCTGGATCGGCTTGCCCATCTCGGTGGTCATCACGCGGGCGATGTCCTGCTGATCCTCTTCGAGGAGGTCGGCGGCCTTGTTCAGCAGCCGGGCGCGCTCGTCGAACGTCGTCGTCCGGTACGTGCGGAACGTGGCCTCCGCGAGCTGGAGCCGGCGCTCGATCTCCTCCTGGCCCATGGCCTCGTACGTCTTGAGCGTCTCGCCGTTCGCCGGGTTCACCGTCGCGATGGGCATGGCTGACCTCCCTCGGTGCGGGCTGTGTCTCGACCTTCCCGCGCGGCGGAGGGGACCGCAACGCGGGAGCGTCTCCTCAGGGCGAGTGCTCCGCCAAGCGGTCGAGAAACGCCGCCTGCGCCTTGACGATCACCTCGCGGGCCCGGTCGAGGGCGAACCACGCCACCCGGTCCAGCTCGGGGAACTCCTGGAACTGTCCCGACCTCGGCGGCCACTCCATCCGGAACGTGCCGGGCGTGATCGTCGCCGGGTCGAGGTCCGCCTCGATCGCCCACGCCGTGACGATCTTGCCGTTGGTCTGCCGGACCTCGCCCAGCTCGATGGCCTCGCCGTCGGGTGGGGGCAGCCCCAGTTCTTCCTCGAACTCACGGCGGGCGGCCGCCCAGGCGGGCTCGTCGGGCTCGTACTCGCCCTTGGGAACGGTCCACGCACCGGCGTCGCGCCGGGCGAAGAACGGGCCGCCCATATGGCCGAGCAGCACTTCCGGGCCGTTGCCGGTGTGGCGGAAGAGCAGCAGGCCCGCGCTGCGCTTCACGGGTGCACCTGCGGATGCGCGGCCAGCAGGGTCTCCACCGTGTCGGCGTCCTCCGGGCGCTTGTCCTCCCGGTAGCGGATCACGCGGGCGAAGCGGAGGGTGACGCCGGCCGGGTAGCGGGTGGAGCGTTGCAGGCCGTCGTAGGCGATCTCGACGACGAGTTCCGGGCGTACGGTCACGACGTAGCCGTTGTCGTCGACGGCGAGCTGCTGGAGCCGTTCGGTCTGCCAGGCCAGCAGGGCATCGGTCATGCCCTTGAAGGTCTTGCCGAGCATGGCGAAACCGCCGTCGGCGGTGCGGGCGCCGAGGTGGAGGTTGGAGAGCTTGCCGGTGCGGCGGCCGTGGCCCCACTCGGCGGCCAGCACCACCAGGTCGAGCGTGTGGACGGGCTTGACCTTCAGCCAGGACGCGCCGCGCCGGCCCGCGCTGTAGGAGGCGTCCAGCGCCTTGACGACGACGCCCTCGTGGCCTCGCTCCAGGGCCTCGGCGAGGAACTCCTCCGCCGTGCCCACGTCGTCCGGGCCGGACATCGTCGTACGCCGCACCCGCATCGGCTCGGGGACCAGCCGGGCCAGCTCCGCGTGCCGCTCGGCGAACGGCAGGTCGAGCAGGTCGCGGCCGTCGACGGACAGCGCGTCGAAGAAGACGGGGGAGACGGGGACCGCGCGGGCGGCCGTCGCCACGTCCGTGCGGGAGCCGACGCGTCCCGCGGTCTCCTGGAACGAGCGGGGGCGCCCGCCTTCGTCGAAGGAGATCACCTCCCCGTCCAGGATGAACCGCTCGCCCCTCAACTCCAGGGCGGCGGCCGTCACTTCGGGCAGGCGGCCGGTGATGTCGTCGAGGGTGCGGGTGTAGAGCCGTACCGTGTCGCCGTCCCGGTGCACCTGGACGCGGATGCCGTCCAGTTTCTCCTCGACCGCGCAGGCGCCGAGCTTGTCCACCGCCTCGGCGACCGAGGAGGCGCTGTGCGCCAGCATCGGCCAGACCGGGCGGCCGACCGTGAGGCGGAAGCGGTCCAGGGCGGCGGGGCCCTCCGCGAGCAGCGCCTCGGCCACCGTCTGGAGGGAGCCCGCGAGCATCACCGCCCGCCGGACGTCCGCCGGGGGCGCCCCGGTCGCCTGGGCCAGCCCCTCGACCGCGACGGCGTCCAGCGCGCCCTGCCGCACCTCGCCGGTGAGCAGCCCGAGCAGGAACCGCTGCTCGTCCTCGGTGGCCGCGCCCATCAACTCCCCGACCAGCCGGGCCCGTTCCGCCTGGGAGCCGGGGCCGGACACCTTGCTCAGCTCCGCCAGCCGGGCGTCCACCTCCCGCACGGTCAGGCCCGGTTCCGCGGCCGGGGCGACCGGGCGGCCCAGCACCTTCCAGCCGACGCCGATCCGGCCCTGCGGCAGCCGTCCCGCCAGATACGGGATGACGATCGGCACGTCGTCCGCCTCCGCGTCCCGGAACAGCTCCGCGAGCAGGGCCGTCTTCCGGGACCGCGCCGAGGTGGCGGCGACCTCCTGGGACACTCGGGCCAGCCGGTGCAGCAGCATGCAGCCATGGTGCACCGGAGGCGGCACCTCTACACCCGGGCGGCGGTGCCGAGGTCCGGTCGTCTGCGGTCCGATGACGGCGGAGGCGGCGCTCCCGCACTCGGACGGACGCGTCCAGGTTCTCCGGGCGGTGTTCGCTGCGCACGCCCGACGGGCCGGGTGTCGCGACCACCGCCGAGAGCTCGCCGCGGCGTCCCGGTCCGTCATCAGCAGGTCGCCGACGGCCGGGAAGCGGCCCTTCTACAGCCCGGTGGCCGCGTCGAGATCCGTCATCAGCAGATCCCCGACGATCGCGGACGCCGCCCGGTAGCCGCCGCTCGCCGCGTGCACGACCTGCTCGGCGAAGCCGATCGCGTTGCCCGCGGCCCACACTCCGGGCACGGTCGTCAGGCCCGTCGGGTCGATCACGGGGTACGCGCCGAAGGGCGTCTCCCGCAAGTCGGCGCCGAGCTGTTCCAGCAGGCCGGTCTGCGGGACGGCGTGCGGGGCGACGAACAGCACGGAGCGGGCGTGTGTCGTGCCGCCGGCGAGCCGGACGTCGGTGAGCCGGTCGTCCTCGACCAGCAGCCCGGTGACCTCGCCCGGCACCACGTCGACGCCGGCCGCGGCGAGCCTGCGCAGATCCTCGCCGGAAAGCTCCTCCTCGGCGACCGTGTGCAGGAAGAACCGCACGTCCTTCGACCACTGGGACACCATCAGTGCCTGGTGCACGCTCTTCGGGGCCGTCCCGAGCACGCCGAACGGCTGGTCGCGCACCTCCCAGCCGTGGCAGAACGGGCAGTGCAGCACGTCCCGGCCGAACCGCTCGGCCAGCCCGGGGACCGCCGGCAGTTCGTCCTTCAGCCCGGTCGCGACGACCAGCCGCCGGGCCCGTACGGTCCGCCCGCCGGCCAGCACCACGGCGAAGTCCTCGCCCCGCTCCACGGCGCCGTCCCCGCCCCGCTCGACCGCCACCACCCGGTCCCGCACGAGGTCCACGCCGTAGCGCGCGATCTCCTCCCGGCCGATGGCGAGGAACTCGGCGGGCGGCATGCCGTCCCGGGTCAGGAAGCCCTGCATGTGCGCGGCGGGAGCGTTGCGCGGCTCGCCCGCGTCGACGACCAGCGTGCGCTGCCGGGCCCGGCCCAGCACCAGTGCCGCGGACAGGCCCGCGGCGCCGCCGCCGACGACCACGACTGCGTAGTTCTCGGTCATGTGACCACCTCCACTGCCGAGCGTCGCCCTGGCCTTACGGTATTGACAAATATGTTTGCCGAACCTGCAATACGACCATGACCACGGACGAGGTACTCGCGGGCGTCGGCCCCCGGCTGCGGCAGATGCGCAAGGAGCGGGAGGTGACCCTGGCGGCGCTCTCCGAGACCACCGGCATCTCCGTCAGCACCCTGTCCCGGCTGGAGTCCGGACTGCGTAAACCCAGTCTGGAACTGCTGCTGCCGATCGCGCGCGCTCACCAGGTGGCCCTGGACGAGCTCGTCGGTGCCGCGCCGACAGGCGATCCGCGCGTGCGGTCCAAGCCCATCGTGATGGGCGGGCGCACCCTCTGGCCGCTCACCCGCCAGCCGGGCGGCCTGCAGGCCTACAAGGTGCTGGAGCCCCAGCGGAAGGAGGAACCGGAGCCGCGCACCCATGAGGGCTACGAGTGGTTGTACGTGCTGTCCGGGAAGCTGCGCCTCGTGCTGGGCGAGCACGACGTCGTGCTCACGGCGGGGGAGGCGGCCGAGTTCGACACGCGGGTGCCGCACTGGTTCGGGTCGGCGGGGGAGGGGCCCGCGGAGTTCCTCAGTCTGTTCGGTCCGCAGGGGGAGCGGATGCATGTGCGGGCGCGGCCCAAGAAGTCGTGACCCACATGACTGTTCCCTGATCGGCAAGCAACCGCTTAGTATGCAAACCGACCCCGGTCAGACGAAGCAGTCCCGTGGAGGCCCCGCATGCAGGCATGGCAAGTGCACGAGAACGGCGAGCCGGGCGAGGTGTTGCGCCTGGCGGACGTGGCGCGGCCGGTGCCCGGCGACGGCCAGGTCCTGCTGAAGGTGCGCGCCGCGAACATCAACTTCCCGGACGCCCTGCTGTGCCGGGGCCAGTACCAGGTCAGGCCGCCGCTGCCGTTCACCCCCGGCGTCGAGATCTGCGGCGAGACCGAGGACGGCCGCCGCGTGATCGCCAACCCGGCACTGCCCCACGGCGGCTTCGCCGAGTACGCCGTCGCCGATGCCGCCGCCCTGCTGCCCGCTCCGGACGCCCTGGACGACGCGGAGGCCGCGGCCCTGCACATCGGCTACCAGACCGGCTGGTTCGGACTGCACCGCCGGGCCGGTCTGGAGGCCGGCGAGACCCTGCTCGTCCACGCTGCCGCAGGAGGGGTCGGCAGCGCGGCCGTGCAGCTCGGGAAGGCCGCCGGCGCCACCGTCATCGGTGTCGTCGGCGGCCCCGGGAAAGCGGCCGTCGCCCGTGAGCTGGGCTGCGACGTCGTGATCGACCGGCGCGCCGAGGACGTCGTCGCCGCCGTCAAGGAGGCCACCGGAGGCCGGGGCGCCGACGTCGTCTACGACCCGGTCGGCGGCGAGGCCTACACCCAGTCCGCCAAGGTCGTCGCCTTCGAGGGGCGCATCATCGTCGTCGGCTTCGCCGGCGGCACGATCCCCAGCCCGGCCCTGAACCACGCCCTGGTGAAGAACTACTCGATCATGGGCCTGCACTGGGGCCTGTACAACACCAAGAACCCGAAGCTGGTCCAGCACTGCCACGAGCAGCTCACCGAGCTGGCCGCCCGGGGCGCGATCAAGCCGCTGGTGAGCGAGCGCGTCCCGCTCTCGGGGGCGGCCGCCGCCGTGCAGAAGGTCGCGGACGGCCTGACCACCGGACGGATCGCCGTCGTCATGGAGGAGGCAGCAGCATGACCAGCGCGGAGCAGCGCAGTGTGACCGGCGCCGAGGAACTGCGCGACCGTACCCGGGAGTTGCTGGCCGCGCACCCGCCGGCCTCGACCGACCGCCTGGACTTCCTCCGGGCCCGTTTCGATGCCGGACTGGCGTGGGTGCACTACCCGGAGGGCCTCGGCGGAGTCGGTGCGCCCCGTTCCCTCCAGGCCGTCGTGGACGCCGAACTGGAGGCGGCCGGGGCGCCCGACAACGACCCGCGGCGGATCGGTATCGGCCTCGGGATGGCCGCGCCGACGATCCTCAAGTACGGCACCGAGGAGCAGAAGCAGCGGTTCCTCAGGCCCCTCTGGGTGGGCGAGGAGGTCTGGTGCCAGCTGTTCAGCGAGCCGGGCGCCGGGTCCGACCTCGCCGCGCTCGGCACGCGTGCCGTCCGTGCGGGCGACAGCTGGGTGATCAACGGGCAGAAGGTCTGGACGTCCAGCGCCCATGTGGCCCGCTGGGCGATCCTCATCGCCCGCACCGACCCGGACGTGCCCAAGCACCGGGGCATCACGTACTTCGTCTGCGACATGACCGACCCGGGCGTCGAGGTGCGGCCGCTGCGGCAGGTCACCGGCGAGGCCGAGTTCAACGAGGTGTTCCTCACCGACGTCCGGATCCCGGACGCCCGCCGCCTGGGCGAGGTCGGCGACGGCTGGCGGGTCGCGCAGACCACGCTGAACAACGAACGCGTCGCCATCGGCGGCATGCGACTGCCCCGCGAGGGCGGCATGATCGGACCGGTCTCCAAGACCTGGCGCGAGCGGCCCGAGCTGCGCACCCACGACCTGCATCAGCGTCTGCTGAAGCTCTGGGTCGAGGCCGAGGTCGCACGGCTCACCAGCGAACGGCTGCGCCAGCAGCTCGTCGTGGGCCAGCCCGGTCCCGAAGGCGCCGGCATGAAGCTCGCCTTCGCCCGCCTCAACCAGGAGATCAGCGGCCTGGACGTGGAACTCCTCGGCGAGGAGGGCCTGTTGTACGACGACTGGACCATGCGCCGCCCGGAACTGGTCGACTTCACCGGCCGTGAGGCCGGCTACCGCTATCTGCGCTCCAAGGGCAACAGCATCGAGGGCGGGACCACCGAGATCCTGCTGAACATCGTCGCCGAGCGCGTCCTCGGCCTGCCCGCCGAACCGCGCACCGACAAGGACGTCGCCTGGAAGGACCTGGCCCGATGACGGATCTTCTCTACTCCGAGGAGGAAGAGGCGCTGCGGGCCGCCGTACGGGACCTGCTCGCCGACCACTGCGACGCGCCCGGGGTGATCGCCCGCACCGAGTCGGACACCCCGCACGACCGTGAGGCCTGGAAGGCGCTCGCCGACGGCATGGGCCTCGCGGGGCTCCTGGTGCCCGAGGCCAAGGGCGGCCAGGGTGCCACGCACCGCGAAGCCGCCGTCGTCCTGGAGGAGCTGGGCCGCGCGGTCGCTCCCGTGCCCTATCTGACCAGCGCCGTCGTCGCTACCGAGGCGCTGCTCGCCTGCGACGCCGACGACCTGCTCGCCGACCTGGCGACCGGGCGGCGGATCGGCGCCCTCGCCGTCGCGCTGAACATCGCACCGGGCACCGCCTACAAGGTGGTCCGGCACGAGGACGGCCGGCTGCGCGGCGAACTGACCGGCATCGCGGACGCGGCCGTCGCGGACGTCCTGCTCGTGCCCGCCGACGACGGCGGCCTGTACGCGGTCGACGCCACGGCGGCGACCGTCACGCCCCAGGTCTCCCTGGACCTGACCCGGCCGCTGGCGACCGTCACGCTCGACGGGGTGCCGGGCCGTCTGCTGGGCGACGCCGAACCCGCCGTACGCCGGGCCCTGACCGCCGGAGCCGGGCTGCTCACCTCCGAACAGTTCGGGCTCGCCGACTGGGCGCTGACGGAGACCGTCCGCTATCTGAAGGAACGCAAGCAGTTCAACCGGCCCGTCGGCGGCTTCCAGGCGCTCAAGCACCGGCTGGCCCAGCTGTGGCTGGAGGTCGTCAACCTCCGCGCGGCCGCCCGCAACGCCGCCGACGCGCTGGCGAACGGCGAGGACGTCGAGGTGGCCGTCACCGTCGCCCAGGCCTTCGCGGCACCCGTGGCCGTGCACGCCGCCGAGGAGGCGCTGCAACTGCACGGCGGCCTCGGCATGACGTGGGAGCACCCGGCGCACCTGTACCTGAAGCGCGCGAAGGCCGACTCGATCGCCTACGGCACGGCGGGCGCCCACCGCGAGGCCCTGGCCGGACTCGTCGACCTCCAGGCCCCCTGACATACACCTGGTCGACGTGCGGGGAAAGCCCGTCCCACCTGGGGCGGGCTTTTTCGTGTGCCCCGCTCCGGTGAAGTGAACGCGGGGCGGCAGTCCGGCCAACTCCGTGCACGGGCCTGCTTCTTGGACCTGCCGGGACCCCATACTCGCAGGGTTCCCGTACGGCACTTCCAGGGAGGCAGAGCATGGCCCTCACCACCCGTCGCAGAGCCCTCACCACCCTCGGCGCCGCCCTCGCGGGCTCGGTCGCCCTCCCCGCCACCCCCGCGGCGGCCGGCGAACGACGGCACGGGTGCCGCCCGTTGTGGCGCGCCCACGCCCACAACGACTACGAGCACCCGCGCCCCCTCCTCGACGCCCTCGACCACCGGTTCGGCAGTGTCGAGGCCGACATCTACCTCGTGGGCGACCAGCTTCTCGTCGCCCACGACCCGGAGGACCTCGACCCGTCCCGCACCCTCGAGTCCCTCTACCTCGACCCGCTCGCCGCCCGCGTCCGGGCCAACCGCGGCCGTGTGTACCGGGGGTACCGCGGCTCGCTGCAACTCCTCGTCGACATCAAGACCGAGGGCTCGTCGACCTATCTCGAGCTCGACCGCCACCTCAGGCGCTACCGGCACCTGTTCACGACGTACGCCCACGGCCGGGTCCTCCCCGGCCCGGTCACCGCCGTGATCTCCGGCGACCGCGCGGCCCGCGCCCCCATGGAGGCCCAGAGCGTTCGGCGCGCGTTCTACGACGGCCGACTCGCCGACCTCGGCAGCCAGGCCCCGGCCTCCTTCGTCCCGCTGATCAGCGACAACTGGACGCTCAACTTCGGCTGGCAGGGCGTGGGCGCGTTCCCGGACGCCGAGCGGGAGAAGCTGCGGGGCATCGTCCGGGCCGCGCACGCGCGGCGGCAGAAGGTGCGGTTCTGGGCGACCCCGGATCTGGCCGGGCCCGCCCGTGACGCGGTGTGGGCGGAACTGCTCGCCGCGGACGTCGACCACCTCAACACCGACGACCTCGCCGGACTGGAGGCGTTCCTGGACGCCCGCCGGGCGGCGTAGGACTTCACACGTTCGGCGGACAGGTCAGCCCACCGGACGAACCCTCCGCTACGCCACACTTGCGGCCGAACGCCGTGAATCGGATAGGGCGGCGTGGCGGAGGAGTTGACGATGGCCATTTCCATCTCTGTGGTGCTGCTGCTCGTGATCCTTGCGGTGATCTTCCTGCGCAACGGCGGGCTGAAGGTCTCCCATGCGCTGGTCTGCCTGCTGCTCGGCTTCTACCTGGCCAGCACGAGCATCGCCCCCACCATCCACAGCGGCATCACGGCGACGGCGGAGATCGTCAGCAGCTTGAGGCCTTGAGGCGAGGCCATGAGGCCTTGGGGCCGCTAGCCCGAGAACACTCCGATGCCGTTCGGGACGGCGCGTTCGGCGCCGCCGCTGGGGTGGTTGCGTACGGACACGGTGCTCGCGCCCGACTTCCGGGCGACCAGCGTCGACGACCCTCCGCCGTCCAGGCTCAAGGCGTCCTGTGAGCCCAGCCGCCGCATGGTGTCGGCCACTTCGGCGATCGTCATGCCGCTGCGGTAGGCGGTGCCACCGTCCAGCGCGAGCAGCAGCATGCGCCGCCCGTCGTCGGCGAGCCCCACGGCGGTACGGACGGCCGACGCCGTGTCGTCCAGACCCGGCAGCGGCCGGCCGCCCGAGAGGACCGGGTAGCCGCCGAGGGCGAGACGGTACGGGACGCCGCTCGTGGCAGCGACGAGACCGTGCTCGATCTCGACCGGTTCGCCGGTGGAGAACTTCCGCAGCTGCTGGGCGCCCGCCTCCCGGCCGACCAGCACGGTCGTCCCCGCGGCGATGGGGCCGCGGCCGGGGGTGTCGGCGGCCGATGCGACCTTGCCGTCGCGGACCGTCACCTCGTAGGTGTCCGTGCTGCACGGAGCGGCCCGGTCCGTGTCCGTGCCGCAGGTGGCGCGCACCCGTGAGGCACTGCCCCACTCGGAGGTGAACGCGCCGACGGAACCCACCGGCAGCGCGTACTGGTTGAGCCCGCCGAGCGGCAGCCGCGTCCCGGAGGCGCGGACCGAGCCGTCGAGGGCCAGCCGGTCCAGCCGGGCCCGCCCGTCGGTGCCCACACCGAACACGTCCTCGGTGGTCGTGCCGGGCGGCAGCTCCGGGCCGAACCGCTGGCCGTTCGGCACGGCCGCCTTGAGCGTTCGCCCGGCCGTGATCGCCGGCCCGACGCTCGCGCCGGTCGCCTCGACGCCCGGGTGCTGCGTCTCGGTGATGTTGAAGAAGTCGCCGTTGACACCGGCGACGGCCCCCTGCGCGTCGGCCATCCGCGAGACCTGCGCGCGCGAGGCCACCGCCCCGGCGTACAGCAGATCCACCTGCACGCGCGGGTTGCCCAGGTCGACCTTCAGCACATGCGCGTGTGTCACTCCCTTGGCCGCCTGGATGTCGAAGTGCTCGTAGGTGACGCCCGGCGCGACACGGACGCGCTTCTGGACGGCGTCGGCCGGAGCCGCCCCCGCCAGGGCCGCACCGGCCAGTGCGCCGAACGCCGTGAGAAACGCCAGTACCGCTCTGCCTCTGCCTGCTCCGCGTCGCTTGTGACGACCTGTCACCGTGCCCCCTGATGTCTCGTCAGATGTCCTCTGGGCAGTGGACCAGACGTCGGGGCTCAGGAGTACGGCTGACTGCCGACTAGGCGGAAACAGTCGGAAAAACACACCCCTCCGGGTGCTTCAGCTGCCGTCCGTTCCAGTGGCGTACGGCGTGTAGTGCGCGGGCGCGTGTTCGATCGGCAGATCCGGCCGCCAGGCCGTGAGGGCCTGCGCGCTGCACACGAACAGCTGCTCCGGCAGCCGGTCCAGGCCGAACCAGCGCCAGCGGCCCACGCTCTCCTCGGGCTGGTCCGCCGGCTCGCCCCGCCAGACGGTGACCCGGGCGGCGACGGTCACCCGGACGACCCCGTCGGCATCGTCGAGGAGCGTCCCCAGCAGCCGGACGTCCTCCGGCCGTGCCGCGAGCCCGGTCTCCTCGCGCAGTTCGCGCACCGCCGTCTCCCGCAACGACTCCCCGGGTTCCACCGTCCCGCCGGGCAGCTCCCATGTGCCGCGCCGGTGCCGGCCCAGGAGCAGTCCGCGGGGCCCGTACAGGATGGCCCCGACCCCGAGCGCGGCATGGGCCGGTGGCGGTCGGTCGACGCGCGGCCGGGACGAGACGCGGACGGGCCGGGTCACCTGGAAGAGCCGGTAGGACGCGTGGTTTCCGGCCTGCGGCGTGTCCAGGACGTCGACGTGCTCCACGCGCAGCCCGTACTCGGTGAGCAGCTCCGTCCAGAGGTCCGGGGTGAGGACCCACATGTGGACGGTGATGTCACCGCCGCCGGCCAACCGCAGGACCTCGGGCCGGGCCGTGACCCGGTCCGACGGGCCGTCACCCCGCGAGTTGGTGTGCAGCACCGTGAAGCAGAGCCTGCCGCCCGGCCTGAGCGCCGAGGCCAGGGCGGGCAGCAGCCGGTGCGGGTCGAGGTACGGGACGGCATGCAGGGAGTAGATGACGTCGTACGGCTCCGCCGCGCGCAGATGCTCCACCGCGTCGGCCAGGACCAGCCGCAGCCCGGGCAGCGAGCCGTAGCGGGCACGGGCCCGTTCGTACTGGCCGGCCGAGGCGTCGACCGCGTCCACCAGCGCACTGTGGGCACGCACCAGATGGGCGGCGTGCCGCGCCGGACCGCACCCCAGGTCAAGCACCCGCCGGCCGGCGAGGTCCCCGAGGATCTCGGTCCCCGGCCCCGTGCCCTCGACTCCCCAGTCGATCCGCGCCACCTCGGGCAGCTCCGTGCCCCGCCGCAGATGGTGAGCTCCGTACGCACGCCAGGCCTCGGCGTTGGCGTCCTCCGGTGGTGTCACCAAGGCTCAGCCGCCCGCGGCGGCGTCGCGCGGGAGCACCCTGACACGGTGGAAGTTGCATCCGACGGGCCGCGGCTCGTCGGCGGCGGGCGGGGTCTGGTGGGCCTTGAGCGCGATGCTCACCAGGCTCAGCAGCAGGTCGACGTCCGCTTCGCAGTCGAGGTGGACCGTCACCCAGGACGATCCGGGAACCAGGTGGATCGCGCTCGAACCGGCGAGGTCGTAGTGGAAGCGCTGGATGGCCCGGCGGGTGAGGTGGAGGTCCACGTCCCGTGCCGAGTGGAAGTGGACGATCTCGTCACGGACGGAACGGAGCGCCCGTCCGGTGCCGCAACTCGCCGGGCCCGGCATCAGGTCGGGCCAGGCCTGCAGGCGCTCCAGGGCGCGCTGGGCCAGAGTCATGGCCCCATCGTCGCGTGCTTACCGTGCCGCAACCAGAGGTTGAGCGCTTTGTAACCGGGACGTGAGGTGGGGTGAGGGGGTGGGAGGCGGCTCGGGCGGCTCCTTCTCAGGCGGAGTCTCTGACCAGTCTCATGTAGCGCTTCCAGTCCCAGTGGCGCCCCGGGTCGGTGTGGTCGCTGCCCGGTACCTCGTGGTGGCCGATGATGTGTGTCCGGTTCCGGGGGATGCCGTGCCGCGCGCAGATCGCCGCGGTGAGCCGGGCCGATTCCTCGTACACGGCGTCGGTGAAGTACGAGGGCTGGTCCACCCAGCCCTCGTGCTCGATGCCGATGCCGCGCCTGTTGTAGTCCCAGTTCCCCGCGTGCCACGCGATGTCGGCCTCGCGCACGGACTGCGCCACGTGCCCGTCGGCCGAGCGCACCACGTAGTGCGCGGACACCTGCTTCCTCGGGTTCCGGAAGATGGACAGGGTGCCGGCGAAGGTCGTCTGCGCGACGTGGATGATCACGCGGTCGACGGGATGGCCGCGGGGGCGGTTCGACGCCGTGTAGTTGGCGCCGGTCGCCGGGTGCCACTCGGCTCCGGGGTGGTCGGGGGCTTGGGGCCGGGCAGCGGCCCGTGTGCCGGGGAGCAGGACGTACGGGACGGCGGTGAGGGCGGCGCCGACGAGGACGCCTCGCCTGCTGGGGAGCGGTGCTGCCTGGTCCATGACGGGATGCCTTTCGCTTCGACGGATCATCACGGTACGGCGCCTGCCGGTCCGTCAGAAGGGAGCGACGTGGTTCGGTGGACGGGCTGGGGATTGTGGATAACTCGCCTACCCCATCGGGTGATTCGGGCTGCCCGGGGACCGTGTCCGGGTCCGCCCGTCCATCGCTGTCCGGTGGTCAGGCCCGCGCGGCGACGGCCGCCGGATCGTCCAGCACCGCCCGCACGACCGAGTGCGCCGCCCCCAGCAACGGCCCCTCCGGGCCCAGCCGTGACACGGACACGGGACAGGCCGGACCCGCGGTGCGCCGCGCCAGTTCCTCCCGCAGCGAGGGCAGCAGCCAGGGCGCGAGACCGGACAGCTCCCCGCCCAGCACCACGCTCTGCGGGTCGAGCAGGTTGACCGCCCCGGTCAGGGCGACACCGAGCGCGGTGCCCGCGTCGCGCAGGGCACGGCGTACGTCCTCGTCGCCCTTGGCGGCGCGCCCCGCGAGCAGCCCCACGCGGTCCTCGTCCGGCTCCAGGCCCGCCGCCCGCAGCACCGCCTCCTCACCGGCGTACTGCTCCAGGCATCCGCGCCCGCCGCACGCGCACGCCGGCCCGTCCGGCCGGACCGGCACATGTCCCAACTCGCCCGCGAAACCCCGTGTTCCGCGCAGCAGTCCGCCGTCCACGACGACGGCAGCGCCGATGCCGATCTCCGCCGACACATGCAGGAAGTCGCGCGGCGTGCCGTCCTCGAGCCAGAGTTCGGCGAGCGCGCCGAAGTTGGCCTCGTTGTCCACGGTCAGCGGCAGGTCCGCCGGCAGCAGGCCACCGAGGTCCGTGTCGTGCCAGTCGAGGTTCGGGGCGCGTACGACGGTCCGGGCGTCGCGCGCCACCAGACCCGGTACGGCCACGGCGAGTCCGGCGGGCCACAGACCCTCGCCCTCCGCCTCGGCGACGACCCGGCCGATCAGTTCGGTGAGCTCCGCGATCACGGGCCCGGGGGAGCGGCCACGGTTCGCGCCCTGCCGAATCGCCCGCGACCGGGTCGTGCCGCGCAGGTCGACGGCACAGACCGCGAGATGGTCGACGCCGATCTCCGCGCCGATCCCGGCCGGGCCCCGTCCGCTGACGGCGAGCGCGGAGCCGGGGCGGCCCACCCGGCCGGGCCGCTCGGGCCCCAGCTCCTCGATCAGCCCCGAGCGGACGAGTTCGTCGACGAGCGTCGACACCGCGGCCCGGGTCAGCCCGATCCGCGACGCGACGGCGGCCCGGGACAGCGGCCCTTCGGCGCGGACGGCGTGCAGGACACGGGCGAGGTTGCGGCGGCGCATGCCCTGCTGGGTGTCGGGCAGTGCGCGTCCCGGCCCCGCCGGGTGAGCCTCGTGCAGCGGTGCGGTCATGCCTGACGCCAGTCCTCAGTGGGTGTCCGTGGGCCGCTCCAGCAGCGGGGCCGCGTCGGAGAGTACCCCGGCGATCCTGGCGAGCGTCTCCTCGTCCCGCTCGACGGCGTCGAGCACCGGCCCGGCCGCCGTGTCCCAGCGGCGTGCCACGGCCGCCGCGTCCTCCCCGGTCAGCAGCCCGGCCGCCTGCGCTGCCGCGCCGAGCGCCACCAGCTCCCTGGCCTCGGGCACCTGCACGGGACGTCCCGAAAGCCTTCGTACGGTCTGCTGCCAGGCCGCGCCCCGGGCGCCGCCGCCGATCAGCAGCAGGGGCTCCGAGGGGTCGGCGTCCTGGTCCAGGACCAGGTCGAGCGCGCCGAGCAGGGAGTGCACGGCACCGTCGTAGGCGGCCTGGAGCAACTGGCCGCCGGTGGTGTCGTGGCGCAGGCCGTGCAGCAGTCCGGAGGCGTTGGGCAGGTTCGGGGTGCGCTCGCCGTCCAGATAGGGGAGCAGGGTGACGGCCGTGCCGGGTTCCACGGCGTCGCGGTCCAGGCCCAGCAGCGTCGCGACGCGGTCGACGGCGAGGGTGCAGTTCAGGGTGCAGGCCAGCGGCAGCCATTCACCGCGGGCGTCGGCGAAGCCCGCCACCGTGCCGCTCGGGTCGGCGGGCCGGTGCCGCGAGACGGCGTACACCGTGCCCGAGGTGCCGAGGCTCATCACCGGCACACCCGGACGCAGCCCGAGGCCCAGCGCCGCGGCCGCGTTGTCGCCGGTCCCGGGCGCGACCAGAGTCCCCTTGGAGAACGGCAGGTCGTGGCTGTCGCGCACCGTGCCGGCCACCTCCCCGGGCCGGACCACCCGGGGCAGCAGGGCCGGGTCCAGCCCCACGTGCGCCAGGATCTCCTCGTCGTACGACTCCGTCCCGGACGCCCACCAGCCGGTCCCCGAGACGTCGCCGCGGTCGGTCGTGCCCTGCCCGGTGAGCCGCTCGGTGAGGTAGTCGTGGGGGAGGCGCACGGCCTTCGTGGCCCGGACCGCCTCCGGCTCGTGCTCGGCCAGCCAGGCCCACTTGGTGACCGTGAAGGAGGCGGCGGGGACGCTTCCGGTGCGCTCGGCCCAGACCTTCGCGCCGCCCAGTTCCTCGGTCAGCCTGCGTGCCTGCGGCGCCGAGCGCACGTCGTTCCACAACAGGGCGGGACGCACCGGCTCGCCCCGGTCGTCCAGGGTGACCAGGCCGTGCTGCTGCCCGCCGACCGAGACCGCGGCGGCCTCGTGCGCCGCGTCACCGCACTGGCGCAGGGCCTCGCACAGCGCGTCCCACCACTGGCGCGGATCGCTCTCGCGTCCTGCCCCCGAGGAGACGGTGTGCGGGGCCTGGCCGCTCGCCACGACCCGGCCGGTGGCCGCGTCGACGACCAGCGCCTTGGTGGACTGGGTGGACGAGTCCACGCCGACGACGAGCGGACCCTCGGCTGCTGACATCGGGCTTCTCCCTCTTCTCTCGTCCATCTCCGGTCCTGCTTCTCTCGTTCCGGGACACCTTGTCTCTTCCCAGAGAGGTGCTCGCATACTAATTTGTAAATCGCCATGACGAAATAGTCCCAGCGAGCAAGGAGCCGCGGCATGAGCTACCAGCCCACCCCCGAGGACAGGTTCACCTTCGGCCTGTGGACCGTCGGCTGGCAGGGACGGGATCCCTTCGGCGACGCCACGCGACGTGCTCTCGACCCGGTCGAGTCGGTGCAGCGTCTGTCCGAGCTCGGCGCGCACGGCGTCACCTTCCACGACGACGACCTGATCCCGTTCGGCTCGAGCGACACCGAGCGCGAGGCCCACATCAAGCGCTTCCGGCAGGCGCTGGACGCCACGGGCATGAAGGTCCCGATGGCGACCACCAACCTCTTCACGCACCCGGTCTTCAAGGACGGTGCGTTCACCGCCAACGACCGCGACGTACGCCGCTACGCGCTGCGCAAGACCATCCGCAACATCGACCTCGCCGCCGAGCTCGGCGCCCAGGTGTACGTGGCCTGGGGCGGCCGCGAGGGTGCCGAGTCCGGCGCCGCCAAGGACGTCCGCGCGGCCCTGGACCGGATGAAGGAGGCCTTCGACCTGCTCGGCGAGTACGTCACCTCCCAGGGCTACGACCTGCGCTTCGCGATCGAGCCCAAGCCGAACGAGCCGCGCGGCGACATCCTGCTGCCGACCGTCGGCCACGCCCTGGCGTTCATCGAACGCCTGGAGCGTCCGGAGCTGTACGGCGTCAACCCCGAGGTCGGCCACGAGCAGATGGCCGGGCTGAACTTCCCGCACGGCATCGCACAGGCCCTGTGGGCGGGCAAGCTGTTCCACATCGACCTCAACGGCCAGTCCGGCATCAAGTACGACCAGGACCTGCGCTTCGGCGCCGGCGATCTGCGTGCCGCGTTCTGGCTGGTCGACCTTCTGGAGTCGGCCGGCTACACCGGTCCGCGGCACTTCGACTTCAAGCCCCCGCGGACCGAGGACCTCGACGGGGTGTGGGCGTCGGCGGCCGGCTGCATGCGCAACTACCTCATCCTCAAGGACCGCGCCGCGGCGTTCCGTGCCGACCCGGAGGTCCAGGAGGCGCTGCGTGCGGCCCGCCTGGACGAGCTGGCCCAGCCCACCGCCGCGGACGGCCTCCAGGACCTGCTCGCCGACCGGTCGGCCTTCGAGGCCTTCGACGTCGACGCGGCCGCCGCCCGCGGCATGGCCTTCGAGCACCTGGATCAGCTGGCCATGGACCATCTTCTGGGAGCACGCGGCTGAGTCCACCGCCTGGAATGCTACGGAATCATGCGATCCACGCCATGAGTCCGTAGCAACTCCCGTGCACCGCTCGCGTCCTGAGCGGTGCACGGTGACCCTGGTCGCTATGGCCCTGCCGCCCGTACCGCCTCAGCGGCGGAATCCGCTGCTCATCCTGATCACCGTGCTCGTGGCCGCCGCAGCCGTGTGCGCGGTGGTGCTGATGGCCAGGGGAGGCGACGACTCGCCGGACCGGGAGCCGCCCGCCGGGAGCACGAGCCGCACCCCTGCTCCGTCCTACGGCATCCCCACCAAGCTGCCCACCGAAGTGCCCAGCGAGCTGCGGACCCGGTTGCCGTCGGGCTTTCCGAGCCGATTGCCGAGCGATCTGCCCAGCGATCTCGAATCGCTCCTCCCGTCGCTGGACGCCGGCGAGCTACTGCCGTAGGGGCGCCTCTTCCGGTGCGGCTCCGTCTGCGGCGGTCGGCTCCGCCGAGGTCAGGGCCGTCGCCGGATCCTGTGCGGCGCCCCCTGCGGGTACCCAGCGGCCGCGTTCCTCGCGGTACGGCCACCACCGGCCGTCCCGGCCGAGGCGCAGCTGGACCGGAGCGCCGGCGACCGTCCACCGGTTGCCCCGCGCCCGCAGCCGGGGCCGCTCGTCCGTGTCCCAGGCCGACTCCAGGGCGGCACGCGCGCGTGCGAGCGCTTCGCCCTCCACCCGCCACTCCTCGTCGAGCACGGCCAGCGCGGCCGTACCGCCGAGGTGCCAGGCACGGACCGCCGCTTCGAGCCCCTCCCGGCCGCGTCCCGACCCGTCGGCGAGACGGTCCGCCACGTCGCGTCCGGGGTCGCCCGCGGCCAGCCGCACGGCGTCCTGCTCCACCGTCAACTCCGCGTCGGAGGTGCCCCGGAGGGCCTCCGCGAGCAGGTGGTGGGCCTGTACGGCGGTTCGCGCGGCCAGGAACTCCAGCGCGGCCGGGTCGATGCCGGGAGCGGGCGGCGTCTCGGTGTCCAGGGACGGCGGCACCCCCGGCTCGTCGGGGAGTCCATGCAGGTCCGGCAGTGGAGGCAGGATGTCACCGGCCGCGTACGCCTCGGCCGCGTCCACCCCCTCCGGCCCGGAGGACTCCGCGGCGGATCCGCCGCCGCGGGTCTGGAGATCGTCCAGCAGGGCGGCTTCATCGCGGCCCCGCATCAGCATCAGGACGAAGGGATCCTGGTCCAGCAGCCGCGCCACCTGGTAGCAGAGCGCCGCCGTGTGGCCGCAGTGGTCCCAGGCGTCGCAGTCGCACTCCGGCTCCAGATCGCCCAGACCCGGCAGCAGCTCGACACCCGCGGCCGTCGCGTCCTCGACCAGGTGCGGCGGCATCTCCCGGTCCAGCAGCGCCGCCACATGCCCGGCCCGCTCCGCCGTCATGTCCAGGAAGCGGTCCCACTGTTCGGGCGAGAGCTCCTCCAGCAGGACGTCGGCCCGGTGCGCCGTGCGGTCGCGGTCCTGGACGACGGCCGTGAGCCGTCCCGGGCGTACCGACACCGCGCCGACCGCTCCCGCGCGGGCGAGCCGTCGGCCCGTCTTGAGCTGCGCCGAGTCCAGCGCCGTGTCCTCCAGGGTCTTCAGCCAGGCCTGGCCCCACCAGGTCTGCGCGAAGCCCCGTCCCTGCGCGGGCGGCAGTGCCGCGAACGTGCGCTCCATGTCACCGTCGTACCGAGTCATCGCAGGCCCCCTCGCAGTTCGACCAGTTCCGCCAGTTCCGCGTCCGTCAGCTCCGTGAGCGCCGCCTCGCCGGAGCCCAGGACGGCGTCCGCCAGCTCCCGCTTGCGGACCAGCAGTTCGGCGATTCGGTCCTCGATGGTTCCCTCCGCGATGATCCGGTGCACCTGCACGGGCCGGGTCTGGCCGATCCGGTAGGCGCGGTCGGTGGCCTGCGCCTCGACGGCCGGGTTCCACCAGCGGTCGTAGTGCACGACGTGCTCGGCCCGGGTGAGGTTCAGACCGGTGCCCGCCGCCTTCAACGACAGCAGGAACACCGGCACTTCGCCGTCCTGGAAGCGCCGCACCATGGCCTCCCGCTCGGTGACGGGCGTCCCGCCGTGCAGGAACTGCGAGGGCGTGCCGCGGGTGGCCAGGTGCCGTTCGAGGAGGCGGGCCATCTGGACGTACTGCGTGAAGATCAGCACGCCCGCCTCCTCGGCGAGAATCGTGTCGAGCAGTTCGTCCAGCAGTTCCAGCTTCCCGGAGCGTTTGGCGATCACCGGGCGCTCCTCCTTGAGGTACTGCGCCGGGTGGTTGCAGATCTGCTTGAGGCCGGTCAGCAGCTTCACGATCAGGCCGCGCCGCGCCATGCTGCCGGCGCCTGAGATCTCCGCCAGCGCCTCGCGCACCACCGCCTCGTACAGCCCCGTCTGCTCCTGGGTGAGCGACACGGCGTGATCGGTCTCGGTCTTCGGCGGCAGCTCGGGTGCGATCCCCGGGTCCGCCTTGCGGCGGCGGAGCAGGAACGGCCGTACGAGCCGGGCCAGCCGGTCCGCGGCGGCCGGGTCCTGACCGCCCTCGACGGCCTCCGCGTACCGCCTGCGGAAGGTGCCGAGCCGGCCCAGCAGCCCCGGAGTGGTCCAGTCGAGGATCGCCCACAGCTCCGACAGGTTGTTCTCCACCGGGGTGCCGGTGAGCGCCACGCGCGCGCGTGCGCCGATGGCACGCAGCTCCCGCGCGGTCGAGGAGTACGGGTTCTTCACGTGCTGGGCCTCGTCCGCCACGAGCATGCCCCACGGCACCCCGGTGAGCCGGGGCGCGTCCAGGCGCATCGTGCCGTACGTGGTGAGCACGAACTCCCCGTCGGCCAGGTCGTCGAGGCTGCGCCGTGCACCGTGGAAGCGACGCACGGGGGTGCCGGGCGCGAACCGCTCGATCTCCCGCTGCCAGTTGCCCATCAGGGACGTCGGGCAGACCACCAGGGTGGGCCCGGCGGACTCGGGGTCGGTCTGCCGGTGCAGGTGCAGGGCGATCAGCGTGATCGTCTTGCCGAGCCCCATGTCGTCGGCGAGGCAGCAGCCGAGGCCCAGGGAGGTCATGCCGGCGAGCCAGTTCAGGCCCCGCCGCTGGTAGTCCCGCAAGGTGGCCGCGAGGGCGGCGGGCTGCTCCACGGGCTGCTGCGCCTCGGGGTCCGCGAGCCGCTCCCGCAGGGCCGCCAGCCATCCGGTGGGCCGTACCTCGACCCGGCTGCCCTCCACCTCGGCCCAGCCCGTCAGGGCAGCGCCCAGCGCATCCACCGGTGTGACCTTGTGGTCCTGCCGGGAGCGGGCGAGCCGTACCTCCTGAGGGTCGATCAGGACCCACTGGTCACGCAGTCGCACCACGGGGCGCTTGGCCTCGGCGAGCCGGTCCAGCTCCTCGCGGCTCAGCCGCCGGTCGCCCAGCGCGAACGACCAGTTGAAGGCGAGCAGCGCGTCGGCGGACAGGAACGACGGCAGGGCCGCGACGGACCTGCCGGACTCCTCCGCCTCGTCGTCGAAGGGCCCCACCGGCCCCACCTCCGCGCGCGTGGTGAGCTCGCGGGTCAGTCCCTTCGGCCAGTGCACGTCGACTCCGGCCGCCGCCAGTGCGCGGGCGCCCGCGCCGAGCAGTTCGGTGACCTCCTCGTCGGCGAGATCGACCGCGTCCGGCACGGTCGCCGACAGCAGCGGCGTGAGCGTGGCCCAGGCCCGGGCCGCGCGCCGCAGGGCGAGCAGGGCGTCCATCCGCGCGCGCGGGCCGAAGGCCTCGCCCCTGGCGCCGGCCCAGACCTCCGCGGCGTCCGCGACCAGCGCGGGATCGCTCACGCTGTGCACCTGGAGCACGGCCCGGAACGTCACGTCCGCGTCGGCCACCGTGTCCGTCAGGCCGGGCGCCTCGATCCGCAGCGACAGCCGCACCCCCGCGTCGTGGCCCGCGGCGACGTCGGCGGCCCAGGCGCGCTGCTCGGGCAGATACACCGGCTCGGGCGACGCGTAGGCGGGCCCGCCGGTCACCAGCGGTGCGGCGGGGGAGCGGGGCAGGGTGTCGGCGACGGCGTCGAGGAAGGCGCGCAGGAGCCGCTCCGGGTCGGGCAGCCGCAGCGGCCCCGCGCCAGACAGCGGCACGGCGTGCGCCTCGGGCGGCATCGCGGCGGCGAGCCGGCGCAGGGCCTCGATGTCCTGGGCGCGCAGGGGACCGGTGCGCCAGGCGTCGTGGTCGCCCGGGGACAGCCCCGGCAGCAGCAGCCCGCGCGCCACGAGGTGCAGGGCGTGCACGGCCGCCGCGCCCCAGAACACGGTGGACCGGTGCCCCTGCGCGCTCACCCGCGCGCGGGTGAGGACCGGCAGGGCCGCGTGCACCGGCATCAGGACGGCGGGCACGCTCGCTGCCTCGATTCCGTCGCCGCCGGGCACGACGACGGTCAGGTCCACGGCGGAAGCCGATGCCACGGACGCCGAAGCCAGGGCCGGCGGGGCCTCCCCGTCGGGCCCCCAGAAGGCGATGCGGCCGGTGCGGGCCGGGTCGCCGGGCAGGAACACGGCGCGGCAGTGGGCCAGTTCGGAGGAGACGGAGGCAGGTGCGGAGGAGGGTACCGAGGGGGTGGCGGTGGAGAGCGAGGAGGAGGGGGCCGGGGGAGTCGGATGCTCGGCTATGGCTGATTCCTCAAACTTGACTAGTGAGTCGGAGTCGCCGAGGGTACAGCACGTCTGGCGCACACGGGTATGACTGGGGTGTGAGCTGAGTCACTATGAGGGGGTCAGGGGTGTGTAGGGGTCGCACCTCAGGGATGTCTCAGGGTCGCGGTCAGGAACCGCCGCGAGCGCGGGCCCGTTTTCGAGACAGAGAGCGGCAGTGGCCGCGAAGGAGGCGACAGTCATGTCCAAGAACGCCAAGATCGCCGCAGGCGGTGTGGCGGTCGGGCTCATCCTGCTGATCTGGCTGCCCTGGTGGGCATCGCTCCTGATCATCCTGGGAGTCCCGGCCGCCGCGTATCTCATGCTGGACCCGTCGCAGCGGCGCAGGCTGCGCCGTGCCACCCGTAAGGAGCTCGGTCGCTGAGGCACTGACCCGGCGAGGCCGAAGGCCGTCGCCGGATCAGTTCGGCCGTACGGCCATCTTGTCGAGCGCCTCGAGGAGACCCGGCAGCTCCGGCCCCCGGCCCACCGGCAGGACCTCGCCGGGTTCCTCGTCGAGCAGCACGAAGGCGATGTCGTCGGTCCTGGCCACGAGCGACCAGCCCGGACCGTCCGCCCGCAGGACCCGCGCGTCCCCCGTCGCGAACGACGACCGGACCCGGCCCAGCGGCGGCGGCGAGTCGACGTAGGTGCGGGCTTCCGCGAGGACCCGCCGGATGCCGCTGTGGCCCGGCCGGCCGTTCTCCCCGCTCGCGTCCGGAGCGTCGGCCGCCCCGCCCTCGCCCTCGTCGTCGGGCGCTTGCGAGGACCCAGGCGCCGGAAATGCCGAGTCGTCCACCTGCTCCCGCCATGTCGCCCACTGCAGCGCGATCTCGTCCGCGCCCAGGCGCCGCTGCGCCGGCCCCCAGACGGTGGTGTCCGGCGGAGCCAGCGGCGGCCGGTCGTCGGCCTCCGGGCCGGGATCGTGCGGCGCGGGCACCCCGGGCGCCGCGACGGCGACCGCGAGCGGCCAGCCGGGCAGGGCCGCGACGACCGAGTGCTCGTCGGGCGACAGCTCGTACTCCATACCGCAGTCCCAGGACGCGATCGCGACGGCGACCAGGGAGACGTCGTCGATCGCGACGGTCCACCGGGAGCCGTCGCCGTCCTGGCCGAGCACCAGCCCGTACCCGTCGGCGAGCGGTGCGAGACCGAGCGCCGCGCACGCCTCCGGATAGTCGTCGCCCAGGACGCTCGGGAACTTCGCAGGCGTCAGCAGCACCGCCGTGAGCACATAGAGCGCGTCGTCCGCGGCGGCGACGGTGTCCTCGTCCGTCCCGGCCATCCCAGCCTCCCCATCGGTTCGTCCAACGGCGCGCACCCTAGTGCGCGCGGAAGCCGCTTGTCACTGCCCGCAGGCACACCCGAGCTGCAGTTTTCCGGCGGACGGGGCGAATCGGCCCTCCGGACCGCGCTCATCACGCCGTCGGCAGCCCCAGCAACTCACGGGCCACGGTCCGCGGCGACTCGCCGCGTTCCCGTGCGAGCGCGATGACGGCCCGGCAGGCCAGCTCGTTCACCCCGAACGACAGTGCCTCCGGTGACACCCAGCCGGCCGCCTCGTCGGCCCGCTCCTGGTCGTCCTCCGCGCCCGCCGCGACATAGACCGCGGCAGCCTCGAAAAGATTGTGTGGACGTTTGTCCCCGCCGCTCTTCGTCTCCGTGCGCAACGCATCGGCGACTCGTCCCCCGGCCTTGCGGAACCTGCCCCACATGCTGACCACCTTCCCCCTGTGCGGTTGTTGTGTCTGATCTTTCATCTCCCGGTCACCAACGTAAAGTTGGAGAACCTGTGGCAGAAGGGGGACGGCACGGTGAAGCGCTTTGACCGACTGGTTCAGATCCGGCGGATGGACCCGTACCAGGAGGCCACGGAGATCTACCGGCTGAGCGTGGCGTACGAGTTTCCCTGGGACTTCACCCGCGCCCTGGAGCTGGCCCTGTACCGCACCTACGCCGTCCCGAGCATCGGCCGGCTGCTCGCGGAGACGGCGGAGCTCACGAAGCGGACGCAGAAGCGCTACGACGACACCTCGCTGCTCCTGGACGCCGTCGTCGAGCACGGCTTCGGCAGCGACCCGGGGAAGACCGCGATCCGCCGCATCAACCAGATGCACCGCGGCTACGACATCAGCGACGACGACATGCGCTACGTGCTCTGCACGTTCGTCGTGATGCCCAAACGGTGGATCGACGCCTACGGGTGGCGCAGGATGTCACGCCACGAGATCGTCGCCAGTGCCGTCCACTACGGCACGCTCGGGCGGCACATGGGCATCAAGGACATCCCGGAGACCTACGAGGAGTTCGAGACCTGCCTCGACGACTACGAGGCGGCCCACTTCGCCTGGGACGCGGAAGCCCGGCGGGTCTCCGACGCCACGCTCGACCTGATGGCGTCCTGGTACCCGCGCCCGCTCGCACCCCTGCTGCGCACCACGACCCTCGCGCTGCTCGACGACTCGCTCCTGCACGCCTTCCGCTACACCCCGCCGAGTACCGCCACGCGCGCGTGGGTGCGTCGCGCGGTACGGCTTCGGGGGCGCGCCGTCCGCCTGATGGCACCCCGGCGCACCCCGCACTTCGCCCGCCAGAACTGGGAGATCAAGGGCTACCCGTACGGATACCGGCTCGCCGACCTGGGCACGCGTCCGGTCCCGGGCCTCCGGGGCTGCCCCGTGCGGCACGTGGAGGCGACGGACGGCGACGCCGGGTGACGCGTCAGCTCAGTCCTCGCGCACGGCGAGCGCCAGGAAGCGGGTGTCCTCGTCGACGTACGACGTCATACGCCACCCTGAACCGGCCAGCAGCGGACGGAGGTTGGGCTCGGCGCGCAGGTCGTCCGGGGTGAGCGGGCGGCCGTGACGTGCGGCCAGCGCCGCCCTGCCGATCGGGTGGAACAGCGCCAGCACACCACCGGGACGCACCACCCGCGCCAGCTCGCGCAGGTTCTCGGCCGGACTCGCCAGGTGCGAGACGAGGCCCGCCCCGAACACCGCGTCCAGCGACCGTGAGCGCAAGGGCAGCGCGGCGACGTCCGTGAGCAGCAGCTGCCCGTCACGGTCCCGTCCGGCCCGTACGGCCTCCCGCAGCATGGCCGGGGTCAGATCGGCCCCGAGGACCACCCCCGAGGGCCCCACGGCGGCACGCAGCGGCGGCAGGGCCCGTCCGGTGCCGCATCCCGCGTCGAGCACCCGGTCGCCCGCGCGCAGTCCGAGCTCGGCGACCGCCGCCGCGTAGGCCGGACCGTCGTCGGGGAACCTGCTGTCCCAGTCGGCGGCACGGGGGGTGAAGAACTCCTGGACACGCGTCTGGTCGTCGCTCATGTACCGCATGATTCCTTACGGCACGGATGGATGCCTCTGTGCACATGTTCGAGCGTGACGCGATCGTTCCGGTACATCCTTGCGTCATATTCCAACACCTTTCGAAATGCGCCCCTTTCGCGCGCCCTTGCCGGGTCTAGCGTCCCGGGGCCATGGGACACCTGGACCACGCCGCCCTGGGGTGGCTGACCCCCGCGCTGTCGTACGCGATGGCCTGCACAGGCGCCGCGCTCGGACTGCGCTGCACCGTCCGCGCCCTCGCCGCCACCGGGCGCTCGCGCCGCAACTGGCTCGTCACCGCCGCCTCGGCGATCGGCACCGGCATCTGGACCATGCACTTCGTGGCCATGCTCGGGTTCGGCGTCACCGGCACCGACATCCGCTACGACGTGCCGCTCACCCTCCTGAGCCTGCTGGTCGCCATGGTCGTCGTCTGCGCAGGCGTCTTCGCCGTCGGCTACGGCCGGGACCGCGGCCGGGCCCTCTTCCTCGGCGGCCTCACCACCGGCCTCGGCGTCGCGAGCATGCACTACCTGGGCATGGCGGCCGTCCGCCTGCACGGCGACGTGACCTACGACCCGGTGCTCGTCGGGCTCTCCGTCCTGATCGCCGTCGTCGCGGCGACGGCGGCCCTGTGGGCGGCGCTCAACATCAAGTCGCCCGTCGCGGTCACCCTCGCCTCCCTGATCATGGGCGCGGCCGTCAGCAGCATGCACTACACCGGGATGTTCGCGGTGAGCGTGCGCGTCACGCCCTCCGGGGAGGCACTGCCCGGGGCCACGGCGATGCAGTTCATCTTCCCCCTCGCCGTCGGCCTCGGGTCCTACCTCTTCCTGACCTCGGCCTTCGTCGCACTCTCGCCCACGGCGGGCGAGCGCGAGGCGTCCGCCTCGGCCCAGCGGCCGCTCGAGAGCGTCGCCCCCTAGGGGCTCCCGATGGATCTCCGCGGCGCCACGACACCCGGCACGACCCCGAACCACTCCCGAGCGAGGAGTCCATGCGTACACCCCGGAGGACCCCCACAGCCCGCGCCGAGGCGCCGCCCCCGCCCGTGCGCGGCCGTCGCGCGCACGCCGGGCCACCGGCAGACGAGAGCCCGGAGGCACCCTCGGGCGCCGCACCGGACGGGGCGGCCAAGCCCGCGGAGCGCTGGCACATACGCCCGCGCACCGTGCGCGCCAAGATCGTCTGCCTGCTGATGGTGCCGGTCGTCTCCCTCCTGGCCCTGTGGGCCTACGCCACCGTCACCACCGCCCAGGACGTCTCCCGGCTGCGACAGGTCCAGCGTGTGGACGCCATGGTCCGCGCCCCCGTCTCCGCGGCGGTCGCCGCCCTCCAGGCCGAACGCGGGGCCGCGGTACGCCACGCCACCGACCCGTCGGCCGTACCCTCCGACGAACTGGACGAGCTCGCGCGGCGCACCGACCGCGCCGTCGCGAGGCTGCGGCTCGGCAAGGGCAACACCGTCGCAGACAGCGAGGAGCTCCCCGCCGGAGTCGCCCGCCGGCTGGAGGCGTTCGTCACCGGCACCGAGGAACTGCGGCCGCTGCGGACCGCGGTGCGGGACCGGAGCGTGGGCTGGGCCGAGACGTACAGCCGCTACACCCGGACCATCTCGGCGGCCTTCGGCGCCGGCGGTGCCCTCACCGGCATCCAGGACGCCGACCTCGGATCCGACGCGCGCGTGCTGCTCGAATTCGCCCGCGCGGGCGAGGCGTTGGCGCAGGAGGACGCCGTGCTGGCGAGTGCCCGCCTGTCCGGCACGCTGACCGGGGAGCGGCTTCGGCTCTTCACCGGCGCCGTCGACCTGCGCCGCACCCTCACCGAATCGGCCGTCGCCGACCTGCGCGGCACCGAACGCTCGGCGTGGAACGCCCTCGCCGACAGCAGCGCCTACGCGGGCCTGGACGACGCCGAGGACCGGATCCTCGCCCGCGGGCCGGGCGCCAGGGCGGTCGAGGCGGCGCCCGAGAGCACCTGGAACACCGCTCACACGCGCGTGCAGCACGGCATGCGCACCATCGAGGACGACGCGGCACGCGGCGTCGCGCAACGGGCCGACCCGTTCACCCGGGGACTGCTCACCCCGGCCGGCGCCGCCGTCCTGCTCGGTCTCGCCGCCGTCGCCGCCTCGCTCGTCATCTCCGTACGCATCGGACGCGGCCTGGTGGTGGAACTGGTGAGCCTGCGCAACGGCGCCCTGGAGATCGCCCGGCGCAAACTCCCCGAGGCCATACGGAGACTGCGCGCGGGCGAGGAGATCGACGTCCGGGCCGAGGCGCCGCCGGGACCGCCCGCGGAGGACGAGGCCGGGCAGGTCGCCGAGGCCCTCGGAACGGTCCACCGAGCCGCGCTGCGGGCCGCCGTGGAGCGCGCCGAACTCGCCAGCGGCATCTCCGGCGTCTTCGTCAACCTCGCCCGCCGCAGCCAGATCCTCGTCCACCGGCAGCTGAGCCTCCTCGACAGCATGGAACGCCGCTCCGACGACCCGAACGAGCTGAGCGACCTCTTCCGCCTCGACCATCTCACCACCCGCATGCGGCGCCACGCGGAGAGCCTGATCATCCTCTCCGGAGCCGCCCCCGGCCGGGCCTGGCGCATGCCCGTCGTCCTGACCGACGTGGTCCGCGCGGCCGTCTCCGAAGTCGAGGACTACGCGCGCGTGGAGGTACGGCAACTCCCCGAAGCAGCCGTCATCGGCACGGCCGTCGCCGACCTCACCCATCTGCTCGCCGAGATCATCGAGAACGCCGCTCAGTTCTCGCCGCCCCACACGCGGGTGCGCGTCACCGGCGAACCCGTCGGCAACGGCTACGCCGTCGAGGTCGAGGACCGCGGCCTCGGCATGGGCCAGGAGACCCTCGCCGAAGCCAACCGCCGCATCGAACAGTCCGAGGCACTCGACCTGTTCGACAGCGACCGGCTCGGCCTCTTCGTGGTCAGCCGACTCGCCGCCCGGCACGACGTCAAGGTCCACCTGAAGACCTCGCCCTACGGCGGCACCACCGCCGTCGTCCTGCTGCCCACCGCCCTCCTGCACACCGGGGCGGTGGAACGTTCCCCCGGCGAAGCGGCACACCCGCGGCAGCCCGAGGAACGCGCCTACGCGCGCGTGCCCGACGACACCCCGCTCCAGGATGTCGTCCCCGCACCGGCCGACCGGCGTGCCCTCGTGGCTCCCGTACCGGCCGCGGCCGAGACCACGAGCCACACCCCACCCCCAGGAGTCGCCACCTTGCGACTGCACCGACCCCAGGAGCAGCCCGAAGGCTCCGAGGACCTCCCGCGTCGCGTACGACAGGCCAGTCTCGCCCCCCAACTGCGCGAGGGACGCCCCGAGGAACCCCCACCGACGCCGGCCCCCCGGGACGACGAACGCACCCCGGAGGTCGTACGCGACCGTATGGCGGCGTACCGCGACGGCTGGGCACGCGGCGGCGGCAGGCAACCCGGCCGCGGCACCACTCCCGGCCCCGCGAAGGGCAGAGACAGCAGCGAAGGAGACCCCGCATGATCCACGACCCGAGCACGCATTCCGCCCGGCGCTCCGGCGAACTCGACTGGCTGCTGGACGATCTGGTGCTCCGCGTGAGCGACATACGGCACGCCGTGGTCCTCTCCAACGACGGCCTCGCCGTAGGTGCCTCGACCGGCCTCAGGCGCGAGGACGCCGAACACCTCGCAGCGGTCGCCTCGGGCTTCCACAGCCTCGCCAAGGGAGCGGGACGGCACTTCGGCGCCGGCGGTGTCCGCCAGACCATGGTGGAGATGGACGAGGGCTTCCTGTTCGTGGCCGCCGCCGGCGACGGCTCCTGCCTCGCCCTTCTCACCGCCGTGACAGCCGACATAGGCCTCGTGGCGTACGAGATGGCCCGCCTGGTCAAACGCGTCGGCGAGCACCTCGGCACGGCGCCCCGCGCCGGCGCGCGGCCGCCCGCCGCCGGATGAGCCGGGAGAGCGGTCCGCGCAGATGACCGAGGACATGACGGGCACCCTGAGCGAGCAGGGCAGCCAGTGGTACGACCACGACGCCGGCCCACTCGTCCGCCCCTACGCCATGACGGGCGGACGCACCCGGCCCGGCCCCACCGGCGTGCGGTTCGACCTGATCGCCCTGGTCACGCTGGACCCCGGCGCGCCCGGCGTGGACGACGCCCCGCTCGGCCCCGAACACCGGACCCTCCTCGACCTGTGCCGCACGGAGACCCAGTCGGTCGCCGAACTCGCCGCCGGAGCGGACCTGCCCGTGGGTGTGATCAGGGTCCTCCTCGGCGACCTCCTGGAACTCGGCTGCGTCACCGTCAGCCGCCCCGTACCGCCGGCCCAACTGCCCGACGAACGGATCCTGCGCGAGGTGATCGCGGGACTGAGGGCGCTGTAGATGAACGCACACCCCACCCGACACGAGAGAAGTGACTAATGGTCTCCGAGCACTCCGACGCCTCGGGCGGCGACACCGCCCTGGCGTTGAAGATCCTGGTCGCCGGCGGCTTCGGCGTGGGCAAGACCACGCTGGTGGGCGCCGTCAGCGAGATCCGGCCGCTGCGCACCGAGGAACTGCTCAGCGAAGCGGGGCAGTCGGTGGACGACACCGGCGGTGTGGACCACAAGACCACCACGACCGTCGCCATGGACTTCGGACGCATCACCATCAGGTCCGGCCTCTCCCTGTACCTGTTCGGCACGCCGGGCCAGGACCGGTTCTGGTTCCTGTGGGACGAGTTGTCCCAAGGGGCGCTCGGCGCGGTGGTGCTCGCGGACACCCGCCGCCTGGAGGACTGCTTCCCGGCGGTCGACTACTTCGAGCACCGGCGCATCCCGTTCGTGGTGGCCGTCAACTGCTTCCCGGGCGCCCGGCAGCACGGCGCCCCGGACGTCTCACGCGCCCTCGATCTCGACCGGGGCACGCCCGTGGTGCTGTGCGACGCCCGTGACCGCGACTCGGGAAAGGAGGTGCTGATCAGGCTCGTCGAGTACGCCGGGCGGATGCACACCGCCCGGCTCCTCGACTCGGTCGGCTGACCGGAGGTACGGAGCTCCCCGCGATCAGTCCGCGATGTCCCGCTCCGCCAGGACCCGGTCGACGGTGACACGGATGAGGAGTTCGCCCGGGACTCCGTTGCGCGCGCCGAACTCCTCGGCGCGTTCCTCGCCCATGTACCGCGCGCCGATCCGCGTCGCCCAGTGCCGCACCTCGTCGAGGTCCCTCACCAGGCGGGCACGGCCCTGGACGACCACGAAGGAGTAAGGCGGCCGGTCGTCGTCCACGCACAGGGCGACGCGGCCGTCACGGGCGAGATTGCGCCCTTTCACGGTGTTCTCGCCGGTGTTGAACACCACCTCGTCCCCGTCCAGCAGGAACCAGATCGGGGCGATGTGCGGACTCCCGTCGGCCCTGACGGTGGAGAGCTTCGCGGTGCGGGTGCCGTGGGAAACGAACTCCCGCCATTGCGCATCGGTCATCTTCTCTGCCATGGCTCCCATCCTCCTTGCCCCTGCAGCGGTCGTGGGGAAGGCTGGCATGGAGATCCTCCGGCCAGGAGGAGAATCGCACGGGGAGAAAACGGGGAGATCGGAACATGGCGCAGAACCAGGGACTCGACTGGCTGCTGGACGACCTGACCGAGCGCGTCCACCAGGTGCGGCACGCACTGGTCCTGTCCAACGACGGCCTGGTGACCGGGGCGAGCACGGGACTGCGCCGCGAGGACGCGGAGCACCTCGCGGCCGTGTCGTCCGGGTTGCACAGCCTGGCCAAGGGCTCGGGACGGCACTTCGGAGCGGGCAGCGTACGCCAGACGATGATCGAGTTCGACGACGCGGTGCTCTTCGTGACCGCGGCCGGCACGGGCAGTTGTCTGTGCGTCCTCAGCGGCGCCGAGGCCGACATAGGCCAGATCGCGTACGAGATGACACTTCTGGTCAACCGGGTCGGCGAGCATCTCGACGTGGATGCCCGCCAGCCCGAACGGAAACCGACCACAGACGCCTGACCTGCAAGTTCGCCCTCCCCTGCGGAGTTATCCACAGGCTCGTCACGCAGCGCGCCGAAGCGGTTACGGTTTTCTCACGGCGACCGCACACGGCGTGAGCCGCCGACTCCACGGGGGAGAGCGACCATGTCAGGCACCATCGCGAAATCCGACCTCCTCACCTGCGCTCCGAGCCGGGCCGCCCGCGAACTCGACCTCAAACGCGGTGAGTTCGACCTCGCGGTGAATCTCGGACTCATCCGGACCGTTCCCGACGAAGGCGGCGGAGGGCCACGCGTCGCCCGTGCCGAGATCGACCGGCTGCGCGCCGGGGAGGGCTTCCCGGATGAACTGCGCACGCGGGTCGCGACCGCCGGCACCCATGAAGGCGCCGGGCTCTTGGGAGTGACGCCCGCCAGATTCACGAGTCTCGCCCGCTTCGGCCTGCTCGTGCCGGTGAGGTTCTACCTCAACCGCTACCGGGCGGTCGTCTGGCTGTATCTGGCCGAGGAACTACGGCAGTTCGCGGCAGAGGAGAGCAACGCCCGACTGCTGAAGGGGCGCACACCCGCACAGATCCGGGAAGGGAAGAAGGACGGGCTGGACCGGCGGCCCCGCAACTGGCGGGGACGCCACATCGGATTCCTGACACGGCAGGCGGGGGACGACGCCTGGGCTCGCGCGGCAGCCGTCGCCTGTCTTCTCGACCCCGCCGACGTGGCGGACGTCGTGGCGGACCCCTACGAGCGCGCCCACCTGAACCGCCGCCGTCCTCGCCTCCCGGCCCACGGCACCCCCGGTTCACCCGCCGCCGAGCGGGCCGAGACGCTCATGACGGCGAGCGAGCCGGACGAAGTGGCCTGGTTCCGAGCGGACCTCACCCACACGATGGAGACAGCGCGAAGGCAAAACCCGGCACCGCGTCCCGCCCCGGAACCGGCCCCGACACCACCGGCAGCGCCGACCGCGCCACCCCCGGTGCCGGCTGGAGACCGGCCCGAGCCCCCGGACCGCCCCCCTTCACACGGCCTCCTGGGATGGCTGCACCGCAGAGGCCGGCGACGTTCAGGGTGAAAAGCGATGAGTTTCCGGATGCGTCCCGGTCGGAATTCTGAGGAGACTATGCCAGGAGGCGATCATGTTCAGTAAGACGAAGGCGTTCAGCGGGTTCTCGGTGAACGACATCGACGCGGCCAGGGCGTTCTACGGCGACACCCTCGGACTCCGGGTGTCGGAGGAGAACGGGCTGCTGTTCCTGCACATCGCGGGTGACCGGGACACCCTGGTCTATCCCAAGGAGGACCACACCCCGGCGACGTTCACCATCCTCAACTTCCCCGTCGACGACATCGAGGCCGCGGTCGACGAGCTGACGAAGAGAGGCGTGCGGTTCGAGCACTACGACCACCTCAAGGCGGACGACAAGGGCATCTTCCGCGGCGGAGGCCCGCTGATCGCCTGGTTCACCGACCCTGCGGGGAACGTGCTGTCCGTCCTCCAGGAAACCTGACGCGTCGCTCATGCCCGAGCTCCCCGATGTCGAGGGTTTCCGGCAGGTGCTCGAGTCCTGCGCGAAGGGACGGGTCATCCGGCGTGTCGACGTGCGGGACGCGGGCGTACTGCACGGGGTCAGCGCCCGGCGACTGCGTGACACGCTGGAAGGCCGGCGCTTCGCAACGCCGGAGCGGCACGGGAAGTGGCTGCTCGCCCGCACCCGCGCCGGCCCGACCCTCGTACTGCACTTCGGCATGACCGGCCTGCTGGTCTGCGGTCACCCCGGTGACGCAGTCGAGGCCCACGACCGTGTGCTGTTCACCCTGAGCGGCAACCGTCAGCTGCGCTTCCGTGACCAGCGCAAACTCCAGGGACTTTGGCTGGCGGGCGATGACTCCGAAATCGACCGGTTGCTCCGGCGGCAGGGGCCCGACGCGCTGGCGGTGGAGCGCGCGGACTTCGAGGCCGTGCTCGCGTCACGCCGCGGGCATCTCAAGACCGCGCTCACCGACCAGTCCGTTCTCGCCGGTCTCGGCAATCTGCTCGCCGACGAGATCCTGTGGCGAGCGCGGTTGCGCCCCGACCACCCGGCGCGTGACCTCACCCAGGCCGACCGTCGCCGGCTGTACAGCCAGATGCGCCGCACCCTGCGCTCTTCCGTCACCGCCGGCTGCGTCCCGCCGCGTGACTCCTGGCTCACCGGCCACCGCGACGACCCCGACCCGAGCTGCCCGCGCTGCGGCACCGGCCTGCGCCGGACCCGCATGGGCGGTCGCGGCACGGTGTGGTGCCCGCACTGCCAGCCGGACGGGTGATTCAGCCGTCCGGTCAGCGGCCAGCCGCCAGCCGCGCCAGCCGTCGGCCGCCAGTCACCCGCCCCGTCAGTCGTCAGGAGTCAGAACGGCCGGTGCCCCGGCGAGGATGCCGCCCTCCACGATGAACTCGCAGCCCGTCGAAAAGGTGGCCTCGGTGACGATGAAGAGCACCATCCGGGCGACCTCCTCGGGCTCGCCGAAGCGGGGGACGGGCTGCCCCGCGGTGTACGCGTCGCCGAAGCCGGCCGTCATCCGGGTGCGGATGGCGCCCGGGTGGACGGAGCAGACCCGGACCCGGTCGGGCGCGAGTTCCAGCGCGGCGACCTTCGTCAGGACGCGCAGCCCCCACTTGCTGGCCGCGTACGCTCCGACACCGGCGTAGGCGGTCAGCCCGGCGAGGGAGGACATGTTCACGATCACGCCGCCCCCGGCCCGGCGCAGCGACGGTGCCGCCGCGCGCATGCCCAGCCAGGCGCCCGTGAGGTTGACGTCGACGACCCGGCGGAACGACGCGGGGCTCTGTTCCTCCATCGTGCCCCAGTCGATGATCCCCGCGATGTTGACCAGGACCGAGACCGGGCCGAGGTCCCGCTCCGTCTCGGCGAGCGCCCGCTGCCAGTCGTCCTCGCCGGTGACGTCCAGGTGCAGGTAGCGGGCCGGGCCGCCGAGCTCGGCCGCCGGGTCCGCCCCCTCGGTGTCCCGGATGTCGGCGACCACCACGGAGGCGCCCTCGGCCGCGAGCGCGCGTGCCACCGCGGCCCCGATGCCTCCGGCCCCAGCGGGTGACGATCGCCACCCGCCCGCTGAGACGCTCCATCGTGACCTCCCTGGCTCAGGGTGCTCCCGCCGTCTGACGTTCCTCGCCCGGAGCCACCAGCGACTGGGTGAGCGGAATCCGCGCCAGGGCGAACACCCCCGCGGCGATCAGTGCGACGCCGAACAGCTGGGGCAGCAGCCACCACCCGGAGCGGATCGTCTCCTCGTACAGGAGGATGCCGAGGGCGAGGCTCACCAGCGCGTCGCCGAGGGTGAGCGCGGGCTGCGAGGCGACCAGCGGACCTGCCTGCATGGCGTTCTCCAGCAGGAACAGGGCGCACACGCCGGTCGCGGCGAAGGCGTAGGTCTGCCAGGCGGTGAAGAAACCCACGAGTCCCTGGTCGTCGAGGATGTGCATCGCGGCTTTCATCAGGGCCGCGGTCACCGCGTAGCTGATCGCCGTCGCGGCACCCAGGCATGCCGCCCGGGCGCGGCCCTCCGGGCGTTTGAGGGCGGCGAGGGCGAGGGCGACGACCGCTCCCGCGCACACGGCGAGCGCCGGGATCCAGCGGTCCAGCTCCACATGGGTGCGATTGCCCGAGGGGGACGCGGCGGCGAGCGCCACCGCCAGCCCGGCCACCACCACCGTCACGGCCAGCCAGCCCGCGCCCGGCAGATGCCGGTGCATCAGCAGCGAGGCGACGATGAGGGTGAGCGGCAGCTCCAGCACGAACAGCGGCTGCACGATCGTCAGCGGCCCGGTCGCCAGCGCCAGCGCCTGGCAGACGGCGGCGGCGATCACCGCGAGGATGCCGGCCAGCCAGACGCGCCGTCGTAGCAGATCGAGCATCAGCCCGGCCCGGAAGCCTTCGGAGCGCGGCACGGTGAGCGCGGCCTTGCGCTGCAGCACCGTCGCGACGGCATTGCTGAAGGCCGCGCAGATCGCGAAGAGGACGGGGAGCACGGTGTGCAGCGTGGCCACCTCCCGGATCGGCGGGCGTGTGACGCCGGCGGTGCCTCCTCCTGCCATGGTCACCGGATCGGGGCACGGGCGCGAACGGAGTGCCGAAGCGCGCGTGCCCCCGAGCGGCGGAAACCCGGGTCGGTCCAGCCCGCGGACAGACAGGTCAGTCCAGCTTGCGGAAGAGGCCCTCCTGCACGACCGAGACGACCAGCCGGCCCTCACGGTCGTAGATCCGGCCCCGGGCCAGACCCCGGCCGCCGACCGCGATCGGCGACTCCTGGTCGTACAGCAGCCAGTCGTCGGCGCGGAACGGGCGGTGGAACCACATCGCGTGGTCCAGTGACGCCATGTCGAAGCCCCGCGGGCCCCACAGCGGCTCGACCGGGATGCGGACGGCGTCCAGGAGGGTCATGTCGCTGGCGTAGGTGAGGGCGCAGGTGTGGACCAGCGGGTCGTCGCCCAGCGGTCCGACCGCGCGCATCCACACGGCGCTGCGCGGCTCGGAGTCCTCGACCTCCTCGGCGCTCCAGCGCAGCCGGTCCACGTAGCGGATGTCGAAGGGCTGGCGGCGGGCCATCCGCTCCAACTGCTCGGGCAGCGCGCCCAGGTGCTCCCGGATCTCGTCCGTGACCGTGGGCAGCGACTCCGGGTCCGGGACCTTGCGGGCCGGCGGCAGCTGGTGCTCGAAGCTGCCCTCTTCCGGCTTGTGGAAGGAGGCGGTGAGATTGAATATCGTGCGGCCCTGCTGCACGGCCGTGACCCGGCGGGTCGTGAACGACCGCCCGTCGCGCACCCGCTCGACCTGGTAGACGATCGGCACACCCGGGATGCCCGGACGCAGGAAGTACGCGTGCAGCGAGTGCACGGGGCGGTCGCCCTCCGTGGTGCGGCCGGCGGCGACCAGGGCCTGGCCCGCCACCTGGCCGCCGAAGACCCGCTGGAGGGACTCCTGCGGGCTGCGGCCACGGAAGATGTTGACCTCGATCTGCTCCAGGTCGAGCAGGTCGACGAGTCTCTCGGCCGGGTTCGTCGTCATGGGTGGGATTCTCCTGTGCTCGCTGCGGTCCGGCCGTTCACAGCTGGCCGACGTCGGTGACGCGGACGATCGCGCGGCCCTCCGCGTCGGAGGCCGTGAGGTCGACCTCCGCGCTGATGCCCCAGTCGTGGTCGCCGTTCGGGTCGTGGAAGATCTGCCGCACGCGCCACAGGGCGTTCTCCGGCTCCTCCTCGATGAGCAGCAGCTTGGGGCCGCGGGCGTCGGGTCCGGTGCCGAGGTCCTCGTACTCGTCGAAGTACTTGTCCAGCGCCTCGCCCCACGCGTCGGCGTCCCAGCCGGACTCCGCGTCCATCTCGCCCAGCTCCTCGACGTGGTCGAGGGCGGCCAGCTCGACCCGGCGGAACATGGCGTTGCGGACCAGCACGCGGAAGGCGCGGGCGTTGGCGGTGACCGGCTTGACCTCGTCGGCCTTCTCCTGGGCCTCCTCGGCGGTCATCTCCGCCGGGTTGGCGAGCTGCTCCCACTCGTCCAGCAGGCTGGAGTCGACCTGACGCACCATCTCGCCCAGCCACGCGATCAGGTCTTCCAGATCCTCGGACTTGAGGTCGTCCGGGACGGTGTGGTCCAGGGCCTTGAAGGCGCTGGCGAGATAGCGCAGCACGATGCCCTCGGTGCGGGCCAGCTCGTAGTGGGACACCAACTCCGTGAAGGACATCGCCCGTTCGTACATGTCGCGGATGACCGACTTCGGCGACAGCGGATGGTCGCCGACCCAGGGGTGGCTCTTGCGGTAGGTGTCGTACGCGTGGAAGAGCAGCTCCTCCAGGGGCTTCGGGTACGTGATGTCCTGGAGGCGCTCCATGCGCTCCTCGTACTCCACGCCGTCGGCCTTCATCGCGGCGACGGCCTCGCCGCGCGCCTTGTTCTGCTGGGCGGCGAGGATCTGCCGCGGGTCGTCGAGCGTCGACTCCACGACGGACACCATGTCGAGGGCGTACGACGGGGACTCGGGGTCCAGCAGCTCGAACGCGGCGAGCGCGAAGGTGGACAGCGGCTGGTTGAGCGCGAAGTCCTGCTGGAGATCGACCGTGAGGCGGACGATACGGCCCTCGGCGTCCGGCTGGTCGAGCTTCTCGACGATGCCGCCGTCCAGCAGCGAACGGTAGATCGCGATGGCCCGGCGGATGTGCCGCAGCTGCTGCTTGCGCGGCTCGTGGTTGTCCTCCAGCATGCGGCGCATCGCCTCGAAGGCGTTGCCCGGGCGGGCGATCACCGACAGCAGCATCGTGTGCGTCACCCGGAACCGGGAGGCCAGGGGCTCCGGTTCGGAGCCGATGAGCTTCTCGAAGGTCTGCTCCGACCAGGCGACGAAGCCCTCCGGCGCCTTCTTGCGGACGACCTTGCGGCGCTTCTTGGGGTCGTCGCCCGCCTTGGCGAGCGCCTTCTCGTTCTCGACGACGTGCTCGGGCGCCTGCGCGACGACGAAGCCCTCCGTGTCGAATCCGGCCCGCCCGGCGCGGCCCGCGATCTGGTGGAACTCCCGGGCCCGCAGGGTGCGCACGCGGGTGCCGTCGTACTTGGTGAGGGCGGTGAACAGCACCGTGCGGATGGGGACGTTGACGCCCACGCCGAGCGTGTCCGTGCCGCAGATGACCTTCAGCAGACCGGCCTGCGCGAGCTTCTCCACCAGGCGGCGGTACTTGGGCAGCATGCCCGCGTGGTGGACGCCGATGCCGTGCCGGACGTAGCGGGAGAGGTTGCGGCCGAACTTCGTGGTGAAGCGGAAGTTGCCGATCAGTTCGGCGATCTGCTCCTTCTCCGCACGCGAGCACATGTTGATGCTCATCAGCGCCTGCGCCCGCTCCACGGCCTGCGCCTGCGTGAAGTGCACGATGTAGACGGGTGCCTGCCGGGCCTCCAGCAGGTCGGTGAGCGTCTCGGTGAGCGGGGTGTAGCGGTACTCGTAGGACAGCGGCACCGGACGGGTCGCCGAGCGGACCACCGCGGTGGGGCGGCCGGTGCGGCGGGTGAGGTCCTTCTCGAAGAAGGAGACGTCTCCCAGCGTCGCCGACATCAGCACGAACTGCGCCTGCGGCAGTTCCAGGATCGGGATCTGCCAGGCCCAGCCGCGGTCGCCCTCCGCGTAGAAGTGGAACTCGTCCATCACGACCTGCCCGACATCCGCGTCCTTGCCGTCGCGCAGCGCGATCGACGCCAGGACCTCGGCGGTGCAGCAGATGACGGGGGCGTCGGCGTTCACCGACGCGTCGCCGGTCAGCATGCCGACGTTCTCCGTGCCGAAGATCTTGCACAGTTCGAAGAACTTCTCCGAGACCAGTGCCTTGATCGGAGCCGTGTAGAAGGTGACCTCGTCGCGGGCCAGCGCGGCGAAGTGCGCACCCGCCGCGATCATGCTCTTGCCGGAACCGGTGGGCGTCGACACGATCACGTTCGCGCCGGAGACCACCTCGATCAGCGCCTCCTCCTGGTGGGGATAGAGCGTGAGACCCCGCTCGCCGGCCCACGACTCGAAGGCTTCGTACAAGGCGTCGGGGTCGGGGGTCCGCGGCAGCTGATCGATGAGGGTCACGCCCCCATCTTGCCTGGCCTGATGCCCGATGCGGGAATCGGCTGCGGGCCCGAAGATCACGAACGCTACGCTGGGTCGCCGACGACACGTCAGCGCACCCGGTCAACTGGACAGCGGCACACGAGGAATGGGGCGGGCAACGGCCATGATGGGACCAGCACACTCACTGTCGGGCGCCGCCGCCTGGCTCGGCGTCGGTGCGGCGGCCGCCGTGGCCGGGCATCCGATGCCCTGGCCGGTCCTTCTCGTGGGTGCCCTGATCTGCGCCGGTGCCGCGCTCGCCCCGGACCTCGACCACAAGGCGGCCACCATCTCCCGGTCCTTCGGACCGCTGTCACGCTGGCTGTGCGAGATCGTGGACAAGCTGTCGTACGCCGTCTACAAGGCGACGAAGAAGCAGGGCGACCCGCGCCGCTCCGGGGGGCACCGGACGCTCACGCACACCTGGCTGTGGGCGGTCCTGATCGGTGCGGGCACCTCGGTCGTGGCGATCACCAGTGACCGCTGGGGCGTGCTGGCGATCCTCTTCGTGCACCTGGTCCTGGCCATCGAGGGTCTGCTGTGGCGGGCGGCGCGCGGCTCCAGCAGCGATGTCCTGGTGTGGCTGCTGGCCGCGACCACGGCGTGGATCCTCGCGGGTGTCCTGGACAAGCCGGGCAACGGCGCGGACTGGCTGTTCACGGCGCCGGGGCAGGAGTACCTGTGGCTGGGGCTGCCGGTCGTGCTGGGGGCGATCGTCCATGACATCGGGGACGCGCTGACCGTGTCCGGGTGCCCGATCCTGTGGCCCATACCCGTGGGGCGCAAGCGCTGGTACCCGCTCGGGCCGCCGAAGGCCCTGCGGTTCCGGGCGGGCAGCTGGGTCGAGCTCAGGGTGCTGATGCCGGTGTTCATGCTGCTCGGCGGGGTGGGCTGCGCGGCGGCGCTCAACGTCATCTGAGCGCCCCGGGGCTTCCGGCCGGGTTCAGGAGCCGCCGTACCGCCGCTCGAAACGGGCGACCCGACCCTCCGAGTCCACCGTGCGGGCCTTGCCCGTGTAGAAGGGGTGGCTCTCCGAGGAGATCTCCACGTCCACGACCGGGTAGGTCTCGCCGTCGTCCCACTCGATGCGTTCGCCGCTGGTCGCGGTGGACCGGGTCAGGAAGGCGTATCCGGCGGTCCGGTCGCGGAAGACGACGGGGTGGTAGTCGGGGTGCTTGTCCTGCTGCATGGATGCTCCTCGTGCGGCTCGGGCGGTGCTGCGATCAGCCGGACAGGGTGTCCTCGTCGACGACGTGCACGGCGGCTTCCTCGGCCGACGCCGCCGCGCCGTCGATGCCCACGTCCATGGCGACCAGCGCGCTCTCCTCGTCCTCGTGCGCGCCCTCGTCGGGTGCCACGAGCCGGCCGGAGCGGGCGTCGCCGACCTCGTTGTCCAGGAGTTCCCCGTCGGTGCCCTGGCAGTCCCCGAGACCGTCACCGTCCGGGGCGGCGGCATCCGGCAGCTCCTCGGCGAGCCGCTGGTCCAGCGTCTCGCCCGTGCGCCGCTCGGCCGCCGTCACACCGAGGTGCTCGACGGCCCAGGGCCGCTCGGGAGGGGACCAGCCCCGGTCCAGGGGATCGTCGACGCCGTCGTCCACCAGGGTGTCCTCGGCGTCGAGCAGCCCCGTGTCCTCTCGCTGCTCGTCTTGATCCGGTTGGTAGACATCGTCTCCCCAACCGTCGGACCTGTTCACGGGTACCTCCAGGGGGTGGGGACGGGCCCGTTCCCCGAGCCGGTGCCTGATTCCAGCCTTCCACCCGGCCTCGTCCCCGCGCAACGCCACGGACCGCTGCCGGGGGCTCGGCCGAGGCCCTGAGGCTTCCGGCCTGCCGCCGACGCCGGGGCCGTCCGCCCCGGTGGGCAGAAGCCGGAACCGTCGACGGCCCAGGGCCACACGGTCCTGGCCGCGCGGCTCGGTCGCCGCGTGGCCGGACCACCCGGGCAGAGCCGAGTACGGTCGACCGGCCCGGGGCTCGGCCGGAGGCACGCGTCAGCGGTGCCGGAAGCGGCCGGGCCGAACGGCCGCGCACAGCGCCCTCGGCGTCACGGTCCGGCCCTCGCCGTCCCGGCCCGGCGTCACGATCGCGCCCCGGCCGGTCGAGGCCGTCGGTTCAGGTACCGCGGGGCGGTGCGTCACCCGTGCCAGGACCTCCACAGCGCCGCGTACGCCCCCTCCGCCGCCACCAACTCCTCGTGGCTGCCCAGCTCGCTGATCCGGCCGTTCTCGACGACGGCGATGACGTCCGCGTCGTGGGCGGTGTGGAGGCGGTGGGCGATGGCCACGACGGTGCGGCCGTCGAGGACGCGGGCCAGGGAGCGTTCCAGGTGGCGGGCGGCTCGGGGGTCGAGCAGGGACGTCGCCTCGTCCAGGACCAGGGTGTGCGGGTCCGCGAGGACCAGGCGGGCCAGGGCGATCTGCTGGGCCTGGGCCGGGGTGAGCGCCAGGCCGCCGGAGCCGACCTCGGTGTCCAGGCCGTCGTCGAGCGCCCGCGCCCAGCCGTCCGCGTCGACCGCGCCCAGCGCCGCCCAGAGCTCGGCTTCGACCGCGTCGGTCCGGGCGAGGAGGAGGTTGTCGCGCAGGGAGCCCACGAACACGTGGTGCTCCTGGTTGACCAGCGCGACATGGGACCGGACGCGTTCCGCCGGCATCCGGGACAGCTCGGCGTCGCCCAGGGTGATCCGGCCGTCCCGGGGCGCGTAGATCCCGGCGAGCAGCCGGCCCAGCGTCGACTTGCCCGCGCCCGAGGGCCCGACCAGGGCCAGCCGGGTGCCGGGGGAGACCTCCAGGGAGACCTTGCGCAGGACGTCCACGCCCTCCAGATAGCCGAAGTGCACCCGGTCGGCCCGCACATGGCGTCCGTCGGGAGCCACGGAGGAGTCGCCGGCCTCCGGTTCGATGTCCCGGACCCCGACCAGCCGGGCCAGCGACACCTGGGCCACCTGCAGCTCGTCGTACCAGCGCAGGATCATGCCCACCGGGTCGACGAGCATCTGGGCGATCAGCGCACCCGTCGTGACCTGCCCGACGTCGATCCAGCCCTGGAGGGCGAACACACCGCCGACCATCAGGACCGAGGCGAGGACCGTCACGTGGGTGACGTTGATGACCGGGAAGAGCACCGACCGCAGCCACAGCGTGTAGCGCTCCCAGGCCGTCCACTCCTTGATCCGGCGCTCGGACAGCGCCACCCGGCGGGCACCGAGGCGGTGCGCCTCGACCGTGCGGCCGGCGTCCACGGTCTCGGCGAGCGCGGCGGCCACCGCGGCGTACCCGGCGGACTCCGAGCGGTAGGCGGCCGGCGCGCGCCGGAAGTACCAGCGGCAGCCGACCACCAGCAGTGGCAGGGCGAGCAGCACGGCGAGCGCCAGCGGCGGCGCCGTGACCACCAGCCCGCCCATCAGCAGCACCACCCACACCACGCCGATCGACAGCTGCGGCACGGCCTCGCGCATGGCGTTGCCCAGCCGGTCGATGTCCGTCGTGATCCGCGACAGCAGATCCCCGGTCCCGGCCCGCTCCAGCACGCCCGGCGGCAGCCCGACCGACCGCACGAGGAAGTCCTCGCGCAGGTCGGCCAGCATCCGCTCACCGAGCATCGCGCCGCGCAGCCGCACCTGGTGGACGAACGCCGCCTGGACGGCCAGCGCGGCCACGAACAGCCCCGCCGTGAGTTCCAGCCGCAGGTCCCGCGCCCCGTCGGACACCCGCTCCACGAGCCCGCCCAGCAGCCACGGACCGACCATCGAGGCGATGACGGCGACCGTGTTGACGGTGACGAGCAGCAGGAACGCCCGGCGGTGCCGGCGCAGCAGTTCGGCCGCGTAGGCGCGGACGGTCGCGGGGGCACCGACCGGCAGGGTGTTCGCCGTCGTCGGGGCCGCCGGGTCGTACGCCGGTGGCGCCACGCCGATCATGCCTTCTCCTCGATCTCTTCCAGTTCCGCCAGTACGTCGGTCAGGTCGGCCGCACCGTTCAGGGCGGCCTCGTCCTCGGTCTCGCGTGTGACCACCGCCCGGTAGCGGGGCTCGGTGCGCACCAGCTCGCGGTGGGCACCGACGGCGGCGACCTCGCCGTCGTGCAGGAACACGACCCGGTCGGCGCGGTCCAGCAGCAGCGGGGAGGAGGTGAACACCACGGTCGTGCGCTCCGCGCGCAGCTCCCGCACGCCCTGGGCGATCCGTGCCTCGGTGTGCGAGTCGACGGCCGAGGTCGGCTCGTCAAGGACCAGCACCTCCGGGTCCGTGATCAGCGACCGGGCGAGCGCGAGCCGCTGGCGCTGCCCGCCGGACAGGGACCGGCCGCGTTCGGTGATCCGGGCGTCCATGGGGTCGGCGGCGTCCAGCGAGCCCTGCGCCAGCGCCGCCAGCACGTCGTCGCACTGCGCGGCGGCCAGCGCCTCCCGCGGCTCCACGGCACCCGACGCGGGTACGTCGAGCAGTTCGCGCAGCGAGCCGGAGAGCAGTACCGGGTCCTTGTCCTGGACGAGGACGGCCGTACGGGCCGAGTCCAGCGGGAGTTCGTCGAGCGGCACACCGTCCAGCAGCACCGCGGTGCCCTCCTGCGACGGGTGCCCGCCCAGCCGTTCCGCCAGCCGGCCCGCCGCGTCCGGGTCGCCGCACACCACGGCGGTGAGCCGGCCGGTGGACGCGAGCAGCCCGGTCTCCGGGTCGTACAGGTCTCCGGAGGGGGCCTCGGCGGCGCGGGACCCGGCGGTGTCCGTGGCCCGCTCCAGCGACAGCACGCCCGCGGCCCGCTCGGCCGAGGGCCGCGAGAAGGAGTACGCCATGGCGATCTCCTCGAAGTGCCGCAGCGGATAGGTCAGGACCATCACCGAGCTGTAGACGGTGACCAGTTCGCCGACGGTGATCCGGCCCTGACGGGCGAGCTGCACGCCGTGCCAGACGACGGCGATGAGCAGCAGTCCGGGCAGCAGGACCTGGATCGCGGAGATCAGGGACCACATCCGGGCGCTGCGCACGGCCGCGTGCCGGACTTCCTGGGAGGCCCGGCGGTAGCGGTCGAGGAACAGTTCCTCGCCGCCGATGCCGCGCAGTACGCGCAGACCGGCGACGGTGTCCGAGGCCAGTTCGGTGGCACGTCCGGCCTTCTCGCGCTGGGTGTCGGCCCGCCGGGTGGCGCGGGGGAGCAGGGGCAGCACGGCGAGTGCCAGTACGGGCAGGCCGACGGCCACGACCACGCCGAGCGCGGGCTGGTAGACGAGCAGACCGACGCAGACCAGCACGATGGTGACCAAGGCCGCGGTGAACCGTGACCAGGCCTCCACGAACCAGCCGATCTTCTCGACGTCACCCGTGGAGACGGCGACGACCTCACCGGCCGCGACGCGCCGGGTCAGCGCCGAGCCCAGCTGAGCGGCCTTGCGGGCGAGCAGCTGCTGGACGCGGGCGGCCGACGTGATCCAGTTGGTGATGGCGGTGCGGTGCAGGAAGGTGCCGCCGACCGCGTTGCCGGCGCAGGCGAGCGCCAGCAGGCCGCCCGCCAGGGCGAGCCGCCCGCCGGAGCGGTCGACGACGGCCTGCACGGCGACACCCACGCAGAACGGCAGCGCGGCGACGGAGGCGAAGTGCAGCAGCCCCCAGGCCAGCGACTTGAGCTGTCCGCCCAGCTGATTCCGGAAGAGCCACCACAGGAATCGGGGACCCGAACGCGCGTCCGGCACGCCGGGGTCGGCGTAGGGAAGGTCTTGAATCTGCATGACGTCCCAGTGGCTCGTGTCAGGGGGATGGGGGTTCGGCCGAAGGCAGCAAACCGTGACAGGTTCGCGTCGCGGCGTGGTCGGAGGCAACCGGTTTTCTTCCGCGCGCGCGTCCCACCGACGGGAACCGGCCGACAGAGGTGGGAACGGCGCTGCCTCGACGGGCGGTTGCTCATTGCGGAGGCGGCGGACTCCCCGTAGAACACCGGCCATGAAGAGACGGATCGTCATGTCCATGCTTGCCGGGGCGACCCTCCTGGCGAGCACCCTCCTCGGAACCGGTGCCGCCCGGGCGGCCGACGTCCCCGCCGAGTTCGGCACCGACTGGCACGACCCGGTCACGGCCGCCCCGCCCGTCGGCAGGCCGGCCGGCCCGTCCTGCGAGGTCACCGTCGCCCAGGCGCAGTTCCGTGACTTCACGCCGTACCGGGGCACGTACACCCCACCTGACGACTGCGGCGACCGCTGGAGCAGGGTCGTGCTGCGGCTCGACGGCAAGGTCAAGGGGCGCCAGTACGACCGGCTCGGCTATCTGCACGTCGGCGGGGTGGAGATCTTCCGTACGTCGACGCCGCAGCCCTCGCCCGACGGCATCGAGTGGTCCGTGGAGAAGGACGTCACGCGCTACAGCGACACCTTCCGTGGTCGCCAGGACGTCGAGATGCTCATCGGCAACGTCGTCGACGACACCTACACGGGCGTCCTCGACGTCAAGGTCACGCTGACGTTCTACCAGGGCCGCCCGGACGGCGAGAGCCCCGACCGGGTCCTCACCCTCGACGACGACTCGGCCCTCACCACCCCGCGCAACAGCGAGCGCATCGTCGCCGAGGTGTACGCCACCGGCTCCGGCGGCGGCTGCGAGGAGTACTGGTACCTGTCGGTGCCATCTCCCGCGCCGTACTCCTGCAAGGCCGGCCGCGGCCCCTACCGCGAGGTGCAGATCCGCGTGGACGGCCGGCTCGCGGGCATCGCCACGCCGTTCCCGACCGTGTGGACCGGCGGCTGGTCCAACCCGTTCCTCTGGTACGTGATCCCGGGTCCGCGCGCCTTCGACATCAAACCGATCACCTATGACCTCACCCCCTTCGCCGGCCTCCTCAACGACGGCCGGCCGCACCGCGTCGAGGTCTCGGTCGTCGGCGTCCCGGAGGGGCAGGCCGGCTGGAGTACTCCCGTGAACGTCCTCGTCTGGCAGGACGAGCGGCGCGCCCACGTCACCGGGAAGCTCACCGTGCACCGGGAGGGCGACCTCACCGACTCCTCGGACCACACGCCCGGTTCGGAGCACCGGGTGGACACCGAGGGCGCGCACCGGCTGACCGTCGCCGGATACGTGGACACCTCGCACGGCCGCGTCACGACGACCGTCGGCCGCTCGCTCGCCCACACCTCCGAGCACCGCTGGACCGACGGCGAGACTCGCGACGGGCTCGAGGCCATCTGGACCGACGACGAGTCGGTGACCGTCGACGGGCGCGGACCGGCCCGCAGCACACGCACCCACCGGAGCTACACGATGGACGGCACGACCACCCTCGGGGCGGGCGACCGGCTGCGCACCGCGCTGACCCTCGGCGACCGCGCCACGACCGTCGAGTCGCGGGGCGGCCGGCGCACCGCGTGGTCGCGGCTCGACGACTCCTACACGGGCGACGCCACGTACACGGCGAACGTGCCCCGCGACCAGCGGCACGCCGTCGGCACCACGAGCGAGCGCTACCGGCTGTACGGCTCGCACGGCTGCTACGACCGCACGCTGACCTCGGTGCAGGGGGTGCTCACGGGAGACCGCGACCGTTGCTGACGGGAGTGGTGGGGTCAGTGTGACATGCGTCACTTAAGCCACTTTTACGTGTCCGAAACATTGCGGTCTTGTGCGCGATCAAGACAGCCTCCAAAGTGTTCGGCTACGGAAGCAACTTTCCGTATCGCAGAAGTCCCCTCCGGCCTCTGTGTAGCCCGTCCCCCCAAGGAGGCCCCGTGCCACCGTCCGTACCGTCTCTGCCGCGACGTGTCGCACGCACACTGCGTACCTCACTTTTCGCGCAGGTTCTCTGCGCGCTCGTTCTCGGAATCGTCGTCGGAAAGCTGTGGCCGGACACGGCCACGGCTCTCCAGCCGCTCGGCGACGGTTTCACCCGCCTCATCAAGACCGTGATCTCGCCGCTGGTGTTCTGCGTGGTCGTCGTCGGCATCGCCAAGGCCGGTGACCTGAAGGCCTTCGGCCGGATCGGGGTCAAGGCCCTGATCTGGTTCGAGATCGCCTCCACGGTCGCCCTGGTCATCGGTCTCCTCGCCGCCAACCTCGTCGGGCCCGGCAAGGGCATGAACGTCGACCCCGCCTCGCTGGACGCCTCCGCCGTGGAGAAGACGACCGGCGGCGAGCATCTGCCCTCGACGACCGAGTTCCTCCTCCACGCGTTGCCCGAGAGTTTCGTCGGCGCCTTCGCCGAGAACGAACTGCTCCAGGTCCTGATCCTGGCCTGTCTGGTGGGCGCCGCCCTGCTGCACCTCGGGCACACCAAGGTGCCGAAGATCCTGCCCGCGATCGACCAGGCCCAGGAGGTCATCTTCGCGGTCGTCGGCTTCATCATGCGACTGGCGCCGATCGCGGTGTTCGGCGCGATGGCCCACCTCGTCGGCAACTACGGGCTGGGCGTGATGAAGACGTACGCCAAGCTCATCGTGCTCTGCTATGTGGCGGCGGCGTTGTTCATCGCGCTGCTCGCCGTCGCGCTGCGCCTGGTGACCGGGCTCAGCCTGTGGAAGTTCCTGCGCTACATCCGCGAGGAGATGCTGCTCGCGCTCGGTACCGCGTCCACCGAGGCGGTCATGCCGCGGGTGATGCAGAAGCTGCGGCGGGCCGGTGCCCGCGACGACGCCGTGGGCCTGGTGCTGCCCACGGGCTACTCCTTCAACCTCGACGGCGCCTCGCTCTACCTGTCCATCGGCACGCTGTTCATCGCCCAGGCGGTGGGCGTGGACCTGACCCTGGGCCAGCAGGTCACCGTGGTCCTGGTGCTGATGCTGACCAGCAAGGGCATGGCGGGCATCCCCGGTTCGGCGTTCCTCGCCCTGTCCGCGACCGCCTCCTCCCTGGGTGCGATTCCGGCCGGAGCGGTCGCTCTGCTGCTCGGCGTGGACCGCATCATGGACTCGATGCGCGTCGTCACGAACCTGCTCGGCAACTGCGTCGCCGTGTTCGCGGTGTCCCGCTGGGAGGGGGCCCTGGACATCGCCCGGGCGAAGAAGACGCTCGACGGGGACTACGCGGCTCCGCCGGAGGACGGCGACGAGGGTGACGGCGACAAGGGCGTCGGCGCCGAAGCGCCGGCGGTCGAGCCGACGACGGCCGAGGCGCCGGCGTCGGGCATCCCCACCCAGAAGCCCAAGGAACCCGCCCCCGAGGTCGGTTGACCAAAACCGAACGGGCCGCGGCCACCGCTCCAGCGTCACGAGCGGCGGCCGCGGCCCGTTTCACGCGCCGGGCCGCCACCAGGCGTCAGGCCTTCAGCGCCGCCAAACCGGCTCCCGGCTGAGGGGTGAAGCCCTCAGCACCGCAGGGTCGTCCCCCGTCTGATCGGCGAAGCCCTCAGTGCCGCAGGGTCGTCCCCCGTCTGATCGGCGAAGCCCTCAGTGCCGCCGGGCCCTCCCCCGTCTTATCGGCGAAGCCTCAGCACCGCCGGACCGGCTCCCCGTCGATCAGCGTGTCCAGCAGCCCCCCGAGCGTCGCGCGCTGATCCTCCGCCAGCGGTGCGAGGATCTCCTCCGCGGCCGATCTGCGCGCCGCCCGCAGCTCGCGCAGCGCGCCGCGCCCGTCGTCCGTGAGCTCGATGCGGATCACCCGGCGGTTCGCCGGGTCCGGGACCCGCCGTACCTTCCCGCTCGCCTCCAGCCCGTCGACCAGCGTCGTCACGGCCCGGGGTACCACCTCCAGCCGCTCGGCCAGATCGGCCATGCGCGGCGGCGAGCCCCAGTGCGCGAGGGTGCGCAGCAGCCGGGACTGGGCCGGGGTGATACCGAGGTCGCGCTGCTCCAGATGGCGCTTCTGGATGCGATGGACCCGGCGGGTGAGCCGCAGCAACTGCTCGGCGAGCAGGCCGTCGGGATCGGGCATGGTCATACGGGAACAATATCAGGATGCAGTTCATTGTGAGTGTAGGTAACAATGAGCTACGATCCGACCCGCCCGGCGCCGCCGGCGCCGTACCGCTCTCGAAGGAGCCCATGCCTCCCGATCACGAAACCCGCTGGACCCCACCCGAGGGCTCGAAGGAACAGCCCCGGCAGGTCCGCCGTATCCTCAGGCTCTTCCGCCCCTATCGCGGCCGCCTCGCGATCGTCGGCCTGCTCGTCGGCGCCGCGTCGCTGGTCTCGGTCGCCACGCCCTTCCTGCTGAAGGAGATCCTCGACGTCGCGATCCCGCAGGAGCGCACCGGCCTGCTCAGCCTGCTCGCCCTCGGCATGATCCTCAGCGCCGTCCTCACCAGCGTCTTCGGCGTACTGCAGACCCTGATCTCCACGACGGTCGGCCAGCGCGTCATGCACGACCTGCGCACCGCCGTCTACGGCCGGCTCCAGCGCATGTCCCTCGCGTTCTTCACACGTACGCGCACGGGCGAGGTGCAGTCCCGCATCGCCAACGACATCGGCGGCATGCAGGCCACCGTCACCTCCACCGCGACCTCCCTGGTCTCCAACCTGACCAGCGTGGTCGCGACGATCGTCGCGATGGTCGTCCTCGACTGGCGCCTGACCGTCGTCTCGCTGCTGTTGCTTCCGGTGTTCGTGTGGATCAGCCGCCGTGTCGGCAAGGAGCGCCGCAGGATCACCACCCAGCGCCAGAAGCAGATGGCCACCATGGCCGCCACGGTCACCGAGTCGCTCTCCGTCAGCGGCATCCTGCTCGGCCGCACGATGGGCCGCTCCGACTCGCTGACGAAGTCCTTCGCCGACGAGTCCGAGGAGCTCGTCGACCTCGAGGTGCGGTCGAACATGGCCGGCCGCTGGCGCATGGCCGTGATCACGATCGTGATGGCCGCCCTGCCCGCCGTCATCTACTGGACCGCGGGCATGGCCCTCCAGCTGGGCGGCCCCAAGGTCTCCCTCGGCACGATCGTCGCGTTCGTCTCGCTCCAGCAGGGCCTGTTCCGCCCGGCCGTGAGCCTGCTGTCGACCGGTGTGCAGATCCAGACCTCGCTCGCCCTCTTCCAGCGCATCTTCGAGTACCTCGACCTGCCCGTCGACATCACCGAGCGCGCGGACCCGGTCCGCCTCGACCGGGTCAAGGGTGAGGTCCGCTTCGAGAACGTCTCCTTCGGCTACGACGACAAGGGCGGCCCGGTCCTCGACGCCATCGACCTCACCGTCCCGGCCGGAGGCAGCCTCGCCCTCGTCGGCTCCACGGGCGCCGGCAAGTCCACGCTCGGCTATCTGGTGCCCCGTCTCTACGACGTGACCGGCGGCCGCGTCACCCTCGACGGGGTCGACGTCCGTGACCTCGACTTCGACACCCTGGCGCGCGCGGTCGGCGTCGTCTCGCAGGAGACCTACCTCTTCCACGCCTCGGTCGCCGACAACCTGCGCTTCGCCAGGCCCGACGCCACCGACGAGGAGTTGCACCAGGCGGCGAAGGCGGCGCAGATCCACGACCACATCGCGTCCCTGCCCGACGGCTACGACACCGTCGTCGGAGAGCGCGGCCACCGCTTCTCCGGCGGTGAGAAGCAGCGCCTGGCCATCGCGCGCACGATTCTGCGCGACCCGCCGGTCCTCATCCTCGACGAGGCCACCAGCGCCCTGGACACCCGGACCGAGGCCGCCGTCCAGGAGGCCATCGACGCCCTGTCGGCCGACCGCACCACGCTCACCATCGCCCACCGGCTGTCCACGGTGCGGCGTGCCGACCAGATCGTGGTCCTCGACTCGGGGCGCGTCGTCGAACGCGGCACGCACGAGGAACTCCTGGAGCGGGACGGGCGGTACGCGGCGCTCGTACGCCGGGATGCCCAACTGGAACCGACAAGCTGAAGATATGCCAGGTTTGTGACGAAATGCGGGTTACCGTGCCCGCATGCAGACGAACACTCCGCCACGGAGCACCATGCGACTGACGCGCCGGGGCCGTATCGCCCTCGTCGCGACCGGAGCCGTCCTGGTCGGCACCGCCGTGGCGGTGCCGCTGCTGATCCTGGGGCACGGGAAGGGCGGCCGGCCCGCGACCCTCGTGATCCCGGAGGGCTGGCGCGCGAGTCAGGTCTACGCCGCCGTCGACAAGGCCCTGGCCCTGCCCCCCGGCAGTGCGAAGAAGTCCCTGGCGAAGGCCGCCGCGAAACTGCCGGACGACGCCCGGGGCAACCCGGAGGGCTACCTCTTCCCGGCGACCTATCCGCTCCAGAAGAAGGCCGGGCCGGAGAAGCTCCTGGCGCGGATGATCGACACCGCGAACGAGAAATTCAACGGCGCGCCCATCGCCGCGGGGGCCCAGCGCAACGCGATGAACGTCTACCAGGCCGTCACCATCGCGAGCATCGTCCAGGCGGAGGCGGCCACCGCGGCCGACATGGGCAAGGTGGCCCGGGTCGTCTTCAACCGCCTCGAACGCGGTATGCCGCTGCAGATGGACTCCACCGTCAACTACGCGCTGGGCCGCTCCACCCTGCGGACGACGGAGAGCGACACCCGGATCGACAACCCCTACAACACGTACCAGCGCATGGGCCTGCCGCCCACACCCATCGACAACCCGGGCGAGGAGGCGATGCGCGCCGCCGTCACCCCGCCCCCGGGCGACTGGCTGTACTTCGTCACGGTCCGGCCGGGCGACACCCGCTTCACCGCGGACTACGCGGAACACCAGCGCAATGTCGCGGAGTTCAACACCCACCGGAAGAAGAGCACGGGCGCGGCGGCCCCTTAGGGGCGCGGGGCTGTGCCGATATGAGGCTCCGCCGCGTGGGCGCGACCAGCCGCAAACCACCCGCGGCCGACGGCACGCCGCGGCTCCCTGCACCCTGTTGTCACGTCACGCCGCGGCCGGCTCGAGAGTCAGCAGTCGCCTGATGTCACGGACGGCCGCCCGGCCGGCCCGGTTGGCTCCGATCGTGCTGGCCGACGGTCCGTAGCCGACGAGGTGAATCCGCGGGTCGGCCGCCGCGCGTGTGCCCTCGATGCGGATGCCGCCGCCCGGCTCGCGCAGCCGCAGCGGGGCGAGGTGGTCGACGGCGGGCCTGAAGCCGGTGGCCCAGAGGATGACGTCGGCGTCGACATGCCGGCCGTCCTTCCAGTCCACCCCGGTGGGCGTGACGCGGTCGAACATCGGCTGCCGGTCGAGCACCCCGTCCTCGATGCCCTGCCGGATCGCGTCGTTGAGCGGCAGCCCGGTGACCGAGACGACGCTCCTGGGCGGCAGCCCCTGCCGTACCCGCTCCTCGACGAGCGCCACCGCCGCCCGGCCCGCGTCCTCGTCGAAGGGCCCCTCACGGAAGACGGGCGGGCGCCGCGTCACCCAGGTGGTGGCAGCGGCGTACGCGGCGATCTCCAGCAGATGCTGCGTGCCCGACGCGCCGCCGCCCACCACGACGACCCGCTGCCCGGCGAACCCCTCGGGCCCGGGGTACCGCGCGGTGTGCAACTGCCGCCCCCTGAAGGTCTCCTGACCCGGATAGCGCGGCCAGAACGGCCGGTCCCAGGTGCCGGTCGCGTTGATCAGCGCCCGCGTCGACCACACGCCGTCCGAGGTCTCCACGAGCAGCCGCCCGCCGGAGCCCTCGCGCACGGCCCGTACATCGACCGGGCGCCGCACCCGCAGGTCGAAGGTCTCCTCGTAGCGGTCGAAGTAGTCGCTGATCACCTCGGCGGACGGCCGCGCCGGGTCCGCGCCGGTGAGTTCCATACCCGGCAGCGCGTGCATGCCGTGCACCTTGCCGAACGTCAGCGACGGCCAGCGGAACTGCCAGGCCCCGCCGGGCCCGGGGGAGTGGTCCAGCACGACGAAGTCGCGGTCCGGCTCGAAACCGGCTCGGCGCAGGTGATAGGCGCCGGCCAGACCCGCCTGACCTGCGCCTATGACGACGACCTCGACCTCGCGCGTGTTGTTCACGCTTCTACCAACCGGCCCGGGGGCAAGGATCTTCCCGCCCGGGCGGCCGTGTCATGTCAGACCCGTCACGAGCCTTCCGAAGGCCGGGGCGCGGTGGTCGACGGCGGCAGGTCGCCGTTGAACCGGGTGTCGGTGAAGTCGGCGAAGTCGACCTTGCGCGGGATGAGCTTCAACGCGGTGAACGTGTCGGCGATCTCCTGCTCGGAGGCGATCAGCGGCTTGTCGACCGCGACCTCGACCCGGGTGGTGTAGGTGCGCTTCACCGCCGCAAGGGCCACGTCCTCGGGGAGCCCGGTGTCCTTCGCCCAGACCTTCGCCCACTCCTGCTCGTGGTCGTACACCCACGTGTAGGCGCGCCGCAGCCGCTCCAGGTAGTCCTTGACGGCGGCGGCCTTCTTCTTGTCCTTCAGCGCGTCGGGTGCCGCGACCTGGAAGGTGAGCCCGTTGGTCACACCGTCGCCGTCGGTCAGCACACGGCCCTGCTTGGCCTTGAGCACCTGCGAGGTGTACGGGTCCCACACCGCCCACGCGTCGACCTTGCCGGCGGTGAACGCGGCGAGCGCGTCGGCCGGCTGGAGGTACTTGACCTTGACGTCGCTCAGCTTCAGCCCGACCTTCTTCAGGTTCGCGACCAGCTGGAAGTGCGCGGAGGACCCCTGGGCGACGGCGACCGACTTGCCCTTGAGCTGGGCGGGGTTCTTCAGGGACGAGCCGTTCGGGACCAGGATGGTGTCGCCCTTGGACGTGCCGTGCCACGCGGCCACGACCTTGATCTTCGAACCCGCCCCGGCGGCGAACACCGGCGGGGTGTTGCCGACGCCGCCGATGTCGACGGCCTTGGCGTTGACGGCCTCCAGCAGGGGCGGGCCGGAGGTGAACGTCGACCACTTGATCTTGTAGTCGAGGTTCTTCAGTTCCCCGGCGGCCCGCAGGATGGCCTCCGAACCGCCCTTCTGGTCACCGACGTTGATCGTGACGTCGCCCTGGCCGTCGGTGCCGCCGTCCGAGGTGCTGGCGGCCGAGTTCCCGCCGCAGGCGGAGAGCAGAAGGGCGAGGGGGAGGAGCAGGGCGGCGGGGGCGAGGCGTCGTCGCATGGCGGTTCCGTTCGTGTGGGTCGTACGTGGCGTACGTGTCGTGCGTGAAGTTCGCGGGGTGGGTCAGGCGGCTTCGGCCGCCGTCGCCTCGACGCCGAGGCGTTCGAGGAGTCCGGCGCGCAGCGCGGCGAAGCGCGGGTCGGCGATGTCGCGGGGACGGTCGAGGTCGATGTGCTGCTCGTGGGCGATGACGCCGTCGTCCATCACCAGGACGCGGTCGGCGAGCAGCACGGCCTCCTCCACGTCATGGGTGACGAGGAGCACCGCGCACCCCCGGCGCTGCCACAACTCGCCCACGAGCCGCTGGGCCTTGATGCGGGTGAGCGCGTCGAGCGCGCCGAACGGCTCGTCGAGCAGCAGCAGATCGGGCTCGCGCACCAACGCCCGGGCCAGGGAGGCGCGTTGGGCCTCGCCGCCGGAGAGGGTCTTGGGCCAGGCGTCCGAGCGGTGGCCGAGGCCGACCTCGTCGAGGGCCTGCTCGGCGACGGCCCGTTCGGGCTTGCCCGGCAGACCGAGCAGGACGTTGCGCCACACCTTCTTCCACGGCATCAGCCGCGGTGCCTGGAAGGCGACGGCTTTGCGGCGCGGCACCAGGACGGTGCCCTCGATGTCGCGGTCGAGCCCGGCGAGGATGCGCAGCAGCGTCGACTTGCCGCAGCCGCTGCGGCCGAGCAGGGCCACGAACTCGCCCGGCTCGACGTCCAGTCGCAGGTCGTCGATGACGGCACGGCCGTCGAAGGAGCGGGTGAGCCCGTCGACGTGGACCGCCTGGGGGGTCACCGGCCGGTGAACGTCGGTCGCCATTGCAGCAGCAGCCTTTCGAGGGAGCGGACGATGAAGTCGGCCAGCAGGCCGAGGAAGGCGTAGACGACCAGGCAGACGATGATCACGTCGGTCCGCAGGAAGTCCCGTGCCTGCACCATGAGGAACCCGATGCCGGAGTCGGCGTTGACCTGCTCGGCGAAGACCAGCGCGAGCCAGGCGATGCCGAGCGAGTAGCGCAGGCCGGTCATCGCGCTCGGCAGCGCACCCGGCAGCACGACATGCCGTACGAGGCCCCACCGCGACAGTCCTAGGGACTCCCCGGCCTCGATCAACTGGGCGTCCACGCCTCGGATCCCGGCGTAGACGTTGAGGTAGAGCGGGAAGGTCACGCCGAGCGTGATGATGGCGACCTTGGGGGCCTCGCCGATGCCGAACCAGATGATGAACAGCGGGATGAGCCCCACGAACGGCACGGTCCGCAGCATCTGCACGGGCGCGTCCACCAGGTCCTCGCCGATCCGGAACAGGCCCGAGAGCAGGGCGAGTCCGGTGCCGACGACCAGGCCGAACAGCAGCCCGGCAGCGACCCGCTGGAGCGAGGTGCCCATGGCCGCGGGCAGCGAACCGTCGGCGACCATGTCCCCGCCGACCTGGGCGATGCGGCCGGGCGAGGCGAGCACGTCCGGCGGCAACGAGCCCGTGCTGCTCAGGAGTTGCCACAACACCAGCAGCAGGACCGGGCCGGTGGTGCGGCGCAGCCAGCGGGGGACGCGGGTGCGGCGGGAGGAGGTGGGGACGAGGGGCTGGAGGTCGAGATCGGAAGCCGACTTGGGCGAAATATCGGGTGCCGATGACCTCGGCGGGGCATGGCTGATGCTCATGAAGGGGCTCCACAGGGGGAGAGCGAGGGCCGTTGGAGGCACGCCTCGTCATCGCCGCGCCCACGGGATCAGGGGAGATCGGCGGGCAGGTGCGACGAAGGCGAGGTGAGTGGAGAGCGAGGAGGAGAAAGGGCGTCAGCAGCCGCGGCGACACGCGGCGGAGGCCACCCGCAGCAGGTCGATGTGACCGCGCGTGGTGAGCAGGGCTGAACGCAACATGCGGCTGAACCTAGCCAGGTGGCATGCGCACGGTCAACGGCGTCTCGTCCAGTGGACGCCGGTATCGCCACTCGGTCCGGAGTGCCCGGGTGAGATCCCGCGTGTGCGTCAGGATGGAGGCATGTCAGATGTCTTCACCACTCGAGTTCTGAACGTCACCTCCGGCTCCACGGAGAAGGTCGTCGACATCACCGGCGACTGCGCGTCCTTCCTGCGCGAGGCGGCCGCCGGCCGCGACGGCCTCCTCAATGTCTTCGTCCCGCACGCAACTGCCGGGATCGCCGTTCTCGAGACCGGCGCCGGCAGCGACGACGACCTCCTGGCCGCACTGCACACGCTGCTGCCCGCCGACGACCGCTGGCAGCACCGGCACGGCAGCCCCGGCCACGGACGCGACCACGTCCTGCCCGCACTCGTCCCGCCCCACGCGACCCTGCCGGTGCTGGGTGGTCGGCTGGAGCTCGGCACGTGGCAGTCGGTCTGCCTGGTGGACACGAACAAGGACAACCCGGAGCGGAAGGTGCGCTTGAGTTTCCTGGGCTAGGGCCGCCTGCCCGGACGGGTCAAGCGAATCGTGACTCATGCCCGCAATGCCCGTATCCTCATCAATGCACGATTCTTTCCGATGAGCGGATTCATCGCAGGCGCAGGTGAGGCGAAGCGTGGTTCGGTCCGGCGAGGAACCCAAGCCGGCGGGACGTGCGACGGACGGCACGGGGCCCGCCCGTCCTCGTGAGCGGTTTCTCCAGGGCGAGTCCGTCGAGGCGGGCGTACGGACCTCCATCCTGAACTCGTGGCAGCGCTGCCGGTCCCTGGGCCTGTCGCCGGACGAGTCCGACCTCCCCTACCGGGACGACTTCGACCCGGGGGGCCGTATCGTCCGCGCGGCCGTTCCCGTGCTCGACCGGCTGCAGGCCACCTTCTCCGGCAGCAAGGTCAACATCTCGGTCGCGGACGCGAACGGGACGGTCCTGCTGCGCCGCTTCGGGGATCCCGCGATGGCCAGGGACCTGCCGGCGATCCAGCGGGTCCCCGGGTTCGTGTTCGCCGAGCAGGTCGCCGGCACGAACGGGATCGGTCTGGCCCTCGCGGAGCGGCAGCTCATCCGCGTCCACGGCGCCGAGCACTTCGCGGAACGCGCCCAGCAGAGCGCCTGCGTCGCGCTCCCCGTCCGTGATCCGCTCAGCGGGCGCATCGAGGGCGTCCTGTGCTTCGGCTATCCGCGCGGTTTCGACCGCCCCGCGCTGGCCGCGGCCATCCGCCGGGCGGCCGAGGGCATCGAGCGGCGACTGCTGGGGCAGAGTTCCGCGCACGAGCGCGCGCTGCTGCGGGCGTATCTGGCCACCGGGACCGGGGCCGGGGTCGGCGCCGTCAGCCTGCGCGGCGACCGCGCGACGGGTGCGCCGGTACGCGAACTCCACCCTCGTGACCAGGCGATCCTGCGGGAGAAGGCCGCCGAGCTGATCTCCCGTGCACAGCGGGCCGCCGTCGACGTGACCCTGCCCGACGGCCGGCGGGTGACGCTCGTGAGCCGCCCGATGGCAAGTGCGTCCGGGGTGCAGGGCGTCGCCATCGAGGCGGTGCCGCACGACTCCTCGGCGAGCGGGTCCCTCCTCCTCCCGCATCAGGTCGACGAGCTGCCGGGCCTTGCCGCCCTCCCGGCCGGCCCGCTGCCCGCCCGGCCCTCGATCACCCTCCCGTCCGGGCACCCCGCCGCCGTGCCCGGCCCGGTCCTCGCGGCCGACGGTGGCCGGGGACCCGCTGATCCTGGCGAGGCCCCCACGGCCGACGGCGAACGGGGCACCGCAGGGCTCGCCGAGACCGCCGTGCCCGGACCGGGCGGGACCGTCGCGGCCGACGAGGGCCGCGACGCCGGCGACGATCGCGCCGAGGCACCCTTCCCGGCCCGAGGGCTCGTGATGCTGGGGGAGCCGCACGTCGGGGCCTACGCCCTGGCCGCGCGCCGGCGCCTGGAACTGCTGTCCGAGGCCAGCGCCCGCATCGGCACCACCCTGGACGTGCGCCGCACCGCCGAGGAACTGGCCGAGACGGCGGTCCCGCGACTGGCCGACTTCGTCACCATCGACCTGCCCGACGCCGTCCTGCGCGGCGAGGAGTCCGTCGACCCCCTCGCCGACCTGCGCCGCACGGTGCTGTACGGCGTACGCGAGGGCCTGCCGTTCACCCCGCCCGGCAAGCGCATCGAATGCGGTCCGACCTCGCCCCAGCTGCGCTGCCTGAACAGCGGCGAGGCGGTGCTGGAACCGGACCTGAAGGCCGCCGCGGGCTGGCTCGCCCAGGACCCCGAGCACACCGCACGCCTGCTGGCCCACGTCCAGTCCCTCATCGCGGTGCCCCTGCTCGCCCGCGGTGTCCTCCTGGGCATCGCCAGCTTCTACCGCGCCGGGAGCTCCTTCGGCGACGACGACTGTTCGCTGGCCCAGGAGCTCGCCACCCGCGCCGCCCTGTCCATCGACAACGCCCGGCGCTACACCCATGAACGCACCATGGTCCTGGCCCTCCAGCGCCGGCTCCTCCCGCACGGTCTGCCCGACCAGGACGCCGTCGAGGTCGCCCACCGCTATCTGCCCGCCGAGTCCGACGTGGGCGGGGACTGGTACGACGTCATCCCCCTCTCCGGTGCCCGCGTCGGGCTGCTCGTCGGCGACGTCGTCGGGCACGGCATGCTCTCCGCGGCCACCATGGGCCGGCTGCGCACCGCCGCGCGCAGCTTCGCCGAGCTCGACTTCCCCCCGGACGAGGTCCTCGTCCACCTCGACAACCTCGTGGGGCGCCTGGACCGGGAGGACCCCGACGGCAAGGGCGCCGGCGTCATCGGCGCGACCTGCCTCTACGCCGTCTACGACCCCACCTCGCAGCGGTGCCTGATGGCCCGCGCCGGGCACCCGCCGCCCGCGCTCGTCCACCCCGACGGCACCGTGTCCTACCCCGACCTCCCGGCCGGGCCCCCGCTCGGGCTCGGGGGCCTGCCCTTCGACGCCGTCGAGGTCGACCTCCCCGCGGGCAGTCAGCTGGTCCTCTACACCGACGGCCTCATCGAGGACCGCAACCGTGACGTCGACGTGGTCCTGGAGCAGTTGCGTACGGCCCTGGCCCACCCGGAGCGCGCACCCGAGGACACCTGCCAGGCGGTCCTCGACACCGTGGCGCCCGCGCACCCGCACGACGACATCGCCCTGCTCGTGGCCCGCGTCCACGCCCTGGACGCCGACCGGATCGCCACCTGGGAGCTGCCCGCCGACCCGGCAGTCGTCGGGGAGGTCCGCGCGGACGCCACGCGGCGGCTGACCGAGTGGGGGCTCGAGGAGACCGCGTTCGCCGCGGAGCTGATCCTCAGCGAGCTGGTCACCAACGCCATCCGGCACGGCGCCGGGCCCATCCGGGTACGGCTGCTGTACGGCCACGCCCTGATCTGCGAGGTCTCCGACGCCAGCAACACCGCTCCGCATCTGCGCCGGGCAGCCGGCACCGACGAGGGCGGACGCGGACTGTTCCTCGTCGCTCAGCTCTCGCGGAGCTGGGGCACGCGCTACCTCCCGGAGGGCAAGGTCATCTGGGCCGAATGCGGGCTCGAGGCCGCGTGACGCGTCCGCGGCCCGTTGGAGCCGCAGCACCCTGTGAAATGCCCGAAATGCTGTAATTTGATCGAGTGCGCGACGCTCCCGACACGCCAGCGAAGGCGGCTTCGCCCTTCGGACCGGAGCCCTTGGTCCGTATCCGCGGGCTCAGCAAGCGGTTCGGCGGGACCGTCGCGCTGGCCGGGGTCGACCTCGATGTGTACGCGGGCAGCGTGCTCGCCTTCCTCGGTCCCAACGGGGCCGGAAAATCCACGCTGATCAAGGTGCTCGCCGGAGTCCATCACGCCGACGCGGGGCAGATCACCGTGGACGGGCAGCCGCTCGGCAGTCCCACCGCCTCCCGCGACATGTCCTTCATCCACCAGGACCTCGGTCTCGTGGAGTGGATGACGGTCGCCGAGAACATCGCCCTGACCACCGGGTACGGGCGCCGGACCGGCCTGATCTCCTGGCGCCGCACCCGTGCGCGCTGCGTCGACGCCCTGGGCGTCGTCGCCGCCCACCTCGACCCCGACGCGCCGGTCTCCGGGCTCGCGCCGGCCGACCGCTCGCTGGTCGCCATCGCCAGGGCGCTGGCGGCACGCGCGAAGCTCATCGTCCTCGACGAGCCCACCGCCCGCCTGCCCGCCGCGGACAGCGCCCGGCTCTTCCACGTCCTGCACGACCTGCGCGACCGCGGCCACGCCGTTCTCTACGTCAGCCACCGCCTGGACGAGGTCTACCAGGTCGCCGACACCTTCGCCGTCCTCCGCGACGGCCACCTCGTCAGCCACGGCAGCCTGGCGGACCACAGCCCGGCCCGCCTGGTCCAGGACATCGTCGGCGAGGAGAAACCTCTCGCCCCCCGCCCCGCCGGAGGACCTCCGGCCCCGCCCCCGGCAGCAGGCGCACGCCCCGTCCTGACCCTCGACTCCGTACGCACCCCCCTGGCCGGACCCGTCAGTCTGGAGCTCGCGGGCGGGGAGGTGCTCGGCCTGGTCGGGCTCTCCGACGCCGGGCACATGGACCTGGGCCGGGCCCTCGCCGGGGCCCGGCCGATCCTGGACGGGCGGGCCGTGCTGTACGGGCGGTCGTATCGCCCCCGTACGGTCGCCGAGGCCGTCGGTCTCGGTGTGGGGTTCGTGCCGGGGGACCGGCTGCGGGAGAGCTGCCTCGCCGAGTTGACCGTGCGGGAGAACCTCCTGGCCAACCCGCGCGCGGGAGGAGCGGCGGCGCCGCGCTGGATCGGGCCCCGGCGGGAACGCGCCACGGCCGCCGCTCTGATCGACCGGTTCTCGGTGCGCCCCCGAGACAGCGAGACACCCATCGCCACCCTCTCCGGCGGCAACCAGCAGAAGGTCGTGATCGGCCGCTGGCTGCGCACGGACCTGCGGCTGCTGATCCTCGAGGAGCCGACCGCGAGCGTGGACATCGGCGCCAAGGCCGCGATCCACCGCCTGCTCGACGAGGCGCTCGACGCGGGTCTGGCGGTCCTGCTCCTGTCCACCGACTTCGAGGAGGTCGCGAGCGTGTGCCGGCGCACCCTGGTCTTCGTCCGCGGGGCGGTGACGGCGGAGCTCAGCGGCAGGGCGCTCACCGTCGCCGGGCTCACCCGGGCCGCCTCTGCCATGCCTCCGTCCACCGCCGCGAAGAACCCATGAAGACCCCCCGAACCCGACCGCGCCGGCCGGGCGGGCACCACATCGGCGCCTACGGCCTGCTCGCCCTCACCGCCGTGCTCTACCTGGTCTTCTCCCTCGCCCTGCCGAGCACCTTCCCCACGCTGGACACCGTCGACTCGATCCTGTCCAACCAGTCGATCCCGGCCGTCCTCGCGCTCGCCGCCATGGTCCCCATCGTCACCGGCGCGTTCGACCTGTCCATCGGCTACGGCCTCGGCCTGGCCCACGTGATGGTGCTGCAGCTCATCGTCAACGAGTCCTGGCCCTGGCCGCTCGCCTGCCTCACGGTGATCGCCGGGGGCCTGGTCGTGGGTGTCCTCAACGGCGTCATCGTCGAGTTCGGCCGCATCGACTCCTTCATCGCCACCCTGGGAACCGGCAGCATGCTGTACGCCGTGACCGGCTGGATCACCGACGGCAGCCGGATCGTCCCCGGCCCGCAGGGCCTCCCGCCCGCGTTCACCGACCTCTACGACTCCACGTTCCTCGGCCTCCCGGTGCCGGCCTTCTACGTGCTCGCCCTCGCGGGGGTCCTCTGGCTGGTGCTGGAACGGCTGCCGCTCGGCCGGTACCTGTACGTCGTCGGGTCGAACCCGCGCGCGGCCGACCTGGTCGGCATCCCGACCCGCAAGTACACCGTCTACGCGTTCGCCGCCTCGGGGCTGATCGTCGGCTTCGCCGGTGTGCTGCTCGCGTCCCAGCAGCAGATCGGCAACCCGAGCGTCGGCCTCGACTACCTGCTGCCCGCCTTCGTCGGCGCCCTCCTCGGCTCCACGGCGATCAAACCCGGCCGGCCCAACGCCCTCGGCACCGTCGTCGCCGTGGCCGTCCTCGCCGTCGGACTCACCGGCATCGCCCAGCTCGGCGCCGACTTCTGGACCGTCCCGCTGTTCCACGGCGGCACGCTGCTCATCGCCGTGGGTCTGGCCGGGTACGCCGCCCGGCGCAGGCTGCGCGGCGGGGCCGCGGCGCGCGACTCGCCGGCGGCGCCGCCCCCGCCACCGTCCTCCCCGACGCCCGAGGCCGGAACGGCGGGCACACCTCCCTGACCCCCGGCACGTCCCGCCGCGTCGATCCCCTCACAGGAGCTTCCGTGCACCGCAACCACAAACCCGCCCCCGCGGCCCGCACCGCGCGGCTCGCCTCCTGCGCCCTGCTGGCGACGGCGGCCGCCCTCGCCGGCTGCGAGCGCGGTTCGTCGGACGGCGCGGACGAGACCGCGACGGGCCCGAGCGGCTGCCCCGCCGTGAACGCCAGGGCCCAGGCCGCCGTCACCCGCGCCGAGCGGACCGACATCCCCTGGGGCGGGCCCACCGACGGCCCCGCGGCGGTGTCCGGCAAGACGATCGTCTACGTCGCCCAGACCATGACCAATCCCGGCGTCGCGGGCGCCGCGAAGGGCGTGCGGGAAGCCGCGCGGGTCATCGGATGGGACGTCCGGGTGATCGACGGCGGAGGCACCCCGGCCGGTATCCAGGCGGCCATGAGCGAGGCCGTGGCCCTGAGGCCCGCGGGCATCGTCATCGGCGGCTTCGACCCCGACTCCACGGCACAGCAGGCGGCGCGGGCCAACGCCCAGGGCATCCCGCTCATCGGCTGGCACGCGGTCCCCGAGCCCGGCCCCAGCCGGCAGCCCGACCTCTTCACCAACGTCACCACCCGGGTCCAGGACGTGGCCCGCATCAGCGCGCAGTGGATCATCTCCGACTCGGACGGCCGCGCCGGGGTCGTGGTCATCACCGACGCCTCGATCCCCTTCGCCAGGAACAAGTCCGACCTGATCAGGAAGGAACTCGCCGCCTGCTCCGGCGTGCGGCTGCTCTCGGTCGAGAACATCCCGATCCCCGACGCGAGCAGCCGCACCCCGCGGGAGGTCTCCTCCCTGCTCTCCCGGTTCCAGGACCGCTGGACCCACTCCGTCGCCATCAACGACCTGTACTTCGCCGACGCCGCCCCCGCCTTCCGCGCGGCCGGCGAGAAGGGCTCCGGCCCGCCCTTCAACATCGGCGCCGGCGACGGCGACCCGTCCGCCTTCCAGCGCATCAACAGCGAGCAGTACCAGGCCGCCACCGTGCCCGAGCCGCTCACCCTCCAGGGCTGGCAGATCGTCGACGAGTTCAACCGCGCCTTCGCGGGCCGCCCGGCCAGCGGGTACACGGCCCCCATCCACATCGCCACGGCCGGCAACAGCGAGGGCGCCGCGACCTGGGACCCGTCGGGCTATCAGGAGGCGTACCGGAAGATCTGGGGGAAGTGACGGCCGGTCAAGGTGCCCATCCCTTCACGGAACATGCACGGAACCTCGGAATCCCTTTAATTTTCAAGCGCTAATCTCACCGTCAGTCGAGTGGCCGCCGGGGGTCGATCCGAGCGGGGCCCGTCCGCGGCGGCACTCGCACCCCCCACCAGGCACAGGAGACTCGGTGTGTACGACGGCGACGTAGTGGTGATCGGCGGCGGCTACGCCGGTGTCCGGCTGGCGAAGCGGCTGGACGGCCTCGCCCGGGTCACGCTGGTGGACCGCAAGGAGGTCTTCTTCCACCGCGTCGCCTCTCTGCGCGCCGGTATCCGCCCCGAGTGGACCCACACCCCCTTCATCCCGTACGACCGGCTGCTCGGCAACGGCCGGGTGGTCGCGGGCAAGTGCGTCCGCATCGACACCGCGGAGCGGCAGGTCGTCCTCGCCACCGGCGAGCGGCTGCCCTACGACGTGGTCGTGATCGCCACCGGCGCCGACTACCCCGAGCCGGCCCGCTTCTCGGGCACCACCATCGAGGAGGCGGCCAAGTCGTTCGCCGAACACCAGCGCAACGTCGCCACGGCCGAACACGTCCTCGTCGTCGGCGGCGGCCCCGGGGGCGTCGAACTCAGCGCCGAGATCCGCCTCGCCCGCCCCGACGCCCGGGTCACGCTCGCCCACTCCGGGCCGGCGCTGCTCGACTCCACGGGCAGTACACGGCCGGGACGCAAGGCCCTGGCCTGGCTGGAGTCCCACGGTGTCGAGGTACGGCTCGACGCCTTCATGTCCCCCGGCAACGACTTCGGCACCTACCGAGACGCCCGCGGCGACATCATCGAGGCCGACCTGTCCTTCTGGGCGACCGGCACCACCCCCAACACCCTCTGGCTCCGCCTGGCCGGACACGGCGACTGGCTCAACCGGGACGGACACGTCAAGGTCGACCGGACGCTGCGCGTCGAGGGGAAGCTCGATGTGTTCGCCGTCGGCGACGTGAACGACGTCAGCGAACTCAAGATCACCCCCGCCGCCCTCGCCCAGGCGGACATCGCCGCCCACAACATCCGCGCCTACCTGCAGAGTTCCGGCAAGCACCGCAAGGAGCCGCGCTTCTACCGGCCGATCCAGCGCACCCCCCTCATCGTGCCGTTCGGCCCGGCCGACGGACTGACCGTGCTGCCCGTACCCGGCGGCGAGTCCGCCGTCCTCGGCAGCCGCACCACCACCCTGGCCAAGGCGAAAACGCTCATGACGCCCTACATGCGCCGCCAACTCGGCTACACGGCGGCCTGATCCGCGGCACGTCCCGCCGCCGGGCCGCCCTCCTCACCCCACCCCCCGTCGTTACCCGCGAGTTCGCCCTGGGGTAGGGTCCCCACCGTTTCCGGCTACCGGCTGATGGTGTGCCGGTACAGGGCGTGTCGGAGGGATGGCAAGGCAAATGGAATCCCAGTGGGGTGACGGCGGATCCGTGGACCTGGACGACACGCGGCTGGAGTCCTTGAGCCCCGAACCGCTGCTGACCCGGGACTACGAGACACGGCCCTCGCTCGTCTACGAGCGGCTGCGGCACGAGCACGGCCCGGTCGCGCCGGTCGATCTGCTGGGGGTGCCCGCCTGGCTGGTCCTGGGCTACCGCGAGGCGCTCCAGGTGCTCCAGGACAACGACGGCTTCCCGAAGGGGCTGGAGAACTGGCGGGCCCGCTCCGAGGGCAGGGTGCCGGCCGACTGGCCGCTCGGCCCGTCCCTGGAGGTCAACCACATCCTGATCCAGGGCGGCCCCGGCTACCGGCCGCTGCGGTCCGCGTGGGACGTGGCCCTCAAGCCGTTCCAGGACCCGCGCCACCCGCAGGCCAAGCGCCTGAAGTCCGCCGTCACCGCCTACGCCGACGAGCTGATCACCCTGGTGGGGCAGGGCGGCAGGACCGGCGTGGCGGACCTGTCCGCGCAGTTCTCCCGGCCGCTGCCGCTGATGGTGGCGAGCCATCTGCTCGGCTTCCCCGGCTCGCAGGGCGACGACGCGCTGATGGACATGTGGCGTGTGCTCGACGCGGGCCCGGACGCCGAGGCCGCGCTGGAGCGCCTGCTGGCGACCCTGGCGGAACTGGCCGCGGGGAAGCTGCAGAAGCCGGGCGACGACTTCCCCTCGTACCTGCTGGCCGCGCACCCGGACCTCTCGCTCGACCATCTCGCCCGCGAACTGTTCATGCTGCTGGGCATGACCTCCGACCATGTCGGCATCCTCATCTCCAACACCGTCGTCGAGGTCATCTCGGGGGAGAGCAGCGTGCGCGCCAGCCTGTCCGCCGGGATGGTCAGGGAGACCATGAACCGGGTGGTCATGCGCAAGCCGCCCCTGGTGAACTTCGTCCCGCGCTTCGCCGCCCAGGACACGCCGCTCGGCAACTACACGATCCGGGCCGGCGACCCGGTGTGGGTCTCCTCGGCCGCCGCGCACGCCGACCCGCTCTTCGCCGACCACGTCGCCTCCGGCACCACCATCAGCACCCGGGCGCATCTGTCCTGGGGAGCCGGTCCGCGGCAGTGCCCGGCCCGGGAGCTCGCCTCGACGGTCGCGGCGGCCGGGGTGGGGCGCCTGTTCGAGCGGTTCGACCACCTCGACCTCGCTCTGCCCGCCGACCAACTGCCCTGGCGTTCCTCCCCGTTCATGCGGGGCCTGCGCTCGCTGCCCGTGCGGTACGAACTCGCCTCGGCGCCCGCGCGGCCGGCGGCGGACCCCGCGCCGGGGGTGGCGGAGGAGGTCCTGCCGGACCCGTCCGCCCGGCAGCGCTCCTCGCTCTGGCGCTATCTGACCGGCCTGATCCGCGGCGGCCGCTGACCGCGAGGCCGGTCCGCCGACCGGCCCTCGGGAAGCCGTGCCCGCGGCTTCGCCCCCGACGGTGACGCCCTCGCCCGTCCGGGAGTCGTCGGTCACGGCCACGTCGGAACGCGGATCACGATCGGATTATCACCGCCCGCCCCGGGAATCTCAGTTCGGGCCGCACGCGTGACCGGCCCTGTTGAAACGATTCACCAGAGCGTGGAGTGAGGAGCTTCCCCATGCAGGCCAAGGTCACCGCTCCCGTCTTCGAACATCACCGGGCGCCGCTCGGCATCGGCGAGCCCCGGCCCCGGTTGAGCTGGCGCACCGAGACCGACGCACCCGACTGGCGGCAGTCGGCGTACGAGATCGAGCTGCTCGACGACGCCGGCACCCGGATCGGCGGGACGGACGGCCGTGTCGGGTCGGACGCGTCGGTGCTGGTGCCGTGGCCCGGGCCGGACCTGGCCTCGCGCACCCGGGCCGGGGCACGGGTGCGCGTATGGGGCGCCGAGGGCCGGGTCTCCGCCTGGTCGCCGGTCGCGTACGCGGAAACCGGACTGCTGGACGCGGCGGACTGGACGGCCCGCCCGATCGCCCCGCACCCGGACCTGGGCATCGACCCGGGACGGCCACAGCCCGTCGTCCTGCTGCGCCGCTCCTTCCGGCTGCGCGCCCCGGTCGCCGCGGCCCGCCTGTACGTCACCGCCCTCGGCGTCTGCCGGCCGGAGCTCAACGGCCGGCCGGTCGGCGCGGACGTCCTCACGCCGGGCTGGTCCTCGTACCACCATCGGCTGCGCTACTCCACCTACGACGTGACGGAGCAGCTGCGCGAGGGCGCGAACGTGCTCGGCGCCCAGCTCGGCGAGGGCTGGTACAGCGGCCGGCTCGGCTTCCACGGAGGCCGGCGCGCCGTGTACGGCGACCGGCCCGCCCTGCTCGCCCAACTGGAGATCCGCTACGCCGACGGGAGCCGCGAGACTGTCGCCACCGACGGGCGCTGGCAGGCCGCGACCGGGCCGGCGCCGCGGTCCGAGCTGTACGACGGCGAGGAGTACGACGCCCGCCTGGAGCGCCCCGGCTGGTCCGCGCCCGGCGAGGCCGGCGACGGCTGGGTGCCCGTCATCGAACTGGACATGCCCCGGGGCGACTTGGTGGCGCCCACCGGACCGCCCGTACGCCGTACGCGGACGCTGAAGCCCGTGCGGGTCCTGACCACCCCGGCCGGACGCACCGTGCTGGACTTCGGGCAGAACCTGGTCGGCCGCCTGCGGCTCAGGGTGCGGGGCGAGGCGGGACGGACGGTCACCCTGCGCCACGCCGAGGTCCTGGAACACGGCGAACTCGCCCTGCGCCCCCTGCGGCACGCCGAGGCCACCGACCGCTACACCCTCAAGGGCGCCCCCGAGGGGGAGACGTACGAGCCCCTCTTCACCTTCCACGGCTTCCGGTACGCCCAAGTGGACGACTGGCCCGGCGAGTTGGACCCCGGCGACATCGAAGCCGTCGTCCTGCACACCGACATGGAACGCACCGGCTGGTTCGCGTGCTCCGACCCCCTGGTCGAGCAACTGCACGCGAACATCGTGTGGGGCATGCGCGGCAACTTCCTCGATCTGCCGACCGACTGCCCGCAGCGCGACGAACGCCTCGGCTGGACCGGCGACATCGCCGTCTTCGCCCCCACCGCCGCCTTCCTGTACGACTGCTCCGGCATGCTCGGCTCCTGGCTGCGCGACCTCGCCGCCGAGCAACTCGCCCGCCCCGACGGCGCCGTCCCGCCGCTGGTCGTGCCCGACGCCCTGCCCGACGGCTTCCCGAGCGCGGCGAACGCGATCTGGGCCGACAGCGCGGTCTTCGTCCCCTGGGCGCTGTACCGGGCCTTCGGCGACGAGGGCCTGCTGCGCACCCAGTGGGAGTCGATGTCCGCCTGGGCCGACGAACTGGAGCGGTATGCGACGGAGGGCGGTGGCCTGTGGCGTGCCGAGTTCCAGCTCGGCGACTGGCTGGACCCGGGCGCCCCGCCGGACCGGCCGGGAGACGCCAGGACCGACGGCGACCTGGTGGCCAACGCCTACGCGGCCCGCACGGCCGAGATCATGGCCGAAGTGGCGGCCCTGCTGGGGGAGCCGGAGCACGCCGAGCGGTACACGCGGCTCGCCGGGCGGGTGCGGGCCGCCTTCGCCGACGAGTTCGTCACCCCGGGCGGCCTGCTGGCCTCGGACGCGCAGACCGCGTACGCGCTGGCCCTGCGGTTCTCGCTGCTGCCCACCGCACGGCAGCGCGAGCGGGCCGGCCGGCGTCTGGTGGAGATCGTCCGCCGGGCCGGGTTCCGGATCGCGACCGGGTTCGCCGGCACCCCGCTGATCTGCGACGCGCTCACCGAGGCGGGCGCGCCCGAGATCGCCTACCGGATGCTGCTGGAAACCGGCTGCCCGTCCTGGCTGTACCCGGTGACCATGGGCGCCACCACGGTCTGGGAGCGCTGGGACTCGCTGCTGCCCGACGGCACGGTCAACCCGGGCGAGATGACCTCCTTCAACCACTACGCGCTCGGCGCTGTCGCCGACTGGCTGCACCGCACCGTCGCCGGGCTCGGGCAGGCCGGGCCCGGCTGGAAGCGGCTGCGCATCGCACCGGTGCCCGGCGGCACGCTGACCCGCGCGCAGGCCGCGCACCTCACGCCGTACGGGCGCGCCGAGGCCGGGTGGGAGCGGCGGGGCGACACCGTCACGGTCACGGCGGTCGTCCCGCCCAACACCTCCGCCCTGGTCGAACTCCCCGGCGGCAAGCCGCCGTTCGAGGTCGGATCGGGCAGCCACACCTTCACCGTGGAGGGCGTCACGACGCCTGAGTGGCCTCCGCCGCCGCTGCGCCACCCGTTCTCCTCACCGGAGACGGAGACGGGCTGACCGAACGTGCGCCTCAGGAACCGAGGCGGCAGGGCGACCCCGGTGTCCCGGCGGATCTCGTCCAGCAGCCGGAGGATCTGCGCCTGGATCGACACGTCCAGGGCGGCCAGGTCCTCGTCCCGGCCGGGCCGCCCTGCGCCGGGGCGTGCGAGCCTCGCGCGGGTGGCTGACGCCCCAGGTCAGCAGCGCGTTGGAGGCGATGTGGGCCCGGGTGCGGCACAGCAGGTCGAGGGTGTCGGTGACAGCGTGCGGTGGACGCCTCGCACCAACTGACCGTCCTGCGCGAGCAACTGCTGTCGCCGAAGGGCCACCGCAGGGGCTGACGGTGATCGAGTGGTGAGGTCCGGGGGGCGGGCGTACCGTCGAACGGTGGACACCGCAGGCAGCAGCCCGCAGCCGGCTTCACCACAGGCGACCACCACCAGGGAATCCGGTGGTGGCGGAAACGCGATGGCGCTGTTCGTCATCGCCTCCTGCCAGCTGATGGTGGTCCTCGACATCACCATCGTGAACATCGCGCTGCCGCACATCCAGAGTTCGCTGGACTTCTCCACCACCAGCCTGTCGTGGGTGGTCAACGCCTACACGCTCACCTTCGGCGGCCTGCTGCTGCTCGGCGGCCGGGCCGGCGACATCCTGGGCCGGCGGCGCGTCTTCATCTTCGGCGTGCTGCTCTTCGTGCTCGCCTCCCTGCTCGGCGGGTTCGCCCAGAACTCCGGCCAACTCCTCGGCGCACGCGCCCTCCAGGGCGTCGGCGGCGCCATCGCCTCCCCGACGTCCCTCGCCCTGATCAGCACCACCTTCCGCGAAGGGCCCGAACGCAATCGCGCCTTCGGCGTCTTCGCCGCGGTCTCGGCCGGCGGCGGCGCGATCGGTCTGCTCGCCGGCGGCATGCTCGTGGAGTGGCTGAACTGGCGGTGGGTGCTTTTCGTCAACGTGCCCATCGGCCTGCTCATCGTGCTGGCCACGCCCCGTTACATCAGGGAGTCCGAGCGTCACCCCGGACGCTTCGACATCGCCGGCGCGCTCACCTCCACCGCGGGCATGGTGCTGCTCGTCTACGGGTTCATCAGAGCCGCGCAGGACGGCTGGCGGGACCCGCTCACGGTGGCCTCGTTCGTCGGGGCGGTCGTCGTCCTGGCGGCCTTCATCCTGATCGAGCGGCGTTCCAGACAGCCCATCACGCCCCTGCACATGTTCGCCGACCGCAACCGTGCGGGCACCTACGGCATCATGCTGTGTCTCGCCGCCGCGATCTTCGGCATGTTCTTCTTCCTGACGCTCTTCGTGCAGAACGTGCTGGGCTTCAGCCCGCTCGCGGCCGGACTGGCCTTCCTTCCGGTCAGCGCGGTCATCGCCGTCGGCGCCGGACTGGCGTCGCGCTTCCTGCCCGTCTACGGGCCCAAACCGTTCATGGTGGTGGGCGCGATCCTGGCAGCCGCAGGCCTCGCCTGGCTCACCCTGACCGACGTGCACTCCACCTACGCGGGCAGCGTCCTCGGCCCGATGCTCGTCTTCAGCCTGGGCATGGGCATGGAGTTCGTGTCGCTGACCCTCATGGCGCTGTCCAACGTGGCCACCCCGGAGACCGGCGCGGCGTCCGGACTCCTCAACGCCACCCAGCAGGTCGGCGGCTCGCTCGGCCTGTCCATCCTGGTCACGATGTACGGCACGGCCAGCACCAACGAGGCGGATAAGCAGATCCCGGACTTCCTCCGGCAGGCGACCCCCAGCGAGCGCCTGCGGTTCGAACAGACCGGGCAGGTGCCGAAACCCTGGTCCGACGAGATCCTCACCGCCGGCGTCTCGGCCGCCTTCATCATGGCGGCGATCTTCACCGCCGTCGCCGCGCTGATCGCCCTCGTCGTCATCCAGGTCCGCCCCTCCGACCTGGAACGTCTCAAGGGCGGGACGGGCCCCGGCCCGATGTGAGGCCCGCCCCCGGAGTGTCTACGCCCCGATCTTCGACGCGATGACCGGCGCCAGCCGGCCGGCGATGACCCGGTGCCCCCGGTCGTTGGGATGCACCGAGTCCGTCAGGTCTCCCGACCCCAGCCAGCCGGTCGTGTCGACGAACGAGACCCGGGCGTCACCACCGTCGACGGCCGTCCGCACCGCGGCCTCGGTCTGCGGGACGAACCGCCCGCGGAACGTCTCCAGCGCGAAGATCCACGCCTGCGGATACGCGGCCCGGACCTTGCGCAGCAGACTGCCGTACGCCGACTGGAACTGCGCGGAACTCACCCCGTGCCCGACGTCGTTGGTGCCGAGGTTGATGACGACCGCGTCGGCCCGGTAGCGGGAGAAGTTCCAGTCGGGCGTCGCGGCGTTGGGGTTGAGCTTGGTGAACTGCCGCTCCAGACCCACGCATCCGTCCGCAGCGGCCACCAGGCACGCCCCGCCCTGCGCGATCTGTGTGTGCTCGACGCCCAGCCGCTCCCCGATCAGCCAGCCGTACGCGGTACGGGCGTTCTGTGAGGTCGTCGTGCCCACGGTGATCGAGTCGCCCACGAACTCGACCAGCTTGGCCGGGGCGGGCGGGGCGAAGGTCGTCGCGCCGCTGTCGAGGGCCAGCCCCTGGAAGACGGCGTCACCCCGGTAGGAACCGGCGACCACCTGGTAGTTGACCTGGAGCGTGTGGTTGCCGGGGGAGAGGGCCGTCGGGGTCAGGTCCACCGTCCCCTTGACGTCGTCGTAGAACCTCACGGGCCCGTTGTCGATCCGTGCCCAGAAGTCGATCGTGCCGCGCTGCTTCAGTTTGACCGTCCTGCCGGTGAAGCCGACCCGGTAGTAGGCGCCGGCCCAGTACGGGGTGTACGCGGCAGCGGAGCTGGTGCTGTCCCAGCGGCCGACGAACTTGATGTTCGGGTCGCCGGGCTGCCCGGGAGCCGCTGCCTGCACCGTGGCGCCGCTACCGAGCCGGGCGCGGACGAGCGGGGCCAGGCGCTCGGCGAACTTGGTGTGCCCCGCCTCGTTCGGATGCCCGTTGCCGTCCTCGTAGTCGGCCCCGTCGGTGAGCCAGCCCGAGGTGTCGATGTAGTGCACCCGGGTGTCACCAGCACTGGTCCGGGCACTGACGGCGGCCCTGGTCTCGTTGACGTACCGCTTTTTCAGCGTCTGCACCGCGAAGAGATGCGCCGTGGGGTACTTGGCGCGCACGTCCCGCAGGAACGTCGTGTACGCCGACTGGAAGGCGGCGCCGGTGACGCCGTGCCCGACGTCGTTGGTGCCGAGGTTGATGACGACCGCGTCGGCCCGGTACCGGGAGAAGTCCCAGTTCGCGCCACCGGTGCTGGCCGTCCTGAAGAACTGCCCGCTCAGACCGGTGCACCCGGACTGCGCGACGAGACAGTACCCGGACCGGGCGATCTGCGTGTGCCGCATCCCCAGACTCTCGCCGGTCTTCCAGGCGTACGAGTCCAGTGCCAGCCGGTCGGTCAGGGCCCCCGCGGTGATGGAGTCGCCGACGAACTCCACCAGCCCGGACGCGGCCCCGGCGGCGACGGTCCTCGCGCCGGAGTCCAGGATCAAGCCCTGGAAGACGGTGTCACCGGAGCGGTAGGACACGCGCAGGGTATGGGTGCCGGGGGACAGCGGCCGGGGTGTGAGGTCCACCGTGCCGCGCACGCCGGCGTGGAAGACGTCGGGACCGCCGTCGATGCTCGCGTAGAAGTTGACCGCGTTCCTGGCCCGGACCTTCACCGTGGTGCCGGTGAAGCCGGTCTGCAGATAGGCGCCGGTCCAGTTCGGCACGGCCGCGGTGCCCGAGGAGGTGTCCCAGCGTCCGACGTACGCGATGTTCGGATCGGACACCGAGCCGTCACCGGGCACGGCCTGGGCGGGCGAGCCACCTGCCCAGGACAGCAGACAGGCGAGGAGCACGGCCGTGAGGAGGGCGGGCAGGGCCCGTCCGGGGGAGGGGTGGGGGGAGGTCTGCACGGGGTTCCCTTTCACGTGGGTGTATGGGAGCGCTCCCATGAGCAGCCTCTCGAGAGAAGCAGTGAAACGGTTCAGCGTCAAGTGGTCTGTCGCGGGCGATAGTTGAAGAAGCGGCGGCTGCCCGCGCCCGAGACGAGTCGCTCGCCGCCTGGGTCGCGCGGCCCGCTACCGCCCCGGCCGGTGGCAGTTCTCCAGGGCGTCGGCGAGGCCCGCCGTGTCTGTGCCGAGCTTGCGGTACACGGAGGACAGCAGCTGCCGTACTCCCTGCTCGGTGATCCGCAGGTCCTTCGCGACCACCGGCGCCGGGTGGCCCTGGGCTGTCTTCTCGGCGGCCCGGCGTTCCGGGCCGGTCAGCATGTCCGTCTGCGCGTAGCGCAGGGGCAGCGGGCGCAGTCCCGCGGCGGAGAGCTCCCGCCTGGCGCGGGCGGCCAGGCCGTCGGCACCGCAGTGCACCGCCCCCTCCAGCCCCTGGTAGAGCCGGTCGGCGGCGTCGTGCAGGCGGCCGCTGCGGACCAGCGCGGCGCCATGCCCCACCAGGGCACGGGCCAGTTCGTACGCCGCGGGCGACCGCTCCAGATGATCGACGGCCTGCGTGTGCAGATCGAGCGCCGCCTGCCCGCCCGTCACCTCCGCCTGGACACGCAGCGCCTGGCCGATCGCGGACGCCGCACCGAAGTCCCGGGCTCGCTTGGCGGCGTCCTGGGCGTGCAGCACCGCCTGGTCGGGAGCGGTGCGGGCGAGTGCCGAGGCCAGCCCCAGCTGCCAGGGGCACCACGAGGGGTTGTGCCAGTCCCGAGACTCCAGCCAGTCCCCGACCCTGGCCAGCAGGCGCGCCGCCTCGGCGAGTCGCCCCTCCGCCAGGAGGAGTTCGGCGTACACCGTGCGGGGGTCGGGGAAGATGACGGCGTTGGGGACCACATCGCCGTAGTGGTAGGTGTCGGCGAGCCGGCGCGCCTCGGTGGTCCGCCCGCGGGCCAGCAGGATCTGGATGAGAATCCCGATGGCGAACCACTGGGCGGGCACCGCTCCCTCGACGCGCTCGGCGGTGTGCAGCCCGGCCCGGACGAGTTCCTCGGCCTCGGGGAGGCAGCCACGGCGATAGCGGATATAGCCCAGAAGTGTCTGGCCCTGCGCCAGATGGGAGCCGCGCCACCCTCTGTGCTCGCACTCGGCCATCCCGTCGGCGAACAGTTCTTCGGCCCGCCGCGGCTGGTCGCAGTACATGAACAGCAGGGCGACCGCGACGGGCACCTCGAAGCCGCGGTTCTCGTCGGTCCAGCTCATCCCTCCGCTCAGCGCCTCCTCGGCATACCCGAGGGCGCTTCGCCGCGGCTCGCCGCGCACGAGGGCGTCCCAGGCCCGCAGACCGAGGATGTAGCGCTCCTCCAGGCCCCGGCCGGTCAGCTTGGCGGCCAGCCGCGCCAGCCGGCGCGAGCGGGCGGACGAGTCCGGCTCGTCGGCGCGAAAGGCGCTCCATACGAAGTGATCCGCCTGCATGCGCAGTCTGACGCGCGCGTTGGTGGCGCGCCGCGCCTCGTCGGCGGCCACGGTCGCGGCCTCGGTCAGCCGGTCGGTGTGGGCCAGCGCCTGGGTCAGCCGGTAGACGATGGAGGCGCGCAGGTCGGGGTCGATCCCGGGTTCCTTCAGCGCCTCCCGGAGATGGCTCACCGTGGCCGTGGGCTCGATCAGGAAGGTCGAGCCAGCCAGCTCGTGGAGCAGGGCGGCGCGGTCCTCGGCAGGGGGCGGTTCCCGCAACGCCCGGGTCAGCACGCGCCGGGCGGCCTCCGGGGCCCCGGCGCGGAGGTACTCACGCGCGGCGGCGCGCAGACACGCGACCGTCTCGGGCCGGCCGTCGCAGGGCACCTCCAGCAGGTGACGGGCGGCGGCGGTGGGGTTGGACTCGACCGTCTGGGCGGCGTTGGCGGCAGCGTCGTGCATGCCGACGCGCAGGCCCGAGGGGATGTCGCCGTAGACCGTCGTGGCGATCAGCGGATGGACGAACTCCAGGGCGCCCGCGGTCTCGTCGGCGTTCGTGAGGATGCGGCAGGCGCGCAGCTTCTCGGTCGCCTCGACGGCCTCCGCGCTGCCGACCACCGCGAGGTCGGCGGCGGCCTCCGGTGAGAAGGGTCCGCCCAGGACGGCGCCGGCCCATGCGAAGCGGACCGTGCTCGGGCCGAGCCGCTTGAGGCGCTCGATCAGGCCGGGGCCCTTGACCGCGGCGGCGAGGTCCCGCATCACGGGCACCTCGTCCTGGGTTCCCCTCAGCCGCCGCTCGCGGAGTCTGATGGCCAGCTCGACGGCCTCGAAGGGGATTCCGTTGGTGACCGTCCAGCACTCGCCGCAGAACTCGTCCTCGGCTTCCTCACCCACTTCCTCCCTGATGATCCGCGCCACGCCGGCCTCGCCGAGCGGAGACAGGAGGTGCGGGCGCTGCTCGTGGCGTTCGACGAGCGTGCGGAAAGAGGTCGCGTCGGACGGGAGTTCGTCCGGCCGGTAGCCGACGACGATCAGGAGCGGGAGGTCCGCGACCCGGGGCGCGAAGGAGGCGAGCCAGTCGAGGGATTCGGTATCGGCCCAGTGCAGGTCGTCCAGGAGCAGAACGACGGGCGCGTTCAGCATCGTCAGGCGCGTCATGACCCAGTCGAGGCCGTCGCGCACTCCGGTCGGGTCCGGCACCCGGGCGGGGTCCGTCGCCTCGAGACCGAGCGCGGCGCCGACGATGTCGTACCAACTGCCCAGGAAATCCCGGCGCTCCGGCCCGCTCATTCCGGCCAGGACGGGCTGCATGACCTGGCGGACGACGCGGAACGCCAGCCCCTGCTCGTTCTCGCCGCCCTTGCCCGAGAACACCGTGAACCCCTGTGCGGCGGCGCGGGCGCGCACCGCCGCGATGAGTGTGGTCTTGCCCAGCCCGGCCGCACCCGTGAAGGCGAGCAGCCCGCCGCGCGGTACCCGGGGCACCCCGTCGACGGCGTGCCCGAGCCCCGCCAGCGCACGGTCGATGGCCCGGAGTTCCTCGTCGCGTTCGAGCAGAGGCCGGTGTTCGGTGATCGGTTGCCGCAGCCCATGCGTCATGTGGTCTACCGCTTCCTGTCGTTGCTCCCCGCCGGACGGGGCGAGCGTACGCCCGGAAACAGGTCGTTTGGCCCGGGCGTAACAGGAGGTAGACAGGGTGAGTGAATTTCCCGCGGGAACGCTTTGCGCCCCTGCCTTTCGGGGTAGCGTGGTCCGTTTCCGCCCCTTTCGGGATCACTGTGGGGAGGCGACCGGGCGGGCGGACGGTCAGAGCCCTGCGGGTGCCGCCATCGTGTCGGCGTACCGGGGCACGGTGCGGGACCAGAAGTAGCATCCGCGGATCCAGCCGGCCATGCCCTCCACGTAGCCGACGCCGGACGGGCTCAACTCCGGCCTGATCTCACCGTAGAGCTCCTCGAACTCGCGGATCGTGCTGTTGATGTGCCGTACGGCCAGTGTGACGGCCACCGGCAGGGAGCACCGGTGTGTCCGCCGGTAGGCGAGGGCCAGGTTGATCATGCCGCCCGCGCGCTGCTCCTTCACCGCGGAGAAGAGGTCGGGTATCCACACCGCCGCGTCGGCCGACAACCTGCTCAGGCGTCGCATGACGGGGTGATGGAGTTCCTCCGGGGTCAGTTCGCACCGCTGCGCGGCCTCGCACAGCGGGTAGAACGGCTCGACGCCGGCGATGAGGGACCGTATGGACCGGCACAGCCCGCTGCCCACCGGGTCGGAATGGGCCTGGGCCACCGCTTCGTACAGGAGGCCGTGCACGTACTCACGGCTGTTCCCGGCCCATCGTGCGGCCTGATCGGGGGTGCACCGCTCCCGGACCTGTCGATGGAGGTCGGCCAGGGCCGCCCCGAGCGGGGTGGTGGGCGGCTGGCCGTCCCGCAGGATCGCGACGCTCTCGCACAGCATGGGCAGCAGCCCGCCGGGCGAGCGCCGGCCGACGTCCTCCGCCCGGTCGTCGAAGACGAACTGGTAGGCGATCTGGTTGGCCACGATCTGGAGGAGCCCGGAATCCATGGCCGGACTGTTGCAGGCCGCGAGTTCGGCGGGACGTGTATAGGAGATCATGGCCGCCACTGCCGGGTCGTCGGTCAGCCCCCACCTGCTCAGCCACCTGTCGACGCCCGCCGACGCTTCGGACGCGTGGGGATTGCGCTCGTACGGGAATGGCATGTAGAGGTTCGCGTCGATCAGTTCCCGCAGATCGACCGCCTGAGTTCCGTCCTGCGCGGCGAGCGCGATTTCCTCATGCGTCGTGGACATCGTGGCCACCTGCCGTTCGGGAGTTGTGGACGACGGGTACGACAGCTGTCCGGGGTGCGCGGGAATCCGCCCGAGGCGGTGTGGCCACCGGCCTCCTCGTTCGTGGTTCGCAGGTCATGACCAGTCCCCTCGGCCCCAAGGACGCCGCGGGGCGCAGCCGTTCCTCGTAGCCGGGCAGATGGCGCAGTCGCCAGTGGCGGGTGATGAACGCGACGGCCACCATGGCCTCCGTCATGGCGAGCGTCTCGCCGATGCATTTCCGGCGGCCCGCTCCGAACGGGATCATCGCTCCGGGGCGGACCGCGTCGGCCTGCCCGGGCAGCCAGCGGTCGGGGAGGAAGCGGTCGGGGTCGGGGAACAGGGCGGGATCGTGGTGCAGGAGGTACGGGCTGAACACGATCGTGGCGCCCGGCGGGAGCCGGTGCCCGGCGAGCACCGTCTCCTTCGTGGCGACGCGGGTGAAGAGCCAGCCGGGCGGGCGATGGCGAAGCGTCTCGGTGAGGACGCACCGCGTGCGGACGAGGCGCGGCAGTTCGTCGGGACCGGGCGGCCGTCCTGAGGCGAGCACGGCGTCGACCTCGGAGTGCAGGCGGCGTTCCTCCTCGGGGTGCCGCCCCAGAAGCGCCAAGGCGGAGGAGAGGCACAGGGCGGTGCTCTCGGCGCCGGCGAACATCAGCGTGATCACCTGGCCGTGGACTTCCCGGTCGGTGATCGCCGACTCCAGGCCGTCACCCCGCGCCGCCGCCAGCAGGGTCCCCAGCAGATCGTCCCGGTCGTCGCGCGCAGCGTCTCGCCGGCGCTCGGCGACAGCCGCGTCGACGATCGCGCGCAGCCGGTCGGAAGCGTGCCGGTAGCGCCGGTTCGCCGGAGTGGGAACACGGAACAGGGCGTCGACCGGCATCACCGTCCGGACGAACATGCCGCGGACCACGGTGGCCAGGCACCTGCGCATCTCGAGGGCCGTCGCGGCGTCGAGCGAGTCGGAGAAGAGGACGCGGCTGATCACGCGAGTCGACAGATCCATCATGGTCGCGCTGATGTCGACGGTCTGCCCGCCCCGCCATGTGCGGCACACCGACTCCACTTCCTCGCCCATCAGGTGCACCTGGTCGGCGACGCGGGCCTTGCGGAAGCCGGGCTGAAGCATCCTGCGCTGGCGCCGGTGATCCTGATGGGGGCAGGTCCCGACGCCGTCCCCCAGCAGCATCCGCAGCCGGTCGTAGAGCGGGCCGCCCTTGTCGAACGTCTCAGGGTCCCCGAGTACCTGGTGGACCAGATCCGGGTGACAGGCCATCCAGGCACGCTGGGGACCCAGTCGTATTTCGACCAGATCCCCGTGCGTGGGAAGAGATTCCAGAAAAGCCAGCGGCCGACGGACCAAGTCGATACCGTGGCCCAGGAATGGGAATATGCCTGGAGCAGTGCCCACTGTCCAGTTTCGGGCCGATCCGGGAACGGAGCCGGTCATCGAATACCACCTGCCTCAGTCGGCACACGGGATTGTGGTGCGGTTGCACCGATTTGACGCTCGCCTCAGTCCTGCCCAGTGAAATCTGCCGACGGCTCGCCGAATCCTTTCTCCATAGGGGCGCACGGAAGCACGCAGGGGCGTCGAGCGAATCACGATTGCTGCGTGCATTCAGTTTGTTAATGCTTTTCTGTGCACGGAGAAATGCGTGTTCCGTCTGTGGCCCTGAAGAGCACGGCAGTCGAGTTGCGCGCCTGGCATGAACATGGAGACCACGGTCATGGGGTGTCCGGGCTATACGGCTCCCGCCATGAGGATCCCGGCCAACAGCGCGGTGCGCGGCGGCACATGGTCCAGCAGGATGTGTTCGTGCCGGGCGTGGGCACCGTCGCCCACCGCTCCCAGACCGTCGAGCACGGGACGGCCCAGCGCGGAGACGAAGTTGCCGTCGCTCGCTCCGCCGACGGCGGTCTCCCGCAGGGCCCACCCCAGTTCCGCCGCTGCCGCGTGCGCCTGATCGAACAGGAGCCGCGAGGCGGGCGTCGGCACCATCGGGGGGCGGTTCCATTCGCCGGTGACCGAGACCCGTACCCGGGGATCGGAGGGGGCGAGGGAGGCCAGCGCGGTGTCGACGCGGGCCGCTTCGGCGGGGTCGGCGACCCGTACGTCGATGCCGCAGCTCGCCCGGCCGGCGATGACGTTGCGTCCCGTGCCGCCGCTGATCAGCCCGACGTTGACCGTCGTTCCGCGCTCCCGCGAGCCCAGCCCGGCGATCCGGGTGACCAGTTCGGCGAGCGCGTGCACGGCGCTGGCGCCCTTGTCCGGGTCGAGGCCCGCGTGCGCCTCCACGCCCTCCACCGTCACCTCGAACAGGCCGACACCCTTGCGGGCCGTCTTGAGCGCGCCCTCCGGCCCGGCCGACGCCTCGCACACGAGCGTGGCCGCCGCGTCCTCGCTCAGCCGCTCGATCACCGGCCGGGAGGCGGGGCTGCCGATCTCCTCGTCGCCGTTGAACAGCAGCCGTACCGACGGGCGCGGCAGGTCCAGCTCCCGCAGCAGGCGCAGCGCCCACACCGCCTGCACCAGGCCGCACTTCATGTCGAAGATGCCCGGCCCCGTGGCCCGGCCGTCCTCGCTCGCCCGGAAGGGCCACTCGGCGAGGGTGCCGGCCGGCCACACCGTGTCGTAGTGGCACAGGACCAGCACCACCGCGGGCGACGTGCCCCGGTAGAGCAGCTCCAGCAGGTCGCCGTGGGCGCCGCCGTCATGGCGCCGGGACGCGTCCGGCGTGCCGAGCCGGTGGTGCGTCCAGGCCTCGACGGCGGCGAGCCCGGCGGTCAGCAACTCCTTGTCGTCGCTGGGTGTCTCCAGCTCGACCAGCGTCCGCAGATCACCGGTGATCTCCGGCAGGGCGGCCCGGGCCAGCGACTCGACACGGGTCAGGGACATGCGCGCTCCTTGTCGTACGTACGGCGACGCGTCACGGCGTCAGCGGACCGGTACCCCCGGGCCCAGCGGAATCCCCAGCGCCCACCAGGCGTAGAACAGCAGAGTCCAGGCCACCAGCATGACCAGGCACAGCGGCAGGGTCAGCGACAGCAGCGTGCCGATGCCGGCCGAGCGCCGGTAGCGCTGTACGACGCTCAGAGTCATGACGAAGTAGGCGCTCATCGGGGTCGCCGCGTTGGTGCACGAGTCCGCGATGCGGTACACGGCCTGGGTCACCTCGGGCGGGATGTCGAGCAGCATGAACATCGGGACGAACACCGGGGAGACCAGGGCCCATTGGGCGGATCCGCTGGTGACCAGCAGATTGATCACCGTGCAGATGAGCAGGACGCCGAGGAACGCGACCGGTCCCGTGATGCCGGCCGACTTCAGCAGGCCGGCGCCCCGGATCGCCAGGACCTCGCCGACACCGGTCCACTTGAAGTACGCCAGGAACTGGGAGATGGCGAAGAACAGCACCAGGATCGGCGCCATCTCGCGCAGGCCCTGCGCCATCTGGTCGGGGATGTCCCGGCCCTTCCGTACCGTCCCCACCGTCCGCCCGTACACGGCGCCCACGATCAGGAACGCCACCGCCAGGACCACTGCGATGCCGGTGAGCACCGGCGATTCGACGATGCTGCCGCCCTCACCGCGCAGCGGCGACCCGGCCGGGACCATCGCCACCACGACCAGCGCCGCGTACGCCAGCAGCACCAGACCGGCGTTGCGCAGGCCCTTGCGCTCCTCCGGGCGCAGGGTCAGCCCTTCGGAGACCTCGCCCGCGCCCTCCGGGACGTCCTCCGGCTCCGGCTCCTCCGGCATCGCCGCCACCCGCCGGGCGATGACCTTCTCCGTGACGACAGTGATCACGAGGGCCAGGACGACGGACGAGACCAGGGAGAAGAAGTAGTTGGACAGCGGGTTGACCACGTACGACGGGTCGACCGTGTGCGCGGCGGCCGTCGTGAGCCCGGACAGCACCGCGTCCGTCGGCGTGACCAGCGGGCTCGCGTCGTAGCCGGCGGCCACCGACACGAACGCCACCACCGCGCCCAGCATCGGGCTGCGCCCCACCGCCCGGAACGCCATCGCGCCCAGCGGCACCAGCACCACATAGGCCGCGTCGGACGCGACATGCGCGACCATCGCCGTGAAGGCCAGCGTGAACGTCAGCCAGCGGGCCGGGACCCGGGCGACGGCCGCCCGCAGCATCGCGGGCAGCAGCCCCGACCGGTCGGCGACGGCCACGCCCAGCATGACCACCAGGATCGTGCCGAGCGGCGGGAACGTGGCGTAGTTGGTCACCGCGTCGGAGATCATCATCCGCAGCCCCTCGCCCGAGACGAGGCTGCGCACCCCCACCGTCTCGCCGGTGGCCGGATTGAGCGCGGAGGCGCCGGTGGCGGACAGGACCCAGCTGACCAGGGCCAGTGCGACGCTCAGCACGCCGAACAGCCAGAAGGGGTGGGGGAGTTTGTTGCCGAGGCGTTCGATGCGTCCGAGGACGGCGAGCAGCCGGGACAGCTGCTTCGAAGGGGCGTCGGGCGGTGGGGGTGAAGTGGCGGTGGTCACATCCCTATTGACGACGCCCTGACGAAATCATGCAAGTGAAAAGGTTGTTGTGGTCGTATCGGTCGCGTGAAGCCGCTGGTTGACGGATTCGTTCCATGAAGGGATGGGCACTGATGGACCCCGTGGAGAACGCCCTGGACGACGACGACCTCGATCTGGTCGCCGCGCTCCAGCGCGCGCCGCGCGCCCCGCTCAGCCTCCTCGCCCAGGCGCTGGGCGTGTCGGCGAGCACCGTGGGACGGCGGCTGGCCCGGCTGGAGTCGCACCGGCTGCTGCGGGTGATCGGCCAGGTCGACCTGTCGGTGTCCGGCGAGGGCACGCCCTGGCACGTGTGGGTCACCGCGGCGCCGGGACGGGCCGACGACGTCGCCCGGCGGCTCGTCGCACTGCCCGAGGCGGCCCATGTCGCCGTCACCGCGGGGCAGGCGGACGTCTACTGCGTCGTCCAGCCCAGCCGCCGCTCCGAGGCCCACGACCTGCTGACCCGGCGCGTCGCCGCACTCCCCGGCGTGCACTCCACCCGCACCGCACTCGTCCTGCGCGCCGACACCAAGTCCGACTCGTGGCGGCTGCCCCGGCTGACGGCGGACCAGCACCGGCTGCTCGCCGAGTACGCGGCCCAGGACGGCGACGCCGCACCGGACGGCACCGACCGGCCCGCCCGCCTCGCCGACGACGAACTGCGCACACTGCGGCTGCTCGCCGCCGACGGCCGCATGACCGCCGCCCAGGTGTCCCGGGAGCTCGGCATCGGCCAGTCCACCGCCTACCGCGTCACCCAGTCACTGCTCCAGCGCGAACTGATCCGCCCCCGCGTGGAGATCGAGCCCGGACTGCTCGGCTACGCCCTGGAGGCGGTGGTCGCCCTGACCGTGTCACCGGGCGGGATGGAAGAGGCGGCCCGGACGCTCGCCCGGCACCCCTCCGCCCGCTACGTGTCGACCAACGCGGGCCCCTGCTCCGTCGTCCACCAGGGCGTCTTCCGCGACGAGGCGGGCCTCGCGGCGTTCCTCACCCGCGATGTGGCGGACCTTCCCGGGGTGCTCTCCTTCGACGTCTCCGTGGTGCTCCGGGCGCTGCGGCGGCACTGGCTCGACCGGGAGGACGGCCGCCTGGCGAACGCGCCCGGCCCGGCGGACCGCGAGGGCGGCACCAGAGGGCCGGGAGCGCGCGGCGCAGGGCCGGCGGAAGCGAACGGGACACGGACCAGTGGGAGTGGAACGCATGACGACACGTGAGACCGCCATCGGCCTGGCCGAGGCCTACTACGACTCCGGGGAGTTCCTCGCCGACCTGCGGCGCCGGGTCGCGTTCCCGACCCAGAGCCCGCCGCCCGACGGCACGGGCCCGCTGCGCACCTACCTGACCGACGAACTCACCCCCGCCGTACGCCGCCTGGGCGCGACCGCACGGATCGTCGACAACCCGGTGCAAGGCGCGGGCCCGTTCCTGCTCGCCCACCGGCACGAGGCCGACGACCTGCCCACCGTCCTGGTCTACGGCCACGGCGACGTCGTCCCCGGCCAGGACGACCGGTGGCGCACCGGCCTGTCCCCCTGGGAACTCGTCGTCGAGGGCGACCGCCTCTACGGGCGCGGCACCGCCGACAACAAGGGCCAGCACACCGTCAACCTGGCCGCGCTCGAACAGGTCCTGGCGGCTCGCGGAGGCAGGCTGGGCTTCAACCTGAAGGTGCTCGTCGAGACCGGGGAGGAGTCCGGCTCACCGGGCCTGCGCGAGATGTGCCGCCGGCTGAAGGACGACCTGGCCGCCGACCTGCTGATCGCCTCCGACGGCCCGCGCCTCGCGGCCGGCCGCCCGACCTTGTTCCTCGGCTCGCGGGGCGCCGCCAACTTCCGCCTGCGTGTGGCCCTGCGCGAGGGCGCCCACCACTCGGGCAACTGGGGCGGCGCCCTGCGCAACCCCGCCACGGTGCTCGCCGGCGCCCTGGCGACCCTGGTCGACGCCCGGGGCCGCATCCTCGTGGACGGCCTGCGCCCCCCGGCGCTGCCCGGGCCCGTCGCCGCCGCCCTGGCCGACCTCACCGTGGGCGGCGGGGACGACGACCCGGACGTGGACACCGACTGGGGCGAGCCGGGCCTCAGCCCGGCCGAGCGCGTCTTCGGCTGGAACACGCTGGAGGTCCTCACCCTGGCCGCCGGGGACCCCGCCAAGCCCGTCGGGGCCATCCCCGGCACCGCCCACGCCGATGTCCAGCTCCGCTTCGTCGTCGGCACCCCGTGGCGCGACCTCGAACGCATCGTCCGCGACCACCTCGACGCCCACGGCCTGCCCATGGTCGACGTCGAGGTGCTGCAGGCCGTCCCCGCGACCCGCCTCAGCCCCGACGACCCGTGGGTCGGCTGGGCCGTGGACTCCCTGCGGCACACCACGGGCAAGGAACCGGCCGTCCTGCCGAACCTCGGCGGCACGCTCCCCAACGACGCCTTCGCGGACATCCTCGGCCTGCCCACCGTCTGGATCCCGCACTCCCACCCGTCCTGCTCCCAACACGCCCCGGACGAACACCTGTTGGGGGCAGTGGCCCGAGAGGGGCTGGGCATCATGGCGGGGCTGTTCTGGGACCTGGGCGAACGACGCCGTGAGGGTGATCGGTAGGTTGGTGCCTGCCCCGCCCCCACGGAAGGACACCCCTGTGCGCCCTCGCCGCCTCCGGTCCGCCCTCACCGTCCTCAGCACCGTGGCCACCGCGGCCACGCTGGCCCTCGGCACGGCCGGCCCGTCCTCGGCCGCCCCGGTGCACCCCGCTCCCGTACACCACGCGACCGCCGCGCAACACCTGACCCCTCTCACCCAACTGCTCGCCGAGAGACTGCTGCTGGCCGACAAGGTCGCCGCCGCCAAGTACGGCACCGACACGCCGATCGACGATCCGGCCCGGGAGGCGCAGATCCTGGACGACGTCCGGGCCCGCGCGGCCGTCCTCGGGCTCGACCCGGATGCCGTGGCCGCCGTGTTCCGGGACCAGATCGAGGCGAACAAGCTGGTGCAGCGCGGCCTGTACGCCCGCTGGGACGCGAACCCCGGCGAACGCCCCACCGAGCGCCCGGACCTGGCCAAGGAGGTCCGCCCGGCCCTCGACCGCATCACCACACAGCTGCTGACCGCGCTCCAGGCCACGGAACAGGCCCGGGCCGTCCCGTCGTGCGGCCCACGCCTGACCACGGCAGCCGCCTGGTCCGCCTGCACCCACCGGCTCGACGCCCTCCACCTGAAGGGACTCGCGCGGGCGGTGCCGTCCGTGTGTGCCTAACGACCTCGTGCGCCCCTAGCTGTGGCTCGTCGAGGAGTGCGGTGCTGACAGTGGTCACGCTGGAAGCCGCGGGAGAGGGCGGCGGGTGTGAGAGCAGTCCAGCTATGGCTCCCGCTTCGCTCTCCGGCCACGGAGGTGCTGATGATGGCAGCCGAAACCGGCTGGCAGCCTGTACCGAGCCCCATCACGGGGCCTGTGGGCTCTTGACCTCCGCGGCAGGTGACTACCCTTCGCTTCGCAACCACCCTCAAAGCGCCCGAACGCCCATTCCGGCGCGGCGAAGGCGCCTGAGCATCGGGTTGCCGATCACGAACTACCCAGCGCTCACTGCATGGTGCCAGGCGGAAGTACGTGCAGGCCCAGCTCGCGGTACACCGTTTCCGGGCGCCGGGATGACACTCGCCAAGCCAGGTCCTCGAAGTAGCGCATGGGTTGCCGCTGATGTTCTTGGCGCTCCAGGTAGACGTAGGGGGCCAGCAGATTCCACGCACGCAGCAGGCTCCCGCCGTACGCGCCGATGATCAGAGACTCGTCGACCAGACCGTGCGCGACCAGCTTGCCCAGGTCGTTGTAGAACAGACCGACACGCTGGATGTACCGCCTGCTCTCCTCTGGGAGTTGCTGATAGGCGACGGGCTGCGGGTGTTCGACTGCCAGCCGGTACAGCACGTACTCGACTGCTTCGAGGTAGTCATCGCCTCGTGTGTCCCGAAACCCCTCCAGGATCATCGCCAACACCGTCGACTTCCTAGATGACCTGAGCTGACTCCACGCCAACCAGGCCGATGTGACCAACGCGATCACTGAAACCAGCAACGTCACAAGGTTCAGGTTCATGGTCCCCCCACTTCTGCAGACGCACAGTGCCAGCACAGTGCACCGCGCGGCCCTGGAAGGGCATACCTGAACAGCCCAGCGTGACGGACACTTTGCGCCACCCGGACTCTCCATCTGAAGCAGGCCGGGGCGGCGCGGTGGTCCCTCACCACCGAGACCAGCGAGAGGAGATGGACGTCATGACCGCAATCCCCTACTTCGAGACACCTCAGGTGCCCAAGTCGCCAAGCCGAGCAGTTGTAGGCGCCTGATTGTCGCCTTGCTGTCTGGCTTGCGTGCGGATCTCCGGTCGCGCAAGAGTGCGGTTGACGCGGTGCTCGCGGCTCAAGACGGCGGGACGGGGGACAGACAGGTGTGCAGGATGGATGTGGCCGCCAAGGATGCGGCGATCGCTCGGTTTCTCCACGAGTACCCGCAGCCGGCTGATGCCAGCCGTAGCCATCCTGCCCTTCACGGGTGTGAGAAGGTCCGCTGGTCCGAGTTTCCCGGATGTCCCGCCGCGATCCCGGTGCTGCTGCATGCCCTTCTCGATCAGGCCGTCGCGTCCGAGGCCCAACGGGTGCTCACCAACACCATGTTCGACAGCATCGCCGAGATGAACCCGGCCATGCCGGAAGTCCTGCCCTTTCTGCTTCGTCTCGCAGGCGACCCTCAGGTTCCTGAGCGGTCCGGACTGCTGGATCGTCTGGTCACGGTTGCCGAGTTCTCCGAGCCGATCGAGGCCGGCAACGAGGCCATGGTGCTGTGGTTCGGCAGCGACAGAGATCACCCCGAGCGTGAGCAGTGCAGGGCTGTGTTCGTGGAACACGCGAGTGTGGTGGCGATGCTGCCAGAGGGCCTGATCACCGCTGCCAGTCAGGCGAAGCTCCGGCAGGCCGCCGGACTCGTGTGAGGTTTCCGCGTTCAGGCCACCTTCACGACCGCAGAGGCTGGGGCGGGAAAGGCCACGGCCTCGTCGAATCGGCGGCCGTACGGGACGACCTCTGGAGCATGGTCTGGATGCCCGGCACCCAGCCTGGCGCCGGCCCGAGGAACTGATATTCGTGTGGGATCAGCACGACAGGGCTAGTAGTTCGTCGATCACCGGCTCTGGACCGTCATAGGTGAGGTGCGCGATGGCTGCCATGGGTGCGATCACTCGGCTCCAGGCATACAACCGGTCCCCATCGAGCCCGCACGCGGTCGCCACCCGCTGGCAACGGGCCTCGACACCCTCTTGTCCGGCGCCGGCCACCACGTAGTCGACGGCGTCGAAGCATGGGTCGCCTATGCATGCCTTGGGGGCGATCGCGATCAGACCGCGCGACGGGTCGCCGTCCAGGACGTTGCCGAGGTGCAGATCGCCGTGCAGCAACACGAGCCTGGCCTGACTGTCCAGCAACGTCTCACAGCGCCGTATCGCCCCCTGCCACGCGGCCTGGTCGATCCGTGCGCCGATGGCCGGCTCGGACAGCCGCCGGCCGATCCGGACGAAGGCCTCATCACATCGACCGCGCAGATCCAGTGGCCAGTGCGCGGGTGGGGTCACGGCGTGCAGTGCGGCAAGCAACTCTCCCCACTGCTGCGGCAATGACGTCTGCGGCATGTCCTCGGCCTCGGTGCCGGGCAGGACCTCCTCCAACACCATCGCCCCGGCCTGCGCGTCGGCAGACAATACGGTCGGCACCCGGCCCGACGGCGCGAACACGCGCAGCATCTCCACCTGCTTGGTCAACAGTGCCCGATCCGGACTGAGTTTGAGAACCGCCGGCGTTCCGTCAGGCCATCGACAGCGCAAGACGACAGAGCCATGTTGCCTACCTGGCCGCAGAACTGCACACTGCCGGACTCCATCGCCGAACAGCTCACCCTGCTGGATCTCCGCGCAACCGAAGGGACCCGCCCGTGGGGTCGCCGTCGAACAGACCTACCTCGCCGTCGCGTCAGCTACGCCGCCCGCAGCCTCCCCACGACTGGGGATCTGCTGGCCTCGCGTCACCTATGAAGATTCTCGCGGACGCCGGCTATCAGGGCAGGGGAGCAGACCGGTGGACGGGTGGTCACACCACCGCACCGCAAGTTCAAGAAGAAGGTTCCCGTCTGGTACGAGGAGCGGCACGGACTCCAGCGCAAACCGCACCCGCCAAGGCGCATCCGCGTTGAGCATGGCATCGGGACTTGAAGAACTGGCGGGCTCTTTGCCCGCCATCTTGGCCGTCGCGAGCACATGAGCGACGTTGTCCAAGCCGTCGCTGGACTGCTCTCACGACAGCAGACCACCGTCCTCTCCCGCGGCTTCCAGCGTGACCACTGCCAGCACCGAAATCTTCGACGAGCCACAGCTAGCCGTGCACGAGGTCGTCAGGCGTCCCGGCCCTCTTCGACGAACCGGGCCAGATTCGCCAAAGCCATGCGCGTGCCTGTCTCGTTGTCCGCGGCGGGCACGGCGTCGGGGATGCCCTCGTGGACCACGAGGACGTCGGTGCCACCGCCCTCGGCGTCGGTGAGCGTCGTCGTCATGGTCATCGAGCCGCCCAGCGCGGGGTCGGCGGACTCGAACGCGAGCACCTCGACCACCTGCTCGTCGGGCACGAGCCGTGCGAAGTGGCCGTGGTACGTGTCGGTGTGCGCGGCCGACTTCCCGGTGGCGTCCGGTGCGTCGTACGTCAGCGAGACACGGAACTCGCCGCCCTCGCGGGCGTCGAACTCGTGCACCTCGCCGCTCATCCCGGTCGGCACCCGCCAGCGCGCGATGGCCTCCGCGCTCAGCAGCGCCCGGTAGACGGCCGGACGCGGCGCGTCGACATGGCCCGAGACCCGCGTCGTGTACATGCGCCCACCCTACGGCGACGCGCGCACCGAGCGGTTCAGGCCCGGCCGGGCTCGTCCGCCCCGGTCGGCAGCGGTGGCTCCGTCTCGATGTGCCGCAGCTCCTCGTCGGTGAGCAGCCGGGAGCGGATCAGGAAACGGACGCCCTCCGGGGCCTCCAGGGAGAAGCCGCTGCCGCGGCCGGGGACGACGTCCACGGTGAGATGGGTGTGCGACCAGTACCTGTGCTGGTCCGCGCTCATCCAGAACGGGGTGTCCCCGGCCACCTGCCCCAGCAGGACGTCCGAGGCACCGACCCGGAACTCGCCGCGCGGATAGCACATCGGGGCGCTGCCGTCGCAGCAGCCGCCGGACTGGTGGAACATCACCGGCCCGTGCGCCCCGGTCAGCCGCCGCAGCAGTTCCTCGGCGGCCGGCGTCAGTTCGACACGTTCCGTGCGGGTGGGGTGGTTCGTCATGCGATCCCTCCTGGCCGGTCGGTCCGTCTATCTTGGCAATCGGTACGAGCATGTCGTTCCGAGCATGAGAACAGGAAGGCCCCATGACCGCCACCGATCCGTGGATACGACGCTTCTTCCCGAGCCCCGAGGCCCCCGTGCAACTGGTCTGTCTGCCCCACGCGGGCGGTTCGGCGTCCTTCTTCCGGCCGGTGGCCCAGGCGTTGAACCCCCGGGTCGAGGTGCTCTCCGTCCAGTACCCGGGCCGCCAGGACCGGCACAACGAGCCCATGATCGACACCATCGACGGTCTCGCGTGCCATGTCAGCCGGGCCGTGACGCGCACGGTAAACCGCCCCTTCGCCCTGTTCGGGCACAGCATGGGAGCGACCCTGGCCTTCGAGGTCGCCGTACGGCTGGAGCGGGCCGGGCGATTCGCCGAGCGGGTCTTCGTCTCGGGGCGCCGCGCACCGTCGTGTCACCGCGACGAGCGGGTGCACCGGCGTGACGACGCCGGGATCATCGCCGAACTGCGCGGGCTCAGCGGCACGGACCAGCGCGTCTTCGGAGACGAGGAGCTGATGCGCATGATCCTGCCGGCCCTCCGCAACGACTACCGCGCGGTGGAGACCTACGTGTGGGCGTCGGAGCACCGGCTCCGCAGCCCCCTCACCGCGCTGACCGGAGACGACGACCCCAAGGCGAGCCACGACGAGGTACGCGCCTGGAGCGCCCACACCGCGGGCGACTTCGAGATGAAGAGCTACCCCGGCGGGCACTTCTTCCTCATCGACCACGCGCCGGACGTGATCAGCGTCATCGGCGAGCGGCTGGCCCGGCCCGCCGCGACCCCGCGCTGACTCACCGGCCGTTCAGATGGGCCAGCACGGCCAGCACCCTGCGGTGGCCGCTGTCGCTGGGCGGGAGGCCGAGTTTCAGGAACACGTTGCCGATGTGCTTGCTGACGGCGCGTTCGGTGACGACCAGGGTCCGCGCGATGGTGGTGTTGTCGTGGCCCTCGGCCATCAGCTTCAGCACCTCGCGCTCGCGCGGCGTCAGCGAGTCCAGGGGCGAGTCGCGGCGCCGGGTGAGCAACTCGGTGACCACCTCCGGGTCCAGGGCCGTACCACCGCCCGCGACCCGGTCCAGCGCCTCGAGGAACTCGTCCACCCGGCCCACCCGGTCCTTGAGCAGATAGCCGACCCCGCTCGCCCCGCCGCCCAGCAACTCGGCGGCGTACGACTCCTCCACGTACTGCGAGAGCACCAGCACGGGCAGCCCGGGAATCCTCTCGCGGGCCTCCAGCGCGGCGCGCAGCCCCTCGTCCCGGAAGCCCGGCGGCATCCGGACGTCGAGCACGGCCGCGTCCGGACGGTGTTCCAGCAGCGCCGGGAGGACCTCGGGGCCGGTGCCGGCGACGGCCGCCACCTCATGCCCGGCCGAGGTCAGCAACAGCACGAGCCCTTCTCTGAGCAGGGCGTTGTCCTCGGCGATCACCACACGCACGGCAGCTCCACTTCGATCACGGTCGGCCCCCCGACGGGGCTGGTCACGGTCACGCTCCCGTCCAGGGCGGCGACGCGGCGGCGGATGCCCAGCAGCCCGGAACCGCCACCGGACTCGTCAGTGCCGCCCACCCCCTCGTCCCGGACGACGGCGCGCAGTCCGGTGCGCAGGCGTTCCAGGACGACCGACGCCCGGTCGGCGCCGCTGTACTTGGCGGCGTTGGTGAGCGCCTCCGCCACGGCGAAGTAGGTGGCCGCCTCGACCGCGGCCGGGGCCCGGACCCCCTCGCCCTCCAGACCGTCCACCCGCACCGTCACCTCGAGCCCGCTGACCGCGGCCAGCGCCCGCACCGCACCGACCATGCCCCGGTCGGTGAGGATCGGCGGATGGATGCCGCGGACCACGTGCCGCAGCTCGGTCAGCGCCTCCTCGGCCTGGTCCTGTGCGTCGGCCAGCAGCCGGTGCGCGGCCTGTGGGTCACGGTCGTAGGCGCGTACCGCCAGCCCGATCCGCATGGACAGCGCCACCAGCCGGGCCTGCGCCCCGTCGTGCAGATCTCGCTCGATGCGGCGCAGTTCGGCCCCGTGCGCCGCGATCGCGTCCGTCCGGGTGGCGGCCAGCTCCTCGACCCGGGCGGCCAGCCGCGCCTTGGGCGAGGGCTTGAGTAGGGTCTCCGACCAGCCGGCCTCCACATCGGCGAGGCGGGTGATCAACGGCAGGACGAGCGCCTCACGGCGCCCCAGCCCGCACCACACGCCGTCGACGACCAGCCCCAGCGGCCACAGGGGCAGTGCCAGGGCGAGCATGGCTCCGTAGACGTAGGAGGCCGCCATCCAGCGCAGGTCGGTCAGGGTGCCGGGGTCCCGGACCGCGATCCGCAGCCGCTCCCGCAGCGGGCCGGTGACCGGCTCGTACGCCTCGGGGATCGCCCGGCCCGTCCAGGCCGCCACCAGAGCGCGCTTCGCCCCGGCGATCCGGCGGATCAGCAGCACCGTCTCGGGCAGCAGCCATGCCCCCACGACGGAGACCGTGGCGATCGCCGTGATCAGCAGCACGGTGATGAACAGGTACAGGCCGAAGGCCAGCAACGCGGCTACGAACAGGTGGAGCGTGGCCCGCCCGGCCTGCCGCAACTCCCTGCCCGTGCGGGCCGGGCCGGTGACCGGACGGGCCGGTTGGGCCACCGTCATCCGGGGCGCCGCATGTGCCGGCGGATCCAGGCCGCCTGCCCGCCGTCGACGAGCAGATCGGTGCCGGTGATGTAGCGCGCCTCGGGGCCGGTGAGGAAGGCCACGGCGTCGGCGATCTCGCCGGGCGTGCCGGGCCGGCCCGCGCCGCACGCGTCGAGCATCTTGAGCATGTGCCCGTCGGCGTCCGAGTCGGCCTCCGCCTTCGCCATGGCGGTGGCGATGACACCCGGGCTGAGGGTGTTGACGCGGGCGCCGAGCCCGTTCCAGGCGAGGGCGGCGGCCTGCACGCGGACGTGGTTGGCGCGTTTGGCGAGGATGTAGGCGGCGGTCGCGTCGTCGCCGAGGGCTGTGACGGCGTCGAGACCGAGCAGTTCCTCGGCGGGAGCCGTCGCCAGGGCCGCCTCCTCCTCGGCGCTGATCGAGGCCATGTGCCCGGCCAGACTGGCGACACAGACCAGCGAGGTGCCTCTGACGGCCACCTTCTCGAACGCCTCGATCACATACACCGTGCCGAGCAGGTCCACGTCGAGGATTCTGCGGACCGAGGCCGTCGCGGCGGCGACTCCGGCGGTGTGCACCACCGCGGTGATCCGCCCCTGCTCCGCCGCGGTCCGGGCGAGTTCCTCGACCGAGGCGCGGTCGGAGACGTCGGTCGGTACGCCCTGTGCCGCGTATCCCTCGGCGCTCAGCTCCGCCACGACCTGATCGAGCCGTTCGCGCGAGGAGTCGGCGAGGATCAGCGTCCGCCCGCTGCCCAGGCGGCGCGCGACCGCCGTTCCCATCCCGCCCGCTCCGGTGACGACGACCACGTCGCGCGGGTCGTCCGTACGGTTCTGCATCTGCGCTCTCCTTCGAAGAAAGGGCGGGGGCGACAACGGGGCCGCCCCCGCCGGGAGTTGGGATACCTGGGGTCAGGCCGCCTCGGTGCCGGCGGCGGTTACGGCGTCGCTCCAGGCCGTCCCGCCCGCGATGGCCTGCCGCCAGCCGCGGACGGCCTTGGGCGGCATGCCGACCGCCAGGGCGCCGGTCAGCCGCTCGCCCGTGCGATAGGCGGCCACGAACCTGCGCTCGGCCAAGTCCCCGTCCACGATGGCGACTTCGTCGTGCCCGCGCAGATAGCCGTACGCCTGGATCTTCATGTCGTACTGGTCGGACCAGAAGTACGGCACCGGCGCGAACGGCCTGCGCGCGTCCGGCGCGGCGAGCAGGTTGCGGGCGGCGGCCATGCCCTGCTCGGCGGCGTTCGTACGGTGCTCGATCCGCATGGACGTCCCGAACAGCGGGTTGTCCCAGCGGGCCACGTCACCGGCCGCGTACACGCCCGGTGCGGCTGCGCAGTACGCGTCGCAGAGCACACCGTCGCCGACCGGAAGTCCGCTGTCCGCCAGCCACTCGGTGTTGGGCAGCGAGCCGATGGCGACCAGGACCTCGTCGGCCTCGACCAGTTCGCCGTCCGCGAGCCGCACGCCCCCGTCGGTCACCTCGGTCACGGTGACGCCGGTGCGCAGTTCGACGCCGTGGTCGAGGTGGGCCTGCGAGAGCACCTGGCCGACCTCGGTGCCGACGGCGTGCGCCAGCGGCACGGGAGCCGGTTCCAGCAGGGTCACCCGGGCGCCGAGTCCCCAGGCCACCGCGGCGGCCTCGGCGCCGAGGAACCCGGCGCCCACCACGACCAGCCGGCAGCCCGGCTTCAGCCGCTCGCGCAGCGCGAGGGCGTCGTCCAGGGTGCGCAGCACATGGGCGCCGCCGTCACCGGGCAGCCGCCGGGGACGCACCCCGGTGGCCACGATCAGCCCGTCGTACGGCACTTGCTCCCCGTCGGCCAGACACACCGTACGGTCCGTCATGTCCAGCCCGGTCGCCGCCGACCCCAGCCGCAGGTCGAGGCCGAGGGCGTCGAGGTCGGGCCCCGGGCGCAGCGGCAGTCGCTCGGCGCCCCACTCGCCGGAGAGGATCTGCTTGGACAGCGGGGGGCGGTCGTAGGGGGCCTGCGGCTCGTCACCGACGAGGGTGAGCGTGCCGTCGTAGCCCGTCCGGCGCAGGATCTCCGCCGCCGCGAGTCCCGCGGCCGAGGCGCCGACGACCACGACGCGCCTCACGACTCGACCAGCCGGATCGCCGCGGCCGGGCAGATCGCCACGGCCTCCTCCACCTCGCCGCGCAGCTCCTCGCCGGGCCGCTCCTCCAGCAGGATCGCGACACCGTCGTCGTCCCGCTGGTCGAAGACGTCAGGAGCGGCCAGCACGCACTGCCCCGACGCCACGCACTTCGGTACGTCCAGTTCCACACGCATCGTTGTCACCTCGGTTCTTTCTGAGGGGGGATCTGAGGGGGAGGGGTCACCAGGCCACGGGCAGGCTGTGCACGCCGTAGGTGGTCCCGGTGTGGTCGAACTCCAGCTCCTCGATCGCCGCGTCCAGCCGCAGGGTCGGGATGCGGCGGTAGAGGGTGCCGTAGACGACCTGGAGCTCCAGACGGGCCAGGTTCTGGCCCAGGCACTGGTGGGGTCCGTAGCCGAACGCCTGGTGGATACGGGCCGGGCGGGTGATGTCCAGTCGCTCGGCCTCGGGGAAGACCTCCGGGTCCCAGTTCGCGGCGTGCAGGTCGAAGATGATGCCGTCGCTCTTGCGGATGACGACGTCACCGATCTCGATGTCGTCCTTGGCGACCCTGCGCACGCCGGTCTGGACGATGGACAGATAGCGCAGCACCTCGTCCACCGCGTTCGCGACCAGCTTCGGGTCGTCGGTCTCGCGCAGCAGGGCGAGCTGGTCGGGGTGCTGGAGCAGGGCGAGGGTGCCGAGGCTGATCATCGTCGCGGTGGTCTCGTGACCGGCGATCAGCATCGCGACGCCCATGTGGACGGCCTCGGTGTGCGTCATCTCGCCGGCCTGGACACGGCCCGCCATCTCCGACAGCACGTCGTCGTCCGGGTCGGCCGTCTTCAGCCTGAGGAGGTTGTCCAGGTACGCGGCCAGCGCACCGCTGGCCTTCCTGGCCTCCTCCGGTGCCGCCGAACCGTCCAGGACCAGACTGCTGCTGCGCTGGAAGAAGTCATGGTCCGCGTACGGCACTCCGAGCAGCTCGGCGATCACCAGCGACGGCACCGGCAGCGCGAACGCCGTGAGCAGATCGGCCGGGTTCGGTCCGGCGAGCATCCCGTCGATGAGCTCGTCGACGATCCTCTGGACCGGCTCCCGCATCTTCTCGATCCGCTTGACCACGAACGGCCCGTTGACGGTCCGCCGCAGCCGCGTGTGCTCCGGAGCGTCCGTGTTCGTGATCAGCCGCGGTGTGACCGGCGCGATCTCCGCCCGGTGCGCGTTGACGTAGGGAAAGCCGGGGTCGAGGTCGTCGTCGCTGACGCGGGAGTCGGGCAGCAGGGCCCGCTGGTCGGCGTGGCGGGTGACCAGCCAGGGCGTGCTGCCGTTCCAGATCCGCACCTTGGTGATCGGCTTCTCGTCCCGCAGTTCCTGTGCGACGGGGGCCGGGGCCAGCGGGCACTCCGACGCGCGCGGCAGCGGGTACTCGGGCAGCGGGCCGGTGGCGCCGGTGACGGGGCAGGACAGGGCATCGGACATGACGTCTCCTCAGTGATGGGGTGGGGGAGGGGAAGAGTTCGGGCATCGGTATGGAAGCGGAGCGGGCTGACAGCTTCCGGTCAGCTCCCTGACCTCGAGCTGACGTGACTCACGTCACTCGCCGGCGGGTCGCGGTGTCTCAGGCGTGGGCCGCGTTCCGGTAGTTGGCGACGATCCCGCCGGCCGCGCCGAGCGAGACCAGCCCCATGGCGGCAGCGGCGGCGATTCCCTTCACACCGTCCAGGGCGAAGTACATCGCCACGGCCGCACCGCCGTTGAACAGGAACAGGAACCACAGCGTGCCGGGCTTGGCCAGGAAGCCCTTGATCCTCGGCTTCTTGGCGAGCCGCATCCCGGTGACGAGCGCGACGGCGGACCCGGCGATGGTGGCCACGTCCTTCTGGGTGCCGTCGAGGACGGCACCGGCGCCCAGGGCTGCGCCGAGACCGACGGTGAAGAAGCTCCAGAGCAGCAGGTTGGCGACGGTCGACTTGACGGTGGCGAGGAACGAAGACATGGAGGTGCCTCTCGGGGTGGAATGCGGGGGAGGGAGGGGTGGGTTCGGCGTTTCCGACCTGCTCACCACGATCCCGTCCGCCGCGTGCCGCGACGAGGGAGCGCGCTCCCGAACCGGGGGTGCAGCCTGCTACACCACGGCCGTCCAGGGGTCGGCGCCTCGGCGGGTGCGCACTAGGAGCGCGCCCCGGAGATCTCCGCCGGTCCGGCGGCGGCTTCGGCCGGCTGGTCCGGTTCGGGGGTGGCCTGCCGGCGCGGGAGGAACGAGGCGAGGAAGAAGGCCAGGAGGGCGGCGCCGGCACCGATGGCCATGACCGTCTTGAAGCCGTTCTCGGAGGGCAGGGCGTGGCCCCCGAAGCCGGTGGTCATCTGCGCCAGGATGACGCCCGCGAGGGCACTGGCGAACGACGTTCCCATGGAGCGCATCAGGGTGTTGAGGCTGTTCGCCGCCGCCGTCTCGGAGGCCGGCACCGCGCCCATGATCAGGGCGGGCATGGCCCCGTAGGCGAAGCCGACACCGCCGCCGATCACACAGGCGACCAGGACGATGTGCCAGACCTCGGACATCAATACGATGCTCAGTCCGTATCCGGCGGCCACGACGACCGCGCCGATCATCAGGGTGACCTTGGGGCCCTTCGCCTTGGTGAGGCCGGCGGACACGGCGGACATGGCCATCATCACCAGCCCCTGCGGGGCCAGGATCAGACCGACGGCCAGCATGGACTTGCCCAGCCCGTAGCCGGTCTGCTCGGGCAGCTGGAGGACCTGCGGCAGGACGAGCGACATGGCGAACATCGAGAAGCCGAGCGCGACCGAGGCGAGGTTGGTGAACAGCACCTGCCGGCGGGCGGTGGTGCGCAGGTCCACCAGCGGCTGGGCGGTGCGCAGTTCGTACCGTCCCCACAGCAGGAAGACCAGGACCGCGGCGGCGAACAGACCCAGCGTCGTCCCGCTGGTCCAGCCCCAGTCGCCGCCCTTGGAGACGGCCAGCAGCAGGGACACCAGTGCGGCGGACAGGCCGAGGGAGCCGACCAGGTCGAAGCTGCCGCCGGTGCGGACCTTCGACTCGGGCACGATCAGCACCAGGAGCGCCAGGGCGGCGACACCGAGCGCGGCGGAGATCCAGAACAGCGCGTGCCAGTCGTAGCGGTCCGCGATGAAGGCGGCCGCGGGCAGACCGAGGGCGCCGCCGACCCCCAGGGAGGCGCTCATCAGGGCGGTGGAGCCGGCGAGCCGCTCGGCGGGCAGGACGTCCCGCATGATGCTGATGCCGAGCGGGACGACGGCCGCCGCCAGGCCTTGGAGCGTCCGGCCGACGATCATCGGGACGAGCGAGTCGCTCAGGGCGCAGACGACCGAGCCGGACACCAGCAGCACGACGCTGACGAGCAGCATCCGGCGCTTGCCGAACATGTCGCCGAGGCGGCCGACGACCGGAGTGGCGACGGCGGCGGCCAGCAGGGTGGCGGTGATCGCCCAGGCGGCGTTCGACGGCGAGGCGTCCAGGTATCTCGGCAGTTCGGGAACGATCGGGATGACCAGGGTCTGCATCAGCGAGACCACGATCCCGGCGAAGGCCAGTACCCCGACCACGGCGTTCGATCTGGGCGGGGCGGACGATCCGCCCTTCGCGTGGCGGGCGAGGGGGTGGGACATGGAAGCCTCCGTGGATGACGGGGGAGTGAGGTTGCTTGACTTAGGCAAGCAGATCTCTCTTGCCTAAGTCAAGCAACTTTCTCTCATTGCTTAACTCAGGCAAGTATGCCTACTCTGGGTGTATGCCCACACCGCATTCAGTGGCGGAGCCCGCCTCGACGGCCCTGACCGAGATCGAGCAGGCCCTCACGCGCATCACGTACCTGGCCGGCCGGGCCCGGCAGCACGAGCGTCTGATGGCCGAGTCGGGACTGACCCTGGACCGGGCCGCCGCGACGATCCTGACGCACATCGCCGGGAGCGACCCGCCACGGCCCGGCGTGCTGGCCGCCCGGCTGTCGGTGGAGGCCTCCCACGTCACCCGGCAGCTGCGCCAGCTGGAGCGGGCCGGCTACGTCGTCCGCGTCCCCGACCCGGATGACGGGCGCGCCCAGCGCGTCCAGCTCACCGAGACCGGCCTGGTCGCCGCCGAGCGCATGCAGGAGGTCCGCCGGCGGGGCATGGAGCTGGCGCTGTCCGCCTGGCCCGCCGGGGAGCTGCGGCAGCTCGCCGGGTTCCTTCGCCGGCTCCTCGACGACTTCGTCACGCACACCGAGAGCGACCTCGACGCCGGGCCCCCTGCACGCGACGCGGGGGAGCGGCGGACGTAGAGCGTGGGGGCGTCCGAGTCACCCGGACGTCTCGGCGGGCAGCGGCTGTTCCGCCCAGATCGTCTTGCCCGTGGGGGTCTGGCGGGTGCCCCAGCGGTCGGAGAGCTGGGCGACGAGGAGGAGGCCGCGTCCGCCCTCGTCGAAGACGCGGGCCCGGCGCAGGTGGGGTGCGGTGTTGCTGCCGTCGGACACCTCGCAGATGAGGGTCGAGTCGCGGATCAGCCGCAGTTCGATGGGGGCGCCGCCGTAGCGCAGGGCGTTGGTGACCAGTTCGCTGACGATCAGTTCCGTGGTGAACGCCGCCTCCGTCAGTCCCCAGGAGGCCAGTTGTCCGCCCGCCAGCTTGCGGGCCCGGGCCACGGCGGCGGGGTCTGGTGGCAGCTGCCAGGTGTGTACCTGCCCGGCGCCGAGCGCGGCGGTCCGGGCCAGCATCAGCACGATGTCGTCGGCGGAACGGCCCGCCAGCACACTGTGCAGCACCCGGTCGCAGGTCTCCTCAAGCGCCTCTGCGGGGCTGCTCAGCGCCTGGCGCAGCAGGCCGAGCCCGACCTCGATGTCATGGTCGGCGGCCTCGATCAGCCCGTCGGTGTAGAGGGCGAGCAGGCTGTTCTCCTCCAGCCGGACCTCGGCCGCTTCGAACGGCAGGCCGCCCAGGCCCAGCGGCGGCCCGGCCGGCAGGTCGAGGAACCGCACGCCGCCGTCGGGCGTGACCAGCGCGGGCTGCGGATGCCCGGCGCGGGCCATGGTGCAGCGGCGGGACACGGGGTCGTACACGGCGTACAGACAGGTGGCGCCGACCTGCCCCGACGCCTCCGCCGACCGCCCGCGCACCTCCGGGCCCTCTTCCCGGTCGAGCCTCAGGACGAGATCGTCCAGCTGGGTGAGCAGCTCGTCGGGGGCGAGATCGACATCCGCGAGCGTCCGTACGGCGGTCCGCAGCCGGCCCATCGTGGCCGACGCGTGGATGCCGTGGCCCACCACGTCGCCCACGACCAGGGCGACCCGGGCGCCGGACAGCGGGATCACGTCGAACCAGTCGCCGCCGATGTCCGCCCCGGAACCGGTCGGCAGATAGCGGTAGGCGACCTCCAGCGCCGCCAGCTCCGGAGGCCGGTCGGGCAGCAGGCTGCGCTGGAGCGCCAGTGCCGTACGGCGTTCCCGGGTGTAGCGGCGGGCGTTGTCCACGCTCACCGCCGCCCTGGCGACGATCTCCTCCGCGAGCAGCAGGTCGTCCTCGCTGAACGGCTCCGGCGTCCGGTGCCGCAGGAAGTGCACCAGCCCCAGGGTCACCCCCCGGGCACGCAGCGGCACCATCATCACCGAGTGGATCATGTGCTGGGCCACGGACTCGGCGCGGGCGGGCGAGGATCTGATCCACTCCCGCATCCCCGGATCCCCCGGCCGGTGCCGGGAGCCCCGGCCTGCGACCAGCGTCTGCGCCGGCAGCGTGCCCACGGGGTAGAACGTCGTCCCGCCGGAGGGGATCACCGACTCGGGGCAGCCCGCCAGCACCGACCGCTGCGCGGTGCGCCGCACGGTGACCGGCGCGGCCGGCGGCAGCGGTTCCGGCTCGTCCCCCAGGGCGACGGACTCCAGCAGGTCCACGGTCACGAAGTCCGCGAACCCGCTCACGGCCACCTCGGCCAGCTCGTCCGCCGTCCGGGCCACATCCAGGGTGCTCCCGATGCGGAGACTGGCGTCGTTGAGCACCGCCAGCCGGCGGCGGGCCCAGGACTGCTCCGTGGTGTCGAACACGGTCGCGGACAGTCCCTGCACGGTGCCGGTCTCGTCCTTGAGCGGCGCCATGAACATCGACCAGGCATGCGTCCGGGTCTCGCCCGGGGCCCGGCCGCGCTCCTCGTGGAAGATCATCTCGCCGGTGCGCAGAACCTCCCGCTGGAGGCGGTCGTACTCGTCGAAGGGCCAAGCGGGCTGGATCTCCCACAGCGTCAGGCCCTTCATCTCCTCCTCGGTCCGGCCCATCACCTGCGTCATGACCTCGTTGGCGGCCACGAGCCGGGCCTCGCGGTCGTAGACGGCCACCGGTACCGGGAGCTGGGAGAGCGTGAGGTCCCACAGGGGCAGGGCTCCGTGCTCGGCCCGCCTTGCCGTGTGCGCCGGTGCGGCGCCGGTCACCAGCCAGAGCCGCCGGTGACCTGCGTCCGTCAGGGGCGTTCCCTGCAGCCGTACCACCACACGGTCGCCGTCCCGGTGCCGCAGCGCCACCTCACCGGCCCACCGCTGCCCGCCGGCCACATGCCGCCGCGTGGATTCCGGGAGGTCGGCGGCGAGCAGTGCGCCGACGGCCCGGCCCACGATCTCGGCGGCGTCGTAGCCGAGCAGGCGGCGAGCGCCGTCGCTCCACACCATGATCGCCCCACGGGCGTCGACAACGACCGCGAGATCCTCCGGTACGCGTCCCTCCACGGTGCCTCCGCAGGTGACCCCGACCTGATCCTTGCCCTCTCTGTTCGTATCTGACCGTGTCCGGAGGCGGGTACCCCTTCGGGCCGCCCGCTACCGCGACTCCCGGTGGGGTGGATCAGCGCTCGTGGTTGTGCATGACGTGCTCGGTGCGCGCGTAGTCGTCCAGGGTCTAGACCGACAGGTCCCGGCCGTAGCCGGAGCCCTTGAACCCGCCCCAGGGAACCTCGCTCGCGAGCACGAGGTGGGAGTTGACCCGGACGGTTCCGGAATCGAGGCGCGCGGCGACGGCGTGAGCGCGGCGGGCGTTCTCGGTCCGGACGGAGGCCGACCGGCCCAGGGGGACGTCGTCGGCGCGCCGGACCGCTTCCTCCTCGTCGGTGAAGGTCTCGACCGTGCTGACCGGGCCGAAGATCTCCTCGCGGGCGACTTCGGCTCCCTCGGGGACATCGACGAGTACGGTCGGGGCCACGAAGTAGCCCGGTCCGTCCAGTGCCCCGCCTCCGGTCGCCACGCGGACGCCTTCGGCCTTCGCACTCTAGGCAGCCCGCGACACGGTCGAAGTGGGCCCTGGGGACCATGGGGCCGACCTCGACGTCCTCGCCTGCGCGGGGTTCGCCGACCGCCAGGGTCCGGACCTCGCCGGCGAGCCGCTCGACGAACTCCTCGGCGATGGAGTCGTGGGCGAGGACGCGGCATGCGGCCCCGCATTCCTGCCCCGAGTTCCATAGGCCCGCGACGCGCAGTGCGGACGCGGCGGCGGCCGGATCGGCGTCCGGGAAGATCGCGGCCGGGGCCTTGCCACCGAGCTCGAGGTGCACCCGCTTCAGGCTGCCGGCGGCGGCCCGGGCCACCGCACGACCGCTGGCGACCGAGCAGGTCAGGGCGATCATGTCCACGTCCGGGTGCTCGGCGAGCCGGGCCCCGGCGATCGCGCCGTAGCCGTTCACGACGTTCACACGCCGGGCGGCAGGAGATCGGCGACGAGTTCGGTGAACTTCAGGGTGGTCGGCGGGGTCTGCTCGGACGGCTTGATGACCGGTGTCGCCGGCCGCGAGGACGGGCGCGAGCTTCCAGGCCGCCATGAGCAGCGGGTAGTTCCACGGCGTGATCACGCCGGTCACGCCGAGCGGTTCCCGCAGGATGACCGACAGGTGGTGCCCGGGGTGGTCCCCGGCTGCCATGGAGGTGCTCGCGCGCACGGCGCGACGCCGACGGGAACGAGGCGGCCCGGTTGTGGCGGGTCAAGATCGAACGCTGTGTCCGCTACATGATCGCCCAGCTTCCCGAGGACGACATCGCCCGGCACCTGTGGGCCACGCCGGCCCGACGGCCCCGCCTGGGCTGAACCCCCGTCGCGTTGTCAGATGGCCGCGCGAATCGCCCGCTCGAAGCCCTCGACGTGACCGCGGGCGAGCCGCGCCGCCTTCTCCGGTTCACCCGCGACGATCGCCTCGATCAACGGCCCGTGCTCCTCGACGTGGCCGGCCATGTCGGACAGGCGGTCGAGGAACAGGCACCAGATGCGGGTGGCGAGGTTGTCGTGGCGGACGAGGGTGTCCTCCAGGTAGGGGTTGTGCGCGGCGGCGTAGACGGCGCGGTGGACCTGGAGGTCCAGGTGCATGAGCTCGGTGTCGTCGTGCCGGCCGGAGTCCGCGCTCGCCAGCTCCTGCCGCAGGGCCGTCAGAACCGCCCGGTCCGCGGCCGTGGCGCGGCGCGCGGCCTGGGCGGCGGCCAGCGGCTCCAGCTCCTGGCGCACCTCGGAGATATGGGCCAGGTCCGTGATGTTGACCTCGGTGGCGAAGGTGCCGCGCCGGGGGTAGGTCGTGATCAGCCGCTCGTACTGGAGCCGCTTGAGCGCCTCGCGCACCGGTGTCCGTCCGACGCCGAGGGACTGCGCCAGCTGCTCCTCGTGGATCGGCGCGCCGGGGCGGATCTCGAGCATGACGAGCCGGTCGCGGATGGCGCGGTAGGCACGCTCGGCGAGCGACAGCTCCTCGCCCCCGGGCGCCCCACCAGTCGGTTCTCCGCCTCTGGGCTCGGTCGCCAGCTGCTGCATGAACGCCCCCTTGACCTGTCCGGCGAGCTCCCATACCGTACCGCAGAGCCTGATATATCAGTTGCGCATTAGTCGGCCACCAGGATGGTGCACAGATGGCAACCAGCCCGTCGACCAGCACACTCGCCTCCCCCCTCGCCCTCCCGCTCGGCGAACTCGACCCGGAGGTCGCCGCCGCCGTGAACGCCGAGCTGCACCGCCAGCAGTCCACCCTCGAGATGATCGCCTCGGAGAACTTCGCCCCGGCCGCCGTCATGGAGGCCCAGGGCTCGGTCCTCACCAACAAGTACGCCGAGGGCTACCCGGGCCGCCGCTACTACGGCGGCTGCGAGCACGTCGACGTGGTCGAGCAGATCGCGATCGACCGCGTCAAGGAGCTGTTCGGCGCCGAGCACGCCAACGTCCAGCCGCACTCGGGCGCCCAGGCCAACGCCGCCGCGATGTCCGCGCTGCTCAAGCCGGGCGACACGATCCTCGGGCTCGACCTGGCACACGGCGGTCACCTGACCCACGGCATGCGCCTCAACTACTCCGGCAAGCTGTACGACGTCGTGCCGTACCACGTGCGCGAGTCCGATCTGCGCGTCGACATGGACGAGGTCGAGCGACTCGCCCTCGCGCACCGGCCCAGGATGATCGTCGCCGGCTGGTCCGCCTACGCCCGGCGGCTGGACTTCGCCGCGTTCCGGCGGATCGCCGACCAGGTCGGCGCGTATCTGCTCGTGGACATGGCGCACTTCGCCGGGCTGGTGGCCGCCGGCCTGCACCCCGACCCGGTGCCCTACGCCGATGTCGTCACGACCACCACGCACAAGACCCTCGGCGGCCCGCGCGGCGGTGTGATCCTCAGCCGCGCCGGCCTGGCCAAGAAGATCGACTCGGCGGTCTTCCCGGGCCAGCAGGGCGGCCCGCTGCAGCATGTCATCGCGGCGAAGGCGGTCGCCTTCAAGGTGGCGGCGGGGGAGGAGTTCAAAGAGCGGCAGCAGCGCACCCTGCACGGCGCCCGCATCCTCGCCGGACGGCTGCTCGCCGACGACGTGGCCGAGGCCGGGATCACGGTGCTCACCGGCGGCACCGAAGTCCACCTGGTCCTCGTCGACCTGCGTGACTCCGCGCTCGACGGCCGGCAGGCCGAGGACCGGCTGCACCGCGTCGGGATCACCGTCAACCGCAACGCGGTGCCGTTCGACCCACGCCCGCCGATGGTCTCGTCGGGGTTGCGGATCGGCACCCCGGCCCTGGCCACCCGCGGCTTCGGCGACGCGGAGTTCCGCGAGGTCGCCGACATCATCGCCCAGGCCCTGAAGGGTGAACAGTCCGACGACGCACTGCGCGACCGGGTCGGCAAGCTCGCCGCCGCCTTCCCCCTCCATCCCCACCTGTCCCACGCGAACGGAGGCGCGGCATGACCGCCCAGCCGCTGCCGGAGCACCCGGACTTCCTGTGGCGCACCCCCGAGCCGCGCTCCTCGTACGACGTCGTCATCGTCGGCGCGGGGGGCCACGGCCTGGCCACCGCCTACTACCTCGCCAAGAACCACGGCATCACCAAGGTCGCCGTCCTGGAGAAGGGCTGGCTGGCCGGCGGCAACATGGCCCGCAACACCACGATCATCCGCTCCAACTACCTGTGGGACGAGAGCGCGGCGATCTACGAGCACGCGCTGAAGCTGTGGGAGGGGCTCCCCGAGGAGCTGGACTACGACTTCCTGTTCAGCCAGCGCGGCGTCCTCAACCTCGCGCACACCCTCCAGGACGTACGCGAGGGCGTGCGCCGGGCCAACGCCAACCGCCTCAACGGGGTCGACGCCCAGTGGCTCGAACCGGACGAAGTCGCCAAGGTCTGCCCCATCCTCAACGTCTCGCCCCGCACCCGCTATCCGGTCCTCGGCGCCACCTTCCAGCCCCGGGCCGGCATCGCCAAGCACGACCACGTCGCCTGGGCGCTGGCCCGCCGCGCCGACGAGCTGGGCGTGGACCTGATCCAGGGCTGCGAGGTCACCGGCTTCCTCAAGGACGGCGACCGTGTCGTGGGCGTCGAGACCAACCGGGGCCGGATCCTCGCCGGCCGGGTCGGCCTCGCGGCGGCCGGGCACAGCAGCGTGCTGGCCGAACGGGCGGGCGTACGGCTGCCGGTGCAGTCCCATCCGTTGCAGGCACTGGTCTCCGAGCTGCACGAGCCGGTCCACCCGACGGTGGTGATGTCGAACCACGTCCATGTCTACGTCTCCCAGGCCCACAAGGGCGAGCTGGTGATGGGCGCGGGCGTCGACTCCTACAACGGCTACGGGCAGCGCGGCTCCTTCCACGTCATCGAGCAGCAGATGGCCGCCGCCGTCGAGCTGTTCCCCGTCTTCGCCCGCGCGCACGTCCTGCGCACCTGGGGCGGGATCGTCGACGTCACCCCGGACGCGTCCCCGATCATCGGCCGGACCCCCGTCGAGAACCTCTACGTCAACTGCGGCTGGGGCACCGGCGGTTTCAAGGCCACCCCGGCCGCCGGCTGGACCTTCGCGCACACCCTCGCCACGGGCGAGCCGCATCCGCTGAACGCCCCCTTCGCCCTCGAACGCTTCACGACGGGCGCCCTGATCGACGAACACGGCGCAGCGGCCGTGGCCCACTGAGGAGGACACCACCGTGCTGCTCATCACCTGCCCCTGGTGCGGTCCGCGGAACGAGACCGAGTACCACTACGGCGGCCAGGCCCACGTCCCCCACCCCGAGAACCCGGGCGAGCTCACCGACGAGCAGTGGGCCGCGTACGTCTTCTACCGGGACAACCCCAAGGGCCCCTTCGCCGAACGGTGGATGCACGGCACCGGCTGCCGCCGCTGGTTCAACGTCCTGCGCGACACCGCCACCCACGAGGTGCTGACCTCGTACCGCCTCGACGAGCCCCGCCCCGGAGGGAACCGATGACCGACCAGCGCTTCCGGCTCCGGCAGGGCGGCCGTATCGACCGCGGCACCGTGCTGCGGTTCACCGTCGACGGCCGGGAACTGACCGGCCACCCCGGCGACACCCTCGCCTCGGCCCTGCTGGCGAACGGCCTCGTCGAGGTCGCCCCGTCCCTCTACCGGGGCCGCCCGCGCGGCATCGTCGCCGCGGGCGCCGAGGAACCCAACGCCCTGGTACAGCTCGACGGCCCCTGCTCGGAGGGCATGCTCCCGGCGACGACGGTGGAGCTCCACGACGGCCTGTCCGCCACCACCCTCTCGGGAATGGGCCGGCTCGACCCGGCACCCGACCCCGCCGTCTACGACAAGAAGTTCGTCCACACCGACGTCCTCGTCGTCGGCGCCGGACCGGCCGGACTCGCGGCCGCCGCCGCTGCCGCGGGCTCCGGCGCCCGCGTGATCCTCGTCGACGACCAGCCCGAGCCCGGCGGTTCGCTGCTCTCCGGCGCACGGACCGGCCTCTCCTGGGTCGCCGACGTCCGCGCGGCACTCGACGCCGCCCCCGACGTCCTCGTCCTCCCACGCACCACGGCCTTCGGGTCGTACGACGACAACTACGTCCTGGCCCTCCAGCGGCGCACCGACCACCTCGGAGCCGCCGCCCCCGGCCCCTCCACCGGCGTCTCGCGTCAGCGGCTCTGGCACATCCGGGCCCGCCAGGTGGTGCTGGCGACCGGCGCGCACGAGCGTCCGCTGGTCTTCGCGGGCAACGACCGGCCCGGGGTGATGCTCGCCGCGGCCGTGCGCACCTACCTCAACCGGTATGCCGTGGCCCCGGGTTCGCGGGCCGTGGTGAGCACGACCAACGACAGCGCCTACGACACGGTCGCCGACCTGCACGCCGCCGGCATCGAGATCGCCGCCGTCGTGGACGCGCGCCCCGAACTGTCCGGCCGGGCGGCCGAGGTCGCCGCGGCGACCGGGGTGCGGGTGCTGACCGGCGGTGCCGTGGTCGACACGGCGGGCGGCGGCCGGCTCACCGGCGTCACCGTCCAGTCCCTCGACGAGAACGGCCGACTCACCGGTGGACCCCAGTCGTTCGCCTGCGATCTGCTCGCCGTCTCGGGCGGCTGGAGCCCGGTGGTGCACCTGCACAGCCAGCGCCAGGGCAGGCTCCGCTGGGACGAGGACCTGGTCGCCTTCGTGCCCGACGGCACCGTACGGGACCAGCGGGTCGTCGGCGCCGCAGGCGGGACGTACGACCTCGACGGCTGTGTGGCCGAGGGGAGGCGGGCCGGCGCGCTGGCCGCCACGGAGGCCGGGTTCCCGGTGCCCGTGCCCCCGGAGTCGTCCGAGGAGGTCCGCCCTGCTGTGCGCGCCCTGTGGCTGGTGCCGGGCCTCGACGACGACTGGGACACCCACTTCGTCGACCTGCAGCGCGATGCCACCGTCGCCGACGTCCTGCGATCCACCGGCGCCGGCATGCGCGGTGTCGAGCACGTCAAGCGCTACACCTCGCTCGGCACGGCCAACGACCAGGGCAAGACGTCCGGTGTCAACGCGATCGGTGTGATCGCCGAGGTCCTCGGCGGTTCGCCGGGCGAGATCGGCACCACGGCCTACCGGGCGCCGTACACACCGATCGCCTTCGCCGCGCTGGCCGGGCGGGAACGCGGCGAGCTGTTCGACCCGGAGCGCACGACGTCCCTCCACAGCTGGCATGTCGCGCACGGCGCGGAGTTCGAGGACGTCGGGCAGTGGAAGCGCCCCCGCTACTACCCGCGGCACGATGAGGACATGGACACGGCCGTGGCCCGGGAGTGCCGCGCGGCCCGCGAGGGTGTGGCCTTCATGGACGCCTCCACCCTCGGCAAGATCGAGATCCGTGGCGCGGACGCGGGCGAGTTCCTCAACCGCGTCTACACCAACGCCTTCAAGAAGCTGAAGCCCGGCATGGCCCGCTACGGCGTGATGTGCAAGCCCGACGGCATGATCTTCGACGACGGTGTGACGCTGCGCCTCGACGACGACCGCTACTTCATGACCACCACGACCGGCGGAGCCGCCGGGGTCCTGGACTGGCTGGAGGAGTGGCTGCAGACCGAGTGGCCCGAACTCGACGTGCACTGCACCTCGGTGACCGAGCAGTGGGCGACGATCGCCGTCGTGGGCCCGCAGTCGCGCGAGGTCGTCGCCCATCTCGCGCCCGACGTCGACCTGTCGAACGAGGCCTTCCCATTCATGGCCTTCCGCGAGACGACTCTGGCCTCCGGCATCCCGGCCCGCGTCTGCCGGATCTCCTTCTCCGGCGAACTCGCCTACGAGATCAACGTCTCCGCGTGGTACGGCCTCGCGGTGTGGGAGGAGGTGGACGCGATCGGCCGGCCGTACGGCATCACCCCCTACGGCACCGAGACCATGCACGTCCTGCGGGCCGAGAAGGGCTACATCATCGTCGGCCAGGACACCGACGGCACCGTCACTCCGCAGGACGCGGGCATGTCCTGGGTGGTCTCGAAGCAGAAGGACTTCATCGGAAAACGGTCCTACTCCCGCGCGGACACCTCCCGCACCGACCGCAAGCAACTGGTCGGCCTGCTGCCGACCGACCGCGCGACCCGGCTGCCCGAGGGCGCCCAACTCGTCGCGCCGGACGTCTCCTTGGAGACGGTGCCCGTGCCGATGCTCGGCCATGTCACCTCCAGCTACCACAGCCCGGCCCTCGACCGCCCCTTCGCCCTCGCCCTCGTCGCCGACGGGCGGGCCAGGATCGGCGCGACGCTGCTCGCCCCGGTGGGCGACGAGCTGGTGCCCGTCGAGGTGGCCGACTGCGTCCTCTACGACCCCGAAGGGACCAAGCGAGATGGCTGAGCCCACGATCGACACAGGGCCGGTGGCCCTGCGCAGAAGTCCCCTCGCGCATCTGGAGGACCGGATGCGCGCCGCCGCCGTCACCGGCGGCCGGGGCGTCACCCTCACGGAGCGGCCGTTCCTCACCATGGTGAACGTGCGCGTCGCCCCTGCTTCCGAGTCGGCCGGGCGCATCGAGAAGACCCTGGGGGCGCGACTCCCGCGCGAGTGCGGCGACACCACCGCGTCCGGCCCGCACACGGCCGTCTGGCTGGGACCCGACGAGTGGCTCGTCATCTCCCGGGCCGACGGGACCGCCCTGACCGGCGAGTTGAGGGAGGCACTCGGGGGAGACCCGGGCTCGGTCGTGGACGTCTCCGCCAACCGCACCACGCTGGAGCTGCGCGGCCCGGCCGCCCGCCAGGTGCTGGAGAAGGGCTGCCCCCTGGACCTGCATCCCCGGGCCTTCGGTCCGGGCCGGGCGGTGTCGACCACGGTGGGCCCGGTCGCGGTGCTGCTCCGGCAGATCGACGACGCGCCCGCCTACCACCTGCTCCCGCGCTCCTCGTTCGCCGACCACCTGGGGCGCTGGCTCATCGACGCGATGAGCGAGTTCCGCGGCCCGGAGGTGCCCTGATGGGCACGTCACCACAGACCGAGCACGTCCTGACCCTCGACTGCCCCGAGGCTCCCGGCATCGTCCACGCCGTCTCACGGTTCCTGCTGGAGCACGGCAGCGACATCATCGACAACCAGCAGTTCGGCGACCGCCGTGACGGCCACTTCTTCATGCGGGTGCGCTTCGCCGCCACCGCCGACGAGACCGCGACAGGAACCCTGCGCCGTGACTTCGCCGCCGTGGCCGCCCCCTTCGCCATGCGGTGGCACCTCGAACCCGTCAGCACCCGGCGCCGCGTGCTGGTCATGGTGTCCCGCTACGGCCACTGCCTCAACGACCTGCTCTTCCGCACCCGCAGCGGTGACCTGCCCGTCGACGTGGTCGCGGTGGTCTCCAACCACCGCGACCACGAGGCACTCGTCACCTGGCACGGCATCCCGTTCTTCCACGTCCCGGTCACCGCCGCGACCAAGCCGGATGCCGAGGCCCGACTCCTCGACCTCGTCGACTCGTTCGACGTCGACCTGGTCGTGCTGGCGCGCTACATGCAGGTCCTGTCGGACGGCCTGTGCTCCCGGCTGGCCGGACGGGCGATCAACATCCACCACTCGTTCCTGCCGAGCTTCAAGGGCGCCAAGCCCTACCACCAGGCACACGAACGCGGCGTCAAGCTCGTCGGGGCGACGGCCCACTACGTCACCGCCGACCTCGACGAAGGCCCGATCATCGCCCAGGAGGTCATCGACGTCGACCACAGCCACACCCCCGAGAACCTCGCCGCGATCGGCCGGGACGCGGAGTCAGCGGCTCTGGCCCGGGCGGTCCGCTGGCACTGCGAGGGCCGGGTGTTCGTCCAGGGCAGACGCACGGTGATCCTCCGCTGACGGCCGCAGGCTTGCCTCAGGTCGGGTTCACACGGATCAGGGTCTGCTGTCCGCTCGCGACGAGCCCCGTCCGGCCGTCCTGGACGCCGAACACCTCGAGCCGGCACACGGTCAGCGTCCGCCTGGCCTTCAGGACCGTGCCGACCGCCTCGAGGTGGTCGCCGACGGCCGGGGCCAGGAGGTTGATCTTGTACTCGACGGTGAGCACGTCGGTGCCCTCGGGGAACAGGGTGAACGCCGCGTAGCCGCCGGCGCTGTCCGCGATCGCGCTGGTGGCGCCCGCGTGGAAGTAGCCGTGCTGCTGCGTGACTTCCGGGCGGCCCGGAAGCTCGATGTGCACGCGGCCGGGCGCGATCCGCGTGATCCGCGCACCCAGATGGGCCATCAGCCCCTGCCGCCCGAAGCTCTCCCGGACGCGGGCCTCCGTCTCCGGGCTCGCCTGTTCCTGCTGCGCCTGCTCTTCCACGTGCTCTCCTTCGGCGGACGTCGCGGGGGTACGTACCAGGGTGCGCCGGGTTCGTCAGCCGGCGAGGCGTTCCAGCAGCAGGAACCCGCCGATGGCGATCATCAGCGCACCGGACGTGCGGGTGACCGCCAGGGCCGCGGACGGCCTGGTGCTCAGGACCGTACGGGCCAGGACGCCGACGCTGAGGTAGACGACGGCGCAGGCGGTCATGTGCAACGTGCCGAACAGCCCGGTCTGCGTGGCGACTGGCCAGCCGCCCGCGGGGTCGATGAACTGCGGGAACAGCGAGAAGTACAGCAGCAGCGCCTTCGGGTTGAGGCCGCTGATCCCGGCTCCCTTGAGCATGATCCGCAAGCGGGAGGCGCCCGCCCCCGCGGCGGAACCCACCGCTGCCTCGGATGCCGTCAGGGCGGCCGGCTGCCGCAGCACGCCCCAGCCGAGCCACACCAGGTAGCCGGCGCCGGCCACGGTCAGCGCGGTGAGCAGGGTCGCCGAACTCGCCACGATCACCACCAGGCCCGCGACCGCGAGCAGCGTGTATCCCGCGTACCCGGCTATCAGCCCGGCGACCGCCGGCACGACCGACCGGTCCCGAAGACCCGCGGCGATCGCGTAGGCCCAGTCCGCGCCGGGCGTGAACACCAGCAGCAGATCCACGGCCAGAAATGCCGCCAGCGTCGTCGTGTCCATGGATCGGCCCCTCTCACGTGCAGTGTTGCGAGAGGAAGGCTAGGCCGGATCGGGCCGAAGGTGTTCCCTCCTTTACCCCTTGATCGCGCGATCTGGGGCAGAATCTTCTCCATGGATGCCCTGGACCGGAAAATTCTTACCGAGCTGCAGTTGGACGGCCGCCTCACGGTCACCGAGCTGGCCGCCCGCGTGAAGCTGAGCGTCTCTCCCTGCCACCGCCGCCTGCGCGATCTCGAACGCGAGGGCGCGATCCGGGGCTACCGCGCGGTCGTCGACCCGGTCGCCGTGGGCCTCAACTTCGAGGCCCTCGTCTTCGTCACCCTGCGGTGGGAGGACGCCGACACCGTCACCGCCTTCGAGGAGGGGGTGGCCGCCGTCCCGCACGTGCTCCAGGCCCAGCGCCTGTTCGGCGACCCCGACTACCTCCTGCGCGTCGCCACCACCGACCTCGCCGCCTTCCAGGGGCTCTACGACCAGCAGCTCGCCCGCCTCCCGGGCATCCAGCGGCTGACGTCCACCCTGGTCATGAAACACGTGGTCGACGACCGGCCCTTGCCGGAGTGAGCAGAGCCTCGGTCATTCGGCGCCCAGGCCACCAGCGAACGGCATCGTCCGCCACTGCTCGACGGCCGGCTTCAGCGCCTCCACGAGCAGGGGCAGTTGCGGGGCGAGGGCGAGGCAGGCCAGTGCGCGGGACATGCCCACGGCGTTGACGACGCGCAGCACGCCCTCGTCCAGCTGCCGCAGGCCCCGGCGCTCGGCGGCCGTGTTGTACGCGGCCTCGCACTCGGGGCCGAGTGCCGCCAGGTCCCACTCGACCGGGCCGAGGGTGGTCAGCTCGAAGTCGGAGTACAGCTCGCCGTCCGCGGCGGAGACGATGTTGGCGGCGGGGGAGTCCCCGTGGACCGGCTGGAACCCGATGCCGGGGAACGCCGCCTCGAATGCCGCGCGTGAGCTGACGACGGGCTCCAGGATCTCCCACTCGCGCCGCGCGCGGTCGAGGTCGGCCGGCTCCAGGAGGTCGGGCCGCCCTTCGAGCGCGGCAAGCCCCTCGGAGACGAACCGCGGTTCCGCCGCCGAGAGGAACGGCAGCTCGCCTGGGTACTCGCGCAGCGCGGCGTGCAGGTCGGCGACCAGAGCGGAGTTGTGCGCGTAGTCCGGCTCGACGCTCTTGTCCAGCTCGACGAACTGCCAGAACGTCATCGAGAAACCGTCGCGCCGCACCGGTTCCCGCGGCACGAGCGGGCTCGGCGGAATCACCGGGTGGCCCTGCTCCACGAGCCACGCCACGACATCGATCTCCAGTCGCTGCCGCGCCGACTGGAAGCCGGGGTCGGAGTACGACGGCAGGACGGTCGGCACCCGCACCACCACCGGCGACGGAGCGAGGTGCACCACGACGGAGAAGACGTCGTAGATCACCCTCGCGTCGGTCACCGTGAGCCCCAGGTCACGACCCGCGGCGACGGCGGCGGCGAAAGCACGGGCCTTGCGGGCGTCGACCTGATCAGGTGTCAAGAATCCTTCCATGGCGCCGATGGTGCCACGCCCGGGACGGGCGAGGCGGTGAATTCGCGATCAGTCAGAGGGGATCAAGTCCCGTGTGCGCACCGGGAGTCCGGTCTCGAAGGAACGGTTCGCGGCCAGGCCGGTCACGAGGGAGAGGGCGCCGTCGGCAGCGTCCGCCGCGCGGTGCAGGGGGTCCGGGGCCCGGGTGCCGAACAGATCCTCCAGCATGCGGACGTCACCGCCGCCGTGCCCGCCCTCGCCGGTCGCCACCTTGATCTCCCGCGGCTCCTCCCAGAAGCGGCGCAGCAGCAGCTCGGTACGTCCGGCGGTGTCCTCGGCCTCGGCGCCGTGCAGGACGGGTTCGGAGCTGTTCACGCGCACCCGGGGGCGGGTCCACGTCGACTCCTCCACCAGCAGTTCCAGGCGCCCCTGGCTGCCGTTGAAGGCGATCCGGTAACCCTCCCACGGGGAGTACGCGGTCAGGTGGTACGTCAGGGTCGCGCCGGTGGCGTACCGGACCAGCACCGCCATGTCGTCCTCGATCGTCACCCCGGGCCCGAACACGTTCTGGTCGCGGTGGTAGCCGTCCTCCGCCTCCGCGTCCAGGTAGAGCGCGCTGAGCACGGACGAGTCGGACAGGTGCACGGCGAACGGGTCGGCCTCGGCGGCCGGGGAGCCATGAGCACGGTCGTATTCCTGGGCGAGGTTCCGGCGCCGGCCGGCCTCGTCGCCGTAGAAGAACAGGCCGCCCTGTGCGAAGACCGTCTCGGGCCGGGTGCCCAGCCACCAGTTGACCAGGTCGAAGTGGTGGGTGGACTTGTGGACCATGAGGCCGCCGGAGTTGGCCTTGTCGCGGTGCCAGCGGCGGAAGTAGTCGGCGCCGTGCCGCAGGTCGAGCAGCCACTCGAAGTGCACCGAGCCGACCTCGCCGATCTCCCCGGAGGAGATCAGTTCCCGTACGGCCGAATGCACCGGGTTGTAGCGGTAGTTGAAGGCAACCCGGACCTGGCGTCCGATGCGCCGCTGCGCTTCCAGGATGCGGCGGGCCTTGTCGGCGTCGGTGGTCATGGGCTTCTCGGTGACCACGTCGCAGCCCGCTTCCAGGGCACGCACGATGTAGTCGTCGTGGGTGCGGTCCACCGAGCACACCACGACGAGATCGATCCGCTCGCGGCACAGCACGGGCGGGCCAGGCCCATTTCCTGCGGAGTCGTGACGGCAAACCTTTCCGTCCTGTTGCAGACTGACGGGAGTGCGCGCCCGGTCAAGGAGTCGTGCGCTGCACGGCAACCGCCCGCCCGGCCTCCGGCCTAGCGTGGCCGCATCCCTTCCACCCGCCCTCCCGAAACGAGGAAGCAGCGCATGCCGTACATCACCGTGGGCCAGGAGAACTCCACCGCCATCGACCTGTACTACGAGGACCACGGAACCGGGCAGCCGGTCGTCCTCATCCACGGCTTCCCGCTCGACGGGCACTCCTGGGAGCGGCAGAGCGCCGTACTGCTCGACGCCGGGTACCGCGTGATCACGTACGACCGGCGCGGCTTCGGGCAGTCCGCCCAGCCGACGACCGGCTACGACTACGACACCTTCGCCGCCGACCTGAACACCGTGATGGAGACCCTCGACCTGCGGGACGCCGTCCTCGTCGGGTTCTCGATGGGCACCGGCGAGGTCGCCCGCTACGTGTCCGCCCACGGCTCCGGCCGGGTCGCCAAGGTCGCCTTCCTCGCCTCCCTGGAGCCCTGCCTGCTCAAGTCGGACGACAACCCGGGCGGGGTCGCCCCGAAGGAGTTCTTCGACGAGATCGTCGCGGCCGTGAAGGCGGACCGGTACGCGTACTACACGAACTTCTACAACGACTTCTACAACCTCGACGAGAACCTCGGCACCAGGATCAGCGAGGAGGCCGTCCGCAACAGCTGGAACGTCGCCGCCGGCGGCGGCTTCTTCGCGGCGTCCGCCGCGCCCGCCACCTGGTACACCGACTTCCGGGCCGACATCCCGGCCATCGATGTGCCGGCCCTGATCCTGCACGGCACCGGCGACCGCATCCTGCCGGTGGACGGGACGGCGAGGCGTTTCCACAAGGCCCTCCCGGCCGCGGACTACGTGGAGATCGAGGGCGCCCCGCACGGTCTGCTCTGGACCCACGCGGAGGAGGTCAACGCGGCACTGCTCGCCTTCCTGCAGAAGTGAGCGGGCAGACGTGATCGAACAGAAGTGATCGAATTCTTCCTCCGATTCTTCCTGGACGGCCCTCGGCCGGGGTGGTGACATCGTCAGGGACGGCAGCGGAACCGAGCTGCCGTCCCTTGACCGTGCCCGGAGGGGAATCAGGTGGCCGTCGTCCTTTGCACCGCGTCACTGTCGGCGGCCGACCGGGCGGAGCGCTGGCACCACGCCGTGTCACGCACCTTCGTCCCGCTCGATGTGCACCTCCTCGAGAAGGACCCGTCACCCGGAAGGATCGTCAGCAACGCGCTGGGTTCCTTACGGGTCTCGCACGTCCAGGCGGGCCCGCAGGTCGTGACGCGCAGCAGACGGCTGATCGCCCGGGACGGGAAGGAGTTCCTCATCCTCACCCTTCAGCAGCGCGGCAGCTCCATCAAGGAGCAGGACGGGAGGGAGGCCTGTATAGGGCCGGGTGACTTCTCCCTCTCGGATTCCTCCCGGCTGTTCCGCAAGAAGGTGCAGGACGGGTTCAGTTTCACCTCCTTCCACTTCCCGCGCGAGGATCTCCGCGTGCGGGACGACGATCTGCGGGCGATGACCGCCACGGCGTTCTCCGGCCGGGAGGGCGGTGCCGCACTGGTGGCGACCTATTTCGCTCAGCTGGCCCGCGAGGCGGCCGGGTTCGACGCCGTCGCGGGCCGTCAGTTCGCCGCCACCGCGCTCGACCTGCTGGCGCTGCTGATCAACGAGCGCCGCGGCCGCTTCACCACCCAGGCTCCGGAGACCGCCGCGGCCACCCTCGTGCGCGTGCAGGACCACATCCTGCGCCACCTCTCCGACCCCGGCCTGTCCCCACCGGGGATCGCCGCCGCGCACTTCATGTCGGTCCGCTACCTGCACAAGCTGTTCCAGCTGGAGGGCGTCACGGTGGGGGAGTGGATCCGGACCCAGCGCCTCGAACGGTGCCGCAAGGATCTGCTGCGGTCCCCGGCCCCGGGACAGGGGATCGCGGCGGTCGCCCGGCGCTGGGGGTTCGTGAGCCCCAGCCACTTCAGCCGTGCCTTCCGGGCTGCCTACGGTGTGACGCCCCGCGAGTGGCAGCGAAGCGGCCTGTCCGGCCGATCCCGGGCCTGACCCCGGGAACGTCCCGGCGGTTCGCCGCGTTGCCTCACTGTTCACGCCGCCGACCCAGGGAGCATCGTGCCCGAGACCACGCCCGGAACCACCGCCGTTCTGCCCGTACTCCCGGCCCTGAGCGCACAGGCAGAGCGACTGATCGAGTCGGGGGTCCACGAGATCGCCGGGCTGCCGGCCGCCGAGATCCGTACGTACGCCGCCGACGCCGAGTCCCGGGCGGGCAGCGACGGCGCCCTGCTCGCCGTGCACCCGGACCGGGCCCCCGCCTCCGCCCTCGCGCCGCTCCTCCGCCGCGAGGGCAAGCCGGGCTTCGTCGTCGTCGACATGCCCGACGTCGACGAGTTCACCCCCACCGCCATCGAGCTGCCCGACGCCCCGCTGTACGTCATCACCGGCCTCGACCGCGGTGACCAGATGAGCAACTGGAGCCCGGACGAGGCACTGCCCGCCCTCACCAAGGAGGACCGCACCCCGCTGCTGCTCACCGAGGGCATCCACTGGGTGCTCCAGCAGCCGGCGGCCCTGGAGCGCAACCTGTGCTTCATGACCATCGGCTCCCGGCTGCGCAAGCCGAACGGCACGTTCGACGCCCGCACCCCGGCGATCTGGATCAGCAACGGCACCGGCCGCGACGGCCGCGAGCGCCGCGACGCCCCGAAGGTCGGCTGGTGCTGGTGGAACAACCGCCACACCTGGCTGGGCTTCGCCTCCGCCACGGGCCGCAAGCCCTAGCGACCGGCCGGCGCTCACTGCACGAGCGGGCCGGCCGGTGCCGGCCGGCCCGTGGCCAGGGCGGCGAGACCCGTGTGGGCCTCGTCCCGTACGTCGGCGGGGACGCGGTCGTCGAGGGCGAGCACGGCGCGGTACTCGGCGGCGGCCTCGGCCCTCTCGCCGAGGTGGGCGAGGGCTTGGCCCAGGTGGAGATGGACCTTGGCCGCCTGCTTGTGCCAGCCGCGGGCGTCGAACTGCCCGCGTATGGAGCGCAGCGCGTCGGCCGCCTCCTGCCAGTGCCCCTGGCCGAGATGGACGAACGACACCGAGTAGACGGCGGACAGCAGGGTGAAGTCCCGTACGTTGGGCGGGATCCGGTCGTGATGACGGGGATCCGCGAGGGCGTCCAGGATGCCCTGGTAGGTCTCGACCGCCGCCCGGGCCCGGCCCGCCCCGCGCAGCACCCTGATCACCCCGCAGGACACCTGCAGATACCCGGTGACGTCGTCCGCCTCGGTGAACAGCTCCAGGGCACGGTGGTAGTGGTCGGCGGCGGGCGGCATGTCGCCGACGGCGTCCCGCAGCCAGCCGAGATAGGCGTGGGCCCAGGCCTGCTGGAGGACGTTCCCGGCCGCCCCCGCGAGCCGCAGCGCGGCCGTGGCCGACTCCACCGCCTCGTCGTGCCGCCGGGCGCAGGCCCAGTACGCCCAGGCGAGGTAGTTGCGGTGGGTCGCCTCCAGACCGGCGTCGTCCAGCGCCGCCCCGGCCGTCGCGGCACGCTCGTAGATCTCGGTCCAGTGGCCCCAGGACACCCAGTGGTCGGAGAACCAGTGCATGGCCTCCGCGACCTCGACGACCCGCGTGTGCTCGCCCCGCGCCGCGGCCTCGCGGAACGCGGCCAGCCAGGCGTCGCTCTCCGCCTTGATCCAGCGCGCCGCCCGCTCACGGTCGTCGAGGGCGACCAGCCGGCTGGGGTCCGGCGCGGGCATGCCGTAGTCCGGCTCGTACCAGCGGCCCGCCAGGACGGCGGTCTCCAGCAGCCAGTGCCGCAGGCGGGACCGTGCGGCGAGCGACCTCTCCTCCCCGTCCTCCTGGCGGTGACGGGAGCCCGCGTACAGCCGGAGCAGGTCGTGCAGGCGATAGCGGTCCTGACGGGACGTCATCAGCAGCCCCGCCTCCAGCAGTTCCTCCAGGAGGTCCTCGGCGTCGGGCAGCGGGACATCCGCGAGCACCGCGGCCGGTGCCACGCTGAAGTCGCCTCCCGGTACGAGCGACAGCAGCCGGAACATCCGGGCGGCCTCGGGGGCGAGACGGGAGTAGGAGAGCGCGAAGGCGGAGTTGATCCGCAGGTCGCCCGCGCTGAGCGCGTCCAGCCTGCGGTCCTCGTCGGCGAGCCGGTCGGCGAGGCGCCGCAGGCTCCAGTTGGTGCGGGTGGCGGCCCAGTTGGCGGCCACCCTGAGAGCCAGGGGCAGCTGACCGCACAGCTCGGCCACGACGTCCGCCGCGGCCGGCTCGGCGTCCACGCGCCCGGCGCCCACCACGGCCCGCAGCAGGGCGGCGGACTCCTGCCGGCTCAGCCCACCGAGCCCGACGCGCCGCACCCCCTCGAGACCGGCGAGGGCACGGCGGCTCGTCACCACCACGAGCAGCCGCCCCTCGCGCGGCAGCAGCGGCCTGACCTGGGCCTCGCTGCCCGCGTTGTCCAGCACCAGGACGGCGCGGAGCCCGGCGGTGATCTCGTGGAAGCGGGCGAGCCGCTCCTCGGCGGTGAGCCGGGCCAGCTCGGCGTCCCCCACGCCCCATGCGCCCAGCAGCCCCGACAGGGCCTGCTCCGCGGGGAGCGGCCGCTCGTCCAGACCCCGCATGTCCACCAGGAACGCCCCGTCGGGGCAGGACGACGCGAGCTCCTCGGCCAGCCGGACCGCCAGAGTCGTTTTGCCGCTTCCGGGCGGGCCGGACACCACGGCCGCCGGCGGTACGAGCAGCCCCCGGCCCCGCGCCGGCCCGCTGTCGGCGCCCTCCTGCGCGAGGGCGCGCAGCACGGCCAGTTCCTCATGCCGCCCGACGAAGTCGCGCACGCCCCTCGGCAGCGAGTGCGGTGAGGCCTTCGTGAACCCGGAGGGCCGGGCGCCGGGACGGGCGGCGCGGGCGGCGCCCAGGAGTTCCGCGTGCGCCGCCTCGTCCAGATCGAGTCCCTGGGCGAGCGCGGTGATGGTGCCCCGGTGCGGGCGCCGGCTCCGGCCCCGCTCCATGTCACCGATGGCGCGCCCCGACACCCCGGAGGCCTCGGCCAGTTCCTCGATCGTCAGCCGACGGCTCTGCCGTAACGCGCGCAGCAGCCGTCCGAACGGCGCCGCGATCCCCACCCCGGTCTCCACCGCGCGATGATATGCCGGGCAGCCGGTGCGCTCCGTCCGGCCGGGACACCGGCGGGCGGGCGGGGCTCAGCCGGCGGCGTGGGCGCCGATGACCGCCTGCGCGTAGACGATGCCGAGGCCGTAGGCGCCGCCGTACTCCTTCACCACGTCCGTCACCGCGCCGTACGTCTCGGTACGGGCCCAGTCGCGCTGCAACTCCAGGAGCACCTGCACCCAGGTGACCGGGACGGCCCCGGCCTGGACCATGCGCTGGACCGCGTGCTCGTGGGCCTGCGGGCTGACGCCGCCGGACGCGTCGGTGACGACGTAGACCTCGTAGCCCTGGGCGAGCGCGGAGAGCGCGGGCAGGACGACGCACACCTCGGTCCACAGCCCCGCGATGACCAGCTTGCGCCGCCCGGTGGCCTTGACCGCCTCGACGAAGTCCCGGTCCTCCCAGGCGTTCATGGAGGTACGGTCGACGGGCTTCCGCTCGGGGAAGACGTCCGCCAGTTGCGGCAGGAGCGGGCCGGAGAAGGACTCGGCGGCCACCGTGCTCAGCACGACCGGCACGTCGAAGGTCCGGGCGGCTCTGGCCAGGCCGACGGTGGCGTTGATGATGGCGGTGCGGTCGCCGCTGCCGGTGCCGAAGAACATCTGCGGCTGGTGGTCCACGAACAGCACCGCGCAGTTGTCCGGGGTGAGCAGATCGGGGCCGGGGGTGGCGGTGACGTCGGCGATGCTGACCATGGGTGTCCTCCGGGGAGCGTGACTCCGGCTCGGATCTCGGCCGGTTCGCTCGTCACGCTAGGCACGCCGGACGAGCGCCGGAGGGGTTCGGGGCCGCCCGTGCACGGTGGGGACAGCAGGGGTGCGCCCCGGGACAACATCCGGGCCGCGGCGCCCTGTCCGTCCCCCGGCGCGGAAGTCGGCCCAGGCCGCCTCCGCCTCCACCCGGGAACCGGCGGGCAGTTCGATGACGATGTCCACCGACGGCGGCCGCCCGCACAGGGTGCGCTGCCGGGGCGCCTCGATGTGCGGTCGCCCGCCCGCGCAGCTCACCTGGGTCTGCTCGGCGAGCCGCACATCGGCGTCCCGCTCCGGATCCGTGGGCAGCACCTCCACGACGGTGTCGGTGCGGTCGCCGGCGTGGAACCGCACGAGTCACGTGCCGATGCGGAGCGTCACCGAAACGGGTTCCGGGGTCTCGAAGGCGGGCATCAGCGCACCCAGCCGGTGTAGCGGTTACCGCCGCTCCGGGGCGACTCGGTGGAGCGGGCCCGGACGTCGCCGCTCTCCACGGCCGCGTTCACCGCGCGCACCAGCCAGGCGTTGACCGACAGGCCCTCGCGCGCGGCGGCCTCCTCGGCCCGGCCCTTGAGGTGGGCGGGCAGACGCAGATTGATCCGCGCGGTGGTGCCGTCATCGGCGTCGGCTGGTGCCGGGGCCGGTGCCGGGGCCCTCGGCGGCTCCGGACGCGTGTCCGGCTCCTCGAAACCGGCGCCGGCCGGCGGCGGTGTCACGACGAAGGCGGGGTCGAGCCCGCGCAGCCGTACGTCGACCGAGCCGGGGGCGAGTTCGCGGGTGATCTCGTCCATGGCGGCGGACAGGACGTTCAGCAGTGTCAGGCGGGTCGCCGACTCCAGCGGAGCGGTCAGCCGCTCGGCCAGCTCGCGGGCGTCCTCCCCACCGGCTTCGGCAGCCACCGCGAGTTCCCGGCGGAGTGTGTCGACGTAGGGCGTGAGGTCCATGGCGGCATGATGGCATCAAGGTGGCGCCATGAGAAAACCCCAGGTCGAAGGACCTGGGGTTCCCTGTGCGCGCGTGTGTCACACGAAGGCGCTCTGGCCGGTGATCGACTTGCCGACGATCAGGGTGTTCATCTCGCGGGTGCCCTCGAAGGAGTAGATGGCCTCGGCGTCGGCGAAGAACCGGGCGATGTCGTGATCCAGGAGGATTCCGTTGCCGCCGAAGATCTCGCGGCTCCAGGCCACGACCTCCCGCATCCGGGAGGTGACGAACGCCTTGGCCAGCGCGGAGTGTTCGTCACGGAAGATCCCCGCGTCCTGCAGTCGGGCGAGCTGCACCAGCATGCCCCAGGACGCCGTGATGTTGCCCAGGCTCTTCACCAGCAGGTCCTGCACCAGCTGGAAGCCGCCGATCGGACGGCCGAACTGGCGGCGCTCCCGGGCGTAGTCCAGGGCCAGTTCGTAGGCGCCGACCATCACGCCCAGCGCCTGCCAGGCGACCCCGCCGCGAGTGGCGCGCAGGATCTCGGCGACGTCCCGGAACGAGTTGATGTTCTGCAGGCGGTTCGCCTCCGGCACCCGGACGTCGGTCAGGGTGATCTCGGCGTTCTCCACGATCCGGAAGGCGATCTTGCCCTCGATCTTCACCGGCTCGAAGCCGGGCGTGCCCTTCTCGACGACGAAGCCCTTGACGTGGTTGTCGTCCACGTCCCGGGCCCAGACCACGACGTAGTCGGCGAAGGTCGCGTTGCCGATCCACTTCTTGGCGCCGTTCAGGACCCAGGTGCCACCCTCGCGCCGGGCGGTGGTGCGCATGCCGCCCGCGACGTCGGAGCCGCCGAGCGGCTCGGTCATGGCGAACGCGCCGATCTTGTCCATCGCGGCCATCTCCGGGAGCCAGCGGTCGCGCTGCTCCTGGTCGCCGCCCGAGTGGATCGAGTACATCGCCAGGCCGTTGTGGACGCCGAAGAAGGTCGACACGGAGGCGTCGGTGCGGGTCATCTCCAGGGCGAGCATGCCGCTGAGGAGGTTGCTGACGGCGGGGCGGTGTTCGCCGTAGCCCTCGTAGGGCAGTCCGGCGAGGCCGCTGTCGCGGAACAGGGAGATGAGCTCCGTGGGGAACTCGCCCTTGGCCCAGTTCTCGTTCACCAGCGGCTTGACCTCGTCCCGCATGAGGGCGCGGGCCTTGAGGAGGATCTTGCGCTCGTCGTCCGGCAGCAGCGCCTCGTAGCCGTAGAAGTCCGCGACCAGCTGGTCCTCGAGCGGTTCCATGGTGGTGGTCATCTCAGTTCTCCTCCTTGTCGGCGCTGTCCAGGGCGGACAGCACAGCGAGTTGCCTGCGGTCGCGCGTCTCGGTGAGTTCCGGGTACGTGGAGGAGCCGTAGGCCTTTTCCACGGCTTCGATGAGCCGTTCCTGTTCTTCGTCGGTCTGCGACGGGGTGCCGAGGCCCGCCCACAGCTGCTTCATCGACGCGCCGATGTGCTCGGCCATGTGCCGGTAGCCGCCGGGTCCGCCGCCCAGGTGCGAGCCGAGGAACGGCCCGACCGTGGCCCAGCGCAGGCCCAGTGAGTTCGTCATCACCTTGTCGAGGTCCTCGGGGGTCACCACGCCCTGCTCGACGAGGTACACCGCCTCGCGGCTGAGCGCGTTCTGCAGCCGGTTCCCGACGAAGCCGGGGATCTCCTTGCGCTCCACGACCGGGGTGCGGCCGACCGAGGTGTAGAAGTCCACCGCGTCCTGCACGGCCTCCTCGCCGGTGCGCTCCCCGGGCACCACCTCGACGAGCGGGACCAGGTGCGGCGGGTTGAAGGGGTGGCCGATCAGGACCCGGGCGGCGGCCTCGTCCGGCAGCTCACGCGTGAACGCGCTGGACGGGATCGCCGACGAGGAGCTGAGCAGCAGCGCGTGGTCGGGCGCCTGGCGGACCAGCGTGGCGAACAGGTCCTGCTTGAACTCGACCCGCTCGGGGCCGTTCTCCTGGACGACGTCCGCGTCCCGGACCGCCTCGGTGACATCGGCCGCGATGTGCACCCGGTCGGCGAGGCCCGTCACGTCCAGGCCGCGGGCGGCCAGGTGCGGGGCGTTGAGATCCAGGGCCTCGGCCAGGGCATCGGCGAGGTCCGGCCGCGGGTCGGTCACCCGGACGGTCAGGCCGTGCGCGGCGAACAGCGTCGCCCAGGACAGTCCGATGGTCCCGGCGCCGATCACCGCGGCCGTACGGAAGGCGCGGGTCATGACGTGACTCCCTTCAGGTAGTCGTGGACCGGCTCGACGCCCGCGAGCGTCAGGTCGGTGAGGATGTGGCTGGCGGAGACGACCTCCAGCACCGGCAGGTCGGCCAGCGGGGCCAGCACGTGCTGGAAGAGCTGCAGCCGGGCCGGGCCGGTCCAGGCCTCCTTGACCGTGAGGTCGGTGATGCGGGTGCGGACGAGTTCCTGGACGCGCGGCAGACCGTCGTAGCCGGGAACGGTCTTGAGCATGAAGGTCGGCACGGTGATCTGCGCCGCCGCCTCGGTCCGGTCCAGTTCATGGTGCTTGTAGCCCATGGTCGCGGTGGCGACCCGCAGGGTGCCGTGGTCGAGGGTGCCGACGAGCGCGCCGGTGTCGACGCGGAGCGCCGGGGAGCCCATGGCCTTGGGGTAGGCGGAGACCTCGCGGCCGGAGGCGGTCGCCGGGAAGTTGTCGAGGTACATCGCGTGCAGGTACTCGCCCCGCTCGCCCTCGAAGCCGACGGGAATCGCCTGGCCGGCCTCCGTGTAGGGGCCGTAGCCGCTGACGTCGCCCATCTTCATGACCTCGAACCGGACCAGCGGCTCAGCGATCCGCAGCGGCTCCGGGACGACCGCCCGCAGCGCCTCGGGATCGGTGCGGTAGACGACGTTGAGGTACTCCCGGTCGGTGAACCGCGGGACGGTCGGCGCGAACGCCGGGCTGGTGAGCGGGGTGGTGACGTGCTGTCGTACGTCCTCGGCGCGCATGTCGCCTCACTTCCCCGTCCACTGCGCGGGGCGGCGCTCGGCGAAGGCGGTCATGCCCTCGCGGACGTCGGCCGAGGCCATCAGGGTCTTCATCTGCTCACGCTGGAAGGCGAAGGCCTCGGCGTCGGGTGCCCCGTCGGCGGCGCGGACGACGCGCTTGACGGTGGCGAGCGCGAGCGGGGCGTTCTCGGCGAGCCGTTCGGCCAGCCGGAGCGCCTCGGCGACGGCCTGGCCGGTGCCGGTGACCCGGTTGGCCAGGCCCAGTTCACCGGCGCGGCGGCCGTCGACGGGCTCGCCGGTCAGCAGGAGTTCCATGGCGAGGTGGTGCGGGATCCGCTTGGGCAACCGGATCACGCCGCCGCCCGCCGCGATCAGCCCGCGCTTGACCTCGGGCAGACCGAACCGGGCGTCCTCGGCCGCGACGATCAGGTCGCAGGCCAGGGCCAGTTCGAAGCCGCCGCCCATGGCGAAGCCCTCCACGGCGGCGATCAGGGGCTTGGCCGGCTCGGACTCGGTCAGTCCGCCGAACCCGCGGCCCTCGATCTCGGGAGACTCGCCGCGCAGCGCCGCCTTGAGGTCCATACCGGCGCTGAAGGTGCCGCCCTCACCGGTCAGGACACCGGCCCGCAGCGCCGGATCGGCCTCCAACTCGTCCAGTGCGCCGGCCAGTCCGGTGGCCACCGCCGCGTTCACGGCGTTGCGGGCCTCGGGCCGGTCGAGGGTGATCAGCAGGGCGGAGCCGATGCGTTCGGTCCGTACTACGGGGGATTCAGGGGTGCTCATGGCTGTCCTTCGTGACGGCCGTCGGGGAGCGGGGCCGCTCCCCGACGGAGAGGTGGGCGACGCTCAGCGGGCGGCGTCGAGTTCGGCGAGGACGTCCTCGGTGTCCTGGCCCGCGACCGGCGCCAGCCGGCGGATCGAGCCGGGGGTCGCGGAGAAGCGCACCGGGATGCCGATGGTGCGGACGGTGCCCTCGGTCGGGTGCTCGACGGTGTCGAGCAGGTGGCCGTCGCGGACGTAGGGGTCCTCGTGTGCGTTCTCCAGCTCCAGTACCGGGGCCATCGGGATGCTGTGCTTGGCACACACCTCCGCCCACTCCTCGGTGGTCAGCGCCGGGGCGCACACGCCGATCAGCTCGGCCAGGCCCTCGTGGTCGGCACTGTCGATGGCGTCCCCGCCGACCCGCGGGTCCTCGGCGAGGTCCGGGCGTCCGGCGGCCGTGAAGAAGTCACGGTAGTTCTGCGGGTTGTACGGGATGACGCAGGCGAGGCCGTCCTTGGTGCGCACCGCCTTGTGGCCCTTGAGCATCGACAGCGGGAAGCCGGTGGGGCCGCTCTCGGGGACGTGGGTGTGTCCCGCCAGGTGCTCGACGAGGTTGAAGGCGATCAGCGTGTCCGTCATCGGGATCTCGACCTGCTGGCCCCGGCCGGTCCGGTCCCGGTGCAGCAGGGCCGCGAGCACGCTGTAGGCGATGGTCAGGGAGGAGACCTTGTCGCCGATGATGGTCGGCAGGTAGACGGGCTCGCCCAGGGCGCGGTCGGCGATGTCGACCAGGCCGGACGCGGCCTGCACGGTCTCGTCGTAGGCGGCGTGGCCGGCGCGGTCCGAGTCGCCGCGGAACCCCTGGGCGTGCGCGTAGACGAGCCGCGGGTTGCGGGCGGCGATGTCGTCGTACGACAGGCCCAGGCGGTGCAGCGCGCCGGGCCGCATGTTCGTGATGAGCACGTCCGCGGTGTCGACCAGCGCGAGCGCGCGCTCCCGGTCGGTCTCGTCCTTGAGGTTGAGGGTCACGCTCCGCTTGTTGCGGTTGACGTTCAGGTTCAGCGGGGTCATGCCCGGCGTCGTGCGGAAGTGGCCCACGCGCACGGTGTCGGCGGGCGACTCGATCTTGATCACGTCGGCGCCCAGGTCACCGAGGATCTGGGCCGCGTACGGGCCCATCACCACGGTCGAGAGGTCGATCACGCGCACGCCGTCCAGAGGACCGGCGGTGGTGTCCGTGATTTCCGTCATCGTTACCTTCACTCCTAGCTTCGCCACATGTGTGTATCTGGAAACTAAGTTAGCAAGGGCTGGCATCGAACGGAATGACCAAATAACGAAAGGCGGTATGACCACAGTGGTCATACCGCCTTTTCAGGGGTTCTTCGGAATTCAGGCCTGCAGAGGCTCGGCGAATACCTCGCGAGCCGCTGCGACGACTTCTGCCAGGTCACCGCCATCTGCTCGGTCCTTGCGCCAGAACAGGCCGGTCTCCAGGGTCGGGTGGAAATCGGAGAAGGGAAGGACCGCCACATTGTCCAGACGGTAATTCTGCACAGGGCTTCTCGAGTCCAGCATGGAAATGGAGAACGCCAGTCCGCTGGCCACTATCTCGGAAACTCCGTCGAAAGTGACACTGCTCAGTTCGATCCGCTTCTTGATGCCGAGATCGGACAGTCGCTGGTCGAGTCCGCGGAAATACGCGTTGGTCACGGCCGTGGGGGAGCCCGCGTAGGCGAGTTCGGCGAGCTCCGCCAGTGCGACCGACTCCCGCCCCGGGAACCGGTCCCTGGGCACGACCGCGCCGAGCCGCTCCGACATCACCGGCACCTGCTCCAGGGCGGGGTCGCCGCCGACCGGGAGCCGGGCCAGTGTCAGTGCGAGTCTGCCGTCGCACACCGCGTCGACCAGCCGGTCGGTGCCGCCCGGCCAGCGTTTGATCTCGAATCGGTCGCCTACTCGCTCGGCGAGGGCGTCCATCCGCTCGCGCAGGTCCGGATGGATCCCGCTGGGGACGCCGAGCAACAAGGTGGTCCGCTGCGGCCGGGCCGTCTCGTCCAGCCGCCACCGGATGGAATCGACCTGCTCCAGAATGCCGCGCGCGATCGGCAGCAGCGCCGTGCCGGCCGGGGTGAGCCTCACCCGATGCGTGTCGCGGTCGAAGAGCCGGTGCCCGAGTTCGCTCTCGAGGTCCTTGATCCGCCGGCTCAGCGGGGACGCCGCCATGTGCAGTTTGCGGGCCGCGGTGGAGAAGTTCAGTTCTTGGGCGACGGCGACGAAGTAACGCAGGTGTAGGAGCTCCACGTCACCCACCCTAGCCACCTTCTGCCCAACCCATTGACAAGCCCTCCCCGGGGGCTGAGGATCGCGCCTGCAAGACCAGAATTGAATCGATTCAAAGAGCAGTTCCAAGAAGGTCGCCCCTCTCGCCCCCTCCTCGACAGCACTCTGGGAAGGTCCCCTCGATGCATAACGTTTCCCGCCGGGCTGCCCTGCGCTCCGCCATAGCCGTGGCCCTCGCACCCACGCTGGGCTCCCTGGTCCTTCCCGGCCTCGCACCGGCCGCGGCCGCCGCGGAGTCCTGGACCGCGAAGTGGATCTGGGCGCCGTCCGGTTCGACGAACCAGTGGGTCGCCTTCCGCAGGTCCTTCCGGCTGGCTTCCGCACCGTCCGAGGCCGTGACGCGGATCGCCGCGGACTCCAAGTACTGGCTGTGGGTGAACGGCAGCCTGGTCGTCTTCGAGGGCGGCCTCAAACGCGGCCCCAACCGCACCGACACCTACTACGACGAGATCGACCTGGCCCCGTACCTCGACGGCGGCGACAACACGATCGCGCTGCTCGTCTGGTACTTCGGCAAGCAGGGCTTCTCACACAGCAGCAGCGGCAAGGGCGGCCTGCTGTTCCAGTCGGACCTGCGGACCGGCACGACGACCACCCGTCTGGTCAGTGACACCGACTGGAAGCACACCGTCCACCCCGGCTACTCCCACGACACCAGCGGTCCGCAGGCGAACTTCCGGCTGCCCGAGTCGAACATCCACTACGACGCCCGCGACGCCACCGCCATGACGGGCTGGCGGTCCCCGGGCTTCGACGACAGCGGCTGGGCGGCGCCCACCGACTCCGGAGCCGCCGGCTCCGCGCCCTGGAACAGCCTCGTCCGGCGGCCCATCCCGCTCTTCCGCCACTCCGGCCTGAAGCCCTACACCAACGCCTCCGCCCTCCCGGGCACCGGCCAGGGCGCCACCGCGATCTCGGCCGCCCTCCCGTCCAACATCCAGGTCACCCCGTACCTCAAGGTGGACGCTCCGGCCGGCGCGGTCATCGACCTCCGGACCGACCACTACGACGACGGCGCCGGCCTGACCGGGATCGAGCCCGGGACCGCCTACAACGTCCGCTCCACCTACGTCTGCACCGGCGGAGTCCAGGAGTTCGAGTCGCTGGGCTGGATGAGCGGCACCGCGGTCCGGTACACCGTCCCGGCCGGTGTGACCATCCTGGAGCTGAAGTACCGGGAGAGTGGCTACGACACCGACTTCGCGGGCTCGTTCCGCAGCGACGACGCCTTCCTCGACACCCTGTGGTCCAAGGCCGCCCGCACGATGTACGTCAACATGCGGGACAACTACATGGACTGCCCGACCCGCGAGCGCGCCCAGTGGTGGGGCGACGTGGTCAACCAGCTGAAGGAGGGCTTCTACACCTTCGACACCAGATCCCACGCGCTCGGCGCGAAGGCCATCTCCCAGCTGGTCTCCTGGCAGGAGTCCGGCGGGGTGCTCTACTCCCCGATGCCGTCGGTGATCTGGACCGCCGAACTGCCCGTCCAGATGCTCGCCTCGGTCTGGTCCTTCTGGACCTACTACCTCCACACCGGCAACGCCGACGCCGTCACCGGCGCCTACCCGGCGGTGCGGAAGTACCTGAACCTGTGGAGCCTGGACGGCGACGGCCTGGTCGCCCACCGCGCGGGGGACTGGGACTGGGAGGACTGGGGCAGCGACATCGACGCCCGCGTCCTCGACAACTGCTGGTACTACCTGGCCCTGGACACGGCCGCCAAGCTGGCCGACCTCAGTGGCAACAGCGGCGATGTGGCCGGCTGGAAGGCCCAACGGGACAGCATCAAGGCCAACTTCGACCGCGTGCTGTGGAACGCGTCCGGCAACGAGTACCGCTCACCCGGCTACACCCGCGACACCGACGACCGGGCCAACGCCCTGGCCGTCGTCGCGGGGCTGGCCCCCGCCTCCCGGCACCGTGCCGTCACCGAGGTCCTGCGCACCCACCTCAACGCCAGCCCGTACATGGAGTTCTACGTCCTGGAGGCGCTGTATCTGATGGGTGCGGCCACCGTCGCCGAGGAGCGGATGCGCAACCGTTTCGCCGCCCAGGTCGCCGATCCCGCCTGCCACACCCTGTGGGAGCTGTGGGACAAGGCGGCGGGCACCGACAACCACGCCTGGAACGGGGGCCCGCTGTACGCGCTGTCCGCGTACGCCGCCGGGGTGCGCCCCACCCGGCCCGGCTGGACGACGTACGAGGTGATCCCGCAGACCGGCACGCTCACGAAGATCGACACGGTCACGCCCACCGTCCGGGGCGACATCCGCTTCGGCATCCGGCGCGACGGCACCCGGGTCACCCTGACACTCACCTCGCCGAAGGGAACGACCGCTCGCGTGGGCGTCCCCACGTACGGCGGCTCCCAGCCCCTCATCAAGGCGAACGGCACCACCGTCTTCAGCGGCGGCTCCTTCACGGGCGGCGTCAGCGGTCTCGGCCGGGACGGCAAGGACTCCTCGTACGTGTACTTCACCGTCCGGCCCGGCACGTGGACCTTCACGGCGACGGGCACCGGCCGACTCGACAACCTCGCTCTGGGCAGGCCGGTCACCGGCAACAGCAGCCTGGAGAACAGGGACTGGGGCAGGAACCGGCTCACCGACGGCAAGCTCACGAGCGTGAACGGGGCGAAGGGCTTCACCAGCGACGAGTTCGCCTCCGCCGACATCGGCGCGAACCCCGTGTGGGTGGAGATCGACCTGGGGTCGGACACCGACCTCGACGCCGTACGGCTCTTCCCCCGCACCGACACCACTGCGGCGGGCGGTGGTACGGCGGGCTTCCCCGTCGACTTCACCCTGCAGACCCGGGGCGACGGCTCCAGTACGTACACCACCGTCCGCACCGTCACCGGCCAGCCGAACCCCCGCGGGCTCGTCCAGACGTACGGCTTCAAGACGACCACGGCCCGCTACGTCCGTCTGCGGGCCACCAGGCTCGGCGCGCCCGCCGCCGACGAGTCCGCCAGGTACCGTCTCCAACTCGCCGAACTCACGGTCCCCACCGCCGCGACCACGGTCACCGGCAACTACACCCTGGAGAACGGCGACTGGGGCAAGACCCGGGTCCTGGACGGCGCCACCACCAGCGTGGCCGGCGCCAAGGGCTTCACCAGCATCGACTTCGCCTCCGCCGACATCGGTGACACGGCCGTGTGGATCGAGGTCGACCTGGGCGCCGACCGGGCGATCGGCACCGTCACCCTGCACCCGCGCACCGACACGTCTGCGACGGGTGGTGGCACGGCGGGCTTCCCCGTCGACTTCACCCTGCAGACCCGGGGCGACGGCTCCAGTACGTACACCACCGTCCGCGCCGTCACCGGCCAGAACAACCCCCAGGGAGCCGCCCAGACCTACAGCCTCACCTCCGCCACCGGCCGCTACCTGCGCCTGCGCGCCACCAGGCTGGGTGCGCCCGCCGCCGACGAGACGGCCAAGTACCGCTTGCAGCTCGCCGAGATTCGCGTCGGGTAGCGGACGTCGTGGGCCGACCCCGGCTCGGCCGGGCCGGCCTACGACGACGGCGGGGCCGTGGTCCGGCGTGGCACGAGGGTGGGGGAGAGCATGACCCGGCTCGACGGTCGGTGACGGTCGGCGATCCGGTCCAGCAGGAGGCGTACGGCGTTCCTGCCCATCTCGTGCCCCGCCTGGTCGACGCTGGTCAGTGAGATCGGGCCGAACGCGGCGAAGGTGGTGTTGTCGTAGCCGGCCACCGAGAGGTCGCCGGGGACGGTCAACCCGGCCTCGCCGACCGCTTCCAGGACACCCATCGCGACGACGTCGGCCCCGGCGAAGACGGCCGTGGGCCGGTGCGGGCGGGTCAGCAGCCGCTTCGCGCCCTCGTAGCCGCCTTCCTGGGTGTAGCTGGTGGAGACGACGTCGATCGACTCCTCCAGGCCGTGCGCCCGCATGGCCTGCCGGTATCCGTCGGCACGCCGGGCGTTGGGCATCTCCGCGAGGCGTGCGGGATCGGTTTCGTGGTGGTCGATGTGGGCGATCCGGCGATGCCCGAGACCGGCGAGGTGGCCGACGACCAGGGACGCGCCCTCGATGTCGTCGTCGGTCACCGTGTCGTACAGCGAGGACGACCCGTGCCGGCCGATGACGACGGTCGGCACGGCGGAGGCCACCTGCTCCAGGCGGGCTCGCGACGACACGGGGGCGACCAGGACGATGCCGTCCATGCCCCGGTCGATCATCGCCTCGGTGACGCGGGCCTCGGCCTTCTCGCCGTTGCAGCCCGGTCCGAGGAGCACCTGGTACTCGGTGTCCTCCAGCGAACCCGTGATGCCGTCGAGGATCTCGGGGAAGAAGGGGTTGCGGATGTCGGGCAGCATCACGCCGATGGTGTACGTCTGACCGCGCAGGGCCCTGGCGCCCGCGTGCGGACGGTAGCCCAGTTCGTCGATCGCGCGCCGCACCTTGGCACGCATCTCGGGGCTGGCGCCGTAGGCGTTGCGCAGCACCTTGGAGACGGCGGTCGTGGAGACCTGGGCGTGACGCGCGACGTCGACGATGGTGACTCTGCGACGTGGTGCTGGCGGCTCCATCCGGTCCCTTGCCTCTCTGGGAAACGCTGCCGCCGAGTGTATGCCCGGCATCTTGACGTCCCGCAGGGTGCTCTCTAGGGTCGGGCCCACTCTTCTTTGGAAAACGTTACCCACGATCGACCGGAGGGCGGCACCCTCCTCGCGTGCCAGGTCGAACAGGGGTCTCGACCGCCCGATTTTGAATCGATTCAACGTGGAGGAGGCAGGCGTGAGTCATGATGCTGTGCGTCGCCGGACCGTGCTCGCCGCGACGGCCGGTGTCGTGTCGGTGGGGGCCGGTGCCACGGGAGCCGGTACGAGTGCCGCCGCGGAAGCGTCCCGCCTGCCGGAGGGCCACGCGGTGGGGGCGCTGACCGTCGAACACCGCACCGACCCCCTCGGCGTGGACGCGGCGATGCCGCGCTTCGGGTGGCGCATACGGTCGGCAACCCGCGGCCGGAGCCAAGGGTCGTACCGGATCCTCGTGGCGACCTCGCCCGACAAGCTCTCCGCCACCCGCGCGGACGTGTGGAACAGCGGACGGGTCCGCTCCTCCGATTCGGTGGCCGTCCGCTACGAGGGCAAGCCGCTCAGCGCCTCCACCCGCTACCACTGGACCGTCACCGTCTGGGACACGGAAGGCCGTCCGGTCGGTCTCGCGTTGCCGGCCGCGTTCGAGACCGGCCTGCTGAGCACCGACGGTGTGGCCGGATGGGACGGCGCGCTGTGGATCGGGATGCAGGGGAAGGCGCCCCACTCGGCCGGTGCCCCCATGCTCCGGAGGGAGACACCCCTCAGGAGCGACGGCCGGAGGCGGGTGCGCGAGGCGCGGCTGTACGTCTCGGCTCTCGGCGTCTACGACGCCTACGTCAACGGGCAGCACGTGACCGTCCCGCAGGACGGCGGCACCACGATCGAACTGCTGCCCCCGGGCTGGACCAACTACGACGCGCGCATCAACTACCTGACGTACGACGTCACGGAACTCGTGACACGGGAGCGCGCGGTCACCCTCGCCTTCGTCCTGGGCAACGGCTGGTACAACGGCCGTGTCTCCGAGGGCAGCACGTACTACTCGAAGGACGGCAACGCCCTCGCGGTCAAGGCCAAGCTGCTGCTCCGGTACACCGACGGCACAGAGCAGACGGTCGTCACCGGGCCGGACGGCACCTGGAAGGCCACCGACACCGGCCCCTACCGGGCCGACGACATCTACGACGGCCAGACCTACGACGCCCGTAGGGAGCTGCCGGGCTGGACGGCTCCCGGATTCGACGACAGCGCGTGGGCGGACGTGGAGCGCGTCGCCTTCGAGGACAGGTACCCGGGCGTCCGGCTCCTCGCCTACCCGGCCGAGACGGCACGTCTGATGCCGAAGTGGGACCGCCGGCCGCGGTCGGTCACGGTCGCCACCGGAGTGACCGGCCAGGACGGCAGCCCCAACGGCAAGGGGCGCATCGTCGTGGACCCCGCCCGGACGGTGACCGACCCGGAGCAGGCGGCCTCCGCCGCCGTCACGATCGGCGGCGGCGAGACGGCCGTCTTCGACCTCGGCCAGAACATGGTGGGCGTCGCCCGCTACCGTCTGCGCGGCCCGGCCGGCGCCCGGGTCGAGTTCAGGTTCGGCGAGATGCTCAACGACGACAGTGCCGGCGCGGACGGCCCCGAGGGCTCCGTCTACCGGGCCAACCTCCGCAGCGCCAAGGCCACCAGCACGTACATCCTCAAGGGCGACCGGCACGGCGAGACCCATCAGGACGCTCTGACCTTCTACGGCTTCCGCTATGTGTCGGTCACCGCGACGGAGACCGTCACGATCACCGGTCTGACCGGCAAGGCCGCCACCTCCGCGATCCGCGAGGCCGGCACCCTCACCACGAACGATCCCGACGTCAACCGGCTGATGAGCAACATCCGTTGGGGCCAGCGCGGCAACTACCTCTGGGTGCCCACCGACTGTCCCCAGCGCGACGAACGCCTCGGCTGGACCGGTGACACCCAGGTCTTCGCCGCGACCGGCCTGTACAACGTGGACGCCGGTGTCTTCCTCGGCCACTTCCAGGACACCGTCGTCGACTCCCAGACCATCTACGGCACGGACCGGGCGCAGTTCACCGGAGTGGCTCCCGGCGGGCGGTACAACTTCCCCGACGGTGGGAGCGGTTGGGCGGACTGCGGTGTCGTCCTCCCGTGGACCGTGTGGCAGATGACGGGGGACGCGACCGTCATCGAGAGCAGCTGGCCGGCGATGACCCGCTATCTGGCCTGGATCCGTGAGCGGACCGGTGACACCCACGCCGGCCAGGGATCCCTCACCGGCGACTGGCTGGCTCCGCAGAAGACCAGCGCCCAGCTCATGAGCGACGTCTACTACGGCTACTCCGCGCGGTTGATGGCGCAGATGGCCCGGGCGATCGGCCGGACCGCGGAGGCGAAGACGTACCAGCGCCTCTTCGGACGGATCAGGAAGGCGTTCATCGCCACGTACCTGAGCACCGAGGGCGGCCAGGTCACGGTGAGGTCCAGCCTGGGCGAGGCGTCCCCGATCGAACCGGGCGCCGACCCGAACCAGAAGACGGAGGACAACAGCCAGACCGCGCTGCTGTGGGTCCTCAAGCTCGGCTTCTACGAGACACAGGCGCAACGCCGCGCGCTCGTCCGGCACCTGGCCGACAACATCGGCAACGACGCGGCCTACAAGGCGGCGCACCCGGACAGCAGCCGGGTCAGGTACGCCGAGAACACGCTGTCCGTCGGCTTCCTGGGCGTCAACGTCCTGGCCCCCGTCCTGTCCGACGAGGGCCGCGCCGATCTGGCGTACGAGCTGCTGCACCAGGACGCACTGCCGTCCTGGCTGTACTCGGTGAAGAACGGCGCCACCACCGTCTGGGAGCGCTGGAACTCCTACTCCGAGGACGCAGGCTTCGGCCCGGTCAGCATGAACTCCTTCAACCACTACGCCTACGGCGCGATCATGGAGTGGATGTACACGCACATGGCCGGCATCGCCCGCGACCCGGACAGCCCCGGCTTCAAGCACTTCCTGCTCCAACCCCACCTCGATCCCACGGGCAGGATCACGAGGGTGGCGGGCTCGTACGAGTCGCCGTACGGCGAGATCAGCAGTGCGTGGGAGGTCGTCGAGGCGGGGCGGGCCCTGGCGTACGAAGCCGTCGTGCCCGCCAACAGCGAGGCGACCCTGCGCCTTCCGGCGGCATCCGCCGACGCCGTCCGTGAGGGACGCACCCCGCTGGCACGGGTGCCCGGAGTGCGTTTCCTCGGATTCGAGGACGGGGTCTGCGGGTACCGCCTGCCGTCCGATCGGTATCGCCTGACTGTCGCGTTGCGCTGATCTCGCGACCGCCGGCACCGGGAGCCCGATAAGCGGATCGCCCTATCCAGTTTTGGTGTACGGTGGGGCGCAGTGAACCGGAATGGTCTATCCGGATCTAGAAATGGATAGCTCTATCCGTATATCTAGCGCCCTTGACCTGCAACGTTAGGACTCACCGTGCCCAGCATCGCCATCGTCGGAGCCGGCCCCCAGATGGGCCTGGCCATCGCCCGCACCTTCGGCTCCCAGGGCTTCGACGTCGCTCTGATCTCCCGTAACCGGGACAAGCTCGACGACCTCGTCGGCAAGCTCGAAGCCGAGGGCGTCAACACCGCCGCGTTCCCCGCGGATGTGCTCGACCGTGCCGGGCTCACCGAGGCGCTCCAGGATGCCGCCGCCACGTTCGGCGGCATCGAGGTCCTGGAGTACTCCCCGGTGGGGACGTTCGGCATCACCGCGCTGACCGCTCCGACCGGGACCGAACCGTCCCATGTGGAGTTCGAGATGAACTTCCAGCTGTACGGGGCCATCGCCGCCACGCGGGCCGTGCTGCCGGCGATGCGCGAGGCCGGCGCGGGCACCCTGCTCTACACCACCGGTGCCGGCTCCATCTGGCCCGACCCGCGGGTCGCCAACGTCAACGCCGCCGCGGCGGCGCTGCGCAACTGGGCGATGAACCTGCACAAGGAGCTGGCCGACGCCGGCACCGGCGTCCAGGCCGCCCATGTCGGCATCGACTCGTCGATCGGCGTCTCCGTCATCCCCGGTGTGGAGGCGGCCCGGCCTGAGCAGATCACGCCCCTCTACTGGGACCTGCACACCACCCGGCGCGACCGGGCCGAGCTCGTCTTCAAGCTCTAGTCCGTACCGGCCCCCGCCCGGGTCCTGCGTGCGTAGGCGCGGGCCGCTCGTGCGCGGTCGCCGCAGCGTGTCGAGCACCAGTGGCGGCGGCCGTGCCGCAGCAGGTAGCGGCCGCAAGGCGGTGAGCCGCAAGCGGTGAGCCGCTCGGCGTCGGGCCCGGTGAGCAGGTCGGCGGCGTCGGCGGCGAGGGTCGCGAGGGCGTGGTCGACGATCTCGGTGGTGGGGTGCGGGGGCGTGCGGTAGGGGCCGTTCTTCTCGTCCCACCGGAGCAGCGAGGCGGTGGGCACCTTGGTCATGGCGTCGTTGACGGCGGAGAGGGCGGCGGGCAGGGCCGGCGACGCCTCGACGCGGGAGGCGAGCAGCGACCTGATCTGTTCGCGCAGCGACCGCAGTTGTGCGGTGCACATCTCCCGGAGGCCGGCGTCCACGGGGGCGAGGTCGCGGTCCGCCAGCCACTGATTCGCCTGCGCCGGCGTGCCGAGGAAGTCGGTGAACCTTCCGCCGGGCGATGCGATGGCGCTGTTGGCGAAGGCGAGGGCCGGGTACTGCTCCTCGCCGGGCGCGGGGGGCACGGCCGGTTCGACGAATCCGGCGGGCTCGGCGGCGGCGTTCACATCCATGGCTCTCATGGTACGGCTCGCCCATATCCGTGAGGAGCGTGCTACGGTCTCTCACGGATAAGCCGCCCCCATCCGTGAGGTGTTTCTCTGTGGCTCCTTCAGTGACGACCCGTGAGCAGTTCCCCGTCCGCGTCTTCGGCGGCCCGACCGCTCTCTTCGAGTACGGCGGCCTGCGGTTCCTGACCGACCCCACCTTCGACGCTCCCGGCGACTACCCGGAGGCGGGCGACCCGGTCCTGACCAAGACGGCCCCTGCCTCCGGCAGCCCCGCCGAGCTCGGTCCCGTCGACGTGGTCCTGCTGTCCCATGACGAGCACGCCGACAACCTCGACCGCGCCGGCCGGGCCCTGCTCGCCGAGATACCGCTGACCCTCACCACTCCCGGTGGCGGCAAGCGCCTCGGCGGCAAGGCCAGGGGGCTGGCCGACTGGGAGTCGGTCGAGCTGGACCGCCCCGGCGGCGGCACGGTCACCGTGACCGGCGTCCCCGCCGTTCACGGCCCCGGTCCGCGCGAGGAGACCGAGGCGATCACCGGACAGGTCGTCGGATTCGTCCTGACCGGAGACGGACTGCCCACCGTGTACGTCAGCGGTGACAACGCCTCCCTCGACGCGGTCAGGGAGACCGCCGAGCGCCTCGGGCCGGTGGACACCGCCGTCCTCTTCGCGGGCGCCCCCCGCTTCGCCGGTCTCTTCGACGGAGGCACCCTCGTGCTGGACAGCGCCCAGGCCGCCGAAGCCACGCGGATCCTCGACGCCCGCCGGGTGGTCCCCGTCCACTACGACAGCTGGACCCACTTCACCGAGGGCCGCGACGAACTCGAGGCCGCCTTCACCGCCGCGGGGCTGGCCGACCGCCTGGACTGGGGACAGCGGGGCTGATCACGGCGGACGCACGCCCCTGGAGGACCCGGCCGACGACGGAGGACAGTCAGAGGCCGGGTTCCGTCGTAGGGTGAATGCCGCTCGTGAGGGACGGGAGGCCGAGGTGGCCGAGACGACGCTGACACCGACGACGGTTGCCGAGGTGATGGCCGAGCTGGCCGCGCTCGAGGACCCGAAGGCGCGCGAGGTGAACGAGAGGCACGGTGACGATCACGGTGTGAACCTCGGCAAGCTGCGCGCGCTCGCGAAGCGGCTGAAGACGCAGCAGGAACTCGCGCGCCGGCTCTGGGGGACGGATGACACCGCCGCGAGACTGCTGGCGCTCCTGATCTGCCGCCCGAGGGCATTCGAGCGTGATGCGCTGGACGTCATGCTGCGCGAGGCGCGCACGCCCAAGGTGCACGACTGGCTCGTGAACTACGTGGTGAAGAAGAGCCCGCACTCCGAGGAGTTGCGCTTGGCCTGGTCGGCCGATCCGGATCCCGTGGTCGCGAGCGCCGGCTGGGCGCTGACCACCGAACGCGTGGCGAAGAAGCCCGGGAGCCTCGACCTCGCGGGACTGCTCGACGTCATCGAGGCGGAGATGAAGGACGCCCCGGACCGCCTGCAGTGGGCGATGAACCACTGCCTGGCCCAGATCGGGATCGAGCACGCCGAGCACCGCAGTCGTGCCATCGGCATCGGCGAGCGCCTGGAAGTGCTCAAGGATTACCCGACGTCCCCCGGCTGCACGTCCCCGTTCGCACCCGTCTGGATCGCCGAGATGGTGCGCCGACGGCACGGTTAGCCGGGTGTCGGCGCGACGCCGCCTCGTTACTCCGGTGCCTCTCGCCAATGGAGGCAGCGGCTGTAGTCGAAGTTCCACTTCAAGCAGAGCTGGGCCTTGACGCTCGTGTCCCGATCCCGGAATTCGGTGATGATCTTGTTGCCGTCGATCCGGGAGAATCCGACCTGGGTCTCGAAGTCGATGCCCATCTCGTTCTCGAGTCCCAGGCTCGCGAGTGCGTATCTGCGCTGCGCCTCGGGGTACTTGACGAAAACGTCCATGATGGCGTTGCGGAATTCGACGTCCCCGTTGGGTGCCTCTGCCACGACTGTCTCCTGACCTGCCGGTTGGTGAGCCGTCTACGCGCATTCTGTCCGCATATCCATGGAAGCGCGCGCCTTGCGTCACCCGAACAGGCCTGTACGGCGGTGGCTCCCGCCCAGCACGGGGTCTGGGCGGGAGCGGTGCGGTCCCCTCCGGTCGTTCTTCAGCACGAAGGGACCGCTCGTCCTTCCAGACTGGAAGGTCCGACGCCCGGGGAGGCGTCCGTGTTCCATGGTGCGCCTTGCCCCCGGTGTCGCGAGGAGAAGTACGTTTCCGCCTTCAAAAGCGTTCAATCCGCCATGTTTTGCGCGTGCGGGTGACCGACATGGCCCAGTGAGGCGCGCTGTGGGCACCGGGGCGCCCGGCGGCATTGTTCCGTAATTTCATGATCACGTTGAGTGTCCGGCGGTCGACACACCATGCTGACGTCCAACTCTTCCGCAGCGCCTCAGCACCGCCGGGGAAGAGCCTTCCAGACGCCTCGAGTTGAGAGACAAGGTGCGATGTCCAGTAAGCAGGTGTTGACCGTCGTCGTGATGGTGGCGGTCTTCGCGTGGAGCACGGTGATGACCGTGCTGGGGCACCTCGCGGCAGTGGCCGCGCTGCTGCCGTCGCTCGGACTGCTCGTACAGCAGATCGTCGCCGCCCTCCACGCCACGCAGTCCCCGCGCCACACCCCGGTGGACGCCGCCCCGACGGCCATAGCGGCCGGACCCGAGGAGTCGGTGCGATGACCCCGTTCTCCGCGTACGAGCAGCCCGACGGCGAGCCGCCGAGTAGGCGCGGCCGCAAACCGGAGTCGATCGGCGAGCAGGTGGGCCCCTCCCACCGGGCCTGGCTGGAGCCGGTGCGCAACAGGCTCTTCGCCACGGGGCTCACACTCGACGACCTCGTCGGCCGCTCCGGCTACTCCAAGGCCCGCATCAGCGAACTGCTGCGCGGCAAGGGCTACTACCCCGGCTGGGAGATCACCTACAGCGTCGTCCGGGCCCTGGACATCCCCGTCTGGCCGCTGCGCCGGCTGTGGACGGCGGCGGCACGCGAAGCGGCCAAGGACTCCGCGTGGATCGAGAGCCGCATACACGCCGTCCAGCCGCTGCCGCCGGAACGGCCCCCGCTCGCGCACCAGGGCTTCACCGAGGCCATGCGCCACCCCTACACCGCCTACGCCCGCGCCTTCCTGCAGAGCGACCGGCGCGCCCACTGGGTCGTCTCGGAAGCCTGCGACATCCTCTGGCTGGGCTGGGACGACGCCGTCGCCGGCCCCAACGTCCCCCGCCACGCCTGGCGGCTGCTGCGCTCCCGCGTCCTGTTACGCGCGCAGCTTCACCCGGCCGGACATCCCGACCTGCGCCCGGCGGCGTTCCAGACCGTCGACCAGAGCCGGATCGACGACCTCACCGCCCGGTTCGCCCGCATCGGCCGGCTCGCCGACTTCTTCGACGCCGTCGCCCGGCTGCCCCAGAACCAGCTCGACGTCACCGTCCTGCGCTACCTGTGCGGCATCCACCCCGACACCATCCCCGACGTCGTCGGCCTGTCCACGGCCATCACCCAGTCCATCGACCACCACGCCCGAGGCGCCCTGGAAGGCACCTACCACCGCCATGACAACCGGGAGTGAGCACCCCGCCATGACCGCCATCGACGATCTCCTCTCCCGCTCGCTTCTGATGCACGATCCCCAGGTGCCTTCGGACACCGTCCCGTACGAGGACACCGCCTACCCGGCCTTCGCCCCGGACGGCACACCGCTGTGGGACGTCGGCGGCGGCGACCTGGCCGACGACAACGCCGCCCGGAGTCTGCGGGCCCTGTGCGAGGCGGTCGTCGTCCACGCCACGCCCGGCCAGCTCGCCGACTTCGTCACCGAACAGCTGCCCTCGCCGCGCGGCGCCTGGATCCTGGGCTGCGTCCTGCAACTCGCCGACGCGCAGGACGGCGCGCGCTTCTGGTGGCAGTACGCCGCCGGGGCCGGCGAACCCGCCGCGTCCTACTGCCTCTACCTGCATCACCTGGCGCTCGGCGACAGGCAGGCGGCCGCCCTGTGGCACAAGCAGGCCGGCGACGACGCGCCGGCCGACAGCGGCCTCGGCGTCGACACCAGCATCCCCACGGTCCTGCGCATCCTCAGTCGCCTGGCCCCGACCGCCCCCCGCGACCGCACCGAGACGTTCACCGCGGTCAAGTCCTACGTCACCAACGCCGTCGCCGCCGGATACGCCCGCAACCCCGGCTACGAAATCCCGCTCCCCGGCCCGCACTTCGCCGAACAACTCGAGATCATCCTGGCCGCCACGTCAGCGGTCTCCCGGTCCGTGCGACAGGCCCAGCCGCGGGCCACCGACCTGCCCAACCGCACCAGGCCGCGAGCCGACGCCGCGGATCGCTCCGGCGAGTCCGCGCAGGAGCCGGAACGGGTCCTGGTGGAGACCGCCGCACGCGACGAGTCCGCCTCCAGCTTCTTCCGGGAAGCCATCGCGGCCTGCTGGGAAACGGCCGTCGCGGACCGCACGGCCAGGGGAGCGGACCGTCGCGATGTGCGGCTGCGCTACCTCCTGGACCGCCGGCCCACCGAACCTACTTCGTGGCGCTGAGGGTCTGGGTCGCCAGAGCCAGGTTCTTGTCATCGGCGCTGCCCCAGGCGTAGACGACATTGGCCGTCCCGTCCTTGAGGGGCAGGTCGGCCGGGCCGATGGCCACGGTGTCCGTGCCGGCGAGCACGACATCGGCACTCACGGTGCCTGCCGCGACCTCAGTGGTGTCCTCCTCGGGGTTCTCCAGGCCGGTGAAGAGGGGCTGCCCGTTCGCGCGGACGTCGACGGCCGGTGCGGCGGCGACGTGACGCACCGTGAGGCGTGCCTTGCCGTCGTCGACCTGCGAGACATCGTTGGCGAAGGCCGTCAGCTGGGGTTCGCCGGCAGCGGTGAGGTGGGCGGCGATCGTGGCGTTCCCACCCTCGGGCACCTTGATCTCCTTCTCGAGGGCGGGTGTGCCGTCCGGGTTCTGGCCCGCTTCGAAGATCTCTATGTCGTAGGTCCCGGCGTCGAGGGCCTGCGGGTCGGTCACCGTGCCGGGCTTGAAGTCGCCGAGCAGCTCGTCACCGTTGGCGTAGACATCGACGGTCATCCCGGGGATGCCGTGGAAAACGGACACCATCGCCTCGTTCTGTGAGGCGGGAGCGGCCATGGCGGACGCGGTGGCGCCCAGGGCCAGGGCGCAGGCGGCGGCCGAAGCGGCGACCGCGAGAGAGGTCCGGGAAGTCATGGGGTGGTCCCTTCGAATGCGCCTCCGCACGTTGCGGGGTCTCGATGTCGTTTCGTGAAGGGCGACCGCCGTGGATGCGCCGACGACACCTTTCGCCGGCGGCGCGCCTAGGCACCCGTCCAGCGGACCTGGCCCTGTTCGATCGCCCTGCGCAGACGCTGCAGGCCACGGCGGGCGTGACTCTTCACCGTGCCGAGGGGCATTCCGGTCCGTTCCGCGATCTGGGCCTGGGTCAGGTCCTCGTAGAAGGCCAGGCACAGCACGTGCCGCTGGTGCCACGGCAGACAGGACAACTCGTTCACCAGCAGGACCCGGTCCAGGACGTCCTCCGCCGCCGACTCGTCGCGTCCGAGCGTGCCGTCCGTGTGGGCGAGCGAGTCGGCGAGAGCCAGCCGTCTGGTCCGGGCGGCCAGCGCATCGACGATCTTGCGTCGGGTGATGCCCACGAGCCAGGCGCCCAGCGGGCCCCGCTCCGGGCGGAAGCCGGCCTGACCGCGCCAGGCGCCGAGGAACACCTGCTGGGTGACGTCGTCGGCCTCGTACGTGTCGCCGAGCGACCGGGTGGCCATGGTGTGGACCAAGGGCGCCCAGCGCCGGTAGACCGCGGCGAAGGCGTCCTCGTCGGCGGCACGGAATCCAAGGGCCAACTCGTCCTCGTACCTGGTTTCTTCTCGGGTTTCAGTGATCATGGCCTGGTTCCTCCTGCCATGCGCGAGGTGCGGCCGTCCGCACGCGTCCCAGTGTTGTGACGCACAAACGACGCAGGCAACATGCGTCGTTTGTGCGTCGTACAGTGGGGCCCGTGAGCAGAGGTGACGGCGACGACCGGCACGACGAGGACCTGCCGCGCGGCGGGCTCACCACCGGAGAAGTGGCGAGGCGCCTCGGGGTGGCGCCCACCACGGTCCGTTCCTGGGACCGCCGCTACGGCATCGGTCCCGACACGCACACCGGCGGCAGGCACCGGCGCTGGACCGCCGCGGACGTGGCCCGTCTGGAGCGGATGTGCGCCCTGACGGCGACCGGGCTGCCCCCTGCCGAGGCCGCGCGCACGGCGCTCGGCGATGCGCCGCCGGACGCGGCCCCGCACACCCGTGCGGCCCTCCCGCAGCCGCGACCGCTGCCCCGCGGCCGCAGCCGGGCCGGGAGCGGCATGCGACTCGGCGACGTACGCCAGGAGTCCCGGGGGATCGCCCGTGCCGCCCTGCGCCTCGACGCCGCCGCTCTGGACGAACTGCTGCTGGCGGCGATCGCCGACCACGGACTGGTCACCGCCTGGACCGAGGTGATCATGCCGACCCTGCAGGCGGCCGGCCGCAAGTGGGAGAGCTCCGGCGAGAAGTACGTCGAGGTGGAGCACTTCCTGTCCTGGCACGTCTCCGGGGCGCTGCGGCGCAGCTCACCACCCGTGACCGCCGACGGCCCGGGCACCACCACGGTGCTCGCCTGCGTACCGGGGGAGAACCACACCCTGCCGCTGGAGGTGCTGGCCGCCGCACTGGCCGAACGCGGTCTGCCGGTACGCATGTTCGGTGGCGCGCTGCCCGTCGAATCGGTCGTCTCGGCGGTGCGCCGGACCGGACCGGCCGCGGTGGGCCTGTGGGCGCAGTCCCGCACCACGGCCAGCCGGCCACTGGCTCAGCACGTGGCGGCGATGGAATGGGGGGTGCGCGGTGCCCGCAGGAGGCCGGTCGTCCTGACCCTGGGGCCGGGCTGGGCCGGGCAGACCGTTGCCGGGCTGCCACATCCTCCCGGCCTGGCCGAGGCCCTCGCGGTGGTGGAGTCGGTCGTGTCAGGGCGGTGAGTCACCGCGGGCCCGCTCCTGGCGTCTTACGGCGTCGAGGTCGGCGAGCCGGTCCAGGCCGCGCACGGCCCGGCTCATGCGGTGGTTGCGCTCCAGTCCGGAGCGGTGCCGGTCGAGGAAGGCCCAGTAGCCCGCGGTGTAGGGGCACGCGTGCGCGCCGGTCCGGTCCGCGGGCCGGTAGACGCACGAGCCGCACAGGTCGCTCATCCGGTTCACATAGGCCCCGCCGGACGTGTACGGCTTGGTGGTCATGCGGCCGCCGTCGGCGTACTGGGACATGCCGACGACATTGGGCACCATCACCCAGTCGTAGCCGTCGACGAAGCAGCGGTGGAACCAGTCCGTGACCGCGGCCGGATCCCAGCCCCGCTGGAGCGCGTAGCTTCCGAGGATCATCAGCCGGGGGATGTGGTGGGTCCACCCCGTGTCGCGCACCTGGGACAGCACCGTGTGCAGACAGCGCGCGGCCACGTCGTCCGCGTCCAGGTCGTTCCACCAGCCCGGCAACGGGGCGGTGTGGCGCAGCACGTTGGAGTTCCGGTAGTCCTCGCCGAAGTACCAGTACAGCTGCCACACGTACTCGCGCCAGCCGGCGATCTGCCGGACGAAGCCCTCCACGCTGTTCAACGGCGCCTGTCCCTCGCGCCACGCCGCTTCGGCCTGTTCGACGCACTCGGCGGGATCGAGCAGGCCCAGGTTGAGTGAGGACGACAGCAGGCTGTGGCTCATGACGGGGTCGGCGGCGAGCATGGCGTCCTCGTACGGCCCGAAGGCGGTGAGCCGGCGCTCGACGAAGCGCCGCAACGCCGCCCGGGCCTCGGCGCGGGTCGCGGGGAACAGGCGTGGCCCGTCCCGCCCGACGAAGCAGACGTCGCCGTCCTTCTCCCAGCGGTCGAGGTCGTGGCGGACCCGCTCGTCGATGTCGTCCTCGCGCGGCCGGTAGGGACGGTCGACCGGCAGGGTGGTCGCGTCGCGGGGCGGCGGCTGCCGGTTGTCGTGATCGAGGTTCCACCGGCCGCCCGCGGGCCGGTCGGCGTCCATCAGCAGGTCGTGTCCGCGCCGGACCCAGCGGTAGAAGTCCTCCTGACGCAAGCTCCTGCCGCCTTGGCCGTCGGCCCAGGCGGCGAAGGCGGCCATGGGCACCAGGAATCCGCGCGCCGGGCCCGTCGTGACCTGCGGCAGCGAGCGCACCAGCCGCAGCGCGGCGTACGAGGTCGGGTGGTGAACGGTCACCGGACGGCCGCCCGCCGCCCGGTCGAGCCCTTCCCGGTAGGTGTCGCCGCGCACGTAGGTGACGCGGTCGCCGAGTTCGGCCGCCCGGTGACGCATGGCGGACAGGACCAGGTGTGCCTTGGCCCGGTGAAAGCGCCGGCGCCGGAACACCGACCGGGCCTCGATCATCAGCAGCGGCGTGTCACGGGCGAGGCCGCTGTCCTCGGACGGCCGCAGGAAGTGCGGACCGAGCTGATCACCGAAAAGCCAGTGCATGAGGCGCTCCCGCCGTCAGTCCCGGCCGCGCGCGTGTTTGAACCGTGCCAGGCCCTCACCGAGGTCGATCAGCGGCTGCGGGTACTCCAGCCGCGCCCGTTCACGTTCGAGCAGCCGCCAGGGCTCATGGATGCGGGCATCGGCCACGTCCCGCAGTTCCGGCACCCACCGCCGCACGTACCCTCCCGCCGCGTCGAAGCGTTTGCCCTGGACGACCGGGTTGAGGACACGGTGGGGACGGGTGTCGGTGCCGGTCCCGGCGACCCACTGCCAGTTGAGCTGGTTGTTGACGATGTCGCCGTCCACCAGCAGGTCCAGGAAGTGCCGGGCGCCGATCCGCCAGTCCACGTACAGGGTCTTGGCCAGGAAACTCGCCGCCAGCAGCCGCGCCCGGTTGTGCATCCAGCCCTCGTGGCGCAGCTGGCGCATGGCGGCGTCGACGACCGGGTAGCCGGTGTGGCCGTCCCGCCACGCGGCGATGTCCTCGGCGGCCTCGTCCTCGGTCCGCCACCGGTCGTGCCGGGTCCGGTAGTCCTGATGTGAGGCGTCCGGGCGCGCCGCCAGCACCTGGTGGTGGAAGTCGCGCCAGCACAGCTGCCGTACGAACGCCTCCGCCCCCGGCCCGCCGCGCTCGCGGGCGCGCTGGACCAGCTCCACCGGCGACAGGGCACCGAAGTGCAGATACGGCGAGAGCCTGGAGGTCGCGTCGCCCGCCAGATCGTCGTGCCGGTCCTCGTAATCGGAGAGGCCGCTGCGTACCCAGCGGGAGAACCGGTCGCGCCCAGGAGCCTCGCCCCCGGTGGGCAGGCCCGGCGAGATGCCGGACAGTTCCTCCCGGGAGGGCAGCGGCTCGCCCCGCACGGCGTCCGGGACGTGCACGACGCGCGGCGCCGGGCAGACATCCCTCAGCCGCTCCTGCGACCACCGGCGGAAGTAGGGGGTGAACACGGCGAAGTGGTCGTTGCCCGCGGGCGTCACGGCGCCGGGTGCGACGGCCGTGATCACGCTGTCGTGCACGTGCAGCGCCACGCCCTGTCCGCTCAGCGCGTCCCGCAACTGCTGCTCCCGCCGGTGGGCGTAGCCCGTGACGCCCGCCGCGAGGTGCACCTCCGTCGCCTCGCACTCCGCGGCCACCGCGCAGACCTCCTGAACGACCGGGCCCTTGCGCACGACGAGCCGGCCGCCGCACCGGCGCAGCGAGGCGTCGAGGTCGGCCAGGCAGTCCGCGAGGAAGGCGCTGCGGTTGGGCGCGTCGAAGCCCGCCGCGTGGACACCGGGATCGCGGACGAAGAGCGGCACCACCTCGTCCGCCCACGCCAGTGCGGCGCGCAGCGGCGGATGGTCGTGCACCCGCAGATCCGAGGTGAACAGGACGACCGCGACGGTCATGGCGACTCTCCTGAGGGGGCGATGCGGTGCGGATCTCTACTGCCGGACTCTTCGGTCGCGGCGCGTGATCCGGATGCGGCCGGAACGCGGCCCGGCCCGGCGCGCGCTCATGCCCTTGGCGGCGGCCTGGGTGATGTTGCGGGCCATGCCGCCGAAGACGACGGCGTGAAACGGGGAGAGGGACCACCAGTAGGCGTGCCCCAGCAGACCCCGGGGATGGAAGAGGGCGCGCTGCCGGTAGCGCGTGCGCCCTGCGTCGTCCGTCTCCGCGTACATCTCCAGCCACGCCAGGCCGGGCAGGCGCATCTCCGCCCGCAGCCTCAGCAGCCGGCCCGGCTCGATCTCCTCGACCCGCCAGAAGTCCAGTGAGTCGCCGGCCCGCAGGCGCTCGGCGTCCCGTCGTCCGCGGCGCAGACCGACACCGCCGACGAAACGGTCCAGCCAGCCCCGGACCGTCCAGGCGAGCGGGAAGGAGTACCAGCCGTTGTCGCCGCCGATGCCCTCGATCACCTTCCACAGCGACTCCCGGGACGCGTCCACCGAGAGGTGCCGCTCGTCCTCGTAGAGGCTGCCGCCCGCCCAGTCCGGGTCGGTGGGCAGGGGATCGCTGGGCGCCCCGGGCACGGCGGCGGACGACCAGCGGGTGACGACCTGCGCCTCCCGCACCTTGCGCAACGCCAGTGCCAGCGCCGCGTCGAACGGCAGCGGCCGGCCCGGAAGGTCGGGCACGTACCGGGCGATGTCGTGCTCGCGGCACACGACCTCGTGGCGCAGCGACTCCGTCAGCGGCCGGGCGAGCGCGGCGGGCACCGGGGTCACCAGGCCGACCCAGTGGCTGGACAGCCTCGGGGTGAGCACCGGCACCGGAACGATGAGCCTGCGCCGCAGCCCTGCCACCTCGGCGTACCGGTCCATCATCTCCCGGTACGTGAGGACATCCGGCCCGCCGATGTCGAACGCACGGTCGACGTCATCCGGCATCGACGCCGAACCGACCAGGTACCGCAGCACGTCCCGCACGCCGATCGGCTGAGTCCGGGTGTGCACCCAACTGGGCGTGACCATGACCGGCAGCCGCTCGGTCAGGTATCGCAGCATCTCGAAGGACGCCGATCCCGAGCCGATGACGACCGCCGCCCGCAACACGGTGGCCGGCACCGGCGCGTCGAGGAAGACGCGTCCCACCTCGGCCCTGGACCGCAGATGCGGGGAGAGGGACGCTTCGGGAACGTCCTCGGGTGTGAGCCCGCCGAGGTAGACGATCCGCCGCACACCGGCGGCGCGCGCCTGCTCGGCGAAGACCCGGGCCGCCCTCCGGTCGGTGTCCTCGAAGCCCGGACCGGTCCCCAGGGCGTGCACCAGGTAGTACGCGACGTCGACACCTCGCATCGCGGCGGCGACCGAATCGGCGTCCGTGACATCGCCTCGGACCGTCTCGGCGTGCCCCGCCCAGGGGTGATCGCGAAGCTTGCCGGGGGAGCGGGCCAGACACCGGACCCGGTGGCCGGCCTGGAGCAGTTCCGGCACCAGACGCCCGCCGATGTACCCGGACGCCCCGGTCACCAGACAGTGCAGCCGCTGTGCGTCCCGTTGTCCGCGTGTCTCCACGATCGGCTCCTCCACGTGTGGGCTCCGGCGTTGTGGCCTCGCTCCTTCGAGCATGGCCGCACCAGCGGGACCGCGCCTGTCGCGGCGGGGCGACCGGCCGCATTCGCTCTCACACGACCACTTCGGTCGCGTAGCGGCCGACGGATGCGCGACACCGCCGAGCGGGCGTTCAACCGGGCGGAGTGTCGACGCCGGCCGCCTGGTCGGCCCGGCCTCCGGCACCGAGCAGCCCCGTGGCCGTGAACGGCTCGTGGGCGGCGAGACGCGGCAGTTCCCGTCGCGACAGCCGCGTGACGACCGGCGGCATCGCCGCCCGCACCACCTGGGTGTACCGCAGCCAACGGGGCATGTAGACCGACGGCCGGCGCCGCTCGACCGCCGTGACCAGCCGGCCGGCGACATACGGGACGGGATACACCTTGCGCGCCGGCCGCGGCATGTGGCCGCGCAACTCCCGCAGCACCGCGTGCGCGTCGGCGTCCCGGACCATGTCCGTGTCCGTCCAGTTGATGTACGCGATCCCCACGCCCACATGCCGATGGGCGACCTCGGCCTGCAGCGCGTGAGCGAACGACTCGACCCCGGCCTTCGACGCGCAGTAGGCGCTCATCATCGGCGCGGCCCCGATGGACGCGAGCGACGCGACCTGGAGGAAGTAGCCCCGCGTGTCCAGGAGGTCCGCCAGGAACGTCCGCGCGGTGACGGCACTGCCGACGAGGTTCACCTCGACGACCCGGCGCCAGACGTCGAGATCGGCCTCGGCGAACGGTCCGCCCTCGGCGACTCCCGCGTTGGCGATCACCACCGAGGGCGGCCCGAACCGCGCACGGATCTCGTCGGCGACGCGAGCCATCCGGCGCTCGTCCGTGACATCGGCCTCCCAGCACTCGGACACGCCCTGAAGGCTGTCCCGCACCCGGGCGAGCGTCCGCTCCTCACGGCCCAGCAGCGCCACCCTCGCGCCCCGGCGGCACAGCTCCCGGGCCATCGCCTCCCCGAGGCCGCGCGCCGCACCGGTCACGACGGCGGTCCGACCGTGCAGGGGGCTCTGAGCGACCGGCATGGCACGTTCCTCTCCGCGGCGGCGCTGGCCCGGCCCACGTTAGGCGCGGACCGGGCCGTCGGCACGCCGGCCATCCCGGCCTCGGCGCCGTTCCGGTCAGGATTCGAGAAGCGCGGGTCCCGGAGCGGACCTAGCGTCGACGTCATGACTTCCATCGCATCCGTCACCCTCGAGGTGGCCGACCCCGCGGCCGCCGAACGCTTCCTCACCACCGCCTTCGGCCTGGGCGGTCAGGTACGCCTGCGGGCCTCGGAGGCACCCAGCAGCGGCTTCCGCGGGTTCACCTTGTCGCTCGTGGTGTCCCAGCCGGCCAACGTGGACGCCCTCGTCGACGCCGCCGTGGACGCCGGTGCCAAGACCCTGAAGCCCGCCGCCAAGTCGCTCTGGGGCTACGGGGGCGTCGTACAGGCCCCGGACGGGACGATCTGGCAGGTGGCCTCGTCGTCGAAGAAGAACACCGGCCCGGCCGCCCGGCAGATCGACGAGATCGTGCTCCTGCTCGGCGTCGAGGACGTGAAGGCCAGCAAGCAGTTCTACGTCGATCACGGCCTCGCCGTGGCGAAGAGCTTCGGCAGCAAGTACGTCGAGTTCGCCACCGGGTCGGGGCCGGTCAAGCTGGCGCTGTACAAGCGCCGGGGCCTGGCCAAGCTCGTCGGCATCTCACCCGACGGCACCGGATCGCACCGGCTCACGGTCGACAGCGACGCCGGGACCTTCACCGACCCGGACGGGTTCGCCTGGGCGACGGCGCCGGAGAACGCGTCGCTGTGAAGCGGGTGCTGTCCCGGTTCGACGCACGGCGCGGGACCTTACGGAGTCATGACGCACCGGCGCGGTCCCGTGGCACCGCGCCGGTGCGGGCCTAGCGTGGCCGTATGCGCGTACTGGTCACCGGCGGTGCCGGGTTCATCGGGTCCCATGTCGTCGCCGTGCTCCGGGAGCGTGGGCACGAGGCGGTCGTGTTCGACATGCGGGAGGAGCCCGGCGCCGACGTGCGTGATCCGGCGGCCGTCGGCCGCGCCCTGGCCGGTGTGGACGCCGTGTGTCACCAGGCCGCGAGGGTCGGGCTCGGGGACGGGGTCGCCGACGCGGCGGCGTACGTCTCGCACAACGATCTCGGGACGGCCGTGCTGCTCGCCGCCATGGCGGAGGCAGGTGTACGGCGTCTCGTGCTGGCCGGATCGATGGTGGTCTACGGGGAGGGGCGGTACGAGTGCCCCCGGCACGGGGGCGTACGGCCCGGGCCGCGTGCCGTCGAGGACCTCGACGCGGGCCGGTTCGAACCGCCGTGTCCGGTCTGCGGGGCTGATCTCGTCCCCGGGCCGGTCGGCGAGGACGCTCCGGCCGATCCACGGAACGTGTACGCGACGACCAAGCTGACCCAGGAGCATCTCGCCGCCGCGTGGGCCCGTTGCACGGGCGGCTCGGCGGTGTCGCTGCGCTACCACAACGTGTACGGGCCCGGCATGCCCCGCGACACCCCGTACGCCGGTGTCGCCTCCTTCTTCCGCTCGGCGCTCGCCCGGGGCGAGGCACCGCGCGTGTTCGAAGACGGGCGGCAGCGGCGGGACTTCGTGCACGTCCGCGACGTGGCGGAGGCGGGCGCGGTGGCACTGGAGGCCGAGGCGCCCCGGGGCGTGCTGACGGCGTACAACACCGGCAGCGGCGACCCGCACACCGTCGGCGAGATGGCGCGGGCGCTGGCCGCCGCGTACGGCGGGCCCGATCCCGTCGTCACCGGCGAGTACCGTCTCGGGGACGTACGGCACATCACCGCGGACTCGTCGCGGCTGCGGGACGGACTGGGGTGGAAGCCGGAAGTCGGGTTCGCAGAGGGCATGGCGGAGTTCGCACGGGCCGGGATGCGGGACGCGTAGCGTCCTGTCGCGCGGCCCCTCGGGGCCCCGGCTCGCGAAAGACCGGTGGTGCTGCCCGTGTTCAGGAAGCGGCGGCGGGCAGCACCACCTCGAAACGGCACCCGCCGGGGATGTTGCGTACGGTGGCCCGGCCCTGGTGGGCCTCCACGATTCCCCGGACGATGGCGAGGCCGAGGCCCGCGCCGGCCGGGGGCGTCCGGGCGTGCGTGCCGCGCCAGCCGGTGTCGAAGACGCGCGGCAGATCCTCCTCGGGGATGCCTCCGCAGGCGTCCGTCACCGACAGCACCACGCCCTCGGCGGAACGTTCCGCGGCGATGGCGACCGTGCCGTCGGCCGGGGTCCGGCGGATGGCGTTGACCAGCAGATTGCCGAGCACCCGGCTCATCTCCTTGCCGTCCACCTCCACGGGTACCGGCTCGACACGGTCGCCCACCAGCCGCACCCCGTGTTCCCGGGCGAGCGGGTCGGCTCCCGCCAGCGCGTCGCCGACCAGGTCGTAGAGGGAGATCCGGGTGAGGCTCAGGGGCAGGGTGCCGGCGTGGATGCGGGAGAGTTCGAAGAGGTCGCCGACCATGTCGTTGAGGCGCTCGACCTCGGTGCGGATCTGCTTCAGATAGCGGTCGGGGTCGGCGGCGACGCCGTCCTCCAGGGCCTCGGACATGGCGCGCAGACCGGCCAGCGGGGTGCGCAGGTCGTGCGAGATCCAGGCGACGAGTTCGCGCCGGGAGGTCTCCAGCGCTCGTTCCCGGTCCCGGGACTCGGCGAGGCGGGCGCTGGTGGCGGCCAACTCGCGGCTCAGGTCCTCCAGTTCGGCGGTCGTCGGTCCGTCGGGAGCGGCGAAGTCCCCGCCGTCGCCGAAGGAGCGTGCGGCCACGGCGAGTTCGCGGCTGCGGGCCACGACCCAGCGGCCCAGCAGCAGCGCGGTGGCGAGGGAGACGACGGCCGCCATGGCGACGACGGTCGTGACCACGGTCAGGTCGTGAGCCGACAGGAACATCGCCCAGGCGACGGCGAGGGTGCCCGCGAGCATCGCGACGACGCCGACCGCCGCGACCACGGCGAACGAGGCGGTGAGCGAGCGGCGCCGGATCAGGCGCAGTGCGCCGGCTCCGGCCAGGCCGGTGGCCGCCGCTCCGGCGAAGGCGTACAGGGCGATGAGGAGGGTGTCGTTCACGACCCGGTCTCCTCTCCGGCGGGGTCGAAGCGGTAGCCCACGCCCCACACGGTCTGGATCAGCCGCGGCCGGGCCGGGTCGTCCTCGACCTTGCCGCGCAGGCGGCGGATGTGGACGGTGACCGTCGACAGATCGCCGAAGTCCCACCCCCACACCTCCCGCATCAGGTCCTCACGGCCGAAGGCCCGCCCCGGGTGGCGCAGGAAGAAGGAGAGCAGGTCGAACTCGCGGAGGGTGAGGGCGAGTTCGGAGCCGTTCCTGGTGGCCCGGCGGGCCGCCGGGTCGACGGTCAGACCGGCCGCCCCCAGCCGGTGCCCGGGGGTCGCGGGCCTGCTGCGGCGCAGGACCGACTCCACGCGCAGGACCAGTTCGCGGGGGCTGAAGGGCTTGGTGACGTAGTCGTCGGCGCCGACCTCCAGGCCGAGGATGCGGTCGTCCTCGTCGCCACGGGCGGTGAGCATGATGACCGGCACCGGTCCGTGCCCCCGCATCCGCCGGCACACCTCCAGGCCGTCCATCCCGGGCAGCATCAGGTCGAGGACGACCAGGTCCGGCCAGTGCGCGGCGGCACGCGTGAGGGCCGTCGGGCCGTCGTCCGCGCGGTCGACGACGTAACCGGCGCGGTCCAGATACCCGGCGACGACCTCGGCGACGGTCGGATCGTCGTCGACGACCAGGATCCGCGGGGACCCGTCGAGGGCCTCGTCCTGCTGATGGGGCTGCTGCATGCCCCCAGCCTGGCACCGGGCCGCCTCCGATGCCGTGCCCGGAGCCCTCCGGGCCGCCGACGTCCGCGTTTCGTAAGGAGCGGCAGTCCGATATGCCTGATTCGCGTTCGTAGGGTGAAGCCGTGAAGACGATTCCTTCGGACGTCGACGTGGTGCTGCCCTGCCTGAACGAGGCCGAGGCCCTGCCCTGGGTCCTCGAACGGATCCCGCCGGGCTGGCGCGCACTCGTCGTCGACAACGGTTCCACCGACGGCTCGGCCCAGGTCGCCCGCGCGTTCGGCGCGACCGTCGTACGCGAGCCGCACCGGGGCTTCGGCGCGGCCTGCCACGCCGGGCTGACCGCCGCCACCGCCGACGTCGTGTGCTTCTGCGACTGCGACGCCTCCCTCGACCCGTCGCTCCTCATCCCCTTCGTGCGCCGAGTGCGCGAAGGCGAGGCCGACCTCGTGCTCGGCAGGCGGCGCCCGCAGGGCCGGGGCGCCTGGCCCGCGCACGCCCGGGCCGGCAACCTCGCGCTCGCGCGGATGCTGCGCCGCCGCACCGGGCTGCGGCTGCGTGACCTCGGCCCCCTGCGCGCCGCCCGCCGCGAGCCGCTGCTCGCCCTCGACCTCACCGACCGGCGCAGCGGCTATCCGCTCCAGATGGTGGTCCGCGCGGCCGATGCCGGCTGGCGGATCGCCGAGTACGACGTGCCGTATCTGCCGCGCACCGGGGCCTCGAAGGTGACGGGCACGTGGCGCGGCACCTGGCACGCCGTACGGGACATGAGTCGCGTCCTGGCCGAAGTGCCGGGCGGGGCCCCGGCCGTCGAGAGGGACGCACGGTGACCACACTCCTCGTCATCGCCAAGGAGCCGCGACCCGGTCGGGTCAAGACGCGGCTCACCCCGCCGTTCACACCCCGGGAGGCCGCGTCCCTCGCCGAGGCGTCCCTCGCCGACACCCTGGACGCGGTCGTGGCGACCCCGGCCGACCGCAGGCTCCTCGTCCTCGACGGGCAGCCCGGCCCCTGGCTGCCGGCCGGCTTCGAGGTCGTACGGCAGTGCGCGGGAGGACTGGACGAGCGGCTGGCGGACGCCTTCGCGCGGTGTACCGGACCGGCCCTGCTCATCGGAATGGACACGCCCCAGGTGACGCCCGGGCTGCTCACCGTCGACTTCGGCGAGGGCGACGCCTGGTTCGGCCCGGCGGAGGACGGCGGTTTCTGGGCACTGGGGCTGGCGGAACCCGATCCCGCCCTGCTGCGCGGCGTCCCGATGTCCACACCGGTGACCGGCGCCGTCCAACGCGAGCGGCTCGTCCTGGCCGGGCTGCGGGTACGGGACCTGCCCCGGCTGCGGGACGTCGACACCGCCGCCGACGCCGAGGCGGTCGCCGCGCTCGCCCCGCACGGCCGGTTCGCCGCGCGGCTGGCCCGGTACGCGCCGGCCGTTCCCCGATGAGCACCGCGCCCGCCACCGCCCTCGCCTGGGCGGCCGCCGACCCCTACGCCGCTGCCCTGCGCGCCGGTCGCGGGCCTCTGTTCCTGCGCCGCTGCGACGGCTGGCTGCTGCCGCTGGAGGTGGAACGCTGGTGTGCCCGGGCCGACGCCGTCGACCGGGACGTGCTGGACCGGTGCGAGGGGGCCGTGCTGGACGTGGGGTGCGGGCCCGGGCGGCTGGTCGCGGAGCTCGCCGCCCGGGGCCGGGTCGTCCTCGGCATCGACGTCAGCGAGGCCGCCGTGGACCAGACGGTGCGGCTCGGCGGTCAGGCGCTGCGGCGTTCGGTGTTCGAGCCGCTGCCCGGCGAGGGCCGCTGGGACACCGTCCTGCTCATGGACGGCAACATCGGCATCGGCGGCGACCCGCGTGCCCTGCTGGACCGGGTGGCCGAACTCCTGCGCCCCGGCGGGCTGCTGATCGCCGAGACCGCCCCGGTGGACATCGACGAACGCGCCCAGGTACGGGTCGTCGACCTCACGGACCCACACGGTGCCGACGACCCCTTCCCCTGGGCCCGGCTCGGCACGCCCGCCCTGCTCCGGTACGCCCGTGACTGGACGCGGGCCGGTCAGTGGACGGCCGGCGGACGGTGCTTCACCGCCCTGCGCTCCCGCAGCAGGCGTATCCCCAGCAGCAGTGCCGAGCCGCCGAAGAGGACGGCGGTGATCAGCAGCCAGCGGGCGAGGAACACGTCCGCGGGCAGGCCGGTGGCGGATCGGTAGCGCCGCTCCACCATGCCGCCGATCAGCGGGAACCACACGAGAAGCAGGAGAGCGGAGAGGGCGGCCGGTACGCGCACGTACATCGTCCATTCCCGGCGGCGGACCGCGCCGAGCCCTCGTACGACCGCCCGGTCCAGGGCCGCGTACAACGGCAGCAGCACCAGGTCGTGCAGCAGTGCCGCGCCCACGAACCACAGCGCCACGCCGAACCAGTCGTCCGCGAGCAGCCGCACCCCCGCGTAGGCGGCGAGCGCGAACGAGCAGGCGAGCAGGAGAAGGTGGAAGGGGCTTCCGAGCGGGATCTGCGGCCGTCGCATCACAGGTCTCCGAACGTCATCCGGGCCACCCACTTGGTGTTGAGCACACCGGGCGCCGCGGGCACGATGATCCGCGCCGGGTGGCCGTGGTCGGGGGACAGGTCCTCGCCGTTGACGTACAGGGCGAGCAGGGAGCGCGCGTCGGCCACCTGGTTGGCGCGCAGGGCGGCCTCGCGGAAGGCGCCGCGTGCCTGAAGGGACTCGACGAACACGTCCGGGGGGTCGTCGTCGTACCCGACGAGCGCCGCGAGGTCGCGCAGCCGCACCCCGCGCCACCACTGGTCCGACGTCGACCAGCCCTCCACACAGGCGATGGGCAACGCGGAGCTGTGCAGGGAGAGTCCGGCGAGCTGGGCACGGCTGAGGCGGATGGTGCCGGTCCGCCCCGTCACGACGAGCCGCCACGCGTCCTCGCCCGTCTCGGCCGCGTCGATCCCGGCGTACGCGGCGGTCTTGTTGATCTGGAACCCGTTCGGGCCGCTGCCGGGTTCGCCGCCGCCGTGAGGTGCGAGGAGGGCGGTGCGCCGCAGCGGACCGTCGGCGTTCTGCCCGGCCGTCGTCGCGAACAGCAGCAGCGAGCCGCCCCCGACGAACCACAGGGCACCCCGCCGGGAGACGGTCGGCTCGGCGGGGCGCGGAGTCACCAGGTCGTTCTTCTCTTCTCGGAGGTGCCGCAGATTGCGCACAGCCGTGGGCATCTTCAGCAGGGCGTGGGCGACGAAGGCGGCGAAGAACACCCATGCTCCGTAGAAGTGCAGCGGGTAGAAGGAACCGGGGAAGACGTAGTCGAGCTGCACGTTGAGCACACCGGTCACGAACTCGAACAGCGCGCCGCCCACCAGGAGCAGCAGCGAGATCCGCTCCAGGGCGTGCGCGAGCGAGCGGGCCGGCGGCAGCGCGAACAGCCTCGGCACCACGGACCAGAGCTTGGCCAGCAGCACGGGGATCAGGGTGATGCCGAGGGTGACGTGGACGCCCTGGTTGAGCCGGTACAGCCAGTGCGGGTGCGTCGGCCAGGCGAAGAGGTAGAAGCCGAGGATCCCCTTGTCCGGGGTCTGGTCGTTCACCGGCGACAGGCCCGGGTTGTAGGCGGCGTACGAGACGAGTCCCGTCACGAACAGCACGGTGATGCCGGCGAGCAGGACGAGGCCCAGCACCGAGGTGAACCAGGGGCCGCGCAGGGGGCTGCGCCAGAAGCCCGGTGAGGAAGGAAGCCGTGGGTCGTCTCGCATGTCCCGACGTTAGGCCCGGACCACCCCGGGAAACGGTGCGCGACCCATGACGAAACGCTGACGTCCGGCCCGGACAGCGGCATGTGCCCACCCCGTCGACCTAGCGTTCCGACTGTGAACCGCTCCCTCCGCCGTGACCTGTACGCCGCCGGGGCCGCCGCGCTGCTCGTGACGGCGGCCGTACTGATCGGCCGCCGCATCCAGGGCACCAGCCGCACGCTGTTCGTCGACTGGCCCCCGCTACTGGCGTCCTGGGGCCCGCATACGGGCCCGGGCACTCCCGCGGCCCTGGTGGTCGCGATCGCCACCGTGGCCCACGGCCCCGCTCTCGGGGCCCGCCTCCCTTGGCGGACCCTGCTTCCCCTGGCCTGGGGTACGGCCATGGCGTGGATCTGCTCCCTGGCCCTGATCGACGGCTGGCACCGGGGCATCGCGCACAGGCTCACCACCCGGCACGAGTACCTCCAGGTCATCGATCGTTTCGACGACATCCCGGCGGCGTTGCGGGACTTCACCCACCACATCCTTCTCGACTCCCCCGACAACTGGCCCGCCCATGTCGCCGGTCACCCGCCCGCGGCCACGCTCACCTTCGTCCTGCTGGACCGGATCGGGCTGCGGGGCGGCGGCTGGGCGGGCATGTGGTGCGTCACCGCCGGGGCGACGGCCTGCGTCGCCGTGCTGGTCACGATCCGTGTCCTGGCCGGCGAGGCGCTCGCCCGCAGGGCGGCGCCCTACCTCGTCCTGGCACCGGCCGCCGTGTGGACGGGCACTTCGGCCGACGCGTACTTCGCGGCGGTCTCCGCGTGGGCGGTGGCGCTGCTGGCGCTGGCGGTCACGAGACGGTCGCTCCGGTGGGCGGGGGCGTCGGGTCTGCTGTTCGGACTGACCTGCTACCTGTCGTACGGCCTCACACTCGTCGCGCTGATCGCGGCGGCGGTACTGGCGCTCGGCCGGCACGGGATCCGGGAGCGCCCCGCCCTGCTGGTGCCGCTGCTCGCCGGACTGGCCGTCGTTCCCACCGCGTTCACGCTCGCCGGGTTCGACTGGTGGGAGGCGTACCACCTGCTGGTCACGCGCTACCACCAGGGCGCGGGCGGCATCCGGCCCTATGGCTACTGGGTATGGGCCAACCTGGCCTGCACGGTGCTCATCACGGGCCTGGCGACCGCGGCGGGCCTGCGCCGGACGGGTGCGGTGCTGCTCCACCGCCGCACCGACACCCCCGACCGGGCCGCCGAGACCCGCCTCGCGCTCCTCGTGGCCGCCGCGTTGCTCGCCCTGCTGGTCGCCGACCTGTCCGGGATGAGCAAGGCGGAGACGGAACGCATCTGGCTGCCCTTCGCTGTGTGGCTCCTCCCGGCGTGCGCGTTCCTGCCCCGCCCCCGCGCCTGGCTCACCGCCCAGGCGCTGCTCGCGCTGCTGCTCAACCATCTGCTGTCCACCGGGTGGTGACCGCGTACGCCGTCGTTTGCGACGACGTGGCCGCCGGGCCGCCGTGCGGGTCAGGCCGCTGTCCTGAGCGGCGCATCCGCCCGGGCCGGCTGCCGGACGACGTGGCGGCGGCGGGTCGGCAGGCCGAGCATCGGATTGGCGACGCCCCAGGCCGCGCCCTTGCAGATCAGTTCCTTGTAGGCGGCGGCGAGCCGGCCCGTCAGGGCCGCCCGGACGGCGCGGTCGTCGGCGGTGACGTACTGGATCAGGCCTTCCTTGCGGCCCAGCGAGATGCACTGATTGAAGTAGCGGATCGACGCGCTCGGGAGCTTCCCGCCGGTCAGGCGGGCCGCGATGGCGTCGGCGGCCTGCCACGCCATGGGGGTGCCGGAGGCGCACGACATCCGCAGCGGCTTGTCGCCGGGGCCCATGGCCAGGGCCGCGTCGCCGATGGCGTACACGTCCGGGTGCGAGACCGAGCGCATCGTTCCGTCGACCAGGATCTGGCCGGTGTCGGTGACGTCCAGGGTGGTGGCCCGCGCGAGCGGGTGGACGGCGAAGCCGGTGGTCCACACGGTGGCCGCGGCGGGGATCGTCCCGCCGTCGGCGGTGGTGACGCGGTCGGCCTCGACGCCGGTGACGGAGGCGTGCTCGTGGACGGTGATGCCGAGCTTGTCGCAGACCTTCCGCAGGTGCCGGCGGCCCTTGGCCGAGAGCCAGTCGCCGAGTTCGCCGCGGGCGGCGAGGGCGACGTCGAGGTCCGGGCGGGCCTCGGCGATCTCGGTCGCGGCCTCCAGGCCGGTGAGTCCGCCGCCGACGACGACCACGGACTCTCCGGCGTCCAGGCGGGCCAGGCGCTCGCGCAACCGCAGTGCGCCGGGGCGGCCGGCGATCTGGTGGGCGTGCTCGGCGACGCCGGGGACGCCCTGGTCGTTCCAGCCGCTGCCGAGGGCGTACACGAGGGTGTCGTACGCCAGTTCCTCGGTCTCCGGCTCCCCGGGGCCGCTCGCGTCGACCACGGCGACGGTCTTGCGGTCGACGTCGACGCCGGTGACCTTCGCGAGCTTCAGTGTGACGCCGGTGCCCGCGAACATCTCGCTGAAGGGCCGGGGCCTGAGGTCCTGGCCGGCCGCGAGCTGGTGCATCCGGACCCGCTCGATGAAGTCGGGCTCGGCGTTGACGAGGGTGATGGCGACGTCTTCACGGTGCAGCCGCCTGGCGAGGCGGCCGGCGGCGATGGCTCCGGTGTAGCCGGCTCCGAGGACGACGATGCGGTGCTGCATTTCGGGCTCCTGTCGTGAGCGGGACTCGCCCCTTGAACCGGGCGGCCCGCCGTTTCCTGACAGGAACGCGATGTGAAGCACGTCACATGGGGTCGGCTGGGTCAGAAGACCCTGAGCAGGGGATCGCCGTGGTCGGTGGCCGCCCACCGTCTGGTCGCGCGTTCGAGCTTGTCGGGGTTGACCTGGTTGCGGAACGCGGCGATGCCGTCGGGGGCGACCTCCAGGCACATGATGCCGATGACCCGGCCGTCGAGGACCACCACGAGTGCGGGGTCGCCGTTGGCGGTCGTGGCGTAGACGTCGGGTGAGCCGCCGACCAGGTCGCGCTTGGCCTTACCGGGCTTGAACAGGCCCCGCATGAACTTCGCGACGGCGAGGGCACCCTCGAACGCCCGGGCGCGGGCCGGGACCTTCCCGCCGCCGTCGCCGACCGCGATGGCGTCCTGGGTGAGCAGCCGCACGAGCGGCTCGGTCCGGCCGCTGGTGGCGGCCGCGAGGAACTCGTCGACGATCCGCCGGGCGGCGGCCTCGTCGACCTCGGTGCGGGCCTTGCCGTCGGCGACGTGCTTCTTGGCGCGGTGGAGGATCTGCTGGGCGGCGGCCTCGGTGATGTCGAGGATCTCGGCGATCTCCCGGTGCGGGTAGGCGAACGCCTCCCGCAGGACGTACACCGCCCGCTCGTTGGGGGAGAGGCGCTCCAGCAGGGCGAGGACCGCGTACGAGACCGATTCGCGCTGTTCGGCTGTGTCGGCCGGGCCGAGCATGGGGTCCCCGGCGAGCACCGGCTCGGGGAGCCACTGGCCCACGTAGGTCTCGCGCCGCGCTCGGGCCGAGGTGAGCTGGTTGAGGCACAGATTGGTGAGCACCTTCGTCAGCCAGGCCTCGGGGACCTCGATGCGGTCGACGACGGCGGCCTGCCAGCGCAGGAAGGTCTCCTGCACGGCGTCCTCGGCCTCGCTCGCGGAACCGAGCAGACGGTAGGCGATGGCCTCCAGGCGGGGCCTCGCTGCCTCGAACCGGTCCACGTCGTTCATGGTCAGGGCCATGACGGGATCTTAGCCCGCGCGCGGCTGCTGAGGGACGGAAGCGAAGCGCCGCCGCTACCCGTGCAGTTCGCGATAGGCGGCGACCGCCCCCGGATGCAGGGGGACGGCGCCCGTGGAGATCAGGCTGCGGGCGTCGAGGAACTGCGTGCCGAGGGCCGGGGCCGGGACGAGGCGGGTGGCCCGGCGGACCAGGACGTGGGTGAGGGCGGCGGCGACGGGGGCGGGGAGGTCGGGACGGCAGAGCAGGAGGTTGGCGACGCCGATGGTGGGGACTTCGGGGGTCTTCCGGTACGCCCCGGCCGGCACCGACACCGCCTCCAGACCCGATCCGGCCGGGCCGAGGCCGGCGCGCAGCCTGGGCAGCAGGCCGGACAGGGGCAGCAGGCGGATACCGGGCTGCGTGTCGAGCCCGGAGAGCACGGGAAGCGGTACGCCCCCGGCGACCAGCAGGGCGTCGATCGTTCCGGCCCGCATCGCACGGGCCGCCTGCGGCATCAGCAGATGCCTGACCTGGACGTCGGTGCCGGGGGTCAGGCCCGCGGCACGCAGCAGACGGTCACCGAGCACCGCACCGCCGGACGCGGCCGCGCCCAAGGAGACGGTGCGGCCCGCCAGGTCGGTCACCGTGTGGATGGGAGCGTCGGAGCGCACGGCCAGTTGCACGTAGTTCTCGTAGACCCGGCCGATCGCGCGCAGCGGGACGCGGCGGTCGAACGGTGCGGTGCCGCCGTACGCCGCCCACGCGATGTCCGACAGGGCCGGTGCCACGTCGGCCCGCCGGGCCTGGAGCATCCGCACGTTGTCCACGCTGCCCTCGCTGTTGACCACCTCGCAGGACAGCCGCGGGTAGGCGGCCGTGACCTGGGCGGCGAGCAGTCGGCCGAAGGCCGTGTAGAAGCCGTCGGTCTCGCCGGTCGCGATGCGCAGATCTCCCTGCGGGCCGCGGTCCGCGCGCCGTGTGTCGGCCGCCGCGGAGCCCGCGAGCAGGCCGGTGCCCGCCGCGGCGAGCGCGGCGCGCAGGGCGGTGCGGCGGGCCATGGGGAGGGCGGGGCCGGTCATGCCGTGTGCCCCTTCGGGAGTACGACCCGGACGCGCAGGCCGTGCGGTTCGGCCGCCGTGAACTCGACGTGTCCGGCGTGACCGGCCACCAGCCGCTCGGCGATCGCCAGACCGAGGCCGCTGCCGCGCACCTCGCGGTGCCGTTCCGAGCGCCAGAAGCGGGTGCCCGCCCGGGGGAGTTCGCCGGTCGCGAGGCCCGGCCCGTCGTCCCGTACCTCGAGCACGGCGTCCGGGCCCTCGGTGAGGCAGCGCGTCTCCACACGCGCGCCGCTCCCCGCGTACTTGATCGCGTTGTCGAAGAGGACGTCGGCCACTTGGGCCAGCTCCCCCTCCGGGCAGGCCATGAGGACGGCGGGGCCGGGGACGAACTCCAGGTGGACTCCGGCCTGTTCGGCCACCGGCTGCCACAGCCGGGCCTGGGCCGCGGTAACGGCCGTCGCGTCGCAGCACGACTCCCGCGCCTCCGTGACGGCCAGTTCGCCGGCGCGGTGCTCGGCGTTCGCCAGGGTGAGCAGGTCGTCGAGGAGATGCTCCATGCGTTCCAGTTCGGCCGTCACCCCGGTGTAGGTGCGGGTCGCGGAGGTGCGCAGGTGGGGCTGGAGCGAGTCGATGCGCAGCCGCAGGGCGGCCAGGGGGTTGCGCAGCTGGTGCGAGGTGTCGGCGACGAGCCGGCGCTGCTGTTCCAGCGCGGTGGTGACCCCGTCGGCCATGCGGTTGAAGCCGGTGGCCAGCTGGCGCAGCTCCGGCGGGCCGCCGGCCCGCGCGTGCTCGGGCGGCAGCCCGGCGGCCAGGGTGCCGACCGCGCGGTCCAGGCGGTGCAGCGGCCGCACCACCCATCGCGTGGCCCGGCGGGCGAGTAGCACACAGGCCACGGCGAACAGACCGGACCCGGCCAGGACGAGCGCCCAGCGCAGGGCGATGTCGTCCGCGGCGACCCGCACCGAGGCCCGCAGCACCACGGCGCCGGACACCCTGGTGCCGGTGCCCACGGGACGGGCGAGCAGCCGGTCGGCCCGGGACCAGGGCCGCAGCGTCCCACCGGGGGAGACGGGCTGGTTGCGCAGCGCCGCGTCGACGAGCCGGGCGACGGCCGGGTCGGCGGCGCGCAGGCCGCCCGTCTGCACCACCGGGGCGCGGCGGGCGTCGACGACCACGACGGCCTCGCCGTACAGCTCGGTGTAGCGCCGCACGTCGGCGGTGAGCGCGCCGGTGTCGTCGCTCTCGGCGGCCTGCTCGGCCAGCCCGGCGAATCGGTCGAGGTCGGCGGTGCGCGCCGCGACGAGCTGCTGGGTGCGCTGCGCCGAGGTGACGGCCAGCAGCGGGACGGCGAAGCCGGCCACGGCGAGGACCACGAAGGCCAGGACCACGGTGAGGACACGGGTGCGCATGAACAGGGCCTGCCGTGAGAACCGGCTCAGTCGCCGAAGCGGTAGCCGAAGCCGCGGATGGTGGTCAGCACCTCGGGGCGGCCGAGCTTGGCCCGCACCTGGGTGAGGTGCACGTCGAGCGAGCGGGACACGGCGAGGAAGGCGTCGCCCCACACCTCGTCCATCAGCTGCTGCCGGCTGACCGCCGTGCCAGCCCGGGCCGCCAGCGCGGCGAGCACCTCGAACTCCTTGGTGGTCAACCGCACCTCCACGCCGCCGACCAGCACCCGGCGGGCGTCCAGATCGACCTCGACGTCCCCGGCACGCACCGTGCGGGGCGCCGGAGCCGAGGGCGTCGCGGCCCGCCGGGCGACCGCGTCGATGCGGGCCAGCAGCTCGGCCAGCCGGACCGGCTTGACCAGGTAGTCGTCGGCACCCAGTCGCAGGCCGCGCACCACCGACCGTTCGTCGCCCCGCGCGGTCAGCACCACCACGGGCAGGGGGCTGACCGCGCGCAGCTTGCGCAGCACCTCCAGGCCGTCCAGGTCGGGCAGGCCGAGGTCGAGCAGCAGCAGGTCCGCCTGCCGGTGGCGGGCGAGGACGTCCTCGCCGCGCTTCACCCTGGCCGGCGCGTGGCCGTTGTCGTACAGGGCCTCGGTCAGCGCGCCCGCCACACCGTCGTCGTCCTCGGCCAGCAGCACCCGCACGACTGCCTCCTTTCCCGCCTCGTCAGTCGCGAGACCGGGAATCGTCCTCGTCCAGTGGCGACGCGTCGGAGGTCTCGCGCATCCGAATGTAGACGAGCAGCGAGATCAGGACACAGGCGGTCACGTAGTAGAAGTACCAGTTCTCGTGTCCGGCCTTCTTGAACCAGAGGGCGATGTACTCGGCGGTACCGCCGAACACGGCCACGGTCAGTGCGTACGGCAGGCCGACGCCGAGCGCCCGGATCGAGGTCGGGAACAGCTCGGCCTTCACCACCGCGCTGATCGAGGTGTACAGGGAGCTGACGGCCAGCGGCCCGACCATGAGCAGGAACGCGTACACGGGGTCGCTGGTGTGCGACAGCAGGGTCAGCGAGGGCACCACGACGACGGTGCCCAGCACGCCGAACGCGATCAGCAGGGGACGCCGCCCCACCCGGTCGGAGAGCAGGCCCATGACCGGCTGGAGCAGGACGAACACGAGCAGTGCGAAGAAGTTGATCCAGGCAGCCGTCGGCTTGGCGATGCCGCTGGTGTTGACCATGAACTTCTGCAGGTAGGTCGTGTACGTGTAGAAGAACAGCGTGCCGCCCATGGTCAGCCCCACGACGACCAGGCACTGGCGCGGGTAGGACAGCAGCAGCCGCAGGCTGCCGCGGGCCGGGCCGCCCTCCTCCTTCTCGCCTTCCGACGCGGCGCGCTCGAAGCTCTCGGACTCGTCCATGCCGCGCCGCAGCCACAGCACGATCACCGCCCCGGCGGCGCCGACGACGAACGCGACCCGCCAGCCCCAGGAATCCATCTGCGCGGGGCTGAGCACCTGCTGCAGGACGATCTGCAGGCCGAGCGCCGTCAGCTGGCCGGCGATGAGGGTGACGTACTGGAAGCTCGAGTAGTAGCCGCGGCGGCCGGGCGTGGCCACCTCGGACATATAGGTGGCGGAGGTCGAGTACTCACCTCCCACCGAGAGCCCCTGCAGCAGCCGCGCGGTGACCAGGAGGATCGGCGCGGCGACCCCGATCGAGCCGTACGACGGGGTCAGCGCGACGATCAGCGAACCGGCCGCCATCAGCGTCACCGACAGCGTCAGCGCGGCGCGGCGGCCACGGCGGTCGGCGTAGCGGCCCAGCACCCAGCCGCCGATCGGCCGCATCAGGAAGCCGACGGCGAACACCGCGGCGGTGTTCAGCAGCTGAGCGGTCTGGTCGCCGGAGGGGAAGAAGACGGACGCGAAGTAGACGCTGAACGCGGTGTACGCGTACCAGTCGTACCACTCGATCAGGTTGCCGATCGATCCGCGCACGATATTGCTGACGACCCTGCGTTCGTCGCGGCGCGGTTTCCGCGCACGCTCGGCGGTGGTCTGTGTGGCCATCGGAACTCCCTTGTCTGCGGCCCGGAAGCACACAGAGTCGACGGCGTGAACAGGGCCGTTCAATGTCGGGAGCCAAGTCCTTACAGTCCCTTAGGGCTTCCCGGCCGCTGAGGCCGGGACGTCTGCCGTCAGGAGCCGCACGGTACCTCGCCAGATGGTGACCACAGATGAATACTCAATTATCCTGGTTTGCACTCAATGCCGTGTATAGCGATCAGGGTCCGGTGCTGCTTTGGGCAGGATGGCGCGATGAGGCAACCGGGAACCACCGGGGACGAGCCGGTGGCGGAGCCGGTGCAGGCCGACGGAGAGGCGGCAACGGCCAGAGCGGTCGTGGACGCACACGGCAGGCTGACCGGGTGGAGCGAAGGCGCACGGCGGCTGCTGGGGTACCGGGAGCCGGAGGTCACGGGCCGTTCCGCGACCGTGCTGCTCGCCGACGAGCCGCCCGTCGACACGCTGCGGTCCCTCGCGGGACTACGCCGGTGGAACGGCGCGGTGACCCTCCGCCACCGGGATGGCCGCCTCGTCCGGGTGAGTCTGCTGGCCCACCGCCGTGAGCGGGGCTCCTCCGGCGACGGCCACGGCCATGAGTGGCTTCTCGTCTCGCCGGTCGCCCGCTCCCGCACGGAGCTCGACGAGGACAGCCTGCTCGGGTGGTCACTCACCCAGTCCCCCTGCACCACGGCGCTCTACGACACGCGGCTGCGGCTGCTGCGGGCCAACGCGGACATGGAACGCGTGATGGGCCTGACCGAAGCCGAGATGCGCGGGCTACGGGTGTCGGAGATCGTCCTCGACGCGGAGAGCGACCGCACCGAACACCTGATGCGGCGGGTCCTGGAGACCGGCGAACGAGAGCACCTGCGGTCCGCCCTGCAACTGACCGGCGATCGGTGGGAGAGCCTGTGGTCGGTGACCCTGGCGCCCGTGCACGACCCCGACGGCATGGTGCAGGGCGTCCTCCTGTCCGCCCACAACACGACCGCGGAGCATGTGGCCCGGCAGCGCCTCGCCCTGGTCGCCGAGGCCGGGGTCCGTATCGGCACCACCCTCGACCTGACCCAGACCGCTCAGGAGCTGGCCGACGTCGCCGTCGGGCAGCTGGCGGACTTCGTCACCGTGGACCTGCTCCCCGACATCGAGGACGACCAGGAACTGCGCGCCATGACCCTGCCCAGTCCGGTCATGCTGCGCCGGGTGGCCAACCAGTCGGTGCTTCCGGGCTGCCCCGAAGCCGTGGTGGAGCTGGGTACGGTCGCCGTCTACCCGAACGTGTCACCGGCGGCCGAGGTCCTCGCCTCGGGACAACCCCTGATCCATGAGGTGACCCCGACCGGGGTGGCCAGGTGGGAGAGCCAGGCCCCGGATCGGGCGGAACGGGTACGGCGCTTCGGCTTCCACTCGGTCCTGGCGGTTCCGATGCGGGCCCGCGGCATCACGCTCGGCGTGGCCACCTTCACCCGGCACCGGAGTCCGGAACCCTTCACGGAGGACGACCTGCTCCTGGGCCAGGAGATCACCGCCCGGGCCGCTCTGAGCATCGACAACGCCCGTCGCTACACCCGGGAGCGCACCACCGCGCTGACCCTGCAGAGCAGCCTGCTGCCGCAGGGACATCCCCGGCAGCCCGCGGTCGAGACCGCCTCGCGCTATCTGCCGGCCAGCGCGCAGGCCGGTGTGGGAGGCGACTGGTTCGACGTCATCCCGCTCTCCGGCGCCCGGGTGGCCCTTGTCGTCGGCGACGTCGTGGGTCACGGGATCCAGGCCTCGGCCTCCATGGGGCGGCTGCGCGCGACCGTGCGCACCCTGGCAGACGTCGACCTCCCGCCCGACGAGCTCATGACGCACCTGGACGATCTGGTGGACCGGCTGTCGGCCGAGGGCGAGGACGCACCCGGCAGCGTCGCCGACATCGGCGCCACCTGTCTCTACGCCGTCTACGACCCGGTCAGCCGACGCTGCTGCGTGGCACGCGCGGGCCATCCCGCGCCGGCGCTGCTCATCCCCGGCAGCGAACCGTTTCTGCTGGATCTTCCCGCCGGACCCCCACTGGGGCTGGGCGGTCTGCCGTTCGAGTCGACCGAGATCGAGCTGCCCGAAGGCAGCCTGCTCGCGCTGTACACCGACGGTCTCGTCGAGACGCGTGGGCGCGACATCGACCAGGGGGTCGACGACCTGCTCAAGACGCTGGCCCGAGCGGGATCCTCGTTGGAGAGCACCTGCGACGAGGTGCTGCAGGCCCTGCTCCCGGACCGCGCGGCCGACGACGTGGCGCTGCTGCTGGCCCGGACGAAGGCCCTGGACTCCGGCCATGTGGCCACCTGGGACGTACTGCCGGAACCGTCCGAGGTCGCCCGGATCCGGCGCAGCGTCATACGGCAGATGCAGCAGTGGAACCTGGAAGAGGACGCGTTCGTCACCGAACTCGTGGTCAGCGAACTGATCACCAACGCCATCCGCTACGGCGAGCCGCCCATCCAACTGCGCCTGATCCTGGACCGCAACCTGATCTGCGAGGTGTCCGACTCCAGCAGCACCGCACCACACCTCCGCCGCGCCCTCACCTACGACGAAGGCGGACGCGGCCTGCTCCTGGTCGCTCAGCTCAGCCGGAGGTGGGGCACCCGCCACGCACGCCGCGGGAAGACCATCTGGGCGGAACAGGCCCTGTCGACCGGCGAATCCGGGCCGGCCGCGATGTGACCGGGGTGTGGCGGGGGCGTCGGACAAGCCAACCGCGTCCCACCGGGCTGGGGGCCCACATAGGGTGTGACCAGGACCGCTAGTTGGCACTAGGCAACTTTCGTGACCTGCGCTGATGCCAACTAGGTTCTGCCACTGGAAGTAGGGAATCAGAGAGATAGTTGGCACTTTGGTACATCGCAGGTCAGGGGGTGTTTCGCTGGGATCACGGGGCCAGCCTCATCTCGCGGGCGAAGGTCCCTGTGTGGTCCGACGGAGTCAGGTCCCGATGCAGCTTCTCTGCTGATGATCTGTACGGTGATGCATCCAGAGCACCGTGGGCACCCAGATCAACGGCGCCCCTCACGCCGGAACCTCGCTGGTGCAGTCGATGGCGTTCGCCACGGCCGCCCGGCTCCACGACCGCCACAGCCTGCCCGTGGAGGTCCGGTTCTCGGCACTGGACAACGCGCCGCACGAGCTGGTCACCGACCCAAGCTCGGGGAACCGCTACCAGCGGGCCTACGCCCAGGCCCTCGGCACCGACGGCATCGCCCGCCTGGTCGGCACCCTCTACCAACCCCTGTTCGACGCCCTCTCCGAGCGGCTGGCCGTGCCATACGGCGTGGAGAACTACCGCAGCAGCAGGCGACCGCCCTGTTCCGGGAGACGTGGCTGCGGGTGCTGCCGCGTCTGGACGCTGCAAGCCTCTGGCTGGCTCCCTCCACGGGAGTGCCGCACCTGCGGGTGCCCTGCCCGCATTCCTGCGGGTGGGCGGAGAAAGTGGCCACCGGCCGCAAGACCCGGGAAGTCCGGGTGAAGTACCCGAAGTTCGACGGCCTGGCCGCCGGTGACCTGATCCGGTTCGCGGCGAAGGGCACCGACCGGTCATGCATGACGCGGGTGACACGCGTTGCCGAGTACGCCTCGTTCGAGGAACTCCTGGACGCCGAAGGGCCCTCCCAGGTGAACCCCGAAGCGCCCCGTGAGGAGCAACTGGCCAACATCCGGCGCATCTACCCGCCGGACAAGGAACGGCTGGGGTGCCTGGCCATCGGTATCGAACTGGTCGACTGACCCCAGCAAATGAGGCCCCTGGCCGCCCCCCCTCCGACGAGGGACGCGGCCAGGGGGCCTTTCGCGTTCCGGGCACCGCATCCTCGCCGCTCTCGCGCTACTCCTGATCACCGCCGTCCTCGCGGTCGGCGGATAACCCGCAACAGTTCGCCCGGGCACGACCGGGCGCAGGCCTCACACGCGGCAAGAGGCGCACCCCGATGCGGCAAGCGGTTGGGTGCATAGGACACCGTCTAAGGGCTGGTCGGCGAGGCGACGACCAACTCGGTGTTCGGGTCATGGTCGATCTGAGGAGGGCCAGCGACGATCATGGTGGCTCGGGCCCACGGCTTTTCTCGCAACATGAACGGCAGTTCCTCCAGCAGCCACTTCGCCACGTGCTCCACCTGCTCGGGGGAGTCGCCGTCGCGAGCGGCCAACAAGCGCTTTTGCTCATCGAGGTCACCCTGCATCCACACCGAGGCGTCCAACCACGGGGCAAGCTCTTCGCGGATGATGCCGGTGCCCTCGACCCAGATGAAGTCGGCACCGGCGGGGATGGTGATCGATCCGGGCCGGTCGTGGGCGATCCAGGCATCAGGGCGGAAGTCCACTGCATCACCCCGGCGCAGGGGTTGCAGGATGTTCTCGACCAGCACGGCGCCCCAGTCGAAGTAGGCGTGGTTCCAGGCGACGTCGTCGGTGTGCACGATGGCGGAGTTGGGCACGACTTTGCGCAGCCGCTTGGCCAGGGTCGTCTTGCCGGCGCCGCCCCGGCCGTCGACTGCGATCACCCGCGGACGTCCGATGACGTCGGGTGAAGCATCGCGCAGCTGCCGGACGGCGGCGAGCAGGGTCACCACCCGCCAGCCAACGGCCTCGGTCTCGCCTGGATGCAGATGCATCGACACCCTGTCTTCGGAGGTGAGGACACGCGTCCGGCCTGCCCGGACGGGTCCGCCGATCGCTTGACTTTCCATGCTCCGACCGGATCCGGCTCAGAGACACCGCTTCGTCGAGATCCGGGACAACGCCCAGCTCGACGCAGAACAGATTCGCCAGTGTCAGGTGATCGATCTCGGCATGCCCAGCTTCAGCCAACTCGCGAAGCGGACAAGCATTGCCACCGGACCCTCAAGTTGATGGCGCGAGTTTGGCACCCGCCTGACCTTGCCGCATCAGGCTTTTGTCGTGTGGTTCAGGATGGCGCGGGCGAGGGAGGTATGTACCGCGCGCGGAAGGGCGTGGCCCATGCCGGGGATGTCGACGATGCGTGCGCCGCGGATCGCCTGGGCGAGGTGGTGGGCGTGTGGTGGCGGGGTGACGGGTTCGGCCGGCGCAGAGATGACGAGGGTGGGCACGCTGGTCTGGGCGAGCTGCTCGGTGCGGTCCATGCCGGAGGTGTCGGCACGGGCGTGTGCGGTGCTGGTGGCGTAGTGCCCGGTGTGCTTGATGATCTTCAGTTCGAGGGCACGGGCGTACTCGGCGTCGAAGGGAAGCTGGTTGCCGCCCAGGGCTCGCCAGTGTTCAGTCCGCCGCTCCAACTCGGCTTCCAGTCCATGGTCTTCCACGGGACGGGCCCACATTTCCAGCAGCTGGGGGGCAATTCCAGGGAGATCTTCGGGCGAGGTCCGAGTTCCGTCGGGGTGCACGAAGGGGGTGGTGCTGAGCGCACTCGTGCCGATCAGAGTGGCGCTGAGCAAGCGGCCAGGATGGTCCGCGATGAGGAGCTGAGTGAGCATGCCGCCCAGGGACATGCCCACGACGTGAGCTTGTTCAATCCCAAGGCGGTCCAGCACCGTGACGGCGTCCTGTGCCAGTTCGGTGAGTGGATAGGGCCGCTGGTCGAACGACCAGGTGGAACGGCCGGTGTCGCGGTGGTCGTAGCGGATGACGTGATGGCGGGTGGCGAGCTTGTCCACGAGTTCGTCCGGCCACCCCAGGCCCGATGCTTGAGCGCCCATGATCATTAGTAGTGGTGGCAGATCAGTGGCACCGCGGTCCTCCACCCAAAGGCGCACGCTGGGCGCTGCATCCACGAACCGTTCCACGTTGTTACTCCTCTCGTCAAAGACGATACGTATCGTATCGTCTCTCTCGCAGGGTACTTGCGTGATCGAGGGGCTGGTGCCGGGCCAACTGAGACGAGCCCTCACCGGCAGTTCAGAGAAGAGCCGTCGTCCTGGCGCTGCCCGCCGCCCGGCTGGAGCGGCGCCTCGCGCAGCTGGTCTGCATGCTGCACACCCCCGTCGTCCTCGAGGACGGCCGCATCGTCGACGTAGCCGCCTCGGTCGGCGCCGCCCCCCGGTCGGCTCCCGCGACCCCGCAACCCTCACCAAGATCTCGCAGCAGGTCAACATCTACGAGGACGCCTTTACCTCCTGCGTGCGCAACAGCTTCCCGGGAGACACCCAGGTGCTGATGGCGGACGGTTCACACAAGCCAATCAACCAGGTGGCGGCCGGGGACCTGGTGAAAGCCGCAGACCCAGCATCCGGGGAACTGCGGACCCAGAAAGTCACCGCGACCTTCCGGCACGACACCGAGCGCCTGGTGGACATCACCGTCGCCGACGGTGGGACGCTGGCCAGCACCGCGGGTCACAAGTTTTACGTGGTGGACCGCGGCTGGAGAACGGTACTGCCTTGGGTACGCGCGGGCGGCCGGCCTGGGCAGGGCGTGTGCGGAGGTGTAGGGGGCGTCGGGGTGCGAGTTCCCCCTTCTGTGTGAACCGGTCGCTTTCTAAATGAGACGGGAGCTCTTGGAAGGAATCCGGCGCATAGCCGGTCTCCCGATTGGCGCATAGGCCGTGTTCCCGGCGGATCACCGGCCGGACGTCCATGACTGGGCAGCTTGAATTCTCCACGGAACACCGGATAAGCGAACGAAACGCTCACTAACGCGTGCAACGTCACGCCGGGAACCGAGCTTCCGCATCCGCAACAAGCTCCGAAAGGCGTCACGCACCTACAGCTACCGCGTCGAAGAGGCGCCGCCCTTCCTCCCCCGCCTCTGGTTCGACGAGCACTTCGCAGACCTCAGCGAGCGCCTCCCCGACGCCACCTACCGCGACCATCGGCTCCTGCGCAGGGGCGCTTCGTTCAAACTTGCAGAACTCGTCACTGGCCTCACCTGGCCCGAGTGCGCGGAACCGCTGGGAATCAGCAGCGGCGTCGCCAGATACACCCTGAACGCCCTGGGCCACAGATTCACAGCGACCAGACTCTGGCCCCTGTTCGTGACCACCGTCGAGCAGATCGCAGCCGACCTTGATGCGGATGAAGCCCGTATCGACTACGCGAAACGCCGTCGTAGGGAGGCGAGTTGGCGTTTTCCCGAAAATGACTGGGATGCGCTGTTTGACGGACTGCCCAGACTGGAGCGCATGCAAGCGATGAGTGACAAGCGCGTCGTGTCGGCCCTCGTCTGGGCAGAAACCAACCAGGCCGACGTCTCGTACAGCCCGATCGTCACGGGTGTCCGCAAGGCTGGCGGTGACGCGCTGACGCTGAGCGCCTGCGCTCTCAATCCGATGACCCTCGAACTACGTGGCGCACGAGCGCGCCTGCGGCGGCGTCTGCATCTCTACGCTGCGCGACTCGCCGACGCATGCGATCGTGACCAAACGCTGGACATTTCCATGCGCGATGTTGTCGCCGAGGAGACCCGCGCGCACGCCGCGACCAACGCGCGAAAGTGATGTAACCCCTGCTGAGGCGGGGGGAAGAGAGATGGAACGCCCACCCACGGCAAGACTCTGCGTGCACTACATCTGGTGCCAACTATCCCTCTTTTGTGCCAACTAAAAATCCTCGTCACATAGGGCTATCGGGCTGGCTCTACAACCCCGCGATCCCGTTCCACCGTTTCCCGAACTCCACCCGCTCCGCCGACGTGATGTCACGTGCGACGGCGAGCCGGCCGCGCAGCTCCGCGTCGGGGAAGATCAGCGGGTTCTCGGCGAGCGCGGCCGTCTCCTCGTCCTTGGCGGAGGCGAGGACCTCCTGGGCGGCCGGGACCGGGCAGACGTAGTTGACCCAGGCGGCGAGTTCGGCGGCGACCTCGGGGTCGTAGTAGTAGTCGATCAGCCACTCGGCATTCGCCTTGTGGCGGGCGAGGTCGGGGATCATCAGCGACTCGGCCCACAGCTCGGCGCCCCCTTCCGGGACGACGAACTCGATGTCCGGGTCGTCCGCCTGGAGCTGGATCACATCGCCCGAGTACGCCTGACAGGCCAGGACGTCCCCGCTCGACAGATCCTTGATGTAGTCGTTGCCGGTGAAGCGCCGGATCTGACCCCGGCTCACCTGCTCCTCCACCTGGTCGCAGACCGTGTGGAAGTCGTCGGCCGTCCACTGGGTGATGTCGACGCCGTTGCCTTGCATCAGCAGCGCGAACGCCTCGTCCAAGCCGGACAGCAGCGTGACCCGGCCCTTGAGGTCGCTCGCCCACAGATCGGAGACCTGCCGTATCTCCCGGCCGGTCCTGCGCCGGTTGTACGCGATCCCGGTGATCCCGGACTGCCACGGCACCGTGCACTTGCGGCCGGGATCGAAGGCCGGCGAACGCAACTGCGGATCCAGGTACTCGGTCACGTTGGGCTGCCGCGCCCGGTCCATCTCCTGAACCCAGCCGAGCCGTACGAACCGCGCGCACATCCAGTCACTGATGACGATCAGATCGCGCCCGGTGGACTGATGGTTCATCAGCGCCGGACTGATCTTGCCGAAGAACTCGTCGTTGTCGTTGATCTCCTCGACGTAGTCCACCGATACACCCGTGCGCTTCTGGAAGCCCTCCAGGGTCGGTCGCCGCGCCTGGTCCTCGTCGTCGGTGTCGATGTACAGCGGCCAGTTCGCCCAGATCAGCCGCCGATCGGTGGCGGAGAGATCGGCGGCGGCCCGGTCGCCGGGCCGCACATACGCGGCAGGCACACCACACCCGGCCAGTCCGCCGAACACCGCGCCGGAACCGAGCGCACGCAGCAGGGTGCGGCGGGAGAGCGGAGGGATCGTCTTCAGGGGCATTCGGGCAGCATGCCGCGCCCTTCCACCAACGGACAATCGACATCGCGTCTTGAAGTCGTCTGACCTGCGCATCGTTGGGCCGTGAAACCGTTTGACTCTACGTTTCCCTTGCGGTTGGCTGCGGGCTCGACCTTCACGATCCGGGGGGATCTCCATGCACCGCACCATCCGCGCGGCCGTCTGTTCCGTCGCCGTCGCCGGTCTCGCGTTCGGCCTCAGTTCCTGTTCCGAGGCGGTCGACCAGGTCGACAAGGCCGTGGACGAGACGTACGAGGTCACCTACGAGGTGACGGGGAAGAACGTCGACTCGATCGAGTTCCACGGCGGTGGTGGCAAGGCCTTGGAGCCGAAGATCGAGTCGGTGTCGAAGCCCGAGTTGCCCTGGAAGAAGACGGTCAAGCTGCGCGGCATCATGCCCGCGGCGGTCATGCCGGTCGCCGCGGATCCCGAAGGCGCGCAGGTCGCGTGCAAGATCACCTACAAGGGCAAGGTCCTCGAGGAGCAGAGTGCCAAGGGCCTGGTGACCGCGGGCGGTTGCACCGCGGAGTCCCCGGTCACGGGGTAACTCGGGGGAGGTCTGAGCGGGACCCCGCCAGGAGGTCCCGCCATGCGACCGGGATCAGAAACGGTCCGGGGCGCGCTCTGGGAGCGGGGACCCGGGGAGTGCGTCCGGCTGCCGGTTCTTCCGTGCCTCCGCGTTCGAGTCGGCCGTCGCCTCGCAGGTCACGTCCTTCGCGGGGAGCTTGCCCGAGAGCAGGTAGCCGGTGACCGTGCCGTCCGTGCACGCGTTGCCGTTCGGGTAGACGCCATGGCCCTCGCCGCCGAGGACGGTGACCATTTTCGATCCCTTCAGGGCGGCGTGCAGGGCCTGACCGCTGGGCAGCGGGGTCTGCGAGTCCCACTCGTTCTGGACGACCAGGGAGCGGACCTTGTTGTTCACCTCGGTCGCCGGTTCCACGGACTCGTCCCAGAACGCACAGGGCTTGATGCTGGACGCGAAGTCGCCGTAGAGCGGGTACCGGCCCTTGTCCTCGATGGCGTCCCGCCGGTAGCTCTCAGGATCGCGGGACCACGCGGACGAGTTGTCGCCGCACACCACGGCCCAGAAGCTCGCCGTCATGTTGTCGGACGGCACCTCGGCGGCATCGGCGGCGGCGCCTGCCGTCCCGGTCCCCTGGGATCCGGTGAACGCCGCGAGCTTCCTCGCGGAGGCGGGCTCGCCGGCCGCGGCCTTCTTCAGCTCCACGATCGCCTCGGTGGCTTCCTGCGGGCTGAAGACCGCACCGCGCATACCGCTGCGGATGTCATCACCGGTGGTCGGCTGCCCCTCCACCTCGATGGGCTTCTCGTCGGCCTGCGCGACCAGGCCCCAGAAGGTCCGGTCGACCTCCTTCGGGGTGTCACCGAGGCCGTACTTCTCCGAACGCTCGGCGGCCCACCCGGTCCACCGGTCGAACGCGGGCTCGGCGCCCTCCGCCCACCACTGAATCATCCCTCGCCAGGCGCGCGCCGGATCGACCGCGCTGTCCAGCACGAACCGGTCGGCCCGGCCAGGGAAGAGCTGGGTGTAGACGGCGCCCAGGTAGGTGCCGTACGAGTAACCCACGTACGAGATCTTCTTCTCACCGAGGATCGCCCGGAGCAGATCCATGTCGCGCGCGGTGTTGCGCGTGGTGATGTGCGCGAGCGTGTCGCCCGCCTTCTCCTCGCACTTGTTCGCGACGGCGCGTGCCCAGGCGACGTCCTTGCCGAACGTCTCCTCCTTGTACGGCCGCAGCCAGTTCTCCTCCTCCGGCTCCAGACCGCAGGAGACCGGGCTGCTCCGTCCCACACCGCGCGGGTCGAAGCCGATGAGGTCGTACTTCCGCTGTGCCGGCTCGGGGAGTCTTTCCTGCAGCCCCAGCGGCGTGTAGAGCCCCGGCCCGCCGGGGCCGCCGGGGTTGGAGAACAGGACGCCGTGGCGCTTGTCGGGCGCGGTGCTCCTGATCCGGGATATGGCTAAGTCGATCCGCTTGCCCCCGGGAACCCGGTAGTCCAGCGGGACTTTGATCGTGGCGCACTCGAACTCCGCCGGAGCGTCGGCTTCGCACCGCTTCCACTGCGGCTTCTGCTGCACATACCGGTCCAGCGCGCCCTTGGCGGCGGCGGACGAAGAGGCGGTCGACGGGGTGGCGGCCGGAGCGGCGGTGGCCGTCGAGGTGGCGAGCGCGGGAGCCAGTGTTGCCGTGACACTCACGGCCAACAGGGGCGCGAGACGTCGTCTGCGCACGATATCGATCCTTCCGGTCGCGTGTTCGGACGGAAAAGATCCTTCCGGAACCGGCCACGCACGCGGATCACTCGCTGGGGCTGCACTCCCCTCCACCCTGGGAATGACACAACAGCCGCACGTGGTCCCCGAGTTGTAGGGCAAGGCCCCCGTCGCCTTCGTCCTCGACCGGGGGCAGGATGCCGGTCTGACGGATCTCAACCGCGCCGATGGCGGGCCGCCGGATGGGAGGTGGGCAGACGGTCGCCCCGGCCGAACAGCTTCTGGCGCAGCGTCCCCTCCTCGTACGCCGTCTTCAGCAGGCCGCGTTTCTGCAGCACCGGCGCCAGCTGGTCGGCGAAGTCCGTGAAGGTGCCGGGGCTGGTGACGTACGCGAGGTTGACGCCGTCGACGCCGGCGTCCCGCCAGCGCTCGAGCTCGTCGGCGATCCGCTCCGGCACCCCGGCGACCGGCCGCGTCCAGGCGCGCGCCCGCAGCACCTCGCCGAACGTCCACGTCTTGTCCGGCGCACCCTCCACCAGCGACCGCACGAAGCCCTGCACGCCGTTCGTGTCGATCTCGCCGACCGGGGCGTCGAAGTCCACCTGCGACAGGTCGAGCTGGAGCGAGCCCGACATGTGCGCGGCGAAACCTTCGAGGCTCGTGTGCTCCCGGTAGTCGGCGAGCTTGCGCTCCGCCTCCTCCTCGGTGCTGCCCACGATCAGGGTCAGCCCCTGGAAGAAGAGGATGTCGCCGCCCTGCCTGCCGTACGCCACCGCCCGCGCCCGGACGTCCTCCACCTGGGTCCGCGCGCCCTCCGGGGACACCGCCCCGAGGAACACGGCCTCCGCGTTCCGCGCCGCGAACTCCCGCCCCCGCTCGGACGATCCGGCCTGGAAGAGGATCGGCGTGCGCTGCGGGGACGGCTCCGAGAGGTGGGGGCCGTTCACACGGTAGAAGCGGCCCTCGTGGCGGACGTCGTGAATACGGGCCGGGTCCGCGTAGACGCGTCGCTCGCGGTCACGCAGGACGGCGCTCTCCTCCCAGCTCCCCTCCAGGAGCTGGTAGAGCACGTCCGTGTACTCCTCGGCCCGCTCGTACCGCTCGTCGTGGAGGGGAAGTCCGTCGAGGCCGAGTCCCTTCGCCGCCGACTCCAGGTACGACGTCACGATGTTCCACGCGACGCGGCCCTTGGTGAGGTGATCGAGGGTGGAGAGACGGCGCGCGAAGTTGTACGGGGGTTCCTGGAGGACCGACTGGGTGAAGGCGAGGCCGAGATGCTCGGTGGCGTGGGCGAGGGCGGCGACGAGCAACGACGGGTCGTTGACCGGGATCTGGAGCCCTTCGCGCACCGCCGTGTCGCGGGAGCCGCGGTAGGTGTCGTACGTCCCGATGACATCGGCGAGGAAGAGCGCGTCGAAGTACCCGCGCTCCAGGGTGCGCGCGAGCTCCGTCCAGGTCTCCAGGTCGGTGTACGAGGTCTGGTTCGTGTCGTCGCGGACCCACTGGCCGTGGTTGATGTGCGAGACGCAGTTCATGGCGAAGGCGTTGAAGCGCAGCGGGCGGGGCGCGGAGGCGTCGGTCATCGGGTGGCTCCGGCGGTGGCGGCGGGGTGCGGGTGCACGGCATCCAACAGGGTTCGGGTGTAGGGGTGTCCGGGTGCGGAGAAGAGGTCCTCGGCGGGGCCCGACTCCACGACGCGGCCGTCCTTCATCACGAGGACGTCATCGCTGACATGCCGTACGACGCCGAGGTCGTGGGAGATGAACAGGTAGGCGAGGCCGAGGGACTCCTGCAGTTCGGCGAGCAGGTCGAGGACCTGTGCCTGTACGGAGACGTCGAGCGCGGACACCGGCTCGTCGAGGACCAGGACGGCCGGGCTCGGCGCCAACGCCCGTGCCAGAGCGGCGCGTTGGCGCTGCCCCCCGGAGAGGGACAGCGGGTGTCGGTCGAGGGTGTCGTCCGGGAGGCCGACCTGCGCGGCGAGTTCGGTCACCCGGCGCGCGGCCTCGTCGGGCGCCGGCACCGGGTGTCCGGCGCGCCGCAGTCGTACGGCGTCGATCAGCGAGCGGCGCACGGTCCAGCGCGGATCGAACGCGGACAGCGCGTCCTGGTGCACGAGTTGGATGCCGTGCCGGCGCGGGCGCCGCTCCCGCTCCGGCAGCTCGCTCCACGGTTCGCCGTGCAGGGTGACCGTGCCCGCGTCGGGGCGGGTCAGCCCGAGCGCGATCCGGGCCGTGGTCGACTTGCCGGACCCCGACTCGCCCACGATGCCCAGGGTGCGGCCCGCCGCGAGCGCGAACGACACGTCACGCACGGCGTCCCGGCTGCCGAAGGTCTTGTGGATCCGGTCGGCCGTGAGCACGGCCTCGTGGGGTCGCCCGCCGGTCCGGCGTGGGACGGGGGCGTGTCGGGGCGCCTCTTCGGTCGGATGGGTGCTGTTCCCCTCCTCGGGCGACTGCGGACCGGCGGGCGCGGGCCCCGGCGTGAGGCGCGTGCCCTTGGCATGGCGAGCCGGGTCCGCGGCCAGCAGGGTTCTCGTGTACGGGTGCTGCGGGTCCTCCAGTACGGCGGCCGCCTCTCCCTCCTCGACGATCTCGCCGCCGCGCATCACCGCCACCCGGTCCGCGAGCCGTCGTACGACCCCCAGGTCGTGGGTGATGAACAGCAGACCGCGCTCCCGGCTGCGGGCCGCCGCCAGGAGGTCGAGGATCTGGGCCTGCACCGTCGCGTCCAGGGCCGTCGTCGGCTCGTCGGCGATGAGCAGCGGCGGGTCGAGCGCGAGCGCGGTGGCGATCAGGGCACGCTGGCGCAGCCCGCCGGACAGCTCGTGCGGACGCTGGGCGGCACGCAGTTCGGGGTCCGGGGTGCCGACCTGCGCCATCACCTCCAGGACCCGGGCCCGCCGCGTGGCCCGGTCGCCGCCGCCATGCAGCCGCAGTGCGTCCTCGATCTCCTTGCCGACCGGACGCAGCGGGTCGAGCGAGACGAGCGCGTCCTGGAGCACAAAGCCGATGCCCCGGCCGCGGACGCGGCGCCAGCGCCGTTCACCCCAGCCGCGGACGTCCTCGCCCTGCCAGGTCAGCCCGTCCGCCGACACCCGCGCACCGGCGCCGGTCAGGCCGACCAGGGTGCGGGCCGTGACGCTCTTGCCGGAGCCCGACTCGCCGACCAGCGCGACGGTCTCGCCGCGCCGCACGGTGAGGGAGACGCCGCGCACGACCTCGCGGTCGCCGAAGCCGACGGTCAGGTTCCGCGCGGATATCAACGCGTCATGGATGTCAGGGGTGCTGGAGGTCATCAGCTGCTCCTCACGTCGAGCCACGCCTGCAGACGGCGGCCGAGAACGGTCGTGGACAGGGTGGTCAGGACGATGAACAGGCCCGGGAAGAACGACGTCCACCAGGCGTACTGGAGGAAGGTGCGGCCGTCCGCGAGCATCGCGCCCCACTCCGCCGCGGGCGGCTGCGCGCCGAGGCCCAGGAACGACAGCGACGACGCCCACACCACGGACTGGCCGATGCCGAGCGTCGCGAGGGCGGCCAGCGGCCGCAGTACGTTGGGCAGGACGGTGCGCCGCACGACGCGCGCGGGGGAGTGCCCGAGGCCGCGCGCCGCCTCGACGTAGCCGGAGCGGACGACGGTGGTGGCCTGGGAGCGGATGAGCCGGGCGTACCCGGCGGCCTCGCCGATCCCGACCGCGATCGCCGCCGTCACCGCGCCCGTGCCGAACACGGCGATGAAGAGCAGCGCGAGCAGCAGCCCCGGGAAGGCGAAGAGGACTTCGAGGACACGGCCGACGGCGAAGTCCACACGGCGCCCGCCGAGCGCCGCGCTCAGGCCGAGCAGGATGCCGAGGCCCAGGGAGATCGCGGTGGCGCCGAGGCCGATGAGGAGGGATTGCCCCGCGCCGTACACGACGCGTGTGTACACGTCGCGGCCGTTCTGGTCCGTGCCGAACCAGTGCTCGGCGGAGGGGGACCGGAAGAACTCCGCGGGCTTGATCCCGTCCGGCGCGTACGACGTGAGCAGGCCGGGGACGAGCGCGGCGACGACCACCAGGGTCAGGAAGAGGCCGGCGGCGAACAGGCCGGGGCGCGGCCGCGACCGGGTACGAGCCGGGGCCAGGGACGTGGTCAGGGCGGTCACGGTCAGATCTCCCGGGGGGTACGGACGCGCGGGTCGACCACCGCGTACAGCAGGTCGACGGCGAGGTTGACGAGGACGTACACCGTGGCGATGAGCAGCACGATCCCGGTGACGAGCGGCAGGTCACGGGCGATCACGGCGTTCAGGAGCGCCCGGCCGACGCCCTGGCGGGCGAACACCGCCTCCACGACGACCTCGCTGGAGAACAGCGCGCCGACCGCCCAGCCCGACAGGGTGAGCGGCGGCAGCAGCGCGTGGCGCAGGGCACGCCGGGCGCGCACGGCCCCCGCGCTCATGCCGCGCAGCCGCGCCGACGTGACGAACGGCTGGTCGAGGGCGGTGAGGAGCGCGACGCGCGTCACCTGCCCGAGATAGCCGGCGAGCGGCACGGCCAGGGTCAGTGCGGGCAGCACCAGGCCGATGAACCCGGTACCGCCCGCGACCGGGAACCAGCCCAGGCGGAACGCGAACACGTACAGCAGCACCACCCCGAGCCAGAAGTGCGGAAGCCCCGCGGCGACCGTCTCCAGACCCGAGCCGAGGGCCCGCCCGACGGCCCCCTCGCCGGTCGACAAGAGGATCACGGCTGCGGCGATCAGCCATGCGAACAGCAGGGCCAGGGCGGTGAGCTGGAGCGTCGACGGCAGTTGCTCGGTGATGACCGTGCCCACCGACTCCTTCAAGGAGGTCGACACGCCCAGGTCGCCGGTGAGCAGCCGCCCGAGGTGCTGCGCGTACTGGACGTACAGCGGCTGGTCGAGGCCGTACGCGTGGCGCGTCGCGGCGATCGTCTCCGGTGTCGGATTGGCTCCGGAACCGCCGCCGAGCAGCACGAGCACCGGGTCGCCCGGCACCAGATGCAGCGCGAAGAACGTGACCGTCGCCGCCGCCCACAGGACGAGCGCGGCGCCCGCCACTCGGACGAGGACCCGGCGGTAGAGGGGAGGTGTCGTCATCGGGAGCTCACCCAGGCGTCGTAGAGGTAGGGCAGGGAAAGGGCCGGTTCGAGGGCGGCGCCGCGGACCGAGCCGTTGTGCGCGGCGAGGCGGGTCGTCTGCGGGTAGAGGGTCAACTGGTAGGCGCCCGCGGAGATCAACCGCTGCGCCGCGCCGTAGAGCCTTTGCTGCTCGGCCGGGTCCGTGGTCGCCTGAGCGGCCCGGAACAGCTTGTCGAGGGCGGGGTCCTTCGCGTACGTCGCGTTGGAGTGGATCCCGTTCCTCACGGCGTACTCGCTGCCGAAGACGGTGTGCAGCACATCGGGTGTGTTGGTGTTCCAGTAGCCGTCGCGCAGGTCGTACTTCCCCGCCTGATAACGGGTGTTGACGCTCGCGGCGTCCAGCCGCAGCAGCTTCAGCTGGAAGCCGACGTCCTTGGCGGTGGCCTGGACCTGCTCCATCAGGGCCAGCTGGTTCGGGGTGATGTCCGACTTGAGGAGTACCTCGGCGGTGAGGCGTACGCCGTTCCTGACGCGGTAGCCGTCGCCGTCGCGCTTGCCCCAACCAGCCTTCTCCAACAGTGCGTTGGCCTTCTCCGGGTCGTAGGGCCAGGCGTTCTCGTACGCGTCCGAGTAGTGCGGTGTCACATAGCTGAGCGGGCCGCCCGCCCGTCGGTACTGGCCGAAGAACACGCTCTTGAGGCCGTCGGCGACATCCGCCGAGTACAGGAACGCCTTGCGGACGCGGAGGTCGTCGAAGGGCGCGCGGGAGGTGTTCAGGGCGAGATTCGTCGGATTGCCCGGGCGGTCCCGCACGACGACCTTCAGGCGGTCGTCGTGCTCGGCGGTCCGCTGGTCCTCCGGCGGCAGCGCGTCGATCACGTCGACCTGCCCCGACTGCACGGCCGCGAACCGCGTCGCGGGTTCCGGAATGAAGCGCCAGATCACCTTGTCCGCGTAAGCCGGTCCGGAGTGCTTCGCGTACGGCGGCGGTGAGTTGTAGCGCGGGTTGCGGACGAGGACGACGTCCGACTGCCGGTTCCACTTCCGCACGATGAACGGGCCGGTGCCGACGGGCGCCGCGCAGTTCGCCTCCTTGCCCCGGGCGAGGGCCTTCGGCGACTGGATGCCGAGGAACGCCTGCGCGAGCATGTTCAGGAACGGCGAGTACGGGCGGTCCAGATGGACGCGCGCCGTGAACTCGTCGACCACATCGGTCCTCCGGTAGGGAGCGAGATAGCCGCCCGCCGTGCCGGACTGGGTGTCGGGGTCGACCATGTGGTCGAAGTTGGCCTTGACGGCCGCCGCGTCGAAACGGGTGCCGTCGGTGAACCGGACGTCACGGCGCAGGTGGAAGGTGTAGGTCCGGCCGCCCTTCGCGATGTCCCAGGACGTGGCCAGCCACGGCTGGGCCCTGCCCTTGGCGTCGAGCGCGACGAGCGAGTCCAGGACCTGCTGGGCGACGTACGCCTGCGGCATGTCGCCGGCCACATGCGGGTCGAGGCAGGTGGGTTCGCGGTCGGTGGCGTAGGTGAGGGTGCCGCCCGCGGCGGGCCGCGCGGTGACGGACGTGGTGGCTTCGCCGGTTCCGCAGGCGGTGGCGAGGAGCAGGAGCGGGAGGGCGAGGAGGAGACGGGAGGGCGGTTTCACGGGGACTCCGGGGGGTCTGCGTGCGCGGTGAGGACGCGGTGCGGCCGGTCAGAAGAAGCCGTTGAGCGGGGGAGGGGTGCCGTTGAGCAGCCAGTCGCCGGACACCCGCGCCTTGTGCGCGATCGGGTTGTGGGAGGCGACGGTGCGGGCGTTGCGCCAGTGCCGGTCCAGGTGGTGCTCGCGGAGCGTGGCGGACGCCCCGCCGACGTCGTAGAGGCGCTCACCCGCGTTCAACGCGGCGCGGGAGGCGGTGATTTGGGCCTAGGCGACCGTGGCGGCCGCCTCGTGCAGGGCGTCCGGGGCGCCGGCGATGTCGTCGTCGGCGGGGACCGCGAGCGCCGCGTCGATCACGGCGGCGGCGTGCAGCACCACCGCCTCGGCGGCCAGCGCCCCGGCCGCGATGTCGCCGACGGCGAGCTGCACCAGCGGGTCGTCGACTGCCCGGCCAACGCTCGCGTGTTGCACGGCGCGCGCCTTCTCGCGGCCGTACGTCACCGCGTCCGCCAGGGCCGCCTTGGCGATCCCGGCGTGCACGGCGGCCAGGAACAGCTGGTAGTACGGGCCCAGATGGGTCCGCCGCTGACGGCCGGTCGCGTCGACCGCGATCTCGTCGTCGTACGCGACCACCTGCCGCAGTCGTGTCGTACCGGAGGCGGTGGTGCGCTGGCCGAGCGCGTCCCAGTCGTCGACCAGTTCGACGCCCTCGCGCGAGCGCGGCAGCACCACCCGTACGCGACGGTCCTCGTCGTCGAGCGCGATCACGACGACGTGGTCGGCGAAGAGCGCGCCGGTCGAGTAGAACTTCGTGCCGTCCACGCGGAACGCCGCGCCGTCCCGCGTGATGCGGGTGCGCATCTCACCGGGGTGCGCGGTGCCGCGCTCGGACGCGGCGTTGCCGAACAGCTCACCGGCGACGACCGACGGATACCAGCGGGCACGCTCGTCCACGGTGCCCTGGCTGATGAGCAGTTCCACGAAACCGAAGTGCGGGCGCAGTGCCTGTGCCACGTTCGAGTCGGCCTCGGCCAGATCGATCACCAGGCGGAACAGCTCGACGAGCGACCCGCCCGCGCCACCGTGCTCCCGAGGCACACGCAACGCGCCCAGCCCGCTGTCGCGGACCAAGTCGACGCTCTTGTAGGGCAGTTCACGCGCGGCCTCCAGCGGCGCGGCGTCGGCGCGGATGCGGTCGAGAAGCCCGGGCGGCGCCACGGAGAGGGCGTGCGGAGGGACGCGAGAGGGCATGAAGAGGCCTCCGAGGGCGGAGCGGGGCGCGTGTCGGCGAGCGCGCGGGGGCGGAAGACGGCACGGCGTAGTGCCGCAGCGAAACGGGATGGGGGAGCGCGCGGAGGTGGGCGCGGGGCGGCCGGCCTGCGGAGAGGGCGTGTTCAGCCCTTCGGGCCTGCCGTCACCTTCGGACCGGATCTCGCGGGCCGCGACGCGTCGTCGGGGCCGTTCGGGGATGTCAGGAAGGTGACGCGCGACCTACGCGGCGGCGCTGCGACAGACGGCACTCGAGACACGCGACAGATCGACATGACGTCGCTGTGTGAGCTTCTGCCGGTCGAACATGATCGACATTGAACCAGACGGCCGTTCCCGCAGTCGAGACGGCTTTGACGAAGAGGCTATCGGGATTCCCTTCCACGGAACGCCGACGGGTAGCCAAGCCATCGGCTCCGCCCGCCAGTTGACAGGGGATCCCGATCGGCCCCGGCATGTCCCGGTCTCACAGGTTCCACAGGATTCTCTCGGCCGGTTCCCGGGCTGCTGACCCCGGCTTCTCAGGTCGCCCGGCGAGGATCGTCGGCGTGCTCCGCCACCTGCCATCGGCGGAGTGACAGCGGACTCCCCGTCAATTCCCAGACTTCTCCCCGGATTTCCCCTGCCGCGCCGGTCATAGTCGACCTCGCGCACCGCCGGACCGAGGTGCGCGTACGGGAGCCGCCTCCACCGACCCCCACAGCCCCCCGAGGAATCCATGACGCATACCAGCAGTGGCCTGCGTACGGAGCGACGCTTCCAGTCGCCGTCGCCGGCTGATGCCACTGGCTCGACCGCTGCGCGCACGCCGACCGTCGAGATCGTCATTCCGGTCTACAACGAGGAACGGGCCCTGCCCGGCTGTATCCGAACCCTGCACGCCCGTCTGCGGGACGAACTTCCCTACCCGTGGCAGATCACGGTGGCGGACAACGCCAGCGTCGACGACACCCTCGCCGTGGCCCGGGAGCTGGCGCAGGAGCTGCCGGGCGTGGGCGTCGTCCATCTGGAGCGCAAGGGCCGTGGTCTGGCTCTGCGCACGGTATGGGGCACGAGCGGCGCGGACATCGTTGTCTACATGGACGTCGATCTGTCCACGGGCCTGGACGGACTGCTGCCCCTGATCGCCCCGTTGGCCAGCGGCCACTCCGACCTGGCGATCGGCAGTCGTCTCGCGCCGGGTGCCCGCACGGTTCGCGGCCCGCGCCGCGAGTTGATATCCCGCTGCTACAACGGGCTGATCAGGTTCACCCACGGCGCCCGTTTCAGCGACGCTCAGTGCGGGTTCAAGGCCGCCCGCACCGAGGTGCTGCGCCCGCTGCTGGCAAAGACGCGGGACGACGCCTGGTTCTTCGACACCGAACTGCTGCTCCTGGCCGAGCACAACGGGCTGCGCATCCACGAGGTCCCGGTCGACTGGGTGGAGGACGTGGACACCCGTGTCGACGTCGTCGGCACCGCCACGGACGACCTCAAAGGCCTGTGGCACATGGCCCGGTTGAAGGCGTCAGGCGCGGCCCGAGTCCCGGTTCCGCCCCGCCCGGAGCCGGCAGCCGAGCACCCCGACGCCGTTCTCGCCCCGGACATGGCACGTTCTCAACTCGCGTGGCAGGTCGGCTGCTTCGTCAGCATCGGCATCGCATCGACCGCCGGACAGGCCCTGCTGTACTGGCTGTTGCGCGGTTGGTGGCAGCCCGCCCTCGCCAACTTCGTCTCGCTGCTCGTGCTCACGCTCCTCAACACAGAAGCCAACCGCCGTCTCACCTTCCGCTACTCGGCGGACGACATCGGCGCCGGACGCGCACACCTGGGGGCCGGTGCGCTGTTCGTCGTCGGGTATCTGATCACCTCGGGTGCGGTGCTGCTGTTCCGCGACGCGGTCCCGGACGCGTCGGCCGCCGCAGAGACGTTGGTCCTGGCCGTCTCCTCGGTGCTGGTGACCGGAATCCGCTTCCTGGCCCTGCGGCTGGCGGTGTTCCGCCGCCGCCCGCGCTGACCTCGCACCCCTGTATCTCCTCCGCCCGACTCCCCGAGAGCGAATCCACCATGACCTCCACCACCGAGGCGCACGCGAGCACGGTCACGCGTCTCCCGGATACCGGCCGCGGCCTGCCGCGCTGGACGCCCCAGGCAGCCCTGGCCGCGATCCTGGTCCTGTCCGCTGTGCTGTACGGCTGGGCCCTCGGCTCGCTCGGCTGGGGCAACAGCTACTACTCGGCCGCCGTGAAGTCGATGGGCCAGAGCTGGACCAACTTCCTCTTCGGCTCCTTCGACCCGGCCGGAGTCATCACGGTCGACAAGCCTCCGGCCGCGCTGTGGCCGCAGGTCGTCAGCAGCAAGATCTTCGGCATGCGCGGATGGGCGCTGCTCCTTCCCCAGGTGGTGGAGGGCGTTGCCGCCGTCTTCGTGCTGCACCGCACGGTACGGCGCTGGGCCGGTGAGGCCACGGCGCTGCTCACCGCCCTGGTGATGACACTGACACCGATCACGGTCGCCATCAACCGCGACAACAACCCGGACCCGCTGCTGGTGTTGTTCCTGGTGTCAGCCGCCTACGCCCTGACCCGCGCCCTGCAGTCACAGGCGGGTCGGCGCGGCACGTGGTGGCTGTGCGCCTGTGGGTTCCTGGTCGGCTGCGGCTTCCTCACGAAGATGATGGCGGCCTGGATGGTGCTCCCGGCCCTCACGGCCGCGTGGCTGGTCGGCGCGACCGGGACATGGCTCGCCCGCGTCGGGCGCCTGCTGATCGCCGGTGCCGTGTGCGCAGTGTCCTCGCTCTGGTGGGTGGCGATGGTGGCCTGGTGGCCGGGGGAACAGCCGTACATCGGAGGCAGCACCGACGGCGGCGCCTGGGACCTGGTCACCGGCTACAACGGACTCGGCCGCATCTTCGGCGAAAGTGACAGCTCGGGCGGCATGAGCGGCATGGGTGGCGCCTTCGGCGGCGAGGCGGGTCTGCTGCGGCTCTTCAACGACCAGGTGGCCGGGCAGATCAGCTGGCTGCTGCCCGCAAGCGGCGTGGCGCTGGCCGTCGCGGTGACCGCCGCCGCGCTGCGCCGGCGAGGGAAGAGCTCGGCGGGGAAGGCCCTCGCCGGGTCCGGGTGGGTGCTCTGGGGCACCTGGCTGGTGGTGTGCGGCCTGGTGTACTCCACGCAGGAGGGCACCTTCCACCCGTACTACACGACCCAACTGGCTCCCGCCATTGCCGCGTTGACCGCCGGCCTGGCGACGGCGCTGGCGCGGGCACATCGGGCCGGGGCGCGCTGGGCGTTGCCCGTCGGCGCCGGGACTGTGCTCGTGACCGTCGTCTGGGCTGCCGTCGTGATCCGCCGGGAGCCGTCGTGGCACGGGTGGCTGGCCTGGGTCGTGGTGGTGCTGGGCCTGGCCGCCGTCGGGCTGTTGATCGCGGCGGCGTGGACGGTGCGACTGGTGCCGGTGGCCCTGGGCGGCGCTGTGCTGGCGGTCCTGTTCGCGCCGGGCGCGTGGGCGATGACCGTGCCGGGCGAGTCGGGCTCCGCGATGGGCGGCGCCAACCCGACGGCCGGTCCTACGCAGATGTCCTTCGGCGGCGGGGGCTCGTTCCGTGGCGGCGGAAAAGAAGACGGCGGTTTCGAGTTGCCTCAGGGCATGGAGTTGCCTGAGGGCCTTGGCGGCGGAGGGCCGCGCATGCCCGGCGGCGGCTCAGGATCGGGCGCCGGCGGCACGATGCCCTCGTTCCCCGGAACCGGCGGCGACTCCGGTGCGCGCGGCGGCATGGGGGCCATGGCCGGCATGGGCAAAGGCGCCGATCTCACATCTGACCAGCGCAAGATCCTCGTCTACGCCACCGAGCACTCCAAGGGAGCCCGCATCACCCTCGCGGTCGATGGCGCAGCCCAGGGCGCAGCCACTTTCATCCTGAACAGCGACGCCACGGTCATCGGTATGGGCGGCTTCATCGGCACTGACAACGCGCCTTCCGAACAGCAGCTGGAACAGTGGACCAAGAGCGGCGAACTCCGGTACGTCCTCGGCTCCGAGTCCGGGGGCATCGGCGCGATGATGGGCGGCACGGACAGCGCGGCCTCGAAGCGATCGACCTGGATCACCGAGAACTGCACCAAGGTCCCGGCCCAGGAGTACGGCGGCAGCACGACCAGCTCCGACGGCGGCGGCAAGGCATCGGGCGGCATGATGGGCCTGATGGGCACGACCTTGTACGACTGCGCCGCGAAGTAGCAACAGAGGCAGAACGGACGACCCCGCATCATGGCCGAACAGCCCGCCGCGCGTGCCCCGCACCGCCTCCTGGTGGTCGAGGACGACCCCAGTATTCGCATGCTGCTGGAGTCCGCGCTGCGGCTGTCCGGCTATGAGGTGGCCAGTTGCGCCACCGGGCAGGAGGCTCTGCGGGATGTCGAGGGTTTCCGCCCCGATCTGATCCTCCTCGATGTCATGCTGCCCGACCTGGACGGCTTCGCGGTGACCCGTACGCTGCGGGCGACGGGGGTGCGAACCCCCGTGCTGTTCCTCACGGCCCGCGGCGAGGTCACCGACCGCATCGCAGGCCTGACGGCCGGCGGTGACGACTACGTCACCAAGCCGTTCAGCATCGAGGAAGTGCTGCTGCGCATCCACGCCATCCTGCGCCGCACAGACCCCGGGCACGCATCCGGCGCGGAAGGCCCCGAGTGCGGTGTTCTGCGATTCGCCGACCTGGAACTGGACGAGAACGCCCACGAGGTGCACCGGGCCGGCGAGTACATCTCGCTGTCGCCGACCGAGTTCAGGCTGCTCGCCTACATGATGGAGAACTCCACGCGGGTCCTGAGCAAGAGGAAGATCCTCAACCATGTGTGGGGGTTCGACTTCGCGGGTGACGGCCGCATCGTCGAGACGTACGTCAAATATCTGCGCCGCAAGGTCGACTGCTTCGAGCCGCCCCTGCTGCACACCGTGCGCGGGGTGGGCTACTGCCTGCGGTTTCCCCGAGGTCACCACAGCACCGAGGGCGACGGATGAACCGCCGTTGGCGAACGCTGCGGCACCGGTCGCTGCGCGGCCGCCTCGTGTGGGGAGTGACCCTGCTTGCCGCGGCCACGGTGCTCACCGCGCAGACCATCGGGTTCGTGGTCCTGCGCTCCTGGCTGCTCGACCGGGTCGACCAGCAGCTGACGGAGTTCGCCCTCCCGGCCCGAGCCGGTCTGCCAGCCCGGCCGGCCCCGGACTCCGTCACCCTGCCCTCGGACTTCCGCATCACTTTCTATGGGTCCTCGGGCGCGGAGCGGGGCACGCTCGGCAGCGGGGACAAGCCAGGGCCCAGGCTCCCGAGCTTGACGAACGAGCTGAACCTGACACCGGGGCGCCAGGCCACGCTCGCCGCCGAGTCCGGCGACGGCCACTGGCGGGTGCTGTGGAAGGACGGATCCGACGACACCAGCTATGTCGTCGCCCTGCCCCTCGACACCGTTGAGGGCGCCACGGACAAACTTCTCGCCCTCAACGCGGCGGTCTTGGCCGTCGCCGTGGTCGGTCTGGTCGCCCTCGGCCGCTGGGTGGTCCGGCTCGGTCTGCTCCCCCTGACCCAGATGGAACACACGGCCCTGGACATCACCGCCGGCGACCTCAGCCTGCGCCTGCCCGACACCGACCCGCACACCGAGACCGGACGCCTCGGCACCGTGCTGAACGACATGCTCGACCGTCTCCAACAGGCCTTGCGGCAGCGGGAGTTCTCGGAAGCCCGGCTGCGCCGCTTCGTCGCCGACGCCGGCCACGAACTTCGTACGCCCCTCACCGCCGTCCAGGGCTTCGCCGAACTCGCCCTACGTCACCCGGACCGCCCCACCGCCCAACGCGGGGAAGGCGACGAACAGATCGCCAAGAACGCCGAGCGCATGAACCTCCTCGTCGACGACCTGCTGTTGCTCGCCAAGCTCGATCAGGAACCCGCCTACCGCAGGGTCTGCGTAGACATGCTCTCGCTCGCGGCCGACGCGGTGAGCGCGGCGGCAGTACGTGCGGGCAGCGACCACCGCGTCACCCTCAGCCCCCTCGATGCCCCGGCTGAGGACACCGAGCTCGAGGTCGTGGAGACCGTCGGCGACCCCGACCGCCTGCTCCAGGTGGTCAACAACCTGCTGTCCAACGCCCTCGTCCACACACCGCTCGGCACACCGGTCGACGTGCGCGTGGGCACCGCCCACGCAGGGGCGGCGGCGGGCGGCATCGATCGTCCGGGCCGGACCAGCGCCGCCCCACCCCTGGCCGAGGACACGGCGATCTGTGTGATCGAGGTCGCCGACCAAGGTCCGGGCCTGCCGTCCGAGGAGGCCGACCGGGTCTTCGAGCGCTTCTACCGCGTCGACCCCTCCCGTTCCCGCGACCAAGGCGGCAGCGGCCTCGGTCTCGCCATCGCGTCGGCGATCGCCCAGGGGCACGGCGGCCGCCTCGAACTCGACACCGGAGCTGGTTCCGGGTGCGTCTTTCGCCTGGTGCTCCCCCTGGTGAGCACCGGACACCTGCGCGGATCGGAGCCGGACGTCAATCCGATGCCCCGGGATGTCATCACCCGCCGCCCAACCGGCCACTGCGGCAAGAACCGGCTTGGACGCACGTAGACCACAAGGCACAGGGCAGCAATCCGCCGCTACGTCCTCTGGCGGAACCGTCATGCCGGCGACCAACGCCTCCGCACCGTCGTCGACAGGGCGCATGTCGCCTGACGCGGCACTAGCTCGTAGGGCTCCCCGGCCCCGGTGCCGTCATCCAGCGCCACTGGGTGAACTGTTCCAGGCTGGCTGTGCCGCCGATGCGGGAGCCGTTGCCGGAGATGCCCATGCCTCCGAAGGGGGCGTTCGCGGCGTCCTTGGCGGAGACGTCGTTGATGTGGACCATGCCGGTGCGCAGCCGCTCGGCGACAGCGGTCGCCCTCGGGACGGAGCCGGAGTGCACGGCGGCCGTCAGACCGTACGCGGTGTCGTTGGCGATCTCGACGGCCTCCGCCTCGCTGTGAAAGGGAATGACCGGGGCGACGGGGCCGAAGATCTCCTCGGTGAAGGCGGGCATGGCCCGGCCGACGTGGTCCAGGACGGTGGGCGGGTAGAAGAGTCCGTCGCGTCGGCCGCCCGTGAGCACCCGGGCCCCGACGGCCACGCTCTCGTCGACGATGCGCTCGATTCTGGTGGCCTGCCGCTCGCTGATGACCGGGCCGACGCTGACGCCCTCCACGCGGGGGTCGCCGACGCGCATGGCCCGCGCGTGCCCGACCAGCGCGTCGGTGTACGCCTCGGCCAGATCGGCGTGGACCAGGTGGCGGCCGGCGGCGACGCAGGCCTGTCCCTGGTATCCGAAGGTACTCACGGCTCCGGCCAGGGCGGCCGCCTCCACGTCCGCGTCCTCGAGCACGACGAGCGCGTTCTTGCCGCCGAGCTCCAGGGAGACCCGCTTCAGCCCCTCACCCGCCACTCGGGCCACCATGCGTCCGGCCTCGACGGAGCCGGTGAACGCGACCATGGCGACATGGGGATCCGCCGCGACCGCCTGCCCGGTCTCCGCGCCGCCCGGCAGGACGTGCAGCACCCCGTCGGGCAGTCCGGAGTCCTCGAAGAGCCGCGCGACGAGGACACCCCCGGACACCGGGGTGAGCGGGTCGGGTTTGAGCAGCACGGTGTTGCCCAGCGCGAGGGCGGGTGCCAGTGCGCGCATCGCGAACAGGAGCGGCGCGTTCCAGGGGTTGATGACACCGACCACGCCGATCGGCACCCGCCACGCCAGACTCGTTCCCCCGGGGGCCTGAGCAGCCAGGACCTCACCCCGTGGCAGGGACGCCAGTCCGACGGCGTGCGTCAGTTGCGCGAGGGCGGCGATGATCTCGTAGTCGCCCTTGGCGGGGACGCCGGCCGACTCGCGGACGATCCAGTCGCGGAAAGTGTCGCTGCGTTCACGCAGGGTGGCGGAGGCGCGCAGCAGGACCTCGACCCGGTCGGAAGGAGCCGCCGCCGACCAGTCGCCGGCGGCCTGGACGGCCCGAGCGCCGGCCCGAGCGACGTCCGCGGGGGAGGCGACCCCGATCTCGGCCAAGGCGTGCCCCGTGGCCGGTTCGATCACCTGGCGCGTGCCGCCCTCGGACTCGCGCCAGCCCGCGCTGTAGATCTTCCCGGCCCACTCGGCTCGGTCCGGCCACTTCGTGCCGTTGACAGCCATGGATGCCGCCCTCCGCCCGGGATCGGTGCCGCAGCCCTGCCATGAGGACTCGTTTGCGTACATCTGCGACCCTTGTTGTCTAGTGTCGTAATAAGTGATGGTGCGGCGCACCTCGGGTTCGGGACGCTCCCGGGCAGACGGCCCCAGGGCGGGATTGAGGCGAGATGACGTCATGATCGGATCCGCGTCCGCCCGGGACGAGGGCCCGCCGAGCGCTTGGTCGCAGGAAGGTGTCGACGAGGCGGCCACGGCCAGGGTCGTCGTCGACGGCCACGGTGTGGTGACCGCGTGGAACGAAGGGGCCCGGCGACTGCTCGGACATCGGGCCCCGGAGATGATCGGCCGGAGCGGGGCCGTGCTGCTCGCGGACGCCGCTCCGGCGCACGTGCTGGACTCGCTGACCGGCCTGCCGAGGTGGAGCGGCACGGCCACGCTGCTGCACCGGGACGGTCACCGGCTCACCGTCGGACTGCTGGCCCATCACCGGGAGAACGACGGGGCCGACGACTGGCTGCTGGTGTCACCGGTGACCCGGCCGGCACCGACGCCTGAGGACGACGCGTTCGTGCGGCGCAGTTTCGCCCAGGCTCCCTCCACGATGGCCCTGTACGACACCGGACTGCGGTTGCGCTGGGCGAACGCGGACATGGAACGTGTGGTGGGGCTGTCCGAGCGAGAGATGCGCGGCCTGCGCGTGACGGAGATCGTCCTCGACCCGGAGAGTGAACGGACCGAGGAGGGCATGCGCACCGCGCTGGAGACCGGCCGACTCCAGGAGCTCGGAGCCGCGCTGCACCTCGCCGGCCATGAGCGGGAGAGCGTGTGGTCGTTGTCCCTCGTCCCTGTGCGGGACGCCGACGGGCGACTCGAAGGTGTCCTGCTGTCGGCGCACGACGTGACGGAGCAGTACCTCGCACGGCAGCGACTGGTCCTGGTCGACGACGCCAGCCTGCGGATCGGCAGCACCCTGGACCTGCCCCGTACCGCTCAGGAACTCGCCGACGTGGCCGTCCCGCGCTTCGCGGACTTCGTCACGGTCGATCTCCTGCCGGGGATCGAGGGAGGTGAGGACCCGCCGCAGGGCTCTCCGCACGGTCCGGTGATGTTGCGCCGGGTCGCCTCTCAGTCGGTTCTGCGGGGCCGCCCCGAAGCCGTGGTGCCGTACGGGACGGTGGCGGCCTACCCGGAGGGTTCCACCGCGGCGGACTGCCTGGCAGCGGGGCGGCCGGTCATCGAGCACATCACGCCCGCCGCCCTGGAGGATCTGGACCGGACGGCCCCGCAACGGGCCGAACGGATGCGGCACTTCGGGTTCCACTCGGTGCTGGCGGTACCCATGCGCGCGCGTGGTCTCACCTTGGGAGTGGCCACGTTCTCCCGCCACCGCCGGCCCCAGCGCTTCGAGCAGGACGATCTGCTGCTGGGCCAGGAGATCACCGCCCGAGCCGCCGTGTGCATCGACAACGCCCGGCGCTACACCCGCGAGCGTGACACCTCCCTCACGTTGCAGAGCAACCTGCTGCCGCAACATCTCCCCGAGCAGGCGGCCCTGGACGTCGCCTCCCGTTATCTGCCCGCCAGCGCCCGGGCCGGTGTCGGCGGCGACTGGTTCGACGTCATTCCGCTGTCCGGCGCCCGGGTCGCTCTGGTCGTCGGTGACGTCGTGGGTCACGGCATCCAGGCCTCGGCGACCATGGGGCGGCTGCGCACCGCCGTGCGCACGCTGGCCGATGTCGACCTTCCCCCCGACGAGTTGCTGACCCATCTCGACGACCTGGTCAACCGCTCGGCCGGTGAGGGCGACCCCATGGCCCTGCTCGACGGCGACATCGGCGCCACCTGTCTGTACGCCGTCTACGACCCGGTCTCCCGGCACTGCACGATCGCCCGCGCCGGCCACCCGGTGCCCGCCCTCGTGGCACCTGACGGCACCGTCGAGTTCCTCGAGGTTCCGGCAGGGCCTCCCCTCGGCCTGGGCGGCCTGCCCTTCGAGTCGACCGAGCTGGAGCCGGCCGAGGGCAGCCTGCTCGTGCTGTACACGGACGGGCTCGTCGAGGCCCGCGGCCGTGACCTCGACGAAGGGATCGCCGCCATGCGCGAGGTGCTGCGGCGGCCGGCCCAGGATCTGGAGGCCACGTGTGACGCCTTGCTGCGTGCCCTGCTCGTGGATCGCCCCTCCGATGATGTGGCGCTCCTCGTGGCCCGCACCCGAGCCCTCGACGCCTCCCACGTGGCGACCTGGCCGGTGTCGCAGGACCCCGCCGCGGTCGCCGAGACGCGCAAGGTCGCCTGCCGGCAGCTGTCCGAGTGGGGCCTGGACGATGCCGTGTTCATCACCGAGCTGGTCGTCAGCGAACTGGTCACCAACGCCATCCGGTACGGCCGGCCTCCCATCGAGCTCAGACTGATCTACGACCGCACGCTCATCTGCGAAGTGTCCGACGGCAGCACGACCGCACCCCACCTTCGCCGGGCGCGGACCTCCGACGAAGGCGGACGCGGGTTGCTTCTCGTCGCCCAGCTCACCCAGGGCTGGGGTACCCGTCAGATCACCAACGGCAAGATCATTTGGGCCGAGCAGGTGCTTCCCGCCGACTGAGGCGGGAAGCACCTGCGTACCGGTTCAGGGAGGCAGGCGCCGGTCAGCAGGTCGAGTTGGTCTGGGTGAGGAGGCCGAGCCGCCACGGGAGGGTGTTGTAGTCGCCGCTCGCGTTGGGGTTCATGCCCTGGTAGAGGTACTGGAGCCGACAGGCGGGGATGGTCAGTGTCTGGTCGTAACCGGCACGGAGCATCTCGCCGTGGCTGATGTCCCTGGTCCAGGCTCCGGACGGGAAGGTGACGTTGTTCGACTTGGCGAAGGGGTTGCTCTCGGAGGCGGCCAGTTGCGTCCAGGAGCCGGCGAGGTTGCTCGTCGTCCAGGAGCGGAAATAGCGTCGGCCGTCCGATCCGATGGCCTCGACGAGGAGCAGGTACTGGCTGGTGCCCTGCACCTTGTACACGTTGCTCGCCTCGAACAGGGCGTATTTGGAGTCCTGGGCCGCGATGACGGTGTTGGTGAAGCCGTTCGGGAACTGGCCGACGGTCGTCTGGGAGCGGTACAGGTGCCCGTTGTCGTCCGAGGAGAACAGGTAGCAGTTGGCGCTGTCGCAGATCACCCACATGTCGACCCAGTAGCCGTTGCCGATGTTCTGCTTGATGATGTCGGGCATCGACGAGTAGAAGTTGCGCGGTGCGCTCCACCCGTTCGGATTGCTGATGTCGGGGTTGGTGGAGTAGGACGCGTTGCCCGTCTGGTACACGAGGTACCACAGTCGTTGGGGCGCGTAGTAGAAGACCTGCGGCGCTGCCCGGTACCCGGCTCCGATGGCGCTGCGGTCCAGGTAGTGGTGCGTGGCCGAGCCGGCCTGCGACCAGTCACTGAAGTTCAGGTACACCAGGTTGTATCCGGAGGCGCTCGCGGTACTGGCGAACACGTGGTACTTGCCGTTGTACCGGACGACCGTCGGATCCTTGATGCCGGCGATGTTGTGGGTGGCGTCCGACTTCGGCGAGATCAGCGTCCCGCTGGAGCTCCAGGAGAAGCGGGAGGGCAGCGCGGCGGCGGACCGGGGCGAACGGGAGTCAGCCGGCCGGGCGTCGGCTCGCGTCGTCGCGGCCGAGCCGCCCATCGCGGTGAGCGTCGACTGGTACGCCGGTTTCTTGTTGCCGCTGCGGTCGAACAGCAGGGGGTTCTCCCCCTGGCGCCAGGAGTCGCTGTCGCGGATGCCCCAGACGGTGACGCCGGTGCAGCGCGCCACGTTCATACAGGCCCTGACCGTGTTCGCGTACGCGTTCGCCGGTGCCTGTGCGATGTCCAGCTCGGTGATCTGTACGTCCACGCCGAGGGCGGCGAAGTTCGACAGCGTCGTCTGGAAGCTCGCGGGAGGACCGCCGGTGCCGAAGTGCGCCTGGAGGCCGACGCAGTCGATGGGCACGCCGCGCGACTTGAAGTCGCGCACCATGCGGTACACGCCCTGGGTCTTGGCGGCGTTCCAGTCCTCGATGTTGTAGTCGTTGTAGCAGAGCTTGGCCGCCGGGTCGGCCGACCGCGCGGTGCGGAAGGCCTGCTCGATGAACCCGTTGCCCAGCAGGTTCTGGAACACCGAGGGGCGGTGCTGGCCGCTGCCGCCGTCGGCGAAGGCCTCGTTGACCACGTCCCAGGAGTGGATCCGGCCCTTGTAGCGGTTCGCCACCGTGGTGATGTGGTTGTTCATCACGCTGCGCAGCGTGTTCGCGTCAGTGATGGAGCTGACCCAGCCGGGCAGTTGGGAGTGCCACACCAGCGTGTGGCCGCGCACGCGCTGACCGCGGGCCGTAGCGCGGTTCACTATCTGGTCGGCGGGGCCGAAGGTGAACGAGCCGCGGGATCGCTCGGTGGCGTCCCACTTCATCTCGTTCTCGGCTGTCACCGAGTTGAACTCGCGGTCCAGGATGCCGGTGTACACGCCGTCACCGAGCTTTCCGGCGGCCACCGCTGTCCCGAAGTACCGTCCGGACTGGGAGGCTTGCGCGCCGAGCGTGGAGGCCCGGACGGCGTCGGGCGCGGCGGTCGCGGCCTCTGGCGCCACCAGGGCGGCCACGGCCAGCAGGGACAACACCGAGGCTCGGCGACGGCCGAGCCGTTTCAGCGGGTTCATGGTTCTCCTCGTACGGTTGGCGGGGGGTTGGGGGTGCGATCGGTGGGACGGGTCAGGGCGTGGACAGCTCGAACCGCGGGACGCGGACCGCGCCGCCGAGCGCCTGGGTGGCGTGGTTGAAGAGGGCGAATCGGTAGCCCATGAAGAAGCGCCAGTCGTTGCCCATGGAGAAGGCGGGCCCGAGGCGGATGAAGGTGGTGCCGTCCGTGCTGTAGGAGAAGGTTCCGGGGCGTGCCGAGCCGGGGCGGATGTCCGCGGCCGCGCGCAGCCGGACGCGGTTGCCGGACACGGCCGCGCTCGCGACCTCGGTGCCCGTGCCGGTGGTGTTCCAGTTGCCGTCCATGGTCAGCCCGTTGAGCATCACCACCCGCGTCACGCCACCGTCGCGTTTGACACCGATCCAGGCGGAGGAGTCACGCAGCAGCGCGAGCCCGGCCCGGTCGCCGTCCCGCATCGCCGAGAAGTCGAGATCGACCGTGGCGGTGGAGGCAGGACCCTGGATGCGGTGGGTGAGCGTGTTGCGGGCCCAGTACAGGTCGTTGGTGACGGTCGCGGTCCGCAGGGTCAGTCCGTTGCCGACCGACCACTTGGTGTTGTCCGGGTTGTGGTTCCACTCCCACCTCGGCTTGAGGGTCGTGCCGTCGAAGGTGTCGACCCCGACCATGGGGGTGACCTGGCGGGGTGGTGTGGGCACGGCCGGGCTGGGATACGAGGTGCCCCATGCGCCGTTCACGAGCTGCACGACGGGCCAGCCGTCCGCGGTCCAGGTGACCGGTGCCAGGGCGGGCACCCGGCCGCCGGGGTAGGCGTCCACGAAGGCCAGGTAGTACCAGGCGCCGCTCTGCGTCCGCACCAGCCCGCCCTGGTGCGGGACGCCGCCGCCGGGGATGGGTCCGCGCAGGTCGAGCAGGACCTGTCGCAGCGTGTACGGACCGAAGGGTCCGCTCGACGACTTGAGGATGTACTGGCCGTTGGCCGGGCGGGTCAGGAAGATGTAGTACTGCCCGTTGATCTTGTAGAAGCGGGACCCCTCCAGGGTGCCGACACTCGACGGGGTGCTGAACACCTGCTGCGTGCGGACCTGGGTGCGGCCGTCGGGCGAGAGCTGGGCCACGCTGATGGTGGTGTTGCCGTAGGCCACGTACAGGGTGTCGTCGCTGTCGACGAGCAGCCCGGCGTCGTAGTACGGCGTGCTGATCGTGGTGAGTCTGTTCCACGGCCCCTCGACCGCCGTGGCGGTGTAGAGGTACGTCCTGCTGAAGTCGATCTGGCCGAGCCAGTAGAAGGTCTTGTTGCTCGGGCGGTAGGCCAGCGACGACGCCCAGATGCCGCGGACGTAGCCACGGCCACCGTTCAGGTCGTACTTGGCGCCGAAGTCGAGGACGGGTACCGAATGACCGGCGATCTCCCAGTTCACCAGGTCGTACGAGCGCAGGACGGGGGCGCCCGGCGAGTAGTGCATCGTGGAGGCCGAGGCGTAGTAGGTGCCCTCGACGCGGATCACGTCGATGTCCGCGAAGTCCTGCCAGATGACCGGGTTGGTGTACGCCGCCGCGGACGCGAGGGCCGGTCCCCGGAAGGAGCCGGAGGCGGCGGCGCTCCGGGACGCACCCGCCAGGGGGAGGGAGGCACTCGCCACCAGTCCGGTGGCTGCGGCCAGCGCTCGACGGCGACCCATGGGTTGATGAGAGCATGACATATCCATGTCGTTCTCCTTGTGCGGCCGAGCCGTTGCGGTTGACGCGTGCAACCGCCGTGAGCCTTACGACTGAGGAGTGGGTGCTGTGCCGACGTGCATGGCGCGGGGGCCTGCTTCTTGTCACCGGTGTGCAGTGGCCGGGTGTGTCCACCCCGGTTCGCGATCTCGGACGCCTGTCGACACATCGAGCATTCCGGATGATAGAAGGCCGGTGAACGCCGTCAATACCCCTCGCATGATTCGCTCTCCACATCGAAATGTTTCGCTCCCGCCGGGGTGCTCCAGAGCGGTCGAACACCGGTCGCGTCTCGGGGTGCACCCACCTGGTCCCTGCCCTTCACGGTGACGGACCGTCGCGTTCGCGCTCTTCTGCGCCCTTCCGCGGGTACGGGTCGATGCAGGTCATGACGTGTTTCCCGGGTGGCGCCACCTCTTCTGCGCATGAACCGTGACCGGCGCGCGCGGGATCGGCCGACAGGTTCGAGCCGTATTCTCGGGGTGTCCTGATCCAGCAGCCGACGAGTCGAAAGGTGTTGACACGAAGGACGCATCGCCGCGCCGCGGGACGGTGCCGGCGGTGACAGCGCTTCCAGGACCCGGCCCGCGCGGCCGCTGAGGTCCGGTCCGTGGCCGCGCAGGTCAGTTCCGGCCGGACGGCGGGTGAATACGTTTCCCTCAGCACCCCTGAATCGGGATGAACGAGGAGACGGGCCCATGAAGGAAAGCCAGTTCGACACGTGCGTGATCGGGGCGGGACCTGCCGGACTCGCCGTCGCCAGGGCCCTGGCGGAGCGGAATCTGCCGTACACACACCTGGAGCGGCACACCGGGCCCGGCGGTATCTGGGACATCGACAATCCCGGCAGCCCGATGTACGAGTCGGCCCACTTCATCTCCAGCAGGACCCTGTCGGGCTTTGGCGGTTTCCCGATGCCCGACCACTTCGCGGACTACCCGCCCCACCGGCAGATCCTGTCGTACCTGAGGTCCTTCGCCGACGCCTACGGGCTGACGAAGCGCATCGAGTTCGGCGTCGGGGTCGACAACGTCGAGAAGAACGCGGACGGCACCTGGACGGTCACCCGGGCCGACGGGCGGCAAAGCACGCACGGGCAGGTCGTCGTGTGTACGGGCTCGCAGTGGCACCCCAACGTCCCCGAGCTGCCGGGGGAGTTCAGCGGCGAGGTCCGGCACACCGTCGGGTATCGCGGCGCGGAGGAACTGCGGGGCAAGCGGGTCCTGGTCGTGGGCGCGGGGAACTCCGGCTGCGACATCGCGTGCGACGCGGCCCGGACCGCGGACCACGCGGTGATCAGCATGCGGCGCGGCTACTGGTTCATCCCCAAGCACCTGTTCGGCCGGCCGGTGGACACCATCGCCAACAGTGGGCCGCACCTGCCGATGTGGCTGGCACAACGGCTCTTCGGAGCCCTCCTGCGGATCATCAACGGCGACCCGACGCGGCTGGGGCTGCCGAAGCCGGACCACAAGCTGTTCGAGACCCACCCGGCGATCAACTCGATGCTGATCCACCACCTCCAGCACGGCGACATCACCGCCAAACCCGGGATCGCCCGCACCGAGGGCAGGACCGTGCACTTCACCGACGGCACGAGCGACGACTTCGATCTCGTCCTGCTGGCCACCGGCTACGTCCACAAAGTGCCCGTCGCGCAGCGGTACTTCGGCGACGAGCAGCACCCCGACCTGTACCTGTCGTCGTTCTCGCGCGAGCACGAGGGCCTGTTCGGTATCGGCTTCGTCGAGACCAACTCCGGCGCGTACCAGCTCTTCGACTCCCAGGCGCAGCTGATCGCCGGATACCTCCATGACGCGCGGCACCGGCTGCCGAACGCGGAGCGGTTCGCCCGCCTGATCCGCGCCGACCGCCCGGATCTGACCGGTGGGCTGAAGTTCGTCGACTCGCCCCGGCACACCGGTTACGTCGACAGCGGGGCCTTCGTGAAATACCTGGGCAAGGTCGCGGGTGAGATGGGCTGGCGTACCGAGGGCCAGCCGCCGCCGGTGCGGTCCCTGCGGCGCGCGGAGGCGGCGGCGTGAGCGGGTTCGACTTCTCCGGCAAAATCGTGCTGGTGACCGGCGGTGCGGGCGGCATCGGCAGCGCGCTGTGCCGTCGCTTCGCCACCGGCGGCGCCCGCTGCGTCGTCGTCGACATCGACGGGGCCCGCGCCGCGAAGGTGGCCGCGGACCTTCCCGGCGCCGGGCATACGGGCATCGGCTGTGATCTGACGGACCGCGCCCAGGTGGAGCGGCTGTTCGAGGCGGTCGCCGATGACCACGGCCGCCTCGACGTGCTCGTCAACAACGCGGGCATGACCAGCGCGGAACGCTTCGACGTCCGCAGTGTCGAGAGCATCGAGCGGGAGATCACCCTCAACCTGACCTCACCGCTGGTCGTGACCCGGCTCGCCCTTCCTCTTCTCATGGCTTCCCGGGACGCCCGGGTGGTCACCACGGTCTCCCTCGGCGGGATCCTCCCCCTGGGCGAGACGCCGATCTACACCGCTTCCAAGTTCGGGCTGCGCGGAGCGATGCTGGCCATCGGGATCGACCTGAGGAGCAAGGGCATTCTGGCCGGGTCGGTCATGCCGTCGGCGACCGACACCCGGATGCTGCGCCAGGAGGCCGTGGACGGCGGGAACTCCCTGCAGTTCCAGGACCGGCCCCAGCAGCCCGCCGATGTCGTCGCGGCCGTGGTGAGGCTGCTGGACAAGCCCCGGCTGGAGGCCTACCCCCGGCCCGGTGAGTCCCGTCTGGTGCGATGCGCGATGCTCATGCCGAACCTGCTGCCCCGGGCCTTCCCACTGTTCCGCAAGCGCGGTGACCGAGGCATGGCGCGCTATCTGCAGGAGCTCCGCCGACGCGGACTGGCCCGCCGGACCGATGGGCGCTGGGAACTGGTGGAGGAAGCATGACCACGAAAGAGGTGCTCCAGGTCGTCAACCCCGCCACCGGTGAGCCGATCACCACCCTGCCCGCCGCGAGCGCCGACGATGTCGCCAAGGCCGCCGAGCGGGCCCGCCGGGTCCACGACGCCGGGGTGTGGTCCCGGCTGCCGCTCCGGGAGCGCGGCGCGGTGCTGCTGCGGCTGGCCGATCTGATGGAACGCGACGCCGAGATCCTCGCCCGGCTGGACAGCGAGGACGCGGGCAAGCCGATCACGGAGTGCCGTACGGGTGACGTACCGGGCGCGATCGAGTCGGTCCGCTGGTTCGCCGAGGCGGCCGACAAGGTCTTCGGCCGGGTCGCGCCGAGCGGGCCCGACGGTCTCGGTCTCATCAGCCGCGAACCGGTCGGGGTCGTCGCGGCGATCCTGCCGTGGAACTACCCGCTGGCCATGACCGCGTGGAAGGTCGGACCGGCCCTGGCCGCAGGCAACTGTCTGCTGGTCAAGCCGGCCGAGGCGACCCCGCGCTCGGCCCTGCACCTGGCCGCACTCGCCGCGGAGGCCGGCCTGCCCGACGGGGTGCTCACGGTGCTGCCCGGGTACGGCCACGAGACCGGGGCGGCCCTGGCCCGCAACCCCCTTGTGGGGGCGCTCTCCTTCACCGGGTCCAACGCGACCGGCCGGCGCATCCTCAAGGACGCGGCCGAGAGCAACCTCAAGCGCGTCTCGCTGGAGATGGGCGGCAAGAGCCCCCAGGTGCTGATGGCCGACGCGCTCTCCTACGGCGACGAGCTCATCGACGACATGATCGAGGCCGCGTTCCTGACCATGGGGCAGAACTGCACGGCCGGCTCCCGGGTTCTGGTTCACCGCGGCATCGCCGAGGAGGTCCTGGAGCGGTTCACGGCAGCGGCGAGAGAGCTCGTCATCGGCGATCCGGCCGATCCGCGCACGCAGCTGGGGCCGCTCATCGACCACGCCGCCTTCGACCGGGTCGGGGGAGCCGTGGAGGCCGCGCGCGCCGGCGGAGCGCAGATCCACACCAGGGGGCTGCCCCACGGGCTGCCTCCGCGCGGCGCCTACTACCCGCCCACCGTGATCACCCGAGCCCCCGACGGCAGCGACGTCCTCACCAAGGAGCTGTTCGGCCCCGTCGTCACCGTCGAGACCTTCACCTCCGAGGACGAGGCGGTTCGCAGGGCCAACGCCACCGAGTACGGACTCGCCGCCTCGGTCTGGACCCGCGACCTCGACACCGCGCTGCGGCTGGCCCGCGGCATCGAGGCCGGCGTGGTCTCCGTCAACGCCTACAGCGAGGGCGAGATCACCACCCCCTTCGGCGGCTGGAAGCAGTCGGGATTCGGCGGAGCGGAGAAGTCCACCGACGCCTTCGACCAATGGACCCGGGAGAAGACGATCTGGATCCGCACCCGCTGACCTCGACCTCGGCCTCAAGGGCGATCCGAACGCATCCGCTCCCGCAACTGGACCGGGGAGGTGCCGTGCCAGCGGCGTACCGCACGGCGCAGCGCCCGTTCGTCGGAGAACCCGGCCCGGCGCGCGATGTCGCGCAGGGTCAGTTCCGGGCGGAGCAGGAGCTGTTCGACGCGCTCCCGCCGCACCCCCTCGACCAGTGCCTCGTACGTCGTGCCGCAGTCCGCCAGCCGACGGCGCAGCGTCCGCTCGCTCGTGGCATGCCGCCGCGCCTGCTCACCGAACGAGGGCACCACCGGGAGGCCCTGCGCGACGGAGATCTCCAGCACCTCCAGCAGATCCTGCTGGTCACGGCGGGAAGACATCTGCGCGTCGAGCGTCTCCAGCGTCGACGCGTAGCTCACCGGATCCCGGCCCGGCATCCGGGTACCGGCCCACGCGGGGTCGATGACCATGCGGTTGGCGGGGGCGCCGAAGCGGACCGGACAGCCGAACAGGGCACCGTACAGGTCGCGTCGGCGCGGTGGCGGAAAGGAGAACTCCACCAGCCTCGGCGCGAAGGCCGGACCGACCGTCAGCCGGGACAGGGTGACCACAGAGGCGAACGCCTCCTCGCTCAGGAAGACGGCCACGGCCGGGTCCATGGCGGGATCGGGAAGATCGGCGCGCAGCACGAAGGCGTCGTCCTCCTCACCCGCACCGGCCGACCAGACCACCATCGCCCCGGACAGGTTCTGGTACTTCACCCCGGTCTCGATGGCGTGCCGCAGCGTGTCGCCGGCCATCAGGGCGAAACCGAGCAGGCCCCACGCGGTCAGGTGCTGCGCCGTGCCGACCCTCAGCCCCAGGCGCTCGTCCCCGGTGAGCTCCAGCGCACGGCGGATCACCGCACTGCCCTGGCGGTACGACACCCGCAGCGCGGCGGAGCGCATGACCGTCTCGTCGAGTCCCAGTCGCTGCAACAGGGGCCGCAGATCGACGCCGCGCTCGTCGGCGACCACGACGAGATAGCGCAGGATGTTCGGCTGGATCGTCGCCGACGTGCTGCGGCTGGTCCCGGGAGGGTCAGCCTGACCTGGGGCAAAGGACATCGCACTCACCTTCTCCTCGAACCCCCACCGTAGGCAGCGGGCACCACCGGTCGCGCTCGGTGGCCTCCGAAGTCCCCTGTACGGCCCCCGGCGTCCTGAGCCCGCCTGTCGCGTCCGTCGATGCTCCACTCCCGGTGGGTGCCGGGCACCCGGTCTCCAAGATCGGCGCACTGAGGGGTGCGACCTTGGCGTTCGCCGCGCAAGACGTGTCCGTCGCCGCCGTGTTCACGACCGTCCCTGCCGTCACGGAACACGGAACGGGCGGACGGCACAACGATTCCGCCCAGCGCTCCTACCTGGCCGTTCATGCCCGAACCCGACCCGACCGGACATCGGCGGCAACTTTTTCGCCTCTTGCGGCCACTGAGTAGCGCAACGCCGACACGCTCTTCCGAACGGATGAACATGCAAGAGACACGCCGGGCCGCGCGGCAGCGCAGGCGCAGACGCGGGCTGCTGGTGGGCACCACCACGGGACTGGTCGTCACAGGTCTTCTCGTCTGTCTGGTCATGACGATGCAGCCCGACCGCGAGGAGGAGGCCGGGCGGGCCCCGGCCACGGCTGTCGCCGACTCCCAGAGGACCAGCCCCCCGGCATCGCCGGAGCGGAAGCCCTCCCCAGCCTCCCCGTCCGCCGCCTCCGCGACCCCGTCGGCCGGCCCTACGACTCCGACCGCTTCCGCGACCGCGTCGACGGCGCCGGCATCGGCCTCCCCGCGGACGGCTCCCGCCACATCATCCTTGGCCGGACGGATCCGGCCCAAGGCCACCTACCGGGGAGTCGCCACCGTCTACAAGGCCGGGACCGGGGACGGCGCCTGCTCGTACGGCCCGAGCGGCGACATGATGATCGCGGCGATGAACACCACCGACTACGAGACGTCCAAGGCATGCGGGGCCCACGTGCTCGTCCGCGCGGCAAACGGCGCCTCCGTCACGGTCCGGATCACCAACGAATGCCCACTGCCCTGTGCACCAGGGCAACTCGACCTCAGCGAGCAGGCCTTCGCCGAACTGGCCCCCACCTCGACCGGCCGGATCGCCATCACCTGGAGCCTGTTGAGCCCCGACACACCGGGCACGATCTCGATCCGCTACAAGACCGGATCCAGCCCCTACTGGTGTGCCGTCCAGGCCATCGGCCACCGCAACCCGCTCGCGCGGCTGGAGGTCCGCACCGGCAACGGCTGGCGCCAACTCACCCGCACCGACTACAACTACTTCCTCTCCCCCGACGGTGGCGGGTGCGGCGGCGCGATCAGAATCACCGACATCTACGGCGAACGACTGACCATCAACGGGATCGCCTTGCGGCCGGAAGCCACGCAGCCGACGCGGGTCCAGTTCGCACGGCATTGAATCCGCCGCGAACACCGGGCCCCTCTGCCTCCCGGGCCCGCCGGTCGGCGTGGAGGAATCAGGCGGGCCCCGGAGGGTGAGGGTGTGTCACTGTGTCACGCGGTGGTGCAGGCACTGCCGTTCAGGCTGAAGGCGGAGGGCTTGGCGAAGGCGCCGCCGGAGGTGCCCTGGAAACCGAAGGTCGCCCGGCCACCGGCCGGCACCTCTCCGTTGTGGGCCACGTTGCTCGCTGTGACGGCTCCTGACGCCCCGGACAGGTTCGCGTTCCAGCCATTGGTGATCCGCTGGCCGGAGGGGAGGGTGAACGCGAGCGTCCAGCCTCGGACGGGGGAGGAGCCGGTGTTGGTGATGGTGACGTCGGCGGTGAAGCCGCCCTGCCAGTCGTTCGTCGCGTACGCCACCTGGCAGGCCGTGGGGCCGCCGGGGCCGCCGGGGTCACCGGAGGAGCCTGTGTTGACGGTGGAGGAGAACGAGTTCACGGCGAGGCCCGCGCCGTTCTGCCAGGGCTCGAATCCCGCCTGAACACTCGTCAGGTACCAGTTGTTCTGCGCGAGTCCCCGGGAGACGGCCTGCCGGGCGAAGTCCATGACGTCGAAGCTCCAGTTGGTGATCGCCGACGGTGCGACGAACGACAGCACGTCGTTCGAGCCGTTGTTGCCGGACCACACCTGCCAGTCGCGCCCGGCCACGCCGGCGGAGCCGACCGGGGAGCCGATGGGCTGGATGGATCCGACCTTGTTGAACCAGATCATGATCTCGGTCCGGTTCACGCCGTCGGTGCGGGGCGTGGGGTCGAGCCAGATGTCGTACGAGGCGTTGTACGCCGCGTCGTTCACATAGCCGTAGGACACGCTCGTGGGCGCGGAGGAGATGGTGCTGAGCTGGGCCGGAAGCTTGGTGCCGGGCGAGCAGTTGGTGTAGTGGCAGCCGTTGTAGACGGACGGGTAGGACTTCGGAGCGCCGTTCGTGGGGACGGATCCGTCGGCCTGGGTGATCCGGAACCCCGAGTCGGTGACGGCGATGCACTGGGTGGCGCTGGTGCCCCAGCGGTTGTTCTGGACCACGTAGCGGCCCTGGATGGTCGTGGTGCCGAAGGGCTGGCAGATCGTGGTGTCGGCCTGCGCCGGCGACGCTGTGGTCAGAAGCGCGGCGAGCGAGACGAGCGAGGTGAGCAGCGCGCCGAGCAGGCCACGCGCGCTGTGGGCATGGTGCGGTGAAGGACGCATGCGGATCCTCTTCGGAGGCGATGAGGGGGGTAAGGGAGGTGCTCCCACAACCTTGTGAATGGGAGCGCTCCCAATCGTGGGTTCGGCAGGGACTGTAGGGATGGTTCAGGTCCATGACAAGACTGCCCGTATGAACCCGTCGAACCGATTTCAGCGACGCAGGTCAGGCAAGGGGCCCTGTGACACAGCACGGGGGAGCGGGGGGCGCTCCCGAGACGGGCCGGCCGTGTCAGGTCGACTCGCGTAGCACCAGCTCCGTACGGAGGATGACATGGCGCCAGGCCACGGCGCCCTCCTCCATCTCCTCCAGGAGCAGCCGGACCATGGCCCGCCCGATCTCCTCGATCGGCTGCCGCACCGTGCTCAGTCGCGGGGTGGTCCGCTGAGCCAGCGGAAAGTCGTCGAAACCGATCACGGCGACATCCTCGGGCACCCTGCGTCCGGCCGCGCGCAGTGCCTCCAGGGCTCCCGCGGCTGTGGTGTCCGATGCGGCGAGGACGCCGTCGATGTCCGGGTGCCGTTCGATGAGTTCGGCCATGGCGCGACGGCCGCTCTCCGCCGTGAAGTCGCTCTCCGCGACAAGGGTCTGCTCGCCCTCCAGACCTGCCAGCGTCAGGGCCTCTTGGTAGCCGCGCAGCCGGCACTGGGCGGCGTACATGTCGAGCGGGCCCGTGATGGTCGCGACCACTCTGCGGCCCTGTCGCAGAAGTTGGGAGACGGCGCTGCGGGCGCCGCCGATGTTGTCCGCGTCGACGTAGCTGACGTACTCCTCGCCCGAACGGCGCCCCAGCAACACGGTCGGCAACCGGGCCTCGGCGAGCATGTCCGGCAGCCGATCGCCGGCGCGCACGGACAGGAGCAGGACGCCGTCGACCCTGCCGCCGCGCGCGTACTCGAGGAAGCGCTGCCGCTCCGCGTCCGAGCGAACCAAGGTCAGCAGCAACTGCATCCCGGTGTCCGACAGCGCGTCCCCGAGCGAGCGCACGATCTCGGAGAAGAAGGGTTCCGCGAACGACCGCCAGTCCGGTTCCGTCACGACCAGGGCGACGGCATCGGCCCGCCGCCCCGCCAGGGAACGGGCCGCGAGATTGGGCACGTACTCCAGTTCCTCGATGGCCCGCCGCACGGCCCGGCGCGTCGACTCCTTCACCCCCGCCGCATTGTTGATGACACGGGAGACTGTGCCCCGCCCCACCCCGGCACGGGCGGCCACCTCCTCCAGCGTCGGTGTCCCCGGGCGCCGTCTGCCCATGACCACCTCCCCCACGAGATCACCGATCTTACCGGCCGGAGGCAAGGGCGCACACGACTTGACCAGGGGCACGGGAACAGGTGATCGCCCTGCGCACGAGGGTTGGGAGCGCTCCCGTTGCGAGTGGGGTTATGGGCGTCCCTCGCTGGTCGTCGAAATCGGAACTCGCTGCCTACGGCTCCGGTGACTCGCGTTTGCGTGGGGGAATATCGAGCGCGAGGACCGGGCAGCCCCCAGTGCGGTGGGGCCGCCCGGCCGGGTGACCCCGTCGCCTGGTGACGGGGTCGCGTACGCGGATCGCCGGCGGGGGCTACTCGAGGAGTTCCGCGTACGAGCCCATGGCCAGGGCTATGTCCGCCTGGGCCCAGAACCGGTGGTAGGTGAAGACGGGCGCGGCGCCGCCCTTGAGGTAGGCCTCGATCTTCGACCAGGCCGGGTCGTTCTTGTAGAAGGACCGGATCGAGGAGAACGTCGAGGACGAGTCGATGGTCTCGCCGTTCGGCGTCTTGCCGCTCCAGCCGCTCGGCACGTAGACGCTGTCGTCGAACCGGCTGTAGTCGCTGCGGGTCTCGGGGACGGCGATGCCGAGGCTGTCCTGGTGGTGGTCCCACATGCCGTCCAGCAGCGCCTTCGCCGTGGACTTCGCCTTCGCGTCACCGGACTTGGCGCCGTAGTACGTCAGGGTCTTGGCGTACGCGGCCGCCACGCCGACGTCGTCGGTGTAGTCGGCGACGGTGACGTGAAGTCCGCTGTTGGCGCCGGGACTCGACGCGTTCCAGGTGTCGGGCTGGCCCGACCACTGGAGCGTCGACGGGATCTGGTAGCTGCCGTCGGGGTTGATCGTGGTCTTGGACAGCGCCCACTTGACCCACTTGTCGAGGACCGTCTTGGCCTGCGCGTTCCCTGTCTGCTGGTAGTACTCGGCGACCCGCTCCATGGACCACGCCTGGAAGCCGAACCACTGGTTGGACGGCGGGTCGTGGTACACGGGCTGCTGGTCGTAGTACATGCCGTAGAACGTCGACTTCCCGGCCGGCGGGGTCGCGTAGCGGCCCGCCCAGCTGTTGGTCGAGCCGCCGGCGATGGCGCCCTCGTCCGACTGCAGCCAGCGGTAGAACTCCAGCTGCCGCTGGAGCGACTTGCCCCAGTCTGCCGCGCCGGTCGACGACTTGGGCTTCAGGTCGGCGTGGGCACTGAGCGCGTACGCGGCCAGCGGGTTCTGGTAGCCGCTGTGGGCGAAGCTGGATCCGATCCTCCAGGCCCAGCCTCCGCTGGTGTCGGTGGAGCCGCCCCAGGCGTAGTACCAGGACATCAGGTAGTGCGAGGCGTCCTTGCCGGTGCCGGCCGGGCAGGACGCGGGCCCCACGCAGTTGCCGATCTTCTTGAAGTACTTGTCGTACATCGCGTAGCGCAGGTAGTCGCCCATCTTGGCCGCCTTGGCGACCGTGCCCGACACGGCCGATCCCTTGCCCTGCTGCTTCGCCCACAGGTCCGCCCAGTAGGCGGCCTGGACCGCACGCGCGTCGGCGTCCGGGGCGGTGGTGTACTTCCACTGCCTGGCATACGACTTGTCCCCGGTGAACAGGTCCAGGTAGCCGTTCTTGCCGCCGTACTTGAAGGCGTCGCAGGTCGGCTGCGGCACCGTCTCCCACACCGATTCCTGCGGGCCGCGCTGGAAGGTGTTCATGTACGACGGTCCGGTCTCCGTCGGGCCGGCCTCGCACTTGCCGCCCGGGGTGTTGCCGAAACCGTAGGTGTTGTCGACGTCCTGGATCCAGTGCATGCCGTAGACGTCGTCGGTGTCGTAGGCCGACTTCAGCTCACCGGCGAGCGGGTCCGAGCCGACGGACACGGACGGGTCGAGCGGCGTCGGATACTGCTGCGGCGTGTCCTCCTCCGGCCCGTACGTCGCCGGTTTGGAGGCGGTGTAGAACGAGTTGGTCGGCTGGTCGGCGTGGGTGGGGATCATGTACTTCTCCATGATCTCCCAGGCGCCGTTGAACTTGGTCCAGTCGCCGGTGACCTTCCCGTACATGGCCTGCAGCCAGAGGAGATAGCTGTACGCCTCCGAGGTGGTCTCGTGCCCGTGGTCCGGGGCCTCGACGATCAGCGTCTCGACCGAGTGGTAGGGGATGCCCTCGGGGGAGAAGTAGCCGTTGGCCGGGTTGGTGATCTTCCCGTAGAGCTCCAGGAAACGGGCGTCGTACGCCTTGGACGCCGCGATCTGGGTGACCGTCACCGTCGCTTTGCCGTGCCCGGTGGCTGTCGACTCGAAGGTCGCCGCCCCCGTGCCGGAGGAGTCCGCCGTGACGGTCACCTTCTGCGCGGTGCTCCAGTTCGACGGGGTGAAGGTGAGTGACGCCCCACCGGTCACGGACAGCCCCGTGTTGCCGCCCGTCCGTGCGGTCGTCACGGTCACGGCGGCCGACGGCTGGGTCGAGAGTTTCACGTCGTACGTCGCCGTCTCGCCCTGCTGGACGGCGAGTTGGGTGATCGAGGCCACCACGGCGGGACCCGCGGCGACCGTGATGCCGACCGGGGTGGACTCCGCCGACGCGCCCTGACTGTCGTACGCCTTCGCCAGCAGGGAATGACTGCCCGCGGTCAAACCAGAGGCGGAGTGCGTGTAGGGCGCGCTCGAGTCCGTGCCCAGCAGTGTGGTGTCGTCGTAGAACTCCACCTTGCTGATCGTCGCGCCGTCCGCGGCCCCGGCGGTCGCCGCGAGCGGCACCGCGTCACCCCGCGAGTAGACCGCGCCGGCGGCCGGGCTCGTCAGCACGGTGATGGGCGGCTGGTGGGCGCCGATGCACCTGGTGCCGTTGACGGCGAAGTCGGTCGGCGCGGCATTGCTGCCGCTGTAGCTGAACTGTGCTCCCGCGGAGACGGCTGCGCCCGGGGCGATGGTGCCGTTGTACGAGGCGTTCTTGACGGTGATGGTCTGACCGGCCTGCGCCCAGCTGCCGTTCCACCCGTTCGCGAGCTTCTGGTTGCCCGTGTACCCGTAGGTCAGGGTCCAGCCGTCGATCGCGGTCGTGCCACGGTTGGTGAGGGTGAGGTCGGCGGTGAAACCGGAACCCCAGTCGTTGGTCTTGTAGTCGACGCTGCACTGCACGGACGCCGCGTTCGCGGTGGTCGTGCCGGTGGCGAGCATCGACAGGGGCAGGGCTGACACGGTGGCGGCGACGGTCCAAAACCGCAGTACGGCTCTGCGTTTGCGTCCGGGATCCATGTGCTGTTCCTCCTTGCGTCACGCGACTCACGGAGAGATGCCAAAGCCTGAATCCAGTGGGAGCGCTCCCATCGTGGGGATGAAGGCGGGTGCGGTCAAGACGTCGAGGGGTTCAAAGTTCGAACTGGGCTGACGGGAGCGAAAAGTTTCGCAAGGACCCTATGAAACTCCCCCTGTTGGCGCTAACTTCCTCCCCACCAGTGGGAGCGGTTCCATCAGTCGACGCGTCCGTAGCGGCGCGCCAAGCTGCAAGGACTCGCTCATGCGACACCCCCCGCATTCAGTACTTTTAGTCAGCGACGGTCCGGTCGCGCTCGTTCGGAGCGCGGTCCCGCCGGTGTTCCCGGCCCGGGAAGCCACGGCCGCGTGCACGGCCGGATGCGCCGTCACCAGCCAGTGGGAACGACTCTTCCGAGGCCTTGAGCCGAGCAAGGGCCGTGACACCGACGAGCCGTCCCGCACCGACGACGCTCCAGCTCAGCGGGACTGCGTGCACCGTGGGTGCGAACCCCGCGGTGGCGCCCAGCACACCTCCCGGCCGGGCGACCTCCAGCTCGACGGAGGCCACGAAGCGCCGGCATGACGGCTCCGCCTTCCACGGGACCTCACAAGCGGCGGACGTGCCAAGCGCACCACCCACTCGAACTCCACGCCTGACCCCAACGCGGCCCAGGTGCCGCTGGTCGCTGGAACGAGCCGAACTGCTCCTCCGGTCCGTCCTTGATCTCCCCCCCCAGTCCACACCGAGAGAAGGAAGTCCGCACTCATGAGTCACACCAGGACATCGCTGCTCGCCGCCCTGGCGCTGGTCGCCGGGTCGTCGGGGACGGCGCTCCTCGTCGGCCAGGCCGGCGCTGCCACCTCGGCCGTCCCCTGCACCGTCGACTACAAGGTGCAGAGCCAGTGGGACACCGGCTTCACCGCCGCGGTGACCCTCACCAACCATGCGGCCGCCAAGTCGGGTTGGTCGGTGAAGTGGTCGTACGCAGGCAACCAGAAGGTCACGAACGGCTGGAACGCGAAGATCAGCCAGAACGGTGCCGATGTGACCGTCGCCAACGAGAGCTACAACGCCACCCTCGCGAGCGGCGGCTCGGTCAGCTTCGGCTTCAACGGCTCCTCCAGCGGCACCAACAGCGTGCCCGCCACGTTCACGCTCGACGGCGTCACCTGCAACGTCGACAGCGGCGGTGGCACCGGTGGCGGCTCTGGCGGTGGCACCGGTGGCGGTGGCGGTGGCGGCGACACCGGCAGCCGGATCGACAACCCCTACACCGGCGCCAAGGTGTACGTGAACCCCGAGTGGTCCGCCAAGGCCGCCGCCGAACCGGGCGGCAGCCGCATCGCCGACCAGCCCACCGCGGTCTGGCTCGACAGAATCGCCGCCATCAACGGAGTCAACGGTGGCATGGGCCTGCGCGCGCACCTCGACGAGGCCCTGAAGCAGAAGGGCTCGGGCGATCTCGTCATCCAGTTGGTCATCTACGACCTGCCCGGCCGCGACTGCGCCGCCCTCGCCTCCAACGGCGAGCTGGGACCCAACGACCTCGACAAGTACAAGAGCCAGTACATCGACCCGATCACGTCGATCCTGTCCGAGTCCAAGTACGCGGGCCTGCGGATCGCCACCGTCATCGAGCCCGACTCGCTGCCCAACCTGGTGACCAACGCCGGCGGCACCCCCACCACCACCGACGCCTGCGTGACCATGAAGAGCAACGGCAACTACGAGAAGGGCGTCGGCTACGCCCTGGACAAGCTGGGCGCCATCCCCAACGTCTACAACTACATCGACGCCGCCCACCACGGCTGGCTCGGCTGGGACAGCAACCTCGGGCCCGCGGTACAGCAGTTCCACAAGGTCGCGACGACGAACGGCGCGAGCGTGAACGACGTGGCCGGCTTCATCGTCAACACCGCGAACTACAGCCCCACCAAGGAGCCGTACCTCAAGGTCACCGACACGGTGAACGGCCAGACCGTACGTCAGTCGAAGTGGGTGGACTGGAACCAGTACGTGGACGAGCAGTCCTTCGCCCAGGCGCTGCGCGACAAGCTCGTCGCGGCCGGCTTCAACTCCGGACTCGGCATGCTGATCGACACGTCACGCAACGGCTGGGGCGGCTCCGCCCGGCCCAGCGGTCCCGGAGCGCAGACCACCGTGGACGGCTACGTCGACGCCAGCCGCATCGACCGGCGCATCCACGCCGGCAACTGGTGCAACCAGAGCGGTGCGGGCATCGGCGAACGGCCGACCGCGGCTCCGGCCGCCGGCATCGACGCCTACGTGTGGGTCAAGCCGCCGGGGGAGTCGGACGGCAACAGTGCCCCCGTCCCCAACGACGAGGGCAAGGGCTTCGACCGGATGTGTGACCCGACGTACGGCGGCAACCCCCGCAACGGCAACAACCCCACGGGCTCACTGCCGAACTCGCCGCTGGCCGGACACTGGTTCTCCGCCCAGTTCCAGCAGTTGGTGCGGAACGCCTACCCGCCGCTGTCGTGACCTGCTGACGTGGTGCACGACCGCCGGGGTCGGTCCCGCTCGCCAGAGCCGAGGGACCGATCCCGGCGGATCCCGTGCTCCACGGCCGAGTGCGCCTGTTCCCAGTCCGGAACCGCCGCCTGACCGTCATATGATCTTTCGACCGTGACGGGGAGGACGGACATCATGGCGCGAGGCGAGAAGCGCGGCCGGAGGAAGGGAGCGGGCGGCGAGAAGGACGAAGGATGCTGCGCGGGGACGCTCGACACGCTGGCCCACCCGTGCTGCTGCGGCGGCGTGTCGCAGGCGGCCATGCTGCTCGCCGTCCTCCGCCCTTCGCTCACGGCCGCCGGCCACGGCGCTGACCCCGCCGCGCCCTCTCCGGGCGGGCGCGTGTCCGCCTCGATGTACCGGGCCGTACGCCACTACCGCGTCGCGGTCAGCCCAACCCGGCCGGCCTGCTGCCCATACACCCCGACCTGTTCCACCTATGCGGTACAAGCACTCCATCGCCACGGCGCCCTGCGCGGCGGTCGGCTGATCCTGGGGCGTCTGCTGCGCTGTCGGCCCGGTGCTGCCCGCCGCCGGGGCTTTCGGGACCCGGTGCCGCCGGGCCGCGGCTGACCGACACCCCCGCCCGCGGATCCGCCCGTCCGGCCCGGTACCCGATCGCCGGCCGCCCGCTGCCCCGTTCCGGCACGGCGGCCGCAGGTGTCACGCGCGCTGTGGCCTCCGGCCGGGGCCATTGGCAGGTTCAGCCAGGACATGTCCGGTCACACCCACCGTTGGACCGGCGCCACGGCCCCTTGGGCACTTGCCCAGCGACGCACGTGCCACAGAGGTCCGGGCCGTTCTGCGACCTCGAACGTGATTTGAGTGAACCCGCGAGCGCCCAGCACCACGTCCTGGCGGCGCCGGGGCCAGCCGCGCTTGCCCCGCACCGGCGGTAGCGCCTGGAGCATGGGGGATCAGCTGGGTGACGACGCTGCGGTTTCCGCCGGTCAGGGTGGCGGCGAGCGGGATGCCGGTGGCGTCGGTGATCAGGTGATGCTACTGCCCGTCCTGCCCCGGTCGACGGGGCTTCGTCCGGTCTTGGAGCTCCCTCTGACGCCCGTATGGGGGGAGCCGTCGACGGCCGCCCGGGAGAAGGCCAGGGGTGGAACACCAGCCGGTCCGGATGCCGCTTGCGTCCCGGATGCCGGGCCCGACGCTCGACCTTGGGCAGCAGCGGAGTGATCCAATCTCCTCGAAGATCACCGGGAGCAGGGGCGCGTTTGGCTCGCCGCCCAGATGTGCGCCGAGAAGGACGCCTGACGGGCGTCTGCCCTGGTCAGGCGCCCTTCTCTCGGGGTCTGGAAGAAGCCCAGTTTCTTCGCCGAGTACGACACCAGCAGGTTCTTCGTCTACTTGCGGTACACGGCCCAGCCTCACGCTGACCTGCGAAAATGATGGAAATCGCCAGAGGGGAAGCGAAGTTGGTCCGCACCTCGGTGCCGGGTGCCGGGCTGGGCGTCGATGCTGGGAGTGCCCCTGTGGCACCACGTGGCGCAGGTTGTTCGAAGCGTCTTCTGGCGTCCACAAGGCCAAGGGCAGGGCCGCTTTCGACAGGCCCGTGCGGCGTGCCCCATGCTAACGTTACGCGTTTGCAGCGTCGCTGTGTCGGTCTCCGTTCGGTGTCTCTGGCTGGCGGCCGCGTCCCTGCCGCGCCTTCCTCGGTACGGTCCCTTCGGAGGAAGGCTCTCTGTGAGCGAATCAGCACGTGCCGATGCCCAGCAGCAGGACGATGTGTCCGAGGCGGCGGGCGCCACTTCGGCGGTGCCCACGGCTGCCTCCTTCGCGCAGCTGGGGCTGCCGGCCGAGGTTCTGCGGGCGCTCGGTGAGCACGGTGTGACTGTGCCCTTCCCCATCCAGGCGGCGGCGCTGCCGAACGCGCTCGCGGGACGGGACGTCCTGGGCCGGGGCCGCACAGGTTCCGGCAAGACGCTCGCCTTCGGCCTGGGGATGCTCGTCCGGACGGCCGGGCGGCGCGCGCAGCCGAAAGAGCCGCTGGCGCTCGTTCTGGTGCCTACCAGGGAGCTGGCGCAGCAGGTCGGTGAGGCGCTCACCCCATACGCCGAGGCGCTACGGCTACGGCTCGCGACCGTGGTGGGCGGAGTGTCCATCGGACGTCAGGCCGCCGTGCTGCGGGACGGCGCCGAGATCGTCGTCGCCACGCCCGGCCGGCTGCACGACCTCATCGAGCGCAAGGGCTGCCGACTGGGACGGGTGCGCATCGCGGTCCTGGACGAGGCCGACCAGATGTGTGACATGGGGTTCCTTCCGCAGGTCACCGAGATCCTGGACCAGGTGCGTCCCGACGGGCAGCGGATGCTGTTCTCCGCCACCCTCGACCGCGACGTCGAGCACTTGGTGCAGCGCTACCTGCGCGACCCCGCCGTCCACTCCGTGGACCCCTCGTCCAACGCGGTCTCCGCGATCGAGCACCACGTCTTCGTCGTACACGGCCCGGACCGGTACGCCGTGACCACGGAGATCGCCGCTCGGGACGGCCGCGTCCTGCTGTTCCTGGACACCAAGCACGGTGTCGACCTGCTCACGCGGCATCTGCGGGCCAGCGGCGTGGCCGCCGCCGCCCTGCACAGCGGGAAGTCCCAGCCGCAGCGGACCCGGACCTTGTCCCAGTTCAAGAACGGGCAGGTCACCGCGCTGGTAGCGACGAACGTCGCCGCACGCGGCCTGCACGTCGACGACCTCGACCTCGTGGTCAACGTCGACCCGGCCACCGATCCGAAGGACTATCTGCACCGCGCGGGCCGCACGGCCCGGGCCGGCCGCTCCGGCACCGTCGTGACACTCGTCCTGTCGGGACAGCGCCGCGAGACGAGCCAGGTCATGGCGGACGCCGACGTCGCCCCCAGGGTCTCCAAAGTGCGGTCCGGCGAGGCGGAGCTGAGCCGGATCACCGGCGCCAAGGCCCCGTCCGGAAAGCTTCTCGACGGCGGGTCGGCCGTACCGCGCCCCAAGAACCACAACGCCCCGTTCCGCGGCCTGGGCAGCACCAAGGACGCGAAGGGCGACTCCGGCGGCAGGCCGTCCCGCAAGAGCAGCGAGGCCCGCAAGCTCGCGGAGGCCCGCAAGGCGGCCCGGGTGCGGCGCAGCGGCTGAGACCGACTTCCCGAACTGCCGGGCGGTGTCTTCGTCCACGCTGCTGGACGGGATCCGCGGGACCGGAGAATTCGAGTCGATGCCCCGGCGGCTGCCAACGAGCCGCACGACAGTCGGTGCTGAAGGCGAGTCACCGGGTGCGGACGAGCCGTTCTCGTGGACATCGATGCGGAGTCAGGAGCGCGCGCTCCGAAAGGAGATGCGGCTGCACTCCCACACGCCGTCAAATGCCGGGATGGCAGATACGGGTCTGCCGCCCCGGCGTGCGAAGCCGGCGCGTCGACAATGCGGGGTGTGTACCTGGACCTCGGCACCTACCTCATCGCCGAGGGGACGCCGCTGGAGCTCTGGTCCGTCTGGCGACGCCGCCACCAGACCCGATCCCAGACCAGCCACTACCGGCGTCAAGCTCCTACTCGCCTGCCGCAGTGCCGCTGACCACCCTGGTGCGCGTCGCTGGATCAAGGTGGCGGCCGCTGGCGTGCGACCAAGCCGGAGCTGGCCGCTCGCATGGTCACCCGATTCCTCGACGCCGGCCATCGGGCCGCCCGGGTCGCGGGAGATGTCGCTCCTCTCGCAGCGCGGGCGAAGCAAACGCCTCAGACGTGACGGCCCCGGCCCGGACCTCGCGGACGCGCCGTGCCGCCTGCTTCCTTCTCACAGCACCGGAGGACGAGGGAACCATGACCAGAAGACGCACCGCTAGGCACCGACTTCAGGCTCCTAGTACTACAGCCGTAGATCGTGATCTTCATGCTTGAGGAACGCGGAGCATAGAGTTCCCGGTCCACTGCGGCGTGCCCGCGGCGGCCGGCGTAGACCAGGTAGACGGCGACCTGGGCGTTCTCGATCCTGCCCGCGGTGCCGGTTCAGTGCCGCTGGACTCCAACGGTGTCGGTGCCTTTCAGGTGCTGCATGCCGTCCGGGGCCCTGTCCCCGGCCCACTCGGAGATGGTCCAGCAGTTCTTGCGCGGCAGGTCCGACAACAGGTCGAGTACCAACTTCCGGGCCCGGCGTCGGGATTCGACCCGTGTGAAGCGTCCCGCTATCCGGCTCATCAGGCCCTCGAACGCCTCCTGAACAGCAGGCAGGGTCTACGCTGGGACCTGCGGCCACCGCATGATCGTTTGTCTTCACACACCGATGATCAACAGTGGCCGCACCCGTCTCCACACCGCGTCAGGTCGCGCAGCGTCTGCCTGCCGTCCTGTGTATCGGAGGGCTTGTGCAACGTGGCGAAGTCTGGTGGGTCCAGTTCGACGAGCGCAGGTTGGTCGTACTGCTGTCAGGAGACGACGCGTCCGGGTTCCAGGTGATGCAGGTCGTCGCTCCGGCGGGCCTCGACATCAGCGGTCTGGGCATCGAAGTGACGGTCGGCGCCGGTGAAGGGCTGCCGCTCGAAGGCGTGCTGCGGCTCGCGTTCCCGCGTCCAGGCTTCACCCCGTGCACGTGGCTGACCACCGTGTCCCGGGACGACCTGATAGAGCGGGCGGCCGTCCTGTCCTCCAGGAAGCTCAGCGAGATCGACGATGCCCTCCGACTCGCTGAACAAGCACAGGAGCGGACCCCGGCAACGACCGCGAAGCTCAGCGAGATAAGGGACGCCTTCCGCCGCGGTGAACTCGGGTAGACGGAGAAGGAGCCGACGCCCACGACGGCATGGGCGATCTCGGGCGAGATGATCCACGCTGGACACCTGCCGCCTCGGGGCCCCTCACCATCGAGATCACGATCTACGGCTGGAGTACTTCACGTAGCAGCCGCAGCGGCAGATGTTGCCGCTCATCCACTCCCGGATCTCCTCGTGCGAGCCGGTGTGCCCCTCCTCGATACAGTCGACGCCGGACATGATCTGCCCCGGCGTGCAGAACCCGCACTGGAAGGCGTCCTGCTCGATGAACGCCCGCTGCAACGGGTGGAGTTCGTCGCCGTCGGCCAGGCCCTCGATGGTGGTGACCTCGGCACCGTCCAGGCGCACGGCCAGCGTCAGGCAGGAGTTGACCCGCCGCCCGTCGACCAGGACCGTGCAGGCCCCGCAGCGAGGTCCGGTTGTCGATCTCGGCGGTGTGCCGCTCGCCGTTGACGGTCAGCGAGAGCCGACCGCTGGGCGGCGCATCGGCGGTCACTGCGGCTGCGGCCTCCTCGGCGGTGAAGGGGGCTCCCGCGAGCAGGCCGCCCGCCACGACGGCGCCCCCGACGGCGCTGGTCGTGGCGATGAACGTGCGGCGGGACGGGACGGCGGCTGGGGGTTCAGGGGAATCAGGGAGATCAGGGGGAGAACCGTATGACTCGGGAAGGTCGGTGGACATGCCCGCTCTCTTCGTTCGGCGACAGTGTCGGCGGAAGTCGGTGGTGAACGGCCGGCTTTGGTCGGCCGGTGGGTCTCGGCTGAATCCCCTGTCCGTCAGGGCATCTCGGGGTAGAGGGCGCTGACGCCTCCGGCCAGCCCGGCCTGCACTTGGCGGCTGACGTCGTCCGCGACGATCTCGTAGACGCCCTCGACGATGCCGTCGGCGGCGAGCCGGGCGACGTCGGCGGGGGCGGACTTGGGGGCGGTGACCGCCCGGGTCATGTCGGTGTCCATGTAGGCGACGTGCAGTCCGGCCACCCGGATGCCCTGGTCGGCGAGTTGGAGGCGCAGGGAGTTGGTGAGGGACCACTGCGCGGATTTCGCGGCGCAGTAGGCGCCGGACTCCGGGAAGCTGAACCAGGACAGGGCGGACAGGATGTTCAGGATGGCGCCGCCGCCATTGGCCGCTATCTGGGGCGCGAAACCGCGGACGACCGAGAGGGTGCCGTAGAAGTGGGTGTCCATCTCCAGGCGGATGTTGTCCAGGTCGCCTGCGAGCAGGTCGGTGCCAGTGGATGAGCCGGCGTTGTTGATCAGAACCGTCACGTCACCCGTGGCTTTGGCTGCGGCCGCGACGGAGGCGGGGTCGGTGATGTCGAGCGCGATCGGCGTGACGCCCGGCAGGTCCACCTGGTCGGGGTTGCGGGCGCCGGCGTAGACAGTGGCGCCGCGGCTGAGCAGCTCTGCGGCGAGGGCGCGGCCGAGGCCGCGGTTGGCTCCGGTGACGAGGGCGGTGCTGGTGGAGAGGTCCATGTGAAGTCCCTTTTTGCATGGGGGGGGGAAGGAATCGCTGATGGGATCCGGGGGGTTCTGTGCCTGGACGTGGTTCAGCCGCAGGTCAGGAAGTCGGAGAGGTGCCCTGGCCGACGTGTTGACGCGTGTGTGCGGGTTGCCGGTCGGCGGCCGGGAAGATCAGGCAGGTGGTGGTGGCGTGGGCGAGCATCAGCGCACTCGGACTGACGTGCAGATCGGCCTGGATCGCCGACAGCGCCGAGATGGTGGCGGTGATGAGCAGGAACGTCATCATCACGCCCAGGCACATCGCCGCCAGCGTGAGAAGTTCCCTGCGCTGCACGGCAGTTCGTCTGCCGGTCGGCAGGACACGGTCCCTGGTCATGGAGGTCCTTCCTCGTTTCCCCGCACGGCGCCTATGCCTGCTGGTTGATGAGCCCGGCGTAATAGCCGAGATTCCGCTCGATCTCATCGAGACCGACCTCGGCGATGGCCTTGCCCAGCTGCGGCACGCGCGCCTGGAATCCCGGCCACTTGACCGACTCGGCGAACTCCGCCCAGGACGCGCGCAGGTCGGCCACCGGCGGCAGCGTCGACCGGTTGATCTGCGCCTTCGCGCCCAGGACGGACGCCCTGTCGAAGGACGCGATGCGCGCTGCCACGCCGTTGACGAGGTCATCGAGCTCGGCGTCGGGGACGGCCCGGGTCACCCATCCGTACTTCTCGGCGCGCTCGGCGTCGTAGTCCTCGCTGGTGAGGACCGCTTCGAGCGCGCGATCCCGTCCCAGCAGCCGAGCCAGACGGTCACTGCCGCCACCGCCCGGGACGATGCCGATCGCGACCTCGGGCTGGCAGAAGACCGCCTCCTCGAGGCTGGCGTAGCGCAGGTCGAAGGCCAGGGTGATCTCGTCGCCCCCGCCCCGGGTACGCCCGCGGATGGAGGCGATGCTGACGAAGGGGGCGCTGCTCAGCCGCGTGACGAGTTCGACCCACGTCGGGGTCCCGTCCGCGCCGTTCAACGCCAGGAGTTCGGGCACCTGGCCGAGATCGGCGTGGTTGAAGAAGTATCCGGGCGTGCCGCTGTCGAAGACGACGACCTGAACCCTCTCGTCCTTGCTCAACTCATCGACGACGTTGAGCAGTTGGACGACAGTGTCCGCGCCGACGACGTTCACGGGCGCATTCGTGAAAGTAACGCGGCGGATCTTCGGCGCCACGGTCTCGATGCTGAACATGCTGTGCTGCGTCATGGTGTGCTCCGGTTCTGAAGTGTTCGAGCGGGGGCGGGAAGGGTTGTTTGGGTCGGCGTGAACGCGCGGTGCACGTACGCCGGCGGGAGATTCGGCCAGACGACCCGCTGCGCTCCACGCCGGAGAACCGCGTGGTCAGCTCGGCGGCGAACCGGCGGGCCGGGGGAGTTCAGGCCGCGTGGACGTAGGCGAAGGTGCTGAACCGGCCGTCCGCGCTCAGTACGCGGGTCACCGCGTCGAGGATCCGGCGCTGCCGCTCGTGAGGCATGACGGTCCACGGCAGACCGGACACGACGGCGTCGACCGGGTGGGGGACGAGCGCCGGCAGGTCCTCGGCGGAACCGTGGACCACCTCGACGCTGCTGTCCCGGCACCGGTCCGCGAGTCGGCGGGCGAAAGCGGGGTCGAGCTCGACCGCGACCAGCCGTGGCCCCGGTTCCAGCCGTCGCCGTATCGCCTCGGTGGTCGCACCGGTGCCGGACCCCAACTCCACCACGGCGTCGGCGTGTTCCAGATCCAGGCCGGCGGTCATGGCCTGCGCCAGTGTTGCTGAACTGGGGGGCGACGGCGCCGGTGAGCCGGGGGCGGCGAAGGAACTCGCGCATGATCGACATGTCCGAAACCTAGGGAGCGTCCGGGTCGTCGCAAACCATCCCGAGCGCCCGACGGGGTCACCCGCCAGGACGAACCAGTCCGCTCTCGTAGGCCAAGACGACGGCCTGAATCCGGTCGCGAAGGCGCAGCTTGGTGAGGATCCTGGCCACGTGGGTTTTGACCGTGGTCTCGCCGAGGAACAGCTTCCCGGCGATCTCCGCGTTGTTCAGCCCGCGGGCCACCAGGCTCAGCACCTCGCGCTCGCGGTCGGAGAGCACGTCGAGCGTTGCGTCGGTGAGCGGAGCGAGGGCACCTGTGATGTAGCGGTCGATCAGCCGCCGCGTCACCGAGGGGGCGATGACCTTCTCGCCGCGCAGGACGCTGCGGATGGCCACGAGCAGCTCGGCGGTCGGCGCGTCCTTGACGAGGAAGCCGCTCGCTCCCGCACGCAGCGAGGCGTAGACGTACTCGTCGCGGTCGCACATGGTGAGGGCCAGTACCTGCGTCCGGGGCAACGCGGCCCGAACCTGCTCGGTCGCCGAGATGCCGTCCAGGCAGGGCAGCCGTACCTCCATGAGGACGAGGTCCGGGCGCAGGGTAAGCGCCTGCGCCACTGCCGCCTCGCCGTCTCCGGCCTCGCCGACGACCGTGAGGTCCGGCTGGCCGTCCACGACCAAGCGCAGGCCGGCCCGCATCAACTCCTGATCGTCGCAGATCAGTACGCTGGCCTCCTGCGTCATGGCGCCCGGCCAAGGCCCCGGCCGGCCCCGGTGACGAGGACGGTGTTGGTGGGGAGGTCCATGAGAAGCTCCGGTGAGTCGGTCGGTGAGTGAGCGCAACGGTGGAGGTCAGCGTGGTGGGATGGGCTTCGCACGCGCCCTCCCCGGCTGATGGCGGTCTTCGAACACGGCCAGCGCGACGACGATTGCGGCGGCGATGACGGCCGACAGGTAGGCCGGGGCCGCCGTCGTGACCGCACATCCGACGACCAGGGCGGACAGCGTGACCAGCCGTGCCGGGCTCAGTGCGTCGAACAGGGTCGCCCCGTGCCAGGTCTGCGCCCCGATGTAGAGGGCCGGCCCGCCGAAGAGGAGCAGGTTCGTGGTGATGCCGGCGTGCTCCACCGGATGTGCGATGACCCGTTCGTCGCCCGTGGCGGCGGCGATGATTCCGGCGACGGAGGCCATGAGGCTGATGACGCCGCTGCGCCCCGCCCTGATGGGGTCCTCGGTCCGCTCGTAGTGGCGGACGACGTGTTCTGAGCGGCTGAAGAACAGCCAGAACAACGCAATGGTGCCGGTGAGCGCGACACTGCTGGTCAGCAGGGTCATCGGCGCGTATGGCGCCGTGGTGAGCGCGGTGCCGGTGGTCATGATTGTCTCGCCGAACGCGATGATCATGAACAGTCGGCCGCGTTCCAGCAGGTGGCCGCCGGCGAAGGCGACCTCTCGGGAGTCCAGCCTGCGGCCTGGCAGTGGATGCGCCGCCCAGGTGCCCGCCAGCTCGATCAGGATGGCGGCGGCCCACCAGGTCAGCCGCGCGCCGCCGTCGACCGCCGCGCCGATCAGCCACACAGGTGCGGCCGCGACGAACCAGACCAGGACGCGGATGAAATGTTCCTGGTTGACCCGGTCGAGGCCGACGGTCAGCAGCCATACGGTCCGGCCGATGTGGATCAGCAGGAAGGTGGCGACGAAGACCCAGCCGGCGTCGCCGAAGGCTCGTGGGATCGCGGCGTTCATGAACAGCCCCGCGAGCATGACCCCCAGCAGCATCCGCCTGGTCCGCGGGTTCTCGGCCGGGACGAGGGTGACCGCCCAGGTGGTGTACGCCCACGCCGCATAGACGGCGAGGTAGAGCACGAGCGCCTGGGCGGCGCCGGTCCAGGTGGGATGTACGAGGAGCCGGTGCGACAACTGGCCGATCGCGAAGACGTAGACCAGGTCGAAGAACAGCTCCAGCGGCGTGACCTCCCGGCGCGCCGGGGCGCTGGTCACCTGCACGATGACTCTCCTCAGTGCGGGAGGCGTCCCGACTTTGTCGTGCCTCCTGTGGGGCCGGTGTCCGTGTGAACGGTCAGTCGGCGAGGAAGGCGCTCACCTGGCGGGCGAAGTCCTTGGCGTGCTGGAAGAGGAAGGCGTGCCCGGCGTCGCTGTAGGCGACGAGGGTGGCGTGGTCGAGGTGCTGGACGGCGGTGCAGGAGGCCAGGGCGGGGATCATCGCGTCCTGCATGCCGGTGGCGTACAGGACGGGTTGCTTGATGGACGCCAGGTCCGCCCGCACCTGCTCGAAGGGGATCTGCGCGTCCTTGCCGATCGCGGTGATCTGGCCCATGGCCGCCGCCTCGGACACGTCGGGGCGTCCGGTGGCCAGCCGGGTGGCCACTCTGGCGAGGTGCGCGTACCCGGCGGCGCGTCCGGTGTCCGTCTCGGGGAAGAACAGGAACACCAGGTCGTCCCCGGTGACCTCGGGCTTGGTCATGGTGGCCCGCACCTTCGGGTCCGGGTCGGGAGCGCCGGGCACCGTCCCGCCGGGGTTGGCGGCCGCCACGACCAGCTTGCGGACCAGGTGGGGCCGGGTGCGGGCGACGTGCTGGGCGACGGTGCCGCCCAGGGTCCAGCCGAGCAGGTCGACCTGCGTGAGGCCGAGGGCCTCGATGAACTCGACGGTGCCGTCGGCGAGTCCCTCGACGGAGTCGCGTGGGGTGCCGGTGGTGTAGCCGGTGCCGACGTTGTCGAACACGATCACGTCCTGGGCGGCGGCGAGGTGGTCCAGGAACTCCGGGTCCCACCAGTCGAGGGTTCCGCGGACCCGGTTCAGCAGGACCAGCGGGATGCCGCCCCGGGGGCCGATGCGCCGGTAGGTGAACGTCGCGGAGGGGCCTTTCACGGTGAGGTCCTTCGCCGCGTCTGCCAGATAGGTGGTCATGGCGGGCTTCGCTTTCCTGTCGCTGCGTTTCATGACGGTCTTGTGGGAGTGGTCAGACGGGCAGGCGGTTGAGCTTGCGCAGCTGCTGATCGAACATGCGGGACGGGACGATGCGGCGCATGGTGCGCACGCGCCCGGTCATGGCGCCGGCGGTGTAGCGCAGCTTCGGCTTGGCGTCGGTCGCCGCCGCGACGATCTCCTTGGCGACGACGGCGGGGTCGTCGCCGTCCTTGACCGCACCGGCCATGTACTCCTCGAAGACGTGGCGCTGCTTGGCGTAGACGTCCAGAGGCCGGTCGGGCCGCACGCTGGCCGCGTCGAACGCCGTGTTGGTCCAGGCGGGCTCGACGAGCAGGGACCGCACGCCGTACTCGCGGAGCTCGTGGTCGACCGACTCCGAGTAGCCCTCGACGGCGTGCTTGGAGGCGGCGTAGACCGCCATGTAGGGCTGCGGCATGAAGCCGACGATGGACGAGATGTTGACGATCCGTCCGCTGCGCTGGGCGCGCATGTGCGGCAGGACGGCGTTCGTCATGCGGATGACGCCGAAGACGTTGATGTCGAAGAGGCCCTGCGCCTGGGCGGCGGAGCTTTCCTCGGCGGCGCCAGCCGAGCCGATGCCGGCGTTGTTGACCAGGACGTCGATCCGCCCGAACCGGTCGATCACCTCGCCGACCGCAGCGGTCACCGAGGCGTCGCTGGTCACGTCGAGGTCGAGGAAGGTCACGCCCTTGAGGGGGGTGACATGCGCGGTGTCGCGGCTGGTGCCGACCACCTCGTGGCCCGCCGCCACCAGCGCGAGCGCGGCCGCCTTGCCGATGCCGGAGGACGCACCCGTCACGAGGGCTACCGGACGTGTTGTCGCCATTGTGGGCTCCTGACTCATGGACTGCTTCTTCTTACGGGGGGTGTGGGGGGCGCGGTGTCGGACGCGGACGCCCGTCATGCCGAGGTCCGTCGCCGTCGCCGCAACCCCCAATCGGTTTCATCAATGTATCAACTTCTCACTCAAAGGCAACATGACAGCATCAATTAAAAAGGCATCCGTAGCGTTCACGTATCTCTTACGGAGGGTCACGACGTCAGCGGGTCCTTCCCCGGAGCGCCCGCACCGCACCCGAAGAGCGCCCCGCTCGAGCACTGTGGGAGGCATGCCTCCGTGTCGATGCCCGCCCCGCTGCGGCCCTCCGGATGGAGACCGGTCGGCGGCCCGTTGCACGGCGATGCCCCGCCGGGCTTGGCTCCGGCGGGGCATCGGGCATGAGGCCGGTCTGCGGTCACCGCTCCTGTGGGCGCCGGCAACCGTCTCAGGGGGAGGGGCTGTCAGCGGTCGAGGAAGGCGTTCACCTCGGTGCCGAACTTGACGGCGTACTGGTAGAGGAAGCCGTGGCCGGCGTCCGGGTAAATGTGCAGTTGCGCGTTGGGGAGGTACTTGGCCAACAGGTGGGAGTTCTTGGCGGGCATCAGGATGTCGCTCTCGCCGTCGGCGACCAGGACCGGCTGGAAGAGGGCGTTCAGGCGTACCAGCTTGGACTTGTCGGGGATGCCCCACTCGGACCACGCGGTGAGCTGGCGGTCGCGGGTGGCGAGGCTGGAGGGGGCGTCGGGGTCGGTGGTGCGCTGCCCGAGGCGCTGGAGGAACTCGCCTCCCGCGGCCTGGCTGGAGGCGGTGTTCTTGAAGAAGAGGAAGAGGTAGTCCTCGGGGCCCGGGTTGTCCTTCAGGGTCCGCTGCAGGATGTTCGGGTCGGATGCGCGCTGGTCCACTCCGCCCTGGGGGCCGGTGGCGGCCAGGACCACACGGCGGACCTGCCAGGGGCGGCGCAGGGCGACCTCCTGGGCGACCTCGCCGCCGAGGGAGAACCCGAACACGTCGTAGCGGGGCAGCTTGAGGGCGTCGATGAAGTCGATGGCGTCCAGGGCCATCTGCTGGACTGTGCTGGCGGTGGTGCCGGTGGAGCCGCCGACACCGACGTTGTCCACGAGGATGACCTCACGCTTGGCGGCGATGGTGTCGATGAGCTTGGGGTCCCAGCTGTCGAGAGTGCCGCGGAAGTGCTGGAAGAAGACCAGCGGCACGCTGTCCGCGCTGGGGTGGCCGAAGCGGCGGTACTGGTAGGTGACGCCGTTGGCGGCCTTGACGCGCAGGTTGGGGGCGGTGCTGGCGCTTTCCGCGTTCTGCGCCTGGGTGGCCGAGTGCCGCGTGCCGCCGGAGCTGCCGCTCACGGCATTGGCCATGCTCGGTGCCGTGACGACGACAGCCGCGACGACCGACATACTGGCCAGCGCCATCGCGGTCCGCCGGGAGATACGCGTACCTCGAGTGTTTGAGGACATGCCAATTCCTTGAGTCGGGCCGGAGGTCTCCCCCGGCGCGTTGAACCTGCCGTGCGCTCCGTGAATGCTCTGCGGGCGCAGGGGAGTCGGGGCTGTTCCTGACCCGGCGACTTCGTCGAACGGGGCTCGCCCCCGTACGCATGTGAAAGCCCCAACGGGTCCGCGGACCTCCCGCTTGGATGCAGACCGGAGGTCACGGACTGCGCGAGGGTGGGGGAGCTGGGAGTGACGACGCCGGTGAGCTGGGGGCGGCGAAGAGACTCCCGCATGATCGACATGTGCTGAAGCTAGGGATCGGCAATGTCGTCGGGAGTCGTCCCGGGCGCTCGACTGCGTCATCCGCCAGGGTGAATCAGTCCGCTCTCTTGGGTCATGACGACAGCCTCTGTCCGGTCGGGCTCGAAGCGTCGAGAGCATGACAATTGCTCGGGTTGTGACCGGAGGGTTTGCCCCAGAGCGGTGAATCTGTCGTGCGCCGACATCGTGGGCTGCGCGAGCCGGTGCCGTCCCGGCTTCCGGTCACTGTCGCGACGCACCTGTCGAGTGGGCGCCGGCATGGAGGGCGAAAGCGTCGCCTGACCGGCGATTTCGTGGAGTCGTCGCCTGTCGGGCAGTGCGGCATGAGAAACCTATTTGCGTCATCCGTGTATCAGATAGAAGTGTATTCGCGGCAGGAGAGAATCAGTTATCGAGATACCCGTAGCGTTCACGTATCCTCTACGTGGGGACGAAAACGAACGAGACAGGGAGACCGCTATGGGCCGACCGCTGCGGGCAGATGCCGAGCGCAGTGTGCGTGCGATTTTGGAGGCGGCCGAGCGGGTCCTCGCCGACGACGCCGGTGCCTCCATGGAGCAGATCGCCGAGGCAGCGGGGCTGACCAGGATCACGGTGCACCGCCGGTTCGCGAATCGGCAGGCGCTGCTGGAGGCGCTCGCCGTCTCCGCGAAGCAGCAGCTCCTCGATGCCATCGGGGAAGCCCGGCCCGACTCCGCCCCCGCGCTCGTGGCCCTGTACCGGGTGACTGCGAACGTCCTGCGGGTCAAGAACACCTGGCGCTTCACCCTCAGTCACGCCACGCCCCATACCAGCGCCGCAGCCGCCGTCTGGGAAGAGATCGACACCTACACCGTCGAACTCCTCGCACGAGCGCAGCACGAGGGACTCCTCGCTCCGGACGCGGACCTGGACTGGACGCGGCAGGTGTATTACGCCCTCCTGAGCGAAGCCCTCGACAGGCCGGGTGCCAACCAGGATCCAGCCGCGCAAGACCCGGACGCGCTGGCCGCACTCGTCATCGACACACTCCTGCACGGCGCGGGACCACGCGGCTGAGCCGCAACTGCTCGACAGGACGCCGGATCCACCGACCGACCGTCGGCGCCGCCGAAGCGTGTCGGCGACCCTCACTCACGCCTGGCGGCACTGGTTGGCCCACGTAGCCACGCGGACGCGCGGTGGGGCACCTCGGCCCCTTTTCCCTGTACCAATACTTGTCCGCACGGCGTAGGGCCACCCGCCATAACGGCCACTGGGGCTCCACCCTGGGTGGCGGACGGACCTGTGCCCTGGAAGGGGAATCCGCTGCGGGCGAGTTCGAGAGCCCCTTTCGAGCTGGCGCGATCGGATGTTAGCCCCGTGCCATTTTTGCTGTGCGACGGAGTTGGGGACGCATGGATAGGAACAGACTGACGCTGACCGCGAAGTCCCTGGCCGAGGCGGATGGCATCGCACGGGACTCGGTCGGCCTCCTTCTGCAGTGCCCGCTTCAGGGGTGAGGATCGCACGCGGCACTGACAACGGCCTTGTACACGTCAGGAGCTCGGGGCGGGCTTCCTCGCGGCGGCCTCCTTGCCCGACCCCTTCTGGGCTGTCCTCTTCGTGGTCGCGAGGAGCCTTCACTCGCGATACGGACTCGTTCAGGGCGGCCATAAGCTTGAATGCCAGACGGTAGCCTTGAGAACCCAATTGATTGCACTGGGTATCTTTCATGTCGGGTTGCCTGGAGCGCAACGATGCCTCCAAGCAACCCGACTTCAGGCTCTAGAAGAAGCCAAGTTTCTGAGGGCTGTATGAACAAAGAATGTTCTTCGTCTGCTGGTAGTGGTCCAGCATCATCTTGTGCGTCTCGCGGCCGATCCCGGACTTCTTGTAGCCGCCGAACGCCGCATGCGCCGGGTACGCGTGGTAGCAGTTGGTCCATACCCGGCCCGCCTTGATCTCGCGGCCCAGGCGGTACGCCGTGTTGCCGTCGCGGGTCCAGACGCCGGCGCCCAGGCCGTAGAGGGTGTCGTTGGCGAGTTTGAGGGCCTCGTCGACGGAGTCGTAGGTCGTGACCGAGACGACCGGGCCGAAGATCTCCTCCTGGAAGATCCGCATGTCGTTGGTGCCGCGGAAGATCGTCGGTTCGATGTAGTAGCCGCCCTCGAGGCCGGGGACCGCGCGGGGGTTGCCGCCCGTGACGACCTCGGCGCCTTCCTTCCTGCCGATGTCGAGGTAGGAGAGGATCTTCTCGTACTGGTCGTTGCTCGCCTGCGCGCCGATCATGGTGTCCGGGTCCAGCGGGTCGCCGCCGACGATGGCCTGCGTGCGTTCGACGCAACGGGCCATGAACTCGTCGTAGATGGAGGAGTGGATCAGGGCGCGGGACGGGCAGGTGCACACCTCGCCCTGGTTGAGGGCGAACATCACGAAGCCCTCCACGGCCTTGTCCAGGAAGTCGTCGTCCGCGGCCGTGACGTCGGGCAGGAAGATGTTCGGGCTCTTGCCGCCCAGTTCCAGCGTGACCGGGATGATGTTCTCGCTCGCGTACTGCATGATCAGGCGGCCGGTCGTCGTCTCCCCGGTGAACGCCACCTTCGCCACGCGCGGGCTGGAGGCGAGCGGCTTGCCCGCTTCGACACCGAAGCCGTTGACCACGTTGACCACGCCCGGCGGGAGCAGGTCGGCGATCAGCTCGATCACGTAGAGCAGGCTGACCGGGGTCTGCTCGGCGGGTTTGATGACGACGCAGTTGCCGGCGGCCAGCGCGGGGGCCAGCTTCCACGTGGCCATCAGGATCGGGAAGTTCCACGGGATGATCTGGCCGACCACGCCCAGCGGCTCGTGGAAGTGGTACGCGACCGTGTCGGCGTCGATCTCCGCGATGCTGCCCTCCTGGGCGCGGACGACACCGGCGAAGTACCGGAAGTGGTCGATGGCCAGCGGGATGTCGGCGGCCAGGGTCTCGCGGACCGGCTTGCCGTTCTCCCAGGTCTCGGCGACCGCGATCTTCTCCAGGTGTTCTTCCAGGCGGTCCGCGATCCTGTTGAGGATGCCCGCGCGTTCCGCGACGGACGTGCGGCCCCACTGGTCGGCCGCCCGGTGCGCGGCGTCCAGGGCGAGTTCGACGTCGGCGGCGGAGGAGCGGGCCACCTCGCAGAAGACCTTGCCGGTCACGGGGCTCGGGTTCTCGAAGTAACGGCCCTCGACCGGGGCGACGAAGTCACCGCCGATGAAGTTGTCGTAGCGCCGGGCGAAGTTGACGATGCTGCCGTCCGTTCCTGGCTGCGCGTACACCATGGCGGCTCTCCTCGGTGAAGGGCGGGGGAGGGGTGAGTGAGGGGCCACGCCACGCCCTCGTGACGCTCTCACTGTGCTGCCCGGAGGTTGGCGCGAGGTTGGCGCCGAGAGGCCGGCAGTCGCGCAGGGCCGTGCAGGGCCGTGGTCAGTCGCGCAGGGCCGTGGTCAGCCGGCCGGCGGCGATCGCCCGGCGGGTGTCGTCCGGGCCGAGCAGACGCAGCGCGTGCTCGTGGATCTCCGCGTCGTACGGGGCCCGTTCGCCGTAGCGCAGGGCGTGGTCCGGCCGGGCGCTCGCCAGCACGGCCTCGCGTACGGCCACTTCGAGGCGAGTGCGCCACTCCTCGATGCCGGGGGCCTCGGAACGGGGGAGCAGCGGACCGCCGTAGTGGCGCAGGGCGGTGTCCGTGTCGCCCTGCTCCAGCGCGCGCAGGACGTCGGCGGCGTCGCAGGACACCGGGAGCGTCAAGGCGTAGCGGCGGGGGGCGATGCCGCCGCCGAGGGCGCGGCGCAGGTGGGAGATCTCCGCCTTGAAGGTGGACGCGGTGACCGGCCGGTCGCCGTACAGGGCGGCGCGCAGCCGTTCCGGGGAGAAGCCGTCGGGTTCGAGCGCGAGCAGGGTCAGGATCTCCACCTGGCGGGGGCGCAGGGGGAGGTTCCGTCCGTCCGGTACGGCCTGTACGGCCTGTTCGGCACCCAGGCAGGAGAGCCGCAGCCGGGGCAGTCGGCTCGGCCGGCCCGGGCCGTTGTGTTCCGTCGTGAGGCGGGCCTCGATGGTGGACACCAGCGTCCGTACGGTGGACATGGCCAGGGGGTGCGAGCGGTCCCAGGTGGTGGACAGGTCCAGTACGCCGAGGACCCGGCCGTCCGGGCCGTGCACGGGGGCGCAGTAGCAGACCCAGCCGTGCAGGGCCGACACCAGGTGTTCGGCCGAGAAGACGGAGCTGGGGCGGCCGGTACGCAGGGCGAGGGACAGGGCGTTGGTGCCCATGGCCTGCTCGTCCCACCGGCCGCCCGGCGCGAAGTTGACCCGTTCGGCCTTGCGGCGCATGGTCGGGCCGCCGCAGGTCCACAGGATGGTGCCGGACTCGTCGGTGACCGCCGTGACGAACCCGGCGTCCTCGGCGATGCTGTGCAGTTCGCCGGCGAGGCCGGAGACCGGCCGGTACAGCGGTGAGGACGTCCAACGCTGGTGCACCGGGCCGCCGTCGGTGACCGGGGCGCTGTCCCGGCCGGGGTCCACACTGCCCAGCGAACGCGCCCAGGACTCGGTCACCTCGTGGCGCAACGCCGCGCTGCCGCCCGGCCGCGTGCCGGGGACGCTCAGCCGCGGTACCCAGTGGGACCACTCGTGCTCCAGCACGGCCCTGCGCTGCCGGAGGTCAGGGCGCTGTGGCATGGCCTCTCCCTGCGGTCGTACGTTCTCGGCGTGAGGTCAGTGTTACCGGATGCGCCGGGCCCGGTCGAGGAAACCGGCGGACCGGGGTCCGGGGTTCCGCATGACTGGCCGGGAAGTGACGCTGCTCTGAACGGGCGACCGCCTGACTGGATGTTTGTCCGGACCCCGCGTGCCGCCGTACGGGTGACGGGTTCACTCGACCCGACGGACGGGGTCCCGCCCGCGTACCACCGGCGCGCGGCATCGCGTTTCCCTGGCATGGACAGCACTGCGACGGCGCGGCGCCTGCTCGGGAACGACGCCGCGCCCCGGCCGTACGCCGAACTCACCAGCGGATACTCGGGTCATCCGCCGATCTACGCGGCCCTGGTCGCCGAATGGGAGGCGAGGGGCCACACCGTCCCCGAGCACCGTGACGGCCAGTGGGTCTCCTTCGCCGCGCCGACCGAGAGCGAGACCTGGACCGCCGTTCCCGCGTGGCACACCGGCCCGCACCTGGGCCCGGTCGTCCCCTGCGACGCGCAACCGGCCGCCGGCCGCCACACGGGCCCGGTCGGCTCTGCCGGAGGTCCCCCGACCCCCGGCAGGCGCACAGGCCCGGTGGTGCCTCCCGCCGTATATACGGCTCCTGGTCGGCGCACAGGGCCGGACGAGTCTCCCGCAGTACATCCGGCCCCCGGCCGGCCCGCGGGCCCGGCCGCCGATCGGATCCCGGCAACTCCGGCCGCTCCCCTCGGCGTCCGCCTCACCAGCCGTCAAGCGCCACCGGCTCCGCGCTGACCGGTGCCAGTACCGCGAGGGTGCCCGTGGCCTCGCGCAGGGCCGACTCGAGAGTGCCGGGGGAGTGCAGGGCGCCGGTGCCGTCCGGCGGCACGAGCCACTCCAGGCGGCCGGCGGGCCGGTACGGCGGCGGTACCGCGACCCAGGAACCACGGCCGACGTGCCGGACCCCGAACCCGACCCACTCGCTGACGGGGTCGGGCGGCAGGAAGAAGCCCACTCTGCGCGCCGTGCAGTCCACCAGGGTGGGGCCGGGCACCTTCAGCGGGTCGCGCCACAGGTAGTCCAGGGCGAGCAGGCCGAGCCGGTCGGGAACGCTCAGCACGTCCCAGTACCGCCCGGCCTCCACGAGAACCGTGCCCGCGCCGTAGTCCCACTCCCGCTTGCACTCCTGGGGGTCCGTGGCGGCCGCGGCGAGCCACTCGACGGCTTGCTTCCACATGACGCTCTGCATGGCCACCCCAGGCACAGTCGGCGCGCCCCGAAGGACGCACGCGGGACACGGGCCGGTGGCCCGCGGAGATCCGGGAGATCCGCGGTGCCGATCCGGCCCCAGTCATGCTCGTAGATATTTCTAGGCGCCGGAAGGGGTGGCGCGGCCTGGCGTTTGGGTCGGGCATGTCCCGGTCGAAAGAGGGCACTCGAAGACGCGTCACGTAAGGCCCCGGTCAACTCCGTGCCCGTCCATGCCGCCCATACGAAACCGGCCACTGGCCGATGAACGACTCGGGGAGAACTCGGGGAGCGCGCTGGGCGGATGGGCCGCCGGCACCGGAAACACGCGGCCCCCAGGCGTGCCCGCCGCCCCATGTTCACACCCGCTGGGTACGAGGTGTGGGCCAGTCCACGAGGGCGCGCGGGCAGGATGTGCGAATCAGGGAAGTTTGCCTTCACAAAACCTTCCACCCTGCTGGCCAGAACCTGTCTTGTTCGGTCAACTCCGAACGCACCAAGGTGGATTGAGCACTTGAGCATCAGGAGTCACAAGCGCGCTGCTTGACCTGTGCGACCGAACCGCGCGGGTACTGACGGGGGAACTGATGAGGTGCGCGTGCCCACCGCCGACACTCGGGGGGCAGTTCCTCGCGCACGGCCGGAACGTCTCTCCCTCACCGTCTCTTGGTGCCTTCATCCGGTGCCCGAGACAGGGATAGGAGGGGGAATGCCGATGAGTGCAGTGAGCGCCGCCAAGCCGACGTATCCCGGTGTCTACGTCGAAGAGCTTCCCAGCAGCACCCGCACCATCTCGACCCTGACCACTTCGGTGACCGCCTTCGTGGGACACACCCGCCGCGGTCCGCTGAACGAGCCGGTGCGCGTCACCAGCTTCACGGAGTTCGAGCGCCGCTTCGGAGGCCTGAGCGCCCAGAGCGCCGTCGGCTACGCCGTTCACCAGTTCTTCGGCAACGGCGGCACCGTCGCCGTGATCGTCCGGGTCGCCAAGGCCGGCAGTGGCCAGGCCGCCTGCGTCACCCTGGAGTCCACCGAGGGCCACAGCGAGTGCGACGTCCTCAAGGTGCACGCCAAGGAACCCGGTGTGTGGGGCAACGGGCTGCGTGTCGCCGTCGACCACGACACGCCCTGCCCCGACGAGACCTTCAACCTGCGCGTCCACGACGCCAAGGGCGAGGCCCGCGAGAGCTTCACCGGTCTGTCCGCCGACCCGTCCAACGGCCGGTACGTGCAGACCGTCGTCAACGCCGGCTCCCGGCTGATCCGCGTCGAGGTCGTCGGCGAGGGCCGGCCCGACCCGTCCGGCACCGTCTCCAAGCCGTTCGGGCACGAGCTGCCCGACCTCGCCGTCGACCTCACCGTCAAGATCGGCGACGTCGAGCGGGAGTTCACGCTCCACGACCCCGACTGCGACGGCGAGGCCCCGAGCTCCGTCGCCGAGCTGGCGCTGCTGCTGGAGCGCAAGCTGCGCGCCCTGCCCGACGCGCCCGGCAAGCACGCCTTCGCCGGTGCCGAGGTCACCGCCTTCGGCCGGCGCGTCCAGGTCGTCGCGGGCTCCACCGACCCCGAGGACGTCGTCCGCTTCCTCGGCGAGTGCGCCAACGACCTCGGCCTCGAGGCCTCCGTCAACCCGCCCGTCTTCCCGCTCGAGGGCGGCGAGGACGGCGAGGCGCCCGGCCCGCGCGACCTCATCGGCTCCGAGGCCGACAAGTCCGGCATCCAGGCGCTGCGCGGCGTCGCCGACGTCAACCTCCTCGTGCTGCCCGAACTCGCGGCGTACGAGAAGGCGGAGGACGCCCTCACCGTCGTCTCGGCCGCCCAGCGGCTGTGCCAGGAGCGGCGGATCTTCCTGCTCGTCGACGCGCCGAGCACCTGGGTCAGCGTGGACACGGCCCGTGCCGGGCTCGCCGCGTTCGACGCCGTGCGCGGCAACCACGCGGGCCTGTACTTCCCGCACCTCCAGCTCACCGACCCGCTCACCGGCCGGCTGCGCTCCTTCCCGCCGTCCGGCGCGGTCGCGGGCGTCATCGCCCGCACGGACTCCGAGCGCGGCGTGTGGAAGGCCCCGGCCGGCACCGAGGCGCGGCTCGCGGGCGTGCACTCGCTCACGGTCAACCTCACCGACCGCGAGACCGGCCTGCTCAACCCGCTCGGCGTCAACGTCCTGCGGACGTTCCCGGTGACCGGCCCGGTCGTCTGGGGCGCGCGCACGCTGGAGGGCTCCGACGCCCTCGACAGCGAGTGGAAGTACGTGCCGGTGCGGCGGCTCGCTCTGCACGTCGAGGAGAGCCTCCAACGGGGCCTGCAGTGGGTGGTGTTCGAGCCCAACGACGAGAACCTGTGGCAGCAGATCCGCCTCAGCGCCTCCTCCTACCTGCACACGCTCTTCCGCCAGGGCGCCTTCAAGGGCGGCACGCCGCGCGAGGCCTACTTCGTCAAGTGCGACAGCGACACCACGACCGACGAGGACATCGAGAACGGCATCGTCAACGTCCTGGTCGGCATCGCGCCGGTCCGCCCGGCCGAGTTCGTGATCGTCAAGATCCAGCAGACGTCCGGCCAGTTCGCGCTCTAAGGAACGCTCCAAGGAATCCCTGAGGACATTTCGATGGCAGAGTTCACGGTCAACGCCCATCGTTTCGACCCGTACAAGAACTTCAAGTTCCTGGTCCTGTGGGACGGTCGGACGGTCGCGGGCATCAGCAAGATCAGTCCGCTGAAGCGGACCACCGAGGTCGTCAAGCACCGCCACGGCGGCGACCCCTCGTCCCCGCGCAAGTCGCCGGGCCGCTCCGAGTTCGAGGGCATCACCCTGGAGCGCGGCGTCACGCACGACCCCGAGTTCGACCGCTGGGCCAACAAGGTCTGGCAGGTCGGCGCGGGCCTCGGCTCGGAGGTGTCCCTCGCGGACTTCCGCAAGGACATCGTGATCCAGGTCCTCAACGAGGCCGGGCAGGTCGCCGTCTCGCACAAGCTGTACCGGACCTGGCCCAGCGAGTACCAGGTCCTCGGCGAACTGGACGCCAACGCCAACGCGGTGGCCATCCAGTCGCTGAAGCTCGAGTGCGAGGGCTGGGAGCGGGACTACGAGGTGCCCGAGCCGGAGGAGCCCTCGTTTCTGAACCCGGCGTAGCGCTCCGCTGGGAGTGCCGGGTCGGGGGCGTTGGTTGTCTGCGGGTTCGTTGTGGCCGGTCGCGCAGTTCCCCGCGCCCCTTTAGGGGCGCTGCTTGGGAACTGTTCGGACACTGGCAAGGGGGGGGACAGATGGCGATGATGCGGGCGGCCGACGTCCTGGCCACCTGGGAGACCGGGCTCGCCCAGGCCCCGGCCGGGCGCGCGGTGCTGCTGCACCGGGCCGCCCGTCCGGACCTGGACGGCGACCAGCGGGCCCTGCTGGCACTGCCGGTGGGGGAGCGCGAGGCGGACCTGTTCGCCCTGCGCCAAGCCCTGTTCGGCGAGCGGATGCAGGTGCGCCTGGAGTGCGGGGCGTGCGGCGCGGACATGGAGTTCGAGCTGGACGCCGGGGAGTTCGCCCGCACCCTGGCCGACCGGGGCGATCCGCTGGTGCGGATCGCCGAGGACGGCTGGGAGGTCGAGTTCCGGGTGCCCGGCGTCGCCGACCTGACGGCGGCGGCCCGGGACGCCGACCCGCGCCGGGCCCTGCTGGCCCGCTGCCTCGTCACCGCCGTACGCGACGGGCGGCCCGTGTCCGCGGACACGCTGCCCGTCGCCGTGCAGCGGCGAATCGCCGAGGCGGCCCAGGCCGCCGACCCGGGGGCCGACGTCACGCTCACCATCGCCTGCCCCGAATGCGGGGAGCCCACCCGGGCCGAGCTGGACATCGCCTCCTACCTGTGGACCGAACTGGACGCCTGGGCCCGGGACCTCCTGCTCGACGTCCATCTGCTCGCCACCGCGTACGGCTGGAGCGAGCCGGAGATCCTGGCGCTCAGCCCGCTGCGGCGCCGTTACTACCTGGAGCTGTGTGCGGATGTCTGACTCCACCTCGGAAGGGCGGCCGGAGCCCGACTTCCTCGACCGGCTGCTCGCCCGGCACGCGACGCCCGCCGCGCGGCGCCCCGGCGTGGTGCGCGTACGGCCGCGGCTGGCCGGTCCGTTCGAACGCGTCGAGGCGGTACGGGCCGCCGCACCGGACCAGGACGGCACCGAGCCGCTGTGGCCCGTCGCCGCCCCGGCCGCCGTCGCCCGGCCGGACGGGACGCGCCCGGCCGCCCGCGAGGTCGTCCGTACGGAACGGGAACGGACGGTCGTACGGACCGAGCCCGCCCCGGCACCCGACGAGCCCGCACGTCGTCCGGCCCGGCCGGCCGAGTCCGAAGGGCCGCTGCTGCGTCCCGTCACACCCACGGGTCCCGTGCTGCGGCCGGTCCCCGACACCGCCCGCCGCGCGGCGAGCCGGGGCCGTACCGAGCGGGCGGCCCCCACGAACGCGGCGTCCGTGCCGACCCCCCCTGGTGCGGACGCCGCTTCCCCCGCCGCCGTGTCCGCCCCGCTGCTCCCCAGCGCGGCGGACACGGCGGCCGCACGGGACGCCGTCCGGCAGGCGACGGCCCGCCGTCCCGGGCGCCCGGCCGAGCAGGTGGTGCAGGTGCAGATCGGGCGGCTGGAGGTCACCGCGGGCGGGGCGCCGCAGGGCGGTGGCGACAGGCCCCGGTCACGGGACACGGAGCGCCCCCGGGCCGCGGTCAGCCTGGCCGAATATCTGGCCAGGGGGCGCGAGTGAGTGAGCCGCGACGGCACGGCAGCCGTACGACGAGACAGACCAGGACGAGGAGAGGGACCGAGGAACCGACGCCATGAGCAACGCACTTGCCCTCGCCCACGTCACCCAGGCCCTCGCCCTGCTGATCGAGGCCAACCTTCCGCCGGACATCGACATCGCGGTGAAGGTCGAGCCGCGCAAGCCGCCGGCCGACCCGCCTCTCGAGCCGACCGTCACCGTGTTCCTGTACCAGGTCACGCCCAACACCTCGCAGCGCAACAACGACCTGCCCGCCCGGGCGTCCGACGGAACGCTGGTCCGGCGGCCGGCCGCCGCGCTCGACCTGCACTACCTGATCAGCGCGTACGGCGAGGAGGCGGAACTGGTCGGGCAGCGCCTGATCGGCTCGGTGGTGCGCACCCTGCACGAGATACCCGTACTGCCCAGAGACATCATCGAACTCGCCGGTCAGCGGCCGCACTTGAGCGGGAGCGACCTCGCCGAGGCGGTGCAGCGGGTGCGGTTCACGCCGACGGCGATGGACGTCGACGAGACGTCCAAGCTGTGGGGGATGCTCCACCAGACGCCGTACACGCTGTCGGTCGTCTACCAGGCGGTCCTGGTCCTGATCGACGGGCGCGAGACGCCGGTGCCGGCGAAGCCGGTGGAGCGGCCGGAGGTGCGGGTGCTGCCGTTCGGGGCGCCGGGGGCGCCGGTGCCGCCGGCCGCGTCTCCGGAGCCGGCGCCCGACGGCCCGCCCTCGGAGGAGGCCGCGGAGCCGTCCGAGGTACCTGCGAAGGCCGTCGCCAAGACACCGGCGAAGACGCCCGCGAAGGCGACCCGGGGCCGTAAGCCCGCGCCGTCCGCCAGGGCCGCGAGGAAGACGGCCGCCAAGGCCGCCAAGTCCCCGCAGAACCGGCCGGTGGCGGAGAACACGGACGGCGACGAGGACACGGAGAACTGAGGCCCATGGGAGCGACGGGGGCAGGTGAGGACATGGGACCGCACGGCACGGCCGCGGCGGGTGCGACGGCTGCCGCCGCGCTGGGCACCGGCACGACGCTGACAGCCGAGATCCGGCGTGTCCTGGCCCGCGTCGACGCGCATGCGGGACGGGTGGCGGGGGAGGAGCCCGGTGCCACGGCCTCGCGTCAGGCCGGTGCCACGGCCTCGCGTCACGCCGCGCAGGACAGCGGCACGGGGGCGGGTCGCGCCGCGGACGGAAGCCCGGGCGGCACCGGCACGCAGCGTGTCTCGCGGGACCGCGACGGTTCCGCCGCGCGGCGCGGTTCGCAGGATCCTGATGGCGCCGCCGGGCAGCGGGTCTCGCAGGACCCCGACCGCACAGTTGCCCCCGACCGTGTCGGCACACCGTCTGAAGGGCGGGGCACCGTGCCCGGGGCCGCCGCCGACGGCCCCGGTGCCGCCCCCCTCGACGCCCTGGTCACCTGCTTCGGGCTCACCGTCTTCGAGCGTGACCTCGTGCTGCTCGCCGCCGCGCAGGAACTGGAGCCGACGACCGGTGCCCGGTGTGCCGCCGCGAGTGGTGATCCGGAGCGGACGTACCCGACCTTCTCGCTCGCCCTGGCCGCCCTGGACGAACCGCACTGGAGCGCGCTGCCGCCCGTGTCGCCGCTGCGCCGCTGGCGGATCGTGGAGCTGGACGACGCGTCACGGCTGACGACCTCCCGGCTCCGGCTCGACGAACGCATCCTGCACTTCCTGCTCGGCTCGCCCTACCTGGACGCCCGGCTGCACGGCCAGCTCCGCCGCACGCCGGTGCCCGACCGGCTGCCGCCGTCGTACGACCTCGCCGCGAGCGGGGTCGCGGCCGGCTGGACGGACGGCGCCCGCCCCGACGCGCCGCTGCTCGTCGAACTGGTCGGCGGCGACCTGCGCAGCCGTGCCGACATCGCCGCCGCGGCCGCCGCGCGTGCCGGGCTCGGGCTGTACGCGCTGAGCGCCGAGGACATCCCCGTCGACCCCGCCGAGCGCGACCGGTTCGCCCGGCTGTGGCAGCGCGAGGCGATCCTGCTGCCCGCCGCGCTGCTCCTGGAGTTCGGCGAGCCGGACCGGGATCAGCAGGCGGCCACGGAGGCGTTCCTGGCCGGGGCCGCCGTACCGGTCGTCGTGTCGAGCGCCGACCCGCGCCGCACCGACCGCCCGCACGGCACCCGGGTCAGCGTGCCGAGCCTGGACGACGAGGAGCAACTGGCCCTGTGGACGGACGCGTTCCACGACGTGGCCGACCTGGAACAGACCGAACTGCGGTCCCTGATCGCCCAGTTCCAGCTGCCGCCGCACGTCGTACGGTCGGCCGCCGCCACCGTACGCCGTGAACTGCCCTACGAGGACGAGCTCGACGCCGCCGGCCTGGCCTGGCGGGCCGGTATGGACGAGGCCCGGGTCGGCATGGACGAACTGGGCCGCCGTATCGAACCGCAGGCCGGCTGGAACGACCTCGTGCTGCACGAGCGGCAGACCGGCGTGCTGCGGGAGATCGTCGCGCATGTGCGTCAGCGCGCCATGGTCCACCAGGAATGGGGCTTCGCGGCGACCCTGCGCCGCGGCCTGGGCGTCACCGCGCTCTTCGCGGGCGGCTCCGGTACTGGGAAGACCCTGGCCGCCGAGGTGATGGCGAAGGAACTCGGCCTCGACCTGTTCGTCATCGACCTCTCGCAGGTCGTCAGCAAGTACATCGGCGAGACCGAGAAGAACCTCCGCCGCGTCTTCGACGCCGCCGAACGCGGGGGCGCGCTCCTTCTCTTCGACGAGGCCGACGCCCTGTTCGGCAAGCGCAGCGAGGTCAAGGACAGCCACGACCGGTACGCCAACCTCGAGGTCAGCTACCTGCTGATGCGGATGGAGGCCTACCGCGGCCTCGCCATCCTCACCACCAACATGAAGAAGGCCCTGGACAACGCCTTCCTGCGGCGCATCCGCTTCGTCGTCGACTTCCCCTTCCCGGCCGAGCACGAGCGCGCCGAGATCTGGCGCCGCGTGCTGCCGCCGCAGGCCCCGGTGAAGGACATCGACCCGCGGCTGCTCGCGCAGCTGACCGTGGCGGGCGGCTCGATCCGCAACATCGCCCTGTCCGGCGCGTTCCTCGCGGCCGAGGAGGGCGAGCCGCTCCAGATGCGGCACATGCTCGCCGGGGCCCGTACCGAATACCTCAAGCTGGAACGCTCCTTGACGCCGACGGAGGTCCGCGGATGGGTGTGACGCCGACGGGTGTGACACGGACGTCGGGTGTGCCACAGACCGGTGGGACGCGGGTGGGTACGACACCGGCGCCGCGCGAGATCCGCGTGGAGATAGGCGAGCTGGTCCTCGACGGCTTCCGCGCGGACCCCGACCGGGTCTCGGCCGCCTTCGAGGACGAGCTGACCCGGCTGGTCCGCGAGCGCGGCGTGCCCGCCGACGGCCCTTGGGCGGCCGACGTCCTGTCCGGCCTGCCGCCGCTGCCCGCCGGCCTGTCCGCACGCCGCCTCGGGCAGGAACTGGCCCGCGCGGTGCACGAAGGCCTGTGCGGCCGCGGGGAGGTGACGTCATGAGCAACTCCCAGGCCCAGGACAGCCGTTCCGAGCAGTCCGCCGAGCAGCGCCGCCGCAAGCGCAAGGAGCGTGCGGCCACGTCCCGCGCCCCCGAGCCGAAGGACATCGTCAGCGGCGCCGGTCAGCCGCTCGACCCCGGCGTACGACGGGAGCTGGAGGAGCGCCTCGGGCACGACCTGAGCCGCGTACGCCTGCACACCGGACGGGACGCCGGCCAGCTGGCGGACCTGCTCGGCGCGGACGCGGTCGCCGTCGGCCAGGACATCTTCTTCGGCGAGGGGGCGTACCGGCCGGGCACGGACGAGGGCCGCCGTCTGCTCGCCCACGAACTCCTGCACACCGTCCAGAACCCGCACGGCCTCGGCACCCTGCGCGCCGGCCGCGACCTGGGCGCGGTGAGCCTGCCGCAGCAGGCCATCGAACGGGAGGCCGAGTCGGCGGCTCAGGAGCTGGTACGGGACACGGAACAGGCCCCGGACGCGGCCGCGGACCTCGACCAGGCACAGGCCACCCCCGGCTGGCTCCGCTACGCGACCGTCGACGCCGACCGCCGCCGCACGGAGCAACTGGACCCCGCGACCCTCGTCGACCGCCTCGCCAACGGCCTGCTGCGTTCCCTGCGCGGCGACCCGGAGGACCGGTCGGGCCGCGTCCGGATCCAACTGGCCCGTATGGCGCCCGAGGTGCAGGACAGCGTCCTGGACCGGCTGGAACTGCGGCTGCCCGTGCCCGTCGTCGACCGGCTGCTGGAGGGCGTGGAGGAGACGGAGCGGGCAGGGCCACTGCCGATGGACTCCGCGGCGGCTCCGCTCGCTGTCCCCGGTGCGGCGGAGGAGATCGAGGAGGAGCGGCGCGCTCGCGAGGACTCCGAGTCCGATCCCGTCCCCGAGCAGGACGTACGGCCCAACGCGCCCGGCAAGCCGGACGGGAAACCGCAGGACGGCCGGCCCGCGCCCGGCGGCGACCGTGAAGAGGACGCCGAGAACCAGGAGGACGGAGGATCCGCCTCCGGCGACGCCGACCAGGAGAACGCCCAGGGCGGCGCGGGCTCGGCCGGGCGGCAGCAGGAGGGCTCCAAGGACGAGCAGGAGCGCTCGCAGGACCAGCAGGAGGACAAGGACGCCTCCGGCCGGGACGCCGAGAAGGACGCCGCCGACGAACGCAAGGACGCCTCGGAGACCGAACGCGACCAGCAGGACCAGGACAAGCAGGACGAGCGCGACGCCGAGGAGGACCAGGGCGGCCCCGAGGACGAGGCCGCCCAGGAGCCCGAGAAGCAGGCCGGCGAGCAGGAGCGGCGCGAGGACGAGGGCGCGTCCGAGGCGACCCGCCGCCAGGCCCCTGCCCCGGGCACCGTCGACCGCAGCGGCGCCGAGCCCGGCGAGAAGTCCCGGACCGGCGGTGACACCGGCACGGCCCGTGCGGTGGGCGACCCCGAGAACGAACAGGACGGCGACGACGAGCCGTTGGGGCTGGACGCGGAGCCAGCGCAGGACGACACGGAACGGGAGGCGGGGGACGACACGGCCGGGGCGGCCGGCGCGCAGCCCGTGCCCGATGCCGACCTCGTCGGCTTCACGGACGCGGCGAAGAACCCGAGCCTCGTCGAGGAGCGGCGGAAGGGTACGGCCCCGCTGCCCAGCCTGTCGTCCGCCTCCGACGCCCCGGCGCCGGACACGGCACCGCAGGAGGCCACGCCCGGCACACCCCGGGACGCCGCGGCCCGCTCCGAGGAGGAGGAAGGCCCCGGCGGCGAGTCCTTCGAGGACCTCCTGAGCGGTACGGCTGACGCGCAGCAGACCGACGCGTCCGGAATCGGCGGTGCCCTCGGTACGGCGTCTCCCGGTGCGGCCTCGATGACCGACGCCGCCGGGACGGACCGGGACCGGAAGCAGTCGGACGAACGCAAGGAGGACGCCGAGGCCGCACGGCGCGACGAGGAGGCCCGGACCTCGGACGGCGCGGCGACCGGTGCCGCTGCGGGGCCCGGTGAGACCGCCGCGCCCGACCAGTTGGCCAAGTCGGGCGAGGACGCCCGTACACAGGGTGCCGGTTCGCCGTCGAGCACGGGAACGGAGAAGGGCGGCGGCGAGAGCCAGGCTCAGAGCGCCAAGAAGCCGGAAGCAGGAGCTCCCGACCGCAGCGGCGGCAAGGAGGCCGACTCCGGGGTCGAGAAAGGCAAGGACAAGCAGGCCGGCAAGCCTGAGGCCGACTCGGCGAACGGCCGGCGTGAGACCGGCGGGGACCAGGGGGCGACGGTTCCCGCACCCGAAACGTCACCCGGCGGCGGCCAGGACGCTACCGAAGGCAAGGGCCCGGCCACCACCCCCGGTCCGGAGAGCGGCCCGGACAAGGTCTCCACTCCGGGACCCGCGAGCGCGCCCAAACTGGCACCGGGCAACGGGCCTTCGCCTATGGCGGCAGGACCGGAAGCGAAGACCAACACGCCCAAAGCCGCCGAGTCCCCGGAATCCGGCAGAGCATCGAGCGGTTCCACGGGCTCGCGCTCCCGCCCGACGGGCAGCAAGCGCCAGGCGGCACGAAAGGCCGCGAAGACCGCGTCGCGCCGGGGCGGCGGAGGCGGCGGCCGCAAGTCCCCGGCCCCCGCACCCGTCCGCTCCGGCGGCCGCCCCTCCGCATCCGGCGGATCCAAGGCCAACCCCAAGGCGAAGAAGGAGACCCCGCCCCCGGACGTCTCCAACGCCACCCCCGAGTCCGGCCTGTCGACGGCCGCGGGGCTCAAGCCGCACCAGGCCCTGGAAACGCTCAAGGGCGTCGGCAGCGCGGTCGGCCGCTCGGTCGACAAGGAACGCACCACCCTGCGCAAGGCGCCGCCGAAGATGCAGCGGCCCTCCGGCTCCCCGCGCACGGTCCCCGGCGGCCCGCGGGCGGCGGCCCCGGGCACGTACACCAACGCCAAGGTCGCCCGTACGGACGCGGCTCAGGGCAAGACGCCCGAGATCAAGGGCGAGCAGAAGCCGGAAGGCGACGTCCCGGGCGCGAACGTGCCGGAGCCCAGCTGGTGGGACATCGCCGTCACCATCGGCGCCCAGCTGTTCGGCAAGCTGCTGAAGGAGATCCTTCCGCTCGACGACCTGATCGACTCCATCCTGGGGCTGCCGACCAAGGACGAGGGGCTGAAGAACGCCCGCGTGGGCGACGCCCCGAGGCTTCCGCTGGAGAACGACTCGGATCCGCAGCGCACCGACGAGCAGGGCCACAAGCTCGACGAGCGGAAGAACGAACTGCACCAGTCGGGACGTGACGACGCGGCCCGCCCGATGGGCGAGGACCAGATCTATCCCGACGTGCCCAAGGAGACCCTGACCGGCAAGGTGGCCGGCGGGAAGAAGGGCGCGAAGGGCGGCGGCGCGCGGTCGGTGTCCGGCGGCGGTGTGCCGATCGAGTCCGCGTCCGCGGTCGCCGAACACGACCGGGGCCCGCAGATCCAGGCGGGCTTCTCCCAGGGCCGCCAGAAGATGGGCCAGGAGCGCCAGGCCAAGGACAAGAAGGCGGCGGACGACCGCAAGCAGCACGACCAGGACCTCCAGAAGGAGGTCACGGCCAGCGGCAAGAAGCAGTCCGACGCCCGCGACAAGGGCCGTTCCGACATCGCCGACTCACGAGACCGGTGGCGCGGGGAGCAGGACGACAAGGTCTCGGAGATCGACGGCAAGAAGGGCAAGAAGTACGACAAGGTCCGCGACGACATCAAGAAGAAGGAGGAGGACACCGACAAGGACGTCGACAAGCGGACCGAGGACGACAACAAGAAGATCGACGACGAGCAGACCAACGCGGAGAAGGAGGCGGAGAAGAAGCAGGAGGACGGCAAGGACGACGCCGACAACTGGCTCGAAGAGGCCATCGAGAAGCTCAAGGAGTTCTTCGAGAAGCTCAAGAACGCCATCAAGAGCGTCTTCGAGAAGGCCCGTCAGGTCGTCACCGACCTCATCGACAAGTTCAAGCAGCAGGTCTTCAAGCTCATCGACGACGCCCGCAACTGGGTCATCGACCAGATCAACACCTTCGCCGACGCGCTGATCGCCCTCGGCGACGAGCTCCTCGCCGACTACCCGGCGATGCGCGACAAGTGGCGCAACACCATCGACGGCGCGCGCGACTGGGCCGTACAGAAGGTCAACGAGGCGGCGGACGCGCTGAAGGAGGTCGCCGGGAAGCTCCTCGACGGCCTGTGCGGCGCGCTCCTGGCGGGCCTCGACGCCCTGGAAGGCGGGCTGCTGGCAGCGGTCGACATCGCCGAGACCGTCACCGTCGGCGCGCTGGAGTTCGGTGCCGCCGCGGTCGCCGCGCTCGGTGAGTGGGCGGCCATCTTCAACGACATCGTCTCCGACCCGGGCGACTGGATCAGCAAGGCCGGTGCCGCCGCGGAGACGGGTGCCAAGGAACACCTCTTCGAGGAGATCAAGACCGCCGTCAGGGCCTGGTTCAACCAGAAGGTCCAGGAGATCATCGGCATCCCGATGGAGGACTTCCAGGAGCTGATCTCCGGAGGCGTCACCGTCGAGCAGATGGCGCAGATGGCCTGGGACGAGGCCCTTCCCCAACTCCCCGTCATCATCGGCGTGATGGTCGTCGAGAAGGTCGTCGCCAAGCTCATCCCGGGCGCCGGCTGGGTCATGGCCGTCATCGACGCCCTCCAGACCGCGTGGGGCGCCCTCAGCGAGATCCTCGCCGCCTTCGGCCTGTTCATGGACTTCCTGAAGTCGGTCAAGAGCGGCAACGGCGCGCTGCCGTTCGCGAAGGCGGTCGCGGCGGGTGTCGTGGCGCTGCTGGAGCTGGTCTACGAGTTCCTCGTCGAGGGCGTCGGCCGCTTCATGGGCAAGGTGGCCGAACGGCTCGGCGGCATGCTCAAGAACCTCCGCACGAAGAAGCACAAGCCGGGCCCCGCCGACGACAAGCCGGATGCCCCCGCCAAACCCAAGGACGAACGCCAGGCCCCGACCGACGACCGCACCCCGGACCGCCCGGCCGACCGCACGGACGACAGCCCCGCCGGCCGCCCGTCGGCACCACGCAAGCCGTCCCCGGACAAGACCTCCCGCCCCCCGTCGAAGCCCCGCCCCGGCAAGCGCCCCACCCCGGAGAAGAAGCGACGCCCCGCACACACCACTCGCCCGAAGAAGCGCCGCGACGACGACGAACGCCGCGACGAGGGCCGCGAGGTGAACGCGGCCCGCAAGCGCATGCGGGACGCGGACCGCCGCCTGAAGGACGACGACAGGCCCGACCGCCGCGACACCCCGACCCGCCGCGGCCCGGCCCGCGACACGGTCCGCCCCGACCGCCGCCGCGACGCGAACGACCGCGACCGTGACCGCGACCCGAAGGACACGCGTCCGGGCGACCGTCGCCGTGACGACGACCGCAGGACCGACCGCCGACGGGACGACGGCCGCCGTCGAGACGAAGATCGCACCGACGGCCGCCGCCGTGACGACGACAAGCGCCGCGACACCGACAAGGACCGCCCCCGCCGCCGACCGCTCCGCCGCGCCCGCCAGACCATCAAGTCGGCGGTCAACAGGGCCCGCAGGGCAGGCCGCAGGCTCTACGGCAAGGCCCGCCGCAGGATAGGCAATCACCTGAGCGATCGCTTGCGTCGGCTGCGGGACCAGTGGCGACGCCGGAACGAACACGGCAGGGACCGGACCCGTGATCACGGCCGGGATCGGCGACGGGAAGAGGAGCGTCAGCGGGAGAACAACGGCATCACGGACTTCGAACTGCCCAGGGTCCGGTTCCGAACGAAGGACGGCGAGCCCCACACCCTCCTCTTCGACGGGAAGGGCAAGAGCGCCGACCTGGCGGTCCGTAGTGTCTTGCAGGCCATGACCGGGTACTTCGGGGACTGGGATACAGAGATCCAGGGACTCAGGAACAAGGGAAAGACGGACCTCGCGGATGCGATGACGGATGTCATTGCCGCGGCACGTCGCCAGGCCCAGACGGTCGAAACCATGCAGAACTCCCTGCCCAAACCCCGCAACCGTCATGGCATCAGCCGAGGCACGCTGGGCGACGTGGCCTTCCAGCGTCGAATCGAGCGGCTCCGGGACGCAATGGAGGGCCTGGCGGAGCTGCTGGAGCAGCGGAATGCCGGCGACAAGGAGCCGCCGAAGCCGGACACCATCCTGCCGCCGTTCGCCGACGGGCCCATGGCCTTCAACTTCAAGGCCAGATTCATCAAGAAGAGCACGCCGAAGGGTACGGAGGCGGACGAGCGACGCAGCGCCCATCCGGTGGGCTGGAAGGAGCTGGATAAACTCCCGGGTGGACGCTCCGAACGAGGTCGATTCTGGGTGCGCATGCACATGCTTCCGGCGAAGATCGGCGGCCACTCGTCCACGTCCAACCTCGTGCCCGCGCTGGGAGCCATCAATACAAGGGCCATGGTGCAGATCGAGCATCCCGCTCAAGCGGCTCTCGGGCACGTGGTAGAGCACGGAACGATTCCGGCCGACCCGGAAGACATGATCTGGTATCAGGTGTCCATTAATTACCGGGGACAGTATCCAGGGTTTCCGCGGCGCGTGGGGGTGCGCTGGGGCGGCTACAAGGTGTCCGGCAATCAGTGGCAGGAGAAGGGTTCGACAAGCACCTGGGCGGAGAATTTCCCGGCGCCGAACATCACAGCAGGATTCGATATCAAGAAGGCGAAAGCGGCCACGGTGAGAATGGTGACGCGAGTATCCGACTCGACCGCGCAGAAAATAGTCAAGCTGCTCGCTGCCGCCCCCGGAAGCTATCACAGCGTAGACGACCTCGTCGGGGCTCTGTCCTCCGGTGCTGCGGGCCTCACCGGGGAACCAGCTCAGCGGCTGCGAAAGGACCTCGCGAAGCTGATCGCTGCACGAGTGAAGATCAATTTCTGAGGTGGGGAGAATGATGGAACCAACAGCTGTTGAGAGCGCCTGGATCGATGTATTCGAAGAGTTGAGGAACTGTCCCGATGTTCTCTTGGACATGGACACCCTTGAATTCCCCGACGGGGAGGTTGCGGATGCGGATGCCGCTTTCGCGTCGCTCGCAGAGCGAGACGGTATCGTCCTCGATTCCTCGTTGAAAGAGTGTTATCTGCGTTTTTCGGATGTGGCGGCCGGCTGGGGGGCCGGGATGACCGAAGAGGACGAAGACCCTTTGTTCGCCGGGGAGTTCGATGTCATCCCCCTCGTCCGGGCGCTGCGTGACTCCGCACCGGTCGACCGCACGCCTGACCCCTCGCCGGAGCAGCGGGAGTTCCTGTCCGAGCTCCGGGATTTCGACACTACTAGCCTGTCGGGCACGGGCAAGGTCGCCTCGCTGCGTATCCGGCAAGGCTCCGTACACAATCCGGAGATATGGTTCAGTGACGTGCGTGGCGGCATCCATCACATGGATGTCGATCTGTGCGGTTACCTCGACGCTTTGCGGGTCACCAAGGGAACGTTGGGCTGGCAGTACCTGTTCACGGACGTTTCCCTGGCGCACGACCGATTCGAGGTGACCGTGCGATTTCTCAACGAAATGCTCCGCGTCTTCCCAGACTTGTTCCCCGCGCACGACTACGAACCGCTGCGAGTCCGACTCGCCGAGCGTCTGCGCTAGATACGGACAGGAACCCATGACCCGCTACGCCGACATCCCCAAACCCATCCGCTCCGGCATCGTCGTCGTCGACCCCGACACCGGCACCCCCCAACGCATCATCGTGCTGCAGTTCAACCCGGACACCCTCGAACGCAGCGTGAGCCCGCAGTCCGCGGGTGACAGTGGGGACGCCGGAGGCGGGGGGACCGGCAGTGGTGACCGGAATGAGGCGTTGCGGCTCAAGGGCCCCGCGCAGGAGACCTGGAAGTTCACCGCCGAGATCGACGCGACGGATCAGTTCGAGGTCGCGGCGCCCGACGGGATTCATCCGCAGCTCGCCACGCTGGAGATGCTCGTACAGCCGACAACGGCGCAACTGCGCGCCGCCAGCCGGCTGTCGCAGAAGGGTGCCATCGAGATCAGCCCGATCGAGATGCCCCTGACGCTGTTCACGTGGGGGAGCAAGCGGGTCATGCCGGTGCGGTTGACGGAGCTGTCCGTGAACGAGTCCGCCTTCGACGTGAACCTCAATCCCATCCGCGCCTCCCTCAGCATCGGCATGAAGATCCTCACCGTCAGTGACCTGCCCGCCGGGCACCGCGGTGCCGATCTCTACCTCGCGCATCTCGCGCAGAAGGAGCGGCTGGCCGCCGCCGCCCGGGGCGGCAGCCTCGGCGCGCTGGGACTCGGCGGCGGCATCGGGGCAGCGAGCGCATCGATCAGGAGGGGCTGAGCCACACCATGGCCGACATCGAACCGTACGAGAGCGCCCTGGACGCCATCCCCGGCGCTCATCCGTATCCGCGCACCAGCCGGTACCACGACGCCGAGATCGGGGTGCACCGCCGCCCCGACGGCAGTGAAGTCCGGTACACCAAGCGCCGGTTGCTGCCGCCCCTCGACGACGGCGGCCACCAGGAGGCCCAGCCTCACGTCGTCGGCGCGGGGGAGCGGCCCGACCTGCTCGCCCAGCGGTACTTCGGCGACCCCGGGCAGTGGTGGCAGATCGCCGACGCCAACCCCGTGCTCGATCCACGCGAGTTGACCGACGAGGCCGGGCGGATCATCGGCATACCGACCGCCGGCGGCTTCCCGCAGGGGGACCGGCGTGTTTGACCTGCCCGTGGGGCAGGGCCCCGTGCACATCACCCTCCTCATGGGGCCCAAGCTCGCCCGCCCCGTGCCCGCCGAGGTCACCGAGGCCCTGCTCTCCGCGCAGATCACCGCCACCGCGGGCGAGCGCAGCGGTTTCCAGCTCGCCTTCGACCTCACCAAGAACGGCATCATCAGCCGCCGGCTGCTGCCCGAGGGATTCTTCGATCCGAAGACCCGCCTGATCGTGACCGTCAACGTGCGGGGCACGGCCGCCGTGCTCTTCGACGGGCTGGTGGTGCGTCAGGAGGTCGGTGCCAGCAACCGGCCCGGGCATTCCACCCTCACCGTCACCGGCGAGGACCTCACCCTGCTGATGGACCTGGAGGAGCGGACCGCCCGCTACCCCAACCTGCCGCCCTCCGAGCGGGCCCTCGCCATCCTGCGCCGCTACTCCGACTACGGCATCCGGCCCGACGTCTACACCGAGAAGGTCGCCCAGCCCCCGCACCAGGACCTGCGCGTGCACTACCAGACCGGCACCGACCTCCAGTACGTCACCGAGCTCGCCCGAGCCAACGGCTACACCTTCTACCTGGAGCCCGGGCCCAACCCGGGTCAGTCCTCCGCCCGTTGGGGCCCGGAGGTCCGGCTCGGCATCCGCCAGCACGCCCTCAACGTCAACATGGACGCCCAGTCCACCGTCGACCAACTGACGTTCGCCTACGACGGGACGGCCAGGGAAGAGCCGCAGGCACGCTGGCAGGACCCCGGCACCCGGCAGTCCACCCTGCTGCCGCAACCGCCGATCAGCCCGCTGCGCCCGCCCCTCGGCAGGCGCCCCACCCCGGCCCTGAAGCGCAGGACGCTGTCCGGCACGGCCAAGCAGCAGCGCGAGCAGGCCGAGGCCGAACTGCTCGCCCGCGCGGCCGTCTCCGCCGACGTCGTCTCCGGCTCCGGCTCCCTCGACGTCAACCGGCACGGCTACATCCTCCAGCCGCGCCAGCTCGTCGGCGTTCGGGGCGCCGGACGCGCCTACGACGGCGACTACTACGTCAAGTCCGTCACGCACAACCTGCGGCCGGGCTCGTACCAGCAGAACTTCACCCTCTCCCGGGAGGGCATCGAAGCCCGCAGCGACTACGTCCGGCCGTAACCGCACCACCCACGACCACCAACCAGGAGCACCTCCACCATGGCGGCACCCAGCAATCGCTACCTCGGCAAATTCCGCGGCCGGGTCGTCGACAACAACGACCCGCTGCGCATCGGCCGCGTCACCGTCGAGGTCCCGGACGTGCTCGGCGACGAGCCGTCGACCTGGGCGCTGCCCTGCCTGCCCTTCACCGGGCCGGAGTCCGGTCAGTTCGTCGTGCCGCCGCCCGGCGCGGGCGTGTGGGTGGAGTTCGAGCAGGGGGACCCCAGCTTCCCGGTGTGGACGGGGTGCTGGTACGGCGCCGCCGAGGAGCTGCCGCCCGACGCGCGCCGCGCGCTCCAGGCGAACTCGCCGAGCAAGCCGGTCGTCGTGCAGACACCGCAGGCGCACAAGCTCGTCATGAACGACACGCCCGGCGCCGAGCAGGGGATCCTCCTGCAGGCCCAGGGCGGCGCCTACATCCGCATCACCAAGGAAGCCGTGGTCATCGCGACCGGCGCGGGTGCCGAGGTCGTGCTGCGCGGACGCGAAGTGACGATCAACGAGGGCCAGTTGACCGTGCTCTCGAAGCGATAGACGACGGGGGATCCAGCAAGTGACAGGTACGAACAGAAGACTCCTCGACGCCGGAACCGTGCTCGGCTGCCCGCACGGCGGGCGCGTCACCGCGGCCACCCCGCCCTCCGGCGGCGTCCGCGTCGCGGGTGCCGCCGTCGCCACGGCCGCGCACTCCTACGTGGTCACCGGCTGCCCGCACACCGTCGACCGGGTGCCCTCGCCGTGTGTCACGGTCCGCTGGACCGCCGACACCACCGGCATCACGGTCGACGGCGCGCCCGTGCTGCTCGACACCTCCGCGGCCCAGTGCTTCAGCGCGGCCCTCGTCCCGCAGGGGCCGCCCGTCGTCCAGGCCGCGCAGCGAAAGGTCACCGTCCGATGAACCCCACCAGCCGGGCCGCCAGGCCCCGTTCCGACATCGCGTTCCCCTTCCGCGCCGACCGCCGCGGCCGCACCGCGCACGCCACACACGGCGAGCACGTGCACGACCTGATCGAGCAACTGCTGTTCACCAGTCCCGGCGAACGCGTCATGCGCCCCGACTTCGGCTGCGGACTCCTCGACCTGGTGTTCGCGCCCAACAGTCCCGAGCTGATCAGCACGCTCGAACTGTCCGTGCAGGCCGCGTTGCAGCGCTGGCTCGGCGACCTCATCGACGTACAGGGCCTCGACATCGTCAGCGAGGGCGATGAGGACGGCGTCGTCCGCGTGTACCTGTCCTACGCCGTCCGGGCCACCGGCACCCGGCGCGACGACGTCTTCGAAGGGAGGGCCGCCGCATGACGACCGGCACCACAACGTCCCGCCGCGGCAAGGTGAGGGCCGCCCAGCTCAACGGCGTCGACACCGTCGAGACCGGCGACGACGGCCTGCTGCTCACCGTCACCTTCCTCGGCAAGGCCCCGCACGGCCTCTGCCCCGAGAACGTCCGCATCGACGGCGGCCGCCGCGTCACCGGCATCACCGCCGTCGACGTCAGCGTCGAACGCGAGGAGGACCCGGAGCTCGACGACCGGCTCTACGTCACCCTCGACCGGGCCGGCGACACCTCCCGCTACCGGCTCTCCCTCGTCGAGACCGACCCGTACGGACGGCCCGGCACCGAGCCGTACCGCGGCTTCGACCAGCGCTACCACAGCGCCACGTTCTCCTTCCGGCCCGACTGCCCCACCCCCTTCGACTGCAAGGACGAGCACGGGCCGGAGACGGACTTCCCCGCCGCGCCCGTCATCGACTACACGGCTCGCGACTACGAGACCATCCGCAAGCTGCTCCTGGACCGGCTCGCGCTCACCACCCCCGACTGGGCCGAGCGCAACCCCGCCGACCTGGGCATGACCCTCGTAGAACTCCTCGCCCACACCGGCGACCAGATCAGCTACCACCAGGACGCGGTCGCCACCGAGGCCTACCTCGACACCGCCCGCCGCCGGGTCTCCGTACGCCGCCATGTGAAGCTCATCGACTACGCGATGCACGACGGCTGCAACGCCCGCGCGTACGTCACCGTCCGGACCGCGGACGACCGGACGCTCGCCCCGGGCACCTTCCGCTTCGCCTCCGTCGACGTGCGCAGCCTCGACCCGCACGACCGCCCCGAACCGGGCACGGTGATCGACGAGGCCGACCTCGGCGACCTCGACGAGCGCGGCTCGGTGGAGGTCTTCGAACCGGTCGTCGCCACCGACCCGCTGGAGCTGCGGGTCGCGCACAACGCCATCCGGCTGTGGACCTGGGGCGGCGAGGTGTGCACCCTGCCCCAGGGCGCCACCGCCGCCACCCTGCGGGACGCGTGGGTGGACCCGGAGACCTGCCGCGAGCGCCGGCTGGCCCTCAGGCCGGGCGACGTGCTCGTCCTGGAGGAGGTGAAGGGCCCGCGCACCGGCACCCCCGGCGACGCCGACCCCGCCCACCGCCAGGCCGTCCGGATCACCTCCGTCACACCAGGACTCGACCGGATCGAGGACCAGCCGGTCCTGGAGATCACCTGGGCCGCCGAGGACGCGCTGCGCTTCCCGCTCTGCCTCACCACCCGCGGCGGACGCGACTGCCTGCCCGTCGAGGACGTCACCCTTGCCCGCGGCAACGTCGTCCTCGCCGACCACGGACGGACGCTGACCGGCCTGCCCGAGACGGTCACCGTGCCGCCCGTGCCCGCCGTGACCGCCCCCTGCGACCCTCCCGCCTTCGGCTGCCACGACACCGCGGAGGGCAACGCTCCCGCACGGCTGATCAACGCCCTGACGGACAAGGCCGAGTCGGGCCGGGCCCTCGTACCCGACGACGTCCGCGAACTCTTCGACGTCGTCGGCGAGGCCGCGACCAACCGGGCCGGCCTCGGCCTGGAAAGCGCCGGGCAGCGGCACGAACAGGTCGTGCCCGGCACCGCCTACGCCCAGGCCGCCGCCCTGCGCACGCTGCTCGCCCAGTCCGTCTACCCGGGCATCGCGCCCCGCTTCCGCCCGGTCCTCGGCCGTACGCCCGTCACCCAGGCGGTGCCCTTCCCCGACACCGGCACCGTCGCCGCCGGGCAGGCCGAGCGGATCGCGGCCATCCCGGGCCGGGTGCGGCAGCGGCTCGTCGAGCTGTGGCGCAGCGCCCGCGACCGGGACGGACTCGGCCGGGAGGAGATCGCCGAACTCGCCGTCATCTACGGCCTGAACGTGCTGGAGCGGTTCGAACTGCACCGCCACCCGGTCCGCGCCCTGCGCGAACTGCTTTACCGCAGCGACCAGTTGCTCGACACCAAGCTGCGCCGCGTCGAGGTCCTCGCCGCCCGGGCCCGGGCGGGAACCGTCCTCGACGGGCACATCGCCTGGGAGATCGCCCACGCCTGGGGCCCGGCCTACGCGACCGGACTCCACCCCGAGGAGACGGTGCTGCGCGGCTCGGCGACCGCCGCCCTCGCCCAGGACCCGCGCCGGGCGCTGCCCGCCGTACGCCCGCACGACGGGGACGAGACCTGGGAGCCGCGCCGCGACCTGCTCGACAGCGGTCCGCGCGAGCGGCACTTCGTCGGCGAACTGGAGGACGACGGGCGCCTCGCGCTGCGCTTCGGCGACGGCCGGCACGGCGCGAAGCCCACGCCCGGCTCCCGCCTGGAGCTGCGCTACCGGCTCGGCGGCGGCACCGCGGGCAACGTCGGCGCCGAGGCCATCAACCACCTGGTCGTGCAGGGCGACTGCGAGGCGCCGGCCGCCGTGGTGCGCAACCCGCTGCCCGCCACCGGCGGCACCCGGCCCGAACCCGTCGAGCAGGTACGCCAGCTGGCCCCGCTCGACCTGCGCCGTACCCGGCTGCGCGCGGTCACCGCCGAGGACTACGCCGCCCTCGCCGGCGCCCTGCCGGGCGTGCAGCGGGCGGCGGCCGAGATCCGCTGGACCGGCAGCGTCCAGGAAGCACACATCGCGATCGACGCGTACGGCACCGCCGACCCGTCGCCGGGCCTGCTCGACTCGGTCGCCCAGGCCCTGGAGGCGTACCGGCGCATCGGCCACGACCTCGTCGTGGGGCCCGCCCGGCTGGTGCCGCTCGACATCGCGCTGAGCGTCTGCGCCGAGCCGGGCCACCAGCACGGGCAGATCCTGGCCGAGCTCTACCGCGTGCTCGGCAGCGGACGGCTGCCCGGCGGACGGCTCGGCTTCTTCCACCCCGACGCGCTGACCTTCGGCGAACCGGTCCGGCTCAGCCGCCTGGTCGCCGTCGCCGCGGCCGTGCCCGGAGTGGAGAGCGTCGAGGTCACCCGGCTGCGCCGGCTGTCCGAACAGGACCGAGGAGAGAGGGAGGACGGCGTGCTGCGGCTCGGCCCGCTGGAGATCGCCATCTGCGACAACGACCCGGACCGGCCGGAGAACGGCCTGCTGGCGATATCCCTGGGAGGTGCCCGATGACGGACCCGCACCCGGTCCCCGCGACCGACGACTGCGGCTGCGGCGGCGCCTGCCGCGGCGGCCACGACGAGCGCCTCGCGCCGACACCGCCGCACAACCCGCCCGGCCGCACCGCGCTGGACTACCGCGTCGGCGAGTACGGCTCCTTCCTGGCCGCCCTGCTCGACCGGCTGGCCTCGCCCGCGTACCCGGCGCTGAACCGCCTCACCGTCCGCACCCCGGACGACCCGGCGATCGGCCTGCTCGACGCCACGGCCGTCCTCGGCGACCTGCTCACCTTCCACTCCGAGCGGATCGCCGACGAGGCCTACCTCCGCACCGCCGACGAGCACCGCTCCCTGGTGCTGCTCGGCCGGCTCGTCGGGCACCGCCCGCGTCCCGGTGTCGCCGCGGCCACGCACCTGGCGTACACCCTCGAACGCGACCCGCGCGCCGAGGCGCAGAACGTGCTGATCCCGCGCGGCGCGCGCAGCCACAGCGTCCCCGCGTCCGCCGACGAGGCGTCGCTGACGTTCGAGACCGCCCGGGACCTGACGGCCCGCTGGGACTTCAACGAGCTGAAGGTCCGCCGCCGCCGTCCCTCGCTCCTCACCCCGCAGGACCTCGAGAAGCGCTCCGAGCTCTTCGTCGAGGGCACGGCACTCTCCCTGCAGACAGGCGACCAGTTGCTGTTCGTCTTCGGGGAAGGCGCCGGCGGCGCACGCAAGTTGCTTCCCGTGGCGAAGACGCGGGTCGACCGGGACGACGAGGTCACGGCGATCTCCCTGCCGAAGTCGGCTCCGCCGACTCTCAAGGAACTCGTCGACGAGGTACGTCGCTGGACCGCCGAGCCCGCTGCCCCCGGCGAACCGGGAGAGGAGCCGCCCACCCCGGAGGTTCCCAACCCGCGTCCGGTCAGCCGGCTGATCGAGGACTTCGAGGATCAGGTCCTCGAACCGCTCCGTAGCGACCTGGAGGAGGTCAAGACGCCCGAGCGGCTCGCGGCCCGGCTCGCCGAGCCTCTCGCGCGTCTTGGCGAGGCGCAGGTGCTGGCCGCGCCGTACGAGGACGTGGCGGCGTGGTTCGAGCGGTTGGAGGCGGTGCTCGCCGAACTCGCCGAGCGAGCACTGGAGTTGGCCCCTGCCCAGACGGAAATGGGTGGTCCGCCGTCTGCGGGGCCGTCGGGGCCGGTCGCGCAGTTCCCCGCGCCCCTTCAGGGCGACTCGCGGGCTGCCGCTCTGGACGCCCTGGGTGTCGTACTTCCCGCCCTGCGTGCCACCGCCCCCGCACCCCGGGGCGATACCGGCCGGCAGCTCCCGGGCACCGACACCGCCCGCCTCCTGGCCGCCCTCAACCCCGGCCTCGGCAGCCTCTACCCGGCCTGGCGCACGGCCGCCGCGCCCGGCACGCGGCAGCTTCTGCGCGAGCTGCTCGCCCTGCGCGTCACCGCGGCTCCCTTCGGTGCCACGGCCCCGTTGAAGCCGGTCCAGGACGACCGCGGCCGGGTCATCCGGACCGCCGACTGGCCGCTGACCGGCGCGGTGCTGGCGACCATGCGGGTCGTCTTCGACACGGCGGGCAAGTCCCCGGTGCGGGCCGAGTTCCAGTACGTCGAGGGCAGCAGCTCCGACCAGCGCGCGGAGAACCTGCCCGTCGCCCAGCCGGTCACCTTCACGCTCGGCCCCGGCCAGGTCGAGCTGTCCGTGCGCTCCGGCCAGGACCGCGACCTGAGCTGGCTCAACCGGCGACCGGCGGACTCCCAGGAGCCTGGCGTCACGGCCCGCTTCCTCTCCGCCCTGCCCGAGCGCACGCTCTTCGTGTCCCGGCCCGACGACGAGGGCCTGGTCCACGTCGGCGTCCACAACGGCACGTCCGAGCAGATCGCCCTGCGGCCGGGCGCCAGTGAGCAGTTCACGCACGGCGACCACGAGGTCAGCCTCAAGTACACGGTGGGGAGCGCCGAGCCCAACGTCGAGGTCGTGATCGCCAGCAAGCCGGAGCCCGTCAACCGCCGCACGCTCCAGCTGGACACCGTGCACGAGGGCATCACGGTGGGCAGCTGGGTGGCGATCCAGCGGCCCGCCAAGGGAGCCGAGGGCGGTGTGCCCGGCGATCCGAAGCTGGCGTTCGTCACCACCCAGGTGGTGGCCGCGCGTACGGCCGCGTACACCAACTACGGCATCACCGGACGGGGCACCGAACTCACTCTCGCCGACCCCTGGCTGGACGAGTTCGACGTCCTGCTGTCGCACATCCGCGACACCACCGTGCACGCGGCGGGGGAGCCTCTGCGTCTCGCCGACGAGCCCCTCGGTGAGGACGTGCACGGCAACGAGATCGAACTCGCCGAGCTGTACGAGGGGCTGCGGCCCGGCCGCACGCTCGTCGTGGCCGGGGAGCGCAGTGACCTCCCCGGCACGGCAGGGGTGCGCGCCACCGAGGTGGTGTCGATCGCCGCCGCCGACCCGGCCGTCGACCCCCGGCTGCCCGGCGACCACGTCCACACCCGGCTCACCCTCACCGCCGACCTCGCCCACCGCTACCGCCGCGAGACGGTCCGCATCCTCGGCAACGTCGTCGAGGCCACCCAGGGCGAGAGCCGCGAGGAGGCCATCGGCAGCGGCGACTCGGACCGCGTCAACCAGACCTTCGCGCTCTGGCAGTCCCCGCTGACGTGGCTCGCCGACGACAACCCCCTCGGGGCCACCCCCGTGCTGGAGCTCCGTGTCGACGGCGTGCTGTGGCACGAGGTCGACAGCCTCGCAGGACGCGGCCCGACCGAGCGGGTCTACATCAGCGGTGCCACGGCCGACGGCCGGACGACCGTGACCTTCGGCGACGGTGTGCACGGCGCCCGGCTGCCCTCCGGCCACGAGAACGTCCGCGCCCGCTACCGCTTCGGCACCGGCAGGGCCGCCAATGTGCCCGCGGACCGCGTCACCCAGCCCCTCACCCGGCCGCTGGGCGTCACCGCGGTCACCAACCCGCGCCCGGCCACCGGCGGTGCCGACGCCGACGGACCCGGCCTGACCCGCCGTACGGTCCCGCTGGCCGTCTCGGCGCTGGACCGGCTGGTGTCCGAGTCCGACTACGAGGACTTCGCCCGCTCCCGCGCCGGCATCGGCAGGGCCTCGGCACGCGAACTCTTCGACGGGCGGCGGCGTGTGCTGCACGTGACGGTGGCGGGCACGGACGACGTGCCCATCGCCCCCGATTCGGACACCCTGCGCGCCCTGCGCGGCGCCCTCACCGAGTACGGGGACGCGAACCTCCCGGTCCGCGTGGACGGCCGGGAACTGGTCCTGCTGCTGATCGCCGCCCAGGTGAAGGTGGCCCCCGACCACGCCTGGCACACAGTGGAGCCGCGCCTGCGGCAGGCCCTGCTGAACCGGCTCGGCTTCGAGGGCCGGGAGCTGGGACGGCCCGCCCGTCTCTCCGAGGTCCTGGCCACCGCCCACACCGTGCCCGGCGTCGACTACGTGGACGTCGACGTCTTCACCGGCGTGCCCGCCTCCGCCACCCCGGAGGAGCTCACCGAGCTGCTCACCCGGCCCGGCCCGCCCAGGGCGTCCGTCCCGGCGCACCCGGCGACGTACGACGAGAAGATCCACACGGTCCGCGCCGAGAACGGCGAGACGCTGTCGGAGATCTGCGCGAAGTACGGCGTCCCACTCGCCGAACTGCTGCGCCTCAACCCCGACATCACCGACACCCGGCGCCTGCCCAAGGGCCGGTCGGTGTACGTCTTCCGCGGCATCCGCCCGGCCCAGCTCGCGCTGCTGTCGCCCCGGGCCGCGGACACCCTGATTCTGACGGAGGTCAAGTGATGTCCCCGGATCCCCAGTTGGAGACGCCGGCCCCGGTGGTGCCCAGGGAGCCGGACGGGCTCGCCGACCTGCTGCCCCGCTGGCACCGGCTGCGCGACGCCGAGGAGGGTGAGCCGCTGCGCGCGCTGCTCGCCGTGATCGCGGAGCAGGTCGACCGTGTCCGCGACGGCGTCCAGCAGGGCTACGAGGACCTGTTCGTGGAGACGGCGGCCCCCTGGGTGCTGCCGTACCTCGGCGACCTCGTCGGCTACCGCACCCTGCCCGGCTACGAACGCGTCCTGACCACCGGCCTGCACGACGGCGGCCGGGCCGCCCTCGCCGAGGCCGTCGCCCCGCGCCGGGACGTGGCCGCCACGGTCGCCAGCCGCCGCCGCAAGGGCACCCTGCACCTGCTGGAGGAACTGTCCGAGCAGGTGGCGGCCTGGCCGGCGCGCGCCGTCGAACTGTCCCGGCAGGTGGCCCACACCCAGCCGGTGAAGCTGTACGGCACGGGCACCCACCGGGGCGAGCGCGGCCGTCTCACCGACCTGCGCGACGGCGCCGAACTCGCCCTCGGCGGCGGCCCCTTCGCCAACTCGGCCCGTACGGCCGACGTCCGCCGCGCCGAGTCACGGCACCGGCAGGGCGGCTGGACCCCGGCCGGTGTCGCCCTGTTCGTATGGCGGCTGAACGCGTACGCGCTGACCCGGACCCCGGCCTACTGCATCGACCGGGCCCGCAACCTCTACACCTTCTCGATCCTCGGCAACGACACCCCGCTGGTCACCAAGCCGTTCCCGGAGCCCTCGCCGACGCTCCCCCACTCTCGGCTTCGCTCGAGCGGGGGGACCCCCACCGCCACCGTCGACAACGTGCCGGCGTTCGTCACCCGCCGTCTTCTGCACGACCGGCTGCTCGACTACTACGGGCCCGGCAAGAGCTTCGTCATCCGGCGCGACGGCGAGGACAACCCCGTGCCGCCCTCGGACATCGTGGTCGCCGATCTGTCGGACTGGCGCTACCGGCCCAAGCGCGGACAAGTGGCCGTGGACCCGGAACTGGGCCGGATCGCGTTCGGTTCGCGGTCCGCGCCCCGGCAGGGCGTGTGGGTCGACTACCACTACGCGTTCGCGGCCGACATGGGCGGCGGCGAGTACGAACGCGACCGTGAGCCGCGTCCCGACGCCGAGTTCTACCGGGTCGGGCCCGGACAGCCCTACCGGCAGATCATGGACGCCTACCGGGCCTGGCAGAACGACCGCCGGGCCGGCCGCACCGGGCCCGACGGCATCATCGAGATCACCCACAGCGGCGCCTACCAGGAGCAGCTGGACTTCGACCTCGACCCGGGCGACCGGCTCGAACTGCGGGCGGCGGAGGGCACACGCCCCGTGATCCGCCTGCTCGACTGGTACAGCAACCGCCCCGACGCGCTCAACATCCGCGCGGTGTCGGAGGACTGCGCCCCGCAGGAGCGGCCGCGTGTCGTCCTCGACGGGCTGCTGGTCGCCGGCCGCGGCATCAACGTGACCGGCGCGATGGGCGCCGTCGTCGTACGGCACAGCACGCTCGTGCCCGGCTGGTCCCTGGAGCCCGAGTGCGATCCGCACTCGCCCGAGGAGCCGAGCATCGTCCTGGACCGCACCACCGCCTGCCTCCAGATCGAGCACAGCATCCTCGGCACCATCGAGGTCATCGGCGACGAGGTGGGCGAGGACCCCCTCGACATCCACATCCGGGACAGCGTCCTCGACGCCACGGCCGACGACCGCGAGGCCCTGTCCGCCCCGGACTGCCGCCACGCCCACGCCGTGCTGCACCTGCACCGCACCACCGTCATCGGCGAGATCCACACGCACGCGGTGAAGATCGCCGAGAACAGCGTCTTCACGGGCCGGCTCCACGTGGCCCGGCGCGGCATCGGCTGCGTGCGCCACTCCTCCGTCCCCACCGGCTCACGCACCCCGCGCCGCCACCGCTGCCCGGACACCAAGCCGCTCTTCACGTCACAGCGCTACGGGACGCCCTGGTACGCGCTGTTGTCCGACGGGTGCCCCGAGGAGATCCGGCGCGGCGCGGACGACGGTGCCGAGATGGGCGCCTTCCACGACCTGTACCGGCCGCAGCGCGAGGACGGCCTCAGGGCCAGGCTCGCCGAGTACACGCCGGCCGGCACCGACGCCGGGATCTTCTTCGTGACGTGAGCCGCACCGCCACCGACTTCGTGAACCCGCACTTCTGAACCAGGGGGGACACCCTTCATGCACGCAGACCTCTCCCGCTCCACGTTCCGGCCGGAGCGGCACTACTCGGCGGTCGTCGCCCAGCAGGGCCGCGTCCAGCTCGACGCCGACCTCAACGAGCAGACCGCGATCCAGCTCCACCAGGCCCGCAGCCTCGCCGCCGACCTGATCGGACCGCACGGCGGGCCGCGCGACGCCGCCGGCTTCCGCATCGAGTACGTGGGCGGCAAGCACGAGATCGACACCCTCGTCGTCCACGGCGGCCGCTACTACGTCGACGGCATCCTGTGCGACGCCGACCGCCCGGCGGCCGGGGTGCCCGTCACCGACGAGGAGAGCGAGGAGTCCGCGCCGGAGCCGCCCGCGCAGTGGACCTACTGGGATCAGCCGGATGCCTTCCGCGACCCGGAGAAGCCCGGCGACCGGCTGCCCTCGCCCGCCCAGACGCCGTTCCTCGTCTACCTGAACGTATGGGAGCGTTCGGTCAACGCGGCCGAGGACCCCGCGCTGCGCGAGGTCGCCCTCGGCGCCGCCATGCCCGACACCGCCGCCCGCCTCAAGGTCGTCTGGCAGGTACTGCCGCTGTCCCTCACTCAGCTGGAGATCGAGGAGACCGACCCCTCCAAGGAGGTCGTCCGCGCCGCCTTCACCCGCTGGGCACAGCGCCAGTCGGCCCCCTCGGCCCGGCTCGCCGCCCGCAGCGAGCGGCCCGACCACGCGGATGAGGACCCGTGCCTGGTCAAGCCGGACGCCCGCTACCGCGGCCCGGAGAACCAGCTGTACCGGGTGGAGGTCCACGCGGGCGGCGAGGCGAAGGACGCCACCTTCAAGTGGTCCCGCGAGAACGGCTCCGTCGTCTTCCCCGTCGACGAACTCGACGGCACCTGGGTGCAGTTGGCGTCCCTCGGCCACGACGACAAGCTGGACCTGGACGTCGGCGACCACGTCGAGTTCACCGACACCGCCTACGCCTCCCGCCTGGAGCCCCTGCCGCTGCTGCGCGTCGAGGAACTGGACCTGCCCGGCCGCCGCGTCCGCCTCTCGGCCGAACCGGACCCGGGCGTCGGACGGCTCGCGCACCTGAACCCGTACCTGCGCCGCTGGGACCACCGAGGCGGACCCAAGCGCAAGGGCCGCAGCACCGACCTGCGCGGCGGCGCGATCCCCGTCACCGAGGGGGAGTGGCTGCCCCTGGAGGACGGCGTCGAGGTGTACTTCGCCAAGGGCGGCGCCTACCGCACCGGCGACCACTGGATCGTGCCCGCCCGCACCGCCACCGGCGGCGTCGAATGGCCGGTCGACCCGGCCCGCCGCCCGCTGCTCCAGGGGCCGGCCGGTATCGCCCGGCACTTCGCCCCGCTGGCCCTGATCAAGGGCGAGGGCAGCGCGGTCGACCTGCGCCTGGCGTTCGGCCCGCTGGCGAGCAGCATGCCGGCCGCCGACGAGGCGACGCTCGCCGCGGAAGAACAGGCCCGCCGCGAGGAGCTGGCCGCCGAGGACCCCTCACAGGGGAGGTCCCAGACCACAGCGGAGGCGGAAGCCGCCGTGGAAGGAGACAACTGATGGCCAAGCCGCTCAGCGCGTCGAAGCTGGTGGAGATCCTGCGGGCCGAGGGCGTGACCGTCCACGAGGTCCGCAGCTGGCGCACCCACAACCGCAACAGCAAGGGCCCCTGGGGCCCGGTGAACGGCGTGATGATCCACCACACCGTCACCTCCGGCACCGCCGCCTCCGTCGACATCTGCTACGACGGCTACTCGAACCTGCCCGGCCCGCTGTGCCATGGCGTCATCGACAAGAAGGGCCATGTGCACCTGGTCGGCAACGGCCGGGCCAACCACGCCGGTCTCGGCGACAGCGATGTCCTGCGCGCTGTGATCAACGAGTCGAAGCTGCCGGGCGACAACGAGGCCGACACCGACGGCAACCGGCACTTCTACGGCTTCGAGTGCATCAACCTCGGCAACGGCAAGGACCCTTGGCCCGAGGCGCAGAAGGAGGCCATCGAGAAGGTGTCGGCGGCGATCTGCCGCCACCACGGCTGGTCCGAGCGCTCCGTCATCGGCCACAAGGAGTGGCAGCCGGGCAAGGTGGACCCGCGCGGCTTCACCATGGACGGCATGCGCAAGCGCATCTCCGACCGGCTGAAGGGCGCCGGGGGCAGCACCAAGCCGGACCCGGACCCCAAGCCCGCGCCCAAGCCGTCCTACGAGCCGTTCCCGGGCGCCGCGTTCTTCCACGTCGGGCAGCGCTCCCCGATCATCACGGCGATGGGCCGCCGTCTGGTGGCCGAGGGCTGCAGCCGCTACGAGGAGGGGCCGAGCCCCGACTGGTCCGAGGCCGACCGCCGGTCCTACGCGCTCTGGCAGCAGAAGCAGGGCTTTTCCGGCAAGGACGCCGACGGCATCCCCGGCAAGCTCACCTGGGACCGGCTGAAGGTGCCCCGGTCCGGGAAGTGAGAGCGTGCGCCCCTCCCCGCGGAGGGGCGCACCACCGTCACCAGCGGGGGAGCAGCCGCTCGTACTCCGGCTGGAAGCGCCGCATGTAGCCGGTGTCGTCCCGGCCGCGCATCCCCGACTCGACGTACCGCCGGTGCAGCCGGTCGAGCTGGTCGTGGTCGAGCTCCACACCGAGACCCGGACCGGTGGGCACCTTGACCTCCCCGTCGCGCAGCTCCAGCACGCCCGGCACGATCACGTCGTCCGCCGAGTTCCACGGGTAGTGCGTGTCGCACGAGTGGTCGAGGTTGGGGATGGCCGCGCCGACATGGGTCATCGCGGCGAGGCTGATGCCCAGGTGCGAGTTGGAGTGCATCGACAGGGCGAGCCCGAACGCCTCGCAGACGGCGGCCAGTTCACGGGTGCGACGCAGTCCGCCCCAGTAGTGGTGGTCGGTGAGCAGGACCTGGATCGCGTTCTGCTCGACGGCCGGCTTCAGATGCTCCCAGGCGATCACGCACATGTTGGTCGCGAGCGGCATGGGCGAGTCCTTCGCCACCTCCGCCATGCCCTCGATGCCCTTGGCCGGGTCCTCCAGGTACTCCAGGACGCCGTCGAGTTCACGGGCGACGTACTTCGACGTCTCCACCGTCCACGCCGTGTTGGGGTCGAGACGCAGCGGCTGCCCGGGGAAGGCCTCCGCCAGCGCCCGGATCGCGGCGATCTCCTCGTCGGGCGGGAAGACGCCGCCCTTGAGCTTGAACGACTTGAAGCCGTAGCGCTCCTGCATCAGCCGGGCCTGCTCCACGATCCCGGCCGGGTCCAGGGCCGCGCCCCAGTCGTCGGTGATGGCCGGACGGCCGTCGAGCGCGGGGTGCTCGGCCCACTTGTAGAACAGGTACGCGGCGAACGGCACCGCGTCGCGGACCGTGCCGCCGAGCAGGTCGCTGACCGGGCGGCCGAGCAGCTTGCCCTGGGCGTCGAGGCAGGCCACCTCGATCGCCGAGGTGGTCCAGCCGCGCTCGTGGGAGCTGGGCACGGTCGGCAGCAGGGCCGCGTCGATCGCGGCGGCGACGGCCGTGGTGTCGAAGACGTCCATGCCGACGACCGTCCGCGCTGCGATGTGCAGCCGCTCCAGGCGGGCCGTGCCGCCCGGGGACTCGCCGAGGCCCACCGTGCCGTCCTCCAGCACCAGCTGGAGGATGATCCGCAGGGCGAGCGGCTCGTGCACACCGTTGGAGTTGAGCAGCGGCGGGTCGCCGAACGCGATCGGGGTGACGATCAGCTCGCGGATACGCGTGGAGCTCATGCGCCGGCCACCTCCAGTCCGTGGTCGAGGAGTTTCGCGAGCCGGGCGAGATGCTCCGGCTCCGGATCGAGCAGCGGCGCCCGTACGCCGCCGACGTCCAGGCCGCGCAGGGTCACCCCGGCCTTGACGAGCGAAACGGCGTAGCCGGGGACCTCGTCGCGCAGGGCGACCAGCGGGCCGTAGAACTCGTCGAGGAGCCGGTTGACCAGGGTGTCGTCGCCGTCGGCGAGGGCCCGGTGGAAGGCCAGGGCGATCTCCGGGGCGAAGGCGAACACCGCCGAGGAGTACAGCTCGACGCCGATGCCCTGGTAGGCGGGCGCGGTCATCTCGGCGGTGGGCAGGCCGTTGAAGAACTGGAAGTCCTCCGTGCCCGGCACGGCACGCACCGCGCGGACGATGCGGTGCATCCGCTCGATGTCCCCGATGCCGTCCTTGAGTCCGACGACCCCGGGCAGGGAGGCGATCTCGGCGGCCGTGTCCGCGGTGAGCCGGGCGGTGCCCCGCTGGTAGAAGATGACGGGCAGCCCCGTCGCGGCGGTGACCTCCCGGACGTACCGCACGAGACCCTGCTGCGGGGCGCTGACCAGGTAGGGCGGCAGCAGCAGGATGCCGTCGGCGCCGGCCCGTTCGACGCGGGCGGCCTGGTCCCGGGCGACCACCGGCGGGCCGCCGGCCGCGGCCAGGACCGGCACTCGTCCGGCGGTCGTCCTCACGGCGATCCGGGTGGCCCGCTCGATCTCCTCGGTCGACAGCGCGTGGAACTCGCCGGTGCCGCAGGCGACGAACACACCTCCCGCGCCTGCGGCGACACCGGACTCGATGTGCTGGGCCAGCCGTTCCTCGTCCAGTGAGCCGTCCGCCGTGAACGGCGTGACCGGGAAGAACAGCACTCCGTGGAACTTCATGTCTCCCTCATACGTGGGGGGTGGGGGTGGTCAGCCCTTGGTGGCGCCGGCGGCGATGCCGGTGACCAGCGAGCGCTGAAGGAGCAGATAGACGATCAGACTGGGGATCAGGGCGATGACCGCACCGGCCAGCACCACCCCGGAGCCGACCTCGGGGTCGGTGCGCAGGATGGACAGGGCGACGGTGACCGTGTAGTCGGTGGGGTCCTTGGCGGCGATCAGGGGCAGCAGGTACTGGTCCCAGATCATGATGAAGCCGAGCACCCCGGCCACGCCGAGCGCGGGCTTGCACAGCGGCAGGATGACCTGCCACAGCATCCGCAGCTCGCCCACGCCGTCGATACGGGCGGCCTCCTCGATCTCGGCGGGGATGTCCTTCATGAACTCGGTGAGCACCATCACCGAGAAGCCCCAGGCGCCGAGCGGCAGGATCACACCCCAGACGGTGCCTTTGAGGTCGATGCCGACCACGGGCACATGCCCGAGGACCAGGGACAGCGGGATGGCGATGACCTCCTCGGGGAGCATCATCGTCAGCATGAACAGGGTCAGGATCAGGGCCTGCCCACGGAAGCGGTGCCGGGCCAGGGCGTACGCGGCGAGCGTGCAGACGGCGAGCTGGAGCAGCAGTCCGCCGCCCGCGATGACCAGGGAGTTGCCGAAGTAGTCCCAGATGCCGCGCTCGCCCGCCACGTTGAAGTTCAGCAGGGTCGGGTGGTGGGGGAGGAACGACAGGGTGGAGCCGCTGGCCTTCTCGCTGAAGGAACCGGAGAAGATCGTCAGGAACGGCGCCGCGAAGACGCCCAGGGCGAGCAGGCAGAGCAGGACGCGCAGCGCCCAGGCGGGTCCCGGCCGGTCGCTCCAGCCGAGGGCGGTGTCGAAACGGGCCGGGGTGGTGCGCTGCTTTCCGGCGGACCTGCCCGCGGGAGAGGCGGTCACCGGGGTCCGGACGGGGTCGATGGCGGGAGCGCTCATCTCACGTCTCCCCTCTTGCGGAGGTAGTTGACCGTGACGGTGAGCAGCAGCGTCACGCAGAGCAGAACCACGGAGGCGGCCGAGGCGCCGCCGATGTCGTTACGGGTGAAGCCGAGGGTGTAGGCGCGGGTCATCCACACATCGGTGGATCCGGCCGGGCCGCCGCCGGTGAGGACGTACACCTCGGTGAAGACGCGCAGCCCGCGGATGGCGGCGAGGGTGAGGACGATGCCGAGGGCGGGCCGGATCGCGGGCAGTGTGATGTGCCGCAGCCGCTGCCACAGCGAGACACCGTCCATCGCGGCGGCCTCGTACAACGAGCGGTCCACGCCGGCCAGTCCGGCGAGGATGATCACCATGTTGTACGGGGCGAGCATCCAGATGCCCATGGCCATCGTCGCCCACAGCGCGGTGTCGGGATTGTCCAGGTAGGGCACGGGCCCCAGTCCGAACAGCCCCAGACCACTGTTGATCAGGCCGTCGGAGGTCGGGTAGTACATCAGCCGCCACATCTCGCCCACCACCGCGGTGGCGGTGACGACGGGCAGGAACACGGCGGTACGGATGATCTTCAGCGAACGGGCCTGTCCCTCCAGCAGCAGCGCCAGCGCGGAGCCGACGGCGATCCCGCCGAGGGACATCCCGACGCCGAGGAGCAGGGTGTGGCCGATGGCGTCCTGGAAGCGGTGGTCGGTCAGGACCCGGGTGTAGTTGTCGAGGCCGACCCACTTGTCACCGAGGAAGGGCCGTACGTCGAAGAAGCTCAGCCAGACGCCCTTGCCCATGGGGAGGAACTTGAAGACGAGGGCGAGGAGCAGGCCCGGGGCGAGGAACAGCCAGGGCAGTACGGCCCTCTTGCCGAGGATCCGGGCTCTGCGCGGCCCGGGAGTCGTCACGGTCGCGGTCATTTCAACAGGTCCTGGTCCTTGAGGTCACCGGCGAGGGTGTCGTTGAGTTCCTTCAGGCCGGAGCGGACGTCGCTGCCGCAGTACGTGAAGATCGCGTTGAGCGCGTCGGCGGTGTCCTGCTTGATCGGGGCGAAGTCGGGCGCGTTGGGGAACTGCACCGAGGCCGTCTCGTACGCCTTCTGCACGACACTCCAGCGGGGGTCGTTGCGCACCTTGGAGGCGTCCAGCGTGGAGTTGACGGGGATACGCACCACGGGCTGGTGGTCGCCGGTCATGGCGAGTGTCTGGCCCTCGGGGGAGACGAGGAAGGCGGCGAGCGTCTGCTCCTGCTTCGCCTTGCCGGTCTTGGCGCCGAAGTAGACGTTCTCGCCGTCGGCCAGCACGTTGTTGTTTCCGGCCGGGCCGGTGGGCGCGGGCAGGACCTCGTACTTGTCCTTGCCGAGCGCCTGGTCGAACGTGGAGATGTTGTACGGGCCGGTGAGGTACATCCCGGCGTTGCCGTCCTGGAAGTTGGTGGTGTTCGCGGTGACGGAGGTCAGGGCGCTGGGCTGGATGACACCGCTGTCGCCGCAGAAGAGGTTCTTCTTCATCCAGGTGACGGTGCGCAGGGCCGCCGCCGAGTCCATGGCGGGCCGGTAGCCCGTGCCCTCCTTCTCGAGGATCCGCACGCCGCCCTGCCACAGCCAGCTGGAGCCCCACCAGGCGGCATAGCCGTTCTGGGCGCTGCCGGGGACCACCATGCCGTACGTGTCCTTCTTGCCGTCCCCGTCCGGGTCGCGGGTGGCGAAGGCCTTGGCGAGGGCGAGGGTGTCCTGCCAGGTCTTCGGCTGCGGCAGGCCGAGCTTCTCCCGCCAGTCCTTGCGGACGAACAGCGTCATCGCCTGACGGGAGTACGGGATGCCGTAGTGCCGGCCGTCGCGGCCCACGGTGGAGGACCAGGACTTGGCGGTGATCTCGTCATGTCCGGCGATCGAGTCCGGGGTGACGGGCTTGAGCAGGCCCTGGGCCTGGTAGCTGCCCATCAGGGCCGTGTCGTTGATCATGACGTCCGGCAGGTCCTTGGTGGACGCGCGGCTCTGGAGTTGCTGGTCGAAGTTCATGACCGGCTGGTAGTCGATCTTGATGCCGGTCTTCTTGGTGAAGGCGGCGAACACCCTCTGATAGGTCTGGGCGGACTCCGGATCGCTCCGGGTCCACACCTCCAGCGTGTTCGGATCGCCGGCCCGGGCGCTGCCGGAACCGGAGCCGCAGGCGGCCGTTCCGAACAGGAGCCCCGAGACGGCGAGCGCGGCAGCCAGGCGGCGCCCGCGGCGGAGCCGCATGTCGATGCAGCGTCGGCGATCCCGCATGGGTGGTTCTCCGTTCATATCCGTGAACTCACTTCACGAATCTAAATGATCGGCCAAGCTACGGATCGTTTCATCGCCATGTCAATACATGGCCGAAAGATTTCACCGAGGCCATACGGTGCGGGATGTGCGGCCGGAGAACGACGAAGGCCCCGACCGGATGATCCGGTCGGGGCCTTCGGGGCAGGGGGTGTCAGGCCTGGCGTTCTGCCTGCTCGGCGTTCTTCTTCTTGATGCGGGCCGATTCCTTGCGGACCTCCGCCTGGGTGGCGCGCTCCCGCTCCAGCCACTCGGGGCCTTCCTGCTTCAGTGTCTCGATCTGCTCGGTGGTGAGGGGCTCGGTGACACCGGCGCGGGCGAGCCCCGCGATGGAGACCCCGAGCTTCGCCGCGACCACCGGGCGCGGGTGCGGGCCGTTGTGCCGCAGGTCCTGAAGCCACTGCGGCGGGTTCGCCTGGAGCTCGTTCAGCTCGGCGCGCGAGACGACACCCTCCTGGAACTCGGCGGGTGTGGCCTCGAGGTACACACCCAGCTTCTTCGCCGCGGTGGCGGGCTTCATCGTCTGGGTGCTCTGGTGCGACGTCATGGCGTCCAGGGTATCGACCATGTGCACGACCCCTGACCACGCCCGGTAACCTGGCCCGGTGACAGGCTCGGATGTTTCTCCCTCGTTCCGGCTCGTATACGTCCACGGGGTGATGCCCGACAAGTGGGTGCGTATCTGGAACGAGCGGCAGCCCGATGTCCCGCTGGCCCTGACGCAGGTGGCCGCCGGGGCGGTGGCCGAGCGGCTGCTGGACGGGGACGCCGACGCGGGTCTGGTCCGGCTGCCCGTGGACCGGACGGTCTTCAGCGCGATCCCTCTCTACACCGAGCAGACGGTCGTCGTGGTGCCCAAGGACCACCTGGTCACGGCGGTCGACGAGGTGTCCCCGGAGGACCTGGCCGACGACATCGTGCTGCACCCCCTCGACGACGTCCTCGACTGGGACACCCTCCCCGGACGGCCCGCCGTCGAACGCCCCGCCACCACGGCCGACGCCATCGAACTCGTCGCTGCAGGGATCGGCGTTCTCGTCGTGCCCCTGTCGCTCGCCCGTCTCCACCACCGCAAGGACCTCACGCACCGCCCCCTCAAGGACGCCCCCGAGTCGAGCGTGGCACTGGCCTGGCCCCAGGACACGACGACGGACCAGGTCGAGGACTTCATCGGCATCGTCCGAGGCCGCACGGTCAACAGCACCCGGGGCCGCAAGCAGCCGGACGAGTCCGCGGCCACCGACCGGGGCGGCGCCCGGCGTAAGCCGGTGCCAGGGAAGTCGGCGGCCGGGAGGTCCGCGGGTGCGAAGCGCAGCGGCAAGAGCGGGCGCGGCGCCCCCAAGGGCGGCGACAGGCGCGGCAAGCCCCGCCGCCGCTCCTAGTCCAGGGGCCCGCCGCAGGAGTGCGAACCCCGGACCGCCGTCGGCTCAGCCGGCCGTCGGAGTCGGCTGCGGCGCCCCGTAGGACGGGTTGGGGGCGACCGTCTGCAGGTCCTTCAGGTTCTCGGGAATCGGCAGGACCCGGACCGGCGCACCCCCCTGCGGAGGCGGGGGCGTCGTCTGGTCCTGGGGCAGTTTGGGCGGGGCGGTGATCTGGAAGCTGACCTGCTCGTGGTTGATCAGTCCGGTCTTCTCCAGGACGGTGATGTGGTCGAGCACGGTGTCGTTGGTTGTGTCGGCGAGCTCCCGCACGAGGCTGTTCCGGGTGGTCGCCCGGATCTTGGCGATCGTCGGGAAGATGCCCCCGTGCGCGATGCGCATGAGGGTCACGGCCGTGGAGTCGAACTCCTTGCCGGAGCTGCCTTCCGCCGTCGCCACGAAGTTCTGCTGCTGCGGCGACGCCTCGTTCGGCAGGGTGATGCCCAGGTCCGTGGAGACCTTGCGGCAGCCCGCGTCGAGGCGGCCGTGCCCCACCAGCAGGTGCTCCGCGACCTCCTTCATCTCCGGCTCCGTGCTCCGCTCCATGATCATCTGCCCCAGCGGGTACTCCCACAGGCCGGCCGCGCGCACCTTCACCACGAAGTCGCGGTCCGACTCGGTCAGCGGACCCCACTGGGTGTTGGCGATGATGCGGTCCTGGCCGGAAGCGGTGTTCTGCACGCCCAGCATGCTCGGGTAAGCGAGCGCGGTGAGCGTAAGGATCATCGCACCGCCCACGAACGCGGTTCCTGCCGTGCTGCGCGAGATGCGCATCGTGCCTCCTGGGATATGAACGGCCCAACACCGAGAAGTACGGATGCCGGACGCGAAACAATCACCCCTACCGCAAAAAAGTTCCGGATGTGACGGGGCCCGGTGCCGGAACCGCACAGCACCGGGCCCACCCGAACGTTGCTCGGTCCGCTCAGGGTTGGTAGGAGGCCGCTCCCGCCGTGCTCACCACCTTGTCCCCGTCGGCCCTGCTCAGCGGCCCGGCCGTGACCCACGCGTCCACCGTGGACCGCACCCGCGCCACCAGTGCCCCCTTGTTCCGGAAGGGCGCCCCGGCCCAGACCTCGTCCAGCAGCGTGGTGCCGTCGGCCTTCGCCGGGTTGGCGACGCCCGAGTCCCGGCCGCCGAAGACGACCCTCGGCTCCTGGCGCCGGAAGTAGGCGTGCGTCGGATCCTCCGTCCCCTCGGAGAACGGCGCCCACTCGGTCCCGCCCAGCGTGAAGTGGAGCGGCTTGCCCGGCACCGGCGTGAGGGAGGCGGTCAGGTCGCCCGACAGTCCGGCGTTGCGGTACAGCCCGACCTTCAGGAACTCCGTCGCGGATGCGCGGGCGACCAGGTTGACCGGGCCGTGGAACAGGGTCTGCAGGGACGGGTCGTCGAGGGCCTTCTCCACCCTCGTCCGGAACGGCAGGGTGACCCGGACGGTGTCGCCCGCCCGCCAGGTCCGGGTCACGGCGAAGTAGCTCCCCGGCGTCGGAGTGCCAGGCACCGCACTCCCGTTGACGGTCACCCGGAACCCGGCCCTCGCCCAGGACGGCACGCGCAGCCGCAGCGTGAAGGAGGCGCGGGCACCGCCGAAGGTGAGGGTGCTGCCCTGCTCCCGGGGATAGCCGGTGGTCTGTGTGACCGTCACGCCCTTCTCGGCCCAGGTCAGCGTGGACGGGCTGTACAGATTGACGTACAGGGCGCTGCCGTCGGACTTCGCGAAGTACACCGAGTCCTGGTACTTCGTGGCGCTCTCCATGCCGGTGCCCTCGCAGCAGGTCGTGCCCTGCTTGGGTGTGTAGTCACGGACATGACCGGGCGTCAGCCCGATGAAGTACGTGACGAGCGGCTTCTCCGCGTCCGGCTTGTCCTGCTTGGAGCCGAGCACCTGGTTGTACAGGGCCCGCTCGTAGTAGTCCATGTACTTCGGGTCCTGCGCGTGGAAGAACAGGGTCCGGCTCAGCTTGAGCATGTTGTACGCGCAGCAGCTCTCGGCGGTGGTCGCGCTCAGGGTGCCCGCGATCACGTCCCGGGCCTTCCAGAACTCCGCGGTGCTGGTGCCGCCGATGCCGTACATCCGGTGCGGGACGACCATGTCCCAGAAGTTCTTCGCCGAGGTGAGATAGCGCTCCTCGCCCGTCTCGTCGTACAGCCGGACGTACCCGGTGAAGATCGGGATGTGCTGGTTGGCGTGCAGCCCGTCGAGGATGTCGGTGTTCGCGGCGCAGGCGTCGATCAGCCGGTCCAGGTCGAACAGCTTGGCCAGCGCGAGGTGTTCGGCCTTGCCGGTGATCGTGTGCAGATCGCAGATCGCCTCCACGATGCCGCCGAACTCCCCGCTGGAGAAGATCCCCCACATCCGCTGGAGTGTGGCCTCCGGCAGCCTGGACAGCCGGGAGTGCATCCAGTCGCACATGCCGGACGCGAGGTCCAGCGCCCGGTCGTCGTCCGTGGCGGTGTACGCGTCGAGCAGACCCTTGAGGATCTTGTGCGCGGTGTAGTACGGCGCCCACACCTTCGTGTAGTCGGGAGAGGTCCGCGACTCCAGGTCGATGAACTGCGTCTCCGGGTACGCCGCGAGGAACCCGGGGTGGCTGGGCCCGCCCCAGGTGCGGCGCAGGGTGGCGGTCAGGCCGCGGCCGGAGGCGTCCGCGAAGGTCCCGCCGGCCGTCTCGTCGAAGGCGTACGACGCCAGGTCGCCCCGGCCCGTCGAGGCGTCGGCGGCCCGGCGGCCCTGCAACTCGGTGATCTCGGCGGCCGTCAGCGCGCGCGAGAAGACGTTGAACTCCTCGAAGGCGCCCGCGAAGACGGGGTCGGCGGAGTAGTTCGAGCGGCCGAGCCAGTTGTTCTTCAGCGTGCCGAGAGCCGCCGGGGTGAGGCTCATCGCGGTGTTCCGGGCGACGGCGGTGCCGTTGACGTAGAGGGTGCCGGTGCCGCCCGCGATCGTCACCGCCAGATGACTCCACTGGTTCAGCGGCAGCGCGGCCGTGCCGTCGAGGCTCTGCTCGCCTCCCGCTCCTGACGTGGTGACGGCGAAGCGCGGTACCCCGGTCTGGTTGCGGGCGGCCAGGTACAGATAGCGCGTGGTGTCGTTGCCGAAGTCGAAGACGCGGGTCCAGTTGGCGTCGTGCGTGGGCCGCACCCAGACGGAGAGGGTGACGGCCGAGGTCCCGCCGAGCGCGGCGGCCGGCAGATCCACGTACTGGTAGGAGCCCCGTACCTGGTCCGCTGCGGTCCCGAACTTCCCGGCGACGCTCAGCACCGCCGGCTCACGGCGCAGCGCCGCCCGCACCTCGGTCAGCGCCCCGACCATGGTGCCGATCCGGTCGGCGAACACCTGCTCCTTCGTGCTCCGGTACGCCTGCGCCAGCATGGTCAGGAAGTGACCGGTGTAGTGCCCGCGCAGATTGCCGTTGGCCTCGCCGTCCAGGCCCTCCCAGCCCCCCGGGGCGACCGCGCCGCCCGTGGCCAGACCGGCGTTGGCGCGGAACACCTGGAGCAGCCGGTTCACGTCGTAGCCGCGTGCGTGGTCCAGCATCAACTGCCGTTTGTCGGCGAAGACGCCCCGGCCGAGGCTGACGTCCTCCAGCCCGAACGGCCGTACGGTCCAGGCGGCCGGGGTGTCGGCGGCGGCCGTGGGGGCGGCGACGGCCCGGCCTGTCGCCGCCTCGGAGAGCGCGGGTACGGCCGCGGCGAGGGTCGCTGCCTGGAGAAGGGTTCGTCTGGAGAGGGGCCGTGCCATGTGTGCTCCTCCACGGGGCCAACGGGTCCAGGGACTCGACGTATTCGACATATCGAACGTCGTACGAGTGATCGACCAGACCCTAGGGAGGGGACGGGGGAGCGTCAACGGGTCGGGAGAGGTGAGTTCAGGACAGGCCTGCCGAGCGGACCAGCCAGTCGAACGCCGCCTGTGCCGTGAACTCCTCCTGGCCGCCCCGCAGGAGCAGTCCGGCGGTGGCGAACTCCGGGGCGTCCGCCTGCGTCGGGACGTACGGGATCGCGATGCACCGCATCCCCGCCGCGTGCGCGGCGGCGGCGCCGGGGGCGGCGTCCTCCAGCACCACGCAGCCGGCCGGGTCCGCCCCGAGCCGGCGGGCCGCTTCCAGGAAGACGTCGGGAGCGGGCTTGCCGTGCGCGACCTCGTCCGCCGAGACGACGGTCCGCAGGCTGGCGTCCAGGCCCGTGCCGCTCAGGACCGCCTCGATGGCCTCGGGGGAGGACCCCGAGGCCACCGCCATGGGCACGTCCTCGGCCGCCAGCCGCTCGACGAACCTGCGCATTTCGGGGTAGGCGCGCGTGGAGCTGCGGGCGAGCTCGAGATAGCGGCGGTTCTTGACGGTGAACAGCTCCTCCACGGAAGCCCGCAGACCGTACCGCTCCCTCCAGTCCGCGACCGTCTCCTGCGTGCTGATGCCCACGTACCGCTCGTGGTCCGCCCAGCTGAAGTCGGGGACGCCGTGCTCGGCGAGGGTCTGCCGGCCCGCCTCGTAGTAGTTGGGCTCGCTGTCCACGAGAGTTCCGTCGAGATCGAAGATGACCGATATGCCGCCGAGATTGCTCATGGTGTCAGCATGTCAAAGACCATGATCCAGGGATCCCGAGGGGGTCAGGCCCGGGCCGCGCGACCGATCGACTCCACCAGCGGCAGCAGCCGGTGGGAGACGCGCTCCCGCAGGGCGATCTCGGTGCGGGTGCGGACGACCCCGGGCAGGCTGATCAGCTTCTGCACGACGTCCTCCAGATGCGCGTTGTCCCGCGCCACGACCCGGGTCAGCAGATCCCCGCCGCCCGTGATGGAGAACGCCTCGACGATCTCCGGCACCGCGGCCAGCGCGTCGCCCACCTCGTCGAGATGGCCCTGGGTGACCTCGATGTGCACGAACGCGAGCACCGGATGTCCGAGCGCGGCGGGGGAGAGGCCCGGTGCCGTGCCGGTGATCACGCCGTCTCGCTCCAGCCGGTCGAGCCGGGCCTGGAGCGTGCCCCGCGCGACGCCGAGGATACGGGCGTATTCGCGCACGCTCGTGCGCGGCTGCTCCAGCAGCAGCCGCAGGATGCGGGTGTCGAGCTCGTCCACGGGCATGCCGCGCCCTCCTCGTCCGTCGGGCTCTGCCGCGGCCGCGTTCTGACCGCTGTGCGCTGTACCAATGGCTCAGTCTAGAAGGAGTCAGTCGAGCCAGTGGTGTCCGGGATGCTCATATGGAGGCATCGATGGCGCCGCGGACCCCGCGGTGCCTTTTTCATGCTTTCCCATGCCGGCCTGCGCGGGGTCATCGAGACCGCCGGCCGGCGCGGCAGCCGGGTACGGCCGGCGCCCGCCACGACCGGGCGGGACTGCGCTGCGACGCATCCGCCACCGCGCCAGTCCCCCTGCTCAACGCCCTTGTGAGTACGACCAGTCGAGCGCGACCGCCGGTGCCGCGTCCTCCTCGAACGGATGGTTCGCGACCCTGTCACGGATGGAGCGAGGCCCGACGCCGTACACCTTGCGGAACGCCTTGTTGAAGGTCTGCAGGTCGGTGAAACCCACCATGGGGGCGACGGACTTGACCGACAGCGCCGTACGCGTCAGCAGGTGGTGGGCTCGGTGCATGCGGCGGTTTCTGATGTGGGCCACAACGGTGGTGCCGAGTTGCGCGCGAAAGAGTCGCGTGAGGTGGTTGTGGGACAGGCCGACCCCCCGGGCGAGCGACGCGACGCTCATGGGCTCGCTGAGGTGCGCCTCGATGTGGGAGAGAGCTGCGCGCACCGAGGGGTGAAGACCGGAGGCGTCGTCGTAGCGCGAGGACTGTCGGGCCGACAGGAGGGAGAGCATGCTCCACAGTTCGGCGCGTGCGAGCTGAGGCAGACGGGACCTGGCTTCCAGGGCGGTCTGGAACCGGTCGCGAATGCGGGGCAGGTCGGCGCCGCAGTCCAGCATGGCGGGGAGCTTCGGACAGTCCTCGCCGGCTTGGGCAGACAGCCGGACATGAGCGAAAAGGTGGCGGGACTCCCCCTGGTAGCGGTAGCGCGTGGCGACGCCCGGGGGCACCAGGCTGACGCGCCCCGGAGCGATCGGAATGACGGTGCCGCACACCTCCAGTTCGCCCGTGTATCCGTAGAGGTGGAGTGACCACAGGTCGGGCAGGCACCAGTCGTCGACCTGGCGGTCGACGCCGTGCAGACCGATGCCCAGGTCCGCGATGACCGGCGGTTGCGTGAGCGGCACCCTCCAGGTGATCGTCGAATTCCGGTCCGGCATGCCGGGACCGTACATCGGGGCGTGGGCGCTCGGCCAGACCAGCGCCACCGGTAGATCCAGAGGGTGAGAACGGACCAGCGATATCCACTCCTGACCATTGGTTCCTGTCTCCCGAGAGATCTACGTTCACCCGGAACCGACCAGGACGGCCCAGCCGAGGTGATGTCGCCATGACCCAAAGACCGGAAACGACGGGCCCTTTCCTGCCCACCGTGGAATCGCTGTCGACGTTCGAGTGCCCGGAGTGGTTCCGCGACGCCAAGCTGGGAATCTGGTCGCACTGGGGACCGCAGTCCGTGCCGCGCTACGGCGACTGGTACGCCCGCAACATGTACATCGAGGGGACCGACCAGTACCGCTACCACGTACGGACCTACGGTCATCCGTCGAAGTTCGGCTACAAGGACCTGGTCGCGCGGTGGAAGGCGGAGAGGTTCGATCCGGACGAGCTGTCTGACCTGTATGTCCGGGCCGGCGCCCGCTACCTCGTCGCCCTTGCCTCCCACCACGACAACTTCCTCAACTATCCCTCCCGACTGCACCGTTGGAACTCGGCGGAGGTCGGGCCGGGCAAGGACGTCGTCGGACTGTGGAGCGCGGCGGCGCAGGCGCGGGGGTTGCGCTTCGGGTTGTCCGAACACCTCGGGGCCGCGTTCAGCTGGTGGTCGGTGAACAAGGGCGCGGACGCCACCGGACCCTACGCGGGTGTTCCCTACGACGGCACGGATCCGTCCTTCGAGGACCTCTACCTGTCCAACGCCGAGCACTTCGTCCCGGGGCGGCGCACCGACCCGGTTGCGCCCTGGTACACCGCCAACCCCGGCTGGCACGGACGGTGGCTGGACCTGGTCACCGAGATGATCGACCGGTACCAGCCCGACCTGCTCTACTCCGACGGGGCACCGCCCTTCGGCGTCCACGGCATGCGGGCTGGTCTGCGAGCGGCCGCGCACCTGTACAACACCAGCGCGGCCCGCCACGGTGGCCGCAACCAGGCCGTCTACACCCAGAAGGAACGGTGGTCGGAAGTCCGCCGGATCGGCGTGCTGGACGTGGAACGCAGTCAGGAACCGGCGCTCTCGCCCGTGCCGTGGCAGACCGACACCTGTCTGGGCGGCTGGTTCTACGACGTGCGCGCCGTCTACAAGAGCCCTGCCCACGTGGTCGAACTGCTCGTCGACGTCGTCGCGAAGAACGGCAGCCTGCTGCTGAACGTCCCCCAACTGCCCGACGGGACCCTCGACGAGGAGTGTCGCCATGTGCTGAAGGAACTGGCCGGCTGGATGGACGTGTGCGGGAAGGGGATTCACGGCTCCCGGCCTTTCGGACCGGGCGTCGAAGGTCCCAGTGGTGTCGTCGTGGACGGCTTCCGCGAGGAGCGGGTCGCCTGGACCGACGCCGACTACCGTCTCACCCGGCGTGACGACACGGTCTACGTCTTCCAGATGGCCTGGCCCGAGGACCGGCGGTCGATCATCCACAGTCTCGGTCCGCAGACCGCGATCACCTCCGTCCGGCTCCTGGGCGCGGGACCCGTCGAGTACCACCAGATCTACCCGGGAGGTGAGCTGGTGGTCGAACTTCCCGAGCGCCCTCCGACGCCCTACGTCAACTGCCTGGCGATCGAGGTGCGATGACCATGCGCCCTCTCACGCGAAGAAGAGTGCTGCGCGCGGGTGCCGCGCTCGGGGCGTCGGCGGCGATCGCCGGGAGCACTGCCGCCTGCGGTGCCTCCCGGCGCAGGGACGAGCTGGTCTTCGGCTTCCACGGCGACACCGTCTCCATCGGCATATTCCGGCAGATCGTCGCCCTCTACCGCCGGAAGAACCCCGGCAGCCGGATCAGCTACACCTACGCCGACCCCTCGGGCTTCTTCCGGCGGCTGCCGCTGATGTTCCGTGCCGGTACCGCGCCCGACGTGATGATCGTGGCCGAGAGCTGGGTGTCCGGACTGAGTGAGCTGAACGCCTACGCCGACCTCGCGTCGTTCATCCGGCGCGACGGTGTCGACGAGGGGCAGTGGGTGCCCGGTGCGCTGAACCCGGCCCGGATCGGCGACCAGGTGCTCTGCCTGCCGTTGGTCGTCTACCCCAAGGGCGTCACGTACAACAAGACCCTGCTGGACAAGCTCGGTATCGGCCCGCCGCAGGACGGCTGGCGCGAGCGCGACTTCGTGGAGATGGCCACGGAGGCGACATCCGGCTCCGGCACCAGCCGCACCTGGGGCATGCGCAACGGGTTCGCCGACCCGCTGATCTACGACGTCCCCACCGTCCACGGCGGTCTTCCCTTCGACCCGGTCACCAGGAAGATGACCGCCACGGACGACCGCATGGCCTCCTCGTTCCGGCTCATGTACGACCTGGTCCGCACCCGCCGTGTGATGCCCGCGGCCGGACGCGCCCAGTACGCGGCGGGATTCTCCAGCGGCCTGTTCGCGATGGACACATTCCTCGGGTACTCCCTCACCAGCCTCAACCAGCAGATCGGCGACCGGTTCGAGTGGGGCGTCGCGCCGTACCCGAAGGAATGGAGAGGCACCTTTCAGAGCAACAACGTGGCGATCTTCGAGGGGTCGAAGCGCAAGCAGGAGGCCTGGCACTTCGCCCGCTTCATGGCCACCGACCCCGACGCCCAGCGTCTCCTGGGACCGCTCGGCACCCCCGCGCTGCGGACAGCCTTCAAAGGATGGCGACGGAGCCTGTCCGCCTCCGACCGGGCGCTGCCCTGGGACCACATGATCGAGGGCATGGGGCAGCAGGTCGTGGCCTTCCAGGGCGGCCTGTTCAACAAGGTCTGGGACCTGCTGAAGCAACAGGTGGAGGCCATGGAGGCGCGGGGGGTCCCGGTCGACGAGGTACTTCGGGTGCTGCAGGAACGGGGCACACAGATCCTGCGTGCCTGAGTACCGGTGGAGTGAGCGGAGAGATGATCGTGACGAGACACTGGCGGAGGCTGCGGCACTCGGAGTCCGCCGCTTTCTGGCTGTTCCTGACGCCCTGGTTCGTGGGCTTGCTCGGCCTCACCCTCGGGCCCATGCTGTTCTCGCTGTACGCGGCCTTCACCCGGTGGAACGGGGTCGCCGCGCCGGAGTGGATCGGGTTGCAGAACTTCCGGGTGCTGTTCACCACAGACCTGGACTTCTGGCCCTCGCTAGGGCACACCTTCCTCTACGCCGGGGCCCGAGTGGTCCTGGGCACCGTGGTGGCTCTGGCTCTCGCGGCCATGGTCAACACCCCCATCATCGGCCGTACGTTCTTCAGGACGGCGTTCTTCCTGCCGGCCATCGTCACCGGCGTGCCGCTGTTCGTGGTCTGGCAGTGGATGTTCGATCCCCAGGCCGGGATCCTCAACTACCTGCTGGGCACGGTGGGCATCGACGGCCCCGACTGGCTCGGGAGCAGCACGTGGGCGATACCCGCCCTGGTCTTCATGAGCCTCACCGCGACCGGGGGCGCGATGATCATCTTTCTCGCGGGGCTTCAGGACGTCCCCGTGGAGCTGCGTGATGCGGCCCTCGTGGACGGCGCCGGCTGGTGGCAGCGGTTCATCCGGATCACCGTGCCGCTGCTGTCCCCGGTCATCCTGTTCAACGTGATCATGGGCCTGATCTCCTCGCTCCAGGTGTTCGCGGAGCCCTATGTGATGACCGCCGGCGGACCGGAGCACACCACCTACTTCCTCGGCCTGTACCTCTTCAACGAAGCGTTCTCCTACTCGAACGTCGGCTACGCCTCCGCGCTCGCCTGGGTGCAGTTCCTGATCGTCCTGGTGCTCACGGTCGTCGTGCTGCGGTTCGCCCGCCGCCACGTCCACTACCTCGGCTCCTGAAAGGCGACCGGCCCGTGCCCGACACACACGCACCCTCCACCACCCTCCGGCTGGCCGTCACCCGTGGCCGCGTGGCGCTCGTCCCGCTCTATGTCCCCCTGTGCATCGCTGCCTTCTTCTTCATCCTGCCCTTCCTGTGGATGCTCTCCGGTGCCTTCAAGGACGCCAGTGAGATCGCCGCCTACCCCCCGCGGCTGTTGCCGGACAACCTCGACGGCCGGAACTTCTCCGCCTCCGCCGCCGGGGTGTCCATGTGGCGGTACTTCGGCAACTCGCTGTTCGTGGCCGTCGTCTCCACCGTCGGGACCCTGGTGTGCTCCTCCATGGCCGCCTTCGCCTTCGCCCACCTGCGTTCACGCGCCCGCCGCCCGCTCTTCGCGACGCTGCTCGCCACGATGATGCTGCCGCCGTTCATCACCCTCATCCCGTCCTACGCGATCTACCAGGAGCTCGGCTGGCTCGACAGCTATCTCCCGCTGACCGTGCCGAGCTTCCTGGGGGTGGGCTGCGCCTTCTACATCTTCCTGCTGCGCCAGTTCTTCCTCGGCATCCCCAAGGAGCTCTTCGAGGCGGCCCGCATCGACGGCGCGGGACGGCTGCGCCAGTTCGTCGCCATCGCGCTGCCCCTGTCCAGGCCCGCCCTGGTCACTGTCGGCCTCTTCCAGTTCGTCGCCTCCTGGAACGACTTCTTCGGACCTCTGATCTTCCTCACCGACGCCTCGAAATTCACCCTGCCTGTGGCCATCAACTTCTTCCAGAGTCTGTACGCCGCCGACTACGGCAGGTTGCTGGCCGTCAGCTGTGTCACCGTCGCTCCGGTGATCCTGCTGTTCCTGATCGCGCAGAAGTTCTTCGTCCAGGGCATCGCCACGACAGGTGGCAAGACGTGAAGCAGACGCCGGCCGAACGGGATGGTTCGCCGTCAGATCTCGCCCGCTCGGGCGCCGTGGTCACCGGCGCGATGCCGGGCCGGTCGACCGCCCGAGCGGCTGCCACCCCGCGGCCGCCCGGCCCGCTTGGACTTGTCGCGCGGTGACCCTGCCGCTGCCCACTGAGCGTCGGGTCATCCGATCACTGGCTCAACGTCCTTTACTTGACGCCCCGTTGACAGCCTTTGGCGGCCAACTGGACCATCAGACATCCGATGAATGGGAGCCGCTCGTGAGTACGTATGCAAGACGTCAGGTTCTGGGTGCCGCGGCGGGTGTGACAGCCGTGGCCGCTCTTCCCCTCGCCCTGGGCACCCAGGCGCAGGCCGCGGAGCCGGCCGCCGGGCAGGCGGGGCAGTGGGTCCCCGTCCCCGACCCGGTACCCGTCCCGCTCGACGCCCTCTTCGACAACGACGGCATCGACACCGCCACCGCACGCGGCGGCGACTTCGACGGCTCGGGCTACACGTTCCCGGGTGAGGAACTCCCCTCCGGCCGGGTCAAGGTCGACGGCGTCCTCTTCCTCTTCTCTTCGTCCGCCGCGGGCACCAAGAACAACGTGGTCGCGCTCGGCCAGCGCATCGAGCTGCCCAAGGGCCGCTATCTGTCCGCCCTGTTCCTCGCGGCGGGCAGCTACGGCAACGCCTCCGGTGCGGCCACCGTGCACTATGCGGACGGTTCGACCACGACCGCCGGACTCGGCGGCTCCGACTGGTTCTCGGCGGGCGGCTCACTGTCGGCCGCGTACCGCTACAAGCCGGACGGCACCAAGGACGAGCATCGCGTCGGGATCGGCACGTCGGAGGTCTGGATCGACCCTCGGCGGGAGGCGATAGCTCTCACGCTGCCGAAGACCAACCCGGCGGAGGCCGGCAAGTCGTCCCTGCACGTCTTCGCGCTCTCCCTCCAGCCGGTCGCCCAGGGGCGGGCGCTGGCCCTGCGGGACGCGCACTCCACGAACTCGCTGCTGGAGTCCACGGGCGCGCAGAGCGTCGAGGCCACCGTCGTCAACGCGGGCACGGTCGCCGTCCTGGCGGCCGACGGCGTGGCCGTGGGCGTAGACGTGCCCGGCGCCCGCACCGTCGAGCCCGCCCGCGTCCGCCGCCTCGACCCCGGTGAGCAGGCCCGCGTCCGCGTCGGCATCCGCAACCGCACCGGCACCACGCCCGGCACCACGCGGGACGGCACGGTGACCGTCAGCGGACGGGGCGGGCAAATCACCTCCAGGGAGGGCAAGTTGACCCTCGGCGTCGCCGACTACCAGCCCACCGACGCTTCGCTCACCGGTCATCAGGCGCCGTACTGGTTCCAGGGCGCCAAGTTCGGCATCTTCATCCACTGGGGCGTCTACTCGGTGCCCGCCTGGTCGCCCGTCGGCAAGCAGTACGCCGAGTGGTACTGGAACCACATGCAGGACCCGGCGAACGCCGTGTACGCCTACCACCGGGAGAAGTACGGCGAGGACTTCGCGTACGACGACTTCATTCCCCGGTTCACCGCGGAGAGGTTCGACCCCAGGGCGTGGGTGGAGTTGTTCCGGGACGCGGGCGCGCAGTACCACGTGCTGACGTCGAAACACCATGAGGGCTTCGCCCTGTGGGACACGAAGGTCTCCGACCGCAACTCCGTGAAGATGGGGCCGCGGCGGGACCTGATCAAGGAACTCTTCGACGCCTCCAGGCGCTACACGCCCGAACTCCACCGCGGCCTGTACTTCTCCATGCCCGAGTGGTTCAACCCCGACAACCCGTGGATGGGCCACGCCCCGCGCAACCCGTACACCCTTCAGCCGGAGACGTACAACGGCTACACCTCGGGCAAGGATTTTGTGCGGGACTATCAGGCCCCGCAGATGCTGGAGCTGATCCACGGCTACGACCCGCAGCTCATCTGGTGCGACATCGGCGGTGCCAACGACAGTCTCCATGTGCTCGCGGAGTACTTCAACCACGCCAAGAACCGCCGCCGGCCCATCGAGGTGACCGTCAACGACCGCTCGGGCATCGGCTTCCGCGACTTCACGACCCCCGAATACACGACGTACGAGAACACGGTCGTCGCGAAGTGGGAGTCCAGCCGCGGCCTCGACCCCTTCAGCTACGGCTACAACCAGGCGACGCCCGACGACGCCTACATGACGACCGAGGAGGTCGTGCACAGCCTCGTCGACATCGTCTCCAAGAACGGCAACTTCCTGCTCGACATCGGGCCACGCGCCGACGGCACCATCCCGGAGATCATGCAGACACGGCTGCGCGAGACGGGCCGCTGGCTGCGGACCAACGGAGAGGCGATCTACGACACGACGTACTGGTCGCGCATGGCGCAGCTGGGCGAGGACCTGCGGTTCACGGTCCGGCAGAACGAAGCGTTCTACATCCACTCGCTGGCCCGGCCGGGCGCGAAGCTCACCGTCGAGGCCCCGGTGCCGATCCGCAACGGCGACAAGGTGACGATGCTCGGCCACGACCGCCCGCTGACCTGGACCGTCAGCAACGGCTCCCTCGTGATCGACGTTCCCGAGGCGGCCCGCACCGCGGGACGGTACGTGTGGGTGTTCAAGGTGGAGTGGCACGGCTGAAGTTCCCCGTGACCGTGGGCAGCGGGTGGTTGTGCTGCGGGGGCGAGGTCCGGAGTCGGTCAGTGCCGTGGCTGCTCCCCGCGCCCGCGGGAGGGTAAGCAGTCGGTCCGCCAGTCAGGTCGGTGTCCATGGGTGGTCGGTTCACGGCCGATGGAAGGCGGGCGGCGTCCAGAGCCCGGTGCAGTAGGCCACACGCGGACCGGCGGATGGGCGGACTCTGATCCATTGGCAGTCCATCGGTCGACATCAGGGCTGACTCACTGTGCCATTGGCACAGTCAATGGCGCGACAGTTGAGCCAGTGGGGCCGGAGGTGGTTGTCTTTGTTGTATCCATGTACTTGTGGCGCCGCGTAGCGCCGGACGGCGACGAGGCCGGGTCCGGACCGCGGTGCCTCAGTCGTGCCTGCTTGTCGTCCGCCACCCGGGACGACCGTGGGCAGGACGCGTACCACCACGAGGGGGGCGGCGCACCGCCGTGAAGAGGATGTTCGTGGCTCCGGACCCGGGGCGCTTGAGGCTGCGGAACGCGACCCGCGCTGTCATCGGTGTCGCTGCCGCCGTCGCCGTTTCCGAACTCTGCGGGCTATCGCTCACCGCATCGATCACCGCAGGGCTCGCGGCACTGCTCGCCCTCTTCACGGTCACCGATGCGACCGTCCGTGACCAGCGCATCACCACCGTCCTGCTTCCCATCGCGGGATTCCCCGTGCTGGCGCTTGCCACCACACTGCATGGCATCACCCCGGCCCGTGACGCCGCGTTCCTGGCCGTCGTCTTCTGTGGGGTCTATGCCCGCCGCTGGGGCCCGCGGGGGCACGCGCTCGGGATCTTCGCGTTCATGAACTTCTTCATCACGCAGTTCCTGCACGCGGTTCCCGCTCAGCTGCCCGAGCTGTACACCGCTGTGGGCCTGGCCCTCTTCACGGCCGGCGCCACGCGCTTCGCGCTCTGGCCCATCGAGCGTCACACCCCACCCGCGGCAGCCCCGCCGGCCCTGCCCGGCAGCGGGTTGGCGCGGCCCACCACCCGGCAAGCCTTCCAGGCCACTGCCGCCTCGGCACTCGCGCTTCTGGTCGGGCAGCTGCTCTCCGAAGAGCGCTGGTACTGGGCCGTCGGTACTGTCTGGTGGATCTTCGTCAACACGGCTTCTCGCGGCGAAACCCTGGTCCGCGGTTTCCGCCGGGTCTTCGGAACTGTGATCGGTATCGCCGTCGGCCTGCTGGTCGCCATCCCGCTGCATGGCGCGCCCGCGCCGACAGCCGCGCTGGTTGCCGTCTGTGTCTTCGGCATCTTCTACACGGCCGCCGTCTCTTACTCCTGGATGATGCTGGCCGTGACGGTCATGGTCAGCTTGCTGTACGGCCTGCTGGGCGTGCTGGACCCCAGCCTGCTCGAGCTCCGCCTCGCGGAGACCGGTGTGGGCGCGCTGTGTGCCGCGCTGGCCGTGGCCCTCGTCCTGCCGGTCACCACGCACGCCACGAACGATGCCTGGATCCAGCGGGCACTGCACTGCGTCCACGCCGCCACGGCCGAGGCGACCGCTCGCCTCGCTGGAGACCCGAAGGGCGACCCTGCCCCGCACGCCGCCGAACTGGAACTGCTGCTCGGCCGGGTACGGATGGCACTCGCCCCCTTGATGCACCCTTTGACTCCCTTCCGTGCTCGGAAAGCCCGTGCCCGCCAGGTCATTGAGCTGCTCGACGACTGCGCCCGCGAAGTGCGGGGTCTGGTGTCCGTTGCCGCCGACCCTGTCGCGTCGCACGACGCCCGTCTGGCGGCTGCCTGCTGGCGCGTCGAGGCGGCGGTGGAAGCACTCACCGTCAGTGATCTGGGGCGCAGGCGAGTGGCGTCCGCCAGTGGCGAGATGCCTCAGCAGGACGAGGGGGAGTCGGCCCTCGTGCATCTGCGCGGCCTGGAGAAGGCTCTGTCGGAGCTGGCGATGCCGCTCGGGTCGTCTCCGAACCCTCCACTGGTCCGTCCCTGAACGGGAGGAAGAGCCTCGACCTGCGGTGCGGCGCTCTCCGCCCGACGGCTCATAGCCGTTCGTTGAGGATCTTGGCTGCTCTCGTGATGGATCCCGGAACGAGGTGAGACCGCCCGGCGGCTGGCGGACGCCGCGGACACCGACCCGGCCCCGCGGGTGGCCGAGCTGGAGCGGCTGCTCGCCCGGGTACGGCTCTCGGTCGACCCGCTGGTGCACCCGCTGAACCCGATGCCGGGCCGCGAGCGGCGGGCCCGGCACGTGCTCGCCCTCCTCGACGACTGCTCCCGGGATTTCCGCGGCCTGGTCGCCGTCGCCGCCGACCCGGAGGCCTCCCCGGCGCCCGCCTGGCCACCGCCGCCCGGCGGCTCACCTGCACGGCCTGGAACGGGCCCTCGCGGAGCTCGCCCGGCCGCTGCGGACGTCATCGGGCTCCCCGTTGGTCGGCGCCTGAGCGACTGGTCGGCTGCCACACCCCCTTGACCCTTTGGTCTAGACCGCGCATGATCGACCGCGCGGTCATTCCGGACGGCTCAGGGACGAAAGGGCACAGTGATGGCGGACGGCAGCAGGCGGCGGGCGTTCATCGGGTCGTTCACGGCCGCCGGCGGCCCCGGTGTCGTGACGGCGGAGGTCGACGCCGGCAGCGGCGCGCTGACCTTCCTGAGCGGCGTGAACGTCGTCCCCGACCCGGCCTACCTCGCCCTCTCGTCCGACGGGGAGACGCTGTACGCGGTCAGTGAGACGGCCGCGGGCGCGGTGGCCGCGTACCGGGTGACCGGGGACAAGCCCGAGCCGGCCGGACCGCCCGTCCCGCTCGACGCCGGCGGGCCGACCCACCTCAGCCTGTACGCCGGACACGTCCTGACCGCCAACTACGGCTCGGGCAGTGTCACCGCCGTCCCCGTCCGCCCCGACGGCACTCTCGCGCGGTCCGCCTCCGGCGTGCTCCAGCACACCGGCGGGGGCCCGCACACCCCGCGCCAGCAGGGGCCGCACGCCCACCAGGTGCAGCCCGACCCGAGCGGGCGCTGGGCCGTCAGCGTCGACCTCGGCACCGACTCGGTGCGGGTGTGCACGCTGACCGACGGCACCCCGGCCCTGCACCGGGAGACCGCCCTGCGGCCCGGATCGGGGCCGCGCCACCTGGCCTTCCACCCGGACGGCGCGTACGCCTACGTCGTCAACGAACTCAGCCCCTCCGTCACCGTCTGCCGCTGGGGCGCGGCGGAAGGCGCCCTGACACCGCTCACCGAGACCCCGGTCCTGCGGGGCGCCCCGGCGCGTGACGCCTACCCCTCGGGGATCGTCACCTCACCCGACGGCCGCTTCGTGTGGACCGCCACCCGCGGCGAGGACGTCCTGTCCGTGTTCGCCGTCGAGGGGGAGGAACTGCACCTGGTCACCACGGTCCCCTGCGGCGGTCACTGGCCACGCGCCCTGACCGTGTCCGATGGCTTCCTGTATGTAGCCAACGAACGCTCCGGTGATGTGACCTGGTTCACTGCAGACCGGCGCACGGGCATCCCGAGGCGAGAGGGGGCCATCAAGGTGGCGGCGGCATCATGCGTGGTCATCGGCTGACCCCCAGGGGCGCGGGGCTGTGCTGATATGCGGCTCTGCCGCGTGCGCGCGACAAGCCACAACGCACCTGCCCCCGGCCTGACACCCCGCACCATCAACGGCGAAGACCCGCCCCGAACCGGAGCGGGCCTTCTCTGCCATGCGCAGGGCGCGTCAGCGAACCGGCGTCTGCTGAACCTGCTGCGGCGTGATACCCAGCGCCGTCGTGTACTTCGCCAGCGCCAGCTTCCCGATCGCCGGGTACGGCCCGAGCGACTCCGCCGCGGAGCAACCCGCCTCCTTGGCCGCCTCCTCGACCAGCCCCGGCTCGATCTCCGGGCCGATCAGATACGGCGCGAGGGCCAGCTGCTGCGAGCCCGAGGAGCGGAGCTGCTCGGCGACGGACGCGATGGAGCCCTCCTGGTCCAGAGCCGCCGCCATCACCGGCACCGCCAGGCGCGCGGCCAGCAGCATGCCGGTGATCCCGGCCGCCTGCACGGCCTCGTCACCGCCCACGGAGGCCAGGACGATGCCGTCGGCGGCGGTCGCCACGGTGAACAGCCGGGCACGGTCCGCGCGGGCCAGACCGGCCTCGGAGAGCCGCACGTGCAGCGCCTCGGCGAGCAGCGGGTGCGGGCCGAGGACATCGGTCAGCTCCGCGGCGATGTGGCTCTCCATGACGGCCTGACGGACCCGGCGCAGCAGCGCGCTGTCCGGGCCGGCGAGCAGCGGCACGACGACGGCGACGGGCCCGTCGGGCTCCCTGACGTCCATGCCGGCGGCACGCGCCTGCTCGAAGCGGGCGGTGCGCTCCTCGGCGGCGTGCGCGAGCACGGCCTGGAGCGTGAAGAACTCCGCGTTGTCCCCGTCGAGGTACCCGATGCGGGCGTCGAGGCCGGGCAGCTCGGAGCGGGCGATGCTCACGACCTCCTCGGCGAGGCTGCGCGTGGCGCTACTGGGCGTGCCCGGCACGGCGAGGACGAGCGCGGGCGCGCCCTCGGGAGCCACCAGCGGCTCGGGGCGGCGGTGCCGTCCCGGCTGGCGGGGTCGCGGCATTCGTACTGGGAGGCCGGACTCGGGTCCAGTGGGGGAACTCATGGCGCCGCATGTTACTGGTTTCCTGGGCTCTCCTGTTCGGGGAGGGTGCAGGTGAGCGGTATACGTCCGGTTTTGTCTGATGAGTTACGTACGGATCATGCGGGTCGGATTATTCACCCGACAGGGTTGTCACGGACAGCATCGTCCCGTCACCCGGCAGTGTGAGGGAACCGGTGCTCAGCTGGGTCGCCAGGCGCACGGAGCCGTGCAACGGGTCGCCCTCGGCCGGCACCCGCCGCGCGTGCGGGAGACGCTGTGCCAGTTCCTCGTCCACCGGCCCGAGGAGCGCGTCGCCCAGCTTGAACAGGCCGCCGGTGACGGCGACACCGGGCTCGCCGCCGGAGGGGCACACGGCTGCCGCGGAGTCGGCCATGTGCCGTGCGGCCATGCGCAGGATGTCCGCCGCGACGGGGTCCCCCTCCGCGCAGGCGGCCACCCGGGGTGCGAAGGAGGCGAGGACGGCGGGCCGGTCCGGCCGCGGATACAGCGCGTTGGGCAGTCCGGCCACGGGCCCGAACATCTCCTCGGCGCTCGCCAGCAATCGGGCCGAGCCGCCCTCGCGCCCGTCATGGACGCGCAGCGCGGCCTCGAGACCGGCTCGCCCGATCCAGGCACCGCCCCCGCAGTCGCCGAGCAGATGCCCCCAGCCGTCCGCGCGACGCCAGCCGGTCAGGTCGGTGCCGATCGCGATCAGACCCGTACCGCCGGCGATCACGACACCGGGACGCGGCCCGAGGGCGCCCATGTACGCGGTCACGGCGTCGGCGGCCAGCGCGACCCTCCGTACGCCCAGCTCCCGGGTCAGGGCACCCGGCAGTTCGGCGCGCAGCGCGTCACCCAGGGAGGCGAGTCCGGTGGCGCCGACGACGACGGCGGTCAACCGCACCGGCCCGGCCTCCGCGGTCAACGCACGCACCAAGGGCATGAGCCGCGTCATGAAGTGTTCGGGGTCGATGCCCCGGTCGCCCGTGCGGACCGGCTCCGCCGACTCCCGACGGGCCAGCGGCCCGCGCTCGGCGGTTCCCACCACCGCCCGGAGTCCGGACCCACCGGAGTCCACGGCGAGAAACCCGGATCCCTCCGACGCCGCGGTCACGGTCACTGGACGCAACGGGCTCCCCTCCTTCTCGGAAGGAAGAGTAGCCCCGAGGGCGGCGTCCGCACGTGAGGGGCTATGTGTCTGTGCGGGGACCGGTTGTGTGCCAGTAGGGTGACGCGCTGTGGCACCACGACCCTTGCATGAACTTGTCGAAGCAGGCTGGGCTAAGGCTCTGGAACCTGTGGCCGAACGTATCGCCGCGATGGGGGACTTCCTGCGGGCCGAGATAGCGGCCGGCCGGACCTACCTCCCGGCTGGGGCTAACGTCCTGCGGGCCTTCCAGCAGCCGTTCGACGACGTCCGCGTCCTCATCGTCGGTCAGGACCCCTATCCCACGCCGGGGATGGCCATCGGGCTCAGCTTCGCGGTGGCGCCCGAGGTGCGTTCGCTGCCGGGCAGTCTGGAGAACATCTTCCGGGAACTGCACACGGACCTGGGGCTGCCCCGGCCGTCCAACGGAGATCTGACGCCGTGGTCGGAGCAGGGGGTGCTGCTGCTCAACAGGGCGCTCACCACCGCCCCGCGCAAGCCCGGCGCCCACCGGGGCCAGGGCTGGGAGGAGGTCACCGAGCAGGCCATCCGGGCCCTGGTGGGGCGCGGCAAGCCGCTGGTGTCGATCCTGTGGGGCCGTGACGCGCGCAATCTGCGGCCGCTGCTGGGAGATCTGCCGGCGATCGAATCCGCCCATCCCTCGCCGATGTCGGCGGACCGCGGTTTCTTCGGATCGCGCCCGTTCAGCCGGGCCAACGACCTGCTGGTGCGCCAGGGGAGCGCGCCGGTGGAGTGGCGCCTGCCGTAGCCCGTCCGGGGTGTTGCCGCATGTCACGGCGCACACACAGGACATTCAAGGGCGCCCACATGTGTGTTCACATCGGCCTGTCACACTTCGGTGGTACGTAAAACTACTTCCGGAACGGACACTTGATCATCAGTGACATTCCTCCGCCGCGTGGCCCGGGGCGCATCATGACGCGCAGATGGTCGCTCATCACCACCATCGCCGTACTGGCCGTCGCCCTGGCCTTCGTCATCGCCCAACTGGTGCGCGGTCAGGAATCCGGGGAGTCCGGGGAACAACAGGCCTCGAAGGGTACGAGCGCCTCGAAGGGCACGAGCGCCGAGTCGCTGCGCGGTGTCGGGTGGTGGCCCCTCCACCGGTCCGGCACCGCGAAGGCCGGTGAGCACGACGCCGTCGTCAGCGGCGACGTGGAGTGGACCGACGACGGTCCCGAGGGCGGCGCCCTGCGACTGGACGGCAGCGGATACGTGGACGCCGGCTCCCCGGTCGACACCACCGGCGCGGACTACTCGGTCGCCGCACGCGTGCGGCTCACCTCCACGGAGGGCTTCCACACCGCCGTCTCCCAGGACGGCTACGGGATCAGCACCTTCTTCCTCCAGTACTCCGGCCAGGACGAGAACTTCGCGTTCAGCTTCCCCGGTGCCCGTACCGTCGCGGAGAAGGCCGAGCGGCCGCAGGCCGACCGCTGGTACCACCTCACCGGCACGTACAGCCACAAGGATCACCGGATGCGGGTTTACGTGGACGGCAGACTCGCGGGAAGCAGAGAGGCCTCCAGCAAGGAGACGCCCACCGGCGATGTGGTGATCGGACGCGGCAAGCTCGGGGGGAAGGCGGCCGACCACTGGAACGGCGACATCTCCGACGTGCACGTCTACGACCGGGAACTGACGCCCGGTGAGGTGGATTCGCTGTCCGCCCGCGAACCGGACTGACACCCGCGAACCGGACTGACGCGCCCCGGCCGCCGGAACGACGGCGGTACCGGGGCGCGTTCACCGTCGCCACCCCCACAGGCGACAGGAGAGGAACAGGCCTTTGTCGGCCAGCACTTCCACCGAAACCTCGACCGAAGACCGCAACACCCGTCCCCCCACCGCGGAACTCCGCCCCGAGGAGTTCCTCAGAGCCTTCTACCAAGTCCACGGCCGCGCGCTGCTGCAGTTCGCCGCACGGCGTCTGCAGGGCGACTGGCACCGCGCCGAGGATGTCCTCCAAGAGGTCGCGATCCGCGCCTGGCGCCACGCCGGGCAGCTCGACCCGACCACGGACGCGGCGCGGCCGTGGCTGTTCACCGTGCTGCGCAACCTCGTCATCGACGATCTCCGGGCCCGCCAGGCCAGACCGGCGGAGAACGGCGACCCGGAACTCGCCCACCCGCAGGTGTCCGACGACGTTGACCACATGCTCACCTCCCAGGTGCTCTTAGAGGCGTTGTGGGACCTGCGGCCGCCGCAGCGCGAGGTTCTGATGCACGTGCACTACCTGGGGCGCAGCGTCAACCAGACGGCCCGGGTCCTCGGCGTGCCGCCGGGCACCGTCAAGTCGCGGACGTTCTACGCCTCCCGCGCCCTGCGGGAGGCGCTGTACAGCCGAGGGCTGTACACGGACGGCCGTTACCGCGACGCCGGGTGAGACTCGGCGAGACGCCCCACGTGCCGGGTGATCTCCAGGCCGAGCGGTCCGGTGTCGAGCGATCCGCCCGCACCGGCCCGCCAGCGCCACCCCGCGGGCGCGTCGCCGAGCACCAGCAGTGCGTCCCCGCGCCGCAGGCCGTCCAACGCGCCCTCCCGCCGCGGGAGCTGTGAGGCGTCCACGACGAACAGGTGCGGCGCCTCGCCCTGGACGGCGATCCGGCTGCTGCCTTCGATCAGCCGGAAGATCTGGGTGACGTCGGTCGATCCGGGCTCCGGCTGTACCGGGCCCGCCGAAGCCGCCACGGCGAACGCCTCCTCCAGACTGGCCGCGGTGTGCAGACGCGAGGCCTGCGGCACGTCGTCGGCGACGAGCCCCTCGCCGGCCACGGATCCCACCAGGGTGACCTCGGCGAGAGCCCCCACCGGGCCGGTGAGCGCCTCGGCAACGACGGCCCGCGCCAGACTGCGCACCTCCTCGTCGGGTCCCGCCACGGAGACGGGCCCCGACGCCCGGGAGAGGTCGACCAGCACCCGGTCGGCGCCGTCCAGCCCCACCGTCACCGTCAGCGCGTACGGCAGAGCCGGTTCGCCCTCCGGGCCGGGGCGGCGCAGGGCGTCGGACGAGACCGTCCAGCGCTCGCCGTCCGCCTCGGCGGTCCAGGGCGCCGGGGCGTCCTCCTCCGCGCCGGCCAGCAGCAGTCCGAGCCGCTCCTCGGAGTAGACGACGGCGTACAGGTCGGGCAGCGACCGGCCCGAGCGCAGGCACTCGCCCGTCAGCCGGCGCAGGCCCGCGTCGACCACGTCCAGGGCCTCACGCCCCTCGACGGCGGCCGAGGGGGCGACGGGCTTCGGCGGGCGCGGCTGCCGCTCGGTGACGACCAGCGCGGCCACCGCTCCGATCAGCGCCAGCCCCAGCACCACGGCCAGGACGTACCAGATCATCTTCTGACTCCTTGTCGGGACCCCGGCGGCGGAGCCGGGGCGGTCGAAAGCGGGGGAGGGGGCGGCACAGCGGCGGAGTCGCGGAGCCGAGCACCCGAAGGCGTCTACGGGGCCCGCCCGCAGACGGTTCACGCACGCGCCCGTGAACCGTCTGCGGGCGGGCCCCGTAGGTCCCGTCAGTGGCGCGAGAGCTGCCGAGCACGGCTCCCGCGCCCCCGCAAACACGCTGGCTGGAGGACGTTTCGTGTCGTTGATGTTGACCGTGGTCGATGGGGAGAGTGATGCGTTCGACGTCCACCTCGACGCCGACCCCGACACGCCCGTGGGCGGCGTCGCGGAGGCGCTGGCCGGTGCCGGAGGCGTCCGGCCCCCGGAAGGCCTCGGCCTGTACGTAGGCGACCGGCTGCTGCCCGCGGACATGCGGCTGCGGGACGCACCGCTCCATCACGCGGCCGTCGTGGGCCTGGGCCGCCCGGCCGGTACCTCCTCGGCCGAACCGGACGGGCTGGCGGAGGTCCGCGCGGTCGGCGGGACCGGAGCGGGCGCGGTGCACCGGCTCGACATCGGCGAGTACCGGATCGGGCTGGCGCGCGACGGGGCCGCCCAGGTGCTGCGCACCGTACCGGAGCGACCGGTCGCCGTCCTGACGGTGGGTCCCGGAGGACGCTGCCGCGTGGCACCCGACGCCTCCGCACCGGTCGGCGGCACCCTCCAACTGGACCGTGAGGACCTCGCCGAGGCCACCGCGTGGCCGGCCGGAGCGCAACTCCTCGTCGGCGGCTGCCTGCTCGAACTCGCCCTCCCGCAGAAGCCGGACGCGGCGGTGGAGCCGTCGGAGGACGGCACCGGCTGGGACTACAACCGGCCGCCGCGGCTGCGGCCGGCCGAGAACGCCACCCGCTTCACTCTGCCCTCCCCGCCCGCGTCGCCCGCGGCCCGGCCGCTCCCGTGGCTCGCCGCGGCCGCCCCGCTGGTGATGGCGGTGGCCGGGGCACTGATTCTCGGCCGCTGGACGATGCTGCTGTTCGGGCTGCTCTCCCCGGTCGTGATCGTCGGCAACTACATGATGAGCCGGCGCACCGGCCGCCAGTCCCACTCCGAAGCGGTCACCGCCTACGAGGAGAAGAAGGCGCGCATCGAGGGCGACGCGGAGCAGGCACTGGCGGCCGAACGCACCGCCCGGCGCCGTGGCTTCCCGGACCCGGCCGAGGTCGTCCTGACCGCCGTCGGCCCCCGGCACCGGCTGTGGGAACGCCGCACCTCGGACGCCGACTTCCTGGAACTGCGCATCGGGACCGCCGACCTGCCCTCCGACGTGGTGCTCCAGGACCCGACCAAGGACGAACACCGCCGCCAGGACCCGTGGACCGCGTACGACGTCCCGGTGACCGTTCCGCTGCGTGAGCACGACGTCCTGGGCATCGCAGGCGAGGGCCCGGCCGCGCGCTCCGCGGCACGGTGGGCGGTCGCCCAGGCCGCCGTCCTGCACAGCCCCCGTGACCTCCAGATCCACCTGCTGACGACCGGCGGCCCTGGCCGGGACGGCTGGTCCTGGCTGCGCTGGCTGCCGCACGTGCGGAAGAAGTCCGGCGACACCCCGGCCAGCATCGGCTACGGCACGGAGAGCTGCGCCCGCCGGGTCGCCGAACTGACCGCGCTGATCGCCGAGCGCGCCGGACGGGAGGACCGGCGCCGCCGGCCCGCCGGACCCGACGTGCTCGTCGTCCTCGACGGGGCCCGCAGGCTGCGTTCGCTGCCCGGCGTGGCGCAGATCCTGCGCGACGGACCGTCCGTCGGCGTCCGCGCGGTCTGTCTGGACGCCGAGGAACGGCTGCTGCCCGAGGAGTGCCACGCCGTCGCCGTCGAGGAGCCCGGCGGAACCCTGCGGGTGGGACGCTCCGGGAGGGGCACGGTCGGGGGCATCCGGCCCGACGAGGTGTCCCAGGACTGGTGCCGCTCGCTGGCCCGCGCGATGGGCCCGCTGCGCGACCCGGGCGGGGCCGACGAGGAGGCCGCGGTGCTCCCCGGCTCCGCGCGGCTGCTCGACGTACTCGCCCTCGACCCGCCGCAGGCCGGTGGCATCCGGGCCCGCTGGAACGCCGGGGGCCGCTCGACCAGGGCGGCCGTAGGCGTCTCCCTGGACGGCCCGTTCCACCTGGACCTGCGGCGCGACGGCCCGCACGGGCTGGTCGCCGGTACCACCGGCTCCGGCAAGTCCGAACTCCTCCAGACGCTCGTCGCCTCGCTCGCGGTGGCGAACCGTCCGGACGCGATGACGTTCGTCCTCGTCGACTACAAGGGCGGCTCCGCGTTCAAGGACTGCGTGGACCTGCCGCACACCGTCGGCATGGTCACCGACCTCGACGCCCACCTCGTCGAGCGGGCCCTGGTGTCCCTGACGGCGGAACTCACCCGGCGCGAGCACATCCTCGCCGCGGCCGGCGCCAAGGACATCGAGGACTACGTCGACGCGCTGGAGCGGAACCCCGCGGGCCACACCCCGATGCCCCGGCTGCTCATCGTCATCGACGAGTTCGCCTCGATGGTGCGCGACCTGCCGGACTTCGTGAAGGGCCTCGTCAACATCGCGCAGCGGGGCCGCAGCCTCGGCATCCACCTGATCCTGGCGACACAGCGCCCCAGCGGCGTCGTCTCCTCGGAGATCCGCGCCAACACCAACCTGCGCATCGCGCTGCGGGTGACGGACTCCGGCGAGAGCCAGGACGTCCTCAACTCCCCTGAGGCCGCCGGGATCTCGCAGAGCACACCCGGCCGCGCCTATGTGCGCTTCGGCCAGAACTCCCTCGTGCCGTTCCAGACCGGACGGGTCGGCGGCCGCCGGCCCGGCGCCGCGGCGACCTCGCTGCCTGCACCCTGGGCGGTGACGGTCGGCTGGGAGCGGCTCGGCGAGCCGCTCCCGCCGCGGCCCCGGGGCGCGGCCGCCCCCGCCGAAGCCGAGACCGACCTCACCGGACTCGTCAAGGCGATCCGCGACGCGGACCGGGAGATGGGCATCCCCGCACAGCACAGCCCCTGGCTCCAGCCGCTGCCCGAGAAGCTGGTCACCGGCGAACTGCCGCCCGCCCCGCGCTCGGACTACGACCTCACGCCCGTCGCGTACGGCGTGGTGGACCTGCCCGCCCAACAGGCCCGGCTGCCCCTGGTGATCGACCCGGCGACGCTCGGACACCTGCATGTCGTCGGCTCGCCCCGGCAGGGCCGCTCGCAGACGCTGCGCACGCTCGGCGGCATGCTGGCCCTGGCCCACACCCCGGCCCAGCTGCACATGTACGGCATCGACTGCGGCAACGGCGCACTGCTGGCCATGGAAGGGCTGCCGCACGTCGGCGCCGTCACCCAGCGCACCCAGCCGGACCGGGTGGCCCGGCTGCTCGCCCGGCTGACGGCGGAGCTCGCCCGGCGGCAGGAGATGCTCGCCGCCCGCGGCAGCGCCGACCTGACGGAACTGAGGCGCGCGCTGCCCGAGGACGAACGGCCGCCGCACATCGTGCTGTTCATCGACCGGTGGGAGGTCTTCGACAAGCAGCTCGGCGAGTACGACTCCGGGAACCTGCTGTCCGGGGTGCAGACCCTGCTCCGGGACGGCGCGAGCGTCGGCATCCACCTGGTGATGACCGGCGACCGGGCGCTGTTCTCCAGCCGGGTCGGCAACTCCACCGAGGACAAGCTCGTCCTGAAGCTGAACGACAAGTCCGAGTACGGCATGATCGGCGTGACCCAGCGGAAGGTGCCCGACGAGATCCCGCCGGGCCGGGCCCTGCGCGCCGCCGACAAGGCCGAGGTGCAGATCGCGCTCCTCACGGACGACCCCGGGGGCCAGGCGCAGGCCGCGGCGCTCCAGCGGATCGCCGGGCAGTGCCGTGAACGGTCGGCTCACCTGCCCGCCGCCACCCGGCCGTTCCGCGTCGACACCCTGCCGGACCGGCTCACCTGGGAGGAGGCGGCCGGGTACGCGCCGCAGCCGTGGCCGCACCCGCGCTGGGCGGTGGCCGGTGTCGGCGGCGACGAACTGACCGCCTTCGGACCGGACTTCTCGATGACGCCGACCTTCCTGGTGGCGGGCCCGGCCCGGTCCGGGCGCAGCACGGTGCTGTCGACGGTCGCGCTGTCGCTGCTCGCGTCCGGCACCCCGGTCGTGATCGGGGCCCCCGCCCGCTCGCCGCTGCGTGACCTGGCCGGGCGGCCGGGCGTGCTCGCGGTGTTCGACGAGTCCGACATCGACCCGACGCAGCTGGAGGAGGCGCTCTCCACGGCCCCGGACGGTGCGGTGGTGCTCCTGGACGACGCCGACCTGCTGCTGAAGACGAAGGCCGAGCCGGTGCTCACGCGGATCTCCAAGTCCGGTGCGGAGACCGGCCGGGGACTGGTCGTCGCCGGGCAGACCGACCGGCTCTCCTCCGGCTTCTCCGGCTGGCACACCGAGGCCCGCCGGAACCGGTGCGGACTGCTGCTGAAGCCGCAGAACATGAGCGACGGCGAACTGATCGGCGTCAGGGTGCCGCGCAGCCGGCTGGGCGCGGCCCGTCCGGGCCGGGCGATCCTGCATCTGGGCGACGGCGTGCTGCGCACCATCCAGGTCCCGGAGACGGTGCTGCCGCCGGCCGGGTAACTGAGGATCCCCGTATGAGCGGAGGGCTCCCGCGCCGGCGTCGGCCGGTGTGGGAGCCCTCGCGCACCTTCCCTCTCAGTCCGCCTCCAGCGGGAAGTCGCCCTTCGCCTGCACGGTGGCGCCGTCGGGCCCACTCGGGACTCCGGTGATCAACCCGTACACCGCTCCGACGCTGTCGTTCAGGCCGGACAGGACGGGGAGGGCGAAGGACTGGCCGTACCAGATGGTCTTGAAGCCCAGACCGGCGTCCAGGATCATCAAGCCCTTGAGCCCTTGGCCCAGTTTGAGGAGGAGATCCCCTCCCGGGATCTGGCCCGTCATCCCGGGCAGGACGTATCTCCACCCGGTGGCGAACCGCCCGAGGCCGGCGCCCAGGACGCCGCCCCCGACGTTGCCGAGCGGCCCCAGCGTGTTGAGCGGGATGTCCTGCACGACGGGCGGCGGCTTGCCGAGCCCCTTGAAGACGTTGCTCACATAGGTCCCCGCGCCCTTGAACGCGCGGCCGATCCCGGAAAGCGCCTTGCCCAGGCTTGTCCCCGCTGTGATCGCCGCCTTGGCGCTGTTGAAGATCGCGGCTCCGCCGAACGCCAGGCCGACGACGCCCAGGACGATCCCGACGATGTCCACTTCGCCGGTCAACACCGCCTTGGCGATGGTGATGCCCAGGGAGGCGGCTCCCAGGCCGACGATCAGCAGGGTGGCCCCGAGCGCCTGGAGGCCGGGGATGAACAGCGCCAGCACTCCGAGCACGCCGGCGACGAAGCCCAGAACGGCTCCGACGATGTCCCAGATCTTGTCCCAGGTGCTCTTCCCCTCGACCGCCTCCGCCTCGGCCTCGTCCAGCTGACGACGGGCGAGGCCGGCGTCCGAGACCCGCAGTTCCTGCGCGTCGAGCGCGAGCCGCCGGGCAGCCTCGAGATCAGCCTCGGCCGACTCGACGGACCTCGCGGCCTCGTCCTGCTCCGCTTTCGCGTCCGCCATGGCACGCCGGGCGCTGCTCTTGGCCGCCTCGTCGTCGGGCGGCGGCGCTTCGGCGTTGTCCAGGCCGGTCACCTTGGCACCGGCGGCGGTCGCCACCTCCACAGCCGAGGCGAGCCGGTCCTTGGCCTCACGGCCGTCCCGCAGGGCCTTGTCCGCCTGTTCCTGCGACTCCCGCAGCCGAGTGGCGTACTCCTTCACCGCGGCGGCCGCCTTCTCGTACGAGGACTGCAGACGGCCCACCTGGTCCGGCAGTTCGCCGAGCTTGTTCCGGAGCTCCTCCATGGACTTGCCCTCGCCCAGGTCCTTGGAGTCGAGCCGGGAGACCACGGATCCGGCGTCGTCCGCGTCGTGGGAGACCTTCCGGTACTCGGACGCCAGCTGTTCGAGTATCTCCGGGTCGCCGGGTGTCGGATCCTCCGTGAAGCCGAACACGTCCTCCCATTCGGACAGCGGTGGCCGCGCCATGTCCCGACCTCACTTCCCGTTCTCGAAGTCCACGCCTTCGGGGCCCGCGCCCTCGCGGAACCGGAAGGTTCCCGCGATGGCGTCGAAGACCTCGAAGAACTCGTCCAGCATCGTGATGTTGGGCGTGGAGCTGGAGATGATCAAAAGCGTCCGGCTGCCCGGCACCGGCACCACGACGTGGTGCATCCCCGTGCGTACGGTGGCCCTGCCGGCGTAGTCCACGTCCTCGACCGAGGTCATCCGGCCGACGCTGCCCAGCCCGGGAACCTCCATGATCTCCACGGTGTTGGCGCCCGTGCCCCGGCCGACCGAGTTCCTGTTGTTGTGGACGCCGGCCGACACCATCAGCCGGTGCAGGTCGGTCGGCTCGCCCTCGGGGATCTCGGTGCGCAGCACGACCGTCGTGGCCGTCAGTGTGCTGCCGTCGGTCAGGAAGGCGAGCATCCCCGCCGCCTGGAGGGCGCCCCGGGCATGCGCCTCCCGGGTCGTCCTGCGCAGTTCACGGACGAGGGAGTCCAGTTGCTCGCGGCCGATGTCGTCCCGGCCGGCCGCGACCTTCTCGACCCGCCGGCGGATGGACGCGTCCCGGGTGCTCGGGTCGAGGTCGAGGTGCCACCAGCTCTTCGGGAAGTTGATCCTGTATCCCGTCGGCGAGCCGGCCGGCCGCTCGGCGGCCGTATCCGTCATGTGCCCGTGCCCCTTGTCCTCGTCTGTCTCAAGCGGGGTCATCGAGCCCCTTCGACGTGTCCTGGTCCGCCTGTGTGAAGTTGTCGACGATGCCCTGCGTGGTCTCCTTGAACGTGTCCACGTTGTCCTGGACGCGTTCGTGGCCGGCCACCCAGGCCTTGTCGAAGTTGTCGACGCCCGTGGCGAGGTCGGAGTCGCCCACGTCCTCCGGTGACCCGACCTGGTAGAGCCTGGCGGTGTTGTCGATCCGTTCCCGGATGTCCTTGAGCGCTTCCATCGTGTCGGTGAGATCGTCCACCGGAACGCGGATACGCGACATCGAAACCTTCCCTTCCTCTCCTCGCACCGCTCACGGCCGGTCCGCGCCGCTCTTTCAGCGCGCGGAAACCGGCCGTGCGGGCGATGTTCAGCCGATGCCGCCGGCCGTCTGGTCGTCCGTGTCGACGAACGCGTCGGCGACCTGCTTGATGAACTCGCTGACGCCCTGCAGCCCCTCGATCGCCTCCTGGGTGCCGTTCTTGTACTCCTCCCAGAACGGACGGAACTTGGTCTCGGAGCCCGGCGTCGCGTAGGCCGCCTCGACCATCTCCTCCATCTTGGTGTTGGCCTCGTGGAGGCTCTGCTGCATCTGCTCCTTCTGGTTCTGCAGCCAGGTCGAGGCCTCCCGCATCTCGTCCGGGCTGATCTGGATGTTGCCGCCGGCCATGCCGATTCCTTCCGTCGCTCCGTATCGCCGCGGGCCGTCGGACCGCGTACACCGGGCTCTACGGGGCACCTGCCGGGGTGGTTCACGCCTGTGCGGAACGGCGGTGCGGCCCGCGCTGATCGATCGGCAGCATGCCGTCGAGGGCGCCCGCGGACAGGACCTTGGTCGAGTTGTGTTCGCGGACGATCCGCCAGCCGTCGGGCGTTGCCCGCCAGACCAGCGAGGTCGTGGTGCGCATGTCCGTGGCGACTCGACGCTAGGGCGGCGGGCGAGGGTCGGGGAGGGTCCGTCACACCCACCCGGGTCGTCGTGGCGCCGGCGCGGCGGGCCGCTTGCGTGCCAGCATGATCGCGGGCACCGCGGCGAGGGCGAAGAGCACTCCCGCCATCGCGACGTACAGGTACACGCCGGTCGCCGTGCTCACCGCGGCGCCGTCGGCGGAGGTCCCTGGAATGAGGGTCGCTTTGAGAACCTCGCCGCCGGCGATGTTGAAGACGACCGAGCCGAGGGCGAGTACGACCGACACCAGACCGGCGATCGTGCCCTGCCGCTCGGGTGCTTCGATGCTGGTCGCCAGGTTGTAGCCGGAGGCGCCGATCGCACCGGCGGCCATGCCGAGCATGGTGCCGCAGGCGATCGCCAGCGGGAGCACGGATACGCCCGCCAGCATCGCGAACGTCGCCGCTGCCCCGACGGCGATGCCGCCGAGGAGGGGCAGGGCGGGACCGAACCGCCCCGCGAGCCATCCGGCGCAGGTGCCGCCGATGACGATGCCGAGATTGGGCGCGGCGAGCAGCACCGCCACCGCCTCTCCGTCGCCCAGCCCGTAACCGAGCCCCAGGTCGGGGGACACCTGGGCGATGATGCCCGTCAGTTGCAGCATGCTCCGGAAGGAGCCTGCCGCCAGTACCAGGGCCAGCAGCGTCAGCAGGATCGGTCGGCTGAGGGCCCGGATGTCGATGATGGGTTCGTCGACCCGCAGCGCGAGGAACGCCCAGCCGGCCAACCCGGCGGCACCGGCCGCCAGCAGCGCGACCATGCCCCCGGACAGCCAACCGAGGTCGCTTCCCAGGCTGGTGTAGGCGAGCACCGCGGCAAGGCCGCCGCCGAGCAGGAGCGCCCCGGCCAGGTCGATCCGGCCGGTGCCGCGAACCGGCGACTCCGGGATGAAGGAACGCACACAGAGCGCGGCCGCGGCGGCGAGCAGCGCCGCCACGAAGAACACGCTCCGGTAGCCGAACACATCGATGACCGGCTGCATCAGGAACGGCTCGACGATTCCGACGATCGACGAGCCGGACGTCACGAGCCCGACCAGGGCCATCGCCACCCGAGGGGTGCAGATCTGACGTGCGAGGGCCACCGTGATGAAGATCGCGGCAAACGCGGCGCCTTGGAGGAAGCGCCCCACCAGGAAGATCCAGACGTTGGGGGCGACGAGGCAGACCAGCGCTCCCGTACAGGCGAGGAGCAGCGTGCCGATGAGTATCCGGCGCTTGCCGAAGAGGTCGGAACTCTTCGCGAGCAGCGGCGACCAGATGGCCCCGGCCAGCATCGCGCTCGCGTTCAGCCACGCGGCCTGGTCGGTGTCGAAATGCTCCATTAACTGGGGCAGGACCATCATGGGCGAGCTGATGGCCACGTCGGCCAGGACGTTGGCGAGGGTGAGCACGGCCGCCCAGAGGATGAGCCGCTTGCTCCAGCGTTGCTCCTGGGAGCCGAGGGCGGACTTTTCCAGTGTGTCTTTCACTCTGCGTTCTCTCCAGCGCGTTGAGGGGTGGTCTGCCGAGGGCCGTCGGGCGTCGTCCGCACGGCCTGCAGTGCCTCGTTGCGGGCGGCGATGGCGGCCCAAGTGGTCGGCAGCATGCGGTCGCGACCGCTGTAGACACGGTCCTGGGCGAACGTGACATAGGGGCGCTGCCGCTCCTCGTACCGTGCGAACGCGGCGGTGTGGTCGTTGCCGCACCGTTCGAGTTCCTCGGCGAGGAAGCGCGCGCCGGTGAGCGCGAGTGAGGTGCCCCGGCCGGAGAGGAAGGCCGGGCTGTACCCGGCGTCCCCGACGAGGGCGACGCGGCCGCGGTGCCAGGAGGGCAGGTGGATCTGGCTCGCCGAGGTGAAGAAGAAGCCAGGATCGGCGCGGGCCGCGTCGAGCAACTCCGGGATCCGCCACGACCGGTGGCCCGCGAAGGCGTCGATGAGGATCTTCTTCTGGGCGTCCAGGTCGCGGTGGTCGTAGTCGATCGGTTCCGAGCGGAACTGGAAGACCGCGACGGCCTTTCCGCTGTACCGGAAGATGCCTGTCATCCGGCCGGGGACGTTGTATATCGAGTTGGCGCCCTCGAATCGCGCCTCACCGGGGTGGTCGGCGAGGGCGAAGTAGACACCGAGGTGCCGGAGGTGGTCCTCCTCGGGTCCGAACACCAGCCTGCGTACGGCGGAGTGCTGGCCGTCGGCACCGAGCACCAGGTCGTAGCGCCCGGTGCGGCCCGATGCGAAACGTACGTCGACGCCGCCGTTCACGCCGTTGTCGGTCAGTGTCTCGATCGAGTCGCCGAAGCGGATCGCCGCGGTGTCCGGGAGTGCCTCGGCGAGGATACGGACGAGGTCCTCACGGAGGAGTTCGATGTCGTCGTCGGAGTCGCTGATCTCCGCCAGGGGGATCCGGGCCACCGGCTCGCCCGCGCTGTCGACGAACTGGGTCAGCTCGGACATCCGGACCCGTTGATTCTGGATTCTCGCGAGTAATCCCATTCTGTCCACGGCCTCGATCGCGTCACCGCGGATGTCGATGGGTGTGCCGGTGAGCCGGAGGTGGCGGGCGTACTCGACAACGGTGACGGCGTGGCCGCGGGTGCCCAGCTCACGTGCGCAGGCGAGCCCGGCGATACCGGCTCCGGAGACAAGGATGTTCACGTGTGCGCTCCAGGTTTCGCTGAGGTGGGTGTGTGACTTACCGATCCCTTAAAGAAACAAGCTGTCGCTTTTAGCGAGCCTACTGGCGACCGGCTTGCACCGCAACGCCGCACCTGACGACAATCGGCACCCGAGCAGAGAAACAGGAGGTGAGCGCGGCGATGGCCGACGGGACCGCTGACCGGTCGCCCGCGCGGCGCCCCGGTGGCCGCAACGCGCGGGTGAGGGCGCAGATCCTCGCCGCGACGGTCGAGCTCGTGGCGCGCGACGGCATCGCGGGGTTCCGGTACGAGGAGGTCGCCGAGTTCGCCGGCGTGCACAAGACCAGCGTCTACCGCAACTGGCCCGACCGCGAGGAACTGGTGGTCGAAGCCCTGCTGCGCTACGCCGAGGATCTCGCCTCGGTCGCCGACACCGGCGACATCGACCGGGACCTGGCGGACTTCCTGCTGGCCCTCGCCGGTGGCCTGGAAACGCCGTTCGGCCGGACGCTCGAACAGGCCATCCAGCCCGCCCGCCAAAGCGCCACCGTCGAGGCGCTGACCAAGATCCTCGACCAGCGCGTGGCCGCCCTGCAGCGGCGGGTGGACACCGCCGTCGACCGGGGCGAACTCCCCCCGGTCGACAGCTCCTTCCTCGGCGAGATGATCTCCGGCCCGGTGCACCTCATCGTCAACCGCGGCATGCGCCCGTTCACCCGAGCGGACGCGGAACGCATCGTCGGCGTGGTGCTCGCCGGCATCCGTGCCACGGCACCACACCCCTGAGCCATCGCCCCCGGCCGCACGGTCCGGGCCGAAGGGCGGGCTGCGAAGACCTGAGCGCCCGTCATGCCCGCGCTCAGTGCGGCACGTCGAAGTGCCGCGTCAGTTCGGCGTGTGGGGACGCCAACCGGGGGCGGGCCGAGGCGGGCCTGTGCGCGGTCTTCCTTCTCGCCTCATCCGACGATCGCGGCCCGCACGCACAGCACGTCCGGCAGATGTGAGGCGAGTTGGTGCCAGGTGTCGCCGTCGTCCGCGGACGCGAACACCTCGCCGTTGCGGTTGCCGAAGTAGACGCCCGCCGGATCGCCGTCGTCCGTGCACAGCGCGTCGCGCAGCACCGTGCCGTAGTGGTCCTCCTGGGGCAGCCCCGCGGAGAGCGGCTCCCAGCTCTTGCCCGCGTCCGCCGTCCGGTAGACGCGGCACCGGTGGTCGGCCGGGACCCGGTCGGCGTCGGCGTTGATCGGGAACACATACGCCGTGTCGCCTCTGTGCGGGTGCGCGGCCGCAGCGAAGCCGAACGTGGACGGCAGGCCCTCGCCGATGTCCGTCCAGTGCGCGCCCGCGTCGTCGCTGCGGTACACACCCCAGTGGTTCTGCAGGTACAGCCGGTCCGGGGCCGCCGCGTCGCGCGCGACCTTGTGCACGCACTGGCCGAACTCCGGGTTCGGGTCGGGCAGGAACACCGCCGAGACACCCGAGTTGGAGGGAGCCCAGCTCGCGCCGCCGTCCAGCGTGCGGAACACGCCGGCCGTCGAGACGGCGACCGTCACGGCCTTCGGGTCGCGCGTGTCGGTGAGCACGGTGTGCAGGCCCTCACCGCCGCCGCCCGGCACCCACTTCGACCGCGTGGGGTGCTCCCACAGGGGCCGGACCAGCTCGAACGTCTCCCCGCGGTCCTCCGAGCGGTACAGCGCGGCCGGTTCCGTACCCGCGTACACCACGTCCGGCTCGGCGGCGGCCGGGTGCAGTTGCCACACCCGCTCCAGGGACGCCCCCGTGTCCTTGGGGAACTTGACGGCGGGGTGCGCCGGTTCGGTCCAGGTGCGGCCGAGATCGTCGGAGTGGAACACGGACGGGCCCCAGTGCGCGCTGTCGCCGCCGGCCAGCAGACGAGGGGTCGAGCCCCGGGTGTCGACGGCGACCGAGTACACGGCCTGCGCGTTGAAGTAGGGGCTCTCGTCGAACTCCCAGGCGTCACCACCCCGCCGGCGCCCGATGAACAGGCCTTTGCGCGTGCCCACGGCCAGCAGTACCTCGGCCATGCCGATCACCTCCGCGGCGTCGCCTTTGACGCCCTCGTCTCTGACACCGGCCAGTCTGCACCCCACCACTGACAGTCACCTCCGGAACCGGCTCCGGTGCAGGTCAGGCGGGTGTCGGGGGCCGCCGCGGGGTTCGGCGGACCATGATCCGGAGGGCCCCCGCAGGGACCCGGGCGACGTGGGGGCCGTCACGTCGGAGTACGTGCAGTGAGCATCCAGGGGCCGTCTTCCGTATGCAGAGGGCGGCGGGATGGTCATGCGCTCATGAGGAGGATGCCTTCGATGGCGTTACGAGGTTCGAAGGTGTGGCTGTGGCGCTGGCGGCGCAATCCGCTCAAGCGCCGCGCCGACAGGGTCGAGGCCTGGGTCGTGCTGGGGGTGTGGACGCTCACCGCGTTCGTCGGGATGCTGGCCGGCACGACGGTGAGCCGGTCCGTCGAGGACGGGCTGGCCCGGGAGCGCGTGGAGTGGCGGCCCCTCGTGGCCCGGCTCGACGAGCGGGCTCCCGGGCGGGCCTCCGAGAGCGGCGGCGTGTCCCGTACCGAGCAGGTGTGGGCGAAGGCGACATGGACCGCCGAGGACGGCTCCACTCACTCCGGACAGCTCCGGGTCCCGGCGGGCAGCGCCGCCGGGACACCGGTCACGGTGTGGACGGACCCCGAGGGCCGCCAGGTGACCCGCCCCGTCACCGAGTCGCAGGCCCAGGTACGGGCCTTCCTGATCGGCAGCGTGGCGGGCATCGGCGCCGCGGCCCTGCCGCTGGTCGGCGGCCGTGCGCTGCGCCGACGGCTGGAACGCCTGCGCATGGACCAGTGGGACGCCGAGTGGTCCCGCTTCGGGCCGATGTGGGGACGTACGACGGGGTGAGGCCTTCGGGGGCCGCTGACGGATCTCACCTACCCGTGTCCCACCCTGGTCAGAGCCCCCGGCACACCCGGGGATCTCACCTACCCGTGCCCCACCCCGGCCAGCGCCCCCCGGCACACCCGCAGCAACCCCTCGTCCTCGTGGATGTCGTGGCTGCCGTAGCCGCGGGCGCCGGCCCGGTGCCGCCGTGGGGACGCGAGCTCCGCCCGGAGCAGGTCGTGAAGGGATGCTCCCGCGGGCCCCAGGGCCGCCACGCACCCGGCGACCGTCGTGCGGGTGCGCGGGTCCTCCGCCCACGCGGAGCGGAGGACGGGGAGGAACTGCTCCGGCTCCCCGGCGATCCGCCACACCGCGCACGCCGCCGTGGCCCGCTCCCGTACGGCGCCGGAGCCGGCCATCCGCCGCAGCCCGGGCAGGGCAGGACGGGCCGCCGGTCCCAGTCGTGCGAGTGCGTCCGCGGCGGCCGCGCGGCGCCGCCGGTCGCCGCCGGTGTCCGTCAACTCCCGGAGCAGCACGGGCACCACGGCATCCGACCCGCCCGTGATCGACCACAGCGCTTCCGCTGCCACGACGGCGTGGTCCGTCTCCAGCAGGCCGCGCAGATCCGGTATCGCCTCGTACGCGGCGCCGCCGAACGCGCCGAGGGCACGGACCGCCGCCCTCGTGGCGGCGTCGCGCAGCCGCAGCCCGTCCGGCATGCCGCGCAGCAGGCGTACCACTGCCGGTATGGACTCGGCGTCGCCCAGTGCGGTGAGTGCCGACAGCAGGGGGGCGGCCCGGTCGTATGTGCCGGGGCCGTCGAGCGGAACGCGGGCGAGCCGGCGCCGCAGAGCGGGAGCGAGCGGCAAGGCGGCCGGCCCCAGGTGGGGTATCGCGTAACCCAGGTCGTCCGGCACGACCGGACCGGCCAGCACTTCGGCCAGCACCGGCGTGGCCCGAGGATCCCCCGTCCCGGCCAGGGCCTTGAGCGGACCGCCCAGCGTCGGCGCACCCCGCTCCCCGTGCCGTACGCGAAACTCGGGACGGCAGGTCACCAGCGCGTGGAGGTGGTCCGCCGCCGGAGCGGCCAGCTCGAAGAGCTCCACCAGGACGGCGACCGCCGCATCATGCAACCGGCCCTCATCGGCGCCCAGTTGGGCACCGATGAGGCCGACCGGTTCCGCGCCGCTCGTACGCCACTCGCGGAACAGCCCGGCCGACATCCACACGGCGTTGCACCGGTCGAGGGGATCCGGGCTGGTCAACTGCCCGCACAGCAGGGCGACCCGGTCGGTGACCCGGCTGCCGAGCGCGGAGTGCAGCGTCCGCATCAGCTGGGAACCCTCCTCGTCCGAGGGGCGCAGGCGCCGCAGCCGGTCGGCGAGCGTGTCCGTGCCGGGACGGTCGCCCGCGCGGCCGGTGCGGGTGTGCTCCCCGGATCTGTCCCGGAGCAACCGGACGACGGCCGGTACGAGATTGGCGGGAAGTAGCTCCGGCGCGCACCCCGCCAGCTGGCCGAGCGCGGCGAGCCGCAGCCCGGGCCCGTACGGTGGCCCGCTCAACTCCGCCAGCAGGTCCACTGCCTCGGAGGCGTGCCCCCGGTGCCGCTCGACGAACAGGCCCAGGCTCACGGCCAGGGCGAGCAGCACCCGGTCGTCCCGCTCCACGGTGATCCGCTCCCGCAACAGGGCGAGCACACGGTCCGGTGGGCCGAGGAACCGCACGAGCGCACCCGCAGCCGCCCGGCGAACCTCGGCATCCGCGTCCCCCGCGAGCCGGACGAAGACATCGGCACCCGCGTGCAGGGCGGCAAGAGATCTCGCGGCGATGTCCTCCGCGGCGCCCTCGTGACCTGCGATGTCACCGATGCTGACGAGGAGTTCCACGACCCCTGCCCGGTCCCGCACCTCCTCGCGGACGGCGAGCGCGAGGAGAAACGGAACACAGGCGAGCGTCGCGTCGTACACGCCTCCCTGGTGGTGCACGGCGCCGTACATCCCGTCGAGCGCGCTCTCCCGCTCGACCGGGTCGGCGGAGGCCAGTCCCCGCAGGAGTCCGGGCACGTCCTCCGCGCTGCCGTCCGCATGCCGCAGCGAGGCCCAGTCGACCTCGTCGATCCCCCTGAACACGTTGTCCTCCCCAGGCGAAGTACCAACTGACGGGGAGTCTGCACCACGGCACTGACAACGAAGCGGAATCGGGAGATGACGGTGCGCGAACTGAGCGCCCGTTGGCTGACGACAGCTCAGTCCCGCGCCGGGAAGCGGTGGTTCAGCCTCCGCTCAGTCCCCGTCGGGCAACGCGCGCTCCAGGATCGCGTCCAGGCCGGCCGTCTCCGGCAGCGTCCCGAACGCCTGCCCCCAGTCGCCCCCGAGCCGGGTCGCGCAGAACGCGTCCGCGACCGCCGGCGGGGCGTGCCGGACGAGGAGGGAGGCCTGGAGCGTCAGGGCCATCTGCTCCACGAGCCGGCGGGCCGTCGTCTGCGACGCCTCGGACAGCCCGTTCTTGAGCCGGGCCACGGCCGCGTCCAGCCGGGCGTCCGCGCCCCGGGCGAGGGCCAGCTCGCCGAACAGCGCCTCGGCGGTGCCCGGTTCACGGCTCAGCGCCCGCAACACGTCGAGGGCGTTGACGTTCCCCGAGCCCTCCCAGATCGACAGCAAGGGAGCCTCGCGGTAGTGCCGGGGCATGCCCGAGTCCTCGACGTAGCCGTTGCCGCCGAGGCACTCCAGTGCCTCCGCTGTGAAGGCCGGGCCCCGCTTGGTCACCCAGTACTTGCCGACGGCGGTGGCGATCCGGCGGAACGCGGCCTCCGCCCCGTCCGCGTCGTCTCCGCGGATCGCCCGGTCGGCCGCCCCGGCCAGGCGCAGGGTGAGCGTGGTGGCGGCCTCGGACTCCAGCGCCAGATCGGCCAGCACATTGCGCATCAGCGGCTGGTCCACCAGCCGGGCGCCGAACGCGCTGCGGTGGCGCGCGTGGTGCCCCGCCTCGACGAGGGACTTGCGCATCAGCGCGGCCGACATCATCACGCAGTCAAGACGTGTGCAGTTGACCATCTCGATGATGGTCTTGACGCCGTGGCCCTCGGGCCCGACCAGCCAGGCCACGGTCCCGTCGAACTCGGGCTCGGAGGAGGCGTTGGAGCGGTTGCCCAGCTTGTCCTTCAGCCGCTGGATGCGGAAGGTGTTGCGGGTGCCGTCGGGCAGCACGCGCGGTACCAGGAAGCAGGACAGGCCGCCCGGGGCCTGCGCCAGCACGAGGAACACGTCGCACATCGGCGCCGAGGTGAACCACTTGTGCCCGCGCAGGGTGTACACCCCGGGCTCGGTCGTGGGCGTGGCCGTCGTGGTGTTCGTCCGGACGTCGGAACCGCCCTGCTTCTCGGTCATCCCCATGCCCGCCAGCAGGCCCCGCTTCTCCGTGGGCACCCGGAGGCCGGGCTCGTACTCCCGGCTCGTCAGCAGCGGCTCGTAGACCTTCGCCAGCTCCGGCTGCCTGCGCAGCGCGGGGACCGCCGCGTAGGTCATCGACGTCGGACAGCCGTGGCCGGCCTCGGTGTGCCCCCAGACGAGTCCGCCGGCGGACCGGGCGACATGCGCGCCGGGCCTGTCGTCCGCCCAGGGTGAAGCGGCCAGTCCCTCCGTGATCGCGGTGCGCATCAGGTGGTGCCAGCTCGGGTGGAACTCGACCTCGTCCACGCGGTTGCCGTACCGGTCGTGCGTGCGCAGCTCCGGCTCGTGACGATTGGCCAGATCGGCCCACTCCTGCGCCTGGGCGCTGCCGGCCTGCCTGCCGAGCCGGCGCAGTTCCTCCTCGGCCCACCCGGCGCCCTCCCGCCGCAGCCCTTCCAGCAGAGCCGTGTCGTCGGAGGCGTCGTACGGGGTGAGGGGAGGGGCCTGGTTGGTGACGTCGTGCGTGGCGGGTCCGCCGTACGCCTGCTGTTCGTCGAGTGTCGAGACCATGCACCGAGTGTTGCACTCTGTCTACGACCGCAGCAATAGTGCAACACCGAATGCCGCCGCGTACAGTACGTGACCATGCCGATGAACGTTCCGGCGCGGCCCGGCGCGCTCGACCTGCGTCCCCTGTCCGCGCGGTCGGTCGTACTGAGCCTGCTGCTCGGGACGCATCCCCCCGAGGTGCCGGTCAGGGAGCTCGTGCGGCTCGTGGAGGGCTTCGACGTCGGCGGCTCCACGCTGCGGGCGGCGCTCAGCCGGATGGTGGCCGCCGGTGACCTGCGGCGCACGGACACCGGCTACCGCCTCAGCGACCGGCTGCTGGAACGCCAGCGCCGCCAGGACGACGCCGTGCACCCGTGCACGCGCGCGTGGGACGGCGACTGGGAGATGGTCGTGATCACCGCCACGGGGCGCGGACCCGCCGAACGCGCCGAGCTGCGGGCCCGGCTGACCGCCCTCCGTCTCGCCGAACTCCGCGAGGGGGTCTGGCTCCGGCCCGCCAACCTGGACCGTGCCCTCCCCGGCGATCTGGACCAGGTGTCCCAGCGCTACACGGCCCGCCCCGACCGGCCCCCGCGCGACCTGGCCGCGTCCCTGTGGCCGCTGAACACCTGGCCTGCCACGGCCCGCGCGCTGCTCGCCCACATCGCCGACGCGCACCGCCCGGCCGATCGCCTGGCCGCCTTCGCCGCCGTCGTACGCCATCTGCTGGCCGATCCGGTCCTGCCGCCCGGGCTCCTGCCCCCCGACTGGCCCGGCGCCGAGCTGCGCGTGGCCTACACCGACTACCAGCGGGAGCTGATCGGGGAGGTCCGCGCGCGCGTGCGGGGCGCATGACGCGGACGGCCGTGCGCAGCGCCCGTCGGGACGCCACGCACGGCCGCCTTCACCGTGGGGGGTCTACCTGTAGGTGACGTCCGAGGTGGAGTACAGGCAGTTCTTGCTGTCGGGTCCCGACCCCACAGCGGTGTTGTTGTTGTACTTCTGGCAGGGGACGACCTTGCGGCCGGAGTCGTTGCGGATCGTGATGTTGCGCAGCGTCGCCGCGTCGTTGCGGTTGACGTTGATGCCGACGATCCGCGCGGTGGAGCCCGTGCCGGTCACGTCGATGGTGTTGAGGTTGACCTTGCGCGTGTACTGCGTGGAGCAGTCGCCGCAGGAGCGGTAGAGCGTCTTGAACTCCTGCACCGCGAAGTTGGAGATGTTCAGCGTGCCGCCGCCGTTGTGCTGGAAGACCTTGTCCGCCGCCTTCTTCGCGCCGCCGCCGATCACCTGGTAGGTGGCGCCGTTGCCGCCGCGGAAGGTGGCGGCGTCCTCGCCGACGTCCTCCCACCAGACGTTCTGCAGCGTGCAGCTGCCCTCGCAGTGGATGCCGTCGGCCGCGGGGGCGCCGAGGATGACGTTCTTCAGCACCGCGCCGTCCGCGAGCTTGAAGATCGGGTCCTGGCCCTCCTCCTGGCCGTCACCGGCCAGGTCTCCGGTGCCGTAGTACCGCTTCATCCCGTAGTCCTTGGTGCCGGACACGGAGATGGTGGAGGAGGTCCCCTGGCTGCCGTTGGGGGTCGGCCAGGTCGCGGCGCTCGCCGTGGGCGCATTGGTAGTCATGATCATGCCAACCGAGAGGCCGAGGGTGGCCAGTGCGCCGGTCAGCGCGCGCCTGCGGGCGCGCGGACGTGTCGCAGAAGTCATGTCCCGATTCCTTCTGTCGAATGAGTGAGTGGGTGGGGAGGTGGGGTGTCCGTGCGGACGGGGTGTCAGAGCTTTCCGGCGCCCGCACCCGACGTCACCGAGGTGACGACGGACGAGGCCGGCTCCGCCGCATAGCCGTACGGCGGGCTGGTGAAGCTGCCGACGCGCGAGACCTCGGTCGCGGCTCCACCGAGATCGTTGCCGCGCAGGTTGGCGTATCCGTCGACGTCGCTGCTGCGGTTCGTCGTGACAGCGACCTTCGTCGAGCGGAAGACGTTGTTCTCGACCAGCATCTGGGCGCCCATGCGCGAGTGGCAGGCGGTGTCGGCGCCCTCGACGTAGTTGTTGTAGAAGTGCCCGGTGCCGAAGCGCAGGCTGGGGATGCGCGAGTACACGTTGGCGAAGTGGTTGTGGTGGTACGTCACCTTCAGCTTGCCGGTGTCCTGGCTCGCGTTGTTGTCGCTGTGGCCGACGAGCGAGCCCTTGAAGTGGTTCTTGAATGTGTTCCAGGACACCGTGACGTTGTCCGCGCCGTGGTTGACGTCCAGCAGACCGTCGTAGAAGTCCTTGTCGTGATCACGGTCGGCCGAGAAGGAGTTGTGGTCGATCCAGACCTTGGTGGACGCCTCGACGGTGATGCCGTCGGCGGGCGCGACCGGCTTGCTGATGTTCAGGTTGCGGACGACGACGTTCGAGACCTTCTTCAGCCGCAGTCCGCCACCGGTGAACCCGGACGCCGAACCCACGCCCAGGACGGTCGTGTTGGACCCGATGTCGACCTGACCGCTCAGCGAGATCAGGCCGTTGACCCGGACGACCTTGGCCGAGTCGCCGGTCACCGCCGACTTGAAGGCGCTCAGCGTGGAGACGGTGACCGCCGAGGCGCTGCCGCCGCCGGTCGTCCCCGCGCCGAACCCGATCGGCGAGGTCTCGGCGGCCCCGGCCGGCTGGGGAACGGCCAGGACCGCCACGGTCGCCAACGCGGACGCGGCGGCGACAGCCAGGGTGGATCTGTGTACGCGTGTGCGTGGGGGAGTACGCATGTGGGGTGCGTCCCTTCGTGGTGCCGTCATGGTGCAGATCGGTCATGTACATGAATGACGTTCGCCATGTTGTTCACCGCGCGTGCTGTGTACGACCGACCCGGAGGTCGCGGTCACACTGCTGAACGGAACGTAGGGGGCAAGCGCTTTCTAGTCAACGCCTCGCGCAGAACACATTCGGCCGCTCCTGGTCAGGGCGGGGGGCGTCGCGAGGGCGGTGTGGGAGCGCTTCCATGAAAGCCATGTGCATGTCACCATGCCGACGAACGCTTCCCTTCACGAGAGGGCGGGTCGATGAGGACTCCGCGCATGCGTACGTTCGTCAGTGGACTCGTGTTCATGCTGGTGGCCGTCGGCGCCCTTGCCGTGCCGCCGGGACCGGCCGCCGCCGGCACCTCGCGGCCCGGCCACGAGGGCTCGCTGCCGGGTTCGTTCACATGGTCGTCGAGCGGCCCGCTGATCAGCCCCAAGCCGGACGCGGCCCACCCGATCCTCTCGGTCAAGGATCCGACGGTCTTCCGCTACCGCGACCGCTGGCACGTCTACTTCACGACCGCCGACACCGCCGGACGCTGGAGCCTGGGACACACGAGCTTCACCGAGTGGTCCGAGGCCGCCTCGGCACCCCAGACGTTCCTGGACGCCAACCCGAACATCGGCGACCGGTACGCCGCCGCGCCCCAGGTGTTCTACTTCGCGCCCCAGCGGACCTGGTACATGGTGTACCAGACCGGGCCCCCGTCCTACTCCACGACCAAGGACCCCTCGGATCCGCTCAGTTGGAGCGCGCCGCGCGACTTCTTCGGCAGTGAGCCGCCGATCGTCACCGAGAACAAGGGCGACGGCGCCTGGCTGGACTTCTGGACGATCTGCGACCGGACGGACTGCTACCTGTTCTTCTCGGACGGCAACGGCCACCAGTACCGCTCGCGCACCAGCCTCGCCGCGTTCCCGAACGGCTTCCGCGACACCGCCATCGTGCTGTCCGAGCCCAACCGCTTCGACCTCTTCGAGGCGGGCAACGTCTACCGGCTGGGCGACGGCTCCGGCTACCTCATGCTCGTCGAGGCGCTCGCGACCGGATCCGACTGGCGGCGCTGGTTCCGGGCCTGGCGGGCCGACAGCCTGGGCGGCGCCTGGACACCGCTCGCCGACACCGAGGCCAACCCGTTCGCCCGCTCCAGCAACGTCACCTTCGAGGCCGGACAGCCGGCCTGGACCAGGGACTTCAGCCATGGCGAGATGATCCGCGCCGGTGTCGACCAGACCCTCACGATCGACCCGTGCCGCCTGCGGTTCCTCTATCAGGGGATGGACCCCGCCGCGAGCGGCGAGTACTACCGGCTGCCCTGGCGGCCGGCCCTGCTGACCCAGACGAACTCCACCTGCTGAACCGCCGTACGACGTCCTGCGAGCCGCACCCCACAACGGAAGGACACGGACGTGCCCGCCACCCCCCGTCCCACGGCGAGGAGACCGCTGCGGTCGATCCTCCTCGCGCTCGTCGCCGCGCTGCTGCCGATGCTCGCGGCCACGGTGCTCACCGCGCCCTCGGCCGCCGCCCGCGAGCCGGCCGGCGGGTCCGCCCGCGAGGAGGCCGTACCCGCCGCGGCCCTCACCGAGGTCACGAACTTCGGTACGAACCCCAGCAACCTGCGGATGTACCTGTATGTACCGGAGAGCGTCACGCCGAATCCGGCGGTCGTGGTCGCCGTGCATTGGTGCACCGGCTCGGGCCCGGACATGTACAACGGCACCGAGTACGACACGCTGGCCGACCAGTACGGGTTCATCGTGCTCTACCCGTCCGTCACCCGCAGCAGCAAGTGCTTCGACGTCTCCTCGCCCCAGGCGCTGCGCCGCGGCGGCGGCAGCGACCCGGTCGGCATCAAGTCGATGATCGACTGGGTCACCCGCACCTACGACGCCGACACCGGCCGGGTGTTCGCCACCGGCATCTCCTCCGGCGCGATGATGACGAACGTCCTGCTCGGCGACTACCCCGACGTGTTCGCGGCGGGCGCCGCCTTCTCGGGCGTCCCGTTCGCCTGCTTCGCCACCACCGACGGCTCCGAGTGGAACAGCGACTGCTCGGGCGGCACGCTCACCCGCACCCCCAAGGAGTGGGGCGATCTGGTCCGGGGCGCGTACCCCGGCTACACCGGTCCCCGCCCGCGGATGCAGATCTGGCACGGCACCCAGGACGACGTCCTGCGCTACCCCAACTTCGGGGAACAGATCAAGCAGTGGACGAACGTGCACGGGGTGAGCCAGGCGCCGACCGCCACGGACACGCCCCAGTCCGGCTGGACCCGCACCCGCTACGGCGGCACGGGTGACCGGGCGCCCGTGGAAGCCATCAGCCTCCAGGGCGTCGGCCACAACCTGTACGCCCAGGGCATGGCGTCCCGCGTGCTCACCTTCTTCGGCCTGGACAGCTCGGGCCCGGCGCCGCAGCCCCAGCCGGGCGCCTGCAAGGTGACGTCCACGGTCAACGCCTGGAACACCGGCCTGACCGCGTCCGTGACCCTCACCAACACCGGTACGACGACGGTCAACGGCTGGAAACTCGGCTTCACGCTCCCCGCCGGCCAGACCGTCACGGGCGGATGGGGCGCCACGTACGCGCCGTCGTCCGGGGTGGTCACCGCCACCAACGTGACGTACAACGGCACGATCGCGCCGGGCGCGAGCGTCAGCATCGGCTATCAGGCGAGCCACGGCGGCAACAGCGCCGCTCCGGCCGCGTTCACGCTCAACGGGGCGGCGTGCACGGCCGGTTGACGCACCAGGCGCTCCGAGGTCCGGGTGCCGGTCAGACCGACCGGTGGTACTGGTCCGGCACCCGGACCTCACCGCCGAGTTCCCGCGCCGCGTGCCGGGCCCACGAGGGGTTGCGCAGCAGTTCCCGGCCCAGCAGGACGGCGTCCGCCTCGCCGTTGGCCAGGATCTTCTCGGCCTGCTCGGCGTCGGTGATCAGCCCCACCGCGGCGACCGGCAGGGTCGTCTCGGCCTTCACCCGGGCGGCGAAGGGCACCTGGTAGCCGGGGCCGGTGGGGATCCGGGCCCCGGAGGCGTTGCCACCGCTGGAGACATCCAGCAGGTCGACGCCGTGGGCCCGCAGTCTGGCGGCGAAACGGACGGTGTCGTCCGCGGTCCAGCCGCCGTCCTCGAGCCAGTCGGTCGCCGAGATGCGGAAGAACAGCGGCTTGTCCTGCGGCCACACCTCCCGTACGGCGTCCACCACTTCGAGGGCGAAGCGGACGCGGTTCTCGTACGAGCCGCCGTAGGCGTCGGTGCGGTGGTTGGAATACGGGGAGAGGAACTCGTTGATCAGGTAGCCGTGGGCGCCGTGGATCTCGGCGATCTCGAAACCGGCGGCGAGCGCGCGGCGGGCCGCGGCCGCGAACTGCCCGACGATGTCCTTGATCTGGTCGACGGTCAGCTCGGCCGGGGCCGGGTGCCGCTCGTCGAACGCGAGAGGGCTCGGCGCCACGGAGTCCCACCCGTACGCGTCCGGGCCGACCGGGGCGCCACCCTTCCAGGGGCGCTCCGTCGAGGCCTTGCGGCCGGCGTGGGCCAGCTGGACGGCCGGCACGGTGCCCTGCGCGGCGAGGAAACGGGTGATGCGGCGGAACGCCTCCACCTGCGTATCGTTCCAGATGCCGAGGTCGTAGGGCGAGATGCGGCCCTCCGGGGACACGGCGGTGGCCTCGACGATGATCAGGCCCGTGCCCCCGGCCGCGCGGGCGGCGTAGTGCGCGAAGTGCCAGTCGTTCGGGGCGCCGGCCTCCGGGCCATCCGGTGCCGCCGAGTACTGGCACATCGGGGGCATCCACACCCGGTTCGGGATCGTCACATCGCGCAGGGTGCAGGGCTCGAAGAGCGCGGTCACGGCGGACTCCATTCAGTGCGGGGCCGGTGTCGACTCGTACGATAGGCATCGTAGTACGGTGGATGTCAAACTACGAGGGTTCTCGTACTATGGAGGTCCCCGAGGAAGTGGAGTCCCCGTGACGTCCCCCGCCGTGAGCAGCCGCGCCCTGCCCCATCCCGAGCATGACGAGATCCGGCTGGAGGACGTGCTGCACGCGCTCTCCGAACCGATGCGGCTGCGGATCGTGCGGGAGCTTGCCGCGGCGAGCGGGGAGTTGTCCTGTTCGCACTTCGACCTGCCGGTGACGAAGTCCACGACCACGCATCACTTCCGGGTGCTGCGGGAGAGTGGGGTGATCCGGCAGGTCTACCGGGGGACGGCGAAGATGAACGGGCTGCGGCGGGATGATCTGGAGGAATTGTTTCCGGGGCTGTTGGATGCGCTGCTCGATGCGGCGGGGAGGCAGGCCGGGCGGCTTGCCCCTTAAGGAACCTTGCTGTGTGCGGCGTTCATCAGGGACTGCCAGTCGGGCAGCTTCACCACGCCCCTGCCCAGCGACGCTCCCAGCTCCGCCTCCGCCCGTTCGATCGACTGCCAGCCCGTCCACTCGACCGGGTCCGCGCCCGCTGCGCGCAGGGCTGTGAGCGTGTCCTGGGGGACGTCCCTGGCGGCGAGGAGCGGGGCGTCCTCCAGGAGGGACATCGCCGTTTCCTTCGCGCAGGGGCGGTTCGTGCCGATCACACCCGTCGGGCCGCGCTTGATCCAGCCGGCCACATACTCGCCCGGCGTGACGACGCCCTCGCGCAGGACCCGTCCGGCCAGGTTCGGCACGGTGCCGGTCTTCGCGTCGAACGGCAGACCCTCCATCGGCACTCCGAGGTAGCCCACCGAGCGCAGCACCAACTGCGCCTCGATGTCCTCGTACCGGCCCGTGCCCGTCACGCCGCCGTGCCCGTCCGGTGCCGTCCGCTCGAACCGCACCGCGCCCACGTGGCCCTGCTCGGCGAGCAGTTCGACCGGGCGGAGGAAGAAGCGGAGGTGGATCCGGTGCGGGGCGTCTGCCGGCGGTGACTCGGCCCAGCCGCGCAGCACCTCCACGTTGCGCCGCTGCGGGGCGGGCAGCGCGGAGGGGTCCGTGTACCCCGGGTCCGGCGCCAGCTCCGCCGGGTCCGCGACGACGCCGGCCCCCGGCAGGGTGCCCAGCTCGCGCAGCTCCTTGGTGGTGAACCGGGCCTGGGACGGGCCGCGCCGGCCCACCATGTGGATCTCGGTCACCCGGCTCGCCGCCAGCGCGGTCAGGGCCGCCTGCGGCATGTCGGTCGGGCTGAGCTCGGCCAGCCCCCGGGCCAGCATCCGGGTGACGTCCACGGCGACGTTCCCCACGCCGATGACCACGGCCGACCGCGCGTCCCGCAGGAAACCGCCGTCCACGGCGTCCGGGTGGGCGCTGTACCAGGACACGAACTGGGTCGCCGACCAGCTCCCCGGCAGGTCCTCCCCGGGGATGCCCAGATGCCGGTCCGTGGCGGCGCCCACGCAGTACACCACCGCGTGGTAGAGCTCCCGCAGCCGGGCGGCCGGCACCCCGCCGGGGCCCACCTGCACCCCTCCGATGAACCGGACCCGGTCGTGCTCCAGGACGGCGCGCAGGTTGTTCTGCAGCGACTTGATCTTCTCGTGGTCGGGTGCCACGCCGTAGCGGACCAGGCCGTACGGGCACGGCAGCCGGTCCAGGACGTCGACGCACACCCCGGAGTCAAGCTGGACGAGGCTCTGGGCGGTGTAGCACCCGCTCGGCCCGGAGCCTACGACGGCGACTCGCAGCACGGCGGAACTCCTTACCCGTGGGATCCCGGGGGATCTCCGGAGAGCGCTGATGTCTCCAGCATCGCACCGGCCGGGCTCCGCTGACAGGGTGCTGTGCTCCGACCGGGGCGCGTGTCGGATCTATAGCGAATGTGATCATGCGGTTACGTTCCGTGTGTGCTGGAAGCATCCTTTCTTAATCTTTCTGATCGCTCTCCGGTGGACGGCGCGGTGTCCGTGCGGCCCGCGTGGGAAGTGCGGGAGAACGAGGACGCCACGCGGTGGTTCGACGTCCGGATCGCCTTCACGGACGGCGCCCACGTCGACGCGCTGGCGGTCGTGTCCGGCGGTTGCGTCGGTGTCGAGGACGTACGCGCCCAGCCCGCGCTGTCCCTCGACGACCTGGCGGTGCTCGCCGACTGGTTCGAGGAATCGCTGGCCGAGGCGTGCGGCGCCGGTGCGGGCCCGGCTCCCGAGGGCTGTGCGAGCCCGGGGCGCCGGGCCCGGCCGGTCTGGCCGGGCGGCGCTGAGGGGCGGTGGCTGGTGGCACAGGAGTACCGCGCGGCCCAGCAGGACGGCGCCGACCCGGTGCTCGCCGTGATGTGCGCGACCGGGCACAGCCGCCGCAAGTCGCTGAGGCTGATCGGCCAGGCCCGGGACGCGGGCCTGCTCGCGCCCCGCCGCGCACGGCCTCAATGATGTTCGGCAACGACATCGTCTGGCTTGAAAGGATTCTTGCGGCGCCGAATATGTATTCTTCTGGAAGAAGGCGCCATCGAGGTATCCCGAGAGTGCGGTATAGGCACTCCATGTGGAGGTGGAAATCGCGACGTACAGGATGAACTTGCGCAGCGGGTATCTCACCACCACCGCCGTTCCTGTGGCGAGATAGCGTCCAACCGGAATAGAAAGGCGCCGACCGTCGTAGCGGCGATGACAAGCATGATGTTCGTCTGCCCGGTTGCCCCGGCGATTCCTGCGAGGATCACGAGGGGTTCACTCAGATCGTCAGTGAGTACTCAGTGGTACGTCTCGACGCTACGAGCAGCCGCCGCCTGCATCAAATGCAATGTGCTTCGCCCTGCCCGACTCCCCCAACCTGCGCAAAGTGGCGGGCGACGTGAACGACGCGGCCAGTATCGCCGCCGTCGTGGACGGGGATTCCGTGGTCCTTTCCGCGCTCGGCACGGACCGGGCCGGGATTCTCCTGACCGGCGCCCGGGCCGTCGTCGCCGCCGGCCCACGGCGCGTCATCTGGCTCGGTGCCTACGGCACGGGCCCGTCGGCCGAAGCGGCGGGGGAGGGTGCGGGCGTGCTCGCCAAGGTGCTGGGTGACCGGCTCGCGGACAAGGTCGAAGCCGACAACACCGTTCTCGCGGCCAGGCGTACTGCTCGCGAACCTCCAGGCCAATGACGCGGCTGTCGTCGACACGTTGCGACCGGCGTTGACCGAGGCCCTGCCGAGCGCGGGCTGGCTCAACGACGAACACGGATCGGGACCGCTGGCCACGGGCGAGTGGTGGCTCATCGACCCGGTCGGTGGCAACGTCAACGCCGTGCACGGCATGCCCGACTGGAACATCGGCGTGAGCCTCGTCCGCGACGGCCGCCCGGTGCTGGCGGTGGTCTACGTCCCGGTCCTCGACGAGATGTTCACCGCGACCGAGGGCGGCGGGGCGTTCCTCGACGGTGTACGGCTGCGGGTTTCGGCCAAGACGTCGTTGGACGGCGCACTGGCCGGGACCGGCCAGGCTCAGCCGGGTCACGACCCCGAGCTCGCGAAGCGGATGGGCTCCGCCTTCCCCGCGATGACGAACTCCGCCCTATACGTGCGGATCTCCGTACCGGTGACCCATCAGCTCGCCCAGGTCGCCGCGGGCCGGATGGATGTGCACTGGCAGTTCGACAACGTCCGGTCCCACGCGGCGGGCGTGCTGCTGGTCCAGGAGGCCGGAGGCGTCGTGACCGACCTCGAGGGCAAACCGTGGGAACTGGCCGGCGAGAGCTACCTCGCCGCCGCGCCGGGTGTGCACGCCGCCGCGCTGGAAGTCCTTACCGCCTGAGGGAAGTCCGGTTCCATCTTCCTCATCGCCGACGTCGACGTCCGTGCGGGGGCCTTGGGCCTGTCAGCGTCCACTGGTTCAGAGCATGTCCCGCATCCGCGTGATCTCGCTGGTCTGCTGGGCGATCACCTCGTCGGCCATCTCCTCGACGCGGATGTTGTTGCCCTGCCCCTTCACATCCGTGGCCATGGTGATCGCGCCCTGGTGATGGGTCGTCATCAGGGTCAGGAAGAGGTGGTCGAAGGCCTTGCCGTCGGCCGCGCGGAGCTTCTTCAGCTGGGCCTCGGTCGCCATGCCGGGCATCGTGGCGTGTTCGTGCCGCCCGGCCCTCAGCGGCTTGCCGTACGACTTCAGCCAGCCCTTCATGGCCTCGATCTCGGGTTTCTGGCCGGCTGAGACGCGCTCGGCGATGCGCTTCACCTTGCTCGACTCGGCACGCCTGGGGACGAGTTCGGTCATCACCAGGGCCTGGGTGTGGTGCTCGATCATCATGCGGACGTAGGAGACGTCGGCCGAGTTGGGGGAGTCGTTCTCCGGGCGCTGGTCGGCGGCTTCCTCGGCGGACAGGGTGCGGTTCGCCTCGCCGGGCTCACCCGGCGCGATCACGGCGGGCCCGTCGGCGGCGGCAGGCTTCCGGTCCGGACCGGAGTCACAGCCCCCGGCCGCGAGCACGGCCAGGGCGACCAGCCCCGTCGTGACGACGGACGCACGAGACACGCGGCGGAAGAGCACAACGACCTCCTGTGGCGGGCGGGTTGGGACGCACCTCGTGTTACGGACGACGTACTGGCACGCTTCCGCGGGTCATTGATCGGAAAACTTCATTGCGATTCTGTTGCCCTCTATTGGTATGTGCATGGCGAAGACGATACTGCGTGGTGCGTGAACCGTTCCGCAGCGAACGGAACCAGGGAGGAAAACAGTGATCCTGTTGAACGACCCCAGAACACGCCGCAGACGCCTCGGAGTTGCCGCTGCCGCCGGTGGGCTGCTGGCCGCGCTCCTCACAGCGGCACCGGCAGGGGCCACCCCCGACCCGGGGGACGCGCCGCCCGCGCCGAAGAAGGTCTCCAAGAGCGCCCAGGCCGAGGTCCGTGAGGCCATCGAGAACGGCGAGATACCCGGCCAGGACGAGATCGTCCACTCCGACAACATCCAGCACCTGGCCCACGTCCCCAAGGACGTGCTGCAGGGCACGAACTCGGACCTCGCCTTCCAGGGCAGGTACGCGTTCGCGGGCAACTACGACGGCTTCCGCATCTTCGACATCAGCGACCCCAAGGCGCCGAAGACCGTCTCCCAGGTGCTGTGCCCCGGCTCGCAGAACGACATCTCCGTCTCCGGCAACCTGCTGTTCCTGTCCACCGACTCCTCGCGCAGCGACAGCAGTTGCACCAGCACCACCCAGCCGGCGACCGAGAAGTCCTCGTGGGAGGGCATGAAGGTCTTCGACATCAGCGACAAGCGCAACCCGAGGTACGTCGCCGCCGTCGAGACCGCCTGCGGCTCGCACACCCACACGCTGGTGCCCGAGCGCCGCAACGTCTACGTCTACGTCTCCTCGTACTCGCCGAACGCCGCCTACCCCGACTGCCGGCCGCCGCACGACGGCATCTCCGTCATCAAGGTGCCGCGCAACGCCCCCGAGAAGGCGAAGGTCGTGGGCTTCCCCGTGCTGTTCCCCGGTGAGGGGCCGGACGGCGGCGGCAACCCGGGCGGGCCCACCAACCCGGGCGTCTCCAAGACCACCGGCTGCCACGACATCACCGTGCTGCCGTCGGAGGACCTGGCCGCGGGTGCCTGCATGGGCGACGGCATCCTGTTCTCCATCAAGGACCCGGAGCGCCCGAAGGTCATCGACCGCGTCCAGGACAACGTCAACTTCGCGTTCTGGCACTCGGCGACCTTCAACCAGAAGGCGAACAAGGTCGTCTACACCGATGAGCTGGGCGGCGGCGGAGCGGCCACCTGCAACGCGGAGATCGGCCCGACCCGTGGCGCCGACGGCATCTACGACATCGTCGGCAAGGGGGACAAGCGCAAGCTCGTCTTCCGCAGCTACTTCAAGATCCCCCGCCACCAGGCGGACACCGAGAACTGCGTGGCCCACAACGGCTCGCTGATCCCGGTGAAGGGCAAGGACCTGATGGTCCAGGCCTGGTACCAGGGCGGCGTCTCCGTCTGGGACTTCACCGACTCGGCCAACCCGAAGGAGATCGCCTACTTCGACCGCGGCCCGCTGACCACGGACACGATCAAGTCGGGCGGCTCGTGGTCGGCCTACTACTACAACGGCTACATCTACTCGAACGAGTACGCCAGGGGCTTCGACGTCCTGAAGATCGACGACCGGCGCACGGCCCCGGCCCGCTCGGTCCACCTGCGCGAACTCAACGTCCAGACGCAGCCGGACTACTTCGACTGACCCTCCGGGCCGTACCCCGGGGCGGCCCCGGTCGCGAAGAACCGCGACAGATCCCTGTCACCCGTCCCGTCGGAGGCTCCGGTCTCCGGCGGGACGCCCAGCTCCCAGTCGAGCCGGTAGCGCTGGAACAACTCGGCCCGCAGCACCGGGACCGGCATCGGCGCCCCCGGCACCAGCGCCGCGTACACGGCGCCCATCAGCAGGGCGCGCAGCATCGGATAGTCGCTGTCGACGTCCCGCGACCCGAGCCCGGCGACGGTGTCCCGCAGCAGTTCGGCAAGCCGCCGCTGCTCCGGGCAGGGCACGAAGCCCTCGGCCTGCAGCAGCCCGGCCATGTGCTGGCGCATCAGCACGGGCCGGTCCCCGGCCAGAGCCAGGATCGCGTCGATGGCCCGCGCCATCCGCTCCCGGCCGTCCTCGGTGCGCGGCTCGCGCTCCAGCGCCTCCTCCAGCGTGCGGTGCATCAGCCGGTGCACGGCGGACTGTACGAGCTGGCGCTTGCCGGGGAAGTAGTAAGAGACCAGGCCACGCGCCGAACCCGCCCGGTCGGCGATGTCGCCGAGCGTCGTCGCCTCGAATCCGCGCTCGTCGACCAGCTCGACCGCCGCCTGCAGAAGCCGCTCCTTCGAACGTCTCCGCAACTCTTCATTGACCGAGGCGCTGCGCGGGGACATGCTGTAACTCCTGCGTTGACTGGCTGCCAGCCAACTATACTCGGAGCGTCCGGCCGGGGCCGCGCGGTCCCAGCCGGGGATGCCGTCTGCCTCGGGCGACACGGGGGATCGTCCGAGGCGGGCGAGCAAAGGACCAGATGGTCGCCTCGGGCTGCTTGTTCCGGCGGTGCGACCCTCAGCTCACCAGATCCAGGACCGGCCGCAGCCCGTCCGGCCGGTCGGTCACCGGCAGATGGTCCACGAAGTGCACCCCGCAGCCCAGGGCCGTGGCGCCGCCGTCCGCCCTGCGGTCGTCGCCGACCATGAGCGTCCGGCGCGGATCGGCGCCCAGCGCCTCGCAGGCGGTGGCGAACAGCCGCGGGTCGGGCTTCTGGATGCCGTGCTCGTACGACAGGACGTACACGTCGATGTAGGGATCCAGGCCGTGTGCGCGGAAGACCGGGCGCAGGTCCCAGCCGATGTTGCTGACCACCCCGACCGGGATGCCCCGCTCGCGCAGGGTGCGGAGCACCTCGACGGCGTCCGGGTACGGGGCCCAGGCGTCCGGGTTCATGTGGCGGTCGTACAGCGCGTCGTGCAACGTCGGGTCGGGCAGCGTGACTTGGCGGGAGACGCCGGTGTACGCGGCCCGGTGCAGCTCGGCGCTCTGGTCCCGGATCTGCCAGGCGTCGGCCAGTTCCGCCGGCACCCGCGCGGGATCGCCACCGCCCGGCAGCGCCCCCGCGGCCTCCAGTGCCCGCGCCGCGGCGGTCACCTCCGCCTCCGCGAGCCGGATGGCGGAGGCGGCCAGGGTGCCGCGCAGCCAGGAGTCGGTGGACTCGACACGGAAAAGGGTCCCGGAGAAGTCGAACAGCACGGCGGTCATGGCGTGATCCTACGAGGACGCGTCTGGCTCCCGCGGGTGTTCACGGATGCCGGCGCGCTGGTGCACCCACACCGCCAGGGCCACGACCAGCGCGCCCAGCAGCCAGCCGCCCAGCACGTCCGACGGCCAGTGGACGCCCAGCCAGACGCGGGTCAGCCCGACCCCGATCACCGAGACGACGGCCACGGTCAGGGCCGAACGCCACACGGCACGGCTCACACCGTGGCGGTGCAGGAGCCACAGGAAGAGGCCGCACACGACCGTGGCGGTCATGGCGTGGCCCGACGGATAGGCCGAATAGTGGGCCGAGTCGACGGGGTCGGGCCAGACCGGGCGTGGACGGTCCACAGCCGCCTTGAGAGCCTGCTGCAGCAGCGTGCCCAGCGTGACGGCCAGTGCCAGCCACACCGCCGTCCAGCGCGCCGCGAGCCGCACGACGAGCCAGACGACGACGGCCGCGCACAGCAGACGCATCGTCCACGGATCCCACACCCAGTCCGTGAGGACGCGGAACGCCTGGGTGATGCCGGGTTCGTCGACCGCCCAGCGGTGGGTGGTGCCGGAGATGTCTCCGTCCGTGGTGATCAACGGGCTCCATCTGACCGCGACGAGGGTCAGCAGCAGAGCCGAGCACAGGGCCAGGACACCGGCGGAACCGGCGGCGGTGCGGTGCTCGGGACGGGGCGGGGAGTCGACGGACGGGGAGTGCATGATGCGATCCTCGCCGAACCCGGGCCTCCGGATCCAGTGCGGTGGCGATCTTCGCACCCGGGGACCACAGGCTTCGGCCACTTCGAGGCCCCCGGCGCCCGTGTCACATGCGCCGTCTATCCCAGCGCCCGCAGCCCCGGTACGAACGCCAGCAGCACCGGCACCACGGGCACCAGCGCGGCCGCCGCCGTCAGCCGCAGGCGCCGTGCCGCGGTCAGCCGGTCCGGGGGAGTGAGCAAGCGGTGCACCCGCGCCGGGACATGGGCCTGCGGTGTCGGGCAGGGGCCGAACACTCCGCGGTGCTCGTTCAGTTCGACCAGGGCGAGGGCCGTGGTCAGCCGGCCGAAGCGGCGGGAGGCCGTGTCGTCGGCGGCGAGTTCGACCAGGCGGTGCATCTCGTCGCGGAACGCGGCGAACACCGGTACCTGCGGAAAGCCGCCCGCCAGAGCGGAGGAACAGTTCAAGAGCCAGTCGTGCCGGGCCCGTGCGTGCCCCTGCTCATGGGCGAGCACGGCATCCAGCTGCCGGCCCTTCAGCCGGCGCAACGCGGCCGTGGTGACGACCAGTTGCGGCGGGGCGCCGGGCAGCCACCAGGCGTCGGGCCGCTCGCTCTCCAGGACGACGAGCCGGCCGGACACGGTCACCTCGCCCGGCAGCAGCGGGGCCCGGACCAGCAGGTCGGCGCGCCGGCGGCGGCGCCGGGCACGCGCCCGGCCGACCTCGCGGACCAGCATCGCCGCGCTCCACAGGCCCCCGCAGGCCAGCGCCACCGCCGTGGTCGCCGCCCAAGGGCCCGCCGTACCGAGGGCATAGGCCTCGACGGCGGCGCTCGGCGCCGTCGCGAAGACATGCCCGCCGACCGCGTGCCAGGCTGCCGCCGCGCTGAGCGTCATCGACAGCGCACAGCACACGAGTACGGCCGCCACCGCGCACTGCCACACCCACAGCGCCACCACCGGCTCACGATCCGGCCAGTCCGCCCGGGCGAGCAGCCGGGGAGCCACCACGGCGGTCAGGGCGCCGAGCAGCAACAGTGCCGCGGGGAGCATCATGGGAGGCAGCCTATGAGCGCGGCGCCGCCCAGGGGTACGACTTGTGGCGCCGAAGTGACGCAGGCAACGGATCCGTACGGCGATCCGTACGGTGCGACGAGGCGGTCCTGCTCACAGCGTCAGCAGCATGGCCACCATCGCGATCCCCATGGACAGCCGGCACGCCCGCGCCAGCTCCGGCCGGTCGCCCCACCCGGCGGACCCGACGCTCCCGGCCACGGCGGGCACCGGCACCAGCCGGACGCCGGTCAGCAGCACGTATCCGGCGAAGTAGAGCAGCAACGCCCCCGTCAGGAGCGGCACTCCCGATCCGCCCTGACCGTGCGCGTGTGCGGGGGAGCCCGCCATGACGACGGACATGTAGACCATCGCCGCGGCGCCCGCCAGATGATGGAGGTGGCGCGCCCCGGCCCGCGCCGCCCACAGCGCGTGCACCGCTGCCGCCCCGAACACGGACGCGTACGCGAGCCAGGCCCACGAGGGCGGGGAGAACACCGCCGCCGGCACCGCCATCGCCGCCATCCCGAAACCCATCAGCGCCTCGCCGCCGCTGCGCATCCGCACCAGGCAGTAGGCGCCGGTCACCGCGCAGAGCGCCACCAGCAGCCAGCCGGACGAAGCCGGTCCGTGCACGCGCACCTCCCCGCTCGACAGTCGGTCATTCGATGCCCCGGCCATGCGGCGCGCACGCGAGCGCAGAGATGTACACGGGGAGCATTCGACGGAGCACGGCAGGTGAGCGGCTCGGCCTCGTGATGATGTTTTACGAGTAAAACACCTGCTAATGTTGTGGGAATGAGCAGCGCGAACCCCCCACCCGCCTCCCCGCCCGTTCGGCGTCTTCCGCTGGCAGGCGTGCTGCGCGTCGGCCGGCCCTCCGAGATCTGGTTCAAGCCCGCGCTGAGCGTGGTCGCGTCGATCGCCCCGCCCAACCTCACCCTCCTGGCGCTCGGCCGGCTCGACCTGGCGATGTACACGATGGCCGGGGCCCTGTGTGCGCTGTACGCCCACAACCGCCCCTACGCCGCCCGGGCCGTGACCCTGGTGTGGGTGGTGCTCGGCATGCTCGGCGGGCTGGCCGTCGCCCTGGTCGCCGCCTCGCTCACCGGCAGCGCCGTCGTGCTGGTCACGGTCGGCGCCCTGCTGGCCGCCGCGCAGAAGGTGCTGTGCGACGCCACCCGCGTCGGCCCGCCGGGCAACGTCGTCCTCACGTTCGTCAGCTCCGCCTCCCTGTTCGCGCCGCAGACCCTCGCCCAGGTCCCCGGCCATCTGGCTCTGGCCGCCGTGACGGGTGCCTGGGCCTGGCTGGTCTGCATGGCGCCCGCGCTGGTCCGGCCGCACGGCCCGGAGCGCCGTGCCACCGCCGGCGCGCTGAAGGCCGCGGCCGCGTACGCGGACGCGTTCGCCACGGGCGAGGATCATGCCCGGGCCCGTGCCGCGGGCTACGCCGCCGTCCAGGCCGCCTGGCAGTCACTGCTGTCCACCGGAGCACCCTCCAGGACCCGGCGCGCACTCGAACGGCTCGTCGTGCGGGCCGAGGTCGCCCTCGCGGCGCCGGCGGAGTCGGATGCCGGCCGGCTGCGTGCGTGGGCCCGCGCGCTGCGCGGTACCGGCCCCGTCCCGCAGGCCGGTCTGCCGCGGGCGGCCGCCGACGAACTGCTCGGAGTGGACGCGGCCCGCTCCCTCTGGACCCGGCTCGGCCCGCTGACCCCGCTGGCGGTGCGCACCGCGCTCGGCTGCGCGCTCGCCGGATACGCCTCCCTCGCCCTCGGTATCGGCCGCCCCTACTGGGCCCTGGTCACCGCCGCCTCGCTCTACCAGGCCAATATCGCCCTGACCTGGAGCCGGGCCGTCCAGCGGGTCGTCGGCAACGTCGTCGGCGTGCTCGTCTTCGCGGCCGTCGCACCGCTCGCGCACCTGGACCAGGCGGTCCTCGTGCTGTGCTGCCTCGCGTTCAGCTTCGGTGCCGAGGTGCTGATCAGCCGCAACTACTGGCTCGGCAGCGTCTGCGTGACCCCCATGGCCCTGCTCATCACCGAGTTCGCGGGATTCCAGGAGCCCGGCGAGCTGATGACGGAGCGCGTCGTGGACACCGTCGTCGGCGCCCTGGTCGGCTTCGTCGCCGCCGTGGCCGTCACCAACCGGCGCGCGGGCGACCGGGTCGAGCGGGCCCTGACCACCGCCGACCGGGCCCGCGAGCACGCCGCCCGCCTCCTGGCCGAGCCGGACCCCGGCGCAGCAGCCCTGGAGTCGGCCCGCCGCGGTCTCGCCGTCGCCCTGGTGGACCTGCGGGCCACCGCCGACGCCGCGGCCGGCGAATGGTGGCAGCGTGCCCTGCCCCAGGAGCGGGTCGTGCTCGCCGAGCAGTCCGGACACCGTACGCTCGCCGCTACGGCACGACGCCAGGGGCTGCTCCCGGACCGGGGCACGGGCACAGAGACGGAGGGCGCACGGCCATGACGGCGACGGAAGGACCATCGCCCACGGGGGACGACTCGGGACCCGGGCCGCGGCCGGCTGCCGGGGACCGTCGGGCGGGGGACGAGCTCGCCGAGGGGCGCGCGGCTGACCGGGTGCGGACGGCCGGAGGGGAGCCGGCCGACGAGGCCCCCGCGGCCGAAGGCGACCTGGCCGGTGGCCGGCGGGGCGACACCGTTGCCGGTGTCGTCCGGCAGTGGCGGGCCGTGCACCCCGGGCTCGACACCGGGCCGATGGAGGTCATCGGCCGGATCAACCGCTGTGCCGCGCTCCTTCAGCAGGCCGAGGACGCGCCGCTGCGCCGGGCGGGTCTGAGCCGCCCGGAGTTCGACCTGCTGGGCGCGCTGCGCCGCACCGGGCACGAACTGACCCCCGGGGAGCTGGCCCGGGAGACCTTCTCCTCGGGCGCCGCCGTCACCAAGCGCCTCAAGCAGCTGTCCGAACGCGGCCTGGTGGAACGCCGAAGCGACAGCCGAGACCGCCGCGTCGCCCACCTCCGCCTCACCGACGCGGGCCGCGAACTCGTCGACGGCATCCTGCCCGCCCAGCTCGCCTACGAGACCGCCGTCCTGTCCGGCCTTGACGCCCCCGAACAGGGCGAACTCGCTTCTCTGCTCGGGGAGTTGCTCGGCCAACTGGAGGGCCGCCTGGGCGTGCTCCGGACCTGAGCCGGTCGCCGGCGGCGTCGTGGGGTGCGGGTGGGCCGGAGGAGTAAGGCCGGTCGGCGGGTTGGCTGGGCGCTTCGGGCCCGGTCGGCGTGGTCTGGCCCACCGGGTCACGGCACGCCGGGGCAGCGGCGGCGGCCCGGGGCGCAGCCGTCGGTGGAGTGAGGCCGGTCGGTGGGGGGTGGGGGCGTATCCGCCCGATCGGCATATCCGGTGTGTCCCGCCCGGTCGGCATGGCCCGGTGTGTCCCGCCCGGTCGGCGTGGGCCGACGTGACACGCCGGGCCGGCGCGGCGGTCAGAGGATCTCGTGTGCCGTGCGGCGGTGCGTGGAGCGGCGGTCGTCGATGGCCGGCCAGCGGTCGCCGTAGATGTTCCCGGTGATGGCCGGTTCGCGGACGAAGTCGTGCGGGAAGCCGAGCGGCACCGCGCTCACCTCGTCGAGGCGGGCGAGGGCGTCCTCGTCGAGGCGGACGTCGACACTGCCCAGATTGTCGGCGAGCTGGCTCTCCCTGGTCGCCGCGATGATCGGGACCACGTTGCCCGGCCGGGCCAGCAGCCAGGCCAGCGCCACCTGGGCCGGACTCCAGCCGCCCTGCTCGGCGACCTCCAGGACCGCGCTGATCACCGCCTCCTCGCGCGGGTCGATGTCACCGCCCGTGGTGTCCAGCCGCCCCGCCTCACCCCTGCGGTACTTGCCGGTGAGCTTCCCGGCCGCCAGCGGTGCCCACGCCAGCACGGCCAGGTCGAAGGCCCGGGCCTGGGGCAGCAGTTCGCGCTCGGCGGTCCGTTCCAGCAGGCTGTAGCGCAACTGCGATCCGGCGAACGCGGTCCAGCCCCGCAGCTCCGCCAGCGTGTTGGCCTGGGCGATCTCCCACGCGGGCCAGTCCGAGACACCGACGTACAGCACCTTGCCCGCGCGGACCAGGTCGTCCAGCGCCCGCATGACCTCCTCGACCGGCGTGAAGTTGTCCCGCGCGTGCACCCACAGCACGTCGAGCCGGTCGGTACGCAGCCGCTCCAGGCTCGCCTCCACCGACTGGAGCAGGTTCTTGCGGTGGTTGCCCGCGGCGTTGACGTCGCCGTCGCGGATCCCGCAGGTGTACTTGCTGGCCAGTACGAACCTGTCGCGCCGGCCCTCCAGCAGCTCGCCGAGGATCCGTTCCGAGCTGCCGTCGGTGTAGTTGTTGGCGGTGTCGATGAAGTTGCCGCCCGCCTGCGCATACGCGTCGACGATCCGGGCGCTGGCCTCCTTGCCGGCGCCCCAGCCCCAGTCGTCGCCGATGGTCATCGCGCCGAGGCTCAGCTCGCTCACGCGCAGGCCGGTCTTGCCGAACAGTGTGTAACGCACGGTCTCTTCCCCTCCGGGCAGCAGGTCGCACGCACGACGCTAGGAGCTGAAGCACGCTTCAACGCAACCACGCCCCCGGTCTCACCCACCGTCGCCTCAGCCGTCCTCGCCGGCCCGGTACACGCCGAACATCGCCCCCTGCGGGTCCCGCAGCACCGCGATGCGCGGCCCGTCGGGCACGGAGGTGGGCACCATCAGGACGGTGCCGTGCTGCTGGACGACGGCGGTCGTGGCGTCCACGTCCGCCACGGCGAAGTACGGCAGCCAGTGCGCCGGCACCTCGGGCGGGAACGTGTCGTCCATGAACACCATCCCGCCGAAGCCCGCACCCCCGACGCCCCACTGCGTGTACCGCTCCGAGGCGTTGACGCTCCAGCCGAACACCCGCGTGTAGAAGCCGACGGCCTGTTCGGGATCCCGCGTGAACAGCTCCACCCAGCCCAGCGAACCGGGCGCGTTGAACAGCCCGGCGCCCGGGAAGGCCCTCGCCTGCCACAGCTGGAACATGGCACCGGCCGGGTCGACGGCCACCACGAAACGGCCCACGTCGAACACGTCCATCGGGCCGGACAGCACCGCCCCGCCCGCCTGCGTCACCGCACGGGCGGTGGCGTCCGCGTCGGTCACCGCGAACGACACGTTCCACGCGACCGGCTGCGACGGCTGGTACAACGGGGTGAGCGCGGCGACGGCCGCGTCCCCGAGGTGCGCGACGGTGTAGCCGCCCGCCTCCTGACGCGGATCCGTCTCGGGCCGCCAGCCGAACAGCCGCGTGTAGAACCGCTGCGCCGCCTCCAGATCACTGGTCCCCAGCTCGGTCCAGCAGGGCCCGCCGGTCACCGGTGCGTCGAGCTTCATGGCGTTCCTTCCGCGAGCGGCGAGGCAGCCCCCTTCCAGCACGCTAAGCCGCGCCCCGGGCTCCCTGCCATCCGGGAAAACCCACTGGTGTGCCGCACGGCCCGGACGTACCCTCACCCCGTACCGCACCGTGTGGCGGCCTCCAGCTCCTTCATCTGCCCGGAGGTACCCCATGCCCGCACTCGAGGTGCGCCCCTTCCGCCGCGCCGACCGCGACCAGCTCACCGACCTGGTCAACCTGCACGTGGCGGCCGTCGTCCCCGGTGTCTCCGTCTCCGTGAACACCGTCCTCGGCGACCTGGAGCGGCAGCCCGGCGAGTTCATCACCGACCCGTGGGTGGCCGAGCGGACGACACTCGTCGCCGAGCAGCGCCGGTGCGTGGTCGCCGCGGCCCATCTGCTGCGCTACCGCGCCGATGCCGAGGTCGGCGAGACCTACCGGGACGCCGCGGAGATCAACTGGTTCGTGCACCGCCCGACGGCGTCGCACTGGCCGGACGCCGACCGGGCCGCCGACCTGCTGATGCGGGCGTGCCTGGCACAGCTCGCCCGGTGGAACGTCCGCGTCCGGTACGCCGACGGCGCACTGCCCGCCCCGCTCGTCCACGGCCTGCCTCGCAACTGGCCCCACATCCGGGCCGTCTACCAACGCGCGGGGTTCCAGCACATCGGGGACACCGAGGTCATCCTGATCGCCCGGGTCGCCGACCTGCCGGCGCGCGAACCCCGGCCGGGCGTCACGGTCGCACGCACGCTGGGGGAGTGCGGCACCCGCTTCACGGCCTACGCCGACGCCCGCGCCCTCGGCTTCGTCGAGGTCGACACGGCCCTGGCCCGCCCGGAACGGCACGCCCGCGCGGCGGGCCTGGCCGACATCGGCAACCTCCACATCGACGCGGCGCAGTACGGCACCGGCCTGGAGCACTGGCTCCTGGCCCAGGCCGCCGACTGGCTCCGCCTGTGCGGCGTCGACCGGCTCGTCGCCTATGAATCCGCCGCCGACAGCACCAGGCTCGACCTCCTGGCGGGCGCGGGCTTCCGTGAGCTGACCCGTACCGACCGGGGCTGGGAGCACCGCCCCGGGTGACCTCAGATGCCGGGCCGGTACCGCATCGGGTGGTCCGCCGGGACCTCGACCAGCACGATCGGCGTCCCGTCCGGGTCCGCGATCCACATCTCGACCAGGCCCCACGGCTCCTTCACCGCCGGCCGCACGATCTCGACGCCCTTCGCCCGCAGCTCCTCCTCCGCCGCGGCCACGTCGTCGACCTGGAGCCACAGCCGTACGGCGGGCGACGGGGGAGTCTCGGACCGGCCCGCGACCTCGAGGAAGCCACCGCCCGTGAAGTAGACCGTGCCGCGCTCGGGACCCGTGCCGAACTCCCGGTACACGGCGAGGCCGAGCTGATCGCCGTAGAAGGCACGGGACCGCTCGGGGTCGGACGGGCGGAGCAGGATCCGGCTGCTGAGTACATGCACCATGCACGAGAGCCTAGTGGCGGCGCTACTCTCATCCGTGCCCGAATCACGCCGCGAAACGGAGACGCACGCATGGACACCGCCGCCACCGGACTGACCTTCCGCGATGCCACCGACGCCGACGTGGACGAGCTGGTCGCGCTGATCGAGTCGGCGTACCGGGGCGACGACAGCCGGGCCGGGTGGACCACCGAGGCGGACATTCTCGAAGGACAGCGGACCGACCCGGAGGGCGTGCTGGCCGTCGTCAAGTCGCCCGACAGCCGGTTGCTGACCGTGGAGCGGGAGGGCCGGATCGTCGCGTGCTGCCAGCTCGAGCACCGCGGGGACCACGCCTACTTCGGGATGTTCGCGGTCAGCCCCCGGCTCCAGGGCGAGGGCCTCGGCAAGGTGATCATCGCGGAGGCGGAGGGGCTGGCCCGCGCGACGTGGGGCGTGACGGAGATGCACATGACCGTGATATCCGTGCGCGACGACCTCATCGCCTGGTACGAGCGGCGCGGCTACCGCCGTACGGGACGGATGACCCCCTTCCCGTACGGCGACGAGCGCTTCGGCATCCCGCAGCGCGACGACCTGGCGTTCGAGCTGCTGATCAAGGAGCTCGGCTAGCGGCTAGGCCGTGAAACGGCCCGTGCGCTTGATGTCCGGGTGGTCGGTGGTCGCGCCGTCCAGACCGAACGCCCGGACGAGCCGCAGATGGTCCTGCGTGTTCACCACCCAGCCGATGATCTTCAGGTCGGCCTTGCGTGCCCGCTCGACGATCTCCAGGGTGAGCCGGCGGATGTTCAGGCAGACGGTCTCCGCGCCGACCGCCACGGCGCGGTCCACGATGTCGGTGCCGTAGCGGCTGGCGATCAGCGCGGTACGCACCCCCGGCACCAGTGGCTTGATCTCGGCGATCGCCTCGTCGTGGAACGAGGACACCTCCACCCGGCCGGCCAGCCCACGCCGGTTCATCACCTCGGCCAGGGCCCGCGCCGCCTGCGCGTCCTTGATCTCCGCCTGGATCGGCGTCTGGACGGCCTCCAGGACCTCCTCGAAGACCGGTACCCGCTCGCCCCGGCCCGCGTCCAGGGCGCGCAGCTCGGCCAGGGTCTTCTCGGCGATGGGCCCGCTGCCGTCGGTCGTGCGGTCCACGTCCGTGTCATGCATGACGACGAGCGCGCCGTCCTTGCTCAGGTGCAGGTCGAGTTCTATGGCGTCGAGACCCGCCTCCTGGGCGGCGACGAAGGACCGGAGGGTGTTCTCGGGTTCCACACCCATGACTCCGCGGTGACCGATGGTGAGGAAGTTCAAGACGCGACTCTCTTCCGTCGACAGGCGGCACTGGGGGCCTTACGGCCCACCTGGACCGTATCGCCTGCACCCGCCCCGTGCAGAGGGCGAGGGCATGGTCGGCGTACATCCGGGCACAAGCATGGCCGACAGGAAAAAGTGCGGCGAGGGCCAGGGTGAGGCAGGATAATTTCCCGAACATTCCCTTGCTGGGAGGAACCTCGTGTGTATACGGTCTGGGTACGAGAGATTCTCCCGTGGAAGGTGGGACATGACGGAAATTCTTGTGCAGGTGGGTTCGGAGGACCTGGTTCCTCCCGTGGCCAGGGTGGTGGAGCACCCGGCATGGCCCGTGCTCAAGGATGCCGTGGAGCGGATCCGGCCATGGCAGTCCAAGGACGGGTCGATCGACTTCGACGCCGAGGGCGCGCCGGACCCCGCCGACGCCGAGCTGGCCGTCCGCCGGGCGGCCGACGCCGTACTGGAGCTCTCTCCGCTGCTCCCGCATGACGCCGCCTATCACGAGGCTCTGGTCAAGGACCTGCGCCGATGGGGCGACGGCGGCTTCGAGGTGCCCGACTTCCTCGACTCCCTGCTGGCCTTCCAGCCCGCCGCGAGCCGCGCGGACGGCCTCCAGCACCTGGTCGTCTTCCCGATGTACACGCAGAACGGCAATCCGGACCGCAATCTCGAAGCGGTCGTCCTGCGCATGGTCTGGCCGGACTGGCTCTCCGAACTGGAGCGCACGCGCTACGACAACCCGCTGTTCTGCGGGATCAAGTTCGAGGACTTCACGGCCGGCTACGACACCAACTCCGCCGTCCTGTTCCCCGAGACCATCGCCGTGCGCGAGGCACCCGAGCGGTTCACCTGGGGCGGCATCTTCTGCGACCGCGAGGCGGCCCGCTTCCGCCGGGTGACCGACGCCGCGGTCGACATCCTGGGCCTCGAGCTGCCCGAGCACGTCGCCGCGATGGTCCACGACCAGAAGCGCTGCGAGGAGGCGTTCGTGCTGTGGGACATGGTCCACGACCGCACCCACAGCCACGGCGACCTGCCGTTCGACCCGTTCATGATCAAGCAGCGGCAGCCGTTCTGGATGTACGGCCTGGAGGAGCTGCGCTGCGACCTCACCGCCTTCAGGGAGGCCGTGAAGCTGTCGGCCGAGGGCGTCCCGCAGGCCCGTGACGTGCAGGTCGCGGTGCTCCTCGACCGGATGTTCCGCTTCCCGGTCACCGGCGAGCGCGTGCGCAACTACGACGGCCTCGGCGGCCAGCTCCTCTTCGCCTACCTGCACAAACACGACGTCGTCCGCTGGACCGACAACAAGCTGACCATCGACTGGGAGCGTGCCCCGCAGGTCACCAACCAGCTGTGCGCCGAGATCGAGCAGCTGTACCGCGACGGCATCGACCGCCCCAAGCTCGTCCACTGGTTCGCCGGATACGAGCTGGTCTCCACGTACCTCTCCCCGCACCCGGGCTCGAAGTGGGCCAAGGGCCCGGAGGCCCTGGACGTGACACAGCCGCCGCGGAAACTCGTCGATGACGTGCTTCCGGACGAGTTTCCGCTGAGCATGTTCTATGAGGCACTGTCCAAGAAGCTGAAGAACGTGATCGCCTCCACCAAGGGCATCACGGCGGACAGCGCCGAGCGGATCGCCGCGTGAGCGGCGGAATCCTCCGCGGAACCGAGAACACTGCTCAGGAGGCGAAGAAGATGGCGGGGAACGGAGCTCTCAGCGGTGCGGTGATCGCGGTGGCCGGTGCGGGCGGGCCCGCGGGCCGGGCGGCACTGCTGCGACTGGCCGAGGCGGGGGCGACCGTCGCCGCCGCCGACAACGATCCCGAGCGGCTCGCGGAGGCCGTGGACGCGGCCCGCTACGCGTCGGGCGGCGCCACCGTCACCGGTGAGCCCGTCGACCTGCTGGATCTCCAGTCCACCCGTGACTGGGCCACGCACATCGAGAAGGACTTCGGCCGCGTCGACGGCGTGGTCCACCTCGTGGGCGGCTGGCGCGGCAGCGAGACCTTCACCAAGACGAGTCTCGACGACTGGGACTTTCTGGAGCTGCTGCTGATCCGCACCGTGCAGCACACCTCGCTGGCCTTCTTCGAGGCCCTGCAGCGCAGCGAGCGCGGCAGGTATGTGCTGATCAGCGCGGCCGGCGCCACGAAGCCGACCGCGGGCAACGCCTCGTACGCCGCCGCCAAGGCCGCCGCCGAGGCCTGGACGCTCGCGCTGGCCGACGCCTTCCGCAAGGCGGGGGGCACCGAGGGCCCGACGTCCGCCGCTGCCATCCTGGTCGTGAAGGCGCTGGTGCACGACGCGATGCGCGCCGAGCGGCCCAACGCGAAGTTCGCGGGCTTCACCGACGTCAAGGACCTGGCCGAGGCCGTCGTGGGTGTCTGGGACAAGCCCGCCGCCGAAGTGAACGGAAACCGTCTGTGGCTCACCGAGAAGCCGTGAACCCGCCGAAGACCGACGCGCGCCGCCATCACGACCCGGAAGTCCGCGGTTTCGCCAGCGACAACTACGCCGGCGCCCACCCGGAGGTGCTCGCCGCCCTGGCCCTGGCCAACGGCGGGCACCAGGTCGCGTACGGGGAGGACGCGTACACCGAGAACCTGCAGAGCGTCATCCGCAGCCACTTCGGCGCCACGGCCGAGGCGTTCCCGGTCTTCAACGGCACCGGCGCGAACGTCGTCGCCCTCCAGGCGGTCACCGACCGCTGGGGCGCGGTGATCTGCGCCGAGAGCGCGCACATCAACGTCGACGAGTGCGGGGCTCCCGAACGGGTCGGCGGCCTGAAGCTGCTCACCGTTCCGACGCCCGACGGCAAGCTCACGCCCGAGCTGATCGACCGGCAGGCGTACGGCTGGGACGACGAGCACCGCGCGATGCCGCAGGTCGTCTCCCTCGCCCAGACCACCGAACTGGGCACGGTCTACACGCCGGACGAGATACGCGCCATCTGCGAGCACGCCCACGCGCACGGCATGAAGGTGCACGTGGACGGCTCCCGGCTGGCCAACGCCGCCGCCACCCTGAACGTCCCGATGCGGACGTTCACCGACGCCGCGGGCGTCGACCTCCTCTCCCTGGGCGGCACGAAGAACGGCGCCCTGTTCGGCGAGGCCGTCGTGGTCCTGAACCAGGACGCCGTCCGCCACATGAAGCACCTGCGCAAGCTGTCCATGCAGCTCGCCTCGAAGATGCGCTTCGTGTCGGTGCAGCTGGAGGCCCTGCTCGCCCGGGACCTGTGGCTGCGCAACGCCCGTCACTCCAACGAGATGGCCCAGCGCCTCGCCGAGGGCGTACGCGCCGTGCACGGGGTGGAGATCCTCTACCCCGTGCAGGCCAACGCGGTGTTCGCCCGACTGCCGCACGACGTGAGCGAGCGTCTGCAGAAGCGGTTCCGCTTCTACTTCTGGGACGAGGCGGCGGGCGACGTCCGCTGGATGTGCGCCTTCGACACGACTGAGGAGGACGTGGACACGTTCGTGGCGGCACTCAAGGAGGAGATGGCCCGCTGACCCGTGCCGTTCACCGGTTGACGACGATCTCCGCCCTGTTGTTGCGCAGGTTCGGGTCGAACTCCCTGATAGACAGCTCCGGGTCGTCGTTGAGGGTCTCGACCGTGGTGCGTGCCCCGCGCACCACCCGGTCGATCCGCAGGGGGATCTCGAAGGTGTACGACGCCTTGTCGTGCAGGTGGATCGGAGTCCGGCAGAAGTAGGTCGTGGCGGACCCCTCCTCCGGCTCCTCCGGCTGCGTCCAGCAGCGCTCCTCCGGCAGGTTCACGGCCGTGGTGCCTTCCGGCGCCCGGAACCTCACCGTGGCCACGGACGCGCCCGCGCCCAGCGACGCCACCCAGGCCGGGCCGCGGTTGTGCACGATGACACGGGCGGTCACCGTGTCACCGGCGCCACCGCTCACCCTGCTGCCGGTGAGCTTCAGGTCGGCGGTGTTCAGGGCGTCGAGGATGACGGTCCCGTAGTTGTCCTGAGGGTCGATGTCGGGATCCGACACCGTGGCCCCGGCTGCGGCCACCGGACGCAGGTCGAGCTCGGACCCCGTGCCCCGGGTCCACGTCCACTCGCCGCGCATCTCCGCGAGCGCCTCGTCCGAGTAGGGATGCACGGAGTGGTCGAACCGCTCGTACATCGCCTTGCGCCCGACGCCCAGTCCGGTCTTCAGCGCGTACTGCTGCCCCGGCGCCACCGCCTCGTCCAGCACGCACAGGGCCGACGTGCCGGTCTCGTGCTCCCGGTACTCGCAGTTCGCGTGCCGCTCCTTGAATCGCAGCCCGTACGAGGCGTTGAGCCACAGCAGGGTGCGCTCCGCGGTGCGGTTGCCGCTGTTGGACAGCGTCGCCCGCACACTCGTCTGCGAGCCCGGCCTGAGGTCTCGCTGGTGGTCCGCCTCGCTGAGCCCGAGGTCCGGCCCGTTGCCCACGCCCACCCGGGTCTCGCCCGGGTGGGACGTCGCCTCTCCGGCGGCGGCCGCGTAGCGCACGTACCCCGAGGCGCTGACGTCCGCCCCCGGCAGCGCGCGCAGTTCGAACGTGGCGGCCGGCACGCTGTCCGTCCCCGCCGGCATCTCCGGGACGGCGCAGACCGCCTTGGCCTCCGACTCGGGCGCGCAGTTCGCGGGCCACGACACCCGCGCGAACGCGGCGATCTCGCTCACGTCGACCGTCAGTTGCCCGGCCGGCAGGCGGTCGTCGGCGACATCGCGGCTGACCTGCACGGCCAGGGCGCGCGCACGCGCGTCACCGTCCGCGTCCGCGCCGGGCAGCACCGTCTCGTACGGTGCGCTGATCCACAGCTGGTTGTCCATGGCGTACGCGGGCACGGCCCCGACTCCGGCCGCCGCCAGGGCGCAGGAGACCAGCGCGGCGCCGAGCAGGCGGTGTGGGTCTTTCATGTCTTCCCCCTAGTGACGGATCTGCGGAGGCCGAGACCGGTGGCGCGGGGGAAGGGTTGTGGCCGGGCAGGTGGTTGCGGCGGTGTTCAGCCGTTCTCCCCGACGATGCATAGATATACGGTCACTTGAAAATGCATTGACCCATGGGTGATCTCGTCCCTATGCTCTGCCTGTATGCAGCTGATCCAGGAAAACCCAGACCTCTCCGCCTACTTGGCCGCTGACGAGGTGATCGACCATCATCATCCGCTCGTTCGCGAGACGGCGGCCAAGCTGGCCAAGGGTGTGATGAACTCGTATGAGTATGCGCAGGCGGCCTTCGAATTCGTGCGCGACACCATTCCGCACTCGCAGGACTCGGGCGACCTCCGCGTCACCTGGCGTGCCTCTGATGTCCTGGAACGGCGCACCGGCATCTGCTACGCCAAGGCCCACGCGCTCGCGGCGCTGCTACGGGCCGAGGACATCCCGACCGCTCTGTGCTACCAGGAGCTGGAGGTGGTGCACGGTTTGGTCGCCGTGCGGTTCGACGGCGCCTGGCACCGGCAGGACCCGCGGGGCAACAAGCCCGGTGTGGACGCGCGGTTCTCCCTCGACGGTGAGCGGCTCGCCTTCACGCCCGACCCGGCGTCCGGTGAGACGGACTGCCCGGTCCTCTACGCCGCGCCTCACCCGGTCGTGCTCGACACCCTCACATCGGCCCGCGACCGACCCCACTTGTGGCAGACACTCCCCACCGCACTGTGAGGCGGGATCCGGACCCGGGCCGGCCGCCCCGATGTGTCAGTGCGCCTCGGCCGCCCGCACCTGCTCCGGCGTCGGTGCCGTGCCGCCGAGGTGGGCCGGCATCCACCAGGTGTCCTCCGGGCCCCTCGGGCGTACGGGGTAGGCGCGCTGGGCGGCCTCGAGGAGCTCCTGGACGCGCTCGCGCAGCTGACGCGTGATCGCGCCCGCGTACTTGTCGCGGGAGGCCTCGATCGCCTCGCCGACCCGGATCGTGATGGGGATGTGGCTGCGCTTGAAGTTCCGGGGGTGGCCCTTCGTCCACAGCCGCTGCGTGCCCCACACCGCCATCGGGATCAGCGGGACGCCGGCCTCCTGCGCCATGCGCGCGGCGCCCGACTTGAAGCTCTTCAGCGTGAACGACTGCGAGATGGTGGCCTCCGGGAAGACCCCGACGATCTCGCCCGACCGCAGCGAGTCCAGGGCGTGCGCGTAGGCCGTCTCGCCCTGCTTGCGGTCCACGGGGATGTGCTTCATGCCGCGCATCAGCGGGCCGGAGACCCGGTGCCGGAAGACGGACTCCTTCGCCATGAAACGCACGAGTCGCTTCTGCGGCAGGGCTGCCAGGCCGTCGAAGACGAAGTCCAGGTAGCTGATGTGATTGCTCACCAGCACGGCGCCGCCCGAGCGCGGGATGTTCTCCGAACCCTGGCAGTCGATCTTGAGGTCCCACACCTTGAACAGCGTGCGGGCGAAACCGACGACGGGACGGTAGACGAGCTCTGCCATGGGCGGGTCGGACCCTTCCTGCTCTGCCTGGGAAGGGATTCCCAGCGGAAAGTTACGCAGCCGTAGGTTTACGGCTTGTCGCAGATCGTGCCCGAAGAACGGCCGGGTAGCCAGTCCTCGTGCCCGCCGTCGAGGAGATTCTCGTCACGTCGCCGCCCTGATCCCACCTCGTGCTTTTACGTCCCTATTACTCCGCGCGCACCGCCACCCGCCGCACGAGCAGGTACAACTCGCAGCCCAGGCAGTACCCGAATGCCGCGTTCAGGAAGGCCGCCGCGAGCGCCGCGCCGGTCGCCGCGAGTCCCAGCCAGTCGGGCCCCAGGGTGTAGCCGACGAGCCCGAGTCCGGCGAAGAGCAGCCCCACCGCCTGGGCGAAACGCGGTGGTTCGGGCGCCTCGAAGCCGGTCGGCGGTCCGAGCCGCGGCCGTACGGCCTTCCGGAACAGCAGACCGTACGGCGACCGGCTCACCCCGCCCGCCGCGCCGAGCAGGAACGCCAGCGTCTGCCAGGCCAGCAGCCACGCGCTCCCCGTGACCAGAACGACCGCCAGGACGACGGCCGTCACGGCCGCGCCGAAACGCGGCCCTCTCGCATCGATGTCCATGGGAACCAAGCATTCCGCAACGCGGCCCCATTGAGGGGGCGGGAATCTTTGCGGTCTCGTGAACGCTTGAATCAGACGATGACCGGACTGGTGGTGTGTGTTCTGGTGCTCGCGGCGGCGAGCGCCTACGGAGTGCTGCAACGGCGGCGGAGCGGGAGAGTACGGGTGCGCGGGCGGGACGACGGCAAGCGGCTCGATGCGGCGGAACTGGGCGCGGAACTCGGCGAGCGGGCCACGCTCGTGCAGTTCTCCAGCGCCTTCTGCGCGCCCTGCCGGGCGACCCGGCGGGTCCTCGGAGAGGTCGCCGGCGTGGTCCCGGGCGTGACCCACGTCGAGATCGACGCCGAGGCCCATCTGGACCTCGTGCGACGGCTGGACATCCTCAAGACCCCGACCGTGCTGGTCCTCGACGCCGACGGCCGGGTGGTGCGGCGGGCCACCGGACAGCCGCGCAAGGCCGATGTGATCGCCGCCCTGGGGGAGGCGGTGTGAGGCGCCGGCGCGGCCGGTGAGCGCGTGCAGTGAGCCATCTCCCACATCACGAAACGAACTTGACTGTGCACACCATTTATCGTCAGCCTGACCCCATGCCTTCGGACCTCCTCGCCACGCCCGATCTCCTGCGCTCGGTCTTCCGGCGGCACGCGGCGGGGGTCGCCGTGATCACCGCTCGTGGCGACACCGGTCCGGTGGGCTTCACCGCCACCTCCCTCGCCTCCGTCTCCGCCGAACCGCCCCTGCTGTCCTTCGGTGTCGGCACCGGCTCCTCCAGCTGGCCCGCGATAGCGGCGACCGATCATGTCGGCGTCCACATCCTCGGCGAGCACCAGCAGGACCTGGCCGCCACCTTCGCCCGCAACGGAGCCGACCGCTTCGCTCCGCCCACCGCTTGGCGGGAGGGACCCGAGGGCGTCCCACTGCTCGACGGCGTACTGGCCTGGCTGGTGGCCCGGGTCGTCGCCCGCGTGCCCGCCGGAGACCACCGGCTCGTACTCGCCGAGGTCCTGCACGGGGACCCCACGGGCGCCGGCCGTCCGCTCCTCTACCACCAGGGGCGTTTCCGGAGACTGCCCGACTGAGGGGCAGGCCCCCCCGGGCTGCGGGACCGTCGAGTTCCGGTTACGCTGCGTTGCGAAGGTCACAGTTCAAAGCGCTTGCTTAGCGGGAACGAACTAGGTGTACTGACGAGTAATATTTCGCTCGGAGCGTGGGTCGCCCCGACCGGAATCGGCCGCTTGAGGCGCCTATGCTGCCTGCAAGTAGGCAGCCGAGAAATGACGATTGCAGTAGGAGAGCCGGCGTGAGCTTGAGGATCGTTGTCACTGTGAAGTACGTGCCCGACGCCACTGGCGACCGGCACTTCGCCGATGACCTGACCGTCGACCGGGACGACGTGGACGGTCTGCTCTCCGAGCTCGACGAGTACGCGGTCGAGCAGGCGCTGCAGATCTCCGAGAACTCCGACGACGACGTGGAGATCACCGTTCTGACGGTGGGCCCCGAGGACGCCAAGGACGCCCTGCGCAAGGCGCTGTCCATGGGCGCCGACAAGGCGATCCACGTCGAGGACGACGACATCCACGGCACCGACGCCATCGGCACCTCCCTGGTCCTGGCCAAGGCCGTCGAGAAGGCCGGCTACGACCTGGTCATCTCCGGTATGGCCTCCACCGACGGCACCATGGGCGTCGTCCCCGCGCTGCTCGCCGAGCGCCTGGGCGTCCCGCAGGTCACCCTGCTGTCCGAGGTGTCGGTCGAGGACGGCACGGTCAAGGGCCGCCGCGACGGCGACGCGGCCACGGAGAGCCTGGAGGCGTCCCTGCCGGCGGTCGTGTCGGTGACCGACCAGTCGGGCGAGGCGCGTTACCCCTCCTTCAAGGGCATCATGGCGGCCAAGAAGAAGCCGGTGGAGTCCTGGGACCTGTCCGACCTGGACCTGGAGGCCGAGGAGGTCGGCCTCGAGGGTGCCTACACCACGGTCGACAACGCGGCCGAGCGCCCGGCCCGTACCGCGGGCACGATCGTCAAGGACGAGGGCGAGGGCGGCAAGCAGCTCGCTGAGTTCCTCGCGGGCCAGAAGTTCATCTGAGCCCGGCATTCGCTGACCGCCCCTCATCTTTCGCAAGCAGGAGAGAAGAAGTCCCATGGCTGAAGTTCTCGTCTACGTCGACCACGTGGACGGCGCCGTCCGCAAGCCCACCCTGGAGCTGCTGACCCTGGCCCGCCGCATCGGCGAGCCGGTCGCCGTCGCGCTGGGCAACGGCGCCGCCGACACCGCCGCCGCGCTCGCCGAGCACGGCGCGGTCAAGGTCCTCACCCACGAGGCCGCCGAGTACGCCGACTACCTGGTCGTACCGAAGGTGGACGCCCTGCAGGCCGCCCACGAGGCCGTGTCCCCGGCCGCCGTGCTGGTCCCGTCCTCCGCCGAGGGCAAGGAGATCGCCGCCCGTCTGGCGCTGCGTCTGGGCTCCGGCATCATCACCGACGCCGTCGACCTGGAGGCCGGCGACGAGGGCCCGGTGGCCACCCAGTCGGTGTTCGCCGCGTCCTTCACCACCAAGTCCCGTGTCTCCAAGGGCACCCCGGTCATCACGGTCAAGCCCAACAGCGCGGCAGTCGAGGCGGCCCCGGCCGCCGGTGCGGTCGAGGCGCTGTCCGTGTCCTTCTCCGCGCAGGCCACCGGCACCAAGGTCACCGGCCGTACGCCGCGTGAGTCGACGGGCCGTCCGGACCTGACCGAGGCCGCGATCGTGGTCTCCGGCGGCCGTGGCGTCAACGGCGCGGAGAACTTCGCGATCATCGAGGCCCTCGCCGACTCCCTCGGCGCGGCCGTCGGTGCCTCGCGTGCCGCGGTGGACGCCGGCTGGTACCCGCACACCAACCAGGTCGGCCAGACCGGCAAGTCCGTCTCGCCGCAGCTGTACATCGCCTCCGGCATCTCCGGCGCGATCCAGCACCGCGCCGGCATGCAGACCTCGAAGACCATCGTCGCGATCAACAAGGACGCCGAGGCGCCGATCTTCGACCTCGTCGACTACGGCATCGTCGGGGACCTCTTCGACGTCGTCCCGGCCCTGACCGAGGAGATCAAGACCCGCAAGGGCTGATCGACCCCGGCTGTGGAAGGCCCCCGTGACCGCGCGAACGGTCACGGGGGCCTCTTCTCATCCCAGGGTCATCGAGGCCTGCACCGGCAGATGGTCGCTCGGATACGTCCCGTCCACGCTGAAGGTGTTCATCCCGGCCCAGTGCGTGGTCACCCCGGGCGTGGTGAGGATCCAGTCGATGCGCCGCCCGCCGGGTCTGGGCTCCCGGTAGCCGTGGTACGTCCCGTACGCCGGACTCCGCGAGGCCGCCGCGTCCCAGGCGTCCACCAGTCCGATGTCCAGCATGAGGTCGTACACCCGGTTGTCGTGGGCGCCCGCGTTGAAGTCGCCGGTGACGATGACCGGTAACGACCGGTCCCACCCGGCGATCGTCTTGCCGATGAGCCCCACCGAGCGTTCCCGGGCGTACTGGCTGACGCTGTCCAGATGGGTGTTGAGGACGTAGAACTCCCGTCCCCCGTCGGCGAGGTCGGCGAAACGGACCCAGGTCACCATGCGCAGCCAGTCCGCGCCCCAGGTGTTCGAGGCGATCGCGTACGGGGTGCCGGACAGCCAGAAGTGATCGAACTCGATCGGGTCCAGTCTGCGCGTGTCGTAGAAGATCGCCATGAACTCGTCCTTGCTGCCGCCCCCGCGTCCGGTGCCGATCCAGTCGTAGTGCTCGCCGAGATCCTTCTCGATCGCGCGCACCTGCCGGTAGAGCCCTTCCTGGGTGCCGATGACGTGCGGTCGCTCGCGGCGCAGCAGTTCTCGCATCACCGGCCGGCGCACCTCCCAGCGCGGTGTCGTGTCGACGACGGTCCCGAAGCGGACGTTGAACGTCATGACGTCCAGGGCGCCCGGGTGCTCGCCGGCGGAAGCGGGCTGTGTGGGGCCCGCGGTGGTGAGCAGCGGTCCTGCGACGACGGCGGCGGCCGCCGCCTTGAGCCCGTGGCGGCGCGTCACTCCGACCTCGTTCGGCACGTGGTCTCCCTCCCCTTGCACGTCAGGATGAAGCTTGCCTTCTGAATACGGAAGATGAGGGCGGGTCGGCAGTGACCGAGGGTGAAGGATGGGGAATCCCACTTCAAGATGGTGTTGACCAGGGTGAAGATCGACCGTTAGCTTCGTACTGCGGATTATTGATTCCGCTCTACGGAAAATGGAGGGCTTGGAATGGGGCAGGGCCGACAGGAGAAGGTGGCGACGAGCCTCGCGGGCGCCGTCAGCGAGGAGATCAGCGCCTCCCTCACGGCGGTCGACGCCGAACTGGAGCGCCGCTACCCCGGAGACCCCGGCACTCGCCAGCCCGTCCACACCGTCTATGTACCCGGCGACGTCTTCGCCGCCGACACCGTCCGCTCCTGGGGCGACCGTGCCCTGGCGGCCCTCGACGAACACGCCCCGGACGCCGCGTCCTTCGCCGCCGTCCTCGGGCTCGCCGAGGAACTCGCCGAGCCCGTCCACGCGCGCGTGCGCGCCAAGCTGGAGCGCGAGCCGATCGAGGACCTGCGCGTCGACTTCGAGGACGGCTACGGCAACCGCCCCGACGCCGAGGAGGACGAGGCCGCCGCCCGGGCCGCCCGGCTGATCGCAAAGGCGTACGAGGACCGCACCGCGGCCCCGTACATGGGCATCCGGATGAAGTGCATGGAGGCGCCCGTACGCGACCGGGGCATCCGCACCCTCGACATCTTCCTCACCGGCCTGATGGAGGCCGGCGGCCTGCCCGCCGGGCTGGTGCTCACCCTGCCCAAGGTGACGTACGCCGAGCAGGTCACCGCCATGGCGCGGCTGCTGGACGCCTTCGAGAAGACCCACGGCCTGGAGCCCGGCCGGATCGGCTTCGAGATCCAGATCGAGACCAGCCAGTCCATCCTGGCCGCCGACGGCACCGCCACCGTCGCCCGGATGATCCAGGCCGCCGAGGGCCGCGCCACCGGCCTGCACTACGGCACCTTCGACTACAGCGCCTGCCTCGGCGTCTCCGCCGCCCACCAGGCCGGCGACCACCCCGCCGCCGACCACGCCAAGGCCGTCATGCAGGTCGCGGCGGCCGGCACCGGCGTCCGCGTCTCGGACGGCTCCATCAACGTGCTGCCCGTCGGCCCCACCGAGAAGGTGCACGCCGCCTGGCGCCTGCACTACGGACTCACCCGCCGCGCCCTGGCCCGCGCCTACTACCAGGGCTGGGACATGCACCCCGGCCACATCCCGACCCGGTACGCGGCCGTCTTCGCCTTCTACCGCGAGGGCTACGAGCAGGCCGCCGCCCGTCTCGCCCGCTACGCCAACCGCACCGGCGGCGACGTCATGGACGAACCCGCCACGGCCAAGGCCCTCAGCGGCTACCTGCTCCGGGGCCTGGACTGCGGCGCCCTCGACATCGGCGAGGTCGCCCGGCTGACCGGCCTGACCCGCGCCGACCTGGAGAGCTTCGCGACGCCCCGGCGGGCGGACCTGACGGCGTCCGCCTGACGGCGCGCTCTCCCGGGCCTACGACGGCGTCCGGCGTTCGCGTCGCCGACGCGTACCGGCCCTGTCACAGCCGTCACCGCCGGCTGTCGTTGTCATCGCCGCCCCGTACTCTGTACGCCACGTACTGACGTGTCGGTGGATCCAGTGGTGTCACAGGAACGGGGCAGCGGTGTCAACGGGGGAGTACGGGCAGACCGAGGGGGCCGGTCGGCTGCTGGCAGGCCGTTATCGCGTCGCGGCCCAGCTGGGACGCGGCGGCATGGGCATCGTCTGGAAGGCCGTCGACGAGGTCCTCGGCCGTGAGGTCGCCGTCAAGGAACTGCGCACCTACACCGACGTGGCCGGCCCCGAACTGGCCGCTCTGCGACTGCGGATGCAGCGCGAGGCGCGTGCGGCGGCCCGGGTGCGCCACCCCGGTGTCATCGCCGTGCACGACATCGCGGAGGTCGACGGCCGGCCGCTCATCGTCATGGAACTGGTCGACGGGCCGTCCCTGGACGACGTTTTGCGCGAACGCGGCACGCTGGACCCGCGTGAGGCGGCCGGGATCGGCGCCAAGGTCATGGACGCGCTGTCCGCCGCCCACCGGGCGGGCGTCCTGCACCGTGACGTGAAGCCGGGCAACATCCTGCTCGACCGCTCGGGCCGGGTCGTCCTCACCGACTTCGGCATCGCCACCATGGACGACCCGGGCGACGGTTCGGCCACCCACCTCACCCGCAGCGGAGAACTCGTCGGCTCCCTCGACTACCTGGCCCCCGAGCGGGCCCAGGGCGCCGACCCGGGCCCCGCCTCCGACATCTGGGCCCTGGGCGCCACGCTGTACGCGGCCGTCGAGGGGGCCTCGCCCTTCCGCCGTACGTCCACGTTCTCGACGCTCACGGCGATCGTCACCGAGCCGCTGCCGGAGTCCCTGCGGGCCGGCCCGCTCGGCCCCGTCCTCCAGCGGTTGATGGACAAGCGCCCCGAGGCCCGCCCGGAGGCCGACCAGGCCCGAGAGCTGCTCCAGTCGGTGGCGGACTCGGGCGGTACGGACACGCCGACATCTCCGCTGCGAGACCCTGCGGCATCGCCCCCGCCCCCGCCCCCGCGCCCGGAGACGGAGCGGAGTGTTCCGGCGGTACCGCCGGGGTTCGGACCACCGCAGCAGGTGCCGCCGGGCAGTACCGCCCCCGCCTCCTCCGCTCCCACGAGTCCGGTCAACTCCGGCCGCCCGCCCCGCCGTAGGTCCCGCGTCCTGCTCGCCGCCGCGGCCGCCACCGTCGTTCTCGCCGCAGCCGGTGTCACAGCCGCCGTGCTCGGCGACTCCGGCGACAAGGAAACGGGCACCCGGACCGACGCCGCCCGCGCGGATGCCGCGGCCTCCTCCGAACCCGGTCGCACCGACGACGGCTCGAACGCACCCCGGCCCACCCAGCAGGGCGACGAGAAGGGCAAGGCCCCCTCCAAGAAGCCCGGCGACAAGAAGGCCCCGGAGCCCACCGGCGGGGCGAACACCCCGGCCCCCGCCGAGTCCTCGGGCGGCAGCGACACCGGAGGCGGTTCCGGCAACGGCGGGACGGGCGGCGCTCCGACCACCCCGGCCCCCGAACCGGCCTGCCACGCCATCGGCGGCGGCAAGTACAACTGCCAGGTCTGGAAGACCGCCGATTCCTACACGGCCTCCGGCACCAAGGTCGGAATCCTCAAGGCGGGCACCAACTACTTCTACTGCCAGCAGAACCTGGGCCGCCGCGAGACCGACGGCCGGTGGACCAACGTCTGGTGGGCCAAGACCGACGACGACAGCGGCAACACGAACGTCTGGGTCAGCGACGTCTACGTCAAGGGCGGGGACAACGACGCGCCGGTCCCCGGGCTCCCGGTCTGCTGAGGCCCCGCCGGCCGGGAGCCGACGTACCGCTCCAGGCCGGAGGCGGTCACCAGCTTCTCCTCGATGAACAGCCGCGTGCCCCGCTCGCACAACCGCCGGTCGCCGCGGGCCCGCGCGCTGAACTCCTCGGGCACCACGCCGAAGAGCTCCCTGAACCGCGGCAGCCCGGAGAGCAGCTCGGTGAGCAGCGCCCGCTGGCCCGGGTGGGTGCGCGGCGCGCCGGTGCCGTCGTGCAGGACCCCGTGCCGGTTGACGTAGGCGTACGCGCCGGGCAGACGGCTGCCGTCCGCGAGGTCGATCCGTACGTCGGGCGCGGGCAGCCAGGCACGGTTGAAATTGCCGTTCGGCAACGGCGCGCCCTCGCTCGCGTCGATCACCGCGAGCTGCTCGTCGTCGAGCCAGAGGACGAACAGCTCCCGCACGGTGTCCGGGGCGCTGACGGGCGAGGCGGACATGTACCCCATGCGGCTCACGTGCGCCGAGACGCCCGCGTCGACGCCCCGCACCCGGGTCTTCACCATCGGGAGAGGGGACATGATCCCGAACTCGGCCATCTTGTGCCGCAGTTGTCCCGGACAGGCGTTGGAGCCGATGGCGAGGACCGGCGTGCGGTCCTCGTACACCAGCTGCCCCAGCGGCAGGAAGAGGTCCCCGTCGAGGAGCCCGGAGTCGGCCGGCCACGCCCCCGGATACAGCAGCGGATGCTCGCGCGGCGCCTCGGCCAGGCCGAGTGCCCGCAGCGTGCGATCGGTGAGGTGATCCATGGGCCGCTCAGTCCGCCGGGGGCAGCTCGCCGGAGCCGCGGGTGATCAGCCGGGTCGGCAGCTCGATGCGCTCGGGGGGCACCTGGGTGCCGTCCAGCTGCCGGAACAGGCGTTCGGCGGCGGTGCGGCCGATGTCCGCCGCGTCCTGGGCGACGACCGTGACGCCCGGCTGGAGCAGGTCGGCCAGCTCGATGTCGTCGAAGCCGACCAGGGCGACGCGGCGGGTGTGCCCGGCGAGCACACGGATCACGGTGACCGTCACCCGGTTGTTGGCCGTGAAGATCGCGGTGACCGGGTCGGGGCCGGACAGCATCTCCTCGGCCGCCCTGCGCACCCGCTCGGGGTCGGTGACGCCGAGGGACATCCAGGAGTCCGCCACCGGTATGCCCGCGTCCTCCATCGCGGCCCGGTAGCCGCGCAGCCGCTCGGCGGCGGTGTGGATGCGGGGCATGTCGCCGATGAAGCCGATCCGGCGGTGCCCGTGCGCGATGAGATGGGCGACGCCGCCCCGGGCGCCGCCGAAGTTGTCCGACAGGACCACGTCGGCGTCGATGTACCCGGCGGGCCGGTCCACGAACACCGTGGCGACACCCGCCTTGAGCTCCGGTTCCAGATACCGGTGGTCGTCACCGGCCGGGATCACCACAAGACCGTCCACCCGCCGCGCGCACAGGGCCAGCACCAGCTCCTGCTCGCGTTCCGGGTCCTCGGCGCTGGAGCCGTTGATCAGTAGGGCGCCGTGCGCGCGGGCCACCTCCTCGACCGAGCGGCTCAGCGGCCCGTAGAAGGGGTCCGCGAGGTCCTCCAGGACCAGTCCGATGCTGGCCGTACGGCCCTTGCGCAGCACCCGCGCGCTGTCGTTGCGGCGGAAACCGAGGGCGTCGATCGCCTCCTGGACCCGCCGCTCCGTCTCCGGGGTGACCCCCGGCTCCCCGTTCACCACCCGGGAGACCGTCTTGAGCCCGACTCCGGCGCGTGCCGCGACGTCCTTCATGGTCGGCCGGGTGCCGTAGCGCGTTGCGGATCGGAGGGGGGTCTGGGGCACGGTGCGGTGTCCTGTCCTGTCGTCCACGGGGATGCGGCGGTCCTGGGTTTGTATGAGGATGTGGCGTCGAGCATAGAGCCTGGACAACGTTGTCAGGCTCAGGGGAGACTGTCCACCGCAATCTCCGGTCCGCGCACCTGTGCGGGACCGGCCCGGTGCTGCCCTGCCCGGTGTTTTTCTCGGCGTTGATTCTTAGCATTTCACAGTATTTTTCACTGTTTCCTGGCGTTCTTTCTCATGGTTGACGGGGAGATCCGACACTGATGCACACCGACCTCGTGGCCGCGCTCGACATCGGCGGCACCAAGATCGCCGGCGCTCTGGTGGACGGCCACGGCCGGATCCTGGTCCGCGCCCAGCGGCCCACGCCCGCCCGGGAGGACGGCGACACCGTGATGGGGGCCGTGGAGGAGGTGCTCGGCGAGCTCACCGCGTCGCCGCTGTGGGAGCGTGCCACGGCCGTGGGCATCGGCAGCGCCGGCCCCGTGGACGCCTCGGCGGGCACGGTGAGCCCGGTGAACGTGCCCGGCTGGCGCGGCTACCCGCTCGTCGGACGCATCCGGGCCGCGGCCGGGGACCTGCCCGTCGAGCTGATCGGCGACGGTGTGGCGATCACGGCGGCCGAGCACTGGCAGGGCGCCGCCCGCGGCCACGACAACGCGCTGTGCATGGTCGTCTCGACGGGTGTCGGCGGCGGCCTGGTGCTCGGCGGACGGCTGCACCCCGGGCCCACCGGCAACGCCGGCCATATCGGCCACATCAGCGTGGACCTCGACGGCGATCTGTGCCCGTGCGGCTCGCACGGCTGCGTCGAGCGCATCGCGAGCGGTCCCAACATCGCCCGGCGCGCCCTGGAGAACGGCTGGCGGCCAGGCCCCGACGGTGACACGTCCGCCGCCGCGGTGGCCGCCGCCGCCCGGTCCGGCGATCCGGTCGCCGTCGCCTCCTTCGAGCGTGCCGCCCAGGCCCTGGCCGCCGGGATCGCCGCCACCGCGACCCTCGTGGAGATCGACATAGCGGTGATCGGCGGGGGAGTGGGCAAGGCGGGCGACGTCCTCTTCGCCCCGCTGCGCAAGGCCCTGAGCGCCTACGCGACCCTGTCCTTCGTCCGGCAGCTGACCGTGGCACCGGCCCAGATGGGCACCGACGCCGGCCTGGTGGGCGCCGCGGCGGCAGCACTCGCGAAGCGGACGGACGCGGCCGCGGCGGGGGTGTGAGTCCGGGCAGGAACGTTCAGGCGGTGGGGCCGGGGCGCCTCCGGGGCCCCACCCGCCCCTGACGCGGAGGGAACCGCTCCGGCCCGGCGCGGCATCTGGCCCGGCGTGAGTGTCGGGATGCTGTTCTTCGGGCTGGTCTTCATGGGCGGGTGGGCGGCGGCTCTCGGGGCGCTGGTGGCTGCCGTGGTCACGCTGGTGCGTGTCCGGAGGCGGGACTGGACGCGCCGCCAAGGGCACCCCGCGGCACGGCTGCTGCTGCCGGCACCCGCGTTCCTGCGCTTCGACGTGGCGCTCGCCGTGACGGCCCTCCTGGCCGACCTGTGGTTCGTGTCGGCGGTCCTCGTGTTCGGGTCGGACGGCATCTTCACCGAGGACTGGATGGGCTACCCCGGCATGGTCGATTCCACCGGGCAGGGATACCAGGCCGGAGTCGTGAGCGCCCTGCGCACCACCGCGTGCTGGACCTTCGGGATCGCGGTGCTCGGCCGCTGCTGGATCACAGCGGGGGTGCAGATGTGTCTCCTGCCGCTCGCGGCATGGTGGATCGGAACGTTCGACACGTACTTCACCTGACAGGCGCCGGCCCGAGATACCGGCTTCTCCTTCCGAAATCGACCGAATGTCCGTGCGATGTGGCACGATCCCGCATGTGACCAGCAGACCCACCTCGGCGCAGCGCCTGCGTGACCTGGCCCTCCTGCGCCGGGTCAAGGACCGGATCGACCGGGAGTACGCACAGCCGCTGGACGTGGAGGCGCTGGCCCGGGGTGTGCACATGTCGGCCGGGCATCTCAGCCGCGAGTTCCGGCAGGCGTACGGCGAGTCGCCGTACAGCTATCTCATGACGCGGCGCATCGAGCGCGCGATGGCCCTGCTGCGCCGTGGCGACCTCAGTGTCACCGAGGTGTGTTTCGAGGTCGGCTGCTCGTCGCTGGGCACCTTCAGCACCCGCTTCACCGAGCTGGTCGGCATGCCGCCCAGCGCCTACCGGCGTGAGGCGGCGCGCGCGACCGCCGGGATCCCGTCGTGCGTGTCGAAGCAGGTCACCAGACCGGTCAGGAATCGAGAAGCGCCCACCCCGGGCCGAAACTAGCGTGGTGGCCATGGACCTCAACATTCACGCCAGTTTCCTGCCGCACGACGACCCGGACGCCGCGCTGGCGTTCTACCGCGACACCCTCGGCTTCGAAGTGCGCAACGACGTCGGGTACCAGGGCATGCGCTGGATCACGGTCGGGCCCGTCGGCCAGCCCGGCACCAGCATCGTCCTGCATCCGCCGGCCGCCGACCCGGGCATCACCGAGGACGAGGGCCGCACCATCGCCGAGATGATGGCCAAGGGCACCTACGCGAGCATCGTCCTGGCCACCACCGACGTCGACGGCACCTTCGAGCGGCTGCAGGCGGGCGACGCCGAGGTGGTCCAGGAGCCGGTGGACCAGCCGTACGGCGTCCGCGACTGCGCCTTCCGCGACCCCGCGGGCAACATGATCCGCATCCAGCAGCTGAAGCCGTGACGCCGTAGCGGCGGCCGGCCCCACAGACCCCATCCCCCGCTCCGCACCCCCCGGTTCGGTGCGGGGGACAGAACGTCCGAGCGACAGATGGAGACACGATGAGCAAGGCCACGACGACGGACAGACAGTCGCCCGGGCCGCACGCTGCCGACAGCCATGACGTGATCCGCGTGCACGGTGCGCGCGAGAACAACCTCAAGGACGTCAGCATCGAGATTCCGAAGCGCAGGCTCACGGTGTTCACGGGCGTCTCCGGCTCGGGCAAGAGCTCGCTGGTGTTCGACACGATCGCCGCGGAGTCGCAGCGGCTGATCAACGAGACCTACAGCGCCTTCCTGCAGGGCTTCATGCCGAACCTCGCCCGGCCCGAGGTGGACGTGCTCGACGGGCTGACCACCGCGATCACCGTCGACCAGCAGCGCATGGGGTCCGACCCGCGCTCCACCGTCGGCACCGCCACCGACGCCAACGCGATGCTGCGCATCCTCTTCAGCCGGCTCGGCACGCCGCACATCGGCCCGCCCGGCGCGTTCTCCTTCAATGTCGCCTCGGTCTCGGCGAGCGGCGGGATCACGGTCGACCGGGGCACCGAGAAGACCAAGACGCAGAAGGTGACCTTCAGCCGAACCGGCGGCATGTGCACGCACTGCGAGGGCCGGGGCAAGGTCTCCGACATCGACCTCACCCAGCTGTTCGACGATTCCAAGTCGCTCTCCGAGGACCCCTTCACCATCCCCACCTACACCGGGGACGGCTGGGTGGTGCGGGTCATCGCCGAGTCGGGCTTCTTCGACAAGGAGAAGCCCATCCGCAAGTACACCAAGAAGGAGCGGCACGACTTCCTGTACCGCGAGCCGACCAAGGTGAAGATCAACGGCGTCAACCTCACCTACGAGGGGCTGATCCCGAAGATCCAGAAGACCTTCCTCGCCAAGGACCGCGAGTCGATGCAGCCGCACATCCGGGCCTTCGTGGACCGGGCGGTCACCTTCACCGAGTGCCCCGAGTGCGACGGCACCCGGCTCAGCGAGCTGGTCCGCTCCTCGATGATCGGCAAGGTCAACATCGCCGACGCCTGCGCGATGGAGATCCGAGACCTGGCCGAATGGGCCCGCGGGATCGAGGATCCGTCGGTGGCGCCGCTGCTCGCCAAGCTCCGGCACACCCTGGACTCGTTCGTGGAGATCGGGCTCGGCTATCTCTCGCTCGACCGGGCCTCGGGCACGCTCTCCGGCGGCGAGGCGCAGCGCACCAAGATGATCCGGCACCTCGGTTCCTCGCTCACCGACGTCACCTACGTCTTCGACGAGCCGACCATCGGACTGCACCCCCATGACATCCAGCGGATGAACAACCTGCTGCTGCGGTTGCGCGACAAGGGCAACACCGTGCTCGTCGTGGAGCACAAGCCGGAGACGATCGCCATCGCCGACCATGTCGTGGACCTCGGCCCCGGCGCCGGCACGGCGGGCGGCACCGTCTGCTTCGAGGGCACCCTGGAAGGGCTGCGCAGGAGCGACACCGTCACCGGCCGTCATCTCGGCGACCGGGCAGCGCTGAAGAAGACGGTCCGCGAGTCCACCGGCACGCTCGAGATCCGCGGCGCGACAGCGAACAACCTGCACGACGTCGACGTCGACCTCCCGCTCGGCGTGCTCACCGTCGTCACCGGTGTCGCCGGCTCCGGCAAGAGTTCGCTCGTGCACGGTTCGATGCCCACCAACGAAGGCGTGGTGTCGATCGACCAGACCGCGATCCGCGGGTCCCGGCGCAGCAACCCGGCGACGTACACCGGGCTGGCCGACCCGATCCGCAAGGCCTTCGCCAAGGCCAACGGCGTGAAGCCGGCGCTCTTCAGCGCCAACTCCGAGGGGGCCTGCCCCACCTGCAACGGCGCCGGTGTCATCTACACCGACCTGGCGATCATGCAGAGCGTCGCCACCACCTGCGAGGTGTGCGAAGGCAAGCGGTTCGAGGCGTCGGTGCTGGAGTACCGCCTCGGCGGCCGCGACATCAGCGAGGTGCTGGCGATGTCGGTGACCGAGGCCGAGGAGTTCTTCGGCGCAGGTGAGGCGCGCACCCCGGCGGCCCATCGGATCATCGAACGGATGGCGGACGTCGGACTCGGCTACCTCACCCTCGGCCAGCCGCTGACCACCCTGTCCGGCGGCGAGCGGCAGCGGCTCAAGCTGGCCACGCACATGGGAGACAAGGGCGGGGGCCGTTCCGTCTTCGTACTCGACGAGCCGACCACCGGCCTCCACCTCGCCGACGTGGAGCAGCTGCTCGGACTGCTCGACCGGCTCGTCGACGCCGGCAAGTCGGTCATCGTCGTCGAGCACCACCAGGCGGTCATGGCGCACGCCGACTGGATCATCGACCTCGGCCCGGGCGCCGGACACGACGGCGGCCGGATCGTCTTCGAGGGCACCCCGGCCGAACTCGTCGAGGCCCGCTCCACCCTGACCGGGGAGCATCTCGCGGCCTACGTGGGCGCCTGACGCGGACGCGAGAGGCGACTGAACGGCCCAGCCCGGCGAGCGCCCGGCGCCGTCCCCGCGCACCCTGGTGCCATGGCGTCCGTGAAACCCGTCGTGGTCTACCCGCCCGCCGTGGACGGTGGCAGGCGGGTCCGTGTGGACGACCAGTTCCTCGGCATCGCGTACGGACTGCTGGACATCGCCGAGTTCCTGCGGCGGGCGGGGATCGAGGACGCGGACGAGGCGTACGCGGCGGCGTCGGGGCTGATCGAATGGCGCGGCGGCGGGCCCGGGACCTGGGACACCGGTCCCGAGTGAAGCCGTGGCGTCGCCCGAACGGCCCAGTGGCGTGACCCCGGAGCGGGTTCGGCAGTTGAGTCGGTCATGAAGAAGCGCAGCATGCTCGCCATCGCCTCCCTGGCCACCGGCTTCGCCGTCGCGGCGGTCACCCCGTCGCACGCTGTCGGAGAGAAGCTCCCCGGGATCAACGTGGACGAGACTCTCAACACGCTCAACCAGGCCGTCGGCAAGGACGGGCTGTCCGTGGCCGGGAAGGACGGCCTCCAGAAGAAGGGCGCCCAGAAGAAGGGCGTCCAGAAGAAGGGCGTTCAGAAGAAGAAGGGCTGACGAGCCGCTACAGCCTCGGCCCACGGCGCCGGCGCTCCCCGTGCGAGGGGAGCGCCGGCGCCGTCGTCATGCGCCCTCAACTGGGGCTGGTTTCCGTGGCAGGGTGGAGCGGGCAAGCCTCAGGGGGCCAACAGAAGAGGGGGACCTGTGACCGTCGTCTGGATCAACGGCGCGTTCGGTGCGGGGAAGACCACCACCGCACAGGAACTGATCGAACTGATCCCGAACAGCATGCTCTTCGACCCCGAGGTCATCGGCGGAGCGCTCCGGTACCTGCTGCCGCCCAAGCGCCTCGCCGAGGTCGGCGACTTCCAGGACCTGCCGATCTGGCGACGGCTCGTGATCGACACGGCGGCCGCGATGCTCGCAGAGCTCGGCGGAACCCTGGTCGTCCCGATGACGCTGCTGCGGCAGGAGTACCGCGACGAGATCTTCGGCGGCCTGGCCGCGCGCAGGATTCCGGTCAGCCACGTCCTGCTCGCTCCGGCCGAAACGATACTGCGGGAGCGCATAGCGGGCCGCGAGGTTCCGCGGGACCTCCCCGACGGCGAGATACGAATACGCCAGTGGTCCTCCGACCACATCGAGCCGTATCGGGCCGCGCTCGCCTCCTGGCTCACCGCGGACGCGCACCCGGTCGACACCAGCGACCTCACGCCGTACGAGACCGCCGCCCGCATCGCCGAGGCCGTGAACAACGGCTCCGTGCCCGTCTGCGACATCGTGCAGACGCCCGAGCCCACCGCCGAGACGCTCGCCGCCGGTGTGCTCCTCTTCGACGAACAGGACCGGGTGCTGCTCGTCGACCCCACCTACAAGGCCGGCTGGGAGTTCCCCGGCGGAGTCGTCGAGCCGGGTGAGGCGCCCGCGCGGGCCGGTGTGCGGGAGGTCGCCGAGGAGACCGGCATCCACCTCGACGAGGTGCCGAGCCTGCTCGTCGTCGACTGGGAGCGCCCCGCGCCCCCCGGCTTCGGCGGCCTGCGCCTCCTCTTCGACGGGGGTCTCCTCGACTCCGCGGAGGCCGGCCGGCTGCAGCTGCCCGGGCCGGAGCTGCGCGAGTGGCGGTTCGTCACCGAGGAGGAGGCCGCCGACCTGCTGCCACCGGTGCGCTACGAGCGACTGCGCTGGGCCCTGAGGGCGCGCGAACGCGGAGCGGCGTTCTACCTGGAGGCCGGGGTGCCGGTCGGCTGAGCCGGGGTCTGTGGTCGTGCCCTTTACCCGGCGCGGGGGATTCCGAGGGAAAAGCAAGAGGAAACGCACCCGGAGGCAATGCTAAGCACTGCCCAAGGAATCGCCCTCATTCCTTCACGCGGCGGGTAATCACATTCCCCACTCTCGTCAACACTCTTCCATGACCGCAAACAATCCCTTTTCTGGCCCCTGCGCGGCTTGACCGGCCTCGCACGGCATTGCGAAAGTCCGCAATGTCTCACGGCGGCGCTCACGACCGCCACTCAATTTCCTTGCCTCAGGGGCAGATCCGGGATGTCCGTACGATGACCACGCAACACCAGCCGGTCGACACCGGCGGCGGCACCGCGCTGCTGACCGAGCCGTCGACGCAGGACAGCAGACCCGGCGGCCCGATCGTCGCCGGCCGCTCACCGGCCCGCATGGCCTGGCGGCGGATCAGGCGGGACAAGGTCACCACGGCCGCCCTCGCGGCCACCGTCCTGTTCATCGTGATCGCCCTGCTCGCGCCGGTCCTCACCGCGCTGACCAGCTGGGGACCGATCACCCCCGACAACAAGGCGATCAACCCGGACACGGGCAACTTCCCCTACGGGTCGCTGGGCGGCATCAGCGCCCAGCACCTGCTCGGCGTCGAACCGGGCACGGGCTACGACCTGTTCGCCCGCATCGTCTACGGCCTGCGCACCTCCCTGTACGTGGGCTTCGCCTCGGCCGTGCTGTCCACCGTGGTCGGTGTCGTCGCGGGGCTCGCGGCCGGCTACTTCGGCGGCTGGGTCGACTCCCTGCTGTCCCGGGTCATGGACGTGATGCTGGCGTTCCCTCAGCTGCTCTTCATCATCGCGCTCACCCCGGTGATCCAGAACGCGCTGCAGACCAACACCCACGGCGGCACCGACGAGAACCTCCGCCTCCTCGTCCTGGTCCTCAACATCGCCGTCTTCGCCTGGGCCTACACCGCCCGCCTGGTGCGCGGACAGGTGCTGTCCCTGCGCGAACGGGAGTTCGTCGACGCCGCGCGGCTGATGAGCGCCGGCCGGCGGCACATCCTCTTCCGGCAGCTGCTGCCCAACCTGTGGGCACCGATCCTGATCTCCTTCGCGCTGGCCGTCCCGCAGAACATCACCACCGAGGCGGCCCTGTCGTACCTGGGCGTCGGCGTCATCCCGCCCAACCCCGACTGGGGAGCCCTGCTCTCGGACGCCTCCCAGTTCTTCCTCCAGGACCCGATGTACCTCTTCGTGCCCGGCGTCCTGCTCTTCCTCCTGGTCCTGGCGCTCAACCTCCTCGGGGACGGCGTCCGGGACGCCCTGGATCCCCGCGCCCGGCGCGGCTGACCGAACCACCCCCCCCCGAGTATCGGCCCGGCGGTCCCACGAACGGCCGCCGTGCCCGTAGCAAGAAGGAGTTTCCTCAATGACGCGCAGCACGCGCAGATCGCGCACGGTCGCTCTCACGGCCTCCGCCGTGGTGATCGCCCTGGGGGCCACCGCATGCGGAGGGTCCTCCAGCAACAGCGGCAGTGGCGCCCCCGGCAAGGGCGGCACGCTGACCGTCCTGAACAAGGCGGACTTCGACCACCTCGACCCCCAGCGCGTCTACACGACCGAGGGCTCGAGCATGGACCAGGAGATCGTCCGGGACCTGACGGGCTGGGACGAGACGGGTTCGAAGCCCAAACTGGTCGGCGACCTGGCCACCGACACCGGAACGCCCAGCAAGGGCGCCACCGTCTGGACCTTCCACCTGCGGCACGGCGTCAAGTACCAGGACGGCACCGAGGTCACCGCACCGGACGTCAAGTACGGCGTCGAGCGGTTCTTCTCCTCCGACATCAACGGCGGCCCGCCCTACGCGGCCCAGTGGCTCGTCGGCGGCGCCGACTACAAGGGCCCGTACCAGGGCAAGGAGCTCGACTCCATCCAGACGCCGGACAAGTACACCATTGTCTTCCATCTGAACCAGCCGGTGGCCGACTTCAACGAGACCACCACGATGACCGGCTGGGCGGCCGTGCCCAAGGCCCATGACACCGGCTCGACCTATGACACCCATGTGTGGTCCGACGGCCCGTACATGATCAAGTCGTACACCAAGAACAAGGAACTGGTCCTCACCCGGAACAAGAACTGGTCCCAGGCGACCGACCCGATCCGGCAGCAGAACGTCGACGAGATGGACGTCAGGTTCGGCCAGGACGAGTCGGCCATCGACCAGCAGATCAAGGCCGACGCCGGAACCGCCCAGACCTCGATCCAGCAGTGGCCGATAGCGGGCTCCGACCTGTCCCAGCTCGCCAACGACCCCTCCTTGAAGAGCCGTTACTACAAGATTCCCGCGCCCGGCATCAACTACCTGGCCATCAACACCACCCGCGTCAAGGACCTCAAGGTCCGCCAGGCGATCGAGTACGCCGTCGACAAGACCACGGTCCGCGGCGCCTTCGGCGGCTCCGCGTACGGCGACTACGCCACCACCATGCTGAGCCCGGGCATCGGCGGCTACCAGAAGTTCAACCAGTACAGCGCGAACCCGGCGGGCAACCTCGCCAAGGCCAAGGCGCTGATGAAGCAGGCGGGCAACCCGAAGCCCAGCATGTCGATCGCCGTCGAGAACACACCCACCCAGGAGCACTTCGCCGACGCGGTGAAGACCGCCCTGGAGCGCATCGGCATCCACGTCAACATCTCCCCGATCGACGCGTCGAACTACTTCAGCACCGTCAACAACACGAAGAACCAGTACGACCTGACCTGGGGCGACTGGATCGCCGACTGGCCGAACGCCTCCACGGTGCTGCCCACCCTCTTCGACGGCCGGCTCATCAAGAAGAACCCGCAGGCCAACCAGGACCTGTCGTACCTGAACGACCCGAAGGTCAACGCGCTGATCGACAAGGCCGCCACGATGACGGACGTCGAGCAGCGCAACGCCACCTACGGCCGGATGGACCAGCAGGTCCTGAAGGACGCCGCCGTGGTCCCGCTGATGTACATGAACTTCAGCGACATGTCCGGCTCCAAGGTCGGCGGTGTCATCCCCGACACGATCCTGGCCGAGCCGAGCCTGGTCCACGTCTACGTCAAGCACTGACGCATCTCCTCTGAACCCCGCCGGCGGTTCCGGCCGCCGGCGGGCCTCCCACTCACGTCAGGTCCCGGCACCCCATGTTTCGTTACCTCATCAGACGCCTGCTGGCAGCGGCCGTGATCATGCTGGTGATCACCACGATCACCTTCTTCATCTTCTTCGCGCTGCCGTCCGACCCCGCACTCCTGGCCTGCGGAAAGACCTGCTCCCCCTCTCGCCTCGCGGAGATCAAACACTCGCTGGGCCTGGACCAGGGCTACCTGACGCAGTACTGGGAGTTCCTCAAGGGGCTGGTCGCCGGCCGTGACTTCGGCGACCAGAGCGTCCGCATCCACTGCGGCGCGCCCTGCCTCGGCGTCTCCTTCCAGACCGACACACCCGTCCTGACGACACTGCTCCAGGACTTCCCGGCGGACCTCTCCCTCGGTCTCGGCGCCGCGGTGGCGTTCCTGATCCTGGGGGTCGGCCTCGGCACCGTCGCCGCGGTCCGCAGGGGCAGGGCCGCCGACAAGGCGGCGGTCGGACTGGCCCTGTTCGGCGTGTCGGTGCAGATCTACTTCATCGGCCTGCTCCTGCTGTACCTCTTCGTCGACAAGTTCCAGATCCTGCCGACCTCCGGCTACACACCGATCACCGAGGACCCGGCCGGCTGGTTCCAGGGGCTGATCCTGCCGTGGACCACCCTGGTCATCGTCTACCTCGCGATGTACACCCGGCTCACCCGCTCCTCCATGCTGGAGGTCTTCGCCGAGGACTACATGCGCACCGCCCGCGCCAAGGGCCTGCCGGCCGCCACCGTCGTCCTCAAGCACGGGCTGCGGGCCGCCATCACCCCGATCATCACCATCTTCGGCATGGACGTCGGCTCCCTGATCGGCGGCTCCGCGGTCATCACCGAGTCGGTCTTCGGCATCAACGGCATCGGCAAGCTCGCCGTCGACTCCGTCCAGAACTCCGACCTGCCGGTCATCCTCGGCACCACGCTCTTCGCGGCGACGTTCGTCGTCCTCGCCAACGTCGTCGTCGACCTGGTGTACGGCCTCGTCGACCCGCGCGTACGCCTCGCCTGAGCCCTTCCTCGTCCTTAGGAACACCCGTGTCCGTTCAGACCTCACCGCAGCCCGCGGACGTCACGCCCGCACCCGCACCCTTCCTCGACGTACGCGACCTGAGGGTGCACTTCCCGACCGAGGACGGCGTCGTCAAGTCCGTCGACGGCGTCTCCTTCACCCTGGAGAAGGGCAGGACCCTCGGCATCGTCGGGGAGTCCGGCTCCGGCAAGTCGGTGACCTCGCTGGCCCTGCTCGGACTGCACAAGGGCACCCGCGCCCGGGTCTCCGGAGAGATCCGCCTCGAGGGCAGGGAACTCGTCGCCCTGCCCGAGGCCGAGATGCGCGAACTGCGCGGCCGTACGGTCTCCATGATCTTCCAGGACCCGCTGTCCGCGCTGCACCCCTTCTTCACCGTCGGCGCCCAGATCGCCGAGGCCTACCGCGTGCACCACAAGGTCTCCAGGAAGGAGAGCAGGGAGCGGGCGGTGGAGATGCTGAAGCGGGTCGGCATCCCGCAGCCCGAGCGCCGCGTCAGGGACTATCCGCACCAGTTCTCCGGCGGTATGCGGCAGCGCGCCATGATCGCCATGTCGCTGGTCTGCGACCCCGCCCTGCTCATCGCCGACGAACCCACCACCGCCCTGGACGTCACCGTCCAGGCGCAGATCCTCGACCTGATCCGCGACCTGCAGGAGGAGTTCGGCTCCGCCGTCGTCATCATCACGCACGACCTCGGCGTGGTCTCCGACGTCGCCGACGACATCCTGGTGATGTACGGCGGCCGCCGGATCGAGTACGGCACCACCCGCGAGGTGCTCAAACAGCCTCAGCACCCCTACACCTGGGGCCTGTTGCAGTCGATGCCGCACCTCACCGGCGACGTCGGCGAGCGGCTGAATCCGATCCCCGGCACACCGCCGAGCCTGATCAACCTGCCGGACGGCTGCTCCTTCAGCCCCCGCTGCGCCTACAAGGGCTGGGTGCCGGAGGGGCGGTGCACCGTGGAACGGCCCGAGCTGCGCCTCGTCTCCGGCACCGCGGGGCACCTCGCCGCGTGTCATCTCACCGACGAGGCCAAGCAGGAGATCCGCGGCGGAGCCGGCCCGGACGACCTCGGTGCCGCGGCCGCACGGGCCGCGCAGTGACGGCGGCGGACGAAAGGGAGCATGCCGTGAGCACCACCCAGCCCCTCACCGGGCCAACGACCGACCGCCCCACCGGCGAGAACCTCCTCGAAGTGCGCGGTCTGCAGAAGCACTTCCCCCTCCGGCAGGGCATCATCTTCCAGCGGCAGATCGGGGCCGTCCGAGCCGTCGACGGCATCGACTTCACGGTCGGACCCGGCGAGTCGCTCGGCCTGGTCGGCGAGTCCGGCTGCGGGAAGTCGACCACGGGCCGCCTGATCACCCGGCTGCTCGAACCCACCAGCGGGTCCGTCCTGTTCGACGGTGAGGACATCACCCACCGGCCCGCCGCCCGGATGCGGGAGGCCCGCCGCAACCTCCAGATGATCTTCCAGGACCCGTACTCGTCGCTGAACCCCCGGCACACCGTGGGCACCATCATCGAGACGCCGATGCGGCTCAACGGCATCAACCCGTCCCAGGGCCACAAGCGGCGCGTCCAGGAACTCCTGGAGACCGTGGGCCTCAACCCCGAGCACTACAACCGCTACCCCAACGAGTTCTCCGGAGGCCAGCGCCAGCGCATCGGCATCGCCCGCGCCCTCGCCCTGCGGCCGAAGCTGATCGTCGCCGACGAGCCCGTCTCCGCGCTGGACGTCTCCATCCAGGCGCAGGTCGTCAACCTGCTCCAGGACCTCCAGCGGGAGTTCGGCATCGCCTTCGTCTTCATCGCCCACGACCTCGCCGTCGTACGGCACTTCTCCGAACGGGTCGCCGTGATGTACCTCGGCAAGATCGTCGAGGTCGCCGACCGTGAGTCCCTCTACACCCGCCCACGGCACCCCTACACGCACGCGCTGCTGTCCGCCGTACCCGAGGCCGACCCGGACGCCACGGAGCGGCGCGAACGCATCCGGTTGGCCGGGGACGTGCCGTCACCGATCGACCCGCCCTCCGGCTGCCGCTTCCGCACCCGCTGCTGGAAGGCCCAGGACAGGTGCGCCACCGAGGAACCGCCGCTGGTGCGCGTCGAGGGCAGCCCCGCGGGCCATCTGACCGCCTGCCACTTCCCCGAGGAGCCGACGGTCGCGCCACGCGCCGAGGACATCGTCCTGGACCCGGCGCTGGCGGAGCCGAAGGAGGGGTACTGACCGCAGGGCAGAGCGGTCAGCTCGCCGCGTAGGTGCGCAGGAACAGTGCCTCCGCCACCGACAGCCGCTCCAGTTCCTCGGGGGACACGCTCTCGTTCACCGCGTGGATCTGGGCCTCCGGCTCGCTCAGCCCGATGAGCAGGATCTCCGCACGCGGGTAGAGGGCGGCGAGGGTGTTGCACAGCGGGATGGAGCCGCCCTGGCCCGCGTACTGCATCTCCTGGCCCGGGTACGCCACCGACATCGCGGCGGCCATGGCCTGGTAGGCGGGGCTGGTGGTGTCGGCGCGGAAGGCCTGGCCCTCGCCGATCTGCTCGGTGCTCACGCGCGCGCCCCACGGGGTGTGCGCCTCCAGGTGGGCCTGGAGCAGCTTGGTCGCCGCGCCCGCGTCCACGCCCGGCGGCACCCGCAGGCTGATCAGCGCGCGGGCGCTCGCCTGCACGGACGGGGTGGCGCCGACGACGGGCGGGCAGTCGATGCCGAGGACCGTGACGGCCGGGCGCGACCAGATGCGGTCGGCGACCGTGCCGGACCCGATCAGCTCGACGCCGTCCAGCACCTTGGCGTCCTGCCGGAACTGCTCCTCGTCGTACTGCAACCCCTCCCAGGACGTGTCCGACGAGAGCCCCTCGACGGTCGTCGAACCGTCCTCGGCGCGCAGCGAGTCCAGGACGCGGATCAGGGCGGCGAGCGCGTCGGGCGCGGCACCGCCGAACTGGCCGGAGTGCAGATTGCCCGCGAGCGTGTCGACGCCGACGCGGACGAGGGTCATGCCGCGCAGCGTGGAGGTCACCGTCGGCATGCCGACGCGGAAGTTGCCCGCGTCGCCGATGACGATCGTGTCGGCCTCCAGCAGGCCCGGGTGCTCCTCGGCGTACCGCTCCAGACCGCCCGTGCCCTGCTCCTCCGAGCCTTCGACGATCACCTTGACGTGGACGGGCACGCCGCCGTTCGCCTTCAGCGCCCGCAGCGCCAGCAGATGCATGATCACACCGCCCTTGCAGTCGGCGGAGCCACGCCCGTACCAGCGTCCGTCCCGCTCGGTCAGCTCGAACGGCGGGGTGGTCCAGCCGGCCTCGTCCAGCGGGGGCTGCACGTCGTAGTGGGCGTAGAGCAGGACGGTCTTGGCACCCTCCGGGCCGGGGAGGTAGCCGTAGACCGACTGCGTGCCGTCGGGGGTGTCGAGCAGGGCCACGTCCTGGAAACCCTCGGCGGCGAGCGCGTCCGCGACCCAGCGGGCGGCGCCCTCGCTCTCACTCCTCGGGAACTGGCCGAAGTCCGCCACCGACCGGAAGGCCACCAGTTCGGTGAGTTCCGCCTTCGCCCTCGGCATCAGCGAGGCGACGGTCTCGGCGACCGGATTCGACGACATGGGCACGCTCCTTGTGGGTGCGACGTTGAAGCAGTGGGTGCTGTAGATCCTCCCACAGCGGGCTGTGACCAGGTCCGCCGTAGGATGCGGGAGACAGCAGGGCAGGCGGCTTGATCGGGAGCAGTAGACCATCGTGAGCAGCGAGAACTCTTCGGCGGACGACGCGCGGCAGGTGTGGGACGTCGTCGTGGTGGGTGCGGGACCCGCGGGAGCTTCGGCCGCGTACGCGGCGGCGGTCGCCGGGAGACGCGTGCTGTTGCTGGAGAAGGCGGAGTTGCCGCGGTACAAGACGTGCGGGGGCGGCATCATCGGCCCCTCGCGCGACGCGCTCCCGCCCGGCTTCGAGTTGCCGCTCAAGGACCGGGTGCACGCGGTGACGTTCTCGCACAACGGCCGCTTCACGCGGACCCGCCGGTCCAAGCAGATGCTGTTCGGGCTGATCAACCGGCCCGAGTTCGACCAGCGGCTCGTCGAGCACGCGCAGAAGGCGGGCGCCGAACTGCGTACGGGCGTCACCGTCCAGCGGGTCGAGCAGCACGGCTCGGAGGTGCCGGACCGGCGCACCGTCGCCGTCGTCCTGCAGGGCGGCGAGGTCCTGCTCGCGCGGGCCGTGGTCGGGGCGGACGGCAGCGCCAGCCGCATAGGGGCGCATGTCGGCGTCAAGGTCGACCAGGTGGATCTCGGCCTGGAGGCGGAGATCCCGGTGCCGGAGACCGTCGCCGAGGACTGGAAGGGGCGGGTGCTCATCGACTGGGGCCCGATTCCCGGCAGTTACGGCTGGGTCTTCCCCAAGGGCGACACCCTGACGGTCGGAGTGATCTCCGCCAGGGGCGAAGGCGCCGCGACGAAGCGGTACTTGGAGGACTTCATCGGCCGGCTGGGCCTCGCCGGCTTCGAACCGAGCATCTCCTCCGGGCACTTGACCCGCTGCCGGGCCGACGACTCGCCGCTTTCGCGCGGCCGGGTACTGGTCTGCGGCGACGCGGCGGGGCTGCTGGAGCCGTGGACCCGCGAGGGCATCTCCTTCGCGCTGCGGTCCGGCCGGCTCGCGGGGGAGTGGGCGGTGCGGATCGCCGAGGCGCACGACGCCGTGGACACGCGCCGGCAGGCCCTCAACTACGCGTTCGCGGTCAAGGCCGGGCTCGGTGTGGAGATGAGCGTCGGCAAGCGGCTGCTGACCGCGTTCGAGCGTCGCCCCGGTCTGTTCCACGCGGCACTGATGAGCTTCCGCCCGGCCTGGAAGGGCTTCAAGGACATCACGCGGGGCGCGACGTCGCTGGGCGAGATCGTCCGCACCCATCCCATGGCCCAGCGGGCGCTGACGGCGGTGGACCGCCGTCCCACGACGGACGGCGAGGTCAGCTCGTCACCGTGATCTCGAAGACCGGGTGGTCGGGCGCGATCCGGCGCAGCTCGTCGTCCGGGGAGTCCGGGCCCACTCCGTTGAAGAAGACCCCGACCTCCGCCTTCCAGCGCTTGAGGTAGGCGCGCAGGATCGGGGTCTTGTCGTCGTCGGCCACCTCGGCCGCGGTGAACGTGTCCACGTGCTTGCCGAGGTGCAGCTCGCCGCCGCCCGCGGCGCGCATGTTGTGCGTCCACTGGACATGGCCGCGGGGCGCCACCAGGTACTGCCGGCCGTCCAGGGTCATCAGGTTGACCGGGGTGGTGCGCCACTGGCCGCTCTTGCGGCCGCGGACGGCGAGGACACGGGAGCCCCAGACGCTGATGCCGCGGCGGGTCATCCACGCCACGAAGCGGTTGAGGACGTTGACGGTGACCCATCCGGGCTTCTGGACGTGTGTGGACATGGGGTCCCCCTGGTCTCTGTGTGATGGAGCGGTGCTCTCGTTGTCGTCGGCCAGGGAGCGCTGCTCTCTTTTGTGAGCACTGCTCTCTCGCTGGGGTCAGTCTGCCCGAGGTCGGCGCTTCAGAGCAAGAGCACTGCTCTCGTTTGTGTGCACTGCTCTGCTTTCGTGGCACACTTCCCCGCATGAGCACCGCACACGGCGCCCGTGCCCGGGCCAGGATCGAAGTCACCGCGGCCATCAAGGACGAGGCCCGCAGACAGCTCGCGGCCGAGGGCGCCGCCAGGCTCTCCCTGCGGGCCGTGGCCCGTGAGCTCGGCATGGTCTCCTCCGCGCTGTACCGCTACTTCCCCAGCCGTGACGACCTGCTGACCGCACTCATCATCGACGCCTACGACTCCCTCGGCGAGCGGGCCGAGGCGGCCCATGAGCCGGCGGCCGACCCCTTCCGCCGATGGATCGCGGTCTGTGAGGCGGTGCGGGGCTGGGCGCTGGACCACCCCCACGAGTACGCGCTGATCTACGGATCGCCCGTGCCCGGCTACACCGCCCCCGACACCACCGTCCCGGCTGCCGCCCGCGTCGGCCTCCTGCTCATCGGCATCGCACGCGACGCCCACCGCGGCTCCGGCCTGGCCGGACCCTCACTGCCGTCCGAGCTGCGCCCGGAGGCCGAACGGATCGCCGCCGACCTCGCGCCCGACCTCCCTCCGGAGGCGGTGACAGCTCTCGTCGCGGCCTGGGCTCAGCTGTACGGCCTGGTCGGCTTCGAGCTGTTCGGTCAGTTCCACCGGGTGGTGGAGGACCGGGAGCCGTTCTTCCGCCACGCGGTGGGGCGACTCGCCCGGGGAGTGGGGCTGGTACCCGGACCTACCGAGGGCGCAGCGCCAGGCCGCTGATGTCGGCGCTGGGCGGGGTGCCCTCGCTCAGGAGAAGCGTGGTGATCCGGTCCGCAGGACCGGAGGTGAAGTGCACGTGCGCTCCGGGCAGCGGCACGACGGTCGGCTCGGCGGCCGGGACACCCGTGAGCCGGCTCAGCCAGGCGGCCGACGCGGCGGGGTCCGGGGTCTCGATCACGAAACCCGCGAGGTCGTGGTCGCCGCGGTTGCCTCCGCCGCCGCGGTACGTGTCCAGGATGACCTGGCGGTCGGGCGTGTAGCTGATGAAGAACGGCGCCCAGCGCGGGGCGTCCGCGATGAACGCCTCCCGGAAGGAGACGGGCGAGCCCTCCCGGGCGAACGTCACCAGCTCGACCTCATGGCCGTCGCTCCGCAGACGGTCCGCGGTCGCGCAGATATCGGTGACGTCGATCGCGAAGTTGAGCGCACCGCCGCCGGCCGCGAGGAGCTCGTCGACGAACGGCATCATCGGCGTCATGGCCTTGCCGTACGGAGACCCGGCGAACACGGCTCGGTCGACGATGCCGAGGATCTCGACGTAGCGCACGTCCAAGCGCCACGCACCGTTCTGAAAGCCCAGATACGCCGGATTGGTGTGCCCGGGAAGCCCGGCGGCCGCGTAGGCGGCGACGGCGGACCCCACGTCGGGCACGCAGTGCAGGAGGTGGTCGAACTCCGGTGACTCCGACGACGTCATCTCGCATCCTCTCCACGCAAGTCAGGGAGCCTGACAACGGGCGATGGTGTACTTCCCGGGGAGTACGCGTGATCACCACGCCTGGGTGACGCCGTCCCGGGCGGGCGGCGTCTAGCGTGGCCGGTATGGACGAGCAGCGCGCGCGGGGCGGCCCGCCGCAGTGGTGGCGCCACGGGCCTCCGTGGTGGGACCGGTGGGGGGAGGGGGACCGTGCGCCCCGGTGGCCCTGGCGGTCCACCGTCGCGGTCACGGTCTTCGTGCTGGTCGGCTCGACCTTCGCCGCACACGGCCAGGAGGGCGAGCGGGCGGCGCTCGACCCGTTCGCGCGCGTGCTGCTGCTGGTGGCCGGGGGGCTGCTGCTGTGGCGGAAGCGGTATCCGGTGGCCGTGGTCTTCGGCACGGCGGGCGCCGTGTTGCTCTACCTGGGGGCCGGATATCCGTACGGGCCGGTGCTCCTCACCGTCGCTCTCGCGTGCTTCAGCGCGATCGTCGCCGGGCACCGCTGGGCGGCGTGGGCCGCGATGGGAACGCTCTGGGCCGGGCACGTCCTGGTGGCGCACTGGCTCTATCAGTGGCTGCCGCCGTCGGGGGACTCCGCCGCTTCCTGGGGCGAGGAGATCGTCGTCGCCACCTGGGTGGTGGCGATCACGGCGGTGTCGGAGCTGTTCCGGGTGCGGCGCGAGCAGTGGGTCCGGGAACGGGCCGAGCGTGCCGAGGCCGCGCGGCGGCGGGCCGACGAGGAGCGGCTGCGGATCGCGCGGGAACTGCACGACGTCCTCGCGCACAGCATCTCCGTGATCAATGTGCAGGCGGGGGTCGGCCTCGCGCTCCTCGACTCCGACCCCGAGCAGGCCCGCACTGCGCTCACCACGATCAAGGACCAGAGCAAAGAAGCGCTCGGCGAGGTGCGCCAGGTGCTCGACACCCTCCGTGCGCCCGGTGCCGCGCCCCGCGCTCCGGCGCCCGGGCTCGACCGGCTGTCCGAGCTGGTGGAGCAGGCGGCGAGCGCCGGTCTCACGGTCGAGGTGGAAGGAGAGCCGCCGCGCCTCGCGCCCGGCACGGATCTCGCCGCCTTCCGGATCGTCCAGGAGGCCCTGACCAACGTCGTACGGCACTCGGGTTCGCGGCACGCGCGCGTGCGCCTCGCGCACGACGCGGACGTGCTGCGGCTGCGGGTCGACGACGACGGGCCCGCGACCGGTACCGACGCGGGCGGCAGCGGCAACGGGCTGGTCGGTATGCGGGAGCGGGCCGCCGCACTGGGTGGCACCATCGAGGCGGGGCCCCGCCCGGACGGCGGTTTCCGGGTGCTCGCCGTACTGCCTCTGACGGCGTCCGCCGGCGAGTGAGCCGACAGCGGGCCGGACGACGACGCAAGGAGGACCGGTGATTCGCGTACTGCTCGCCGACGACCAGTCACTGGTCCGGGCAGGGTTCCGGGCGCTGCTCGACGCGCAGCCGGACATCGAGGTGGCCGCGGAGGCCGCCGACGGCGAGGAGGCCGTGCGCCGGATCCGCGAACTGCGGCCCGACGTCGTCCTGATGGACATCCGTATGCCCGCGCTGGACGGCCTGGCCGCGACCCGGAGGGTCACCGAGGACGCGGGACTGAAGGACGTCAAGGTGGTCATGCTCACCACCTTCGAACTCGACGAGTACGTCTTCGAGGCGATCCGCTCGGGTGCCTCCGGCTTCCTGGTCAAGGACACCGAGCCGGACGAACTCCTGCGCGCGGTACGGGCGGTGGTCGCCGGCGACGCACTGCTCTCGCCGGGGGTGACGCGCCGGCTGATCGCAGAGTTCGCGGCCCGCTCCAAGGAGCCCGCGGCGGCCGACGCCCTGGCGGGGCTCACCGATCGGGAGCGGGAGGTGATGGCCCTGGTCGGCATCGGCCTGTCCAACGAGGAGATCGCCCGCCGTCTGGTCGTCAGCCCGCTCACCGCGAAGACCCACGTCAGCCGCACCATGGTGAAGCTCGGCGCCCGCGACCGGGCCCAACTGGTCGTGCTCGCCTACGAGTCGGGGCTGGTGCGGCCGGGCTGGCTGGGCTGAGCCCCCGACCGGAACCGGAGCAGCACACTGACGACCCGGGCGACGAAGAGCACGGGCGCGAGTACCGGTCCGGCGCGCAGCAGCAGGGTCTCCTGCGTGTCCCGAAGCTCGAAGAGCAGCGCGGGACCGGCCACGGCCCCGAAGACGACCGCAGCCGCGAACGCCGCCCTGCACAGCGCGTACCCGATCTCGACGGTGACCGCGTCCCGTTCGGCCTGAGTGCGCCGTCCCCCGTGACTCGTCAAACGGCGAGTCAAACAGGAGGGCGCCCGGTCGGCAAGCGTCCCGCCGGGCGCACTCGGGAGGCGTTCCCCCCCGGAGGGCGCGGGCGTCGAGCCCTACTCGGGGGCAGCAACGTCGGCGAAGCCGTCCGCGGGTTTGTCGAGGACGTACGCCGTGTAGCGAGTGACGCGCCCGATGGCCCGGTGAGCTCGGACGACGGCGATGACCTCGTCCCAGTCCTGTGCGTCGAGTGTTCTGAGGCCGGGCCACCGCAGGCACAGGGCCTGTCGGCCGGCCCGGGTGGACGCGGTGCCGGCGAACAGGGCACAGAGTTGGGCTGCCCTGTGGAGTACGGGGGTGGTCCAGTCGAGGATCCGGCGTGTGGTGAAGCCGGCGGCGGAAGCCGTCAGCGGGTACCGCTCGTACGGTTCGATGTCGTCGAAGCGCCACGTCCCGCGTACGAGGGCGTTCGGGTCGAGGGTCTCGATCGGCTGATCCGTACGGGACGTGACATCCACGAGGACGAGCCGGCCTCCCGGGCGGAGCAGCCGGAAGCTTTCGCTCAGGAACGACCTACGGCCCTCATGGCCGAAGTGGAAGGCGGCCTCCAGGCAGTGCACTCGATCGAAGGAACCATCCGTCAGCGGGATCTCCGCTGCCTCCCGCGGCAGAGCCGTGGCGTCGGCGACGGCGAATCGCGCGCGGTCGCCGAAGCGGCGACGTGCCTGGTCGATCTGCGCGGGCTGGATGTCCACCCCCAGCGCCCGGCATCCCGCGGCGCCCAACCGTGCCGTGGTGTCACCGCGACCGCATCCGGCGTCCAGGACGAGCTGTCCGGGCCGGGCGTCCAGCAAGGCCAGCGACCGGCGAGCCAGGCGGCGCTGAAAGGGCACCGGCCCGGCCAGGACCACGATCGGCAGGGTGGGCAGCGTGAAGTAGCCGATGTCGACCAGGCTGTCCCAGCCGAGGTGGCGCAGGACCCGGAAGAGCACACTGTCGTCGTTGTACGCACTCGCGAGGTCCCCGCTGTCACCCATCCCGCATCCTCCGCTGTCCGTGGGCACCCACACCGGGCGCACTGTCCGTGTCACCGCCCCGACCTGCGCTTACACTGAGCCCATAAGGGACGTTCGTGACGTACCGGAACCACCGTGCGCTATCAGCGGATGCTCGTGACGGCCCTCGCCCTGGTCCTTGTGATGGTGCCCGCGATCTCCACGCGTGCACAGGGCGAGGAAGTCCCGCGCGGGCCCACGTTCGCCGCGCGCGCTCTGCAGGCGCTGGTCGACGGTATCCAGTTCGGGGTGATCATCGCGATCACGGCGGTCGGGCTCTCGCTGATCTTCGGCACCATCCACCTGATCAACTTCGCGCACGGTGAGTTCGTCACGATCGGCGCCACCGTCGCGTTCTTCCTCAACGCCTCCGCGGCCGGCCCGGGCTGGCACCTGATCCCCGCCGCCCTCGCCGCGGTGGTCTTCGGCGCCCTGCTCGGCGGGGCGGTCGAGCGCGGCATCTGGCGCCCGCTGCGGGCTCGGGGCACCGGGCTGATCAACATGTTCATCGTCACCATCGGGCTCTCGCTGCTGCTGCGGCACATCGTGCTCGTGCTGTACGGAACCCGGCCCGCCTCCTACGCCCAGTACGACATCCAGAGCACGATCGGCCTCGGGCCGGCCGGCATCACCCCACGGGACCTCACCGTCACCCTGCTCTCCGTCCTGGTGCTGCTCGGCATCGCCGCGCTCCTGCAGAAGACGCGGATCGGAACGGCCGTCCGGGCCGTCTCCGCCAACCGGGACCTCGCGGAGGCGTCGGGCATCGACGTGCGGCGGGTGGTGCTGTTCGTGTGGATGCTCGCCGGCGGACTGGCCGCGCTCGGCGGGGTCTTCTTCGGCCTGGTGGAGATCGTCACCTGGGACATGGGCTTCAAGCTCCTGCTGCTCATGTTCGCGGGGATCATCCTGGGCGGCCTCGGCTCCGCCTACGGTGCGATGGTCGGCAGCCTCGTCATCGGCGTCGTCGCCCAGATGTCCACCCTGTGGTTCCCGGTCGACCTGCAGTACGCCTGGGCGCTGCTCGTCCTCATCCTCGTCCTCCTCGTCCGGCCGCAGGGCATCCTCGGCCGGGCCGAACGCGTCGGATGAGGGGTGCGCCATGGACTTCTCGGCCATCCTCTCCGACGCCCTGCGCTCGGGAATCGGCCCCATCGCCGCCGTCTACGCGCTCGCCGCGATGGGGCTGAACCTGCACTTCGGTTACACGGGGCTGCTGAACTTCGGCCAGGTCGGCTTCATGCTGGTCGGCGGCTACGGACTCGCCATCACCGTGTCGACGTACGACGGCCCGATGTGGCTCGGCGTCCTGGGCGGAATCGCCTGCGCGATCGTGCTGGCCCTGCTCCTCGGCCTGCCCACCCTGCGGCTGCGCGCCGACTACCTCGCGATCACCACGATCGCGGCGGGGGAGACGCTACGGCTGTTCTACCGCTCCAGCTGGGCCGAGCCGGTCACCGGCGGGGTGTTCGGGCTGCAGAGGTTCGCGAACGACTTCTACGCGCTCAGCCCCATCGAGCCCGGCACCTACGGAGTGTGGCTCGTGAGGTTCAGCTCCCGCGACCTCTGGGTGATGATCGTCGGATGGGCGCTGGTGCTCGTGGTCGGAATTCTGCTCGCCCTGCTGATCCACAGCCCGTGGGGCCGTGTCATCCGGTCGATCCGCGAGGACGAGGTCGCCGCGCGCAGCCTCGGCAAGAACGTCTACGCGTACAAGATGCAGAGCCTGGTGCTCGGCGGCGTCATCGGGGCTGTCGCGGGCATGATGCAGGCGATCCAGGTGCAGTCCGTGAACCCGGACAACTACGACCCGGCCGTCACGTTCTTCCTGTACACGCTCCTCGTGCTCGGAGGTGCCGGGCGGATCCTCGGGCCGGTCGTCGGCTCGATCCTGTTCTGGTTCGTCCTCAGCTTCCTCGACAGCGCGCTCCGCCAGGCCATCGACGCCGAGTACATCTCGCCGGACCTCATCAGCACGTCGGAGGTCGGCGCGGTGCGCTTCGCCCTGGTCGGGATCGCCCTGATCCTGCTGGTCGCGTTCCGGCCACAGGGCATCCTCGGCAGCCGGAAGGAGATGCTGCTCAGTGGCCGCTGACCGTGTCGTGTCCCACCCGGGCCGGCTCTCCGCGATCGATCCCGTGCCGGGCGTGCGCAAGCCCGACCCTCTGCTGGTTCTGGACCAGGTGACCCGCACCTTCGGCGGCCTCGTCGCCGTGCGGGTCGAGCACCTGGAGGTGCAGCGCGGGGCCATCACGGCGCTCATCGGGCCCAACGGCGCCGGCAAGACCACGTTGTTCAACGTGGTGAGCGGGTTCGACCGGGCCGACGGCGGCCGGTGGTCGTTCGAAGGGCAGCCGCTCACCGGTTCCCCGGCTCACCGGGTGGCGCGGCGGGGACTGGTCCGTACGTTCCAGCTCTCCAGGGCGCTCGCCCGGCTCACGGTGCTGGAGAACCTGCTGCTCGCCGCGCCCGGGCAACGCGGCGAGCGGGTGCTGCCCGCGCTGCTGCGACCGGTGTGGCGCGGTCAGGAGCGGGAGATCGAGCGCCGGGCCGACGAACTGCTGGACCGGTTCCGGCTCGGGCCCCTGCGCGACGACCACGCCGGCACGCTCTCCGGCGGTCAGCGCAAACTGCTGGAGCTGGCCCGCGCGTTGATGGCCCGGCCGGTCATGCTCCTGCTCGACGAGCCCATGGCCGGGGTGAACCCCGCGCTGACCCAGTCGCTGCTCGGACACATCACCCAGCTGCGCGACGAGGGGCTGACGGTGTGCTTCGTCGAGCACGACATGGACGTGGTGATGGGCATCAGCGACTGGGTGGCCGTCATGGCCGACGGGCGCCTGGTGGCCGAGGGCCCACCGCACACGATCGGCCGCAACGCCGCCGTCGTGGACGCCTACCTGGGCAAACGGCACGACGAACCGGACGCGACCGAGGAGAAGGAGAAGGAGAAGGGAAAGGAGGAGGAGTGATGTCCGCCGAGGAGCAGGCACCGGTGCTGGCGGCCGACGACATCGTCGCCGGCTACGTCCCCGGTGTCGACGTGCTGCGCGGATGCAGCGTCGAAGTGCGGCCGGGCGAGGTGGTCGGCGTGATCGGCCCCAACGGCGCCGGCAAGTCGACGCTGGTCAAGGCCGTCTTCGGGCTGCTGCGGGTGCGCGGCGGGACCGTGCGGCTGCGCGGTGAGGACGTGACCGGCCGGCCCGCGCACGAGCTGGTCCGGCGGGGCGTGGGCTATGTACCGCAGCTGCAGAACGTGTTCCCCACGCTGACCGTCGAGGAGAACCTGCGGATGGGCGTGTATCTGCGGCCCAAGGACCACGCGCGGCGGGTCGCGGCGGTCGAGGAGCTCTTCCCCGTGCTGGCCGACCGCCGCAAGCAGAAGGCCGGCGCGATGTCCGGCGGCGAGCGCCAGATGCTCGCGATGGCCCGCGCGCTGATGATGGAGCCGCAGCTGCTGCTGCTCGACGAGCCGTCGGCCGGCCTGTCACCGCTCCATCAGGACCACGTCTTCGACCGGTGCAGAATGATCAACAGCGCGGGCGTCGCCGTGCTCATGGTCGAGCAGAACGCCCGCAGGTGCCTGCAGCTCTGCGACCGCGGCTACGTCCTCGACCAGGGCCGCAACGCGTACACCGGCACGGGTACGGCCCTGCTGCACGACGAGAAGGTGATCGAGCTCTACCTCGGCACGCTCGCCCGCGTCCGTTGACTCCCGCCGGCGGTCCTCCCGTCACTCCTCGGCCGTGCTGGTCTCGGTACGCAGGGTCTGCAGCTTTCCTTCGTTGTTGTAGCCGTACACCTCGATCGTCGCCTGGCCGGGTTCGCCGTTGTCGGTGAAGTCGAGCGGCCCGCTCACACCGTTGTAGTCGATGTCCCTGCCGTCGGCGAGCAGCTCCTTGCAGGCGGCGAACGAGTTGCACTTCTCGCCGTCCTTGGTGATCCCGTTCATCTCCTTCACGTACTCGCCGGGGTCGTCGGACTCCGCCTTCTCGGCGGCGAGCGCGATCGTCGTCGCGCAGTCGAACACCTGCGGTGCGAACTGCAGCTCCTTCAGGTCCGGCGCGAATTCCATGAGGTCCTTCACGTACTGCTCGTTCGACGCCGACGCCGGCGCGGTCCCCTTCATCCCGGAGAGCTTCTCGGGCTGGCCCGGGGAGACCAGAGACGGCAGCTCCTCGCTGCGCAGTCCGTCGGCGCCGTAGACGCCGATCCGGTCGGGCCCGAGTCCGGACTCGATCATGCCCTGCAGGATCTGGGTGCCTTCCTCGAAGGCGATCACCACGGCGGCGTCCGGCCTGGAGTTCTCCATCTGCTGGACGACCTGGTCGAAGTTGGTCGCCTTCGGGTCGTAGGTCTCGGCGAGCGTCACCGTCGCACCACGTTCCTCCAGCGTCTTCCGGGTGGCCTCCATCAGGCCGCGCCCGTAGTCGTCGGCCCGTGCGACCAGGGCCACCCGGTCGTGGCCGTCGTCACGGACGACATCAGCCAGAATGGGCCCCTGCAACGCGTCGCTCGGGACGGTACGGAAGTAGAAGCCGTCGTCCTCGTAGTCGGTGAAGGTGGGAGCGGTGTTCGAGCCCGAACACTGCACGACGCCCGCTCCGGTCACCCGGTCGATGAACGCCAGCGACATGCCGGAAGCCGCGGCGCCGACGATCGCGTCCACGCCTGCCGCGAGGACCCGGTCCGCCGACTGCGCGGCAACGGCCTCCTGGCCCGCCTCGTCACTGGAGACCACAGGAGGCACGGGCTTGCCCAGGACCCCTCCGGCGTCGTTGATCTTCTCTATCGCGAACTTCAACGACTCGATCTGGGGCGGGCCGAGGTAGGCCAGCTGTCCTGTCTCCGGCAGGACGTAGCCGAACTGGAGCTCACCATCGCCCGGATCCGCCCGGGCAGTGCCGGTCGAACCGCAGACGGCAATCACAAGGGCAGCCGCGCTTGCGAAGATCGCGGACCGCCGTATCGACGCTTTCATCTCCGCCTCCGCTCGTTACAGGCCGCGGAGGGTCGACTGGCCGGCCCTCCGCCCGCCATCTGTACACGAGCGTAGAACTCATTCGGAGTCCGGAAAAGCATAAAACGTACACTTTTTCGATTGCTTGCGCGTGTGCTCCGCGGTCACGCGGGGCGTCTTGATCGCGACTGGAGACACTCCCTAGTCGCGTACGGCGACGCGCTCCGCCTCCCGGGGGTTGGACTTGGCGACCACGACGGACGGCCGGTCCCGGCCGGTCCGCAGGCCCGTGAGGGTGATCAGCAGGCCGGCGAGGGCGATGAGGGTCACGACCACGAGGCCGGGCCGGTAGCTGTCGAGAACGGCCTGCGGGGTGGCGGAGCCCTTCTCCGGGCTGTTCGCGGTCACCACCGCCGTCACCACCGCGAGGAAGATCGCGCCGCCCACCTGGACCGAGGTGTTGAGCAGCCCGGAGACCATGCCCTGCTCGTGCTCGTCCACGCCGTTGGTGGCCTGGACGTTGAAGGACGGGAAGGTCAGCGCGAAGCCCGAGCCGACCAGCAGCATCGTCGGCAGGATCACCGACGCGTACACGGGGTTCAGGTCGATGCGCAGGAACAGGACGTAGCCGGCCACCATCAGGGCGAAGCCGAGCACCATCAGCCGGGCCGTGCCGAACCGGTCGATGACGGCGCCCACCTTCGTCGCGGACAGTGCCACCAGCGCACCGGCCGGGAGGAACGCCAGGGCCGTGTGCAGCGCCGACCAGCCGAGCAGTTGCTGCATGTACAGGGTGACCAGGAACTGGAAACCGATGTAGCTGCCGACGAAGGTCAATGCTCCCAGCTGGGCCCGCACCTGCGGCCCCGAGCGCAGCACCCCGAGCCGGATCAGCGGGCTGGGGCTGCGTCGTTCGACGGCGACGAAGGCCACCAGCAGTACGGCCACGGCGACGAAGGACAGGATGGTCCGGGCCGCGGCCCAGCCCACCTCGGGCGCCTCGACGACGGTGAAGACGAGCAGCAGCATCGAGGCGGTGCCGAGGACGGCGCCGGGGATGTCGTAGCCGCCCTGGCCGCGCTCGCGCTCACTGCGCGGCAGCAGCTTCAGGCCCACGAGCAGGGCGATCAGCGCGATCGGGGCGGGCAGGAGCATGGTGAGCCGCCAACTGGCCTCCGTGAGCAGGCCGGAGAAGACCAGGCCCATCGAGTAGCCGGTGGCGCCGCAGGTGGTGTAGATGGCCAACGCCCGGTTCCGCAGCGGGCCTTCGGGGAACGTCGTGGTGATGATCGACAGGCCGGCGGGGGCCGTGAAGGCCGCGCTCAGGCCCTTGATGAAGCGGCTGGCGATGAGCAGCGGCCCGGAGTCGACGAGACCGCCGAGCAGCGAGGCCAGCGCGAAGACGCCCAGTGCCACCAGGAAGACCTGCCGCCGGCCCAGCAGGTCGGCGGCCCGTCCGCCGAGGAGCAGCAGACCGCCGTAGCCGAGGATGTAGCCGCTGACGATCCATTGCAGTGCCGAGGTCGACAGGCCGAGGTCGGCGCCGATGGACGGCAGTGCGACGCCGACCATGGACACGTCCAGGGCGTCCAGGAACATCGCGGCGCAGAGCACCAGCAGGGTGCCCCAGAGTCGCGGAGTCCAACGTCCGTCGGACGTGGGGGTGGTGAGCGGAGAGATCATGCCCGAGACACTACATGCGCATGCATGAGATGCAAGTGCATTTAATTCAGGTGCAACAAACTCTGCTCTCTGTTACGGTGCGGCCCATGGCGGCGAAGCAGGCCGAGCAGGCGCTCGTGGAACAGTGGCGGGACATTCTGGCGCTGCACGCGCGAACGCAGTGTGAACTCGACCGTGCTCTGCACGGCCACGGCCTGTGCGCCAGCGACTTCGAGGTGCTCGACGTCCTCGCCGGGTGCCGGACGCCGAAGGGCACTCCGTCCTACCGCGTGCAGGAGATCTCCGAGCGGGTCCATCTGAGCCAGAGCGCGCTGTCGCGGCTCATCGCCCGGCTGGAGAAGGAGGGACTCGTGGAGCGCTGTATGTGCTCCGAGGACCGGCGGGGCGTGCAGGTCGCGCTCACGGCCAAGGGACGCGCGCTGCACGGCGAGGTACTGCCGGTGCAGCGCGCGGTGCTGGCGCGGATGCTGCCGGAGGACTGAGCCGCCCGGGGCAGCGGAGCGGTCAGACCCCGGACGCCTCCCGCCACAGCGCGGCGAGCGCCTGGTCGCCCGTGACGGCGGGCAGGGGGACCCGGTTCCACAGGGCCAGATACAACTGCTCCGCCGGGCCGGACAGTTCGCACTCCGCCTCGTCTGTCGCGCCCCGCGTGGTCACGGGCGGCTCCGGGGACAGCCGTACGGTCCACACCGCGTCGGTGTCCTCCGTGCGCACACGCAGGACACGTGGCTCGGGGGTGCGCACCCTGCTCCTGGAGCGGGCGTGGAAGCCGCGCAGCAGTTCGTCGATGCCGTCGGTCGCGAAGTCCGGGGCGACTGCGGTCGGGGAGTCTCCGCGTGCGGACTCGGCGTCGACCCGGTGCACGGCCGTCTCGTGGGCCTGCCGCCGGGTCCAGAAGGCCAGCGGGGACGGCGCGGGCAGGAAGGCCCAGCACTCCACGTCGGGCGAGGCGCCAGCCAGTGTGTCGACGAGGTGGCGGTGGCTGTCGCGGTACCAGGCCACCAGGTCCGCGCCGTCGAGGTCCGGGACCTCACCCAGCGGGCGGCGCTCGGTGAGCCCCTCTGCGACGTACGACGCGGCCCAGCGGTGCACCGCGCCCGTGTGCCGCACCAGGTCGCGCACCTGCCACTCGGGGCAGGTCGGCACCTTCGCGTCCGTCCCGGCCTCTTCGGCGGCCGCGGCCAGCAGCAGGCCCTCTGACTCCAGCGCGTGCAGGTACTCGGCGGTCTCCATGACGCCGAGTCTGCCCCATGGAGCGCGATCCGGGCCCGGAATTTCCATGGGGCGCTACGGCAGCGGCGTACCGCCTGTGGCGTTGACGATCTCGGCCGTGATGTACGACGCCTCCTGGGAGGCGAGGAAGACGTACGCCGGAGCCATCTCGGCCGGCTGGGCGGGTCGTCCGATCGGCGCCTGCTTGCCGAACTCCTGGGTGTCCGGCAGCGTCGCCGGGATGAGCGGTGTCCACACCGGGCCCGGCGCCACCGCGTTGACGCGGACGCCCCGGTCGATCAGCATCTGTGCCAGCCCCTGCGTGAACGTGACGATCGCGCCCTTCGTCGTCGCGTAGTCCAGCAGGTGAGGGCTGGGCTTGTAGGCCTGCACCGACGCGGAGTTGATGATGCTGCCGCCCTCCGGGATGTGCGGCAGGGCCAGTTTGCACAGCCAGAACATGCCGTACAGGTTGGTGCGCAGCACCCGGTCGAACTGCTCGGTGGAGATCGCCTCGATGCCGTCGGGCTGCGACATCTGGTACGCCGCGTTGTTCACCAGGACGTCGATCCGGCCGAACTCGGCGACGGCACGGTCGATCAGCGCCCGGCAGTTCTCCTCCTCCCGAACGTCGCACGAGACGGGCACGGCGCGCCGCCCGGCCTCCTCGACCAGCCGGGCCGTCCCGGCGGCTTCCTCCTTCTCGTCGTCCAGGTGGGTGAAGAGCACGTCGGCCCCCTCACGGGCGAACGCCAGGGCGACCGCACGGCCGATCCCGGAGTCCCCACCGGTGATCACGGCCTTGCGGTCGGTCAGCCTGCCACTGCCCCGGTAGGACTCCTCACCGTGGTCCGGGGGCGGGTCCATGGGCCCTGTCCAGCCGGGATGCGGCTGATCCTGGGAGGGAAACTCGGGGGTCGGGTGCAGGTCGCCGGGGTGCTGCGGTTCGGTCACGGGTCTGCCTCCTCGTCCATGACGTACGGCCCGGTGATCGCGACGGGCGTGGCCACGGGTACCCCGGAACACGGCAGTGCCGATCGGTCGAGCGCGGAGGATCAGGCTCGAACCTCGTCGCCGGGTTCCCGGCGTCCGGCCGGGCCGCTGCCATCGGGGTGGCGGGCCCGGCTTCCGCGTCACAGTGAACGACGAGGCCGCCGCGAGCTTCCCACCGGCCCCGCCGCGGTACCGACCTCGACGGCCACACCGCTCGCCGACGCCCTGCCGCCGAACCCGCCACCCCGATCGCTGCGGCCTCGTCATCCGCTGAGAGCAGGGCGCCAGACCCGCCGTACCCATGACGGCGACCTCGCCGCTCGCCAGGACGCCCGTCGCCGGACGCGCCGCCCTGCGGCGGCGAGGCCGCCGCGCGTGCGACGACGCCTCTGGCGACCCGGTTCTCGGCCGAGGGGATCGGGGCGGGGCCGGCCCGGGGCATCGAAGCGGCCGGTGCCCCTGCCGCCGGGCCTCAGCCCCCGGCCGCCCGCCGTGTCGCCGCCCCCACGAGCGCCCCGACCGCCGCCGCCACCGCCGCGAGCACCGCCACGCTGGTCAGGGCGGCCGGCAGGGTGAACCAGTCCGCCATGAAGCCGATCGCGGGCGGCCCGAGGAGCATGCCGCCGTAGCCGAGGGTGGAGGCCGTGGCGACGCCGCTGGGGCCGGCGAGTGCGCCCGCGCGTTCCACGGCCACCGGGAAGAGGTTCGCCAGGCCGAGGCCCGTGACCGCGTACCCGAGCAGGGCCGCCCACAGGGACGGGGCGAGTGAACCGAGCAGCATTCCGGCCGCCGCGGTGGTGCCGCCCGCGACGACGGTCCGGGTCCGCCCCAGGCGTTCCAGGAGCGTCGTGCCGGTCAGCCGCCCCACCGTCATGGCGAGCGCGAAGCAGGAGTAGCCGACGGCCGCGGCGCCCGGGGAGGCGTCCAGGTCCTGTTCGAGGTGCAGGGCGCCCCAGTCGGCCAGCGCCCCCTCGCCGTACGCGGTGCACCCCGCGATCACGCCGAAGACGATCACCAGCCCCCGGGTACGGCCGTCCAGCCGGCGCGGGGCGCCCTTCGCGGGGCGTTCCCGCTCCGGCGGCGTCGGCGGCTCGTGCCGCAGGAGCGTCGGTCCCGCCAGGGCCGTCACCAGCAGTCCGACGACCGTGAGCAGCAGCAGATGCCCGGTGGGGGAGAGGACCCCCGCGACCAGCCCGCCCAGACCCGCGCCGATCATGCCGCCCAGGCTGAACGCGGCGTGGAAGCTCGGCATGATCGGCCGCCGCAGCGCGGCCACCAGCTCGACGGCCGCACTGTTGAAGGCGACGTTGATCCCGCCGTACGCGGCGCCGAAGAGCAGAAGCACGAGGCCGAGCGCGAGGACCGAGTGGGTCAGCGGGGGCAGGGCCACGCTGAGGGAGAGCAGGACGGCGCAGACGACGGTGACCCGGTGGTTGCCGTAGCGGCGGCACAGGCGCCCGGTGAGGGTCATGGTGATGACGGCACCGGCCGAGACGCCCAGGAGGGCGAGTCCGAGGGCACTGGCGGAGGCGTTCGTCTGTTCCTTGATGGCGGGGATGCGCACCACCCAGCCGGCGAAGACGAAGCCGTCGAGGGCGAAGAAGACCGTGATCGCGATGCGGAGTCGGGTGAGGGAACTGCCGTCGCCCGGCACGGCACTGTGCGTTCGGGGTTTGTTTATTTGCGGCACAAACTCAGGCTAGGTGGGTGCGGGGGCGACGACAAGGTGCGACGCTGGGACGAGAGGTATCCGCCGAGGGAACTCGGGAGGACGCATGGGACGTGACGTGCCGGCCCTGGTGTTCACGCGGGAGGACCGCCGTCGCTACCGGCAGAAGATGCACACCGACCTCGAGGTGCTGGCGCGGATGCTCCACGAGTCGGGCTTCGAGAGCGAGCGGCCCCGGGTCGGGCTGGAGATCGAGCTCAACCTGGTGGACGACGAGGGACTGCCCGTGATGCGGAACACCGACGTGCTCCAGGCGATCGCCGACCCCGCCTGGTCGAGCGAGCTGGGCCGCTTCAACCTGGAGATCAACATCCCGCCCCGGGAGCTCACGACCGGCGGCCCCGGAGACTGGGAGCGGGAGATCCGGGACGCCCTCAACCACGCCGAGGACCGCGCCTCGGCCGTCGGCGCCCACCTGATCATGGTCGGCATTCTGCCGACGCTGGGGGAGACGCACGTGAGCGAGGCCGCCCTGTCCGGCGACCCCCGGTACCAGTTGCTCAACGAGCAGATCTTCGCGGCGCGCGGCGAGGATCTGCGGATCAGGGTGGACGGCGTCGAGCGCCTGGCGACGTACGCCGACACCATCACCCCCGAGGCCGCCTGCACCAGCACCCAGTTCCACCTCCAGGTCGCCCCGAAGGAGTTCTCGCACTACTGGAACGCGGCCCAGGCCATCGCGGGCGTGCAGATCGCCCTCGCGGCCAACTCGCCCTACCTGTTCGGCAAGGAGCTGTGGCGCGAGACCCGTATCCCCCTGTTCGAGCAGGCCACCGACACCCGGCCCGAGGAGATCAAGGCCCAGGGCGTACGGCCCCGGGTGTGGTTCGGGGAGCGGTGGATCACCAGCGTCTTCGATCTCTTCGAGGAGAACGTGCGCTACTTCCCGGCCCTGCTGCCGCTGTGCGACGACGAGGACCCGCAGCAGGCACTCGACCGGGGCGGCGTGCCGCAACTGGGCGAACTGACCCTGCACAACGGCACGATCTACCGCTGGAACCGCCCGATCTACGCCGTCACCGACAGCGGTCCGCATCTGCGCATCGAGAACCGGGTGCTGCCCGCGGGCCCCACCGTCGCCGACACCATCGCCAACGGCGCCTTCTACTACGGACTGACCCGCGCCCTGGTCGACGAGGACCGGCCGGTGTGGACGCGGATGTCCTTCTCGGTCGCCGAGGAGAATCTGCACACCGCGGCCCGCGACGGCATCGACGCCCGCCTGTACTGGCCGGGCGTGGGCGAAGTGCCGGTCACGGAACTGGTGTTGCGCCGCCTGCTGCCGCTCGCCCACCGGGGCCTGGAACTGGCCGGCATGGACGACGCGTGGCGCGAACCCCTGCTCGGCATCATCGAGCAGCGCTGTGTCACCGCCCGCAACGGCGCCCTCTGGCAGGCCGAGACGGTCCACCACCTGGAGAAGGCCGGCATCTCCGACCGGCGCGAGGCACTGCGGCAGATGACCACGACCTACATGGACTACATGCACATGAACGCGCCCGCACACACGTGGCCCGTGGACTGACCCCCGCGGCATCGCCCGGTCACGCCAGGCCGGGAGCGACCGGGCCCTTCCAGTCCCCGGCGGCCGTCCACGGCACCGGATCGGGCGCCTGCGCCGACGTCGTCAGCTCGATCCGCCGCCCCTCGGCCGACGAACGGAGCAGGGCCGTCATCGTCTCCAGGACGTGCAGGGCGAGTTCGCCGTTCGCACGCGGCGCCCGCTGCCCGTCGGCGGCGATGAAGTCGAGCAGTCCGACGCCGCGTGCGCCGTCCTCGTAGCCCGCCGACACCGGCAGGGCGCGCCATCGGGTGTCGCCGAGCGCGTGCAGCCGGACCTCGCCGTCGAAGCGGTTCGGATCGGGGACCGAGAGGCTCCCCGTCTCGCCGTGGACCTCGATCGGCGCGGCCGTGGTGGCCACACCGTCGAAGCTCGTCGTGATCGTCGTCAGTGCCCCGCCCACGTGTTCCAGCACTCCGGAGACATGACTGTCCACCTCGACCGGGATCCGCTCGCCCGTGCGCGGCCCGGAACCGATGGTCCGCTCGGCGCGCAGCCGGCCGGCCGCCCCGATCACGGCACGCACCGGGCCCAGCAGGTGGATCAGGGAGGCGAGGTAGTACGGCCCCATGTCCAGAAGAGGGCCGCCGCCCTCGGTGTAGTAGAAGTCGGGGTGGGGGTGCCATCGTTCGTGGCCGGGGGTGATCATCACGGCCGAGGCGAACTGGGGGCGTCCGATGCTCCCCGCCTCGACGGCCGCCCGTGCCGTCTGGACCCCGGTGCCCAGGACGGTGTCCGGCGCGCACCCCACACCGACGCCCGCCTTCGCGGCGGCCTCCACGACGGCACGGGCGTCGGCGAGCGTCGCGGCCAGCGGCTTCTCCCCGTAGACGTGCTTGCCGTGACCGATGGCGCCGAGGGCGATCCCGGCGTGGGCGGCCGGGGTGGTGAGGTTCAGCACCGTGTCCACGTCCGGGCTGCTGAGCAACTCCTCGACCGTCAGCGCCTCGACCCCGGGCAGTTCGGCGGCGACGGCGGCCGACCGGGAGGCGTCGAGGTCGGCGACCGCGGTGACACGCACGGCGGGATGTCCGGCGAGCGTGTCGAGGTACGCGCGGGAGATGACGCCGAGTCCTACGACGCCGATGCGGTGCGCGTCGCCCACAGCATGCCCCTCTCGATGATGGTGCGGACGTCGGGGTGCTCCAGCACGTCGAGGCTGTGCCCCGGTGTCGTCACCAGGACGCGCCCGGCACCCCACCGGCGGGTCCAGACCGCCGGCGAGGTGACCGGCCGGTGCCAGGGCTGCCACGGCCGGGCCGGATGCGTGGTGGTGGCCAGGACGTCGATGAGATCGTCGTGGAGCACCCAGTACTGCTCGGTGTCCAGCTCGAAGTCCTCGATGCCCGCTGTGACGGGATGGGTGCGGCCGGCCTCGGTGAGGGTGATGGTGTGCGGCAGGAAGTTGTCCTCCGCCCCGCCCCGGCGCTCGCACGGTTCCTTGCCCGGGTGGGTGGCGAACTGGCCGCCGACCAGGTGGAGATAGTCGGCCGATGCGCGGAACGAGTCGGCGATGCCGCCGTGCCAGCCGGTGAAACCCGTGCCGGCCACGACCGCCGAGCTCAGTCCGGCCACCTGCTCGCGCGTGATCTCCGACATCGTGACGCACTGCACGACGAGGTCGGTGCCCGCCATCTCGGCGGTGTCGGCGTAGACGTCGGTCGATTCCTCGACCCGGACGGCGTATCCGTGGTCCCGGAGGAAGGGAAGGAACAGCTCCGTCGCCTTGACCGGCTCATGGCCTTCCCATCCGCCTCGGACAACCAGGGCTCTTTTCTGCGTCATCGTGATCTCACTATGCGCGGGGAGCCCGGGCTCCGAAAAGAGGGCCGGGACTCACGAAAGTTTCGCGGCCAAGGCCCGGGCACCGACCGTCCAGCAGGCCGCGGTGAAGCGGACTTCCGCGCCGTGCACGAACGGGCCGAAGGCGGCGCGGACCGTCTCGACGACCCGTGCGCGCGTCTCCTCGTCCACCTCGGGCAGGGCCATGCCGAGGGGCCCGAGCCGGGTGAAGTAGCGGACCAGGTCCTTCTCGGGCAGGGCACAGACGACGTCGACCGGCCGGATGTCGATATCGGCCCACCCGCTCTCCGCCAGGATGCGGCGGACCTTGTCCGGGTCCGCGAAGGCGAACTGTCCCGGCTCGTCGGGCCCTCGGACCGGCAGGCTAGGGAGCAGCGGTGCGGCGGCGCGCTGGGCCGTCGTCATGAACGGGTTCTCCCCCGGATCGCGCCAGACGACGAACCGGAGCGCGGCGTCGTCCCGGGCGGCGCTCCGGAGATTCGCGAAAGCCCGGACGGGGTCGTCGAAGAACATGACGCCGAAACGCGAGATGACGGTGTCGAAGGCGGCCGGTTCGAACAGGTGCTCCTGCGCGTCGGCGCGGACGAAGGAGGCCGGTGCGCCCTCCCGCTCGGCGCGCTCCCGGGCGGTGTCGACCAACGGCCCGGAGATGTCGACGCCGACGCAGTGACCCGCCGGGCCGAGCCGTCGCGCGACGGCCAGGGTGGTGCCGCCCGTCCCGCAGCCGACGTCGAGCACGTGTTCCGCGCCTTCGGCGGACACGGCGTCGACGAGCAGGTCCTCCAAGGGTCTGAACATCCCGTCCAGCACCTGCTGGAGATCCACCCAGGCGTGACCGGCGCGCCCGTTCCAGCGGGCGGTCTGTTCGTCATCGTTCCTGCGCTCGGCGTCCATGCTCGTCGGCTCTCCTTCTGCTTGCCTTCATCGGGGCGAGATGACAGCGTTCTACTTCAAGTCGACTTGAGGTCAAGGGAATGACGGACCTGGACATCGCCGAAGTGGCCCAGCGCTCCGGGGTGCCCGCCTCGGCACTGCGGTTCTACGAGGAGAAGGGGCTGATCGCCCCGACCGGCCGGCGAGGGCTGCGGCGGCAGTACGATCCCGGCGTACTGGAGCGGCTGGCGCTGATCGCGCTGGGGCGGACGGCCGGGTTCTCGCTCGACGAGATCGCGCACATGTTCGCGCCGGACGGACCGCCCCGGATCGACCGGAGCATGCTGGCGGACAAGGCGGAGGAACTGGACCGCAGGATCCGCGAACTGGGCGTGCTCCGCGACTCCCTGCGACACGCCGCCGCCTGCCCCGCGCCGACCCACATGGAGTGCCCCACGTTCCGCGGCCTTCTCGACGCGGCAGCGTCAGGCGGTGTCCCCACGCCCAGGAGGCGGACGCCGCCCGGCGGCTAGCAGCCCGTTCGGCGTCTTGCCGGGCCGGGCCCGGCGTGTGCGTCGGACGGGCGGGCCCCGCCGCCGCGCGCCGGGCAGGCGGCTCTACGCGGTGTCGCCGTGCGGGCCGGCCGTCACCCGCTCCGGCGTCGTGGTCACCGTCTCCACCCCGCGCGCCCGCAGCTCCGCGAGGACGGCCGGGTCGGCCGTGTCGTCCGTGACCAGGGTCCAGCCCTCGCACAGGGCCGTCCAGGCGTGGAAGGGGCGGCGGCCGAGCTTGGCCGCGTGGGCGAGGACGTAGACGTGGTCGGCGCGGCGGGCCATCAGCTCCTTGAGGCGGGTCTGGCGCAGGTCCGCCTCGCAGATGCCGAGTTCGGGGGAGATGCCGTCCGTGCCGAGGAAGACCCGGTCGAACGTCATACGCTCCAGGGCGGCTTCCGTGAGCGGTCCGACGAAGCCCTGGCTGAGCGGGCGCAGGGTGCCGCCGAGGCACTCGACGTGCACCGTCTCGACATCGGACAGCGCCTGCAGGGCGGTGAGTCCGGTGGTCGCCACGGTGAGGTCCTCGGCCGTGCGCAGCTCGTGGGCGAGCGCGCCGACCGTGGAGCCGGCGTCGAGGAGCAGCGTCTCGCCGGGCCGCACCTGGGCCGCCGCCCAGCGGGCGATGGCCTGCTTGGCCTCGAAGGCCTCGCCCACGCGCTGCCGCAGGGACGCCTCGGGGTGCGCGGCCAGCGCCATGGCCCCGCCGTAGGTGCGGGCCAGACGCCCGTCGGTGGTGAGCTTGGCCAGGTCGCGGCGGATGGTCGAGGCCGTCACGCCGAACAGCTGCGAGAGCTCCTCCACGCTCGCCAGGCCGGTGGTGGTGGCGAGGTGGACGATGCGGTCGCGCCGCGCCTTGGATCCGGTCACAGACATAGGTTCTTCATGTCCTCAATAGTCCTGGGCCGTCCTGGGTCGCACACGTGCCTGCCGCGAACCGCGGTCAGCGGGCGGCCGGAGCGGTCGACATCTCGGCGGCCTGGCGCAGAGCCTCGACCATGCTACCGGGCTCGGCCCGGCCGGTTCCGGCGATGTCGAAGGCCGTGCCGTGGTCGACGGAGGTGCGGATCACCGGCAGTCCGACGGTGAGGTTGACCCCGGCCTCGATGCCGAGGACCTTGACGGGGCCGTGCCCCTGGTCGTGGTACATCGCGACGATGAGGTCGTAGTCGCCGCGCGAGGCGAGGTAGAACGCCGTGTCCGCGGGCAGCGGGCCGCGTGCGTCGATGCCGTCGGCGCGCACCGTCTCCAGCGCCGGGACGATCTTCGTCTCCTCCTCGCCGTAGCCGAACAGGCCGTTCTCGCCCGCGTGCGGATTGATGCCGCAGACACCGATCACCGGGTCGGCGGTCCCGGCGCGCACCATCGCCTCGTGGCCGCGACGCACCGTGCGCTCCACCAGGCCGGGTTCGATGCGGTTCACGGCGTCGATCAGCCCGATGTGGGTGGTGACGTGGATGACCTTCACCCGGGGAGTCGACAGCATCATCGACACCTCCTCGACGCCCGTGAGATGGGCGAGGAGTTCGGTGTGGCCGGGGTAGAGGTGGCCGGCGGCGTGCAGGGCCCCCTTGTTGAGCGGGGCGGTGCAGATGCCGTCCACCTCGCCGCGCAGCGCGAGTTCGGCGGCGACGCGTACGTAGTGGTAGGCGGCGTCGCCCGCGACGGCGGACAGCTCGCCCCAGGGCAGGTCGGCGGGGAGCAGCCCGAGGTCGATCACGTGGACGCGGCCGGGCGCGAACTCGGCCTGGGCGGGATGCTCGACCGGCACGATCTCGCAGCTGACGCCGAGGATGCCGGCCGCCCGCCGCAGGCGCTCGGCGTCGCCCACGACGACGGGCCGGCAGTCGCGCAGGGTGTCGGGGTGCAGCAGCGCCGGCACGATGACCTCGGGCCCGATGCCTGCGCCGTCGCCCATGGTCACCGCGATGACCGGGAGCGGCCGAGAGGCCGCGGAGGTCTGGCCGGCGGTGGCGGCGGAGGAGGGGGCTGCGTTCACGGGGCTACTCCTGTGGGGTCGGTCGGAACGTGGCGTACGGGTGCGGGGCGCAGGGCCCGGACGATGCGCCGCAGGGAGTCGGCCTCGCCGTAGCTGCCGGGCCGGGTGACGACCGAGCGGCCGTCGGGTGTGCGGGACAGGACCGCACCGTGGTGGATCTGGCCCACCGGGCGCAGGTCGGTGACGCGCAGGACGTCCAGGACGCGGCGGGCGGTCTCGCCGCCGGTGAGGACCAGGTCGCAGTCGTGCGCCGCGTCGGCGACGGTGTCGGCGAGCGCGGCGACGAGACGGCGCGCGACGGAGGGACCGGCGGCTCCGGTGATGCGGACGACCGTGACGGCGGCGACGGGAGGCGCGAGCCGTCGAGGGGCGTGCAGGAGTTCGCGGGTGCTGAGGGAGATCTGGCGGGCTCCGTCCGCGAGGAGGTGCGCGACCTGTCCGCGGGCGGACGGCTCGGCCGTGCCCACCACGATCAGCAGCGGCCGGACGACGTCCCCGGCGTCGAGCGTGTTCGCGCCGGGCGTGCCCAGGAGCCGCCCCAGGGCCCCCGCGAGTCCGCCGGTGCCCAACAGCCGTATCCCGGGACCCAGTTCGAGGGCCGCCGCGGCGATCGCGTCGAGGTCGTCCTCGGTCTCCGCGTCGCACACCGGATGCCGTCCCTGCGCGAAACACGCACGCAGCGCTTCCCGTAGCGCGCCGGATGCCCCGCGTACGTCCGTGAGCGGCACCGGAGCTGACGGCAGGTCACCGAGCGCGGCGGCGACCGAGGGCGGGGCGGTCCGCGCCTCGGCACGCCAGGCGTCCGCCTCGTGCAGCGGCACCCCGTCGAGGTGGACGACCCCGCCCCGCACCGTGCGCCGGCCCGCGGGCAGAGCGGTCGCGATCACCACGCCCAGGCCGTCCCGCGCGTAGGCGGCCGCCTCGGCGGCGAGGTTGCCCCTGAGCAGCGAGTCGACCTTCTTGAAGAGCACCGTTCCGGCGGGCACCGCGTGCGTGACGTCCCGTACCGCCCGCGCCGCCTCGGCGCCGGGCAACTGCCGCGAGTCGAGGTCGAGCACCAGGGACTCGCCGGGCGCGGACGCCAACGGTACGGGGACCGGCCCCAGCAGGATCCGGGCGGGCGAGCGCAGTGCCACCGCGGTCTCGGCGGCACCGGACAGATCGTCGGCGAGAGCGAGTACGGGCCGGTGGGCGGCCTGGACGGGGCCGCCGGGGCCGGCAGCGGAGAGGGACACGGGTACCTCCTCGGGCGGCCCGGTCGGGCTGCCTCGGAATCCGATGATGACACGAGTTGCGCGAAATGCGCGAGACCCCTTGCGCACTTCGCGCAGTCGTGCCACCTTTTCCGGCGCGACACCTGTTCGTATCCCGCCGGCCCGGCCCCCCGACCGGGCCGCGGCGAGAGCCGCACGAACACCACGAGCCGGTCGCCCCCCGGAACGCGAGAAGGTCGACGATGACCCCAAGCCCCTATGACGCACCCCCGGACCACCGCCCCCAGCGGGAGCCCCTCGGCCGCCCCGTCCACCGCCGCACCCTGCTGCGCCTCGGCGCGCTCGGCGGCACGGGTCTCGCCCTCGGTCCCCTCGCCGCCTGCGCCGGACCCACCGGGGCACCCGGTCCTGGCACCCTCACCCTCGGCCTGAACCGCTCCCTGGTGAGCCTCGACAACAAGCTGAACCAGTTCGACGCCGCCGTCACCGTGCAGCGCGCGGTCCGCCAGGCCCTCACGAGCATCGGCCCCGGCATGCGCGTCCAGCCGGTCCTCGCCGACCGGTTCGCGATGACCGGGCCGACCGTCTGGAGCGTGCGGCTGCGCGAGGGCGTGCGCTACTCCGACGGCAGCCCCGTCACCGTCGAGGACGTCGCCACCGCCCTGGAGATGTACGGCAAGGTCAACGGCTCCTTCCTCCTCGGGCTCTTCCCGGAGCTGCCCACCGTCGAGAAGACCGGCGAGCGCACCTTCGAGCTGCACACCGAGCGGCCCGTGCCCGTGCTCGACCGCCTCATGGCCAACATCCACATCACCCCGGCCGCCGCCAACCGCCCCGAGGAACTCCAGAGCGGCGTCGGCTCAGGACCGTACAAGGTGATCGAGGCCAACAGCGGCGCGGGTGAGTACACCCTTGCCCGCAACCCCCGCTACTGGGGCCGCCCGGCCCGCGTCGACACCGTCCGGGCCCGCTTCGTGCCCGAGGAGTCCAGCCGGGTCATCGCCCTGCGCAGCGGCGAGCTGGACGTCGTCGACACCCTCACCCCGGACTCGGCCGAGCAGCTCACCGGCCTGCCCGGCGTCACCGTCGAGGAGACCTCCGGCGTCCGCATCTGCCAGCTCTTCTACAACTTCCGCAAGCGCCACGACCACCCCCTGGCCAACGCCCGCGTGCGCCGCGCCCTCACCTACGCCATCGACGGCGAGGCGCTGGTGAAGGACGTCCTCACCGGCTCCGCCGAAGCCGCCGAAGGAGTCGTCCCGCTCGCCCTCGAAGGCGCGGTACGCACCGGCGCCTACACCTACGACCCGGGCAAGGCGAAGGCGCAGCTGAAGCGGCTGGGCGCCGAGGGCCTGCGGATCCGCGTCATCTGGGAGTCGGGAGAGTTCGCCGCCGACAGCTCCGTCATGGAAGCCGTCGCCGACATGTTCCGCGACATCGGCGTCCGCGCCTCGCTGCTCCAGTTCGAACCGGGCGGCGACATCCTGAAGTGGCGGCAGGGCCGCGGCGGCGACTGGGACGTCATCGGCAACGGCTTCCCCGGCACCACCGGCCAGGCCCTCACCTCCCTCCAGGGCATGTACGGCGGCACGCCCGAGCGGGAGGGCACCCGCGACACCTACATGGGCTACGTCATCCCGGACATCCAGCGCCGCCTGGAGGACGCCGCCACCGAGACCGACGCCGCCGCCCGCGACCGCAAGCTGGCCGCCGCGCAGCACGCCGTCTGGAACACCTGGCCCAGCCTGTGGGCCTTCGCCCCCAAGACGCTGCTCGCCCGCCGCGAGCGCGTGCACGACCTGGGCCTGCTCCAGCTCAACTCCTACGACCTGTCCGCCGTACGGCTGGAGGGCTGAGCCGTGGCCACCTACCTCGCCCGCCGCGTCGGCCAGAGCCTGCTGGCCGTCTTCCTCACCCTCACCACGGTCTTCCTGCTGCTGCGCCTGGCCCCCGGCGACCCGGCCGCCGCCTACGCCGCGCCCAGCGCCACGGCCGCCGATCTCGCCCGCATCCGCGCCCAGTTCGGCCTCGACGAACCGCTCGTCGTGCAGTACGGGATCTTCCTGCGGGACCTGTGCACCGGGAACCTCGGCACCAGCTACTCCTTCCACGCCTCCGCGTTCCAGGTGGTCATGGACCGGCTGCCGTACACCATCACCCTCGCGGTCTCCGCCATCGCGGTCACCACCGTCGTCGCCGTACCGCTCGGCGTGTGGATGGCCCGGCGCGCCGACACCAAGCGGGAGCTGGGCGCCAACGTCCTGACGATCACCGGGCAGTCGATGCCGGACTTCTGGACCGGCGTGATGCTGCTGACCGTCTTCGCGGTGCTGCTCCCGGTGCTGCCCGCCTCCGGGTTCACCTCGTGGAGCGGCCTGATCCTGCCCACGGTGACCGTGGCCGTCCTCCAACTCGCCCTGATCTCACGCCTGGTACGCCGCGAGATGACCACCGCGCTCGCCGCCCCCTACACCACGGTCGCCCGCTCCCGCGGCGTCTCCGAACGCACCCTGACCTGGCAGTACGGCCTGCGCAACTCCGCCGTGCCGCTCGTCACCGCCCTCGGCACCCGCTTCGCGGCCCTGCTCAACGGTGTCGTGGTCGTCGAGGTCGTCTTCGGCTGGCCGGGCGTCGGCTCGCTCGTCGTCCGGGCGCTGGAGACCCGCGACTACCCGCTCATCCAGGCCACCGTCCTCGTGACGGCCACCCTCGCGATCCTCGTCCAGCTCCTCGTCGACCTCGCCTACCCGCTGTTCGATCCGCGCGTACGACTCGGAAAGGCGGCCTGACCCATGGCCGGTGTCATCTCCACCCCGGTCGCCGGTACCGAGCGGCCCAGCGCCGTCAGCGCCCGCGACCTCGCCCGGGCCACCGCGACCCGGCAGCGGCGCAGCGCCCGCTTCAAGATCTGGGCCGGGTCCGTGTGCACGGCCCTCGTGGTCCTGCCCGTCGCCCTGGCGAGCCTGCTGCCCCTGCCGGAGGCCAACGCCCAGGACCTCTCGGAGCGCAGGCTGCCGCCGCTCAGCGCGGGGCACCTGCTCGGCACCGACCAGCTCGGCCGCGACCTGCTGTCGCGCATCCTGCACGGCGGCCAGGTCTCCCTCTCGGTCGGCGTCCTCGCGGTCCTGGTGTCCGGGCTGATCGGCATCGTCGCCGGGGCGGCCGCGGGCTTCTTCGGCGGCTGGGTCGACGCGCTCGTCTCCCGCTTCCTGGAAGCCCAGCTCGCCCTGCCCCTGCTGATGATGCTGCTGCTCGTGGTCGCCCTCTTCGGGCCCTCCGTCACCGTCATCACCTGTGTGATCGCCGTCGCGCAGTGGCCCGAGGTGGCGCGGCTGACCCGCTCCCTCGTCCTGGTCGAGCGCGAGAAACCGTACGTCGCCGCCGCCCGCGTCCTGGGCCTGCGCGGCTGGCAGATCCTCACCCGGCACGTCGTGCCCAACGTCGTCCGGCCGGTGAGCCTCGTCGTGCTGCTGCTGCTCGCCCAGGCCGTCCTGCTGGAGAGCGCGCTGAGCTTCCTCGGCGCCGGTCCGCAGCGGCCCTTCGCCACCTGGGGCCGGATCATCTCCGACGGCCAGGCCTACATCACCACCTCGTGGTGGCTGGTCACCCTGCCCGGCCTGGTCATCGCCCTCCTCGTGGTCGGGGTCAACCTGCTGGGCGACGGACTGCGGGACCGCACCCGCCGCCGGAAGGGAGCCGGAGCATGACCGACGGGACACCGCTGCTGGATGTCCGTGACCTCCAGATCGAACTCATCACCGCGCACGGCGTCGTCCGGGCCGTCGACGGCGTGAGCTTCACCGTCGGCCGCGGCGAGACCGTGACCCTCATCGGCGAGTCCGGATCCGGCAAGTCGACCACCGCGATGGGCGTACTGCGCCTGCTGCCGGAGGGCCTTGCCGTGCTGTCGGGCAGCGTCCGCGTCGGCGGCCGCGACGTCGTCGCCGACCCCGGCGCGGCCCGCGCGGTACGCGGCCGGACGGTCTCCCTGATCCCGCAGGACCCGATGACAGCCCTCAGCCCCGTCCACACCATCGGCCGGCAGCTCGGCGAGGCGCTCCGCCTGCGCCACCCCGAACTCTCCAGGGCCCAGGCCCGCGAGAAGGGCATCGAGTTGCTCGCCCAGGTGCGCATCACGCGTCCCGAGACCCGCTGGAAGTCCTATCCGCACCAGTTCTCCGGCGGCATGCTGCAACGCATCCTCATCGCCATCGCCCTGGCCGGCGATCCGGAACTGCTGGTCGCCGACGAACCCACCTCCGCCCTCGACGCGACCGTGCAGGCCAGCGTCCTGGACCTGCTGATGGAGCTCCAGGAACGCACCGGCATCGGCATGCTGATGATCACGCACGACCTGGGCGTGGCCCGGCTGGTCTCCGACCGCATCCACGTCATGAAGGACGGCCGTTTCGTCGAGTCCGGCCCGGCCGAACGCATCGTCGACAAACCCGCCGAGCCCTACACCCGAGCCCTCCTCGCCGCCGTGCCCCGCCTCGGCGCCTGGGACGAGGACGAGACCTCTCTGCGAGGAGCTACCCCATGACCCTGCTCCGCGTAGAGGACCTGGTCGTCGAATACCCGACCCCGAGCGGCCCCTTCCGAGCCGTCGACCAGGTCGGCTTCCAACTCGACAAGGGCGGCTCTCTCGCGGTCGTCGGCGAGTCCGGCTGTGGCAAGTCGACCCTCGCCCGCGCCCTGGTCCGGCTGCTCACCCCACGGTCCGGCCGTATCGTCCTCGACGGCACGGACATCGCCACCCTCCCGGAGCGGAGACTGCGACCGCTGCGGCGCCGCGTCCAGATGGTCTTCCAGGACCCCTACGGCTCCCTCGACCCCCATCTGACCGCCCAGCAGATCGTGGCCGAGCCGCTGCGCCTCGGCGGTGTGTCCGACCGCGGCGAACGGTCCCGCCGTGCCGCCGAACTGCTCGACCAGGTCGGCCTGCCCCCGTCCGCCCTGGAGCGCCGCCCGGCCGATTTCTCCGGCGGCCAGCGGCAGCGCATCGGCATCGCCCGTGCCCTCGCCTCCCGGCCCGACCTGCTGGTCTGCGACGAGGCGACCTCAGCTCTCGACGTGTCCGTGCAGGCCCAGGTGCTCGCGCTGCTCAGGGAGTTGCAGGAGGAGACCGGCATCGCCTACCTCGTCATCGCGCACAACCTGGGCGTGGTGCGCGAGATGAGCACGGACGTCGTGGTGATGCGGGCCGGCCGCGTGGTCGAGGCCGGGCGGACCGAGACCGTCCTCGCCGCCCCGGCCGACCCCTACACCCGCGCCCTGCGCCGCGCGGCCCTCGACCCGACCGCCATCCACGGCGTGAAACCCCGCCGCGTACTGGAAGGAAGCTCCTCGTGACCACCGGCCTCACCCTGCCGAACACCACCGTCCCGCTCTCCCGGCTGGTGCTGGGCACCATGACCTTCGGCGACACCGTGGACCGCGGGGGAGCGGCGGCCATGCTGGACGCCGCGCTCGATGCGGGCATCACGGGCGTGGACACCGCGAACGGTTACGCGGGCGGCGAGAGCGAGCGCATCCTCGCCGAGCTCCTGCCCGGCCGCCGCGACCGGATCGTGCTGGCCACCAAGGCGGGTATCCCGCATCCCGACCAGGGCGATCACGCGCCCCTGTCGCCTGCCGGACTGCGCGCCGCCCTGGAAGGCAGCCTGAAGCGGCTCGGCACCGACCACGTCGACCTGTTCTACCTGCACCAGCCGGACCGTGCGACGCCGCCGGCCGAAACCCTGGCGACCGTGGCCGAGTTCGTCGCCGAGGGGAAGGTCGGCGCCCTCGGCGTGTCCAACTTCGCGGCCTGGCAGATCTCCGAACTCGCCCGCACGGCCGAGGAGGTGGGCGCCCCGCGTCCGGTGATCGCCCAGCAGCTGCACAACCTGCTCGCGCGGCGCATCGAGGAGGAGTACGTCGAGTACGCGGCCGTCAGCGGCCTGCGCACCATGGTCTACAACCCGCTCGGCGGTGGCCTCCTGACCGGCCGGCACCACTTCGGCCAGGAGCCCGGCTCCGGCCGTTTCGGCGACTCGCGGCTCGCCGCCATGTACCGGCAGCGGTACTGGGACGAACGGCTCTTCACCGCCGTCACGGAACTGGCCGCCGTGGCCGAGCAGGCCGGCCTGCCGCTGACCGACCTCGCCTTGCGCTGGTTGCTGGACCGCCCCTCGACCGACGCGCTGCTCCTCGGCGGCTCGAAGGTCGAGCACCTGCTCGCCAACATCGCCGCCGCGGCCGAGGGCCCGCTGCCCGCCGACGTCACCGCGGCCTGCGACGAGGTCGGCGCCCGCCTGCGCGGCCCGATGCCCGCCTACAACCGCTGACCCCACCCCCGACCGCTACGGAGGACTCTCCTCATGGCAACCGGCCGCACCCCAGCCGAGTTCACCGCCGCCCTGCGCGCCCGCGAACAGCTCATCGGCTACTGGTCCCTGCTCGACTCACCCGTCGCCGCCGAGCGCCTGGCCCGCCTCGGCTACGACTACCTCGCCTTCGACGCCCAGCACGGACTCTTCGGCTACCAGGGCATGCTCAACAACCTCCTGGCCACCGACACCAAAGGCAGCACCGCCGTCGGCATCGTGCGCGTGGAGGCCAACGACCCCACCCACATAGGCAAAGCCCTCGACGCCGGCGCCACCGCCGTCATCGTCCCGCTGATCGACAACGCCCAGGACGCCGCCGACGCGGTCGCCGCCGTGCGCTACCCGCCACTGGGCCGCCGCTCCTACGGACCCATGCGCGCCCAGCTCCGTATCGGACCCCACCCGGCCGACACCCACGCCCAGACCGCCGTCCTCGCCATGATCGAAACCGCCGACGGCCTCGCCGACGTCGAAGCCATCTGCGCCACCGACGGCCTCGACGGCATCTACGTCGGCCCCTCCGACCTACGCCTGGCACTGGGCGCAGCCACCTCCACCGACCCCTCCGTACAACAGGAATTCGAGCAGGCCCTCACCCGCATCAGCAAAGCGGCCGAAGCGGCCGGCATCGCCGCCGGCATCCACAACGCCGACGGCACAAGCGCAGCCCACCGCCTCACCCAGGGCTACACCTTCGCCACCGTGGCCTGCGACCTCATCCACCTGGAACAGGCGGCCGCCGGCCACCTGTCCGCCGCGCGTCAGGCGGGCGAGGCCCGATGACCATCTCCGACGGCACCCTGCGCCCCCACCCCGACCAGCCGGGCCGCGCCGAGACCCACCTGGCCGCCCCCGCCGTGCAGAACCACGCCGCCAACCTCACCGTCCTGCCCAGTGGCGACCTGGGCTGCGTCTGGTTCGGGGGCACCCAGGAAGGCGTCGCCGACATCTCGGTGTGGTTCTCCCGCCTCGCTCAGGGCGCCGACACCTGGTCTCTCCCCGTGCGTCTCTCCGCCGACGACACCCGCTCCGAGCAGAACCCGCTCCTGTTCCCCGCTCCCTCGGGCGAGCTCTGGCTCCTGCACACCGCACAGCGCGCGGGCCACCAGGACACGGCCGAGGTCCGGCTGCGCGTCAGCCACGACGAGGGCGCCACCTGGGGCCCGGCCCGCGTCCTGTTCCCGGCCACCGAGCAGGGCGGCGTGTTCGTGCGCCAGCCGGTCGTCCAGGTGGCGTCCGGTGAAAGGCTGTTGCTCCCCGTCTTCCGCTGTGTGGCCACTCCCGGAACCTCCTGGTCGGGCGACCGGGACACCAGCTCCGTCATGATCAGTGATGACGGCGGACGCACTTGGCGCGAACGCCCCGTCCCGGGCAGCACCGGCCTCGTCCACATGAACATCCGCCCACTGCCCGACGGTTCACTCCTGGCCCTCTTCCGCAGCCGTCGCGCGGACGCCGTGCACAGCAGCGTGTCGTACGACGAGGGCGAGACCTGGACCGAACCGCGCCCCCTGGACCTGCCGAACAACAACTCCTCGATCCAGTTCACCGTGCTGGCCGACGGCAGGCTCGCCCTGGTCTACAACCACAGCAGCGCGGCCGACGCCGTCGCCCGCCGCGTCTCGCTGTACGACGAGATCGACGACGGGGGAGTGGCAGGGACACCCGCGGAGACCGCCCCCACGGGCGACGCGTTCTGGGGCGCCCCCCGCGCCCCGCTCTCCCTGGCCCTCTCCCCGGACGACGGACGCACCTGGCCGCTGCGCCACGACCTCGAAACCGGCGACGGTCACTGCCTGACCAACAACTCCCGCGACGGCCTCAACCGCGAGCTGTCCTACCCCTCCCTCGCCCGGACACCGGACGGCACCCTCCACATCGCCTACACCCACCACCGGCGCACCATCAAACACATCCGTCTGGACGGCGACTGGCTGAAGCGGGAGTTCCCGGCCTGATCACCGAGGGTCGAACCCTCGCCGCGTCCCGCGATTTGGATCAGTCCTTCCCCCGCGCTGCATCAGCGCTGTACGGGTGCTAACCGGCCGCCCGCGACAGTGGCATCACCGGCTCCCACCAGGGGAGCGGCGATCACAGGGGACGGCTACATGGGTACCGCCGGAACACCACAGCGCAGGGCCATACTCACCGGTGGGCTGGCCGCCACCACCGCGGCTCTGCTCACCGCCTGTTCGTCGAAGACGGACTCCACGGCCAAGGGGACGGCAGCGGCCGCGGGAGCGAGTACGTCTCCCTCTCCCGTCGCGGCCGCGCGGCCGGACTCGCCCTGGGCGGCGTTCGCGCGGCTGATGGACGGCAACAAGCGCTGGGTCGACGGCAGGCTCCAGCACCCCGACCGCGACCCGAAGCGGCGCGAGTTCGTCGCCGAGGAGCAGAAACCCTACGGCGTGATCCTGTCGTGCATCGACTCCCGGGTGCCGCCGGAGCTGCTCTTCGACACCGGGCTCGGCGACCTCTTCGTGATGCGCACGGGCGGACAGGTCGTGGGACCGGTCGTCGTCGGTTCCGTGGAGTACGGGCCGATGACGTCCGGCACCCCGCTCATCGTGGTCCTCGGCCACCAGCGCTGCGGTGCCGTCAAGGCGGCGTACGAGGCGCTGCGCGACGGCAAGGAACTGCCCGGCAACCTGCAGTCGATCGCCGACGCGCTCGCGCCCGCGTACGAGGAGACAGCGAAGGGCAAGCACGCCGACCCGGTCGACGCCATGACCCGCGTTCACATCAATCAGACCGCCGCCGGTCTGCGTTCCAACAAGGACCTCGCCCCGATGGTGAAGAAGGGTGACCTGGCCGTCGTCAGCGCCTACTACTCGCTCGACACCGGCCGGGTGGACGTCCTCACCGGCGCGCCCTCCGCCTGATTCGGAGCCTGATGCGGGCACAACGGAGACCGGGCGGGAAAAACGTTCTACGCCCGGTCACGTTATACTTGCGGCGCTCAAGGAGGCCGCCGTCGTGCCTGGTCGCACGGCCGCAACAGCGAGGGGGTGGACGCCATTCCGGCACGCCCCGCCCGCATCCAGGACGTCGCGGCCGCCGCCGGCGTCTCGGTGTCCACGGTGTCGAACGTGCTCAACCGGCCCGAGCGGGTCACCGAACGGACCGCCGAGCGGGTCCGCGTCGCGGTCGCCGCGCTCGACTACGTCCCCCACCCGGGAGCAGCGGGCCTGCGCACCGGCCACTCCTCCGCCATCGGGCTCGTGCTGCCCGACGTGACCAACTCCTTCTACGCGCGCATCGCACGCGGCGCGGCCGACGCGGCCTACGACCACGGCTACTCCCTCGTCCTCTGCCACAGCGGCGACGCCCCGGAACGGGAGCAGGGCTACTTCAGCATGCTCGTCGAGCAGCGGGCGGTCGGCGTGGTCGTCGTGCCGCTCAGCGCCGACCCGGGGCGGCTGGCCCGGCTGCGCGAGCGGGGCATCCCGCTGGTCCTGGCCGACCGCGCGATGCCCGACCGGGAGGGCTGCTCGGCCTCCGTCGACGACATCGCCGGCGGCCGCATCGCCGTACAGCACCTCCTCGACAGCGGGGCGCGCGACATCCTCGTCGTCAACGGCGAACGCGGCATACGCCAGTGCGCCGACCGGTACCAGGGCGCCCGGCAGGCCGTCCGCAGCCGGCGCGAGGCACGGCTGGACCAGGTCGTCGCCGAGCGGATGACCGTCGCGTACGGCACGCAGATCGCGCGCGAGCTCGAGCACCTGCCCGACGGGGTCTTCTGCACCAACGACTTCCTCGCGGCCGGCCTGTGCCGGGGGCTGACCGAGCGGGGTGTGCGCATCCCCGAGGACGTGCAGGTGGTCGGCTACGGCGACCTCGACGTCGCGAGCTTCGGGGCGACGGCCCTGACGACGGTCCGGCAGCCGGTCGAGGACCTCGGGCGGGCGGCCGTGGAGATGCTGCTCGACGAGATCGAGGCCCGCGCGGACCACCTCCACGAGACCCGCGTCTTCGCCCCCGGCCTCGTCCTGCGCGACTCCACCCGGCCGCCCGCCGGCAACTAGCCGTCGGACGGCACCCGCAGTGTCACCGGACCCAGCAGCCCAGACGACAGCTGGGAGTCGAACGCCCAGGCGGTCGGTGTGGCCTCCGCGAGATACGGCGCCAGCGTGCCCCGGACCGTCACCTCCACCCGGACGGTACGCCCGGCGGCGCCGCGCAACGGGAAACGGTACGGCGCGCAGAACGCCTCACCGGCGAACTCCCCGTCGACCGACACCTCCACACTGCCCCGCACCCGCCCGAGATCCAGCACGGGATCGGGCCCCGGCGGCACCTGAAGCGCACGCGCGTACGTCACGCCCCCGCTCCAACCGCCCAGCCCCAGCTCACGCCAGTCGCCGAGCGGCAGCGGCGCCGGTACGGTCCGCACCCGCACCGGCCCGCGCCAGGCGGAGCCGCCCCGCAGGAACGCCGTCGGCTCGGTGACCACCTCGACCGGCGTGGGCGCCGGAAGTGGTTGACGAAGTGTCAGCCGATGTCCCTCCAGGGGCGATTCCGGGCCCACCCCGACACGCACGCTCGCGGGAAGAGCCAGCGGCAGGTCGAGGGACACGGTGCCCGCCGGCACCGTGAACCGGAAGCGCTGCGGCGACGCGTGGACATCGTCCGTGGACCGCGACGGCCATACGGCGCCGGCGAGCACCGGCCGGCCGGTGAGCCACCCGGTGTCCGGCAGGGGGTGCGGCCGTACCACGGCGTGGCAGTGCCGCACCTCGCCCCGCCTGCGCTCGTCCTCGACGGTCCGCCCCCGCCACCCGCCCGTCCCTGCCTCCCAGCCGGCGCCGCTGACCAGGGCCGTCACCCCGTCCCCGGACCGCACCACCAGGTCGACGAACACCGCGTCCCGGGCGTCGGCGCTGTCGGACACGACCTCCAGGGTGTGCTCGCCCGCCCCGAGCGCCGGTTCGTGGCGGAAGAACTGCGGCACGGCGCCCCAGTCCGCCTCGTAATACTCGACCTTCTCCTGCCGCGCCACGACGTCCCCGTCGAGCAGCACGGTGACCGTCGAGGCGGCACCCACCACGAGCACCGCCCGCGCACCCTCGCCCGGGACCCGCAGCCGCGCGCGGTACGTCACCCGGCCGTCCGGCCGCACACCGTCCGGCGGGCGCATGAACCGCGGACGCGGCCCGAGCCCGCCCGGCGCGGACAGGCAGAAGAAGCTGCCCAGCGGGGTGCCGTCCTCGGCCGAGATCGTCGAGGGGCGGCTCTGGGCGCCGGACAGTTCGTACTCGAGGACGTTCCGGGCGCGGGTCACCGTGACCCGGGCGGACACCAAGTACCCCTCGCCGTCCGGGTCCAGCGACTCGCCGTTCCACCACACCCGTTTACGGGCCTCCGCGCCGACGTGCAGCTCGGCGGGCCCCCGGTGGTCGGTCTCCACGACCGTCCGGACCCGGGCGGCCGTCGCGCCGACGGGCACGGGCACGCGGACGAACTCCTCGTTCACCAGCCCCTTGAGGCCCAGCAGCCCGCCCGGATCCGGGATGCCCCGGCTCGACGAGTACACGGCGACGTCCCAGCCCGCGTCCGGCGGTACGAGGGGCAGCTCGCCCGCCAGGACCCGTTCGGCGCTGACGGCGTCCAGCGGCTCGGACACCTCGCCGAGGGGCACCGGGGGCAGGACCCGGACCCGGTTGCCGTACGTGGCCCTGGCAGGCTCCCACACCGCGCCCTCGGTCCACTCCATGGTCCAGATCTGCGGTTCGTCCACGGACGATCCGGGGGGCAGCGCCAGATCGCCCCAGGTGTTGTCCAGGGTGGGGATCAGCCGGCCGTGCCAGCCGGCCGAGAGGTCGAGCACCCGGTCGGGCGACTCCCGTTCCGGCGGCGTCGGTGCCGGGCGGCCTTCACGCCAGACGACCAGGGCCGCGGGGGCGCCGTCCAGCGGCACCTCGACGGTCGAGACGGCGCCGTCGGCGGAGTCGGACACGGTGACGCGTGCGGGACGGCGGGAGCCGGTCGCCGGGTCCCAGACCTCGGCCTCGGTGACCTCGGCCCGCACGGTGACGGACGAGGTGCCGACGGCGAGGCCCGCCGGGGAGGCGCCGGTCCGCAGCGGATGCGCGCCGATCTCCGGAAAGGCCGCCGTGACCAGCGCCACCGCCTCGTTCCCCTGCCGCCTGACGAGCAGCGGCACCTCACCGGTGGCGTACCCGGCCGCGTCGGCCACCGCCGCCGCACCGGCCTCCGGGTCGCGCACCCGCTCCAGCCGCGGATGGGCCAGCAGGGCCGCCACCGCCGCGTCGTCACCGGACCGGCCCGCGGCCGTCCCGGGTGGACGCCCCACGACCACGACCCGCCCTCCCGCGTCGAGCAGTTCGGCCAGCCGCCGCGCCGTCTCCTCCTCCAGCACGCTCGCCGAGGGCAGCAGCACCGCGCTGTACGCCAGGTCCCTGACGCGCAGGGCGCCGTCGGTGGCCTTGGCGCGCTGCACCGAGTCGTCGTCGACGACGTCGAAGGAGATCCCGTGCCGGTCCAGGCTGCCGACGTGCGGGGCGAGCCAGTTGTTCGTGCCGCACAGGTCCAGGTAGTGGCGCTGTGTCTCGTCGGCGTCGGCATGGCCGTCGCCCAGCCGGCCGTCGCCGAAGTGCTGGACCGGCGCGTCCAGCGGGATGAGCGCCTGCATGGTCGCGGTCGGGTGCAGGACCGCCACGTCGGCCGCGTAGCTGCCCCAGCACATGATCGAGCAGATCCGGGCCACCGCCCGGGAGAACGCGGGGTACTGCTTCCAGTAGGGCTGGCGCCAGTCGGTGGACGGCGGCGCCCACTCGAACCAGCCGCCCGCCGTGCCGAAGTAACTGGCGTGCGGGTTGTACAGGTTGGCGCCGCTGCGCAGGAACGGCAGCAGCCAGTGGTAGGTGTCCTCCAGCGTGCCGCCCCAGCCGGAGGAGTGGAACGCCTCGATCCACACCCGCTCGTGGCCGTAGAGGTGGGCCAGGGAGGAGTGCACCTTGGCGTCACCGTGGTGGTCGCTGCCGGCGGCGCTGTACCAGCGGTGCGTCCGGAAGTAGTCGGTGTAGATCTGCGTCGACTGCGCCGGGTAGCCCGCGCGGGCCGGGTGGCTCTGGTCGCTGCCGAGCAGCAGGCCGCGCTCACGGTGCCAGTCGGCGAGCGGCCTGAACAGCGCCTCCTCGGTGAGCTCCGCGCGCACCGCGTAGTAGTCGGCGCGGATCTTCCCCTCCGGCACGGTGGCGTGCGTACCGAACAGGGCCGGCAGGTGGTCGAGCAGGTCGTAGCCGCGCCGGGCGCGGAACTCGTCGGCGAAGCGGTGGCTCCACGCGTTCGTGCCCGGCAGTTCGTCCTGGAAGCTGCCCGCGATGACGGTGCCCAGGTACTCGGGCACACGGCGGTCGTACTCGTGGTGGACGGTGTCCATCAACAGGCCCACGGCGTGCGGGTCGAGGTAGTCGAACGCCGTGGGGACGGTGGTGACGAGCCGCACCTCGGTTCCGTCGGCGGCGGCGACACCCACGGGGCCCGGGCCGTCCGTGGCCAGATCGAGGCGCCGGCCCTGCGGGGTGTACGCGGCCAGCGGGGTCTCGGTTTCACTGACGGCGACCGTGCCCCGGGAGACGGTGAGGTCGTGACAGCGCAGCGCGCGGCCGGCCGCCTCGGGATGACGCCGTGTCACACCGCCCTGCACATTGGCGCCGGAGAACCCGATCTGGTCGTAGAACCACAGGCGCGTGCCCAGTTCCGCGGCGATCTCGCAGGTGTCGGTGAACCGCGCCCACCACTCCTCGCCGAACCACGCCGGCTCGTCGGCCCGGGCGCCGAACGTCGGGCCGGCCGGGGCCAGGTTGATCACGACGAGGTTGTGGACACCGCCCTGTGCGAACGCCCGCAACTGCCACGCGAGGCGCTCGCGGGTGACTTTCGCGCCCGACCACCACCACAGGGGAGTGGGGCCGAAGTCGCGGGGCGGGTCGTCGAACAGGCGCTGGAGCGCGGGGGAGAGCACGGACACGGTCCTTCCCCTGAAACGTTTTTAGGCCACCTTCACCGTAGGGGGCCTGGGGCGATCACGCCATATCCCGGAACGGTGCCGCGGCAGCCGACGTCATCTCACCCATGTGCGCGCGACATCTTGTTGCAACGTTTTTCTCGCCCTATATTCGCTGCGACCAGGCCCCCGGAACCGCGATGTCACCAGACGACGGAGTCGCATCATGGCCGGTACCCGCCCCATCCCGAAACAGCTCTGGAAGGCCGCCGCCCTGTCGGGCATGGCCTCCTATCTCGACGCCGGGCTGATCGTCAGCATCTCCGTCAACCTGGCCATCTACCGCGACAGTTACGACATGGGCGTGTGGATGGCCGGTGCGATCAGCGCGATCGTCACCGGCTGCATCGCCGTCGGGTCCCTCGTCGGCGGACGGCTCGCCGACCTCTTCGGCCGCCGCCGCGTCTACAACTGGGACATCTTCTGCTTCGCCCTCGGCGCGATCGTCATCACGCTGGCCCCGGACGACATCACGCTGCTGATCGGAGTCCTCGTCGCGGGGCTCGCGGCCGGCGCCGACCTGCCGACGTCCCTGGCCGTGGTCTCGGACGCCGCGCCTTCCTGGGCCCGGGGCAGGCTCGTCGCCTTCACCCAGGTCATGTGGATGCTGGGCATCGCCGTCGCCATCGCCCTCGGCTTCGTCCTGTCCACCTCGGGCATGACCGGGGCCCGGCTCATCACCGGACAGCTGGCCGTCGCCGCGCTCGTCACCTGGGCCTTCCGCTCCCGTCTGAAGCTGCCCGACGAGCCGTCAGAGACCGGAACGGACGCGGCCCCGCAGGGTGTCTCCCTGAAGAACGTCTGGACGCGCGCCGCCCTGCTGCCGATGACCGCGACGTTCGTCTTCTACGTCACCTGGGGCCTCGGGGCCAACACCTTCGGCCAGTTCGGCACCTATCTGCTCGTCACCGTCAGCGACGCCTCGCAGAGCCTGGCCACCGGAATCAACCTGGCCTTCATCCCGATCGGGGTGCTGCTGACCTTCGCGTTCGTCCGCGTCGCCGACAGCCCCTGGCGCGACCGGCTGTTCCACGTGGCGGCGGTGGTGCAGATCCTCGCCTTCGTCATCGCGTCCCTGACCGCGGGCGCGCTCGTCGGCATGCTCGTCTTCTTCGTCCTCTACCAGCTCTCCAACCCCTTCGCCGGGGAGGCGAACTACAAGGTGTGGTCGCAGCTCACGCTGCCCGCGGACACCCGGGGCACCACCCAGGGCCTGACCTACGCCCTGTCGCGGGGCGTCTTCGCGGTCGCCGCGTTCTTCACCCCCGCCCTGGCCGACTACAGCCCGTCCGTCCTGCTCTGGACGATCACCGCCTGTATGACGGTGGCGGCGTTCGCGGGCGTGTTCATCATCCGCGTCCTGGTGCCGCGTGCCTCCGGTGCGGTGCGTGACAGAGCCGACCTGCGTGTCCCCACCCCTGATCCGCAGCAGACCTGACAAGGAGCACCGACCATGGCAACGACCGTCGGCCGCACGGCCGTTGGGACCGCCGCCCTGCACGACCTGCTCCCGCCGGTCACCCGCCGCCGCACCCGGATCGGACTGGTCGCAGGCGGACTCGGCACCTACTGGCCGCAGTTCCCCGGGCTCCTCCCGCAGCTGAAGGAGTCGGCCGCCTATGTCGCCGAGCGCTTCCGGGGGATGGACGCGGAGGTGACCGACGCCGGATTCGTCTCCGACGCGCAGGAGGGCGCGCGGGCCGCCGAGCTGCTGCGCCGGGCCGACTGCGATCTGATCGTGCTGTTCCTGACGACGTATCTGACGTCGTCGATGGTGCTGCCGATCGCGCAGCGCTCGCACACGCCCGTCCTGGTCATCGATCTCCAGCCGAGCCAGCGGATGGACCACGCGACCTTCGACACCGGCGACTGGCTGGCGTACTGCGCCCAGTGCTCCGTCCCCGAGGTCGGCAACGTCTTCCGGCGCGCCGGCATCCCCTTCCGGTCGGTCTCGGGATGGCTGCGCCAGGAGTCCGCCTGGCGGCGCATCGAGCAGTGGATCCGGGCCGCGCACATCCGCGCCGCGCTCCGGCACGCCCGGCACGGGCTCATGGGGCACGTGTATCCCGGCATGCTCGACGTGCAGACCGATCCGACGCTGCTGGCCACGACGTTCGGCTCGCACGTGGAGGTGCTGGAGTTCGACGACCTGCGGCACCGGGTGGAGCGGGTGACCGAGGCGGAGACCCGGGAGCGCATGGCACTCGCCCGGCAGGTCTTCACCCTCGACGACAGCGTGGTGGACGAGGACTTCGCCTGGGGCGCGACCGTCTCGGTCGCACTGGACCGCCTCGTCGAGGACTTCGGGCTCGACACCCTCGCCTACTACCACCGCGGCCTCGACGGCGAACTGCACGAGCGGCTCGGCGCCGGCATGATCCTGGGCGCCTCCCTGCTCACCGCCCGGGGCGTACCCGCGGCCGGCGAGTACGAACTGCGCACCAGCGTCGCCCAGCTCGCCTCCCAGAGCGTCGGCGCCGGCGGCTCCTTCACCGAGATCCAGGCGCTCGACTTCGAGGACGGCGTCGTGGAGATGGGCCACGACGGACCCGCCCACCTCGCCGTCAGCGCCCGCGACCCCCTGCTGCGCGGACTCGGCGTCTACCACGGCAAGCGCGGCTGGGGCGTGAGCGTCGAGTTCGACGTCCGGCACGGGCCCGTCACCCTGCTCGGCCTCGGCCAGGACGCCGATGGCAGCCTGTCCTTCATCACCTCCGAGGGCACCGTCGTCCCCGGACCGCTGCTGGAGATCGGCAACACCACCAGCCGCGTCGACTTCGGCCGCGACCCGGGCGAATGGGTGGACGCGTGGAGCGCCACGGGCGTCGGCCACCACTGGTCCCTCGCGGTCGGCCACCACGCGGCCGACTTCCGGGCGGCGGCGAGCCTGCTGGGCATCGAACACCGGGGCGTATGACGGGGAGATGGGTGTCGTCCCCACCCGGAGATGGGTGCGGGCACCGATGGTGACGCCACCGGTGTGCGTGTGAGGCTGGCAGCGTCGCCGAGGCTTTCGTGCCGGTTGTCATGGCCGCGGCCTCGGTATGCGCCGAGAGGCGGACGACGCTGCCCGTTCAGAGCCCCCCTCGAAGGAGGAGCCCCTATCCATCCCCGCAAGGTGAAACGATCCGCCCACCGCGCTCCCACGAAGGCGGTGACCCGTGGGACACGCTGACAGCCTCCTCGCCATGGGCGGTGCCTTCCTGGCCGCCGCCTTCCTCGCCCGCCTCGGCGGCAGGATCGGACTCCCGACGATTCCGCTGTTCATGCTCGCGGGCATCCTGCTCGGCCCGCACACCCCGGGCCTGGTCATCGTCGAGGACGCACACGACTTCGAGATGCTCTCCGCGCTCGGACTGGTGCTGCTGCTGTTCTACCTGGGCCTTGAGTTCCACCTCGACGACCTCAAGAGCGGCGGCCGGCGCCTGCTGACCGCGGGCGGGATCTATCTGCTGCTCAACGTCGGCGCGGGTCTGGCCTTCGGGTTCGCCCTGGGCTGGGGCGTCCGGGAGGCGCTGGTGCTCGCCGGTGTCCTCGGGATCTCCTCGTCCGCCATCGTCACCAAGATCCTCATCGACCTGGGCCGCATCGGCCGCCCGGAGACCCGTCTCATCCTGGGCGTCATCGTGGTCGAGGACATCTTCCTCGCGCTGTACCTCGCCGCGCTCCAGCCGGTCATCAGCGGCGCCCAGGGCGTCGGGGACATGGTCCTCCAGGGCGCCAAGGCCTTCGGCTTCCTGCTGGTCCTGGCCGCCGCGGCCCGCTACGGCACCAAACTGGCCGGGCGCCTGATCGTGACCCGCGACAGCGAACTGCTCGTCATCAGCTTCCTCGGCGCGGCGGTCCTCGTGGCGGGAGTCGCCGAGGTCCTCGGAGTCTCCGACGCCATCGGCGCGTTCATGGTCGGCCTGATCCTGGCCGGCACCTCCTCCGGCCCGCGCATCCGGGAACTGGTGCACCCGCTGCGCGACGCCTTCGCGGCGATCTTCTTCTTCGCCTTCGGCCTCTCCATCGACCCCGGCGACATCCTGTCCGTCGTCGGCCCGGTCGCCGCGGCCGCCGCGCTGACCGTCGTCATGAACGTCATCGCCGGACTCCTCGTCGCGCGCGTGTACGGCTACGGCACCGAGCCCGCCGCCGAGATCGCCACCACCCTCGTGGCCCGCGGGGAGTTCGCGCTGATCCTGGCCGCCATGGCCGCCAGCGCCGGACTCGACAACCGCCTCGCCCCGTTCATCGCCGGATACGTCCTCGTCCTCGCGGTCCTCGGCCCCATCGCCGCCGGCCGCTCGGCCCTGCTCGCCCGCGCGCTCCGGTCCGCCCAGCACCTCCTGCCGGGCCGCACGGCCCCGACCTACGACATCGAGCCCCAAGCCGACCCCGCACCACCGGCTCCCCAGCCGGCCGAGGCCGAGCGCTGACGGCGGTCTCAGGGCTCGATCAGCCCCACGCGGATGGCGTAGCGCGTCAGCTCCAGCCGGTCCTTCAGGCCGAGCTTCTGGAGCAGGTTGGCGCGGTGGCGCTCCACCGTCTTGGGGCTGATGACCAGCAGCTCGGCGATCTGCTGCGAGGTGTGGCCCTCGGCGACGAGCTTGAGGATCTCCTCTTCACGGTCCGTGATGGCCCGGGAGGGCGGTGCGCCGCCCTCCCGGGCGCGGTCGAGGTAGTCGCGGACGAGCGCGCCGACGGCACCGGGATACAGGAAGGGCTCGCCCCGCATGGTGGCCCGGCACGCCTCGACGAGGTCGCGGTCCGCCACGGACTTGAGCACATAGCCCGAGGCACCCGCACCGAGCGCCTCGAAGAAGAACTGCTCGTTGTCGTACATGGTCAGGATGAGGATCCGCGTCCCGGGGCAGGTCCGGGACAGCTCCCGGGCGGCCTGGAGCCCCGTCAGCCGGGGCATGGCGATGTCGAGGACGGCCAGATCGGGCCGGTGCTCACGGGCCCGGGCGACGGCCTCGGCACCGTCGTCCGCCTCGGCGACCACGGTGAGATCGGGTTCGGCGTCCAGGATCAGCCGGACACCCCGCCGCACCAGGGCATGGTCGTCGGCGAGCAGGATGCGGGTGGGGGAGGAGTCGGTCATGGTCGGCCGTTCCGGTCGGGGTCGCGTACGGGCACGGGGACGGTCAGGCGTACTTCGGTGCCCTTCTCCGGGCCGGGGCCCAGGCTGAGGTCGGCGCCGACCAGCAGGGCACGTTCACGCATGCCGCGGATGCCGGCTCCCTCCGGCGCGTCGCCGGTGCCCCGTCCGTCGTCACGGAGGCACAGCCGCACGCCCGTGGCGGTCCGCCGCAGAGCGAGCTCGGCGTGCCGCGCCCCGGCGTGCCGGGCGACATTGGTGAGCCCCTCCTGGGCAACCCGGTAGAGGACGAGTTCGGCCTCCCGGCCGAGCGGCGGCAGATCCGCGTCCAGGCGGTGCCGTACGGACAGGCAGGGACCGCCGAAGTCGGTGGCGAGGGACTTCAGCGCACTCGACAGACCGAGTTCGTCCAGCACACCGGGGCGCAGCCGGCGGGCGATACGACGGATCTCGTCCAGACCGGCCCGGGTGGTCTCCTGCACCTGGCGCAGCTCCTCCAGCAGGTCGGGCGGGGCATGACCGGCCACCCGCTTGAGTTCGAGCAGAACGGCCGTGAGGGTCTGACCGACCTCGTCGTGCAGCTCCTGGGCGATACGGCGCCGCTCGGCCTCCTGGGCGGACAGCACCCGGGCGCTGCTCGTGGCCCGCTCGTCCTCCAGCCGGTCGAGCATCGTGTTGAAGGTCGTGATCAGCTTGGCGACCTCCGCCTGCCCGCCGACCGCCGGACGCCGACCCGGACGCAGCAGGTCAATCGTCGTCATGGCCCGCGTCAGGCGCTGGAGCGGGGCGAGCCCGACCCGCAGCAGCAGGGCGTTGGCGACGAGCATCGCGGCCAGCCCCACCGTCAGCACCGCGGCCTCCGTGAGCAGCACCGGCGTGGAGACGGTCACGGGCCCCAGCAGCAGCGCGGTCGCCGTGATCAGCACGAGGGCGTTCAGCAGGAAGATCCGCCAGAACAAGGGCACCGCGTACCGCCTCCACCGACCTGTCAGCCTCCGTCATCCCTCCAGCGTGTGCGCTGCCCGGCCCCGCCGCCATCCGTGACACCACCCATCCTCGAGGCGAACACCGGTCTCCCGGCACGGCGTTCGTACAGTGCGGCCACCGGGAAGGATGAGGGTGGGGCCTGATGGCGGAGGCCGCTGGAGGGGGGAGAAGCTGAAGCCCTGGTGAGACCGGCCGCGCCGTGCGTCGGAGGGCCGTCTCCCTCCGCACCGTCACGTGGCCCGACACCCCCAGGATTCGCCATGGCCTCGGCCGTGCCCTGCCTCGAAGCGCTGTCGGGTTCCGGGAAGGAGAAGCCGTGCCCCAGTCCGGAGACGAACGTCTCGTCGACCTCGAAGCGCGACTCGAGCGGGAGGACCCCAGGTTCGCCCGGGCCCTGCGGTCCGGCCGCCCGGCCCGCCCCCGGGAGTACCGGCGTACCGGCGCCTGGTGGGGACTGGCACTGGGCGTGGCCGTCCTGGGCTCCGGCATCGCCCTGGCCCAGGGGCTGCTCATCGCGGCCGGGCTGGTCGTGGTCGGCATGTCGGCCCAGCTGGTCGATCCGGACCCGAGCCGCCTGGGGCGTCAGGGCCCGAGGAGGCGGTGACGCCACGCTGAGCGGCGTGGCCGCCGCGCCCAGGCGTGAGACGGCGGCCGGTGCCCTACGCCCCGGCCCACTTCCGCAGCAGCGCCTCCCGCTCCTCGCGCGGCGGAGTGCCCTGGGCCGCGTGCTCACGGCCCCACGCCAGGAGGTCGCCGATCTCGGCGCCGCCGTCGGCGAGCCGCTGGAGGAGGGCGGTGGAGAGGTCGTACTCGGAGGGCAGGTAGATCCCGCCGGTGACGGCCGTGAGCACATCGACCCGGACGGTCTCCTCGGCCGTCGCCACCTCCACGGAGAAGGCGGGCGGCAGCTCGCCGTCCCCCGTGACCATGACGCACGCGGCGTCGAAGGCCATGGACGCCAGCCTCCGCACCCCGGACCGTACGGCCACGTGGTGGGTCTCGATCCGGACCACCTCGTCCCACGTCCAGAACCTGCCCCGGCCGATCCCAGGCGCCTCGACGCCGTCCTCGGACAGCCGTACCCCGGAGGTCGCTCCCGCGGGCTCGGCCCCCACATACACGGAGTCCTCGTCGATCCAGAACAGGCCGACCATGGCCATGAGCGCCTCCCGCGACGGTCCGGGGGAGAGCGGTCCTCACCCCCCGTTTCGCCGTAGGAGACGGGTGCGACGCGGTGGAGGTTGCGATCTTCCCGGTCATGGTCCGATGCCGCCGTCAGAGTGCGGTCGTAACCCATGTGAACGTCCTGGATGGTGGGACGGCCCGGCATGACTGACGGTGGTTCACGTCGAGGCCGGGTCTCCTGAGCTGGCGAGGCGTCAGCTGCCCGGCCCGCGACGGAAGGACGACCGATGCGCTCTGCCCGCATTCTGCTCGCGACGGCAACCGCCACGGCGGCCCTCGCGATCGCCGCACCCACGGCCTGTGCCGAGGCCATGGGTGACCGGGACCACGACACCACTTCTAGCAGCAAGGAGCACCACAGAGACGGCAAGCACCACGAGCCGCGCGGCGGGGTACACACGGGTGGCGGAGCGCTGGCCGCTGTGAACGCCGACGACGACTGGGACAATCCCAAGCACGACCCGGACACCTACAAGGACGGCGAGCGCGGCGAGGACCCCTGGGGCGACAAGCACGACGACCCCTACGGGGACAAGCGCGACAAGGACTGGGACGAGAAGCACGACGAGAACGGTCGGCACGACGAGCACGACGAGAACGGCCGGCACGACGAGCACGGCAAGCACGACAAGCCGCGCGGCGGTGTCCACACCGGTGGTGGCGCACTGGCCGGGCCGGCTGTCACCGCCGGCGGTCTCGCCGTGCTCGCGGTGGCCGGTACCGGCGTGTACGCGCTGCGACGCCAGAGGGGCTCGCGGGGCACGGCATGACCGATGCCTGACCACATAGCCGCCGTGGCCGCCGCACGTGCCCCTCGCGTCGCGGCGGCCCGGCTCGTCCTCCCCGCGTGTCGTGCCCGCTGCCCTGCCCGATGCGCTGCCGTGCCCGAATGAGGTGGTCCCCGATGGCAGCCAGCCCCCCTACCCCTGCCGACCCAGGCCTCGAGCCGCAGAAGTCGAAGCGCCGATTCCGCACAGCCGTGACGGCCTTCTGGGCGGTGGCCGCCCTGGTCCTGACCCTGTGCCTGGTCGGTGGCGGCGACGAGTCGTCCGACACCGCGGGCCCGCACTCCCCACCGGCCGTATCGGCGGCCGCGCCTTCCACGTCCGCTGAGCCCCACCGGGCCGGATCCTCCAGGGCCCGCCCGCATCTGCCCCGGTCCCGGCCGGTCCGCCTCCTCATCCCCAAGATCGCGGTCGACGCGCCCTTCACCGCTCTCGCCATCGACCGTTCGGGTCAGCTCGCACCCCCGCCGCCCGACGAGACCAACCTCGTCGGCTGGTACGCCAAGGGTCACTCGCCCGGAGAGACCGGCACCGCGATCATCGCCGGCCACGTGGACACCGCGACGTCCCTGGCCGTGTTCTCCCGGCTCAGCGAGCTGCGCAAGGGGGACCGGTTCCATGTGAAGCGAGCCGACGGCCGCCGGGCGACCTTCGTGGTCGACGGAGCGGAGTCCTTCGAGAAGGACGGCTTCCCCAGCGAGCGCGTGTACGGCGACACAGCCGATGCCCAGGTCCGGCTCATCACCTGCTCGGGTTCCTACGACCGCGAGGCCCGGGACTACACCGAGAACCTGGTGGTGTTCGCCCACCTCGTCTGACTTCCGGGTCTGCGGCCTGACTTGGTGTTTTACAGTTGCTGCCACGAGTTCAGGCGACTGTGACCGGTGAGGTATACGCGAACCATGACGACCGAAACGTTTGAGTTCCAGGTAGAGGCACGTCAGCTGCTCCAGCTGATGATCCACTCGGTCTACTCGAACAAGGATGTCTTCCTGCGGGAACTCGTCTCCAACGCCTCCGACGCGCTCGACAAGCTGCGTCTGGAGAAGCTGCGGGACGACTCGCTCGACGCCGACGTGTCGGATCTCCACATCCGGATCGACGTCGACAAGGAGGCCCGCACCCTCACGGTGCGGGACAACGGCATCGGGATGTCGTACGACGAGGTCGGGCAGCTCATCGGCACCATCGCCAACTCGGGCACCGCCACGTTCCTGCAGGAGCTGAAGGAGGCCAAGGACGCGGCCGGGGCCGAGGGGCTCATCGGCCAGTTCGGTGTCGGCTTCTACTCCGGCTTCATGGCGGCGGACGAGGTGACGCTGGTGAGCCGGCGGGCCGGGGAGAGCCAGGGGACCCGCTGGACGTCGCGGGGTGAGGCCACGTACACGCTGGAGAAGGTCGACGACGCGCCGCAGGGCACGTCCGTCACGCTCCACCTCAAGCCCGCCGACCCCGAGAACCAGCTCCACGACTACACCTCGCCGTGGCAGATCAAGGAGATCGTCAAGCGGTACTCGGACTTCATCACCTGGCCGATCCGGATGGTCCCGGAGGCGGGCGACGGCGACAGCGCGCCCGAGCCCGAGACGCTGAACTCGATGAAGGCCCTGTGGGCGCGCTCGCGCGACGAGGTGTCCGACGACGAGTACCACGAGCTGTACAAGCACATCAGCCACGACTGGCGCGAGCCGCTGGAGACGATCCGGCTCCAGGCGGAGGGCACGTTCGAGTACCAGGCCCTGCTCTTCGTCCCCGCGCACGCCCCGCACGACCTGTTCACGAGGGACTTCAAGCGCGGCATCCAGCTCTATGTGAAGCGCGTCTTCATCATGGACGACTGCGAGGCGCTGCTGCCGCCGTACCTCCGCTTCGTCAAGGGCGTCGTCGACGCGGCGGACCTCTCGCTCAACGTCTCCCGCGAGATCCTCCAGCAGGACCGGCACATCCGGATGATGCAGCGCCGGCTGACCAAGAAGGTCCTGGCCACGGTCAAGGAGTTCATGACCAAGGACGCCGACCGCTACGCCACGTTCTGGCGGGAGTTCGGCACCGTCCTCAAGGAGGGCCTGGTCACCGACTCCGAGAACCGCGACGCCATCCTCGCCGTCTCCTCGTTCGCGACCACGCACGCCGACGACGAGCCCACGACCCTCGCCCGGTACGTGGAGCGGATGAAGGACGGCCAGGACGACATCTACTACCTCACCGGCGAGTCCCGGCAGAGCATCGAGAACTCCCCGCACATGGAGGCGTTCCGCGACAAGGGCATCGAGGTCCTGCTGCTCACCGACGCCGTCGACGAGGTGTGGGTGGACGCCGTGGGCGAGTACGAGGGCAAGCGGCTGAGGTCCGTCGCCAAGGGTGAGATCGACCTGGACGCCCAGGGGGACGAGAAGGCCGACGAGGAGCGGGAGAAGCAGGCCGAGGACTACGCCGGGCTGCTCGGCTGGATGCGGGAGCGGCTGGGCGAGGACATCAAGGAGGTGCGCCTGTCGGCGCGGCTCACCGTCTCTCCCGCCTGTGTCGTCTCGGACGCGCACGATCTGACCCCGGCCCTGGAGAACATGTACCGGGCGATGGGCCAGGAGGTGCCGCGCGCCCAGCGGATCCTCGAGCTCAACCCCGGCCATCCGCTGGTGAAGGGCCTGAACCAGGCGTACAACGAGCGCGAGGACCGCTCGGGCCTCGTCGAGTCCGCCGAGCTGCTGCACACGCTTGCGGTGCTCGCCGAGGGCGGCCAGCCCAAGGACCCCGCCCGTTTCGTCAAGCTGGTGGCGGACCGCCTGGAGCGCACGCTGTAGCCACGGGACGGATCACAGGACGGATCAGGAGTGGTCCGGGGCGCCCGTCGCCCGCGCGCCGTGCGGGGTCGTGCCGGTGCCCGGAGGGACGATCTCGCCCTGGACCACCCGCGGCGCCGTGTCCGATCCGGCCTCCTCGTCCTTCGCGGCACGTGCCTCCGCCTTGAGGATGCGCGCCGACTTGCCGGCGGAGCGGGCGAGTTCGGGGAGCTTCCTCGCTCCGATCACGGCTATGACGACGATGAGGATGATCGCGAGCTCGCTCAGTCCGAACATGGTGTCCTGTCCTTTCCCGCCCGGGCCGGGCACGGCGCGAGCGTATCGGGCGGGGAGCACGGCGTCATCGCCGCCTCGGATCGCGGGACCAGCTGCCCGCGCAGGTGGGGCAGCATGGCGAGGTCGAGCAGCGCCTGCCGCCAGGCCAGCCGGGCGTGCTCCACACGCTCGGCCGTCGGTGCGCCGCGCCGCCCCAGGGCCGTGCGCAGCAGCGCGGCCAGGGCGAGGAGGCCGGTCACGGCCGCCACGAGTGCCAGGGTCCAGCCGGCCGCGAGGAGCGATCCGGGCAACGGCCCCGGGGCGTCGGTCACCTGGAGCAGACCGCCGAGCAGGAGCAGCGCCCCGGCGGACGTGGCCGCCACGAGCGGCGTGAGCACCGCGAGGGCGGGCAGCAGACTGCCGGTGCCGAGCGGGCGCCGCGCCTCGTGCCGGGCCGCCCGCCGTACGGCGAGATAGGCGCGGTACGGCTCGCCGGCCGCCGCCGCGACGTCGTCGGCGTGGGCCAGTGTGTGGGCGCGCAGGTGCGCGGCCGCCCGGCCGGTCGGGTCGGCACCGAGGGCACCGCGGATGTCCGCGGTGCTCAGCGCCAGGTGCAGTACCGCTTCGAAATCCGCGCGGTCCTCGGGGCGGAGGCGGGACGGTTCGGCCACATGGTCTCCCGGTCGGTTGCTGATGCGGCCCCCCGGGCCCGCCATGCGCCGGCGGGCCCGGGGGTGCGGTCGGCCCGTGTCAGACGCTGACGCCGAAGTCGGAGGCGATACCGGCCAGCCCGGAGGCGTATCCCTGGCCGACGGCACGGAACTTCCACTCCTCGCCGTGCCGGTAGAGCTCGCCGAAGACCATCGCCGTCTCGGTGGAGGCGTCCTCGGACAGGTCGTAGCGGGCGATCTCCTGGCCGCCGGCCTGGTTGACGACCCGGATGAACGCGTTGCGGACCTGTCCGAAGCTCTGGCCGCGGTTCTCGGCGTCGTGGATGGACACCGGGAACACGATCTTGTCGATCTCGGCGGGCACGGCGGCGAGGTTCACCTTGACGGTCTCGTCGTCGCCCTCGCCCTCGCCCTCGCCGGTGAGGTTGTCGCCGGTGTGCTCGACCGAGCCGTCCGGGCTCTTCAGGTTGTTGTAGAAGACGAAGTGCTGGTCGGAGGGGACCTTGCCGGAAGCGTCCAGGAGCAGGGCGGAGGCGTCCAGGTCGTAGTCCGTGCCGGTGGTCGTGCGGACGTCCCAGCCCAGGCCGACCAGGACGGCGGTGAGGCCCGGCGCCTCCTTGCTGAGCGAGACGTTGCCGCCCTTGGACAGGGAAACTCCCACGGGGTACTCCTTCTTGACGTGTGCGTTCCGGGTCCGGGAAGCGAACCCACCTGAAATCTACAACACTGTAGAAGGGAAAGGGTGTGGTCCCGCCGATCTATACGATGTGCCCACGGGCAACGCAGGGCGGTGGAAGGGAGGCAGGGCGGTGACGGATCCCCGGCAGCGACCCCGGCGGGGGCAGGGCGAGCTGGAGGCGCTGGTGCTGGAGGCGCTGCGGGAGGCGGACGGTCCGGCGACGGCCGGCTGGGTGCAGGAACGCCTCGGCGGTGACCTCGCGTACACGACGGTGATCACGATCCTGACCCGGTTGCTGGGCAAGGGCGCTGTCACCCGGGAGCGGGTCGGCCGGTCCTTCGCCTGGACGCCCGCCTCGGACCAGGCGGGCCTGGCCGCCCGGAAGATGCGCAAGGTGCTGGACGCCGAGAGCGACCGCGAGGCCGTGCTGGCCAGTTTCCTCACCGGCCTCGGCCCGGACGACGAACGGCTGCTGCGTGACCTGCTGGATCAGGCTCATGGCGAAGGGGAAGACTGAAGCCTCATGGGGGTCTTCGTCTTTATGCCGCTGGTCCTGCCGCTCACCGCGTGGCCGGTCGCGCGCCTGGCCGAACAGCATCTGCATCCGCGCACCGCGACCCGGCTGCTGACCGCGATGGCCGCGGTCCTTGCGCTGTGCAGCACCGTGTGTCTGGGCCTGGTCATGGTGGTCGGCACCGCCCAGCTCCCCGGCAACCCGCTGCCCGACGGCTGGTCGGACCCCGAGGTCCGGGCGGCGGTGCCGTACGACGAGATCGTCGGCAAGGCCGCCATTCCCGCGCTGTGCGCGGTGCTCGCCGCCTGCGGCCGGACCCTGTGGCGGCACGCCCGCGTACGCCGCCGGGCCCACCGCGCCCTGGCCGGGCTGCCGGACACGGAGGTGGCGGTACTGCCGGACGCCGTGCCGTACGCGTATGCGCTGCCTGGGCGTCTGGGCGGGACCGCTCTGCGGGTTGGCGGAGGCCGTCGGGGGAGTGGTGCTCTGCGGGCCGGCGACGGCTGGCGTGATGGTGGAGCCTTGCGTGGCGGGGCCGGCCGTTGGGCTGGCGGCGTGTTGCGCGCCGGCGTGGGCCGTTGGGTCGGCCACGCTCTGCGTTGCGGCGGAGGCCGTGGGGTCGGTGGTGCTCTGCGTGCCGCCGACGGCTGGCGCGCTGGTGGTGCGTTGCGTGGCGGGGTCGGCCGTTGGGCTGGTGGTGTGTTGCGCGGCAGTAGCGGCCGTAACCGTGGTGATGTTCTGGGTGCCGGCGTCAGCCCTCGGGGCAGCGGTGCTCCGCGTGGTGGTGCCGGTCGCCCTGCCCGAGGCCCGCGCGCGGGGCGTGTCGTGGTGACCACCGGTCTGCTGGACCAGCTGCGGTCGGCCGAGCGCCGGGCCCTGTTCGCCCATGAGCGGGCGCACCTCGCAGCCCGGCACGACCGCTTCCTGCTCGCCGTGCAGCTCGCCGCCCGGGCCAACCCGTTCCTGCGGCCGCTGCGCACGGCCGTGGCGTATACGGCCGAGCGGTGGGCCGACGAGGAGGCGGCCCGGGCGATCGGCAGCCGCCGCACGGTGGCGCGGGCGATCGGCACGGCCGCCCTCGTCTCCCGGGGCACGCCGGTGCCGACGCTCGCGGGACTCGCCGCCCCGGGGCCGGTGCCGCGCCGGGTGGCGGCCCTGCTCGGCCCCGCCCCCGTCGTCCGCACCTGGCCCTCGGTGTTCACCTCGGTCGGACTCGCGGCGTGGGGCGCGGCCGCGGGAACGGCCGTGTCGGCGATGTCGTCCGCGAACTCGGCCGTCACGATGGTGCTCATCCTGCATGCGGCGACGCCTTTGTGAGGCCTGTGGCGGGCGGGTGGGTCACGGCCCGGGACGGTCGGCCGGGGCCCGCGGCCCGGGCTGCTGCCGAGGCCTCCTGATGAGGAGGCCTCCTGCTGAGGCCGCCCGCCCCAGGGGCAGCGCCGCGGGGTAGGGCGCCGGGGCAGAGACCTGGACCAGCGCCCCGGGCGGTCGCCGGCCCGGGTGGCCTGCCCTGCCGGACCCCCGCCTTGGGACGCAGCAGCCTGGGCACCGCGCTCTGCGTGGTTTCGGGCCGCCGCGCCTCGGCCCGGCATCACCGGCCCCGGGGGGCGTTCTGGATCAGTGCCCGGGGCGTGCGCCGGCCGGGTGGCCTGCCGCCGGGCCTCCGTTGCGGGACGCAGCCCGGGCACCGCTTCCCTGTGCGGGCACCGAGCCGCGCCTCAGCCCGGCATCACCGGCCCCGGGCGAACGTCCTGGATCAGTGCCCCAGGCCAGGGCCCTTGACCAGCGCCCCAGGCGGGCGCCGCCCGGGGAAGTCTGCCCGCCGGATCGCCGCCTCGGTATCCAGCAGCCCGGGCACCGCTCCCTGCGTGGGCACGGGGCCACCCCGCTTCAGCCCGGCGTCAGCCGGCCTCAGCCGGCAGCCCCAGCCCGGCCTCAGCCCTCCTCTTCCTCGTCACCCTCGAAGAAGTCCCCGACCTCGTCGACGACTTCACCGGCGACCATGCCGCCGACGACCCCGGCGGCGAGCCCGGCCGCACCCGCCGCGACGGCGGTCCCCATGCCGGGGCCCGAGCGGCGGTCGTCGTGGTGCTGACCGTCGTGCCCGTGGCTGCCCGGGCCGAACGCGGCGGGGGAGCCGAACCCCACGGGGGAGCCGTACGACGCCCGGTGCTCGACGAGTTGCTGGATCCAGCCGTCGACGATCACGGGCCAGTCCTGGTGCTCGACACCCTCGTGGGAGACGTTGAAGCGGGTGAGCGCGTCGTGGCCGGAGGACAGGAAGCCGCCGCGCTTGTCCGCCTCGAGTACGACCTCCATGCCGCCCGGGTTCGCCAGGAACGTCAGCTCGATCTCGTTGACCTGCTGCGCGTACCGGGGTGACGGGACGAGCTCGATCTCCTGGTAGAACGGCAGTTGCTGGCCGGTGCCGCCGATGCGCCCGTACTCGAGGTCGGCCGACTTGAAACCGAACCCGAGCCCGCCCAGGGCTTCGAGCACGGCCTCCTGCACCGGCAGTGGCGCGACGATCAGCTGGTCCAGATCGCCCTTGTCCTTCGCACCCGCCACCGACAGCTCGGTGCGCACGCCGAGGACGACGCCCAGGCTCTGCCCGTGCAACTGGTTGGCCGGCGTCTCCCACGGCAGGGTCATGCTGAACGGCACACCGCGCTGCTCGCCCTCGGCGAGCCGGAACCCGCCGCCGACGGTGAAGCGGTCGAAGGCGACGACGCCCTCGCTCTCACCGCCCTCGTGCTCGGCCTCGACCCGGGCCACCAGCTCCAGGGTGATGTGCTCGATGTCGAAGTCGGCTTTGCCGCCCACGAGTTGGACCTGACCGGTGAGCGTGCCGCCGGGCCGGACGGGAGCCGGGTCGAGGACCGTGTCGACGGTGGGTCCACCCACGCCGAGCGCGCCGAGCAGTCGTTTGAACACCATGGTGGGCGTCCACTCCTTCACATGCGTGTGCTGACGTTCTACAAGCATGTAGAAGCATAGGGGATGGGGTCGGGTGAGGGAGTGTCAGGGAGGTGGGCCGGTGTCTCGCGCGCGGCCGAGGTGGTACATCGTGCTCTGACTCCCGACCTCACGTCGATGCCTCAGCGTGTTCACATTGCTACGGTGCGTGCACGTCCACGGTGGGGTGAAGGAGCGGACATGTGTGCTTCATGGCAGCAGTACGAGGTGGCACCCGGGGGAAGCGCGGACTCGGACACGGGCGTCGCGGCGGTGTCCCGGATCCCGGGCAGCATGGAAGTGTGGTGGATCGGCGCGGGGACATCGGTCGAGGGGGCCTACTGGTACGAGTGAGAGTCGGACCGGACGGCGACGCCGGTTGCGGAGGAGAACACTCATTCCTCCGCAACCGACGCCTGTCACCGCACGGTTCAGCCCACGACCCGGCCCAGCTCGATCCGGTCGATGTTCGGCGCCCAGGCGCTCGCGTTGCCGAACGTCACCTTGTTGGCACCCTTCTTCAGATCGACCGGGACACCGACGGTCCAGTAGTCGTCGAAGCTCCAGGTGTTCTTGAAGGTGACCTTCACCGGCGCCGCGGTTCCGACCGTGAGGTCCGCCGTACGGGACATGATGTCCGTGTTGTAGGCGTGGCCGTTGTCCCGGCGGTCGTTGTGCGCGTAGTGGACGACCAGCACATGGCGGCCGGACCGCGGCGCGTTCACCGTGAACTCGGCCGTGCTGGAGGGGCTGTTGCCGAGCCAGCCGATGTACGAGCCGGCGGACGCGTGCGGGGAGTCGACGAGCTTGGCGCCGCCCGCGAGCGTGGCCGAGGCGCCCTCGTAGGAGAGGGTGCCGGCGGCCGAACCGTCGCCGGAGACGTCGAGGGAGCGCACGGCGGCGTGGCCCGACGTCATCGCGATCCGGTTGTTGCCCGCGACCAGGTAGAGCCGCAGCGGGCGGCCGGGCGCGGCCGTGACCGCCTCCCCGTGCAGCGCGAGCTTCACCGCCGCCGAGGCCCGCGGCACCACCGTGTAGTAACCGTCACGCGGGGCGTAGACGTCGAACACCGCCTTGTCGCCGGAGCGCAGCACCAGGGCGCCCGTACCCACGCCGGCCGAGGAGGAGTAGTCGTACGACGGCTTGCCGCTGATGTCCGCCAGGCTGGCCTCGTACGACGCGGAGGCCGCGCCCGTCCGCGTGGTCAGGTCGATCCGGTCGAGCGTGACCTCGGCGTCGCCCTTGGACAGAACCAACTGGTGCGTACCGGCCTTCAGTTGGACGCCGACGTCCTTCTTGGCGCGGTACGTCCAGTTCTCGGTGGAGGGGTAGCCGACCGTCACCGGGTCGCCGCCGTCGACCGACAGCTTCTGCGTGGCGGGGCCGCCGGACTGGTTGCCGTACAGGATCGCCAGGTCGTACGTGCCGTCCTTCGGCACCGTCACCGTGAAGGCGACCTTGCTGCCGGGCTGGTTGAGCGAACCGACGTCCTTGGTGCCGGAGGCCGCGTAGCCGTTGGCGTTCTGCACGGTGCCCTGGGTGTACACCTTGCCGTCGGTGATGGCCGCGTCCTCGGCCTCGTACGACGCCGACCACGGGACGGACGCGGCGGACGGGGTGCCCGAGCCGCCGGGGGTGAGGACGATCCGGTACGCCGACATCTTGTGCAGTCCGCGCAGCGGGACGGTCACCGAACCGTCCTCCGCCACCTTCACCTTGGTGCGCGCCAGGACCCGCGGCGCCGCGTGCTGCCCCTCGTAACCGGACCAGGCCGCCTCGGCGACCGTCGCGGTGACCGTACGGCCGAACACCGACCGCGGGACGTTCCGCACGACCACGTCCGAGTCCGCGGCGGAGCCGCCGAGCAGCACCTGCGCCTGGCGGCGGGAGGCGTCGAGCGAGGCGAGGCCCTGGAGCGTGTCGATCGTGTTGGCCTGCGGCGGCGTCACCTTCACGGTGTTCCCGGTCATGCCCGCGTACCAGCGGAACAGCCACCAGCCGCCGTTGGGGATGTTCGAACGCACCACATGGCCGCTGAGATTGCCGGCGGCGTCCCAGTAGGCCATGTTGGCGTACACCTTGTTGCGCTCGAACATGGACACCCATTGCACGAGCTGCCCGGGCACGGACAGATCGCGGCGGTTGGCGTACTCATCGATGTTGATCTTCAGCGGGGCGATGCCCGCCTCGCGCTCCAGCGCGCGGTAGTCGTCGTAGTGCGCCTGGAAGTCGCGCAGCGAACCGGAGCCCAGCTCGTGCCAGGTCATCACCTGGGGGAGTACGTTCTCCCGCTTGGCGAAGGCGAGGAAGTCCTTCAACAGGCGTGTGTGGTAAGCCGCTTCATTGGGTCCGGCGATCCGTGCGTCCGGGTCGATCGCGCGGATCCGCTGGTACACCGTCTTCCAGTCCTTGAAGAACCGGTCACGGTTCTTCTCGTACTGGGCCTGGTCCTGGACGTCGAGCTTGTACCAGATCTGGTCGGGCTCGTTGAACGGGATGTAGACGAAGCGGTCGCTGTTAGGGTCGGCCGAGACCTCCTTGACGATCTTGTCGACCTTGGGGAGGTAGTCGTCGATGCCGAGGTCCTCGTACGGCCACTTGGCGTAGATGTCCTGCATCATCACGTTGACCTCGCCGCCGCCGTTGCGGAAGAACGACTTGGAGACGGTGAGCGCGTCGCCGTTGGGGTGCTGGGCGCCGCCCTCCGGCTTCTGCGAGACGCTGGTGATCTTCAGGGGTGCCATCGCGGCGTCGCTGGGCACCCCGTCGTCGCTGAGCCCGTACAGCGAGCCGTTGGCGCCCAGCATCACCGGCCCCTCGGAGGCGTTGAGGTCGACGCTGAGGCGTTGGGGATCGGCCGCGGCGGCGGGACCGGCCGCGGGGAGGGTGCCTGCCATGGCGGCTGCTCCAAGTAGTGCTGTCACTAGGGCGGTTCTGGTGCGGGATCTTGTGCGGGCGGGGGTGCTCACGCTGCTGGACCTCCAGTCACTTCACGGCTCCACTGGTGATTCCGGACACGATCTTTCGCTGGCCGACGAGGAACACGGCGACCATGGGCAGGCTCATCACCACGACGTACGCGAAGACGAGATGCCAGTTGTTGAGGTAGAGCTGGGCGCTGGCGACCTGGTAGAGGTTGAGCGGCAAGGTCGCCCTGTCTCCGCCGCCGAGGACGAAGAACGCGTAGAAGACATCGCTCCAGGCGTAGAGCATCACCATGATCGTCGCGGTGGCGATCACCGGCCGGAGCAGCGGAAGCACGATCCGCCAGAAGATCCGTGACGGCGTCGCCCCGTCCATCCGGGCCGCCTCCTCCAGCTCCGTGGGGATGGCGCGGATGAACCCGGTCATGAAGAAGATCGACGTCGACAGGTACATGCCGGTGTAGACGGCGATCATGCCCGGCCGGGTGTTCGCCAGGCCCATCTGCCGCAGCTCCATCACGATGGTGATGACGGCGGGCGGCAGCAGCAGTCCGCTGATGCACAGCGCGTACGCCGCCGAGACCAGCTTCGACTTGCGGCGGGCGAACACCCAGGCGGCGCCCGCACCCAGGATCAGCACCAGGACCACCGAAGGCACCACGACCAGCAGCGAGTTGAGGAAGCCGCGCAGCATCTCGCCCTCGCTGACGGCGTCCGCGTAGTTGCTCGCGGGCTGCCAGTGCCCGGGCAGGTCCAGGTTCGGCTCGATCGCCTCTGCCTGCGGCTTGGCCGAGGTGACGGCGACCAGCCACAGCGGCACACCGACGGCCAGCGCGGCGAGCAGGACGACGAGGGAAGGGCGGCCGTACCGCCATACCGCGGTCACAGCAGCTGCTCCCTTCGCCGGAGCCCGACGACCAGCGGGATCGCCACGGCGACCACCACCAGGAACAGCACGAGGCTCATCGCGGAGGCCTGGGCGTACAGGCCCTGTCCGAAGATCCGGAACATGTAGATGTTGAAGACCTCCGTGGAGGCCGCGGGGCCGCCGCCGGTCGTGGCCTGCACGATGTCGAAGGTGTTCATCGAACCGATCAGCGCCGTGGTGACGTTGAAGGTGACGGCCGGCGCCAGCATCGGCCAGCGCACCGACCAGAACGTCCGCCAGGGCCCCGCGCCGTCACACTTCGCGGCCTCCAGCATCTCGCCGGGGATGCCCTTGAGCCCGGCCAGATAGATCAGCATCGACAGGCCCATCCACTTCCAGCCGTGGATGAGCGTGACGATCACCAGCGTCCAGGTCGTCGAACCCAGCCAGGGGATGTCCGTGCCCAGCAGGGAGTTGACGGCCCCGTCCTGGTCCAGCAGCGCCTGGAAGACGTAACCGGTCGCGAGGGCCGAGATCAGCACCGGCAGGAAGAAGACGGCACGGAAGAACCGGTTGAAGCGGCTGTCGTCCTCCAGCAGCAGCGCCAGCACGAGCCCGAAGCCGTTCTGGAACAGTGCTGCCAGCAGGGCGTACACCAGGGTCGTCCGGATCGCCCGCAGCAGCGAGCCGTCCTCGGCGATGGTCTTGAAGTTGTCCAGGCCCGTGAACGCGATGTCCGCGTGGTACGAGGACCAGTTGGTGAACGGGTAGTAGAAGTTGAGCAGGTTCGGCACCAGGAAGAAGCCCGCGAAGACGACGATCGCGGGCAGCGCGAACCACCAGGGGTGGTGCACGGCCGCGCGTGGCAGCCGCCCCACCTTCTTCGGCGCGCCCCTGACCGGCGCGGGCTTGGTACGTACGACCGTGTCCGCCATCGTCAGAACCCGGGCGCGCCCTGGGCCTTGGCCACCTGCGCGAACTGGTCCTGGATCGCCTGCGCGACCTGCTGCGGGCTCTTCTTGCCGAAGATCATGTCGGCCAGGTAGAGGTGGGTGTCCGGGGCGACGATCGCCTTGGCCTGGAAGACGCCGATGGCCTTCGGCAGGGCCGCCACCTGGGCCTTGGACGTCTCGGGCAGTCCGCCGGGGGTGGGCACGGACGGCTGCACGGACGGGATCTTCATCGTCTTGATGTAGTCCGGGTAGTCCGGCCCGAGCCAGAAGGCGAGGAACTGCCGGGCCGCGTTCTGCCGCTTGTCGTCACCGGTCTTGAAGGCGACGACACCGTTGGTCTGGTCGGGGGAGTACAGGCCGGTGGCCGAGGAGTTGGCGACCGGGAACCAGCCGATCTTCTTGTCGATCTCGGCGGTGGAGTACTTGGCCTGCAACTGGCTCTGGAAGGACGTGACGTTGAGGACCATGCCGGCCTCGCCCTTCCACAGCGCGTCGGCCTGCCCGGTGAACGTGCCCGTCCGGTAGTTCTTCTGGGCGAGCCCGGCGTCGAGCAGCTTCTCCTTGTACTTCTTGATCGCGCCGACGACGACCGGGTCGGTCCACTTCTTCCTGCCCGCGTTCAGATCGGCCCACCACTGCTGGTCGAGGTCGGTGAGCTGGACCTGCATCTGCCACTGCAGCGGCCACTTGTCGCCGCCGGCCTCGTAGAAGGCGGCGGCGTCGGACTTGTCGACGACCTTGCGGCCGAGGGCGAGCAGGTCGTCGTAGGACTTGGGGAAGTCCTTCTCGCTCAGCCCGGCCTTCCGGAAGACGTCCTTGTTGTAGTAGACGCCGAGCATGGCGGGGCTGGTGACGATCGCCGCGTACCGTTTGCCGTCGATCATGCCGAGCGACTTCTCGGTTCCGCCGAGCTTGGCCTCCCACGGCTCCCCGTCCAGGGTCAGCAGGTTCTGCTTCGGCTGGATGAACGGCAGGGTGGAGATCGAGGGCTGCCAGAACATCAGGTCGGGGCGGTCGCCGGACGCCAGCTTCGTCGGCACGTTCTGCTCGTAGAGGTCCGGGATCGCCTGGGTGTCGACCTTGGCGCCGGTGGCCTTCTCGAAGGCGTCGATGACCTGCTTGGGCGCGTTGACCGTGTTCTGCGCCGTCCACATGGTCAGCTTCACGCCGTCGAGGCGGGCGGTGGGGTTGACCTCCGCCTTCTTCCCGCCCGAACCGGAGTCGCCGGAGTCCCCGGCGGTCGGGTCACTGCACGCGGTGGCGGCCAGGCCGGCGGCGCATATCAGCGCCAGGGCGGGGAGAGCTCTTCTCTTCATCTCGTGCCTTTCCGGAGCAGGTGGTTCAGGTTCAGGTGGCGGGACTCACAACTGCTGGGCGGATGAGCGGTGTTCAGTGACCGGCGGGCGGTGGCCCCGAGCTCTCCCGCACCACCAGCTCGGGTACGGACACGGGATGGGGGGCGACCTGCGCCGACTCCTCCAGCACCCCGTGCAGCAGGGCGAACGCGGACCGCCCGAGGCCGGTGAAGTCCAGGCGTACGGTCGTCAGGGACGGTGTGAGGAAGGCGGAGTGCGGGGCGTCGTCGAAACCGGCCACGCTGACCTCGCCCGGCACCGAGCGGCCGGCCTCGTGCAGGGCGCGGAGCACGCCGAGCGCGAGGTCGTCGTTGCCGCACAGGATCGCGGTGACGGACGGGTCGCCCGCCAGCTTCAGCCCTGCCGCGTGACCGCCCGCCGGTCCCCAACTGCTCTGTACGGGACGGGATTCCGGGGCGCCGGCCTCCTTCAGCGCCTGCCGCCAGCCGCTGGTGCGGGCGCTGGTGCGGCGGGTGCTGGACGGGATGGCGACGTAGTGCACGGTCTCGTGGCCGAGGGAGAGCAGATGCCGGGTCGCCTGGTAGGCGGCCTCGCGGTCGTCGGTCCAGACCCACGGGCGGTCGCCGCCGGGCGGGCTCGCCGGGGTCTCGACCACGCCGACGACCGGCAGCGTCGAGGGCACGGCTCCCAGCGCCCGTACACCGGCCGGATCGTATGCGATCACGATGAGCCCGCCGCCCGCGTCCGCCGCACGCTGCACCTCCGCGGCGACGGCCGCGTCGTCCGCGGACTCCAGGACCCCGATCCCGACCGCGTACGACGCGGCGCGGGCGGCCTCCTCGATGCCCTGGAGGATCGAGGCGTAGCCGTAGTGGGTGGTGTTCGCGGTGAGCACGGTCACGGCCCGGCTGCGCCCGCTGGCCAGGGCGTGGGCGGTGACGTTGCGGCGGAAGCCCAGTTCGTCGATGGCGGCGAGCACCCGCTCCCGGGTGGACGGCCGCACGCTCGGATGGCCGTTGATCACCCGCGAGACCGTCTGGTACGAGACCCCCGCCGCGGTCGCGACGTCCCTGATGCTCGCCGGGCGCCTTGTGTGACCGGTCACATTCATGCGAGGATTGTGACCGGTCACACTTGGGTCGTCAAGAGACCGTAACGAGGGATTCACGCGGACCGCCGCTCCCGGAGAACGGGGCGGGGTCAGGAGGGGGAGCACCTTGACCGGCACGGCGGATGCGGCGCACATGGCCTCCAACCAGCGGCTGGACGAGTTCACTTGGGGCCATGAGGCCCTTCGGGCACGGTTCGCCGTCGCCGCCGACGGGACGCTGAGGCTGGTCGGTCTGGCCCATCCCGACGACGACAGCCCCGCCGCCCCGCCCTCGGCGCTCCCGCTCGTGGAGCTCACCGCCCTCGGTCACGGCAGCGGCTGGTCCGGCCCGCGTTTCACGGGCACGGCGTTCGGCGCACGGCTCGCCTACCGGGCCCACCGCACGGGCAGACGCGACGGCTGGGACTGGCTGACCGTCGAACTCCACGATCCGGGCACCGGCCTGACGGCGTTCGCCGAGCTGACGTCACCCACCGGCCTGCCCGTCCTGCGCTCCCGCGTCCGGCTCCGCAACGAGGGCCGGGAGCCCTTGGTCGTCCAGTCCGTCAGCAGCCTGCTGCTCGGCGGCCTGCCCGCCCCGGACGCCCTCGACGTCCACCGGGCCCGCAACGACTGGCTCGCCGAGTGCCGTTGGTACGCCGAGCCGCTGCGCGCCGGCGTCGCCGACATCAACATGGACGTCCACGAGCACGACAGCCGGGCCGCCCTCGCCCTCACCGGGCGCGGCAGCTGGCCCACCGACGGCCATCTGGCCATGGGGGCGCTGACCGAGCGGGACGGCGGCCGGGCGTGGGTGTGGCAGGTGGAGTCCCCGGCCGGCTGGCGCTGGGACGTCGGCCAGCGCGCACACGGCACGTACCTCGCGCTGAACGGCCCCACGGACGCGGAACACCAGTGGCGGGTCCGGCTCGAACAGGGCGAGGAGTTCACCACCGTGTCCGGGGCCCTCGCACTCGGCTCCGGCCTCGACGCCGCGATGGGCGCCCTGACCTCCTACCGCCGCGCGATCCGCCGACCCCACCCGGACCACACCGACCTCCCCGTCGTCTTCAACGACTACATGAACACCCTCATGGGCGACCCGACCACGGCCAAACTGCTGCCGCTGATCGACGCCGCCGCCGACGCCGGCGCGGAGTACTTCTGCATCGACTCGGGCTGGTACGACGACGACACCCGCGGCTGGTGGGACAGCGTCGGCGCCTGGCAGCCCTCGCCGCGCCGCTTCCCCGACGGCGGCATCCAGGCGGTCCTGGACCGGATCCGGGAGCGCGGCATGGTGCCCGGGCTGTGGCTGGAGCCGGAGGTCGTCGGGGTACGCAGCCCGGTCGCGGCCGAGCTCCCCGCCGAGGCGTTCTTCCAGCGCGACGGCGTGCGCCTGACCGAGCAGGGCCGCCACCAGCTCGACCTGCGGCATCCGGCCGCCCGCGCCCACCTCGACAAGACGGTCGACCGGATCGTCGGCGACTGGGGCGTGGGCTATCTCAAGCTGGACTACAACATCGTGGTCGACCCCGGCACCCAGGCCCTGGGCGACCTCGCGCCGGGAGCGGGGCTGCTCGGCCACGCCCACGCCTACCTGGACTGGCTCTCCGGCGTACTGGACCGGCACCCCGGCCTCGTCGTCGAGAACTGCGCCTCGGGCGGCATGCGCATGGACGGGGCCACCCTGGCCGTAGCCCAGCTCCAGTCCACCAGCGACCAGCAGGACCCGCTGCGCTACGCGCCCATCGCCGCCGCCGCGCCGACCGCGGTCCCGCCCGAGCAGGGCGCCGTCTGGGCCTACCCGCAGCCCGGATTCGACGACGGCCTGATCTCCTGGACCCTGGGCGGGGCCCTGCTCGGCCGCATCCATCTCTCCGGCCATCTGAACCGCATGTCGGAACACCAACTGGCCCTCGTACGGGACGCGGTCGCGGTCTACAAGTCGATCCGCGGCGACCTCGCACGGGCCCTGCCCTTCTGGCCGCTCGGCCTGCCCGGCTGGACGGACGAGTGGCTGGCCCTGGGCCTCAGGGTCCCCGGCGACAGCACGGCCTACGTCTCGGTCTGGCGTCGCGGCGGACCGGCCGAACTCCACGTCCCCCTCCGGCACCTGGCGGACCGGCCCGTCCGCGCGGACGTCCTGCACCCGTCCTCCCCGGAGGCGGGCCGGGCCACCTGGGACGGGGACGGACTGACGGTGTCGGTGCCGCGTGCGCCCGGTGTGCTGCTGGTTCGGCTCACACAGGACGGTTAGGGCTCGTCCGGCGGATCATGGGCCGAGCCAGGGCCGGACCGAGGCGAGGGCCGGCCAGTGCCCAAATCGTGTTGACCGCCCTCGGCAGGCAGTGCTGGAGTCGGCACGTGGACAGCATCCCCGCCAACCGGCGGCTCTGGAACCAGATCAGCGGCGCCTACCAGCACAAGCACGACCCCCAAATCGGCGCCACACCCCGGCTGTGGGGCATGTACTCCATCCCCGACGCGCACCTGCACGCCCTGGGCGACGTCACCGGCAAGCGCGTCCTCGAACTCGGCTGCGGCGCCGGCCAGTGGTCCAGGGCGCTCGCCGCCGAGGGCGCCACCGTGGTCGGACTCGACCTGTCCGAAGCCCAACTCGCCGCAGCGGCCCGCGCGATGGGAGCGGCCCGCTACCCGCTGGTGCAAGGCGCTGCCGAACAACTCCCGTTCGCCGCCGACAGCTTCGACCTGGTGTTCTGCGACTTCGGCGGGCTCAGCTGGGCGCCCCCGCACCTGGCCGTCCCGCAGGCCGCACGCGTCTTGGGCCGAGGTGGGCGCCTGGTGTTCAACGTCGCCAGCCCATGGTTCGAAGCTTGCTACGACGAAGCCGCCAGCCGCGTGACCACGACGCTGCAGCAGGACTACTTCGGGCTGAACACCATCGCCGAAGACGACGGCGCGACCAGCTATCAGCTCACCTACGGCGACTGGGTCAAGGTCCTGCGCGGCGCGGGTCTCATCATCGACGACCTCATCGAGCCGCGGCCCGAACTCGGAACACCCAACGGCTACAACGAAACCGACCCACCCGACTGGGCACACCGCTGGCCGGCGGAACTGCTCTGGGTAACCCACAAACCGTAAGTTCCGCCGCGCCGAGACGTGAAGGCATCCCCTCGCCGGGCAGGCCTAGAGTCTGTCCGGGTGATCATGGGCGGAGCCAGAGCCGGATCGAGGCGCTCCACCCCTGCTTCCGCGTCTTCTGCGATGGGCCCGCTGATCTCGGGGCTCGGGAATGGTGTGCTTGATCTGGCGCGTCGCAGGTAACGGCGGTTGCGCCGGGAGGAGTTCCGGACATGGTCGATGGCTGGCGGGTCGATCGAATCGGGAGTGCGCTGCGAGGTGAGAACCCCGCTGTACTGCGGCGCCTGAACGCGGGGTTCGCGGTGATCGGTGATGTGCAGTTCCTGCCGGGCTACTCGGTGCTCCTGGTGGACGACCCTCAGGTGGAGAGACTGTCGGACTTGCCCCGAGGGAAGCGGCTGGCCTTCCTCTCCGACATGGACCAGCTCGGGGAAGCAGTCGAGCGAGCATCGCGTCGCATGGATGCGGCTTTCCGGCGGGTCAATCTTGAGATCTTGGGGAATACCGACGGGTTCTTGCACGCACACGTATGGCCGCGGTTCGAGTGGGAACCGCCCGAGTTGGTGGGCCTGCCGGTTTGGCTCTATCCCCGTGACAGGTGGGCCGACGAGCAGTTCGCACTCGGTCCGCGGCACGACGTGCTTCGCAAGGCGATCGGGGACGAGCTGGACCAACTGCGGTTGGTGAACTGACGGCGGGCGGATCACGCGGCGGTCGTCTTCCACTCGCGTGTTCGCCGCACGTCCGTTCGCCCTCACTGTCGCAGGGTCGACGGCGGGCCGACGAAGGGGCCGCCGACGGATCTTCCCGGACGCGTCGAGGGGCACGTCCGCGCCCGGAAGGAGTCGAAGACGGCAACTCCGCCCCGGTCGGCCCCTGGCGGGCGCGTATCGCGTGATTCCCGCGGGGGCTCGTTGGCCGATCCCCCGCAGCGCGGCGAGACCGGACAGCGCTCGTCCTGTCCGGTCTCGGATACGGGGCCGGGGACACCCACGACGGGCCCCGGAAACGGGGTCACATCACGGCGTCGGTCTCAAGCGGGCCCGCAGTGATGCGGAGCGTCCGGATGCGGACCGGTTCTTCCCCGTCGAGGTAGAAGATGTGCATGAACGGGGCTCGCACCACCTGGTCCGGATCGCTCTTCTTGGCCATCGTCGCCTCGCCGCGCAGCAGGCGGACGCCGTCATCCGCGGCCCAGAACTCCAGGACCTCGTGGGTGATGATCAACGGTGCGTCGATCTTGACGAAGAACGCCTTGATGGCCTCGACGCCCTGGATGTGCGCGGTACCGAAGAACATGTCGGTGTCCTCGGTCAACGGTGCGAAGCCCTCGCCGAACTCCAGGGTGTCGATGGCGTCGATGAACTTCAGGACCCAGTCGGGTACGGCCGTCGCTTGTGTCGTGTTCTCCATGGTGGCTTCCGATCAGACCGTGGCGGGCAGGGCGGCGAGGAACGTGTCGATCTCGGCGTTGACGCCGTCGGGGTTCTCACGGGCGGCGAGGTGGGCGGTGTGCTGGAGCACACGGAAGGTGCTGCCCTCGATGGCATCCGCCATTTTCCGCACCACATGCACAGGGAACTGACTGTCCTCCTCACCGGCGATGATCAGGACGGGCACGTTCCTGATGGTGTTCAGGAGGCGGTGCTCGTCCTTGCGCCCTATGAGGATGCTGCGCAGCGCCCACGCCACCGACTTCGGGTCGTCCCGCAGCACGAACCTGGTGAACTCCGTGAACTCCGGGTTGGTGGCCTCGGCGGTGGGGCCGGCGAAGGCGGCGCGGGCGGCCTTGGCGGCCAGCGGCGGCATCTTCGCGTGCAGCGAGAGGAACGTGGACAGCGCGGTGGCCCAGATGCTCTCGACCGTCGTGGGCAGTGAGGCGGTGCAGTTGATGCCGACCGCCGCCGCGGTCCGCTGCGGGTAGTGGGCCGGGAAGACCCCGGCCAGCATGCCGCCCCAACTGTTGCCCACCAGGACGCACTTGTCGATGCCGAGCGCGTCGAGGATCTCGACGAGCACGTCGGAGCAGTCCTTGAGATCAATGATCTTGCGCAGCGCGTCGGACTTGCCGTGTCCGGGGCTGTCGATGAGCACTACGCGGTGGGTCGGGGCGAAGTGCTCGTACTGGTACTGCCACATGGTGCCGTCCATCATCAGGCTCGGCCAGCACACCATGGCGGGGCCGTCGGAACGGCCGCCGACGCGCACGTTGATCAGGCCCAGTGAGGTGGGGATCAGCTTCTCGGTAACCCCTTCGGGCCAGTTCGTGGTCATGGTCAGTCCTCTCCGTGACCAAGGGGACGTTCAGTCACTAGTAGCGTAACGCTACTAGTTTCAAAACGCTACCAGCAATGGCCGCCGTCGAGCCGAAGAGATCAACCGGACTCCGAACCGTGGTCGCCCGGCGTCGCGGGAGCCGTCCCCCTCCGCCGACCGGCACCGCCCTCCCCGGCGGCCGTCGGCCGCAGAGTCGAGGCCTCGACCGGCTGATGGCAGCTGCTGCACGCGAGGTAGGGATTGGTCGGGTTGCCGCACGTCGTGTGCATCAGCGGGTGGCGCGTGATGTCGGTGTCGGTCGCATGGGTCTCGGCCCAGCGCGTGATGGCCGCGATGGCGGGGACGACGAGTTCGCGGGCGCTGTCGGTGAGCTCGTACTCGTACCACGGCTTGTCGGAGCGGTAGGCGCGTTTGGTGAGCACCCCTAGCTCGGTCAGGCTGTTGAGCCGCGCGGTGAGGATGTTCGCCGAGATCCCCAGAGCTCGCTTGAGTTCGCCGAAACGGCCAACACCGAAGAACACCTCCCGCAGGATCTGGTAGTTCCAGCGCTCGGAGATGGCGGCCAGGAACTCCTGCCCATGCTGGAAGGTGACGCGACTCTCGTGGTCGGGCACGACTTCTCCTCTCCGGCGGATCCCGGTAGTGGTCCTAAATCAAAAGTAGTTCCGCAATGTTACTAGTGGCCATTGTTCCTGACATCCCTCTCCGAGGTCGGGAACACGGGCGGTGACACACGCGCCCGGCTCGCCTCCCGAGGGCTCGCGAAATCCTGGCACGGCGCGAAGCGGCCCCAGACGGGCCCAGGCCGTATTGGTCCTGCGCTGGTTCGTCGACGGCACGCGCGTGGCCCAACTCGCCCGGGACAACGGCATCTCCAATCCGACCGCGTACCGCTACCTGTACGAAGGGCTCACCGTGCTGTCCGACCACGCCCCGGACCTGGCCACCGCGCTGGAGCGGGCCGTCGCGGCCGGCTACACCCACCTCAACCTCGACGGCACTGTGGTGCGCAGAACCGCGTCGCCGCCGCCGGCCCCAACAGCGCGGATCTGTGGTGGTCCGGCAATCACCGACACCACGGCGGCAACGTGCAGGTCATCTCCGCCCCGGACGGCTGGCCGCTGTGGGGCTCGCCAGTGCGGCCGGGACGCGAGCACGACACAACCTGTGCCCGCGCCCACGGTCTCGTCGACGCCCTGAACCGGCTCGCCGCCACCCTGGGCATCCCCACCCTGACCGACCTCGGCTACGAGAACGCCGGAGAGGGCCTGCGCCACCCGGTCAAGAAGCCCAGGGGCGGCGAACTCACCGAGCCCGACAAGGCGTATCGTGCCCGATGACATGGCCGTCACCCCCCCAGCCCATCGGCGATCAGCGTGTGCACATACCGCGCATGATCGGCCACCAGCCGTACCAGGTCTGTGGCCAGCCGTGGATCAGCGGCCGGTGGTGCTGTCGATTAGTTCGCGGAGGATGTCCGCGTGGCCCGCGTGCCGGCCGGTCTCCTCGATCATGTGGGTGAGTGCCCAGCGGATGCTGGGAGCGGGACGGTCCGGCCGCGGCCGGGGGACCGGTGCGCCGAGATCGGTGCAGCCGTCGAGAACGTCGTTCGCGCGCTCGACCGCGTCTCGGTAGCGGGCGACGACATCGGCCACACTGTCCGTCGGCGTGGCTCGGAACGTCGCCTGCCAGTCGGTGACGTCGTCCCCGAGGAACATCGAGCGCTCGACGAGAGTCAGGTGGTGGAGCAGGCCGAGCAGGTTCGTGCCTGAGGGAACGGCGGCTGTTCGCGCCTGCGGTTCGGGGGCGCCGTCGACCTTCGCGGCGATCGAGCTCCGGAGGTAGTCGAGGAATCCGCGCAGGACCTCGGACTCGGTGCTTCCGGTCCGGGGCGGCGGGGTGTCGCGGCGCCGGTTGCGGCGGGTGGTGCTGGGCACGGTGGCTTCCCCTCCTTCGTCGGGGCGGCGTCGGCCGCCGTGTCAGGCGGTGCGGCGGATGAGGAGGACGTGGTCGGTGACCTCGGCGGTGCGCCCGTCCGGTCCGGTCGCGATCCGGCGGGGTGCGTCGGCCCGCTCGACTGTCCATGTCCGCGGGTCCAGGTCGATACCCGCGGCGACTTCCCGCGGGCTCGGGTAGTGGATGTCGGGATCCTGGTTCCACGACCAGGGCGCGGCCGAGCCGTGGTCGACGACCAGCAGCCGCCCGCCCGGGCGCAGTGCGTGCGCGGCCGAGCGCAGGACGGTTGCGCGGTCCAGGTCGAAGGGGGTGTGCAGGTAGTGGGCGCAGACCAGGTCGAACTCGCCGGGCGGGCAAGACCGGTGCAAGTCGGCCCGCACGGTGGTGACGCGGTCGCCCAGGCCGTGTGAGCGGGCGAGGGCGGCGAGCCTCTCGACCGCCACGGCCGATATGTCGACGGCCGTGACGTGCCACCCCCGGCGGGCGAGCCACAGCGCGTCGCCGCCGTCGCCGCATCCGAGGTCCAGCACGTCACCGGACGGCAGGCCCGTCACCGTCTCGGTGAGGCGAACATTCGGCCGCGGGCCGCCGGCTGCCGGTCGGGCCGCGTAGACGCCGTCCCAGAACGTGACCGCATCTGTGGTGTTCATCAAGGCTCCTTGTGTCGGGATGCACGCAGTCTTGCCAGGCACACCACGACCTGGCACGGAATCTTGCGGTTACGGCAAGATGGCCCGATGGATCGCAAGGCGGACGACGAAGTGCTGGACGGGGTGGGACCGCGGCTTCGTGCGCTGCGTCGTGCCCGCGGCATCACCCTCGCCGACCTCGCGGCGACGACCGGCGTCTCGGAGAGCACGCTGTCCCGGCTGGAGAGCGGGCTGCGCCGGCCGAGCCTGGAATTGCTGCTGCCGCTGGCCCGTACCTATGACGTTCCGTTGGACGACCTCGTCGGTGCCCCGCGCACCGGCGACCCCCGGATCCACCTCAAGCCGATCAGGCGGTTCGGGATGACCTTCGTGCCCCTGTCCCGGCGACCGGGCGGGGTGCACGCGTTCAAGATGATCATCCCGGCCCGGCCGGAACCACTCGAACCGACCCCGCAGACCCACGAGGGCTTCGAATGGCTCTACGTGCTCAACGGACGCCTGCGGCTGGTGATCGGCGAGCGCGACCTGACGCTGCCGGCCGGTGAGGCAGCCGAGTTCGACACGGCCTTGCCCCACTGGCTGGGCAGCGCCGACGGCGGCGTGGTCGAGCTTCTCATCCTGTTCGGCCTGCAAGGGGTGCGTGCGCACGTACGCACCGACCCTCATCGATAGCGATCCCCGTCGTTCCGGGCGGCGCGCCGAACGTCACTCGCGTACGGCGGTCCGCTCGCGTACGGCGCTGCGTTCCCGGGCCTGATCGCGGGCGTCCCGGCGGAACGCCCATGCCATCTCGGGCTCCATCACCCAGCGGAACAGCCGCCGTACCGGCGGGGTGCACAGCGCGGTCACGACGACGGCCGCGACGGCCGTGACGACGAGCTCGCCCAAGGGCCGGTGGATCCACGCCGGCTCGTACCAGCCCCAGAACTTGGATCCCTGGGCGACGAAACCATGCAGCAGATAGCCGTACAGTGTGCCCGCGCCCAGCACCGTGAACCATGCCCGGCGCCCGGGCACCCAGGAGAGGAAGCAGGCCACCAGGACCAGCGAGCAGCCGAAGATCACCAGCGACATGACGGGCCCGGACCAGGAGGGCGCGGCGAGCTCCTCCGCGCTGTCGCGGTGGTAGAACCAGGCGCCGGTCATCCGTGGCACCGCCCAGTAGGCCACGACGACCGCGGCGGCGAAGACCGGCACGGCGAGGATGCGCACCTTGCGCCGGCGCACCAGCCGGAAGTGCTCCGGCTTCAGGCACAGTCCGAGGACGAAGTACGGCAGGAACTGCAGGGTGCGCTGCAGGTCGAGGTCGTTGCCGACGGACGGCGAGAGCGTCGCCAGCATCGCGATGACAAGGGCGACCGGCAGCGGCCACCGCACATGCCGCCACACCGGCGTGGTCAGCCGCCAGATGAACAGCGCAGCCAGGAACCAGGTCAGATAGAGCGGGTCCAGCAGGCTGATCGGCCGGTCCGGCTCCTGGTCGGTCCACCGGGTGAACAGGGTGTACGCCGTCTCGAAGACGACGTACGGAACGGCGAGTCCGGTGATCAGACGTCGGATGCGTCCCGGGCCGGCGTCGAAGGAGCGCGAGAAGTAGCCGGAGATGATGATGAACGCCGGCATGTGGAAGGCGTACACCACCATGTACAACGCGCTCGCCGCCCGGCTGCCGTCCCGCAACGGCTCCCAGGAGTGCCCCATCGCCACCAGCACGATCGCCAGATACTTCGCGTTGTCGAAGAAGGCGTCCCGCTGCCCGGACCCTTGCGCGGGGGCGGCGGCCTCGGACGCGTCCTTCCGCCCAGGCCCGCCTTCGGCCGGCGCGACGGCGCGCATGCGCAGGGTGTCCTCGCTCATCGCGCCTCCCGCGCACGGTGGGGGAAACCGGAACGGGTGCGGGCGCATCCTGCCGGAGTGACGGCGGTGGGGTGCCGGTGAGACATCCCCGCCGCCTCACCGCTCCGGGGCCGTGTAAACCGCTTTCCTGTGCGATGTCGTATGGATCACAGCCACGGCGACGGTACCGCCGCGCCGGACGCCGGGAAGCGCGCCGGCACCGTCGCACGCGGCGCGTCAGCTCACCGAGCAGGTGGCGCCGTTCAGCGTGAACGCCGTGGGGCTGGGGTTCGCGGTCGACCGGGTGGCCGTGAAGCCGAGGGTGACCGAGCCCGCCGCGGGGATCGTCGCGGTGTACGAGGCGGCCGCGACGCTGACCTCGGAGCCGCTCTGCGTCGCCGTACCGCCCCAGAGGTTGGTGACGCGCTGGCTGTCGGGGAAGGTCCAGCGCAGCGTCCAGCCGTTGATCGCCGACGCGCCGGTGTTGCGGAGGACGATCTCGCCCTGGAAGCCGCCGGGCCAGCTGCTCGTCACCCGGTATCCGACGCCGCAGGCCGACGGTGAGCCGCCCGGGGAGGTCGTGACCGTCACCGTGGCCGAGCGGGGCGACCTGTTGCCGGCCGCGTCACGGGCGTAGACGGCGAAGGTGTGGGCGGTGGACGGGGCGAGGCCGGTGACGGTGGCGGTGGTGCCTGTTGTGGTGGTGGCGGTGGTCTCGGTCGCGCCGCTGACCCGGACGACGTCATAGCCCGTGACTCCGGTGGCGTCCGTGGCGGCGGACCAGGCCAGCTTCACGGATGACGAGGTCACCTCCGAGGCGGTCGGTGCGCCGGGAGCGGTCGGGGGAGTGGTGTCACCGCCGCCCGAGGAGTAGACGGTGGCTTCCTTCGAGGTCGCGGCGATGCCGTTGGCGCCGTTGAAGACGCGCTGGCCCCAGGAACTGAGCCGGGTGCGGTCGAACTCGATCGCCAGGTCGAGGATCGGGTCGGTGTTGCCGCTCCAGGACCAGGCCAGGTAGCCGAGCCGCAGCTGCTGGGCCACGGCCATCATGGTGTCCTCGTCAGGGTCGCCGTACTGGTCGGCCGGTCCTCCGAACTCACCGATGAGGATGGGGAGTTTGGCGTTGACGAAGGCGTTCAGATAGTCGGTGATCTCCTGGGCGGTGTCGTAGACGCTGTACATGTGGATCGAGAAGATCAGGTTGCCGGTGGGGTCGGCGTTGTAGACGGACTTGGCGTTGGCGCGCATCACGCCTTGCCAGTCCTGGCCCCAGTTGGGCGCGTCCACCATGATCGTGTGCGTGAATCCGGCGTTGCGCAGCTTCTTGACGGCGGCGATGGTGGGATCGGTCCACCCTGCGGGATTGGTGTTGCCCCAGGGCTCGTTGCCGATGTTGATGATGACGTAGTCCTCTTGACCGGCGAGCACCTCTTTCAGGCCGATCCAGTAGTCGGCCGCGTGGTCGAGGGTCCCGGCCGCGGACTCCTCTCCGTAGCCGGTGGTGTCGTGCACCTCCAGCACGCAGATGAGCCGGTTGGCCTTGCACTGGGCGATGACACCCGCCACGTCCTGCGCGCTGTTCTTGGTCCAGCGGTGGCCGTCGGAGAGGACGACACGGACAGTGTTGGCGCCCAGCGACTTGACGTCGGCCAGAGACTGCGTCTCACCCGGGTACCAGGTGTGGGCGTGGTTGACGCCGCGCATCACGAAGTCGTTCCCGGAGGCTTCCACGAGGCGGCCGTTCTCGATGCGGAAGCCGGTGGGGGCGGCCTGTGCCGGTGTGCTGAAGGAGAGTAAGGAGAGCAGGAGTCCCAGGAGGGCGGCGGCCACTCCGGCCACTCGCGGGACGGATGCGGTACGAGATCTCATAGCGGCTCCAGGGAGGAGGAGTTGACGGGGAGTCGAGCCCGCTCCGGGTGTCAGGCGGCCGGGGTCTTCGCCGTGCACGTGACGGTCGCCGCCGGGGCCCCGGCCGTTGCCGGTGCGGTGGCGACGAAGCCGAACGTGGCGCTCGCGCCGGGGGCCAGCGCGCCGTTCCACGCCGCGTTCGTGACGGTGGCCGTGCCGTCGGCGGCCGTTGTGTGGGTGCCGTTCCAGACCTGGGTGAGACGCGCGCCGCCCGCCGGTACGACGGTCGCGGTCCAGCCCGAGGCGGCGGAGGCCGACGTGTTCGTCACCGTCACCTCGCCCTGATAGCCGCCCTGCCAGGAGGAGACGGCCCGGAACCGCGCGGTGCAGGCCCCGGGTTCCTCACCGGGGTCACCGGGGTCGCCCGGGTCCTGCGGGACGCCCGCGTCGAGGACGGCCGCCAGGGCCGGGTACCAGCGGGCGGCGATCTTGTCGTCGCCGGAGGCGTTGGGGTGCACGCCGTCATAGGTGTCGGCGGCCGTGCTGAAGCCCGTCCACTGGTCGACCACGGTGATCGGGGAACGGTCCGTGCTGGTCGCCCGGGCCCAGGCGGGAATCTTCGCGTTGAAGTCGACGACGCGCTGCGCACAGGCCGCGCAGCTGCTCGGGTTCATCGGGATGAGCTGCGCGACGAGGATCCGCATGTCCGGATCGGAGGCCCGCATCTGCGTCACGAGCTTGGTGTAGGCGGCGAGGATGCGGTCGGGGGCGATGCTGCTCCACACGTCGTTCGTGCCGAAGTGCATGACAACGATGTCCGGCCGGGCGGCGGCAAGCCTCCCCGGCAGCAGGTTCTGGTCGGCGACGTTTGTCACCAACTCGCCGCCGTGGCCCTCGTTGTCGCCGTCGTGCGCCTGTCCGCAGCCCTGCGTGGGGAGCGTGCCGACGAAGTCGATGTCTTTGTATCCGCTGTTCACGAGCCGGTTCCACAACACCGCCCGCCAGCAGCCCGGCGAGCCGGTGATCGAGTCGCCGAGCGGCATGACGCGGACGGGGTCCGCGGCAGGGGCGGCCGTCGCGCGGGGTGCGACGGTCAGGCCGAGGGGGAGGAGCAGGGTGGCCAGGAGGCCGAGAACCGTGACGATCCGTAAGTGCGGGGACGAGCGGCGGGTGCTGCGCATGGTGGTCCCTTCCCTGGGTGAGGTGGGAGCGCTCCCATGACATCAAGCCATTGTTGTCATTGACGCGTCAAGAGGTTGGGGCGGGCCGGACCGCCCGCGGGCTCGGACTGTGTCTCGCGCGGCCGGTAACCGCGGGGCCCGGACCGTAGGTGCCGTCGTCGTCTTCTGCTGTTACCAGCAGGAGCCCTGCCCGGCGTGCGCTCGTCCTCCGACTGGTTCGGCCGAGGGCTGCTCGCAGCGTGAAGGCGTGAAGGCGTGACAGCGGGGCGTGAAGTCCCGGCTGTGTCAGAAGTGTTGACCGCGTCGTGAAAGCGTTTTAACTTCCCTTCACCGGACAGGCCGAGGTGAGGGGGAGCCGTGGCAACTGACTTACGCGAACGAGCAGGTGCGAAGGGGGTGAGTCCCTCTCGCCGTGGTTCCGGCGGAGCGCAGCGCAAGCGTAAAGGTTTTCAGAGCCGGGCGCTGTTTCTGCTCATGCTGCCCGGTGTCGCCTACTTCCTGCTGTTCCACTACGGCGCCCTCGCCGGCAACGTCATCGCGTTCAAGGAGTACGTGCCGTTCGACGGCCTGCTGGGGAGCCCCTGGGTGGGTCTGGGCAACTTCCAGCGCATGTTCGAGGACGCGGCGTTCTGGGACTCGGTCCTCAACACCCTCTGGATCGCCGTCCTCCAGCTGGTCTTCTACTTCCCGGTGCCGCTCGGTCTCGCCCTGCTGCTGCACACCCTCACCTGGAGCTCGGTGCGCCGGTTCGTGCAGTCGGTGGCGTATCTGCCGCACTTCATCTCATGGGTGATCGTCGTCGCGCTGTTCCAGCAGCTCCTCGGGGACACCGGCCTGCTCAACAGCGGCCTGAGCGGGGCCGGTCTGCACACCGTCGACATCATCGGCAACCCGGACGCCTTCCAGCCGCTCGTCGTCGCCCAGGTCATCTGGAAGGACGCCGGCTGGGGCACGATCATCTTCCTCGCCGCGCTCGCCCAGGTCGACGAGCAGCAGTACGAGGCGGCCGCCATCGACGGCGCCGGACCCTGGCGGCGCTTCTGGCACGTCACCCTGCCGGCCATCCGCCCGGTCGTCGTGCTGCTGCTCATCATGCGGCTCGGCGACATCCTCTCCGTCGGGTTCGAGCAGATGCTGCTGCAACGCGACGCGGTCGGTCCGGAGACCGCCGAGGTCATCGACACATTCGTCTACTACCAGGGCATCGTCGGCGGCGACTACGGCTTCGCGGCAGCCGCGGGCCTGTTCAAGGGCCTCGTAGGCGCCCTGCTCGTCTACGCGGCCAACAAGGTCGCCCACCGCCTCGGCGAACAGGGGGTCTACAGGTGAACGCGTCCGCCCGGCCCGGCTGGATGGAGAAACCCCGGCCGCTCACCCAGACCGCGAAGGCGCTCGCCCTGGCCACGGTCGTGCTGCTGGTGTGCGTGCCGTTCCTGGTGATCGTGTCGACGTCCCTGGCCTCCACCCAGGAGGTCGTCGACAACGGCGGCTGGGTGCTGTGGCCCAGCCAGCCCACGCTCGACGCCTACCGCGACATCTTCGACGGCGGCATCGTCACCCACGCCCTCGGCGTCAGCGCGGGCGTGACCGTCGCGGGCACCCTGCTCAGCCTCGCCTGCACCGTGACCCTGGCCTACGCGCTGTCCCGCCCAGGGGTCTTCGGCGGCAAACCCGTGCTGCTGCTGGTGCTGTTCACGTTCCTCTTCCCGCCCGGCATGATCCCGAGCTTCCTGCTCGTCAAGGAACTCGGCCTGCTCGACTCGTACGCCTCGCTCGTGCTGCCCGTCCTGGTCAACGTGTTCAACCTGGTCGTGCTGCGCGGCTTCTTCCAGTCGATCCCCGAGGAGTTGTACGAGGCGGCCCGGCTGGACGGGGCGGGGGACTGGCGGGTGCTGGTGTCGGTGGTGCTGCCGCTGTCCAAGGCCGCGCTCGCCGTCGTCGGCCTGTTCTACGCCGTCGCCTACTGGAACTCCTGGTTCTACGCCTCGCTGTACCTGGAGAGCGACCACTGGCCGCTCCAGCAGGTCCTGCGCACCTATGTGGTGGCCGGGGCCGGACTCACCGACGCGACGACCGGCGAGGCGACCGTCACCGCTCCGCAGACCGTGCAGATGGCGGTGCTCGTGATCGCCACCGTGCCGATCCTGCTGGTCTACCCCTTCCTGCAGAAGTACTTCACCAAGGGCGTGCTCACCGGCGCCATCAAGAGCTGACTCGAGCCGACACGAGGTGATTCACCCATGCCCAGCATGTCCCGACGCACCCTGCTGCGTTCCGCGGCCGCCGGTGGTGCCGCCGTCTCCGTCCCCGGTCTGCTGACCGCCTGCTCCTCGGGGTCCGGCGACGGCGACGTCTCCAACGCCGGGAAGAAGCTCGCCCCCTGGCCCGCCCACCGTCCCGCCACCGGCCCGAAGCCGGACCTCGCCCCCACCGAGGAGGGCGTCCAGGCCGGATACACCTCCTACCCCTCCGACCTGGTCAAGTCGGTCTCCCGCACGCCGGGCGACGGCTCCACCGTCCGTGTCATGACCGTCTCGTTCGGCACGCCGCCCAAGCCCGCCTCGGCGAACCGGTTCTGGGCGGCCGTCGAGAAGGCGCTCGGCGTGAAGATCGAGTACACGATCATCTCCCAGGCCGACTACCAGAAGAAGATGGCGACGGTCATGGCGGGCGACGCCGGCGCCCTGCCCGACATCATCAACATGTTCTCCGGCTTCACCCTGCCCCGTGAGGCACAGTTCGTGCAGCGGCGCGCCCAGGACCTCACGCCGTACCTGTCGGGCGACGCGATCGCCGACTACCCGAACCTCGCCAACATCCCCACCCACGCCTGGCGCGACATGGGCCGCATCGGTGGACGCCTCTACGGCATCCCGCTGGAGCGCCCGCTGCCCGGTTCGACCCTGTGGATCAACCAGGACATGTTCGCCGACGCGGGCATGAAGGAGGGCTGGACGGCCGAGGACTTCACCGCCGTGGCGCGGCGGGGCACGCGCGGGAAGACGTACATGCTGGGCGCCGCCGCGCTGTCCCTGTTCGGCAACGCCTACCACAGCGCCGCCCACAACGCGCCCCAGGCCTGGGCCGTCACGGACAACGGCACCTTCCTCCCGGGGGCGGCGGACGAACGGTACAAGGCGGCGATCGCGTTCCAGGCGCGGCTGCGCAAGAACGGCTCCTACCACCCCGACGCCACGTCCATCTCGCAGATCGATCTGACGACCCTCTACTACAACGGCACCGTCGGTTCCATGCAGGACGGGTTCGGCGCCTATCTGCCCAAGTACCGCGAGTCCAAGGGCAAGATGACCCCGGCGGCCGCCCTCCCGTACAGCGTCGGCGGCGAGCCGGGCGGAACCGTCGCCGCCCGCCGCTCTTTCGGCTACACCGTCCTGAAGCAGGCGAAGAAGGAGCGCATCGAACTGCTGCTGCGCATCCTCGACTACCTCGCCGCGCCCTTCGGCAGCGAGGAGTGGGAACTGGTCCACTACGGCGTCGAGGGCGTTCACTTCACCCGCGCCAAGGACGGCTCACCCGAGTACACCAAGCTCGGCGAGGTGGAGAACAACACCAACCTGCCGCTGAAGTACCTCGCCGAAGGCCCCCAGGTGCTGTTCGTGCCCGGCATGCCCGACGCCGTACGCGCACTGCACGCCTGGCAGCGGAAGGTCGTACCGCACGCCGTCCGCAACGCCTCGTTCGGGCTGCAGTCCGCGACGAACAACTCCCAGGGCGCCACCCTCAAGACCCTCCTCGACGACACCGCCACCGGGATCATCGCCGGGCGGCTGCCACTGTCCGAGTGGGACGCGACGGTGAAGAAGTGGCGGAGCCGGGGCGGCGACAGAATGGCCGAGGAATACGCGAAGGACTACGCGGCCAACACCTGAACAGCGGTGGGCGGAAGAGGAGACGCGGGGGATGGGGAACGACATGGTGTCCAAGGGGCGGGTCACGATCCGCGAGGTCGCCGAGCGGGCGGGCGTGTCCACGGCCACCGCCTCCCGCGCGCTCAGCGGCAACCACCCGGTGCCCGCGGCGACCCGGGCCCGGGTCCTGCGCGCGGCCCGCGACCTCGACTACGTGGCCAACGCGCACGCCCGCGCCCTGGTGGGCGGCGGACGCAAGATGGCCGCCGTCGTGGTCCGCCAGGTCACCAGCCCCTTCTACGCCCAGGTCGCCGAGGGCGTGGAGGCGGAGGCCGCCGACCGCGGCTGGCTCTGCGTGGTCGGCGCCACCGGCGGGGACGCCCAGCGTGAGATGGAGTTCGTGCAGCTCATGCGGGAGGAGGGCGCCCGGCTGGTGATCCTGGTCGGCGGGGTCGTCGAGGACGACGCCTACCGCGAGCGCGTCGCCCACTACGCCCATGCCCTGGACTCCTCCGGAGCCCGGCTCGTGCTCTGCGGGCGGCCCGCGCCCGACCCGGATATCCCCGCGCTCGTCGTCGAGTTCGACAACGAGGCCGGGGCCCGCGCCGTCACCGCCCATCTGCTCTCGGCCGGGCATCGCGGGATCGTCTTCCTCGGCGGACTGCCCGGCAACACCGCCCTCGACGCCCGCGTCGCCGGCTACCGGGCGGCCCTCGCCGAACACGGGCTGCCGGCCGAGGCCGCACACGTCGTCGACTGCGGACTCGGCCGCGCCGCCGGCCACCGCGCCATGACCGAACTCCTCAAGCGGACACGGGAGTTCACCGCCGTCTTCGCCGGGGACGACATGGTCGCCGCCGGTGCCCTGCGGGCGATCGCCGATCGCGGGCTGAGCGTCCCCGGTGACATCTCCGTCGTCGGCTACAACGACATCCCGCTCGCCGAGGACTTCAACCCGCCGCTCACCACCGTCCGCACCCCCGCCGAGGAACTCGGCCGCGCCGCCGTGCGTATCGCGCTGCGCGACCCCGAGCACGCCGCCGGGGCCCACCATCTGCTCGGCACCCACATCGTCGTCCGCGACAGCGTCGGCGCGCCCCCGCCCGGGCGTGCCCTGTGACCAACGGAGGAACCGCACCCGCATGAGCGCGCCGCACGTGTCGCTCCCGACGCACCTCCCCCAGCTGCCGCCCCCCGACCCGCTGACCTCGCCCCTCACCGGCTGGACGCGCGCCCACTGGGAGGCGATCGCCGACCGCCTTCTGGACGCCCTGCTGCCCTACGCCTCCCCGGGCCTGGCCCAGTACCGGCTCCCCGGACCGCCCAGCCACTCCGGGCCCTGGTCGGACGGGCTGGAGGGCTTCGCCCGCTCGTTCCTGCTGGCAGCCTTCCGCATCGCCGGTTCCGGCGGGCAGGGGGTGCCCGGCCTGATCGAGCGGTACGCGGCCGGACTCGCCGCCGGCACCGACCCGCACAGCCCCGACCGCTGGCCGCCCATCACCGACCGCGGTCAGCCCATGGTCGAGGCCGCGTCCCTCGCGATCGCCCTGCACGAGACCCGCCCGTGGATCTGGGACCGGCTCGACGACCGCGTTCGGCAGCGGATCGCCGACTGGCTGGGCGGCTTCGTCGGAGCGGTCGTCAACGACTCCAACTGGCGGCTGTTCCAGGTCATCACCGAGGAGTTCCTCGCCTCCGTCGGCGCCCCGCACAGCCGCCGCGAGATCGACGCCGGGCTGGCACGTCTGGAGGACTGGTACCGGGGCGACGGCTGGTACACCGACGGCGACGGCCGCAAGTTCGACTACTACAACGCCTGGGCCCTGCACCTGTATCCGGTGCTCTGGGCCCGTATCGCCGGGCCGCGCGCCGACCCGGGGCCGGTGGCGGCCCACCGGGCACGCCTGCGGTCGTTCCTCCACGACCACCAGCACTTCTTCGGCGCCGACGGGGCCCCCGTCCACCAGGGCCGCTCGCTCACCTATCGCTTCGCCACGACCGCGCCGCTGTGGGCGGGTGTTCTCGCCGACGCCACTCCGCTGCCGCCCGGCCGCACCCGCCGCCTCGCCTCCGGCGCGCTGAGGCACTTCGCCGAGCGGGGCGTGCCCGACGAGCACGGACTGCTCACGCTCGGCTGGTACGGGCCCTTCCTCCCCGTCACCCAGCGGTACTCGGGCCCGGCCTCCCCGTACTGGGCGAGCAAGGCCTTCCTGGGCCTGCTCCTGCCCGCCGACCACCCCGTGTGGGCCGCGCCCGAGGAACCCGGCCCGGTCGAGACGGCCGACGTACGCCTCGTGTTACCCGCCCCGGGCTGGCTGCTGCACTCCACTGCGACCGACGGGATCGTACGGCTCGTCAACCACGGCAGCGACCGCCTGCCGCCCCCACCGGCGCAGGCGCAGGACAGCCCGCACTACGCCCGGTTCGCCTACTCCAGCGCCACGGCCCCCGAGACCCCTCCGGCGCCGCGCACGGGCCACGACAACCACATCGCCCTGCTCGCCCCCGACGGCACACCGACCCCGCGCGGCCGTATCCACCCCCTCGGCGCCGAGGGCGCTCGTGCCGCCTCCTGGCACCGGGCCCTCCTCCCGGGCGGCGGCGAAGGGCACCGCATCGAGACGGTCAGCGTGGTGCACGGCCCCTGGGAGGTCCGGGTGCACCGCGTCGACGCGCCCCCCGGCACGCCCGTGCGCGAGGGCGGCTGGGCCGTGGCCGACGACACCGCACCGCCGGTGGCCCGGACCGGCCCCGGCCGGGCACGCGCCCGGCGCGCGGACGGCCTGACCAGCGCGCTCGTCGGCCTGCACGGCTGGAGCGACGACGAGGGCACGGTCGTGGCGGCGGTGGGCAGCAACGCGTACGGGCACCACTCGGCGACACCCCTCCTGACGCTGCCGTCCCACCCCGGCGGCACCCACCTCCTGGTGACGCTGGTCGTGCTCAGCGCCGACCCCGCGGTGCACGCCCTGGTCGAGGGGGCCCGGGTACGGGCCGGGGCCGACGGGGGAGTGGAGATCCGGTTCCCGGACGGCACGCGGGAGTCGGTCGCCCCGTGAGAGATGCCGAGAGGGCGTGGCTCGGATGAGCCACGCCCTCAGGTCTTGCAACGCGTCAGGCCTCCACGCGCCCCCGTGTCACCGCCTTCTTCAGCAGCGGCCAGGCCAGCAGGACCAGGATCACCGCGTACACGGTCACCGCGAACGGTGTGTTGACCAGGCCCGTCACGCTGCCGTCGCTGATCTGCAGGGCGCGCCGCAGTTGCTGCTCGGCGTTGGGGCCGAGGATGACGCCGATGACGGCGGGCAGTACGGGCAGGCCGTAGCGGCGCATGCCGAAGCCGATCAGGCCGATGATCAGCAGGATCACCAGGTCGATCACCTCGCCGCCGACCGCGTACGCGCCGACCGCCGCGAAGAACATGATCCCGGCGTACAGGTACGGCCGCGGAATGCGCAGCAGTTTCGCCCACACCGGCGCCAGCGGCAGGTTGAGCGCGAGCAGCAGCACCATGCCGACGAACAGGGAGGCGATCAGGCCCCACACCAGGTCGGGTTCGCGCTCGAAGAGCAGCGGGCCGGGCTGGATGCCGTACTGCTGGAAGGCGGCCAGCATGACGGCCGCGACCGCCGTGGTCGGCAGGCCCAGGGTCAGCATCGACACCAGGGTGCCCGCCGCCGAGGCCGACGCCGCCGACTCCGGCCCCGCGACGCCCTCGATCGCGCCCTTGCCCCACTGGTCCTTGTGCTTGGACAGCCGTTTCTCCGTCACGTACGACAGAAACGTGGGGATCTCGGCGCCACCCGCCGGGATCGCGCCGAACGGGAAACCGATGAACGGGCCGCGCAGCCATGACTTCCAGGTCCGGTTCACATCCTCGCGCCCCAGCCACGGCCGGCCCACCGGGATCGGCTCCGGCGGCCTGCGCCGCAGATGGGCGGCGACCCACAGGGCCTCGCCGATCGCGAAGAGACCGACCGCGACGATCACCACGTCGATGCCGTCGGCCAGTTGGAGCGAGCCGAAGGTCAGGCGCTGCTGGCCGGTCATCTGGTCCAGGCCCACCAGGCCCAGGGTGAGGCCGATGAGCAGGGAGGCGAGGCCGCGGATGCGGGACGAGCCCAGCACCGACGTCACCGCGATGAACGCCAGCACCATGATGGCGAAGTAGTCCGGCGCGCCGATGTCCACGGCCAGTTTTGCGACCGTCGGCGCGAGTGCCACCAGCAAGAGCGTGCCGATCAGGCCGCCCGCGAAGTGCCCGACGGCGGCCGCCGCGAGGGCCTGGGCGCCGCGCCCGGACTTGGCCATGGGGTTGCCCTCCATGGCCGCGACCACCGCCGCGCTCTCACCGGGCGTGTTGAGCAGGATGGAGGTGGTCGAACCGCCGAACATCGCGCCGTAGTAGATGCCGGCGAACATGATGAACGCGCCGATCGGGTCGAGCCCGTACGTCACCGGCAGCAGCAGCGCGACCGCCATCGCCGGGCCGATGCCCGGCAGCACGCCGATCGCCGTGCCGAGCAGCACACCGATGACGGCCCAGAGGAGATTGATCGGCGTGAGGGCCGTACCGAAGCCGTCCAGAAGGGAGTTGAAGGCATCCATGTCACAGCACTCCCATCAGCGGACCGCCGGGCAGGGGCACTCCGAGCAGATTGTTGAACACGGTGTAGGTGACGAGGGACAGCCCGGCCGCGATGAGCGGATCGCGGTCGATCCTGCGGCTGCCGAGCGCGAACGCCGCGCCCCAGAACAGCAGCGCGCCCGCTATGGGGAAGCCGAGCGGCTCGATGAGGACGGCCGCGCCGAGGAACACCCCGGCGAGCAGCAGCACCGTGCGCCAGTCGGCGGGCTCGGACAGGTCGACGTCCTCGCCGGTCTCGGCCTGCCCCCGGCCGCCGCGCAGGACGTCCACGGCGAGCAGCGCGGCGATCACCAGCAGCCCGGCGCCGACCACGATCGGTACGGTCTTCGGGCCGACGGGACCGCGCTGGGCGATGTCGACGTCCATGGTGAGCGCGTCGGTCAGGACGAGCACGCCCAGTGCCAGCAGCAGCACACACACGCCGAGTTCGGAGTGCTCGCGCAGCCACGAGCGCCGTTCGCCGCCGGTCTCGGCGGGGGGAATGTCGGTCTGCGTCGTCACAGTCCCAGCTCCTTCAGCACCGAAACCACGCGCTTGTCCTCGGCGTCGAGGAACGCGCCGAACTCGTCACCGGTGAGGAAGGCGTCGTCCCAGCCGTTCTGCTTCATGGACTTCCGCCACTCGTCGGAGCCGTGCAGCTCCTCGACGAGCCGCACGAGCTTGTCCCGCTCGCCGTCGGTGAGGCCGGGCGGGGCGACGATGCCGCGCCAGTTGGTGAAGTTCACGTCGTAACCGGCCTCCCGCAGCGTCGGCGCGTCGAGACCGTCGACCCGCTTCGGGCCGGTGACCGCGAGGAGGCGCAGCTCGCCCGCCTTGATCTGGTCCAGGTACTCGCCGACACCGGAGACACCGAAGGCGACCTTGTTGCCGAGGATGGAGGCGAGCAGCTCGCCGCCGCCGTCGAAGGGGATGTAGTTCACCTGCTTCGGCGGGATCCCCGCGGCCCGCGCCATCAGCATCGGCGCGAGGTGGTCGGGCCCGCCGGGGGAGGACCCGCCGCCCACCGGGAGCTTGCCGGGGTTCTCCTTCCAGGCGCCGATCAGGTCGTCGATCGTCTTGTACGGGGAGTCCTTGGCGACCACGACGACGTCCTGCTCCTCGGTGAGCCGGGCGATCGGCGTGGAGTCGCCGAGCGTCTTCGGCGCGTCGTTGGAACGGACGGCCCCCACGACCCCGAGGCCCATGGACATGGCGAGCTTGCCGTTGCCGTGCTCGCTCACCAGCCGGCTGAGGCCCACGGTGCCGCCGGCTCCGGGCAGGTTGAACACCTCGATGTTGTGGGTCAGTCCGGCGTCCTCGGCGTTCTTCGCGGCCGTACGGGCCGTGATGTCGTAGCCGCCGCCGGGCGTGTTGGGGACCATGAAACGCAGGCCCGGGATCTGTGTGCCGGTCTCGGAACCGCTGCCGGTGGTCAGCAGCGGCGGTCCGACGAGTACGAGCACGGCGGCCCCGAGCAGGGCAAGGGGAGTGCGCAGGCGCATGAGTGCCACCACCTGTCGGTACGTCGATGCGGGTAGGTAAAGGCCCTGTGGGGGAGGGTGACGTGGGCCACATGCTGCCCGGGTGCCGACGAGCTGTCTCTCTTGCGGAACCAACGGAGGTTTTGGTCTTTGCGGTCGTCGGAACGGCCGTGCGCACCCCCGGCCCCGTGGACCGCACCCGTGCACATCTCTTTCCCTCACCGCAGGTGGACGCCATGATGGGCGGCCCCGGCACGGAAGGAGCGACCCGATGACCAGCGAGCCCCGCACGTCCGGCACCACCGGCACGATCGACGTCCTCGTGGTCGACGACGACTTCATGGTGGCCAAGGTCCACCGCGCCTTCGTCGAGCGCGTCGACTCCTTCCGCGTCGTCGGCGTCGCCGGTACCGGCGCACAGGCCGTCGCCGCCGCCGACGCGCTGCGCCCCGACCTCGTGCTGCTCGACCTGCACCTGCCGGACGTCTTCGGCCTCGACGTCATCCCCCGGCTGCGTTCCGCGGGCCACGACTGCGACGTCATGGTCGTCAGCGCCGCCCGGGAGGCCGAGACGGTCCGCGGTGCCGTCCGGCACGGGGTCGTCGACTACCTCCTCAAACCGTTCGAGTCCGAGGAGCTGCGCGCCCGGCTGGAGCGCTACGCCGACCGGCGCGGCCGGCTGCTCGGCACGGTCGTGCGCAGCCAGGCCGACGTCGACCGGGTGCTGGCCGGAGCCGCCGGAGGGGCCACGCCCGTCGCCGCCCTGCCCAAGGGCATGAGCGTGGAGACCGCCGAGCTGGTCGAACGGGCCCTGCGCGAGACGGACGGCACCCTGTCCGCCAGCGAGTGCGCCGCCCTGACCGGCGTCTCCCGCGTCAGCGCCCGCCGCTACCTCGAGCACTTCCACACCGTCGGCCGCGTGGAGGTCTCCCTGCGCTACGGCGTGGCGGGCCGCCCCGAACGCCGCTACCGCTTCCGCGGCCCCGCCGCGCTCCGGCCGGGGGGCGAGGCGAGGGCCTAGGGCCTGAACAGGGCCTTGGACCCACCGTGCCTCGACGGGCCCCAGGTTCGCCCCCATCGGACCGAGAACTGCTCGAGCGGCGCGGTCCTACCGCGCCGCGCAGTCGACGTCCTGCGCCGGCAGGCGACCTGTCGCGAGGTACGCGTTGACCGTGTCGTCGACGCACGGCGCACCGTAGACGCCGTACACCGCGTGCTGATCGGCCCCGTTCAGCGTCACCAGGCGCGAGGAGGGCCACATGGTGCGCACGGTCCTGGCGCCGTCGTGGTCGGTGCGCGGGTCCCCGGTGGCGTTGACGAGGAGGGCGGGCAGGTCGTCGCGGATCATGGTCGGGCGCTCGCGCGGCCGGTCCCAGAACGCGCACGGGTTGATGTCGTGCGTGACGGGCGCGAACAGCGGGTCCCGCGCCCGGCCGCGCTGGACATCGCGCCAGTAGACCTCCGGGTCACGGGGCGCGGCCCCGTCGCCGCACAGGATCGCCGTCTGCGCGCTGCCGTAGGGGGAGTCGGTGCCCGTGAGCACGAATTCGAGCACCCCGGCGAGCCAGGGCGACGGCGTGACCCGCTGCCCCTCGGACGCCCGCAGCATGTCCCGCACGCCCTGCGCGAAGTCACCGTAGGCGGCGTCGTTGTGCTGGGAGAGGCCGTTGAAGACGACCATGGGCATCACGTGCTCGTCCAGCCGGTGGTCGCCGAGCCGCAGCGGTGTCCGGGACGCGGCCTTCCGTACGCGGTCCACGGCGGCCAGCACCTCACCCCGTGTCCCGCCCAGCCCGTAGGTCGCCTCGCGCGCGGCGGCCCAGGAGGCCCACCCCTCCAGCGCGTGCCGGTTGGCCCGCTCGACGCCCCGCAGCAGCCTCGGCCCGTACCGGTCCGGGTCGATCACACCGTCCAGGACGACCCGGTCGGTGCGGCCGGGGAACATCGTGGTGTACACCTCGCCGAGGTAGCTGCCGTACGAGTAGCCCAGGTAGGAGATCCGCCGCTCGCCCAGCGCGGCCCGGACGACGTCCATGTCGCGCGCGGTGTTGCGGGTCGTGGCGTGGGGCAGGACATCGCCCGCGTTGCCGCGGCAGAGTTCGGCGAGGTCCTTCGAGAACGCGGTCACGCGGTCGAAGCCGGCCCGGTCCTCTCCCGCCCCGCGCCATGCCGAGCCGGTCGGCCAGCGGCAGTCCAGCGGTGTGCTGCGGCCGATGAACCGGGGGTCGACGCCCACCACGTCGTACCGTGCGGCGACGTCCTTCATGGCCTTGCGCACCCACGGCGGGTCGCCGAGCGACGGCCCGCCGGGGCCGTCGCCGTTGAGCAGCAGCGGGCCGACGCGGCGGGCGGTGTCGGTGGCGCGGATCCGGGATATCGCGACGGTGATCGAGCGGCCGCCGGGGTTTGAGTAGTCCAGCGGCACCGTCACGTCGGCGCAGCGGGCGCCCGCCTGCCGCAGCTCCTTGCCGGTCGTGTCCTGAGGCCCGAGCACGCAGCTCTTCCAGACGAGGCGCTGCTGGTGGTAGCGGGCGAGCGGGTCGGGGGCCGTCTCGGCCGGGCGGGCCGTCGCCGTGGCGGGCAGTGCGGTGAGGGCGAGAGCGGCGGTCGTCAGGGCCAGGGCGGCCCTTCTCACAGATCCCGGTGAGCGGGATAAGCGGAGCACGGGGCTGTCCTTTCTGTCGCGACTGTCCCTCGGCGGTCCGACGTGGACATGTCGAGGGGGGTGTTGTGCGACAGAACGGTAGGGACGGGCCGCTTCCCGATCACTCCGGCCGGCAGCCGTTTCGTGGTGGGGTCAACCCCAGCGGACAGAAGGGGGAATGCCGTTTCCGTGAGGCCGACGAAAACCGGAATCCAGGCCCCAAGCTGGGAGAACGCTCGCGCAGACCTTGTGCAGGTCGCTGCAGGGGGGTTGTCCAGACATGGTCCCGCGCCTAGGGTCACCTTCCGAGTGCAAGCGCTTTCCAAGCGTGAGTCCACCGGCCGTCCGAGGAGCGCCGCATGTCCGTGTCCCCAGGGTCTCCCACCCGCCGCCGTGTGGCCGTCGTCGGCACCGGAGCCATCGTCAGCGGCAGCCACCTGCCCGCGCTGCGGGCCCACTCCGACCGGGTGGAACTGGTCGCCGCCGTCGACGTGGACCAGGAGCGGCTCGACACCTTCCGCGAGCTGGCCGGCGACCAGGTCGCCGGATACACCTCGATGGACGCGATGCTCGACGCCGTACGCCCCGACCTGGTCCTGATCGGGACACCGCCCTCCCTGCACCGGGAGCAGACGGTGGCCGCGCTCAAGGCGGGTGCCTGGGTGCTCTGCGAGAAGCCGCTCACCCTGTCACTCGCCGAGTACGACGAGATCGCCGCCGCCGAGGAGGCCTCCGGGGCGTACGCCGCGGTCGTCTTCCAGCACCGCTACGGCTCCGGCGCCGTGCACGCCCGCGAGCTGATCACCAGCGGCGAGCTGGGCGCCCCGCTGGTCGCGCACTGCCAGACGACCTGGCACCGGGACGCCGCGTACTACGCGGTGCCGTGGCGCGGCAAGTGGGCCAGCGAGGGCGGCGGCCCGACCATGGGCCACGGCATCCACCAGTACGACCTGCTGCTGCACCTGCTCGGCGAGTGGGAGGAGATCCAGGCCATGGCGGCCCGGCTCGTCCACGACACCGAGAGCGAGGACGTCTCCACCGCGCTGGTGCGCTTCCGGAGCGGCGCCCTCGCGACCGTCGTGAACAGCGTGCTGTCCCCGGACGAGGTGAGCCGCATCCGCGTCGACTGCGCGGACGCCACGATCGAGCTCACCCACCTGTACGGCCACAGCAACGACAGCTGGGCCTACACCCCGGCCCCGCACGTCGCCTCCGACCGCGCCACCGCCTGGCGCACCCCCGCGAACGACGTGCCGAGTTCGCACACGGCCCAGCTCGGCACGCTCCTCGACGCCTACGACACCGGCACCCGGCCACCGGGCAGCGGCCAGGACGCCCGCGCCACGCTCGAGTTCGCCGCCGCCCTGTACAAGGCGGCGTTCACCGGCCGCTCGGTGCGTGCCGGGGAGATCGGCCCCGGCGACCCCTTCTACGAGGCCATGCACGGCGAGTACCCCGACTGGGCCCCCAAGGAGCGCGCATGAGTATCCGAGTCACCCACACCCACGGCGAGGACATCGCTGTCACGGCTGCAGGCGGCACGGAAATCCTCCGCTACGTCTACCGCCCCGACCCGGATCCCTTCGAGTCCCGCAAGCCGTACGCCCACCCCGTACGCACCCTCTCCGGCCGCACGGTCACCGGCTACCGCCCGAACGACCACCGCTGGCACAAGGGCCTGCAGATGACCTCGAGCCATCTGTCCGGCCAGAACTTCTGGGGCGGCAACTGCTACGTCCACGGCCAGGGCTATCTGCCCCTGCCCGAGCGCGTCGGCTCGATGCGGCACGACGGCTTCCCGGACTTCACGGTCGAGGACGACCGCCTCGCCTTCACCGAGAACCTCACCTGGGTCGAGAACGGCGGTGAGGAGTGGGCCCGCGAGGTGCGGGGGCTGACCGTCCACTCGGTGGACGAGGAAGCCGGATCCTGGGCTCTCGACTGGTCGATCCGCCTCACCAACCTCCGTTCCGAGCCCCTGGCCTTCGGCTCCCCGACCACCGCGGGCCGCGAGATGGCCGGCTACACCGGACTCCAGTGGCGCGGCCCGCGCGACTTCACCGGCGGCACGGTCTTCGCCCCCGACACCGACGCCGACGCGGGCAAGCTCATGGGCACCCAGGGCCCCTGGCTCGCCTTCACCACCGAGCACGACGACGTCGACGGCCACTCCACACTCGTCTTCGCGCACGCGCCCGAGAACCTCGACGAGACGTCCGCGATCCACGAGTCGCACTGGTTCGTCCGCGCCGAGCCCTTCCCGACGGTCGCCTTCTCCTGGGCGTTCTTCGAGGAGTTCGCACTCCCGCCGGGCGAGTCCTTCGCCTACCGCTACCGGCTGGTCGTGGCCGACGGCGCCTGGGACCGCGACCGGGTCGGCACCCACATGGAGAGCCTGCCGTGGTGAGCGACCCGAAGCCCGCCCTGCCGCACCCGCTGCCCGGCGCGATCGGCCTGTCCCATCTGAGCGCCTACGACTGGGAGGCCGCCGACGGCGTCTGCGGCGGCAGCCCGCATCTGCACCTGGTGTGCGCCGAGGCGTACGTCGTCACCGGCGGCCGGGGCGCGGTCCAGACGCTGAGCCCCGACGGCTACCGGGACATCCCCCTCGCGGCCGGCTCCGTCGCCTGGTTCACACCGGGCACGGTCCACCGCATGGTGCAGGGCGGCGACCTGCGCATCACCGTGCTGATGCAGAACAGCGGCCTGCCCGAGGCCGGTGACGCCGTGTTCACCTTCCCGCCCGAGGTGCTCGCCGACCCCGGGAAGTACGCCGACGCGGCGAAACTGCCGCCCGGCACGGGACCCGAGACGGCGGCGGCCGCCCGGCGCCGCAGGGACCTCGCCGTCGAGGGCTACCTCGTCCTGCGCGAAGCCCTCGAAGCCGGCGACAACGGCCCGTACCTGGAGTTCCAGCGGGCCGCCGCACGCCTCGTGCGCGACAAGGTGCCCACCTGGCGCGAGCTGTGGCGGGCGGGTGCGCTGGCCACCGCCGAACGCACCGGCGCCCAGCTCGACGCGCTGGAGGCGGGGGAGCCCCTCCACCTCGGCGAGGCCACCGCCCACGAGGCAGCCCCCACCCGGCTCGGCGGCTTCGGCATGTGCGGCCGCCGCGACGAGTACAACCTGCCCGGTACGACGCTGCCGTACCAGGGCGAGTAACCGAGCAAGGGGGGGGCGACAGGCCGAGGGGGGCCAACAGGAAGTCCGAGGAAAGGAGAGGTGACCTCGGCATGCCCGGACACAGGACAAAGGGGTTCTGCGCGTCGGCCGCCGCACTGGCACTGTGCGCCGTGCTGGCAGGCTGCGGAGGATCCGGGGAATCCGCCGGCGGCGGCAAGGTCGTGCTGCGCTACACGTGGTGGGGCAACCCCGACCGCGCGGCACGCACCGAGCAGGCCGTCGCGCTGTTCGAGAAACAGCACCCGGACATCGACGTCACGACGTCGTTCTCCGGCTACGACGCCTACAAGCAGAAGCTCGCCACCCAGGCCGCCGGCGGTGACGCGCCGGACGTGATGCAGTTGGACTACCGCCAGATCGACCAGTACGCCTCCGGCGGTGTGCTGCTCGACCTGGCGAAGCAGAAGTCCGTACTGCGCACCTCCGAGATCGACCAGGGACTGCTCGCCACCGGCCGCGTGGACGATGTCCAGTACGCGATCCCGCAGGGCCGCGGCACCGAGACCGTCGTCCACGACGTCGCGACCTGGAAGAAGTCGGGAGTCCCGCTCCCCGGCGGGAGCTGGACCTGGAGCCAGTGGGCCGACGCCATGCGGGCCCTCGCGAAGAAGACCGGCAAACCGGGGGGCACTGACCCCGGCTGGAGCGAGGACGCCTTCGAGGTGTGGCTGCGCGGGCAGGGCAAGGCCCTCTACACAGAGAACGGCGGGCTCGGTTTCACCGCCGACGACCTCACCCGCTGGTGGACGTTCACGGACCGGCTCCGGCGTGAGGGGGCCGTCTCGCCCGCCGAGCAGACCACCCAGCTGGACGGCACCGTGGAGAACACCCCGCTCGGGCGCGGCGAGGCGACCTCCGACAACAACTGGGACGCCCCGTCCAGCGGCTACACGGCCCTGGTCAAGGGCGGAGTCGCCCTCGCCCCCATGCCGTCCGGTGAGGACGGCACACCCGGCCAGTACTTCAAGCCGTCCATGTTCCTCGGCGTCTCGTCCAACACCGGCCACCCCAAGGAGGCGGCCCAGCTCGTCGACTTCATGATCAACGACCGGCAGGCCGCGAAGATCCTCGGCGCCGGCCGCGGCATCCCCGTCAACGAGACCATCCGCGACGCGATCGGCCCGGAGCTCAAGGACTTCGACAAGACCATCGCCGACTTCCAGGCGTCCCTCGACGGAAAGCTCAAGGACCCGCCCCAGGCCCCGCCCTCGGGGGACAACGCCCTGCAGACCACCTTCCAGCGCGACTACGACCAGGTGTCCTACGCGCGCATGTCGCCCCGCGAGGCGGCCGAGAACTACGTCACCGAGGCGAAGGCGGAGCTGAGGTCATGACCACCACCGCGATCCCCCCGGAGGCGAGGCGCGCCACCGCCACCGCCCCGAAGCGCCGCCCCAAGCGCGAACGCGAGGGCGCCGCCTGGGTGTTCCTCTCGCCCTGGGTGCTCGGCGCGACCGTCCTGACGTTGCTGCCGATGGCCGTGTCGCTGTACCTGTCGTTCACCGACTACGACCTGTTCAACCCGCCGAAGTGGGTCGGCCTGCGCAACTACGTGCAGATGTTCACCGAGGACCCGCGCTACTGGCGTTCGGTCGTGACGACCCTGACGTACGTCGTCATCGCGGTGCCCCTGCAACTCGCCCTCGCCCTCGTCGTCGCGCTCGCCCTGAAGGGCATGAAGCGAGGCAAGGCCTTCTACCGCTCGGCCTTCTACGCGCCCTCGCTGCTCGGCGCCTCGATGTCCATCGCCCTGGTCTGGCGGGCGGTCTTCAACGACGGCGGCACGGTCGACAACCTGCTCGGCACCGGCGGCTGGGTCAACAAGCCCGGCTTCGCGCTGCTGGCCGTCGCGCTGCTGACGGTGTGGCAGTTCGGCGCGCCGATGGTCATCTTCCTCGCCGGGCTCCAGCAGATCCCCGCCGAGCTGTACGAGGCGGCGGCGGTGGACGGGGCCGGGAAATGGCGGCAGTTCCTGTCGGTCACCGTGCCGATGCTGTCCCCGGTGCTGTTCTTCAACCTGGTCCTGCAGACCATCCAGGCCTTCCAGGTGTTCACGCCCGCCTTCGCGATCAGCGCGGGCAAGGGCGGGCCGGCCGACTCGACCCTCGTCTACACCATGTACCTCTACGACCGGGGCTTCGTCGCCTCCCACATGGGCTACGCCTCCGCCATGGCCTGGGTGCTGCTCGTCGTGATCGGCGTCGTCACGGCGGTGCTGTTCCGCACCTCGCGCTCCTGGGTCTTCTACGCCTCCGAGGGGAACCGATGACCTCGACCGCCGTTTCCCACAAGCCGGTTCGCTGGGGCCGAATCGCCGTGCACCTCGGCTGCCTGGCCGCGCTGCTGGTCATGCTGTACCCGCTGGCCTGGCTGCTGGCCACCTCGCTCAAGCCCGCCGACGAGGTGATCGCGAGCCTGAACCTGCTGCCCAGTCACCTGGAGTGGTCGAACTACTCCACCGCCCTGGACGGCGTCAACGACGTCTCCATCTGGCGGCTGCTCGGCAACTCCCTGCTGATCGCGGGCGGCGCGGTCCTCGGCAACGTCATCAGCTGCTCGCTCGCCGCCTACGCCTTCGCGCGCCTCAGGTTCCGCTTCCGCGGGCCGCTGTTCGCCTTCATGATCGCCACGATCATGCTGCCGCACCACGCGGTGCTGATCCCGCAGTACATCATCTTCAACCAGCTCGGCCTGGTGAACACCTACTGGCCGCTGATCCTGCCGAAGTTCCTCGCGACCGAGGCGTTCTTCGTCTTCCTCATCGTGCAGTTCATGCGCGGCCTGCCGCGCGAGCTGGAGGAGGCCGCCCGGATCGACGGCTGCGGCCCCTTCCGCAGCTTCTTCCAGGTCGTACTGCCGCTCACCCGGCCGGCTTTGATCACCACCGCCATCTTCACCTTCATCTGGACCTGGAACGACTTCTTCACCCAGCTCATCTACCTCTTCGACCCGGAGAAGTTCACGCTGACCCTCGCGCTGCGCTCCTTCGTGGACGCCTCCAGCACCTCCGCGTTCGGCCCGATGTTCGCGTTGTCGGTGATCGCGCTGCTGCCGATCGTGCTGTTCTTCCTCGCCTTCCAGCGGTTCCTGGTGGAGGGCATGGCCAGTTCCGGAGTCAAGGGGTGAGCGGGATGCGGACCCGTGAGGCCGGTGAGGTGTTCGGGCCGCGCATGGCCCTGTTCGCCGACGTGCTGAGCGTCGGCCTCGCCACGGCGGCGGCCTGTCTGCCGCTGGTGACCGCACCGGCCGCGCTGTCGACGGCCTGCGCCGTCCTGCGCGGTGCGGGGCAGGACCGGCCCGTCACGGCGGGGCGGTACTTCGCCCTGCTGCGGCGGCGGCTCCGGGCCGGTGACCTGCTGGCGGGAGGCGTCGCGCTGGCCGGTCTGCTGCTGCTCGCGGCCGATCTGGCGCTGGCCGGGGCCGGGCTGCCCGGGGCGCGGCTGTTCGCGGTGGCCGCCGCCGTCATCGGCGCCTGTGCGGCGGTCGTCGGCCTGCGGGCCTGCGGACGCCCCGAGTCGCTCACCGACTGGCGCGCGGCGGTGCGCGGGGCCGCCCGGGACGCCGTGGCGGACGTGGGCGGCAGCGGGCTGGTCCTGCTCGCCGTGGCGACGGCCGCGCTGTGCGCCTGGATGCTGCTGCCCCTGGCCTTCCTGGCCCCGGGGCCGCTGGCCCTCGCGCTCACGGCCATTGACGTACGCCGGTCGGCTGCCGTTCTCGTTCAATAGCCAAGAATTAAGGGGGCATTGGGGCACGTCAGGTGTGAGCACCCTCAAGAGGTGGCGATGCTCTTGTCATGAACCTGCGGCCCGATGGGCGGGCCGCGGCCTCATGGAGGTGTGGGATGCACCGCAGACTCGCCACCGGTCTTGCCGCCTCAGCCCTGTCCCTCGTCACCGTCGTCGGCACCGCGACCCTCGCGAGTGCCGCCCCCGCCGACAAGCCCCAGGTGCTCGCCGGCTGGACGCAGACCAGCGCGTCGAGCTACGACGCCTGGGCCGCCGCCCGCGCGAACCAGGCCGCCTGGGCCGCGTACGCCTTCGACTGGTCGACCGACTACTGCTCCTCGTCGCCGGACAACCCGTTCGGCTTCCCCTTCTCGATGTCCTGCGCCCGCCACGACTTCGGCTACCGCAACTACAAGGCCGCAGGCACCTTCAGCGCCGACAAGTCCCGACTCGACAGTGCCTTCCACGAGGACCTCAAGCGGATCTGCGCCGCCTACACCGGCGGCACGAAGAACGCCTGCGACAGCACGGCGTGGACCTACTACCAGGCGGTGAAGGCCTTCGGCTGAGGACCTGTCGGTCGTGTGGGGGCAGGGCGCGGGCCGTTGAGGCCGCACGCCCTGCCTACGGCCTCAACGGCCCGCGGAACCGATGCTGATCCGCGGCCACGAACGGGCGGCCGTCAGGAGCGCCTGGGTCCGCGCCGACGGCGTGGCCGCCGCCGCGGCCAGCGCCGCAGCGGCGCTCGCGATGCCGAGGACCGCGCCGGCGGCCACGTCGCCCGGATAGTGCACGCCCGTGTGGATGCGGGAGTAGCCGACGGCGCTCGCCAGCGCCCCGAGCGGCACCGCGGCGGGCGGCAGGACCACACCGACGGCGGTGGCGAACGCGACCGCCGACGCCGTGTGCCCGGACGGGAACGAGGCCGACGTGGGCATCCGGACATGCCGGTCCACCGTCACCCGGGCCGCCTCGCGGTCCGGCCGGGCCCGGCGCACCAGGCGCTTGCCGAGCAGGTTGGCGGAGGCCGACGCCACGGCGATCGCCCCGACGCCGACGACCGCTGCCCGACGCGGGCGCTTCCCGGCCAGCGCCAGGGCGGTGGCGATGCCGAACGAGATCTTCGAGTGGTCGGCCGCGTGCGACAGGTGGCGCAGCGTCCGGTCGAGGGTCGGCGTGGGGGTGGCTGCCACCGCCGCGTACAGGGCGCCGTCCACGGCCCTGAGATCGCCGAGTACGGCGGCCAGGAGCCGGCCGGGTCCGCCGGCGGGCTTCCCTTCGCTCGGCAGCGGACGGGGGGCGTCCGCGTCTGTGATCGTCGGATCGGTCATGTGCTTCTCCCCGCAGTGGCCTTTCCCCAGCAAGGTACCGGCTCACGCGGGGCGCACGCTCGGCGCCCCCGCGGGCCGGTACCCGCTGAGTGCCCACGCGGCGGACGGCCATCCGTGAGCCGGACCCGGCACGGCCGACCGGGCGACCTGGTGAACTGACGGCATGACGTCACCGCTGCACCGGGCCCTGCGCGCACTACTCAGCCGGCGGCCCGGAAGGTGCGCAGCCGCAGCGAGTTGCCGACGACGAAGACCGAGGAGAAGGCCATGGCCGCTCCGGCGATCATCGGCGTGAGCAGTCCGGCCGCGGCCAGCGGCAGGGCCGCCACGTTGTAGGCGAAGGCCCAGAACAGGTTCGAGCGGATGGTGCCGAGGGTGCGGCGGGAGAGGCGGATGGCGTCCGCCGCGGCCCGCAGGTCGCCCCGCACGAGAGTCAGGTCCCCGGCCTCGATCGCGGCATCCGTGCCGGTGCCCATGGCCAGTCCGAGATCGGCCTGGGCGAGCGCCGCCGCGTCGTTGACACCGTCGCCGACCATCGCCACCGAACGGCCCTCGGCCTGGAGCCGCTTGACGACCTCGACCTTGTCCTGCGGCAGTACCTCGGCGACGACGTTCTCCGGAGCGATACCGACCTCGCGGGCGACGGACCGGGCCACCGCCTCGTTGTCGCCGGTCAGCAGGATCGGCGTCAGTCCGAGTGCGCGCAGCCGCCGGATCGCCTCCGCGCTCGTCTCCTTCACCGCGTCGGCGACCTCCAGCACCGCACGCGCCTCGCCGTCCCAGGCGACCGCGATGGCGGTGCGCCCGGCGCCCTCGGCCACCGCCCTGGCACGGGCCAGGCTGTCCGGCAGCTCCATCGCCCAGTCGGCCAGCAGCCGCTCCCGCCCGACGAGCACGGCGTGGCCCTCGACGACACCTTGGACGCCGAGTCCGGGCACATTGGCGAAGTCCTCCGGTGTGGGCAGCGCGCCGCCGAGCTTCTCCAGCGCCCCGTCGGCGACGGCACGGGCGATCGGATGCTCGGAGGAGTGCTCCAGCGCCCCGGCCAGCCGCAGCACCTCGGCCTCGTCGGTGCCGTCGGCGGTGTGCACGGCCAGCAGGGTCATACGGCCGGTGGTGACGGTGCCGGTCTTGTCGAGGACGACGGTGTCGACCCGGCGCGTCGACTCCAGCACCTCCGGGCCCTTGATGAGGATGCCGAGCTGGGCTCCCCGCCCGGTGCCGACCATCAGCGCGGTCGGCGTGGCCAGACCGAGGGCGCACGGGCAGGCGATGACCAGGACGGCGACCGCGGCCGTGAAGGCGGCCGTCAGACCGGCGCCGTTGCCGAGCCAGAAGCCCAGCGTGCCCAGCGCGAGGGCGATCACGACCGGCACGAACACGGCGGAGATCCGGTCCGCGAGCCGCTGCGCGGCGGCCTTGCCGTTCTGCGCGTCCTCCACGAGTCGGGCCATGCGGGCCAGCTGGGTGTCGGCACCGACCCGCGTGGCGCGCACGACGAGCCGCCCGCCGACGTTGATCGTGGCGCCGGTGACCGGGTCGCCGGCGCCGACCTCCACCGGCACGGACTCGCCGGTGAGCATCGAGGCGTCCACGGCGGAGGAACCCTCGACGACCGTCCCGTCGGTGGCGATCTTCTCACCGGGCCGGACCAGGAAGCGGTCGCCGACCTTCAACTCCGCGACCGGAACGGTCTGTTCACGGCCCTCGTCGCGCAGCACGGTGACGTCCTTCGCGCCCAGCTCCAGCAGCGCCCGCAGTGCCGCCCCCGCCTTGCGCTTCGCCCGGGCCTCGAAGTACCGCCCGGCCAGGAGGAAGGCCGTCACACCCGCGGCGGCCTCCAGGTAGATGTTCCCGGCGCCGTCCGTGCGCTCGATGGTCAGCTCGAAGGGGTGCGTCATGCCCGGCGTGCCCGCGGTGCCGAAGAACAGCGCCCACAGCGACCACAGGAACGCGGCAGAGGTGCCCACCGAGATCAGCGTGTCCATGGTGGCCGCGCCGTGCCGGGCGTTGGTGAGCGCCGCCTTGTGGAAGGGCCACGCCGCGTAGATCACGACGGGCGCGGCCAGCGTGAGCGACAGCCACTGCCAGTACTCGAACTGCAGCGCCGGGATCATGGCCATGGCCACGACGGGAACCGCCAGCACCACGGCCGCGACCAGCCGCTCGCGCAGCGGGCGGAGTTCGTCGGTCTCCTCGGCGGGCTCGGTGTGCCGCTCGGGGAGTGCCGGTTCCTGAGCGGTGTACCCGGTCGCCTCGACCGTGGCGATCAGATCCCCGACCGAGACCTCACCGGAGTAACTGACCTTCGCCTTCTCGGTCGCGTAGTTGACGGTGGCGGTGACCCCGTCCATGCGGTTGAGCTTCTTCTCGATGCGCGCCGCGCAGGAGGCGCAGGTCATGCCTCCGATGGCGAGCTCCACTTCGGCGCCGGTCCCGACCGTTTCGGTGGTCATGGTCAGACCCGCCCGGTCAGCTCGTAGCCGGCCTCGTCGACGGTTTCCGCGATCGCGGCGTCGTCGGGCTCGGCGGCACTGGTGACGGTGACGCGTCCGGTGCCGAGATCGACGTCGACGCCGCTGACGCCGTCCAGCCCGCCGATGGCCTCGGTCAGCGTGGCCTTGCAGTGACCGCAGGACATTCCGGCGACGGCGTAGGTGGTGGCGGGCATCGGTGCCTCCTAGGGGTGCTTCCGGAGAATACGGGGCGGGGGTATCCCTCGCCGAGTTCCTGTATACCCCTGAGGGGTATAGGATGCAAGCGCGAGAACAGCTTGACTCGATACCCCCTAGGGGTATGGTGAACTGCATGGAGGCCCCGCATCCGAGCGGGAGGCCCGCTTCTTGGAGGAGACGCCGGCCATGAACACCGGACTGAAGATCACCACCTTCGCCGCCGCGCTGGCCGCGACGTTCGGCACGGCCTACGGCGTCGGACAGGGCATCGACCCCGTCGTCGCCGACCGCCCGCCGAAACACGAGGACGAGCACACCCGGCCCGCACCGGAGCCGGAGGAGAGCGGCGGCCACGCCGGACACGAGACGCCCCCGGCCGGCGGACTCCAGATCTCCGAGGGCGGCTACACCCTCGACCTCGAGACCCCGCGCGTCACCGCCGGACAGCGGGCCGACCTGCGCTTCACCGTCCGGGACGGCAGCGGCCGGGCCGTCACCGCATACGAGCGCGAACACGAGAAGGAACTCCACCTCATCGTGGCCTCACGCGACCTGGCCACCTACCGTCACCTGCACCCCACCCGCGCCGCCGACGGCACCTGGAGCATCCCCGTCGACCTGCCCCGCGCGGGCGGATACCGCGTCTTCGCCGACTTCACCCCGGCGAAGAAGGACGCCCGGAACCTCACCCTCGGCGCGGACCTCGCCGCCTCCGGCCCGTACCAGCCGGAGAAACTCCCGCAGGCGACAACCACGGCCGAGACCAACGGCTACGAGGTCGAGCTGGCCGGCGCCCTGCGCCCGGGCAAGGCGAGCGAACTGAAACTGAAGGTCTCCCGGGCCGGCAAGCCCGTCACCGACCTCCAGCCCTACCTCGGCGCGTACGGCCACCTGGTCGCCCTGCGCTCCGGCGACCTCGCCTACCTGCACGTCCATCCCAACGGCGAACCCGGCGACGGCACCACCCGGCCCGGCCCGGACGTCTCGTTCACGGCCACGGCACCCAGCGCCGGTTCCTACCGCCTGTTCCTCGACTTCAAGCACGAGGGAAAGGTCCGCACGGCGGCTTTCACCGTCCGGGCCGGCGGGTCGGCGGCCGACGGACCGGGTACCCCAGAGGGGCATGCGGACGACAGCCACGGGCACTGAGCCTCAGCCGAGCGCCCGGTCCAGGTTGAAGGCCGCGCTGATCAGCGCGAGATGGGTGAACGCCTGCGGGAAGTTGCCCTGCTGCTCCCCGGTGTGGCCGATCTCCTCGGCGTACAGGCCGAGATGGTTGGCGTACGTCAGCATCTTCTCGAAGGCGAGGCGCGCCTCGTCGATCCGGCCGGCGTGCACCATGGCCTCGACATACCAGAACGAGCAGATGGAGAACGTGCCCTCGTCACCGCGCACACCGTCCGGACTGGACTCCGGGTCGTAGCGGTAGACCAGCGAGTCCGACACCAGCTCCTCGGTGAGCACGTCCAGCGTCGACAGCCACTTGGGATCCGTCGGGGCGATGAACTTCGTCAGCGGCATCATCAGCACGGCCGCGTCCAGCACGTCGCCGTCCTCGTGCTGGACGAAGGCCCGGCGCTCCTCGGACCAGCCCCGGCTCATGATCCGCCGGTAGATCGTGTCCCGGCACTCCCGCCAGCGCGGCAGATCGGCGGGCAGCCCGCGCCGGGTGGCCATCCGGATGGCCCGCTCGATCGCCACCCAGCACATCAGCCGCGAGTACAGGAAGTTCTTGCGGCCGCCCCGGGTCTCCCAGACCCCCTCGTCGGGCTGGTCCCAGTGCGCGCACACCCAGTCCACCAGCGCGCACACGTCGTCCCACTGGCCGCTGGAGATGGGCTTGGCCCACTTGTCGTAGAGGTAGATGGAGTCGATCAGCGCGCCGTAGATGTCGAGCTGGAGCTGGTCGGCCGCCGCGTTGCCGACCCGTACCGGTGCGGAGCCCTCATGGCCCTCCAGATGGTCGAGGGTGCGTTCGGGCAGGTCGGTGCGCCCGTCGATGCCGTACATGATCTGCAGCGGGCCGGAGTGCTTGCCGTCGCCCGGGCTGATGTGCCGGGTCACGAAGTGCATGAACGCCTCGGCCTCGCCGGTGAAGCCCAGCCGCAGCAGGGCGTAGACGCAGAACGCCGCGTCACGCACCCACACGTACCGGTAGTCCCAGTTGCGCTCGCCGCCGAGCCGCTCGGGCAGGCTCGTCGTCGGCGCGGCCACGATCGCCCCGGTCGGCGCGTACGTCAGCAGCTTCAGCGTCAGGGCCGAGCGGTGCACCATCTCCCGCCAGCGGCCCCGGTACCGCGACGACGCCAGCCAGCGCCGCCAGTACGCCACCGTCGCCGCGAACTGCTCCTCCGCCTCCGTGTGCGCACACCGGCGGGGCGTCACGTCGCCGCCGACCTTGTCCAGCGCGAACACGGCGGACTCGCCCTCGCTGAGCTTGAAGTCGCCTCGCACGTCCGGCCCGTCGGCCTCCAGCGGCACGGTCGAGGTCAGCGCGAGCGCCATCCCGTCGGCTTCGAAGAGCGCCGTCTCACCGTTCAGCCGGACGGTGTGCGGCCGGGTGCCGTAGTCGAACCGGGGAGCCACTCGCGTACGGAACGGGATCGAGCCGCGTACGCACACCACCCGCCGGATCAGCCGGTGCCGCTCGGCCTCCGCCGACTCGCCGTCCAGCGGCATGAAGTCCTGCACCTCGCCGACGCCGTCCTCGGTGAAGAACCGGGTCATCAGGACGTTGGTGTCGGGGAAGTAGAACTGCTTGGTCCGCGCCGGCACGGTCGCCGCCAGTTCGAAGCAGCCGCCGCGCTCCGCGTCCAGGATCGAGGCGAACACGCTCGGCGCGTCGAAGGCAGGGCAGCAGTACCAGTCGATCGTGCCGTCGGTCCCCACCAGGGCCACGCTGCGCAGATCGCCGATCAGCCCGTGCTCGGCGATCGGCAGATACCGCCGGCCGTCCGCTGTTCCCCGCATGGCAGCCTCCCTGCCCCGGTGAGCGCCTGGATTCAGCTTAGGCCCGCGGAAGGGAAGCGGCCGGGTGTCACACCGTGACGACCCGAAGCCCGGCCTCCTCGAAGCGCCGCAGCGTCTCCGTGTCGGCCGCCGTGTCCGTGACCAGCGTGTCCACGGCCTCGGCCGCGCAGATCCGGGCGAAGGCGCGCTGCCCCAGTTTGCTGGAGTCGGCGGCCACGACCACGCGCTCCGCGCGCTCGCACAGCAGCCGGTTGATCGCGGCCTCGGCCTCGTCGTGCGCCGCCGCCCCGTGCGTGACGTCGAAGGCGACCACGCCGAGCACCGCCACATCGACGGTGATCTGCCCGAGCACCCCGTCCGCGAGCGGCCCGACCAGCTCGTACGACTGGGCCCGGGCCACCCCGCCGGTCAGCACGATCTTGAACTGGGGCCGTACGGCCAGCTCGTTGGCGATGTTCAGCGCGTTCGTCACGATGGTCAGCGCGGGCGACCCGGACGTCAGGTCCCCGCGCACGGCCAGGGCCCGCGCCACCTCGGTGGTGGTCGTACCGCCGGTCAGCCCGACCGCCTCGCCGGGCACGACCAGGTCCGCCACCGCCTTCGCGATGCGCTGCTTCTCGGAGGCGTGCCGGGCCGTCTTGTAGCGCAGCGGCAGCTCGTACGACACGCCGTGCACGACCGCACCGCCCCGTGTGCGCACCAGCATCTGCTGCTCGGCCAGCCCGTCGAAGTCGCGGCGGATCGTCGCGGCCGACACCCCGAGCTCCCCGGCCGCCTCCTCGACGTCCAGCCGGCCGCGCTCCACGAGCAGGTCCAGCAGCGCCTTCCAGCGGGCGTCGCGCGACATCCGCACCTCCACGTCTCGATCTCCGGGCGACCCTAGCGCACCCGATCTCGCCTGATGCTTGATGTTGCTCGAAAGGTGGCGATATCTTGCAGGAACAATCAGAGCGGAGAGTGTGGCATGACGCATGTCGAGGATGAGCTGATCAGCCAGCCCGAGTGCTGGACACGCGCCGCGTCGGAGGCGGCGGGGTACGCGGAGGTGTTGCCGGCGGCGGGGGAGCGGGTGGCGATCGTCGGCTGCGGCACCTCGTACTTCATGGCGCAGGCCGCCGCGGCCCTGCGCGAGGACGCCGGCCAAGGCGAGACCGACGCGTTCGCCGCCTCGGAATACCCGTACGGCAGGGGCTACGACCGGGTCGTGGCCCTCACCCGCTCCGGCACCACGACCGAAGTCCTCGACCTGCTGGGCAGGTTGAAGGGCCGTACCCGCACCACCGCGATCACCGCCGACCCGGACACGCCCGTGAAGACGGCGGCCGACGAGCTCGCGGTGCTCGACTTCGCGGACGAACGCTCCGTCGTACAGACCCGGTTCGCCACCACCGCCCTCACCCTGCTCCGCGCCCATCTGGGGCTCCACCCCGACACGGCTGTCACCGACGCGCGCACCGCCCTGGCGGAGCCGCTCCCCGAAGGCCTGGTGGAATGCGCCCAGTTCGCCTTCCTGGGGCGCGGCTGGACCGTCGGCCTGGCCAACGAGGCCGGGCTGAAGATGCGCGAGGCCGCGCTGGCCTGGGCCGAGGCCTACCCGGCGATGGAGTACCGGCACGGGCCCATCAGCGTCACCACGAGCGGCACCGCGACCTGGATGTTCGGGGACGCGCCGGACGGTCTCGCCGAACAGGTGCGCGGCACGGGCGCGTTGTGGATCGCCGGAGCCCTGGACCCGCTCGCCGAACTCGTCCGCGCCCAGCGGCTCGCCGTCGCGGTCGCCGCCTCACGCGGCCTCGACCCGGACAGCCCACGCCATCTCACCCGCTCGGTGATCCTCGCTCACTGACCTCGGTGATCCTCGTTCACTGACCCTGGAGGCACCGTGCCCCTCACCACCACCGGCGAGCTCGTCACCCGCGCCGCGACGGCCCGCTCGGCCGTCGCCTCGTTCAACGTCATCACGCTGGAACACGTCGAGGCCGTCATCGCGGGCGCCGAGTCCGTGCACGCCCCCGTCGTGCTCCAGGTCAGCCAGAACGCGGTCAAGTTCCGCGGCGGGCAGCTGCTCCCGCTCGCCCGCGCGGCCGTCACCGCGGCCGAACACGCCGCCGTTCCGGTCGCGTTGCACCTCGACCACGTACAGAGCGACGCGCTGCTGTACCAGGCGGCGGACGCCGGCTTCAGCTCCGTGATGTACGACGCGGCCCGGCTGCCCTACGCGCAGAACCTCGCCACGACCCGGGCGGCCGTCGACTGGGCGCACGCCCAAGGGCTGTGGATCGAGGCCGAGTTGGGGCAGATCGGCGGCAAGAACGGCAGGCCCCCGCTGGACGCGCACGCCCCCGGCGCCCGCACCGACCCCGACGAGGCCCGGGCCTTCGTCGCCGACTCGGGGGTGGACGCCCTGGCCGTCGCCATCGGCAGCGCCCACGCCATGACCACCCGCACCGCGACCCTCGACCACGCCCTCCTCAAGCGCCTGTCGGCCGCCCTGGACGTCCCGCTCGTCCTGCACGGCTCCTCCGGCGTCCCGGACGACGAACTCACCGCGGCCGTCGTGGGCGGCATCGCCAAGGTCAACATCGGTACGGCCCTGAACATCGCGCTGACCGGCGCCATCCGGGACTTCCTCGCCGAGCGCCCCGAGGCCGTCGACCCACGCGGCTACCTCACGGTGGCACGAGAGGCCATGACACGGGCGGTGGCCAGAACCCTCCGGACCCTCGGCCCGGCTACCGCTTGACGGCTTTCAGCACCACGAACTTCGGGTCGCCGGCGACCAGTCGGCTGTTGCCGAAGATCCGCCGCAGCGTGACGTGGTAGCCCAGATGCCGGTTGCCGATCACCCACAGCTCGCCGCCCGGCCGCAGCGCGCGCCGCGCCCCGGCGAACATCCGCCGGGCCGTGGCGTCCGTCGTCGCCTGGTGGGAGTGGAACGGCGGGTTGTTGAGGACCAGGTCGACACTGCCCGACGGCACCCCGGCCAGCCCGTCGCCCACCCGGAACTCGGCGTGCCCCGGCACCCCGTTCGCCTTGTACGTCGCCTCCGCCGAGGCCACGGCCTGGAACGACTCGTCCACGAACAGCACCTCGGCCTCCGGGTCGGCCAGCGCCACCGCCGTACCGACCACGCCGTTGCCGCACCCCAGATCGACCACTCGTCGCCCCTGGCCGCTCGGCAGATGCCGGAGGAAGAACCGGGTGCCGATGTCGAGCCGGTCGGCGCAGAAGACCCCCGCGTGGTTGACGACGGTGCCTCCCGCGGCCGGGCCGATGCCGTCCGGCAGTGTGTAGACGTACGGCCATGGACCGGCGGGCCGCTCCAGCGCGGGATCCGGCGTGCAGAAGATCAGCCGCGCCTTCTTCTCGGCGAGCGAGGTGCGGGTCGGGCCGAGGATCCGCTCGAACAACTGGAGTGTCGAGGTGTGGATCTCCTTCACCATCCCCGTGCCCACGACCACGGTCCCCGCGTGTACCGCCGGCGCCAGCCGCAGCAACTGGTCCTCCAGCAGCGCCAGACTCTTCGGCACCCGCACCAGGAGGACATCGACGCGGTCGGGCGGCGGATCCTGCGTGGTGAGCAGCCGGACCGCGCCGGGCTCGACGCCGTGCCGCGCCAGATTGGCCCGGGTCGCCTCCTGCGTCAGATGGGAATCCGTGATCTGCGTCGGCCGGTGCTCCGCGAGCGCCGTCACCAGCGCGCCCCACCGGTCCCCGACGGCCACGACCGTGCCCGACAGCGGGACCCGCTCCTGCGCCAGATGCCTCAGCACGTACTCGTCGGAAGCGTCCCAGGCACGCAGCCTGTCACGCGCATCCTCGGGGAAACGGGTCAGCTCGAACTCGCCCCACGGCGTCGTCATACGGTCGTTCATCGTGGGTCAAGGCTAGCCGAGCCGCAGCTCAGGCCGTGTCGGGCAGGATGGGAAGCATGGACGGCGAGCTGTTCCCCAGGGCCCGTACGCAGGTGGCGCCCGGCGCGATGCACATACCGGACTGGCTGGACGCCGAACACCAGCGCGCGCTGCTCGAAGCCTGCCGCGAGTGGGCCCGCCCACCCGCCGGACTGCGCACGGTCCGCACACCCGGCGGCGGCACGATGACCGCCCGGCAGGTCTGTCTGGGCTGGCACTGGTACCCGTACGCCCGCACGGTGGCCGACGGCGACGGCGCCCCGGTCAAGCCGTTCCCCGAATGGCTCGGTGAGCTGGGCCGCCGAGCGGTGCGGGACGCGCTGGGCGACCCGGAGGCGGCGGAGTACGACATCGCGCTGATCAACTTCTACGGCGGCGACGCCCGCATGGGCATGCACCGCGACAGCGACGAGAAGTCGGACGCGCCGGTGGTGTCGCTGAGCCTCGGCGACACCTGCGTCTTCCGCTTCGGCAACACCGAGACCCGCACCCGGCCCTACACCGACGTCGAGCTGCGCAGCGGCGACCTGTTCGTCTTCGGCGGCCCGTCCCGGCTCGCCTACCACGGTGTTCCCCGGGTACACGGGGGCACGGCACCGGCCGGTCTCGGCCTGACCGGACGGCTCAACATCACGCTCCGGGTCAGCGGTCTGTAGGCCGGCGGCCCGGCGGATCATGGGAGACTCGCCCTCATGAGCGGGAAGGCGGACCCCCGGCAGGCGGGGGATGGGAGCACCTCGAGGACGCGGCTGGACCGGGGGCGCGGAGCGCTCGGACCCGCGCTGGAACTCGTCCACACCGGACGCGCGCCGACCCGGGCCGTCCTCACCGCCGAGCTCGGAGTGACCCGGGCGACGGCCGGCGCGGTCGCCGCCGAACTGGAGGCGCTCGGGCTGATCCGGGTCGATGCCCGGCCCGGCGCGGCGGCCGGATCCCAGGGCAGGCCCTCGCACCGGCTGGCCGTCGCCGAGAACGGCCCCGTCGCGCTCGCCGCGCAGGTGCACGCCGACGGATTCCGGGCGGCGCTGGTCGGGCTGGGCGGCCGGATCGTCGCCACCGCGCCCGGCTGCGAGACCGTCGACGCCGACCCGGCCAAGGTGCTCGCCTCCGTCGTCACGGCGGGCGCCGAACTGCTGCGCGAGACGGGCCGCCGATGCGTGGGCGCGGGACTCGCCGTACCGTCCGCGGTGGCCGAACCCGAAGGCCTGGCGCTCAACCCGCTGCACCTGGCCTGGCCCGCGGGCGCGCCCGTCCGGGACATCTTCGCCGAGCAGGTGCGCGCGGCCGGCATCGACGGCCCCGCCTTCGCCGCGAACGACGTCAACCTCGCCGCGCTCGCCGAGCACCGGCACGGCGCCGGCCGCGGCGCCCGCGACCTGCTGTGCGTGGCCACCGGCCATCGGGGCGTCGGCGGCGCGCTCGTCCTCGACGGCCGCCTCCACAGAGGCAGTTCAGGCCTCGCCCTCGAGGTCGGACACCTCACCGTGCACCCCGAAGGCCGCCCCTGCCACTGCGGCAGCCGCGGCTGCCTGGACGTCGAGACAGACCCGCTGGCCTTCCTCACGGCGGCGGGCCGCGACCCGGGCCCCGAGGTGTCCCTGCTCCAGCAGTCCATCGACCTGGTCCGCCACCACTACGACGACCCGGGCGTACGCACCGCCACCGAGGCCCTCATCGACCGGCTCGGCCTCGGACTCGCCGGCCTCGTCAACATCCTCAACCCGGACCGCATCATCCTCGGCGGCCTCCACCGCACCCTCCTGGACGCCGACCCCGACCGCCTCCGCGCCGTCGTCGCCGACCGCAGCCTCTGGGGCCAGAGCGGCGGCGTCCCCATCCTCCCGTGCACCCTCGACCACAACAGCCTGGTCGGCGCGGCCGAACTGGCGTGGCAGCCGGTGCTGGACGATCCGCTCGGAGCGCTGACCTAGAGGGCATGCCCCGTAGGAGTGCCCGCGCCGCTCCCGGGCAGGCGAGCCCCGAGCGGGCAGGCTGGTTCACAGGCAGTACGCCCGCCGCACCGCACCACCGAGGAAGTAGACGCGCAATGACCGACAAGCTCACCGTGAGCGTCCTGGGCACCGGCATCATGGGCGCGGCCATGGCCCGCAACCTCGCCCGGGCCGGACACACCGTCCGTGCCTGGAACCGCACGCGTGCCAAGGCCGAGCCGCTGGCCGCCGAGGGCGTTCAGATCGTCGACACGCCCGCGCAGGCGGTGCGGGACACCGACGTCGTCCTGACCATGCTCTACGACGGTCCGGCCGCCATGGAGACGATGCGCGAGGCCGCCCCGGCCCTGCGCCCCGGCGTCGCATGGGTGCAGTCCACCACCGCCGGTATCGAGGGCATCGCCGATCTGGCCGCCTTCGCCCGCGAGCACGGTCTCGTCTTCTACGACGCGCCCGTCCTGGGCACGCGTCAGCCCGCCGAGGCCGGTCAGCTGACCGTGCTCGCCGCCGGGCCCGCTGTCGGGCGGGACACGGTGACGCCGGTCTTCGACGCCGTCGGCGCCCGCACCGTGTGGACCGGAGAGGACGGGGCGGCGGGGGGTGCCACCCGGCTGAAGCTGGTCGCCAACAGCTGGGTCCTCGCCGTCACGGCCGCCGCCGGTGAGGCCCTGGCGCTGGCCAAGGCCCTCGACGTCGACCCGCACGGTTTCTTCGACCTCGTCGCCGGCGGCCCGCTCGACATGGGCTATCTGCGCGCCAAGTCCGAGCTCGTCCTCGACGGCCGGCTCACACCGCCCCAGTTCGCGGTGACCACCGCGGCCAAGGACGCCCGCCTGATCGTCCAGGCCGGTACGGAGAACGGCGTCCGCCTGGACGTCGCCGAGGCGGCCGCCACCCGTATGGAGCGTGCCGCAGCCCAGGGCCACGGCGACGAGGACATGGTCGCCGCCTATTTCGCCAGCTTCGACGAGAAGCCCGACTCCTAGGAGGTTCCCTTCATGTCCAAGCCGCCGCTGCCGCCCGAGGCCGACGCCCTGCTGAGCCGGCCCAACCCGTGCGTCATGGCCACGCTGCGCTCCGACGGCACGCCGGTCTCCACCGCCACCTGGTACATGTGGAAGGACGGGCGTGTTCTCATCAATCTCGACGAGGGCCGCGTACGCCTCAAGCACCTGCGCCGCGACCCGCGCGTGACCCTCACCGTCCTCGCCGGCGACGACTGGTACACCCACGTCACCCTCATCGGCCGGGTCACCGAGATGTACGACGACGAGGACCTGGCCGACATCGACCGCCTCGCCCGGCACTACATCGGCAAGCCCTACCCGGACCGCGTCCGTCCCCGGGTCAGCGCCTGGATCGAGGTCGACCGGTGGCACGGCTGGGGCGAGCTGAAGGACAGTGACCAGGCCGGAGGCTGAGTCCGGCGACCACGCAGGTCAGCGCCACTCCACCGCGAACACCCGGCCCGGGTTCTCCGTGAGGATGCGCCCCACCAGGTCCTCGCCCACGGCGTGGACCAGCCGGGGCCGCACCCGGCGCAGCAGATACGGCATCCCTGGGCCGCCGCCCACCGAGCGGGCGGCGGCCGTGGTGGTGTCCGCGCCCAGCAGCAGCCTGTCCCCGAACCCGGCGTCGGCGAGGGCCCGTACGGCGTCCGGCATCCGCCAGTCCGTGGCGTGGTTGGCGCGTGACGGCCCGTCGAAAGCCAGATAGCAGCCGGACTCCGCGGCCTGCCGGTGCACCACGAGGTCGGGGGAGCGGTTGAGATGCCCGAGCACCACACGGTGCGGCGGGACCCCCAACTCCCCGCACAGCAGGTCCAGTACGTCCAGTGCGCCCGTGCCCAGCTCCAGGTGCACGGCGATGGCCGCCCCCGTGGCGTGATGCGCCTCCGCCGCCGCCTCCATGGTCCAGCGGGCATGCGCGTCCAGGGCGTGGAACCCGCCCGCGACCTTGACGAGCCCCGCCCGTACCCCCGACACCCCGATGCCCTTGGTGAGTTCGGAGACGAAGACGTCGGCGAGCCGGCCCCGCAGCCCGGCGAGTGTGTCGTCGTCGTAGTGCACGGCCTGGTGCAGCCCCGTCGCGGCGACCACGTGCACGCCGGTCTCCCGGGACAGCGGCGGCAGATCGGCGGCCCGCCGCCCGAGCCCGTACGGCGTCCACTGCACCACGGTCCCGCCACCCTGCTCACGGAACGCGGTCAGCTCCGCCCGCGCCGCCGCAACGCTGCGCAGCTCCTGGCCGGGCAGCCGGGGACTCCCGAAGAACAGATGGTCGTGGGCGTCGCACACGCCCAGCTCTCCGGGGAGTACGTCCCCCAGCACCGTGCGTATCGCGCTCACCAGTGGCGCCCCTGGGGCAGCCGGGTCCGGCCGGGCGCCGACAGGTGCAGCACCTCGAACACGTCACCGTCGGCCTTGGGCGTCTCGTGCTCCCAGAGCGAGAAGTGCACCAGCTCCCACCGGCTCGTGTCGACGGCGGCCGCGGCGAGCAGGGCCCCGTCCTCCGCCGCCAGCCGCCGGACCTCGCCCACCGCGTCCGCCACCACCTCCGCCAACAGCCCTTCATCGGGGACCGGTCGGCGGTGCCGCACCGCGAACCGCGCCCGAGGCCCGCCCCCTTCCTCATACGCGAGCCCCGTCCACTGCCGCACGGACGGCCGCCCGAAGTCGTCACCGAGCCGCTGGAACCCACCGCCCCACAGGAAGGAGTTCATGCCTTCGACGGTGTTCCACAGATAGAAGGGCGCGTACTGGTTGACCGGCGAGCCGCGCAGGCCGCGCTCGCGCATCAGATAGGCCTTGAGGCCGAGCCCGTCCCAGTCGTCGAGCAGCCGCCCCACACGGGCGACCCGGTCGCGGACGACGCCCATGTCGTAGTCGGCGGGCAGGGTGAGTTCGTACTGCATGGCATGCACGGAAGCCTCCTCAGGCGGGACGGGGTGCCAGCAGCGAGAGCAACCCCCGCACCCCCGCGTCGAACGAGGCGGGGGAGCCGGAGGCGCGGGCGAGGACATAGCCGCCCTGGACGGTGGCCACGACCGCCGCCGCGATCTCCTCGCCGTCCAGCGAGGGCACGAACTGGCCCTGTTCCTTGCCCTCCTCGACGATCGCGGCGAGGCGCCCGCGGATCCAGTCCAGGGTCTCCTCGACCGGGGCACGCAGGTCGTCGCTTCCGATCACGTCCGGGTCCATGGTCAGCCGGCCGATCGGACAGCCCCGCAGCACGTCCCGCTCGCGCCGCAGATACGCCTCGACGCGCTCGTACGGCGTTCCGGGGCCGTCGAGTACTCCCGCGGCGGTAGCCCGCATCTCCTCGGCCGTCCGCCGGATCGCGGCCAGCGCCAGGTCGGGCTTGCCCCTGAAGTGGTGGTACATGCTGCCCTGCCCGGCGTCCGCGCGCTCCAGGATCGCCTTGGGGCTCGTGCCCACATAGCCGCGCTCCCACAGCAGCTCGCGGGTGGACTCGATCAGCCGTTCCGAGGTGCTCATGCCCTCACTGTACATACCAGTAGTTACAGAAGTCGAGGCCGCGAGGAGCACCCGGGACCCGCCCGCCTACTCCCCACGAGGTACGCACACTGCCGCTGGCCGTACGACGACCGGGCACCCCTCGCGGGACGACTCTCGGAAGCACACACAACAGCGCGGCAACGCATCCGAGGAGTTGGACGACATGCAGACCCTGGCGAACTTCGGCGACGGCGGCGGGCCCGGCCCGTGGATCCTGCTCTTCCCGGTGATCTGGGCGCTGGTGATCGGCGGCGGCGTCGCGCTGCTGCGCCGCACCGTGTGGCGCGGACGCCGGAACAACCCCTGGCGGCAGCCCACCGTCGAGAACGACTCGCCCATCGCCGTGCTCGGCCACCGCTTCGCCTCCGGCGAGATCGACGAGGACGAGTACTGGCGCCGCCTCTCCGTGCTGAACGAGGAGTTCGGCCGCAAGGGAGGCACGGCATGACCACGATGACCGCCACGACGACCACGCGACCCGCCGCCCGGGTCGTCGACGCGGTGAAGGTGTACGGCGGTGGCGACACCGCCGTACGCGCCCTCGACGGCGTGACCGTGAGCTTCCCGGCCGGCCGCTTCACCGCGATCATGGGGCCCTCGGGCTCCGGCAAGTCCACCCTGATGCACTGCGCGGCCGGCCTGGACACCCTCAACGGCGCCGGGCGTCCGCCCCGGTGGACGGAGGCGCCCCGCCTCACCGCCGACGGCGACGGTGCCGTCCACGCCGGGGTCGCCGGGGCGGGCCTGTCAGACCCGGGAAGCGGGGTGTCCCGGGGCGGACGGCACACCGCGGCGTACATCCCGGCAGGGCCCCGCGGGAGCGGTGGTCACCGCCCGGTCAACCGGCAACGGCGGACCGGGCGGGAGCGTGTTCGGGCCGGAGCCCTTCGGTGGAGTGCCCGACCTCCGCGAACCTGCGCACGGCCTTCTCCTGGACCGGATGCCGCGCCCGGCGCGACGGCGCGGCCACGGCGGGGGAGGACGTCGGCAGGGTGAACCACACGACCTTGCCGGACTCGCCGTCCGGCCGGACGCCCCAGCTCTCGCTCATGGCGGCCACCATCGCGAGCCCGCGCCCGCAGGTCGCCAGCGGCGCGATGTCGCGGGGATCCTCCACCACGGGCATCCGCGGGTCGTGGTCGTGCACCGAGACCGTGAGCCGGTCGAGGAGCAGCTCTATCTCCACGGTGCATGTCTTGTCGGGCTGGGCATGCCGGTGGACGTTGGACAGCAGCTCCGTCACGCCGAGCGAGGCCCGGTCGATGAGGGCGTCCAGATGCCAGTAGCGCAACTGCGCAGATACGATTCTGCGGACCTGGCCGATCCGCGACGGCAGAGCTTGAAGCTCCACCGTGCAGTGTCTGTTTGGGTAGCTGATCACGGCTGCGACTCCCCGACGTGAGGTCCGGAAGAACACGGAGTTCGGATCCAGCAGGGCGCCTTCAGGACACTGCCGCCCGCTGTCGTGGCCGGCGGGCTGGTTCGCAGCGTTATCGCCGGTAAACCCAGAGTGACGTGAGACCAGAGTGACGCAGGGGGTGAGGTACCGCAACTCGCGGACATCTCAGTCGCCACGCCCCGCCGCTCGGCGCACGGCCTCGATGAAGCGCCGTGCCGCCGGCGGCCCCGGCTCGCCCGGGGCGGGGTCGTGATCGCCCAGGGTGAGCAGGTACCGATTGCCGTTGAGATCCGCCGTGGCCCGGCCGTCGGGGCCGAACCAGGGCCTGGAGGCGCGCACCGCCTGTACCGGCGCGCTGTCGATCTCACTGCCGTAACTGGTCAGCAGCTCGAGCCGGCCGTCGCTGATCCGGACCTGTCCGGCCCGGGTGAGCGAACGCAGCCGCTTCCCGATCCGCACGCCCGTGGCCTTGAACTCCGGCTCCGCCATGCCACCCGCCCCCTTGTGCGCTCGGTGTACCGGCCCGCGCTCCCCGCGGCGCCCGGTACGGGCCCGTGTACTGCTCCAGTGTGCCTCGGAAGCCTGCTCCGGCGGTGCTCGTACCCCTGCCGGTACCCCGTGCGGGGCCTCGGTCCCGCGGTGAAGTCTGCCCGCACCCGGCGTCGAGCACCAGTACGTGCGACCCCCTCGCCGGGGGGCGCCCGCAGCACACACACGAAAGCGCCCCCGGGACCGCGCGCCCCCTTGCCCCGGCCTCTGCCCCTGGGGGCGCTTTGGGGGGCTCAAAGATGCGTTTATGCAGGTGAGAAGCGTGCGGAAGCTGCTTATCATCGAGGTGTCGGCCGCGCGACGTGCCGTCGGCGCGCAGCGTTAGGAGCACCCCCGTGAGCACTCCCCAGCAGACCCGGACCGGCGTGACCCTCGACGTCGACCACAGTGACGCCGGCTACCGCGCGTGGCTGAAAGAGGCCGTCCGCAGAGTCCAGGCCGACGCCAACCGCTCGGCCGACACACACCTGCTCTCATTCCCTCTTCCGGAGCGGTGGGGCATCGACCTGTACCTGAAGGACGAGTCGACCCATCCCACCGGCAGCCTCAAGCACCGGCTCGCACGCTCCCTCTTCCTCTACGGCCTGTGCAATGGCTGGATCCGGCCGGGCAGACCCGTGATCGAGGCCTCCAGCGGTTCGACGGCCGTCTCCGAGGCGTACTTCGCGAAGCTCATCGGCGTTCCCTTCATCGCCGTCATGCCGCGCACGACGAGCCCCGAGAAGATCCGCCTCATCGAGTTCCACTCCGGACGGTGCCACTTCGTGGACGACCCTCGCACGATGTACGAGGAGTCCGCCCGTCTCGCGGCGGAGACCGGCGGCCACTACATGGACCAGTTCACCTACGCCGAACGGGCCACCGACTGGCGCGGGAACAACAACATCGCCGAGTCCACCTTCCGCCAGCTGCGCCTGGAGCGGTACCCCGAGCCGGCGTGGATCGTCGCCACCGCGGGCACCGGCGGCACCTCCGCGACCCTCGCCCGCTACATCCACTACATGCAGTACGACACCCGCGTCTGCGTGGCCGACCCGGAGAACTCGTGCTTCTTCGACGGCTGGACCACCGGCGATCCGGACGTCACGTACGACTGCGGCTCCCGGATCGAGGGCATCGGCAGGCCGCGTATGGAACCGAGCTTCGTGCCGGGCGCGATCGACCGGATGATGAAGGTGCCCGACGCGGCCAGTGTCGCCGCCGTACGGGCACTGGAGCGGGCCATCGGCCGCAAGGCGGGCGGCTCGACGGGCACGGGTCTGTGGAGCGCGCTGAAGATCGCCGCCGAGATGGTGGCCGAGGGCCGGCAGGGAAGTGTCGTGACCCTGCTGTGCGACCCGGGGGACCGGTATCTCGACAAGTACTACTCGGACACCTGGCTGGCCGCCCAGGGGCTGGACATCACGCCGTACGCCGCCGCGATCGACTCGCTGCTGGAGACGGGCGTCTGGCCCGACTGAGACCAGGCCCGCGGCATCAGGCCGCCAGCCTCCGTCCCAGCGCCGAGACGGCATCCCGGAAGGCGCGCGCCTGGGCGATCCGTATCGGCTTCATGGCGAGCCGGTACGCCGCCGTCCCGTCGGTGGCGAAGGTCCACCGCACCCGGGTGCCGTCGCCGGCCGGCGCGAGCCGCCACTCCTCGACGAGCGCGCGCACCCCGGGGACGTTGGTGACGTCGACGCGGTAGGCGTACAGCTCGGGTTCCTTCGCCGCGATGACGGACTCGCGGAACCGGACGCCCCCGCTGAGCGTGATGTCGCGGCCGGCACCCCCGTCGACCGGGCGGGCGGCCGTCACCTGGGGAAACCAGTCGACCCAGCCGGGCACGTCCGCCAGCGCACGGTAGACCGCCTCCACCGGAGCCGAGATCACCAGCGCGGAGACATGCCGCACGGGCGCGATCCCGGCGAAGTCGAGCCCGACCGGGCGCAGACGGTGAGCCATGGACGAAGCCCTCCTCGCACGGAACGGGCGATGACCGGAAGCGTCACCCTAGCTGGCGGCCCGTCAGCTGTCTGCCCCTTCCTCGGGCTCCCCGGCCACCACCAGCCGCCGCAGATGCTCCACGACCACCCCGCGCGCCTCGTCCGGCAGACCGGCGTCCGTCACGAGCGTGTCGATCCGCTCCAGCGAGGCGAAGGAACTCAGGCCCACCTTGCCCCACTTGGTGTGGTCGGCGACCACCACCACCCGCCGGGCCGACTGCACGAGCCGCCGGTTCGTCTCGGCCTCCGCGAGGTTCGGCGTCGACAGACCGGCCTCGACCGATATGCCGTGCACACCGAGGAAGAGCAGGTCGAAGTGGAGCGCCGCGATCGCCTGGTCGGCCACCGGCCCCACCAGCGAGTCGGACGGAGTGCGCACGCCGCCGGTCAGCACGACCGTGGCAGCGCCCTGCCGCGGGCCCGAGGTGCGCTGCGCGGCGTGGAAGACGTCCGCCACCCGCACCGAGTTGGTGACCACCGTCAGGTCCGGCACGTCCAGCAGCTGGTGCGCCAGCGCGAACGTCGTCGTTCCGCCCGACAGGGCGATCGCCGCGCCCGGCGTGACCAGCTTGGCCGCGGCCCGCGCGATGTCCTCCTTGGCGGTCAGCTCCAGGCCCGACTTGGCCTCGAAGCCCGGTTCGTGCGTACTCGCCTCGACCACCGGGACCGCGCCGCCGTGCACCTTCTCCAGCACGCCCTGGCGGGCCAGCGCGTCGAGATCGCGGCGGACCGTCATGTCCGACACGCCGAGCTTGCGGGTCAGCTCGTTGACCCGGACACCGCCCCGGCGGCGGACCTCGTCGAGGATCAGGGATCGCCGCTGCTCCGCGAGGAGGTTCTGATTCTCGCTCACGTACGCTCCGGTCCTTTCGCCTCAATGCCGTCCGACTCGCCCAGCACACCCGCCCCCACTAGGACATTCTCCCCGGGCTCCGGTGCGCGGACGTCTCATCCTCGCATGTCGCGGAGCCGCCGGCGCCACCGACCGCTCGTCGCGCACATGTCACTCGCGGCTCATCTGTCGCTTCCCTGCATCACGGATCGGGGAGATTCCGTGACAGGAGGTGTACGGCGCCGCAGAAGTGGAGATCCTTGTGCCCGCACGGACAGAGCCGACGGCGTGTCACGGGGGAAGTGCGAATCAGTGGAACGTGCGCAGGAACATGTCTCGACCGGGGGGCCGGACCAGCCCGCCCGGCGGCCCGGCGAGACCGGGACCGCCCTGGAACTCCTGGTCCACGGCGTGGGCGGCACCACGCCGCAGGAGATGCTCAACGATCCTCGGACGGTGCGGATCACCGGCGACAACATCGCGGCCGTCTTCCGCCGGGCCGACGACGTCGACGCGGAGACCAGCCCCGACTCCCACCGCCGCGACGGACCGGTGCCCGAGGCCTACGTCTGGTGCAACCTGACCTCCGGCAACGGCACCCGTGCCCTGTGGCTGTTGCTGCTGCCGTTCATGGTCGTCAACCTCGCCCACTGGATGCGCCCCACCGCCCGCGGCCGAAGACGCACGGTGCGCCTCTACGGCCTCCTGGTACGGCTGGCGGGACTCACCCTGACGGTGCTGCTCGTCGCGGCGGCCTGCGAGGTCGCCCTCGACCTGGCGGCATGGCAGTGCGCGGGCACCCCCGCGTGCGCCGACCGCCACTCCTGGCTGGGCTTCCTCTCGCCCGCCGTCTCGGACGGCGGCTGGTGGAGCAGCCCCGGCCGCAGGCTCGCCCTCGCCGCCTTCGTCCCCACCGCCCTGACCGCCCTGCTGTGGTACCTGTCCAAGCGCACCTGGAGCGACTACGAGTCCCAGCAGCCGATCGACCGCGCCCCCGAGCCCGACGAGTACGGCAGCCCGACCGCGCTGGGCCGGCCCGGGTTCTGGTACGGACGCCGGCTGGTGGCCCGGCTGCGCGCCGCACACACCGCCGCCGGACTGATCACCGTCGCGGCCGCGGTCGCCAGTGCCGCCGCCCGCCGCGACCGCGAGCCCGGCGGCCCCGCCCTACTGAACATCCTCGGCCTGCTCCTGGAGGCGGCCCTCGCGGCCTGCGCGGTCGCCGTGGTGTGGGTCGTGTGCCGCCGGGGCCGCAGCGAGAGGCGCCTCGACCGGGAGCTCGACGAACGCCTCGTACGACGCCTGCCGCTCGCCGCGCTCGTCCTGCTCGGCCTCGCCCTGCTGTACGCCGGGTGGGAACGCCCCGGCTGGGAGTCGGCCGGACGGCTGCCGGGCGACATGACCTTCGGCGGTATCGCCCTGGTGCAGGGGCTGCTCGTGATCGTCCTCGCCGTCGTCGCTCACACCCTGCACCGCACCGACCCCGACCGGCGGGCCGTGCTGCGCGGCCTGGGCGGACCGGCCGTCGCGATGCTGGCCTGCGCCCTGGGCGGGGTGATGTCGGGCGGCGTGTCCCAGCGCGTGTCCGACTGGCTGGACGGCACCGGCACGTCGATCGACGGCCCACCGGTCCTGCTGACCTGGCAGGCGTCCGTCATCCCGCCCCTGCTCGTGGTGCTCCTGGTGCTCTTCGGCTGGCTGGGCCGGCGCGCCTGGCAGCTCGCCCGCGCCGAGCGCGAGGCCGTGGCACGCGACTACCCGGACGAGGCCCAGGACCGCGCCCGGACCCGCCGCATCGCCTACACCCGCGCGATGGCGGCGCTCACCGACCGGGGCCCCCGCATCGTCGCCGTCACCTCCGGTGTCACCCTGCTGCTCGGCGCCGGAGCACTGGTGGGCGCCCTGACCACCGACGAGACACCCGGGGAGGCCGCGCAGGGCACCTACCCCGTCGTCCACGGCGCAGCGGAGACCGCCCAGGCCCTCGGCTCCTGGCTGATCGGCCTCGGCTTCATTCTCTTCGTCACCTGGGGCCGACGCGCCTACAAGGACGCGGCGGCCCGCCGCACCATCGGCATCCTCTGGGACGTCGGCACCTTCTGGCCGCGCGCCGCCCACCCCTTCGCCCCGCCCTGCTACGCCGAACGCGCCGTGCCCGACCTGACCTGGCGGATGGCGACCTGGACCCGGACCACCGGCGGACGGCTGGTCATCTCCGGGCACTCGCAGGGCAGCGTGCTCGCCGCCGCGGCGGCCTGGCAACTCGCCCCGTCCGCCCGCAAACGGGTCGCGCTGCTGACCTACGGCTCCCCACTGGAACGCCTCTACGGCCGCTGGTTCCCCGCACACTTCGGCCCGGCCGCGCTCAGCTCACTGCACCGGGAGGTCGACTGCTGGCGCAACCTCTACCGGCTCACCGACCCCATCGGCGGCCCGATGCGCCTGCCCGGCGACGGCGGCCACCACGTCGACCACGGCCCTCTGAAGGACCCACTCGCCTACGGCCGCACGGATCCGCTGCCGCTGCCCGCGCCGATCCTCGGCCACTCCGACTACCAGGCCGACCCGGCGTTCGCCGAGGAACGCCGCAAGCTGCTGGCCCGGCTGCGTCCGGGCCTGCCGGCACCCCGGCACCCCGGCGAGCCGCCCTGCCCGGGCCCGGAGGAGGATCCTCAGAGCAACTCGGGCAGGTCCTCGGCGTAGAGCAGCGTCAGGTCGTCCGTGCTCGGCTCCGCGACCTGGGCGACCCGGCTCGCGTGCCGCTCCACCATCGCGTCGAACGTCTGCCGCGCGGTACGGCCGTTGCCGAACGCCGGGCCCTTGGGGAGCTCCGTGAAGTACTTCCCCAGGGCCTCGGCCGCGCCCTGCGCCAGCCGGTACTCGTGCTCCTCGGCCTGCTGCTCCACGATCCGCAGCAGGTCCTCGGGGCCGTAGTCGCTGAAGGTGATGGTCCGTGAGAAGCGGGACGCCACACCCGGGTTGACCGACAGGAAGCGCTCCATCTCGGCCGTGTAGCCCGCGACGATCACCACGACCGCGTCCCGGTGGTCCTCCATCAGCTTCACCAGCGTGTCGATGGCCTCCTTGCCGAAGTCGCGGCCCGCGTCCTCGGGGGACAGCGCGTACGCCTCGTCGATGAACAGCACGCCGCCGCGCGCCTTCTCGAAGGCCTCCTGGGTGCGGATCGCGGTCGAGCCGATGTGCTCGCCCACCAGGTCGACCCGGGACACCTCGACCAGGTGGCCCTTCTCCAGCACACCGAGGGAGGCGAGGATCTCGCCGTACAGCCGCGCGACCGTCGTCTTGCCGGTGCCGGGGGAGCCGGTGAAGACCAGGTGCCGCTTGACCGACGCCGCCTTCAGGCCCGCCTGCTGCCGGCGCCGGCCGACCTCGATCATGTCGGTGAGGGCACGCACCTCGCGCTTGACGCTCTCCAGGCCCACCAGCGCGTCCAGTTCACCGAGGACCGCCTTGGAGGTGCGGGACGGCTGTTCGGGCTCCACGGCCGGGGCCGGGGGCGCCGGTTCGGCGCGCTGCTCCGGGAGGGCGCCCAGCAGACCGGGGGAGTGGTTCACGGTCTGCACGGCCGTCTCCCGCGCCGCGGGCGCCCTGAGCCCCGCGCTCTCGTCGCTGGTGCAGTCCTCCACCACGGGGCCCGTTCCGGACGCCGCGTCCGCGCCGCTGTCCGCGAACTCGTAGCCGCCGCGCGCGCACCGCTCCGTGCGGCACTTCCTGAGTGTCGTGCGGCTGCCGTCGATCACATGGAAGCCGTAGCCGCCGCTGCCCGTCACCCGGCAGTTCTGGAAGCTGCCGCGGCCACCGGCCGAGACATAGACCCCGGCCTCCGCCGGGGAGTCGATCGTGCAGCGCTCCACGGTGGGGTCGGCGCCCTTGGTGACGATGACGCCGGTCTGGGTGCCGTCCAGCGTGCAGTTGCTGAGGGTGCCGCCGCTGCCGTGGTCGCGGAACCAGGCGCCCGTCGCCGCGTCCCGGATCCGGCAGTCGTCGAGCTGGGCGGTCGCGCCGTCGCTCACCGACACGGCCGTGTTGCGCACCTGCGACAGGTCGCTGTCGACGACGTCCGCGCGCGAGCCGCGGTCGAGGACGAACAGCGCGTCCGGCACGTCGTGCACCCGGCACGAGTCGAGCACCGCCGTGGCCCCGTCGCTCACCCACACCGCCGGGTAGTCGCCCGTGCTGTCGAAGATCTCGCACTGGTTGGCGTCCACGCGCGTGCCCGGGTCCCACACCGACAGGCCGTTGCGCCCGAACTGCCGCACCGTGGTGCGCGTCAGGGTGAGGACCGAACGCGAGCGCAGATCGACCGCGTTCTCCGGGATGTCGTGGATACGGCAGTCGGCGAGCGTCAGCACGGCGTCCGTGTCCAGCGTGACACCGTCGGCCGTCGTCCGGTGCACATCGCAGTCCGTGAGGTGCGCGGTGGCCCGGCCGGTGATCTGCACCCCGCTGCCCCGGACTTCGTAGATCTCGCAGCCCACCGCCTCCAGCGCCGAGTTCTCCCCGGTCGCCGACAGGCCCGAGCCCGAGGTGTGGTGCACCCGGCAGCGCTCCAGACGGGGGTGGGCGCCACCGCGCACCGCCACGCCCGACTGGCCGGCCGCGACGACCTCGCACTCCTCGAACACCCCGCCCGCGCCGTCGAGTACGGCGATGCCGACGCCCGCCGGATTGTCGACCGCGCAGCGCCGGACCGTGGGCCGGGCGCTGCCGCGCACCTCGATCCCCGCCGCCGAGCGCGTGACGACCCGCACGTCCCGCAGCTCCGGCGTGCCCTCCTCCACCAGGACGGCCGGGGCGGCCGAGTCCTGGCCCTCCACATGCAGGTCCTGCACCACCGCCGAGGCGCGCACGGTCAGCGGCACCCCGTCCACGGGCGCGATCCGCACCGAGCCGGGGGAGCCCTCGGGGCCTCGCAGGGTCACCGCGCGCTGCACGACGAGGTTCTCCCGGTAGGTGCCGGGGGCGACGGTGAGGACGTCTCCGTCGGCCGCGGCCTCCAGGGCAGCGGCGAGCGATGCGTACTCACCCGTGCGGCGGCGCCACCGCGATGTACCGGTGTGCGTCACCTGGACCGTGCCCTGTGCCATGGTGTAGCTGTGCCCCCACCTCGGTCGTACTGATGGCTCGTTCGCCCTCGGGGCGCTTCAGCCCGTGTCGTGAGTCGCGGCCGTGCTCGGCCTCTCGGGCCTGCGCGCGCACGCGGCAGCGACACCGGCGCGCCCCTCCTGCTCGCTCGCGCGCGGGTTGTGCCGATCGTCTCGGCCGGACCACCGTAGCGTGCGCGCGGGTGGTGGGTTGACCAGAGTCGGAAGGCCGTCTCAGCTGCCGGTGCCCGTCCTGCCCCAGTCCGGGCCCGCCTTGTCCCATGCCTGGTCCCAACGGGCGTACCTGCGGCGGACCATGCGCCAGACGATCAGCCGCCTGCCGCCCTCGACGAGGCCGCCGGCCGCCAGGGCCGCGCCTATGCCGCCGAGGACCGCGTGTGTCGACGCCGTCGCGGAGTCGAGCGGGCGGGCCACCATCCGGCCGTGCCGGTCGGTCCAGATCCGGAACTCGTCGCCCTGCTGCGGGTCCTTGAGGCCCGCCAGGACCGGGCCCTGGTGCGCGGTGCCGTCCGGGGCGGTCCAGTCGGCGAGGACGCGGTTGCGCAGATCCCTGCCCGTCGAGGTCTCCGGGTCGGCGTCGAGCGGGGAGCGGTCCAGCTTGCGGACCACCGTGGCCGTCACCGGATACCGTGCCTCGTGCTGCGTCCGGACGGACTGCTGCAGCGTGTCCTGGGCGGCGCCTCCGACGAGGAATCCGGCCAGCGGGGCGACCAGGAGGATCAGCAGCAGGGCGGCCAGCGCCGCCCAGGCCTCGGCCAGATCGGTCGCGCGGCACAGCGGATTGCGCCGCCAGCGCCAGAGACCCCTGATCGCTCGCACCGACTGCACCCCCTTCCCGCTCCGTGATAACCCCCCGCGGAGCCCTCCACGCCCTGACCCGTCGAAGAGAGAGCCAAATCACCTCTCACGGGTCTCTCATGAACTTCTCACACAGGGCCAACGCCCGGGCCCGCGACGCGGTTCCCGCCCCGGTCGGAGACCTCCTGCCCGCGCTGCTCGAGGATCCTGACCGGGTCCCCGACCCGGATCGTGCCCCGGGACAGGGGCACCAGATTCTGTCCGAAGACCAGCTTGCCGCCGAGCCGCCGGTGCCGCCCCAGGCTGTACAGGGGCTCGCGGCCGCGCTCACCCGTGCCCTGGTCGGTGGTGGTCACCACGCACCGGCCGCAGGGCTTCGCGACCCGGAAGGGCACCTCCCCGATGGCGATGCGCGACCACGCGTCCTCGGCCCAGGCCGCCGTGCCCGCCACGACCACGTTCGGCCGGAAACGGTTCATGGGCAGCGGGCCCTCGTCCGCGTGGTCGCCTTGCGCGATCAGGGTGTTGAGAGCGTCGAGCGAGGCCGTCGTCGTGAGCAGCAGCGGGAAGCCGTCGGCGAAGGAGACGGTCTCGCCGGGCCGCCCGTACTCCGGGTCGACGGGACGGCGCGTGGCCGGATCGGGCATGTACACGAGACGCGCACCGATGCCGAGATAGGCGGTGCACCAGGCGTGCGCGGCCTCGTCCTCCGCCGGGACCGCCTCGACCTTGTCGCGGAAGATCTGCACCGGCACCGTGCCGAGGGGCCGGGGAACGGGCACCGTCAGCGGCTCCATGCCGGGCGCGGACAGCCGGACGCCGCCGTCCGGCAGAAGCTCTGCGGCGGCGGACACGAGGCGCGGCTGCCGGCGTTGCGTGACGACCTTTCCCCCGTCGTCGATCAGCACCCAGCGCCGGTCTCCGGCCAGCCCCCAGGGCTCCACGACGGCCTTCCGGGGCGCCAGGCCCCGGACCGCCTTGACCGGATGGACGTGAAGCGAGTGCAGATGCGCGTTCCCCATGGGGTCATCGTGCCAGCCGGCACCGACAACCCCCGGGAGCGCTCAGTAACCGCGGTACTGCTGGTTGTTGTACGGGTCCTGATAGGGAGCCGGTGCGGGCCGGGGAGCCGCGGGGCGCATGGCCTCGTAGCCCCCGCCGGGCGCCGCCGGGCGCGGCTGCTGGGGCTGGGGGCCGGGATAGCCGCGCGGTGCGGAGGCCTGCTGCGGGATGTACGCCGCGGGCGCCTGCTGGAGCGGGGCGGGCTGCTGTGCCTGCGGATAGCCGTAGGCGGGCTGGGACGGGGCTGCCGGCAGAGCGGGCAGCGCCGACGGGAGGGCGGGCAGGTTGCTGCCGGGCATGTCGTATTGCGCGGGGACCCGGATCGGGGCGATCTGCGGGGTGCCCCGCTCGGCGACGAGCCTGTCGTAGATCGGGGTGTCCGGGAAGGAGGCGGAGTAGTAGCCGCCGCCATAGGTGGAGCGGGGGGAGGTCATGCCACATAAGTTAAGCCAATGATGTGCTGGTTGGGGAGACCGATAAGAGGGTTGTTTTCCGCGTCGCCAGTGACCTGGGATCCCCAATGCGAGCGAACTCGCCAAAAAAGGGCACCGAACAGGGTTCTGATCCTGTAAAGGCCGAGTTCCGGGCGGGTTACCAGGGGTTGGCCGCCGGTCTCCCGGTGGCGGCGCATGGGAGTTCGCGGCGGGGAGGAATAGGTTGTGCGAACGGAACTCGACGGACGGCCGGGATGTGCCTGGCGCGGTGATACGCGATGGGGGCGGACATGCAAATGCTGAAAGGTTCAAACACTCCTGTGCCTACCGCGGCACTGCGGGTGGAATTGGGCTGGCGGACCGGACCCGGCGTGCCCGACGCGGACGCCTCCGCTTTGCTGCTGGTAAGCGGGAAGGTGCGTTCCGACGCGGACTTCGTCTTTTACAACCAGCCCGCGCACTCCTCCGGCGCGATCCGTCACGAGGGCAAGCGGAACGCCGACGGCCGGGTGACCGACGCGCTCCTCGTCGACCTCACGCGCGTGGAGCCCTCGATCGAGACGGTCGTCCTCGCCGCCTCCGCCGACGGCGGCACCTTCGGGCAGGTCCCGGACCTGTACATCGAGGTCCAGGATGCCGCCCGGAGCGCTCCGATGGCCCGCTTCGACAACCCGGGCGCCACGACTGAAACCGCTTTCGTGCTGGGCGAGTTCTACCGCCGCCAGGGCGCCTGGAAGTTCCGCGCCGTCGGCCAGGGCTACAGCAGCGGGCTCGAAGGGCTGGCCACCGACTACGGCATCACGGTGGACGAACCGCAGCAGATGGCTCCGGCCGCGGCACCGCCCATGGCCACCCCACCGCCCGCCGCGCCCCCGGCGCCCACGCCCCCGCCGATGACGCGGCCGGCGGCCCCGCCCCCGCCCGCAGCGCCCCCGGCGACACCGGCGCCGGTCCGCCTGACCAAGGTGACGCTCACCAAGGCCGCCCCCTCCGTCTCGCTCACCAAGCAGGGCGGCACCTCCGGCGCCCTCCACGTGAACCTCAACTGGGAGGTGCGCAAGCAGTTCTCGGGGTGGAGCAGCAAGTTCGGCCGCCCGGCCGCGATGCACTCCGACCTCGACCTCGACCTGTGCGCGCTGTTCGAACTCACCGACGGCAGCAAGGGCGTCGTACAAGCCCTCGGCAACACCTTCGGAGCGCTGCACCAGCCCCCGTACATCCACCTCGACGGCGACGACCGCACCGGCGCCGTGGCGGCCGGTGAGAACCTCACCGTCAATCTCGACCACAAGAACGCCTTCCGGCGCATCCTCGTCTTCGTCACCATCTACGAAGGCGCCCGCTCCTTCGCCGACCTGAACGCCACCGTCACGCTCCAGCCGCAGTACGGCGCCCCGATCGAGTTCTCCCTCGACGAGTGCACGGTCCCCTCGTCCGTGTGCGCGCTCGCGCTGATCACCAGCACCGGAGGCGATCTGGTCGTCCAGCGGGAGGCGCGCTACCTGGTGCCCGAGCGCGGGGTCAGCCCGCAGCGCACGGTCGACCACGCCTACGGGTGGGGCATGAACTGGACCCCCGGCAGGAAGTGACCCCCCTTCCCACCGGCGGCCGTCAGCCCTCGTCGGGCACGGCCTTGGGACGGGCGTAGGTGCGGCCCTTCCAGGCCGCACCGCGTCCCCGGTAGTGCTGCACCGCCGAATCGACCGTCATGAGGAGATAGAGGAACGCGGTGAACGGCAGCAGGGGAGCGAGCCACAGCGGCTGCCGGTAGTAGCGGAGCATCGGGACGTACGTCCCGGTCATCACGAGCCACGCCAGTCCGCCGGTGATCGCCGCCGCCGCGCTCCCCGCCGCCAGACCGACCACGACCGCCACCGGCGGCACCAGGTACACCAGCGCCAGCCCCGCGACCGTCCCGGCCAGCAGCAGGGGGTTGTGCCGCAGTTGGGCGTACGCGCTGCGCGACACCATCCGCCACAGGTCGTGCAGCCGTGGATACGGCCGCACGCTGTCCACCCGGTCGGCGAGCCCCAGCCAGACGCGCCCGCCACCCCGCTTGACGGCCCGTGCGAGGGCCACGTCGTCGATGACCGCGTGCCGGAACGCGTCCGGGATCCGCACCCGCTCGGCGGTCTCCGCCCGCACCAGGACGCAACCACCGGCCGCGGCGGCCGTCCGTGTCCCCACCCCGCCGATCCGGCGGAAGGGGTAGAGCTGCGCGAAGAAGTAGACGAAGGCCGGCACGACGAGCCGTTCCCAGGCGCTCTCCACCCGCAGCCGGGCCATCTGCGAGACCACGTCGAACCCTCCGGCACGGGCCGCCGCCACCAGCTCCCGCAGGCTGTCCGGCGCGTGCGCGATGTCGGCGTCCGTCAGGAGCAGATACTCGGGATCACGCGCGCGTGCCAGGCCGATGCCGTGGCGCACCGCCCACAGCTTTCCGGCCCAGCCCGCGGGCGGCTCGCCCGGCGAGCCCACGGTCAGCGGCAGCCCGCCGTGCCGGCGCGCCAGTTCCCGCGCGAGATCACCCGTGCCGTCCGAACTGCCGTCGTCGACGAAGAAGACCTCCGCCCGCCCCGGATAGTCCTGCAGGAGCAGAGAGGGCAGCGCGGCGGGCAGCATCGCCGCCTCGTCGCGGGCCGGGACGACGACGCACACCGACGGCCACGCGTCCGGGTCCCGGCGCGGCGGCAGTCGCACATCCGTGCGCCAGAAGAAGCCCTGACAGAGCAGCAGCCACAGCCAGGCGAGAAGTGATCCAGCGGCAGTCCACACAACGGCGCTCACGCGCGCAGTCTGCACCACCGGACCTTGCCGAGAAGGCTCATCGTCTATCGTGATCGGGTGAAGATCGCGCTCATGGACTCCGGAATCGGTCTGCTGGCGGCCACCGCCGCGATGCGGCGGCTGCGCCCCGACGCCGATCTCGTGCTCTCCCTCGACCCCGACGGCATGCCGTGGGGACCGAGGACCCCGGAGGACCTGACCGAGCGGGCCCTGGCCGTCGCCGAGGCGGCCGCCGCGCGCCGCCCCGACGCCCTGATCGTCGGCTGCAACACCGCGACCGTGCACGCGCTCACCGCCCTGCGCGCCCGCCTCGAACCGGAGCTCCCGGTCGTCGGCACCGTCCCGGCGATCAAGCCCGCCGCGGCCGGCGGCGGGCCCCTCGCCATCTGGGCCACCCCGGCCACCACCGGCAGCCCGTACCAGCAGAACCTGATCCGGGACTTCGCCGGCGGAGTGCCCGTCGCCGAGGTGCCCTGCTGGGGCCTCGCCGAGGCCGTGGAACACGCGGACCAGGCGGCGATCGACGCCGCCGTGTCCGCGGCCGCCGCGCTGACCCCCGACGAGGTGACGACCGTCGTCCTGGGCTGCACCCACTACGAACTGGTCGCCGAGCGCATCCGGGCCGCCGTCCAGCGCCCCGGCCGCCCGCCGCTCGTGCTGCACGGCTCCGCGGGCGCCGTCGCCGCCCAGGCCCTGCGCCGGCTCGGCGAGCAGCCCGCACCGGGAGCCGCGCCCCACGGCACCCTGACCGTGCTGCTGAGCGGGCGCGAGGGCACGCTGCCCTCCCCGGCCCTGGCGTACGACGAAGGGCGGATACTCCAGGCGGTCACGCCCGCCTGCTGACCGGCACCGGCCACCGACCGCCGTCGCCCGTGCCGCAGGGGCCCGCCGCCCGGTCGGCGCAGTCACGCTCCGCCACGAGGTACCGGCGGAGCGAAACCTGAGTAACCTCATATGCATGAGGGACCACCCCCACGGCGAGAACGCCCCCCACTCGCACCCCGATGTCTGGACCGGTCGTGCCACCAACCGGGTCCAGTGGCTGCTGGCGCTCGTCGGCGCCGCCTGCATGGCGCTGGGCATCGAGCTGGCCGTCGACTCGGCGTGGACGTCCGGCGCCCCGCTCGTCATGGCCGTCGTCGGGTGCATCGCCGCCGGGCTGCTGGTCCTCTTCGGAACCCTCGCCTTCGTGCACGTCGCGCTCCGGGTCGACGACGAGCACCTCGAGGTGCGCTGCGGCCACATCGGCCTGCCCCGCCGCCGTATCCCGCTGTCCCATGTGGCGGGCGCCACGTACATCGCGCATGTCACCCCCCGGCACTGGGGCGGCTGGGGCTACCGATGGCGGCCCGAGAAGGGCACCGCGGTGGTCGTACGACGGGGTGAGGGCGTCGCACTGGAGATGTGGGACGGACACACCTTCACGGTCACCGTCGACGACGCGGAGGCGGCCGTCCAGGTGATCAAGGCCCGGCTGCGGCCCACGAAGCCGGGCGCTCCCGCGCACTGAGGGCTGATCACCGGGGCGGCCTGTCACCAGGCAGGGGCGCGTCCGGCGCCGCGCGGGTGTGTGTCCGGGGCACGGGTCGACGATTCATCCGCCCAGGGGCGTGCCGTGGCCGTGCCCGCCAGCAGTCCCGCACCCACCGACACCGCGGTGAAGCTCAGCGCGTTGCCGATCGCCGCGATGGCGGCCAGCGCCGTCAGGGTCGCGCCCGCCGTGAGCGCCACCGGAGTCGGGCGCGGGCCGCGCCACAGGGCGTACAGCACCCAGCCGAACGCCGCCGCCATCAGGGCCACGCCGACGATGCCCTGCTCGGCCGCCTGCTGCAGGGGCGCCGAGTGGGGCTTGCCGTCGGACAGCAGTGACTGGGCGGACGTCGTGCTCAGCTCCCCGAAGCGGCCCGGGCCGACTCCCAGGGCGGCGTTCTCGCGCAGCAGGTGCCACGCGTCCTCCCAGAGCTGTACGCGGTGCGGCGTCAGCCGCCCTTCCAGGGCGGCCACGAGCCCGCCCGGTACGGCCCGCGCGGCGACCGCCCAGGCCAGGCAGGTCACCACGGCGGCGGCCGCGGCCAGTACGGCAAGTCCGGCGCCGCGGTGACGGGTGCGGCCGGCGGCGAGCGAGCACAGCAGCACCGCGACACAGGTGACGCAGCCCGTGGTCGAGCCGAGCACGGCCGCCAGCACCGCGGTCCCGGCGGCCAGCAGGCGCAGGGCGATCCGGGCGGCCGGAGCCGTGGCGGCCCAGGCCGCACAGCACGCGGCACCGGCCGACAGCGTCAGCACGGCCGCTGTGGCCCCCGCGTGTCCCAGGGGCGCGGTGATCTGCGGGCCCGGAGCAAGGTGCGGAACGGCCACGGTCAGTGCGACACCCGCCAGCGCCCCGGCGCAGGGCGCGCCGACCGGCAGCAGCGCCCCGCCGATCCGCCCAGCGGCGTACCCGGCCGCCACGGCCAGCACCGCGAGGAGCACGCCCTCGGGCCGGCCCTCGTGCACCGCGGCCGTGATCAGGGACCAGCCGGCGCAAGCCCCCAGCACCACGACGCCCGCCGCATCGGAAACGATTCTTCTCTCGCCGTCCGCGTCCAGCCCGGACGCGGACGTCAGCCCACGTGAACCCACCCCGCCCCGCCCCCCGCACCACGTCGCCCCCGACCTGTGAAGACCCCGGCCGCACGGGCCGCCACGGGCCGCACGACTGAGGCTTCGGCACACCGTAGCCGCTGGTGGACGGTTTGTGGATGTGTCGTGACGAAATGAGCAGGAACGATGCTGCGGATGCGGGGCGACGCCGCGCGTGGTCGCGCGCACGGCGTGGTGCCGCCGCGTCGTGGACCGCGCTGTCGGCCTCAAGGTCACTCGCCTTAGACTCCGGGAGTGACCGTCACCGCAACCTCCGTCGGCGAGTCGGACCAGTTGGAGCCGCGGAACGCGCCCGGGGCGCGGACCTGGGCCCGGCGTCTCGTTCCGCCCGCCGCAGCCGCGCTCTCCGGACTGCTCCTCTACGTCAGCTTCCCGCCCCGCACCCTCTGGTGGCTGGCCCTGCCGGCCTTCGCCGTCTTCGGCTGGGTGCTGCGCGGCCGGAGCTGGAAGGCGGGGCTGGGCCTCGGCTACCTCTTCGGCCTCGGCTTTCTGCTGCCGCTGCTGGTGTGGACCGGAGTGGAGGTCGGGCCGGGCCCCTGGCTCGCCCTGGTCGTCATCGAGGCGATCTTCGTCGCACTGGTCGGCGCGGGCGTCGCGGCGGTGTCGAAGCTGCCCGGCTGGCCGGTGTGGGCAGCGGCTGTGTGGATCGCCGGAGAGGCGGCACGCGCGCGCGTGCCGTTCGAGGGCTTCCCCTGGGGGAAGGTCGCGTTCGGGCAGGCCGACGGGGTGTTCCTGCCGCTCGCGGCGGTGGGCGGTACGCCGGTGCTCGGCTTCGCCGTGGTCCTGTGCGGCTTCGGGCTGTACGAGGCCGTGCGTCTCGGTCTGGAGAGGCGGGCCACCGGAGTCGTGCGGCACATGGCGGCAGCGGTTGCCGTGTTGAGCCTGGGCGTCCCGGTCCTGGCGGCCGTGGCGGCCCGGCCGCTGGTCAGCGACAAGGCCGAGGACGGCAGCGTGACCGTCGCCGCGATCCAGGGCAACGTGCCCCGCGCGGGCCTCGACTTCAACTCCCAGCGGCGGGCCGTGCTCGACTACCACGCGCGCGAGACGGAACGCCTGGCCGCGGAGGTCAAGGCCGGCAAGGTCGACCAGCCCGACTTCGTGCTGTGGCCGGAGAACTCCTCCGACATCGACCCCTTCGCCAACCCCGACGCCCGTGCCGTGATCGACAAGGCGGCCAAGGCCATCGGCGTGCCCATCTCGGTCGGCGGCGTCGTGGAGCGCGACGGCAAGCTGTACAACGAGCAGATCCTGTGGGACCCGGCGAAGGGCCCCGTCGACACCTACGACAAGCGTCAGATCCAGCCGTTCGGCGAGTATCTGCCGCTGCGCTCGTTCATCGGCGCGATCAACAAGAACTGGACGGCGATGGTCCGCCAGGACTTCAGCCGGGGCACCGAGCCGGGCGTGTTCACCATGGACGGCGCCAAGGTCGGCCTCGTCACCTGCTATGAGGCCGCCTTCGACTGGACCGTGCGTTCCGAGGTCACCGACGGCGCCCAGATGATCTCCGTGCCGAGCAACAACGCCACCTTCGACCGCAGCGAGATGACCTACCAGCAGCTCGCCATGTCCCGGGTCCGCGCGGTCGAGCACAGCAGGACCGTGACGGTGCCGGTGACCAGCGGCGTCAGCGCGATGATCATGCCGGACGGGAAGATCACGCAGAAGACCGGCATGTTCGTCGCCGACTCGCTGGTGCAGAAGGTGCCGCTGCGGTCCTCGCAGACCCCCGCCACGCGGCTCGGTGTCCTGCCGGAGATCGCCCTCGTGCTGGTCGCGGCCGGCGGACTGGGCTGGGCCGTCGGCGCCGGTCTGCGCGGACGACGCGCCGGTGACGTGTAGACGTACGCCCGTCGCACGCTGCCTGAATCGCGCGGGACACCGCGACCGGCCGATTAGGGTCGTCGCCATGGCTACTCCTGACTTCATCCGGACCCTCCGCGCATCGGCCGGCCATCAGCTGCTCTGGCTCCCCGGAGTCACCGCCATCGTCTTCGACGACGAGGGCAGAGTGCTGCTCAACCGCCGGTCCGACACCGGCAAGTGGTCCGTGATCGGCGGCATCCCCGACCCGGGGGAGGAGCCGGCGGCCTGCGCCGTGCGGGAGGTCCATGAGGAGACGGCCGTGCACTGCGTCGCCGAACGGGTCGTCCTCGTCCAGGCGCTCCACCCCGTCACGTACGAGAACGGCGACACCTGCCAGTACATGGACATCACCCTCCGCTGCCGGGCTGTCGGCGGCGAGGCACGGGTCAACGACGACGAGTCGCTGGACGTGGGCTGGTTCGACATCGACGCCCTGCCCGAGCTGAACGAGTTCGGCCTGCTCCGGATCAAGCAGGCTGTGTCGGACGCCCCCACATGGTTCGACCCCACTGCCCCCAGCTGAACTATGGGGCGTGACCACATGGGGCCGGGCAGGGGCGCTTCCTAAGGTCGACGCATGACCGCGCCCCGTGTCTCCCCGGCTCCCCACGCCTCCTCGCTCGACCTCGGCGGCCGTACCGCGCTCGTCACCGGCGCCGCCGGCGGCATCGGCCGCGCCTGCGCGCTGCGGCTCGCGGCCGCCGGGGCCAAGGTGAGAGCCGTCGACCGGGACGCCGCCGGCCTGGAGACGCTCGCCGAACAGGGCCATGACCTCACGGGCACCGTGGAACCGCACGTCCTCGACCTCACCGACCTCGACGCCGCCGAGATCGCCGCCGCCGGCACCGACGTCCTCGTCAACAACGCCGGGCTCCAGCTGGTGCGCCCCATCGAGGAGTTCCCGCCCGACGCCTTCCACCTGGTGCTCACCGTGATGCTGGAGGCACCGTTTCGGCTCATCCGCGGTGCCCTGCCCCACATGTACGGACAGGGGTGGGGCCGCATCGTGAATGTGTCGTCCGTCCACGGGCTGCGCGCCTCGGCCTACAAGTCGGCCTATGTGGCTGCCAAACACGGCCTGGAGGGGCTCTCCAAGACCGCCGCTCTCGAAGGCGCACCCCACGGTGTCACCTCGAACTGTGTGAACCCCGCCTATGTGCGCACCCCACTGGTCGAGAAGCAGCTAGCCGACCAGGCGCAGGCGCACGGCGTCCCGGAGGAACGCGTCCTGTCCGAGGTGCTGCTGCAGGACAGCGCCGTCAAGCGGCTCATCGAACCGGAGGAGGTCGCCGAGGCCGTGGCGTATCTGTGCGGTCCGCAGGCGTCCTTCGTGACCGGAACCTCTCTCGTGCTCGACGGCGGCTGGACCGCCCATTGACTCCCGGGCCTCGCCGGTCCGCGAGTTGTCCACAGGGCTGACGGGACGGCCCGGTCATGGTGAATCCTGTGAGCATGTCCAGCGATCACGTGCAGTCAGCCGAGCGCTCCGCCGGCGCCGCCGAAGCGCCGCCGGCCGACGCCGAGGCGCCGTTCCTCGAGCTGCTGGCCCGGGGCGCCTCCGCCGACGCCTACGAGCAGCCGGTGCTGCTCGCGCGCGCCGAAGGACGGTCCGCGGAGTGGATCGCCGCGCTCCAGCGTGCCAAGCCGCTCGCCCTGCGCGTGCGCTCGGAGCTCGAGGGACGGCGCCGGCGCGAGGCCGAGCTGTCCGCCCTGTTCGAGACCGCCCACGACCTCGCCGGGCTGCGCGACCTCGACGCCGTACTCCAGGCGATCGTGCAACGGGCCCGGTCGCTGCTGGGCACGGACGTCGCCTACCTCAGCCTGAACGACCCGGCGAGAGGCGACACCCACATGCGGGTCACCGAGGGATCGGTCGCGGCCCGGTTCCAGCAGCTGCGGCTCGGCATGGGGGAGGGACTCGGCGGCCTGGTCGCGCAGACCGCCCGCCCCTACGTCACCGACGACTACTTCAAGGACGACCGCTTCCAGCACACCTGCACCATCGACGCGGGCGTGCGGGACGAGGGGCTCGTGGCCATCCTCGGCGTGCCGCTGATGCTCGGGCACCACGTCATCGGCGTGCTGTTCGCCGCGGACCGCCGTGCCCGGGTCTTCGAGCGCGAGCAGATCGCCCTGCTCGGATCCTTCGCCGCCCTCGCCGCGGCCGCCATCGACACCGCCAACCTGCTCGCCGAGACCCGGTCGGCCCTCGCCGACCTGGAGCTGGCCAACGAGATCATCCGGGACCGCAGCGGCGTCATCGAGCGGGCCTCCGACGTGCACGACCGGCTCGCCGAACTGGTTCTGCGCGGCGGCGGGGTGCACGACGTGGCCGCCGCGGTCTCCGAGGTCCTCGACGGCACGGTCGTCTTCGCCGAGGCCGCCGCCACACCGGCCGAGGCCCTGGAATCGTCCCGCGCGGACGGGCACGCCGTGCGGTTCGAGGACGACTGGATCGCCGCCGTCGCCGCCGGCGGGGAACTGCTCGGCGCCCTCGTGCTGCGGGGCCAACCGGGGCTCGACCCCGTCGACCAGCGCACCCTGGAGCGTGCCGCCATGGTCACCTCCCTGCTGCTCCTCGCCCGCCGGTCCGCCGCCGAGGCCGAACAGCGCGTACGCGGAGAACTGCTGGACGACCTGCTGGACGCCCGCGACCGCGACCCGCGCCTGCTGCGGGAGCGCGCGGCCCGCCTGCACGCCGACCTCGACGCCGTCCACGTGGTGCTGGCCGCGCGTCTCGAAGGCGGCGCGGCCGACGCCGACCAGGAGGCGGACGCCCGCAGGCGCCTGGCGGCCGCGGCGTCCCACCTCGCCGCGACCCGGCACGGCCTGGCCGCCGCACGCGACGGCGGCACCGTCCTGCTGCTGCCCCTGAGGCCCGGCGACAGCGCCACCGACCTGGCCCGCCGTGCCGCCCGGCATCTGGGCACAGCGGTCCACACGCCGGTCACCGTCGGTGCCTCCGCACCCGCCGAGGGCCTGGCCACCCGCACCGAGGCCGTGGCCACGGCCTACGCGGAGGCCCGGCGCTGCCTCGACGCCCTGCGGCTCCTCGGCCGCTCCGGGGACGGGGCCGCCGCCGAGGACTTCGGCTTTCTGGGGCTGCTCCTGGCCGGCGACCGGGACATACCCGGCTTCGTCGACCGCACCATCGGCCAGGTCGTCGCGTACGACCGACGACGCGGCACCGAACTGCTGCGTACCCTCGACGCGTACTTCGCCTGCGGCATGAGCCCCGCCCGCACCAAGGACGAGCTGCACGTCCATGTGAACACGGTCGCCCAGCGCCTGGAGCGGGTCGGCCGCCTCCTTGGCGACGACTGGCAGACCCCGGCCCGCGCCCTGGAGATCCAGCTCGCCCTGCGACTGCACCGGTTGTCGGAGCCGGGACAGCACTGACCCCCGTACGTGGCCGGCACGCACGTACGGGGGCTGGGCCGGCAGGATCCTGGAGGGTCAGATGGTCCGGGCGTCCGCCGCCGGGGCGGCCGTCGTCCGGTCCGCGTCGGCGGGAGGGGCGACGTCCGCCAGGTCCCGGTGGCGGGTCTCCTTGGCCGCCGCCACCGCGACGACCGTGAGCACGGCGGCGGCGATGACGTACAGGGCGATCGGCGTGGAGCTGCCGTAGTCCGCCAGCAGCGCGGTCGCGATCAGCGGCGCGGGCGCGCCCGCCGCGACCGAGGCGAACTGCGCGCCGATGGACGCTCCGGAATAGCGCATGCGCGTCGCGAACATCTCGGAGAAGAACGCGGCCTGGGGGGCGTACATCGCCCCGTGCAGCACCAGCCCGACGGTGACGGCGAGGATCAGGTTGCCGAAGCCGCCGGTGTCGATCAGCGAGAAGAACGGGAACATCCACAGCCCGACACCCACGGCACCCACCATATAGACGGGACGGCGACCGATCCGGTCGGAGAGCGCGCCCCACGCCGGGATGACGGCGAAGTGCACGGCCGAGGCGATCAACACGGCGTTGAGCGCGGTCTGCTTGGAGACACCGGCCGAGGTGGTGGCGTAGACGAGGATGAACGCGGTGATCACGTAGTAGCTGATGTTCTCCGCCATGCGCGCGCCCATCGCGATCAGCACGTCACGCCAGTGGTGCCGCAGCACGGCGACGAGCGGCAGCTTCTCCGCCTCCGCCGCCCGGTCCGCCTTGCGGGCCTCGGCCTGCGCCAACGCCTGCTTGAAGACCGGCGATTCATCGACAGACAGACGAATCCACAAACCGACGATCACCAGTACCCCGGAGAGCAGGAACGGGATCCGCCAGCCCCAGCTGCCGAACGCGGCGTCCGACAGGACGGCCGTCAGCAGGGACAGCACACCGGTCGCGAGCAACTGCCCCGCCGGCGCGCCGGTCTGCGGCCACGACGCCCAGAACCCGCGCCGCCGCGCGTCCCCGTGCTCCGACACCAGCAGCACGGCACCGCCCCACTCACCGCCGAGTGCGAACCCCTGGACCAGCCGGAGCACGGTGAGCAGGACCGGCGCGGCCGTCCCTATGGTGGCGTGCGTCGGCAGCAGCCCGATCGCGAAGGTCGCCCCGCCCATCATCAGCAGACTCAGCACCAGCAGCTTCTTGCGCCCGATCCGGTCGCCGTAGTGCCCGAACACCAGCGCGCCGATGGGCCGGGCGGCGAATCCGACCGCGTACGTCAGGAACGACAGCAGCGTGCCGACGAGCGGGTCGGAGTCCGGGAAGAACAACTTGTTGAACACGAGCGCGGCGGCGGAGCCGTAGAGGAAGAAGTCGTACCACTCGATGGTGGTGCCGATCAGGCTGGCCGTGACGATGCGTTTGAGGCTGGCGGGGGGTGGGGGAGCGGTCACGGGGGAGGACATCGGCACCACTTCCAGGCGGTTGGCGGGGACGGTTGTGTGTCGCCATACCGTAGGAATCCGCAGGTCAGTGGCGTATGTGGTGGGACACCATAGTTCTGGGGGCAGGAGTGCGTGGAGGCACCATGACGGTGCCGGCGGAGCGAGTGTGAGGGGCCTCAGTGATGTGGCTCCTTGCCGCCGCCTTCACGTCAGGGTTTTCGGGCCGGCTGCCTCTTCTTCCGGGGGCGTGTCCGCGTCGGCCGGTGGCGGGGCGGGCGGCCGGCTGACCTCGGGCAGGGTCTGTTCGGCCCAGATCACCTTGCCCTGCGGGGTGTACCGGGTGCCCCAGCGCTCAGCCATCTGCGACACCAGGAACAGGCCACGGCCTCCCTCGTCCATCGTCGCGGCGTACCGCAGATGCGGTGAGGTGCTGCTGCCGTCGGCCACCTCGCAGATCAGCGTACGGTCGCGGATCAGCCGCACATGGATCGGTCCGGCGCTGTAGCGGATGGCATTGGTGATGAGCTCGCTCAGGATGAGCTCCATGGTGAAGCCGAACTCTGACAGGCCCCATGCTTCGAGCTGTCGGGACACGGCGTCGCGCATACCCGAGACGGCCGCCGGGTCCGCAGGCACATCCCAGTCGGCGATGCGGTCGCGCGGCAGTACCCGAGTGCGGGCGACGAGCAGGGCGACGTCGTCCTTGGGACGATCGGGGAGCAGGCTGTCCAGCACGTCCTGGCAGGTCTCCTCGGGCGGCCGGCCGGAGTGGCCCGTCAGCGCATCGCGCAGCAGTTCCATCCCCACGTCCAGGTCGCGCCTGCGGTCCTCGATGAGGCCGTCGGTGTACAGGACGAGCTGGGTTCCCTCCGCGAGGCACAGCTCCGCGGTCTGGAACGGCATGCCCCCGAGGCCCAGGGGCGGACCGGCCGGCACGTCCGGGAAGGTGACCGTTCCGTCAGGCTGGACCAGCGCGGGCGCCAGATGCCCCGCACGCGCCATGACGTAGTGGCGGGTCACGGGGTCGTAGATCCCGTACAGGCAGGTGGCGCCCACGACGCCCGCCGCACTCTCCGCCGTCTCGTTCTGGTCGATGCGCCCGACCAGGTCGTCCAGATGGCTCAGCAGCTCGTCGGGTGGCAGATCGAGGGCGGAGAAGTTGTGCACCGCGGTCCGCAGCCGTCCCATCGTGGCGGCTGCGTGCAGGCCGTGGCCGACCACATCGCCGACGGCCAGTGCCACCCGGCTCCCCGGCAGCGGAATCACGTCGAACCAGTCTCCGCCCACGCCCGACTGGGCGGGGAGGTAGCGGTAGGCGATGTCGAGGGCGTTCTGCTCGGGCATGGCCTGTGGCAGCAGGCTGCGCTGGAGGGTGACTGCCAGAGCGTGCTCGCGGGTGTAGCGGCGGGCGTTGTCGATGCTTATCGCGGCACGGGCCACCAGTTCCTCCGCCAGCGACAGATCCTCCTCGTCGAATCGCTCGTGCTGGTGCGCGCGCCAGAAGTTGGCCATGCCCAGCACGACGCCACGGGCCTGGATGGGGGCGCTGATGAGGGAATGGATGCCGTGGTCGATGATCGCCTTGGCGCGCTCGGGGTCCTGCACCCGCCAGCCGGTGGCGGTCGGCAGATCGCTCACCAACTGGGACCGGCCGCTGCCGTAGCCGCGCGCCTGGGGCGTGGAGGGAAGGTAGTCGAAGAGCCGGCCCTGTTCGGAGAGCGGATGGTCGTCCTGAATGCCGCTCACGGCCGCGCGTCGCATGTCCGTCGCCGTGGGGGCCGGCTCCTCGCCGTGCAGGACGGCGTCGGCCAGGTCCACGGTGACGAAGTCCGCGAAGCGCGGAATCGGGACCCGCGCCAACTCGTCGGCGGTGCGCAGCACGTCCAGGGTGGTGCCGATGCGGAGCCCGGCGTCGTACAGCAGTCTGAGCCGCTCCCGTGCCACCTCCGCCCTGCCGGTCACCGCCTGCAGCTCGGTGGAGTCGCGCAGTGTCACCACCGTTCCCTCGAGGCCTCCCTCGAAATCCGTGGGCCGTTGGTTGACCGCGAGCAACCGCTCGCCCGCGAGGTGTACCTCGTCGGTGGCCTCGCGCCCGGAGGTGAGCAGCGCCTTCATCTCCGGATCGAGGCCCGGCAGCCTCGAGACGAGCTGCCCCTCGACGTCCGCGGGCAGCTCCAGCAGCCGTCTGGCCTCGTCGTTCGCCAGCATCAGCCGCCCGTCGGCGGCCACGATCAGCACCCCTTCCCGAACGGAGTGGAGCACTGTGTCGTGGTGCTCGTACATCAGGGTCATCTCGTCCGGGGCCAGGCTGTGAGTCTGACGTCGCAGCCGCTTGCCCACCAGCGCCGTCACACCGGTGGACAACACGAGCGCTCCGGCCCCGGCACCCAGGATGATCGGTAGTTGCCGGGACAACTGACTTTCGACGTTCTCGACCTTCATCCCGGCCGAGACGAGTGCCACCACCTGGCTGCCGGCGTTCTCGATCGGGACCGTGGCCTGCACCTCGCGACCGAGCGGGCCGTCGACGCTCTCCACGTAGGCCTTCCCCGCCAGCGGCGGCCCGATCTCGCCCACGAACCGCTTTCCGATCCGGTCCGGCAAGGGGTGCGTGTACCGGATGCCCTCGGTGTCCATGACCACGATGAAGTCGACGCCGGCGGCCCGGCGTGCCGCCTCGGTGAGCGGCTGGAGAATCTTGCTCGGATCCGGAGTCTGCAATGCCGCCAGGACGCCTGGTGAGTGCGCGAAGGTCTGTGCCACGGCCGTGGAGCGTCGCCTGGCCTCGGCGCTGTTGTCCCGCTCCGACTGCAGGATGAGAGCGATGACGCCGCAGGCTACGAGCAGCACTACCAGAGCCACCTGGAAAACCAGTACCTGCCCGGCTACGCTCCGCGTGCCCTTGCCGAGGAGGCGCTTGACTGATAGGTGTCGAAAACGGGCGAAAGGATTCGCCATGCGACCTTTTTAGCATCGGTGATCCAAAGTGGCCAGGGCTCGTCCGAACCGTGCCCGGCCGACCTCGGGTGCCCGGGCAGCGTGCGCTGCATGACTTCGGCTCCTCCGGGCGTGGCCGTCCGTCGCGCATGCGCACGGGTGGCGCATGATCCTTTCGCGGCAGATGCCTGATTAGGCCGATATGATGCATTTTGTGATCATGTCTGCACGGCTGTGGCGCCATCGCCCCGCCTACAGCGGCCGATGGGAAGCAGCCCGGCTGTCACCCCTCATCCTGACCACCCTCATCGCCGGCCTTGCGTTCTCCACGCCCAGGGAGATCGCCTTCAGCCGCATTCTGCCCGCCGCGCCCGCCCTCGCCGCCGCCATGTGGCCCGTGCTCCCCACGATCCTGTTGGGGGCGTTCTGCCTGCTGCTCATGATCGTCCTCAGCTTCTTCCACACCGATCTGGGGACGCAGTACACGGCGGCCGCGATCGTCGCGGTCACTTTGGCGGCCGCGTACGGAAGTCATGTCCGACTTCAGCGTGAGGAAATGCTCTTCCAGATCCGGCTCGTCGCCGACGCGGCGCAGAAGGTGCTGCTGCGCCCGCTGCCACGCCGCATCGAGGACGTCGAGATCGAGTCGCTGTACCTGGCGGCCCAAGAGCAGGCCCGGATCGGCGGCGACTTCTATGAGGCGATCGGCACACCGCACGGAGTCCGGCTGCTCATAGGCGACGTACGGGGCAAGGGCCTGTCCGCAGTGGGGGCGGCCTCGGCGGTGATCAGTTGCTTCAGGGAGGCCGCCTACGACGAGCCCGACCTGCAGGGCGTCATCCACCGACTGGAGACCGCCGTCACGCGCCACAGCGCTGCGTTTCCCGCCCAGGACCAGCCCGAGCACTTTGCCACCGCACTCCTCGCCGAGATCCCCCACGACGGCGGCTACGTACGACTTCTCAACTGCGGGCATCCCCCGCCGCTGATCGCGCATCGCGGAGAGGTCCGGGTCCTGGTCCCGACCATCGCCTCCCCGCCTCTCAACCTCGCGGCGCTCATCGGTGACCGCTACTGGATCGACGTCGTCCCCTTCACCCCGGGGGACCAGTTGCTGCTCTACACGGACGGCGTATCGGAGGCCCGGGACCACGCGGGCGAGTTCTTCCCACTGTCGGACTGGATGCGGCGGCAGGGCCTGGAGCAGCCCCGCGAGCTGCTCGACCAGCTGCACCGGGCTCTGCTTCAGCACAGCGGTGGAAGGCTCGACGACGACATCGCGGCCCTCGCACTGAGGTCCTCCGACGCGCAGGATCGCGGAGCTGCCGGAGTCGAGGGCTGAGGCTTCGTGTCCGCACGCCGGAAAATGAGTCGGGACGGTTGTGTGTCGCCAAACCGGCGGAGTGGCGCCACCGGGAGATGCGCTGGGTGCCCGGAGGCGAGATCGGCCACGTCCCGCGTGTACATCTCTGGTGAACTGTTGCAGCGAAGGTTGAGCGATTCTCATCGAAGTCTGAGTCGTGGTCGCGCCTCGGAGCGGCATGATCGCTCTGCGAAAACCACTTGAGGCTTCCGGCGTGCGCTGGCACGGTGGCCGCTTGTGCCTGCAACAGACGCGTCAGAGGGCCGAGATCGTGAACGGCCTGGAAGGGACGCACTACCGGTATCTCGTACCGACCCCGCGCCCGGGCAGCCGCTCCGCTCAAGCGCCTTCCGGTGGTTTCTGGGCGGCCAGTCGATCTCTCTGCTTGGCAGTGCCATGTCGCCTGTGGCTCTGGCCTTTGGCGTCCTGGAAGTCACCGACAGTGCGGCCTGGCTGTCCGCGGTCACCACGGCGGCCCTGGTCCCCATGCTCGCGACGCTCCTGCTCGGCGGCGGTATCGCCGACCGTTACCGGCGCGACACCGTCCTCCGCCTCACCAGCCTGGGCGCCGGCCTCACCCAGGCCGGCGTCGCGCTTCTCCTCCTGGCTCACCAGCACCCGGCGTTCCTGCTGCCGCTGTCGGGCCTCAACGGCGTCTTCCAGGGACTGACCAGGCCCGCGCTGCGCGGCATCGTCGCGAATCTGACGGCGGGACGCGGCATCCAGCGGGCCAGCTCCCTGCTGGCGTCCGTCCGGAACGCCACGCAGATCCTCGGTCCGACGGTAGCTGGCCTGTTGACCGCTTCCGTGGGCGGAGGCTGGGCGATTGCCGCGGACGCGGTCTCTTTCCTCCTGGCGGCCGCGTGCTTCGCCCGGATGTCGTTGCCGGACCTGCTGCCGCGTACCGAAGGCGGCCCGACGATGCTCGGCGAACTGCGGGAGGGCTGGAGCTACTTCAGCTCACAGTCGTGGATCTGGGCGGTGACGTCGGCGTTCGCTGTCTTCAACGCCCTCAACAGGGGCGTCTGGCAGATCCTGGGCCCGGTGATTGCCCACGACACGATCGGTGCTGAGGGCTGGGGACTGGTGCTGAGCGCCCGCGGTGCCGGGGCGCTGATGGCCAGCGTGGTGATGGTGAAGCTGACGGTGCGGCGGCCGATGGGGCCGGCGCTGGCCTCGATGTCGCTGGGCGCGCTGCCGCTGATCCTGCTCGGCGTTGGCGCGAGCATCCTTTGGTTGGCAGCGGCGGCCTTCGTGGCGGGAATGGTCGCCGAGTTCTTCACCGTCGTGTGGGAAACCGTCAACAACACCCACATCCCGGAACGGCTGCTTTCCCGGGTCGGCGCCCACGACGAGTTCTGGTCCTCCGTGCCCATCCCTATCGGTCAGCTGTCCACTCCCTTCCTCGCCGCGTTCTTCGGAACGGCGGCGGTCGCCGTCACCGGCGGCGGGGTGGCCGCGGTGGCGATGCTGGTGCCGTTGCTGGTTCCGTCGCTTCGGAAGATCGAGATCAACCGGAACGGCGATTAGACGCCAGCGGTGGAAGGGCGGCGGCTCAGTAAGGTTGAGCATTCCCACCCAGGTTTTGAGTGGGCAGGCCGGCTGTCAAGGTTGAGTTCTCTGCCGTTGCTCGACCCGGCGTTGTTCGTAGGCCGCCCGGCGGCAGTGGGTCGAGCACCATTTTGATGGACGTCCGTTGGAAGCCGCGGGAAGTGGAGCACCGCAGATCCCGCAGTCTTGTCGGCGGAACCCTCTGAAGAAGGCGTTCCGGCACATGCTTGAGCACCATCGAAGGTCGTGGTGCTGGGCGGCCAGAGTTCGGGTGCCCGCCTGGGATCGCGTCGCAGGTGGGCTGCCGCTCGGCAGCGTTGGGAACACCAGCGAGCCGAACGCCCGGTCACCTGGGCTGTGATCTGGGAGACGATCAGATGTCCGTCGCATCCGATGCAGCGGCCCCTGCCGAGAATCCGTCGGAGCAAAGAGGCGTCGCGACCAGAGAATGCTGCCAGTCGCTCCAGGCTGAGTCGGCCTGTGTGACGTGGAGGTGGCCTCAGGTGCATGCGCAGATCGGCGCGCCTGGGCGGACGGGCTGCACCATGTGGTCGACGCCCGGACGGGCTTGCCCGTGCGGGGAGTCGTCGCCACCTGGGTCGTCGCCGACGAGGCCGCGGTCGCCGATGGCCTCGCGACCGCGCTCTTCTTCACAGAGGGGCGCCGGCTCGCGCGGGAATTCGACTTCGCGTACGTGCGGATGCACGCGGACGGACATGCCGAGGTGTCGCGGAACTTCCCCGGTGAGGTCTTCACCTGAGGACACGTCAGAGAAGCGCCGGCACGCCCACAGTTGAGAGAGACCAACGCGCCATGTCAGCCCTGAACAAGAAGATCGCGACCGCCACGATGCTCGGCGTTTCCGCCTCAGCGGCCGTCGCCGGATGCTCCGCCGCCGACGAGCAGGAGGAAACGAGCCGACAGCGGACCTCGGTCGCGCCGTCCGTATCGCCAACCGGCCGCAACTCCGTTCACGCCGAAGGCACTTACCGTGCGACAGGCTGGTACGGCGGCCTGCCCTCCAGCATCGACGTGACGCTCACCCTCGACGACGAGGTCATCACCGACGTCGAGGTCACCCCGAACGCGACGGTCCCGACCTCGCTCGACTACCAGGAACGCTTCGCCGCAGCGATCCCGGACGTCGTCGTCGGCCGGAACGTCGACGAGGTGCGCGTCTCCCGCTTGGCGGGCTCCAGCGGCACGCCCGACGGGTTCAACGACGCCCTCGACCGGATCAAGGCCGAGGCGGCACGCTGACGCCCGACGGTCACTCGGCCGACCGCTGCCGGGACAGGCGTACCTCCTCGATGTCGAGGCGTCGCTGAACCTGGCGCAGCACGGTGTCGTCGATCTCGTGCTCGTCGCGCAGCCGCAGGACGACGGTGCGTTTGCGGGCGAGCAGTTCCAGGCGCAGCGCGGTGTAGTGCCGGTCGTGGCGCAGCACTTCCTCGTCGTCGGCCTCGCCGCCGCTCGCCCGGAGGACCTGCAGGTGGGCTTCGTACTCCTGCCGCATGCGGTCCGCGACCGCGGGGTCGGTGCCGAGTTCCGCGGCGACCCGCGGCAGTGCCTCGAGGGCTTCCTCGGTGGCGGTGGTCTCCGCGAGGAACCGCTCCTCCTCGACCGACTGGTCGCGGGGCAGCCGGGCCCAGCGGACCACACCGGGGAGCAGCAGGCCCTGCACCACCAGCGTCGTGACGATGACGCCCGAGGTGACGAAGACGATCGTGTCGCGGTCGGGGAACGCCGCGCCCGAGTCGAGTGAGGTGGGCACCGCGAGTGCCAACGCCAACGACACCGCGCCGCGGAAGCCGGACATCGCGCTCAGCACGCGCGGCCGGTAGCCCATGCGACGCAGTCGCTGCTGGGGCCGGCGGTCCAGTAGACGGATCAGGTACGGGACCGTGAACAGGAAGGCGAAGCGCGCCCCCACAACGACCGCGGAGACGGCTCCGACGGCGATCAGGGCCTGGGCGAGTCCGGTGGCGTCGAGACCGCGCACGGCTGTCTGGGCCTGCACGCCCACCAGGACGAACAAGGCGCCGTTGAGCAGGAACGTGGCCAGCGACCAGAACTCCTCCGCCTGCCGGCGCGTCGCGGCCCCCACCATGCGCGGCCCCGCTTGGCTCATGATCAGCCCGGCCACCACCACAGCCAGCACCCCGGAGGCGTGGACCAGTTCGGCCAGCAGGAAAGCGGTGAACGGAGTCAGGATGGTCGCCACGTTGCCCAGCAGCGGGTTGTCGAAGACACGGCGCGCTCGGATCCCGAGCCACGCGGTCAGTGCTCCGGCCGCGGCACCACCGAGGTAGGAGACCAGGAACAGCCAGGTGACGTGCGGGACGGTGAAGTGCTCCTCGCCGACCGTGATTCCGACGGCGAGACCATAGACGACCAGCGCGGTGCCGTCGTTGACGAGGCTCTCGGCACGCAGCAGGGTGACGTTGCGGCGCGGCAAAGCGCGGGCGAGCACGCCCACGGCGGTCGCGTCGGTCGGCGCCACGGCCGCGCCGAGCACCCATGCAGGGCCCCACGGCAGGCCCAGCGCGTGGGCGACCGCGGCCACGGCCGCGGCGGTGGCGATCACCAAGGTGGTGCTGAGCAGGACGATGCCGCGCAGGTCCCGGCGGATCTCCCGCAGCGAAGTGGTCAGGCTCTCCCAGTACAGCAGCACCGGCAGGAAGAGCAGCAGGACCACCTCGGGCGGCAGCTCCATCTCACGCAGCGAGGGGATGAAGCCCAGCAGCGCCCCGATGACGAGCAGCAGCACGGGCGGCGCGACGCGCAGCCGGTGCCCGATGCCCTCCCCGACCAGCAGGGCCAGGCCCAGGACCACGACGACTTCGAGGCCGAGCACGGTGTGTCTCCTGTCGGTTCAGGAAGGGAGCGGTTCAGGAATCGAGATCGTCGGCGAAGTGCAGCGTCGAGGTGTCGATGACGAAGCGGTAGCGGACGTCGGAGGCGAGGACGCGGTCGTACGCCTCGTTGATCTTCTCGGCCGGGATGACCTCGACCTCGGCGCCGATGCCGTGCTCACCGGCGAAGTCGAGCATCTCCTGGGTCTCCGGCAGACCACCGATGAGCGAACCGGCGAACGAGCGCCCCTTCATCAGCAGCGAGAAGACGTTGAGCGACAGCGGCTCGGCCGGGGCGCCGACGTTGACCAGGGCGCCGTCCACGGCCAGCAGGCCGAGGTAGGAGTCGAGTTCGAGCTTCGCGCTGACCGTGTTGATGATGAGGTCGAAGGTGCCGGCCAGCGTCTCGAAGGTCTCCGGGTCGCTGGTGGCGTAGTAGTGGTCGGCTCCGAGCCGTTTGCCGTCGTCCTGCTTCTTCAGCGACTGCGACAGCACGGTGACCTCGGCGCCCAGGGCGTGGGCGAACTTCACGGCCATGTGGCCGAGCCCGCCGAAGCCGACGACGGCGACCTTCTTGCCGGGGCCGGCGCCGAAGTGCCTGAGTGGCGAGTACGTGGTGATGCCCGCGCACAGCAGCGGGGCCACGTTGGCCAGGTCGACGTTGTCGGGCAGCTTCAGGACGAAGTCCTCGTCCACCGTCATGCGGGTGGCGTAGCCGCCCTGGGTGCCCCGGCCGTACTTGTCCGTGTCGCCGAAGGTCAGGGTGCCACCGCCCTGGGTGCAGTACTGCTCACGGCCGGCCTCGCAGTATGCGCACTCGCGGCAGGAGCCGACCAGGCAGCCGACGCCGACCTTGTCGCCGACGGCGTACTTGGTGACCTCGGAGCCGACCTCGGCGACCAGGCCGGCGATCTCGTGACCGGGCACGACCGGATAGAGCTGCTCGCCCCACTCGCTGCGGGCGTGGTGGATGTCGGAGTGGCAGATGCCGCAGTACTTGATGTCGATGAGGACGTCACGCGGGCCGACTTCGCGCCGCTCGATCGTCGTCGGGGTGAGCGGTTCGGTCGCGGACGTGGCGGCGTACGCGTTTGCGGTGAACACAGTTCTCCTGTGGGGATTCGGGTGTTTCGGATGCCCGGGCTGCCGGGGCCCGGCTGCCGGGGTCTGTGGGGGCCGGTGTCTCAGCGGGCGGGGGTGGTGCTCCTTGCGCGACGCTCAGCGGACGGTCACTGCTGCGGGGCGGGCCTGAGCAGCAGGCCGGCCGCGGTGGTCAGGAGGAGCAGGCAGGCGGCTGTCAGCAGACTGGTGCGCAGTCCGTGCAAGAACGTCGCGTGCTGGGTCGCCAGGGCGCCGAACACGGCCACGGCCAGGGCTCCGCCGACCTGGCGGGCGGTGTTCAGGACGCCGCTGGCGGTGCCCGCGCGTTCGGCCGGGACGCGGTCGAGCAGTTGGGACGTCACCGCCGGGATGGCGAGGCCGCCGCCCGTACCGACCGGGATCATCAGCATCACCGTCAGCCACGTGGGCGCCGACGCCCGCGGCACACAGAGCAGCACGAGGCCCGTGGCCATGACGAGTTGCCCGGTGATGACGGGCATGCGCGGACCGAACGTCCGGGCGCACCAGGCAGCCGTGGGGCTGACGAAGGCGGTCAGCAGCGTCATCGGCAGGAAGGCGAGCCCGGTGGCCAGCGGCGACAGCCCGTGCTCCTGCTGCAGGTACAGGCTGAGCAGGAAGATCATGCCGTAGAAGCCCACGTTGAGCGCGAAACCGATCGATGCCGAGATCGCCATCGTGCGCTCGCGGAGCAGCTGCAGCGGCACCATCGGGTGCCGGCCACGGGCCTGCGCGATCAGGAAGACCGCACCCGCGGCCACGGCGCCCAGCAGCGCCACCAGGACCCGCGGAGCGGTCAGTCCGACAGCGCCGGCCTCGATCGCTGCGTACGTCAGGCCGCCCATGGCCGCCACCGCGGCGATCTGCCCGGTCCAGTCGAACGGAGTGTCCGCCCGGCGGGGCGAACGCGTTGTCCGGGTGAGGAGGAACAGAGCCAGCAGGCCCACCGGCAGATTGACGAAGAAGATCGTCCGCCAGCTGATCTCGCTCAGCACGCCACCCAGCACCGGCCCGGCCGCGGCGCCCACCGAGCCGCCCATCGCCCACAGGGAGATCGCCCGCGCCCGCCGCGCGGAGTCGGGGAACGCCTCGCGGATCAGGGCCAACGAGGCCGGAACGATCACCGCGGCTCCCGCTCCCTGCACCAGCCGCGCGATGACCAGCACACCCAGGTTCGGTGCGAAGCCGCAGGCCGCCGAGGCGGCGGTGAACACGATGAGCCCGGCCCCGAACGCCTGACGCGCGCCGATCCGGTCGGTCACGGATCCCGCCGACAGCAACAGTGCGGCGAACAACAGGGTGTAGCCGTCGACCACCCACTGCAGGCCGGTGATGCCGCTGTCGAAATCACGGCCGATCTCGGGCAGGGCGACGTTGACGATCAGGGCGTCGAGCGTGATCACGAAGAAGCCGAGCAGCGCGGCCGCCAGCGCCCAGCGGGCACCGGTACCGCTCGCGCGGCCCGGGTGCGTGCGGGGCGATCGCCAGGTGGACACGACGGGACTGGACACGGGTTTCTCCTGTGAGCGAGGTGGTTGGTGCGGCGACTCCCAGCCTGCTCGCCACGCGCTACGGGCGGCAGGCCGCGTTGTGCCGGGGAGCGGTGTTCCAGGGTGTGACAGGGCCCCTCATGGTCTGTTCGTCCTGGTCACAGACGGGTCACAGGCGAGCTGCCACACTGGGGCAAAGGCACGTGAGCAGCAGGGCGGTGGCACCGGCACGGAACTGGGGCGTTTTCTGCGCGCCCACCGCACCCGGGTGACCCCGGAGGAGGCGGGTGTTCCGGTCGGGCCCGGTCTGCGCCGAACCCCAGGACTGCGACGCGAGGAACTGGCCACCCTGGCCGGGGTCAGCATCGACTACTACGCGCGTCTGGAGCGCGGCAAGGAGACCAACCCCAGCGCCTCCGTCGTCGACGCCCTCGCGCGTCCTGAAACTGGACGCGGCGGAGCACGGACATCTGCGCGACCTTGTCGCCTGCGGCGCCCGCAGCGCCGTCGCGGAGCCCCCGGGCGAGCTCAGCCGCACCGTTCGTCCCGGAGTCCAGCTGATGCTGGACAACCTGCGGCCCTGCCCACCTACGTGGTCAGCCGGACGATGGACATCATCGCCTGCAACCCGAGCGGGCTGAGGCTGTTCGCCGGCATGGGCGACTGGCCCGCGAACGAACGCAACGTGGTGCGCTACGTCTTCCTCCACCCGCAGGCCCAGAAGCTCTTCGACGACTGGGACGAGCAGATCCGGGCCTGCGTGGGCCGGTTGCGCGCCCTGGCCGGGATCGAGCCCCACGCACCCGACCTGGTCCGGCTGGTCGGTGAACTCCACGCCAAGAGCCCGGAGTTCACCGATCTGTGGGAGCGCTACGACGTGCGCTGGCACACCCACGGCAGCAAGACCTTCCACCATCCCGAGGTCGGTGACATCACCCCCGGCTACCAGTCGATGCAGATCGAGGGCACTCCGGGCCAGAGATTCGTGACCTACTTCGCCGAACCCGGCAGCTCCGACCACGACAAGCTGGCCCTGCTGGACATGACGAGTCCTCAGGACACCTCGGTGAGCAGCCCCCTCAGCGGCGACTGAACGACGGTACGAGGGCCTCGGCACAGCGGCGGCGGCGACGTCATCTCGGTGGGCGGCCGCGGTGTCGATCAGGAGGTCGCCGTCCTGGAGGGCGGCCTCGACGGCGGGGACGGTCTCCTCGGGGGTGATCGGTCAGGGCTGGATGAGAGTCTTCAGCGCGGTGCGGTCGGCCATCGACCGGTAGCCGTCCGGGATGTCGTCGACGCCGACGGGTCGCTCTCCACACGGACGTCACCGGCGCCGTACATCAATGCTGCTCGCATGCGCTCTTCCCTCTTCCTGATGGCGAGTTGACGGCGTGTCTGTGGGTGGGGTCAGAAGTAGCGGCCGCCTGTCGGCACGGGCAGCGCGTCCAGCTCGGCAAGGTCGGCCGCGGTCAGCTCGACGTCCGACGCGCCGGCGTTGTCGCGCAGGTACCTCGAGGTCTTGGTGCCGGGGATGGGGACCACGTACTCGCCCTGGGCCATTACCCAGGCCAGCGCCACCTGCGCGGGGGTCGCGTCAAGGCGATCGGCGATCTGCCGGACCTTGTCGGCGATGGCGAGGTTCTGCCGGAGCGCGTCCTGCTGGAAGCGGGCCAGCCCCCGCCGGAAGTCGTCCTGCGGCAGGTCGTCGAAGGACGAGAAACGGCCCGTCAGGAAGCCCTTGCCGAGCGGTGAGTACGGCACGAAGGCGATGCCCTGCTCCTTGCAGTAGGGCAGCACTTCCTCCGTCCAGTCCCGGGTCCACAGCGACAGCTCCGACTGCACCGCCGTGATCGGGTGGACCGACTGGGCCCGCCTGATCTGCTCGACGGTCACCTCGGACAGCCCGATCGCACGGGCCTTCCCAGCGGCGACCGCCTCGGCCAGAGCGCCGACGCTGTCCTCGATCGGCACCTCCGGGTCGACGCGGTGCAGGTAGTACAGGTCGACGTGGTCGGTGCCGAGGCGCCCCAGACTCTCGTCGATCGAGCGGCGGATGTGGTCGGGGCTGCCCTTCGGCACCGCACGCGGTGAGCCCGCCGAGCCCTGGTGGACCATGCCGACCTTGGTGGCCAGCACCGCCCGCTCACGACGGCCGCCGGCCAGCGCGCGGCCGACCAACTCCTCGTTCGTGCAGGGCCCGTACACGTCCGCGGTGTCGAGGAACGTCATCCCCAGGTCGAGTGCCTGGTCGATCACCGCGATGGACGCGTCCTCGTCCCGCCTGCTGCTCATGTCGTAGCCGTACGACATACCCATGCAGCCCAGGCCGACGACACCGACCTCCGGTCCCTTGCTGCCGAGCGTCGTGGTGCGCATGTGCCTACCTCCGGGTTGGCGGTTCAGCGGGTGCCGCTGAGCGTCTGGGCGTGTTCGGCGTCGCTGACCTTCTCCAGCCAGGTCGTTCCGGGGCTGCCGTCGCCCCGGCCCTCCCAGAGCAACCGGCGATGTGATCACAGGCGGGGGAGTTGATCTTCAGCCTCTTCCAGCCTGATGGCCCCGGGCGTTCGGTGGCAGGCCGCGCTGTGCCGGGGAGTGGCGTTCCGGGGTGTGACGGGGCCCCCATGGCTCTCCCGCACGGGTCAGGGCGCCCGCGGACCGGTCGGCAGGAAGAGTGAGCGAGGGGCACGGCGAACGTGCCGAGAGCCTGAAGCTCAGGCTGTCCTCAGCGGCGGGACGCTGGGCACCTCGGGAGCGTTGTGGAGGTCCTCGACGGTCATCCGGAACTGCTCGGGGTAGGCGTCGCGCTGAGTGCGGCGGGCAGGCTCGCTCGTGCGCCAGGTGTACAGGCACTGCCGGCACTGCAGGACGTCCCAGACGCCCGGGACGGGCGAGGTGAAGACCTGTTCGACGCTCTGGTAGGCGCAGCGGGGGCAGATGACGGCGGTCGTGTCGGCCATGGCCGGTGTCCTTTCCGGGTGTTGGCGGTGGCGGTCAGCGGCCGGCGGAGAGCCGCTGCAGCCGGGTGAGCCACTCGGCGGTCTCGGGCAGGTCATGGACCTGGGTGCTGTAGTTGCCGCGGCGGTCGGGCTCGACCGGGGTGGTGGCGTCGATGACGAGCTTGTCGACGATGCCGGGGGACTGCGCCTGCGGGGCCAGCTCCAGCACGGACAGGTTGGGGATGGTGATCAGGTCGCCGGACGGGTTCATCTTGGTGGACAGCGCCCACATGACCTGCGGAAGGTTGAAGGGATCGACGTCCTCGTCGACCACGATGACGGTGGCGGCGTAGCCGAGGCCGTGCGAGGTGGTGAGCACGCGCGTGCCGACGGCCTTGGCGAAGCCGCCGTAGCGCTTCTTCGTCGAGACGATCGCGACCAGCCCGTGGGTGTACATCGCGTTGACGGCCCGCACCTCCGGGAAGTCCTTCTTGAGCTGCTGGTACAGCGGCACGCAGGTGTTGGCGGCTATCAGGTAGTCGACCTCGGTCCACGGCATGCCGAGGTAGAGGTGCTCGAAGATCGGGTTCGTACGGTAGGAGATCCGGTCGACGCGGATGACGGTCATGCTGCGGCCGCCGGAGTAGTGGCCGGTGAACTCGCCGAAGGGGCCCTCCAGCTCCCGCTTGCGGCCCTCGATCACGCCCTCGATGACGACCTCCGAGCCCCACGGCACGGGCAGCCCGGTGAGCGGGGCCTCGGCGATCGGCGCCGGGGTGCCGCGCAGCGCGCCGGCCAGCTCGTACTCGTTCTCGTCGTACTCCATGGGAGTCGACGCCACGATGGAGATCACCGGGTCGTTGCCGATGGTGATGGCGACGGGGAGGTCCTCGCCGGTCTCCTCGGCCTTGCGCAGGTGCTGGGCGATGTCGTGCATGGGCACGGGCTGCAGGGCGAGCTTGCGCTTGCCCTTGACCTGGATGCGATAGATGCCGACGTTCTGCTTGCCGGAGTGCTCGGGGTCCTCGGGGTCCTTCGAGACGACCGCGGCCTTGTCGATGTAGAAGCCGCCGTCGCCGTCGTTGAGCCGGATCAACGGCAGCACCTGGAAGATGTCGACGTCGTCGCCCTCCTGGGTGTTCTGGGCCCACGGCGGGTTGTCCCGCCGTTCGGGGGCGACGGGGAACTCCTCCCAGCGGCGGATGAACTCCTCGACCTGCTCCTTGGTGCCGGTCCCCTTGGGCAGGTCGAGGGCGAGGGCATGGTTGGCCCATGAGCCGTGCACGTTCATCGCGATCCGGGCGTCGGTGAAGCCCTTCACGTTGTCGAAGTACAGGGCCGGGGCCGCATCGCCCAGGCGTGGGGCGGCGTTGGCGGCGGCGGCGATGTCGGGCTCGGGGTTCACCTCCTCGGCGATGTGAAGCAGCTGGCCCTCCTTGTCGAGGGTCTCCAGGAAGGAACGCAGGTCGTCATAGGCCATGGTGAAGAAGTCCTTGTCTACGGCGGTGTGGGGGTTGGCGGAGGCGAGGGGGCGTTCAGACCGCGGTCCTGAGGGTGCGGGCGGCGCGCATGCCCTCCCAGCGCTTGGCGGCGGGCGCGGGCAGTTCGAATTGGTCGAGGACGCGGGCGGTGATGTGGTCGACGATGTCCTCGACGGAGGCCGGACGGTTGTAGAAGGCGGGCATGGGCGGCACCATCTGCGCGCCGAGCCGGGTCAGGGCGAGCATGTTCTCCAGGTGGATCTCGCTCAGCGGGGTCTCCCGCGGGACGAGCACGAGCCTTCGGCGTTCCTTGAGGACCACGTCGGCGGCGCGGCCCACCAAGCCCTCGGCGTAGCCGGCCCGGATGCCGGCCAGCGTCTTCATGGAGCAGGGCACGATCACCATGCCATCGGTCGTGAAGGACCCCGAGGAGATGGTGGCGCCCTGGTCCTCGGGAGGGTGCGTGACGTCGGCCAGCGCGCTGATCTCGGCGACGGAGAGCCCGGTCTCCAGCTCGATGGTGGTGCGCGCCCAGCGGGAGAGCACCAGGTGGGTCTCCACCTCGGGCAGTTCGCGCAGGTTCTCCAACAGCCGGACGCCGAATACGGCACCCGTCGCTCCCGTCATTCCCACGATCAATCGCACAGCGGTCAGCTCCCTCGATCCGATCGGCGACGGCGACCACATCCCTCATTTTCGGTCACCGCTCTGCTCCGACAACTCCCAAGCTAGGGGTGGATCTCAGGTAGCGACCCGTATGCTGGCGACGCGCTATGAACAGAAACGGACACGATGACGTCACCGACCTTCCGTTCCGGTCCTCCGCCGGAGCCCCACCGGGAGCGGAGGTGCTGGACTTCGCCGGGCTGCTCGGCCGGGCGCGCGGCCACGGAGTCGACCCCTTCGCCCCCCTGCGCCCCACCTTCCACCACCTGATCACGGTGCGCTCCGGTACGTTGCGCTGCTCGCTGGACTTCACCGACCACACGCTGTCCGAGGGTGACTGGCTCTGGGCGCGGCCCGGCCAGATCCTTCAGTTCGGCGCCGACCTCGCCGAAGCCCGAGGCACCGTCGTGCTGTTCCCGTCCGGCTTCCTGGGCGGCACCACGGTCGAGGCCGCCCGCGTCGACCAGCAGACCCCGCCGCAGCCGCTCGTTCCCCGGGACGAGGGCCGGCGCCAGGCCCTCCGGCGCGTCATGGACCTGCTGGAGAGCGAGTACCGCCGACTCGCCGAACTGCCACTGGAAGTGCACATCGAGGTGGTCAGGCACCTGCTCGCCGTCCTCGTGCTGCGCCTGGCCCACCTGCACGGCGCCCAGGACGGTGACGAGGTGGGGAGCGAGGCCTACCGGCGCTTCCGGCAGGCCGTGGAGCGGGACTTCACCCGCAGCCACCGGGTGGAGGACTACGCCCGGCAGTTGGGCTACAGCGTGCGCACCCTCACGCGGGCGGCCAGAGCCGCGACCGGGTCCGGCGCCAAGCGCCTGATCGACGACCGGGTGCTCCTGGAGGCCAAGCGCCTGCTGGTGCACACCGACCTGTCCACCGCCGCCGTCGGCGAGCGGGTCGGCCTCCCCGGCGCCACGGCCTTCACCCGCTTTTTCCGGCAGCGGGCGGGGGAGACTCCGGCGGCTTTCCGCACCCGAGCACGGGGCGGCACGCTGCCTCAGCGGAGGTCGGCGCTTTATTGACCGGCAGGCCGCAGGCTCTTCTCCTGGAAGGCGACGACCGACCGCCGGCCGACGCGCGTCGTCACCGGCGGCCCGGGAACGGACGGGTGTGCCGGGGTCCTGTGCAGGCCATGGGGCTGGCGGCCGCGAACATCCGTGGCGGCTTCTGCGCGAGCGGGGCTTACGGCCGCCACGGCCGCGACCAGGGCCACGGCTGTGGCACCCGCCGTCAACTGCGGCAGGCCGAGAGTCGGATGTCCGAGTCAGGAAAAGCGCGAGTGATGACGCGTATGACTTCGCGGTGATTCGGTGAAGAATAAAATGCCCTGCCTGTTCGAATTCACGCACCCTTCCATTCCTTCACCGAATGCAATGCGCGGATTAGGGCGGGGAGGTCCGACCTCACAGACCACCCCCAGCTCAATGTGAGGCAATGAAACCGCCGATTAACTGACGCGTAGTCGTCGGGAATCGTTGTTTCTGATCCACTCCTCGGCACTGCGGTTCACGCACAGCCTCTGGAGGGCCCATGTCCTTGTTTGCCAGGGCGTCCTGGCCGGGAGACCATCGCGACGAACTCGTCGCCGGAACGCTCGTCGCGGCGGTGATCGTCGTCCTCGGGTACGCCTCCGGCATCGGCGCGCCGACCCCCACGACGGTCGACACCGCCGCACCTCCGGCTGCCGGGACACCGGCCCCGTCCGAGTCGTCCGGCCCTGCCGACGGCTCCGGGGCCGGTGAATCCGGGGCGGCGGCCGGATACCCGGGGGCCGGTTCGGTGGGCGGCTCCTGGACCGGTGGTGGTGACGCCGGAATCCCGATCATCGCCGACACGCCGTCCACGGCCGGGCATGAGGGCCACGGTACGGGCGGGACAGGCACCGGACACGGTCCAACGCCCGCGCCTTCCGCCTCCGCGACGGATTCCCCCTCGCCCACCCCCTCGGACACCTGCGACGAGGGCGAAGTGCATCTCGTCCAGCCCTTGTTGAGCGGCACCCTCACACAGGTGACCGGTCTGCTGGACGGCGGCCTGACCGGGATCGCCGCGCCGTCGTCGTCCCCTTCGCCGTCGTCGTCCCCCTCGCCGGACGGCCCGTGCGTCGGCGTGGCCGCCTCGCCCTCGGTCCTGACGGGGGTGCTTCCGTGACAAGCCGTCGCCTGCCCCGTCTCCTCACCGTCCCGGCCGCTCTCGCCGCCGTGCTGCTCGCCGCGCCCGCCGCGTCAGCGCACACCGAACTGGAGTCGTCCTCCCCGAAGGCCGGCTCCCGGCTCGCCCATACGCCCGCGACCGTACGGCTCGTCTTCAGCGAGCCCGTCGACCTCGCCGACGTCCGTGTCACCGCCGGCGGCCGGCAGTTGTCCGTGGCCCGGGCCGCGCACGGCGACAGCAAGGGGAACGCCGTCGAGGTGGCCGTACCGAAGGCCGCCGATCACGACCGCTTGACTCTCTCTTGGCATGTCCTTGACATAGAGGACGGGCATGCGACATCCGGCACCCTGTCCTTCCCCCTCACCGCGAAGGCGAAGGCCGCCGGCGCGGCCGAATCCGACGACACACAGGCCGCCCCGCAGGACGCCGAGGCGGTGCGCACTGCCTGGGTGGCCACCCGGTGGGTCGGGTATCTCGCCCTCGCCCTCTACGTCGGCGGAATCGCGTTTCTCGCGCTGCTCTGGCCTCAGGGTGCCCATGACCGCCGCACCCGCCGCATCCTCACGCTCTCCTGGACCGCCGGCCTCGCGGCGAGCCTCCTCGCCCCCGGCCTGCAGGGGGCGTACGGAGCGATGGGCACCTTCGACGACGTACTCCGACCATCCACCTACACCGCCCTGTTGACCACCGAGGTCGGCATCGTGGCCGCCTGCCGAGTGCTCCTGTGGGTGCTCGCGGCCATCGTCCTGGCCGCGCTGCTGCAAGGTGGCGAGCGGGCCGCACGGTCGCCGGGCTGGCGGGTCGGCGCCCTCGCGGTCGGCCTCGGGCTGCTGCGCACCACAGGCATGACCGGCCACAACGCCGAGGGCACGCATCCCGGTTGGGGTGAGGTCGCGGACCTGGTCCATCTGCTCGGCGTCTCGCTCTGGCTGGGCGGGCTGACACTCCTGCTGCTGGGCGTGCTGCCGAGGCGACGCCCGGAGGAGCTGTCGGCGACGGTGTCCGGCTACTCCGTTCTGGCCGGGGTGTCGGTCGCGGCCATCGCGCTGGCCGGGGCGGTGCTGACCTGGCAGGTGGTCGGCTCGTTCGACGCGCTCGTCGGCACCGGCTACGGCCGGCTGCTCCTGATCAAACTCGCCGTACTGGCCGCCGTTCTGCTGATCGCCCAACGCAGCCGCGGCTGGGTCAGGACCCGGCTCGACATCGCCGTACTCCTGCGTGGCGACCGCGCCACCCTACGGCCCTTCGTCTACTCGGTCGCTGCCGAGACGGGGCTCGTCCTCGTCGTCCTGGCCGCGACGAGTCTGCTGGTCACGTCCGCCCCAGGCCGCTGACCGGCGCCCCTCCCACCCCTCTCACCTCACTAGGGAGACGTACCACCATGCACACTGACGACACCTCCGCGGCCGCGTCGCCGCCGAGCCACCGGCACTCCCGAGTGGGCAACCGGGTACTGCTCGCGACCGGCATCGGCGCCGGCGTCGCGGCCGCGGCCTGCTTCGGTCTGCTCCAGGCGTCGAGCGGGGCCGCGGCCCCGCAGACGGCCGCACCGGCGGCCGAGGCCCACTCGATGGCGGACGAGGCGCGGCCGGCCGCCGCCGACACCAAGGCGGCCGACCACACCATCGAGATCAAGGACTACAAGTTCGCCCAGCCGAAGCTGACGGTGAAGGTCGGCCAGACCGTGAAGTGGGTCAACGAGGACACCGCTCCGCACACGGTCACCACCACCAGCGGCCCGGCGAAGTTCGACTCCGGAACGCTGAACAAGGGCGACAGTTGGTCGTACACCTTCACCAAGCCCGGCACGTACGAGTACTACTGCGCGGTGCACCCGGACATGACGGCCTCGGTCACCGTGGTCGCCGACGACAGCGGCGGCAGCGGCGGCAGCACGGGCGGCTCCGGCGGGGGCTCCACGGGTGGCTCGACCGGCGGGCACACCGGCGGTTCCACGGGTGGGTCGACGGGCGGTTCGACGGGCGGGTCCTCCGGCGGCTCGACCGGAGGCGGCACCGGAGGTTCGACGGGTGGCTCCACCGGCGGTTCGACCGGCGGGGGCAGCGGCTCCGGCGGCACCAGCGGCGGTGACGACGGCGGCGACGAGCAGTGCGCCAGCGTCCAGCAGGTCCTGCTGCCGATCCTCCAGCACCTGAACAAGGCCCACCTGGAGGAGTCTCCGGGCCAGCAGGTCCAGGACGCGCTCAAGCTCGACAGCTACCTCAAGATGCACACCGTCTGGGTGGAGTCCATCCTCACCCCGGCCGTGAACGGCAGCGGCAGTGTCGCCGACGACACCCTCAGCGTGCTGCTCCAGCACATCAACTCCGCGCACCTGGAGGAGTCCCTGGGCCAGCAGGTCGCGGACATCCTCAACCCCGACGCCTACGTGAAGATGCACACCGTCTGGGCCGAGCACATGCTCGCCCCCACCACGGACTACGTCACCAACTCCTGCTGACCCGAGTCCGGCAGAACGTGGCGGGCCGGCCGAGTCGCAGTCGGCCGGCCCGCCACCGGACCATTGTCGTCCCCCGTCACTCCGCTCGCCCACCGAGGTGCCCGAGATGACCACCGAATCCCTCCCCACCGCCGTCCTTCCCCCGCCACGGACCGGACCCTCCTGGCTTCCCCTGCCCGGCACCTACACCGCCGCGCCAGGCCGCTGCATCGCCGAACTGACCGCCCGCCTGGGCCCGTTGCCGACCCTGCGCCGACGCCTGACCGCCGAGCAGGCGGGCCTCACGGTCGCGCCCGACGCCGAGGACTGCGTCCTGAGTCTGGAGCTGACCGGCCGGCCGCTGCGGGGCCGAACCCTCGGATTCGTCAGTACGAGCATCACGCCGGAGGCCGACGGCTCCCGCCTGAGCGTGCCCGGCGAACTCGCCCTGGACGGCGCCGACGGCTCCGACGACGCCTTCGTACCGGCCGAGCTCACCCTGCGTGTCGTCGACCGCGCCGACGACCAGCTCCTCGCCCTCGGCGCGCTACGACTCCCGTACGGCCCGCTCCGCCGTACGACCGGCCTCACCCTGCCCCGCACCCGTCCCGCAGACCGCATACGGCTGCTCGTCGCCGTGGAGTTCACATGCCCCGCCTGACCGTCCTGCGCGCGCTGCCGGCAGCCCTCTTCGTGACCGGCGCCGTCACCGTTCTGCCCGGTGCCGCTCCCACCGCTCTCGCGGCCACCGCCCACCAAGTCCTCATGTCGGGCTACGCGTTCAGCCCGCGCTCCCTCACCATCGACGCAGGGGACACCGTCACCTGGACCAACCAGGACCAGGCGCCCCACGACGTGAAGACCACCTCCGGTCCGGCGTCCGTCCACTCCCCGATGCTGAACAAGGGCGGCACCTGGAGCCACACCTTCACCACGCCGGGCACCTACGGGTACGTCTGCACCGTGCACCCGGGCATGACCGCACAGCTCGTCGTGAAGGCCGCGGCGCCGCCCCCTCCCACCGCACACCCGACCTCCCACCAGCACGCCACGTCCGCCCCCGCTGCCGGACGCCCCGTGACACGGCCCACCCACACGACCGCGTCCGCCTCCCACACCGCGTCCGCCTCCCACAGCGATCACAGCGGCATGGCCGACGCCGAGAAGGACGACTCGCCCTCGCCCTCACCTTCGGCCGCCGCGGGGTCCGGGGCGTCCGCCGCCCCGGCGCAACCCGCCGTGGCCGCCCAGAGCGCCGCCTCCGTGGTCCGGCCCCTCGATCCGCTGCTCCTCCTCGCGGGCATCGTCGCCGGCGTCGCGGTGCTGTGCCTGCTCCTGGTCGGCTCCCGATCAGCGGCCACCGCGCCCCGCTCCGGCGATCCGGGCCCGAGCTGATCTCAGGGGAACCGGCCTCGACCACCTCGTACCGCTTCCGGAGTCAGGAGACCAGACCATGTCCGTCACACCGGACGCCCGCACCCCGGGAGAGAGCCAGGAGGCCGTGGAGGGCCAAGCCTCCGCAGGCCGGTCCGCCTGGGCGTCGCTGCGCCCGATGGTGCTGCGGCTGCACTTCTACGCGGGTGTGTTCGTCGCGCCCTTCCTGCTCGTCGCCGCCGCGACGGGATTCCTGTACGCCTGCTCGTTCCAGGCCGAGCGGATCGCCTACGCCCACGAACTGCGGGTTCCCGTCGGCGAGAACGAGCTGCCGATTTCGCGGCAGGTGGCCGCGGCCCGCAAGGCGTACCCCGAGGGCGTGGTCAGCGCGGTCCGGCCCTCTCCGGAAGAGGGTGCGACCACGCGGGTGCTGCTGTCCGGGGTGCGGGGCGTCGAGGCCGACCACACGCTGGCCGTGTTCGTGAACCCGTACACCGGCGAGATCCGCGGTGCGCTGGAGCAGTACGGCGCCACGGGCGCGCTGCCGCTGCGCACCTGGATCGACGACCTCCACCGCGATCTGCGCCTGGGAGAGCCGGGCCGCCTGTACAGCGAACTCGCGGCGAGCTGGTTGTGGGTCATCACGGGCGGCGGTCTGGTGCTGTGGCTCGGAAGGCGTCGGGCGCTACGGCGATCACGAGGTCTCCGCGGACGCCGCCGCACGCTCTCGCTGCACGGCACGGTGGGCGTGTGGGCCGCCGCCGGGCTGTTCTTCCTCTCGGCGACGGGCCTGACCTGGTCGGCGTACGCCGGCCAGAACATCAGCGATCTGCGCGACGCGCTCGGGCAGGCGACGCCTGCGGTGACGGCGACCGTCGACTCCGGCGGCGGTCACGCCGAGCACGCGACGCACGCGGGTATGGGTATGGAGACCGGCAAAGGCGTCGGCCTCGACACCGTCCTCAAGGCGGCCCGGAGCGAGGGCCTCTCGGATCCGGTCGAGCTGGTGCCGCCGGCCGATGCGTCGGCCGCCTACGTGGTCCGGCAGATCCAGCGCAGCTGGCCGGAGAAGCAGGACACGGTCGCGGTCGACCCGATGACCGGTGAGGTCACCGAGGTACTGCGGTTCGCCGACTATCCGGTGCTGGCCAAGCTGACCCGCTGGGGCATCGACGCCCACACCGGCGTGCTCTTCGGCATCGTCAACCAGCTGGTGCTCGCCGCACTGGCCGTCGCCCTCGTGCTCCTGATCGTGTGGGGGTACCGCATGTGGTGGCAGCGCGGCCGCGGTGCCGGCTTCGGGCGTCCCGTGCCGCGCGGGGCGTGGCGACATGCCCCGGTCCCACTGCTGCTCCTGCTTGCAGGGGGGACCGCCGTACTGGGCTGCTTCGTGCCCCTGCTCGGCATCCCACTGGCCGCCTTCCTCGCCGTCGACGTCATGCTCGGCGCGATCGCGTACCGCAGAAGGACCCACCCGAGTCCGTAGGAGGACGACCGCCCTCAGACCGGGGATCTCGCCGACCGGCGCGCAGAAGCGGTCAACGGGTGGAAGGGCGGAAGGCTGCCTGAGCGCCCGGTTCCGTGCCCTGTGCGCCGCCGCAGGGCGCGACTGCACCTCTTCCGAGCGCGAGCTGCTGCCGGAGGGAGCGCCGTCGACGCCGCCCTGCTGGCGGATACCGCCTCTGACCAGTGGATGTGGGGCGGCGCCGGGAGCCCGTCATGTGGCGTCACGGGCCTGGGCGCCGACGGGGGTGCGGCCGACACCGATGCCGAGCTCGACGATCCCCTCCGGTCCCGCATGACGAGCCGGACGTATGACCTCTTCCACAGTCTGTGGTGACCCGCTCGGGGTACCCCATGGCCCGGCAGTCGTGGCGGGACGAGAACGGGAGAGAAGATGGCCGAAGCCGTTGCAGGGGCGCAGCGTATACAGGCGGCTTCCCAGGGCCGGCTGGCCCGGGTGAGGCGGTGGTTCGGACGGGCGGGTTCGGACGGGCACGAGCGGCACACCCTGGCCCTCATCGGCAAGAGCACCCTCGCGGCCGCCGTCTCCTGGGTGATCGCGCGCGATGTCATGGCCGCGCAGTCGCCGGCGTTCGCGCCGTTCTCCGCGGTGCTGATCATGCAGGTCACGGTCTACCAGTCGCTGGTGCAGGCCCTGCGCTACGTCGGTGCGGTCGCCGTGGGCGTGGGTCTGCAGGGTGTGCTGGGCCTGCTGGCCGGTCCTCACCTGCTCACGTTCGTGCTGGTGACGCTGGCGGCGCTGGCCATCGGACGCTGGCGACCCCTGGGCTCGCAGGGCTCCCAGGTCGCCACCGCGGCGTTCTTCGCCTTCTCCACCTACGTCTCGGCCACCAGCGATGCGCAGCGCTGGTCCCAGCTCGGGCAGATCATCGTGCTGGTGCTGATCGGCTGCGGCATCGGCGTCGTGGTGAACACGCTGGTGCTGCCTCCCCTGCGCTACCGCAGTGCCGAGTACGGCATCCACACCCTCGCCCATTCGCTGTGCGATCTGGTCGGTGACATGTACCCGGCGCTGCGCGAAGGGAAGCTGGAAGAAGAACGCACCCGGCACTGGCGCGGGCGGGCCTCCCACCTGGCCCCGATCGTGCAGCAGGCCCAGTCCTCGGTCCACACCGCCTGGGAGAGCACCCTCTACAACCCCCGACGCCTGCGGCGCCGTCACCGCCACCGCACGTCCTTCGACGGATACCAGGCCGTCGTCGACGCCCTGGAACGGGTCTCCCACCAGGTTGCCTCCATGACCCGCAGCCTCGACCAGTGGCACGCTGCCGACGGCAGCCAGGAGGACATCGACTTCGCTCGCTCCTACGGCGACTTCCTGGCCTCCCTCGCCCACATCGCCGAGCTGCTCAGCCAGGTCGACGAAGACCATCTGCAAGACCAGGCCCACCAGCTGTGCGAAGCCGCCGCGCAGGCTCAGCAGTGCCGCGACCGGCTGGAGGAGGAAGCACGTGCCGGCTCCCTCCCGCTCAGCGACCCCGCCCAGCCGTACGGCATCCTCATGGCCGAGGCCACCCGGCTCACCGACGAGTTCCAGCACACCTGCGACGTGCTCAAGCACGGCGTCGACGAAGCCCAGGCCACCGCCCCCACAGCAGGAGACGAGCATGGCTGAGGCCGTTGGCCTGGATGCCAGATGGGCGGGAAATGAATGGAGCGAGGCGGCGCCCCGCTGCTACTTTCGCGGTGGACCGTGAAGTCGTCGTATGGAGGTGAGCCCCGTGAACACAGTCACCCAAGGGTGCTCCCTCAACCCGTCACGGTCCGGCGGCTGACGTTCGGTGTCGCCAGGAGCGCCTGAGATCGAGGCACTCCTGGAGGGAGACTCCGATGAACACGAAGCCTTTCGCATCTGGCCTGAGCGAGAACGCGGTGATGATCACACGCGTCGCGGACAGGCAATGGCATGCACTGGATGACGACCTGGTGGTCGGCCGTGGGCATGCGCAACACCGGCCCGACGGACGCTTGTTCGTCAGCATCGACGCCTGGCACGACGCCGCCTTCGACCGGCTCGCCGAGGCGATGCTGGCGGAACTGCCGGCGCCGCTGTACACGGTGGTCGACGAAGCCGACCTCGAGCTGACGGCCGGCTGGCGGCGGGCCGGGTTCACCATCCGGCGCCGCGAGTGGGAGTACGACGTGCCGACCGACCCGCGGGTCACAGGGCTCGAAGCGGTCCTGCCGCCTTCGGGCGTGACGATCGTGCCCGCCGGTCAGGCGGAGGAGAGTCTGCTGCGGGCGGTGGACCGCGCGATCCGTGACGAAGTCGAGGCGACCGTCGGGTGGCAGTCGATGCCCGCGGAGGTGATTCCCCGCCCCGAGGGCGACACCATCGTCGACCCGTCGAAGTACGCGGTGGCCGCGACGCCGGACCGCTACCTGGGTCTGATCCGGGTGGTGACGGTGATCCGGCCGCGCATCGGGCTGGTCGCGGTCCGGGCCGACGAGCGGCGCCGCGGCATCGCGCGGGCGCTGCTGGCCCACGCGCTGGGGACGTTGCACCACTACGGATTCGCCGAGGCCTGGACCGAAGTCCACGAGTCCAACCAAGCGGCCTCGGCGCTGTTCGAGGGCATCGGCGCCCGCCCGATGAGCAGCAACCTGGAGCTGGTGCGATGACGAAGAACAAGAACGTCATCGAAGTCGAGGGCAAGGTCGTCGAGTGCCTGCGCAGCGCCATGTTCACCGTGGAGCTCGAGAACGGCCACCAGGTGCTCGCGCACATCAGCGGGAAGATCCGCAAGAACTACATCAAGATCATGCTGGAGGACCGGGTGCTGGTGGAGCTCCCGCCGTACGACCTGACGCGCGGCCGGATCGTGTTCCGGTACCGGAACTAGCGGCGGTCGGCACCTTCCGCGGCAACTGATCCTGGGGCCCCGGTCACGGCGTTTCCTTGACCGGGGCCCTGATGATGGCTCGCACGGCCGCGGCGGTAACCGCAGGTGCGGGAGGCGGCTCCTCCCCCAGGGGGATCTCGCCGTCGCGGAGGAGGCTCAGTCGAGACAGAACTCGTTGCCCTCGATGTCCTGCATCACGATGCACGACTCGTTGGTGCCATCGGCAAGCAGCGTTCGCAGGTGTACCGCACCGAGGGAGACCAGTCGCGCGCACTCGGCCTCCAGTGTGGCGAGGCGCTCCTCACCCACGAGCCCGGTGCCGGCCCGCACGCAGAGATGCACCCGATTCTTGACGATCTTCCCTTCGGGAACGCGCTGGAAGAGCAGACGCGGGCCTTCACCCGAGGGATCACTGCATGCGAAGTAGGTGACCTGATCCTCAGGCGGCAGCGAGCGATGATAGTCCTCCCAAGTGGCAAACCCCTCCGGGATCGGCGGTACGACGTATCCCAACACCTCGCACCAAAAGGCGGCGAGGCGCGCGGGTTCTGCGCAGTCGAAGGTGACTTGGAACCGCTTGATCGATGACATCGGCGCACCATAGCAAGGGGCTCAGGTGCTCACCTCCCGGCGTTGATCGGCGTGTTGTCGGGAGGAGGACAGCCCCTGCCGGCATCAGTTGCGGGACAACCCTTGGTCGGGAAGTCGAATCGTGACGAGGAGGCCGCCGGTGGGGCGGGGCGCGAGGGCGAGGGTGCCGTCGTGTGCTCGGACGATGCTGTGCACGATGGCCAGCCCCAGGCCGACACCGGCATGCTCGTCGGTGCGTACGCGTTCTGTTCCGCGTTGGAAGGGTTCGGTGAGGGCCGGTACCAGTTCCGACGGGAGCGGATGGCCCGTGTTCTCGACCCGCAGCACGCTCGCGCCGTGCTGCGGTTCGGTGTGGATCGTCACGGTGCCGCCGGCGGGGAGGTTGTGGACGATGGCGTTCTGGACGAGGTTCGTCATCATCCGCAGGAGGAGCGCCGCGGAGCCGACGGTCTGTGTGGTCTCGCCCGTGACGTCGAGCGTGGTCTGGCGCTTCTCGGCGAGGGGAAGCAGCGTTTCGGCGGCTTCTTCGGCGATGAGGGAGAGGTCGACGGGCTCGCGGGTGAAGCTCTTGCCGTCGCTGCGGCTGAGCAGCAGGAGTGCCTCGGTGAGGTCGATCGCCCGCGTGTTGACCGCGTGGAGGCGTTCGATGAGTTCGCCCTGGTCCCGCGTGGGGTCGTCACGGGCCACGTCGAGGAGCGTCCGCGTGATCGCCAGCGGGGTACGCAGCTCGTGGGAGGCGTTCGCGGCGAACCTCTGCTGTTCGGCGACGTGGGAATCGAGTTGCTCGAGCATGGCGTCGAACACGTCGGCGAGTTCGCGGAATTCGTCGTCGGGGCCCTTCATACGGATCCGGTGGGACAGTGATCCGTACCCGGCCATCCGTGCCGCGTCCGCGATCCGTGTGAGTGGTGCGAGCATCCGGCCGGCGAGGATCCATCCTCCCAGGAGGCCGAACACGAGCAGGAAGGCCAGCGCTGTGGCCGCGGCGGGGGTGAAGCCGCGCAGGAGGTCGGCGCGGCTGGGCCCGATGAAGACGACGCCACCGAACGTCCTCTGGAGGGATCTGGGGTCGTCGGTCGGTAGCCAGCGCAGCACGAATACCCACATCACGGCCAGCAGGAGAACGCCGGCCAGGAGGAGGAATCCGGCGTAGCTGATGGTGAGTTTCGTTCGGGCGCTGAGCCCTGAGCGCCTATGCATGCGTACTGCCAGGGCGGGTGGTGTCCATGCCGGTGTCGATCCGGTAGCCGACGCCGGGCACCGTGGCGATGAGCCATGGTTCGCCGAGCCGTTTGCGCAGTGCGGAGACGGTGATGCGCACGGCGTTGGTGAGGGGGTCGGCGTTCTCGTCCCAGGCCCGTTCCAGCAGCTCTTCGGCGCTGACGACCCCGCCCTCGGCGGCGGTGAGGACTTCCAGCACGGCGAACTGTTTGCGGGTGAGCGCGACGTAGCGTCCGTCGCGGAAGACCTCCCGCCGGAAGGGGTCGAGCCGCAGGCCCGCGATCTCGCGGACCGGGGGCCTGGCGTACGCGCGTCTGCGGTCGAGAGCCCTCAGCCGCAGGACGAGCTCCCGCAGCTCGAACGGTTTGGTGAGGTAGTCGTCGGCGCCGAGCTCGAATCCGGACGCCTTGTCGTCGATCCTGTCGGCCGCGGTGAGCATGAGGATCGGGATGCCGCTGCCGGAGGCGACGATGCGCCGGGCGACCTCGTCGCCTGAGGGGCCCGGGATGTCGCGGTCGAGGACCGCGAGATCGTAGGAGTTGACGCTGAGCAGTTCCAGGGCGGAGTCGCCGTCGCCCGCGATGTCGGCGGCGATCGCCTCCAGCCGCAGACCGTCACGGACGGCTTCGGCCAGGTAGGGCTCGTCCTCCACGATCAGTACGCGCATGCCCGAAGCCTAGGCAGCACAACATATCGCCGACGTATGCAAGAAGGTGTGCACACTGGACACTCGACTCAGCCTGCCGGCGCCGGCGCGGGGCGCGGCTGGTCGGACGGCGCTTGTGCTGTGGTGCGCCACCAGCGGCGTGACGCCAGCCCGGCCAGCACGGCGCCGGCGGTGTTGACCAGTACGTCGTCCACGGAGGACACCCGGTCCAGCCGCAGGACGTACTGTGCGGTTTCGACCAGAACCGAGGAGCCCGCCCCGAGCGCCAGGATCCGCGGCACGGACGCCAGCGCCGCGAACCGCATCGGGGCGAAGAACCCCAGTGACGCGAAGACCAGCAGGTTGCCGACGATCCCGAGCGGCCCCATCACCACCAGGTCCCGCAGCGGTACCAGGCTGAACCGGCCGGGAACGGTGCCGGCCCCGGCGCCCGGCATCATGGTCAGCCAGAGGAACGGCACCGTCCCGTGGACCATGCCCACCTCGGCCAGCGACATCCGCCACGCCGATATGACGCCGGCGGCACGCCGACGCCGCGCCAGAGCCCACGCCACCAGCGCGGCCAACGGCAACGCGACCAACGTCATGAGCACCACACCGTTGAACGTGTCGAAGCAGCCGTGCCACCGCCCGGCCACGCACATCGGAGCGGACATCAAGAGCGGGCCCCGCCCGACGAACGCGGCGCTCGCCAAGCCGAGGATCGCCAGGCCGAGGAGCACGATCCTGCGCGTGCGGCGGAGCGGTACTGACAGGGATGCGTCGCGGTTCATGCCCCCATGGGAAGCGGAGAACCGTTGCCGTGGCGTATGCGATTCTCGATACGCCTGCGATACACGGAATCCCGGGCATCGAGGAACTGGCGCAAGCCGGCAGGGAGATGGCCCCGCAGCCGGTGATCGCCGCAGCGGGCGGATGCCCTGCTTCCTCGCGGACCGGGGCTGACTACGATGGTCCGTCGGCATCCGATGGCACCGTGTCGGTCACGGGGCCACCGGCTTCGACAAAGGGCAGGAGCGGCGCAGCACGATGACAGGTCTCCGCGACGTCGTCGCACTCGACGACCCGGTGGGGGAGTCGCTCCGCGGCCACCATGGGCATCTGGCTCGCCGACTCGGCCGGGCTGCCACCTATCTGCCGGGAGTCGCGACCTTTTCCGCGGTCTCCGCGGAGGCGGACTCGGAGGAGTGGGGCGACCTCGCCAAGCTGCTGGGGCGAGGCGAGTTCGCTGACATGTTCAGCTGCCCGGCGATGCCGCCGTCGGACTGGGAGCCGGTGTTCGTCCTCGAGGGCCGCCAGATGATCTGGGCCGGCGACAGCCGTCCGGAGGTCTCTCGTGCCGAACTCGACCCCGCCGTGGTCCGGCTGGGCGCTGAGAGCGTGCCCGGGATGCTCGACCTCGTCGAGCGGACCCGGCCAGGCCCGTTCTGGCCACGCACCCATGAACTCGGCACCTATCTCGGCATCCGCGACGGCGACACGTTGGTGGCGATGGTGGGGGAGCGGCTCCGGCCTCCTGGATGGACCGAGATCAGCGCTGTCTGCACGGCTCCCGAGGCACGCGGACAGGGCCACGCCGCCCGTCTGGTGCGCGCGCTCGTCGCGCGCATCGTGGGCCGGGGCGAACGTCCCTTCCTGCACGTGGCCGAGGCGAACACCGGCGCGCTCGCGCTCTACGAGCGGCTGGGGTTCGAGACCCGGAAGCACGTGACGTTTCGCGGGTTCCGCACTCCGTGAGGCATGCGGCCCCGGCTGCGCCGGCTTGACGGCACGGCAGAGGCTTCCCGCGCCGTCAGCTCACCAGGCCGCGTCCTCCCATTGGTCCAGCAGGGCGTCGGCCGGCACTCCGTCGGGATCGCTCACCGGGCTCTGGGTGGACTGTTCCGTCCAGATCACCTTGCCCCGGGCCGTGTAACGGGTGCCCCACCGTTGTGCGAACTGGGCGACGAGGAACAGTCCTCGCCCGCCTTCGTCGGTGGTCGCGGCCCGGCGCAGGTGTGGCGAGGTGCTGCTGCCGTCGGCGACCTCGCAGATCAGGCTGTCGCGGTCCTGTACCAGCCGTAGCCGGATCGGTTCTGTGCCGTAGCGGATGGCGTTGGTGACCAACTCGCTGATGATCAGCTCGGTCGTGAAGGCCATCTCCTCCAGCCCCCAGGTCTCCAGCCGGCGAGTGACATCCGACCGGATGCCGGCGACGACCGCCGGATCGCCGGGCACGTCCCATTCGCCCACGTGGGAGGGGTCCAGCAGGCGGGTGCGGGCCACGAGCAGGGCGATGTCGTCGCTCGACCGAGCGGGTAGCACCGCGTCGAGGACGTCCTGGCAGGTCTCCTCCGGTGTCCGGTCCGGGTGCGCCAGGGCGTGACGCAGTCCCTCGAGGCCGGTGTCGAGGCCCCGTTCCCGGTCTTCGAGCAGGCCATCTGTGTAGAGGACCAGCCGGGAGCCCTCGGGGAGGGGGAACTCGGTGGTCTCGAAGGGCAGACCGCCGCCCAGACCGAGCGGCGGTGAACCGGGTACCCGCAGGAACTCCACCGTGCCGTCGGGGCGCACCAGGGCCGGCTCGGGATGCCCGGACCGTGCCAGCGCGCACGTCCCGGACGCCGGGTCGTAGATCGCGTAGAGACACGTGGCTCCCGAGACGCTCTCGTTGTCCCGCTCGACGTTCTCGTCACTGTCGATTCGGGCGACCAGTTCGTCCAGATGCCCGAGGAGCTCGTCAGGGGGCAGGTCCAGGGCGGAGAAGTTGTGCACCGCGGTGCGCAGCTGACCCATCGTGGCCGCGGCGTGCAGGCCGTGCCCCACCACGTCGCCGACCACCAGGGCGACCCGGGCGCCGGGCAGCGGAATCACGTCGAACCAGTCGCCGCCCACGCCTTCCAGGGCGGGCAGATAGCGGTGGGCGACCTCCACGGCCGAGTGGTCGGGCAGGGAGCTGGGCAGCAGACTCCGCTGGAGTGTCTCGGCCAGTGTGTGCTCACGGGTGTAGCGGCGGGCGTTGTCGACGGCGACCGCGGCCCGGGCGGCCAGTTCTTCGGCGAAGGCCAGATCCTCCCCGCCGAAGGGATCCGCGTCCGAGCGCCAGAAACTCGCCATGCCCAGCACCACACCCCGAGCCTGGAGCGGCACAGTGATCAGGGAGTGGAAGCCGAGGTCCAGCAGGCGCCGGGCGCGTTCGGGGTCCTGGGCATTCATCCACTCGCTGGACGCGGTCAGGTCGGCGTCCAGGACCGCACGGCCGCGCTCGGCGCCGACGGCCACGGGCGAGGTGGGGACGAAGCGGATCAGCTCCCCCACCGGGTAGAGAGACCGGGCACCGTCGACGCCGTGTACCGCCACCCGGCGCATCTCGGGGCCGGGGCCGGCCGACTCCGCACCCCGCAGGATCGGATCCAGCAGATCGACCGTCGCGGTGTCGGCGAACCGGGGGACCGCCACCTCGGCCAGTTCCTGCGCGGTGCGCACCACGTCCAGCGTGGTGCCGATCCGTATCCCCGCCTCGTACAGCAGCCCCAGCCGCTCCCGGGCCACCTCCGCCCGGCCCGCCAGTGCACGCAGCTCTGTCGAGTCACGCAACGTGACGACGCTGCCCGCGGGGCGGCTGCCGGGATCGACCGGCCGTATGTTGACCGCCAGCAGCCGGTCGCCTGCCAGGTGCACCACGTCCGTCACCGTCCGGCCCGAGCCCAGCAACTCGGTGGTGTCAGCCGCCAGGCCGAGCTCGGTGACACGGCGCTCCTCGGCGTCCGCGGGCAGGTCCAGCAGTCGCCGCGCCTCGTCGTTGGCGAGCAGCAGCCGTCCGTCATCGCCGATGATCAGTACGCCTTCCCGCACCGCGTGCAGCACCGCGTCATGGTGCTCGTACATCCGGGTCATCTCGGACGGATCGAGGGCGCGGGTCTGCCGCCGCAGCCGCCAGGACACCAGCGCTGTGCCGACCGCGGCCACCACAAGCGCACCGCCGGCGAAACCCAGCAGCTGCGGCAGCTGCTCCTGCACCACGTCGTCCACGCTGGCGACGGTGACCCCGACCGACACGAAGCCGACGATGGAGGTCCCATTGGTGTCGTAGACGGGAACGGTCGTGTCCACGGCAAGGCCCAGGCTGCCTTCGAACGTCTTGGTGAAGGGATGGTCGGCGGCGCCGCCCTCGCGCAGGGCGAAGATGTGCTTGCCGATCAACTTCGGGTCGGGGTGGGTCCAGCGAAAGCCCTGAGGGTCGAACGCGACCACATAGTCGACCCCGGTGTGCCTCCGGGTGTCCTCCGCGCGCGGCTGCAGCAGCGCGGTGGGCTCGCCGGACTTCATGGCGTCCAGCGTCCCCGGGGCGCGCGCGAAGGACTGTGCGACGCCCATCGACAACTGCCGGGCCTCCTGCATGCTCGAATTCCGGGCCTGCACCACGAGAGCCCCTCCCGCGGCGGCGGCGAACAGCACCATGATCACGAGCTGGAGCAGAAACACTCGGCCGGCGACGCTGCGCACCCTTGGCAGGCCCAGCCAGCGTCTCCCTGGGGGGCGCCCGCCAGGCTCCGGCTCTGGCTCCGGCTGCGGGTCGGGCCCCTCGACCCGTTGCGAGGCCCGCCGAGGGCGCCCTCCGCTGTGCGCGTGGGGCCGGAAGGCCGAGAGTCGACCAAGGTGCCTGGCCATACGGACTCTTTACCATGCGTGTTCATATACGGCCATATGGCTGGGTTCAGTCGGTCAGTTGCGTACCCACTCCTGCCAGCGCCTGGTCACGGAGTTCCCGTTCTCCAGCCACCACGCGATGTCCAGGTCGAAGCCCGACAGCAGGTGTCCAGGTGTGCTCGCCAGGTTCACGGCGGTGGATTCGGTGAGAAATCCGTAGGCGGCGGGCACCACAGGCCCTTCGGGGTATATCCGGGTCATATGGGCCTGCACCTCGGGCCGCAGCGCGAAATCGATGAGCCGATAGGCGCCGTCGGAATTGGCGGCGCCCTTGGGAATGCCGTATCCGTTGCTCTGCCTGCGGGCGCCGTTCCATTCGTACGCGAGCGGAGACCCGCCCTTGATCAGGCTCTGGACGCGGCCGGCCCAGGTGCTGGAGGCCTCGACCTGCTTGCGATCCAGCAGCTCACCCGGTTCGGCGCCGTATTCCCAGAACGTCCGCACCGAGCCCTTGATCTCGTCGAGGACCTTGAAAGCGCGGTGCACGTCGAGCGGGTAAAGCCCGTCGAGCGGTACTCCGTCGGCGAGCAGGGCGAACTCCAGTTCCGGCCAGTCCACCGTGCCCTGAAGCGCTCTTCTGCCCGGGAAGGTGCCGAGGTTCCAGAAGTCCGCCCACGAGGCGGGCTTCCTCCCGCCGAAGGCGTCCGCGCCGTAGGCGAGGACGCTGGCCCAGTAGCTCTTGCCCACACCGTTGGGGGTGAGCAGGGACTCGGCGATTCCCGCGTTCCTGGTGTTCTTCAAGCGGCCGTAGTCCAGTTCCTGGGAGGCGCCCTCGTGCTCGAAGCGCACCAGATTGGACATGTCGATGTCCATGACGTCGAACCGCGGACGGCCTTCCTTGATCTGGGCGAGGATCTGGTCGCTCGAGTAGTTCACCACGTTGATCCGGACGCCGGTCTCCTTGGTGAACGGGTCGTAGATCGCTTTGCGGTTCGCCTCGCCATAAGCGCCGCCGAAGTCACGGACCACGAGCAACTTGCCGCTCTTGGTGGAACTCCGGTCGGTGCGGCTGTCGCACGCGGTGAGCGATACGGCAGCCGCACCGGCTGCGATTCCGCCGACCCCACTCAGGAAAGCCCTGCGGTCGATCCCGACGTCTCCCACCGGCTGCCTCCCCAGTGTCTGCTGGACGATCCGTGACGGAGGGTGATTCCCGGCCGGTCTTGCCTCGTGCTTCAGTCAGTTCTTATCAGGAAAAGTCCTGTCTTTACAGGCCGCGCCGGCTGCCGCAGGGGCAAGCTCGTGCGCCAGTACGTGGCGCAACAGCACCCGACCTCCAGCGACAGGCTCCGCGGGCCGGCCCCGCCGCGCGGCATCAGCGCCCTCGCGACGCGGCGAGGCCGCTAGCTTGCCTGACCGCCGCAGGCTCGACCCGGTGAACGGGGCTGTCCGAGAGGGCTTCGGAGCATCCCGGCTCGCCGGTCGGCCGGCGGACTTCTCACGAGTGGCGGTCCGCCCGCCTCCCCGTGTAGTGACGGCGCGCCGCCATTCCCAGCAGGGCCAAACCCGCGAAGCCGACCAGCGGCGTTGCCCACTCAGGCATATGGGCTGCCCGCAGGAGGCCGGCGACACCAAAGCTCGTATCCCAGCCGGCCTCCGTGATGGCGGAGCCGAAGCCCTGGATGGCGAGGATGGCACCGAACAGCCACAGCATCCCCTGCCCCGAGCTGCTGTCCGTCCTCTTGCGCTGCTTCTCCATGACGATCGTTCCCTCCCGTTGTCCGCGCATCGTTCCGATGCGATCGCATCACATCGTGCGGTGAATCCGGATACGATGCAAGTGCATCAGAACGTGGGGAGGAGCCAACCGTGCCCAGGCAGGTCGACTACGAGGACCGACGCCGACGGATCGCCGAAGCGGTCTGCACCCTGATCGCGCGCTCCGGTATGGAGGCCGTCAGCCTCCGTGACGTCGCCGCCGAGGCCGGCGTGTCCATGGGCGCTGTCCAGCGATGCTTCCGCACCAAGCAGGACATGCTGCTCTTCGCGCTGGAGCACATCTCCCAACACGTCAGCGAACGCGCCAACCAGCGCATCGCCGCCTCCTCCACCCCCCAGGCCGCATCGACCCTGCTGTCCCACACGCTGGCCGAACTCGCCCTGCTGGATGAGGAATCGAAGACACAGGCTCAGGTCTGGCTGGCCTTCGTCGCCCATGCCCCTGCCAGCGAGAAACTGGCCGCCGTCCTGCACGACACCTATGCCAAGCTCCACGGCCTCATCGCGTGGCTCATCCGCTACGGCCAGGACACCCGGGAAGTTCCCCAGCGCCTCGACCCCGATCGCGAAGCCCACACGCTCCTCGCCCTGGCAGACGGCCTCACGACCCACGTCCTGGCAGGCCACCACTCCCCGGCCACGGCACTGGACATCCTTCAACGCCACATCGACCACCTGCTGAAGTCGCATTCGACCGCGGCCGACGAGGGCGGGGCAGCGCAGCCTCCGGCTCGCGCGTGCCGCCCGTCCGGATGATGAGGTCGCACGGTGACCATCCACGATGAGGCGGCGGCTGTCGGACCGTTGACACTGGCATGGGTGAGCCGGCACCTGGAGGTCGGCGAACGGGTCGTCAGAACCGAGCCACTGCACGGCGGCATCACTGCCGAAATGCGGAGGCTGACCATCGGAACGCGGGACGGAGGCACCCGTGACCTGGTGCTGCGGACGTTCGTCAATGTGGAGCACGCCGAGGACTGGCTGAACAGGGAGGCCGGCGCCTTGACCCTGCTCGCGGGGACCGGCGTGCCGGCTCCTGGACTGGTCGCGGTCGATCCGACCGCCGCGCAGTGCGAGTATCCATCGCTCCTTATGACCCATCTGGCGGGCCGGACGATCCTCGACGATGAGGGAGTGGAGACGCGCGTCCCGCTGTTGGCACGTCAACTCGTGGCGATCCACGCGCTGCGACCCGCCGAGCGGCCCCGGGAGTATGTCGCGTTGACGACCGCCGACACCGTCGTGACTCCGAAGGGCGCCGACGCGGCGGCATGGGGCGCGGCGATCGACGTGATCCGCAAACCTGCGCCAGGAGCCCGTCCTGGCTTCATCCAGTACCGGCCTTCTGTGGGACCAGTGCCATGCGTAGTCCGTCAGTCGCTTGCCGCGCGGTCGGACTCACTGCGGAGAACGCAGAACTCGTTGCCCTCGGGGTCCGCGAGGACGGCCCAGTCGGCGCCGTCGGGTTCCCGGCGGTCGTCGACGAGGGTGGCCCCGAGGCTCAGCAGGCGCTCGACCTCTTCCTCGCGTGTGGTCTCGGGACGCAGGCACTGGTGAAGTCTGTTCTTGATGGTCTTCGGTTCCGGCACCTGGTTGAAGTAGAGCAGCGGGCCCTCCGGCAGCATCACCGCGGTCTCCGGATCACCTGGGTTGTCCTCCGGATGCAGCGGAGAACCGAGCACCTCACTCCAGAACCGAGCCAGTTCATAGGCATCCGCACAGTCGATCGCCACATTCTGCACCACCGAGACCATGCGCGAGAGCCTGCCTGAAGCTCCGCTCGGCCCGCTAGGGCTCGAGAGACACTGTGCCGATCGCCATCCAGGCGAACACCGCCGCGCGGCGAGGAACTGCTGCACTGCACCGGTACCTCCCAGCGTGCCCCCGAGGGCGAGCAGCGCGTCCCGTGCGACCTCGGCGGCGGCGCGTGAAGGACGGCCCCTTGGCGGTGCGCGGTTGCCGCGTGGGGCGTGGCTGGTTCAGTCGCCCGGCGTGAGGCCCAGCGTGTCGAGCACCCCGTACACCCCGAGGAAGAGAATCGCCGCGCTGCTGAGGACCAGGGCGGCGGTCATCCAGGGATTGGCGCGGAAGCGGGGCGGGACGCCGGTGTAGCGCAGGCGCCAGACCGCGATCACCACCGCGAGGAGGAAGATGCCACCGCCGATGCCGCCGATCTGCACCATCAGGACCGGGGACTGGACCCACAGGAAGAAGCACATCCACACCGGGGGCAGGCACCAGGTGAGGATCCGGATGGTGCGGGTGCGGACCCGCATGTCGTTCCAGTCGATCGCGCCGAGCAGGCCGAGGGTGTTGGTCCACAGGCGCGGGACGCTGGCCGACGAGGCGACGGTGACCGAGAAGAGTACGGAGATCGCACCGCCCAGGAAGAGGTACTCGGCCCAGGGGCCGAGCGTGTCGGTATAGCTGTGCGACAACGTGGTGATCATGTCGTTGCCCTCGGGCACCAGGCCCTGCGGATGCAGCACGGAGGCGCCGATCACGTAGAAGGACAGGGTGCAGAGGGTGCACACGAACCAGGAGACACCCACATCGAGCCGCATGACCTTGAGCCAGCCCTCGGCGCGCCGGGCACGCTGCTCGCTCCCGTCGTCGGGGCCGGTCCAGCGGGCGTAGCCCTTTTCGAGGCACCAGTAGGTATAGGTCGTCATCTCGTCGGCGCCGACGCCGGTGATGCCGAACATCGCGAGGGCGATGCCGACCGTGCCGGCCGGGATCTGGAAGCTGAGCCCGTCGGCGAGTTGCTCGGTGCCGTACCCGTAGGCGGTGAACGGCAGGGCGAGCGCCAGGCCGACGGTGATCACCGTCTTGAGCGTGATGCCGATGACCTCGACCCGCTCGACGACGTGGTACTTGCCCGTCTGGAGGATGAGGACGGCGGCGGCGGTGACGATCACGGCCCAGATCGTGAGGGACGTGCCGCTCAGCGACCCGCCGTGGATCGGGAAGAGGATGGAACAGGCGGCCGCGGTGCCGCCGATGATGCCGCCGCGCTGGAACATCTTGGCGAAGTCCATGCCGATCCACAGCCAGTTGATCCAGCTGAGGCGGCCGATGCGGGGTCCGACAGCGCGGAAGCCGTCCAGCGCGGGGCGGCCGTTGAGGATGGTCCAGCGGGCCAGCTCCATCTGCACCCAGACCTTGACCGCGGTGGAGATGACCACGAGCCACAGCAGGGCGAAGCCCGCCTTCGCACCGAGCGAGGTGGTGGTGATCAGTTCACCGGAGCCGACGACCGCGGCGGACAGGATGAGCCCGGGACCGAGGTGGCGCAGGCGGCCGCGGAAGCGGTCGGGGGCCGGGCGGGCGTCTTCGGCGCGCAGCGCGTACGGGTCGGGCTGCGCGGGGGGCGGCGCCGCGGCGGCGCCGTCGGTCGACGTGATGGCCATGTCGGGTCCTAGGGGATCGTGCGGCGTCGTCGCCGGTATCCGATATGGGGACGGGTGTGTGTCGTGGCGCCGGGTGCGGGGGACTCGGGGCGGCCGGCCCTGGAGGTGGCGGGGCTCAGCGGGCCTGGTGGTGGGGCGCCTCGCCTGCCAGTACGCGGACGACGTCCTCGGCGACCATCGCGCCCATGGCCCGGTTGGCCTCCGGAGTGCAGGCGGCCATGTGCGAGGTGAGCAGGGCACGTGGGGCCTTGCGCAGGGGATGGTCGGCGGGGAGAGGCTCGGTGCTGAAGGCGTCGAGGGCCGCTGCCCCGAGGTGCCCGGAACGCAGCAGGGCGGCGAGGGCGCTCTCGTCGATGAGGCCGCCGCGCGCCGCGTTGACCAGGATCGCGCCCGGCCGCATCGCCGCGAGCCGGGCACTGTCCAGCAGCGGTGTGCCGGACGGGTCGGGCGGGCTGTGCAGGCTGACGGCGTCGGCGCGGGCCAGCAGGTCGTCGAGGGCGGCCGGTTCGGCGCCGTGCGCGCGGACGTCGTCGCCGGGGACGTACGGGTCGTGCGCGAGCACGTGCATCCCGAAGGCGCGGGCGTAGCCGGCGAGGAGACTCCCGATGCGGCCGAAGCCGACGATGCCGAGCGTCTTGCCGTGCAGTTCGGGGCCGAACAGCTTCGGCCAGTCGCCCGACTCCACCGCGGAGTGCGAGGCGGTGAGGGAGCGCGTCGCCGAAAGGAGCAGGCCGAAGCTGTACTCGGCCACCGCGCGGGAGTTGCTGCCCGGTGCGCACACGACCGGTATGCCGCGGGCGTGGGCGGCGGCCACGTCGATGGTGTCCACGCCGACGCCGTGTTTGGCGACCACCTTGAGGCGGGGTGCGGCGTCCAGTACCTCGGCGGTGATGGGGTCCATGCCGACGATCAAGGCGTCCGCTCGGGCGGCGTGGGCGAGGAGTTCGGCGTTGGGCAGGGCCGCGTCGGCGCGGGGGCGGACCGGTCCTGCCCCGGCCTCCTCGAGGATCTGCCAGGGGTGCGCCGAATGCCGCGCGAAGGTGGGCGTCGTGATGAGCGTGGTCGTCATCAGCGCGCTCCGCCGCGCGCCGCTTCGAGGTGGGACGTGGCGATCTGCTGGAGGTGGATGAGGTCGCAGGCCACGGTGGCGAAGGTGTAGCCCTGGGTGAGGCGGTGGGCTGCGCTTGTGCCGTCGGCGTTGTGGATGCCGGCGGCGATGCCTGCCGCTTCGGCCGCTTTGCTGATGCGGGTGAGGGCCTGCTCGAACTCCTGCTGTACGGAGGGGTCGGTGGAGGTGGCTGCGCCCAGTGCCAGGCGTAGGTCGGAGGGGCCGACGTAGATGCCGTCGAGGCCGTCGGTGGCGCAGATGGCTTCGACGTTGGCGAGGCCGTCGGCGGTTTCGATCATGGCGAGGACGGCGGTCTGGGCGTGGGTGTCGGCCGGGTGGGGTCCGATACGGAGCTGGGCGCGCATCGGTCCGTAGGAGCGGCGGCCCAGTGGCGGGTAGCGCACGGCGGCGACCGCGTCGGCGGCGTCCTGCGCGTTGTCGATCAGCGGGACGATGACGGCGGTCGCGCCCGCGTCGAGGGCTTTGCCGATGTAGGTGGGGTCGTTGGCCTCCACGCGCACCATGCCGACTGCGGTGCTGCCTTTGGTGTCGGTGGCCAGGAGGTTGTTGAGCATGCCCTGGTAGCCGAAGAGTCCGTGCTGGGCGTCGAAGGCGAGGTAGTCGTAGCCGAGGCGGGCCAGGCGCTCGGCGGCGACGGGTGAGTCGAGCAGGGACCAGTAGCCGACGAGCTGTTCGCGGGCGCGCAGGGCGGCGGTGAACTCGGCTGGGGTGCGGCCGGTTGCCATGAGGGGGTCTCCGTAACACTCAGGGGTGGGGTCAGCGGTTGTAGGCGGGGCATCGGGCCCACGCCCACGGCAGTTGCCGTGATGTTGGCGAGCAGGTGCTCGACCAGTTCCAGTAGCGCTCGCGGTACATCGCGGCCAGCCTGGAATCACCGAAACGGCCGCTGCCCGGGGCCTGTTCGAAGGTGTGGCGGGACGGCCGCGTACTTGATGCCGACAGTCACGACGTTTCCTTCCGGGACGGGCCGGGACGGGCCGGGACGTGGGCGGGTGATGCCTCGTGATGCGCGGCTGTCGACGCCGGATGTGCGTCTGAAGTGCGCCTGTTGCGCGAAATGCGCAGGTGGCGTCGCTGTCCGTGGGTGACAGGCGGCGGCGCCAGGGGAACGCTCGCATGGCTGCGCGAAGCGCGCAAGAGTTCTCGCGCGCTTCGCGCACCGTTGGTCATTATCCGAGCCGGGTTGTTGCCCCGTGCCGGATGCTCCCAAGGAGGGTCGATCGTGTTACTTCGCCGTCCTCCGGGGCGAGGCGTCTGCTGAAGGATCAGAACCATGTGTCGCTGACAGCCCCGTCCCATAACCTCGTCCATGGAGACGTCGGATGCCACCTGTATCCGCATGGAGGAGGCGATGGTGCTCGTAAGGGGTACGCGGTTGCTCGCGGGCGCCGTGGTCGTGGCCTGCATGGTGCTGGTCGGACCCAGTGCACCGAGCGATGCCCTCTTCGGCAGGTCGGTTCCCGTCGATGCCGTCAGGGACGTCGTACCGAACCGGGTCATGACGTGGAACATCTGCAACCCGTGCGAGGCCGGCAATGTCGGCCGGGCGGCGGAGATCGCCACGTATGCGCCTCAGGTCATCGGCCTGCAAGAAGCGTGCGTGCGTGACGTCGAGATGATCCGGGACTATCTGAAGAGCCTTCACGGGCTGGAGTACCACGTCGAGTACGGGACGGTCCTTCGGGACTGGGGACGCTGCGGGGGAGCGCCGTGGAATCCGGGAGCCTTCGGCCAGGCGGTCCTCTCCGCGGCACCGATGAAGGACGCCGTCAAGGTGGAATACCCCGACGGAGGATCCGAGGACCGTGGGTACATGGCCGTCACCACCATGGTGGGCGGCCAGCCCCTCCGGGTCTTCAACACCCACCTCGCCCAACGACGTCAGGAAGCAGTCCGAGCGGACCAGACCCGCGTACTCGCCGCAGACGTCGCCCGCCACGACCGTGCGATCGTTCTCGGCGACTTCAACGCCGTGCCGGACGCTTCCGAACTCGCCCCGATCTGGGCCCTGGCCGCGGACACAGACCCCGAGTGCCGTCCCTTGTCCGTCGGTGCCTGCAAGACGACCACCGACTGGCAGAGCAAGTTCGACTACGTCTTCCTGCGAGGCATCGCCCCGCTCAGGCACCGAGTGCAGTCCACCCCGTTCTCAGACCACGACCTGCTGCACACCGACGTGGATCCAGCCTTCAGCGCGGGCCCTTGACCAGCCGAAGGCCGACTGGTCCCCGAAGCCGCCGTCGATCGCGTCCGTGACTCAGCCGGTGTGAAGGATCCGAAAGCGACCGGGTTCCGCCGGATCTCGATCGACGACTTGGATGGGTGGCCCGGCCCATTGCCAGACGCTGATGCCTGGCGTGCGGGTGAACTGGATCTGCCCGCGGGTGCCTTCGACCGCGACACGCGGCCAGGATTCGGCGATGCGCCGCCGGTCCGGCCCGTGCGAACGCAGTACGTCGGCGAGGACGGCGACCGTGTCGTAGCCCTCGAAGGCGACGAAGGAGGGCGCTTCGGCCAGCCGCTCGCGGAGGGCCCTCTCGACTCGTGCGCCGAGGGGGCCGAGGCGCTCGGGCAGGTACCGCAGGAACGGGATCCCGGCGCCGTCGTCGCCCAGCAGCGTCGCCCATTCGGCGAACTCCGGTTGTCCGGCCGGAGCACCGATCATGATCTCGGCGAGGCGCTGGTCGCGTCGGACGGACCGGACGATCGGCACAGCCGGCTCCGGATGGCCGACCAGCAGCAGGAGGGCTGTCGCGCGATGGTCGACGAGCGCGTCGCACACGGCCGTGGGGGTGAGCGCGCTCATGTCGAGTTCGATGACGGTGCCGTCGTGTGGAGCGAGGCAGTTCCGCAGTACGCGGGTCCCGGATGCCCAGTAGACACTCGGCTGGGTCGCTACGGCGATACGGGTGTGACCCGCGCCGAGGAGGAAGTCCGCGTAGACCTGCCAGCCGCGGGACTGCGGTGGGGAGAGGCGCGCGACCCATTCCGTCGGCTGTTCGGTGAGCGCGTCGAGAACCGCCGACGAGCAGAGGAACGGCAGGCCGACGGCGTCGGCCCTGGTGGCGGCGGCGCGAGCGACGACGCTGTGATATTCCCCTGCCACGGCCGCCACGCCCAGGCCGGCCAACTCGTCCACGGCCGCCGCGGCCCTCTGCGGATCAGCCGCGGTGTCCCGGACCACCAGCTCGAGCGGTCTCCCGGCGATCCCGCCGGCGTCATTGACTTCGGACACGGCCGACTCGAGTCCCGCGAGCAGGTGGTGGCCCGCCTCGGCCCAGCCGGGCCGAGTCAGCGGAACGAGTGCGCCGATCCGTACGGGTGACCTCACGCGCCTTTCCTCCAGATGTCCGTGAACCGGTCGAGCAGCGTGGCCGCCGCCGTCACATCGTCCGTGAGCGGCCGGTCGGCATGGTCCTCGTCGAGCACCGATCCGGCGAGTTCGAGTGCGTGGGTCACCGGAAGACCCGGCTCGGGCCTCAGCCCGCGCTGGCGCAATGCCCGTACGGCGGCGACGAGTTCGCAGCCGACGACGAGACGGTACGCGCCGCAGGCGCGCAGCGTCTGACGTGCGGCCAGGGAGGCGAAGCTGGCCTGTTCCTCGACGCCGCGCGAGAGTACGGCGTGGCCGAGAGACGCGGGCGCGGAGAACGCCCGCAGATCACCGAGTGCGGCCCCGGCGGCGTACTCCAGGATCATCACGCCGGAGGAGGCGGGCTCCTGGTCGGAGAGGAAGGGACGCAGACGGGTGTAGGCGGGCTCGTTCAGGGTCGCGAGGCGGGAGGTCGACAGGCGTGCCACCTGCGTCAGCGACAGCCGGAAGTGGTCCAGGGCGAGGGCCAGTTGGGCCTGGTAGAAGCCGCCGTGGTGGTAGGCGGCCATGTCCTCGGGAAAGATGAGCGGGTTCTCGGCGGCCGCGTTGATCTCGACGGCGACGACCTCTTCCAGGGCGTCCGCCGCGTCGTGGGCCGGGCCGTGGATCTGGGGCAGACAGCGGAAGCCGTACGGGTCCTGGAGACGGTCCAGCGGCGGGGTCGGACGATCGGCCGCTCCGATCAACTCCCGCATACGGCGGGCGACGTCGGCGCATCCGCGGTGCGGACGGGCGGCGTGTACGGGGGCGGCGTAGGCCTCGTGCGAGCCGTCGGTGGCCAGCAGCGACAGCGCGGCGACGACCTGGGTGGCCTCCAGCAGCCCGCGCAGCTCGTGCAGGGCGAGGGCCGACTGGCCGAGGGTGAGGGCGTTGCTGCTGATGAAGGCCAGCGCGTCGTTGTTGTCGAGCGGCAGGGGCTCCGGCGGGGTGCCCCCGCGCCAGGGATGCTCCCCTGCCAAGGCCAGTCCGGCCTGCGCCAGGGCCGCGATGTCGCCGGTGCCGACGGAGCCGAACTCGTTGACGACCGGGTACGCCCCGCTCTCCAGTGCCTCGCACAGCGCCGTCACGACGGTGGGCCGCAGTCCCGCGCCTCCGGCCAGCAGCTGGTTGGCCCGTACGGCGAGCATCGCGCGTACCTGACGGGCGGGGATCTCCTCACCGATGGCGCCGGCGTGGCTGCGCAGCAGCCGCAGACCGTGCGCGGCGTCCGCCCCGGTGGGTACGTCCTCGTTCCGTTTGGCGCCGACGCCGGTGGAGCGGCCGTAGACGCGGCCGGTCGCGGCGATCTGCCGGGCGGCGTTCCAGGACTCCTCCATGCGCCGCATCGCCTTGCTCAGGGGAGTCGGCCGCGCGGTCCCGGAGGCGAGCCGCGCGACGTCCGCCACACCGAGACCGGTGCCGTCGAGGGCGACGAGAGCCGGGCCGTGGTCGACACCCCTCGGAGTGTCCGGAGTGTTCACAATCTGAGACGAGATCAAGCCCAAACACCCCTCGATCCAGGCAGTTGACCGCTATTCATGCAGAAAGAACTCTGCATGAGGCTATGCATCCGGGCAAGGGGTGTCTCGCGGCGGTGACCATGTGATTCCTGCGGCTCAGGGTTCGACCCAGGACAGCCCGTCCTCCGACGCCACCAGACCGCCCGGCCGCTGCGGCGCCTCGTCCTCCAGCGGGCCGCCGAACAGCCCGCGTTCCTGCAGGACGGTCCCTTCCTGGAACACCTGCCGGAACGTCTGCGACTCGTAGAGCGGATTGCGCAGATCGTCGGCGTCCGGAAGGCGGCGCACCGCTCGCTCGAAGTCGTCGGCGACCGCGGTCAGCCGTTCGCCCGCCGGCCCGGCCCCGGTGAGTGACGCGTCGCCGGACGCCAGACCGCCCACCAGCTCGACGAACGCCTCCAGTTCCGTCGTGCCGATATGGGTGACCTTGCGCGCCTTCCAGAAGTACGACCGTTCGTCCTGGTGCATGTCGTAGAAGGAGACCAGGAACTCGTGGAACAGGCTGTACTCGTGCCGGTAGCGGGCCTCGAACTCGGCGAACAGACGGTCCTCGTCCAGGGTTCCGGCGAGGCAGCCGTTGAGGGACCGGGCGGCGAGCAGTCCGCCGTAGGTCGCGAGATGGACTCCGCTGGACAGCACCGGGTCGACGAAGCACGCCGCGTCTCCGACGAGTGCCATGCCGGGCCGCCACAGCTGTGACTTCCAGTACGACCAGTCCTTGCGGACGCGGACCTGGTCGTAGGGGGCCTCCGTGGCCTGCGGGACGCCGTCGAGGAGGTCGCGTATCTCCGGGCAGGCGTCGATCAGCCGGCGCCAGGCGGTCGCCGGGTCCCCCTGGACGGCCTCGGCGTTGTCGCGGGCGACGACGGCTCCGACGCTGGTGAGGTCGTCCCGGAGCGGGATGTACCAGATCCAGCCCTCGTCGAAGGCGGCGCAGAAGATGTTGCCGTCGTTCGGTGCCGGGAGCCGCGCGCCGCCGGCGAAGTAGCCGAACACCGCGATGTTGCGGAAGAAGTCGGAGTGGATCCGCTTTCCGCCGACGTGCGGGTGGATCCTGCTGCCGTTGCCGGAGGCGTCCACGACGTACCGGGCGCGGGCCTCGCGGATCTCGCCGTCGGGCCCGGTCCAGCGCACCCCGCGGACCCGCTCCTCGTCGGCGAGTACGCCGGTCACCCGGCAGCCCTCCCGTACGTCGACCCCGACCCGGCGTGCGTTGTCCAGGAGGATCGCGTCGAAGCGGGACCGCTCGACCTGGTAGGCGAACGAGGTCGGGTCGGCCAGCCGGGGCGACAGCGCGAAGGAGAACTGCCAGGGGTCCCGGTTGCGGCCCCAGCGGAACGTGCCGCCGCGCTTCGGCTTGAAGCCCGCCCGCGCCATCTCGTCCTCGACACCGAGGATCCGGCACACGCCGTGCACGGTGGAGGGGAGCAGGGACTCGCCGATCTGGTACCGCGGGAAGGTCTCCTTCTCGACGAGGAGGACGCGATGGCCGTGCAGGGCGACGGCCGCCGCGACGGTGGACCCGGCCGGGCCGCCACCGACCACGATGACGTCGACGTCCTGCGGGGGATGGGCCGGACTCACTGGTCTCCCTTCGTCGTGCGCGCGTCGATCCAGGTGCGGATCGCCGACGCGGTGGTCTCCGCGTGTTCCCGCATCATCGTCAGATGGTCGCCGGGGACGTCCGCGACCTCGTGTGCCGCGGGCCAGGACGTCCGCCAGTGGTCCGCGTCGGCGGAGGCCGCCATGGCGGGTGTGGGGCGCAGCGCGCGCACCAGGAGCGTGGGCGTGGCGACCGGCTCGGGGGCCCAGCCGAGGAAGATCCGGTTGTAGGCGCCGATCGCCGCCAGAGCACTGTCCTCGTCCCCGGTGAAGAGGGGCCTTCCGGTGTCCTGCGGGGGAGGGGCGGCCAGGGACAGCAGCCAGTCCTTGCCGCTGTTCTCCGGCGTGACGTGGTAGGTGTCCAGCAGCACCAGACCGGTCGCTGCGCGGCCCATGTTCTCCAGCTGGTGAGCGACCAGGTGCGCCACATTGCCGCCCGCCGACCGTCCTACGACCACGAAGGGCGCGTCCCCGAGATGCCGCAGCACGTTCTCGGCCTGTGTACGCGCCAGCGCGGCACGGTCCTCCGGTACGGCGGCACCGGCGCCGATCCCAGGGTGCGGGAACTCCAGGACGTCCAGGTCGCCTTGGAACGCGCGGTGGAAGCGGGGGAAGTCTCCGCCGTCCGACGCGAGCGAGGGATGGTAGGCCGGGAAGTAGACGACCGTCGGCATGCGAGAGCCGGAGCGGCCGTGGGAGCGGCGGATCGGGGGCAGCGCGTGCTCGCGCCCCTGCGCGGCCGGGAACGTGGGCAGCGCCCAGGACGCGGTGACGAGCAGGTGCATCGCCGCCACCGGTTGGCCGGCGGCACTGACCGTCCGGAACAGGGAGGAGAGGGTGTACGCCTGTCGCTCGGGCCCTGGGGTCTCGGGGGCGGCCGCGGCGGCCGGTTCGCCGTCCAGCAGGCCGAGCAGATGGCGTGCCAGTTCCTCGGCCGTACGGTGCTCGAACACCACCGCGGCCGACAGCCGGAGCTTCAGCGCCATGCTGAGCCGGTTGCGGATCTGCACGGCGGTGAGGGAGTCGAACCCCAGGTCGGCGAGACTCTTGCCGGCCGGGAGCGCGTCGGCGTGCGAGTAGCCGAGTACCGCGGCGACGTCGGCCCGCAGCAGCTCCACGAGCGCCGCCTCCCGCTCACCGGGGGGCACGGGGGCCAGTCGCTTCCGCCAGGCTCCCGGCTCCAGCATCTGCCCGGAAGACCCGGCGGAACCGGATGATGTCCCCGCGGCGGTCGGCCGGTTCTGGCGGACGAGCCCGCGCAACGGCGGCGGCAGGCGCCCCGCACCGGACCGAAGCGCCGCCCGGTCCAGCAGGATCGGCGCCAGCACCGGCTCCGTCGCACGCAGCGCGGCGTTGAACAGGGCCAAGCCCTGCTGTGTCGACAGCGGCACGAGCACGTCGCTTGCCTGTGGGCGCTGTGAGGGGAGCCCCGCCGCCATGCCGTCGGTGTGCTCCCACGGGCCCCACGCCAGCGACACCGCCGGGAGCCCCTCGGCGGCGCGGCGCTGGACGAGGGCGTCGAGGAACGCGTTCGCTGCCGCGTAGTTGCCCTGGCCCGCCCGGCCCAGCACACCGGAGACGGAGGAGAACACGACGAACGCCGAAAGATCCATGTCCCGGGTCAGTTCGTGCAGATGCCAGGCGGCGTCGGCCTTCGGCCCCAGCACGGCCGCCATCCGCTCGGGGGTCAGCGAGTCCAGCACGCCGTCGTCGAGGACCCCGGCGGCGTGCACCACCGCGGTCAGCGGCGGCTCGCAGCGCTCGACCACCTCGGCCAGGGCGGCACGGTCGGCCGCGTCGCAGGCGACGATGGCGACCCGCGCTCCCGACTCCTCCAGCGCGCTGCGCAGTTCCCGGGCTCCGGGTGCCTGCGGCCCACGGCGTCCGGTCAGCAGCAGTCGCCGTACGCCGTGCTCGGCGACCAGATGACGTGCCAGCTCCGCGCCCAGGGCGCCGGTGCCTCCGGTGATCAGCACCGTGCCGTTCGCGTTGAAGGGAGCCGCGTCGCCTGAGGCATCACCGGCCGCGACCAGTCGCGGGACCGTCACCTGCCCCTCTCGCACGCGCAGTTGCGCCTCACCGGTGGCGATCGCCGACGGCAGCATCCGCAGCGACTCGGGCAGCCCGTCCACATCCACCAGGACCACACGACCGGGCAGCTCCGACTGCGCCGCCCGCACCAGCCCCCAGACCGCCGCACCGGCCAGGTCCGGCACCGGCCCGGTGGCATCCCGCGTCACCACCACCAGCCGCGAGCCTGCCGTGCCCGGATCGCCCTGCCAGTCCTGGAGCGTCTTGAGTACGCGACCGGTCAGCTCGTGTACGGCGGAGAGCTGATCGGTGCCGGTCGCATCGGCGAGGGCAGTGACGGCGACGACTTCGGGGTTCCCGGCGCCGGGCAGGAACTCGGAGAGGTTCAGCTCGTCGGGCCCGCGTACCACCCAGGCGCGCTCATCGGCGGCGTCGGAGACGTCGAGGGCGGCCCACTCAAGGCCCAGCAGAGCCCTTCGTACGATGTCGTCCGTCGTGTCGTCCGTCATGTCGGCCCGGTCGGGCGGGAGTTCCCTGGTCGCCAGCGAGTCCACGCGTGCCACGAGTCGGCCGGACGGGTCGGCCAGGGTCAGCGAGACCGTGTCCGGGCTCGTCGGCGTCACCCTGACCCGCAACTCCGTGGCGCCCGAGGCATGCAGACTCACGCCGCTCCAGGCGAACGGCACGCGCACCGGGCTCGTCCCGGCGGACGCGGCCAGCAACGGCGCGTGCAACGCGGCGTCGAACAGCGCCGGATGGAGTCCGAAGCGGCCCGCTTCCGACGTGTGCGAAGCGGGCAGCCCGACCTCCGCGAAGACATCGTCACCGTGCCGCCAGACCGTGCGGACCCCCTGGAAGGCAGGCCCGTAGGCGAGCCCGGCGTCGGCGAGAGTGGCGTACGCGCCGGTGAGGTCCACCGCCTCGGCGCCCCGGGGCGGCCACGCGGGCAACTCGTCCTGCGTACTGCGCCCCCGGCCCAGCTGACCCGTGACATTCCTGGCCCATGAGGCGTCCTCGGTGGAATCCTCCGGCCGGGAGTAGATGTCGACCGTCCGCCGGCCCGAGTCGTCCCGCGCACCCACCACGACCTGGACCCGCACCCCCGAGGAACCGGGCAGGGTGAGCGGCGCCAGCAGCACGAGATCCTCGACCGTGCCGCAGCCCGCCTCGTCACCCGCCCGCACGGCCATCTCCACGAACACCGTCGCCGGCACGACGACCCTCCCGGCGACGACATGATCCGCGAGCCACGGGTGGGCCGCGAGGGACAACAGCCCGGTCAGCACCGTCCGCTCGGTCTCCGGCACCGGGAACGCCGGGCTCAGCAGGGCCCCGCCGTCGGCCGCTGCCGGAGACGTGGCGTCCAACCAGTACCGCTGCCGCTGGAAGGCGTACGTCGGCAGTTCCACCCGGCGCGCGCCGGAACCCGCGTACACCGCCGCCCAGTCGACAGCGGCCCCGGCCACATGCAGCCGCGCCAGGGCCGACAGCAGCGTCTCCGGTTCGTACGCTCCGCTTCGTGTCGCCACGGCGAGAACCGAGCCGGTCGTGAGCGCGTCGGGCAGACAGTCGGTGGCCGCCGCGGTGAGGGCGGGACCCGGACCGAGTTCCAGGTAGGCGGAGACCCTGTCGTCCGCGAGCCGACGCACGGCGTCGGCGAAGCGCACGGGCAGCCGGGCGTGCCGCGCCCAGTACTCGGGCGAGGACATGTCCGCGGGCTCGGCGGGTCGCCCCGTCAGGGTGGAGACGATCGGGATGTGAGGGGACCGGAAGGTCAACTCACGTGCTACGCCCAGGAACTCGTCAAGCATCGGCTCGACCAAGGGCGAGTGGAAGGCGTGACTCACCCGCAGCCGTACGGCCCTGCGGCCGCGCGCCTCGAAGCCGGCCGCGACGGCGAGCACCGCCTCCCGCGCGCCCGAGATCACCACGGAACGGGGCCCGTTGACGGAAGCGACCGCCGCCTGCGCCCCGAACTCCGCCAGCGCGCCGGCGACTTCCTCCTCGGTCCCGTCCAGCGCCACCATCGCGCCGCCCTCGGGCAGTGCCTGCATCAGGCGGCCGCGAGCGGCGACGAGCCTCGCCGCATCGGGCAGATCGAGTACGCCGGCGACATGCGCGGCCGCCAGCTCGCCGACCGAATGGCCCACCAGGCGATCGGCTCGCACGCCCCACGACTCGAGCAGCCGGAACAGCGCCACCTCGAAGGCGAACAGCCCGGCCTGGGTGAAGTCCGTACGGTCCACCAGAGCCGCCTCCGGCGAGCCCGGCTCGGCGGACAGCACCGCGCTGAGCGGCTGGGGGAGCCGGTCGTCCAGGTACCGGCAGACCTCGTCGAAGGCGTCGGCGAAGACCGGGAAGGAGGCGCGCAGTTCGGCGCCCATCCGGGGGCGCTGGGCGCCTTGCCCGGCGAACAGGAAGGCCGTACGGATCTCCGGGTCCGCCAGTCCTCGTACGACTCCTGGCGCGTCCCGGCCCTGCGCGAGCGCGCTCAGCGCGTCCAGAGCGCGGGTCCGGTCACCGGGCGGCACGAACGCGCGATGGGGGAGGGCGGAGCGCGTCACCGCCAGCGAGTAGCCGATGTCGGCGGGCGACAGGCCGGGCCGGTTCGCCACTTCGGTCGCGAGCCGGCGGGCCTGGGTGCGCAGGGCGGGTTCGTCGGCCGCGGAGAGCCGCCACGGCACAGGCGGTGCCGCCACCGTCTCCTGGGGGCCCGCCGCGCCCCTCTCCGGCGCCTCCTCCAGAATCACATGCGCGTTGGTCCCGCCGATCCCGAAGGCCGACACCCCCGCTCGCCGCGGCCGGTCCGAGGCCGGCCAGGGGCGGGCGTCGGTCAGCAGTTCCACGCGGCCCGAGGACCAGTCGACATGCGGTGAGGGCGAGTCGGCGTGCAGCGTCCGGGGCAGTTCGCCGTGTCGCAGGGCCTGCACCATCTTGATGACGCCGGCGACTCCGGCCGCCGCCTGCGTGTGCCCGAGGTTGGACTTGACCGACCCGAGCCACAGCGGCTCCTCGCGGCCCTGTCCGTACGTGGCCAGCAGGGCCCCCGCCTCGATGGGATCGCCCAGCCTGGTGCCGGTGCCGTGGGCCTCCACCGCGTCCACGTCACCGGCGCGCAGGCCCGCGTCCGCCAGCGCCCGTGTGATCAGCCGCCGCTGTGCCGGCCCGTGGGGCGCGGCGAGCCCGTTGGACGCGCCGTCGGAGTTCACGGCGGAGCCCCGCAGCACGGCCAGGACCGGATGGCCGTTGCGCCGCGCGTCGGACAACCGCTCCAGCAGGACGAGCCCCACACCCTCGCCCCAGGCCGTGCCGTCGGCCGCCGCCGAGAACGACTTGCAGCGCCCGTCCGGCGACAGCCCGCGCTGCCGGCTGAACGCGAGGAACGGCTTGGGCGTCGCCATCACCGTGACCCCGCCGGCCAGCGCCAGCGAGCACTCGCCCGAGCGCAGCGCCCGCGCCGCCCAGTGCAGCGCCACCAGCGAGGACGAGCACGCGGTGTCGACCGTGATCGCGGGACCGCGCAGACCGTAGACGTACGAGATCCGCCCGGAGGCCACGCTGCCCGCCGAGCCCAGCCCCAGATGCGCCTCCAGCTCGTGGGAGCGGCTGAAGCGGGCGGAGTAGTCGCCGTACATCACGCCCACGAACACGCCGGTGTCGCTCTCACGCACCGACGCCGGATCGATTCCGGCCCGCTCCCACACCTCCCAGGACGTCTCCAGCAGCAGCCGCTGCTGCGGATCCATCGCGAGCGCCTCGCGCGGCGAGATCCCGAACAGCCCTGCGTCGAACTCCGCCGCCCGGTGCAGGAATCCCCCGTGCCGCGTGTACGACGTGCCGATCCGGTCGGGATCGGGGTCGTACAGGGCGTCCAGGTCCCAGCCGCGGTCGGGCGGGAACTCCGAGATGGCGTCCCGCCCCTGCGTCACCAACTCCCACAGATCCTCGGGGGAGTTGACGTCACCGGGATAGCGGCAGCCCATGGCGACGATCACGACGGGATCGTCGTCGGGGGACCGGTCCTGACCGCCGTACGACTTCGGGCGTTCTTCGGACTCGGCCTCGAAGAGCGCCACGCGCAGGTACCGGGCGACCTCGGCCGGTGTCGGGTGGTCGAAGACCAGCGTCGACGGCAGGTTCAGGCCGGTCAGCTCGCCAAGCCGGTCCACCAGCTCGACGACGCCGACGGACGTCATGCCGAGATCGGTGAAGGGGCCGGCCGGGTAGGGCCGATCGCCGGGCGTGTACCGGCAGACCTCGGCCGTTTCGGCGAGCACCGTTTCGCGGAGCGCGCGTTCCTGGTCGGCGGGTGAGAGGGACAGCAGCCGCTCGCGCAGGGCGGGATGGGCGGTGCCGACCGTGGCCGGAGCCGGGACGGCCAGCGCGTGTCGGGCGATCTTGCCGGACGCGGTGCGCGGGACGGCGGCGATCTCGTGGATCTCGGTCGGCACCTTGTAGTCGGCCAGTCGGGTCCGGCACTCGGCGAGCACCTGCCGTGTGTCGATCCCGTCAGGTCCCGGTACGACAAAGGCGACCGGCACCTCGCCGAGCACGTCGTGCGGCACCCCCACGACGACGGCTTCGGACACGCCCGGACACCGCGCCAGGGCCTGCTCGATCTCCGTCGGGTGGATGTTCTCACCGCCGCGAATGATCAACTCGCTGACCCGGCCGGTGAGCCGGAGATGGCCGTGCTCGACGCGGCGGCCCAGGTCGCCGGTGCGGTACCAGCCGTCCCGCAGCGCGGCGGCCGTCGCCTCGGGCTGCCCGTGGTACCCGGCCATCAGGCTCGGCCCCCGCACCCAGACCTCGCCCTCGGCACCGTCCGGGACGTCCTCGCCACCGCGCGGGTCGACGAGGCGTACGTCCATGCCCGGGACGGGCGGCCCGCAGGAACCGTCGACTCGGGGCTCGTCGGGGCGGTTCACCGCGATCATGCCGCAGGTCTCGGTACTGCCGTACGCGTCGAGCAGCGGCGCCCCGAGGGTCTCCTCCACGGCCGCGCGCAGAGCGGGACCGCTCGGCGCACCGGCCACGACGCACATCCGCAGCGCCTGCGGGAATCCGCCCGCCGAGCCGACCAGTTGGTGATACGTCGCCGGCACACCGGCCAGCATGGTGAAGGGCCCGCCGAGCCCCTCGTGCGCCGTGAGCAGCTCGTGCCGCAGCCCGCCCGGCGGCAGCAGCTCACCGGCGATCCGGGCGCTCGCGCCCACAGCGGTCACGCCCAGGATCGCCAGCGAGTGGCTGAAGCTGTGGAACAGCGGAAGCGGCCAGAGCAGCCGGTCGTCGGGTGAGAGGCCGAAGATCGGGGCGTAGCAGGCGGCCACGGACCACAACGCGGCCCGCTGCGTGGACAGCACGCCCTTGGGCCGGTGCGTGGTGCCCGAGGTGTAGAGCATCCAGGCCGGATCGTCGAGCCCGAGCAGGTCGATCTCCGCGGACGCGCCGCTCTCGACCGCGCTCAGGAACGGCTCGGCGCCGTCCGGGGCCGGGCCGCTCCCGGTGACCAGGACGCCCAGGCGGTCGTACGGCGGTCCCAGGCGCCGCAGTTGTGCGAGACGCGCGGCGTCGGTGATGACGAACTCGGCACCGCTGTCCTGGAGGAAGTGGGCCAGCTCCGTGTCGGAGGACCGCGGATTCAGCGGAACGCCGACCATCCCCGCGCGCAGCACGGCGAGGCAACTCTCCACCGTCTCCACGCGGTTGCCGAGGCCGATCGCGACGCGGTCGCCGCCGCGCAGCGCTGTACGGGTTTTCAGGTACGAGGCCAGCGAGCGCGTGCGGCGCTCCAGCTCGGCGTAGGTGACGCTGCGCGAGGAGTCGGAGTAGGCGACCCGCTGCGGGGCCGCCTCGGCGTGCTGCCGCAACAGCTCCGGCACCGGCCGGATCAGCTCGTCACGCCTCATGTCTCCGCCTCCCAAGTCCCTCGCGGTGCAACGATGTTGACCCTACGGGACCCGGGGGTGGCGCCCAGGTCGGCGCTCCGGATCAGCTGTGGCGCATCGTGTCGCTGAGGATCTGCTCGCGAAGGATCTCGGCGTGGCCGCAGTGCTGGGCCAGCTCGCGCAGCGTGTGGAGGTAGACCCAGCGCAGGGGCAGTGGGCCCCGGCGGTTGCCCCGGACGAGGTCGTCCAGCGTCAGCTTTTCCGTGGCTCGGCGGGACGCCGCGCACGCCTGCTGATGGGCACTCTGGATTGAGGCGACCGTGTCGTCGTCGTGGAGGTCGAACGACTCATCGGGCGTGTCGGGAATGCCGATCTCGCTGCGAGACCGGCAGGTGATCGCCTCGTCGAACCAGACCTTCTCGACGAACGTGGCGTGCTTGACCAGGCCGAGCAGCGTGGTCTTGGACGGGACCAGCGAGCGGCGCGCCTGTTCTTCGGTCAGCCCGTTGAGACTGTCGTGCAGCGCGGATCGATGCTCATCGAGGAAGATCTCGAACTGATCGCGGAACGCCGCGTGGAAGACGGTGGGTTCTGTCGTCGCCTGGAAGACCATGACCGCAACGATAGGTTGCTCGGCTTCTCGACGTGCGGGGACCTGAACAGGGGCCCGCACGCGCCGCGTCCCCTGGACGGAAGGGCCCGTCGGCTGCCCACTGGCAAAGGCTGACCGCGGGGTGTCAGTCAGCGCAGTGCGGCCTCGCTCTTCTGGACGGCACGTAGTGCGCGCTCGACCGTTTCCCCTTTCTGGCCGACCGGTGCCACGTGGTCGAGGACGCCGCGTGCGGTGTCCTCCCCGACTGGGACGTCAGGCAGCCGCCCGCCGTGGCGATGTTCCCCTCGGCGTGGAACGGAGTGTCCAGCACAGTGACGCTGTGGCTTCGACGAAGGGCCGGCTCGGACTTCCTCACGTCCCTTCAGCGCTGACCACGTGGAGAAGCGGCCGCCGCACTGGATCAAGGCCGCGTGCCCGCGTCTCTGGTCGGCCCGGTGCGTTCCAGGCTCGGTGGCGTCCAGTCGGCGTGGCGCAGGATGGCCTGGACGGTCGCGCGGGAGGGGGCCAGACGGAGGGCCGCGTTGCGCAGGGCGACGGCCAGCGGATGCGTCAGTTGCTGGCCCATCCGGCCGGCCCGGCGGGCGGCCCGGGCCACGGACTGGCTGCGGGGGCGGCGCTCGGCGTCGTATCGGGCCAGCGCCGAATCGACCGTGGGTTCGGTGGCGAGCGCGGCGGCCAGGGTGGCCGCGTCCTCCAGGGCCTGGCAGGCGCCCTGGCCGAGGTTCGGGGTCATGGCGTGGGCGGCGTCGCCGAGAAGGACCACCCGGCCTTCGACGAAGGCCGGCAAGGGCGTTGCCAGCTCGTGGATGTCATGGTGCAGGACGGCGTCCGGCCGGGTGGCGTCGAGCAACGCGGGGATCGGGTCGTGCCAGTCACCGAACCGCCGGCGCAGCGCGGCGAGGGCGTCCGGATGCCGTATGCCCGGGGGCGAGTTGAGCACAGCGTGCCACTCGGCCCGGCCGTCGGTGAAGGCGATGTGGCCGAACTCGGCTCCCTTCCCCCAGGTCAGTTCGAAGTCGGTGCGCAACGACACCGGATGCTCGGTGATGGCACGCAGGACCGTCGATCCGCTGTAGGCGGGGCCGGGCCGGCCGGGGAACAACTGTCCGCGCAGCCGGCTGTTCAGACCGTCGGCAGCCACGACCAGGTCGGCGTCCTGGACGCCGTCGGTGACCGGCACGCGGACCCGGCCGGGGCCTGAGCGGTCGACGGATGCCACTTCGGATCCGATGACCAGACACGAGGGAGGCAGCGCCGCACGCAGCAGGCGGTGCAGTACGGCTCGTGGGATACCGACGATCGGCGTGCCCAGCTCCCGTTCGAGCACGGCCCCGTCCATACGCGCCAGCCACCTGCCGTCGGGAGTGCGGGTACCACCGGTGTACTGGGGCCGGGCGGCCGCGCGTACCGCTTCGCCGACGCCGAGGACGTCCAGGGCGCGGATGCCGTTGGCGTGCAGGGAGATGCCCGCGCCCACGTCGGCCAGGACGCCATCGCGTTCGACGACCGTCACGTCCCAGCCGATCCGGCGCAGGCCGATCGCGGCGGCCAGCCCGCCGATGCCCGCCCCGACCACCACCGCACTGCCGCCCATGCCTGGCCCGCCCCCGTTCACTCTTCTTCTACAGGTGTAGAAGAAGAGTACTCCGACTCTCTACAGGTGTAGAAAGGAGGGGTGTCCACCGACCGACGCACCCTCCTCGCCGACGCGGCCATCGCCGTGCTCGCCGAGAGCGGGATACGAGGACTGACCCACCGTGCCGTGGACCGGGCGGCGAACCTGCCGCCCGGCACCACATCCGCCTACTACCGCACCCGCCAGGCACTGCTCACCGCACTGGTCCGGCGCCTGGTCGCACTCGACCAGACCGAACTCCAGGAGATCGGGGAGCAGACACCGATGCCGCAGCATGCCGAGGAACTGGTGGCCGGGATCGCCGGCTTCGTCGAGCGGCGGCTCACCGGAGACGGACGGCGGCGTTCCCTCGCGCGCTACGCGTGCGCCCTCGAGAGCGTGCGCCACCCCGAGTTGCGGGAGATCCTCGTGGCGCGCGAGAACGCGGGGCGGCAGGTCGTACGGGACTTCCTGGCCGCGCAAGGCCTCCCGGACCCCGAGGACCGTACGGTCACTCTGCTGACCTGCGTGGACGGGCTGGTCTTCGACCGCTTGGTGAGCGGCGGAGGAAAAGTGTCGGAACAGGAGATCCGGGGGCTGGTGATGACGGCGTTGCGATGAAACGCCCCGTACGGCCACGGGAAACCGGTCCCCGGGTACAGCGGGCTGCCCTTGACGCCGGAGCGCCCGAGGTTTACGAAGCGGATCGCTGCATGGCCCGGAAGTAGCCGAGCCGTCAGAAGGAAACCCCGTTACAAAGCGGTCATGAGCTTGTCATGCGCGAGCAGGAATGCCGGTCGAGAGCGGGCCGGTTGCCCCGGGTATGACCATCGGAGTAGCGCTTCCCCTTCACCACGAGATCGACGGCACCGTGCGGCTGGCGCGGGAAGCCCACGAAGCCGGATTACGTTCCGCGTGGTTCGGGCAGACCTTCGCCTACGACTCACCCACGCTGGCCGCGATCGTCGGCCGCGAGGTACCCGGGCTGCACGTGGGGACCTCCGCGATCCCCGTCTTCGGCCGCCATCCGCTCCTCATCTCAAGCCAGGCCCAGACCGCCCAGGCGGCGACCCGCGGCCGCTACCACCTCGGGCTCGCGCTCGGCACCAAGTACCTGACGGAGACCGGCTTCGGAATCCCGCACGAGCGCCCCATCCGCCTGCTCCGGGAATTCCTCACCGCCCTGCGCCAACTCGTCGAAACGGGCAGCGCCGACTTCCACGGAGAGCTGCTGACCGCCACCACCCCCTTGCCGGGCGCGGTGCCGGGTGCCGAACCGCCCGTGCCGCTGCTGGTCGCGGCCATGGCGCCGCAGGCGCTGCGCGTCTCCGGTGAACTCGCGGACGGCATCCTTCCGTACCTGGCCGGCCCGCGTGCCCTCGTCGAGCACATCGTCCCCGCCGTCACCGCCGCGGCCGAGGCGGCCGGCCGCCCCGCGCCCCGCATCGTGGCGTTCGTTCCCGGAGTGGTCACCGCCGACGCAGAGGGCGTGCGGGAGAAGGCGACCGAGGCGCTCGCGTTCTACGAGCGGTTTCCGTCCTACCAGCGCGTCATCGGACTGTCCGGTGGCACCCGGGCCGTCGACCAGGCCGTGATCGGGGACGAGGAGGCCGTCGCCGCCGAGGTCGCGCGATACCGGGAGGCCGGAGCGACGGAGGTGGTCTTCACCACGACGGACCTGGGTACCGAGGCCGACCGACGCCGCACCTGGAAGCTCCTCGGAGAGCTGGCGAACGGCTGAGGCACCGGGCAGGGGGAGGGGGAGGAGCCGGGGCAGATGCAGGCCCTCTTGACGTGGCGGGAAAGCCGCCTGACACTCCAGAGCAGAGATTCCTAGTGCATCGGTAGGAAATGATGGAGCGACTGGAGCCGCCCGCCGACCGCGCGTTGCGCGCGGGCCGGTGGTCCCTGCTCCTCACCTCCCGCCGGCACATCGATCTCCTGCGCGTCTGCAGCGCGGCGAGCCCCCTCCGCTGAACCGGCGGCGCCCACCGGCACCGCACCCCCGCCGCGCACGGGTATGCGCCGACGCCGCCGCGCACCCGTCCCCCCATGTGCGCCGCCTGCCCGCCGCATCCCCCAGAACCAGAAGCCGGACCCGGACCCAGGGAGACACATGCCCGCCGCACCCCTGACCACCGTCCCGTCCCTCCCCTCACCGCCGCCGTTCCGGGGCAGGATCGGCTGTGACGCCAACAGCGGCTACTACGCCGCGCCGCGCCGCTACCGCCTCCACCTCTCGCCGTCCTGCCCCCACTGTCTGCGGATCGCCATCACCCACAGCCTGCTCGGCCTGGAGGACACCCTCCCGGTCGTGCTGCTGCCGGCCCTCCCCGACCTGCCCGACGGCGGACACTCCGCCCTGAGCCCCCTGTACGAGGCCAGCTCGCACCGGCATCCCGGGCCGGCCCTCGCACCGGTGCTGAGCGACACCTGGACCGGGCGGATCGTCACCACCCACTCCTCCCACATCCTCCGGGACCTGGCCCGGCACTTCGGCGACGACGGCACCGACCGGCCCGTCCTCTACCCGCACGGCGCGGAGGAGGAGATAGAGGCCGTCGAACGTCTCTGTGACCACAACATCAACGAGGCCGCACAGCACGCCGGACAGGCCGACACCGACGCCACGGCGCGCCACACCGCCCTCAGCTCCCTCCTCCGGGTCCTGGGCTCGCTGGAGTGGCGCCTCGCCGACCAGGACTTCGTCCTCGGCGATGAACTGACCGCCGCCGACGTGCGGTTGTGGGTGGCCCTGGTCCAGCTCGACACCGTGCACCGGCTGCACCTGGACGCCGCCGCGGTCCACCGCATCGCCGACCATCCGCACCTGTGGACCTACGCCCGACGGCTTGCCGCCCACCCCGCCTTCGGCCGCCATCTCGACCTCGACGGCATCGCCCGCAGGCACCACGCCCATTGCCAGGGGCTGGAGGCCGCGGGGGCGGCGGTACAGATCCTCGACTGGGCCGTCCACATCGCGGAGGGGCCCGTTCGGCAGGGCCCGAACGGTTTCATGGAACCGCAATACGCCCTCCACCTTCGTCCGCCCAACTCCGCCTAATCTGCGACGACATGGGGCCCGCCATACCGGAACGTGGCGGGCTCCGTGCCCTCCTCGGGAGGGCTGGTGATCACATACGGCCGACCTGGAAGGCACCCTCTTCGTGTCCGCACCTCCCCCTCTTCACCTTGCCGTGGCGCTGGACGGCACGGGCTGGCACCCGGCGGCATGGCGTGAGCCGGGCGCCCGGCCCCACGACGTGTTCACCGCCGGTTACTGGGCCGGCCTCGTGTCGGAGGCCGAACGCGGCCTGCTCGACTTCGTGACGTTCGAGGACGCGCTCGGGCCGCAGTCGTCGCACCTCACAGAGCCGGACGGGCGCACCGACCAGCTACGGGGCCGGCTGGACGCCGTACTGGTCGCCGCCCGGGTCGCACCGCTGACCCGGCACATAGGGCTGGTGCCGACCGTGGTCGCCACGCACACCGAGCCGTTCCACATCTCCAAGGCGATCGCCACCCTGGACTACGTCAGCACCGGCCGCGCGGGCCTGCGCGTCCAGGTGTCGGCACGGCGGAACGAGGCCGCGCACTTCGGCCGCCGTGCCTTCCCGCCCCTCCGTGCCGAGGACTGGGACAGCCCGGCCGGCCGGGACCTGGTCACCGACCTCTTCGACGAGGCAGCCGACCACATCGAGGTGGTACGCCGCCTGTGGGACAGCTGGGAGGACGACGCGGAGATCCGCGACGTCGCCACCGGGCGCTTCATCGACCGGGACAAGCTGCACTACATCGACTTCGAGGGCAGGCACTTCAGCGTCAAGGGACCCTCCATCACCCCCCGGCCGCCGCAGGGGCAGCCCGTCGTCAGCGCGCTCGCGCACCAGAGCGTGCCGTATCAACTGGTGGGCCGTGCGGCCGACATCGGGTACGTCACGCCGCACGACACCGACCAGGCCCGGGCCGTCGTCGCCGAGATCCGTGCCGCCCAGGCCGAGGCGGGCCGGGCGGAGGAGCCGCTGCACATCTTCGGTGACCTGGTCGTGTTCCTGGACGACGACCCCACGGCGGCGGCGGACCGCAAGGCCCGGCTGGACGGCCTGGCCGGCTACCCGTACACCAGCGACGCCGAGATCTTCACCGGCACGTCCGGGCAGTTGGCGGACCTGCTGCTGGAGCGCCGCCGGGCCGGCCTGAGCGGCTTCCGGCTGCGCCCCGGAGTGATCGGCCACGACCTGGAGCAGGTCACCCGTGGTCTGGTACCCGAACTCCAACGCCGAGGCGCCTTCCGGCGCGCCTACGAGGCGGACACCCTGCGCGGGCTGCTCGGGCTCGCCCGCCCCGCCAACCGCTATGCCGCAGCCTGAAGCCGGAGGAGTTCTACGACCATGAGCGAACCGACCACCGGAACACCGGACACGAGCAGGGCGACGACGGGCAAGCCCGTGAAGCAGATCCATCTCGCGGCCCATTTCCCCGGCGTCAACAACACCACCGTATGGAGCGACCCACAGGCGGGCAGCCATATCGAGTTCAGCTCGTTCGCGCACTTCGCGCGGACCGCCGAACGCGCCAAGTTCGACTTCCTGTTCCTCGCCGAGGGGCTGCGGCTGCGCGAACAGGGCGGTCAGATCTACGACTTGGACGTGGTGGGGCGCCCCGACACCTTCACCGTCCTGACCGCCCTCGCCGCCGTCACCGAACACATCGGCCTCACCGGCACCATCAACTCCACCTTCAACGAGCCCTACGAGGTGGCCCGTCAGTTCGCCAGCCTGGACCACCTGTCGGCCGGACGCGCCGCCTGGAACGTCGTCACCTCCTGGGACGCCTTCACCGGCGAGAACTTCCGGCGCGGCGGCTTCCTCCCGCAGGAGGAGCGCTACTCCAGGGCCAAGGAGTTCCTGGCCACCGCCACGGAGTTGTTCGACTCCTGGCACGGCGACGAGATCGTCGCCGACCGGGAATCCGGCATCTTCCTGAAGGACGCGCAAGCCGGAGCCTTCGTCCACCGCGGGCAGCACTTCGACATAGCGGGCCGGTTCAACGTGCCGCGCAGCCCGCAGGGCCGCCCGGTGATCTTCCAGGCGGGCGACTCCGACGAGGGCCGTGAGTTCGCCGCCTCGAGCGCCGACGCCATCTTCAGCCGGCACAGCACCCTGGACGCCGGCCGGGAGTTCTACACCGACGTCAAGGGACGACTGGCCCGCCACGGCCGAGCCCACGACCAGCTGCTGATCCTTCCCGCGGCAACCTTCGTACTCGGCGACACCGACGCCGAGGCGCGGGAACTGGCGCACGAGGTACGACGCCAGCAGGTCAGCGGGCAGACCGCGATCAAGTACCTCGAACACGTCTGGAACCGGGACCTCTCCGGCTACGACCCGGACGGCCCGCTGCCCGACATCGACCCGGACCCCGGCGAGCACACCATCGCCCCCGGCCGGGCCAGCGTCCGCATGTTCCGCGACCCGATCGCCGTCGCCAGGCAGTGGCGCGAGCGCGCCGAGGCGGAGAACCTGTCGATCCGCGAGCTGGTCATCGAGACCACCGGCCGCCAGTCGTTCATCGGCTCCCCGGCCACCGTCGCCGAGACCATCAACGCCTTCGTCCAGGCGGACGCCGCCGACGGCTTCATCCTGGTCCCGCACATCACCCCGGGCGGCCTGGACGAGTTCGCCGACACCGTCGTCCCGCTGCTCCAGGAGCGCGGTGTGTTCCGCCACGACTACACGGGCACCACGCTCCGCGACCACCTCGGCCTGGCCCACCCCGACGGCCGGGCGGAGCCGGAGCTCCGGCGAGCGGCGTCATGAAGTCCCCCGACCGCTGAGGTCCGTGACCGTCCCTTCATGTGAGGATGTGCCAATGGCGTGTCCGAGGAGACCCGTGAGGCGGCCGGTCGGGCTCATGGCCGCGGCGATTGCGGCACTGGCCCTGACCGCATGCGGCGCGGGCGGCTCCGACGACGGGACACCCGCCGGGGCCTCCCGGGGCACCGGGGACCGCGAGACGACGTACCAGCGCGTCATCGAAGACCCTCACCCCCGCCCCGCCGACGTCATCGAGGCGGCCGGCGCACCCACCGGCGTGGTCCGCGCGGACGACGGCTCGCTGCTCCTGACGTACGACGCCGGCAACGTCGAGGACGACGAGGGGCCGGCCGCCACCGCCTGGCGCATCGTCGGCCCTGACGGCCGTACGGTCGCCGAGCACGCGGAACACACCAACGCGGAGGCGGCACCGGCCGTGTTCAAGGGAGTGCGCGGGGGCTTCGTCCGGGTGCCGCCGGGGGAGGGGGCCGAGGGAGCGTACGCCCTCGACGTCCGCGGCAAGCGGCACAAGGTCCTCGTCACCGAGACACCGCAGCGCACCCGCCCCGGCGACCTCCTGCTCGCCGAACTGGAGCCGACCCTCGTCTACCGCCCCGCCACGCGCACCGTGGCGCCCCCGGCCGGGGTGCCGGACGACGCCATCCGACTCGCCGTCGACGAGCGGGGCACGACCTGGAGCCTGATCCAACCCCTGACCGAGGACCCCGACCGCGTCGTACGGCAGCGCGACGGGCGCACCCTGGGCTCCACGGCCGTACCGAAGCGGTACGCAGGAGGCGTCCTCGCCGCACGGGGCGGCACCGCGGCGTTGTCCCTCACCCGGGGCGAGCGCGTACGCGGCCTGCTGATGACGACGGACGGCGGCGACCACTGGCAGACGGTCCTCGCCGCCGGCATTCCCTGGGCGGATCTGAAGCGTGGCCCCGAGTCGCTGGTCCTGGAGCTGCTCACGGACGGGCGGCTGCTCGTCGGCGAGGAAGGCGGCCGCTACTGGCTCGCCGCCGACCGCACCAACAGCTCCTTTCACGAGCTGAGGACACCGGCGACCTTCACGTCGCTCACCGTCGACGGCACGACGCTCTACGGCATCGCGGACGCGACGACGGCGACGTACGACCTGGTGGAGGGCGAAGGACTCTGGATCTCGCGCGACGGCGGACGCGAGTGGCGGCGCCCTGACCAACGCGGGTAGCGGCGGTCTCCGCGCCAGGCTCTCCTCCCGAACCGCTCACGCGTTTGGCGGCCCTTCGCGAGAAGCGACTGCCCGGAGCGGTCGAGGATTGACACGACATGCTGGGCGGACACCACCAGTGGCGACATCACCACCAGTTGGGGAGACCGGACCCGCATCCAGGTGACCTGGGTCGACCGGAGCTCCTTCCACAACGGCGCCCTCGCCGTCGCCGACCAGACCTGCGACGACCGCTCCGTCCACGCCACCCTCACCCTCCGGACCGGCTCCGGCGCCGTCCGCCGTCTGAGCGACAACCGCAACACCGACGGCTGCGGCACGACCGCCGACTCCCACAACATCGCCGCGACCGACACGAGCGGCATCAGAAGCCTCACGCTGACCCTGTGCCGCAGCGCGCCCGGAACACCCGACGAGTGCGAGACCGGGTACATCGCCGCGAACCCCTACTACGGCTCCTGATTTCGGGCCGGCGTAGGCGCCGAGGCGAAGTAGCCCACCTTTACCCGAGCGGCCCGCCGGTCGTCCGGCGGGCCGCTCGGGTTCGGTCGGGGCCGGAACGCCCCGACCGGACCTCACATGTGCACCACGGGCGCCGCGTCGGGATCCGTGGCCGGTACCCCACGCCGGTAGAGGATGACGCTGATGACCAGACCGGCGGCGAAGAAGACGGCCGACCACCAGTAGGCGGTGGAGTAGCCCTCAAGACCGGCCTGCGCCAGGACGGCGGGGTCCTTGGGGTTCAGGCCGGCCAGGTAGTCGGTGACGGCGCTGGTGGAGAGGGTGTTGAGCAGGGCCGTACCGAGGGAGCCGCCGACCTGCTGCATGGTGTTCACGGCGGCGGAGGCGACACCGGCGTCCTCGGTCTTCACCCCGGCCGTGGCCAGGCTCATGGCCGGGGCCATCACCAGGCCGAGGCCGAGTCCCGCCACGATCAGCGGGGGCAGGATGTCGGTGGCGTAGCCGCTGCCGAGGCCGAGACCGGTCAGCCACACCATGCCGGCCGCGGCGAGGCCCATGCCCAGCGGCACGACCGCCTTGGGGCCGACGCGGGGGATCAGCACGGTGGAGGCGAGCGTGGAGGACAGCATGAGCGCGCCGACCATCGGCAGGAAGGCCAGTCCGGTCTTGATGGGGGTGTAGCCCAGGCTCTGCTGCAGGTAGTAGGTGAGGAAGAGGAAGACACCGAACATGCCGGCGCCGGTGATCAGGATGGAGATGAAGGAGGCGCCGCGGTTGCGGTCGAGCAGGACACGCAGGGGCAGCAGGGGGTGGCTGGAGCGGGTCTGCCACCAGGTGAACGCGGCGAGCAGGACGGCGCCGGCGACCAGGAAGCCCCAGGTCCGCACGGAGCTCCAGTCGTGGCTCTCGGCGTTGGCGAAGCCGTAGACCAGGCAGAACAGGCCGCCGGAGACGAGGACGGCGCCGGGGATGTCGATGGTGGCGCTCCTGTCGCGGGTGGTGCGCTGGAGCAGGAGCATGCCGCCGACGAAGGCGGCAGCGGCGAAGACCAGGTTGACGTAGAGGGTCCACCGCCAGTCGAGGTGCTCGGTCAGGAAGCCGCCGAGGAGCAGGCCGATCGCCCCGCCCGCGCCGGCGATGGCGCCGTACACGCCGAAGGCCTTGGCGCGTTCCCTGGCGTCGGTGAAGGTCGTGGTCAGCAGGGACAGGGCGGCCGGGGCGAGCAGGGCACCGAACAGACCCTGCGCGGCACGCGCGACGATGAGCACCTCGAAGCTGCCCGCGGCGCCGCCGAGGGCGGAGGCTCCGGCGAAGCCGACCAGGCCGACCAGGAAGGTCATCTTCCGGCCGAACAGGTCGGCTATGCGTCCGCCGAGCAGCAGCAGGCTGCCGAAGGCGAGTGCGTAGGCGGTGACGACCCACTGCCGGTCCCCGTCGGAGAAGCCCAGGTCCTTCTGGGCCGAGGGAAGCGCGATGTTCACGATCGTCCCGTCCAGCACCACCATGAGCTGGGCCAGTCCGATGACGGCGAGAATCCACCAGCGATGAGGCGATGGCGGGCCGGCGGACGGAAGTGCGGACACGGTGGCCGCGCCGGCCGTGCCGGTGGAGGTCTTGGGCATGACGGAACTCCAGAGGATGCGGGGCAGGGGATCGGACGTCCGGTGGTGGTGCGGTGTGGGACGGCTGCGTCGACGGAGCTCGTCACGTGATCCGGCCGAGTGGCCTCGCGGACTGTCTGACACTCGTCAGATTAGTCTGAATCTGACAGGTGTCAAGTAAGGTGGTGGAGGGTCCCTAGGATGGCCCGGAGCACGAGCAGAGCAGCACAGGACGCACGCATGGAGGCAGTCGTGGGAGCAAGAGCCGAATCCGCTCGACGGCCGGGGCGCCCCGGCGCGGACACTCCCGCGGTTCCCGCGGAGGAGAGCATCCTGCGGCGCGGGCTCGAGGCCTTCGCCGAGCTGGGCTACGACCACGCCTCCGCGCGTGAGCTGGCCCGTCGCCTGGGCGTCAGCCACAACTTCATCAACGACCGGTACGGCTCCAAGGCGGCCTTCTGGCGTGCGGTGGTGGACCACGCGCTGGGAGCACAGCTCGCGCGCCTGCCGCAGGTGGACGACGCGGTCGACGACGCCGAGGCCCTGCGGCGGATCATCACCGGCTTCTACCGGACCGCCGTGGACGAGCCGTTGATCGGACGGCTCTTCGTCGGCGAGTTCACCCGGGACACCGAGCGGCTGGACTACCTGTACGAGCACTACATCGCGCCGATGCTGCAGCGCATGGCGCCCGGCATCGAGCGGCTGGTGACCGCGGGGCGGATGGCGCCCATCCCGATGGACGTGCTGTTCTTCGCGGTCGTCCCGCCCGTCTCGGGAATGGTGGAAGTCCCTCTGGCACGCCGCCTCGGCCGGCCCGAACCCGCCTCGCCGGAACAGCTCACGGCCACGGCGGAGGCACTGGCGACGCTGGTGGTCAACGGCCTGCTGGCGTCGGGACCAGCGACATGATTTGACGCCACGATGCCGGGGCGGGAGGCGCCGCACTCGCGCTTCCCGCCCTCCCCTGTGACACCCCGTGGGCCCCTCAGCCCGCGTCGTACCAGGCCCTCAGTCCTGGTCGTAGGTGTGGAACCCCCGCCCGGTCTTCCGGCCGAGCAGCCCCGCCTCCACCATCCGCTGGAGCAGCGGGGGAGGGGCGTGCAGGGGGTCCCTGAACTCGTCGTAGAGGGATTCGGCGATCGAGGCGACCGTGTCGAGGCCGATCAGGTCCGCGAGCTTCAGCGGGCCCATCGGGTGGGCGCAGCCCAGTTCCATGCCGCTGTCGATGTCGGAGGCCGTGGCGAAGCCGGACTCCGCCATGCGGACGGCCGAGAGCAGATACGGGATCAGCAGGGCGTTGACGACGAACCCGGCCCTGTCCCGGGAGTGGATGACCGTCTTGCCGAGCACCTCGGCCGCGAAGTCCCGCACGACGGTGGCTGTCCGGGACGAGGTGTGCAGGGAGGTCACGACCTCGACCAGCGGCAGCACGGGTACGGGGTTGAAGAAGTGCAGGCCCACGACCCGGTCCGCGCGGCCGGTCGCCATGCCGAGCCGCATGACGGGCAGGGAGGAGGTGTTGGTGGCCAGCACCGCCTCGGGATCGTCGACGACCTTGTCGAGGGCGGCGAAGACCTCGGTCTTGGCGCCCGGGTTCTCCACGACGGCCTCGACGACCAACTGCCGGTCGGCGAGATCCTCCAGGCTGCCGGTGAACGTCAGACGGGCGAGCGCGTCCCGGGCGGCCGGCTCCTCCAGCTTGCCGCGCCGGACCGCCCGGTCGAGCGATGCCGTCACCCGTTCCCGGGCGGCGCGGGCCGCCATCGCGTCCACTTCGCAGACCGTGGTGTCGAGGCCGGCCCGGGCGCACACCTCGGCGATGCCGGCGCCCATCTGTCCGCCGCCGACCACTCCGACGCGCCGGATCCCGCCGCTCATGCCCCGGCCTCCGTCCGCTTCACCAGGTGCCGCGTGTACGCGTCCGGGGTGAAGAACAGCGGCAACTCGCCCGTCAGCGCGGTCCGTTCGAAGAGGGCGCGGATGTCGTCGACGGGTGCCCACGGGTACTCGGCGCCCAGCGCGGCGACCTCGTCGTCGAGCAGGCGCAGCACCGTCTCCCGGTCGATGACGCGGTGCCGCAGCCACTGCCAGATCTGCACCCGGGCGATCTCGGCGGTCGCCGCGTCCTCCATCAGGCCGTACAGCGCGACGGCGCCCTGTCCGCGCAGCCAGGCGGCGAAGTAGCGCAGGGCGACGGCGAGGTTGGTGCGGACGCCCTCGGCGGTCGGCGGTCCGCTGATCCGGCGCACCGACAGCAGGTCCGCCGGAGTGACCTCCACATCGTCGCGCGTGCGGTCGAGCTGGTGGGGGCGTTCGCCGAGGACGTCGTCGAAGACCTCCCGGCAGACGGGGATCAGCCCGGGGTGGGCGACCCAGGAGCCGTCGAAGCCGTCCTCCGCCTCACGTTCCTTGTCGAGGCGGACCTTGGCGAGGGCGGCCTCGTTCGCGGCCGGGTCATTGCCGGGGACCTGGGCGGCTATGCCGCCGATGGCGTGGGCACCGCGCCGGTGGCAGGTGCGCACGAGCAGCTCGGTGTAGGCCCGCATGAAGGGCGCGGTCATCGTGACCTGGGCCCGGTCCGGCAGCAGGAAGTCGGTGCGGTGGCCGAACGTCTTGATCAGGCTGAACAGATAGTCCCAGCGGCCCGCGTTCAACCCCGCGCTGTGCTCGCGCAGTTCGTGGAGGATCTCCTCCATCTCGAAGGCGGCGGTGATCGTCTCGATGAGAACGGTGGCGCGGACGGTGCCCCGGGGGATGCCGAGCAGATCCTGGGCCAAGACGAAGACGTCGTTCCAGAGGCGGGCCTCGTAGCGGTTCTCCAGCTTCGGCAGGTAGAAGTACGGGCCGTGACCGGCGTCGATCTGCCGCTGGGCGCAGTGGAAGAAGTACAGCCCGAAGTCCACGAGGGCGGCGGTTACGGGCCGGCCGTCGAACTCCAGGTGCTCCTCGTCGAGGTGCCAGCCACGGGGGCGGACGACGATGGTGGCGAGCTGTTCGCGGCCCTTGAGCCGGTACTCCTTGCCCTCGGGGGTGGTGAAGTCGATCCGGCGCTCGATGGCGTCGAGCAGATTGAGCTGGCCGCCGACGATGTTGCCCCACGTGGGGGAGGTGGCGTCCTCGAAGTCCGCCAGCCAGACCTGGGCACCGGAGTTCAGGGCGTTGACCGTCATACGGCGCTCTGGTGGGCCGGTGATCTCCACCCGCCGGTCGGCCAGGCCGGGCGCGGGCGGCGCGACCCGCCAGGCCGGGTCCGTGCGGACGGCGGAGGTGACCAGGGGGAACTCGAGCGGGGAGCCGCTCGCCAGGCGCAGGGCCTGCCGGCGGCGCTCCTTCAGCAGCGACCGCCGGCGCTCGCCGAAGGCCGCGGCCAGGTGGCCGACGAAGTCGAGGGCGGCGGGCGTGAGGATCTCGTGGTGCCGGTCGCCCGGAGCCGCGAGAACGCGGACGTGGTGGGTCAGTGCGCTGGTGGACATGGGTGCTCCTGAGGGAGGGAGGAGAGCGGGGGTCGCACCGGGACGGTGGCACGACCCCCACTCGGCCGGGGGGACCGGACGGCGTCCTCGAGGACGGCCTAGTGGAACTGCTCCTCTTCCGTGGAACCGGACAACGCGGTCGTGGAGGAGGCGGGGTTGACGGCGGTGGAGACCAGGTCGAAGTAGCCGGTGCCGACCTCGCGCTGGTGCCTGACGGCGGTGAACCCCTGCGCCTGCGCGGCGAACTCCCGCTCCTGGAGGTCGACATAGGCGGTCATGCCGTGCTCGGCGTAGCCGCGGGCGAGGTCGAACATGCCGTGGTTGAGGGAGTGGAAGCCGGCCAGGGTGATGAACTGGAACTTGTAGCCCATGGCACCCAGTTCGCGCTGGAACTTGGCGATCTGGTCGTCGTCCAGCGCGGCCTTCCAGTTGAAGGACGGCGAGCAGTTGTACGCCAGCATCCGGTCCGGGTACCGGGCGTGGATCGCCTCGGCGAACTCGCGGGCCTGGGCGAGGTCCGGGGTGCCGGTCTCGACCCAGATGAGGTCGGCGTAGGGGGCGTAGGCCAGGCCGCGGGCGATGACCGGCGCCATGCCGTTGCGGACCCGGTAGAAGCCCTCCGCCGTGCGCTCACCCGTCACGAACTCGGCGTCGCGCTCGTCGACATCGCTGGTGAGCAGGTTCGCGGCGAGCGCGTCGGTGCGGGCGATGATCACCGTGGGCGTATCGGCGAGGTCGGCAGCGAGCCGGGCGGCGTTCAGGGTGCGGATGTGCTGGGAGGTCGGCACGAGGACCTTGCCGCCGAGGTGACCGCACTTCTTCTCCGAGGCGAGCTGGTCCTCGTAGTGGATGCCGGCCGCGCCGGCGGCGATCATCGCCTTGGTCAGCTCGAAGGCGTTCAGCGGACCGCCGAACCCGGCCTCCGCGTCGGCCACGATCGGGGCGAGCCAGTCGGTCGTGTCGCCGGCGTCCTCGGCGGTGGCGATCTGGTCGGCGCGCAGCAGCGCGTTGTTGATCCGACGCACCACCTGGGGCACGGAGTTGGCCGGGTACAGGCTCTGGTCGGGGTAGGTGTGGCCGGCCTGGTTGGCGTCGGCGGCGACCTGCCAGCCGGAGAGGTAGATGGCCTGGAGCCCGGCCTTGACCTGCTGCACGGCCTGGCCGCCGGTGAGGGCGCCGAGGGCGTGGACGTAGTCCCGCTCGTGCAGCCGGCGCCACAGCCGCTCGGCGCCGCGCCGGGCCAGGGTCTGCTCCTCCCGGACACTGCCGGACAGTCGTACGACGTCCTCGGCGGTGTAGGTGCGCTCGATGCCCTGCCACCGGGGATCGGTGGCCCAGCGCCGCGCGAGTTCCTCGGCCGCCTGCGTCCTCGCCTCTGCCATGACTGTCACCGTCTCCTCGGTATGTACGGGGTGCCAACCCTCGCCTCGTCGCTGCGCGGGATGGCACTGTGTGTCTCTGTCTGGAGTGCGGCCCGCCTGCCTGCCGTGGGGCGGAGCTGAGCAATGCTTGCCCGGAAGCGCTGTCTGCTGCCGGGATCTCCGACGTCAGGGCATGGATCGTGCCCGGTGCAGAGCCTGCGTTGCCGGAGGTCCGGCGGGCCGCACTGAGACTCTGGCAGTGGCACTCAGTGCCATCAAGGGTGGACGAGTGCCAACTTCTGCGAATCTTCGCGGGTGTGTTTGCCAACTTTGCGAAGGGTCGCTACGGCTCTCTGTCGCGTACGCTGACGGACGTCTCAGGGGAGGGCGGAGCAAGGTGGGCAAGATCTACGCGGGCGCGCGGCTGCGGCGGCTGCGCGAGGAGCGCCGGATGAGCCAGGCGGAACTGGCCCGCGTGCTGGCGATCTCGCCCAGCTATCTGAACCAGATGGAGCACGACTCCCGGCCCCTCACCGTCCCGGTCCTGCTGAAGCTGACCGAAGCCTTCGGCGTCGACCCGGGCTTCTTCTCCGAGCGGGACACGAGCCGGCTGCTGGCGGATCTGCGCGAGACGCTGTCGGGTGAGATCGCCGAGGCCCGGGTGTCCCCGAACGACCTCGCCGAACTGGCCTCCCGGATGCCCGAGGTCGCCCAGGTCCTGCTCGACCTCGGCCGCCGCAACCAGCGGTTGTCCGAGCGGCTCGCCGGAGCCGCGGACGGCCGCTCCGGGGGCCAGGGCGTGGCGTCCTCACCCCACGAGGAGATCCGGGACTTCTTCTACCGCCGCCAGAACTACCTGCACGAGACCGACCTCGCGGCCGAACACCTCGCCGGGGAGATCGGCATCCGGCCCGGCGAGGTCGTCCGGGCCCTGACCGCCAGACTCGCCGACGGCCACGGCGTCCGCCTGGCCGCCACCACCGGCGACCGGCTGCACCATTACGACGAAGCCGCCCGCACCCTCCACCTGTCGGCCCGCCTCCGCCCGGGACAGCGGGCGTTCCGGATGGCCATCCAGCTCGCCCTGCTCGCCTACGGCGACGAACTCGACCGCCATGCCGCCGAGGACTTCCCGGCCGGTTCCCCCACCCACGCCCTGGCCCGGATCGGCATCGCCAACTACTTCGCCGCCGCCCTGATCCTCCCCTACACCGCCTTCCACACGGCGGCCGAGGAGTTCCGCTACGACATCGAACGCCTCACCGACCGCTACGGCCTCGGCTACGAGACGGTCTGCCACCGGCTGAGCACCCTGCAACGGCCCCGGCTGCGCGGGGTGCCCTTCTCGTTCGTCCGCGTGGACCGGGCCGGGAACATGTCCAAGCGGCAGTCGGCCACGGGGTTCCACTTCTCCAGGGCCGGGGGCACCTGCCCGCTGTGGAACGTCTACGAGGCGTTCGCCGCCCCCGGCCGCATCCACGTCCAGATCGCCGAAATGCCCGACGGACAGCGGTACTTGTGGACGGCCCGGGCGGTCACCCGGCACCGCGGCGGCTGGGGCGAACCCGGCAAGACCTTCGCCATCGGCCTCGGCTGCGAGATCCGCCACGCCCAGCGGGTCGTCTACTCCGACGGCCTCGACCTCGCCAACGCCTCGGCCGCCACTCCCATCGGCATGGGCTGCCGCGTCTGCGAACGCCTCGAATGCCCCCAACGCGCGGTGCCGCCCCTGGGCCGCGCCCTGCGGATCGACCAGAACAGCAGCACGTTCGTGCCGTATCCGGTGGCGGGTCCGCCGATGTGACGCCCGGGGTCCTGCCCTTGTGCTGGTCGGTACGGCGCCACATCGCGTGTGCCGGCACCGAAACCCGAAGGGGCGCCGTCGGTAACGTGACCGCCGTGATGGTGGGCACCGAAGAAACCCGGCTGGTCGTCCTGCGCGGCAACAGCGCCTCGGGCAAGTCGTCCGTCGCGGCCGCACTCCGCGAGAGGTTCGGCCGCGGCCTGGCCCTGGTCGGCCAGGACAACCTCCGCCGCATCGTCCTGCGCGAGCGCGACCGGCCCGGCGCCGCGAACATCGGCCTGATCGACCTGACGGCCCGCTACGCGCTGGACGCCGGATTCCACGTCGTGGTCGAAGGCATCCTCTACGCCGACCGCTACGGCGACATGCTCGCCCGGCTGAGCGCCGACCACCGCGGCCCGACCCACGGCTACTACCTGGACGTACCGTTCGCCGAAACCCTCGCCCGGCACGCCACCAAACCGATCGCCGACGAGGTCAGCGAGGCACAGCTGCGCGACTGGCACCGGCCGCTCGATCTGCTGCCGGGCGGGACCGAGAGCGTCATCGGCGCCGGCAGCGCCCTGCACGAGACCGTCGATCGCATCATGCTCGAGACCGGTCTGGACCGCCTGCCCGCAGTGGACCGCTGAGCGGCGCGGCTCGGGCCGCCGCCCCACGGATCGAGGTGAACGCCGTGGCGAGGTGGTCGAGCAGGGACGCCGCGCAGGGGTGCGGGTCGCGGCGTGGTGTGATCGTGTAGAGGCCGCGGGCCGGGGGGTCGACGAGGTCGACCGTGGTGACGTCGGTCCGCAGGGCGCGCGTCAGCACGCCGGGTATGAGCGCGATGGCGTGACCGGTCGCGACCAGGGCCAGCTTGCCGGGCAGATCGGCCGCGACGAGGTCGATGCGGGCGCTGACCCCGGCGCGGGCGGCGTGCTGGCGCAGGAGCGCCGCCGAGCCGTCGTTGTCCTCGGCCCACGTCTCGTCGGCCAGGGCGTGGATGTGCACCGGGCCGCGCCCGGCCCGCGGATGGTCGACGGGCAGTGCCACGACCATGTCGTCCAGCCCGAGGAACCGCCGTTCGACCCGCGGGTCCTGGGGCAGCCCCGGCGGTGCGTCGGTGACGACGGCGATGTCGAGATCGCCGTCGACCACGCGGTGGTGCAGATCCGGGCTCAGGGCGGGGAGCAGACTCCACCGGACGGATCCGGTCTCCCGCAACAACGCCCGGATGGCCTCGGGCACGATCCCCGTGGCCAGAGAAGGTGTCGCACCTACGGCCAGCGGCCGCTTGAACGCCCCGTCATGGGCGTCTCGCGCGGCGCGAACGGCACGGTCGGCCTCGTTGAGCGTGGTCAGGGCGTGGCGCCGGAACACCTCACCGGCGGGCGTCGGACGGACGCCGCGCGCATGGCGTTCCATCAGGGGCACGCCGAGCTGCCGCTCCAGTCCGGCGATCTGCCGGGAGACGGCCGACTGCGTGTGATGGAGCTCGGCGGCCGCCGCCGACAGCGACCCCAGTCGGCACACGGTCACGAAGGTTCGCCACACCGTCAACTCCATGGCGCCAGTATGCCCGGCGGATATGCGAGTTCCGCAGGGCAGGGCTGCGAAGTATGCGCTTGTCGCAGCCGACGCGGTGCACAATTCTGGCGCGCATGACCACACCACACACGATCGCCGTCCTCGGCCTGGGGCGCATGGGCGACGCGATGGCGACCCGCCTGACGGCCCAGGGCTGGAACGTCGTCGGCTGGACCCGCTCAGGGCGCACGGCAGGCGCCGTCGAGACGACCGCCGATCCGAACGAGGCCGTGGCGAAGGCCGACCTCGTGCTTCTTTCGTTGTTCGACGGCCCGGCCTGCCGGCAGGTCCTCGACGAGGTCCGTGACGTGCTGCGCACGGACACGATCGTGCTGAACACCAGCACCGTCGCCCCCGCCGAAGCGTCGAAGCTGGCCGGGCGACTCGGCCCCTCCTACGTCCACGCGCCCGTGCTCGGATCCGTGCCGGCTGCCGCCGCGGGCGCGCTGCGGATCCTCGCCGCTGGTGACCACGACGCGGTCGACCGCGTCCGGCCGGTTCTGGCAACGCTGGGCACCGTGCGGCGCGTCGACGACGCCCCCACCGCCGCCGCGCTCAAGCTGATCGCCAACCACAGTCTCGCCGGTGCCGTCCTCGCGCTGCGCGACTCACTGCGGCAGGCCGACGCCCTCGGCCTGCCCCGCGGCCAGGTGCTGGACGTCCTCGAACTCGGCCGGCTCGGCGGACTCGTGACCGCCAAGAGGCCCTTCCTCACCGGCGAATCGGCCGCTGTCACGGCCGAATTCACGATCGGTGCGCTGGCCAAGGACATGGCTCTGCTGGCCGCCGCGTCGAACACCCCGCTGCGCAGCGCGGCCGGCCTGGCCGGCACTCCCGCCGACCCCGAGGCCGACATCACCGTTGCCGCCACGGCCCCCGCCGTGGCGGACGCCGTGCTCGAACCGCTGCGCGCCTACATGCGCGGGCACGCCACCGGCGACCCCTCCCACTTTCGCCAGGCGTTCCTGCCCACCGCGCACATCGAGGGAATCCGGGACGGGGTGTTCGTCTCGTGGCGCCTGGACGAGTACTGCGCTCTCTTCCCGGGCCGGCCGGCCCCGGACGAACCGGCCCGCTCCCGTCGTGTCGACGCCGTCGACGTCCACGGCACGGTCGCGACGGCCACCATGACGCTGCGGCACGGCGTTGACCTGTTCACCGACATCTTCCTGTTGGTCCGTGCCGACCACGGCTGGCGCATCGCCAACAAGGCCTATCACCGACACTCGTGAGGATCCTTTCCTGACGAAGGCAGAGACCATGACCACTCAGATGCACCACGTCGACCACGAACTCATCAAGGCCGCAGCTGACATCGCCCGCACCCGTTGCCGTGGCGACAACCACACCATGGCGGCCGCGGCCCGCGCTCAGGACGGGCGGATCGTCACGGCGGTGAACGTCTACCACTTCACGGGAGGCCCCTGCGCCGAGCTGGCCCTCATCGGGGCGGCAGCCGCCCAGGGGGTCTACGACTTGGACACGATCGTCGCCGTGGGAGACCGCGACCGAGGGGTCGTCCCTCCGTGCGGCCGGTGCCGTCAGGTCCTTCTCGACTACTTTCCCGCCGTCAAGGTCATCGTCGGCGAGGGCGACCGCGTCCGAACCGTCCGTATCACCGACCTGCTCCCCGAAAGCTATGTCTGGGCCGACCACCAGGACGACGCCGAGTAGAGCGCCGTTCGGCGTGACTTGACGCGGGGCTCAGGGCCAGACTCCGGAGAAGTCGATCGCGTGGGCCCACTCGGGATGGTCTATCAGCGGATTCCGGTTGCCCTGTATCTCCGCGATGGCCGCGTTGCGGTGCAGTTCGTACTCGGTGACTGCCTCGCTCTCGTGCCACCGCAGCAGGACGGGCAGCCGGTCTTCGGGGAACTCCTGCGCGACGTCGCCGATCTGGCCCGGGTAGCGCAACAGGAAGTACAGGGTGGCACGGGCGACCACGCCCCTGCACTTCTCCGGCTCGAATCCCACGCTCTCGCGCTTCCCGCACGCGTCCCGGACGGTCTCCTCGTAGTCGGGGAAGTCGAAGTACGGGAAGTTGTTGCGGTAGCTGTTGCAGCCGGCCTCGCACGTGAACAGATGATGCAGGTCGCCCCGCATGGGCTCCTTCTCGTGGAACCACGACTGCGGCACCACGTGCTCGCAGTTGAACGGCAGGGACGCCTCCAGCGCGCGGAACTCGGCCTCGAATTCCGCCGGTCCCGCCGTCCGCTCGCGCAACAGCAGTTCCTGCTCGCGGGCCAGCCGGGCCTCCTCCACGGCCGCGTCGGCCCGGATGAGCTCCTCGGCGGAGAAGGGCTGGCCGGAGTAGATGCTGCGCAGCCGCCCGTCCTTGTGCAGGTCGACCCACGGGTAGACCAGCCGCATCGGCTTGTACCTGGGCCTGGGTGCATGGGTCTCGGCCAGCAGCGCCGTCAGCGCGCGGCGCAGCGCGTCGCCGTCGTCGGTGCGGACGTTCGCGTAGTACGCGGCGCGTGCGGCGGCGTCCGCGGTCCGGTCGTAGTAGGGACGTTCCCGGGCGAACCGGTGGTTGACCAGGGCCGCGTCGACGTCCTTCCCGACCGCTGAGACGACGTCCGGTCGCCCGGCCGGAGGCGGCTGCGGCGCGGCCCGCGGTGTCGGCGCGAGTGCGGGCAGGGGAGCCGCGAGGGTGGCCGAAGGCAGTGAGGAGGTGTCGAGTTCGAGGGTGATCCGCAGCGGGAGGACGAGCTCAGCGGAACCGTCGGCCGCGTGAAACTGAGCCCCGGCCGGTGAACCGTTGGCACCCGCCAGGGTGGGCCTGCCGGTGAAGGACGGCATCGTCGGCGTGTTCTTCTCGGGAGACGGGTCGAGTTCCGTGGTGAACACCTCGTCCCTCAGCTGTGCCGCCTCGCCGGTCAGCGGTGCCTCGTGCAGGGACCGCAGCACGCGGCTGATCCGCACCCCCTCGTTGGCCCGCCAGGCCAGTTGCTGCTCGCCCATGTCCGGCCGCCACACCGTGCCGTCGACGCTCAGCGGCCGGCCCTCGGCATCGGTCTTCGGAACGGCCGAGTGATGCAGTGCGACGACTTCCCACTGGTCGTTGAAGACCGGAGAACCCGAGGACCCCTCACGGGTGTCGGACTCGTAGTGCAGGAACCGCTCCAGCACGTCGACGATCTGGTTCTCACGCAGCGCGATCTGCTTGGGCTCGCCTCTCGGGTGCTGGATGATGTTGACGAACTCCCCTATGACGGCCTTGCCTTGCGCCTCACTGAGGATCAGCCGGCCGAACGAGGACAACGCCTCGCCCTGCACACCGCGTGGGGCCACCGCGACGAGGGTGTAGTCCAGTGCCCGGTCGGTGACGAAGCACCGGAGCGGCTCCAGCTGGAAGACCGCCGGTACGAGCGGGTTGCCGTCGGCGCCGTCCTGGAAGGCGAAGGCGACCTTGCTGCGGCCGGCCTCCTGCGCGTCGCCCAGGACATGGTTGTTGGTGAGCAGCAGGGAGGGGGAGACCATGAAGCCCGTGCCGTGCCCGCCCCCCGGTCCGCTGATGGTGATCCGGCCGACCGAGCGCGAGACCTGGACGCCCTCCTCCAGGAACGCGACCGGGGTGAGGTTGTTGCGCCCGATGAGGCGCTCCAGCCCCAGCGCCTCACTGGTGAAGCCCTCCGGGGGCAGGCCCAGGGTGCTTCCCGCGCCGCTGGCGGGTTCGGTCGGTGTCCGCTCGATCGCCCGCGCCATGGCCCAGTCGGCGCCGAGACGTGCCAGCCGCTTCTCGACCCGCTCGGGGGTGTCCGCGTACAGCACGCCACGCGTCTCGAGGACGGACTGGTTTCTTTCACGCTGCTCGGTGCGGTTCGCGTAGCGTGCTGCGGCCATCGTCAGCTGCGACAGATAGTCCGATTCTCGTTCCGAAGCGAGTTCGGCCGTGGCCATGATCCGCCTCCTGGCCTGTCTTGATCGGGGCGGTGGTATCCGAGACGCGCTGCTTCTCGGCAAGCCTTACTGATACCGATGCTTTCAGACGTGAGATACATGCGCAAAAGGGGTGAAAGGTGCTCGCGTTCAGCTCGCGGTGATACGGCCGTTCACCCGGCGCATCCACTCCTGGTCGGTCTGCCACATGGGGTGGTGAGGGGCCGCGTTGGATGTCAGGACGACGCCTCGGAAGCCCGCCGCGAGGCAGCGATCCACGACGAACTCCGCGATGTCCTTGCCGACGGCATCCTCCTCGAAGCGTGTCAGCAGCGGGGTGTACCCCACCACGCCTTCGCCGAGGACGGCGGGGATGTCGCGGTGACGGGCGAAGCCGGCGACGGAGTCGACCCACTGGGCCAGCGTCTCGCGCATGGCGTCCCGGTGGGCCGAATAGTTCTCGTAGAGCCACAGGTCCCAGCGGTCGGGGTCCACCCAGTCGTGCGCGTAGAAGAGTTCGCGCGGGATGCCGGTCGCCGCCAGTCGCCAGGGTTCGTCCGGCTGGTGGTCGGCGAAGGCGGGGGCGTCGGGCCGCAGCATGGCGGCCAGTGCGGGAGTGGGCCATGAGGCCGTCCGCGGTGCCGGTTCGGTGCCGTGGCCGAGCCCCACCGCCTGGTACAGCGCGCCGAGCACGCCGTAGGCGTAGAAATGGAAGTGCGCGATCTGCGCCTGCTCCGGCAGGTCGTCGAGTTCGTCCGGCCAGGGCTCGCCGAGCGAGTAGGTGACGGGGATACCGGGGTGGCGTGCCCGCAGCAGCTTCACGGCGCGTTCGAGGGGGCCGCGCAGCCGGGCGTAGTGGGTGGAGCCGCCGTCGCTCGGTACCAGGGAGCAGTTGTCGACCTCATTGTGCACCTCGACGTAGGCGACACGGTCGGCGAGACCGCGCTCGGTGAGGAAGTCCAGGAGCCCGGCGAGCGCTTCGGCCACCGCCTCGGCCCGGTCCGGTCCTGGGACCTCCGCCAGGGCGCGGTGCCAGACGTCGGTGTCGGCGAAGCTGGGGGACTGCTGGTACTCCCACGACGACACGATCACCTTGCAGTCGTGCCGGGCGGCCGCCTCGAACAGCTCGACGAGCCGCCGCCGGCCGTCCAGCGGGTAGCCGCCGCGCACGTTGTACCAGCGGGTGCGCTGTCCGAACCGCTCGCCCAGGCCTCGGACCCGCAGCGACTCCGGGGTGTCGACGCGTCCGGAGAACAGCAGGAAGGGCATGGCGCAGACGCGCACGGTGTTGAAGCCCCGCTCCACGGCCTCGGTGAAGGCGCGGTCGAGGTCGGCGAAGGGTTCGCCGGGGCCCGCCTGCGTGTACCAGCTGAAGTCCCACAGGGTGATGGCGAGTCGGTCCGTGGGGGCCTGTCGGTGTGAGGTCATGGGAGCCACGCTAACCCACAATTCATTAATTATGAATAATCCTTGACAGGGGTGGAGGGGCTGTCCAGGCTCATGGGCGAACGAACGCCCGCGCGCCCCGAGGAGCCCCGCCATGACCCCACCCACCCACCCGTCCCGGCGAACCGTCGTCACCGCACTCGGCGCGGCAGGCTTCGTCGCCCTGCCGGCCTGGCCGAGCAAGGCGCACGCCGCCGGCGGCCCGGTCCTCGACACCCACCCCGCCACCGAGCCCTCCGGTACCCACGTGCGCGATGTCGGCGGTACCAACGTCGTCTTCCAGTACGGCGTCGTGCTCCCCGCGTTCGACGGCTGGCGCACCCATGAGCCGACCCGGGAGTACCTGTCCCTGGACCGGCGATGGCGCTTCCGCTTCGCCCCCCGCGACCAGGGGCTCGGCGAGAGCTGGCAGTCCCCGGACTTCGACGACCGGACGTGGGGTCTCGTCGACGTGCCGTCGGCCTGGGACCTGCTGGACACGCCCGGATTCGGCTCCCAGACCGCCCCGTTCGGCAAGGGCACGGCGTTCGCCGACGGCCATGCCTTGTACCGCACCGTCGTCGACGTTCCCGCGTCCTGGCGTGCCCGGCACGTGCGCATCGCCTTCCTGGCCGCCGGCTACAGCGCCGAGGTCTGGCTCGACGGCGTACACCTCGGCAAGCACGAGGGCGCCAACTCGCCCTTCGCCCTTCCGGTGGGCGGGGCGCTCCGGCCCGGCACGCGCCAGACGCTCGCGGTGCGGGTCTTCCGCCGGGCGAGCTACACCGACTACACGGCGACGACTCCCCAGCCGGTCACCGACGACCGCGAGATCCCGTACAAGCCCGTCGACTACTGGCCCTACGCGGGCCTGACCCGCTCGGCCTGGATCGAGGCGGTTCCGCGGGTCAGCGTCGCCAAGCTGCTCGTGGCCGGAGCGAACGGGCGCGTCGAGGCCCGCGCGGTCGTCGAGAACCACGGTGACTCCGACTTCGACGGATGGCTCACCCTGGATCCCGGCCGGGGGAGCGGTGCCCGGCTGGCCGTGGTCGCGGCCCGGATCGCGGCCCGCTCCGCCGGCGTCGTACGCGTCTCGGTCAGCGTGCCCCGCGCCCCGCGATGGAGCCCGGCCTCGCCGCACACCCTCACCGCCCGCGCCACTCTGACCGCCGGGAGGCCCTCGGGCCCCCGGGTGGACACGCTCTCCACCCGCTACGGCATACGCGAACTGACCATCGACGACGCGCGGTTGCGGCTGAACGACAAGCCCCTCTTCCTCAAGGGCCTCAACTGGCACGAGGAGACGGCCGCGCACGGCAGGGCGATGACGCCCGCCGAGTACGACCGGGAACTGGGCCACATCACGGCAGTGGGCGCCAACTTCATCCGCAACTGCGTCTACAACCGTCACCCGTACGTCTACGACTGGGCGGACGAGCACGGTGTGCTGGTGATGGACGACATCGACACCATGTGGCTCAACACCGCCCAGGAGAAGCTGCAGACCGAGCGCTACGGCCTCGCCCGTGCCCTGGCCCTGACCATGGCGTGGAACCAGCACAACCACCCGTCGGTGATCCTCTGGTGCCTGCAGAACGAGTCGGAGATCGACCCCGACGGCGCGCCGGTCTACCGCGCCTGGCTCGCCGACATGAAGGCGGCGGTGAAGGCGGTCGACCTCACCGCCCGCCCCGTGACCTGGGCCTCCAACACGAGCAACGACCCCGCCTTCGACCTCGCCGACGTGATCGGGTTCAACGAGTACTTCGGCTACTTCTACGGCGAGGACGCCGACCTGGGCCCGACGCTGGACGCGGTGCACGCGAAGTACCCCGGCAAGCCGATCCTGATCACCGAGAACGGCACCTGGGCCGTGGCCGGCACCCACGGCCCCGACACCACCGAGGGCACGGAGGAGTGGCAGGCGGCCCGCTTCACCGCTCACTGGACCCAGGTGGCCGAGCGCAGCGAGTTCGTCGCGGGTTTCACCTACTGGGTCCTCAAGGACTACAAGCAGCGGGCCGGGTACAACCAGTCCTACAACGGAATCTCCGTCATGGGCCTGCTCACCTTCGCCGAGGAGCGGCCCAAGCTCGTCCACGACGCGTTCCGCAAGGCGGTCAATCCCAGGTCGTAGGCGCCTGACACACACCGTGGCCCGTGTCCGGCGTCCCCCGCCGGACACGGGCCACGGTGTGTGTCAGCCCTTGACGCTGCCCTGGGTCAGGCCCGACCGCCAGTAACGCTGCAGGACGAGCATCGCCGCGGCCAGCGGAAGGATCGAGAGGAACGCTCCGCCCACCGTGAGCTGGTTGAGCTCGGGAATGCGGTTGGCCGCCGCCTGCCAGGTCGTCAGGCCCAGGGTGATCGGGTACTTGCGGTCGTCCGAGAGCATGACCAGCGGCAGGAAGTAGTTGTTCCAGATGCCGACGAACTGGAAGAGGAAGACGGTCACGAGCGCGGGTGTCATGGTGCGCAGCACGAGGGTGCCGAAGATCCGCCACTCGCCGGCGCCGTCGACGCGGGCCGCCTCCAGCATCTCGGCCGGCACCGCGGCCTCCGCGTAGATCCGGCACAGATACACCCCGAACGGGCTGACGATGCTGGGAATCAGCACCGCCCAGTAGGTGTTGGCCAGGCCCACCTTGCTGAACAGCAGGTACAGCGGCAGCGCGAGCGCGGTACTGGGGAGCAGCACACCGGCGAGTACGACCTTGAAGACCGCCTCCCGGCCTCGGAACCGGTACACGGCAAGGGCGTAGCCGGCGGCGCCCGCGAGCAGGGTGGCCAGCGCACCGCCCACCCCCGCGTACAGGACGCTGTTCCAGGTCCAGCTCCAGAAGATGCCGTCGCCGTAGGAGAAGACCTTCGACAGGTTGTCCAGCCACCGCGGGTCGGAGAACCACAGTCCGAAGGTGCCGAAGAGGCCGGCGCTGCTCTTGGTGGAGGCCACCACCAGCCAGTAGACGGGCAGCAGGAAGTAGAGCGCCGCGGCGGTCAGCAGGGCGACCAGCAGGATCCGCGAGGGCTTCGGGCCAGGGCGCGGACCGTTGTCACGGCCTCGACCGGCGGGCTGTGGAACGTGGGCGGAGGCGGCTGTCGGCTCCTCGGTACGGGGTGTGGACACGCTCACCGTGCATCCCTTCCTTCCCTGCGGTTCACCAGGCTGAGGAAGCCGAAGGACAGCACGCTCGCCACCAGTGCGAGGATCACCGACTCGGCAGCGGCGAGGTAGATGTTGTTGTTGGCGAACGCCTCGTTGTACGCGCTCAGGTTCGGTGTGTACGAGGTGGTGACTGCCGGGGTCAGCGGTTTGATGACCAGCGGTTCGGCGAACAGCTGGAGCGTTCCGATGATGGAGAACACGCCGGTGAGCACCAGGGCCGGCCGGGCGAGCGGCAACTTGATCCGCATCGCCGTCTGCCACGCACCGGCCCCGTCGATGCGGGCGGCCTCGTAGAGCTCCTGAGGGATCGCCTTGAGCTGGGCGACGATCACCAGCATGTTGTAGCCGGCGAACTCCCAGATCACGATGTTGGCGATGGACCACAGCGCGGTGTCGTAGCCGAGGAAGTCGGGCGTGAGCCCGACCCTGCCGAGCAGGTCGGTGATCGGGCTCACGCCGGGCACGTACAGGAAGCCCCACAGGATCGAGGCGATGACGCCGGGGACGCCGTACGGCAGGAAGTAGGCGGCACGCAGGATGCCCGCCCAGCGGTGGGAGAGGGTGTCGAGTGCCAGTGCCAGCGCGGTGGACAGCAGCAGCATCACGGGGATCTGCACCACGCCGAAGAGCAGCACCCGCGCGAAGCTCTCCAGGAAGGCCGACTGCTGAAGGGCGAGGGCGTAGTTGTCCGGTCCGGCGAAGCCGAGGGTGGCCGGGCCGAGGCCCAGCGGGCCGGAGCGGACCGGTGTGAGCAGACTCTGGTAGACCGCGTAGCCGAGGGGAAGGACGAAGGTGAACAGGAAGAGGGCGACGAAGGGAAGCAGGAACCCCCATGCCGCCCGGTCGGGGCGAGCGGAGCGCCGGCTGCCCGGTACGGACTTCCTCGTGCGGTTGATCGTGGTGCTCATCGCGCGCTCCTTGCCTTCAGGCCCTTCGCCCGCAGGTTGTCCACGGTGCTTTTCCGGGCGTCGGCCAGAGCACCGGTGAGGCTGCCCTCTCCGTCGATGGCGGCGCCGAAGGCGTCCTGGAGCTGGGCGAAGTCGGCATCCGTGGTGGGGGACCACTTCCAGGAGGTGTCGATCGCCCGGTCGGACACCGTGAACACGTCGTTGTACCGCTGCCCGCCGAAGAACGGGTCGGGCTTGTCGAGCGCCGATCCGCGGAAGACGCCGGCTGCCGCGGGCCAGCCGTAGCCGACGGAGATGTTCAGGTCGACGGCCCGGCGGTCGGTGTTGATCCAGTGCGCGAACTCCAGCGCCTCGCGCGGGTGCCGGGTGCCCTGGAGGATCGCGGTGGACGATCCGCCCCAGTTGGCGGAGGCGTTCTGTCCCGCTTTCCACTGGGGCAGCAGGGCGACCCGCCACTTTCCGGCGGTGCCCGGTGCGTTGCCGCGCAGCAGAGCGTCGCCCCACTGCGGACCGATCCAGGCGGAGATCTGTCCGGTCTGGACGTGCTTGTACCAGGCGTTGGACATGTCGGGTTCGACGAAGACGAGGTCGTCGCGGACCATCCTCTCCCAGTACTCCGCGACCTCGTGGGAGTGCGCGTCGTCCATGTCGACGACCCAGGTGTCGCCCTCGGTACGCACCCACCGGGCGCCACGCTGCCAGCACATCGCGGCGAACCAGGTGGGCTGGTTGGGCGCGAACGCGCACAGCCTGGCCCCGTTGCCGCGGGCCTTGACCACGCGGGCGGCCTGTTCGAACCCGGCCCAGGTGGCGGGCGTTTCGATGCCCCACTTCGCGAAGAGGTCCCGGCGGTAGAAGAGTCCCATCGGGCCGGACGCCTGAGGAACGGTGTACACCTTGCCGTCGAAGACGCCCTGCTGCCACTGCCACGGCACATAGCTGTCGCGCAGTTCGTCGGCACCGTACTCGCTCAGGTTCGTCAGGCCGTTGACCAGCATGAAGCTGGGAAGCTCGTGGTACTCGACCTGCGCCAGGTCGGGAGGGTTCCCGGCCGTCAGCGAGGCGTGCATCTTCTGGTAGCCGCCCGTCACGTTCTGGGGGATGGTCTGCATCTCGACCTGGATGTCGGGGTGCGTGCGGTTCCACAGGTCGACGGTCTTCTGCATCGGCACCCAGGTCCAGAAGACGAGCCTGACCTTCTGGCCGCGGCGCGTGGGTGCCTGTGCGGTGGTGCGGGCGGCTCCCAGGGTCTGGCCGCAGGCGGTCAGCGCGGGGGCGGCGGTGAGCGCCGCGGCCGTCCCGGCGCCCCACCGGAGAACGGCTCTCCTTGATGGTGTTGAGGTGTCCATGTGTGTCCCTTTGGCTCTACGGTGTGCCCAGTGCGGCTCGGCAGGTGTTCATGGCTTGCTCAGTACGGCTACTCCGGCTGCCGGCAGCGTGAGGCGGTCGGCGGGGATCGCCCCCGGGGCCAGGGCGTCGGTCATCGGCTCGGGCAGCTGGATCTCGGCTTCTTCCCGACCGTGGTTGAGCAGGAAGACGAATCGTCCGCCGTCGCCCTCGCGCGCGGTCGCCTGGACGTGCTCGGGAAGTCCGGGGAGCACGGGGCTTACGGACGCCGCACGGCACACGTCGTCGGTCAGGGCGCGCATGGCCTCCGGTGCGAGGCGCGTCGCGACGTACCACGCCTGTCCCTCGCCGAAGGAGTGGCGCGTGACGGCCGGCTGCCCCGCCAGCGGGCCGGAGCCGAACTCGGCCACCGCCCGCGCCCCTTCGGGCACGACGGCCTCCGTCCACAGGTCGGCGCGGCTGACCGTGCCGTCCGGGTGCCGGACGTCGACGGTGTCCTGCTCCGCCAGCGGCCAGAACTCCTCGACGCGCAGGCCCAGCACCTCGCGCAGGGGCGCGGGGTATCCCCCCGAGTGCACCCGGTCGCAGTCGTCGACGATGCCGGAGAAGAACGACACCAGCAGATGGCCGCCGCCGCGTACGAAATCGGTGAGGCGTTCGGCGTCCCGCTCCTTGAGCAGGTACAGGTTGGGTGCGATGACCAGGCGATAGCCGGACAGGTCGCGGTCGGGTGGTACGACGTCGCAGTTGACGCCGGCTTCGAACAGCGGCCGGTAATGGGCGAGCGCGATCTCCATCTGGTTCAGTGCGGTGGACGGGTGCGAGTCCAGTTCCAGCGCCCACCAGCTGTTCCAGTCCAGCACCAGGGCGACGTCCGCGGTGGACCGGGTGCCGGCGATCCGCGGCACGGATGCCAACTCGTGGCCCAGCTCGCTCACTTCACGGAAGACGCGGGTGCCGGTGCCGCCGTGCGGGACCATCGCCGAGTGGTACTTCTCGGCGCCGCCCCGGGACTGGCGCCACTGGAAGTACAGCACCGCGTCGGCGCCCTGGGCGACCGCCTGCCAGCTCCACAGCCGCATCCGCCCCGGCGGCTTGGGCCCGTTGCGGTCGCGCCAGTTGACCGCGCTGGGGGCCTGTTCCAGCAGCATCCACGGCTGACCGGCCCGGGCGGACCGCGTGACGTCGAAGATGAAACCCGCCGAGACCTGCGTGTTCTCGTCGTGCGGGTCCTGGTAGACGTCGACCGAGACGGCGTCCTCCTCGGCGGCCCATCGGAAGGCGTCGACGGGCTTGTGCACACCGATGAAGTTCGTCGTGACCGGCACGTCCGGGGTGATCCGCCGCAGGACCTCCTTCTCCGCCAGGTAGCACTGCAGCAGCGCGTCGTCGGAGAACCGGGCGAAGTCCAGCTGCTGGGCGGGGTTGGGGAAGGTCGGCGCGAGCCGGGGCGGCAGCACCTCGTCGAAGCTCTCGTAGCGCTGTGCCCAGAAGGCCGTGGACCAGGCGTCGTTGAGGGCGTCGACGTCGCCGTACCGCTCGGACAGCCAGCGCCGGAAGTCGGCCGCCGACTCGTCGCACCAGCACATCGGGGTGTGGCAGCCGTACTCGTTGCCGATGTGCCACATCTCCAGCGCGGGGTGGTCGGCGTACCGGGCGGCCAGTCGCTCGACCAGGCGCACGGCGTGCTCGCGGTAGACGCGGCTGGAAGGGCAGTAGTGCTGGCGTCCGCCGGGCCACATCCGGCGGCCGTCGGCGGTCTCGGGGAGGATCTCGGGGTGCAGCCGGGACAGCCAGGGCGGCGGGGACGCCGTCATCGTGGCCAGGCACACGGCCACGCCCGCGCCGGCGAGGTTGTCCATCACCCGGTCGAACCAGTCGAAGTCGTAGGCACCGGGCCTCGGCTCCACCTTGGCCCAGGAGAAGATCCCGGCCGTCACCAGGGAGACGCCCGCCTCCTTCATCAGCGCGACGTCCTCCGCCCACACCTCCTCGGGCCACTGCTCGGGGTTGTAGTCGCCGCCGCAGGCGATGCCGGCCGGGCGCAGGCGCCGCCGGGCGTCGATCGGCACTGAGTCTGTCTGTCGCATGGCGGTCAGTCTTGGAGCGTCATCGCCGCCCCGTCAAGATATATCCATTATTAATTGAAACAGCTAGGATGGTGCGAGCACCGGGACAGGTGCAGGCAGTGGACGGGTGCAGGCGTACAAGGGGAGAGGCGCACGATGGCGGAATGCCGCAGGATGGCGGGGCGCGTGGCGGTGATCACCGGCGCGGCGCACGGGATCGGCGCGGCCACGGCGCGCAGACTCGCGGCCGAGGGCGCGACGGTCGTGGTCACGGACGTGGACGACACCGCCGGCAAGACGGTCGTCGCGGACATCGAGGCCGGCGGGGGACGCGCGGAGTACCTGCGCTGTGACGTGACCTCGGCGGCCGACTGGGAGCACCTGGGCCGCCATGTCGAGGAGTGCCACGGACGGCTGGACGTGCTGCACAGCAACGCCTTCGCCCAGCTGAACAAGCCCGCCCACGAACTGAGCGAGACCGAGTGGGACGGCCAGATGGCCGTGCTGCTCAAACCGGCCTGGCGGGCGATGAAGACCTTCGCGGCCCTGCTGAGGCAGTCCTCGGGGTCGGTCGTCCTCACCTCCTCGGTGCACGCGGTCATCGGCCTGCCGGGCCACGCCGCCTACGCCGCCGCGAAGGGCGCCCTGTGCGCGCTGGGCCGTCAACTGGCCGTCGAGTACGGGCCGGACATCCGGGTCAACACCGTGCTGCCCGGACCCATCCTCACCGCCGCCTGGGAGGGGATCCCGGAGCCCGACCGGGCGCGCAGCGTGGCAGCCACGGCGGCCAAGCGGTTCGGGCGGCCGGAGGAGGTGGCCGCCGCGGTCGCCTTCCTGGCGTCGGCGGACGCCTCCTTCGTGACCGGGGCCGCTCTGGTGGTCGATGGAGGATGGAGCGTCATGAAGGAGTCCTCGTGAGCGGCGCGTACGGTGCGCGGTATCAGCGACAAGGACCGGAGCGGAAACGGAGAACGTGGTGACCCATCCCGGTAAAGGGCTGCACGGCCAGGCCGTGGAGGAGCTGGGCCGGCGCATCATCCGCGGCGACTACCCTCCGGGCTCCGTGGTGGACCCGGTCAAGTTCGAGACGGAACTCGGGGTCAGCAAGACCGTGGTCCGCGAGGCGATGCGGGTGCTGGCGTCCAAGGGCCTGCTCGAGTCGAAGCAGAAGCGCGGCACGACCATCCGGCCCCGGGCCGACTGGAACCTGCTCGACAGCGACCTGCTGCGCTGGCAGGGCAGCAGCGCTCCGACCGACGGCTTCCTGGAGGACCTTGCCGAGGTGCGCGCGATAGTCGAGCCCGCCGGAGCCCGGCTCGCCGCGGCCCGCCGCACGCCGTCCGACCTGGACGCGATGCGGCAGGCGCTCGAGGCGATGGCGGCGGCGGGGACGGACGCGGACGCCATGGTCGAGGCGGACCTGGCCTTCCACCGTGCCCTGCTGGACGCCGCCCACAACGAACTGCTGAGCCGCATGGAGGTCGTCATCGAGGCCGGGCTGCGGGTCCGCGACCGGATCGTGCACGGCGCCCGGCACTTCTCCGACTCCATACCCGTGCACCGGGAACTGCTGGACGCGGTCGAAGCGGGCGACCCGGACGCCGCCGTGGCCGCCGTCGCGTCACTCCTGGCCCAGGCCTCCGACGACCTGGCGGCCGTACGGGCAGGGGAAGACCACGACGACGCCGCGACCGACACGCTGCCGAAGGAAACTCCTTGAAGATAACCGGACTTGAGACATTCCTGGTGGCTCCGCGCTGGCTGTTCCTGCGCATCGCCACCGACGAGGGCATCACCGGCTGGGGCGAGCCCGTGGTCGAGGGCCGCGCCGACACCGTGCGCGCCGCCGTCCACGAACTGGCCGACTACCTCGTCGGCCGCGACCCGCTGCGCATCGAGGACCACTGGCAGGTCCTCACCAAGGGCGGCTTCTACCGCGGCGGCCCCATCCTCTCCAGCGCCGTCGCCGGAATCGACCAGGCACTGTGGGACATCGCCGGCAAGACCTACGGCGCCCCCGTGCACCGCCTCCTCGGCGGCCCGGTACGGGACCGCGTCCGGATGTACGCCTGGATCGGCGGCGACCGGCCGAGCGACGTGGCGGAGCTCGCCGAGGAACAGATGAAGGCCGGCTTCACCGCCGTGAAGATGAACGCCTCGGCCGAACTCGCCCCGATCGACACCCCGGCACGCACCGCCGAGGTCGTCGAACGCGTCGCGGCCGTCCGCGAGGTGCTCGGCGACGAGCGGGACATCGCCGTCGACTTCCACGGCCGCGTCTCCACCGCCATGTCACGCCGCCTGCTGCCCCTCCTCGAACCACTGCACCCGCTGTTCGTCGAGGAACCCGTCCTGCCGGAACACTCGGGCCACCTGCGCAGCCTGGTCGAGTCCACGAACATCCCGCTCGCGACCGGCGAACGCCTGTACTCCCGCTGGGACTTCCGCGAGGTGCTGGCCAGCGGCATCGCCGTCGCCCAGCCCGACCTGTCGCACGCCGGCGGCATCTCCGAGGTCCGCCGCATCGCGGCCATGGCCGAGACACACGATGTCGCCATGGCCCCCCACTGCCCCCTCGGCCCGATCGCCCTCGCCGCCAGCCTGCAGATCGCCTTCTCCGTGCCCAACTTCCTCATCCAGGAACAGAGCATGGGCATCCACTACAACCAGCAGTGCGACCTGCTGGAGTACGTGATGGACCCCGAACCCTTCCGTTTCGAGAGCGGCTACGCCGTCCGCGGATCCCGTCCGGGTCTCGGTGTCGAGATCGACGAGAAGGCCGTACGCCGCGCCGCCGAGACCGGACACCGCTGGCGCAACCCCGTATGGCGGGGAGCCGACGGGGCGTTCACCGAGTGGTGACACCGTCGAATCTGCCGCACCCCACGCACAAGGAGAGCCCGCTGCCATGAACCTGGTGGAATCGCTCCGAGCCCACCGCCTGCTGGCGATCGTCCGCGGCAAGGATCCCGCCGCGGCCCTGCGCACCGTACGCACCCTCACCGAGGAAGGCGTCGCCGCCATCGAGGTCTCACTGACCACCGCCGACGCCCTGACCGTGATCAGGCAGGCGCGCACCGACCTGGGCCCCGACGCCCTGCTCGGCGCCGGCACCGTGCGCTCGGCCGCGGACGCCGCCCGCGCCGTCGACGCCGGTGCCTCCTACCTCGTCACCCCGGCGCTGGTCGACGGACTGGAGCCGTACGGGGTACCCGTACTCATGGGCGCCCTGACCCCGAGCGAGATCGAGGTCGCCCTCGCGCGAGGAGCCGACGCGATCAAACTCTTCCCCGGCTCCCTCGGCGGACCGGGCTATCTGCGGGCCCTGCGCGACCCGTTCCCCGAGGTGCCCTTCGTCCCTGTCGGGGGTGTGGACGCGTCGGCCGCCCGCGCGTACCTGGACCGGGGCGCCATCGCCGTCGGCGTCGGCTCACCGCTCGTCGGGGACGCGGCCGACGGCGGTGACGTAGGTCGACTCCGCGCCCGCGCGGCCGAGTTCCGCATGGTGGTAGCGGGGGAGGGGCCGTGACGGCGTCGGCCGCACCGGAAGTGGTGACCTTCGGCGAGACGATGGCGGCGCTCCGGGCCCAGGGCGCGCTGCGGCTGGGCGGCAGTCTCGGACTGTCCGTGGCGGGAGCCGAGTCCAACGTCGCCATCGGCCTCGCCCGGCTCGGGCACCGGGTGCGCTGGGCCGGCCGGGTCGGTGCGGACGAACTCGGCGCACTGGTGCTGCGCACGCTGCGCGCCGAGGGCATCGACACCGAGCACGCGGCCGTCGACGACACCGGCCGGCCCACAGGACTGCTGCTGACCGAACCGCGCCTGGGCACACTCACACGTGTCAGTTACTACCGCGCCGGTTCGGCGGGTTCGGCCGTCTCACCGGCCGACGTCCTGCCCGCACTGGCCTCCGGAACCCGCGTCCTGCATCTGACCGGCATCACCCCGGCCCTCGGCCCGTCGGCGGCCGAGGCGGTCCAGGCCGCCGCCGCGGCCGCTCACGACGCCGGCATCACCGTCTGCCTCGACGTCAACTACCGCTCCCGGCTGTGGTCCCACGACCGGGCCCGCACCGCCCTCAGGCCGCTGCTGACCCACACCGACCTGCTCATAGCCTCCGAGGACGAGCTGCCGCTGGTGCTGGAACGGCCCGACGCGGGCGAGTCGGAGGCCGTGCACCGTCTCCTGTCCGCAGGTGTCGGCGAGGTGGTCGTCAAACGCGGCGCACGCGGCGCGACCGGCTTCACCGCCGAGGGGGCGACCGACCGCGCCGCTCGCCGGGTCGACGCCGTCGATCTGGTCGGCGCGGGCGACGCCTTCGTGGCCGGATACCTGTCCGGACTCCTCGACGACGCGGACGTGCCCGCCCGTCTGCACCGGGCCGTCACCACCGCGGCCTTCGCCGTCGCCACCCGGGGCGACTGGGAAGGCCTGCCGACACAGGACGAACTCGGCCTGTTCGACCAGCCCGACGGCACGACCATCCGCTGACCCAGGAGGCAGAACATGACATCCACGGCAGCGCCCACGGCGGTTCTGGTGGACGGGGGATACGAACTCGCCGAGGGCGGCCGCTGGGTCGACGGCCGGTACGTGTACGTCGACATCCTCAGCGGCCGGCTGTTCGAGTTGCGCGATGACGACGGGCCGACCGTACGCCAACTGGCCCGACTCGACGTGCCGTTGGGCGCCGTCGCCCCCGTGGCCGACCGGCCGGGCACCTGGATCGCCGCCGCGGGCACCGGCATGGCGCTGCTCACCCCCGACGGCGTGCTGGAATGGCTGGACCGCCCCGAGGACCGCACTCCGCGCCCCAGCCGGATGAACGACGGCGTCGCGGACCCCGCCGGGCGCTTCTGGGCCGGCAGCATGGCCTACGACGGCACCCATGGCGCGGGCTCGCTCTACCGAACGGACCCCGACGGCACGGTGGTACGCGTCCTCGACGGCCTGACCATCGCCAACGGTCCGGCCTTCACCGCCGACGGCACGACCCTGTACCTCGCCGACACGGCCGCGGGGACGATCCTCCGCTGCCGGATCGACCTGGTCTCGGGCGACCTTGGGGGCGACCCGGAGACCTTTGCCCGTCTGAGCGAGGCCGAGGGCGGCCCCGACGGAATGACCGTCGACGACGAGGGCTGCCTGTGGGTCGCGATGTGGGGCGCCGGCACGGTCCGCCGGTACCACCCGGACGGCCGTCTGCTCCAGACCCTGACGGTGCCCGCCCCGCACCCCACCTCGGTCTGCCTGCACCCCGGCGGCACCCGCCTCTTCGTCACCACGGCCCGGTACGGGGTCGCGAGCCCGACCCCGGCCTCCGGCGCGGTGCTCAGTGTCCCCGTGCAGGCGAGGGCAACCGCGGCCTGCTCCTGGCGGGGCCGGAGCTGAGGGCGGCGGCCGTCCTGTCAGGCGGGCGCGGCTTCCGTGAACTGGTTGGTTTCGAAGAGCTGGTTGATGTGGCCGCCGAGCTCCGACCAGTGCTGTCCGGAGAGTTCGGCGGCGGCGCGGGCGTCGCCGCCGGCGCAGACGTCGATGAGCTGGTCGTGGTGCTCGATGGTGTTGCGGCCGCCGAGGAGCGTGGAGAACTTGCGGTAGAGGATGCGGTGGATCTGCGGATGGAGCTGCTCGACGATCCGGCTGAGGACGGGGTTGTCCGCCGCCGCGATGGGGACGGCGTGGAAGCGGTCGTCGGCGGCGAGGGCGGCGTCGGTGTCGTTGGCGGCGACGGCCCGTTCGAAGTCCCGGTTGGCCTGGCGCATGCCCTGCCGGTCCTGCTCGGTCATCACCGGCACGGCCGTCTCGATGGCGAGCTGGTCGAGGGAGCGCAGGACGGCGAGGGTCTTCTCGACGTCGCGGCGGTTGAGGGTGGTGATCCGGGTGTAGACGCCGGGCTTGGCCTCGACCAGGCCGATGTCGGCGAGCCGGGCGAGCGCCTCGCGCACCGGGGTGCGGCTGAGACCGAGACGCTCGGCGAGTTCACCGTCCTTGACCTTTTCCCCTGGAGCGAGTTCTCCGCGCACGATGGAGTCGCGCAGACGGTGGAAGACCTCGTCGCTGAGGAGACGGCGGGAGACAGGGCTGTCGAGTGACATATTGCGTACAGTACATCGGTCGCCGCTCGGCATTCCCGCTCACCCGCCTTCGTCCTCATGCCGCGCGCATCCGGCGGACCAGGGCCTGAGCCAGGACGGCGGCCGGATCGATGAGAGGGACCTCGACCGTTGCGGCGGACAGCCCGAGAGGGATCTCCGTGCAGCCCGCGATGATCACTTGCGCTCCCCGGTCCGTGAGTCCGCGCGCGGCACGCGCCAGCGGTTCGGTGGCCGTGGCGTCCCGCCGGCCGGCCTTCACCGCGTGGATGGCGGCCATGACCTCGTCCCGCTGGCTGTCGGGGCCGGGCAGCACGAGGCCGATGCCGAAGCGGTCCAGCCACTCCTGATAGAGACCCGCACGGACCGTTCCGGTCGTGGCGAGCAGCCCGGCGGTGTGCAGAGGGGGCCGCAGGGCGGACAGGTGCCGTGCGACCTCGCCGATCATGTGGACGATGGGCAGGCCCACATGGCCGGCGATACGGGGGACGAACGCGTGGGCGGTGTTGCAGGGGATGGCGATGACGGTGGCGCCCGCCTCGCGCAGGACGCGCCCGCCGTGGAGGAGCCAGGGAGTCGGGTCGGGGCCGTCGCCGATCAGGGCCGCGGTGCGGTCGGGGACGGTGGGGTCCGACCAGATGACCGTCCTGAGATGGTCCTGGTCGCTGCTGCCCGGCGTCATCGACACCAGCTTGGCGTAGAAGTCGGCGGTGGCGGCCGGGCCCATGCCGCCGAGGATGCCGATGATCTCCGAGGGGGAGGCGGTCACTGGACGGGTTCCTTCTGGAGGGCCGTGGCCCCGGTCCCGGCCGGGGTGCGGGGGAGGTCGTCGGCGCCGCGCTTGGCCTCGCGCCGTTTCTCGGAGCTGTCGACCACGGCGGCGGCGAGTGAGTTGCCGATGACGTTCACGCCGGTGCGGGCCATGTCGACGATGAAGTCGACGCCGAGAAGCAGGGCGACGCCTTCGGCGGGCAGGCCGATGGAGTTGCCGGCGGCGATGAGCACGACGATGGAGGCGGAGGCGACACCGGCCATGCCCTTGGAGAGGATCACCAGCACGCCGACCATGAGGAGCAGGGCGGGCAGCGAGGTGTCGGCGCCGTAGGCGTTGGCGAGGAAGACCAGGGCGGCGGCCTGGTAGAGGACCGAGCCGTCGGTGTTGAAGGAGTAGCCGAGCGGAACGACGAACGAGGTCGTCGACCGGCTGAGGCCGAACGCCTCGAGCCTGCCCATCAGCGGGGCCAGCACCGATTCGGAGCTGCGGGTGACGAAGGCGATCCCGGCCAGCCCGGCGATCGACTTCATCAGTTCGACGTAGCGGATGCGGTAGACCGCGGCGATGAGCGGGAACAGCACGCCGATGACGATGGCCAGGCCCGCGTAGACCACGGCGATGAAGCCCAGCAGGCTGCGCAGGTTGCCGAAGCCGTAGTGGGCGACGTCGTAGGAGATGAAGCCGAGGACGCCCAGGGGTGCGATGCGGATGACGTAGCCGACGACCTTGAACATCACCGAGGCGACGGACTCCAGGACGGCGGCGAAGGGTTCGGACTTCTCCCCGATCGCGGCCATGGCGACGCCCACGAGCAGGGCGAAGACGATCGCGCCGAGCAGATTGCCCTCGCCGAACGCGGCGAAGATGTTCTTCGGGAAGGCGTGCAGGACCAGTTCGTGGAAGTCGATGCCCTGGCTCATGCCGTCCAGGTCCCCGGCCTCGGCCCCCTGGACGGGGGCGCCCTTGCCGATGCCCGTGAACTTCGCCAGGCCCACCGCGATCAGCAGGATGACCGTGGTGACGATCTCGAAGTAGAGGATGGCCTTGCCGGCGATCCGGCCGACCTTCTTGACCGACTCCATGCGGGCGATGCCCAGCACGATGAGCGGGAAGACCAGCGGCAGGACCACGACCTGCACCAGGTTCAGGAACACCTCCCCGAGGATCTTCATCTGCTCGCCGGCCGAGGGGGCGAGAGATCCGATGAGGGCTCCGAGGCCGACGGCGATGATCGACTGGACGCCGATCGGCATCTTCAGGCAGCGCCGCCAGAATCCTGCTCGCCGGGCCGGTGGCGTGTCTGTGCTGGTGGGACGGGTGTGATCGGTACCCATGAGTCCTCCTGCCATATGTAATATATTGCATTCTGCGTGTTGGCGGGTAACACTGGGGCCGGAAGCGGGGGCCTGTCAAGGGGCCCGCACGGACGAGGAGCATCAGATGGCGCGGACCGCACGCATCGAACACGACCTGGTGGGAGACAAGGAGGTCCCCGCCGACGCCTACTACGGCGTGCACACCGTGCGGGCCGTGGAGAACTTCGCGATCACCGGCTCGACGATCGCCCGCTTCCCCGACCTGATCGTTGCGCTGGCCGCCGTCAAACAGGCCGCCGCACAGGCCAACCGTGATCTCGGCCTGCTGCCACCGGACATCGCCGGAGCGATCATCGGCGCGTGCGAGGAGATCCGCGCCGGACGGCTGCACGAGCAGTTCGTCGTCGACCCCGTCCAGGGCGGGGCCGGCACGTCGACGAACATGAACGCCAACGAGGTCATCGCCAACCGGGCCCTGGAGATCCTCGGCCACCCGCGCGGCTTCCACGACGTGATCCACCCGCTCGACCACGTCAACGTCGGACAGAGCACCAACGACGTCTACCCCACGGCCGTACGTCTGGCCCTGGTCGCCTCACTGCGCCGGCTCGGCGACTCCCTGGGGGCGCTGGCCACGGCCTTCACCGACAAGGCGACGGACTTCGGCGACGTACTGAAGATGGGCCGCACCCAGCTCCAGGACGCGGTCCCCATGACGCTGGGTCAGGAGTTCACCACCTACGCCGTCATGATCGAGGAGGACCGCCGGCGGCTCACCGAGGCCGCCGCCCTGCTGCTGGAGTCCCACCTCGGCGGCACCGCGATCGGCACCGGCATCAACGGCCACCCCCGGTACGCCGAACTCGCCTGCGCGTACCTCGCGGAGATCAGCGGCGAACCCGTCCGGCCCGCGGGCGACTTCATCGAAGCCACCCAGGACTGCGGTGCCTTCGTCCAGCTCTCCGGTGTCCTCAAGCGCGTCGCGGTGAAGCTCTCCAAGACGTGCAACGACCTGCGCCTGATGTCCTCCGGCCCCACCGCCGGGCTCGGCGAGATCAACCTGCCGCCGGTGCAGGCCGGTTCCTCCATCATGCCCGGCAAGGTCAACCCGGTGATCCCCGAGGTCGTCAACCAGGTCGCCTTCGAGGTGATCGGCAACGACCTGACCGTCACCATGGCCGCCGAAGCCGGACAGCTCCAGCTCAACGCGTTCGAACCCGTCATCGCCTACAGCCTGCTGCGCTCCCTGAACCAGCTGCGCGCCGCCTGCGACACCCTCGCCGTCCGCTGCGTCCCCGGCATCACCGCCAACCGCGAACACCTCCGCGACACGGTCCACCGCTCCGTCGGTCTCGTGACCGCCCTCGTCCCGCACATCGGCTACGCCGCCGCCACCACGCTGGCCCGCCGAGCCCTCGCCACGGGCCGCGGCATCAAGGAACTGGCCACGGAAGAGGGTCTGCTCACCGCCGAGGAGCTGGAAACGATCCTGCGCCCGGAGAACCTCACCGGGCAGGCGCCCGAGCCGGACGCTCCGGCCGTGCTGCCCGCCTAGAAATGGATAGGTCATACCGGTAGTTAGACTGGCCGGTATGACCCGCCGCGCCCAGCAATCCGAAGGCCCCGCCGCACAGCCGCTGCGCAGCGACGCCGAGCGCAACCGGGAGCGGATCATCGCCGCCGCGCGCCTGGTGTTCGCGCGGGACGGCCTGAACGCCTCCATGGCCTCCGTGGCCCGTGAGGCGGGGGTGGGCATCGCCACGATGTTCCGGCGCTTCCCGACGAAGGAGGAGCTGGTCGCCGCCGTCTTCGCCGATCGCATGGACGCCTACGCGGACGCGGTCGCGGTCGCCCTGGAGGACCCGGATCCCTGGAACGGTTTCGTCGGCTACATCGAGAAGGCCTGCGCGATGCAGGCCGCCGACTACGGCTTCGCCGACGTCCTGACCATGACCTTCCCCACCGCCAAGGCGCTGGAGCGGCGCCGCGACGAGGCCTACGCCTCCATGGTCGAGCTCATCGGCCGTGCCAAGGCCACCGGCCGGCTGCGCGAGGACTTCGACCCCTCGGACCTGGTGCTGATCCACATGGCCAACGCCGGTGTCGTCAACGCCACCGGCGAGGCCGCCCCCGATGCCTGGCGCCGCGTCGTCGGCCTGCTGATCCAGTCCCTGGAGGCCCCCGCCCGCGGCGCCCTGCCCGACTCGCCCGAGCACGACGCCCTCTACCAGGCCATGCTCCGCGCCGGCCCACAGACACCAGGGAGTTGACCGACATGGCACTGGTCCTGGTGACCGGCGCGGCTGCCGGACTCGGGCGCGACACGGCGAACGCGCTGGCCGACGACGGGCACGAGGTGGTCATCCACGTCCGCAACCCGGCCCGTCTCACCGAGGTGGGTGACCCGGCCCGGTGGAAGGGCGTCGTCACCGGGGACCTCGCCGAGCCGGAGGAGATCCGCGGTGTCGCCCGGCAGGCCTCCGGGTTCGGCCGTTTCGACGCCGTCATCCACAACGCCGGCGTCATGAACCGCCCGGAGGACGTCACCGTCAACACCGTCGCGCCCTACCTGCTGACGGCGCTGATGGAGAAGCCGGCCAGGCTCGTCCACCTCAGCAGCTCCATGCACCGGACCGGCTCCACCGACCTGCGACAGCTGACCTCCGGCACCGCTTCCTACGACGACACCAAGCTGTGGGTCACCGCACTCGCGCTCGCCTTCGCGTCCCGCTGGGAAGGAACGTCCAGCCATGCGGTCGACCCCGGGTGGGTCCCCACCCGCATGGGCGGTCGCGGCGCCCCCGACGACCTGACCGCCGGGCACCAGACCCAGGTCCGGCTCGCCACGCACCCCGACGTGACCCCGAGCACCGGCGGCTACTGGTACCACCAGCAGCTGCAGACACCTCACCCCGCCGCGCAGGACGAGGAGTTCCAGGCCCGCCTCATCCAAGCCCTGGAGCGCCACACGGGCGTCCTGCTCGGCTGACCGTCACCGCAGTGGATGCAGCGCCGTCAACTCGGGCGCCCTGCGGCCCGTGACGATCGACTCGGCCAGCAGCTTGCCGCTGAGGGGGCCGAGGGCGATGCCCCACATGCCGTGGCCGCCGCAGACGTGGACCCGGGGTGAGCGGGTGGGGCCGACCAGAGGCAGGCCGTCGGGTGTGCACGGGCGCGGTCCGGCCCATACCTCGGTGCGGCGGGTGAGGTCGGCCGAGGGGAGCAGGGTCCGGGCCGCGTCGACGATGGCCTGGACACGGCGGGGATCCGCGGGGCGGTCGGGTGCCGTGAACTCCATCATGCCCGCCACCCGCACCCGGTCCCCGAGGGGCGTGCAGACCACGCGCTGCTCTGCGAAGTAGGTGGGCCGGGTGGGCAGTCCGTCCGGAGGCAGGCTGAAGCTGTAGCCGCGGCCGGACCGCACGGGGGTGCGCACCCCGAAGGGCGCGGCCAGCCGGCCGAGCCACGCCCCGGAAGCGAGGACGGCCGCGTCGGCCCGCACGGACGCACCGTCCGGGGCGAGGGCGACGACCCCGGCGCCCACGTCCCGGATCCGGGTGACCTCCAGGCCCGTGACGATCTTCCCGCCCCGGTCACGGACCGCGTCGGCCAGCGCCGTGACATACGCCCCGGGGTCCAGCTGACGCTGTCCGTGCAGGCGTACGGCCGCTTCCACCCGCGCCGAGAGCGCCGGCTCCGACTCGCGTGCCTCGGCGCCGGTGAGCAGGTCGTAGTCGACCTCCTGGCCCGCCGCGCGCACCGCGTCCAGCTCCGCCACGAGCGGGGCACGTCCGGCCTCGGAGGTGAAGGCGAGCAGACATGCCTCGCCCGTGCGCGTCGGCTCGGTGACCCCGCCCCGGGCCAGGTCGTCGTAGGCCGAGAGCGCGCCGCGGTTCAGCGCCGCGAGACCGGCCATGGCCACCTGCCAGCTCCGGCGGGTGCAGTTCCGGGTGAACGCCAGCAAGAAGCGGGCCAGCCGTGGATCCGGGCGCGGAGGGATGTAGAGCGGGGAAGCGGGGGAGAGGAGCGTGCGCAACCCCAGCTTCAGGGCGGCCGGTTCGGGCAGCGGGACGGTCAGGGCGGGGGAGAGCCAGCCCGCGTTGCCCCACGACGCGCCGGCCGCCACGCCCCGGCGGTCGACCACGGTGACCTCGACACCGGTTTCTTGAAGGAACCAGGCGGTGGCCAGCCCCGTCATGCCCGCACCCACGACCACGACACCGCGCGGGCTCATGGCCGACCGCCTTCCGCCGTGCCCCCGGCAACGACCTCCGGCCGCCGTTCCCCCACCCGCGTCGCCTGCTCGAAGGCGTGGCCCGCCCTCAGCACGGCCGCGTCTCCCCGGTGCGGCCCCACCACCTGGAGTCCGACGGGCAGACCGGCCGGGGTGAAGCCGGCCGGGACCGACAGGGCCGGGCAGCCGGTCATCGTGATCAGGTAGGCCGAGCGCATCCAGTCCAGATACGTCTCCATGCCCGTGCCGTCGACGGAGGCGGGGTAGGAGAGACCGACGTCGAAGGGCGCGACCTGGCTGACCGGCAGCAGCAGGACGTCGTACGACTCGAAGAACTCGCGCACCCGGTGGAAGAGCGCGGCCTGCAGCACCTGGGCGCGGCCCAGGTCCGGCCCCGTGAGCTTGCGGCCCTCCTCGATGTTCCACACGACGTCCGGGGCCATGCGGGCCCGGTGCTCGTCCAGCAGGGTCCCGTAGGCGAGCTCCATCTGCCACGCGCGCTGGATGAGAAAGGCCTCGTCGGCGCCGGACAGGTCGGGGCAGACCTCCTCGACCTCGCAGCCCAGCGCGCCGAACACCTCCACCGCGCCCCGCACCACGTCCCGGACCTCCGGGTCGACGGGCACGCTCCCGCCGAGGTCGGGCGACCAGGCGACCCGCAGGCCACGGATGTCGCCGTCGAGCGGGCCGGCGAAGGCGGAACCCGGCGTGTCGAGGGCGAGCGGGCTGCGCGGATCAGGCCCGGCCAGGACGGACAGCGTCAGCGCGACGTCCCGCACCGTCCGTGCCATGGGGCCCTTCACCGACAACTGCCCCCAGGGCGCCTTGTCGGGCCAGGACGGGACCCGGCCGGGGGAGGGCCGCAGCCCGACCACGTTGTTGAAGGACGCCGGGTTGCGCAGGGAGCCGCCGGTGTCGCTGCCGTCGGCGATCGGCACCATGCCGCAGGCCAGGGCCGCCCCGGCGCCGCCGCTGCTGCCGCCCGCGCTGCGCGAGAGGTCGTAGGGATTGCGGGTCGCACCGAACACGGGGTTGACGGTGTGGGAACCCATGCCGAGTTCGGGCACGTTGGTCTTGCCGAGCGTGATGGCCCCGGCCCCCTTGAGGCGTTCGACGACCAGATGGTCCCGGGCGGGGACGTGGTCGGCGAAGACGGGTGAGCCGTACGTCGTGCGGATGCCCGCGGTGTCGTGGAGGTCCTTGTGCGCGACGGGCAGCCCGTGCAGAGGCCCGACCTCCGCCCCCGAGGCGAGCCGCTCGTCCGCCTCGGCCGCCTCCTGGAGCGCCCGGTCGGCGACAAGGGTGACGATCGCGTTCACCGACGGATCGACCCGGTCGACGCGTTCGAGGTGGGCGGTGACGACCTCACGCGCGGACAGCTCACGCCGGCGCAGGGCGGCGGCGAGTTCGGTCGCGGTGGTGAAGCACAGGTCGGCGGGGTTCACAGTCCTCCCAGGGTTTCCTTGATCTGGACCGCGGCGAGCACCCCGAACAGGACGAAGGAGCTCGACAGCAGCACGTTCGAGACGGTCTTGTTGCGGAACGGCGGCCGCAGGCCGCGCCGGTTGAGCAGCACCAGCAGCGCCCCGGACAGCAGCGGCAGGACGAGGGAGCCCACGGCGGCGTAGGCGAGCACCAGCGGGACCGGCCGGCCCACGAAGGTCACCGCCACGGACGTGACCGCGCAGTACAGCACGAACAGGCGGAACGGACGGCTGCGCTGGCCCATGTGCCGCTCGGCCTCGGCGTCCGGCACCCCGCGCAGGGTGCGCAGCGAGTCGGCCAGCAGATAGCACAGGGCGTTGAAGCCACCGACCAGGGCGCTCAGGGTCACGAGGAAGAAGGTGCCCAGGAACAGCACCCGTGCCACCGACCCGAGGTCCGCGCCGAGCGGTTCGGCCAGCGCGGCCAGCCCGTCGTTGCCGGTGATCGTCCGGCCGCTGCCGTACAGCAGTCCGGTGCCCACGATCGAGGTGCACACCACGAACAGGAACGTGACCCCGTAGCTCACCGCCGAGTCCGCCCGCATGACGGGCAGCCAGCTCCGGTGCTGCCAGCCCTTCTCCCGCAGCCAGTAGCTGTACGAGGCCACCCCGGCCGTGCCGCCCACCCCGCCGACCAGGGCCAGCACGGTGACCACATCGCCCTCCGGCAGCCGCGGCCGCAGCGAGGACACCAGAGCGGAGGGGTCGTCCAAGGTGACGAGCGTGACCACGGCCAGGACGACCATGCCGACGAACTTGGCCAGCATGAAACCGCTCATCACCCGCTCGAACAGCGCGTACCGGCCCACGTACACGAGCCCGGCCGACGCCAGCGCGATCACCACGGCCGGCGGCCTCAGCGGCAGCACGGGGAACAGCGTCGTCAGCGCGAGCGAGGCCACCGAGCTCAGGGCCGCCCCGTACAGCAGCCCGATGACCAGCACGAACGCGAAGAAGGCGGACGGCAGCCAGCGGGCGGCTGCGCGCAGGCTCGCGATCACGGTCAGACCGCTCGCCAGATGCAGGCGCCCCACCGCCTCGGTGAGCGCGTACTTGAGGACGACACCGACGAGGATCGCCCACAGCAGGGCCATGCCGTAGCCGGCGGCGCCCGCCAGCGAGGTCACCATGTCGCCGGCGCCCACGCTGGTGGCGGCGAGGACGAGACCCGGGCCCAGGACGGCCAGCCGCCCGCGGCGGGAGACGGGGGCGAGCAAGGGCGCGGTCGTCTCGTGGCGAGGGGGACTTCCAGGAGTCGCGGTCACGTCGGCCACCTCCGTATGCGATCCGGCTTCCCGGCAGCGTGGGGCAGGCTGACGGAAGGGAACAACGATCCCTGTGAAATCGACGGAATCGGCCATACGCTCAGGCCGATGGACGCATCGCACCCCGGCTTGGTGGCCGATTCGCTGGACCGGCGCATCATCAGCGCGCTGCAGATCGACGGCCGTGCCTCCTGGCACCGCGTCGCGACGGCCCTCGGCGAACCGGAGCGCACCGTCGTCCGCCGGGGCACCCGGCTGCTGGACTCCGGGCTCGTACGGATCGGCGCCATGATGGTGCGCGGCCGCAGCACCGTGATCGGCGTGCGCTGCGCGCCCGGCCAGGCCCGCGTCGTCGCCACCGCGCTGGCGCGCCGCCCCGACTGCGTCTTCGCCCATGTCCTGACCGGGACCTGGGACTGTGTCGCGGAAGTGCAGTGCCCCCGCGACCGGCTCGCGGGCCTCGTGATGGACGAGCTCCCGGGCCTGCCGGGGGTCGTACGGACGCTGACGCTGCCGGTGCTGCGGCATGTGCGGACGATTCGCGAGTGGCACGCGGGCCTGCTCACGGAGACCGAGATCGCCGCACTGGCCGAGGGCACGCCCGCGAGCGCCGCCGCCGCGTCGGCAGACCTCCTGCCCGCCTTCGATGGCGCCGAACTCTCCCGCTCCGACCGCCTGTTGGTGAACACCCTGGCCGAGGACGGGCGGTGCACCTACGACGAACTGGCCCGGGTCTGCGGGGTGTCCGAGGCCACCGCCCGACGCCGGCTGGGCGCCCTGCGCCGGGAGGGGCGCGTCCGCGTCCGGGCCGTGATCGAACCGGTGCTGCTCGGACTGCCGGTGGAGGCCGTGCTGTGGGTGCGTGCCGTCCCGGCGGCGGTCGACAGCGTGGCGGGGGCGCTCGCCGAGTCCCCGCACGTCCGGTACGTCAGCTTCGTCACCGGTGAACGTCAACTGCTCGCCCTGACCGCCTTCCCGGACGAGGCGGCCCTCCACGACTTCGTGACGCGCTCCCCGTGGCTGGACGAGGCGGCGTCCGTGGATGTCTCCATGGTCCTCGGATCTCTGAAGCGGGGCGGGATGCTCGCGCCGTGGCTGCGCGGCTGACGTCCCGCGCCCTGGCGATACATCGGATGAGTCATGTCACTGGGGTCATTGACAGGTCCACGAGTGCTGCTAGGTTCCGCGATACACCCGATGTATTGATGATCCGTCAGCTCTGGAGGACACATGACCTCACAGCCGGAGCACCATTCGAAGGTGGCCCGCAGAGCCGTACTCGGCACCGCCCTCTCGGGCGCGGCCGCAGCCGCCCTGCCCGCAACGGCCCACGCGGAGGAGCCCGAACGGACGGTGCCGTCCGCCGCTGACGGGGGCGGCAGACGCCCCTGGAGACTCCGCGACACCATGACCACTGACGGCGCCTGGGCGACGTTCCTGCGCGGCCAGGACCTGCTGTGGACCAGGCTGCCCACTCGCTGGTACGAGGGCCCGTTCCTCGGCGACGGGCTGCTCGGCAGCATGATCTACCGGGAGCCCGAGGCCAACCGCATCCGCTTCACCGTCCAGCACGGCCGGGTCCAGGACCACCGCCCCGAGTTCGGCAGCGGCTGGGGCACCTGCCGCCTGCCGGTGGGCCACCTGACGCTCGACCCGGTCGGCACCATCACCGCCGTCGACTGGCGGCTGAGCCTGTGGAACGCCGAACTCACCGGCACCGTCACCACCACCGCCGGCACGCTCACCCTCGCCGCCCTCGTCCACGACGAGGTGCTCGCCGTCCGGGTCCGGGCCTCCGGCGGCGAGCGCGCCGTGTGGACCTTCCACCCCGAGGAGGCCATCAGCCCCCGGAAGATCCAGGAGGCCCCGCCCGCCGGCTACACCCCCAACCCGCCCTGGACCACCCGGACCGCCGCCGACGGCACCGAGCAGGTGCTCCAGCCCCTCACCGGCGGCCAGACCGCCACCGCCCACCGGCGCGACGGCGACGAACTGCTGCTCAGCGTCGGGCACAGCGCCCCCTCCACCACCGCCGCCGAGGCCGACTCGCTCCGCAACCTGCGGCGAGCGACCTCGTACGGCGCTCTCAGACGACGGCACACCCGCTGGTGGCACGCCTTCTACAAGAAGAGCTTCGTCTCGTTCCCCGACCAGCGGCTGCAGAGCTTCCACTGGATCCAGCTCTACAAGGTCGCCTCCGCCAGCCGCGCCGACGGCCCCGTCATGGCCACCTGCGGGCCGTGGCTGGAGCCCACCCCCTGGCCCGCGGTCTGGTGGAACCTCAACATCCAGCTGGAGTACTGGCTCGTCCACGGCTCCAACCACCTGGAACTCGACGCGCTCGCCACCACCCTGCGCCGCAACCAGGAACAGCTCGTCGCCAACGTGCCCGCCGCCTACCGCGCCGACAGCTCCGGCGTCGGACGCAGCTCCGACATGTTCGCCAACCGGGAGGTCGGCAGGCCCGGCTCCGGCTCCGAGGTCGGCAACCTCACCTGGGCGCTGCACAACGTGTGGCTGTCCTACCGGCACTCCATGGACACGGCCCTCCTGCGCGACACGGTCTTCCCGCTGCTCCGCCGGGCCGTCGCCTACTACCTGCACTTCCTCACCCCGGGCAGCGACGGCAAGCTCCACCTGCCGAGCACGCTCTCGCCCGAATACCCCGTCGTGCCGCCGCAGGACACCACCTACGACCTGGCCCTGATCCGCTGGGCCTGCCGGACCCTCATCGAGTCCGCCGAACTCCTCGGCATCGACGACGAGTCGGCCCCGCGCTGGCACGAGGTGCTGGCCAGACTCACCCCCTACCCGGTCGACGGCAACGGCTACATGATCGGGGCCAACACCCCGTACGCCCAGTCCCACCGCCACTACTCGCACCTGCTGATGGTGTACCCGCTGTACCTCGTCAACTGGGACCAGCCCGAGAACCGCGACCTGATCACCAGGTCGATCGAGCACTGGCACGCGCTGACCGGCGCCCACCGCGGCTACAGCTACACCGGTGCCGCCTCGATGTACGCGATGACCGGCGACGGCGACACCGCCATCGCCTATCTGCGGAAGTTCTTCGACACCTCCACCCGCTACCCCTGCCAGGCCAACACCCACTACACCGAGGCCGGTCCGGTCATCGAGACACCCCTGTCCGCCTCGCAGTCCCTGCACGACATGTTCTGCCAGAGCTGGGGCGGGGTGATCCGCGTCTTCCCGGCCGTCCCCAGCGCATGGGCGGACCTCACCCTGCACGACTTCCGCACGCAGGGCGCCTTCCTGGTCAGCGCCGTCCGCGCGGCGGGGAAGACCCGGTTCATCCGGATCAGGAGCCTGGCGGGGGAGCCGCTCAAGCTGAAGCACGGGCTCGGCGGCCGGCTCACCGTGCTCCTCGACGACGGCCGCCCCGCCCGCACCCGCGACCTCGGCGACGGGGTGCTCTCCATCGACCTGCCCAAGGGCCGAGAGGTGCTCGTCCACTCCGGCTCCCGCCCCGACCTCGTCATCGCGCCCGTCACCGCCGGCGACCCGGGCCCCGCCTGGGGACTGCCGTAAAGCCCACACGCCTCGGAGGGTTCCATGGCTGTTCCGATCAGAACCGCGGTCGCCGCGCTGTGCACCGGCCTCGCGGCCGCACTCCTCACGACCGCCCCCGCCCGGGCCGAGAAGCAGGAGCACACCTGGGCGGTGTCCGCCTCCGCACACGCACCCCGCGCACGGATCTCCCTGGACGACGGCACCGGCACGCTCAGCCTGTCCGTGACCCGCGCCGGCCGTACGGTCATCGAGCCGTCGCCCGTCGGCATCGTCACCGAACAGGCCGATCTCTCGAAGGACTTGCGCTTCCTGCACCGGAAGAACCGGACGATCGACGAGCGGTACCGCACGAAGTCCGGCAAACGACTGGACCGCCGGGTCCGCATGAACGAGACCCGTCTGTCGTTCGCCACCCCGACGGGCGCCCGGCTCGACCTCGTCGTCCGCGCCTCCGCCGACGGCGTCGCCTACCGGTACGTCCTGCCCGCCGCGTCCGGCGACGTGCTCGGCGAGACCTCCGCCTTCCACCTGCCGTCGGACGCGAGCGCGTGGCTGGGCACCTACCGGGCCGACAACGAGGGCCAGTTCGTCCAGTACACGGCCGCCACCGCCCCCACCGGCGAGTACGCGGACCAGGCACTGTTCGCGACCGACGGCGGCTACACCCTGCTCGCCGAGTCCGACCTCACCGGCACCTACTCAGGCGCCCGGCTCGCCCACGACCAGGGCACCGGCACCTACCGGATCAAGCTCGCCGACGACCGGGTCCGCACCGACGGCCCCCTCGCCACCCCCTGGCGGGCCATGGTCACCGGCGACCTCGCCACCGTCACCCGCTCCACCTTCACCGACGACCTCGCCCCCGCCTCCAAGGCCGGCGACACCTCCTGGATCAAACCCGGCACCGCACTGTGGACCTGGCTCGCCGGCGGCCGCCCGGCCGGCCAGAGCCTCACCGCACAGAAGGCCTACGTCGACTACGCCGCCGAACGCGGCTGGCCCTACGAGGCCGTCGACGCGGGCTGGTACTTCAAGGCCGACGCCTGGGACACCACCGACCCGGACTGGCAGACCAACAGCTGGATGCCCGAACTCGTCGACCACGCGCGCGCCAAGGGCGTCGGCATCATCGTCTGGATCCACCAGCGCGACCTCGACACGGCCGAGGAACGCGCCCGGTGGCTGCCCACCCTGGAACGCTGGGGCGTCAAGGGCGTCAAGATCGACTTCATGGACTCGGAGGCGCAGTCCACACTCCGGTGGTACGACGCGATCCTCCCGGAGACCGCCGCCCACCACCTCGTGGTCAACTTCCACGGCTCCACGATCCCCAAGGGCGTCCAGCGCACCTGGCCGCACGTCATGACCCTGGAGGGCGTCGCCGGCGAGGAGAAGCGCACCAACACCGCCGCCCACCTCACCACCCTGCCCTTCACCCGCAACGTCATCGGCTCCATGGACTTCACCCCCGGCGCCTTCCAGCGCGTCGGCCTGCGCCCCAACTCCGACGCGGCCGAGGCGGGGCTCGCCGTCGCCTACGAGTCGGGCCTGCAGATGTTCGCCGGTACCCCCGAGTCGTACGACGCCCGGCCGCTCGCCCGGGACTACTTCGACCAGGTCCCCGCGGCCTGGGACGACACCCGGCTGCTCGCCGGGCGCCCCGGCCAGGAAGCCGTGCTCGCCCGCCGCGGCGGCGACCGCTGGTTCCTGGGCGGGGTGTACGCCGGTGCCGCCCGCCGGGCCGAGGTGCCGCTGACCCTCGGCCCGGGACGGTGGCTGGTCGAGACGATCGAGGACGGTACCGGCGGTCTCGTCCAGAGGCGGCAGGTACTGCGCGGCGGCGACAGGCTCGCCGTGGATGTCGTGGCCAACGGGGGCTTCGCCGGACTCGCCTGCGCCTGGCGCCCGGGCCTGACCAGTTGTTACCGCTGAGCCTTCTGGAGGAGAAGCATGAGTGTTTCCCGACGTACGGTGCTCGCCACGGCGGCCGGTGCCGTGGCCACCGGCGCTTCCCCGACACCGGCCGCGGCCGTGGCCGCCGGCACAACCCCGGCACCGACCCTGCGGAAGCTCCGCGCGGCCGCCGACTACGCCGTCGAGAAGCTCCACGCCGTCGCACCGACCGTGACCGCCTTCCCCGTCGGCACGAAGTTCGAGAAGTGGGTCTACTCGCAGAACGGCGACTGGGTCGGCGGGTTCTGGCCGGGCACGCTGTGGATGGCATGGCTCTACAGCAAGGACGAGGTCTTCCGCACACAGGCGCTCACCTCGGCGCGGAAGCTGGCCCCGCGGCAGTACGACACCGGCACCCACGACCTCGGTTTCCTCTTCTACCCGTCCTGGGTCACCGCCTGGCGGCTGACGGGCGACGAAGCGTGGCGGTCGGGCGCCTTACGGGCGGCCGACTCCCTGGTCCAGCGGTACAACCCGCGCGGGCGCTTCATCAGAGCGTGGGGCGCGCTGAACGACGAGAAGAACGCCGGCCGGGTCATCGTCGACACGATGATGAACCTCGACCTGCTGGCGTTCGCGAGCCGCCAGACCGGCGATGCGAAGTACCTGGACATCGCCGTCGAGCATGCGAAGACGACCCGGCGGTTCTTCCCGCGCCCGGACGGATCGACGCCGCACGTCTACGACTTCGACCCGGACAGCGGCACGCCGGTCGGCCCGAACACCGTCCAGGGGTACAGCCCCACGTCGTGCTGGTCGCGCGGGCAGGCGTGGGGCCTGTACGGATTCACCACGATGTACCGGAGGACCGGGAACCGGGACTTCCTGGCCACGGCCCGCGAGCTCGCGGACTTCGCGGTCGGAGCACTGACCCCGGACCACGTCCCGGTGTGGGACTACCGGGCTCCGCAGCAGCCCCACGACATCAAGGACGCGTCGGCCGGGGCGATCACGGCCTGCGGCCTCCTCGACCTGTCCGCCGCCACCGGCAGAGGGGCCTATCGGGAGGTGGCGCTACGGATGCTCACCGCACTCTCGGAGACCTGCCTGACGCGGAACTCGGCACGGGCGGAAGCGGTGGTGGCCCGCTGCACCCGCCACCGCCCGTCCGAGGACGGCATCGAGGTCTCCCTCCCGTACGCCGACTACTACCTGCTGGAGGGCATCCTGCGGGTCCTGCGGCCGCAGGACGTGGACCGGGCGATCGACCTCTCCTCGGTCACAGCATCACGTGCTTGACCTGGGTGTAGTCGAGCAGGCCGGTGAGTGAGAGGTCGCTGCCGTACCCGGAGTGGCGTACGCCGCCGTGCGGCATCTCCGACACCGTCGTGCCATGGGTGTTGACCCAGACGATGCCGGTCCGCAGTGCACGGCTCGCCCGCATGGCCCGGTCGTGGTCGCGGGTCCAGACGCTCGCCGCGAGTCCCTGGGGCACGCCGTTGGCCAGGCGGAAGGCCTCGGACTCGTCGGTGAAGGGCTGGACGGTGACGACGGGGCCGAACACCTCGCTCCGTACGATCTCGTCCTCCTGCCGCGCCCCGGCGACCACCGTGGCCTGGTGGAAGTAGCCGGGGCGGGGCAGGGCCGTACCGCCGGTGACGATCTCGGCGTGATCCGGAAGCCGGTCCAACAGGCCGCGTACATGGGTTAGTTGGGCGGCATTGGTGAGCGGCCCGAACGCGGCCTGCTCGTCGTCCGGTGCTCCGGGCCGCCGGCCGGCTGCCCGTTCCGCGAAGCGGGCCAGGAAACTGTCGTGGATCCGCCGGTCGACCAGGATCCTGGTCGCGGCCGTGCAGTCCTGCCCCGCGTTGTAGAAGGACAGGGACGACAACTGCTCCACCGCGTCGTCGAGATCGGCGTCCGCGTGGATCAACACCGGGGCGTTGCCGCCGAGTTCCAGGTGCAGCCGCTTGAGGTCGCCGGCCGCCGCGGCGGCGATCTCCTGCCCCGCGCGGACACTGCCGGTGACGGCCACCAGCCGCACGTCGGGGTGGGCGACGAGGGACCGCCCGGTGTCCCGGTCGCCGCACACGACGTTGAGCACGCCGGACGGCAGGTGCTCGGCGGCCAGCCGGGCCAGGAGCACGGCCGAGGACGGCGTGGAGTCGGACGGTTTCAGGACGACCGTGTTGCCCGCGGCCAGCGCCGGGGCGATCTTCCACACGGCCATCATCAGCGGATAGTTCCACGGGGTGATCTGGGCACAGACGCCGACCGGCTCGCGGCGCAGCACGGAGGTACGGCCCGGCGTGTACTCGGCGGCCGCCGCGCCCGGCAGGTTGCGGGCGGCTCCGGCGAAGTACCGCAACACGTCCACGATCGCGGGCAGTTCGTCACCCAGGAACAAGGCGCGCGGCTTGCCCGTGTCGGCCACCTCGGCGCTCGCCACCGCACCGGCCTCCCGTTCCAGCGCGTCGGCGATCCGCAGCAGCGCGGCCTGCCGCTGCGCCGGAGTCGTCACCGACCAGCCGTGAAAGGCCTCTTCGGCCGCCCGGCAGGCCGCGTCCACGTCCTCGGGGCCGGAGCGCGGGGCGGTGCCGGGCGGCAGTCCGGTGGCCGGGTCGATCAGCGGCAGGGTGGCGCCTGAGGCCGCCGGTATTTCCTTGCCGCCGATGTGGTTCAGGCGGTCGTCGTCAGCCACGGCGCAGTGCCTCCTCGGCGGCGGCGCGGCCGGTGCGGACGGCGCCCTCCATGTATCCGGCGACCCACTGGTCGGAGCCGCAGACGTAGAACGGCGGTTCATGGGTGCCGTGCAGCGGGCCGACCGCCATGACCTCGCCCGGCGGCCACTGGGTGACATACCCCTGGGTCCACGGGTCGGTGCCCCACAGCCGCAGATGGCAGGCGGTCGGGCGGAGCGCCTCGTCGCCGAACAGACCGGCCATCTCGGCGAGCAGCTCGGGGGCGCGCAGCTGCGGCGGGGTGCCGAGCAGGACGCCGTAGCGCTCGGGCGGGACCAGGGCCGACAGGACGCCCTCGTTCTGCGGCCAAGTGCTGCCCAGCACCCCCTCGGCCTCGGACAGGCCGTTCAGATCGGCGTCCCGCCAGAAGGGACGGTCGTAGACGGCGGCGAACTTCGCGGCCGTCGCGTGGCGTTGGCGGTGCAGGGAGGCGAGCCGGGCCTCGCCGACCCCGCTGATCGCGACGGACCGCAGTGGGCCCACCGGGAGGGCGCTCACCACCGCAGTCGCGGTGAGGACCTCGCCGGTGGCCAGGCGTACGACGCAACGGTCCGGGCGGATGTCCAGCGCGGCGACGGCGGAGCCCAGCCGGATGCGCGCTCCCAGCTCCCGGCCCATGACCTCGGCGAGCGTCGCCGAACCGTCGGCCAGTCGCAGTCCCTCCCAGCGCGACGAGGCCACCCGGGTCTTCGCCGTGGACCTGTACGCGCAGCTGCACGCCTGGGTGGGGGACGCGGTACGGCGCGGCATCGACTCCGGTGAGTTCACGCCGACCGACGTCGACGACCTCAGCACGCTCGTGCTGTCCCTGAGCGACGGCTACGGCATCCGCCTGATGCTGCGCGACCCGACGGTCACCCTCGACACGGCGCTCACCTCCGTCTGGCGCCATGTCTCCACCGCACTCGGCCTGCCGGACACCGTCCCGACGGAGTGAATCCCCGCCGGCTGTCACAGACCCGGACGCCGCCCTGTCTCTCTGGTGAGTCAGCCAACCAGCGAACGGAGACAGTGATGAAGATCGTGGTCGTCGGCGGTACGGGCCTCATCGGCTCGCAGGTGGTCGCGCTGTTGCGCGACAGGGGTCACGAGGCCGTGGCCGCCGCCCCCTCCACGGGCGTCGACACCCTCACCGGCGAGGGACTGGCCGAGGTTCTCAAAGGTGCGGACGTGGTCGTGGACGTGTCGAACTCGCCGTCCTTCGACAGCGAGCCGGCCCTGGACTTCTTCACCCGCTCGGCGCGGAACCTGTTCGCCGCCGAGAAGGAGGCGGGCGTCCGGCACCATGTCGGGCTGTCCATCGTCGGCGTCGACCAGGTGCCCGGCTACGGCTACTACGAGGCCAAGGTCGCCCAGGAGAACGCCGTGCGCGGCAGCGGCGTGCCCTGCAGCATCGTGCGCGCCACCCAGTTCTTCGAGTTCATCGCTCCGGTGATGGACATGTCCACCGAGGGCGGGGAGGTGCGCCTGCCGTCCACGCGACTGCGTCCGATCGCCTCCGCCGAGGTCGCCGCAGCCGTCGCCGAGGCCGCGCAGGGCGAACCGTCGAACGGTATCCGCAACATCGCCGGCCCCGAGACACACGGCCTTGACCGGTTCGGTGAGCTCACCCTGGCGGCGAAGCCGGACGGCCGGACCGTCGTCACGGACGACACCGCCGGCCTGTTCGCGGGCATGCCCGACGTACTCACCGGCGACGGAACCGCGCACCTCGCGGCCACCCGCTACGAGGAGTGGCTCGAGCAGCACTGAGGCCAGGAGGTTACGGGCGGCCGGTGAGCCTGCGTGCCGACCGCTCGTACGCCCTCAGCTTGTCCGGCGTCAGGACCCAGTAGAGCCCGTCGATGCCGTCCGGCCCCACGGTGGCGCTCACCAGCGCGACAGTCACCCCGTCCTGGGCGAGCAGCAGGCTGGGCTGTCCGTTGGCCTGGACCATGCCGTAGTCGGCCCCGGGGAAGAACTTCTGGGCGAAGGCCGTCACCCTGGCCACGCGCCCGGCCCCCACGATCTCCAGCCGCGCCACGCCGCGCATGCCGTTGCCGTCCGCGTAGGCGACGACGTCGGCCGACAGCACGGTCTCCAGCGCGGCCACGTCACCGTGCCGCGCGGCGGCCACGAAGGCGTCGAGCAGGCGCCGGTGCTGCGCCGTGTCGACCGGTTCCCGGCGCTCGGCGGCCAGCCGCTTGCGGGCCCGGCTGACGATCTGCCGCGTGTTGGCCTGGCTCAGCTCCAGCATGCCCGCGATCTCGTCGTACGCGTAGTCGAACGCCTCGCGCAGCACGTACGCCGCCCGCTCCACGGGATTCAGCCGCTCCAGGACCAGCAGCACGGCCAGTTCCAGGGCCTCGCCGCGCTCCGCGCCGACCTGCGGATCGACGCTCGTGTCCACGGGCTCGGGCAGCCACGGCCCGACGTAGGCCTCGCGGCGCACCCGTGCCGACCGGGCCACGTTGATCGCCAGACGGGTGGTGATCGTCGCCAGGAACGCCCCGGGATCGAGCACCGCGCTCCGGTCGGCGCCCTGCCAGCGCACCCATACGTCCTGCACCACGTCCTCGGCCTCGGACACACTGCCCAGGACGCGGTAGGCGATACCGAACAGCCGTGGACGCAAGCGCTCGAAGGCGTCCGCCGCCGCGTCCAGCGCGTCGTCGTCGAAGGGCTGCCGCTGGTCCATGCTGCCGATGCCTCCGGGGTCGACCGTCGTGTGTCCGACAGTACGTCCCCCCGAGTGCCCGGATGCGTTCCTAGTCCTCGTAGCGGGGTGCCCACTGCGCCTGCGCGACCGCCTTGCGCAGCTCCTCCTCCGTCGCCCGCGGGGCCACCCCGTCCTCGACGGCGGCGAGGGCCGCGGCCAGCGCGATCTCGCGGGCGGAGTCCCGCATCCCGGTCAGGGGCGGCAGCAGCGGCACGGGCCCGTCGTCGCCGTCCGCCGCCCGCACCGCGCACTCGGCGACGGCACGGGCGGCGGCCACGAGCATGTGGTCGGTCACGCGGGTGGCGCGGCTCGCGGTCACCGCGAGCCCCATGGCCGGGAAGACGTACACATTGTTGGACTGCGCCACCGGCACCTCGTGCCCGTCCACCGTCAGCGGCGGGAAGGGCGAGCCGGTGGCGATCAGGGCCCGGCCGTCGGTCCAGCGGGTGAGGTCGGCGGGGTCGGCCTCGGAGTGGGAGGTGGGGTTGGACAGCGGGAAGACGACGGGCCGTTCGCAGGTCGAGGCCATCTGCCGCACGATCTCCTCGGTGAACGCGCCATGAGCCGTCGACAGCCCGATGAGCGCCGTCGGCTCGACGCGGCGCACCACCTCGGCGAGGCCGGTGCCGTCCCAGCCGGCCACCTCGCTGTCGTCGCGCGCGAACCTCCGCTGCTGCGGCGTCAGTTCACCGCGGGAGCGCACCAGCAGGCCGTCGACGTCGAGGATCCAGAACCGTGCCGTGGCCTCGTCCTCCGACAGCCCCTCGTCGACCATGGCCGTGCGGATCATGTCGGCGACGCCGATGGCCGCCGAGCCCGCGCCGAGGATCACCAGCCGCTGGTCGGGCAGCGGGGTGCCGGCCACGTCCGCCGCGGTGGACAGGGCGCCGAGGGCGACGGCAGCGGTGCCCTGGATGTCGTCGTTGAACGTGAGCAGCCGGTCGCGGTAGCGGGCGAGGATCGGATGGGCGTGGGCGGTGGCGAAGTCCTCCCACTGGAGCAGCGTCCCGGGCAGCTCCGCCTCGACCGCCGACACGAAGGCCTCGATCATCTCGTCGTACTCGGCGCCGGTCAGCCTGCGGTCACGCCGGCCCAGGTAGCGCGGGTTGTCCAGCAGGGCCTCGTTGTCCGTGCCGACGTCCAGCAGGATCGGCAGCGTACGGGCGGGGTGGATGCCGCCGATCGCCGTGTACAGGCTGAGCTTGCCGATCGGGATGCCCATGCCGCCGACGCCCTGGTCGCCCAGCCCCAGGATGCGCTGACCGTCGGTGACGACGACGACGTCCACGTCGTGGTCCGGGTACGGGCGGTTGCGCAGGATGTCCCGGAAGCGGTGCCGGTCCTCCCAGCTCAGGAACAGCCCGCGCGGCCGTCGGTAGATCTCGCTGAAACGCTGACAGGCCTCACCCACCGTCGGCGTGTAGACGACGGGCAGCAGCTCATCCAGGTACTCGGTGACCAGACGGTAGAAGAGCACCTCGTTGGTGTCCTGCAACTGCCGCAGATAGATGTGCCGGTTGAGGGGCTTGTCGTAGCCGTGGAACGCCTCGTAGGCGCGGGCGACCTGCTCGTCCAGGGTCTCCACGGCGGGCGGCAGCAGCCCGTCGAGCCCGAGCTCCGCGCGCTCGTGCCGGCTGAAGGCGGTGCCCTTGTTGACCAGCGGGTCGGCCAGGGTCGTGACGGCGGGGCTCGTGGTCGTGTGGGGGTGGTGATTCATGGGCTGGTCCATGAGGTGACGACTTCCCCACCCCGAACGGCCCAACCGGATGGGCCGGAGGAGGCGGGGGTGGATGAGCGGTGTGACCGTGGTGGAAGGGATGCGCAGTGCGACACGGACGAGGAGGCGCGATGGCGGAGGGACTGGTCGAGGGCGGCAGGGAGTGCGCTGCCGCGACGGGCTTGGCGGAACAGCCGCCGGAACGGTCCCTCGGCGTCTTCGAGCAGCTGAGCGCCGTCGCCGACGCCGTCCTCTACGAGGGCTACCTCCTCTACCCCTACCGCCGGTCCTCGGCCAAGAACCGCGTCCGATGGCAGTTCGGGGTGCTGTTCCCCCGGGACTGGGTGGAGTCGGACGGCCCCGTCGTCCCCGGCGTTTCGGGCTCCGCCGACTCCTGGTACCAGCAGACCGAGTGCCTCCTGCGGATCCGGCGGCCCGGCGACGCCTCCGTCCGTCTGCGGATCCGCTACCTCCAGGCGCAGCGCAAGCAGGTGGAGGACAGCGGCCACCAACCGGTCGCGTCGCTGCGCACCGACGACGGCACGGTGCATCTGACCTTCGACGAGGCGGTACCGCGCGCATGCGAGGTCGTGGTCCCCCTCGACGAGCTCCTCGACACGGGACGCACCGTTCCCGTGGGCGCGGCGGCCGGCGTGGACGTCGAGCCGCTGCCCGCAGGCGCCGGGCGGGTGGTACGGCACCGAGACGAGGTACGGGCCGAGACCACCGTCACCGCCGAGCGCCTCTCCGACGACCTCTGCCGGCTTCGCGTGCGGACGGCCAACACCGGGCCCGCACCGGACGGACGGACCGCGCGTGACGAGGCCCTGCGCCGGGCCCTCATCGCCACCCACACCCTCATCGGCGGGGACGGGGTGGAATTCGTCTCGCTCACCGATCCGCCGACGGACCTGGCAGCCCCCGCGCGCTCGTGCCGCAACGAGTTCACCTTCCCGGTCCTCGGCGGCGAGGCAGAGGACGCCGGGCACCTTCTGCTGTCCGCGCCGATCATCCTGCCCGACCACCCCCAGGTCGCCCCCGAAAGCCCGGGCGACCTGCACGACGCCGCCGAGATCGACGAGATCCTCACCCTGCGCACGATGCTGCTGACCGACGAGGAGAAGCGCGAAGCGCGGGCCACCGACCCGAGGGCCGCCGCGATCCTCGACCGGGTCGACACCATGCCGCAGGAGGTCTTCGAGCGGCTCCACGGCGCCGTCCGCTCCCTGGCACCGGTCGCCCCGGCGACCGCTCCGGCGACCGCCGAACGCCCCGCCTGGTGGCAGGAGGGCGCCGACGGCGGTCTCTCGCCGACCACCGACACCGTGCTCGTCGACGGCGTGCCCCTCGGCGGCGGCAGCCGCGTCCGGCTCCGTCCCCGCGGACGAGGCGCCGACGCCCAGGACATGTTCCTGGCCGGCCGGACCGCCGAGGTCGCCGCCGTCTTCCACGACGTGGACGGCAGCGTGCACCTCGCCGTCACCCTCGACGACGACCCCGCGTCCGAACTGCACACCTGGTACGGACGCTTCCACTACTTCCGGCCCGACGAGCTCGAACCGCTCGAGCCCGCCGGAACCCCGGACGAGCCGTCGGCACCGGCTCCCGTCGCGGCCAAGGGGCCGCACAAGACCGACTCCGAGACCCCCGCAGCGGAGGCCGAGTGACATGACAACGAACAGCAGTACAGCCGAGGTCAGCAAGGAACCCGATCGCGCCGAGGACCGTCAGGGCTTCGACGAGATCACCATCCTCTGGATCTCCGAGGGCATGAGCTGCGACGGCGACACCGTCTCGCTGACCGCCGCCGACCAGCCCTCCATCGAGGACCTGGTGCTCGGCCTGATCCCGGGCCTGCCGAAGGTGAACCTGGTCAACAAGGTGCTCTCCCCGAGCCTGGGCGGCGAGGACTTCCTCGCTCCCTACCGGGCCGCCGTACGCGGCGAACTGGCCCCGTTCATCCTCGTCATCGAGGGCTCGGTCCCCAACCAGAACATCATCGAGGGCGACGGCTACTGGACGTCCTTCGGCAACGACCCGGAGACCGGTGAGCCGCAACCCCTGAACTGGTGGATCGACCAACTGGCCCCCAAGGCCTGGGCGGTGGTGGCCGCAGGCACCTGCGCCACCTTCGGCGGCATCCACGCCATGTCCGGCAACCCCACCGGCTGCATGGGCCTCGCCGACTACCTGGGCTGGGACTACACCTCGCAGGGCGGGCTGCCCATCGTCAACGTGCCCGGCTGCCCCATCCAGCCCGAGAACTTCATGGAGACCCTGGTCTGGGTCCTCTACCACGCGGCCGGTTCCGCACCCCCGCCGCCGCTGGACCACATGCTGCGCCCGCAGTGGCTGTTCGGGAAGACGGTCCACGAGGGCTGCGACCGCGGCTCGTACTACGAGCAGGCCAGCTTCGCCAAGGACTACAACTCGCCCAAGTGCCTGGTCAAAACGGGTTGTTGGGGTCCGGTCGTGAACTGCAACGTGCCCAAGCGCGGCTGGATGGCCGGCATCGGCGGCTGCCCGAACGTTGGCGGCATCTGCATCGGGTGCACGATGCCCGGCTTCCCCGACGCGTTCATGCCGTTCATGGACGAGCCCCCGGGCGGAACCCTGTCGTCCCTGGCCATCAAGCCCTACGGGGCCGTCATCCGCCGGCTGCGCGGCGTGACGAACGAACTGGTCAACCACGAGCCCAGGTGGCGCCACAACAAGCGCAAGCTGACCAGCGGCTACGACCCGCGCTGGCGGCCCTCGTGACCCGCGCCGCGCGCTCGGGCGCGCACGCCACCACCACCCACCGGACCACCTACAGCGAGGGGCAGTACCGCAGATGACCACCACCGAGGCCCGGCCCACGGAGCGCAAGCCCCCACAACTCGTGGACATGTCCTGGGATCCGATCACCCGGATCATCGGGAACCTGGGCATCTACACGAAGATCGACTTCGCCAACCGGGAAGTCGTCGAATGCCACAGCACCTCGTCGCTGTTCCGCGGCTACTCGGTGTTCATGAAGGGCAAGGACCCGCGCGACGCGGGGTTCATCACGTCCCGGATCTGCGGCATCTGCGGCGACAACCACACCACCTGCTCCGACTACGCCCAGCAGATGGCCTACGGCGTCAAGCCGCCTCCGCTGGCCGAGCACATCGTCAACCTCGGCGAAGCGGCCGAGTACATGTTCGACCACACGATCTTCCAGGACAACCTGGTGTTCGTGGACTTCTGCGAGGCGATGGTCAAGGCCACCAACCCCGGCCTGCTGGCCCGCGCCGAACGCACCGACGCGCCCCGCGGCGAGATCCACGGCTACCGCACCATCGCCGACATCATGAAGGCCTTCAACCCCTTCGAGGGCGAGGTCTACAAGGAGGCCCTGAAGGTCAGCCGGGTCACCCGCGAGATGTTCTGCCTGATGGAGGGGCGGCACGTCCACCCGTCCACGCTGTACCCGGGCGGTGTCGGCACGATGCCGCAGCCGACCGTCTTCACCGACTACCTCAGCCGGCTCATGCGGGTCATCGACTTCGTGAAGAAGGCCGTCGCCATGAACGACGACGTCTTCGACTTCTTCTACGAGGCGCTGCCCGGCTACGAGGAGGTCGGCCGCCGCCGTGTCCTGCTGGGCTGCTGGGGCGCCTTCCAGAACCCCCAGACCGTCGACTACCGCTACGAGACGATGAACTCCTGGGGCAAGGACATGTATGTCACCCCCGGCATCATCGTCGACGGCGAGCTGGTCACCAACAACCTCGTCGACATCAACCTCGGCCTGCGCATCATGCTGGGCAGCTCGTACTACGAGGACTGGGTGAACGAATCGCCCTTCGTCACGCACGACCCGCTCGGCAACCCCGTCGACATGCGCCACCCGTGGAACCAGACCACCGTCCCGGTACCGCAGAAGCGCGACTTCGACGACAAGTACAGCTGGGTGATGAGCCCGCGCTGGTACGACAAGCGGACCGATGCGCACCTCGCCCTCGACACCGGCGGCGGCCCCCTCGCCCGGCTGTGGTCGACCGCGCTGAGCGGCATCGTCGACACCCCGTACGTCAAGGCCACCGGCCACAGCGTGCGCATCTCGCTGCCCAAGGGCGAGTCCCTGCCGGAGACCACCCTGGAGTGGCGCATCCCGCAGTGGAGCAACACCATCGAACGCGACCGCGCCCGGCCGTACTTCGTCGCCTACGCGGCCGCCATGGCCCTGCAGTTCATCGAAGAGGCCATGGGGATGGTGCGCGCGGGCGAGACCAAGGTGTTCGAGAACTACGAGGTGCCCGACGAGGCGATCGGCTGCGGCTTCCACGAGGCGGTGCGCGGCGTCCTCTCCCACCACCTGGTGATCAAGGACAAGAAGATCGCCAACTACCACCCGTACCCGCCCACCCCGTGGAACGCCAGCCCCCGCGACATCTACGGCACCCCCGGTCCGTACGAGGACGCCGTTCAGGGCCAGCCCATCTTCGAGGAGAACGGGCCGGACGACTTCAAGGGCGTCGACATCATGCGCACCGTCCGCAGCTTCGACCCCTGTCTGCCGTGCGGTGTGCACATGTACGTCGGCAAGGGCAAGACGCTCACCACCCTGCACTCGCCGACGTACGGGGCGAACCATGGCTGAGGCCGCCGGCGTACGACTGGCCGACCCGGACGTCGAGGCCCGGCTCGCCCGGCTCGACGGCCTGCTGGAAGGCCTGGAGTCCGCGCCCGGCCCCACCACCCGCTCCGCCACCGAGGCGGTCGCGCTCCTGACCGAGGTCTACGGCGAGGCACTGGCCCGCGTCATGGACCACGCGGACGGGCCGCTGGCCGAGAACCTGGCCGGCGACGAGCTGCTGGGCCATCTGCTGGTCCTGCACGACATCCACCCCGAGCCCGCCGAGCGCCGGGCGGCCCGCGCGGTCGAGCGGCTGCGCCCCGCCGTCCAGGAGCGCGGCGGCGACGTGGAGTGGGCCGGGGTGGAGGGGCAGGTCGCCCGGGTGCGCCTGACGTCGGGCGGCGGGTGCGGCTCCGGCTCCGGCTGCGGTGGCGGTGGCGGTGGCGGAGGCTCCGAGGTCACCGACGCGGTCCGTGCGGCGGTCCTCGCCGTGGCTCCCGAGCTGACGGCGGTGGAGCCACTGCCCAGCACGCCGGCCCCCGCGTTCGTACCGCTGACCACCCTGACGCACCGGGACGCACGGTGACCACCACCGACGGGGCACTGGCCCGCCTCATCCGCTCCTCGGCCGACCGTACGGCGGCGGCCGAGAGGGAGGTGTGCGACCTGTGCGCCGCGCCTCTCGCGGAGGAGCACGCCCATCTCCACGACAGCGGGCAGGAGGAGGTGCGCTGCGCCTGCCGCCCCTGCTCGGTGCTGTTCGCCGAGGCCGGGGCGGGGGACGGCCAGTACCGGCTCGTGCCCCGGCGCCGGGTCCGGCTGCCGCACATCGACACGGCGGTCCTGGGTGTACCGGTCGGTCTGGTCTTCTTCGTGCCCCGGGCGGACGGCACCGTCACCGCGCAGGGCCCGAGCCCGGCGGGGGCCATGCGGTGGGAGGTGGACGCGGCGGCCTGGCAGGAACTGGCCGGTACGGTTCCGCAGCTCGCCACCGTGGAACCCGAGGTGGAGGCCCTGCTGGTGAACACCGTCCACGGTCTCGATCACCACTGGATCGTGCCGGTCGACGACTGCTACCGGATGGTCGCCGTCGTACGCCGGGAGTGGCGCGGCCTGTCCGGCGGCGGACGGGTCTGGCCCGCCGTCGAACGGTTCTTCGAGGACCTCACCGAGCGGTCATGAGCACGCCCTCCGCAGATCGGAGGCGAGGAAGGAGAACACCCCATGGGCAGCATCAGAGTGGGCCGGCCCCAGGCCAGGCCCGACACCCCCGGGCACGTCGCCGGCCTGCACCAGGGCAACAAGGGACGGTACGCGCAGCAGAAGGGGCACCACGAGGACGGCACCGCCGACGCGCGCCGCTCCACGGGGATCCACTGGAAGCGGCATGACGCCCTTGTGGAGACCATGCCGAACATCTCGCCGGCATGATCCGGCAGGAGAAAGAGCAGGGAGTCGCCGCAATGAAGGTCAAACGAGCACGCAGACCCGTCGCGCGCAGGCGCGGCGGGATGAGCGGACAGCGGGTGCTGAAGGCCGAGGCCGTCCTGGTGGGCGGTGTGGCCCTGGCCGCGCTGTGCTGGGAGTGGCCCAGCCTGAGGCGGGAGATGCGGATCTGGCGGATGTCCGGCGGTTTCCGCGCGGGCAACCGGTATCCGTGATCCGGCCGTGCACGAACTGTCGATCGCGACAGCGATCATCGAGCGGGCCGACGAGCTGGCCCGGGCGGACGGCACGGACGCCGTCTCGACGGTGACCGTCCGGGTCGGCGAGCTGGCGGGCGTCGTCCCCGACGCCCTCGGTTTCGCCTTCGAGGTGGCCCGCGACGGCACCGCCCTCGCCGGGGCACAGCTCGTGGTCGAGCAGATCCCCGGGCAGGCCTGGTGCGGCCCGTGCGCCGAGGAGTTCCCGGTGGGCATGCCCCCGTTCTTCTGGTGCCCGCGCTGCGACCAGCCCTCCAACGATCTGCGCAGCGGCCGGGAACTGGAGATCACGGGCATCGAGCCGTCACCGGCCTCCGCATAGCGCGAGTGGGCCCCGCCGACACCTTCGGCGGGGCCCACTCACACGCCCGGTCAGCAGATGCGCGGCAACTGCTCGCCGAGCGGCAGATCCACCACCCGCGTGCCGCCCAGACCGGTGGCGACGACCACCATCCCGGGGTGCTCGGCGACGCACTCGCCGATCAGCGTGGCCCCGGTGCCCTGCGGATGGGCACGCATCGCGGCGAGCACCTCGTCGGCCGCCGACGGGGGCACGAAGGCGACCAGCCGGCCCTCGTTGGCGACATACAGGGGATCGAGCCCGAGGAAGCCGCAGGCGTTCGCCACGGCGTCCGGCACCGGAACGGCCCGCTCCTGAAGCCGGACCCCGGTCCCGGAAGCGCGGGCGATCTCGTTGAGGGACGCCGCAAGACCACCCCGGGTGGGGTCGCGCAGCACATGGAGGTCCGGGGTGACGGCCAGCATCGCCGCCACCAGATCCGCCAGCGGCGCGGTGTCGCTGGCGACCTCGGCCCCGAACTCCAGCCCTTCCCGCACACTCATGATCGCCACCCCGTGCTGACCGATCGGCCCGCTGACGATCACGGCGTCACCGGGCCGCGCACGCTGAGGCCGGATGTCCACGCCATCGGGCACGAGCCCCACACCGGCGGTGGTGACGTACACCCCGTCGCCGTGCCCGGACTCGACGACCTTGGTGTCACCCGTGGCGATGGTGACCCCGGCCGCCTCGGCCGCGGCCCCCATGGCGCGCGCGATCCGTCCGACGACGGTCAGCTCCACGCCCTCCTCCAGTACGAAGGCGGCGGAGAGGTAGGCCGGCCTGGCGCCGCTCATGGCGAGATCGTTGACCGTGCCGTTGACCGCGAGGTCACCCAGGCTGCCGCCGGGGAAGAACAGCGGCCTGACCACGTAGGAGTCGGTGGAGAAGGCCAGCCGCGCGCCGCCCAGTTCGAGGACGGCGGAGTCGGCGAGACCGGCCAGGGTGGCGTTGCCGTAGGCGGGGACGAAGACCTGCTCCATCAGCTCCGCCGACAGCGCGCCTCCGCCGCCGTGCCCCATCACCACGACCGGCTGGTCGCGCAGGGGAGCCGGACAGGTCCAGTCGGCCGGGTCGACCGTGTCGGCGAGTTGCTCAGGCAACGGGGTTCATCTCCTCCCGCGCGGCCCGCTCGGCCTGCGGTGTCGCGGCGTTCATCCGGCGGTACAGGTAGTAGGCCGCGCAGGCGCCCTCGCTCGAGACCATGGTGGCGCCGAGCGGGTTGCGCGGGGTGCAGGTGGTGCCGAACGCCTCGCACTCGGTCGGCTTGATCAGCCCCTGGAGCACCTCGCCGCTGCGGCACTCGGCGGGCTCCTCGGTGCGGATCCCGGTGACGTCGAAGCGGTGCTCGGCGTCGTACGAGCGGAAGGCGTCGGTCAGCCGCCAGCCGCTCAACGGGATCGGCCCGATGCCGCGCCAGTTCCGGTCGGTGACCTCGAACACCTCCTCGATCATGCGCACCGCGGCCGGATTGCCCTCCTCGCGCACGGCACGCGGATACGCGTTCTCCACCCGGTGCTCACCGCGCTCCAGCTGCCGGACCGCCAGGCGGATGCCCTCCAGGATGTCCAGCGGCTCGAAGCCGGTCACCACCATCGGCACGCGGAACCGCTCGGCCAGTTCCGGGTACTCCGCCATGCCCATCACGCTGCACACGTGCCCGGCGGCCAGAAAGCCCTGCACCCGGCAGGCGGGCGCCGTCATGATCGCCTCGACGGCCGGGGGCACCCGCACATGCGACACCAGAAGGCTGAAGTTGGTCAGGCCGAGACGCCTCGCCTGGTGCACGGCCATCGCGTTGGCCGGAGCCGTGGTCTCGAAGCCGATCGCGAAGAACACCACCTCCCGGTCCGGGTGGCGGCGGGCCAGTTCCAGGGCGTCGAGCGGCGAGTAGACCACCCGTACGTCGCCGCCCTCGCCCTTGACCCGGAACAGGTCGCGGTCGGTGCCCGGCACGCGGAGCATGTCGCCGAACGAACAGAAGATCACGCCGGGCCGCGAGGCGATCTCCAGCGCCTTGTCGATGACCTCCAGCGGTGTGACACAGACGGGGCAGCCGGGGCCGTGGATCAACTCCACCTGCTCGGGCAGCAGTTGGTCGATGCCGTGCCGGATGATCGAGTGGGTCTGCCCGCCGCACACCTCCATCAGGGCCCACGGCCGGGTGGCGGTGGCGCGGATCTCGTCCAGCAGCCGCCGGGCCAGATCGGGGTCGTTGAACTCGTCGATGTACTTCACGCTGTTCCCGCCTCCTTCGCCGCCTGCTCCCAGGCGTCTCCGAACTCCTCCTCCAGCAGCCCCAGTTCCTCGAAGAGCTTCAGCGAGGCCAGGGCCGACTCCTCGTCAAGACGCTGGAGCGCGAAGCCGACGTGCACGATGACGTACTCGCCCACCCGCACATCGGACACGTACTCCAGGCACGCCTGCTTCTGCACTCCGCCGAAATCGATCAGTCCGGTGAGCGGATCCGCGCTGTCGTCGATGGCCACGACTTTGCCGGGCACTGCCAAACACATGGGTCACTCCTCCTGTCGTAGGTGCGCCGCGACCACCAGCTGGCCGAGGGCCAACCCGCCGTCGTTCGGCGGGACTTCGCCGTGGCGGAGCACCGCGAAGCCGTCTTCGGACAGCAGTCGCGCGCACTCCTCCTCCAGCAGCGCGTTGGCGAAGACCCCGCCGCTGAGAGCGACGGTGGCCAGGCCGGTGTCCTGACGCGCATGCCGGCAGATCTCCGCGACGGCCCTGGCCACCGCACGGTGGAAGCGGGCGGCGAGCACGGGGGCCGGAGTGCCGCGCCGCAGATCGGCGACGAGCGCGTTCAGCACGGGCGCCGGGTCGTACGTACCGGCGGTGAAGCCGAAGTCGTAGGCCGAGGTGCCCTCGCCCCAGGCCGAAGCGGCGGCGGCCTCCAGCTCCAGGGCGGCCTGCGCCTCGTACCCCGCGCGATGGCACACGCCCACCAGGGAGGACACGGCGTCGAAGAGCCGGCCCATGCTGGAGGTCGCCACACAGGCCACCCCTCGCGTCAACTGCTGCTGCACAACGGCCAGTTCATTGGCCGTGCAGGCGGTCACACTGGGCAGATCCGCGTCCCACGCCAGGCCCGCCGCCCACAGCCGGGCCAGGGCCAGACGGCACGGGTTGGCCACGCCCGCGTCCCCGCCGGGCAGCGGGGCGGGGGCCAGCCGGGCGAAGCGCCGGTAGCCGGTGTAGTCGGCGAGCAGGATCTCGCCGCCCCAGACGGTCCCGTCGTCGCCGTAGCCGGTGCCGTCGAAGGCGACGCCGATCACGGGTGCGGTGCCGTCGAGGCCGTGCTGGGCCATCGCCGAGGCGATGTGCGCGTGGTGGTGCTGGACGAAGACGGGCGCGATCCCGTGGGCTCGCCGACGGGCCCACCGCGCGGAGTGGTATCCCGGATGCCGGTCGGCGGCGACGAGCTCGGGGGCGACGCCGGTCAGCGACCGCATGTGCGCCTCGGCCCGCCGGGCCGCCTCCAGGGTGGTCAGATCGCCCATGTCGCCGATGTGCGGGCCGAACCAGGCGTGGTCCCCCTCGCCGAGGCACAGCGCGTTCTTCAGATCCCCGCCCACGGCGAGCGTCGGCCGCACCGGGACCGGCAGCCGCAGCGGGCGGGGCACGTACCCCCGGGACCGGCGCAGCACCTGCTCGGTGCCGTCGGGGCGTACCCGCAGCAGCGAGTCGTCGCAGGGCGAGGAGACGGGCCGGTCATGGGCGAGCCAGGCATCGGCCAGACCGGCCAGCCGGGTCAGTGCCTCGTCGTCGTCCGTGACGATCGGTTCGCCGGAGCGGTTGCCGCTCGTCATGACCAGCACGCGCGGGCCCGGCGGGTCGCCGGGCAGGCCGAACAGCAGGGTGTGCACGGGCGTGTAGGGCAGCAGGACGCCGAGGTGCGGGCTGCCGGGACAGACACCCGGCGCGAGGCCTGCCCGCTCCGCTCCCCGCCGCAGCAGGACGATGGGGCGCCGCGCGCTGGTGAGGGCGGCCAGTTCAGCCGTGGAGGGGTCGGCGATCCGCCGTACGGCGTCGAGGTCCGCGCACATCACCGCGAACGGTTTGCCGCCGCGCGCCTTGCGGGTGCGCAGCGTCTCGACGGCCCGTGCGTCGGTGGCGTCACACGCCAGGTGGTAGCCGCCGAGGCCCTTGACGGCGACGATCCGCCCGGCGGCCAGCAGCGCCCGCGCCCCGGCCAGGGCGCCGGCGTCCCGCGCCGGGCGGACATCGCTGCCGGAGGCGGGCACCAGACGCAGCCGGGGGCCGCAGCCGGGGCAGGCCACGGGCTGGGCGTGAAAGCGCCGGTCGACGGGATCGCCGTACTCCCGGCCGCATTCGGCACACATCGGGAAGCCGGCCATGGTCGTGGCCGCCCGGTCGTACGGCATGCCCGTGGCGATGGTGAAGCGGGGCCCGCAGTGAGTGCACGTGACGAACGGGTGGCGGTGACGCCGGTCGGCCGGATCGGCCAGTTCCCGCAGGCAGTCGGGGCAGGTCGCCGTGTCGGGCGGGAGGAGGGTGCGACCGGGGGAGCGGTCGGTGGAACGGATGCTGAAGGTGTCGTCGGCGCCGCTGACGGGCAGCTCCTCGAACCCGACGCCGGTGACCGTGGCCAACGGCGGCGGCTCCTGGGCCAGCCGGTCGCAGAAGTCGGCGATGCCCTCCGGCGGTCCCTCCACCTCGATGAGGACTCCGCTCGCCGTGTTGCTCACGAACCCGGCGAGCGCGAGATCGGTGGCCAGGCGGTGCACGAAGGGGCGGAACCCCACGCCCTGCACCGTGCCGCGCACGGTGACGCGGCGGCGCACCGCCTGGGTGGCGGGCGCCGTCACGAGACGAGGCCGGCTTCGGTGCCCTCGTGGGAGTGGGAGTGGGTGTGCGGGCGGGGCGCCAGGGGAGGCCGGTGGACAGGGGCACCGTCCCGTACGGCGAGCACCCGCTCCAGGAGGGTGTCGACACCGTCGTCGGTCCGGGCGCAGGAGAACAGGAGCTCCACCCCGGGGTTGACCCGCTGGACATTCGCGGCGAAGGCGGCCTGGTCGAACCCGGCGGGCCCGGCCAGATCGACCTTGGTGAGCACCACCAGATGGGCGGACCCGAAGGCCGTGGGGTACTTCAGCGGCTTGTCCTCGCCCTCCGTCACCGCCATGAGCACGATCCGCAGGCTCTCGCCGAGGTCGTAGGAGGCCGGGCAGACGAGGTTGCCGACGTTCTCGACGAACAGCAGCGAGGTGCCCTCGGGCAGCCAGCTCTCCACATGACCGCGCAGTTGCCGCGCCTCCAGGTGGCACAGACCGTCCGTCAGCAACTGCTTCACCGGGGCGCCCGAGCGGGCGAGCCGGTGGGCGTCGTTCTCGGTGGCCAGATCGGCGGTGAGCGCGGCGACCGGAAGGCCCCGCTCCACCGCCCTGGCCAGCACCCGCCCGAGCAGTTCCGTCTTTCCGCTGCCCGGGCTGGACAACAGGTTGACCACGCTGACGCCCCGCCGGGCCAGCTCCTCGCGCAGCCCCGCGGCCAGAGAGTCGTTCTTCGCCAGGACGGCCTGAGTGACCTCTTCCATGGAATCGCACATGGGCGCCGCTCCTCGCGTTCGGTAGGGAAATCAGTCCGCTACCGATCCTCCGCGCCGTCGGTCACCGTGCCCGGCAGCCCGGCCGACGACAGGGCGGCGGATTCGTCCGGGCGGCTCAACGGAGGCGTGGCAGCCGGGTCGGCGAGCAGCACCGGGACCATGGTGTGCAGTGCCGCGACGGCCCGCCCGACCGCCTCGCGCACCGTCGCGCTGATGCCCGGAGCGATGTCCTCGTCGGCGGGTGCCCGCAGCTCGGGCTCGCAGGCGAGGACGAGGACACGCGGCAGCGGCTCGTCGCCCAGGTGGGCGGCCAGGGCGAGGACCTTCGCCGGGTCCATGCCGTGCGCCTCGGGCGGGGCGCCCCCCGAGGCACCGTCCGGCAGGTCCGGCTCGACCAGCGACAGGGTGCCCGGCTCGTGCCCCCGTACCGCCGCGTCGACCAGGACGGCCGTGTCGTAGCCGTCGAGCAGTTCGTACGCCAGATCCATCCCGCGGATGCCGAAGTCCCGCACCCGTACCTCGGGCGGCAGCGGGTTCCGCTCCAGGGCGCGGATCACCTCGGGACCGAAGGCGTCGTCCGCGAGGAAGATGTTGCCGACGCCCGCCACCAGCAGGCGCGCGTTCATCGCGCACCTCCGAGCGGCCGGGGGGAGCCGGTCGGGATCTTGCGGACGAAGGCGGACCGCAGCGCGTGGTACGGGGCCTGCCGGTCGAAGAAGATCGTGCGCATGCGGGCGAGTTCGGTCCGCCGGTATTCGGCGAGGGGGCGCTGGAGCTCGTCCGCGTGACGTGCCGTGGTCTTGGCGGTGATCCGTCCTGTGAGGTCCGGGTCGCCGGCGACTGCGGCAGCCAGTCGCTCGACCTCGGTCGTGAACTCCCGTGCCTGGGCGGGCACCAGACGATCCACCAGCCCGATCCGCGCGGCCGTCGCGGCGCTCACGGGCAGCGCCTCGCTCGTCAGCCGCTCGGCCGTCTCGGCTCCCACGCGGCGCGGCAGCGAGTACGTCCAGTACTCCGAGCCGTACAGGCCCATGGTGCGGTAGTGCGGGTTGAGGACGCTGCCCGTGCGGCACCAGACCTCGTCCGCAGCCAGGGCGAGCATGACACCGCCGGCCGCCGCGTTGCCGCCGAGCGCCGCGATCACCAGCCGGTCGGTGGTGCGCAGCACGGCCTCGACCACGTCGTTCATGGCGTTGAGGTTGGACCAGGACTCGCCCGCCGGGTCGCTCGACGCCTCGATGACGTTGAGATGGATGCCGTTGCAGAAGAAGTCGCGGGCGCCGCCGAGCACCAGCACCGATGTGGGGCGGCTGAGCGCGTACCGGTAGGCGGCGAGCAGCCTGCGGCAGTGGGTGGTGCTCATCGCCCCGCCGGGGAACGAGAAGGTCACGAAGCCGACCTGACCGTGCTGCCGGTAGCGGATGTCGGTCCAGGTGGCGCGGTCCGGGGGCAGTTCGAGTGGGGCGGCGATCTCGGGCAGCCAGTGCGGGCGTTCGCTCGAGGTCGGCATGCCGTGGGATCCGGGCGGGGCCGGGAAGCCGGCGAGGACCGAGGCCGCCGGGCGGCGGAACGGCGCCGGGTCGCCGGAGCTCTTGCGGGGGCGCAGCTCCGGGATCCACACCGCGCCGTCCCGGGTGGCCCGGCAGACCGCGCCGGACCGGGTCGCGAGCAGCTCCCCGGGCTCTCCCCGCAGCCGGTCCTCGGGGTGCCCGCCGTGCAGGAACACCTCCCGGCCGCAGATCTCGTCCCGGACGCCGGGCTGCGAGTCGGCTCCGCGGAGCTTGCGCAGCACCGTCTCCGTGCTGTCCCGCTCCCAGTCGATCCGCCGCTGCTCCTGGCGGAAGAAGTCCCGCCACACCACGTGGATCCCGGGCTCGCTCTGCGGGCGCGGTTTGTACGAGCCGTCGGCGTATCGCCGCACGGCCTGGAGGACCGCGGCTGTCGCGGCGTCGGCGGCCTCGTTGCGGTACACGTCGCTCTTGCCCGCCGGCGGCACGGGGAAGGACCCGTCCGCCCACACGTCGCCCGCGTCCATCGCCGCCTCGGCCTGAAGCACCGTCACGCCCCACTCGGGCGCCCCTCCGGCGATCGCCCAGTCCAGGGAGGACGGCCCCCGGTCGCCGGGTGGCCCGGGGTGCACGATCAGGCAGGTGTGCTGCTGCCACACGTCCTCCGGCAGGGCCGTCTTCAGCATCGGGGCGACGACCAGGTCCGGGCGCACCTCCTGTACGGCGGCCCGGACCGCGTCGGCGCCGTGCGAGGCGAGGACGACGTCCACCCGGTGCCCCTCGTCCGACAGTTCCGCGTACACACGCTGGGACAGGCTGTTGAACGCGCTGGCGACAAGCAAGATGTCCATGACATGGCATGCTCGCCGTTCGGACGAGGGCCGAGAAGGACCACTGCGGCGTTTCGCGGCCCTCGTCCGCTTCCGGGCTATTCTCCCGAGGGTGCGGTCAGCGGGACGCCCAGGCCCACGGGGGTGCCGAAGTTCGGCGTCCCGTCGGCGTTCCAGGTGAACTTCTGTGCTCTGGTGGAGCGGTTCATGTCGCAGCCGCCGCTCGCGGAGCTGTTGGCGTGGTACACCATCCAGTCCTCCGTGCCGTCCGGCGACTTGAAGAAGCCGTTGTGGCCGGGGCCGTACACCCCGTTGGCGTTGGACCGCTGGAACACCGGGTTCGGTGACTTGGTCCAGGAGGAGGAGCTGAGCGGGTCGCCGCCGTTGTACGTGAGCATGCCCAGCTTGTAGTCGGGCGTGGAGCAGTGGCTGGCGGAGTAGACGATGAAGGTCTTCCCGTTCCGCTGCAGGACCTCGGCGCCCTCGTTGACCGCGCCGCCCACCGTCTCCCAGCTGTGGGTGGGGGTGGAGAGGATCCGGCGGGTGCCGCTCGCGGTCCACGGGTTGGACAGCGGCCGGATGAACATCGGCTGCGAGCCGTTGTAGAAGGTACCGAGCAGATACAGCTTGCCGTTCAGCTGGAGGATGCCCGGGTCCAGCTCCCAGGTGGTGTCCTGGGACGGGTCGAGCAGATCGGCCTTGAAGGTGTAGGGGCCCATCGGGTCCTGGCCGGCGCTCTCCAGGACGTGGATCCGCTGGGTGCCCAGGTCGAACGGCTCCCGCCCGGCCGTGTAGTAGAAGTACCACCGCTTGCCGTTCGGACCGTCGAGCAGATGGAACTCCGGGGCCCACATCGTCCCGGCGCCATTGGGCCTGGTCAGATTGAAGATCACCTGTTCGGAGGCCGTGGCGAGGCCGCCCAGGGTGCGGGACTTGCGCATGGTGACCGTCGAGTTCCAGGTCGTGGTGGCGAGGTAGTAGTAACCGTCGTGGTAGGTCAGCCAGGGGTCGGGGCCGCGCTGGGCGATCGGGTTGGTGAAGGTGTTCGGGCTCGTGCCGTCGCCGGTGAAGCCGGACAGCCGCCACACCCTGCCGTTCGCGGCGGAGCACGGCAGCTGCACCAGGCCGGTGTCCGACGCCGACGAACCGCCGCTCGGGGTCACGCACTTGCCCGAGGCCGTGGAGACCAGGTTGAAGGCCTTGTCGGTGCCGCTCACCGGCAGCAGCCGCCACTGCTGGTTGGTGCCTCCGTGGCAGGGCCACTGGATGACCGTGGCGTTGTCCGCGGTGGACGCGCCGGAGACATCGACGCACTGCCCGGACTGGGTGGTGATCGTGTACGTGTCACCCGAGCCGGAGACCGGGGCGAAGCGGAAACTCTGGTTCGCGCCGGAACCGCACGAGAAGGCACGCAACTGCGTCCCGTTCGTCGACGAACCGCCCGGCAGATCCAGGCAGTTGCCGCCGTTCTGGTTCACCCCCGTCGACGTGAACGCCACGGCGGCGGCAGCGGGCTGCGGCGCCGCGAGGAAGGCGACCACCATGGTGAGGACGCCGATGAGCGCGGACAGACATCTGAAACGAGTCACGGGCCGTACACCTTCGCTTCGAGGAGGCCGACGGAGCTGCTGCCGTTGCTGGTGAGCTGCACACGCAGTCGTGTGGTGTTCGTCGCGGTGAACGTGACCGCGTTGTACTGGTTCTTCGCCACCGGATAGCCGCTCGCGCCGGGCACGTCGACATAGGCGCTGCCGTTCCAGTACTGGAGCTTCCACGAGGCGGGCATGTCGATGCCCTGGTCGTCGTCGAAGAAGTACACCTCGGCCCGGTCGACGCTCTTCGCCGACGGCCAGGTCAGCTCGGCCCACTGCTGCCCGGTCTCCGGCCAGGTGCCCCAGCGCGGGTTGACGGTGTCGTCGGAGGAGGGCGGGTCGACCCCGTCGTTGATCGCGGTGACGCTCTCCCAGGAGGAGGTGTACGAGGCGGACGCCGTCGCGGACGTCGCCAGATTGGCGGGTGGCTGGGCGCCGCCCCGGTTGTGGACCTTGATCTCGGTGAGGCCCGTCTTCGCCCCGGAGGCGTTGGTCGCCAGGACCCGGATGCGCTGGGCGCTGATCGCCGGGAACCGCACCAGGTTGTAGTTGGCGCGGGGCGCGGCCGGGCTCTTGGTCTGGCCGTCGGCGTTCACCCAGGAAGTGCCGTTGTGGTACTGGATCGTGTACGAGGACGGCGCCCGGTAGGTCGTACTGGCGGGGCGGCTGTCCTTGAAGTACAGGCGCACCTCGTTGAGCGTCCGGGTGGTGCCGAGGTTCAGCTCGTACCAGTCCTGGCTGTTCGAGGAGCCGCCCGCGCCCCAGAACGGCTCGTTGGTGGGAAGCCCGTCGACCGCGCCCGAGACGGCGCTGCCCGACCCGGTGTGGGAGGCGGACGCGGTCGCCCCGGAGGCGAGGTTGGCCGGGTCGCCCGTCAGATCGACACCGGCCTTGGCGAGCATGGCGACCATGCGGGGGCTGTCCTGCACGACCTGGTTGGGGGCCTTGAGCCCGGGGACGGCCGTGCGGTGGGTGACCGTGCCCTTCGTGGTGACCTCGCCGGTGGCCGGGTCCCAGGTGAAGGGCACCAGGGAGCTCACGGTGGCGGCCCGGGTGCCGTTGACGTAGATCGAGTAGCCCTCCGGGATGCCGGGGTAGCGCACCACGCCGTCGGCCGGGTCGTCCCAGACGACGGACAGGTCGGCGCCCCGGTAGCGCAGGTTGTTGACCGTGAAGTGGGACCAGCCGATGTCGATGGGGGAGAGCTCCACCTTGGCGTCGCTGCGCGGCCGCAGCCCCGCCGCGTCCTCGATCACCGTCCAGTTGCTGCTGCCCAGGATGTTGTGGTGGATCCAGGAGCGGTAGTTGACGGCGCTGCCGTTCCAGTCGGCCCAGAACTCGTTCGCGTCCGGCCACTGGGTGTTGCCGCCGACGTACTGCGCCCAGGTGTTCCAGTAGAGGAGCTTCTTGTAGTCGGTGGCGTTCATCCAGGAGTTGGAGTAGTTGCGCAGCACCGAGGAGTACAGCCGGAACTGGACGGTGGAGTTGATGGTGGAGAAGTTGTTGGAGCCCGGCTCCCCGGCCTCGGCCGCCGCCTTCTTGTCGACCTGGTTGGCCGTGTAGAAGGGGAAGATCGGGTACTGCGCCGGGTCGTCGAACAGCCGCAGGGCCTGCTTGTACGTCGCCGTGTCGGGGACGGCGCCGACCGAGAACGGGTAGTAGTTGTTGATCTCCTTCCAGGGCACCCACTCGTTGGTCGACTTCAGCCGGTGCTCGAACAGCTGCCGGTCGGGGTTCCACAGGACGTTGACGATGGCGTCCTTGATCTGGTTCGCCAGCGTGCGCATCTCGCTCGCCTTGGCCGTGTTGCCGGTCGCCTCGTAGGCCTGCGCGGCGGCCAGCGCCCCGCTGTACTGGTAGGCGGACTCGGCGCGGTCCATGTTTCCGGGCTTCCAGTGGAAGGAGACCGCGTCGGCGTCGTTGCCCGTCAGGGCGCCCCAGTCGTACTCGATGAGCTTGTTGTTGTCGCGGTCGTAGTGCGCGAGCTGGCCCTTCACGTCGCCCTCCGCGTAGCGGGCGAGGCTCGCGGCGATGCCCGGCTGGCCGCCGTGGATCTGGTAGCTCTTCCACGCCGCCTCGGCGATGTACTGGGTGTAGCTGTTGGACCAGTTCTCCGGGTCGCCCGGGTTGTCCAGGAAGCGGCCGCCCTTGGAGGTCTGGCCGACACTCAGCCAGTCGCCGTAGGCGTAGGACGGGTCGCGCAGGTACTTCAGGTCGTCGATGTGCATCGGCTGGGTGAGTGCGATGGCGTTGTTGTAGCCGAGGACGCCCTCGGTCGAGGTCGGGAACTGGAAGGTCTGCCCGGGGATGTCGGCGTCCAGATGGTTGAAGCGCATCAGCCACCAGCGGTAGTAGATGTTCTTCTTGATCGCGGGCTCGGGCACGTCGATGTAGGGCACGTTCTGCGCCCACCACCGGTTGTAGGCCCTGACGTGGGTGGCGAACGCGGTGGCGGCCGAGTAGCCCGCGTAGGCGTCGTACTCGGTCCGCGACTCGGGGATCTCGTCGGTGACGAAACCCATCACGACCTTGGCGGTCACGGTGGCACCGGCCGCGACGGTCACGGACCGGTTGAGGCCGCCGCCGGCGACGGCGAACCCGTCACCCGTCAGCCGGGGGCGGAGGGTCGTGAGGTTGTTGTAGGCGTTGACCTGCCCGGTCAGCTCGCTGCCGGTGCCCGAGGTGGCGTAGGGCGAGGTCGCCCGCAACTGGAGCGTGGTGGCGGACGAGCCATTGTTCTTGATCGACAGGTTCGTCACGGCCACGTTGTTGTCCGTGATGAACTTCGTCTGGTCGACCGTGACCGAGCCGCTGGTGTGCACGCTCTTCCAGTGGCTGGGCGTCTGCCGGCGTTGCGCGACCTGTTCGGTGAAGGTCCCCGGGGTGACCGCGACGGTGTAGGCGTTGTCGCCGTTGATGTTCTCCCAGTAGGCGACCTTGCCGCCGAAACCGAACCGGGCCGGGTCGTGCTCCTTCATGAACAGCGCGCGTCCCCTGCTCATCAGCCAGGGCCCGGCCGGATCGTTGCCCGAGCGGGCGAGCAGGCGGTCCATCCAGAAGTCGGTCCCCGAACTCTCCGCGTCGTAGATCGCCCGCATCATGTCGCCCGGTGTGTGGGCGACGGGCGGGGCGGGGATCGCGGGGCCGCCGAAGCTGGGGAACCCTATGGTCTGCGCCGCCGCGGCCGGGGTGGCGGGGACGACGCAACAGACGGCGAGTACCAGTGCGGCCAGGAGGATCTGCGGTCTTCTCATCGGAGCTCCCTGTCCGGACCTGCAGAGCACGGAAACGACCTAAAAGGTTTTCGCAACGTAGGAGGGAGCTGATGAAGAGTCAAGAGTGTTGTGAGCGACTTGAGTTGGAAAACCTTTCAGGTAGACGTTGCCGGCGAACGTATTCGACATTACGGTCCTGCGGTGATCACCCGGCGCACGCCGGAGCGGGCGTCACGAGGGGACATCGCATGCGAAACCGGCCGGCAGGCGTCATCCGCAACCCGGTGCTGCCGGGGTCCCATCCGGACCCGTCGATCCTCCGCGTGGGACCGGACTTCTACCTGGCCACGTCGACGTTCGAGTGGTATCCGGGCGTACGCCTGCACCACTCCACGGACCTGGTCCACTGGCGCCCCCTGGGCGGTGCCCTCGACGACATCCGCCTGGTCGATCTGACCGGATGCCCGGACTCGGGCGGCGTGTGGGCGCCCAGCCTCACCCACGCCGACGGCCTGTTCCACCTCGTCTACAGCAACGTCTCGACGTACGTCGGCGGCTTCACCGACTGCCCCAACCACCTGATCACCGCCCCCTCCATCGAGGGCCCCTGGTCCGAGCCGGTACCGCTGCACGCCCGGGGTTTCGACGCCTCCCTCTTCCACGACGGCGCCGACAGCCGGCTGCTGAACCTGGTCCACGACTGGCGCCCCGGCCACGGCGGTTCGGCGGGCCTGGAGGCCCGGCGCTACGACCGTGCCGAACGCCGCCTGACCGGCGACCCCGTGCGGATCGAGCTGCCGCCGCAGGCCGGCTGGATCGAAGGCCCGAACCTCTACCGCCGTGGCGACTGGTACTACCTGCTCACCGCGGACGGCGGCACGGGCTACGACCACCAGGTCACCGTCTCCCGGTCGCGCACCCTGGCGGGCCCCTACGCACGCGACCCCAGCGGCCCGCTGCTCACCGCCCGCGACCACCCCGACCTGCCGCTGCAGAAGGCCGGGCACGGCAGCCTGGTGGAGACCGGGGACGGCCACTGGTACCTGGCCTACCTCGTGGCCCGGCCCCTCGGGCGGCGAGGACCGTGCGTCCTGGGCCGGGAGACGGCACTGGCGCCCGTCACCTGGACCGCCGATGGCTGGCCGCGCGTCGAGACCGGCCTGCCCGCCCTGGAAGTGCCGGTCGGCACCTCCACGGTGGGTACGGAGCACACGGACGTGGACGACACCGACGGATTCGACGGCCCGGCCCTGGGGCCCCAGTGGTCGACGCTCCGCCGACCTCCGACCCCCGACTGGGTCTCGCTCACGGAACGCCCGTCCCACCTGCGGCTCCGGGGCGGCCGTTCACCGCAGAGCCTGGTCGAACCCAGCCTGGTGGCCCGCCGCGTCACATCGGCGCGCTGCTCGTTCGAGGCGACGATGGAGTACCGGCCCCACGCGTTCCAGCACCTGGCCGGGATCACCGCGTACTACAACACCCGCAACTGGCACTATCTGTACGTCACCGTGGACGACGCGGATCAGCCCGTCCTGCGCGTCGCGAGCTGCGACCGGGGCGTGCTGAGCGTCGACGAAGCAGGTGGGGCGCCGCTCGGCGACATCACACGGTTGCGGCTCGGCCTCGACTTCGAAGGAGCCGATCTGCGCTTCCGGTACGACACCGGCCGGGGCTGGGAGCCCTTCGGTCCCGCCCTGGACGCGACGGTCCTGTCCGACGAACACGCCGAGCACATCGAGGACGGACAGATCCACGCTCTCGGCTTCACCGGCGCGTTCGTCGGCCTGTGGGCCTGGGACCTCACCGGGGGCGGGCACCCCGCCGACTTCGACGAGGTCACGTACCGGGCTGGGGAACGAGCTCCCGTTCGATCAACCGGTTGAGGTGGTGCCGTGCCTCCTGCGTGGTCAGGGGAGGCGCCTGGCGCAGGCGTTGCAAGGCGAGGCCGTCGGCGAGGGCGGCGAAGCGGGCCGTGAAGCCGTCGAGGTCGTCACTGCTGAACTCGCCGTCGGCGACGCCCCGTTCGGCCAGGGCACGGATCTGCCGGTGCCAGGCCGCGTACCGGTCGGCCTGCCCCCGTGCGAAGGTCTCGTCCGTGCTCTGCTCCCCCGCGTGCCAGAAGTCGAACCACATCCGCCAGTGCCGGTCGGTGTCCTCCGTGAACAGCGCGTCGACGAGCAGCCTGAGCGCCTCGGCCCCGCTGGTCGCGTGCTCGGCGGCCTCGCTGAGCGCCGCGTAGTACTGCTCGATGTGCAGCACCATGGCCTCGGAGAGGACCTCCTGCACGCTGTCGAAGTGGTAGGTAACCGTGCCGACGGACACCCCGGCCGCGGCCGCCACGTCGCGCACGCCGACCGACTTGTAGCCGCGCTCCGCGATCAGCGGGACGGCCGCGTCGACGATGAGACGCCGGCGCACCTCGGTGGGCTGCCGGGTCCGGTCCCGGGCGGCGACGGCGCGACGCGGGCCCTTCCCACCCTGCCGCGGCTGCTCGGCGGCCGTCATCCCGACGTCCTCGGGGTGGTGCGGTGCCATGCGCGCTCGGCCACTGTCTTTCCGTTCCCCCGCGCCTCGATACGGCTGTCCATGATGAACTCCGCGGCCGTGGCGCGCAGCTCCGTCCGGGCCATGATCTCAGCGTCCCAGTCGTCCCCGCGCCGCAGCCGGATGCGCCACTCGGAGACGGCGCGCGCCGACAGCGGGTCGTCGGTGCGGATGGTGTACGTCTCGCGGGCGCTCTCCTCGTAGCGCAGCCCGTCCGGGTACGTCCGGGACCCCCCGTATCCGGGGTCGACCTCCAGGGTCCACTCGCCCTTGGCCACGTCGTGCGTGACCAGCCGCTCGGGGCGGGGGTCCGGGGGAGTGTCGTAGGTGACCGGCATCGGTACCGCCTGCTCCGGTTCCTCGAAGCGGACGGAGACCTCGTCGGCGGCCTCGCGCACCGGCAGCAGGAGCGCGCTGTCGGCCGGAACGACGTGCAGCGCACCGCGTTCGCCGTGCGGCCACACCCAGGGCCAGTACGCGTCGGAGACGGCGACACGGACGCGGTGGCCGGGCGGGAAGGCGTAACCGATGCCGTTGAGCTCGAACTCGACGTCCTCGTACGTCCCCGGGGTCCATTCGGCGGCGTGTTCACGGCCCTTCCGGCTCAGCAGGTTGAGCACGCCCCGGGTGACGAGCGTGGACGAGCCGTCGGGAGCGACGTCGCACACGCGGGCGATGACATGCGCCCGCGGTGTGTCGCTGTCGAGGCGGAGCCGGACACGCGGCCGGCCGAGGATCTCCACGCGCCGGTCCAGGGGCGCGGAGTCGAAGCAGACGGACCGGCCGTCCTCCTCGCGCTGGTCGGGCGGCAGGTCGGCGGCGTTGCCGAACGGGAAGAAGCGGCCGGCGTCCAGGCCGGTGTGCAGCGGAGAGCGCACGAGGACCGGGTCGCGGCTCTCGCCGAGCGGACGCGTGTCCCAGGTGACGTCGGGGCTGGGCCACTCGGCGTCGCTCACCCAGCGGCCTGGCATCTCCTCGTGCGACGGGGCGGGCGGTACGGGGTCGTTCAGCCAGGCGCGCAGCAGCGGCTCCGCCATGACGCCCGTGTCGACGCCCTTGAGGTGCTGGTCCCACCAGCGCAGGGTCTCCTGGAGGAACCCGATGGCCGGGCCGGGCGGCAGTCCGCGGTCGGGGTACTGGTGCGACCAGGGGCCGACGATGCCCCGCACCTGTTCACCGGGGAGGTGTTCCACTAGCCGCAGCACGGTGTCCCGGTACGGGTCGTTCCAGCCGCCGACCGCGAGGACGGCCGCGTCGATCGCCGTGTAGTCCTCGCAGACGCTGCCGTGCCGCCAGTAGTCGTCCCGCTGCTGGTGCTCCAGCCAGGTGTGCAGGAAGGGTTCGAGGGCGTCGAGACGCTCGCGCCACATCGGCAGCCAGCGTTCCGCGCCGACGTTCGCGGGGTCCGGCGGGCGTGCGGTGAAGGCGAGCATGGTGCCGGCCCAGGCGAGCATGTCGATGCCGAGGACGGCGCCGCCGGTGTAGTGCACGTCGTTGTCGTAGCGGTCGTCGGTGGAGCAGACCGTCACGACCGCCTTGAGCGGTTCGGGGGCGAGGGCCGCGATCTGGAGGGAGTTGAAGCCGCCCCAGGAGATGCCGAACATGCCGACCTTGCCGGTGCACCAGGGCTGTGCGGCGAGCCAGTTGACGACGTCCACGCCGTCCGCGAGTTCCTGGGCGTCGTACTCGTCGCCGGGCGTGCCCTCGCTGTCGCCGTGGCCGCGGACGTCGACCCGGACGGAGGCGTAGCCGTGACCGGCGTACCAGGGGTGGCGCTGGGCGTCGCGCGGAGCGGTCCAGTCGCTCTTGCGGTACGGCAGGTATTCGAGCAGCGCGGGGACGGGGTCCGACTCGGCGTCGGCCGGGCGCCAGACACGGGCGTGCAGGCGGGTCCTGCCGTCCCGGGTGGGGATCCACACGTCCTCGCGGACGACCTGGCGTTCGAACCGGTCGCGGTACTTCACGAAACTCCTTCTGCGACGGGAGCGGTCGGGTTGTCGTCGGGGGTGCCGGCGGGCCGCCAGCGGCGCACGCGGTGGCCGTCGCCGTGGTCGGTCCACACCTCGCCCTCCTGGGCGGCGTCGGTCCAGTCGGGGGCCGCCTCCACCGGCGGCCGTGCGTCGGGGTCGGGTTCGAGGGCGGCCGTCATCAGCTGCCGCGTGTACGGGTGCCGGGGATCCGAGAAGACGGCTTCCGTCGGGCCCTCCTCGACCACGACACCGCCGCGCAGGACGACGACGCGGTCCGCGATGCCGCGGACGACGGCCAGGTCATGGCTGATGAACAGACAGGCCAGGTCGCGTTCCCGGCGCAGGTCGTCGACCAGGTGCAGCACGTCGGCCTGGACGGAGACGTCCAGCGCGGTGGTGATCTCGTCGGCGATGAGGACGTCCGGCTCGCCCGCCAGCGCCCGTGCGATGCCGATGCGCTGCCGCTGGCCGCCGGAGAGCTGGGCGGGCAGCCGGTCGGCGAAGGCCGGGTCCAGGCGTACGTCGGCGATGAGCCGCCGGGCGCGCTCGGCCGACTCCGCCCGGCCGGCGGCCGTGCCGAAGAACCGCAGCGGACGCCGGATGGCGTCGCCCACCGAGCGCCGGGGGTTGAGCGAGGTGTCCGCGTTCTGGAAGACCAGTTGCACCCGTCGCCGCAGGGACATCGGCCGCCGCTGCGCGGGCCGGGCCAGGTCGCCCGACTCGTGGGTCATGGCGCCGCCGGACGGTGTGCGCAGCCCGGCGAGGGTCCAGGCCAGCGTGGACTTGCCGCTGCCCGACTCGCCGACGAGGGCCAGGACCTCACCGCGCCGGACCTCGAAGGAGACCCCGTCCACGGCACGGGAGCTGCCGTAGTCGACGGTGACGTCACGGGCCGAGACGGCGACCGGCGAATCCTCGGGCACGACGGCCCTCGGGCGGATCTCGCGCTCGCCCGACTCCCGTACGAGAGCCAGACCGGCGTCGTCCAGCCGGGGCACGCTCGCCAGCAGCCGCTTCGTGTACGGCTCCCGGGGCGTCGCGAACAGCTGCCGGGTGGGCGCCGATTCCACCACGCGGCCCGACTTCAGCACACACACCTCGTCGGCCAGGTGCGCGACGACGCCCAGGTCATGGCTCACCAGTACGGCCGCCAGGCCCAGTTCGTCGCGCAGGGCGGCGATCAGGTCCAGCACGCCCCGCTGGGTGACGACGTCCAGGCCGGTCGTGGGCTCGTCGAGGACCAGCACCTTGGGGCGGGCCGCGATGGCCATGGCGAGGGCGACGCGTTGCTGCTGGCCGCCGGACAGCTCGTGCGGATAGCGGCGGGCCAGCTCGGCGGGGCGCGGCAGCCGGACCTGGTCGAGCAGGTCGGTGACGGGGATGTCGCCGCCCGCCTCCGCGATCTGCCGGCCGACGCGCATGGAGGGGGTCAGCGCCTGGCCCGCGTTCTGGGCGACCATGGCGACCGTACGGCCGCGCAGCCGCCGCAGCTCGGGCGCGGACAGGGCGAAGACGTCCCGGCCGTCGACCGTCACCGAGCCGCCGGTGACCTGGGAGCCGTGCCGCAGATGCCCGAGCAGGGCCGCGGCGAGGGTCGACTTGCCGCTGCCGGACTCGCCGACCAGCGCGAGCGTCCGGCCCGCGGCGGCCTGGACCGACACCTCGTGCACCACGGGTATCCGGCGACCGCCGGAGCGGTACGCGACGGACAGCGAGTCGACGGAGACGAGCGGGGTCATCACAGGCCCTCCCTGATCCGGTCGACGCCCCAGGCCTTGGAGAGGCCGTCGGCCGCGAGGTTGAGTCCGATCACGAGCGTGGCCAGGGCGATGATCGGCGCGACGCTCGCCATCGGCACGACGGTGATGGCGGTGCGGTTCTCGGCGACCATCAGGCCCCAGTCGGGAGTCGGCGGGTCGGCGCCGAAGCCGAGGAAGGACAGCGAGGAGATCAGCAGCACGACCCAGGAGGCGCGCATCGCGAACTCGACGCACATCACGTCGACGATGTTGGGCAGGACCTCCCGCCGCAGGATCGACCAGGTGCCCTCCCCGCGGGCCCGGGCGGCGGTCACGTAGTCGGCGGGCACCACCGCCAGGGCGGCGCCGCGCACGACCCGCACGACCTGCGGGACGAAGACGACCGCGACGGCGAGGACGATGACGGCCGGTCCGGTGCCGAGCGCGGTCACGACCACGAGCAGCGCCAGCACCGCCGGAATGGCCAGCACGGCGTCCAGCACCCGCCCGATCAGGTCGTCGAACCAGCCGCCGCGCAGAGCCGTCGCGCAGCCGATGACCGTGCCGAGGGCGACGCTCACGACGGTGGCGGCGACGGACACCCCGAGCGCGTACCGGCCGCCGTACAGCACACGCGCGAGGACGTCGCGGCCGTACTGGTCGGTGCCCGCCCAGTGTTCCCCGCCCGGGCCGAGCAGGGCCTGCGAGGCGTCGCCCGCGATCGGGTCGTACGAGGTGAGCAGGGGGGCCAGCAGCGCGATCACGACGTGGACGGCGACGATCGCGAGCCCCACGACGGCCGCGCGCGAGGAGCACAGGGTGCGCCACGCACGGGCGGCGCGCGAGGCCGGGGCGTCGGCCCGGACGGTGTCGAGCGTGGTCATCGGGTCCTCCCTCGGGCGCGAAGCCTGGGATTGAGGGCCATGGCGCCGAGGTCGGCGGCGAGATTGCACACGACGTAGACGACGGCGCTGATCAGGGCGATGGCCTGGATGACGGGCAGGTCCCGGTTCTGCACCGAGGAGAGCATCAGCTTGCCGATGCCCGGGTAGTTGAAGACGTTCTCGACGACGGCGACACCGCCCAGCAGCCAGGCCACGTTGAGCGCGATCACGTGCAGGACGGGCAGCAGGGCGCTGGGCAGGGCGTGCCGGGTGACGACCCGCCAGGTGGACAGGCCCTTGAGGCGGGCGGTGGTGACGTACTCGCTCGCCATCACGTCGATCACCGAGGTGCGGGCCATCCGGACGATGTAGGCGGCCATCACCACCGCGAGGGCGAGCGCCGGGAGCCAGACGGCGGGCAGGAGCTGTCCCACGGTGGCGTCGGGGCCGTAGAGGACGACCGCGGGGAACCAGGGCAGTGCGACCGAGAAGCACAGCACGAGGACGGTGGCCACGACGAACTCGGGGACGCTCATGCCGACGAGGCTGACCGTCGAGATGAGGTGGTCGGGCCAGCGGTCGCGGTAGAGCCCGGCGAGGATGCCCAGCAGCAGTGAGCCGGTCACGGCGAACAGGATCGTGATGGCGGCGATCAGCGCGGAGTTGCCCAGGTACTGGGCGACGTCACCGCCGACCGCCTGCCCGGAGACCAGGGACGTGCCGAAGTCGCCGTGCAGGGCGCCCCACATCCAGTCGCCGTAGCGTTCGAAGGCGGGCCGGTCAAGGCCGAGGCTGCCGCGCAGCTCGGCCACCGCCTGCGGGGTCGCGTCCTTGCCGAGGACCTGGGTGGCGACGTCCCCGGGCAGGGCCTGGACGGAGAGGAAGACCAGCAGCGAGGAGAGCAGCAGCGTGCCGAGTGCTGCCGCGATCCGGCGGGCCACGAAGGAGAGCATGGTCAGGCCCCCTTCAGGCCGATGCCGAGGTAGTCGAACTCGAAGCCGTGCTCGGCGTATCCGCGCACCTTGCGCGAGATGCCCACGAGCCGGTCGGCGAACATCGGGGTCATCGCACCGCCCTTGTCGATCACCCAGGTCTGCGCCTCGCCGTAGAGGTCACGGCGCCTCGCGTCGTCGGTCTCGGCACGTGCCCGGTCGAGCAGGGCGTCGAAGCCCTTGTCGGACCAGGCGGTCTCGTTGTAGGAGGAGCCGCTGCGGAAGACCTGGTTGAAGAGCTGGTCGACGGGCCGGCCGGTGTACCAGTAGGTGGCCATCAGCGGCTGCTTCATCCAGATCTGTGTGTAGTACGAGTCCGCCGACGCCGTCTTGACACGGATCCGGATGCCCGCCCGCTTCGCCGACTCCTGGTAGGCGAGCGCCATGGGCGTGAAGAGGGGGTCGTACGCGGAGGTGTACAGATCGACGGCCAGGTTCTCGTGGCCCGCCTTCTTCAGCAGGAAACGTGCCTGCTCCGGATCGTGCTCGGGGTGCGCGGAGATGTGCGCCGGGTCGTCCGGGGGCACCGGGTTGTCCCAGCCGGCCTTGCCCGCGCCCTGCAGTGCGGCCTTCACGACGTGCTCGGGATCGTAGGCGAGCTTCATGGCCCGCCGGACCCGGACGTCGGTGAAGGGCTTGTCGGTGGTGAGCATGGGCAGCACGTACCACTGGCCGTTCTTCACCCGGGCGATGGTGGCGCGGTCGGAGGCGGCCACGACGCGGGCGGTGGCGAAGTCCAGGTTGGTCTGGGACAGCAGGTCGACCTGCCCGGCGAGCAGGGCGTTCGAGCGGGCGGACATGTCCGCGACCGAGTAGAAGGCGATCGCGTCGAGCACGGGGCGGCCCGCCCAGTGGTCCTGGTACGCGGTGACACGGCCGGGCCCCGCCGGTGCGAAGGACTCCAGCCGGAACGGGCCGGTGCCTATGCCGGTGCGGCCGATGGACTTCCCGCTGCCCTCGGGGACGACGTAGCAGTTGTAGTGCGTGAGCAGGCTCGGGAACTCGGCGTTCGGGGCCTTCAGCGGCACCACGAGGGTGTGGGCGTCGGGGGTGCGCAGCCGCCCGGGGTCGACGAGCGGGGCGAGCACGCCGGCCTGCGGGGACGCCGTCGCCTTGTCCAGGATGTGCCGCAGCGTGTAGGCGGCGTCGGCGGAGGTGAAGGCCCGGCCGTTGTGGAACGTGACGCCCTTGCGGAGCCGGAAGGTCCAGGTGCGCGCCGCGCTGTCCGGCTCCCAGGACTCGGCGAGGTCGGGAGCCGGCTCGCCGTCCGCGCCGATGCGGACCAGCCGGTTGTAGAGGGCGCCCAGGTACTCGTAGGCGGACAGCGAGCTCGCCGGGTCGAGGGTCTCGGCATCGGAGGCGGGCGGACGGGCGATCCGCAGGGTCCCGCCACGGTCGGGCGCGCCGCGCTGGGCGGCGGCCGGCAGGACGGGTGCGGCGGTGGCGCCCGAGCAGCCGGACAGCAGCCAGGACGCGCCGAGCGAGGCCGCACAGGCGGTGCCCGCGGCGAGCACCGAGCGGCGCCCTGGGGAGTGCGTGCCGGACATGAACCGACCTTCCCTGTCGCTATTCGTACGCTGAACGATTGAGTGAAGTCCGTGAACGATAGCGAGTAGGCGGTTTCAAGCCAACCCTTCCGGCTGTGAAGAAGTCGTCACAAACGCAACGGCGGCTCCGGGTCCGAGGGTGAGCGGGGGCGGACGGCCGGCCGCCTTGCCCCCTCCGTACGGCTGACGCACGCTGGTCCTATGGCTGAGCAAGCCGGCCCTACGCTGATCACGTCCGTCCAGCGGGCCATGCGCCTGCTGGAGGCGGTCAGCGCGCACGAGAACGGCGCGCCGGCGAAGCAGCTGGCACGGGAGACGGGCCTGCCCCTGGCCACCGCCTATCACCTGCTGCGGACGCTCGTCCACGACGGGTACGTGCGGAAGCTGGACGACGGCGGATTCGTCCTCGGCGACAAGCTGCAGAGCCTGCGGACCACCGGCCGGGCGCAGGCGCTGCTCAGCCGTGTCCGGCCCACGCTCGGCGCGCTGCGGGACGAGCTCGCGTCCGCCGCCTACCTCACCTTCTACGAGGAGGGCGAGATCCGGGTCGCCGAGATCGTCGACGGTCCCGGGACGCCCCGCGTCGATCTCTGGGTGGGCTTCGAGGACGCGGGCCACGCGACCGCGCTCGGCAAGTCCGTGCTGCGGGAGCTGGACGTCGAGGCCCGCAAGGACTACCTCTCCCGACACCAGCTCGCCGACCTCACCCCGCGGACGATCACCAGCCTGCCGGAACTGCTCCGGCGGCTGGACACCGCGCCCATGGCCCCCGCCGTCACGGACCTCGAGGAGTACGCCCTCGGCACGGTCTGCGTCGCCGTGCCCGTCTACAGCGGGGACACGCTCGGATCCCTCGGTGTCTCCCTGCCGGTGAACCGATTCTCCCGGCTTCAGGAGGTCCGGGAGCGGCTGCTTCCGACCGCGAGCCGGGTGACGCGGAGCCTCTCGCTCACTATCTGAAAATCCGCTCCTTGCCGGTGTCCCAGGTCACCCCTTTATCTGGATGAAACAGACATTTCAGGGGTGCGCTTCCCGGACTCGCGCCCCGCGCACAGGTAAGGGACCCGGATACCGACATGAGCCATGCGCGTGACCTTGGCGCCGACCACCGGCCCGCGGGGCCGTCCACAAGCCGAGTGGCCGGTGCCGGGGATTCGGCCCCCAGACGCGCACTCGCGCAGCTGGCCGCCGGTATGCCCGTCCTGCCCGTACTGGTCGTCACGGCCGTCCTGCTCACCGACCTCGCCGACGGCGCGGGGATGATCTGGCTGCCCCTGCTCGCCGCCGGGCCCGCCCTCGCGGCCACGACCAACGGGCCGCGAGGTGTCGTCTGCGTGGGCCTCCTCGCCGCGGTGCTCGGCGCGCTGCTCGGGGTCCGGGACGGCGTTCCGAGCCGCGAACTGGCCGCTGTGCTGTCGGCCTTGATGGCCGTCACGCTCGCGAGCGGCCTGGCCAGTGTCCTGCGCGGGCGCCGCGAACGGGTGCTCGCGGCCGTCCGCTCGGTCGCGGAGACCGCCCAGCACGCGCTGCTCAGGCCCGTACCGGCGAACGTCGGTCCCTTCCAGGTGGCCGTCCGCTACAGCGCGGCGGCGGCCGAGGCCCGCATCGGCGGGGACCTCTACGCGCTGATACCCACCCGGCACGGGGTGCGGCTGATCGTCGGCGATGTGCGCGGCAAGGGCCTGCCCGCCGTGGGGACGGCCGCGCTGGTGCTGGGTGTCTTCCGCGAGGCCGCCCATGACGAGCCCGACCTGCTCGCCGTGGTCGAGAGGATCGAGCGCAGCCTGACGCGCAACCTCGGCCACGACGACTTCGTCACCGCCGTGGTCGCCGGATATCCGCCGGGCGGGCACCTGGAGGTGGTGAACTGCGGGCACACGCCTCCGCTGCTGGTGAGCGCCTCGGGGCGCGTCACCCCGGTCGAGCCCGACCTCCCGTCCCCGCCCCTCGGGCTGCGCGCCCTGGCGGGCCACGCGCCCGGCCTCCAGGCGATCCCGTTCGCCGACGGCGACCAGCTGCTGCTCTACACCGACGGTGTCACCGAGGCCCGCGACCACGGCCGGACCTTCTACCCGCTCGCCGAAGGACTGGAACGCCACGTCTCCCACGAGCCGGCACGCACCCTCGGCGCACTCCACGACGAACTGCTGGCCCACGTCGGCGGCCGGCTGCACGACGACGCGGCCCTGCTCCTGATCCGCAAGCCGGCGGCATCCGAACCGGGTGTGGCTGGTCCCCTCGCGGCTGCTCCCGCCCCGCCTGCCGAGGCTCGGTGCTGCTCGTAAGAGCGGTGTTCTCAGCTTGTTCTTTAGCCTGAGTGTTTCTTGCGTTTTTGAAGCGTGGTGCCCCGTTTGGTGGTTTTGCCGACGTCGTAGCGGTTGGCGGGCCGACGGTTCTTCGAGCCGGGTGGGCGTCCGGGACCGGCGGTGGTGGGTTTCGGCGCACCGGCCGGTCGGGGGGTCTTCGCGCGGAGGTTCCGAAACCCTCGACGGACCCCGTGCCGGGGTGAGCTGACCTGCGGGAGCGGGGCGTTCCCACGGCCGGCGCAGATCCGCGGCGAGGTGCCGGGCCAGGCGTAGCTGGGTGTACGCGGCGATCATGAGCCAGGTCCACCGGTCCGCAGCGCGGGCGTCGCGGAGCCTCGGCACGGTCCAGCCGAGGGTCTGCTTGAAAAACCGGAACGTGTGGTCAAGGTCGAAGCGGCACAAGAACATCTGCCACAACCGGTCTACACGCGAGGATTGACGCGCCCACGCGTGAAGACCGCAACCACAACGGTTTCGGGTCACTATCGCTCGGCAGGTGGTCCACGACTAGGCGGATCAAAGTGCCTTCCCACACCGGCAGATCACCGTCGTAGTCCAGCCACGCCGCGCGGCGCGTCAACCGGGGATGCAACCGATCCCACCCGTTCGTGGACGCCATGCCGTAACGACTGGTGTCGGTGAGTGTGGCAACGTCCGCGTCCGGCCACGTGTCGGCATCAGCGAAGTGGAATTCGCCGCCGTGCTTGACGGGCCGACCGATCGCCCCTTCGGCCCGCGGTGGTGCGGGCAGCCGGAACACCCGGTCCGACCGCAGCCGGCCCAGGACCTCCACGGGCATGTCTGCGAGCAGGAACGCCAACCGGGCCAGGTCATAACCGGCGTCAACACGACCAGCACATCCGGATCACCGTGACGCCACTGCCCGGCCGTGACCAGCCGTCGCACCACCTGGCGGACCTGCACCGCCGTGACCTGCGCAACGTCATCATCCGGCCCCAGCCGGACCGCGTCCAGGACCTGCGTCCACGAGGTGCGGCCGGGCTCCAGCGCGGCCACGAACGAGTACGGCCACCCCGGAATCAGCTGATCTTTGTTGCGGCCACGGCCGTACACGTGACAGAACAACCGGTCCAGGCTCGTCGCCGCGTCCGGGCGTAACCACGCGCTGATATCCACCGCCAGCATCAACCGGCCGTCAACAGCACGAGGAAGGGTGAGCCCGGCCAGCGCGGTCCGCAACAGCTGCACGTCGATCCGGCCCTGATTCACCGCGTCGTACATCGCACCGTGCCCGCGCCGGTGTTCCGGCGCCAAACTCAACCCCACCAACGATTTCACCGGCCCGTCGGCGGTGCAACTCCCTCCGGAAACCCGCCAGTTCCCCGGCCGCGTCCACCGGACACACCTCATGCACACTGTTCAACGAGACAGCCCTTGGTATTGATGCTCTTCCCTCGACAAGAAGATCATCGACCTAGAGCTGTTTCCGTGGCCAACCAGGGGTCACCACCGACCACCATGGGTTAACAACAAGCCAAGAGCGCGGTCCCAGCGACGCGCTAATCCTGGCCTCAGGTTGATCGGGGACAATGAGCGGCAAAAGCATCGACTGGAAGGGGGCGGGCCGGCGTGCGGATCATGATCGCGGATGATGAAGTGGCCATCCGTGAGTCGCTGGAGCGGGTGCTCCAGGTCGAGGGTTACGACACCAGCACCGTCGCCAACGGTCTCGCCGTGCTCGACGGGTTCGGTGGGGCCGGCGGTGACACGCTGGATCTGCTGATCCTCGACGTGATGATGCCCCGCCTCGGCGGGTTGGAGACCTGCCGGCGGTTGCGGGCCGCGGGTCGGGATCTGCCGGTGCTGATGCTGACCGCCCGTGACCAGGTCTCCGACCGGGTGACGGGGCTGGACGCGGGCGCCGACGACTACCTGCCCAAGCCGTTCGCCACCGAGGAGTTGCTGGCCCGGGTGCGGGCCCTGCTGCGCCGGCGCACGCCGACCGACGGGGAGTCGCAGATCCTGTCGTTCGCCGACGTCCGGCTCGATCCCGACAGGTTCGAGGCGTGGCGTGGCGGGCGGCCGCTGCGCCTGACCCGGACCGAGTTCTCCCTCCTGCAGGTCCTCATGCGCAACGCGACCCGGGTCTTGACCCGCGACGCGCTGTTCGAGGCGATCTGGGGCTTCGACATGAGCGCCACCGCCAACAACCTCCAGGTGTACGTGAGCTACCTGCGTCGCAAGATGGAGGCCGAGGGTGAGCCGCGATTGATCTACACGCTGCGCGGCCTGGGATACACGTTGCGGGAGACTCCTCCGTGAGCAGGCCCGCCGGCCGGGAACCGCGCCGGCTGACCCGATGGTGGCGTCGGCGGTCCCTGCGGACCAGGCTGACGGTGATCGCGGCGACGGCCATCGCGGTCAGCGTGTTCGTGGCCTTCCAGGTGGCCAGCGAGCTACTGGACTGGGAGCTGCGGGACACCGCCGAGAATCAGCTACGCGCCGACTCCCGCGTCCTGGCGACGAACGCGGAGCGCGCCGGTCTGGCGCAGGTCCAGCTACCGCCGTATCCCGGATCCGGTCAACTGGTGCGGGTCATCCTGCCCGACGGCTCGACCCGGACGCCGGCCGGCCAACCCGCGCTGCCCCCCGTCAGCGAGCACGCCGGGCGCGTGGCGCAGGGCGCGTCGGCCGACCTGATGGAGTCGAACGACAGCGACGAGGACGGCTACCTCATCTACACGCTGCGGGCGGGCGACGGCGCGGTCCAGGTGGCCCGCGTCGCCGACGACAGCCCGATCAACCAGTTCGGGTTCGGCATGCTGCTGATCGGGCTGCTCTGCGTGGTCGGCGGCGCCCTTGTCGGGCGGACCGTGGCACGGACCGGGCTGGCACCGATCGACCGGCTGACCGCCGCCGCGGTACGTGTCGCGCACACCCGGGACCTCGACGCCGACATCCCGGATGAGGGCGGTGGGGAGATCCGGCGGCTGATCCAGTCGATCAACGACATGCTCGCCGCGCTCCGGGACTCCCGGCGGGCCCAGCGGCTGCTTGCCGAGGACGCCGCCCACGAGCTCAAGACCCCGCTCACCAGCCTGCGCCTCAACGTCGAGCTGCTGATCCGGCTCGATCGGCGCGGCACCCTGGACAGCGCACTGCCGGCGGAGAGCCGGACCCGGCTGCTCAACGATCTCGGCGCCCAGGTGGCCGAGTTGAGCACCCTTGCCGCCGAGCTGACCGACCTGGCGCGCGGTGACGTCAGCGACGAGAACACCGAGCTGCTCGACCTCGCCGACGTGGTGGTGGCCGCCGCGACCCGGGCGCGTTCCCGCGTGCCCGACATCGAGATCGCGCTCGACGTGACCTCCGTGTGGGTGAGCGGGCGTCCCGCTGCGCTCCAGCGGGCGGTGCTCAACCTCATCGACAACGCCGGCAAGTGGTCCCCCGCGGACCAGCCGGTCCAGGTCCGGCTCCGTGCCGAGGGCGCGTCGGCGGTGCTCGAGGTCGACGACGCCGGGCCGGGCATCGACGCCGCCGACGTACCGCGGGTGTTCGACCGGTTCTACCGTGCCGACAGCGCCCGGGCGTTGCCGGGATCCGGTCTGGGGCTGTCGATCGTGCAGCGGGTCGTCGACGCCCACGGCGGCCGGGCCACCGTCGCCCGCTCCGCACGCGGTGGCGCGCTGCTTCGGGTCGACCTTCCGGCCGCGGCCCCGCCCGCCCCGATCGCGCGGCTCACCGCCGGGGAGGACACCGCGGTGCGCTGACCCGCCCCGGCGGCGCGGCGCAGGACAAGCGACGGCGGCCCTCGGGCATGGCCCCGCGCGGCTCACCGTCGGGGAAGGACACCGCGATGCGCCGACCCCGGCCCCGGCGCGTGGCGCAGGACCAAAGGGCGGCGACCGTCGGGCCCATGAAGAGATCCGGGACGGGCCTGGGTCCCCGTCCCGGATCTCGTCCGTGCCGCCACGCTCACCGTTGCAGCGCGGGCTCCTCGTCGTCAGCGAGCGACTGTTGACCGTCCGGCAGCTCCGCCGCTGGACGGGACAGCCTGCTCGGCCACCAGATCCGCCGGCCGATCAGCAGGGTGAGGGCGGGCACCAGGACCGACCGCACCAGCAGGGCGTCGAGCAGCACGCCGAAGGCGACCAGGAACCCGACCTCGATCAGCATCACCAGCGGAAGTGTGGCGAGGACCGCGAACGTGGCCGCCAGGACCAGGCCTGCCGAGGTGATGACGCCACCGGTGGCGGAGAGGGCTTTGAGCACGCCCTCTCTGGTGCCGAGGCGCACGGTCTCCTCCCGGGCCCGGCTGGCCAGGAAGATGTTGTAGTCGACGCCGAGCGCCACCAGGAACAGGAATGCCAGCAGCGGCACCGAATAGTCGACGCCCTTGAACCCGAGGATCGTGTCGAAGACGAACACGCTGCCGCCGAAGGCCGCGGCGAATGAGACGATCACGGTGGCCATCAGGACCAGCGGGGCCAGGATCGCGCGCAGCAGCAGCCCTAGGACGATCAGAACGACGGCGAGCACCAGCGGGATCACCAGTTTCTCGTCGCGCTTGGTGGTCACCTCGGTGTCGAGGTTCTCCGCACTCGGCCCGCCGACGATCGCCTCCGCCCCGCTCACCGCGTGCACGGCGGTGCGCACCCGCTTGATCGTGTCGTACTCCGCGACGGTGTCCGGCGCATCCTTCGGGAACACGGAGATGTTGGCCCAGCCACCGCTGGTCTGCTCCGGGACGGCCAGGGCCACACCGCGCGTGTCCTTGACGAGGTCGAGCACCCGCTCCTGGTGCGCCGGCCGCGTGAAGATCGTCATCGGCTGGCCGCCGAGCTCCGGAAAGTGCTGGCGGAGAACGGTGAAGCCGGTGACCGACTCCGGCGCGGACAGGAACTGGTCCTGCTCCCGCAGGTTGCCGGTGTTGCCCGCCAGCCCGAGGGCGAGCACGCCGAGGACTCCGAGCGAGCCGAGCGTCGCCACCCACCGGCGGCGGCTGATGGCGGTGCCGAGCCGCCCCCACAGCCCCGGCTTCTCCTCCATGGCCGTGCTGATCCGCGGGATGGCCGGCCAGAAGATCCGCCTGCCGAGCACCACGAGCACCGCCGGGAACAGCGTCAGCATGGCCACCAGCGCGCACAGGATGCCGGCCGCGCCGATCGGGCCCAACCCGCTGGTGCTGTTCAGGTCCGCGACGAGCAGGCAGAGCAGGCCGGCGACCACGGTGGCCGCGGACGCGACGATGGCCGGCGCCGCGCCGCGTAGCGCGTGGACCATCGCGACCCGGACGTTCTCATGGTGGTGCAGTGCCTCCCGATATCGAGCGATGAGCAACAGCGCGTAGTCCGTGCCGACGCCGAACACCAGGATCGTCAGCAGCGCCGAGTTCTGGTCGTTGACCACGATGCCGAAGCCCTTGACGAGCAGGTAGACGGTCCCCATCGAGGTCAGTGCGGCCGCGCCCACGGCCACAAGCGGGATGATCCACAACACCGGGCTGCGGTAGGTGAGGATGAGCAGGAGCGTGACGACGACGATGGTGGTGAGCAAGACCTGCACGTCGATGCCGTCGAAGACGGCGTCCATGTCGCCGTCGATCGCGCCCGGGCCGGTCACGTCGAGTTCCAGGCCGGAGGGGCGGTCCTTCGCGGCGTCACGTAACGGGCCGACGATGTCCTCCGGCGCGCCGTAGGTCGTGCTCACCTCGAGGGTGAACATCATCGCCTTGCCGTCGGTGGAGGGGCTCGTCGGTGGACCCTCGTCGTCGCCGGCCGCCGCCGTCGCCTTCGGCGGGTACCGCTTGGCAAGGGTGTCGTAGTGGCGCTCGACCGTCGCGCGGTCGGCGTCGGTCATGCCGCCGGCGCGGTGGTACACGAAGACGAACGTGTTGTCGTCACCGTCGGGGAGACTGTCCTCCAGTACCGCGACCTTGGTGGACTCGGCGCTGGCCGGCAGGGTGTCCGCGGCGCTGTCGGTGGTGACCGAGCTCAACTTTCCGCTCAGCGGCACCATGAACGCCGCCAGCATCAACCACAAGCCAATCACCAACCACGGCACCCACCGGCCTGCTAACCGACCGGCCGGCGCTTCCCCGGACGGCGCTGCGTTGATTGCCATCACTAGCCTCCTGCATACGGATTACATCGCTTCTCTGATGCCTACTTCCTAACGAGCGAACCTTGGACAACCGTTAGAGCCTGTGAAGTAACCGGCGTCCGTTGTAGATGGTGATGTTGATCATCGATGTCTTGTGGGTGGGTGCGTCGCGGTGAATCGTCCGCGCCGCTATCCGTCGGACACCTCGGATACCGAGTGGGAGATCACCGCGCCGTCCATCCCGGTCAGAGGCGCTCGGGCAGGTGCCGGCGGGCGCCCCGTCTTGTATCCACGGCGTGACATCGTGGCTGGACTACGACGGTGATCTGCTGGTGTGGGAAGGCACTTTGATCGCGTGGGCGCGTCATCCTCGCGTGTAGACCGGTTGTGGCAGATGTTCTTGTGCCGCTTCGACCTTGACCACACGTTCCGGTTTTTCAGGCAGCCCCTCGGCTGGACCGTGCCGAGGCTCCGCGACCCCCGCGCTGCGGACCGGTGGACCTGGCTCATGATCGCCGCGTACACCCAGCTACGCCTGGCCCGGCACCTCACCGCGGATCTGCGCCGGCCGTGGGAACGCCCCGCTCCCGCAGGTCAGCTCACCCCGGCACGGGTCCGTCGAGGGTTTCGGAACCTCCGCGCGAAGACCACCCGACCGGCCGGTGCGCCGAACCCACCACCGCCGGTCCCGGACGCCCACCCGGCTCGAAGAACCGTCGGCCCGCCAACCGCTACGACGTCGGCAAAACCACCAAACGGGGCACCACGCTTCAAGAACGCAAGAAACACTCAGGTTAAAGAACAAGCTCAGTCCTCGCGCAGATCCTTCACCCGGCGCAGCTTGCCCACGGACCGCTCCAGCGTCTCCGGTTCGACGATCGCCACGTCGACGGTGACGCCGACGCCGTCCTTGACGTCCTGCGCGATCGCGCGGGCGGCGGCCTCGCGACGGTCGGCGGGCGTGCCCGGGCGGCTCTCGACGTGGACGGTCATATGGTCCATGCGGCCGCGCCGGGTCAGCTGGATCTGGAAGTGCGGGGCGACGCCGGGCGTGCGCAGGACGATCTCCTCGATCTGGCTGGGGAAGACGTTCACCCCGCGCAGGATGATCATGTCGTCGCAGCGGCCGGTGATCTTCTGGATGCGGCGGAAGGCGGGCCGGGCCGTGCCGGGCAGCAGCCGGGTCAGGTCGCGGGTGCGGTAGCGGACGACCGGCAACGCCTCCTTGGTCAGGGACGTGAAGACCAGCTCGCCCTCCTCGCCCTCGGGTAGCACCTCACCCGTGATCGGGTCGACGACCTCGGGAAGGAAATGGTCCTCCCATACGTGCAGGCCGTCCTTGGTCTCCACGCACTCCTGCGCGACCCCCGGGCCGATCACCTCGGACAGGCCGTATATGTCGACGGCGTGGAGGTCCATGCGCTCCTCGATCTCGCGGCGCATCTCCTCCGTCCACGGCTCGGCACCGAAGATGCCCACCCGCAGGGACGTGGAGCGCGGGTCGATGCCCTGACGCTCGAACTCGTCGAGGAGCGTCAGCATGTAGGACGGCGTGACCATGATGATCTCGGGCTCGAAGTCCTGGATGATCTGCACCTGGCGTGCGGTCATGCCCCCGGAGGCCGGGATCACAAGACAGCCGGCGCGCTCGGCGCCGTAGTGCGCGCCGAGACCTCCGGTGAACAGCCCGTAGCCGTAGGAGATGTGCACCTTGTGGCCCGGGCGTCCGCCGGCGGCCCGGATCGAGCGGGCGACGAGGTCCGCCCACATCGACAGGTCGTTCTCCGTGTAGCCGACGACCGTCGGGCGGCCCGTGGTGCCGCTGGACGCGTGAACGCGGCGGACCTGGTCCATGGGGACGGCGAACATGCCGAACGGGTAGGTGTCGCGCAGATCGGCCTTGGTCGTGAAGGGGAACCGGGACAGGTCCTCCAGCGAGCGGCAGTCCTCGGGCGTGACCCCGGCGGCGTCGAACTTCTTCCGGTACGTCTCCACGTTGTCGTAGGCATGCCGCAGACTCCGGCGCAGCCGGTCGAGCTGCAGCTCGCGCAGCTGCTCGCGGGTGAGGCGCTCGGCGTCGTCCAGCAGATCGTGGGGGAGGGGCTCACCCCGCCGCTGCCCGGTCATCGCGACTCCTTCGACGTCGTACTCGCGCTCGTGCTCCCGATGGTGCGGCTGCGGCCCCGGAACTCCGCTATCACCTCGTCGCCCCGCAGCACGCTCACGTCGTAGAGGCCGCTGCGGCCGAACCGGGTGCGTTCCTCGGCACGCGCCACGAGCACGTCGCCCTCGTACGCCGGGGCCACGAAGGTGACGTCGGCCCCTGCCGCGACGGTCACCGGGCCGTGGCTGTTGCAGGCGCAGGCGAAGGCGCTGTCCGCGAGCAGGAAGACGTAGCCCCCGTGGGCGATCCCGTGCCCGTTCACCATCCCCGGGGTCACGGTCATCCGGAGCACGGCGGTTCCTTCGCCCTGCTCGAGCAGCTCGACACCGAGCCCGCGTGAGGCCTTGTCCGCGGCGAACATCGCCTCCGCGGCCGGCGTCGCGTCAGCGGTATGGGTCACCTCTCGCACCACCTTGTCTACCGACCGAACATTCGGTTAGCTTCGGCGTTGCCAAGTAATCCCATGGCCTGTGCGCATGTCAAGGGTCGAGGGCTTACCAAGGCGGCCGGGCCTGTCCTATCATGGACCGAACGAATGGTCGGTTGGGAAGTGGGACGGATGGATACGACACACTCCAGCCCCGAGGGGGCGGACGGCGCCGAGCCGGTTCTCCAGCAGCACTTCGACGCGACGATCGCGCGGGACCAGCGGATCGAGCCGCGCGACTGGATGCCGGAGGGCTACCGGAAGACACTGATCCGTCAGATCGCGCAGCACGCGCACTCGGAGATCATCGGCATGCAGCCGGAGGGCGAGTGGATCACGCGCGCGCCGTCGCTGCGCCGCAAGGCCATTCTGTTCGCGAAGGTCCAGGACGAGGCCGGGCACGGGCTGTATCTGTACTCGGCGGCGGAGACGCTGGGCGCGGACCGCGCGGATCTCACGGACCGGCTGATCGAGGGCCGCCAGAAGTACTCGTCGATCTTCAACTACCCCACGCTGAGCTTCGCGGACGTCGGGGTGATCGGCTGGTTCGTGGACGGCGCCGCGATCTGCAACCAGGTGCCGCTGTGCAGGTCTTCGTACGGGCCGTACGCGCGCGCGATGGTGCGGATCTGCAAGGAGGAGTCGTTCCACCAGCGGCAGGGCTACGAGCTGCTGATGACGATGATGCGGGGCACCGCGGCACAGCGGGAGATGGTGCAGGACGCGGTGGACCGCTGGTGGTGGCCGTCGCTGATGATGTTCGGCCCGCCCGACGACGCCTCGCCCAACTCCGCGCAGTCGATGGCCTGGAAGATCAAGCGGCACAGCAACGACGAACTGCGTCAGCGTTTCGTCGACATGACCGTCCCGCAGGCCGAGAAGCTCGGCGTGACGCTCCCGGACCCGGAGCTGCGCTGGAACGACGAGCGGGGACACCACGACTTCGGCACTCCCGACTGGGACGAGCTGATGCGGGTCATCAAGGGCGACGGCCCGTGCAACGCCCAGCGGACGGAGCGACGCCGCACGGCCCACGAGGAGGGCACCTGGGTGCGCGAGGCGGCCACCGCCCACGCCGCCAAACAGGCGGCCCGCGCACAGAAGGGAGCGGTGGCATGACCCCCGAGAAGCCGTCCGAAACGCCGTCCGAGAAGCAGGACTGGCCGTTGTACGAGGTGTTCGTGCGCGGCAAGCGCGGCCTGAACCACGTCCATGTGGGCTCGCTGCACGCCGCCGACGACCGCATGGCGCTCACCCACGCCCGCGACCTGTACACGCGGCGCAACGAGGGCGTGAGCATCTGGGTGGTGCGCTCGGAGCACATCGCCGCCTCCACGCGCGACGAGAAGGACCCGTTCTTCGCGCCCAGCGCCGACAAGGTCTACCGGCACCCGACGTTCTACGACATCCCCGCCGACGTCCCGCACATCTGAAGGAGAGGGCATGAGTGACGACCACGTCTACATGACCCTCGCCGAGGGACACGAGGACGACACCCGCTGGGCCTACGGCACCGGCTTCGAGGACCCCCTGCACGGCGTGGACACGGCCGTGCCCGACGGCGTCGACGCCGGTGAACTGGCCGCCCTCTGCGTCACCCTGGCCGACGACGCCCTGGTCGCGGCCCAGCGGCTCGCCGAGTGGACCACCCGGGCCCCCGAGCTGGAGGAGGAGGTGGCGTTGGCCAACATCGGACTCGATCTGCTGGGCCAGGCCCGCCTGCTCTACTCCCGCGCGGGCCAGGTCGACGGCACCGGCCGCGGCGAGGACGCCTACGCCTACTTCCGGGACGCCGGCGACTTCCGCAACGTACGCCTGGCCGAACTGCCCAACGACGATTTCGCGTTCTCGACCGTACGGCTGCTGGTGTTCGCGAGCTGGCGCCTCGCGTACTTCGAGCGGCTCGCCGCCCACCGGGACCCGGTGCTGGCGGCGATCGCGGCCAAGGGTGTGAAGGAGCTGGCCTACCACCGGCAGTACGCGGCCGAGTGGGTGGTGCGCCTCGGTGACGGCACCGAGGAATCGCACCGCCGGACGCGCAGGGCGCTGGAGCAGGTCGCGCCGTATCTCGGCGAGCTGTTCACGGCGCACGACGTACGGGACGAGGTCGTCGCCGTCCTGCGCCAGGTCACCGAGGCGGCCGGGCTGCCCATGCCCGTCTACCGGCCGCTGCCCGGCTCGGGCCGCACCGGGGAGCACACCGAGCATCTCGCCCCGCTGCTGGCCGAGTTGCAGGGCATCGCCCGCGCCCACCCGGAGGCGACATGGTGACGACACTCCTGGACGAGCGGCGGGCCCGGCGCATCGCCGAGCAGGTGCCCGACCCCGAGCTGCCCATGCTCACCCTGGCCGACCTCGGCGTGCTGCGCGACGTGTCCCTGACCCCGGACGGGACGGTGGTCGCGAGCCTGACCCCGACCTACTCGGGCTGCCCGGCGATGGCGGAGATGCGCGCCGGAGTGGCCGCCCGGCTCCGGGACGCGGGCTACGCGCGCGTGGAGATCCGCACCGTCCTCGACCCGCCGTGGACCAGCGACTGGATCACCCCGGACGGCCGGCGCAAGCTCGCCGAGCACGGCATCGCCCCGCCCGGGGCCGCGCCCGCGCGCACCACCGGCCCGGTCCCGCTCGTGCTGTCGCCGACCCGCCGCTCGGTGCCCTGTCCGCGCTGCGGTTTCCACGACACCGAGGAGACCTCCCGCTTCGCCGCCACGTCCTGCAAGTCCCTGTGGCGCTGCCTCGCCTGCCGCGAGCCGTTCGAGTACGTCAAGGAGATCTGATGGACGACCTGATGGAGCCGGCCCCCGCCCCGGCGGCCCGCGCTCGTGCCCGCCGACGTCCGGTCTTCCACCCCCTGCGGGTCGCCGCCGTGCAGCCGCTGTGCGAGGACGCGGCAGCCGTCAGCTTCGACATCCCGGCCGAGCTGGCCGAGGAGTTCGCCTTCGAGCCGGGCCAGTCGCTCACCCTGCGGCGCGAGATCGACGGCAGGGACGAGCGCCGCTCGTACTCGATCTGCTCACCTGCCGGCACCGCCCCGCGCATCGGCGTCCGGGTCGTACCGGGCGGCCTCTTCTCCTCCTGGCTGGTGCGTGACGTACACCCCGGCGACACGGTCGAGGTCATGGCACCCACCGGTGCCTTCACGCCCGACCTCAGCGCTCCCGGCCACCATGTCCTGATCGCGGCAGGCTCCGGCATCACGCCCATGGTCTCCATCGCCGAGTCCGTCCTGGCCGCCGACTCCCGCTCGACGGTCACCCTCCTCTATGGCAACCGCCGCACCGGCACCGTGATGTTCGCCGACGAGCTCGCCGACCTGAAGGACCTGTATCCGACGCGGTTCCAGGTCGCCCATGTCCTCTCCCGCGAACCCCGTGAGGCCGAGGTGCTCTCCGGCCGCCTCGACGCCGACCGGCTCTCGGCCCTCGTCGACGCGCTGGTGGACGTGGACTCCGCCGACCACTGGTGGCTGTGCGGCCCGCACGGCATGGTCCGCGCCGCCCAGCAGGTCCTGGCCGGCCTCGGCGTGCCCGCCGACCGCGTCCACCAGGAGCTGTTCTACGCCGACGACGAGCCCGTGCGCGAGGTCCACCACGCCGAGACCGGCCCGACCGGCCCGGTCAGCCAGGTCACCGTCACCCTCGACGGCCGCTCCACCACCTCCGCCCTCCCTCGGGAACGGAGCATTCTCGAGGGCGCCCAGCAGACCCGCCCGGACCTGCCGTTCGCCTGCAAGGGCGGCGTCTGCGGCACCTGCCGCGCCCTGGTCACCGACGGGAAGGCCGACATGCGGCGCAACTTCGCCCTCGAACCGGCCGAGGTCGACGCGGGCTACGTCCTCACCTGCCAGTCGTTCCCCGTCTCCGACGCGCTGACGGTGGACTTCGACACCTGAGCTCCGTGGCGGCTGTGCCGTAGATTCCGAGGCGGAACGGCTCGGCAAGAAGGTCGTCGTCATCGATGAGACGACCCAGACCAGCTACACCGTGGCCGGCCCGACGGCACCCTGACCCGCAGCTGAGAAGCACCACGGTTTCGCGGATCGTCCCGGAGTGATCTGCCGGGTCGGCGCAGGCAGATGATGGCGCAGGCCAGTTCCAGTAGGCCTTGATGGAGGTCGGCCCGGCGAGCACCATCATCAGCGGGATGATCGGACAGCTGTACGCCACTGTCATCGACTGCCCTGACCCGTCCGAGCTCGCCGACTTCTACGGGAATCTGCTGTCACTCTCACGGCTGCAGGACACTGGGGAGTTCGTCGTGCTCGGCACCACGACAGGCACTGCCCTCGTGGCATTCCAACGAGTCCACGACTTCGGACCGCCACAGTGGTCCGCCCTGGTCACCCTCAGCAGATGCACGTCGACGTCATGGTCGCGGATCTCGACGTGGCCGAGCCACAAGTGCTTGCATTGGGCGCAACCCTGCTCGACGGGTCAGACAAGCCAGTCGGATACCGGGTGTACGCCGACCCCGTCGGCCACCCCTTCTGCTGATTCTGAAACCATCATTAAGTCGAGGATGTGGGGCTGGACGTCGGGCTGGCAGTGGCTGCATGCCCGGAGTCCGGTGCTGAGGAGCCGGCGGGCTTCGTCGCGGCTGACCGCGAGGCGTCGCGAGCCGGCCATGTGGCAGTCGCCGCCCGGCCCCTGACCCGCAAGGCCCCCCGCACCGACAGCTGGTCCAAGAGCTCAAGCCCATCCATTGCGCTCACAGTGGGGCCCCCGCCATGGCACGGAGCCTTGACGACGACGCGCTGTGCTTCGCTCATCTCGGGCGGGCGCTCGTAGCCTGATCCAGCGCTGCGGGCACGGGAGACATATGCGGCAGTCAGCCTGAGTCAATCATCCCAACGACCTGTATGAACAGGCGCTTTACCGTCAGAGAGTGCCGGAGTCGGCGATGGTGACGGTGGCCGAGGTACGGCCGGACCGCGAGCCGTAGCCCTCGATCTTCCGTACGAGCTCCATGCTGCTCTCGTCGGCGACCTCACCGAACACGACGTGCTTGCCGTCAAGCCACGACGTCACGATCGTGGTGATGAAGAACTGCGAGCCATTGGTGTTCGGGCCGGCGTTGGCCATGGAGAGCTGGCCTGGCTTGGTGTGCTTGAGCGTGAAGTTCTCGTCGGGGAACTTCTCGCCGTAGATGCTCTTGCCGCCCGTGCCGTCGCCGCGGGTGAAGTCACCGCCCTGGAGCATGAACTCCGGGATGACGCGGTGGAAGGACGAGCCCTTGTAGCCGAAGCCCTTCTCGCCGGTCGCCAGCGCGCGGAAGTTCTCCACGGTCTTGGGGGCGACGTCGTCGAACAGGTTCATGTTGATCCGGCCGGCGGGAACGTCGTCGATGGTGATGTCAAAGAAAACCTTGATAGTCATGCCCCCATCCTGACATCTGGCACCCCCGAGGGCCCCTCCGCACCCTCACAAACCCCGCGGCGCCGAGACGCGGGACGTCCCGGGAGTCAGAACCCGGAAGTGGATCGCGGACGGGATTTCGCGGTGCCTGCCGCCGTAGGCACAGCCAGGCGGCACCTGCGAGTGCCCAGGAGAGCTCCGGTGACATTGGCCGTATTGTCCGTCATCGTGCATGCGCGGCCGGTGTCTGACACTGACTGCATGAGTTCGACGGTTCCACTGAGAAACCCAAACGCTGCAGCGACGGTCACAGGTCGTCTGAAGAGGGGCTAGAGCGCGTTCGTTCCAACAGGGATCGACCTGCGAGACAGCTCGCCGATGCTGACGCCACCCTTCGGGGTGACGGAGCAACGGACGGACTTGAGGGTACCGGCGCCCGGGGTGACCTTTGCAGTGGCGGGATGGCGGGATGGCGGGATGGCGGGATGGCGGGATGGCGGGATGGCGGTCCAGGGTGTCACGGGTTTGGCGACCCACTGGAACGCACTCTCCGGAACAAGTTCCCGAAGACCCCACCCGGCCGCAGAACCGCTTGCGCGTGTACGAGTGCGTCCTGGCTGGCACGTGTGTCCGGATGGTCGGCGCCCAGAACACGAAGGCGGTCGGTGAGGTTTCGCTCGTGGAGGCCAATGGCTTCCACGTATTCCCCAAGTTCCTCGAGCTCGTACGCCAGATTGCTGCGCGCGACAAAGGTGTCGGGATGCTCAGAGCCGAAGACACGCAGGCAAGCGTCGAGACTCTGCCGGCGGAGCGCGATGGCCCCGTCCTGATCGCCCAGCCCACTCAGCGCAGAGGCCAAACCGGACTGACTGGCAAGCGCGTAAGGATGGTCCGCACCGAGAACACGGGTGCACTCATGAAGGTTTTCTCGGAACAGAGCAGCTGCACGCTGGAACTGCCTTCTGTCTACGAACACTCCCGCAAGGCTGTGCCGACTGCGGAGAGTTTGGTCGTGGTCGCGTCCGAACAGCCGGACAGCCGCTTGGTGGTTCTGCTCAAGAAGGGAGCAGGCTTCGTCCAGCTCTCCTGCCGCCCCAAGGGAGACGGCAAGACCATCCCGGCTGGCCAGGGTGTCGGCATGATCAGGCCCTAGGACACGCAGCCGTGTACTGAGGTTCTGCCGGTGCTTCTCGACAGCGTCCTGGTGCTGCGACAGGTATCCGAGGGTGATCGCCACGTTGTGGACAGCAGTAAGGGTGTCCGGGTGATCAGGTCCGATCCCTTCGGCCCAGGCTCCCGCCAACATTCCGCTGAGGATCAGCACGTGCTCGTGATCACGCTCATGATGCAGCACATCCGCCAAGGTGGCCACAGCCTGTGCCAGATGCAGGTTCCCGCGGTTCTCGCCCAGAGCTGCGATCACGAGCAGATGAGGGAACAAGTGCCGCGCGACAGAGCGGTCGCTCAATTCTGCCCCCGCGACGTCCGCGATCGCCTGGTAAATGCGGCGCGCGAGCGCCGCGTGCCAGGCTTGCAGAGCGTCGGTGCGTTGAGTCAGATCAAGGGCCGTAATCTCACGGACCAGCGGGTGCAGGGCGACGAGCCCTGGTACGGGGGCTCCGCTCGCATCAGTGGGCACTTCCAGCAGAGCATAGACGGACAAGCCATTGAAGGCGGCATCCACGCCGGACTGAGTGGCCGACAGGCCAGTCGCCTGCTCGACAAGCTCGGGGGTGACAAATGAGACGGGCACAGGCCCCCAGGCAAGAAGAGACAGCAGTCGGAGCACCGGACGGGCGAGGAGAATGCCGTTGTCTGCGAGATGATCCAGAGATAAATCCCACGTATGCCGGATAACCGCGCGCGCTGTTTCAGGGTCGGACGCCTGCGGGCTTTCAGCTCCGATGAGGGACGCGAGTTCCGTTCCGAGAGCTCGGCAGTAGCCCGCAAAAGTGTGGTGCCGACTGCTCGGCGCTGCGACGTACTTGGCCGCCGCGCGGAGCGCGAGCGGCAGGCCGCCCAAGCGCCGCGCCAGCAGTTCGGCCTCTGCTTGGCTCCCGGCCTGGGGGGCACCGTCGAGGAGGACTTGGGCACCGTCATGGTCGGGCAGGGGCGCCAGTCTCATGACAGTGGTTCCGGCGCCCCATGTCCCCCCGTCAGCCACCCTGCTGGTGATCAGCAGCAGACCCCCCGGCTCGGGGCATCGCACCCAGCCGCGGTGGTCATGCAGCGGACCAGAGCCGGACCTGGCAATGTCGGGATCATCAAGGTTGTCGAGGACGATGAGCCACCGTTTGGTCTTGGCAAGTTGTTCCCACACGGCGTCCGCCAAGCTGACTCGGCCGGCCCGGGCTGATTCCAGTGCTTCCTCCTGCAGGCCGCATGCCACCGCAACCCTGACCATGTGCTCAGCGAGCTCCGACGCGTTCAGAGCAGGAATCCAGAAGACTGGAGTCCCCTTCTCCTGAGCCTTCTTGGCCATAGCGGCAGCCACCGTCGTCTTGCCCATACCGCCTGTGCCCGTCACAACTGCGATTCGGTTCGCCACCCGGGAACGCCGAAGAAGCCGCTGCAGGTCGCTGATGGTGGCTTCGCGACCTCGGACCGGCCTGTCGATGCTGGGGGGACGAAGCGACTCAGCCGCATCGCTCACGATCCTGCTCACAGCAACCGGCCGCCCGCCTGACGCACCGCCTTGATCCGTGTCCAAACGCCGCCCCCACAACTGCAGCACGAGTGCGATGACAGCCAGCCCGCCGAAGACACCCCATACCAACCGCGGATCCTCAGCCCAGCCCGGCAGAGATGTGGTGACATAGTTCGTCACCACCGCCAACGCCACCATGACTGCCGCCCCGGCCCCTGCGACAAACGACCCCTGCCGCGCACTCCCGCCCCGCATCAAACCCCCTCCACACGCCTGAACGCACAGCATGCAGCGACATGCACGGCTGCCGCTATGCGTCCCGAAACCCGGCCACGATGGAAAAGCGTCCCAGGGGGCGCCGCTGATTCTGCAGAACGAGGTCGCGGACGGCTCACAGGAGTGGCGGCCGGTCCGCGGCTGAGGCCCCCTTCACCCCTCGCGCAGCACGCGCAACGCCGTGAGCGCCACGTGGAGTTCGGTGCGCCGCTCCCCGGATTCCAGGTCGGATTCGAGGAGGCGTTCGATGGTGCGCAGACGCTGGTACATGGTCTCCCTGGACAGACCGCCGCGACGGGCCGCGGTGGTCTTGTTGCCGGCGGCGTCGAGGTAGTGGCCCAGTGTCGTGAGCAGCTCGGTGCCGTGCCGGGTGTCGTGGTCGATGAGCCGGCCGAGGCGGCGCTCCGTGTAGTCCTGGACGCGCGTGTCCTCGCGCAGGGCGTACAGCAGCCGGCGCAGGTCGATGTCCGGCAGCTCGTGGAAGGAACGGTCCGGGGGAGGGACCTGGCCGGGCGGGGTGGCCTCTATGACACGGGCCGCCTCCCGGAAGGAGCGTGCCGTGTCGGCGAGGTCCGCCACCTCCGAGCCGACGCCGACGATCGCCCCCGGGACCAGCCCCAGCACGGTGCGGCACAGCCGTTCCGCCACGGGGCGCCAGGGCCGGTCGGGACGCAGGGCCGGCAGGATCCCGAGGCGGCCGGGGGCGAGCTCGCCGACGAGGGCCGGGACCCCCGCCGATCGCAGCTCGCTGTGCAGCCGGGCCTCCAGCTCGCCTCCCTCGGCACCCGGGCCCAGGTCGGCGAGGATCGCCAGGTAGCGGCTGCCCTCCGTGGGCAGGCCCAGCGCGGCACAGCGGGCACGGGCGTCCTCGGGGGAGTGGTGGCGCTGTTCCGCCAGCTCCCGCAGGGCGGTGCGGTGGGCCGTGTGCTCCCAGGGCGTGGAGTGGATGAGCCGGGCGACGGTCAGGGCCATCGCCGTCCGCTCCAGGACGGTGATGTGCTCCGGCCCGAAGGCCGGGCCGTCGGCGGGTGCCTGGAGCATGGCCAGGCGGCCCCAGCGTTCGCCCTGATAGGAGACGGGCGCCGTGAGCCAGCCCTCCGGGCCGCCCGCCCCGGTGTGGTCACCGGGCTCGGTGGCCCGCGAACGCTGTTCCCAGTCGCCGAGCGCCTCCTCCACCGTGCTCCCCGACGGTTCGCAGATCAGCGCCTGGTGCACCAGGTTCTCCAGGACGACCGTGCGGCCGCTCATCTCCGCCGCCGCGCGCACCACGTCCTCAGGTCCCGCGCCGCGCAGCGTCAGCGCGGTGAACGCCTCGTGGATCCGCTGCGTCCGGCGCATCGCGTCGGCCTGGCTGCCGAGGATGAGCGCGTGGACGACCTGCGTGACCTCCAGGAAGTTGACGTCCCGCGCCAGGGTGACCAGGGGCAGACCCCGGGCGCGGCAGGCCTGGACGAGGGCGTCGGGCGGCCGGTGGTAGCGCCGTACCAGCTCGATGACCAGGGCGGCAGCTCCCACCTCGGTGAGTTCGTCGACGTACCGGCGGACACCCGCGGCGTCGTCGGGCAGGGGCATGCCCGTGGTCAGGACCAGCTCGCCGCCCTTGAGGAAGGACGCCGGGTCCGTCAGCTCGGTGATGTGCACCCAGCGCACCGGCCGGTCCAGCTCGGCCAGCCCGGTGACGACCTGGGGCTGCCCGGCGGCCAGGACGGGCAGGGCCAGGACGTCGGCGACGCTCGGCGGGTGTGGGTTCACGGTGGCTCCCTGCATGCCTGGTCACTCTGACAAGCGGCACTGACCTGCGCAAGAGCTGTCCACGGGAGGGACGGGCGGTACCAGGGGGGTCCGGTGGTTGACACAACGTCCGAACAACGCGTTTCGGCTGGACAGATCACGCGTTGTCGCGTCGCGCGGCGGCCCGGATGCTCGGGGTGTCGGACCAGTACCGCGGATCACCGCAAGCAGACCTCGACGTACGGCCGGGAGACCAACATGACCGCACTGTCGCCGCACCTTCGCCAGGCCACGCCCGTGGTGGCCGCCCGGGGCGAGGGCGTCCATCTCTACGGTGAGGACGGCCGCCGCTACCTCGACTTCACCGCCGGCATCGGCGTCACCAGCACCGGTCACTGCCACCCCAAGGTCGTGGCGGCGGCGCAGGAGCAGGTGGGCACGCTGATCCACGGCCAGTACACGACCGTCATGCACCAGCCGCTGCGCCGCCTCGTCGACAAGCTCGGCGAGGTGCTGCCGGCGGGCCTGGACAGCCTGTTCTTCACCAACTCCGGCAGCGAGGCCGTCGAGTCGGCGCTGCGGCTGGCCCGCCAGGCCACCGGCCGTCCCAACGTGCTGGTCTGCCACGGCGGCTTCCACGGCCGTACGGTCGCCGCCGCCTCCATGACGACCTCCGGGATCCGCTTCCGGTCCGGTTTCTCCCCGCTGATGAGCGGTGTGGTCGTCACGCCGTTCCCGACGGCCTACCGGTACGGCTGGGACGAGGAGGCCGCCACCCGCTTCGCCCTCCAGGAACTCGACTACACCCTCCAGACGATCTCGTCGCCCGCCGACACGGCCGCCATCATCGTCGAGCCGGTGCTCGGCGAGGGCGGGTACGTGCCCGCGAACCGCGCCTTCCTTGAGGGGCTGCGGGAGCGGGCGGACCGGCACGGCTTCCTGCTGATCCTCGACGAGGTGCAGACCGGCGTCGGCCGCACCGGGCGCTTCTGGGGCCACGACCACTTCGGTGTCACCCCGGACATCCTCGTCACCGCCAAGGGCCTGGCCAGCGGCTTCCCGATCTCCGGCATCGCCGCCTCCGAGGAGCTGATGGCCAAGGCCTGGCCCGGCTCCCAGGGCGGCACCTACGGCGCCAACGCCGTCGCCTGCGCCGCGGCCTGCGCCACCCTCGACGTCGTACGGGACGAGAAGCTCGTCGAGAACGCCGAGGCGATGGGCAAGCGGCTGCGCCAGGGCCTGGAGGCGGTGGCCGACCGCACGCCCGGCATCGGCGACGTCCGCGGCCTCGGCCTCATGCTCGCCAGCGAGTTCGTCACCGAGGACGGCAGCCCCGACCCCGAGACCGCCGCCCGGGTGCAGCGCGCCGCCGTCGACGAGGGACTGCTCCTGCTGCTGTGCGGCGCCTGGAACCAGGTGGTCCGGATGATCCCGGCGCTCGTCATCGACGAGGCCGGAGTGGACGACGGCCTGCGGGCCTGGGCGAAGGCGGTCGAGGCCGGCACGTCGGGAGCCGGAGACCGATGACCACCGCCACCCGCGACCTGGCGGGTCTGACGGCCCGTATCGCCGAGATCGCGCCCGGCCTGCGGGTGGAGACCGGCCCGGGGGCGACGGGCCCGTACGCCTACGACGCCTCCAACTACCGTGTGCTGCCGTGGGCCGTGGCCTTCCCGCGCACCGCCGACGACGTGGTCGCGGTGCTGCGGGCCTGCCGGGAGGCGGGCGTGCCGGTCACGGCCCGGGGCGGCGGCACCAGCATGGCGGGCAACGCCGTCGGACTCGGAGTCGTCCTGGACTTCTCCCGGCACCTGAACCGGATCCTGGACATCGACCCCGAGGCCCGCACCGCGCGGGTCGAGACCGGTGTCGTCCTGGACGCGCTGCGCGGCGCGACCGCCCCGCACGGGCTCGACTTCGGCCCCGACCCGTCCTCGCACAGCCGCTGCACCCTCGGCGGCATGATCGGCAACGACGCGTGCGGCAACCGGTCGGTGCGCGACGGGCGGACCAGCGGCCATGTCGAGGCCCTGGAGGTCGTGACGGCGGACGGCGTGCGGGCCGTCGCCGACCGCTCCGGGCTGCACCCGGTCGATCCCAGCGACGCCGGAATCATCGCCCGGCTCGAATCCGACCTCCGGAAGCTGATCGAGGACAACCTGGAGCCGATCCGTACCGAACTGGGCCGGATACCGCGCCAGGTCTCCGGCTACCAGCTGCACCGCCTGCTGCCGGAGAACGGCTTCGACATGGCCCGCGCGCTCGTGGGCACCGAAGGCACCTGTGCGGTCGTCACCGCCGCGACGGTCCGCCTGGTGGCGACCGCACAGGCATCGGCGCTGCTGACGCTCGGCTACGAGGATGTGGTCGAGGCGGCCGAGGACGTGCCGGAGATCCTGCGCTTCTCGCCGAGCGCGGTGGAGGGCATGGACGAGGCGATCGTGGCCACCATGCGCGTCCGGCGCGGCCCGGACTCCGTCACCGGCCTGCCCGAGGGACGCGCCTGGCTCTACGTCGAACTCGAGGGCGAGGACCAGGCCGCGGTCGACGCCCGCGCCGCCGAACTGCTCGACGTGCTGAAGGCACAGGGCAGGCTGACCGGCGGACGGGTCGTCGAGAGCCCGGCCGAGCGGCGCTCGCTGTGGCGGGTCCGGGAGGACGGGGCCGGGCTGGCCGCCCGGTTGGTCGACGGCGGGGAGTCCTGGCCCGGCTGGGAGGACGCGGCCGTCGCCCCCGAGAACCTCGCCGCCTATCTGCGCGACTTCCGCACACTGCTGGCCTCGCACGGGCTGACCGGTGTGCTGTACGGGCACTTCGGCGCGGGCTGCGTCCACGTACGGGTCGACTTCGACCCGGCCACGGACACCGGCCGGGCCGTCATGCGGCGGTTCCTCTCCGAGGCGGCCACGCTGGTCGTCTCGCACGGAGGCACCCTGTCGGGCGAGCACGGTGACGGACGGGCCCGCAGTGAACTGCTGGAGGTCATGTACAGCCACCGCATGATCCGCGCGTTCGCCGCGTTCAAGCGGATCTTCGACCCGGACGGGCTGCTCAACCCCGGCGTCATCGTTGAGCCGGCTCCACTGGACGCCGATCTCGCGCTGCGTGAACTCCCGCTCCTCGACACGTCGTTCACCTTCCCGCACGACACGGACGGCTTCACGGGCGCCGTGCGCCGCTGTGTCGGTATCGGCCGCTGCCGCAGTGACTCCGGCGGCGTCATGTGCCCGAGCTACCGGGCCACGGGGGAGGAGAACGACTCCACCCGCGGCCGGGCCCGCATGCTCCAGGAGATGGTGCGCGGCGAGGCCGTCCAGGACGGCTGGCGCTCGACCGAGGTCAAGGAAGCCCTCGATCTGTGCCTGTCCTGCAAGGCGTGCTCCAGCGACTGCCCGGTCGGCGTCGACATGGCGACGTACAAGGCGGAGTTCCTGCACCAGCACTACAAGGGCAGGCTCAGGCCCCGCTCCCACTACTCGCTCGGCTGGCTGCCCAGGACCTCCGCCCTCGCCGGGTACGCGGCCCGGCCGGTCAATCTGCTGCTGCGCGGGCCGCTCGGCAGGCTCCTCGCCCGCCTCGGCGGCGTGACGACGAAGCGCAGGATCCCCGCCTTCGCCTCCCGGCGCGCCCTGCGGAAGACCCTGCGTGCGGCGAAGACCCCCGGGCCGGCGAAGGCCCTGCTCTTCGTCGACAGTTTCACCCGCGCCTTCCGTCCTCAGGTCGCGGGAGCGGCGAGCCGCGTGCTCGCCGACGCCGGCATCCCCTGCACACCGCAGGACGGCCTGTGCTGCGGACTGACCTGGGTCAGCACCGGCCAGCTGTCCGTGGCCCGCAGGGTCATGGCCCGTACGGTCGCCCACCTCGACGACGGCGACGATCGGCCGATCATCGTGGCCGAGCCCAGCTGCGCCGCCGCCCTCAAACGCGACGTGCCCGAACTGCTCGGCACCGAGGCCGCGCAGCGCGTCGCGGACCGCGTCCACACCTTCACCGGGGCCCTCACCGACCTTGCGAAGCAGGGCTGGACCCCGCCGCCGCTGCCCGAGGACGTCGTCCTGCAGACCCACTGCCACGAGTACGCCACCTTCAAGGGCCGCCGCCCCGCCGACCTGCTCCGCCGCCTCGGCGTCCGCACGGTCGACGAGGCCGAGGGCTGCTGCGGACTCGCCGGGAACTTCGGCTTCGAGGCGGAGCACTACGACACCTCGATGGCGGTCGCGGACCTGGCTCTCCAGCCTCGCCTCGACGCCCTGGACGGGCGGAGCGTCGTGGCCGACGGCTTCAGCTGCGCCACCCAGATCGACCACCTCGCCGGTGACCGGGGCATCCGCGCCCTGCACCTCGCGGAACTCCTCGACCCCTCCGCCGACCGACCAGGAGAGACATCATGACCGAGGTTCTGAACCAGTTGTTCATCGGCGGTGCCTGGGTGGACGCCGCGGACGGCGCCACCATGCCCGTCGACGACCCCGCCACCGGCGAGATCCTCAGCCATGTCGCCGACGCCGGTGCCAAGGACGCCAGGCTCGCGGAGGAGGCGGCCGTCCAGGCCCAGGCCGCATGGGCCCGTACGGCACCCCGGGCGCGCAGCGAGATCCTGCGCCGCGCGCACGAGATCATCCTGGAGCGCACCGACGAACTGGCCCACCTGATGACATCCGAGATGGGCAAGCCGCTCGCCGAGGCCAGGGGAGAGGTGGCGTACGCCGCCGAGTTCTTCCGCTGGTTCTCCGAGGAGGCCGTGCGGATCGACGGGGGGTGCGGCACGCTGCCCGACGGCCGCAACCGCATGTTCCTCTCCCGCCGCCCGGTCGGCCCCTGCCTGCTGATCACGCCGTGGAACTTCCCGCTGGCCATGGGCACCCGCAAGATCGGCCCGGCGATCGCCGCGGGCTGCACGATGATCCTCAAGCCGGCCCCGCAGACCCCGCTGTCCAGCCTCGCCCTCGCCGGGATCCTGAAGGAGGCCGGGCTGCCGGACGGTGTGCTGAACGTCGTCACCACCTCCCGCGCCGGAGAGGTCTGCGAACCGCTGCTGCGCGGCGGACGGATCCGCAAGCTGTCCTTCACCGGCTCCACGGCCGTCGGCCGGCTGCTGCTCGCGCAGTGCGCCGACACCGTCGTACGGACGTCGATGGAGCTGGGCGGCAACGCGCCGTTCATCGTCTTCGACGACGCCGACCTGGACGTGGCCGTCGACGGCGCGATGGTCGCCAAGATGCGCAACATGGGAGAGGCCTGCACCGCCGCGAACCGCTTCTTCGTCCACCGGTCGGTCGCCGAGGAGTTCGGGCGGCGGCTCGCCGAGCGGATGGGCGCGCTCGTGGTGGGCCCCGGCACCCGGGACGGCGTGGACGTCGGCCCGCTGATCGACACCGTCGGGCGAGCCAAGGTCGAGGAGCTGGTCGCCGACGCGGTGGAGCGCGGCGCCCAGGTGCTGGTCGGTGGCCGGACGCCGGAGGGGCCGGGCTGCTTCTACCCGCCGACCGTGCTCGCGGAGGTCTCCCCCGAGAGCCGTCTCATGGACACGGAGATCTTCGGCCCGGTCGCCGCGATCCTCACCTTCGACGACGAGGACGAGGTCCTGCGCCGGGCCAACGACACGCCCTGGGGTCTCGTCGGCTACGTCTTCACCGAGGGGCTCGACCGCGGCCTGCGCGTCAGTGAGGGCCTGGAGGTGGGCATGGTGGGCCTGAACACCGGCCTCGTCTCCAACCCGGCCGCGCCCTTCGGCGGGGTCAAGCAGTCCGGGCTCGGCCGTGAGGGCGGCCGGGTCGGCATCGACGAGTTCCTGGAGTACCAGTACGTCGCGGTGCCCGTGCGGTGAGGGCCTACCCGACCGACGCGTCCGGGCGCCTGACTCCGTGACGTGCCACGCCCCCTGGTGCCGGTCGTCACCAGGGGGCCTGTCACGCGTCCCGGGCCGTTACGCGCCCAGGCGGCGGTTGGTGATCTCCGTCGCCGTGTCGGCGACCAGACGGCCCCACTCGGGCAGCCGTGCCTCGTCGTAGCGCGAGTCGGGCAGGGAGACGGCCACGGAGGCGAGCGGTGTGCCGTCCTCGTCGAGGACGGGCGCGGCGATCGCGCAGACGTCCGGGCGGTACTGATTGCGGTTGAGCGCGTAGCCGTCGGTGCGCACCCGCTTCAGCTCGGCGCGCAGCTCGGCCGGATCGACGAGCGTCGCGTCGCTGTAGCTCTCCAGCCCTCGCTCCACCAGCTCCTCGACGTCGGCGGGCGGCAGGTGGGCCAGGACCGTACGACCCGTGGCGGTGGCGTGCAGCGGCGAGGTGTCGCCGATCGCGTGGAACGTCCGCACCGCGTGGTGGCAGTCCACCCGGTCCACGACCACCATGCACTGCAGCGCGTCCGGCACCGACAGGTGGATCGTCTCGTTCAGCGCGTCCCGCAGCCGGATCATGGGCTCCCGCGCGGCCGCGAAGAGACTCGATCCCTGAAGCGCCGCCGGCCGCACCGCGAGCACGCGGGCGCCGATCTCCCAGCGCGTGGTGTCCTTGCGGTTCGCCCGCAGCCACCCGGCCTCGTTCAGAGTGACCAGCGTGCGCTGCACGGTCGACTTGGGCAGCCCGAAGAGCTTGGTCAGTTCCCCCACTGTCACCGGCTGGTGCTGCGCGACCGCTTCCAGGATTCGCAAAGACCTGGTCACGCTCTTCATTTCCATCTGATTTCCCCCGTTAACTCGCGGAATCCCTTGCGTACACCCCTTGACTCCCCTCCTCGCCACTGCCATTCTCGTGCCAGATTCTAGCACACCGTTCCACAATGTGGCACAGCAGGTGGGCGAAGAAGCAACCTGAAGCCCCCTCCCCCCGGACAGTGCGAGCCATGGCCCTTGGGTCCATCGCCTAACGCCGTCCCTTCCGGAATTCCAGAGTCCGCATACCGGGCGTACAGCATCCGCGCCCCGGGAGACGAAAGGAACCCCCTCGTGTCTGCCAAGAAGCGCGTCGCCGTCGTCGGCGTCGGAACGATGGGCGCTCAGGCCGCCTGGCGCCTGGCCGCCCGCGGAGCCGAAGTCGTCGGCTTCGACCGTTTCGCCCCGGGCCACGACCGCAGTGCCGCCGGCGGCGAGACCCGGATCTTCCGCAGCGCCCACTTCGAGGACTCCCGCTACGTGCCGCTGCTCCAGCACGCCGACGCCCTGTGGGAGACGCTCCAGCAGGAGACCGGCCGCGAGCTGCGCCGTCTGACCGGATGCCTGCTGATGGGGCCCACCGCGCACCAGCAGATGGCCACCGTCCTGCAGTCGATCGCCGAGCACGGCCTCGACCACGAGGTGCTCGACGCCGACGCGCTCGCCAAGCGCTTCGGACAGTTCCGGATCGAGGACGGCGACGCCGCCGTGCTCGACCGGCGCGCGGGCTTCATCCGGCCCGAGCTGACCGTCCAGACCGCCGCACGCCGCGCGGAGGAGCTGGGCGCCCGCATCCACCGCTACACCACCGTCCGCGAGATCGTGCCCACCGGCAACGGGGTGGAGGTCCGCACCGACGCCGGCCGCGAGCGGTTCGACGCGGCCGTGGTCAGCCCCGGCCCGTGGGTGAACGACCTGCTGCCCGACCTGCCGTGGGAGGTGGACGTCCGCCGGCTGCTCAGCGCCTGGTACGTGCCCACCACCGACGCCTGGTTCGGCGAGGAGCGCCCGGCGTTCATCCGCACCGCCCCCACCCACTGCTACGGACTGCCCTCCCCGGACGGCGTCTCCGTGAAGCTGGGCCTGTCCCGCGCCCTGCACCGCCCGGCCGGCGACCCGAACCGCCTCGACCGTACGGTCGCGCCCGAAGAGCTGGAGATCTTCACGGAGCTGATGGGCCGCTACATGCCGGACCTGAACCCCGACCCGGTCCGCCTCTCCGTGTACATGGAGGGCTACACCGAGAGCAGCCGCCCGCTCGTAGGCCCCCTGCCCGGCGCGGAGAACGTCGTCCTGCTCGCCGGCTTCTCCGGCCACGGCTTCAAGCTCTCGCCCGCCTTCGGCGACATCGCGGCGGACCTGGCGCTGGACGGCACCTCGTCCCGGCCCATCGACTTCATCTCCACCCAGGACCGCACGGAGGCCTGACGACCATGACCGAGCAACTGACCGTCGGCTCCCTGAGTGCCGAGCCCGGCACCAAGACCCGCGGCACCGTCCCCGCCGACCTCGGCACTCTCACCGTCGACATCCCGCTGACCCTGGTCAACGGCGCCCGGCCCGGCCCCCGCGTCGTCATCACGGCGGGCGTGCACGGCGGCGAGTTCACCGGCATCGACGCCGCCACCCGGCTCGCGGCCCTGCTGGAGCCCGGCCAGGTGCGCGGCCAGATCGTCCTCTGCCCGGTCGCCAACCCCCCGGCCGTGTACCAGGGCCGGCTCGGCGTCTCCCCGGTCGACGGCGTCAACATCAACCGCGTCTTCCCCGGCGATCCCGAGGGCAGCCCCACGGAGCGGCTCGCCGCCTGGATCTTCGCGCAGCTGCTGGACGGCGCGGAAGCGTACATCGACCTGCACTCCGGCGGCATCGACGAGGTCCTGCGCGACTTCGTCGGCTACCGCCTCACCGGGACCCCCGAACTCGACGCCAGGACCGCCGACATGGCCCGCTCGGCCGGCATCGAGGACATCATCCTCGGGCTGAACGCCGACGGCGGCAACAGCCACGCGGCCGCCGCCCGCCAGGGCATCCCGGCGATCCTCGTCGAGACGGGCAAGCTCGGCGAACGGGACCAGGCCGTCGCCCGGCGCCTGGTCGACGGCCTGTACGGAGTGCTGGCCCGGCTCGGCGCCCTGGAGACCGAGGTCCAGAACGGCACCGCCGTCCGCGCATGGGTCTGGGTCGCAGGCATCACGTCCGACGCCACCGGCCTCTGGTACCCCGAGTTCTCCCTCGGCGACGACGTGACCGAGGGCCAGGTCATCGGCCACGTCATCGACCCGGCCGACGGCCGGGAGCACAAGATCCACACCCCCGCCTCCGGACGCGTCTTCTACGCGATGCACGGACTGACCGTCGCCCCCGGCGCCGAACTCGCCGCCATCGCCGCACCCGCTCCCCGGGACCCGGCCCCCTGATCCCACCCCCCTGACGTACGCCCGCACCCCACAGAACGAGACCCCAGAGCACGCCTCACCCCCACGCTCCCCATCCCGAACAGCACCCCCAGGAGGCCCCCGTGCCGAATCGACTTGCGGCTCAGCCGCGTGGCGCCCGGATCGACCGCAGAGCGTTCCTGCGCGGCGTCGGCGGAGCCGCCGCAGGCATCGCGGCCGCCGGCACCCTCAGCGCCTGCGGCACCGGCACCAGCCGTTCCGTCGGCAGCGGCGGCAAGAGCTCCAAGACGCTCGTCGTCCGCAACAGCGGCGGTTCCTACGGCGACGCCAACCAGCAGGCGATCTACGAGCCGTTCACCAAGGAGACCGGCATCCAGGTCAAGGTGGTGAACATCGAGTACGCCCAGATGCTCGCCCAGATCAAGCAGGGCCGCCCCGAGTTCGACGTCATCGACGACTCGATGGCCGACTTCGTGCTCTTCCAGCAGGAAGGCGGCACCCAGGCCCTGGACTACGACCGGCTGAAGAACTTCAAGAAGGCCGGCGTCGCGAAGAACCTCGTCACCCCCAACGCGGTCGGCAAGAACTACTGGGCCAGCGTGATGGCGTACCGCACGGACGCCTTCGGAGGGAAGAAACCTTCCTCCTGGGCCGACTTCTGGGACACCAAAGCGTTCCCCGGCAACCGCGCCCTCCAGGCCCTCGACGCCGACCTGCCCGAGCTGGAATTCGCCCTCCTCGCCGACGGAGTGCCCCTCGACAAGCTCTACCCCCTCGACGTCGACCGTGCCTTCAAGGTCCTCGACGAGATCAAGTCCCACGTCCGGAAGTTCTGGGACACCGGCGCACTGCCCGGCGTGCTGCTGGGCCGCAAGGAGGTCGACGCCTCCAGCGTCTGGCACGGCCGCCTGGACGCCCTGATCAAGGGCGGCGCACCCCTCGCCTACCAGTGGAACGGCGCCCGCCGCCAGAGCAACGGGCTCGGCATCCCCAAGGGAGCCGCCAACCTGGACGCCGCCTACCGGCTCATCGACTTCTCGCTGCGCCCCGAGGTGCAGGCCGCCTACGCCGAGATCTACCCCATGGCCCCCTCGGTGCCCGCCGCCTACAAGAAGCTCAAGCCCGCCACAGCCGCCAACCTGGGCAGCTCGCCCGAGCACCTGAAGAGCGGCTTCGACCTGGACGTCGAGTGGTGGATCAAGAACCAGGACGCCGTGTCCAAGCGCTGGCAGGAGTGGACGCATGCCTGACCTGAACGTGATGCCCGAACCCTCGCTCGCCGCCCCGTCGATGCCGACCGGCACCGGAAAGCCCCTGTCCGTCACGCGACTTCGCAAGACCTACGGTGGCGTCACCGCTGTCGACGAGGTCTCCATGGAGATCGCGGCGGGGGAGTTCGTCACCTTCCTGGGAGCGTCCGGCTCCGGCAAGACCACCACCCTGATGATGATCGCCGGGTTCTGCGAGCCCGACTCCGGCAGCATCGTCGTCGGCGGCCGTGACGTCACCCGCCTCGCCCCGCAGAAACGCGGACTGGGCTTCGTCTTCCAGCAGTACCTGCTCTTCCCGCACATGACGGTGTGGGACAACGTCGCCTTCCCGCTGACCCTGCGCGGCGTGTCCAAGGCGGACCAGCGCCGCCGGGTCGGCGAGACCCTGGAGATGGCAGGCCTGTCGGCCATGGCCCGCCGCCGGCCGCGCGAACTGTCCGGCGGCCAGCAACAGCGCGTCGCGCTGTGCCGGGCCCTGGTCTACCGGCCCCCGGTCATCCTGATGGACGAACCGCTGGGCGCCCTCGACAAGAAACTGCGCGACCAGCTCCAGACCGAGATCAAACGCATCCAGCAGGAACTAGGCCTGACCGTCATCTACGTGACGCACGATCAGGAAGAGGCCCTGGTCCTCTCCGACCGCATCGCGGTCATGCGGGACGGACGGATCGACCAGTTCGACACCCCACAGGAACTCTTCGAACGCCCGCGCACCCCGTTCGTCGCCGACTTCCTCGGCGCCGCCAACTTCCTCCCGGGCCACCTGGAGGCGCAGACGGGGGAGCGCGTCACCGTCCGGCTCGACTCGGGCGGCCTGATCACGGCCCGCCCGCAGGCCGTCCCGGACGGAGCGCGGGTGCGCGCGGCGGTCCAGCCCGGCCGGCTCGTCCTGTGCCCGCCCGACCAGGGGTTCTGTACCGGGACCGTCGACACGGTCACCTACGTCGGGACGCTCGTACGTGTCACCGTCCGCCCCATGGGCGGCGCCGACACCGAACTGGTACGGCTGGAACTGCCCGCCGGACGCGCCCCCGCCCTCGGCGAGCGCGTCGGCCTCACCGCGGACCCCGCGAACGTCAGCGTCTTCCCCGACACGGAACACGGGGGGTGAGGACCGTGGCCGTACTCGCTCCGGCATCCCGCCCCGCGGCCCCGGTGCCCCGCAGGAAACGACCGGCCCGCGTGCTGTCCGACCGCCGTACCCGCTTCGGACTGCTCAACGCCGCGCCCGTCGTCCTCTACCTGCTGATCCTCTTCGTCTATCCGATCTTCAGCACCCTGATGCTGAGCCTCAAGGACCAGGCCGGCGGCTTCACCCTCCACTGGTACGCCGACGCCTTCCGCGGCGCCAACCTGGAGATCCTGTTCACCACCCTGCGGATCTCCGCCGAGACCTCGCTGATCAGCCTGGTCGTCGGTTTCGTGCTGGCCTCCGCGATCTGCCGGCTCAAGCCCCTGTGGGCGGGCCTCGCGATGCTCGTGGTGGTCGTCCCGCACTTCATCAGTGCCCTGGTGCGCACCTACGGCTGGATCATCCTGCTCGGTGACAACGGCGTGGTGAACAACGCCCTGACCGACACGCACTTCCCCGGCGCCCCGTTCCAGCTGCTCTACAACGAGATCGGCGTCGTCATCGGCACCACCGCCGTGATGCTGCCGTACACCGTGCTGCTGCTGTACGCCGTCATGAAGGGCATCGACCGCCGGCTCCTGGCCGCCGCGGCCAGCATGGGCGCCGGAAAGATCACCATCTTCCGCCGCGTCTACGTGCCCCTGGTGGCACCCGGCCTGGTCAACGCCGGCGTCCTGTGCTTCATCCTCTGCCTCGGCTACTACCTCACGCCCGCCCTGATGGGCGGCGAGAAGCAGACCATGGTCGCCTCGCTCATCGACGAGCAGGTCATGAAGCAGAACCAGTGGAACGGCGCCTCGGCGCTCGGCATCATCCTGCTGCTCCTCACCTTCGCCGGGCTGATCCTGCTGCGGCTGCTGAAGTCCGCGGGCGAGGCCTACCGCAACCGGGGGACGGCGTCATGATCGAGTTGCGTGCCACCCTGGCCGGACGCATCACCCTGGCCGTCCTGTCCACCCTGATCCTGCTGTTCCTGGCGCTGCCGATCATCGTCATCGTCGTCACCTCCTTCGGCAAGGACGCCTTCGGCTCCTTCCCGCCGGAGGCCTGGACGCTCGGCTGGTACGAGCAGTTGTTCGCCGACGGCAGCAAGTGGCCGGCCGCGCTCTCGCTGAGTGTCCTGGTCGCCTCCCTGACCACCGTCTTCTCCCTCGTCCTCGGCATCACGGCGGCCACGGCACTGGTCCGCAGCGACCTGCCCCTGCGCTCCGCGGTCTACGGCCTGGTCCTCGCCCCGCTGGTGATCCCCCAGGTGGTCATCGCCCTCGGCCTGTTCCTGCTCTTCGAACCGGCCGCGATGCTCGGCAGCCCGATCGCCATCGCCTTCGGCCACACCGTGCTGGCCTCGCCCATCGCGGTGATGATCCTCATGGCCACGCTGAAGGGCATCGACGAACGCCTGGAGGACGCGGCGGCCAGCATGGGCGCGAGCAGGCTGACCGTCTGGCGCCGCATCACCTTCCCGCTCGCCGCGCCGGGCATGATCGCCGCCGCGATCTTCTCCTTCATCACCAGCTTCGACGAGTTCTTCATCTCGCAGTTCCTGTCCTCCGTGGACACCGTGACGCTGCCCGTCCAGGTGTTCAACGTCCTCCAGTACAACGTCGATCCGTCGGTGACCGCCATCAGCGCGATCCTCATCGCGGTCGCCGTCGTCGCCCTCGCCCTGGTCGCCGCCGTGCGCCGACTGGGCGGCCCGGGCAAGCAGGCGGGCCTGCTGCCCACGGAATCCGCCGTGAGCCTCCCCGCCGGAAGTGAGACCCGATGACCACCAGCACCCAGGCTCCGGCCGGCGAACTCTCCGCCACCGCGGCCAGACACCTGCTCCTCAACATGACTCCCAACGGCTCGCTCGGCCGCGCCGGCGAGAACCTCTTCGTCGTCCGGCGCGGCGAAGGACCGTACGTCGACGACGCGGACGGCAAGCGCTACATCGACGGCCTCTCCGGCCTGTACTGCTGCCAGCTCGGCTACTCCTACGCCCCCGAGTTCGCCGAGGCCGCCGACCGCCAGCTGCGCGAGCTGTGCTTCAGCCCGCTGTGGTCCTCCTCCGCGCACCCCACGGCCATCGACCTGTCCGAGCGCCTCGCGCGCATCGCCCCCGTCGACGTCGAGCACACCTTCTTCTCCGGCGGCGGCGCCGAAGCCGTCGAGACCGCCTGGAAGATCGCCCGCCGCTACCACGCCCTGCGCGGCGAAGCGGGCCGCACCAAGGCCATCGCCCGCCGCGGCGCCTACCACGGCCTGACCCTCGGGGCTCTGTCGCTCACCGACGACCCCGGGCTGCGCGAACCGTACGGGCCGGGCGCGATCGAGACCCGGTTCGTGTCCAACACCAACCGCTTCGGCCTCGCCGCCGAGGCCCCCGCGTGCACGGACGACGAGACGTTCACGTCCCGCCTGCTCGCCGAGCTGGAGGCCGCGATCCTGGCCGAGGGCCCGGACACCATCGCCATGCTGATCGCCGAGCCCGTGCAGAACCGCGGCGGCTGCATCACCCCGCCCGAGGGCTACTGGCCGGGCCTGCGCGCCCTGGCCGACCGGTACGGCTTCCTGCTCGTCGCCGACGAGGTCATCACGGCCTTCGGACGGCTGGGGGAGTGGTTCGGCGGCGACCTGTACGGGGCCCGCCCGGACATCGTCACCGTCGCCAAGGGCATCACCGCCGGCTACGCCCCCATGGGGGCGACGCTCGTCAGCAACCGCGTCGTCGAGGTCATCAACCAGCCCGGCGTGGTCCTCAACCACGGCTACACCTTCGCCGGCCACCCGCTGAGCGCCGCCATCGCCCTGCGCAGCCTGGAGATCATGGAGCGGGACCGGATCCTGGAGAACGTCCGCGGCCACCAGGACCACTTGGCCCAGCGTATGGCGAAACTCGTGGACCTGCCGATCGTCGGCGACGTCCGCGGCGCCGGCTACTTCTACGCCTGCGAACTCGTCGGCGACCTCGACGGCGGCGGCTTCAGCGACACCGCCCGGACCGCACTCGTCGCCGACCTGATCCCGCGCCGGCTGCGCGAGGCCGGGCTGCTCGCCCGCGTCTACAACCGCGCCGCCCCGCTGGTCCAGATCGCGCCCCCGCTGATCAGCGACCGCGAACTCCTGGACCGTATCGCCGACATCATCGCGGCCACCCTCGACGAGGCCTCCGCCCGCCTCTGACCCATGTTCTGGATCTGACACACGTTCTGGAAAGGAACGACATGTACTCCATCGGCCCCCTCACCGTCGCCCCCGGCGAGCGCGCCCAGGGTCTGATCCCCGTCGGCACCAGCACCTACGGCATGGAGCTCGGCATCCCGCTGATCGTCGTCAACGGCACCGAGGACGGCCCGGTCCTGTGCGTGGACGCCGGTGTGCACGGCGACGAGTACGACGGCCAGGAGGCCATCCGCCGCGTCCTCGCCGAGATCGACCCGGTGGGCCTTCGCGGCACCCTCGTCGGCATCCCCTGCATGAACACCCCCGCCTTCGAGGCGGCCGCCCGCACCAGCGGCCTCGACCACCTCAACCTCAACCGCATCTTCCCGGGCGACGCGGACGGCTCCTACTCGCTGCGCCTGGCCGCCACCTTCGTCGAGCAGGTCGTCCCGGCCATCGACGCCCTGGTCGACCTGCACACCGGCGGCACCTTCGGCGAGATCGCCCCGCTGACCATCGTCCAGGGCGGCTACGAGGACCTGGCCACCGGCATCGGCCTGGCCGCCGGGCACCGGCTGATCTGGAAGGGCGGCAAGTGGGGCGGCACGGTCCGCCACCCCACACTCGCGGCGGGCAAGCCGGCCATCACCATCGAGGCGGGCGGCGGCACCTACCGCGAGGAGAACGTCCAACTGCACATCGACTCCGTCCTCAACATCATGCGGCAGCTGAACATGACCGAGGGCGGGGCCGAGCTGCGGGACGACTACATCGCCGTCTCCGGCACCTTCGCCCGCTCCGCCGCCGGCGGCTTCTTCCTCGGCCACGCCGCACCGGGCGAGAACTGCAAGGAAGGCGACCTGATCGCCCACATCGTCGACCACTACGGCAACACGCTGGAGGAGGTCCGCGCCCCGCAGGACGGCATCGTGCTCTGGGTGCGCCGGATCCGCACCGTCCGGCCCGGCGACGAGGTCGTCATCTTCGGCGAGGTGCAGGGAGAGATCAAGCCATGAGCGGCGATCCCCAGTTGCTGCTGGTCGACGGCAAGCGGATCCCCGCCGCAGACGGGCGCGCCTTCACCGTCCTCGACCCGGCGGACGGCACGGCCCTCACCCAGGTGGCGCTGGCCGGACCGGCGGACGTGGACCAGGCCGTGGCGGCGGCCCGCGCGGCCTTCACCGCACCCGAGTGGGCCCGGATGCGGGCCGCCGACCGGGGCAGGCTGCTGCACCGCATCGCGGACGCGATCCGGGGCGAGGGCGAGCGCCTGGCGCGCCTGGAGTGCCAGGACGTCGGCAAGCCCCTCCGCCAGGCCAGGGCGGACGTCGAGTCCGCCGCCCGCTACTTCGAGTTCTACGCCGGCATCGCCGACAAGCTCGGCGGCTCCACGATCCCCCTCGGGCCCGGCCTGATCGACTACACCCTCCGTGAACCCATCGGCGTCTCCGGCCAGATCATTCCGTTCAACTACCCGCTCCAGAACACCGCCCGCGGTTCCGCCCCGGCCCTCGCGGCAGGCTGCACGGTGGTGCTCAAGCCCTCCCCGGAGGCGCCCCTCACCCCGCTGGAGGTGGGCCGGATCGCGCTGGAGTGCGGGCTGCCGCCGGGCGTGCTGAACGTCGTACCCGGCGACGCCGAGACCGGCGCGGCCCTCGCCGGGCACCCCGGCATCGACCAGGTCACCTTCACCGGCTCGGTCCCGACCGGCATCAAGGTGGCCCAGGCCGCCGCCGCCAACGTGGTGCCCTCCGTCACCGAACTGGGCGGCAAGTCGCCGTTCATCGTCTTCGCCGACGCCGACTTCGACCTGGCGCTGAACGCGATCCTCGGCTGGTCGTTCAGCAACGCCGGCCAGATGTGCTCGGCCGGCACCCGGCTGCTGCTCCAGCGCGGCGCCGAGGAGTTCCTGGACCGGCTGGTCGAGAGGATCGCCGCCCTGCGCGTCGGCCCCGGCCTCACGGACCCGGACATCGGCCCGCTGGTCGCCGCCCGGCAGCGCGACCGCGTCCTGGGCTATCTCGAACTGGCCCGGCAGGAAGGCGCCGTGGCCCGGGTCGGCGGCGGCGCCCCCTCCGCCCCGGAACTCGCCGACGGCTACTACATCGAGCCGACGGTCCTCACCGGCCTGACCAACCAGGCCCGGTGCGCCCGCGAGGAGATCTTCGGCCCCGTCGTCACCGTCATCGAATTCGACGACGCCGACGAGGCCCTCCGGATCGCCAACGACAGCCCGTACGGCCTCTCCTCCTACGTCTGGAGCCGCGACCTCGACCAGGCGATGCGCCTGGCCGAGGGCATCCGGGCCGGCCAGGTCTACGTCAACGTCACCAGCGCCGGCAGCGGCATCGAGCTGCCCTTCGGCGGCTACAAGCACAGCGGCTGGGGCCGGGAGAAGGGCCTGGAAGCGCTGGCGAGTTACACGCAGACCAAGAACGTCTGCATCGGATTCGGGGACCGGTCATGAGGTATCGCACGCTCGGTGAGCAGGGCCCGGTCGTCTCGGCGGTGGGCGTCGGCGGCAACAACTTCGGCTCCCGCCTCGACGAGGAGGGCACGAACGCGGTCGTCCACGCCGCCCTCGACGCCGGGATCACCCTGTTCGACACCGCCGACATGTACGGCGGGTTCGGCGAGCGGGGCGGGGAACGCGGCGACGGCGAACGCCTCCTCGGCGCCGCCCTCAAGGGCCGCCGCGACGACGTCGTCCTCGCCACCAAGTTCGGCATGGAGATGGGCCTCGACGCCGACCTGTACGGCCGGCGGGGCGCCCGCCCCTACATTCGGTACGCCGTCGAGTCCTCCCTGCGCCGGCTCGGCACCGACCGGATCGACCTGTACCAGTACCACGAGCCCGATGGCCTCACCCCGCTGGAGGAGACCGTCGCCGCCCTGACCGAGCTCGTGGACGAGGGCAAGATCAGGTACATCGGCTGCTCCAACCTCCCGGCCGAGGAGCTCACCGACGCGTTCGTTTCGACGCAGGCCCGCTACCACCTGCTCGACCGGAGCGCGGAGGCCGATCTGATCCCCGCCTGTCTGCGCCACGGCCTGGGGCTGCTGCCGTACTACCCGCTGGCCAACGGCCTGCTCAGCGGCAAGTACCGGCGCGGCGAGGAGCCTCCGCCCGGCAGCCGGCTGTCCTGGCGGCAGGGCTGGCTCACCGACGCGGCCCTCGACCGCGTCGAGGCGCTCACCGCCTACGCCGCCGAGCGCGGCCTGACCCTGCTTCAGGTCGCCGTGGGCGCACTGGCCGCCCTGCCCGCGGTCGGCTCGGTCATCTGCGGCGCCATGACCCCCGCGCAGGTCACCGCCAACGCGGCGGCGGCCGACTGGATCCCCGGCCCCGCCGACCTGGCCGCACTCGACGCGATCGTCACGCCCGGCGAGCAAGTCGTCTGACACCCCCCTTACAGAACCCGCGAAACGAGGCTGAACACCATGCGAGAGATCGTCACCTTCGACGCTTACGGCACCCTGGTCGACTTCCAGCTCGGCCCCACCACCCTCAAGGTCCTCTCCGACCGCCTGGACCTGGACAACCTGGACGTCGACGAGTTCCTCGACGACTTCCGCGTCATGCGCTTCCAGGCCGTCCTGGAGGCCTACCGTCCCTACCACGAGATCCTGCACTCCAGCCTGCGCAACGCCATGCGGCTGCATGGCCTGGAGTACCGCACCTCCGACGGCGACGCCCTGGTGGAGGCCGTCCCCACCTTCGGCCCGTTCCCGGAGGTCCCGGACGCCCTGCGCGCGCTGAAGACCAAGTACGAGATCGCCATCATCTCCAACACCGACGACAACCTGATCGCGCGGAACGTCGAGAACATCGGCGTCGAGTTCGACCACGTCATCACCGCCCAGCAGGCCGGCGCCTACAAGCCGGACCGGCAGACCTTCGAGCACGCCTTCAAGACCATGGGCGTCGAGCCCTCCCAGGTGATCCACACCGCCCAGGGCTGGGAGTACGACCACATCCCGACCCGCGACCTCGGCCTGAGGCGCCGGGTATGGATCAACCGCTTCGGCCGCCCCGGCAGCGCCGACTACCAGCCGTACGACGAGCTGCCCGACATGACGGGCCTGCCGAAGCTGCTCGGCTGCTGACCGTACGGCGACTCGGCGACACAGGACAGAGAACACGACAGGACGCACGCCATGAAGCAGATCCCCTACTGGCTCGACACCGCCCCCGCCCTGCCCGACCGTTCCGGAAAGGACCTGCCCGACGAGGCGGACGTGGTGGTCATCGGCGGCGGCCTCACCGGCCTGTCCACCGCCTACCACGCCGCCCGCAAGGGAGCCCGGGTCGTCCTCGTCGAGAAGGACAAGATCGGCTCGGGCGCCTCCGGCCGCAACGGCAGCATGTGCACCCAGGGCCTCACCATCGGCGTCGGCGAGGCCCGCAAACGCTACGGCCAGGAGCGCGCCCGCGAGCTCTACGACGCCTTCCGCGAGGCGGTCGACGTGGTCGAGGAGATCACGCGGACCGAGAAGATCGACTGCGACTTCCACCGGGCCGGCCGCCTCGGAGTCGCGGCCAAGCCGCAGCACTTCGAGTCGATGCGGGCCACCCAGCGCGATCTGGCCGACAACTTCGGCCACGAGACCCGGCTCCTGACCCGCGCCGAGCTGAAGTCGGAACTGAACTCGGACTACTACCACGGAGCCCTGCTCGACCCGCTCAGCGCCGCCCTGCACGTCGGCAAGTACGTCCACGGACTGGCGGAGGCCGCCGAACGGGCCGGCGTCGAGATCCATGAACGCAACGCCGCCACCGGCCTCACCCGCCTCCCCGGCGGCGGCTTCGTGGTCGAGACGCTCCACGGCACCATCCGGGCCAAGCAGGTGGTGGCCGCGACCGACGCCTACACCGACAAGGCGATGCCGTGGTTCCGCAAGCGGCTCATCAACGTCGGCAGCTTCATCATCGTCACCGAGCCGCTCGGCGAGGAGCGCGCCAAGTCGCTGATCCCGAACGGCCGTCTGGTGGTCGACTCCAAGAACATCGGCCACTACATCCGCCTCACCCCGGACAACCGCCTCGCCTTCGGCGGCCGGGCTCGCTTCGCCCCCTCCAACCCGGCCTCCGACGTCAAGAGCGGCGACATCCTGAAGCGGGAGATGACCGAGATCTTCCCGCAGCTCGCCGGGGTGCGGATCGACTACGTGTGGGGCGGCATGGTCGGCTTCTCCTGGGACCGCCTCCCGCACGCGGGCGAGACCGACGGCCTGTACTACTCGATGGGGTACTGCGGCCACGGGGTCCAGATGGCCACCTCCATGGGCCGCGCGGTCGCCGAGATGATGGACGGCCGCCCGGAGGCCAACCCGCTGCGCGGCCTGGGCTTCCCGAAGGTCCCGGTGCCCTTCTACAACGGCACCGCCTGGTTCCTGCCGTTCGGCGGCGCCTACTACAAGGCCAAGGACAGGCTGCGCTGACGCTCGTTCCCGGCTGTCGTCCCGGGTGCATGAAGGCATGAAGGAGTCTTCATGTGTTCCTGTATGGTGAGGGGCCTACGCGCCCCTGCCAGAAGGACCCCTGTTGACTTCCACCCTCACGCCGCGGCCGGTCCAGGAGGCGGAACCCGCACGTACCGGGACCGTGCCGCGGCGGCGCACCCGTGTCCTCGCGCTCCCCGAGGCGCGCTGGGCCGCGACGGCCACCGCCTTCTTCCTGCTCGCGCTGCCGCTCCAGCTGACCGGCGCCCCCGCCTGGGCCTGGGGCCCGCTGTACGCGGTGTCGTATGCCACGGGCGGCTGGGAGCCGGGCTGGGAGGGGCTGAAGGCGCTCAAGGACCGCACCCTCGACGTCGACCTGCTGATGGTGGTCGCCGCACTGGGCGCGGCCGCGATCGGGCAGGTCATGGACGGCGCCCTGCTCATCGTCATCTTCGCCACCTCCGGCGCCCTGGAGGCGCTGGCCACCGCCCGCACCGCCGACTCCGTCCGCGGCCTGCTCGACCTGGCCCCCGCCACGGCCACCCGGCTTTCTCCCGGCGGCGGCGAACAGGTCGTCCCCGTCGAGGAGCTGACGGTCGGCGATACCGTCCTCGTCCGCCCCGGAGAGCGCGTCGGCGCCGACGGCCGGGTGCTGGACGGGGCGAGCGAGGTGGACCAGGCGACCATCACCGGCGAGCCGCTCCCCGTGCCGAAGGAGCCGGGCGACGAGGTCTTCGCGGGCACCCTCAACGGCACCGGCGCCCTGCGGATCAGGGTCGAGCGCGACGCGTCCGACTCGGTGATCGCCCGGATCGTCCGGATGGTGCAGGAGGCGTCCGAGACCAAGGCGCCCACGCAGCTGTTCATCGAGAAGGTCGAACAGCGCTATTCGCTGGGCATGGTGGCCGCGACTTTGGCCGTCTTCCTGGTGCCGCTCGCCTTCGGTGAACGGCTCACCGACGCGCTGCTGCGCGCCATGACGTTCATGATCGTGGCCTCGCCGTGCGCGGTCGTGCTGGCCACCATGCCGCCCCTGCTCTCGGCCATCGCCAACGCCGGGCGGCACGGTGTGCTGGTGAAGTCGGCCGTGGTGATGGAGCGGATCGGCCAGGTGGACGCGGTCGCACTGGACAAGACCGGCACACTGACCGAAGGCAGCCCGCGCGTCACCGACGTCCGGCCGCTGCCGGAATCCGGCTTGGACGAGGACGCGTTGCTGACCCTGGCGGCAGCCGCCGAGCGGCCCAGCGAGCATCCACTGGCCCGGGCGGTCGTCGACGCGGCCCGCGAGCGCGGCCTCGACCTGCCCGACGCGGCGGACTTCACCTCCGCGCCGGGCGTGGGTGTGACCGCCGTCGTCGACGGCCACGCGGTCGCGGTGGGTGCCCCGGCCCGGCTGACGGACGACGCCCTCGAAAGGGTCGCGGAACTGGAGGAGTCCGGCCGCACCGCCGTCCTGGTCGTCGTCGACGGCGCCCCGACCGGACTGCTCGGTATCGCCGACCGGCCACGCCCGGACGCCGCCGCCACGGTCGCCGCCCTCGCCAGGCTCACCGGCACCGCCCCGACACTCCTCACCGGGGACAACCCCAGGGCCGCCGCGCATCTCGCCGCCGAGGCCGGCATCGCCGACGTGCGCGCCGGGCTGCTGCCGCAGGACAAGCTGGCCGCCGTCCAGGAGATGGAGCGCGCGGGCCGCAAGGTGCTGGTCGTCGGGGACGGCGTCAACGACGCACCCGCCCTGGCCGCCGCCCACACCGGCGTCGCCATGGGCCGGGCGGGCTCCGACCTCGCCCTGGAGACCGCCGACGCCGTGATCGTGCGCGACGAACTCGCCGCCGTCCCCGCCACCGTCGCCCTCTCCCGCCGCGCCCGCGCCCTGGTCGTCCAGAACCTCGTGATCGCCGGGGTGTTCATCGCCGGCCTCGTCGTCTGGGACCTGGCCGGTGACCTGCCGCTGCCGCTGGGCGTCGCGGGCCACGAGGGCTCCACGGTCCTCGTCGGACTGAACGGCCTGCGACTGCTGAGGGAGTCGGCCTGGCGGCAGGCCGCCGCCGAAGGGAGTGCCTGAGCCCGTCAGCCCACCGGCGGCGGCCCGCTGCTCGCGCGCACGACGAGGTCCACGGGGACGAGGGTGTCCAGGCTGGGCCGCTCGCCCGGGCCGTCGATGCGATCCAGGAGAAGACGCAGGGAACGCGTGCCGATCTCGGCGAAGTCGGTGCGGACGGTGGTCAGCGGGGGCAGCAGATGCGCGGCCTCGGGGATGTCGTCGTAGCCGACGACACTGACCTCCCCGGGGACGGACCGCCCGGACTCGTGCAGGGCGTGCAGCAGGCCCAGCGCCATCTGGTCGTTGGAGGCGAACACGGCCGTCACCTCCGGGCGCCGGGCCAGCCGACGGCCCAGTTCGTAACCGGAGTCGGCACCCCAGTCCCCGACCAGAGGAGCCGGGACGTCGGCACCGGCCGCCTGGAGCGTCTCCTGCCAGCCCGCCAGCCGGTGATCGGCGGAGGTCCAGCCGGTCGGGCCCGCGATGTGCCAGACGGTGGCGTGCCCGAGGCCGAGGAGATGCTCGGTGGCCTTGCGGGCGCCGGTGCGGGAATCGCCCGTGACCAGGGGAGTGCTGGCGTCGAGGGCACTCTCCAGCACCACCAGCGGAGTGCCGAGGTCGGTCTCCGCCAGCGCCCGGCCCACCCACTGCTGCGGGGCGATCGCGATGACGCCGTCCGCGCCCTCGGCCGACAGCCGGTTCACGGCCTCGACGACGGTGCCCTGGTCGGCCGTGTCCAGGGCGATGGAGCTGACGAGGTAACCGGCCTCCTGGGCCGCCGTGTTGATCGCGGTCAGGATGGAGGCGGGCCCGTACCGTGCGGCGTCGAAGGAGATCACCCCGAGCATCCGGGTCCTGCCGCTGGCCAGGGACCGCGCGCTGCGGCTGGGCCGGTAGCCGAGCGTGCGCATGGCGTCCAGGACCGCCTCGCGCGTCTCGGGGCGGACGGCCGGGTGGTCGTTGAGCACGCGGGAGACGGTCTGCTTGGAGACGCCGGCCAGCCGGGCCACGTCGGCCATCACCGGCCGCGTCCCCGCGAAGTTGCGCCTGCTGCGGCCCTTGGGAACCGGGCCGTCGGTGGCGCTCGGTGTCATGGCGGGTGATTCCTCGACGTCGGATACGGCGGTCCTGAACCCGCCCGGAAGGAGCACAGCATAGGCCGCGCGGTGCCCGTAACGGCCTCAGCCGGTCCGGACCGCCCACACGCGCGTGACCACCCACTCGGCATGCCCCACCCCGGCCGCCCGCCAGGCATCACTCACCTGCCCCGGCACATGAACCGGCGCGTCCGCCGCCAGCGGCAGCACCTTCAGCCGCAGCCCCCGAGCACGCGACTCCCCGGCGGGCAGCCGGTCCAGGCCGATGTCCCAGACCCGCCCCGAGAAGAACTGGTCGGCGACCAGGACGTCCCCCACGTAGGCCCGTGCCAGATCACCGGTCCAGTGCAGCCGCAGCAGCACACCGGCGGGCGCCCGCACCAGTTCCTCCGGTACGTCGACCCGGTACTCGGCGGCCACGGTGTCCACGTACGTGGCGGCGGGCATGCTCGCCCGTCCCTGCACGCCGGTCACGGGCTCGGGGGCCGGACCGGCGGGCCTGACCAGGGTGACGTGCGCGGCGGTGTCACCGACGGCCCCGGCCCCGACGGTGTAGCGCGTGCACACGCCGTCCGCCTCCTCCCGCACCCGTTCCCCCTCCACCACCAGGGCGGAACCAGGCGCGGGCAGCACCGCGAACGACGGCTCGGCGGCCGGGCTGTGCAGCCGTACCTCGTCCCCGTCGAACACCACCCCGTCCCCGCAGAGCACCAGCCGCTCGGCTCCCCACGCGACACCCCGGTAGGCGGTACGGGCCGTAGCCGCGTCCAGGACCAGCAGACCGACGCGTGAACCGTCGGCCGCGTCCACCTCGACCAGGGCGTCGGTGCCCGGCCGCAGACCGGTGACCAGGACCCGGCCGTCGACGGGCGTGGCCTCCCCGTCCCATGACGGCACGACGACGGATGTCACCGTGTCCGCGTCCAGGGCCAGTTCGGGCGCGATGCCGTCGGTCGCGGCCAGCACCAGGACCGTACGGCCGTCCGCCTCGACCGTGCACACCGGCTGCGCGGAGGCCCACTCCAGCCGGACACCGGCCACGTCCAGCCGCAGTGGCCAGCAGAAGTAGGAGCCGGAGGGCACCGTGACGGGAGCGCTCGGCAGCGTCAGCGAAGGCGCGTCCGGGAAATCGACCGTGAACGTCGTGTCCGGGTGGTCCGGCAGCGGCTCGTGCGGCTGGTGGTTGGTCACGAACAGGAAGCCCGAGCTGCCGTCGGTGCGCACGGCCCAGCGCAGGGTGTCACGGTCGTGCTGCCCGGTAGGCAGCCGCTCGGGCAGCACGGACTCCATGGGCGCGATCCGGTGCCCGAACGCGGCCAGCAGCAGGTGCTGGAGCCGCAGCTCGTGGTACGAGGGCCGCACCTGGCCGTACTCGCCGAGCGGGGCCTGGAAGTCGTAGCTCAGGACCGGCAGGTCGTTGGGGTAACCCGTGGCATGCGACTCCTGAAGGGTGGTCAGCTCTCCCGGCGGGTTCGTGCCGCCGTGGAACATGTAGTAGCCCTGCCACACCGAACCGCAGCCGATCTTGGTCAGCCCGAGCGCGGCCACGTCGGCGGCCTCCACCCGAGGCCGCCGGTGATAGGCCACTGCCATCCCCCCTCCCAACTCGCAGGTGACCCAGGGGAACCGGCCCGTCGCGGCCGGGTCGGTGCCGCGCACGGTCGTGGGCCGCAGGTCGGCGCCGATGCCCTCGTCGTCGCGCTCGTGGGTGAAGAAGAAGTGCTTGCGGCAGGTGTCGGGCCAGCCGCCGTCCGCCTCCGTCCAGAACGCCTCCGGATAGCCGCCGTACAGCGGCAGCAGTTCCTCGCCCGGGAGTCGCACCCCGCCCCAGGCGGTCGACGTCCACAGCGGTGCGCTCAGCCCGGCCTCCTGGGCCAGGCGCTTGAGCGTGCGCAGATGGCCGGGCTGGTCGTAGAGCTCGTTCTCGATCTGGATCGCGACGATCGGACCGCCGTGCGCCCGGTCCAGGCCGCGCAGTTGCTCCGCGACGGCCGTGAACCAGGTGCGTACGGGCTCCAGATAGGCCGGGTCGTCGGTACGCGGCGTGCAGGCGCGGGCGAGCAGCCAGTCGGGCAGGCCGCCGTTGCGCACCTCCGCGTGTGACCAGGGGCCGATGCGCGGGACGAAGTCCAGGCCGTGGCGGGCGCACAGCCCGGCGAAACGCCGGAGGTCTCGGTCGCCGTCGAAGCGGACCCGGCCCTCGATCTCCTCGTGGTGGATCCAGATGACGTAGGAGGCGACGGCGGTCACCCCGCCCGCCTTCATCTTCAGCAGCTCCTCCTCCCACTCCCCGGCCGGACAGCGTGAATAGTGGAACTCGCCGGAGACCGGGAACCAGGGGCGGCCGCCACGGGTGAGCCAGCGGCTGGTCACGTCGACCGGATCGGGCACGCCCGGCGCGTCGGCCAGGGGCAGATGGCCGGTGAGCGGGGGAGCGGGGGGCGCGGGTACGCGCAGCCGGTTCCGGGTCACCAGGTGTTCTCCGGGCCGAGGTCGGGGGTGTCGGTGAGCTGGGCGCGGGTGGCGGTGGTGCCGTGCAGCTCCAGCAGGACCAGCTCGTTGGCGCCCGACCGCAGCACCGGGGCGGGGAGGTACAGGGTGTGCTGCGGGCCACGGTTCCAGTAGCGGCCCAGGTGGAATCCGTTGACCCACGCCTGGCCCTTCGTCCAGCCGGGCAGGGCGAGGAAGGCGTCGGCGGGCGTGTCCACCTCGAAGGTGCCGTGGTGGAAGGCCGGAACGGTGACCGCGGCCCCGTCGGCCGGTACGAACGGCAGCCCGTCCACGTCGTCCAGCGGCAGCGGGCGGCAGTCCCAGCCCCGCAGCGCGGTGCCGTTGAAGGAGACGGGCCCGAGCAGGCCCTTGGGCGCGCCGATACGGGGCCCGTAGTTGACGCCGCCCATGTTCTCGACGAGGACGTCCAGCGTCGCGCCGGAGCGTGGGACGCGCACGGGCAGTGTCTCGTCGTGACGCTCGCGCTCCAGCACACCGACCGGGGCGCCGTCGACGAAGACCTGGGCGCGGTCGCCGACACCGCCGGAGAAGTGCAGCAGGCCGTCACCGGCAGCGGGAAGGGTGGTGCGGTAGAGCGCGTAGCCGGTGCGCTGTCCGAGCTCGTCCATGGTCACCGGGGCGTCGGCGTGCACGGGTGCGGCGAGTGTGCCGGCGAGCGGAAGCAGAGGTGCCCGGCCGTCCAACTCGACCTCGGTGGGCGGAAGTTTGGGCCCCGGCGCCGGGACGGGCTCGTCGGGAACGCCGGCGTGGCGGGCGATGACCTCGCGGAAGGCGTGGTACTTCGGCCCCGGGTCGCCGCACTCGGTGAGCGCGGCGTCGTAGTCGTAGGACGTGATGGTCGGGGTGTAGGCGTGCTTGTGGTTGGCGCCGTTGGAGAAGCCGAAGTTGGTGCCGCCGTGGAACATGTAGATGTTGACGGACGCCCCGGCGGACAGCAGCCGGTCCAGGTCCGCCGCGGCGTCGGCCGCGTCCCGCACATGGTGCGGACCGCCCCAGTGGTCGAACCAGCCGATCCAGAACTCCGCGCAGAACAGCGGCCCTTCGCTCCGGTGCTCGCGCAGCCGCCCGAGGCACTGCTCGACGCGGCTGCCGAAGGTGCTGGCCGCCAGGACGCCCGGCACGCTTCCGGCGGCCAGATGTTCCGGGTCGGCCTGGTCGCAGGTGAACAGCAGCTCCTCGACGCCCCGGGAACGGAACGCGTCGGCCAGGTGCTTCAGATACGCGCTGTCGTCGCCGTAGGCCCCGTACTCGTTCTCCACCTGCACCGCGATGACGGGACCGCCCGCCGCGGCCATGTGCGGGCGGAGGACGGGCAGCAGCAGGTCGAGGTAGCGGTCGACGGCCCCGGTGAAGCGCGGATCGCTGGTCCGCAGCCGGATGTCCGGGTCCGACGTCAGCCAGTCGGGCAGGCCGCCTCCGTCCCACTCGGCGCAGATGAACGGACCGGGACGCAGCAGCACACGCAGCCCCTCGTCCTGGGCGAGCCGGAGAAACCGGGGCAGGTCGAGGAAGCCGTCGAGCATGAGGGGCCCGTCGGGATCCGGCTGGTGGTGGTTCCACGGAAGGTACGTCTCCACCGTGTTGAGGCCCATCAGACGGGCCTTGCGCAACCGGTCGGCCCACAGGTCGGGGTGGACACGGAAGTAGTGCAGCGCGCCGGAGAGGATCCGGAACGGCTCGCCGTGCAGCAGGAATCCGTCGGACGTCGTAGTCAGAGCGGGCATGCGGAGGCTTCCCTTCGGGGTAGGGGGAGTCAGTGAGATCGGGTGGCGCGGATCAGCCAGAGCGTGGCGGCCAGGCACAGTGCCGAGACACCGCACAGCAGGAGCGGCACCGCGCGGATCCCGGACCACTCGATGGCCTTGCCCAGCGCCGGCCCGGCGGCGACACCGCCGACCATGGAGGCCGCGATGACCACGGCACCGGCCCGCCGGGCGCGCGGCGCGGCCCGGTTCAGCCAGGGCAGTCCGGTGGGGAAGACCGGCGCGATGAACAGACCGACACCGGCGTACGCGTACGGAGCCAGCGCGGGCACGGACGCGGCCAGCAGACACACCGTCATGCCCGCGCACGAGACGGTGATGATGGCCTGGGCGGAGAACCGCAGCGCGAGCGGGGCGACCAGGAAGCGCCCGATGGTCATCATCAGCCAGTACACCGAGGTGGCGGTGGCCGCGACGCCCGCGCCGTAGCCGACGGTCTCCAGATGTGTGGGCTCCCAGCCGCCGACACCGGCCTCGACGGCGACGTGCAGGACGTAGAGCGCGACGAAGACGGCGAGCACGGAGCCGAGGCTCCGGCCCAGCACCTGCCCTCGACTGTCCTCGGTCCCACCCGGTAGGGGCACGTCGTTCCGGACGCCCCTCAGGCACAGCAGCAAGGGCAGATTGGCGAGGGCGAAGCAGAGAAAGACGGCCGGGTAGTGCTCCGAGCCGACCACGCCGATCAGGGCGGGGCCGAGGATGGCGCCGATGCCGAAGTGGGCGTTGAGGATGTTCAGCATCGCGGTCGAACGGTGACCGAAGCCCACGGCGAACAGTTGGTTGAGGCCGTAGTCGATGCCACCGAAACCGAGCCCCGCGAGCAGGGCCGCCGCGAGGGCGGTGGGCCAGTCGGGCGCCAGCGCGAAGCCCGCCGCGCCGACGGCCATCAGCAGATAGGAGCTGCCGAGGATGTGCCGGTTTCCGACCCGGCCGTAGAGCCGGTCGAACAGCAGCACACCGGCCACACCGCCGACGAAGTGGGCACTCAGCCCCAGCCCCGCGGCGGAGGGCGACAGCCCGAACTCCGCACGAAAGGCCGGGATCGCGGGCCCGTACAGCGCCTGCAACGCCCCGATGAGCACAAAGCCGACACAGGACGCCACGACGGCGGACCTGCTGAAGACCGGGGCGGGCGAAGCGGGGGAGGGACGAGAGGCGAGCTGTGCGGTCGGCTGGTCGGTCACGCGGACTCCGGAGGACGGCCCACCGGGGTGGGGTGGGCGGAGGGCACAGTCGCGTACGGCTGAAGCGGTTTGATGTTACCGGTAACATGATGTCCGTCAACATCCCTCGGGCAGCGTGGGTGAGCGCAAGCCCCGGGAATGCTCACGCTGATCGCGATCGCGGACGGCCCAGGTCTCCTGACACGCCGTCTGAACTGTCCGACACCACGGAGATGCTGCTGCGGCCGCTCCTCACGGACGCGGCCGGACTGGCCGGCTTCCTCCGGGGCGCTGACGCCGGGCTCGGACGACCGTTGTCGACCATGCCGATGCTGGGCAGGATGACGGGCATGGCGGTGTCACGCGCAACACGTCAGATTTGCGACGCCACATTTTCGGATGGCGAGAATGCGAGCGCCCTCTCACTCCTTGAACTCTATGCAGGCGCGGAGCGCGAACGTGTGCATCAGGCTCTGGTCCGACTGAGCGGGGGAAGACTCGGCAGGCTGCGTAGTTGGCTCGATGAAGCCGAGCGGAATCCGGAGACCGTCCTCTGGTTCGGCGAGTCGCCCTCCGACGTCTCTCCGGAGATACACGCCTTCGGAGTGGAGTTCATCAATGCCTTTATCGACAAGCACCTTGATGCGCCCGCGGGGCCTGAATGACGGATGGTGTCGAGCGGCAGGTCAGATCCACTGGTAGTTCGAGTCATCGAGGGGCGGCAGGAAGGCCTGCGCAGCGTCGAGCGACGCCATGGGAGTCGCGAGTGCGGCGAGCGGGACCGGTGGGAACGGCGCCTGGTCGACTGTGTCCCTGTAGGGGCTCCAGATGAGGTGGCCGACGCCGGCGGTGTCGTCGTGCTCGACGGTGCGCAGACGGACGCGAGTGGGGTCGGCGATGTGAATGCGGAAGACGAGGTGGAGCTTGCGGGGCGGGGTGCTGCCGTGGCGGGTGACCATGGCCTCCTGGATCCAGGTCACTGCGGGACGCCGCTCGCGTCCGTGAGGTCCAAGCCCAGCTTTTCGTCGAGTTCCCGTGCGAGGGCCTGATGGACGGGTTCACCGGGGTCGACATTGCCACCTGGCAGGGTGTGTTGGTCTTGGCCGTTCCTGACGCGATGACTCCTTTGGTGGGTGAGGCGGGGAGTTCTTCACACGTCACGCGTTGGCCGTACCCGCAGGGCCTTCTCCGGTAGTCCGGCGTGTCCAGAGGGTGAGGTCACTGCTCGTGGCGACCGCGAGGGTGCGTCCGGAGGGGGAGAAGCCGACGGTCCGCAGTTCCGAGTAGTGGGAGTCGAAGATGTGCCACCAGCGCTCGCCGTGCGGTCCGCTGTGGGGCATTCCTCCGTCCTTGGAGAGCAGAACCCGGTGGTGAGGCCATTCGGGGCTGACGACTTCCACGCTCCAGCCGTCGGAACTGGTGGTGTGGAGACCGCCTCCGAAGAGACCGGCGATACGCATTCGCGTTCCGGCGAGCGGCCCGAGGCCGGGACACGAGAGATCGGGCGATGTGTCCGGCGTGCTGTCGTCGGGGTCAGGGTCACGGTCCCTGGCCAGCTTCTCTCCCGTGACGGTGTCAAATAGCCCGTGCCCGTCGACCGAGACCACCATGGCCAGGTCCTTGCCGGTGCCGGGAGCGGTGCCGAATCCGATGCCAAGGAGTCCGCCGATGGGTATCCGCCTGTCCAGGGTCGGATGCCAGGGGGTGGGTGCGGGAGTCTCGGAGACGGACAGGAACCGGTCTCGCAACTGCTGCTGGTAGTCCGAGATCAAGGCGCTTCCTCACGTTCAGCCGGGCCTGCGATCGGCCGGCTCGGGGCGGTGCCACACCCCGAACCGGATCCGCTCGAACGTATCCTGCGTGATCTCAAGGCTCGCACCGACCTGACGGAGGGGAACCCTCGGCATGGCCGTCATCCACCGCACCACGCTCAAGCCGACCAAGCTGGAACTGCTCACCTCCTGGCTGCCCTCCCGCCCCTGGTACCGCGGTGGCTCGGACGACCCGAAGCTGGTCAAGGCCGGCGGATTCCGGCTGGACGACCCGCGAGGCGAGGTCGGGATCGAGTTCCTCGTCGTCACCGACACCTCCGGCGCCCGCCCGGCCGGCTACCTGGTGCCGCTCACCTATCGCGGCGCCCCGCTCGACGGTGCGGAGCACGCCCTCGTCGGCACCATGGAGCACGGCGTGCTCGGGCAGCGCTGGGCCTACGACGGCTGCCACGACCCCGTGATGCTCGCCCAGTTGTCGGCCTTGATCGAGGGACGAGTGCAGGCCCAGGACCAGAACCTCAGCGACGTCCCCGACCGCGAGGTCACCGCCTCCTGCACCGGCGAAGGGCCCCTCCCCACGGACTTCACCGCCATCGACGACCGGGACGGCACCCGACTGACCACGCCCCAGGGCACGACCCTCCACGTGCACCGGGTCCTCCAGCCCGCCCCGGACGGCCCGTTGACTCCCGCGCAGGGAGCGACCGGCCACGTCACCGGCTCCTGACAACTGCCGGACGGCACCCGCGCCCGGGGGGTGTTTGCCGCTCTGCACAGTGGTCCCACGACCTAGGGCCTGTCCGGCGGATCATGTGACCGTTGCGGGGTGGGCTCGTTGGCATGTCCATGGGGCGGGGAGATCCAACGAACGAGGAATGGGCTCGGCTGAGGCCGCATCTGCCGAAGTCCGGTAAGCGGGGAGGCCGTTGGGCGAGCCATCGCAGGGTCATCAACGGGATCTTGTACCGGATCCGCACAGGAGTGCCCTGGCGGGATCTGCCTGCACGTTTGGCAAGTGGAAGACCGCATACGAGCGGCACCGACGCTGGTCGGCAGACGGCACCTGGGACAGACTCTTCGCGGCCGCCCTGGCCGACGCCGATGCAGAGGGCCGCATCGACTGGTCGATGGTGAGCGTGGACTCCACCTCCTGCCGGGCCCACCAGCACGCCGCCGGGGCCCGCAAGAGACGCCCGCGAGTGCCGGGAAAAGAATGACGCCCCGGCAGCACCGCCCCGACGAGGGACTCGGACGCTCCCGGGGCGGCCTTACCTGCAAGATCCACCTCGCCGGTGAAGGCGGACGCCGCCCGCTGGCCTTGCTGATCACGCCAGGTCAGTGGGGCGACGCCCCGCAGCTCATCCCTGTATTGGAACGCATCCGAATTGCCCGTCTCGATGGTGGGTGCCCGCGCACCCGGCCGGGCCATCTCGGCGGCGACAAGGCGTATTCCTCCCGCTGCAACCGCCGCTACCTGCGACGACGCCAGATGAAGCACACCATCCCCGAACCGAGGAACCAGCGGGCCAACCGCCAGCGCCGGGGCAGCAGGGGCGGCCGACCCACCGGCTTCGACAAGACGATCTACAAGAGGAGGAACGAAGTCGAGCGAACGATCAATGCCCTCAAGAACTTCCGGGCTGTGGCCACGAGGTTCGACAAGCGTGCCTACGTCTTCCACGGCACCATCACCGTCGCTTCGATCAGACTCTGGCAACGCTTGTGACCAGCCGAAGGGACCTAAACGCCGGTCCGTCCGTCGACGAGCTCTCGCACGATGTCGAGATGCCCGTTGTGGCGAGAGATCTCTTCGATGAGGTGGAGGATTACCCAACGGAGGTCTACGTGGCGGCCGTCGCTGATGGGGCGCTTGGCCCTTGAGTTCAAGTCGTGGTCGGACAGCAGACGACGGTAACGGTCGCTCTGCTCTTCATATTCGGCGAGAAGCTGGGGCAATGGGATCTCGACAGCTGTCCGCATCTCTGGGTCGGGGTCGCCGTCACTCGCCCACGTGAGCGGACCCGCTGGTTCCTCCCCCAGGAACATCACTTGGACCCAGTGGTACTCGACCCACCGCAGATGGCTGATCAGCCCACACAGGGTCATCATCGGTGAGTTCGGAAGCGGGGCGCTGCGGGCGTCTTCCACAGACACGCCCTCGCACTTGGCTCGCGCCGTGTCACGGGCGTAGTCCAGGAAGGTGATCAGCTGCGTGCGCTCGTCCCAGGTGGGAGGCGTATCGGTTCGTTGCGTCATCGCGGGGAGTCTCCCGCAGGTCGTAGGGGCGGTCGAGTGATTAATGAGCGCGACCCCGTCGAGTACTGCCTCATCCGCCTTGGGCACGTCGGCCCGGCAAGATCCGCCGGACAGGCCCTAAAGGGTGTTGCACAAGACTCTGAGCTGGGCATCTTCCTTGTATGGCCGGGGTCTTACGCGCTGAGCGGGTGTGGGTGGAGACGTTCACGGGGCTGCGGGTGACGCAGGTTTCGGGGCTGCTGAAGGTGGTGCGGGGAGCGGGGCGGCAACGGCACGCTGCGAGGCCGGCCGTGGTCGCTGCCGTTGGCCGAGCGGGTGCTGTTGGTGGCCGTCTACTACCGCACGAACCTGACCATGCGACAGCTCGGGCCGCTGTTCGGGATCTCCTCCTCGACCGTGTGCCGGGTGATCCAGCGGCTCGGTCCGCTGCTGGCACTGGAGCCGGTCTCCCGTCCGGCTGAAGGGGCCGACCGGTTGTGGATCGTGGACGGCACCCTGGTCCCGGTCCGCGACCGGCACGTGGGCTCTTCGTCACGCAACTACCGGTTCTCGGCCAACGTGCAGGTCATCGTGGATGCCGACACACGTCTGGTGATCGCGACGGCCCGGCCGGTGCCGGGCACCACCGCGGACGCCCATGCCTGGTGTGCCTCCGGCCTGGCCGAGCACTGCCAGGACGTGACCGTGCTGGGCGACGGCGCCTACCTCAACTGCGGGATGGTCACCCCGCACCGCAAACGCCCTCATCGGGCCCTGCTGGCGGGCGAGGAAGAAGACAACGCGGCTCACCGCAAGGTCCGCGCGCGGGTGGAGCATGTGATCGGCCGGATGAAGAACTACAAGATCCTCCGCGACTGCCGGCAACGCGGCGACGGACTTCACCACGCAGTTCAGGCCGTCGCCCACATGCACAACCTCGCCCTCGCGTCATGAACAGAGGACTGCCTCCACTAGCCCTGACCTGCCCGAACACGGCCTTGTGCAACACCCTTTAGAGGTTGTCCCGTAACCAGTGGGACGGTTGGTGATTCGGCTGGGCATGGGTGGGGTGATTTCAGCAAGTGATCCGAAGTGGATCGAGCCGTTCTCCGGGCTGACCGAGTCGCAGTTCGCCAGGCCGGTGGCGTTGGTGCGGCGTCGCGGTGGTGATGTTCAGCGCGGCCCGTCCCTGGCGGCTGCCGCTGGAGGACCGGGCGTTGCTGGTGGCGACGTACCGGCGCACGAACCTGACGTTGCGGCAGGTGGCGCCGTTGTTCGGGGGCACCTCAGGTTGCCGCCGCGAAAGCGTCGACGCCCGTGAGGTCGGCCGACAGCGCCCACAGGCGCGCGGCCTGCTCGGGGTCCGTCGCGTGTGCGTGCACGCCGCCTTCCGAGCCGTTGTCGGCCGCCTCGGCTATGTCGCAGTCCTCGCAGTACACGCCACCCATGCCCGCCAGCTGGGGGGAGGTCGCCGCCCATACCTGCGTCGCCGCGCCCTGCTCCGGCGTCTTGAAGGTGGGATCGGTCGGGTTGCCGTTCTCGTCGATCCAGCCGGCGTCGACCATCTCCGCCTTCGCAAGGTGGCGCTGCAGCGGGGTGAGGATGCTGCCCGGATGCAGCGCGAACGCTCTGACTCCGGCATCGCGGCCGAGCGCATCGAGCTGTACGGCGAACAGCACGTTCGCCGTCTTCGCTTGTCCGTACGCCTGCCATCTGTCGTAGCCACGCTCGAACTGCACGTCGTCCCAACGCACTCCGGTGATGCCGTGGGCGCCGGAGGACACGGCGATCACGCGCGCGCCCCCGCGGGCGATCGCCGGCCAGAGATGGTTGATCAGCGCGTAGTGGCCGAGGTGGTTGGTGGCGAACTGCGCCTCCCACCCGGGGCCTACCCGCGTCTCGGGGCAGGCCATGACCCCAGCGTTGTTGATCACGATGTCGACGTTGCGACCCGAGGTCAGGAACCGCTCGGCGAAACCGCGGACGTTTTCGAGGTCGGACAGGTCGAGGTCGTCGGTCTCGACGCCGTCCATGCCCTCGATCGCCTCCTGAGCGGCCGCCCGTCGCCGGGCGGGGACCACGACGCGGGCGCCGGCTCCCGCCAGGGCGCGGGTTGTCTCCAGGCCAAGTCCCGAGTAGCCACCGGTGACGATCGCGGTACTGCCGGACAGGTCGATGCCGCTCAGGACGTCGTCCGCGGTGCTCCGGGCGCCGAACCCCGATCCGATCTTGTGCTGAGGTGTCGTCATGACGGGGACGCTAGATGCTGGACCGCGCTCTAGGTCAAGGACCGGCGACGGCTGAGCTGGACGACGACGCTCTGCGCTCCTTCCTGCTCGCCCAGGACGTCGTGTACGTGGGCGGCGGCAACACGGCCAACCTCCTCGCGGTCTGGCGCACCCACGGTGTGGACCGGCTGCTGCGGGAGGCCTACGACCTCGGCACGGTGCTGTGCGGCATCAGCGCCGGCGCCAACTGCTGGGCCGAGGGCTCGCACACCGACTCCTTCGGGCCGCTGACGTACCTCCCCGACGGCCTGGGACTGCTGCCCGGCTCCGTCTGCCCGCACTACGACAGTGAACCGGGCCGGCGCCCCTCGTACCGTGCGGCCGTGGCGGCGGGGCGACTGCCGGCGGGCTGGGCGGTGGAGGACGGGGCCGGAGTGCTCTTCACAGAGGGTGTGCCGACGGAGGCCGTCACCCGGGATCCGCGAGCAGGGGTGTACCGGGTGGAGGCGGACCGGAGTGGTGGGGCGCGTGAGCACGGTCTGCCCTGCCGGGTCCTCGGGCCTGCCAGCTCACTGCCACGGTAGGCGTTCACCCCCGAACTGTGCTGGTGGGGGGGGGGAGAGAGAGCGCCGGCAGAGGGCGCTGATCAGTGTCGGTCGAGCCCGAACAGTCCGTCGACGATCCGCCGCAGTACCGCCGCCTCCTCCTCGCCGCCGGCTTCCGTCCGTTCGTACTCGGTGAGCGCAAGTCCGGCGAGGGTGAACTCCTGCGTCAGCGCCTGCACTGCCACGAGCAGGTCCTCTGCGCCGAGTCCGCCGGGCTCGGGTGTGCCGACGGCAGGGAACACCCGCGGGTCCAGGACGTCGAGGTCGATGTGGAGGTACACCGCCTCGGCGCCGGTGGCGCGCACTGCGGCCAGGAGCGGCCCTGGTTCTGTCAGCTGCTCGACGCCGAGGTGCCGTATGCCGCGGCTCTCGACAAGGTCCTGTTCACCCGGGTCCAGTGACCGCGCGCCCGCCAGTACCACACGGTCGGCCGACAGGCTCCGCGCGGGCCGCAGGCCCTCTGGCCCGTCGCCGATGAGGGCGCGCAGCACCATGCCGTGGAAGGCTCCGGAAGGCGACGACTCCGGACTGTTGAGGTCTGCGTGCGCGTCGAACCACACCACGGCCAGCCGGTCCCCGAATGCGGAGAGCGCGGCCTCGATCGGGGCGAGGTCGACCCCGCAGTCGCCGCCGATGATCACTGGCCGTGCGCCCGGCGGAACGTCGCCCAATGCCGCGCGCACCGCCAGCAGATGGCGCTCCAGCACATCGGCGTTCCGTACGCCGCCCCGCGCGGTGCCGACGCAGTTGTCGAGTGTGACCGTACGCCGCCGGCCTGCGGGTATCAGCTCGGCCAGCCAGGCAGCACCACTGGCCAACCGACGGGCCGTGGAGGCACCCGACCCCTGCCACTGCGCGACCTCCAGTACGACTGGACCAGACACGAGCGTTCCCCTTCCATGATGATCTACGCAGCCTATGCCGTCGCCCCGGCGGTCTTACACATCACGCCCGTTGAGCCGCTGTCTCCTTGGCGTGGTCGACCAGGTTCCGGCTTCGGGGGCGCGGGCACGGATCGGTCACGAACCGACGTCCCCACACGTCAGGAGACACCCGTGACACCCGTGATCGCCCCGCCCGAACCCGGACTGACCGAAGCCGAACTCGTCGAAACGAGCCATCGCGTTGCGGCCCGCGCTGATCGAACGACAGGCGGAGATCGAGCGGTTGACGCACTACCCGCAGACCACCCACGAGGACTTCTCACGGGCCGGGTTCACTGGGCGCTGCAGCCGCTCCGCTACGGCGGGTACGAGTTCGGCCTGCCCGCCTTCTGTCGCGTGGTCACCGAGGTCGCACGCGGCTGTCCCTCCAGTGGCTGGGCGCTGTCCCTCACCGCCGCCCACGTCCTGCAGGTCGCGTCGGCCTTCGGGGAACGCGCGCAGGACGAGATCTTCGGCGCCGACGGGGAGTTCCGCACCGCCTCCACCCTCGCACCGGTCGGCGTCGCACAGCCCGACGGCGACCACGTGATCCTCGACGGCACCTGGCCTTACTCCTCCGGCGCCCCCTACTCCACGCACTACGTCGGCCAGACCCTGCGCGCCCCCGAGAAGCCCGGCGACGCCCCGGGCCCGCTCGTGCTGTTCTGCGCACCCCGCGAGGTCTGGACGGTGCTCGACGACTGGCACGGCGTCCTCGGCCTGCGCGGCAGCGGATCCAACAGCATCCGCATGGCACAGGCCCGCATCCCCGCCCACCACACGGTCGGAACCGGCCTGCTCGACCTGCCCGTCGAGGGCGGCAGCCCGGCTCGAAGCTGCACGGCAACCCCATGTATGCCGGGCGGGCACCGAGCTTCTTCCACTGCGAACTCGCCGCCATCATGATCGGCACCGCGTACGCCGCCGCTGACGAGTACGCCCGGATCCTCGCCGCCCGCCCGCTCATTCTGGAACCCGACCGCACCCGCGCCGACCTGCACGACTACCAGCGCAACCTCGGCGAATCCCTGGGCATCATCCACACCGCGCATGCCGCGCTCCAGCAGACGGCTCAGCAGTGGATGGAGGCCTGCCGCCGTAATGTCGCCGGGGAGGCCCCCTTCACCGTCGCCGAGGACAACCGCCTCGCGCTGATGTTCCTGCACGCCGGGCGTATGGCCTGGGACCTCCTTCAGGGCACCCTCATCCGCACGGCAGGCGCCCGGCACGCCCGGGACGGCGAGCGGATGCGGCGCTACTTCCGGGACGCCTCCACCTACTGGACGTACATCGGCCCCGGCATGGCCGAACCCCTGGCCAGGCGCGTCGGCTGCGACCGCCCCGGCCTGCCCTCCGGCCAGATCCCACTGATCCCCTGAACCTCAGTGATCCACCAGGATTGCCCCGTCCACGATCGGGTACGCGAGCAGGACCGCGCCCGGGGCGGATCATGTCCCGGGTGGGCCGCAAGACCGCCGCTACCAGGGAATCTGCCATGGAGACACCTGCAAACAACCCCACGCCCACGCCCGCCCAGCGGGCTCTGGACGTCCTCGCCGAGAACACCGAGGACGCGGCGGCTCTGAACGCGCTCGCCGACAGCGACGTGCTCATCCCCGTGCCCGACGACGCGAACGATGCCGACGCCGCCAACCCCTCCGCGGTGGCGCTGCCGGTGCTGGAGCAGCCGGGCGGCGAACCGGTGGTGCCCGTGTTCACCTCCGAGGTGGAGATGGCCGGGCTGCTGCCGTTCGTCTCCCGCTACCGCATGGTGCCGCTCGGCGCCCTCGCCGCGCAGTGGCCCGCCGACGACCTGTCGCTCACCATCGACGGCAGCTCGGAGCACCGCCTGACGCTCACCTCGGAGGGAGTCCGCACCCTGCTGGCACGTCCGTAGGGCGATCGGCCCGGTCCGGGCCTGGGCCTCTTACGCGCCCAGTGTCCGGGCCAGCGCCGCCCGCTGCAGCGGCAGCACCTCGGCGTGCAGGTCACGGCCCCTGGAGGTCAGAGCGACCCACACGCCGCGCCGGTCCTCCACGCACACGGAACGCGCCACAAGACCGTCCTTCTCCAGCCGGGCGATCAGCCGCGACAGCGCGCTCTGGCTCAGATGGACCCGCCCGACCAGATTCTGCACCCGGCACTGCTCGCCCTCCTCGGGCGCAGCGGTCGCGAGCATGTCCAGGACCTCGAAATCGGAGGCGCCGAGGCCGTGCGGATGCAGGGCCCGGTCGATCTCGCACATCGTGCGCGCGTGCGCCGACAGGATGTCCCGCCACCGTTCCTCGAGCCGCGCACCAGCCGTTTTCGCTGCCATAACCGAACGGTACACCGGTCCGAGGTTCAATGACTGTGCATGGAGTGGCGTCTTTTGTGACGTCCTTCCGGGGTCGGCCGGGACCGGGGCCGGACCTACGTCGACTCCCGTTTCACCAACTCCGTCGGCAGGATCACCGCCGCCGGATCCTCGCCCCCGATCTGCGCGAGCAGCACCCGCACCATCTCGGTGCTGATGCGGTCCCACGGCTGCCGGATGGTCGTCAGCTCCGGGACGGCGCCCAGCGCCGCCGGTGAGTCGTCGAAGCCGCCGACCGCGACGTCCTGCGGCACCCGCCGCCCCGCCCGCTGCAGCGCCGCCAGCACCCCCTGGGCCATCAGGTCCGAGGCGACGAACACCGCGTCCAGGTCCGGGGCCTGCCCCAGCAGTCGCTCGGCACCCGCCTCGCCACTGGCCCGGCTGTAGTCGCCGGAGACGACGAGCCGCTCGTCGAACTCCAGGCCCGAGTCCGCGAGCACCTCCTTGTAGCCGGCGAGGCGCTCCACACCGCCCGGCGTGTCCAGCGGACCGGTCACCATGCCCACCCGCTGCCGCCCGAGCGACAGCAGATGACGCACCATGTCGCGGGCACCGTCGCGGTCGTCGGCGGCCACGTAGCTCACCTTGGAGGCCAGCCCGATCGGCTTCCCGCACGCCACCAGCGGCACCCCGGCCCCGCGCAGCTGCTCGGCGACGGGGTCCCCGGAGTGACTGGAGACCAGCAGCACCCCGTCGACATGCCCGGCGGTGATGTACCGCGTGATGCGCCGCCGTTCGTCCTCGGTGCCCGCCAGCATCAGCAGCAGCGGGATGTCGTGCGCGGCGAGCGCCTGGGTGCAGCCGCGCAGCAGGACATTGAAGTTGGGGTCCTCGAAGAACCGCTCCTGCGGCTCCGTGAGCAGGAAGCCGATCGAGTCGGACCGCCCGGTGATCAGGGAGCGGGCGTGGCGGTTGACGACGTAACCCGTCCTGCGGATGGCCGCGTTGACCGCCTCCTGGGCAGCCGGGCTGACGTAGTGGCCGCCGTTGAGCACCCGCGAGACGGTGCCGCGCGAGACCCCCGCCTCGCGCGCCACGTCGTGGATCGTGGGCGGCCTGCGCCTGCCTCCCGCAGCGTTCATGGTCATGACTTTACGGCTCCGGAGAGCAGATCCAGACTCCAGAAGCGCTGGATGACCAGGAAGAGGGCGACCAGCGGGAACACCGCGAGGAACGCGCCCGTGATCACCAGCGTGTACAGCGCCGGCGAGTTGGCCCCCTGCTCCAGCAACGTGAACAGACCGAGCGTGATCGGGAACTTCTCGTCGTCGCTGAGCATGATGTACGGCAGCAGGAAGTTGTTCCAGATCGCCACGAACTGGAACAGGAACACCGTCACCATGCCGGGGATCATCATCGGCAGCGCGATCCGCGTGAAGATCCGCCACTCGCTCGCCCCGTCCATCCGCCCGGCCTCGACCACGTCGGCGGGCACAGCGGCGGCGGCGTAGATCCGCGCGAGGTAGACGCCGTACGGGAAGAGGATCTGCGGCAGCAGTACGGACAGGTAGGAGTCGGTGAGGTCGACCTTGGCCAGCAGCAGGTACTGGGGGACGGCCAGGATCACCGGCGGCATCAGCACACCCGCGAGCAGCACGTTGAAGATCGCCTCGCGGCCCCGGAAGCGGTAGGTCGCCAGGGCGTAGCCGCTGATCGCGGACACGCAGGTCGACAGCAGGGCACCCAGCCCGGCGTACAGGGCGGAGTTGCCCATCCACGCCCAGTACACGCCGTCGCGGTAGGCGCTCAGGTCCCGGACGTTGTCGGCGAAGCCCGAGCCCGGCAGGAACGTGAACGTGGAGAACAGCTCACGTCCGGACTTGGTGGCCGCGATGACCACCCAGGCCACCGGCAGCAGGCAGTAGACCGCTCCCAGGAGCAGGGTGACCGTCGGGATCAGGGCGATCCGGCGGCGCAGCGGCGGGCGGCCCCGGTCGGTGCCGGACGTGCTGCCCGCCACCGGCTGGGCCTTCGGGACGGCAAGGGAACTGGAACTCATCGAGCTGCCTCCTGCTTCTGACGACGGTTCGCGGCTCGCAGGAAGCCGAAGGACAGCAGGAGCGTGGCGAAGGCGATGATCACGGCCTGCGCGGCGGCGCTGTAGATGTCGCCCTCGCCGAACGCGTCCCGGTACACCTTCATCAGCGGACTCCATGTCGTGGACACGGAGTTGGTGAGCGGCTTGAGGGTGGTCGGCTCGTTGAACACCTGGAGCGTGGCGATGATCGAGAAGAAGAAGGTCAGCACCAGCGAGGGCGCCACCATCGGGATCTTGATCCGCAGCGCGATCTGCGTCGGTGTGGCACCGTCCAGCCTCGCGGCCTCGTACACCTCCGCCGGGATCGCCTGGAGCGAGGTGTAGATGACGATCATGTTGAAGCCGGTGCCGCCCCAGACCGCGATGTTGGAGAGAGCCAGAAACAGCGGCCCGCCGTCCAGCAGGTCCGGCTGCGGCATGCCCAGCTTGTCGAGGACGAAGTAGAACGGGCTCACGTCCGGCAGGTACAGGAAGCCCCACAGCAGCGCCGCCACCACACCGGGGATGGCGTACGGGAGGAAGATCGCGAGCCGGGTGAACGGCGCGAGCCGCACCTTCTCGGAGTCGAGCATCAGCGCGAACAGCAGGGCGAGGCCGAGCATGACGGGTACGACGATGCAGCCGTAGCCCAGCACGCGCAGGGCCCCCTGCATCAGCTCGCTGTCGGTGAGGGCGTCGGAATAGTTCTCCAGACCGGCCCAGACCTCCTTGCGGGCCCCTGAGCCGAGGCCCAGGCCGGAGACCTTCACCTTGCGGAAGCTGAGCCAGACCGCGTAGCCGATCGGCAGGGCGAAGAACAGGGTGAACAGGAGTGCCGCAGGGAGGAGGAAGGCGTACGGGGCGCCCTTGACCCCGTACGACTGCCGGCGTGCCGTGCTTTTCACCGAGCGACCCCGAAGCCCTGCTTCTTCATGTCGGCGACGGTGTCGTCCTGCATCTTCTTCAGGGCCGCGCCGAAGTCGGACTTGTTCTTCGCGGCGGCGCCGAAGGCGTCCTTGAAGGTGGTGTAGGCGACGTTCACGTTCGGACCCCAGGCAGACGGTGCCGTGGTCTCCGCGATGTCGGCGGCCTTGGTGTAGAAGTCGGCCTGGTTCGCGAAGTAGGCCGGCGGCTTGAGGAAGGCGCCGCTGGTCTGGGCGTTCTTCGCGGCCGGGTAGATGCCGCTCTCCTTCGCCAGCGCGTTGAGGGCGTCGCTGTCGGTGTTCAGCCAGGCGGCGAACTTCGCGGCGGCCGCCTGGTGCTTGGAGTCCGTGGTCACGGCGGTGGAGGAGCCGCCCCAGCTGCCGGTGCGGGTCTCGCTCGCGGACCACTGGGGGAGCGGGGCCATGGCCCACTTGCCCTTGGTGTCGGGAGCCGCCGTGGTCAGGGTGCCGGGCGCCCACACGGCGCTGACCCAGGCGATCTGCTTGCCGGTGTTGAGCGCCTTGTTCCAGGACGGCGTGTACATCGGCTGGTTGTCGACGGCGCCCTCCTCGACCAGGCCGCCCCAGAACTTCGCGACCTTCTGGGTCGCCGCGTCGTCGATGGAGACCTTCCACTGGTCACCGGAGGTCGTCCACCACTTGGCACCCGCCTGCTGCGCGAGGCCCGCGAAGAGGCCGGAGTCGTTGGCGGAGAAGGTGGTCAGGTCCTTGTCGGGAGCCGCCTTCTTGAGCTTGCGGGCGGTCTCGGCGAACTCGTCCCAGGTCGTCGGCACCGTCAGGCCGTACTCCTTGAACAGGTCCTCGCGGTAGTAGAACATCATCGGCCCGATGTCCTGCGGGACCGCGTAGACCGCGTCCGTGCCCAGCGTCGTCTGCTGCCAGACGCCGTCGGCGAAGCTGCCCTGCGCGTCGCCCACGTTCTTCGATATGTCCGCGAGCGCGTCATTGCTGACCAGCGTGGGCAGCGCCTGGTACTCCGCCTGCACCAGGTCGGGCGCCTTGCCCGCCTTGTGCGCGGTGAGGATCTTGGTGACCAGTGTGTCGCCGGACGCCTGCTTCTTCACCGTGACGGTGATCTGGTCCTTCTTGCCCGGACCCTTGTTCCACAGGTCCACGACCTTGTCCATGCCGGGCGTCCAGGTCCAGTACGTCAGCGACGCCGGACCCGACTCGGTCTCGCTGTCCGCGGACTCCGTCCCGCAGGCGGCGAGTGTGGTGGCACCGAGCGCGACGGCGACGGCGGTTCTCACGAGGCGGCGGCGCTTCGTGTACGGCATGGATCTCTCCCCTGACCTGGGGTCCTCGCCTGCTGCGAAGACCAGCCATGCTTCTGTGAGCGTTCACAGTAGAGAAACATCCCGGACACTTGTCAATGGTTGTTGCTGTGCGGTTATGTTGGCCTCCGCACTGCGCCGCTGTGTGTGCACGTTCCCAATTGATCGATCGACCGGGAGACCATCCATGCCGGAGACCACCCCCAGGGGCCTCACCAGGCTCGCCTTCGGCGGGGACTACAACCCCGAGCAGTGGCCGGAGAGCGTCTGGCAGGAGGACGTCCGGCTGATGCGGGAGGCCGGCGTCACGATGGTGAGCGTCGGGATCTTCTCCTGGGCGCTGCTGGAGCCGTCGCCCGGCGTGTACGACTTCGGCTGGCTCGACCGCGTGGTCGACCTGCTGCACGCGAACGGCATCCGCGTCGACCTCGGTACGCCCACAGTCTGCCCGCCCGTCTGGTTCTACCGCGCCCACCCCGAGGCCCTGCCGGTGACGCCGGAGGGCGTGCGCCTCGAGTTCGGCTCCCGCGCCGCGATCTGCCACAGCAACGCCGACTACCGCACGGCCGCGGCGGCCATCACCGCCAAGCTCGCCGAGCACTACGGCGACCACCCGGCCCTGGCGATGTGGCACGTGCACAACGAGTACGGCGTCCCCGTCTCGGCCTGCTACTGCGACGCGTGCGCCGCCCACTTCCGCCGCTGGCTCGCGACGACGTACGGCACGGTCGACGCCGTCAACGAGGCCTGGGGCACGGCCTTCTGGGGCCAGCGCTACGCGGACTTCGGCCAGATCAACCCGCCCCGGCTCACCCCGACGTCCGTCAACCCGGGCCAGGCGCTGGACTACAAGCGGTTCGCCGACGCCACCATGCGCGAGAACTTCGTGGCGGAGCGGGACCTCTTGCACCGCCTCTCGCCGGGCGTCCCGGTCACCACCAACTTCATGACGGCCCTGAGCCAGTGCGACTCCGTCGACTACTGGGCCTGGGGTCGCGAGGTCGACATCGTCACCAACGACCACTACCTGATCACCGACGGCCGCCGCACCCACGTCAACCTCGCGATGGCCGCCGACCTCACCCGCTCCGTCGCGGGCGGTGCCCCCTGGCTGCTCCTGGAGCACTCCACCTCGGGCGTCAACTGGCAGCCCCGCAACCCCGCCAAGGCCCCGGGCCAGATGGCCCGCAACTCCCTCGCCCATGTGGCGCGCGGCTCCGACGGCGCCCTGTTCTTCCAGTGGCGCCAGTCCCGGCGCGGCGCCGAGAAGTTCCACTCGGCGATGCTCCCGCACGGCGGCACCGACACCCGCGTCTGGCGCGAGGTCACCGAACTCGGCGCGGCGGTCGAGACGTTGAGCGAGATCCGCGGCACCCGTACCGAGGCCGACGTGGCCGTGCTGTGGGACTGGCACTCCTGGTGGGCGCAGAACCTCGACTGGCGCCCCAGCGAGGACCACGACGCCCGCGAGCGCGCCGACGCCTTCTACGAGGCTCTCTACGACCACCACCTCACCGTCGACTTCGCCCACCCGGAAGCCGACTTGTCGAGGTATCCCCTTGTCGTCGTACCGGCCCTGTACCTGATGACGGAGACGGCCGGGAACAACCTGAGGGACTACGTCGAGAACGGTGGCACGCTGGTCGTCTCGTACTTCTCCGGCATCGTCGACGAGCACGACGCCGTCCACGAGGGCGCCTACCCGGGCCCGCTCCGGGACGTCCTCGGCCTCACGGTCGAGGAGTTCTCACCGCTGCTGCCCGGCGAACGGGTCCGCGTCGCCGGCCCCGACGGATCCGAACTGGGCGCCGACGTGTGGACCGAGTTCGTGGTGCCGCGCGGCGCCGAGACCGTCTGCACCTACGCCGACGGCCTCACCGCGGGCCACCCGGCCGTCACCCGGCACAGCCTCGGCGAGGGCACCGCCTGGTACGTCTCCACCCGGCTCGGCACCGACGGCCTCGACACGCTGCTCGGCCTGGCGATCGAGGACGCGCGCCTCGCCCCGCGCGCCGACCTGCCCCGGGACGTCGAAGTGGTGCGCCGCACCGGCGAGTCGGGCACCTACCTGTTCGCCGTCAACCACACCGGCTCGGACACCAAGGTGCCGCTGGAGGCCCCGGGCACCGAACTGCTGACCGGAGAACGCGCCGCGGGCCGACTGGCCGTCCCGGCCGGAGCCGTCCGGGTCGTCCGGCTCGACGGCTGAACCGACTCCCTCCGCCCGTGCGAGCCGCACGAGCCGCGGGCGGAGGGGGCCCCTCACCGGCTGTGAGGGGCACCCCCATCCCCGACGTCGAAGGGACGACGGACGACGATGTTCCATCCCAGACGCACGCTCAGAGCCCTGCTGCTCCCGCTCGCCGCAGGGCTTGCCCTCACCGCCCTGCCCGCCCAGACCGCCCAGGCGGCGAGCACCCTCACCAACGGAGGCTTCGAGACCGACGGTTCGGGCGCGGCCACGCCGAGCGGCTGGTCCGAGTACGGCGACACCGGCGCCTCGTTCGTCGAGTCCGGCGGCCACGGCGGGAGCTACCGCCTGAGCCACTGGGCCTCCACCGCCTACAAGGCGGAGACCTGGCAGTACCTGTCCGGACTCACCAACGGCCGGTACAAGCTCACCGCCTGGGTGCGCTCCGGCGGCGGACAGAAGTCCGCGTACATCGCGCTGAAGAACTGCGGCGGCGCCGAGCAGCGCACCGATCTGCCGGTCTCCGCCAGTGGGTGGATCCGGATCGTCGTGCCGGTCAATGTGACCGGCAACCAATGCACCATCAGCATCAACAGTGACGCGAATCCCGGCAACTGGATCAATGTGGACGACCTGACCTTCACGTCGGGCACGTCCGGTACTTCGATCAAGGGTGCCGACATCTCGTCCCTGGCCAAGAGCGAGGCCAAGGGCGGCGTCTACCGCAACAGCTCCGGAACGGCCGGCGACGCCCTGGCCGTCCTCAAGTCGTCCGGTATGAACTACGCGCGCCTCAAGGTGTGGGTGAACCCGGCCGACGGCTACAACAACAAGGCACGAGTCCTGGCCATGGCCAAGCGCGTCAAGGCACAGGGCATGAAGCTGCTGGTCGACTTCCACTACTCGGACTTCTGGGCCGACCCCGGCCGCCAGGACAAGCCCGCCGCCTGGGCCGGACACTCGTACAGCCAACTCAAGACGGACGTGTACAACCACACGTACGACGTGTTGAACGCCTTGAAGGCGCAGGGCACCACCGCCGACATGGTCCAGGTGGGCAACGAGATCAACGGCGGCATGCTGTGGACCGAGGGCTCCACCTCCAACTGGACGCAACTGGCCGGTCTGCTCAACTCCGGCCACGACGCCGTCAAGGCGGTCAACTCGACCACCACCGTCGCCCTGCACCTCGCCGAGGGCGGTGATCTGGAGGGCACCCGCTGGTGGTTCGACAGCGCGCGGTCCAACGGCGTGAGGTTCGACGCGATCGGCCTGTCGTACTACGGCTACTGGCACGGCACCCTGGCCGACTTCCAGACGACCCTCGACGACGCGGCCTCCCGCTACGGCAAGCCGGTGTACGTCGCCGAGACCGCCTACCCGTTCCGCCTGGACAGCGAGGACGCGCACGAGAACATCATCGACACCGCTGACGAGCTGGTCTCCGGCTATCCGGCGAGCGTGGCCGGCCAGACCCGGTGGATGAACGACGTGGCGAGCATCGTGGAGGCCGTCCCGAACGGCCGCGGCCTCGGCATCTTCTACTGGGAGGCCACCTGGACCGCGGTGGGCGGCAACGGCTGGGACCCGACCGACGCCTCCTCCGGCAACGGCTGGGAGAACCAGGCGCTGTTCGGCTACGACGACCGGGCCCTCTCGTCGATGTCCTGGTTCCGCCACCGCTGATCTCACCGGGGCAGAGCGACACCCGGCCCCGAACTTGGCCAGATCGTACGGCAGTTCGGTATCGGTCAACGATGCCGACTGCCGGACGCGGCGGCTTGAGCCGCGAGACAGTGGGAAGAACGCGGTAAGAGAGCGAGAGCCGCGAGGCAGGGGCACGACATGCTGAGGACTCCCACGGACGAGACGCGGCTGCGCATCCTGGCCTGGCTGAAGGAACCCGGCCCCGCCGAGGGTGGGGTCACCGCGGACGCCGTCGCCGAGAAGTTCTCGCTGCCCCGCCCGGTCGCCGTCACCCACCTCCGGCTGCTCGAAGCCACCGGCATGCTGCGCACCAGCCGGTCCGCGGGCCGAGTGCACTACCACCGCGACGAGGTGCGGATCGCCGAGGTCGCCCGCATGTTTGAAAAGGGCTGGTAGGCGACCCGGCAGAGCGGTATCTCCCCCTGAGGATGAAGGGCATGCGCACCATGGACCGTCCCCCCGCACTCGTCCCACGCCACTACATCGCGATGGGCCACGGCCCCGAGGACGTGGTCGCCGACCCACGCGGCCGTGTGCTGACCGGCGTGGCGGACGGCCGCATTCTGCGTCTGGACGGTCTGGCGGACCCGGTCACGGCCCGTACCGAGGTGATCGCCGAGACCGGCGGCAGGCCGCTGGGGCTGGAACTCCTCCCGGACGGCGACCTGTTGGTGTGCGACGCCGAACGCGGCCTGCTGCGCGTCGACACCGGCGACGGCACGGTCCGCATCCTCGCCGACTCGGTGGCGGGGGAGCCACTGCGGTTCTGCAGCAACGTCGTGGCCCTCTCCGACGGCACCGTCTACTTCACCGTCTCCAGCCGCCGCCACCCCCTGGAGCACTGGATCGGCGACATCGTCGAGCACGTCGGAACGGGACGGCTGCTGCGCCTGGCGCCGGGCGACGACACCCCCGAGGTGGTGCTGGACGGACTGCAGTTCGCCAACGGGCTCGCCGTCGGCGCCGACGAGTCCTTCCTCGTCGTCGCCGAGACCGGCGCCTGCCGGCTCCTCCGCCACTGGCTCACCGGGCCCGAGGCCGGACGCAGCGAGCCCTTCGCCGAGAACCTCCCGGGCATGCCCGACAACCTCTGGCGCGGCGCGCCGGACGGACCGGTCTGGGTCGCGCTGGCCGGACCCCGCGTCCCGCCCCTCGACCTCCTCCACCGCGGCGCACCCGCGGTCCGCCGCGCCGCCGCCCGCGTGGCCGTACGCGCCCCGTTCCGCCCCACCGGCACGATCGCCGTGCTGGCCTTCGACGACGAGGGCCGTGTGATCCACCACCTCGCCCGCCGACGCTCCGGCTACCGCATGGTCACCAGCGTGTGCGAAGCGAACGGGCACCTGGTGCTGGGCAGCATCTGGGAGCCCGGCGTGGCCGTCTGCGAGCCGCCCGCGCCGAAGTGACCCGGGCCACCCGCTCGACAGCGACACCGGAACACCGCCCGGGGTTAACCTGAACCCCGGCCGCGACACCGCTCGCGGCGCGGCGGTGGGGCCCGCCGTACCCGAACCGCGGCGAGGACGCCGCCAACGGTCCCTACTTGCGACGGCACGCGCCCGCACGACCCCGGGCACCGGCGAGTAGGAGACGTACGCCCCATGACAGCCCCTGAGAGCCTGCGCGTTCAGGCCCCCACCCCACGTCCGCCTTCCTGGCGTGCCCAGGTGCCCGTCGTCACCGTGGTGGCGCTCGGCGGGGGAGCGGGGGCGGCCGCCCGGTACGCGGCCTCCCTGTGGTGGCCCGCCGCCGCGGCCGGCTTCCCCTGGACGACCCTCTGGGTGAACGTCGCCGGCTGTGCCGTGATCGGCGTGTTCATGGTGGTCGTCACCGAGATCCGGGCCGTCCATCCCCTCGTCCGGCCCTTCTTCGGCACCGGTGTCCTCGGCGGCTTCACCACCTTCTCGACGTACGCCGTCGACATCCGGAATCTGCTCGAGGGCGGCCACGCCGGCACCGGCCTGGCCTACCTCGCGGCGACCCCGCTCGCGGCCCTCACGGCGGTGTGGCTCGGGGCCCGGTCGGCCCGCTGGGCCCTGGGCACGACGGACACGAAGGGTAAGGAGTCGTTGTGAACTGGCTGCTGGTCATCGGCGGCGCGATCGTCGGCGCCCCGCTCCGCTACCTCACCGACCGGGCGGTCCAGTCCCGGCACGGCTCGGGCTTCCCCTGGGGCACCTTCACGGTGAACGTCACCGGCTGCCTGGTCCTCGGCCTGCTCACCGGTGCCGCCTCGCACCTCCAGCTGCTGCTCGGCACCGGTCTGTGCGGGGCCCTCACGACGTACTCGACGTTCTCCTACGAGACGCTGCGGCTGGCGGAGACGGGGGCCCGTCTCCAGGCGGCCGTCAATGTGGCGGCGAGTGTGGCGGCCGGCCTCGGGGCGGCGTTCGTGGGGGCCGCGCTCACGCGTATGTGAGCCGTGCGCGGGTGTCGGCCGCGTGGATGAGATCCGTTCTCGCCCGCGTGTAGTAAGACGGTCCTCTCCGCTCCCGCTTCCCCCCGAGCAGAACTGGATCCCATGAGCGTCATCAGCGTCGGTCAGGCCGTCGTCCTCGGAGCCGTCGAGGGGGTGACCGAGTTCCTGCCCGTCTCCTCCACCGGCCATCTGAAGATCGTCGAGGGGCTCATGGGCATCCCCGTCGACGACCATGCCGTGGTCGGGTTCTCGGCCGTCATCCAGGTCGGCGCGATCGCCGCGGTGCTCGTGTACTTCTTCAAGGACATCGTGCGGATCGTCTCCGCCTGGGGGCGGGGCCTGCGCGACCGCGAGGAGCGGTACCACCACGACTACAAGTTCGCCTGGTGGGTCATCTACGCCACCATCCCGATCGTCGCCGTCGGACTCGCCGCCAAGCCGCTCATCCAGGGCCCGCTCGCCTCGCTGTGGGTGGTGGCCGGCTCGCTGATCGCCGGCAGCGGGGTGATGTGGGCGGCGGACCAGATGGGCCGGCACAAGCGCGGCGAGGACGACACCTCCTTCAAGGACGCCATGCTGGTCGGCAGCTCCCAGATCCTCGCCCTGCTCTTCCCCGGCTTCTCCCGCTCCGGCGCCACCATGTCCACCGCGCTGATCCTCGACCTGGACCGCGTCGCCGCCACCCGGCTCTCGTTCTTCCTGGGCATCCCCGCCCTGACCGGCGCCGGCCTCTACGAGCTCAAGGACGCCCTGGGCACGGGGGTGGGCGCGGCTCCGCTCGCGGCCGGCACGCTCGTGTCGTTCGTCGTGGCGTACGCCTCCATCGCCTGGCTGCTGAAGTTCGTCGCCAAGCACTCCTTCAACGCCTTCGTGATCTACCGGATCATCGTCGGGGTGCTGCTCTTCGGCCTGCTCGGAGCGGGTGTGATCCACAGCTGACCGTCCGCACAGGTGAGGGGCCGGGCGCCTGAACGCAGGCTTCCGGCCCCTTGAACGTTTCCTTTCGGCCTCTTGACAGGTACCTCCCGCGCCCCGCAGGATCGCCACCGTGAACCTGTCAGACAGCCGGACAGCCGGACAGCCCCTGCGTCGCGTCAGTGCCATGGAAGCGGTGCTGGCGCACCTTCGCGACGCCATCGAACGAGGCGAGTACGCCATCGGCGACAAGCTCCCCTCCGAGGCGGAGCTGTGCCGCACCCTGGAGGTCTCCCGGCCCGTGCTGCGCGAGGCCCTGCGGGCCCTGCAGACCATGGGCCTGACCGTGTCCAGGACCGGCAAGGGCACCTTCGTCGTCGCCAGCACCGTCGAGGACCCCACCTTCGGCGACTACGCGGCGAGCGACCTGCTGGAGGTGCGCCGCCACGTCGAGATCCCGGTCGCGGGGTACGCGGCCCGGCGCCGTACCCCGGAGAACCTCGACCATCTGGCCCACATCCTGGACCGGATGGAACAGGAGACGGACACCACCGCGTGGGTCGCCATGGACACGCTGTTCCATCTCGCCGTGGCCGAGGCCGCCCAGAACCCGGTCTTCCGCCGGGTCATCGAGGAGATCCGGGACGCGCTGGCCCGCCAGTCCGCCTTCCTCAACGAGCTGGGCGGCCGCCGCGAGCAGTCCAACCGCGAGCACCGCGCGATCGTCGAGGCGCTGATCGACGGTTCCGAGAACGACGCGGTGGAGGCCATGGCCCACCACCTCGACCGTGTCGAGACGACCCTCACCGACATCGTGCGTTCCCCGCGCACGGACACCCCCATGGAAGGCGGACCCGAGGCGTGAGCGAGCAGTCCCTGCACGACGATGTGCAGAAACGTTCCAGCCATGTCGACGCCGGCGACGAGGGCTACAGCAAGTCCCTCAAGTCCCGGCACGTCAACATGATCGCCATCGGCGGCGCGATCGGCACCGGCCTCTTCCTCGGTGCCGGCGGCCGTCTGGCCGACGCCGGCCCCTCTCTTTTCATCGCCTACGCGGTCTGCGGCCTCTTCGCCTTCCTCGTCGTGCGCGCCCTCGGCGAACTCGTGCTGTACCGGCCCTCCTCCGGCGCCTTCGTGTCGTACGCCCGTGAGTTCATGGGGGAGAAGGGCGCCTACACCGCGGGCTGGATGTACTTCCTGAACTGGGCGACCACCGGCATCGCCGACATCACCGCCGTCGCCACCTACACCCACTACTGGGGCATGTTCTCCGACATCCCGCAGTGGGTGATAGCGCTCATCGCGCTGGCCGTGGTGCTCACCGTGAACCTGATCTCGGTGAAGATCTTCGGCGAGCTGGAGTTCTGGTTCGCGATCATCAAGGTCGGCGCGCTCGTCCTCTTCATGTGCATCGGCATCTTCCTGCTGGTCACCCAGCACCCCGTCGACGGCCACAGCCCCGGCCCGTCCCTCATCAGCGACAGCGGCGGCGTCTTCCCGAACGGCCTGCTGCCCATGCTGCTGATCATCCAGGGCGTCGTCTTCGCCTACGCCTCCGTCGAGCTGGTCGGCGTCGCCGCCGGTGAGACCGAGAACCCCGAGAAGATCATGCCGAAGGCGATCAACTCGATCATGTGGCGCGTCGGCCTGTTCTACGTCGGCTCGGTCGTCCTGCTGTCGATGCTGCTGCCGTGGAACAAGTACACCGCCGGCGAGAGCCCCTTCGTCACCGTGCTGGGCAACATCGGCATCCCGGCGGCCGGCGACGTGATGAACCTCGTCGTCCTCACCGCGGCGATGTCCTCCCTCAACTCCGGCCTCTACTCCACCGGCCGCATCCTGCGCTCCATGGCCATGGCCGGATCCGCGCCCAAGTTCACCTCCGTGATGAGCCGCAGCCAGGTCCCCTACGGCGGCATCCTGCTCACCAGCGGCGTCTGTGTCCTGGGCGTCGGCCTCAACTTCGTGGTGCCCGCCGAGGCGTTCGAGATCGTGCTGAACTTCGCCGCGATCGGCATCCTCGCCACCTGGGGCCTGATCATGATCTGTCACCTCCTCTTCTGGCAGAAGACCCAGAAGGGCGAGCTGACCCGCCCGGACTACCGGCTCCCGGGCTCCCCCTGGACCGAGATCGTGACGCTGGCGTTCCTCGCCTCCGTCCTGGTCCTCATGTACGCCGACGGCGGCGCGGGACGCACCACCGTGCTGTGCCTGCCGCTGATCGTCGGGGCACTGGTCGTCGGATGGTTCGGCATCCGCGGCCGTGTCGCACGCAAGTCCACCACCGGAGCCGATGCGTGACCGACGCGTCGCTCCCCGAGAAGCAGGCAGTGATGTACAGCAGTTCCCTTGCGGACGCACCCCTTGTCCGCGAACCCGTCCACGCCCCCGTCGCCCACCTCATCCGCGGTGGGATCGTCGAAGGCATCCACTACGGCTCCGTCGTCGTCCTCGGCGCCGACGGAGAGGTACAGCTCCAGCTCGGCGACATCGAGGCCGCCTTCTACCCGCGCTCTGCGGTCAAGCCCCTCCAGGCCGTGGCCATGGTGCGGGCCGGGCTCCCGCTCGACGGCGAGCTGCTGTCGCTGACCGCGGCCAGCCACTCCGGCGAGGAACGCCACCTCGCCGGCTCCCGGCGCATCCTCGAACTCGCCGGGCTCACCGAGGGCCAACTGCGCAACGTCCCGGATCTGCCGTACGACCCGGTCGTCCGGGACGCCTGGGTGCGTGAGGGCCGGATGCCCTCACGGCTCGCGCAGAACTGCTCCGGCAAGCACGCGGCCATGCTCTACACCTGCCTGCTCAACGGCTGGTCCCTGGAGGACTACCTCGACCCGGGCCACCCGCTCCAGCAGGCCATCGCCGAGATCGTCGAGGACCTCACCGGGCAGCGCATCGCCCGCGTGACCGTCGACGGCTGCGGCGCGCCCTTGTTCTCCGTCTCCCTGCACGGCCTCGCCCGCGCCACCGCCCGCATCACCACGGCGGCGCCGGGGACGCCCGAGGCCCGGGTGGCCGACGCGATGCGCGAGCACGCCGAGATGGCCTCCGGCTCCGGCCGGGACGTCGCCGCGCTGATGCGGGCCGTGCCCGGGCTGCTCACCAAGGACGGCTTCGAGGGCGTGCAGGTCGCCGCCCTGCCTGACGGGCGGGCCGTCGCTGTGAAGATCTCCGACGGGGCGAACCGGGCGCGGGTGCCGGTGGCCGCCGCCGCGCTGGCCCGGGCGGGCGTCGACCCGGGCCTGCTCGCGGAGTTCGCGGGCGAGCCGCTGCTCGGGGGAGGGGAGCCGGTGGGGTGTGTGCGACCCGTTCGTGCGCTGGATCCTCTTCTTGCGACGGCCGACATGTGACCCTGCGCCGGACCCGACGGGGGACTGCGGGCGGCGCCGGTCTGCGGGCCGGTTGTGGTTGATCGCGCAGTTCCCCGCGCCCCTTTCGGGGCGCGTACTCACCCCTCCCCTCAGAAAGAACTCTCATGACCGCCGTCACCCGCTCCGAACACGATCTGCTCGGCGACCGAGACGTCCCCGCTGAGGCGTACTGGGGTGTCCACACCCTGCGCGCCACGGAGAACTTCCCCATCACGGGTACGCCCATCTCCGCCTACCCGCATCTGATCGACGCCCTCGCAGCCGTCAAGGAGGCCGCCGCCCTCGCCAACGAGGAACTCGGCCTGCTGGACCCGAAGAAGGCCGCCGCCATCGTCGCCGCCTGCCGCGAGATCCGCGACGGCGAGCTGCACGACCAGTTCGTGGTCGACGTCGTCCAGGGCGGCGCCGGCACGTCCACCAACATGAACGCCAACGAGGTCGTGGCGAACCGGGCACTGGAACTGCTGGGCCACGCCAAGGGCGAGTACCAGTACCTGCACCCGAACGAGGACGTCAACCTCGGCCAGTCCACCAACGACGTCTACCCGACCGCCGTCAAGATCGCGACGGTGTTCGCGGTGCGCGGGCTGCTCTCGGCGATGTCCGTCCTGCAGGACACCTTCGCCGGCAAGGCCGTCGAGTTCCACGACGTGCTCAAGATGGGCCGTACACAGTTGCAGGACGCGGTCCCGATGACGCTCGGCCAGGAGTTCTCCGCGTACGCCGTCATGATCGACGAGGACCGGTCCCGTCTTGCCGAGGCCGTCGAGCTGATCCATGAGATCAACCTCGGCGCCACGGCGATCGGCACCGGCCTCAACGCCCCCGCCGGATACGCGGAGGCGGCCCGCCGCCACCTGGCGGCCCTCACCGGCCTGCCCCTGGTGACCGCGGCCAACCTGGTCGAGGCGACCCAGGACTGCGGCGCCTTCGTCCAGATGTCGGGCGTGCTCAAGCGCATCGCGGTCAAGCTCTCCAAGAGCTGCAACGACCTGCGGCTGCTGTCCTCCGGCCCACGCGCCGGCCTCAACGAGATCAACCTGCCGCCGGTACAGGCCGGTTCGTCCATCATGCCCGGCAAGGTCAACCCGGTGATCCCCGAGGTCGTCAACCAGGTCGCGTTCGAGGTGATCGGCAACGACGTCACCATCACGATGGCCGCCGAAGCCGGACAGCTCCAGCTCAACGCCTTCGAGCCGATCATCCTGCACTCCCTGTCGGAGTCCATCACCCATCTGCGCGCGGCCTGCCTCACCCTCGCCGAACGCTGCGTGGCCGGCATCACCGCCAACACCGAGGCGCTGCGCGCCACCGTCGAGAACTCCATCGGCCTGGTCACCGCCCTCAATCCGCACATCGGCTACACCGCCGCCACCGACATCGCCAAGGAGGCCCTCGTCTCCGGCCGGGGCGTCGCCGAACTCGTCCTGGAGAAGGGCCTGCTGCCCGCCGAGACACTCGCCGGCCTGCTGCGCCCGGAGGTCCTGGCGGGCAGCGGCCCGGCTCCGACGGCCTGACCCAGCCGAGCGCACCGGGACCGGCACGGAGGGACAATGGTGATCATGACAGCGTCGACGACCTTCCAGCCGGTCCTGGAGCGCATCGCCGAGGAGATCGAGCGGACCCCCGGCCGCGGCCGGCCCGCCGACTACATCCCCGCGCTCGCGGCCCGCGACCCGCGCCGGTTCGGCATGGCCGTCGCCGAACCGGACGGCACGGTGTACGGCGTGGGGGACTGGCGGGAGCCGTTCTCCGCGCAGTCCCTCACCAAGGTCTTCACCCTCGCCCTCGACCTGGCCCGCGAGGGCGACGCCCTGTGGGAGCACGTGGGCCGTGAGCCCTCCGGCAACCCCTTCAACTCCCTCGTCCAGCTGGAGTACGAGAACGGCATCCCGCGCAACCCGTTCATCAACGCGGGCGCCCTGGTCGTCACCGACCGGCTGCACACCCGTACCGGCGACGCCTCGGGCGAACTGCTGGCGTTCCTGAGAACGGAGAGCGGCAACCCGGACCTGAGCTTCGACGAGGAGGTCGCCGCCTCCGAGACGGCGCACGGCGACCGCAACGCCGCCCTCGGCCACTTCATGGCCTCCTACGGCAACATCGACAACCCGGTGCCGGTCCTGCTCGACGAGTACTTCCGGCAGTGCTCGATCACCGCGTCCTGCGCCGACCTCGCCCTCGCCACGAGCTTCCTGGCCCGCCACGGCGTCCGCGCCGACGGCACCCGACTGCTCACCCGCAGCCAGGCCAAGCAGATCAACGCGATCATGCTGACCTGCGGCACGTACGACGCGGCGGGCGACTTCGCCTACCGCGTCGGGCTGCCCGGCAAGAGCGGCGTGGGCGGCGGCATCATCGCCGTCGTCCCGGGCCGCTGCACGCTGTGCGTGTGGAGCCCGGGCCTGGACGAGCGCGGCAACTCGGTGGCGGGCATGGCGGCCCTCGACCGATTCACGACGCTGACAGGCCTTTCCGTCTTCTGAAGGCGGTTCCCCGCGCCCCTCACGGGCGCGGGGCTGTATCGATGTGCGGCTCCGCCGCGTGGGCGCGACAAGCCCCCACCGGCCCGCGCCTGATCACCGGCCGGTCACACTGCCGCTTCCTCCTGGAACAGACCCCGTCAGCTTCCGGCCATCCGACGTCGACACCCTGACTGAGTGTTGGCCATGGCTTTCCCCGTCGATCTCCGCCGCTGCCAGATACTCGGTCTGGCCGGTACCGCCTTCCTCGCGGCGGGCGGTGAGACGGCCGGCGCCCTGCCCGTACGGGACCTCCTCCACCCGGCCTCCGCCGGCGCGGCCCTCGGTCTGGTCGGTGTGTACTTCGGCGTCGTCCTGCTGATCGCGGCCTGGGTGCTGCTGGGCCGGCTGGTGCGCGGGCCTCGGCCGCCCACTCCCCGAGCCCTGCTGCTCGTCCTCGTCGTCTGGGCGGCACCGTTGCTGCTCGCCCCGCCGCTGTTCAGCCGGGACGTCTACAGCTACCTCGCCCAGGGGGCGATGGTCGACGCGCACTTGGACGTGTACGCGCACGGCCCGTCCCAGCTCGGCGGCCCGCTCGCCGACGAGGTCGCCCCGCTCTGGCGGCACACCGGAGCCCCGTACGGCCCGGTGTTCCTCGCCGTCGCGGCGGCCCTGTCCGCTCTGACGCGGGGTGAACTGCCCGCCGGGCTGTTCGGGATGCGGCTCGTCGCCCTCGCCGGCGTGGCCTTGATGGCGGCCGCACTGCCCCGGCTCGCCCGCCACAGCGGCGCCGATCCGTCCGCCGCGCTGTGGCTGGGCGCCCTCAACCCGCTCGTCCTGCTGCACCTGGTCGCGGGCGCCCACAACGACGCCGTCATGCTCGGCCTGCTCGGCGTCGGCCTGGTGGCGGCGCTCGGCCGGTGGCCGGTCCTCGGCGCCGTCCTCGTCACGCTCGCCGCCCTGGTCAAGGCGCCCGCCGTGCTCGGCCTCGCCGCCGTCGTCGTCCTCCAGGTCCGCGCGGGCCGCAGTCCGGCGAAGGCCCTCGTGACCACCACCGTCGCTGCCGCGGGGACGACCATCGCGGCCACGGCCGTGGCCGGCACCGGATACGGCTGGATCGGCGCCCTGAACACCCCGGTCTCACCCCAGAACTGGGCCCTGACCACCCTGCTCGGCCGCGCCACCCGGGCCCTGCTGGAACACCTGGGCAGCGATCTCGCGCCCCTGGCGATCCCCGTCTGGCACGCGCTCGGTATCGCGGCGGCCGTCGTCGCGGTCGTGCTGATATGGCTCCGGCTGCGCCCACGACCGGTCTACGCGCTCGGCCTGAGCCTCGCTGCGGTGGCCGCGCTCGGCCCCGCGATCCGCCCCTGGTACGCCCTGTGGGGCCTGTTCCTCATCGCCGCCGCCGCGCCCAGCACGTCCGTGCGCCACCGCACGGCGGCCGTGACCGGTGTGCTCGCGCTCTGCGTCCTGCCCAGCGGCGCCGCGGCGGACACGGGGCAACTCGTCCTCGCCGTCTCCGGCGGCGCGCTCGCGGTCGTCGTGCTGTGGCAGGCCCGCCAGGCCGAGCTCGCCCCGGCGCTGGAGCGCGCGGCATGACCCCGGCCCCGCCGCGCACCGACCGCGGACGACTGCTGCTCCTGCTCGCCCTCGCCACGGCGGTGACCGTCTTCACCGCCACCGTGCCCCTGCTGCGCGACTGGTTCGACCTGCGCGTCTACTACGGCAGCATCGACACCTGGGTCCACCACGGCGGCCGGATCTACGACTACCGGGTGCCCGGCACGACATACGGCTTCACCTACCCGCCGTTCGCCGCGGTCGCCATGCTGCCGATGGCCCTGCTGGACCTGCGCACCGCGATCGCCGCGGCCCTGCTGCTCAACCTGGCGGCCCTGGCCGTGATCCTGCGCCTGCTCACCGGCCCCGAGTGGCGGCGCCACGGCTGGTACGGCTGGGCCCTGATCGCCTGCCTGCTCGCACTGTTCGAACCGCTCCGCGACACCTTCAGCTTCGGTCAGGTCAACCTCCTGCTGCTGGCTCTCGTGCTCACCGACGCGGCGCTGCTCGCCACCGGACGCGGACGCAGGGCGGGCATCGGCATCGGGATCGCGGCCGCGATCAAGCTCACGCCGGCGCTGTTCATCGGGCTGCTGCTGGTGGCCCGGCGGTGGCGCGCGGCGGCTCTCGCCACGGCCGTCGCCCTCGGGGCCACGGCCCTGGCGGCCTGGGGCGACGCGGACGCCTCGCGCTTCTACTGGACGGACGCCCTGTGGGACACCAGCCGGGTCGGGCGCCTCGGCTACGTCTCGAACCAGTCGGTGCAGGGCATCCTGGCCCGGCTCGGCGAACCGGACCGGGCGGTGTGGGCGGCGGCGGTCCTGCTCATCCTCGGTGTGTGGGCGCTGCGGGTGCGGCGGGCGGTCGCCGCGGGGGACTGGACGTCCGCGTTCGCCCTGACCGGCCTGGCCGCCTGTCTCGTCAGCCCGATCACCTGGGTGCACCATCTGGTGTGGCTGCTGCCGTCCTTCGCCGTGCTGATCCGTACCGGGCACCCGCGGATCGCGGGCGCCCTGTACGCCGTGCTGTGCACCAGCGTGGTGTGGCTGTGGTTCGACGACGCGTCCGGCGTCGACGGGTTCCTGGGCAGCAACACCTACGCCTGGATCACCCTGGGCCTGCTGCTGTGGCTGCCGGTCGGTCAACTCCCTTCGGACCGGCGGACCGGCAGCCGCAGCACCAGCACGACGACCGCCGCGCCCAGCCCGACAGCACCCACGATCAGCCCCGCCTCGGTCCAGGCGGAGCCGGGTTCCTCAGGCACGGCCGCGGCGGCGGCCGCGGGCAGCGTCGTCGCCCCCGGCCGCGCGGGGGCCCGCGGGGCCTCGAGCGAGCCCACCGGTTCGACCCTCGCGGCCGACCGGAACCCCCAGTCGAGCAGTGAGCGCGCCTCCTCGTAGACGGCGGCCCCGCCGCCCTGCTGAGGGTTCATCACCGTCACGACGAGGGTGCGCCCGTCCCGGCGCGCCGCCGCGACGAGCGTGCTGCCCGCCTTGCTGGTGTAGCCGTTCTTGATGCCGATCAGCCCCCGGTACGGCTTCACACCGCGGGTGCCGCTCAGCAGCCGGTTGGTGTTGTGGATCGCGTACGACCAGCCGCCCCCACCGGGGAATCTGGCCTCGACCGTGGCGCAGTACCGGGCGAAGTCCGGGTTGCGCAGCCCCACCCGGCCGAAGATCGCCAGGTCGAACGCCGACGACACCTGGCCCGGCGTGTCGTAGCCGTCCGGCGACAGCACGCGCGTGTCGTGAGCGCCCAGGGAGCGGGCCTCGGCCTGCATCCGCCGGGCCGTGGCCCGCCAGCCGCCGTTCAGTTCGGCCAGGACGTGCACGGCGTCGTTGCCGGAGTTGAGGAAGACACCGCGCCAGAGGTCGGCGATCCGGTAGGTACGGCCTTCCGCGACCCCGACCAGGCTGCTGCCGGCACCGACGCCCCGGAGTTCCTCCGCACGGACCGTGTGCCGGACGCTCGACGGCAGCGCGGGCAGCACCGTGAGGGCGAACAGGGTCTTCAGCGTGCTGGCCGGGGGCAGCCTGCGATGCGCGTTGTGTGCGGCGAGCACCTCGCCGCTGCGGGCGTCGGCCACCAGCCACGACAGGGCGGAGACCTCCGGGAGACGGGCCACCCCGGCACGCGGGCGGACATGGGTACCGGGGCGGTGCAGCAGCGAGGGGTGCGGGGCCGCCGCCCTCGGCCCGGCGGGCGCACTGGGCTCCGCCCTGCCGGAGACGTCCGCCGCGGCGGGCACCACCGCCAGGAGCCCCGCCGCACAGAGCACACCGGCCGATACGGCCATCCGGAATGAGAATCCGAGGATCATATGATTAACGTAGAAACGGATGCGCTCCGCACGGCGATGACCGGGCCGAACACCGTCCGCGAGCACCCGGATGCCACACCGGCGGCGTCCCGGCACGGGGTGGTCGGGGGCGTGTCCGTCAGCCCGAGGGCAGGGTCGGCTGGATGCGCCGCAGGAACGTCGCGTTGTCCGGTGTCTCGCGCATCCGCTCCAGGAGGGTCTCCAGACCGCCCTGGCCGTCCCGGCTCTGCAGCACGCGCCGCAGGCCGTACATGGTCGCCAACTCGGCCGGGGGCAGCAGGAGTTCCTCACGGCGGGTGCCGGACGGGGTGATGTCGACGGCCGGGAACACGCGGCGGGACGCCGGGTCGCGGCTCAGGCGCAGCTCCATGTTGCCGGTGCTCTTCAGCTCCTCGAAGTAGAAGTCGTCGGCCCGGGAGCCGGTCTCCACCAGGGCGGTGGCGAGGATCGTGAGGGAGCCGCCCTCCTCGGCGGCCCGGGCGGCGCCGAAGAACCGCTTGGGGCCGGTCAGCGCGGACGCGTCGACGCCCCCGGTGAGGGTGCGGCCGCCGGACGCGGCCGCGTTGTTGTGCGCCCGGCACAGCCGGGTCAGCGAGTCGAGGAGGATGACGACGTCCTCGCCGGCCTCGACGAGCCGCTTGGCCCGTTCGATCACGAGCTCGGCGAGCGCGATGTGCTGCTTGGCGCTGCGGTCGAAGGTCGAGGCGTACACCTCGCCCCGCACGCTGCGCCGCATGTCGGTGACCTCCTCGGGCCGCTCGTCGAGCAGCAGCACCATCAGCCGGCTCTCGGGATGGTTGCCGGCGACGGCGGCCGCGAGCTGCTGGAGGATGACGGTCTTGCCGGTCTTGGGCGGGGCCACGAGGAGCCCGCGCTGGCCCTTGCCGACCGGCGCGATCAGGTCGACGACCCGTCCGGCCAGTCCCGCGGCCGGGTGCTCCAGACGCAGCCGCTCGTGCGGATGCAGCGGTGTCAGGTCCCGGAAGTGACGCCGGCCCCGCGGTTCCCCGGGCTCGCGGCCGTCGACCCGTACGACGTCGGTCAGGCCGCGCCGGTCGCCGCGCACGCCCTCTACGAGGTCGCCCTTGCGCAGGCCGTACCGGCGGATCAGCGCGGGGGAGACCGGAGGGTCGGCGGGTGTGGGCAGGTAGTCCTCGCCGCGCAGATGCCCCTTCCCGGCCGAGTCGATGTCGAGGACGCCGGTCGCGGTCTGGGCGGTCTGGTCCTGGGACTGCCGCTGGACGGGTGGGGTTTCGAGTGTGGTGGTCATGGTGGTGTGTCCTTTCAAGGACGGAAGGCATGGGACATGCGAAGGAAGGGGGAGAGAGCCGCGATGGGAGGGCCTTGGGCACGCCTCCGGGCGGCGAGAACAGCACAGCACCCTGGCTACGACGAAGAACGTCCTGCTCAGCGAGGTGGTGCTGGAATCAGAGAGAAAGAGAAGAAATGAACTGGCACCGGCGCCCAAAACCTGGGCGTGCACGAGTGCTGATGGCACTGTACCACGGGACGAGATGCCGGGGGAGTGAGATGTCCCTCAGCGGCCGGCCAGCAGTCCGTACAGCAGCGGGATCCGCGGCTCGGGCAGCCGCCACCAGCCGGACTCCGTACGGACCATCTGCGGCCAGCGCGGCCAGGGAAGTTCGTCGCCTTCCCGCAGTCGCCGCACGGTGAGTCCCGCTCCGGTCAACGCGTTGACGATCTCGCCCATTCCGTGCATCCACTCGTAACTGTCCGTGGCACCCTCGACGGCCGGGCCGTCCGTGTAGGTGCGGGTCGCGTCCCGGCGCACCGGACCGCCGCCGCTCAGGTAGTCGTGGCGCAGAAGCAGCTCGGGGCCTTCGCCCGGAGCGGGTTTCGGGCCGAGGGAGTTGAGCAGGGGGTGGAACTCGACGACGTACAACCGGCCGCCCGGCCGCAGGAGCCGGCCGACGACCTCCGCCCATCGGTCCAGGTCGGGCAGGTAGCACAGGGCGCCCTTGCCGGTGTAGACGACGTCGAACAGCCGCCCGTCCAGGGCCTCGACGGCGTCGTACACGTTCGCGTGCACGTACGTCACGTCCGCGCCGGCCTTCGCGGCGATGCCGGTCGCGGCCGCCACCGACGCCTCGGAGAAGTCGAGGCCGACGGCACGGGCTCCGCGCCGGGCCAGGGCGATCGTCTCCGTGCCCAGGTGACACTGCAGGTGCAGCACGTCACGCCCGGCCAGTTCGCCGAGGTCCTCCCACTCGAAGGAGGCGAACCAGCGCTCGGGGTCGAGGTCCTGGTCGAGGCCGTAGAACCGGCTGGCGAGATGGACGGGTGTGCGGGCGTCCCAGTTGGCCTGGTTGGCCCGCATCAGCGCGTCGTGCTCGGCGGACGTCATGGGGCCATCCAACCAGACGCGTTGCTCACACCGAGCGTGCTCGCGCCTCCTCGGCGATCCGCTCGAACTGCGCGCCCATGGCCGCCGCGAGCGCCTGTGCCCCCGACAACGGGCGCACCATCACGGTGAATTCGTCGATCAGCCCGTCCTCGTCGACGTGGATGAAGTCGCAGCCGCTGATCTCCCGGTCGCCCACCCGCGCGGTGAAGACGAGGGCGTGGTCGCGGCCGTCCGTGTCGTTGATCTCGCGTACGTAGCGGAAGTCCTCGAAGACGCCGGAGACGGCGCGCAGGATCGCCGCCGTGATCGCCTTGCCGGCGTACGGCTTGAACACGACCGGGCTGGTGAACACGACGTCCGGCGCCAGGAGCGCCTCGGCGGCGTCGAGGTCGAGTGCCTCGACGGCCTCACGGAATGCACGCATCGAACCTGCCTTAGTCAATTAGTTGAGTAGGTGCGGATGAGATTAGTCAACTGCTGTTACCGTGTCCACATGTCTCTGAAGTACGCCGTTCTGGCCGCCCTCCTGGAAGGGGAGGCCTCGGGCTACGAGCTCTCCAAGGTGTTCGACGTGTCGCTCGCGAACTTCTGGGCCTCGACACCGCAGCAGCTCTACCGGGAACTGGAGCGCCTCGCGCAGGACGGGCTGATCGAGGCCAGGGTCGTACGCCAGGAACGGCGGCCCGACAAGCGGATGTTCACGCTCACCGAGGCGGGCCGTGAGGATCTGTGCACGTTCGCCGCCACACCGCCCCGGCGGCCCACCGCCATCCGGGACGAACTCCTCATCAAGATCCAGGCCATGGACGGCGCGGACCCCGAGGCCACCCGCGCGCTGGTCGAGGAGCGAGAGGCGTGGGCTCGCGGCAAGCTCGCCCGCTACCGGCGCGTCCGCGAACGCCTGCTGGCCGGCCGCAGCGAGGAGGAGTACCTGCGGGAGGCCGATCGCGTCGGCCCGTACCTCACGCTGATGGGAGGCATCGGCTTCGAGGAGGAGAACCTCCGCTGGTGCGAGCGCGTACGCACGGTCCTCAAGCAGCGAGCTCCCCTAGGCTGAGCCGATGTTCAGCCCCGAAGGTCCCACGCTGCGCGAGCTCGCCGTCCAGGCGCTGTCGTCCGTCGAGCGCGGCTACGACCTCCTCGCGCCGAAGTTCGACCACACCCCCTTCCGGACTCCCGACGCGGTCCTCGACGCCGTCGGGTCGGCACTGCGGCGCAGGGGACCCTTCGGCGCCGGCCTCGACCTGTGCTGCGGCACCGGTGCGGGCGTCGGCGTGCTGGCGGGGGTGTGCCGGGAGCGGGTCACCGGCGTCGACTTCAGCGCGGGCATGCTCGACATCGCACGGGAGCAGGTCAGGCCGGCGGGGCCGCCGGTCTCCTGGGTCCGGGCGGACGCCCGCGCCCTGCCCTTCGCGCCCGCCTTCGACCTGGTGGTCAGCTTCGGGGCCTTCGGGCACTTCCTGCCCCGTGAACTGCCCGCCTTGTTCGCGCAGGTCCGCTCGGTCCTGCGGCCGGGCGGCTGCTTCGCGTTTCCGCTGGTCGCCCCGCCCCGCCCGGGCTCGCTCGGCTACTGGATGCTGCTCGGCTTCGACGCGGTGATGCGGGTGCGCAACGCGCTGTGGCGGCCTCCGTTCGTCATGTACTACCGCGCGTTCCGCTTCGGGGACGTACGGCGCGAGCTGGCACGCGCCGGCTTCCGGGTGGACCTCCACGCCCTGCCGGAGTTCGGACAGCGACGGGGCGGCAGCCCGCGGGTGCGGCTCGTCGTGGCCCGGGTGCCGGTCTAGTCGGCCCGGCCCGGCAGGGTGAACTCGTAGACCAGCGCGCCCTGTTGGGCGTCCACGACGAGGTCGGTGATCTCCAGCGGGCGCGCGTACTGGTCGTGCACCTGCCGGGTGACCCGCACCGACGGCGTGCTCGCGAGGCGGGTGATGGCGTCGCGGTGGTGCAGGGTCAGACCGGCCCGGCGCATCCAGTCGTAGGCTCGACGCAGGTGCGCGGTGGCGGTGCCGTCGGCCCGGTCGCGGTAGCGGGCCAGCTCCTCCACCTCCGCCAGTGCCACGGCCGAGAAGGACGTCACCGCGCTCCGCAGCCCGCGGCCGTCGGCGGTCGCGTACCGGTAGTTGTGGACGAGGGTCGGCCGGCCCGGGGCCAGCCCCAGGGCCTCGGCGTGGCCCGGCGGGGGAGGCTCCCAGGTGACGGTGGCGCGGGCGACCGTGCCCGGAGTGGCGGCCGCCGCGCCGACCGGGAAGGCGAGCGAAGCCGGGGTTTCCACCGGCAGACCGGGCAGGGTGGCGTGGCTGCCGCGCCGGTCGGTGGCGACCAGACCGTCACGGCGCAGCAGCTCCAGCGCCTGCCGTACGGTCTCCCGGCTGACCCCGAAGTGCTCGGCCAGCCGCCGCTCGCCCGGCAGCCGTTCACCGGGCGGGATACGGCCGTCGCGCAGTTCGCCGAGCAACTGCGTCGCGATCCGCCGGTACAGAGGCTCTTCCTCGGCCGGCGGGTGGTCGTGCGGGGTGGTGCGGGCCATGCCGCGCCTCCTGGTGGTGACGTGCGGTAGTGGTACGGGCTCGGTGCGCCACCAGATCTAGCATTGGTCTAAACCAGACGGGAAGGGCGGCCGGGCGGTTCGGCCGAAACCGGCCCGCCCGAGCCCGCCGTCACAGCGCGCTGTACAAAGCGTCGACCAGTGCCATCTTCCGCGGGTCGTCCGCGATATGAGGCCCCATACGGTTCATCACATACCCCAGGGACACCTTCGCCTCCGGGTCGGCGAGCCCGCAGGAGCCGCCGAAGCCGTCGTGACCGAAAGCGCGCGGGTTGGGTCCGTAGGAGCCGTTGGATCCGCTGAGCCACAGCCCGAGCCCCACCTCCGTCTCGTTCTCGAACCCCGCGCCGAGCACCAGGTCCCGGCAGCTGCCCTGCCCCTCGCGCACCCGCTCGGCCGCCTCGGGGGACAGAACGCGGTGGTCGCCGTACGACCCGCGCCCCGCGAAGACGCCGTAGAGCGCGGCGACCGCGAGCGCGGTGCCGTGCCCGTTCGCCGCCGGAATCTCGGCGGACCGCCACCCGGCCGTGTTGGCCCCGGCGGCGGCCACCGGCGGGTTCGTCAGCGCCGCGATCGCCGCCGGTGCCAACTGGGCGAAGACAGCGGCCTGTTCACTGCTCGCCGTCACCGGCGGCTGGACCAGCTCGGCCACCCGGCCGGAGTCCTTCGCCGGCAGTCCGATGCGGAAGTCGATCCCGAGCGGCGTGGTCACCTCCCGCTCCAGGAAGGCCCCGGGGCGCAGCCCCGAGACGCGCCGTACGACCTCGCCGACCAGATGACCGTAGGTCAGCGCGTGATAGCCGGACCGGGTTCCCGGTTCCCACCAGGGCTGCGTCGCCGCGAGCCGCTGTGTGGTCAGCTCCCAGTCGCAGAGCTGCTCCAGCGAGTGCGGTTCGCGCAGCCCGGCCAGACCGGCGCGGTGGGACAGCAGATGCCGTACGAGAACCTTCTCCTTGCCCGCCGCCGCGAACTCGGGCCAGTACTCGGCGACCGGCGCGTCGAGGTCCAGCAACCCCCGGTCGGCGAGGATGTGCGCGCACAGGGCCACCGGGCCCTTGGTCGTGGACCACACGTTGACCAGCGTGTCCCGCTCCCACGGCCGGGAGCGCTCCGCGTCGGCCCAGCCGCCCCACAGATCCACCACTGTCGCGCCGCCTACGGTGACGGCCACCGCGGCGCCCAGCTCGCCCCGCTCCCGGAAGTTCTCCTCGAACGCCCTGCGTACCGCCGTGAACCGCGCGTCGCAGTGCCCGCGTACCTGTGTCTCGTTCTCGGACATGAGCCCCTCCGCCGACCGTCTCGGGGCCGGGCCGCCGTGGAGCGGCCCGGCCGCGAAGAACGTACCGACTGGTCGGGACCGTGCGGAAGCCTGTCGGCGGTGAACGGCCGGATCAGATGTACGAGCGCATCCAGCGCAGCTTGGCCGCCTCCTGGAAGGGGCCGCCGCCCTCGTGGTCGTTGAAGTCGTACACCTCGATCTCCTTGTCCTCGTGGCTCCAGGCGTTGAAGGCCGCGAAAACGGTGGAGGGCGGGCAGGTCTGGTCCTCCAGGGCGGCCGAGAAGAGCGCCGGGGCCCGGCCGCGGGCGGCGAAGTGCACGGAGTCGAAGTAGGAGAGCGTGCGCAGGGCGTCCGCGGCGCGACCGCGGTGCGTCTTGAGGAAGAGGCCGATCTCCCGGTACGGGTGCCGGTCCGTGAGCGTCGCCGCGCGCGGGTAGTCGCACAGGAACGGCACGTCCGGCCCGATGGCCGCCAGGTCGGGGACCAGGCCGCCCACCGCGATCGTGATGCCGCCGCCCTGGCTCGCGCCGACGGCCACCGTGCGCGTGGCGTCGGTCAGGGGGTGCGAACGGGCCGCCTCCACAGCACGCACGGCGTCCGTGAACACCCGGCGGTAGTAGTAGTTCTCCGGCGCGTCGATACCGCGCGTCATGAAGCCCGGGAAGGCCGGCGCGCCGCCCACCGGGTCCGCCGTGCCGCCGCCCGCGCCCCAGGCGCTGCCCTGCCCGCGGGTGTCCATCACGAAGTGCGCCCGGCCCGAGGACGCCCACAGCAGGTGCTCGTGCGGCAGTCCGCGGCCTCCGCCGTAGCCGATGAACTCCACGACCAGCGGCAGCGGTCCGTCCGCCCCGGCCGGCAGCGTCAGCCAGCCCTTGACCGGATGACCACCGAAGCCGGCGAACGTCACGTCGAACACCTGCACGGTGGACAGGCCTGTGTCGACCGGTTCGAAGCGGGCGTCCAGATCGTGCTGACGCGCCTCCTGGAGCGTCTTGGACCAGAACGCGTCGAAGTCCTCGGGCTCGGGGGACGCGCTGCGGTACTCGCGGAGTTCATCGAGAGGAAGGTCGAACAGGGCCATGCAGGACCGCCTTGGGTGAGGAACATCTGCGGAGACAGAGCGGATGATCACACTACGTGGGCGGTCGGAGGACTCGCCAGGCATTTTGTGCCTCACGCGCGGCGGTGCGTCCACTCCGGTTCGGTACGGGCCCACGCCCGGTCCCACTCGGCCAGCCTGCGGCGCAGCGCCACCCGGCGCACGACGACGTGGCCGAGAACCACCACGAGCACCGCACCGCCCGCGCCACACGTGCCGATGGTGAGGGTGTGCTGCCAGACCGCGGTGCCGTCCACCGGCGGAGGCACGTTCCGCCCCCGGGAGTCGAACCAGACGTCCACGACCTCGCCCTGCCGGGTGCCCGCGGCGACCTGTGCCGTCGTGGTGCGCGTCCCCTCGCCCGGCTCCGTCCAGCGCACGGTCGCGCGGAACGCGTGCTGCCCGCCGGCCTCCGCCGACGGCAGCGAGTCGCCCTTCCTGGCGACCACCTCGGCACGGACGCGATGCCGCTCGGCGCGCTGCTCCACCGATACCGACGTCGCCTCGTCATGGGCCCACCAGGCCGCCGCCGCTCCCGCCAGAGGCGCTCCCACGAGCAGCAGGACGGCGACCACCAGCACCGTCCACGCCTCGACGACATCGGACCGGCGCCGCAGCGGACTGCGCCGCCAACGCCAGCCGCGCACCCGGGTTCGCATGTCGACCTCCTCGCCGTCCGCGTCATGCCACGCCTGCGAGTGCCCGCACGGACCGGGTACCCCCTCCGGCGCGCATCGATCGCTCGTCGTGGCTCCGGTACGGAGCGTCGGGCACGGCAAGCCGCACGGGAGGGCCGACCGTACGGAGAGACGGGCCGTACGGAGAGACGGGCCGTCGCGGGAGTGCCCGGACCGACCCGGGCGAAACACCGAGGGAGGGAGCGCCGTCCAGGTCAGCGCGCCGGCGAGATCAGCCGAAACGCTCGATCCGGACGCGGTCCACGGGCTGACCGGCGGTCACGAGCAGCCGGGAGGCGTGCTCGGCGAAGGAGTTGGAGCCGCACACATAGGCCTCCCACCCACCGGACGGCTGCTCGGCCAGGAGTGGCTCCACATGTGCTGCGGCCATACGTCCCACGGGCACACCCTCCGGCGCGGCGCGGGTGAAGACGGGCGTCGTCTCCGCGCCGAACTCCCGGGCGTAGATGAGCTCCTCCGGGCTGCGCGCGGACACCACCAGCCGCAGCGGCACGGTCAGGTTCCGCGCCCGGTGGTGCCGGACCATCGACATCAGCGGGACGACGCCGGAGCCGGCGCCGATCAGCAGCGCGGGCCGGTCGCCGGGCCAGGCGAAGAAGCCGCTCACCGGGCCCCGCATCTCGACCCGGTCGCCGGGCCGGGCGACGGTGTGGAACCAGCCCGAGACCTCGCCGTCGTCGACGTGATCCAGGGTGAGCTCGATGTGCCCGGAGTCGTCCGGGGCGGACGCGATCGAGTAGTGGCGCTGGGCCGCATAGCCGTCCTCGGCGGTCAGCCGCACCATCAGGTGCTGGCCGGGCAGGTGCCCCGGCCAGTCGGGCACGGCGAACCGGAAGGTGGCGGCACGCGCGGTCTCGCGGCGGATCTCGGTCAGCGTGGCGGTCTGCCACACGGAGGCGGCCTGCTCGCTCACGGCGATGCGCCCGGGCACGGCGAACCGCGTGGGAGGCACGAAGGTCTCAGTCACCGGAGTACCTCTGCTCCTCCCAGGGGTTGCCCCGCTCGTGGTAGCCGTTCTGCTCCCAGAAACCAGGCTCCTCGTGGTCGAGGATCCGCAGGCCCGCGATCCATTTGGCGCTCTTCCAGAAGTACAGGTGCGGCACCAGCAGTCGCGCCGGGCCGCCGTGCTCGGGGGCGAGCGGCCTGCCGTCGTACTCCCAGGCGATCCAGGCACGCCCGCCCGTCAGGTCGGCGAGCGGGAGGTTCGTGGTGTAGCCGGTGTGCGAGTAGGCGACGGCATGGGTCGCCGACCCATGGGGCCGGACCACATCGAGGAAGGCGTCCAGGGACACGCCCGAGAACCGCACCCCGAACTTCGACCAGCTCGTCACGCAGTGGATGGCGCCCTCGTACGCCGACCGCGGCAGCCGGTGCGCCTCCTCCCAGTCCCAGGTGCGGGGCTCGTCCACCAGGCCGTCGACGCGGAACGTCCAGTCGGCGGGTGCCAGGTCGGGAGTGACCTCGGCGGACAGGACGGGCCAGTCGTCGCCGGCGTCGTACTGGCCCGGCGGCAGACCGGGGTCGTCGACGCGGGGGCGCCCGGTGAAGCCTCTGGTGATGTGCATGGGGAGCTGCCTCCGGACCGGGCCGACGGTGCCCCGCCGGGCCGGGATGATCAGTGATGGCGTGTTCAACGGTACGTGCGGTGCGCGCTAGTCGTGCCGACCGGGTCCGGAGCCCGCGTTGTAGCGCACGAGACAGTCGGCGAACAGCGACAGATCCTCGGCCGGCCAGTCCGCCAGCCGCTCCCGGAAGGCGGCCCGGCGGCTCTCGGTGACCTGGCCCAGGATGCGCCGGCCGGACTCCGTCAGATGCAGCACCAGTACGCGCTGGTCCTCCGCGTCGGGGCGGCGTTCGATGAGACCGGCGCGTTCCAGGGCGGCCACCTGGCGGCTGACGGTGGACTTGTCCAGGGCGTAGTGGGCGGCCAGGTCGGTGGCACGGCAGCCGCCGCTCTCCCCCAGATGCCCGAGCAGTGTGTACGACACCAGCGACAGCTCGGGGTGCATCCGCCCCGCCGCGGCACGGGCACGGCGGGCGAAGACCGTCATCTCCCGCTGGATGGTCTCCACGGCGTCGGCTGCGTTCACCTGGCCTCCCTCATGGCGCTGCCGCCTGGTCTTTCCATGGTTGCACAGCCCAACCACTGGCCGGGCGGGCGGCCGATCGCTGTGCCGTACCGGGCGGCCGGACCGTCAGGTAGTGTTGCCGTCCGGCTGCGGACCACCCCAGCCATCGGAAGCCGAGGAGGTGAGACCCATTACCGCTGTGTCAGCTCGGGTGCTCACTCCTCGATGTCGCGCGGATCGCCGCCCGTAGGCGACCGCCGGAGCGCCCTTCGGCTCTCGAAAGGCTCCTGGCTTCCATGCCGTCTGTGTCTTCTGTCCCGCCCTCCACGCCGTTGTCCCGTGCCTCCGTGGCCGACGCCCTGCGCGCCGCGGGGTGCGTCTTCGCCGAGGACGAGGCCGAGTTGATCCTCTCCACCGCGCGCACCCCGGCCGAAGCGGCGGCGATGGTCGAGCGCCGCGTCGAGGGCCTGCCCCTCGAACTCGTCGTCGGCTGGGCCGAGTTCCGGGGCCTGCGCATCACCGTCGCCCCCGGCGTCTTCGTGCCGCGCCGCCGCACCGAGTTCCTGGTGGAGCAGGCCCTCGCCCAGGCGCCCGGCTCCACCGTCGTCGTGGACCTGTGCTGCGGCTCGGGTGCCGTCGGCGCGGCACTGGCCGCCGGGCTGGGCCGCGTCGAACTGCACGCCGCCGACATCGATCCCGTCGCCGTGGGCTGCGCCCGCGGCAACGTCGCCGCCGCCGGTGGTCACGTCCACCAGGGCGACCTGTTCGAGGCGCTGCCCGCTGAGCTGCTCGGCCGCGTCGACATCCTCGCGGCCAACGTGCCGTACGTACCCAGCGACGAGATAGGCCTGCTGCCCCTGGAGGCCCGCGACCACGAGCCACGGGTCGCCCTCGACGGCGGCACGGACGGCCTCGACGTCCTGCGTCGGGTCGCGACCGAGGCCCCCCGCTGGCTGGCCCCCGGCGGCTGCGTCCTGGTGGAGACCAGCCGCCACCAGGCCCCGACCGCCGTCGCCGCGTTCGAACGCAATGGCCTGACGACCCGCCTGGCGGTCTCGGAGGAGCTGTACGCGCATGTGGTGATCGGGGTGGGGCAGCGGGTGCCGCTCAGTCCGGGGCCGTCGCCCGTGCGATGAGCAGGGCCACGTCGTCGAAGTTGTCCGGCTCGTGGAGTGTGCGCAGGAGCAGGTCGCAGACCTCCTCCAGGGGGCGGTCGGGGCCGTCGAGCAGGGACAGGAGGGTGTCGAGGCGTTCGTCGAGCGGGTCGCGGCGGGTCTCGACGAGGCCGTCGGTGTAGAAGACCAGGCGGTCGCCCGGTTCGAGGTCGACCGTGGTCGTGGAGAAGGGGACGCCGCCCACGCCGAGCGGCACGCCGGTCGGCAGGTCGAGCAGCTCCGGGGGGTGGCCGGCCCGGACGCGTACCGGTGGCAGATGCCCGGCGTTGGCGATCCGGCACTGCCGCAGATGCGGGTCGTGGACGGCGTAGACGCAGGTGGCGATGGCCTGCTCCAGCCCCTCGGTGATCTTGTCGAGGTGCTCCAGGAGCCGGGCAGGATCGAGGTCGAGGGAAGCCAGCGTGTTGGTCGCCGTACGCAGCCGCCCCATGGTCGCCGCCGCGGGGATGCCGCTGCCCATCACGTCGCCCACAACGAGCGCGGTGGTGCCGTCATCCAGCGGGATGACGTCGAACCAGTCGCCCCCGACCTCGCTCGTGGCCCCGGCCGGCTGGTAGCGGGAGGCGACCTCGAGACCGTCCGTCACTGGGGGGTGGCTGGGCAGCAGGCTGCGCTGGAGGGTGAGCGCGGTGTCCCGGGCGCTCTGGTACCAGCGGGCGTTGTCGATCTGCACGGCCGCCCGGGCGGCCAGCTCGCGCGCCAGCAGCAGGTCGTCCTCGGTGAACGGCAGCGGATTGCGGGTGCGCTTGAGATCCAGCGCACCCAGCACCTCGCCGCGCGCGATCAGCGGCACCGCCAGATAGGAGTGCACCCCGGCCCGGCCCAGCAGCTTCGCCGCCTCCGGGGAGCGGGCGATACGGGGCAGATCCTCGTCCTTGACCTGCGGCAGCATCACGGGACGGGCCGTGCGCACGCACTCGGTGACGAGCCGGTCGGGCGCGTACCGGGCCACCTGCCCCGGAGGGTCGGCCGCCTCCAGGGCCTCGACCGAGTCGTACCCCTGGACCGCCAGCGCGCGGATCACGGCCGACTCGGCGGGGCCGAGGCTGGTGCGCCGCCCCTGCACCACCGCGTCCAGCAGATCGACGGCCGCGATGTCGGCGAGTTCCGGCACGGCCACGTCGGCGAGCTCACGGGCGGTGCGGTCCAGGTCCAGCGAGGTGCCGATCCGGCCGGAGGCGTCCGCGATCAGAGCCAGACGCCGCCGCGCGGCCTCGGCCTCGATGCCCGCCCGGTACTGCTCGGTGACGTCGACGATCGAGACGGCCACGCCCAGCACCGTCCCGAACGCGTTCTCCAGCCGGTACAGGGAGATCGACCAGGCGTGGTCCTGGTCCGGGTCGGCCGGAGTGCGGCCGATCGTGGACTGGTCGACGACCGGCGTGCCGGTGTCCAGGACCCGGCGCGCCGCGGCCTCCAGCGCCTCGACGTCCATCTGCGGCACCACCTCGTGGACCGCGCGGCCCAGGTGCTCCTCGGCCGGCACGCCGTTGATCTCCTCCAGCGCCGCGTTGACCGAGACGTACCGCAGCTCGGTGTCCAGCACGGCCAGCCCGATCGGGGACTGCGCGATCATCCGCGTCGACAGCGCCACCTCCCGCTCCAGCCGGTGCACGGTCGACTGGTCGGCGCACAGCCCCAGCGCGTAGACATCCCCCTGATCGTCCAGCAGCCGCATGTTGCGGAACTCCACGAGCCTTGTGCTGCCGTCCTTGCGGCGGATGGGGAAGGCCCCGGCCCAGCTCTGCCCGGTGCCCATGACGTCCGCGAACAGCTTGACCACGAGGTCGATGTGCTGCTCGTGGACCATGATCCGGGCGGCGTACTCCCCGAGCGCCTCCCGCGCCTCGTACCCGAACAACTCCTCGGCCTGAGGGCTCCACAGCACGATGCGGCCCTCGGAGTCGAGGACCACCGAGGCCACGCGCAGGACGTCGAGCAGCCCGCTCGGTCGCACCGACCCGCGCGGGGGCTCGTCGCCCTCGGCCACGGGAGACCCGGCTGCACTCATCCCACGCCCCGCCTTCGCCGATCCTCGCGGCACGCCGTCATGGTGCCGACACCCCATGTTCTACCGCGCGGAGCCGTTTCCTCGAGGCCCCTTCCGTCACCTTCCACCATCTCCCAACACGGCGCGTACCGCCCCGCAAACCGGTCACCACAACAGAGGCGCTGCCGGTAGTGCTCGTCGGAAGGTGGTGCTTTGCTGGGGTAGGGGCGGATACGGCAGCGTGGCCAGAAAGGGAGCGTCACGATGGACCTTGAGCGACCGCACCCCCACTCCGTCTCGGTGGAGATCAGCGGATGCAGCAAGCACGACGCCCGGATCGTGTTCGACACGCTGTGCGCCTGCTTCGAGTCGGACCGGTGCGCTGACGACGTGCCCGAGGAACTGCACGAGACCCGTCCGACCGTGTGGCTCGGCACCTTCGACGTCGCCGACACGCACGAGGGCGCGCGGCCGGCCCGGCTGTCGTCCTCCGTCGACGCCGACCTGCACGGCGGGTACTGGGCGATCGAACAGTTCCGCATGAGGCTGGACTCCCTGTTCGTCGTGCAGGACCTCACCACGGTCCCCGGCGACCAGGAGGAGGAACTGCACGTGCGCCTCGAGAGCCGCTGACCGCCGCTCACGCCCCCCCACCAGACCGAAGGCCATGGCCCCTGGTCATGGCCCTGCTGTGCCCTCCATCACCTTGTGCAACTAGTTGCATAAACCGTCGGTAGTCGTCTACAACTACAGGCACGACACCGCGCACGGAGGGCCCGATGAGCCGTTACCCGCACCTGCTGACCCCCCTCGACCTGGGCTTCACGACCCTGCCCAACCGGGTCCTCATGGGCTCCATGCATGTCGGTCTGGAGGAGGCCGAAGGCGGTTTCGAGCGCATGGCCGCCTTCTACGCCGCCCGCGCCCGCGGGGGAGTGGGCCTGATCGTCACCGGCGGCATCGCACCCAACGACGAGGGACGTCCCTACGAGGGCGGCGCGAAGCTCACCACCGAGGCGGAGGCCGAGCAGCACCGGGTCATCACCGACGCCGTGCACCACGCGGGCGGGCGGATCGCGATGCAGATCCTGCACTTCGGCCGGTACGCCTACCACCGGGACCTGGTCGCGCCCAGCCCGATCCAGGCGCCGATCAGCCCCTTCCCGCCCCGCGAGCTGAGCGACGCCGACATCGAGCGGACCATCGACGACTACGTCCGCGCCGCCCGTCTGGCCCGGCACGCCGGCTACGACGGCGTGGAGATCATGGGCTCCGAGGGCTACCTCATCAACGAGTTCATTGCCCGCCACACCAACCAGCGCACCGACCGCTGGGGCGGCTCGTACGAGAACCGCACGCGTTTCCCGCTCGAGATCGTGCGGCGGGTGCGCGAGGCGGTCGGCGAGGACTTCATCGTCGTCTACCGGCTGTCCATGCTCGACCTCGTCCCGGGCGGCTCGACGCTCGACGAGGTGATCACCCTCGCCAAGGCCGTCGAGGCCGCCGGGGCGACGATCATCAACACCGGCATCGGCTGGCACGAGGCCCGCATCCCCACCATCGCCACCTCCGTGCCGCGCGGCGCGTACACGTGGGTGACCAAGCGGCTCATGGGCGAGGTGTCCGTCCCGCTCGTCACCACCAACCGCATCAACACCCCCGAGCTCGCCGAGGAGCTGCTCGCCGAGGGCGCGGCCGACATGGTGTCGATGGCCCGCCCGATGCTCGCCGACCCGGACTTCGTCACCAAGGCCGCCGCGGGCCGGCCCGAGGCGATCAACACCTGCATCGGCTGCAACCAGGCCTGCCTCGACCACACCTTCAGCGGCCTGATCACCTCCTGCCTGGTCAACCCGCGCGCCTGCCACGAGACGGAACTCGTGCTCTCCCCGACCCGGCTGCGCAAACGCGTCGCGGTCGTCGGCGCCGGACCGGCCGGCCTCGCCTGCGCCGTTTCGGCGGCCGAGCGCGGCCACGACGTCACCCTGTTCGACGCCGCGAGCGAGATCGGCGGGCAGCTCAACGTCGCCCGCAAGGTCCCCGGCAAGCAGGAGTTCGACGAGACGCTCCGCTACTTCCGCACCCAGCTCGACTGGCACGGTGTCGACGTACGGCTGAACACGTCCGTCACGGTCGCGGACGTCGACGGCTACGACGAGGTCGTCGTCGCCACCGGCGTCAGTCCGCGCACCCCCGACATCCCCGGCGTCGACCACCCGAGCGTCCTCGGCTACCTCGACGTCCTGCGCGACGGCGCCCCCGTCGGCGACCGGGTCGCGATCCTCGGCGCGGGCGGCATCGGGTTCGACGTCGCCGAGTACCTCACGGACGGCGGTGACAAGGCCCATGAGAACCCGGCGACGTACTTCCGCCAGTGGGGCGTCGACCTCGACTACCACACCCCCGGCGGCCTCGCCGCGCCCGAGCGGCCCGCCCCGCCGCGCACCGTCCACCTGCTCCAGCGCAAGACGTCCAAGGTCGGCGCCGGACTCGGCAAGACCACCGGCTGGATCCACCGCGCCGAACTCAAGCACCGCGGCGTCACCATGGTCCCGGGCGTGCGCTACGACCGGATCGACGACGCCGGACTGCATGTCACGGTCGACGGCGCGAGCACGGTGCTGGAGGTCGACACGATCGTGCTGTGCACGGGCCAGGAGCCGCGCCGCGGTCTCTACGAGGAGCTGGTCGCCGCCGGGCGCAGCACGCACCTCATCGGCGGCGCCGACGTGGCCGCGGAACTGGACGCCAAGCGCGCCATCAAGCAGGGCACCGAGCTGGCGGCGGCGCTGTAGGGGGCCTGCCGCCCGTCCCTAGGATGACTGGTATGTCACTCCCGCACGCGATCCTCACCGCCCTGCTCGAGAAGCCGTCGTCGGGCCTGGAGCTGACCCGCCGGTTCGACCGGTCGATCGGCTACTTCTGGTCCGCGACGCACCAGCAGATCTATCGCGAGCTGGGAAAACTGGAGGCCGACGGCCTGATCCGGGCCCTGCCCTCCGAGCAGCCGGCGCGCGGGCAGAAGAAGAGCCACGAGGTCCTGCCCGCGGGCCGCGCCGAACTGGCCCGCTGGACCGCCGCCTCCCAGGACCCCAAGCCGCACCGCGACACGCTGTTGCTGCGGCTGAGGGCGGCGGCCGTGGTCGGCACGGCGGGCCTGGAGGCTGATCTGCGACGCCATCTGCAGCTGCACGAGCGGCAGTTGGCGGAGTACCAGGAGATCGAGCAGCGTGACTTCCCGCCCGGCCGGGACGGCACCGAGGACCGGCTGCGGCATCTGGTGCTGCGGGCGGGCATCGACCTGGAAACCTTCTGGACCCAGTGGCTCAGCCGCGCCCTGGCGGAGTTCGCCGAGCTTCCGGACGGCGAGCCGACCACCCCGGCCTGACGGGGTGTGACGGTGGCCCGCCCGACCGGAGCGCTTCGGGAGGGCGGGCCGCCGTCCGTACCGGGTCAGAACCGGTACGGCTTGTTGCGGCGGCGCAGGTACCAGGCCGTCCCGAGCAGGCCGGCCCCGACCAGTGTGCCGCCGGCCACCAGCGTGACGGTCCCGTAGTCCGTGGCGCTTCCGCCGGTGCCGCCCATGACGCCGAGGGACGGCGAGGCCGACGGGGACGGGGACCTCGTGGGGGAGGGGGTCGGGGAGACGACGACGGACTGGGTGCCCGCGGTCGTGCCGTCCGAGCAGATGACGATGACGGTGTACGTCCCCGCGCTGACGCTCGACCAGGCGGCGGACTGACTGGTGGACGTCCCCGACAGGGTCACCTGGCGCCCCTGGGCGAAGCTGCCCTGACTGCTGGTGAGCAGTGAGGCGGTGCCCCAGCTGCCGTTGATCTGGGTGCAGGAGCTGGTGGTGACCGAAACCGTGGAACCCGTGGTGCTCACGGAGATGCCCGGGCCGGCGGCAGCGGGCACCGCGGCCAGGGCGAGGGGCAGAGCGGCGGCTGCCACGGTCAGGCCGGTGCGGAGAACTGGCGATGAGTTACGCATGTGGACTGCCCTCCGGCGGCACGGTTGGCGGTACATCCCTAGCGCCGCCGAGGGTCGGGAAACGCCCGTGCTGCCTCAGGGGTCAGCCAAAGCTCCCCGGGCCCGGGCCGCACGCCGGGTTCCGCCGTGCAGGTGACGCCGTCCACCGGCAGGTCGGCCCGGGCATGACATCGCGGCAGGCCCGGCGTCGCCGCCGTATCCTCCGCGTCACCGCCGCGCGCCCGTCGTCACCGTCCGCTCCGCCGAGAAGCCGCCCCAGGTGCCGTCCGGCAGCATCGCCCGGATGCGGACGCGGTGGGTGACACCGGCGACCTGCCCCACGTAGAAGCTGTGCGTCGCCCGGTCGCGCGGGGCGCTCCCGCCGTACACGAGGGACGTGGCCGGGCGGCCGTCCAGCTGGATCTGGTACTCGGTGATCTCGCCGTCCGGACGGGGCGGCACCCAGCTCAGGTCGACGTGGTACGCCCCGTCCTCGCGGTGGCTCGTCGCCCGGAAGCCGGTGGGGGCCGTGGCGCGGCCGTCGCCCGTGCCCGGGGTGGTGAGGCGGACGGTGGGACTGGCGGGGGAGACGTTGCCGGCCGCGTCCCTGGCCCGGACGGTGAACGCGTAGGACGTGCCGGGCCGCAGCCCCGTGACCACGGCGGCCGTCTGGCCTCCGCTCACGCTGTGGATCTTCGTGGCTCCCTGGTGGATGTCGTACGACACCACGTCCCGGTCGTCCGTCGAGGCGGACCAGGACAGCTGGACCGCCCGGCTTCCGGCCGCCCGTCCGCCGGGCGCCGAGGGGCGGGTCGGCGCCGAGTGGTCGTCCGCCACGGCAGCGGGTGTCCGTGCCCGGACCGGACGGCTGGGCGGCCCGAGCCGCCCGTCGGCGCCCCGCGCCCGTACGGTGAAGACGTACAGCGTGGACGGCCGGAGCCTGGTGACGTCCACCATGTGCTTCGAACCCGGTACGTCCCTGACCTTCGTGGTGCCCCGATACACCTCGTAGACGTCGGCCCGCACGGTCACGTTCCACATGACGTGCACGCTCGTCGCGCTGCCCGCCGCCGCGGTGACGCCCGTCGGCGCCCCGGGGCCACCGCCGACGTCCTTTTCCTCCGCTCCGGCCCAGCCGCAGGCGGCGACCAGCACGAGGGCCCCGCAGAGCGCGACGCGCCGGACGAGAAGGGCGGGAGCGGAGAACGAGACGAGAACACGGCGCACGACACTGCCTCCCGGGACGGCACTCCGGAATGGTCCGGACCAATATGGCGCGACTGACGCGATCACATCAAGAGGGCGGTGGTTGAGGGTGACAAGGTGCGCCAAGGTGGTCGCCCGTCACCCCCGCAGTTCGTGACCACTCGGGAGGGTTACGTATGCTGAAGTTCCTCACGGTCGAACTCCTGGCGGACACCAGGGAGTTCGGGCCTGTCGCGCGGACCGCTGTCGTCGCAGATCCCGTGCCGGCGCGGGTGGCCGGGCGGCCCGAGTCTCACACGGACTCAGGTCCCCGGCCCCTGTCGGTGGTTGGGAGAGTGCGCCGTCCGGCCCTCCGAGGGTGACCTGATGAACAGCCCGGGGGAACAGATGGGCCTGACTGTCCGTCAGGTTCCCTCAGGAGAGGCTCACCCATCGTGCGTGTCCAGTCGCTCACACTGGCCGCGGCCAGCGCCGCCCTGCTCGTCCCGACGACACCGCTCGCCACACCGGCCCAGCAGCACACACAGCCGGTGGTGTGGCGCCCGGTGGGGTCGCGCGAGGCCGCCGTCAGCGCCGCCGACCTGCTGGCCAGGGCGCGGGACTGCGCTCCCGTCTCCCGCGGCCGGTACCGCAGCGACAACGGCGCCTCCGCGAAGATCCCGGTCTGCGGCACCCGCGACGCCGTCTTCTGGAAGGCCGACATGGACATCGACTGCGACGGCCGCCCCGGACCCCGCTGCAACCGCCGCACCGACCCGTATTTCGCCGCCAGCACGGCCTACTCCCAGTCCGACGGCCGCCCCTTGAGCGCCGAACGCCTCCCCTTCATCGTCGTGCCCGCCCCGAGCCGCATCTGGGACTACCGGGACCACGGCGTGGGCGGCGGTTCGGTCGTGGCCGTCGTGTACCGCGACCAGGTGCAGTACGCGGTCGTCGGCGACACGGGCCCGCGGGGCGTCATCGGAGAGGCCTCCTACGCGACGGCCGAGGCCCTCGGCATCCGCCCCCACCCGCTCCGGGGCGGCACCGCCTCGGGCGTCACCTACATCGTCTTCAAGAACACCCGGGTGTCGCCCATCGAGGACCACGCGGCGGCCGTGACGACGGGGGAGCGGGCGGCGAGGCGGTTCGTCGACGGGAGCTGACTGAGTGACGGCGCGTCAGCAGTTCACTCGCCGTGGCCGGGCACGCCGTCGTCCGGCGTGCCCGGGTCCGGTCTCACACCTTCCGGTACGTGTACGCCTCCGCGGCGGCCGATTCCACCGCCGCCAGATCCGCCCCGGTGCCCGCCGTGACGACAGCGGCCACGGCGCCCTCCACGAACGGGGCGTCCACCAGCCGCGTCTGCTCCGGGAGTTCGTCGCCCTCCGCGAGCAGCGCCTTCACGGTGAGCACCGCGCTGCCCAGGTCGGTGAGGACGGCGACGCCCGCACCGCGATCGACGGACGCGGCCGCCGCGGCGATCAGTTCGGCGCTGGTGCCCAGCCCGCCGCCCTCGGTGCCGCCCGCCGGAGCGACGGGCACCACCGGGCCACCGCCCGCGAGCCCCTTCGCCAGCGCGGCGACCGACGCGGCCACCTCCGCGCTGTGCGACACCAGCACGATTCCCACAAGCCGCTCGTCACTCATCGGCGGCCTCCGTGAGCGCGGCGACGAGCAGCGCCGCCGACGTGGCGCCCGGGTCCTGGTGCCCGATGCTGCGCTCACCCAGATAGCTCGCCCGGCCCTTGCGCGCCTGCAGGGGCGTCGTCGCCACGGCGCCCTCCTCCGCGGCGGCCCGCGCCGCCGCGAACGAGTCACCGAGCGCGTCCACCGCGGGCACCAGCGCGTCGATCATGGTCTTGTCGCCCGGGGCGGCACCGCCGAGCGTCATGACCGCGTCCACCCCGGTCCGCAGCGCCTCGGCCAGCTGCTCCGCACTGACCTCGGCGGCATCCCCGAGCGCCTTGCCGGTACGGCGCAGCAGCGTGCCGTACAGCGGCCCGGAGGCACCGCCGACCGTCGAGATGAGCTGGCGTCCGGCCAGCGTCAGTACCCCGCCGGGCGTGTCGGGGGCCTCCTTCTCCAGGGCGGCCGCCACGGCCGTGAACCCGCGCTGGAGGTTGCTGCCGTGGTCGGCGTCCCCGATGGGGGAGTCGAGGGCGGTGAGCCGTTCCGCCTCACGGTCGACGGACGCGGTGGTCGCCGTCATCCAACGGCGGAAGAAATCGGCGTCGAGCACTGGATCTCCTTGCCTGGTAGGTACGGGGTGATCCTCTACCCCTGCGCGTCACACGCCCCAGCGCAGACCCGCCGTCTTCACCGGCGCGTCCCACAGCCGCAGCAGCTCCTCGTCGACCTGGCAGAGGGTGAGCGAGGCTCCCGCCATGTCGAGGGAGGTGACGTAGTTGCCCACGAGGACACGGGCCACGGGTACGCCGCGCTGGGCGAGCACCCGGTGCACCTCGGCGTTGAAGCCGTACAGCTCGAGCAGGGGCGTCGCACCCATGCCGTTGACGAGGACCAGCACGGGGTTGCGCGGCTGGAGGTCCTCCACCACCGCCTCGACGGCGGCCTCGGCGATCTCGCCGGAGGTCATCATCGCCCGCCGCTCCCGGCCGGGCTCGCCGTGGATGCCGATGCCCAACTCCAGCTCACCGGGCGGCAGATCGAAGGTCGGACTGCCCTTGGCCGGCGTGCTGCAGGCGCTCAGCGCGACACCGAAACTGCGGGAGTTCTCGTTGACCTGCCGGGCGATGGCCTCCACCCGCTCCAGCGGCATGCCCTCGTCAGCGGCGGCACCGGCGATCTTCTCCACGAACAGGGTCGCGCCGGTGCCACGCCGGCCGGCCGTGTAGAGACTGTCGGTCACCGCCACGTCATCGTTGACCAGCACCTTCGCGACCTGGATGCCCTCGTCCTCGGCCAGCTCGGCGGCCATGTCGAAGTTGAGCACGTCGCCGGTGTAGTTCTTCACGATGAACAGCACCCCGGCCCCGCTGTTCACGGCGGCGGCCGCGCGCAGCATCTGGTCGGGAACCGGGGAGGTGAACACCTCGCCCGGACAGGCCGCCGACAGCATGCCGGGACCCACGAAACCCCCGTGCAGCGGCTCGTGCCCCGAGCCTCCGCCCGAGACCAGCCCCACTTTTCCGGCCACGGGAGCGTCCCGCCGCACGATCACCCGGTTCTCCACGTCCACGGTCAGCTCCGGGTGGGCAGCCGCCAGACCGCGCAGCGCGTCCGCGACCACGGTCTCCGGGACGTTGATCAGCATCTTCACGGGTACCTCCTAGGGAAACTAGTAGATGAGCCCTCGAACTCCAGCTTCGCAGGCCAGATCGCGTTTGACCAGTTGTCGATCTTGGCGGTGCGTAGCCCTCCGTAGCGCGCTGTGGCGGTACTCATGATGACTCCACCGGGGCGGAGGCGTCCCCGTTCGCCGCGGCCCACCCGGTGGGGCAGATTTGGTTACGCCTACGGGAGTTCTGCGCACTGTCGCCCATGTAGAACAGGGGCTTCCGGTTGTCGTGCCTTGCTGGGTCTTCGATCTTGAGCGGTGCGCCTGCTCAGGGCCTCTGACGTTTCGTTACGCTCAGTGAGGCCACTTGGTGGCTGCGGCCCCTCTCCGGGACTACGAGTACAGCTTTTCGCCCTTGGCCAGCATCGCTACGTACTTCTCGATCCGGCGCGCCCGGGTCTCGGGCTTCTTGGCGTCTTGGACCCGGTACAGGATCGCGTAGCGGTTCTGCCGGTCCAGTGTCTCGAAGAACTCCGCCGCGGCCGGGTCGGCGGTCAGGGCCGCCGCGAGATCGTCCGGCACCGTGGCGGTCTTCGCGCCGTCGTAGGCCGCCTCCCAGCGGCCGTCCGCCTTGGCGCGGTCGACCTCGGCCTGCCCCGGGGGCCGCATCCGGCCCTGCTCGATCAGGGCGGCCACCTTGTCCCGGTTGATCTTGGACCACTTGCTCCGCGGCTTGCGCGGGGTGAACCGCTGGAGCCACCACTGGTCGTCGAACTTGGCCTTCTGGCCGTCGATCCAGCCGTAGCAGAGTGCCACGTCGAGCGCCTGGGCGTAGTCCAGCGCGACGATTCCGGGGCCCTTCTTGCGAAGCTTGAGCCAGATGCCGGACGAGACGGCGTGGTTCTCGCCGAGCCATGCCTGGAATGCCTCGGCGGATTCGAATGCGACGATCTCCAAGTCCTGAGTCACCCCAGCAGCGAACCACACCCGGAAGATTGCCGTGACGCATTCGGGCACGGCCCCGGATGCACGATGCCCGTGGACCTGCGTGATCGTCCCTGTTCTCGACGCAGAACGATCAGGCAGTCGCGCGGGTTGAGCGGCTGGCCGACGGAAGGCGCCGAGTTCACCTGGTCACGGCGACGAGACAGCCAGGGCCTGCCCGTTCACCGAGCAGATCCCGCAGGGGAAGATCGGGCAGACGCTACTGACGGACTGGACAGCCAAGGAGAACCTGCGCACCCTCCTCGCCCTGGCCCGCACCGGAGCCGACCGCCACCAAGTCGGCAACGCCCGCTGGAAGTTCCTCACCTGGTGCGCGGACTTTGACATCCCTGAAGTCCGCCAGCTCGCCGAGCCCGCGGACCCGCCTGCGTCCGGCGCGAACCAGCAGCTGCCCGGCTCCGACGACCACCAGGGAGGTGGGTCTGTTGCGTGAGCAGGTTGGTTGCACAGACGGCGTCATCGAAGCCCGCAAGCCGGCCCCGGCAGCGATGGACCCGTCTGAGACGTCAGCGCGGCTGGATTGCTGCTTCTGCTGCTGCCTTGATCCGGGCGCCGAAGCTGGCGGCGTCCTTGCGGGCAGCAGCGAGGGCCAGTCCGACGAGGAGCTTGCCAAGGCCGTGGCCCTCCAGCACGTTGAAGATACGGACCCGAGTCCCGCCACTGGCCATTGGCTCCAGGTCGTAGCCGCCTTCGCTGGCCGTCACGCTGTTCTTCGAAACCTCGGCCCATCGGATCCTCACCGGGGCTTCGAGGACGGTAATGCGGAACTCCCTGGCTGTTTTCATCCCGGCGTCCTTGACTGTGCTGCGGAAGACCGTTCCCACGGTGGTCGGGGCATCGGGAACCCGCTCGATTTTGAGCACGCGGGGGCTGAACTGCGGATCGTTGCGTCCGTCGGCGAGGTAGTCGAAGACTGCTTCGACTGGTCGATTGATCTCGATGGTCGCTTCAAACTGTCCTGACATGAGCACTCCTCGATCGCTTGAGCCGTAGCGTGCCCGCGACTCTCTTCGGAGGATGCCCGGCCGGCCGTTGGCCCGTGCGGTATTGCTTCGTACGCACCCGAAGGGCCCAACCGCCCGCCCTTGGCGCTACCGAGTCCCTACCGAGCTGACAGAGGTGCGCCTGCCCGGTACGTGACCAGGTGGGCCTCCCTGATTACTCCGTGGCCGCGGCGCAGGCGCGAACACAGATCTATGGGTTCCTGGCTGCTGTCGGGCTGGCCGAGACGATGCAGATTACAAGCAGTCCGGGGGCGTGCCGACGAGAGTTTCGCGTCGGCTACGCACCGGCAGCATCCAGTCCGCCTTTCGCAGCTTCATCGCGTGGGGTGGTGTTGGCAGGTTCGGTGGGGGCGCGGACGGATGCTGACCTCGCGGGCAGTTGAGCCGCGCGCCCGGGGGAAGCCCGGTTCGCCCCCTGGCGTCTTGTGGCAGGCGCTTGCTGCGTTGGTTGATCCGGCAAACAAGGGCTGGTCCGGTGGCGTCCCGCAGTCTGACCCCGTGCATGACCCGGATCATGGTGCTGCGCTAGTTCCTCCGCTGGTGTTGCTGCTGTCCGGTGACGCCCTGGGGCTGAGCTACACCCCTGCCGACCTGGGCGATCGTGCTGGAGAATTCGGAGGTGCTTGGTCCTGATCGCGGGAGTGTGTGCCATGTCGTCTAAGCATGCGCTGCAACTGCGGTTGCACCTTCATGGGTGTACGAGTTCGCTGGAGCCCGGCCAACAGCCCACTACGACCGGCCGTCGGGGCAGTCGATCGAACTCACACTCCGAAGACCGCCTGGGGGCGTGGGCTCGGCAGCATGGGGTGCGCGCCTATGGCCAAGGTGGACTTCCAACGTGCCCAGCACGTCGCGGACGCCCACTCGCGGATCGTCGGGTGACGGTACAGCTCTCGCAGGCGCAAGGGCGGAAGGCCATGGGCGTGTAGGGCGGCGGTGCCGCGGACGGCGAAGAGGGAGTTGCCGCCGAGTTCGAAGAAGTCATCGTCCGGGCCGACCGGGACGCCCAGGATGTCTCTTCGACCACCGCGTCTGCGACGGCGGCACCGCGGCCGGATTCCTACGCCATGTGATCGCGCGCATCACTGTCGCATAGGCCCCGGAACAAGCCAATGAGGAATCAGGAAAGCTCGACCGCTCACTGCGTCGCTGGCTGACCCTCGCGGCGGCCCCGACCTCGAGTCGGAGTTCGGGACCGCTCGACGGCGCCAGCGTGTCCCGTCGGCAGGCCGCACGCCAAGGCCTGCACCTGGCCTTCACCGTCCGCCTCACCACGACCGCCTACCGTCACCGTCTGGCAGCCGCACCGACTCTCCCGGCGAACGCCGTCACGTCATCCAGCGCGGCGGCCACACTGAGAAACGTTCTTACGATTCCGCCCAGACCGGCGGCTTTGACAGCGCCGACTTCGCCTGGGTAGCCGTCTGTCTGGAGCAGTCCGGGAGGAGGCGCCAGGTATGGCTCGTTGGAGCCGTCGGTCCGGGAATGGTCCGGATCTTGTCCGCGGCGAGACGGGCCTGGTCATCTGTCGACGCCGCATCCCTCGGCTCGTGGGCCGCTCCGAGCGGATGTGCTGGCCCGCCCAGTGCTACGGCGAGGTGGGCGTGTCCGGGGAGCGGAGCACGAGCAGGGTGATCTCGCTGGGGGCGAAGACGCGGAACGGCGGGCCCCAGAAGCCGGTGCCGCGGCTGGTGTAGAGGAGAGTGCGGGTGCCGTGGTGGCTGAGGCCGGCGAGGGCGGGCTGGTCGATGCGGACCAGGTGGTGGAAGGGCCAGATCTGGCCGCCGTGGGTGTGGCCGGAGAGTTGGAGGTCGATGCCGGCGGCTGCCGCCCGGTCGATGAACTTGGGCTGGTGTGCCAGGAGCAGGACGGGCAGGTCGGGGTCGGCGCCGTCCAAGGCTCCGGCGAGGTGGGCGCGGTGGCCTGCCAGGCCGGAGGACTCGGCGGTGACGTCGTCCACGCCGGCGACCACGAGGGTGTCGCCTCCGCGTTCGAGGAGCAGATGGCGGTTGCGCAGCGGCTCCCAGCCCAGCTCGTCCATCAGGTCGACCCAGCCCTGGGCCTCGCTGTAGTACTCGTGGTTGCCGGTGACGTATACCCGGGCCCGGGTGGCCTGCACGGTACCGAGTGGGACGGCCTGGGCGCGGCGGCGTTCGGCCGTGCCGTCCGCGATGTCGCCGGTGTGGCAGACCAGGTCGGCTTCCAGAGTGTTCACCGTCTCGCAGACCCTCGCCGACCAGCGAGTGCGATCGAGCGGGCCGTAGTGGGTGTCGGTGATGAGGACGACCCGGGTGCCGTCCAAGCCGGCGCCCAGTCGCGGGAGTCGCACGTCGAGTCGGCGCACGCGTGGCACGCGGCGGGCCTCCGCGTACCCCCAGGCGAGCAGTACGGCGGCTACGCCGAGGACGGCCCAGGTGACGATGCGGGCCCGGTCCTGACCCTCGCCGACGCCGGCCACGGTCAGGGCGAGCCGCAAGAGGACGCCCAGGAGAACGGACCAGGTGAACAGAACCCAGCTGGTGCCCAGCAGGGTGTCACCGACGATCGCCGCCCTGTCCTGCTGGCGCCGGCCGTGGCCGCGCACCATCGCGAGCGGCATACCGACGAGGCCGAGGGCGAACACGGCGGTGCCGACCAGCGTGACAGGCAGCGGCCAGTGCTGGCCGGTGTGCAGGAGCACCCAGCAGGGCACGGTCCACAGCAGGACGGGGGCGATCAGGGGGAGGTAGCGCATCAGGCGGTGCAGCCGGCTCTGCCGCGGAGCCTGCGGTTCGCTGTCGGCGGGTCGGGTGTTGCTGGTGTCGGTCACGCTTCCCCTCACTGACCGGGCTGCCGTCTCGCGCACTGTATCCGGTCGCCCTCGGGCCGGCCGGACCGGCGTACCTGGGCGCGGCCCCTTGAGGCGAAGGGTTCTCCCAGCGGTGCGGCCGAGGCTGACGTGGTCGCGCGACCCGGGCGGGCTCGGCCTTCCACCGAGCCCGCCAAGCCGTCAGCGCTGCAGTGTCAGCAGACCCGGACGGTAGGGCAGGAGGCCGTAGTCGCCGCCGGAGTTGGGGCTGCGCCCCTGGTAGAGCAACTGCAGATTGCAGGGATCGACGGTCATCGTCTGATCGGCGCTGGTGCGGATCAGTTCGCCATGGCTGATGTCGTTGGTCCAGGTGGCGCCACTGTTGGCCTTGCCTGCGAAGGGATTGCTCTCGGTCGCGGCCTGGGGTGTCCATGAGCCGTTCAGACTGGTGGCCGTGAACGAGCGGAAGTAGCGGCCCTGCGAGCCGATCGCCTCGACGATCATGAGGTAGCGGTTCTGGCCCTGCAGCTTGTAGACCTGCGGGGCTTCGAACAGGTTGTTCGTCGTATCGCTCATGATCGTCGTGTACGACGAGCCGAAGCTGCCCGGGAAGTTCCCGATCGGCATGCTGGCCCGGTAGATCTTGCCGTTGTCACCGGCGAAGAACAGGTACATGTTCGTCCCGTCCGCGATGAGCGTCTGGTCGATGGGTCCCGTTCCGGAGCCGGAGATGCTTCCGGAGAAGAGCACCTGCGGGGACGACCAGCCATTCGGGTTGGTGGGGTCGCTCGACGTCCGGTAGGAGAAGGCGGTCCCGCCCCACTGGTAGGCGAGCACCCAGATGTTCTTCGGCGCGAAGTAGAAGAGCGTGGGCGCGACGGTGGAAGACGACATCGTGTTCTGGCCGGCCGAGGCCATCTCCGACCAATTGGTGAACAGGCCGAAGTTCATCGAACCCCAACTCGTCCCCGTGTCATGCGTCGTCGCGTAGACGAGTTGCCTGCCGTTGTAGGGGACGACGGTGAAGTCCTTGAGCGAGACCCACCCCGGCTTGGGCTGCGCCAGCGCGCCCGTTGATGTCCAGCGGTAGGTCGACGGAAGATCGCACGGGCCGGGATTCTGGCCGCCGACCTTGACGAGCTGCCACTGCTGGTTGGTGCCGCCCCAGTCGTCGTACTGGACGATGTTCGCGTTGTCGGCGGTGGCGGCGCCTTGTACTTCGAGGGCCTTGTTGCTGTGGCGCGAGATGAGCCTCACGTAGCCGTCCGAGCTGTCGGCCAGCCGCCACTGCTGGTTGGTGGCGTTCAGGTCGGCCCATTGGACGATCGAGCCGCCGTTCGCGGTGGACCAGTTGTGGACGTCCAGCACCTTGCCCGAGTGGCGGGACTTGATGCGGTAGTAGCCGCCCCCGGCATCGACGAACTGCCACTGCTGCTGGCTCTGATCGTTCCTGGTCCACTGGGTGATGCGGGCGCCGTCGGCGGTCGCCATGTTGTAGACGTCCAGGGCCTTGCCGCTGTTGCGGTTGACCAGCACATACGAGGTGTTGGGGTCTACGGTCGCCGCGCCGGCGGGCTGGGCGCCGAGGAAGGTGGCCAGGAGCAGCAAGGGCGCAAGGACGGCGAGTAAGCGTCTTGGGCGGACCGGGGGCGGTTGGCGAAACCACATCAGAGGGCCTCCTTGGGGAGTGGGGGGGTGAGGTGACCCCGATGAACCGCGGAGCGGACATGCCGGGGGAGAGACAATCTCGAATGTTTCGAAGAATTCCCGGATGCTTCGACGCCACAAGCTAGGAATGCGCTGCCCTCTGGTCAAGGCCTGTCGCCGATCTGTCCACAAACAGCGCTTCCCCTTTGGGCTTGACGAGCTGTCACGCCGACCGGAGACACGCCGGAGTGTGCGATGCGGATCGCCAGTCCAAGGCATCCGCGCGGAGGAGAGAAGTCGAGGAAGCGGCGTCCGCACACTCGTTCCGGCCCCGTCCCGGCCCCGGCCCTATGACATCTGCCGACGACGGCGCCGGGGGTTCGCCGTCCGGCTCGCCGGGTTCCGGAAAGTTTCGGGCGAGGATCGGAAACTTCTTCTGCGGAGAGTATTGACGATCCATCGTCAATGCCTCAATCATCCCTGTCTGAGAACCCGGCCATAGTTCCGGATGCTGAACCACGTCGGCCCTGAGCAAGCTGTCTGCACGGCAGATCCACGCACAGCCGCACGACAGATCCGCGCACCAAAGCACCTGCGCCACCCCGTCTCGTTCCGGTGAGGTTCGCACCAGCGCGTCCTGGCTCCTCGCGCAGTTGGAGAGGTCCGCGACGCCGCGTGGCGGTCCCCGGCCCATGGCCACGGTGTCCGGTGTTTCCGTGCTGCCCGGGTTCCGGGCCGCCCCGTCCGTCTGCCGCGTGGGAGCGGACGACGCAGTCCCCTGCGCTTCAGTCCTTCCGTGATCTCTACCTTGGAGGCACAGTCATGGGCTCGTATGCCCTTCCCAGACCCGTTATCCGCCGGAAGATCCGCGGCCTGATGTTGGCGCTGGTCGTCGGCGTCGTCGCTGCGGTCGCCACACTGGTCGCGCCGCCGACCGCACACGCCGCCGAGAGCACGCTCGGCGCCGCGGCGGCGCAGAGCGGCCGCTACTTCGGCACCGCCATCGCCTCGGGCAGGCTGGGCGACTCGGCGTACACGACGATCGCGGGCCGTGAGTTCAACTCGGTGACGGCCGAGAACGAGATGAAGATCGACGCCACCGAACCGCAGCGGGGCCAGTTCAACTTCACCGCCGGTGACCGCGTCTACAACTGGGCGGTGCAGAACGGCAAGCAGGTGCGCGGCCACACCCTGGCCTGGCACTCCCAGCAGCCCGGCTGGATGCAGAGCCTCAGCGGCAGCACGCTGCGCCAGGCGATGATCAACCACATCAACGGCGTGATGGCCCACTACAAGGGCAAGATCGCCCAGTGGGACGTCGTGAACGAGGCCTTCGCCGACGGCAGTTCGGGAGCCCGGCGCGACTCCAACCTGCAACGCACCGGCAACGACTGGATCGAGGTCGCCTTCCGCACCGCGCGCGCCGCCGACCCGGCCGCCAAGCTCTGCTACAACGACTACAACGTCGAGAACTGGACCTGGGCCAAAACCCAGGCCATGTACGCCATGGTCCGGGACTTTAAACAGCGCGGCGTGCCGATCGACTGTGTCGGCTTCCAGTCGCACTTCAACAGCGGCAGCCCCTACAACAGCAACTTCCGCACCACTCTGCAGAACTTCGCCGCCCTCGGCGTCGACGTGGCCATCACCGAACTCGACATCCAGGGCGCCCCGGCCACGACCTACGCCAACGTGACCAACGACTGCCTGGCCGTCCCGCGCTGCCTCGGCATCACCGTCTGGGGTGTGCGCGACAGCGACTCCTGGCGACCGGAGCACACGCCGCTGCTGTTCAACGGCGACGGCAGCAAGAAGCCCGCCTACACCGCCGTCCTCAACGCACTCAACGGCGGCTCCACTACGCCCCCTTCGGACTCCGGCCCGATCAAGGGCGTCGGTTCGGGCCGCTGCCTGGACGTGCCCGGCACCGGCACCACCGACGGCACCCAGCTCAACCTGTGGGACTGCCACAACGGCACCAACCAGCAGTGGACGTACACCGCCGCCGGCGAGCTCAGGGTCTACGGCAACAAGTGCCTGGACGCCGCCGGCACCGGCAACGGCACCAAAGTCCAGATCTACAGCTGCTGGGGCGGCGACAACCAGAAATGGCGCCTCAACTCCGACGGATCCATCGTCGGCGTCCAGTCCGGCCTCTGCCTCGACGCCGTCGCGGGCGGCACCGCCAACGGCACCCTGATCCAGCTCTACTCCTGCTCGAACGGCGGCAACCAACGCTGGACCCGCACCTGATGGCACCTGCCACAAACGAAAGGGTGAGTCGATGAAGACCTACGGTGCGGCTTCCCCCGCCCCTCCACGAAGGCATCGCTGGTGGTCCCGGGTCGCCGCCGTGGTGGCGGCGACCCTCGCGATCGGCATGCTCGCCGCGGTGAATCCGGCGCCCGCCGAGGCCGCGACGGTGGACACCAACGCCTGGTATGTCCTGGTCAATCGCAACAGCGGCAAGGCGCTGGACTTATCCGGCGCGTCCACCGCCGACGGCGCGCGGGTCAGCCAGTGGACGCGCAACGACGGATCCAACCAGCAGTGGCAGTTCGTGGACTCCGGCGGCGGCTTCTACCGCCTCAAGGCCCGGCATTCGGGCAAGGTTCTCGACGTGGCCGGCGCCTCGACCGCGGACGGTGCCGCGATCCAGCAGTGGGCCGACCACAACGGGGCCAACCAGCAGTTCCGCCTGGCCGACTCCGACGCGGGCCACGTCCGGCTGATCAACCGCACCAGCAGCAAGGCGGTGGAGGTGCAGGGCGCCTCCACCGCCGACGGCGGCAACGTCGTCCAGTACTCCGACTGGGCCGGCGCCAACCAGCAATGGCAGATGATCAAGCTGTCGTCCGGTGGCGGAGGTGGCGGCGGATGCGGCAGCGCCCCGACTCTGACGAGCGGTACGCACACGATTCAGAGCGGCGGCAAGAGCCGCAGCTTCATCCTCAGGGTTCCCGCCAACTACGACAACAGCCGTCCCTACCGGCTGATCTTCGCGTTCCACTGGCGGGGCGGAACCGCCGGCGAGGTCGCCTCGGGCGGCACCAGCGGGAACGCCTGGTCCTACTACGGCCAACAGGAGCAGTCGAACAACAGCGCGATCCTCGTCGCCCCCCAGGGCCTCGGCAACGGCTGGGCCAATTCGGGCGATGAGGACATCACCTTCGTCGACGACATGATCCGGCGAATCGAGGGCGGCCTCTGTGTCAACCCGGCACAGCGCTTCGCCACGGGATTCAGCTGGGGCGGCGGTATGAGCTACGCACTCGCATGCAGCAGGGCGAACGTCTTCAGGGCCGTCGCGGTCATATCCGGCGCTCAGATCAGCGGGTGCGGCGGCGGCACCCAGCCCATCGCCTACTTCGGAATCCACGGCATCAGCGACAACGTCCTCAGCATCGGGCAAGGACGGTCCCTGCGCGACAAGTTCGTCGCCAACAACGGCTGCACTGCCCAAAGCCCGCGCGAGCCCGCCCCGGGCAGCCGAACGCACATCACCACCACCTACTCGGGCTGCCGTGCCGGATACCCGGTCCAATGGGCCGCGTTCGACGGAGGCCACCTACCCGGTCCGGTCGACGGCTCCCCCGGCGAAAGCGGCGTCACCACCTGGACCAAAGCAGAGATCTGGAGGTTCTTCGCACAGTTCCAGTGACACGCCCGCACCACCGAGTGGAGCCAGGATGATCCTGGCTCCACTCCGTCGACGCGGCAGGCGGCCACGGTCCACGCTGTCTCATGGGCGGGGCTTCGTGGGTGGTGTCGTCGTAGTAGGGCAGGAGTTGACGTCACCTCGGCGCGGGCCGACGACGCCGATGCGAGGGACCGACGGCCTCTGTCAGCTGCTGAAGGACCAGGGGCCGCAGCGACCCCACGCGATGAAGATGGCAAGCGCGAGACAGACCGTGTTCAGCCGCCGAAGGCGGGTGCGTTGTCGCGTGCCCAGTCGGCGAAGGTGCGTGCGGGCCGGCCCAGCAGGTCTTCCATGGTGCTGGTCGTCGGTCCTGGGTGGTGGGCGTAGTCGGCCAGGGAGCCGAGCAGGCGGTCGGGGACCTCCTCGGGCAGCCCTTGCGCGAGCATGCCGTGGCGTACGTGTTCCGGCGGGAGCTCCTGGAAGGACAGCGCCCGGCCGAGGGCGGCGCCGATGAGGTGCACCTTCTCGACCTGGTCCAGTGACTGTGGCCCGGTGAGCGTGTGGACCGACCCCGGGGCAACGCCCCCGCGGAGGGCGCGTGCGGCGACCGCCGCGATGTCGGTTTCGTGGATGGGCGAGGTGGCGGCTCGGCCGTACGCGCCGCGCACCACGTCACCGGACCTGATCTGCGGAGCCCAGGCCAGTGCGTTGGCCGCGAAGTCGGCCAGGCGCAGGACCGTCCAGTCCAGGCCGGAACTGGTGACGAGGTCCTCGGCGTGCCGGAACTGCGCGGCGAAGCGGGCTTCGCCCGCGGGATACTCCACGGTGGTGGCCGACAGCAGCACCACACGCCGCACGCCCTGCCCGACGGCGAGCCGCAGGAGTTCGCCCAGTCCCGGGCCGGTGGCGCGCGGGCTGATCTGCAGGGCTTCCACTCCTTCCAGCGCGGCCTCGATCCACTGGGGGCGAAACAGGTCGCCGCTGACGGCGTGGACGCCGTCCGGGAGCGCGGCCGAGCCGGGACCGCGTGTGACCGCGGTGATGGCCGTGCTCTCCCGCAGCAGCAGATTCATCACCTGACGCCCGACGACGCCGTTGGCTCCGGTTATCAGGATCATGACAGTTGCTCCTCTGCTCGACCACGGCCTGCACAGCGCTCATCGGATTTCCCTGCCTCGCCGATGCGTCAGTCAGGCGTCCACGCCCTGTCCTGTGGGTGATGTGTCCAGCATCGATGCAGGTCAGCGGCGGAACAAGGTAGAGTCCGTGGAGCTATTCATAACGTGGGAGTTATGTATGGAGCTGCGCGACATCGAGATCTTCCTGACACTGGCCGAAGAGCTGCACTTCGGCCGCACCGCCGAACGGCTTCACGTGTCCCAGGCCCGCGTCAGCCAGGCCATCCGCAGACAAGAACGCAGCCTCGGCGTGGCCCTGTTCGATCGCACCAGCCGACGTGTGGCCCTGACCCCTGTCGGCCGGCGCCTGCGTGAAGACCTCCAGCAGGCCCTCGACCTCCTCCACGCGGGACTCGCCCGCGCCCAAGCAGCCGGCCCGGGCGCGGGCCGGACCCTGCGGCTGGGTGTCTTCGGCCACGCCGGCCACGAACTGCGCCCCCTCGTCGACGCGTTCCGCACCCGTTACCCCGGCAGCGACATCGAGTTCGGCGAAATCAACGGCAACGACGCGTTCACCGCCCTGCGCACCGGAGAGCACGACGCGCACGTGCTGTGGCTGCCCGTCGCCGAACCGGACCTCACCGTCGGCCCCACCGTGCTCACCGGAGGCCGCGTGCTGGCCGTGGCCGCAGACCATCCGCTCGCCCAACGCGGCACCGCGTCCCTCGAAGACCTCGCCGACAACCACGTCGTCGACCTCGGCCCCGAAGCCCCCGAGTACTGGGTCGCCTCCATGGTCCCCACCCGCACCCCGCTCGGCCGCCGTATCCCCCGCGGGCCCGCCGCGCGGACCTTCCACGAGGTCCTCTCCCTGGTCGCTGCCGGCCGCTGCGTCCACCCGCTGGGCGAAACCGCCGCGCGCTACAACAAGCCCCCCGGCATCGTCTTCCTGCCCCTCCAGGACGCCCCCACCCTCGAATGGGCGCTCACCTGGCGCACCACCGCTGACAGCCCCACCATCCGCGCACTGGCCCAAACCGCCGCCGACCTCGGCCCCATCACACTGTGACAGCGATCGCGACCCGCCCTCGAGGAGCCGGGCGCCGGGCATGAACGCGTGCACGGTGAAGGCGCTCGCAACGTCGAGGCCGTCATCGTGTCGTTGGGCACGGACGACTTGAACACTCCCGCGGATGCCCTCACGCAGGTGAAGCAGGAGGCCACCGGCGTCGGCGCCGACGGCACGGAAGCTCGGCGCCGGCGGGTCACTCGACTGGTACGGCGACGTTGTCGCTCTCTGTCCAGCTTCGACGTGCCCGTCGGCAAAGCCGCACTCAGTCACCACTTCTCGGTCTTGCGCGGTGCCGGACTGGGCGAACAGCGTGACGAGGGACCCAAGCGGGTCAACCGACTGCGCCGCCAGGAGTTCGACGCGCGCTTCCCCGGGTTGTTGGACCTGCTCCTCCGCCCCGATGGCGGTGCCGGCTGAACAAGTGGCCCGTGTGCCGGCCCGAGTCAGTCGGAGGGCGCACACCCGTGGCGTGGTGGTTCCACCCCACCTCAGCGTTGCGCGGCAGCGCCTTGGCCCGTGCGCGGTCCGGACCTTGGGTCGGGAGGGGCGAGGCGGGCTGGCTTCCCGCCAGGACCGTGGCCGGGTGGAAGTCGTCCACCTCGCCGCCGTGGCCGACCGAAGTTCGAGGCCGACCGCTCGGCCGGCTTCTCCGCCGCGGCCGCCCCGACCGCGCACGGGTCGGTGGGCTTCCGTGCCGGCGGTGCCGGGAGTCGGAAGCCCACCATGGGGACCCGGTGCGTCAGGCCTTGTCCTGCATGTCGCGCCGTGCGGGATTGCCCTGCTCGGCGGCCTTCGGGTCCTTCTCGCCCGCCTTGGCGCGCACGTCTTGGGCGATGCGGTCGCCGATGGTTTTGTCGATGTTCGACCAGTACTCGAAGGCCCGCTCGAGGACGGGTTCCGAGACACCGTTGAGGAGATGGCCTACGACGTTGTCGACCAGACGGTCGCGCGCGGCGTCGTCCAGGACCTCGCGCACCAGGGTGCGGGGCTGGCCCCAGTCGTCGTCCTCGGGATGGCTGACGTAGGCCGCACGGGTGATGGCTCCGTCGGCTTCCCAACTGGGCGGGGAGTGGCGTGCGGTGTCGGCCGCGGGGCCGCCCTTGGAGTTGGGGGCGTACACCGGGTCGGTGGTCTTCCGGTACGCCATCGCCCCGTCTTTGGAGTAGGTGTGGACGTCCGCGATGGGGGCGTTCACCGGAAGCTGCTGGTAGTTGCCGCCGATCCGGTGGCGGTGCGCGTCCGCGTAGGAGAACAGCCGGGCCAGCAGCATGCGGTCGGGGCTGGGGCCGATGCCGGGGACGAGGTTGTTGGGCTGGAAGGCCGCCTGCTCGATCTCCGCGTGGTTGTCGGTCGGGTTGCGGTCGAGTGTCATACGGCCGACCGGGATCAGCGGGTAGTCGCCGTGCGGCCACACCTTGGTGAGGTCGAAGGGGTTGAAGCGGTAGCTCGCGGCCTCCTCGTACGGCATCACCTGCACGTACAGGGTCCAGCTGGGGAAGTCGCCGTCGCGGATGTGCTCGAACAGATCACGCGTGTGGTAGTCCGTGTCGGCGGCCGCCATCTGGTCGGCCTCGTGCTGGGTGAAGTACTCGATGCCCTGGTCGGTCTTGAAGTGGTACTTCACCCAGAAGCGTTCGCCTGCGGCGTTGATCCACATGTAGGTGTGGGAGGTGTAGCCGTTCATGTGGCGCCAGGTCCGCGGGATGCCGCGGTCGCCCATCAGCCAGGTGACCTGGTGGGCGGACTCGGGGGAGAGCGTCCAGAAGTCCCACTGCATGTCGTGGTCGCGCAGGTTGTTGTCGGCGCGGCGCTTCTGGGACCGGATGAAGTGCTGGAACTTCATCGGGTCCTTCACGAAGAACACCGGCGTGTTGTTGCCGACCATGTCGTAGTTGCCTTCGCTGGTGTAGAACTTCACCGCGAAGCCGCGCGGGTCGCGCCAGGTGTCCGGGCTGCCGCGCTCGCCCGCCACGGTCGAGAAGCGGGTGACCAGGTCGGTGCGTGTCCCCGGCTGGAAGACGGCTGCCTTCGTGTAGGCGCTCACGTCGTGGGTCACCTCGAAGTGGCCGAACGCGCCGCTTCCCTTGGCGTGCGGCTGGCGCTCGGGGATCCGCTCCCGGTTGAACTGCGCCATCTGCTCGATCAGATAGGCGTCCTGCAGCAGGATCGGACCGGCAGGTCCCACGGTGAGCGAATGCTCGTCGCTCTCGACCGGGGCGCCGGAATCGGTCGTGGTGACAGGTGGGGTCTCCGTCATCAGTCTGCCTTTCGTCGTACGGAGCAGCGGCGTACCGGGCACGCTGCCCGCGCCCGGAGCCTGTCGGTCCCGTTCAGGCCAGGTGACCTTCATCGGCCGCCACAAACATCGCTTTCGCGACCAATGTGTGGATCTTCCTGGAGGCGTGCCTGACGAGGCCGAAGAAGCCCTCTTCGGCGGGCACTTCTTCGCCCGGATGGGGGTGGACCCCGGCCGTCCGGCGCTGACCGGCCCGGCCGGCACCGAGGCCGAAACCCGGCTGGCGGGGTTCTCCCGCCATCGAGGAATTCGAGCGGTATGGCGGCCATGGCGCCGGGGTGGTCACGAGCCGGGAACCTTTCGGGGTTGCTCCGCCCGGCGGTCGGATCAGCGGGGACGGTCGCCGGCGATGGCGACCCGTTCCGCGACGCGGCGCCGGGAGCCGTAGTCGTTGACCGCGTAGTGCTGGGTGGCGCGGTTGTCCCAGAACGCGATGTCACCGGGCTGCCAGCGGAAACGCACCTGGTACTCCGGGACGTGCGCCTGCTGGAACAGCAGCCGCAGCAGCCGGTCGCTCTCGTCGCGGTCCATGCCGGTGATGCGGGTGGTGAACGAGGTGTTGACGAACAGCATGCGCCGCCCGGTGTCGGGATGCGTGCGCACGACGGGGTGCTCCACGGGCGGGAACAGGTCCTGGAAGGGGGCGAGCCGATCGGGGGCGTAGAAGCGGGCGAAGCCGGGGATGAAGTCGTGCACGGCACGGGCGTCGTCGACGCGGTCCTTCACCTCCTGGGGGAGGTTGTCGTAGGCGGCGGCCATGTCCGCCCACATCGTGTCGCCGCCGAACGGCGGCACCTCGCGCAGTTGCAGCACGGCACCGAGTGCGGGGCGCTCACGGAAGGTGACGTCGGTGTGCCAGACGTTCTCGAAGGTCGGGGTGGTGCCGCCGCTCTTGTCGAACCGGACCACGTCCTCGCTCGCACCGGCGGCCAGCAGCGGATTGGTCTCCAGCTCGCCCCAGTTGCGGGCGAAGGACCGCTGCTGGTCGCTGGTGAGGTGCTGGGAGCGGAAGAAGAGGACCTTCCACTCCAGCAGGGCGCGGTTCAGTTCATCGCGCAAGTGAGGCGTGAGCGGGCGCGAGAGGTCGACGCCGCTGATCTCGGCGCCGATCGTGCTGGCCTGGGGGGCGACGTCGAACAGTTCGTAGGGCCGCTCCTCCCACCCGTCGGGCAGTCGGCGCAGGATGCGCGTGCCCTCGTAGATCCCGTCACCCGGGATGCGTGCTTCGCGAAGAATGGCTGCCGGTCCGGCGGCCGTGGCGGTCATGGAGATGTCTCCTTCGGGCCGGTCCCGATCAGGAAAGGGGTGGACACGGACCTGATCAGGGGATGCGTGGATACGAACAAGGCGACTGCCCGTGAGCGCAGGGGCCGGGCCGGGCCGGGACGGCTGTCGGCAGGCGGCGGTGCGCGTCCGGTGGATCGGGGTCGAAAGACGCTCCGTGCCGTCCGCGGCGAAGGGCGCCGACGCGCTCGGGGTGTGCGGCGAGCAGAGGGCTCAGCGGCAGCCGGTCATCGACCGGAGCGTTCACAACCGGTTCGATCGGGGCGACAGAGGTGCGCCGGTGTCGAGTCGAACCAGGAGGTGGTCATGGGAGGAGTGTGTGATCTTCTCCTCCCCGCTGTCAATGGTGCCGGGCTCCCGACAGCCTTTCCTGACCGGAGGGTCCGGGGTCACCTCCTCCGCCGGTAAGGCGTCATGAGCCGCACGTGACGTGTGGCGCCAGGTGGGTCAGTGGTGCACATCTATAGACATCCGATCTATTCCCCGGCGACGATGTTCGCGCCCACGACGGGTGTCGATGTGGCTGTCACTTCCTCCGTGAAAGAGCCGATGAATGCGCCGGGAGATCTCACCGTGATCAATGCATCCCAACCGCAGCGACGCAGCGTTCTCAAGGCCGGCGGTGGCCTCGCCTTCGCACCTCTGCTCGCTCAGCTGACCGGCGGAGGTCCCATGGGGCAGGCGGTTGCAGCAGGGGCCGACGCAACGGCGTCCGTGCCGTGGCCGATCCTGTCTCGCGAGGCGCTGACCTACTCCGTACCCGCCCTGGACTGGCAGTCGCAGGCCCTGCCGATCGGCAACGGCCGACTCGGTGCCATGCTCTTCGCCGATCCCTACGAGGAGCGCATCCAGTTCAACGAACAGAGCCTGTGGGGCGGTGTCAACAACTACGACAACGCCCTCGCGGGCAAGCCGGACAGCGATTTCGACACCGGCATGACCGGCTTCGGCTCGTACCGGAACTTCGGCGACGTCGTCGTCACCTTCGCTCCTCGTGCGAGTCCGAAGGTCACGGCTCCGGGGGGACCGTACAGCAGCTCTTCCTCGGAGGATGTCGACAAGACGTACGACGGCGACTCGAGCACCAAGTGGTGCATCGAGGGGCCCGGTTCGAAGGTGCGGTGGCAGGTCGAGCTTCCCGACGCTGTCGCGGTCGCGTCCTACCGTCTGACGAGTGCCAACGACGTGCCGCAGCGCGACCCGCAGGAGTGGACGTTCTCCGGTTCCGCCGACGGCGCCACCTGGACCACGCTCGACGGACGGACGCTGGAAGCGCCCTTCGAAAGCCGCTTCCAGACGAAGGAATTCACCTGCGCCGACCCCGCGGCCTACCGCTTCTACCGGTTCGACTTCGTCCCCAAGGCAGGTGTCAGCCACTTTCAGGTGAGCGAGATCGGTCTGTCCGGCGTCGACCTCGGCGCGGGCGGTGCGCTGTACCTGTCGTCGCCGAGCGGGCACTCCAAGAGCTCCGGCGCGGGGACCAGGCCCCGGGCCACGGACATCTCGAGTTCAGTGGACGGCGATCCGGCCACGGTCTGGCGGGTCGACGCCCCCGCGCCGGCGGTCGTTTGGCAGGCCGAGCTGCCCCGCGCGGCCGTCGTCACCTCGTACGCGCTGACGGCGGCCCCGGACCGTCCGAAGGACGACCCCCGGCGCTGGCGGCTGGAGGCGTCGCAGGACGGGACCGCCTGGACGACCCTCGACACGCAGAACCCCGGAGCGCCCTTCGAGGGCCGCGGCGAGACCCGGACCTTCCGGATCACCAACAGCACGGCCTACCGCGTCTACCGGCTCACCCTGACCCCCGGCGCGTCGTCCACCGGCTTCCAGATCGCGGAGATCGCGCTGGAGGGCAGAGGCTTCGACACACGCACGCAGCGGACCGTCGTCGACTACCGGCGCACCCTCGACTTCGTCAAGGGACTGCACGTCACCCGCTTCGGGGCGCCGGGACGGCGCGTCGTGCGGGAGGCCTTCGCGAGCCGGTCCGCGGACGTCATGGTCTTCCGCTACACGTCGGATCGCGCCCATGGACTCTCCGGAGCGATAGCGCTGACGTCCGGACAGGACGACACGCCGACGACCGTCGACGCCGGCGCCCGCCGGATCGCCTTCAGCGGGGTCATGGGCAACGGCCTCAAGCACGCGTGCACCGTCCAGGCCGTACACACCGACGGCGACCTCCGCGCCGACGGATCGGTGCTCCGCTTCAGCGGCTGCACCACCCTGACCCTGCTCCTGGACGCCCGCACCGACTACAAGCTCGACGCCGCCGCCGGGTGGCGCGGACCCGATCCGGAACCGGTCATCGCCCGGACGCTCGGCAAGGCGGCCTCCCGGTCCTACGGCAAGCTGCGCGAGAAGCACATCGCCGAGACACGCGCCCTGATGAACCGCGTCTCGGTCGACTGGGGCACCTCCGACGCCGCCGTCGTCGCTCTGCCGACCGATGCCCGGCTGGCGCGCTACGCGGCGGGCGGGGCGGACCCGACACTCGAGCAGGCGATGTTCGACCACGGCCGCTACCTGCTGATCAGTTCCTCGCGCCCGAACGGCCTGCCCGCCAACCTCCAGGGCCTCTGGAACGACAGCAACCAGCCGGCGTGGGCCTCCGACTACCACACCAACATCAATGTCCAGATGAACTACTGGGGTGCCGAGACGACGAACCTGCCGGAGTGCCATGAGGCACTCGTCCGTTTCATCGAGCAGGTGGCCGTGCCCAGCCGCGTGGCGACCCGCAACGCCTTCGGCAAGGACACGCGCGGCTGGACCGCCCGCACCAGCCAGAGCATCTTCGGCGGCAACGCCTGGGAGTGGAACACCGTCGCGAGCGCCTGGTACGCGCAACACCTGTACGAGCACTGGGCGTTCACCCAGGACCTGGGCTATCTCCGCACCCTCGCCCACCCGATGATCAAGGAGATCTGCGAGTTCTGGGAGGGCCATCTCAAGGAGCGCGAGGACGGACTCCTCGTCGCACCGAACGGCTGGTCCCCCGAGCACGGGCCGCGCGAGGACGGCGTGATGTACGACCAGCAGATCATCTGGGACCTGTTCCAGAACTACCTCGACTGCGAGGCGGTGCTCAAGGCGGACCCCGCCTACCGGGCCAAGGTCGCGGACCTGCAGGCTCGCCTGGCGCCGAACAAGATAGGCAAGTGGGGCCAGTTGCAGGAGTGGCAGGAGGACATCGACAGCCCCACCGACATCCACCGCCACACCTCGCACCTCTTCGCGGTCTACCCGGGCCGCCAAATCACCCCGAGAACGCCCGAGTTCGCGGCCGCCGCCCTGGTCTCCCTCAAGGCGCGATGCGGCGAGAAGGAAGGCGTGCCGTTCACGGCCGCTACGGTGTCGGGCGACAGCCGCCGCTCGTGGACCTGGCCCTGGCGGGCGGCTCTCTTCGCCCGACTGGGCGATGGGCACCGTGCCCAGATCATGCTGCGCGGACTGTTGACCTACAACACGCTGCCCAACCTGTTCTGCAACCACCCGCCCTTCCAGATGGACGGCAACTTCGGTATCTCGGGCGCCGTCGCGGAGATGCTCCTGCAGAGCCACGACGGCGTCATCCACCTGCTGCCCGCCCTGCCGGACGGCTGGAAGGCCAAGGGCTCCTTCAGCGGACTCCGAGCCCGTGGCGGCTACGAGGTCAGCTGCGAGTGGCGGGACGGGAAGGTCACGTCGTACAGCATCACGGCCGACCGGGCGCGGAACCGGAGGAAGGTCACCCTGCGGGTGAACGGCATCGAGAAGAAGGTGAAGCCGGGCAAGCCCTGAGGTGAGACGAGACGAGGGACGCGAGGGTCGTGAACTCTGGCCCCCGCGTCCCGCTCCGCTCGGTCAGAGAGCGTGAGGCGTTTGCCCTACGGCGCGTCCACCACCGTGCCGTCGAGCACCGGGCCCTCCACCTGGCCGCGGTCCTCCGTCCAGATGGACATCCGGATCCGCAGTGACTCCTCCGGCTCGCTCGCCCCGTCCACGGCGGTGGGTACGGTCACCTCGGTGCTCAGTTCCCCCGCGGGTATGGCGAGGCCCAGGTAGAACCCTTCCACCTCGGACAGCGGCCGGGCAGGGCTCGGTGACTCGCCGGTGTTCGCTTCGAACCATCGCGGGTCGACATCGGTGCTGGACAGTTCGGCGCCGCCGTCGACCGGTGCGAACGCGGCCTCGAGCCAGATCTCCGTGTCGGCGACCGCGGACTGGTCGATCCGCCACTTCAGGCTCTGGCCCTCGGTGACCCGGCCCGCGAGCGGTGTCGCGCTGAACGTGGGCATCGGGTCGTCGTCCTTCACGGACAGGCCACCGAGGTGGTTGCCGACCACGGTGCCCCGGACGGCCTTCGCGAACACATGGTGCGCCGTGCCGTAGCTGAAGCGGGTGTTGCCGCGTACCTCGACGGGCACGTCGACGCTGCCGCTGCCGGGCCGCACCGTCACCAACCGGGACGTGACCTCGCCGGTCTCGGGGTCCGCGACGAAGAGCCTGAACTGACCGCTGCGCTGCCCGGAGAGCCGCACCGGCACCTTGTAGGTCCGGACTCCGGAGTCGCCCTCGTCGGCCGTCAACAGGCCGATGTCGACGCGGGGCAGCGCGACCTGCCGTACCGCCGCCATGCCGGGACGCCAGCCCCAGGCGTCCATCAGCCACGCCTGTCCCGATCCGCTGCGCGGGGTCAGCACCAGGGACTTCACCCGCTTCAGGTCCAGCCCGGCCGCCGTCGCCGCGGTCAGCGGTACGCGCACCTCCTGACCCCAGTACGAGGCCGTCCGGTCGGAGCCGGGCAGTCCGTCGAGGCGGATGGCAGCGAGCGTCGCGTGCCGGCCCGCGGTGTCCGTCAGGGACACGTCCATGCGGGTGCCGGTGGTGTTCGGCGGCACGATGACCCGCAGGGCCAGCGACTTGGCTCCGCTCAAGGAGACCGGCCGCCCGGGCCGCACCCGTACCGCGGAACCAGGCGTCGACCAGTCGAGCGCCACGGCGTTGCGGCCCGGTTCCCGCTCCGTCTCCCACCCGGCGAAGTGCGGTGACCCGCCGGGGTTCTCGGGGTTCAGGCAGGCGGTTGCGGGATCGGGGTCCACCTGCGCGCACAGCCGGCCGCCGTCCACCGTGACCGGGGCGTCCGGCAGGAACGCGGCGGTGCGACGGGCACCGACGGCGTGGGTCAGGATCCGCGCGGGACCCGCGGACGCCGCGCGGACGTTCGAGCCGTCCAGCAGCGGCCTGACCCGGTCGTCGCCCGCGACGAACAGCCGGGCCGCGGCGGCTGTGTACGTCGAACCGGCGGCCTGCTGCCGCTCGGCCGTCAGCCGGGTCGCGGTGCCCGGCGTGCACACCGGGTCCGGGGACTCCCCGTCGTTCCAGAAGTCGTCGTCGGCCGGGGCCTCGGCCTGTCCCGGTGTCCACTCGGTGTTGAAGTAGTTGTGGTTGGCGCCGACCATGTAGACCGCGCTGTGCAGGGCGGCACCACGGCTCACGCCGCGTGTCCCGTCCACGTAGATCTCACCCTGCAGGTCGGACACATCACCGTCGCAGCCCGGCAGGATCGTCATGGACGGCACATCGGGAGCCGGGTTCTGCCCGAAGACGGTGGGGCCGATGAGGACGGTCCCCCGGATCTTCCAGCGCACCGGGCCCCGGTAGCCGTCCTTGTCCGCGGGCGGCTTGGAGAGGCTGTCCATCGCGGCCCGGTTCACGCCTTCGCCGCCGCGCGAGTGACCGACCAGGAGGACACGCGACAGGTCGGCCCGCGCGGCCTTCCGTACGATCGCCGGTGCCTTGGTCCGGCCGGTGCCCGACCAGTCGGCCCAGCGGGCGAGGTGCTGCCGTACCAGGGAGGAGCGGGCCTGGGCTCCGGCGTCCTGTGCCGCGTAGTCCTGCCCGTTGACGCCGTTGGCGGATATGGACACTGTCACATACCCCTGGGACGCCAGGAGTTTCTGGTCGTGCAGATAGCCGCGGTAGCTCGGTATCGGCTTCGAGCCGGTGGGGCAGGGCCACTCGCCGAGTGCCTCACCGTCCGCGCCTCCGGTGAAGCAGGTGGAGTGGCGGCCGTGCAGGAAGAGGGCCAGGGGCCGCTTGCCCTGAGCGCCGGTGGGTGCGGTGACGGTCGCGCGCATTTCCACCGGGGCGGGGAAGTCGGGCAGTTGCACCGACTTCAGTGTGTACTCGCCGCTGACCGTGCGGTACGGGCCGGGGACTCCGGGGTCCACGGGGTTGGCCGGTGGCAGGGCCGACGGCTCCACCGGCTTCACGGGCTTCACGGGCTTCATGGCGGACCGGCGCTTCGAGTCGGCCTTGACGCCGGCCTCGTCGAGGCGGCGCCCCGCGGCCCGCACCTGCAGATCCTTCGCCGCGCCGAGCGTCACCCCTTCGAGGCCGAGGTGGAACGTGTGCCCGTCCTTGCCGGCCACGGGCCGGCCCAGGAGCCGGTCTCCGGAGTAGAACTCGACGGCGGCGTCGCCCATGGGCACGGGTCTGTCCGAGCGCCAGGTCAGCTGCTGACCGGCTCTCTTTCCGGTGATCTGCCAGCCGGCCGGCAGGCCGCCAACAGGGGCGGGGGCGGGGCCGGCGGATGGGGTGGACGGGGTGGGATCGGCGGCCGGTTGGGCGTGCGCCAGTCCTGGCGACCCCACCACCACCGCGAACACGGCCGCAGCGGCGACCACTGTGCGCCGAGCATGGATCAACGTGCTTCTCCTCCGGATCGGCTCCTGCGCCCGGGACATCACAGATGTCCCAGGTGTCCCGGGCGCCTCTTTCGTTCCTGAGGAGAAGATGAGAAAAGGGATCGTAGGGTTGCTCGGACTTGATCCTTCACGGCGTCAAATCGAGCCATTCATGGGGGAGTTGTCCGAGCGGCGACACAGTTCCGGGGGACGGACAACTCGGCCGGCCAGAGGGCGGCTCTCTGCTCAACGTGAGGCCGGTCAGGGCAGGATCTCGATGTACCCGTCGGTTCCGTGTACGCGGATCCGCTGCCCGTCCCGGATCAGATGGGTGGCCTGCTCCACGCCCACGACGGCCGGCAAGCCGTACTCCCGGGCGATCACCGCGCCATGGGTCATCAAGCCGCCCACCTCCGTCACGAGGCCCGCGATGCCGACGAACAGCGGCGACCAGCTGGGGTCCGTGAAGGCCGTGACCAGGATGTCGCCCGCCTCGAGATCGGCGTCCGCCATGTCAAGGATGACGCGGGCCCTCCCCTCGATGGTCCCGGCGGAAACCGGGAGGCCGATCAGGGCGCCTGCCGGCACGTCGTCGCGCCGGTACGCCCCGGTGAGGGCCTCACCGTCCGATGTGAGAACCCGGGGCGGTGTGAGCGCGTGGTACGACCGGAACGCTTCCTTGCGCTGCTCGATGAGCCGGCCGTCCACCTGGTGCGAGCGCACGGCCTCGTGGAACTCCTGGAACGTGAGGTAGAAGACGTCCTCCTGCTCAGGAAGCACGTTGGCCCGCACGAGGCGCTCCGCCTCCGCCAGCAGGGCCCGCTTGTAGACGAAGCAGCGGCTGACGATGCCGTACTTCGGGTACTCCCGGTACCCGATGAAGGTCCTGACCCGGTCGATCATCCGCTTGGCCTCGTCGGCTTTCAGCTCCCCGTCCGGCAGGGCCCGCAAGCGCGACAGCACCTCCTGTTCCTTCTTCTCCGCCTTCTGCCGGCCTTCCTCGAAACGCCGCTCGGCGGCGCCCGGCTCGAAGTTCCTGACGTTGTCGAGGATCACGGGCACGATCGTGGCGGGACGCTCGCGCCAGCGCGGCCTCGTGATGTCGATCTCGCCGACGCAGCGCATGCCGTACCGGTCGAGGTAGGCCTCGATGGCGTCGCGCGCTTCGGTCCCGCCCGCGAGCTTCGGCAGCTCGTCCAGGAAGGCCGCGTCCTCGGCGTACTCGACGCCCTGCAGAAACGCCACCAGCTCCGGATGCGGGCGGATCACGTCCGCGACGTCGAGCAGTGCCAGTCCCATCTCCGACGTGACGTTGTCGGGGGCGGACAGTGTGAGCGTGTCAGCCGCGTTCTTCTCGCCCAGCCACTCCTGCAGCTTGTCGTTGAGCCACCAAGTGGCCTCCATCCCCGCCATGATCGCCTGCATGCTCAGCGGGTCACTGAGGACTCGCCTGTGCTCCTCGAAGGCCTCCAGCAGGAAGTCGAACAGCGCCGGTCCGCTCTTCGTCCGGATGTCCCGCTCCAGGGCGGCGACGGACGCCTGGCTGCGCTCGATCAGCTCGGTGACGACGGCCGGATCGGTCTCGATCGGGGCGGACGCGCCGCCGGCCGGCGGCCCGGCGGGACCCGAGTCCGGGAGCGACGGGACGAAGCCGTCGCGGTCGAGGACGGTCTCCAGGGCGTCCCTGGTCAGCGGATCGCCCTTCCCGATGACGTCCAGGAGGCCGGCGCGGCTCGTGGGCGAGGCCAGGCGCCGGGTGACGTCCACGAACAGCCTCCCGGCGGCCTCCTGCATCGGCACCATCGCCATCAGCTGCCACATGGAGAGCCCCAGGGGCTTCATGGGGTCGGTCATCATCTGCTGATGACCGACGGAGACGTAGACGTGATTCTCCTGGTCGCCGGTCTCGGGGACGGGGAACAGCGTGGTGATCGGCCGGCTCTGAACGATCCGGAAGTCATCGTCGACCAGGCACCATTCGATGTCCTGCGGGCGGCCGAAGTGCGCTTCGATCCGCCGCCCGAGCCGGACGAGCCGCACCACCTGCTCGTCCGACAGCGCCGGTTGCTCCTGCCGCTGCGCGTCGATCGCCACCTCCTGCGTACCGCCGGCCGACAGGGCCTGAACGGCACGCTCTTTGGCGGCGATCGTCCTGGCGACGACTTCGCCGTCCCGCACCTTGAAGACGTCCGGGTTCACCAGGCCGGATACCAGGGCCTCGCCGAGGCCGAAGCCGGCGTCCACGGTGGCGACCTTCCGGTTGCCCGTGACGGGGTCGGCCGTGAACAGGATGCCGGACGCATGCGGGAAGACCATCCGCTGCACGACCACGGCCATGTGGACCGTACGGTGGTCGATGCCGTTGCGCTGGCGGTAGGTCACGGCTCGCTCGGTGAACAGCGAGGCCCAGCACCGGCTGATGTGCTGGAGGATCGCCGTCGGCCCCACGACGTTCAGGTACGTGTCCTGCTGGCCGGCGAAGGAGGCCGTCGGCAGGTCCTCCGCCGTAGCGCTGGATCGGACGGCGTAGGCGTCCTGCTCGCCGAGTTGGGCGAGTGCGTGGGTGATCGCCGCCGCGAGCTCGACCGGGATGGCGATCCCTTCGATGGTTCGGCGGATCTCCGCGCTGAGGGTGCGGATCGCGTCTCGATCGTCCGGGTTCACGCGCGCCAGCTGATCGAGCCGATCGTCGACCGACGGTTCTTCCGCCATGATTTGGCGGAAGGCGTCCGTCGTGACGCAGAAGCCGGCCGGCACCCGGATGCCTTCGATCCGCGACAGCCTGCCCAGGTGCGCGCCCTTGCCGCCGACGACCGCGACCTGCGTCTCGTCAACCTCTTGAAGGTCCCATACGTACTGCTCGATCATCGCGATACCTCCGAGGCGGTCGTGTCCCGTTGCCCTGCACTCGCCGATCGAATCACCGGCGCTTCCAGCCCTGTTGCGCCTCGTGTCAGGCACGCCCTTGTCTCGCACCCCCGCACCCTCGCTCCGAGCGCTCGCGTACGCACGGCCAGTCCCACCACTGGCTCGACGTCACCGCGTCCCCCATACATCGACAACACACGCACACCGTGCTCCCCATATCCGCAGGTTGTGGCCTCGGCCGACGATTTTGTGCCACCACCCGGGTCTTGCCGCAAGCCCCCCGGTGCGCTATACGTTGAGAGAGGCAAGGAGAGGGATCTCCTTGCCTTTTCTCTTTGCCTTTCGAGGGCGCCGGGTCGCAGTTGCTGTCACCGCTGCCATCCGGGACATACGGGATTGACGGATTCATCTTCGTCGCCACTGGGCAATGGGCCAGAGAATGTCATGAGCACGACTGCCTTTCCCCACAAGGAGGTCGATCATGCACGTCCGTACGCTGACCGGCGGCCTGGCCGCTGCCTTGGTGGTGTCCTTCTCCCTGGCCGGTGGCCAGGCCGTGGCCGCTCCCCCCGACGCGGAGGGTGTTTCCCTCGCCGCCCGTGTTCTCATCTACGACGCCAGCGGCTCCGCGGAGTTCAGGAGCGCGGTCGACCGGGGCGCGGCTATCTGGAACGAGAGTGTCGACGCCGTCGAGCTGCGGCCGGCCACCGCCGGGCAACGCGCGAACATAAGGGTCCTCGCGGACAACGGCTGGCCGCGCGCCCTGCCCACCACCCTGGGCAACGGAACCGTCTACATCGGGCGGCAGGCCGTGGACCAGGGCTACAACACGATTCGTATCTCCGCCCACGAACTCGGGCACATCCTGGGCCTGCCCGATCGCAAGCCCGGACCGTGCTCGAGCCTGATGTCCGGCTCCACCGCGGGCATCGCGTGCACGAACCCGTATCCGAACGCGGCGGAGAAGACTGAGGTCGAGGGGAACTTCGGCGGCGCGCTCGTCGGGCCGGCCCCGGCGGCCCGTGCCGAGGTGATCGTGGACTGACGCCTGCCGCACCACCCGGCGGACTCACAGCCGAACGCCCGCCCGCGTACCTGGGGCGGGCGTTCGCGCGTCCAGCCTCCTCAGCCTTCAGCTGGGGCTGCTCCGCCAGCCCGACGTCCCGCCGCACGCAGCCGTGCCCGTCACAGCGTCAGTTCCAGTGCGCTGCCGATGGGCAGCCAGCGGAATCGGGCGCGGATGTCGGCGGGGCCCGTGTGACGTCGGCGGCGGGCGCGCTCGCGGGGCACCGGGCGGGTCGCGGCGAGGCGGTCGGCCACCTGGCCCGGTGCGGCTCCGTCGAGGAGCGCCGTGACGGCGAGTGCGCCGGTGCTGTTGAGCTGCCAGTACCGGCCGGTGCGCTCGTCGAGCAGCACCATGCCGTCGCCTGTGGCGCAGGCGGTGACATCAGGGCGAAGCGGTGCAACGTCCTTCTCCTGTGCGTCGTGTCGGGCATCGTGGTGTTCCAGGTCGCGCAGCCAGGCCTCCGCGCCGAGGGTGGCCTCCAGTTCCGGGGCCCCGCCGGTGAGCAGTTGGGGCGAGAGCAGGGCCCGGCGCAGCTGATCGGCGTCGGCCACATCCGCGGCCAGGATGCGGCACGACCCGGAGTTCGGCCGGGCGGGCGTGGTCCCGCAGTCGGGCCATGACGCGGGGGTGGGTGTCCCGGTCGGGGAGAACGACGAACCAGCAGCCCTGGGTGGAGCGCATGGGCCTCTGCAAGAGGGGTGGGGGACCACGGGGGTGGGCGACGGGGCGGACCGGGTACCGGCCCGCGGCGTGAGAGGCGCGCGCCGGTACGAGGGCGTGGTCACTCGTCGTGGTAGAAGAACTCGCCCTGGGGCTCCCCGCCGCGCCGCCGGTGGCGTCAGGAGAGTCCCGATGCCCGGAACACCGCGTGCACCGTCTCGTCGTCGATGCGGTGGCCCAGCCGCTCCAGGACATCCGCACCGTGGTGCAGCGTGCCGCGCTCCAGGGAGCGGCGGACGCCCGTGTCCAGTTCGTGCCAGAGCATCGGGTTGGCCGCCAGGATGCGGGGGTCGAGTTCCAGGCGGTGGCCGTGGACGTCCCGCAGGACCAGGTGGGACGAGACGCCGTCGTACTGGCGGACGGCCGTCAGCGCGTCCGTACGGACGATGAGCCGGCGCCAGGGGGTGCGCACCACCAGCCAGCCGGGGCCCGCGCTGACCTGTGGCGGCAGCAGGACGCTGAACACCGTGGCCGACAAGACGCCCCAGAGCAGGGCGCGGAGAGGTGTCAGGCTTCCGCCGTCCCAGTCGACCAGGAGGCACAGGGCGCAGAACACCAGGGCCCAGCCCACCGCCAGCCGCGCACCGTCACGCCAGTGGCGGTCGCAGACCGGGGCTGTCGGTGAGCTCCGTTCCATGTCTCTGAAAGTAGGCGGCCGTACGGTCTCTGTGACCACTGCTGACGGGGTTCTGGCGCCGCGCGGGCGAATATTGACGGGTTTCTGACCTGAGTGCCGGAGGCGCGCCGTGCGCGGCGCGGTCTGTCGGTCCGTCGACCGGCTGCTTATGCTTCATGACGTTCCGGAACTCAGACCTCCGTACCGTCTATCGGAAGGGCTCCATGGAGAGGCTCCGCAGCGCGCAGTGGTACGAGGGACAGGACCGAAACGCCTACATACACCGGGCCTGGATGCGCCGCGGAGTGCCGGGTGACGCCTTCACCGGTCGGCCCCAGATCGCGATCGCCAACACCGCCTCTGACCTGACTCCCTGCAACGCGCACCTGAACGAGGTCGCGGCCTCGGTCCGCAACGGCGTGTACGAGGCGGGTGGCATCCCGCTCGACCTGCCCGTGGTGTCGCTGGGGGAGACGCAGGTGCGGCCCACCGCCATGCTGTGGCGGAACATGGCCGCGATGGCCACGGAGGAGATGCTCAGGGCCAACCCCATCGACGGCGTGGTCCTGCTGGGCGGCTGTGACAAGACGATCCCGTCGCTGCTCATGGCAGCGGCCTCGGTGGACCTGCCCGCGGTCGTGGTTCCCGGCGGCCCCATGCTCAACGGCACCTTCCGCGGCGGCCTGCTGGGCTGCGGCACGGGTGTGTGGAAGCTGTCGGAGGAGGTCCGGGCGGGCACGCTCTCCCAGGAACAGTTCACCCGCTCCGAGTCGGCGATGATCCGTAGCCGCGGCCACTGCAACACGATGGGCACGGCCTCGACGATGGCGCTGGTGGCGGAGGCGCTGGGCACGGTCGTGCCGGGTACCGCCGGCATCCCGGCCCCCGACAGCCGTCTGCTGGAGGCCGCGCACCACACCGGTCGACTGGCGGTGGAGATGGTGGGCGCCGACCGGCGACCCGGGACGTTCCTGACCGAGGCGTCCTTCCGGAACGCGATCGTGGCGCTGGCCGCGATCGGCGGCTCGACCAACGCCGTCGTCCATCTCCTGGCCATCGCGGGCCGGTTGGGCATCGATCTGACGCTCGACGACTTCGATCGCATCGGCTCACGTGTACCGGTCCTGGTGGACCTCCAGCCGGCCGGGCGTTTCCTCATGGAGGACTTCCACCGCGCCGGCGGTCTGCTCGCCGTCCTGCGCGAGGTACGCGACCTGCTGGACCCCGACGCGCTGACCGTCACCGGCAGGCCGTTGGCCGACTTCCTCGACGACGCCGAGATCTGGGACGGCGAGGTCATCCGTACCCGCGCCGAACCACTGGTCGCCGAGGGCGGCATCGCCGTCCTGCGCGGCAACCTCGCCCCCGACGGCGCGCTCGTCAAACCGGCCGCCGCCTCCCCGCACCTGCTCCGGCACCGGGGCCGTGCCGTCGTCTTCGACTCTATCGAGGACTTCCACGCGCGCGTCGACGACCCCGAACTCGACGTCGACGCCGACTCCGTCCTCGTCCTGCGCGGCTGCGGTCCCAAGGGCTACCCGGGCATGCCCGAGGTGTCGAACATGCCCCTGCCGAAGAAGCTGCTGGAACAGGGAGTTCGTGACATGGTCCGCGTCTGCGACGGCCGGATGAGCGGCACGGCGTACGGCACGGTCGTCCTGCACGTGGCTCCCGAGGCCGCGGCCGGCGGCCCGCTCGCCCTCGTACGGACCGGCGACGTCATCACCCTCGACGTCGAGGCCCGCCGGATCGACGTCGACGTCCCCGCGGACGAACTCGCCCGCAGAAGCCCCGGCAAGGCCACCGTCACCGGCTTCGCCAACCCCCGGCGCGGCTGGGAACGCCTCTACGTCGACCACGTCCTCCAGGCCGACACCGGTGCCGATCTCGACTTCCTCGTGGGCTCCAGCGGCTCCGAGGTGACCCGCGAGTCGCACTGACACCGGGTCACCTCGGAGATTCACCAGGTCACGGGCAACTCGGTGACGCCGCCGGTGAGAGTGGTACGGACCTCCAGCTCGTCCAGCTCCTTGGCGAGCCGCAGACCGGGCAGCCGGCGGGCCAGGGTGGCGAACACGATGCGCAGTTCGACACGGGCCAGGCTCGCGCCGATGCAGAAGTGCACGCCGTGGCCGAAACCCAGGTGGTTGCGTTCGGGGCGGTCGGGATCGAAGGTCTCGGCGTCGGAGTAGACGGAGGAGTCGCGGTTGGCGGCGTTGATCGACAGGACCACGGCGTCGCCGCGCTGGATGGTGACACCGGCGACGTCGACATCGGTGTGCGCGTAGCGCAGCAGGCCGAGGTCGCCGGGCGCGCCCAGGCGCATGATCTCCTCGACCGTGGCGTTGACCCGGCCGTCGGGGTCGGCGGTCAGCGTCTGCCACTGGTCGGGACGGGTGAGCAGGAAGAGCGTGCCCAGGCCGATGCGGTTGACCGTGGTCTCGTGCCCGGCGAACAGCAGCCCGACGCAGAGCTGGATCATGTCGGCGTAGTCGTAGTCCGCGTCGGTGCTCTGCGCGTGTACGAGGTCGGAGATCACGTCCTCGCCCGGCTGTGCGCGTTTCGTCTCGGCGAGTCCCGTCATGTACTCGTTGAACTCGTCCCGCGCCTGGTGGGCCGCGTCGCCGATGGCGTAGTCGGCCATCCGCTCCGACAGTGAGGCGAAGCGCTCGCGGTCGCTCTCGGGCACGCCGAGCAGCCGGCAGATGACCGCGACCGGCAGCGGGAAGGCCAGCCCGGCCTGCAGGTCGACGACCCCGTCGGGGGCGGCGGCATGCTCGGTGATCAGCTGGTCGACGCAGTCGTCGACCAGGTGCTGGACGTGGTCGGTGAGCATCCGCATCCGCTTGGCCGAGAACGCCGGGGTCAGCAGCCGGCGCATCCGCGTGTGGTCGGCCTCCTCGGTGTCGTAGTTGCCGGTGGGTCCGTCCAGTACGGCGGCGGACGTCAGGCGTGAGGCACGTTCCGGTTCGGGATGGGAGCGGCCCAGTCGTTTGTCGCTGAGCAGGTCACGGACCTCCTCGAAGCGGGTGACCAGCCAGGCAGGGTCCCCGGCGGGTGTGGTGACCGGCGTGACGGGCGCCTCCCGGCGCAGCACGTCGTACAGGGGCGCGAGGTCGAGCACGTTCGGCCTCGGGAAGGGCAGTTGCTGACGCTCGGCGGCAACGCTCATGGCGCTCCTCCTGTGATCTCAGAATTCGATCTTCGAGCCGCCCCGACCGTAGCAGTTTGTTGGCAGTAACTGTCATTAAAGTTTCGGACAGTCATCCCACGTCGCGGGCATGTTTAGATCGCCTGATGGAGGACTTTGTGGCGGATGGTGAGCGGGTGCCCCGCCGGGGACGGCCGCCGGTGAGCGACGAGCAACGCGGGCGGCAGCGCCTCGACATCTCCCGCCACGCCGTCCGGCTGTTCGCCGAGCAGGGCGTGGCCGCCACGTCCGGCGAGCAGATCGCGAAAGCCGCCGGGGTCTCCGAACGCACGCTGTGGCGCTACTTCTCCACCAAGGAGAGCTGCGTCGAGCCGCTGCTCACGCAGATGATCGACGCCTTCCGGACGGTGCTGCACGCCTGGCCGCCCGAACTCGGCCTGATCGAGCACCTGCGTACGGCCTACCAGCCCGTCATCGACTCGTCGTCCGGCGCCGATGTCGAGGCGGTGCTCGCGGTGGTCCGGCTGACCCACGACGAACCCGCGCTGCGCGCCGCCTATCTGGTGCTCCGGGAGCGTGCGGAAGAGACGTTCACCGAGGTGCTCGCCGAACGCATGGGCATGCGGCCCCATACGTTCGACGTCCGGGTGCAGGCCGCCGTGATGAGCGCTGTGCTCAAGGCCGCGGCCGACGATTTCGCCTGTGAGACAGCCGGCCGAGGCATCACCCCGGAGGCGCTGGAGGGACATCGCGACCGCCTCGCCGACGCACTCGGGTTGGCCACCCGGGGGCTCTCGGGGCGGTAGCGAGACGTACTAGCGAGCCGGGTCGCCGTCGTACTCGCGGCGGGCCCGGTCGACCTTGTCCAGGTTGCCGGCCGCCCACTCGGAGAGATGGGCGAAGAGCGGGGCGAGGCTGCGGCCGAGTTCGCTGATCTCGTACTCGACGCGAGGGGGGACCTCCGGGTGGTACGTGCGCACGACCAGTCCGTCGCGTTCCAGTTGGCGCAGTCGCTGGGTCAGCACCTTCGGAGTGATGCGGGCGATGCGCCGTTGCAGTTCCACGAAGCGCTGCCGGCCGTGTGCGTGCAGGGTCCACAGGACAGGTGTGGTCCACCGGCTGAAGACGATGTCGACGACGGGCGAGATCGGGCAGGCGAGCGCCGGTTCGGTCGTCCTGTCGGCTGCGGTCGGTGCGGCGTCGTCGGCCATGCGCTTCCCTCTCGGACAGTCACTTTCCTGTAGGTACCTACTTTACTTCCGGTGTTAGCGTCCCCCTGTCTCGCCCGGCCTTCGGGTGGCGTCAACCACATTCAAAACATGGGGAGTTAGTCATGATCGTAGTGACGGGGGCGACCGGCAACGTCGGCAGTTCGCTCGTACGGACGCTCGCGGCGGCCGGTGAGCGGGTGACCGCGACGTCTCGGAGCATCACCGACGCGGCCGTTCCGGAGGGCGTCCGGCATCGCAGGGCGGACCTGACCGACGCCGAGAGCCTTCGCCCGCTTCTCGACGGCGCCGACGCGCTGTTCCTGCAGAACGGCGGGCCCAGCGCCCACCTGCTGGACCCCCGGCACATCCTGGACGTCGCCAAGGCCGGCGGAGTCGAGCGCGTCGTGCTGCTGTCCTCTCAAGGAGTCGTCACACGGCCGGAGTCGGCCTCGCACGGTGGAACGGCACGCGCCATCGAGGACGCCGTGCGGCAGTCGGGCCTGGACTGGACCGTCCTGCGCCCCGGCGGTTTCCACTCCAACATGTTCGCCTGGGCCGAGTCGGTACGCACCCGAAGGACCGTCGCCGCCCCGTTCGCCGATGTCGGCCTGCCCACGGTCGACCCGGGCGACATCGCCGAGTTGGCCGCCGTGACACTGCGCGAGAGCGGGCACGCCGGCCAGGTGTACGAGTTGACCGGGCCGGCGCTCAGCACACCGAGGCAACGAGCCGAGTCGATCGCGGACGCGCTCGGCGAACCGGTCCGCTTCATCGAGCAGACCCCTGACGAGGCCCGGGCTCAGATGCTCCGGTTCATGCCCGAGGCCGTGATCGAGACGACGCTGGCCATCCTCGGCGAGCCCACGCCCGCCGAGCAGCGGATCAGCCCCGACATCGAACGGGTCCTCGGCCGCGCACCCCGCACCTTCGCGGAGTGGGCTCGGCAGCACGTCGCCGCCTTTCGGTAGAGCGGACGGCCTCCGCCGTCGCCGCCTCTGGTTCGGGTCAGGCGTCGGTCCGCTCGTAGGCGCTGATGACGTAGCGGGCCGCGTCGTCGACGGCACGGGGAACGTTCGGCATCGCCGTCGAGCCGGCCCAGCCATGGTCAGACAGGGAGGACGAAAGGAGGGTGCGCGCCGTTGAGGAAGTAGTCCCCGACGTCACGGAGCCGGTGGGCTACGGGCTCGTACAGCGTGTGGGTGCGGGCGTTGCGCCAGAAGCGGTCGAAGCCCAGCCGCGCGGACGCGGAGCGGACACCGATGATGTCGAGAGCGCGGGCGGTGGACTCCTGCACGGCCTTGGACGCGGCGGCTTCGGCCATGGCCACGAGGACGGAGATCTCCGCGTACTCCTCGTAGCCGAGGTCCTCGCCGCGTGCCAGCCCGGCGTGCACGGCATCCCGCGCCTGGTCGGCGAGTGCGGACGCCGAGCGGGTGAGCACCGTGAGCTCCCCGTACGCGGTCAGCACCTGCGGGTCCTGCGGCGAGCCGACCGGCCAGTCCGGGTGCCAGTGGGAGTGGCCGGTCCTGCTGTACTCACGGGCTTCGGCGAGCACTCCCTCGGCCATGCCGAGACGGAGCTGCGCCGAAAGGAGACGCCCGACCGGAGACACCAGGGCGGTCAGGGGCGACAGGACGTCCTCGTCCGCGGCCAGGGAGCCCAGCACGGCGTCGGCGGAGACCGGTACGGCGTCGAACTCCACGCTTCCGCCCGCCGCGAGCCGCTGCCCGAAAGGGTCGGCGTCGCCGTCGATCACCACGCCCTGGAGGGCCGGATCGACCACGACGGCGAGCGGCTCGCCGGTGTCGGCCCGTACGGCCCGCACGGCGAGCCGGTCGGCGACCAGGACACCGGCGGCGTAGCTCTGCCGGCCGTTCAGCACATACCCCCGCGCGTTCCTGACGAGTGACAGAACCGGTTCCTGACGCGCCAGGCCACCGCCCCAACACCACTGCTCCGCCGCGGAGCGCCGCTCCAGCCGGGCGGCGAGAGCGGGCTCGGTGAAGAACCGGGCGCTCCACGACATGAAGTAGTGACAGCCGAGCAGTTGGCCGATGGCGCCGTCGGCCGCCGCGATCTCCCGGACCACGGCGAACGCCGTGGGCCAGTTCTCGCCGCCGCCCCCGAGCCCGGCCGGTATCAGGAGGGTCAGCAGGCCCGACTCGCGCAGCCGGGACACCTCGTCGAACGGGGGCTTTCCCGCCTGGTCCCTGGCCACCGCGTCCGTGGCCAGATCGTCCGCCGTCTCACGGGCCACGTGCAGCCAGTGCGTTCGTCCGGGCCCGGTCGGCTCGGACTCCGTGCCGGGGCCGGTCGGCGCAGGGGCTGGGCCCATGGCAGAGGTCTCCTCAACTTGTGTGGGGCATGCATCATCCTGCGCAGCGGCCCGAGGCGCCGTCAATACTTTCCTAGTAATTCTATAGGGAATGTAGGGAACGCGGGGAACGGCGGTATGCGGCCAGCCGAGTCCTCAGCCTCTGCACGGGCGTGGGCGGCAGAGCCCGCGCCGCGCCCCGCGCGTAGTGGCGCTCGACATAGAACTGCCCCACGCTGAGCACGGTGGTGACGGCGATGTACCAGAGCGTGGCGACCATCAGCAGCGGGATGACCTGGTAGGTCTGGTTGTAGACCAGTTGCGCCGAGTACAGCAGGTCGTGCACGGCCAGCACGCTGACGATGCTCGTGCCCTTCAGGGTGCCGATCAGCATGTTGCCGGCGGTCGGCACGATGGAGCGCATCGCCTGGGGCACCACGATCCGGCGCAGGGTGCGCGCCCTGCCGATGCCGAGGGCCTGAGCGGCTTCCGTCTGGCCGGCGTCCACCGAGAGGATGCCGCCGCGCACCACCTCCGCGGCATAGGCGGCCTCGTGCAGCGTCAGCCCGATGACGGCGGTGAGGGCCGGTCCGAGCAGGTTCACCGTCTTGACGGTGACGAACTGCGGGCCGAACGGGATGCCGAGTCCGAGCGTCGGATAGAGGGCGCCGATGTTGAACCAGAACAGCAGCTGCACCAGCAGCGGAGTGGACCGGAAGATCCACACGAAGCCCCAACTCAGCGTGGCCAGCACGGGGTTGTCGGACAACCGCATCACGGCCAGCGGAATGCCGAGCAGGAAGCCGAGCACCATCACCAGGCCGGTCAGCCACAGGGTGAGGAGCAGCCCGTCGAGCACGGCGCCACTGGTGAAGTACAGGCCGACCACCTCCCACTGGAAGGCGCGGTTGCGGACGACGGAGTTGACCACCATCGCGAAGAGCAGCAGCGCGACGGCCGCGGACAGCAGGCGGCCGACGCGCCGGCGCGGCACGATCCGTGGGAGACCGTCGTCGGGCCCTAGGCCCGGAATCCGGCCGGAGGATGCTGTCGGACGCCCTGCGGAGGGGGCAGGTGCGGAGTCGGTGAGATCAGGCGGCGAGACCATCGGAAGGATCTCCAGGGAGGGAGGCGCGGCATGGGTACGGGACCGGAGTCCGGCTCGGGCGTCATCACGCTCGCCGCGTCCCTCAACGCGGTGCGCCCGATCGTAAGGGTCCGACACACACAGGTGTCAACCACGCACCGGAACCGCGCAACTCCCGTCCGGCATCCGAGCCGTGGTTGACGAAAAGCGAGATGTCCTGCTCAAGTAGTCGCATGAATGCCGGACAGCGCCTGGTCAGCCGGGTCCACATCGACTTCGGTCGAGTGTGGTCCGCGGCGTGTTGCGCCTGACACGGCAGCGGGCCGTCTGACCGGCCCTTCCCTCCCTCGGTGTCCCCGTCGCGGGCCGAGTCTCTCTTCTGACACGCGCTGCCGTCGCACCACCCCGCCCGGGGCCTGTACCCCCGGCGTCATCACCCCTGTTCACCACCTGGTTCCCCACGCCCTGAGGCGCCGTCACACCCGGCCGCCCCGAGGGCGTGCCCCGCCGTGTCTCCGTCCGAACCCGGCGCGGCATCAGAGGACTTGAGGAAAGGCCATACCCATGCCAGTGGAGTTCCTCGGCATCGCCGCCACCCACGACGGTTCCGAAACCACCCCGCGCTCCGGCGCCGCCTTCGACAAGGAGTACACGCTCCGGCTCGCCCGCGCGCACGAGGACCACGACTGGGACCGGGTGCTGTTCGCCTACGGCTCCGGATCGCCGGACCCGGCGCCGGCAGCCGCCTACATCGCGAGCAGGCTGGACCGGCTCCAGATCCTCCTCGCGCACCGGCCCAACGTCTCGTACCCGACCTTCGCCGCGAAGACCTTCGCCACCCTCGACCAGATCAGCGAGGGCCGCCTGACCGTGCACTTCATCACGGGCGGCAACGACCACGAACAGGGCCGCGAGGGCGACACCCTCACCAAGGACGAGCGCTACGCCCGCACCCGCGAGTACATCCGGATCGTCAAGAAGATCTGGACCACGCACGAGCCCTTCGACCACGAGGGCGAGCACTACCGCTTCCACGACTTCGTCAGCGATGTCTTCCCGGTCCAGCAGCCGCGCCCGAACGTGTCCTTCGGCGGCTCGTCACCCGCGGCGTACGCCGCCGGCGCTGCCGAGGCCGACGTCTACTGCCTCTGGGGCGAGCCCCTGGCCAAGACCGCAGAGCAGATCGAGACGGTGAAGGCGGCGGCGAAGGCGGCGGGCCGCACCGACGTGCCGCGCATCCAGGTGGCCTTCCGCCCGATCATCGCCCCGACCGAGGAACTGGCCTGGGAGAAGGCACACCGCACGGTCGGCGCGATCAAGGCCCGCAAGGAGCGGGGCGAGGCGATCACCAAGCGCCACAACGGACTCGCCCAGCACCAGGCTGCAACACCTCAAAACGTCGGCTCGCAGCGGCTGATCGCCATCGCCGAGGCGGGGGAGCGCTACGACCGCGCCCTGTGGACCCCGACGGCCGCCGCGACCGGCGGCGCGGGCAACTCCAACGCCCTGGTCGGCACCCCGGAGACGGTCGCCCAGGCCCTCCTGGACTACTACGACCTCGGCGTCGACATCCTCTCCGCCCGCGGCTACGACCTGCTGGGCGACGCCATCGACTTCGGACGGCACGTGATCCCCATCGTCCGCGAGGAGGTCGCCAAGCGCGACGCCGAGCGCGCTGCCCGCGGCACGCAGACTCTCGCGGCGGTGAACGGGTGACCTCCGCACCGGAACTGACGTTCATTCACGTCCCCGTCTCCGATCCCCGCGTCGAGCCACTCCTGCGCGAACTCGGCCACGAGTACTCCAGACGCTACGGCAGGGACGCGCACACCGAGATAGCCCGCTACCCCGACGAGGAGTTCACCGAACCGCACGGCGGCCTGCTCCTGCTGCTCCTGGAGCGCGGCGAACCCGTCGCGGGCGGCGCCTTCCGCCGGTACGACGCCACCACGGCCGAGCTGAAGCGGATCTGGAGCCACTCCGCCCACCGGCGGCGCGGTCTGGCCCGGCGCGTCGTCGCCGAGCTTGAGCACGAGGCGGCCGTCCGCGGCTACCGCCGGATCTACCTCACCACGGGCCCGCGCCAGCCCGAAGCCCGCGGCCTGTACCTGGCCACCGGCTACACACCGCTGTTCGACACCGAGGCCGACCCGGAGACCATCGGCCCGCTGCCGTTCGAGAAGCACCTCGGAGAGGCCCTGAAGCCGTGAACACCCCCACGATCAGAACCCAGCTGCGCGGCGCCGCCGCCCTCGCCCTGCTGCCCGTCCTGGCGCTGACCGCCTGCGGCTCCGGCGGCACCCCCGGTACCACTCCCGCGGGCGCCCAGGCGTCCCCCGCGCCGACCGACGACCCGGTCGCCGCCGTACGCAAGGTGGACTCCGCCGCCGCCCTGCTGCCCGCCGACGTCCGCAAGGCGGGCACCCTGCGCATCGGCAGCTCCGTCGGGTTCCCGCCCGGGGCCTACTACCCGAACGGGCCCGGCAAGGCGCCCGCGGGCCAGGACATCGACATCGCCGACGCGGTGGCCAAGGTCCTCGGCGTGAAACCGGCGCGGCAGGACGCCTCCTTCGAGACGATCCTGCCCGCCCTCGGCAGCGGCAAGTTCGACGTCGGCACCGGCAACTTCGGTGTCACCACGCAGCGCCTGAAGACCGTCGACTTCGTCACCTACATCAACGACGGCCAGGGCTTCGCCGTGAAGAAGGGCAACACCACACTCAAGAAGAAGGTCACCGACCTGAAGCAGCTGTGCGGGCTGACCATCGGCACCGGCGCCGGCACCACCTTCGAGACGACCCTCACCGCGCAGAAGGACGTCTGCGCGAAGGCCGGCAAGAAGCCGTACGAGGTGAAGGTCTACTCGGAGAACGCCGCGACGCTCACCGCGCTCCAGCAGGGCCGCATCGACGTGATCATGTCGACGATCAACGGCCTGCGCTACCAGGCGGCCCAGCCCGCCGCGCAGACCACCTTCCTCGGCGAGTACCACCGCCTCGACGTCGGCTTCGCCTTCCGGAAGAACTCCCCGCTCACCAAGGCCTTCCAGGCCGCCGTCGACGTGCTGATCAAGGACGGCACCTACGCCCGGATCCTCGAGAAGTGGGGCACCTCCGCCTCCGCGATCGACGCGTCGCAGATCAACCCGCCCGAGCACAGGTGACCCCATGAGCAGCGACACCCTCACAGAACCGGCCCCGAGGCTGGTCGAAGACCCGGCCGAACTGAAGGTCGTCCCCACCCGCCACTACGCCCGCTGGGCCGCCGGCGCCGCCGTGATCGTGCTGATCGCCCAGTTCGTCCACGGCCTGGCCACGAACCCCGTCTGGGAGTGGAACGTCTTCCGCGACTACGTCTTCTCGGAGACGATCGTCCAGGCGGTGTGGGTGACCCTCCAGCTCACCGCCTACGCCACCGTCCTCGGCTTCCTCCTCGGCACCGTGATCGCCTTCATGCGGCTGTCGCGCAGCCCGCTGCTCTCGACCGTCGCCTGGACCTACATCTGGATCTTCCGGTCGATCCCGATGATCGTGCAGCTGGTGTTCTGGTTTAACCTCAGCGCCCTGTACAAGGAACTGGGCCTCGGCATCCCCTTCGGCCCGGTGTTCTGGTCCGTCGACAGCAACACCCTCATCGGCACCATCGGCGCCGCCGTCATCGGGCTGACCCTGCATCAGGCGGCCTACGCGGCCGAGATCGTCCGCGGCGGTGTCCTCGCCGTGGACCACGGACAGCTCGAAGCAGCCGCCGCGCTGGGCATCCCCCGGCAGCGGCAGATCCGCCGGATCGTCCTGCCACAGGCCATGCGCGCCATCCTGCCCACCGCCGGCAACGAGATCATCGGCCTGCTCAAAGGCACCTCGGTGGTCTACGTGATGTCCATCGGCGAGCTCTTCTACCAGGTGCAGGTGATCTACGGCCGCAACGGCCGGGTGATCCCGCTGCTGCTGGTCGCCACCGCCTGGTACGTCGTCCTGACCTCCCTGCTGTCGGTCGCCCAGTACTACGTCGAGCGCCGCTACGCCCGGGGCGCCGACCGCACCCCGCCGTCCACCCCGTTCCAGCGCGCCCGGCGCTTCGTGACGAAGGAGAGCTCATGAATGCCGTCATGGTCGACGTCCACGGCGTCCACAAGAGCTTCGGCCCCCTGGAGGTGCTGCGCGGTGTCGACCTGGAGGTCCGCGCAGGTGAAGTCACCGTGATCCTCGGCCCGTCCGGCTCCGGCAAGTCCACGCTGCTGCGCACCATCAACCACCTGGAGAAGGTCAACCGCGGCTGGATCAGCATCGACGGCGAGCTCATCGGCTACCGCCGCTCCGGCAACAAGCTGCACGAGCTGAAGGAGAAGGACGTTCTGAAGCAGCGGACCAACATCGGGTTCGTCTTCCAGAACTTCAACCTCTTCCCGCACCTGACCGTGCTGGAGAACCTCGTCGAAGCCCCCGTCTCCGCGCTCCGCCGCCCGCGCAAGGAGGCGGAGGAGACCGCCCGCCGGCTGCTGGAGCGGGTCGGCCTCGCCGACAAGACCGATGCCTATCCACGGCAGTTGTCCGGCGGGCAGCAGCAGCGCGTCGCCATCGCCCGCGCACTCGCCCTCGAACCCAAGGTGCTGCTCTTCGACGAACCCACCTCGGCGCTCGACCCCGAGCTGGTCGGCGAGGTCCTCGACGTCATCAAGGACCTCGGCCGCACCGGCACCACCATGATCGTCGTGACCCACGAGATCGGCTTCGCCCGCGAGGTCGCCGACACGGTGGTCTTCATGGACGGCGGAGTCGTCGTGGAGCAGGGCCCGCCCTCGGCCGTCCTCGACGCCCCGCAGCACGAGCGCACCCGCGCCTTCCTCTCCAAGGTCCTCTGACCACCCGCCTGTTACGCACACAAGGAGCACCACCGTGGCCACCCTCGCCGCCCGCCGCACCACCGCGGCAACGATCGGACTCGCCACCGCCCTCGTCCTCGCCGGCTGCGCCAACCCCACCGACGGCGGCACGACCGAGGTCGCGGCCACATCGGGCAGCAAGACGAAGATCAACATCAGCCCGGACCAGAACCGCGTCACCACCGGCAAGGTCGACTCCATAGCCGAGGAAGTCCCGGAGAAGATCCGCAGGAGAGGCACCCTGGAACTCGTCTCCTCGTCCGGTTCCGCCGCACCGCTGACCTTCTACGCCACCGACAACAAGACCGTCATCGGCGTCGAGCCCGACCTCGCCCACCTCGTCGCCGACGTGCTCGGCCTCAAGCCCCACATCAACACCGTGTCCTGGGAGAACATCTTCGTCGGCCTCGACAGCGCCAAGTACGACGCCGGCCTCAGCAACATCACCGTCACCGAGGAACGCAAGGAGAAGTACGACTTCGCCCCCTACCGCGAGGACAACCTGGCGTTCGCGGCGAAGAAGGGCAGCGGCCTGAAGATCACCGGGCCGAAGGACGTGGCCGGGAAGACCGTCGCCGTGAGCAGCGGCACCAACCAGGAGAAGCTGCTCGTCGAGTGGTCGGCACAGAACAAGAAGGCCGGCCGCGAGCCGGTGGACATCAAGTACTACCAGAACGAGAGCGACACCTACCTCGCTCTCCAGTCCGGCCGGATCGACCTCTACCTCGGCCCCAACCCGACCGCCGCCTACCACGCGGCCACCAGCGGGAAGACGGAGATCGTCGGCACCTACTCCGGGGCCGGCGCGGGCCTCCAGGGCCTCATCGCGGCCACCACCAAGAAGAACAGCGGACTCGCCGAGCCACTCGCCGACGCGATCAACCACATCATCGACAACGGCACCTACGCGAAGGTGCTGAAGCGCTGGGGCCTGTCCGACGAGGCCGTGACCAGGTCGGAGATCAACCCGCCCGGCCTGCCGAAGAACGGCAGCTAGCCGTTTCGTCCCGAGACCGTCCGCGACCACCAGACCGCTGAGGAGCATCCGACCATGTCCGGCATCCCTCTCGGGGTCCTCGACCTCGTCCCGATCCCGTCCGGCTCCACCGCCGCCGAGGCGCTGCACCACACCATCGACCTCGCCCGGCAGACCGAGCGGTTCGGCTACAGCCGCTACTGGTTCGCCGAGCATCACCTCAACCCGGGCGTGGCCGGGACCTCACCCGCCGTCGTCCTGGCCCTGACCGCCTCCGCGACCTCCACCATCAGGATCGGCTCCGGAGCCGTGCAACTCGGCCACCGCACCGCCCTGTCCACCGTCGAGGAGTTCGGCCTGATCGACGCCCTGCACCCGGGGCGGCTCGACCTGGGCCTCGGCCGCTCCGGCGGCCGGCCCCCCGGACAGACGGCGGAACCCCGCCCGACCACGACCCCGGTCGTCGACGGACTCACCCCGAACGGCCTGAAGATCCCGCCCCGGTTCTCCTTCGAGCACCTGCGCGGTTCACCCCGACTCCGGCTCCAGCAGCAGTTGTTGCAGCAGCCGGGCGCCGGCCACCAGGACTACGGCGAGCAGGTCGACGACATCCTCGCGCTGCTGCGCGGCGACTACCGCTCGTCGGACGGACTCGAAGCACACGCCGTCCCCGGCGAGGGCGCCGACCTGCAGGTCTGGATCCTCGGCAGCAGCGGCGGGGAGAGCGCCGAGGTCGCGGGCCGCAACGGCCTGCGCTTCGCTGCCAACTACCACGTCAGCCCGGCCACCGTACTGGAGGCGGCCGAGGGCTACCGGGCCGCGTTCCAGCCGTCCGACCATCTCGACAAGCCCTTCGTCAGCGTCTCCGCCGACGTCGTCGTCGCCGAGGACGACGAGACCGCCCGCGAACTGGCCACCGGCTACGGCCCGTGGGTGCGCAGCATCCGCACCGCCGAGGGCGCGATCCCCTTCCCGACCCCCGAGCAGGCCCGCGCCCGCGCCTGGACGGAGCAGGACCGCGCCCTGGTCGCCGACCGCGTCGACACCCAGTTCGTCGGCTCGCCGGGGCGCGTCGCCGACCAGCTCGAACAACTCCAGGAGGCCACCGGCGCCGACGAGCTGATCATCACCACCATCACGCACGACCACGCCGACCGCGTGCGCTCCTACCGACTCCTCGCGGAGGAATGGCGACGCCGATGAGCCGGTCGCGACCCGGCCCCGTCCTGAGACGGGCCGGGCGCGAACCCTGTTACAGCGCGGCCGCCGCGCCGTGCAGGCTCTTGGCGGCCAGGGCCAGGCCCTCGGTCTGCGAGTAGGCGGCGTCCTCGTGCTCGATGTTCACCGCCATGTCCGGGTCGACCTCGGCGAGGGCGCGCAGGAACTCCGTCCAGTAGGCCACGTCGTGTCCCTCGCCACCGACCTCATGGCCGGCGGCGAGGCCATGGCCGACCTCGAAGCCGAGCTGGCCCTGCTCCAGTCCGAGTCCTGAGGGCGCGACACCTCGGCGCGACACCGGATGCGGTCACGACCTGACCGCATCCCGTGCGACGGTGACCGGGCAAGCCGCCCGGACCACTCGAACCACGGGTCGGCACACGACTCGAAGGCCGAGGTGCACCCTTGACCGTTCTCGACGCCCGGGCACTCAACCGCGCCACCCTCGCGCGGCAGTTGCTCCTCGACCGCGCCGACATGCCGGTGCTCGACGCCGTCGCGCAGCTGTGCGGTCTCCAGGCACAGGAGCCGCAGGAGCCGTTCATCGGGCTCTGGTCCCGGTTGCGGGCCTTCGCGCCGACCGTGCTGTCGGACCTGCTGACCGGGCGGCGCGTGGCGCGGACCCACCTCATGCGCCGCACCGTCCACCTCGTCACCGCCGACGACCTGGTGGCCTGGCGGGCGCGCCACGACGCCATGCTGCGCCAGCGGGTGCTCGGCACCTACCGTCGCGAGCTGGAAGGGGTGGACCTCGGCGAACTCGCGGCGGCCGGGCGGTCCGTCATGTCCGACGGCGAACCCCGTGCGATGGGCGACCTCGCGCGCGCCGTCGTCGACCGCTGGCCTGCGGCGGGACCCCGGCCACTCGGCGAAATGCTCGTCGCGGGCCTGCTCCCGACGGTGCAGCTGCCTCCGCGCGGGCTGTGGCGCACGACGGGGGGAGCGCGCTACGAACTGGTCTCCTCCTGGCTGGGGCGCGAGATCGACCCACCGGACCCCGACGGCTCCGACCCCGTGGGGCAGACACTGGTACGGCGCTACCTGGCCGCCTTCGGCCCCGCCGCCTCGGCCGACCTGCGCGCCTGGTGCGGCCTGGCCGGACTCCCCGCCGCCGTCTCCGCCCTGCGCGAGGAACTGGTCGCCTTCCGCGACGAGCGCGGCCGGGAACTGCTGGACCTCCCCGACGCGCCGCGCCCCGACCCCGACACCCCTGCCCCGGTGCGGTTTCTGCCGGCCTTCGACAACGCGGTCCTCGGCTACCACGACCGGGGCCGGATCATCGACGACGCCCACCGCGGCCTGTCGGTCGCCGGCGCCCGTGTCGTCCTGGTCGACGGCCGGGTCGCCGCGACCTGGAGCGTCGAGGCGGACACCGTCCTGATCACCCCGCTGGATCGCTTCACCCGGGCCGACCGCACCTCCGTCGCCGAGGAGGGACGGGCGGTGGCGTCCTTCCTCTCCGACGGCGACAGCGACCGCGTACGGATCGCCGCGTCCCCCGGCTGAGCGCCATGCCGACAGGGGCACCGATCAGGCGCACACTGGAAGGGTGCTGCCGGTGCTCACGAGGGGGTGTCGGCCGATGGAAGCGTCAGAGCGTACGACCATGCGGTGGTGGCGGTGGCGACGCAACGCGCTCAAGCGGCGCGTGGACGTCGTCGAAGCCTGGGTCGTGCTCGCCGGCTGGGTGTTCGCCCTGCTGGGCGGGCTGGCCGGGGGGCTGATGGCGGCGGGCGCGGTCGAGCAGGCCGTGGAGCGGCAGCGGGCCGCGAGCCATCAGGTCTCGGCGGTCGTCGTCAAGGACGCGCCGGGCCCCTCACCGGCCCGCGCGGCGAGCGACCACCGGGTGTGGGGCGAGGTGCGGTGGACCGCGCCGGACGGTTCGACGCACAAGGACGAGGCACGCGTGCCGCCCCGAGCGCCGGCCGGGAGCACGGTCCCCGTGTGGGTGAACAAGAGCGGTGACGTCACGACTCCACCGGTGTCCGAAGGCGAGGCCTGGCTCCACACGAGCATGGGCGGCGCGCTGGCCGGGGGCCTGGCGGGCGGGGCGGTGCTGGGAGCAGCCTGGCTGATTCGGCTGTGCCTGGACCGGCGGCGCATGGCGCAGTGGGACGCGGAATGGGAGCGGATCGACGCGCGGCGGGGGTGGAAGACCGGCTGACCGGGGGGTGGCTCGCCGGGAGCCGCTGCCGACAGGGCCGTAGGGCTGACGGTGTGCCGCGACTGTACGCGGTGTGCTGCCAGGGGACCGGTCGCGTCAGGCGCGGCCGACCGGGTCCTGGCCCTCGATGCTCTCGTGCGCGCCAGGAGCAACCGGCGCCGTCTCCCCGGGTGCCGCGGTCTTCCTCCGGCGCACCCGTCCCGTCAGCCGCGTGGCCACGGGCTCGGTCCAGCGGGCGGTCAGCGGGCCCAGGAGGACCAGGATGAGGACGTACGCCGTGGCCAGGGGGCCCAGGGACGGCTCGATGCCGGACGTGACGGCGAGCCCCGCGATGACGATGGAGAACTCGCCGCGGGCCACGAGCGTGCCGCCGGCCCGCCAGCGGCCCTTGGGCCCGATCCCGGCCCGGCGCGCGGCCCAGTAGCCGGTGGCGATCTTCGTCGCGGTGGTGACGGCCGCCAGGGCGAGGGCGGGCAGCAGGACGGGCGGGATGCTGGCGGGGTCGGTGTGCAGGCCGAAGAAGACGAAGAACACCGCGGCGAACAGATCCCGCAACGGCGCGAGCAGGCTCGTCGCACCCTCGGCGACCTCGCCCGACAGCGCGATGCCGACCAGGAAGGCGCCCACCGCGGCGGAGACCTGGAGCTGCTGGGCGAGTCCGGCGACCACGAGGGTGACACCGAGCACCACCAGCAGCAGCTTCTCGGGGTCGTCGCTGGAGACGAAGCGGGAGACATGGCGGCCGTAGCGCACCGCGAGGACGAGGACGACCGTGGCCACGCCCAGGGCGATGGCCAGCGTGACGGCGCCCGCGGCCAGGCCCACCCCGGCCAGCAGGGCCGTGACGATGGGCAGGTACACCGCCATGGAGAGGTCCTCGAGGACCAGGATGCTCAGGAGGGCCGGGGTCTCCCGGTTGCCGAGCCGCCCCAGATCACCGAGCACCTTGGCGATGACGCCGGAGGAGGACACCCAGGTGACGCCGGCCAGCACCACGGCGGCGACCGGGCCCCAGCCGAGCAGCAGGGCCAGTGCCGCGCCGGGCAGGGCGTTGAGGACGGCGTCGACGACCCCGGCTTGATAGTGGGTTCTGAGGTTGGAGACCAGGTCGGCGGCCGTGTACTCCAGGCCCAGCATGAGCAGCAGCAGGATGACGCCGATCTCGGCGCCGATGGCGACGAAGTCCTCGCTGGCGCCCAGCGGCAGCAGCCCGCCCTTGCCGAACGCGAGCCCGGCCAGCAGGTAGAGGGGGATCGGCGAGAAGCGGAAACGCCCGGCGAGCCTACCGAGCAGTCCGAGCCCGAGGATGAGGCAGCCGAACTCGATCAGGAAGACCGCGGAGGAATGCATGGCGGGTCACTCCCGCCCGAGTATCTCGGCGGCCGCCTCCACGCCCTCACGGGTCCCGATGACGATGAGGGTGTCCCCGCCGGCGAGCCGGAAGGCCGGAGTGGGGGAGGGGATCGCCTCGGCCCGGCGCAGCACCGCCACGACGGACGCGCCGGTGTCGGTGCGGATCCGGGACTCGCCCAGCAGCCTGCCGTTCCAGTGCGAGGAGCCGGGCAGTTCGATCCGCTCGGCGACGAGCCCCAGATCGGTGGTGGACAGCAGGTTCGGCGTGTGATGCGCGGGCATCAGCGCGTCGATGAGGGTGGCCGTCTCCTCCGTCGTCAGGCGCACCGAGAGGTCGCAGGCGTCCGGGTCGTCCCTGCGGTAGGCGCTGATCGTCCGGTGGCCGTCGCGGTGGGCGACCACCGAGAGACGGCGGCTGTCCCGTGTCGTCAGGTCGTAGCGGACCCCGATGCCCGGCAACGGCGTACTGCTGAGGCGTGGCGCGCTCATCCCTGTCCCCCTTCGGTCGGCCTGCGCGTTCCGGTGACTCGCCTGCGGGGGCCGCGCCCGGACGAGCGCCCAGATCCGGCCTGTGGGCTCATCCTAGGTGGCCGGGCGTTACGGCACCCGTCCTGCGTGTGCTACCTGGACGGCTCCGGGAAGGGGGATCCGGAAGGGAAAGGAGTGGCCGAGGGCAGCCTCGCGGTCGCGCCCTCCACCTGCCGTACGGTGCCCGTTCCCGGCTGGTGGCCCGGGCCCGCTCCGGTGGACAGCTGGGACCAGGCCCCGAGGGCCACGGCCACGGCGGCGGCGGTGGCGACGACACGTCCCACGCGCCGGGCCTTGGCACGGCGGTCCAGGTCCCGCCAGGCCACGCGGACCCACAGTTCCTCCGGCTGCCACAGGTCGCCGACGACGTGCGGGGGTTGGAACTGCCGCCCCGCCGCGCGCTCCTTCGCGGAGGGCTCCCTGGGGGCGGAGGCCCGTATGGCGTCCTCGGTGTCCGAGAGGAACCTCCGCCACACCTCTTCCGCGATCGAGGGAACGCCGTCCGGCTCGTCGGGCGTTCCCCGCCCGCCCGGTCCTTCGGTGGTCATGTCCGTCATCCCCTCTCCGACCCTTGGCCTGATCACTGCACAGCGCAAGATCAGTATGCCGCCCGGTGGTGCGGAAGGCCTCGTCGGAGAGGGAGAAAAACGACGAGCGGGCCGAATCGCGTCTCGGCCCGCTTCCGCCGCAGGGGCGTCACGCCACGGCGGGCGCCTCCGGCAGGACGTGGTCGCCCACCTTGTCGGTGCTCAGGCAGAGCGAGCAGACCACGGCGTCGTGCGTCCGGCAGGCGGCCACGTCCGGCCGCTCGAACTGCTGCCGGCACACATGGCACTCGTACGTCACGGCGCTGGGATTGCCGTCCTCGTCCAGGAGCGGCTCGGGGATGCCGTCGTCCGCGCGGCGCAGGTAGTACCTGCCCTTGGTGACGACGGCCATCAGCGGCGTGAGGACGAAGGCGATGACGGCCGCGGCGACGGGGGAGTACGGCTGGAGCGTGTCGCCCAGCGCGTGGAAGTACATGGCGATGGACAGCCCGGACGCGGCGACGAACGCCACGACACCGACCGGGTTGACGGCGTAGAGCATGCCGCGGCGGAACTCGGGGGCGTGCGGGGACAGTTTCAGCACGTACTTGTTGATTCCGATGTCGGTGGCCACGGTGACCACCCAGGCGATCGCGCAGTTCGAGTAGAAGCCCAGGATGCTGTTGAGGAAGCTGAACATGTCGGCCTCCATCAGGGCCAGCGCGAAGCCCAGGTTGACCAGGACGAAGACCATCCGGCCCGGGTAGCGCTTCGTGACCCGGGTGAAGGAGTTGGTCCAGGCGAGGGATCCGGAGTACGCGTTCGTCACGTTGATCTTGATCTGGCTGATCACGACCAGGGCCACGGCCAGCGGGAGGACGATCCAGGACGGCATCATCGCGTCGAAGGCGTGCTTGAACTGCTGGATCGGCTCGGGGGCCGCGGTGGGACCGACCTCCGCGATGATGTAGACCGCGAGGAACACACCGATGGCCTGCTTCAGCGCGCCGAGCACCACCCAGCCCGGGCCGGCCATCACCACGGCCGTCCACCAACTCCGCTTGTTCGCCTCGGTCTTGGGCGGCATGAAGCGCAGATAGTCGATCTGCTCACCGATCTGCGCGATCAGTGACAGGCACACGCCCGCGCCCAGCAGCACGGAGGCGGTGTTGACCCCGCCGTCCCCGTCGGTGCCCGCGTAGGCGAGGAAGCGGTCGACGGTGCCCGGGTCGGTGGCGACCAGGTAGACCAGCGGGCCGACCATCAGCAGCAGCCAGATCGGGGTGGTCCACACCTGGAGCTTGCTCAGCGCCGTCATGCCGTAGATCACCAGCGGGATCACCATGAGGGTGGAGACCAGATAGCCCAGCCACAACGGCAGTCCGAGGCCCAGCTTCAGGCCCTGGGCCATGATCGAGCCTTCGAGGGCGAAGAAGATGAAGGTGAAGCTGGCGAAGATGACGCTCGTGAGGACCGAGCCGAAGTAGCCGAAGCCGGAGCCGCGCGTGATCAGGTCCAGGTCGATGTTGTAGCGGGCCCCGTAGTAGGCGAGCGGGAAGCCGGTCACGAAGATGACGACGGCGGCGACGGCGATCGCCAGGAGCGCGTTGCCGGTGCCGTGCGCCAGGCCGATGCCGGCGCCGATGGAGAAGTCGGCCATGTAGGCGATGCCGCCGAGCGCGGTCGTCGCCACCACCATCGGAGTCCAGCGCCGGTAACTGCGCGGCGCGAAGCGGAGGGTGTAGTCCTCCAGGGTCTCCTTGACGGCCTGGTCGGAACCCGGCGCCGCCTGCTGCGCCGGGTCCGGATCGGTGACTTCTGCCAGTCGTGGCTCCGTACTCATGCCACGCCTCCTCGCTGCGGGTTGGGGACGACAAGGCAGGCACGGTAGGCAGCGGGCGTTACCCCTAAATACTTCCTGCGTGAAGGGAATGTTTCGGAGGCATCTCACGCGTCGACAGCGGCCGTCTACGGCACTCCGAGTTCGAAGAGCACATACCCCGCGTACGACCCTGAGGCCAGCGCTGCCGTGCCGAGGACCGAGGCCAGGGACGGCCATCTGAGCCGGCGCATCGCGAGGGCGAGAGGGACGAACAGCGGGAAGAGGGGCAGCAGATAGCGCGAGACGTTGCCGAAGATCTGCTGGGTGGTCATCACCATGAGATACGACAGCACCGTGTAGACGACGAGTACCGCCGGCGGGCGCAGCCGCAGCAGCAGCACCGTCAGCACCGGCACCGCCAGCACGACGCAGACGCCGATGACGTCCTCGAACGCCCTGGCGAAGAGATAGTCGAAGTGCCCGACGGGAAGGGACGTCAGCACCTTGAACGTATGGGCTCCCCAGTCGAACTTGTGGGCCCACGCGCCGTCCTGGAGCTTGGAGTAGCCGTTGATGTCGCCCATGCGGTAGTTGACCCAGGCGAGATAGCCGAACAGTCCCAGCGGTGCGATCGCCACGGCTGCCAGCGGACGCAGGACACCGTCCGCACGCCGGCGCAGGGACAGCAGCGCGGCGACGGCGAGGGCGGCGATCAGCGCGGCGGCGGTGGGCCGGCAGAGCCCGGCCGCACAGGTCAGCAGGCCCGCGGTCAGCCAGCGGCGGGACATGACGGCGTGACAGGCCCACGCGGCGAGAGCCGTGTAGAGGGATTCCGAGTAGCCCGACCACTCCGTGCCCGAGCCGGGCCAGACCGCCCACAGCCCGGCCGCGACCAGCCCTGCCCGGTGGCCGCCGAGCCGCCGCGCCACGGCGTAGATGCCGAGCGCCGCGACGAACGAGGCGATCACGGACACCGTCAGGCCGGCGCCGAACAGCCCGAGCCCGGTGCACTCCGAGACCAGGCGCATCAGCGCCGGGTACAGCGGGAAGAACGCCGCCGAGTTGCCCTCGAGGGTGATCAGACCGGTCGCGCCCGGGACCGGTTCCAGGGCCGGGTCGTATCCGTGCTCGGCTATCTGCTGGTACCACCAGCCGTCCCAGCTGGCCAGGACGTCCCAGGCGTGCTCGCCGCCGCCGAAGCGGGGGTTCTTCTTCCGGAAGTCGCCCGCGGAATCCAGCAGGTACATGAAGACGGCGAAGCCGGCCAGCTTCAGCACGCCGTACGTCAGCAGCACGGGACCGTAGCGCACGGCGGCCCAGCGCAGCCGCCGGCGGAACTCCCTGGATCTTCGGGGGACTTCAGGAGGCTCGTGGCCGGACAGCGGTCGGCTCAGCTCGGCGGTGCTCATGAGGATCCTGTCGTACGGCGGTCGTTGTCGCGGGCGGGGAACACCCAGGCCCGGAAGAGAAGGAAGCGCAGCAGCGTCGCGGCCAGGTTGGCGGCGACGAGGGCCACGAGCTCGACCTCGCGGCCGGCACCGGGCGCGGTGTGGTGCAGGGCGGCCAGGGAACCGCTGGTCAGGGCCAGCCCGACCAGGAAAGCCGCCAGGCCCTTGAGATGGTGGCGCAGCGCGCCGCCGCGCCCCCGCACCCCGAAGGTGAGCCGCCGGTTGGCCGCGGTGTTGGCGACCGCGCTGGCGAGCAGGGCGAGCGCGTTGGCGGCCTGCGGCCCCGTCGCCGGTCTGAGCCCGAGGTAGAGCAGCAGGTAGCACAGGGTGCTGGCGACACCGACGGCGGCGAAGCGCACCGCCTGCCGGGCCAGGCCCGCCGGCAGCGCCCCGGCGAGGTCGCCGTCGCTGCGGTGCAGCGCGCTCAGCGGCAGCCTGCCGCAGGCCAGGGCCCGCCCCAGCCTCGCCATGCCCCGCAGATCGGCGAGCGCCGTGGAGACGATGCGCACCCGGCTGTCGGGGTCGTCCACCCAGTCCACCGGCACCTCGTGGATCCGCAGCCCCGCGCGCTCGGCGATGACCAGCAACTCGGTGTCGAAGAACCACCCCTGGTCCTCCACCAGCGGCAGCAGCCGCTCGGCGACATCCCGCCGCACCGCCTTGAACCCGCACTGCGCGTCGGAGAACCCCACGGCGAGCGTGGAGCGCAACAGCCCGTTGTAGCAACGGGAGACGATCTCCCGCTTCGGCCCGCGCACCACCCGCGAACCACGCGCCAGACGGGTGCCGATGGCGATGTCCGAGTGCCCCGAGATCAGCGGCGCGACCAGCGGCAGCAGCGCCGCGAGGTCGGTGGACAGATCCACGTCCAGATACGCCAGCACCGGTGCACGGGACCGCGACCAGGCGGCATGCAGCGCGCGGCCCCGCCCCTTCTCGGCCAGCCGGATCCAGTCCGTGCCGGGCAGTTCGGCGGCCAGCCGCGCGGCGATCCGCGGGGTCCGGTCGGTGCTCGCGTTGTCGGCGATGGTGATCCGGAACGAGTAGGGGAACGTCTCGCCGAGGTGTGCGTGCAGGCGCCGGACGCACGGCTCCAGGTCGTTCTCCTCGTTGTACACGGGCACGACCACGTCGAGGACGGGGTCCGGGTGGTGCGCGGGCAGGGGCGCCCGGCGCGGCAAAGCGGCGAGCTCTGAGGTCGGGCGGTCGATCAGGGCCGACCGCCGTTCGGTCTTCATGGCTGCTTACCGGTCTCTTTCTGGCGCGTGGCATCCGCGAGCGCCGGTTCCGGGCATACCGAAGGCGCCCGTGTCGGTGGTGCGGTGACGGGAGTGCGGGGCGATGACGCCCCTGGCAGGGATCGCCTCTCAGGCGGCTACTCGGTACTGACCGATGCGGAGGGCTCCTGTGTCGTCTCCAGGGCGGACGGCGGCGCCGTCGTACGGGTCGGGGAAGGGGGCGGCGAGGGGAACGCCGTCGAGGTCGGGCTCTCGGAGGGTGTGGCGGTCGGCGCGGGGCCGGTCGGCGTGCTCGTGGTCCCGGTCGGCGTGCTGCTGCCGGCCGAGGTCGCGGGCACCGACGCCGCCGACCGGGTCGGAGCCGGGCTCGGATCCGAGGTGTCGGTCGTGGGCCCGTTGTCGTGCGTCGGCGTCGGGCTTGTCGCGGGCCGCGGCCGGGGATCGGCGGGCTGGGCCTTGGTGAGCATGCTGGGCAGCAGGGCGAGCCCGACGCTGAGCCCGGCCACCGCCACGGCGGAGCCGCCCGCCTTCCACAGCATCCGCGACCGGCGGCGGGCCCGGATGCCCTGGTGCAGCCGCTGCCGCTGCGCGGGCTCGTAGGGGGCGTGCTGCTGGGTGTCGCGCATCAGCCGCGACAGGTCCCGCTCGAAGTCGTCCATCGTTTCTCCCTTCACCCCACGGGCCTGACGGCGTCGGACAGGATCTGGCGGAGCCGTGCCACTCCGCGTGACGCGTGGGACCGTGCGGTGCCCACGGGGCAGCCCAGCGCCTGGGCGACCTGGGCCTCGGGCAGGTCCTCGTAGTAGCGCAGCACCACCGCCGCCCGCTGTTTGGGCGACAGCAGCGCCAACGCGGCCTCCAGCCGCGAGCGTTCCGCCACGGTGGACGACACATCGCCCGGGTCGGCCCGGTCCGGCAGCTGCTCCACCGGGCGCTCACCCCACCAGCGCCGCCGCGCCGAGCGCGCCGCCATCCGCACCAGCACCGTGCGGACGTACGCCTCCGGGGCCTGCTCCGCGACCTTCGGCCAGGCGAACCACAGCTTCACCAGGGCCTCCTGCACCAGGTCCTCGGCCCGTTGCCGGTCGCCCCCCGTGAGCAGCCGCGCGACATGGAGCAGCGCCGACCAACGGGCGGCCACGAACTCGTCGAAGCCGTCCGCCCGAACCTGCTCCATCCTCACCGTCCCGCGTCTCAGTGGCCTCCTACACCTCTGAAAAGACGCTGGACCCCGCCCCACGCTGCACCCGGATCCTGTGATCCACCTCACTCCGGCCGGACTCGGGCATGGAAAAGGGCCCGTGCACAAGCACGAGCCCTTCCGGTGTCCACCCGGGGACGGCGACGCCGCGCGGAATCACCTGCCGCCCGGGCCACCGCCGCCGAACGAACCGCTGCTGCCCTCGTCCCACCGCGGGCGCTCCTGTGACGCGCTCCTCCGGTCGCTCACGTTGCCGTGGGCCTTCAGCCGGTGCGGCGTCAGCCGGTCCTGGCTTCTCGGCACCTCCTCGGGCTCCCGGCGTTCACTGACCTCGCCGACCGGGCCGCCGTCGGGCAGCCGCGGCTGCTCCTCGGGGCGCGGCGTGGGCAGCTCCCTGCGCTTGATGCGAACGCCGAGGACGAAGGCCCCCAGCAGCAGGGCCACGACCACCACACCTGCCACGACCAGCCCGATGCCGAGGGCGCCACGGCCCGCGGCCATCTCCATCCATGCGGTATGCATGGCGCGCGGGTACCCCTGGTCCTCACCACGAACCCGGTCGCCTCGCACGCACCCCTTGGGAACACCGGGTTTGACGGGCATCGACCGGGGCTACCCGCGCGGTGTGACTCCGACGACATCCCAGCAGGAGCTGTTCCGGTTCTTGGAGGACCGCTTCGCCTGCGCGCAGGCGTGTACAGAGTGCGCGCGGGCGTGCGCGCTGCGCGCGAGCCTTGTGGATCCCGACGGCACCGAGAACCAGGAACTCGTACGACGCAAGGGCATCATGTGCGCGGAGGTCTGCGACGCGACCTGCCGTGTCCTGTCCGAGCAGAACCAGGTGGACGAGGGCAGCATCCGCGCCCAGGTGGAGTGGTGCCGGACCGTGTGCCTGGAGGCCGCCCACGCCTTCGACCGGCAGCCGGGGGCGGAGGACTCGGCGGCGGCGTGCCGCGCGTGCGCACGCGCCTGCACGGACTTCCTCGCCACGCTGAACTGAGCCCACGCTCAACTGAGCCGACCGACACCGAGGTGACATCGCCATTCCCAATTTCTGAAACACGTTCTACGGTGTGCGCCGACAGGACCGGTCTTGGGGAGCCTGGAGGCGCCGTGCACCTCGAATACACGCCCGAGCAGCAGCGGCTGCGCACCGAGCTGCGCGCCTACTTCGCCGCACTGGTCCCGGACCACGCCTACGCCCGGCACGGCGCCCCCGCCGACCAGAAGCGGTTCTACCGCGAGACGATCCGGCGGCTCGGCACGGACGGCTGGCTCGGCGTGGGCTGGCCCGAGGAGTACGGCGGGCGCGGCCTGACCGCCATGGAGCAGTTCATCTTCTTCGACGAGGCCGCGCAGGCCGGCGTCCCGCTGCCCCTGATGGCGCTGAACACCGTCGGTCCGACGATCATGCGGTACGGCACCGACGAGCAGAAGGCCTACTTCCTGCCGAGGATCCTCTCCGGCGAGATCGACTTCGCCATCGGCTACAGCGAGCCCGGCGCGGGCACCGACCTCGCGTCACTGCGGACCCGTGCGGTACGGGAGGGCGACGAGTACGTCGTCGACGGCCAGAAGATCTGGACGACCAACGGCGACACGGCCGACTGGGTGTGGCTGGCGGTCCGCACCGACCCGGACGCCCCGCCGCACAAGGGCATCACGATGCTGCTGGTGCCGACCACCGACCCCGGCTACTCCTGCACCCTGATCAACACCCTCGCCTCGCACGACACCACGGCCAGCTACTACGAGAACGTCCGCGTCCCCGTCTCCCGCCGGGTCGGCGCCGAGAACCAGGGCTGGCGGCTGATCACCAACCAGCTCAACCACGAGCGCGTGACCCTGGCCGCCCACGGCACCATGGCGATCCGCGCCCTGCACGACGTGCAGCGCTGGTCGACGGAGACCAAGCTCGCCGACGGCCGCCGGGTCGCGGACCTGCCCTGGGTACGCCGCCTCCTGGCCCGCACCCACGCCCGGCTGGACGCCCTCAAGCTGCTCAACTGGCAGATGGTCAACTCCGTCCAGGAGGGCACCCTCACCCCGCAGGACGCCTCCGCCGTCAAGGTCTACGGCTCCGAGGCCCGGCGCGACGCCTACGCCTGGCTCATGGAGATCGTCGCCGCCCCCGGAGCCCTGAAGGAGGGCTCGGCGGGCGCGGTCCTGCACGGCGAACTGGAACGCGGCTACCGCTCGGCGGTCATCTTCACCTTCGGCGGCGGCAACAACGAGATCCAGCGGGAGATCATCTCGTGGATCGGGCTGGGGATGCCGCGGGTGCGTCGCTGACCTCGTGTGACGAGGATTTTTGGTTGGCACCACGGCGATAGGGGCAGCTGAGTCGGTCCCATCGCCATGGGCTCCTCAACCCGGTCCGCCCAGCATGATCTTCCACACCCGGGTCGCGACCTGCAGGTTGAGGCGGTCATCCACATTCGTGAGGTCATGGCCGCTGATCTCGCGGATGCGCTGGAGCCGGTAGCGGAGCGTGCTGCGGTGAATCGCGACGGATTCGGCGGTCTCGGCGTAGTTGCCGCCGCAGTCGAAGTACCGGGACAGGGTCTCCACGAGCGCCGTCCGGTGCCGGCCGTCGTAGTCGATGAGCTGTCCGAGCCATTCCCGTACGAACGCCTCCAGCTCCCGGTATTCATTTCCGGGCCCCAGGATGCGGTAGAGGCCCAGATCGTCGAAAAACGTCGTGCCGTAGCGACTTCGGGACCGTCGGCGGACCTCCATGGCACGCAGTGCTTCCTGGTAGCGGTTGGGAATACCGTCCGGAGTGTTGCAGAGGGCGCTCACCCCGATCGTCCCGTCCGGTGTTCCGGTCTCCCGGGTGAGTGTCTCGTACAAGGCGTGGTCGTCGGGCCTGCCCTCGGCCACCAGGACCACGTGGTCGGAACGCCGAGTCACCAGCGACGGCATACCCACAGCCGAAGCCGCCCGGCCCACGGTCCGCGCGAAAGCGTCGTCCGAGGCCCGGCTCCTCCACTGCACGACGATCACGTACTGGATGCGGTGCAGGTCGTGTCCGAACGCCTCGGACCGGGCATAGGCGCTCGCCTTGTCCGTGCCCGCCAGAAGATCGTCGACCAGTTCGCGGTGCAGTCGCAGCTCCACCTCCGCCAGATGGCGCAGGTGCGACAGTTCCAGGGCGAGTGACGTGGCGGCGTGCTCCAGAGCGAACACGGTGTACTCGTCGGCGTCGTCCTGGGGATCGACCAGGGCCAGCACACCGAGGACCTCACCGCGGGGGCGTACCAGGGAGATCAGCCGGTCCTTTATGCGCACGGGTCCGCCTATCCGGGCGACCCGCTGGAGCATCTCCTCATGGCGTGCGGGGTCCGGTTCCGGATAGGGGTCGGGCCGGCCGGGACCGGCCCAGGACCGCAGTCGGCCGAAGCGGTCCTCCACCAGCACGGGAAATCCGGTGAGCCCATGCAGGGCGCCGGTGATGGCCTCCTCGCCGCCGCCCGAGGCCGCGACCTCGGTGAGGGCCTCGTGCACGGCCCGTTGATATCCCAGCTCGACCACGAAAGAGACCAACCGCTGCTGAAGTGTCGCCCGTTCCCGTCGCAGTCGGTGTAGCTCCAGGGCGTCTTCCCGCTGATGGCGGTGCGCGACGGCGACCGACAGGGCCGCGGCGGTGAGACGTACGAGCGTGGCGAGCAGGAAGTGCTGGGCCTCGGTGGGTCGGGAGCGAGACGTCACCACAAGGTAGCCGTGCAGTCCACCGGGTCCGCGCAGAGCCAAGGCCCGGCCCCAGGACCGGCCGGGAACGGTTACGGGGACGTCCCGCCCTGTCAGCTCTCGCACCGTCCGGTCGACGGCTGACGCATCACCCGGCCCGACCTGCGGACTGGGGACCATTTGGCCGTGGACGCTGAGGTATCCGGCCTCAGCTTTGTAGGGGCCGACAGTCGACACGTGGTCCATGGCCAGGCGCAGGATCTCGCTTTCGTCCCGAGTGTCGAACAGGGCGCGAGAGACTGCCGGCAGTTTGTGGGATGCCAGGGTGGAATGGGGCTGGCGAGACCCTCTCCGCGAGATCGTGGGGTGCTGCCCCAGACGGCCCGGCGGAAGACTGCCTCGCCGGTCGGGGGAGTGTCGGTGCACACCCTGGCCCCGGCAGCCGGCCATGGGATCGCTCCCTTCCCTGAGCCCTCAGAGAGGACAGCGTCCGCGTCCCTCCTCCACGCCGCCCCCGACCAAAATACCCGAGATGTCCGGAGTCTTCGTCTCGTGCTCACGGGGGGACGGGCTCCGTTGTTCTTTGACCTGCCGGGTGCAGGCACAGAGCTGTTCGGTTCGCGAGTCTGGGGCGTGCCGGGGGCCGCCGTGCACACCGCAGGAAGGACTCGGCGATGACCGAGCAGCCTCGTAGGACCGTTGCCACGTACGAGACGTACCAGAAGGCCGAGCGCGCCGTCGACCACCTCTCGGACCAGGGGTTTCCCGTGCAGAGGGTGGCCATCATCGGCCAGGACGTCCGCCTCGTCGAGCAGGTCGTCGGACGTATGGACTATGGCAGGGCCGCCCTCCACGGTGCGGCGAGCGGGGCCCTTCCCGGTGCGCTGATCGGCTGGCTCTTCGGCTTGGTCGACTGGGTGGACCCGCTCGTCTCCGCCCTGCTCGTCGCCCTCTACGGCCTGATTTTCGGGGCGATCGTGGGTGCGCTGTTCGGTCTGCTGCTGTACGCCCTGCAGGGCGGCCGCCGGGACTTCGCCTCGGTCCGCTCGATGGAGCCCAGCCGGTACGACGTCGTCGTGGACGAAGAGGTCGCCGACGAGGCCGTACGGCTGCTCGGCGGGCTGCAGACCACCGGCGTCCGCGGACGTCCCGCCCATACGTGAACGATCGGATCCGCAGGTGCGGCGCATGCCGCCGCAGCGGGAGGAGTTCCTCATGGCCAAGGCAGTGGGCATCGACCTGGGCACCACGAACTCGGTGATCGCCGTGTGGGAGGGCGGCGAACCCTCCGTCGTGCCCAACACCGAGGGCAACCGTACGACACCGTCCGTGGTGGCCTTCACCGACACCGGGGAACGGCTGGTGGGCCAGCTGGCCCGGCGCCAGGCGATCCTCAACCCCAAGGGCACCATCTACTCGGCCAAGCGGTTCATCGGCCGGCACTTCGACGAGATCCCGGACGAGGCCAGAGCGGTGGCGTACGACGTCGTCGAGGGCCCGGGCGGCGTCGCCCGCTTCAAGGTGCGCGACAAGCTCCATGCGCCCGAGGAGATCAGCGCCCAGGTGCTGCGCAAACTCGCCGACGACGCCTCCAAGCAACTCGGGGAACGGGTCACGGAGGCGGTCATCACCGTGCCCGCCTACTTCAACGACGCCCAGCGCACCGCCACCAAGGACGCCGGGCGGATCGCGGGACTGGAGGTGCTGCGGATCATCAACGAGCCGACCGCGGCCGCCCTCGCGTACGGCATGGACAAGAAGCAGCACGAGACAGTGCTGGTCTTCGACCTCGGCGGCGGCACGTTCGATGTGAGCATCCTCGACGTGGGCGACGGCGTGGTGGAGGTGCGTTCCACGGCGGGCGACAGCCACCTGGGCGGTGACGACTTCGACCGGCGTCTGGTGGATCACCTCGCGGACGACTTCCAGAAGGAGAACGGCATCGATCTGCGCAAGGATCCGCAGGCCCTGCAACGTCTGTTCGAAGCGGCGGAGAAGGCCAAGACCGAGCTGAGTTCGGTGACGCAGACGCAGGTCAGCCTGCCGTTCATCACCGCCGATGCCGCGGGCCCCAAGCACCTCACCGACTCGGTCATGCGGTCCACGTTCGAGCAGATCACCAGCGACCTGGTGGAGCGGTGCCTGGGGCCGGTCCAGCAGGCCATGGCCGACGCCAAGGTCGGCGAGAGCGACATCGACGAGGTCATCCTCGTCGGCGGTTCCACCCGCATCCCCGCCGTCCAGGCCCTCGTGCGCCGGCTGACCGGCGGCAAGGAACCCAACATGAGCGTCAACCCCGACGAGGTCGTGGCCCTGGGCGCCGCGATCCAGGCCGGGGTGCTCAAGGGTGAGGTCAAGGACGTCCTGCTGCTCGATGTCACGCCCCTGTCGCTGGGTGTCGAGACACGCGGCGGCGTGATGACGAAGATCATCGAGCGGAACACCACCATCCCCGTGCGCCGCACCGAGACCTTCTCCACCGCCGAGGACAACCAGCCCGCCGTCGACATCGTCGTCCTCCAGGGCGAGCGCGAACGGGCCGCAGACAACCGGGTGCTCGGCCGCTTCCAGCTCACCGACATCCGCCCGGCGCCGCGCGGGGAACCACAGGTCGAGGTCACCTTCGACATCGACGCCAACGGCATTCTCAACGTCAAGGCCCGAGACCGGGACACCGGCAAGGAACAGGGCATCACCATCAGCGAGAGCTCCAACCTCGACCGCGGCGAGGTCGAACGCATGGTCCAGGAGGCCGAGCGCAACCAGGGCCAGGACCAGGCCTTGCGCGAGGCCGTCGACGCCCGCAACGAGCTCGACGCCGTCGCGTACCAGGTCGACAAGCGCCTCACCGAGCTGGGCGACGCCGCACCCTCGCACGAGAAGGCACGCGCCGAGATGCTGGTGTCGGATGCCCGGGCTGCGGTCAAGGAGGAGGCGGGCGTGGAGCGGGTGCGGCCCCTGACCTCCGAACTCCAGCAGGTCCTGACCGGGCTGGCGGCGCATCAGGGTGGCGCCACCACGAGCGGTCCCGACCAGGACACCACCGGGGACGGTGCGACCGGCGGCGGCCCGAGCGGCGGTGGTGGTGACGACGACGTCATCGATGCCGAGTTCGACAAGGACTGAGGTACCGCCATGCCGATCCACCCAAGGGAATCCGACCCGGCCGTGCCGGACCCGGCCGACCCGGCTCCAGAGGGCGCCGTACGCCCTCCCCGAGGGGATCTTCCGCGCTCGGGCCCGCCGACCGGGACGGGGCCTGATACGGACGAGGAACCCGGCCCCGACGCGGCCGGCGGCCCCGCACCGTCCGAGGACGAGCACACGGCCGACCTCCAGGAACTCGAGGACCGCTGGCGGCGCGCGCTCGCCGACCTCGACAACCTCCGCAAGCGCCACACCAGGGAACTGGAGCGGGAGCGGACGGCCGAGCGGTCCCGCACAGCCGCCGCCTTCCTGCCCGTCCTGGACAACCTCGAACTCGCTCTGACCCATGCCGGATCCGACCCCGGCGCGATCGTCGAGGGCGTCCGGGCGGTCCGCGACCAGGCGGTGAACGTCCTCGAACTGCTCGGCTACCCGCGGCACGCGGAGACCGGCGTCGCCTTCGACCCCGCCCGGCACGAGGTGGTCGGCGTCGTTCAGGACCCCGACGCCCCACCGGGCACGGTCGTCGAGGTGCTGCGCCCGGGCTATGGGGACGGGGAACGGCAGCTCAGGCCCGCCGCCGTGACTGTCGCGAAGCGGGAGTGACCGGTCATGGCACGGGACTTCTACGAGGTGCTGGGCGTGTCACGGACCGCGACCCAGGACGAGATCCAGCAGGCATATCGCCAACTCGCCCGCAAGTACCACCCCGACGTCAACAAGGACCCGGGGGCGGAGGAACGCTTCAAGGACCTCAACGAGGCATACAGCGTCCTTTCGGACCCCAAGACACGGGCCCGTTACGACCGCTTCGGCGAGGATTTCCGCAAGATCCCCGAGGACTTCGACGAACGGGTCGCGGCCGGAGCGGGCGGCGGCTTCCGCGCTCGGAGGACCGCTGGTGCGGGCGGCCCCCGTGTCCGGTACACCGGCTTCGGCGACGACTTCGCAGCGGAGGGCGTCGACATCGAGGACCTGCTCGGCTCGCTCTTCGGGGCAGGCGGCGCCCCCGGCGGTGTACCGGGGGCCGACCAGGAGGCCGAGCTGCCGCTCACCGTCGAGGAGGCCTACAGGGGCGGCCGCCGGACCGTCACGCTCGCCGGCCCCACCGGGCAGCCGCGACGCTACGAGGTCGACGTACCGCCCGGCGTCACCGACGGTCAGCGCATCCGCCTGGCGGGCGAGGGTGGCCGGGGCAGTGGTGACGCACCCGCGGGCGACCTGTTCCTACGGGTGCGTATACAGCCCCACCCCCGGTTCCGGCTGGACGGCCGCGACGTCCACGTACAGGTCCCCGTCACCCCCTGGGAGGCGGCCCTGGGTGCGACCGTGCCGGTGCCCACCCCCGGCGGCGGCACGGCCAAGGTCACGGTGCCCGCGGGCTCCTCCAGCGGCCGGCGGCTGCGACTGCGCGGCGAGGGCATGCCGAACCCGCGCGGCGCGAACGGCGACCTGTACGCCGAACTCCGCGTCATGGTGCCGCCCGCCCTCGGCGACCGGGAGCGCGAGCTGTTCGAGGAACTCGCCGCCACCTCTTCGTACGACCCCAGGAGGACGTGATGAGCGACCGACCCTCATGGGCGGCGACCGGCGGTCAGGCCGCCCGGGCCGACGCGGGCGGGCGTCCCGCACGGACGAGCGCCGGCTCCACGGCCGTGCGGTACGCGCTCGTCCCCGTGCCCAGGCTTTCCCTGGACACCGTGGCCCGCCGCTCGGGCCTCCACCCCGACCTGGTCCGCCGGTTCGTCGCCCTCGGCCTGGTCGACGCCGAACGCGACGCCGCGGGGCACCTCGTGTTCGACCCCGCGGCCCCGGCGGTCCTCGCCCGCGTCCAGCGGCTGCGCTCCGGACTCTGCCTCAACTACGCATCCATCGGTCTGGTGCTCGACCTGCTCGACCGCATCAGCCTGCTCGAAGCCGCACTGCGCGACCGCGGCAGGAGGAGTGACTCACCCCCATGGACATGAACCGTCTCACCCAGAAGTCACAGGAAGCCCTCCAGGAGGCGCAGACCGCCGCCGTCCGCATGGGCCAGACCGAGGTCGACGGTGAGCATCTGTTGCTCGCGCTCCTCGACCAGGAGGACGGCCTGATCCCGCGGCTGCTGCAACAGGCGGGCAGGGAGCCCGAGGAGCTCAGTGCGGCTGTGCGTGAGGAGCTTTCCCGCCGACCCAAGGTGACCGGCCCGGGTGCTGCGCCGGGCCAGGTGTTCGTCACCCAGCGCCTGTCCCGGCTGCTTGACGCGGCTGAGCGGGAGGCCAAACGACTCAAGGACGAGTACGTCTCCGTGGAGCACCTCCTGCTCGCCCTGGCCGAGGAGGGCTCGTCCACCGCCGCCGGACGGCTCCTCAAGGAGCACGGCATCACCCGGGACTCGTTCCTGAGCGCGCTCACCCAGATCCGCGGCAACCAGCGCGTGACCTCGGCCAACCCCGAAGTGGCCTACGAGGCCCTGGAGAAGTACGGCCGCGACCTGGTCGCCGAGGCCAGGGACGGCAAACTCGACCCGGTCATCGGCCGGGACGCCGAGATCCGCCGCGTCACTCAGATCCTCAGCCGCAAGTCCAAGAACAACCCGGTCCTCATCGGCGACCCCGGCGTCGGCAAGACCGCCATCGTCGAGGGCCTCGCCCAGCGCATCGTCCGCGGCGATGTGCCCGAAGGACTGCGCGACAAGACCGTGTTCGCACTCGACATGGGCTCCCTGGTGGCCGGGGCAAAGTACCGGGGCGAGTTCGAGGAACGCCTCAAGGCCGTGCTGTCCGAGGTGAAGGCAGCCCAGGGGCACATCCTGCTCTTCGTCGACGAACTCCACACCGTCGTAGGCGCGGGCGCCGCCGAAGGAGCCATGGACGCGGGCAACATGCTCAAGCCGATGCTCGCCCGCGGCGAACTCCACATGATCGGTGCCACCACCCTCGACGAGTACCGCAAGCACATCGAGAAGGACGCCGCCCTCGAGCGCCGCTTCCAGCAGGTCCTGGTCGAGGAGCCGAGCGTGGAGGACACCATCTCCATCCTGCGCGGACTGCGCGAACGCCTGGAAATCTTCCACGGCGTGAAGATCCAGGACACCGCGCTGGTATCCGCGGCCACCCTCAGCCACCGCTACATCACCGATCGGTTCCTGCCCGACAAGGCCATCGACCTCGTCGACGAGGCGTGCGCCCGGTTGCGTACCGAGATCGACTCGATGCCCGCCGAACTCGACGAGATCACTCGCCGCGTCACCCGCCTGGAGATCGAGGAGGCGGCGCTCTCCAAGGAGACCGACCCGGCCAGCAAAACCCGCCTGGAGGAGCTGCGCAGGGAACTGGCCGACCTGCGTGGAGAGGCCGACGCCAAGCACGCCCAGTGGGAGGCCGAACGGCAGGCCATCCGCCGCGTGCAGGAACTGCGCCAGGAACTGGAGCAGGTCCGCCACGAGGCGGAGGAGGCAGAACGCGCCTACGACCTCAACCGCGCCGCCGAACTCCGCTACGGCCGCCTCCAGGACCTGGAGCGCCGGCTCGCCGCAGAGGAGGAGCAACTGGCCGCGAAGCAAGGGGAGAACCGGCTGCTGCGCGAGGTCGTCACGGAGGAGGAGATCGCCGAGATCGTCGCCGCCTGGACCGGCGTTCCCGTCGCCCGCCTCCAGGAGGGCGAACGCGAGAAGCTGCTGCGCCTCGACGAGATCCTGCGCGAGCGCGTCATCGGCCAGGACGAGGCCGTTCAGCTCGTCGCCGACGCCATCATCCGCGCCCGCTCCGGCATCCGCGACCCTCGCCGCCCCATCGGCTCGTTCATCTTCCTCGGCCCCACCGGCGTCGGGAAGACCGAGCTGGCCAAGACCCTCGCCCGGGCCCTTTTCGACTCCGAGGAGAACATGGTCCGCCTCGACATGAGTGAGTACCAGGAGCGTCACACTGTCAGCCGGCTCATGGGCGCACCGCCCGGATACGTCGGCTACGAGGAAGGCGGCCAGCTCACCGAGGCCGTACGCCGCAAGCCGTACTCGGTTGTGCTGTTCGACGAGATCGAGAAGGCGCACACCGATGTCTTCAACACCCTGCTGCAGATCCTCGACGACGGCCGTATCACCGATGCTCAGGGCCGCACCGTCGACTTCCGCAACACCGTGATCATCATGACGTCCAACATCGGCTCCGAGCACCTCCTCGACGGCGCCACCGCCGAGGGTGAGATCAAGCCGGACGCCCGCGCCCTGGTGATGGGCGAACTGCGCGGGCACTTCCGCCCGGAGTTCCTCAACCGCGTCGACGACATCGTGCTGTTCAAGCCGCTCGGTGAGCGGCAGATCGAGCGGATCGTGGAGCTGCAGTTCGACGAACTGCGGCAGCGGGTCGCCGAACGCCGCATCACCGTCGAACTCACCGATACAGCCCGGGAGTTGATAGCCCACCAGGGCTACGACCCGGTGTACGGCGCACGGCCGCTGCGGCGTTACATCTCCCACGAGGTCGAGACACTGGTCGGGCGCGCCCTGCTGCGCGGCGACGTCCAGGACGGCGCGAAGGTCCGCGTCGACGCCGAGCACGGAGAGCTGGTCGTCACCTACGACCAGCCCGAAGACGTGAAGGGAGCGAGGGCGGCATGAGTACCGTGCAAGCCACCAACGTCACCTGCCCGCACTGCGGGCGCACCAACCGGGTACCCGTGGCCGCCGAGGGCCGCCCCAGGTGCGCCAACTGCAAGCAGCCTCTGCCGTGGATGGCCGACGCGGGCGACAACGACTTCACCGAGGTCGTCGAGCAGGCCACCGTGCCCGTCGTCGTCGACCTGTGGGCCACCTGGTGCGGCCCCTGCCGCATGGTGAGCCCCGCGCTGGAGAAGGTCGCCGCCGATCTCGCGGGAAAGATCAAGCTGGTCAAGGTCGACATCGACAAGAACCCGCTCCTGGCGCAGCGGTTCGAGGTCCAGGCGGTACCGACGCTGCTGGTCCTCGACAAAGGGCAGACCATCGCCCGGCAGGCGGGTGCCGCACCTGCCCCTGCCCTGCAGCGGTGGGTGGAGCAGTCGATCGCTGGCCGCGAACCGGCCGGGAAAGGGTGATCAGCCATGACCGTACGAACCGACCCCCACCTCGCGCTCGTCCGGCCGGTCCAGCCACTGACCCCCGAAGGGTGTCAAGAGTGTCTGCTGCTCGGCTCCCCGTGGGTCCACCTCAGGCTCTGCCTGACCTGCGGCCACGTCGGCTGCTGCGATTCCTCGCCGAACCGGCACGCGCGCGGTCACGCCGCCGCCGACGGCCATCCGATCGTGGCGTCGCTGGAGCCCGGCGAGGACTGGCGGTGGTGCTTCGCCCACGAGGCGTTCGTGTGATGGCCCGCGACGAGACACGGCCACGCCCGGCGCCTGTGCCGGACGAAGCGGAGGAGAGCGTCCCCTTCGAGACCGCTGACATCTACGGCGCCTATCCCCGCCTGCCGGATGACCAGATGGCCCGCCTGGCGCAGCATGGCCGGCGGCGCGCGGTTGACGCCGGTGACGTGCTGATCCGGGAGGGGGAGCGGTGCGAGACGTTCTACGTCGTCCTCAGTGGCTCGGTCGCCATCGTCGAGGGCTACGGCACGCCCGACGAACGTCTGCTGCGTGTGCACGGCCCCGGCCGCTTCATCGGCGAACTCGGCCTCCTGAACGGGCAGGTGGCCTTCTACACCGCCATGGTCAGGGACCCCGGTGAGGCCCTCGCCCTGTCCATGGATCAGCTGCGTGACCTGGTGACCCGGGACTCCGTCCTCGGCGATGTGGTGCTGCGCGCCTGCCTGGGCCGCCGTGCCTTGCTCGTCGGGCAGGGCGCCGGTTTCCGCATCATCGGCTCGCGCTATTCGCCTCACACCCGGCGGCTGCGCGAGTTCGCCGCCCGCAACCGGCTGCCGCACCGCTGGATCGATCTGGAGACCGACGAGGAGGCCGAGGAGCTGCTGCGCCGCTTCGGCGTCGGCCCGGAGGAGACACCGCTCGTCATCTGGCGGGACACCACTTTGTTGCGCAACCCCAGCAACGCGGAACTGGCCCGGCTCATGGGTCTGCCGTCGCTGCCTGCCGGAAACCATCACGGCGATCTCCTGATCGTCGGCTCCGGACCCGCTGGTCTCGCCGCCGCGGTGAACGCCGCCTCTGAGGGCCTGGGCACGACCGTGGTCGAGGCCATGGCCAGCGGCGGCCAGGCCGCCACGTCGTCCCGCATCGAGAATCTGCTCGGCTTCCCCTCCGGCATCTCCGGCGCCGAACTCACCGAACGGGCTGTGCTCCAGGCCGACAAGTTCGGCGCCAGGATCAGCGTCCCGGCCGAGGCGGCTCGGCTCGAACCGCGGGACGGGCACTACGCCGTCGGGTTCGCCGACGGCAGCGAGATCACCGCCCGTACCGTCGTCCTGGCCACCGGTGCTCGCTACCGCCGCCTCCAGGTGTCCGGCATCGAACGCCTGGAGGGAACGAGCGTCCACTACTCGGCGACCGTCTACGAGGCCCAGCAGTGCCGCACGGACCCGGTGGCCGTCGTCGGCGGAGGCAACTCCGCGGGCCAGGCCGTGCTCTTCCTGGCCGGGTACGCACCGCAGGTGTATCTGCTCGTCCGTGGGCCGAGCCTCGAGGCACACATGTCCCGCTACCTGATCGATCAGGTCGAGCGCCACCCGCGGGTGCGCGTGCTGCTGCACACCGAGATGACCGAGGCGCTCGGCGACAAGGTGCTGGAGGCGGTCACCGTGGTCGACCACCGTACGGGCGAGCATCGGCACCTCGCGGTGCGCGCCCTGTTCGTCTTCACCGGCGCCGAGCCCCACACTGAGTGGCTGTCCGACGCGCTCGCCCTCGACGCGCGCGGCTTCGTGCTCACCGGGGCGGAGGCGCAGGCCTGCTCCGTCCCCGGACTGTGGCAGAGCCAGGGCCGCGACTGCCTGACGTTGGAGACCAGCCTGCCTGGCGTCTTCGCCGCCGGCGACGTCCGCAGCGGCTCGGTGAAACGCGTGGCCTCCGCGGTCGGCGAAGGCGCGATGAGCATCCACTTCGTGCACCGCTACCTGGGCCACACGGCCGCGCCCGGCGGCACCGACAGCTCCCCGCACACCCGTCCGAAGGAGTCCGCTTGGCTCGCATGACACCCAGCGGGCGAAGAGATCACGAGAAGGAGAAGGAGGCGATGGGAATGACCACGCCCGTCCGGCGCCACCGCGGTGGCGCGATGCAGGACAGGCCCGTTGGCTGGGCACGCAATCCGCTGACGGAGTTCGACCAACTGCTCAGCGAGATGAGCGGACTGATCGAATCCACGGTGGGAGGCGCGGCGCCCGCAGTCGCGTGGACGCCCCTGGCGGATGTCACGGAGTCCGACGACGCCTTCCACATCGAGATCGAACTCCCCGGCGTCAAGAGCAAGGACATCGACGTCGAAGCGAACGGCCAGGAGCTGGTGGTCACCGGAGAGATCAAGGAGAGGGAACGCAAAGGCGTCCTGCGCCGGAGCACCCGTCGCACCGGAGCCTTCGAATACCGGCTGCGGCTGCCCGGAGAGGTCGACACCGAAAAGATCAATGCGCAGATGTCGGACGGGGTGCTCACCATCGCCGTCCCCAAGGCCGAGGTCGCAAAGCCTCGGCACGTCGAGATCAGCGAGACGAGTGAAAGCACCGGGAACAGCGGCTGAGATGCGACCGCGGTTCCGGACACACGCCCGGCACCGCGGCCGGGCCGGCGAGGCTCGACATCCGGGGTGACTCATGAACGACGTCCCGTATCACAACCCCTCACGGCGGCGGAGACTCGGCACCTGGCTCGCCACCGGCTTCCTTTCGGCGCCGCAGACGCCAGGCGCGCAACAGCCGAAGGGGGAGCAGACCCAGCGGGGCTCGTCGGCCCATGTCCGCCTGGTCCTCGCGGTCGAATGCCCGTGCGTAACGCTCGGCGTCCTGGGCCGTCGGATATCGCTTGCTTCCCTCCGCTCCGCACCCACGCGCGCAGTGCCAGAGCATCGTGTCGCCCTCATGGAGGAAGCGAAAACGGTGTCCCAGAAGGTGGCAGCGCAGCACAGAAGACCACCCTAGGCGGACCGGTCCATTCCGGCCTGTTCTGTCCCTCTCCAGACAACGGCCCATGGCCCTGAACGAGGAGGCATGGCATGACCACCACCGCCGAACTCGGTGTCGTGACCACCAAGGTCCCCGCCCGGCTTGACCGGCTGCCGTGGTCCCGATTCCACTGGCGGATCGTCATCGGTCTGGGAACCGTCTGGATTCTGGACGGACTGGAAGTGACGATCGTCGGGGCGGTTGCCGCCCGTATGACCGAGCCGGGCAGCGGCATCAACCTGACCAGCGCCGACATAGGCACTGCCGCCGCCATCTACGTGGCAGGCGCATGTGCGGGCGCTCTCCTGTTCGGGAGGCTCACCGACCGCTACGGGCGCAAGAAGCTGTTCATGCTCACGCTCGGCATCTACATCCTCGCCACCGTCGCGACCGCGTTCGCCCACGACGCCTGGTACCTCTACCTCGCCCGTTTCATCACCGGTATGGGCATCGGCGGAGAGTACGCCGCGATCAACTCGGCCATCGACGAGCTGATTCCGGCCCGCAACCGCGGACAGGTGGATCTGGCCATCAACGGCAGCTACTGGGTCGGTGCGGCGCTCGGCAGCCTGGTCGCCGTGCTGCTTCTCAACGAGAGTCTGCTGGCAGACGACCTCGGCTGGCGGCTGGCCTTCGGCCTGGGCGGCATCCTGGGCCTGGGCATCATGCTGGTACGCCGCCATGTGCCGGAGAGTCCGCGCTGGCTGTTCATCCACGGGCATGAAGACGAGGCTGAACGGATCGTCGACCGGATCGAGGCCGAGGTGCGCCAGGAGACCGGCAGCGAGCTGCCGGAACCGGGCGAGGCGGTCACCGTACGGCAGCGCGACGTCATCCCGTTCAGGGAGATCGCCGGCACGGCTCTGCGGCGCTACCCGCGTCGCGCCGTTCTCGGCCTGGCGCTCTTCGTCGGACAGGCGTTCCTGTACAACGCGATCGTCTTCGACCTGGGCACGATCCTGAACGGCTTCTTCGACATCGGCTCCGGCTCGATCCCCTACTTCCTGGCCCTCTTCGCCATCGCCAACTTCCTCGGACCACTCCTTCTCGGCCGACTGTTCGACACCGTGGGCAGAAAGCCGATGATCGCGGGCACCTACTTCGGATCGGCAGTCGTGGCAGCCGTGCTCGCCGTCCTGCTGGTCAACGGCTCGCTGACGACATGGTCGTTCTTCCTGCTGGTCTCGCTGACCTTCTTCGTGGCGTCCGCGGGAGCGAGCTCGGCCTACCTGACGGTGAGCGAGGTCTTCCCCATGGAGACCCGAGCCCTGTCCATCTCGCTGTTCTTCGCGATCGGTACGGCCGTGGGCGGAATCACCGGCCCGCTGCTGTTCGGCCACTTGATTCACAGTGGCGATGCGGACCTGGTGGCCATCGGCTTCCTCGTCGGAGCGGCAGCCATGGCGCTGGGCGGGCTGGCCGAGGTCTTCTTCGGTGTCCGGGCCGAGCAACAGTCCCTGGAGAACATCGCCCGGCCGCTCACCGCTGAGGAAGCCGAGGCAGCCTGGCGCAACGAGCCCGCGCCACAGGACGCACGAGACAGCCTCCGCCCCGCGCATGTCCGGCAGACCGGGCACGAGCGGAAACAGCGGATCGCCGACCGCACCGCCCGCCGCCGGGAGCGGGAGCGCGCCGGAGCCCGCCGCTACCGCCCGGGCACCGGACCGGGCAGCAGGATGTACTCGCCGGGGATGGCCGGCACCGCGGGCACGGCAAGTCGTACGTCCGCCATGGCCGAACAACGCCTCGACGACGAGATCGAACAGATCACCCACGCGCTCCAAGAAACCGGCCCGACGAGCCGCGACCGACTCGAACAGGCTGTGGACGGCCGTTCCTGGGGCCCCGGACGCTTCCACCGTGCCCTGCGTGAGTCCGAGCGGGAGTCCAGGGCCAAGAGCCTTGCCAACGGCAGCTACGCGCCGACGGACGGACGCGGCCGGCCCGACAGCGCACCGGACGACCCCCATGACCAGCGGTGACCGGGGCAGAAGGAGGCAGCGATGAAATACGACGGATTCCTCGCCCATGTACGCGAGCGAGGAGAATACAACGACCAGGACGAAGCCGCGGACGTCACCAACGCCGTGCTGGAAGTGCTGGCCCAACGGATCAGCCCGGGAGAGGTCAAGGACCTCGCATCCCAGCTCCCCGGCCCGCTGGGACAGGTTCTGAACCATGCAACGCCCCAGCAGACGCAGAGCTTCGGGATCGAAGAGTTCTACCGCCGGGTCGCCGAGCGCACCCATGCCCGGCCGCGTACGGCGCAGTGGGACGCCAGCGCGGTCCTGACCACCGTTGCCGACGCTGTGACTGGCGGAGAACTGAATCAGATCATCAGCCAACTCCCCTCCAGTTACGCGGTCCTGTTCGGAAAGGCCGACCTCGCGGACTGAGCCCGTGAGGCGCCCACAACGAAAGGCCCACGCACATGGTTGACACAGGTTTCTCCTCGTTCGACACCATGGTGGACAAGGCCAATCGGCTCCTCAAAGACGTCGAGGAGGCTTTCGGGTGGCCCAAAGAACGGCGTAAGCAGTCGTACGCGGCACTGCGGGCCGTGCTGCACCCGCTTCGGGATCGTCTCCCGGTCGAGACGGCCGTACAGTTCGGCGCCCAGCTGCCGACCATCGTCAGAGGCGTCTACTACGACGGCTGGAAACCGGCCGAAACGCCCGTGAAGATGAGCAACGAGGAGTTCCTCGCACGGGTCCGGAGTGAATTCCCCTATGCGGTCGAGGGTGGCAGCGAGAAGCTGGTGCGCACCGTACTGAAAACTCTGGAGCGCCATGTGAGCGCCGGCGAATGGCAGCACCTCAAATCCCGGGTGCCGAACTCGTTTGCCGCGCTCCTGCCGTGACTCCGGTGGAGGAGGTCATGAGCACGGCCCAACGCGCCGAACAGGCCTACGGTGCCGGTCACGGATCAGGGGGCTGCCACTCGAACATCAAGATCGTGGCGTCGTCGCTGAGTTCGTTGTGCTGATGCTCGAGGATGGCATGGATGAGCAGGCGCAGCACTTCCGGGGCGCTCTGCCCTGCTGCGGTCGACCGGATGATGTAGTCGGTGAAGCGCTCCAGGCCGAACTCCTCGCCCGCCTCGTCGCGTGACTCCACGACGCCGTCTGAGTAGAGCAGTATTCGGTCACCGGGTTCCAGGCTGACGTCGTGCACCTGACGGGCGGTCCCGGCGAGACTGGCGGGCAGACCCAAAGGAGGCTCAGGTGGCCGCTCCAATGCCTTGTGGAGCAGACGGTGGCGACGGATGAGCAACGGAGGCGGGTGACCGCAGTTGCACCATCGCAGCACGCCCGTGGGCATGTGCAACTGTGCGAAGACACCCGTGCAGAACTGCTCCGGAAGCCACTTCGCCAGCGCCTCGTCCACGGTGCCCACGAGTTCGTTCAGGTCTGCCCCGCTGCGCCGGGCGTTACGGCAGCCTGCCATGGCTACAGAGGTGGCAAGTCCGGACGCCAGATCGTGCCCCATGCCGTCAAGGATTGTGGCGTGCAGAACGTCCTCGGTGAACACATGGTCGAAAGCATCGCCGCCGAGTTCGTACGCAGGCTCCAGAACCGCCGTCGAAACGACCCGCCCGGTACCGATCGACCGGGGAGGGAGAAAAGCCCGCACCATCTCCGTGGGCAGGTGCATCGGCCTGGTACGCGTACGCTGCGCGATGGTGTCGCTGTAGGTGCGCTTGGATGTGATGATCAGCGCGAGGAGCAGCGCCGTCGTTCGACAGCGCCGTAGCTTGAGCCCGTCCAGGGTGCTCATGTTCAGTTCCACGACGCCCAGCCGCTCCGCTCCGTCGGCCAGGGGCAGCCATACCTTCAGCCCGCCGGAGGGGACTTCTTCCACTCGGAGAGAGTCGGTGCGGTAGGCCCATCCGGCCAGCGAAGTGTCGAGCTCCAGTTCCGGCTCGCCTTCGACAAGCGGCAACAGCAGTCTTTGCTGGATGTCGATCAGGTAGATGACCGCCCTGCCCATACCCATCGCCTCGGCATACCGGTTCAGGACCACGGGCAGTTCCGCAGGTGATGCCGGCTGGGCTGCTCTGACCAGTTCCTCCAGCAGCCGCTCACCGGACCCGACGGACATGTTCCTGTCCATGCCTTCGATGATCCCTTCGAGGACGAGCCGTCACAATCCGCGCTCTCCGACACTCGAGCACGCTTTCGGCAGCACCCTGGACGTGGACGAGGCCCTGCGGCGGGCCGGCACGACCGTTGAGGCAGCCGAGGAAGCGGAGCGCGCTGACGCTGTTCGGCCGTGGCCGGCACAGCATGTTCCGGTCGCCACTCACAGCAGGAGGTCGAAGACGGCTCGAGCCTCGTCCCACTGCTGGGTCTGGGGGTTCTTCAGCTCCGGGTGGAGGATCTTGAAGCTCTGGGCAAGAGCCAGACTGAGTCCGCCGATGATGTCCGGATAGGCCGCCTCGGTCTCCTCATCGGGTGTGCGGTCCAGAGCGGGATGGGTGGCGAGCTGTTCCAGGATCGGCTTGAGTTCTACTTCCTGGTCGATCTTCCGGAAATGGTGAATGCTCTCCTGCAGGCCTTTCGTGATCGGCAGGTCACAGGTCCGGATGATGTCGCGCCCGTTGGCCTTGGCAGTGGCCTGGGCGACGGTCAGCAGATCGTAGAGCTTGGCGTCGACGAAGTCGCTATAGCGCTTGAGATCGTTCTTGTCGACGTTCAGTCCTGCGGCCGCGCGAAAGAACCTCTCGAATCTGGCGATGGACATCACGGTCATGACGGCAACCTCCGGCTGCGGGCGCCGAGGTGACTCCCGGCCCCCTGGGCTTCTCGGTCAGCTTGGCCGACGGGGGCGCGCGAACGCATGCGCATGTCGGGCCCAATTAGCCTCCCTGTATTGCCCTGCCAGGCCCAGGCGTCCGACTGTCCGGGTTGCCGGCAGGCGTGCGGACCGACAGCAGGGCCAGAGAGCGCTCGGGAGAGGCCGGTGAGCAGCAGCCAGGGCCGGTTGACTCGGCCCATCCCGCCCACCGGCCGCCCCGACGCCGGGCAGGACGCAGCGCTGTGCCTCACAGGCGTTCTGGATGCGGGGTGGTCGGTGACGCGGCGTGCGGTGCGTGCCGGGGTGATGCCGGAGCGGGTGTTCGCGGTGGCGGACGCGATCGTGGCCCGGTGATGGGAGCAGGCCCTGCGCTGGGAAGACGAGGGGATCTGGTTACCTCGGCGGCGTCTGTGGGCACCTGGGATCGCGGGGCAGCCGACGAGAGGGTCCAGTCATGCGGGTGTCGTCTCAGGGCGTTACGGTCGTGGCTCTCCTGGCGGATCCGGACGCGCCGACGGAGATCGCGCAGCGCATGGCCCGGACACTTCCTGCTCGGCTCGCCGACAAGTCGGGCCAGGGGCGACGGTTCGACGTCGAGGTGGTCAGTGAGCCCTTCACATCGGGGACGGAGGACCCGCCCACCTTGATGCGCCGGATCATGGACCGTGGGAGTGCTGAGAACTGGGACATCGTCGTGGCCCTCACCGACCTTCCGCTGCACTCACACGGACGCAGGCTCGTTGTGAATCTGAGTCACAAACACGGCTTGGCCCTGCTCTCTCTTCCTTCACTGGGGGGCTTGCGGCTGCAGACGAGGGCCCGAAGGGCCGTCGAAGAAGCCGTGCTGGGCTTGACGGGTCCGCAAACCACTGGGGCTGAAGTACCTCCGGGCCCGATCGGTGAGAAGGAGACCGACGATCTTCGGTACGTCGTCAGCGGACCGCGCGGTTACCTGCGGGTGCTCGTCGGCATGGTCCGCGCCAACCGGCCGTGGCGGTTGGTGCCGGGCTTGTCGAAAGCCCTGGCGGCCGCACTCGCCACAGGAGCAGTCGCCACCGTGAACTCCACCGTCTGGAGCTTGGCTGAGACCCTGAGCGTGCCACGCCTCGTGATCGCCACGGTCGGGTCTGTCGCGCTCATGGTCGGCTGGCTGATCATAGACGCGGAGCTGTGGCATCGATCAGCAGAGAGCTCGCCGGAGGCGAGGCAGAGGGCGCGGCTCTACAACGCCTCGACGGTTGTGACCGTGGGTATCGGGGTGCTCGTCTGCTACGTGGGTTTGATGGTCATCAACTGGGTGTGGGCGCTGTTCATCCTCAACGACCAAGCGTTCGCTTCCGTGACACGAACCCCACTGCACGCCGAGGAGTACGTGACGCTGTCCTGGTTCGTCGCTTCGGTCGCCACCGTGGGCGGCGCGCTGGGATCAGGCTTGGAGAGCGACGATGCGATCCGGGCAGCCGCCTACTCCAAGCGCGAACAGGAACGTCGTCACACGCTCCAAGACGACCACGGTGACCAGTCCTCGAAGTGAACCGATCCCGGCACAACCAGCAGCGCGATGTCGCGCCGACGGGTTGATCATGGCGATGACGGTGCGGGTGTGGTCCCGGTAGGGCAGGTCCGTCACCCCTTCTCAGCCGGTACGCGGCCGCTGAGGCTGAACGTCCGGTGCCGGGGGCGTGGTCATCGATCGCCAAGGTACGTGAGAGTGTGCCGGTTCATCGGTGGACGTCGGCCCGGGGCCGCGCGTCCGAGCGCGGTGCCGTCAGGAGGCGGCGGCGCGGCCGACGCGCCCGGGCAGGGCGTTCCGGCTAGGCTCACATGGGTGAGGTGGCTGCGGACCTTCGGGGAGGTCGTGCGATCCGGGCTCACGATCGAGGAGGCGCGGCTGGAGCCCCTGCTCGCGCTGCGTACGGCTGCTGGGGTGGCGCTCGTCATCGGGCCGGCGCTGTGGCTGGTCTCCCCTGCGTACGCCGCGTCCGCCGCCCTCGGTGCCTACTCCGCGGGTGCGGCCACCTTCCAGCGCACCTGGCGTCCGCGCAAGGTGATCGCGCTCGGCGCGGGCGCGGGTCTGGCGCTCAGCACCTTCGTGGGCTACCTGGCGGCGGGGCGACTCGTGACGTTCCTTCCGCTGCTGGCCGTATGGGCCTTCGCCGCGGGGATGGCGTGGGCTCTCGGATCGACCGCTGGGATCGTCGCAGCGACGACGGTCGGCAGCATGCTGGTGACCATCACCCTGCCCACGAGCGTCGGACGAGCCTTGGAACACGCCGGGGTCATCGCGCTGGGAGGCGTGGCGCAGGCCGTACTGATCTTGCTGTTCCCGATCCGCCGTTGGGGGGCGCATCGTGACGCGCTCGCCGACGCGCTGGCCGCCGTAGCGGACTACGCCCGCCGGCTGCGGCACGACCCGACCGCGCCGTTCGACCCGGAGCCACTGATGACGGCCCGGGACGCGGCTGCCGTGACGCCATCACAGGCCCGCACCCGTCCCCCCGTCCTCCACGGCCCCCGGGGCCTCGCCGAGCGCATTCTGCCGGTCGTCGCCGCGCTCGCCGACCCGGACGTCGGCGCCCCGGCGGAGGGATCCGGGCGGGACCGCGCACGGGAGTTGCTCGACGCGGCCGCCGACGTCCTGGACGCGGCCGCCCGTTCGATCCGCCGCGGCACTCCCGCCGAGGTGCCGCCCCGGAGCGCGGACGTCCTGCGCGTCGACGAGGAGGGCGAGGTGTTGGAGGGGCCCGCCCGGCAGGCCGCCGAACGGCTCGTGGAACTGCTCGCCGAGGCGTTGGAAATCGCCGGGAGCGGCGGCGCGCGCGACAAGGCGCCTACGGCGCCCGACCCCGCGAGCGCCCAGTTCCTGGTGCGCCCGACCATGTTCAGGCTGCTCCCGGTCGTCGTCCGGGCGGTCCGCCGTGAGCTCCGCCGGGACTCGCCCGTGTTCCGGCACGCCGTCCGCCTGGCGGCGGTGGCCACGCTCGGCTATCTGATCGCTTCCCGGCTACCCCTGGAACACGGCTACTGGGCGCCCATCGCCTCGGTGATGGTGATGCGGCCGGACTTCCACCGGACGTACGCGCGTGCGGTGGGCCGTCTCGCCGGGACCCTGGCGGGGGTCGCGCTCGCCACCGGGATGGTGCGGGCTCTGGGCCCGGACGCCCATGTGTTCGGCGCGCTGGCGGTGGTCTCGGCGGCCCTGTCGTACACGCTGCTCCGTACCGGCTACGCCTACTCCCAGTGCTTCACTGCCGCGTACGTCGTCTTCCTGCTCGGCATGGGCGGCCACGCATGGGAGCAGACGGTCCCGGAGCGGGTGGTGCTCACCCTGCTCGGCGGGGCCTTGGCAATGCTGGCGTACGTGGTGTTCCCCGCATGGGAGACCCCCCGGCTGCCGGGTCGGCTCGCGGACTGGCTCGCCGCCAACGGCCGCTACGCGGCCGCAGTGCTCCGCGGCTACGCCGAACCGACCCGGGAGCGTCGCGCCGACATGCGCAGGGCCCTGCTGGCGAGCAGGGAGGCACGTGCGGCCTGGCAGGAGGCTTACGACCAGGCAAGGCAGGAACCGGTCCGTCCCAGGGGTCTGACGTCGCGCGAGGCGGAGGATGCGCAGGAGGCGCTCCAGGGGTTCGACCGGGCGGCGATGCTCATGGAGAGCCACGTCCCGCGGGCCGATAGTCGTTTCGCCCCCGAGGCGGAGCGGTTCGCCGAGGCCTTGGAGGCGGACACCGCGCGGGCGGCAGTCGACGTGCGCGAGCACCGGAATCCGGACTGGGGGCGCGTGGAGGAGGCGCTCCACGCGTGGGAGGGCGCCGCCGGGGACCGAAGCCCGGTGCTGCGGCGCGGGGCGGAACTGCAGAAGCGGGCCTTGGACAACCTTGCGACAGCCGTAAGCCGCACACCCCTGGAACGGGACGTCGGCTCTGCTCGCGAGGAGCAACGGGTGCGGGCGGCCGTGGCTGCGGAAGGTGACGGATCATCACCCGCGCACCGGGCTGGGTGACGGCTCCGGCGACGGGGAGCGCCGCGCCTCCTGGAGCGGGAAGTAGTCCCCCGGCCGCGTCGAGCGCCGCCACACGTACACCGCTGTCGCCATCACGAGGATCAGCCCCGCCAGGATGAGCAGTTCGATCCCCTCGACGTTCCACCGGAAGGACTTCTCCGCCTCGGCCGTCACGATGAGCACTTTGCGGACGCCGGCAATCAGGCCGACGACGAGGAACGCCTCCGCGTCGAGGGTCCGGTTCCTGATGGTGAGGCGGACGGTGTGGAGCAGCTCGGCCACGATGAACAGCACCAGGCCGCTGTCCAGGGCGGAGAGAACGACCGTCTCCTCGCGGTACGGCCCCTGGATCGACGTGATGACGTCATGGACGACCCCGACGGTCAGGATCCCCGCGAGCAGTACGAGGAGCGCCGCGACGACGAGGTGGATGCCGTCCTCGATGAGCTGTAGGAGGCCCTGTACCCGGCCGCCCTCGATCTTCGGGAGAATGGGTCGCACATTCGCATGCTAGGGGTGCCCCGGCCCGCAGGCGCGGCGTGCTGCCGAACGGGTGGACGCGCGGATGCCGCCCTGTGGTGGCAGCCTGGGGGAAGCGGCGAGGCGCGACATCACCGAGGCCTACCAGGCGGCAGGACAAGGGTTATGAGGCAGCCCGACGCGGACACGAACGGCAGGAACCTGCGGCCCGTCCTGGCGCCGACCCGGGGTCTGCCCTCCGATTCGGCCCGGGACCTCGCCTGCGGCCTGCCGGAGGAACCGCGCCACCGCACCGCCAGGGGCATCCGCCGGCAGACGGACACCGACGGCGCCCCTGGCGGCGAACGAACAGGTCGACGTGTCCGACGTGGCCGAAACGTCGGCGCCCGCCTGGAGGACGGCGACTGGGACATCGGCGTCTTCCTCACCGACCTGCCGGGCCGGGCGGAGCACAACCCGGTCCGCACCGAGGCCGACCCTGAGCACAGGGTCGCACTCCGTGGCGGGCGCGCCGTGCCGGAGGCCGCAGGTGCACTGGAGGTGTGTGATGAGCGCTGACCGCTCCCACGAGAGCCGTGATGGTCACATACTGGTCCTCGATGCCGGCTCTTCGAGCCTTCACGTCGCTCTGTTCGCGGCGGACGGTGAACGAGTGGCGGATCGAGACGCCTCGGAGCCCCCAGGGCCTGCTGCGGCGGCGGAACTGCGGAACTTCCTCAGTGAGGTGCCCGCTCCTGCGGCGGTTGGTCACCGCATCGTCCACAGCGGTCCGCACCTGACTGGACATACGCTGATCGACGCACGCGTACGGGCTCTGCTGGCGGACGTCGCCGATCTCGCGCCGCTGCACGTGACCCCTGCCCTGCATGTGGTCGATGCCGCACGAGAACTCCTGCCCGACGTTCCTCATGTCGCCTGCTTCGACACTGTCTTTCACAAGGATCTGCCGGCACAAGCGCGCACGTACGCCGTGCCGGAGCGATGGCGAGCCGAATACGGGCTGCGCCGGTACGGCTTCCACGGGCTTTCCTACTCGTGGGCACTGCGGAGGACGGCGCAGGCTCTGGGCCGACCCGTCGACAACCTCCAGGTCGTGCTCGTGCACATGGGCGGCGGCTGCTCGGCCTGCGCCGTCCGGAACGGACGCAGCGTGGACACCACCATGGGCCTCACTCCGCTGGAAGGCCTGGTGATGAGCCGACGCAGCGGCAGCCTCGACCCCGGCGCGCTGCTGTGGCTGCAGCGGCGGCACGGTCTGAGCACGGACGCATTGGATGACACACTCCACCGGCATTCCGGTCTGCTCGGCCTCTCCGGTACCTCGGGAGACACCCGGGACCTGGTGCGCGCCCGCGCGGAGGGTGATGCCGCGGCAGCGTTGGCGCTGGCGACGTTCACACTCAGCTGCCGCAGGGGCATCGCCTCGATGGCCGCCTCGCTGGACCGGCTGGACGCGCTGGTCTTCACCGGGGAGATCGGCGAGGACCAACCCGAGGTACGCGAGGAGATCTGCTCGGCCCTGACTGTTCTCGGAGTACGAGGCGGGTTGCTCGTCCCCGAACTGGAACATTTGATGCGGGAAGGCCTCCGACGCATCGATCAGACGGTGAGAGGTGTCCCGGTCCTCGTGGTCGCAACCGGCGAGACACAGCAGATCGCCGCCGAGACCCGACGGGTGCTCGGGATGTGACTGGCCAAGGCAACTGCCGGCACATCCACACTTACCTGGCCCGCGCAAAGAATCGGCCTCCTGTACCAGGACAGCAGGGCACGTCCTCGGCTGCCCGGGCCGCTGCGGTACGCGCCTGTTCGAGGGGCCTGGGCCGCTGCCGTACTCGACTCAGGGCGGACGGGGTCGCCGTCGCGCCCACGCCGACCATGACCAGCGTGCCGAATTCACGCCTGGTACGTGTCATTGCTTCCTCCTGTGCCGACCTGTTGTCCTGGAGCGACTTGGGGCGGTTTGAGGCCCTGCCGAGTGGGGGGCCTCGATGATGTCGGTGGCCTCTTTGGCGGCGAACAGCCTCTGGCCTGAGGACTCCAGCCCGAAGAAGCGCGGTCGGATGTCCTGGGTGGAGACCCAGCCGACGGGCTTGAGAGCACCGTGGCGCTCGATGGTGAAGACACCGATGGTGTCGGGGTCGGGTCCTCCGGGCGTGGTGTCGCCGGCGCCGCTGAGGCTGGAGGCGAAGTGCTACACCGGCGCGCTGGAGAACGAAGGCGGTCGCACGGTTACATGTGTCAGGGCCGAACTCGGCGCTCTCCGGCGCGGGTCCGGCTCCCGTAGGGCCGGCCGCGGGTGGCCGCGAGGGTTGCCGCTCCGGGGGCCGACTTTCATCGGTCCGCCGTCGGGCTGGTGCCGGGTTCGGCGTCCTTGCCGGATTTCGACTCCGAGCGGCCGCCCGCATCCGGACGGGCGCCGTGGCGTGTGACGGCACGCCACCCCGCCGCGACGAGAAACGCGGCAGCCGTCGACAGCCCTGCGCAGACGAAGAATACGGCTGTGTAACCGGCCCACTGGGTGACTACGCCCGCGGTGGCGCCGGCCAGCAGGATGCCGGCCTGCTGGGAGGAGGTGTACAGCGAAGACGCGGTGCCCGCCCGACCTGGCAGGGCGTCCTGCAGCAGCGAGAGCGGCAGGCTCAGCAGCACACCGGTGCAGACGGCACCGGGTAGTTGAGACAGGAGCAGCGCGGCCGGGGAGTGTATGAAAGGCAGCGTGGCGAAGAACAGCGCCGATACGGCCGCTGCGCCCAGCACGAGACGCCAAGCGCCGAGGCGGTGTGCGTACCTTCCGGTCAGCACGATGACCGGCACCTCCAGGGCGGCCGCGAGGCCGATCATCAGCCCGGTGAAACTCGGGCGGAGCCCCAGATCGAGCGTGACGAAGAGCGCGATGTTGATCTGGTAGATCGAGTTGACTGCGAGGAAGAGGACCACGGCCGGCAAGAGCAGCAGCAGCAGCGGGCGGCCCGGCCCGGTGAACGGGTTTCCGACGGATTTCCGCTTGACAGGGTCTCGCGGTAGGTCGGGGAGCAGACACCGGCACAAGAGTCCCGACATGGCGTAGAGGAATGCCGCCAGCAGGTAGAGCGGAGCGAAGCCCTGGGCGTCGACTACCAGGAACCCCAGCGGCGGGCCGATGATCCAGCACACCGAGGTGATCGACCGCAGTATGGAGTTCAGGAGAGTCGAATCGAGCGCATGGGCCTGTGCGTAGTCCCGGTTGTAGGCGAAGATCTGCGCGAATCCGGCGCCGCCAAGGCCGAACAGCACCGCGCCGGTGGCCAGGAGAAGCAGGTAGTCGCGGAACGCCGCGTAGGAGAGTGCGCCGGCCGCGGACAACAGGGGACACAGCATCAGGAGCGTCCGGCGGTTGAGCATGCGGTCCGACAGTGTGCCGACCGTCAGACCGGCGGCGATCTCCAGCACTCCCCGTGCTGAGAAGAACAGTCCGGTCATGAGCGGTGTCGCCCCGACCGGACCGGCCAGGAACAGGCTCACGGACGTACTCACCAACGCGCCCGCCAGGCCGACCATCGCGGTGTTGACCGCCATGCCGCGCAGTGTTGTGTCCTTGAGTACGCGGGTGGCACCGGTGCCGTTCCGTGCGCTGCTGATGTCCGTCTTCAAACTGGACCTCTCCAGGGCGCGGCCGTGCTGGACCATGGCCCGATGAGGTTGCCATAAATGGCAATCTCTAGGCAACCCTTGCCAGAACGCTAGGTGATCGATTCCAAGGGATCGGCTGCGCGCATGAGATGAGGGCGCCCAAAGTGCGGTTGCGACGCCAGACTTGGACTCCCTCGCCACCGCACCGAGGCCGTCGCGGCGGCAGCGCAGGCAGCAGGGGTCCATGCGCTACGTCGCTGCGGCGTACCCGGAGCGGACGGCCCGACTACCCCGTTGACCGCCTGGCTGCTGAGGTGATCACCGCGGCGGACTGTCGGCTGGTCTCTTGAGCGGGAGCATCGAGGTGCTCCGCAGGATGAGTAAGGCGATACAGGGTGCCTGCGGAGCTGTCAGCCTGCCAGCCGAGCTTTCCAGATCTCCTCGCTGGGCCATTGCCGGGCCCAGTCGGCGGAAGCCTCTGCGTAGTCCCGTGCACGCCGGGGTGCCTGAATCTCAATCAGATCTTCAACGACGAAGTCGCAGGACCGCAGCAGACGGAGCATCTCACCGTGCGGGAGGATGAACTCCACGTGATTGCCCCAGTCCAGCCGCGTCAGGCCGAATTGGCCGCGGAACAGAGTGGTGGATGCCGGTCCCTCGGGCGGTACACACAGCGCGAACAGCGGTGAGTAGCGCGAGAACACCAGTCGGCCTCCGGGAGCGAGAAGCCGGGCTGCCTCCGGGATCCACTGGTAGGGGTCGCACCACAGCGAGGCGCCGTACTCGCTGATCGCCAGGTCGAACGTGTTGTCCTCGTAGGGCACCTTCTCGGCATTGCCCAGGACAAGGGGGAAGTCGATGCCGAACTCCGTCTGCATCGCGCGAGCAGTGGCGAGTTGCTTCTCCGAGAGGTCGATCCCGACCGGGTGGGCTCCTGCTCTGGCCAGCCAAGCGGAAACGTAGGCAGTGCCGCAGCCCAACTCAATGGCGCGCATCCCGTCGATGCCGTCGGGAAGCACGAAGACCTGCGACTCAGGGGTGGCCCACAACCCCCAGGACGGTTCCACCTGCGCCCAGTGATCACGGGCGAGGGGACCGTGCCACGCAGCCGCCTCGTCATCCCAAAAGCGTCGGTTCTGCTCCACATGGTCCGCCGGGCCGTCATGAGTCATGGAGGCATTCGATCGAAGATGCTGCTGTTCCGGCAACGGAATTTCCACGGCGCCAGACTCCCTCGGGACGCGCTATCGGTCCAGGTCAGGAGCACTTCTCACGTTTGTCATCAAGCCTCGGACAGACCACCTCGTGAAAAGCCCGAGGCTAATATCCATCGACTGCGACCGTGAACTACAGACGTATCAGCCCAGATGTCGGGCGAAGAATCGCAGAGAGTCGTCCACCTCGAACCGCGGCAGATCTCCGTGCCTGCCGGGGTTGGCGTGCAGTGTCTTCTCGGCTGAACCGATGGCATCGAACAACGCCAGGCTCTGTGCACGGGGCATCCGCTCATCGTCCCACTGGACCAGAAATTGCACCGGCACGGTGATCTGCGCGGCGGTCCCGGCCAGCGCGGGCGACCCTTGCAGGCCCAGCACCGCGGCGCGGACTCGAGGTTCTGCGGCGACGAACGGTATACCGAACGCGCAACCCAGCGACACACCCCAATAGCCCACCGGTCCGCCGCCGATATGGTCGAGTTGCTGGACTGCGGTCACGACCGCCTGCCATTCCTCGACGGTCTGCCCGGCCACGAGCGTGTACATGGCGGTGTCCAGCGCAGCCGTATCCTCTCCGGCGGCCATACGCGCCCGGTACTCGGTCGCGATCCGGTCGAACTCCTCGTCCGTCGGCCGCTCGCCGTGGTTGGGCACGTCGATCGCGGCGACCGCGAACCCGCCCTCGGCGGCGAAGCGATGCGCGCGGGCCAGGATGCTGGCGGCCTTCTTGTGTTGCCCGCCGCCGTGTCCCATCAGGATCAGGGGGCGAGTGCCATGGGCGTCTTCCGGCGTCCACAGCACGCCGGGGATCTCGTCGAGGGTGAAGAGCTGTTCGGTCACGCCGCCCAACGACGTCTTGGAGATGAAGCGCATCGCGTTTCAGGCCTTTCGGGATACCTGCTGCAGGCGCTCCCTGGACCATGCGAGGGAGGGAGCCCAATCTGTCACAGCGTTGATCGGTCTCACCTCCTCGAGTTCGCAGCGGGCACACCCGTGGAATGCGGCCGCTCCCGCGAGACCGTCAAACGCTCCGAGCCGGCCGGATGCCACGAGTACGGCTACTGCGCCAGTCACAGCCGCTTCTTTGGGGCCCGCGCCTGCACCTGGTGTGCACGCTCCAGGGACTGCCCGTCGCCATCGCCCTGACCGGAGCGAACTCCTCGCCACCCGGCCCGGACAGACCTTGATCGGCGACAAGAGCTACTTCGGCCGCGACTTCGAGCGCGAGCTGGCCGAGCACGGAATCCGGCTGCTGCGGCCAACCTGCGAGGAGGAAGGGGGCGCCTCCCACCAGACCAACATTGCCTAACCTTGTCAACGTCTTGCCAAGATTGGCACTGTCTCATAGTCTCAGCGCGGATGCTCGGCGCCGGAGTGACGTGGTGCCCGATCCGAGGACGTTTTCGATCACGCGAAGGCGAACACCTGAGGGGTGAGGGTAACGTGAGCCAGTCCACAGCGGATTCGCCTCGGCAGCCGCGGGAGCCCGAGGAACTGCTCCGCGGAATCCTCAGCTCTCCGCAGGCGCGACTGGACGGCACGGCTGCCGTCGAGGTCCACTCGCTGGTCTCCAGCGAACACGTTCCCCTGTATCTGTTCGCCATCAAATCGCTCGGGCATTTCTGGCCCGGCGTCCGTGCTGTCGTGCACGACGACGGTAGCCTCGCAAAGGAAGATGTCGAGACGTTGCGGCGGCATATCGAGGGCATTCGGGTGATTCCCCGCGCCATCGCCGACGCCGTCGTCGAAGAGACGTTGGCCCGCTGCCCGTTGTTGCTGGAGGTCCGGCGGCACAACGTGCGCATCCTGCAACTGGTCGACTATTTCGTGCTCGCGGAAACCGAGAAGATTATCGGCATGGACAGCGACATCTTGTTCGTCGACACCCCGGACGAGCTGATGCGGTGGAATACCGACTCCACGGACCGTACGGCGTTCCTCTACTCCTACGAGCAGTTCGACCACGGGCGCGGCCCGATGGGTGTGAACTGGATCCCCGAGACCCTGCCGTCCGTGCCCTATGTGCCGGAGATGTGCTGCGGATTCATGTGCGCCGATCGCGAGCGCTTCTTCGACGCGGATTACCTTGAAAAGATGATGGAGGACACTCCGCGCGACATCCTTTTCCGTCCCCGTCATGTCACCCAAATGTTCTATTCCGTGCTCGGAGGGAGACTCGACGGCGCCGTCAGGTCGCTGGGGGAGGCCTACCGCTCTGGCCCGTGGGAGTGGCTGCCGTACGCGGATCGGCGCGTCATGTGCCATTACTTCGCTTCCAGCAAGGCGTCGGGCAAGACGGCGCGCACGCTTGACAATTTCGGCCGTTATGCGCCTCTGTTCACCTCCGCCCTCGACCGGCTGGAAGGCAGGAAGTGCCGTTGATCCGGCATCCCGCGCCTTGCGCCTCCGCCCATGGATACGGGATGAGTGGGAGCTGAACGCATGACGAGTCCTGTCCCCTATCCCGCCTTTTCCCTGCGCGACCTTGGCTGGACTCGCCTCGGAGGCCTCTACGAGGAACGCCGCGAGCTTCTCGGGATGCTCCGATTCGGAAGCCGCCGTCTCCTGGCCGCCATCGTCCTGACGACGCTCGTGGAGATCGCGACCGCACCGCTGACCGCCCTCTGCGCCCAGAGGTTCGTCCACGTCCTGACCGAGGAGACGGGCGATTACCTCTGGCCTGCGGCAGGCTTCGCCGCCGCCATGCTGCTGCGCCAGGCCGCCGAGATCGCGGGGCTGGCGTTCAGGCAGTCCATGGCCAAGACCATCGACGGCGCCGCCCGCTCCCGCATGCGGCGCATCGCCCTGCGCCCCGCCGGCATCTCGCACCTGGAGGATCCCGAGTTCCAGGACGTCGCCTCGCGCGCGGCCGACCAGGGCATCGCATGGCGCGAGCGCTCCGTCGGAATGGCCGCCGTGGGCCAGGTGCAGACGGGCGGGCGCATGCTCTCGGCGATCGCCATGGGCGTCGCTCTCGCCGTCTACTTCCCGCTCCTGGCCTGCACGCTCATCGTGCTCTGCTTCGTGATCCGGTCCATCACGCTGCGGCAGTGGCTGTTCCTGGAGAACGTGAAGGACGCCGCAACGCCGGAGCGCCGCAAGGTCGACTTCTGGGCAGATCTGGCCGCCGGCCCGGAAGCGGGAACGGAGCTGCGGCTGTTCGGACTGGCCGGCTGGGTGAGCGAACGCCGCCTGGCCGCACACTACGCCTGGCTGGCCGACTACTGGCGCATCCGCAGAAACGTCCTGCACCGCCAGAAGCTCTCCATGGCGATCACCGCTGTCTGCGCCGCCCTGGCGCTCGGAGTCCCCGGTACCGCGGCACTCGACGGCGAGATCGACGTGGGCACCCTGGCCTTCTGCCTGGTGGCGGCATGGGGCGTCTTCGTCATCGCGAACATGGGAAACGAGTCGTACGACATCGAGTACGGCAAGACGGCCCATCACGCCCTGCGCCAATTGGAGGGCCTGCGCCCGCCGGTGACGGGAACGCGGACACCCGCCGCCACGGTCGCCACGATCCGCTTCGAGGACGTGACGTTCACCTACCCCGGCGCGCCACGCCCCGTCCTCTCCCGCCTGAACCTCACCATCCGGCCCGGAGAGCGGCTGGCGATCGTAGGGGTGAACGGCGCTGGAAAGACGACGCTCATCAAGCTGCTCGCCGGACTGTACACGCCGACAGCCGGCCGGATCACCGTCGACGGGGAGGACCTGTGCACCCTGGACCCCGCCGAGTGGCGGAGCAGGATGACGGCCTTGTTCCAGGACTTCGTCCGGTACCCGCTGACCCTTCGGGAGAACATCACCCTGGCCGCCCCCGAGGCGGATGCCTCGGACGCCGAGCTTGAGGAGTTGCTGCGCCTCGGTGCCCTGGAGCCGGTGCTGGCCTCGCTGGAGTCCGGGCTGGACACGGTTTTGTGGAACTCTGGCAGTGGGGGGCGCGGACTGTCCGGGGGGCAGTGGCAGCGGCTGGCGGCCGTGCGCACGCTGTACGCCAGGTCCCACGGCAGACGACTGGTGGTGCTGGACGAGCCGACCGCCCATCTCGACGTGAAGGCCGAGGCTCGCTTCTACGACGAGGTCGTCGGCGCGGTCCGCAACGCCTCCGTCGTGCTGATCTCCCATCGGCTCTCCACCGTGAGGTCCGCCGACCGGATCGTGCTCCTGGACAACGGGCGGATCACGGAGGATGGAAGCCACACCGACCTCCTCAAGAGAGGTGGCGACTACGCGCGCCTGTTCCGGCTGCAGGCCTCCCGCTTCTCGGACGGCGCCGCCGAGCCTGACGCCACAGAGCGGGAAGGCTCCGAGTCGAACGCCGCAGAGCCTGAGGAGATGCGCGGATGAGCATGCGGAACAGCCTGCGCATGACCCGGCACACGCTGTCGCTGAGCTATAGGGCCGACCGGCGGGTGACCATCGCCGTCGGGGTACTCGTCGGCCTGCAGGCCGGGCTCGTCTCCCTGACCGCGCTCAGCCAGCGGTGGCTCGTGGACTCGGCTGAACTCGACATCGCCGTTGGTCTGTTGGGAGCGGTGGGCCTGGGCGTCGTCTGCCACGTGCTCCAGACGATCGGTCAGCGGATCTCCATCAACTACCGCAACGACCTGTGTAACCGCATCCAGCTGGCGCTGGAACAGGAGATCACCGAGGCCGCCGCGAAGATCCCCACGATCGCCCACCTGGAGCGCAGCGAGTTCATCAACCGCATCGTGATGCTCCGACGGGGCACGCTGGCCCTCACCAACACCGGCTGGGCCGCCGCCTACGCGCTCTCCGCGCTGGCTGGCATCGCCATGAGCCTCTGGCTCCTCATGGACATCCACCCGCTGCTCGCCCTCCTCGCCGCCTGCGCGGTGCCGATCCTCCCCCTGACCAATAGGGCCAAACGGATGCAGCAGCAGGCGGCCGAGGCCACCGTGGAGCACTTCCGGCAGGAGGCCGAACTGCACGATCTCTGCCTGCGCCCGCAGACCGCGAAGGAAGTGTGGGTCTGCGGCAACGGCATGCGGCTGGACAGACGTGCGAGCGACCTGTGGGCCGAGGGAGCGCAGCACGAGGCGCGCGTCCGGCTCCGCGGGCTGGTCTACGAGATCGGCGGATGGGTGCTGTACTTCGCCGCCCTCACCGTGGCCCTCATCGTGGTCGGACATCTGCTGAGGACGGGCGGCGCCACCGCCGGGGACGCCGTGTTCATCATCTCGCTCGCCGGCCAGCTGCGGGCACAGCAGCAACTGGCCGTCGACACCATCACCCAGGTCGCCAACGGCGGCCGGATCGCGGAACACCACCGATGGCTCCTCGACTACGCCGTGGTCGCCACCCGCACGGGAGCACCGGCGCCTGTCCGTCTCAAGGGGGCCATCGAGCTGCGGAACGTCTCCTTCACCTACCCCGGCGCCGTGTCGCCCGCGCTGCGCGGGGTCAACCTGACCATTCCGGCGGGCTCGTCGCTGGGCATCGCCGGCGCCAACGGAGCCGGAAAGAGCACCCTGGTCAAACTCCTCTTGGGCGTGCAGCAGCCGACCACCGGAATGATCACCGTCGACGGCGTCGACCTGCGGGAGCTCGACCCCGCCACCTGGGCGGCGGTGTGCACCGGCGTACTGCAGGACTTCCTCAAGCTCCAGACGTCGCTGCGCGAATCCGTGGGCGCCGGCGACCTGCCCGCCGTCCAGAACGCCTCCCAGGTCGCCGAGGCGCTGGACCGCGCACGCGCCACACGCCTCGTCCACGAGCTCCCCGAAGGACTTGAAACCCAGCTGGGAAAGACCTTCGGCGGGGTCGAACTCTCCCACGGCCAGTGGCAACGGGTTGCCCTCGCACGAGGGCTGATGCGACAGGCTCCGCTGCTTCTGGTGCTCGACGAGCCCACAGCTGCCCTCGATCCGCAGGCCGAGCACGAGCTGTACGAACTCTTCATGGAGCAGACCCGGAAGTCGGCCGGCCGCGGTGCCGTCACCGCGCTGGTCTCCCACCGCTTCTCCACCATCCACACGGCCGACCACATCGTCGTCATCGGCGACGGACGCATCACCGAACAAGGCACGCACGCGCACCTGCTCGCGACCGGCGGCGAGTATGCCGAGCTGTACCGGACGCAGATGCAGGCCTATCGGTAGGAGTGTCATGCAGCAGCAAGCGTTGAACGTGGTGTTCGCGATCGACGACGTCTACGTCCCCGGGGCGGTGGTGACCGCCTTGGGCGACGCCGAGACATATCAGGTCCCGGCCCGGCTCGTCCTGCTTCAGAAGCACGAGTGATTCACCTCGGCGACCCTCGGCCGGCTGCATCTGGGCAGCGTCATCCTTGCTGACGTCCAAGGCCGACGACCGGGCGGATGCGGGGCAGGCCCTGATCCAGGTCGTCTGCCTGGCGCTGCTGGTCTTCTACCACCTCGGCGAACTCACCCTGCGGATCGGCAACGTCGCCCCCCACTGTCCCGATCACCTGCTGCGCAGCGTCGTGGAGGTCGGCGATCCGCTCGGGCGCGGCGTTCTTGCCCTCCACCTGGCCGATCCAGCGCGGCAGACGGGGCAGCCGGACGGACATGCTGTCCCCGTGCCGATAGGTGGCGTTGTCCACCCCCGAGGCCGCCGCGGGGCCACCAGCTGGTGGCCCCGCTCTCCTTGATGTCGGGCCGTCAGGCGGGAACGGTGGTGAACTCGCGGTAGATCCGCCGCAGCGGATTGTCGGGGAATTCGTCGCTCCACGGCTTGTCGGCGCCGATGTAGTGGATGATTCCTTCGCGGCGGGTGAGATATTCCATCCGGCCTTGGCCGAATCGTCCGTGCACCGGGTGCTCGATGAACTTGTTCCATTTCGAGGGAATGGGGGCCCAGCGCTCCGCGAAGAGGTGGTTCAGGATGTCCTGGTCCAGGGTCGGAATGTCTTTGCCGTATGTGCGGTAGATGTGCACTGCCCGCGGGGTGATGCCCTCGGCACGCCACTGATCCATGTCGATGAGCAGGACACCGGCGTTGAAGTAGCCCGGTGCCTTGGCGCCGGTCTGACTGAGGCTCGCCCGTGTCGTGCCGAGTGTCAGCAGACGGGCCGGGGCCACCTCATTGATGACCGCGCCGATCGGCGCGCCGCCGAGGTCGGTGTCATACAGCTCCGCGAGGTCGTCCAGGACGATCGTGTCGACGTCGAGGTAGATCACCCGGTGCACGTCCTCGGGAACGATCTCGCCGATGTGCAGGCGGTGCAGTGTCGCTGCCGTCCAGTGCTTGCGCGGCACCGCCATCTCCAGACGGTCGGGCACCTCGTGGATCCGGACGTCGCCCGCGTCGCCGAGCATCCGGGTGCTGCCCTCGCCGAGTCCGGAGTCGATGACGTGGAAGACGAGTCCGCGCGTTCGGTCGCGCAGTCCGTCGCGGATCGACCTGGCGACGACCGTCGCGGCTGTGGCGTAGTTGTCGTCTACCGCGAACACCACATGGATGTCCTGCTGTCCCATCCTCGCTCCTCGGGTTCGTGATCCGGGCTGGGCGCCGCCGTCCGGGCGTGCGGCCGACGTGTGGCTCAACCCTCAACCTAGGAGGAGTTGGCAACTTTTGGCAATAGAAGGGATGTCGCGAGGTGACTTTGGAATGCGGTAGCAGACCTCAAGACGCTGAAGTGCCTGGCTATTTGAGAGGTAATGCGTTGCCATAATTGGCAAGCATGAGGCATGGTGGGGCGGTCGGGCCCATCCGCTGCGACCGTTGGCCGGCGCCCGCGGCGGCCCGTACCACCGGACAGCCCAACAGAGAGGAACATGCCGTGACGATCGCCCCCCTGCAGTCGGCCGACTTAGTCGTCACCCCGCTCGCCGGCGGCCTCGGCGCGGAGATCGGCGGCGTGGACACCGCCGCCCCGCTTGGCTCGGAGACCGTCGAGCAGGTGCGCTGCGCGCTGCTGCGCCACAAGGTTGTCTTCCTCCGCGACCAGCGGCTGGACTACGCGAGCCAGGCGGCGTTCGCCCGCCGCTTCGGAGGCCTGACCCTCGGTCACCCGATCTACCAGGCACCGGAGAACCGCCCTGAGGTGCGTGAGATCGACTCCCGCGAAGGCACCCGCGCGAACCACTGGCACACCGACCTCACCTTCGTGGACCGCCCGCCGGCGCTCGCCTTCCTGCACAACAAGATCGCCCCGCCGGTCGGCGGGGACACCATGTGGGCCAATACGGTGGGGGCGTACGAGTCACTGCCAGAGCCGCTGCGGGCGCTCGCCGACCAGCTGCGCATCGTGCACAGCAACGACTCCGACTACACCGACGCCACGGTGGCTGCTCGCGAGGCGTACATCTCCAGGCTGTTCGAGACCGAGCACCCCGCCGTGCACGTGCATCCCGAAACCGGGGAACGGGCTCTGCTGGGCGGCGGGTTCGCTCGCCGTGCGGTCGGCTTCAGCCCGCAGGCCTCGCGCGATCTGCTGCGGATCCTGCAGGAGTACGTCACCCGGCCGGAGAACACCGTGCGGTGGCGCTGGCGGGCCGGTGACCTTGCGATCTGGGACAACCGGGCGACCCAGCACTACGCGGTGCACGACTACGGGGCACAGGACCGCCGGGCCGAACGCTGCACGGTCGCCGGTTCCGTCCCTGTGGGTGTCGACGGCAGGCCGAGCACGGTCCTCGCAGGGGACATGACGGCATACAACGCCGGCGTCGCCTGACGCCGGCGGACAGGGCGGTGGGGGGACGGGCCGCCCCGTCCCCCCACCGCCCTGTCACGGTTCAGTCCGCGGTGTACGCGACCGCTTCCGCCAGGCCGTCGGCCACGGCCGCCACGCCTTCGTCGTCGATCACCAGCGGCGGCACCGCGACGACCGCGGAGCCGATCCGGCGGAGCAGCAGCCCGCAGTCGCGGGCCCGGGCGAGGATCCTGTCCGCCCGCCCTTCGCTGTCCGTCTCGACGACGGCAATGAGTCCGAGGCCGCGTACGTCCGTCACTCCGGGTGCACCTGCCAGTGATGCGAGACGGCGCAGGAGGCAGGCGCCGAGTTCCTCGGCCCGCTCGGGCAGGCGCAGCTTCTCCAGCATGTCGAGGGTGGCGAGCGCGGCGGCACAGGCCACGGCGTGCCCGGAGGTGGTGTGGCCGTACCGCAGGCCGCCAATGACCGGGTCGGCGGCGAAGGTGTCGTACACGCGGTTGTGGACCGTGACCGCGGCCAGTGGCACGTATCCGCCCGTGAGGCCCTTGCTGGAGACGATGATGTCCGGGACGACATCCTCACGTTGGCATGCGAACATGCGGCCGGACCTGCCATAAGCAGTGAAGACCTCGTCGAGCACGAGCAGGGCCCCGGTGGCGTCGCACAGGGCCCGCAGCCCGCGGAGGAATCCGGGCGGAAGGACGACGGCCCCGCCGACGTTGAGGAACGGCTCGACGACGACAGCGGCCGGGAGATCGTCCGGGTCGTGCCCGACGGCCTCTTCGAAGGCGGACAGCAGAGCGGACAGGGCCCCGGGGTGGCGAAGCGCCCGGGGCTCGTCGGGGAGCTCGACGCGGGTCACCGGCAGCGGGGTGTCCAGCAGGTGCCGGTTTCGGGGGAGGGTGGACAGGCTGCGGCTGAGCAGCGTCGCGCCTTGGTAGCCGCGGGCGAAGGTGACGATCCGTGGGCGTGGGCGGCCGAGATGGGCCCAATGGGAGACGGCCATCATGACGGCGGCGTCGAAGCCCTCGGACCCGCTGTTGACGAAAAGCGTCTTGTCCAGGCCGGGCGGCGCGTGGCCGGCGAGGCGTTCTGCGAGCACTCCGACGGGCTCGTGCGAGGCTACCGAAAGGTCGGCGTGATGCAGCCGGGCCGCCTGCTCGGCGATCGCCCGCACGATATCCGGATGGGCGTAGCCGCACGTGGAGTTGAGGGCGGACGCGTCGAGGTAGGCGCGGCCTTCGATGTCCCACACATGGTGGCCTGAGCCGTGCGAGAGGGTCAGTGCCGAGCGGTCGGCGTCCAATGGTGTCCAGGTGTGCCAGACGTGCCGCCGGTCGCGGACCCGCAGCGTCTCGGCGTCGGGGAGGGGACGGGGCGTTCGGGGCTCGCCTACGCGGGCATACGGTGCTGCCATGGCGCTCTCCTCTGGCTGTTCGGGCCCGCGGGCCTACCGCGGACGGGCGGGGGTGGGGCACAAGAAGGCGGCTCCGCGCCGGTCAGCGGGGCACATGCGGATCGGGAGTGTCTCCGTGCTCCTGTCGTGCGGTGGAGGGGGAGTGGCTGACCGCCTACCAGGCGAGCGTTCCGTGCTCGTCGTAGAACCCACCTGACGGGCCGTCATCGGGCAGGTCCGCCAGGGTGATGACGGCGCGGGCCCCCTGCTCCACGCTGCGCGGCGCGCGGAAGCCGTTCATGCCGGTGGCCGTCCAGCCCGGAGAAACAGAGTTGATCTTGATATGGGCGAGCCCGGGGTCCGCCCGGAAGGCCGCGGCGTACTGCACGGTGAGCATGTTGAGAGCGGCCTTGGAGCTGGTGTACGCGAGCCGCACCGAGGCGTCTCCGGGCAGGTCGGCGCCCGAACTGGTCAGGGCGAGAGAGGCCGTGGCGCTGGAGACGTTGACGATGCGGGGGGTGGCTGACCGGCGCAACAAGGGCAGCGTCGCGTGGATCATGGCCACCGGGCCCGCCACGTTGGCCTCGAAGGTCTTGCGGATGATCGGGGCGGTGGTGCCGGCGGCGCTCGCCCCGATGAACACCCCGGCATTGTTGACCAGCACGTCGAGGCGCCCGCAGGTCCGTTCCAGCTGCCGGGCCGCGGCGGCCACGCTTTCGTCGTCGGTGACGTCAAGCGTGACGGGGTGGACCCGGATGCCGTCGCGGGCGAGGACAGCTGCGGCCTCGGCGCCGCGGTCGGCGTCTCGGCTGCCGAGGGCGACGAAGGCCCCGAGCAGGGCGAGCTGTCGGGCGGTCTCCAGACCGATGCCCTTGTTGGCCCCGGTGACCAGGACGATGGTCCCGGGCTTCACAAGGCTGTCCGGTACACCGAGACGTGCCCGGTGCTGCCCGGTCCGAAGGGGCGGCCAGACCAGTCCTCGAACCTCCGGTCGAGACGTAGCCCGGCGTGGGCGGCCATCAGGTCGAGTTCGGAGGGCCAGCAGTAGCGCTCGGCGTGGGGGCGCAGGTGGACGCCATCGACGTCGAAGGTGATCTTTTGGCTGTGGAAGCGCTGGGCTGCGAGGTCGAAACGGTAGACCTCGATGGTGGCGGAGTCCTCCGTGACGTCAAGCGTCTCGACGCGCTGACCGCGGTCGAAGAACGACGGGTCCGGTACGTAGGCCTCGACGACGAAGGCACCGCCGGGTTCGAGGACCTTGGCGACGTTGCGGAAGCAGTCCTGCTGACGGTCGGCCTCCAGGAGGTTGAACAGCGTGTTGAAGATGAGGTAGACGAGGGTGAACGGGCCCTCGACAGGCACATCCGCCATGTCGCCGACGACGCTGGGGATGCGGTCGCCTCCCGGCTTGGCGCGCATTTTCCGGATCATCCGGTCGGAGCCGTCGACACCCTCGACTCGGACGCCGCGCGCGGCCAGGGGCAGAGCCACCCGCCCGGTGCCGATGGCGAGTTCGAGGGCACGTCCCTCGCCGGCGAGTCCGGCGAGGAAGTCGGCCGCCGGGCGGGGGTCGAGCGGGGTCTTCTCGTCGTAGTCGTCTGCCCAGGCTTCACCGAAGAGCCCCGGGTCCCCGAACTGCCTGCTGGCCGCCATCCGAGCCCTTTCCGTAGGGGGTGGGCGGGTCTTGCGTCCACGGTGCGGTGCACCGTTCGCGCCACCCTCCGAAGCATGTTGCCATAGGGCGACAAGTGCGTGACAACATTTGGCAACAAAGGGGCTGCCGGTAGTGACGCCAGGCCGGGGCGACGACGCGAGGACGGTTCCGTGGAACAGCGCATGCTCGAACGGATCGGCAGGGAGGTCTCGGCCGTTGGCCGCGGCACCTGGCAACTCGGAGCCGACTGGGGCGTGGTGGACGAACGGGCTGTTCGGTGGCAGCAGCGCGGGGGCCGGGGCCGGGGCGTCCGGACCCGCGGCGCGGCTGTCCGCCGGCTCCGTGAGGAGCGTTGCGGTGCCCACCGCGGCACGGCCGGCACCGCAGGCCCCGTCAGAGGCGCAGCGTCGGGTCGGCCTGCCGCCTACGGGCCCGTCCGGCGTCGAACTCTGTGTATGTGTCGGCGAGTTCGGCTGCCACCTCGGGCCAGTTCACGTAGTCCGTGTAGGCCTCGCCGCAAGGCAGGAACCCAAAGGAGGGTTCGCTGACATCGATCCGGCCCCCGTGGACTTCGACGTGCTTGAGGAAAGCCCGCGACTCCTCGATGATCACCGGATTGTTGATCTCCCAGGCGCCGGAGGCATAGGACTCCGCCCGGCGGGCCAGTCGCGCACAGGCCGAACCGGTCCACTTGAAGTGGTGCACCTGGGCGTAGATGTCGCCGGGCGGCACACCCCGGCCGGACCAGCTGTTGTGCTGCCCGTAGGACAGCTCGGTCCGCCCTCGGGCCAGCGTGACCTTGGTGGGCCGGGCGCGGAGCAGTCGCAGAGTGAGAAGCCCGGCCAGCCCGTACTGGCGCCACAGCGCCTCCGGTGCCGACTTGTCGGGCTCCGGTAGGGTGCCGTCAGACGCGACCCGGTCGAGGAAGGCGCCCCGCACGAAGTCGTAGCCGTTCCGCTCGCAGTAGGCGATAACGGCGGTGAGTCCGTCGGGGTAGAGGTGGAACTCGTCGAGATCGGCCACCACCCACCAATCGTCGGGGTGTTCGCTCATCGTCTCCCGGATGACCGCCGGGTTCAGGTGCTCGTGCCAGGGCCCGACCACGACCCGGGAGAACGCCAGTCCGGCCCGCCGCATGACCTCCTCCGACGCTGCGACAGCTGGATCGTCCAGACTGTCCGTGTGGCGCACCAGATGGAATTGGTCAACGCCAAGGTGCCGGTAGTGCTCAATGGCTGGGCCGAGCAGTGAAGTATCCCCGCCCACCATGCAGACCATTCTGATCGCCATTCAACCGACCCTTCCAAGATTACCTTCCAGGGATTTTCCCCTCACAGGGAGAAATTAGCCCTTGATGCATCAGAATGCCCCGCTCTCAATTCGCCAGATTGTCAAGCATCTCCGCTCGAACTCCGGCACAGAAGCGCTGCCGTGATCAGCTCGGACGACCGAAACGGCCCGCCGGAGAATCCGACGGACCGTCACGAAAGATCGAGGTCAGGCAGGCGTCGTGGGCCCGTCGAGTTCATCGGCCAGCTTACGCAGGTGGGGGCCGTATTCCGGGTCGGCAAGGGCTGCGGCGAATTGGGCGGTGAGATAGGCTAACGGATTACCGGTGTCGTACCACTTCCCCTGAATGACCTGCCCGTATACGGCATGGGCGGTGGCGTAGGCGTTGATGGCGTCGGTCAGGTAGATCTCGCTGGTACGGTGCTCGTACCAGCGCTTGGTCTCCTCGCGAAGCTCGTCGATGATGCCTGGGGTGACGACATAACCTCCGATGGCCGCGTACGCCGACGGCGCGTCCTGCGGCTTCGGCTTCTCCACAAGGCCAGTGACACGAAGAAGACCGTCCCCGAAGTCCTCTTTGACCACGGGCACGCCGTAGCGCTGGGAGTCGTCCGCCGCCATCGGCATCACGGCCAGCACAGGACAACTCGTCGCCTCGTAGGCTCTGATCAGCTGCTGTGCGCGAGGCACTTGTGCGACGAACACGTCGTCGGGCCACAGGACCAGTATCGGTTCGTCGCCAAAGTTCCGCGCCGCGTTGAGGACCGGGGTGCCGTTTCCATACGGGCCCTGCTGGTGAAGGTAGGTGATGTGCCCTCTCCTGGAGAGCTCGCCGACTTCCTCCACGGCGTCAGCGTAGACGGTCTTGCCCTCCTCCCGCAGTTGCGAGACCAGTGCCGGATTGGGGCGGAAATGCTCCTGAATCAAGCCCTTGCCGCCTGAAACGACAATGGTGATGTCGGTAATGCCTGACGCCACGAGCTCCCGCACCGTGTGCTCGATGACCGGCTTGTCCCCAACCGGCAGCATTTCCTTAGGTGTTGCCTTCGTCAAGGGAAGAAGGCGGGATCCCAGCCCCGCGGCGGGGATGACTGCCCTGCGAATGGTCTTGGACATAGGCCCTTCTTGGTCCGAGTGATCTGGCGCAGTCGCCACTTCTGCTGCCGACACGTGGACGAGCAGTCGGACGGGGCTGCGCAGCAACAGGTCCGCTGGTGCGGTGGCGTCGTACAGGTGTCCCCGACACGCATGGACCGGTCGATGTCGACAGGAATGAGGGAACAGGCCCTGCGGATTCCCGCCGGATCGGGTTTCGGTTTCTCGACCTCGTCTGCGCGGCCCGTCGACTCGCGCCGGTGAGGGCGTTTCAGTAGCCCGGTGAGCATGGACCGCGGTGGTCCGAGTGAGTAGAGGGCGATGACCTCCTCCGTGCTGTATACCGTGCCTCCCAGTGGGCGAGAGTCACGGTTTGCGGGGCGGGCACTTGCAGAGTCGGCCGCTGGTGCCGCTCCTGCGTCGTGTCCGTCATGCCGTCGGCTCCCCGTCCTCGATGAATCGGGCGGTGATCTCGTGGGCGAATGCCATGATCGTGCCCTGGGGGCTGATGCCCGTGACGCCCGGGAGAACGCTGGCGTCGCACACGCGCAGGCCCTCGAAGCCGTACGGCCGGCCCCGCTCGTCGCACACCCCGCCGCGCTCCGCCTGCGCCATCCGCGCGGACGCCATGCCGTGCACCGACACCAGTTCCCAGTCGCCCGGCCGGACCCGGCGGCAGAACTCCTCGACCTCGGCCATGGTGCTCAGGGGCGGTGCCGAGGACACCGGGGGCGTCAGCTGGTCGGCGCCGGCGGCGAGGAGCAGGCGGGAGCCGATACGGAAGGCCTCGACAAGGGCGCCGTGGTCCACGGCCGTCATGTTGTGCCGCAGCAGCAGCAGCCCGCCGCCGGGCAGGGCCCGCACGGTGGCCGTGCCGTGCAGCCGCACCTGCGTGGTGTAGACCCCCAGCCTGTCGTAGTCGTCGAGATACTGGGTGACCTCGGCGGGGTCGCGGCCTGCCAGGGCGGCGGCGAGCGCTCCGCGCGAGACGTTGGACGGCATCACCAGGATGCCGCGGTCGCCGAACTCCTTCAGCTGCGCGGTGAAAATGGTGCCGTCGTGCGCGGCCACCCGCTCGGGAAAGCGCGCGACGGTCCGCAGGTTGACATGGAGCGCCAGATCCCGTCCCGCGCGGCGCTGCTGGATGCGGCTGCGCTGGAGCAGGCCGGGGGTGCCGAGCGGGCCGGCTGCTAGAAACACCGAGCGGGCCCGGTACTCGGTGCGGGCGCCGTCGGGTCCGGTGGCGAGGGCCCCGTGCACGGTACGGCCGTCGTGCAGGAGGCGCAGGACGCGGGTGTCGGGGCGGATGTGCGCGCCCAGAGCCTCGGCCCGGGGGAGGTAGCTGACGGCCATGCTCTGCTTGGCTCCGCTGGGGCAGCCGGTGGTGCAGCGGTTGCGGTGCAGACAGCCCTGCACGACGCGGCGGGCGTGCTGCCAGCGCCAGCCGAGGCGGTCGGCGCCAACCGCCAGGAGCCGCGAGTCACGGTTGGCGCCGCCGTCGCCGTGCTGCTGCACGATGGGGCCGAGCCGGGCCGAGACCGTCTTCAGATGGGGCGCGAGGTCCGCCGCGCGATAGCCGTCGATGCCCGACACCGCCGCCCAGCGCGCGAGCAGCGCGGGCGGCGGCTCCCACAGCAGCCCGCCGTTGACCAGGGTCGTGCCGCCCACGGCGCGCCCCTCGCCATAGACGATGGTGGGGGTGCCCAGGACGGGCGTGAGCCCGCCGTTGCGGTACAGGTTGCGCATGTTCTCGGCCGGGCTCGCCGCGGCGAGGGCCGCGGTGTCGGCCCTGGGGCCCTCCTCCAGGACCGTCACCTGACGCCCCGCCGCCGCCAGTTCGAGCGCCGCCACCGAGCCGCCCGCGCCCGAGCCGATCACGAGGACGTCCGTGTCGACACTCCGCTGCCGTCCGAATGCCCGCCTCACCGTGCCCCCTCCCTTCCGGTACGGCCGTCCAGGGCGCCGAGGAGGGCAAGCGCGGTGCTCGACCGGACGACCTCACGGAAGCCCGGCAGCACGGCCAGCGCCCCCAGGCCCGGCCGCCCGCCCCCGGCGCCGTTCGCGTCACCGTCGGCCGCGCGGTGCAGGGAGCGTCCGCCGGTCGTGAGCCGGTACGCCAGGGGCAGCGTTCGCAGCACGGCCGCGTATCCGGCGCGCTGGGCCAGCGGCAGCGTCCGCAGGGTGTTCAGCAGGTGCGCCTCGGCGGCTGCCATCGCGGGCGCCTCGCGTAGAACGGGGTACTGGCGCCGCCAGTACGATCGCAGGCCGCTCGCGCGCAGGGCCGCGTGCATCGGCCCGCTGCCGCGCGTCATCGTGTCCTCCTGGCCGCCGTCGCAGTCTCCTTCACAAAGTCCGCCAGCAGCCGGGGCGCGCCCCGGTCGAGCACGGCGTCGAGTGCGTCCAGGAAGAGCCGGACCTCCTTCTCGCCGGCCACCAGCGGCGGCGACACGATCAGCGCGATGTCCTGGGTAGAGCCGAAGAAGGAGAGGATGTCGTGGTCCCGGTAGAGCGCCGCGATCACGGCACCGGTGATCAGCTTGGCGAACGCCTGTGGATCCTTGGCCAGTTGGACGGGAATCAGGTCGCGTACGGCGGTAGGCAGCTGGGCTCTGGGACGCAGCCGGACACCGTGCAGGGCACCCCGGCCGGCGATGCCCGCCACGAGTTTGGGGTGGCGGGCGGCGATGTCGGCGAGGCCGGGCACGAGGATTGCCTCGAGAGCGCGGGCCCGCGCCGGGAAGTCCTCCTCGACGGCGACCGCGACCGCCTCCAGCGCCGTCGCGGTCTCCTCGCCGAAGCCGTGGTACGTGGTGCTGTGCAGGGTGACGTCGCGCGGGTTGTCGTAGGCCTCGCGGAAGACCGGCTCGCGGGCGATATAGCCGGAGATCGAGGACTTGCCGCCCCCGAACGACTTCGACGTCGTCACCACGTCGGGGACCAGGCCGGGGTGGTGCATGAAGTGGAAGAGACGGCCCGTCTTGCCCCAGCCCGTGTACACCTCGTCGAAGATCAGCAGGATGTCCTGCTCGGTGCACAACCGGCGAGCCTCGTACAGGAACTCCGCGGAGCACTCGCGCAGGCTGGAGGCGCTGAACGGCTCCAGCACCACCGCGTACACGTCGCTGCGGCCGCGCTCGTCGGTGTGGCGTTCCAGAGCGAGCCGGAAGGACTCCAGGTCACCGTAGGCGAAGGAGTCCGTGCCCGGCAGCCGCGGATACTCGAAGTGGATCTCGGAGGACGCGGTGAGGCTGCCGGCGCCGAGCAGCTTGCCGTGGAAGGAGATGTCGGTGTGCAGGATCGTGCCGCGCCGGCCGCCGTGGTACTTGTACGCCAGTTTGACGGCGCCCTCGACGGCCTCGGCGCCCGAGTTCGGGAAGTACGAGATGTTCAGGTCGCCCGGGAGCAGGGCGGCGAGGTTGTGGCCGAGCGCGGCGACGTAGGGCGACAGGTAGATCTTGTGCACCTCCATGCGCCGCCGCTGTCGGAACCGGTCGCGGGCCGCGAGGATCCGGGGGTGGTTGTGTCCGTGGCTGAGGACGCCGACCCCGCCGGTGAAGTCGAGGAGGCGACGCCCGTCCCGCAGCTGGATCCACGCGCCCTCGGCGCTGTCGACGAGGTCGCGGCCGAAGCCGAAGGTGCCGAGGAGCGAGGCCTCGCTGCGGCTGATGTACTTTCCGTACAGGTCATGGACCTGGTCGATGCCGAGGTTCTCGGCATCATCGAGGGTGAGCAGCTCAGGCACGGGAGGCCTCCTCCGCTCGCGGAGCGGCCGGCTTGCCGGCGGTGCGCAGTCGGTCGGCCATCAGCTGTCCGGTCCTGCGGCCCTCACGCGCGGCGTGATTCGTGCCGCGGTCCTCCGGGAACACCTGCGCCATGCTCGCCAGGTACAGGCCGTGCACGCCGGTCCGCGTCGGGGGCATGTCACGGCTGTAGTTGGGGGTGATCACGGGCTGGGCGTACTCGGCGCGCCAGACGTGGTAGTCCTCGACCCAGCTCTGGTCGAAGCCGGGGAACATCCGGCGCAGGTACGGAAGACTGTACGTGAAGACCTCCTCGTCGCTCATCCGGTACAGCTCGGCATCGGCCGGCAGGTACTTGGAGAGGTAGACGACGTGCCGGTTGCCGTACCGGCTGGGGGAGTCCATGTTGGTGTGCTCGATGACGCCGACGTAGGGGAACGACGGATCGTTGACGTTGAGCCAGTACGTGTCGGAGAGCCTGCGGTTGTTCTCCAGGACCAGGCAGACGTTCGCCAGGTAGCGGATGTCGAGCAGTCGCCGCGCGACGGCGGGCACCGCGGGGTGGGCCGGAGCGTCGTGCCCGGCGGCGGAGAGCAGGTTCGCGGCGAGTTCCGGGGCGACGGTGAGCAGGACCTGCCGGGCAGGCAGGAACGTTCCGTCCTCGGTGCGGACGCCGGTGACGCCGGCGCCGTCGGTGGTCACCGCACAGGCCGCGGTGCGGGTGAGCACCTCCACGCCGAGTTCGGTCAGCCGCTTGTGCATGGCGTTGACCAGGGTCTCGCTGCCGCCGCGCAGGTAGTAGAGGATCTCGTTGCCCGACTTGGTGCGGCTGCCCCCGCGCAGCGCGAGCTTCGTCCACATCCAGGTGGCCCCGACCTGGTCCGCGTACTGGCCGAACTTCCCCTCCAGCAGGGGCCGCCACACGACGTCGTAGACCCGGCGTCCGCCGAGCGAGACCAGCCACTCCTCGGCCGTACGGTGCTCCAGGGTGCGCCAGTCGGTGACGCGCCGGCCGCGCACGGCGAGGACGCCGAGCCGCAGGCGGTCCAGGAGCGGGAGCGGGGCGAAGCGCAGCAGGTCCAGGGGGCGGGAGAGGCGGTAGACGGAGTTGGCGTAGTACATGCCGGTGCGGGTGAGGTGGGGCTCGATCGCGTCCGGGACACCGAGCCGCTCGCACAGGTCGAACATCTCGCGGTCGGAGGAGAACCAGTGGTGGTAGAAGCGCTCGATGCGCCGGCCGTCGCCGACGTCGAAGCTTCCGGCCAGGCCGCCGAGTTCGGGCTCGCGCTCCACGACCGTCACGCGGTGTCCGCGCTCGGCGAGTTCCAGGGCGGCGGTGAGGCCGGTGAACCCGCCGCCGACGACGACGGCGTCCCGCAGGTCGTCCGTTTCCGGTGTGCTCGTGTCGCGGGGGTTCGTGTTTCCGGGGTTCATGCTCATGTCAACTCCTTCACGCGGGCCGCGGAGGTCTTCGCCGTGGTGCCGCGGCTCGAATCGGTCCGTTCCATGACGAGGTAGGGCGGGCGGCCCTGGACCTGGCGGAAGACGCCGAGCAGGTACTCACCCAGCACCCCGCAGGCCAGCGACTGCGCCCCGAACGCGCCGAGCGGGGCGGCCTGCCGGACGCTGCCGCGGGCCAGCGCGGCGCCCGCGCCGAGCAGCGAGGCGGCGCCGAGATAGGTGGGGATACGCAGCGGCAGGGTGGCCGCTCCGGCGAGGATGCCGGTGCGCGAGAGCGCCAGCATCTTGCGCAGGGTGTACTTGGTGGTGCCGGCGCCGCGGGCGTCCCGCTCGTAGGTGATGCTCGTCTCGGGGAAACCTGTCCAGCTGATCGCGCCGCGCAAGAACAGGTCCTTCTCCCCGAGCGAGGTCACGAAGTCGACGACCTTGCGGTCGAGGAGCCGGAAGTCGCCGGTGTCGAGGGCGACGGGATGGTCGCTGAGCCGGGCCAGGAGGCGGTAGTAGAGATACGCGGTGGACTTCTTGAGCTGGGTCTCGCCGTGGCGGGTGGCGCGGCGCGCGGAGACGATCGACCAGCCTTTGAACCACTGCTCCGTCATGCTCGGGATGAACTCGGGAGGGTCTTGGAGGTCGGCGTCCATCAGGACGACGGCGTCCCCGGTGGCCTCGGCGAGGCCGGCCAGAGCGGCCGCCTGGTGCCCGAAGTTGCGGCTGAAGCGCACTCCGCGCACCATGCGGCCGGGGGCGTCGGCGAACTGCTGGATGAGCGGCCACGTGCCGTCGGTGCTGCCGTCGTCGACGTAGACGATCTCGTGCGGGAGGTCGTGCAGGGCACGGGCGAGGCGGTCATGGGTGCGCCGCAGTACCTGGTCCTCGTTGTAACAGGGCAGGACGACGCTGATGAGAAACGAGCGCGGGGGTGCTGCGCTCGGCTGGTCGTTAGCGATGGGAACCCCTCCTGCGGTGCGGAGTTGTCGGCATGCGCTGTGCGGTCGTGGATCGCGGTGGCCGGGTGTCGGTCGGCCTGTCGATCAGAGGGCTTGGATGAGGGCGAAGGGGGGCTTCGGCACCAGGTAGAAGTGGTCTCCTTCGACCACGTGCTCGCGGTGGGAGGCGGTGGTCAGCGTGGACCAGGGGCGGAGGTCGGCGTCGGGGTCGGCGTCCCCGACGATCGTGGTCACGGGGCAGCCCAGGGGCGGGTCGTCGGGGCGGGGCAGGTAGGCGTGGAACATGCGGCCGTCGTCGCGGACGTAGGGCAGGACCAGGGACCGGAACTCGGGGTCGGCCGCGAGTTCCGGGTCGGTGCCGCCGAGTGCGAGCAGGCGGGCGACGACGGTTTCGTCGTCCTCGTCCTGCGCGGCGGCGGAGTCCTCGGGGCCGGGGCAGGGGGCGTCCCGGGAGCCGGACGCGACGAGGTGGGCGGGGCGGATGCCGCGCCGCTCCAGCGCGCGGGCCGTCTCCAGGGCTACCGCGGCGCCCATGCTGTGCCCGAACAGCAGCAGGGGCCGGTCGGCCAGAGGCTCCACGGCGCTCGCGACGGCGTGGGCGAGGACGCGCAGGTCCCTGGCCGGCGGTTCGTCGATGCGCTCGGCACGCCCCGGGTAGCACACGGTGTGCACCTCGGTGCCGGGCAGTCGGCCTCCCCAGTCCCGGAAGAACGCGGCGGATCCCCCTGCGTGAGGGAAGCAGACCAGCCGCCGTTCCGGGTCGGGCAGCGGGACGGGGCAGTGCAGCCAGCGGGCCCGGGGAGTGTGCGGTGGAAGCGATACAGGGGTGGGGGCGGCCGTCGCGGGGGTCACTTCGGCTGCTCCTGGTTCGTGTGGCGGCGGGCGCGCAGGGCGCGGGCGCGGCGGGCTGCCGAGCGGCGGGCCTCGGCCTCGGCGTCGTGTGCCTGAGCGCCGCCGCCCTTGATCAGCTCGGCCTGGGCCATGACCGTCGTATGGCGGAAGAGGGCGACGATCGGCGGGCGCCTGCCGGTGTGGCGCTCCAGCGCGTCCTGGAGCTGGAACATCGCGAGCGAATGGCCGCCCAGGTCGAAGAAGTTGACGTCGACGGGTACCGCCCGCGCCTGCAGGACCTCGGCCCAGGCCGCCCGGACCGCTTCGGTCGGGTCGGCGTCGGCACCGGCACCGCCGGGCTGCGGTGGGGCGGGGTGCACGGTCGGGTCGGCTGGGCCCGCGGCGGCGGACTCGGGCTCGGGGTGCGGCTGCCGGGCCCGGTCGCGCAGGCGGGCGCGGTCGGCCTTGCCGTTGACCGTGCGGGGGAAGGAGTCGAGCACCTCGATCCGGGCGGGCACCATCGCGGCCGGCAACACGCGGGCGAGCCGCTCCCGCAGGTCCGGAGCGCCAGGCAGTGAGGGCGCCAGCGCGAACCCGGTGAGGGAGGTCCCCGCCGGGTCCGGCACGACGACCGCCTCGCGTACTCCGGGCAGGGCGCCCAACGCGGCCTCCACAGCGCCGAGTTCGATCCGGTGACCACGGATCTTGACCTGGTGGTCGCGACGGCCCAGGAAGTCGAGGGTGCCCTCAGCGGTCCAGCGGACGAGGTCACCGGTGCGGTACATCCGCGCGCCGGGCACGGGGGCGAAGGGGTCGTCGAGGAAGACACGGGCGGTGGCGTCCGGACGCCCGAAGTAACCGCGGCTCACCCCGGCGCCGCCGATGTACAGCTCGCCATCGGTGCCACGCGGCACCGGGCGCAGCCGCTCGTCGAGCACGTACAGCCGGACACCGGGGGCGGGCCCTCCGATGGAGACCGGCCCCGGGGCGTCGTAGCGGCGGTAGCTCGCCCAGACCGTCGCCTCGGTGGGGCCGTACTCGTTGACCAAGGCCACCGGGCGTTCATGCAGGGCGAAGTGACGGTCCATCAGTTCAGCGGGAAGTGGTTCGCCGGCCGTGGTCACGATCTCCAGGGTGCGCAGTCGCTCCATCCCGTACCGTTCGGCGGCGTCGAGCAGCACGCTGTAGAGGGAGGGCACGCAGAGCAGTTGGGTCACCCCGTGGCGTTCGACGAGACGGGACAACCGCTCGGGGTCGCGTGCCTCCTCGGCTCCGGCCACGACCAGTTGTCCGCCGGCCGTGAGCGTGCCCCACAGACCGGCGACGGAGGAGTCGAAGGCGAGCGGCGAGACGAGCAGGAAGACGGGCTTGCCGGCGTAGACCATGCGCCGGGCCAGGGTCGAGGCGGCCAGCTCCCGGTGCCCGACCTCGACGCCCTTGGGCTCGCCGGTGCTGCCGGATGTGTAGATGAGGTAGGCGGGGTCGTCGCCGGTGAGTGGGTCGGCCTCCAGGTCAGCTCCCGGGTCGTCCTCGTCGGCGGTGCCCGCCTTCGCCGCGGCGGCGTCGAGCTCTGTCCCGTCCGTCTCCTCCACCGGCACCAGCGGCAGACCCAGGCCGGACACTCGGTCCGCGGCGGTCCGGGTGACCACGACGGCACCGACACGGGCGTCGGCCAGTACGTCGGCGATGCGGCGGTCAGGGTGGGCGAGATCCACGGGTACGTACGCCGCCTTGGCGCGCAGGACGCCGAGCACCGTCGCCACCATCGCGGTGGACGGCTCCACCAGGACGCCGACGCGGTCGCCCCGGCGTACCCCCGCCCGCGCCAGCCGGGACGCGATCCGGTCGGCCCAGGTGTCCAGCGCCCGGAAGCCGATGGCGCTGTCACCGCTGCTGACGGCTGTGGCGGTGGGGGTCACCCGGGCGAACCGCGCCACGAGTTCGTGCACCGGTGTGGGCTCGGCCCGGGGCAGGGGCAGACCGTGGCCGAGCGCTTCCGGTTCATCGCCCCGGAACCCCTCGGACACCGGTCGGCCGGGCAGCACGTCGCTCTGGAGCGACCTGGTCATCGGGACTCCTCTGGTGGGTGTGGAGTGGTGGTGCGGTGTCGGGGGCGCGTCGCGCCGTCACGGTCGTCGGCTGCGAGGCGTCGGCTGCGATGCGGCGGCTGCGATGCGGCGGTGGCAGTCCGGCGTAGGCCGAGGGGCCTCATGGAGACGCCGAAGAGCGGGTTGGCGCCGCCGACACGATCCAGATCGCCGGTTCCGCCACGAGGAACGAGCGCAGGGCGCACACGAACGCGCGAGGACGCTGACCAGGATGACGTGGCGGATCAAGCCCCCTCTTCATTCCTCCACCCCGACTCCAGGCAATATGTTGCCAGACTTGGCATGTATGGGCAACCTTACGTGAAACAGGGTCAACGCAGAGAGGTAACTAATGGCAATAGCAGGGGTGGCTGCGGCAACGGTACGGACGGCCCCGTACGGCACCTGGACCTCGCCGATCACCGCCGCCGAGGTTGCGGCCGCCGGTACCCGCGTCGAGTGGGTCGGTTTCGTCGGCGAGCACGTGTGGTGGACCGAGCTCAGGCCTCAGGAGGGCGGCCGCTCGGCACTGGTCGGCCGGGCCCCGGACGGCACCGTCGCCGATCTGCTCGGCGCCGGCTGGAGCGTGCGCTCCCGGGTCATCGAGTACGGCGGACGCCCCTGGCTCGCCCTCGGCACGGACGCCTCCGCCGGGTTCGTCTTCACGCACGGCGGCGACCAGCGCGTCTACCGCTGCGTGCCGGGCGCCGACCCGGTGCCGCTCAGCCCGGAGCCCGAGCTGCCCGCCGGGTTCCGTTACGCCGACTTCGCGCGGGTCGGCGAAGAGGTGTGGTGCCTGCGCGAGACCCTGCTCGACCCGGCGGGCACGGAGGTCCGCCGGGCGCTGGTGGCGCTGCCGCTGGACGGCCGCGCGGCCGGCGACCCGGGCGCGGTGCGGGTGCTCGGCGCCGGCCATCACCTGATGACCGGTCCCAAGGTCTCGCCGGACGGCCGGCAGGTGGCCTGGATCGGCTGGAACCACCCGGACATGCCGTGGGAGACCACGGACCTGATGTGCGCCCCGGTGCGCCCCGACGGCACGCTGGGGCCCGCCCGGCGGATCGCGGGCGGGCCGGGCGTCTCGGTCGGCCAGGTGGAGTGGGCGCCGGACCGGCCCGGGGTGCTCTACGCGCTGAGCGATCCGGACGGCTGGTGGAACCTCCACGAGATCGGTCCGGAGGGGGACAGCCGCAGTCTGTGCCCGCGCGCGGAGGAGTTCGGCGAGCCGCTGTGGCGGATCGGCGCACGCTGGTTCCTGCCGGCGGACGACGGGCGGCTGTTCGTGGTGCACGGGACGAGCGAGCGCCGACTGGCCGTGCTGCACCCCGACGGCTCACTGGTCGACGTGCCGTCGCCGTACACCGAGTGGGCACAGCTGGCGACCGACGGCCGCCGGGTCGCGGGCACGGCGGCGGGGCCACAGCTGCAGTCCTCCGTCGTCCTGGTCGACTTCGGCTCCCTCGAGGACTCCTACGCCTCCGAGGGGCCCCGCCTGGAGAAGCTGCGAGGCGCCGGCCCGGGGCATGAGGCCTCCCGCAACGCCGACTGGCTGCCGTACGGCAGCCACGAGGTCTTCCGAAACGAGGGCGGCGAGGACGTCCACGCGTTCGTCCACCTCCCGCACAACCCCGGATTCACCGCTCCCGAGGGCGAGTTGCCGCCGTTCCTGGTGCAGGCGCACGGCGGCCCCACCACCCGCAGTCATCTGGTCGTGAACCGGGAGGTCGCCTACTTCACCAGCCGGGGCATCGGCGTGGTCGACGTGCAGTACGGCGGCTCGACCGGCTTCGGCAGGCCCTACCGGGAGCGGCTGCGCGGCAACTGGGGCGTGGTCGACGTGCAGGACTGCGCCGCCGTGGCCCGGGGTCTGGTGGCGCGGGGCCTCGCCGACCCCGAACGGATCGGCATCCGGGGCGGTAGCGCGGGCGGGTGGACGGCGGCGGCCTCGCTGGCGGCCGAGCCGTCCCTGTACCGCGTCGCCGGCATCTACTACCCGCTGCTCGACCCGGAGGAGTGGCGCGACCGCGGCACGCACGACTTCGAGTCGAGGTATCTGGAGAACCTGCTGGGCCCTTGGCCGCAGGCCGCCGAGCGCTACGCGCGGGTGTCGCCGCTGCGGCGGGCCGACCGGGTGCGGGCGCCGTTCGTCATCATGCAGGGCCTCGACGACACGGTCACCCCGCCCGTGCAGGCGGAGCGGTTCCTGGAGCGGCTGGGTGGCGCGGTCCCGCACGCCTACCTCACCTTCGAGGGTGAGCAGCATGGGTTCCGCAGGGCGGAGACCGTCGTGGCCTGTCTGCATGCCGAACTGTCCGTATACGGCCAGGTGTTCGGTTTCGAGCCGCCCGGGGTGCCGCGCCGGGAGCTGTCGGCGTGAGCGAGGCGAGCTGGCCGGTGCCCCGGCATGACGAGGTGATCTCGCTGGTGTAGGTGAGCAGTTGCGGGAAGCGGGCGCCGTCGAGCGCGAAGAGGACCGCGCCGAAGCGAAGAGCACGTAGTAGCCGCGGACGACGACATGGGCGAAGGTGTCGGCCGCGGAGCAGAGCGCCTCGGCATGCGGCGATCCACCCCGCCGAATGCGTTGCGGCCTCGGTCAAGGTCACCACCTCGGCATGCTGTGGTAAGGGCGGCGTGATAGCCTAGGCAACACCTTGCCTGCATGGGCAACATTTGGCATATTGTCTCGTAGAGCAAAAGGGTGAGCAGCGGAGCTCAGGCTCATGGGGATCTCGGCCGCCGGGCCGTGCGTCAACCACGCGACGCGGGTTGCTCCGCATCGTGGCGATCGCGTCCACGACTTCCCAGGCGCTCGACAGTCTGGCTGCACAGAGCCATCGCTCCTTCGAGGTCGTCGTGGTCGACGACGGCAGTATGGCCGGTCCCGACATCCCGATCTCACAGTCGGAGCACGCGACTACATGTAACCCCCGCTATCGGCACGGTTCTGCTCGACGCGGCGACGCACCCCACACTCCGGTCATGGGCGGCCACTTCGAAAGGATCCGATGCTCTGTCAATCACCAGTGCCGTCGCGCCAGGAGGAATGCCCGTGTGCCACGCGCCAGGCTGTTCTTTGGTCCGCTCCACCCCGGATACCGGATCCGTAGCGGAGCTCGCGCTCTTTCTGGCCACAGAGTTCACCGGGCCGAACGCCGCCCGCATCGACGACCTCGCCGCCTACGAACCGCAGACGGGCCACCATCCGCTGCCGCAGCCGGGCGTCACGGCCTTCCGCGACCTCGTCCTGGACGCCTTCCCGACAACGGGGAGCCTCGGCATCACGCGTCCCTTCGACGCGCCGGGGCGCAGCGAGCACAAGGAGGGGCGGGCCTGGGACTGGCGCGTGTGCCGCGCGTGTCAGGGCGATCTGGCCGCCGAGCTGCTCGACTGGCTGCTGGCGCCCGACGCGTTGGGGTACGCGCACGCGGCCGCCCGGCGGCTCGGGGTCATGTACGTCATCTGGGACTCGCGCATCTGGGGTTCCTACGCGGCCGACGAGGGCTGGCGTCCCTACGGCGGCCCGAACCCGCACGTCGACCATCTGCACTTCTCTTTCAGCAGGCAGGGCGCCCTGGCCCGCACGTCGTGGTGGCAACCCCGCCCCGCGCCCCGGCTCCCCGTGCACCAGCCCTAAGGGAGGACTTCCATGGACACCCCGCACACCCGGGATGCCGTGCCGCCGGTCGCCGCGCGGCAGCGGACCGTACGGACCCTGCACGGCGAGAGCGTCGTCGACGACTACGCGTGGATGCGCGACCGCGCCGATCCGCGCCTTGAGGCGTACCTGGTCGAGGAGCGCGCCTACTACGACCGGCACGCGCGCGCCCTGGAACCGCTGATCGACCAGCTGACGGCGGAGTCGGCCGCCCGGCGCGTGACCGGGGCCCACACCTTCACCTGGCGGGTCGGCGCCCACGAGTACTCCATCGCCGTGCCCGACGGCAGTCGGCACCCCCGCTACCTGCGGCGGGACACGCGCACGGGCCTGGAAGAAATCGTGCTTGACCTGGACGTGCTGGGCGCGGGGCGGGACTTCACGCGGATCGGGGTGTTCGAGCCCAGCCCGGACGGCACGGTCCTCGCGTACTCCGTCGACCACGAGGGCCACGAGTCGTACGAGCTGCGCTTCAGGGACCTGCGCACCGGGCAGGACCTGCCGCAACGCCGTGCCGGGACCTACTACACCGGCGCCTGGAGCGCGGACTCGGCGACGTTCCTGTACGTCGCGCACGACCACGCCATGCGCCCGTACCGGGTCCTGGCCCACCGGCTCGACGCACGGCCGGATACTGCGGACCGCGAGGTGTCGCGCGAGGACGACGAGCACTTCAACACGACCGTGCGCACCACGCGTGACCGGGCCTGGATCGTGCTCAGCCACCAGAGCCGCACCACGACCGAGGAGTTGCTGGTCCCAGCCGACCGGACCGGGGCCGCGCCCCGCGTGGTGCGCCCGCGCGAGCACGGCCGCGTCTACTTCACCGAGCACCAGAGCACGCCGTCGGGTGACCGGTTCCTGCTGCTCACGGCCTCGGGCCGCGAGGAGCGCAGGGTGCTCGCCGCACCGGCCGCCGCCCTGGCCGAGCAGCGGTGGGAGCAGCTCCTGGTGTCCGACCCCGAGGTGGCCTGGTCGCGGCTCGACGTCTTCGCCGCCGGACTGCTGCTGAGCGGCCACCGCCGGGGCACCATGGTGTTCCAGCTCGTCACCGCGGGGGGCGAGGTGCGTGAGATCGCGCCGACGACCCCGGCCGGCTGTCTGGTCTTCGAGGGGCGGCGGGACCCGACGCGGGTGCAGCTCGACCACAGGGTGGCGTACGACAGCGAGTTCATCGTGCTGACCGAGCACTCCCTGGTCGACCCGCCCCGGCACCTGCGCCTCGATCTGGGCACCGGACGGTGCACGGTCCTCGGCCAGGACACGGTGGACGCGTACGACCGGCGGCGCTACCGCACACAGCGGCTCGTCGCGAAAGGCCCGGACGGCGTCGAGGTCCCGGTGACGATCGCCCACCGCGACGACGTCGAGCCCGACTCCACGGCCGCCTGTCTGCTCTACGCGTACGGGGCCTACGAGCGACCCTGGGAACCGGTGTTCTCCGCGCCGGTGATCAGCCTCCTCGACCGCGGCTTCGTCTACGCGGTCGCGCATGTGCGCGGCGGTGGCGAACTGGGCCGCCGCGGCTGGTTCGACGGCAGCATGGACGCGAAGCGGAACTCCCACCGGGACCTGGTGACGGCCAGGTCGCGGCTCGTCGAACTCGGCTGGGCGGCCCCCGACCGCATGGTGTGCCAGGGCAGTTGCGCGGGCGGCATCGTGGTCTGCGAGGCGTACACGCAGCAGCCCGAGCTGTGGGCCGGTGTGGTCGCCGAGACCCCTGCCGCGGACATCCTCAACGTGATGCTCGACGCCGTGGCGCCACTGACCGTCAACGAGTGGGAGGAGTGGGGCGACCCCCGTGACCCCCGGACGTACCGTCTGATGCGCGAGTACGTCGCGTACGAGACGGTCAGTGACCGCCCCAGGCCGCCGCTGTACATGACCGCCTTCTTCAACGACCCCCGAGTGATGGTCGACCGTCCGGCCCGCTGGACGGCGGCGCTGCGGCGGGTCGACACGCACGGCAACCGCATCCTGCTCCGGACGGAGCTGGGGGCCGGCGGCCACCACGGCTCGACGGTCGCCGCCCGCGTGGCCAGGGGCACGGCCGAGCTGTACGCATTCGTCGTGGACGCCGGGGGCGCGGCGGCGAGGGCCGGCCGCGGCCCGGCGCGGGCCGACGCGGAGTCACCGCGGTGACGGACCCGCTGCCCGGCGGACCCGACCGGGCCGCGGCGGACGGGCAGCTCGGGCGGCGAGCCCGTGCGGTGCGCGCGGTACGTGCGGTCCTGGCCGGCGGCAGCGGGCGGCTGCTGGCCGCTACCTTGGTGCAGGCGGTCGGGCAGGGCGCCGCCATGGCCTGCAACACCGTCTTCTTCGTCACCGTCGTCGGACTCGCGCCCGCCCAGGTCGGGGTCACCAACAGTGTCGCCGCGGTGGTGTCCATGGGTGCCGCGGTGGTTGCGGGACGGGTGGTCGACCGCCGGGGCACGCGGAACGTGGCGGTGTGGTGGGGGCTGCTCGCCGCGGCCGCGGTCGCCTCGTACGCAGGGGTCGCCGACCTCACCGGGTTCGTCCTGGTGCATCTGCTGGTCGGCTTTCTGCGGGCGGGCAAGCGGGTCAGCGAGTACACCGTCGTGGGGCAGCTCGGCGCCGACTCGACGAGGCTGCGCGCGTATCAGAGAACGGTGCTCAACGCCGGTATGGCGCTGGGGACTCTTGCGGCAGCGCTCCCTCTCTACCTGGACACCCGCGCGGCCTATCTCACCGTGATCGTCTGCAACGCCGTTGCGCTGGCGGCGGGTTCCCTGCTGCTGCGCTCCCTGCCCGTGGGGAAGCCGGCCGCGGGGCCGGGGCCGAAGGTTCGCCGCAGGGCCGCGCTGCGCGACCCGCGGTACGTCGCGGTCGGGCTGCTGTGCGGCCTGATCGAGGTGCGCGACAGCATCCTCACGATGGCGCTGCCGCTGTGGGTCGCCCAGTTGCACACCCCCCGGCCCACCATCTCCGTGCTGCTCTTCCTGAACACCACGCTCGTGATCCTCTGCCAGGTCCGGGCGGCACGCGGCGCGGACACGGTGCGCGGTGCCGTCGGCACGGTCCGCCGGGGCGCTCTGGCGCTGGCCGCGGGCTGCCTGCTGATCGCGGCCGCGGTGCTGGTGTCGGGGCCCTGGTCCCTCCTCGTCCTGCTGTGCGCGGTGACCTGGTTCACCTTCGGCGAGATGTGGACGTCGGCGGGGAGCTGGACGCTCAGCTACGAACTCGCCGACCCCCGGTCGCTCGGCGACTACCAGGGTGTCTTCGGCATGGCCTCGGGGGTCGGCATGGTGGTGGGCCCGGTGGTCGCCACCACGGCCGCCGTGGCGTCCGGGGGCCGGGGCTGGCTGCTCGTCGCAGCGGGCTTCGCTCTGCTCGGCTTCAGCACCCGCGCCGTCGTCGGCAAGGCGGCGCGGGCAGGCGGTGCGGCCGAGGCGGCCGCCCTGGTTTCGAAAGGCTGACATGAAACAGCACAAGCGCATCGCGGTCCTGGTCGAGGGGGAGTGGGGGCCCCGGCCGTCGAAGACCCTGACGGGAGTACTGCGCTACCGCGCCCACGACGTGGTGACGGTCATCGAGAGCGGCTACGCGGGCCAGGACGCGGCCGAGGTCCTCGGCCTCGAAGGCGCGACTCCCATCCCTGTCGTCGCCGATCTCGCGGCGGCCCTGGAGCACGAGCCCGACGCACTGCTCCTGGCGGACGAACCCGTGGGGTCGGCCGTCGATCCGTACTGGCGTGAACAGGTGCTCACCGCGCTGGAGTCGGGACTCGACGTGGTCAGCGGTCTGCACTACCAGTTCGCCGACGACGCCGAAGCCGTCGCCGCCGCCGCCCGTACGGGGGCACGCATCCAGGACGTTCGCAGGCCGCCCCATGAGCTGTACTTCACGGACTTCGCGGCGGACGGTCGGCCGGTGGTCCACTACCGCGAGCACCGGGCGGGGTCGCACACGGTGCTCGCAGTGGGCACCGACTGCAGCAGCGGCAAGATGACGACGATGCTGGAGCTGCGGCGGGCTGCACTCGGCCGCGGACTCGCGCCCGGATTCGTGGCCACCGGCCAGGTCGGCATGATGATCTCCGGGGGCGGCGTGGCCGTCGACGGTGTCATGTCCGACTTCGTCAACAGCGTGGTGGAGCAGGTTGTGTTCGACGCCGCGCAGGAGCACGATCTCGTCCTGGTCGAAGGCCAGGGGGCCCTGAACCATCCGCGCTACTCGGCCGTCACTCTCGGGCTGCTGCACGGGGCGAGGCCGGACTCCCTGGTCCTCTGTCACGACCTGCGGCGCGAGAGCGTCGGTCTGCTGCCGGGGCACAGTCTTCCCTCGGTGCGCCGGGTCATCGAGATCAACGAGCAGGCGGCGCGATGGGTCTGGCCCGACGACGCCTGCCGGGTGGCCGGGATCTCGGTGATGTCACGCGGCCTGCCGGACGACGAGGCGCGCGACGCGATCGACCGCCTGGAGCAGGAGACCGGGCTGCCGGCGACCGATGTGCTGCGGTATGGGGCGGACCGGCTGCTGGACGCGGTACTGCCGCCCCGGTGACGCGGGCGCGACGCCGGCGCCGTCATGACACGCTTTCGCTGTCGCCGCGCTGATCGCGGTGGTGGCGGTCGCGTTCTTCCTCAGCGGGGTTGCGCCAGCGCCGGCGGACGGTGTGCTCCGGGGTGGCCCCGTGCTCCTGCCGGATGCGCAGCGTGCACCGCCGGGTGCTCGGTCTCGAACAGGGTGGAGACGTGCTCGGGCCCGATCCGTCGTGGAGGAAGCGATGCCGGCGGACGGTCGACGAAGGTGAGGTCGGTGTGCCGCGGCCCGACTGTCCTGGACTGTCGGTCAGCGGGCCGTCATGAGGGCGGTCAGGAGTTCCGCCTGGCCGCTCAGGGAGCGTGCGGTCATCAGATCGCGGACGGGGACCCGGACGCCGAGTTCGCGGGTGGCCCGGCGGGCGAGGCGGGTGGCCAGCAAGGAGTCGCCGCCCAGGTCGAAGAAGTCGGAGTGGGCGGCGAGGTCGCAGTGGCCGAGGAGTTCCGTCCACAGGCGGGTGAGGAGGGTGGTGGGGTCCTCCGGCGGGGCGGGCGCGGGCTTCGCCGCCCGCGTCAGCACGGGCTCCTGGACCGGGACGGCCTCCTCGACGACTTCGCCGGCCTTGACCAACCGTGATGCGTCCGTCGACGGCGCCGCCTCCGGGGCGATCCAGCGCGGGCCCGCGAACGGGTAGGTCGGCAGATGGACCCGGCGCCGACCGGAGGCGCACAGGGCGCGCGGGGAGAGCGGCTGGCCCCGGGTCCACAGGGTGCCGAGGGCGGTGAGGACCTCGTCGGCGGGGTGGGCCGTACGGGACGGCGAGAGCGGGACGGAGGACAGGCCGGCCGCCTCCGCGAGGGCGGACAGCACCCGGCCGGGCCCCACCTCCACCACCAGCGCGTCGGGAAGGTGGTCGGCGATCGACGCCAGGGCGTCCCCGAACCGCACGGTGCGCCGCGCCTGTTCGACGAAGAGCTGCGGCCGGATGTCGCTGTCCGCCGGGAACAGGCGCCCGGTGACATTGGCCGCGAAGGGAACGGAGGGCCTGTGGACGGTGAGGGTGGCAAGCGTGTCGGTCAGCCGGGGCAGCGCGGGTTCGACGAGCGCGCTGTGGAAGGCGCGGTCCGCGGCGAGACGGCGTACGGGGATCCGGCCCGCGAGGCGTGCCTCGAACTCGGTGACGGCCGCGACGGGACCGGCCACCACACAGCTGTCGGGGGAATTCACCGCGACCGGCTCCAGACCGGGCAGGCCTGAGACGGCGATGAGTTCGCGGACGCGTTCCTCCTCGCAGCCGAGCGCGAGCATGGCGCCCTGAGGGCACTCCTGCATGGCCTGCCCGCGAACGGTCACCAAACGGGCGGCGTCGGCGAGGTCGAAGACCCCGGCGACACAGGCCGCGGTGATCTCGCCGAGGCTGTGCCCGGCCACCGCGGCGGGGGCGACGCCGAGCGCGACGAGGGCGGTGGCGGCCGCGTACTCGAAGGCGAACAGGACGGGCTGGGCCAGCTCGGTCGCCGCCAGGTCCGGGGCGGGGGAGCCGGGGTCGTGGAGCGCGCGGCGCATCCGTTCGGCGAGCGCCGGCTCGAAGGCGGCGAGGCACTGCTCCAGCGCGGCCGGGAAGCCCGGCAGGGCCTCGGCGGCCGGCAGTGCCATGCCCGGGTACTGGGTGCCCTGCCCGGGGAAGGCGAACACGACGGGCGCGGGCCCGCCCGCGGGACGGCTGCCGCGTACGGCGGCCGTGCTCCGCGTCAGCCGCCGCGCCACCTCGGCGGTGGTACGCCCGGTCACGGCGAGCCGCTCGGGCAGTTCGGCCCGTCCCGTGGCGAGGGTGGCGGCGACGTCCGTCAGGTCCGCGCCGTCGGCCAGCCGGGCGCCCAGCCGGGCGGCCGAGCGATCCAGTGCCTCCGCGTCGGCGGCGGACAGCAGCACCAGCCGCGCACGATCGTCGGAGTCGGGCCCGGCCGGTGCGACGGGCGGCTGCTCGACGACCACGTGCACGTTGGTGCCGCCGATGCCGAAGGAGCTGACCCCTGCCCGACGCGGCTCGGGCCCCGTCCACGGACCGCACTCGGTGGGGACGTACAGCGGTGAACCGTCCGTCTCCAGCAGCGGGTTGAGGCCGGTGAACCCGGCCACCGGGGGCACCACGCCCGTCTTCACCACCAGCAGTGCCTTGATCAGGGCGGCCAGCCCTGCGGCGTTGTCGAGATGGCCGACGTTGGCCTTGACCGCCCCCACCGCGATCGAGCCCTCGGGGGCGCCCGCCCCGCTCAGCGCGGCCGAGGCCGCCGACCACTCGATGGGGTCGCCCACACGGGTGCCGGTGCCGTGCGTCTCCAGGTAGCCGATGGTGTCGCCGCCGACGTCCGCCGTGGACAGGGCGGCACGGATGACGGCCTCCTGGCCCCCGACGGACGGGGCGTAGTAACCCGCTTTCCCCGCACCGTCGTTGTTGATCGCCGTGCCGAGCACGACACCGTAGGGGTCGCCACCGTCCGCCTCCGCGTCGGCGAGCCGACGCAGCACCACGCACGCCACCCCCGCCCCGGCGACGACACCGTCGGCCTTCTCGTCGAAGGGTCGGCACTCCCCCGAGGCCGAGTGGATGCCCCCCGCCACGGCGAGGTGTCCGGCCTGCGGGTAGGGGATCCCGGCGGCGACGACGAGGGCCTGGTCGCAGTCGCCGTTCAGCAGCGACTGGACGGCCATGTGCAGGGCGACCAGGGAGGAGGAGCAGGCGGTCTGGACGGCCACCGCGGGCCCGTTCAGGTCCAGCTTGTACGACAGGAGGCTGGCCATGAAGTCGGGCTCGGTGCCGTGGATCGCGTCCTCGATGGTCAGCGCGTCCAGCTTCCCGCTCGCGACCATGGCGCGCAGATAGCCGCTGCCGCTGGCGGAGGCGAACACGGCCGTTCTCTGCGTCCCCGCCTCCCGCTCCGCGCCCCGGCCGCGCGGGGGGACGCCCGCGTCCTCCAGGGCCGCCCACGCGGCCTCCAGCATCAGCCGGTGCTGTGGGTCCATCATCTCGGCCTCGCGCGGGCTGACCCCGAACAGCACGTTCTCGAAGCGGTCGGCGTCCGGGAGATGACCGTGGACGGGTACGTAGTCGGGGTCGTCCAGCAGGTCCTTGGGCACGCCCGCGGCGAGCAGGTCGGACTTCTCGTAGCGACTGGTCAGGACCCGGCCCTCGGTCAGGGCCGTCCACCACGCGTCGAGGTCGGCGGCGCCGGGGAACCTTGCGGAGATGCCGGTGACGGCTATGTCCAGGGATCGGTCGCGAGTCATCGAAACCACCTTCCGCATCGGGGCATCTGGATAGGTTGCCAGCAATGGCAACACTATGGCAATCTCTTGCCAATCCTGGCAATCATTTGATTCGTGCCCGCACGGAGCAGTCGAGGGGGAGAGGGTGCGCTTGCGACCGAACGCCGCCTGGAGTGTGGGACGCCCATGCGCCGCGCCCGAAGAGGGCCTGCACGAGACGTTCGCCCGCCAAGCCCGCGCCCGGCCGGACGCAGTGGCCCTCGTCGGCGACGAACGCGCCATCACCTACGCGGAGTTGGACCGAACCGCCGACGCCTGGGCCGCCCGGCTCGCCGCCGCCGGCTCCGGCCCCGGCGACCTGGTCCCGGTCCTGCTGCCGCGCGGCGCCCGTCTGGTCGTCGCCCTGCTCGCGATCCTCAAGACCGGCGCCGCGTACGCGCTGCTGGACCCCGCCTGGCCCGAGCGGCGACTGAGCGACATCCACGCGCAACTCGACCCACCCCTCGCGGTGGCCGAATACGGCACCGAACTCCCCCTGGGTGGACCGTCGTTGCGGATCTGGTCACCGCCTCAAGGCCTCGTTCCCGAACTGGCACCACCGGGCTTCCGGCCCGCCCGCGTCGACGGCTCCGCCCCGGCCTGCGTCTTCTTCACCTCGGGCACGACCGGCCGCTCCAAGGGGGCCGTGACCCCGCACCGGGCGACGGCAAGGCTCTTCCCCCCGGACGGCTTCGCGTCGTTCGCCGCCGACACCGTGATGCCGCTGGCGGCGGCCGTGTCCTGGGACGCGTTCTCCCTGGAGCTGTGGTCGGTGCTCCTCAACGGCGGCACCTCTGTGATCGTCGAGGAGCCCTATCTGTCACCCACCGCGCTGCGCGCCGGTGTACCGCGGCACGGCATGAACACCGTGTGGCTCACCAGCAGCCTGTTCAACATGGTCGTGGACGAGGACCCGGACGCGTTCCACGGCCTGCGCCAGGTGCTCATCGGCGGTGAGCGGCTCTCCGTTCCCCATGTGCGCCGCTTTCTGCGCCGACATCCCGGCATCGCCCTGATCAACGGGTACGGCCCGGTCGAGTCCACCGTGTTCACCACCACGCACCGCATCACCGAGGCCGACTGCGACCGCCCCGGCGGCATCCCCCTCGGTCGTCCGGTCCCCGGTACCCGGGTGTACGTCCTGGAGCCGGACGGCACCCGCCCGTGCGCGGTGGGCGAGACGGGCGAACTGTGTGTCGCGGGGGACGGGCTGGCGCTGGGCTACCTCGGCGATCCCGTCCTGACCGAGCGGAAGTTCACCCGGATCCTGCTCGATCCGGGCGACGTCGACGGTGCCGGCGAGGATGTACGGGTCTACCGCACCGGCGACCTGGTCGCGTGGGACCCGGACGGACTGCTGCACTACCGGGGCCGGGCCGACCGGCAGGTGAAGATCCGGGGCCATCGCGTGGAACCCGCCGAGGTCGAGCGGCAGGCGGAGGAGTTGCTGCCGGGCGTACGGTCCTGCCGGGTGCTGCCCCGCCCGGACGCCTCCGGCACGAGCCTGGAACTGATCGCGTTCTGCGTGCCGCTCCGGCCGGACGACCCGCTGCCCGACGCCCTCGCCACGCTCCACGCGGCGCTCGTCCCCTACCAGCGTCCCGCGCTGCTGGTCGTCGTCGACGGCTTCCCGACCACCGACCGGGGAAAACTCGACGAGCGGGCCCTGCTCGCGCTGGCACCGGAGCCGGCCCAGCCGCCGTCCACGTCCGGCCCGGACCGGACCGAGACCGTGCCCGACCCCGTCGTACGGGCCGTCGCGGAGACCTTCGCGGCCGTGCTCGGCCGGGACTCCGTACCGCTCGACGTGCCGTTCGCCGAGCTCGGCGGGACCTCGCTCGGGGCGGGGCGGGTGTGCGCCCGGCTCGCGGCCCGGTTCGGCCGCCCCGTTCCGGTCGCGCGGTTCTACGGCCGTACGACCGTCACGGCGCTCGCGCGGTGGCTGCGGGACACGGCCGACGTGCAGGTGGCTCCCGAGCCGCCTGCCCCGGACGGCTCCACTGCGCTCACGCCCATGCAGATCGTGTACCTCACCCGCCGGCTCGTCGCCCCCACCGATCTGACCGCGCACTGTCTGCTCACCTGGACCGTCGAGGGCGAGCTGGACCGGGCGGCTCTGGGCGCCGCCGTCGACGAGGTGCACGGCCGGCACGAGGCGCTGCGCGCCGCCTATCTCGCGGATCCGGGCCCGTCGGCCGTGCTCGTGGACATCGCGCCTCCCGACGTCGAGGAGCTGGACGAGGAGCCGTCCGTCGACGCCGCGGTCCAGGCGCTGCGCGCCGAGCTGACCGACGAACTCGACTTGGCCGCGGGAGAGGTGTGGCGCACGGCGCTGGTACCGGTGGCCGGGTCCAGCACGGCGGTGTTCGGCTGCGTGGTGCACCACATCGCCTTCGACGGCTGGTCGGAGTCGGTGCTCGCCCGCGACCTGAGCACGGCCTACACCGCCGCGCTGCCCGGTGCGGGAGCGCGGGCCGCCATGCTGTCCGCCGCCGGCCCGCGCCCCGTTCCCCCGTCGCTGCGTCAGCTGCACACGGAACGCACCCTGCGCCGGGCCCTCGCCGACCCCGACGCCCACCGCGCATACCTGGTGGACGAACTGACCGCCGTGCCGGAACTGCGCTGGCCACCGGGCCCGCCCGAGACCACGACCGACAGCGGGCCCGCGCTGATGGTGGCCCGGGTCCCGGTGCCCGGACTCGGTGCGGTCGACGCGCTGGCCGCCGAGTGCGGGGTGAGCCGGTTCGTCGTGTTGCTCGCCCTGTGGGCGCGAAGCGTCGCGGAGGTAACCGGACAGCAGGACTTCGCGGTCGGTGTCCCGGTCGCGCAGCGCGACGCGGCGGGGCTGGAGGACGTCGTCGGGTGCCACATCACCATGCTGTGCCTGCGACTGCGCGGTACAGCCCTCGACGGCGGCGCGGCCGCCGTACGCGAGACCGGCGGGATCGTCACCCGCGCCTTCGCCGCGCAGGAGGTTCCCTTGGGGGAGGTCCTCACTCTCGTCGACCCGCCCCGCACCGGCCGGCCCCCGCTGTACCAGGCCCTCTTCGCGCTCCAGGACAACCCCACCCCGGACCTCGAACTCCCCGGTCTGCGCAGCGCGTTCCTGCGCCAGCCCTACCCGGATCTGCCCCTCGAACTGCACACCGAGTGCTGGCCGGACGGCACGGGCGGGCTGCGCGTGGAGACGACGTTCCGCCCGGAGGCCGTACCGCCCGCCGTGGCCCGCGAGATCACCGAACACTTCTCCGACCAGCTGGACCGGCTGGACCGAACGGACCGGCTCAACTCCGGAAGGGCACCGTCATGACGGCGACCGCCGTATCGCCCGAACACCCCCTCTCCCGTATCGCCGACCCCGAACTGCACGTCAGCGGCGACCCGCACGCGCTGTGGCGCTGGATGCGGGAGTTCTCCCCTGTGCACCGGCACGAGGCCGGGGAACTGCCCGCCTTCTGGTCGCTCACCAAGTATGAGGACATCCGGTCCGTCTACCGCGACCCGGGCGACTTCAGCTCGGCCCGTGGGGTGCTGCTGCGCCCGGCCCGGCTCGGCGACGACCCCGGAGGCGGACTGACCCTCGCCCTGTCCGACCCGCCGCGCCACAAGGAGTTGCGGTCCCTCATGGCGGACTGGTTCAGCACCCGTGCCGTGCGCATGCTGGAGGACTCCATCCGGACAGCGGCGCGTACGGCCGTCGCGCGCGCCCTCGACGAGGGCGGCTGCGACTTCGTCCACCTCGCCGGACGGTTCTCGCACTCCGTCATCTGCGGGATCATCGGCATCCCCGAGCGGGACCACGAGGACGTCTACCGGTGGTGCGAGGAGGCGTTCTCCGCGCACACCTCGCTGGCCGCGCACCCGCAGCTCATGGAGTACTTCATGGAGCTGCTCTACGACCGCATGGCCGAACCCGCCGACGACCTGGTGAGCGCCCTGGTCAACGGGACCGTCCACGGCGAGCTGCTGAGCGAGCACGAGGCGCTGCTCAACTGCGAAAACATCATCGGCGCCACGGAGAACGGCCGGCTCGCCCTGATCGGCGGCATGCTCGCCTTCCTCCAGCACCCCGACCAGTGGCACCGGCTGCGCCGGGACCGCGCGCTGCTGCCCGACGCGGTGGAGGAGATCGTGCGCTGGACCTCCAGCGCGACGCACAGCATGCGGACCGCCACCCGGCCCCGCGTCATCCGGGGCGAGCGGATCGAGGCCGGTGACCGGGTCGTGCTGTGGCTGCCCTCGGCCAACCGGGACGAGGACATCTTCGAGGATCCGTACCGCTTCGACATCGCCCGCCGCCCCAACCGGCACATCGCCCTGGCCTCCGGTGAGCACTTCTGCATCGGCAGCACACTGGCCCGTGCCGAGATGCGAGCTCTGTTCACGGCACTCCTCGACTCGACGGGCGTGATCGAACAGGCGGGTCCCGTCACTCGCGTGCGGTCGAACGCCGTCAACGGACCCGCGGCACTGCCCGTACGCCTGACTCCAAGAACGACGCCGGGAGACGGAGGATTCTCATGACCACCAGGCGCACCACCCTCACCCACATCTCACACCCGCCGGGCGTCCACCCGAGCGACGGCTACACCCATGTGGTGACCGGGCCGGGCCGCGTGGCCGCCGTGGCCGGCCAGATGCCGTTCGACGAGAACGGCGAGCTGGTCGGCGAGGGCGACCCGGCCGCGCAGACCCGGCAGATCTTCGAGAACATGCGAGGCTGTCTGGCCGCCGCCGGACTCACCTTCGACGACATCATCAAGCTCACCTGCTACGTGACGGACATCGCCCACGTACCGGCCTTCCTCGCCGCGCGCGACGAGTTCATCGACACCACGCGGCCACCTGCGAGCACCGTGGTCCAGGTGGTGGCGCTCTACCGCCCTGACCTGCTGCTCGAAGTCGACGCCCTGGCGCTGGCCGGCGCGGACACGGCCGACTGACGGTTCCCCCTCCCCTCAGCGCTCTTCCACCGCGTACCTCAGGAGCACCATGACCATCACTCCCGAACATCCACGCCCAGATGTGGCAGAGGGAGGAGTGGGCGGTCCGCCGCCCTTCGATCCCGAGCTGGCGACACCTCTGCGTGCCGTCCTCGACGACCTGCCGATGCCGTTGACGCCCGAACTCGTCGCCGACCGGCGGCGCAGGTCGGCCGCCGGCCGACTGACCGATGCCGACATCCGGCGCGGCGGACGGTTCGAGATCGAGGAGCGTACGGTCCCCGGGCCGCCCGGCGCGCCCGACCTGCCCCTGATCATCTGCCGTCCGACGGCCGCGCCGGGGCCGCACCCGGTGATCTACCACACCCACGGCGGCGGCATGGTCGCCGGCAGCCACCGCAGTACGGAGCTGGCCGGTGAGCTGGACCGGGCCCAGGAGCTGGACCTGGCCGTGGTATCCGTCGACTACCGGCTCGCCCCGGAACACCCCGACCCCCACCCGGTGGAGGACTGCTACGCCGGCCTCACCTGGCTCGCCCGTAACGCCACGGACCTCGGGCTGGACCCGGACCGGATCGTCCTGAGCGGAAACAGCGCCGGCGGCGCGCTCGCGGCAGGGCTCGCGCTGCTCGCCCGGGACCGCCGAGGCCCCCGGCCGCGGGGTCAGTTGCTCCAGTTCCCGATGCTGGACGACCGGTGCGAGACGTTCTCGCACACACAGATGGAACACGTCGGGCTCTGGGACGGCGCGTCCAACCGGGTGGGCTGGACCGCGCTGCTCGGCGCACGGCGCGGCACCGAGGACGTCTCGTACTACGCGGCCCCGGCGCGGGCCCGGGCCCTGTCCGGGCTGCCGCCGGCGTTCATCGAGGTCGGCTCGGTGGAGGCGCTGCGGGACGAGGGCGTCGCATACGCCGACCGCATCTGGCGGGCGGGCGGACAGGCCGAACTTCACGTCTGGTCCGGTGCCTTCCACAGCTTCGACGAGTGGGTCCCGAAGGCCGCGATCTCCCGCGCGGCACACGGGGCCCGGGTGTCCTGGCTACGACGCATACTGGCAACGACGCAGGGACGGAACACCCGCTGACTCCGGCTTCCACCTCATTCGCTGCCGGTCGGCGGGGGAACCCACTGCCCTCCGGCATCGACATCGAGCGGCGCTCGCACGCCCGGCTGGGGTCAGCGCGCCGAGCGGCCCGTCGAGGCCGGCGAACTGGGCCGCGCCGGACTGGCCACGGCCGGTCGCCGACCCGGTTCCGGCAATCCCGGTAACCACAACAAAACGGCCCGTCGAATTTCTGGCGGGTCGTCAAGGCGTGTGCTGTTGTCGCCTTACGCCTCCGTCCTGCGCACCTGGCTCACGTCCTCCAGGCATTCGGCGAGGATCCGCCAGATCTCGGCGGCCAGGTCGATGTTGGACTGCTGCTGGGCCTGCTCACCGAGTTCCTTCAGGTGGCGGATGCCCTCTTGCTCGCGGCCCTCCAGGATCATCAGCCGGCTGTCGAGGATGCGCAGCCGCACCTGGTCCCGGTAGGTCACCAGCAGCTCGTCACGGTTGAGCTCGTCGTACAGCTGCCGTGCGTCCGTGTACCGGCCCTCGTGGAAGGCGAGGTGGGTCTGGAGGGTGAGCAACTCCTGGCGGAGCACGTCCGTGCCGATGAGTGCGAGGGCGTCGGCCGCCTCCTGGAGACACTCCCGGCCGCGCTCGGTCCGCGGCGGCGTGCTCTGCAGGTGCAGGGACGCGGCGGCCAGCCGCAGCCGCGCCCACAACGTCAGGTCGACGCCGCTGTCCAGTTCCTTCATGGCCCGCTCGAGGCAGTTCCGGGCGCCCTCGTGGTCGCCCTGCCGGAACCGCACGGTGGCGGCCGACCACAGTGCCTCGGTGGCCAGCGTGTCCAACCGTCCCGCCACCAGGTCGACCAGTTCGTCGACGTGCGCCCGGGCATCGGGCAGCCGACCCGCCTCGGCCTCCACGGAGACGAGCGTCAGCAGCGCGCCCCCGGTGTCCGGGACGGCGAGTGCGGCACCCTTGGCCAGTTGGTAGGCGTGGAGTGCGAGGTCCAGCGCCCGCGACACCTCACCCGTCGACCTCAGGGAACGGGCGAGGTGGAAGCGGGCTCTGCACTGGAGTTCGGGCAGGGCGAGTTTGTCGGCCACTTGCACCAGTTCCTCCAGGCACGTCAGCTCCTCGGCCCGCTCGCCGCGACGCTGCCGGTATCGCGAGATGTGCCACAGGGCTTGCCAGCGCAGGAACAGGTTCTCCTCCCGCACTTGGGCGAGTACGGCGATGAGGTTCTCGCTGCTCTCGTCGCTCTCCGTGGAGATGGCGAGGGAGAGCGCCTGGGCCAGAGAGCCTCCACTTGGCGGTGTGTCAAAAGCCGAGCGCTCGACCCCGAGTACCTGGACGAGGTAGTTGACCACGCGTTCCGTGGGTTGCCTCCCGCCCGACTCAAGACGGGACAGGTACCCGGTGGAAATCTCCTTGCCGGCCAGCGCGGCCTGCGAAAGATCGCGCTCGAGGCGCAGTTCCTTGAGGCGTCGTCCGAAAGCTGGCTGATCAAGCATATAAGTCTCACTATTCAGATGCACGGATGCGGCACAGTACACCGCTCAGCCTCCCCCGCGACGCTCGGTGAGCGGCCAATGTGCTGAAGGTGCTACTTGGTCTCAGTGTAGGGAAACGTCAACTGATCAGGCAAGTAACTTGCCAGCTTCAATTGTCAACCAATTTTAGCTACCTCGCCGATGGCAATCGCTTACTTGCCAAAGTATGGCAATGTATTGCCAGGCGCGACCTGGGCGGGCTACGTTGGTGTCGCCCCGCTGGGCTGGATCCTTGAAAGACCCCCCCACCTGCAGCTTCTTGAATGGATTCGAACATGTTCAGGCGTTTTCGTGCGGCATCCGCAGCAGCTCTCTCCGTCCTGGCTCTGAGCACCTCGATCGCCTCTTGGCACCAGGGCATAGATTGGCCCAAGCAGCAGACGTCGATCGTTGCCTTAGCTTCCGATGGCGGGATTGACTGGCCGTAGCACGGGCTGGAGCGGTCGTGCCGCCTCGCCCGTGGGCACGGCACGTGGGCCGCGGCGTCTCTTTTGCCTCACCGGGCACGTAGGGCGCCGGGCGGCACGTAGCCCTGGTTGGCGCACAATCAAGTAGTTGATTGGCCGCTCGGCACTCCTTGCCCTTGCTTGGCCGTCCTTTCCGCGCCCTCTGCGCATCTCCTGCGGCTGCCTCGGTGTCCCGTTCCCGTGACGGCCGGCTTCTCATGTACTGCCGAGCGACCTGGTCCTCGTGCCCCCTTCCGCACCCGTTCCGCTGGGGCACGCCCGGACGCCGTCCACCGGCTCCCCTCACCCCACCCCCTACCCGAGCGAGAATGGACGCTTCGCCATGACTTCGCACCGCTCACCACCGAGCCGGCCCTGCGTCCGAGCCCCGAGTAGCTCGACCGGCTCGGATACCTGATCCTGCCGTGCTTCCTTCCCACCGACCCGGTGTCGGGGTGCCCGGCGAGGCCGACCGCTGGTTAGCCGAAGGGCTGCGCGCAGTCGATCGCCTCGCCGGGCACCCCGGGCAAGCCCTGGCGCCATGACTACGGGGTAACGGGCCACAGGCCGATCGCGCCCACGCGGTGATCCACCCGCTGCACTACTTGGACAGCGTCGACGCCGGCACGCATTTTGCACACCGACCAGCTGTCCGGTGAGGCGTCACGTCGTCGACGCCGATGGCCGCGGGCCCAGCCGTCCACCGGGCGGATTCGCATCTGCTGGCCGGTCCGGAGCGTTCACGCAGCACCTGGACCCGGGCCGTGAGTCGGAGCTTGAGGCATGGATCGCGGGCGCGGCGGCCGAGACGGCGGAGCCGACCGGGCTGTGGGACGTGGTGCCGGACGGCTGGTCGATGCCGGCTGCCCGGGCCGACGCCGACATCATCCTCGACCAGACGCGTCCGGGCTCCGTGACTGCCCGAGATCTGGGGCTGGTCGGTCATCCGTCGGCTCGACGGCACCACTCCGCCCGCCACCCGCCGACGCCCGGAGGGTGTGGTGTCGGGGCGGCCCTGTCCATTGCCCTCGTCCAACTCCCCTACGACAGAGCTCCCCGTGCGCGGTGACATCCGTGCACGGGGAGCTCCTTTCCTCCTGCCGCGAGCGAGTTTCCAAGCTCTTGCCAAGATTGGCAACCTTGCGCCAAACTCTTGTCTGAAGGTTCCCGGTCCCCTCGACGGAGCACCGGGAAGCCAGACGACTTCGCAGGAGGAGCAAGTATGGGTGCCCCGAAGTTCAGCATCGTGATTCCGTACAAGCAGCGCCTGGACAACATCAAGCTCGCCTTCGCCGCCCTCGCCGAACAGACCATGGACCGTTCGGAGTTCGAAGTCATCATCGGTGCGCTGGAGAACTCGCCGGAATTCGCCTCCGTGTGCGAGGAGTTCTCGGACCGGCTCAACATCGTCACGGTGATGTCGGGCGTCGACTGGAATCTCTGCCACGCCAGGAACCTGGCGCTGCGGCAGGTGTCCGGGCAGGTCCTCGTCGTTCTGGACGCGGACATGGTCGTGCCTTCGCGATTCCTGGAGAACCTGTACACCCGGTACTTCCAGCACGGGCAGAAGATCTGCGTGGTGGGGCAGATGATCGGCTACAACGACGTCGTCAGGCGTGACGTGGAGGCCGTCGAGGTCCGCCCGTTCAGCGACTACCGAGAGGTGCTCGCGGAGCTGGAAACGGAGGGCAACGTCCAGCTTGACTACCGCTGGACTCCCGAGTACGCGTCGGCTTTCGCTCGTTTCCCCTGGGTCTACGCCTGTGGTGCCCTCGTCGCCGTCCCCGCGGCGATCGTCAAGGAGCACGGCCTCACCTACGAGGAGGGCTTCCGCGGCTGGGGGCCCGAGGACCAGGAGTGGGCTCGCCGGGTCTCACTCACGGGCACGCCCATCGTGCTGGGTGAAGGCGTCTACGGCGTGCACCTGCCGCACCCACGCAACCAGGTGGACCAGTCCGAGACGGAGATCATCAACTGGCGGTTCTACCTCTCCAAGTGGCCGGTCCTGGACGTGGAGATGGCCATCGCGTACGACCAGCTCGATGCGGACCGGCTCTATCCGGACGCCGCGCGTGAAGTGGCCGCCGCCGTGCCCGCAGACGGGCAGCAGATGGGTGTCGTGCGTGGCACGATCAACGGCCGCAGTGTCCTCGTGGTGGGCGCCGCCATCGACACCGAGTCGCACACTCCCGCCCCCTGGATCAGCACGATGTTCGACGAGCACACCTCTCGCGAGGTTCTCCCGCTGGCCGGGCTCGCCCTGCCCTACACCGACCAGAGCATCGACGAGTGCCGCGTTCTGGCCCCTGTCCTCGAGCTGAGCACGCAGTTCCGCGACACCGTCCTTCAGGAAGCCGAGCGTGTCGCTGTGAAGGTCGTGGCTCCGGAAGCCGAAGCGCTGCGCTGAGACCGCTCCACCGGCGACCGCGCCGGACCGTCGCAGGCCGGGGAGGGCACGAGACTGTCATCCCCGGCCCGCCCGCGCGGGCTGACAGTCGTGAACTCCAACAACGCACTCGGGAAGATGAGGCGGCATGACCGTGACGCAGACGGTGGACGGCGCGGGAGAGGCGGTACACAGCAGTTTCAGGTTGGCGCTCGACCGCAGGTTCATAGCGTTGGTGTGCGCCACGGCGGTTCCTGTGACGCTGCAGTCCCTCATGTCTTCGTCCAGGACAATCGTTGACGCGCTTTTCGTATCGCACCTGGGTACCGATGAGATAGCCGCCATCGGCTATTCCACCCGCGTCATCTTCATCGTCCTCATGGCCATGCTGGGAACGGCCAATGGCGGCGCGGTCATCGTCGCACAGTTCTGGGGCAGCGGCAGTGCGCGGAAAGCCCGCCAGGCCACGACGTTGACCGTTGTGATCGCCGGCGCGATCGCTGTGGTCGTCTGCACCGCCTGCTTCGTCTGGGCGACGGAGATCATGGCGGTGGGCACGGAGAATTCCCGCGTGATATCGCTGGGTACCGAATACATCAGAACTGTGATTCCGATGATCATTCCCTTCGCCGTGATATCGGTGCTGGCCGCGAGTCTGCGAAGCCTGGGGCAGGCGAAGACGGCTATGAATCTCGCCTTGATCGGCCTGTTCCTCCATGTGGCTCTGGCATACGGTCTTGTCTTCGGAAACTGGGGAATGCCCGAACTGCGACTGGCCGGGGCGGCCTGGGCAACCGTCATCAGCACCTACGCGGAATTCCTTCTGTTCATCGTGTATCTGTACGGAAGGCGCCATCCCATGGCCTTCCGCATCCGGGACCTCCGCGAGGGTGTCGGCAACGGAATCCTGCAGAAGATCTGGCGTGTCGGCCTTCCGGTGTCCCTGGGTTCGATGTCGTGGGCGATCGGAATCTTCTGCTACAGCGCCATCGTCGGTCGGGCCGGCACACAGGAGCTGGCGGTTCTGTCGATGATCAATCCGATCGAGGACACCGCCGTGTGCTTCGCGAACGGTGTGGCCACGGCGGCGGCGGTGCTCATCGGGAACAGAATCGGGGAAGGCGCCGACGAAGAGCGCACATGGTGCATGAGCAAGGCCCTGTTGATCTGGAGCACGGCTGTCGCGGCCGTATGCAGTCTGCTCCTGCTGTTGACCAGCTTCTGGGTGGGGAAGATCTACGGGGAAATCGACGGCGAGACGATCGGCGTCGCGCGGGACACCGCCGCGGTCTTGGCATTCGTGTTCATTTTCCGGATGACATGCATGACTCTTCAGAACGGTCTCCTGAGGGCCGGGGGAGACACGGTCTACATTTTGAGGGCGGATCTGGGCTGCCAGTGGCTGATCGCCATTCCGCTGACATTCATGGCTGCGCTCGTATGGGATCTCCCGTTCCCGCTTGTCTTTGTCGCCATCAACAGCGAGGAAATAGTGAAGGCCGTCATCAGCGGCTATCGCGTTTATCGCCGCAAGTGGGTTAAGAGGCTCGTCGAAACCGCAACGAGCTGAACAAGAGGACTCGTCCCCGCTGATTACGTGCACGCTCGGCGCCGCGCGGCCGAACTCCTCATCCGGGTCAGCGGGGGGTGCCTCTACGTCCTTCGTCGAGCGAGGCGTGGGGGCTTCATACCGGGGTGTATGGCTGTGCCGCTTCCGGCTGGGCCATGCAGCCGAGCTGTTTCCGTTGGCGCATCACTCCATCGACTCCAGAATGCGATTGAGGGTCCGGAGCCCCATGCTGCTCATCGTCGGATTGCTCTCGACGTAGTACCAGACAACACCCATCGCCTGTTCGAACGCCCATGCCTTGCCGCGCTCCCACTCCAAATCGTCACAGGCCAGTGTCCGCCGGAGCACTTCCCGCGGGCCTGACTCCAACAGGTGCCAGGCACTGACCAGATCCAGCGCGGGGTCGGCCGGGCCGAAGCCGCCGGTGTCGAGTACGCCGCTGAGCCGGTCTCCCGCGACCAGTACATTGCCGGGAATCAAGTCACCATGGCTCATCACGTCGGCACCCGTACGTGGCAACCCCCGAAAGTGGCTCCACAACTCGCGCAGCCGGGGCACGTCGAGCAGCCCCTCACTCTCCTCGAAGCACTTTGCCATCCAATCGTCGTGGTCGGTGAGAACGCCGCCACGATTTTCGCCGCTGAAGAGCCGCCCTCGCGTCTCGGCGCCTCGCAGGGCTGCGATGAAGGCCGCGAGGTCCTCGGCAAAAGGGTCCGACCCACTGGGGTCGGCATCAAAGGCGACCGTTCCCGGCAGCCATGTCTGGACCGACCACGGCATGGGGTAACCGGCTCCAGGCTTTCCCAAGGCGACGGGTTCCGGGACGGGGAACCGAGACACCTGTGCCAGCTCCGCGCTCGCCTGGGCTTCCTGCTCCAGAACCGCCAGCGCCCCGGCGGCATCGACCAGACGCAGTGGAAAACGCGCGGAGAGGTCGTTCCCGATGCGGAAGATGGCGTGGACCGTCCCGGTCGATGCCATGAGTTGGATCGCCTTGCCGCTCCACTGAGGGAATTGCTCTTGGATCAAGGTCGCAACGATTTCGGTGGTCACGTCCACCTGGTCATCGTGCATGGTCATTCTCGCAGGCCTTCCACTAGTCGCATTCGTAACGCCAAAGCAGACCGGATCAGCTGGGATTCCCGGCCGCCCAAGTGTCTGAAACGTTCCGGTCGCCCAGGTCGCAGACGCGGCCGCCGCATCGCCGCGGCCGGCGGTGCGGGCATCCCAGCTCGATCTCCCACCATGACAGAGCAGGCACATATGTTGCCAACTAAGGCAATGAATGGCAACGTCGGGAGCGGCCGTCCCCTGTTCACCCAGCGGAGCGCGGTCGGTGCCAGTTGTTGAGCCGGAAGATTTCAAGTCCAGTGAGACGGTCGTGACCCCATGAGGTTGTGGTGCGGGTTCGCGGCACTTGGCCGGGTCGTTGATCCAGGCGGTCTGAGGTATATGGGGTGGTTGGGGGCGGCTGCCGAAGTGTTCGGGGTGGCGGGCGCATGCCTCAGCGAGCTTCGGCCGTCAGAGGACCCCAATGCTGCACCTGCGGTTTCCTGGGCCTTGGTGCCGGTGAGGGCCGCAGCCTGCGGTAGGGGGTGGCCCGCGCCCGTCCGGTCAGCCGGCACGCGGCGGTGATGTCCAGTGAGTCCTCGACACCGGCAAAGGCATCGTCGGTGACAGGTTCGGCGGCGTGCGTCAGTCCGCGCTCTCGGAGATCTCTCCAAGAGCGCGGAAGCTTTCCCATGCCCTCCAACGCGGCCTTGTTCCGGGCCGGTTCCCTCTCCAGACGCTCCACTTGGCGGCGCAGTTTCTCGTTCTTCGCCTCGGCGCCAGACTTCTTCGGCCTCGCCGGGCTGGTGCGCTGATCGACAGCTCCCGGCAGGTGCCGCGCCAGGTGTTCTTGGTGTGGGCCCGGGCGTTGTCGGTCAGGACCCGCTCGACGGTGATGCCGTGTGCGGCGAACCAGGCCGTTGCTCGTCGTAGGAAGGCCGCGCAGGTGGCGGCCCTCTCGTCGGGCGGGTCTTCGGTGCAGGCCAGGCGAGAGTGGTCGTCCAGGGCGGTGTGCAGGTAGGCCGCCGCCGTCGGGGATACGGCCGAGCTTGGTCACGTCGATGTGGAGCAGTTCGCCGGGCCGGAAGCGCTCTAAGAACCCCTAACGGAAAGCCCTCGTGCCGCCTTCCGTTTCCTGGTGGCTCGGTCCGGCCGCGTATGCCAGCGGAGGTGCGATTGCTTGCGCATCCGCCCCTTCGCCGACCCACAGGGCGATGAACAGCGCGGCGGTTGCTTCCAGGAGTCCTGCCCGTTCGAGACCGCCTCCAGCAACGGGTTTGCAGCCCACGTCCTGCACCAACTCGCGTACACGCGCGACGGCCGTCTCGTCGTCCCCGCAGATGGGCACGGCCAGCGGTCGCCCGTCGAAGACGGGCGGCCACATGCGCCACACGTCCTCGTGGCAGAGGTTGAAAGCCTTGACCACGTGGGCTCCCGGTGCCGCCGCGGCAAGTTGCTGCGCGGCTGAGGGGCCTCCTTCCGTCAGCAGCCGGAAGCCCGGGCCGACCGGGTTGGAGCAGTCGAGCAGCACCCTTCCATCCAGGGCTGCGTGCAGTTCTCGTGCCACGTCTGCTCCCGCACGGAAGGGCAGCGCGGCCAGTACCACCTGACCGGACTCGGCCGCCGCGCGCAGACTGGCAGGCTCTACGCTGCCTCCGATGCGCGTCGCGAGCCGCTCCGCCTTGTGTGCGTCCCGCCCTCCGATGGTCACCTGGTGCCCGGCCCGCACCCAGTGGGTGGCGAGCGCGTCGGCCATGTTGCCCGTTCCCAGTACGCCGATTCTCATCACGCGTTCCCCCTCCGTGCCTGCTTTGACGGTTCGTACCGACGCTAGAAGGCGGTTCGGGCACCATTTGGTACGTGACGACCGACGCCTTCCTCGCCGACTGCCGCGCCCGCCTCGCCTTCGACCTGCTCTCCAACACCTGGAACGCCGTGGTGCTCTGGGCGCTGCGTGACGGCCCCAGGCGCCCGGTCGAACTGCGGGAGCGGATCGGGGGCATCAGCTCCAAGGTCCTCACCGAGACTCTGCGGCGGCTGCAGTTCAACGGACTGGTCGATCGGCAGGCACACCCCGACGCATCATCACGGGTCGAGTACCAGCTCACCGCTCTGGGACGGACCTTGTTGGCGCCCATCGACGCCGTCGGCGCATGGGCCTTCGAGTACGGCGATGAGGTTATGGCCGCCCAGGAAGCAGCATGCGCTCCCGACCCGCAGTCCGCTCGTTCAACTTGTTAGAGGGGTCAACAGCGTGAGCGCAGACGTCGCCAGCAGATGAGTGCACACCCCAGGGTGAGAAATGCTTCGTGGATGTCGTCGCGGATCTCCCAGCGGATCCGCAGGCGGCGGAACCAGTGCAGGTGGGCGAACGCGCGTTCCACGAGCCAACGTTGAGTGCCCAGACCGGAGCCGTGCTCGGTGCCGCGGCGGGCGATCAGCGGCTTCACACCGAGATCCCTGACCATGCGGCGGTACTTGTCGTGATCGTAGCCGCGGTCGCCCAACACCACGTCCGGCCTGCGCCGAGGCCGGCCTTACTTGCTCCGCACCGGCGGCACCGCTTCGAGCAACGGGATGAGCTGGGTGACATCGTTCGGGTGCCACCGGTCAGGGTGGCGGCGAGCGGGATTCCGGTGGCGTCGGTGATCAGGTGGTGCTTGCTGCCGGTTCTGCCACGGTCAACTGGGCTTCGGCCCGTCTTGGCCCCCCCTTCAACGCCCGGATGTGGGAGCCGTCGACGGCCGCTCGGGAGAAGTCCAGGGCGTTCGCGCTGCGGAGCTTGGCGAGGAGGAACTCGTGCAGCCGGGGCCACACCTCGGCCTCGGACCACTCGGCCAGGCGGCGCCAGCAGGTCATGCCCGAGCCGAAGCCAAGTTCCTGCGGCAGATGCTCCCAGGAGATCCCGGTATGCAGGACAAACAAGATTCCCTGGAAGACCAGCCGGTCTGGATGCCGCTTGCGTCCCGGGTGCCGGGTCCGACGCTCGACCTTGGGCAGCACCGGCTCGATCACCGCCCATAGCGCGTCGTCGACTTCCCACGGCTTCGGCCGCGCCACCCCCACACCCCCGGTTCATCAGTCCCGGAGTGATCCAACCTCCTCGAAGATCATTTCGTTAGGGGTTCTAAGCGGCGTACGGGCTCGCCGGTGGCCCGATCGGTGCGGCCAGAGCGGGCACGTGGTGACGGCCGCAGGATGCCGTCAGCGGTGGAGGCGGCACTGCCGCATCGGGCGGCCAGAGGCACCGGTCCGTTGCGATGCTCGCGGCGCAGGCGCACGACCCGTTCCTCGGTGTCTGCACCCGATGCCCAGGAGGCCTCTCATCCGCGTGTGCCGGCGGCGCTGTCGCTACGTTGATAGATGTGTCGGGAACGACGGCCGCTTGGGACGTGGCGGCGGCGCAGGCTGTGCACGCGTCTGCGAGGAGCCACAGCCGTCCGCCTTGCTCGCGTGCGAGCACGAGCCGAATGGGCCAGCGCAGCCGCGCTCCTGGCATTGGCAGATACGAAGGAGCGCGGGGAGGAGATCGCGGCGAGCGTGTCGCGCCAGGTACGACCTCGGCGTACGGCCTGGCGACACAAAATCGCACGGCTCGACTGACGTGCCGACGTCCAGCCCGCGTGGGGACGAGATCCAGCACCACCGCCAGTAGGGGTGTTGATGGGCACATCTCACCGCGTGGGCTCCCCACGGGACGCAGAGCCGTCCGAAACGGCCGGCGCCCGCGAGGTGGAAACCACCTCCTCCGCGATGGGCCCGATCACGACCTTCATCGGTGTGCGTCTCGCTACAGGTGCACATGCGCTTCGTTCGTCAGCTACTTGTCGAGCAGTGACATGTGGTGCTCGTTGTAGCGGTTTCCCGTCACACCGATACGGCTGGCGAGTTCATTGAGATCGGTCAGTTCGTCTGCGGACAGCGGCAGTCGGGTGGCGCCGGTGTTCTCCTCGATGCGGGAAAGGCGCCGTGTGCCGGGGATCGGCACGATCGACGGGTGCTGGGCGAGGAGCCAGGCGAGGGCGACCTGCCCGGGCGTGGCGCCCTTGCTCTGGGCGAGGGTGGCGACGTGGTCCACGAGAGCCTGGTTCGCCACCCGGTTCACCGCGGTGAACCGAGGAATGGTCGTGCGGACGTCGCCGTCCGTGAAGGGCGTCGACGCATCCACCGTCCCGGTCAGGAACCCCTTGCCGAGCGGGCTGAACGGCACGAATCCGATGCCGAGTGCCGCGCACGTCGGCAAAACGTCCGGCTCGGGATCCCGGGTCCACAACGAGTACTCGCTCTGTACTGCCGTCACCGGGTGGACCGAGTGAGCGCTGCGGATGGTCTCCGCACTGGGTTCCGAAAGCCCGAAGCAGCGGACCTTGCCCTCCCGCACGAGATCGCCGACCGTGCCGGCGACGTCTTCGATCGGTACTTCAGGATCTACGCGATGCTGGTAGAAGAGGTCGAGCCTCTCGACCCCGAGCCGATCGAGGGAGGCGTGGGCCACGGCACGGATCTGCTCCGGGCGGCTGTTGAGACCGGCGGGTGCGCCGTCCTCGATGCGGAAGCCGAACTTGGTGGCGATCACCACCTGGTCACGCACCGGAGCGAGAGCCTCTCCGACAAGCTTCTCGTTGACGTAGGGGCCGTACACCTCCGCGGTGTCGAAAAACGTGACCCCGCGGTCGACGGCCCCACGCAGCACGGCGATCATGTCTGAGCGATCACCGGGGTTCGGGCCGTAGCTCTGGGACATGCCCATGGCGCCGAGGCCGATGGCGGAGACCCGAAGGTCGCGCCCGAGCGTTCGTGTGTGCATTTTTCCTCCTTGTTGGATGCCACTGGCGGCCAAGTGCCCGCCGACAGACGGCAGTTGGAGCGTCCGGTGTGGTTCTCGGTGCCCGATTCCGGGTCGAGCGTGTGGCCGAGCCTCGCGGCGTCACCGGTCGCGACGATGACCGGACAAAGGACAAACCTGAGGACGGCGGCGCCGCCGACCTGCCCGGCTGGCCCCGGATTCCGCGCGCGGATCTGCCAAGGCGGCATCGCCTGATCGTCGGGTGGTTGGGGCGGCCGCTCGGCGCCCGGGTGCCAGGCTGACCAACGCTGCGACCTGCGACCTGCGAGCCCGCGAATGCTGACCGCCTGCACCACCCGGGGGACGCGACCCGGTCGCGGGCCGGCGCCGGTCACCCGCCGCGGCGACACCGGTCCGATCACGGCTTCACCGTTCCTTCGTACGGATCATTCAGCGCGCAGGCCCGAGTTCCGGGAACAGGCGTCTCGCGTTGACCGTCGTCAGGGAACGCCACGTGGCCCCTTCCACCGGCGGCCCGGCCGTGTCCATCGAGGCAATGTGGGCGTCCGCGAGCGAGGGAGGCGTCCAGCAGTAGTCGCTGCCGAACAGCACACGGTCCGGATCGACGAGGTTCAGAAGCGCGGGGACCTGGCGCGGAAAGGCTGTGCCCGCCATGTCGTAATAGAGGCCCTGTAGTTGCTGCACCGCATCCGGCGTGAGCTGCTCCTGTGTCGGCAGGAACAGCCTCATGAACTCGTTGATGCGGTCGGCCAGGACGGGAACCGCGCCACCGCAATGCGGAACGATCACCCGCAGGTTCGGGTGACGGGTCAGGACCCCCGCCACCACCAGGTCCGTGACCGTGCGGGCCGTGTCGAAGATGTACTCGACCATCGGCCGTGGCCTGCCGAGTGCGGACCGTTCCCAGCACACCGGTGAGGTGGGGTGAAGGAAGACCACGGCCCGTCGGCGGTCGAGTTCCGAGAAGACCGGGTCGAGATGCTGGTCGCCCAGGTACACACCCTGCGTGTGTGTCAGCAGGGCCACACCGTCGGCGTCGAGTTCGTCGAAGGCGAATCCGATCTCCTCCAGCGCTCCGTCCACGTCCGGCAGGGGGAGCGACGCGAAGGTGCCGAAGCGGCCGGGATGGCTGCGGGGCAACTCGGCGGTGTACTCGTTGACGCGCCGGGCGAGGAGGCGGGCCGCCTTGTCGTCGCCGAAGTGCACGCCCGGAGACGACATGGACAGCATCGCGGTCTCGATGCCGTTGCGGTCCATCAGATCCAGGTGGGCTTCCACGGACCACTCCGGCCAGTCACCCATGCCGTCGGGGTGGGCGTGGCCAGCCGCTGTCGCCTGCCGGACGTAGAAGTCGGGCAGCAGATGGGCGTGGACGTCGATGAGGCCGGGGGACATGGCAGGACGGATCCCTTCCTATGGGCTTGGCGCAGGCCGGGTGTCGGACTCGGCTCACTCCACCTGTTCGCGTCCGGCCAACCGCACCTCTTCGTTGTCCAGGGCGGCCTGGAGCCGGCGCAGCACGGTGTCGTCGATCTGCCGTTCGTCGCGCAGGCGGACGACCGTCGCGCGTTTGTGGGCGATGAGAGCGAGACGGAGGTCGGTGTAGTGGCGGTTGTGGAGCAGGGCCGGATCCTCGTCGGTGCCCGCGCCTCTCGCTCGTACGGTTGCCAGGTGGGCCCCGTACTCCTGGCGCAGCCACTCCGTGACCTTCGGGGTGGTGCCCAGTTCGTCCGCAAGCCGCGGTAGTGCCTCGACGGCCTCCTCGGTCGCCGTGGTCTCGGCGAGGATCTCTTCCTCGTCGATGGAGGTGTCGCGCGGCAGTCGTGCCCAGCGGACCACGCCCGGCAGCAGCAGGCTCTGTACGACGAGAGTGACCACGATGACGCCGGAGGTGACGAAGACGATGAAGTCGCGGTCGGGGAAGGGCGCGCCGGAGTCGAGGGCTTCCGGTACGGAGAGCGCCACGGCGAGCGACACCGCGCCCCGAAAGCCCGCGAACCCGCTGACCGCACGGGCCCGGTGACTGATTCTCAGCTCCCTCTGCCGGGCACGCCGGTCGATGGCGCGGATCAGGTAGGCGGAGGAGAACAGGAACGCGAACCGGACCACGACCAGCACCACGCTGACCACTCCGATCGCGATCAGGGCGTCCTGCAGGTCGGCCCGGCTCAAGTGACGTAGCGCGTACTGGAGTTCCACTCCGACCAGGACGAACAGCGCACTGTTGATGAGGAAAGTGGCAAGCGGCCAGAAGGCCAGCGCCTGCCGACGGTGCTCGGCGCGGATGAGGCTCGGCGCCACCTGGGCCATGATCAGCCCGCTCACGACGACCGCGAGGACTCCGGAGGCGTGGATGAACTCGGCGAGCAGATAGGCCGTGAACGGCGCCAGAATCATCACGAGATTGCCCTGCAGGGGATCGTCCAGGCGCCGTCGCAGGTTCATGTTGATCCAGGCGACCGCCACGCCGACCGCGGCTCCACCGCCGTAGGCCAGGAGGAACAGTGCGCCGACGTGCGGAAGGGTGAGGTCTTCCTCGCCGACGGTGAGACCCACCGCCAGGCCGAAGATGACCAGGGCGGTGCCGTCATTGACGAGGCTTTCGGCACGCAGCACGGTGACCTGACGACGCGGCAGGGAGCGAGCCAGGACACCCACCGCTGTCGCGTCGGTGGGAGCCACGGCCGCGCCCAGCGCCCACGCCGGACCCCACGGCAGTCCGAGCGCGTGCCCGGCCACCGCCACGGCCCATGCGGTCAGGATCACCAGGACCGTACTGAGCAGGACGATGCCGCGCAGGTTCGTACGGATCTCCCGCATGGAGGTGGTGAGGCTCTCCCAGTACAGCAGCACCGGCAGGAAGAGCAGCAGCACCACTTCCGGGGGAAGTTGCGTCTGGCGGACGGCTGGGACCAGCCCCAGAAGGGCACCCACGACCAGCAGCACGACAGGCGGTGCGACACTCAAGCGCTGTGCGACGACCTGGCCCGCAAGCACCGCTGCGCCCAGGAGTACGACGAGTTCAAGACCGAGCACGGCACCTACTCCTGCGTCGGTCGAACTGCCGACGGGAGTTCAGCGGCGTGAACCGGGAATGCCTCGCTCATCTGGAATGTCTGGCTCATCTGGGCACCAGCTTCAGTGTGGTCGTGCGTGCCGCCACCATGGGGTTGACGTACGAGCCACCGAAGCGGCCGTATTTGGTGTGGTACGCGGTGTCGATGCGGTCGTTGATCTCGGTGTCCGGCACCTCGACGAAGGTGACGTCCCTGGCGACGCCGCCGGAACGGATGTGCCCCATGTGGCTCGCGCGAGCCGCGCGCCACCAGCCGCCGTCCGTACCACGGAAGGAGCGGACGTACAGGTCGTCACCGTCGCGGACGACCCAGATCGGCACCGGCCTGCGCAGAATCCCATTGCGCCTGAGCGGCGCCATCTGCAACTCGTCGGCTCCCGCGATGTGGTCGAGCTCGTCGCTCGTCCATGTCGTCATCGGTGTTTCTCCCCTTACCTTGATCCTGCGAGAGCGGGAGGAAGTTCGCACGGTCCTCGGTCGCAGCAAGAAGTTCGTCGCGGCGTTGACGGAGGTCGTCAACGGGCAGGCTTTCGTGCGGGCTGTACGGATGCCGCCGTGGCCCGCCGGCACTGCGCCGAGCACCGTGGCGGGCCGGGGCTACGCGGGCGCGGCGGAGAGGGGTTCACCGAGGTGGGCGCCGCTGATCCGCACGCACCACCACCGCGTTTCATGTCAGGGACGGAGCAGTGCCTTGATGGCGCGGCGCTCGTCCATGGCCTTGTAACCTTCGGCCACCTCGTCCAGGGGCAGGGTGAGGTCGAAGACCTTGCCGGGGTTGATACGGCCGCCGACGACGCGGTCGATGAGGTCGGGAAGGTAAGCGCGCACGGGGGCGGGACCACCACGTAGACCGACGTGGGAAAAGAAGAGCTCCTGACCGTCGATCTGCACGTCGTGCGGCATCCCGACGAAGCCGACGTTGCCGCCGGGGCGGGTGGACTGCAGGGCCTGATGAAGAGACTCCTGGGTGCCGACGCACTCGAGGACGGACTCGGCGCCGATGCCGTTCGTCAGTTCCTTGACGCGGGCGACGCCTTCCTCGCCGCGCTCAGTGACGATGTCGGTCGCGCCGAACTCCAGCGCCAGCTTCTGCCGGGACTCGTGCCGGCTCATGGCGATGATGCGCTCGGCGCCCAGTTCCTTCGCGGCGATGACCCCACACAGGCCCACCGCGCCGTCGCCGACGACCACGGCCGTCGAACCGGGCCTGACCTCGGCCGCCTCGGCGGCGTACCAGCCGGTGCCCATGACGTCGGACAGGGTCAGCAGGCTGGGGATCAGTTCCTCGGCCGGCTGCCCCGGGGTGGCGACCAGGGTGCCGTCGGCGAGGGGGACGCGGACGTACTCGGCCTGGCAGCCGTTGGGGAAGTCCCGGTGCAGACAGGAGGTGTGATAGCCGGCCCGGCAGATCGGGCAGGTGTTGTCGGAGGCGATGAAGGAGCCGATGACGAACTCTCCGGGCTTCACCGTCGATACGTCGCTGCCGACCTCCTCGACGATGCCTACGTACTCGTGGCCGATCGGCTGCGGCTCGGTGACCGGGTTGATGCCCCGGTAGTTCCACAGGTCCGAGCCGCACACGCAGGTGGCGACGGTGCGGATGACCGCGTCCGTGGGCGCCACGATCTTTGGCTCAGGGGAGATCTCCACTCGTACGTCACCGGGCGCGTGAATGATGGTTGCTCGCATGATGCTCTCTCCGGCTTTCGGATCTGTCGACGCGTCAGGGGCGGGAACGGGTGGTGACGCGCCACCGTGCCAGTGCTGCTCATCCGGGATGTGTGGATGACGTCGCCGGGCGGCGGTTCATGAGGTGGGGGGGGAAGCCCGCGATGTGGAGTAGGGGCGACCAGGAGAAAGCTCAGCTCGACTGGGCAGAGCTGTCCACGATCAGACCAGGCTGCGGTCGTGCGGGGACAGACCCGGTCGCTCCCAGATGTCCCCGAACAGGACGGTGTCGGTCACTTCCGCGAGCTTGGGGGCGAATTCCTGGATCGCCGGCGGAGCGAACTTCTTCCGTTCGGGCATGGGTAGTGCTCCTAGCATGTGCCTCAAAGGTGGCGGCCCCGCTTGTGCGGGTGAATGCTCGTCGCGATGCCGTCCTGGTCGCCGACCACGTCATCGACCCTGCCGCCGTCGCGCGAGCCCGCAAAGGGGAGAGTTCCATCCTGGGCACGACTTATCCAGGGACAAATCCGTACCCCCCCTCGTCAGGACCGGCCGGCGCGAGACGCGCAATCGTGACCAGCTACTCACATCTGAATGAGCTGGGAGAATTGTCTGACGGGAGTACTCACCTGACGGTGTCGGACGCGGCTGACTTCTGGTCGGGGGCCCATGAGGCCAGCAGCCGCAGCGCGTCGTGGGACGGGGAACCGGGTTCGGCGTTCCAGACGATGATGTGCTGCTCGGGGTCCGTGCCGCACGTCAGCGTGTTCCAGTCGAGCGTCAGCTCGCCCACCACCGGGTGACGAAGCTTCTTCGTACCCTTGTCCCGCATCGCGACGTCATGTTCCGTCCACCACTGACGGAACTGCGCGTCGCGCGCGGAGAGTTCCTCGACCAGAGCGGCTAGGCGCGGTTCGCCGGGATAGCGCGCGCTCTCCATGCGCAAGTGAGCGATGGCCAGCCGGGTGACCTCCTCCCAGTCCGCGTAGAGCTCGCGCATCCATGGTTCGGTGAACAGCAGCCGGAGGAACACACGCTCCTGCTCCGGATAGCGCCCGAAGTCGGTCCACACCGCGGCGGCGAGCTGGTTCCAGCCCAGGATGTCGGTCCGCCGGCCGATGACGAAGGCCGGAGTGGCGGTGAGATCGTCCAGCATGCGCTGCAACTGCGTATCCACCTGCTGTCGGTCGCCCGAGGCCGACGGGCGCACCGTCTGCTTGGCCGCGAGCTCGGCAAGGTAGATTCGCTGGGCTTCGTTCAGACGGAGCACCTGGGAGATCTCGTCCAGGAGGGGAGCAGATGCCTGGAGACGGCCCTGCTCTATCCGCGTGTAGTACTCGGTGCTGATCGCAGCGAGAAGAGCCACCTCCTCACGACGCAGACCGCGCACACGCCGTCTCTCTCCGCCACGGAGTCCCACGTCGGAAGGGCTGAGCTCGGCACGACGCGCTTTGAGGAACTCACCCAGCTCGTTCAAATGAGGATCGCGGGTCACGTACTCAGCCTCGCACAGAATCCAGCCGCTGTGAGAGGCGAGAAAAAAATCATCGCCCACTTCCGCTTGGCCTGCGGATGAGAATCACGCTTTCCACAGAACTCGGATGCCGGGTACGCACCACGGTGCGTACTCGACTGCCGATAAAGAGGACAGCTGTTGCGTCAGCCCGTCAGCGCAGTGCCTTGACCAGCTCCTGAGCCAGCGGAACCGCCGAGACCGGGTTCTGGCCGGTGTACAGGGTGCGGTCCACTTCGACGTGCGGGGTGAACGGGTCGGCCTCACGGTAGTCCGCTCCGAGCTCGCTGACGAGGCGGTCCTGGAGCAGCCACTTCGCGCGGTCCGCCAGTCCGTTCTGCTGCTCCTCGGCGTTGGAGAGGCCGGTCAGCCGGTAGCCGGCGTACGGGGAGGTGCCGTCCGGACCGATGGTGGCCAGCAGCGCGGCGGGGCCGTGACACACCAGGGACACCGGCTTGCCCGAGGTGATCCAGTCGGTGAGCAGCTTGCCGGATGCGGCGTCGCCGGGCAGGTCCTCCATCGGGCCCCAGCCACCGGGGTAGAAGACGGCTTCGTAGTCGTCGATGGTGACGTCCTCGATGCGCATCGGGTGTGCCAGTTCGGTCGCCTCGCGCAGCGCGGTCCGCATGCGCTCCGCGCCTTCCTCGCCGTTGTTGAAGTCGGGGCTGAGGCTGAGAACGTCGACTGTCGGCGGTACACCGCCGGGTGTGGCGGCGGCGATCTGATATCCGGCCTCCTTGAAGATCTGGTAGGGGCCGAGGGCTTCCTCGGCCCAGAAGCCAGTGGGCTGGCGGGTGCCGTCGGCCAGTGTCCAGTGGTCGGCGGCTGTGATCACGAAGAGGATCTTCGTCACGGAGGTCTCCTGGTGGTGGTCTCAGCCCGCGAGGGCTTCCTGGAGGACGTGACTGTCGGCGGCCTGCCGCATGCTCACGGCCTTGCCGTCGCGGACGGTCCACAGGTGGATGAAGCGGACGTCGGCCTTGTTCCCGGTTTTGGTCTCGGCGTGGTAATGCCCGTACACGAAGACGTGGCCCTCGTCGTCCGCGTAGAACTCCTCGGGCACCGCGCCGAAGGACTCGTAGTTCGGCATCATCTTTCCGAAGAAGTCCTTCCCCGCGCTGTCCCAGCCGTGGTACACGCCGCTGTTCGGGAAGCCGGGGGTGATGTCCCAGACGAGGTTCGGCGCCATGACCTCCGCGGTGACCTCTGGCGCCATCCCGGATTCGTACAGGCAGCGGATGAGGGCGAGGTGTGGGGAGTCGGACATGCTGTACTCCTTGCGGGGGGGGGCGACCAACTGTGTCCACTGGTGCGATGGCGACTGCGGACAGCCGGACGGCACATGGTGATGCGGCTCCTCGAATGTCTTGCTCGGTGCGCGACCAAGCCTTGCACCGGAAGTGCGCGCTGTGAGGGGGAGGAAAATGTCCCCTCCCTATCACTCTCCGGGGCCGGTGACATCTCAAGAACTGGCGGATCCTCACCAAGCCGATTTCTGAAGGGGGGGGAGGAATTTTCCCGGGATGAATTCTTCCCTGTCCAGGGGTGGCCGACCTCGCGATCGTTCTGCGCCGCCGACGCACGAGCCGTGTGGTCAGGTCGCTCACATCTCCACGGAATCCAAGGCAATGGACGGATACATGTGAGGCTCCTGGTCGAGGGCAGCGCCGTGGGACCGTAGACCCAGTCCATGAGTGTTCGGGACGTACGGCCTCGTAGGCGGCGCCTGTCAGCCGACCGGCTCAGGCGTTGCGCACCGCCTTGCTCACCTGGTCGAGCAGCGTTCGCAATTGCGCGCTTTCTTCCGGTCCGAGGCCCTCGGTGATGTGGTGCTCGATGTCGGCGATCACCTGGTCGGCCGCGCGCAGTGCTTCCCGTCCGGCGTCGGTGAGGTGCAGTTCCTGCACGTGCCGGTGGCGCGGGTGCTCCCGCCTCTCCAGCTGCCCGCGGCCCTCCAGGCGTGCCACCAGCGAGGCGACGGCCTGGGGGGTCACGTTGAGGCGCCGGGCCAACTCGGCGCCGGCCAGCCCTGGTTCGCTGTGCACCGACATCAGCAGGGTGTAGTGCGCGGCTGCCATGCCCAGCGGGCGTAGCCGCTGTTCCTTGAGTGTCTGCACCGCCAGTTCCGCGCGGCGCAGTGCCCAGGTCACCCGGTCGAGCGCGCCGGACCCGACAGGCTCCTCGTCATTACGTGTCACCTGCCAAGGGTACGACACTTCATGAGCATCAAGCGTTTGACACACCGCTAATGCTTGAGTCATGCTCGGGGTATGACTCGCACGATCGCTCTCATCACCGGCGCTTCCTCCGGCATCGGCGCCGAATACGCCCGTCTGCTGGCGGAGGACCACGACCTCGTCCTGGTGGCGCGCCGCGCGGACCGGCTCGGCGGCTACGCAGGGGAGCTCCGTGCCCGGGGTGCGGCTGTGGAGGTGCTGCCCGCTGATCTCGGCACCCACGAGGGCATCGCCGCTGTCGCCGGTCGCCTCGCCGCAGGGGACGTGCGCCTGCTGGTCAGCAATGCCGGTGCCGGCGGCTACGCCCCGCTCGTCGATGTCGACCCCGCCGACGTCGACCGACTGCTCACTCTCAACGCCGTGGCCCCCGTGCAGCTGGCCCGTGCCGCGCTTCCCGGAATGCTCGCCGCCGCGGAAGGCACGATCGTCACGGTGGCGTCGCTGCTGGCCTTCAGCGGGGGCCTCGAGGATCCTCGCGCACCCCGACGCACTCTCTATGCGGCGGCGAAGGCCGCCACCGTCGCCTTCACCCGGACCCTCGCAGGTGAACTCGCCGACACGCCCATCCGTACGCAAGTGCTGCTGCCCGGCGTCGTGGCCACGGAGTGGAACGAAGGCGTGGGCCGCGACATCCCCTGGGCGATGACCCCGCAGGACGTCGCCTCGGCCAGCCTTGCCGGACTGCGCCTGGGGGAGACCGTGTGCGCCCTTGGTTTGGAGGACCAAGCCGCAGCCCTCGACGCCTTGCTGGCCGCGGAATCCGCTCTGGTCACCGGCGGGAACCAGCCCACCCCGGCGGCTCGCTACCGCGGCCCGCAGGCGTAGCCGCGGACGCCTCCTCGGCGCCGTTCCCGCCCCGGCCGCGGCCCCGGCCGCCTTCCGACGGTGCGCCACGTCCGTCCGCCGAGGGAGCTTCCGGATATGCGGCAACCAGTGCCCCACTGCCGAATATTCGGCACGGCACGCGTTCTCCATGATCTCGTCCGCGCAGTCCTTCGTGTCCGCCCGCGACGACTGCAGTCCAACGGCCGCTCGTGCCGAAGACCACGTCCGCCATCTGCCCTCACCCACGGGCGCGGCTCATGCCGGCGGGCGTAAGAAAGTCAGGGGAAGACCTATGACCGACAACATTCCGACGATCACACGTGACGGCGTCACCGGATACGACGCGACCGAGATCGTCACCATCGACCAGGCCACCGGAACCGAGTTCGCGCGCTACCCCGTGGCCGGCAAGGAAGAGGCGGCCGCGGCCGTCTCCGCCGCCCGCTCGGTCACCGGGGCCTGGTGGGACCTCGGCTTCGAGGGCCGCGCGGAGCGGCTGCGCGCGTGGCGGCGGCAGATAGCTTCGAGCGGTGAGGAGGGCGCCGCACTCATTCACGCCGAGAACGGCAAGCCCCTCGACGACGCCCGCGTGGAGGTGCTCGGGACTCTCGAGCACCTGCAGTACGCCGCTGACAACGCCGCGCGCGTCCTGGGGCGCCGGGACGTTCCGGCCAGCCCCACCACGCCCAACCAGCGTGCGTGGGTCGAGTACCAGCCCTACGGCGTGGTCGGCGTCATAGGGCCGTGGAACTTTCCCCTGCTCACCCCTGCGGCCATCCTCGCCGACGCCCTCGCGGCCGGGAACGCCGTCGTCCTCAAGCCCAGCCAGATCACGCCCGGCGTCGCTGAATGGCTGATCCGAACCTGGCAGCGTGCCGTTCCGGACCTGCCGACGGTTCTGCAGAACCTGAACGGCTACGGGGCCACGGGGCAGGCACTCATCGACGCCGGCCTCGACAAGCTCGCGTTCACGGGCAGCGTCGCCACGGGCAGGATGGTGGCCGGCCAATGTGCTCAGACCTTGACCCCCGTTCTGCTGGAACTCGGCGGCAAGGACGGCGTCATCGTCGCCGAGGACGCCGACCTGGACGAAGCAGCCGCTCACATCGTGTGGGGCGCCATGCAGAACACCGGGCACGGTTGCATCAGTCTCGAAGTGGCCTACGTCGTCGAGTCGGTGCACGAGGCATTCGTCCAGAAGATCAGCGAGCTTGCCGGGCAGGTACGCGTCGGCAGCGACGAGGATGCGGAGATCGGGCCGGTCCCGCTGCCGAGCCAGACCTCGATCATCCGGGAACACATCCAGGATGCTCTGGAGCGCGGCGCGACAGCCACCGTCGGCGGCCCCGACGCGGTGGGTGACCGCTATGTCGCGCCCACCATCCTGGTCGGAGTGGCCCCCGACGCCCTCGCGGCGACGGAGGAGACGTTCGGGCCGACGCTGGCGGTCATCGAGGTCGCCGACGCCGATGAGGCCGTCGCCCACATCAACGCCGGCCGCTACGGACTGGGCAGCGCCGTCTTCAGCCGCGACCACGGCGAAGCCATTGCCCGACGCCTTCGCGTGGGAATGACCAGTATCAACGACGCACTGGTGTTCTCCATGAATCCTGCGGTGCCTTTCGGCGGCCGCGGCGACAGCGGTTACGGGCGCAAGCAGGGGGAGGAGGGACTGCGGGAGTTCGCCTACGCGCACTCCTTCACCGCCAAGACCGGCCCCGCCCGGTTCTCCGCCTCGACCTTCGGCAGGCCGCAGGGGGCCATGGCGGGGGCCCTCGCCGGCGTCCGGAACAGGATCCTGGCGGAGAGCGGCGAGACGTCGGACTGAGTCGACTCACGGGCGCCGACGGACGTTCCGGACCGAGCCCGGTGCGCCGTCCGCCTCTCCAGGAGGCAGGCCATCGACCGGCCCTGCACCCGGGTTCGAGACGTCGCACCGTCTTGGATCCGGGTACCGGACGTCACACTGAGGTCGAGGCGCACGCTCCTCGCGCTGAACGCGCCGCTTCTTCCCCGGCAGGAGATCTCCTAGGACTCCTCGCCGGAAGCCGGTGGTCACAGCACTCCTTCCTCCTGAGCAGGGCGGGGCCTGCCGGGTGTCTACACTCACGTGAGATGTGGTGAACTCATGGGAGGAGTCGGGATGCCGCGGAACCGCCAACAGATCCCCCGGGAGGAGCGCACGGGTGATCTGCTAGCCGCGGCCACCGAGCTCTTTCTCTCGAAGGGCTACGCCAAGACCACGATGGCGGACATCAGTGCCGCCGCCGGCGTGGCCCGGGGCAACGTCTATTGGTACTTCGATTCCAAGGACCACATCTTCGCCGCCGTCATGAACCGCATGCTCAGTCGCGAGATCCGCATCCTCAACGAGGAGCAGGCCGGTGCCGACCCGCTGAGCCGCCTGGTGCGCGGGCTGTCCGACATGCGCTATTCCCGGCCTCTGCACCAGGCCATGCACGACCGGCTTCCTCATTCGGAGGCAGTCCGCGAGGCCCACGACACCTTCCTGAACTGGATCGTGGGACTGGTCGACGAGCTCATGGCCGAGCGCGGCCTCGATCACGCCCCCGGCGTCGATGCCGCGCTCGTCCGCGATGCCGCGGTCGCCGTGTTCGAAGGGGCGAATGTGCCCAACGACCGGAACAGGCCGGCGCACGAGATGATCCGGCTTCTGATGGATTCCGTCCTGGCCGCGAGTTCGGGGGCCAAGGGGCGGGAGCGCTGAGAGCGGTATCTCAGATGAGGTGGCTCCCGACTCCCGCTGATACCGCCCGCGCCTCACCGGGCGCTTTCGCCTCCGGAAGCGCAACCGTTGCCCCGCGCAGCATGTCGAGCACGGCGACGGGATCCTCGGGCGCTTGACGGCCCCGCCAGCCGACGTGGCCGTCCGGGCGGACGAGTACGAGCGGCCGCTCGTACAGCTCCGCGGCCGCCGGGTCGGCCAGGCGCAGCACCGTCAACGGCACACCGCACCGGCGGGCGGTCTTCACCAGAGGCGTCGGGTCCGCGGAACCCGAGACCACGAGCGTGAACCCGCGCCCGAAGTGGTCGAGCACCGAACTGCCGTCGGGCAGCCGGACGTGCGGTGCGCGGCAGCCGGGCCACGTCGACGGGACGTACTCGTCAGGCTCGTCGGGCGGCTCCGGGCTGCCGTCCGGCACGCAGATCGGTGAGCCGCTGTAGCGGTATCCGAGCTGAACGCCCGTGCAACGGAACTCCTTCGCCCGGGACCGGCGGATCTCCTCGCCCATCTCACGTCGGAGCCGTTCGCCTTCCGCGTCCATACGGTCGAGCACGGGATCGGGGGCGAGCTGCGCGTCGGCCCTCCAGTTGCTGGAGGCTTCCGTGACGTTGCGGACGGCGATCGGCCGCCGCTCCTGTTCGTAGCTGTCCAGGAGCGCCGGGCCTCCCCATCCTTGGAGCGTCGCGGCGAGCTTCCAGCCGAGGTCCACGGCGTCACCGATGCCGGTGTTGGCGCCGAAGCCCCCCTTGGGCCACAGCAGGTGCGCCGCGTCGCCCGCGAGGAACACCCGCCCCTCACGGTAGGTGCGGGCCACGACGCAGTGTCCGCTCCAAGGCTGCGCTGCGAGGATCTCCACGTCGATCGGCGCACCGGCGGCCTCGCGTATCCAGGCGACCGCGTCGTCGGGGTCGGGCTCCTGGTCCAGGTAGACCGAGAGCCGCCATTCGTCGACGCCGTTGACGACCGTGATGTAAGGCCTGCGCGCCGACGACAAGGTGTGGATCTGCACCGCGGGACCGCCCAGCCGCTCTCGCAGCAGGTCCATCAGCTGCGGCGCACGGAAGTGCACGGCGAAGTTGTGTCCCTGGGCGAACATGCCCTCGAACTCGATGCCGAGTGCCCGACGTACGCCGCTGCGGCCTCCGTCACAGGCCACCAGGTACGTGCCGGCCAGCGTCTCGGTGGCGCCGCTCGCCACGTCGCGCACCACGGCCAGGACACCCTCGGAGTCCTGCTCCATCGTCTCCAGGCGGGTGCCGTACCTGATCTCGACTCCTGGCAGTTCACCGGCCGTGCGTGCGAGCAACGGCACGAAGGAGAACTTGGACAGGAACGCCGGACCCTCCGGCGTCAGCGGGGTGTACACGCCCGAAGACCGGTTGGTGACCCCGTAGTCGAACTCGGTGAGGACGCGCCCGGTGGCGGAGGTGGCGAACACCGTGCGGTGCGGGTAGTCCGGGGGCGGTGCCGACTCCGTGCGGGCCTCTTCCGCGCAACCCCAGCGGCGAAGGTGCTCCATGGTGCGGGAAAAGATCGCCTCGCCTGCTGGAAAGGGCACGCGGCCGTCGCCCTGATCGATCACGGTGACCGGTACACCACGCCACCCCAACTCGGTCGCGAGGGCAAGGCCCACGGGCCCCGCTCCCACGACCAGGACGCGCCGGGATCCGGCTCTCTCGTGCTGGTCAGACATAGAAGATCTGCCTTCCTGAGCAAGGGTCGGACCGCTCATGGCCCCACCTCTTGAACCGGGGTCAGAGTCGCACGCGCATGCCGCTGCACGGAAGACCTGGGAAAATACAAGACTTTTGACGGATCATGTGCGGTGCTACGCTCATCTTCGGTTCAAGAGACAGGCAGTTCCGCCGTACCGGCGGCAAGTGGCGAATCACGCGCTCTACCTCAAGGCCGTCGCGCCCCACCGTTTGACGGGCAAGGAGGCCCCACGATGACGACGACCCCCCAGACCGAGACCGAGACCGAGACCGGGACAGGGGCCGGCGGAACCCAAGCCGTCGCGTTGCAGCTCTCCGAGCTCGTGCTCAAGACCGGCCGCTACGACGGCATGTCCGCCTTCTACACGCACGTACTGGGACACGGCCCGTTCTACGAGCGGACCCCGGATCCCGACGCTCCGCCGCGTCCCGCGGGGATGCCCGAGCGAGCGGTCGACGTCCGGCTGGGCTTCTTCCGTGTGCATGACTCCCCGCACAGCCAGGTCCTCGCGCTGTTCGGCATCGACAGCCTGATCGGGACCGACGCCTCCGGGCCGGGCCTGCATCACTTCCAGTTCGGCGTCGGCACTCTGGGCGACCTCATCTCCCAGCACGAACACATGGCCTCCATCGGCGTGCGCCCGCACCGTGCCGCCAACCACGGCCAGGCCACCAGCTTCTACTACCGCGACCCGGACGGGAACATCGTCGAGTTCTCGTGCGCCAACTTCGCCACCACCGAGGAGGAGGTGGCCTTCATGTCCGGGCCCGTCTTCGCGGCGAACCCTTCGGGCCTGGAGCTCGACCCCGATCGCTTCGTCGCCCATTACCGTGCCGGTGCCCCCGAGAGCGAGTTGCTGCGCCTCGACAACCAGGCGGTGGCCCTGTGACAACGCCGGCCTGCGTCGGGCACAAGCAGGGACGCTTCCTGCAGTCCGGTACCGAGGCCCGCATCGAGATCGAGGGCATCGGCTCCCTTGTCAACATCTGCGCCTGACGGACCGGGCGCGTCGGAGGCGGCATTCCGGCCGGAGGAATGGCGCCTTCACCACTCGACTCCGGCGGCCCGCACAGGAGGCAACGAAGTGAGCACGGAAATGAAGAACGGATTCGGTGGCGGAGACCCATGGGAGTACATCCAGCCGTGGGACGAGGAGCGTTTCGGGCCGGAGATCCACGACGTCACCCTGCGGGCGAAATGGGAAATGGCCATGGCCATCGCCGGTGGCCTGCCGTACATCTGGCAGGAGCTGGCCCGGCCGATCTCCGAGATCGTCTACGGTCTGCTCGAACTCCGCCCCGGAGACCGGGTTCTGCTCATCGGTGAGGGCATCGCGCCCTCCGGTTGGGTCGAGGACATGCGGGCCCTGGTGGGACCGGAGGGCGTCATCGACACCGTGGAGATCATCAAGGACGGACGGAACGCCGTCCTGGGCAAGGTCCCCGGCCGCAACGGCCAGATCGGCTGCTGGCGCTGGTCGTACACGGACTCGGTGGACGACGAGGCATACGACTGCGTCGCCGTGCTGCAGGCGACACAACACTGTGACGACTGGCACGAGACGGCCGCGGACCTGCTACGCGTGATGAAGCCCGGCCGGCGCATCGTGCTGGCCGAATCGGTCTTGAAGGGAGCGACGTTCTCCTCCCGTATCAACTCCGACGTCCACCTTCGGCAGTGGTTCGACAAACTCTTCGCACACGTCCCCGTGGACGACATTCCCTACTACTCCGGAGAGCAGATCCGCGAGGCGTTCGGAGACAAGGTCGACAGCCCTCAGCTGATGGAATGGAAGGGCATCGAGATGTACTGGGGCCGAAAGAAGTGAGCACTGCCACGGGCTCCAGGCAACAGGCTGCGAGACACATTCCCTCCGCGTCACCCGAGTCGATCCACTCATTTCCCCAAGGACAAGGAGGTCCCCGTGAGTGTCGTTGAAGACGTCATGGTCCTGGGCTCCGACCATCCGTTGCGCAACGTCGTCCGCGACGAGCACCTGCTGCTCTCGCCGCCCCATCCCCCGAAGGTGCCCGTCAAGCTGTGGGAGGAGCACCCGCCGCTGACCGTGGTGCACTACCCGCAGCAGTACGAGCCGGAGGCATTCGCCCCGCCGCGCGGCGTCTACGAGAACGACGAGATCCGCGTGGAGTGGCAGAAACTCGACGGTCGGCAGCCGTTCTACCACCGCAACTGCGACGTCGACGAGATCTCCTACCAGATCGGCGGCGAGCGGACCCTGATGTCCGAACTCGGCGTGATCGAGTTCCAGCCCGGCGATTTCTCCCGTATCCCGCGCGGCGTCGCCCACGACAACTTCGGCCGCGAGGACAGCCACCTGCTGTTCTACATCCCCGCGCCGGTCACCGAGTTGGCGCCGGCCCAGCGGGAGTCCGGGGCCCTGTTCCCGCCGTTCCCCGGCTGGCAGCCCGGCGAGGCCAACGAGGCGATCACCCAGTGCATGGCCGCGCTCGGTCACGACATCACCGTCTTCGGGGTCGACGAACAGCTCCTGCTCGAGCAGGTGCACCAGGAGGACCGGCGGATGGCGGTGCTGCGGGCCGATCCCGGTCAGGACGTCACCTGGCTGTACACGACCGATCGCATCCGCCTCGGCATGGTCACCACCACTCCTGGCGGGCAGCGCCGCTATCGGCGCACCCTCGACGCCGACGAGATCCAGTACCAGGCCCACGGCCACCGCACGCTGATCACCCAGCGGGGCGTCGTCGACCTCGAGCCGGGCGACCTCGTGCGCATCCCGCTCGGCATCTCCCACGCCAGTGTCGCGACCGAGCCCGGCGGCTACGTCAGTCTCCTCTCGCACCAGGAACTGCCCCAGGTCGCCAAGACCACGCGTACAGCGGATGCCTACACCCACGAACGCCTTGTGGAGGTCCGCTGATGGCCACGATGCTCGCCCTGCGAGCGCACCAGGGCGCCGAAGCACTCGTCCTGGAGGAGGTGCCCGTCCCCGAGCCGGGTCCGCTCGACGTGGTCGTGAAGGTCGCTTCCGCCGGCCTGGCACCGGGCATCACGCGCCTGCTTCGGATGGGAGCGCTCAAGCACCTGCCCACCACACTCGGCCACGAGGCCGCAGGCGTCATCTCCGCCGTCGGCCGGGACGTCACGGGCCACGCGGTCGGCAACCGGGTGCGGGTCCACCCTCTGCTGAACTGCCGTGAGTGCGACTACTGCCGTACCGACCGGGACATGATGTGCGCCCAGCAGGCCATGCTCGGCCACGCCGCTTTCGGCGATGGCCCGATGCCCCTGTACGAGCAGTACCACGACGGCGGACTCGCGGAGTACGTCCGTGTCCCGCACTGGCTGATCGATTCCCTGCCGGACTCCGTCGGCTTCGATGTCGCGGCCAAGGTCCAGGATCTGGCCAACGCCGTGCGCGCACTCAAGTGCGCCGACCTTCAGGAACGGGCCACTCTCGTGGTCACCGCCGCGACCGGCACCATGGGAACCGCGACGGTCAAACTCGCGGAGCACTTCGGAGTCGCCCGTCTGATCCTCGTCGGCCGCGACACCGAGCGTCTCCACCGCGTCGCCGGGCTCGCCGGCGACATACCGGCCAGTGTCGTCGCACTCGACGAACTCCCCGAGAACTGGCCGACCGACGGCACCCTCACCCGTCGGCTGCGCGAGCTGGCACCCGAGGGAGCCCATGCCGTCATCGACTTCATCCCGGAGGGACCCGCCCTCAGCCAGACCATGGCGGGCATGGCCACCGGCGGCACACTCGTGCACATGGGCGGCAACTCCACCCCGCTGGCGCTGCCCCCCATCGCCCTGATGATGCATTGCTGGCGCTTCGTCGCCACTCGCGCCTACACCCGCCGGGACGCAACAGATGTCCTGCGCCTGCTCGAGACGGGCACCCTCACCGCCGACGAGCTCATCACCCATCGGTTCCCGCTCACCGAAGCGCTCAAGGCCATGGACGCGATACAGCAACGAGTCGACGACCCCATGTGGATGACCGTGATCAACCCCTGACCCGACGCACACGCGCGTCACGGCTCCGCGGAGTCACCTCGGAACAGCGAGAGGAAACCGGGAAAGTGTCCGAGTCAGAAGCCGTACGCAGCCGGGAGCAGCCCCTGATCGCGGTGATCGGGGCGGCAGGGCTCTGCGGTACGTACGTGCTGGAGGCCGCGCTGCGGGCCCCATTCCGGGTCCGGGCCGTGGTGCACGGCCCGTCAGGGCGGGAACGAGTGGCTGCCCTGGGCGTGGACGACATCGTCGAGGCCGATCTGGAGGAGCCGGACGCCGTCCGTCAGGCGCTGATGAACGCCGACTTCGTGTTCATGATCCCGCCGGCGTTCCACCCGGAGGAAGACGTGCTCGCGATCAGGGCGCTCGAGGCGGCTGAGCACGAGGGCGCGCGCCGGTTCGTGTACCTGTCCGTCCTCCACCCCCACACCCCTGAGCTGCGGCACCACCTGCGCAAGGCGAACGCCGAGGCCGCCGTGCGGGCCTCGCGGCTGAACTGGACGGTTCTCCAGCCCTCGATGTTCGCGCAGATCGTCCTGTCGACGTGGGGGAGGGCCCCGGCCGGGCACGTGAACGTGCCGTTCGACGTCCACAACGAGTTCTCGTTCATCGACTTGCGTGACCTCGGGGAAGTCGCTGTCAAGGTGCTCTCCGAGCGAGGCCACGACTCGGCGACCTATGAACTCGCGGGACCTGCCCTCACGTTGGCGGAGGCGGTGCGCTTCGCCGGGCGTGCACGAGGAGTGGATCTGGAGGCGAGGACGGTGGACTGGGCGGACGCACCGCTCCCGCCGGGCGTTGCCGACTCTGCGTCCCGGGCCTCCGACATGCGCGCCATGTGGCAGGGCTATGACCGGCACGGCCTGCGTGGCAACAGCAACGTCCTGCGGATGCTGCTCGGCCGCGAACCCGCGTCCTTCGAGGAAGCGGCAGTCGCGTTCGCCGCGCGAAGTTGACCCCGCTCGTTCGTCGACGGGCCGACACATCGCGGTGCCCGCGCCCGGATCGCGCTCTCGGGGCCCAGGTCTCGACGCGGCCGCCCGCAGCATCGCCGAGCCATTCTTGGCAGCGGAGCCGGCGGCTCCGCTGCAGGGGTCTCCCGTCCTGTCCGGGGCGACGGACGCAGGCCCTCCGCCGCACGCCGGGCCTCATGGAGCCGCCTGCGCCTCGCCCAGGACCCCGGCAATCACCCGCGCACCCTCAAGGGAGAGTGGACATGCCCGACGACCGTCCGTTCCAAGCCGTGACTCCGCCCGCCGAACCCCCCACCAAACCTCCCGTCGAGGCCACCCGGCGAAGATTCATCGCCGCGACCGCCGCTGCCTCAGGAGCCGCCGTGGTCGGCGGTCTGGTCGCGGAGCAGCCCGCGCTCGCCGCCGAGGCGGCGCCCGGCAGCCGTGCTTCCGCCAAGGTCGGCGGCTCAAAGGACCATCGGAACGCCAAGAAGGAGAAAGACATGCGCATCGTGGCTGTGGAAGAGGCGTTCTCCGTTCCTGGAGCCGTCCGGCAGGAGGAAGCGATCCGGCAGCGCATGGCAGTGCCGGAGGCGATCAAGCAGGAGTGGTTCCGTCGCCTGGACGATCTGACCGAGCTGCGGCTGGCGGACATGGACGCCAACGGCGTCGATGTCCAGGTCCTCTCGTATTCCACGCCGGGCGTGGAAGTGATCGAGGATCCCGCGGAGGCCGTGGCGGCCGCGCGGCACATCAACGACTGTCTCGCCAAGGCGGTCGCCGCACATCCGAAACGGTTCGCGGGCTTTGCCACCCTTCCGATGCAGGACCCCAAGGCCGCGGTCGTGGAGCTGCGCCGGGCGGTGCAGGAGCTCGGGTTCAAGGGTGTGCTGTACAACGACCATGTGCGGGGGCACTACCTGGACGAGCCGCAGTTCAGGCCGGTATGGGCCGAGCTGGAGCGCCTCGGTGTGACGCTGTATCTGCATCCGGCTGTTGTGCCGGCGGACAACTGGCGGGTCTTCGACGGGTATCCCGTACTGGTCGGGCCGTCCTGGGGCTGGACCGCGACGGTGGGTGCCCATGCGCTCCGGCTGATCTACGGCGGTGTGTTCGACCAGTTCCCGGGCGCCTCGGTGATGTTGGGGCACATGGGCGAGCTGCTGCCGTTCCAGATGGCCCGCCTCGACAGCCGCTACGACCAGGTGCCTGCCGAGCACAGGGTGCAGCACCTGCCCTCGTACTACCTGCGGAACAACGTGTACGTCACCACCAGCGGAGTCATGTCGCATGCCGCGCTGCTGGGAGCCGTCCATGCCGTCGGCGTCGACCGGGTGCTGTTCTCCATCGACTACCCGTTCGAGTCCAGCGCCGAGGCGGTGGGGTTCCTGCGTTCCGCACCGTACGCGCCGGCCGACCTCGCACGCATCGCGCACGGCAACGCCGAGCGCGTTCTGGTTCTGTGAACGACCGACAGCCTGCGTAGTGGACTTGACGGTGGCGTGCGCCGCAGTCGTTCACAGTCCCTGCCCGATGTCCCGCACGGCCGCCAGCAGAGGCTGGGACAGTTCCGTGAGCCGTGCGCGGGTGCAGCGGACGGACGGAGCCGCCACGGCCACGGCGGCCACGACGGTGCCGGCGTGGTCACGCACGCAGGCGCCGACGGCGTGCACTCCGCGCTCGCTCTCCTGGAGGTTGAGGGCGTAGCCGTGGCGGCGCACGGACACCAGCTCGTTCACCAGGCTCTCGAAGTCCTTCGGAGATTTGGCCCCGTCCTCGGGGAGTCCGTTGGGGTAGAGGGCCCGGAGCCGGTCCGCCGGCAGTGCCGCGAGCATGGCCTTGCCGCCCGAGGTCGCTTGGGCGGGCAGGAGTGTGCCGGTGCGGTAGCTGACGCGCAGCGCCTGGGGGCCCTCGACGCCGTCCAGGAAACGGGCTCCGTTGCCCTCGAGCACCATCAGATGGGTCGTCTCCCGGACGGCGTCCGCCAGTCGTCGCAGGTGGGGGTGGGCGATGGTGATCAGGTCCGGGGGAGGGGCCGCATGGCTTCCCCTGATCGCCCGCAGAGCCGGCCCCGGCCGGTACACCTTGTGGCGGTCCTGCACGGCGAATCCCTCGAAGACGAGCATCGCGAGGATCCGGTGCGCGGTCGAACGCGCGACGCCCAGCCGGTCCGCGACGTCCATCACCCGAAGCTCGTCGAGTTCGTGCAGGAGCCGGACGACGCGCAGGGCGTTGCCGGCGGCGCTCACCGGATACGAGGGGCTGGGCGAAGGACTGGTCGGATTCTCCATAGAGGAATCCTACCCTTCAATGATTCCGGTGAGGGGAAACAGTGGCGTAGCGTCCGGAACAGCGCGGACTGAAGCGCGCTTCTTCTGGCGGTCGCCGGACACACGACGTGGAGGTTTCCGTGACCGATACCACCAGCGAACAGACCGAGCGCAAGCTGCTCGACGAGCTGTACGCGGACTTCGAGGACGCGGGCCTGATCCCGCTGTGGACCCAGGTGGACGGCCTCATGCCGATGTCGCCGCAGCCTGCCGCGATCCCGCACCTGTGGCGGTGGGCTCAGCTGCTGCCCATCGCACAGCGCTCCGGAGAGCTCGTGCCGGTGGGGCGTGGCGGAGAGCGCCGCGCCATGGCCCTGTCCAACCCCGGCCTGCCGGGCCTCCCTTACGCCACCCCGACCCTGTGGACCGCGATCCAGTACCTGGGGCCGCGCGAGGTCGCTCCCTCGCACCGGCACAGCCAGGGAGCCTTCCGGTTCGTGGTCGAAGGCGAGGGCGTCTGGACCAACGTCGACGGGGACGCGGTCGCTATGCGGCGCGGCGACCTGCTGCTCACGCCGAGCTGGGCCTTCCACGAGCACCAGAACGTCACCGACCAGCCCATGGCCTGGCTCGACGGCCTCGACATCCCGCTCGTCTCCCAACTGGACGCCGGCTTCTTCGAGTTCGGCCCCGACGAGCTCTCCACCCGCGAAACCCCGGAGCGCTCGCGCGGCGAACGACTGTGGGGACACCCCGGACTGCGCCCGATCGGCCAACCCGAGCGGCGCAACTCCCCGCTGGGCGCCTACCGCTGGGAGCACACCGACGCGGCCCTGACCGCTCAGCTGGAGCTGGAGGACGAAGGCGTACCCGGTGTGATCGAGCCCGGCCACGCCGGAGTCCGCTTCTCCAACCCCACCACCGGCAACGACGCCCTGGTCACGATGCGCACCGAGATGCGCCGACTGCGGGCCGGCGCACAGACCGTCCCGGTGCGCTCGGTCGGCTCCGCGGTCTGGCAGGTGTTCGACGGCGAGGCGGTCGCCCACGTCGGCGACAAGGTTTTCGAGATCGCCAAGGGCGACCTGTTCGTCGTCCCGTCCTGGTGCGAGGTCTCGCTGTCCGCCCGTACCCAGGTCGACCTGTTCCGTTTCAGCGACGAGCCCGTCTACGAGGCGCTCGGCCTCGCCCGTACCTCCCGAGGAGATCAGAAGTGAAGCTCGCCACCATCCGGGTCAACGGCGCCACGCGCGCCGTCCGCATCGATGACGTCAGGGCGGTGGACCTGGGCGAGAGCGACCTGGTGGCCTTTCTGCGCCACAGTGACTGGGCGACGCGTGCCGCGGACTCCGATGGCGAAACGTACGAGGGCGCCCTGGACTACGCCCCCGTCGTCGTCGCGCCGGAGAAGGTCGTGTGCGTCGGCCTCAACTACCGCACGCACATTCTGGAGATGGGCCGCGAACTCCCCTCGCACCCCACGCTGTTCTCCAAGTTCGCGCGGGCGCTGGTCGGCGCGTACGACGACGTGACCCTGCCCGCTGCGTCCGCGCAGATGGACTGGGAGGCCGAGCTCGGCGTCGTCATCGGTGCCGAGGTCCGGCATGCCGACCTGGCGCAGGCGCGGGCAGCGATCGCCGGGTACACCGTGCTCAACGACGTCACCGCCCGCGACTGGCAGTACCGCACGACCCAGTGGGACCAGGGCAAGACCTTCGAGGCCACCACCCCCATCGGGCCGTGGCTGGTCACCGCCGACGATCCCGCGGTCTCCGCCCAGGGCCTGAGCCTGACCTGTGAAGTCGACGGCGACACGGTCCAGAAGGCCGACACCGGCGACCTCGTCTTCGATCCGGCCACGCTGGTCGCGTACCTGTCCGAGATCATCACCCTCGTGCCCGGCGACGTGATCGCCACCGGTACTCCGGGCGGTGTCGGCCACGCCCGCAAGCCCGCCCGCTATCTGCAGGACGGCACGCGCCTCGTCACCCGCATCGAGGGGATCGGCGAGTGCCGCAACATCTGCCGCCGGGAGGCGCGGTGAGCGCACGCCCGGCCGCGATGCTGGAACGGGCCGCCAAGGGCACGGCGGCCTTCGAGGCCGCCGTGCACCGGCTGACCGACCCGGGGTTCACCAGGCCCTCGTACCTGCCGGGCTGGAGCAGGGCCCACGTCGCCGCCCATGTCGCCCGCAACGCCGACGCCCTCGGCAACCTGCTGACCTGGGCGCGCACGGGCACCGAGACCCCGATGTACGCGAATGCCGACCAACGTGCACGCGAGATCGAGGAAGGCGCTCGGCGCCGCCCCGAAGATCTCCGTGCGGAGCTGCTCGCAGCCGACGCCCGCCTCGCCGTAGGACTTGCCGCACTGCCTGACGAGTGCTGGGCGGCGACTGTGCGCACCGCACGAGGTCGTGAGGTGCCCGTCTTTCAGGTGCCCTGGATGCGGGTGCGTGAGGTGTGGGTCCACGTCGTCGACCTGAACATCGACACCAGCTTCGACGACGTCCCGCAGGACGTGTGCGTGGCCCTCGTCGACGACGTGGCCGCCTCCTTCCGGGGCCGACCCGACTGTCCCGCTGTCCGGCTGCGGTCCGAGGACGGCGCTCACAGCTGGCTTCTGGGCGAGTCGGCAGCCGCCGAGCCGGTCGTGGTCAGTGGTGACCTTCCCAGCCTGGCCGCCTATGCGACCGGGCGCCCCGTCCCCGGCCCCCTGTACCCGACCGGCGGGGGAACCCCGCCGAAACTGCCCGCGTGGCTGTGAGCGCGAAGGAAAAGCCATGAAAGTTGCCTGCATCGGCGCAGGTCCCGGAGGACTCTTCTTCGCCACGCTGCTGAAGCGGAGCCGACCCGACGCCGAAGTCGTGGTCTTCGAACGCAACCGCCCCGACGACACGTTCGGCTTCGGAGTGGTCTTCTCCGACGCCACCCTCGACGCCATCGACGCCGCCGACCCCGTCCTCAGCGAGGCGCTGGAGAAGCACGGCCGACACTGGGACGACATCGAGGTCCGCGTGCACGGCGCACGGGAGCGCGTCGGCGGCATGGGCATGGCGGCCGTGGTCCGCAAGACGCTGCTGAGCCTGCTGCAGGACCGGGCCCGGGCCGAGGGCGTGCAGATGCGTTTCCAGCACGAGGTCCGCGACCTCGCCGAACTGGACGACTTCGACCTGGTCGTCGTGTGCGACGGCGCCAACAGCCGCTTCCGCACCCTGTTCGCCGACGACTTCGGACCGACGGCGGAGGTGGCGAGCGCGAAGTTCATCTGGTTCGGCACCACCTACATGTTCGACGGGCTCACCTTCGTCCACCAGGACGGCCCACACGGCGTGTTCGCCGCCCACGCCTATCCGATCAGCGACTCGCTGAGCACGTTCATCGTCGAGACCGACGCCGACTCCTGGGCCGCGGCCGGCCTCGACGCCTTCGACCCCTCGACGCCGCCGGGCCCGAGCGACGAGAAGACCAAGGGCTACCTGGAAGCCCTCTTCCGCGAGCAGATCGACGGGCACCCGCTGGTGGGCAACAACTCCCGCTGGGCCAACTTCGCCACGCGCAGGGCCCGTTCGTGGCGACGGGGCACATGGGTGCTGCTGGGCGACGCGGCGCACACCGCGCACTTCTCCGTCGGGTCCGGCACCAAGATGGCCATGGAGGACGCGGTCGGGCTGGCCGAGGCCCTGGGGGAGACGTCGCACAGCGTGCCGGAGGCACTTGAGATCTACGAGCAGCGCCGTCGCCCCAAGGTCGAGAAGATCCAGAACTCGGCGCGTCCCAGCCTGTCGTGGTGGGAGCACTTCGGCCGCTACGTCCGTACGCTCGACGATCCGACGCAGTTCGCCTTCCACTTCCTCACCCGCAGCATCCCGCGCGGCAAACTCGCCGTGCGCGACGCGGCCTACGGGGACCGGGTCGACGGATGGTGGCGGCAGAACCACGAGACGCCGCCCCTGGAGACACCCTTCCGCGGCGGGCTGCTCCGGCTTCCCTCGCGCCGTGTGACGGCAGGCGACGAACTCCTCACCGGGACCGACGGCACCGCTGTCCCGATGGTCCCCTTCAGCGCTCAGTCGTCCGGCGCAGGCGTGTGGATCGACGCCCCGGAGACCGAGGAGGGTCTGCCGCTCGCCCTCGACCAGGTGCGCGAGACGGCAGAATCGGGCGCCCCGCTCGTCGGCGTACGCGGTGGTACGGCGCTCACCCGTGTACTCATCGCGGAGGAGGCCCGTCTCGGCCACGGCCTGCCCGCCGCTGTCATCGGCGCGTACGACGACGACACCGCGACCACGCTCGTGCTGTCCGGCCGGGCCGACCTCGTCGGAGGCACCGAGTGACCGCCCTGGACGCGCTGTTCGCGCCCCGCGCCATCGCCGTACTCGGCGCGTCGGCCACGCCCGGAAAGCTCGGCGCGGCGATGACCGACTCCCTCGCCTCGTTCCCCGGACCGGTGATGAAGGTCAACGCCGGCCGGCCCGATTCCGGCCTGGGCTTCTTCCCGACCATCGCCGAGGCCGCCGCGGCCCACGGCATCACGCCTGACCTCGTCGTCTCCTGCATTCCGGCCGCCGTGACCGCCGACGCCCTGCGCGAGGCGGCGGCCGCGGGGGCCCGCGCCGCACTCGTGTGCGCCGGCGGCTTCGCCGAATCCGGCGGCGACGGTGCGCTGTATCACCAAGCGCTGGCCGAGGTGGTGCGAGACACCGGCATCCGTGTCCTCGGACCGAACACCTCGGGCTTCCTCGCCCCCCACCAACGGCTCACCGCCAGTTTCGTCCCGGGCGCGGCCGACCTGGAGCCGGGGCCGGTGGCGGTCGTAGCGGCAAGCGGCGGGGTGAACCACGCCTTGGCCTTCGCCCTGGCCGAGGCCGGCGTCGGCCTGCGCCTCGGGGTCGGTCTGGGCAACAGCCTTGACATCACCCAGGCCGACGTCCTCAACCACCTCGCCGAGGACGACGCCGTACGGGCCGTCGCCCTGCACGTGGAGACCGCCGCGGAAGGCCGCCGCCTCGCCGAAGCCGTACGCCGCCTCGCCGATCGTGTCCCCGTCGTGGCCCTGGTCGTGGGCCGCAGCGACATCGGCGACTTCGCCCGCTCCCACACCGGTGCCCTGGCCACCTCCTGGCGCGTGACCAGGACGGCCCTGCGCCAGGCCGGAGCGGTCCTCGTCGATGACGAACGCGACCTCGTCGACGCCGTCACCGCGCTCAGCCGTGTACGGCTCCCCGCCAATCCACGCCCGGGCATCGGCCTGGTCACCGCACAGGCCGGCCCCGGACTGCTGCTCACCGACGACCTGCGCTCCCACGGCATCCAGGTTCCGCCCCTGGTCGAACGGACGGTGAAGGAACTGCGCGAGCTGCTCCCCGCCCTCACCTACCTGAACAACCCCGTCGACACCGGCCGCCCCTCGCCCGCGCTCACCCAGGTCGTCGAGCGCGTCTCGGAGGACCCCGGCGTCGATGTCACCGCTGTGTACGGGTTGTTGGAACCCACCGCGGTGGACCTCCCGGCCGTGCTGACCGCCGCCCGCATCGCCACCCCGCTCGTCGCCGTCGTCGGCGGACCCGTGGAGCAGGCACGGCGGACCCGCCGGCAACTCGGGGAAGCCGGCATTCCCTGCGCGGCCACGCCGGCGTCTGGTTCGGTCATGGTGCGCGCGCTCGTCGAGGACGCGGGGGCCCGCACACGTCTGGAGGCCGCCGACGTCACCGGGCCCGGTACACCCACGCTGCCTCTGCCCGGCCCTGTCGACGAGCACACCGCCAAGGGCGTCCTCGCGGACCTGGGCATCCGTACGCCCGCACGCCGCGTGTGCGCCGAGCCCGCCGCGGTGCACACGGCTCTCGACGAGCTCGGCGGACCGGTCGTGGTCAAGATCCTCGACGCGGAGATCCTGCACAAGACGGAAGTCGGCGGGGTCCAGGTCGGCATCCGCACGCACCAGGAACTCGACGACGCCCTCGCCCGCATGCCGACGAGTCCCGCACTGCTGGTCGAGCAGATGGCCCCCGCGGGCCCCGAACTCATCGTCGGCGTACGCCGCGACCCGGTCTTCGGCCCCGTGCTGGCTTTGGGCGCCGGGGGAACGGCCGCCGAAATCCTCGGCGATGTCTCCCTGCGTCTCGCGCCCCTGTCCGCGCACGAGGCGGACACGATGCTCGACGAGCTCGCCACCCGCGAGATGTTCCTCGGCGCGCGCAACGCCACCCCGGTCGACCGCGCTCGACTCACCCACGTGCTGCTCGCCCTCTCGTCCCTGGCCGCCGACAAGACGATGGCCGAGTGCGAGATCAACCCCCTGCGCGTCCTACCCGACGGCGACGTCGTCGCGCTCGACGCCGTACTGCTGCTGCGTGACTCCCGGGATCAAGGAGGATCCGACGATGCGTGAGGGTTTCGTCCCCTGGCCCAAAGAGACCGCCGACCGCTACCGCGAGGCCGGGTACTGGCGTGGCAGGCCGCTCGGGTCGTACCTGCACGAATGGGCCGCCTCCTACGGAGACGCGGTGGCTGTCGTGGACGGCGACACGCGCCTGACCTACCGTCAGCTCATTGAGCGCGCCGACGGATTGGCGTGCCGCCTGCTGGACTCCGGCCTCCACCCCGGTGACGCGATGCTCGTCCAGCTGCCCAACAGCTGGGAGTTCGTCACGCTCACTTTGGCCTGTCTGAGGGCCGGCATCGCCCCCGTGATGGCGCTGCCCGCGCACCGCGGCCACGAACTGCGCTACCTGGCCGCCCATGCCGAGGTCACGTCGATCGCCGTACCCGACCGTCTCGGCGACTTCGACCACCAGGAGCTGGGCCGGGAGGTGGCCGAAGCCACCCCGAGCGTACGGCTGCTGCTCGTCGCGGGCGGCACAGTCGGCGCCGATGCCACGGATCTGCGCGCCCTGGCCGAACCGGCCGACGACCCGGCCGCGGCACGGGACCGGCTCGACCAAGTCGCTCCCGACAGCGGTGACATCGCCGTGTTCCTCCTTTCCGGAGGTACGACGGGACTACCGAAGCTCATCACCCGTACCCACGACGACTACGAGTACAACGCGCGGCGCAGCGCCGAGGTCTGCGGCCTCGGCCCCGACACCGTGTATTTGGTGGCCCTTCCCGCCGGGCACAACTTCCCCCTGGCCTGCCCCGGCATCCTGGGCACCCTCATGAACGGCGGCCGCGTCGTCCTGGCCCGCACCCCGGACCCCGACAGGGTGCTGCCCCTGATGGCGGCCGAGGGCGTGACGGCCACCGCCGCCGTGCCGGCCGTCGCCCAGCGCTGGATCGACGCCGTCACCGCCGGCCGTCACCTCGCCCCGCCCGCGCTACGGCTCCTGCAGGTCGGCGGCGCCCGCCTCGCCCCGGAGATCGCCCGCCGCGCCGAACCCGTACTCGGCGGCGCACTCCAGCAGGTGTTCGGCATGGCCGAGGGACTGCTGAACTACACGCGCCCGGACGACCCCGACGACATCAAGATCGAGACGCAGGGCCGTCCCATGTGCCCCGACGACGAAATCCTCGTCGTCGACGCCTCCGACGACCCCCTGCCCTCGGGACACATGGGCGCCCTGCTCACCCGCGGCCCGTACACCCCGCGCGGCTACTACCGGGCCGACGAGCACAACGCCCGCGCGTTCACCCCGGATGGCTGGTACCGAACCGGCGACATCGTCCGCGTGCATTCCTCGGGCAACCTCGTCGTCGAGGGACGCGACAAGGACCTCATCAACCGGGGCGGCGAGAAGATCTCCGCCGAGGAGGTCGAGAACCTCGTCTACCGCCTGCCCGGTGTCGCCCGTGTCGCCGCCGTCGCGAAGCCCGACCCGGACCTGGGGGAGCGGGTGTGCGTGGTGGTGGTCGTCGAACCGGGCACCGACCTGACCCTCGAATCGGTCCGCGCCGCCCTCAGCGCGATGCAGGTGGCCCGCTACAAACTCCCCGAGGACCTGCTGGTCATGGACGAACTTCCGCTGACCAAGGTCGGCAAGATCGACAAGAAGCGTCTGCGGGATGTCGTCCGTGGCGAGGCAGACTCCGTCGAGGCGGTGTGACGGCGTTCGCCGCCGCGGAGGGCGGGCCGACGACGTCGTCGTGATGCTGCCGCTTCCCTTGAGGGAGTCAAAGCTGCTTTGCCGGCCCTCTGGCGGTACCTGGGGAACAGCTCCAGGTACCGCCGTCACCGTCGATCCGTCCCGACCGCCGGACCAGCACGGACCGGCGTCATCGGCGCGAGTCGTCCGTGGCCCAGGGGCTACACGTCGCCACGTCGTGTGCGTGGCGAACGGCAGCCCGGAATCGGGGAGCGATCGTCATTCCCCTTCGCAGACGCCGTCGACAGCGAACTTCTGGTACAGGTGCGGGTAGGCGACGGTGCCGGCAGGGTAGCCCTCCAGGTGCGAGGCGAACTCCGGTGTGCCGAGCGCTGCACGAAGGTGCTCGGTGGATCGCCAGACCGCGACGTTGGTGAAAAGCCGGCTGCCGCCGATGCCCCGGTACAGCTGCACCGAAAGAAGGCTCCCCGACTTCTTCATGTACTCCGCGTCGTCCGCCCAGGCGGCCACCACCTCGTCCTCCTTGCCTTCCGGGGCGACAAACGTGTTGATGACAGTGACCGGGCCGGTCTTCTCCTTCTGCTGGTCGCGGAAGGCGGTGGACTCGTCGAGGTTGCCGAACTTGAGCATGATTCCTCCATGAACTCGGTGAGCGGCCACGACGCCGTTCGCCGCGTGGCCCACCCGTGGTGCGCTTTCAGGCGTTGTGCTTGCCGAGGAAGTCGGTGATGAGCTGCAGCCACTCGTCGGTCCGCTCCAGCATCGGCAGGTGGCCGGTGGCGATTTCCGCGAGCTGCGCGCCGGGGATGGTCTCGGCGAGGTGGCGGTGCAGGGCGGTGGAGGTGAGCCGGTCGTCGGTGGTCGAGATGACCAGGGTGGGGACCTCGATGCCGGCGAGGTCGCCCCGGACGTCGACTTGGCCGACGAGGTCGGTCTGCTCGGAGCTGCCGTCGGCCGCGGTGGCGGCGACGTAGCCGAGGGTCTGCCGCAGCTGCTCGGCCGGCATCGACTCCAGCGCCTGGGTGCCGAGGGCCATCATGAGCTGGAATTCGGCGAGCAGTTCGCGGTCGCCGGACGCGGCTATCTTGCTCCAGACCGAGGAGGCGAGAGCGAGCCGGTTGTCGCGGTGCGGGAAGGCGGCGGTCAGGACGAGTGCGGTGACGCGCTCGGGGTGGCGGGCGGCGGCTCGGATGGCGACCGGGCCGCCGAGGGAGAAGCCGGACACGGCGAAGCGGTCGAGGCCCTCTGCGTCGGCGGCGGCGATGAGCTGGTCGGCGAGGTCGTCGACGGACAGCGGGGCGGTGGAGCGGGGGGTGTCGCCGCTGCCGGGGTAGTCGATGCCGACGACGGTGTGGCGGGCGGCGAGAGCTTCCAGGACGGGGCCGTAGGTGCCGGCCAGGCTGCTGCCGGCGCCGTGGGCGAGGAGCAGGCCAGGGCCGGAACCGAGGCGCGTGCGGGAGAACGTGGGTGCGAGCAGGTTGCGAGGTGACATGGTCAACGCCTTTCGAATGTGCACGGTCACACAAGAATCATCCAGTGCGTGTGATTGCTCTCCAAGGTCTATCACACGCTATGTATGATTCGGCTTGAATTGTGACCTCAATCACACTCAACGTATGATTGGCAGGTAGGGTGGCGGCATGAAGCAGCCCCTCCACCGTCGTCAGCCGACCCCGGGCAACCCGCGCGTGCAGCGCACCCGCAACCGCGTGCTGGCCGTCGCGCGAGAACTGCTGCCTCAGGTAGGACCGGCCGGGCTGACCTATGCCCTGCTGGCCGAGCGGGCAGACGTGACCCGCCAGACCCTCTACCGGCACTGGCCCACCCGAGCCGCACTGCTCTTCGACCTCGTCCTCGAAGGCCCCGACCTCGGTACCTATCCCGAACCGGGCAGCGACGTGGGCGCCGTGGCCACCGCCTGGCTGAAGAGCCTGCGCGCCGGGGTCAGTGTGCCGTCCGTGCGAACCGCGGCTCTGGCGGTCACCGCCCAGGCCGACCACGACCCCGACAGTGCCGGGGCTCTCGTCCGCATCGGCGAGGACCGCTACGCCGGTTTCAACAGGCTGCTGGAGCCTTCGGGCGTCCAGATCAGCGAAGACGAGTTCACCCTGCTGTACGGGCCCGTCCTCGCCCGGCTCTTCCTCGACCGCGGCCAGGTCACCGACGCCTTCATCGACGCCGTCGTGGCCCAGTGGCTCACCACCCTGCAGCGTGCCGACGCACCGCAGGACTCCCAGTAGCAGTCACCGAGAGCCCTTGACAGAGGCCAACGGGTGGCAGCGCCCGCCCTTCCGCGTGGGCGCCAGTCCGGCGATCGGCTTCATGGAAGCTTCATGAGCTCGGTGGTACGTGCTTGATGAGGCGGCTGTTGTCTGGCGGTCATGCACGTACTCCTCGTCCCGCCGGTGGACAGCGTTGATCGCCCCGCCGTCCGGGATCGGCCAGGCGCGTGGACCCCGTTGGGCAGGCGCGGGTCGGCGATGACGCGTTGCATCAAGGAACCGCCGGCTTGTTCACCCGCGTGGAGCCGACTGCCGGCCGGCGCGGCCACGTCTGCGCCATGGGATTCCCGCGCATGAGCGCCGGATCGATCTGCTGACGGCGACTGGCCCGGCAGAGGAGCGACTCACCCGCTTGCGCCCCCGACTGGCCGCGCGCCGCCCGCGCGTGGAGGCGGCGGTCCGCAATTCGGCGGGGACCACCGCCGTCCTGCGCAGACTGCCCGGCCTGGCGACGGCGCCGTGGCGTACACGCATACGACCTGACTCGTACACAGAATGAAGAGGGGAACCGGATATGAACCTGCGACGGAACATCTCGCGTCGAAGGATGATCGAAGGGGCTTCGGCCGCGGCGCTTGTCGGGGCGGCGGCGGCCACGGTGCCGGCTGCCATGGCTACTCCGGAGGCGGCGCCGTCCGGTCAGGGTCTGCCGAAGGGCAACTGGCGTATCGATACCCACGCGCACTACAGCCCCGATGTGTACAACGACTACCTGAAGCGCTACGGCCTCCTCGGCGCCATCACCGGGGCGTACGGTCCGTGGTCGGTCGATCGGCACCTGGCCTTCATGGACCAGTACCGGATCCAGGCCAGCGTCCTGTCGTTCGGCGACCTCCAGGTCACCGTCGGCCCGGTCGACGACCGGCGCGCCACCGCCCGGGCGGTCAACGACTACGCCCGCGACCTCGTGCAGACCCGGGGCGACCGGTTCGGGATCTTCGCGGTCACCCCGATGCCCGACATCGAGGGCTCGGTGGCCGAGGTGGACCGCGCGCTCGGCGAACTGGATCTCGACGGCATCTGCCTGCTCACCAACTACAAGGGCACCTACCTGGGGGACCCTTCATTGGCGCCTCTGTACGAGATCCTCAATGACCGCGGTGCCTACGTCTACGTCCACCCGACGGGTCCGGAGGTGAACCCGGCTCCGAAGCTGTGCTTCGGCCCCGACATCCCGGCCGGGAACAACGTCTTCGAGTACACCTTCGACGCGACCCGAGCGATGACGAGCCTGATCTACAACGGTGTCCTGCGGGACTACCCGAACATCCGCTGGCACTTCACGCACAGCGGCGGGGCACTGCCGTTCCTTGCCTACCGGCTGGCGACCCGGCACTCGGCCTTCCCGCCGTTCAACGAGGTGCTGCCGGAAGGCCCCCTCAAGTACATCAAGCGGATGTACTTCGACGACGCACAGGCGTTCACCGCCGCGCAGTTGCAGCCGCTGTCGTCGCTGGTGCCCGCCGACCACATCATGTTCGGCAGCGACTGGCCCGCGACCCGCCACCTCTACGCGGCCGACAACGTCGAGACGATGCCCTTCCTCAAGGGCAGCCTGCCGGTCCTCAAGGCAGGCGACCCCGAACCGACCGTCGACGAGATCTACAGCCGACGCCAGCGGATCGCTCTGGAGCGGACCAACGCCCTCGAGCAGTTCCCGAAGCTGCGGGCGCGTATACGCCGCGCCGGCTCGCGCTGAGCCGCGACCGCACGCCAAGCCCGCCGCCCGATGCCCCGCCGACGGGGCGCGGGCGGCGCTCGGTGCGAAGATCAGCGCCTGGGGACGGAGGGGTCACCGACGGAAGCGAGGTCGCCTGGCCGGGCGAAACGCATGGCCGGGGGCGGGCCCGTTGTCGCGGCCGGCGCGATGGCACTGCCGCACCTGGTCCAGCCCGGCCGCGACGGCTGCCTCTTCCCGCCCGGTGACGTGCGCGCCCTTGCCGAACGCCTCATGGAGCTGCCCGACGACCCGGCGGCCCGGCGCCGGAGGGGCGAGGCCGACCCGGGGATCGTCAGCGACCACGACATCCACCGTACGCTGGCCACATTCGCGGCCCTCTACGTCCACGCCGCCGGTCACCCCGCGGCCCTGACGGCCCTCCCCCTTCCCCTTCCCACCTCGGCGATGGAAAGCGAGCACGATGAGTACGCAGCGCGTTCTGGTCGTCGATGACGAACCCAAGATCCGCATGACCGTGCGCGGCTACCTGGAGGCGGACGGGATCCACGTCATCGAGGCCGCGGACGGGCCGTCCGCCCTGCAGTCCGTCACCCGCGACCGGCCGGACCTCGTGGTGCTCGATGTGATGCTCCCTGGGCTGGACGGATTCCAGGTCCTGCGCCGCATCCGGGAGGCGAGCCAGATCCCGGTGATCATGCTCACCGCCCGGGACGAGGAGGTCGACCGGCTGATCGGCTTCACCACCGGCGGCGACGACTACGTCACCAAGCCGTTCAGCCCCCGCGAACTGGCACTACGGGTGCGGGCCATCCTGCGGCGCACCGACAGCCGCACCGAGGCGCCCCACGAGGACGACATGCTGCGCTTCGACGGGCTGACTGTCGATCCCGAGACACGAACCGTCCTTGTCGGAAGCGACCGGACGGTGGAGCTTTCCGCTCTCGACTTCGATCTGCTGTTCGCGATGGCCCGGGCCCCTGGGCGGGTCTTCACCCGGCGCGGCCTGCTGACCCAGGTGTGGGGCGAGGACTTCTTCGGCGACGAGCGCGTCGTGGACGTGCACATCCGCACTCTGCGGCGCGCGCTGGGCGACGACGCGAACGCACCCCGGTTCGTGGGCACCGTCCGCACCATCGGTTACCGGTTCGTCGGGCGCCCCGCCTGAGCGGCCAGGAAGGACACCCCGCCCATGGTTCCCTCAGGCTTCCCGGCCTACCACAGGTCCCGTGCGCGGCTGCGCCGAATCCAGGAGCGGCTGTCGCTCCGCAATCGGCTGGTGCTCTCGCACGTCATGGTGCTCCTCCTGGCGCTGCTGGCCATGGCGGCAATCAGCGCGCTGATCGAGGTGTGGCTCGGGTTTGCCGACATCGAAGGCGACGTGGTCCTGCAGATCGGCCTCTTGTCCGGAGTGGCCGCGGCCTTCCCGGCGTCCGTCGCCCTGTCCCGGTTTCTGCTGCGTCCGCTCGACAGGGTGCGCGCCGCCACGCGCCGGCTCGCCGAGGGACACTACGACGACATCCTCGAACTCCCCAGCGAGCCGGGCCTGGCAGCGCTGGTCGAGGACGTCAACACACTGGCGGCAGCCCTCGCCGACACCCAACGCCGCCGCGCCCGCCTGATCTCCGAGGTCGCCCACGAGATGCGCACCCCGATCACCCTTCTACGCGGCCAGATCGAGGGCATGGCCGACGGCATCTTCATCCCCGATGAGGCGATGTTCGCCTCCCTCGCCGACGACCTTCACCGGCTGCAGCGCCTGGCGGGCGACCTCTCCAGCCTGTCCCGGTCGGAGGAGGCCGCCTTCGATCTTCACCGCAAGCCCACCGACGTGGCCACGCTGGCACGGGCCACGGCCGAGCGACTGCGCCCTCAGTACGACGACCAGATCGTGACCCTCGCCGTGGACGCAGACACACCCGTCGACGCTTTCTGCGACCCGGACCGGATCACCCAGGTCCTGGTGAACCTGCTCGGCAACGCATTGGCCGCATGCGATCGGCAGGGACAGGTGGCGCTGTCCGTCCACAGCGAACCATCTCCCGTGCACGACGTGATCGTCCGCGTCACGGACGACGGCATCGGCATCGCCGAACACGACCTCGAACGCATCTTCCACCGCTTCGAACGCCTTGATCGTCCCGGCCGACCCGCTGCCGCCGGCGGCAGCGGCATCGGCCTGACCATCGCCCGGGGCATCGCCCGAGCCCACGGCGGAGACATCACCGCGCAATCCGCCGGGCTGGGCAAGGGGGCAACGTTCACTTTGCGCCTCCCGCAGGAACCCGCCCCCGAGGGCGGCATGCCTCAGGTCTCCCGCTGACTCCGTCGACCCCGGAGCGGATCATCCCTGCCGACCCCATGGAAGCTTCATACGCCGAGTGGTACGTGTTTTATGAGGCGGCTGTTGCCTGGGGTCATGCAGGCTCTCCTCGTCCCGCCGTCGACCGCCGTTGATCACCATGCTTCGCGGCACCTGACAACGGCCGCGCACACCGCGCTGTCCGGTTCCGCCGTGCGCGACGAGCCTCTCCACCTGGAGTCGACCGGGCACGTGGATCCGGTGCGGGTGCGCCGGACTCGTGCTCAGTCGTAGACCTACTCGCGAAGGCGCCGGGCCGTCCAGTTGCTGATCCATCCCTGGTGAGCCGTCTGGCCGAGGTCCGCTCGCCCACGGTCTCGCCGGGGCGGTCAAGGCGCAGGCGGCTCCATGAAGCCCTGGATGAACCCCGTAACGATCTGAAGGAACGTGAGAGTGGAACAGACCATGATGGCGGTCCGCCTGTTCGAGCATGGCGGGCCCGAGGTGCTCAAGTACATCGAGGCGCCGATTCCCGAGGTCGGCCCCGACGACATTTTGATGCGCGTGCACGCGACGGCCGTCAACAGCTGGGATCTGCGGTACCGCGCGGGCAACTTGCCGCAGCCTCTGCCGGGACGGCCGCCGTGGCCTCTGCCGTTCCAGCTCGGCCGGGACGCGGCCGGTGAGATCGTCGCCACCGGCGAGAACGTCACCGAGTGGCACCCCGGCGACAGGGCAGTGCAGCTTCCGCACCCGCCGTGCCGTAACTGCGCCCTGTGCGTACGCGGGCTCGAAAACCTGTGCGTCGACACCGCCTACCCCGGACACCAGGTCTTCGGCGGCTACGCCCAGTACGTCGTGCGCCGCCAGGACGCGATCCTGCCCATCCCCGACGGCATCGACTTCGAGACAGCCGCAGCCACCATGTGGACCTACACCACCCCGCTCAACTGCGCGCGGCAAGCACCTGTCGGCCCCGGCGACACCGTGGTCATCACCGGCGCCAGCGGCGGAATGGCGATCGCCTGCGCACAACTGGCGAAGCTGAGCGGAGCCACCGTCATCGGCACCACCACCAAGCCGGACCGCGACGAAGCGCTCGGCAGGCTCGGCTACGACCACATCCTGCACTCCACCGATCCCCGACTGCCGGGGCAAGTCAGGGAGCTGACGCACGGTCTGGGCGCCGACGCCGTCTGGGACTGTGTCGGCGGCAACGACTTCTTCAGGCGCTCCCTTTCCTGTACACGGCTCGGCGGTACGGTCATCGTCCTGGGCACACCGACCGGCCAGGGCTCCCGGCTCGAGCTGGACGCACTCGCCCTCATCGGCCGGCAGGTGAGGATCGCCAGCGTGCGCGGCGCGACCCTGCGGGACCAGCAGCTGTGCCTGGAACTGCTGGCAGACGGAAAAATCACCCCGATCATCGACCGGGCCTATCCCCTGGCGGAGGCGGCCGAGGCCCACGCATACCTGGAAAGCCAACGACAGACCGGCAAGGTCCTCCTCCTGCCCTGACACCCCGGCGATTACGGACGGCTGACCAGTTCACCGAGGGAGATCCACAGAGCCCTGTGTGACGGCTGACCGGCACGTCCGACCCGCCCGTCACGTGCTGGGCACAGCCGCCTCTCCCGCGTCCAGGACCAGCACCGCGACGTGCAGGGACGTCCGCTGCAGGCCCGATTCCAGGTCGCAGCCGAGGAGCCGTTCGATGGTGTGGAGGCGCTGGTAGTACGCCTGCCGGGACATGCCGGCCCGCTTCGCGGCGACCGACTTGTTCCCCGCTGCCGTCAAATAGGCGCGCAGTGCGGGGAGCAGGTCGCCGCTGTTGCGGTCATCGTGCTCGATGAGGCGGATCAGCTGCCGTTCCGCGTACCGCTGGAGGCGGGTGTCCTCCCTCAGCACGCCCAGGAGTTCGGGGAGTTCGACGTCGGCGGGGACGTAGAACCAGCGCTCGGGTGAGGCGGGCGTGATGGCCTCGGCCGTCTGCTCGGCCTCCTGCCACGACCGGGCGATCCCGGAGAGGTCGGTCACGCCGGGGCCGACGGCGACCACGGCCTCCGGGCCGAGTTCCTCGCGTGCGAGGCGGCCGATCCGCTCGGCGACCGGCTGCCAGGCGCTGGCCTGCGCCAGCGCGAGGAGCACGCCGATCCGGCCCGGGGCCGTCTCACCGGTCAGGGCGCGAATGCCGGTCTGGGCCAGCGCCTTCGCGATCCGTTCGTCGAGGTGCTCGTCGTGGCCGGTGTGCGTGTGGCGGATGACCACGGCGAAGAGGCGGTGTCCGAAGGCCGGCAATCCCAGGGCCTCGGCGCGGGCGCGGGCGTCGGCGGGGGACCGGAAGCGCCTTTCGTACAGGTCTCGCAGCACGGAGCGGTGGGCCCGGCGCTCCCACCAGGCCGGCCCGGCCAGGCGCGCCATGGTCAGCGCGACCGCGGCGCGCTCCAGGACCAGGACGTGTTCCGGGTCGGGCTCCGCGTTCAGCCGGCCCTCCAGCAGGACCAGCCGTCCCCACGGCCCGTGGGGGTCTTGCACGGGCGCGATCAGCCACCCCTCCGGGCCGCTCGGCGTGATCTTCTCCAGGGTCGGCGCGGCCCGGGAACGCCGGGACCAGGCGGACACCACCGGCTCGTACGGCCGGCCGAGCAGTTCGCACATGAGGACCCGGTGGGTGAGGTCCTCCAGCACCACGGGGGCGCCGGTGAGCTCCGCGGTGGTGTGCACCAGCTCCTCCGGGCCCGCGCCCCGCAGCGTCAGGGCGGTAAAGATGTCCTGGATGTCCCTCCCGCGACGCAGCAGGGCCCCCTGGCCGTCGAGGATGAGCGCGTGCACCGTCTGCGTGACGTCGATGAACCGGACACCACGGGCCAGCTCGACCAGCGGCACCTCACGGGCACGGCAGGCCGCCACCAGCTCCTCGGGCACCTTCCGGTACCGGTGACCGAGTTCCACGATCAGGCCGGCGGCGCCGACATCGGCGAGCTGGTCGACGTAGTCACGCAGCTCGGAAGCGTCCTCGGGATACGGCATGCCGGTCGTCAGCACCAGTTCACCGCCCTCGAGGAAGTCGGCGGGATTGAGCAGTTCGGTGACATGTACCCAGCGCACCGCACGGTCGAGGTGCGATTGACCGGCCAGGACGCGCGGCATCCCTTCGACGAGTACAGGCAGTCGCAGAACCTCCTCGATGGTGAGGAAATGTCTGGTTGCGGGACGTCTGGGCGGCATAGGGGGTGCTTTCTCACGGGGGGTCGGGGGTCACCTTCGCACCGGCCACTCACCGTGACAAGAGGGGGAAGAGTTCTTTCCGAACCTTGTCCGTCGCCGTGACAGACCGTCTCAAGAAGGCTCCAAGGTGGAACAGAGTGTGGGTTGACCTGCGTGTTCACCCGGGTCGAGAGTGAACGCCATCCCCAGCGGGGCACGGACGGGAAGCGTCCGCTCAGTGTCCGCACGGTGCTGGGACACGACTGCCACCCAGACCGCACCCGGCGAAAGGAACGACTTCATGCGCATCCCGAAGCGCGTCGCCGTGATCGGTGCCGGCAGCATGGGCAGCCAGGTCATGTGGCGACTGGCCGCGCGCGGAGCCGGGGTCATCGGCTACGACCGGTATGCGCCGGGGCACGACCGCGGCGCGGCCGGAGGCGAGACCCGCATCTTCCGCGCCGTGCACCTCGGTGACCCCGGGTACATTCCGCTGCTGCGGCTCGCCGACCGCATGTGGGACCGGCTCCAGCGCGAAACCGGCTTCCCGCTGCGACGCCGCAGCGGATGCCTGGTGATGGGCGAATCCGCGTCGCCGTCCATGCGCCTCCTCCTCTCCGCCAGCTCCACCCACCGGCTGGATCACGAGGTACTGGACCGGGAGGAACTCGCCCGCCGCTACCCGCAGCACCGCCTCCCGGACGGACACACCGCCGTCCTCGACCGGAGGGGCGCCATCATCAGGCCCGAGGCGTCGGTCCAGGCCGCCGCCACCCGCGCCGAGCAGCTGGGCGCCCGGCTGCACCGCTACACCCCGGTGCGAGAGATCGCGCCCGCGGCAGGCGGCGGGGTGCACATCGTCACCGACCAGGGCACGGACCACGTGGACACCGCTGTGGTGACCGTGGGCCCCTGGATCAACACCCTGCTCCCGGACCTTCCGCGGGCGGTCGACGTCCGCCGGCTGATCAGCTCCTGGCACCTCCCCGCCCGCCACGACTGGTTCGCCGGCGGCGCCCCCGCCTTCGTACGCAGCACACCCCACGACTGCTACGGACTCCCGTCGCCCGACGGCATCTCCGTCAAGCTGGGCCTCTCTCTCGCACGCTATCTGCCCGTACCCGACCCCGAACTCCTCGACCGCACGGTCCGCCCGGAGGAACTCGCCACCTTCCGCGAGCTCATCGCCGAGCTGATGCCCGATCTGAACCCCGACCCCATCAGGCTGTCGGTCTACATGGAGGGCTACACCGCGTCCGGCAATCCGCTCGTCGGTCACCTCCCCGGCGAGGACGACATCATCGTCATGGCCGGCTTCTCCGGCAGCGGCTTCAAACTCTCGCCCGCCATGGGAGAGATCGCCGCCGACCTGGCCCTCGACGGCACCACGGACCATCCCGTCGGCTTCCTGGCGCCGGCCGGAGCCGGCGCCGTCTGACCCGAAGTCACCTCGCCCACGCCGTGGGGAAGTCCGTCACAGCTGTGCCGGAAAAACAATGACAAATACTGAATCACTCCCTGTTCCTGCAGCAAAGAATTGGAGCCCTTCCATGAGCGAACCCTCGTTCCGTCCGAAGTACGTCTCGTTCGACTGCTACGGCACGTTGATCGAGTACCCGATCACCCCCATCACGCGTGAGCTGGTCGGCGACCAGATCCCCGCCGAGCAGTGGGACCAGTTCGTGAGGGAGTTCCGGGGCTACCGCTACGACCAGGTCCGCGGCCGGTACTACGCCTACGAGCAGGTGCTGCAGGACTCCTTCGAGCGGGTGTGCCGCAAGTGGGGTCTGAAGGCGGCCCCGGACGCGGGCAAGCGGTTCGCCGACGGCGTCCGCAGCTGGGGACCACACGCCGACGTGCCGGAGCCGCTGAAGAAGATGGGTGAGCACTACAAGCTGGTGATCTTCTCCAACGCCGACGACTCCTTCCTCGAGGAGAGCGTGCCCCGGCTCGGCGCGGACTTCCACGCGGTGTACACGGCGGAGCAGGCCGGCTACTACAAGCCCCGCTACGCCGCCTTCGAGTACATGCTCGACCAGCTCGACGCGTCCCCCGAGGACTTCGTGCACGTCTCCTCGCACACCCGCTACGACCTGATGCCGATGCACGACATGGGCTTCCGCAACCTGATCCTCCTGGACCGGGGCTACGACCCGGTGACCCACGGCTACGACTACGTGCCGGTGAAGTCCCTGGACGAGGTCAACCGCATGCTCGGCATCTGACCTCCCACCCCCTCCGCCCGGGACCCGTGCGTCCCCGCGGCACGGATTCCCCGTACCCCCAGCGATCTCCAGGAGGCTCTGCCATGGAAGACAACCGGATAGGACGCAGAACCGTACTCCGCACCGCAGGTGCTCTGGCCGCCGCCACGGCAGTGACCGGATGCGGCACTCTCATGGGCTCCGGCGGAAGCCGCAGCTCTTCGGGTGGCGGCGGCGAGAAGAAGATCGTCGTCAGCAACAGCGGTGGCGCCTACAACGACGCTCTCACCAAGGCGATCTACGAGCCGTTCGCCAAGGAGACCGGCATCACGGTCACCACGGTCAACTACCAGTCCGCGCAGATCATCGCCCAGGTCAGGCAGGGCCGGCCGCAGGTCGACCTGATGGACAACACCCTGCTGATCTTCCAGAAGATGGCCCGCCTGGACTGTCTGGAGGCGGTGGACCACGACCGGCTGAAGAGCCTCAAGGGCGCCGGGATCGCGGAGCACCAGCTGCCCGAACACGCGGTCGGCAAGAACGTCTGGGCGAGCCTGATGGCCTACCGCACGGACAGTCTGCAGCGCGCGCCGAAGAGCTGGGCCGACTTCTGGAACACCCACTCCTTCGCCGGTCCGCGCTCCCTGCAGAGCGCTGAAGCCGACTACCCGGAGCTGGAGTTCGCGCTGCTGGCCGACGGGGTGCCGCTGGACAAGCTGTACCCGCTCGACCTGGACCGGGCGTTCGCCTCGATGTCACGGATCCGCGGCGAGGTGAAGAAGTTCTGGAACACCGGCGCCCTCCCGGCGGTGCTGCTGGGCCGCAAGGAGGTCGTCATGACCAGCCTGTGGAGCGGCCGCGCGGACGAGCTGATCAAGCAGGGCGTGCCGGTCGCCTACCAGTGGAACGGCGCCCGGCGGCTCACCAACGGCTGGGGCATCCCGAAGGGCGCGGACAACACAGAGGCGGCCTACAAGCTGATCGACTTCTCCCTGCGTCCCGAGGTGCAGGCGGCGTTCGCCAGGCTCTTCCCGCAGGGCCCGGTCGTCCCCGCCGCCACCAAGCTGCTCTCGGACGATGTCCTGGCCACGCTGCCGACCTCGCCCCAGAACCTCAAGACCGGGTTCGACACCGATGTGGCCTGGTGGGACAAGAACCTGGAGGCGGTCACCAAGCGCTGGCGGGAGTGGGCCGATGCCTGAGCGGACCAGACTCCTCGCTTCGGCCCTGGCCCCGGGGTCCAACTCGCCGACCGGTAAGCCGTTGTCCGTGACGGGGCTGCGGAAGTCCTACAGCGGGACGACGGTGGTCGACGGCGTGGACATGGAGATCGCGGCCGGTGAGTTCGTCACCTTCCTCGGCTCCTCCGGTTCCGGCAAGACCACCACGCTGATGATGCTCGCCGGGTTCACCGAACCCGACTCGGGCAGCATCACCGTCGACGACCGGGACATCACCAAACTCAACCCCGGAAAGCGCGACTTCGGTTTCGTCTTCCAGCAGTACCTGCTCTTCCCGCACATGACGGTCGCGGAGAACGTCGCCTTCCCCCTCCAACTGCGCGGGGTGCCCAAGGCGGAGATCCGCCGCCGCGTGGGCGAGACCCTGGAGGCGGCAGGCCTGTCGAAGTTCGCCGGCCGCAAGCCCCGTCAGCTCTCCGGTGGTCAGCAGCAGCGCGTGGCCCTGTGCCGAGTGCTGGTCTACCGCCCGCCGATCGTGCTGATGGACGAACCGCTGGGCGCGCTGGACAAGAAGCTGCGCGACCAGATGCAGACCGAGATCAAGTCCATTCAGCGTGAACTCGGTCTGACCGTCATCTACGTGACACACGACCAGGAGGAGGCGCTGGTCCTGTCGGACCGGATCGCCATCATGAAGGACGGCCGCATCGAGCAGTTCGACACCCCCCGTGGCCTGTTCGAACGCCCCTGCACCCCGTTCGTGGCCGACTTCCTCGGCGCCGCCAACTTCCTCACCGGCAAGGTCGAGGACGGTGGGGAGGACGGCTGCACCCGGGTACGGCTGGACTCCGGCGGCGTGCTCACCGCCCGCCCCCACCCCTGCGTGCCCGGACAGAGCGTGCGCGCCGCGGTGCGGCCGGGCAAGCTCCGCCTGGTCAGCGCCGAGGAGAGCTGCTGTACGGGCACGGTCGAGACGGCCGTCTACGTCGGCTCGCTGACCCGGATCACGGTCCGTCTGGACGGTGCCGCTCCGGGAACGCCGCCGCTGCGGATCGAGACCGCCGGCGTCCCGCCGCGCACGGGCGAGCGGGTCTGTGTCACCGCAGACCGGGACGATGTCAGCGTCTTCGACGCCACGGACGGGGGGTGAGCCGTGGCCGGCACCGCTGTCGCACCCACCAAGGTGCGTGTGAAGTCGTCCGCGAAGCGCGGACACCGCTCCCGCATCGCCCTGGTCAACGCCGTCCCCGTCACGGTGTTCCTGCTGGTGCTGTTCGTCTACCCGATCATCGGCGTGCTCTCCCTCAGCCTGGAGGGCGACAGTGGCGGCTTCACCCTCCACTGGTACACCGACGCCCTCAGCGGCGTGAACCTGTCCGTGCTGGTCTCCACCCTGCGGATCTCCGCCGAGACCGCGCTGCTGAGTCTGCTGGTGGGTTTCGTCCTGGCGCATGCCATCACCCGGATGCGGCCCGTCTTCGCCGCCCTGGCCATGCTGATCGTGGTCGTGCCGCACTTCATCAGCGCTCTGGTCCGCACCTACGGCTGGATCATCATGCTCGGTGAGCACGGCCTCATCAACACGCTGGCCACCTCGCTGCACGCGCCGGGCGCACCGTACTCGCTGCTGTACAACGAGACCGGTGTGGTCATCGGCACCACCTCCGTCATGCTCCCCTACACCGTCCTGGTGCTGCAGGGCGTGATGCGGGGCGTCGACGGCCGGCTCCTGGCCGCAGCGGCAGGCTTCGGCGCGACACGGTTGACGATCTTCCGCCGTATCTACCTGCCGCTCGTGGCGCCCGGTATCGGCACGGCGGGTCTGCTCAGCTTCATCCTCTGCCTGGGCTACTACATCACCCCCGCCCTGATGGGCGGCGACCAGCAGACCGTCGTCGCGGCGCTGATCGATCAGCAGGTGATGAAGCAGGACCAGTGGAACTCCGCCGCCGCCTTCGGCGTCATCCTGCTGCTGCTCACCTTCGCCGGGCTGGGCGTGCTCGGCCTGGCCAAGCTCCGCCGCACCAAGGCACACGCACGAAGGAGCGGCTCATGATGGAACTGCCCCCCACCCGGGCCGGACACATCGGCCGCGCCCTCAGCGCCACCGCCATCCTGCTCTTCCTGGCCCTGCCCATCGTCATCATCCTGGTCACCTCCTTCGGCGCCGACGGCATCGGCACCTTCCCGCCCGAGGAGTACAGCGCCCGCTGGTACGAGCAGATGGCCGCGCCCGGCGGCAACTGGGCCACCTCCATCGCCCTGTCCAGCCTCATCGCCTCCCTCACCACCGTGTTCTCCCTCATCCTGGGAGTCACCGCGGCGACCGCCCTCGCCCGAGGCCGGCTCCCGCTGCACGCGGCGGTCTACGGTCTGGTCCTGGCCCCGATGCTCATCCCCCAAGTGGTCATCGCACTCGGCCTGTTCCTGTTCTTCGAACCGGCCGGCATGCTCGGCAGCCCCCTGGCCATCGCGCTCGGCCACACCGTGCTCGCCGTACCGGTGGCGATCCTCATCATGATCTCCACCCTGAAGGGCATCGACGAACGACTCGAAGACGCCGCCGCCAGCATGGGGGCCGGCCGGATGACCATCGCCCGGCGCATCACCTTCCCCCTGGCCACACCCGGCCTCATCGCCGCAGCGGTGTTCTCCTTCATCACCAGCTTCGACGAGTTCTTCATCGCCCAGTTCCTGTCCACCCCCGACACCCGCACCCTGCCGGTCCTGGTCTTCAACGCCCTGCAGTTCGACGTCGACCCCACCGTCACAGCGGTCAGCGCCGTCCTCATCGCGCTCGCCATCCTCGCCCTCGCCCTGGTCGCCCTCGTCCGCAAACTCGGCGGGCACCGCAACGGCCAGAACGTCCTCCCCGTCGAACCCCTCACCTGAGCCTCGCGCGGGCACGGGCCGCGCTACCGCTGACAGCGCCGTCAGCCGGGCCCCTGATGGTGCCCGGCAGATCCCGCCCCGAACACTTTCCCGCAGGAGACCCGAAATGAAGACGATCCCGTACTGGGTGGAAACCGCCGGGATGTTCCCCGACCGGTCCGGCAAGCCACTGACCGAGGACACCGACCTGGTGGTCATCGGCGCCGGCCTGACGGGTCTGTCCTCCGCCCTCCACTCCGCCCGCAAGGGCGCCCGTGTCACCCTTGTCGAGAAGAGCCAGATCGGTTCCGGGGCCTCCGCGCGCAACGGCGGCATGGCGAACCTGGGCTTCACGATCGGCGTTAGCCAGGCCATCCGCCGGTACGGACTCGAACGCGCCCGCGAGATCTACAACTCCTACGGCGAGGCCGTGGACACCGTCGAGCGGCTCGTGAACGAGGAGTCCATCGACTGCCAGTTCCGTCGCGTCGGACGCCTGGGCGTCGCATCCCGCCCCGCGCACTTCGAGGGCAAGAAGGCCCAACAGCGCGATCTGGCCAAGTACTTCGGACACGAGACCACACTGATCGGCAGGTCCGAGCTGCGTTCCGAGATCGGATCCGACGCCTACCACGGCGGCCTGCTCGACCCGTTGAGCGCGGCACTGCACGTCGGCCGCTTCGTGCGCGGCATGGCCGAGGCGTGCGAACGCACCGGTGTCGAGATCCACGAGCGCAACGCGGCCATCGGCGTACGGCGTACCGCCGCCGGCCGTTTCGAGGTCAGCACCGAGCGCGGTGTGATCCGCGCCGGACAGGTCATGATGGCCACCGACGCCTACACCGACAAGAACTTCCCGTGGCTGCGCCGCCGGCAGGTCTGCCTGGGCAGCTTCATCATCGTGACCGAGCCGCTCGGCGAGGAACTCGCCCGGGACATCATCCCGAAGGCCCGCCTCATCGTCGACTCCAACCAGGTCTGCCACTATTTCCGGCTCACCCCGGACAACCGGCTGCTGTTCGGCGGCCGCGCCCGCTTCGCACCGTCCGACCCCACCTCGGACAAGAAGAGCGGACAGGTCCTGTTCCGTGAGATGTGCGAGATCTTCCCCCAACTCGCCCGGACGAAGGTCGAGTACGTGTGGGGCGGCTCGGTCGGCTTCGCGATGGACCGCATCGTGCACGCCGGGCAGACCGAGGACGGCGTCTACTACTCCCTGGGATACGCGGGCCACGGCGTGCAGATGGCCACGCACATGGGGCAGGTCATGGCCGAGGTGATGGACGGCCACCCCGAGGTCAGCCCGGTTCGCGACCTGGCGCCGCCCCGCATCCCGCTCTACAACGGCACCGCCTGGTTCCTGCCCTTCGCGGGCGCCTACTACAAGACGCTGGACCGCATCCGCTGACCGGTCGGCAGCACCTCAACCCGTACAAGGAGACGCCCAAGATGACTGTCGTCCGTGATGTTCCCAAGCAGTTGTACATCGGCGGTCGCTGGCAGGACGCCGAGTCAGGCCGGACCCTGTCGATCGACAACCCCGCCACCGGTGAGGAACTGTGCCGGGTCGCCGACGCCTCTCCCGCCGACGGCCGGCGTGCCGTCGAGGCGGCTGTCGCCGCGCAGGCCGCCTGGGCCGCTACCCCGCCCCGCGTGCGCAGCGAGATCCTGCGGCGCGCCTACGACATCATCATCGCGCGCACCGAAGACCTCGCCCTGCTGATGACCCTGGAGATGGGCAAACCCCTGACCGAGGCCCGTGCCGAAGTCGCCTACGGCGCCGAGTTCTTGCGCTGGTTCTCCGAGGAGGCTGTCCGTATCGACGGCGGCATGATGACCGCCCCCGACGGCAGGAATCGCCTGCTGGTCACCCGCCGGCCCGTCGGCCCCTGCCTGTTGATCACTCCGTGGAACTTCCCCCTGGCCATGGGCACTCGCAAGATCGGTCCCGCCATCGCCGCCGGCTGCACCATCGTCCTCAAGCCCGCACCCCAGACCCCCCTGTCCTCCCTCGCCCTGGCCGCGATCCTCAAGGAAGCCGGCCTGCCGGACGGCGTCCTCAACGTCGTCACCACCACCGACGCCGCCGGCGTCGTCGAACCCCTGCTGCGCGGCGGGCAGATCCGCAAGCTCTCCTTCACCGGCTCCACCCGGGTGGGCCGCATCCTCCTGGCCCAGTGTGCGGACACCGTGGTGCGCACCTCCATGGAACTGGGCGGCAACGCACCTCTCATCGTCTTCGACGACGCCGACCTCGACACAGCTGTCGAGGGCACCATGGTCGCCAAGATGCGCAACATGGGCGAGTCCTGCTGCGCCGCCAACCGCATCTACGTCCACACCTCCCTCGCCGAGGAGTTCGCCACCCGTCTCGCCTCCCGCATGGCCGCCCTGAAGGTCGGTCCCGGCACCGAAGCGGGCGTCCACGTCGGCCCCCTCATCGACAACGCCGGCCGCAGCAAGGCCCATGACCTGGTACGCGACGCCATCAAGCGCGGAGCGAAGGTGCTCACGGGCGGCGAACTCCCGGACGGGCCGGGCTGCTTCTACCCGCCCACCGTGCTCACCGATGTTCCCGCCGAGTCCGCGATCATCGACACCGAGATCTTCGGCCCCGTCGCGGCCCTCGTCACCTTCGACACGGAGGACGAGGCCATCGACGCCGCCAACGACACCGAATTCGGCCTGGCCGCCTACCTGTTCACGCAGAACCTCGACCGCGCCCTGCGCGTCGGCGAACGCCTCGAAAGCGGCATGATCGGCCTCAACACCGGCCTCGTCTCCAACCCCGCCGCCCCCTTCGGCGGCGTCAAGCAGTCCGGGCTGGGCCGCGAAGGCGGACGCGTCGGCATCGACGAGTTCCTCGAGTACAAGTACATCGCCGTCCCGACCGGAGCCTGACATGCCCGACCGCCTCGTCGTCCTCTACCGGGGCAACCGGCCACCCGCCACAGCACTCATCGAACGGCTCGCGGACACGGTCTACGCGACCGAGGAGGAGCTGCCCTACCTCCTCCCCGGCGCGGACGCCCTCCTGGCCTGGGTCACCATCACCCCGGCCATCCGCGAAGCCTGGCCGGACAACCCCGACAAGGCACCCCGCTGGGTCCACGCGGCCTCCGCAGGCGTCGACTCCTTCCTCTTCCCCGCCCTCGTCGAGGATCCGGGCGTCGTCCTCACCAACGCCCGCGGCGTCTACGACCAGCCGACCGCCGAATACGTGCTCGGACTGATCCTCGCCCTCGCCAAGGATTTCCCTGGAACCTGGGAACACCAGCAACGGCGCGAGTGGCGTCCGCGTCCCAGTGACAGCATCACCGGACGCACCGCGCTGGTCTGGGGTACGGGGCCCATCGGCAGGGCCGTCGCCCGGCTGTTGCGCGCCGCCGGGATGCTGGTCCGTGGCGCCGGCCGCACGGCCCGTGCCGTCGATCCCGACTTCGGCATGATCCACGGTCCGACCACGCTGCCCTCCGCTCTGGCGGAGGCGGACTACGTCGTCCTGGCCGCGCCCCTCACCCAGGACACCCGGGGCATGGTCGACGCGTCCGTGCTGGCCGCGATGAAGCCGGGGGCGCGACTCATCAATGTCGGCCGGGGCGGACTCGTCGACGAACAGGCACTCGTCGACCACCTCGCCGCCGGCCGGCTGGCAGGCGCCGCCCTGGACGTCTTCGGCCAGGAACCCCTGCCGACGCGGTCGCCTCTGTGGGACATGCCCGGAGTGATGATCTCCCCGCACACGGCGGGCGAGACCACCAGCGAGCGGGAGGCACTCATCGAGGTGTTCCTCGACAACCTCACCCGCCACATCGAGGGCCGCCCGCTCCGCAATGTCGTCGACAAACGTCGCGGGTACGTGGTCGACATGACGCACCCCGCCTGAAAGTGGGGAGCGAACGCCCCTCCGGTGGAGGCCGTGTCACACGGCCTTCTCGCGTCCCAGAACGCTGCCCGTCACCGCCAGCACGGAGAGCACCACCAGCGCCGCGGCCGGACCCAGCACGGTCCAGGGAGCCAGTTCGGCGTACGGCTGGTTCTCCGACAGGAGCCGGCCCCACTCGGGGGTGGGCGGCTGTTCGCCGAGGCCGAGGAAGCCGAGTGAGGCGAGGACCAGGACGGTGGTGGGCAGCCGGAGCAGGGCGTTGCGGAGGAGGGCCGGTAGCACCGCGGGGAGCAGGTGGCGGCGCAGCAGGTGCGTCCGCCCGGCCCCGAGCGCGACGGACGCGGCGATGTGACCGCTCGCGCGTTCCTGTTCGAGCAGGGCGGCGGTCTGGGCGGCGTAGGGGCTCCAGCCGACCGCGCAGACCGCGCAGGCCGCGCCCCACACCGAAGGTCCGGTCACGCCCGCGATCAGCAGCCCCGCGAGGACGGCGGGCAGCGTCGACACGACCTCCGTCGGACCGGCGCTCGCCCGCGGTGCCATGCCCAGCAGGAGTCCGGTGACGGCGCTGAGCATGGTCACGGCGAGGGCGACCCCCGCCGTACGCACCGCCCCGTGGCCCAGCCGGGCCAGCAGATCCCGGCCCAGAGCGTCGGTGCCCAGGGGGTGTTCGAGGGAGGGGGACAGTAGTCGCGCCGTCGTGTCGACCCCCAGGGGGTCGCGCAACAGGCCCGCCGTGACCAGGGCGAGCAGCCCCAGCGCACAGGCCGCGGTGATCCAGCGCAGGGAGCGCGGAGGGATGAGCGGCGGCCGGTGCAGTGCCGGCAGGGCGCCGTCGCGCAGGGGACGGCCGAGGAGCGCGTGGCGCAGGGCCCGGATCAGGACGCCGGCGCTCACGCCGAGCAGGACCAGGGCCAGGGTCGCGGTCTGCAGTACGGGGAGGTCCTGCGCGACGGCGGCCTCCAGGGCGAGCCGGCCGAGCCCCGGGATGTTGAAGATCTTCTCCACGGCGACCGCACCGCCGACCAGGGCGACGACCGTCGGCAGCAGCTGCGGCAGCATGCCGGGCAGGGTGCGGCGCAGCGCGTCGCGGCCGATGTGGCCGGGCGGGAGGCCGACGGCGTAGGCCGTGCGCGCCCACGGTTCGTGGAAGGCGGCGGGCAGCGCCTGGTCGAGCAGCCCGCCCAGCATCGCGCCCGACGGGATGCCGAGGGCGAGCGAGGGCAGCACCATCGACTGCGGCCCCTCCCAGCCGCTGGACGGGAACCACCCCCACCACACCCCGCACACCGTGGCCAGCACCGAGGCGAGCAGGAACTTCGGCAGCGCTGCCAGCACGGCGGCCGACGTACCCGCACGGTCCTGCCGCAGCCGGCGCCGGGAGCCCAGGAACACCGTGCGGGCGCACACCAGCGCCGCCACGACGGCGGTGACCACGAACGCGCCCAGCATCAGCGTCAGGGACACCGAAAGGGCGGTCCCCACCTGCGGCATGACGGCTTCTCCGGACACCCACGAGACGCCCGCGTCCCCGCGCGGCAGGCCGCCCAGCCAGTGCGCGAGATGCACGAGCGGCCCTTCGTCCAGTCCCAACTGCTCCCTTACGACGGCCAGTTCGGCCGACGTCGGGTTCTGGTCGGCGGAGCGGGCGCGCAGCACCGTGCGGGCCGGGTCCGCGCCGGTCAGCCACGGCAGCAGTGCCACCGCTCCGAGCAGCGCGACTCCGGAGAGCACACGGCCGGCCGCCGCCGGCCAGGGGGACAGGCGGGCGGCCGGGGCGTGGGCGACACTCATACGGGCTACTTGACGCGCGTGTCGACGTCGACGAGGGAGCGCTCGCGCGGGTCGAGGATCACGCCCTCGACATCGGCCGCGATGCCCTGCACGGCCTGCTCGTGGACCAGCGGCAGCACGGCGTCGGTGCGCAGGATCTCCGCCTCCGCCTTCATGATCTTCTCCTGGCGGCGCTCCGTGTCGCGCTCCGCGGCGGCGGCCCGGATGGCCTTGTCCACGTCTGCGTCCTTCAGGCCGGGGATGTTGTAGACGCCCTCGCTGGTGAAGTCGCTGGCGAGGTAGTCGACCGCGTCACCGGTGTCGAGGAGCGTCACCCGGGAGAAGACCAGGGCGTCGTACTTGCCCGCGAGGAGGTCGGCCTCCATCTGCGTGTACTCGCGCACGTCCTGCTTCACCGTGAACCCGGCCTTCTCCAGCTGCTGCTGGAGCACGGTCGCGGCCTCCGGAAGCTCTGCCCGGTTGGTGTAGGTGGCCAGCCGCAGGGTCCTGCCGTCGGCCTTTGACTTCACCCGGGCGCTGGTCGCGGCCTCGGCGCGGCCGGTCACCATCACACGCCGGTCGGCGGCCCAGGGGACGGCGGGTCCGAACAAACCCTTGGCCGGGTCGGCGTAGCCGCCGAAGACGGAGTCGACCAGAGCGGAGCCGTCGACGGCCTCGCGGGCGGTGGCGCGCAGCCCGGCGTCGGTGAACAGGCCGCCGCCGGTGTTGAGGATCAGGCTGTCGGTGCGTACGGAGGGCACTTCGTGCCGGGTGCCCTCGGTGAGCAGCTTCGCCTGGGCGGTGGGGATCCACTCGGCGATGTCGGCCTCGCCGCCGCGCAGGGCGTTGGCGCGGGCCGTGCCGTCCGCGATCCAGCTGACGTCGATGCCCGGCGCCTTCGCCTTGCCGCCCCAGTAGCCGTCGAAGCGGGTGAGCGTCGCCTTGGCCTTGCCGCTCAGCCGGGTGATCTCGAACGGGCCGGTGCCGGTGCCGACCGGGCTGACGGCGCCGTCCTTCGCGTACGCCTTCGCCGAGAGGATCGCGAGTGCGGGGCTGGCCAGCCGCAGCGGCAGCACCGGGTCGGGCGACTTGGTGGTGAGGGTGACGGTGTCGGCGTCCTCGGCCTTCGCGGTGAGGGCCACGTCGCTCAGGACACGGGGCTTGGGCTTGGCACGGCCCGCGTGGTCGAGTGCGTCGACGACGGACTGGGCGGTGAGATCGGTGCCGTCCTGGAACGTGGCCTCGCGCAGTTCGAAGGTCCAGGTGGTGTCGCCGTCCTGCTTCCAGGACTTCGCCAGCGCGGGCTTGGCTGTGCCGTTCCTGTCGAGGGCGGTGAGGCCCTCGGCGACGGACAGCTTGCTCAGCACGGTGGCGTCGTTGCTGTACGGGGACAGCGCCTGCACCGGCGGTACGGCCAGCGCGACCCGCAGTCGACCACCCGATCCCGCTCCGGCGCCCTCGCCGCTGTCGCTCGGTGCGAAGCAGCCGGCCAGCAGAGGGGTGAGAGCGAGTGCCGCTATGAGACCGCGGGAGGTGGTGCGCATGTCGAGTCCTGTCGTGCGGGAGGCCGGGCATGCCGCTGCGGCCCGCTGCGGGCGTGATCGGCGCCGTCAGCCTATAAGGGGAGCCTTACCAAACCTTTAACCGGGTGGGTGAAATCTCAACGACTGGACAGTGTTGCGGGTGTTCCCGCGGTGTCGACCTGTTGTTCGAGCTGTGTCATCGTGGGCGCCGGGCGGAGGTGAGGCGCATGACCGGCGCGGACCCGGGGCTGTTCACTCCTGATTCGGTGACCTGGCAGATGCACGGCGACCCGATGATGTGGATCGCCGGCATCCGGGCGCTCTACCTCCAGGCCCTGCACCCGCGCGCCGTACGCGGCGTCATGCAGAACTCCGACTTCCGCCGGGACGCCTGGGGCCGGCTGATGCGCACCGCGAACTTCGTCGGCACGACGACCTACGGCACCACCGAGGCGGCCGAGCGGGCGGGCGCCCGCGTCCGGAAGATCCACCGCATGCTGACGGCGACCGACCCGGACACCGGAGAGCGCTACGGCGTCGACGAACCCGACCTGCTCCGGTGGGTCCACTGCGCCGAGATCGACTCCTATCTGCACGTGCTGCGCGGGTCCGGGTTCCGGCTCACCGACGCCGAGGCCGACCGCTACATCGGCGAACACCGGCAGAGCGCACGCCTGGTGGGACTCGACCCGGGCACCGTACCGGCCGACCGGGCCGAGCTGGCCGCCTACTTCGAGAAGGTGCGCCCGGACCTGGCCGGCGGACCCGAGGCACGCGAAGTGGACGACTTCCTCCTCCACCCGCCGACGCACCCGCTCCTGGTACCGGTGCGGGAGGTGCTGTGGCGGCGCGTGGCACAACTGGCGTACGCCTCTCTGCCGCCGTACGCCCACGAGTTGTACGGCAGACCGGCCCCCACACCCGCCACCGCAGCCCGGCAACTGCGCCTCACAGGTCTCCTGTTGCGCCGGGTTCCCGCACGTCTGCGGTGGCAACTCCCGCCCAAACACATCCTGCGCGCCATGGCGAGGCTCGGCCCGGACGCGCGCCCGGCACCGTACAAACTCGGACGATAGGCCGCCATACTGAGTGGGCCATGGGAGGAGCGGGCGAACAGCTACCGGGGGGAGCGTCGCGCGACATGGGGGAGACCAGGCTCATCCACGGCCGATACCGGCTGCTCGATCTGATCGGGCGCGGCGGCATGGGGGAGGTGTGGCGGGCACGGGACGAGTCCCTGGGCCGGCACGTCGCCGTCAAGTGCCTCAAACCGCTGGGCCCCAACCACGACCACGCCTTCACCCGCGTGCTGCGGGAGCGGTTCCGGCGTGAGGCCCGGGTGGCCGCCGCGCTCCAGCACCGGGGCATCACCGTCGTGCACGACTTCGGCGAGTCGGACGGCGTCCTCTACCTCGTCATGGAACTGCTGGACGGCCGCAATCTCAGCCAGCTCCTGGAGGACAACAAGCAGCACCCGCTGCCGGTCGCGGACGTCGTGGAGATCGCCGAGCAGGTCGCCGCGGCCCTCGCGTACTGCCACGAGCAGAACATCGTCCACCGCGACCTGAAACCCGCCAACATCGTGCGCCTCGGCGACGGCACGGTGAAGATCTGCGACTTCGGCATAGCCCGCCTCGGCCACGACATCGGCTTCACCTCCCGGCTGACCGGCACCGGCATCGCCATGGGCACCCCGCACTACATGTCCCCGGAGCAGATCAGCGGCACCGAGGTCGACCAGCGCAGCGACCTGTACTCGTTCGGGTGCGTGCTCTACGAGATCGCCACCGGCGTACCGCCGTTCGACCTCGACGACCCCTGGGCGATCCTCGTCGGCCATCGCGACACCCCGCCCCGGCCGCTGCGCGAACACCGCCGCGAAGTGCCCGAGTACCTGGAACGCGTCGTCCTGGACCTGCTGGCCAAGGAACCCGGCCACAGACCCGACGACGCCCGCGAGCTGGCCCGTCGCATCAGCATGCACCGGGCCGCGCCGGCGTATGTCCCGACCGTCCTGGCGGCCCGTCCCGCGCCTGACGCACTGGCGGGAGCGGGCCGGCTGCCGTCCTGGACTCACGGCATGACCACCGGCCACAAGGCGGCCGGCGCCGGGCTGCGCACCACACCGCCGGACCCGGCGGCCGGGCTCTCCGGCGAATGGATCGCCCGGCCCGCCGCCGGCCCCGTCCAGGAACCCGTCCCCGAGGAACGGCCCACCCCGTCCCCGGACGTCCTGAGCGCCCTGGCCGGCCGGCACAACGCGGGCCTGAGCCTCGGCCGGCTCGGCCGCTGGGCGGAAGCGGGGGAGGTGCACCGGGCGGTCGCCGCCGAACGCGAGCACCTCCTCGGCCCCGACCACCCCGACACCCTCGCCAGCCGCTACGAGGTGGCTTTCACCCTCAGCCGCACCGGCCGCGCCCAGGACGCCCTGCGCGAGTACAAGCACGTCACCGAGGCCAGGATCCGCATCTTCGGCGCCGACCACTCCGACACGCTCGCCGCCCGCCAGGAAATGGCGTACGTGCTCGGCCAGTTGGGCCGCCCCTTCGACGCCCACCGGGTGTACACGTCGGTGCTCACCGCGCGGGAGCGCACGATGGGGCCCGACCACCCCGACACCCTGCGCTGCCGGCACAACCTCGCCTTCAACCTCAGCCGCCTCGGCCGCCTGGAGGACTCCTACCGGATGGCCCGCGAGGTGGCCGCATCCCGCGCCCGGGTGCTCGGCCCGGACCACCCCGACACCCTCGTCACCCGCTACGAAGTCGCTTACGCGCTCGGTCAGTTGGGCCGCTGGGTCGAAGCCCTGGAGACCTACCGTGAGGTCGCCGGGGCTCGCGCCCGAGCCCTGGGCCCCGACCACCCCGACACGCTCGCAGCCCGGCACGAGATCGGTATCAGCCTGGGCCGTCTCGGCCGCAGTGCGGAGGCCCTGGACCTCTACCGCGACCTGGCCGAGGACCGTACCCGCGTCCAGGGCCCGACCCATCCCGAGACCCTGCGCGCCCGCCACGGCCGCTGCGTCAACCTCGGACGGCTGGGCCGCTGGGAGGAGGCTCTCGCCGAGTCCCGGGACGTCGGCGCCGCCCGCGAGCGGGTCCTCGGCCCGGACCATCCGGACACCCTGGTCAGCCTCCGCGAGGTCGCCGTCGGCCTGGGGTGGCTGGCCCGCTGGGCCGACGCGCTCACCGAGTACCGGCGCGTGGCCGCCGCCCGCGAACGCGTCCTCGGCGCGGATCACCCCGACACCCTCGCCAGCCGCAACGACGAGGCGCACTGCCTGCAGCAACTGGGCCGCGGCGCCGAAGCCGTGGCGCTCTACCGCCGGGTGGCGGCCCTGCGAGAGCAGCGGGCGTCGGCCGGGCGGTGACACGCGGTGCAACTACGTCTGGCAGCCCGGGAAGACGGTCGGCCCCCGGCCGGGAACCGGCCTGCGCGCGACGACCGCGCACGGCCGGAGTCGGCACCTGGACACCGACTGCTGCCGACGGGCCGACCGCACGCCTCGACACCTGCACCGCAGGGCCCGCCGCGCGGATCGACGCCGACGGCTCGTGAGCCCGCCGCGCGGAGCGCCGCCGACGAGGGAAGAGCCTGTCCCGCCGGATCGACGCCGACGACGGAGGAGCCCGCGGCCCGGACCGACGCCGACGGCCGAGGCCGCCCGCGGCCCGTCCCGACCCCGACGAGGGGAGAGCCCGCGGCCTACCTCGACGCCTCCACCTGGAGGCCCGGCCGCCGTCATCTGGCCGACCCGGATCACCCCGTGTTACGAAGAACCATGACCGCACCCGAGGGACCCCGCGCACACCGGACGTACGACGCCGTCATCGTCGGCGGTGGACACAACGGCCTGGTCGCCGCCGCCTACCTGGCCCGGGCCGGCCGCTCCGTGCTGGTTCTCGAGCAGCTGGACCACACCGGCGGCGCGGCGGTGTCCACCCGGCCGTTCGCCGGGGTCGACGCCCGGCTGTCCCGGTACTCGTATCTGGTGAGCCTGCTGCCCAAGAAGATCGTGCGGGACCTCGGCCTGGACTTCCGCGTCCGCACCCGCACCGTCTCCTCCTACACGCCCGCCGAGCGTGACGGCCGGCCCACCGGGCTCCTCGTCGGCGGCGGCGAACGGCGGACCAGGGAGGCCTTCGCCCGGCTCACCGGCTCGGACCGCGAGTACCGGGCCTGGCAGGAGTTCTACGGCATGACCGGCCGCGTCGCCGAGCGGGTCTTCCCGACCCTCACCGAGCCGCTGCCCACACGGGAGGAACTCCGCGCCCGACTCGACGACGAGCAGGCCTGGCGGACGCTGTTCGAGGAGCCGATCGGTGTCGCGATCGAGGAGCGCTTCGCGGACGACCTGGTGCGCGGCGTGGTCCTCACGGACGCGCTCATCGGCACGTTCGCCGACGCCCACGACCCCTCGTTGAAGCAGAACCGCTGCTTCCTCTACCACGTGATCGGCGGCGGCACCGGCGACTGGGACGTGCCGGTCGGCGGCATGGGCGCCCTCACCGACGCACTGGCCGACACCGCACGCGCCGCGGGCGCCGTCCTCGCCACCGGCCACGAGGCCCTGCGCATCGCCACGGACGGGCGTACGGCCGAGGTCACCTACCGGACGGCCGAGTCCGAGGGCACCGTCGCCGCCCGGCACGTCCTGGTGAACGCCTCCCCGCAGGCCCTGGCGGAACTGACCGGCGACACACCCCCGGCTCCCGCCGAGGGCGCCCAGCTGAAGGTGAACATGCTGCTCAAGCGGCTGCCGATGCTGCGGGACAGCGATGTCGACCCGCGCGAGGCGTTCGCCGGCACCTTCCACATCGCCGAGGGCTACGGCCAACTGGCCACCGCCCACGCCCAGGCCGCCGCCGGTGACCTGCCCGCCGCGCCGCCCTCCGAGATCTACTGCCACTCGCTCACCGACCCGACCATCCTCGGGCCCGACCTGGCCGAGCAGGGCTACCAGACGCTCACCCTCTTCGGGCTGCACACCCCGGCCCGCCTGTTCGAGCGGGACAACGACGCCGTACGCGAAGAACTGCTGAAGTCGACCCTCGCCCAGCTCGACGCACACCTGGCCGAGCCGCTCGCCGACTGTCTGGCCACCGACGCGGACGGGCGGCCCTGCATCGAGGCCAGGACCCCGCTCGACCTGGAGCGGGACCTCGGCCTGCCCGGCGGCAACATCTTCCACCGCGAGCTGAGCTGGCCCTACGCCCAGGACGGCACCGGCCGCTGGGGTGTGGAGACCGGCCATGCGAACGTGCTGCTGTGCGGCGCCGGAGCGGTGCGCGGCGGCGGAGTGAGCGGGGTGCCCGGGCACAACGCGGCGATGGCGGTACTGGAGCAGGAACCCCGGTGACCCCTCAGTCCGCCGACGGCGTCCACCCCACCGCCTGAAGGCGTGACGCGTCCGCCGGGCGTGACTCGTCGAACAGGACGCCGCCCGCCGCCTCGACCCGCAGCCCGTCGACGTAGCACCCGCGCCCGACGTACAGCCGGTCCGTCGCGTACCGCCAGCGCAGGGCCAACCCGCGTGCGGTGGGGAGGTCGGCGGTGAGCCGGTGCCAGGCGCGGCCGGACCAGCCGGTGACCGAGCCCGACGGATGCTGCCGGGGATCCTCGCCCCGGCGGGACGTCGTGAAGGGCACCGGCTGCCAGGTCGTGCCGCCGTCCGTCGTGGCCTCCAGGACCAGGACGTCGGCCTTCGGCTCGGTGTCCCACCACAGCGCGCAGCGCAGCCGTGCCCCGCCGGCGGACGTGTCGAGCGCGGGGAGAGCGAGCGTCGCCGTCGCGGAGACCGCCATCCCGGAGAACCAGGCGCCGCGTCCCCGCACCGGCCGGACCGGCACGGCCCGTGCCAGGTTGTTGGCGGCGGCGACCCGAGGGGCGGACCCGGAACGCCAACTCCGCACCGGGTGCACGGAGTTGCCGAGCACGACGAGGAAGGAGTCGGTCGTCGGGTCGAGCACCAGCGAGGTGCCCGTGAAGCCGGTGTGGCCGGCGGTGCGCGGCGTGGCCATCGCGCCCATGTACCAGTGCTGGTAGAGCTCGAAGCCGAGGCCGTGCTCGTCGCCGGGGAAGGCGGTGTTGAAGTCGGTGAACATGAGCTCCACCGACTCCGGGGTCAGGATCCGCGCCCGCCCGTAGACACCGCCGTTGAGCAGCGTACGGCCGAGGACCGCGAGGTCCCACGCGTCGGAGAACACACCCGCGTGGCCCGCGACCCCGCCCAGGCTGAAGGCGTTCTCGTCGTGCACCTCGCCCCACACCAGGCCCCGGTCCAGGCCGGACCACGGAGGGCGTGCGTCCTCCGTGGCAGCGATCCTCGGCCGCCAGGAGGCGGGCGGGTTGTAGCGGGTGCGGCGCATGCCGAGCGGCGCGGTGATCTCGTCCCGCAGGAGGGTGTCCAGGGAGCGGCCCGTGATCCCTTCCAGCACGAGCTGGAGCGAGACGAGGTTCAGGTCCGAGTAGAGATACGCCGTGCCCGGCGCGCTCACCGGCTTCTCGTTCCAGATGAGCTGGAGCTTCTCCTCGTACGTCGGCGCGCTGTACAGCGGGATCCAGGCGCGGAAACCCGAGGTGTGCGTGAGCAGCTGACGGATCGTGATGTCCTGCTTGCCCGCGCGTGCGAAGTCCGGCAGGTACGAGGCGACCTTCGCCTCCAGCTCCAGCGTGCCCCGCTCGATCTGCTGCACGGCGAGGATCGAGGTGAACAGCTTCGACACCGACGCCAGGTCGAAGACGGTGTCCTCGGCCATGGGGATCTGCTCGTCCGGCGGGAACTCCACACCGGTGTCGGTCTTCTCGTCGTACGCCCGGTAGCGCACCGCCATGCCGAGGGGCCGGTGCAGGGCGACGGTGCCGCCACGCCCGGCGAGCAGGACGGCGCCCGCGTACCAGGGGTGCGCGGGCGAGGGGCCGAGGAACGCCTCGGCGTCGGTGACGAGCCGGCGAAGGTGCGAGGAGAGCAGGCCGGCGTGTGCGGCGGAGCCGTGCCGCAGGGTGGGGTGGTGACGTGTCGCCGGGGCGGCCGCGGCGGGCCCGGCGGGCAGGGAGGCGAGGGCGAGCGCGCCGCCCAACGCCAGGGCCCGTCTGCCCAGTTGCCGCCTGGTCGGTTCAGCAGTCGCCGCTCTGTCCGCCGCTCCCTCGGTCACCGCACGCCCCTTCGCCTCAACCGTCTCGCATGTCCCCGAAAGTATGTCCGCCCCACGCCGCCATGAATCTGACCGAGAATCTGACGGCGTATCAGAAAACCCCTTCCGTCCTCCCGAGGACTCCGGCATCCTGCGCCCATGCAGACGGAGCTGAGCCAGAAACTGGGAGTCGAGCACGCCGTCTTCGGCTTCACGCCGTTCCCCGCCGTCGCCGCGGCCATCAGCCGGGCCGGCGGCTTCGGCGTGCTCGGCGCGGTTCGCTACACCGCCCCCGACGAGCTCAAACGCGACCTGGACTGGATCGAGGCGCACGTGGACGGCCGACCGTACGGCCTCGACGTCGTGATGCCGGCGAAGAAGGTCGAGGGCGTGACCGAAGCCGATGTCGAGGCGATGATCCCCGAGGGGCACCGGCAGTTCGTCCTGGACACCCTCGCCAAGCACGGCGTGCCCGAACTCGCCGAGGGCGAGGCGTCCGGATGGCGGATCACCGGCTGGATGGAGCAGGTCGCCCGCAGCCAGCTCGACGTCGCCTTCGACTACCCGATCAGGCTCCTGGCCAACGCCCTCGGCTCCCCGCCCGCCGATGTCATCGCACGCGCCCACGACCAGGACGTGCTCGTCGCCGCCCTCGCGGGCAGCGCCCGGCACGCCCGCAAGCACAAGGACGCCGGGATCGACGTCGTCGTGGCGCAGGGCTACGAGGCCGGCGGCCACACCGGCGAGATCGCCTCCATGGTGCTCACCCCCGAGGTCGTCGACGCCGTGGCCCCGCTGCCCGTGCTGGCCGCCGGCGGCATCGGCAGCGGACAGCAGGTGGCCGCCGCACTCAGCCTCGGGGCTCAGGGTGTGTGGCTGGGCTCCCTGTGGCTGACCACCACAGAAGCGGATCTCCACTCGCCCGCCCTGACCCGCAAGCTGCTCGCGGCCGGCTCCGGCGACACCGTCCGTTCCCGCGCCCTGACCGGCAAACCAGCGCGCCAGCTGCGCACCGAGTGGACCGACGCCTGGGACGACCCGGCCGGGCCCGGCACCCTGCCCATGCCGTTGCAGGGCCTGCTCGTCGCCGAGGCCGTGTCGCGCATCCAGAAGCACGAGGTCGAACCGCTGCTCGGCACCCCGGTCGGGCAGATCGTCGGCCGGATGAACAGCGAACGGAGTGTCCAAGCCGTCTTCGACGACCTCACCCGCGGCTTCGAACAGGCCGTGGACCGCGTCAACCGCATCGCCGGAAGGAGCGGCCAGTCGTGAGCACACCCGCAGTGGGCTTCTGGGCCCAGGCCACACAGGACCCCGGCCGCACCGTGCTCGTCGCGCCCGACGGCGAGGAGTGGACCGCCGGACGCCTGCACGCCGCCGCCAACCGGCTCGTGCACGGCCTGCGCGCCGCCGGACTGGAACGCGGCGACACCTTCGCCGTGGTCCTGCCCAACAGCGTCGAGTTCCTGACCGCCTATCTGGCCGCCAGCCAGGCCGGGTTCTACCTCGTCCCGGTCAACCACCACCTGGTCGGACCGGAGATCGCATGGATCGTCTCCGACTCCGGCGCCCGGGTCCTCCTCGCCCACGAGCGCTTCGCCGACGCGGCACGCCACGCCGCCGACGAGGCCGGCCTCCCGGCCACCCACCGGTACGCCGTCGGTACGGTCGAGGGATTCCGGCCGTACACCGAACTCCTCGACGCACAGCCCGAGTCGCCGCCCGCCGACCGCACCCTCGGCTGGGTCATGAACTACACGTCGGGCACCACCGGCCGCCCCCGCGGCATCCGCCGCCCCCTGCCGGGGAAGCCGCCGGAGGAGGCATACCTCGGGGGTTTCCTCGGCATCTTCGGCATCCGGCCGTTCGACGACAACGTGCACCTGGTGTGCTCGCCGCTGTACCACACGGCCGTCCTGCAGTTCGCCGGCGCGTCCCTGCACATCGGCCACCGGCTGGTCCTGATGGACAAGTGGACGCCCCGGGAGATGCTCCGCCTCATCGACCGCCACCGCTGCACCCACACCCATATGGTCCCCACCCAGTTCCACCGCCTGCTGGCCCTGCCCGACGAGGAGAAGGACCGCCACGACGTCTCCTCCATGCGGCACGCCATCCACGGCGCCGCGCCCTGCCCCGACCACGTGAAACGGGCCATGCTCGACTGGTGGGGCCCCTGTGTGGAGGAGTACTACGCGGCCAGCGAGGGCGGCGGCGCCTTCGCCACCGCCGAGGACTGGCTGAAGAAGCCCGGCACCGTCGGCAAGGCCTGGCCCATCAGCGAACTCGCGATCTTCGACGACGACGGCAACCCGCTGCCGCCCGGCGAACTCGGCACCGTCTACATGAAGATGAACACCGGCGGCTTCTCCTACCACAAGGACGAGGCCAAGACCCGCAAGAACCGCATCGGCGACTTCTTCACCGTCGGCGACCTCGGCCACCTCGACGAGGACGGCTATCTCTTCCTGCGCGACCGCAAGATCGACCTGATCATCTCAGGCGGCGTCAACATCTACCCGGCCGAGATCGAGTCGGCCCTGCTCGCCCACTCCGCCGTCGCCGACGCCGCCGTCTTCGGCATCCCGCACGACGACTGGGGCGAGGAGGTCAAGGCGGTCGTCGAACCGGCCCCCGGACACCGGCCCGGACCCGCCCTCGCGGCCGACCTCCTCGACCACTGCACACACCGGCTCGCCGGGTACAAGCGGCCCAGGAGCGTCGACTTCATCACCGAGATGCCCCGCGACCCCAACGGCAAGCTGTACAAGCGGCGGCTGCGGGAGCCGTACTGGGAGGGCCGGAACCGACCGGTGTAGACGGCGGTGCGGCTTTGGTCGCGCGGGCGGGCACGGGCGTCATCCTTTGGTCGGCGCCCGCTCGCCCTCCGGCCGATGTCCCAACGGGTCCCGCTTTCCTAGCTTGACGACATGACGATCGCGACCGAAGAGGGACCGCTGAGGCGGGGAGCCGTACGGCCGGGCGAGCGGGCACTCGCCCCCGATCTCGCACGCGGGATCATGCTGCTGGGCATCGTGCTGTCCAACACCGCCTTCCACCTCTGGGCGGCCCGGCGCGGGCCCTCCGGATGGCAGCCCGTGGACGGCTCGTGGCTCGACCACGCCGTGCAGTTCACCATGATCATCGCGCTCGACCTGCGGGTCTACCCGCTCTTCGCCTTCCTCTTCGGCTACGGCATGACGCAGCTCTACCTCCGCCAGACCGCCGCCGGCACCGACCCGCGCGACGCCGCGAGAATCCTGCGCAGGCGCAGCCTCTGGCTGATCGTCATCGGCCTGACGCACGCCACCCTGCTGATGGCGGGGGACATCATCGGCTTCTACGGAGTCCTGAGCCTCGTCCTCGGCCTGGCCTTCCTGCGGCGCGGCGAACGGGCCCTGACGTGGTGGATCTGGGTCGGGGTCGCCCTGATCCTGCTCGTCTCGGCCGGGCCCGCCCTCTCGGCCCTGCTCCGGGGCGAGTTGGGCACATTCGGCGACGCCGGGGCCGACCCGGGCTTCAAGGCGTACGCATCGCAGGAGGCGAACTGGCTCACCGCGGCGGGCACCCGACTCCGGACCGGCCTGTTCGTCACCTTCGTCGCCGCCCCGCTGACCCTCGTCGGCGGCGGGTTCATCCTCTTCCTGCTCGGCTTCCGGGCCGCGCGCCGCCGCATCCTGGAGGAACCGGGTCGCCACCGCACGCTGCTGCGCCTGACGGCGCTGCTCGGCATCGCGGTCGGCTGGCTCGGCGCGCTGCCCGCCGCACTCGCCCACATCGGCGTCCTGCACGTGCCGGACGACATGCAGAGCGAGTCCGGAGCGCTCACCGTGCTCCGCGACATCACCGGCAACGCCGCGGGCCTCGGCTATGTCGCGGCCGTCGCCCTCTTCGCACACTGGTGGACCGCCCGCGGGCCCCGGCGCGGAGCGACAGCCGTCGTCGCGGTGACCTCCGTCGGGAAGCGGTCCCTGTCCTGCTACCTCGCCCACTCGCTGCTCTTCGCCCCGGTGCTGGCCGCCTGGGGACTCGGCCTCGGCGAGCAGCTGGGCAGCGCCACCATGGCGCTCTTCGCGTTGGCCGTCTGGCTGGTCACGGTGGCCGGAGCGTACGCCCTGGAACGCGCCGGCCGCCGGGGTCCCGCCGAGGCGGTGCTGCGCCGGCTGATGTACGGCCGCCGGGCGGGATGAACGGGGTGCCGCCCTGGAGCGGCACCCCACCGGCACGGTCAGTGCCGCTCGTGCACCCGGACGACCTTCAGCTTCGGCGAGGACAGGATGTCCTTCTCGCAGAAGCGCGACGTCACCCACTTCTCACCCGAGAACAGCCGCGTCTGATCCGCGAAGTGCGGCGACTCGGGGTTCGACGACTGGGAGTACGTCAGCAGGGTGCGGGCCACCGGACAGCGGCTGCCGTCCCAGCCCACCGCCTGGAGGTGGCTGGAGCCGAACGGAACCTCCGTGTAGCCACCGCCGGCCGCGTCCCACGTCGGCTGGATCACGTTCCACACGCCGAGCTGCCCCGCGCCGCCCGGCACCGGAAGGCGCTCGCCGTCGCGGACGACGAACTGGTGCGCGCCGAGCGGCGCGTCGAGCGCGATGCCCGCGGCCCGCAGTTCCGTCACCGTGTCGGCGAGCGCGGTGGCCAGGCCGGGAACGTCCGTGTTCAGCGTGTTCGGGGTACCTACCGGATCGGCCGCCGAGAACGGCACCTTCCACAACTGGCCCGGTGGCACCGCCCGTTCCAGCCTGGGCCAGAACCGATCGAAGAGCAGCGCTCCCCGGCTCCCGGTGTCCATGGTGCGGTCCCACGCCTTCAGCACCCCGCAGGCCTCCGACACGTCGACGGGCTTGCCGTCACTGCCGGTCGCCGAACCGCCGGGCAGCGCCGCACAGGCCCGTGCCACGTCCCCGGCGGCGAGATCACCCGCGGGCACCCGGTTGGCGAACTGCTGCCGCTGCAGGTCGCGTACGGTCAGACGGCCCTTGTCCGCCATCGCCGCCACGTCCTCGATCCCGCCGCGCGTGCGCAGGCCGAGCTGTGTGCCCACCGTGCCGAAGACCCGCTCGTATCCGGTGATCGGCCGGTCGGCGTTGGTCATCCACGCGGTGCCGTTCGAGTTCTCCACGTACGGCGCGTCCTTGAGCGTCGGCATCCTCGCCGGGCCGAAGATGCCCGGCCCCACGGCGTCGGGGTCGCTGCCGAGGGCACAGTCACCGCGCGAGCCGTCGAGGATCGCGATGCCGGACGCCGGATACGTGGTCCTGCCGAGCTCCGTCGAGCAGCGCTCCGCCAGCCCGTCGGTGATCCGGGGGAGTACCTGGGACTGGGTGTAGAGGGAGTGTCCCGCCCGGTCGGCGGCGATCGTATTCACCCAGGGGATGCCCTGGTGCCGCGCGAGCGACGCGAGGACGTCGTCGGTGCTCTTCGCCTTGCTGAAGCCGAGCGAGGTGTCGGAGAAGCGGAGGTTCGAGGCGTTCGGGTCGTACAGGGCGTACGCCGTCGTGCTGGTCCACGGCAGCGGGACCTGAGAGTTGAGCGAGGTGACGACCGGGCCGTAGCGGGTCCACCACTGGGTGCGGGTCACCGGCGCGCCGTCCTTCACCGCGACCGTCACGGTCCGCTTCCTCATCCGCTCCGGCTTGCCGTCCACGAGGTACGTCGTGGGATCGGCCGGATCCAGGTTCAGCCGGTGGAAGTTGGCCGGAATGCCGGTCGAGACGGTGTGGCTCCACGCCACATGGGTGTTGAACCCGATGGAGATCGCGGGGGTGCCGAGCAGGGAGCCACCGGAGACGTTCAGCTCGCCGGGGATCGTCTGCTGCGACTGCCAGAACCGGCGCCCGCCCTCCCAGGGGTAGTGCGGGTTGCCCAGCAGCAGACCGCTGCCGTTCGCCGTCGTGTCGCCGCGGAACGCGACCGCGTTGGATCCCATGCCGGGGGCGCCCCACAGCTCGTCCGCCGCCTTCGCCACGGCCTTGGCATCCGGCTTGCGGGCAGAGGGGCCGCTCCCGGCGGTCGTGGTTCCGGTCGGGGGCTTCGCGGTCGTGATCGTGTCCACGAAGCGCCCCTCGCCGGAGATCGAGGCGATGGCGAGACCGCGGGCGGCCACGTCGAGCTCGGTGACCGGCCGGACCCAGGAGGCGCCCGCACAGGCGGGATCCGTGGTCTTGTTCTTCTTCAGCCAGGCGTTGTACCCGGCCGCCCAGCCCCGCATCATGCCCCGGACCTCGCGGCTCGGGCCCACGGGGGCGGGCTCGGCGAGCACCTTCTCCACGGTGCGGCTCTCACGGACCCCGCGGAAGTACAGATCACTGGCGAGGTTCGTCCTGGCCCCGGAGAGGGCGCCGTCGGCGGCCGTGTCGGCGCCGAAGTACCGGGAGCGCTCGCCCCGCAGGGTCACGAAGCCGTCGGCGAGCGTGCAGACCTCGTCGGCGGCCTGCGCCCAGCCCGTGCCGAAGCCCAGGTCGGCGTAGTTCTTCGCGAGGATGTGCGGGATGCCGTACTCGGTGTAGCGGATGACGGCGGACAGGCCGTCACGGGAAGGGTGCTGCTCCGCTCGCCCCTGGCTCGGGGCGGCGGCCGCGGGTAACGCGGTCGCGGCCGTGAACAGGGCCGTGGCCCCGAGGACGAGACGTCTCAGGCGGCTGCGCATGGTGCCCTCCAACATCGTTGAGGGAAAGGAGACTTGAGCGTACAAATGTTCTTGGTTCATACGTCAGTACCATCACAGCGGACGCCGCTGGCGGCGGCAGGGTTGAGCGGGCCGGTCCTTGACCTCCCCGCGCGGCCGACCGAGGATCACTTGTCATGACGACGCCCGGACACGGCAGCACGGTCGACGGAGTCCTACGGCGCAGCGCCCGGCGCACACCGGCGCGCGTCGCGGTGGAGTACGGCGAGCGCACCTGGACCTACGACGAACTCGACACCGCGGTCTCCCGCGCGGCGAGCGTCCTCCTCGACCAGGGCCTGTCCCCCGGGGACCGGGTCGGCGCCTACGGCCACAACTCCGACGCCTACCTGATCGCCTTCCTGGCCTGCGCCCGAGCGGGCCTGGTGCACGTACCCGTCAACCAGAACCTCACCGGCGACGACCTCGCCTACATCGTCGGCCAGTCCGGCAGCTCCCTGGTCCTCGCCGACCCGGACCTCGCCGGCCGGCTCCCCGACGGCGTACGGCCACTGCCCCTGCGTGACGCCGGCGACTCGCTGCTCGCGCGGCTGGCCGAGGCGCCCGTGTACGACGGCCCCGAGCCGCGCGCCGAGGATCTCGTGCAGCTGTTGTACACGTCCGGGACGACCGCGCTGCCCAAGGGCGCGATGATGACGCACCGGGCCCTGGTGCACGAGTACCTGAGCGCCATCGCGGCCCTCGACCTCAGTGCGGGGGATCGTCCCGCGCACTCGCTGCCCCTGTACCACTCGGCGCAGATGCACGTCTTCCTGCTGCCCTACCTCGCGGTCGGCGCGACGAACATCGTCCTCGACGCACCCGACGGCGACCGGCTCCTCGACCTGGTCGAAGCGGGCCGCGTGGACAGCCTGTTCGCCCCGCCCACCGTCTGGATCGCCCTGTCCAACCGCCCCGACTTCGCCACCCGCGACCTGAGCGGCCTGCGCAAGGCCTACTACGGGGCGTCGATCATGCCGGTCCCGGTCCTGGAACGGCTGAAGGAACGCCTTCCCAAGCTGGCCTTCTACAACTGCTTCGGCCAGAGCGAGATCGGCCCCCTCGCCACGGTCCTCGCCCCCGAGGAGCACAAGGGCCGCATGGACTCCTGTGGCCGTCCCGTGCTGTTCGTCGAGGCCCGCGTGGTCGACGAGGACGGCGAGGTCGTACCCGACGGCACCCCCGGCGAGATCGTCTACCGCTCCCCGCAACTGTGCGAGGGCTACTGGGACAAGCCCGAGGAGACCGCCGAGGCCTTCCGCGACGGCTGGTTCCGCTCCGGCGACCTCGCGGTCCGCGACGCGCACGGCTACTTCACGGTCGTCGACCGGGTGAAGGACGTCATCAACTCCGGCGGCGTCCTGGTCGCTTCACGCCAGGTCGAGGACGCCCTGTACACCCACCCCCAGGTCGTCGAGGCCGCGGTCGTCGGCCTCCCCGACGAACGCTGGATCGAGGCCGTCACGGCCGTCGTCGTCCCGCGCGGCGAGGTCACGGAGGCGGAACTGATCGACCACGTCCGCGAGAAACTCGCCCCCTTCAAGGCCCCGAAGCGCGTGGTGTTCGTGGACGGCCTCCCGCGCAACGCCAGCGGGAAGATCCTCAAGCGGGAGCTCAGGAAAGACCTCGGGGGCGGGCCGGAACCCGCCCCATCAGACGGGTGACGCAGTACCCGTACCTCCAGCAGAACCCCCTTGCGCCCCAGTGGTATCGGGCCCCAGGATCGACGACATGCCGATCTTCAGCGCCCCGGACGGGACCCGACTCGCCTGCCACATCCGCGGCGAGGGCGAGCCGCTCGTCGTGCTGCCCGGCGGCCCCATGCGGGCCTCCGCGTACCTCGGGAACCTGGGCGGCCTCGATGCCCACCGGCAGTTGGCCCTCCTCGACCTGCGCGGAACGGGCCGGTCCGAGATCCCGGCGGATCCCGCGACGTACCGCTGCGACCGGCTCGTGGACGACGTCGAGGCGTTGCGGCGCTACCTGGGCCTCGAGCGGATGGACGTGCTCGCGCACTCGGCGGGCGGGAGTCTCGCCATGCTCTATGCGGCCCGCTGTCCGGACCGGCTGGGACGGCTGGCCCTGGTCACCACCACCCCCTGGGCGCTGGGCCTGCCGGCGACGGCCGAGGACCGGCTGGCGGCGGCCCGGCTGCGCGAGCCGGAGCCCTGGTTCACGGACGCCTTCCCGGCGTTCGAGGCCTGGCTGGCCGGTACCGGGGACTTCGACCCTGTGTTCCTCCCGTTCTTCTACGGACGCTGGGACGACGCAGCCCGGGCCCACGCCGACCGCGAGGAGGCCGAGACCAACGACGACGCGGGGGACCTCTACGGCGCGGACGGTGCCTACGACCCGGACACGACCCGGACCGCCCTCGCCCGTGTCACCGCCCCGGTGCTCGTCCTCGCCGGGGAGGTCGATGGCGGCCCGCGTCCCAGCCTTGCCCGGCACGTCGCCGAGGTCTTCCCGGCGGGCGAGTTCGCGGTACAGCCGGGGGCGGGGCACTACCCGTGGCTTGACGACCCGGAGTGGTTCGTGCGACGCGCGACCGCCTTCTTCTCCGGCTCCTCCGGACCGGAGTGAGGCCTCCTTCTGCTGTCGGCAGAGCCGGCCCCTCTCCTGAGCATCCCCCGCTACGGTGCCCGGCATGGACACAGAACCGCGCGCTGTACAAGCGAACGGCATCACCTTGGCCTACCGCGCCTGGGGACCGCAGGACGCGCCGCCCGTCCTGCTCCTCCACGCCCGCGGGGCCGACGGTGCCGACTGGTCCGGGATCGCCCCGGCACTGGCCGCCGGGCCCCGCCGGATCTACGCCCCGGACCTGCGCGGGCACGGCCGCAGTGACTGGCCCGGCGACTACGCCTACGAGACGATGCGCGACGATGTGCACGCCTTCCTCGGTGCCCTCGGTATCGCCCGCGCCGACGTCGTGGGCCACTCGCTCGGCGGCGCCGTCGCCTACCTGCTCGCCCAGCACAGTCCGCACCTCGTACAGCGCCTGGTGCTGGAGGACGTACCCGCGCCTTTCCCCCTGGACCCGCCGCGCCCGCTCGCCGAACGTCCCGGCGGGGACCTGCCGTACGACTGGGCGATGATTCTCGCCACCGACCGGCAGCGCAACGCGCCGGATCCTGTGTGGTGGGACGACATGGGGCGGATCACCATGCCCACGCTGTTGATCGGTGGTGGGCCGACCAGTGCGATCCCACAGGAGCAGATCGCCGCTCTCGCCGAACTGCTTCCCGAGGCCCGGCGCCACACCATCGACGCCGGGCATCTCGTGCACGAAGCCAGGCCCGAGGAGTTCCTCGCGCTCGTGGAGGAGTTCCTCAGCCCTGCGGACCGTACGCCGTCATGAAGCGGTCGCGGAACTTGTCCATGCCCCATCGGGGAGCGTTCTCGGCGGGCTTGAGGCCGTCGGTCCAGCCCCAGTCGGCGACCCGGTCCAAGACCTTCTTGTCCTTGGCGACGATGGTGATCGGCACGTCCTTGCCGGTGTCCCCGGCGGTGACGGTCGGCACGGGCTGGTGGTCGCCTAGGAAGACGAGGACCGTGTCCTCGTCGCCGTAGCGCTCGATCCACTCCGTGAGGCTGCGCAGGGAGTACTCGATGGCGTGCCGGTACTCGGTGCGCACCTTCTCCGGGTCCTTCCAGACCTCCGTGGGGTTGGTGCCCTCCTTCTTGATCTGGTGGAACACCGAGCCGTCGCCGAGGTCCTCCCAGTCGATCATCCGCGCGATGGGCGACCACGGGTTGTGGCTGGAGGCGAGGATGATCTCCGCCATGATCGGCTCACGGTCCTTCTTGCCGTGCTCCAGACGCTGGAAGGCCTCCATGCTGAACTGGTCGGGCACGGGCGTCCAGCTGAAGTACGGGCCGTGATAGCCGAGGTGCTCGGAGTCGTAGATGTGGTCCAGGCCGAAGTACTTCCCCTCCGGCCAGGCCCGGCGCACCCCCGGCACGACACCGACGGTCCGCCAGGCGTTCGTCTTGCCGAAGTAGTTGGTGAGCGTCATGCGGTCACTGGTGGTCAGGCTGCGGTACCGCTGCTGGTTCTTGATCCACAGCCCGGACAGGAACGTCGAGTGGGCGAGCCAGCTCCCCGCGCCCGTCACCGGCGACTGCAGCCAGCCGCTGCGCGACTCGAAACCGGCCGCCTTCAGCGAGCTGGTGCCTTCCTTGAGCACCGAGTCGATCTGGGGCGCCATCGCCGGGTCGTCGATCGCGACACGGCCGTAGCTCTCGATGAAGGTGAACAGCACGTCCTTGCCGCGCAGCCCTGTGAGCAACTGGTCGGGTGGCGTCTTCGCGAAGGCGTCCACCGCGGCCTGCTTCTGGAAGACCCGCGCGTCCTTGAGGCCCGCGCGCACCTGCTCGACACGGTTGCCGAGGAACTCGGCGTTGCCCTTGGTGGCGAACGGCACGCTGCCGACCTGCACGCCCAGCGTCATGGCGGTGATCCACGCCGTGCCGAGGACCAGCGTCGTACGGGCGGCGACGGGACGGTGGCTGACCATCAGGTTCGTCAGCCGCACCATGGCCAGCGTCGTGAGGACCAGCACCGCGACGAACAGGACGATCACGCCGACCACGGCCAGCACCTGGCCGGTACGGCCGAACGTCTCCCTCAGGAAGTCCGTCGCGTTCTCGATCAGTATCCAGTCCAGGACCAGGTCGAAGGGCCGGGCCAGCACCTGGTAGAAGCCCATGTCGACGAACTTCAGGATGGTGACCAGCCCGAGGAACGCACCCGAGACGACCGCGGTGATCCGCCGGGCCCGCGGCGGCAGCGCGAGCAACAGGCCCGCGAGCAGCACGCCCTCCGCGGGAATGCGGACGAAGGAGGCGAACTCGATCTTCTCCATCTGGTTGGGCACGAGGAGCGCGAAGAACACGAGCGCACCGGCGAGGACGGTCGTCCCGATGCTGACGCCGCGCGCCGTACGGGGGTAGCGCCGCCGCCAGCCGAACCACCCGGCCCTCACCGAGCCCGGCGCCTCATCGGGGGAGACTTCCTGCCCGTGGGCACCATCGCCCTCTGCTCGTGCAGCGGAGCCGGCGGCGGTGTCCGGGGCGGCGGCGTCGCCGTCCGAGTCCGCCGTGCCGGTGCCGCCGTCGGGGTCCGTCGTAGCGGGCTTCTCGTCCGGTCCCGTCGTGCCGGTGCCACTCTCCGAGTCTGCTTCGGCCGCGGCACCGTCCGAACCGATATCGCCGCCCGAATTCCCCGCGCCGACGCTGGTGCCGCTGTCGGAGTCGCCTGTGGCGGTGCCGCCGTCCGGTTCTGCCTCGCCGGTGTCTTTGTCTGAATCCGCCGAGGTCACGGGGCCGTCCGCCGCCGCTTCGGCCGCGCCGCCGTCCGATTCCGCCGCGGTCCTTCCGCCGTCCGGCTCCGCCCCACCGGCATCGTCATCCGGTTTCGCCCCGTCCCCGGTCGAGTCCGGCTGCTGACGGGAGCGAGTGAAGAGCGACACCCGGAGGTCCTTCCGTGCGGTCTTGCTAGGCATGGCAAACAGAGCCCGGTGAACCGAGCCTGCCACCACCAGTACGTCCGCACGTCACCTTAGGTTCAATCGACAGGCCGAAGAATCACCCGTCCGCCGCCACCGCGACTTCCCGCGCCCACCGGTAGTCCGCCTTGCCGCTCGGCGACCGCTGGACCGACTCCGTGATCACCAGCTGGCGCGGGATCTTGTAGCCGGCGAGCCGGTCACGGCAGTGCGCCCGGATGTCCTCCAGCGACGGCCGCACCGCCCCGTCGCGCAGCTGCACCACGGCCGCCACATGGTGGCCCCACTGGGGATCCGGCACCCCGGCCACCAGCGCGTCGTAGACGTCCGGGTGGGACTTGAGGGCCTGCTCGACCTCTTCCGGGTACACCTTCTCGCCGCCGGTGTTGATGCACTGCGAGCCGCGCCCCAGGACGGTGACCACACCCTCCTCGTCGACCGTGGCCATGTCGCCGAGCAGCACCCACCGCTCGCCGCCCCTCTGGAAGAAGGTCCCGGCGGTCTTGGCGGGGTCGTTGTAGTAGCCGAGCGGCACATGTCCGCACTGGGCGATACGCCCCACCTCACCTGCCGCCACCGGCTCATACGTGGCCGGGTCCACCACCTGCGTACGGGCGTTGACGCGGATCCGGAAGCCCCGCTCGGGGCCCGAGTCCTCGGTCGCCGTGCCGTTGAAACCGGACTCCGACGAGCCGAAGTTGTTCAGCAGCATGGCGTTCGGCACCAGCTCCTGGAACTGCCGGCGCACCGTGTCCGACATGATCGCGCCGGACGACGACACACTGAACAGCGATGAGCGGTCGATGTGCCGCAGCGGACCGCCCAGCGCGTCGATCAGCGGCCGCAGCATCGCGTCGCCCACCAGCGAGATGCTGCTGACCCTCTCCTTCTCCACGGCCCGCAGCACCTCCTCGGGCACGAACTTGCGGTGGATGACGACCCGCTGCCCGAAGTTGAAGCCGATGAACGCCGTGAGGGTGGAGGTGCCGTGCATCAGCGGAGCCGTGGGGAAGAAGGTGATCCCGGCCCCACCCGCCGCGACGCGCTCGGCCAGCTCCTGCGGCTTCTTCACCGGCTCACCGGTCGGGGCACCCCCGCCGAGACCCGCGAAGAACAGATCCTCCTGCCGCCACATCACGCCCTTGGGCATCCCGGTCGTACCGCCGGTGTAGATGATGAACTGGTCGTCGGCCGAACGCGCCGGGAAGCCACGTGACGACGACCCCGCGGCCTCGGCATCCGCGAACTCCGTACACGGCACCTCGGCGGCCCCCGGCACCGGCGCACCCACCCGGACGAGATGCCGCAGCTTCTCCGCCCGGGGCCGCGCCGCCGCCACCCGGTCCGTGAACTCGGCGTCGAAGACCAGCGCCACCAGATCCGCGTCCCGGTAGAGGTACACCAACTCCTCTTCGACATAGCGGTAGTTGACGTTGACCGGGACGATCCGCGCCTTCAGGCAGCCCAGCACCGTCTGCAGGTACTCCACCCCGTTGTAGAGGTGGAGGCCGAGGTGCTCACCGGGCCGTATCCCGCTGTCGAGCAGATGGTGGCCGACGCGGTTGGCCGCCGCGTCCAGCTCCGCGTAGGTCAGACGGCGCTCCGCGCCCGTACCGGGATGGTCGGCGTACACCAGCGCCTCACGGCCGGGAACGACGTCGACGACCGACTCGAACAGGTCGGCAAGGTTGTACTCCACCGTTCCTCCTGACCCGGGGCGTGCCTGGCATCGGACGGTTCGCCGGTCATCAGAGCAAAGGGCGGTCCAACTGTGAAGGGTCCGCGCAAGAAAACTGACTACCTGTCAGAAAACCCTTGAAGTGCCTCACGCCCTACTGCAACCTGTTCTCGTTCTTCTAGAGGGGAGTTGGCCATGGGTGGGACGGAACACCTCACCGTGCAGCGCGAAGGCGCCACACTGGTGCTCACGCTCAACAGGCCGGAGGCCAGGAACGCACTCTCATTGCCGATGCTCGTCGGCCTCTACGACGGCTGGCTCGAGGCCGACGCGGACGACTCGGTCCGCTCGGTCGTCTTCACCGGCGCGGGCGGTTCGTTCTGCTCGGGCATGGACCTCAAGGCCCTCGCCGGGAACGGCATGGCCGGCGAGGAGTACCGCGACCGGCTCAAGGCCGACCCCGACCTGCACTGGAAGGCGATGCTGCGCCACCACCGCCCCCGCAAGCCGGTGATCGCCGCGGTCGAGGGGTACTGCGTCGCGGGCGGCACCGAGATGCTCCAGGGCACCGACATCCGCGTCGCCGGCGAATCGGCGACCTTCGGCCTGTTCGAGGTGAAGCGGGGTCTGTTCCCCATCGGCGGCTCCACGGTCCGGCTGCAACGCCAGATCCCGCGCACCCACGCCCTGGAGATGCTCCTCACCGGCCGCCCCTACAGCGCCCGCGAGGCCGCAGCCGTCGGCCTGGTCGGACACGTCGTCCCCGACGGCACCGCGCTCGCGAAGGCACTGGAGATCGCCGAACAGATCAACTCCTGCGGCCCGCTGGCCGTCGAGGCCGTCAAGGCCTCCGTCTACGAGACCGCGGAGATGACCGAGTCCGAGGGTCTCGCGGCCGAACTCACCCGGGGCTGGCCGGTGTTCGACACCGCCGACGCCAAGGAGGGCGCCCGCGCCTTCGCGGAGAAACGACCGCCCGTCTACAAGCGCGCCTGACCGAAGGAGCCCTGTGGCATGCCCGAAGTCCTCCAAGCCCCCCTCGTCGTCGAGTTTCCCTTCACCCGCTCCCTCGGCCCCGTCCAGAGCGCCTTCCTGACCGGCCTGCGCGAACGCGTCGTCCTGGGGGTGCGGGCGAGCGACGGCCGCGTCCTCGTCCCGCCCGCCGAGTACGACCCCGTCACCGCCGAGGAGATCCGCGACCTCGTCGAGGTCGCCCCCACCGGCACCGTCACCACCTGGGCCTGGAACCACGACCCGCGCCGGGGCCAGCCCCTCACCACCCCCTTCGCCTGGGCCCTGGTCCGCCTCGACGGTGCCGGCACCGCCCTGCTGCACGCCCTCGACGCCCCGGGCCCCGACGCCGTGCACACCGGCATGCGCGTCCGCATCCGCTGGGCCGAGGAACGCACCGGAGCCATCACGGACATCGCCTGCTTCGAGCCGTACCACGGCGAACCCATGCAGCTCACCGGCGCCACCGGCGAGTTCGAGGACCCGGTCACCGGCATCGTCGCCGCCGCCCGCCTCGACTACACCTACGCGCCCGGCCGCGCCCAGACCGCCTACATCAACGCCCTCGGCGGCCGGCGCACCGTCGGCGAGCGCTGCCCGTCCTGCCGGAAGGTCTACGTCCCGCCGAGGGGTGCCTGCCCCACCTGCGGGGTCGCCACGGACGAACAGGTCGAGGTCGGGCCGCGCGGCACGGTGACCACGTTCTGCATCGTCAACATCAAGGCGAAAAATCTCGACATCGAGGTGCCGTACGTCTACGCCCACATCGCCCTCGACGGCGCAGGCCTCGCGCTGCACGGCCGCATCGGAGGCATCCCCTACGACGAGGTCCGCATGGGGCTGCGGGTCGAACCCGTGTGGACGGAGGGCGCCCGCTACCCCGACCACTACCGGCCTACGGGTGAGCCCGACGCGGACTACGACACCTACAGGGAGATGCTGTGACGAGCGCACCGCGGGACCGCGAGATCGCCGTCGTCGCCTTCGCCCAGACCGCCCACCGGCGCACCAGCGAGGAGCACTCCGAGGTGGAGATGCTCATGCCGGTGCTGCACGAGGTCCTCGACCGCACCGGACTGAAGACCGCCGACATCGACTTCACCTGCTCCGGCTCCAGCGACTACCTCGCCGGGCGTGCCTTCTCCTTCACTCTCGCCCTCGACGGCGTCGGCGCCTGGCCGCCGATCTCCGAGTCCCATGTCGAGATGGACGGCGCGTGGGCCCTGTACGAGGCCTGGACCAAACTCCTCACCGGCGACGCCGACACCGCCCTGGTCTGCTCCTACGGCAAGTCCTCGCCCGGCTCGGTCCGCGACGTCCTGACCCGCCAGCTCGACCCGTACTACGTGGCACCCCTGTGGCCCGACTCCGTGGCGCTCGCCGCACTCCAGGCGCAGGCCCTCATCGACGCCGGCGACACCGACGAGCCCGCCCTCGCGGCCGTCGCCGCCCGCAACCGGGAGGCGGCCTCCGCCAACCCGCACGCGCAGCTCAAGGGGCCCCTGCCGCAGGGGGAGTACCTCGTACAGCCCCTGCGTACCGGCGACTGCCCGCCCATCGGCGACGGCGCCGCCGCCGTGATCCTCGCGGCCGGAGACCGGGCCCGTGAACTGTGCTCACGCCCCGCCTGGATCCGGGGCATCGACCACCGCATCGAGGCCCACGGCCTCGGCGTGCGCGACCTGACCGACTCGCCCTCCACCCGCCTGGCCGCCGAACGGGCCGGCGCCTTCGAACGGCCCGTCGACACCGCCGAACTGCACGCGCCCTTCACCGCGCAGGAGATCGTCCTGCGCAAGGCCCTCCGGCTCGACGACGGCGTACAGATCAACCCCTCCGGCGGAGCCCTCGCCGCCAACCCGATCATGGCAGCCGGCCTCATCCGCCTCGGAGAGGCCGCCGCCCGCATCCACCGCGGCGAGTCCGACCGCGCCCTCGCCCACGCCACGTCCGGCCCCTGCCTGCAGCAGAATCTGGTCGCCGTACTCGAAGGGGAGCCCCGATGAGCAAGGAGCCCGTGGCCGTCGTCGGCATCGGCCAGACCAAGCACGTCGCGGCACGCCGGGACCTGTCGATCGCCGGGCTGGTCCGGGAGGCGGCACAACGCGCGCTCGACGACGCCGAGCTGACCTGGGCCGACATCGACGCCGTCGTGATCGGCAAGGCGCCCGACTTCTTCGAGGGCGTCATGATGCCGGAGCTCTACCTCGCCGACGCGCTCGGCGCCGTCGGCAAACCCATGCTCCGCGTGCACACCGCCGGGTCGGTCGGCGGATCCACCGCGCTCGTCGCCGCGAACCTCGTCGCGGCCCGCGTCCATGGCACCGTCCTCACCCTCGCCTTCGAAAAACAGTCCGAGTCGAACGCCATGTGGGGCCTGTCCCTGCCGATCCCCTTCCAGCAGCCCCTGCTGGCCGGGGCCGGCGGTTTCTTCGCCCCGCACATACGCGCCTACATGCGGCGCAGCGGCGCACCCGAGTCGATCGGCGCCCTGGTCGCCTACAAGGACCGGCGCAACGCGCTGAAGAACCCCTACGCCCACCTGCACGAACACGACATCACCCTGGAGAAGGTGACGGCCTCGCCCATGCTGTGGGACCCGATCCGCTACTCCGAGACCTGCCCTTCCTCCGACGGCGCCTGTGCCATGATCCTGACCGACCGCGCCGGAGCCGCCCGGGCACCACGACCGCCCGCCTGGATGCTCGGCGGCGCGATGCGCAGCGAACCGACCCTCTTCGCCGGCAAGGACTTCGTCTCCCCGCAGGCCGGCCAGGACTGCGCGGCCGACGTCTACCGGCAGGCCGGGATCACCGACCCCCGCCGCGAGATCGACGGCGCCGAGATCTACGTGCCCTTCTCCTGGTACGAGCCGATGTGGCTGGAGAACCTCGGCTTCGCCGGTGAGGGCGAGGGCTGGAAGCTCACCGAGGCGGGCGTGACCGAACTGGACGGGGACCTGCCCGTCAACATGTCGGGCGGTGTCCTGTCCACCAACCCCATCGGCGCCTCCGGCATGATCCGCTTCGCGGAGGCGGCGCTCCAGGTGCGCGGACAGGCCGGGGAACACCAGGTGGACGGCGCCCGCAGGGTCCTCGGACACGCCTACGGCGGCGGATCGCAGTTCTTCTCGATGTGGCTCGTGGGAGCACAGCCCCCCGGCTCCTGAAACGACTCCTGAAAGGTCCCCCTCACGTGCCCTGTTGGCCATGGGACACGATCGCTAGGCTGGCCGCGGACGACGAATCGGGAGGAGCACGGACGTGGCCGAGACCACCACCCAGCAGCGCCCGCTCATGGGCTGGGACAAGCCGGAGCTGGACCTCACCAACGCCGACTGGCAGTCCAGCAGCCGTGGCGTGGGGGATGTCCAGATCGCCTTCGTGGAGGGCTTCATCGCCATGCGGAACAGTGGCCGCCCGGAGAGCCCTTCCCTGATCTTCACGCCCGACGAGTGGGGCGCGTTCGTGTCGGGAGCGCGGGAAGGGGAGTTCGACCTCACGTGACGCCGGCCGGGTGAGCCGTCCCGGACGGCCGTGATCCGACGGCCGATCCGGGGGTGTTGCGCCCGCATTTCCGGACACGCGACCCGGGAGATCCTCCCGGGGCCGCCGCCTGAGCCAGGCTGGCCCCCGGAAGGGACGGTCGTATCCCGGAGGTGAGGAATCCGTGAGCACCCTGCCGGTCATCGCGGCGGTCGACGGTTCGGACGACAGCCTGCGCGCCCTGGAGTGGGCCCTCGACGCAGCCCGCAGGCGTTCGGCGCCTCTGCGCGTGGTCCATGTACGCCAGTACGCCCACTGGGCACAGCCCGAGGTCCTCGCCGCCGGGCCGGCGGACCCACAGGACGACCCCGTCCTCGACCGGGTCCGCTCCCGCCTGGAAGGACGCGCCGAGCAGCCGGACACGGAGTACGTCGGACTGGAGGGCGCGGTCAGCGCCGTCCTGCCCGAACTGGGAGCCTCCGCCCAGCTGCTGGTGCTGGGCTCCCGGGGCCGCGGCGGCTTCGCCAGCCTGCTGCTCGGCTCCAACGGCATGGCCGCCGCCCGTGACGCCGAGTGCCCCGTCGTCGTGGTGCCCCGGGCCGCGGGCGACGTGCGGGACGAGACGTCCGAGGGCCCCGGCTCGCGCGTCGTCGTCGGCCTGAAGGTGGACGGCCCCGACGAGGCCACGCTCGAGTTCGCCTTCGCCGAGGCCGCCCGGCGCGGCGCGCGGCTCCAGGCGGTCGCCGCCTACCCGTGGCCCGCGCAGCCCTGGATGATGCCCGGGGAGATGCCCCCGCCGGTGGTCGACCAGGACGTCATCGAGGACGAGGCCCGGGTCCTCGCCGAGGGCTTCCTCGCCCCGTACCGCGAACGGCACCCCGACGTCCCGGCCGAGCCGCTCGCAGCGGCGGGCGACGCGGCCGGACACCTCGTGGCCGCCTCCCGGGACGCCGACCTCGTCGTGGTGGGCCGGCACCGACGGCACCTGCTGGCACCCGCCCGCATGATGGGCTCGGTCACCCACGCCGTCCTGCTGCACGCCGCGAGCCCCGTCGCGGTGGTCCCGCCCGCACCGCCCGAGGACTGACCTCGCTGTAATGGATACCGGCAGGCCTATCATTAGCGGCATGCGGGAACCGATCAGCAGGGGCGCCCGGCTAGCCCTGGACCTGGCCCTCACCATCCGGTACGACGGCGACGGCGGCGTGGCCGATGATCTCACCGACCCGGCGGGCCTGACCGCCTGGGTCCGCGCACACCCCGAGGTCCTGCCGGACACCGAGGGGTTCACCGTCGACGCCGCGCGGCTCGCCGCCGTCCGCGAGCTGCGCGCCGCCGCCCGCGCGCTTTTCGCCCGCGCCGTGCGCCCCGGCGAGCCCAGCCCCGCGGACGCGGCCCGCCTCCTGCCCGAGGCCGAGGCCCTGCGGCGTCTCAACGAGGCAGCCGCCCGCACCCCCACCGTGCCGGTCCTGCACTGGCCACGGGAGGCCGGACCCGTCGTCCACCAGCGGCCGGTCCATGGCGCCGACGACCTGACAGCAACCCTCGCGCACGCCGTGATCGCGTTCCTCGCGAGCCCCGACCGCGACCGGCTGCGCGCCTGCCACGCACCGCGCTGCGTGCGGTACTTCCTCAAGGAGCACCCACGCCAGGAGTGGTGCAAACCGTCCTGCGGCAACCGCGCCCGGGTCGCTCGCCACCACCAACGGCACCGGGCGTCGGCCTAGGCCGACCGGGACGGCGCCCTCCCGACACTTCGCAGGCCGGGACACGTACCATTGGCGACATGTCGTTCCTCCGCCGCCGCAGCGCCACTCCCGCCGGGCCTGAATTCGACGTACTGGCCATGGACCCGGGCGACTGGCCCGGCAACCTCGGTGCGGGACTGCTGCCCGCGCCCGACGGCACCTGCCAGGGCGTCTTCCTGCGCTACGACCTGTTCGGCGGCCGCGGCCCCGCGATGATCATCGGCAACCTGCCCGAGGGCTCCCCGGCGCGCGAGGTCCCCGAGGGACAGGTTCCCTTCGAGGTGGCCCAGCTGCTGCTGGCGCTGGAGAACGACGAGGAGGTCACCGTCGTCAGCACCGAGGACGTGCCGGTGATGCAGGGCGACAACCTTCTGATCGTGCGCCGCGTCAAGCTCTCCGAGGGCCGGATCTCCTGCGTGCAGTTCGACCGCAGCGACAACGTCCTGGTGACCATCGCCGCCTGGGACCGCCCCATCACGGACGACCTGTACGCCCTCCTCAAACCCCTGCCCGCGGAGCTGTTCCAGCAGGGCTGAACCGGCGGCGGTTCACCACACACGAAAGGGCCGCTGCGCGCCTGTCCAGGCGCACAGCGGCCGCTTCGTCCCCGTCAGCGAGTGCCGACCGCCGCGCGCACGGCCCGCCGGGCCAGCTGGCAGTCGTCGTGCAGCCGCCGCAGCAGCAGCCGCTGCTCCTCGCCGGACGGCGCAGCACCAGGGTGGGCCGAGCCCGGTGCCGCCGGGGCCGGGTCGTGCATCGAACGCTGCACGGCCGTCTCGTACGTACGGATCTCACGGGTCAGCACCAGCATCAGGTTCACCAGGAAGGCATCCCTGGACGCCGGACCCGCCGACTGGGCGATCTGGCTGATCTGGCGACGGGCCACCGGTGCGTCCCCGAGCACCGACCACAGCGTCGCCAGGTCGTAGCCCGGCAGGTACCAGCCCGCGTGCTCCCAGTCCACCAGCACTGGACCGGCTGGTGACAGGAGGATGTTCGACAGCAGTGCGTCGCCGTGGCAGAACTGGCCCATTCCCTGCCGCCCGGCCGCCTGTGCGATGCCGTGCAGCAGCTTCTGCAGGTCGCCCAGGTCCCGGTCGGTGAGCAGGCCCAGCTCGTGGTAGCGCGAGATCCGTGCCGCGTAGTCGAGCGGGGCGTCGAAGGTGCCCGCCGGCGGCCGCCAGGCGTTCAGCCGGCAGATCGCGCCCAGCGCGGCTCTGATGTCAGCGCGCGGCGGTGCCTCGGCAGGGTGCCGCTGGAGCGCCGCCACCCGGCCGGGCATTCGCTCGATCACCAGTGTGCAGTTGTCCGGGTCCGCCGCGATCAGTCTCGGCACCCGCACGGGAGGGCGGTGCCGGACGAACGAGCGGTACGCCGCTATCTCGTGCTGGATCCGTTCGGACCAGGCGGGGGAGTGGTCCAGTAAGCACTTGGCGACGGCCGTGTTGCGACCGGTCGTACCGACCAGGAGTACGGACCGGCCGTTGCGGCGCAGTACCTGCACCGGGGCGAACTCCGGGCAGATGCGGTGCACCGACGCGATGGCGGTGCGCAGCTGCGCGCCCTGGGGGCCGGACAAGTCGAGTCTTCCGCTGAGCGGTTGGGTTCCGAGAACCGCGCCGCGCCGTGCCCTGCCCGCACCGAGGACGGGGGCCGCCGGCCGCGCGGGGGCGAGGTAGGGGCCACTGTCCGTGGGACGCGGGTGCAGCGACCGGGGCGGTGCGGACACGGAGGATGATGCTGCGTACATGGGCGAGACAGATCCCTTCGTGTGCCTGCGACGACAGCGCACCACCCGGCCCGGACCCCCGAGAGCATCCTGGGGAATGTCCTTGCGGCGACCGGGTCGGGGTGGCGCGTTCCTACCTGACACCGGATGTCCGGTGGCACACCATCTGGCGAACCCTGGCGAACCCTGGCGAATAGTCGCCCGGCAAGTCTCCCCGGGCTACTGTCAACTCAGCCGAGTACCTGGGGGCTTGATGTGAGCGGACAACCCAACACCCGTCTCTCGGACCTGTTCGGCCTGGCCGGCTGGTCGAAGGGCGAACTCGCGAGGCTGGTCAACCGGCAGGCGGCGGCCATGGGCCACCCCCAGCTCTCGACCGACACCTCCCGGGTGCGGCGTTGGATCGACACGGGAGAGATCCCGCGCGATCCGGTGCCGCGGGTGCTGGCGGTTCTGTTCACCGAGCGTCTCGGCCGTGTCGTGACCATCGAGGACCTCGGTCTGGTCCGGCACGGGCGTGCGGGGAAACGGCAGGGCGGCGGGAGCACGGAGCCTCCCGACGGTGTGCCGTGGGCGCCCGAGCGGACCGCCGCGGTCCTCACCGAATTCACGGGAATGGACCTCATGCTCAACCGACGCGGCTTGGTGGGCGCGGGCGCCGCGCTCGCCGCGGGATCCGCACTCAGCAGCGCCATGTACGACTGGCTGCACACCGACCCTGCCCTGGCTGTCGACGCTCCCGACCTCGATCATCCCCTGCACGCCGACCCCGCCGGGTTCGACCGTTACGAGGCCGCCCCCATCGGGTCGCAGGAGATCGAGGAACTGGAGCGCTCGGTCGAGGTGTTCCGCGCCTGGGACGCGGCCCGCGGCGGCGGGCTCCAGCGCAAGGCCGTGGTGGGCCAGCTCAACGAGGTGGGCGGCATGCTCGCCTACCGTCACCCACCCCATCTCCAACGGCGCCTGTGGGGCGTCGCCGCCAACCTGGCCGTCCTCGCGGGCTGGATGTCGCACGACGTCGGCCTGGAACCCACGGCCCAGAAGTACTTCGTCATCGCCGCGCACGCGGCCCGGGAGGGCGGGGACCGGCCCCGCGCGGGCGAGGCACTCTCCCGTGCGGCCCGCCAGATGGTCCATCTGGGCAAGCCGGACGAGGCCCTGGACCTGATGAGGCTCGCCACGTCCGGTTCGGGCGACGACGTGCTGCCCCGCACCCGGGCGATGCTCTGCACCATCGAGGCCTGGGCGCAGGCCGCCATGGGCAAGGGCCAGGCGATGCGCCGCACGCTCGGGCAGGCGGAGGACCTGTTCGTCTCCGACAAGGCCGACGTACCGCCGCCGGACTGGATGCAGACCTTCAAGGAGGAGGACCTCTACGGCATGCAGGCCCTGGCCTACCGCACGCTCGCCGAGTTCGAGCCGGGTGCGTCCGCGCATGCCCAGCACTACGCGGAGAAGGCACTGGCCCTGCGGGTCGACGGCCGGCAGCGATCGAAGATCTTCGACTATCTGTCGATGGCGTCGGCCTGCTTCATCGCGGACGACCCCGAACAGGCGGACCGGTACGCGCGGTTGGCCCTGGTGTCGATGGGATCCAACTCCTCCCACCGCACCTGGGACCGGCTGCGCGAGATGTACCGGCTCACCGCCGAGTACGCCGGCTACCCGAGGATCCAGGAGCTGCGGGAGGAGATCAAGCTCGCCCTGCCGAAGACGAAGGGCAGGGGCGGCAACAGCGCGCGGGCCTGAGTGTCCTATGACGTGACCTTGGCGACGAGCACACAGGCGTTGTCCTCGCGCGCTCTCTCGCCGAACTCCTGGACGAGCGTCCGTACGCAGTCGTCCGCGGTGCGGTTCCCGGTCAGGCGCGGGGCCAGGTCGAGGAGGAGGTTCACTGCCGCCGCTCCGGTGTGCCCGGGTACCAGCCCGTCGGTGTGCAGGAGCAGCAGGTCGCCCACCTCGAGGGTCTCTTCGGCCTGCCCGTAGACGGCGCCCGAGGTGGCGCCGAGCAGGACGCCGTCCGGTGTGTCCAGCGCGCGCCCCGTCCCGTCGCGGAACAGCAGCGGGGCGGGGTGCCCGGCCTGTGCCCACACCAGGGTGCGGGTCCCGGGCCGGTAGCGGCAGCAGACGGTGCTGCCGAGGGCGGGTTGCACGGTGGCGTCGAGTAACTGGTTCAGCCAGGCCATCAGCTGTCCCGGCGGGGCGCCGGCCATCGCCATGCCGCGCACGGCGCCGAGCAGCATGGTCATGTTCGACGTGACACCGACTCCGTGTCCGGTGAGGTCGCCGACGCTGAGGAGGGTGTCGCCGTCGGTCAGTTCGAGCGCGTCGTACCAGTCGCCGCCGATCAGTGTGTTCGTGGACGCCGACAGGTGGTGGGCCGCGAGGTCGAGGGTCCCGGGGCCCCGGTGCGGGAGCCGCAGGGAGCCGCGCCACGGCGGCAGCACGGCCTCCTGCAACTCGACCGCGAGCCGGTGTTCGGTCTGCGCGGCCTGCCCACGGTGGTGGAGCGAGTCACGGGTCTCGCTGACCACCCGCTGGCTGCGGCGCAGTTCGCTGACGTCCCGCAGCACGGCCCACATCGAGGCGGTGCTGCCGTCAGTGTCGAGCACCGGTTCGCCCATCATGTGCACGGTCCGGACGTCGCCGTCCCGGCGGGCGATGCGGAACTCGCCGTCGATGGGCCGGGCGTCGACGAGGCAGTTCGTGACCATCGCCGTCAGCTTCGGCCGGTCCTCGTTGAGGACCAGGGACGGCATCTCGTCGAGGGTGAGCGGCGGAGCGTCGGGGTCGCGGCCCAGGATCTGGTAGAGCTCCCCGGACCAACTGGCCTCGTCCGTCAGCAGGTTCCACTCGGCGCTGCCGACCCGGCTGAGCAGCGAGCCCTGCGGGGGCGCGGCGGGTTCGAGGGAGGCCGCTGCGGGCGGCGGGCCGTCCCGCAGCTGGGCCAGGTGCTCGTCGAGGTCGTTGAGCTGGTGCAGGGCCAGGTCGTACAGGGCGCGCTGCCAGCGACCCCGCGGGTGGTCCGATCCGTCCCCCTCGGCGTCGCGCCGCACCGCGTCCATGTCGCCCTTGAGCCGCCGCGTCTGCGATATGAGCGCGTCGACCGAGCCGCGTCCGGGCGGCTGGGCGGCTGGGCGGTCCGCGGAGAGGTGGGACGGCATGACGCACTCCGATGCGGGGACGGTACGACCAAGGCGGACGGAGGGACCGTTACGACTGTCGCACAGCCCGCGACGCCCTGTAAGGGATTTGGCAACACACGATACGGTGGTGCTTCTGGCATATGCCACAGTCTCACGGAGTTACTCCGAGGTAGGCGCGAAGTGTGCCGCTCGGATGCTCAAGTCGTAGGTTACACAGGGTATTTGACGACTCGTGGGTAACGTCGCGGCCCGGTGCCGCGCACGTTCGACGGCCCTGTGTTCGAGGCCTTCAGTACCGCAGGACCCCGGCGATGCCGTCCGCCTCACCGAGTGCGCCGTCCGGTACGAAGCGGACGTCGGCGCCCGTCTCCAGGCACTGCTCGACGATCTCGTCCACGATGTCCTCGCGGGAGTCGAGGTCGCCGGACTCGGCGAGGATCAGATGGTCCCCGGCGTCGCGGACCGTCACGCGGTAGTTCTCCTCGACGGCCAGCAGCCGGACCCGGCCGACCCGGGCGCTCTGCCACAGCTCGTCGACACCGGCGGCGAACGCCCGCCGCCCGCGGGCCGTTTCGAGGGCGCGGCTCACGGCGTCCGTGTTCCTGAGGGCCTCCGCCTCGATCACCGGCCGCATGGCCTGCCACACCGCCTCGGGCGTCCCGTGGGCGAGCCCGCCGTGCGGGACGTGCACCGCGCCCTTGGCAGCACTGCCGACCTCGTCCAGCAGTGAGAGGGCGGCCGGCTCGCCGGTGACGTACAGCCGTCGCGGGTGGTCGCGCAGGACGGTGCTCAGTGCGGTGTCGGTCTCGCGCAGGAACTGGCGGGTGCGCTCCTCCCGGAAAGCGCTCGGCAGGTCCCCGATCCGCTGCTGCCGTTCCGGGTCGAAGTTCTCCACGCGGCTGGTCAGCGGGAACCCGCCGACGCGTGCCTCGGTCACGCGGTCGACTCCGCCGTTCCACAGCGTGACGCGGTCCGCGGCGAGCGACAGCACCCAGAACGGGCGCCCGGCCGTCTGGGCGGAGACGAGGTTGCGGGTGAGGAAGGTGTCCGAGAGCACCACGCGCTCGGGCACGGACCGGGCGAGCGACCACACCTGGTGCTCACCGGGAGCCGCGAAGATGACCAGGCCGTCCTCGGCGTGCGTCAGGTCGACCTCGGACAGGGCCCGGTCGAGATGCCGGGCGACCTCGGTACGCCGATCCCGGCTGACCGCCGGATCGGACTCCAGTTGCCTCTTGGCCTCGGCCACCGCGTTGCGCAGCCGGACCTGATCCTGGGCGTTGTAGGGCTCGCGCCGGTGTATCGGCGTCAGCACGGAGACCGCGGGGTAGGGGCGCGGGCGCCGCAGCTCGGCAAGGGTCGCGGGACTCAGAACGTGCTCCATGACAGCACGATAGAGCCGATTCGCGACGGGGGCATTTGGGGCAATCGGTTCGCCGGTTCGAGTGCACGTGCGCGCGTTCGCGGGGGCACGCTGGGGGAGGAGGTGGCTGCCGATGGCACGCCTGATGGTGGACGGTGCGGAGGTCGTGGTCCGGCTCGCGCTGCGGGAAGCGCTCACGGCCCGGCGCCGCGAGGTGCGGGTGCCGCTTTCGGATGTGCGGGCCGTTCGCGTGGAGGGTGACTGGTGGCGCGGTCTGCGCGGCACGCAGCTCGGCGGGCGCTGCCGTCCCGGCCGGTGGTGCGTGGGGGAGCGGCTGCACCCTCTCGGCCGGGACTTCGTGGCGGTGCGGGCGGGGGTTCCCGTCGTGGTCGTGGATCTGCGGCGACCAGTGCCGTTCACACGTCTCGCCGTCTCCGTCGCGGACGCGGAGCAGGCCGCCGAGGCGCTTCGGCGACGCCCACGCGGGTGAGGGCCGGGTGTGCCGCCCCGGAGCGGATCCGTGCTCTCACTCGGCGTCGTGGTCGGAGCCGCAGGAGCTGCCGTCCGGCGGGAGAGTGCCGTACAGCAGGAAGGCGTCGACCTTGCCGTGCACGCACTTGGAGGACCCGTAGCCGGTGTGGCCCTCGCCCCGGTTGTCGAGCACCACGGCCGACGAGCCGAGCCGCTCGGCCGTCTCCACCGTCCAGCGGTACGGCGTGGCGGGGTCGCCCCGGGTGCCGACGAGCAGCATCCGCGCCGAGTCGACGTCCTTGACCTCGTCACGGATGAAGTCGGTGCCCTTGGGACGCCCGTAGCACAGCAGCACCTGGGTGAGCCGGTACCGGCCGAAGACCGGTGACGCCTGCTCGTACCGGGCGCGCAGCCGTCCGAGGTCCTTGGTGACCTGCGCGGCGGCGGGGCGGTCGGGATCGTCCGCGCAATTGACCGCCATCAGCGCCGCCGGCAGGTTGTCCAGGGGCACCTCCTCCGGGTCGACGAGTCCGCGGTGCTTGCCCCGCAGCGGCGGAAGCGTGACACCGCCGGACGCGAAGGCCTCCAGGCCGCGCGTGTCGCCCTCCTCGAGCAGCTGGGCGACCGCCCGCTGCAGCGAGGGCCACAGTTCCCTGCTGTAGAGCCCCTGCCCGAGCGCGCCCGCGAAGTCCTGGCCGGAGAACGCCTCGCCGAAGTCCGTCGGCACCGGGTCCTCGTCGAGCGACTCGACCACCTGTACGACGTGTTCCCTGGCCTCGCGGGGATCCTGCCCGAACGGGCAGGCGATGTCCTCCGTGCACCAGGTCAGGAAGTTCTCCAGCGCGGTCTGCTGTCCCCGGGCGCTCACCATGCCCTGCTCGGACAGCGGCTCGGTCAGCGTGTCCACCCCGTCCAGCGCCACCCTGCCGACCTTCTCTGGGAACCGGGCCGAGTACACCGCCCCGAGCCGGCTTCCGTACGAGAAGCCCAGATAGTTGAGCTTGTCGTCGCCGAGCGCGTCGCGCATGACGTCCAGGTCGCGGGCGGCGTTCACCGTGCCCATGTGGCGCAGGACGGGTCCCGAGTGCTCGGCGCACTCGGCCGCCGCCGCGCGCAGCTTCTCGAGAACGGCCTGCGGATCGGCGACCTCGGCGTTCCCGTCCGTCGCGTCCAGTGCGTCGGTGGAGTCGTTTCCGCAGCTCACCGGGGAGGAGCGGCCGACGCCGCGGGGGTCGAAGCCGACGACGTCGTAGCCGTTCGTCAGGCCCATGAAGTGTTTGCCACCGATGGCGAGTTGGGTCACTCCCGGGACACCCGGGCCGCCGAAGTTCAGCAGCACCGAACCCCGGGACTTGCCCGTGGCCCGGTAGCGGGCCACGGCGAGATCGAGAGTTCCCTTCTCGGGCCTGGCGTAGTCGAGCGGCACGGTGACCTTGCCGCACTGCAGGTCCTCCGGCATGTCCATGCCCTCGCACGCCGACCACTTGACCTTCTGGTCGTAGAAGCGCGTCAGGCCGGGCGTGGGGTCGTCGGCCGCCGGCCGGACCGCGCCCGGCAGGCCCGCGCCCAGCAGGGCCAGCCCCGCCACGCCGGTGACCGCGCAGCGCCGGATCGAGAGGTGCATGGACAGCTTGGCCAGCATCGATGCCTCCAGGGGCGCCCCACAGCGGACCGGGAACCGGCGCCCTCGCCCACCATAAGCGGGCCCCGGAAGCGGCGCCTCCGGGCGGGTGGGGCCGCTCGAAGTGCCTTGTCGTGCGCGGCTTCGTCCCGCATACGAAGGGCTTTACCGCTAGTTCGACAACCGGGCCGCTCGATGGAGTGAAAGGCCGATAAGCCATAACTCGGATCGTGCGCCCCGCGTTCTATCCCGTGCGGGTGAGTGCCCGCGACGATGTCTGGAAGGCAGGGAAACCATGAAACGGGTTACCCGAAACGGTGTGATCGCCGTCGCCGCCGCCTCGGGCGCGATGGCCATGGCCGTCCCCGCGTACGCGGACTCCGCGGCGGACGGATCGGCGGCCGGTTCGCCCGGGGTGGTCTCCGGCAACACGATTCAGCTGCCGGTGCATGTCCCGGTGAACGTGTGCGGGAACACGGTGAACGTGGTGGGGGTTCTGAACCCCGCCGCGGGCAACCACTGTGCGAACAAGGGCGACGGGCGGGCCGGCAAGCCCGGCGGTGCGGTCGCCGAAGGCAGCGGAAAGGATTCACCGGGCGTGGCCTCCGGTAACGGCGTACAGCTGCCGGTCGACGTCCCGGTCAACGTCACGGGCAACAGCGTGAACGTGGTCGGCATCGGCAACGCGGCGACGGGCAACGAGTCCTCGAACACCCCCGGTGGCCGGCCGGTCCGCCCCCACCACCCACCGAAGCCGGCGGCCCCGAAGCCGTCCGTCCCGCCCCGGGCGCACCCGGCCCCCGACCCCGCCCCTGCCCCGCACTCCGCGCCGCAGGCCACCGGTGCCCTCGCCCACACGGGCTCGGACCACACCCTGCCGGTCGTCGCGGCCAGCGCGGCGCTGGTGCTCGGGGGTGTGGTGCTGCGTCGGCGGTTCCGCACGGCCGCGGACGACTGACCGGACGGCTCGCAGCGGTGCGGCCGGGCTCCTCGCGGTGAGTGGCCCCGCCCACGCTACCGACGCCCCTGCGGGCCGGGCGTCGGCGCGCGATCCCGCTCCCGGGTTCCGGAAACGGCGGCGTCCTCGCGGCCCCGTCGATCGGTGGCAGGCGACACCGAACTGTTCGGGCCCGGGAGCGACCGGTGCCGCCCGCCGGGCCCCGTGCCCGGGCGGGGCCGTTGTCCGGAGGAACGGGGTCCGGGGGGCGGCACCGGTCGCTCAGCGTCCCGGTGTCCTCAGACCGGCTCCGCCACCCCCGTGAGCAGCACCATCCCGGAGTCGCCGTAGTCCGGCAGGGTGCGGTCGGTATCGATGTGGGTTACATCCAGGTCGCGGGTCAGAGGGGTGAAGACCTCGGTGACCGTCGTCGGGTTCACCGGGCAGCCAGGCCAGTGGGACGCCGGGCCGATGCGGTGGGTCGGCAGGTTCTCCATGAAGGCGGCGACCAGGTGGCCGCCGGGCGTGACCGTGCGGACGAAGGTGCGGCAGAAGTCGGCGAACTCGGCGAAGTCCTCCGTGGCGCCCTCGGCGACGAAGTGCATGGAGGCGAGTTCGTAGAAGCCGGGCGGCAGGGTCCGGACGTCGGCGTGGACGACGTTCACCGGCGCCAGCGCCCCGGCCAGGGTTGCCGGCACGTCGGGGTTGAGCTCTCGGCACAGCGCGTGGAAGGGGAGCCAGCTCGCGTCGAGGCGGTGACAGATCTGTTCCTGGAGATAGGCGACGCTGCCGGCCCCCGCCTCCACGGCGTCGATCCTGCGGCACGCGGCGGACGCGAGGATCAGCGGGTAGAGGTTGGGGCCCGCCCCGAACTCCACCGAGCGGTCGATGCCGCCGGGCGGGAAGCGCCGGTAGAAGGCACTGTGGTGCGCGATGATCGCCGCGTCCGAGGGATGCACCTCGCGGTAGTTCTCCGCGAGGTAGTCCGCGACCGGCCAGCGGTCCCAGTCCACGTCGTCGTTGTGCGTCGTCATGGCCGTTCAGCCCTTCAGCCGCGGCGGGAAACGCTCGGAAAGCCGGGTCGGGGTCCCGTTGAGGTGATCGATGCCGGCGTCGGTGTCCAGTGCCGTGGGCTGGACGCGGAAGCCCACCCGGTCACGGGGGACGAGGAGGTAGGCGGCGACCGTCCCCGTCAGCCGCAGGATCACCAGCGGGAACAGCACTCCCGAGCAGACCGCGATCACCGCGGCGGTCAGCTCGACCATGGACGGGTGCGGCGCGGCGAGGCCCCACGTGAACACGAGGGCGGCCACCGTGACCAGGGCGATGCAGGCGGTCGTCAACCGCCGTGCAGGCAGCGAAGACATGCGCCTCCCCCCGTTGGGGAGACCGGGGCGGGACGCCTGGTCCAGTTGAATTCGATCGTAGATTCGCCCATGCGGCCCTGCATCTCGGGCGCCGGGGAATCCTGGGGCGGCTCAGCCGCGCCCGCGATGGAAGTGCACGTGCAGATCCCGGATCCGTTCCGTCAGTTCGGGTACCGGACCGTCCACGATCACACCGGGTGCGACCTCGTGGACGGGGAGTGTCCGCACCGGTGGCGCAGGGACCCCCAACTCGCCCAGCCAGGATACGAGTTGCTCGGACGAGGCGACGTAGGCGATGCGTCCCAGACCGACCCAGGCGTGCGCCGCCGCGCACATCGGGCAGTGCTCGCCGGAGGTGTAGACCGTGGCAGCCGCCCGCTCCTCGGGCGTGAGATGGGCGGCCGACCAGCGCGCCAGCTCGAACTCGGGGTGCCGGGTGCGATCGCCCGAGGCCACGCGGTTGCGATCCTCGGCGAGGACCGTGCCGTCCTTCCCCACCAGAACCGATCCGAACGGTTCGTCCCCGTCGTCCAGTGCCTCGGCCGCGAGTTCCACACAGCGGCGCAGGTAAGGCAGTTCCGTGTCCTTCACGACCATGGTGCCGGGCCCTTTCTCGTGACCAAGTGATCAACAGGACTGTACGGCGGGCGGGGCGTAGGGCCCACCGGAAATCGCGTTGACCGGCCGCTCGCCGGATGTCACACCCACACCCGTCCGATCCGTCGCATGGTCATGACGACGAACCAGAAGAGCCAGAGCATCCTCCTCGCCGGCGCGAGCGGTGTCCTCGGCCGGCACATCACCCACGCGCTCACCGAGGCGGGCCACAAGGTCACCGGACTCGGCCGGAGCCGGGACAACGGCATCCGCGCCGACCTCATGGACCGCGACGCGCTGCTGCGCGCCGTCGACGGACACCACTTCGACACCGTGATCCACGCCGCGACCGCCCTGCGCAAGCCCCCGATGCGCGACCGCGACATGGACGCCACCGACGCGCTGCGCACCCAGGGCACGGCCCACCTCGTCGAGGCCGCCCGCGTCGCCGGTGCCCGCCGCTTCGTCGCGGAGTCGATGGTCTTCGGCTACGGCTACGGGGATCACGGTGACCGCCCGCTCACCGAGGACGACCCCTTCGGCCCGCTCGGCAGGACTCCGCAGCTGGAGCGGCACATCGCCGGCATGCGGACCAAGGAGCGGCTCACCTTCGAGTCGGAGGCGCTGGAGGGCATCGCGCTCCGCTTCGGCCTGTTCTACGGCCCCGGCGGCACCGACGCCCTGCTGCCGCTGCTGCGCAGGCGACAGTTGCCCATGCCCGGCGACCGCGACCGGGTGCTGCCGTGGGTGGAGCTCACCGATGCCGCCCGCGCGGTGGCCGCCGCCGTGGAACGCGGCCGGCCGGGGCAGGCGTACAACATCGCGGACCGCACCCCGCTCGGCTTCCGTGCCCACCTCGAGAGCGTGGCCGGGACGTTCGGGCTGCCGAAGCCGATGACCGTGCCGCTGTGGCTGATGAGGCCCATGTCGTACGCGCACACCGTGATGGCGTCGCGGCTGCGGGTGTCCTGCGCCAAGGCGGAACGCGAACTGGGCTGGACTCCGCGCTACCCGTCCAGCGGCGAGGGGCTCGCCGCGATGCGGTCGGCGGGCCGCTGACGCCGGGGGTGCGCCGGCCGGTGCGGCTCAGGTGCGGCTCCGGTGTGCCGGGCCGCAGGGCCGCGGCACACCGGGTACCAGGTGATTCCTGGTGTCGCGCACGTACTGTCGATACGCCGTCGTGGCTCGCTACGCCGTCAGCGGCCTGCCTTCGAGCGGTCCAGCGCGGCGACGCCGAGCGCGGCGAGGCCGATCTGGATGAGCCATTCGACCCAGTCGACACCCTTGGTGTCGGCCACGCCGAACGCGCCGGCGAGTGCGGAGCCGATCAGCGCGGCGATGATGCCGACGACGATCGTCCACAGGATTCCGATGCGCTGACGGCCCGGGACCACGAGCCGGCCCAGGACGCCGATGACGATGCCGATCACGATGGCACTGATGATGCCGTCGACTTCCATCTCCGCCCCTTCTCCTCAGGACCCCCGCTGCAGTGCGTGTGCCCCCTTGCGGCCGGGACAGTCCGGGTCCCGCGCCTCGTGGCCGCTCGCGGACACGGAAGGGCCGGCCCGCGAGCGCGGACCGGCCTTCGTTTCCCCTCCGGCGGGGGCTACGGCCTCGGGGAGGCCTTCGCCGCCGTGCCGGCGCACACCAGACCCAAGAGCACGGCCAGTGCGCCGATGATGATGTTGTTCCACACGACCCCGGCGTCCGGGCTCTCGCCGACGATCCACGGCGAGATGATCATCCACACCCCGAGGGCGCACATGGCCCAGCTCAGCCCGTACATACGCTCCGGAGCGCGAGTGAACCCGAGCGCCAGCAGACCGATCGCGATCCCCATGATCAGGTTGTGGGTCACGAGCGGTGGCTGGCTGGTCGTGTAGTGAACTATCCACGGGGAGGCCGCGCAGTACAGACCCAGCAGGAACACGGGTCCGTCCACGAGCGCCACATCGCGACCACCGAGCATGCGGGCGTACCGATCCCGCATCTCGGGGGCATCAGGGTGGCTGGTGATATCACCTCTGGTGGGCGAGACGTTGGCCATGACTCGTCTCCTTCGTCTTACAGGGCGACCGCGTCTGGTGGGGAATGCGGTAAGCGCCGCGTAAGCACATTCTGCTCTTATTTTTCCTTTATGTGTAGAGGTTGCGCGAGGGGTGCGGACTCCTGTCGGGCGGTACATGTCCGGGCGGATCGCGGGCAACCGCACGGGTACGGCAGTGACCGATCGACGTCGCCCGGCGGGCGGCGCGGGACAGCGGAGGGCAGCGGGCATGTCTACGGCGATCAGCGCGAAGGTGTTGGAGCGGTTCCCGGCGGGAGCCCCGCGCGGATCGTGGCCGGCGGAGGAGTACGCGGCACGCTGCCGCGCCGAGGGCGAGCCCGCCACCGTCGTGATGGACCTGGAGTCGGACGCCTTCCTCGTGGTGGTTCCGTCGGACGACGACGCCTGAACCCGGCCGAAATCCGGGGTCCGGGATACGAGATGAGCCGCGCGTTCCTTGACGGTTCTCGTCCCCCGCTGCGACGATCCATGGCATGACCATGCGACTGGACCTCACGCGGCGACGCCACGTCGACCTCGCACGCGTCTCCAGCGCTTCCTGTCGCGCCGCAGCCTGAGCCTTCCGGCTCGCAGCTTCCTCGCACGCCTGAATTCGTCGCTCTGTCACGCCCCTTGAAGGCGGCTGGCCGCGGCTGAATACGGCGTCCCCGAATGCGGCTCTGCCGCGCGCAGTCGCGCCTTCTCCCGGAAAGAGAACCCATGGCCACCGTCCTGTCCGTCTCCGGCAGCCCCTCCGCCTCCTCCCGCACCAGCCGCCTGCTGCGCCATCTGGACGAGCGGCTGGCCGCGCAGGGCCATGACGTCGTCCCGCTCGATGTCCGCACCATCCCCGCCGAGGCCCTGCTCGGCGCGGACTTCCGGCACCCCGCGATCGTCGAGGCCACCGAGCTGTTCGCGCGTGCCGATGGCGTCGTCGTCGGCACGCCCGTCTACAAGGCCTCCTACTCCGGTGTGCTCAAGGCCCTGCTGGATCTGCTCCCGCAGTACGCCCTCACCGGCAAGACCGTGCTGCCGCTCGCCACGGGCGGCAGCATCGCCCATGTCCTGGCCATCGACTACGCCCTGCGCCCGGTGCTGACCTCCATGGGGGCGGCCCACACAGTGCAGGGCTGGTTCACCCTCGACAAGGACCTCACCGTGCAGGACGACGGCTCCCTGACCGTCGCGCCGGCCGCCGCCGAGGCACTCACCCAGGTGGTGGACCAGTTCTCCGCGGCGCTCGGCCGCACCCCGCTGCTGGCCGTGGCGGGCTGACGCCTCCGGCCTTCCAAAGATCAACCCTGGAGCCCGACTTCGGCGTCCTCCGCACCAAGGGGCAAGCCCTGCCCCTTGGTGACCAGGAGGCACACACGTATGAAGCAGCGAAGCGCACGCACCGTCTCCTTAGCCTTGGCCGTGGCGTTGTCCGCCGGAACGGCGGCACTCGCCCCGTCCGCCCACGCGGCACAGGCTCAGCACGGCCACGAGGCGACCCGAACCGCCCTGCGGGATCTGGTCGAGAAGGGCGGACTCCCCGGGGTGGCGGCCAAGGTTCGCGACCACAAGGAGAGTTGGTCCGCCGTGTCCGGCCACGCGGACACCGGCACCGGGCGCAAGCGTTCCCCCGCCGACCATTTCCGCGGCGCCAGCATCACCAAGACGTTCGTCGCGACCGTCCTGCTCCAGTTGGAGGCCGAAGGGAGACTCGACCTGGACGACACGGTCGAGTCGTGGCTGCCCGGCCTGGTGCGGGGCAACGGCTACGACGGCAGCAGGATCACCCTGCGCGGGCTCCTCAACCACACCAGCGGCATCGCCAACTACACCGACGATCCCGCGTTCATCCACGGCGCCGCCGGCCCCGGCTTCCCGCAGCACCGGTACGACACCCACACGCCCGAGGAACTCGTGGCGATCGCGCTGAAGTACCCGCCGCTGCCCGACCCGGAGAGGGCGCCGGTGTACTCCAACACCAACTTCGTCATCGCCGGGATGGTCATCGAGAAGGCGACGGGCCGCTCCTACGCCCAGGAGATCACCCGGCGCGTCATCCGGCCGCTGAAGCTGCGCGGGACGTCCTTCCCCGGGACGTCGCCGAAGATGCCGAAGCCGCACCCCGTCGGCTACTCCCGGCTCCATGAGGAGGCCCCGGACGCCGAGATCCACGACGCCACCGAACAGAACATGACCTGGCTGGGCGCGGCCGGCGACGTCATCTCCACCAGCGGTGACCTCAATCGGTTCCAACGATCCCTGATCAAGGGCGAGTTGTTGCCACGGGCCCAGATGAAGGAGATGCTCGACGAGGTCCCGGCGGGGGGCGGCATCGGGTACGGACTCGGAGTGGAGTTCGCGGAGCTGTCCTGCGGGGTGAAGGTGGTGGGCAAGAGCGGCCGTACCAACGGCTCCCTGTCCGCGATGGTGGGCACACAGGACGGCAAGCACCAGATGACGTTCAACATCAACGGCGACTGGCTCCAGGACGGATCGCTCTACGTCGATGTGATCGAAGCGGAGTTCTGCGGCAAGGCCCCTTCCCCGACCGGAAGTCCGACCGACAAGCCGCTCCTGCCTCAGCTCGGCTAGCCGGAGGCCAGCGCCCCGAGGTGTGTCCGGCGTGACTCGGCCGTCTGGCCCTGCACCAGCAGGAACATCCCCTCGCGGGCCAGCCGCTGCGCCCGGCTGTCCAGAGCCATGGACCGGCCGCCCCCGGCCACGACCGCCGCGGTCGTGGCCGCACGCATGAGGTCGTAAGCCCGTGTCTTCACAGCCAGGCGTTCCGGGACGCACTCGTGCGGGGCCGGGTGGTCGGCCAGCGCATAGGCCTCCCGCCGGACCTCGTCGAGCCGGACCCGCAGCGAGCGGGCCGTCTCCTGGCCGTCCGGGGTGTCCGCCACCAGGTCGAGCGCCGCGTACGCCACCCCGAAGACGGCCGGACTGGCGTTGGCGGCCCTGGGCAGGTCGACCAGGGCGAACTCCTTCCGCGGCACGCGCAGCACGACGGCCTCGTCCGGCACCCACAGGCCGTCCAGTGCCAGGGAGACCGTACGGGCGGCGGTGAAGGCCGCGAGCCGCATCGGCGCCGACGGGGACAGCCCCGGCTGCTCGCGGGCCTCGGCGAAGCCGAACACCACCTCTTCCGTGTCCGTCACACCGGCCAGCAGCATCACGTCGTTCAGGCCCCAGCCCGTGAACCAGGGCACCGTTCCCTCGAAGCGCCAGCCGCCCCGCTCGGGCACCGCCCGCACGGGGACGCGGGGGAAGGCGCGGATATGGGCGTACGCGATACCGGCCATCACCTCGCCGGTCGCCAGCGGACGCAGGAGCTTCTCGCGGACGGGCGATTCATATGTGGCGAGCAGCTTCACCGGTGTGTGGTGCTGTGTCTGCACGAACCATGTGGAGCAGCACGCCCCGGCCAGGATCTCCGCTGTCTCTCGCGCCACCTCGACGGGCGCGTCCGCCCCGCCGTACTCCTCGGGGGCGCCCACCCCGAGCAGCCCGGCCCGCTTCACGGCCTCGATATGGCTCGCCGGCACACCCTCCTGGTCGACGCGCTCGGCGTGCGGGACGAGGAGATCGTGCGCCAGTCGCTGTGTGCGGGTGACGAGGGGATGGGGTGTGGTGGTCATGGGAGAAATTCTCCCGGTCGCGCGGCGCGGGGTGTCGATCCGGGGGTGTGTCGTTCGTGTAGGAGGTGCAAGGACACCCCGACACCCGCATACCCCGAGAGCCCGGCACAAGGACGCCATGGAGGCCGTCATGAAGTACTACCTGCTCAGCGTGATGCAGCCGGTCGGCGATCCGCCCGCCCCCGAGGTCCTCGAAGAGATCGGCGAGAACCTCGACGCCTTCCACCAGGAGCTGCGCGAGGCGGGTGCCTGGGTCTTCGCCGGAGGGCTGCACGGCCCGGAGTCCTCCACCGTGCTGCGCCCACGCGACGGCGACGTCCTGATCACCGACGGCCCGTACGCCGAGGGCAAGGAGGTGCTCGGCGGCATCTGCCTCGTCAGGGCGCCCGACCTGGACGCCGCCCTGGAGTGGGGGCGCAAGGCGGCCCTGGCAACCACCCTGCCGATCGAGGTGCGCCCCTTCATGGGCGGCGCCGAATGACGGGTGTGGACGTCGAGGCGGTCTTCCGCGCCGAGTACGGCCGCGCGGTCGCCGTCCTGGTCCGCTTCCTCGGCGACATCGACCTCGCCGAGGAAGCGGTCCAGGACGCCTTCACCACGGCCGTGCGGCGCTGGCCGGAGACCGGCGTTCCGCCCAGCCCGGCCGGGTGGATCATCACCACGGCCCGGAACCGGGCCGTCGACCGGCTGCGCCGCGAGTCGTCCAGACCGGCCCGGCACGCCGAGGCCGCCCTGCTGCACGCCTCCGGCGCACCGCCCGAGGAGGGTCCCGTGCGCGACGACCGGCTCCGCCTGATCTTCACCTGCTGCCACCCCGCGCTCTCCCTCCAGGCCCGCGTCGCCCTGACCCTGCGCCTGCTCGGCGGGCTCACCACCGCGCAGATCGCCCGCGCCTTCCTCGTACCGGAGCCGACGATGGCTCAGCGGCTGGTCCGGGCGAAGGCGAAGATCCGCGACGCCGGGATCCCGTACCGGGTGCCCCGCGACGCCGACCTGCCCGACCGGCTCGGCGGGGTCCTGGCCGTCGTGTACCTGATCTTCAACCAGGGGTACGAGGGCTCGCCCGACCTGTGCGCCGAAGCCGTACGGCTCGGCCGCCTCCTGGCCGGACTCATGCCGGACGAGCCCGAGGCGACCGGCCTGCTCGCGCTGATGCTTCTCGTCGAGGCGCGCCGCGACGCCCGCGAGAGCGACCAGGGCGAACTGGTGCCGCTGCCCGAGCAGGACCGGGCCCGCTGGGACCGCGACCTGATCACCGAGGGACAGGAACTCGTCCGCCGCTGCCTGCGCCGCGACCGGCCGGGGCCCTACCAGATCCAGGCCGCCGTCCAGGCCGTGCACAGCGACGCGCCGACCGGAGACGCCACCGACTGGGCCCAGATCCGGCAGCTCTACGACCAGCTCATGACCCTCGCCCCGAGCCCCGTCGTGGCCCTGAACCGGGCCGTCGCCGTCGCCGAGACCGAGGGCCCCGGGCCTGCCCTGGACCTCGTGGCCACACTCGACCTCGACGGCTACCACGTCCTGCACGCCGTCCGCGCCGACCTGCTGCGCCGCCTGGGCCGCGACACCGAAGCCGTAGCGGCGTACGACGCGGCCCTCGCGCTCGCGGAGAACCCGGCGGAACGCGCGTTCCTCGACCGCCGCAGGACAGCGCTCACCCGGCGCTGACCGGACGACCCGGTCAGGGACGTGAGCCGCGCGGCTCCAGCTCCGTGAGCACGTCGAAGTCGAGACCGTCGGCACGAGCCAGGTAGATGCGCTGGCGCACATGACTGTCCCGCAGGTGCAGCAGCCCGCGCGGACCCTCGTACGACACCGCGCCCGCCGCCGCGCCGATCGCCGACACGTCCAGCGTCCCGGCCCTTCTCAGCAGCGCGGCCAGCAACAGCACGCCCTCGTAGCAGGATTCGCCCAGGCTGCCGAGGGCGGGAGCCTCGACGCCGTAGCGGGCCGCGTACCGCCCGTGGAAGTCGAGGGTGTCCCCGTTGGCCAGCGAGGCGAAGAAACCGGCCGTGCTGTAGAGATCCTCGGTGGCCGCCGGGCCGCTCGCCAACAGCATGTTCTCGTCCATCAGCGTGCTCAGCCGCAGACAGCGCGCGTGCAGGCCGTACGCCGTGAACGCCCGGTTGAAGCGCACCGCGTCGCTGCCGACGAGCAGCATCAGCACCCCGTCGGCGTCCGCGCGCTCGACGCGGCGCAGCACCGGCTCGAAGTCGTCGGTGCCGAGCGGGAGATAGGCCTCACCGGCGACACACCCGCCGGCCGCGCGGGCGTACGCCCGGGCCGCCCGTGCCGTACGCCGCGGCCACACATAGTCGTTCCCGACGACGAACCACCGCCGCACCCCGCGCTCGTGCGCCAGCAGGTCCATCGCGGGCCGCAGCTGATCGCGCGGGGTCTCGCTCGTCAGGAACACGCCCGCCCTGTCCTCCCCGCCCTCGTACAGCGCCGTGTACACGTACGGGACGCGGTGCGCGATCCTCGGCGCCAGCGCCTGCCGCACCGAGGAGATGTGCCAGCCCGTGACGCCCTGCACGACGCCCAGGTCCACCAACGCCTCGACCTGGCCGGCGACCCCGTGCGGCGGGCCCGAGCCGTCGACCGGCACCAGCCGCAGTTCCCTGCCGAGCACGCCGCCGTCCCGGTTGACCTCCTCGGCGGCCAGCCGCGCGCACAGCTCGCACGTGGGCCCGAAGATCCCGGCCGGCCCCTGCAGGGGAAACACGAGAGCCACGCCGAGCACGGAGTCGTCGGCCGTGAACCACTCGGGCGCGGGGAGGTCGTGCCGGAACATGGCGTCATGATTCCGGCTCCGTCAGGCGAACTCCAGTGCGTCTCTTACGATGGACGCACCTCTGAGCTAGGAGCGGCATGGCCACCCCACCCCCGCGTCGGCCCGACGACCTGGTGCAGCTGCTGACGCGGGCCGAGCGGCTCGCGGCGCGGCGGTTGCAGGCCGTGCTGGGGGAGGAGGGCTGCTCGCTCGACGCGTGGCGGGTGCTGGCCCTGCTGTCCGACGGCGAGGGGCACCACATGACGGCGCTCGCGGAGGCCGCCTTCCTGCCGCCTCCGACGCTGACCAAGCTGGTCGACCAGCTTGTCGACCAGAACCTCGTGCACCGCCGGGTCGACCCGTTCGACCGCCGCCGCATCCTCGCCCACCTCACCCCGCGCGGCCGGGAGTACTGGCAGCGCGTCGACCGAGCGGTCCGCGCCGGCCGGCCCACGCTCGGCGACGGCGACGACGAACTGCTGCGGTCCCTGCTGGACCGACTCGCGGCGACGCTGGCGGAGTCGGCCCACGTGTGAGCCCCCCGACAGCCCCGCACGCGGATGACTGGTCTACACCCTTGACTGGTACAGACCAACGCGGTTGAGTGTGCCTCCACAACCCCCCACCACGGCCGCCCCCACGCCGTGACCGGCCCGGCCGGCATGTGCGCCAAGGCTCTGCTTCGCCCTGCCTTGCCGGGTGCGGCCGTGCTCCGCAAAGGAGTTGAGCCCGTGTCGAGACGCCGTCTGTCCGCCGTCCTGGTCACCCTCGCCCTCGCGGGCACCGCCCCGGTGCTGCTGCCCGCCTCGAACGCCTCCGCCGCCGCGTGCTCCAGCTACCCGAACTGGGTGGCGGGCAAGTCGTACGCGGCCGGCGACATCGTCCGCTACACCGACGGGAAGGCGTACATCGCCGAGCACGCCAACCCGGGCTACGACCCGGTCATCAGCACCTGGTACTGGGAGCCGTACGCCTGCGACAGCGGTCCCGGCACGCCCAACGCGCGCTTCGTCGTCACCGAGGCGCAGTTCAACCAGATGTTCCCGAACCGGAATCCCTTCTACACGTACAGCGGGCTCACCGCGGCCCTGAGCGCCTACCCCGGTTTCGCCAACACCGGCAGCGACACGGTGAAGAAGCAGGAGGCCGCCGCCTTCCTCGCCAACGTCAGCCACGAGACCGGCGGCCTGGTGCACGTGGTCGAGCAGAACACCGCCAACTACCCGCACTACTGCGACTGGAGCCGGCCCTACGGCTGTCCGGCCGGCCAGGCCGCCTACTACGGGCGCGGCCCGATCCAGCTGAGCTGGAACTTCAACTACAAGGCCGCGGGCGACGCGCTCGGCATCGACCTGCTGAACAACCCCTGGCTGGTGCAGAACGACGCGGCCGTCGCCTGGAAGACGGCCCTGTGGTACTGGAACACCCAGACCGGCCCCGGGACCATGACCCCGCACAACGCCATGGTGAACAGCGCAGGCTTCGGCCAGACCATCCGCAGCATCAACGGCTCCCTGGAGTGCGACGGCAAGAACCCGGCGCAGGTGCAGAGCCGCGTCAGCAACTACCAGCGGTTCACGCAGATCCTCGGGACGTCACCCGGGGGCAACCTCTACTGCTGACGCCGGACCCCAGGGCGTGGTGTCATGCAGGATGTCATGCACCTGATCAATCTGGATCAGTCCGACGAAGGGCATCCCTCATGCGTCTGCGCACCCCCCACGCCCTGCTCGCCACGACCGCCGCGCTGGCCGCCGCGGTCGTGGCCCCGCCGCCCGCCGCTGCCACCGCCGTTCCGGCCCCGGGCACGTACTACGTCCAGAGCGCAACGACCGGGCTCAACGCGGCCGACAACGGCGGAGCGGTCGAGCAGCACAGACCCCGCGGCAACGAGGACCGCCAGCAGTGGCGGCTGAAGGAGAACGGGTCCTCCTCCCTCCTCGAGAACACCGACACACCGGGCACCTGTCTCGGCCGCAACGGCGACCAGGCCGCGACCGTCGCCTGTACGAGCGCCGACGCGGCCTGGGAGATCGCCCCGGCGGGAACCGACCGCTACACGCTCAAGGCCCCGGGCACCGCGCGCCACCTCACGGTGGCCCCCAAGCCGTCCGACGCCACCTACCCCGCCCGGCTCGTTGTCGGCCCGGCGGGCGACCTCGCCGCCTGGTACCTCACCCCCGTCGACCCCGCCACCGGCGCGATGCCGCCGCAGGACCAGCGCACTCTGGACCAGGTCACGTTCCTCACCTCGCACAACGCGTACGCCAACGGCGTCGACGGCGGCTTCGCCCCGCCCTTCGTCAACCTCGTGCCCAACCAGACCCGCGGCATCGAGCGGCAACTCGCCGACGGCGTCCGCGGATTCATGCTCGACGTCCACCAGACCCCCGACGGCGCGATCCTCTGCCACAACAGCTGCACCCTCGTCAGCAGGCCGGTCGCCCTGTGGGTCGACCTCCAGCGCATGGTGGACTTCCTGAAGGCCCACCCCGACCAGTTCGTCACCGTCTTCCTGGAGGACTACGTCGACCCGGGCGTCCTGCGGGCGGAACTCGCCCGCGTCAACGGCCTGTCGGACGTGCTGTACCGGCCCGACCGCACCGGCGTACGGCAGAACGGCTGGCCGACCATGGCGGACCTGGCCGCCGCCGGCGACCGGCTGCTGATCTTCACCGACCACAGCCGCTCCGCCGACCAGGCGGCGGGGCTGACCCGGGACAGCTTCGGCGTCATGTACCAGCGCGAATGGACCGTCGAGAACTACTGGTCCATGGGCTCGGGCATCGGGTCCTCCGACTGGTCCTGCTACAGCCGCTGGTACGACGCCGGCACGAACATCCCGCTGACCCGCACCGAACCCGGTTTCCGCCCGCTGTTCGTCATGAACCACTTCCGCGACGCCGGCATCACCTCCACCGCCACGACGGACAACACCAAACTCGCCGACCGCGCCCGGCGGTTCTGCCAGCCGGCCGCCCGCAAGAAGCCCAACTTCCTGGCCGTGGACCACTACGACCGCGGCAACCCGGCCTCCGCCGTCGCCACGCTCAACTCGTACACCTATCCGTAAAACGGCTCCACCGGCCCGCGCGGCGTGTGTGAGACTCCGCCGATGAGCTCACAGACGATCACCGCGGACGCCGCGGGCACCTGGAAACTCGGCGACCTGCCCGTCCACCGCCTCGGCTACGGCGCCATGCGCCTGACGGGCAGCGCCGCCTTCCACCACGGCACACCGAGCGACCGCGACCGGTCGATCGCCGTTCTGCGCAAGGCGATCGACCTCGGCGTGAACCACATCGACACGGCCGCCTTCTACTTCTCGTCGCTGCGTTCCGCGAACGAGCTCATCAACACCGCGCTGGGGCCCTACCCCGACGACCTGGTCATCGTCACCAAGGTGGGCCCGTACCGGGCCTACGACGGGGAGTGGGGCACCTCGGCCCGCCCCGAGGATCTGCGCGGCCACGTCGAGGAGAATCTGCGCCAGCTCGGCCGCGACCACCTGGACGTCGTCAACCTGCGCCGGATGCCGAAGTACGACTCGATCGCCGAGCACTTCGGGGTCCTCGCGCAGCTCCGGGACGCGGGCCTGATCCGGCACCTGGGGGTCTCCGACATCGAGCCCCGCCACCTCGCCGAGGCGCAGGCCATCGCGCCCGTGGTCTGCGTGCAGAACCGGTACGCCCTCGACCGTCCCGACCCCGCGGCCGACGAACTGCTGCGGATCTGCGGCGCACAGGGCATCGCCTTCGTGCCGTTCTACGCCGTCGCCGGCGAGAGCGGGGAGCACGGTGCCACCACCGCCCACGACGAGGGGGTGCGAGCCGTGGCCCGCGCCCATGGTGCGAGCCCCGCGCAGATCCGCCTCGCCTGGACGCTGCACCAGGGCCCGCACGTCCTCGCCATCCCCGGCACCGGCAATCCCGACCACCTCGCGGAGAACGTGGCGGCGGGTGCGATCCGCCTCACCGACGAGGAACTGGACCGGCTGGGCGCACCGCGGCAGAGGGCTGGGGCGAGCGGCTAGACCGCCCAGCTCCCGCCCCGCATGAGATGCCTGCGGGGCAACTCGTGCGCCTCGCACCACGCCTGCATCGCACGCGGCCGCACCTGGAAGAACGCGTACGACGCGTGGTCCTCGCGGGGATCCCAGCCGGTCTTCGCACGGAACGCCTCGGCCGCGGCGGGCGGCACCTCGGCGCACGTGAAGGTCTCCACGTCGCCGTCGACGAGCACGACGTCCCGGGTGTCCCCGAAGGCCAGCCGGGCCTGACTGCCGTCCCGCAGATTGCGGCCGGTGGGGTTGGTCAGCCGGGTGCACAGCCACACGGCCTCGTCGTGCCACACGAACCACAGCGGAACCAGACACGGCATCCCCTCGGCGTCGGCCGTGGCGACCCAGATGTCGATTTCCCGCTCCAGACGGACCAGCAGGTCCGCCTTGCGCTGCTCGGGGGTGCGAGGTGGCTCGGCGATCTTCATGGACGGGACGCTAGCGGGTGGGGCGGGTATCCCGCCTCGGGCTGGGGCCCTAGGCCCTGGGGGCGTCGAGGTACTGCGCCAGCCCCTCGCCCAGCGACCAGTCGGCCGACTCGTTCTCGGTCAGGGTGACGAAGACGTTCCGCGGGTCGGTGTTCGCGTACGCCTGGATGAGCTCGGCGATTCTCCGGTACAGCGCCTGTTTCTGCGCGGGCGTGCGACCGGAGCGGAGTGTGATCGCGACATAGACGATGCCGTCGTCGCGGTGCACGCCGAGGTAGTCGTCGTATCGCAGCGTGCCGCTCGTGCCGTCGTGGTCCCTCAGGATCTGGAACCGGTCGTCGGGCGGAATGCCGAGCGCCTCCCTCAGGGCGTCGTGGACGGCACGGCCGATCGCGGCGAGGCGCTCGGGGCCGGCGCGGAGCGTGTCGATGCGGACCAAGGGCATGGGGCCTCCCTGATGTCGTGGATCGCGAGTGTACATACTAGTAGTTACAGAGATGCGGGACACAGTTGGCGTCCTGTGCGTTTTACGTATAACCTCTCCCGTCAACCGCACGCTCCGAGAGGTCCCGATGAGACGTATCGCCCTGGTCGCCCTCGTCGTCGACGACTACGACGAGGCGATCCGCTTCTACACCGAGGCCCTCGGATTCCGGTTGGCCGAGGACGCGCCCCGGCCCGACGGATCCCGCTGGGTCGTCGTCGAACCCGGCGCCCCGGGAGCCGGCAGTGGCCTGCTGCTCGCCCGCGCCAAGGGGGAGACCCAGGCCGCCCGGGTCGGGGACCAGACCGGCGGGCGGGTCGGGTTCTTCCTGCACACCGACGACTTCGCCCGCGACCACGCCCGGATGACCGCCGCGGGCGTCACCTTCCTGGAGGAGCCGCGGCACGAGCCGTACGGCGTCGTCGCCGTCTTCCGAGACCTGTACGGCAACCGCTGGGATCTCCTCCAGCCCGCCGGCTGACCTTCCCCCCTCGCTTCGAACCACCCGCTCAAGGAAAGACCCGCCATGACTGCTACGCGCGTAGACGCCGAACTGATCCGCCGGCTTCCGAAGGCCGTGCTGCACGACCACCTCGACGGCGGCCTGCGCCCCGCCACCGTGGTGGAGCTCGCGGACGCGGTCGGCCACACCCTGCCCACCACCGACCCCGGCGAGCTCGCCGCCTGGTACTACGAGGCAGCCAACTCCGGCGACCTGGTGCGCTACATCGCCACCTTCGAGCACACCCTCGCCGTCATGCAGACCCGCGAGGGCCTGCTGCGCACCGCCGAGGAGTACGTCCTCGACCTCGCCGCCGACGGTGTCGTCTACGGCGAGGTGCGCTACGCCCCCGAGCTGATGCTGAACGGCGGGCTGACCCTGCCCGAGGTCGTGGAGACGGTCCAGGAGGGCCTCGCGGCGGGCATGGCGAAGGCGGCTGCCGCGGGCACACCGGTGCGGGTGGGCACCCTGCTGTGCGGGATGCGGATGTTCGACCGGGTGCGGGAGGCCGCCGACCTGGCCGTGGCGTTCCGGGACGCCGGTGTCGTCGGCTTCGACATCGCCGGTGCCGAGGACGGGTTCCCGCCCGCCGACCACCTCGCGGCCTTCGAGCACCTGCGCCGCGAGAACGTGCCGTTCACCATCCACGCCGGGGAGGCGCACGGCCTGCCCAGCATCCACCAGGCCCTCCAGGTGTGCGGCGCCCAGCGCATCGGGCACGGCGTGCGCATCACCGACGACATCCCCGACCTCGCGGCGGGCAAGCTCGGCCGTCTCGCCGGCTGGGTGCGCGACCGGCGCATCGCCCTGGAGATGTGCCCGACCTCCAACCTCCAGACCGGCGCCGCGACCTCCATCGCCGAGCACCCGATCACCGCGCTGAAGGACCTCGGCTTCCGCGTCACCCTCAACACGGACAACCGGCTGGTGTCGGGCACGACGATGACCCGCGAGATGTCCCTGCTGGTCGAGCAGGCGGGCTGGAGCGTGGAGGACCTGCGCACGGTCACGGTGAACGCCCTGAAGAGCGCGTTCCTCCCCTTCGACGAGCGGAACGCGCTCATCCGGGACGTCGTGCTGCCCGGCTACGAAGCCGCGCTCTGAAGCAGTCCCCGCAGGTAGGCGGCCTGTCCGATGTGCTGGAGATCATCAGACAGGACGCTGACCAGCCGGACCCCCAGGGTGACCGGCGGATCCCAGCGCTCGTCGACGACCCGCTCCAGGTCCTTGGCGGCCAGGCCGCGCAGGGCGGTAAGGCTCTGGTCGTGCACGGCGTCGTAGTAGCCGGTCAGCATCTCGCCCGAGTCGACCCGGACCTTGGCGACCTTGGCGGGACTGTGGCCGTAGCCCGTGTCGTGGCGGGACAGGCCCAGCCCGAAGCGCTTCTCCCAGTCCTGGGACAGCCACACCTGCTCGAGGCCGAAGGCGTCGGCGAAGTGGTCGTCCTGGACCCGGGTGAGGTGCCAGACCAGCCAGGCGACGGAGTTGGCGTCGGGGGAGGGGCGGGCGGCCAGCTCGTCGGGCCCGAGCCCCTCGACGGTGGCGTGGACTTCTTCCCTGATGCGGCTGTGAGCCTCGATGAGGACGTCCTTTGCATGCATACGTCCACCATCGCCCATCGCGTCACCTCACGCGTCGGGGACCCAGCTCCCGTGGAAGCCCAGGGGCACCCGCCCCGGCAGCTGGATCCGGGCGACCGGTTCGCCGGTGAAGTCCTGGGCCGAGAGGATCACCAGGTCCGACGCGCCGCGGTCGGGGTCGTGCACGTACGCGATCGCGTAGCCGTCGTCCTCGGCCGCGCCCGGGTCGGCCGGGTCGCACGGTACGAACACGGCCTCGCTCGCCGCGGAGCCCCGTGGCAGCCGGTGCACCTGCGTCGTGCCGCGCAGCAGATCGTGCTTGAACAGGGCGTTGCCGAAGGCCCGGTCGGGCGGGTTGCCGTCGGCGGTCAGGTACGCCAGTGTCATCTCCGCGGACGCCGCCGTGTAGCCGTAGCGGTGCCGGCGGGACACCAGCGCCTCGTTCACACGCGGGAACTCCTGGGGACGGTCGTCGAGCGTTTTCGTGCGCACCCGGCCGCGGCGCAGGTCGATCGTCCAGCGGTCGAGCCGGGCGGTCCCCGCTCCGTACGGCCCGCCCGACCCACGGCCGGCCACGAGGAAGGGCGCGTCGAAGTTCGTCATGTCGATGACGATGTCCGGGCCCTCCTCATAGGCGTTGAGGGTGTGCGAGTAGTACACCGGGTCCACCTCGAACCAGCGCACCGCACCACCTGCTCGCGGCAGGACGCCGACCCGCGCCGGGTGTTTCCTGTTCCAGACGTACGGCACGATGTCGCCGCGCTCGGCGCCCGCCGGGTCGAAGGTGACCGGCATGTCGAGGATGACCACGTGGTTCTCGGTGAGCGCGAAGTCGTGGATCATCGGCGCGTCCGCCACCGGGATCTTCGTGGTGCGCGCGACCCGGCCCGTCGGGTCGACGACGAGGTGGCGCACATGGTCCCAGGCCGGGTAGTAGGCGATCGCGTGCAGCTCACCGGCGTGCACATCGAGCTTGGTGTGTGCCGTCAACGGCCCCTTCAGGGTGCCCCGGAAGTCGTACGTGCCGATGGTGTTGAGCTCGTCGTCGAGTTCGTACGGCAGGGGTCCGCTCTCCTGGAGCGCGAGGATCCGTCCCCGGTAGGGGATCACATGGGTGTTGCAGGGGAAGTCGTCCGGCGGCACCGGGCCCGGATAGGGCTCGCCGAGCTTCTTCGCCACCTGGGACGAGCGCACCCACCTGTTGCGGTACCACTCGGCGCGGCCGTCGCGCAGCCGGACGCCGTGCACCATGCCGTCGCCGAGCATCCAGTGATGGGCACGCGGGTCCTCCAGGCCCAGGACGTTGGGGCCGTTGCGCAGGTAGCGCCCGTTCAGCTCGCGCGGGACGCGGCCGGTGACCGGCAGGTCGAAGGCCGTCAGTTCCTCGGTGACGGGCTTGAACGCGCCCTCGAGAAAGGGGAAGTGCCGCTTTGCCGGGGCCGGCGCCGCAACGGCGGGCCGCGCTCCCGCCCCCGTGCCGACGAGTCCGCCCGCCGCCGTGATCGCGGCCGCGCCGCGCAGTACGTTCCGTCGCGTGTGGTTCGTCATTTTCCGTACTCCTGACCGCAGTTGTCGTGGGGTGCGGTCACGAGTCTGCGGCGTGAGACGGCCCGGGTCAGGAGGGGCAGACACCGTCCTGGGGTGTTGCCAGACCCCCTGTTTCCAGCAGGGTCATCAGCGCCCGCGCGGCCGGACTGGTCGCCTGCGCGGGCGGCAGCAGGGCGACGGTCTCGTACGGGGTCCCGCCGGTGCCCTCCACCGGCAGGGCGGTCAGCGACGCGCGCTTGTGCCGGAAGTGCCGAGGCACGACGGCGATGCCCAGGCCCTCGTCCACCAGGTCGAGGAGGCTGTGCACGTCGTTCACCTCCAGGGCGACGGTCCGCCGCACGCCCGCCGCGGCGAACGCGGCGTCGGTGGTGCGGCGCGGCCCCCAGTCCGGGTGGAAGTCGACGAACACCTCGCCCCCCAGATCCGCCGGCGTGACGGACGCACCGGCGGCGGCGAGCCGGTGGCTGGGATGGCACAGGACCGTCATCGGTTCACTGGTCAGCGGCACGGACCTCAGCTGGTCGGTGTCCTCCTGGGTCCGCACCACGAAGGCAAGGTCGAGCCGCCCGGCCGCGACCTCCTCCGCCAGTGCCCCCGAGCCCGCCTGCCGCAGGCAGATCTCGACATCCGGGTGCTGCCTCCGGAACGTGGCCAGCAGCCCCGCCACATTCACCCCGGCGACGCACTGCTCGCTGCCGAGCGCGAGCATGCCGCGCAGCACGCCCTGCACCGCCGCCACCGCCTCGTGGGCCGTGCGCACCTGCGCCAGGATCCGCTCCGCCTCGCCGAGCAGCGCCCGCCCGGCCGGGGTCAGCGTCACCCGGCGGGTCGTCCGTACGAAGAGCGGCGTCTGCAGCTCCCGCTCCAGCGCCCGGATCGAGGCCGACAGGCCCGACTGGGAGACCAGGAGGCGTTCCGCCGCCCGGGTGAAGTGCTGGTCCTCGGCGACCGCGACGAAGTGCTGCAAGTGGCGCAGTTCCATGACTGAGAAGCGTAACCGCTGAATTCCATCGGATTCTTCTGTTGGACGCATGGGAGCAGGTCACGCCAGAGTGGACACCGGTTTCTTCCCGACCGTGCCAACCCCTCTGGAGTCGCGTTGTACACCGCACACCCCGACCGCTACGCGGACATGCCCTACCGGCGCACCGGACGCAGCGGCCTGAAGCTCCCCGCGCTCTCGCTCGGCCTGTGGCACAACTTCGGCCCGGACCGGCCCGTCGAGACCCAGCGCGCCATCCTGCGCCGCGCCTTCGACCTCGGCGTCACCCACTTCGACCTCGCCAACAACTACGGCCCGCCGCCCGGCGCCGCCGAATCCGCGCTCGGTGAGTTCCTGAAGTCGGACTTCGCGGCGTACCGCGACGAGCTGGTGATCTCCACCAAGGCCGGCTACCTGATGTGGCCCGGCCCGTACGGCGAGTGGGGCTCGCGCAAGTACGTGCTGTCCTCGCTGGACCAGAGCCTGAAGCGGATGGGCCTGGACTACGTCGACATCTTCTACTCGCACCGCCCCGACCCGGACACTCCGCTGGAGGAGACGATGGGCGCCCTGCACTCGGCGGTGCAGCAGGGCAAGGCGCTGTACGTCGGTGTCTCCAACTACTCCGCCGAGCAGACTCGCGAGGCCGCCCGCATCCTGGGCGAGCTGGGCACCCCGCTCCTCATCCACCAGCCGCGCTACTCGATGCTGGACCGCCGACCCGAGGAGGAGGGCCTGCTCGACGCCCTCGACGAGCTCCAGGTCGGCTCCATCGTCTTCTCGCCGCTGGAGCAGGGCGTGCTCTCCGCCCGCTACCTCGACGGCATCCCCGAGGGTTCCCGGGCCGCGAGCGACAGCCCCTTCCTGAACTCGGACGCGCTCACCGAGGAACTGGTGGGCCGGCTGCGCGACCTGAACGACATCGCGAAGTCGCGCGGCCAGACCCTGGCCCAGCTGGCGCTGGCCTGGGTGCTGCGCGGCGGCCGGGTCACCTCCGCGCTGGTCGGCGCGAGCAGCGCGCAGCAGCTCGAGGACAGCGTCGGCGCCATCCGCAACCTGGACTTCGACGCGGACGAGCTGGCCCGGATCGACGCGATCGTCAAGCAGTAGCGGTCTCCTCGGCCGGGGGCGGACGGCCGCCCCCGGCCGAGTCGTCTAGGAGCCGATCCGCTCCTCCAGGCGCACGGACACCGTGTCGCCCTCCTCCTTGCCGATGGCCTTGCGGATCTCGGCCTTCACGGGCAGCTTGTGCGTGCCGTCGCCCAGTGCCATGAACGAGCTGCGGAACGGGTGCCCGTCGATCGTCCCGCGGACCTTCACCAGGCCGCGGGTGCCGAAGAACTCGACGGACCGGGGCCAGACCAGGTAGGTCCAGCCGCCCTCGGCGGGGCTTCTGCGCAGGACCGCGGTGAACTCCGCGTCCAGATCTCCGGTCGTGGCCATGATGTCCTCCGGTGCTCGGCGGCCTCTCACCCATCAGACCCCCGGACGCGGGAAAACTCATCGCCGCCCGCACGCCTCGGCCGGGGCCCGATAGGCCGTATCCGCTGGTCAGGTGCCGGAACACCGCTCATGGCGACCCCATACGGACCACCCTGCGCGCGCCCGGCGAGATCGCCCGATACCCCCAGGGGCATGCGCCCGGAGGCCGCTCGCCGGGTTTCGGCCAACCCGGGGTGTGAATATGCCAGGAGAGTGGCCGGAAAGTCGTGGTGACAGTGTTTCAGCAGTGAACATACTGACCTGCGAGAGCGTTTTCACATCGAGCGACGGCGCCCTCACGCACAGCACGCGAGCCGCGGAGAGTCGAGTCCGGCAGGCGGGCAGGGCAACGGGGGAGGTCACGTGCACGACGAGTTCCTGTGTCACGTCACTGCGTACGGAGTCTGCGACGGCCGCCGCATCGGAGTGCCCCTGGGGACCTACCGGGCGCCCACCCTCGCCCTCGCCCTGTGGTGGCTGCGCGACCGCGCCTCCTGGATCGCCCAGCGCCTCGACCCCCAGCCCGACGCCGAGCACTTACCGCCGGGCGCGCTCGTGCCGGTCGCCGACACCGTGCCCGACGTGCCCACGCAACTGCGCGCCTGGTGTGCCGACCCCGGTCACCAGGAGCGGGTCGCCGAGGAGTTGGCGGCCGGACGGCTGGTGCGCATCGCCACCAGTGACGACACCACCGAGTACGAACTGCTCGCCGAGTCCGTGGACGCCCTGCGGATGCAGCGGACGGCCCCCGGCCTGGGAATCCCCGTGGCCTGACCTGCTCGCAGAGGCATATAGCAGGCAAATCGGTAGAATCTTGGTCATGGCGCAGTCTTCGGTAGCACCAGAACTCGTCCTGGAGACCGAGACGGACTCCACCGTGATGATTCCGGGTCGCGACTACCACGTAGGGCGCGACCCGTTGAGCGACATCGTCATCGACGACGACCGGGTCTCCTGGCACCACGCCGTGCTGCGGCCCACCGACGGCCACTGGACCATCGAGGACGAGAACAGCACCAACGGCACCTACGCCGAGGGCCGCCGCATCCAGGAGTGGGACGTCGGTCCCGGCACCGTCATCCGCTTCGGCAACCCGGCCGACGGACCGCGCGTGGTCCTGCTGGGCCGCCCCGCACCGGCCCCGGAACGCCCCTCCGCCGTGTCCATGCCGGCGGCGACCGGCACCTACCGGCAGCCCACCACCGTACGGCCGCTGCCCGCCCGCACCATCCGCATCGGCCGCGCCACCGACAACGACCTGGTCATCGACGACCTGGTGGTCTCCCGCCGGCACGCCGAGCTGCGCGCCCTGCCCGACGGCACCTACCAGATCACCGATCTGGGCAGCCACAACGGCACCTACCTCAACGGCAGCCCCGTCACCAGCGCCCCCGTCGGCCAGGGCGACATCGTCGGCATCGGCCACTCGGTGTTCTGCCTCGTCGGCGACGAACTCCAGGAGTACGTCGACACCGGCGAGATCTCCCTCGACGTGCAGGACCTCGCGGTCACCGTCGACCGCGGCCGCAAGACGCTGCTCGACCACGTGTCGTTCCCGGTGGGGGAGAAGTGCCTGCTCGCCGTCGTCGGCCCGAGCGGCGCCGGGAAGTCCACGCTCCTCAACGCTCTCACCGGCCAGCGGCCCGCCGACCACGGCACCGTCCTCTACGACGGCCGTGACCTCTACCGCGACTACGCCGAGCTGCGCCAGCGCATCGGCCTCGTCCCGCAGGACGACATCCTGCACGCCCAGCTGACCGTCCGCAAAGCCCTCTCCTACGCCGCCGAGCTGCGCTTCCCGCAGGACACGGCCAAGGCCGAGCGGCGCGCCCGGGTCGACGAGGTGATCCGCGAACTGGGCCTGGAACAGCGCGCGGACCAGCACGTGCACAGCCTGTCGGGCGGCCAGCGCAAGCGCGTCAGCGTGGCCCTGGAACTGCTGACCAAGCCGTCGCTGCTGTTCCTCGACGAGCCGACCTCCGGCCTCGACCCCGGCATGGACCGCTCGGTGATGCACATGCTGCGCGGCCTCGCCGACGACGGCCGAACCGTCATCGTCGTCACCCACAGCGTGCTCAGCCTGGACGTGTGCGACCGGCTCCTCGTGCTCGCGCCCGGCGGGAAGACCGCCTACTACGGGCCACCCGAGGACGCCCTGGCGTACTTCGGCTTCGAGCAGTGGCCCGAAGCCTTCGAGGCCTTCGAGCGGGACAAGGACCGGGACTGGGCGGGGGACTACCGCGCCTCGCCCTTCCGGGACCGCTACATCGCCGACGCCACCGCCCAGCCCCGGCAGCCCCGGTCCGAGCCCGTCGTGATCGCCGCGCCGCCCCGGCCGCGCAGCCGGGCCGCCCAGCTGAACACGCTGGTGCGCCGCTACGCCTCCGCGCTCAGCGCCGACCGCACGTTCCTGATCATCATGATCGCCCTGCCGTTCGTGATGGGCGTGATGGCGAGGGCCCTGTCGGGCGGCAAGCTGACCCTCGACACGGCGATGAACACCCTGCTCATCCTGTGCGTCGGCGCCGTGCTCACCGGCGCCGCCAACGCCGTGCGCGAGCTCGTCAAGGAACGCGTGATCTACCAGCGGGAACGGGCGGTGGGCCTGTCCAGATCGGCGTACCTGATGTCCAAGGTCGTCGTCCTGGGTGCCATCACCGTGCTGCAGGCGGTGGTGCTGACGCTGGTCGCCCTGCTCGGCGTGGACCTCCGCGCTCCCGGCGACGAAGGCGTGCTGATGCCGCCCCTGGTGGAGATCACGGTCGCCGTCGCGCTCCTGGCGTTCACGGCGATGATGCTCGGGCTGCTCATCTCGGCGCTGGTGCGCAAGGAAGAGGTGACGATGCCGCTGCTCGTGCTCGTCGCCATCGTCCAGGTCGTCTTCTGCGGTGCCCTGCTGAAACTGGGCGGTGTGCCCGGGCTCGAGCAACTCGGCTGGCTGGTGCCGGCGCGCTGGGCGCTGGCCGCGATGGCCGGCACGGTCGGGCTGGCCCGGATCGTGCCCAATGAGCTGACCAGGGACGCGCTCTTCGAGCACTCGGCGGGCACGTGGCTGCTCGACGTCGGGATGCTGGTCGTGCTGTCGGCGCTCTTCGGCTTCCTCGTGTCCCGGCTGCTGCGCCGGCACGAACCGGCCGTGATGCGGAAATAGGGAGCCCCCATGACGACTCCCGGTTTCCGGCCCACGCACGTCGTCCCGCAGCACGGGATGCCCGCCTGGGAGGCCCCCGACCCGGCCCGGCCCACCGTGGACCTCGACCCCCTGCTGCCGGTGCAGCTCGTCGAGCAGCAGGGCGACTGGGGACATGTGCTGTGCTTCAACGGCTGGTCGGCCTGGGTCGACGGCCGCCGCCTGGTCGCCGTACCGCAGGATCCGCCCGCAGCGGACGGGCCGCTCACCCGGACCGCCGATTCACGTCCCCTGCTGACCCGCACGCAGGAGGCCCTGGCGCGCTACCGGTCCGCGGTCGAGGACCTCGCGGGCGGCCTCGACCGGGAGGCCTTCCACTCCCGCACCCACGGGCTGCGGATCGGCGTCGTCGTCGACGGCGAGTCGGTGTGGCTCTACGACGCCGCGCACGGGCACTGGGTGTACGCGGAGGGCACTCGGGCGACCACGTACGCGACGGACGAGACACCGAGTTCCCAGCCGGAGTCCCGGCCGTCCGAGACCCCGGCGCCGGCGCCCACACCGACGCGGGTGGTGCCCCCGGAGGCGGTCGAGGAGCCGCCCTGGGTTGAGGAGAGGCCTCGGGCCGAGGAGGCCGCGGATCCGGCCGGGGCGCCGCCCACGCCGGGCGTGCCGCCTGCGGCTCCCGAGCCGACGCGGGTGGTGTCGCCCGAGGCGCCTGAGCCGGCGCGTGCGGTGCCGCCTGCGGCGCCTGAGCCGACGCGTGCGGTGTCGCCCGAGGCGCCTGAGCCGACGCGGGTGGTGTCGCCCGAGGCGCCTGAACCGGCGCGTGCGGTGCCGCCTGCGGCTCCCGAGCCGACACGGGTGGTGTCGCCTGATGCCCCCGAGCCCACTCGCCTCGTGTCCCCCGAGGGGGCCGAGGAAGGCCAGGAATCCGCCCGCCCCGCGGACGCCCCGCCCACGCGTGTCGTGTCTCCCGAAGAGGTGGAAGAGGAGGCCGAGGAGCCGGACGGTCCCGCCGAGGCCCCGCCCACGCGCATCGTGGGGTCTGAGCCCACCCGGGTCGTGTCGCCCGAGGGTGACACCCGTTGACCCGCGAGACGAGCCTGTTCTCCGGGCGGCCCTCCGAGCTGCTGGGGCAGCAGATCGCCGGGTACCGGATCGAGAAGGAGATCGGGCGCGGCGGCATGGCCGTCGTGTACCGGGCCCGCGACCTGCGTCTGGAACGCACCGTCGCCCTGAAGCTGCTCGCCCCGGAACTCGCCCGCAACGACACCTTCCGGCGCCGCTTCACCCACGAGTCCCGCGCGGCCGCCGCGATCGACCACCCGCACATCGTGCCGGTCTTCGAGGCCGGTGAGACGGACGGCGTGCTGTACATCGCCATGCGGTACGTCGTCGGCAGCGACCTGCGTCATCTCCTCGACCGGGAGGGCCCGCTGACGCCCGCCACGACCTTGCGGATAGCCGCCCAGGTCGCCTCCGCGCTCGACGCGGCCCATGACCACGGACTGGTGCACCGGGACGTGAAGCCCGGCAACATCCTGGTGGCCCGCGGCACCGACAGCGACCACCCCGAGCACGCCTACCTCACCGATTTCGGACTGACGAAGAAGTCGCTGTCGCTCACCGGCTTCACCACGGTCGGCCAGTTCGTCGGCACGCTCGACTACGTCGCCCCCGAGCAGATCTCGGGCCGCCCGGTCGACGCCCGCTGCGACGTGTACGGCTTCGCCTGTGTCGTCTACGAGATCCTCGCCGGCCATCCGCCCTTCCGCCGGGACGACGACATGGCCCTGCTGTGGGCCCACCAGTACGACGAAGCGCCGCCGCTGACCGAGGCCCGGCCGGACCTCGCCCCGCAGCTCGACCCCGTCCTCGCCAAGGCCCTCGCCAAGAGCCCCGACGACCGGTACCCGTCCTGCCTCGCCTTCGTCGCCGCTCTGCGTGCCGCGACGGCCGGCGGCGGGCCCGCCGTCGGCCACACCCCCACCCGGACGGGCCGAGGGCCGGGGGAGGAAGGGCCGAAGCCGCCGCCGCGCTGGGCCGAGCCGGTCTTCACACAGCGGACGTAGAGCCCCGGCGTCAGCTCTCGCTGTCGGAGCGGACCTGACCCCGGCGCCGTACGTGCCGTGCCAGCAGCGCCCCGGCGAATCCGGTCACCAGCCCCCAGGGGATGGCCAGCCCGACGGCACCCCACAGCCGGGGTCTGAGGAAGAGTTCGCCCCCGAGGCCCCCGCCCAGGTCGCCGATGCCGAGCACGGACAGGCCGTAGTGCGCGGAGATGCGTCCGACGAGGCAGATCATGAACACCGTGAGCATGAGGGCGACCGCCATGTGCACGGCGTGCTGCCAGGCCCGGACCCGGGCCGGTGACCGCGCCGCCATCACGAACGCCGCGGCCAGCAGCAGCACCACGTCGACGACCAGCAGCCACCACACCCGGCCGTCGTGCTCGGAGAGCGTCCGCAGGTTCAGCTCCGAGATGTCCGGAGTGCGCAGCACCTCGTCGAGCACCTGCGGCATGGGCAGCCCGAACGGCCCCTCCACGCGGCCGGTCCAGGTCGCGCCGAGGCCGATCGTCAGCGCCAGCCACACCAGGTTGGGCATGCCGAGCAGAATCACGGCGAACGTCTCCGTCGCGTGGCCCCGCGTCGCCGCGACGACCAGCGCGATGACCACGCCGATGACGACATAGGCGAGCAGCAGCGCGACCATCGCGTACGCGGCCGGCCGCACCGACGCCTGGAAGCGCAGCAGCCCGGCAGGCAACGGGGCGGCATGCGACACCAGCAGGGCCAGCACCAGCACACCGGCCAGCCAGACCAGGCCGACGAACACGGACAGCGGAACGTCGGTGGTGAAACCGATCTTCGGCGAGGCGCCGAACAGGTCGCCGAGTTCCCCCATCTCCTCGTCGCCGAGGGAGAGGGCGAACGTGTGGCGGGCGGCGAGCGCCAGGCCGATCAGCGCGAGCAGCCACAGGACCGCGATCCTGGCGGCCCAGCCGGCCAGCTCCGCGGCGCCGGCGACCGCGCGATGGCGCAGCGGACGCAGGAAGCCCCAGGCGATCACCAGCGCCCCGGTGAGCGTGACGGACAGCGGGATCACGGTCAGTCCCGCCTGTGTGTCGGCGAAGTCACCGGCGCTTCCGGAGAGCTTCACCGTGCCCCCGACGGCGGTGACCACGGTCGCCATGACGACCGGGGCGAACGCGCCGTCCGGAAGGTCCGCGGCCCCGGCGGCCCACAGGCCGAGCGTGGCCACCACCATCATGGCGAGCAGCCCGCCGAGCACCGTGCCGAGGGCGTGCACCCAGCCGTGGCGGGCGACGGCCCGCGCGCCGGAGGTACGTGCCTGGCCGGAGGAGGTGCGCGAACTCACGCTGCCACGCTAAGCAGCGCCCGCGCCGGGCGCCCGTCGGGAGGTCCGTCCGCGTCGGCTTGCGGGCCGGACGGGATCGGGGCACACAATGAACTCGTAGTGGAAGAAGCGGTATATATCAGGACTGATCGCCTCGGGTGTGCCAAGGCCGCACAGAACCCACGTGGGAAGAAGAACTCGTGAGCGTCGAACCGCCGTCGTCCGGTCGCCCCACAGGACCTCCCTCGGGCCCGCTTTCGGGTCCCTCCCAGCCGCCCTCGGGAGGCGGCGGCCCGCCCTCCGAACCCCCGAGCGGGGGTGGTGAGCCGCCGGAGCCCCGCCGCCCGTGGTGGGGCTCCGCACCCCGTGTCGCGCTGATCGCCGGCGCGGTCGTGGCCGCCGTGGTCCTGGCCGTGGTGTTCACCCGCCCCGACGGCGGCACCGGCGCGTCCGACGGCGGTACCAGCACCTCCGACAGCGATGTGTTGCTGCAGCCCGCGGCCGACACCGGCCCGGACCCGTTCACCGACTCGACGGCCAAGGAGAGTTCCGCCCCGTCGGTCACGCCGAAGCCCGGAGGATCGGCGCCGCAGAACGCCGTCCGGGCCGTACGGGGCGGGACGCCCGGCCTGTACGGCGGCACCCGCAACGTCGCCAGCTGCGACGTGGAGAAGCAGATCACGTACCTCAAGCAGGCCCCGGACAAGCAGCGCGCGTTCGCCTCGGTCCAGCGCATCGACCCGTCCGAAGTCCCCGCCTACCTGCGCTCGCTCACCCCCGTTCAGCTGCGTATGGACACCTGGGTCACCAACCACGGCTACAAGAACGGCCGCGCCACGCAGTACCAGGCGGTCCTCCAGGCCGGCACGGCCGTGCTCGTCGACGACCGTGGCGTGCCCCGGGTGCGCTGCGCGTGCGGCAACCCGCTGAGCCCGCCGGCCCCCCAGCAGAAGAAGCCGACCGGAGACAAGTGGGCGGGGTACAAGGCGTCGGACGTCGTCGAGGTCAGGCCCGCTCAGGAGCCGGTCGACGTCTTCGTCATGTGCGAGCCCGACGGCGAGTGGTTCAAGCGCGACAAGGGCGACACGGGCAAGAACGACCGCAAGACCGCTCCACCGGACAAGCCCACCCCGTCGGCGACCGTCACCACGCCGACCGGCTCGCCCTCGTCGCGGCCGACCTCGAGCGAACCGACGCCCACGGAGACGTCTTCGGAACCGTCGACGGGCGACTCGCCGCCGGCGGATGACTCGCCGCCCCCGACCGGGAACGACACCGGCGAAGACACCGGTGGCGGCACGACGGACCAGCCCCCGGCCTCCTGAGTCACCCGGCGCGGACCACCAGGGCGTAGTCCCCGAGCCCGAGCAGCCGATGGGCCGGCACATCGCCGTGGGCGGTGACGACCGCCTCGATGCGGCCGGTGTCCGGTTCGAACGCGACGTCCTGGACCGTGCCGAGCCAGTCGCCCGTCTCGGTGAGGATCCTGAGGCCCGGCAGCTCGTGGTGCGGCGGCACCTCGGCCGGGGCGGTCGCGGAGCGGACGAGCACGGCGTCCGGGCCCAGGGCGTGCAGGGCACCCCAGGCCAGCACGCTCTCCTTGCGGGAGTGCCGGCCCCGCACCCGAACATGGGTGACCACACCGGCCGCGGCGTCGACCGTCAGCGACCTCACGACGCCGAGCTCGTCCGCCTCGGTCAGGGTCAGCACCGGCAGGCCCCGCGCCTGCGAGAACAGCATCATGACGGCGGCCCCTCGTGCCCCTGGTGGAAGGCGCCCACCCGGGCGGCGAAGGCCAGCAGGTCGTCGGCGACATAGCGAGTGGCCTCCGCCGGGATGACCAGGGCGCGGCCGGAGACCGCGAGCGTCTCGCCGCGCGGTACGTACACCCGGTGCCGGCGCCGCCGGGAGCCCTTCACCAGCGCCTTGACCGCGGCGATCCGGAATCCCACGACCCGGCCGCTGGTACCGCCCTCGACGACCACGTCGAGCACTGTGCCGACCTCGGCGCCCTCGTCCGTCAGCACCTTGGCGTGCAGTACCCGGCCCTGCTGGGCCTCACGGCGTGCCACGACGACGGGCGTGTCCGCCAGGGCACCGGCATCGACGATCATGACCGCGTGCGGGCCCAGCGCGTGCACCGCCGGCCAGGGCAGACTCTGCTTCAGCGGGCCCGACAGCAGACCCCGGCCGCTGAGCGTGAACCCGGTGATGCGCCCGGCCGCGGCGTCGAAGACGGTGTCCTTGATCTGCGCGACGGCGTCGCCGCCCAGGGTGACCACCGGCAGGGTCGTCAGGCTCCGTGCCGCCATCAGCTGGTTCATCGCAGGCCCTTCCCGCCGGGCCGGCGCCGGACCGCGATGACCGTCCCCGACCGCCGGCCGGCCTGCACGGCGAGCGTCACCACGGCGACGGCGGCGAGCGCCGCGACCACCACGACCAGCCATGTCCACCAGGCCACCGCACACCTCCGGCGATCCGGCCCGGCCGCCCTCGGCCGGTCCCGATTACCTCCGAGTGCCCCGCGCGCGGGGGACAATGCCCTCGGGCACGGACGGGCGAAAACGTGTCAGGACTGCGAAGCCCGGCTCGGGGTACGAGCACTGGTGCAGAGCGTCCGGCCAGTCCGGCTTCTTCCCAGAAAGAAACGAATGATCGACCACCTGGACGGGGCAGTGATACCGACTGGTTTCGACGTGCCCGTGGAACCGCTGAGGCGGGCGGCACACTACACAGGCGAGCAGGGATGTATCGCCGAGGCGCGGTCCTTCGCCGCGCTCTTCCTGGACCAGCTCAGGACCGAGTGGTGCGCGAGCATCGACGACCGGGCCGACGGCGCGGTGCAGCTCGTGGTCAGCGAGCTGGTCACCAACGCGGACCGGCACAGCAACGGGCCGTACATCCTGGAGCTCGTGGGCACGGACAGCGCCGTGACCATTTCGGTCTACGACAGCAGCTCCGCCCTGCCCCGCATCTTCCCGCGCAACCCGGAGCGTGTCGGCCGGCACGGCCTGGAGATCGTCCACGCGCTCGCGGATCAGGTCAGCGTGGAGCGGGTGCCGGTGGGCAAGCGTGTGCGCGCCGTGCTGCCGCTCGCCGGTGCGACCGGGGGCTGACCCGTCCGGGTGAGGTGTCCCTCAGAGTGAGGTGTCCCTTGAGGGCGCTCGCGCGCCATGGAAGCCGACACAGTCGCGGGTGCCGTCCCCCTCCCGCATGGGGGACAGCACCCGCTGGTCGCCGTGTGCCCGGCCGGCCCGCCCTTCCGCGTCAGGCGCAGCCGAGTTCGCCCAGCATGCCCTCGCGCAGCCGGGTGATGATCCGCTTGATCAGGCGCGAGACGTGCATCTGCGAGCAGCCGAGCTCCTCGCCGATCTCCGCCTGGGTGGCCTCCTCCACGAACCGCATGTGGATGATCTGCCGGTCGCGCTCGCTGAGCTCCGCCATGAGCGGGGCGAGCGAGTGGAAGTCCTCGACGAGCCGCAGCCCGTCCTCCTCGACGCCGATGAAGTCGGCCAGGACCGCCTCGCCGCCCTCCGGCCCGTCGCCGGTGAGCGCGGCGTCCAGCGACGACGAGTTGTACCCGTTCGCGGCGATCTGCCCCTCGACGACCTCGTTCTCGGAGATGTTCATCAGCGTGGCCAGCTCGGCGACGGTCGGCTCGCGGTCCAGCCGGCTGGCGAGTTCCTCGCGGGCCTTGGCCAGTTCCACGCGCAGCTCCTGCAGCCGCCGCGGCACATGCACCGCCCACGTCGTGTCCCGGAAGAACCGCTTGATCTCACCGACGATGTACGGCAGCGCGAAGGAGGTGAACTCGACCTCGCGCGACAGCTCGAACCGGTCGATGGCCTTGATCAGGCCGATCATGCCGGTCTGGACGATGTCCTCCATGTCGTCGCCGCGGCCCCGGAACCGGCCGGCCGCGAACCGCACGAGCGACATGTTCATCTCGATCAGCGTGTTGCGCGCGTACTGGTACTCGTGCGTGCCCTCTTCGAGTTCCGTCAGACGCTGGAAGAACTGGCGGGACAGCGCCCTGGCGTCCCGCGGGGCGACGGACCGCGGGTCCACGACCGGCAGTGCTCCGTCACCCGTTCCGGCCTCGGCGTTCTCCCCGGCGACTGCTGCCTTTGACCGGATCACGGCGGTCTCCATTACCTCTCCCCACGAAGTGACGGCTATATCGGCCTAGGCCCTTCCGGGTTGCGGGTACCCGGGTAGGCGCAACACATGCCCCCGAATGCCGTGCGGCGAAAATTGGTGGAGCGCGGCATTCCGGCCCGCCCATGCTCACCCGAACAGCCGACCCTGGGCAAGAGGCAGTGGCGCGGCCCGAGCGCCGGAGCTGAAGCTTCCCGGTCCCAACGCCGTCGCCCGGCCTTCGCGTTCCGCTGATTCCACCCAGGGCGGAACGCCGATCCCTTCCCCTCACGGCCGGCGCTCCTAGGCTGGAGAAGTGAGCAACCACGTGCCGAACGAAGCCCGCGTCATCCCGCTGCGCCCGCACGGCGCGAGCCCCCCGGCCCCCGCCGTGAAGGAGCCGCTGTGGCGCGACCTGGTCGGTGACGTCCTGCGCCGTGAACGCCTCGCGCAGGAGCGCACGTTGAAGGACGTCGCCGACGAGGCACGGATCTCCATGCCCTATCTGTCGGAGGTCGAGCGCGGCCGCAAGGAGGCATCCTCGGAGGTCCTCGCGGCCGCCGCCCACGCCCTCGGACTGAGCCTCGGCGACCTGCTGTCGAGGACACAGGGCGAACTGACCCGCGTCACCTCGCGGTACACGGGAGGCGGCAGCCGCCGCGCGGCGGGGTCCCCGTCGTCGCACGACGGACTGTGCCTGGTCGCCTGAGCATGTCTGCCGGCCGGCGCCTCAGACCTGCACGAGGCGCCGGCTGAGCACCTCATCGGCCAGCCCGTAGCCCACCGCCTCCTGCGCGGTGAACACCTTGTCGCGGTCCATGTCGGCCCGCAGGGTCGCCACCTCGTGGTGGGTGTGCCGCGCCAGCACCTCCTCGACCTGGGAGCGGATCCTCACCATCTCCCTGGCCTGGAGCGCCAGGTCGGAGACCATGCCGCGCTGCCCTCCGGTCGCCGGCTGGCCCAGCAGTACACGGGCGTGCTCCAGCACGAACCGCCGTCCGGGGTCCCCGCCCGCCAGCAGCACGGCCGCCGTGGAGGCCGCCTGCCCGACGCAGAACGTCGAGATCGGCGCCCGCACGTACGACATCGTGTCGTAGATGGCCATGAGCGAAGTGAACGATCCCCCGGGTGAGTTGATGTAGATCGCGATCTCGCTCTCCGGGGACGAGGACTCCAGATGGAGAAGCTGCGCGATGACGACGTTGGCGACACCGTCGTCGATCTCCGTGCCGAGGAAGATGATCCGCTCGGACAGCAGCCGGCTGAACACGTCGTAGGACCGCTCGCCCTGCGGGGTGCGCTCGACGACGTTCGGAATCGTGTAGGTACCCATCACTGCAGCCCCATCCTGCGCCGGCCGGCCGTCGGGCGGACGTCCGAGAGGGACTCCACGACCTGGTCGACCATGCCGTACTCCCTGGCCTCCTCGGCCGTGAACCAGCGGTCCCGGTCGCCGTCCCGGGAGATCGTCTCCTCACTCTGGCCGGTGTGCTCGGCGGTGATCCGCTCGATGGTCCGCTTGGTGTGCTCCAGGTTCTCCGCCTGGATCTCGATGTCGGCGGTGGTCCCGCCGATGCCGGCCGACGGCTGGTGCATCATGATCCGCGCGTTGGGCAGGGCGTAGCGCTTGCCGGGCGCGCCGACGCTGAGCAGGAACTGGCCCATGCTCGCGGCGAAGCCCATGGCCAGGGTGGAGACGTCGTTCGGGATGAGCCGCATCGTGTCGTAGATGGCGAGGCCCGCGTGCACCGCCCCGCCGGGGCTGTTGATGTACAGGCTGATGTCGGTGCGCGGGTCCTCGGCGGAAAGGATCAGCAGCTGGGCGCAGACCCGGTTCGCGGAGACCTCGTCGACCTGGGTGCCCAGCAGCACGATGCGCTGCGCGAGCAACTGGGCGGCCAGTTGGTCGTCGAACCGGCTCGGAGGGGTGTCGCCCTCCTCCGCCCGTGGGGCGAGTGTCGTGAGTGGAGTCATCGGTTCTCCTCGGCGTAGCGGAAATCCCGTGGAAGGGCCTTCGACTCCACTCTTGACCTCGGACGATGCCGTTGTGCGGATTCTCTGCCCGCGGCAGATTCGCTACGGGCAGAGCGGGCGTCAGCCCTTCTCGCGCAGCTGCCGGAAGAACGCCCGCACGTCGTCCACCAGCAGGCCCGGTTCCTCCATCGCGGCGAAGTGCCCGCCCCGGTCGAACTCCGTCCAGCGGACGATGTTCTCCGTCCGCTCCGCCTTGTGGCGCAGCGGGATCTGCGGATCGCCGAAGAAGGACGCCACCGCGGTCGGCGCGGTGGAGGGCTCGTGCGGGGCGGCGATCCGCTCGCCCCGGGCGTGGGCCCGCTCGTAGTAGACCCGGGCGGACGAACCCGCCGTGCCCGTCAGCCAGTACAGCATCACGTTCGTGAGCATCTGATCCCGGTCGACGGCCTCCTCGGGCAGCTCCTCGGAGTCCGTCCACTCCTGGAACTTCTCGGCGATCCAGGCGAGTTGGCCCACCGGTGAGTCCGTGAGCGCGTACGACAGGGTCTGCGGCCGGGTGGACTGCACATGGAAGTAGCCCGTGCTGTCGCGGGACCACTCCTCCCACCGGCGCCAGGAGGTGAGCGTGCGCTCCCGCTCCGCGGGACTCAGCGCCTCCAGCTCCTCGGCGGTCGGCTCGGTGGCCTGCTGCCCGCCGGGCAGCAGATTGAGGTGGATGCCGGTGACCCGGCCGGGGTGGACGCGGCCCAGTTCGCGGGAGATGCCCGCGCCCCAGTCGCCGCCCTGGGCGCCGAACCTCTCGTAGCCGAGGCGCGTCATCAGCTCGGCCCACGCGTCGGCGATCCGGCGCGCCTCCCAGCCCGTCCCCCGGGTGGGCCCGGAGAACCCGAAGCCGGGGATGCTCGGCAGCACGACGTGGAAGGCGTCGGCCGGATCGCCGCCGTGCGCGGCCGGGTCCGTCAACGGCCCGACGATGTCGAGGAACTCGACGATCGACCCCGGCCATCCGTGCGTGATGATCAGCGGGGTGGCGTCGGGTTCGGGGGAGCGGATGTGCGCGAAGTGCACCCGCGCGCCGTCGATCTCGGTCGTGAACTGCGGCCACGCGTTCAGCCGCGCCTCCGCCGCCCGCCAGTCGTACGCGTGCCGCCAGTACCGCACCAGCTCGCGCAGGTAGCCCGACGGAACGCCGTACGTCCATCCCACCCCGGGCAGCTCGTCGGGCCACCGGGTCCGGTCGAGACGGTCGTGGAGGTCGTCGAGGTCGCTCTGCGGTATGTCGATGCGGAAGGGGTGGATGCCGCTGTCGGCGGGCGTAGACGTCATGACCGGGATGCTAGTTCCGAACGGTGTAACGGCCACCTGAATTTGCCGTCCGGCCGACCGATGAGTTCCGGCGCGAGAGCCGGTCGACAGTGGTGACAGCGTTCCACGCGCCCGGGAGGACTCATGACCACCGACGGTTTCACCACATGCCTCTGGTTCGACGGCCAGGCCGAGGAGGCCGCCCACCTCTACGTCTCGATCTTCAAGAACTCCAGCATCGGCGAGATCGCCCGCTACCCCGAGGGAGCGCTCCAGCCCGCCGGCAGCGTCATGACCGTCGAGTTCACCGCCAACGGCCACAAGTTCCTCGCGCTCAACGGCGGGCCTCAGTTCACGTTCACCGAGGCGGTCTCCTTCATGATCTTCTGCGCGGACCAGGAGGAGATCGACTATTACTGGACCAAGTTCACCGAGAACGGCGGCGAGCCCGGCCCGTGCGGCTGGCTCAAGGACAAGTACGGCCTGTCCTGGCAGGTCGTCCCGGACCGGCTCCAAGAGATGATCACCGACCCGGACCCGGCGAAGGCGGCCCGGGTGACCACGGCGTTCATGGCGATGAGCAAGTTCGACATCGCCACCCTGGACAAGGCCTACGCGGGCGAGTGACACGCTCCCGGTCAGGGGCAGGTCCGGCCGAGCCTGCCCCTACGCCGTCTCGGCCAGGATCTCCCGGATCACATGCCGGGAGTTCTCCGCGACCGGCGGGTTCGTCTCCCAGTAGTACGGCAGTGCGATGACCGCGATCGACAGGGCCCAGCCCCGGCCCCGTGCCCACTCGGCCTCGCCGGGGTCCGCGGCCTCGCGGAGGATGCCGCGGACCCCGGCGGGCAGCACGCACCAGGCGCTGATGAGGTCGACGGCGGGATCTCCCACCCCCGCCGTGTCGATCCGCCCCGAGAACTGGGCGAGCGCCTCGCGCAGGAAGCGGTCCCGGGTCGCCAGCGGCACGCCCCGGTAACCGGTCGGGCCCTCTGCCGGGGCGATCCGGCGCAGGGCCGCGACGTAGGCGCCCAAGTCCTCGGCGAGCAGTTCCGGCTCATCGAGGGCGCCGAGGCAGTCCCGCCCACTGCGGGAACTGTCCCGCGATCAGCCGGCCGACGAGCGGGACGTCGATGTCCCGCTCGTCCTCATGCATTCGCGCAGCACACATGACGCCCATTCGAGTGGTCAACCCGCCGACTGCCGAATGGTTTTGGTGATCTCCCGGGCGATGCGCAGGATGCCGGGGGAGCGCACCGGACAGGGCTTCGGAGTGGACGTCGTGGGCGCCAGGCAGAAGTGCAGATAGTCGTCGTCGCGGTGCAGGGCCGTCCGGTCGCGACCGGGCTGGGTGCAGTAGTCGGGGTGGGCGCGCTCGTAGGCCGTGCAGGGGAGGTGCTGCGTCCACGTGTAGCGGTCCGAGCCGGGACTCACCGTCCCCCCGGCGTCGGCGACGATGTCGTCCGAGTCGGCGGCCAGCCGCTGGTACAGCCCGTTCACGCGCCGCACCCGGTCGGGCGTGATCGGGTCCGGCCCCTGGAGCACCCACACGATCCGGGGCCGGCGTGCCCCACCGGCCGTCGTGATCTGCTCGACGAGCCTGCGCGCGTCGGCCTCGTACCGCTTGAAGTACCGCTCCCGCGAACCGTCGTACGTGATCTTTTCCATGCACCACGTGAAGTCCCAGGCGTTGCCCCAGAACTGCAGCACCACGAAGTCCGGCCGCAGCGACCGCACCAGCGCGGCCGCCTTGTCCCGTGCCGGTACGAGCGACCGCTCCGCCGTGCCCTCCAGGTAGTCGCACAGGGTGGTGCCCGAGTAGGGGGCGCTCGTGTACCGCGCGCGCAGGTCCCGGCGCAGCTCCTGGCCGAGGACCTTCTGGTTCTCCATGGCGAGCGAGTCGCCGAGATACAGCACGCGGGGCGCCTTGGCGGGGGCGCGAGGACTGGGCGAGGCCGGCGCCCGCTGGTGCGTGGTCGTGGACACCTCCGGCGCGGACGGCGGGGACGTGTCAGGCCCGGACGACGGATCCCCGCACGCCCCGAGCAGCAGCCCGGCCAGCAGGACACCCACGATCCACGGTCCGCGCATACGGCAACTCCCGCCCCGGCCGGTGAAACGGCTCCCCAGGCAAGCACAGCCGGGCCCGGGGCGGAAGACACGCGTCGGCCACGAGACGCCCGTGGCCGACGACTTGATGCTCGGTCAGACGCGGTCGGCGACGATCATCAAGTACTGGAAGCTGCCGTTCTTGTACGCGGTCAGGAACGTGTCCTCGATGCCCGTGACGAGATGGTCGGCCCGTTTGCGCAGCTCCCAGTAGGGGATGGTCGCCTCGGTGAGGTCCTGTACATGGACGGGGACCAGCCGGTTGCGGCCATGGCCCGGAAGTACGCCGACCGCGGATGGATGTCACAGATGTAGTGGGCGTTGATCAGGGAGACCTCGCGGGAGGCCCGCCCGTAGGTGTCGTTGTAGCAGCCGGTGATCACCACGTAGCGTCCGCCGCGGCGCAGCAGCCGGGCGTGCTCGGCGAACAGCAGGTCCAGCTCCACGTACATGGTCGACTCGTTGTTCCACGACGCCGCGAACGCGTCCGACGGGAAGCCCGTGTCGAGCATGTTCCGGCAGTGGTAGCGGACCTTGCCGTCGATGCCGCGCTGCCGGGCCTGTTCGTTCGCGAAGTCCGCCTGCTTGGCCGAGAGCGTCACGCCGTCGGCGCGGCAGCCGTACCGCAGGTTCGCCACGACGCTGCCGCCGCCGCGTCCGCAGCCGGCGTCGAAGACACGGTCGGCGGGGGAGAGGGGGCCGAGGTGAGTGGTGAGCAGTTCCGCCTGGGCGTGCTCCAGGCGGTGCAGTTCGGGTGACCCGCTCGCGGCGCAGCTCCGGGTCGGACTCGTCGAGCACGGACCAGTCGGCGTCTCCGACCCCGTAGTGATGGTGGTACAGGTCGTCGATCTTCCCCAGTTCGAGGTTGACCGGGTTCTCCTCCGCGTTCCAGTAGTCGGCCACGCGGGTCTGGTACGTCGATTCGGCGGCGGACGAGGGCTGCAGTGCTGCGGCGGTGGCGTCGGCGGTGGTGGTCAAGGACGGCTCCTCGTGCTTCTGGCGTGATGTCAAGGGACTGTGCTCTACCAGTAGTCGGGCAGGTGGTAGCGGTGGGTGTTGGTGGCGTGCCACTCGTGGTTGCCGGACACCCAGGCGGCCAGGCTCCGGGCGTAGCGCTCGACGATCGGCGAGCCGGCGGACAGGACCGCGGACTCCTCCTCGAAGACGTCCATGATCTGGTTGTGGATCTCGACGGCCCTCAGATAGGCGGCCTTGAGTCCGCACCGGTCGTTGGCGGCGATGACCAGCGGCAGGTTGAGGTGGTCCGGTTCGGCCGCGAGCTCCTTCGTGTAGGAGTACAGGTCGTTGACGATCGTGGTGGCGTTGCACGCGAGCGCCGTGATCCGCTGGATCTCCGGTCGGGCGTAGACCGCCTCGGGCAGTTCGTAGCCGTCCACGGCGTCGACGATCGACAGACAGGGGCGGAAGTTGTTGAACTGCCGCATCACCAGGTACTCCCAGACGCGCGGCACGTACCGCGTCTCCGCCCACGCGGCCTCGGCGACGTAGCCGAGGTGCAGCCGGGCGATGTCGTGCACGAACCGGTCGGTCTGGCTGGGCGTGGCGAACCCGGCGTAGTCCCGCAGCGCGCGGTGGTACGAACGCAGCGGTCCGTCGGCCGTCAGCCCCTGGCGCCACTCCTCCTCCGCCTCGGGCGGCCCGTGGAAGGGGTCGAGTGCCGACTGGGCGATGATCAGCCGTCCGCCGACACCGCGGGACGATCCGCCCCGGTCCTCGTCCTCCGAGCAGTAGCAGCTGTCGACGAGGTTCTCGGCCAGCAGCAGCTCGCCGGCGACGGTGAGGCGGTCCAGATCGGCGGCGCCCGGATGCTGGAGCACCACGGCCCGGCCGAACTGGAACCCCGCGAAGTCCCCCGTCCACGCAGGCGGAAACAGATCGAGCCGGTGCGCCCAGTCCTCCAGCCTCCGGTCGACCTCCTCGACCTTCTCGGGATCGGCGGGCACGGCGGGCCGATACCGAAGCCCGGGCACGGGCCCACCACGCCGGGCCCGTCCGTTACGGGCGAGGCTCGGCGGGCCGGGTGCGGTGTGCCGGCGGGCGGAGGCGGCCGGGGGGTCGGAGTTTGGTTGGACCGGTGAGCTGGGGGGCGGAGGGGTCGCGGAGCCCGGCGGCAGTGAGGCCGGGGGCCCGGGGATCGCTGAGCCCGAGGGGCTTGGGGCCGAGAAGCTGAGGGTTGGTGGTCCGGGAGGTCGGAAGGTCGCCCGGTGCGCGGAGCTTGGTGGGGTCGGAGACCCTGGGGCCGCTGGGCCGGGTTGGGGCGTGGAGCCCGAGGGCAGTGGAGTCCCAGTCCCGAGGGCCGGTGGGGTCGGAGACTCCGGGGCCGGTGGCACGGGTGGGGTCGCGGAGCCCGAGGGTAGTGGGGCCGCGAACCCGGGAGTCTGTGGGGTCGGAAGGCCTGGCGTCGGGTGGGGCTCGGCGTCGGAGGTCTGTCGGGTCTCGGAGCCGGGGCGCGGGGGAGTGTTCATGGACGTACTCGACTCCACCCCGTCAGCCGGCCGTCCGGCCGATCTGGACGTTCTCCAGGATGCCCGCGGCGTCGGGCACCAGGATGGCCATCGAGTAGTACGCGGTGACCAGGTAGCGGATGATCGCGGTCTCGTCGACGCCCATGAACCGTACGTTCAGGCCGGGCTGGTACTCCTCCGGGATACCGGTCTGGAACAGTCCGACGACCCCCTGGTCGGCCTCGCCGGTGCGCAGCGCGATGATGCTGCTGGTGTGGTGGTCGTTGACCGGGATCTTGCCGCACGGGAAGAACGGCACACCCCGCCAGGCAGGCACCTCGTGCCCGTCGACGTTCGCCGTGCCGGGCACCAGCCCGCGCTTGTTGCACTGCCGGAAGAACGCCGCGATCGCCTTGGGATGGGCGAGGAACAGCCGCGTCTTGCGCCGCATCGACAGCAGCTCGTCCAGGTCGTCCGGGGTCGGCGGGCCCGAGAACGTGCTGATGCGCTGGCTGTGGTCGATGTTGTGCAGCAGCCCGAACTCGCGGTTGTTGACCAGCTCCCACTCCTGCCGCTCACGGATCTCCTCGATGGTCAGCCGGAGCTGCTGCTCGGTCTGGTCCATCGGGTCGTTGTAGAGGTCGGCGATCCGGGTGTGGACGCGCAGCACGGTCTGCGTGAGCGACAACTCGTACTCGCGTGGGGCGAGTTCGTAGTCGACGAAGCCGCCGGACAGCACCGGCTCGCCCACGTGCCCGGCCTGCACCGGCACATCGGCCTCGCCCTTGCGGTTCATGGGCTTGCTCTGCCGCTCCGCGTAGGCCTCCAGATGGGCCGCGAGGGACGGGACACGGTCCGTGTACTCCAGGAGGGCGTCCCAGGACAGCACCAGCACGACGCCCGAGGTCTCCGCCCGTACGGACGTGAGCCACAGCGGGTCGGCCCGCCCCACGGCCTCGTCACCGAGCCCCTCGCCGTCCGTGACGACCCCGATGACCTCCTCCTCGCCGTACTTGCCGGTGGCGTACCGGGTGAAACGGCCGTGCACGATCAGGTAGGCCTCGGTGACGGGCTGGCCGGCCTCGAAGAGCACCTCGCCGACGCGCACCTCACGGACCTCGAAGCGCGACGCGATCTGCTTCAGCACCTCGGCGTCGGAGTAGCCGCGCAGCACGGGCAGTTCGGTGAGCGTCCGGGGGATGACCCTGATGTCGTCGGCACCGTTCTGCTCGAACTCCACCCGGCCCCGGCCGAGACGCAACGTCAGACGCCGGTTGACCCGGTAGGCACCGCCCCGGACGTCGACCCACGGCAGCATCTTGAGCAGCCAGCGCGAGGTGATGGCCTGCATCTGCGGCACGGACTTGGTGGTGGTGGCGAGCTGGCGCGCCGCCTGCGTACTGAGACTGGTGAGCCGAGCCTCGGCCTCGCCGGTGCCGGCAGCGGGCTCGGGGGCGGGGTCGTCGGTGGCGGGGCCGGTGGTGCTTTCGGGGGCGGACACATTCCCTCCCTGGGATCGAACGGGGTGTTCGCTGTGTGAGCGGGACGAAGCCATTGCTGAGCGGGGGTGGCCCGGGACACGGGTGCGCCCTGCTCCCGCTGAGCTGAGTGGTCGGCTGGGTTGGGTGGAGTGGTGGCAGGGACGGTGGGGTGGCCGGCGAAGGCGGCGACCTCGTGGCGCCGGTGAGCCGGACGCGCCGCGAGGCATAGCCAAACAGCGGCAGAGGTTGCCGGATAACCGCGTGAAGGGGGCGGTTTCTCGCGCCGGAGGTGGCAAACCCACGATGGGGGTGGAGGACGAGCGGGCGTGTGCCCCCCACGCCGGTCGCCGACCCGGCGCCGCCCGGCGCACAGGGCGTACGAACCCGGCGTATCGCCCAAGTCGCCGCCCGTACCCCTCCGGCGCACACCCCTTCGCGACTCACACGCCGTCGCCACTCACACCGCTGCCCCTCCGCAGCGCGCGTGTTCGCCCGGCCATCGGGCCCGCACCGCGGGAGCGCACCGCCTCACACCCAGTCGTTCACCAACACCGCCGCCCCGTCGAACCGCCCCGCCTTCAGGTCCCCCAGCGCCTCCACGGCCCGCGACAGCGGGTAGGGACGCGTGGTCGCGCGGACGCCGTAGCGGGCCGCCAGCGTCAGGAACTCGCGGCCGTCCGCACGCGTGTTGGACGCGACGCTGCGCACCTGCTTCTCGTAGAACAGCTCGGTCTCGTAGTGCAGGGGAGGCGTGTCGGTGAGATGGATACCGGCGATGGCGAGGACGCCGCCCCGGTCGAGGGCGCGCAGCGCGACCGGGACCAGTTCGCCGACCGGGGCGAAGAGGATCGCGCTGTCCAGCGGCTCCGGCGGCCTCGCGTACGCGTCCTGCGCGGACGCCGCGCCCAGTTCCAGCGCCAGCCGCCTCGCGGCGGCACCACGCGTCATGACGTGCACGACGGCACCCTCGGCCAGCGCCACCTGCGCGCACAGGTGGGCGCTGCCCCCGAAGCCGTACAGCCCGAGCCTCCCGCCGGGCGGCAGCGCGGCCCGCCGCAGCGCGCGGTGGCCGATGATGCCCGCGCACAGCAGAGGCGCCAGCGCCACGTCCGGCACGTCGTCCGGCATCCGATAGGCGAACGCGGCCGGTACGGTCGTGTACTCCGCGTAGCCGCCGTCGGCGTACCAGCCCGTGTACTCGGACCGGGGACAGAGGTTCTCCGCACCGCGTGCGCAGTACGCGCAGACGCCGTCCGTGCGGCGCAGCCAGGCCACACCGACCCGGTCGCCCACCGCGAAGCCGCGCACCGCCGCGCCCGCCCCGGCCACCGTCCCGACGACCTCGTGCCCGGGCGTGACACCGACCCGGTGCACGGGCAGATCGCCCTCGGCGACATGCAGATCCGTACGGCACACTCCGCAGGCGCGCACCCGCACCAGCAACTCGTCGTCCGCGGGCACCGGCACCGGTTTCCCGACCAGTCGGAGAGACCCCTCCTCGACCGGACCCGGCCGCTCCACCGACCACGCGCGCATCGTCCCGTCCGCCATACCGCTCCCCGTCCTGCCGAGGGCTCCCGCCCAGTCTGCGGCGGAACCGCCCGTTCGGCGCGCGGGCCGCTCCGAGCGTGACTAGCGTGAGGAAACGGACCATCCACTCATCCGGAGAGGGCCGCAGCCATGGCCGTGCAACCTGAAGGAGCCCCTTGCTGGGCCGACGCGATGTTCAGTGACCTCGAAGGGGCCAAGAACTTCTACGGAGACGTCCTCGGCTGGACCTTCGCCGCGGCGTCTGCCGAGTACGGCGACTACACCCAGGCCTACGCGCACGGCAAGGCGGTCGCCGCCGTCGTCCCGCCCATGCCCGGCCAGCCGGAGGCCCCGTCGCAGTGGTGCCTGTACTTCGCCGCCCGGGACACCGCCGCCACGGCCGCCCGGATCCGCGACAACGGCGGCGAGGTGCTGATGGAGCCGATGCAGGTCGGCGACTTCGGCACCATGTGCCTGGCCCGCGACCCGAGCGGCGTCGTCTTCGGCGTCTGGCAGGCGGGCACCCACGAGGGCTTCGAGGCGATGGCCGAACCGGGCGCCTACACCTGGGCCGAGGTCTTCACCCGCGAGCCGGAGAAGTCCGACGCGTTCTTCCCCGCCGTCTTCTCCTACCGGCAGCGGGACATGGAGGACGGCGAGATGGACTTCCGCATCTACGACCTCGGTGAACGCACCGTGCTGGGCCGGATGAAGATGACGGAGGAGTTCCCGCCCGAGGTGCAGCCCTACATCAACGTCTACTTCACCGTCGAGGACTGCGACGACGCCGTGGCGAAGTCGACCAAGCTCGGCGGCGTGCTGCGGTTCGGTCCGATGACCACGCCCTTCGGCCGGTTCGCCGCCATCAGCGATCCGCAGGGCGCGATCTTCTCGGTGATCGACATCACGACGACCGAGGGAGACATGCCGAAGCTGACCGACGTGTCGTAGCCCCCGACCCTCCCGGCCGGGCGGACCGTGCGGCCATGGCATGATCGAGCCCATGCGTGAACGTGTTGTGGCCGCGTGCGACGGGGCTTCGAAGGGAAACCCGGGGCCCGCGGGCTGGGCCTGGGTCGTCGCCGACGCTTCCGAGAGCCCGGTGAGCTGGGAGGCGGGGCCGCTCGGCAAGGCCACCAACAACGTCGCGGAACTGACCGCGCTGGAGCGTCTGCTGACGGCGACCGACCCGGGCGTACCGCTCGAGATCCGGATGGACTCGCAGTACGCGATGAAGGCCGTCACCACCTGGCTGCCCGGCTGGAAGCGCAACGGCTGGAAGACGTCCGCCGGCAAGCCGGTCGCCAACCAGGACCTCGTCGTGCGCATCGACGAGCTCCTGGACGGCCGCTCGGTGGAATTCCGCTACGTGCCCGCCCACCAGGTCGACGGCGACCGGCTCAACGACTTCGCCGACCGTGCCGCCAGCCAGGCCGCCACCGTCCAGGAGTCCGCGGGCAGCGAACTCGGTTCCCCCGAGCCGCCGCCCGCCCCGGACGCCCCGGTCAAGGCGCCCCGCTCCCGCCCGCGCGGCGGCTCGGCCCGCACCGCGAAAGCCTCCGGCGCCAAGGGCTCCTCGCGCACCATCAAGGCGAAGTTCCCCGGCCGCTGCCAGTGCGGCCGCTCCTACGCGGCGGGCGAGCCCATCACCAAGAACGACAGCGGCTGGGGACACCCGGAGTGCCGCACGGCCGCGACCGCCTGATCAGGCGTCGAACGTGTAGTGCGCCGTGTGGTCCAGCAGATTCGCCGGGCTCGTGTCGTGCCACGGCCTCATCGTCTCGTTGAGGTCGATCACGTTCGGCGTGCCCGCGACCGGCAGATAGCCGGAGCCGGGGTGCCGCCGCTGCCACTCGGCCCACAGCTTGTCGATGTACGCGTGGTGCAGCCAGAACACCGGGTCGTTGGGCGAGGCGCCCGTGGCCATGTGCCCGCCCACCCAGACGTGGACGCGGTTGTGCAGATTGACGCCGCGCCAGCCTTCGAGGTGGTTGCGGAAACCGTCCGAGGCACTGTTCCAGGGCGCCATGTCGTACGTCGGCATCGACAGCACCGACTCGACCTCGGCCGCCGTCGGCAGCTGGCGCCCCCCGGCACCGAGGGAGCGCCGCAGGAACGTACGGCCGTCGACCCGCACGTTGATCTGCCAGTTCCCGCTGGCCGCGGCGAACGGCCCGTCCGACACCCGGCCGTCCCGGTCGCGCCCGGTGCCGCCGAGGAAGTCGGGCGCCCACAGCGAGGCACGCGGCGAACGGTCGACGGTCCAGTCCCAGTACGGCAGGGCCACCGACGCGTCCACCGACTGGAGCGCTCGCTCGAACTCCAGGAGGAATCTTCGGTGCCAGGGCAGGAAGGACGGTGAACGGTGGCCCGTCCGTTCACCGTCGTCGGTGTCGGAGACGATGAAGGCGTTGTGCGTCGTGACGAACTCGTCGTAGCGGCCGTTGCGCTTCAGCTCCATGAGGGCGGTGACGAAACGCCGCTTCTCGTCGGTGGTCAGGGCGGACTGGTTCTTGCGGACGGTCATGTGCGGGTGCTCCAGAGCCTTTCGGTACGGGTCAGTTGGCGGGGAAGGGCAGCAGCGGCGCGCCCTGCAGCTCGTCCACCGCGGCGCGGGCGGCGGCGCGCGGGGTGGCCACCGGGTCGTAGTGGCTGACGACGCTGATCCAGGTGCCGTCGGCGTTGCGCATCACGTGCAGTTCCACACCGTCGACGAACACCGCGTATCCGGCGCCGTGGTGGTGATGGCCGGTCCCGGTGGCCGGGCGGCCCTGTATTCGGCGGCCCTTGTAGACCTCGTCGAAGGTCCCGGGGGAGTCGTGGTGCCCGTGCCCGGTGGCGGCCGTGGCGGGTACGACGGCGGGCAGGACGCCGGCGGTCCCGGCGAGGACGGCCGCGGCGGTGAGCGCGCGGCGACGGCTGAGTTCCGGCATGCGGACCTCCTGGGTCGGTTCGGGTGTTGACCTGGGCATGCCTACCGGTCCGTCCGGTACCGGGAGAAATCCGCGCGAGCCGGTTGGCTGCGATCCGGGCAATTCCCCTTATGTCGTGCAAGGTTGAACGAAGATGATCTTGCCGCGAGGGGTGGAGGCGCGAGCGCGGAAGGGGAAATTCCGCCCGCGAGGGGTGTCGGGGCGGTCGTTCCTCCCCGAGGGGTCCGCTGACCGTGGTGCACGTCACGCCGTGAAACTGGCGCGATTCGGTGGTCCGGTCTCCCGGCGGGACCTGGGGCGGACCTGGCCTCCGGCTTGGTGAATGGCAATTCACCAGATAAGGTGAATTGCTATTCACCCGCCGCCTCGCCCAGGCGCTGCCCGCTGGAGTGCCGATGGACCGGACCGCCGCGATACGCAACCGGCTCACCGTCCCGGTGCTCGCGTTCGGCGGCATCCTCATGGCCGTCATGCAGACCGTGGTCGTGCCCCTGCTGCCCGACCTGCCCCGGCTGACCGGAGCCTCGGCGGGCACGGTCTCCTGGATGGTCACGGCCACCCTGCTGTCCGGGGCCGTCCTCACCCCGGTCCTGGGCCGGGCCGGCGACATGTACGGCAAGCGACGGGTGCTCATGGCGGCCCTCGCACTGATGACCCTGGGCTCGGTCCTGTGCGCCCTGACCTCCGACATCGGCGTGCTCATCGCCGCCCGCACCCTGTCCGGAGCCGCCGCCGCGGTCGTCCCGCTGTCCATCAGCATCCTGCGGGACGAGCTGCCGCCGGAGCGCCGGGGATCGGCCGTGGCGCTGATGAGCTCCACCGTCGGCATCGGTGCCGCGCTCGGCCTGCCGCTGGCCGCGGTGATCGTGCAGTACGCGAACTGGCACACCATGTTCTGGGTGACCAGCGCCCTCGGTGCCACGGGCGTGACGCTGGTGTGGTGGGCGGTGCGGGAATCGCCGGTGCGCGAGCCGGGCCGGTTCGACGTGCCGGGTGCGCTGGGACTGGCCGTCGGGCTGGTGTGCCTGCTGCTCGGGGTGTCCCAGGGCGGGCAGTGGGGCTGGGGCAGCCCGCGCGTCGTGGGCCTGTTCCTGGCCGCCGTCGTCGTGCTCGCGTCGTGGTGGTGGCAGCAGCTGAGGGCCGAACAGCCGCTGGTGGACCTGCGGTTGGTGGCCCGGCCCCGGGTCGGACTGTCCCATGTGGCCGCACTGCTCGCCGGGTTCGCGTTCTACGCCAACACCCTGGTCACCGCCCAGCTGGTGCAGGCGCCCGAGGCGACCGGGTACGGGCTCGGTCTGTCCATCGTCGTCACCGGCTTGTGCCTGCTGCCCAGCGGCGTGGTCATGCTGCTGCTGTCGCCCGTCTCCGCCCGGATCTCCGCCGCGCGCGGGCCGCGCGTCACGCTCGCCCTCGGGGCGGCGGTCATCGCCGCCGGGTACGCGGTCCGTATCGCCGACAGCCGCGACCTGTGGATGATCATCGCGGGGGCCACCGTCGTCGCGACCGGGACCACCCTGGCCTACTCGGCGCTGCCCACGCTGATCCTGCGTGCCGTGCCGGCCGGGCAGACCGCCTCCGCCAACGGCGTCAACGTCCTGATGCGGACGATCGGCCAGGCCGGCTCCAGCGCCGCCGTGGCCGCCGTCCTCGTGCACCACACCAGCCTGGTCGGCGGGGCCCCGGTCCCCACCCTGCACGGGTACCTGCTGTCCTTCGCGATGGCCGGTGCGGTCGCCCTCGTGGCCGTCGTGGCGGCGCTGTGCATCCCCGGCGACTCCGCGGCCGAGGGGCCCGACGAGCCGGACGGCCTCGCGTCGGCCGGGAACCGCACCCGGGGCGCGCACGACCGGGCGATGGAGGGAGCATGAGTGCCGTGAGCACTCCACCCGTCACGCCCACGCCGGCCCGCAGGGACGCCGAGGCGACCAAGGCGGCCATCCTCAAGGCGGCCCGGTATCTGCTGGCCCGGCACGCGCACGCCGACATCACGCTCAAGGCGGTCGCCGAGCGCGCCGGCGTGAGCCCGCCGCTGATCCTCAAGTACTTCGGCAACAAGGACGCGCTGTTCGCCCGGGTCATGTCCTTCGAGACCGACGCCGCCGCCCTGCTGGCCGCGCCGCTCGAGGAACTGGGACCGCACATGGTCCGGCACGTGCTGGTCAGCCAGTCCGAGCAGGGCGCCGACCCGCTGCTGCGGATCGTGTTCGCGCCCCTGCACGGCGAGCAGGGCGACATCCTGCGCGCCAACTTCCGCACCCAGGTGACCGACCGCCTCACCGACCGCCTCACCGGCCCCGACGCCGGCCTGCGCGCCGAACTCGCCGTCGCCACCCTGCTCGGCCTGGGCGTGATGTACGGCATCGCCCGCGGCACCGAGGTGCGGGCGAGCACGGTCGACGCCCTGGTGGACCGGTACGCGCCCGCGGTGCAGGCACACCTCACTCTCTAGGCACTCCGGCCGAACAGCCGGTCAAGGAAGGCGTTGCCGTACACGCGGTGCGGGTCGAGCCGGTCCAGCGCCGCGTCCGCCTCGGCCCACTCGGCCGTACCGACGGCGGCCGGCACCACCGACCCCAGTACCTCCGGGTCGCTCCACACCCCGTCGTCCGTGTACGCCCATCCCTTGGACCACTCCACCCGGGTGAGCGCGAACCCGCCGTCGAAGGTACGCAGCAGGAACCGCTCGATCTCGCGCAGGAACGCCTCCGCGTCCGGTGTGCCCGGCAGTGTCAGGACGTCCAGCCACACGGCCGTGTCCCACTCGGGATGGTCCGCGCGCGGCCGGAGCGCGGACAGCAGTGGCGGACGGGCCCCGGCCACTTCGGCGTCCCCCGGCTCGTCCAGGCCCGTCACCCGGATCTCCACCGAGCCGTTGACCGGGAAGCTGCCCCGGGCCGCGTACGCCGCCAGCCGCTCCCGGTAGAAGGCGGCGAACTCGGAGAGCACCCGCTGCACCTGCTCCCGCGAGGTGAGGACCGCGTAGCCGTCGGCGTGCACCCGCAGGGTGCTCGGCTTCAGATACAGCAGCGTGTTCTTGGACGGCCCCCAGAGATCGGCGGACAGCGTCGTCACCAGCCCGAGCGCGGCCGCGTCGTACTGCGCGGCGCCCAGCACCGGCGCCAGATACCAGGCCGCCTCCGACGTCATTCGCCCCACCAGCTCCGCCACCGGCGTCGGGATGTTGTCGGAGAACGGGTAGTTGTACGGCCGCGTCACCCGCCGCGAGGTCAGGGGCCGGGTGGGGGAGACGCTCCACACCTTCAGCCAGGGATGCTCGGTGAAGGCGAACCAGATCGCCTCGACCCGCCCGGCCTCGTCCAGGAAGCGCGCGAAGGTACGCCCGTCGGAGCCGGGCGCGGCGAACAGCTCGCCGGCCGGGATGTCCGTACGGCTCACGCACCGCAGGTTCGTGTTCGCCCCCACCCGCAGCACCACCTCGGTCACCAGGGACCGGCCGAGATGGGTCAGCAGCGCGGCACAGTCCGCCTCGTCGCGGCGGAACGTGCGTACCACGTACTCACCGGACCGGGAGTCCCAGACGACCGCCGTCAGGGACAGGATCAGATTGCTGAGCGAGCCGTACGTGTTCCCGGGCCGCCGGCGTTCGCCCCGTGCGGGGACGGCCGTGCCGTGCGCGTCGATCGCCAGGGCGCCGCCCAGGGTGAGGACACCGGGAGCGGGAGCGGCCGTGACGCCGAGGCCGTGTTCCTCCAGGAAGGTCAGCAGGGCCTCCATGGTCACGCCGGTTCCGGCGCGTACGGCCGTCGGCGAGTCCAGTGCGAGGCCGGTCAGATGGGGCGTCGTGTCGACGAGGAGGACGGGCGCGCCGGACGGTGTCCCCTCCGTCACGGTCAGGGGCGACCAGCCGTGCGAGGCGCCCCGGGCGCGCACCCGCCACCCGTGCCGCCACGCCCAGTTGACGACCGCGGCCACCTGTTCCGGGCTGCTCGGCGCGCAGGCCCACAGACCGTCGGCGGTGATCTCGCCGACCCAGTTCCGGTACGCCGAGCGGTACAGCGCGACGTCCGCCGGGAAGTCCGGCAACTCCGCCGCCGCGGCCGCCGGATCCGCCGGCAGACCCGGCACGGCGGCGAGTGCGGCCGCCGTGAGGAGGAAGCCCCGGCGCGTCCAATGCGGGTGCTGGGAAGGGAAGTTGCTCATTGAACCGGTAGTCACGTGGAGTCACGCTAGGGGCCGTGTTGACACGTGACGCGTTCCTGTCGCCTCTATTCACTCGTGTGAGTGAATCGGGCGGGGTCTGCGGGCCGGAGCGATACGTTCCGCGCGAGCCGTGACGGATGACAGACTGACGCCCATGGACGAGCGCACATTCGACAGGTCGGGTCAGCACGCTTCCGTCGTGGGCCTGGGCACATGGCAGCTGGGTGCCGACTGGGGGGACGTCGACGACAAGGAGGCCCTCGCGGTACTGGAGACGGCGGCCGAGTCCGGGGTGACCTTCTTCGACACCGCCGACGTGTACGGCGACGGCCGCAGCGAGCAGACCATCGCCACGTTCCTCAGCGGCAGGCCGGACCTGCACGTCCTGGTCGCCACGAAGATGGGCCGCCGCGTCGACCAGATCCCCGAGAACTTCGTGCTCGACAACTTCCGCGTCTGGAACGACCGCTCGCGGCGCAACCTCGGCGTCGACCGGATCGACCTGGTGCAGCTGCACTGCCCGCCGACGCCCGTCTACTCCACGGACGAGGTGTTCGACGCCCTCGACACCCTGGTCGAGGAGGAGCGCGTCGCCGCGTACGGCGTCAGCGTCGAGACCTGCGAGGAGGCGCTGACCGCGATCGCCCGGCCCAACGTGGCGAGCGTGCAGATCATCCTCAACCCGTTCCGCATGAAGCCCCTGCGCGAGGTGCTCCCGGCCGCCCGTGAGGCGGGCGTCGGCATCATCGCGCGCGTCCCGCTCGCCTCCGGCCTGCTGTCGGGCAAGTACACGCGGGAGACGGTCTTCCCCGAGAACGACCACCGCGCCTACAACCGGCACGGCGAGGCCTTCGACGTGGGCGAGACCTTCTCCGGCGTCGACTACGCCACCGGCGTCGAGTCCGCCGCCGAGTTCGCGGCACTCGCCCCCGAGGGATACACCCCGGCCCAGCTGGCCCTGCGCTGGATCATCGCGCAGCCCGGCGTCACGACGGTGATCCCCGGCGCCCGCTCGCCCGAACAGGCCCGTGCCAACGCGAACGCCGCCCGTCTGCCGGAGCTGTCCGGCGAGACGCTGGCGGCGGTCCACGACCTCTACGAACAGCGGATCAAGGACCGGATCGAATCCCGCTGGTAGAGACTGCCTTGTTCACGGCACCAGGAGCAGCTGCCGTTCCTGCTCCTGGTCGCCGGAGGCGACGCCGTCGTCGCGGGCCGTGAAGGCCCGGGTGAGCGTGTCGCTCGCCCGCCGCACCGCCTCCGGGGTGCCCTGCACGGTGACGGTCACCGGCGCGGACAGGCGCTCGGGGCTCGCCGCGGCGCTTCCGGCGGCGCCGGCCTCCGAATCGCCGAAGGTCGCCATGTGCACCGTCGCGTTCTCGTCGGCGGGAAGCTCGTCCGGCGCCCCGAAGGTGCCTTCCAAAGCGCGGACGACCGCTCGTGCGTCGTCCGTGCCACCGCCGCTGAGCGTCACGGTGAGCTGCGTTCCGGACATGCGTCCACGACCTCCTCGGGTTCTGCGTCATTCGCGTCGTCCGTGTAACCGTCGCCTGATCGCTCAAACCGCCGCGCGGCCCGGGAGGACGGCCCGTTCCGGGGAACTCGCGGGAGAGAAGGACGTGAGGTCTCACACCGGGAGGAACAGTGGCGGACGCGGTAGAGGGCGGGGCCAGGCGCCGGGGACGCAACGAGACGGAGGAGGAGAGAGCGGACCGGATGTGGCAGGAGCTCATCCAGGAGGTCCGCGTGGCCCAGATGGGCGTGCAGATCCTGTTCGGTTTCCTGCTCACCGTGGTCTTCACCGAGAAGTACGACGACCTGACCGGCACGGACCAGACGATCTACCTCGTCACGGTCGTCCTCGGCGCGTGCGCGACCGGGGCGCTCATAGGGCCGGTGTCCCTGCACCGCCTCGTCTCCGGGCGGCGTGTCAAGCCCCAGGCGGTACGGCTGGCCTCCCGGCTGACGCTGCTCGGCCTCGTGCTCCTGCTGGCCACGACGACCGCCTCCCTGCTGCTGATCCTGCGCGTGGCCACGCACGACGGCTTCGTGCCCTACCTGGTCGCCGGAGTGGTCTGCTGGTACCTGCTCTGCTGGTTCGTCCTGCCCCTGTGGACCAGGTACCGCCATACGTCGGAGTGACGGCGGCGCCGCCGCCGGACCGGCCCGTGGCCCCGGGGATCAGCCCCCGGCGATGACGTCCGCCAGGAAATCGTCCACGTGGACCTCCTCGCGGCCCGGCGGGACCACCTCGTGGGTCTCCCGCAGGAACGCCGCGAACCCCGGGGCCCACGCGAACACCAGGGCGTGGTGACGGCCGCCGTCGGGGCGGGCGTCACCGAGGAACTCCAGACGCAGCTCCTGCCACATGCCCCGCGACACCGGGCGGATCCGCACGTCGCCCAGCCCGACCGGACGCCGCAGACCGTCGGCGAGCATCTCGCGGTCCAGCTGCCACCGGGCGAGGACCCGGCCGTCGTGGCTGAACACGAGCGTGACGGCGAACGGGTCCGCGGCGTCGTAGCTGAGGTGGGCGAGTACCGAGAAACGGTCCGTGTCACCGGCCTGGAGCTGCACCACTAGGGTCTTGTGCACGAAGGAGTTCACGAAAGGGCCTCCGGGAAGAACCGACGTAGAGCCCTCTAGTACCCCTCACACGCGCAAGATGCTCAGCCCTCCGGGTGATTCCCGCGGGCACCGCGCAGGGACTCGATGCACACGGCCACGGCCCGCTGCAGCTCCTCCAGGCGCTCCACCATGTCGTCCTCGTAGAACTCCGGGGTGTCGTCGAAGGTCAGCTCCTCGAACACCTTGGTCGCCTTCTGCAGGCTGCTGTAGAACTTCGTGCGCCGCTCCCGCACCCGCAGCCCCGGGTCGGCCTCCACGGTCTCGACCACGAGGGACTTCATGGTGTCGTACGCCTCGGTGGCCCACTCGCCGGAGTCCTCGTCCTCGTCCAGCTCGTCGATCAGCGACAGGTGCCGTTCGGCCTCCTGACGCAGATCGGCGGGCGCGTCGAGGGTCTGCCCGGCGGGCGTCTTGATCTGCCCCGACTCGGCGATCTGGCGCACGTATCCGATGCGGTCGGCCGCCCTGCTCTCGCCGGCGACGGCCTTCTTCAGCTCGTCGGTGCGCACGACGTCACGGGCCAGCTCGGCCTGCAGCTCGGGGTCCTCCCTGACCCGGTCCAGCAGGGCCTGACGGGCCGCGCGGGCCGTGGAGGGGTCGGCGAGGATCGCGGCACGCAGGGCGGTGGGATTCTCCGCGACCTCCAGCGCCTTCGTGGGCCGGATGCCCTCCGCCGCGGCGGCCTCGGCGATGGCGGTGCCGCGCTCGGAGCCGGCGCCGGAGCGCGAGACGTAGTAGCTCAGCCACACGTCCGCGTCCGGCAGTTCCACGTCCTGGCCCGGCGCCAGCGCCTCGAAGTGCGGGACCAGACCGTCGTCCGCCGCCCGGTCCCACGCCTTGTAGTAGCGCATGACCCGCTCCGGAGAGCACCCGGCGAGCTCCGCGAACTCCTTCGCCGACACCTTCGGCGTCTCGTCCGCGCCCTGCCCGCCGGGCCGCACGCTGCGCGCCACCTTCAGCCCGAAGGCCCACCCTCCGGTCCGGGCGTACGCCCCGAACTCCCGCGCGTCCAGCGCGACCAGGTCGGAGAGGGGCGCCGGTGAGGTCTCGGGCGGGGTGATGGCTACGGTCACGGACGACTCTCCTGAAGGGGGTTGGCTGCGTCGAGTACGTGCAGGCCAGCAGCCTATATCCACCGTCGGAGAGCCTTCGCGCCACCGGCCTCGGCCGACCTCAGCCGAACGCGTCGCGCAGCGCGGGCAGCAGGGTCTTCTCCGACCAGTCCAGGTACCCCGGCTGTGACTCGCCGCCGATCTGGACCAGGGCGATCTCGGTGAAACCCGCCTCGGCGTACGGGCGGACGGCCTCGACGAACGCGTCCGGGTCGTCACCGCACGGGATGGCGTCGGCCACGTCGTCGGGCGTGACGAACTGGGTCGCCGCCTCGAAGGAATCAGGGTGCGGCAGCTCCGAGTTGACCTTCCAGCCGCTGCCGAACCAGCGGAACTGGGAGTGGGCGCGCTCGACGGCCGTGTCCCGGTCGGGGTCGTAGCAGACCGGCAGCTGCCCGATGCGGGGCTTGCCCGCGCCGCCGTGCCGGTCGAACGCCTCCAGCAGCCCCGCCTTGGGCTCCGTGGCGATCACCAGATCGCCGAGTCGGCCCGCGAGTTCGCACGACCGCTCCCCGGAGACCGCGACGCCGATGGGCGGCGCCTCGTCCGGCAGGTCCCACAGCCGGGCCGACTCCACGTCGAAGTGCGCGCCCCGATGGTTGACGTGGCCGCCCTTGAAGAGGGCCCGGATGATCTCCACGGCCTCCTCGAACATCTCGTGCCGTACGTCGACGGACGGCCAGCCGCCGCCCACCACGTGCTCGTTGAGGTTCTCCCCGGAGCCGAGTCCCAGCCGGAACCGGCCCTCGGACAGCAACTGCAGCGTCGCCGCCTTCTGCGCCACCACCGCCGGGTGGTAGCGGAACGTCGGGCATGTCACGTACGTCATCAATGGGATACGGGACGTGGCCTGGGCGGCCGCACCGAGCACGGCCCACGCGTAGGGCGAGTGGCCCTGCGAGCGCAGCCACGGGAAGTAGTGGTCGGAGGTCACCGAGAAGTCGAAGCCCGCCTCCTCGGCCCGCACCACATGGTCGACGAGCTCTCGGGGGCCGGCCTGTTCGGTCATCATCGTGTATCCGATTTGCACCATAACCGGCGAGTCCCCTGACAGCGGGCGTGAAAACGGCTCGATCAAGTTCCGTGGACAGAGGGAGGATGCCTCCATGAGTGCCTCCGCCCTGCCGACCGGCAGCCCCGCCTCCCAGGGCGTCGACGCCTCCGGCGTCCACGCTTTCCTCGACGCCCTCGAAGCGGCCCCGGAGATCGAGCCGCACAGCCTGATGATCATGCGGCACGGACACCTCGTCGCCTCTGGCTGGTGGGCGCCGTACACCCCCGACCGCCCCCATCTGCTGTACTCGCTCAGCAAGAGCTTCACCGGGACCGCCGCCGCCCTGGCCGAGGCCGAGGGACTGCTCGACTTCGACGCGCCCGTGATCTCCTACTTCCCGGAGTTCGAGGCCGACATCACCGACCCTCGCAGCCGCGCCATGCTCGTACGGCACGTGGCGTCCATGTCGAGCGGCCACGAGCGGGAGACCATCGAGGAGACCTACGGGCTGGACCGGGCGGAGCCCGTGCGGGGGTTCCTGCTGCTGCCGCCGGACCGCGACCCCGGCACCGTCTTCGCCTACAACCAGCCCACCACCTACACCCTCGCCGCGATCGTCCAGCGGGTGACCGGACAGCCGCTCACCGAGTATCTGCGCCCGCGGCTGCTGGATCCGCTGGGCATCGGCGAGGTCTTCTGGCAGCGGGACCGGGCCGGCCGCGAGATCGGCTACAGCGGTCTGCACGCCACCACCGACGCCGTCGCCCGGCTCGGCGAGCTGTATCTGCGCGACGGGGTCTGGGAGGGCAAGCGGCTGCTGCCCGAAGGGTGGGCGGCCCGGGCCGCGCGCCCGCACATCCCGACCGCCGGTGCCATGGGAGACGTGGGCCGGCAGGACTGGGACCGGGGCTACGGCTACCAGCTCTGGACCTCCCGGCACGGCTACCGGGGCGACGGCGCGTACGGTCAGTTCTGCCTGGTACTGCCCGAGCACGACGCGGTGATCGCCACGACCGCGGCGACCGAGCGGATGCAGGACTTCCTGGACCTCGCCTGGAAGCATCTGCTGCCCGCCTTCGGCCCCGAGCCGCTGCCCGGCAGGGAGACCGCCGACGCGGCCCTGCGCGAGCGCCTTGCCGGGCTCGCGCTGCCGCCCGCCCCGGGCAGTGCGACACCGCCCGGACGGGCCGAGGACTGGGCCGCCGCCGTGTTCGGTTCCCTGGAGAAGGACGGCCCGGCCCGGTCGGCCGGGCTCGTGCAGGACGCGGACGGCTGGACGCTCAGGGTCGCCGAGGATGAGAGCCCGCTGGACCTGCGGCTCGGGAAGGCGGGCTGGACGGTGGCGGAAGGGCCGCTGCCGACCGCCGTGAGCGGCGGCTGGACCGATGCCGGCACGCTGGCCGTGGAGGTGGCGTTCCTGGAGACCCCGCACCGCCTGGCGCTGACGTGCTCCCTCGCGGACCGTACGCTCACCGCGCGCTGGCGCACGCAGCCCCTGCGTCCCGGCCCGCTCAACTCGCTGCGCGCGCCGCGCGGCTCAGTCTGAGTCCGGCCGGAAGGTCTTGAGGACGGTGCGCAACGTCTCCTCGTTCGCGTTGTCCTCCCAGTCCGCGGCCGGGGTCGTCCAGCGCAGCGAGAAGCTCCGGCCCCCGCCCAGCAGGAAGCCCCGGCCGAAGGTGCGTACGCGGGTGTCGCCGACGTCCGCCGTCCACTGCATGTCGGCGGCCTCGCGCCCCTGGTACGTCGTCGCGCGGATCGCGCCGATCCGCTCGTAGTCACCGGACTGCTTCAGGTTCGGTTCGACGTCGTCCCGCCACACGGCCACGGGGTCCGGGCCCGCGTCCGCGCTGTAGGTGACGGCCAGCGTGCGGTCGTCGCCGTCGGCGCCGAAGACGACCCGGTACGCGAGGCCCTGGCGGTCGGTGTCCAGCCGCTTCCAGCCCTCGGGGAGCGCGACGGAGAAGCCCTCCGGTGCCTGGTAACGGTGGAAGCCGGGCGGCAGGCCGGTGGCCGGGGCGGACGGCGTGGGCTCCGGAGACGACGGAGTGGGCGTGGGGGAGGAAGGCGTCTCGGTCGGGCTGGGCGTCTTGGACGGTTCGGGACTGTCACCGCCGGTGCTCTCGCCCGGCGAGGCGGCGGAGGCCGGCGGCCGGGCCGGCGAGTCGGCCGCCTCGCTGCCGGTGTCACTGCCGGGCAGCCCCTGGGTCGCGGCGAGAACGGCGACCGCGACGGTGATGACGGCCAGGGCCGTCCCGGCCACCATGGTCCGTCTGCTCCAGGCCGGGTTGCCCGGCAGCATGGCGGCGTAGGAGCCGCGCAGCCGCGGGGCCTGCACCGAGCCGAGGGCCGCTTCCGGGTCCTCGCTGAGCGCGCGGGTCAGCGCCTCACGGACCACCGGGCGGGTCAGCCGCTCCCGTGAGTCCTTGCGGAGCAGCCCCTGCACGACCTGGGTGAGCGGCCCGGAGCGCACCGGCGAGCGCAGCGGCAGCCGGTCCACGGCCTTCAGGGTGTTCTCCGGGCGCCCCCGGTCACGGAAGGGCGGGCGTCCCTCGACCATCGTGTAGAGGATCGCGCCCAGCGCCCACAGGTCGGCGGCGGGACCGATGCGCTCGTCCCGGGCCTGTTCCGGAGAGGCGTACGCGGGGGCCGTGAGCCGGGGCGCGAGGGTGGCGCCGGCCAGGCCGTAGCCGGTGACGACGACCGAGTGGTCCTCGCGCACGAACACCTGGCCGGGGCTGAGTTCGCCGTGGGTGATGCCCTCGGCGTGCGCCGCGTCCAGGACGTCGAGCAGTTCCAGGCCGATGCGCGCGGCGCGCACGTAGTTGAACGTCCCCTGCTCCGAGAGGAGTTCGCCCAGCGGCGTGCCGTCGATCCACTCGTTGACGGTCCACAGGGCGCCGGCCTCCTCGAGGGTGTCGACGACCCTGGCGACCCGGCCCGGGCACAGCAGCGCCATGTTCTCGGACGTGCGCAGCAGCCGGGCGGAGGCCCGGCGCTCGGGCTCGAGCGGGTCGTCCGGAAGCCCGATCTGGGTGACGAGACACGGCCGCGAGACTTCGCCGGCGCCGGTGTCCTCGGCGTACCAGCAGATGCGGTTGGTCTCGCGCTGGATGATCTCGAGCAGCCGGTACCGGCCGGCGACCAACTGGTGTGTGGAGACGTGCGCCCTGCCCATGGCCATCCCTCGACTGGAAATCTGGCTCTCAACCTTTTCCAGAGGTACGGGGGGTGAGGCGCACTCTGTTCAATCGGATCGCAACTCCGTGTTCATTCTTGTCTTTTGTTCAAGAGATGGGAGCAAGTGCGCGAGGAGAAACGGTCTTTCACGGTTCAGACGCGGCTCACCTCGGCCGCCCGGGCCTCCATGTGCTCGGAGAATTGGCCCGCCGCCGCCCGCGGATTCGCAAATTCCGGGCTGGCCTGGTGGTAACCGCCGGTAAATGAGGCGGTGTACAACATCTGAACTCGGAGCCCTCCGATGAATTCCGCGACGGATTCCCGAGGGCGGCCGGATCCTCAGCGCAGACCGAAGCGATGCGACCAGGCGATCATGTCCCCCGTGGTCGCGTTGCCCCCGCACACCACCAGGCCGAGCCGCGCTCCGTCACCGACCCGCTCCAGGACCTGCCGGGCGGCGGGCAGCAGGCAGCCGGCGGCCGGTTCGGCCCACACCTTGGCGTGGTCGGCCAGCTCCAGTGAACCCCGCACGGCTTCCCGGTCCGGGACCACGAGCACCTCGGTGACCAGGGCCGAGACATGGTCGTACGTCAGCTGCGACACGGACGGGGCGCTGAGCGTGGAGACGATCGACGACAGGGCGACCGGCCGCGGGCCGCCCGCCGCCAGCGCCTCGGACATGGCCTGCGCGCCCTCGGTCTCCACGCCCCACACCCGCACCCCGGGCCGGAGCGCCCGCAGTGCCGCGGCGACACCGGAGATCAGCGCGCCGCCCCCGATGCTGACGAGCACGTCGGTGAGCTCCCCGGCGTCGGCGGCGAACTCCAGGCCGACCGTGCCCTGCCCGGCGATCACCACCGGGTCGTCGAAGGGGTGGACCAGGGTCAGCCCCTCCTGCTGGAGCCGCGTCATGAGCGCGAACGCGCCGTCCATGTCGTCGGTCAGCCGCACCGAGGCGCCCGACGCCTCCGCGATCTCCACGGCACGGGCGGGCGCGGAGCGGGGCATCACCACCGTGGCCTTCACATCGAGGGCCGCCGCCATGACCGCGAGGGCGATCCCGTGGTTGCCACCACTGACCGCCACCACCCCCGCGGCCCGTTCGGCCTCGCCGAGCGACAGCAGCTTCGCCGTCGCCCCGCGCGCCTTGAACGAGCCGGTGCGCTGCAGCAGTTCCAGCTTCGCGGTCACCGGGGCGCCGAGCAGCGCCGACAGCCCCGGGCTCGGCACGGTCGGCGTGCGCACGACGTGCCCGGCGATCCGCTCGGCCGCGGCTTCGATCTCCGAGATGCCGATCACGGCGGTCGTCCTTCCGGCGCGGGGTTGCGGAACGCACCTGGTCGCAGCCTCGCCCGCCGACCCTGCCGAGGTCAAACATGTTCGGACGGAGGGCACCGGCTCAGACGTCGCGCCGTACCAGGAAGTCGAGCAGCGACCGCAGTTCGCCGGCGGCTCCCGAAGCCAGCGGCACCCCGGCGAGCGCCGTCTCGACGACGGCGATGTGACGCCGGGCCTCCGCCAGGGCCGCCGAACGGCCGCCCGCCTCCTCGATCAGCGCCGCCGCCGCATCGGGCTCCTCGCCGCTCTCCAGGAGCGCGGCGAGCCTGCCGCCGCTCGGGGAGCCGAGCGCGACCAGCACCGGGAACGTCTTCTTGCGCTCCCGCAGGTCGCCGTGGACCGGCTTGCCGGTGACCCGGGGGTCACCCCAGATGCCCAGCACGTCGTCGACGATCTGGAAGGCGATTCCGAGGTGCCGGCCCGCCCGGTCGAGCGCGGTGACCGTCTCCGGGGCGGCGCCCCCGAGCACGGCACCCAGCGCGGCCGCGCAGCCCAGCAGGGCGCCGGTCTTGTGCTCCGCCATCGTCCGGTACTCGTCGGGCCGTACCCGCCGCGGTCCCGTCCAGGGCCGCTCGGCGAACAGCAGGTCGTCCGCCTGCCCGCGCACCAGGTCTCCCAACGCCCCGGACAGCGTCCGCACGGCACCGGCACCGCCCGGCTGCGCCGCGAGCGTCTCGACGGCCAGCGCGAACAGGGCGTCGCCCGCGAGGACCGCGGGTCCCGTGCCGTAGGCCTTCCACACGGTCGGGCGGCGCCGCCGGTCCGCGTCGCCGTCCATGATGTCGTCGTGCAGCAGGGAGAAGGTGTGCACCAGCTCCACCGCCACGGCCGCGGCAACCCCGGACCGGCCGGGCGCACCGGCCGCCTCGGCGCCGAGCACCGCGAGCGCCTGCCGTACGCCCTTGCCGCCGGAGGCGACGGCCGGGGCGCCGCCCACCTCGCACCAGCCGAAGGAGTACGCGGCCATCTCGCCGACCCAGGGGTGCAGCCGTCCGACGGCCTCGGCCAGGGCGGGCCGCACGAGGGCACGGCAGCGCTCGAGGACCTGGTGAGCGTCCGCGGAGCGCGTGGTGGTGGCCGGCGTCGCGGTGTCCTGCCGTGTCGTCCGTACCGCCATGGGGAGCGCCGTCATCGTGCCGCCTCCGTCGCCCCCGCGAGCGCGAGCCCCGTGTCCGGTATGCCGAGCTCCTCATGGGCGCGGGCCACCATCTTGCGGGCGTGCTGGAGGCCGATCCGCTCCAGCGTGCCGGCGAGCTCGGCCAGTTCGGCCGCCGTCTCGCCGCGGTCGCGGCCCAGCCGGGCCAGGGACTTGGCCAGTCCGAGGCGCGAGAGCGCCTCCCCGCGCGGTTCGCTCATCTCGCGGAACTCCGCGAGCGCCTGTTCGTACAGGGCGCGTGCCTCGGCGTAACGCCCGGCCCGGTACAGCACGTTGCCGCGCATCTTGTGGTTGTAGGCCAGGGCACTGGACAGCCGCATCGCGCGGCATGTCGTCTCCGCCTCGCTCAGCAGCTCCAGGGCCCGCTCGGTGTCCCCGTCGCGCACCGACACGACGTCGGCCAGACCGCGCAGCGCCCAGGCGTGACCACGCCGGTCCTCGGCGCGCGCCGCGATCTCGGCGGACTCCTCGAACAGGGCGTACGCCGTGTCGTAGTCCCCGGTGTTGCGGTGCATCTGTGCGATGCCCTCCAGCGCCCACACCGTGTGCCGCGCCTCCCCGCGCCGCCGGGCCTCGGCGAGCAACTGCTCGTGCAGCCGGCCGACGGCCTCGTAGTCGCCCTGGATGCGGCCGGTCTCGGCCAGGCCCGCCAGCGAGTAGCCGCGTACGACGATGTCCCCGCCGTGTTCGCCCAGGTCGGCCGCGAGCTGGAGGAGGCGGCGGGCCAGCGGGAGCGCGCCGCGCTGCCGGGCCAGGGTGCCGCCGCTCCACAGCGCCCAGGCCATCGCCCCGGCGTCCTCGGCCTCGCGGGCGGCGCGGTAGCTCGCCTTCCAGGCCCGGTCCGCGTCCGCGACCCGGCCCAGCCGGCGCTGCGCCTCGGCCACCGCGAGTCCGGAACGCGCCACCTCCCCGGGCTTGCCGGCGCGCTCGGCCGCCCTCAACTGCTCGGTGCCGGCGGCCAGTACGTCGGTCAGTGAGGAGTTGACGGACAGAGTGGTGAGCGCGCCCTGGTACTCGGGGGCGAATGCCTTGCCGTACATCGATGCCTTTCGGTCCGTATACGCACCATGTATACACACTGCGTATACATGGTGCGTATAGAAGGGGGGAAACCGGCCCTGGCCACAAGGGCCAGGGCATCACCTGTTGCCGATCAAGACGTCGGGGGAACGGACCGGGTTGCCTGTGAGGCGTAGATCACCCGAGGGGACTCCAGTGCCGGAATCAGTGCTGCCCGGGTTTCTGCGGGGTCGCCTCGCTCGGCCGTACGACGACGTATCCCTCGCCCTGGAGCAGCAGTTGCACGGCCTCGCCGGAGCCGCCGCGCAGCATCGACCCGATGGACTGGGAGCGGTGCAGGGAGGTCTGCAGGCCCGCGGTCCAGCCGACGATCGCGTCGGTGTCGACGTACACCGGGTACTGCGCGGAGACCGGGATGACGAGCGGGGTGCCCTCGCAGACCAGGCCCAGTTTGCCGTGCCCGGTGAAGACGCTGTTGAACAGGCCGCCGCCGGTGATGCCGGCTCCCTTCACGGTCGCGATGCGATACGACAACGTGGCGTCGAAGCACAGCACGTTGCGGCCGTTGACGGTGAACTCGTCGCCGGGTTCGACGTCGACGATGAAGCAGTTCTGCGCTTCGTGGGCGAACCAGGCCTCGCCCTGGCCGCGCACCGCCATCAACGGCAGTCCCTCCCCGGTGACCGCGCGCTTGAGCATGCCGCCCACGCCCTGGCCCTTGCGCTCGAACTGGAGGTTACCGCGGTAGGCGATCATCGCGCCCTGCCGGGCGTGCATCTCGCCGTTCACCGTGTACCGGACGCACTTGGCGTTCTCTATCGTCATGCCCGCCGTGACGGCCGGCTGTGCCATGTGCTCGCTGGAAAAGAGGTCACCCTTCATGCGGGCATCCTCGCCCGGAGCGTCTCCCTCCGCCAAGATCGGGCACAAGTGACGGACCGGAGCGCGGTGGTGCGGTGTCAGGCGCCGAAGAGCTGTGTCCAGTACGTGCCCGCCCGGCCGCCCCCGGCCAAGCCGATGCCGATGTGGGTGAAGCCGGGCTTGAGGATGTTGGCCCGGTGGCCCGGGCTGTTCATCCAGCCCTCCACGACGTCGGCGGGGGAGCGCTGGCCGCAGGCTATGTTCTCGCCGATGGAACGCCGGGTGGACCCCGCCGCGGCCGCCCGGTCCCAGGGCCGGCTGCCGTCGGGCGCGGTATGCGAGTAGAAGGCGCGGGCCACCATGTCGGCGCTGTGCGCCTGCGCGGCGGTGGTGAGCAGGGGGTCGACGGCCAGGGGCGGGAGTCCGGCCCGTGCCCGCTCCCGGTTGGTGAGGTCGGCGACGGCCGCTGCCGTGCCCGCCAGCCCGTCCGGTGTGAACGGCCGGGCCCACAGCGCGGTCCAGAAGGTGTCACCGGAGGGACCGTCGTGGACGTGGGCCAGTCCGGTGTGGGTGAACGCCGGGTCGAGCAGGGTGCGGCGCGGAGCGTCGGTGCGCAGGCAGTACGCGACGAACTCGGCGGGTGTGCGCGGGCCGGACACGAGGTGCTCGCCGATGGTGAGGTATGCGTACCCGGCGCCGGTGACGCGCTGGTAGACGGAGACGCCGTCCCGGCTCTCGACGCCGAGGCGTCCCGTCATCGCCATGGCGGCGGCGTGCTCCCGGGCCGCGGAGGCCAAGCGGGCGTCGAGGGTCGCCGGCGGCGAACCGGCTTCGGTCCGCGCGGCGTTGACCAGCGCGACGAACCCGTCGGGACCGGGTGCGGAGGACGTGAAGGCGGGAGGTCCGGGGGAGTGGGCGGCACGGTGGGCCGGTTCGGTCGCGGCCCGGTGCCGCACTGCCGAGACCCCCGCCTGCCCGGCCGTGGGCGCGAGGGCCGCTCGGCGCACCCCGCTGTCGAGCGCGCCCGGCTCCGACGCGGACGTGTCGTCCACGACATCGACGCCGAAGTCCCGGGCGACTCCCGCCAGCCCGTCGGCGTACCCCTGGCCCAGGGCCCGCAGCTTCCAGCGGTCGCCGCGTCGGTAGAGCTCCGCGAGCAGCAGCACCGTCTCCTGCCGGGGCCGTGACGGGGTGAACCGGGTGAGCGGGCGGCCGGCGGGGCCGATGACGTGGAGCGTGGGGGAGGGCAGGCGGCCGAGGGTGGTTCCGGGCTCGGCGGGGCTGACGGCCACGGTGACCCGGGTGGCGCCGGCACGCAACCTCGCCGGGTCCACGGTGAGCGTGTCGCCCCGCAGCACGGCTCCCGGCGCGGCCGGCTGGTTGTAGAAGACGAAGTCGCCGTCGCCCCGCACCCTTCCGCTGTCGTCCGTGATCAGCGCGGACACGTCGAACGGCCCGGGCACCCGGACGGTCACCGCACCGCCCGGCAGCGCCAGATTGCCACCGGGGACCAACTCGCTGATCACGCCCGGACAACGGTCTGGGGAGCGCGAGGGTTCCCACCTGAACTCGGGCCCAAGGGCTTCGAGAGCGATTCCTTGCTTCTTTTATTGACAGCGTCACCGGCAAGGCCGGGGTCCGCGACCTGTGGAAGCACGAGAACCTCGGCACCCACAAGAACAAGATCACCCGGACCCTGCCCGCCCACGGCTCCCGCCTCTTCACCGTCACCCCGCGCGGCGGCACACTCGCCACGACGGGCTACGAGGCCGAGTCCGCCGCCAACACCCTCTCCGGCAACGCCGCGCCCGCCGACTGCCCGTCCTGCTCCGGCGACCGCAAGGTCGGCGACCTCTACCTCGGCGGCAAGCTCACCTTCAACAAGGTCGTCGTCGACCGCCCCGGCACCTACCAGGTCAAGGTCGCCTACGTCAGCGGCGACGCCCGCCCGGTCGAGATCTCCGCGAACGGCGGCGAAGCCACCCGCCACACATTCCCCTCCACCGGCGACTGGGGCACCGTCGAGACGGTCAGCGTCCCGGTGCCCCTCAAGGCCGGGGCCAACACGATCACCTTCGACAGCGGCTCGGGCCACGCCCCGGACATCGACCGGATCGACGTGCCGAAGTCGTCCTGACGGCCATGATCGAGATGCTCGTCCCGTCGCGGCCGGGCAGGTGGAGAGCGTCGGAGGCCGCACCACTACCGTGTCGTACGCCGGGACCACCCGGACGAGCCGCCGCCCGCTCGGCGGCTCGCCGACCCTACGAGACCTCGCGCCGTGAGAGCGCCCGCCGACCGGCCGAAGGAGCGCCGACGATGCCCCGCACCGCACGCCCCCGCCGCAGTACCGCCCTGGCGGCCCTCTCCACCTGCCTCGTACTGGGCTGCGGAGCCGGTGCGACACCCCAGGGGGCCGAGCGGCCCCGGCCTCCCGCCGCCCCGGCGGAGCCAGGGGACGGCGTGGTCACCTGGGCCTCCTCGGCCGGACACATCGGCGAGGCGGTCGACGGCCGCGGCTACCGGCTGGTGGTGCACACCAGCGTCGGCGGCAGCGGCCTGCGGGTGCGGCTGTCCAACGCCTTCGGCGACCAGCCGGTGACCTTCGGCAACGTCCACGCCGGTCTGCAACGGGACGGAGCCGCGCTCGTACCCGGCAGCAACAGACGCCTGACCTTCGACGGCGCGCGCTCCGTCACCGTCCCCGCCGGCGGCATCGTCCACAGCGACCCGCTGCCCGGCCAGGTCCCCGCCGCGAGCTCGCTCGTCGTCAGCCTGTTCGTGGCCCGGGCGGGAGCCGCGCTCACCGGCCACTGGATGGCGATGCAGACGTCGTACACCGCCGAGGGCGACCACACCGCGGAGGAGAGCGCGGCCCACTGGAAACAGCGGACCGGCTCCTGGTTCTACCTCGACGCCGTCACCGTGCGGCCACGGTCCGCGGCGGGTGCCGTGGCCGCCCTGGGCGACTCCGTCACCGACGGCTGGCACTCCACCACCGACCTCAACCGGCGCTGGCCCGACTACCTCGCCCGCCGGCTGGCCAAGTCCCCCACGACGACCGTCGAAGGGGTGGCCAACGCGGGGATCGCCGGCAACAGGGTCCTGACCGACGGTGCCGGGCAGAGCGCCCTGAACCGCCTCTCGCGGGACGCGCTCTCGCTGCCGGGCGTGCGTACGGTCTTCCTCTTCCAGGGCGTCAACGACATCAAGCTCGAGCCGGGTGCCACGGCCGCCGGGCTGATCGCCGGATACCGCACGCTGATCGACCGGGTGCACGCGGCCGGCAAGTGCGTCGTGGCCTCCACCATCGCCCCCTTCAAGGGCTGGCAGGAATGGGACCCGGCCGGGGAGGCCGTGCGCCGGGAGGTCAACGCCTTCATCCGCAACAGCGGCGAGTTCGACGCGGTCGCCGACTTCGACCGCGTCCTGCGCAGCCCCTACGACCCCGAGCGGATGCTCCCCGTCTTCGACGGCGGCGACCATCTGCACCCCAACGACAAGGGGATGCGGGCGATGGCCGACGCCGTCGATCTAGAGAGCCTCGACTGCGGGAGCCGCTAGCCCCGGTCAGGGATACGCGACCAGATTCGCCACGTTCGTCGTCGAGTCGGACGGCCCGCCCCGGTCGTTGACGACGTGCCGGATGGTCCCGTTGCCGCCCAGGGAGACGGTCACCATGCTCCGGAAGCGGACGTTCGGACTGTTCGGCGCCTCGATGGCGTGCTCGGCCGTCACACTCGGGTTGACGTTGAAGTAGCAGTAGCTGCCGAGCCCGTACGCCTCGTGGCGCGTCACCGAGTTCGCCACCTTGTAGGCGGCGTAGCCCTGTGTGGACCCGTTCATCCACGCCGACTGGTTCGGCGGGTCGTACGGCATCTCGTTCTGGTAGAAGTACGTCCGGCCGCCGTCGCCGTTCCAGACCGTCTGGTGCTTCTGGTAGTGCTCGACGAACAGGCCGTACATCGTCACGTCGTCCCCGTTGACGACCAGGCCGGTGTCCGCGGTGTTGACGTTCCAGCCGACGCCGCTGCCGTGGTCGGCCCGCCAGATCCACAGATGGTCGCCGATCACGTCGTCACTGTTGATCGTCAGGCTGGTGCCGGCCTTGCCGACGGCGGCACCGCCCACCCGGAAGAACACGTCGTGCAGTGAGCTCGGGTTGGCGCCGTGGTCCGCCGACGAGCCACTCGGGCCCATCTCCAGCAACTGCGCCGAGTTGGTGGTGCCGGCGTCGACGAGCAGGCCGGCCAAGGCGACACCGTCCACGTCGGCGACGGTCATCGCGGTGATGCCGTTGTCGGGAATCAGCGTGGCCAGGCCGAGGCCCAGCACCACGGTGTTCGGCCGGGTCACCTTGAGGGTCTGGTCCAGGTGGTAGACGCCGGGCGTGACGAGCAGGTTCTTGCCCGCCGCCAGCGCCTCGTTCAGCTGCGCCGCCGTCGCGCCCGGCTTGACGACGAAGAAGTCCGACAGCGGCAGCGCAGCGCCGGCCGGCGTCCCCGCACCCCAGCTGACGCCGGTGGAGCCGGTGCGTACCGCCGGCACGAACACCTTCCAGGCCCCCGCGGAGTCGACGTACAGGAACGGCTTCTCCCTGACGACCGGGCTCTGCGCCACCGTCGTGTACGGCGGGTTGGGGAAGCTGGTGCCGGGCACGCCCTGGCTGCCGACGAAGACCATGTTCCAGTTCGAGCCGGTCCAGCCGCCGAGCCGGGAGTTGCGGGTCAGCCACTGCTGCTGCGAACCCGACCTGACCTGGCCGTCGATGAGCGTGTCGGCCATGTAGCCGCCACTGGACCAGCCGCCGTCGTCCAACTGGAGGTTGCCCCGCAGATGCATGCGCCGGTACGGAGCCGCCTGCGACACCGCCCAGCGGTCGGTGCCGGACGGCGGGGTGACCGACAGGTTCTCCGCCGCACGCCAGAAGTTCTGCGTGGCGTTGCCCTGGAACCAGTCGGCCTCGGCGTGCACCGCGCCCCGGATCGTCACGTCGTCGGGGGAGAGGCCGAGACCGGCGACCTGCGTGTAGTAGCCGACGTTGGCGTCGGCGTCGTAAGTGCCCGGCTTGAACAGGAAGGCCTTGCGGGCGCTGCCGAACTGGTTGGTCTCCTGCTGGGCGAAGGCGGCGTTCAGCGCGCCCTGGATCGTGGCGGCCGGCGTCGACGGGTCGAACACGGTGACGTTGGGGCCCAGGTCTGGCGTCCCCGGCGGCTGCTGGACGTCGACGGGGTTGACGAAGAACGACTGGGCGGCCGTCCCGTTGCAGGTGTACTGCTGGAGCTGGACACTGTCGTCGGCGGACGCGGACGGTACGTCGAGACACTTGCCGCTGTGGCGGTTGACGAAGTGGAAGGCGCCGCCGGGCTCGGCGACCGCCTGCCACTGCTGGTTGCCGCCACCCCCGAAGGCCCACAGCTGGACGGGGGCGCCGTCGGCGGCGGAGACGCCGGTCACGTCCCACACCTTGGCCGCGTCATTGCGGTTGCCGACCCTGACCTGGCCGGAACCCGTGTCCTGGAACTGCCACTGCTGCGCCTGACTTCCGTTGCAGGCGTACTGCTGTACGACGGTGCCGTCGACGGTCCCGGCGGCACGCGCGTCGACGCACTTGCCGCTGCCCTGGTTGACCACGGTGGCCCAGCTCGTGGGCAGCGCCGCCGCCTCGGCGGCCGGTGCCGGGTCGGGCTGTGCGACGGCGGCACCGGAACCGGTGACCGCGAGCGCGAAGGCGAGGAGCAGCGGACGCAGTCCGCGTCTGTGCGGGATTCCGAGCACGGAACTCTCCCGAGGGGGTGGGGGGTTGGGGGTCCCGGAGGGGACGGTGGTGACCGGTGAACCTAAAGGTCCGTACCAGATGCGTCAAGGCATAAGACAAGGTATGAAGCAAGTGAGGGCGGAGGCTGCCCCCAGGTCCGCCCGGCAGCCGGTCAGCCGGTCGTGCCGGTCAGCCCGACGCCGAGGGCTCAGGGGTGATCAGACCCTCCCGGTAGGCGATCGCCACCGCCTCGCCACGGCTCGACGCGCCCAGCTTGGCGAGGATGTTGGAGACATGGACGCTCGCCGTCTTGCCGCTGATGAACAGCTCGTCGCCGATCTGCCGGTTGCTGCGGCCGAGGGTGAGCAGCCGCAGTACCTCCTGCTCGCGTGCGGTGAGCGCGCCGGCCCGGTCGTCGGCGCCCGGTGTGTCCGAGAGCCGGCCGCGCCGGACCAGGGCGTCGACCTGCTCGCGCAGCGGTATGGCGCCGAGGGCGTCGGCGGTCTCCCGGACCGCCCGGGCCTCCGCCACCGCCTCCTCGCGACGCCCGGCCGCCACCAGGGCCTCGGCGTACCGCAACCGGCAGCGCGCCCGCTCGTAGACATCGCCGTAGCCGAACGCCGTCACCGCCGCCGACCAGGCCGCCGCGTCCGGCCCCGACACGACCCGGACCCACTCCGCCTCTGCCCGGGCCAGCCACGCCTGCCCCTCGGGACCCTGGGGCGTGCCGTTCTCGCCGTGAGCGGCGATGGCCCGTGCCTGTTCCACCAGTTCGGTCGCGGTGTCCGTCCAGCGGCCGGCCCCGGCCTGGTCGCCGGCCAGCCGCAGCCCGGCGGCCGCGTCGGCCACCGCGGACAGCGCCAGGGCGGCGAGCCGGACCGTGACGCCCGGGCGGGGGACCGCCTCGTCCGCCAGGGCCGTGACCGTGGACCGCATCCACCGCACCGCGTCCTCGGGATCACGGCGCAGTCCCGCGGCATCGGTGAGCACGATGCCCGCGACCAGGGTGGCCATCCAGTCGAAGGGCCCCTCCAGCAGGGCACGCGCCCGGTCGGCGGCCGCGAGATCGCCGCGCGCCAGCATCACGTACAGCGCGGGACCGATTGCGTGGCCACCTGCCGCCGGCAGTACCTCGGCGTCGCTCGCCGCCGCGCGCACGCACTCGTCCCAGCGGCCCAGCACATGCAGCACCAGCAGTCGCAGATACCGCATCTCCAGCGGGTACGGCGAAGACAACAGTCCGGCGCGCCGGGCCCGGTCCAGGCCCTCGGTCAGCCAGGGCACGCACTCCGCCAGGGCACCGGACTCGTAGCAGCCCATCGCCAGGTTGAACAGGGCCCGCAGCTCCACGGGAGCGTTGCCCGAACTCCGGGCAAGGTCCCGCGCTTTGAGCAGCCGCTCACGACCCTCCGGGCCACGCCGCCCGTCCCCGTCGAAAACGGCCAGCGAGATCAGCAGGTCCGCCTGGGCGTCGGTCACCCGCAGCCGCTCCGCCACCCCCAGGGCCCGGCGGGCGACCCGCAGCGCGGTCTCGTTCTCCCCGACGTGGCGTGCGGCCAGGACATGGGTGGCCGCCGCCCAGACCCACGTACGTGACGGAGGATCCTCGGGGATCATCCCCAGGGCCTCGCTGCTGAAGGCGAACGCCGCCGTCAGGCTGTCCACGCTCAGCAGATTCCCGGCGAGGGTGTAGCGGACCCGGGCGGCGAGTTCGGAGTCGGTGTCCTGGCCGAGCTCGCCCAGCGCGGACCGGCTGAGGGAGACCGCGCGGTGCAGCTCCCCGGCGTGCGCGGCGGCCGCCGAGGCGCGCAGTGTCAGCGTCACCCGGTCGACGCCCCCGCCCGAGGGCCGGGCCTCGGGACCCACCGCCGGCCACAGATCAAGGGCCGCTTCGAGATGCCGCTGCTCCTCGGCGGGCGCACCGACCCGCTGTGCGTGGTCGGCCGCCTCCAGGGATGCGGCCAGGGCCTCGGCGAGCTCGTGGCTCTCCCGGTAGTGGTGGGCGCGCTCGGCAGCGCTCTCGGAGGTCCGGCCGCGCCCGGCGAGCAGCCGCGCGAACGCGCCGTGCAGTCTCGCCCGCTCCCCGGGAAGCAGGTCGGCGTAGACGGCCTCACGGGCGAGGGCGTGCCGGAAGGAGTACGTGTCGTCGTCCCCGGCCACGAGAAGCTGCCGTCCCACCGCCTCGCGCAGCGCCGACTCCAGTTCCTCCTCGGGCAGCCCGACCGCCTCCCGCAGCACATCGTGCTCCACCCGGCGCCCGGCGACGGCCGCGGTCCGCAGCACCTGCTGCGCGGTGTCGGAGAGCTGCTCGAAGCGGATCAGCAGCACATCGGCGAGTCCGCCGGGCACCCCGGCGGGCTCCGAGTCGGTGGCCGCGAGCAGTTCCTCCGCGTAGAAGGCGTTCCCCTCGGCGCGCTCCACGATCCGCCGCACGGTGGTGTCCGGCAGCGGCCGGTCCTCCAGGGCACGCACCAGCCGGGCCACATCGGGATCGGCCAGCGGCCGCAACTCCAGCCGCTCCACGGCGGGCAGCCGTATCAACTCCGCCAGCAGCGGCCGCAGCGGATGCCGTCGGTGCAGGTCGTCGGCCCGGTACGAGGCGAGGACCGCCAGCCGGTGCCGGAGCACACCCCGGCCGAGCAGGAACCGCAGCAGGTCCCGCGACGACTGGTCGGCCCAGTGCAGATCCTCCAGCACGAGCAGCAACGGGGCGACATCCGCCACATCGGCCAGCAGCCCCGCCATCCCCTCGAACAGCCGCAACCGCCCGTCCACGTCCCGCACGCCACCGGTCCCGGCCCCCAGCAACCGCTCGACCACGGGGTGCGCGGCGAGAACGCCCGCGAACCGCTCGTCGGCGGCCAGCACTCCGAGAATCTCGGTGAACGGCAGATACGGCAGCCCGACGTCCCCGAGATCCACACAGTGTCCGGTGACCACGGTCATGCCGCTCGCAGCCGCCCGCCCGGCCATCTCGTTCAGCACCCGCGTCTTGCCGACTCCTGCGTCCCCGGCGACCAGCACGGCCCGAGCCTCACCGGCACGAGCACGCTCCAATACGCCGGAAAGCCGGGCGAGTTCGGCGTCCCGTCCGACAACCGGCGTGACCAACGAAGCCTGCGGCACTGAACCAACCTTCTTCTCTTAGGGGCGCGGGGAACTGCGCGATCAACCCCCAACAACCCGCAGCCGCCACCGAACAGACAGCCCCGAGCTCCTAGGCCCGCAACACCTTCGCCCAATCAACCGGCACCCGCCCCGCAGGCCCCGGCGTCGGCTGATCCGCAGGATGACTCACGGGCGGGGCCAGTTCAGGCCCGGCCTCGTACAACTCGTTCGCCGAGTAGTCCCAGTACCAGTTCTCACCGGGCTCGAAGCTCTGCACGAAAGGATGCCCGGTAGCCCGGAAATGCCCCGTCGCATGCTTCGCGGGCGAACTGTCGCAGCACCCCACATGCCCGCACTGCGCACACCGCCGCAGATGGAACCACCATCCCCCACCCGCATCGCACTCGACGCACCCGTTGCCGCTCGGCGGCACGCCCGGGTCGATTCCGTTGTCACCACTCATGAAGGCTCCTCCTCGACCGATGTAAGCGGAAGCAGCACCTGGAACCGTGTGTCCCCCGGCTCCGACTCCACCTGAAGGCTGCCGTGGTGCTTGTTGACCACGATCCGCCAGGAGATGTCGAGCCCGAGCCCGGTCCCCTCACCGACGGGCTTCGTCGTGAAGAAGGGATCGAAGATCCGCCCCTGGTCCGCCGCCGGGATCCCGACGCCCGTGTCCCGGAACTCCACCAGCAGCCGGTCGTGGTCCGGCGCCGTCCGCACGGTCAACGTCCCTTCGCCACCCGCGCTGTTGATGGCCGAGACCGCGTTGTCGATCAGGTTCGTCCACACCTGGTTGAGCTCCGCCGGGTACGCCGGGATGCTCGGCAGCGTGCGGTCGTACTCCTTGACGACCTTGATCTGCTTGCCGATCTTGCCCGACAGCATCAGCAGGGTGCTGTCGAGGAGTTCGTGCACATCGGCGTTCTGGAAGGGCGCCCGGTCGAGCTGCGAGTACTGCTTCGCCGCGTCGACGAGATGCGAGATGCGCGTGGTCGAGTCGTTGATCTCGTCCATCAGCAGCTCGGTCTCGACGGTGTAGTTCAGCCACCCGATCGCACTCGGCAGGATCTCCTCGTCCACGGCCGCCGCGACCTGGTCCAGCCAGTCCACGTCGAGCCCGGCCTGGACGAAGGTGGGCGCGATCCGCCAGCCGTCCGGGATGCCCTGGTCGTCGAGCCAGTCGCTGAGCGCGTCCTCCCGGTCGGAGGCCTCCAGCGGACTCAGCGTGGGCGCCTTGGCGACCCGCTCGGCGGTGCGCTCCTGGAGGTCGATGAGGTTCGCCATGACCTCGGGGGAGTACGAACCCTGCGCGATGATGGCCAGCTTGTGCCGCATCTTGCCGACCCGCTCCCGCAGGGTCGCGGTAGCCCGTACGGCCGCCGCCGCGGGGTTGTTGAGCTCGTGGGTGAGCCCCGCGGACAACGAGCCCAGCGCCAGCAGCCGTTCGCGCTGCCCGATGGCCCGCTGGGTGCTCTTGGAACCGAAGAACAGCCCCTCCAGCAGATGCACCGCCATCGGGAACCACTCCTGCATGATGTCCGCGAACGTGTCGGCGGGCAGCACGAAGAACCGCGTCGGCTCGGTGACGCGCATGGAGTTGTTGTAGACCTGCCGCACCCGGTCGCCCAGATACGCCTGCATGGACCCCGCGTACACCCCGCGCTGGGAGGTCCGGGTCACCTCCACGTCGTCCCCGCCCACCCGGCGGTACAGCACGACCGTGCCCTCGAGCATCACGTAGAAGCAGGTGGCGGGTTCGCCCTCGGTGTACACCGGCCCGGGCTCGAACCGTTCCACCCGCCCCTCGCCGCACAGCCTGCCGAGCTGCTCGGGCGTGAGCTTCTCGAACAGGAACAGCGCCCCGATCTCCTGGGGGCTGCACGGCATCGACTGCCCGCTCATGACTGCTCCAGATACCGGTGGACGAGCATCACGGCCATGGCTCCCTCTCCGACGGCGGACGCCACGCGCTTGGCGGACTCGGCACGGGCGTCGCCCGCCACGAACACGCCGGGCACGTTCGTCTCCAGGTGGTACGGCGGCCGGTCCAGCTCCCAGCTCTCCGGCGGACGGCCGTCGGGGGTCAGGTCGGGCCCGGCGAGGATGAAACCGCGCTCGTCCCGCAGCACCGTGCCGTCCAGCCAGTCGGTCAGCGGGGCCGCGCCGATGAACACGAACACCCACTGCGCGTCGACCTGTTCGGTGTGCCCGCTGTCCACGTCCCGCAGGGTCAGCTGTTCCAGGTGGCCGTCGCCGTGCGCGGCCTCGACGACCGTGCGGGAGCGCACCTGGATGTTGGGTGCCTCGTCTATCTGCTGGATGAGGTAGTGCGACATCGAGGCCGACAGCGACGGGCCGCGCACCAGCAGCGTCACCGACTTGGCGCCCCGGGACAGGTACATCGCCGCCTGCCCGGCGGAGTTGGCGCCGCCCACGATGTACACGTCCTGCCCCTGGCAGGAGGGGGCCTCCGTCAGCGCCGACCCGTAGAACACCCCGCACCCGGTCAGGTCGTCGCAGCCGGGCGCGGCCAGCTGCCGGTACGACACGCCGGTCGCCAGGATCACGCTGTGCGCGGCGACCGCCGAGCCGTCGGAGAACCGTACGATCCGGGCGGCGCCGTTGACCTCCAGCGCCGTCACCTCACGCGCGGTGAGGATCTCGGCGCCGAACTTCCCCGCCTGCCGCCGCGCCCGGTCGGTGAGCTGCGCACCCGACACACCGTCGGGGAAGCCCAGGTAGTTCTCGATGCGTGAGCTCTGTCCCGCCTGCCCGCCGGTCGCCGACCGCTCCACCAGCACCGTGCGCAGCCCCTCGGAGGCACCGTAGACGGCGGCGCCGAGCCCGGCAGGGCCGCCGCCGATCACGACCAGGTCGTAGAAGTCGGCCGTCGGGGTCGTCGCCAGACCGACCCGGGCGGCGAGGTCGACGGCCTCCGGTTCGACCAGGGGCGTACCGTCCGGCGTGATCACCACCGGCAGCCGCATCCCGTCCGTGCCGGCCGCGGCCAGCAGCCGCCGGCCCTCCGGTTCTTCGGCGGAGTACCAGCGGTACGGCACCTGGTTGCGGGCCAGGAACTCCCGTATGTCCGAGGAGCGTGACGACCAGCGGTGCCCCACCACCTTGGTACTGGGCACGGGCCGGAAGTCGCTCGTCCGCCACGCCTGGAGCAGATCGTCGAGCACCGGGTAGAGCTTCTCCTCGGGTGGGTCCCACGGCTTGAGGAGGTAGTGGTCGAGGTCGACGACGTTGATCGCGTCGATCGCCGCGTTGGTGTCCGCGTACGCCGTCAGCAGCACCCGCCGCGCGCCCGGGTACACGTCCAGGGCCTGTTCGAGGAACTCGATGCCGTTCATCTGCGGCATCCGGTAGTCGGCCAGGATCACCGCCACGAGATCGCCGCGCAGCTTCAGCTCCCGCAGCGCGTCGAGCGCGGACTCGCCGGACTCCGCGCGCACGATCCGGTACGACGCTCCGTACCGCCGCCGCAGATCCCGGGCCACGGCCCGGGAGACCCCCGGGTCGTCGTCCACGGTCATGATGACGGTCCGTGCCGCGTCGGCGGCCTGTGCCATACGTCCCCCACACCGGGCGGTCGACTACCGGTACGGGGCCCCGGGGCACCGCACCGACCTTCGCCCATCGTATGTTCGATCGCCGCGCCGCGCTCCGATACGGAGATCAGCTCCGGCTGCCTCGGTTCACCATCGGGGGGTAGTGAAGACGGAGCAGCACGCAGTGACTTTCCACAGGGAGGCAGCCGGATGACATGCCCGATCACCGCAGGGGTCGACGGATCGCGGGAGAGTCTTGCCGCTCTGTCCTGGGCGGCCCGGGAGGCGGTGCGGCGCGGGCAGGCACTGCGGGTGCTGCACGCCTGGCGGCCCCAGCCGCAGGAGGCGCTCGGAGCGGGGATCGCCGGGGACGCCGACAGCCAGGCGGAGTGGGTGCGCGACGCGGTGACCGAGGCCGTGCGGACCGTCACCGAACGGCACCCGGACCTCGACGTGACCACCGACGTCGTGGAGGGGCCGGCCGTCGACACCCTGGTCGCCGCCGCTGCCGACGCCGAGCTGCTGGTGCTGGGCTCGCGCGGGCACGGGCGGATCGTCGGATTCCTGCTCGGCTCGGTCGGCCAGCAGGTGATCGCCGGGGCCGCCCGGCCCGTCGTGCTCGTCCGGGCCGGCGACGAGCCCTCGGCCGAGGCCGCCGGGCGCGAGATCGTCGTGGGCCAGCAGGGCGACCCGGAGGACAGCGCCGACGCACTGCGGTTCGCCTTCGAGACGGCGGCCGCGCGCGGGGCGACCGTGCGGGTCGTACGGGCCTGGACCCTGCCGCCCGTGTTCGCCTACAGCCCGGGCTCGCTGAAGCTCCTCGACGAGGCCGGGGGACTGGAGCCGTACGAGAGGAAGGGCCTGGACGCGGCGGTCCGGCCGTGGCGGGAACGCTTTCCCGACGTGCCGGTGACGGAGCACGTGGAGATGGGCAGCGCCGGCCAGGTCCTGCTGTCGGTGGCGGGAACGGCCCAGCTGATGGTCGTGGGCCGCCGGGCGCACCGTACGGCCGTCGGCGCCCGGATCGGCTCGGTGGCGCACGGGGTGCTGCACCACGCGGACTGCCCGGTCGCCGTGGTGCCGCACGCCTGACGGCCGCGGCGGCTCAGTCCGCGGTCGGCTGCAGGGTCTTGCGGGCCTTGGGCAGGATGTTCTGGATGTAGTCCTCGACCGCGGTGTCGATGCCGATGTCGTGCTGGGCCCGCTCGGACATGTACCAGCGGTGTTCGAGGAGCTGGTGGTAGATCTCCGCCGGGTCCACGGCACCGCGCAGCTCGGGCGGCACGGCCCGCACGGTGGGCCGGAACACCTCCCGCACCCAGCGGTGGGCCAGCACTTCCGGGCGGGCCCCCAGGGGGTCGCCCGGCGCGTAGTCGTCCTGGGTCGCCATCCAGCTCTCCAGGTCGTTCAGCAGCCGCCGGGCCTGGTTCTCCTCCGTGTCGAGGCCGGTCAGGCGCAGCAACTGCCGCTGGTGGTGGCCGGCGTCGACGACCTTGGGCACGAAGCTGACCGTGTCACCGTTCGAGGCGTGCTCGATCTGCATCTCGGCGACGTCGAAGCCGAGTTCGTTCAAGCGGCGGATCCGGCGCTCGATGTGCTGGTACTTGCCGGCCGGGTAGACGGAGGTGCGGGTCAGTTCGTCCCACAGGCCGCGGTAGCGGGCACAGATCTCCATGCCGAACTCGATGGGGTCCACGGAGGGGTGCAGCGCCCCGGACGCCTCCAGGTCCAGCAGCTCCCCGCTGATGTTCACCCGGGCGAGGTCCAGGTCGTACTCGCGCTGTCCGACGCTGAGCTGCGGATGCAGATCACCGGTCTCGGCGTCCACCAGATAGGCGGCGTAGGCACCCGCGTCCCGCCGGAAGAGGGTGTTGGACAGCGAGCAGTCGCCCCAGGCGAACCCGGCCAGGTGGAGCCGCACCAGCAGCACGGCGAGGGCGTCCATCAGCCGGTGCATGGTGGCCGGGCGCATGGTCGTCTCGAACATCGAGCGATACGGCATCGAGCCGCCCAGATGGCGGGTGACCAGGACGCTCTCCAGCGGGGCGCCGTCCGCGGCGGTGCGGCCGGTCACCACGGCGAGGGGGTCCACCGACGGGATGCCGAGCCGGTCCAGGTCCCGGAGCATGTCGTACTCGCGCTGCGCGGGCCGCGCGGCCAGTTCCTTGACGGCGATCACCTCGTCGCCGGCCCGGGAGTAGCGCACCACGTGCCGGGAGATACCGCGCGGCAGGGGCACGAGGTACTCCTCCGGCCACTCCTCCAGGGGCACGTCCCACGGCAGTTCCAGCAGGAGCGCGGGATGCTCCGGGTTGGTCGCGCTGATCTGCAGTGCCATGGGCCGGGTGTCCTTGTCTCGCCGCCGATCGTCACATCAGATTAAAGGGCGCGCTCGCGGGCCCGCAGAGCGGCGTCCCTCACCGGACCGCGGTGGACCGGCCCGTGCCCGGGCAGCAGCAGCTCGCCCTCCAGCTCCGCGAGCAGATCCAGGGAGGCCACGGCACGCGGGCGCTCGTGGTGGAACATGTCCGGCAGCAGCTGCGGTCCCTCGATCCGCGAGGTGGGGTGCCCGCTGACCAGGGCGTCGCCGGAGATCAGCACGCCGGTGCCCGGCACGTGGTAGGCGCAGTGCCCGTCGGTGTGGCCCGGCGTGTGCACCGGCACGGGCCGGCCCGGCAGGTCCAGGGCACCCGCCGACGGGAACGGCTCGGGGGCCGTGACCGGGTTGTGCGTCGTGCCGCCGGAGCGCAGCGCGTGCACCACCCACGGCAGCACACCGGGCCGCCAGCCGTTCCGCAGCACTGTCCCGACGGACACCTGGTGCAGGAACTCCCGGCGCGCGTGCGGCACTTCGGCCTCGTGCAGGTACACGGGCGTGCCGTACGTGGCGCGCAGGTACTCGGCGGAACCCAGGTGGTCGTTGTGCGCGTGCGTGATCAGCACGGCCGCGACCGCCTCAGGGGAGCCGCCCACCTCCGCGAGCGAGGCGAGGACCTGCTCGCGGTCGCCGGGGTACCCGGTGTCGACCAGTGTGACGGCGTCCCCCTCCGTGAGGATCACCCAGTTGGTGTTGGAGCCGTGCACCAGATAGGTGCCGTCCGCGACTTGCCGTACGTCTGCCCGCATGATCGCCCCGCGTTGTGTGGTCCCAGCCCGACGAGAGAAGGAAAGCAGACCCCGCGGCAGGCGGAATCGCCGGGTCCGCCTCAAGGGGCCCGCGCGACAGGGCGGTTCGGGCCGCCTCAGTTCACGCCGTGCGGGCGGAACTGGATGCTGATGCGCGGCCCCGTCGCCCGTGTGCTCTTGGGGACGGAGTGCTCCCAGGTGCGCTGGCAGGTGCCGCCCATCACGACGAGGTCGCCGTGGCCCAGTGGGCGGCGCACGGTGTCGCGGCCGCCGCGCATCGGGCGCAGCAGCAGGTCCCGGGGTGCTCCCACCGACAGGATGGCGACCATCGTGTCCTCGCGGGCACCGCGTCCGATCCGGTCGCCGTGCCAGGCCACACTGTCCCGGCCGTCGCGGTAGTAGCAGAGCCCGGCCGTGGTGAACGGCTCGCCGAGTTCGCCGGCGTAGTGGGCGGACAGGGCGCCCCGCGCCTCGTCCAGTACCGGGTGCGGCAGCGGGTCGTCCGCGCCGTAGAACGCGAGCAGCCGGGGGACGTCGACGACGTGGTCGTACATCGTGCGCCGCTCCGCCCGCCAGGGCACCTCGGCTGCCAGCTGTTCGAACAGGTCGTCGGAACCGCCGAGCCATGCGGGCAGGACGTCGAGCCAGGCGCCGAAACCGAGGTCGGTCCGGCTGATCCCGTCGAGAGGACCGAGGCGCAGCTCGTCGGTCTGGTCGAAGAGGGAGCCCTGGAGGTGCATGCGCCCAGCCTACCCCGTAATCGAAAATATGTTCCATCGGAACGGAGGGGCTTCTCCGTGCGAGGCTTTCGATACACCGATGTATCGAATACAGTCATGTATCGAAAGGGGGCCGGACATGGCCGTGGAGGGAACGACGGGGCGTGTGACCAGGCGCCGGGTACGCACGCGGGCCAACCTCCTGGACGCGGCGTTCTCCGTGTTCGCGGCCAAGGGCTTCGGTCATGTCTCCATCGAGGAGGTCTGCGAGGCCGCCGGCTACAGCCGAGGCGCCTTCTACTCCAACTTCTCCAGCCTCGACGAGCTGTTCTTCGCCCTCTACCGCGAGCGGGCCGACCTGATCGCGGAACAGGTGTCGGGGGCCCTCGCCCTCGACGGGCCCGGCCTCGACGTGCCGGCCGCCGTGGACCGGGTCACCGACGTGCTGCTCCTCGACCGGGACTGGCTCTTGGTGAAGACGGACTTCCTCGTGCACGCGGCCCGCGACCCGGACGTGGCTCGCAGCCTGCTCGAACACCGCGCACGACTGCGGCAGGCGATCGCCGACCGGCTCGGCCGGGCCCGCGGGCACACCGCACTGCCCGCCGTACTGGGCGACACGGACGGCGCCGCCCGTGCCGTGGTCGCGGCGTACGACGGCGTCACCACACAACTGCTGCTGGACCGGGACGTCGAACACGCCCGCGTCTGGCTGAAGCAACTGCTCACGGCCCTGCTGACCGACGGCAGCGGCACCCCCGATCACAGGCAGAACTGAGGAAGGGAACGGTCGCCATGGATGCCGACGCCATCGTCGTAGGAGCGGGCCTGGCCGGCCTGGTCGCGGCACACGAGCTGACCAGCAAGGGCCGCAGGGTCGCCCTCGTCGACCAGGAGAACGCCGCCAACCTCGGGGGACAGGCCTTCTGGTCCTTCGGCGGGCTGTTCCTCGTCGACTCGCCGCAGCAGCGGCGCCTGGGCATCAAGGACTCCTTCGACCTCGCCTGGAGCGACTGGCGGGGCAGCGCCGGCTTCGACCGGCTGGAGGACGAGGACTCCTGGGCCGTGCGCTGGGCGCGCGCCTACGTCGAGTTCGCCGCGGGGGAGAAGCGGTCCTGGCTGGACGGGCACGGCATCACGTTCCTGCCCACCGTCGGCTGGGCCGAGCGCGGCGACCTCACGGCGCACGGGCACGGCAACACCGTGCCCCGCTTCCACGTCGCCTGGGGCACCGGCACCGGCGTCGTCGAACCGTTCGTCCGCTACGCCAAGCAGGCCGCGCGCGACGGGCTGCTCACCTTCCACCACCGCCACCGCGTCGACGAACTGGTCGTCGAGGACGGCACCGCCCGGGGCGTGCGCGGCACGGTCCTGGCCGAGGACTCCTCACCCCGCGGCGTCGCCTCCAACCGCGACTCGATCGGCGAGTTCGAACTCACCGCCCAGGCCGTCATCGTCACCAGCGGCGGCATCGGCGCGAACCACGACATCGTCCGCCGCTACTGGCCCGAGCGCCTCGGCACCCCGCCGCAGGAGATGGTCACCGGCGTCCCCGCCTACGTCGACGGGCGGATGCTCGACATCAGCGCCGAGGCGGGCGTACGGCTGGTCAACCGCGACCGCATGTGGCACTACACCGAGGGCCTGCGGAACTGGGACCCGATCTGGCCCGGCCACGGCATCCGCATCCTGCCCGGGCCGTCCTCGATGTGGTTCGACGCCCTCGGCCGGCGCCTGCCCGGGCCCTGCCTGCCCGGCTACGACACCCTCGGCACCCTGAAGCATCTGCGCACCACCGAGGACATCGCCGGGTACGACCACTCCTGGTTCATCCTCACTCAGAAGATCATCGAGAAGGAGTTCGCGTTGTCGGGCTCCGAGCAGAACCCCGACATCACCGCCAAGGACCGCGCCGGGTTCCTCAAGGAACGCATCCTCGGCAAGGGCGCGCCCGGACCGGTCGACGCGTTCCTGCGCAAGGGCGCCGACTTCGTGACCGCGCCCAGCGTCGAACAGCTCGTCGCGAAGATGAACGACCTCACCGACAAGCCGCTCCTCGACACGGCCGGGATCAAGCGCCAGATCGAGGCGCGCGACCTGCAGATCGCCAACCCCTACGCCAAGGACGCCCAGGTGCAGGGCATCCGCAACGCCCGCCGCTACATCGGCGACCGCCTCGGCCGGGTCGCCACCCCGCACCGCATCCTCGACCCGGCGGCCGGCCCCCTGATCGGCGTCAAGCTGCACATCCTCACCCGCAAGACCCTCGGCGGCATCCAGACCGACCTCGACTCCCGCGCCCTCGGGGCCGACGGCAAGCCGGTGGAGGGGCTGTACGCGGCCGGCGAGGTCGCCGGATTCGGCGGCGGCGGGGTCCACGGCTACAACGCGCTGGAGGGCACCTTCCTCGGCGGCTGCCTCTTCTCGGGCCGGGCCGCGGGCCGGGCGGCGGCGAAGCAGACCGCCTGACGGGCCCGGGCCCGCCTCCTCAGCCTTCGAGGAGGCGGGCCAGAACCGTCGCGTGGCTCCGCTCCGGCGTCTTGGACGCGGTCAGCAGCGTCACATCGCCCTCGTGGACCAGGTCCCGCACCCGGCCGAGGAGTTCGGCGGCCTCGTCGCCGGCGAGCTCCGCCTCGTACCGCCCGGCGAACTCCTCGTAGGAGGCCTCGCCCGCGTGGTACCAGCGGCGCAGCTCCGTCGACGGGGTGATCGCCTTCGGCCACTCGTCCACTTGGGCCGTGGCCTTCGAGAGTCCCCGCGGCCACAGCCGGTCGACCAGGACGCGCGTCCCGTCGTCCGGCTCGGGCGGATCGTAGACACGGCGGACGCGCACGCTCATGGCCGGCCCCTTCTGTACGGACGGGTCTGCCGCGAGCGTAACCCCGGCCGCACCGAACGGCCGGTGGAGGGACGTCAGCCGGAGCGGCGCCGGGCTGCCGCGCGCCGCTTCAGCGCACGCCGTTCCGTCTCGCTCGTGCCGCCCCAGACACCGATGGACTGCCCCGTGTCCATGGCCCATTGCAGGCACTCCTCCTGGACGGGGCAGCGCCGGCACACCGACTTGGCCTGCTCCGTCTGCAGCAGGGCCGGGCCCGTGGTGCCGATCGGGAAGAAGAGCTCGGGGTCCTCGTGCCGGCAGGCAGCGTGGTCTCGCCAGTTGTCCATCGAAGTCACCTGCATCACAGTAGAAACGTGCCCGTTCGGATGCTTACTCCTTTTCGGGTCACCTGTCGATGCCTCGTGAAACAAATACGCCCGGACAACCGTTCACTGCTCGCGCATGCCCCAGGGCGAGCCGTAGGCCGTCAGCAGGTCCAGGAACGGGCCGGCCGGGAACGCCTCCGGGCCGAGGACGCCCGTGCCGGACCAGGCGCCGGTGGCGAGGAGTTCGAGCGCGACGACCGGGTTGACGGCGGTCTGCCACACCACGGCCTGGCTGCCGTACTCCGTCATGGACCACTGGTTGTCGACCACGTGGTACAGGTACACCTCGCGCGGCTTCCCGTCCTTGACGCCCCGCACCCAGGTGCCCGCACACGTCTTGCCGTGCATCCGCTCGCCCAGGGTCGCCGGGTCGGGCAGGCACGCGGCGACCACGTCCCGGGGCGATACCGCCACCGGGCCGTCCGGCCCCGGCACGGTCACCGGGTCGGTGCGGTCCAGACCCAGCAGGTGCAGTGTCTTCAGCGTCTCCACGAACTCCCGGCCCAGGCCGTACTTGAAGGTGACCCGGCGGGCGTCGACCCAGCGCGGGACGAGCAGCACCTCCTCGTGCTCCACGTTGACGCACTCGACCGGGCCGATGCCCTCGGGGAAGTCGAAGACCTCGGGCTCGCTGAAGGGCGCGGTGGTGAACCAGCCGCGGCCGGCCTCGTAGACGACCGGCGGGTTGAGGCATTCCTCGATGGTGGTCCAGATGCTGAACGAGGGCGCGAAGTCGTAGCCGTCGACGGTCAGGTCGGCGCCGTCGCGGATGCCGATCTCCTCGATCTCGTCGAAGAGTTCGTCGGCGGCGTACCGCGCGAAGACGTCCGACAGGCCCGGCTCCACCCCCATGCCGACGAGGGCCAGCACCCCCTCCTTCTCCCATTCGGCCGCCTGCGCGAACTGCTCGTCGCCGAGCTTCACCCCGCACTCCGCGTACGGCCGGTCCTCGTGCGGGTGGGACAGCGACATCGCCATGTCGAGATAGGTGGCGCCCGAGGCCCGGGTCGCGCGGAACAGGGGCATCACGAAACGGGGGTCCGTGGCGTTGAGCAGGACGTCGCAGCGGTGCCGCGCCAGCAGGCGGGCCACCGCCGCATCGTCGCCGGCGTCCACCTGTTCGGCGGTGAACCGCCCGTCGCCGCCGAGCGCGTCGACCGCCGCCTCGGCCCGGGCCGGGGCGTAGTCGGCCACCACCATCGCCTCGAAGAACGGTCGCCGGGCCGCGATACGGGTGATCGCGCCGCCCACACCGCCGGCGCCCACGAGCAGTACACGCATGACAGAAACTCCCTATTTGCGAAGAACGTGACGGGCCCTTGAGGAGATGAAACGCCGCCCTGTGTCTTAAGGTCAATGGCGTTGGCATAAGGAGGGAGCCGTCGTGCCGAAGCCCGTGGTGCCCGAGGAGAAACGCCGCCGCCGCAGGCCCACCAAGAGCGGCACCGTGCTGTCCGAGGAGCTGATCGTCGAGACGGCGCTGCGCATGCTGCACGAACACGGCAGCGCGGGACTGACCGCCCGCAGGCTCGGCCTGGCCCTGGACGCCGACCCGAGCACGCTCTACCGGTACTTCCGGGGCATGGACGACCTGACGCTCGCCATCGGCGACGCGCTGATCGGGCAGGCGCTCGGCGGCTGGGCGCCCACGGGGGAGTGGCGGGCGGACCTGCGGGCCGTCGGGCTGCGCATCCACGCCGCGTACGTGGCGCATCCGCAGGCGGCCGTGCTCACCGCCAGCCGTGTCTCGGGCCGGGCCCACGAACTCGCCGCCGACGAGGCGGTCCTGGACGTCCTGCGCACGGCGGGCTTCCCGCTGCCGGACGCGGTGCGGGTCTACCACGCCTTCGTCGACACCACACTGGCCTTCGCCGCACTCGACGCCGCCTCGCTGGCGCTGCCCACCGCCTCACTGCACGCCGACGAGGAGATGTGGCGCTCGACGTACGCACGCCTGCCCGCCACCACCCATCCCCGCATCGCGGAAGCGGCACCCCTGCTCGCCACCCGCATGCTGACCAGCGCCTATCCGACGGCCCTCGACATGCTGCTGCACAGCGCGGCGGCGCAGCTGGACAGCATCGGGGAGTAGGGCGGCACGCCTCAGCCGCGCAGCGCCTCCGCGGCGGTCGCCGTCACCGTCTCCGCGACCTGCGCCAGCGCCGGGGAGTCGAGCTTCCACTGCTGCCAGTACAGGGGAACATCGACCGTCCGGTCCGGGGCGAGTCCGACGAGCCTGCCGGTGCGCAGCAGAGGGTCCGCCTGGGCCTCGGGCACCAGGCCCCAGCCCAGTCCGGCGGCCACCGCGTCGACGAATCCCTCCGAGGTCGGTACGTAGTGCCGCAGCGCGCTCGCACCGCTCCGCCCCCGGGTGAGCCGCCGGACGAAGCCGTCCTGGAAGTCGTCCCTGCGGTCGAAGGTCACGACGGGCACGTCGAGAAGCACCTGCTCCAAGGGGCCGCCGAGGTGGCGTGCGGTGAAGTCCGGAGCGGCCACCGGGACGTAGCGCATCCGCCCGAGGGCCCGCACCGAGCAGCCCGGCACGGCGTCCGGCGACGAGGTCACCGCGGCCATCACCACCCCCTCCCGCAGCAGCGCCGCCGTGTGGTCCTCGTCCTCGCGGCGCAGCTCGAAGTAGAGCCGCAGCTCCTCCGGCACGCGCGTGAGCACCCCGAGGAACCAGGTGGCCAGCGAGTCCGCGTTCACCGCCACCGAGACCCGGGTCGGCTCGCCCGTACCGCTCAGACCCAGCTCGGCGTACGCGTCGCGCTCCAGCCGCGCCACCTGGCGGGCCAGCCGCACCAGCACCTCGCCCGACTCGGTGGGCCGCACCGGCTTGGTCCGCAGCAGCAGGACCCGCCCCGTGCGCTGCTCCAGCGCCTTCACGCGCTGGCTGATCGCCGACGGCGTCACATGCAGCGCGGCCGCCGCCGCGTCGAAGGTGCCCTCGTCCACGACCGCGAGCAGGGTCCGCACCTGGTCCAGAGGCAGGTCCGCCATCACCGAGTTCATCACGTGCGCTAATGATACGTAAGAATCTTTAGCTGTACCCGGAGCGGGTCCGTCCGTAGCGTCAAGGCCATGACCAGCACCATCACCGCCGCAGCCGCGGGATTCGGCACCGGACTGTCCCTCATCGTCGCCATCGGCGCGCAGAACGCCTTCGTCCTGCGCCAGGGGATCCGCCGCGACGCCGTCCTCGCCGTCGTCGGCATCTGCGCCCTGTCCGACGCCGCCCTCATCACGCTCGGGGTCGGCGGGGTCGGCGCGGTGGTGGTGACGTGGCCGGGCGCGCTGACGGCGGTCGGCTGGGTCGGCGGCGCGTTCCTGCTCTGCTACGGCGCCCTGGCCGCCCGCCGGGTGTTCCGGGCGGACGGCGGCGCGCTGCGGGCGGAGGGGGAGGCCGCCGGATCACGCCGCCGGGCCGTGCTCACGTGCCTTGCGATGACCTGGCTCAATCCGCACGTCTACCTCGACACCGTGTTCCTGCTGGGCTCCGTCGCCGCCGACCACGGCCCGCTGCGCTGGACGTTCGGCCTCGGCGCCGTGCTGGCCAGCCTGTGCTGGTTCACCGCACTCGGCTTCGGCGCCCGGCTGCTCGGCCGTCACCTCGCCAAGCCCGCCGCCTGGCGCGTCATGGACGGCCTGGTCGCCGCCACCATGATCGTGCTCGGTGCCGCGCTCATCGCCGGAAGCTGACACCTCGGCTCCGGGGCGCTCGGCGGCTGGTGGGATAGTGATCCCCGGCCGGGTAGATGTAGCGAGCATCCAGGAAGCGGCGAGTGGACACGAGCGAGAGCAGGACGGAAGAGCGGGATCCGGCGCCGGAGGCACCCCGGCGCCGTGGCTGGCGCCGCTGGGCCATGGACACCCGCCCGCTGCGCCGCCCCGCCTACCGGCGGCTGTGGGGCTCGACCATCGTCACGGCCGTCGGCAGCCAGCTCACCGCCGTAGCCGTGCCCAAGCAGATCTACGACATCACCGGCTCCTCGGCCTGGGTGGGCGCGGCGAGCCTGGCGGGCCTCGTGCCCCTGATCGTGTTCGCGCTGTGGGGCGGGGCGATCGCCGACAGCATGGACCGGCGCAAGCTGTTGCTGATCACCAACAGCGGCATCGCAGTCACCTCGCTGCTGTTCTGGCTCCAGGCCTTCGCCGGTCTGGAGTCGGTCGCCGCGCTCATGGTGCTGCTCGCGATGCAGCAGGCCTTCTGGGGCCTGAACGCACCGGCCCGCACCGCCTCCATCGCCCGCCTGGTCCCCGAGGACGAACTGCCCGCGGCGGGCGCCCTCGGCTCGACGGTGATGCAGACCGGCCAGGTGGCAGGCCCCCTGCTCGCCGGGGCCCTCATCCCCGTGATCGGCCTGCCCGAGCTCTATCTGATCGACGCCCTGGCCCTGTGCGTCACGGTGTGGGCGGTGTACCGGCTGCCGTCGCTGCCGCCCCTGGCCGGCACGGGAAAACGCCGCGCGGGCGTACGGGAGATCGCCGCCGGATTCCGCTACATCTCCGGGCACACCGTGCTGTTGCTGTCGTTCCTCGCCGACATCATCGCCATGGTCCTCGGCATGCCGCGCGCCCTGTTCCCGCAGCTCGCCGCCCAGACCTACGCCCCGTACGGCGAAGGGCTCGCGCTGGGCCTGCTGTTCGCGGCGATCCCCATCGGCGCCGTGCTCGGCGGCCTGTTCTCCGGCACCTTCTCCCGGGCGCGCAGGCACGGCTGGATGGTCATCGGGGCGGTGGTCGCGTGGGGTGTGGCCATCGCGGGCTTCGGGCTGAGCAGCAGTCTGTGGGTCGGGGTGGCGTTCCTCGCCGTGGCCGGTGTGGCCGACATGGTCTCGATGGTCTTCCGGGGAGCGATCCTGCTGTCCGCCGCCACCGACGAGATGCGCGGGCGCATGCAGGGCGTCTTCACCGTCGTCGTGGCGGGCGGCCCGCGCCTCGCCGACGTGCTGCACGGTACGGCGGGCTCCGCCTTCGGCCCCCGCACCGCCGTCACGGGCGGCGGCCTGCTGGTCGTCGTCGTGATGCTGGCCCTGGCCGCGGCGGTACCGGCGCTGCGCCGCTACCGCGTCTGATGTCTCACAGGGCCCCTCGCCGGTGCAGTGTGTACTGCTCCATCAGCTTGCCCCGGGTCATCTCCAGCCGGTGCGCGAGCACCTCGGCGACCGACCGCACCAGCATCAGCCCCAGCTTGGAATCCTCCTCGCACAGCTCCAGCACGGCCGCCGCGTCGAACTCGTAGGCCCGTACGGGACTGAACGCCACCGCGCCGAAGTCCCAGGTGTGCGGAGGGAACAGCCAGGACCAGCCGAGCAGGTCGCCCGCGCCGAGGCTGGCCACGGTCACCCGTTGCAGGGAGTTGACCTCCTGATCCAGGGAGACCGCACCGGAGCGGATGACCCAGAAGCGGTCGGCCGCGCCGCCCGCCTCGAAGATCCGGGTGTCCTCGGGGAAGGACACCTCCCGCGCGAGCGTCATCAGACGCTGCCGCTGCGGCGGAGGCAGGGCGGTCAGGAGTTTGATCGCTTTGGTCATGACGCGGAGCTCCTCGCCGGGCGGTCGACTTCCGGTGCTTTCTCCCTACGCCCATTTCAGCCGCTGGCGGGGCGTAGGGCACCTCGGCGTGCACAACTTTCTCCGGGCATGAAAAAGCCCTGGCTGGACGGGGGAGACCAGCCAGGGCCGTTTAGCGGTGATGCACGGAGGACCACGGGTTCGACTCCGCCACCACGTATGAATGAACGATAAACCATCCACGGGCCGTGTGTGCACCCGAGACAGGGTCGGGTGACCCGTTTCACCTCGGAGTCACCGCGCGCTCCGGGCGACGACCCGGACCGTATCGAGCTCCGCGTCCGTGGGATCGGGGAGGTGCATACCCGCCGCCGGCCCGGTGCGCAGATACGCCGGCACCGGCTCGGTGAGGCGTTCACCCGGGAGGACGGCCGGGATACCGGGCGGATACGGAGTGATCATCTCCGCCGCGACCCGTCCGGCCGCCTCGGCCACCGGCGCGTCCTCTGCAGGGCCGAAGAACGCGTCACGGGGCAGCACCACCTGCTCCATGCGCAGCTCAGCGGGCGACGGCACCTCCACCCGCGGCACCCGGGGCAGATCCCGCGCGGCCCGCGCGAGGTCGCGCAGCGCCTCCAGCAGCTGCCCGGTCGTCTCCCGGTCGTCGCCGTGGGTGATCTGCATGCCGATGCGGCGGTGGTCCACCAGATGCGCGTCGATGTGCCGGTGCTCGCGTAGCCAGTCCGCCGCCCGGAAGCCCGTGATCCCGAGCCCGGTGAGATCGATGACGCCGGGCAGCGGGTCGAAGTCGTCGGAGAGGCCCGGGCCGCAGAAGTCCCGCCGGTCGTTGACGTGCAGCCCGTCGATCTCCTCGATGGCGGACCGGACCTCGGCCGCGAGACCCAGCGCGCCGCCCATCAGCTCCTCGCCGCGCAGCGCCATCTGCCGCCGCCAGCTGTCCAGACCGGCGAAGATCAGCACTGACGGACTGGTGGTGCCGAGCAGGTCCGCGCGCATCCCCAGCAGCTGCGCCGGGACCAGGTCGCCCTGCAGATGGAAGACGGAGCCCTGTTCCAGGCCGCTGCCCATCTTGTGGATGCTCGTCACGCAGATGTCCGCGCCCGCGTCCATCGCCCAGGACGGCAGATCGGCGTGGAACGGCAGATGCGCGCCCACGCCTCGTCCACGATCAGCGGTCGCGTACGCCGGTGACACACCCCGGCGATCGCGCGGAGGTCCCGCGCAACCGCCGTAAGGCGTGGGGCTCGTGACCAGGGCGCCCCGAGCGTCCGGGTGGGTCTCGAAGGCCCGCTCGAAGTCCTCGGCGGACGGCGGATGGGCCAGTTTCCGCTCGGTGTCCCAGCGGGGCACGACCCAGACGGGTTCGATACCGGACAGGATCAGCCCCGACACCACCGACTTGTGCGCGTCACGCCCGATCAGCAGCTTCTCGTGCGGTCCCGCGACCGACAGCATGGCCGCCTTCACCGACAGGGAACTGCCGCACGTACTGAAGAACGTGTGCTCGGCGTGCACCGCGTCGGCCATCAGCTCCTGCGCCCGCCGCAGCACCCGGCCCCGGGTCAGCCGGTCGTCCAGACCGCCCGAGGCCAGCACGTCGCCGTGGAACACCGCGTCTCCGAGGACCTCCCGGACCATCGGATCGGCGCCGCGCGCCTGCTTGTGCCCGGGCGGTGTGAACGACAGATGCCCCTTGCGGCGGTCCGGCACCGGGTACGGGCCCGCCCGGTCAGCCCTCCGGACTGTGTTTGCCGGGAGTCAGGATCTCGTCCAGCACCCTGACCACCGCCTCGTAGGACATCCCTCGCACGGTCGCGTCCCTGGCCCCCTTCGGGTCGGTCGCCCCCAGTTCCTCGCTCCTGGCACGCCACGTCCGCTCCTCCCGCAACGCGCAGGTCCTCGCGCGTCGGATGCGCCGCAGCAGTTCGTCCGAGTCCACCACATCGGTCATGCACCCCGCCTACCCACGCAACGCGCCGAGATGGCATCGACCGGCGGCCGTTCGGGCGCTTTTCGGCAGGAGGAGGCGGACCGGAGGTTTGCAGGTGCGGGGAGAGGTCAGCCGAAGAGAAGAGACCCGCGGCGCTCGCGGAGGTGCGCGCCACGAACGCCGCGGCAGGTTGAAGGAAGCAGCGGGCACCGTGAGCCCCAGGCGTGCCCGTGCGGGCGGCTACGGAACGCGGGCCGGACCCGGCTTCCCGTCTTCACCGACCAGGGAGCTGAAGGATGTGCGATGAGCACATGATCGAATCCGTATTCGGGCCGCTCGGCGCGGACCGGGCCCGGCCGTACAAACCCGCCGAGGCGCGCCGTGCCGTGGAGCGAGCCGTGGCCGAACGCTGCCGCGCCACCCACACCCCGTGCGACGCGGACGCCCTGTCCGACGCGCTGCTCGTCGTCTCGGAACTGACGACCAACGCGATCCTGCACGGCGGCGGCGTCACCGACTTCCGGGTCGACGTCGACGGCCCCGGCGTGCGAGTCTCGGTGAGCGACAGCAGTGACGAACTGCCCGTGACCGCGCCGCCCACCGATCCGCACGGACGGCTGCGGCACGGGGGCCACGGCTGGCCCATCGTGTGCCGGCTCTCCCGCGACGTCCGCGTCTCGGACCTGCCCGCCGGCGGCAAGTGCATCACCGCCGTCGTACCCCTCGCCTGAATCCCGGGTGCCGGCTCCCGGGCAGATTGCACAGCAAAGTGGAGTTTGTTCCACCGGGGGCAGGGCAGTCGCAAACTCGTGCTTCGGACCGGAGGCGCGCCAGCGGGAGCGGTATGACTGCCCCGGAGGCCCTCCAGGCGATCCGGGCAGCGACCTTCCCGCGGTAGACCCTGAAATCACCGTTGTCAGGAGCGAATCCGCATGCTCATCGACACGCCCACCAACCGCCCCGGCACGCCCGGAACGACGACCACCGCCACCCGTCGGCGGCACGACGACGCCCCGGACACCGCGGCCCTCTTCACCCGGCTGGCGGAACTGGAGGAGGGCCCCGAGCGGGAGGCCGTCCGTGACGAGCTCGTCGCGCTCTGGCTGCCCATGGCCCACCGCATCGCCGGCCGCTTCCGCGACCGCGGCGAGTCGCTGGAGGATCTGAAGCAGGTCGCGGCTCTCGGGCTGGTCAAGGCCGTCGACCGGTTCGACCCGAGCCGGGGGGCCTTCGAGAGCTACGCCGTCCCCACCATCACGGGCGAGGTCAAGCGGCATTTCCGGGACCGGATGTGGGCCCTGCGGGTCCCCCGCCGGGTGCAGGAACTGCGCAACAAGGTGCGGGTGGCACGCCGCGAACTCACCCAGAACCCGGGCAGCCCCGAGCCCTCCGTGGCGGACCTCGCCGCCCGCACCGGCCTGACCGAGGAAGAGGTCGGCGCCGGGCTCGAGGCGCTGGAGAGCTTCAGCACCCTGTCGCTGGACGCCGAGCTCTCGGCCGACGACGACGGCTACAGCCTCGCGGACACCCTCGGCGCGGCGGACGCCTCCTACGACGTCGTGGTCGACCGCGAGTCCGCCAAGGAAGGCCTGCGCCGCCTGCCGGAACGCGAACGGGCCATTCTCTACATGCGCTTCTTCGAGGACATGACGCAAAGCCGCATCGCCGACCACCTCGGCATCTCCCAGATGCACGTCTCCCGTCTCATCAGCCGCAGTTGCGCCCGCGTGCGCGACGAGGCCATGGGGCAGTGGACGGGCGCCCGGGACAGCGGCAGCACCTCCACGACGGCCTGACCCCCCGACCCACGAGGAGCGACGACAACATGCTCAGACCCCATCCCGCCGTGCTGCGCCGCCTCGTCGACGAGTACGAGGCACTGTTATCGGCCGCGGAGTCCGCAAGCGCACCGGCGGAGTCCGGTCCACGGGCACGCGACCTGGCGTACACGCTGTGCGTGTCCACCGGCACCCGTGACATCGGGCGAGCCCTGGACGTCGCACACCGGTGGCTCGCGACCGCGCCCGCACCGGCCCGGGAGACCGCTGCCCTGGCCACCTGACCACGGGCGGAGCAGGGGGCCCGGCCGACGGCATCAGCCGTGGCCGGGCCCTTTCACGTGCCCGCCATGGCCGGGCCCTCGGGGCATCCAGGCCGGAATGCGCTGGTCCGGCGGCCGACCGGGTGTGTGGCCGCCGAGCCGGGGCATCCGGAACGCCGGGAGGCTGACATGAACACAAGTGCGCTGGCACAGACCGGACGGTTCCGGGCCCGACGGGCGGCACGGGGTTCGGTGACCGAGGGGGCGGCACGGGCGGGACTCGCCGCCCGGGGCGTGATCTATCTGCTGGTCGGCGCGCTGGCGCTGCAGATCGCCTTCGGCGACACGAAGGAGCAGGCCGACCGCGGGGGAGCCCTGGCGGCCATCTCGCAGAAGCCGTTCGGAGCGGTCCTGCTCTGGGCCCTGGGCATCGGGCTCGTCGGCATGGCCCTGTGGCGGCTGTCCGAGGTGTTCTTCGGCTCCGTCGGACAGGACGGCCGCAGCGCCCGCAAGCGGCTGATGGCAGCGGTCCGCTGCGCGTTCTACGCCTTCGTCGCCTACTCCGTGCTGTCCTTCGCGGCCAGCCGTGACCAGAGCGGCGGCGGCTCCAGCGACCAGCAGTCCCGGGACGCCACCGCCAGGGCACTGGAGATCCCCGGCGGGCAGTGGCTGGTCGGCGCGGCCGGGATCGCGATCGTCGCCGCGGGTGGGTGGATCGGCGTACGGGCGGTCCTGCGCAAGTACCACGACAAGCTCCGGCTCGGGCAGATGGGCCCCCGCACCCGGCGGCTGGTGGACATCACCGGTGTGGCCGGCGGCGCCGCCCGCGGGCTGGTGTTCGCCGTGGCCGGTGTCTTCGCCGTCCGCGCCGCGATCGACTACGAACCCGACCAGGCCAAGGGCCTGGACGACACCCTGCGCACCTTCGCCGACACCCCCCTCGGCCCCTGGCTCCTGGTCTGCGTCGCGGCCGGGCTCGTACTGTTCGGGGTGTTCTCCTTCGCGATGGCCCGCTGGCGACGCGTCTGAGCCGCGCCGTGCGGGGAACACGGAGCCAATGAGCGATTCCGAGATTCCGCATGGCGACGACCGGCCCGTGGACATGTACCTGGACCTCCTGCGCATCCGGATGGACACCGAGGACTACCGCCTCCTGATGCGCGTGGTGGAACCGGTCCTCGAGGCGATCGACGAGGAGCGCCTGTCCAGCCTCGACTTCGCGCTCGACTCAGGGGCCGGCGACGAACTGCCCCAAGAGGTGCGTGACGAGGTGGCCCTCGTCATCGCCACCGCCGTCACCGGCCGCCTCGACAACGAAGTGGTCGAACTCGACGTCGACGACACGGGCCCGGTCAGGATCGTCACGGACGCGACCACCGCGTCCGACCCGGACCGCCTCGGCGAGATAGCCGACTACATCAAGGAACGGCACAGGCAGACCGAGGAGCTCCGGGGCATCGCCGAGGTGAGCGGACTGCCCACGGACTTCTGAGCGGTATCCGCCTCAGCCCCGGGGTTCCGCCACCGGCACGCCCAGCGGCCGGGCCAGGCCCACCACGGCCTCGTCCAGCCGCTCCAGGTGCCGCAGCACGCGGTCGGTGATCCGGCCGTAGCGCGGTGTGCCGGCGTCGGACCCCAGCAGCGACGCGATGCTCGGGCCGGTCTCCACCCGCGCCCCGGTGTGCTCGTCCTCGACCCGCGCCGCGATGGTCCCGATGTTGCGCACGGTACGCGCCGCGGCCCCGCGCAACCGCGGGTCCGCCGCGATCGAGGGATGCGTGGGCAGCAGCTCGGCGGTCGCCGCCAGCGTCCGCGCGTGGTACGCGCACGTCTCCAGCAGCGCCACCACGTACCGGGCCGTGTGGCGCCGGGCCCGCAGCGGCGTGACCGGGTGCGTCAGCGGCTGCGTGGCGGCCCGCAGGTCGGCCAGCGCCTGGTCCAGGTCACGCGCCTTGTCCAGCAGCTCGTCCGCGGGCCCGCCGCTGAGCTGCCCGACCGCGGCCTCGGTGACGTCCGCCAGCCGGTCGAGCACGGTGCCGAGCAACTCGTTCGTACGGCGGTCCGTCCGCACCGGCAGGACCAGCGCCGCCGCGACCACGCCGCAGGCAGCACCGAGGGCGGTCTCCTCCACCCGCAGCACGAGCACGTCGAGGCTGTAGGTGTGCAGCAGCGTGTACAGCAGCCCCAGCATCGCCGTGACGAAGAACGACATCAGCGTGTACGACAACGGTGCCGAGTAGAACATCGCGAAGATCAGCACCAGCACCAGCGCGAACGCCGTCCAGGTGTTCTGCCCGACCAGGCCCGCCAGCACGATTCCGGCCACGACGCCGAACACCGTGCCGAGCAGCCGCCGGTAGCCCTTGACCAGGATCTCGCCCGTGGAGGCGGTGTTCAGAAAAACGATCCAGCAGGTCAGCACCGCCCAGTACCAGCGCTGTGTGGACAGCATCTCGCCGCCCACGATGGCCAGCGTCGAGCCGACGGCGACCTGCACGGCGGCGCGGGTGGTGGGCCGCCGCAGACCCGTCTCCTCCTCGGCGGCCGGCTCTTCGCCGCCGCCGTCGATCGCGGCGTCCTCGGCGTCCAGCTCCTCGCGGGAGCGGGCCGTGGCAGGGGTGTCGTCCGACTCGTCCTGCGGGCCGTCCAGCGCGATCCGCAGCCCCATGACCGCGCGGGCCGCCTCGCCGATGCCCCGGAAGACGTCCTGGACGGCGGCGGGCGCGGGCGGCAGGTTCTCCTCGTCCCGGTAGCCGAGCAGCCGGTTGCGGACGTGCGCCAGCGCGGTGCCCGTATCGCCGCTCCCGGCCCGCAGCACGAGGGTGCGCAGCGCCTGGAGATCCCGGCGGAGCGTGGCGGTGGCCTCGTCCGGCACGGCCGGCGCGCTCAGCGACGGCGCGGGCGCGCCCGGCAGGTGCAGGGTGAGCGTGTCGGCACGCTCGGCGCTGCGGGCGGTCAGCAACAGCAGACCGAGCCGCTCGGCGGCGATCTCCGCGTCCGCGACCCGGCGCTGCACGAGCCGCGCCACCGACTCGTCCGAGGTGCCCTCGTCCAGCTGCGCCTGGATCATCATCGCCGTCTCGTGCAACCGCGCGGTGCCCTCGCGCACGGCGTTCAGGGCCTTGTCCATCTCGTCCCCGTCGGCGTCGAGGAGGTCGAGCTGCGCGGACACCAGCTGGGCCAGCCGGGCGCGGAAGGCCAGCCGCAGCCGCATCAGGACGCCCGTGGGCGTCGCGGGCACCACCGCGAAGCGCAGCACGGCACTGGAGCAGAACGCCACGGCCATGACGCCGCACAGCGCGGGCAGCGAGGAGACGGTGACGCCGACGAACAGGGACAGGAAGTAGATCTGGAAGCCGATCAGCCCCAGCGCGGTGCCACGGTCGCCGAACCGGCGGCCGTAGACCGCGCAGAAGATCAGGACGACGAAGAAGATGTCACCGACGTAGAGACGCGCGTTGAGCACCGCGCCCAGGGACACGGAGGCCAGCGCCACCGGCAGGCCCAGCGCCAGCGTCACGGCCTGGGGCCCGAGCTGCTTCTCGCGGATGGCGAAGGTGGCGACCATCGCCGCCATGGCCCCCGCCACCAGCAGGTGCACATCGGCCCCGAACAGGCTGAGCACGGCCAGGGTGAGTGTGATGGCGCCGACCGTGCGCAACCCGGCCGTCAGGCGCAGCAGTCCGGGGTCGGACGCCGCGATCCGGTCCCGCAGTCCTGTCCACATCGACCGTCCTGCTGCCCTCACGCCGCCGCACTCTCTCCCGACTCACCTCAAGATCCGCATCTCAGCATGTCATGCCGGAATCGGAAGATCCCCTTCGGCCCCGACTAGGCCTGCCGACCGGTCCCCTCGATGTGCTCCCGCACCTGTTCCGGCGTCAGATAGGCGTCGGTGTACTCGAAGTCCTTCAGCCGGGCGGCCTTGCGGGTCTGGAAGCCGGTCCGTACGAAGTCGTCGCCGGCCACCGCGTTGAGCAGCCAGTTCGTCATCACCCGAGTCTTGGCCACGTTGGTGCGCAGGGCCGACCAGTGGTAGCCGCGGGCGACGGCCTGGGCGGGCAGGCCGCGCAGTTCGATGCCCAGCGGCTTGGAGACGGCGTCGGTGCCGCCGAGGTCGACGACGAGCCCGAGGTCCTTGTGGACGTAGCGCTGCATCGACTGTCCCCGCAGCGCCGCGATGACGTTGTCGGCCACATGCTTGCCCTGCCGCAGGGCGTGCTGCGCGGTGGGCGGGCACATGGCGCCGTCGTCGCCCTTGGCCAGGTCGGGTACGGCGGCCGAGTCGCCGAGCGCGAACACCCCGTCGTTGCCCGGCAGGTTCATCTCGGGGGCGACCGCGAGCCGTCCCTTGACCGTCTCGGCGCCGAGCGTGGCGATGAGGGGGCTGGCGACGACCCCGGCGGTCCAGATGAGCGTGCGGGTCGGGATCACCCGGCCGTCGGTGAAGGTGACCTCCTCGGGGCCCGCCTTGGCGATGGAGGTGCCCAGGGAGATCTCGATGCCCCGCCGGCGCAGGATCTCCTGTGCGCTGCTGCCGAGCTTGTCGCCGAGCTCCGGCATCAGCTTCGGCGCGATGTCGATCAGATGCCACTTGATCAGCCCCGGGTCCAGCCGCGGATAGCGCTTCACGGCGGCGTGCGTCAGGCGCTGCAGGCAGGCCGCGGTCTCGGTGCCCGCGTAGCCGCCGCCGACCACGACGAACTGCAGCCGCGAGGCCCGCTCGTCCGGGTCCTGGCTCGCGTCGGCCAGATCCAGCTGCGAGATGACGTGGTCACGGATGTACGCCGCCTCGGCGAGCGTCTTCATCCCGAACGCGTGGTCCGTCAGACCGGGGATGTCGAAGGTACGGGTGATGCTGCCGGGGGCCAGCACGATGTAGTCGTACGGCTCGTTGACGATCTGGTCGGTGATGGTGCGGATGACGCAGACCTTGGACTTCAGGTCGACGCCGATGGCCCCGCCCGGAATGATGCGCGTGCGGTACTTCTTGCTGCGGCGCAGGGAGACGGCGATCGACTGCGGCGTCAGCACGCCGGAGGCGACCTGGGGAAGCAGCGGCAGGTAGAGCTGGTAGGCGAACGGCGTCACCAGCGTGACGTCGGCCTCGTCCGGGGAGAGTTTCCGTTCCAGACGGCGGACGCACTCCACGCCGGCGAAGCCTGCGCCAACCACCAGGATCCTGGGTCGTGTCACGGTGTTCATCCCTTTCTGCGGCTCCAGGCGGTCTGCCTCGAACGCCTTTCGACTGCCCCTGGATCGCTGGTTCGCACCCCTTCGATCCCACCGCGTGTCCGACCGGGACGCCAGTCGGACGCGGCAGGCAGACGAACGCGTCGATCACCACCATGCCCGTCCGGTGGCCGAAAAGCACCAGGCGGGAGTGAAGAACGCGTGCAAGGCACGGCCGGCCGGGCGCCGGCCGGACCGCGCCGTCAGGATGTGGCGTCCCCTTGGAGATGACACAGCAACAGGCACACGTCGTCGTCGCGCTCGGAATCGCTCAGCAGCGGATGCAGGATCCGGTCCGCCGAGCCCTCCAGATCCGCGTCCAGCTCCGCGGACCGGAACCCGCCGAGCGCCGTGGCCAGCCGCTCGATGCCCGGGTCTATGCCCTGCGCGCGCCGCTCCACCAGCCCGTCCGTGTACAGCGCGAGCGTCGAGCCGGGCTCCACATGCTCCGTGTGGTCGGCGATCTCCTGGGTGAGCGGGATGCCGAGCATGGCGCCGGGTTTGGCGTCGAGCGTGCGCACGGTCCCGTCGGGCAGCCGCAGCACCGGCGGTGGATGGCCCGCGGCGGCCCACGTCAGGGTGGGTTCGTCCGGGTGGAAGCGCGCGATGACGGCGGTGGCGTACAGGTCGGGCTGCAGATGGTGCAGGAACCGGTGCAGCCGGGTCAGCAGCCGGCCCGGGCTGTCGCCGTCGACGGCGTACGCCCGCAGCGCGGTGCGCAGCTGGCTCATCATGACGGCAGCGTGCAGCCCGTGCCCCGTCACATCGCCGATGACGGTGATGAGACCGCCGTCCCGCTGGCGGAACGCGTCGTACCAGTCACCGCCGATGTTCATCCCGTGCGTGGCGGGCAGATACCGTGCGGCCAGACTCAGGCCCGGCGTCGTCGGCAGGTCCGTGAGCAGGGCGCGCTGCAGCGTCTCGGCGATGTCGCGGTTGTGCTCGAAGCGCCGGGCGTTGTCGATCGCGATGCTGGCCCGCCGGGTCAGCTCGATCAGCATCACCGCGTCGTCCGGGTCCCAGCGCGCACCGGGCGGCGACAGGGTCAGGACTCCCAGCGGCGCCCGCCGCGTCGGCAGCGGGATGCACAGCAACGGCCGCCCGGGATCCAGCGCCGACGGCGGCTGGTCCTCGACGCCGGGCAGGCCACCGGGATGGTCGGCGGCGTACTGGGGCCGGCCGGTCCGGGCCGCGACCACGGCGGCGGCCGGATGCGGCGCCGACCCGTGCCGGTCGTCCTCGTGGTCGAACAGCCAGATGTCGACACTGCGCGCGTACTCCGGCACCAGCAGGTCCGGCAGCCGGCGCACGATCTCCTCGTGGTTCAGCGAAGCCGTCAGCACGGCACTCGCGTCCGCGAGGAACGTCAGCCTGCGGCGGGCGCTCTCCGCCTCGTTGCGTGCGCTGCGCTCGGCGGCGAAGGCCTCGCGCTGGGCCCGCCCGGCCGCGTCCAGCTCCGCGTGCAGCGCCAGGACGCCCTGGTTCGTCTGGTGCAGCTCCTCGCGGTGGAAGGAGACCAGGTCCTCCTGCTCGGTGAGCTTGTCCAGCACCACGGCCGTGTCCTCGTCGGCACCGAGCAGCGCCTCCGCGAGGGCGGCCGGGTCATCGGCCACGGTGCCGCTCTCCCCGGCCCGGGCCGCCTCGGGGCAGGGGACCGCGACCTCCCACGGCGGCTCCCCGGCCGCGGCGGACGCGTCCGGCGACGGGGTCACCACGGCGTGCAGCAGCCCCTCCTCGGCGGGGGAGCCGGCCAGGTCCGTGGTGAGCAGCCACGTGCCGCCCTTGGTGAGGCACTGGCGCAGGTGGGCGCTGAGGGCGGCGGCCAGCCTCGTCCGTTCGACGGTGGGCACACCGTACGCGGCGGCCAGGCGCGCGAGGGCGATGCGGGCGCGTGCCGCATCGGTGACGGTGGTGATCTGCCAAGTGCGCATCATGGGCGTTCCGGCGGGGTCGGAGTCAGCACGGCCACGGCGGTGTCGTCCCGCACCGGCCGGGCGGGACTGCTCGCGTCACGTATCGTCACGGCGGCCGTCACGGCCGGGTCGGCCGCGGGCAGGCCAACCTCGGACGGCGGCGTCCAGCGGCTGGGCAGGCCGTCGGTGTGCAGGATCAGCAGCCGGTCGTCCGCCCAGTCGGCCTCCTCCTCGCGGAGGGTGCCGGGCCGGTGGACGCCGACGATGCCGGGCCGCGACAGCAGATGACGCCAGGTGCCGTCCGTGCGCAGCCGCGCCCCCACGTTCCCGATGCCGGCGAACCGCAGCCGCCCGGCCCGCAGGTCGAGCTGGGCCACGGCGACGGCCGCGCCCCGGGTGCCCTTCAGCGCGTCGTGCAGTTGCCGCAGCACCTCGGCGGGGGAGAGGTGGGCCCAGCGGTGCAGCGCCACGACCGCGGTGGACGAGGCACGAGCGGCCTCCGGACCGTGCCCCAGACCGTCCGCCAGCATCAGCGTCACCCGCTCCCCGGCCCGCACCCACGCCCAGGCGTCGCCCGAGCACTCGGCTCCGGCGTAGGGGATGTTCACGCCTCCGGCCCGCACAGCGGCGACGGGCGCGGGGCTGTCGTCCGCCGTGCTGGGCCGCCCTTCACGCCCGGGGACACCGCCGTCCCCGGGCCCGTCGCCGGACCACCCCGGAACGGCACCACCCTGCGTGCCGGGCCCGGGCAGCTCGCTCCAGCTCCCCGAGACCCCGTCGGCCCGCACGCGCACGGCCGGTCCGGCGGGCGTGCCGTCGCCGCGAGGCGTCGCGCCCACACGGGCCACCGCGACCGTGCCGCGGCCGGACCTGCTGTGCAGGCCGAAGTCGTCGGCGAGACGCAGACACGTGCCGAGGCCCGCACCGAGCGAGCGGGTCGTGGAGAAACCGTCGCGCAGCGCAGCGGGCACGTCGGGAATGCCCGGGCCGTGGTCGATCGCGGCGATCTGCACGACCCGGGACTCCTCACGTCCCTCCCGCAGCACGGGCGACGCCACGACGTCGATGAGCACCTGACCACCCTCGGCGTGCTTGAGTAGATTCGTGGCGAGTTCGGTCGCCACCAGCGCGGCGGCCGCGGTGCGCCGCTCGTCGAGACCGGCCAGCGCGGCCGCGTCCTCCGCGGCGACCCGCGCGTCGCGCACCCGCGTCGAGTCGCGCACCGGGACGTCCCATACGCGCGGCATCAGGCCTCCTCGCGTGGACGCGGCGGCTGGGCCACCCAGCAGGTCACCCGCACGGTGGTGCCGTCGCCCGGTGTGCTGTCGATGTGGAAGTCGTGCACCAGGCGCCGCGCGCCGCTCAGTCCCATCCCCAGCCCGCCGCCGGAGGTGTAGCCGTCGCTGAGTGCCCGGTCCAGGTCGGCGATGCCCGGTCCCTCGTCGGTGAAGGCCAGCCGCAGGCCCTGCGCACCCGTGCTGCTGACGTGCGTCGCCTCCATCTGCCCGCCACCGCCGTGCACGAGGGTGTTGCGGGCCAGCTCACTGGCCGCGGTGACCAGCTTGGTCTGCGCCACCAGGCCGAAGCCGAGCTGGGCCGCGGCCTGCCGTACGTGCTGTCGCACCCACACCAGGTCCAGGTCCGACCGGATGGGCAGGCAGGCCTCCACGCCCGCGGCAGTGTGCATCACGGACTCTCCTGACGCGGGCCGCCGGGACGGGTCACCGGCTTCTGCTGCGCGAGGAGTTCCATGCCCGCCTCGGCGCTGAGCGCGGTGAGCAGCCCCGGCAGCGTCAGCCCCAGTTCCACCAGGGTGATGGCGACCGCCGGGCGCATGCCGGCCACCACGGTCCGCGCGGCCAGCAGCTTGGCCTGCGCGGCGATCTCGGCCAGCACCCGGCCGAGGAAGGAGTCGACGATCTCCACGCCGGAGATGTCGATGAGGACACCGCGCACCCCGGTGCGGGAGATGGTCTCCGCGAGGTCCTGCTGGAGCTGCTGCGCCATGCTGTCGTGCAGGTCCCCCTGGAGCGTGACCAGGAGGACGTCGCCGAGCCGCAGGACCGGCACATGGCCCGTGACGGGACGGAGGTAGGCGTCGCTCACCGCTGTCCCGCACCCGCGTTCACGATGTCGGCGCCGAGCTGGTGCAGCGCGTACCCCAGGGCATCGGCGAGGTTCGCGCGGGTGATCACGTCCAGGTCCAGACCGAGGTGGACCATGGTCTGCGCGATGGCGGGACGGATGCCGGAGACGATGCACTCGGCGCCCATCAGCCGCGCGGCGGCCACCGTCTTCATCAGGTGCTGCGCCACCAGGGAGTCGACCGTGGGCACGCCGGTGATGTCCAGGATCGCGAACCGGGCGTGCTGGTCGACGACGGCGTCCAGCAGCGTCTCCATGACCACCTGGCTGCGCGCGCTGTCGAGCGTCCCGATCAGCGGCACGGCCACGATGCCGTCCCACAGCCGGATGACGGGCGTGGCCACCTCCATCAGCTGCAGCCGCTGCCGGTCGCTGAGCGCCTCCCACTCGCTCAGCGCCGTCTGCATGGCCACCAGCCGCAGGGTGCCCATCAGCACGGTCAGCGTCGTAGAACACGCCCGCAGGTGCTCGGGCGGCGCCTGCTCCAGATCTGCGGCCAGCAGGTTCTCGATGGGCGGCCGCAGGGCGGCCAGCTCGCTGGACACCTGGGTGTTGGACAGCCCGGCACGGGAGCGCGCCGCGCCCATCCGGGCCAGCTGCTCCCGCACCCCGCTGAACCCCGCGGAGTCCGGGTCCTCCACCTGGTCCGAGTCGGCCACCTGGGCCAGCGCGTCCACGACGGCCTTGCCCGCTTCCACCGCCTCGTCGCGCGAGACGGTGAACACGGTGCGGAACAGGGGCTCGTCCGCCCACCGCTGGGCGATCTGTTCCCGCCGGCGGTGCAGGAAGTCCCTGACCTCCCGGGTGGGCGTTTCGAGCTGTCCGTCCGCTTCGTGCTCCGGCACCTGGTTCTCTCCTCTTCCGCGTTGCGTCGACCGAGCCCGCTTCGGGAAACGAGAACGGCATGATCACACTTGCCGGGCGACAACTCTAACCATGCCCCGACCTCGTACGACACCGGATCCGGCGCGAGCGATCCGGTTCAGGGGAACGGCGGTCGGCCGCCGCCGGCGGCCGACGCGCGCGCACGGCGGAGCGAGGGTACCGGGTGGTCAGGCGCCCGCTTCCCCCGGCTCCTCGGGGGTGTCCGGCACTTCGTCGGCACGGGCCAGGGCCTCGTCCACGCTCTCCGATATCGGCACCGTGATGCTGACGCCCGTCAGGTCGAGGATGCGTCGTACGGCGGGCGTGGGGCTGATGACGTGCACGCTGCCGGCGGTCTTGCGGGTCTCCTGGTACACGCGGAGGATGATGTTCATCCCCGACGAGTCCATGAAGGGGACGGACGACAGGTCGAGCAGGAAGTGCCGTCGGCCGTGGTGGAGTTGGTTGGCCAGATGGGCCTGGAACTCGGTCGCGGTGTCGACGTCCAGGTAGCCGTCGACCGTGATCAGGGCCACGTCCTCCCGGGGCAGCTCGACTTCCACGGACAGCGGGTTCTGGGCGAGGGGCACGGATACCTCCAACAAGTGCTACGGCCTGGGCTGGTCACCTCTCAGGGGTGACCGCGGTGCGGGGCGATGCCGGTCGTGGGGCGGGCTCGAATGCCGTGTCTCATGTGCCTCCTTTCGCTACCGGGCTCCGTTTTCACCGCGCCCCCGCGATTACCCCGGAAACCGCACCCCATTCCCCCTGACCCGAACCTCTCCGAGACCTGCCGCCCCGCGTCGTACGGTGGCAGGGGTGTGCGCCGAATGCGCTTGCGGCAGGAGGGTAATTGCTGCTGTGGAGCCGGGTGGGCGGAAGAGTCCGCCGGGGGATCCGCGATCCGCACACCGCGAGGGAGGATGGAGCAGCGTGGCCATCGACAGAATCTGGTCGTACGCGCCGGACAGCGGTCACGTCGAGGGGCAGGACCTGACCGGGTTCACCGTCGCCGCGACCGACGGCACGATCGGGCACATGGACCGCGAGGCCGCCCCGCACGGCATGCGGCACCTGGTCGTCGACACCGGAGTCTGGGTGTTCGGCCGCAGCGTGCTGGTGCCGGCCGGAGTCGTCATCGGCATCGACACACAGGCCCGGAAGATCACACTGGCCTGCACCAGGGGAGACGCGAAGGAGGCTCCCCGCTTCCAGACGGACAGCGAGACCAGGGACCGGGAGTACCTGACGGCCGTGGGCGACTACTACGACCGGCTGCCGCCACGCGAGACGGCCTCGGTCTGAGCCGGTCACGGGCGCTCCGCGCCCGTGACGCTCCGGCTCACCAGGGCAGGAACACGTGCACGTCCTTGCCGCGCTCGTCGGCCACCACGCTGACCTGGTCGCACAAGGTGTGGATCAGGTGCCAGCCGATGCCGCCGCCACCGCTGCGCGGATCGAAGGGGCGCGGGGCGGGCTCCGTGCTGCTGGTGTCGTGCAGCACGACGTGCACACCGTCGAAGGTCCGGCGCATCCGCAGCGCGAACGGACCCGGGGCGTACTGGACCGCGTTGGCGGCCAGTTCCGTCACCACCAGCAGGATGTCGTCCCAGTACTCGGGGGCAGAGGGCGGGGAGGATCGCGCCAAGTCCCGCAGGAAACCCTCCGCGGCCAGCCGCGCACCGGTCACGTCGTGCGGCTCGCCCACGAAGCTGTTCGTGCGGCTCGGGATGTCCTCGGAGGTCAGTGCTTCGTCCCCACGCGGCTCGGTTGACATATCGCCTTTCCGGCCCGGTCGTCAGCAAGGGCTGTCGTCAGGGCTGTCGTCCTCTCTCTTGCGTCGCCACTGTCGTGTTCCCGTGCGAGCGCGGACTACGCGTCCGGTCCGCGTTCAACGGAACACGTTGTCCGAGTCGTCCCAGTGCGACGGATCCTCCGTGGTGCTCGGCCGCCCGGGACGTCTGCGCGTCTCGTACATCGCGTCGATCTCGGCCGCGTAGTGCCGCACGATCTCGTCCCGGCGCAGCTTCATCGACGGCGTCAGCAGGCCGTTGGTCACGTCGAACGGCTCCGGAAGCACCCGGAACACCCGGATCGACTCCGACCGCGACACGGCACTGTTGGCCGCGGCCACGGCCCGCGCGACCTCCTCCCGCAGCGCGTTCTCCTCCCGCGCCTCCCGCATCTCGCCCTGCAGCGCCAGCGCCGCCCGCCAGTGCGCCAGAAACTCCGGATCCAGCGTGATCAGGGCACCGACACAGGGCCGGTTGTCGCCCACCACCACCGCCTGATGGATGAGCGGATTCATCCGCAGCCGCTGCTCCAGGGAAGCCGGGGCGACGCTCTTGCCGCTGGTCGTGATGATGATGTCCTTCTTGCGGCCGGTGATCGTCAGATAGCCCTCCGAGTCCAGTCGCCCGAGGTCACCGGTGGCCAGCCAGCCGCCGCGCAGCGCGGCCCGGGTGCCGGCGTCGTCACCCACGTACCCCTGGAACACCGACGGGCCGCGCACCAGGATCTCCCCGTCGTCGGCGACCTGGATCTCCGTGCCCGGCAGCGCCTGCCCGACGGTCCCGGACTTCTCCCGGCCCAGCGGCTGCATCGTCACCCCGCCGCTGGTCTCCGTCAGGCCGTAGCCGTCGTTCACATAGATGCCGATGCCCTCGTAGAAGAGGGACAGGTCGCGGCTGAGGGGAGAGCCGCCGGATGTCGCCCGCCGCACCCGGCCGCCCAGCGCGGCCCGCAGCCTGCGGTACACCGTGCGGTCGTAGAGGGCGTGCTGGAGCCGCAGGTCGAAACCGGGTCCGCGGCCCCGGCCCAGCCGCTGGCGTTCGAGGGCTGCGGCGAAGTCCCGCGCCGTCTCGGCGGCCCGCTCGAACAGCCCGCCGTGCCCTCCCTGCTGCGCCGTGCGCAGGAAGTTCTTGTAGATCTTCTCGAAGACCGACGGGACCGCGTAGAAGTACGTGGGCCGGAAGGAGCGCAGCGCCGAGAACAGCGCCTCACCGCCGAGCTCGGCCTGGTGCCCCATCAGCAGGCCGCCGCGCACGCACAGGCCCTGGATCATGAGCCCGTACACATGGGAGAAGGGCAGGAACGCCAGCACGGAGCCCTGCTCCCCGCGCGGTGCCGCCGTCTGCCCCCATCCGGCCAGCAGCGTGTCGCAGGGCCCGGCCAGATTGCGATGGCTGAGGGCGCAGCCCAGGGCGTGGCCGGTCGTGCCGGAGGTGTAGGCGATGACGGCCGTGGAGTCCGGCAGGACGATGCGGCGCATCGAGTCGACCGTGGCGAGCGCCACGGACTCCCCGCGCACCGCCAGCTCCTCCAGCGCTCCCGCGTCCAGCTGCCAGACGTGGCTCAGCAGCGGCAGCGCCGCGCACACCGAGCCGACGGTCATCACGCCCTGCTCGTCCTCCACCACCACGGCCACACAGCCGGAGTCCCGCAGGATCCACTCCACCTGGTCGCGCGACGACGACGGGTAGACCGGAACGACCTCGGCGCCCACGGCCCACAGGGCGTAGCACAGGACCGTCCACTCGTACCGGGTGCGCGCCATGATCGCCACGCGGTGGCCCGGCGCGATCCCGGACGCGATCAAACCCTTGGCCACGTCCACCACCTCGTCGCGCAGCTCGATCGCCGTCACCTCCTCCCAGACGGCGGAGGCGGGGTCGGTGCGGCGGGCGAGCATCGGCCGGGTGGGTTCGCGGTCCGCCGTCTCGAAGACGCTGTCGGCGAGGCCGCCGGTCAGGGGCGAGTAGGCCGGTGGAGCGAGGGCCGTTTCGCGCATGCACTGCTCCTGACGTGTACGGGGTGTGACATTGCCGACGGGTACCGTCATCGGCGGTGCTCGAATGTAGTCGAGTCGAGACCCTTCGGGGTCGGGAAATACGGAAGTGACACCGCTGATGATCTCGGTGTGATCGAAGAAGGGGCGGGACGCAGGAGAGGCGGGACGCCTCACGCCTGGGTGTGGCGCACGCACTCGGTGACGACGTCCCGCAGGCTGCCCGTGCGCTCCATCAGCGCACGCTGCACCTGTGCGCCGTTGCCCTGCCGCAGCAGTTCCTCGCAGGCGGCCCGGGCCCGCTGGAGGTCACCGGTGTCCGCGAGGGCCTGGCTGACATGGTCCAGCAGGGCACGGACGATTGCCTCGGCGGGCATGCGCCGCATGGTCGCGGGGTGCAGCAGCTCGCCCGTCAGACCGGACCGCGCGGCCTGCCAGTGGGCCAGCCGCAGCAGGCTGACGCTGTGGTCGAGGGGCTCCCGGCCGGCCCGCCACTCACGCGCGGCGGTCTCGACCAGCCCGCGGACGAGGGTGGCCACCAGCACGGCGGTGCCGGAGTGCAGACAGACGTCCGAGACCCGGACCTCGACCGTCGGATACTGCCGGGACAGCCGCGCGTCGAAGTAGACCATCCCGTCGTCGAGGATGGAGCCGGTGGCCACCATGTCCGCGATCAGACGGTGGTACCGCTCGGCCGAGCCGAAGATCTCGGTCGGACCGGCCGACGGCCAGCGCTGCCACACCCGGCTGCGATAGCTGCTGTACCCCGAGTCGTGGCCCTGCCAGAACGGCGAGTTCGCGCTGAGCGCCAGCAGCACCTGCAGCCAGGGCCGCACCCGGTCGACGACCGCGACGCCCTCCTCGTCGGACTCCACGGCCACGTGCACATGGCAGCCCATGACGAGCTGCTCCCGGGTGGCGATGCCGTACTGCTCCGCCATCCACTGGTACCGCTGGTTGACGCTGACGGCGGGGCTGACGGGCAGCGGGGAGGTGGCGAGCGCCGCGACGGTGCAGCCGATCTCCCCGGCGTGCCGGGCGGCCTCCTTGCGGCAGCGGACGATCTCGGCGCGCAGGCTCTCCATGGACGACTGCGGATGGGTGGCGAACTCCAGCATCTGCTCGTGGAGTTCCTTCTCGAAAACGTCCTGATCCGCGTCGTCCCGCGCGGCATGGGCGAGCACCGCCGCCGACAGCGCCCGCGGCTCGCCGGTCTCCGGATCGACCAGGAGGAGCTCCTCCTCCACTCCGACGGTGCGCACCTGATGCCCGCCCTTCCGCGACCCTGCCGCCTCGTACCACCGGGTTCTCCCGTTGGTACGACCCCCAGTGCCCCTCACCGGCGGGTCGGACACCTGGTGCGCCCGCGGGACTTCACGGAGCGAACGGCCTCAGCCACACGGTGGCCAGCGGCGGCAGTGTGATCCGGACACAGCCGTCCTCCGGTTTGGCCGGATCCGGGTTGGTGACGCCGCTTCCGCCGTAGCGCGCGTCGTCGGTGTTGAGGGTCTCCTGCCAGGCGACGACGTCGTCCGGGACCCAGAGGCCGTAGTCGTGCCGGGCGACGGGGGAGAAGTTCGACACCGCCAGCAGCGGGTCGCCCTCGGCGTCGTACCGCAGGAACGCGAAGACGTTGTCGTCGGCTGAATCCACCGCCACCCACCGGAAGCCCTCCGGCCGGGTGTCGCACTGCCACAGCGCCGGCGTCGCCTGGTACGCCGTGTTCAGGTCACGGACCAGATCGCGCACACCCCGGTGGTCACCCGCCGAGTGGTAGCCGTCGTCGAGCAGCCACCACTCCGGCCCGTGCTCCACCGACCACTCGGCCCCCTGCGCGAACTCCTGCCCCATGAACAGCAGCTGTTTGCCGGGGTGGCCCCACATGAAGCCGAGGTAGGCGCGGGTGGTGGCGCGCCGCTGCCACCAGTCGCCCGGCGCCTTCGACACCAGCGCCTGCTTGCCGTGCACGACCTCGTCGTGGGAGATCGGCAGGACGTAGTTCTCGCTGTACGCGTACACCATCGAGAAGGTCATCTCGTGGTGGTGGTACTTGCGGTGCACCGGCTCGTGGCTCAGGTACTCCAGCGAGTCGTGCATCCAGCCCATGTTCCACTTCAGCCCGAAACCGAGCCCGCCGGTGTCGGTCGGCCGGGTCACGCCGCCCCAGGCGGTGGACTCCTCCGCGATGGTGACCACGCCGGGAGCACGCCGGTACACGGTCGCGTTCATCTCCTGCAGGAACGCCATGGCCGCCAGGTCCTCCCGGCCGCCGTAGGCGTTGGGCTCCCACTGGCCGTCCTCGCGCGAGTAGTCGAGGTAGAGCATCGAGGCGACCGCGTCCACCCGCAGCCCGTCGATGTGGAACTCCTCGCACCAGTACACCGCGTTCGCCACGAGGAAGTTGCGCACCTCGGTGCGGCCGAAGTCGAACTCGTACGTGCCCCAGTCCGGGTGCTCGGCACGCCGCCCGTCCCCGGGCTCGTACAGCGGGTCCCCGTCGAACCGGGCCAGCGCCCAGTCGTCCTTCGGGAAGTGCGCCGGCACCCAGTCCATGATCACGCCGATGCCGGCGCGGTGGCAGGCGTCGACGAAGAACCGGAAGTCGTCCGGAGAACCCAGCCGCGCGGTCGGCGCGTAGAAGCCGGTGACCTGGTAGCCCCACGAGCCGTGGAAGGGGTGCTCGGCGACCGGCATCAGCTCGAGGTGCGTGAAGCCGAGGTCCTTGACGTACGCGGGCAGCTCCTCGGCGAGCTGCCGGTAGGTCAGCCCCGGGCGCCAGGACGGCAGATGCACCTCGTACACCGACATGGGCGCCTCGTGCACCGGCGTGTCGGCGCGGTGCGTCATCCACTCGGCGTCGGCCCACTCGTAGTGCGAGGCCGTCACGATCGACGCCGTGTTCGGCGGCTCCTCGGCACGGCGGGCCATCGGGTCCGCCTTGAGGAAGCGGTGCCCGTACCGGGAGTGGATCTCGAACTTGTACGCGGTGCCCTCGCCGACGCCCGGCAGGAACAGCTCCCACACCCCGGACGCGCCCAGGGACCGCATCGGGAACTGCGTCCCGTCCCAGTGGGTGAAGTCGGCGGCGACCCGCACGCCCTGCGCGTTCGGCGCCCACACCGTGAACCGGGTGCCGGTCACGCCCTCGTGGGTCATGGGCTGTGCGCCGAGCGCCTGCCACAGCTGCTCGTGCCGGCCCTCGCGGATGAGGTGCAGATCGAGCTCGCCGAGCGCGGGCAGGAAGCGGTACGGGTCGTGCACGTCCTGCTCACTGCCGTCGTACGCCACGTGCAGCGTGTACTCGGGGATCGCCTCCAGCGGCAGTACGCCCGAGAAGAGGCCGTCGCCCTCCGAGACGAGGGCCGTGCGCTTCCCGCCGGTCACGACGCTCACGGAGCGGGCGAAGGGGCGCAGCGCCCGGAACACGATCCCGCCGGGGACCTGGTGGGCGCCGAGCAGCGCGTGCGGATCGTGGTGGGCGCCCGCCAGCAGGCGCCCGCGGTCCTCCGGGCTCAGGGCGGGCGCGGTCGCGCTCGGGACCGGGCCTGACGGCTCCGGGATTGAGGTGTCTCGCAGGGCCACGGCTCAGTCTCCTCTCACAGCGAGGCGCTCGATCGCCGCCATCGGTACAGGCAGCCAGTCGGGGCGGTGCCGTGCCTCGTACAGCACCTCGTACACGGCCCGGTCCGTCTCATAGGCCCGGAGCAGTCCGTGCTTCTTGCGCGGGTCCCAGCCGGCCCGGGCGGCATAGCCCGCGCAGTAGGCCTCGCGGCAGCGCCGCGCCCACTCCGGGCGCCAGGGGCGGCGCTGCCGGGCGGCGTAGTCGAAGGAGCGCAGCATCCCGGCGATGTCCCGCACGGGGGAGTGGGCGCTGCGCCGTTCGGAGAGCGGCCGGGACGGCTCGCCCTCGAAGTCGATGACGAACCACTCACGCCCGGCCCGCAGCACCTGGCCCAGGTGCAGGTCGCCGTGGATGCGCTGGGCGGGCGGCCCGGCGTCGCAGGTGGTGAGGGCGGCGAACGCGGTCCGCAGGCCCGGCACGAACGGCTGGAGCGCGGGCACACAGTGCGCGGCGGCGTCCAGCCGCTCGGTCATCGCCGTCGCCGTACGCCCGTTCTCCCCGGGCGCGCCGACCGGGAAGGCCGAGGCCAGCGCGAGGTGCACATCCGCCGTGGCCGCGCCGAGCGCCCGGGCCTGGACCGTGAAGTCGTCCCCGGCGGCCAGGGCGTGCAGCGCCAGCGTCCAGCCGTCGGAGGCGTCCCGCAGATACGGCTGGAGCACACCGAGCGTGGCCTTGAAGGGATGGTTCGTCTGGAACCAGGCCACGGGTGCGGGGACGCGGTGGCAGCCCTGGCGGGCCAGCGCCCCCGGCACCTCCAGGTCCGGGTTCACACCTGGCTGGATGCGCCGGAAGATCTTCAGGATGTACTCGTCGCCGTACACCAGCGAGGAGTTGGACTGCTCGGCGTCGAGCAGCCGCGGCACCAGTCCGGCGGGCACCTGCTGGTCCGGGTCGCAGTCGAAGCGCAGCGGGCCGGTGGTGCCGGGCTGCCGCAGCCGGTCCAGGAGCAGCTGGGCCGAACGGGGATCATGCAGCGCGTCGTAGACCGTCAGGCCGGCCAGCGGCCCGTCCTGCACCCGCCCGATGAGCGCCCGGCCGAGGCGCGGTGACGGGTGTTCCCGTACGCCCAGCAGGAGCTGGTAGCAGTCGCCGGCCGGGGGAGCACCGCCGGGAGACGGCACACCCGTGTGCCCGGCATGCCCGGCATGGACCAGCAGGTGCAGACAGCCCGGGAACAGCTCGGTCATCGACAGCAGGCCGAGCTCCGTGACGGGGCGGTCCTTGCCCGCGAACCAGCGCTGGCGGGGCAGCCAGTCGCGCAACAGCCCGCCGAGCGACTCCATGGGCTCGGCCGGGCGCGTACGGCTCGGGCGGAGGGATGCGGTCTTCGGCATGGTCACGCCTCCTTGTCCCGGCGCGTGCTCACAGTCGCCGTCCGATGCGGGATGCGACTCGGGTGAGCCGGAACCAGTAGAAGCCGTGACCCCCGAGGGTCAGCAGATACGGCAGCTCGCCGATGGCCGGGAAACGAACCCCGCCGAACAGCTCCACCGGATGGCGCCCGGCGAACTCGCGCAGATCGAGTTCGGTGGGCTGCGCGAACCGGGCGAAGTTGTTCACGCACAGCACCAGGTCGTCCTCGTACTCCCTGAGGAACGCCAGTACCGCGGGGTTGGAGGAGGGCAGCTCGGTGTACGTGCCGAGTCCGAAGGCGGGGTTCTGCTTGCGGATCTCGATCATGCGGTGGGTCCAGTGCAGCAGCGACGACGGTGAGGACATGGAGGCCTCGACGTTGGTCACCTGGTGGCCGTAGACCGGGTCCATGATCGCCGGCAGGAAGAGGCGGCCCGGGTCGCAGGTGGAGAAGCCGGCGTTGCGGTCGGGCGTCCACTGCATGGGGGTCCGGACGGCGTCCCGGTCGCCGAGCCAGATGTTGTCGCCCATGCCGATCTCGTCGCCGTAGTAGAGGATCGGCGAGCCGGGGAGGGCCAGGAGAAGAGCGGTGAACAGTTCGATCGAGTGACGGTCGTTGTCCAGCAGGGGGGCGAGGCGCCTGCGGATGCCGATGTTGGCGCGCATGCGGGGGTCCTTGGCGTACTCGGCCCACATGTAGTCGCGCTCTTCGTCGGTGACCATCTCCAGGGTCAGCTCGTCGTGGTTGCGCAGGAAGATGCCCCACTGGCAGTTCGAGGGGATGGCCGGGGTCTTGGCCAGGATTTCCGAGACCGGGTAGCGCGACTCGCGGCGTACGGCCATGAAGATGCGCGGCATGACCGGGAAGTGGAAGGCCATGTGGCACTCGTCGCCGCCCTTCGCGAAGTCGCCGAAGTAGTCGACGACGTCCTCGGGCCACTGGTTGGCCTCGGCGAGCAGCACGGTGTCCGGGTACTGCGCGTCGATCTCCTTGCGGACGCGCTTGAGGAACGCGTGGGTGGCGGGCAGGTTCTCGCAGTTGGTGTCCTCGGCCGCGTACAGGTACGGCACCGCGTCCAGCCGGAAACCGTCGATGCCCAGGTCCAGCCAGAACTTCAGCGCGGCCAGGATCTCCTCCTGGACGCGCGGGTTCTCGTAGTTGAGGTCGGGCTGGTGCGAGAAGAAGCGGTGGAAGAAGTACTGGCCACGCACCGGGTCGAAGGTCCAGTTCGACGTCTCCGTGTCGACGAAGATGATCCGGGCGTCCGGATAGCCCTTGTCGTCGTCGGCCCACACGTAGTAGTCGCCGTAGGGCCCGTCGGGGTCCTTCCGCGACTCCTGGAACCACGCGTGCTCGTCGCTGGTGTGGTTCATGACGAAGTCGATGATCACGCGCATGCCGCGCTGGTGGGCGGCGTCGACGAACTCCACGAAGTCGGCGAGGTCGCCGAACTCCGGGAGCACGGCCGTGTAGTCGGAGACGTCGTAGCCGCCGTCGCGCAGGGGCGACTTGAAGAACGGCGGCAGCCACAGGCAGTCGACGCCGAGCCACTGGAGGTAGTCGAGCTTGGCGGTCAGGCCCTTCAGGTCGCCGACACCGTCGCCGTTGCTGTCCTGGAACGAGCGGACGAGCACCTCGTAGAAGACGGCGCGCTTGAACCACTCCGGGTCCCGGTCTCTGACGGGAGTGTCCTCGAAGGTGTCCAGCACGGGCTCGTTCACGGTCATGAGGTTCCTGCCCCTCCGATCGCTTGCGCGGCGGGCGGTGACAGGACGAGGAAGACGTGCGCGGGAGCCCGCCCCGGCTCGAGACGCACGTAGTTGTTCCTGCTCCAGTGGTAGGTCTCGCCGGTGAGCTCATCGCGCACCGGCACCGACTCGTGCCAGTCCAGGCCGAGTTGCGGCATGTCCAACGAGACCGTCGCCTCCTGGGCGTGGTACGGGTCGAGGTTGGCGACCACCAGGACGACGTCGTTTCCCGTGCGCTTGCTGTACGCGATGAGGGCGTCGTTGTCGGTGTGGTGGAAGCGGAGATTCCTGAGCCGGCGCAGTGCCGGGTGTTCCCGGCGGATGGTGTTGAGCCTGGTCAGCAGCGGGGTGATGGTGCGTCCCTCGCGCTCGGCGGCGTCCCAGTCACGGCGTGTGAGCTGGTACTTCTCCGAGTGGAGGTACTCCTCGCTGCCTTCCCTGAGCGGGGTGTTCTCGCACAGCTCGTAGCCGGAGTAGATGCCCCAGGTCGGCGAGAGCGTCGCGGCGAGGACGGCCCTGACCTCGAAGGCGGGGCGGCCGCCCTGCTGCAGGTAGGCGTGCAGGATGTCGGGGGTGTTGGCGAAGAAGTTCGGGCGCATGTAGCTGGCCGCCTCACCGGAGAGTTCCGTGAGGTAGTCGGTCAGCTCCTGCTTGGTGTTGCGCCAGGTGAAGTACGTGTAGGACTGCTGGAAGCCGATCTGGGCCAGGGTCGCCATCATCGCCGGGCGGGTGAACGCCTCGGCCAGGAAGATCACGTCCGGGTCGGTGCGGTTGATGTCCGCGATGACCCGTTCCCAGAAGACCACGGGCTTGGTGTGCGGGTTGTCCACCCGGAAGATCCGCACGCCGCTGTCCATCCAGTGCCGCAGTACGCGCACGGTTTCGGCGATGAGACCGTCCATGTCGGCGTCGAAGGCGATGGGGTAGATGTCCTGGTACTTCTTCGGCGGGTTCTCGGCGTAGGCGATGGTGCCGTCGGGGCGGTGGTGGAACCACTCGGGGTGTTTCTGCACCCAGGGGTGGTCCGGGGAGCACTGCAGCGCGAAGTCCAGCGCCACCTCGAGCCCCAGCTCGCGGGCCTGGTCGACGAACCAGGTGAAGTCCTCCAGGGTGCCCAGGGCGGGGTGGACGGCGTCGTGGCCGCCCTCGGGGGAGCCGATGGCCCAGGGCACGCCGACGTCGTCGGGGCCGGGGGAGAGGGTGTTGTTCTTCCCCTTGCGGAAGGTCGTGCCGATCGGGTGGATCGGGGGCAGGTAGACGACGTCGAAGCCCATCGCGGCGATGGCCGGCAGGCGGCGCGCGGCGGTGCGGAAGGTGCCGTGCGGCTGCTCGGAGGTGCCCTCGGAGCGGGGGAAGAACTCGTACCAGGAGCCGTACAGGGCCCGCTCCCGCTCCACCAGCAGGGGCAAGGGCTCGGAGGTGGTGACCAGGTCCCGCAGCGGATGCCGGGCCAGCACGTCGTCCACCTCCGGCGTCAACGCCCCCGCGAGCCGGGCCGAAGGAGGCAGTGAGTCGTCGCGCAACGTCTTCGCCGCGCCCAGCAGCACGCCGCGGCCGTCGTTCTTCGGCACGCCCGCCGCCGCTCGCTCGTAGAGGTCGGCGCCCTCCTCCAGGACCAGGCCCGGATCGATGCCGGCCGGCACCTTGATGCCCGCCGCCCGGCGCCAGGTGGCCACCGGATCGCTCCAGGCCTGCACCCGGTACGACCAGCGGCCGACCGCGTCTGCGGTGACCTCGGCGCCCCAGCGGTCGCTGCCGGGGGCCAGCTCCCGCATCGGCGTCCACGGCCCGGGGCGGCCCTCGGGGTCCTTGAGCACGACATTGGCGGCCACCGCGTCGTGCCCCTCCCGGAACACGGTGGCGGTGACCTCGAACGTCTCTCCCACGACCGCCTTCGCCGGCCGGTTGCCGCTCTCCACGGCCGGGCGGACATCCCGTACCGGGATACGGCCGATGGCCCGGGTCCTACTCATGGTCCTCACCTCCACCGTGCTCGGAACCGGGCCCTCAGGGCCCGGTTCAATGGGGACAGATGTGCGGGAAGGCCGTTACCTTCCCGCTGGGTACCGCCGCTCCGCCGCCGGTGGTCTTCGTCGCACCGCGGTGGCCGGACGGGGTCGTTCGTTCTGTTCCTGCCGACAGGTGACCTGCTGTTCCTGCAGATAGGTGATCTGGTTCGTGCGCAGGTACCGCTCGGCCGCGTCCGCCGCCTCCCGCGCGCAGCGCTTGCCCATCAGCACGCAGAGCGTGTAGCCGGAGTCCTCGAACGTGGTCCGCACCGTGCGGTCGTTGGGTGCCGCGAGCATCACGCGTTCCCAGGCCCGGTAACGCCGCAACTGCCGGGCGACTTCGGCTTTGGCGGGTAGCAGCATGGCGCCGATCACCTTTCGGGCTCGAGGGGCACGGTCTTTCGACGGTCGGACGGCGGCCGCACAGCGACACACAGCCGTCACGGCGATCGAGGTCTGTCACACATGGTGCACGTATGACAACACAACGTCTTGTTGGATCTTCAATCAGTGGCGCGTCCGGGTGAGTCGTTCAGGCCGTCGAGGTGCGCCCGGTCGCGGGCCCGGCCGCCTCGGCCGTGTGCTCGTGTTGCACGAACGGGCTAGCCCCCTCACCCTGAGGGTGACTCAGAAGCGATACACGCTCACGTTCCGTGCTCGGGGCTCGTCCCGCAGGACTGCGGGAGCGAGGAGGAGCTGAGCCTCGCGGTGAGGAGCCGACCGATGAAGACCGCAGTGCCCTGCTACTACCACCTCGACGTGGAAGTCAGCCCGGAACGGGTGGGACAGGTCAGCCGCATTCTGGCCGCTCACCTGAAGTTCTGGGACCTGGACAACCTGATCCAGCCCGTCTGCGGCGGTGCCGAGATGCTGCTCGAGGCCATCGACGAACACGCCACGGACAAGAACACCTCGATCGAGATGTGGTGGAACGGGCAGCACCTGATCACCGCCATCGGGGACAACGACCGTGCCCTGCGCCCCGACCAGGAACTGCGAGGCTGCCTGGAGCACCTCGCGGCGATGAGCGACGGCTGGGGCTGCTGCGCCACCGAGACCGGCAGCAAGGTCATCTGGTTCTCGCAGCGGGCCCGCGCCGGCGAACGCGTCCCGCTGGTGCCGACCGCGCCCGCCCCGCGTGTGAGCGAGGGCCTCGACGTGCCCCGCGAGGTGCGCGTCGCACAGCTGGCCGGCCCGGCCGGCTTGCCGGACGAGGTCCTGGAGGAGGCTCGGTGACCCGTCGGCAGAACCGGAAAGGGGCGTCCGCCTGGAGCGGGCGCCCCTACCCGCTGGGCGCGTCCTACGACGGGGCGGGCACCAACTTCGCCCTCTTCAGCGAGGTCGCCGAACGCGTCGAGCTGGTCCTCGTCGACGACGACGGCACCCACACCCGGGTGCCGCTGGCCGAGGTCGACGGCTTCGTGTGGCACGGCTACCTCCCCGGCGTCGGCCCGGGCACGCGCTACGGCTACCGCGTGCACGGCCCGTGGGCCCCGGCCGCCGGCCACCGCTGCAACCCGGCGAAGCTGCTCCTCGACCCGTACGCCCGCGCGGTGGACGGGCAGATCGACAACCACCCCTCGCTCCACGAGCGGAACCCGGACGGCCCCGACCCGGCCGACAGCGCCGGGCACACCATGCTCGGCGTGGTGACCGACCCGGCCTTCGACTGGGGCGACGACCGCCCGCCCAGCCGTGCCTACGCCGACACGGTGATCTACGAGACCCACGTCAAGGGCTTCACCCGCACGCACCCCGGGGTGCCCGCCGAACTCCGCGGCACCTACGCCGGACTGGCGCACCCAGCGGCCGTCGAGCACCTCACCTCGCTCGGCGTCACGGCCGTGGAGCTGATGCCGGTCCACCAGTTCGTCCAGGACGGCGTGCTCCAGGGCCGCGGCCTGGCCAACTACTGGGGCTACAACACGATCGGCTTCTTCGCCCCGCACAACGCCTACGCCGCGCACGGCACCCGCGGCCAGCAGGTCGCCGAGTTCAAGTCGATGGTGAAGACCCTGCACGCGGCCGGGCTCGAAGTGATCCTCGACGTGGTCTACAACCACACCGCCGAGGGCAACGAGAAGGGCCCCACCCTGTCCTTCCGCGGCATCGACAACTGCTCGTACTACCGCCTGGTCGACGGCGACTGGGAGCACTACTACGACACCACCGGCACCGGCAACAGCCTGCTGATGCGCCACCCCTACGTGCTTCAGCTGATCATGGACTCGCTGCGGTACTGGGTCACCGAGATGCATGTCGACGGCTTCCGCTTCGACCTCGCGGCCACGCTGGCCCGGCAGTTCCACGAGGTGGACCGGCTGTCGGCGTTCTTCGACCTCATCCAGCAGGACCCGGTGATCAGCCGCGTCAAGCTGATCGCCGAGCCGTGGGACGTCGGCGAGGGCGGCTACCAGGTGGGCAACTTCCCGCCGCTGTGGTCGGAGTGGAACGGCATGTACCGCGACGCCGTCCGTGACTTCTGGCGCGGCGAGGACCATACGCTCGGAGAGTTCGCCTCCCGGCTGACCGGCTCCTCCGACCTGTACGCGCACAGCAGGCGCCGGCCCCGCGCCAGCGTCAACTTCGTCACCGCGCACGACGGTTTCACCCTGCGCGACCTCGTGTCCTACAACGACAAGCACAACGAGGCCAACGGCGAGGACAACCAGGACGGCGAGAACACCAACCGGTCCTGGAACTGCGGCGCCGAGGGCGCCACCCGCGACCCGGCCGTACGGGAACTGCGCACCCGCCTGCAGCGCAACTTCCTCGCCACGCTGCTGCTGTCCCAGGGCATCCCGATGCTCTCCCACGGCGACGAACTCGGGCGCACCCAGCGCGGCAACAACAACGCCTACTGCCAGGACAACGAGATCTCCTGGATCGACTGGCGGCTCACCGAGGAGCAGCGCGACCTGCTGGAGTTCACCCGGTACGTCATCCGGCTGCGCACCGGGCATCCCGTGCTGCGCCGGCGCCGTTTCTTCCTGGGCGAGACCCTGACCCGCGCGGACCAGCCACTGCCCGACCTGGTGTGGCTGGCGCCCGACGCCCGGGAGATGACCGACGACGACTGGCAGCGCGGCGACGCGCACTCGGTCGGCGTCTTCCTCAACGGCGACGCCATCGCCGAACCCGACCCTCGCGGCCGGCCCGTCGTCGACGACTCCTTCCTGCTGCTGACCAACAGCCACTGGGAGCCGGTGGACTTCCGCCTGCCGGACGCCGCCTACGGCGACCGCTGGTCGGCGCTGATCGACACCGCTGACCCGGAGGGCATCCCGGACGAGGCGGAGCACAAGGCGAGCACGGGCCTCACCGTCGGGGCACGCAGCCTGGTCCTGCTGTCCCGGCCGTCCCGGAAGACGGGCTGAACAGGGTCAGCGGCCGCGGCGCGACGTGATCGTGAACTGGGCTCCGTCGTGGTCGCGCAGCACGGCCTCGTCGCCGCTCTTCGACAGCACGCTGCCGCCGTGCAGCTCCGCGGTCCGGGCGCAGGCCTCCACGTCGTCGACGGTGAAGTGGACCTGCCAGTGCGGCCGGATCGCGGGGTCCGGGGCCGCCTCCAGCGCCCCCGACTCGATCCGTGCCACCACGTCACCACGGCTGCGCAGCACGACCTCCCCGCCCTCGTAGTGCACCTCGCAGCAGCCAGGACGCTGTGTCGCCCAGTCGAGGATCTCGCCGTAGAAGATGGCCGCGTCGAAGGCGTCACGCGTGTGGAGCGTGATGAAGACCGGCTGCGCGTTGCGCCAGGTCTCCCAGTCGGTGAACAGGTCGCCCTCCCAGATCCCGAAGGTCGCCCCGTCCCGGTCCGCCAGCAGCGCCGCCCGCCCCGGCGGCAGGGAGATCGGCCCGACCGCGACCGTGCCCATGCGTTCCTGCACCCGCGCCACCGCCTCGTCCGCGCTGCGCACGGCGAAGTACGGCGTCCACGCCACCGCCATCTGCCACATGGTCGCCACCCCCGCGATCCCGGCCACCGGCGAGCCGTCCGCCAGCGCGATCCGGTGGCGGTCGCCCAGCTTGGCCGGCCGCCACTGCCAGCCCAGCACGGCACTGTAGAACTCCTCCGTCGCCTTGACGTCCCGGCTGGTCAGGCTCACCCAGCAGGGCGCGCCGACCACGGAGTGTGATGAGACGACGTCCTTCGTGCCGGAGGGGGTGGGCGTGTCGTGGTTCATGGTGTCGCGTCCTGATCTCGTCGGCCTGGCAGCCACCGGAGGATTGCACCCAGTGTCCGACCGGAACCGCTGTGGGCGCCTGCCGAGTACCCCGGCGGCGACGCGCAAACGGTGTCGTGAACCGGCCTGGTCCGCCCCGGTGGCACCGGGCGGGCCGAGTGACGACGATGGATGGGTCGGACACTGCGTCAAGGCACTCAAGCACCCTGTGAGGCCACTCGGACAGCGGCGCACCGGATCCGGAGGTGACCATGCCCACGGACGGGGGCTCGGAGCGGATCTTCGAGCTGCAGGAGGAGATCCAGCAGCTGAAGGAGGCGGTCGTCTCCCACGCCGTCGTGGACCAGGCGATCGGGATGGTCGTGGCGCTCGGCCGGGTCTCGCCCGACCAGGGGTGGGCGGTGCTGAAGGAGGTCTCCCAGCACACCAACATCAAGCTGCGCAACGTCGCGGAACTGATCCTCGTCTGGGGGCGCACCGGCATGATGCCCCAGGAGATCCGGGCCGCACTGGAAGACGCCCTCGACCGCGCCGGACCGACGCAGATCCCGGGAACACCGCCATCGCCGGAGGCGTGACCCCGGCAGCCCGAGTCGCTCACCCGGTCTCGGTCAGCAGCTCCTCACGCAGATGGGCGAAGCAGCTGCTGAGCAGCCGGGAGACGTGCATCTGCGATATGCCGAGCTGCTCGGCGATGCGGCTCTGCGTCATGCCCTTGAAGAACCGCAGGTAGAGGATGATCCGCTCGCGCTCCGGCAGCGCTTCAAGACAGGGCCTGACGGCCACCCGGTTGACCACGGTGTCGAAGGCCGGGTCCGGCCCGCCGAGCGCGTCCCCGAGGGCGTAGCCGTCCGTCCCCGGCATCTCCGCCTCCAGCGACAGTGCGGAGAAGCACTCCAGGGCCTCCATGCCGGTACGCACCTCGCCCTCGGTGAGGTGGGCGTACTCGGCGATCTCGGCGACCGTGGGGGAGCGGCCGGGGGTGGTCTGCGACAGCTCCTTGGCGGCGTGCCGCACCCGGTTGCGCAGGTCCTGGACCCGGCGGGGCACGTGCAGCGTCCACATGTGGTCACGGAAGTGGCGCTTGATCTCGCCGGTGACCGTCGGTACGGCGTAGGCCTCGAAGGCGTTGCCGCGCGCCGGGTCGTAGTGGTCGACGGCCTTGACGAGACCGAGGGCGGCCACCTGGTACAGGTCCTCCAGGGCCTCGCCCCGGCCGCGGAAACGGACGGCGATCCGCTCGGCCATGGGCAGCCAGGCCTCGACCAGCTCGTCGCGCAGGGCCTTGCGGTCGGGCCCCTCGGACAGCCGCGCCAGACGTTCGAACGCCGCGGCGGTGTCGGGGGCGTCGTCGTGGGGGTGCGTTCTGGTGCTGCCGGCGATACGCATGATGCGCACCTCCCTGAGCAGGTGCCGAAGGGACAGACACCGTGGGAAGCGCGGACTCGGACCTCACGGCAGGCACCGGGGGCCCGGGCGGCTCCCACGGACGTGCCTCCTGTCCGAAGCACTTCACAGCCCATTCCCGGGCGGGAAGATTACGAAACAATTCAGACAATACGCCCATTCGGTACCTCGGGCGTTCCGGGGTGCACCGCCGTTCCGTGTGCGTCTCTTGACCTCCCTTGGTCTCTCTTGACCTCCCTTGACTGCTCCTTGGGCCGCTTAGCTCTGCTACAGAGCTAATCTCGGCCGCATGGAGCCGGAGACCTTCCCCGAAGAGCTGGCCGACGCGCTCGTCGGGGTCCAGCGGCTGATCAGGCGGCGCCTGCGGCGGGAGATGCCCGACCCGCGGCTGCGCGGCGCCGAGGCGGAGCTACTGCGGCTGGTCGTGACACGGACCGGGATCGGCATCTCCGACGCCGCCAAGGACCTCGGCCTGGCGGCCAACTCGGTGTCGACCCTGGTCAATCAGCTGGCAGCGGCGGGCTATCTGGTCCGCGAGACCGACCCGGCCGACCGGCGGGCCGCCCTGCTGCTGCCCACGCCCGCCGCACGGACACGGCTCGACGAGTGGCGTCGACGCCGCGCCGCCCTCGTACGACGCCATGTGTCCCGTCTCGACGAGACGGACCGCCAGGCGCTGCACACGGCGATCCCGGCCCTGCGCAAGCTGGCCGACACCCTGCACGAGGAGGCCGAGGAGTCATGACCCGGGACACCGCCCCACCCGAGGCCGACGCCGTCACCTGCACCGGGCTCGCCTACGCCTTCGGCCACACCAACGCCGTGGACGGGCTCGACCTCACGGTCCGGCAGGGCGAGGTCTTCGGGCTGCTCGGCCCCAACGGCGCCGGCAAGACCACGGCCATCCGCTGCATCACCACCCTGCTGCCGGTGCCCGCCGGCATGGTCCGCGTCTTCGGCCACGACACCGCCGGAGACCGCATGGCCGTGCGCCGCATGCTCGGCTACGTACCGCAGCAACTGTCCGCGGACGCCGGTCTCACCGGGCGGGAGAACGTCGCCCTGTTCGCCCGCGTCTTCGACGTGCCGCGCCGGGAACGCGCCGAACGCGTGGGCCAGGCGCTGACGGCGGTCGGCCTCGCCGACGCCGCCGACCGGCTGGTCGGCACGTACTCCGGCGGCATGGTCCGCCGGCTCGAACTCGCCCAAGCCCTGGTCAGCGCCCCGCGCCTGCTGATCCTCGACGAGCCCACGATCGGCCTCGACCCGATCGCCCGCACCGGCGTGTGGGAGCACATCGGCGCCGTCCGCGCCGCCACCGGCATGACCGTGCTGGTGACCACCCACTACATGGACGAGGCCGACCAGTACTGCGACCGGGTCGCCCTGATGCACCGCGGCCGGATCCGGGCCCTCGGCACCCCGGCCGAGCTCAGGGAAGGGCTCGGCGCCCGCCGCCGCGCCGCGGGCACGGTCCCGGACGCGCTGCCCACGCTGGAGGACGTCTTCCGTGACGTGGCAGGCAGCGGTCTCGACGACGAGGCAGGAGATTTCCGCGATGTCCGAAGCACCCGCCGCACCGCCCGCCGCGTCGGCTGACCCCGTCCGTGACGACGCCATCGCACTGCTGCTGAAGCCTCCACGGCCCCGCTCGGGCCGGCTGCTGCTGCCCGCCCGCGTCGGCGCGATGTGCGCGGTCGAACTGCAGAAGCTGCGCCACGACCGCACCGAGCTGTACACCCGCGCGGTCCAGCCCGCCCTCTGGCTGCTGATCTTCGGTCAGACCTTCACCCGGATCAGGGCGATCCCCACCGGCGGCATCCCCTACGTCGACTACCTGGCGCCCGGCATCATCGCCCAGTCCGCGATGTTCATCGCCATCTTCTACGGCATCCAGATCATCTGGGAGCGCGACGCCGGAATCCTCAACAAGCTCCTCGTCACCCCGACTCCGCGATCGGCGCTGATCACCGGCAAGGCCTTCGCGGCGGGCGTGAAGTCGCTGGTCCAGGCGGTCGTCGTGCTCCTCATCGCGGCCCTGCTCGGCGTGGCGCTGACCTGGAACCCGCTCAAGCTGCTCGCGGTCGCGGCGATCGTCGTCCTCGGCTCGGCCTTCTTCTCCTGCCTGTCGATGACCATCGCCGGCATCGTCCTGAACCGCGACCGCCTCATGGGCTTCGGGCAGGCGATCACCATGCCGCTGTTCTTCGGCTCCAACGCCCTGTACCCGGTGTCCGTGATGCCGGGCTGGCTCCAGGCCGTCAGCAAGGCCAACCCGCTCAGCTATGAGGTGGACGCCCTGCGCGGACTCCTCCTCGGCACACCCCACCATCTGGCGGCCGATTTCGCGGTGCTGCTCGTGGCCGCCGCGCTCGGCGTCACCGCGGCCTCGGCCCTGCTCGGTCGGCTGGCCCGTTGATCTTCACTCGGGAAAGTGATGTGCGGCACGCCTCGGCAACCGCTTTCTCCGACTGTTTCCGGATAGCCGCTGGGCACGGCTTGATCGCCGATCAAATGGGGTGAACTGCCTGGCCACAGCGCATTCTGCTCATTTGACAGTGCGCTGAGACCACAGATAGGAAGCAGCTTCCAGAGGTCGAGAGGGGCACCGTGTACGAGCCGAACGTGGTCGGGGACTGGCAGGAGTACGACGAGCATGCCGGTCTGCGGGTCCGCGTCCACCGTCTGGAACCGGCCGAGCCGCCCCGCGGCCGCGACGACGCCGCCGACGGGCTGACGTACTTCTGTCTCCGCGTGACGGTCGAGAACCGCGGCCGTCGGCACCTCGGCGTCCACCTTGAGGACGGCCAGATCGACGTACGGATCGGCCCGGAGGGGGAGAGTGCCTTCCTCGACTGGCGCAACTCGCAGTTCATCGAGGGCTTCGACGTCTATCCGCTGCGCCGGGCCACCGCCGTGCTGTACGCGGCCGGCACCGAGGCGTCCCTGAGCCTCGTGGACGTCCAGGTCCAGCTGCGCGTCGAGGAGGAGTGGACGGACCGCCGGCTGTGGTCGGGCGGCATCGGCGTGCACGAGGGCCCCGCGGGGACCCAGCAGGGCGCGGTGCGGGACAGTCTCGCCCACCAGGTGAGCGTCTTCCTGCGGGACCAGGCGGAGGAAGGCACCGCCTGATCCGGCGTCAGGGCATCCGGCCGGTCAGTGCGGGATGCCGTCGATGATCTCGCGTGCGCCCTGACGCAGCAGGGCCACGGCGACCGAGGTGCCGAGCGTGGCCGGGTCGAGCCGGCCCGCCCACTCGTGGGCGTTCAGCCGCGTCTTGCCGTCCGGGGTGAACACACAGGCCCGCAGGGACAGTTCACCACTGCGGTCCACCCGCGCGAACCCGGCGATCGGGCTGTTGCAGTGCCCCTGCAGTACGTGCAGGAACATGCGCTCGGCGGCCGTCTCCCGGTAGGTGTCCGGGTCGCCGAGACCGCTCACCGCGTCGATGAGGTCGGCGTCGCCCTCGCGGCACTGGAGCGCCAGCACGCCCGCGCCGATGGGCGGCATCATCGCCTCGGTGGACAGGATCTCGCTGATCACGTCCTCGCGGCCGATGCGCTCCAGGCCGGACACCGCGAGCAGCAGCGCGTCGGCCTCTCCGGCGGCGAGCTTCGCCAGGCGCCGGTTGGCGTTGCCGCGGAACGGCACGCACTCCAGGTGCGGATGCGTGGCGGCCAGTTGGGCGACCCGGCGCACCGAGGAGGTGCCGATCCGCGTCCCGGCCGGCAGCTCGTCGAGGGTGAGCCCGCCGGGATGGATCAGGGCGTCCCGGATGTCGTCCCGCTTGAGGAACGCGGCGAACACCGTGCCCGCGGGGAGCGGCCGGTCGGCGGGCACGTCCTTCACGCAGTGCACGGCGAGATCGGCCTCCCCGGCCAGCAGCGCCGCGTCGACCTCCTTCGTGAACGCGCCCTTGCCCTCGACCTGGGACAGATCGCCCATCCACTTGTCACCGGTGGTCTTCACCGGCACGACCTCGGTGCGCACTCCGGGGTGGGCGGCGGCCAACTCGGCCCGGACACGCTCCACTTGGGCGAGCGCCATGGGCGAGTCGCGGGAGACGATACGGATCAGTTCGGGGACGGACATGCGGACACGATAGACCCTCGCACGGGTGAGTCCGTGCCGTACCTCCCCCGACCACCCGGCACCGTGCGTCAGTTCGGGACGAGCGGCTCGCTCAGTTCGACCGCGCGCAGGGCCGCGGCGAGAGCCCGCTCGTCGCCGACGTCGAGGGCGGTGTCGGTGAGCTTGATGACGTGTTCGTCGCCATGGGCGAGGGCCGTCTCCAGCACCTCCTCCGCCGTGCGGTCCGGTGCGGGGACGGCGGCGACGGGCTCGGCGGGGGCGTACATGGCGGTGACCGCGGCCGACGCCGTCCACGCCGCGTGCAGGCTCGGCGCCCACAGCTCACGCGGGAGGGAGGCGAGGGTGCGCAGTACGGCGTTGGGCGCCGTCGCCGCGTGCACCAGCATGGTCGCCTCGCCGTGCCCGTGGGTGGCGTACCGGTGGGTCGCGGCCCGGACCAGTTCGGTCAGGCGGGCCCGGGCCGTGTCCGGATCGGTCACGTCGCCCGCCCACAGCGGCAGTCGCCGTACGGCCGTCAGCCGGTCGGTGAATCCGCCCCGGGGGTCGTCGATCGGCGGCACGGCGTCCAGGGACCGCGCCGCGTCCGGTGCTCCGGGCAGCGATGCGATGCCGGAGACGGGGCGGTGCCGGGCCGCCCAGTAGCCCAGGCCGTGCGCGAGTTCGGCGAGCCGCGGCGCGTTCTCCCCGGCCTCCAGGGCGCGTACGGCATGCCCGACGCGGATCACGGGATGAGTGGAACCGCCGTACATCCCGGGCAGCAGCCGGGGCCACCACTCGGCGAGGACGTCCCGCCACGGCCGCTCGGTGAGTGCCCGGGTGAAGTGGGCGATCCAGTCGGCGGCCCGGCGCGGATCACCCAGGGCCTCCCGCCAGTCGGCGTCGGTCACGGGCGCAAAGGGCGCGGGGAAGTCCTCCAGCTTGTGCCGGTACAGATCCAGCCACCGGTGCGCGGCGCCCGACCGGCCGTGCGCGGTGAGCGCCTCCACGACCATGGGGGCGTGGTTGGTGAGCCTGCCGAGCCGCTCCGGGCCCGAGGCGTGGAGCCGTTCGAGGGCTTCTTCGAGGGTCCCGGTCGTGTCGTGGGTGTCCATGGCGGGACGCTATGCGGCCGCCCGGCGCCCGCGGATCGGACGCCGGGCGGAAGCCGCACCGGCCGAGGGGCCTAGGCCTCTCGGCCGGTGCCCGGCGGGATCAGGCGTAGGGATCGAACGCTATGCCGGACGGCTTGGCCGAGGCGAGGTGGTTGGCGAAGTTGGCGTCCTTCAGGCCGAAGTTGGCGCTGCCGAAGTTGTAGGACGTGAGCTTGTCGCGCACCCCGGCCGGGTAGCCGTTCCAGCCGACCAGCGGCGGGTACTGCCAGGTGCCCTTGTGGTTCTCCGGCGGCTCGTCGCCCGAGTTCGCGAGGCGGAAGCAGTGCGTGCTGACGCCGTCCTTGTGGTAGACGATCTTCGCGTGCGTGCCGTCGAAGCGGACCGCGGACGCCGCGTGCACGTCGAACGAGCCGTGGGCGGACGTCGACACGTACTTGACCTGGTTGTCCTGCACGAACACCGCGACGTGCTCGAAGTCGTGCCGGTGGCCGCCGATACCGCTGCCGGCGACGGCCTGGTCCTTCTCGAAGTAGAGGGCGTACAGGATGGCGCACCAGCCGTTGTTGCACTTGGAGCGCGAGTAGCCGTTGGTGTTGTCCAGGTCCGAGGCGTCGCGGCAGTCGCCGTTGAGGGCGCCGGTCGGGTTGAGCCCGCCGTTGACCGTGCCGTCCGAGCCGATCGCGGGCGTGGAGTAGCAGCCGTCGGTGTCGTAGTCGTAGGCGGGCTGGTACGTCTGCTCCAGCGACTCCGCGTTAGCGGGCAGCGCCCTCGGCGGCGCGGCGAAGGCCGTGGCGGGGGAGGCGAGGACGAGGGCGGCCGCACCGGCCAGACCGGTGAACCATCTCCTGCGGTGTGCGAACGGGCGTGACGACACTGCGTCCTCCTCATGTCCGGGCGCAGCCCAACGGCTGTGGGGGAAAGGGAGGTTCAGCTTCCACGGTGAACGCGTTCATGCCAAGAGGCGTGGGGATCACAGGAGTGAATCACTGCCCAACAACCGGCGTCCGGGTGCCGCTTCAGACCAAGTCGTCCGGGATGTCGGCCGCCGCCTCCCCGGGCGCGAGGTCCGGCCGGAGCCGCAGCCAGGACGGCTGCCGCAACAGGCCCTCCCGGGTGCGGGTGCTGTAGCGGACCTCGCCGACCAGCCGGGGGACGACCCAGTGCGCGCCCGGAGCGCGCGGGGCCGGGTCGAAGGGGCAGACGTCGCTCGCGGCGGCCCGCAGCAGCCCGGCGAGTTCGGTCCGTTCGGCCTCGCTCCAGCCGGTGCCCACGCTCCCGACGTAACGCAGCCGCCCCGCGGCACGCTGCCCGACCAGCACCGCCCCCGGCAGTCCGGTGAGCCGCCCCTTGCCGGGCTGCCAGCCGCCGACCAGGACGTCCTCGGTGCGCATGTTGCGGATCTTGATCCAGGCCCGCGAGCGGACCCCCGGTTCGTACACCGAGTCCAGCCGTTTGCAGACCAGGCCCTCCAGGCCGTGCGCGCGGGTGGCGTCCAAGGCCTCGGCGCCGTGGCCGACCAGCGCGGCCGGGGTCGACCAGGAGGGCCCGGCGAGCCCGAGGTCCTCCAGTGCCGAGCGGCGTCGCGCGTAGGGGAGCCGGATCAGCGCCTGGCTCTCCAGGTGCATCAGATCGAAGAGCACGAGGTGGACCGGTACCTCCGCGGCCCGCCGTGCCGCCCTGGCGGGAGCGTGGGCCAGGCCCATGCGGGACTGGAGCAACTGGAAGTTCGCACGGCCCTGTTCGTCGAGGGCCAGGATCTCCCCGTCCAGTACGGCGGGCGTGGGCCCGAGCGCGGTGCCCAGCGGCCTCAGTTCGGGGTACGCGGCTGTGATGTCCTCCCCGGACCGGGCCCGCAGCAGCACGCTGCCGTCCCCGGGGAGATAGGCCACCACGCGCTGGCCGTCCTGCTTGGTCTCGTACGCCCAGCGCGCGTCCTGCGCGGCGGGCGGCAGGGTGCCGGGCGTGGCGAGCATGGGCGGGATCAGCGGCAGGTCCACGGGTTGAGGTGTGGACGTACCGGGGTGCGGTCACGCGCGTTTTCCGCGTCTTTCGCCTGAACGGCGTCGATGCCTGGAGTCCGGTGGCCGGTATTGCTTGAGTTAGGCAAGTAGGGCGGTAGGGTGGCCGTATGGCTACCTCGTCGCCGTACGGCACTCTCCGTGAGACGTCGACGCTCGCGCGCGGGGACGGGCAGCACGTGCTGGTCGTCGCGCGGGAGCCGGAGCTCGCGGAACTGCTGTCCACCACCCTGGAGTTGGCGGGATACCGGATCAGTCTGGCCGACTCCGGGGCGGAGGCCCTGGCACGGGTCGAGCGGCAGCGGTTCGATCTGGCCGTCCTCGACGGGGAGATGCCCGACATGACGGAGCTGGGCCGGCGGCGCCCCGCCGCGCTCCTCCACCGCCCGCCGGTCCTGCTGCTGACAGTGTGCGACTCCCTCCCCGGCCTGCTGCCCGAACTCGGCCCGGGGGAGACGGACTACGTCACCAAGCCCTTCCGCGTGGCCGAAGTCCTGGCCCGTATCCACGTCTTACTGCGTGCCTCGGTCCCCGACCCGGGCCGCGCCGAGGGACTGGGCTACGGAGATCTGGTCCTGGACGACGCCCGGTGCCGGGCGCGCCGCGGGGCGCGAGCGCTCGACCTGACCCCGGCGGAGTACCGCCTCCTGCGCCACCTCCTGGTCAACGCGCACCGGGTGCTCTCCAAGGAGCAGATCGGCAGAATCGTCTGGGGCGACCCGCGCGGCGGCAACGCGATCGAGCAGCTCGTCTCCCGGCTGCGCCGCAAGGTCGACCGGGAGGCACCGGCGCTGATCCACACCCGCCGCGGCTTCGGCTACTGGCTTGGGCGCGCCGATCTCGAACCCTGACGCCCTGTGAGCCGGGTCACGTCAGCTCTCTGTCAGGGGACTGACGGGAGGGCGTCAGCCCCCTCTGTTTGCATGGGCTCACCGAGGCCTCGACAACGCACTCCGCGCCCACCCCGACCGAGGAGAAGCATGGCCGATACTCTCGCCGGCACGGCAGCGGTCCCCGAGTACCCCATGGCCCGAGCCGCCGGCTGCCCCTTCGACCCGCCCCCGGACCTCACCGCGCAGCAGGGCGAGGGCCGGCTCGTCAAGGTCCGCTTGTGGGACGGCAGTACGCCCTGGCTCGTGACCCGGTACGAGGATCAGCGCGCCCTCCTCCTCGACCCCCGGGTCAGCGCCGACATCACCCGGCCCGGATACCCGCTCCAGGTCGCCGCCGGCGGCGGTGAGAACAACGCCAGCTTCATCCTCATGGACGACCCGGAACACGCCCGGCTGCGCCGGATGGTGACCGCGCCGTTCGCGATCAAACGCGTGGAGGCCATGCGGCCCGGCGTGCAGAAGATCGTGGACGATCTGATCGACGACATGCTCGCCAAGTCCGGCCCGGTCGACCTGGTGGAGGCGTTCGCGCTGCCGGTGCCCTCGCTGGTGATCTGCCAGATGCTCGGGGTGCCGTACGAGGACCACGACTTCTTTCAGGAGAACAGCCGGCTCCTCATCAAGCGGGACGCGGCCATGGAGGACCGGATGACCGCCCACGGGCGGCTCATCGCCTACCTCGACGAGCTGATGGGCGAGAAGATGGCCCGCCCCGCGGACGACCTGCTCTCCGGGCTCGTCGAGCGGGTCAGGTCAGGGGAACTGTCCCGGAGTGAATCGGCCCGCATGGGCGTGCTCCTGCTCATCGCCGGGCACGAGACCACCGCCAACATGATCGCGCTCGGCACTCTGGCCCTGCTCGAACACCCGGAGCAGCTCGCGCTGCTGCGCGACACCGACGACCCCAAGCGGGTCGCCGCCGCGGTCGAGGAACTGCTGCGCTATCTGACCATCGTGCACAACGGCCGCCGTCGCGCGGCCCTCGAGGACATCGAGATCGGCGGGCAGACCATCCAGGCGGGCGAGGGCATGGTCATGCCCAACGACCTCGCCAACCGTGACCCCGCCGCCTTCGCCGACCCGGACCGGCTGGACCTGCGCCGCGACGCCCGCCGGCACATCGCGTTCGGCTTCGGCGTGCACCAGTGCCTGGGCCAGCCGCTGGCCCGGATGGAACTCCAGGTCGTCTACAGCACCCTGTACCGCCGCATCCCCACCCTGAAGCTCGCCGCCCCGGTGGAGAGCCTGCCGTTCAAGCACGACGGATCGGTCTACGGCGTCTACGAACTGCCCGTCACCTGGTGACGCGCCAAACCGGAGGAGAGAACAACCATGCGTGTGGAACTGGACGAGCCGAAATGCGTCGCCTCGGGGCAGTGTGTGATGGCCGCCCCCGAGGTCTTCGATCAGCGCGAGGAGGACGGCGTCGCCTTCGTGCTGGAGGAGCGGCCCCCGGCGGACTCCCTGGAGGAGGTGCGCGAGGCCGTGGCGATCTGCCCGGCCGCCGCGATCCGGCTGGTCGAATGATTTACTTGAGTTACGCAACGAGATGGTAAAGTGGCTTCCATGTCCACACCACCGCTCCCCGACGTCCCCTCCCCGGAAGTGATCGAGATCGAGCGTGCGCTCACCCGTATCACCTACCTGAGCACGCGCGCCCGCCAGCACGAGCGACTGATGGCCCTGGCGGGCGTGCCGCTCGACCGGGCCGCCGTCGCGCTGCTGCGGCAGGTCGCCGACTCCGAGCCGCTGCGGCCGGGGGAACTCGCCGCGCGACTCGGTGTGGAGGCCTCGCACGTCACGCGCACGGTGCAGCAGTTGCAGAAGTCCGGCCACGTCACCCGCGTCCCCGACCCCGACGACCGCCGCGCCCAGCGCATCGAGCTCACCGACGCCGGCCGGCAGGCCATCACCAAGATCCGTGAGGTCGGGGTCCGCGGCATGCAACTGGCCCTGTCCGACTGGTCGCCCGAGGAGCTGCGGCAGCTCGCCGGCCTCTTCCACCGCATGGTCGACGACTTCCTGGCCTACGCCGTCGAGGAGGAGCCCGAGCCCCAGATCGCCCCGGCGGCCGGCGCCTGACCCCTGGCGCCGTGTGCTCCGGTGGGCGCGCCTGATTCCAGGTCGCCGGGGTGCCCGGGTGGTCGGCCTGCGATACGCGGGGCACACGGTCACCGAGAGGGCGGCGCCTCCCCTCGGCCCCGTCCGTCCCGGCGGGCGGGCAGCGCCTGATCCCCGGTCACCTTGCGGCCGCGTTCCGCGGATCCGCCCGCTCGGCGCCCCCGGGTCCCGGCGGCGCGGGCTCGGGCAGCCGGCACAGCAGCAGCCGGCCCAGCGCGGGCAGCGCGATCAGCGGCAGCAGGGCCGTCCGCAGGGACGTCGCGTCGGCCAGCGCCCCGATCGCGGGAGCGGCGAGGCCTCCGACGCTCACGGTCAGGCCCAGCGTGACACCGCTCGCCGTGCCCACGCGACGGGGCAGAAAGTCCTGGCCGAGGGTGATGTGCAGCGAGAACGGAACGTACAGGCCCGCCGACGTCAGCGCGACAAACAGATACACCGGCGGCCCGGGCACCAGGACCAGACCGGCCACGGCCAGGACGGTCAGGGCGTACGACCGGCGCACCACCGCCATCCGCCCGTACCGCTCGGCCAGCCTGCCCCCGGCCAGCGTGCCCACCGCGCCGCTGGCGTAGAGCACGAACAGCGCCGCCGTACCGGCCGCCTCCCCACCGCCGGTGCGCTCCCGCACATACAGCGAGACGAACGTGCTCAGGCCGACGAACACGACCGAGCGGCACACCACCGCACCGGACATCCGCAGGAAGGACGGCCAGTCGTCCCGGCCTGCGGTGCCAGGCGAACCGGCACTGCCGGCGCCGGACCCGGCCGAGCGCATCGCCGCCGCGCACAGCGCCGCTCCCGCCAGGGCGGGCACGACCAGGAGCGGAGAGGCGCGCAGCCCGCCCGTGGCCACCACGGCGAAGACCAGCAGGGGCGCCAGGGCGAAGCCGGCGTTGCCGCCGAAGGAGAACCAGCTCATCCCCGTGTGCCGGCCGCGCGCGACGGCCCGCGCCACCCGGGCGGCCTCCGGATGGTAGGCGGCCACGCCGACCCCCGACACGGCGACCACCGCCAGAGTCAGCGCGTAGGAGCCGGTCACCCCGCTCAGGGCCACGCCGGCCCCGGCCGTCAGCGCGCTGAGCGGCAGCAGCCACGGCATCGCCCACCGGTCGGTGAGCACGCCGAACAGCGGCTGCACGAGAGACGACAGCAGAGACGCCGCCAGGACGACACCCGAAGCGGCGGCATAGGAGTAGGCGCGCTCGGCGACGAAGTACGGCACCAGAGCGGCCACGGCTCCCTGGTACACGTCCACGCAGGCGTGCCCCAGGGACATCAACAGGACGGGTCGGTCGCGTCTCGAAGCGGTCACCCGGCGATCGTCGTCGGCGGCGGGCATGGCCCGCTTCCGATAATCTGCCGGACTGTGCCGAACATCCGCCACACCCCCGAAGCGCCGACCCGCGCCCAGCGGCTGACCGCCGGCGACCGCATCGACGCGCACCGGCACGACGACCACCAGATCGTCTACGCGGGCTCCGGCGTCGTCGCCGTCACCACCGACGCCGGCACCTGGTTCGCGCCCGGCACCCGTGCCATCTGTGTCCCCGCCGGTACCGTGCACGCCCACCGCGCCCACGGCCGCCTCGACCTGCACCTGGTCGGCCTGCCCGCCGACGACAACCCCCTCGGCCTGGACCACCCCGCCGTCCTCGCCGTCAGCCCGCTGCTGCGCGAGCTGATCCTCGCCTACACCCGCGACCCCGGCGACGACAGCCCCGAGCGCCGCCGGCTGCGTGCCGTCCTTCGCGACCAGTTGCGCCTCTCGCCGCAGCAGCCGCTGCGCCTGCCCACACCCGCCGATCCGCGGCTGGCCGCCGTCTGCGCGCTCGTCCACGCAGACCCCGCCGACGCGCGCACCCTCGCCGCCCTCGGCGCCGCGACCGGAGCGGGGGAGCGCACCCTCAGCCGGCTCTTCCGCGCCGAGTTCGGCATGACCTTCCCGCAGTGGCGCACGCAGTCGCGGCTCTACCACGCCCTGCGGATGCTGGCCGACGGCCTGCCCGTCACCACCGTCGCCCACCGCTGCGGCTGGTCCTCCGCCAGCGCCTTCATCGACGTCTTCCGCCGCTCGTTCGGCTACACCCCGGGCACGCACCACCGCCGCGCCTGACCTGGTGAACCCCCCGGTCCGTCCACCCGTTTACCGCCCGGTAATATCGCGCGGCAGGCCATCAGAGGAGGAACCGTGTCCCGGTCCGAACGCTCGCCCCTGCTGCTCGCCGGCCTGCTGGCCGCCGCGGGGGTCGCCCACTTCGCCGCCCCACGCTCGTTCGACGCGACCATCCCGCGCGGCCTGCCGGGCACGCCCAGGACCTGGACCTACGCCAGCGGGGCCGCCGAGCTGGCGCTGGCCGCGGGTCTGGCGGCGCCGCGTACCCGCAAGGCGGCCGCGCTGGCCACCGCGGCCTTCTTCGTCGGGGTCTTCCCCGCCAACGTGAAGATGGCCGCCGACTGGCGCCACCGCCCCACGCCGCAGAAGGCCGCCGCCTTCGGACGCCTGCCCCTGCAGGTGCCCCTCGTGCTCTGGGCCCGCGGCGTCGCACGGAACGCGGAGGGCCGGTCGTGAGCGCGCGCGTGGAGGCAGGCGACAAGGTCGAGGACTTCGAGCTGCCCGACGAGACCGGCACCGTCCGCACCCTGTCCGGGCTGCTCGCCGAGGGCCCGGTCGTGCTCTTCTTCTACCCGGCGGCCCTGACCCCCGGCTGCACCGCGCAGGCCTGCCACTTCCGCGACCTCGCCGCCGAGTTCGCCGCCGCCGGCGCACGCCCCGTCGGCATCAGCGGGGACACCGTCGAGCGGCAGCAGGAGTTCGCCGGACAGCACGCCCTCGGCATGCCCCTGCTGTCCGACGCCGACGGCACGGTCCGCGAGCGGTTCGGTGTGAAGCGCGGCTTCTCCCTGGCACCCACCAAGCGGACCACGTTCGTCATCGCGCAGGATCACACCGTCCTTGACGTCGTCCGCAGCGAGCTGCGTATGAACGCCCACGCCGACCGGGCGCTCGCCGCCCTTCGCGCTCATCGGAGCTGACACCGTCACGAATGCGCCGCCGCGGTTGATAGCGGGCGGCAAAGGGATGATCCTGGACGAATGGAGGACGCCTCCGCTGCTGCGATCATCGACGCCCGCGGCATTGTGACGGGGTGGAGCGAGGGTGCCCGGCGACTGACCGGGTATCCGGCTGAGGAAGCCGTGGGCCGGGCCGTACGGGAACTGCTCGCCGAGGACGTGGCGCCCGAGGCGGTGTCCGCGCGGTCGGGCACCGTCATGGTGCGGCACCGCGAAGGCTATCTGGTCGGGCTCAGCGTCAGAGGGTGCGCCGTGGCGGGCCCCGACGGGGAGGCGGGCGTTTTCGTCGTCACCGCCGAGCCGCCCGGCAGCGCCGAGACGTCCCTGGCCGGACAGGCCTTCCAGCAGGCGTCCATGTCGATGTCCGTCTTCGACACCGGCCAGCGCTATCTGCGGCTCAACGAAGCCGCCTGCCATGTGATGGGCGTGCCCGAGGAGACCCTGCTCGGCCGGCACTTCCCGGAGACCGTGGGAGAGGCCGAGCACATGCGAGGCTTCAACTGGCATCTCCAGCACGTCGTGGAGACGGGCCGGCCAGTGCGCTACGAGAGCTTCACCGGTGCGCCGGCCCTGAACCGGGAGCACGCCTGGGTCACCGAGATGTGGCCGGTCCGGAACGCCGCCGGCGAGCTCCTCGGCACCGCCCTCGCCGCCTTCGACAGCACCGAGCAGTACTGGGCCCGGCAGCGGCTGGCCCTGCTGAACGAGGCGGCGGCCACCATCGGCACCACCCTGGACGTGGTGCGCACGGCCGAGGAACTGATCGAGGTCGTGGTGCCCCGGTTCGCCGACTTCGCCAGCGTGGACCTGTTCGACTGGGTCCTCGGCGCGGAGGAGTCGCCGACCGTGCCCACCGAGGAGATCGTGCTGCGCCGAGTCGCCCACGGCTCCCACACCGAGGGAACCCCGGAAGCCGCCGTCCGCCTGGGAGAAGTGGACGTCTACCCCGGCTTCTCGCCCATCGCCCGGGCGATGCGGGAGGGCCGCGCGATCCTCAGCCAGGCGGGGGAGCCGTCCTTCATGCGCTGGGTCGCCGAGCGCAACACGCGCGCCCCGCAGGGACGCCCCTACCGCAAGGGCGTCCATTCGATGATGGCGGTGCCGCTGCGGGCCCGCGGCACCACCCTCGGCGTCGCCGTGGCCGTGCGCATCAAGCAGGTGGACGACTACGGCGCCGACGACGTCGTCTTCGCCGAGGAACTCGCCAGCCGGGCCGCGGTCTGCGTCGACAACGCCCGCCGCTTCGCCCGGGAACGCACCACCGCGCTGGCCCTCCAGCACAGCCTGCTGCCGAGAGGCCTGCCCGGCCAGGCCGCCGTCCAGGTCGCCCACCGCTATCTGCCCTCCGGCTCGGCGGCCGGTATCGGCGGTGACTGGTTCGACGTGATCCCGCTGTCCGGCAGCCGGGTCGCGCTGGTCGTCGGGGACGTCGTGGGCCACGGCATCCCCTCCTCGGCGACGATGGGCCGGCTGGTCACGGCCGTGCGCACCCTCGCCGACGTGGACCTGCCGCCGGACGAGCTCCTCACCCACCTGGACGACCTGGTCACCCATCTCGCGTCGGACGACGAGGGCGACGAGGTCGCGGAACTCGGCGCGACCTGCCTCTACGCCGTCTACGACCCCGTCACGCGGCGCCTGAACCTGGCCGCCGCCGGGCACCCCGCCCCCGCCCTGGTGCTGCCCGACGGATCCGCCCGGCTGATCCCCATGAACGCGGGGCCCCCGCTGGGCGTCGGAGGGCTGCCGTTCGAGGCCACGGAGCTCCAACTGCCCGAGGGCTCCGTCGTCGCCCTCTACACCGACGGACTCATCGAGGACCGCGACCGCGACGTCGACCACGCCACCGACGAACTGTGCCGCGCCCTGACCGTGCCCGCCGACTCGCTCGACGCCCTGTGCGACACCGTGCTGAAGGCCGTACTGCCCGAGGAGCCCAGCGACGACGTGGCGCTGCTGCTGGCCCGCACCCGGGCGCTGGGCGCGGACCAGGTCGCCACCTGGGACGTCACCCCGGACCCCGCACAGGTGGCCGTCACCCGGCAGGCCGCCACCGATCAGCTCACCGCGTGGGGACTGGACGAGACGGCCTTCGTCACCGAACTCGTCGTCAGCGAACTGGTCACCAACGCCATCCGGTACGGCGCCCCGCCCATCCAGCTCCGCCTGATCCGCGACCAGACCCTCATCTGCGAGGTGTCCGACGGCAGTTCGACCTCCCCGCACCTGCGGCGGGCCCACCAGGACGACGAGGGCGGGCGCGGACTGCTGCTGGTCGCCCAGCTCACCCAGCGCTGGGGCAGCCGGCAGACCAGCAGGGGCAAGACCATCTGGTGCGAGCAGCCGCTCACACCGCTGTTCTGACCACGCCGCGGGGCGTCACTCCCCGGCCGCCTCCGAGGCGACCTGGGCGAGGGTGCGGCCGGACCTGGCCGAACGCGCCCGGCGCGGATCCGGTGCCCCGTGCGTACGGGCGCCTCCGGCCCGCTTCACGAGCAGCCAGGCCTCCTCGGCCCCGTCCGCCCCGTCACGGAACCGGGTGAGGGCGTATGCGCCGTGCAGCTTCGACCCAGTCAGCCGGAACGTGGCGTGCCCGCGCTCCAGCGACTCCGCGAAGTCCACGGGCCTGCCCTGGCGGTCGTGGCTCAGTGGCTCGTACGTGCCGTGGTCCCAGACGATCACGGTGCCGCCGCCGTACTCGCCGCGGGGGATCACCCCCTCGAACTCCTCGTACTCCAGCGGATGGTCCTCCGTGGGCACGGCCAGCCGCTTGTCCTTCGGGTCCGCGGAGGGCCCCTTGGGGACGGACCAGGACTTCAGCACGTCGTCCACCTGCAACCGGAAGTCGAAGTGCATCGTGCTCGCGTCATGGATCTGCACCACGAACCGGGGCCTGTCCCCGGAGGACGCCCCGCGGCCCCGGGGCTCGCCGGTCCGGTCGAAGTCGCGCTTGCCGCGGTAGTCCCGCAGCCGGTCCCGCTCAGCCACCTGCGGCTCCTCCCTGTCTCGCGGGCCCCGGGTACCCGTCAGAACTCCTCGTGCACCTCGGGGTCCCCGCCGACCCGCCGGTGCGCCCGGTCGGCGACGGCCCGCATCTCCTCCTCGCTCAGCTCGAAGCCGAAGACGTCGAGGTTCGAGCGCTGCCGCTCAGGGTTCGCCGACTTCGGGATCGGCACCGCGCCCAGCTGCGTGTGCCAGCGCAGGACCACCTGCCCGGCCGACACCCCGTGCGCCCCGGCGATCCGCGCCACGGCCGGGTCGTCCAGCAGGGGCGTGCCCCGGCCCAGTGGACTCCAGCTCTCGGTGACGATGTTCTTGCCCGCGTGGAAGGCGCGCAGCTCGGCCTGCGGAAGGAAGGGGTGCAGCTCGATCTGGTTGACCGAGGGCAGTACGCCGGTCTCCTTCTCCAGCCGCTCGATGTGCCCGGCCGTGAAGTTCGAGACGCCGATCGACCGGACGAGCCCCTCCTCGCGCAGCTTGATCATGGCCTTCCAGGCGTCGACGTACCGGTCCACGCGCGGCAGCGGCCAGTGGATCAGGTACAGGTCGACGTACTCCAGGCCCAGGCGGGCCCGGGACTCCTCGAACGAGGCGAGGGTCTCCTCGTAGCCGTGGTGCCGGCCGGGGAGCTTCGTCGTCACGACGATCTCCTCGCGCGGCACCACGCCGGAGGCCACCCCGCGGCCCACCCCCGTCTCGTTGCGGTAGTTCGTCGCCGTGTCGATCAGGCGGTAGCCCGCCTCCAGGGCCGAGAGCACCGCCTGCTGCGCCTCGTCGTCGCCCAGGGGCCAGGTGCCGAGGCCCAGGGCGGGGAGCGTCGTACCGTCGTTGAGCGTGTGCGTCGGGATGCTGATCACCGTCGGACCTTCCCGTTGACTGTTGACCGTGTCGTCCCTCCAGCGTCACGGATAGGGTGAGCAATGATCAACCGGACGGGTGGCGGATGAGGACGGCGGACGGCATGGGCAGCGCCGAGAAGAAGCCGGTGGCGGGATCGGGGCGTCCCACCTCGCGGGACGTGGCCCGGCTCGCCGGCGTGTCGCACACCGCGGTGTCCTTCGTGTTCAACGGCCGGGCCGACGGCAACCTCTCGCCCGCCACCCAGGAACGCATCCGGCAGGCCGCGACCCAGCTCGGCTACCGGCCCGACCCCGTCGCCCGCGGCCTGCGCCGCAGCCGTACGGCCGTGATCGGCCTGGTCACCGACGAGATAGCCTCCTCGCCGTTCGCCGGACGGCTGCTGCGCGGCGCCATGGACACCGCCTGGGCCGGGGAGCACCTGGTCCTCACCGTCGACTCCGGCGGCGACCCGGCCAAGGAGGACGCGGCGGTCGCCGAACTCCTCGACCGGCGCGTCGACGGCATCATCTATGCGGCCATGTCCCTGCGCCGCGTCCGCGTCCCGGAGGGCCTGCACCGCACCCACTCCGTGCTGGCCAACTGCCTGCCCGCGGACGACTCGCTGCCCGCCGTCATCCCCGCCGAGCGCGCGGGAGGCCGGACGGCGGCCCGGCTGCTGCTGGAGCAGGGACACCGGCGGGTCGCCCTCGTCGGCGGGCGGGACGACATCGCCTCGGTGGAGCGGCTGCGCGGCTTCCGCGACGCGCTGCGCGCCGAGGGCATCACCGTGCCCAGGGACTGGGTCGTACGGACCGGAGGGGAGATCTCCGGCGGGTACGAGGGCACCGTCCGCCTCCTCGACGGCGCCCCGGCCGACGAGCGGCCCACCGGGATCTTCACTTACAACGACCGGGTCGCGGCGGGCGTCCTGCACGCCGCGACCCGGCTCGGGATCTCCGTGCCCGGCGAGCTGTCGGTGGTGGGCTACGACGACCAGGAGCACATGGCCGCCCACCTCACGCCGCCCCTCACCACCGTCGCGCTGCCGCACCGGGCGATGGGGGAGGCCGCGGCGGGCCTCCTCCTCGAAGCCATCGCCACCGGACGGACACCGCCCGCCACCGTGCGGCGCCTGGCCTGCCCGGTGATCAGCCGCGCGTCGGTGGGACCAGCGCCCATCCGGTGACGGCGGCGCCGGGTGTCACGTTCAACTCCCTTACGTCGTCCGCACGGTGGTAGACGCGCTCGGTGACCGTGGCCCGGTCGCCGACGAACAGTTCGTACAGCGAGCCGTCGACGAGGACGCGCACCGTGAGCTCCTCGTCAGGCGGCACCTGGACGATGATCGGCTCGGCTGTCCCGGCCTCCTTGCGGGGCCACCCGCCCCGGTCGAGGGTGACGGTGCCCTCGCCCGGGTCCAGGGACACCGTGAGCTCGGCGCCCGAGGCCGACCGCAGCAAGGTCACCGTGGCGTGGCCGCGGGCGCTGACGGTCAGGTCGTAGGCCGCGGGCAGCGTGGCCCGGCCCGGGGCGGTGACGAACGGCTCGGCGGCGTGCAGCCGGTGCAGCTCCGGGGCCGGGGCCACCCGCAGAGCCCCGTCCGGGTGGACGTCGACGACACGGGGCGCGGTCAGGACACCGGCCCAGTCGTGCTCGCCCTGCTCGCGGGCCTCCCACGACCAGCCCCACATCAGGGCGCGGTCCGGCTCCTGGAGCACGGCGGGCGCGTAGAAGTCACGGCCGTGGTCGAGCCGGCCGCCCGTCCGGGCGGTGAAGCGGAGATCCGTATCCAGACGGCCTGTCAGGTATGCGGTGGTCCAGGGGTGGCCGTCCCACAGCGACACGACCAGCACCCACTCGCAGCCCTTCGTCGCGTACAGCTGCGGGCACTCCCAGCCGGTCGCCCGGTCGCCGAACGCCGCCGAGGCGGCCGGGTCCCGGCCGTCCAGGAGCACTCCGGCGAACCGCCAGTCGGTCAGGTCGTCGCAGTCGTAGAGCAGGACCGACGGTGTCCCGTCGGCGTGCCCCGCGCCGACCAGCGCCAGGCGCCGTCCGTCGTGCCGGAAGACGAACGGGTCGCGGAACATCACCACGTCCAGCCCGTCGGGCGGGCCCGTCACCACCGGCGTGGGCAGGGGAGTCCACTCGATGAGCGTCTCGTCGTCCGGGTCCGCCGCCCGTGCCAGGCAGATCGTGCCGAGCCCGGTGTGGTCACGGTCGACCCCGGTGTAGACGGCCGTCGGCACGCCGGCGTCGTCGACCACACACCCCGACCAGCAGCCCGCCTCGTCCGGGCCGCCCGGTGTCGGGGCGAGTGCGATCGGGTGGTGCTCCCAGTGCACGAGGTCGGAGCTGGAGGCGTGCCCCCAGTGGACGTTCGCGTGCACCGGGGCGTCCGGGTTGTGCTGGTAGAAGAGGTGGTGGCGGCCACGCCAGCGGAACGGCCCGTTCGGGTCGTTCATCCAGTTGGCCGGCGGGCGGACCCGGAAGCGCGGGGCGTGCGGGTCCTGCGGGGGAGCGGCGAGGCTCAACGGTTGACTCCTGCGGACGTGATGCCCTCGCGCAGAGGGCGCTGGCCGACGACGAACACGGCGACGGCGGGAAGCATGGACAGGACGACACCGGCGAGCACCACGGAGATCGAGCCGGTGCCGAGGTTGCCCTGGAGGGAGACCAGACCCAGCGGCAACGTGTAGTTCTGCCCCGACGTCTCGAGGATCAGCGGCCGGAAGAACTCGTTCCAGTGGTAATTGAAGGCCAGCACACCGACGATCGCGAGGCCGGGCGCGGCCAACGGGGCGTACACGGAGCGGAAGGTCCGCCAGGGCCCGGCGCCGTCCAGCATCGCCGCCTCGCCCAGATCCTTGGGCATACCCAGGAAGTACTGCCGCATCAGGAACGTGCCGAAGGCGGTCGGAAAGGCCGGGATGATCAACCCGAGCAGGGTGTCGGTCAGGCTCATCGACTTCAGCACCAGGAACACCGGGACGATGGTGACCTGCAACGGCACCATCATCGTCGCCAGGACCAGGCCGAAGAGCGGCTTCTTGAAGCGGAACTCCAGCCGCGCGAAGGCGTATCCGGCAAGGCCGGCCGTGATCATCTGGCCGACCGCGATCAGCCCCGTGACCAGCGTGGAGTTCAGCGCCAGCAGCCAGACGTCGATCTGGTCGAACACCCCGCGGTACGCCTCGGTGGACGGATTCGACGGGACGAGCTGCGGCGGCAGGTTGAACGCCTCGGCAGGCGTGCGCAGCGAGGTGGAGACCGTCCACACCACCGGGCCGAGGGTGAGCAGGGCGCAGACGGCCAGCCCGGCGATCCGCGCCCAGGGCGCCAGCCGGTACCGCACACGGCCCAAGGACAGGGTTGCTTGGCTCATGGGAAGACTCACCCGGCTCACTGGTAGTGGACGAAACGCCGGCTGAGCCGGAACTGAAGGGCTGTGACCGCCATGATCAGCACGAACAGCAGCACACCCACCGCGGACGCCTCACCGAAGCGCAACTGCTCGAACGCCGTCTCGTAGATCACCATCACGACCGTGCGGGTGGAGTCGCCGGGACCGCCGTTGGTGAGGACGTACGGCTGCTCGAAGACCTGCAGCGCGTTGATGATGCCGACGACCGAGGCGACCAGCAGCGTCGGTGACAGCAGCGGCAGGGTGACGGTGAGGTGCTTGCGCAGGCCGGTCGCGCCGTCCAGGGCGGCGGCCTCGTGGATCTCCTTCGGGATGTTGTTCAGGCCGCCGATGAAGAGCAGGAACGAGAAGCCGAACTGCTGCCAGACATAGACCAGGACGACGGTCGCCATCGCCGCGTTCTCCGACGTCAGCCACGGCACGGGCGCGATCCCGACGAAGCCGAGCAGCCAGTTGACCACCCCGAAGTCCTGGTTGAACAGGTACTTCATCACCACCGAGATCGACGCGGCGGACAGCACGAGCGGGAAGAAGAACGCCGAGCGGAACACCGACCGCAGCCACACCGGCATCCGCCCGTTGAGGGTCAGCGCGAGCGCCAGCGCGATCAGCAGTTGCAGCGCCACCGCGAACACCATGAAGACCAGCGTGTTGCGGAAGGACACCAGGACGGTCGAGTCGCCGAACACCTCCCCGTAGTTGGAGAGCCCGGCGTAACCCGGCGAGTCGATCACGTTCCAGTGGAAGAGGCTCAGCACCACCGAGCCGACGATGGGGACGACCGTGAACACGACGATGCCGACGATCGTCGGGGCCAGGAACAGGGTCGCCAGCAGCCGGGTGCCCCGGTCGCGGGCCGAGGGACGCTTCCGCTTCGGGGACGGCGCGGCCTCGGGGCGGGCGGCCCGTGCGGGCGGTGTCTGGGTGTTCGTCATGCGTCACGCTCCATGGCCTTCTCCAGATCGCCCTGCATCCGGCGCAGCGCGGGACGCACCGAGCGCGGGGAGGCCAGGGCCGTACCGGTGTGCTTCAGCAGCACCTGCTCGACCTCGGCGACCTGCGGCGGCGCCGGGATCGGGCCCGTGTCGGGGAACCGGTCGAGGGTGTCGTAGAAGACCGGCCAGTGCGCCGGACCCGACTTCTCGTAGCGGTCGGCGGTCAGCAGGGAGCGGCGGGCCGGGGTTGTCTGGTTCGTCGTGAACAGCCGCGTCAGGGTGTCCTTGCGGGCCGCGTACTTGATGAACTCCCACGCCTCGTCCTGCATCTTCGAGGTGCGCAGCAGCGCGTAGCCCGCCGCGCCGTACTGCATGCGCTGGGTGCGCCAGCGCGGGAAGTACTGCACGTCGAACCCGTCCCGCCGCATGCCCGCCAGATGCAGGCCGCCCGCCCAGAAGCCGCCCGCCGGTGTGACTCCGACCCGGCCGGTGGAGAACACGCCGATGAGGTTCTGGCCGTTGCCGCCCTCGGGGCGGGTGCACAGGCCGTCCCGGATGAGGGAGGCGAGATAGTCGTAGACCTCCTCCACGCGGTCGTGGGTGGCCTGCGGCGTCGTCCAGCGGAAGCCGCCGCCGCGGCCCTTGCGCTGAGCTGCCGGGTAGAAGCCGTCCCACAGCCACTGCCCGCCGGGCGCCTTGGACTCGGTGAGCAGGTTGGTGTCGTTCGCGAACAGCCAGGGCACCACGCCGCCCCAGAGCCGGTTGGTCCAGAAATACGGTGTGAAGCGGGAACCGCTGGACTTCTTCATGTCCCGCAGCAGCGTGGTGAAGTCGTCGCGGGTCCAGTCGGCCGGCGGGAAGCCCGCCCCCGCACGGCGCAGCACCTGCCGGTTGAAGTACATGTCGGCCGCGTTGAACTCCACGGGCAGCTGGTAGAGGCTGCCCTCGTACATCATCGACTCCACCAGCGACGGGTGGACGTCGGCGAAGTACTCCTTCAGCTCGGCCGCGTCCCGCCGCACCCACGCGTCCAGGGCCACGCCGAGCCGCTGCGCGAACAGCTGCACGCCCTCGGTGGCGACGTAGACGAGGTCGGGGGCGGTGCCCGCCGCGACCTGGGTGAGGATCTTCGCGAAGAAGTCCGACCAGTCGACGGCCTGCACGGCGTTGATCCGGAGCTTGATGTCGGGGTGCAGCTCGCGGAAGCCCTCCTGGAGCGAGCGGATGGCCTCCGGCCCGTAAGCGGGGCCCAGAGTGGCGACGACTAGGGAGCCGTCGTCCCGGCCGGGGATGTCGGCTCCGGTGAGCCGGTCCCAGCTCGCGGCGGTGCCGGCCAGCGCGGCGGCCCCCGCGCCATAGGCGCCGTACCGCATGAGGGCGCGGCGGGTGAGGTGCGAGTCGGTCATCGTTGTGGGCCTAACTCGTGTTAGACGAGGGGTGATGCCCCAGATGATGTGAGGGCCGCGCAGAGCTGTCAAGGCGTGCGAGCGCTTGACCTTTAACGAGTTAGGTCCGAGAGTCCTGGTCCCATGAGCCGCCGTTTCCGACGAGAGGAACGAGTGTGATGAGCGGGATCAGCAGGAGAGCGCTGTTCGCAGGTTCGGCCGTGGGCACGGCCGGCGCGTTACTGCCCGCAGCGGCGGGCCCGGCCGCGGCCAGGCCAAGGACGGCCCGCGCGTCCTACCGCGCCGCCTACCACTTCACCGTCCCCGGACAGTGGAAGAACGACCCGCAACGCCCGGTCTGGATCGACGGCGCGTACCACTACTACTACCTCCACAACGCCGACTACCTCTCCGGCGAGGTCGGCACCGCCTGGCGCCTGGCCACCAGCACCGACCTGGTCTCCTTCACGGACCGGGGGATCGCCGTACCCAAGGACACCACCCCCAACGGCGACGTCTGGTCGGGCTCGGCGGTGGTCGACACGGACGACACGGCCGGCTTCGGGGCGGGCGCGGTCATCGCCCTGGCCACGATGTCGCCGCACGACGGTCCGAGCGACCAGGCGCAGTACCTGTACTACTCCACCGACGGCGGCCGTTCCTTCACCCCGCACGGCACCGACCCGGTGCTGCCCAACCCCGGTGTGCGCGACTTCCGCGACCCGAAGGTGATCCGCGACGAGGAACGCGGCCGGTGGGTGATGACCCTCGCCGAGAACGACAAGGTGGGCTTCTACCACTCCGCCGACCTCAGGTCCTGGAGGTACGTGAGCGGTTTCGTCAGGGGCGGCATCGGTGTCCTGGAGTGCCCCGACCTGTTCCGGATCCGCGCCGGGGACGGCACGGTGAAGTGGGTGCTCGGCGTGAGCGCCAACGGCAAGGCCGCCGGGCTGCCGAACACGTACGCGTATTGGACGGGCTCCTTCGACGGCGGCGTCTTCACCGCCGACGCCGAACAGCCGCAGTGGCTCGACCAGGGCTGGGACTGGTACGGAGCCGTCACCTTCGACAAACGCGGCGCCGACGGCACGCCCGACGAGGAGACCCGCTACGCCATCGGCTGGCTGAACAACTGGGACTACGCCCACATCACGCCCACGATCGACAGCGACGGCTTCAACGGCACCGACTCGATCGTCCGCGAGATCACGCTGAAGCGCGCGGCCGACGGCACCTACCACCTGGTGTCCCGGCCGGTCGCCGCGCTCGACCGGTACGTCTCGCGCACGGTACGGCTCGGCGACCTGGCCGTCGACGGCACCCGCGTCCTCGACTACCGGGGCACCGCCTATGAACTGACCTGCGAGATCACCTGGGACCAGCTCACGGGCGCGGGAGTGCAACTGCGGCGCTCCCCGGACGGCGTCCGGCACATCGACGCCGGAGTCCACCGCGACTACGCCTACCTCAACCGCCGCCCCACCGTGTCCCCGGACATGTCGGGCCGATGGCAGGAGAGCCACAGCCCCTTCGACCCGGCCCGGCGCACGGTGACACTCCGCGCCCTGGTCGACCGCACATCGGTGGAACTGTTCCTGGACGACGGCCGGTACGTGCACTCGACGGCGGCGTTCCCATATCTGGTCGACACCGGGCTCGCGTTGTTCACCGTCGACGGGAGGGCGGTGTTCCGGAACACCACGATCCGGGAGTTCGAGGTGTGAGCGGTGCCGGTGCGGTGTCGCCCCGGGCGGAGATCACTGTCACGATCTTCGGGAAGGACGGACCACGCCCACGACCAGCGGAGCGCTCATGACGACGGACAGCCCGATCACGGACGAGGCGGCGCGGAAGGCCGGGGTGGAGGTGAGGCCGGTCGCCGGACACATCGGCGCCGAGATCGGCGGGGTCGACCTGGCCGCGGACCTCGACGACGCCGTGATCGCCGCGATCAGGGCGGCGGTGCTGCGGTGGAAGGTGGTGTTCTTCCGGGGCCAGCGGCTGGACCACACCGGGCAGGTGGCGTTCGCGCGCCGGTTCGGCGAGACCGTGGTGCTGCCCCGGCGCGGCAAGGCCTCGCCGCCGGACTTTCCCGAGATCGAGACGACCGCAGACCGTCTCGAACTGGGCGGGCGGTTCGGCATGGAGCACGACGAGTGGCTGCGGCGCCGCCGCCACACCCTGCTGCGCGGCTGGCACTGCGACCACGGTGCCCGCGTCGACCCGCCCGCCGCGACGATCCTGCGCGCCGAGACCGTACCGCCCTACGGCGGCGACACCACCTGGTCGAACCTGGCGGCGGCGTACGCCGGACTCTCGGCGCCGCTGCGGGAGTTCGTCGACGGGCTGCGGGCCGAGCACCGGCTCGGCGTCGGCTACCAGCCCCGGCCCGGCGACGACGCGTACGTCCGTCACCTGCTGGACCGACAGGTCGCCTCGCTGCACCCGCTGGTGCGCGTCCACCCGGAGACGGGGGAGCGGATCCTCTACGTCAACGGCTACTACGTCGAGCAGATCGCCGGCCTCTCCCGGCCAGAGAGCGGCGCGATCCTGGACCTGCTGCTCGAGCAGGCGGTCCGGCCCGAGTACACGGTCCGGTTCCGCTGGGAGCCCGGCAGCGTGGCGTTCTGGGACAACCGCGCCACCATGCACCTGGCTCCCGGCGACACCGCGCACCTCGACCACCCGCGGATCATGCACCGGGTGATGCTCGCGGGGGACGTACCCGTCGGAGTGGACGGCAAGGCGTCGGAGCCGATCACCGGGACGGCACCCGGGCGTTGGTGACCCGCGCCGGTTCGGCGGCCGGGGCAGACGCGCCGCTTTCAGCCCCTGGGCGGTGTCCGGCTCGAGGCGGCTTCGCGCTCCGGGCCGGCCTTGACGCCACTACGCCCGCTTCTGCCTGAAGCCCTCGGCTGGACGCTCGTAGCGGCCACCGTGGCCCGGCGCGATATCGGACACGGCGGCGTCGACGGGCGCTGCCGACCGTCATCCCGAGATGCAGCCCCAGTGAGGGAAGCGCACGATGAGAAGGGGATGTTCCTCGGAGGTGACCAGGATGCGACGTGTGCTCACCGCTGCAGCGGCCCTGACTCTTTCAATTTCCCTTGCAGGACCACCCGCTGTCGCGGCATCGCACGGCACTCCTGCATCCGCGACCAGCGCTCAGGCCTCGCATAAGTTGAAGCGTCCAGCAACCCTCGTGGCCCAAGGACCGGACGACGTATGCGACTACACCAACAGACGACCGGGCCTCAGCCTGGGGTCATCCGGGTCGGCAGTCCAGCAAGCCCAGTGCTACTTGAATCATGCCATCGGCGCCCGCCTGGACGAGGACGGGGACTTTGGCCGGGTAACGCAATCCGTAACAGAGGACTTTCAGCGATGTGCCGGCATCGTCGTCGACGGGCGCATCGGATCCCAGACTTGGTCGTTCCTTTCCTTCTGGGCCAACGCGCCTGACGCACCCTTCTGTTGAGGGGACCGGGGCATCATCTGCCAAGGGCCGCGCCGCTCCTCGCACTTGATGCCGCCGCTGTCCTCCTCGTGGTCGTCGGACCTATGCGCCCGCCCGCCACCCCAACGCCGGCCCGAGATTCGTCGCCATGTCCGTGAGGATCTGTACGTAGTCCTCGTGCTCGAACGTGAACGGCAGCGCGAACGCCACCTCGTCCACCTCGCGGAACGCGGCATGCCCGTCCAGCCGCTCGGCGATCTCCGCCGAGGTGCCCACCAGGTCCGGTGCGAACAGCAGCCGTGCCGGGCCCTGGGGTTCGGTCGTACGAGGGGTGCGCTGGGCGGCGTACTCCTCGTACCGGGCGCGCTGGTCGGGCGAGGCCGAGTCCGTGGGGATGACCACGAGGCCCTGCGAGACCCGGGCGGCCTCGCCGTCGGGGTGGGCGGCGCGGAAGGCGCGGATGTGGGAGAGCTGGATCTCCGCGAAGTCGTAGGGTCCGTCGGGTTCTTCGGCCTTCACCACGCTGCTGGTGAGGAGGCTCATGCCGTGTTCGCCCGCCCACCGGGCCGAGCGCAGGCTGCCGCCGCCGTACCACATGCGCCGGCCCAGGCCGGGGGAGTGCGGCTGCACCCGCTCCGAGAAGACCTCGAATCCTTCCCGCCCGCTGAAGTCCGTCACCGGCTCGCCCCGTACGAAGTCCAGCAGCCGTTCCACCCGCCCGTGGCCGAAGTCCTCGGCGTCGGCCGTGTCCGGGTAGAGCGCGCCCTTGACCTGGTCGAAGTGCATCGGCGGGCCCACACTGACGCCCGGGTTGAGCCGGCCGCCGGACAGCAGGTCGACGGTGGCCAGGTCCTCGGCCAGTCGCAGCGGGTTCTCCCAGCCGAGCGGGATGACCGCCGTGCCGAGCTCGATGCGGCGGGTGCGCTGGGAGGCCGCGGACAGGACCGCGACGGGGGAGGAGATGCCGTACTGCAGATGGCGGTGGCGTACCCAAGCGCTGTCGAAGCCGAGCCGCTCGCCCAGCTCGATGATCTCCAGCGTCGACTCGTGGCCGCGGCGTGGATCCGCCTCGTCGAACAGCCCGATGGTCAGGAAACCCAGCTTGCGCAGCGGTCGTGAGGTCGGTGGCACGGACCCTCCATCATTGAACGTTCAATGGCTACGGCTGTGCCAACCCCGCGACTGCCCGCGCTGTTCCCGCCGCCCGGGTCAGCGCAGCGGGATCGTCACCTCGTCCTCGATCGGCGGGGAGAGCTCCTGGGCGCGGTCGCCGGTGGCCGCGTAGCAGCGCAGGCGGACCGAGTCCGGGGAGACGTCCAGACGCAGGAAGCACTTGAAGAACGGCGGGCTGTAGGTCGCCGAGCTCGGCGAGAACAGCGACGTGTAGATCTTCCGTACGGGCAGCCGGAACCGCTTGGCCTTGTCGGGCCGGCGGCCGGTGCCGAGCAACCCCGCGACCAGGCGGACGCGCCGGGTGACACGGGCCGAGGCGCCCGGGGCGCGGGCCGGCCGGATGCCGAGGCGCTCGGCGATCACGGCCGTCGCCTCGGCCTCGGTGAGCGTGAAGAAGCGGCGCATGCGCAGCCGGCGGCCGTAGAGCCGGCTGTAGAAGGCGAGGGAGTCGCCGCGCAGCGGATAGCAGCGGAAGTCCTGCTCGGTGACGTCCGCGACGGAGACGCGGGGGATGGTGTGGGTGGCGTGCATGAACGCACCGCCGCCGCCCGCGACCACGTACTGGAGGGTGCGTCCGTCGTCCAGCCGGACGGGGTAGCGCTGGTAGTTGTGGATGTCGCCGCCGATCGCCGCCACATAGTGGTGCGCCGGGTCGCGGACGATGTCGTCGACCGTGCCGCCCCCTTCGATGGCGCACGGCTCGTGCCTGCCGTCCACGTACAGGGGCGAGCCGGTGACCAGGATCTTCGGGCGGGATCCCTGGGAGACCTCGCGCAGCCAGGCCCCCTGCTCGGCGTCGAGGGTGCCCAACAGGCCGGTGTCGAGCCCGATGATCCGCACCGGTCCGGCGTCGATCGCCCAGTACGGGCCCGGCTGGACGGCCTGCTGGGCGGGGGCGGAGCGCAACTTGCGCGCCTCGGCCAGGTGTTGCCCGTCGTCCGGGCGCGGCTTGTGCCACAGCAGCGACCGCAGCCAGGCCCTGCTGAGGGGACGCGGCCGGGGCTCGGGCGGCAGCGGCGGGGCGTCGTCGCAGAAGACGCGCATGAAGCCGCCGAGGTCCTCGTACCAGTCGTGGTTGCCGGGTATCGCGTAGATGGGCGCCTGGTAGTCCTGGTACGGGCGGAAGAACTTGGTGTCGTAGTCGTCCGCGCTGCCCACCGGGTAGATCACGTCACTGGCCAGTACGGCGAAGCTGGTGTCCTGACCGGTCTTCAGAAAGCCCGGCACGACGGCGTACTGGGGGTCGTCGCCCTCGCCGGTGTCGCCGATGACGAGGAAGGAGAACCGGTCCGGCTCCGTGCGCCGGATCACCTTGTCGGCCGGTGCGCCGGTGGCCTCGCGCTGTGCCACCCACCGGCCGCGTATTCGGCCGGTGGGGTCGCCGAACCAGGAGGCCAGCACGCCGTTGCGGGCGGCCCACAGCGTCTTCGGGTTCAGCCAGGAGATCTTCTCGACCCGTTGCGGCATCAACTGCTGGTACGCGCCGCGTTCGGTGCTGTTCCAGCCTGCGCCTTCGGCGGTATCGCGTGAGGAGTCAGACACCGATGCACCGTAACAATCGATTCAGCAGCCGTCCGCGGCGGGTTCCTCACCGCTTGCGGGTGGACCACGCCGCTTCGTGCCGTGAACCGCGCGGCGACGCGGCGGAGTTGGCGGCCGAGCCCTTCGCGGAGGCGCCCGGGTGCGATGCGGAGGGCCGTTCGCCCAGCACCAGCAGGGGATCGAACATCACCACGACCCCGGCCAGCAGCAGGAAGACGACCGGCCCCAGCAGCATCGGCAGCAGCAACGACATGGGCGAGTCGCCCGCCCATGTCCCGTTGACCGTGTCGTGCACATGGACGCTGACGGCGGCCATGCCCGTGTAGTGCATCCCGGACACCGCCACCCCCATCACCAGGCTCGCCCCGAGGCTCATCAGCAGGTTGCGGATCGTGACGGCCGACCACAGCGCGGCGGTCGCGGCGGCGATGGCGATCAGCACGGACAGCGCGACACCGAGCGGGTCGTAGCCGACGTCGCCGTTCAGCCGCATCGCCGCCATGCCCAGATAGTGCATGGTCGCGACGCCCAGTCCGGTGACGGTCCCCGCGACCGCCAGGACCGTGGGGGCCGTGCCGCGGTAGCCGACGATGAACACGCCGATGCCGACAACGAGGACGGCCACGACGAGACTGAGCACCGTCGTGGCCGCGTCGTAGCGGATCCGGGTCTCCTCCACGTGGAAGCCGATCATGGCGATGAAGTGCATCGTCCAGATGCCGCACCCGATGGAGGCGGCGCCTAACGCCAGCCAACCGGGCTTCCAGGATCGCGTATCGAGCAGCGAGCGCACGATGCACCGCAGCCCCAGTGCCCCGCCCAGGCAAGCCATCAGATAGGCCGCAACCGGGGTCACCGCACCGTAGCGGAACCCGTCGACCGTGCCGTCCATAAGCCAACTCCCCCCAGAGTCTTGGCTGGTGTGGAGGCAAGGTCTACGTGCAGTGGACACGTGAAAGCAAGCCCTTACCGTCGGTAGATCGACAACTTGCTTTCATCGAGAGTCGACTTCGGTCAGAATGTGCGCTTCAGGAGGTCGAGCAGAGCCGCCCAGTGCCGCTCGTCGCCCTCCGCGTGGTACGCCGCCGTGTCGGACTGCGTGAAGCCGTGGGGCGCGCCCGGGTACACCTCGCAGCGGTGGCGGACGCCCGCCGCCGTCAGGGCCTCCTCCAGGCGCTCGATCTGCTCCGGCGGCAGCGAGGGGTCCTGGTCGGCGTGGCCGAAGTACAGCTCGGCGGTGATCTCGCCGGCCACCAGGTGCGGGCTGTCCGGCGTGTCCGTCGCCAGCCGCCCGCCGTGGAAGCCGGCCGCGGCCGCGACCCGCTCCGGGTAGGTGCCGGCGGTGAGCAGCGAGAGGCGGGCGCCCATGCAGTAGCCGGTCAGCGCGACCGGGCCGTCGGCCACCGCGGGAGACTCGGCCAGCCAGCCCAGATAGGCGGCGGCGTCCCGCATCGCGACGTCCGGCGTCAGGGTCTGCATCACCGGCATGATGCGCTCGAATATCTCCGGACGCGCCCCCGGGTCGATGAACTCGGGCAGATCGAACAGCGGGGCGCGACCGTGCCGGTAGAACACGTTCGGCACCAGCACCGTGTAGCCCTCACCGGCCAGCCGGTCGGCCATGGACCGCAGCCGCGGACGCAGGCCGAAGGCGTCCATGTAGAGCAGGACCGCCGGATGGGCGGCCCCGTCGTCGGGACGCGCCAGATACGCGTCCGCGGTGCCGTCCTCGGTGGGGATGTCGACAGCGGTTCCCTGTACGGCGGTCATGGCTGGGCTGCCTCTCTGCGGGGTGTCGGACCTGCGGGTCCCGGCCAGGAACCCGCCCGTGTGACCGGGCGGATCACGGGCATCGTGACACGCCGCTTCCCGGGGCATTTCGCCCACCCCCCGCACACGGTTGAACCGTGAACGACCCTTGGCGTGCCCTTTACTCGAAGCGCGAGGTGTCGCCCGCGCCGTGCCGCACGATCTCCGCCTCCCCGCCGGAGAAGTCGATGACCGTCGTCGGCTCGGTGCCGCAGTCGCCGGAGTCGACCACGCCGTCCAGGACGTGGTCGAGCTCGTCCTTGATCTCCCAGCCCTGCGTCATCGGCTCCTCCTCGCCGGGCAGCAGCAGCGTGCTGGACAGCAGCGGCTCACCGAGCTCGGCGAGCAGGGCCTGGGTGACGACATGGTCCGGGATCCGGACGCCGACCGTCTTCTTCTTGGGGTGCTGCAGCATGCGCGGCACCTCCTTCGTCGCGGGCAGGATGAACGTGTAACTGCCGGGCGTCGACGCCTTGATCGCGCGGAACACGTCCTTGTCGACCCGCACGAACTGACCGAGCTGCGCGAAGTCCTGGCACACGAGGGTGAAGTGGTGCCGGTCGTCCAGCTTGCGGATCGCCCGGATCCGGTCGATGCCGTCACGGCTGCCCAGGCGGCAGCCCAGTGCGTAACAGGAGTCCGTGGGGTAGGCGACAAGAGCGTCCGCGCGAATGCTGTCGGCGATCTGGCCGATGGTGCGCGGCTGGGGGTTGTCGGGGTGCACGTCGTAGTACTTCGCCATCTGCCGAGCTTATGCCGCCCGCGTGGGTCGGTGGCGCAGGGGCGGGTTTCGGCCCGGGATGAGTGCGTGGCACACGTGAGGTAACGTCCCCGACCGGTGCGCCGGAGGCGGTGCGAGGAGCGAGGGGAAGGCCGAGGTGGCTGGCCGAGAGGACGGGAACCGGCAGCGGGAGACGCCGGCCGGCGCGGGTCCGGAGTGGGCGGAGGAACTGCTCGAGCATCTGCGCCCGGCGGGACGCGACGTCCGCAGAGTCGTCGCCTGGCTCTCCGGCGCCGTGCGCGGATCGGTGGCCCTGCAGGACGCCGCCGGGAATCTCATCGCCGGGAACCGGCTGCCGCTGGACGAGGACCTCGTCACGGACATCATCGCGGGCCGGATCGCCTCCGCCGCCTGGGAGAGCCGGGAGCGCCACCTGCGCCTGGTCCGGGTGGAGCACCCCTCTCACGCGTGCGTGCTGGCCGTCTCCCGCGAGACCCCCTTCGACCGGCGGGCCTCCGACGTGGTCACGCACACGGCCCAGGTGATCGAGCTCCTGCTGACGGCGCGCGAGTCGACCGCCGCAGGGCACCGGCTCCGGCGGGCCACCTCCGACCTGCGCCTGGCCATCCTGCAGCTGCTCATGGTCGAGGACACCGTCGCCGCCCGCCGCGTCGCCGCCGGGCTCTGGCCCGGACTGCTCGACGCCGACACGGCCCGCGTGTACGTGGTCGAGTCCGGCCCCGCCGAACGCGACCGCATCGCCGAGGAGTGCCTGGACAGCACCGGGGAGGAAGCCCTGGTCGTGCGCTGCCCGGCCATGGACGGGCACGTGATCGTCGTCAGCCCCCGTGACGCCACGCGCGAGGCCTTGCGGTCACTGGTGGGACGGCACCCGGACCTCTTCCTCGGCGGCAGCGTCCGGCAGAGCCTGGCCCGGACCGCCACCGCGTACGGACAGGCCGTCAGCGCCCTCGCCGTCGCCCACTTCCGGCCCGACAAGACGGCCGTGTACGCCGAGCGCACCCACCCGGAACGCCTGATGGACCCGGTGGCGCTGCGCGGCTGGACGTCCCGTGTGCTGCGCCCGCTCGACACCCTGCCGCACCACACCCGCGCCGAACTCCTCGCCACCAGCCGTCTCGGCCTGGAGTTCACCGCCGTCAACGCCGCCAAGGTTCTCGGCGTCAGCCGCAACACCGTCCGCGCCCGCATGGAACGCGTCGAGGGCCTGCTCGGCACGGACTTCGCCGACCTCACGGTCCGGGCCGTCGTCCACCTGGCGCTCAACACCCAGATCGGCCTGCCCGACGCGCACCTGGCGAGCGACACCGGCAACCCCGGACTCCGGCTCTGCGACCTGCTGTCCGGGCCCGCCGTGCGCACCTGGGCACAGGACCTGCTGGGCCGGCTGGACGCGGACGCCAGGAACCCGCGCCGGACCCTGCGCACCTGGATCGCCGCCGGCGGCAACGCCGAACGGGCCGCGCAGACCCTGGGCGTGCACGCGCAGACCGTCCGCGAACACGTCCGCAGCGCCGAACCCGTCCTGGAACGCCAGCTGCTGGCCGCCGGTACCGACCTGTACGAAGTCGTGCTGGCACACCTGGCCGTAGGCGACCTCGAGCTGCCGGTTTTCCACCGCCACGACTGACCGATTTGCCTCAGGGGCAACCGGTTGGCCGCATCCAGGAGGGACGAAACAGGGTCAACCGGACTCAGCTGTGCACGGGTGAGCCTTGTTGAGCGTGCAACGGGCATCGACGCGGTTCACAAGGCCTCTGCCATGGACGTAAGTTCAACGCACCGCGGGGGCACGACCGGAACGGGGGACCGGTCGCGCTCCCGCGAGCTGTCGGCCGGGCGCCTCAGCCCTGCAGCCGCACCGGGATCTCCTGCCAGCCGAAGGCGATGAAGGACGGCACCTGCCGCAGGCCCTCGTCGCCGGTGGCCAGGCACAGGTCGGGGAAGCGGTCGAACAGGGCCGGCAGCGCGGTGAGTGCCTCCAGGCGGGCCAGTGGTGCGCCGATGCACCGGTGGACCCCGATCCCGAACGCCAGATGGTCGTCGGCGGCGCGCGTGGCGTCGAAGAGGTCGGCGTCCGCACCGTAGTGCTCGGGGTCGAGACCCGCGGCCGCGTACGTCGTGATGATGGCGTCGCCGGCCGGGACCGTGACGTCACCGACGGTGAGGTCGGTGACGGCGAACCGGAGCGGCAGCGACGCGATCGACGGATGTGCGCGCAGCGTCTCGTCGACGACGGCGTCCCAGCCGATCTCCCCCGACCGCACGGCGGCCAGCTGCTCGGGGCGCCGGAGCAGGGCCACGGCCGCGTTGCCTATCAGATTGACGGTGGTCTCGAAGCCGGCCCCGATGACCAGCAGCAGCGTGTACAGCAGCTCCTCGTCGCTGAGCCGGTCGCCGTCCCCGTCCCGGACCCGGATCAGCTCGGTGGTCATGTCGTCGCCGGGGTGCGCGGCCTTGTGCGCGATCAGCGCGGGCAGCACCGTGCCGATCTGCCGCTGGACGGACGCCGCGTGCTCAGGGCTCGGGTCGGTGGTGTCCATGAGGGCCGCGATCATCCGGGCGGTGTCGCTCCGCAACTCGTCCGGGACACCGAACAGTTCGCAGATCATCCGCATCGGCAGCGGATGGGCGAACCCCTCCTTGATGTCCACCACCACGTCGTCGGCGGCGTCGAGCGCGTCCAGCAGCTCCGCCGTGATCGCCTCCACCCGGGGCCGCATCGCCTCGGTGCGCCGGTGCGTGAAGCTGGGTGCCACCAGCTTGCGCAGCCGCGTGTGGTCCGCGCCGTACGTGGAGAGCATGTTGACCACGCCCACCCAGCCCAGGATCCAGCCCCAGGACGGGTGCTCGCCGACCTCGGGCCACAGCCGCCAGTGCAGCCGCGGGTCCCTGCTCACCCGCGGATCGAGGATGAGCTCCTTCAGCGTGTCGTAGCGCGTGGGCGCCCAGGCGGGGATGCCGCCGGGCAGCTCCACGGGCACGATCGGGCCGAGGGAGCGCAGCCGGGCGCTCTCGCCCGCTATGTCGGCGCCGAACGGGTCGAGAGCGATGCGGTCGGTCACGGTCACGGTCGTCCTCCTGGATGGTCGGGGGAGCGGGGGCTGAAACGGACGGGCAGCGCCGTCAGCGAGCGGTGGAAGGGACCGGGACGCCAGGTGAGGCGCTCGCGGGGCAGCACGGGTTCGAGGTCGGGCAGCCACTGGGTGAGCCGTTCGATCGCCTCGGTGGCGATGAGCAGCGTGTGCTGCTTCACCGGGCAGGCGTGCGGGCCCGCCGACCAGGACAGATGGGAGGCGTCGCCCGGGTGGCGGTCCGCGCCGCGCTCCTGCTCGGCGGCCTGCGCCAGCGCCCCGTAGGAGATCACCACCGGCACCGCCGCCCTGATCCACACGCCGTGGAAGGTCAGGGGCGTACGGGCGTAGTGGATGCCGTAGTTGGCGAGCGGCGTCTCGTGGTGCAGCACCTCCAGCACCGCGTCCGTCACGGGGCGGGCGCCGCTGGTGAGCGTCGAGTAGTAGGCCGGGTTGCCGAGGATCCTGGACAGCGCGTTCGACACCAGGTTGGCCGTCGGCTCGTGCCCAGCGCCGAGCGTGAGGAACACCTGCCAGGTGACCTCCTCGGGGGTCAGCCCCGCCGGATGGTCCAGCAGCCAGCTCGGCAGGTCGTCGCCGCGCCGCCCGGTCTTGGCGGCGATCAGCTCCAGCACGTACCCGCCGAACTCGGCCTCGCCCTCCGCCGCCTGCGCACCGCCCTCGATCAGCTTGCCGAGGGCGGAGTCGAGCCGGTCGCTCGCGCTGTCCGGCAGCCCGAACAGGCTGTTGAACACCAGCGCCATCAGCGGCCTGGTGAACTCGCCGACCAGATCGGCCTCGCCCCGCGGCCCGAACCGGCTCACCAGCAGGTGCACCGCCCGGTGGATCCGGGCCCGCAGGTCGTGCGGCTCCACCAGGTCGAAGGCGTCGATCAGCGTGGTGCGGTAGCGGATGTGGGCGGCGCCGTCGGCGAACAGGGTGTTGGGCCGCCAGCGCATCATCCCGAGCACCGGGGAGTCGTCGGGGACGGTCGCCTCCCACGGCCGGGGATCGTGCGAGAACGTCTTCGTGTCGTGCAGCAGGTCCAGCGCCGCCCGCCGGTCCGTGACGACGTACGCCGCCACACCGGGCGCGAGTTCCGCCCAGCCGACCGGGCCGTGGGCGCGCAGGGCCGCGTAGTAGGGGGAGGGGTCGCGGGCGAAGCCGTCCTCCCACAGGCGTACGGGCGACGCGAGGGAGAAGGCCTGCTCGGCGGGGGACGGATGTGTCACCGGTGCTCCGCGGGTCGGTGGTCGATCAGGTGCTGGACCAGGGCGAGCAGGGAGTCGATCGAGGAGTCCGCCTCCCGCGCGTCGCAGGTCACCATCGGGGTCGTCGGCTCCAGGTCCAGGGCGGCACGCAACTGCTCGGGCGTGTGGTGTCGGGGTGCGTCCGGGAAGGTGTTGAAGGCCACCGCGTACGGCAGCCCGGTCTCCTCCACCAGCCCGAGCACGTCGAACGAGGCGTCGATCCGGCGGGCGTCGACCAGGACGAGCGCGCCGAGCGCCCCGTAGGAGATGTCGTCCCACAGCGGCCGGAACCGCTCCTGGCCGGGCGTGCCGAACAGGTACAGCACGATCCCGCCCGGCAGGCTGATCCGGCCGAAGTCGATGGCGACCGTGGTGGTCGACTTGTCCCGCACTCCGGCGAGATCGTCCACCGGCACGGACGCCTCGGTGAGCTGCTCCTCCGTGTGCAGCGGGCGGATCTCGGAGACGGAGCGGATCAGGGTGGTCTTGCCCACCCCGAAGGGCCCTGTGACCAGGATCTTCACCAGGTCGCGCGCGGTGTCGGGGAGGTGCACGTCCGTGCCGCCGGGCTGGGCGTCAACGGTGCTTGAGGTCGCGGAGGCCATCGGCCACTCTCTTCAGCAGGTCGGGGTCGAAGCGTCGGGCGGGCGGGATGGGCGCACGGGCCAGTGCCAGGTCGCGGTCGACGAGGCCGGCGGCCAGCACCAGCACGGCGGAGACCGGCAGCCGCAGCAGGGCGGCGGCCTCCACGACCGTCAGCGACCCGTACTCCAGCTCTTCCAGCAGGGCCGCCTGGGCGGCGGGCAGATCGGGAGGAGCCGGCTCACCGCTGCCGGTGAGCACGGACAGCCGCTCCAGATGCGCACGGCTGGGCCGCGCCACCCCGCCGGTCGACAGGTACGCGGGAACCAGGGGACGGCCGCCTCTGCGGCCGGTCATGCCGGCGTGCCGCCGTCGGCACCTCGGGGCCCTGCGGCCATCGCCTTCTCGCCCAGCCGGGCGACCTGCGAGTGCACCCGGTGGGCGAGCAGGTCGAGACGCACCTCGGGATCGCCGTACGCGGCCACGCAGGTGCCGTGGTCCGTCGGCACGATGAGCACATAGCCGTGGTCCGACTCGATGACGACCTGCCGTATCTCGGCCTGGTCGGTGTCGGCGAACGCCGCCGCCGCGGTACGGCAGGCGCCCTGCACGGTGCTGGTGATGGCGGCGACCCGCTCGGCCGACGGCTGCGACAGCGCGTCGGTGTAGCCCGTCACGAGCCCGTCCCGGGTGAGCAGGACGGCCGCCACGACGTGCGGCACCTCCAGGACCGGTTCGAGCACCCATGCCGTGTCCCCCGCTGCGCGGCTGGTCATCGAGCCGTTCCCCCTTCGTGGTCGTTCCGGTCGTGGTCGGTGTCGTCGGATGCCGTGTCGGCCGTGGTCGCGGCCGGGGCACCCTCAGGTACGGCTGGGAAGGCGCCGGTGTTCGGCCTGGCGGCACCGGATCGTCCGGCAGCCGTGCCGGACTGGAGCGCGCCGAGGGCGGCGGCGGACTCCTCGGGGCGCCGGGGCCTGCGCTGCGGAGCGGGAGCCGGCGCGGACGCGGGGCCCTGGGTGTCCGACGGTGGCGTGGCCCGGCTGCGGCGACGGCGCTGGGGGAGGCCGCCGCTGTCAACGGGGCTGTGGTGGCCCGGGGCCGGGGCGGCGGCCCGGTCGTCCTGGTCCGTGCCGTAGCCGTGCTCGTGGTCCGGGGCGGTGGCGAGCGGCTCGGGCCGCTCGGACTCGGTGGTCGGCTCGGACCCGTCGGACGCAGCGGCCGGGGCGGGTTCGGTTCCGCGGGACGGGGCGGGCACGCCCGGCTCCGCGCCGCGGGGCGAGGCGGAGCCGCCCGCCGTGTCCCGCACGGCCTCCTTGCGGGTGGAGCGCGGGGCGCTGGCCGCCGGGGGCAGTTCCTCGGGGTCGATCCGCGTCAGCAGATGACGGTCGACCCGCAGCACCGCCCGCACACCGCCGTACGGCGACGGGGAGGACAGGTCGACGCTCAGGTCGAACTGCCGGGTCAGCTGGCCGATCGCGGCGAGTCCCATGCGCGGCGGGTCGCCGAGCTCGGTGAGCAGGATCGGTTCGCAACTGCCGACCATCCGCTGGGCCCGGGCCCGTTCGTCCTGCGTCATGCCCAGCCCGGCGTCGTCCACGGTGACACAGACACCGTGGTGGACGGCCTCGAGATTGACCACGATGCCGGTGTCGGGCGCGGAGTGCCGCAGCGCGTTGTCGAGCAGTTCGGCGACGATGATGGCGACCGGCTCGACGGCGTGGGACACCAGGGCGGTGCCGGCCGCCAGGTGGTTGTGGATCCGGACCCGCTGGTAGCCCGCGAGCCGAGCCTGACCGCCCGTCACCGCGTCCACGAGGTGCGACTCCTCGCGGGCGAGCCCGACCCAGGCCCCGCACACCACCGCGGCGATCTGCGCGCGGCGCAGCGACTGCTCGTTCTCGTGGTCCAGCTCGAACAGGGTCTGCGCCAGCTCGGGGTCGTCGTAGCGCTGTTGCAGACCGCGCAGGGCGTCCTGCAACCGGTACAGCGCCGCCTGGATCTCGCGGGTCGCCCCGCGCATCCCGGCCTGCGCGGCGGCGTCGATCCGGGTGCGCTGCGCGGCGAGTTCGGCGTGCAGCCCCTTCAGCACCTGCTCCAAGGCGAATCCCAGGGGCGAACCGGCGAGCTGCGGGCTCAGCGGGCCGGGCACGGTGACGTGGGGATGCGCGACCTGCCGGGCGGCGGAGGGCAGGCGTCGCGCGGCCAGATGCTCGACCTCGGCCGTGAACGCCCTTGAGGTGCCGTCGAGTTGCGCCCGCAGTGCGGCCGTCTTGGCGCGCTGGGCGGCCAGTTGCCGCCGGGAGCGCAGCAGCCCGCCGCCGAGGGCGAACGCGGACAGTGTGCCGAGGGCGAGACCACCGACGGCCAGGTCCGGTAGTTCGATCATCGAAGCGATCCCAGGGAGAGTCGGGCAGGGCGGAGTCCGAGGTGCTCTGGCGAGCTACCCGCAGCACAGTACACACCGTCATCGACTGATCTCGCACGGTGGAGCGCCACTTCGTTCCGAAAGTGATCGCTGCCTGTTCGCATCTGGGGTAACTGTCGGGATTGCCGTGCGGAGGAGGTCAGAGGCCGAAGACTTCGCTCACCCGCTCGGCGAGTTCGTCCTCCGACATCGTGAGGTCGACGGTGACGGTGGGCAGCCGGAGGCGTGCGGTCTCCTCGCGGAGGTGTCTCGTGAACAGGTCGTCCCGCACGGCGAGGTTGCGGTCCGCCCGCTCCGGGTCGCTGGTCCCGGCCGTGAATCCTCCGCCCGGAGTGGCCCGGCTCCGGAACGCGGCATCGCGGAAATCCGGTGTGGGCAGGAGCCAGACGGCCTGCCCGGGTGCGGTGAGCAGGGGCTTCACGAGGTGCGGCAGCAGGCGGAACCCCTCGACCACGACGCCCGTCTCCTTCGGCATGCGCAGCAGGTCCTCGACGATCAGCTCGAAGGCCTCGCCGCGAAACCAGTGGAACGTCTCGAGCATGGTGTCGGGAGACCGGTCGACCCACCGCTCGTCCATGTCCATGGCCATGAACTCGTGCAGGAGCGGTGCTTCCTCGGCGGTGGTCCGTCGCGCGTGGTCCGCCATCACATCGTCCGTCGGGTAGAGACGCCAGCCGTGTCGCTCGGCCAGCCGGCGGGCGATCGTGGACTTGCCAGCGCCGCTACCGCCCCCGATCCAGTAGACGTGCCGCATCTTTCCGCTCCCCCGTGCTCGCGCTCTGATTGTCAGTGGCGGATGCCACGATGCCGACAGTTCACCATTCCACCCCTTGCGAGGAGGAGCTGATCGTGCGCAGGCCGGTCGAGGGAGAGGTGCATGTGCACTATGGCCAGATCTATGTCGAGAGCGACCCGGACGGCTACGGGCCGGGCCTCGCCGAGGCGTTCGCCGGGCAGAGCGCGGGGCTGTGCGGGGCGGCGATACCGGGCTCCCTCCACCTGAGCACAGGCCTGCACACCGGCGATGTCGGCTTCACGGTCGAGGTGTGTGAGGAGGCCCCGCCGCTGGACCCGGTCTGGGAAGACGTGGTGGAGGTGTCCTTCCGGCCGGTGTCGCGGGACAGCGCGCTCGTGCAGTGGGCGGGCGAGGCGGCCTGGCCGCTCGGCCTGGAGGAGACCGACTACCGGGTGCGGTACTGCGCCCAGGGCATGGACCGGGCGGGCGAGAAGGACACCCGGATGGACGACGAGCCCCAACTGGACCGCTATCTCCTGCAGTTCTGGCCCGCCCCGCCCGAGCCGGACCGCGTCCTGAAGCAGACCTCGCTGAGCGCCGCCCACTGGCACCGCTACGCCCGTGAACTGCCGCCGCCCCCCACCCCGGCCGAACGCGCCGAAGCCGAACGCCAGGAGCGCCTCGCCGAGGAGACGGCGGAACGGGAACGGCTGCTCGCCCGCGAACGCTGGAAGTGGGGCGGACAGTCGCCGAGCCAGGCCCTGCGTGACGTCGGCGGCAACGTCCGGGGCCTCCTCCCGTTCGACCCCGCCCTGCTCCACGCCCTCGACGCCTCCGGTCCCGCCACCCAGCGCGCGGTGGCCCTGCTCGCCGCCCGCCGTGCCTGTGAGGCGGCCGGTCTCACCACCCTCGACTGGGTCGCCGACGCGCTCACGGCCCTGGCCGAAAGCCGCCCGCTGCCCCCGCCCTTCGACGACGACGCCCTCATGTGGCAGACCTTGGCCACCGACCCACACGTCCCGGACCGCACCGTCGGCCGTGCCGTCCCGCCCGAGCGGCCCCCCTTCCGGCCGTCCCTGTCCCCGGGCGACCGCGGCCTGCACCCCCAGGAGGTGGCACAGGCCGTGGTCGGCCCGGCAGCGGCCGTGGCGAGAGCGGCGGCCGCCGAGGCGGAATCGCCGACCACCACGGCGAATCCGCAAGCCTCCGACTCCGCCCCGTACACCGTGATGATCAGCTTCGGCCCGCCGGACCCGTCCCTGCGCGTCTCGCAGCCCCACGCGGCCCTCCCCGCGATCACCGGCGCCGCCGAATCCGACCCGCTCCAGGCGGCTCTCGACGCGGTGTTCGCGGCCGTGGTCACGTACGGCGAGGACCACCCGGCCCTCCTCGCGGAGGTCTGGTCCGAGGTCGAGGGGCGGCGTTCGTAGCCCGCCCTGGAGCGCGCCCCGGTTCACGCACTGACCATCCGTACCCCAAGCCGGGGCAACGCGCAGGGAATGCGGGGATATGGCCGGTCAGGTCTTGGCCAACCGCACCCCGCGCATTGGTCACCTGTTCACCGACTGCCCCTGACACGCCCGGTCCCGCCGGGCGGAGAGTGATCGACGGCCCGGATCGAACCGGGCCGGCCGGCCCTCCGGAGAGCCGCATTCGCTCACCCTCCCTGTCAAGCAAGAAGGGGCAGACATGGCCGAGTTGACCCGTCGTAGACTCCTGGGTTCCGCCGCGGGCGCGCTGGGCGGCGCCGCGGCGCTCTCCCTCCTCCCGCCGAGCGTCCAGAAGGCCGTCGCCGCCGAGCCGCCGAAGAACAGCTCGCTGCGCGACATCGAGCACGTCGTCATGCTGATGCAGGAGAACCGTTCTTTCGACCACTACTTCGGCACCCTCTCCGGGGTCCGCGGCTTCGCCGACCCGCACGCCCTGCGGCTCGACACCGGACGGTCGGTCTTCTACCAGCCGGACTCCGGGAACCCCAAGGGCTATCTGCTGCCCTTCCACCTCGACACCCACAAGTCCAGCGCCCAGGCGATCCCTTCCACCAGCCACGCCTGGTCGGTGCAGCACGAGGCGTGGAACGGCGGCAGGATGGACCGCTGGCTGCCGGCGCACCGCAAGGCCGACGGCGTCAACGGCCCCTACGTCATGGGCTACTACACGCGCGAGGACATCCCCTTCCAGTTCGCCCTCGCCGAGACCTTCACCGTCTGCGACCACTACTTCTGCTCGGTGATGGGCCCGACCTGGCCGAATCGCCTGATGTGGATGACCGGGTCCATCGACCCCGGAGGCACCCGGGGCGGCCCGATCCTCAGCAACGTCGCGCCCACGCCGTACCGCTGGACGACGTACGCCGAGCGCCTCCAGGCGGCCGGGATCAGCTGGAAGGTGTACCAGCAGGACGACGACTACGGCTGCAACATGCTGGAGCAGTTCGCGACGTTCAAGGACGCCCAGCCGGGCTCGGACCTGTACGAGCGGGGCGTGCGGCCGCAGCCGGAGGGCACCTTCGAGGACGACGCACGGGGCGACCGGCTTCCGGCGGTGTCGTGGATCATGCCGACCAGCTACCAGTCCGAGCACCCGGACTACCTGCCGGCCGCGGGCGCCGACTTCGTCGCGTCGAAGATCGAGGCGATCGCCTCCAACCCGAAGGTGTGGCGCAAGACCGCGTTCATCCTCAACTACGACGAGAACGACGGCCTGTTCGACCACGTGGTGCCGCCGACCCCGTCCGCCGGCACACCGGACGAGTTCGTCCAGGGGCTGCCGATCGGCGGCGGCTTCCGCGTCCCCGCCATCATCGTCTCGCCGTGGACCGTCGGCGGCTGGGTCGCCTCCGAGCCCTTCGACCACACCTCCGCGCTGCGGTTCCTGGAGCGGTTCACCGGAGTCGAGGAGCCCAACGTCAGCGACTGGCGGCGGGATACCTTCGGCGACCTGACCTCCGCCTTCCGCTTCTCGCACGCCCGGCCGCGTCCGCCCCGTCTGCCCGACGACACGGCCGAGCAGCTGCGGAAGGCCCAGCAGGAGGTCGCGACCCTGCCCGAGCCGACGCTGCCGGGAGCCGACCAGCGCTTCCCGCGCCAGGAGAGGGGCCGCCGCCCGCACGTGTGACGCACGCCCGCCCGGTCCGCTCCACGGCGCGACGTGACCCGCCGACCGGTCACTCCGCCAGGGCGCTGCGGGCCACCGAGAGGGCCTGTTCCGCGTAACCCCGGCCGAACAGCACGGCGTGCACCAGCAGCGGGAACAGCTGGTGCACGCCGGTGCGGTCCGCCCAGCCGTCGGCGAGCGGTGCCTGCTCCTGGTAGCCCTCCAGCACCGCTTCCAGGTGGGGACAGCCGAAGAGACGCAGCATCGCCAGGTCGGTCTCGCGGTGCCCACCGTGCGCCGCCGGATCGATCAGCCACGCCTGCCCGTCGGACCCCCACAGCACGTTGCCGTTCCACAGATCGCCGTGCAGCCGGGCAGGCGGCTCGGCCGGCCCGGCCAGCCCGGGCAGTCGCTCGCACAGCCGCTCCACGACGGTCGCCTCACCGGGACCGATGCTGCCCTGGTCGACGGCGCGCCGCAGATACGGCAGGACACGATGCCCGGCGTACCAGCGCGGCCAGTCGGTGCCGGGCTCGTTGCGCATCGGGGCGAGCCCGATGTACGCGTCGGCGGGCCCGTCCGGTGGCGGCGCGCCGAACGCGGGCGCCCCGGCGGCGTGCAGGGCCGCCAGGTCACGACCGAAACGGACCGCCGCGTCCCGGCTCGCCCGCCCCTGTGCAACCCGGTCGATGACCAGCCAGCTCCCGTCGTGGCCGTGCACGCCCGGTACCCGTACCGCCCCGGCGCCGGCCAGCCAGCGCAGCCCGGCCGCCTCGGCCCGTGTCGCCCCCGGATCGTCGGCACGCTTGACGACTACCACCCGGCCGTCGTCGAGCGTGACCTCCGCGAGGGTCCCGGACAGGGGCCGTTCGCCGGTGACCACCCGTCCGGTGAGCCGGGCGGCGGCGTCCGTACGGGCGGTCATACGTGGTCCTCCTCGGCTCCGCGGCTGGGCTGCGACCAGCGTACGGTCGTGGCGGAGTCGCTCAGCTCCCGGAACCGCAGTCGACGTCGAGCAACTGGATCGGCCGCGTCGCGTCCAGGTCGACGTAGGCCGTGAAGTCGGCCTTTCCGGACCCGCCGTTCCAGTGCGTGCTCACGGTCGCCCAGCCGACCCGCGCGGACTGGGCCGTGGTGACCGGGCCGATGTCGATGGACGCCGGGATGTTCTGGGCGCACAGCAGGACGTCGAACTCCGGGTTGTCGGCGACCTTCTCCTTGAGCTGCGGCGAGATGCCGTACTTGCGGGCGAAGTCGCCGGGACCGTGCTCGCCGTAGAAGTCCTCGAGGAAGGTGTGGATCTCCTCGGCGGTGTACCGGTCGTTGCCGTCGGCGGCGGACGCGGCGGCGGCCGGGACCGCGGCGGCGGCGATGCCGAGAGCGGCGACACAGCCGACGGCGTAGGCGCGCCAGCGGGCCGGACGCGCAGTGGTGCGGATCATTCTGGATACCCCCGTTGTGGTCTGTTGCGGCAGTTCGTTTTCTCGTGCGCTGTCTTGCTTGTCTTGCCTTGGTCGCAGGAGTAGACCTGTCCCGGCCGCCCGCCGTTGTGCTCGGCTCGACGGCCGTTTCGATTCCGGGACATTCGCCACGCGCCGGTCACGCGGGACGGTGAAATCCCGCCGCCCACCGACAGAACCGGCCGCCGCCGGGGGAGCAGTCGGGCATGACGACTTCACCGTTCCAGCGCACCATCGCCCTGCCCGCCCCCGTGTGCGAACAGGCCGCACAGCACCTGGAGCAGGCCGCGCAACGGGCCATCGACGGAGCCGCGATCCCCCTGAAGGCGTTCCGCGCGGCCGCCGACAGCGACTTCACCCTCCCCGTCTCGGTCGTCGAGCAGGCGGCGGCCTGCCTGCTGGTCCTGGCCACGGAGACCGCGCAGACCGTACGTCCCTCGGCCCTGCGCGCCACCATCAGCGTCGCGCTGCGGCTGCGCGACGCCGTGGATCTGACGCATCAGCCCGCCCTCAGCAGCAGGTTCTGGTGAAGTGGGGCCGATTCTCCGGAGGGCCGCGCGTCAGCCGGTTTCGCGGAAGGCGACGTCGACCTGCCTGCGGCGCAGTTCCTCCAGCGAGGTGTGCTGCCGCCGGGCCCGTTCGACGAGGTCGTCGAGCTGCCGCGCGTCTAGGCGCCGGTCCGTGCCGGCCAGGGCGCGGAGTGCCTGCCAGACCGCGGTCTTGCCGTCCACTCCCAGCCGCAGCGCCTCCAGCTCCCACAGCGTGCTCAGCGGGGAACGCCGTACCAGGCTGCCGTTGCTCTTCAGACGACCCATCTGCTCGGCCGCCCGGCCCGCGTAGACCTTGTAGCGCCGCACCGGGACGTCCAGGCGCCGCATGATGTGGAGCAGGCTCGCCCGGTCCTCGGCGATCTCGTCGGCGATCGGGGCCAGCGCGTCGGCGAGCACCGGATCACCGCACGAGCGCAGCAGATAGCGGACTCGAGCTGTCCCGGCGGTGGCGCCGGCGAGATGGTCGTTGAGGTAGATGCCCAGCAGGGACATGTCCGTGGCCGGGGCACCCGGTGCGCCCGGCGGGTCCGCTCGCTGTTCCGTCATGGCACTGCTCCTGTTCTGCTCCGGCCCTGTGCCACGGCCACTCGCGTGGTGACGCGTACGACGCAGGGACTTCGGGGCGTCGAGCCGGGCCCGAACCGCACGGGAGGCTCGACCGGGGCGAGGGCGCCGAGGCTCTCGCCCTCGTAGGTGACCATGGCCGAGGTGACGGGGTGCAGGTCCCGGACGCCGTACCACTGGTGCCGGCCGGCCCGGGCGCTGCCGTGGGTGCGCGCGCCCAGCAGCCGGGCGGGCCGGTCCCACAGCGCGATCCAGCCCGGACTCGTGGCGAGCCGGACCGGCACCGCCCGCAGCGCGAGGCCCGGCAGGCCCCTCCGGCCGGTGCTGAAGCGCAGGTCGAGCGGCGGCGCCGAGACGGCCCAGTGCCGCCGGTCGGTGACCCGCACTCCGACCGGCACGACCCGTACCTCGTCGAAGACGTACGTACCGGCGACGAAGTCCGCGGTCTCCCGCGAGGGCGCCAGCAGCAGCCGCGGCCCGCCGGGCCCCTCGAACATCACGTCGCTGAACGGCCCGAACGGCGACCTCGCCCAGTGGCCGAGCACCAGACGAGCGCCGGACGCCGCTCCGATCCCCGCGATCCAGCCGTCGAAGCGCAGTGTGCGCAGCGGCGACCGGCTTCGGGTACGCCGGGCCGGACCACTGGGTTCGCCGGACTCACCGGGCCCATGGAAGAGCACGCGGGCCGGGTGCCCGGCCCCTTCGCGGCGAAACGGCACCGGACTCTTCCGTCCGGGCTCCGGCGATGTGGCCGAGGCCACGTCACGGACGAGGTCCCTGTCACGCCCGGGCGAGCACGGCGGCGGCTACCGTCTACGAGCGGATCCCCACTTCCCCCACCCTTTCGGACGGCCCGGCAGTGCAAGCAGATCTCTCCCCTGTCATCGCGGCGACCGCCCAGTGGCTGACCCGCGCCTTCCCCGCCTCCGGCGGCGCGCTGGCCTCCGCCCTGTGCGAGGTACAGGCCCGGCAGGCCGTGACGGTCGCGGCGTGGCTCAGGTACCCGACGGAGATGGACGCCGCCCTGCTCGGCATGGCGGGCCCCGGCGGCTCCGCGCGGCTCGACCGGGTCACCGGCGCCGACGCGGCCCCGGGCGACGACGGGGACGACGCGCACGCCTGGCGCACCTGGGTGGACGAGGTCGTCGCGAGCTGGGCGGCCTGCCTGCTCACCGACCCGGAGCTGGCCGGCCGGGCGGTGGCCGCGCTCGCCGAGGGCAGCCACAGCACCGGCACACCGGCCGAGTTCCGCCGGCTCGTCGCCCCCGACGACGGCGACCTCCGCGCCGCCGCCCTGCTGCGCCACCCCGACCTGCTCGCCCCGGTGGCCGGCCTGCACCACTCCCAGCTCCTGGACCGCCTCCACCCGGGCCGCACACTGATCGCCTGACCCGGCGCCCCTGCCAGGGCCCGTCCTCACCCTCCGTAACTCAGCCCTTTGCCGTACGCGACCGTGCCCCGCTCACACGGGCGGCGGACGCTGAGCGTGGCAACGCCGCTGACGGAGGAGAGACCGACATGACCACCGCCCTCACACGGAGCTGGGAACACGCCGTCGTCACGGGCGGTGCCGGATTCGTCGGATCCCATCTGTGCGCGGCCCTGCTGGACGCGGGCGCCGCCGTCACCTGCGTGGACGACTTCAGCACCGGCAGGGCGGAGAACATTTCCCCGCTGCTCGAACGGCCCGGCTTCACGCTGGTGCAGGCCGACGTCACGGAGGGACTGCCGGTCAGGCAGCGGCCCGACCTCGTCCTGCACTTCGCCTCCCCGGCGTCCCCGGCGGACTACCTCCGGCTGCCGCTGCACACCCTGGAGACGGGCAGCCTCGGCACCCGCAACGCCCTGGACCTCGCACACTCCTCCCAGGCCCGCTTCGTCCTGGCCTCGTCCTCCGAGGTCTACGGCGACCCGCGGCAGCACCCCCAGGACGAGCGCTACTGGGGCAACGTCAACCCCGTCGGCCCGCGCGGTGTCTACGGCGAGGCCAAACGCTTCGGCGAGGCGCTGACCACCGCCCACGCCGAGACCCACGGCACCGACACCTGCATCGTGCGGCTGTTCAACACCTACGGCCCCCGGATGAGCGGCCAGGACGGACGCGTGGTGCCGGCCTTCGTACGGCAGGCACTGGCGGGCGAGCCCCTCACCGTGACCGGCGACGGCCGGCAGACCCGGTCGCTGTGCTACGTCGACGACACCGTGCGCGGCGTCCTGGCGGCGGCCGCCCACGGCATGCGCGGCCCCGTCAACATCGGCAGCCCGACCGAGATCAGCATGCTCGACCTGGCGCGACTGGTCGTCGAACTGACCGGGTCCGCCTCGGAGATCCGCCCCGTCGCACGTCCGGTGGACGACCCGGCCGTGCGCTGCCCGGACATCACGCTGGCCCGCGACAAGCTCGGCTGGGAACCGCAGGTACGCGCCGAGGAAGGGCTGCGGCGCGCGATCGCCTGGTTCCGCGAGGACGCGACGGCCGACTGACCCACCCCGGCACGCCCTCAGTTCCTCGCCCGCGCACCGACGCGCCCGGGCTCCCCGGTGCGCGCGGCTGTGCCTCAGTCGAACTTGCCGCGGCCGGTCAGCGCGTCACGCAGCCGGTCGACCATCCCCGTGCCCGGGGCCAGGAGCTTGTTCGCCGGAGGCTTGTCGGGGGCGGCCGGGTGGGGCCGGGTCGGGGCGGTCCTCTTCGCCTTGCGGACCTTGTCGCCCAGCTCGTTGAGCGTGTCCATCGGACAGGCCTGCCGCAGCGCGGGGAAGAGAGCCGCCTCCTCGTCCGCGAGGTGTGAGCGGATCTCGCTCATCAGCATGCCCATCAGCCGGTCGAAGTCGGCGTCGCCCGCGTCGCAGCCCTCCAGGTCCTTCATGATGCGCTCGGCCGTCGCGTGGTCGGCGAGCTCCCGGTCGGCGAGGGCGTCCCCGTTGGCCACGTGTTCGCGTACGGCCGGATACAGGTAGGCCTCCTCGGCCACCGAGTGCCGTACCAGCTCGATCGTGACCTGGTCCGCGTACACCTTGCGGTCCTGGTGACCGGACGGCAGCGCCTCGATCCTGCCGAACATCTCCTCGACTTCGCGGTGATCGGTCACCAGCTCGTCGATGACATTTCCTCCGTGTCCCATGTCCCTCACCTCCAGCCCCCGGGTCCCCCCGGCCCGAATGGGTTAACGCGCGGTCCCGAACAGGTCCCGCCGACGGCTCAGACGGGGAGCTTGGCCCGGACCCGGCCGGCCGCGGCGGCCGGCCCCGCGGTGGCACGGACGGAGCGGCGCACCAGTCCCGCGTCGTGCCGCAGGCCATGCGCGGCGTGGGTGCCGCGCCACAGCAGCGAGGGGCGGGCGCCGGTGTCGTCGGCGGCGATCAGCAGCCCTCCGAGCATGGACATGTTCTTGAAGAAGTGGATGCGCTGCTGGGCCCGTTCCGCGGGGTCCTCCGCCTCCCAGAAGCGGTGCGCCGCCAGCGTCGTGGGCACCAGCGTGGCCGCGATGGCCAGCGCGGCCGGACGCGGCATGCGCCCCGTGGCCAGCATCAGGCCCGCCACGACCTGTACGGCCCCGTTCAGCCGTACGACCTGCTCGGTGTGGTCGGGCAGCGCCGAGACACGTTCGGTGACCGGTTGTACGACCGGCTCGGCGACCGGGGCGACCTCCTCCGGGGCGCGGACGGAACTCAGGCCGCCCGTCAGGAACATCGAGGCCAGCATGGGGCGGCCGAGCACGCGCAACAGACTCATGGCCCTCTCCAAGGGTGTCGGTGGGTACAGCGCTCGCCGGGTTCCCCGTCAGGGGCGAAAGCACGCACCCGGTTCGCACTGCGGGGCTGATACGCGTGCGCCGGATGTTGAACAAGTGATGTAAATAAACCAATGGGTAAGTTGGCATGATTTGTCCCCATCAGGTGCACTAGAGGAGAAAGCATCCGCTTCCCCCAAGGAGATGGTGCAATGTCCCCCACCGACAAGGTCGCCAAGGAACTGACGGGCATCCAGAGCGCCGACATCGAGGCGGCACTCGACCCGGCAGAGACCGACGGTATCTACCGCGACAGCCGTGAGTGCGCCGCACTCGCGCTGTTCAAGGGCGGATTCGGTCTCCTCCTGTCGCCGCCCACCCCGCGCCCCAAGAAGGGTTGAGTGGATCGACAGGAGTAACCATGAAGCAGTCAGGCACTTCGTCTCTCTTGCAGGACGCGGTGCAGGACCTCGCTTCCGGCGTGGTCTCCGCTCTTCGGAGCGGAGACCACGCTCGTGCGGCCGCCCCCGTGGCGGTCGACCCGGAAGCGGAGGGCCTCGCCCTCGCGGCCGTACGTGTGCTGGGAGCCGACGCGTTGCTGCCGAGCATCCTTCAGCGCACCCCGCCCCCGCCCGACGAACTCGCCGTGTTCCGGAAGGCCGTGGAGACCTACCCGCCCGGCGCCCACGCCGCCCCCACCGTCGTGTGGAGCCACTGGGCCATGCTACGCACGCTGCGGCGGCTCGACCCGGGCCACATCGACGGCCCGGACGAAGAACCCGACGCCGCCTGGCTCGAGGGCGCGACCTGGCAACTCCTGACGCACCAGCTCGCGGTGCTGGCCGCCCTCGCCCTGCCAGGCGAGGACAGCGCGGTCGCCCGCGCGGCCGTGCACCGGCCGGTCGACGTCGCCCGCGGCTTCGTGCGCGCCGTACGCCGCAGAGACTGGCGGCAGGCGGCCGGCGCCGGACGCTGGCTCACCCTGCTGGACGGCGTACCGCGGACGCTGGGGCTGGAGAACGGCCTGGACTTCGTGGAGCTGATGGGCGGTCAGGACCCGCTCGTGGCACTGCAGGTGAAGGCCGCACGGCTGACACGGACGGGAGCGTTCGTGTGAGGGACGTACGGGGGCCACGGCAGGTGGCCGAGGACGCGCTGGCGTGGGTGTCCGCACATCGCGAGCGGTTCGCGCTGGGCGAGGACGCGCTGGCCGCCGACGGACAGGTGAACCGCAGCTGGAAACCGCTCGGGGAACTGGCCCAGGTGTGCGCGACCGTGTCCCGGCACACCGCGCCCCCGGATCCGCTCCACGCGTGCGCGGCCGACCTCATGACCTTCGCGTGGCAACAGACCGGCCGGGGAGAGCTGTTCGTGCGCCTGCAACGGCTGGAGCCCTTCGCCACCTACCCGTTGGAGGTGTACGCCGCCATGGCCGCCGCGGGCCTGCGGCACCCCGGCTACGAGGCGGCCACCGCCACAGTGGCCCGCACCCGCGGCTGGCGGCTCACCGAGCAGGAGCCCACCCGGCGGCTCGGCGTCCTGAACGCCGAGACACGCAGCGGCATCCGGCCCTCCGACGCGATGCCGCAGGCGCTGCGGAACACCTGGCTGGCCGGGCTGCCCGAGCCCTGGACCTTCGAGCAGTCCTCCGGCTACTCCCTCACCCACGTGGTCTTCCACCTCACCGACTGGGGGCGCGCCGGGCCCGGGGGCGTACCACCGGACCTGGCCGACTACCTGGCCGACTGGCTGCCGCCCTGGCTCGACACCTGTCTGGACGCCGGGATGTGGGACCTCGGCTGCGAGTTGCTGGCCGTGGCGGCGAGCCTGCCGCTGCTGCCCGAACCCGCCGTCCTCGACGACGCCTGGGCACGGGTCGCGGCGGTACAGCACCCCTCCGGCGCGATCCCGGAGCAAGGGGGCGGAACGGACCCCGACGGCGGCCCGGACTTCCTCTCCCACTACCACCCCACCCTCATGGCGGCCTTCGCGGCAATCCTGACCACAGGGCGTCTCGAGGACGGAGCCCGGGCAGGCACGCATCACCGGCCCGGCGGACAAGGAGTGCTGGGATGACCGACACCCGCCTGATCCACAACGTCGGAGCGGGCGCCCTGGAATGGCTGTGGGCCCACCGCGACGGATTCCAGCTGGAACCCGACGTCGACCCGGAGGTCGGCTTCCTGGAGCGCTTCAAACCCATCGGCGAACTCGCCATGATCTGCAAGGTGCTCTTCCGCGAGGGGGTCGCGGGATCGCGCCAGGCACAGCTGGCCCGGCAACTCCTCGACCACGCCTGGCGCGAGACGCTGGACGGCGGCCGCATGCTGGTGCGCGGGCAGCTCACGGAGCCGATCTCCCCCATCCCGTTCGAGGTCTACCTGCCCTTCAAGGAGCTCGGCTACAGCCAGCCGGAGGTGGAGCGGGCCGCCGCCCTGAACCACCGGCTGGAGAGCTGGGTGTCGTTCGAGGCGACCCCCACCCGCAGGCTCGGACTGTCCGCGTTCCAGCGCCGGTTCGGCCTCCCGCCGCGTCCTGCGGAGGCCGAACTGCGGGACACGACCTGGCTGGCCCGCACCCCCGAGCCCTGGACGGTGGAAGGGCACATCGCCTACGACGTCACGCACAACGTGTTCCACCTGACCGACTGGGGGGAGAACCCGGACGGCCTGCCGCCCGCCACCGCCGACTACCTCGCGACCTGGCTGCCCGTCTGGATCGACGACTGGCTGGACCTCGAGCGCTGGGACCTGCTCGGCGAACTGCTGGTGGTCGACGCCTGCCTGCCCCGCCCCACCCTGGACGAACGGGCCTGGGAGGGCTTCGCCGCCGCACAGCAGCCCGACGGCGCCATGCCGGCCCTGCGGACGATGCCCGAGGGCGCCCCCGACGAGGTGTTCGACATCGTCTACCACCCGACCCTGGTCGCCGCCTACGCCTCCGTACTGGCCACATCCCGCTCCCTGTCCCGCCTGGCACACGCCTCGTGACGACCCGCCGGCATGCCTGGCGGCAGGGCGAGCCGCGTGATGCCCCTTCTGTCGCACCTGTGGCCGCTCGCCCTGCCCCGGACGACGGGCCGCTCGGCGTGCGGCTCGCGGACGCCGTCACCGCGGCCGACGCGCCGGACGTCGTCTTCGCCCTCTCGCGGTACGGCCGCCGTACCGTCCGGAGCGGCGGTACCGCCCCGCCTCCGCCGCTTTCCCGAGAGGACCTGCGGTACGAGATCGGTTCGGCCGCCAAGACGTTCACCGGCCTGTTGCTGGCCCGGCTGATCCACAGCGGACTGCTGTCCGGCGGTGAACCGGCCGTCACCCTCCTGGGCAGGGGGCGGCCGACCGGTGCCGACCCGGTGACGCTCGCCCATCTGATCACCCACACCTCCGGGCTGCCCGCCCTGCCGCCCGGCTTCTTCCTCCGGGCCCTGCCCGCCTGGCACACCAACCCCTACGGTCGCTTCCCGGCCGCCCGGGTCGTCGACGCCTTCCTGCGTCACCGGCCGCGCCACCGCCCCGGCACCCGGTGGCGCTACTCCAACTACGGCGTCGCCGTACTCGGGCACGCGCTCGCCGCCGCGACCGGCACACCGTGGGAGGACCTGCTCACCGACCAGGTCCTGCACCCGATCGGCCTGCACGGCACGACCCTGCGCGCGGACGACTCCGGATTCGACGCCCTCGGGCACGGCAAGGACGACCGGTCACCCGTGCCCGCCTTCGACGCCGGAGGCTTCCAGGCGGCGGGTGCCGTACGCGCCACGCCGCACGACCTGCTCACCTTCCTCGAGGCCCATCTCGACCCCACCGGCCCGTCACCACAACTCACCGCGGCCCTGCGCGAGGTGCGCCGACCCGTGCTCCGCCGGGGCATCGGGCACCGGCACGTCCACACCACCGCCTGGTTCTGTCCCCCGACCGACGGCGGACCGATGTACTTCCACAGCGGAGCGACCCTCGGCCAGCAGGCGTTCCTGGGTTTCCGCCCCGACACCGGGACGGCCCTGGCCGCGGTGTGCACCCGCCGCTTCCGTGCCCACGACCCGTTCCTGGCCGGCGCGTACGCGCTGCTGACGGAGGAGTAGCGGGACCGGCCCGGCGCCGACGGCAGGTGCCGCGCCGGCGCCGGACGGCCCTGACCCATCGTCACACCCGCTGCCACAGGGCCGGAGTGCCGGTCGGCGCCCACGCGCCCTGGGCCTGGTGGGTCTGCAGGCACTGGTAGCGGACCCCGGCATGACTCACCGTGACACCGGCCTCGTAGACACGGCCGGCGGCCCACGTCTGCGCGACGCCCTGTGGTGCCGCGGCTTCGGCGGCGGCGGTCTTCAGGGTGAGGCCGAAGCCGCTGAGCAGCGGATTGATCGGCTGGTAGAGCGTCGTGCCCCCGCTCTTGCAGTCGCCCGTACCGCCGGAGGTCACGCCCTGCGCCTGGACGCCCGCGACGTAGGGCCCGCCGGAGTCGCCCGGCTCGGCGCACACCGTCGTCCGGGTCAGCCCGTCCACCCTGCCCTCGGCGTAGCTGACACTGGTGTCGTGCTGCTCGATCTTGCCGCAGTGCCACCCGGTGGTGGAGCCGGAGCGGCAGACGGCGGCCCCGACGAGCGCCTGGACCGACCCGGTGACCTGGACCTTCTGCTCGCCCTCGACCTTCACGTTCGGCGTGGTCGTCCACTGGTCGTTGACGGCCACCCACGACATGTCCTTGCCCGGGAACGTGGAGGCCTGGAACGTGCCCTGCTCCGCCTGGTTGAACCCCGTCGTCGTGGCGCCCTTCTTGCCGCAGTGGCCCGCCGAGGCGAAGCCCTGCTGCGCGCCCTTGGTGACGGAGAACCCGATCGAGCAGCGGGCGCTGCCGTTGATGTAGTAGGCGTCGCCGCCGGTGACGTCCGCCATGAGGCGCGGCCGGTCCGCCGTCACCGTGACGCCCACACTCTTGGCGTCGAGGCCCGCGGCCTTGACGAACGCGGCGGCCGCGGCCTTGCTCCGGGCCTGCACCGCGACCCGGTTCGCCGGGATGTCGACGTACCACAGGGGAGTGTCACGGGTGTTGGCACGGGCCGCTGCCCCGTCCAGCTTCCTCTTCGCCGCCTGGAGGTCCCGGAGCGTCTTCTTCACGACGGCGGCCTTGGCGCCCTGGGCCTTGATGGCGGGCACGTCCGCGGTGTTCGTGGTCGCCACCACGAGTTCCTGCGCCGTCGTGCCGCGCAGCCAGGCTCCGGCGAAGCGGTTGCCCAGGGCGTTGCGCAGCCGCCCCGCCCGGGTGCCCGCCTCCGCCTCGTTGACCAGGCGCAGGGACGCCTGGGCCGGGGTCAGCCCGAGGTCGCGCTCCAGGGCACGCAGCACCGGAGCCGACGGCCGGTCGGCGCCGAGGGTCTGGGCGGCCGAGGGCAGCGGGCCCGCCGGGGGCGCCGGCTCGGCCGCCACGGCGGAGGGGAGTCCGGTGGCGACGAGTGCGCCGAGCGCGGTCAGGGCCGCCCGGCGACCGGTCACGGCGTGTCTGTGGACCATGCGATGTGTCTCCTTCGATCACGGTGGAACTGCGGTACTGCAACCGGGCGTGTCACGCGGACTTCAGGCCGGGCGAACCCACCTCCGTGACGAAGGACGCGGTCGTCGAGACGGTGCCCCCGGGCTGCGTGATGGACGGGACGGTCCGGAAGTCGACCTGGGCTTTCGCGCGGCCCAGCTCGACCCGGACGTAGCCGCGCCGGCCGTCGTAGTACTTCATGTGGGGGTTGGCCCGCAGGTAGGTGTCCCAGTTGTCGGGCTTCTCGGTTCCGTTGCCGCCGCTGGAGATGGAGGTACAGGTGAACTCCGTGCCCAGCGTCCTGGACTGCGGGTCGTCGAAGTCGTCCTTGATGTCGAAGGCGTACCCGACGTGGACGTCGCCGGTGAGGACCATCCAGTTGTCGATGCCCGCGGCCTTCGCGCCCGCCGTGACCCGGTCGCGGGAGCCGCGGTAGCCGTCCCAGGCGTCCATGGAGACCCGGGCCGGCCCGGTCACGTCGAACTTGCGCTGTGAGAAGCACACCTGCTGGGGCATCACGTGCCACAGCGCGCCGGAGGCCCGCCAGCCGTCCAGCAGCCAGCGTTCCTGCGCGGCGCCGGTCAGGGTGCGGGCCGGATCGTCCGACTCGGTGCCCGGCGCGTGCGGCCGGTCGTCGTAGGCCTGGTCGGAGCGGTACTGGCGGGTGTCGAGGAGGTCGAACTGGACGAGCGACCCCCAGGCCAGCCGGCGGTAGAGCCGGGCGTCGGGGCCCTGCGGCAGCTGCTCGGCGCGCAGCGGCTGGTTCTCCCAGTAGGCCCGGTAGGCGGCGGCGCGTCGCGCCAGGAACTGCTCCGGGGACGTGCCGTTCTCGTCGAAGGCGCCCGCGTAGTTGTTCTCCGTCTCGTGGTCGTCCCAGGTGACGAGGAACGGGTGCCGGGCATGCGCGGCGCGCAGGTCCGGGTCGTTCTTGTAGAGCGCGTAGCGCAGCCGGTAGTCCGCGAGGGTGAGCGTCTCGCGGTTGAACACGTCGGGCAGCTTGCGGTCGCTGTAGCGGCGGGCTCCGCCGGCGGAGTCCACCGGGTACTCGTACAGGTAGTCGCCGAGGTGGAACACCACGTCGACGTCCTCCTCCGCCAGATGCCGGTGGGCGGTGTAGTAGCCGTCCTGATAGGCCTGGCAGGCCACGGCGGCCAGCCGCATGCCGTCGGTGGCGCTGCCCGCGGCCGGTGCCGTACGGGTCCGGCCCGTGGGGCTGATCCAGCTGCCCACCCGGAAGCGGTAGTAGTAGTGGCTGTTGGGCCTCAGGCCCTTGATGTCGACGTGCACGCTGTGGGCGTACTCGGGATGGGCCGTGGCGACCCCCCGCTGCTCGACGAGCGCGAACCACTCGTCCGTGGCCACCTCCCAGGAGACGGCGACCCGCTCCTGGCCCAGGCCGCCGTCCGCGGTGAACGGCTCGGGGGCCAGGCGTGTCCAGATCAGCACCGAGTCGGGCAGCGGATCGCCGGAGGCCACGCCGAGGGTGAAGGGGTCGTCGGAGACCCGGGCGGCGTCCAGTTCCGGAGCGGCGGTGGCGCCGCGGGCCGGCCGGTTGGTGGTGAAGGCGAGCATCGCCGCCGCCGCGGTGACGGTCAGGAAGCGGCGGCGGGCGACGTGCGGCGCCGCGGCGCGCAGTACCGCGTCGTGCGGGGAGAAGGCATGCTCGGACGGTGCTTTTCGACGGCCCGTCAGCGTCATCTGGTGTCCTCTCGTACAGGGCAGTCGGGCCCCGGGCGGACGCGTGGGGCATCGCCGACGTGCGGAGCGCGGAGCATGCATGCTAAGCAGACAAAATGCCTAAAGCGGGCGCGACCTGCGGGGCGTTCACACCAGAGGCCGTACGGGAGCAGCGCCTCGCGTCACCTGGCGCCGAACACGGAAGACGCCGCCGGCGTCGGCCGGCGGCGGAGGGGGAGCGGGAGAGCGGGGGCGGAGGCTAGCGGGCGGCTCGGGCGGCGGTCCCGGTGGTCGCGTGGTCACGGACCGGCAGGTGGTAGACGTGGAAGGCCCGCCCGATGACCGGCTGGGCGACATTGCGTACCCGTACGCCGCCGCTCGTCATGCCGTGTTCCGTGCCGGCGTGGGCGTGCCCGTGCACCGCGAGGTCGGCGCCGGCCGTGTCGATCGCCTCGGCCAGCAGATAGCTGCCCAGGAACGGATAGATCTCCAGGGGTTCGCCGGCCAGTGTGTCCGGGACGGGGGAGTAGTGGGTCAGAGCGATCCGCGCGTCACAGCCCTCCTCGCCGAGCTGCTCCAGCGACGCCCGCAGACCGTCGGCGCAGCGGCGCGAGTGCCTGACGAACTCCTTCATGACCGGCTCGCCGAACTCCCCGGCGCAGCGGCCGACGAAGCCGCCGCCGAACCCCTTGGTGCCGGCCACGCCGATACGCGCCCCGCCGCACGGTACGACCGTCCCCCGGCCCTCGAGGACCTGGGCACCGGCGTCCCTGAGCACGGCCGTGACCTCGTCGGGCTTGTCGTCGTGATGGTCGTGGTTGCCCAGGACGGCGACCACCGGGACCCCGAGGCCCTGGATCTCCCGGGCCACCACCCGGGCCTCCTCGGGGGTGCCGTGCCGGGTGAGGTCTCCGGCCAGCAGCAGGAGGTCGGCGCACTCGGGCAGGGTCTCGAACGCGGGGCGGAGCAGGCCCTGGCTGTCGGGCCCCATGTGGATGTCTCCGACGGCTGCGATGCGGATCATGAGAGTTCCTCCGCGCGGTCGGGGGAGGACGCCTCGGTGACCACGAGGTCGCTGTGCACCGGTACCCCGGCGAGCTCCTCGAGGGCGGTGCGCAGAATCTCGTCGCGGCAGGGGGCCGAGGGCACGGTGCCGGTGAGCAGCACCGTCCGGCCGCGGGCCTCGACCCGTACGCCCAGTTCACCGAGTTCGCCGGAGGCGAGGCGGTCCTGGAGGTGGGCGATGCGGTAGTCCAGGTTCTGCGCCGGCGGCGCACCGCCCGTGTCCTGGGAACCGTGGGTGCTCATGGGTGCTCCTTCAGATGACGTTCAGGCGCTCCAGGAGGAAGAAGAAGGCGGCGGGCATGGGCGCGTCCCCGCACTCGCGCCGTACCCGCTCCCAGTCGACCTTCTCCCGCAGGGCGCGCGCGATGGGCAGGGCGGCGCCGAAGTCGCAGTGGTGCTCGGAGAAGGCGGCGGCCAGGCTCCACAGCAGGTCGGTCGGGGCCAGCACGGGCATGCGCACCGAGTCGACCGAGATCTCCTCCGCGCGCTCCAGCATGTCCGCGCCGACCGGCCGGTCCGCCAGCTCGAAGATGATGTCGACGGGCTGGCCGAAACACGTGGCCTTGATCAGCCAGTCCTCCGGCGGCGTGTAGACGGTCAGCCCCGCGTCCCGGAGCGTGACCGCCACCGCCTCGGCGTCCTCGGGGCGGATGGCGAAGTCGACGTCGTGCCGGAGGTTCTTCTCGCCTCCGTGCGCGTAGGCGGCCACGCTCCCGGCCAGCGCGAAGAGATGCCCCTTCCGCTTCAGCAGGGAGCCGACCTGCTTGGCCGCCTCCAGAATCGGCTGGTTGCGGTCCAGGGGCAGTTCCTGCGGCGGCTCGCCGGCCTGCGGGTCCTGGGGTGGCGCGGGCTCGGTCCGGTCCGGGGCCAGTCGGAGGTCGGGTATCCCCGGCCGCCGGACGAGCGTCGCGTCATCACCGTTCTCCGTCATGACCACTCCATTCGCCGAACCGGACACTCCGCTGCCACGCGGCGCCCGGACCCGATACGGCCCGCGTGCCCGCTCTGAGTACCCGACGCACCCGCACCGACACGGACGGCTTCCGAAGAGGCCGGGACCGGGGGCCGCTTTCCGGTGATACCGACGGCGCCGGGCTACGGCAGCTGCTCGACCGGCGCGTCCTGGGCCGGAATCCTCCCGCAGCGGCCCGTGGGACCACGGCCGCCCCGTCCGCCCAGGTCACAGACGGGGCGCCCCGCCCGACCGGTCACCTGCCGCCCGGGTCGGTGTGCCACCACCGCGCACTCCCGGACGTGTCCCGCAGGGCGTTCGTCGCGCAGTGCACCTCTCCGCCCGCCAGGTGCGACCAGGCGAAGTTCTCCACCCAGTGCACGCGCACTCCGCCGGCGGCGAGGGCCTTCTGCGTGGCGGTGCGGAACAGGTCGCGGCCGCCCACCTTCGGCCCGTGCGGATCGGGCGCGGCGTAGTCCCGGGCGGTCAGGGACAGGCCGTTGGCGATGCTGGGGGAGTAGGCGATCGCGCCCATGGGCCCGTCCGCTTCCGCCCCGAGCGTCTTGTACAGCACCGGCACGCGCACCAGGTCGCGCCGGGACAGCCCCGTCTCCCGCAGCAGCACGGCGATCTGGTCGTCGACCCTCCGCGCCGCCTCCTCGTTGCCGGCGCGGAAGGCGTCGTCCGCCAGCAGGGCGTCGACGGTCGGCTTGCGCTCCGCGCTCGTGTCCGCGAACAGCCGCTGCCCGCCCTCCCCGGCGCGCTGGGCGTGCCGCAGCAGCGACACCGCCTGCCGGGGGTCGGCGACCGCCAGGGTCCAGCCGCGCTCGTTCCCGGCCCGCACGACGTGGACCGTCTCGTCCACATGGCCGACCAGCAGCCACGACGTGTCGATGGTGATGGCCGGCTGCCTGCCCTGCGCCTCGATCATCCGCACGAACGCCGGATCGGGTGCCCGGTGCGGGGCCGTGCCGTACAGCGCCCGCCCGTGCGGGTGACCCTCGTACGGCGGTACGGACTCGAAGTTGCCGGTGAAGTTCTGCAGGTCGACGCCGTTCGGCTCGCGTCCCGGCGTGAACTGCTGCACGACCCCGACGTCGGGTCCGCGGAAGTCACGGAAGAGCAGCCGGGCCGACCGGCTCAGGGTGGTCTTGCCGCCCTCGGGCGGCGCCCACAGCACCGGAGCGCGCAACAGCACCCGCATGCTGTGCACCCCTCCGCCGGGCGCCGGGACACCGGCCACGGCCGGTTCGACCATGTCCTGCCGCCAGATGTCCCGCCACCACTGCTCCGTACCGGCCGTGAAGCTCACGTCCCGCCGGGAGAGCCCCGCGGCGCCCGCCGCCCGTATCAGCGAGGAGGCGAACGGCCGCCACTCCCGCGGCCGGTAGACGTCGCCCACACCCCAGCGGCCGGGCGCGACACCGTGGCCCGGGCCCGGCCTGGCCGCGAGGACGCGCTCGGCACGCTGCAGATCGTTCTGGAACAGCACGGGCGCGACCTTCAGCCGCACCCGGTCGGACGTGGTGCGCCCGCGGTCGGTCACGGCGAGGGTGAGCGTGACCTCGCCGTCCCAGTGCCGAGGGTCGCGGACGATGTCGCGCCCCTCCAGGGCCAGTTCGGCACCGGCCCGCAGTTCACCGGCCGTCAGCGGTCCGCGCAGGACCCGCAGCGCCCCGTCGCGTCTGACGAACAGACGGACGTACGGCCGCTGTGCCGCCGCCACCTCCACTCGCCCCGACGCCTCGTCGCCGACCGGCGCCGGCGGAACGCGCAACGGGGCGAGATCCGCCTCGTCCCGCTCTCCGTTGACCCGCTCGTCCGCCCCGTCGTGGCAGGCCGCCAGCCGTTCGTCCACGGCCGGATCGATACGGTCCAGATCTCCGGGGCGCATCCGGCAGCGCCGCGCGTCGTCGTCGACGTTCGCGAGGAAGACCGCGCCACGCCCCGGCCGCCACCCCTGCTCGCCCGCCTCGTCGGACGTCCCCGCGACGTCCACGCGGCCGTCCTGGTTCACATCGGCGCGCAGGTCCGCGACGGTCGGCGGTTTCTGTGCGGCCGCAGTCGTCCCTGCGGCGGCGAGCAGCAGGGCCACGGTGGCCACCGCGGCGCGGCGCGGCACGCGCGGCCTCGGCGTTTCGGGCATGACGAGTCTCCTCGGGCAGATGAAGGGCCGGTACGGGAGGACGTCCGCAGACCATGCTCCTCGGCACAGGCGAGCCGTACATCGTGCTGTGCGCCGAGGTCCCGGCTACATCGATGGATCTACCGGGCAGCCGCGCCCTCCTCCGTCGGGCCTCGGCCGAACAAGACAAGCGGTAACCATGCCAAAGGCGGAATATGGGGCAAAGGGCTGGGAAACCGGTTGAAGTCGCTGAACAACGCGCCCGTGGAGGTCGACATGAACCAAGAGACATCACGTTCGTCGGATCTTCCGCAGCCGTTGCGGGCCGTCGCCTCGGGCCTCAGGCATCTGCCGGGTGCGGAGCAGGTGGGCAAGGTGGCCGGAGGAGCCCTGGACAAGGTCGGCGCGGTGTCGCCGCGCGGCCGCCGGATGGCCGTCTACGCCGGTGCCGGTGTGCTCGGTGTGGCCGGAGTGGTGGAGTGGCCGGTGGCGCTGACCGGCGCCGCCGTCGCCTGGCTGACGCGGCCCCGGCCCGGACAGGAGCCCGACGGCGCCTCACCGAACGGCGGCACGCGAACCGCCCGGACCGGCGAACGCCGCAAGGGCGCCCAGGACAGGCCGGACGATCAGGACACCTCCGCGTACGGCCCCGGCGGCAGACTCGCCGCGTCCCACTACCGGCACGACCAGCCCGAGCCGCACGTCCACGAACAGCCCGCCAAGGTGGGCGACACCGCCACCGCCTCCGCGCTGAAGCAGGTCGCCGAGGCCACCGCGCACCACGACACGCACGGCGAGGAGCCGGACCGGGAACACGCCCACCCGCACGCACACGACGGCCGGCCCACCGGCTGAGTCGGGACAGCAGGAGATGCTCACACGCTTCGACATCGCCCCGCTCGTCGGGGCCGTGGCCGGGGCGGCCGCAGGGGCCGCCCGCGGCACCGCCCAGGGCGTGACGTCCGTCTACGACACCACGCGGCGCGTGCGCAACGTCGCGCGCAACGCCCTGACCGGCGGACAGCACTGGAAGGCCGGGCCGCGCGTCCACCTCGCCCTGCGGCGCGCCGACGGCGAGGCCGGCGCGCTCGCCCGCACGATGGCGGAGGAACTGCTCGACCACCCGGACGTGCTCACGGCGTACTGGGACGAGGGACTGTCCCGCCTGGTGATCACCGTGGCCGAGGACGCCGTCACCGACCGTGTCACCGAGCGGGCCACCGCACTCGCCGCCCGCCTCGGCCTGGACGAGGGCGCCGACCCGAACGCCCGGGACACCAGCCACCCCGGCGACCCCGCCGAGGTGCGCGTCACCGCGGCCGCGATCCTGCTGGACGCCGCCGGCGCGGTCGGCGCCTTCGCCGGCCGGTCCCTGCGCCTGCCGCCCACCTCCCGCATCGTTACCGCGACCGTCACCCTGCTGCGCGAGAACCCCCGCTTCAGGGCCCTGCTCCGGGAGCGATTCGGCACCTCCGGCATGGAACTCGTCCTCGCCGCCGCCAACGCCGCCGCACACGGCGCCGGCCAGACCCCGCTGGCGCTCGTGCTCGACGGCGTCCTGCGCGGCACCCAGCTGACCGAGGCCGTGGCCAGGGCCGCGGCCTTCGAGGCACTGCACGACGACATCTGCCACGGCCGCCGCACCAGCCTGCCCTGCCCGCCGGGCACCCGGCCGCCGCTCAAGGTGACGCCCGCCGCGGAGTACGCCTCCCACGCCAGCACCGGCAGCCTGGCCGGCGCCGCCGCCACCCTCCTCGTCACACACCGCGCGAGCGACGCGGCCGAAGCGGTCCTGGCGGGATCCCCGAAGGCGGCCCGGTACGGACCGGCAGCCTTCGGCGCGACGCTCGGCACGTTCCTCGCCCACGCCGGGATCCTCCTGCGCAACGGGGAGCGCCTGCGGCAGCTGGAGATCGCCGACGCCCTCGTCCTGCACGCCGACGCCCTGCGCAGCCGGCGGGAGGACACCGAAGACGACTCCGACGGGCTGCCCGACGACCCGGTGCACCCCTTCGCCGAGGCCGTCCTCGACGCCGCCCGCAGGGCCGGACTGCACGTCGTGATCGCGGGCGGCTCCGACCTGAAGGACATCATCCGGCTCGCCGACGAGGTCGCCCCGAGCGCCAAGCCGTTCGGAGACGTCGTACGGGCTCTGCAGAAGGACGGGCACGTGGTCGTGACCGTCGCCCGCCTGAACAAGTCCGGCGACGGCCAGGTCGCGGCCGGGCTGCCCGCCGGAGACGTGGCCATCGCCCTCATCGACGGACGGGCCGCCGTCTCCTGGGGCGTCGACGCGCTGGCCCCGGGCGGCCTCGCCGACGTCTGGCGGCTGCTGACGGCGATCCCCGCGGCCCGGCGCGTCGGACGCCGGTCGCAGACACTGGCCCGCGCGGGCGCCGCCCTGTCGGGGCTCCTGGTCGCCCGCGGCGGACAGCGCCTGGGCCGGCTCGGAATGTGGCCCCTCACCCGGCACGCCCCCGTCAACATCGCCGCCGCCAACGCCCTGCTCGCCGGCTGGCTCTCGGCCACCCAGGTGGCCCGGGCCACCCCGCCCCCGCCACGACTGCACATCCCCTGGCACGCCCTGGAACCCCACGAGGTCCGCGACCGGCTGGGACGCGCCGGACGCGACGACGAGCCCCGCGGACTCGCCCTGCTCGCCGACCGCTCGAGACAGCAGGCCGGTCGCCTGATCCGCCACCCGGCCGTGACCCCCGCCCGCTGGACCTGGCAGGCGGCCGGTGCCGTACGCCGCGAACTCGACGATCCCCTCACCCCCGTCCTGGCCACGGGCGCCGTCGCCTCCGCGCTGCTCGGCTCCCTCGTCGACGCCATGCTCGTCGTGGGCGCCATGGACCTCAACGCCGTGACGGGCGGACTCCAGCGGCTGCGCGCCGAACAGGCACTGGCCCGGCTGGCCGCCCGGCAGCAGCCCAAGGCCCGCAAGCAGGACAGCCGCAGACGCACCGTCACCGTCGATGCCGCCCGGCTGCGGCCCGGCGACGAGATCAGCCTCGGCGCCGGCGACGTCGTACCCGCCGACGCGCGACTGCTGGAGGTCGACGGTCTCGAGGTCGACGAGTCGGCACTCACCGGCGAGTCCCTGCCGGTGACCAAGGCCGTCGACGCCACGCCCGGACTGCCGGTCACCCAGCGCACCTGCATGGTGTTCGAGGGCACGACCGTCGTGGCCGGACGCGCCACCGCGCTCGTCGTGGACACCGGCGACCAGACCGAGGCGGGCCGCGCCGTCACCCTCGCCGCCCGCACCCCGCCGCCCGCCGGCGTCCAGGCCCGGCTGCAGGAGCTGACCCGCAAGGCACTGCCGGTGACCTTCACGGGCGGCGCCGCGGTGACCGGACTGTCCCTGCTGCGCGGCAGTCCCGTCCGACGCGCAGTCAGCGGCGGTGTCGCGGTCGCCGTCGCCGCCGTACCGGAAGGACTCCCGCTCGTCGCCACGGTCGCGCAGATGGCGGCCGCCCGCCGGCTGTCCCGGCGCGGCGTCCTGGTCCGCACCCCGCGCACCCTGGAGGCGCTCGGGCGGGTCGACACCGTCTGCTTCGACAAGACCGGCACCCTCACCGAGAACAGACTGCGCCTGGTCCGCGTCGCCACCGCCGACGGCACCGTCCTCGAGACCGGCACCGAACAGGCCCTGCCGGTCCTGCGCCTGGCCGCACGTGCCTGCCCGCAGGAGGAGACGGGGGAGGGGCGCCGTGTCGCGCACGCCACCGACGAGGCCGTCCTCGACGTCGCCCCGCCCGACGAGGGCTGGGCCCCGGCCGGCGAGCTGCCCTTCGAGACACGGCGGGGCTACGCCGCGGCGGTCGGCCGCGACGGCGACCCCGACTTCGGTGAACTCCTCGTCGTCAAGGGCGCCCCGGAGACGATCCTGCCCGCCTGCCGGGACCTCCCCGACCACGCGACCGACACCGCCCACGAGCTGGCGGGAAAGGGGCTGCGCGTCCTCGCCGTCGCCCGGCGCCCTTGCCGGGCCGACGACGCCGACGCCGAACTCGACGCGCCGCTCGCGGACCTGGAGTTCAGCGGCTTCGTCGCCCTCGCCGACGTCCCGCGTGACACCTCGCACGCCCTGCTCGCGGAACTCCGCCGCTCCGGCATCCTGCCCGTCATGCTCACCGGCGACCACCCCGAGACCGCCCGGGCCATCGCCCTGCAACTGGGCTGGCCGGAGGAGACCGAGGCGGTGACCGGCGACGAACTCGTGGCCATGGAACGCCGCGAACGCGTCCGGGTCCTGCGCGGCGCGGGCGTCATCGCCCGGGTCGCCCCCGAGCAGAAGCTGCACGTCGTGGAGGCACTGCAACAGGCCGGACGGGTCGTGGCGATGGCCGGCGACGGCGCCAACGACGCCGCCGCCATCCGTGCCGCCGACGTCGGGGTCGGCGTCGAGTCCCGCGGCTCCGCGGCCGCCCGCAACGCCGCCGACCTCGTGCTCACCACCGGCGATCTGTCCGTCCTCGTCGACGCGGTCGCCGAGGGCCGTGCCCTGTGGCGCAGCGTCGCCGACGCGGTGAGCATCCTCATCGGCGGCAACGCAGGCGAGGTCGGCTTCAGCGTCCTCGGCACCCTGCTGGCCGGCGCCTCACCCCTGTCGACGCGTCAGCTGCTGCTGGTCAACCTGCTCACCGACATGTTCCCGGCCATGGCGGTGGCGGTGACGCCGAGCGACGACCCCTCGACGGCGGAGCACGCCGCGACCGGCCCGATGGGCCTCAACGTCCTCGGCGCCCCGCTGCTGCGCTCCATCCGGCGCCGCGGCATCACCACCTGCCTCGGCGCGGTCACGGCGTACCTCATCGGCCGCCTCACCCCCGGCACCGAACGCCGGTCCACCACCATGGCCCTGTGCGGCGTGGTCGGCGCCCAGCTCGTGCAGACCCTCTCCGGCCGCCGCCGCAGCCCGCTGGTGTGGGTGACGGCCCTCGGCTCGGCCGCCGTACTCGCAGCCCTCGTCCAGACCCCCGGCGTCAGCCACTTCTTCGGCTGCACCCCGCTCGGCCCGGTGGCCTGGGCGGGCGTGGCCCTGGCCATTGGCCTCTCGGCCCTGGCCCCGCGCCTGGAGCACCTCCGGGCCGTCCACCTGCTCTACGAGGCGGTGACACGCCTCGCCCTGCGCCTGGGCGACCTGACCCAGCAGGCCCGGGAGCTGCTGCGGAGCGGGATCGCCCGGCCGGTGGTGGCGTAACGGGCGAGCACACACGACAGATGGCGGCCGCCACCACTGCGCGTGGTGGCGGCCGCCATCTGTCGCCGGCTCAGACCGCGCCGCGCCAGGCGCCCGTCTCCGAGCCACGGGTCTCCATGAACTGCTTGAACCGCCGCAGGTCACCCGAGACCTGCCGCTTGACGAACCCGAGCTTGTCGCCCACGGTCTCGGTCAGCCCCATGGGGTCGAACTCCAACTGCAGCATGACCTTGGTCGTGTCGTCCTGGATGCGGTGGAAGGTGACCACACCGGCCTGCCTGGCCTCGCCGCCCACCGTCGTCCAGGCCACGCGCTCGTCGGGAACCTGCTCGGTGATCTCCGCGTCGAACTCCCGCTCCTGGCCGCCGACCTTCGTCACCCAGTGCGTCAGCGTGTCGGTGCGCTGCTCGATGCGCTCCACGCCGTCCATGAACCGGGGAAAGTCCTCGAACTGGGTCCACTGGTTGTAGGCCGTGTGCACCGGGACGCGGACCTCGATGGATTCCTCTACCTGTGACAAGGCGGTACCTCCCTTTCTCGTACGGAGAGCGACGGACGGGTACCAGATCTCGCGCCGGGCACTCATGCTCTTCACGACTTGTAAGGTCGGATGCCGTGGCCACCTTGCTGATCGTCCATCACACGCCCTCGCCCAACTGCCAGGCGATGTTCGAAGCCGTCGTCTCCGGGGCGACCGACCCCGAGATCGAGAACGTCACGGTCGTGCGCCTGCCCGCGCTGTCCGCCACCGCCTCCGACGTCCTCGCGGCCGACGGCTACCTCCTCGGCACCCCCGCGAACCTCGGCTACATGTCCGGCGCCCTCAAGCACTTCTTCGACCAGGTCTACTACCCGTGCCTGGACGCCACGCGCGGCCGGCCCTTCGGCTACTACGTGCACGGCGGGAACGACGTCACCGGAGCGGTGCGGGGCATCGAGTCGATCACGACGGGCCTCGGCTGGCGCCGCACCGCCGAGGCCGTGACCGTGACCGGAGAGCCGGACAAGGGCGACGTCGAGCGTTGCTGGGAACTGGGCGCGACGGTCGCCGCGGGACTCATGGGCTGAACCCGTCAGGTCTCTTCCACCCGGCGCCGGTCCTCCTCGTCCCACGCCCGGGTGTCACGCGGCTGGGTGTACGGCTCGTCCTCGGGCGGATGCCCACCGGCGATGGCCCGCTGCCGTACCGTCTCCGCGTCGAACTCCAGGCCCAGCAGGATCGCCAGGTTGGTGATCCACAGCCACACCAGGAAGACGATGACACCGGCCATCGTGCCGTAGGTCTTGTTGTACGAGGCGAAGTTGGCCACGTAGATGGCGAAGCCCGCCGACGCGACCAGCCAGATCAGCAGGGCCAGCACACTGCCCGGCGTGATCCAGCGGAACCCCTTCACCTTGGCGTTCGGGGTCGCCCAGTACAGAATCGCGATCATGATCGTGACCAGCACGACCAGAACGGGCCACTTCGCGAACGACCACACCGTCAGCGCGGTGTCGCCGATACCCAGAGTGGTCCCGGCCTGACGGGCCAGCCCGCCCGTGAAGACCACGATCAGCGCGCTGATCGTGGCCAGCACCATCAGCACCACCGTCACACCCACCCGCACCGGCAGCACCTTCCACACGGGCCGCCCCTCGGGCATGTCGTAGACGGCGTTGGCGGAGCGGATGAACGCCGCCACGTAGCCGGAGGCCGACCACACCGCCAGCACAAGACCGACGATGGCCATCAGCGAGCCGATGCCGGCGTTGCCCTGCAACTGCTCGACGGCCCGGGTGATGATGTCCCGCGCCGCGCCGGGAGCGAACTGCTGGATGTTCTCGAGGACCTTGTCCGTGGTCGACTTGCCGGTGATGCCCAGCAGCGACACCAGCACCAGCAGCGCCGGGAAGATCGAAAGCACCGTGTAGTACGTCAGCGCCGCGGCCCGGTCGGTCAGCTCGTCCTTCTTGAACTCCCGCAGGCTCCCCTTCAGCACCGCACCCCACGACGTCCGGGGCAGTTCACTCGGCGTGTCCGGCGCCGCGCGTTCCACTTCGGGTCCCGGACCGGCCGTCCCGGGCGCCGGCCGAGGGCTCTCCGACGGCTCCGAAGGCGGAGCCTCGCTCTCGTGATGTTCTTTTCGTCCTGGAATATGCAGCTTCACCATGCGAGCCGGGTAACCCCGGTCCGGGCCCCTAAGCGGACCCGTCGGCCGCGCCCGGCAGGTCGGCGTCACCCGCCCAGGGCCGGAACATCAACCCCGCAGGGCGAGCCCCCGCTGCTCCAGCGCCTCCGACAGCACCCGCACGGCCCTGGGCCCGACCCCGTGCAGCGCCGGCGGTTCCGCCCGGAAGTGCCGGGCCACCCGCTTCAGCGTCGTCACGCCGGCGCCGACCAGGGCCTGCGTCGCGGGCCGGTCGATGCCGACGGGCAGGTCGCCGCCCGGGGCGTCGGCCGCCGCCTCCGCCGCGGCGAGGGACGCGGCGAGCCGCTTCGGGGCGCGGCTGAACCAGGACGCTCGGACCAGCGCGTTGAGATCCTCGGTCTCCTCCCGCGGCACGTACAGCTGCAGTCCGGCGCACGCACCACCTCGTCACAGCGGGTTGAGGGAGCGCTCCCACAGCGTGCACGATGCCGACATGACCACGTCCCCCGCCATCCGCCCCTACAGCCCCGAGGACCGTTCGGCCCTCGACGACATCTGCATCCGCACCGCACACGCCGGCCAGGACAGCCGCCCCCACTACGCGGACCCGGGCATCTTCCCTGCGACCTTCGCGGCTCCCTACGTCCGTCTGGAGCCGGAACTGGCCTTCGTATTGGACGACGGCCAGGGGCGTGCGGTCGGCTACATCCTCGGCTCCGCCGACACCCCGCGGTTCGCCGCGGAGTTCCGCACCACGTGGCTGCCCCTGGTCGCCGGGCGTTACCCGGAACCGCCCGAGCCGCCGCACACTCCGGACGAGGCGATGGCGCACCTGCTGCACCACCCCGAACGGATGGTGGTGCCCGAACTGGCCGCGTATCCCGCGCATCTGCACATCGACCTGCTGCCCGACTGGCAGGGCCGGGGCCACGGACGCCACCTGATGCGGACGCTCCTCGGGGCGCTCCAGGACAGGGGAGTCCTGGCCGTCCACCTGGCCATGGCGACCGCCAACACCGAGGCCAGGGCCTTCTACGACCGCCTGGGGTTCCGCGAGATCGACGTTCCGGAGCCCGGCTCGGCGACCTATCTCGGCCGCACCACGAAGGAACTCGACCGGCTCTGACAGTCGCCCGTCGAACGCCACGATCGCGCCAGGAGCTACGGAAGTGGCGCAATCGTGCGTTGCCGACCCGTGCCATCGGGCGCAGCGTGGGAGTGCGGGAGCGCTCCCACGCGATCCCGCACTCCCCACGTAAGGCACCAACCCCCACACCGAAAGCAGGAGATCATGGATTGTCATGGTCATGTCCATCAAGGCGGATCCCGTCCGGTCAGGACCCGTCTGACACTCGCCCTGAGCGTGCTGGTGGCCGCGCTGCTCAGCCTGATCCCATGGAGCGGCACCGCCGTCGCCCACGGCTCGGTCGTCGACCCGGCATCCCGCAACTACGGCTGCTGGCTGCGCTGGGGGAACGACCACCTCAACCCCGCCATGGCCCAGCAGGACCCCATGTGCTGGCAGGCGTGGCGGAGCGACGCGAACGCCATGTGGAACTGGAACGGCCTGTACCGCAACGGCTCCGGCGGCAACTTCCAGGCCGTGGTGCCCGACGGCCAGCTGTGCAGCGGCGGCCGGACCGAGGGCGGCCGGTACAACTCCCTCGACACGGTCGGCGCCTGGAAGACGACGGACATCGGCAACAACTTCACCGTGAAGCTGTACGACCAGGCCAGCCACGGCGCCGACTACTTCCTGGTGTACGTCACGCGGCAGGGCTTCAACCCTGCCACCCAGCCGCTGACCTGGAACGACCTCCGGCTCGTCACTCGCACCGGCAAGTACGGGCCCAGTCAGAACTACGAGATCCCCGTGAGCACTTCAGGGCTGAGCGGCCGCCATGTCGTCTACACGATCTGGCAGGCGTCGCACATGGACCAGACCTACTTCCTGTGCAGTGACGTGAACTTCCGCTGACCTGCCGCTTCGGCTGCCGTACCCCGCCGGACGGGGCGAGTCCGGCGGGGTACGGCTGTGCATGCTTTCTGAGAGTTCTCGAAGAATTTCCGGGGCGGCTGAACGCTCCGGAGCTCCCGCACGTATGGGGCGAGGGGATTTTCATGCCCGGCACGCCTCAAGCGCAGGAGAGCACCCTTGGCACGCAATACGCGAAGACGCCCTACAGGCCCACGGCGCGCGACCTTCGCCGCAGTCGCGCTGATGCTGGGCGGAGGCGGCCTGATGGCGGCGAATGTCTACGCCTCGGCCACGGACGGCGGTTCGGGCGGTGAGCCCGCCCAGACGCGGTCCGGTACGGGGGTGCGGACCGCGGGCGCCACGATCGACTGCCCCGACGTGGGCAGCCGGCTGACCTCGGTCCCCGAACAGGCGAGGGCGGAGGTCGACAAGGAACTCGCCCTTCTGGACGAGCAGATCGCCAAGGCCTACCAGCGGCTGAGCGAATCGGCGCAACAGATACAGCAGGATTCCGGCTTCGCCGACAACGCGATCATGAACCCGCTGAAGGAGAAGCGGGGCGCGACCCTCGAGCGCATCGCCATCGCCATCGACCGGGTGGGCGACCGCCCCGAGGGACTCGACGCCCTCGCGGCCTGCACCGTCCGGGAGTCCGGCAACCAGGCTCCCGAGCAGGGCGAGGGCCAGGACGGCGGCGGCGCGGAGCAGCCCGGCCAGGAACAGGGCCAGGGCGGCCAGGAGCAGGGCAACGGCGAGGGTCAGGGCAACAACGGCGGACAGGCGGGCAACGGACCGGTCGCCGCCGACTTCGCGGACATCACCAGCGTCCAGCCCAACGTGAACAGCCCCCGCCAGAAGGGCAACGCCTCCCGCGGCACCTTCGCCACCAGCTGCGGCGTGAACGAGAACGGCCTGTTCAACTCCGACAACATCATCGCCGCCCCGGGCGTCACCAACGGCGCCCACCACTTCCACGACTACGTCGGCAACCAGGCCAACAACGCCTTCGCCAGCGACCAGGACCTCGCGAACGCCGAGACCAGCTGCGACGACCAGGGCGACAAGTCCTCCTACTACTGGCCCGTCCTGCGCGTGCAGAACGGCACCCAGGAGCAGGACGCCGACTCGCCCGGCGGGGGCATCGAGGGCAACGCCGGCGCGATCGTCACGCCGAAGCAGGTCACGCTCGACTTCGTGGGGAACCCGCGCGACAAGGTCACGGCCATGCCGCGGCTGCTGCGCATCATCACCGGCGACGCCAAGTCGTTCGTCAACGGCACGGCCAACGCCAACGCCTCCTGGAGCTGCACCGGCTTCGAGGACCGGCAGCTGAAGGACAAGTACCCGCTGTGCCCGAAGGGCAGCGACGTCGTGCGCTCCTTCAAGTTCCAGAGCTGCTGGGACGGCCGCAACATCGACAGCGCCAACCACCGCACCCACGTGGCGTTCGCCGACGCCTCCGGCGTGTGCCCGTCCGGCTTCCGGCCCATTCCGCAGCTGGTCCAGCGCATCGTCTACGACGTCGACGCGCCGAGCCTGAACGACGGCGGCCGTACGACACCGCTCTTCGCGGTGGACTCCTTCCCCGAGCAGCTGCACAAGCCGGTCACGGACCACGGCGACTTCATCAACGTCTTCGACGAGGACCTGATGGGGGAGGTGGTCGACTGCATCAACGACGGCAGGAAGTGCGGAGCCGGAGCGGAAGCCGAACCGGGTGAGGAGCCGGGTCAGGAGCCGAGCGAGGAGCCGAGTCAGGAGCCCGGGGCGGGCGAGGAGCCGAGCGAGGAGCCGACGAAGACCCCCGAGGCTCCGCAGGAGCAGCCCACCCGCACCCCGGACGCCCCGCAGGACGGCAACGCGGGCGGCAAGCCCGGCGACACGGGCGATGACGGTAAGGACGAGGCGTCCAGGCCGCCGGCGACGGACAAGCCGGCCCCCGCACCGGAGCCGAGCGACTCGCCCGCCGACGAAGCCGAGGTGTACGCGACGCCCTCGGCGAAGTCCGGTGAACAGGGCGGCGCGAAGGACGACACCGGCGAGGACGCGGACGGTCTCGGCCAGTCCCAGGCCGTCGGCACGGCGACCAGCGCCGCCGCAACCCCGGCGGCCCCGCCCCGGACCGAGCCCCAGGCGATCGGCAGCGGCAACCTGGCCGACACCGGCGCCCAGCTCTGGCCGGCCGCGGCAGGTGCCGTACTCGTCATCGCGGGCTTCGTGGTCCTCCGCCGCGCCAGGCGCACCTGACACGGCAACGCCCTGACATGCCCGGGAACGGCGGTGGGATCCCTCCTCGGATCCCGCCGCCGTTCTCCGCAGTCCGGCACCCTTCGGCCGACCCCGAAGTGCGCACCCTCTACCGTGACCCCATGGACAGCACCTGGAACGCCGGACACGGTGCCGGCGGCGGAGTCGCGGCGTGACGCCCTGGGAGATGGCGGCCGTGTTCGCGGCCGGTACGGGCGCCGGCGCCGTCAACGCCGTCGTCGGCTCGGGAACCCTGATCACCTTCCCGGTGCTGCTCGCCACCGGACTGCCTCCGGTCACGGCGACCGTGTCCAACGGGCTCGGCCTGGTTCCCGGCTCGATCAGCGCGGTCATCGGCTATCGCGAGGAACTCCGGGGCCAGGGACGGCGCGTCCTCCTGCTCGGCATCGGTGCCGTGCTGGGCGGCCTCGCGGGCGCCGTGCTGCTGCTGACCCTGCCCGCCGCGGCCTTCGAGCGGATCGTGCCGGCCCTGGTGGGTCTCGCCCTCGTCCTGGTCGCCTGCCAGCCCCTCATCGCCGAGCGAGTGCGCCGCCGCCGCAGCCGCACCGGCGGCACCGCCCGTCCCGACGGCGGCCCGCTGCTGTTCACGGGGCTGACGCTCGCCAGCGTCTACGGCGGCTACTTCTCGGCAGCGCAGGGCATCATCTACGTATCCCTGATGGGCATGCTGCTCGACGAGACGCTCCAGCGGCTGAACGCCGTGAAGAACGTGCTCGCGGCCGTCGTCAACACCGTCGCCGCCGTGCTCTTCCTCTTCTTCGCGGAGTTCGACTGGACGGCCGTCGTCCTCATCGCCGCCGGGTCCGCGCTGGGCGGCCTGGTCGGAGCCAGGACGGGCCGCCGCTTCAGCCCCGCCGTCCTGCGGACCCTGATCGTGTCGGTCGGCACCGTCGCCCTCGTGCACCTGGTGCTCCACTGAGGCCGGTTCGCTACGGCGCCGGACGGGCGCCCGCCTCCTTCGGTTCCCCCTCGGCGTCGATGTGGGGCATCACCCGGTCCAGCCAGCGCGGAGTCCACCAGGCGTGCGGCCCGAGCAGCGTCATCACGGCCGGCACCATCAGCAGGCGCACCACACTGGCGTCGATGAGCACGCTGACGGCCAGCCCCAGCCCGAGCATCTTGACCACGATGTTGTCGCTGATGATGAACGCCGCGAACACACTCACCATGATCAGCGCGGCGCTCGTGATGACCCGGGCCGTGATCTCCAGGGCGTGCGCCACCGACGCCTTGGCGTCCCCGGTGCGCCGCCACGCCTCGTGGACGCGGGACAGCAGGAAGATCTCGTAGTCCATGCTGAGGCCGAAGATGATGGCGAACATCATCATCGGCACATAGCTCTCGATGGGCACCTTGCCGTGCACGCCGAGCGCGGGCCCGCCCCAGCCCCACTGGAACACCGCGACGACCACGCCGTACGACGCGGCGATCGACAGCACGTTCAGGACGGCCGCCTTGACGGCGACGAGCAGCCCCCGGAACACCGCCAGGATGATCAGGAACGCCAGGCCCACCACGACGGCGATGATCACCGGGAGCTGGGAGGCGACGATGTCACGGAAGTCGACCTGTGTCGCCGTCGTACCGGTGACGTACCCCTTGGCGTCCGTCCCCTGGACGGCGTCCGGCAGCGTGTCGTCGACGAGACGGTTGGTCAGGTCCGTGGTCGCGGCGTTCTGCGGGGACTTGGTCGAGTAGACCGTGCCGACCAGGACGTCCCCGTCCTGGGTGGGCGTCAGGGGGGTGACGGCGGCGGCCCCTTCGACCGAGTCGAGCGTGGTCTGGGCCCGCGAGGCCAGATCGTCGCGCTGCGAGTCCGGTACGTCCGTCTGGTCGATGACGACGGTGAGCGGACCGTTGGACCCGGGCCCGAAGGCGTCGGTCATCAGGTCGAACGCCCGCCGGTCGGTGAAGGAGGTCGGGTCGGCGCCGTCGCCGATGTGGCCGAGCTGGATGGAGAACACCGGGATCGCGAGCACCGCGATCACGGCGACACCCCCTGACAGGAACCACAGCGGCCTGCGCTCCACCCGCTGCGCGTACCGGTGCCAGGTGCCCTGCGGCGTCTCACCCGCCTCGGCGTCGGTCTCGGCGACGGGGCGGCGCACGTGGTAGCGGTCGATGTGCCGGCCGATGAGGCCGAGCAGGGCCGGTACCAGGGTGAGCGCGCCGATGACCGCCGAGACGACGGTGACGGCGGCGGCGAGACCGAGCAGGGAGATGAAGGAAACCCCGGACGCGGACAGGCCCGCCAGCGCGATGATCACCGTGCAGCCGGAGACGAGGACGGCGTGGCCGCTGGTGCTCGCGGCCTGCCCGGCGGCCCGCACCGGGTCCGCGCCGTCGATCAGGTTCTGCCGGTAGCGGGTGATCATGAACAGGGCGTAGTCGATACCGACACCGAGGCCGATCATGGTGGCCAGGGTCGGTGAGACCGTCGCGAAGGTGAACGCGGCGGCCAGCAACCCGAGGATGGCGAGACCGCCGACGACGCTGATCAGCGCGGTGAGCAGCGGAATGCCGGCGGCGATCACGCTGCCGAACCCGACGAGCAGCACGATGACGGCCACGCCGAACCCGATCAGCTCGCTCACCCGGTCGTCGGCGGCCGGCCGCGCGAGTTCGCCGAGCGGCCCGCCGTACTCGACCTCCGCTCCCGCCGAACGCAGCGGCTGTACGGCGGTGTCGACGCCGGTCAGGTATCCGGCGCCGAGGGTCGAGGGCTGCACGTTGAAACGGACCGTGATGTACGCCGTCTTCTTGTCGTCCGACAACGGCCCGACGTTCGGCTGCGACTGCTGCGACGACGAGCCCGGGGCGGACAGCGGGTTCTGGGCCGACAGGACGTGCGGGAGCTTCTCCAGGTCGGCGACCGTCGTGGACATCTGCGAGCTCAGCGCGGTCAGGGCTTGGCTGTCGTCGTGCAGCACGATCTGGCTGCTGTAGCCGCCGGCCTGCGGATCGTGCTCCTTCAGCACGTCCAGGCCCTTCTGCGCCTGCGCCTGAGGCAGGGAGAAGTTGTCGGAGTACGCACCCCCGGACACATGGTTGACGACCTGGAGGGCCACCAGCGCCACGAGCCACGCCCCGATGACGATCCCGAAGTGGCGTGCGCACCATTCACCCAGGCGCCGCAGCAGACCCGCACGCGCGGTCTTCTTGTCCCCTTCACCGGTGCGGGAGTGCGGCATCTACGTGGCTCCTGTGTCGGCTGAGACATCGGGTGCCGTCCATTAGATGCGCGGGGGATCACTCCGGCATTTCCGGCGCGCGGGCGCCCTGCCACTCCGGACGGTCGTTCCCCCGAAAGGTGGCCATCGGGGCGGCGCGGCGGGCTCGCCCACCGATGCGCCGGCGCGCCGAGGTCAGGTTCAGTGCCCCGGACCCCAAGGCGACGCCGAGGCCGACCAGCGCGCTGCCCGCCGCCTGCGCCAGACCGTAGGACCCCGTGCCGACCAGTGGTGCGGTACCGGCCGCCGCGACCGGGATGAGCCCGGAGAACAGGGTGGCGCGTTCCGCGCCGATCCGCTGCATGCCCATGTACCAGCACACGAATCCGACCACCGTGACCACCACCCCCTGCCACAGCAGCGCGGCGGCCTCGGCGGTGTCCGGACGCCGCAGCCACCCGGCCCCGTCGACCAGCACACCGACCGCCGCCGACTCCAGCGCGGCGACCGCGCACACCGTGGCGGACAGCAACCGGGGCCCGAGCGGCCGCAGTACGGGTACGGCGAGCACGGCGAACCCGACCTCTCCCGCCAGGGCGCACACGGAGAAGGCGAGGCCCGCGCCGTCGGTGCGACCCCAGCCCTGGACGGCGCAGGCGCCGACGGCCACGAGCAACGCCCCGTACAGGACCGCCCGCCTGGGCCCGCGCCCGTCCAGGAGGGGCACGAGCACGGCGACGACCACCGGCGCACAGCCCACGAACACGCCGGGAACCGCCGGTTCCGCTGTGCGCTCCGCGGCGATGACGGTCAGGTTGAAGCCGACCATGCCGACCGCGGCGAGCAGGATGAGACGGACCCACTGACGAGGCGTCAGCGCCCTCAGCCGGGCGGTCGAGCCCTTCCCGGCCAGGGGCAGGAGCAGCAGACAGGCCAGCCCGTAGCGCAGGAACTGGCCGCCCGCGTACGGGTACTCGCCCAGGACGCTGTTGGCCGTGAAGGACGCTCCGACGAGGACGCAGGCGAACGCGGCGAGCAGGGTTCCCCGCGTGGTGGTGACGTTCATACCGGCGACGCTAGGCAGCGCGGCGGCCCGGCTCGGGGTCCACTCTCGTGCCGGCTTGGTGGACCAATCCGGCCCGGGCCGCCGCCTGAGGGTCAGCCGATGTGGTAGCTGTCGCCGTAGACCTTCCAGTCCAGCGGTGGGTCGAGGTCGAGGTTCCGCTTGCGCAGGAAGACGCGCTGCGCCGTGTCGACCCGGCTCGTGTCGCTGTGCGCCTCCTCCTGCCTCATGGCCCACACCCGCGCGTCCAGGAAGGCGTCGAGGTACGTCACCTCGTCACCGCCCCACGCCGGCGGGTTCGCCGTGCGCAGCGCACGCCCCCGGATGTTGCGGAAGCTCAGGGGGTCGTTGCCGTCGCCGTGCATGACGATGGCGTCGTAGTACGCGAACTGGCCGAGCACCCGCAGCCCGTCCGCCTTGCCCTGGCGGACCGCCGGGCCGAAGTACACCCGGTCGCGCTCGTCGTCCTGCGCCCGCCGGAACGCGGCGTCACGGGCCGCCCGGCGCCAGTCGCCGGGGAAGCCCGGGTCGAGCCCGTCGTGGGAGTCGGAACCGTCGACCTCGCGCAGCGCCGGCAGGTACTTCGCGAGGACGTTGCCGGGCTTGCGGCCGGTGTAGAGCTCGACGAGGTCGAGCATGTCGCCGGTGCCGGAGCAGAACCCGATGATGCCCGCGGTGTAGCCGCGGCCGTCGCGGATGTCCTCGATGTACTGGTACTGCGCCTTCCAGTCGAGCGATGAGTTCTCCGCGCTCGACACGAGCTGCATGGCGATCTCCTTCTTCGCCGGGTCGTCGAGGCCGATCGCACGGACGGAGGCCGTGGCGTGCGGCGGCTTCAGGAACGGGGCGGCGGCGAGGGCGGCGCCGAACAACGCCAGGGCGGTGCGGCGCGGGGTCGGGTGTCTCACGGGGCCTCCAGACAGAGTGGGGGTGGGGAGAGCTGGCCGTGCAGAACTGATAGGAAGGTTTCCTATCACTGTCCGCGTGTCCCTGGAACCGTCAGAGGCGAAGTTCGTAGGGTCGAACGAGCCGGCTGAGCACCGCCACGGGAACCAAGAGCCCGCCCCGCACGTCAACTCTTTGCCTGGGGAGGCCGATCGGTCTCGGAGGCCGGCGAGAGAGGGGAATCGCGGTGGACGACGCGACGTCGCAGCAGGGGAGCGAGGCGGAGGCAGCGGCACGCCGGGCCCGCTTCGGCGCACTGCCGGAGCCGGTGCGCGTGGAGGACATGGTCGAGGAACAAGCCGCGGGCGCCCCCGACCCCGCGCGCACCGCCTACAACCAGGACGAGTGGCTCGTGCGCTACTGCCTGTGACGCGACCCTACGAGCGGCTCTTCGCGCCCAGGTCGCGCAGCCACCGCACGACATCGTCGGCGTCATGGGCGCGGGCGATGTCGAGCGGTGTCATGTCGTCGTAGCCGCACCAGTCGGCGTCGGCGCCGTGCCCGTGGAGATACCGCGCGGTGGGGAGCTGCCCGCCGTGGCAGGCGCCCCAGAAGGCGCTGGTGATCTCGTCGGGCGAAGGGGGCTCCCCGGCCTCGACGCAGTCCCGCACCCGGTCGAGCAGGCCGAGCGTGGCGGCGTCCTGGAGGGTGGTGCGGGCGCCGTGTTCGACGAGCCGGCGCGCGGCGCGCCACTGGCCGAACCCGCGGGCGTCGGCGAGCGGAGTGCCGCCGCCGATCACCGCCCCGGGAGCCTCGATGTCGGCCCCGGCGGCGATGAGCGCGTCCAGGACGGCCACGTCGTTGCTGCTGGCGGCCCAGTGCAGCGGCGTCTCCGTGTGCGCACCGCCGAAGCGTGCGTCGGGATCGGCCCCCGCGGCGACCAGGGCGGCGACGACCTCGGGACCGTGGGGGAAGTGACCGGGCCAGTCGGTCGCGATGTGCAGCAGACTGCGGGTGCCCTTGCCGTCCTCGCCGTGCTCGGTGATGCGTGCCGTGGTCAGACCGGGATGGTCGGCGAGCAACTTCCGGAGCCCGGGCAGGTCGCCGGCCCGGATCGCTCCGGTGACGGCGACGGCGAGCGGATCCTGTGATGTCAGCGTCTGCAAGCCGGCCTCCCGATCGCCGTCCAGGGCTTCCGATTCTGTCCGACGAAGCCCCCGCACACCACGCTCCGTGCCCGTAGCACTCACCGCGCAGTCCTGCCCGACGACATGCCCACAGGCCCCGCGAGGCGTAGCGTCCGGGTAAGAGCGGGAGGACAGCATGTCCGCGAGCAACGAGCCGCCCGGGGGCGCCGGGTCGCTGGACGCCCTGGGGGTGGCGCTGGCCGACACCGTGCGCGGAACCGGAGCCTCGATCGGCGGCCTGTACCTGATCGAGGAGGCGGAGCCCGTGCTGCGCCTGGTCGCGTTGTGCGGCCTGCCGATCGCGTTCAGCGCCCCCTGGCAGCGGCTGCCCCTGACCGCGCCGGTCCCGGTCGCCGACGCGATCCACGAGGACGCGCTGGTGAGTATCGAGAGCCAGGAGGAGATGGCCCGCCGCTACCCCCGGGCCGCCGCGGTCCTGCCCTACCCGTTCGCCCTCACCGCTGTCCCGCTGACCGGCGTACGGCGCCGCTGGGGCGGCATCGTGCTGATGTGGCCCGCCGTGCGGCCGCGCACCATCTCGCCACGCGAACGCGGCCACATCACCTCCAGCGCCCGCCGTATGGCCCGCCTGCTGGACGACGCCGCAGGGCCACCCGTCCTGCCCGACCAGCCGCGCATCGTCCCCGTCGAATCCGCACACCACCCCGCGCAGACCGGCCTGGCCGCCGCCGACTACCTCGAACGCCTCCCCGAAGGCGCCCTGGCCCTCGACCTGGAGGGCCGCGTCACCTTCGCCACCGCCACCGCGGCCCGCCTGCTCGGCCGCCGCGCCGACCGGCTGCTCGGCACCCGGCCCTGGCAGTCCCTGCCCTGGCTGGACGACCCCGTCCACGAGGACCACTACCGCACGGCGGTCGTCAGCCGTACACCCGTGTCGTTCACCGCGCTCCGCCCGCCCGACCTGTGGCTCACCTTCCAGCTCTACCCGGACACCAGCGGCATCAGTGTCCGCGTCGCCCCGAGCGGAGAGCGGACCGAGGCCCCGTCACCGCCCGCTGCCGCGCGCAGCCCCGCGGCGGCACCGACGGGACGCCTCTACCAACTGGTGCACCTGGCCGCCGCGCTCGCCGAGGCGGTGACCGTGCGCGACCTCGTGGCGCTGAGCGCCCACCAGATCCTGCCCGCCTTCGGCGCCCAGGGCCTCGTGCTGTCCGTCGCCGAGGCCGGACGTCTGAAGATCACCGGCTACCACGGCTACACGGCCGACGTCATGGAACGGCTCGACGCACTGTCGCTGGACACCGACCTCACCCCGGCCGGCCAGGTCCTCGCCAGCGGCACGCCCGCCTTCTTCACCGACCCGGCCGAGCTGGCCGCCAACTACCCCGGCGCACCCCAGATCAGCGGCAAACAGGCCTGGGCCTTCCTGCCGCTGATCATCTCCGGCCGGCCGGTGGGCTGCTGCATCCTGTCCTACGACCACCCGCACACCTTCACCGCCGACGAACGCGCCGTCCTTACCTCGCTGTCCGGTCTGATCGCCCAGGCCCTCGACCGCGCCCGGCTCTACGACACCAAGCACCGTCTCGTCCACGAACTGCAGCGCGCCCTGCTGCCGAGGGCCCTGCCGAACCTGTCCGGCCTCGACGTCGCCGCCCGCTATCTGCCCGCCGGCCACGGCATCGAGGTCGGCGGCGACTTCTTCGACCTCCTGCGCCTGGACGAGACCACCGCGGCCGCAGTCATCGGCGACGTGGAGGGCCACAGCATCGCCGCCGCCGCTCTCATGGGCCAGGTGCGCACCGCCATCCACGCCCACGCCACCGCGGGCGCGGCACCAGACGAGGTCCTCGTGCGCACCAACCGGCTCCTGGCCGACCTCGACTCCGAACTGCTCGTCTCCTGCCTCTACGCCCATCTCGACCTGGCCCGCCACCAGGTGGCCTTCGCCAGTGCGGGACACGTGCCGCCGCTGCTGCGGCACACCAGCCGCCCCGCCGCGGTCCTCGACGTCGAGCCCGGCCCGCTGCTGGGCATCGACACCGGCGGCCACTACCCGGTCACCACCGCGCCCCTGCTCCCCGGCACCACCCTCGCCCTCTACACCGACGGCCTGGTCGAGCTCCCCGGCACGGACGCCACCCGGACCACGTCCGACCTCGCCGGGCAGCTGGACGCCGCCGACGGCCACGACCTGGAACGGCTCATCGACCGGCTCGTCCACCACACGACGCCCACCGGACAGCACACCGACGACATCGCCGTGCTCCTGCTGCGCGCGTACCGCGCCGACGGCCACCGGGCCTGAGGCCGCTGCCCGAAGCGCTCCGGTCAGACCTGGCCGGGCTCCGTGCGGACGTGCCGGGCGACGTCGCGCAGCTTGATGTTGTGGTTCTGCGAGATACGCCGCAGCACGCCGAAGGCCTCGTCCTCGCTCAGCCGGTGCCGTTCCATGAGGATCCCCATGGCCTCTCCCACGGCATGCCGGGTGTCCAGGGCGTGCTCCAGCTGGTCGACGGTGCGGGCGGTGGCGAGAGCCACGGCGGCATGGGAGGCGAGCAGCCAGCCCGCGGCCTCGATGTCCTTGCCGAAGGCACCCGGGCGGCGCGAGTAGAGGTTCAGCGCGCCGAAGTTCTCCTGCTCGGTGTAGAGCAGTACACCGGTCATGCTGCCGATCCCCAGATCACGGGCCGCCTGGGAGAACCGCGGCCAGGACGGCTGCGGCGTGGTCATGTCGGCGATACGGAACAGCCGCTCGCCGTCCACACGGCGGGCGGCGTCGAAGCACGGCCCCTCGCCCAGCTCCCCCTGCAGCCGGTCGGACTCCTCGACCATGTCGCCGCACACCGCCAGCGTCACGGCCCGGCCCTTGGACACCGTCAGGATGCCCGCCGCGTCACAGCCCTCGACGAGCTTCACCGCCGCAGCGGCGATCTCGTCCAGCGTCGCCTGCACCGAATCCTGGGACACCAGATCCCGGGCGAGCTGCGCCATCTGCTCGGCGTACCGCTGCCACTCCACCGCCACCACCGCCTCGCTCACCGGTCCCGACCACCGTACTCCGGGCCACTGCGCCCGTCCGAGCGGCCCGGTGCCGCGACCGGGCGAGCGATGCCGAGGCGGCGGGACCGACGAGAGCCCGAGGCGGCGGGACCGGCCGGAGACGAGGTGGCAGGACCTGGCGAGAACTTGGACGACCGGACCGACGAAAGGCCAGGGCAACCGCACCCGCCGTGCAGGCCTGCGATGCCCCGGAACCCCGCCGGGACCGGGTGCGGTGGTGCTTGCCGGGTCTGGGTGTGCTGGTGTCGGGCGGGCCGGTTGCGGTGGTGCTTGCCGGGTCTGGGTGTGTCGGTGTCGGTCGGGCTGGGTGTGCTGGTGTCGGGCGGGCCGGGTGCGGTGGTGCTTGCCGGGTCTGGACGTGCCGGTGCCGGTCGGGCTGGGGGCGGCGGTGTCCACCGGTCTGGGTGTGCTGGTGTCGGGCGGGTCGGGGGCGGTGGCGCCTGCCGGGTTTGGACGTGCCGGTGTCCGTCGGGCTGGGGGGCGGCGGTGTCCACTGGTCTGGATGTGCCGGCGGCAGTCGGGCCGGACGCGTCGGCGCTCACCGGCCCCGGGATGTGCCGGAACCCGCCGGGCCCGGTATGGCGGTGAATCCGGAGTCCGGCGGGCCCGGATGCGGCGGAGTCGGTCGGCGCAGCCGTGGCCATACCCCGGCAGTCCGCCCGTCAGCGGTACGCCGTCAGCAGCAGGGCCACGTCGTCCGGTCGCTCGGGTGCGCGCCGGGCCGTTCTCACCAGGCGGTCGGCGAGAAGCTCCACCGAGTCCGCCGGGGTGTCGGCCAGGGCGCGGCGGACCTCCTCGATGCCCGTCTCGATGTCGCTGCCGGGCTGTTCCACGAGCCCGTCGGTGTACAGGGCGAGGACGCTGCCGGGGGCCAGCGTGAGCGCGGTGACGGGATAGACCGAGTCGGGCTGCACACCCAGCATGACCCCGCCCACCAGGTCCAGCGGCTCCGCGTGCCCGTCGGGGTGGCGCAGCAGCGGCGGGGGATGGCCGGCCCGCACGGCGAGCGCGCGCCCATTGCGCGGGTCGAGTTCGATGTAGCAGCAGGTGGCGAAGACGTCCGACTCCAGCTCGGCCAGCAGCCGGTTGGTGTGGGTGATGACCTCCTGCGGCGGCCGCTCGCTCGCGGCGAAGGCATGCACGGCACTGCGCAGCTGGCCCATCACCGCGGCGGCGCCGACACTGTGGCCCTCGACGTCCCCGATCACCAGGGCCACGCCACGCCCCGTCGTGATCACGTCGTACCAGTCGCCGCCGATGGCCATGCCCTGCGTGCCGGGCAGATAGCGGCCGGCCGTGCGCAGCCCCTCGACGGCGGGCAGCCGGTGCGGCAGCAGCCCCTCCTGGAGGCCGCGGGCGACGGCGGACTCCGAGTCGTAGAGCCGTGCCCGCTCCATGGCCTGGGCGGCCAGCCCGCTCAGCGCGGTGAGGGCGGAGCGCTCGTCGGCGGTGAACCGGTGCGGTGCGTCCCAGCCGAGGATGCAGGAGCCGACGGGATGACCGGAGGCGATCAGCGGCAGGAACGACCAGGCGTGCATCCGGTCCAGGGCGATGCCCGGGTAGGCGACGGAGAGGTCCTCGGGCGACTCGAAGAAGAGCGGCAGCCGCGTGGTCAGCGCGTGGACGCCGGGCAGTCGCGTGTCGAGGGCGACCCCCTCGAACTGGTTGAGGAAGCCCTCCGGATAGCCCGACTCCCACTGCAGGTACATCCGGCCCTCGCGGACGGTGTACAGGGCGAGTTCCCGCGCGCCGAACGCGGGCAGCAACTGCTCGGACACGGCCCGGCACACGTCCTGCACGGTGACCGCCTCGGTGAGCACGCTCGCCATCTGCACCACGTGGTACAGCGCCCCGGCCCGTGCCGCCGCGACCGGCCCGGGCGGCGGCGCCACGGCCGCGGCGCCCGGCACGGGACCGGCGGACGACCCGGCCTCGCGCGCCGCCTCGCCTCCGGTGGGCGGGACGGTCGGATGGACTCGGCCGGTCAGCCCGTGCACATCCGGGTACAGCACGAAGCTCAGCCAGTTCCCGGCGGGATGCCGCACGAGGAAGGACACCTGTTCCTGCGACAGCATCGCCGCCCGGTAGCGGTCCTCGTACGCGGGATCCCGGAGCCAGGTGATCACCTCCCACGGATAGCGGCCGAGGAGCTCCTCCCGGCCGGCGCCGAGCAGTTCCTCGCAGCGGCGGTTGCCGTACGTCACACGGCCGTCCTGGTCCAGGGAGAACAGCCCGTCGGGCAGCCGCTCGGCGGCCTCGGCCGCGGTGAGCCCGCCGGCCGCGTCGACGAGGGCGCCCACCAGGATCCGGGCGGAGCCGGTGCCGTCGCGCACGAGATGGCCCCACAGTTCGACGGGCCGGTAGCTGATCTCCCCGCCGCCGACGGACTCGTCCCGGATCCGGAAGTGACGGGATCTGACCCGGCCGTGCGTCAGCGCGTCCTGTCGGCTCGCCCGTAGCTCGTGCAGGTCCTCCGGGCTGACGCGGGCCTCGACGGCCGCCATGGTGCCGTCGAAGTCCGCCCCGGCGATGCCGAGGAGCGCGAGGGCCTCGTCGTCCGGAGTGCACCGGTCGCTGTCCAGGTCCCAGTCGAGAAGCCCGACCCGCACGGGGCGCACGGCGGCCGTGGGCAGCCGCACGCTGACGGGTTCGTCGTCGTACTCGACCCGGTACGCGCCGGAACCCGCGCCGGACCGGCCGGCGGCGAGACGGCCGAGGCGCTCCTCCATGTCCCGCTCGGCGGGGCCCAGCGCGAGATCCACCGCCTCCGCGTCCATCGGCGACCGGGCGGCAGAGCGCAGCACGACCAGCACGCCCACGGCCTCCCCGCCGGCCCGGACGGGCTGGTGGGCGGAGCCGAACGAGTACGGCAGCCCGGCGGTGAAGTGCGGGAAGCGCAGCATGGTGACGCGCTCGTCCGGCAGCCACAGGGTCTCGTCGCGCCGGAAGGCCTCAGCCATGGGCAGGGCCCCGCTCATGGGCACCCGCCACCACGCCTTGAGCAGCGACCGGGGCACCCCGGTCACCAGGGCCAGCACCAGCGAGCGCCGGTCGCGGGAGCGCAGGTAGACAAGGCCGCCGTATCCCCCGAGGTCCCGTACGGCCGCGATCAGCGGAACGGTGAGGGCATCCTCCATCCGGCCGGTGTCCCCGGTCCGGACCCGGCCCTCACCCCCGCCCCGGCCCGGGCCGCCGGGTGACCGCGGCTCGTCCGGTACGGCGGCTGCCTCATCCATCTCGGGTCCTCCCGGTACGGACGCACCGGACACCAATCGCTCCCCATCAGGATGTGCCATGGTCTGCACTCCGGCGCGGCAAGTGCAACCTTTCGGTCGTCACGGCCGTCTCACCCGATATCAGCAACACGCAAGCCTCGGGGGCGAAAATGGTACGAATCAGAACAGCATGCGCGACTCTCGCGCTCGTGGGTGCCACGGTGGGCGTGGCGGCGGTCCCGGCCGGCGCGGCTCCGGCCGCCACCCGGCAGGCGACGCAGGCCGCGGCGTGCCCGACCGGCTGGGGAAGCCTCGCCAAGACCGACACCAGCGCCACGATCGCGCCGGTGAAGGACATCAGAACCGGCCGTCACACCTGCTACGACCGGATGGTCATCGACCTGCCCGGCGCGGGCGGCGACGTCGGCTACTCCGTCCGCTATGTCGACCGGCTCCACCAGGACGGATCGGGCCGCCACATTCCCGTGACCGGCGGAGCCGTCCTCGAGGTGCGGGTGGCCGCGCCCGCCTACGACCCGGAGACCGGCGCCGCCACGTATCCCGGCCGGGCGGCGCGCCCGCTGCCGGGTGTGGACCTCACCGGCTACCGCACCTTCCGGGACACCCGCTTCGCCGGCAGCTTCGAGGGGGAGACCCAGATCGGACTCGGCCTCCGCGCCCGGCTGCCCTTCCGGGTGCTGCAGCTGGACGACCGCATCATCGTGGACGTCGCCCACAGCTGGACCGCCACGAGGTGACGGCACGGCGCGCCCGGTTCTCCGGAGCCGGGCGCGCGGGTCCGGGCGATCCGCAGGAAGGCGACAGGGCAAGCGCCGCAACGGTGATACGTCCGCTCGGCCCGCGCCCGCCAGGGCCACCGCGCCCGCCCCGCGGGACCGTTCTCACCGGCCGCGCACGCGCCCCAGTTCCGCCAGGGTCCGTGCCGCGGTGCCGGCCAGGCGCGGCCGGTTGCGCACGAAGCGGCGGGCGGCCCGGGCGGGCTCCCGGCCCAGCCACTGGACGGCTCCGCCCGGCACCGGCCGTACCACCGCCCCTTCGTACACCCGCAGGTCACGGGTCTTGAGCGACTCCTTGTAGCGGGCGGGGCCGCTCCCCAGATCGACCGTCTCGACACCGTCGGCCGCTGCGGCCTCCAGCATCTTGAGCTGCAGCACGAGGCCGGGGGAGTACTTGGCGTAGGCGCGGTCGTACGCCGGGAACCACCAGGACAGCACCGTGCGCGAGCGCGGACCGAAGTGCGCGGCCACGGGCCGGTCCGCGGCGTAGAGCACGGACAGCACACCACGGCACTCCGGTTCCTCGCTCTCCCCGAGCAGCGTCACCAGCCGGGTGATCCACTCCTGCGCGAACCGGTCGCGCCGGCCGGTCCGCCGGTACTGCGCCGACTTCCAGTCCATCAGCGCCCGCAGAGCGTCCGGGTCCCGGGCGTCGTACACGAACCGCACCTCGCCGACCTGCCGGGCCAGCTTGCGTTCCTTGGCCAGGGTCTGTCTGAGGAAGCTCGGCGACTTCGCCCGCAGCCGCTTCGCGTACAGCTCGAAGCCCTCGCCGATGTCGACGACCGGGGAGGCGAGTTCCTCGGCCGCGTGCGGCACGAACAGTCCCTGGCCGGCTTCGAGGTTGTCGAACTCCCAGGAAGACAGTGCGCAGGACCGCAGTAACCCGCGGGCGTCGAGCCGGATCCCGGGCCGCAGCACGGCCCCCTGACTGTCGGACACGCCGAGCCCGATGGCCCGGCCCTGGCCCAAGGGTCCCCTCTCGTAGGGGAAGAACCCGACCGGGGAGTCGTCGTCGAGCAGCACCGCCACTCTCGCTCCCGGCCTGACCTGCCCCACCAGGGTGGTGAACGCCGGGTCGAGAAAGGGATTCGCGGGGGCCGCGGACTCCGTCCGAATCTCCCGCCACATCTTCTGGTCGTTCGGGCCCAGTTCGTCCGGCCGCAGAACGAGAACGCGCTTTCCAGGCAACTCTGCCTCCTGTGTCATCGGCATGGGGACACACGAAGGCCTGCACATCGCCGCGAATCGGCACCAGGCAGTACTCAGGCCGCACGGCGCAGGCCCTTGTCGGTACTGCCGTCACTCAGCAGCGGAACGTCTGCAGCTCAATGGCGTTCGGGGCGGATCCGACCGTCCCCGCGCACCGGCTCGTCCCCGCCGCCCGGATGTCCGTACCGCCCCGGTCCGCCACGGGCGCCCCGGTCACCACCGCGCTCGCCCCACCCGCGCCCGCGCCCGCGGCCCTCGGGGTCCTTGCCGTCAGGTGCCGGAGCGACGGCTCCTCCTCGCACGGACAGGACTCCCCGGCTCCTTCGGCCTCAGGCGCCGAGGCCGCACCGGTTGTCCGCATCTCCACGGCTGCCGTGACCTCGGCCCCCGCCGTGCGCTCGCCCTGCGTGAGCCCGGGGACGGCGAGCTGCAGCAACAGCAGGCAGGCCACCAGGCCCACCACCGCCGCCCATCGTCGCCGCACCATCAGACCCCCCGACACGGCCGCTGCGCCTACCAGTAGGCCGAGCGCATCTCGCCCCCGTCAAGCCCTTGTGGGCTGATTCGCCCCGCTCGGACAGTTGCTGCCGAAATCCAACGGAAAGCGCTGCCGCCCTTCTTGCGGGATCAGGTCAGCGGATGCCGCCGGGCATGCTCAGTACCTCGCCCGCCTTCGGCGCCCGTACGTCGAGCGGCTCGTCGAAGGCGCTGAACGAGGTGGTGGTCTGCTGCGCACCGCTCTTGTAGACGGTCTTGAGCAGGTAGGGCTTGCCTTCGTCGGCCACGTAGAAGGTGTACGTCCCTTCCTTGTCAGCCTTGTCCGTCACGATCAGCTCGATGGCCTTCTTGCCTCCGACCCGGGTGGAGCCGCCCTTCTTCGCCGTGCCGAACGAGTCGAAGGGCCGTTCGCACGAGGTGAGTCCGTCGCCCGAACCGGCCGGGTCCACCGGCGTCTTCACCCACAGCTTCTGCTCGCCGGTGACACCCGGGATCTTCTTCCACTTCTGCAGGTAGGCCCGGTTCGGCCGGACGTAGTCGGTCTCGCCCAGACGGATCTGCTCCAGGGCGGCGCCTCCGGTCATCTCGGTCTTCGACCTGCACCGGCCGTCCAGGTCGGTCACGAGATGGCTGGTCACGGTGGCGCCGCTCGTCGTGCGGTTGGTGATGGCGACGGTGACGGAGTCCAGCTTTCGCATCGTCGCGTTGGCCTCGTCGAGGAGGTCGCCGGCGGACTTGTCCTCTCCGGTGCCGCCGGAGCCGCACCCGGCCAGGGCGGCGCCCGTCAGCAGGCACGCGAGCGCGGTCGTCGTCGCGGTGGCAATGGCCCGCACGGAGCCCCCCAGATGTTCGTGTCGGCCGATGATCAGCACGGGAGCCTACCTGCCCGCCGGTGCGCGTGGCGGACAGGCAGGGATCACGCACCGGCACCGGTCTCGCGGACCAACTCGATCGCTCGGCCAAGGGTGTCGAGCCGGTCGTCCAGGGTCTCCCCGGCCGGATAGAGACGGACCGTGTCCACACCGGCGTCCCGCCAGACCCGCAGTCGCCGCCGCACCATCTCCTCGGTGCCGATGAGCGTGGTGGCCAGCACCATCTCGTCGGTGACGAGACCCGCCGCACCGTCCCGGTCGCCCGCCTGCCAGCGCTCCCGCACCTCCGCCGCGACCTCGGCCCAGCCCTGCCGGCCGTAGGCCCGGTTGTAGAAGTTGGTCGACGCGGAACCCATGCCGCCCAGGCTGAAGGCGAGTTCCTTCCTCCGGCTCGCGATCATGGCGCCGAGTGCCTCCTCGTCCCGGGCGAACGCGACCTCGGCGCCCTGGCAGACGTCGAACCCGGCGCGTCCGCGGCCGGAGGCGGCCAGCCCCTCGTCCAGCGGAGCGAAGTAGGCATCCGCCGCGCCCTCCGGTACGAAGCTGGTGCCGAGCCAGCCGTCCGCGACCTGGCCGGTCAGCCGCAGCATCGCGGGCGACAGCGCGGCCAGGTACACGGGGACCGGGTGCTCGGCCCGCATCGACAGGCGCATCGGCACCGCCTCCCCGCCGGGCAGCGGAATCCTGAACTCGGAGCCGGAATGGGAGATCTTGCCGCCCGCGACCACCTGCCGCACGATCTCCACCGTCTCGCGCGTCCGGGCCAGCGGACGGGCGAACGGCACCCCGTGCAGGCCCTCCATCACCTGCGGTCCGGACGGGCCCAGACCCAGCAGGAAACGCCCGCCGGACAGGTTGGACAGGGTGATCGCCGCCTGGGCGAGGGCCACCGGCGTGCGCGTCCCGACCTGCATGACGGCGGAGCCCAGCAGCATCCGTTCCGTACGGGCCGCGTAGAAGCCCAGGGCGGACGGGGCGTCCGACCCCCACGCCTCGGCCACCCAGCAGACGTCGAGCCCCAGTTTCTCCGCCTCGACGACGAAGTCGGCCTGCCGGGACCAGGAACCGAGGGCCGCCGCCTCGACGGTCGTCGCCGTGCGCATCACGCCTCCGCCCGCTGCCTGATGTGCTCCAGCGTGGCGGTCATGCCTCGTTCGAACTCCCGCAGCCTCACGAACACGATCTTCTGCTCCTTCTCCGGCATGGCGTCGATCGCGAAGGAGAGGCCGGAGCGCCCCGGCCCCATCCGCATCCACTGCGACAGCTCGGTCCCGCCGTCCCTGGGCTCGAGCCCGAACCGCCAGACGGCACTGGGCTCGGCAGGATCCCCGACCGCCCAGGCGAACACCCGCTCCGGGTCACAGGCGACGACCGTGGAGGTCGTCTCCCACTCACCGAACGTCTCGTGCCTGCTCCGGCCGGTGAACCGAGCCCCGACGGCCGGCCCGGCGGCTCCGTCGACCCACCCCGCCCACTGCAATTCCTCGCTCAGGTCCGGCATCCGCGTCACATCCGACACCAGCGCCCACACCCTCCCCGGCGGAGCGGCGATCCACGTCGTCACCTCGACCGTCGGTTCGTCCGCGTACCGCGCGCCCGTCCACTTCATCGCGTGCCGGCCTCCTCGTCGACAGGGACTGTGACGGCAGGGTTTCGTAATAAGACTCACCAGGTCAAGAGGGTGTGTGTGTCCGTCCCTCCAAGGGGCGGTGAAGGTGGGCGCCGATGTGCCCCGGTGCGCGGAACCACGTTCGCGGGGCCGCGTACGCTACCGATGGCTGCACCCCGGGGGATCTTCACGTCTGACATGCCCGCCGGTGGGGAGTCATCAGGGGTGGCAGTGGCCGAGCCGATCCGTCGGCGGGCACCATGATGCACGGCCGGGCGCGGTCGCGAGGGTACGCCCGAGCCGGCCTTCGAGCGGAGGAACGAGATGGGATCGGCGATGGGCGAGCGGGATCACCGCCGGCAGAGATGGGCGGCCAGGGGAGCCCTGGCCGCGGTCGCGCTGGCGGCGTTGCTGCCTCTCGTCTCCGGCGGTCTGAAAGGACTGCTGCTGCTTCTGGCCGGCCTGGTGGGACTCGCCCTGACCGCGGCGGCGCTCTGGTGGGTCCTGTCCCGCCGCGGACCGGCACGCATGGCGGCGGCCGTGCTGGCCGTCGTCGCCCCCGTCGGCGTCATCATCCTCTTCGCGGCCGCGAACCTGATCTGGGTGGTCTTCGCCTCGCTGCTGCTGTGGTGTCTCGCGGTCTGGAGCGGCCGCTACGCCCTGCGCAGCACGGGCCTGCGGCCGGTACGGGTCAAGGAGTACCGCACACCGCCGCCGCAGCGCCCCTTCCTCCTGCTCAACCCGCGTTCCGGCGGCGGCAAGGTCGAGAAGTTCTCCCTGAAGGAGAAGGCCGAGGAGCTGGGCGCCCAGGTCGTCCTGCTCGACCCGGACCACCACCAGGACGTCACTGCCCTGGCCAAGGCCGCCGTGGCCGACGGAGCCGACCTCCTGGGCGTCGCGGGCGGCGACGGTACGCAGGCGATGGTCGCCGCCGTCGCGGCGGAACACGGCCTCCCGTTCCTCGTTATCTCGGCCGGCACACGCAACCACTTCGCCATGGACCTGGGCCTGGACCGGGACGACCCGTCCACCTGCCTCGACGCCCTCACGGACGGGGTCGAACTCCGCGTCGACCTCGGCTTCGCCGACGACCGCCCCTTCGTCAACAACGCGTCGTTCGGCATCTACGGGGCCGTCGTCCAGAGCCCCGGCTATCGCGATGACAAGGTGGGTGCCGCGCTGGATCGGCTGCCCGAGCTGCTCACCCGGCAGAGCGGCCCGCGTCTGACGGCCAGCGCCGACGGCACCACCATCGCCGACCCGCAGGCCGTCCTGGTCAGCAACAACGCCTACCGCATGGACGACCCGTTCGGCTTCGGGCGGCGCGAGCGGCTCAACTCCGGGAAGCTGGGCGTGCTCGCCGTCCGCGTGGACAGCGCCGTGGAAGCGGCCGAACTCCTGCTGTCCCCGCGCCCGGAAGGCCTCACCGTCCTCACCGCCCAGCACGTCGTCGTCGACGCCGACGAACCGCATCTCGAAGTCGGCCTCGACGGCGAGGCGCTCACCCTGCCCGCCCCCGTCCACTGCCGCATCGCACGCCGGGCCCTGCGTGTCCGGGTGCCCCGCAACCGCCCCGGAGTCCCCGAGGCGCCACCGCGCCTGGACTGGCGCCGGCTCCGCAAACTGGCGGCCGCGGTCGGCCGTACCGCCGCGCCCACGCGTTCCCGGCGCTCCTGAGCCTGTATGTGCGAGGTCCCCCATGCCCGAAGCGGCATGGGGGACCTCGCACATACGCTCAAGCGGGCTACGCGCCCTTCGGCCCCGCCTGCTGCACGACCTCGAAGGACCAGAGGGTCGAGTCGCTCGCGGCGGGCTTGGGCCGCTCGCCGCCCTCGCCGCCGCCCTGGTGCGCGGCCTTCATCGGCCCCTCCATCCAGGCCTGGAACGACGCCTCGTCACGCCACCGCGTGTAGACGAGGTAGGTGTCGGTGCCCTCCACCGGGCGGAGGAGCTCGAACCACTCGAACCCGTCGGAGCTCTCCACGGTGTGCGCGCGGGAGGCGAACCGCTTCTCCAGCGTCTCCCGCTGCTCGGCGGGCACGGTCAGCACATTGATCTTGACTACGCTCATGGCCCCATCTTGCCCGACGGCACATCCGTGCCGGGACCGGGACCTGCGCCCCCGGATGTTTTGAACGCGTTCAAATGTGAGCTAGGGTCGATCCCACACGTCGAGGGGGAGACCTTCATGAAGATCGTGATACCCGGCGGGACCGGACAGGTCGGCACGCTCCTCAAGCGCGCGCTGAGCGCCGCCGGACATGACGTCGTGGTGCTGAGCAGGCGCCCCGTACGCCCGGGTGAAGTGCACTGGGACGGTGCGACCCCGGGACCGTGGACCGAAGAGATCGACGGCAGCGACGTCGTCGTCAACCTGGCCGGCCGGAGCGTCAGCTGCCGCTACACCCCGGCCAACCTCCGCGACATGATGGACTCGCGGGTCGACTCCGCCCGGGTCGTGGGCGAGGCCATCGCCAAAGCCGCCCGGCCGCCCCGGGTCTGGCTCCAGATGAGCACCGCGACCATCTACGCCCACCGCTTCGACGCGCCCCACGACGAGGCCACCGGCGTGATCGGCGGAGCCGAACCCGGCACCCCCGGCTACTGGGCCTACAGCGTCGACATCGCCAAGGCCTGGGAGCGGGAGCAGGAGGCCGCCGACACGCCGGACACCCGGAAGGTGGCCCTGCGCGCCGCCATGGTGATGAGCCCGGACCGGGGCGGTGTCTTCGACGTCCTGCTGCGGCTGGCCCGGCTCGGCCTCGGCGGCCCGGTCGCCGGCGGCGCACAGTACGTGTCCTGGATCCACGACCAGGACTTCGTCCGGGCCGTGGAGTTCCTCGTCGCCCGGGACGACATCACCGGCCCGGTCAATCTCGCCGCTCCCACGCCCCTGCCGCAGCGCGTCTTCATGCGTGTCCTGCGCACCGCCTGGGGGATGCCGGTGGGTCTGCCCGCGACGCGCTGGATGGCCGAGGCCGGCGCCTTCGTGCTGCGTTCGGACACCGAACTGCTGCTGAAGAGCCGACGCGTCGTCCCCGGCCGTCTGCTGGAAGCGGGCTTCGATTTCGACCACCCGGGCTGGCCGGAGGCCGCGGACGACCTCGTACGGCGGCTGCGCGTCCGGGGCGATCAGGGGGAGTGAGCCGGCGTCAGCTCTGCGGCGCCGACGCGGTCTGAAGGGTCCCGGCCGGGGTCCGGTCAGTGGCGGCCGCGGAGCTTGCCCAGCAGGCGCTGGGCCTGGGCCCGCTTGCGGGGGTCGGCCGCGGCCCGCCGCGCCTGCTCGACGGCCCGCCGCCCCTGCGGGCTCCGGGCGAACTGCTTGATGCGATCCAGGATGTTGGCCATGAGGCACCTTCGCTCGTGTTCTGACGTGCTTGTTGTCTGTAGCCCGCCTACCCCTTCGACGAGGTGCTCAGCCCTCACCCGGCTGGATGGTGCGCGACCGAACGTGTTTGCCGACGGAGTCAGAGGCAAGTCGGTGTCCATGACTGAACAGAACAAGCGCACGAATCAGAAGCCGACCACCATCCGGACGACGGAGTCCAAGGCACGCAACGCGGCGGACAAGGCGACCGCGCCGACGTCCCAGGCCGCGAAGCGCGCGGCGGCCAAGGCCGATGACGCGGGGTCAGCGGTCAAGGCCGGCGCCGAGCGCTCCGCCGAGGCCACGACGGCGGCCATGCAGACCGCGGCCAAGGGCGTCGAGGCCGGCCGCCAGGCGGTCGTCACGGCCTCGGGCCACGTCGCGGCCACGGCCAAGACGGCCTGGACGGTCATCGCCCACCGCAAGATCGTCGCCGCGGGCGTCGGAGCCGGCCTGACCGCCCTGAGCGCCGCGTCGTACGCGGTGGGACGCCGCGCGGAGCGCGGCACGCACGGCCCCGTCACCCGGTTCACCGGCGGACGGATCTGACCACGGCAAGGGCGTTCGACGTGACGGCCACGAGGAGGGCAGGCGGCGCGGCGCGCATCACCGGACGTCCCGGTGGTCCGCTGCGCCGCCTCCTTGTGGTCTCCGCCGCGCCTCGGCGTCCCAAGGCACCGCCGTCGCGTGCTCCATGGCGACTCCCGCCGGCCGAGGCGTCTCCTTCTCGTGGCTTGGCGCACATCCGGCCCTCGTAGTGGTGTCCCCCTCGCGCGGCACCGCCGTGACGAGGAAGGATGAGACCGCAAACGAAGGATCAACCCATGCGGAGGAGCGGGCCCATGCAGCACGAGCGAGCGGGCAATCCGGCCGGTTTCGAGGATCTCGTCGATGTGGCCCGGCTGGTGACCGCGTACTACGCGCTCCATCCCGACCTGGACGACCCGGGGCAGCGCGTCACGTTCGGGACCTCCGGACACCGCGGATCGTCCCTGGCGAGCGCGTTCAACGACGACCACATCGCCGCCACCAGCCAGGCCATCTGCGAGTACCGCGCCGGCCAGGGCATCGACGGCCCCCTCTTCCTCGGCGCCGACACCCACGCCCTGTCGGAGCCCGCGCGCGTCACCGCCCTGGAGGTGTTCGCCGCCAACGAGGTGACGGTGCTGATCGACGACGCGGACGGCTACACACCCACCCCGGCCGTCTCGCACGCCATCCTCGCCCACAACCGCGGCCGCACCACGGGGCTCGCGGACGGTGTCGTGGTCACGCCCTCCCACAACCCGCCCGCCGACGGAGGGTTCAAGTACAACCCGCCCAGCGGCGGCCCCGCCGCCTCCGACGCCACCTCCTGGATCCAGGACCGGGCCAACGAGATCATCCGGGGCGGCCTGAAGGGCGTACGGCGCATCCCCTATGCCCGGGCCCTCGCCGCTCCCACCACCGGCCGTCACGACTTCCTGGGCGCCTATGTCGCCGACCTGCCCGGCGTGCTCGACCTGGACGCCATCCGGGCGGCCGGGGTGCGGATCGGGGCGGATCCGCTGGGCGGGGCGTCCGTCGCCTACTGGGGCCGCATCGCCGAACAGCACGGAATCGACCTCACCGTGGTCAACCCGCACACCGATCCCACCTGGCGGTTCATGACGCTGGACTGGGACGGCAAGATCCGCATGGACTGCTCGTCGCCGTACGCGATGGCCTCGCTCATCGAGCAGCGCGACCGCTTCCAGATCTCCACCGGCAATGACGCCGACGCCGACCGGCACGGCATCGTCACCCCGGACGCGGGCCTGATGAACCCCAACCACTACCTGGCCGTCGCCATCTCCTACCTGTACGCCCACCGCGACCGCTGGCCGGCCGCCACCGGCATCGGCAAGACCCTGGTGTCCTCCGCCATGATCGACCGTGTCGCCGCCGACCTGGGCCGCGAACTGGTCGAGGTGCCCGTCGGGTTCAAGTGGTTCGTGGACGGACTGGCCGGCGGCACCATCGGCTTCGGCGGGGAGGAGTCGGCCGGGGCGTCCTTCCTGCGCCGGGACGGCTCCGTGTGGACCACCGACAAGGACGGCATCATCCTGGCGCTGCTCGCCTCCGAGATCACGGCGGTCACCGGCAGGACCCCGTCGGAGCACTACGCCACGCTGGCCGCCCGCTTCGGCGAGCCCGCCTACGCCCGCATCGACGCGCCGGCGTCCCGCGAGGAGAAGGCCCTCCTCGGCAAACTCTCCCCGGCCCAGGTCAGCGCGGACACGCTGGCCGGAGACGCGGTCACCGCTGTCCTCACCGAGGCCCCGGGCAATGGCGCCCCCATCGGCGGTATCAAGGTGACCACGGACAACGCCTGGTTCGCGGCCCGCCCCTCGGGCACCGAGGACGTCTACAAGATCTACGCCGAGTCCTTCCTCGGCCCCGACCACCTCGGCCGGGTCCAGGAGGAGGCCAAGAGCGTGGTGCTGGCCGCACTGAAGGGCTGAGCACCGACAGGACCGCACACGGCCCGGGCCACGTCGTCGTGGCCCGGGCCGTTCGGGCTGCCGGCTCGTCCTGGTGGACCGTGATACAGGACACTGGGTGCAGATCCGATCCGGGAAGGACCGTCACGTGATCATCTTTGGCACCAAGGGGTACCTGTACCAGCTGGCGATACTGACGCTGGTCTGCGGGCAGTGCGGCAATCCCGCCGCGCACACGCTCAGGAAGCGCGTCACGAAGTTCACGCTGTTCTTCGTGCCGCTGTTCCCGATCTCGACGAAGTACCTGACGCAGTGCACCTTCTGCGGCGCGGAACAGAAGGTGACCAAGGAACAGGCGGAGCAGCTGCAGACGCAGAGCGCGGGCGGCCAGGGCGGTCAGGCGTACGGGCAGCCGGAGCAGCAGCAACACCGCTTCTAGGGACCCGCATCCCGGCCGGTGGGCGCATCCGGTACCGCCTACGTCGATCAGCTCACCGGTCGCCCACGGGCGCCGTACCCTCCTGTGCCCGGCGCCGCCGCTCATAGCGCAGCGCCACAGCCGTCGCGAGCGCGCCCGCTCCCTCCCACAGGCCCACACCGACGAAGACACCCGGCGCCCTCCCGCCCAGCGCGAGGCGCCCTCTCGCCCAGCGCGGCGACGGTGAAGAACGTGCACGTGAGCAGCCGGAACGGCACGGTCCACCGGAAGAAGGCCCGCCAGTCGGCCAGTGCCGCCAGCACGTAGTACACGCCCATGTTGAGCGCCGCCATGGACGACGCCGTCATGAACGCGGGCGTGAGGTCCCCGGCGGCGCGCTCACCCGGAGCGGCGAGACCGAGCAGCGACAACTGCGCGGCCGGCGAGACCAGACCCACCGCCCCGAGGGCGGCGGCGAGCACGCCGAAGACGGCCATGCTCCAGCCCGGGGCGGAGCGGGGAAGGCGCACGCCGGGATCGTATCCACGTTCGATCGGCGGCCGGCCCGGTTCCGTTCCTTTCCGGGCGGCGCTGATCCGTGTGGCAACCGGAAGATCTCGGGTACCCGTCCCGCCGCGGGCCCGGACCGGTGATGCGGGCCGATGGGCCTCCCGCAGTCGACCAGCGAGAACGGAGGCATGCAGAGATGAGCACCATCAAGGAAACCGTGGAAGTCGACGTTCCCGTCCACACCGCCTACAACCAGTGGACGCAGTTCGAGGAGTTCCCGAAGTTCATGGAGGGCGTCGAGGAGGTCAGGCAACTGGACGACCGCCACAACCACTGGACCACCAAGATCAGCGGAGTGCGGCGCGAGTTCGACACCGAGATCGTCGACCAGCTGGCCGACGAGCGCGTCACGTGGCGCACGACCAGCGGCGACGTCAATCAGAGGGGCTCTGTCCGCTTCGAGCGTGTCGACGACACCCACACCAGGGTCGAGCTGGTGATGGACATCGAGCCCAGCGGAGCCGCGGAGAAGGCGGCGGACATGACGGGCACGATCGACCGCCGGGTCAAGGGCGACATGAAGCGCTTCAAGCAGTACATCGAGGAGCGCGGAGCCGAGTCCGGCGCCTGGCGCGGACGCATCCAGCCCGGCGGCAGCGGCCCCGCCCTCTGACATTCACCCTCCGCCCGGACCCGGCCTCCACCGTGGAGGCCGGGTCCTTCTTCGCCCGCGCAGCGGAGAAGAGGTGATGATTCGGCCATCGTTATGACATGCACCTGTCCATATCGGCCTCCTGGTGGCACGCTGCCCTCTGACTGTCCGCAGTGACACCCCTGCCTGACCGGGCGGACGGTTCCCCGCCGCCCGGCCCCCGCAGCAGAAGGAGACCGCGTGATAGGCAGACCCCGCAGCCTTCGCTCATCCGGCGGCACCACCCGCGTTCGCCACACCCTCCTCGGCACCCTCGCAGGCGTCGCCGCACTCCTGGCGACCGGTGTCACCGCCACTCCTGCGGGCGCCGCGCCCGACCCGGGAGTCATGACACCCTCGGCGCAGGAAAGCGCCCTCGACTTCTGGACCCCGCAGCGGATGCGCGTGGCCACCCCGCTCGACGTCCTGTCCGTCGACCGCTCCGACGTACGGGCATCCGCACCACGCAAGGGCAAGACGACCGTCGTGGCACCCAGCGCACCCGGCTCCGACGTGGGGCCCCTGGCGATCCCGCACGGCGGCGGCCCCTGGTCCGGCGGGGGAGCGGTGGTCAAGACCGCGGGGCGGGTGTTCTTCACCTACCAGGGGCGTACCGCGTCCTGCTCCGGCAACGCCGTCACCAGCGCCAACAAGAGCACCGTGATCACCGCGGGGCACTGCGTGAAGCTGGAGGGAGCCTGGCACACCAACTGGGTGTTCGTGCCCGGCTACCACGACGGACAGCGCCCGTACGGCACCTGGGCCGCGTCCAAGACCCTGTCCACGCCGCAGTGGACGGCCAGTGAGGACATCAACTACGACATCGGCGCCGCCGTCGTAGCCCCGCTGGACGGGAAGCAGCTGACCGACGTCGTCGGCGGCCAGGGGCTGGCCTTCAACACCGGCTACAGCAAGCCCATGTACTCCTTCGGCTTCCCGGCCGCCGCTCCGTACGACGGCGAGAAGTTCATCTACTGCAGCGGAACCACCTTCCGGGACTTCCTGCTGTCCAGCGACCACGGTCTGACCTGCAACATGACCGGAGGCTCCAGCGGAGGCCCGTGGTTCACCCAGTTCGACGAGGCCACCGGGACCGGCCTGCAGTCCTCGGTGAACAGCTTCAAGTACAACTTCCTGCCGAACGCCATGTACGGCCCGTACTTCGGCGCGGACGCGCAGAACCTGTACCAGAGCGCCCAGTCGTCCTGAGCCATCGCACCAGCCGGGAGCCGGGTCCTCCTCCGCCCAACCGCGGAGGAGGACCCGGCTCCCGCGCGCCGTTCGATCCGCAGCGGGCGGTTCGCCGACGCGTCGCGTCAGCCCCGGGCCACCGCGATGGCCCCCGCGAGCCTCTCGCCCGCCTCGTAGATCATGTACGGGACGCCGCCGTCGGTGCCGAAGGAAGGCGCCGCGGCACGCCCGTTCTCGGGCGCCGCGCTGCGCGAGTCGTAGAAGACGCCGAGGTGGTTGCGCTTGCTGAAGTCGTTGCCGACCTCGGTGATCATGATGTCGCCGCCGCTGGACTTGTCCTTGTTGCAGACGACGTAGGTGCTGTTGTTCCGGTGCAGCAGGTGCGGACCGCCGACGTTGACGGCGCCGACGTCGCTGTGCCGGATCAGCGGCTGCTGGTCGTAGCTCCACGTGCGTCCGTCTGCGGACCAACCCCAGTGGATGTCACGGTGGTTGGTGGTGTTGTTGCAGTGTGCGGGTGAGCATCAGGCCGACGCCGGCGGCGAGTGACACCTCGGAAGCCGGGGAGACGGCAGGTTGATGACGGCAGTTACGGGCAAGGCGACCGGGGAGGGGAGGCGCGCATGAAGCAACCCACTGATTCCCGTGTTCCGCCGCCATGGGCCAGGCCGGGTAACCGATGGGGGCCGTGGGTCTACTGGCCGATGCTCTGCCTGAGTGTCGGTCTTCTGGTGTGGCGAGTGATCAACGGCAACGGCTCGGGCCGCATCCTGGTGGCGGCCGGCCTGATCCTCGTCTGGGTCTGCCTGCTGGCTGCCAACCGCGCGGCGCGACGCAGGCGGGAGTGACCTTGCGAGGCCTACTGTGCTGTCCCCGACGCGCCGCGCAGCGTGGTCGTCAGCTCCAGCCGAACCGCCGGTCCACCACGGCGGCGAACTCATCGAGGGTCAGTACCGCGTCCCCGTTCTGGTCGGCCGTGTCGAACAACGCGGAGGAAGCGTCGACGTCCTGCACTCCCCAGTACGGCAGGACGCCCGAGGCGGCCAGGGACGGTCCGTTCGTGCGCAGGGCGACGATCACCTCTTCCCGGGTGAGAACCCCGTCGTGGTCGAGGTCGAGCGCCTCGAACAGCTTGCGGGCCTTGTCGCTCATCGTTGTCCCCGTCGTATGGAGGTCGGGCGGGCAGATGCATCCCGCTCACTAGGGAGGACGCCCTACGCGCCGGCCGGGTTGCCCCCCGGGCAGGAAGCCGGCTCCAGGCGAACGCAGCAGTAGCCGGGACTCGGGGCCAGGCATGCCTGGAGGGTCTTCGTGCCGAGGCCTTCAAGGGCGCCGCGGAGCAGGCGCAGGTTCATACCGCAGACGGTCTCTGTGTGGTCGCGGGCGAGCGCGTGGAAGGGACAGTTGCCCAGCACGATCGCGTCACCGTCATGGCGGGGCTCGAATCCGTACCGTTCCAGCAGGTCGAACACGCCCGTGCCGCCCTGGCCGGCGAGCTGGGCGCCAAGATCGTGGGCTTTGCGGTGCAAGACGGTACGGACCGGCTCGCCGGTGGCTTCGGATTCCTCCATGGCCTGGGCGAGGAGCCGTCCGGCCAGCTCGTAGTGCCGCTCGGGCAGGCTGACGGAGACCTGCTTGGTGGAGCGCTTGTAGAGCTTGGCCGGCCTGCCCGCTCCTGGACCGGTGCGGCCGCTGCGCCGTTCGTAGACGACGTCGAGGAGCGACTCGTCCGCCAGGCGGTCCAGATGGAACGCCGCGGTCTGACGTGCGAGACCGAGGGCGGTGGCGGCTTCGTCGCGGCTGACAGGCTCCGGCTGGCGCACGACGTGCCCGTACAGCCGCATCCGGGTCGGCTCGTCCAGTGCGGCGACCGCGGAAACGTCGGCACGGGGCGCTTGCTGCGGGTGGTCCATGAACACCAGTGTAAAACCCATGGCTCTTGACTAAAGAACGCCGCCGCGCTTCTATCATTAATGAGAGTCATCGATAGAAGGAGCCGGTCATGTCGTCCCCCACCACAACCACCACGTCCGCCGTCCCCCGGCGATCTGGGTTCACCGACCCCGGCTACCAGGCCTTCGTCATCCTGCGTACCGGGTTCACCGTGGCGCCGATCCTGTTCGGGCTGGACAAGTTCGCCAACCTGCTCGTGGACTGGCCCACCTACCTCGCACCGTGGATCAACGGCGTCGTGCCCGGCAGTGCCCAAGCGGCGATGTACGCCGCCGGTGTCATCGAGATCGTCGCGGGACTCGTCGTCGCCATCGCCCCGCGCTTCGGAGGCTGGCTGGTGGCCGGATGGCTGGCCGGCATCATCGTCAACCTGCTGACCATCCCCGGCTACTACGACATCGCGCTGCGCGACTTCGGTCTTCTGCTCGGGGCTATCGCCCTGGCCCGGCTCGCCCAGCACTACCACGGCAAGCGGCCCTCGCACTGAGGGCACGGGGCTTGGCGACGTCCTTGCTGCCACCCGGACCGGGGTGTTCGGCTGCTGCCTCGTCGGCCACCAGGCGTGTGCTGAGTCAGGGGACCACGTCGTAGGTGAACAGGGAGGTGTTGTCGAGCGTCTTCCGGGGAGTGGCGCCCTCGCCCAGGGGCGAGATGAGCGGGTCGTCGATCCGATGGCCCAGGAGCTCCGCTGATTCCGACATCGCAGGGACATAGGTTCGCCCGTGCCGATTCATCCAGCCTTCCCAAAGCCGGTCCACGTTGGCGTGGTGCAGGAAGAAGACCGGATCATTCGGTGACGAGGCCGGAGCCATGTCCCCACCGATCCACCGGTGCACCTGGTTGTGGAGCCCCGTTCCGGTGAAGCCCTCCGAACGCGGTGGTCTTGAGTGTCGAGTCCTCCCGCTTGAGGCGCAGGACACCTTCGATGTAGGCGTCCCGGGCGTCGGGGCTGGTGATGATGTTCCTGCGTACGACGGCCATGTGTCAGACGCCCCCCTTGTGGCCGGGCCCGTGACCGTGGTGGTCCGGATGGCCTCCGTTGCCGCCGTCACCAGGGCCGTCGCCGCCCGGGAAGTCGGCGGGGAAGTTCTCGATCAGGGCCCGGATGGTGTCTGTCGCGGACAAGAACTCGTAGGTGGGCAGGGCATGGCTGTGGACCTGACCGTCGTTCGACACGATGAGTGGAGCGGTGAGGGGCGCACCGTCCACCGTGATCTCGTAGGTCGTCTTGATGACGATGTGGTGGCCCTGGAACTCGTCTTCGCGGATGCTGATCAGTGGCCCGTGGTGGTGCGGCTGCTGAGGCAACTCCGCCAGGTAGTTTCCGAGAATCGTGGGGTCGGCAGCCGCAGCCAGTTCCTCGGGGGTCACAAGACACCTTTCATCAGCGCAAGACGTCAAGGGCCATCGGCACGATGACTTTCGCTCCGAGTTTCGGAGTGCCCGGCTTCGGCCGCACGTCGAGTACGCCGAAACAGGTGTCGCCTGCCGCGGTCTCCGCCCTGGGTCGCGTCGCGGCCGGCCGTACCCTGCCGAAGGCAGCAGTAGGCACGTACCGGACGGTGGCAGATCGATGACCGACGCAGAGACGACCCCCGGCGCCCCCCTACCGCGGGTGCTGTGCAATACCGAGTCGCTCATCTCTGACGACTCGACACCGGCGGGTGCGCTGTGGCGACTGGCCGAGTCAGGGCGGCAGCTGGACGCCAACCTGATCCGCATCCCACCCCGAGGGCGTATCGACACGCATATCGAGCCCGACCTCGACGTCCTCCTGCTCGTGGTCGCCGGTGACGGCACCCTCGGCCCGGCGGCAGACCCGCAGGCCCTGGCCCCCGGCAGTCTGGTCTGGCTGCCCCACGGCAGCGAACGCAGCCTGGTCGCGGGGAGCGGCGGCTTGTCCTACGTGACCGTGCACCGTCGCCGCCCGGGCATGCAGATTCGTACCAGGTCCAGCACGTGACACCGACGGTACCCAGACCGCTGGGCGTCCCGGCGCCGCCCCCGGGTCGCAGGAGGTCGCCGGAAGCCGGCGTCCTCGCAGGTGGCGCCGGCGCCCACATGGGCGCTCGGTCGAAGAGCCCAGTCCTCGAGACGCCGGGCACCGGCCCACCGGCCTGAACCACCGCGGCACCATCCACTCCGCGCATCACCCGCACCGGCGATTCTCGGACCCCTGCCGCCGTACACCGTGTGTCGTCCGCCTCGCCGGGCCACACTGGGACCCATGCGGCTGGTGATCATGACGGCGGGATCGCGCGGCGACGTCGCCCCGTACACCGGGTTGGGCGCCGGGCTGGCGCGGAGCGGGCACGAGGTCACCCTCGTCACCCACGGACTGTTCGAACCGCTGACCGCCGGCTCCGGAGTGCGCTTCCACCCGACCCCGGTCGACCCGCACGCCGAGTTGCACTCCGAACGCGGCCGCGGTCTGCACGCCAGCACGACAGGGCTCGGCAAACTGCTGCGTGTGGTGTCGATGGCCCGGTCGGCGGCCGAGGAGATGACCGACGACCTCGTCCTGGTGGCACGCGGCTCCGACGCCGTGCTGGCCGCCGGTGCCGTGGCACCGCTGGGCCGCGCCATCGCCGAGGGGCTGACCCTGCCCAGCCTCGGACTGTTCCTCCAACCCCAGCACCCGACACGGGAGTTCGGGGCACCCATGCTCGGCGGACGCTCCCTCGGTGCCGTGGGCAACCACCTGGGCGGAATGGCCGTCACCACCGCCGTCGACCAGGTCTTCACCCGGGCCATGCGCCGACTGCGCACCCGGCACGGCATGACCCTGCCCGGCCTCGCCGCGAGCCGCCGGGCCCATGAGCGGGCGCGGTGGCCGGTGCTGCACGGCTTCAGCGAGGCGGTGGTGTCCCGGCCGCGGGACTGGCGGCCCGGGCTGGAGATCGCCGGGTACTGGTGGCCGCACGACACCCGCAGCCTGCCCCCGGACGTGGAGGAGTTCCTCGCCGCCGGGCCCGCCCCCGTCTTCATCGGGCTGGGCAGCGCCACCGTGCCGGACCCCGAGCGCCTGAGCGGCGAGATCGCGCGTGCCCTGCGCGCGGCCGGACTGCGCGGCATCATCCAGCAGGGGTGGGCGGGCCTGGCCGCCCGCTCCGACGAGGTGATCACCGTCGGCGATGTGCCGCACGCGTCGCTGTTTCCCCGTACGGCCGCCGTGGTCCACCACGCCGGAGCCGGCACCACCGCGGCCGTCCTGCGCGCGGGTGTCCCGTCCGTGCCGGTGCCGGTGCAGTTCGACGCCGGTTTCTGGGCGGCCCGTCTCGTCGCGCTGGGCACCGCCCCCTGCGCCGTCCCGCTGCGCCGCCTCACCGCCGACGCGCTCGCCCCCGCCCTGCGCCGGGCCGTGGGTGACCCGGCCCATCGCAGCCGCGCCCAGGAGGTCGCCCGCCGCCTGGCCGAGGAGGACGGTGTGGCACCGGTCCTGGCGGCACTCGACCGGCTCGCGTCGTGAGCGGCGACCGGGCGCCGCGACTCACGCCAGCGGCACCGTCGACCCCCTGATCACCACCCGGCAGGGCAGGGTCTCGGTCCCGGAACGGCGCGTGCCGCCGGAGATCGCCGTGAACAGGGCGTGCGCGGCGGCGCGCCCGACCTGTTCGAGGTTCATGTCGACACTGGTCAGCGGCGGCCGGGACGCGGACGTCAGAACCCGCCAGTTGTCGAAGCCCATGACCGCCACGTCCTCCGGCACCCGCAGGCCGCGCTCGCGCAGGACGTCGATGACGCCCCGGGCGATCTGGTCGCTGCCGCACAGCACGGCGTCCACCTCCGGGTGCTGGTCGAGCAGCATCGCCGTGGCCGCCCGCCCCCAGCCCTCCGACCACGCCCCGAACCGCGGCTCGCCCACCAGGGCCAGTCCGGCGCCGGCGAGCGCGGCCCGGGCGCCCTCGGCCCGTTCCTGCGCGGCGGCGTACCCGGGGTCGCCGGTGATGTGCGCGATCCGGGTACGGCCGCAGGCCAGCAGATGCTCCACGGCGATCCGGCCCGCGCCGACACTGTCCGGGACGATGGACAGATCCTCCGGATTCTCCGACGGCGCGTACGCGTAGACCACGGGCACCGGCAACTCCCGTCCCAGGGACGGACGCGGGTCGGTCCGGCTGCCGACCACGATGAGACCGTCGACCCGGCGGCCCAGCAGCGCGCGGACATGATGCTGCTCGCGGATCGCGTCCCCGCGGGCATCGCACAGGAACACCGCGACCTCGCCCGCTCCGAACGCGTCCTCGGCGCCCATCAGTATCGGAATGCTGAACCGGCCCTCCAGGTCGCTGGTCAGCAGGCCCACGGTGCCCGTCCGTCCGGCCAGCAGGCCCCGGGCCACCTGGTTGGGCCGGAACGCGAGGCGCTCGGCCGCCTCGATCACGCGTGTTCTGGTCTCCGCCCGCACCTGGCTGCGGCCGTTGAGGGCCTTGGACGCCGTGGCGATCGACACGCCCGCCAGCCGGGCGACATCGCTGAGGGTGGCGGGCTGCGAACGCGAGGGGCCGGTGGCCTGTGCCATGGGTCTTCTCCTGTCTCGCGTCGCCTGCCGACGCCGTCGAGGGCACCCCAAACAGTACGCGGAAATTTTCGGTCCTGCCCTGGTCCGGGTTTTCGAGTTCAGCTCAGAAACCGCTTCACGCAAGGGGATTGACGGGTCGTGGGATGCGTCCTTAGCGTCTCAGAAAGCCTTTTCGGCCCGTTTCCGCCACTCAGTTCAGTGCCACCACATCATTGTCCCGACCGGCAGGCCCGCACACGGCCCGCCGCGACACAAGGGGAATCGACCATGGGGAGCACGGCCGGACCGCGTGGACACATACGCCGCCTCGTCACAGGTGCCATCGCCCTGCTCGCCACCGCGAGCCTGGTCACCGCGTGCGGCTCGGACAACGACGGTTCCGGAGGGGGAGGGGGCAAAGCGGCCGCCGGCGGGGTCGACGACGGCACGAAGCTGACGATGTGGACGCGTGCGGCGACCCGGCCGCAGAGCGAGGCCCTGGTCGAGGCGTACAACGCGAGCCACAAGAACAAGATCGAGCTGACCGTCGTCCCCACCGACGACTACCAGGCCAAGGTCGGCGCGGCGGCCGGATCACGCGACCTGCCCGACCTGTTCGCCTCCGACGTCGTGTTCGTGCCCAACTACACCTCCAGCGGCCTCTTCGCCGACCTCACCGACCGCGTCGACGCCCTGCCCTTCGCCGAGCACCTGGCCCAGTCGCACATCAAGGCCGGCACGTTCGAGGACAAGAAGTACGTGGTCCCGCACACCCTCGACCTGTCGGTGCTCTTCTACAACAAGGAGCTCTACCGGAAGGCGAAGCTCGACCCCGAGAAGCCGCCCACCACCCTGCGTGAGTGGGACCGGCAGGCGCGGGCCGTGGACGCGCTGGGGGGCGGTGTCGACGGCACCTTCTTCGGCGGCAACTGCGGCGGCTGCGGCGTCTTCACCTGGTGGCCGTCCGTCTGGGCAGCCGGGGAGGACGTCCTGAACGAGGAGGGCACCGAGGCGAATCTCGCCTCCAGCGCCTCGAAGAAGGTCTACGACACCTACCGAGGCTGGGTGCGGGACTCCATCGTGGCGCCCGGCGCCCGCGAGGAGACGGGCACGACCTGGACCGGGATCTTCCCGAAGGGCAAGGTCGGCGTGATGCCCATGCCGTCGACCACGCTCGGGCTGATGCCCAAGGATCTGGACCTCGGCGTCGCGCCCATCCCCGGCCCCGACGGCGGCAAGTCCACCTTCGTCGGCGGAGACGCCATCGGCATCTCGGCGACCAGCGAGTCGGCCGACCAGGCCTGGAACTTCCTCGCCTGGTCCCTCGGCGACAAGGCACAGGTCGACGTGGTCGCCGCGCACAAGGACGTGGTGGCCCGCACCGACCTCGCGTCCAACAAGCACTCCAAGGCCGACCCGCGCCTGGTCACCATCAACGAACTCGTCGCCGAGGGCCGCACCCCGTACGCGATGAAGTTCGGCCAGACCTTCAACGACCCCAACGGACCCTGGCTGGAGCTGATGCGCCACGCCGTCTTCGGCGACGGCAGGACGGTCGAGAAGGACAACGACGCCGTCACCGCCTCACTGGCCGACTGAACCGACCCTCCCGACGTCCTACGGCCAAGGAGAGCCATGCCGGTGAAAGTGGCAGACCGGGCGACGGCCGAGCACCTGACCCCGCCGCAGCGGCAGGCCGGCACACCCCCGCCCCGCTGGCGTTCCCGCAAGGCCAAGGGCCTGGCCTACGCGGCCCCCACGGCGGTGTTCGTCACGGTCTTCTTCCTGCTGCCCCTGCTGCTGGTCGGTCAGATGTCGCTCAGCGACTGGCCGCTGCTCGGAGGAGACCGGGGCGTCAACGCGCCCGAGAACTACACCGACATCACCGACAGCACCCTGTTCTGGCCCGCGATCCGCTTCACCCTGCTCTACACCGTGATCGTCACGGTCGTCCTGCTCGCCCTGGCGCTGCTCCTGGCCCTGCTGGTGCAGGAGTCCCGCCCGGGCGCGGGCTTCTTCCGCACGGTCTACTTCCTGCCCGGCGCCCTCGGGCTGGCCTCCGCGTCCCTGCTGTTCTGGGGCCTGTACAGCCCCACCACCGGCCCGCTCAGCCGCATTCTCGAACGCCTCGGCCTCGTCGACGACCCGGTGTCCTTCCTCGGCTCACCGGCGTCGGCGCTGTGGTCGACGGTGTTCCTGATCGTCTGGAAGTTCGCCGGCTTCTACATGCTGATCCTGCTCGTGGGCCTGCAGCGCATCCCGCACGAGGTGTACGAGGCGGCACGGATGGACGGCGCGAGCCGCGCCCAGATCTTCCGCTCCATCACGCTGCCGCTGCTGCGGCCCTCCCTCGCCCTGTGCCTCCTGCTGTGCGTGACCGGATCCCTGCTCGCCTTCGACCAGTTCTTCATCCTCACCAAGGGCGGACCGGACAACAGCACGGTCACCGTCGTCCAGCTGATCTACCGGGAGGCCTTCCAGCGGCTGAACCTCGGTACCGCGGCGGCCCTTTCGATCCTCGTGCTGGCCGCGCTGCTCCTGCTGAACGCCCTGCAGTTCCGGGGCCTGCGCCGCGCCGACGAGTCATGACACCCGCCGCCTCATGAGAAGGGACACCACGGTGCTCACCCGCGCCCTGGGCCGGACGCCCCACTACGTCGTCGCCGGCTCTCTGGCCGTCATCTTCCTCTTCCCGCTGCTGTGGAACGCCTGGGCGTCGGTGAGCGGCCAGCCCGGCACCGCCCAGCAGTCCGGCTACGGCCTCGGCAACTACCGCACGCTGCTCGACTACGACGCGGGCCTGTGGAGGTACCTGCTCAACAGCACGGTCGTCTCGGCACTGACCGTCGCCCTGACCCTGGGGGTGTCCCTGCTGGGCGGCTACGCCTTCGCCCGCTTCGACTTCCCCGGCAAGAACCTGCTGTTCCTGCTGACCCTGGCCATCCTCATGGTCCCCTACGCCACCCTCCTCATCCCGCTCTACGTCCTGCTGGGCCGGCTCCAGCTGCAGAACTCACTGATCGGGCTGAGCCTCGTCCTGGCCATGTTCCAACTGCCGTTCGCCACCTTCATGATGCGGATCTCCTTCGAGGCGGTGCCCCGCGAACTGGAGGAGTCGGCCCTCGTCGACGGCTGCGGCACGGCGGGCGCGCTGCGCCGGGTGCTCCTGCCGGCGGTCCGGCCGGGACTGATCACCGTGGGACTGTTCGCGTTCCTCGCCGCCTGGAACGACTTCATCGCACCCCTGATCCTCATCTCCGACAGCGAGAAGGCACCGCTGCCCCTGGCCGTCGCGAACCTGCGGCAGCAGAGCATGGGCGCCGTCGACTACGGCGCCACCGAGGCGGGCGTGGTGGTCCTGGCCGTGCCCTGCCTGCTGCTCTTCCTGCTGCTGCAACGGCACTACATCAGAGGCTTCATGTCCGGCGCCCTCAAGGGCTGAGCCGGCACAGAGCCGCTTCGACGGACAAGACGGACCACCGGAAGGACGTGGACGAAGGCATGGACTGGTGAGGGAGAACACGGCACGCTCGCTCGTGCTGCCGGTGGCGCCGACCCGGGGCCGGCTGCGCCCGCTCGGCCTGGACGAGGTCCGGATCACCGGCGGCTTCTGGGCCCGGCGCCGCCACACCAACGCGACCGCGACGCTCGGCCACTGCCGCGACTGGATGGAACGCGAGGGCTGGACCGGCAACTTCCGGGCCGCCGCCGAGGGCCGGATCCACACCGACCGGCGCGGCCGGGAGTTCGCCGACTCCGAGATCTACAAGCTCCTCGAGGCCATGGCCTGGGCGGGCGCTTCACACGACGGGGACGTCGCCGCGCTCACCGACGTCATCGCCCCCGCCCAAGCCCCGGACGGCTACCTGAACACCGCCTTCGGCCGCCCCGGACAGCAGCCCCGCTACAGCGACCTCGAATGGGGCCACGAACTCTACTGTCATGGGCACCTCATCCAGGCGGGTGTGGCCCAGGCCCGTGCCAGGGGCGAGGGCGAGCTGACGAAGATCGCCCGCCGGGCCGCCGATCACCTCTGCGCCGCCTTCGGACCGGGCGGCAACCAGGGCATCTGCGGGCACCCGGAGATCGAGACGGCCCTGGTGGAAATCGCCAGGCTGACGGGGGAGCAGCGCTACCTCGACCAGGCCGCGCTGTTCCTCGGCCGGCGCGGCCACGGCACCCTCGCCGACATCGAGTTCGGCCGCGCCTACTTCCAGGACGACCTGCCCGTCCGCCGGGCCACGGCTCTGCGCGGCCACGCCGTGCGCGCCCTGTACCTCGCGGCCGGCGCGGTCGATGTGGCCGTGGAGACAGGGGACGACGCGCTGCTCACCGCCGTCGTGCGGCAGTGGGAGGCGACGGTCGCCCGGCGGACCTATCTGACCGGGGGGATGGGCTCGCACCACCGCGACGAGTCCTTCGGCGACGACTTCGTGCTGCCGCCGGACCGCGCCTACTCGGAGACCTGCGCCGGTGTCGCCTCGGTGATGCTCGCCTGGCGGCTGCTGCTGGCCACCGGCGAGCCGCGCTTCGCGGACCTGGCCGAGCGGACCCTGTTCAACGTGATCGCCGCCTCTCCGTCCGAGGACGGCCGGGCCTTCTTCTACGCCAACACCCTGCACCGCCGTCACCGGGGCACCGTGCCCCCGGCGGACCGCGTCAGCCCGCGCGCCGACTCGGGCCTGCGCGCCCCCTGGTTCGCGGTGTCGTGCTGCCCGACCAACGTGGCGCGCACGCTCGCCCAACTGCCCGCGTATCTGGCGACGGCGGACGACGAGGGCCTGCAACTGCACCAGTACGCCGACGCCGAACTGGCCACCTCCCTGGGCGACGGGCAGGGCGTGGCGCTGCGGGTCCGTACCGACTACCCGTCCGGCGGGACCGTGGTCGTGCGGATCAGCCGCTCCCCTGCCCGCCCCTGGACCCTGACCCTGCGCGTCCCCGCGTGGACGGCGGGGGAGACCGCCCGGCTGATCGACCAGGACGGGAACCGCCGTACCGTCGCCCCGGGCACGGCGCGGCTCACCCGGGTCTTCCGCCCCGGCGACGAGATACGCCTCGAACTGCCCGTCACCCCGCGCTGGATCCGGGCCGACCCCCGCATCGACGCCACACGCGGCACGGTGGCCGTCCAGCGCGGACCCCTCGTGTACTGCGCCGAATCCACCGACCTGCCGGACGGACACGATGTCGACGCGCTCCGCGTTGATCCGTCCGCCGCACCGGAGGACGGGCCGGGCGACACGGTCCTCGCACCCGGTGAACTCGCCGAACCGCACGACACCGCCTGGCCGTACCGGCCGGCCGACGAAGCCACCGCACCCGCGGCCGGCCCCGAGGCCATCACCCTCGTCCCCTACCACTCCTGGGCGAACCGCGGCCCCTCGACCATGCGCGTGTGGCTGCCGACGACCCCGCCCCCGACAACGCCGACCGAGAGGTAGCCGTGCCCGCACAGCGAAGACGACACCGCCGCGGCATCCTGGCCGGGGCGCTGGCCCTGGGCCTGCTGGCCCCGCTCGCCGCCACCGGCCCGGCAGCGGCGGACAACGCGGCGATCGGCTACCCGGTCTACACCGGATCCGACCACCCCGTCCCTACGCTCCCGGCCGGCTTCACCGTCCACCGCACCCTGCGCACCCAGTACGAGGCCGACCGCAAGGCCGGGGACGGCACCGACTTCTGGATGGACCGCATGCTGGCCCGCAAGGGCGAGGACCCGGCGGGGGACTGGCTGTTCACCCGGGGACGCGCCCTGTTCATGAAGGAACACGCACCGTCCCAGCTGGGCTTCGCCGGCAAGGTCGCCTACTGGGAGAGCATCGACAACCGGTCCGCGTACACCATCACCCTGAACGCCGACGGCGAGAACCTCACCCTGCGGGAGAACACCGGCGCCCGCATCCAGACCCCCAGCTACTGGCGCAGCGAGTTCACCCATGAGGCCACCGGCCTGAAGGTGACACAGACCAAGTTCATCACCGAGGCGAACGCCGCCGTCACGAACCTGGCGCTCACCAACACGGGCCCTGAGCGCCGTGAGGTCCGGCTGCGCGCCACATCCCCGTACACGACGACCGCCGAGGGCCGTGAGCTCACCGGCGCGGTGCCGGCGAAGAACAACCTCACGACCCTCTTCCCCCGCCTCAGCGGTGACGGCTTCACCGCCGAGGGCGAGTCGCTGGCACGCACGCTGGCCCTGCCGGCCGGGCGCACCCTCACCACCAAGGTCCAACTCGGCTTCGTCACCGAGGAGATCACCGACTCCCGCCCGGAGTACGACTCCGTGCGCGCCGCGTCCCCCGCCACTGCCTTCCGCCGGCATGTACAGACGTACAACCGCTGGTGGGCCGAGAACCTGCCCTACCTCGACGTCCCCGACGACAACATCGAGAAGACGCTGTACTACCGCTGGTGGCTGCTGCGCTACAACTACCTCGACGCCGACATCCCGGGCAGCGACTACCAGTTCCCCACCTCCATGGAGGGCGTGCTCGGCTACAACAACGCCATCGCGCTCACGGTCGGCATGTTCGTCGACGACCTCAAGTACCTGCGCGACCCGAGCTACTCGTACGGCCCGTGGGTGTCGGCCGGAGAGGTCTCGAAGAACGGCAAGTACACCGACAACCCGGGCGACCCGGAGAACTGGTCCAACAGCTACACCCAGTACATCTCCGAGGCGGCATGGCGCTCCTACCAGGTGCACGGCGGCCCCGACGGCATCGTGCGCAACCTCGCCCGCTACGCGGAGAAGGACGTCCGCGGCCAGCTCGACACCTACGACGAGGACGGCAACGGGCTGATCGAGTACGACTGGGGCGCGATGACCGGCAACGACGCCGACGCCGTGTCCTTCGACTGGAAGCCCGGCAACCTGGACCGCGCCGAATCCGCCTACGTCTACAGCAACGCGACGGCGGCCGCCCGCGCGTACGACCTGCTCGGCGAGAAGGCCAAGGCCGACGAGATGCGCGGGACGGCGAACCGGGTGAAGAAGGCGGTCCTCGACCACCTCTGGGACCCGAAGGACAAGCTGCTCAAGCACCGGCACGTCGCCAGCGACACCCTGGTGCCCTGGAAGGAGATCAACAACTACTACCCGTACAGCGTGGGCCTGATGCCCACACCGGAAGAGGACCCGCAGTACCTCGAGGCGCTGCGGCTGTGGGCGGACGCGAAGCAGTACCCCGTCTTCCCGTTCTTCACGGCCAACCAGGCCGACAAGGCGCAAGCGGCGGAGCAGGGCCACCCCGGGAGCAACAACTTCTCCGTCATCAACTCCACCGTCACCTTCCGCTTCCTCTCCTCGGTGCTGCGGAAGTACCCCAGCAAGTACATCGACCGCACCTGGTACAAGAAGCTGCTGTCCTGGAACGCCTGGGCCCACTACGTCGACGGTGACAACCGGTACCCCGACCAGAACGAATTCTGGTCCGACGGCCGTGCCGACCCGCAGGAGATCGGCTACCGCTCCTGGATCCACCACACCATCCTCGGCACCACCAACTGGACCGTCATCGAGGACGCGATGGGGTTCAGGCCGCGCGACGACCGGAAGATCGAGCTGTGGCCGATCGACGTCGACTGGCCGCACTTCGCGGTCACCGACATCAACTACCGGGGCACGGACGCGGCCGTCCTGTGGGACGAACCCGGCGACGGGAAGCGCCCGTACGGCAAGCGGGTCCCCGAGGGGTACTCGCTCTACCTCGACGGGAGGCTCGCCTTCACCGCCGACCGCCTCACCCACCTCGTCTACGACCCCACGACCCGCAAGGTCACCTTCCCCGACGGCGGCGGAGCCAAGGCGAGGACCACCGGCCTGCGCGCGCATGTCGTAGAGCCGCAGGACGTCACCCACGGCCCGAAGGAGCGCGTCACCGACCTGTTCGCCAAGGCCGGACGGGACCTCACGGGCAGGGCCGGGAACAACCTCGCCGCCGGCGCCACCGCCCGCGCCTCCCACGAGGCCGAGGGCCGGGGCGTCGCCGGTGCCGTCGACGGCTTCACCGTCAACGAGCCCTCCTGGGGCGCCCGCGGCTCCGGCAACACCGAGGACTGGTACGAGATCGACTTCGGCCGCCCCCGCACGGTCGACGACGTCCGGCTCCACTTCTCCAGTGACAAACGGCCCGGCGGATACGCCGAACCGGCCCTCTACACCGTGCAGTACCAGGACCGGGCCGGCCAGTGGAAGGACGTGGCCCGGCCCGCCAAGTCACCGGCGTATCCCAGGGCCAACCTCAACCGGGTGCGCTTCCAGGAGGTGACCACGGGCAAGCTGCGCGTGCTCATGCGCCACCGCGACGGCCACACCAGCGGCCTGAAGGAGATCCAGGCCTTCGACACCGACGCCCGCCCGCCGACGGCCCGCAACCGGCCTCCCTACGTCGAGGCCTGGCGGGACCCGACGTACACCCGGCCGGGCCAGGTCAGGCTCACGGGCATCACCGAGGACGACGGACTGCCGAAGAGGACACTCTCCGCCTCCTGGCGGGCGGCCGACGGGCCGGACGACGGCACCGTCATCTTCGACGACCCGCACGCCCCCACGACCGTCGCCCGGTTCACCAAGGCGGGCACCTACACCCTCGAACTCACCGCCACCGACGGCGCGCTGACGTCGTCGAAGCGGGTCGAGGTGAAGGTCGAGGAGCTCGGCGACGGCCGGCTGAACTTGGCACCGTCCGCGACCCCCACCGCGTCCTACACCTCCGGCTGGGAGTCGGTGGCCGCGATCAACGACGGCCGTGAACCGGCCTCGTCGTCCGACGCCCCGCGCTGGGGAAGCTGGCCCCAGAAGGACACCCAGTGGATCCAGTACACCTGGGAAGAACCGGTCCGCGTGGACGGCTCCGACCTGTACTTCTTCCGCGACGCACAGCCCGGCGCGGCCGACGGTGTGGGCGTGCCGGCCTCCTGGGTCATCGAGTACCGCGACGGCGACACGTGGCGCGAGGTCCCCGCCCCCAGCGGCTACGGCACCGCCGAGAACCGCTACAACCGGACGACGTTCACCCCGGTCACCACCACCGCACTGCGGGCGAAGCTCACCGGACACCCGAATCTGGCCCTCGGCGTCCAGGAATGGAAGGTCTACGCCGAGGCACCGGAGTCGGTACGCGAGACCCACATCCCCACCCTCCGCGGCACCGTCCCCGACCTGCCCGAGCAGGTGACACTCGTCTACGCCGACGGCTCCACGGCGCGCTCACCCGTGGCCTGGCCGGCCCTGACCGAGGACCAGGTCGCCGAGGGCGGCACCAGCGTCACGCTCACCGGCCTCGCCGACCGCACCGCCCAGCCGGTCACCGCCACGGTATGGGTACGGCACACGGACGCGGTCGAGATCACCAGCATCGCGGAGGAACGCGTCACCACCCGCCCCGGCAGGCCCCCCGCGCTCCCCACCACGGTCGTCGCCACCTACAACGACGGCTCCAGGGACAGCCGGACCCGGGTCACCTGGGACCCGGTGGATCCGGACCAGTACGCCGGACCCGGGACCTTCGAGGTCAGGGGAACCGTGCCGGACTCCTCCCACCGCGCCACGGCCACGATCACCGTGACACCCCCGCGCGACCCGGGTGGGACATCTCCTGCCCGCCGATGACCCATGACGATCGGAGTGCGCCATGTTCCAGCCACCCACCCGACGCCGCGTGCTGAGCCTGACCGCCGGCGCCGCGGCCACAGCGACCCCGCTCATCGCCTCCGGCCCACCGGCCCAGGCCGCCCCCGCCGGCTCCCTCGCCGAAGCCGCCGCGCGAGCGCTGCCCGCCCAGCCCACCTGGGCGGTGCGGCCATTCGGCCTGGACCAGGTAACCCTCGGCGGGGGCGTCTTCCGGGCCAAGCGCGACCTGATGCTCGACTACGCCCGCGCCTACCCGTCCGACCGCATCCTGGCCGTCTTCCGCGCGAACGCCGGACTGGACACGCGCGGCGCACGGCCGCCGGGCGGCTGGGAAACCGCCGACGGCAATCTGCGCGGCCACTACGGCGGCCACTTCCTCACCCTCATCGCGCAGGCGTACGCCGACACCCGCGAGGCCGCCCTGAAGTCCAAGCTCGACTACCTGATCACGGCCCTCGGGGAGTGCCAGCAGGCCCTCGCCGAGCACGGCGACCCGAAACCCAGCCACGCCGGCTACCTGGCGGCCTACCCGGAGACCCAGTTCATCCTCCTGGAGAGCTACACGACATACCCCACCATCTGGGCGCCGTACTACACCTGCCACAAGATCATGCGCGGCCTCCTGGACGCGTACACCCTGGCCGGCAACCAGCAGGCGCTCACCATCGCCGCGAAGATGGGCGACTGGGTGCACAGCCGTCTGGGCCGGCTGCCGAAGGCGCAGCTGGAACGCATGTGGTCGATCTACATCGCCGGTGAGTACGGCGGCATGAACGAGGTCATGACCGACCTGTACGCCCTCACCGGCCGGCCGGAACACCTCGCCGCCGCCCGCTGCTTCGACAACACCACGCTGCTCAACGCCTGCGCGGAGGACCGTGACGTCCTGGAAGGCAAGCACGCCAACCAGCACATCCCGCAGTTCACCGGCTACCTCCGCCTGTTCGACCACACGGGCGACGAGACCTACGCCGCCGCTGCCCGCAACTTCTGGGGCATGGTCGAGGGCTCCCGCACCTACGCCCTGGGCGGCACCGGCCAGGGCGAGATGTTCCGCGCCCGCGGCGCCATAGCGGCGACCCTCGACGACAAGAACGCCGAGACCTGCGCCACGTACAACATGCTCAAACTGAGCCGGCAGCTCTTCTTCCACGAGCCCGACCCCGCCTACATGGACTACTACGAGCGGAGTCTGACCAACCACATCCTCGCCTCCCGCCGGGACACCCCCAGCACCGACAGCCCCGAAGTCACCTACTTCGTCGGCATGGGACCGGGCGTACGACGCGGATACGGCAACACCGGCACCTGCTGCGGCGGCACCGGCATGGAGAACCACACCAAGTACCAGGACTCCGTCTACTTCCGCTCCGCCGACGGCAACACCCTGTACGTCAACCTGTATCTGGCCTCCACCCTGCGCTGGCCGGAACGCGGCCTCGTCATCGAGCAGACGGGCGACTACCCGGCCGAGGGCGTACGCACGCTGACCTTCCGCGAGGGCGGCGGCCGACTCGCCGTCAAGCTCCGCATCCCGTCCTGGGCCACGACAGGCGTCACGGTCACGGTCAACGGAGCCCCGCAGGGGGGCCGGGCCGTTCCCGGCACCTACCTCACCCTGAACAGGAACTGGCGCCGAGGCGACCGCATCCGCCTCTCGACGCCCTACCGCCTGCACATCGAACGAGCCCTGGACGACCCGACCGTCCAGTCACTCTTCTACGGCCCGCTCCTCCTCACGGCCCAGAGCCCGGAGCAGCAATTCCGCACCTTCTCCTTCTACAAGGACTTCACGCTCCGAGGCGATCTGGCCGACGCGATCAAACCCGCCTCCCGCCCCCTGCACTTCACCACGCACAACCTCACCCTCGCCCCCTTCCACCTGGGCAACGACGCCCCCTACCACGCCTACTTCAAGCGCTCCGAACCCGTCATCGTGTTCGGCACGGCCGACTCGGGCGTCCCCAACCACGCCCGCCCCGACGGCCAGACCTTCCTCGACGCCCTGTGGCAACAGGCCCCCTTCCCGACCTCCGCCCCGTTCGTGCGCGCCGTACGCACCCTCGCGGACCGCTGGCTGTCCGAAAACCTCTTCACCCGCACCGAACGCGATCGCGTCATCACGGCCGCGAACAACGCGGACCTGAGACGCTGAACGCTTCGAAATCGCCAAATCCGGACCGGAAGTCGTCTGGACCACTTCCGAGTCTTGAACACGCCTGTCCGGGTCTGCTTGGGTGTCGACTCAATGGCCGCCATCCGGTGGCGTATTGGGGGGAATGGTTTCTGTGCTGGGCCGGCAGCGGGGCATGAACACGCCATACGACGGGCGACCTCACCGGCCCCTTCCGTCCGCCTGGATCCCGCACCGCCACTGAGCGGGCGGGCCAGGCGATCCCGGTCTCACACCCTTCACACCCCTTGATGCAGACCTGAGGAAGGTGCATGAGGTACTTCCGTCTGCTCGTTCTGGGCAACGGCATCTCGGCGTACGGCAGTTACCTGAACATGGTGGCGCTGAACGTCTTCGTCTACGACGCCACCGGAAGCGCGCTGGCCGCCGGCCTCTTCATGGCCGTACGCCTGGCTACCAGTGTCGTGTCGGGCTGGGTGAGCGGCCGGCTCGTCTCGGCCTACGACCGCAAGCGCCTGATGGTCGGCGCCGACCTGTGCCAGGCCGTGGCCCTGCTGTCGCTGCTGCTCGCGCCGGACGGGATCCGTCCCGGACTGCTGTACGTCCTGGCCGTGGTCACGGGCGGCTGCTCGACGCTCTCCCAGGTGGCCCTGCGCAGCAGCATCCCCGAGATCGTCGGCGCGGAACACCGCGTCCGGGCCAACGGGCTGCTCGTGACCGGACGTTCGCTCGCCATGATCGCCGGCTTCGCCTCATCGGGCGTGGTCGTGGCGCAACTCGGCTACTCCGCGGCGTTCGCGCTGGACGCCGCGACCTTCCTGGTCTCCGCGACCATGCTCTTCCTGCTGCCCGTCCGTACCAGGTCGGCCCCCGACGCCGCGGGCGCCGGCTCCGCGAAGGACTCCGGTGCCGCGCGCTGGACGGCCCGGATGCTGCTGGGCACCGCACCCATCCTCATGGCGATGGTCGCCATCCGGGCGGTCGACGGGCTGGGCTCCTCGTCCCACAACGTCGCCCTCCCCATCTACTCCAGCAGCCTGGACCCCGACCACCCGGCCACGTTCATCAGCCAGTTCTGGGCCACCTGGGCCATCGGCAACATCGTCGCCCAGCAGGTGATCGGCCGGGTCACCAAGAAGTCCGGACGGACCCCGGGGGAGCGGGCGTTCGCACTCGGCGCCGTTGTGATGTCGGCCGGGTTCATCGTGGTCTTCAGCGGGCTGCCGACCGTGCCCGCCGTCATCGCCGCGCTCGTCGCCGGAGCCGCCGACGGATTCACCGAGATCGTCTACGTGTCGAGGCTGCAGACCGCCCCCGACGAGCAGCGCGGCCGTCTCTTCGGACTCACCGCCTCGGTGGAGAACTTCGGGTTCGGGCTCGGCATGCTCGTCAGCGGCGCGCTCCTGGAGGCCTTCTCGCCGCTGCAGGTGGTGGGTGCCTTCCACGGCCTCGCGATCGTCCTGTGCATGATCCTGCTCGGGTGGCTGCTGCGCCGGGACAGGACAGCACCCGCACCGCCCGCTGAGGAACCGGCCGGCCGTGACCAGCCGACGGTGACGGAGGGACGCGGCTGATGAGCACCAGCGACCCCGACCCGCGGATGGCCGTCATCGGCATGGCCTTCCGGCTGCCCGGCGCCGACACGCCCGAGGACTTCTGGCGGATCATCCGGGACGGCACGGACTGCATCACCCGCTTCACCGACGAGGAACTCGCCGCCGCCGGTGTGCCTGCCGAGGAGTACGAGGCGGAGGACTTCGTCGGCGCCTCCGGGCTCCTCGACGACATCGCAGGCTTCGACGCCCAGCACTTCGCGATGAGCCCCCGCGAGGCCCAGCTCACCGACCCGCAGCACCGCATGTTCCTGGAATGCGCCCAGCACGCCCTGGAGAACGCCGGTTACCCGGACGAACGGGACGGCACCCGCGTCGGCGTCTACGCCAGCACCGGCTACCACCTGTACACCATGCAGAACTACCTGCTCAACAACGTCCTGCCCAGCGGGCCGGTGCCCGACTGGACCTCGGGCATGCAGATCACGGTCGGCAACTACGCCGACTTCACCGCCACCCGGGTCGCCTACCGGCTGGGCCTGACCGGACCCGCCGTCAACGTTCAGACAGGCTGCTCCAGTTCGCTGGTCGGAGTGCAGTCGGCCGCGCAGTCGCTGCTCATGGGGGACTGCGACATCGCGCTCGTCGGCGCCACCGCCGTCCACGTGCCGCAGGTCCTGGGCTACCGCTACGTCAAGGGCTCGATCCTGTCCCGGTCCGGACGCCTGCGCGCCTTCGACGCCGGCGCCGACGGCACCGTGGGAGGCACGGGCGTCCTGGCCGTGGTCCTGAAGCGGCTGGAGCGTGCGGTCGCCGACGGTGACACCGTCCACGGCGTCGTCCGCGGCTGGGGCATCAGCAACGACGGCGCGGACAAGAAGGCCTTCACCGCCCCGAGCGCCCAGGGCCAGCGCGCGGCCGTCCGCCAGGCCCTGCGACGCGCCGGCGTCGGCGCCGACACCATCGGCTACCTGGAGACCCACGGCACCGGCACGCTCAAGGGCGACCCGATCGAGTTCGACGGCGCCGCAAGCGCCTACCGCGAGGACACCGACCTAGACGGCTACTGCGCCCTGGGCTCGACCAAGGCCAACATCGGCCACCTCGACGCCGCCTCCGGACTGGCCGGCCTCGTCAAGACCCTGCTGGTCCTGCGCCACGGTGTCATCCCGCCGATGGCGAACTTCAGCGAACCCAACCCCCTCATCGACTTCGACCACAGCCCCTTCTACGTCCCCCGGTCCGCCCGGCCCTGGCCGAAAAGCGACATCCCCCGCCGCGCGGGCCTCACCTCACTCGGCGTGGGCGGCACCAACGTCCATCTGATCCTGGAGCAGGCCCCCGAGCCGGCGCCCAGGACCGGGCACACCGCGCCGCCGGATGTGCTGCTGGTCTCGGGGAGCAGCCGGGAGGCCCTCGCGGACAACGCCCGCGCCTTCCGCGACCGGTTGCGCCGGCCGCCCGCACCGCACCTGGCGGACCTCGTCACCACCGCCGCCCTCGGCCGCGCACACAACCGTCACCGTCTCGCGGTCCGCGGCTCTACCCCGGCAGCCCTGGCCGAGGCCCTCGACGCCTGGCTCGCCGGAACCGCCCCAGCGGCGGTCACCACGGGGACGGCATCCGGGGAGGGCACCCCGCGCGTGGCGTTCCAGTTCACCGGGCAGGGCAGCCAGTACCCCGGAATGGCCGACGCCCTCTACGCGCGTTACCCCGCGGTCCGCGAAGTGCTCGACACCTGCGAGCGGCACCACCGCGACCTCACCGGCGACTCCCTGCTCGACGCACTGCGCACACCGGACCCGGCGGACGTACCGGGGGAGGGGCCGCTCGGGGGCACGGACACCGCGCAGCCCGCGCTGTTCGCCCTGCAGTGCGCCCTCGTCCGGCTGTGGCGCGACGCCGGCGTCGAACCGCACACCGTGACCGGGCACAGCGTCGGGGAGTACGCCGCGCTGTACGCGGCCGGGGCGCTGTCCCTGGAGGACGGTCTGCGCATCACCACCGAACGGGGCCGGTTGATGTGGCAGCGCTGCGCACCGGGCGCGATGGTGGCGGCGCCGATCGACCGGGCCGCCGCCCTCGCCCTGGCCGACGAGGTTCCCGGACTGGAGCCGGCCGTGACCAACGGAGACCGGGCCCAGGTGCTCGCCGGGCCCGTCGCCGCCGTCGACCGGGTGTGCGCACTGCTGGACGAACGCGGCACACCGGGGCAGCGGCTGCCGGTGACCCGCGCCTTCCACACGGCCTTGATGGAACCGATGCTGGCGGAGTTCGAAAAGGTCCTCGACGACGTGGACTTCCGGCCGGTGCGCATCCCGTTCGTCAGCTCCCTGGACGGTGCGACCCGCCCGCCCGGCTGGATCCCCGACACCGACTACCTCCTACGCCATACCCGCGAGCCCGTCCGCTACGACGAGGCGTTGCGCGGCATCGGCACCGAGTCGCCCGGCGTCCTGCTCGAGATGGGGCCGCACACCACCCTCAGCGGTCTGGCCCGCCGGGCGCTGCCCGACGTACCGGCGCTGCCGTCCCTGCGGCGCGGCACCGGACTCGGCGTCCTCTGGGGTGCGGCGGCGGGACTGCACTGCGCGGGAGCGGACGTCGGCTGGGACGCGCTCCTGGCGGGCAGCGGTGGCAGACGCGTCCCGCTGCCCGGATACCGATTCCAGCACAAGGACCACTGGATGGGGCACCGGTCGACGCCCCCGAGTACGAGAACAGCAGCGAGAAAGGGAACCGAAGTGGTGCAGCAAGAAGCAGCGGTCGCACGGGTACTCCAGAGCATCGTCGAGGCGACCGCCCGGCACCTCGGCGGGGATCCGTCGGCGATCGTCGGCGACGCGAACTTCTTCGACCTCGGCGCCGACTCACTGCAGATGATCAGTGTGCTGCGGGAGCTGGAGCAGGCGCACCACGTCAAGGTGACGATGAGACAGCTGCTCGAGGAGACGGGCACGCCGCGTCGGCTGGCGGAGTTCATCGTCGCCCACATGCCGGACGCGACCGGGACAGCGCCGACCGAAGCCCCGGTCCAGAGGGCCGAGCCGGCACAGCCTGTGGCCCCGGCACCGGCACCCACTCCGGATCCCGTCGCACCGGTACCGGCTCCAGAGCCCGTCGCACTCGCACCGACTCCGGATCCCGCCCCCGCCCCCGCCGGCACGGCCTCCGCTCCCGAGTACGCGACCCGCGAGGAGCTGGAGGACCTCGCCCACAAGATCCAGCAGATGTCGCAGATACAGCTGCAGATGATGTCCCAGCTCTCCCAGCTGCTCGCCCTCCAGACCGCCTCGGTGACGGAGCGGCTCAACGGCAAGGTGGCCAAGTGACCGGGCTGAAAGGCATCTCCGCGGCGCTGGACCAGGACCTGGCGGCGATGACCGAACTGTCACAGCGCATCGCCGAGCAGATGGGCGCGACCGCCGCTCCGGCCCCGCGGCCGCCGCGGGTCCACGGCCCCCGTGTGACGGTCGCGAAGTCCTCCGGCATGGTCCAGGACGTCTCGCCGCACACCCAGCAGGAGCACCTGACCGACCTCGTACGCCGCTACACCGCCAGAACGCCGACCTCCAAGCGGATCGCCCAGCGCTACCGCCGTGTCCTGGCCGACAGCCGCGCCGTCGTCGGCTTCCGCAGCGGCACGAAGGAGATGCTGTACCCCATCGCCGGCCGCCGGGCGAGCGGGGCACGGCTCGAGGACGTCGACGGCAACGAGTACGTCGACATCACCATGGGCTTCGGCGTCCTGCTCTTCGGCCACGAGCCCGACTTCGTCACCGAGGCCGTGCGCGAGCACCTGTCCCGGGGCATCCAGCTCGGCCCCCGCACCATCGAGACCGGCGAGGCCGCGGAACTCCTCGCCGACCTCACCGGGCTGGAGCGGGTGGCCTTCGCGAACTCCGGTACGGAGGCGAACTCGGCGGCCATTCGCCTCGCCCGAGCCGCCACCGGCCGCGACAAGATCGTCTCGTTCCTGGGCGCGTACCACGGCCACGCCGACAACGTCCTGGGCCGCTCCTCGAACAGCGGCGCCGACCAGATCACCGTGCCCGTCTCCCGGGGCATCCCGCAGGCCGCCGTCTCCGATCTGCTGGTCCTCGACTACGGCAGCGACGCGGCCCTGGAGACGATCGCCCGGAACGCCGGCGACATCGCCGCGGTCGTCGTGGAGCCGGTGCAGAGCAGGCACCCCGAACTCCAGCCGGTCGAGTTCGTGCGCAGGCTGCGGGAGCTGACCCGCCGCCACGGCATCGTGCTCCTCTTCGACGAGATGCTGACCGGCTTCCGCCCCGCCCCACGCGGCGCGCAGGAGCTGTACGGCGTGACCCCGGACCTCGCCACATACGGAAAGCTCCTGGGCGGCGGCTTCCCCATCGGCGCCATCGCGGGCCGCGCCGACATCATGGACGGCGTCGACGGCGGCCACTGGTCCTACGGTGACGACAGTTACCCGCCCGCCGACACCACCTTCTTCGGCGGTACGTACATCCAGCACCCGGTGTCGATGGTCGCCGCCCGCGCCGTACTGACCCACCTCAAGGAGCACAGCCCGCACCTCCAGGAGCGCCTCAACGCGCGGACCGCCGACCTGGCCGCGACGCTGAACGGTTTCTTCGAGGCCGAGGAATACCCGCTGCGGATGAGCCACTTCGGCTCCCAGTTCCGCTTCGAGCACCGCGCCGACATGGAACTGCTCTACCACCACCTGATGCTGCGCGGCGTGCATGTCTGGGAGTGGCGCAACTTCTTCCTGTCCACCGCCCACTCGGACGGCGACATCGAGTTCATCGCCGACGCCGTACGGGAATCCTTGCGCGAACTGCGATCGGCGGGCTTCTTCCCGGGGACGCGGCCCGTGGCGCCGAACACAGCACCGCCGAAGACAGCACCGCCGGAACCGGCACCGGCCACTCCCGCACCGACAGCCGCCCCCGTGGCCTCCATGGCCTGGAACACCGCGGCAGTCGCCGCGCCTCGCACGCCACCCGCGAAGGAAGTCGTCCCGCGCACGCCCGACTTCAGCGTCTACTTCTTCGGCGACTACCCACAGGACACCTCGGCACCCCGCCAGGGCCAGTACGAACTCCTCATGGACGTCGCCCGGTTCGCCGACCGGCAGGGCTTTCACTCGCTGTGGATGCCCGAACGGCACTTCCACTCCTTCGGCGGTCTCTTCCCCAACCCGGCGGTGCTCGCCGCGGCGCTGTCCCGCGAGACCGAACGCATCCGGCTCAACGCGGGCTCCGTCGTCCTGCCCCTCCACGACCCCATCCGGGTCGCCGAGGAGTGGTCGATGGTCGACAACCTCTCCGGAGGCCGCGTCGGCATCGGTGTCGCCAGCGGCTGGAGCGCCAACGACTTCGTCTTCTTCCCCGACCGCTTCGGCCGGCACAAGGAGCTGATGTACGAACAGCTGGGAGAGGTAAGGAAGTTCTGGCGCGGCGACACCGTGCGCCGTACCAGCGGGGACGGCGAGGCCGAGGTGCGGCTCTTCCCCCGGCCGGTGCAGGACGCCCCGCCCCTGTACACCGCGGTGGTCGGCAACCCCGCCTCGTACGAACTCGCCGCCCGCCACGACCTGGGCATCGTCACCAACCTGATGACCCAGACCGTCGAACAGCTCCGGGACAACATCGCCCTCTACCGGCGCACCCGGGCCGCACACGGCCTGGACCCGGACGCCGGGCGCGTGGCCGTCCTGCTGCACACCTACCTCGCGGAGGACCACGACACCGCGCGGACCGAGGCGTACGAACCGCTGTCCCGCTATATGCGCGCGTCCCTGTCCGTGTTCAGCGGCGTCACCAACAGCCTCGGGCACAGCATCGACCTGGCCGACCTGAGCGAGGACGACCTGGATACCGTGTTCCGCCGCGCCTACGGCCGCTACTGCGACCAGCGCGCCCTGATCGGCACGGTGGACAGCGTGCGGCCGGTGGTGGACGCGGTGACCGCGGCCGGCGCCGACGAGATCGTCGCCCTCGTCGACTTCGGCGTCGCGGAGGACGCGCTGCGCGGGGGTCTGCCCCGCCTGGACGCCCTGCGGCGCCGCTACCGGGAACCGGCTCCCTCCGTTCCCTGTGACGCGCCGTTGTCGCCCGGCCAGGAACGGATCTGGTTCCTGGAGCGGCTCCTTCCGGGACGTACCGCCTACAACGAGGTCAAGGCCATCCGCCTCGACGGCCCACTCGACGTACCCGCATTGCACGCGGCACTGCGCGGACTCGTCGCCCGTCACGAGGGGCTGCGTACCGTCTTCCTCGAAGCCGGAGGGGAGCCCCGGCAGGTCGTGCGGGCGTCCGCTGAGCCCGACTTCGAGATCGTGGACGGCGCGCTCCAGGACGTCCTCGCGGCCGAGAGCGCACGCCGCTTCGACCTGGCGGACGGCCCGCTGTTCGTCACCCGGCTGGTCAGGCTCGCCGAGGCGGAGCACGTCCTCGTGTTGTCCCTGCACCACATCGTGGTCGACGCGGCCTCCGCCACCGTCCTCGCCCGCGACCTGTCCGCCCTCTACCGGGCCGAACGCGACTCCACCACCCCCGACCTCCCCGCCCTCACCTGGAGCTACGCCGACCACGCCCGGGAACTGGCGGCGTCCGCCAACAGCCCCGAGGCCGAGGAGGACCTGGCCTACTGGCGCCGCACCCTCGGCGGTGAGCTGCCCGTCCTGGCGCTGCCGACCGACCGGCCGCGCCCCTCGACGATGACCTCCCACGGCCGGGCGGTCTTCCACACCCTCGACCCGGAACTCTCCCGTCGCCTGCGCGAGTTGAGCCGCACGCGTCGCAGCACCCTGTTCATGACCCTGCTCGCCGGATACGCGACGATGCTGCACCGGATCACCGGACAGACGGACATCGTCGTCGGCACCCCGATCTCGGACCGTCCCGAGCGGGCCGAGGATCTGCTCGGCTTCTTCGTGAACACCCTCGCGCTGCGCCTCGACCTGTCCGGAGACCCCGCGTTCTCCGCGCTGCTGGAGCGCGTGCGCACGGTCGCCCTCGACGCATACGACCACGCGCGGGTGCCCTTCGAGACGGTGGTGCGCGAGCTCGCCCCGACCAGGGCGGTCGACCGGACCCCGGTGTTCCAGGCCTTCGCCGAGTTCCAGCGAGCCGAACCGTTCCGCTTCGACCTGCCCGGCATCGAGGCCACCCCCCTGGACGCCGGCCCGGACAAGTCCCTCACGGACCTCACCGTCTACTTCACCGACCAGCCGCACGGCATCCGCTGCCATCTGGAGTACAACACCGACCTGTTCGACCAGCACACCGTCGACCGGTTCTTCGCCACCTTCCAGGACCTGCTCACGGCAGCGGTCGAGACCCCCGAGGCACCCCTGTCACGGCTCGCCGCCCCTGCCGTCGGCACTGCGGCCGAGGGCGACCGCGTGCCGCGGTCCTGGCAGCACGGCCCTTCCCGCCCGTCGGCGGACACCACCGTCCACGCCCTCTTCGCCCGGCAGGCGGCCGCGCAGCCGAACAGCACGGCGGTGCTCAGCGGAACCTCCCGACTGACCTACCGCGAACTGGACGACCGGGCCGAGCAACTGGCCTCCGCCCTGCACGCGCGGCACACGACGGGCGGCGACGAGGCGGGGACGGTGGCCCTGTGGCTGCCGCGCTCCGCCGACCTCGTCGTCGCCATGCTCGCCGTGCTGAAGACGGGCCGCGCCTACGTCCCGCTCGACCCCTCCCTCGGCCGGGCGCGCGCCGAGCAGGTCATCGCCGAGTGCGGGGCCCGGACGCTGGTGTCGACGCGCGAAGAGGCGGCAGCCCTGAAGCTGCCCGGGCATGTGACCGTCGTTTCGCCGGACGCGACCGCACCGCGCAGGCAAGACGTCGCGTCCACCCCCGACGACCGGTCCCCGTGCTGCGTCCTCTACACCTCGGGCAGCACCGGCACGCCCAAGGGCGTCGAGGTGGCACACCGCGGCGTCGTCGACCTGTGCGAATGGCAGCACCGGCGCTTCGCCCTCACCCGGGCCGATCGCAGCGCGGTCGTGTGCAGCCAGAGCTTCGACGCCTCGCTCCTGGAGATCTGGCCGGCGCTGACCGCGGGAGCGTCGGTCGTCATCGCCGACGAGGAACTGCGCAGGGATCCGCGGTCCCTGGCCCGGTGGTACGCCGAGCAGGGCATCACCTTCTCGATCCTGCCCACCGCCCTCGGCGAGCAAGTGCTTCGCCTGCCCCCGGCCGACCAGCCGCCGCTGCGTCACCTGCTGCTCGGCGGCGACGTGCTGCGCACCCGGCCGCGGCCCGAGGCGCCGTACGAGACGGTGAACGTGTACGGGCCCACCGAGGTCACTGTGCTGTGCACCACGCACACCGTGCCCCCGCGGGGCGAGGACCCCGCCGCCGCGATCGCGCTCGGGCGCCCGGTCGACAACGTGACGCTGAGCGTGCTCGACGCGTCCGGCATGCCGGTGCCCGTCGGCACGGTGGGGGAGTTGTACGTCGGCGGCCCCGGCGTGGCCCTCGGCTATCTGCACCGCCCCGAACTCACGGCGGAGCGCTTCCTGCCGGATCCGCACGGCGGCCCGGGCGCCCGCCGGTACCGCACCGGCGACCTGGTCCGCTGGAGGGGTGACGGGACGCTGGAGTTCTGCGGCAGGGCCGACGACCAGGTGAAGATCCGGGGCTTCCGGGTCGAGCCGGAAGAGGTCTCCCGCGTGCTCAACGCCCTGGACGGGGTGCGCGAGGCGGCCGTGCTGGCCCGCCGCAACGACCGAGGCGAGGCCTACCTCGCGGCCTACGCCGTCCCCGCCGACCCGATCGGCACGGAAGCCGACGACCGGCAGGCGTTCGCCGACCTCGTGGCCGAGGAACTGGCGGCCCGGCTGCCGGAGTACCTGGTCCCGCGTGCCTGGCGGGTCCTGCCGGCCCTTCCCATGACGGGCAACGGCAAGCTGGACCGATCCGCGCTGCCGACGCCCGACCTCGTCACCACGGCCCCGGCCCCCAGGCCGGGCATCACCGTCGGCGATGCCCCCGAGGCCGGTCACCGCACGGACGTCGAGCGGCGCGTACGGCAGCTGTGGGCGGACGAGTTCGGCATCGACGCTGACGGCATCGCGGCCGACGCCTCGTTCTTCGACCTGGGCGGCCACTCGATCACCGCGATGCGGCTGGTCAACCAGGTCCGGGAGGAGTTCGGCACCGAGTACCCGATGCTGAGCTTCTACCAGGAGCCGACACTGCGGGCCATGACGGCCCAACTGACCCCGGCAGGGGGCGAGATGCCGTCGGGCCCGGGAGCCGAGTCGGACGAAGGACCCGGCTCGGTGGAACGCCGGGCACCCGCCACCGCTCAGCAGTCCCGTTTCGCCGCGGTGCACGCCGAACACCTCCTGCCCCAGGTCTTCAACGTCGCCCTGCGGATCACCCTCTCCGGAGACCTGGACGTGGCGGCCCTGCGCACGGCCCTGACCGGCCTCGTCGAGCGGCACGAGGGACTACGGACCCGTCTGGTCCCCAGCGGGGACGGCTGGGAGCAGCAGGTGCTCCGGCCCGGTGCGGTGGAGCTGCCGATCGAGGACCTCACCGCACGGCCCGCCGGGGAACGGCAGACAGCCCTGGACAAGGCCGCCACGGAGGCCACCGAAACACCGATCGACCCCGCCCACGACGCGCCGATGGCCGTGCGCCTCCTGCGCACCGGCGGGAGCACCTGGGTCCTGCTCCTCGTCCTGCACCACTCCGCCTGCGACGGCTGGTCCGTCAGCCTGCTGCTGAAGGAACTGGCCGCGCTCTACGGCGCCGCCGTGCGGGGCGAACCCCATACCCTGCCTCCCGTGCGGTGCCAGCCCGTGGAGTACGCCCACTGGCAGCAGGGCCAGGCGGACAAGGCCGCCGACGAACGCAAGCTGCGGTTCTGGCTGCGCGAACTCGACGGAGTGCCGTTCAACGTCGACCTGCCCCTGGACCGCCCGCGGCCCGAGAAGGCGAGCGGCCGGGGCGGTGCCGTGATGTTCACCGTGCCGGCCGAGGTGCGGGCCTCCGTCGAACGCCTGGCACGACAGCGGGGCACGACGCCCTTCGTGGTCACGGCGGCGGCCCTGGGCCGGCTGCTCGCGCGGAAGTCGGGGCAGACCGACGTCGTGTTCAACATCTCCTACGCCAACCGTGAACGCCGCGCGTTCGAATCCCTGCTGGCCTGCACGATCACCGGCTTCGCGCTGCCCGTGCGCGACGGAGCCGCCGGTTCCTTCGCCGGCCTCACGGACCGTATCGCCCGCACGGCGGTGGAGTGCATGGACCGGGCCATGCCGGTACGCCTGATCGCCCCCGCGCTGCGGGAGCGCACGGGCGTGGCCGTGCCGGACCGGCTGGACGTCGGCTTCGCGTACCAGAGCTCCCTGGACGCCGAGATCGAGCTGCCCGGCCTGACCACGGCCATCGAGGACCTCGCCCCCGCCGCGTCCCGCACGGAACTCACCTTCGGCCTCGTCCCGGCCGGGGACCAGCTCCAGGGCTTCGTCGAGTACTCGGCCGACCTCTGGGACCGCACCACGATCGAGGGCTGGACCCGTGACTACGTCGCCCTCCTGCGCGACGAGACCGGCAGGGTGCTCGGAGCCTGACCCCGGTCCGTGTGACCGCCCCGAGGTGCGCCCCGATCCGGCGCACCTCGCGGGCGGCGTCACGGACAAGCCCGCCGACCACGCGCGGGAACCAGACCCCGCGTCCAGACTCATTGACAGGTCCGTACCAACACGCCACGCTCTGAGAGCGCTCTCAAACCTTCCCGCATCGGCCCCTGTCGAACGGAGAAAGAGCATGTTACGGACCCTAAGGCGCCGGGCCACGGCCGTCGGACTGTCCCTCGCGACGGTCCTGAGCGGCTCATTGCTCGCAACCGGCGTCGCCGCCCCGGCCCGTGCCGCCGTCCCGGCGACGATCCCCCTGAAGATCACCAACAACTCGGCCCGTGGCGAGCAGGTGTACATCTACAACCTCGGCACGGAACTGTCGACCGGACGGCAGGGCTGGGCCGACGCGAGCGGCACCTTCCACCCCTGGCCGGGGGGCGGAAACCCGCCGACTCCCGCCCCCGACGCATCGATCCCGGGCCCGGCCGCGGGCCAGTCGACGACGATCCGCATGCCGAAGTTCTCCGGCCGCGTGTACTTCTCCTACGGCCAGAAACTGGTGTTCAAGCTGACCACCGGCGGCCTGGTCCAGCCCGCCGTGCAGAACCCTGCCGACCCCAACCGGAACATCCTGTTCAACTGGTCGGAGTACACGCTCAACGACTCGGGCCTGTGGATCAACAGCACACAGGTCGACATGTTCTCCGCGCCCTACGCGGTGGGAGTGCAGCGAGCCGACGGAAGCACCGCGAGCACCGGCCGGCTCAAGCCCGGCGGATACAACGGCTTCTTCAACGCCCTCAGGGGACAGCCCGGAGGCTGGGCCAACCTGATCCAGACCCGCTCCGACGGCACCGTGCTGCGCGCCCTGTCGCCGCTGTACGGACTGGAGACCGGCGCACTGCCGACCACCGTCATGGACGACTACATCAACCGCGTCTGGCAGAAGTACTCCACCTCGACCCTGACGGTCACGCCGTTCGCCGACCAGCCCGGCACCAAGTACTACGGGCGGGTCTCCGGCGGAGTCATGAACTTCACCAACGGCGCCGGCGCCACCGTCACCCGCTTCGAAAAGCCGGACGCCGCTTCGATCTTCGGCTGCCACAGGAAGCTGGACGCGCCGAACGACCTGATCCGCGGCCCGATCTCACGCACCCTGTGCGCCGGCTTCAACCGCTCCACGCTGCTGGTCAACCCCAACCAGCCGGACTCCGGCGCCGACGCCTTCTACAAGGACAACGTCACCAACCACTACGCCCGCAAGATCCACGCGCAGACGGTCGATGGCAAGGCCTACGCATTCGCCTTCGACGACGTGGGACACCACGAGTCACTCGTACACGACGGCAGCCCACGCCAGGCCTATCTCACCCTCGACCCGTTCAATTGACCTGATGGTCCGTCATGGCTCCACGGCCACCTGCACCGCGATCTACTCGCGGTGCAGGTGGCCGCATCAACAGCGAAGTTGACTGTTCACTATTTCTGGAAATCAATTACAACTTTACTGTTCCTTGGTGTAGATGAACTGCCGTTTACGTGAGCCTCATTGGCACCACGCGGTGACTTCAGGCCCTCCCGTATCAGGAGGGTGTGGTCACTGTCCCCCATGCGATGGTGAGAGGCACCAACGAAATGACGATGAATCACACCCTGCGATACGGCGGACGCACGCTGGCGTTGACGGCGACGGCCCTCGGGGTGATCGCGACAGCCGTGCCCGCCGCGGCCGAGGAACAGCCCACCGAGGAGCAGATCATGGCCGACTGCGCTTCCGGAGAGGGCAAGTGCTCCTTCAACTCCCCGCAGCTCGGCCAGGCGTACCTCGGTGAGCCGCGTCAGGTATCCGAACTGCTCTTCAACTGCACCGACTCGCCCGCCTCCCAGTCGATGTCCTGGGCCGACACCGTCGGCTCCTCCCACTCGGTGGGAGGCTCGGTCACCGTCGGCGGAGGCATCGAAGGCATCATCACGGCCAGTGTCACAGCGACGTACAACTACACATGGCAGAGCTCGCGCACGGAGACGAGTTCCTTCACCGTGAACGTGAAGCCGGGAGAAGTGGGCTGGATCTCCCGCGCCCAGGTGATGCAGCGGATATCCGGCACCTGGCAGACCCACTACGACGACCCCAAGTGGGACCACTACTACTGGTTCGTCCCCGACGTGATCACCGGCCCGGCCCCGAACGGCACGGACGGCAAACACAGCGCGGTCGTGGTCAAGTCCCGCAAGATGACGGCCGAAGAGAAGAAGCTGTGCTCCACCGGCGACACCCAGGACAAGGTCTTCACCAGGTCATGAGCGTGTTCGGTGGGGCCGACGACTTCCTCGTGGCGTCGCTCGGGGGCTCGTGACGCGATAGGCCCGCCGTACGGTGCACCGGTCCCGTGAAGTACCGGTGAAAACCCTGTGGAAGCGGTGTCAGTGGGGCGGTCTATGCTGCTCCGGACGATCACGCGGGACCAGGGGAGGGCGCGGCATGTTCGGCAAGCTGTTCGGGAGGGGTGCGGAGAGACCGGCGGCCGATCCGCACGCCCTTCCCGTCCCGCGCAGGCAGAAGAACGGCATGTACACGCTGCGCGCGCTCGGGGACGCGCGCGTGCTCGCACTGGTGGAGGCGGCCGACGCCGGTGACTGGGAGGCGGTCAAGGCGGCGCTGGCCCCCTTCGACCTCGGCCGCGATCACCTGGTCCTCGGCGAACTGGCCGACCTGGACGGGGTGCAGGACTGGATCGGCCGGGCCGTCGAGGAGGACAAGGAACACCGGGCGACGGCCCTCCTGATATCCGGGACCCGCCACATCAGCTGGGGCTGGGAAGCACGCACAGCCGAGCGCGCCGTGAACGTCACACAGGAGCAGTGGCGGGTCTTCCACGAGCGGCTCGAGATCGCCGAGGAGCAGCTGCTCGAGGCCGCCGAGTTGCGGCCGGACTGGGTCACCCCGTGGCGCCGCCTGCTCACCTCCGGCCGTGGCATGTCGCTGGGCCCCGCCGTCAACGAGACCCGGCTCGAAGCCGCCCTGCGTCGCGACCCGCTGGACCTGGAGACCCACGTCGAGCGGCTGTCGCAGCTGCAGCCCCGCTGGGGCGGCAAGCCGGGGCAGGCCCTGGCGTTCGCCCAGGAAGCCGCCTCCCGAGCCCCGGAGGGTCACCGCCTCGGCTGCGTGATCGCCATGGCGTACATCGAGGAGTGGGTCGAGTCGGAGCGCGGCGACTACCTCGAAACCTCCGAGATCCAGGCGCAGTTGCGGGAAGCGGCCGACCACAGCATCCTCCACCCCGCCTACGTGTGGCGCCCGGGCTGGCAGCACGACTTCAACATGTTCGCCATGGCCCTCTCGCTGGCCGGTGAGCGCCACACGGTCCGGCGCGTCTTCCAGACGCTGGACGGCGCCTACACCAAGTGGCCCTGGACCTACTTCGCGGACCCCGAGAAGCAGTTCGCCCGCCACCAGCGCCGCGCCTGAGCGCACGCCGTCCCGGCCCCTCCCGCCCGTAACCCGTCGCTCGCTCTTTTCACTCCGGACTGCCGATGACTCTGCCCGACACCGCCGCGAACCCGGCCGGCGCCGACCGCACCTTCCAGGTGGATCTGCGCGGCCTCGTCGACCTCCTCTCCCACCACCTCTACTCCAGCCCCCGCGTCTACCTGCGCGAACTGATGCAGAACGCGGTGGACGCCCTCACCGCCCGGCACGCCCTCGAACCCCCCGCACCCGCCGACGTCTTCGGCATCCGCCTGTACGCCGACGGCTCGGTGGTACGCGTCGAGGACGACGGCGTCGGTCTCACCGAAGCCGACGTGCACACCTTCCTCGCCACCATCGGCCGCAGCAGCAAGCGCGCGGAGCGCATAGCCGAGCAACGCGCCGACTTCATCGGCCAGTTCGGCATCGGCCTGCTCTCCTGCTTCCTGGTCGCGGACGAGATCCACGTCCTCAGCCGCTCCGCCCGCACCCCCGACGCACCCGCCGTGGAATGGCGCGGCCGCGGCGACGGCAGCTACACCGTCCGCACCCTGCCCGCCTCCGCCCGCCCCCGCCCCGGCACCACCGTCACCCTGACACCGCGCGCCGACGCGGCCGAGTGGACCCGCCCGGCGCAAGTGCACGCGCTGGCACGGCACTTCGGCTCCCTGCTGCGCCACCCGGTGACCTTCGACGACGGCACAGGCGGCGAGGGCGCCTCCGTCAATCCCGAGCCCGCCCCCTGGTCCCGTACGTACCCCACCCCCGGCGCCCGTTCCCGCGCACTGGCCGCGTACGGCGAAGAGGTCTTCGGCTTCACCCCGCTGGACACCATCGAACTGGACCTGCCGGCCGTAGGTCTGAAGGGCATCGCCTGCGTGCTGCCCGAGACGGTGCCGGCCGGACGCCGCCACGGCCACCGCGTGCACGTCAAGGGCATGCTGCTGTCCGAACAGGCCGAGGAGATCCTGCCCGAGTGGGCCTTCTTCGTCCGCTGCGTCGTCGACGCCGAGAGCCTGCGCCCGACCGCGTCCCGCGAGTCCCTGTACGAGGACGACACCCTCGCCGCCGTCCGCGACGCCCTCGCCGAGCGGCTTCGCGCCTGGATCGCCCGGGCCGCCGCCAGCGACCCGGACCTGCTCCACCGCTTCCTCCAGGCCCACCACCTGGCCGTGAAGTCGCTCGCCGTGCACGACGACGAGATCCTGCGGATGCTGCTGCCCTGGCTGCCGTTCGAGACCACGGACGGGCACACCACCCTCGACGAGTTCGCCCGCACCCACCGCACCGTGCTCGTGACATCGAGCGTGGAGGAGTTCCGGCAGGTCGCCGCGATCGCCTCGGCCGCCGGCCTCGGCGTCGTCAACGGTGGCTACACCTACGACCGCGAACTGGTCCACCGGCTCCCCGAGATCAGGCCCGAGGCCGCCGTCGCCGACCTCGACCCGGCGACCCTCACCGCCCACCTCGACCCCGTCGACCGGGAGACGGAGCTGGCCGCCGCGGCCTACCTCGCCCAGGCCCGCGACGCCCTCGCCGTCTTCGACTGCGACGTGGCGCTGCGCACCTTCCAGCCCGCCTCCGCACCCGCCCTCCTCGTCGACAGCCGCGAGGCACGGCACGAACGCACCCGCTCCCAGCTCGCCCGCGAGCAGGAGGGCGGCCTGTGGGGCGACATCCTCGGCGCCCTGCGCCAGGAGGCCCCGCGGGCCCAGCTGATCCTCAACCAGCTCAACCCGCTGGTCCGCACCGCCGTCACCATCGACGAACCCGAGCTGGCCCGCACCAGCGCCGAAGCCCTCTACGGGCAGGCCGCGATGCTGTCCCGGCGCCCGCTCAGGCCCGCCGAATCGAGCCTCATCAACCGCTCCTTCCTCGACCTCCTCGCCCACGCCCTCCGCAAGGACAGCTGACGATGCCGACCGCACCCCATCCCCAGAACACGGACGAGCTGTACCAGGCGCTCCAGGAGAACGACCGGCGCCCCTACGGCCGGACCCGCACCGTCACGGCCGAGGAACTCGTTGACGCCGCCGAGCAGTTCGCCGAGCCCGTCCCGCTCGTCCACGCGCTCCTCGAACTGCAGGAGGCGTACACCTACGGCTCCGAGCCCCGGAAGTCGCCCGTCGTCTTCGCCCGCCTGCTCACCCTCTTCGACGAGCAGCCCGACGTCTTCGACGAGCGCCTGCGCCACATGCTGTTCTGGCGGTTCAAGTGGGTGGCCAACGCCCTGCGCGCGCTGCCCGAGATACCCCTGGCCAGCCTGCGCCAGTGGCAGCAGGAGATGCGCGACCGGTACGAGAAGGCCGGCCTCGGCCTCCAGCCCTACTACGGACAGGCGTACCAGCTCGCCGTCCACGTCGGTGAGGACACCACCCTCGCCTACGAGCTGTGGGCGAGCCGCACCCGCACCAGGCTGAGTGACTGCGAGGCCTGCGAAACCTGCGAGCGCGCCCTGTACCACCTCACGGCCGGCGACGACGAGCGGGCGCTGCGCGCCTGGGAACCCGTCCTGGCCGGGAAGGAATCCTGCCAGGAGGAACCGGCCCGCTCCGTCTCGTACGCGCTGCTGCCCCTGCTGCGCACCGGCCGTACCGACCGGGCCCGCGAACTGCACCTCGCCGGTTACCGCGGCTGCCGCCGCAACCCCTCGATGGCCCAGGAGGTCGGCAGACACCTGGAGTTCTGCGCGCTGACCGGCAACGAGGCACGCGGCCTCGAGCTGCTCGCCGAGAACCGGAGCCTGTTCGACGAGGTGGACTCGCCGCTGGACCTGCTCGGCTTCCTCACCGGCGTGGAGGTCCTCCTCCAGCGGGTCGAGCTCCTCGGCCACGGCGAACTGCCCGCCCCCGGCTACGCGGGCCGCACCTGGACGGTGGCCGGCCTGCGCGCCGAGGTGCGGGGCCGCGCCGACGACCTCGCCGCCCGCTTCGACACCCGCAACGGAACCACGGCCCACACCGACCGCCGCAGGGCCCGCCTCGACCGCGCCCCGCTCCTGGAGTCGCTGGAACTGACCCTGCGCCCCCGCAGCCTCGACGACGTGGCCCCGGCCGCCCCGGTGGCCGCGACCGCCGCCCGCACAGCGGCCGCCGTCCCCGAGCCGCTGCCCGAACTCATCCTCCGGGCGCGGACCCTGGACGAGCAGGGACACCCGGACGCACACGCCTGCTGGGCGCGGCTGCGCACGCTCGTCGCCGCTCGTGACTACACCCACCCCGACGACCCGGCCGTGGGCCCGCTCGTACAGCTGCGCGCGGACCTGCTGGCCGAAGAGGCCAACCGGGCGGGGGAGAAGGACGAGTTCGCCGACTCGGCCGCCCTCCACGAAGAGGCCGCGGCCCTGTACGACGACGCAGGAGTGCCGGGTCACGCGGCACTCGCCCGCGCCTGTGCCCTGCTCGCCACGGCCGAGCTCCCCGCGGAGGACGCCGACGAGGCCTCGGCGAAGGCCGCCACGCTGACCGCCGCCCACGCCTCCCTGGTCCGCCTGCACGAGGAGACGCCCGGGCTCACCCCGTACCTGGAGGCCCGCCTGCTCCGGCTGCGGGCCACCGCGCTCGCCCTGCGCCTGCAGACCTCGAGAAGCGAGGAGCACATCGCGCCGGTCTTCGCCGAGGTGGACCTGCTGCACGCGTTCGCCACCCGGCACGACGTCGCCGGCCAGATCTCCGGCGCTCTGCTGCTGCGGGCCAGCACATACGCCATCTCCGGCGACCTGCCCGCCGCGGTCACCGAGATCGACGCCCTCCTCGACCGGCTGAAGGCGCAGGGCCCTGCCTGGCACCTGCCCCGCACGCTCGGACTGCGCGGCCGGCTCCAGCTCGGCCTCCAGGACGCCCAGGCCGCACACGCCGACCTGACCGAAGGCCTGCGCCGGGCCGCCGACTGGCCGGCCGACACGGTCGACACCACCCGCCTCCACGGCGACCTGGCCGAGGCCTGCATGCACCTGGGCCGCCCCGACGAGGCACTGCGGCACCTGACGCGCTCCGCGGAGCTGGACCTCCGCCGCGGCAGCCGCACGGACGCGTTCTGCGCCTACAGCAACGCCGCCCGGCTCAGCCTCGACCTGGGCCGTGTCGAGGACTGCATCGCCCTGCTCGACTCCCTGCTGGCCGAACCCGACGCCGCCGCCGGAGAACTGGACGACCGGCTCCTCGCCCAGCTGCGCCTGACCCGCGCCCGCGCGCTGCACGCGGGGGAGGACCTCAAGGCCGCCACGGCGGAGTTCGTCGCCCTCGCGGCCGAGTCGGCCGGCTGGGACGACGACCCGGGGAGCCACGCCATGATCGCCGCCGAGACCGCCGTACTCCTCGGTGAGTCCGGCGAGTTCGGCCGGGCCCGCGAAGCCGCGGACCAGGCACGCGCCGCCCACGCCCGGGCCCCGCGCTACGAGCAGCTCAGCAACTGCCTGCGTGAACTCGCCCGCCTCCAGGCCCAGCACCAGGGCGCCGACGGTCTGCCCGACGCCCTCGCCCTGCTCGCCGACGCGGGCCGGATCGCCGACGAGGCCCGCGCCGCCGAGTTCGAGGCACGCGGCCGCTCCCTGGACACCGCCCTGGCCTACGAATACGGGCGGGTCAACGCCTACGCAGGCGAGTACGAGGACGCACTGACCGCCCTGGACAAGGCCCTGGCCCTGCTCGGCGATCCGGGACCGGATGAGGACCGGGCCGAGGAGTGGGCCGAGTGCGTCCGCCTCGCGGGTGCCGTGGAGGGCATCTACCTGGAACGCCCCGCCCCCGCCCTCACCCGCCTCGACGCGGCGGTCTCCCGCCTGACCGCCCTGGGCCACACCGAGGAGACCGAGCCGCTGACATCCCTGGCGGCCCGGCTGCGCGACGAGGAGTGACCCCGGTGGGGGGAGAGCGCGTGGCGCACAGCGGGCCGCACCGGCGCGGGCATGCCGTCGGCCGACGGCGGGCAGTGCTGAACCATGCCTACGGAAGGTGGAGTTGTGCCCGGAGTTCAGGTCTGCTCGCTCAAGGTCGACACCCCTCAGCTGATCGCGCCGGGAACCGCGTACAAGATCGTGCGGTTCCCCTTCGGCGCGGCGGAGTCGACGGACGCGTTCGAGATGCACCAGGCCGTCCAGCCGGACGGCTACGTGGTGAGCAACTGGGCGACAGACGACCGCAGCGGTCTGATCTGGCCGTCCAAGGCCGGCTGGGGCCATCTGCACGCGTTGATCCAGTGGGAGTCCGCCGGCGGCACGGGCGGCTACACCGAACTGCGCGACCAGTACGTCCGTGACCCGCTGGGCCTGACGCCCAACCCCAACGACACCACGGCGACCGAGCACCGCACGCCGACGCCCGGAGGCCAGTACTACGTCAAGAACCACGGCTTCTTCGTCGCCCCGGGCACCCCGGTCGCACTCCGCGTCACGCACAACGACGCCGCCTCCCGTCTCCTCACCCTCGCCGAGTTCAAGCTCGTCATCCACGATGCCGCGTAGCGCTCTAGGCATGCCGATTCCACCGGATGCCTGACCGCCTCGTGTGAGCGGCCGGGCAATGTGGGACCGATGCTCCATGCGCATCGTGCTCACCAGGCCGACCGGACACACCGGCTCCGTCGTACGCCGCCCACGGGCCGAGGACACGCACGCCCTCGTCGGCCGCGTCCGGCGGCTGCCCGGCGGCCCCGACGCATGCGACGACGCGACCTGTCAGGCGCCGGACGCGGCGCGGCGATGCCGGTGACCGCCGACGCGGCCAACTCGGCCGACACGACCCCGGCCCGCCACAGACCGCCGCGTGTGCTCGCGCTGCTCGCCGCCGCACACGGCGGGCCCGCTCTGGCCGTCACCGTCATCACGGGCCTGCTGGCGCTCCGCGGCGGTCTGCACCCGTTCCACGCCGTCGCCGTCACGGCGGCGGTGTTCACCGGCCAGCTCACGATCGGCTGGGGCAACGACCTGCTCGACCTCGCGCGCGACCGCGCCGTGGGCCGCACCGACAAGCCGCTGGCCGTCGGCTCCCTCCCGGCCGGCTGGGTGGCGCGGGCCCTGGCCGTGGCCGCAGTCGCCTCCCTCGTGCTGTCGGCGTTCGGCGGCTGGCGCAGCGCGCTGGTCAATGTCGTCCTCGCCACCGGCGCGGGCCACGCCTACAACCTCGGGCTCAAGGCGACCCCGTGGTCCTGGGCGCCGTACGCGTGCGGCTTCGGGACGTTGCCCTCGGTCGTCACCCTCGCCGGCCCGGCCCCGGACTGGGCGCCAGGGTGGATGACCGGCGCCGGCGCCGCACTCGGCGTCGGAGCACATCTGCTCAACGTGCTGCCCGACCTCGCCGACGACGAACGCACCGGCGTCCGCGGCCTGCCGCACCGGATCGGCGAACACCTCTCGCGCGTCCTGGCCGCCGTGCTGCTCACCGCCGCCTCGGTGCTCGCCGTGGCCGGTCCCGCCGGTTCCCCTCCCGCGTGGACATGGCCGGCCCTGGCCCTCGTGGTCGTCCTCGCGGTGGTCACACTGTGCGCCCGCGGGCGCGCTCCTTTCCGCGCCGCGGTGACCATCGCCCTCCTCGACGTCGTACTGCTGACGGCCGGCTGATGGCGCGGCAGCCCCACTCGACCGCTTCAACCGGGTGCTCGTCGCCCCCCACCGCCCGATCCCAGGAGCCAGCATGACCATGCGCGTCCTCAGCGTCCGCGGCACCCTGCCCGAGCACTGCCACCGGCAGGAGGAGATCACCGAGTCCGTCACCACCACGCTGGTCGGGAACACGGTCGATCGCGCCGTCGTCGAACGGTTCCACCGCAACGTGGGTGTCGAGACCCGGCACACCGTGCTCCCGCTGGAGGAGTACGGCCGGATCGAGGACTTCGGCCAGTCGAACGACGTCTTCATCCGGGCCGGCGTCGAACTCGGCGGTCGCGCGGTCGTCGACGCGCTCAAGAGCGTCGACCTCACCCCGGCCGACGTCGACTACATCGTCTCGTGCACGGTGACCGGTTTGGCGGTGCCCTCCCTCGAGGCCCGCGTCGCGGCGGAGATCGGCCTGCGCCCCGACGTGGTGCGCCTGCCCCTCGTCGGCCTCGGCTGCGTCGCCGGCGCGGCCGGCATCGCCCGCCTGCACGACCTGCTGCGCGGCCGCCCGGACGCGGTGGCGGTGCTGATGTCGGTCGAGTTGTGCTCGCTCACGCTCCAGCGCAACGACACCTCGGTCGCCAACTTCGTGGCCAGCGGCCTGTTCGGGGACGGCGCCGCGGCGGTGGTCGCCGTCGGGTGCGAGCACCCCCTCGCACAGTCCGACGACCCCGCCGCTCCCGAAGTGCTCGCCTCGCGCAGCCGTCTCTACCCCGACTCGGAACGCATGATGGGCTGGGAGATCGGCTCCGGCGGGTTCAGAGTCGTGCTCGACTCCGCGGTCCCCGACCTGGTGCGCCGCCACGTCGGCGACGACGTCCGCGGCTTCCTCACCGATCACGGTCTGACCTGCGGCGATCTCGACTGGTACGTGGCACATCCCGGCGGCCCCAAGGTCCTCGAGGCGTTGCAGGACGCCCTCGGCGTCGAGCGGGACGCGTTGAGCGTGACCTGGGACTCACTGCGCCGGATCGGCAATCTGTCCTCCTCCTCGGTGCTGCATGTCCTGGCGGACACACTCGCCAACCGGCCGCCCCCGCCCGGCTCCTACGGACTCATGCTCGCCATGGGCCCGGGCTTCTGCTCCGAACTCGTGCTCCTGCGCGCCCCGGGTGGTGGGCGGTGACCAGCGAGACCCTGTTCACGATCCTGGTGCTGGCCGTGGGCCTGGAGCGGGTGGCCGAGCTGGCCGTCTCCCGCCGCAACGCCGCGTGGAGCCTCGCGCGGGGCGGCGTGGAGTCCGGTCGGGGGCACTACCCGTTCATGGTGGTGCTGCACACGGGCCTGCTCGCCGGCGCGCTCGTGGAGGTGTGGATCCGCCGGCCGGACGTCGTCCCGGTCCTGGCCTGGGCCATGCTCGGCCTCGTCGCGATCGCGCAGGGGCTGCGCTGGTGGTGCGTCGTCACCCTGGGCCGGCAGTGGAACACCCGGGTGATCGTCGTGCCGGGTGCCGCGCGAGTGACCGGCGGACCCTACCGATGGATCCCGCACCCGAACTACGTCGCCGTCGTCGTCGAAGGGCTCGCGCTGCCCCTCGTCCACTCGGCCTGGGCCACGGCGATCGTCTTCACCGCGCTGAACGGGTCCCTGCTCGCCACCCGCATCCGCGCCGAGGACGCCGCCCTGGCACGGCTGGCCTGAGGAGGCACCCATGGATCTGCTCGTCGTCGGCGGCGGACCCGCGGGCCTGGCCACGGCCCTGCACGCGGCCCGGGCCGGGCTCGACGTCTCCGTCTGGGAGCAGCGCGCCGGCATCGTCGACAAGGCGTGCGGCGAGGGCCTGATGCCGGGCGCCGTCGCCGCCCTGGCGGCACTGGGCGTGCACCCGCCGGGGCACGACCTGCGAGGAATCCGCTACGTCGCAGGTCCCCGCCGCGTCGACGCCGACTTCCGAGCGGGCCCGGGGCGCGGAGTGCGCCGTACGACGCTGCACGCGCTGCTGCGCGAGGCGGTGCTGGCAGCGGGCGTACGCGTCGACCAGCGCACCGCGCGTCACATCGAGCAGGACCAGGACGGGGTGACGGTCGACGGCACCCGCGCCCACCACCTCGTCGCGGCCGACGGCCTGCACTCGCCGATCCGCCGCGCCCTCGGGCTGAACCGGCCGTGCCGGGCCCGTCCGCGGCACGGGCTGCGGCGCCACTACCCGCTCGCCCCCTGGAGCGACCACGTCGAGGTGTACTGGTCCCGCGAAGCTGAGGCCTATGTGACCCCGGTGGCCGACGACCTCGTGGGCGTCGCGGTCCTCACCACCGCCCGCCGCCCCTACGACGACCACCTCGCCGCCTTCCCCGAGCTGCGGGAGCGGCTGGCCGGGGCGGCCGTCCCCGCCGGACCGGTACGGGGTGCGGGCCCGTTCCGCCAGACCGCGAGCGTGCGCACAGCCGGACGGGTGCTGCTCGTGGGCGATGCCGCCGGCTACGTCGACGCGCTGACCGGCGAGGGCATCGCCCTGGCGCTCGCGCAGGCGTCCGCCGCGGTCCGGGCCGTCACCGCCGGCGACCTGACGGCCTACGAGAGGGAGTGGCGGCAGCTCACCCGGCGCTACCGCTGGCTGACGCACGCGCTCCTCAGCGCGACGAGACCGCTCCCGGCCCGCGCGGCGCTGGTGCCCATCGCCCAACGCCTGCCGTGGCTGTTCTCCGCGGCCGTCGGCATGCTGGCGCGGCCGGCGGGGGAGTCGGCCATGTAGGGATCAGCCCCCTGCGGACGCGTCCGCAGGGGGCTGACAGGCCCGTTCGTCGGGAAGGTCCGCGTCAGGCGATGGACGCCGACAGGATGGCCGACACAGCGAGATTGCAGGACGCCGTCACCCAGACCGCGGGGTGCGGCTCCGGCTCGACCAGCGCCGCGCCCAGGCGCCCCGGCGTGATCAGGTCCACCACCAGGAACGCCACGGCCATCATCACCAGACCCAGCAGCCCGAACGCGGCGGTGGAGACCAGTCCCTTGCCGAAGTCCTCGTAGGTCGTCCAGATGGACGTGAACACGATGCCACCGATACCGAGCAGCGCGGAGCTGAGCACCATCGCGGCGTTGCGGTTGCGCTGCTCCCAGATCTGCCGGCCCAGCTTTCCGGGCGTGAGCACGTCGACCAGGACGATGCCGAGGACCAGCAGAACCAGTCCCAGTCCGCCGTAAGCGGTGGCCCTGCCAAGTCCGTTGACGATGTCGCTCATGGGTGGGCGGCTCCGTAGCGTGAGAGATCGTGAATGATCGCGGTCAAGGAACAGCAAAATGTAACGCACCTGTTCGGCGCCCCGACCGGCCCCCCTGGCGCTGTCACAGCGGGGGCAGCGCCTGCTCGCACCAGATGGTCTTGCCCGTGGTCGTCTGCCGGGTGCCCCAGCTCTGGGTGAGCTGGGCGACGAGGAGCAGCCCGCGCCCGCCCTCGTCGAAGGCCCGGGCACGCCGGAGATGCGGCGCGGTGCTGCTGGTGTCGGACACCTCGCAGATCAGCGTGTGATCGCGGATGAGCCGGAGCTGGATCGGGGGTTGCCCGTAACGGATGGCGTTGGTGACCAGCTCGCTCACCACCAGCTCGATGACGAACGTCGCCTCCGTCAGCCCCCAGGCGTCGAGCTGCTCGACGACCAGCTTGCGCGCGCGCTCCACCTGGACCGGCTCCGCCGGGACCTGCCACGTCGCGACATGGCCCGCCGGCAGCGCGCGGGTGCGGGCCAGCAGCAGCGCCACGTCGTCGGCCGCCCGGTCGGTGAGCAGGGATCCGATCACGGTGTCACAGGCTTCCTCCAGAGAGTCCGCGGGCCGCGCCAGGGCGAGGCACAGCTCGGCCAGCCCGACGTCGATGTCCCGGTGGCGCGCCTCGACAAGGCCGTCGGTGTACAGGGCGAGCACGCTCCCGGCGTCCAGTTCCAGATCTGTGACCTCGAAGGGGAGGCCGCCGATCCCCAGCGGGGGACCGACATGGCCGGAGACGACGTGCACCGTGCCGTCCGGAGCCAGGACGGCGGGCATCGGGTGCCCGGCCGTGGCCAGCGTGCACCGGCGGGAGATCGGGTCGTACACCGCGTACAGGCAGGTGGCGCCGAGGTCCGCCGCGGAGAACCAGAAGTCGTCCACCCCTTCGTCATCCCCGTGTCCGCCGGGCACGGGTTCGCCCTCGGAGAGATGCAGGATGAGGTCGTCGAGGTGGGTGAGCAGTTCGTCGGGCGGCAGGTCGACATCAGCCAGCGTGCGCACGGCGGTGCGCAGCCGGCCCATGGCCGCGGAGGCCTGGAGACCGTGTCCGACGACGTCCCCGACGACCAGGGCGACCCGGCTGCCCGACAGCGGGATCACGTCGTACCAGTCACCGCCGACCCCGGTCCGCGTCTTGGCGGGCAGGTAGCGGGAGGCCACCTCCACGGCCGTCTGGTAGGGCAGACGCCGCGGCAGCAGGTGACGCTGCAGGGCCAGCGCGGTGGATCGCTCCCGGGTGTACCGGCGCGCGTTGTCGATGGCGACCGCCGCCTTGGCGGCCAGTTCCTCGGCGAAGGCGACATCGTCGGGCCCGAACGGATCGGGTCGGCTGCGCCAGAAATCCACCGTGCCCACCGTCACCCCTCTGGCCTGCAGCGGTGTCCTGATCCTGGAGTGGATGCCGTACGCGAGGACGCGCGATGCCGCCTCCGGGTGCTCGGACGCCCACTCGGTGCTCTCCCGCAGGTCCGTGTCGAGCCTGACCCGTCCGGAGAGCGCCGCCCGGGACTCAGGCGGGGGCGAGATCAGGTCCGGCGGGTCTGCCAGACCCAGCAAGGGGGCGTCGTCCCGGACACCGTCAGCGGCCACCCGGCGCAGCCGCGTGTCGACTCCGGCGGTCGGCTCGTCGCCGCGCAGGACCGGTTCCAGCAGGTCGACGGTGGTGAAGTCCGCGAACCTCGGCACCGCCACCCGCGCCAGCTCACGGGCCGTCTGCTCCACATCCAGCCCCGTCCCCACCGACACACTCGCCCCGTACAACAGCTCCAGCCGCTCGTACAAGAACTCCAGACGCTCGCGGGCTTCCTCGGTCCGCGCACGGCTGTCCTGCAACGAGGCGGCCATGGTGTTGAACGACGCTGCCAGGGCGGCGACCTCCGCCACCCTGCTGGAAGGCACCCGTACCTCCAGGTCGCCCTTCGCCAGCCGACCGGCCGCCGAGGCCGCGCGCCGCAGCGGCCGCACGATGGCCCGGTGCTGGAACACGGTGAGCGTGACGATGAGCGCGGTCAGTCCGGCCAGTCCCGCACACGCCACGACCACGGCCCGCTGGGCGCTGGCATCCGTGGCGTCCTGGCGCTCCTGGAGTTTGGCCCGCTCATTGGTGATGTACGTGGTGAACCGGTCTCGCAGCGCGTCCACCCGCCGCTTGCCCTCAGCCGTCGCCGCCGGACTCGAGGCCGAGGGGTCGTCCCGCCGAACCGCCTCGACCAGCGGCACCGAGTAGTCCGTGAGGAAGGAGTCGAAGTCCCTGTTGATCTGTCCCGCGAGACGGCGCTGCTCCGGGGAGGTCGCCGACGCCAGCAGCCGCCTGGCCTCGGCCGGATAGCTGTCCCGAGCCGCTTGCCAGGGCTGAAGGAACGCCTCGTCCCGGGTGATGACGAAGCCGCGCTGACCGGTCTCCAGGTCGATCAGATGCTGTTCCAGGGTGCTGGCATCGGTGATGGCCTCGCGCGAGGCCCTCGCGTCGGCCGTGAAGCCGCGAGAGTCACCGATGACCTGCAGCAGGACGGCGAACGCGATACCGATCAACACCGCCAGGAAGCCGCTCGCCAGGACCGAGGTGCTCGTCAGCCCCAGTCGTCTGCTCCCACCCCAGGGCCGTGTCCTCATGATCCGCCTACCTAGGTCGTCCGACCGCGGGCGAGGTGACGTCCCCTGGTGCGCGGCTCGGCCTTCCAGGTACAAGGCGGCCGCCGAAGCCACCCGGCGTGCAGAACGTTCGTCGAGCAGTGTCCAGGCTAGTAGAGCCGGTCACCCACCGCACCCGGCTGCCGTGGCCAGAAGAGGCCTCCGAAAGATGGACCGGGGCAGAAGAAGTCATAGGGAACTGATCCATCCGTCGCCCCGGTCAGGAGGTCGCGATGCCCAGGAGACTCCTCCCGGAAGGCGGCGCCTCGCTGCGTGACCGGCTCGGCAGGGAGATCTTCTCCCGCGTGGCGGGTCCGGAGGGCCCGGGCAACCGGGCGCGCATTCACGGCACGCCCGGTCCCCGCTGGTTCGGCCCCGAGCGGCCCGTCAGGAGGGTGCACGGGGACGCCGCGATGTTCATCGGCGGTCTGTCGGCCCTGCTGCTCCAGTCGCTCCATCCCCTGGCCATGGCCGCCGTGGCCGGGCATTCGGGTTTCCGCGGAGATCCGTGGGGACGGCTGCAGCGGACCAGCACCTTCCTGGCCGTCACCACCTACGGGCCTGCCCGCAGCGCGCAGGAAGCCTGTGACCGCGTACGAGCCGTCCACGAGACGGTGCGCGGCACGACCGCCGACGGTCGGTCCTATTCCGCCGCAGACCCGCATCTGCTGTGCTGGGTGCACATCGCCGAGGTCGACAGTTTCCTGCGCGCCCATCAGCGCTACGGGGCGCATCCCCTCGACGACGAGGGATGTGACGCCTACGTCGCCGACATGGCACGCATCGCCATGGCGCTCGGCGTCCCGGACCCGCCGGTGAACGCCGCTGAACTCGCCGCGCGCCTGGCCGCCTACCGCGGTGAGCTGCGCGCCACCAAAGAGGCGCGCGGCTCGGCCCGGTTCCTGCTGCTGAACCCGCCCGTCCCGGTCCTCGCCCGCCTCCCGTACGGCGTCATCGCCGCCAACGCCGTCTCCCTCCTGCCGCTCTGGGCCTCGCGCGCACTGTGGCTGCCGCGGCTCCCCGTGGCCGAGGGCCCATGTGTCCGCCCGCTCGGCACGGCCGTGACCGCGGGCATCCGCTGGGCCATGTCACCGCCTCGCGACGCGGCATAGCACTCGAAAGTGCTCGGCGCGGCACTCGAAAGGCGGGAGATCGCTCCCGCTCCGCACCCCGGCAAGGCACCTCGACTCGCCGCTCCGAAGCTGGCACTGTGCATGCGTATGAAGCGGGTCGAATCCGGGCAAACCGAAACCTCGGTGCGCTGGAGACTCATGCTGGCCAGCAGCACCATGCTCTTCGTCGAGCTGGCACTGATCAGATGGGCGGGCGCCAATGTCGTCCACCTCAGCTACTTCTCGAACTTCATCCTGCTGGGATCGTTCCTCGGCATCGGCATCGGGTTCCTGATCCCCGCCGCGCGCGGGCACTGGCTCAAACGCTGGACACCGATTCCGCTCGTGCTCCTCGTCGTCCTGGTACGCGAGTTTCCGGTGCAGGTGCGTCAGAGCAGCGGCCAGGTCATCTACTTCACCGCTGTGAAGACCACCGGCCTGCCCGAGTGGGTGACGCTGCCGGTCATCTTCCTGCTGACCGCGGTGATCATGGCGGGGATCGGCAAGATCACCGCCGATCTCTTCCGCCGGCTTCCCTCGCTCAATGCCTACCGCTACGACCTGCTCGGCAGCCTCACCGGCTCGGTGGCCTTCGCTGTACTGTCCTGGCTGCGCGCCCCGTCGGTCGTGTGGGGCGTGCTCGCCGCCGTGGCCCTGCTGATCCTCGGCGGCCGGCGCAACACACTGCAGTACGGCATCCCCCTGACGGCGATGGTCGTCGTGCTGTTCATGGAGTCGACGACGACCGGCATCTCCTGGTCGCCCTACTACAAGATCCAGCTCGAACCCTCACCGACGACGACCCGGACCTACTACATCTCCGCCAACGGCGTACCGCACCAGAGCACCGCGCCGCTCCGGGTGCTGATGCGCGAGAACTCGCCCTACCGGCGGGCGTACGAGCAGACGCCCGGTAACCCTCACAAGCGGGTGCTGGTCATCGGGGCCGGGAACGGCAATGACGTCGCGGTCGCACTGGCGTACGGGGCGGAGCACGTGGACGCGGTCGAGATCGACCCCCGGCTGCAGCAGATCGGCGCCCAACTGCACCCCGCGAAGCCGTACGACGACCCCAGGGTGCACGTCCACATCGACGACGGCCGCGCCTTCCTCGAGCGGACGGACACCAAATACGACCTCATCGTCCTGGCACTGCCGGACTCGCTGACGCTGGTGGCCGGCGCGAGCAATCTGCGCCTGGAGAGCTACCTGTTCACCCGGGAGGCGTTCGAGGCCGCGCGCGACCATCTGACGCCGAACGGCGCGTTCGCCATGTACAACTACTACCGGAAAAGCTGGTTGGTCGACCGCTTCGCCGGCACTCTCGACGACGTCTACGGCCACGCCCCCTGTGTGACGACGTTCAAACGGAACGCGGCCGTGCTGGTGGCCGGAATGACCACCGCCGACCAGTCCTGCGAGCAGGTCTGGAAGCCCAGCGGCGCGGTCCCGCAGGCCGCGACCGACGACCACCCCTTCCCCTACCTGCTCCACCGCAGCATTCCCACGCTCTACCTGGGCGCGCTCGGCGCCATGCTGCTGGTGACGCTCCTGTCGGTTCGCCTGGCCGGGGTCCGCGTGCGAAGTACGGTGCGCTACACCGACATGTTCCTGCTGGGCGCGGCCTTCATGCTGCTGGAAACGAAGAACGTGATCGGTTTCGCGCTCTACTTCGGCACGACCTGGCTGGTCAACGCCCTCGTCTTCATCGGCGTGCTCCTGGCGGTCCTGGCGGCCGTAGAGGTCCGGCGCAAGCTACCGCGGGCCAACCAGATCCTGCTGCAGCTTCTCCTCTTCAGCTCCCTCGCAGCAGCCTGGCTGGTCCCGGCGGAGGCCGTCCTGTCGCTGCCGTTCCCCGCCCGTCTCGCCTCGGCCATCGCCCTGGCCTTCGCCCCCATCTTCTGCGCCAACCTCATCTTCTCGGACCGCCTCGCCCACGCCCCGGACCCGACCTCCGCGTTCGGCGCGAACCTGCTGGGCGCGCTGACCGGGGGCGCGCTCGAGTACCTGGCCCTGGTGACGGGCTATCAGGCGCTGCTGCTGGTCGTAGCCGTGCTGTACCTGGGTGCAGGGGCCGCGATGCGCTGCGTCGGCACGGGGACGGCTGATTCCAGGACCTGAGGCCAACAGCCCGCAGCCTTCGTCGAGGTGCGGAAATCCCCCGCCTGGGACAGTGGTTTTCCGCACCCGGGTTCGGAGGAGAGCCGGATGGGCGCCGCCGGTCCGGGGCGAGAACCTGGGATCATGAAATCGCTTCGGACGGGACTCGTCCTCACCCTGCTCGCCGGCCTCACCGGCACGGCGCTGACGCTGCCGCAGACCGCCTCCGCCTCCGCCTCCGCCACGACGATGACGACGGCCACGGAGGGCACCGTCGTGGCCGCCCTCGACCGCGCCGCCCACCCCTTACGCACCGTTGAACCCGGCGGGGACACCCGCGACCTGCGCGCCCTCGACCGGATGATCGGCGGCGCGAAGGTCGTCGGCGTCGGCGAGGCCACACACAGCTCGCACGACTTCTTCCGCATGAAACACCGCCTCTTCCGCCACCTCGTCGAGGAGAAGGGCTTCAGGACCTTCGCACTGGAGGTCAGCTGGAGCACCGGCCTGCGCCTCAACGACTATGTCCTGCAAGGGAAGGGGGACCCGCGCCGCATCATGCGGGAGGAGTTCCAGGGCACCTACCTCTGGTGGAACAACACCGACTACCTGGCGCTCGTCGAGTGGATGCGCGCCCACAACCGGCAGCACCCGAACGACCCCGTCCGCTTCATGGGTGACGACCTCGGCTGGGCCGGACCGGAGCTGTACGACAAGGTCACCGACTACGTGGCACGCGCCCACCCCGACCTCCTGGCCCGCTTCACCGAGTTGTATCGCGGCCTGCGGCCCACCGTGTCGCTCGGCGCGTACATGGAGCAGTACATGAACCGGCCCCTCGCCGAGCGCCGGGAGATGGCAGCCCGGACCGGCAAGGCCCTGGAACTGCTGCGGAAGCGGACCCCGAGGGGCACGGCGGGCGCCTGGGCGCTGCAGCACGCGACGGTGATCGACCAGGTCGCGCGCTTCTACTCCTTCGACGACCAGACCCAGCACGCGGAAGCCATGCGCTATCGCGACCAGGTCATGGCGGACAACACGGCCTGGTGGCAGCGGCACACGGGCACCAAGGTCCTGCTGTCGGCGCACAACGCCCACGTCGGCTTCGAAACCCCTGACCCGGCCAACTACCCCAGAATGCAAGGGGCGTTCCTGCGCGATCGGCTGGGGGAGGCGTACGTGAGCGTCGGCTTCACCTTCGACCGGGGCTCGTTCAACTCGACCGGGCCGGACGGCGAGGTGCGGCGTTTCACCGTCGGTGCGGCCGGAGCCGGCCTCAACGAGCACACACTCGACCGCGTCGGCCTCCGGGACTATGCCGTCGACCTGAGGACGGTGCCGCAACCCGCCCGCGACTGGCTGGATCGAGCCCGCCCGACCCGCAGCATCGGCACGGTCTACCCCGAGCGGGAGTACGACATATCCCTGGCCCGCACCCACGACATCCTCATCCACCTGCACCGGGTGGAGGCGGCCCGGCTGCGGGACCGGTAAGTCCCCGCAGGCGGGGCGGGTCACTCACCGAGCGCGACGGCTCCGAGGCCGGACGGCGGCCGGCGCACAGCCAGCGCCACGGCCTCGTGCGCTGCCGCGCATCGCCCGAGATCCCGGCATCCACCGAGACGGAACCGGCTTCCGGGCCGGGCTGCGCGCCGACCTCCCCAGGCCTTCGCCGCCCGAGCACAGCACCGCACGACGAGGCCAAGGGGGCTTTTACCGAGGGGTGATGGGGGCGCTTATCGGGGTACCTGCGTCGCCATGGCACCGGAAACTGATCACGCCGAATCCGTACGAGCCCTGCGGCAACTGCGCAGGATGCGCACCTTCTACGCCGGGGGCGTCGCCTTGTGGGCCGCCTCGGCTGCATCGGCGGGATGGGCAGCCCCTGGAAGCCGACAGATGTGGGTGTCGCTGGTGTTCCTGGGTGTCTTCACCGCTCTGCTGTCCATGACCTCACTGTGGCTGTGGCGTCAGCACGCTGCCCATCCGGGTGAGCCCGTGCACCATGCTGCTCCACGGAAGACGGCCCGTCGTCGCCACGCCAACGCCTAGGCCGTGTCCGCCATTTCGGGGCGGCCGGAGTCGTAGACAGGCGAGTGTGCGGCAGGCGGTCCCGCTGGAAGCGTCAGCCCTCGGTGAGACATCGCGATCATCTCGGGCCGGCCACCCCACCGCGAGCAGTGATCCACAGCGTCGACTACTGCTCACGTACCGACGAAGAGGGGGTCGCCGACAGCCCGGACGGCTCAGCCCTGCTGCTCAGCGGCGCCTACACCGGCCGCGGCGAGATCGGCGAGCGCCTGCCAAGGCCACGGTCGGCTCGATCGCCCGGAGAGTCGGCTACGCCAATACCTTCGCGCTCAGCGTTGCCTTTAAGCGCCTCCGCGGCATCACCCCGACCCAGCACCGCATCGCAGCGCCGCCTCCAGGCTCGGAGAACGAGAGAAGGTAACCGTTGTCAATTCTCATGGACACTTCCGAGCCGTTTGATCGCTCGGCTTCGACGCCGAGGCTGCTCGGGCCCTTCTCCTCGCAGACTCGTGTCCTTGGGCGTTCACCAGGTGCTGCTGAGCGACCGGCTTGCTGACGCGCTCGGTCTCGTCCTGCACGAGCAGGGACAGCAGGGAAGCCACGGCAAGGCCGGCTTCGGCCGGGTGGCGCAGTACCTTGTCCGGTTCGATGCGGTAGGTGTTCGTGCGCCCGTCGCGGGTGTGGGAGAGGTAGCCGTCCTGCTCGAGGTCGGCGATGATCCGCGCAACGGCGCGCTCGGTGAGCCGGCAGTGGGCAGCGATGTCACGGACTCGGACGTTCGGGTTGTCGGCGATGGCTGCCAGCACGCGCGCGTGGCTGGTGATGAAAGTCCATCCGGTGTGAGATTCGGGCACTCCAACCATGCTCGGCATCTTACGAGGCAGCATTGCCGGAACACGGATACATGACATACTTTTCAGGTAACGATTGACATGCTCTCGCAAGAGAGACCCGTAGAAGGAGCCTCAAGGTGCCCTCGGACGAGGCCGTCATGCCGACGCCCATGAACAACGCCGGCGGGAAGCCGTTGCCGGAACAGGCCGCCGAGCAGGCCTCGCAGGAGCCTGCGGTGCGTCAATACGAATGGCACGGGGCTTGGGTCGTCGCCGCCCACGGCGCCTACGACATGCACTCGATCAAGCCTTTGGCAGACGCACTGGTGACCGCGGCCAGGAAGCTTCCGAAGGTGGTCCTGGATGCCTCTGGCGTGACCTTCGCGGACTCGACGTTTCTGAATCTGCTGATCCTTACCCACCAGGCGGGCACCCTGCGCGTGGTAGCGCCGTCACCGCAGCTTCAGCGGCTCTGTGAGATCACCGGAGTCGACAGCATCCTGGAGATCCGGGATACGGTCGACGACGCTGCGGCCTCCTGAGCCCGCCCTGCACCGAGGGGCCAGACTCACGCCTGCGGCTTCAAGTGGCCAACGACCGCGTGTGCGTGGGTAGGCCACGGCTTCGCGGAAGGCGGCCTGGCGAGGGCAAGAGCTCTGGTGGCGTCGCTCCCGGGCCAGGTCAAGGAAGTCTCCTGCGACACGGGCGGCGGCGGGCGCTGGATGCGACATGTCGGCGACACGGAGTTCCTTGCCGCGTGGCTCCGGCACCCCGACTTCCACATGATCAAGTGACCAAACCCAACTGACCCCGCCACCAGGCTGAGCACGTTCATCCGTACCTCAGACGTCTGCGGAAGTGGGGCATCAATGCCCCTTAATGAGGCGGCACTTGCCGGTTTCGGGGCGGTAATCGCTACGGTGCGGTCATGGTCAGCGGTATGCGCGAGTCGGGAGTTCGCGGCCGTACGCGACGGGCGATCCTCGGCGCTGCGGCGTCCGTGCTGTCCCGTCGGCGTGATGCCACGCTGCGGACATCGCGGCTGCGGACGTCGGGCGCAGCACCCTCCAACGGTACTTCCCGGACCGGGAGATGCTCGTCTCGGCAGTCGTCGAGGACTTCCTCCATCGGCTCGACGAGTCGTTGAAGGAGGCCCGCATCGGCGAGGGCCCGCCGCTGCAGGGGCTGCGCCGGCTGATGGTGGCGATGTTCGATGTCGGCGATCACGTGCTGGTCCTGTACGGCGACCCGCGGATCGTCCAGGCCGTCTCCGCGCGGGGTGGTCCCGATCCGGCGGCAGACGAGATCGGGCGGCTGATCAGGCGCCGAGGCGTTCGATCCCTCGTTCTCCTGCCCCACGCCTACGGCGGAAGCCGTCACCGGACGGCCCGCCCGCACCTTCGCCGAGTGGGCCCGGGATCGCGCCCGGGAGTTCCGCTCCTGACGGGCTTTCGGAACTCTTCCTGTGCCTTGCCGCACCGGAAGGACGAGCGGCCGACCCGGCCCCTTTCGTCAAAGTTGCAGCACTGCGGGACGAGTGGCGCGCGAGTGCAACTGGCAGGTGTGAAGCCAAGGTTGGAGCTTGGCGGGCCCCACAGCGGCTTTCGGCCGTGACGTCGTGAGGCATGTAGGCTCGATTGTGATCAGTCGTCTCGTGGCTTGGAGGAAGTACCCATGAAGAAGGGCCCGTTCGTCGCCATGTCCGCCGCTACCGCGGCGCTGGGAACTGCGCTTGGTTCCCTCGCGCTTCAGCTGCGCGCAGAGGGCTACGAGCAGTACGTCGAATCGGTAGCCACCTTCAGCGTCCTGATGTACGTCACCGCGGCTCTGGTCGTGGTGGCATGGGTCCGCGACGGCCGGCCGCACGCGAACTGAGTTCCTGCCTGATTCGCTGGCGTGCACGGCTCGTTGGCCCTGTAGCGCGTGAAACCGCCCAGCAGGACGGGGGCGACGGTCCGTGCGCCCCTTCGGTCGGGGGCGGCGGGCAAAGGGCGGGCGAGGGCGGTGGCCCGTCGCTGGAATGCCGGCCCCAGGCGATCCAGTGCGCCCGGTGCGCCTTTGGACTGGCTTGTGGGACTGTCCACCCGGCACCCCGTGCGGCCGCGTGGAAACCCGCCCGGTGGGTAGCGCCCCACCGGCCTTCGCCGTGCGCTGCTCCTACGTTCAACCGACGTTCCGGGAAGGGCCGTTCGGGGTACACCGGCATCACCGACGATCCTGGCCCGGGCCCACGGGGGGAGAACGCAGGTGTCACGGGGGGAGACGCAGGTGCCCGCGAACAGACCCGCTACCGAAGAGCCGCGGTTAACCGTCACCAGACCCCCGCGCCGCCGCCTGCGCAGAGTGCTGGCGGCGGCGCTGCCCGTCCCGGTCGTCGGGCTGGTCCTGCTCGTGGCCTCAGGGAACCTGCTGTTGCCGCTGCGGCAGGTGGTCACCATCGAGGCCAAGATGGCCTCGAAGAGGGACTTCTTCCAGGACCCCGTGGTCGAGCGGCTGCTGATGAAGCACGGCTTCCGCGTGCACATCACCAACATGGGCTCGCGTGAGATCGCCAAGCAGGACTACGAGGGATACGACGTCGTCTTCCCCTCCGGCCAGCCGGCCTCCGACCTGATCAGCCGGGAGCGCGCCCGGGCGAACCGTCCGGTGCTGCTGTACCGTCCGTTCGTCAGCCCCATCGTGCTGGCCACCTACCGGGACTACGCCGAGGTGCTCACGGCGGAAGGCGTCGCGCAGCGCCTGCCGGGCTCGGGCGGCCGGCCGATGTACTACACCCTCGACATGCGGCAGTTCCTCGATCTCGCGCGCGGCAAGAGGAAAGGCGTCCAGCGCGATCCCGAGGACGGCTACCGCTGGGACGAGATCGACCGCGACGACCACGTCCGCAACGGCAACAAGATCCTTGCCCAGACCTCGGACATCTGCGAGTCCAACTCAGGCGGCACCTACCTCGGGCTCGTGGCCTTCGTCGAGCACGGGAACGACGCGCCGGACAGCGAGGCCGAGGCCGAGCAACTCGCCCGGAAGATCAAGCCGCTCCTCGTCGAACAGGGCCTGCCGTCCTCCGAACGGGCCGAAACGTATCTGTCCCCCGACGGGCAGAGCATCGCCCCTGTCTCGGTGATCTACGAGCACCAGTTCCTCGCCCACCAGATCGGGTACGAGGCCGACAAGGGCGCCACCGACGACGAGCGCGTCCTGCTCTACCCGTCCACACGCTTCGTCACCGAACCCCAGCTCGTCGCGCTGACCGGCGACGGCGCCCGGCTCGGTGAACTGGTCAGCGAGAACCGCGAACTCCAGCACCGTGCCATGGAGTTGGGTTTTCGGGCCCGCAACGCCACCAGCGGCGCGACCGGCGACGAGCTCACCCGGTTCCTCACCGAGCGGCAGATCCCGGTGCCCACCGCCTCCTCCGACGACACCCGGGCGGTCCTGCCCAGCCTGCCCCTGCTGGAGAAGATGATCGAGATCGTCGGCGACTGCCCGGACCGGACGGGCAGCCGGTGAGGCGCGGTGCGGGCCGGCTGGCGCTCTGCCTGGCGCTCGTGACCACCTTGCTCACCGCCTGCTCGGGCGACGACGGCGACGAAACAGTCCGGCTGAGCGTGCTCGCCAGCCCCGATCTCGCCGTACTGTCCCCGCTGCTGGCCGATCTGAAGGATGAGACCGGGGTCGAGCTGCGCCTGGACCACCGGGCCGACGCCGAGACGAAGACCCCGGACCGCGACAGATACGACCTCGCGTGGCTGTCCTCCGACCGCTATCTGCGTCTCACCGACAAGAGCGCGACCCGGGGGATGCAGCGCACCCCCACCATGACGTCCCCCGTCGTCATCGGCCTGAAGCCCAACGTGGCACGGAAACTGCGCGCCCAGGTGCCCGGCGGCCGGCTCACCTGGGCGGACATCGCGGACGCCGCCGCCACCGGCACCGTCCGCTTCGGCATGGCCGACCCCCGGCACGCCGGCAGCGGGCTCGCCGCCCTCGTCGGCGTCGCCACCGCCGCGGCCGGCACCGGAGCCGCGCTGCGCCCCGAGGACGTCTCCTGCGACCGGCTGCGCGGCTTCCGCTCCGGCCAGACCCTCACCGCCGACTCCGGCCCCGCCCTCGTCGACTCCTACGCCGACCACCAGGACGAGACCAACGCCCTCATCACATACGAGTCCGATCTGCTCGCCCTCAACGCCACCGACCGCCTCGACGACCGCCTGGAGATCGTCCGCCCCGAAGACGGCATGGTCCTGGCGGACTTCCCGCTGCTTCTGCTCAACCCGGCCCATCGCACCGCGTACGACAAGGTCACGCAGTGGCTGCGGCGCGACTCGGTGCAGCGGCAGATCATGCGGAGCACTCTGCGCCGCCCCGTGAACACGACGGTCACCCGGGACGCGCGGCTGCGCGAACCGGTCGGCAACGCGCTCTACTACCCCGACCAGCCCGCCGTCGTGTCAGCCCTGCTGGCGGACTACGGTGACCCCGACCGCCGCACCACAAACCAGGTGGTCTTCCTGCTCGACTTCTCCGGCTCGATGCGCGGCGCCCGGATGGCCGCCCTGCGCGAGGCCTTCGCCGGACTCAGCGGCGCAGACCCCTCCGCCTCCGGCAAGTTCACCCGCTTCTACCGGGGCGAGCGGCTGACCGTGGTCCGGTTCGGCGGCCGAGTGCTGCAGGAGAAGGCCGTCACCGTCACCGGCCCGAAGGACCTGACGGCCCTCGCCGACACCGTCGCCAGGGGCGGCTACGGCGATGCCACCGCCGTATGGTCCGCCCTCGACCGCGGCTACCGCACCGCCGCCCGCGAACTGTCCGCCGACCCCGACCGCTCAGTCTCACTCGTCCTGATGACGGACGGCGAGAACAACGCGGGCCTGCCCTATGCGGAGTTCGTACGCCGTCACAAGGCGCTGCCCGCTGCCGTGCGCGCCGCCGTCCACACCTACCCCGTCCATTTCGGCGAGGCCGACGCAGGCGAACTGCGGCGCGCGGCGGCGCGGACGGGCGGACGGATGGTGGATGCCGCCGGCTCGTCCCTTTCCGAGGCTTTCAAGGAGATCCGTGGCTGTCACTGACGCACTGTGGTGGAGCCTTTGGTGGCCGTGGATGACGGTCTGGCTGGTGACCGCCGCCGGCGCGGTGGTGCTCGCGGTGGTCCTGGTGCGCCATGCCCGGGAGCGGCGCAGGCACATGCGGCGCTGGCAGTCGGCGTACAGCATCTGCCTGTACCTCGACGAGCAGGCGGTGATGGACCTGTGGGAGCTCGGCAACTACCGGTCCGCGCTGGAGGAGGCCGTCGAGCTGCGGACGAAGGTCGACACGAGTGTCGGCTTCTGGAGCCGGATGCTGACGTGGCTGTTCCGCTTCCGGCTGAAGCGGGACGTCAGCCAGGAGACGTTCCGCAAGTTCGTGCGCAAGGACAAACCGATCAACGTGATCGGCGTGGTCATGGAGGCCTTCGACCGGGCCGACGCCATCGTCCACGCCGACCTGACCACCCTGACTGTCGTCCCGAACCGGAACCTCGCCGCCAACCTGGCCGACGGCCGTGCGGTGACCCTGAGCCGCATCGGCGAATTCGTCTCGGTCAAAGGGGTGTTCACCGGCGTGCCGGACGTCGCGGAGGGATTCGTCGTGCGGGCCGAGTACGGCGCCGAGCGGCCCCCGGTGTACATGCGCGTCGCAGCCCCCGGGAACGCGCGCCGCTCGATCCCGGCCGGCACGTTCACGGCCCGCTGCCTCGGCAAGATGACCGGCTGGCGCGAGGACACCCGCGAGGTGACGCTGGAGGCGATCGCGATCTTCTGGTGACCGCGCGGCGTTGTCCAGCGCCGATCCGACACGCCCCAGGTAGAGGGGGGAGGAAGCTCGTTGAGGGTCGGTACCAGGTGGCGCCCCAGAAGGCCTCAGGATCACTCACACCCAGGCGCGGGTAGTGAACTCCTGCCATCCGACGCGCAGTTCATGCACCAGCCCGGCGCTGGGCGCGCGCCACGACCTGGACGCGGACCAGCGCGAAGAACGCGGCGGCGAGCGCGAAGCTGAGCGCGTCGACAGCCAGGCCCCGGCCCTGCCCGCCCACCCGTCCCCTCGTGTCTCCACGAAGGCCGGGCACTTCACCGCGGCCACCGGCGCCGACACCGTGCACGCCGGTGTCCTCGCGGATCTTCCTGCTGGCCGCACTGGCCGCATTGGCCGGCATCGCCGCGGGCTCTCTGACGATCCTGGCCACCAACTTGTGGCCTCCGCCCGACGGGCCCGCCGCCCCTGACCCGGACACCGAACATGGTCTGCGCTGTCCAAGATTTACATCTGTGAGATGGATTGCGCAGGGCTGCGAATGGAGGGGTGAAGGTCACGGAAGCGTATCGGGTGTTTTTGGGCTTCGATCTTCACGGAAGGCTCACAAGTTGGCTAAGTTGACCACTGCATGCACGACTTCCACCGATAGGCAGGTGGTTTCGTGCACTCTCGGACGGAAGGAGCGCCCTCTTCCATGGCGTCGGAACGAACATCGCGCCCCGAAGTGACCGACTTCGCGGGCAAGGCCAACTCCCTTGCCCCGGAGGCCTTCACTGTCGAGGCCCGGCTCTCGCAGTCTGCTGGTTCCCGTGTTGGCTAATGAGAGCGAGGGGCCGAGCCCTGACGAGGTCCGGCGGCGCATCGACAGCCTCTACGACCGCGCCGAGAGCGACACGGGTACCTTCAACGCGACCCGCGCCGCCGCGATCCCGCGCCAGCGGGACGCGGCCGCCCGCAGCCGGTCCCAGGGGGACACAGAGCCCGCGGCCGGGAACCTTGCCCGGCAGTGGTTCGACGCCGCCCGTGCCAAGCTGGGCCCGACCGTGCCGGCGTCGCAGCCGGACAGGAGGTTGCCGGTCCGTCCCGACCGCGCGCCCCAGGCAGCACGACCCGCGCGCCCGGCGGAACGTCCCGCGGAACCCCGCGCTCTCGAAGCGCCCCAGGCGCCCACCGGTGTTGCGTGGGAGCTGACCGGCGGATCAGCTCAGGCACCGACCACTGGATTCCTCCCGGAGCTCTCCGACCAGCGTGTCGCACCGGCTGCGGCAGGCGAGTCCCGGCGGGACGAGAGTGCCTGGCGTGCCGGCGCACAGCCGGTCCTCGGCGACGTGGCGGAGCGGCCGCTGTACGAGCCCGCCCCAGTGCCCGCCCCGGAGTCCAGCCCACTGCCCGGCCGGCAGTCCGCGGCGGCGTTGCCCCCCGTCCCACACCCCACCGCGGGTACTCACCATGCGGATCTTCCAACAGGCTGGGTGGAGACGTACGGTGCCGGTCCGGCGATCGGCGCGACCGCACCGTATGCCACGGCTCCGTCAGCCGATCCCACCGCTCACTACACCTCCGGTCCACCGGCCAACGTGACCACCGCGACCTACGGCACCGGTCTGCCGAGCATCCCTGCACCTGCCCTGGCGCCCCCTTTTCCGGCAGTGCCCGCCGAGCCGGCCAACGCACCCGCCCTCACTGCACCGACAGCGGCTGCCGCCCCGACGGAACCGGTTACCTTCACCGCAGGCGAAACGCCCTCCACCGCCTTCACACCCGGTGTCTACGGTGGATCCTGGCCGTCGCCGGACGCCGGCCACAGCACCCAGGCCGAGCGGGTGGTCGCCTTCGCCCGAGCGCAGATCGGTCGGCCCTGCGTATGGGGCGCGGTCGGGCCGGGATCGTACGACGCCCCCGGTCTCACCCAGGCCGCGTGGAAGGCTGCCGGCGTCACGCTTCCCCGGACCACCCAGGCCCAGTGGGGAGCGGGAGTGCCGGTCTCGCTCGCTGACGTCCAGGTCGGAGACCTGGTCTTCTTCCACGACGACCTCGGCCACGTCGGCATCTGGAGGGGCGACGGCATGATGATTCACGCCCCGGGTCCAGGAGCGCTCATCCGTGAGGAGTCGGTGTTCTTCGCCGGCCAGTCGGCGATCAAGGGCGCGGTCCGCCCGGCCTGACGTCCCTCTCCGGCCGGTTGTTGCGGCGGCGTGCGGGTGTTCCGCATGCAGCCGGTCCAGGGGGGTGATCGTGGGGTGGATCAAGGCGTCGGAGTCGGCCGTGGGTGCGCGCAGCCTGTGCGGGCACTGCTCCGTGAGCAGCCTCTCCCGCCGGAACTTGACCCAATTTCGTCACCGGCGTTCACCTCACGACCTGCGGGCGCCCGAGCGCGTCCGCGCCATTTCCACGAGCAGCTCGAAGCGGGACAAGCTGGCCCACGCCGCGCTCGTCTGCGCCCCCGGCGACGGCGTTCGCGCCCGAGACCGAGGCGGTGCTGCTCATGGTCGACGGGTCGGACCGCGGACCTGGCCCACGCGCGTCGATCCCACGAGGACTGCTTCCTGTGAGACACCATCCCTAGTGCTGCGCCTCGGAAGTTCCGCCGATGAGTTTCCGGCGGCTGTGCGGTCTACCCCTCGACGAAGGGAGCGCACCATGCGCGAGATCATCGTTTGCACGTTCCTCACGCTGGACGGCGTCATGCAGGCGCCGGGCGGTCCGGACGAGGATGCTGAGAGCGGCTTCGAGCAGGGCGGCTGGCAGAAACCGGTGGCCGACGACGAGGTCGGCACGGCCATCGCCGGTTGGTACGAGCACTCCGACGCGATGCTGCTCGGCCGCAAGACGTACGAGATTTTCGCGTCGTACTGGCCGACCGCCGATCCCGACAACCCGTTCACCCATCGGATGAACAGCATGCACAAGTACGTGGCGTCTCGGACCCTGACGTCCGTCGAGTGGCAGAACTCCACGCTGCTGGAGGGCGGCATCGTCGATGCCGTACGCAAGCTGAAGGCGTCCGACGGCGGCAACATCAACGTCGTCGGCAGCGGCGACCTCGCCCAGACCCTCATGCAGCACGGCCTCGTCGACGAGTACCGGCTGACCATCCATCCGGTGATCATCGGCACCGGCAAGCGCCTGTTCGCCGACGGAGCGATCCCCACCGCGCTGGAGCCGGTCAGCGTCTCGACGACGAAGGGCGGCACCATCGTCGGCGTCTACCGGCCGAACGGTAAGCCCAGCTACGACAGCTACTAGGCGCTGCGAGGCCGGCGCCCGGACGTCTTCTTGGCCGCTGCCTTCGCCGGTGCCTTCCGGGCCTTCTTTTTCGGCAGCGCGCGGTGCTCACGCTTGGCCTCGATGATCTGCTCGCGATCCAGATTTCTCGGAATTCGGCGGTCTGCGGATGTCGAGAACGTGCCCCCGGCTCCGTCCCAGGGACATCAGCGGCCACCACCGGCCGCACGAGGAAGAAGGAGAAACTCAGCATGGCGATTCAGCGGATGGACAACGTCGGCATCGTCGTCGAGGACATGGATGCCGCCATCGCGTTCTTCGTGGAACTCGGTATGGAGCTGGAGGGCAGGGCGGAGGTCGAGGGCCTGGTCGCCGACCAGTGCACCGGACTCGACGGCGTCCGCTGTGACATCGCGATGGTCCGGACCCCGGACGGTCACAGCCGGCTCGAGCTGGCGAAGTACCGCAGCCCTGCGGTGATCAGCTCCGGGTCGCGCAACCGGCCGCACAACATTGTGGGCACGCACCGCGTCATGTTCGCCGTCGACGACATCAAGGACACCGTTGCCCGCCTGCGCCCTCACGGCGCCGAACTCGTCGGCGAGATCGCCCGGTTCGAGGACAGCTATCTGCTCTGCTACCTCCGCGGCCCGGAGGGCATCATCGTCGGACTGGCCGAGCAACTGCGCTGAGTTGCCCGCTGGGGGAGCGGCCCGGCATCCCAGTGCCTTCACGCACTCCAGTGCGATGCTCGTAGTATCCGGCCGTCCCCTGGTAGAGGTCGGGGTCGAATCTCGCCTGACTGTCCACGCGACCACCATGACATGGGGCAGCCCGGTCCAGGAACGTGGCCGGACGGAAGCACCTACCTCCGTAGGCCGATCGTGTGCTTCGGTAGCCCTCCGTCATGCCAGCAGGACGCGTTTCCGCATGAGCTCGAATCCTGCGCGTCCGAACATCTGGCGCTTGAGTGTCTTGATGCGGTTGACATGGCACTCCACGACGCCGGAGTTCCAGGGAAGTGTGAGGCCGACGATGACGGCGTCGAGGTCGCGTTCGAGGCGCTGGGCGAAGTGCCGGAGGCAGGGCAGTTCGGTCGTGGCGGTGGGCCGCCGTCAAGGCGGAATTCGGCGGCGGGAGTTCCGATCGGCCGGAGGGGACGCCCGGAGGAGGTCGCAGCCGCCGTGGCCTTCCTCGCCTCCGCGGACAGCAGCTTCGTGCTCGGCACCACCCTGCATGTCAACGGCGGCGAGAACCAGTTCTGACCCGCCACGGAGTCCCGACGGCCAGCCCTGCGCACACACCACCCGCTACCCGACAGAACTGAGACCGGGGAAAGACTTTTCGACCTCCCCAGGTCGCAGCCCTTCCCCGGTCAGCGCCACCCACTTACCGGGCCAACTCGGATCCATACGCGATCACTGCCCTTGGCCATCGCGGTGCTCAGGCGATCCCGCACACCGACTTCGGCCACACAGTCGACGAGGCCGTGAACGATGCAGCCTGGGCCGCGATCACTCGCCTGCGCCTCTTAATGGCGACTTCGGGCGTCGCGTTCACCACCCTGGCATGATCAACAGAAGTTGGTTTTGATGTCAGTTTGGAGCCGCCGATGGACATGACCGAGTCCGCGCATGCCCCGCGACTGTCCGCTTACACGGCCGTGGGAACACGACTGTCCCTGTTCAGCGACCGTCGGCTTGAGGATGCGGTGGCCGCCGCGCCGAGCTTCGGCTCCGGTATCGGCGGTAGGTCGGCGGAGATGGAAGTCGAAGGGATACGCGTCTTCGTCAAGCGGGTCCCGCTGACAGACATCGAGTTGCAGCCGGAGCACGTGAGGTCGACCAGAAACCTGTTCGAGCTTCCTCTCTTCTACCAGTACGGCGTGGGGTCGGCGGGGTTCGGTGCCTGGCGTGAGCTGGCCGCGCACATCATGACGACAGGCTGGGCACTGAAGAACGAGTACGCAGGATTTCCGCTGCTGTATCACTGGCGGGTCTTGCCTGACAGTCCCCCTGCCGACTTCATCGACGGGCCCGGAGGTGTTGAGGGGGCCGTAGCGCACTGGGAGGGCTCGCCGGCCGTGCGCCGCCGGCTGGAGGCCATCGGAAGGTCCTCCTTCAGCCTGGTGCTCTTCCTTGAGCACGTGCCACAGACGCTCGCCGAGTGGCTCGGCGACACCCGTGATGAGGCCCTGCCGGAGCCGGGAGGCGAGTCGCCTTATCGATGGGTCGAGAACGCGCTGCTGCGGGGGACAGAATTCATGAGCGCGCGCGGACTGGTCCACTTCGACACGCACTTCGCCAATCTGCTCACCGACGGCCAGTGCGTGTACTTCGCCGACTTCGGACTCGCCTTGAGCCGCGACTTTGAACTCTCAGCGGAGGAGTGCGCCTTCCTCGCTGATCACCTCGTGTACGACCGTTCCTACGCACCGAACCACCTGCTGCGCCACCACCTGCCAGACAACCTGCGTGGTGGCACCGAACACGGGACCTTCCTGCGCGAATGGATCGATGGCAACCACCCCGCCGACGTTCCGCCAGACATCGGCGCGATCATCGACCGCCACGCCCCGCACGCCATCATCCTGGACGACTTCCATCATCGACTGCTTACGCAGAGCAAGCGCACTCCCTTCCCCACGGCTGAGGTTCAGCGGGCCCTGGCTGGCGCATCACGACCAGGGGAGTGAGTGCTGGTGCTCCCGCTCTGGTCATCCGACCGCAACGCGTTCAGCCTGTGCTTTGGTCCGGTCGACGATGGCCGCGCGGAGTCGCATATCGGCCGCTCGCTACTTCGCGACAGCTGATCGGTGCGCAGTGCTCCGGAGCGCTGGTGCTCGCCCGGGTAATCGGGGAAGACACCGCGCGCTTCGGGGCCGCTTGCGGAGGGCCAGGACCTGCTATCCCTCTGGTTGCCCGTCAGCTTGACTTCCTCTGCGTTGTTTCGGCGAAGGCCAGCCCTTGCAGGGCGAGTCGTTGCGTTTTGTATCGCCCTTCGGTCGTGGCCTCCACGTCGAACCCGTGCGCGACCAGCGGTGGATAGCCGATGAGTTCGAGCGCCCGGCTGGGCAGCGCCTGCTGGGACGCCTCTTCCGACTCCCACAACAGAACGGCTCCCCACCGGTTGGTGTCCGGATCGGAGAGCCACATCTTGAAGCGAAGCCCGGGCACCTCGGAGAACGCGGCGACGGATTCCTCACGCAGGTACTCACGCATGGACTCGATGGTCTGTCCGGAGGCGGACAGGTCCCACCAAACGATGTCGGCACGCATAGCGCCCCTTTCTTTCGAGAGCTTTCCGCCCTCCGGGCCGAGATCGGCGCGCTCCTCACCCTGCCCGGGTGACGAGGTCACAGGCGGTCGAGGTGCTGGGGTGGGTGGGGCGGCCAGGGCCCGAGAGCAGGCAGTTCCTCCGCCGCCACCGGTGAGACCACGGGCGTACGTCCGGCCAGCCAGGCCGCCAGGTCGCGCACTCCTCCGGTAACCGCCATGCCCGGCGGCCCGTCGCCGACGGACCACTGGCGGCCCACGTCCTCGGCATGAACGCGAGTTCCTGCCGGAAGGCGGCCGAGGAGGAAGTCGATGGCGTGTGCGGCCAGGTCCTCGGGCCAGTCGTCGGGCCGCACGCCGAGTTCCAGATCGACCATGTGGATCCATGCCTCGCGCCAGCGTGCGAAGACGGTGGCGGCAAGGTCCGCGTCGCGGAACGTGACGGGTCGGCCCCAGTCCACGTCGGTGGCGCGTGCCCAGAATGCCTCCAGCCCGGCCGTGTGCGCGGCGAGTTTTGCACGGTGCTCGGCCGCGCTGCGGCCCGCCGTCGTCTCGATGATCGCGTTGCGCTCGTCGACCCCGCCGTCGTAGCCCGCTACGAGTTCACCGCGCAGGGCATGTTCCGCGATGCGGGCGAACATGCGCGCGTTGTCGGTGAGATGCGCGAGGACGTGGCCGCGTGACCAGCCCGGAAGCGCGGATGCCTCGGTGACCTGCTGGTCGCTCAGTCCGGCGACGAGCCTTTCCAGTGTCCGGTGGGCTTGGATCACTGCGGTGACGGGAGGGCGCATGACCGTCTGCCCTACCGGGCCGGGGTCTGGTCGAGGCTCGGCGGGGCCTGGGCAGCGAGTTCTCTGAGGGGCTCACCGCTCAGCCGGCATACTCGCCACTCGTCGAGGAAGTCCACGCCGAGCGACTTGTAGAAGTCGATCGTCGGCTCGTTCCAGGCCAGGACCCACCATTCGAAGCGCTCGTAGCCGTTCTGCCGGCAGACCGCGGCCAAGGTCGCGAGCAGAGCCTTGCCGTATCCTCCACCTCGGGCGTGCGGCCGTACGTAGAGGTCCTCCAGGTGCATGCCGCGCGTGCCGGTCCAGGTCGAGAAACGGGGGAACCACAGGGCAAACCCCACGGCCTCACCCGTCTCGTCGTCCTCGGCGATCAGTGCGAACGCAGCGGGATGTTCTCCGAACAGCGCCTCGCGGAGCTGCTCCTCGGTCGCTCGGGCCTGCTCAACAGCCCTCTCGTATGCGGCGAGTTCGCGGATCATCGCGCGGATCTCCGCGATGTCGTACACAGTGGCGGCCCGGATCATGCCGGAGATCATCGGCCACCGTACCGAGCCGTGTCCATCCGATTCCGCGCCTTCTCCGCGGCGTGAACCCGACCGTTGTCCTCCCCTCCACGGACGACCTGCGGAACACGTCCGCAGCGGGGCCGACAAAAGCCTTGTGGCGCATCAGCACGCTTGGCGATGCTGCCTCGATGCTGACTTCCGTCCTTGCGTTCGTCGGTGCGGCCTTCCTGATCGCCATGGTCCCAGGGCCAAGCACGGTCGTGATCCTGCGCCGAGCGGTGGTGAACGGCCGGAGGACCGGCATGGCCACGGTCCTGGGCAACGAGTGCGGGGTGCTGCTATGGGGCCTCGCCGCGGCCTTCGGTCTCTCCGCCCTGCTGCTGGCCTCGCAAGTCGCCTACGACGTCACCCGGATGACCGGCGCCGCGGTGCTGGTGTGGATGGGAACGCGTGCCTTGTGGCAGGCGAGGCGAGCTCGACAGCCGGACCAGGGATCAGCGGAAGGCGCCGCGGTGTCGCTTCGGCGGGCGTTCAGGCAGGGCCTCGTCACCAACTTCGCCAATCCAAAGGCCGGCGTGTTCGCCGTGTCCTTCCTGCCGCAGTTCGTGCCGCATGGAGCCCCTCTTCTCCCGACGCTGCTCGCCTTCTCGGTCATCTGGGCCGTGGTCGACTTGATCTGGTATCTGCCGTTGGTCTGGCTGGCGGGACGTGTCGGACGAGTGCTTCAGCGGCAGTCCGTCCGGCGCCGGATGGAACAGGTCTCCGGGGCGGTCTTGATCGGGCTGGGGGTGCGTCTGGCTACCGAGTCCTAGAAGCCATTGCGGCATCGGCCCGACCTTCACGGTCGCGGACACCGCCTCCGCACAGATCACCACCCCCGGCGGCGTCCTCGCCATCGACCCCAACCAGGCCGCCGCAGGGCGCGGAGTGGGATCGGGCACCGGAGGTGCGGGCCGCGTCAACTCCTCGCGCGCTGGGCCGCATCCCATGACTGCTGCTGCCAGAACAGCACGAGGAAGAGTGCCAGGAGAAGGCCGTCGGACAGCGGCTGCCCCTCGTCATGCAGCTGCACGCGAACGGGACGTGTGCCGAGTCGGTCGTAGAAGATCCGGAGCGGGCCGATGGCACGAACCCGGCTGCCGCCTCTGTCGTACTCCAGCTCATAAGGTCCGAGGCGCAGCAGTCGATTGCCGAACCTGCTGCATTCACAGGTCCACTGACCGACGGTGCGCGGCAGGACGGACCACCTGCTGTAGGTGATCTCGATATCGCCCACGGCGCGCAAAGTCGTACTGAACCGCTGGTACTCGAGCGTCCATGACCCCAGGGCGCGTGGTGTGCTGTCCAGCCACTCCCTTCGGCCGTAGGAGACCTCCACGTCGCCGATGCTGCGCAGCAGCCCCTTCTTGTACGTCAGCTCGACGTCCATGTACGCCTCACCTAGGCGCTGCGCGGCCGGCGCCCGGACGTCTTCTTCGCCGCGGCCTTCTTCGCCGCCGTCTTCTTCGCGGCGCTCTTCTTGGCCGGCTGCTTCTTCGCGGTCTTCTTCGGCATCTCGTGCACGTCGGCGTCCTCGCCGCGCGAGGCCCTGGCCTTCTCCACGGACGCGTTCAGGGCGGCCATCAGGTCCACGACCTTCCCCGGCTCCGACTCCGGCTCCTGAAGCTTCGGCGGCTCACGGTTCTCCCGCTTCGCTTCGATGATCTGCTCGAGGGCCTCGGTGTAGGTGTCCTGGAACTCCTCACCCTCAAGGTCCTCGCGGGTCATGCTGTCCATGAGCGCGAGGGCGCCGTCGATCTCCTCGTCGCTCAGCTCGACCGGCGGCGGCAGCAACTCCTCCGGCGACCTGACCTCGTCAGGCCAACGCATCGCATGGAGCACGATGGCGTCCTCGCGGACCCGGAGCAGCCCGAGGCGCTCGCGGCCGGACCAGGCGTACTTCGCGACGGCCACCTTGCTGGACCGTTCGAGGGCCATGCGCAGCAGCTTGTACGGTTTCGCGGCGACCTGACCGCTCGGGACCAGGTAGTAGCCCTCGCCGATCTTCAGGGGGTCGACGGAGTCCAGCGGCACGAACGTGACGATCTCGATCGCCTTCGCCGTCGGCAGCGGCAGGTCCCGCAGTTCCTCGTCGCTGATCGGGATGACCTGCTCCTTGGTCAGCTGGTAGCCCTTGCCGATCTCGCCCTGGTCGACCTCGCGGTCCTCGATCTCGCAGTACTTGCGCACCCGCACCCGGCCCATGTCCTCCAGGTGGTACTGGTGGAACCTGATCGAGTGGTCCTCGGTAGCGCTGGCAGCCGAGATAGGAACGGTGACCAAACCAAAGCTGATCGCGCCGCTCCAGATGTTTCGGGGCATGACAGACCTCCGCAGCTACCCCGAGCAACACCAGGCTATGAGGACAACTGCCGCCGCGCACGTGCACGTGCGCCCGGGGCGCAGGGGATGGGATGCCCGGTCTCTCGTAGCCTTCGTATCCGAGGACCGCCCGGACGAGCCGTAGGGGAGCGGCGCAGGGCCGGGCGATTCTGCTCGGCACTCAGGCGGGAACGCCGGCCCGGTCCAGGACAGCGGCCATCTCGTCCTCGGGGAACGCCGGGTTGGCACCCGCGCTGGAGGCCAGTTCAGGGACGTGAAGCGCCTCGCGGAGCCGGTGGAGCGGGAGGCGCGGGTCGCCGACCGCCGCCTGGCACGTCCAGACCGCCGGGTCATGGCTCAGCCGTTCGATCAACGTGGGTGTGGCGGCCGGGTCCCGGACGGCCAGCCGACGGTAGTTGCCGTCCGGGTGATCCGCGTAGCGCGCGGCGAGACCCTCGCGGGGGAAGCGGGGGTGCGTCTCCGCCATCCAGGCGGAGAACGTGCCACCGAGCCGCGCGTACACACGCATCAGGACCTCCTCCGGGGTGTCGGGGTGGTACATGCCCAAGAGGTCCTCCACCACCGGGTCCTCGGTGCGCGCGAGCAGGCGTATGAGGTCGGGCGGCAGGTGAGGGCTCTGGGCGACGGTGCGCCGGAGCAGCGGGTGGGCGGAGGTCGCGGCCCGTCGCAGCACCTCGGGGTCGGCGAGCCCGTCCCGTACCCACCCCACGTCCCCCCTGGCGAAGGCCTCCACTGTGAAGTCGATCGACATGCGTCGTGTCTCGTCCAGTTCAGGCCTGAGGGAGACCGCGAGCCGTACGGACTCGTCGGGGTCGACGGCGAGCCGCTCCACGAGGTCGGTGGGCAGCGACGGGTTCTCGGCGAGGGCGGCCAGGTGCGTCCGCTCGGCGACACACCGTTCGGCGTCGGCGCGGTGGAAGAGCCCACGGCGCAGCACCTCGGCGGCGGACGTCGGATCGTGGAGGAGTTCGGCGGTGAGGCGTGCATCCCGTCGGCACTCCCGCAGCGTGGCGACCCGCCGCACCTCGGGGTCGGGATCGGCCAGCAGTGCCGACCGCACGCCCGGCGGCAGCTTCTCCCATGCGCGCGCGGCGCTCCGGCGCGCTGCCGGATCGCGGTGCGTGGCCAGCGAGGCCACGAACGACGGCACCAGATGGGGCGAGTCCAGCAGAGCCGCCCGTACGGAAGGGTCGGGGTCGTCGAGCAGGCGGGCGCACACGTCGTCCGGCAGCGGCGCGACCGTCGTACGCGGGGTGCGCCATTCGGGTCCGTAGGCGAGAGCGGCCCGCACCTTGGGGGAAGGGTCGTCCACGAGCCGGGCCCGCTGCGCGGGCTCCGCCCTGGGGCTCATCGCGAAGTCGATCCGAGCGCCCGGGTCCGGGTGAGCCAGGATCACCGCGACGGCCGGCTCGGGAAGTCCAGCCCGCTGGAGGGCGTGACGGGGCGGGCCGTCACCGCCGCCGTCGAAGGCGAGCAAGCGCAGCAGCAACGGTGTCGACAGCGCCGGGTTGCGGGCGACTCCGTCCAGCGCGGACGCGTGGAACGCGACCATGATTCCCCCACCCCTGTGTCTCCGTCGGCTGGTCCGAGACCATGATCCCCCTACGCCCGTCAGGCCGTCAGGCCGTCTGGCGGTCGGGCCGTCATGATCGGCCGGACAGCACCTGGTCGACGTCCGACCGCCGACGCTCTGGCCGCGCTCGCCGACCCCGCCGGGCCCGGACGATGTCGCCGAAGGGCTCGTACACCACTGGCGCATGCCTGACCGGCGGTATGGCGCGGAGTGGGATCGGGCGCCGCAGGTGCGGACAGCGATCGAGGAGTTCAGCCGGCTCGGGGCCACGCAGTTGGTACGCCTCTGATGAGGATCTCCGATTCTCCACCGCGGCTCGGTTGATCGACCAGACTTGCCCTTGATTCCCAACGGAGGAGGGACGGCAAGCATGGCGGGCAGCGCACTTCTGGTGATGGACGTCCAACGGGACGTGGTGGCCATCGCCGACGATGGTTCTGGATATCTGCCGCGCTTGCGCAGGGCGATCGACGGTGCCCGGGCTGCCGGCATCCCCGTGATCTACGTGGTGATGGGGTTACGGCCGGGCGATCCAGAAGTCAGTCCTCGCAACAGGGTGATGGCGAATGTCGTGCGGGCCGGCCTGTTCACTGAGGGGGCCCCTGGCACCGAGATCCATGACGACGTCGCGCCCCGGCAGGGCGACGTGGTGGTTACCAAGAGGCGGGGGAGCGCGTTCTCGGGCAGCGACCTCGACTTGGTACTCAGGGCTCGCGATATCGACAGCCTTGTTCTCACCGGCATCGCCACCAGCGCTGTGGTGCTGTCCACTCTGTGGCATGCCATCGACCTGGACTTCGGCCTGACTGTCCTGGCGGATGCCTGCCTCGACACCGACCCCGAGGTGCACACGATGCTGACCGAGAAACTGTTCCCGCAGTGGGCAGATGTCGTCGCCGTCGAGGACTGGCTCAAAGCCATCACACCGCAATAGCGGGAGGCCGCCCGGGCATCACGACGGATCGCCGCGTACAGATCGACCTTGTCTGGGGGGTAGGGGACGGACATCGCCGCGATGGCCACGACGTCCCCGCCCTGCCCGTTCCCTGCCCGCCTGCTGGGCCCGTCCGCACCGGTGCAACGCAGTGGCCAGGCTGTGCACCGGTGACGGGTGCTCGGGTCGCCTCTGAAGGTCAGCCAGCGCCCGGCGCAGCGGGTCGAAAAGCTGCTGGGGCCACGGAGTGCCACCGGTCAGGATGCGGCCGATCGGGGGGTCGGGCAGCGATGTTCGGCGCCGTGAGCTCGCATGGTCAGCACATGATCAGAAGATGTGCACGACATGACCCCTCCTCCTGACAAGGAGTCTTCAGGTGAGACTTGCAGGTATCAGAGGTCGACTGGCCGCAGTGACGGTCGGCACCGCGCTCGCTGCGGGAACCATCCTGCTCGGCGCTTCGACGGCCCACGCCCAACCCGTCCAGCCGAGCCCGGTCCGGCCCATCGCTCTCTTCCCGCCGGACCCGGTCCGGCCCATCGTCAGGCAAGCCATCGGCTTTTTCCCGCCGGACCCGATCCGCCCCATCGTCAGGGAAACCATCGGCTTCTACCCGCCGGACCCGATCCGGCCCATCATCAGGCAGGTCTTCGGCTTCTACCCGCCGGACCCGGTCGAGCCGCCGGCCCCCATCGAAACGGATGACTAAAGGCGAGGACACCCCGCCCGTGGCCTGAACCGAACCGGGGTGGCACCGCAGGACGCCAGCGGTGCCACCCGGCCGGGTAGCCCAAGGCATGTGAGCGGATCACGAGCCGGGTCCGGCGGACGGGCGCAGGCCGCAACCCAGATCCACCGAGCCGACGGGGCTCGGCCACGAGCGACCGCTGATGTGCAGAACCCATCACCGCTGCGTCGCGATCGGACAGGGCGGCTGTCGTCGTGAGAGTGCGGTCAGGCCGCGAACGAGACAAGCAGCTCGTTGTACTGCTTGGCGGCGGTGGTCAGGTCGTTTTCGAAGAGGCCGAAGGCGGTGCCGTACAGCTTGACCATCGGCTGGATGTCGAACTGGCACAGCCGCAAGGTGGCGTGCCAGTTGCTGAGAAGCGTCTCGATGGTGGCCTGGTTCGAGCCTTCGGGGGTGTAGTGGTCGGCGGGGACGCCGGCGGTGACAGCGACGACGGCCTTCTTGCCAGCCAGTGAAATGGGCGTACGGATGCAGGGTGGCCGGGCTGGTCAGGAGACATCGCCGAGGCGTCAGATCACCGGTCGATGCTGGCCATGTTCGCCTCGTCGTGGCGCTCGCCCGCGGCCGGCGTGAGGTTGTTCAGGCGGTCGAGCTGAGCGGGGCTGAGTTCGATGGCGTCGGCGGCGGTGTTCTCTTCGACGCGTGTGACCCGCCGGGTCCCGGGGATGGGGGCGATGTCGTTGCCGCGGGTCAGTAGCCATGCCAGCGCGGTCTGTGCCGGGGTGGCTCCGATTTCGGCGCCGATGGCCTGCACTTCGTCGACGATGCGCAGGTTGCGCTGGAAGTTCTCGCCGGTGAAACGCGGGTTGGTCTTGCGCCAGTCGTCGTCGGCGAAGTCCTCGACGGTGCGGATCTGCCCGGTCAGCAGGCCGTGCCCGAGCGGGGAGTAGGGGACGAACCCGATGCCGAGCTTGCGCAGCAGCGGGAGGATCTCGGCCTCGACGTCGCGGGTCCACAGCGAATATTCGGTCTGCAGCGCGGCCACCGGGTGCACGGCGTGTGCGCGGCGGATCGTGTCGGGACCGGCCTCGGAGAGTCCGATGTAACGGACCTTGCCCTCGGCGACCAGCTCGGCCAGCGCGCCGATGGTCTCCTCGATGGGTGTGTCGGGGTCGACGCGGTGCTGGTAATAGAGGTCGATGTGGTCGGTGCCGAGCCGCAGGAGCGAGCCTTCGACCGCGGTCCTCACGTTGGCGGCGCTGCTGTCGATGACGCCGGGGCCGTCGCCGGCGTGGGAGACGAGGCCGAACTTCGTCGCGAGGACGACATCGTCGCGCCGGCCCTTGATGGCCTTGCCGACGAGTTCCTCGCTGTGGAAGGGGCCGTAGATCTCGGCGGTGTCGATGTGGGTGACCCCGAGGTCCAGGGCCCGGTGGATGGTGCGGATCGACTCGGAGTCGTCGAGCCCCCCGCCCGTGGTGTAGACGCCGGCCATGGTCATGGCTCCCAGGCCGATGCGCGAGACATCGAGCCCGCCCAGTGATACGTGCTTCATCAGGTACTCCTTGTGTAGTGGCCGTCCGGCCCGGTCGGTGGGGCATGGCCTGCGAGCGCCGGGATATTCGAGCTGGCCGCTGTCAGCCGGGCGACGCTGCTGTTGCCAGGGAGGGGCGGCGCGGATCCGTAGGCGAATCGGCTGTGCCAGATCAGTGCTCCTGGGCCGCCGGTTCCAGGACGAGGACCGGGATCTCACGATCCGTTTGTTTCTGGTATTTCGTGTAGTCGGGGAACGCCTCGACGGCTCGGGCCCACCACACGGCTTTCTCCTCGTCGGTCACCTCGCGTGCCAGCATGTCCTGGCGCACCGGGCCGTCCTGGAGTTCGACTCGGGGGTCGGCCACCGCGTTGTGGTACCAGACCGGGTGCTTGGGGGCTCCTGCCATGGAGGCGACCACGGCGTAGACGCCGTCGTGCTCCACGCGCATCACCGGGGTCTTGCGGATCTTGCCGCTCTTCGCGCCCAGGGTGGTCAGGATGACGACGGGCAAGTCCCGGAGCTTCTCGTCTTCTTCTCGTGCGACCAGGACACTCAGCGTCGTTCCCTGCGTACCGCCGGAGGTTTCGTACAGGTCCACCTGGTCACGTACAAACTGCGCCTTGCTCGGCTCGTACTCGCCTTTGAGCGGCATGTTGCCTCTCTCCATGCTGTCGAAGATTGCGCCCGGCAGGGTCCTCCGCCTCAGCCTGGGGCGCGCGGTGTGCTGCTCAGGCGTGGGCGTTGTCGTAGGCCAGGGCGCCGCCCAGGTCGCGGGAGGCGTCGGCCTGGGTGAGGAGTTCCTTCGCCTTGGCCTCGGCGGCCTCGATGGCGTCCGCGCCGGCGACGAAGCGCGGCAGGGGCCTGTCCTGGTCGGCGATGGTGAGCAGGGCGCGGGCGAGCTTGACGGGGTCGCCGGGCTGCCGGCCGTTCATGCTCTTCATGCCCTCGATCCGCGGGGCGGTGCGCGGGGCGTAGTCGTCGATGGAGAGCTCGGGCCAATGGGTGGAGCCGTCGACGAGGAGTTCGGTGCGGAAGTAGCCGGGCTCCACGATGGTGGTGTGGATGTTGTACGGCTCGACGTCGTAGCGCAGGGACTCCATCCAGCCTTCTTCGGCGAACTTGGAGGCGGCGTATGCGGAGGTGAATTCCATGCCGACCAGGCCCGCGGTCGAGGTGATGGTGATGACGTGGCCGGTGCGCTGTGCTCGCATGAGGGGCAGGACGGCGCGGGTGACGTTCATCGGGCCGAAGAGGTTGGTCTCGAACTGCCGGCGCATCTGCGCGGGCGAGATCTCCTCGAAGTAGCCGGTGTAGAGGTTCCCGGCGTTGTTGATCAGGACGTCGATCCGGCCGAAACGGTCGCCGGCTGCCTGCGCGGCGGCCTCGGCGTCCTCCAGGCTGGTGACGTCCAGTTTGGTGACCAGCAGGTTGTCCTGCGGCCCGCCCAGTATTTTCTCGACCTCCTCCGGGCGGCGGCCGGTGGCGACGACCTGGTGGCCGGCGGCGAGGGCCTCCCGGGCGATGTCGCTGCCCAGGCCGCGTCCGGCACCGGTGACGAGAATGACCTTGCTCATGGGGGAATTCCTTTCAGACGCCGTGATCCGGCACCTGGTGTGTGCGGGGGAACGCGTGCGGCACCGAAAGCGCCGACGCGGGACCGGGAGTCCGGCGGCGCAAGCGCCGCCCTTCCGGGCCCTTCACACCACCCTGGGCGGTGCACCACCAACAAAAGCCGCTGTCACGCGAGTGTGGGAGTCCCTGATGAGGGGGTCACTGACAGGGACCCCCGACGCGGCGGAAGCGCTCGTAGAGTGAAGCGCATGGCAGGCAGGAACGACCCCAAAAGCAGCAACCGCGACATCCGTGATGACTTCCGTGCGGAGATCCGGGAATTCCTGGGCACGCGAAGGGCCAGGGTCACCCCCGAGCAGGCCGGACTGCCCCTGTACGGCGGAGAGCGCCGACGGGTCACCGGCCTGCGCCGCGAGGAGGTCGCTCTACTCGCGGGCATCTCCAGCGAGTACTACACACGGCTGGAGCGCGGCAACGCCACCGGAGTCTCCGAGAGCGTCATCGAAGGCATCGCACAAGCACTTCAGCTCGACGAGGCCGAGCGGCTCCACCTGCTCGACCTCCTGCGCGGCGCCGGCACGACCCGTCCACCACGCCGCCGGCCGGCCCAGCAGCGCGTTCGGCCCGCGGTCCAGCGCGTCCTCGACTCGATGGCCGGCACACCCGCGTTCGTCCTCAGCGGACGCGGAGACATCCTGGCCGCCAACACCCTCGGGCGCGCTTTGTTCTCACCCGTCTACGCCGACCCGGTGCGGCCGCCGAACAACGCCCGGTTCGTCTTCCTCAGCCCGCACGCCGCCGAGTTCTTCCGCCACTGGGACGAAGTCGCCAATGACACGGTCGCCATGCTGCGCGCCGAGGCCGGCCGCGATCTCTACGACCGGCGGCTTTCGGACCTGATCGGGGAGCTGTCGACTCGCAGCGAGGAATTCCGTCGCCGCTGGGCGGCCCACAACGTCCGGATGCACACCACGGGCGTGAAGCTCCTCCATCACCCGGTCGTCGGCGACCTCGACCTGCCCTTCGAAACCTTCCCACTCGGCGACGGCCCCAGCCAGTTCCTCCTCACCTACACCGCCGAACCCGCCTCACCCACTCAGGACGCCCTGAACCTGCTGGCCAGCTGGGCCGCGACCAACCAAGACATCGAGCAGTCCGCTCTGAACAGCGACTCCGAGTCGGCCGACTCGGCCGGGACACCCGACTGAACGACGAGCCACGCGGTCGATCCGGGGACTTCGCCGGCCTGGAAGGGCGGCGAAGTCGGCGTGGGCCTGCTCGACGGCTTCGGGGGTATGCCTGGCGCTTGGAGTGTTCGGCGAGCGCCCGGTAGATGCTGGCCACCGTGGGGCTGTGTCCCTCGCGCTTTCCAGTGGGGATGATCAGGTCGGGCTGAATCTGCTCGACGGACTCGCCGCCCAGCGGGCGCCGTCTCGATCGATTCCGGTGAGGGTGAGGGTTGGCGGGATCCTCTCGTTGCCGGGGCTTACCTGTTGCGTAGTGGGGGCCCTCACACCATCGTGACGACGACCTTGCCGGCCTTGGCGCGCCCCTTCTCTGCGTACTCCATCGCCTCGCGGGTCTGGCTGAAGGGGAAGAGGCGGTCGACGACGGGGCGGATCTCTCCGGCGTCGATGAGCCGGGTGATTTCGCGCAGCTGGTCTCCGTCGGCCTTCATGAACAGGAAGGAGCAGGTGACGCCCTGGCGCTTGGCGTGGCGCCGGGTCTTCAGGCTCAGGGCATTCATCGCCTGCCGCAGGACCAGGTTCGCGCCCAGCTCGCGGGCGAAGTCTGCGTCGGGAGGTCCTGCGATACTGATGACCTTTCCGCCGGGCCTGAGCACCCGCAGGGATTTCTCCAGGGTCTCGCCACCGAGGGTGTCCAGGACGACGTCGTAGCCGTCCAGGGCTTCCTCGAAGTCCTGTGTCCGGTAGTCGACGACGACGTCCGCGCCGAGTTCCTTGACCAGGTCGGCGTTGGCCGCGCCAGCGGTAGTGGCCACGTGCGCGCCCAGCTGCCTGGCCAGCTGGAGGGCGATGGTGCCGACGCCGCCGGAGCCCGCGTGGATCAGGACCTTCTGGCCTGGCTGGACCTGTGCCTTCTCGACCAGCGCCTGCCACGATGTCAGGGCGACCAGGGGGAGGGAGGCGGCCTCCGCCATGGTGAGGGTGGCCGGCTTGGGTGCCAGGTCGTTCTGATGGATGGCGATGAGTTCGGCGAAGGTGCCGATGCGGTCCTTGTCGGGCCGGGCGTAGACCTCGTCGCCCACGGCGAAGCGGGTGACGTCCGATCCCACCTCGACCACCACCCCGGCGAGGTCGTTGCCCAGAACGAGGGGGAGACGGTACGGCAGGATCACCTTGAAGCCGCCGTCGCGGATCTTGAAGTCCAGCGGGTTGACGCTCGCCGCGTGCACCCGGACCAGGACGTCGTCGGCGCCTACCTGTGGGTCTGGGGCTTCGGTGATGCGACCACCGCCCTTGTCGTTGTACCGCTCGATCATGAAAGCCTTCATCGTCGTCTCCGCTTCCTGTCCGCATGGGAACGTGGCCACTGTGCGTGCCGGGCTTCGTGGTGGTTGTTTCGGTTTCCTGGAGTCCCTGCCGCTGCGGTGGGCGGCCGTCCCCGGCGCCGTATCCGTAGCCGGACATCAAGGTCGCCGGTGGGGCGATGCGCGCCTCATGCCGCGTTCGGCGATGTGGCCAGGCTCTGCTTCACGTGCCGGGTGATCTCGTCGGCAAGGATCTCGGGCAGTCCCCTCTCGATACCGGACAGGGCCTGCGCGGCAACCTCGGCGGGGTCGGCCTTCTGGTCGGCAGGCACGCTCGCGGCCATGCCGGTGTCCATGTATCCGACGTGCAGCGCCGAGACGGCGATGCCGCGGGGTGCCAGTTCTTCCCGGGCCGCGCCGGTCAGCGCCCACGCTGCCGCCTTGGCCGCCGCATAGGCTCCGAGGTCGGCCGGGTGCAGCCAGGACAGGACAGACAGGACGTTGAGCACGGCACCTCCGCCGTTGGCCTCTATGACGGGGGCGAAGGCCCGCGTCACCGCGAGCGGACCGAAGAAGTTCGTGTCCATCTCCAGGCGCACCGCTTCCGGGCTGCCCGCGACCAGCGGAGTTCCGGTGGAGATTCCGGCGTTGTTCACCAGCAGCGTCGCGTCGCACGCGGTGCGGGCCGCGGCCCGGATCGACTCCTCGTCCGTCACGTCGAGCCGCAGCGGGGTGACCCCCGGCAGGTCCACCGTCTCGGGGCGCCGGACTGCCGCGTACACCGTCGCTCCGCGCTCCACGAGCTGGGTGGCCAGATGCCGTCCGAGCCCCCGGTTGGCGCCGGTGACCACCGCGACCGCGTCCTTCAGTTCCATGCCCACTCCCAGCGTTACGGCCGTCGGCGAGCGACGGCGGCCAAAATTAGATTACATTCATAATCTAAGCATTGGCCTAGGATAGATGCCAGTCGACATCCAATCGGGAGGTGGCCGATGGGTCGCGTATCGCAGGCGCAGGCCGAGGAGAACCGCCGGCGGGTCGTGGAAACCGCCTCTCGCCTGTTCCGGGAACAGGGGACTCAGGTCAGCGTCGCCGACGTCATGAAGGCGGCCGGTCTGACCCACGGCGGCTTCTACAAGCACTTCGCCTCCAAAGAGGCGCTCCTCGGCGAAGCCACCGCCCACGCCTTCGACGCGCTCACCCAGTACCACAAAGACGGCCTCGAGCAGCACGGCGGGCAGCGCGGCGCCGCCCAGCAGGCGCTGATCGACACCTATCTCTCCCCCGGACACCGCGACAGCCCGGGGGATGGGTGTCCCGTCGCCGCACTCGTCACCGACATTGCGCGCGAAGGCGAAGAGCATGAGGCCCGCCGGATCTACACCGAAGGCGTGGGCGACTTCGCCGAGTGGCTCACCACCGAGGACCAGGACGGCATCACCCGGCTGTGCACCATGCTCGGCGCGCTCGTCCTGGCCCGAGCCACCAACGGTTCCCCGCTCTCCGAGGAGATCCTCAGCGCCGCGCGCGCGGCATTGACGGCAGCCGGCTGATCAGTACCAGGCGGCAGGGCAGCCTGCCAAAGGGCTTTCGCTGCCACGTCGCCAACAGCGCAGCCGGCTGGGTTTCGGGGCCGGGCGCCGTGGCCGCCGCCGCGGCGGCCACGGCGAGGTGTGAGTTCATGCCCGGCTCGAACCGGCCGCAGGGGTTCACGTGGGCCCAGAACGGCGGGGACAGGGCCGCCGGTCGGCGTCGGTGAGCCGCTTCTGCCACTTCTCCTCTCCCGGTGACGACCACGGACGGCGGGCGGCAGCGGCCGTCGGCGCTCAGGATCCGCGCGCTCGGCGCTTCACCTAGCCGCTGGTCCGGTCTCAGTGCCCCTCTCGGCGCCAACCAGGGACCGAACGGGCACCGGCACCCACGCAGCGCAGTGCCTCAAACCACCGATCCGTCGTCCTCGGCGACAGCCGGGACCGCCACCAGCTGTACCCGGGGGCGCCACCTGTTGTGATCCCGAAGAGTTCGCTTGCCGTCCCAGGTGATGCGAGGGCCGGCCGTCCCGGTCAACTGCTCCTCGTTTGCTCGTGGTCTTTCCCGTACCGCACCCCACCGTGACCACTTGCCATCGACCGATGACCCCCGTATGGTCGTACGAACGTAAGGCGTACGGTCGTAATTTAAAACCAAGGGAGTTCGTGATGACGACAACCAGGCCGGTGGCGCTCGTGACAGGTGCCTCATCGGGGATCGGCAAGGAGACGGCCCGCGCCTTCGTCGCGGCGGGTTTCGAGGTGATCGGAACCGGTCGCAGGACTTCCGGGCTCACCCCGCCCGCCGGTGTGACGTACCTCGATCTCGACGTCGGCAGTGACGACTCGGCCACCGCCGCGGTCAGAGAGGTGATCGACCGGTTCGGACGCATCGACGTCCTGGTCAACAACGCGGGCATCGGCTCGGCGGGCGCGGTCGAGGAGAACTCCGTCACCCAGGCCCAGAACGTCCTCAATATCAACGTCCTCGGTGTCGTCCGGATGACGAAGGCCGTCCTGCCGCACATGCGTGCCCAGGGTGGCGGACGCGTCATCAACATCTCGTCCGTCCTCGGGGTCGCCCCCCAGCCCTTCATGGCCCTCTACGTCGCGTCGAAGCACGCTGTCGAGGGCTACTCCGAGTCGCTGGACCACGAGGTCCGCGAGCACGGCGTCCGGGTCCTCCTCGTCCAGCCCGCCTATACCAGGACCAGCTTCGACACCAACGCCACGCAGCCCGACACCCCGCTGCCCCTGTACGCGGAGCGACGGCGCGTCTTCGACGAGGTGATGGCCGATGCGATGAAGGGCGGCGACGACCCCGCCGTCGTCGCCAAAGTGATCGTCGCAGCGGCCACCGACAAGAAGCCGAAGCTGCGTTACACCGCCGGCCCGCTGGCCTCACGCGTCACCACAGCGCGCCGCTTCGTCCCCGCCGGAGCGTTCGACAAGCAGATCCGCAAGAACAACCGCATGCCCTGACTGATGTCTCGGATGTCATGAAAGTTCTTTCTCGGTCACTCATTGGTTTGCCGAGGAGAGTCATACGGCAGCAACGCCGGCAAACGGCCCGGCGCAGTGCATCGAGCACAAGGCGTTCTCTGCAGAAGAGCGACGGAATCGCGCTGGCGGGTCAGCGCGACGGCGGCCGTCCTGGGGCGCCGTCCGCGTCCGCAGGGACGGGACTCTCGCATCGCGGATCCGTTGTCACCGACGTACGGACCGCGGCGAGTTCGGCTTCGCCGCCGGCGAGATCCCCGAGAACATCACCGCCAACGACGACGGCTCAATGACTTCCACGGTGGAAGGTCACCGGGCCCATCCGGTGGGTCACCGCGAACACGCCACTCGCCGCAGCGCGCCACCCCGCAGCTCTCCATCACCCTTCATTTGAGGAGACATCCATGTTGAACGCCCTGTGGAACCCGATCGTCGCCGGGGAGATCTCCCTGCCGCACCGGCTGGCGATGGCCCCCATGACGCGGGACCGATCCACCCCGGGAGGCATACCCACCGAGCTGAACGCCGAGTACTACGCCCAGCGTGCCTCGCACGCCCTCATCATCACCGAAGGCACCCAGCCCAACGCCGACGGCCAGGGCTACCTGCTCACTCCCGGCATCTACTCCGAGGAGCACATCGCCGGCTGGCGCAAGGTCACCGACGCCGTGCACGGCGTCGACGGACGCATCGTCATCCAGCTCATGCACGTCGGACGGATGTCCCACCCCGACAACACCCCCCACCACCGGCAGCCGGTCGCCCCCTCCCCGGTCCGGCCGGCGGGCACCATGGTCACCCCGTCCGGCCCTCAGGAGATGCCGGTACCGCGCGAGCTGGCCACCGAGGAGGTCGCCGCGACAGTCGAGGACTTCCGGCGCGCCGCGGCGGCCGCCATCGCGGCCGGCGCCGACGGCGTCGAGATTCACAGTGCCAACGGCTACCTTCCGCACCAGTTCCTCGCCACCAACACCAACCAGCGCACCGACCGCTACGGCGGCTCCCTCGACAACCGCATCCGCTTCGCCGTCGAGGTCGCCACCGCCGTGGCCGAGGAGATCGGCGCCGGCCGTACCGGCTTCCGCATCTCTCCCGGAAACCCGTTCAACGACATCGCGGAGAGCGACACCCACGAGCTGTACCCGGCACTCGTGCGCGCCCTCGCCGCGCTCGACCTCGCCTACCTGCACATCGGCCACGGGGGCGACGACGAACTCCTGCACACCCTCCGCAAGCTGTGGCCGAACACCTTGGTTCTCAACCGGGCCGGCACCGACATCGCCACCCGCGCGAAGGACATCGAAGACGGCCTGGCCGACATCGTCACCGTCGGCGTGATGGCACTCGCCAACCCCGACCTGGCCGAGCGCGTACGCGCCGGCGCGCCGCTGAACACCCCCGACCCCGCCACCTTCTACGGCGGCGGCGAGGCCGGCTACACCGACTACCCCACCTACACCGCCTGACAAAACCCCGGCGATGCCGGTCCTGGCGGGCCGGTATGCCCAGATGGCCCCATGGAGGTACCACGTGTCTGAGCACGCTGCTGTTGAACTGAGCCCGGAAGCCACCGCGTTCGCGGAGTTCTTGGCCGCAGGGGCGAAGCCCCCGTCCGAGTTGGACGCGGCGCGCATCCAGGCGGAGCAAGTCCATCTCGCGGCCCGGGAGCCGGAAGGCGTCACCTATCGGGAGGTGGACGCGGGTGGCGTTCTGGGAATCTGGTGCGAACCCGTCGACGCCAACACCGACTACGTCCTCCTGCACGCTCACGCCGGGGGCTCCGTTCTGGCGTCAGCACACGTCGACCGAAAGCTCGCCGGCCATATCGCCAAGGCCGCCGGGGCCCCCGTACTGGTCCTGGACTTCCGGCGAGCACCGGAACACAAGTACCCGGCTCAGGTGGACGACGCGGAGGCGGCCTTCGACTGGCTGCTTTCCGAAGGGTATGAGCCGGGGAACATCATCACGATCGGCCACTCGATCGGCGGGTTCATCGCCGTCGCCCTGGCGCTTCGCCTCCGCGACAAGAAGCAGCCCCTGCCCGGCGCCATCGTGTCGATTTCCCCCTGGTGCGACCTCGAAATCGCCAACGAGACCATCGCGACCAACGCCGGGACGGACAAGATACTCAGCAAGGAACTGCTGGAGTTCTTCCGGGATGCCTGGATCGACGGCACGGGCATCGAGTTCACGGACACCCGGATCAATCTGAACCGGGCGGACCTGAGCGGTCTGCCCCCGACCCTCGTCTCCTGGGGAACGTACGAGGTCCTGGCCGGCGAGGACGAGCAGTTCGCCGCCCGCGTCAAGGACGCCGGAATCGACACGGCGACCGTGGTGGTCCCCGGAGGCCAGCACTCGTACGTCTACGGTGCCGGCCGGGTTCCGGAGACCGACGCTGCCATCGCACAGATCGGCGCGTGGGTTCGGGAGAAGACGAAGATCTGATCGAGCCCGGCGAGTGGGGACCCAGACTCCTTCCTTCCTGGCGGTCACAGGCGAACAGCGGCAGGTCGCCGTCGGTCGATTCGCGGCGGCGGTCAAGGGCGACGACTGCGCCTCGCCGGCTCCGCAGCGAGTCGGCGTGGCGGGGTGACCGGCAAGCTGAAGCTGCGGTACGACCGTCACCCGGCGGCGCGGTTGCTTCGACCGGCTCGCCCCCGGTAGGGCGACCTTTGCGATTGCCGCGGCGGGACATGGAGCACCAGCGGCGGATGTGAGCGGGGGAGTGGCCCAAGAAGCGCAAGGGGGGCGGCGCGGCTCATGGCGACGGCCGACACTATGAGCCGCGCCGACGAGGTCGCGTCCAGGCGCTGGGTTCGTGCCTGCCCTCACTGATGAAAGCCCGACGCTCGCCCGTCGTCCTTGCTGTAGGGACCGTCACCGCTGTCGACTCTTTGGAGTACGTTCGCAATATCATAGACTGGCGAAGTCGGTGAAGGACGACTGGTCCTTCTGGCCGGCGAAGGAGTGTGTGCTGTGGTGCGGTACGGAAAAGAGCACAAGTCGGAGACGAGGCGGCGGATCATCGAGAGGGCGGGCCGCCGGTTCAAGCAAGACGGTATCGACGGCTCCGGGGTCTCGACGCTCATGAGGGACGCGGGGCTGACAAATGGGGCCTTCTACGCTCACTTCGAATCCAAGGACGACCTCGTCGCCACGGCAATCGCCGACCAGTTGAAGGCGCAGGCCGAGAGCGTTGTCGCGCGGGCGGCGCCCGGCCGCGCCGGACTCGAGCAGATCGTCCGCGGGTACCTGTCGCCCCAGCACCGCGACAGCCTTGGCGACGGCTGCCCCAACGCCGCTCTGCTCGACGAGATCGGGCGCTGCACCGACACCACCAGGCAGGCGTACACCGACGGCGTGCTGGTCCTCATCGACGGCATTGCCGCCCGCATGGCGCCCGAGGCCCCGTCCTCCGCACGTGTGAAGGCGCTCAGCCTCCTCGGCCTGATGGCCGGGACACTGCAGCTTTCCCGCGCCTTGACCGACAGCCAACTCGCCCATGAGCTCCTCGATCAGGGGATAAGCAACGCCCTCGCCCTGCTGGATGCCTGGCAGTGCGTGTGATGCGCAACATCCCCGGCCCCAGGCTGTGACTCTTGGGGGAACAGTCCGACGCCAGCAGGTTCTCTCCAGCTGACCCAGGCCGGCTGCTGGAGCTTGTCCGTGGTGGGTTTCGCGCGCCTCGACTCTGCGTTCGATAGGAACGCTCCTAGCCTCACCGTGTTCCTGGCCGTCGACCATGATCGTCTCTGCGCGCGAGCGACTGAAGGGCTTGGCAGAGCCCGTCAGCGCCCTGTCCTGCGCGAGGGCCGCAACGTCCCGCCTGCCCTCTGGCGGCCGCTCCGTCCACCGCGGCAGGATCACGGTTGTGGACTCACCGCAGGGAGCGGAAGAATTCCCTGATGTCGCAGGTCAGGAAGTCGGGGCCTCCAGGGCCGCGAAGTCCGCCGTGGTCGAACTCGCTCCAGCGGACGACGTTGTTGGCTTGTTCGGCCCAGTGCCGGACGGCCATGCCGCCGACGAGTTCGCCACCGCGGTGGGCACCTCGGAACGGGTGAGAGGGAACCACCCGGCCTGGGCGTACCTTCCCCCCTCGTAGTACATCGGCTCCGCCGAACCCGCCGTTGCGGTCAGCCAGTAGAGCATCACGTTAGGCGCCCTGGCCGTCCTGGCTCCGGTCCTGGTGTGGCCTGGTGGCGGATCCACTGCTGGGGCACCGGCTGCGGATCGCCGAGGGCGAGCAGACGCTCGACATCGGCGCCGTGCCCGTGGCGGTCGTCGCACTGCTCGCGTCGCTCTCCGGCTGGGGCCTGCTGGCCGTCCTGGAGCGGTTCGGGGTGCGGCGCGCCCGGGCCATCTGGACCGGGGTGGCCGGCGCGGTACTGGCTGTTTCCTTCCTGCCGTTCATCGGCGACGCCATGGAGGCGGCACCCGGGTCTGCCTCGCTCTGATGCAGCTGGTGGCGGTGCTGGCCCGGGGGCTGGGCGGCAGGTCCTCCGGGGTGGGAGCCGGTGCTGCCAGGGGGTGACCGCCAGGACCAAGTGGGCCGCGAGCAGCACCAGATGGAGGCGGCCGTGCTGGAGCGTTGTGCGGCCGGGGATGACTGTGGTTTCTGCGGGGCGACTGCCTTGAGCGGAGTTCCATCCGCCGCTCAGTATCCGGGCGGGATCCGGTCCTGCGGCCCGTCAGCCCGCTCTGCCGCATCGTCGTCCATCTGTGCCCGCTCGGCCACGGCGGGGTTGGTCGAGTCCGAGATCAGCTCCGCGATGCGCAGGGTGCACTCCCATTCCGTCAGCCTGCCTTTGATCACCACCAGGTATGACTCCTGGTCGGCGAAGCGATACACGTGGCGGCGTTTCTCGACGATGTTTTTGCTCGGTGAGTACGTGTGGAGTGCGGCACGGAGCACCTTCAGCGCCTGGTCCTTCGTTTCCTGTCCGCGACAGATGAACTCGGTCCTGTATGTGTCGCTGTAGTACTCCGCGATCACGACCCAGTTGCCCATGTTCACTCCCCCTCGGCGCCGTTGTCAGTCAGCCACAGCTCAACCTCCGGAGCAAGAGTGATGCAGGCCGAGCGATGGCCTCTATGCGAGGGCGGGGGATGGGACGCGCGGCTGCGGCCAGTGCTGAATGATGCTGTCGGCGAGAGCAGGAAGGTGGTGAGTCTTGCGACTTCGTCCGCTTCGCCGGTCCATCCGAGCGGAACGCTGCGGTGGCAGGCGTCCAGAAGTGTGCTGTCCTGGTAGGTGTACGCCGTGGCACCGGTACGCGTCAGTCCCGGTCGGACCCCGTTGACCCGCGCGTTCGTCGCGCACAGTTCGGCGGCCAGGGATCGTGTCGCGGCGTCGATGGCACCTTTGCTCGCCGCGTACAAAGCGGTGCCGGGCTGGCAGGCCGCCGCCATCGCGGACGAGATGTTGACGATGCTTCCGCCCTTCGTCATCGCCACTGTTGCTCTGCTGGTGAGCATGAGCGGAGCGCAGACGTCGAGAGCGAAGAACGCGCGTCCCACTCTGCCTCGGTGATGCTCGTCGCCGGGCCGAAGTGGGCCGAGCCCGCGTTGTTCACGACCCCGTCGAGGCGACCGAACCGCTCCAACACAGCGCTGACAATCGAATCGGCCGATCTGGTCGCAGTCAGGTCGATGTCAAGGACGAACGGGGACCCCGGCAGGTTGCCGGCATGGCGTTCCAGCGAGCAGCGATCGCGTCCGTCGAGCGCTGCATCGGTGCCGTCGGGCGCCGCCTCTGTGCTGATAGCCGTGCCAAGTCCGCGGCCACCACCGCTGCCGGCCGCACTCGTACTACGCCCCCTGGCTACGCGCCACCTGCAGGTGACCCTGGCGAGATCACGTCTCCGCTCTCCGCCAGGCCGCCGGAGAGTTGTTTCCCCGCTGGCGATCGAAGCGAGGCGGGGCTCGCTCGCGAGGCCGGTGTGGGTCGGATGGCCCCTCCGTTCGTGGTTGGGCAAGCAGCCCTCGGCGGTGCTCCGATGTCACCGCTCGGCCTTGGGGCTTTGAGTTCGGAAACGTGCTCTCGGGTCAGGGGGGAGTGAGGGTATCGGCCTGGGCGGCTAGGTCTGGGTGAGTGCTGGCCAGAAGATGCCGGGTGGCAGTCAGGGGGGCGATGAGGTCGGCGGGGTCGTCGTGGGCGAGGGCCGCGTGGAGTTCGCTGACCGGCAGACGGGCAGCTGGGGGAAGGTCGGTGAGTGCGGTGATCTGGCCGGCGAGACGGCGCAGGTCGGCCGCATGGCGGCGGGCCCAGGTGGCGGTGGTGCGGTCGGCGGCGCGGCGCTGGCGGGTGGCCTGGACGCGCTGTTCGCCGGTGGTCCCGGCGGGGCCGGGGCGACCGCGCAGGTAGCGGCGCTCGGCGGCCTGGCGGCTGGCGACACCGAGGGGGTGGGCGAGGTCGGCCCAGCTGGCGCCCGCGACGCGGGCTGTTTCGATCAGGCCGGTTTCCCATCCGGCGAGCTGTTCGCGTACCTGCCGCAGCAGCGACAAGGAGGCCAGGGCCTGTTCCGGGCCGGGACCGGGAGTGTCGGGGGCGTCTGGGGTTTCGTGCCGGGCTTCGCGCAGGGCGTGGTCTATGGCGTTGAGGGCCGCCGCCGCGGCAAGGAACGAGGCCGGGCTGTGGGTGCCGGTGCTGGGCGAGGACGGCTGGTCGGCGGGGGTCACGGACACCTCCCAAGGGGTTGTCATCGAGTAGACGACATCGTGTTTGTCATCCATTGGATGACATGTTACAACGGTGTCAGTGAGGCGCATTGGCAGTAACTGCCTGAACCTGCTGGAGGTGTTTTCACGATGTTGATGCGCACTGACCCCTTCCGTGAGCTGGACCGGCTGACGCAGCAGCTGATGGGCCCGGGTACCTGGTCGAAGCCGTCGGCGATGCCGATGGACGCCTACCGTGAGGGCGACGAGTACGTGGTGGCCTTCGACGTTCCCGGTGTCACCGCGGACGCGATCGACATCGACGTCGAGCGGAACATGCTGACGGTCAAGGCCGAGCGCCGGCCGGTGGCGAAGGCCGACGACGTGCAGATGGAGCTGTCCGAGCGGCCGCTGGGCGTCTTCTCCCGCCAGATCGTGCTCGCCGACACCCTCGACACCGAGCACATCAGGGCCGACTACGACGCGGGCGTGCTCACCCTGCGGATCCCGATCGCCGAGCGTGCCAAGCCACGCAAGATCTCCATCGGCGTCGGATCCGGCCACAAGGAGATCTCCGGCTGACACCGGCCGGACAGGTGCGGAGGACGGGCACCTGATCTCCCCCTCACCCGCCCTCCGCACCCCTGTGGGCAGTCCGAGAAGAAGGGGGTGGCGGCCGACATGACTCTGCGACGCGCCGCGTTCCTCGACCACGTGAAGGAACGCGGCGAGTGCGACAGCAGCAACGAGGCGGACCGCGCGGCCCGTGTGGTGCTAGCCCTGCTCGGCGCGCACCTGGTCGGAGAGGTCCGCGCCCAGCTCACGGCACGCCTGCCGGAGGACTTCGCCCTGATCCTGCTCGACCCGCTGCAGAGCGCCGAGCCGCTGCCCCCGGAGCGGTTCGTCCTGGCGACCGCGGCCTGGATCGAGGGCGCCACCGCGCAGACCCGGCCTGGGACGTCAGCGCCGTGCTGTCCACGGTCGCCGACACGGCCGGCGATGACCTGCTGGGGCAGCTCCTGCTCCAGCTCCCCGACGGCCACGACCTGCTCTTCGGCCGCCCCCAGCCCACCTGACCCATACCTCGGTGCCACACACCCGGCACCACCCCACCCTGACTCCACGAAAGGCATACACCGCAGTGATCACCGGCGTGCGCGCACCGCTTGAGCACCAGCAGCCGTACGGGACGGCGTATGAGCAGATGCTGGAGAAGGTCCGCTACGAAGGCGCCTACCCCACCCGTGAGAGAGCGGAGGAAGCCGTCCGCCTGGTCCTGGCGGGGCTGGGACGTCAGCTGACCGGCGACGAGCGCGTCGACCTGGCCGCCTGCCTGCCCCCGGAGGCAGCACGTGTCCTGACCGCGCAGATCCCCGACACCCAGCCGCTGACCGGATGGGCCTTCGTCAAGGATCTCGCCGCCCGCTCCGGCGCCTCTCTGGCCACGACCCGGTGGGACACCGGCTCCGTCTTCGCGGCCGTCGCCGCCCACGCCGGCCCCGACCTCATCACCCGCATCCTCCACCAGCTCCCCACCGGCTACGCGCTGCTGTTCGGCCGTGCCGAACTCACCCCGGCCGGTCATGCACTGCGTTGAGCAGCTGATGGTGACGTGGTGTCAGTGGAGCCTGTGTGCCTTGGGTGTTGTGACGGTCTGTCTCAAGGCCGTGAACCCCGGCTGCGGGGGCGCGGCGGGCTCAGAAGCCGTATCTCAACCGAGCGTGATGCCTGGATTCCTGCTGGTCAGGCATGTTTCGCTCGGGTTGCGGGAGGCATCGCGGCGTCTTGTGTCCGCTTCATGGTCGAGGAGTGCGCGGTGGCGTCGGTGCTGGGAATGCTGGAGGAGCGCGAGGCGGCTGCCCGGCTGCGGGTGGAGGGCTTGCGGGAGGAAGTCGCGCGGCTGGTGGAGGTGTTGGAGACCGCGGAAATCGAGCTGGACCGGCGGGAAATCGCGCGGGAGGAACTGCTCGAGGCCCTGGCAGTTGCTGCGGCCGAGTCCACTGCCCTGACCACGACCGAGGCGGAGGAGGAAGCGGCGCCGTCGCTCGCGCCGGTGCCGGGCTCGATGGTGCCGCCCTGGCGGGAAGGACTGCCGGTGACGGTTCTGGCGCCGGACTATCAGCGGACTCTGGGCGTGCTGGAACAGCAGCGGTCCACGGGGCAGGGGCCGCTTCGGGCCAAAGAGATCGCAGTAAAGCTGGGCCTTGATGCCACGTCGGCGAAGGTCGAGGGGTTGCGGTCGAAAGCTCGGCGCCTGGCGGAGCGCGGGTGGCTTCTCCTGGAGGCGTCGGGGGCATTCAGTGCCGGCCGGCGGCCCGTGGCTGTGCCAGACGCCGGCTCATCCGCGTGACCATCGACCATCGGATCAACGCCTCGCAAGTGGCGGGCAGGGTCTCGTAGTCCCGGGCCAGACGGCGGGAGTTCATCAGCCATGCGAACGTGCGCTCTGCCACCCACCGCCTCGGGAGCACCACGAACCCTGTCCTGTCGTCGGTGCGCTTGACGATCTCCAAGGTCAGGGCGGGTTTGTCCCGGCACCAGCCGACGAGGCCGCCGGTGTATCCGCCGTCGGCCCAGACGAGGGTGATGTCGCGGTGCAGGCGGCGCAGCCGCCTCAGTAGGCCCGCCGCTGCGTCCCGGTCGCCGATGTTCGCGGCGGTGACCGCGACGACCAGGAGCAGACCGAGGGTGTCGGTCACGATGTGCCGTTTGCGGCCCGGCACCTTCTTCCCGCCGTCGTAGCCGCGTGAGGCGGCCGGCACCGTCGCGGCGGCCCGCACCGACTGCGCGTCGATGATTCCGGCCGTGGGCTCGGCCTCGCGGCCCTCGCGTTCACGGACCTTCCCGCGCAACCGGTCGTGGAATTCGGCGATCAGCCCGTGCTCGCGCCAGCGGCGGAAGAATGCGTAAACGCGGCCCCAGTCGGGGGAGTCCGCAGGCATTGCCCGCCAGGAGATTCCGCCCGCGACCAGGTAGCGGATCACCTCCAGCAGCTGGCGGTGGCAGTAGCCCTCGGGCTGCCCGCCTCTGCCCTGGAGCCAGGCCGGCACCGGCAACAACGGCCGGATGGCCGCCCACTCCGCATCCGTCATGTCCGACGGATACCGGCGCACCCGATCGGGATGATCGGCCGCGTTGCCGTACACGTGCGCGAGGCAATCGCACGAGACAGAGGGTGAGTTGAAGTCGACGGGCTCGGGGCGTACAACAACGGCAACAGGGCCTCCGGGAACCGCTCGGAATGGGGTCGCACCCCCGAGCTACCGGGAGGCCCTCGTATCGCCGGAAGATCACCCGACCAGGAACTCTGTTCGATCCACACGTTCCAAGATCGGTTGAGGGGCGGCTCCTCAGTCGGCATTAGGCCAAATCTGGACAACCCACACCTCAAGGGGATCCTCGTGCGGCCCTTCAGACGGGAAGGGATCGAGTGCCAGCGAAGCCTCAACATGATCTCGCCCTCGGCAGAGTAAACGCAGGTGATAGCGTCCCGGCCGCAGCTGGATCTCGCCGTAGCAGACGCCGCCCAAGTCGACCACCGCGAGATGATCTGCCATCGGAGAATGAAAAGCCCGTTCGTACTCCCAAGAGCCTGATGGCTGAGGAGCGGGCCCGTCCCACACCTCCAAACGCACCAACGGGTAGAAATCGTTGTCGCTGGAGGTAAGCCTCCAGCCTTCCCCGGGGGTCTGGACAATGTCGTCCTCCGCCGGCGCTTGTTCGAAGAGGATGGGGCCGATCTGGATGGTCCTGTAGTACACGCGCGGCCGGACATCAACAGCGTTGACCAGAGTGGGCACTTACTCTCCTCACCATCGAGCGAGCAGGGCCCGTCAGGCTAACGACCTCGTGCGTGGTTGGCCGTGGCACGTCGAAAGCCGCGGATTCGCCGCTGGGTTCACGTTCGCGCACCGCTGTTCATGGTGGCGGTCTGCTGGTGGGAGAGCAGTTCGGCGATGGCCTGGATGATGTCGCTCATGTGCTCGCGTCGGCCGTGGTGGCGGGCGAGGGCCCGCCAGTTCTTCAGATGCCCGATGCCGTGCTCGACCCGGATACGTCGTGAGGAGTGGGCCTTGCGCTGACGCTCGTGCATCTCCTCGTACCACTCGGGCGGGTCCTTCTTGAACTTACGGTGTGGTGGCGTGATCACCCGGCCGCCGGTCTGGGCGCCGAGTCCTTGGTAGCCGGCGTCGGCCAGGATCTCTACGGCAGGTCCGTTGGCCAGGAGCTTGACCAGGCCCAACTTGCGGGCGTGGGTGATGTCCGCGCAACTGGCGGCCTCGGCCGGGCTGCAGAACAACAGCCGCCCCTCGGCGTCCGTGACGACCATCGACTTCACGGCGTTCTGCTTGTTTTTGCCGGAGATGAACTTGTCCCGGTCCTTGCGTCCGGCGGCCGGTCGTCGCACCCGGACCTCGGTGCCGTCGACGATTCCGGTCTGTCCGTCGGCGCCGAGATGGTCGATGACTTCGGCGAGAGTGCGCAGCCGGAGACCGGGGGCGACGGTGCACCCCCGTTCGGCGAGCAGGGGACGCACTTCGCCGATCGCACGTGTGGTGGTGGAGCGGTCGACACCGAACCAGCAGGCCAATACATCGTGCGTGGCACCGTGCCGGAGGCTGACCAGCGTGGCCAACAGGCGGTCGACGAAGACCAGTTTGTGTTTCGCCCCAGCCCCCACGGCCCTGCGGCGCGGCCGTGACGTCAGTCCGGCCTGATGCCGCTCACGCCACAACGGTCCGATCTCAGCGACGAGTTCAGCGATTACCTCGGGTGTCAGCCCGGTGATCCGCTGGCTTCGGATGATTGCTGCACGTACTCGGTTCCCCACCACACCAGCCATGGTCAACGATCATGGTTTCGACGTGCCTCCGCCAACCATGCACGAGGTCGTAAGGCCTGTCGCGAAAGTGGCGCGGTCGCCCGAAGGGCGGGCCACGCGGGCAGGCGCCGCTTCGTATCAGGCTCTGGAGGGCCGCTGTCCCTGGGAGCCGTCGGCCGCGAGCGGAAGACTGCGCAGCGACAGTGCGCTCGGCGCCGGCAGCGCTCCGTGGGCCGCCTCGGCGCGGAACGACTGGAGCAAGTACGCCACCAGGCGCCGGGACGCCGCACGGTCATCTGGCAGTGCGGTGACCAGACCGCAGTGGGACAACAGGGCTACGGCAAAGTCGGAGGGGTGGAAGTCGGCCCGCAGCGCGCCCGCCGCCTGAGCCCTGCGGACCAGGGTCATGAAGTCCCGCTCGGCCTGTTCCCGTAGCCGCGCGTGTTCTCGCGTGCTGTCCGGAAAGGCGGCGACGAACGCGGCCGGGAAGCCCCGTTCCTCCCGTTGTAGTTCGCAGACCGTCTCGACCAGCCGCTGGAAGCCCTGCCACGGATCGGGGTCGGCCAGCGCCTCGGTGAGCGCCCGAGCACAGGTGTCCATCTGGTGCGCGAACGCGGCCCGCACCAGGGCGTCCCGCGTCGGGAAACGCCGGTACAGCGTCGCCACGCCGACCCCCGCCCGTCGGGCCACGGTCGCCATGGGCGCGTCGATGCCGTGCTCGGCGAAGACCACGCGGGCAGCCGAGAGGATGCGCCGCCGGTTGCGCCGGGCGTCCGCCCGCAGACTGTCCTGCCCCGCGATCCGAGAGGATTCCCCCACCGCTCTCTCTCACCTCCGGTCAAATGGACGATCTCGTCCGCTTGCCAGCCTACGCTCGGCGCCACGATCCCCCGCACGGCCACTGGTGGCGAAGGTGAGAACCCAACGATGGACGACCGCACGATGAAAGCCGTACTGTTCGACCGCTTCGGCGGCCCCGAGGTGCTGTATGTGGGCCGGGTGCCACGCCCCGGACCGGCACCCGGCGAGGTCCTCGTGCGCGTGCGAGCGTTCAGCGTGAACGGCGGCGAACTGGCGGCCCGTTCCGGTCGGGCCCGCCTCCTCACCGGCCGGAAGTTCCCGCAGCGCATCGGGCTGGACTTCACTGGCGAGATCGCCGCACTCGGCACCGGCGCGACCGGCGTAGCGGTCGGCGACCAGGTGTGGGGCGTCCTGGGCCGCAGCTCCGGATTCGGCAGCGCTGCCGAGTACGTGACGGTACGGCCCGAGCGGCTCGGCCGGGTCCCGGACGGACTGGACCTCGTGGCCGCCGCCGCGCTGCCGGTGGCCACCACGGCCATCACGGCCCTCCGCGACAAGGCCGCACTGCGCCCAGGCGAACGGCTGCTCGTACGGGGCGCGGCGGGCGGCGTCGGCAACGCCGCCGTCCAGCTCGGGCAGGCGTACGGCGCCGAGGTCACGGCCCTGGCCCGCGCTGCCAATTTCGACTTCGTCCGCACGCTCGGCGCCCACCACGCCATCGACCACCGGGCCGTGTCCCCCGCGGAACTGGGACTGTTCGACGTGGTCCTGGACACGGCGGGCACCGACCTGCGTAGCCTACGGCGGCTGCTGAAGCCCGGCGGACGCATGGTCACCATCGCCCTCGACCTGACGCGGCCCGTCGCCTCGCTGGGCTACATCGCGGCCAGCGCCGTCCACGGACGCGGCCGGGTGCGCTTCTTCAGCGGCAACCCCGAACGTGCGCTCTTCGACGACCTCGCCCGCCAGGTGACGGAGGGGAAGCTGCGGCCGGCGGTGGACACGGTCTTCCCGCTGGAAGAGACAGCGGCGGCACACCGGGCGCTGGAGGCGGGCGGGGTGCGGGGCAAGTACGTGGTCAGGGTCGACTAGGGTTTGTTGGGAAGGCGCTGGTCACAGCCACTCGTTGAGGACTGCGACCAACAGGGTCGCCTCGTAGCGGACGGCGAGCTTGTCGTATCTCGTGGCACGGCCCGGTGGCGCTTGAGGCGGTTGATCCCGCACTCGACGGCATGCCGCCCGCGGTAGTCGGTTTCGTCGAACTTCGGGGGCCGACCGCCTCGGGAGCCGAGCTTCTGGCGGTTGCGGACGCGGTCGGCGGGGACTGGGATGGTCGCCTTGAACCCGCGTCTGCGCAGGTAGGCCCGGTTGCGGCGGGAGTCGTCGCTTTGTCGGCTCGCACCCGGTCCGGCCGTCTGCGGGGCCTGCCCGGACCAAGGGAGGTACCCGGACGGCTTCCAGGACCGGCTCGAATTGTGGCGAGTCACCCCGTTGACCGGCTGTGATCACGAGGCTCAGCGGCTTCTGTCCCTGCTCGACGGCAAGGTGGATCTTGGTTGTCAGGCCGCCCCGGGAGCGTCCGAGACCGTGGTCGGCCGGCTCGACGGCAATACCGCCGGGCGGTTCCGTTTGCAGATCCCCTTTTTCGAGGCCCCGGCGGCGTGCTGGTGGGCCCGGCAGACGGTGGAGTCGACATTCACGTCCCAGGTGATCAGGCCTTTCGCGTCCGCCTGAGCTTGGAGCTGAGTGACGATCCTGGCCCAGGTACCCTCGCGCTGCCAGCGCCGGAACAGGTCGTAGACCCGATCCCAGGGCCCGTAGCGTTCCGGCACATCACGCCAGGGAGCACCGGTACGGGTCCGCCACCGGATGCCGTCTATCAGCTGTCGTCGCGTCCACACCGGCGGACGGCCCGGCTTGATGCCCTGCGGCAACAAAAGGCCGGGTCCACTGTCCATTCGTCAGATCACCACGCCCCACAGGGCGTGATCATCCACGACCAAGATCCACTTTCGCAACAGGCCCTAGCCCCGATCTGAACTGAAAGCCCCCTCAACTCATCTCGCAACGATCACAAACGGGCACTCGCCCCTGAAGTTTCCCCGTGATGCTGGACACTCGATGCTTACGCTGCGAGGGCGTGTTCTTGCTCGTGTCGCCGATAGGACACCCGACAAGGATCCCTGTTCGATCCACACGTTCCAAGATCGGTTGAGATACGGCTTCTCACGCGTGTCTCGGGCTCCGTGGGCAGGGGCTGGATGTCGAGTTGTTGGTTGGAGGCCCCGATCCAGCTCGCGTCGATGAACAGTGCTCCATGACCCCCGGAGTTGAAGGGCGAGCATCCCCAGGCGAGCAACCTTTCGAGGGCCGTGGAAGTCTCACCGGAGCACCAGCACACCCGTGGAGGTACGACACATGCCCGAGCCGCCCTCATCCCAGTCAGTCCCGGAACAGTTCCCCAGCGCCCTGGCTTTCTCTTCCCTCCCCCCCTGGGGCCGAGCACCACGTTCATCGCCTGCCTGCACCACGCGGCCGCGGGGCCATGCCCGGCCGGCTGCCTCTCGCCGCATGCTCGCGGCACCGTTAAGACCGACCACTTGCGTTCAAGGAAATTCATGATGGGAAACGGCAACAACGGCTTCTCCGAAGCAGGGCTGCGCCGACTGCGCGAGGTACTGGAAGCGCATGTGGAGTCCAAGAAGATCCCCGGACTCGTCGCCCTGGTCGGCTGGGGCGAGGAGACCCATGTCGAAGCGATCGGGACGATGCGCCACGACGGCGGCGCGCCGATGCTCCGGGACACCATCTTCCGGATGGCCTCCACGACCAAGCCGGTCGCGGTCTCCGCGACTATGGTCCTGCTGGACGAGTGCCGGCTGCGACTTGACGATCCGATAGATGAGTGGCTGCCGGAACTGGCCGACCGGCAGGTGCTCAAGCGGCCCGAAAGCCCGCTGGATGACACCGTCCCGGCGCAGCGTCCGATCACCGTACGGGACCTGCTCACCTCCACCTGCGGGCTCGGACTGGACATGACGGCGAAGGACGCCCCGATGATGGGCGCGTACTTCGAGCAGAAGGTCTACGGCGAGAACGGATGGATGCTGCCGGCTGTGGAGCCGGATGAGTGGATGCGCCGCCTGGGCACGCTTCCGCTGATGTACCAGCCCGGAGAGCGGTGGCTGTACAACGTCAGCGACGACGTGCTCGGGGTGCTGGTGGCCAGAGTCACCGGCCAGCCGTTCGAGTCGTTCCTGCGCGAGCGCATCTTCGATCCGCTGGGGATGAAGGACACCGGGTTCCATGTGCCCGCCGACAAGATTCACCGGCTGCCGCCCCTGTACGCCCCCGATCCCCAGACCGGCGAGTTCACCGTGGAGGACCCGGCCGAAGGCGGGCACCACAGCAAGCCTCCGGCGTTCCCGTCCAGCGGCGGCGGACTCGACTCGACCGCCGACGACTACCACGCCTACTTCCGGATGCTGCTCAACAACGGGATGCACGGCACCGAGCGGATCCTGTCCCGGCCGGCCGTCGAGCTGATGACCGGCAACCGCCTCACGCCCGAGCAGCTGGCCGCCCGAGCCGCCTGGGCCCGCAATGTTGTCCATTTGGCACACGGCCAGGGGCAGCACGGTGGATGGGGCTTCGGGATGGCGGTGCGCACCTACAGAGGTGACTACGCGCCCGTCGGCCAGTTCGGTTGGGACGGCGGAGCCGGCACCACGACCTACGCAGACCCGGACAACCAGCTTGTCGGCATCCTGCTCACCCAGACCGGGATGTCCACCCCGGACTCGGCACGGGCCATGCACGACTTCTGGACCACCCTCTACCAGGCAATCGACGGCTAACCGGCCTACCTGGTCGAGGTCGCTCCCGGCAGAAGACCTCGGCCAGGGACATCGATGAGCGCCAGGCCCCAGCCACTCCAGCATCTACCGGGCGTTGGCCGAGCACGAGAAGACCCAGGCGTACCGGTGGCTTCGTTGATTTGTAAGGGTTCTGGCTCAGCTTCTGTGGCCAGTGACGGAGAGCTACTGGGCTGTTTCTTTCAGATCATCGGATCGTTGGTATGGGTGTGTCGTACTGACGCCCAGTGGGCCCGTATCGAGTCGTTGCTGCCGGACCGGACCCCTCGGCGGGGTGGGCGGTGGCGTGATCACCGGCAGGTGATCGACGCGATTGCGTTCAAGTACCGCACGGGCACGCCGTGGATGGACCTGCCCGAGCGCTTCGGCTCGTGGAAGGGCGCCCACAACCGGCTGCCGAAGTGGGCCGCCGACGGCACCTGGGGGAGAGTCTTCACCGCCCTGCTCGCCCAGGCCGACGCCGAAGGCGACCTGGACTGGGTCGTCGCGGTCGACTCCACGATCGTGCGTGCACACCAGCACGCCGCCGGGGCCCGTCAAAAGGGGCCCCGGCCGGCGAGCCGACAGACCATGCCCTCGGCCGCTCCCGCGGTGGGCTGACCACGAAGATCCACCTCGCCGCGGACGGTCGCTGCCGACCGCTGGCGTTCGTCATCACGCCGGGCCATGCCGGTGACGCACCCGCATTCGAGCAGGTCATGGCCCGGTTGCGAGTGCCCGGACGGCTCGGCCGCTCCAGGGTCACGCCGGACGTGGTCCTGACCGACAAAGCGTATTCGTCCCGGGCGATCCGTCTTCATCTGCGGCGGCGGAAGATCCGGCGGTGATCCCGCAGCGGGCGGACCAGGCCGCAAACCGCAAGCGGTGCGGTCGGCTCGGCGGCCGTCCCCCGGCCTTCGACCGTGAGACCTACAAGCAACGGAACACCGTCGAGCGGTGCATCAACAAGCTCCAGCAATGGCGCGGCCTGACCACTCGCTACGACAAGACGGCCACCGTCTTCCTGGCCGGGCTCCAACTCGCCGCCATCTTCATCTGGTCAGCGCGGTGATCCGAAGGTGTAGGTGCGGCCGTCCTCGTCCTTCAGGGTCCAGCCGTCGAGGTTGACGCTGTGGCGGCCGGTGTTGGTGATCTCCACCCATTCCCGGTTCAGGGAGCGGTTGGAGCGGCCGTCCCGGCCGGGGGAGTCGTACTGGACGTCCGAGATCTTCACCTCGGACCGCGCGGGGCGGGCGTGGTCGGTGGCGGATGCCGGCAGCGTCACTACCGAGACGAGAGCGCCGGCGGTGAGCGCGGCGGCGGCGAGACGGCGAGCGGTGACGGAAGCGAAGGCGGACAAGAGGTCCCCTTATGGTGCGGACACCCTTCCCTGGGGAGCCGCTGCGGGCTGCCCGGGGGAGTGGGTGTGGTGTGCGTCGGCGGCCGGCTGGCCGCGCACGCCCTCTGTCCACGCCATGGAGAAGCTGTGGGGAAGAGATGACCGTTGTTACTTGGTGTCCACTTTTCTATGACTCTCACATGCAATATCCATCTATGCCGCCCGTGCACGATGTTGACGCACCGGCAGTCTGAGAGGCCTTGCGTACCGGCACAGCGCGGTCAGTGAACCGCTGACTCTCTGAGTGCGGCGTTACGAAACCAGCGATGGATGCCGTGTGACAGGCAGGGCCGACTGATCCTCGACGATTCGCTCCGCCTGGCTGATCTCGGCCCAGACGGCGTCGAGAGACAGGCCGAGGGTGTCGGCGATCGCTGCGATGGTCGGAAAGGCGGGGGTGGCCACACGGCCGGATTCGATCTTCCGCAGAGTTTCCGGCGAGATGTGCGAAGCGAGCGCCACGTCCAGCATCGAGCGGCAGCCCCGGGCTCGGCGGAGCAGGGCGCCAAGGCGCTGTCCGCGTTCTACCTCGGCGGGGGTGAGCGGCGACCTGACCATGACCCCATTTTAATACCGGTACAGTTAGACCGGGATAGTTATTGGATGTACATGAGAGGCCCCCATGATCGAGATCCTGAACTCCGCGCGGCTTGAGCGGGCGAGGGACACCGGCGCCCTGGTCGGAAACATCCTGCACACGCTGAAGCAGCGCAGCACGGTCGGGACGAACCTGCTGGACATCGACCAGTGGGCCAAGGAGATGATCACCGAGGCGGGAGCGCAGTCCTGCTACGTCGACTACGCGCCTTCCTTTGGGCGCGGCCCGTTCGGGCACTACATCTGCACGGCCGTCAACGACGGAGTGCTCCATGGGCTGCCTCACAACTACACGCTGGCAGACGGGGATCTGCTGACTCTCGACCTCGCCGTAGCCAGGGGCGGGGTGGCCGCGGACGCCGCGATCAGCTTTCTGGTGGGCAAGGCCAGGCCGGCGGAGAGCGTCGCGATGATCGAGACGACCGAACGTGCACTCGCCGCCGGCATCGCCGCCGCGAAGCCTGGGGCGCGCATCGGCGACCTCTCCCACGCCATCGGCACGGTCCTGAGCAAGGCGGGCTACCCGATCAACACCGAATTCGGAGGCCACGGCATCGGCTCGACCATGCACCAGGACCCACACGTCGCGAACACCGGACGGCCCGGCCGCGGATACAAGCTGCGCCCCGGACTGCTGCTCGCCCTGGAGCCCTGGGTCATGGCCGACACTGCCACACTCGTCACCGACGCCGACGGTTGGACGCTGCGCAGCGCGACAGGCTGCCGGACCGCGCACAGCGAGCACACCATCGCCATCACCGACAGCGGAGCCGAAATTCTCACCCGACCGTAAGGGGGGTAGCGCTGAGGTAAGCCCAGAGGCCGCCCGTTGTTGATCTTGAGGGCCGGAAGCGGCCCCAGATCGTTTCATCATGATCACCCCAGGTGGGCCTCCGGACAGCGGGGTGTTGTGAGCGACCACCTGTGAAACATCCACGCCCGGCCCATCGGTGGGACCGAGGGCGCCTTCCATGCACGTCTCAGCCCATACGCATCCGAACGCGCTCACACGACACCGTCCGCCTCGCCCCAGCGGCCCTGCGCTGGTCTCGCCGGAGCCGACCTGGGTGGCATCTGTCCCGGGGGGGGGGGGATCATCAGATCCAGGTGGGCACGTGCGCCTTGGTGTAGCGGGCGCCGAAGCCGCCCTGAGGCAGGATCTCGTCGATGGCCTTGAGGTCGGCGTCGGTGAGGGTGAGGTCGGCGGCGTCGGCGTTTTCCTCGATGCGCTTCGGGCTGCGGGTGCCGGGGATGGGCACGATGTGCTTGCCCCGGGTCAGGAGCCAGGCCAGGGCGAGTTGGGAGACGGTGGCACCCTTGGCCGCCGCGAGCTCGGCGAGCCGGTCGACGGCTTCGACGTTCTTCTCGAAGTTGCCCGGCTGCCAGCGCGGGTCGACGGTGCGTATGTCGGTGGCTTCGTACTGGCCGGCGGGCTTGGCGGTGCCGGTGATGAACCCGCGGCCGAGGGGGGAGTAGGCGACGAAGCCGATGCCGAGTTCATCCAGGACGGGGAAGAGCTGCTCGACGTCCCGTTCGAACAGGGAGTACTCGGTCTGCAGGACGGATACCGGCTGCACGGCGTGCGCCCTGCGGATCGTCTCGGGTCCGGCCTCGCTGAGGCCGAAGTACTTCACCTTGCCCGCGTCGATCAGCTCCTTGACGGTGCCCGCGACCTCCTCGATGGGCACCTCGGGGTCGACGCGGTGCTGGTAGAAGACGTCGATGTGCTCCACGCCGAGGTAGCGCAGGCTGTTCTCGGCGACCTTGCGGATGTTGTCGGGCCGGCTGTTGACAGGGCCGCCGATCTGCTCCGGAGGCACCGACATGTCGACACCGAACTTGGTGGCCAGGACCACGTCGTCGCGGAAGTCCCTGACCGCCTTGCCGACCAGGGTCTCGTTGGATCCGGTGCCCCAGCCGTACATCTCGGCGGTGTCGAAGAAGGTGACGCCCAGGTCGTGCGCGCGGCGGAGGGTAGCGACGCCGGCCGCCTCGTCGGTGGGTCCGTAGGCCATCGTCAGGCCCATCGCGCCGTAGCCGATCGCCGAGACCTCAAGGCCCTGGCTTCCCAGTGTCCGATGCTGCATGACGCACTCCTCTGAAAGAAGCTGAAAGGTGTTGTTTGCCGGACCGTTGTGTCAGTGCGTTGCGGCGGTCAGTCCGGCACGGTGGATGCGGGTGTGCTCGGCGACGCGTCGGCCGAGGTGGCGAGCGGTGTTCATGTCTGCGTCGTCGACCGCGGGGGTGTCGTTGAAGCTTTGTGCGCCGGCGCCGAGGTAGAAGCCGAGGCGGTTGTCGTCCTGGGGGCTGGATGTGGTGGTGTTCCAGCCCGGCAGGAGGTCCAGGCTCACCCAGAGCATTCCGTGCTGGGCCGCCAGGAGCGAGAGGTACTGCAAGGTGTGCAGCTTGTCGCCGCTCATGGAGCCGGAGTTGGTGAATCCCGCCGCGAGCTTGTCGCTCCAGGCGCGGGTCATCCACCGCTTGCTGCTGGCCTCGGCAAAGGCGTGGAACGCCCCCGACGCGGTGCCCATGTAGGTGGGGGTGCCGAAGATGATGGCGTCCGCGGCGTCCATCAGTTCCCAGTCGGCGTTGCTGAGGGAGGCGACGTCCACACGGTGGACGTGCGCCCCGGCGACGGAGCGCGCGCCGTCCGCGACGGCCGCGGCGATCTGCGCGGTGTGGCCGTAGCCGGAATGCGACGCGATGACGATCGAGATATCGGACACGGGTGTTCCTCTCCTGCCGCGATGGCGGCGTGTTCGGTGGTGGTGTCGGCGGACGACGAACTGTCCGCTGCGGCGGTCGGCCGCACTGCTCCACGCGTGGGACCGACGGCCCCGGCCGGGTTGCGGCGCATGCCCGGATCTCGCGGGCCGGCGCCGACCATCATCAGCGTGGATCGTCGATCCGCTCTAAACGGTAGCATCGATAAGGCGGCGATACGCAAAATAAGGTATCGTTGTTCCATGAACGAGGGACGACGCGCCGCGCGGCGCCAGGCGCTGCAGGTGGCCGCCAAGCTTTTGGAGGAGGGCGGCAGCGAGGCGGTCTCCACGCGCGCTGTCGCCGCAGCCGCGGGCATCACAGCCCCCGCGCTGTACCGGATGTTCGACGACAAGGACGGACTCCTGGCCGAGCTGGCCGCCTACGGATTCGAGATGTACCTGGCCGAGAAACGGGAGGCGCTGGCGCTGACCCCAGACGACCCGGTAGCAGACCTCTACCGCGGCTGGGACCTGCACGTCGACTTCGGAGTGCAGCACCCCGCGTTCTACATGCTCATGTACGGCACTGTGCAGCCCGGGCGGCGGCCTCCGGCTGCGGACGAGGCGCACGCCCTGCTGGTGAGACTGCTGGGCCGGGCGGCCGACGCCGGGCGCCTTCGGGTTCCGGTGGCGCAGGCGACCCGCGTCATCCACGCGGCGACAACGGGCGTTACGCTGGCGCTGATCGGCGAAGAGCCCTCGGAGCGGGACCTGACCACTTCGACACGGCTGCGGGACACCGTCATCGCCTCGATCACCACGGACTCGCCCGCCTCATCCGGGTCGGACCTGGCCTCGCGCGCACTCGCCCTCGATGCCGCACTTCAAACCGCGCTCACCGCCGAGCCCCCGGCCGCGGGTGCCGGGGTGCCCCTGCGAGACACGGAGACGGCTCTGCTGCGCGAATGGCTGCAGCGGCTGGCGGACTGAACCGGCCGCGTGCACCGCAGCAGGTGGGCGCAGTCGGTTACGACACCCGCGCGGTGGGCGTCCAGTCGCAGGGGCAGGCTGCAAGGGGCTTTGGGGGTGTTGGTACCCCCGGCTGTCCGAAGATGCGCAAGGGCGTCGAGATCGGCAGGTTCCGTGGGCGCTTCGGCTTCGGCGGATCCAGCCAGCCCCCGAGGCCCCAGCGCGTTTGCCGGTGGCTTTCTGGGGGTTGTCGGTGAGCTTGCGAAGATGGGGGCGCGCCGAGCAGGTCGCAAGGCTGCGGTGCAACTGGCCCGCGGTGGGAATGTGCCGCTTTGTTGCCACCCGCCTGGAGCGAACGCATCCGGTCTCCATCGGGACCCGGGATCGCTCTTCCCTGTATTCGCCTGCCCGACAGCGCTGCGGAGCGCCTTACCCGGGCAGGCCCCGCACCAGCTGGCCGGATGGTCATGACAGCCATCCTGACAGTGGCCCTCGCCCCCGCCCGTTCTTCGGAGCTTTCACCCTTGCTCGTAGAAGGCTCGCCCTCTTCGGGGCAAGGGTGATGCCGGTGAGCCTGGGACCACAGATGCGGAAGCTTCTTGCCGATGAGGCTTTAGCGGAAGGTGTTGTTCATGAGGCAAGAGAGGAGGCCAGTGATGGACTGGACGCTTGGTGAGGAATTTGAGACGCCTGAAGGGGTGGTGCGGTGGGGGACCTTGGGTCGCGGAGACCCGATCGTACTGGTGCACGGCACGCCGTATTCTTCCTTTCTTTGGCGGGACATCGCTCCGGCCCTCGCCCGCACCCGCAAGGTCTTCTTCTTCGACCATCTCGGCTTCGGCCAGTCGGACCAACGCGAGGGCCAGGACCTCAGCCTGGCGGCTCACGCGAGGAACTTTGCCCGGCTCCTCGACCACTGGGAGCTGTCCGACCCCAGCGTGGTCGCCCACGACATCGGCGGGGCAGTGGCGCTTCGGACATTGCTGCTGGAGGAGAGGAGCTACCAGGATCTGACCCTCTTTGACGCGGTGAGCGGTGGCGAGTGGGAGCGAGGGCTCTTCCAGCTCTTCCTGGAGCACGAGGAGGTCTTCCAGAAGCTTCCGGGTTACGCGCACGAAGCGCTGGTCGCCAGCCACCTGCGGCACGCCACGCACGTCGGCCTCCGGCCGGGAGTTCTCGATGCGTTCCTCGCACCGTGGCGAGGGGACTCAGGGCAAGCGGCGTTCTACCGTCAGTACAGCCAGATCAGGCAGGCGGACACGGTCACGTACGAGCACTTGCTGGGCGGTATATCGCTTCCGGTGCGGCTCGTCTGGGGCTGCGAGGACCGCATTCTTCCTCCGCAGTACGCCGAGTGGTTGCACGAACGCGTTCCGCACGCTGAGCTGCACTGGATCGAGGGCGCCGGCCACCTTCTCCAGGAAGACGCGCCGGGCCAGCTGTTGGCCTGCCTGACAGCCGGTTTCCCCTCAGCCTGAGCCGCGGTGCGCGCGGGGGTGGCTCGGCGGACCGCACGCAGGGCTCCTCGGGCAACGGGTCGTCCCCGCGCCCGCGGTGGTAGCTCCGGGTCCTTGCCCCAGCCCTTCAGCCGCTGGATGCCGTCCCCGCGTCCGCGGGGGTAGCTCGGCCCGGGCCGCGGTCGGCCAGGGTGGGCACCCGCAGCGCTTTCTTCGGCCGGGGCACCATGGTGAAGCGGCGGGTGTGGTAGGCGGATGCGACCGCGCCGCCGCGCGAGCGGCAGGGCGAGCCGGGCGGCGCGTCACACTTCGGACAGGCGTGCTGTTCGACGTCCTCGGCGTGCAACCGGTCGGCTGGGGAGGGCTGCTGAGGGTCCGTCATGGGCGCGGATTTTCGCACGATGCAAGTCTCAGAAGGGGGTCCATCCGGCTTTGAGTGAGAACGGGTTCTGTGAACGAATCCGGGGTCGGCGGGGGTCCGGCGGCAGATGATTGATCTTGCTCGCGCAAAGGACTGTTTGTGAGGGCCGGGCTGTCGAATTCGCTTAAGCAGGCAGGCCGCCTGCGAAGGCGGTGATGGCGTCGGCGAGGGCGTGGGGGCCGGTGAGGAAGGCGTCGTGGGCTTCGCCGGGGATCTCGACGAGTCGGGCGTCAGGCAGGGCCTGGTGCAGGCGGCGGGAGACATCGGTCAGCCAGCGGGGGCTGAGTTCGCCGATCACGAGGAGCGTCGGGATGTCGAGGGCGGCGAAGCGGGCGAGGTCGTCGCCGAAGCTGTCCATCGCGCGCATCTCGCGGGCCCACGTCGGAGTCATGGACGCGCGGATGGCCCAGAACGGGGTCTGGCGGAACTCCTCGATGGCTTCCTCGGGGAACTTCAGGAAGTTCCGCAGCCCGAGGGTGAGGGCCTGGCCGAGGTTGCCGGCCTGGACGGCCTCCTCGAAGGGGGCGAGGGCGTCGCCGCCGACGGGGCCGCCCAGCGGGATCGGGGGCTCGTAGAGGATGAACGCCGCCGGGGGCTGGTGCAGGGCGTGGGCGAGGGTGACCAGTCCGCCGTAGGAGTGGCCGAGCAGGATCGCGTCGGGTCCGGCGAGGTCGAGGACGGCGGCGATGTCGTCGGCCTCCCGTTGGATGGTGTGCTCGCCGTTGTCGCCACTGGCGCCCCGGCCGCGGCGGTCGATCGCGTAGGTGGTGAAGCGCGGGGCCAGCAGGCCGGCGAGGGTCTGCCAGTCCTGGGCGGCGTTGAGGGCGCCCGGGGAGACAACCAGGGGGCGGCCCTGGCCGGTGATCGTGACGGCGATCTTTGTGCCGTCGGTGGAGGTGACGTGGGCCTGGCGGGGAGCAGGGGCAGTCATGGTCTTCTTCCTTATGTCGCGCTCTCGGGGAGAGATACGGCGCGGGCGGCCGGTCCGCCCGAGCGGCCTTGCCGGCGGTACGGCGGGGCGCCGCCTCCCTCTGCACGGTAACATCGAAACGATGCACACATCGTTTCGATGTGAGAGGCTGGGGTCATGCTCGAACTCGCGATCCTCGGTTTCCTCGCCGAAGGCCCCCTGCCCGGTCACGAGCTGCGCCGCCGCATCACGCACCTGACCGGCTACAGCCGTCCGGTCAGCGACGGCACCCTCTACCCGGCGATCAACCGGCTGACGAAGGCCGGGCTGATCGAACGGCGCCCCGCACCCGAGGCGGGCGGCGGCCGGTACGTGCTGAACCTGACCGCGGCAGGACGCGAGGACATGCTGCGGCGACTGCGGGAACCGGCCCAGTACGAGATCACCGACTTCTCCCGCTGGTTCGTGATCCTGGCGTTCCTCTCGCTGCTGCCCGACAGCGCCGAGCAGCACGCCGTGCTGCGCCGCCGCCTGGACTTCCTGGAGGCCCCCGCCAGCTTCTTCTACGACGGCGACACACCGCTGCGCGCCGAGCAGCTCACCGACCCTTACCGGCGCGGCATGCTGCTCACCGCCCGCGCCATCAGCCGCGCCGAGCGCGCATGGCTCCACGAGGTCCTGGACGGCGACGGCATCCGAGGAGCGGACGAGCAGCCCCGCCCTCAGACCCACACCCGTGACCGGAAGGACTGAACATGCTTGCGTCCTGGTACGACCAGCAGGGCCCGGCCGCCGAGGTGCTCCAGCTCGGTGAGCTGCCCGACCCCACCCCTGGCCCCGGTGAGGTCCGTGTCCGCGTCACCGTCTCCGGCGCCAACCCCGGCGACACCAAGAAGCGGCGCGGCTGGACCGGCTCGGCCATGCCCTATCCGCGGGTGATCCCGCACAGCGACGCCGCCGGCATCGTCGACGCCGTCGGCGACGGCGTCGACGCGCGCCGCGTCGGGCAGCGCGTGTGGTTGTACGGCGCCCAGTCCTACCGCCCCTTCGGTAGCGCCGCCCAGTACACCGTCGTCCCCGGCGACCTCGCCGTCCCGCTGCCCGACCACCTGCCCGACGACCTCGGCGCGAGCCTGGGCATCCCCGGCATCACCGCGCACCGCGCCGTCTTCGCCGACGGCCCCGTCGACAGCAAACTCGTGCTGGTGAACGGTGTCCTCGGCGGGGTCGGCTCGCTGGCCGCCCAGCTCGCCCGCTGGGGCGGGGCCACGGTCATCGGCACCGTCCGACGCGGCACCGACCTTGACCGGGTCGACCCCGCGGTCGTCACCCACGCCGTCGCCCTCGACTCGGGCGACCCTGCCGCCGCGATCCGCGCCCACGCACCCGACGGCGTGGACCGGATCATCGAGGTCGCCCTGTCCGACAACGCCGACCTGGACGACGCCGTCGCCGCGAACGGCGCCATCATCGCCGCGTACGCCACCCGCTCCGACCGCACCGCGATCCCGTTCTGGACGTTGCTGTTCAACAACGTCACCCTGCGCCTGCTCGGCAGCGACGACTTCCCCGCCGAGGCCAAACGCCAGGCCGCCCGCGACCTCACCGCCGCGGCCGCCGTCGACGCCCTCACCGTCGATGTCGGCGCCCGCTTCCCGCTCGCCGGCATCGCCAAGGCCCACGACCGCATCGACGCAGGCGGCCGCGGCCGCGTCCTGATCGACATCCCCCAGTAGAGAAACTCTGGCGCGATCTCCTCAGCCGCACAGCTGAGCACGAGGGTGCTGCGGGCGGGGTGGACGTGCACGGTGCTGCAACCCCGCCTCGCCCTTGGCCCGGCCCTCACCGGCCCGGCGCCTCACCCCGGTCAACGATCCAGCCACCCGCTGGCGAAGCCAAGGTACAGGTCTTCAGGATGCCGCCCTGGACGGGCAGTGTCGTATCCCATGGTCCGCGCCTATGTGAACCAGTCACTCGGTCAGGGCACGGCTCGCTGCGTTGATGTACGTCTTGATGGCGTCGGTGATGAACGCGCGGCTCCTGTGAGGGCTGAGGGCCTGGGCCTGGAGCTGCTCGTACATCACGCCGTAGTGCTGCACGTCCGACGGTTTCTCCAGGTAGACATCGCTGGTGAACCGTCCCACGTACACAACTGTCTCAGGGCTGCCGGCGAACTTCAGGATGGAGAACTGTCCTGACAGGCCCGGGTGAGCGCCCACGGTGTCGGGGAGGACCTGCACGGTGATGTGCGGCTCGGCACTGAGCGCGTTCAGGTGCTCCAGTTGTTCGCGCATGATGTCGGGGCTGCCGACGACGCGGCGCGGTACCGATTCGTCCAGGACGACCCACAGGCGCAGCGGGCAGGCCGGGTCGTAGATCCGGTGCTGTCGGCGCAGCCGCACCCTGAGGAGCGTGGCGGCTTGGTCGGCGGTGAGCGGGGGGAACGTTTCTTCGATGACGGCTTGGGCGTAGGCGGGGGTCTGCAGGAGACCGGGGATCACCATGGGCTCGTAGGCATAAAGGGTGGCGGCGTCTGCCTCCAGGCCGATGTAAACACTCTGGGGGATGTCGCCGTATGCGTGCCACCAGCCCTGTTGTCCGGATTCCTTGGCCATCCGCATGAGCGAGTCGATGACCTGCTGGTCCGTCACTGCGTAGATCGCGCACAAATCGCGTACATCGCGGGGGCTGATAGCGCGGCGGCCGTTCTCCAGGAGGCTGATCTTGGGCTGGGAGACCATGAGCCGTACGGCCGCTTCGGTGCTCGTCAGTCCACTGTCCTGGCGGAGTCGGCGGAGCTCGGCTCCCAGACGACGTCTCCTGACGGTGGGGTTGATGTTCGCCGCCACGAGCTGTGTACCTCCGTCTCGAAGTCACTGTGCGGACCGGAGGTTGTCATGGGACAAGGATTGTTGATCGCGCGCCATGCCGTCGTGATGACAGGCAGCTGAAACGGACTGTGACTTCGTCATGTGCCTCGCGGCAGGAACGCCAGGCGTTCTACGGGGTCGAAAACAGGCACTCACTGCATGGCGGACACGCTCGCGTCAACAATCAGCCCGCTGCGTAGCCCTGCCGGGCTGACGCAGCGACACAGTGACATCAATCGGCTCTCAGCGACGAAGCCAGTCTGTCGCGGGCTGGACTCTCGGGACCTTCAAGTGACGCTCTGCGCGTAGGTACAGCGGATCCACAGGAGGGCCGGGTCCTACGGGTCAGTTTGTGCTGCCGAGATACGAGTCAAAGGGGCCAATGCGTTGATCTTGAAGCTCCGGTGACTGCTCAGCTCTGCTGTCCACCACCCGCAGTCCGGACCGGGCCGGGGAACTGCGGGCCGTGGGCGTCGACCATCCCCTGGCCGACAACGGCACCATCGCCGACCAGGTGCGCGAGCTGATGCCGGACGGCGTCGACGCCGTTCTGGAACTGGTGGGCTGCTCGGTTCTCGCCGACACCTTCCGCACCGTGCGCCGCCACGGCACCGTCTGCTTCACCGGAGCCCTGGCGGGCCAGTGGACGATCCCCGACTTCACCCCGTTCATGATTCCCAACGGGGTGCGGCTGACCAGCTACGCGGGCGGGGCCACCGACCTTCCCGCGCAGGTGTTCCAGCAGCAACTGCAAGCCATCGCCGCCGGGCGGCTCAAGGCCCCGGTCGCGAAGGTCTACCACGGCCTGGAGCAGGTTCGCGATGCCCAGGCCGACGTCGAGGCCGGCACCACGCCGGGCAAGCACGTCGTGCTGCTCGACGACTGAGAAACACACCCATCCGCGCCGGCCGGAGCCAGCCGGCGGCATGCACGAAAAGGAGACTGTCATGGGCGTCAACAAGGAAGAAATCAGCAAGACCATCCTGGCACTGGAGAAGTCCTTCAACGAGCGGTGGAGCGTCGGCGACAACCGCGGCTACCTCGACAACTACGCCGAGGAGATCAGCTACTTCGACCCGATCGAAAAGGACCTGGTCGTCGGCCGTGACGCGGCCGTCGCCCACATCGAGGCGATCTACTCCAACCCGCACATCGTGCGCAACGAGTACCTCAACCCCGTCGTGCACGTCAGCGACGGCGGTGACTTCGCCGTCCTGGCCTACAACCTGAACACCTACGTGCTCGACGACAACAGCAACGAGCGGCAGCTGCGCGCCTGGAACGCCACCGAGGCATACCGGCTGATCGACGACGAGTGGCGCATCGTGCACTCCAACTGGGCGTTCGCCCAGACCGCGACAGGCGCGATCGCGTCCTGACCGGGGATCCAAGGTGACGTACCCCGGCCAGTAAGCAAACGATCGAAGGAGGCGGCCGGCCCTGGCCCGGCCTCCGCTCCGGACGCGATCAAGGCCGTGGCGGCCGTGGGGATGCGGGCTTGTGCCGCGCCCGCCTCACATGCCGGTCCTGGCTTCGCGGGCCGCGAAGGCGGCCGGGGGGAGACCGGTGTGGCCACGGAAGAAGCGGCCGAAGTTCGCGGGATCGGTGAACCCGAGATGGACTGCCACAGCCCGGGCGTCCCAAACGCCACCTCCCAACAGGCGCCGGGCTTCGAGCAGCCGCCGCTCGTCGATGACCTCACGTACCCCCTTGCCGGTGGCGTCCCGGGCCGCGCGGCTGAGGGTACGAACCGAACAGCCGAGCAGCCCGGCATAGTCCGCAGCCCGGTGCAGTTCCCGGAAGTTCAGCTCCAGGGCGTCCACGAACCGTGCGTACGTGACCCTGCGGCCCGTGCCGCCCGCCAAAGCGCCGGTGGAGGTGACATCCGGGGAATTGGCGAGGCGCAGCAGCAGCGATTCGAGCAGGCTGCGCCGCAGGGCGTGGTGGACATCGAGCCGACGGCGCCCCAGTGCACGATGCTCGTCCAGGAGCTGGAGCGCCGTCTGCCTCAGCCAGGCCGCGTCATCGGGGTGCGGGCTGAGAACGGCAGGGGCCTCGTGCGCGGTGACCGGGGCCAGCAGGCGGGCGGCGTCGGACGTCAGCACGTCCGGCTCGAACAGGATGAACAAGCCGCGGGCGGCGCCCGGCGGATGCCAGCACTGCGCGTGCCCGGGACGCACCCACAGCCACTGGCCGCAGGCAACGGTCCGCGTGACGTGGTCGACATCGTGGAGCAGCTCACCCTCGGTGACGAGGATCAGGTAGTGGAAAGTGGCACGGCCCGGACGGGGTGGATTCCACGGCCAGTCGTCGTGCTCGGCAAAGAAGTCCTCGACAGTGCTGACCTTGAGGCCGTACGGAGTGCCGACCGGGGGCGAGAAACCGTACAGCGGAACCGCGGCCTGCCCGCGGCGTCCGACAGAACGCCTGGGGTGTCGCTTGTCGACCATCACGTGTCCGCAGCTTACGCCCGTTTCGCCCGCTTCAGGGAAAAGGATGGGGCGTGCCGTCCGCGTCCGTGGCCGACGCCCCGGCCCGCCACTACCCGAGAAAGGAAACACTCATGAACGGATCGACCCTGCAGACGTTCGCCGCCGAGTGCGCGGAGGAACTTCCCGGAGCGCAGCTGGAGCATCCCTTCGGCCCGGACTGGGAGGTCTTCAAGGTACGCGGCAAGGTGTTCATGCTGATGACCGAGGTCCCCGGGCGGCCCGTCGTCATCCTCAAGGCGGACCCCGGCGAGGCCCATGCCCTGCGGGAGCAGTACAGCCACATCACCCCCGGTTACCACATGAACAAGAAACACTGGATCACCCTGGAGAGCGGAGAAGGCATCGACAAGGAGCTCGTCAGGGAGCTCGTCACCGACTCCTACCGGCTCGTCGTCGCCCACCTGCCCAAGGCCGAGCGGCCCGTCGACCCGCACACCTACGGCACCAGCACGCAGGCGGCCCAGTGAGCGCGGCCGGTGACCGCCTCCAGGACACCGCCCGCAAGGCGGCCCTCGCCCTCCCCGACGTCAGCCACGGCCGCCCCTTCACCCCCGAATTCGACGTGTACAAGGTCGCGGACAAGGTGTTCCTGACCGTCACCGACGACCCGGACGAACAGATCATCACGGTCACAATTTCAGAGGGACACCTACGCCGTTCTGCCAGCGGCAGAACACCGGCCGGACCGGGCTCGACGATCACTACAGTCCAGTCTCATGACGACGATTACGACGCGTACGGTCGAGTACCCGGCAGACGGTTTGACGATGATCGGGCACCTCGCGCTCCCGGCCGGTGTCGACCGTCGGCCCGCAGTGCTGCTCGGACCAGAGGGCATGGGGCTCAGCGACGTCGAGCGCCGCCGGGCCGATGCTCTCGCCGAGCTGGGATATGTAGCGCTGGCCTTCGACCTTCACGGCGGGCGCTATTTGGGTGACCCCGAGGAGATGCTGGCCCGTTGCATGCCACTGCTCGCTGATCCCGACCGGATGCGGCGCATCGGCCACGCGGCACTCGACGAGTTGCGCACCGAGCCCCGGACCGACCCCGACCTGATCGCCGCCATCGGCTACGGCACCGGGGGCGCCATCGCGCTGGAACTCGGGCGAGGCGGCGTCAACCTGCGCGCGATCGGGACAGTCAACGCAACTACCACGGGCCGACCGGGCGAGGCAGCGCGCATCCGCTGCCCGGTGTGGGCCGGGGTCGGATCGGAAGACCCGATCATGCCGCCCGCGCAACGAAACGCGTTCACCGCTGAGATGCAGGCCGCGGGCGTCGACTGGCGCCTCGCGATCTATGGCGGCGCCTTGCACGCCTTCCACCACCCGCCGGTCGACCACCCCGTGGTCCCCGGTGTCGGCTACCACCCACAGCACGCGCAGCGAGCCTGGCGCGATGTCGTCGACCTGCTCGCCGAGTGCCTGCCCGTGACGGAGGACCTGGGGGCATGACCCAGGCAGGCATGGATCTGTAACGAGACATCGACGCCGAAGAGGCCCTCGCCGGAGCCGGATGGGCGCCGCTCATCTGCTGCATCGGCTCGATCGAGCCGACACCGCCGGGCGACAACCAGGGCCAACGTTGCTTGATACGTCACTAGTGATCACCAACCTCCGTTGGCACAGGAAATTCGCCAACGGTGTCTCGCAGATGCCAGGGGCGGGCCGTCGTCACGGGTGGTGCCGCCATCTCCCCGACCTGCTTGGCGCCCTGCGATTCTTCGGTTCCATCAGCGACCCGTGCGGGCCAGGCTGCGAGCTGGAAACGTGCCGGACGGTCTTCGTGTCGTCCGACTCGGCATTCGTCGCCGGCCTTGCCAGGGCCTTGTTCATTCGGTGGCCAGCGCCAGAGCCCGGCGGGCTTCCTCGGTAGTGGTGGAGGGCTGGTTGCGCTGCCGGGCATGGCCGAGGACGGCCCGGACGAAGCTCTCCACCCCCCGGTGAACCGTGCGCGCTTGGCCGGGTCGTCGCGGTCGTCGATGGTCTCGGCGATCTCGCCGAGCCAGTACGCCGCCCAGCTGTCCAGGACGAGGCCGTCGCGGTGTTCCAGGAGCAGCTGGCCGATCTGCCGGGCGAGGGGGGGGAAGCGCCGCTCCTGCACGAGCAACAGGGCCCGCTCGGCCCGCTCTTCGGTGACTACGCGTTTCTCATGTTCACGAGCGACCTCGGGCGTTCTGCGCTCGCCGGGCTCGCGGACCTGCTCGGCCTTCAGCCGCCGCGCCTTCTGGTACGCACCCTGCTTGGAGCTCACGCACAGTGCCTCGGTGAATATGGGTCCAGGGCGCCCCGGCGGCCCTGCCGTCCTCGATCGCCTTCAGCTGCCCGGCGTCGGCCTGCTCGCGCACGTACTGCCACAGCTTCGCGCGCACCACCGCGGCCTCACCCACCACGTTGACCGGGCTATCCTCCGGCTGCTTCAACCTGCCAGCCCACGTCTGCGCGCGCTCCAGCACGAGGAACAGCTCCTCCGAGGCCGGGAACCGCTCCAACGCCGGATCCCCGCCCAACTCATGCGGCTCCCGCAGCCGCTTCACGATCCGACCGGTCTTGATCTGCCCCAGACGAATCGGCGGGCGCTTCGACAGGGGTCTCGCGGCCGTCTTCGAGCTCTTCCTCACCACACCCGAAGTCTTCGCCACCACCCGGTTCCCCATCCAAGGGCTGTCCCGCAAAGATCTTGGCCTCGAGTGCGAGGCAGCCTGTAGCGCTGCTGAAGTGCTCAGCCGGTGGTTCGTGAGGTGTTCAGGGACCGGGCGTAGTCGGCGAGTGCGCGGAAGTCGTCCTGCCTTAGCCCGATCCGCGGGTTGATGTGGTGGAGGAGCCCGGGGCCTTGGTGGTGGGCGGTCACGTACGTCTGATCCAGCTCGCTCTGCTCGTCGTCCACCCAGGCGAAAGGACGGCCGCCTGCGTAGTCCACCAGCGGCCCGGTCTTCCAGTGGACCCCGTCAGGGCGTTCCTGGAGCAGGGCGTCGCCAAAGTCGACGAAGGGGAGTTCCGGAAGGCCGAGGACCGGTGCGATCCACCGGTTGGTGTCGTCCATCCATGTGGTGGCCCAGCACAGCTCGAAGTCGAGCTGGAGCAGGATTCGTCCGTGCTCTGGGTTGAGCCAGACACGTAGGGGACGTCGTCGGGACGAGAGGCCCCTGTCGTCCTCATGGGCATCGTTCCGGGGGACTCTGAGTGTGGTGTAGCCGTCAGGACGCCTCTCCGGCTTGGCCGCGTAAGGGTTGAGCGGCCCGTCCACGTCGAGGAACAGCAGTGGTCGGTTCACGGTTTCCCCCGGGTCGTGCGCACTGTGGACTGCCCCGATCAGCGTACCTGTGGGATCGCCTCGGCATTGGGCCAGCCCGAGTGATGATCATGGTGTGGCGAGTGTGATCACGGCATCGGAGCCGTCCTGGATAACCCCGTTCGCGGGGCTGAGCCCGCGCTGTTTCGGCAAACTGCTGACCACGCTGCGGCGCGATGGAGCGGAAGTGGTCCACCGAGGCCGACCGTGGAGCCTGCCGCCGGAGGACCGGGTGTTGCTGGTCACGGCCTACTGGCGCACCAATCTGACGTTGCGGCAGCTCGCTCCGCTGTTCGGCGTCTCGAAGGCGACGGCCAGCCGAGTCATCAACCACTTCGGACCCCTGCTGCACTCCAGCCCCGCAAGCGGTTCGCCAAGGAGACTGTGCTCATCGTGGACGGCACCCTGGTGCCCACCCGCGATCACACGATCGCCGAGCGGTCGAAGAACTACCGGTACTCCACCAACCATCAGGTCGTCATCGACGCCGACACCCGCCTGGTCGTCGTGGTCGGCCGGTCACTCGCAGGGAACCGCAACGAGTGCAAGGCATGGGAGGAGTCCGGCGCCAAGGATGCCGTCGGGAACACAGTCACGATCGCCGACGGCGGCTGCCCGGGCACCGGACTGGTGATCCCGCATCGTCGTAAGCATGGCCAGAGTGAACTTCCGGACTGGAAAGAGCAGTACAACAAGTCCCACAAGCAGGTCCGAGCCCGCATCGAGCACGCCTTCGCCCGCATGAAGACCTGGAAGATCCTCGCGAGTGCCGCCTCAAAGGCGACGGCGTCCACCACGCCATGCTCGGCATCGCCCGGATGCACAACCTCGCTCTCGCCGGAGAGGCAAGCGGGCCGCACGGCGGCTCACCATGGCCGAGGCGACTTCAAGATCTTTACGCGACAGCCCTTACCTGGTGTCCGTCTCCCCGACCTCGACGAGTTGCAGACCCGTGGCGTGCTCGGAGTCCACCGCGCGTCCGACTTCACCCGCGCCTTCCACATGGCCTACAGCATCCCGCCCAAGGACTACCGTCACCAAGCCCAGCACATTACCGAGTGAACGCATCGCCAAGTAGGTGTGCACTGAGTGCTAACGAAATTCCTACGGTCGCCATGTACTTTGATAAGCGCGCTGGCGAACGGCACCGACATCAGAATTCTCGATGCCGAAAATAGGCGCCCACTCGTATACCTGTTCCCATTCTCGACCAATCCAGGGTATTTGCAATGACACGCACCAAACAAATTCTGCGCTCTATCGTCACAGCGACTGCCATCGCAGGAAGCCTTGTTGCCGCAAATCCGGCGGGCGCCCAAGGTGACATCCTCACGGCAAAGTCGCTGAACGAAGGCCACGCATCTGCGGTGGCGGTGGCACACGGCACCGGTCTGCCGCTCGATACTCAGCCTGCCTCCGCTGAGGCCAGCTGCGCCGCCGGGAAAATCTGTACCTGGAAACAGCAGAAATTCAAGGGCGCCAAGACGAGCTACACCAAGACCCCGGGTTGCTTCGGCCCTGACGACCTCCCGCGGACAGTTTCCAACCAGAGCGGGCGTCGCATTTCCATCTACAGCGGAGCGAGCTGCACCGGACAGAAGTTCGATCTCAAGACGGGTACCTATTCGGACACGACCCCGTTCAATGTCGTCAGTATCGCAGTCTGGGGTCCCTGACGGGGTTGTTGGCAGCGTCGGCATCCCTGGCCTCAGTGAATGGCTGCTGCGCCAGTCGGGCGGTCCTGTGCTCATCGCCCCAGAAATTGCCGGGCCGAGTCTCCGGTGTACTTCCCCGGGTGTCCCCGCAATTCGCGGGGACACCGGTCATCGCCCCGTGCAGCCCGGCCGTCATCCGTTCGGGAGGACCCTCGTGTCCCCAAGTCTGATGCTGTAGCGAAACGTTAATCGGGATTGCCTGCGCGGGCCTCCGGTAGCTCAATGCGGGCATAGTGCAGCAGATCTGCGGCCGCAGGCGGGTGCGCCGCCCGGTCGGGACCTCGGCCTGCCATGTGAACGCGCGACCACGCGGTCAGCCACGGCTCAAATCCTGGGCCCGGGGTTCCTGGGCTGCCCTCCCAATCGGTGGTCGCTCCAGTCGATGCCGTCGTCGTGCTCCTTGCTCGACGCGAGCCCGAGGAACCCGAGAAGGGGAGCTGCGATGAGGATGGCCCCGCACAGGCCGCCGATCGCCACGTACGCCGCGGCGGCGATGACGGCCCAGAACAGGATGTCGCACGCGATCCGCGCCCACAGCGGGAACGGGGCGCGCCACGCGTGGTAGCGGCGGTACATGCGCACGAGCTTGCCGGAGGCGCGCTTGGACCGGCCGGCCTTTGTCTGCCGAGCCTGCACCTTGGCGATCAGCCGTTCTGGCGGGCGACCTCCTGCTCAGCCCTGCCTACGATCGGCGCATGAGTGCGTGGAATCAGAGCTTGGATGCTGCGGGGATACGGGAGCCGGAACTCCGGCAGGATTACAGCGCCCAGCGGGAGTCAGTCGCGCGTTTTAGACGTGCCTCATACCTTGCGACCCGTCTGCTGTTGCCGAAAGCGGTGCTGCCCCATGTGGTGGCGGCGACGGCGGTGATGCATCACGGGGACAACCTGCTGGACACCGGACCGAAGCCACAGCGAGTCTCGGCGTGGGCGTCGTGGGAGCAGGAGATGCGCAAGGCGCTGGACAGCGGGGTGAGCGACGATCCGCTGATCCGTACGCTGCTGAACACCACGGCGGCGTACCCGCGGCTCCGGGAGGTGGTTGAGGAGTACTTGGCCACCGCCACCGCCGAGCTGGAGTTCGCCGGCTTCGCCACCGAGGCCGACTACCAGGAGTATGTGGACGCCTACTCGCTGCCCGCGTTCATGCTGGTCGCGTCCCTGCTGAGGCCGGAGCGCGACGACGGGGACTTCCGGGCCGGGTGCCGGATGCTCATCGACGGCAGCCAGCGGCTGGACTTCATCAACGACCTCGCCGAGGACCTGGCGGAAGGGAGGCTGGGCATCCCGACGGAAACGCTGGCACGCTTCTCGGTTACGGAGAAGGACCTCGCGGAGGGGCGCGAATCGCCAGGCGTACGGGAATTGGTGGAGCGCCAGATCGAAGCGGCGCGCACCTCCCTGCTGACGGCCAAGGAACTGCCCGCCCTGACCGCGAACCGCAACGGCGTGTTGTTGGAGGCAGTTGTCGAGATCGAGCTGCTCACTGCGGACGCGGCGCTCGCGCATGGCGCCCGGCTGCTGCGCGGATCCGTATCACCGCCGATGGTGGGCTCGCTACGAGTGATGCTGGGCGCTCGTAGAAAGGCTCGCAGGCAGGGCTGAACCGTCCTGTGTCCTCGGGACTTCGGATTGGACGCCACCAACTTCAGGCAGCGTCCGCCCGGAAGCTGGCCGGCGAACGTGGAACGCGTGCAGGCCATGGCCGTGCTGCGCCGCACCAAGGAGGCCGCGTCTCATATCGAGAACCTCGTCGCCGACGGCAATGCCGACCATCTCTGTTCGGCCCCTGGCCGACTGTCTACGGGTGTACATAGGCCCTATGGCGCTTCTTTCGCGAAGTGGGCGGCTTCATGGGCCGGGTTCGATGTCCGACGGTGGCGGGCCTTCTCCGGCTCGCTGCCGCAGTCACGGTCCGGGCGCTACCGAAGGGTGGATTCAAGCAGCAGTTCGCTCAGATCCGCCGGCATGGTGATCATGCAGTCGTGCCCGGTCGGCAGTTCCCGTATCCGTGCTGGGGAGCCGTTGGGCTGTGTCGCGGGGACGGGCCGACGCACGATGCCTTCCGGCGCTGCGCCGACGCAGTGGATGTGCGTGCGCGGAATGGAGTCCACGGCAGGGTTGTCCAGCCGGACTGGTTGCCGCAGGCAGCGCACTGGCTGGTCGGAGAGCGTCGCACGCAGCCATGCGACGTCCGCCGGGTCGGTGACTCCGAACAGGCCGAAGGGCGGAGGCATCTCGGGCAGCGGCGGGATGCGCCAGCCGTTGTCGGACTTGGCGGCCAGGTCGATCAGGTTCTGGGTCATGGGCTGCACGTCGACGGCGGCCTCGCCGTGCTCCGGGACCATCGCGTCGAGGTACACCAGGTGCGCGATTCGTTCCGGTACCTCGTTGGCCACGGACGAGACGACCAGCCCCGCGTAGCTGTGACCCACGAGCACCACCTCGGTCAGGTTCTCCTCGTGGATCAGCTTGAGGACGTCCGCGACGTGCGTGTCGAGCCCCACCTCGGGACCGAGCAGGTGTGCCTTGTCGCCGTAGCCGGTCAGTGAGGGTGCGAACACGCGGTGTCCGGCCGATTCCAGCAGCGGGACCACCCGCTCCCAGCACCGGCCGCTGTGCCAGGCGCCGTGTACCAGCAGAAAAGTTGACATGAGGGGAGTTTTTCCTCTCCGGGGCGTGGAGGCGCGGGAGCCTTAAGGTTCCTGTTTGTGCCTCGGTAATCTTCAGGAACTGAAATCATCGTGCTGCAACTGCAGCACCTCGATCAATAAGGCACATTTCGGTGCCCCGGTTCTCTGGAGGTAACCATGAGTGGCCCAGTGGGCGGCGAGTCGCGGCCGGCACGGCCCGGTGACCCGTGCCAGGCCCGTGAAGTGCTCGGCATCGTCGGCGACAAGTGGTCGCTGCTGATCGTGCGTAACCTCAGCCAGGGGCCGCGCCGCTTCACCGAACTCAAGCGGGCCGTCGACGGGATCAGCCAGCGTATGCTCACTGTCACCCTGCGCGGCCTGGAACGCGACGGGATCCTCACACGGACCGTCCGCAACGTCATGCCTCCGCACGTCAGTTACGAACTCACTCCGATGGGCAGGACCCTCCGCGAAGCCGCCGCACCCCTGTTGGAGTGGAGCATCACGCACCTGACGCACATCGACGCCGCCCGCGCCGTGTACGACGCCCGCGCCGACACCTCGCCCGCCTGACGCCCGCCCGGATGTACTCACCCATCGGCAGGTACGGCTCGATGAGCTTGCCCTGGTCGTCGGTGCACTGTCGCCATGTCACACCCCGCGTCCTATCGCGACCAGCCCCACCAAGGCAGCGAAATACGCATACTGATCACGACCGCACACAGGCCCTAGTGCCAACTGGGCCCATTCGTCACACCCGGCCGAGGAGCCGCGGTCACTCCTGGGGAGTCTCGGCGACCTTGGCTTGGCGGCAGCAGCGGCTTCGCGTCGCCCGGCGAGCTTGGTGAGCACGCCGTCGAACAACTCGCTCACCTCGGCGGCCGAACGAACGCGCTCTCCCGGCCGCCGTGACGATGTCGCCCAGGACGTCGACTTGCACCTCGGTCCCCTCGACCGGCGCCGTCACCGTCGGCACCGAGACGTCTCGCACTCGAGACAGCGGCCCGGCGGCCGCAACCGTGCTCACGATGGGGATCCAGCACAGCGGAGAACCTGCAACTCCTCTGCGGTTGGTGCAATCGACGCAAGGGCGCGGGCTTGACGATGGGATAGCCATGGGGCGTCCGGTGGAGTCAGGCAGTAGGCCGGACGTCCTCGCGGAACTCCTCGGCCTGGGCACTGCAACATCCTCCAGGCCGCTTCTCAGCAAGCCAGGTCAGGTGTCACCCAACTCTGCAGCAATCCCTACGGGACGGACAAGGACGAGTACTGGGTGGCCTTCCCTGAGTTCGCGCACTGCGACGCATCCAAGGTGACAGTGTCGTGCACCGTTCCCAAGCCGTGACCGGCTGGTACGACACGACGCAGACTGGGGCGGGACAGCATGAATGCGCCGGCTGGTCATATGCGGTGGAGCAGGGCTGGCCCTCCAAGGCTTGGTGGGCTCACCCCGACGTCTCTGCAGGCGGGATCGAAGTCTTGCACCTGACCCCGAAGCCGGACGACCCACCCAGGGAGTGCTGGTACTACCGCGACGGCCAAACGGTCGGTCGCTTCGACATCGGCGACACCCCAGACGAGGGCATGGCGTTCCTGCTCCCGGCGTTCGAAGAAGCCGGACTTCTCGAAGATGACGTGAGCGAGGAGTTCGACTCGTTGCGTGCGACCCTGACCGCCTTGCAGCAGTACTTCGGGCTGTCACTGCCACGCCAGGAGATCCTGAACGGCCAGCTGCCCGCAGCGGTGACAGCGACCGTGCCGCCAGTAAACCTGGGGGACTAACGAGCAGGCCATGAGCAGACGCCAGGCCCGGCCGAGGCTGGGCGCCGGCCGTTGTGAGAACCGTTGGTCGGTGACGACAGGAGCGGCCTATAGGCACGGATGGCTGCATCCGGGGTGCGGTCCGGAACACGGTTCGCGCTGCGAGGAACTTCAAGCCGAGACTGATGGGCCGACCGCCTCGTACAGGAAGCGTGGCCAGCACTGACGTGTAGCCGTGACACCTTGCCCTTCCCCGAGAACCGTGTGCCGCCCACGACCTACGAGGGCATTCGGAACTGGGATGAACTCGACCCCGCCCGCCACCCGTTCGCCTGGGACGAGGAGGAGGACACCCACCTCCGCTCGCTGGTCCGCGAGTGGGTGCCACCTGCGCTCTCCGGTATGGCGGGCTGGTGGCAGGGCGAAGACTGGTGTGAAAGTCAGGTCGACGCGATCATCCGGGAGCGATACGGCAGCTGGGCCTGGGGATGGAGCTGGTGCTACCGCGACGGCGGGCCCATCGGTAGCTGGGTCAGCGGGCCAAGCTCGGTGACGAGCCTTGACGAGACCGCAGCACGCGTCGTAGCCGCGATGCGACCGCTGATCTGGTCGATCCGCTCGAGGATGGCGGCCTTGATGCCGCGCCTGCGCAGGTAGGAGCGGATCGTCGTGGACGAGTAGCCCTTGTCCGCGACCACCCGATCGGGCCGGGTCCTGGGACGGCCGGGCCCGTACCGGCTGATGCTGATGCGGGCCATGACCTGCTCGAACTGAGTGCAGTCGTTGACGTTGCCGGCGGTCAGAGTGAAGCCCAGCGGCCGGCCCTGCCCGTCGCAGGCAAGGTGGATCTTCGTGGTCAGCCCGCCGCGGGACCGGCCGATCGCCTCACCCGGCCAGAGCCCCCTTTCGGGCCCCGGCCGCATGCTGGTGAGCCCGCACGGTCGTGGAGTCCACACACACCACCGTCCAGTCCACAGCACCCATGGCATCGCGGTGCTGCTGGACGTGGGCCAGGAGCCCGTCCCATGTCCCGTCTGCCGATCAGCGACGAAAGCGTTCGTAGACCGTCTTCCACGGCCCGCACCGGCCTGCCCATCCGGGGCGGGAGAAGCAACGGCTCGATCACCGCCCACGACTCATCAGTCAGCTCATGACGACGCACCACGAACAGACCAACGACGCCACCACTTTGCGGACACGATCTAGCCCTCGGCGGATGGCTGCGTATTCCAGGTCGACCAGCCGTACATGGTCCGCGCCCCGAGGTTCAGGGTTGTGATACCGACATCCTGCGGCGCCACGGGGAGCGGGAAGGACGGTGGGTGTGGAGGACCAGCAGCGCCAGGGCGCTGGTCGCCGCGGACCAGGTGAGGGAGAGCAGGCCGTGGGACCAGGGGATATGCGGGGTCAGGGCTGAACTCAGCGCCAGCTGGTTCACGCCGTACAGGGGAAGCGCGGACACGCCTGCCACATCCATGAGTGTGTTGAAGACGGGGTTCTGCAGGCCGGTGTCGACCAGGCTGAGCATGATGATGAGGAAGAAGCCCTCCAACTCGCCCCGGACCAGGGAGCCGAGCAGAAGGCCGATGCTGCCGTAGGCGAGTCCGGCACCTGCGAGGGCCAGCGCCAGAGGGCCCGCGCGGTGTACGGGCAGCGAGATCCACAGCAGGCTCGTGGTGTACGAGGCCAGCAGGACGGCGGTGAGGGCGACGGCAGAGAGTTTGGCGAGCAGCATCGGCAGCCGGGGGTAGCCGGCCAGCAGCAGTCGGCGGTCCATCTGCCGGGACAGGAAGGTCTCCGTGAAAGTGATGAAGCCGGCGACCATGGTGACGGCGCCCAACGCGCTGGCCACCTGGCCCACCTGGCTGGCACGGGCGGAGACGGGGGAGCTGATGGCATCCAGCCAGACGCGCACCACTCGGTCCGAGGTGCACAGGCGTGCCACGGCGATCCAGATGGGGATGAACGCGACCGCCAGAACCAGGGCCAGCCGGTTGCGCAGGTGGCCCCTTAGAGTGCAGCGTAAGAACTCGGTGAATGCAGTCCAGGACAGCCTCAACGGTCGGCCTCCTCGAAGTGCAGACGACCCTGGCGCAGTTGAGCGATCACGTCGAAGTGGTGCAGATCGTGCAGCAGGTGCGAAACCACGATGATCGACCGGCCCCGGTCACGCAGACCGGCGGCCAGCGTCCAGAACCGCTGGTGGGTGTCCCAGTCGAAACCCTGATAGGGCTCGTCGAGGACCAGCAACTGCGGATCGTGCATGAGGGCGATCAGCAGGTTCAGCTTCTGCTGTGTTCCGCCACTGAGCTCACCTACCGGCTGTCGTCGGCAGCCGGTCAGCGCCAGCACTTCCATCAGCTCGCCGGCCCGCTCCAGCGTCGGCAGCCGGTAGGCCATCTGGAACAACCGCAGGTGCTGTCCGACGGTGAACCCATCGTTCAGTACCGCCCGTTGTGGGCAGTAACCCACCGCCCCGGTCCGCGTCACCGTTCCACTGTCAGGCGCGAGTTGTCCCACGGCGATCCGCAGCAGCGTGCTCTTGCCCGCGCCGTTCTCTCCAACGACTCCGACCAGCGTCCCGGCGGGTACATCGAGGTCGACGCCGCGCAGAACCTGCCTGCCGCCGTACCCCTTGCAGACTCCGCGGATCCGCAGCGGCGGCCGGTGGCGCGTCGTCGTCACTGCCTGCACATGGGCCCCCTCGATGGATCGGACAGGTGTGGCGAGCCGGCGCGCTACTGCCCGGTGTCCAACGAGTCCGTGCCACCGCCGTAACGGCGGTCTCCCGCTGTCCCGTTGAACAGCCGGACCGCCACTCCACATGTTCTGGGCCTCCCGCGCCGGCCGTGACGTGAGCCGCGGTCCGCCGTTGTAGGAGGCGATGCCCCCGACACCAATGCGAGACGTCGCCGCTCCCGTGATCGTGATCGGAGCCGGCCCCCACGGCCTGGCGGCAGCCGCGCTGCTGCGCCGCTCCGGAGTACCGGCCGTGGTCCTGGAACGGTCGGACCGCGTGGGAGCGAGCTGGGCGCAGCGCTATGACCATCTGCACCTGCACACCCCTCCCGGCGCCTCGAAGCTTCCCGGCCTGTCGGTACCGCGCCAGGCGGGCCCGTGGGTGAGCCGGGACGACTATGTGCGATACCTGGAGCACTACGTCGCCCATCACCGGCTCGACGTCCGGGTGACCACCCCGGTGCAACGCGTCGAGCGGGCCGAAGGCGGTTCGGGAGCACAGTGGCTCGTCCACATCCCCGACGCTACGGTGGCCACCGGTGCGGTCGTGGTGGCCACCGGCCGCTGCCACACCCCGAACACCCCCGACTGGCCCGGGCGTTCGACTTTCACCGGCACGCTGCTGCACTCGGCCCACTACCGCTCTCCGGCCCCCTACCGCGGGCGGGACGTCCTGGTGGTCGGCGCCGGAAACAGTGGTACCGAGATCGCCGCCGTCCTGGCCGGGGCCGGAGCCCAACAGGTACGGATCGCGATCCGTACCCCGCCCAACATCCTGCCCCGCTCCAGCGCCCGGTGGCATGCGGTCGGTCGGCTGACGGAGGCCCTCCCGCTCGCGTGGCGCGACAGCACCTCGCTGCTCACGCAACGCTTCGCGGTGCCCGACCTGACCTCGTGGGGACTGCCACGACCGCGCTCGGGCCTGTACACCCGCAATATCCGCGAAGGGGTCAACCCGGTGCTGGACCATGGCTTCGTGGACGCCGTCCGGTCCGGACGGGTCGAGCCGGTCGCAGCAGTTCAGGCCTTCGACGGCCCCGAAGTGCTGCTGGCCGACGGTGCCCGAATCCGACCCGACACGGTCATCGCAGCCACTGGCTACCGGCCCGGTCTGCACGACCTGGTCGGGTCCCTGGGCGTACTCGACGAGGCCGGGCAGCCCCTCACCGTAGGGGCGAGGACCCTGCCGGGAGCCGCACGCCTGTACTTCGCCGGATACACCAATCCCCTGACAGGCGTCCTCCGCCAGGCGGGCATCGACGCACGCGCCATCGCCCACGCGTTCCGCCGCGAGGAGGCGCGGGCCCCCCTCCCCGCCCCTCGCGTCGGCGACCGCGCGACCGACACACGCCCCGATGGACACCCACCGAGCTGACGCCGCCCCGGAGTCCCGGCCTTAGGCCGGGACCGCCGCGCGGTGCCGGCAACCGAGCGTGCCGCGAAGGGCAGGGCGCCCACGAGGACCTTGGCGTGGAAGGTCTTCCAGGCCATCGGCGCTCTCGACGAGGAGATCGACGTGTTCCACGCACCAGTTGTCGCTGCCGGAGAGCGATGACACTGGCTCGCCGGCCGGAGTCGCCTCCCGTGTGGCGGGCGCCTGAGAAACAAAGTTCGGCTGCTGTTCCCGCCTGGCGGGAGGGAACGCTGATCAGGCTTTTCCCGCAGGGCAGGGCCGTGTGGCGTGGCCTCCATGATGGATATCGCGATCATTCGAGCCGGGCAGATGCACCGCTACCACCTGCGCCAAGTCGTTGTCGGAGACGGTCGCCGACCGGCCCGCACGCCCCTGGTCCAAGCCCAGGAAGAGGCGGGGGTCCCGGCCGGGCGATGGATGGGCCGTGGCCTTCCTGTCCTCGGCCTGGCGGGGGGCGACGTCGTCACCGAGGCACAGCTGCGCAACCTCTTCGGCGAGGGCGGGCACCCGCACGCCGACGAGATCGAGGCCGACCAGCTCGCTGCCGGGAAGAAGCCCGCGGCCGCGCGCCGGGCGGGGCGCTCGGGCGGCGGGTGAAGGTCACCGGATTCGATCGACCTTCCGCCCGCAGCCGACCCTCACCCTCCTGTGGGCGCTCGGGGAGGAGGACACGCGGCGGGCGATCGAGGCCGTACCCGAGCGGGCCATCGCGGCCGTGCTCGCCTGGATCGAGGACGAGGCCGCGATCATCCGCATCGGCGCCCAGGGCGTCTACAAGGTCCGCCCGGTGCACGGTCTGGTCGCCGCGCGGTTCCGCCACTACGAGGCGCGCTCCGGGATGCCGCTCCTGCACGACCATCTCCTTCTGTCCGTCAAAGCCCAGCGCCCTGACGGCAAGTGGGGCTCGTGTGGGTTCGCGCTTCGTGTGTCCCTTTCCCATTGACGATGGCCCTTCTCCGGTCCGAGGGACAACGCGATGAGACGCACTCCTGTCCTGTCGCATTCAAGTTGTTCAAGGGGCGCGTTGTTGCTCCTGTCCCGGATCTTCTGCCCCACCGCGGATGAGACTTCTGCGAAAGCCAGGTCATTTGAGAACGCTGGCCGCAGGCGGTCTCAATCGACCTGGCAACTGCGCTGGTCAACAACCCATCACACGCCAGACGCAGTGCGACAGGACAACTCCTGCCGCCGGGACGAAGGCGGTGAGGCAGCGCCGCACGGTGCGGGAGATTAGCCTGCGGAGGCGTTGGATTGAGCAGTAGTGTCGGTAGCGTTTGGTAACCGTTTTTTAGGGGGACGGTGATGGCCGGACAGAGCCAGAATTCGAATCAGGACGACGAGCATGGGATAGGTCTGGTCGCCGTGTTGGGCATGCTGCGGAGGGAGCTGGCGGAGGCTCAGTGTGAGGCGAAGTCGGCGGGAGTCACGTTCCCGGTCGAGTCCGTCACGGTCGAGTTGCAAGTGGGCCTGACGCGGGGGAAGGACGGCACGGTGGGTTTCAAGGTGCCGTTCCTCGGCGCGGAGGTGGGCGGTTCGGGGAGCATCGCGCGGGAGACGGTACAGACAGTCACGCTGGTGCTGGGGACGCCACAGGACAGAGACGGCAAGCCGATGAAGGTGGCTGACGAGCACGAGGACTGGAAGAACTAGGAGGTGCAACGAGCTATGTCGATGGCGGGGCGTGTGGTGGAGGTCATCGCAGAGCATGAGAGCTGCCCCCGCTACCGCTACGGGTCGGGGCTGCTGGTCGGCAGAGAGGTACTGACGGCTGCGCACGTGGTGTGTGGTGCAAAGAGCGTGAGTGTGCGTGGGCCAGACAAGGTTCTGCGGTCGGCGCTGCTTGAGGGCGCGTTGGTCGGCGACCCGGACGGCTGCGACATGGCGCTGCTGCCGGTGGCGGACGGCGACGAGGCAACAGGGGTGGAGCCGGCCTTGGTGCGCCGGGACGGGCCGGGGGGCGAGATCGTAGAGGACTGCTGGGCGGTGGGTTATCCGGTCTCACAGGAGGTTCGCAGGGACGCGCCCGTGCCCAGCCGGATCGTGCGGGAGACGGTGGAGGTAAGGGGCTGCATTCCACCGCTGAGCGGTCTGGTGGAGGGGCTGCTGTCGCTCAAAGTCACACACGAACCGCGTGCGTTGCCGGAGCAGAGGATACGTGAGGGGGAATCGGAGTGGTCCGGCATGAGTGGGGCGCCGGTCTTCGCGGGTGATCTCCTGGTGGGGGTGGTGGGCGAACACGCGCCGGCGCGCGGCACCTCGGACCTCTCGGTCGTCCCCTTCTCGAATCCGGATGCCGCGCCGTGGCTGCGTCGGCTCGGCGTCACGGATCCGGGCGCGCTGCCGATGGTGCCCCGGCTCGCCGCACTCGTCGCCGACGCACGGCTGCCACCGCGGCCGCCTCCCAGTTCGCTGCTGCGGGGAGAGTTCGGGATCGTCCCGTTTCATGGGCGGGAGGATGAGCTTCGATGGCTCACCGAGTGGTGCCAGGACGCGGGCCAGGCGTCGGTGCGGCTGGTCACCGCGCCCGGTGGCCAGGGCAAGACCCGGTTGGCGCGCGAGCTGTGTCTCCGCATCGGACCGGAGTGGACGGCCGGGTTCGTACGTCCCACGGCGACAGAGCAGGAGATCGCCGCGCTGGCCCGGCGTCGCGGGCCCTGCCTCCTGATCGTGGATTACGCGGAGACGCTGGCTCCCCAGATCAGGACGATCGTCAACGCCTTCACGACCGCGCCACGTCTGCGCCTGCTGCTCCTGGCTCGCTCGGTCGGCGACTGGCTGGACAAACTGCGAGAGGACGCCGACGAGTCGCTGGCCGCGCTGCTGCTGGGCGCCGACGAGCTGGCGCTGGAGCCGTTGCCACCGGATGTGGACGACCGCCGGGCAGTGTTCCGGCAGGCCCGCGACGCGTTCGCCGACCACGTCGGCATGGACTCGGCGACGGTAGCGCCCCCGCCCGACCTCGACGAGACGCGCTACGGACTGACGCTGACCCTGCACATGGCCGCCCTGGCAGCGCTGCTCGACGTCGCGGACGCCGACGGCAGACCTGACCCCCACCCCGCCTGGCGCGACCCTGCCGTCCGGGTCCTCGACCACGAGCGCAGGTACTGGCGCCGCGCCGCCGCTGCCTTAGACCTCGACCTGGGCACGGAAGTCCTCGACCAGGTGGTCGCCGTCGCTACGCTCTACGCGCCCGCCGACCGCGATGCCGCCAACCGTTTGCTGGCTCACCTCGGCGACCTCGCCGATCAGCCACAGCTGGTCCGTAGCCGCTGTCTTGCCTGGACCGCACAGCTCCACCCCGGCGACCGGCCGCTGCCCCCGCTCCAGCCCGATCTCCTCGGCGAGGAGCACGTCGCCCGCGTGCTGCGGCGGACCCCCGAGGTTGTCGAGGCGCTGGCGCCCGTGGCGAAGGAGGGCGAAGTCCGCCAGGCTCTCCGTGTCCTGGGCCGTGCCGCTCCACGCCACGACCACCTCGTCCCGCTTCTTACGCGCCTGGTGCACAGCGACCCCGCCCTCCTGCCTCTCGCGGTGGAGGTCGCAGTCGAGCTCCGCGAGCCTGGACCGCTCGTCGCCGCGATCGCGGAGGATGTGTCGCCACTGGACGATCCGGCCACCCTGCTCGGGGTGATCCACGCGCTACCGACCAGGACCGTCGCGCTGGCGGACCTGGCACTGCTGGCGCACCAGAGGCTGGCGGACGTCCTGGAACCGGTCATCGACCACTCCGAGTTCGTCGGGATGCTGGTGAACCTCGGTCGCCGGTTCTATCACGTCGGCGCCTACGATCAGGCCCTCGCCGTCGGGCGGCGGGCGGTCGCCGCGCTGGACGGCGCACCTGATTCGGCGTCGCGAGGTGATGACCTGGTACTGGCGCGAAAGGTGGTGGCCGACGCACAGGTGGCCTTGGGCCATCCCGAGCAGGCGCTCACCGCGGACCGCGCGGCCGTCCGTCACTACGAGCGGCGCTACGACGCCGACCCGGCCGGCTATCGGGGCGAACTGGTTCACGCACTGTGCGATCTGTGGAGGGGCCTGACGGCCCGGCAGCGGCATCGGGAAGCGGCGAGATACAGCGCTCGGCTCCTCAATCTCGTACGGGAGATGTCCGGCGACAGTAACCCCGAGTCGCAGGTGGGCATCGCCCGGTCGCTCCAGAGCATCGCCGACTCCATGGTGGAGACAGGCAACATCGACCAGGCAATAGCCCTCGCCCGGAAGTCCGTACGCCTCGCGCAGAGCCTGGCCGTGTGGCGCCCGGATGCCTACCGAGGCACGCTCGCGTCCGCGCTGGTCGGCACCGCCGGCATCCTGGGGCACTGCGGACGCCCCAGGGAGGCCGAAGAACTGGCCCGTGAGGCCGTCGAGATACGCGAGGTCCTCAGCACTCGGCGGCCAGAACGCTACACGTCGGAGTCCGTCAGCGCTCGCGACCTCCACGCGGGGATCTTGTTCGATCTCGGTCATACGGCGGAGGCGTTCGACGCGATGGTCACCTGCATCCACGAGCTGACGCCGCACCTGATACGCCAGCCCGAAGCACACCTGTCCCAGACCGTGCACCTGATCGGCAATCTCGCCGCCGCCGCGACGCGAAGTGGCCGCTACCATCGCGCCTTGGAGCTCCTGAACGACATGGAGACCTGGTGCCGGTCCGCCTCGGAGGTATCAGGCCATCCACCCTTCCCCCACACCAAGCGCCAGCGCCTGCTCGGGGCGATCCTCGCCACCCGCTGCACCATTCAGCAGGACGCCAGGCAGTACGCCGACGCCGTACACAGCGGCGAGCAGGCCGTGGCCGCGCTTCGCGCGTCGATGGGCGAAGACCCCACAACCTCCAAGACACGCGCCGACCTCGCGGTGGCCTACGCCGACCTCGCCCTGGCGCAGGGACACAGCCAGCAGATGGCCGCCTGCCTGGACTCGGCAGCCAAAGCGGTCGAGACGATCAGGGCGGCCCAGGACGCACGCCCTGCCCAGAGAGTGAACATCGCAGTCGCGGTCACCTCGCTCGTCCGTGTCCTCCTGGACGCCGGGGAAGACGTCGCGGCGGAGAAGTACGCGCGCGTAGCGGTGGACATGCTCCGACCAGAGGCCGTCCTGAATCCCGCCAAGCGTGCCGAACTGGCCATAGCGCTACACCAGCACGCGGTGACTCTGAATCGCGGCGGCTCCCCACGTCGGATCCACGTGATCAACGAGGTCATCAACCTGCGGAGCCGACTCGCTGAAGAGGATCCGTCGCCGCAGGCGCAAGAGGACCTGGACCTGGCGTTGCGTTTCCGAGGCAACATGCTGCGACAGATCGACGACGACATGACGCGGGACGTGAGAGGCGCGTCAACGCCGGCCGAGGCCGCGCTCGCTACCCCGCGCAAGGCGCCCTGCCCCTGCGGCTCCGGCCGGAAGTACAAGCGCTGCTGCGGGCGGTCGCCCGTGTAGCCCCGTTTTGCCTGTGGCCCGAAGTCCACGGCGCCGCGTGTATGCCCAATGGGACACAAACATGAGACGGAGACCAATATGACAAATCCGTTGCCGATCACTCCATGAGCGAAGCGCTGAAGCTGGAGAGGTCCTGAAGTGCGAGTTCAGTGATCGTCTCGGAATGTAGTGATGGGCGTGGGATTTACTTATGTCTGCGTGGCTGGACTGGGGCGGCGACGGCCCCTGACGACCTGCCACTCGGTCGGGTGAAGACTCACTGCGGCGGAACCCTCCCGGGGACACCCGGCGTAGTGCCGTACATGAACGAAGTGCACGTAAGCCGGCTGGCCTGGTCGACGTCGCGGCCGCCGACGACGCCACCGCGCTCGCCTTCCAGCAGCTGCTCGCCGACCGGTGGGCGACGGCGAGCAGCGGAGCACACGACCCGGGACGCGGGCGAGTCCGGCGTTCGGCTGCGCTGCTACCTGGACCTGCGCCAGCTCCATTTCCTCGACCTCCTCGGCCTGGAATCGACGCATCCCGCTGGCCAGAGACCTGAACGAGCTACCTGTGGCGCGCCATGCGCCCTCCTGGGAGTGTTGACGGCATAGCCCACAACCAGGGGTGCGCCGCCCGTGCAGGTGCGCGTCCTTCCCTCAGCGTCGGTGGGGTGTACGGAGGATGACCAAGTGGCCGCCGGAGGCACGTGTCCTGTGGCAAGCTCATCTCCCTTGGGGAGAGGAACAACTGATGACTCGTTACCAATGCAGATCGTGCTCGTATCAGAGCGACCATCTCGGCGAGGCTCAACAGCACTCGCACCAGACGGGCCATGTTTGCATCGGCAAGGACAGTGCCGGGCCAGCCGGAGGTATGTTCGGCAAAGCCAAGGTCGCGGTTAAGGTCGGCGCCAGCGTTGTGGCCGCCACCACCATCGGACTCCTCACCTGGAAGTACAAGGGGCTTCAGGAAGAGCACGAGGAGCTCCAGACGAAGCACGAGGGGCTCCAGTCCATGGCTGCCGGACTGGTCGTGCAGTTGGCGGAGTCGACGGCGGAGAACGAGAGCCTGAAGTCGGAGAACGCCTACCTGAAGTCGGCCACCGGTGCCTCGAAGACGCTCAAGAGCTACGACTGCTGAGTGAGGGCGTACTACGGGTAGTGCCACTGGCGGACGGGTGCCCCGGAGCTCGATGCTGTTGGAAGGTCGAGCGGGTGCCCAGCCCGGTGCTAGACCCATTCTCCGCAGGTCACCCATTCGAGAAGATCAACTGATCGCAGCGGGCCAGCCACCGATCAGCGCAGCGGTCCGAGTTGCGGAACAACGCGGGAACGGCCGCTCAGACCGGGAGCTGTGGCCTGGTGTCGGGTCTGGCGGGGCGGCGAGGGTGCGCTATTTTCGTACCGCATGGAAGACACCCCCCCCCCACTGCGTCAGGCCGTCCTCGCCTGGCTCGAACAGGCACGGGACCTGCCCTCGATACCCCAGGCAATCACCGATGTAGCTCTGTCGACGCAGCCAGAGTTCGATGCCGTGATCAACGCGGTGGCGGGCGCCGCGCCGAAATCCGAACACCGCGACCTGTACGGCAAGGCCGATGGTGACTGGGCGCCCCGATGGTCCACGCTCCTGAGCGGATCAGGGCTGGGGGACGCAACCCGTCTGGTTGCCCAGGGGGCGATGGTGCCGGTGGAAGAGGTTGCGGACAGCTTCGTCGCCTTCTGCACGGCGCCCGCGCCAGCAGTGGAGGATGCTGTTGCTGACTGGCGACCTCCCTGAGGGGACACGGATCCCGCTGGGCCGGTACACCCTGCAGACCTTCACCGCCGACGAACTAAGGCAGTTGGGCCCGATGCCAGCCCTTTACGGCCTTCAGTCGGGCGGGCTCGACCTCCGTCTCCTGGCTGGTGCGCCGTTCGTCCACGCCCCCGATCCGGACCGTGCCTCGGACCGCAGTGGCGCGCCCTGGTTCGGCCCGCGGCCCGCGGCCGGAGGCCCGGCACTGGAGGGCGCTGCTGCCACTGATCCTGTGGAGCCCCGAACTCCTGCATGTCGACGCGGTGTTCGACGTCGAGCGCGGCCGCGAGTTCGGGCTGCACCCAAACCACGTGCCCACCACCCTCCAGATCTACGAGGACCACGACGGCGGGTACGAGGAAGTCGAAGTCCGCGAGACTGGCACCTTCCACGTCACCCAGGCGCAACTCCCGCGCCTGCAAGCCTTCTGCGCCGCCGTGACCGCAAAGATCGATGCCGTCATGGACGGCGCCACCAGCAGCCGAAGGCTGCCCAGGAGGCGCGCCCTGCGCCTGGAGCGCGCGGCCCGGCACCTGCTGCAGGCCCACCAGCGCACCCACAGCGACTACGGCGTGTGGGAGCAGGAGGCCGACGAGCTGCACCTGGACTACGTCATCGCGCTGGAAGCCCTGATGGCCAGCCCTAACCACCAGTATGAGGGCGCGTCAGCGAAAGGATCCGGTCCCGTGCAGCCGCCCTGTTCCTCACCCCGTCCCTGCGCCAGCAGGTCGAGGCAATCGTGCAGGAGGCGTACAGCGCGCGTTCCAAGTACGTGCACGGGGACGTCCTCAAGGACCAGGACGAGGGCAAGAAGCTGGCCGCCCTGCGTGACCTCAGGCTGATCGTGCGACAGGTCGTTCTGCGCTGGCTCGTCCTCACCCCCTGCGACACTGAAGACCTCGCACCCCTCCTCGACGCCGCCGCTGTCGGCACCGGCCGCGAACGAGCCATCGAAGCGAGAGCCACAACGGCTACCAGCTCGGAACATGGCTCGCCGACAAACGCAAGCGAGCCACCGACGGCAGCAGAAACTGCTGGCCCAGATCGGCATCACCGCCGACGCGGCTCGTGTGGAAGGTCTGTCATCAGTGCGAGCGGGGCGTCATTTCGAAAATCTCGTTCTTCCCGGAAGTGCAGCGGCAGGGTCTTGGCACACGCCTCGTCGACAGGGCGCTCCTGGACGGTCCCGGGTACCGCTGGACGACCAGCAGCCAGTCCCCGGATGGTCGGGCGTTCTTCCGGGCGATGACGGCACGCACCGGCGCCGAGTTCGCGCCAGGAGCCCGGACGTGCGAGCACATCCTGGAGAGTCGGCCTGGACGCCATAAGCCGGTACTGGACCGACGCCTTAACCGGGCACGTCGTTGACTGCCGGCGCCTCACCTCGGACTGGGGAAGAGGCGCTGGGGTGCTTTCTTGTCGCAGATGCCGATTGACCCGGTCGGGCGTGAGGCTCGCTGAGCCGGGAGGGTAGGTGCCGCCGCTACCGGCATGCAGGCGCCTTCGTAGGTGGGCCAGGGGCGGTACGGGGCGATGTCAGCGGGGTGGGGTGCTGGCAGCAGTCCACGGGGACGGGCCGGGGAACTGGTGGCTGTCATGGGGTGACCGGGTGGCTGTCACGGTGTGGTTAGCAGGTCGCGGTCCAGCTGTGTTGGGTTTGCCTGTTTTTGTACGGGTGAGTGGCCGGGGCGGGTGGGGTTGGCCGTGTGACGGTTTTACAGACCCCGGTGGGGGAGACGGTGCCGGGTCCGGCCGCTTCGGCGGCGGGCGGGCGGGTGGAGCGGGCTGTGGTGGTGCGGCGGCTGCTGGCGGTGGACCGGGACGAGGGTGGTCTGTCGGCGTTGCATGTGCGGATCGCGGCCGGTTTGGCGGGGGTGACGGAGCGGACGGTGTGGCGGTGGCTGGCCGAGGGACGCGAGGGGCGGGCGGAGGCGCGGCCGCGGCAGGGCGGGTTCACGGTGGGCGACCCGTTGTGGGAGGTGCTCACCCAGGCTGGCGGGAACGTCGCCGAGTTGCGCCGAAGGATGCTCCGGGCACAGGAGGAGGGCGTTCTGGAGCGCTGGGGGGCGGACTTGGTGCCGTCCCTGGCGACGCTGCACCGCGCAATCAAGGACGAACTGCGTGCGGGCCGGGTGCTTCAGGTCGCCCGCGCGGCGTCGGGCCGGGTGGAGCCGAGCCGGTATGACCGGGCACTGGCCGAACTCGGCTTCGCCGATGGTGCGGACGGCCCGCCTGTCGTGGACGGCCGGATGCCGAGCCGTCCGGTACGGATGGTGAGGAACGGCCCGCCGCGGTGAAGGCTGCTACGCGTGCCCGGGTGTCCGGCGGGGTGCGCCTGTACGCGCCGGGGGCCCGGCTGGTGTCCACGCGGCAGGCGGCCCAGGTGGTGGAGGCGGTGGGGCACACGGTCGCCGCGCGGGGGATCGGCTGCGTGTACGGGGACACGGGGCTGGGGAAGACGGTCGCGGTCGAGCAGGCTCTGCATCTGTTGCCCGGCCGGGTGCCGGTGTGGCGGGCGGTGGTGGGGGTCAGGCCCGGGCTGCCGCAGGTGCGGGCCGCGTTGTGCGAGGCGCTGGGGCTGCCGTCGGGGTCCCTGACCCACCGTGCCGGTCCGGCTGACCAGGCGTTGGCGGAGGCGCTGGGCGAGCCGGGTGTGCTGTTCCTCGATGACGCGCAGCGTCTGTCGCCGCCGGTGCTGGACTACCTGCGGCAGCTGTGGGATTCGCCGGGCTGTGCGGCCGCCTTGGTCTTGTGCGGGGCGGGCAGTGAGCGGGCGGTGGCCCGGGCAGCGGCGATGCGTTCCCGGGTCCTGACCTGGCACCAGGTCAGCCGTCTCGATACGGAGGACGTGCCGCGGACGTTGGGTCTGTTCCACCCGGTGTGGGAGGACGCCGATCCGGTCGACCTGGTGTGGGCGGATGAACAGACCGCCCGCGGCAACTTCCGTACCTGGGCGAAGATCACCTCGCATGTCTGCGCTGCCCGGGGCCGCGACCCTGGTGCGGGTGTGGAGCGGGACGCGATCGACCAGGCCTGTGCCCGGCTCGGCCCATACCCATGACGGCCCCTCCCACGTGCCCGGAGTACCGGTTTTGACGGCAGAGAACCTCATCCCGTTTGGCGAGGAGGGAAACGGCGCGATGACGGACAGAGGACCGCAGGCCCCCGACGGCGGCCACGGCGTTGACGCGGGAGGGCAGCGGCTGCCCACGCCGGGGGATCCGGCCGGCGTGCTCGGAAAGCAGTCGCTGGTTGCGCTGCGGGCGCCTGCGGTGCGCCGCCTGCTGGCGCTGCGGGCCCGGGGCGGTCTTTCGCGGCAGCATGTGCGGCTGGCGGGGGAGTGCCTGGGGCATCGGAGCGCACGGTGTGGCGGTGGCTGGCCGAGGCGTCCCAGAGTCCGGCGGCGGCTGCGCACCCCGGAGCCCGCCACACGAGCAGGTTCGAGATCACCGCGGAGATCCGGGTGCTGCTGGCGTACTGGCACGGCAACGCCTCCGCAGTCCACCGCCAGCTCATGGAGCGCGCCGTGGCCGAGGCCGGGGGCCCACGAGCGCAAACGTCCGGCGCTGCCGTGCCTGTCCCGCCGGACCTGGTGGCTGTTCCGGGCGGGGCGGCCCTGTCGCAGGTGCCGCTGCTGGATCCGGTCCCGTCCCTGTCGACGTTCCTGCGCGCGCTGCGCCGTGACCTGACGGCGGGGGAGCGCGCTGGTCTCGCCATCGGTCCGCAGGCAGCACGCGCCCATGACGTGTTCGGCAAGCGGCCGGCGTCATGGCGCAACTACGCCTGGGAGACCGACCACGTCCAGGCCCCGCTGCTGGTCGACGCCGACGGCGACCTGGTGCGCCCGTGGATCACCTGGTTCATCGACACCGCCACCAAGGTCATCACCGGTACCGCTGTCACCCCGGGTCATCCCTCTCGCGCGTCGGTGCTGGCCGCCTTGCGCGCCGCAGTGGTGCGGGACGAGCCCTACGGCCCGGCCGGGGGAGTACCGGAGCTGGTGAGGATGGACCGGGGCAAGGACTTCCTGTCGGCCGCCGCCACCACCGCGCTCGGCGCGATGGGCGTGACGGTCAAGGACCTGCCTGCCTACAGCCCGCATCTGAAGGGCACGGTGGAGAGCCTCAACCGGGCTGCGGACCGGATGCTGTTCGCTGCCCTGCCCGGCTACACCGTCGGGCCCGCCGGGCCGCGCTCGGAGCGTCGCGGACGTACCACGGGAGCGGTGTCTGCCCTGTCGTTCCAGGACTTCACTACGGAGGTCCTGGAGTGGATGAACTGGTGGAACACTGCGCACCGCCCGAAGGCGCTGTCGGGCCGTACGCCGCTGGAGGCGTGGCAGGCCGATCCGACCCCTGTCACCGACATCCCCGCCGCTGGCCTGTGGGCCTTCACCCTCGAGGACGACGGCCGGCCGAGGAAGCTGACCAGCCACGGCGTGAGCTGGCGCGGCCGTACTTATACCGCCGCGTGGATGACCGGCCAGGCCGGCCGCCAGGTCCGCGTGCGCTGCATGCCGCATCACGACCACGAGATCGAGGTCTGCGACGCCCGTGGCCACCACCTCGGCCCGGCGCACCTCGCGGACGCGGCCACCTCCGAGCAGTTGCAGGCGCTGCGCGAGGCAGGTGCGGAGCGCGCCCGGCGCCTGCGTGCCGACGCGAAGGCCGCCGAACGCCTGCGACGTCAGCGATTCGCCCCCACTACCAGTGCGGAGCCCGCCCAGCGGCTGGGTGCCGTCACGGCCGCCCAGGCCGAGCGTGAACTCGCCGCCGCCGACAACACCGACGTCGCACGGCTGGCACTGCCCGACCTGATCCCGCCTGCCCCGCCTCCGGCGCACTGGCGCACCTCGCCCACCCTTGCGGCCAGCACCGCGACGCCCCCGCCCGCCGCCGTTCCAGCAGACCCGTCGGCGGACGTTGCGCCGGAGCCCGGTTCCCGACCCGCAGGAGACGCCTGATGACCGCGGCCACCTACCAGTACGTCGACCTGCCCGACGCGGCCGTCGTCACCACCCGGGCCCTGCTCACCGCGCGGGAGAACATCACCGACACCGTCGCCGCACGCGCCATGATGTGCATCCACGGCGGCGCCGGCCACGGCAAGACGCTCGCGGTCAACACCTGCCTGCACGACCTCGAAGCCGCAGAGGACGTCCGACGGGTCACCTTCCGCGCCCGCCCCACCGCCCGGGCCGTGCGCTACGAGCTGTTCACCGCCCTCGACCTGCCCGGCGAGCCGCCCCGCCACCCCAGCGAGTTCGACCGCCTGCTCAAGAACGCCCTGGCCGAACACCCCCGCACCTTCCTGGTCGACGAGGCCCAGTGGCTCAACGGGGAGGCGTTCGAATACTTCCGCTACCTGTGGGACGAGCCCGCCACCCGCTTCGCGGTCATCTTTGTCGGCGGCGAGGGCTGCCACACGGTGCTGCGCCGCGAACCGATGCTGTCCTCCCGCATCTTCATCTGGCAGCACTTCACCCGCCTCACCCCCGCCGAGGTCCTGGAGGCCATTCCCCTGTTCCATCCGGTGTGGGCCGACGCCGATCCCGACGACATCGCCTTCGCCGACCAGCACGCCGCGCACGGCAACTTTCGCGCGTGGGCCCAGTTGACCGCCCACACCCGCACGGCTCTGACCCGCACCGGCCGCTCCCGTGTGGATCAGGAGCTGCTGCGCTGGGCCTTCAGCCGCCTTGCCTGACCACCACGCCGCCATGGCGCCCGCCGTGCCCCCGCCGTCCGTCGCCGTGGTCATCGACGCGGGCGATGATGCGGTCCACACGCATACAGCCATGGTCGCCCACCATCCGTCCTCCGGGCGGATCACCCTGCACCCCGGCCCGGGCACCACCAGCGAGACCGGCCTCGCCCACGACCTTCTCGCCGCCCTGGGCAAACCGCCCCTGCTCCCGGGGCGTTTCCCCGCCGGCCGTCAGCCCGCCTGGGAAGCCGCCGCCGCCTGGATCACTGCCCTGCCCGTCACCCGGCTGACCGTCCTGCGCGCCCACCGCCTCACCGCCCGCCGCACGATGCGCCTCCTGCAGCTGCGCGCACTCACCGGCATCCACCTGACGCTGGTCTGCCACCGCCCCCATCTGCCCGCCGCCCTGCACCAGGCGCTGCAGACGGCCGACTACTGCGTCACCGCCGACTTCCAGGCCGCCCGCCGCCACTACTTCGGCGCGACCGCCCCCGTACCCCAGCTTGTTGACCAGCCCGCCCGACCGGCTGACCGGTGGCTCACCCTGCCCGTGCTGGACCGTCTCGTCTCCTACGACAGCCCTGCTCCATGTACCGCCCCGTGCGCGCCGCCGGCGATCACCTTCCGGCACCGCCCGGCACCCGCACCGCTCACCGAGCAGACAGCCCGGGAAGTCGCCCGACGCCTGGCCGCCGTGACCGCCCACCCCCGCTTGGCCGCGGCGCTCGCCGCGGCGCTCTTCACCGGTGTCTCCGGCGACTACGACGACGCCTCGGCCGCCTTGGCCCTGCATGACCGCGCCCGCTACACCGACGGCTGCGCCTCGCACCGGGTGCCGCCGTGGGCGCGCGTCTTCCTGAAGGCCGCCGCCTGCTTCGCCCGGCTCGCTCCTGGCCAGGACCAGCATCTGCTGGCCGGCCCCCACGACCGCCTGCGCGTGGCGGAGGCGGCCAGGCTCCGCCCGACCCAGCCGCCCGCCAGCCAGCGCACTGGTCCTGTCGGCCGTATCCAGTGGGACTGGCGTGAACGTAAGGAAGCGCAGTGCTACGACGCGATGCTGACACGGCACCAGATCCCGCCCTCGTCCTGAGCCCGAAGCCAGGTGCACGTCAGTCGATGGAGAAATCGGCGAACTCCACGTCGGTGAAGGCGATCCCGAGACCGTGGGCGCGTCGGCCTCCATCCCGGAAGTAGGCATGCCCCAGAGCACGGGCGAGGATCACAATCTGCTGCTGCTCGCCCCCGCCGGCGTCCCGGGCGGCGAACAGCTCGCGGGCCACTTCTCCCGACAGGTACTGGGTGATCAGCCGTACTCGCGGATCGTCCGACGAGCCTGCCGGAGCGGCGAATCCGAACCGCGCCCTGGTGTGGAAGACAAACCCGTCGGCCTCGGCCCGGGCCCTTCGGCGGGCGCGCACCAGGGGCTGCCACCGTGCCCTGACGGCCTCATCGATCAGCCCCGCATGCACAGCACTGGGACGGCGGCGCATTCCCGGCCGGGTGGTGACCCACCTCTGTACCGTGCGCTGGGAGATCCCCAGGAGGAGAGCTACGTTCTTCGTGGAGCCCTTCTCCGCCCTGAGCAGGCAACGCACAGCGGCATCCCTCGTAGGCACGGGACGGGTCAGTAACGCCCGCTCGAGCCCTTTGACGATCTCACCCATGGTCGCCCCCGAGCGTTCTGCCACCGCGATGGATGGTGCACGGCGGCCGTCTGCCCTCCCAGATCTCTCACACCAAGCCGCTCTCCTCGGTCAGTTCAGGCATAGCCAGGACACCAACTGCGGCCCTCGGCTACAGAGCCAGCAGTAACCCAAGCCTGAGAACGCCCTTCCCGAAGCAACCGTGAACACCCCAACCGCATTTACGCTATCCGTACGCGTTTGGTACGCGAAATATGCGCTTCACGCTAGAGTCTGGGTAGGAGGTTCTGTATGTCCGAGCTGTTCGACGCGGTCGACGCGCTGGTCTCGTCCCGCTCCACGCTGCCGCCCCCGGCGGAACGCAAACGGCTGCGCCAAGCGCACGGTCTGACGCTGGATGAGGTGGCCGCCGCACTGCAGGTGCGGCGGGCGACGGTCAGCGGCTGGGAGGCCGGTAAGACCGAGCCGCGGCCGCCGGAGCGTGATGCCTACGCCCGCCTGCTGAAACAGCTCGCTCAGCTCTACCCCGCCAACGTCCCGGTGCCTTCTGGGGACACGGCGGTCCCCGGGACGCCTGCCGTCCCGGCCGTTTCTGCGCCATCGGTCGCTGAACCAGCCAAAGCTCGCACCGAACCCGCAGACCGGATCCCGGAGCCTGTTTCCGAGGACACCGCGCTGCGCCCCGCCGCTGTGCCGTATCCGGTGACCACGACCAGGCCGACATCGCGTCGGCCGCCCGCGCGTAAGACCGTCCCCGTCGGCAGCCCAGCCGGTGGTGTCGATACGCGGTTCGAGAACGGGCCGCTCGCGGTCGTCGACGTCGACGCAGATGGTCAGGTGCGGGCGTACTGCGTCGGCGGCCTGGTCCTGGGCGTACCGGCGAAGTCGATTGCGGCCCTGGTGGAGTGGACGCTGAGCGAGGGGCGGCTCGGTCAGCCGAAGTTGTCCGGGCCGGGCAAGGACGGCGATCCGCTGCTCGTACTCACGGAGGCTGCGCTGGAGCACTACGGCCTGCCAGTCACGCTCACAAAAGAGGAGCGCCTGGCCGGGCGGATTCCGGAGAGCCACAAGGTCATCAAGCAGTTGACGCGCGCCAACTGGCAGCTGACGAAGCGTGGCTTCGGACCATGGGCGAGGATCTACCGCCCCGCGCAGGGTTCGGAGCGGGCGTGTGTGCAGTTGTGCATCCCGTCGTGGGACGCGCTCGACACCCGGCACTGGGCCAACACGGGGCAGCTGCCACCGGCGGATCTGGCCCGGCTGCTGGGCACGTATGCGGCCCGGGTGATGACGCCGCGCGGCTCCACCGCCGTCACAGGCCTGGAGCTGATGACCGCCCTGCATCCGCCGACCCGCGCCTCCGAACCCGATGAGACGGGGAAGCGGCACTCCGAGCACAACCCCGGCTCGCTGGGCAAGGAGCCGGTGGACTGCGCACCGTGCGAGGCCCCCGACGGCCACCCGCTGCTCGCAGACCTGCCGCGTTTCCACCACCGCACTCCGGCGGAGGTCCTGGTGGAGGAGGCGTACGACTGGGCGCGCCCGCTCACCGACGCCGAATGCCTGCGCCCTCACCTGGTGGGCATCGATGTGAACATGGCCTTCGCCGCCGGCGCGAACGGCCTCACGGTCGGCCTGGGCGCGCCGACGCACGTCAAGAACCCCGTCTTCGACGCGAAACTGCCCGGCTCCTGGCTGGTCGACCTGTCCCACGTCGACCTGTCGAGGGTGAAGGTTGCCAAGGACAAGTGGGCGGAGCTGGACGGCAGTCTGCTGCCGAGCCCGTTCACGCCGAAGGGCGAGCGCCCGGCGGGTCCGGCCTGGTACGCGACGCCGACCGTGGCGTACGCGGTGGAGCTCGGCTACGACGTGACGCCGATCGAGGCGTACGTCCGCCACGACAACGGCCGCTACCTGGACGGCTGGTACAACCGGCTGCGCGATGCCTACCTCGCCACGATGGCCGACCTCGGGGTGGGCGCCGACCTGGCGCCGGAAGAGTTCCTCGCAGCGATGGACGGCTACCGGCAGCGTGACCCACAGCTGGCGGTCGTAGTGTCCGCGATCAAGGCGACCGTGAAGGGCGGCATCGGCAAGCTGCGCGAGCGCCCGCGCGGGGAGGGCTGGAAGCCCGGGCAGCCGTGGCGGGCCCTCGCCCGGCCCACCTGGCGCCCCGACATCCGCGCCGCCGTCATTTCCCGGACCCGGATCAACATGCACCGCAAGATCGTCAAGCACGCCGCCTTCACCGGTCAGTACCCGGTGGCGATCCTCTCGGACTGCGCCGTCTACGCCTCCGACGGGCCCTCCCCGCTGGACTTCCTTCCCTACCGGGACGGCAAGCCGCTGCCCGGCGGCTTCAAACTCGGAGTCAACCCCGGGCTGGTCAAGCACGAGGGCACTCAGAGCGTGCTGTGGGGCGAGGGCGTCCGCGAGCGGTTCAACGCCCCGGAGCTCAACCTCGCCCGGTACATCAAGGACGGCACCGTCACCGACGTCGACAGCGGGGAGTAGCAGGTGATGAGCCTGTTCGGGGACGGCCTGGACGCCGCGGTGCAGAAGGCATTCACCCGCCCGGCACCCAAGAACGCGGGCCCGCAGATGCGGTACCTGGTCAAGCAGCTCAAGGGCACCAAGGCGGTCGCCCAGATGCTGCGGATCTCGCAGCGCACGGTCGAGCGGTACGTGAAAGACCAGATCAAGAAGCCCCGCCCGGACCTCGCCGCCCGTTTGGAGGCCGAAGTGAAGAAGCGGTGGCAGCCGCAGATCCGTGCCCAGGCGCGGCAGAAGGCGGCGACCACCGGCGGCATCGTCATCGACACCCGCGCCCGGATCGGCTACACCGCGCCGATCGGGACGACGGACGAGGACCGCCTCCGGCACTTGACCGTGGCGCTGCCGCCGCAGTACGCCGCCCGCCTCTTCGACGCCCAGGAGCAGGGCGCCAGCGACCAGCAGCTCCAGCAGATCGCCGCCGAAGCGCTCAAGGAGGTGTACTTCCAGGACAACGGCCGCCGCGCCGGCCAGCTGGAGTCCGTCCGCTTCACCGGTATTGAGCACCTCGAGTTCGACCTGTAGATCCCGAACAGCCGCGAGCCCCGCCGACCGTTCGTCTGCGCGCCCGTCAACTCCATGGTTTCGTAGGTGGGAGCGGACAACATTTGTCGGCGGTTTCCGGCAGCACTTAGCGATCACTCGGGTCGGAGATGTCGATGAGAAGTGACAACACCGGAGGCCGCAACTGATCCATGCCGTGTGCCTGAGTGAGTTGATCTAGACCCGGACTTGAAGGGCCGGATGGCGGTGGGGAGCTGGCAGTGAAGGGGCGTTGCTCAGACTCACACGTCGCGCTGCGAGGCGCCGAGCACACGTCGTTCTTCTCGACCTTGATCTGCCTACCAGGTGACCGGGAGTTCATGGACGCCGTAGACCGTCATGGCCGACCGCAGTGGCACTTCCTCGGGCGCGACAGTGAGACGTAGTGCCGGGAAGCGGCGAAGCAGTGCGGGGAGGGCGATGCGCATTTCGGCGCGGGCCAGCCGCTGCCCGAGGCACTGGTGGAGGCCGTGACCGAACGCGAGGTGTCCGGCCGTGGAGCGGGTGAGGTCAAGCGCGTCCGGGGCGGCGAAATGGTCAGCGTCCCGGTTCGCCGCGGAAAGTGCGACGGTGACGGACTCGCCAGCCTTGATCAGGCAGCCGTGGCTCTCGATGTCCTCGAGCGCGACGCGGACCACGTGCTGGATGATCGTGAGGTAACGCAGCAGCTCCTCGACCACCGCAGGGGTGTCTTCCTCCTTGTCGCGGACCTCGGCTAACTGTGCGGGGTTGGCCAGCAGAGCGAAAGCGCCCAGCGCGAGCATGTTCGTCGTTGTCTCATGCCCGGCGATCAGGAGCAGGAGCGCCAGTCCGGCTCTCTCGTCCGCAGTAAGTCCCTCGTGCGCAGCGAGCCCGCTGAGCACATCTTCCTCTGGCCAGGAACGCTTGTGGCGCAGCAGGTCCCGCAGATATGCCATGAGCTCCCTGACCGCCTCTTGCCGGTGTTCCGCTGTGAGGTCGATGTTCAAGAGCGTGGCGGCGTTCCGCTGGAACCCCTGCCTGTCGGAGTAGGGCACCCCGAGCAGTTCGCCGATCACTTGTGACGGGATCGGCAGCGCGAATGCCTTGAACAGGTCGGCCGGGCCCCCGGCGAGCTCCATCGCGTTCAACTGGTCATTGACGATCGCTTCGATCTCCGGTTCGAGGAGCTTCATCCGGCGCACCGTGAAGTCACCGGTGAGCAACCGCCGATAGTGGTCGTGCTCGGGCGGGTCCATGCGGAGGAAGAATCCCGGCGGCACGGGCGTCCTTGCCGGCTGGGCAACCGGTGAGCGCATGTGGTCCGGGCGGACGCTGAATCGGGGATCTGCCAGGATCGCCCGCGCTGCGGCGAAGCCGGTCACCAACCACCCCTGACCGCCGTCGACGTAGGTCATCCGATGGATTGGGCCGAGTCCCTGCCGGCGGTGCAGTTCCTCGGGCGGGTCGAAGGGGTTCTGGCGGGCCGTGGGCATGACCGTTGCCGGGGATGTGCTCTCCATCGGCCGCTCCTCGGTCGGTACGGACCTCCCGATAAAACAGCACTCGATGCAAAACGTCAATTAATGCAAAATTGCATCACATGCGGTAGGGTGCTGTCGTGACCAGCGACCCAGGGCTGCGCCAGCGGAAGAAGATGCGCACGAGGCAAGCGCTCATCGAAGGCGCCCTGCGATTGTTCGCCGAGAAGGGTTACGACCAGACAACCGTGGCGGAGATCGCGGCCACCGCAGACGTCGCGACACGGACCTTTTTCAGCTACTTCGACAGCAAGGACGACATCGTCTTCTTCGACGACAGGTCGCGGCTGGAGCGCGCGGTCGAGATCATCGGAGAACGGCAGCCCGGCGAACCGGTGGCCGACCTGCTGCGGCGCGTCATCGACCAGAGTGTTTTCGCGGACACGGACTCGGAGTTGGCGCGGAAGGTCGGCCCGGCTCGGACCCGGCTGATTGCGTCGGTCCCGGCACTTCAGGCGCGCGAATTGCACCTGCTGTTCGACATCCAGCTGCAGCTGACCGAAGCGCTCCACCTCGCTTGCCCCGAGCTGGACCTCGTCGAGGCCGCCGCGGCGGTGGGCTCGCTGGTCGGGGCGATCAAGGTCGTCGTCGCCGCATGCCAAAAGCGGGGCAACCGGCCGGAGCAGACCTACAAAGCCGTTCAAAGGGCCACCGACATCGCGATCGACGGCCTCAACTCGCTCCCCCGCCCGGCTTAGCGTGTTCAGCGCACGCGCACTCGGTCGTGGCATGGGTAGCGGTGAACGCAGCCTCTGGCCGGTTTTTGGGGCTCGGACGGGTCAGCCTGAGACTGCGCTCTGCGCCCGGGCGGCCCGGGTGCTGGCGAGCCGGTAGGAGTCGGTGCCGGTCTCGATGATGTTCCCGCCGAAGGTGAGGCGGTCGACGATGGCCGCGCAAAGCCGCGGATCGGTGAATGTCTTTGTCCACCCTCCAAACGACTCGTTGGAGGCGATGGCGACGCTGTTCTTCTCCTCCCGCTCCGTCAGCACCTGGAACAGCAGCTCAGCGCCCCTGCGGTCCAGCTCCATGTAGCCAAGTTCGTCTATGCAGAGCAGATCGACGCGTCCGTAGCGGGCGATGGTCTTGGTCAGGATCTTCTCGTCCGCGGCTTCGACCAGCTCGTTGACCAGTTTGGTAGCGAGTGTGTAGCTGTCGTGGTTCGTTCTTTCTGATCGGTGGCCGGAGGGTTGAGCTGGGCTGATCAGTTGGCTGGTTGGGTCTGGCGGTGTGGTGGGTGCTGGCGAGGTGCTTGGCGTTGCTTGCGGGTCCCGACTGGGCGGGCCTGTGAACTGCGGAGTTCGTGCTCTGGGTTGGTCTCGTGGGTGTTGATCAGTTCTGTTGGCTGGTCGGTCAGGTGCACTGGGCGACTGTTGTAGCGCCATAGCGGTGCGTGGCCGTGGATGCCGATGGTGGTCATCAGGTGTTGTTGGTGGGGGTGGAGCTGGTCCCAGGTGTGTTGTTGGGTGCGGATCCATTTGGTGGTCTGGTTGGGGAAGGGCATGCCGGTGCTGTAGTAGGTGTGGGCTTGGTGCCAGCTGTGGTTCCAGGTGGCGCGCCAGGGTGGGTTCCACCACGGGTCGAGGGCGGCGAGTTGCGGGTTGTGGGGCCAGGGCCGGCCGGTGCGTTTCACGTGGGCGTGGGCGGCTCGGCGTTGTTTGTACAGCCACCATCCCAGGGGGAAGCCGTCGTGTTCGGTGCGGTAGTCGGCTGAGGTGAGGTGTCCGTGCTGGGCGGTCCAGGCTTGGGCGTAGGGCAGGCCGGCCGCGAAGGCGCAGGGCGGGTTCTTCAGCCGCGGGCGGACTGGGCGGGCGGGCTGGGGAGTTTTCGGTGGTGGTGCCAGCGCGCGGGCGCGTTCGCTGGGGAGGCCGATCTCGGCGAGCAACTGTTGCTGCTCGGGGTGGAGGCTGCCGTAGCTGGAGCACTGGGTGAACAGCCATTTCGCTGTCGCCGACGGGAGCGCGTTGAGGTCGGCCGTGGTCGTCAGGGAGCGGCCGGAGGTGTGGGTGCGGGCGGCGAGGTAGGCCTGCTGCCAGCGCAGCCCTCCCACCGGGTTCCAGTGGGGATCGATGGCTTCCAGGGCTTTGATGCGGTCGGCGGGCAGTTTTCCGCGGCTGGCGCGGCGGCGTTGGGTGCGCAGCCAGGCGCCGAGGCGGTAGCCGTCGTGGCGGGCGGGTTCGGCAACGGCGAGGTTGCCGTGCTCCTGGGCCCAGGCGTGGGCGTGGGCGAGGCCGGCAACGAAGGAGGCGGCTTGGGTTTTGCGGCGTGGTAGGGCGGTGCGGGCGCCTTCGGAGGTGAGGCCGAGGCCTGCGAGGAGTTGCTGCTGGCGGGGGTGGAGGCCGTCGTAGACGGCGCACTGGCTGTACAGCCAGTGTCCGGTCCAGTCCGGTGTGTTGAGGAAGCCCTCCTGGGGGGCGAGGTTTTGGCCGGGGGTGAGTTGGTTGCGGGCGGCCTGGTAGCGGCGTTGCCATTTCATGCCCCAGGGCGGGTTCCAGTACGGATCGATGCGGGCGAGGTGTTCGTCGTGCGGCCAGGGGGTGTCGAAGAGGTCGCGGTGGAGGTTGGCTTGGTGTCGTTGTGTGGCGAGCCAGCGGCCGAGGGGAAAACCTAGGTGGGGGGGGCGGTGCGGGGGAGGTCGAGGGCGCCGTGCTGGGCTGCCCAGTCCCGGGCGTAGTGCAGCCCTGTTTCCATGGCGGGATGCCGGGTGGCCGGGTTGGGCACGGCGGTGCCTGCGACGGGTTCGGTGAGGCCGAGGCGGGCCAGGAGGTGCTGCTGGCCGGGCTGGAGGGCGGTGTAGTTGACGCACTGGGCGTACCGCCACTGCCCGGTGCGGTCGTCGAAGTTCCGGAACCCGGCTTGGGGGTCGAGGAGGGTGCCCGCGGTGACGGCGGCGTGAGCATGGTGGTGCTCGCGCTGCCAGTCGGTGGGCCAGGGCGGGTTCCACCAGGGGTCGATCTCGGTCAGCGTCTGGTTCAGTACCGGGTCGAGGTGGCCGCGCCGAGCACGTACCCGCTGACTGTGCAGCCACTTGCCGACCATGAAGCCGTCTTGGCTGGCCGAAGTGGGGGCGCACAGGTGTCCGTGCCGGGCGGCGTAAGTGCGGGCGTGATCCAGAGCGGTGTGGCGGACGGCCTTGATGTTCTTGCGCCGGGGCTTTGCCACACGCGCTCGCTCGGGTGTGATGCCGATTTCAGTGAGGAGGCGCTGCTGCTGAGGGTGGAGCTGGTGGTAGTCGGTGCACTGGTCATGCAGCCACTCTCCGAGGCCCTCGGGTGTACCGGGGAATCCGAGCTCGGGAGCCAGGGGGTGTCCTGCTCGGACGTGCGCTTGAGCACGGTGGTAGATGCGCTGCCACCACAGGTTCCAAGGCGGGTTCCACCACGGGTCGAGGGCGTCGAGGGTGGCGGCGCGTTCGGGAGCGAGCTCAGGTCCTGCGGCCCGCTGGTTGGCGAGCCACAGGCCGACGGCGAAGCCTTCCATCTGCACCGTGTTGGGCGCGCACAGGTGGCCGTGCTCGGCGGCGTAGGCACGGGCATGGCGCAGCCCACGTGCGAACCCCCGGGCCGCGTCTTCGGTGCTCTCTGGGAGCGACGCAGGCTCGGGCTGTGCGGGTGTCTCGCCCCGGTCACTGCTTTTCGCCAGGAGCTGGGAAACCGGGGAGGGCCGGTGAGGCGGGGAGACGCGCCACATGTTCCGCGTCTTCGGTATGTGCCCGGCTTGACTGCGGACGCAGGCGCGCACCCAGGCGTTCAGCGGCCCTGTCGTGACCGCAGTGAGGCGGTCGGCGATCCACGGCCGCCCAAGCCGCCGGGCCAGTTCGCCGACGAGGCGGGGGACATCGGCGAGCGAGTGCGGTTGATGCCGGCCCGCCTCGTTGAGCAGCAGCTGCTGCACACCCGCATCGGCCAGGGCCGCGGCCAGCGTGACGGCTTCCGGATAGGTCACCGCATCCCGCGCCGCTACACGCCATGCGAAGCCGTTGCCGTGAGCCATCAGCCGCAGCCGGTCGGGCCAGAGGGTCTCGTCCGGCCAGGCCTCGTCCCACCACGACGCTGTAACCGCCTGCGCCACAGCGAACGCTTCGCCGGCGTGCGGGGTGCGCCGCAGCAGCCGTGCATGACGGCGCTGGGCCGCTGCGATCTGCGGCACGTGCCGCACGTCCAGCTGCCCAGGGCCGGCCGTCGCTTCGTCGACGACGGGTGTTTCCAGCATCCCGCACTGGTGCTTGACGCATACCCGTGCGTGCGGCAGGAGGTAGCGGCGTGCCTCTTCCCCGCCCTGTGTGGCCCTCGCGGTGCAGGCCCGGCATCCGGGGCCGGTCGGCGGGATCGTGGCTGCGGTGCGGACCCAGGCGGCCGGACCGCTTCCCAGCCTGCTCGAAGGAACCTCCCGGCCCCAGGCGGGAAGGGCACGGCGCAAGTGTTCTTCGGGCATGCGGCAGAAGGCGGCGACCACCGTCCGGGCCTCGGTGTTGAAGACGACTTCGCCGTCGGGCCGCACGGTGAAGAGGTTGGGACGCCGTCCCACGTCCACGAGTGCCCAGATGAGCTCTTTGGCCGTGAGCCGGTAGCGGGAGGCGACTCGGCTCATGTAGGACAGCGTCGTCTCACTGTGCAGCGGCGCTACCCGCACCGCGCCCAAAGCCCCTCTGTGCCCCGAGAGTTCGGGCTGCTCGCGCTCAAGTGGCTGCGCCTGCTGTCCGCTGGGGCCTGCATCACCGCTGCTCCGACCTCCCTCAGGATCCCGCGCTGTGGCTGCGCGGGCGAGGGAGGCGTTTTCGCGGCGGGCGGCCTTGCTGTTCGGCCCGGATGTCGAGCTGGATGCAGGCCAGGAGCTTCTTGGTGATTTTTTCGCTGCCGTCGAGCAGGGCGGTCAGGGCGGTCAGGGCGGCTTCGCGGATGAGGTGGGAGAGGCTGCCCATGACGCCGCCGGTGCGCTGGTGGAGGTAGTCGGCGTGCTGCGCCAGGGTGTGCGGGGTGTGGTGGCGCAGGCGCAGGGCTTCTTCCATGTCGGTGACCAGAGCGCGCCAGATCTCGCGTTGCTCTTCGGTGGCGCAGGGCAGCGCGGTGTTGCGGATCAGGGTGAAGCGGCCGGCGAGCTGGGCGCCGCGCGGCCCGGTCAGCAGGGGAGAGGCTTCGACGTCGACGCCGGCGTAGACGAAAGTGGCGGGGATGCGCTCGCCGAGGTGTTTCATCTGGTCGGAGGTTTCCGCGCCGGACCGGGTGCGGGTGTCGAGCAGGTGGACGTCGTCCACGAGGACCAGCTTCGTCTCCAGGAGGCACAGCAGGTGGCAGACGGCGTCGGTGATCTGTGCCTGGTTCATGCGGGCCGCGATGGGGATGCCGAGGAACCGGGCGAATTCGCTGACCAGCATCTTGGGTGTGGAGGCCGGTGGCACGGCCAGGAAGACCACGGGCAGGCGGTCCATGCGGTCGGGGTGCCGGCGCTGCTCGGCGAGTTCGAAGGTGCGGCCCATTTCCAGCAGGGTGGTGGTCTTGCCGGTGGTGGGCGGTCCGGAGACGATCAGGCCGCGGCGTGCGGTGCCCTGCTGACGGCGGTTGAGGAGCATCAGGCGCCGCAACGACAGGGAGATGCGTTCCATGGCCGGGGTGGTCAGCACCACGAACCGGGAGTGGTAGTCCAGCCGTTCCTCCAGCGACCAGTCCTCGTCGGCGGCCGGATGGGGCTGCAGCGGGGGAGTGGCGACGAACTGCTGCCAGCCGTCTCACGTGGTCGGCGGCGCGTACGCCGCGGCCCTCGCTCCGTCGTGAAGGGTGCTGTCGGCAGGGGCGTCTGTCACCACTGTGCTGCTTCCTGGTAGGCGTCATAGATCCGGGAGGGACGCGGAACTTTCGTTGAGGAGTCCGGCCGTTCGTCTCCGGCAGGCACATCGGCGTCAGCGGGGCCGGGCAGGCTGTCGTCCTCGTCCCAGCCGTCCTCGAACCTGTCTCCCCTTGCTGATCCTCTTCTTCCAGCGGCGTGAAGGCACCCACCAGGCCGTAGGAGAGGGTCGGAGCCGCCACGGGGTCCGGGACCGCCTGCGGCACGGCCGGTCGGGCCAGGGACGCTGCGGCGCTGGCGCGCGCCGCCACCGTCTGCTCGCGGCGAGTCCCGGCACCGTTGCTCGCACGCCGCAGGAGGCGATCCAGGGCCTGAGCGAGCTGCCGCTCGTGCTCGACGCGGTCGCCGCGGCGCTCGACTGCGGCACGGACGTGCTGCCAGGTGAAGTCGGTGAAGGGCAGGCTGACACAGCCGCGGTGGATCCACGGCACCTCTTCCCAGCCGGTGGGCAGCCGCACCCAGATCTGATTGGGGTCGTAGGGGTTGTGGTGCACCTCCCATCTGCCGTCCGGTGCACCCGATGGGTCCCCGCGGTGCGGATTGAGGACCTTGTGGTCGTAGGTGCGGTAGTCGAAGCGGATGCCGTAGTCGTTGATGGCCACCCGCTTGATGGGCATGAGCTCGATGTAGTCGTCCGCGCTCAGCGGCACCGGGATATAGCCGGTGACTCCCACGAGCGCGCCCCACATCTCGTTCGGCGACAAGGCGAGCTTCGGTGCCAGCGGATGGCGCAGCGACGCGTGCGGGCGGTGCTGCCAGTCGGTGACCAGCCACTCATCCAGCAGGTCCTGAACGTGCGCAAGCGTCCAGCACGCCTCGTCCTCAACGCGCGTGCCGCGCCGGGTGACATCCGAGCCGCTGTAGCCGGCCACGTACTGGGAGAACCGGTCCCCGATGGTGCGGAACGTCCGCTCGACATGGCCCTTGGCCGGGCCGTTGGCCGGCGGCGCCGGCTGAACGGACACCCCCAGGCTCTCGCACGCGGCAATGAAGGAATGGGAGATAAACACCGCACCTTGGTCGACCACCACCGTCTCCGGCATGATCACCGGCCGGGCCGCTGCTCCTTCCAGCCGCGCATCCAACGACACCAGCCGCTCATAGGGGATGACTGACCGGGACATCGCCAGGGCCGTCTCCCACCCCGGGCGCATCCGCATGGGCGTGACCATCTGCGCCAGCAGCACCGCCGCATCCACCGATCTTGTGCCCACCGGACGCACCACCGCGGCACAGATACTGCGCGCCACGTCCAACGCGATCGATAACTCGACCGACCCCGTCACCCCGTCGGCGAGGACAACCAGCACATCAAGCGGCGTACTGTCCAGCATCACCAGCTCACCCGGCCGCAGCGTCACGGTCGGGGTGAAGGGAGGGGCCGGCCGCGACGTGCGCCGCCGCTGCTGTGCCGCCGACCCCAGCAGTCCATGGCCGTCGGCGAGCGCGTGCACCAGCCGGTTGAACGTCGTCACCGGCGGTACCTCCACCGCGCCGGGACCATGGGTTTCCTCCAGAACCCACCCGACCATGCGCCGCAGCCGGCTCAGCGTGCCACTGGAGCGTTCCCGCTGTGCCTCCAGCACCTGAGTGATCGCAGCGACCACACGCTCATCGGCCCGTCCCACCACAGAACGCCTGCGCGCCGTGCGCTGGTCGACCAGCCCCCACAGCCCCTTCTCGCGGTACCGGGCCCGCATCCGCCGCACGGTCACCGCACTCGTCGGCTGCCCCGCCGCGGTCAACTCCGCTGCCTTGGCCTCCTCCCGTTCAGCCACATTCCGCTGCGCCGGATCGAACTCCGCCCGCGGCACACCGCCCTGCCCCGGCACAGGAAGGCCGGTCTCCACCTCGCGTACGTGCCGCTCCCAGGCCTCAGCACGCTCGCGTGCCTGCACAGGCAGTTCCTCCAGGAGCCCGAACGGAGGCACCCGGGGGCGGGCCGCTCCGACGAGTTCGAAGTCAGGAGCGGCGAACAGATAGCTCACCAGCACCGTTGCCGTGGAGTTGTCCGAGTCGACCAGCCGGGCACGGGCCCCTTCGAGCATCACGACCGTCCAGGAGCGGTCCTCGAACCGCACCTGGCTCCCCACCTCGAGTACTGCCGCCGTCACGCAGACGCCCACTCGCCCGGGCCTGCTGTCACGGTCACCTGTTCATGCAAGGGATCGTTCAGCGGGGCTGACAGTGCCCCGGTCCATAGGGCATGGAAGAGGGCTGGGAGAACCCTGATGGTGTCCCCGAGGTCACGTGCTCCTTCGATCAGCGGCCGAGGACGGGCAAAGACCTGCACCGCCTCTTCCATGAGCGCGGTGTTCCGGTAGCGAGGGTGCCGGTATCCCGACAGCCAGCCCAGGTTGGCGGCGACAACCGGTTCGGGAGGCGAGGTGACCCTGTACTGCCATCCCACCGCTGCCATGACGTCAGCACGGTGTGCGAGCCGGGGAGAGATCTTCCCTCGTCCGGCACAGTCGAGCAGCAGACCGCCGCCATCGCTGAACCGTGCCATCAGGTGCGGCGCATGCGACACCACGGTCCCCTCAGATCCCCGCCAGGACAGCTCCACAGGGCGGCATGCCATCGTCATGACCGAAGGATCACGGTCCAGCAGCATCACCTGGGTGCGCATGACACCCGACCCGTAGTGCACCAGTCGCCCGGTCGTTGCCGACCACCACCAGCCCGGCGCGAAACGACGGCCAGACCGCACGGGAAACGGACGTACCGGACCGCAGTCCTCCAGACGAACGACACGAGCGGCCTCGCCCCACGGCATCCGCTGTTCTCCACCGTACGGATCCAGGAACCGGGCGCTGTATCGACAGGGATCAGCGACCGCCGAGTGCGCCGAGGAGCCTTGCTGCCACATGCACCTTCAACCGATGAGCATCCCATCAGGTAATGGCCACGTGGCGGCCTGCTCCCTCACACGCATTCCAAGCCCTGGTCAGCGAACGCGTGCCGGCGGATCTGACGGCACGGGGCAGCCGCCTGCTGGGGGACTGGTCCAACACCAACGCCGGTGATTCGAGCGGTCGCCGCGTACGGCTATCGTCCACCAGGACGTCCCCGGTGGGAACACGCCGCCGCGTCGATGTGTAGCAGGGAGCGCGTCATGGTGCGGGACGGCGCGGACAGCTCCAGGGCACGCTGCTGGCTCTCGTTCGGGCGGCGGGTGTCTGCGAGCGTGGTGAAGGCGTGGCTGAGGCGGACGTGGTGCTTCTGCTCGCCGTACGTCAGCCACGTGTCTGACCGCTCGCCCTCGGGGAGCCGCTCCATGAGGGCGCCGGCGAGTGCGGCGTGGGCCTGCTCGGTCTGTTGGTGACCTGCGGCCTGGCGGGCCTGGTCGGCGAGGCCGGCCCCCGCCCTCGGGGCGCCGTAGTTGAGCGGCACCATGGCCTCCCGGGCAAGCACCCAGGCGTGCAGCTGGGAATTGCCGGATTGGGCGGTGGCGAACCAGGCGCGGGATTCCCGGCGGCTGCCCAGGTCGTACAGGACGATCGCGGTCATCCCGGCCATCTGTCCGGCCGTACGCACAGCCGCGACCCTACCGACGGTGGGCTGCGGGACGGTGAGCAGCGGGCGCAGACCGGCGAAGTCGGCGATCAGGTTGGCCAGGACGCGGGTGGCCGCTTGGCCGTGGTAGCCGTACCCGTAGCTCTCGGCTTCGGCCTTCGGGTCGGCGAGTTTTGATGGTCAAGCCGTATTTATGCGGCTCAAGTCGAGCGGAGTCGGGAGGGTCATGCCCCACGAGACGATGATGTTCGATGGCACCACGGCCTTCTCGATATCGGCACCGGAAGCTTTGATCTCTTCGGGGCCGGTCAGCTTCAACCCACACAGGGGGCAGTCCAGAAGGTCCACCGTTACCTCTGCCCCTGTGGTGGTCGAGCGGATTGGTGTCACCCGGATATGTGCTTCTCCACCACATGCAGGACACGCGAGAGTGGAGATCAGCACGATGAGCTTGTCGTCTTCCCCGGACACCGCGACGGCGTGAGGGCCTTCGACGGGTTCCTTGAGTGCCCTCTCTTTGGCGCCTTCAGGTAGTCCCTTGAACCGGTCATCGAAGAGGTGTTGGGACTGCTTGATCCGGACCTCAACGTCCCGCTGGATCGCATCCCGCTGCTTGTCGACGGCCACGTGGACCGCGCTGATCCAGCGACCCCAGAACTGCTCAGCCGGCATGTCGACGGCCTTCAACAGGATTGCGATGGTCTCGGCAAGTGTCGGCAGCAGAGACCTGGCCTCGTCGCCAACAGTTGTGTGTGCGGTGCCGTTCCGGAGGTCGATCAACCGATCGAGTTGAGGATTAGGCGGGAGCACCTTTATGCGCCGGAGCCGTTGGAGGGCCTCCTTGGCTCCGACAGTGCGGACCTTGTCCGGGTCCAGCTCCACATCACCGCCGAAGTACAGCAGCAGATCTGAGTTCCCGTTGCGCATCTCTACCAGATAGGTCGGGTTCTTCTTGACCAGGACAGCCTTGGCGAGCCGCTCGACGGCAACGCCACCGTGGAGAGCGAACTCGTCGTACTCGCCGCGCCCGTGGTCCTCCATGGCCTTGTACGCGGCTCTTCCGGCACCCGTCAGGAAGCTCTCGAACGAGAGTGAATCGTCCATGCCAGGACGGTAACCGCACCTGTATACAGGTGCGATCGAATTCGGGGCATCCCCATTGAGGCCGCTTTCACCCATGTCCCTAACTGGAGTTGCGGGTGATGGAGGGCGGCATGGGCCGCGCTCGCCGGTGTTGCGCGTCGGCGCCGCCGCTGTCCGAACTCCGGCGCCTGGTCCTCGCCGTCTCCTCCGTACTACGGCCCGAGTGCGGTGACCGTCGTACGGGGGAGACGCCACCGGCCACCGGCCACCGGCCTCGGGACCGGGACCACCATGTCGGCGGAGATCGGATCAGCGGGTGCGCCAGTTAGCGCTGCTGGATCCACCAGATGATCCACCCAGTCCCGCTCGCGCCCACGGCGCCAGCGGAGCCGCGGACGATGCCGTAGCCCGTCGTACGGGCGAGGGCGCGCAGACGACGGCGGCGACCGCCGTCCAGCAGCTGCAGCAGCCGGGCCCGGATCTCGGACCGGATGTGACGCAGCTTGTCGTTGCCCTGGTGGTGCCGGGTCGACGTCGGTCGGTCGGTGCCCTTAGGCTCGTTGAACATGCTGATGGTGCCTCCTTGGGGAGTGACTGTCGGTTTCTTCACTGGACGGCTCCCTGCTCCAACAGGGGGCCGTCGCCCGTTTGCGGGGCGGCGACCTGCGCCATGCCCGACCCGTGTTTGCGCCGGACCGGGAGTCGTGGGGCCGGGTCGCCGCAGCGCCCGGCCCTGCTCATTTCGGGGCCATCGCCCCCGAGAGCACGGGGACACCGGAGGCGATCCGCAGCGCGGTGTCGGCGACCCCCGCTGGACTCCAGGCGGCGGCCGCCGCCTCCCGGTCTGTCTTGTTGACGTTCAGGTCGAACGGCGCGGCGAGCGCCCAGCGCACACCCGTGCTCTGGCCGAAGATGGAGGAGCCGTCCAGATACTGCTCAGTGAGGAACTCGTACAGCAGCCCTTTCGTCTTCAGCTCCGTGATGCCGCGCCCGACGGTCGCCGGGGAGATCCCGTACCAGGACGCGAACTGCTTGTCCTTGTACAGGACGAAGGACCGGCTGCGCTGGCTCATGAAGATGAACAGCATCGCCTTCGCCGGCATCGTCAGCGACTTGTAGTAGTCCTGCTCCCAGTACGCGAAGGGCACCTTGAAATAGATGTCCTTGCGGGAGCCCTCCCAGTTGCCTGACGGCAGCGTGTACGGGTCCCCGGAGCCGTCCTCGTGCAGCTTGATGATGCGGGTCATCCGGCCGTCCGGCGCCGTGCTGATCAGTTTCAGCTTCTTCAGCTTGGCCAGGTGCCGGGAGACCGCGGCGCTCGCCGTGCCGTCGGTGGCGAACGAGATCCCTGCGGCGCGGCCCCATGTCTCGGACCGGCGAGTCACGCCCCAGTCGCCGTCGACGCGACCGCGCGGGAGTGGGCCCCGTGCGGCGACGCAGTGGACCAGGAGGAAGAGCTCCAGCCGCTCGGGGCTGCGCAGTAGGTGACGGAGAGGGCCGGGCCGCGTGACCAGGCGAGGGCCGGGGACAGTGTCCTGAACGAACGCGCGCCGGATGGGGACAGCACGGCTGGAGCGCTTGGACTCGTCCAGCAGCATCCGTATCGTCTCGCCCTGGCTCACGACCTTGTCCCGCTTGAGCACGGTCAGTTCGGTGTTCACAGGCCCAACTATGCGCCCCAGACAGGGCGGTTCGGGTGCCGGATACGGGAGCGCACGCCCGGCCGGACGCCCGCTCAGCTCGGCTAGTCGGAAAACATGAGATAACAGATGACCCCGATAGGAAACTTTTGTTCACCAAAAGCCGCAGGCAGGCCCACATCTGATGCTCGGAACCCTTGCGTGTTCAGCTTGCGACCTATGGCGTTCTGGACGTCAACATTTGATAATTTCATCTCATAACTCCGTGCTCGGGAGGAGACGACCCACGAGTGGGTCCCGCATCGGCCCGGCTGACCTAGACGACGTCCGCCCGCCCGTGCCGACAGCACGAGGCCCAAGGCCTTTTGAAGGGAGGGCCCGGGGTCCGGCGCGGTGGGGAGGGAGCAGGCGGAGGCTTTCTCAGTAGTCGTCTCGTTCGGAGGGCGGTCCGTACTGCTCGATGAGGTCGCAGGTGCAGGTGCCGCCGCCGTACAACGGTTTGTCGCACTCGGCATGGTGGTGCCGGACCGGCGGCTTCGGCGGCGAGGGCCGTACGGAGCCGCCCTTCGTCGGCTGGGCCGGGACAACCTGGGCGGTCGGCGCCGATGCCGCGCCCGCCCAGTCGACGCCCAACTCAGCCAGGGCCGACCGCTGGTCCGCTGTGAGCTTGTCCCGCCTCGCGCGGGCGTTCGATACCCACACGCCCAGCTTGACGGACACCGGTTCCGCTTCGCCGTTGACCACGATCTCTTCGCTGTGGCCGCGCGGTACCGGCCGCTGGCCCTCCCGTTCCACCCACTGTGCGAGGGCTGCCAGGCCGCGCTGGAACGCCTGCTGCGCCTTGCTCGGGCCCTTCGCCCGCGTGGCTGCCGGGGCGCCAGACGGAGCCTCAGCGGGCTTGGTGCCCAGCCTGGACAGTCGCTCCTGCTGTTCGTTCGACAGCTGCGCCCATGTACCCGGCTGGGTCTGCCGCTGGAGCCACCGTCCGATGTCGTCGCCGTCCATCAGCACCCCGGGTGCGATGTCTGGCAGGTGGCCGTCGGCGTCGACCAGGTCGGCGAGGACGCGGTAGTGGCGCTGCCAGTCCAGCGGCCACGGGCAGTTCCAGTCCGGGTCGATGGCCGCCAGCTGCTTTGCGCGGTCCGCCGCCCGCTCCGTGTCCTTCCCGAGGCCGCCTTTCCTGCGGAGGTTGGCCATGTGCTGCCCGACCGGGACCAGCTCACCTTCAGCGTCTCCCCACACAGCGTCTTGCCTCGGGGCCATGTGCCCGTGTGCACGGTGGTAGGAGCGCAGCGCCGCCAGCTTCGCCTCCCAGGCTTCCTCGCCCGGTTCCCACACTATTCCGGCTTCGTCGAGCAGCTCCTTGCGGTGGGAGTCGAGTTCACCGGCGCGGTACGCGCGCCGCTGCTGGTGGGTCCAGCGCCCCAGGGGGAAAACGGTGACGCCCAGCTCGGTCTCGGTGTCATACGGGACCGCGTGCAGACCGGTGATGCCGTTCTCCTCCCGCCAGCACAGCAGGGCCTGGTAGCCCTCCAGCCACACCAGCGACTCCGGCCGGTACACGCGGGTGCGCAGGAACGCGGCGATGGTGCCGGCGTCGCGCGGGCTGGAGAAGTGGAGCAGGGCGGACTCGGCAGCGGCCTGCGTGTCATCGTGCTCCTGGTCCTCGCCGCCGGTCCCGACGATCCGGCCCTCCTCGTCGCGCTGGACGTGCACCCGCCGCTGCTCACGACCCCGGGACAGGGCGCGCGAGGCGAGCTGCTCGACCAGGCGTTCATCATGACTGCGCAGGCCCTGAAGCACCGCTACAAGGGGTGCAAAACTCGCGCTGGCCACCATGTCCTTGGGGTCCTCGCCGGGCTGGAGGAAGACCGGCACGATGATCCTGGCCGTCTTCTGGGTGCCGTCCGGATTCGGCCTGAGCGCCCGGCCGATGTTCTGCACGATCTCCACCTGGGAGCCGCGGGTGTCCGCGAAGCAGATCGCCTCGACTCCCCGGGTGCCGACGATGTCGATGCCTTCACCGAGAACGCGAACGCTTGCCAGGAACGCCCGGTGCACCCGCTTGCCGTCGGCGTCGACGCCGTTGGCGAACTGCGCCAGGACCTCGCGCCGCTCGGACACCCGGTGGTCGCCGCACAGCCACCCCGACCACACCCGGTCCAGCGGCACATGACGACCGGCCTCCAGCTCGTAGAACTCCGCGTCGATCGACGACTTCGGCAGTTCTTCCGCGGCCTCCAGGTCCTCGTCCGAGGCGTCGTTGGCGTACAGCCGGGCTGCCGTCTGCGGCAGCTTCTCCGCGAACGCGGCGGCCTCCTCGACTCGCTGGTGGAACGTCATCACCGTCTTGAGGTTCCACCGGGCGGCGTGCTCCAGGAGGGCGGTCTGCAGGAGCGCCAGGCGCCGGCCGCGCACGGCTTCCTCCGAGGCCCCAAGGACTGGCTGAGGATCGCGGATCTCCAACACGTCGATCTCGAACCCTGCCAAAATTCCGCGCTCGATGCTCTCCGAGAGTCCAAGCTCGAAAATCCATTCGCCGTAGGGTCCTTCGGGGTCGCTTCGCATCGAAGCGATCTCCAGTTCCTCACCGTCCTTGCCTTTCTGCGGCCGGGGCGAGGCGAGGATGCGCGGGGTCGCGGTCAGGTAGAGCCGGTAGTCGACCGGGATGCGGTGGTTGTCGTGGATCGCCGACCACGGCCGACCAAGATCACCAGTAGTTCCGTGGGCTTCGTCAACTACCGCGAAGTCGAACGGGGCCATCGACTGGCCATACAGCCGCTCCCCGCCCGCCAGAGCGGCCTCCAGCGGCCCGCGCACTTTCCGCCACCCCGACCAGTCCTCGGGGTCCTCACGGTCCACGAGAGAGGCGTACGTGGCGAACACCACCACAGGCCCGCGCCCGGCCCACAGCGCGAGCTGGATCGGATTGGTGGTGGTGCGCACCCCGAGCTGCTCCAGGACGTCATCCTTCTCCAGCGAGCACACCGCGACCATCGACCCCGTGTGGCCGACCCTGCGCCACGCCTGGGCGGTCTGCACGAGCAGATCGAGGGTGGGGACCATGACGAGGATCCGCCCGCCCCGGAAGCACTCCAGCACAGCCCACGCGGCCGTGATCGTCTTCCCGGACCCGGTCGCTGACACGACGGTGGCCCGCGCCCCCCGAGGGGGCACTGATGACCTTGCAGAGAATCCCACCCACCTACGGATACGCACATTCGCGTCCACCTGGTGGTCCCGTAGCTGAATTGCAGGCATTTCCTAGCCTCCCCTTGTGGCCTTCCCCCCCCCGGGTCGTCAGGCGGACTTGTGCGGGTGGTTGTAGGGCCGGTCATCCATCCATCGGCGGCCGTTGCACAGATGCCAGCCGCCCGGATCCTCACCCTCGGGTCTGACCCCCGGGTCGTAATGGCCGGCCTCACGCGTGCACCAGATGACGTCACCAGTGGAGTACTCGATCGTGCGGGCGTTGCACAACTGGCCGTCCTCGCCCAGGAGCTCCAGCACCCGGCGCCGCTCCATGGTGTGCCGGTGCGTCCGGTGCATTGCCTGGCGCGCGAAGGCCCGCAGCCGCTCCAACTCCCAAGCCCCGTCCGGCGCGGGCTTCCCTGCCTGTAAGCGGGCTGCCGCAGCCGCTCGCCCACGCTGCTGGAACCGGCGGTCGGCCGTGCGCACCAGGCCCTCACTCACTGCGACCACACCATCCGCCCAGCCCTGCGCGTACGACTCCCCCCGTGGCTCAGGAGGTTCCCAACTGCCTCGCTCCACATCGCCGTGGGCGCTTGCCAGGGCACCGGCCTCGATGGCGGACACGACCGCATCGACTTCCCTGGGCTCCAACCCGGCCACCTCCAGGAGCGCGTAAGCACGCAGTCGCGCGTTCCGCGCGCCCTTCGGTACTCGCCGATTCGCTGTTCAGGATCACTGCTCAACTGCATTTCTATAGGGTCTACGTGAGCTGTCATCAGGCGGTGACTCCCTCAGGGGGTTGGATTTTTCAGTAGTTGGGGGGTGTCCCGTGTTTCCACCAACGGTACATGCTGCATCAATTTGATGCAGCCACTACACTGGAACCCGACACGAACGAGTGCCCCCTCCCTCGCAGCCAGACTGGTCCGCGTTAGCGGACTCAACGGCCCTGAAGGCGCAGCCGGAAGGGCTGTCAGGCGGGGGAGCGCAGCGGACCCGCCGAGCAGGCTGGAGCGAAGCGGAAGCCTGATAGCGGGACGGGGGTCCCGCCGGTCCGGAAGCGCAGCGGACGGACCGGCACCCTCCTTGCGCAGCAAGGAGGGTGTGCGGGTGGCGCAGCCACCCGCCAGCGCTCCCGCGGAGCGGAGCGCAACCCCGTGCGCAGCACGGGGGTTCGCTTGCACATCGCGCAGCGATGTG